>NZ_CEEDCQ010000001.1:0-4954948 GCF_979253565.1 Buttiauxella sp. AC038 | reverse complement strand
TCAAGTTGCGTGCAATAGAAAGACCTAAACCTGTCCCTCCCTCACGTCCGCTCACCATTGGGTAGAATAGTGTGTCCTGCAGATGGGCCGGAATACCCGGACCGTTGTCTTCAATATCAATACGTGCAGCCAGGCGATAGCGAGTGCCGTGCAGAGTAAGCTGAAAAGCTGTACGCGTACGTAACACTATTTCGCCACCATCACTGCCCAGCGCCTGAAGCGCGTTACGCACAATATTCAGTAAAATCTGTTCAATTTGATCCGGGTCGTGTGCCAGTTCAGGCAAACTTGGGTCGTAATCTCTTATCAGCGTGACATTCGCTGGCAACTCCATCGACACCAGTTTCATAACCCGTTCGGTGACTTTGTGAATACTTTCTGTGACGTGCATGCCGGGTTGTTGCGGGCCTAACAGCCTGTCGACCAGGTTACGTAAGCGGTCGGCTTGCTCAATAATCACCTTGGTGTATTCAGTGAGCGAAGGGTCCGGTAAGGCTTTAGCCAGCAATTGCGCTGCACCGCGTAACCCGCCCAAGGGGTTTTTAATCTCGTGAGCCAGCCCACGGACTAAGTCACGAGCGGCAATTTGCTGCGCCTGCTGTAACTGTTCCTGACTTAAACGGCGTTGGTTATCCATCGGCGCCATTTCCATCAGGATGAAACCTTCTGGTAAACGTTGTGCAGTCAGGGAAAGAATATGGGAGCGGCTATCAATAACCAGTGTGACTTCGTTATCGGTAAAGCCCTGGCCTGCCGTCAGGCTTTCCTGCATCAAGCCAACATTTAGCGAAAAGTAACTCAACAGTTCTGGTAGCGGTGTGCCGTACAGCTTGCGCGAACTCTGCGCCAAAAGTTGCTGTGCCGCCGGGTTGGCGTAATGAACCGCCAGTTCGTCATCGACCAGTAAAATACTGTTGATTAAAGAATTCAGGATCTGCCCAGCATCGGGCAGTGTGCCGGTTGCCATACAGCAGTCTCCGATAATTTGCACTGTGATGGTGCATTATAGTTTCCTGGCGGCAATAAACGTTGCTGCAACAGGTTATTTGTGGATAAAAAAGCCCATCAACGATGGGCTTAAGTTTGACATGACTAACTCATTAAACGCTGTAGTACAGCTCAAACTCAACTGGGTGTGGAGTCATGCGCACACGGTCGTTTTCTTCGATACGCAGAGCGATGTAAGCATCGATAGCTTCATCAGTGAACACGCCGCCCGCAGTCAGGAACTCGCGGTCTTCGTTCAGGCAGCTCAGTGCTTCTTCCAGAGAACCCGCAACTTGTGGGATCTCTTTAGCTTCTTCTGGCGGCAGGTCATACAGGTTTTTGTCCATTGCTTCACCCGGATGGATTTTGTTCTTGATACCATCAAGACCAGCCATCAGCAGTGCTGCGAAGCACAGGTACGGGTTAGCCGCTGGGTCTGGGAAACGCACTTCGATACGACGTGCTTTCGGAGACGCAACTACTGGGATACGGATTGAAGCAGAACGGTTAGCGGCAGAGTAAGCCAGCATTACTGGAGCTTCGTAACCCGGGACCAGACGCTTGTAGGAGTTGGTGGTTGGGTTAGCCAGGGCGTTGATGGCTTTAGCGTGTTTGATAACACCGCCGATGTAGTACAGCGCTTGCTCAGACAGGCCAGCATATTTGTCACCAGCGAACAGGTTTACGCCGTTCTTAGCCAGGGACATATGGCAGTGCATACCAGAACCGTTATCGCCAAACATTGGTTTTGGCATAAAGGTCGCTGTTTTGCCGTAAGCATGAGCAACGTTGTGAACCACATATTTGTAGATCTGAATTTCATCTGCTTTTTTGGTCATGGTGTTGAAGCGGGTAGCCACTTCGTTCTGACCAGCAGTTGCTACTTCATGGTGGTGAGCTTCAACAACCAGGCCCATTTGCTCCATAGTCAGACACATTGCAGAACGCAGGTCTTGTGCGGAGTCAACTGGTGGAACTGGGAAGTAACCGCCTTTAACAGCAGGACGGTGGCCTTTGTTGCCGCCTTCGTATTTGGTGCCGCTGTTCCAAGCGCCTTCGATATCATCGATAGCAACGTGAGAACCGGAGATAGAGCTACCGAAACGAACGTCGTCGAACAGGAAGAACTCTGGCTCTGGCCCGAACAGTACGGTATCAGCGATACCAGTAGAACGCAGGTAGTCTTCAGCACGCTTGGAAATGGAACGCGGGTCGCGGTCATAACCTTGCATGGTGCCTGGCTCAAGAATGTCGCAACGAATGATCAGCGTAGAATCAGCGAAGAACGGGTCGATGACAGCAGTAGACGCATCTGGCATCAGAACCATGTCGGATTCATTGATGCCTTTCCAGCCACCAATTGAAGAGCCATCAAACATTTTGCCTTCTTCGAAGAAGTCAGCAGTAACCTGATGAGCAGGGATAGTGACGTGCTGTTCTTTACCTTTGGTGTCAGTGAAGCGCAGATCAACAAACTTCACTTCGTGTTCATTCAGCATCGTCAAAACGTGTTCAGCGGACATACTTAACTCTCCCGGATTTGGTCATTGAATTGGCTTGTTGCCCTGAAATGATTAAAGCGAAATCTGTGCCAACTTTTAAATTACCCCAAAAAGGCGCTATCATGCGCACTATAGTGCAAAAGGGCTGCACCACGATGGATAGTTTGCACCAATGTAGTGCTTCAGTCTGAGATTTGAGCACCATATTGGTGCAATTTTCGTTGTGGCTCCCTTTTTTGCTCCGTGAAAGCGATCACAAACCATTACTTTTTACATTGTTTGTAAAAGTTCTTTGTGATCCTGTTATGTCCTTCGATTAATACGTGTACAATAACGCGCTATTTCTAATGCCTGAGGCAAAGTTGTGATCGAAAATCTGCGTAATATCGCCATCATCGCGCACGTTGACCATGGTAAAACTACCCTGGTTGATAAGCTGCTGCAGCAATCTGGTACTTTCAGTAACGAACGTGCTGAAGCCACCGAACGCGTGATGGACTCCAACGATTTGGAGAAAGAGCGTGGGATTACCATCCTCGCTAAAAACACCGCTATCAAATGGAATGACTACCGTATCAACATCGTTGATACCCCTGGGCACGCCGACTTCGGTGGCGAAGTTGAACGTGTAATGTCCATGGTAGACTCCGTTCTGCTGGTCGTTGACGCAATGGATGGCCCAATGCCGCAGACGCGCTTCGTAACCAAAAAGGCATTTGCCCACGGTTTGAAGCCAATTGTTGTAATCAACAAAGTTGACCGTCCTGGCGCGCGTCCTGACTGGGTTGTTGATCAGGTATTTGACCTGTTCGTTAACCTTGATGCGACTGACGAGCAGCTCGATTTCCCAATCATCTATGCATCAGCATTGATGGGTATCGCGGGTAACGATCACAATGAGATGGCGGAAGACATGACCCCGCTGTACCAGGCGATTGTTGACCACGTTAAAGCGCCATCCGTTGACTCTGATGGTCCGTTCCAGATGCAAATCTCCCAGCTTGATTACAACAACTACGTTGGCGTAATCGGCATCGGTCGCATCAAACGCGGTAAAGTGAAGCCTAACCAGCAAATCACTATCATCGACAGCGAAGGTAAAACTCGTAACGGTAAAGTCGGTAAAGTACTGACTCACCTCGGTCTGGAGCGTATTGAATCCACCGAAGCTGAAGCCGGTGACATCATCGCGATTACCGGTCTGGGCGAGCTGAACATCTCCGACACTCTTTGCGATACGCAAAATGTTGAAGCGCTGCCAGCACTGTCTGTTGATGAACCAACTGTTACCATGTTCTTCAACGTCAACACCTCTCCGTTCTGTGGCAAAGAAGGTAAATTTGTTACCTCTCGTCAGATCCTTGACCGCCTGAACAAAGAGCTGGTGCACAACGTTGCACTGCGTGTTGAAGAAACCGAAGATGCGGATGCATTCCGTGTATCCGGTCGTGGCGAACTGCACCTGTCTGTGTTGATCGAAAACATGCGTCGTGAAGGCTTCGAACTGGCTGTGTCCCGTCCGAAAGTAATCAACCGTATGATCGATGGTCGTATGCAAGAGCCGTTCGAAAACGTGACTCTGGATATCGAAGAACAGCACCAGGGTTCTGTAATGCAGGCGATGGGCGAGCGTAAGGGCGATGTCAAAGACATGATCCCTGACGGCAAAGGCCGTATCCGTCTGGATTACCTGATCCCAGCACGTGGCCTGATCGGCTTCCGTACTGAGTTCATGACCATGACTTCTGGTACTGGTCTGCTGTACTCCACATTCAGCCATTACGACGACGTGAAACCAGGCGAAATCGGCCAGCGCCAGAACGGCGTGCTGATCTCTAACGGCCAGGGTAAAGCAGTCGCGTTTGCGCTGTTCAGCCTGCAGGACCGCGGTAAGCTGTTCCTGGGTCACGGTGCAGAAGTTTACGAAGGCCAGATCATCGGTATTCACAGTCGTTCTAACGACCTGACTGTAAACTGCCTGACCGGTAAGAAACTGACCAACATGCGTGCGTCCGGTACTGACGAAGCAACAACTCTGGTTCCTGCATTGAAGATGTCTCTGGAGCAAGCTCTGGAATTCATCGATGATGACGAACTGGTAGAAGTTACTCCGACTTCCGTACGTATTCGTAAGCGTCACCTGACTGAAAACGACCGCAAACGTGCGGGTCGTGGTAGCAAAGAAGCGTAAGTTTCTTTCCTGCAAAGCATTGAAGCCCTGCCTGTTTAGGCGGGGCTTTTTTTGCTTTTCCAGAAATCAGCCGTCTTTGTGTTATCAGGAGGCTGATTTTGCTGCTTCATCAGCAGCACGAATCGCCGCCACTTTTTTACCGAATACCAGGTGCGTAATCAGCAACACCGAGAAGACCGGTAACAGTGCTGCCAGCGCTGGAATGCCAGTAGCGCCTTTTATCAGCATCGCACCGGAGGCAATCAGCAGTAAAAACACCATTATTCTGAATACCTTAACCGAAATACGTTTATGGACATACTGGCCAACAATCGAACCCAGAATCATGGTTGGAATGCACAACATCACCAGTTTCAGGGTTGAGATAGTCAGAATGCCGCTGGTTGCTAGGCCGCCAATAATGGCGATGTTGTTGGCGGTAAAGAATGCGTTCAATGTGCCGCGAAAAGCCGCTGGCCCCAGATTTCTTAACATCCCATACATGACAACTGGCGGGCCATTAGTGGAAAACGCTGCCCCTAATGCACCGGCAACCGCACCCATTGGGGCGGCAATCCAGCGCTTGTCATACACCGGTAAGCGTGGAATAAACAAACTGTAGAACGAATAGAGAATAATGAACCCGCCCAATCCCAGTTTCATAATGTGATCAGGGACATAAGAAAGGGCATATAGTCCCACCGGGATACCTAACAGCGAAAACGCGATAAGCACCCCGGCGGATTTCCAGTCAGTCTCTTTGCGTGAAAGCCAGGTGGCGTATAACGCGGTACCTGTGCCAACAATAACTGACATTGGTGCAGCCATTTTCAACGGTAAAACCATGGTAATTAGTGGCATTGACGTCAGCCCGCCGCCGAATCCTGCGCAAATCCCCACGAAGGTATAAAGGAACATCACACCGACGACGATAAGTATCGAAGCGGTTTCCAGTTCCACGCCGTCTGGTGTAAATAAGTTGAAGAAATCCATATCTAACCCCTTAGTTTACCGACAATCCGGCATCGACGATAAAGTCCTGTCCGGTGCAGCCACAGGACTCTTCCGAGCCGAGGAATAACGCAAGGCGCGCGCAGTGTGTGCCATCGAGGCGGATTTTTAATGCCTGCAAATCGATAAATTGATTCACTGCTGATGGGTCAAGTTTCGCCCACATCGCATCTTGCTTTGGCGTACGAATAGCGCCAGGCACCAGGCTATTAACACGAATTCCTCGTGCGCCTAACTCCTGCGATAACGTGCGGGTAAACCCATGAATTGCGGCTTTTGACAGGGAATAACACACCCGTCCAGGGCGTCCACGCATCCAGTTAATAGAACCCATATTGATAATGCTGCCCGCACCTTTTTTCTCCATGCCAGGAATAACTGCCTGAATAGCGAAAAGCTGGTGGCGTAGGTTTACGTTGATGCGGTTGTTAAAATAATCTTCGGTTAAATCATCAATTTTGTGGTGGTCGTCGCTGCCTGCGTTGTTGATGAGAATATCTACGTCACCCAGTTTTGCGGCAATCTGCGCAAAACAGCTTTTTAACTGCTCGATGTTGGTGACATCGCAGAACAAAAACAGGCAACCCAACTCTTGCGCCAGTTTTTCACCGGCTTGCTGATTGAAGTCCAGGAAGGCCACGCGCGCGCCCTGGCTGACATAAGCGCGCACCAGTTCTTCACCGATACCACTGGCACCGCCAGTAATCGCCACGACTTTGTTATTCAGCGACTGGTAACGAACGTTTTCTTGATAGTTCATTTGTGTTTTCCTTATTTGCCTTGCGCCTGAGAGGACACCACTTTGAGTGTGGCGCAAAAATCTTCACCACCGATGCCGCTATCCAATCCTTTGTCGTAGACGCTTTTGATAACGTCCACACCAGGTAAATTCAGACCCGCTTCGAGCATCATGGATTTCATGATGTTGACGTCTTTTGCCATGTTCTGGAGGGAAAACGCAGGGGCGAAATTGCCAGCGATCAGGCTGTCGATTTTGCTATTGAGGTAGAAATTGGTGGCACCGCCGTAAGAAATGGCTTCGTGCATATCCGGCCAGGCAATATCAAAATGTTGCGCGGCAGTGAGCATTTCATTCACGCTATTCTGAATGCCTGCCACCATAAGGTTATGGATCATTTTCATCACCAGGCCACGTCCGTTTGGCCCCATATGAATCTGATTGCAGCCCATCATGGCGAGAACTGGCTGGATTTTTTCCCAGGCAGTTTTGTCGCCGCCGATATAAATCCCCAGCTCCGCTTTCACGGCAGCAGGTACTGATTTCACGACTGGCGCGTCTAACATGATGGCGCCCGTTTTCGCCACTTCCTGAGCGACTGACTCAGAAACGGAAGGCTCAATAGTCGACATATCAATGGTGATTTGCCCGGCGTGCAGATGCGGCATCATTTCCTGATACACCGCCACCACATGTTCAGAGCGCGGCACCATACTGATAATCACATCAGCTTTGCGGGCAATTTCAGCAGCAGAAGTGGCGGCTTTTGCCCCTTGAGCCACAATTCTTGCCACGGATTCAGCGTTGATGTCATAAACCAGCACGTCACCGGAAAACTTTTCCACGATGTTTTTAGACATAGCTTCGCCCATCAGCCCAAGGCCGATAAATCCAATCGTATTCATATTAGCTCTCTTTAAATTTCGGTTTGATTAGCCCGGCAACGGAAGCTTCCAGAGTAAAAATTGCGCCCGAAAGAGGTCTTTCGCGCACTTCTTCGTCGGACATGTTTTCGCGAGTAGTGGTGATAAACAACGTTTTCATCTCTGGCCCACCGAAGCAGAGCATTGTCGGGCAGCGTACCGGCAGCCGGTGCTCCTCAAGTAATTCACCCTGAGGAGAAAAGCGAGCGATACGGTAGCCATCAAACAATGCGCTCCAGTAACACCCTTCTTCATCCATGGCTGCGCCATCAGGCCGCCCGTTACCACGGGGGAACGACTTCCAAACGCGGCGTTCGGCAGGGTTGCCGTTTTCATCCAGAGGTGTGCGATAAATGACATGGTTAGGTGTGTCACTGGTGAACATCAGGCGTCCATCGGCTGAAAAAGCCAGGCCATTGGCACCCAGAATGTCGCACTGCAAAACGGTAGTTTTCAGGTCGGCATCTACCCGGCAAAGCAGCGCGCCGTTATAGTCGCGCGGGCTCCAGTAAGTTCCAGCGTAAAAACGCCCTTGCGGGTCGGTTCCGCCATCGTTAAAACGCGCCAGCACCGGATTGTTGGGGTTATCGCAAACCTTTTTCGTCACGGTGCCATCCGTGTCTGTCAGGTAAATTCCACTGCGCATCGCGGCAATAAATCCGCCGTTTTCACGCAGTGCGAAACAGCCGACTTCCTCTGAGAACTTAAAAATCTGATGCTTATTGGTGGAGGGTTGATAGCCGTGGATCTCTTTTTCCAGAATATCGGTCCAGAACAGAGATTGTGTCTGTACATCCCAGCTCGGGCATTCCGGTAAATGCCCCTTGTAATCAAACAGAATGTTGGCTTCACGCATCATCGCTAATCCTTATTTCCATAGAAAGGCACAAGCATTCGCCAGGAGAAACCAGCTTCATCGCCTGGTTGCTGCTATTAGACGGCAGCAAATTAATGGCGTTATTAATGTGCGTGACGGGTTCGATGGCGACAACGTTGCGAACCTTTTCGGGAATAAACAACACCGCATTGGTGGCCGCAGATGACAGCACAGCAGTGATTTTCCGTGCTGGCCAGTGCACTTTTGCGCAGCCGTTCCAGCCAGTGAAACAGTTATCAACCGAACCAAACTGTGGCTTACGGAATGCGGGGTAATTCCAGCGTTCCGGAACTTCAATCTCCTTGAACGGGAGAGAATCATCATCATTAAGCCAGACGCCTGTGGCTTTAAAGTAAATCTCGCTTTGATCGGCATCGGCAAAAAAAGGATGAAAACCTAAACCTACTGGCACAGGAACATCGCTGGTGTTGTGGTAGCTCAACGTGACGCGCAGCAGGTTTACTTCAAGTTCAAAAACTTGTGTGCCGCGCCATGGCCAGGGCCAGGACTCGTTTGCAGGTTGTTCCAGCTCAAGTGTCAGACCATTGTCGGATTCTTCACCAACGTGCCAGGCATTTAACCAGCCACTGCCATGAATAGCGTGAGGGCTGTCGCCGAAATTCTTCTTTACCTGCAAAATCTGGCCTGCAAAACTAAATTCACCCTGAGCAATACGGTTAGACCAGGGGATCAACGGATAGCTGCCACACTGATTCGCACGCAATTGAGCTGTGGGTGATAGCGGGCGCAGAATAGGAAAACCACGCCAGTTAAGTGCAGCAATGGCGCCGCCCAGACTCGGGGCGACGCTGAGTTGAAGATGGCCGCAAGACTTTTCGATAAGCCTGGTCATTAGTACACCTCACCGCCGGCGAGGTGCAGCGTTTTACCCTGAATGGCTGCCAGTTGTTCACGTGCGCGAGCCAACATAAAACTCATGTCTGAAGCCAGTGCTACAAACCGGAAGCCCATGCCCTGATATTTATTTGCCAGTTCCGGGTTGCCGCCCACGATGCCGCACGGCTTGCCAAGACGAACGCAGATATCGACTCCTTTTTTGATCATCGCCTGCACCTCCGGATGGGAAGGGTTACCTGGATAACCCATCGCAGCAGAGAGATCGCCTGGGCCGATAAAGAAGCCAGTAACACCATCCAGCGCGGCAATTTTTTCAATGTTGCCGATAGCTTCTGGTGTTTCCATTTGCAGGATCAGGCAAAGCTCATCATGCGCCTGGCTGACGAAATCCGGGTTATTGCCCCAACCAGAAGCGCGGTGCATGGCTGCAAAACCGCGTTTGCCATACGGTGGGTAATAGGCCGACTCCACCGCTTTACGTGCCTCTTCAACGGTATTAATAAACGGGATCATCAGTGACATTGCGCCGCCATCCAGGGCGCGTTTGATCAGCACCACATCGTTGCCTGCTAGGCGATAAAGCGGCGTGATGGCTGGATTAACCGAGCGGACTGCGCGGTCGATACGAATGGCATCCAGCGTATCTACCGCTACATGTTCCTGATCCAAAACCAAAAAGTTAAAGCCCACGGTGGCCATCGCTTCAGCGACGGTATCGCTACCGGTCATCATCCATGTACCGAGTTGTACCGGACCATGGGTTATGGCTTGTTTGAAAATATTCATGATTATCCTCAGAAAATTGGCGGTTCGGGAATATCACTCCCGGCGAGCAGGAAGTCGAAATCACAGCCCTGGTTGGCTTGGGTGACATGTTGTTGATACAGCGCTGCCCACGAGCGCTTAAACACGGTATGGCTGGGGGCAAAATTTGCCCGTCGGCGTGCAAGTTCTGCGTCATCGACCAGCATATTGAGTGTTCCTGCGGGGATATCGAGTTCGATAATGTCGCCAGTTTTCACCAGACCCAGCGGGCCACCGATGGCGGCTTCTGGTGCGACGTGCAAAATACAGGTGCCGTAATGAGTGCCGGACATGCGGCAATCGGAGATGCGCACCATGTCAGTCACGCCTTGCTTGAGTAGTTTTTTCGGGATGGGCAGATTGCCCCATTCCGGCATGCCTGGTGCGCCAACCGGCCCGGCATTGCGCAGAATAATCACCGTGTCTTTGGTGATATCCAGATCCGGGTTGTCGATGGTATCGGAGAGCGTCTGGTGGTTGTCAAAAACCAGTGCCGGGCCGCGGTGTTTCCGTAATACGGGGCTGGCGGCAGACGATTTCATTACTGCACCATCCGGGCAAAGATTGCCGCGCAATACTGCCAGCGCACATCCCTGGGAAAGTGGAATAATTGGGTTGTCGAGGCCGCGAATGGTGTTGTCGTCGTAGCATTTAGCCTGTTCAATCCACTGGCTGGTTGGCGTATTCAGTACGCCTATCGCATCTTGATGCAGGAATGTCGACACTTTGCGCAGTTGCGCCATCAGCCCACCGGCAAACCAAAACTCCTCCATCAACTGTTCGCCTGACGGGAACAGATTCGCCAGCACCGGTACCTTGCGGGCGATCGCTTCCATATCTTCCAGCGTTAATGAAATCGAGGCGCGATTTGCCATCGCAATCAGGTGAATTGCCGCATTGGTGGAGCCACCGAGCGCCATATAGGCGACGATGCCATTGAGAAAGTTTTCGCGCTTCAGCCAATGAGAAGGTTTGTGGTCGTGCCACACCATATCAACAATGGTTTTGCCACACAGAGAAGCCATTTGTGGATGACGGGAATCCGCGGCGGGAATAGAGCTGGCGCCTGGCAGAGAGAAGCCCATAGCGTCAGCAATTGAGGTCATTGTCGAAGCGGTGCCCATGGTATTGCAGGTACCGATAGAGCGAGTCATTGCGCCTTCCAGCTCAACCCAGTCGTGTTGGGTAATGGCACCCAGACGTAATTGATCCCAGTATTTTTTGGTATGCGTCCCTGCGCCAGTGACTTGACCGCGCCATTTTCCTGATGACATCGGGCCTGCCGGGCAGAAAATGGCTGGAATATCCATCGAGATGGCACCCATCAGCAGCGCAGGGGTAGATTTGTCGCATCCGCCCAATAACACAACACCGTCGATAGGATGCTGGCGCAACAGCTCTTCGGTTTCCATCGCCAAAAAATTGCGATACAGCATGGTGGTGGGTTTCACCATCACCTCGCCCATCGACAGTGCCGGGAGTTCTACCGGAAAGCCGCCTGCTGCCCAGATCCCACGTTTTACCGCTTCGGCACGTTCCCGCAGATGGGAATGGCAGGGGCTCATATCGCTCCAGGTATTGATGATGCCGATAACCGGTTTGCCGAGGAATTCTTCGCGGCGATAACCCATTTGTTGGCTACGTTGGCGATGAGCGAAGGCGCGAATGGTTTCTGGCGCATACCAGCGTTGGCTGCGTAGCTCTGAAATATCCCGGCGCTTAGCGTGCTTTTGATTGAACATCGTGTGAGAGCCTTCATGTCTTAAGTTGCCTCTACGGTAATATCGTAGCGCTACGATTATCAAGGTGGAGTTATTCGTTTTTGTGATCGACCAGACACAATTATCTTAAAGAAAGGGTAATTTTTAATCTGTATCAAAATTCATCATAAATCTACGTTGTTGCCCATTAGTGGCTGTGTAATAGTCCTGATATCTAAATTATTGAGAGTGCACCTAAGATGACCATCATCATAACCCTCGTAACATTTGTGCTCTTTTTAGTAATCGTAGCGCTATATTCTTTTTATAAGACTCGTGGGATTTCAGAGTCTGGCGTTGAAGGCTTCTTTCTCGCAGGAAGAGGGTTATCGGGTTATTTCATTGCGGGGTCGCTACTGCTTTCGAATCTCTCAGCCGAACAATTGGTCGGCCTGAACGGTAACGCTTATCGGTTTGATATCAGCGGGATGGCCTGGGAAAGCACTGCGGCGATCGCCACCATTGCCATGGCACTTTTTTTCTTACCTCGCTTCCTGAAGCGTGGGTTAACGACATTGCCGCAATTTCTTGAGGAGCGTTTTGATATCACTACCCGGCGCATGGTGAGTGTGATGTTGCTGGTGGGATACGCAGTCATGGCAAATCCCTGCAGCCTGTATTTAGGGGCGATTACCATGGATGAAATTTTTGGTTTTCAGCAGGCTACACATTTTTCAGCTACCAGTACCATTGCTATTTTGTCTTTAGTCATGGGCGTTACAGGTGGGATTTATGCTACGGCGGGTGGCCTGAAAGCGGTCGCGATTTCTGACACCATCAGCGGAATTATCTTGCTCATCGCCGCCTTGTTGATCCCGATTCTGGGGTTGATTGTGATGGGTGACGGTTCATTTTTGAGCGGTGCGCATAAGTTACTGACTAATAATCCTGAGCAACTTAATGCCATCGGCGGGGCGCAATCCACGGTTCCATTCAGCACGATTTTTACCGGGATGCTGTGCGCCAACTTATTTTACTGGTGCACCAATCAGATGATTATTCAGCGGGCGTTGGGCGCGCGTTCACTGGCGGAAAGCCAGAAAGGGGTATTGCTGGCGGGTTCGATAAAATTACTGGTACCACTGGTGATGGTACTGCCAGGAATCATCGCCTTTAATCTTTTTGGGCATTCGCTTAGCAATGCCGATTTTGCCTACCCCGCACTAGTCAAAGCGGTGCTGCCATGGTGGCTGACGGGGATGTTTGCTGCTGCAATATTTGGCACCGTGACCAGCCACTTCAACTCGATTATTAACTCCAGTGCGACACTGTTCGTGATTGACCTCTATGGCCCAATCAGCGGCTGCAAAGATGAAAAGAAACTGGTGCGTGCGGGTAAGCGGGCATCAATTATTTTTTCAATGGTTTCCATTGTGATAGCACCGTTATTGCTACATTCCCCGAATGGGATTTTTGATTTGATGCGCCGTTTTACCGGATTTTATAGTGTGCCGATCATCGCTATTGTGCTGGTTGGATTCCTGACGCACCGCGTTCCGGCAAGTGCCGCAAAATTTACCTTGTTGTTCCATATCGTGGCTTATGGCCTTTATACCTTCACCGGTTTGAATAAATTACTGTCGCTTCATTTTATTCATGTGATGGGGATTTTGTTCATTGTAGAGGTGAGTATGATGCTGTTATTGGGCATGCTAAAACCCGCAACCTGGCAACCGAAACAGGTTAAAGCCTTCCCTATTCCCATGGAAAAATGGAAGTATGCGCATCAGGCCAGTGTTATGATGATCGCCGCGTTAATCAGCATTTACATAACGTTGTCTCCCCTGGGAATAGCGAATCCAGACGGAATTCCGGACTGTTATCCTGTTTTGGTGGCTCTCGTTTGGGGGATTGCGTTGATGCTAAGTTTTTGGATGAAACGACGCCATCATCGAACATTGCCCGTTTCGACATGATGGCGACTGATGAGAGCACTGACGATACCCATGCGCCAAAGAAAACGACAAATCGTAAAACTTGATGACGTAGCCCTGCAGGCGGGTGTTTCGCCTTCTACGGTGTCGCTCTATATTCGCTATCCTGAAAAAGTTTCCGGTCGTACTGGCAGCAAAATTCAACGTGCTATCAATGAACTGGGTTACGTTCATAACAAAATTGCCAGCCAATTTACCGGTGGCCGCAGCAGCAGTATGGCCGTGGTACTACCTTCGCTGGCAAACATTATTTTTAGCCGCGTGATTCAGCAAATCGAGCGAGCGGTAAGTGCTGAAGGTTACCAGCTTTCTATTGCTTCACATGACCACAGCCTGGATAAAGAAGAAGAACAAATTCGCGCTATTTTGCAATGGTCGCCCGCGGTGATTGCTATCGCAGGTGCGGACCATAAGCCTGAAACCTTGAAAATGCTGGAAAACAGCGGCGTGCCGGTGGTGCAGATGTGGCAGGTTGATGGCAGCGAGTTGATGGCGCAAGTAGGCAACAACCACGTTGATATCGGTTACGAAGCCGCCAGGTTTTTGCTCGATTCAGGTTGCAAAAAATTGGGCTATTTTACGACGCGTTTTGCCGAAGATATTCGCGCCCGCAAACGTTATGAAGGCTTTTGTGCCGCCCTTGCCGAGCGTGGGTTAACTGCCACGCTCGTTGATATTCCGCGCACAGAAAATATCTACCAGGCCAGCCGTGAAATACTGATGAAAACGCTGATTAAAGAACGCGGCATCGACGGGATTTTTTGCACCAGCGACGCTATTGCCAGTGCGTTATTAATGGAAGCGTGCGACCGCGGAATCAAAATTCCTGAGCAACTCAGTATCTTAGGCTTCGGGGATTTCCCATCCAGCGCGTGGATGTCGCCGGTTTCACTGTCCAGCGTAAACCTCAATGCCGACGCAATTGCCGCCCAGACCGCCGAAATGATGCTGAAAATGAGCCGCGATGAAAGCTATGTGGGCGAAGTGGTGGATGTCGGTTTTGAAATCATGCCGCGTAGCAGCACTAAATTGCCATTTTTTGCTGATTAACGATCTGGCTCGCATTCGTTGAGCTGTTGTTGTAACACGCACTATCCACCTTCTTCTATTACCGCTACAGTTATTTCTCCATACGCAAAGGAGAGGCTTATGTTGTATATCTTTGATTTAGGCAACGTCATTGTTGATATCGACTTCAACCGCGTGATGGGGGTATGGAGTGATTACAGCCGCGTGCCGCTGGCGAATTTGCAAAAAAGCTTTGTAATGGGCGAGGCGTTTCAAAGCCACGAGCGGGGGCAAATTAGCGACGAAGAATTTGCTGCTGCGGTATGCGAAGAAATGGGCATGGCGTTGAGCTTTGATCAGTTTTCGGCAGGCTGGCAGGCTATCTTTGTTGGCTTACGTCCGGACGTTATCGCTGTCATGAACAAGCTTCGTGAACAGGGGCATCGTGTCGTGGTGCTCTCTAACACCAACCGTTTACACACTTATTTCTGGCCCGGTGAATATCCGCAAATCGCCGAGGCGGCAGATAAAATCTATCTGTCTCAGGAAATGGGAATGCGTAAACCCGATGCAGAGATCTATCAAAAACTCCTCGAAACGGAAGGTTTTTCCGCGAATGAAGCCGTCTTTTTTGACGACAACGGCGATAATATTAAAGGCGCTCAACAGGTGGGGATCACCAGCATTTTGGTGACCGGTAAAAACACGGTGCCCGATTATTTCTCAAAAAGCCTATGATAAAAGACGTTCATCGCAAAACGAGCAAGCACCTCAGGCCCTGTATCGCCTGGGGTAAATTGCTCTGGCATCGGATTGACCAGGACAATATGACCACGCTTGCAGGTAACCTTGCTTACGTGTCATTGCTCTCACTGGTGCCTTTGGTTGCGGTAGTGTTTGCGTTATTTGCAGCTTTCCCGATGTTTGCCGACGTTAGTATCCAACTGCGGCATTTTGTCTTCTCAAACTTTCTGCCCGCGACGGGCGATATCATCCAACGCTATATCGAACAGTTTGTTGCTAACTCCAACAAGATGACTGCTGTGGGGGCCTGTGGCCTTATCGTTACAGCATTGCTGCTGATGTATGCAGTGGATAGCGCACTAAATACTATCTGGCGCAGTACGCGCACCAGGCCAAAAATTTACTCGTTTGCCGTCTACTGGATGATTTTGACGCTAGGGCCGCTGCTGGCAGGTGCGAGTCTGGTGATAAGTTCGTATCTGCTTTCGCTGCGCTGGGTAACGGGCTTTAACAGCACGATTGATATTGTGTTGCGTATCTTCCCGTTGCTGCTCTCATGGCTGTCATTCTGGATGTTATATAGCATCGTTCCAACCACTCGAGTCCCGGTACGAGACGCACTGATTGGCTCGCTGGTGGCCGCTCTTTTATTTGAGCTTGGTAAGAAAGGTTTTGCCCTCTACATCACCATGTTTCCCTCTTACCAATTGATTTACGGCGTGTTAGCCGTGATCCCCATTTTATTTGTCTGGGTCTATTGGACCTGGTGTATCGTGTTGCTCGGCGCCGAAATTACTGTCACTCTCGGTGATTACCGCAAACTCCGTGTCGAAGCCCAGCAGGAAGAATTGGAAGAACCATGATTGCATTAATACAGCGTGTCACCCACGCTCGCGTCACCGTGGACGGTGAAGTGACGGGTGAAATTGGCCCGGGACTTTTAGTGTTATTGGGTGTCGAAAAAGAAGATAACGAACAGAAAGCGAATCGCCTTTGCGAACGTGTTTTGGGTTACCGCATTTTTGGCGATGAAAACGACAAGATGAACCTGAACGTTCAGCAAGCCGGTGGCAGCGTGCTGGTGGTGTCGCAGTTTACCCTCGCCGCTGATACCGAACGCGGCATGCGCCCGAGTTTTTCTTGTGGTGCAGCACCTGAGCTTGCTGAAGAGTTATATGAATACTTTGTTCAACGCTGTCGACTGCAGGGCATTGTTGCCGAAACAGGGCGCTTTGCCGCCGACATGAAAGTCAGCCTGACCAATGACGGCCCGGTGACGTTTTGGTTACAGGTCTGAATTCGCAGCCTTTACGGTCCCGCGTAACAAGAGAGAGTACATGTATGTATCACCTTCGCGTACCGCAAACCGAAGAAGAGCTTGAGCTCTATTACCAGTTTCGCTGGGAGATGCTACGTAAGCCGTTGCATCAACCCAAAGGTTCCGAGCGCGATGCCTGGGATGCCTTAGCTCATCACCAGATGGTGGTGGATGAAGAAGGCAATCCGGTCGCAATTGGCCGTTTGTACATCAATGCTGATAACGAAGCAGCGATCCGTTTTATGGCGGTTCACCCCTCGGTGCAGGACAAAGGCTTGGGTACGCTGGTGGCAATGACGCTGGAAACTGTCGCTCGCCAGGAAGGGGTTAAACGTGTGGTATGTAGCGCACGTGAAGATGCCGTCGAGTTTTTTGCCAAACTCGGTTTTGAGAACCAGGGTGAAATCACCACGCCTTCCACCACGCCTATTCGCCACTTTCTAATGATTAAACCGGTCGCCTCGCTTGATGACATTCTCCATCGCGCAGACTGGTGTGGGCAGTTACAGCAGGCCTGGTACGAACATATTCCGCTTAGCGAGAAGATGGGCGTGCGTATCTTGCAATACACTGGGCAGAAATTTATTACGACGATGCCTGAAGCGGGAAATCAAAATCCGCATCAAACCTTATTCGCAGGCAGCCTGTTTTCCCTTGCAACGCTTACCGGCTGGGGGCTGATTTGGCTGATGTTGCGTGAACGCCACCTTGGCGGCACGATTATTCTGGCTGATGCACATATCCGATATAGCAGCCCGATCACCGGAAGACCGGGAGCGATTGCTGACTTGGGCTCGTTGAGCGGCGATCTGGACCGTCTGGCGCGTGGCCGCAAGGCTCGCGTTGCATTGCAAGTTGAGCTTTACGGTGATGACACGCCTGGCGCTGTTTTTGAAGGTGTGTATCTGGTTCTCCCCGCGAAACCTTTTGGCCCGCTTGAAGAAGGCGGGAACGAAGAAGAATAGTTGAAGGGTAACCGCCCGGCGCTTATGCGCCGGGTACTTCCCCATTCTGCATGGTCTGCTGTACTTGTTTTCCGTCAGCGCTTGTGGCCTGTAATGTCCCGTTCACCGTGGGTTTAAGTGTTGTTTGAGCTGCTAGGTTGCCGGTCACTGAAAGCTGCAAATTACCGTTGCCTTCAAGCGGTAACGCTGGCCACCCCCATTGTTGCAACACATTTACTGGCACCGCGCGTCCGCGCAGGTTCATTGCCGCATTGCGTTGCGGAGCTTGCGAGATAGCGCCAGTTGCTTCCAGCATACCTTCACCAGCAAAAGCACTAAGTTCCGTAATAGATATCTGGCTGTCTGCCGCATTCAATGAAATGGATGGGCGGCGAACATCGACACGGTTAAACGTGGCTGCCGCGGCGTTCAGCGTGGCATTTCCACTCCATATTCCCCACTGGTTATTGCGCACCACTTCGAGATTGCTCCCCGTGCCATCTAATGCGGTGAGCTGGAACGGGAAGGCGGGATCAATATCAATGATCAAATTACGGTTTGCCGACAGTTTTTTAATCGTCACCGTGTTTAACCATTGCGGCAATGGCTCTATCCAGCGTGCTTTCCAGTCGGCTGGCAGCGTATATTCCAGCCCGGCAAAAACCAGCTCATCCAGCGCCAGTTTTTTCTCGGTGCGTTGCCATTCGCCTGAGGCGCGAACCATGCCTCTTTCCCAACGGGAAGTGAACTGACGAATCACAGCGGTTTGCGGGTTAAAATCGATATTCACGATAGGGTCATTTAGCTGCAACGCACCAATAATAAAATCACTGGCATTCATCGATAAACGTCCGTCATCGCTTTGCCAGCCACCTTTTGCCAGCGTCAGGTTGCGCAAACTCAGATCTAAATCGGTTATTGCCCAGTCTTTTCCTTCCATGCGCGCATCTGTCACCTCGAGGCTATCGATTTTCAGTGAAGGGACGCTGCCAAGAGGCGCCAGGAAATCGGTAATGGATTTATTGGTTTGTAGGCGGATATCGTTGAGCCGTAAGCTGCCGATCTGCCAGGAGCCATCGGCGAGGCGGTTTGCATTACCGGTGAGCGAGCCACGAGCAATGTCTGCACCGATGGTTGATAGCGTCACCTGTTCGTTATTAATCGCACCTTGCAACAAGACGTTAGTAGCGGGGACTCCGTTGAGTGTCATGGAACCGGCGCTAAATTGAATATCAGCAGTATTACCCAGCACTTTACCTTGCTGTGGCTGCCACGGTATTACCCCCGTTGACGCGTTGAGCGTGCAGGTCCCACCCAGTATTTGGGCTGTTGATTGCCATATCGCTCAATTGCAGCATATCGGACTGGAAGGGGAGCGGGGCAGCATCAGGGCTGATATTGAGCGTTCCGTTTTGCAGCACTATCGTGTCGACGTGCAAAGGCTCCGAAAACTGACGGGAGCTCAGGCCAATATCTATATTTTGCGCAACCAGGGTTGCTGGCTGGCCTTTGCGTCCGAAGGTGACGTTTGTCAGCGTGACATGAGTGGGCGATGCCCACTTGTGGTCGATCACTTCAAAAGAGAAATTGTAATCACTCTTCTCATTGACCCAACTACTGATCTGGGATGCTCCCCAACGAGTTTGAAGTAATAAATAAGCGGCTATAAGTGCCACTATTATGACAACCAATAAAGCTATGATCAGCTTTCCTAGAAATTTCATTGTCTTCCATCCCATGAAGTTTCGGTAAGGGTGTTATGCCCCATTTACCGTTATAGCTCAAGGATGGGATTGTCAGGAGGGATAACACGCGCTGGCGCTAACAAATAACCAGCGCGTGAAGTACATCAATTTTTTTCAGGTGGGAAAATCAGGTTTAAAACGATAGCGGTAATACCACCGGCAGCAATGCCAGATGAGAGCAAGGTTTTCAGCCAGTCAGGGGCGAACTGGAGAATAAGTGGCTGCTGAGAGACACCCATACCAACCGCGAGTGACAGTGCAATAATCATAATTGCGCGGCGATTCAGTGGCTCACGGGAGACAATACGCACACCTGATGCTGCGATCGTGCCGAACATTACGATAGTTGCGCCGCCTAAAACTGGCTCAGGAATGTGTTGTACAAACCCACTTACTGCCGGGAACAGGCCCAATAAAATCAGCATCAGCGCAACGACAAATCCAACATAACGGCTGGCCACACCCGTAAGCTGAATAACGCCATTGTTCTGTCCAAAGCAAGAGTTAGGGAAGGTGTTGAATACGGCTGAAACACAAGAGTTCAGGCCATTAGCCAGCACGCCGCCTTTCAGGCGCTTCATATACAATGGCCCAGAAACCGGTTGCTCAGAGACGTCAGATGTCGCCGTAATATCGCCAATGGTTTCAAGGGAGGTCACCATAAAGATCAGCATCAGCGGAATCAGTAGGTTCCAGTCAATGCCCAGGCCGTAGTAAAGCGGTGTTGGCACCATGATCAGGTCAGTATTGGTTGATGGCGCAACATCAGGCAGCATGCCCATTGCCCATGCCAGCGCGTAACCTACTGCCATGGCGATAACCAGCGAAGCCACGCGCAAGTACGGGTTGCGCTGGCGATTCAGAAGAATGATGACCACTAATACTGCACCTGCCAGCAGCAGATTTTTCGGTGCGCCAAATGTATGGTCACTCATTGCACCATAGCCACCGCCAATAGATGTCAGGCCAACCTGAATTAAGGACAGACCTATAATCATCACAACTACACCAGAAACCAGCGGCGTGATAATGCGACGAGCAAGGTGAAGGAAGCGTGATAAAAGCATCTCGGTGCAGCTTGCGAGCATTAAGGTGCCAAAAAGTGCAGCCATCATGGTCGGAACATCAGCCCCGCCATTCTTTAATGCCATGCCACCCATAATCAGCGGTGCGACAAAATTAAAACTGGTGCCTTGAATAGACAGAAGCCCAGAGCCTACCGGGCCCCACGCCTTAATCTGGATAATTGATGCCACGCCTGATGCGAACAGGGACATACTGATAATGTGTTGGGTATCTTCTGCTGGAAGTCCCAGAGCCTGGCAAATCAACATCGCAGGTGTGATCACCGCAACAAACATTGCTAATAAATGCTGGCCAGCAGCGAACAGCGTTTGTGGGAGAGGTGGACGGTCCTCGAGGCGGTAAATCAACTCACTGGTACTAGTGTGGGCAATCGGTTGCGCACCTTCAGACTCAACAGCATTAACAGACATTAGAAATTATCCCCTGCCGAAAAAACGGTGATTTTAGCGGACTAAAGGCCAAAAGCAAACGTTTGCTAAGGGTGTTTCCTAAGATAAAAAGTGTATATACCGAGCTTTTTATATAACTTTCGACTGTTTTTTGGTTAAAATCCAGCAGCTGACTTTTCTAGAACCTGAAATTCCAGTGAAGGATAAATTAAAAGCGTCTGTGAGAAATATGCGCAAACAGGAGCACTTCTATGTTTTATCTCGACACCCTTTCTACCCTTGTTGCTGCGACTCTCGTGTTATTACTGGGCCGAAAAATGGTCCACACCATACCGCTATTAAAAAAATACACTATCCCTGAACCCGTAGCGGGTGGACTCTTAATCGCCCTTGCCTTGCTGGTACTCAAAAAAAGTGTCGGTTGGGAATTTGAATTTGATATGAGCCTCAAAGATCCTTTGATGCTCGCCTTCTTTGCCACAATCGGCCTGAATGCCAACCTGTCCAGCTTGCGAGCGGGTGGCAAAGTTGTCGGTATTTTTCTGATTGTGGTGGTGGGTTTGCTGGTGATGCAAAACGCCATTGGTATCGGTATGGCGAGCCTGTTAGGTCTTGATCCGTTAATGGGATTATTGGCGGGTTCTATTACGTTATCGGGCGGGCATGGCACAGGTGCAGCCTGGAGTAAGCTGTTCACCGAGCGTTATGGTTTCCAGAATGCCACCGAAGTTGCTATGGCATGCGCAACCTTTGGTCTGGTGCTGGGCGGTTTGATTGGCGGGCCAGTGGCACGATATCTGGTCAAACACTCATCTACACCTGATGGCACACCTGAAGATAGCATTGACCCAACCGCTTTTGAGAAACCTGCGGTCGGGCGCATGATCACCTCTATGGTGTTGATTGAAACCATCGCGATGATTGCTATCTGCCTTACGGTTGGTAAGTTTGTCGGCCATCTCATTCAAGGCACCAGCTTTGAATTGCCGACATTCGTTTGCGTGTTATTTGTTGGAGTTATTCTCAGCAACACCATGTCACTGCTCGGTTTCTATCGGGTATTTGAACGTGCGGTTTCCGTGTTAGGGAACGTCTGTTTGTCGCTGTTCCTCGCCATGGCGTTGATGAGCCTCAAGCTGTGGGAACTGGCTTCGCTGGCGTTGCCGATGCTGGCAATTTTGACCGTACAAACCATCTTTATGGCGTTGTATGCGATTTTCGTGACTTACCGTTTGATGGGGAAAAACTACGATGCGGCGGTTCTGGCTGCGGGGCATTGTGGTTTTGGCCTGGGGGCAACGCCAACGGCGATCGCCAATATGCAGGCGATTACCGAGCGTTTTGGCCCGTCACATATGGCATTCCTGGTGGTGCCGATGGTCGGCGCGTTCTTTATTGATATCGTCAACGCGCTGGTCATCAAGATGTATTTGATGCTGCCAATCTTTGGCTAAACCATCAGGCGTTTGAATAGCGTTCCGTTTCAGGCATCCAGCGTTCAATGAGCGCGGTTGCCTGCTCGGGATAGCGTTCATGAATATGGCGCGCAAGGCGCTGTACTTCCGGGATCATCGCCTGGTCGCGCAATAGATCTGCTACTTTAAACTCGGCACTTCCCGTCTGGCGCGTGCCGAGTAATTCCCCCGGACCACGAATTTCCAAATCTTTTTGAGCAATGACGAAGCCATCGTTGCTATCGCGCAGTACCTGTAAACGCAGCTGTGCGGTTTTCGACAGTGGTGACTTGTAAAGCAACACACAGTGAGATGCAACCGCACCACGACCCACACGGCCACGAAGCTGATGGAGCTGCGCAAGACCCAGACGCTCAGGGTTTTCGATAATCATCAGGCTGGCATTTGGTACATCAACACCAACTTCAATAACCGTTGTCGCAACCAGCAGATGAATTGAGCCTTCTTTAAAAGCCTGCATCACAGCCTGCTTTTCCTGCGGCTTCATGCGGCCATGAACCAAGCCGACATTCAGATTAGGCAAGGCTATTTTTAGCTCATCCCACGTGACTTCCGCCGCCTGGGCTTCGAGCAGCTCAGATTCTTCAATCAACGTACAAACCCAGTACGCCTGACGGCCTTCATCACTGCAAGCTCCACGCACGCGGTCGATAATATCGTTGCGGCGTGAGTCTGGAATAGCGACGGTTGTTACCGGAGTACGGCCAGGTGGGAGTTCATCGATCGTAGATGTGTCTAAATCGGCATAGGCCGTCATTGCCAGCGTGCGCGGAATAGGTGTAGCAGTCATGATGAGCTGATGCGGGTGGAAGCCCTGAATCTGGCCCTTTTCCCACAACGCCAGGCGTTGATGAACTCCAAAGCGATGTTGTTCATCAATGATAACCAGTGCAAGTTGCGAGAACTGCACCTGTTCCTGGAAGATCGCGTGCGTTCCCACCACCATCGACACCTGACCGCTGGCGATCGCGTCCTGTTGAGCGATACGCGCTTTGCCTTTTTGCTTACCAGCAAGCCAGCCCACTTCAATGCCCAGCGGCGCAAACCACTGGCGGAAGTTATTAGCGTGCTGTTCTGCGAGTAGCTCAGTTGGAGCCATCAACCCCACTTGTTTCCCATGCGCGATAGCACGTAGTGCGGCGAGGGCGGCAACCAAGGTTTTACCTGACCCCACATCACCCTGCACCAGGCGCATCATTGGCACATCCAGCGCTAAGTCGTGTTCGATTTCGGCCACAACGCGAGCCTGCGCACCAGTTGGTTTAAACGGCAGCGCAGCCAACAGGCGGTTTTTTAATTCGTCATGATCATGCAAAGGCAGCGCGTGATAACGCTGAGCACCTGCGCGCAGCGCGAGCATGCTCAGATTATGCGCCAGCAACTCTTCAAGAATTAAGCGCTGTTGAGCCGGATGTTTCCCCGTCTCCAGATCGGCGAGCTGCATTGATGGAGGCGGACGATGTAGAGTGCGCAACGCTTCTGGCAAGCTCATCATTCCCTTGCTCAAATCAGCCGGGAGCAATTCAGCAATGGCGCAGGTATCGAGCAATTCCAGGGCCTGATCGGTCAGCTTGCGCAATGTTGCCTGACGGATACCTTCCGTTGTGGGGTAAACCGGCGTCAGCGTTTCTTGTAGTTCTGGTGTGCTGAGGTCGCCCTGAATACGGTACTCTGGATGAATCATTTCCGCGCCATGTGCGCCGCGCTTTGCTTCGCCATAGGCAAGCACGCGTTTACCGGTCGCGAGGCTGTTTTTCATTGCAGCGTTGAAGTTGAAAAACCGCATCGTCAGGATGCCGGTGCCGTCAGAAATCTGGCAGGTCATCATACGGCGGCGGCCAAAACTGATATTGCAGTTCAGCACTTCACCTTCCACCGTGGCGTAAACGCCTGGCAGCAGGTCATTGATAGTGTAGAGATGGGTGCGGTCTTCGTAACGAAGCGGCAGGTGCAGAAGAAGATCCTGAATGGTGTACAGGCCAATTTTGGCCAGTTTACCGCTCTGGCTGGCGCCGACTCCGGCAAGCGTGCTTAACGGTATGGCATCCAGCAAACGGCCTTTCATACAGCTACTCCGCAGATTGCATTGTGGCCCACCATGCGGCATCAGCTTCTATCTCACCTTGCTGATTCACATGTGGGTAGGGCAAACCTTTACGGCGGGAAACTCGCGCCAGTACAGGGTAGCCGCCTTCAAACAGCAGGCGCTGTTGTTCGGACTCTGGCAGGGTGCTGTTTTCGCGCTGATACATACCGGCATTCTGGCGTTGACGCTGTGCTTCATAAAGAATAAGTGCGGAAGCAACGGACACATTGAGCGATTGCACCATCCCGATCATCGGAATAATGATGTCCTGGTCTGCCAGCGCTAACGCTTCCCTGGTGATACCTGTTTTTTCCTGCCCCATCAAAATACAGGTCGGGCGGGTGTAATCAATTTCGCGGAAATCGACGGCTTTATCAGAAAGGTTGGTGGCGAGGATTTGCATCCCGCTGCTTTTTAGATGACTAACTGCATCGCCAATATCGCGGTGCGTTTTAACTTCAACCCAGGAGTTACTTCCCGCAGCAGCAGAAGCCATAGTGCGCATTCGGTTACCCGGCCAGACTGCGTGAACTTCATGTACACCCACTGCATCTGCGGTGCGAATAATCGCCGAGACGTTATGAGGTTTATGGACTTGCTCCATGCAGACGGTCAAGTCAGGCTGACGCCTGGCGAGCATCTCGCAAATACGCGCATAACGTTGAGGATTCATAACACTAGTTTCGGTTGCGGGTAACTTTGATGACATCCGGCATCACGCGGATTTTGCGCATAATATTAGCCAGATGAACACGATCGCGGGCAGACATACGGATAAACGCGCTATAGACGCGACCATCTTTTTCTTCTGTATTCAGGCTGTGGATATTTGAGCCTGCTGTGTTGATAGCCGCAGTCAGATTTGCCAGTGCACCCTGATGGTTGAACATATCTACTTTGATTTCAGTGAGGAACTCTTGCTCAGTTTCCTTATCCCATTCCACCGCCATAAACTTCTCGGCTTCTTTCTGGTAGCCACGAATATTACGGCAAGACTCATGGTGGATAACCAACCCTTTACCAGGGCTGACGTGAGCAACTATCGGGTCGCCAGGAATTGGACGGCAACACTTAGCAAAAGTAATCAGCACGCCGTCTGCGCCTTTGATAGGCAGATGGCTATGCGGCAGAGCATTCGCCTGCAAAGACGCTTGTGATTCTCCTTGCAGGTTTTTCGCGACAACCACACTCATGGCGTTACCCAAACCAATTTCAGCCAGCAAATCATCAAGCGTGGCGAGTTTCATGCGCTCAAGCTCACGTTGGATATTTTCTGGCGGAACTTCGGCAAGCTTGCGGCTACCACCTAACGCATGGTTAAGCAGGCGGCGTCCGAGGCTAACAGAGTCATCACGCTTCAGGTTTTTCAGCATCTGGCGGATTTTGGCGCGAGCTTTTGAGCTCACCACAAAGTTCAGCCAGGCAGCATTCGGGCGAGCGCCCGGTGCGGTAATGATTTCGATTGTCTGGCCGCTGCTAAGCGACTGAGACAGCGGATAGGGTTGTCTGTCGACACGGGCACCAACGCATGCGTGGCCGATATCGGTATGTACGGCATAGGCGAAATCGACAGGTGTCGCACCAGCCGGTAATTCGACAATGCGCCCTTCCGGAGTGAAAACGTAAATCTCATCCGGGAACAGATCGGATTTTACGCTCTCGATAAATTCAAATGAGCTACCGGCACTTTGCTGTAGTTCCAGTAGGCTTTGCATCCAGCGCTGGGCACGGATTTGCGCTGTAGTGCCACTTTCACCTTGCTCTTTATAAGCCCAGTGAGCGGCAACACCCATTTCTGCCATCTGGTCCATATCTTCGGTACGGATTTGCACTTCAACCGGCACACCGTGTGGGCCAATCATTGAAGTATGCAGGGACTGATATCCGTTCGCTTTTGGAATGGCGATATAGTCTTTAACCCGGCCCGGACGTGGTTTGTAGAGGCTATGCATCTGCCCAAGAACGCGGTAACAGGTATCCATGTCGTGAACAATTATGCGGAAGGCGTAAATATCCATAATCGAGTGGAAACGCTGCTCTTTGAGCGTCATTTTGCAGTAAATGGAATAAAGGTGTTTTTCGCGACCGCTGACGCGGCAAGGAATGCCCGCTTCTTGTAAACGCCCATCGATTTCAGAGAGGATTTTTTGAATCATCTCTTTGCGGTTACCGCGCGCTGCTTTAACCACTTCTTTAATGACGCGGTAACGGTTCGGGTAAAGCGCTTCAAAGCCCAGCTCTTCCAGTTCGGTTTTCAGGTGATGAATACCGAGACGGTGCGCCAGAGGGCTATAAATTTCGAGGGTTTCGCGAGCAATGCGTCGACGCTTATCAGGGCGCAAAGCCCCGAGAGTGCGCATGTTATGCGTACGGTCGGCGAGTTTGATCAGAATGACGCGGATGTCTTGCACCATCGCCATGATCATTTTGCGGAAGTTTTCAGCCTGAGCTTCTTTCTTATCGCGGAATTTCAGTTTGTCGAGCTTAGATACCCCTTCCACCAGTTCGGCAACGCTTTTGCCAAACAGTTGTTCCATATCCTGGTAGGTGGCTGGGGTGTCTTCGATCACATCATGCAGTAGTGCAGCCATCAGTGTTTCATAGTCGAGTTTCATCTCGGCCAGAATGCAGGCTACAGCGACAGGATGGGTGATATAGGGTTCACCACTTGAACGTGCTTGCCCCTCGTGAGCATCACGCGCAACAAGGTATGCTTGCCGAAGTCGCTTTATCTGCTCCTCGGGCAAGTATTGTTGAATCAGTTGATTCAGACTTTCAAACAGATACAAGGGCTACCCGCAGGCTAATTAACGACGACCTTCAGCAATAGCGGTAACAGCCTGCAGTTCTGCGGCTTCCTGCTCTTGCTGTTCCTGGCGATCACGAACATCGAGAATTTGGTTGGTAATCAACCCTTCTTCGATTTCGCGCAGTGCGATTACAGTCGTTTTATCGTTTTCTTCAGCGACCAGTGGATCTTTACCACCAGTTTGCATCTGACGAGCGCGACGTGCGGCGACCAGAACCAGGTCAAAACGGTTACCAATTTTCTCAACAGCGTCCTGAACAGTTACGCGTGCCATAATTAAAATGCTCCACAGATGAAGAAATGACTGGGCATGATACTGAAACTGGGCTCAGTCTGCCAATAGTTTGCTGATTAAAGCGTCATGTCGCGCTTTTTGGCGACCCATTCGTAGACGCTCGGCACGAATGATAATTTTTAAATCTGACAGTGCGGTGTCAAAATCGTCGTTGACGATTAAATAGTCATATTCCGCGTAATGGCTCATTTCTGCAACAGCTTGCTCCATTCGCTTAGTGATAACTTCTTCACTGTCTTGCCCACGGCCACGAAGGCGACGATCAAGCTCGTCTTTTGACGGCGGCAGGATAAAAATACTGCGGGCGTGCGGCATTTTCTGACGAATCTGCTTCGCACCTTGCCAGTCAATATCCAAAAACACATCCACACCTGTAGCCAGAACTTGTTCAATGGCATGGCGTGAAGTGCCATAGTAATTGCCAAACACTTCAGCGTGTTCCAGGAATGCGTCTTCAGCAATCATCTGCCTGAACTCTTCCTTTTCTACAAAGAAATAGTGTTCACCATGTTTCTCTCCCGGGCGAATACCACGAGTGGTATGGGAGATAGAAACCTGCGTGTCGTACAGCGGTTGTGTTTTTAACAAAGCCTGGATGAGGCTGGATTTCCCCGCGCCACTTGGAGCGGAAACGATATAAAGCGTGCCTTGAGCCATGAGTTCTAACTTATTCGGTAAGCATAAAAAGAAGAGCGTATGCGAGCCTATTATACACGTCGTCTGCGACTCACGGAGAATTTGTCGCACTCCCCAGCAATATTTCTGCCATTTTGCGCAATGCTTTCCAAAGAATGCGCCCAGTTTCTGCAACAAAGTAAAAGTCTCTGAAGGTGTCCCGCACGCGCTTTAATCTCCATTCGTATTGCTCACAGCCAGGCGTTATACCTCTATTCGTTTGAAATGGAGGCATTTATGAGGTGGGTAACAAAGCTTATAGGGTTGCTGGGAATGCTCAGCGCAATGGCGTCGGCGACGTGCCCGGCCTGGTCGTCTGTTCAAGCCCGGCAGGAGATGGCGAAATTGGATGAGAAACTTACGCAATGGGATCGCTCTTACTACCAGCAAGGCGTCAGTACCGTCAGTGACACGACATACGATGCCCTGCGCGCGCAGTTCAACGAATGGCAACATTGTTTTACCCCGGGGGAAGAACTGCAGCAGCCCCAACTTTCGACACAGGGAAAAGCGCTGCACCCGATTGCTCATACTGGTGTGACTAAACTCTCCGACCGGGCAGCCGTTATGCAGTGGATAAAAGGTAAAACCGATCTTTGGGTACAACCTAAAGTTGATGGCGTCGCGGTGACGTTGGTATACAGGCAGGGGCATCTGGCCGGATTCCTGAGTCGTGGCGATGGTCAGAAAGGGCAAGACTGGTCAGCAAAAGCCAAAATGATTCCTGCCATCCCTAAAACGCTGTCAGGGCCGCTGGCCAATAGCGTATTACAGGGAGAGCTTTTCTGGAAAAGAGATAACCACGTCCAGAACGTTATGGGTGGAATTAACGCCAGAGGAAAAGTTGCGGGTGCCATGATGCGCCAGGGCGATCCCGAATTGCTCAATGAGTTGGGGGTATTCATATGGGCCTGGCCAGATGGCCCTGCCGAAATGAGCCAGAAGTTGGACGTGCTTGCACAGGCGGGCTTCCCGCTGACTAAAAGCTGGTCAAAGCCCGTTAAGTCTGTGGACGAAATAGCCTCGCTGCGGGAGTCCTGGTTTATGTCACCCCTGCCCTTTGTGACAGATGGCATTGTTATCCGTGAAGCAGCAGAGCCCCCTGGGAAATATTGGCTTCCTGGGAGTGCGACATGGGTGATTGCATGGAAGTTCTCACCAGCCCAACAACTTGCTGAAGTGAAAAGCATTGAGTTTACGGTTGGGCGTACGGGAAAGGTTGCTGTTGTCCTTAACCTGGTTCCCTTACAAATAGATGATAAACAGATAAAACGCGTGAGCATCGGTTCGGTTAAGCGTTGGCAAAACCTGGATGTTGTTTCTGGTGATCAAGTCCTGGTGAGTCTCGCGGGGCAGGGAATTCCACGTATGGATGAGGTGGTATGGCGAGTCAGCCAGAGAAATAAACCGCAACCTCCTGAGGAGAAAACGCTCACCCCATTGAGCTGCCTGTATTTTGAAGAGCGGTGCCGCGAGCAGTTTATCGCCCGGCTTGCCTGGTTGAGCTCCCCGTCTGTGTTGAATATCAATGGCGTGAGCTTGCGTTCCTGGCAGCAACTTCAACAGCACCTCCATCTGGCGCACATCTTTTCGTGGCTCACGCTAACGCAGGGGGAGTTGTCTCAAATAGGTGGTATTTCTGCGGCCCGGGTAGCGCATTTATGGCAGCAATTTACCCAGGCCCGGCAACAACCGTTCAGCCAGTGGTTGATGGCATTTGGTTTACCGCTACCAAGGGCAGTATTCAGCACACTGCCAGATTCACAGTGGTCGCATTTAGTCGCGCGGGATGAGCTTAGCTGGCAAAAACTACCGGGAATTGGGGCTGGGAGAGCTAAAAAGTTGGTCGAGTTTGTGAATAACCCCCAAATTGCTGCGTTAGCGACTTTCCTTGCGCAGCAAGGAATTCAGGGGTTTATCGATCAGTGATCGGCATGTTTGTAATGAAACACAGGCAACCCAAGGCGCAGGCGTAATGCCAGTAAGCGCGTAGTGAATCCAAAGATAAGTGTGGAAATGATCACCACGTCCTGGTTCGAAACATAGTGCTGCAAAACAATGTAAAGCACTGCTGCGGCGAAAGCGATGCCCGCATATAGCTCTTTCTGGAAAACCAGTGGGATACGTTTACAGAACATATCGCGCAGGACACCACCAAATACGCCGGTCACTACGGCTGCAATAATGGCGATGATTGGGCCTTCACCCATATCCAAGGCGATTTGTGCACCGATGATAGAGAAAACAACCAATCCAAGCGCGTCGAGAACCAGGAAAAGGCGGCGCAGATGAGGCATCACAGGAGCAAACACGGTGGTGAGTACAGCGGCAACGGCCACAATCACGACGTATTCAGGGTGTTTCACCCAGCCTAACGGGTAGTGCCCAAGCAGAATGTCACGCACAGACCCACCGCCAAGTGCAGTAGCTGTCGCAATAATGATGACACCGAAAGTATCCATGCGGCGGCGGCCTGCAGCGAGTGCGCCGGTCATTGCTTCGGCGGTAATCCCGACCAAATAAAGAATGTGTAATAGCATTGATACCTCCAGTGGAAACGCTGAGAGGGTAACGTTTTGTGAACAATGTCACGATTGAGTTTTTTTAAAGCGAAGCGGTTTTGATTACATTTACTAATGCGTAATCGTGTTTTTTAGCAGTGAGATAGGGGTTTTCTGTGGTTTATGTATTTAAAGTGGATTATTTAAATTGATGGATTAGGTCGTTTAAATGACAAAGCCCGCATAGTGCGGGCTTAGAAAGACAATGTGAACATCACTCGATGTTCTGAATCTGCTCACGCATCTGTTCAATCAGCACTTTCAGTTCAATCGCTGAATTGGTGACATCTGAATTGATAGATTTTGAGGCAAGGGTATTCGACTCGCGGTTGAATTCTTGCATCATAAAGTCGAGGCGGCGGCCAACAGCTTCTTTTTTCTTCAGAATGTTGTATGTCTCTTTGACGTGCGCTTCCAGGCGATCCAGCTCTTCAGCAACATCGACACGCTGCGCCATCAACACTAACTCTTGCTCAAGGCGATTATTTTCAAGCTGAACTTGGGCATCTTCCAGTTTTGCAACCAGACGCTCGCGCTGCCATTTCAAAACTTCAGGCATCTGTGCACGAACATTGATGACTTCAGCGCTCACACCTTGCAGGCGTTGCTCAATCATTGCTTTCAGCGCTTCGCCTTCGGTTTCGCGGGCAACAATAAAGTCGTCCAGCGCCCCATCAAGTGCGGCAAGAATTTCAGCGGTGATGGCATCGAGATCTTGTTCTTGTGCGGACATCACACCAGGCCAGCGCAAAATATCAACCGGGTTGATTTCGCCTTCATCACTTTGCATTTTGACCCAGTTGGCCGCTTCTACCAGCTGTTTAGCCAGTTTTTCATTGAGCAGCAAAGAACTTTGGGAGCGGGCATCAGGTTCAAAACGCAGATTACATTCGATTTTTCCGCGTGTTAAACGGGTGCGAATACGCTCGCGTGCCACGGGTTCGAGGCTACGGAACTGCTCTGGCATGCGAATGTAAGTCTCGAGATAACGTTGGTTTACCGAACGTAACTCCCAGGAGGCGCTGCCCCATTCGCCTTTTACTTCACGTCGGGCATAAGCGGTCATACTGCGGATCATATTTCGTAACCGTATTGCGTAATAGATGTGGGGATTATAGCCATGCCTGCCCTGGCAGGATAGGAATAAGCGAGCGAAGTCCGTATAATGCGCAGCCACATTCGTTTTAGCCGGAGATAACCCCATGCGTCCATCAGGTCGTAGCGCCGAACAAGTGCGCCCAGTCACCCTGACCCGTAATTACACCAAACACGCAGAAGGCTCCGTGCTGGTCGAGTTCGGCGATACCAAAGTGCTTTGCACCGCCACTGTTGAAGAAGGCGTTCCGCGTTTTCTGAAAGGACAGGGCCAGGGTTGGATCACTGCAGAATACGGTATGTTGCCTCGTGCAACTCATACGCGTAACTTCCGTGAAGCAGCAAAAGGTAAGCAAGGCGGTCGTACTCTTGAGATTCAACGCCTGATTGCTCGCTCGCTTCGCGCAGCAGTAGATTTGAAAGTTCTCGGTGAATACACCATCACGCTGGACTGCGATGTTTTGCAGGCTGACGGCGGTACTCGTACCGCGTCTATTACCGGTGCATGTGTTGCGCTGGCTGATGCGCTGAACAAACTGGTTGCTGCAGGTAAGCTGAAAACCAACCCGATGAAAGGGATGGTCGCTGCAGTATCCGTCGGGATTGTTAATGGCGCTGCTGTTTGCGATCTTGAGTATGTTGAAGATTCTGCCGCAGAGACCGACATGAATGTCGTGATGATGGAAGATGGTCGAATGATCGAGGTTCAGGGCACCGCCGAAGGCGAGCCGTTCACCCATGAAGAGTTGCTGGCGCTACTGGCGTTGGCGCGAGGGGGAATTGAATCAATCGTAACGGCGCAGAAGGCGGCGTTAGAAAATTAATTTTAGGCGACTCTGAGAGTCGCCTTTTTTATACCTGTCATACTTCAAGCTGCATCTTTGTTGGCTGCATTCGCTCTCTTGTCGACGTGATGCCACTCGGATTATTTTGGGTAAATATCTAAATGAAATGCAAAGGAGCAAATCCATGAAACCGTATCAGCGCCAGTTTATTGAGTTTGCGCTTAACAAGCAGGTACTTAAGTTTGGCGAGTTCACGCTGAAATCCGGGCGTACCAGTCCTTATTTCTTCAATGCCGGGCTGTTCAATACCGGGCGCGACCTGGCACTGTTGGGCCGTTTTTATGCTGCAGCGTTAGTGGATTCCGGGATTGAGTTTGATTTGCTGTTTGGGCCGGCTTACAAAGGGATTCCAATCGCGACGACTACCGCCGTTGCGTTGGCCGAACATCACGAGCTTGATCTGCCATATTGCTTTAACCGCAAAGAAGCCAAAGACCATGGTGAAGGTGGCAATCTGGTTGGTAGCGCGCTGCAAGGGCGTGTAATGCTGGTGGATGATGTTATCACCGCAGGTACGGCAATTCGTGAGTCCATGGAAATTATTGCCGCTAATGATGCATCACTGGCTGGCGTGCTCATTTCTCTGGACCGCCAGGAACGTGGTCGTGGCGAGATATCAGCGATTCAGGAAGTTGAGCGTGATTACCAATGCAAAGTGATTTCAATCATCACTCTGAAAGACTTGGTTGAATACCTGGAAGAAAAACCTGAGATGGCTGTGCATTTAGCGGCTGTACAGGAATACCGTACTCAGTACGGTGTTTAAGAAAAAGGGCCTTTAAAGGCCCTTTTCAATTACTGAAGCTGGGAGGCAACCAGTGGCCATCGGATATCAAAATCACCGGTAGGTAGATAGCGGAATTCGCTACGTACAAAACGCGATAGCGTCCCTTCGCAAAATGCCAGAAGCTGGCTTGCTAGCAGCGATTCATCGGTAACAAACCCTTCGCCTTCACGCATCTTCTTTTCTCGCATCACCTGGCGCAATTGGACTTCAATACGCTCAAAGAGCTGGTTGATGCGGCCTTGCAAGCGGTCTTGTTCAAACATCAAAGCATGGCCGGTGAGAATACGTGTAAGGCCAGGGTTGCGTTCGCCAAACCCGAGAATCAGTAGAACAATCAAACGTAACCGAGAGTGTGTGTCTTTCTCATCTTTCAAAATGAGATTGATACGGGTAATTAGACTGTCTTCAATAAACTCGATAAGACTATCGAACATCTTCGTTTTGCTAGGAAAATGTCGATAAAGGGCAGCTTCGGAAACGCCAACAGTCGCCGCGAGCTTAGCGGTGGTAATTCGTTGGCTTCCATCACTGGATTCAAGCATTTGGGCCAGAGACTGAAGTATTTCTTCGCGACGATTCCGTTTCGCAGCTTGTTTTTCTGCCATGTTCTAAAATACCCCTGAAATAACGCACTTGTCAGGCAAGTAGCCACACAGCGCTCGCAAACTTAAAGTTTGCGGTTTTTTCACATTTTTTACGCTGTGGGGTTACGTTTATAAACGAAGTTACTGGCGACCAGAATGGCCGAAACCGCCTTCGCCTCGGTCACTGGAGTCGAAATCTTCAACCAGATTGAATTCAGCTTGAACGACAGGCACAAACACCATTTGTGCAATGCGTTCGCCGGGTTCGATGGTGAAGTGGTCTTGTCCACGGTTCCACACGGAAACCATTAACTGACCCTGGTAATCGGAGTCTATCAGCCCGACAAGATTGCCTAACACTACGCCATGCTTATGACCAAGTCCTGAACGAGGCAGAATGACGGCCGCCAGAGACGGATCAGCGATATGGATAGCCAGCCCGGTTGGAATAAGCTTGGTTACACCAGGAGCAAGCTCTACGGCCTCATCCAGACAGGCACGTAGGTCAAGACCTGCGGAGCCAGAAGTTGCATAAGTCGGCAGTGGGAACTGTTGGCCAACGCGTGGGTCCAGAATCTTAACGTCGATTTTTTTCATCATAACGGGTAACTATCTCGTTCAGTAAAAGATGGCCAAGGAGTTCCTTACGCTCAAGAGGTAAGACTTTATCTCCATCCTGCCAGAAAAGGTGCAATGCATTGTTTTCGCTGTTAAATCCCTGACCTTCTTGTGAAACATCGTTCGCACAAATCAGATCGAGGTTTTTACTCACGCGTTTTTGCCTGGCGTATTCTTCCACATTATTTGTTTCGGCGGCAAACCCAACAACATAAGGACGATGAGTTAAAAGTGCTGCGACACCGGCGACAATATCCGGGTTTTTTATCATTTTTATTGTGATTTCATCGCCTTGCTTTTTGATTTTTTCTTCAGCAACTGCGGCGGCACGATAGTCTGCAACAGCCGCACAGCCAACAAAAATTTGCTGCCCCTGGACATGTTGTTGAACCGTGGTTTCCATTTCGAGGGCCGTGGTGACATCAATGCGTTTTACCCATGGTGGGGTTGGCAAAGAAACAGGGCCAGAAATTAATGTCACATTTGCACCACGTGTTGCCGCTGCAGCCGCAATTGCGAAGCCCATTTTTCCCGAGCTATCGTTGGTGATGTAACGCACCGGGTCCAGGCGTTCACGAGTTGGGCCTGCGGTAATCATGACATTAAGATGTTGCAGATCTTTGATGACAGTAAAATGTTGCGCGGCCATCTCAACAATCGCTAATGGGTCGAGCATACGGCCAGGGCCGATATCGCCACAGGCTTGGCTGCCGCTATCAGGCCCCCAGATCAATAGGCCGCGCGTAGATAAAACCTCAAGATTGTGCTGAGTTGCTGTTGCCCGATACATTTGTTGGTTCATGGCTGGCAAAACGGCAACGGGTGCGGGTGTCGCAAGGCAAATCGTGCTTACCAGGTCATTTGCCATCCCTGCGGTAATGCGAGCAATTAAATCAGCTGTCGCTGGTGCAAGAATAACTAAATCAGCCCATTTGCCTAATTCGATATGCCCCATAGCCGCTTCTGCTGCGGGATCTAACAAGCTATCTGATACGGGATAACCTGAAACGGCTTGTAAACTCAGTGGCGTAATAAAGGCTTTGGCGGCCTCAGTCATTACTACCCGAACCTCAGCGCCGCGTTCGCGCAGACGGCGTACCAGTTCTGGCGTTTTGTAAGCAGCGATACCGCCACTCACACCCAGAACAATTTTTTTGCCAGCAAGCCCAATCATGATTTTTCCACCAGAAGTCACAGTCATCTGAATATTTTACCACACTCATTCGGTATCGACTTTTTGCAGTTTGCGAGACATCCCGCATGGAGAATATCTGCGAGTCGTGTGCATTGCTCGAGTTGTGCTAAATAGTGATAACGAAGGGCAGGGAGGTTCTGATGGACGAATCATTGAGGCAAGACAAAGCGGATATGCCGCGGGAAAAACTTTTGAAATTTGGGGCTAGTTCATTATCTGATGTGGAATTACTGGCACTTTTTTTACGCACTGGCTGCAGAAACATGAATGTCATGGTATTTGCGCAAAGCATACTGCATCAGTTTGGGTCGTTAAGTCGGCTGCTGTCGGCTGATTATTCGCAATTTAAGGATGTGAAAGGTATTGGGAGCGCAAAATACACCCAGTTGAATGCCATTGCTGAGCTGGCGAGGCGTTATTACTATTCGCGAGGTGTTGAGGAGCTAACGCTCAAGGGGCCTGATTCCGTAAGGGATTTCATCCAAAGCCAACTGACCACTGCAGAGCGTGAGATCTTTATGGTTATTTTTTTGGATAATCAGCATCGGGTGATTAAACATTGCCCTATGTTTTCGGGAACATTGAACCATGTTGAGGTTCATCCGAGAGAAATTGTGCGTGAAGCGATGAAATCCAATGCAGCGGCGTTAATACTCGCGCATAATCACCCGTCTGGTCGAGCAGAACCGAGTAAAGCTGATCGTGTTATTACTGAACGTATCGTAAAAGCTTGCCTGTTTATGGAAATTCGAGTGCTCGATCACCTTGTTATTGGCCGTGGAGAGTACGTTTCTTTTGCCGAACGTGGGTGGATTTAAGACGAATTGCGCGATCCTTGGGGATCTTTGTCTGTTCGGGACTTGAGCACATGCGTTAGGCAGCGTATACTACGCCACCTTTGAGAATCTCGGGTTTTGGCATTATGCGCCTGGAACTGTGGTTCACATTGAACCGCCAGGGACCAGGCTTGCGGCCTGACGAGGCGCCATAACCCTATACGAAGCTCGAGCTAATTTGATTTTTGGAGAATAGACATGTCCCGAGTCTGCCAAGTTACTGGCAAGCGTCCGGTGACCGGTAATAACCGTTCCCACGCAATGAACGCGACCAAACGCCGTTTCCTGCCGAACCTGCACTCTCACCGTTTTTGGGTTGAGAGCGAGAAGCGTTTTGTCACACTGCGTGTATCTGCTAAAGGTATGCGTGTAATTGATAAGAAGGGTATCGAAACGGTCTTGGCCGATATGCGTACCCGTGGCGAGAAGTACTAAGAGGAACTAAGTCATGGCTAAAGGTGTTCGCGAGAAGATCAAGCTGGTTTCTTCTGCTGGTACTGGTCACTTCTATACCACCACGAAGAACAAGCGTACTAAACCGGAAAAATTGGAATTGAAAAAATTCGATCCAGTTGTCCGTCAACACGTACTGTACAAAGAAGCTAAAATTAAATAATTTTAGTGTCTTTGATGAAAACCTCGCTTCGGCGGGGTTTTTTTGTTTTAGGACTTAGAGTGCGGAGGATTTATGCCCGAGTTACCTGAAGTAGAAACCAGCCGACGTGGTATAGAGCCACATCTGGTTGGTGAAACCATCTTGCATGCTGTCGTGCGTAATGGTCGACTGCGTTGGCCTGTCTCTGATGAAATCCATGCTCTGAGTGATAAACCCGTTTTAAGTGTGCAGCGTCGCGCTAAATACTTGCTGCTCGAACTTCCCGATGGCTGGATTATTATCCATCTTGGCATGTCGGGTAGCCTGCGCATTCTTCCTGAAGATTATCCTGCTGAAAAACACGATCACGTCGATTTGGTGATGAGTAACGGCAAAGTCCTGCGCTATACAGATCCACGCCGCTTTGGTGCGTGGCTGTGGGCGAAAGAGCTTGAAGGTAGCAATGTGCTGGCACATCTTGGCCCAGAGCCACTGAGCGACGAGTTTTCGGCTGATTATCTGCGCGAGAAATCAGCGAAAAAGAAAATCGCCATTAAACCGTGGCTAATGGATAACAAGCTTGTGGTGGGAGTGGGTAATATTTACGCCAGCGAATCGCTGTTTGCTGCGGGGATCCATCCGGATAGAGCTGCGCAGTCATTGTCTCAAACAGAATGTGATTTACTGGTTAAGACGATTAAAGCAGTGCTGCTTCGCTCGATTGAGCAAGGTGGTACGACACTTAAAGATTTTCTGCAGTCTGATGGTAAGCCAGGCTATTTCGCTCAGGAATTACAGGTTTACGGACGGGCAGGTGAACCATGCAGGGTTTGTGGTGCACCAATTATTATCAGCAAGCATGGACAGCGCAGTACTTTTTATTGCCGCCACTGCCAGCATTAATTATCACCCGTCATCATGCAACTCGAATGCTATTGGGGCTGATTGATTTTTTTCAGTAACGCTTTGCAAACTGCTTTCGGCAGGAAGTGTGCAACATCACCATGATGGCGGGCGACTTCTTTTACCAGCGATGAAGAGACAAAAGACCAGTCCTTCGACGGCATCAGAAACACGCTTTCAAGCTCAGGCATTAAGTGGCGGTTCATATGAGCCAGCTGCATCTCATATTCAAAATCTGCCGCTGTGCGTAGCCCACGGACCAGGACATTCGCCTGCTGGGTCTTCGCAAAGTTCGCCATCAGATCGCTAAACCCAACCACTTCAACATTCGGCAAATGTGCTGTAACGCCTTGCGCGAGCTGAACTCTTTCTTCCAGTGTGAAGAGGGTTTTTTTATGCGGGCTGTTCGCAATCGCCAGAATCAGAGTATCGAACATCATCGCACCGCGAGTCACGATGTCCAGATGACCATTGGTAATGGGATCAAACGTGCCCGGGTAAATCGCTCGGGTGGTCATAGAGGTTTGTTTTCCGTGTAGCTTTGATTCAGTGCCCAGAGTTCAGCGTACTTGTTAAACGTGTATTGTGCATTGACGACCGCAAGTAACCAGCCCTGCTTCCCATCGAGAAAACCAGCACGCAACAACAGAGTTTTACAAAATGCTCCGAAGGTGTGACCAAAAATACCTGCAATAGAGACTCGTTTGCCGCGTTGATGACGCTCTTGCGCCCAAGCGGTCGCATAATTTAACTGTTTGCGTTGGAAGCTTGCGAAATCACGGCAGGTCAAATGGAGCAAATCCCCTTTAAGTGGGACAACCTTTGCGCCGGGTGCTTCTAGAGATTCATGAACCTGATTGTCATTATAGCTATAGCGCGAACGGGCATAGAGGCGAGTCACACGATCGGGATACCAACCGCTGTGGCGCATAAAGCGTCCGAGGAATAGGTTGCGGCGTGCAATGCTGTAAACAGTATCTTGCTGAGGATTTTCTAGTACCGCTTTGAGTGTGCTGGCCAGTTCGGGTGTGACGCGCTCATCGGTATCGATCATCAAAATATAATCGTGGCTGGCGTAGCTCTGTGCGAGCTGACGTTGTTTGCCAAAGCCCTGCCAGTCTTCATTAATGAAAACCTTTGCACCTGCCTGAAGGGCTATCTCGACGGTAGAATCGGTACTTCCTGAATCCAGCAACACCACCTCATCTGCCCATGAAACTGAAGCCAGGCATTCTGGCAATACGTCTGCCGCATTTTTAGCGATCATCACGACGGACAAACGATTGGGCATTAATGGCTCCGTTGCGGCAGATACGGTTGCAGTAATTGTAGCAAGCGCTGCAGTGCGCCTTGATTCTGGTGAAGCACTTCAACTGCATGGCGACCGTAGTAAAGACGATAATCTTCATCAGTCAGCAAAGTGGTGATTTCATTGACCAATGAGTTGGCATCGGTGACGGTAATCAGCCCATCAGCATTCTGCAATCTGGCGCAAATGTCTTTGAAATTGAAGGTGTGCGGGCCCATTAAGACCGGAATTGCATGAGCAGACGGTTCCAGCGGGTTATGGCCTCCACGCTCAACCAGGCTGCCGCCAACAAAGGCGAGATCGGCAATCCCGTACAGCATCATCAGTTCGCCCATCGTATCGCCAATCACCACTTGCGTGCTGTTGGACGGTTTTTCTCCGCTGCTGCGCATGATGTAACTGAAACCAGCTTTCTGAGCCATATCCCGTGCGTCTTTAAAGCGTTCCGGATGGCGCGGGACAAGAATGAGTAATAAATCAGGGAATTTGGCCAGCAACTGGCGGTGGGCATCAAGAATGATGCTCTCTTCGCCATCATGGGTGCTGGTAGCAATCCAAACTTTGCGATGCGGGGCCCACTGGCGGCGTAACGTAATCGCGCGCGCGGCAAGCTCTGGAGTCACAGAGATATCAAATTTTAGGCTGCCGGTTACAGTCAGTTGCGAGCGTTTCAATCCTAGTTCGATGAAACGTCCGCCATCTTCTTCATTCTGCGCGGCGATGAGGGTAATTTTGCTCATCAGACGGCGCGTAAATTTACCCAGTTTTTTATATCCATTTGCCGAACGGGCAGAGAGACGGGCATTGGCAATGACCAACGGGATTTTACGCTTATGTAATTCGTTGATCATGTTTGGCCACAGCTCGGTTTCCATCACGATGACCAATTTCGGGCGCACGGTGTTGAAAAAGCGCTTCATGGCGCAGGGGAGATCGTAAGGCAAATAGACGTGATGCACGTTTTGCCCAAACGCCGACTGAGCGCGTTCAGAGCCGGTAGGGGTCATCGTGGTGACGGTAATCGGAATCGTTGGGTAACGATGGCGTAGGGCTCGCACCAACGGAATTGCCGCCAGTGTCTCACCTACCGAAACTGAATGCAGAAGAATACCATCGGGCTCCACTTTTCCACGGCAATAACCGTAGCGTTCCGCCCAGCGTTTACGATACGCGGGAGCTTTACGGCTACGGAGTAATAGTCGCAGCCACACAAGGGGCTGGATAAGGTAGAACAGGGCGGTATACAACGATTCCAAGCGAATTTTCCGTATTTTCATTATCGGCGGGCAAATTCTAAGCATTCGGGAAGCTTAAAGCTATTGTTTTGGTAACTTCACGAAGGCATTGCTTAGTATTCGGAGCAGTTTGTGTCGTGTTGCAAAAATGACGGGTAGTAAGCACTACCCGTAAAAGAAATGTTTCTCAACCAGGTACTCGTGTTGCTTTCTTCAGTTTTAGATAACGACGACCCAAGCGCCAGCGCAGGCGGAAGCCGCGGGCATTTTTCCAGATAAGGCGCCAGATACCGCGATCAAAAAACTCCTGGATGATCATCTTCTTTTTATGCGGATCTTTCATGCTGTTGAAAGTATGCAGTATTCCAAGGCCTTCTTTTGCAATTTGCCAGTTGCAGGCTGGAATGTTTTTGACGGCTTCAGGATAGCGCTGGTTAATAGCATCCAGCATCTCCAGAATTTTCATGTAATGGCGAGCGGAGCGGATCAGCGTGTCATCAGTATCAGGTTTGTGGGAAACCGAGGCTGAATGAATGTAGTAATCGTAGTATTGTTCGTCAGTATATTGAACACGTTCTGCGGCTAGTAACACTTCTGTTGTCCACGGAATGTCCTGGTGGCGCAAACCTGGCTCAAACGTAAACCCATGTTCGCGAATAAAATCATGGCGATAGAGGTTTAGCCAAGTAACGTGCAGAAATTTGCGTGAATCCAGTGCGCGTTTCAGCCATTGTGGACCACTCAGTACATCGGTGGACTGAAGTTTATCCTGCGGGAAAATAGGGCGTGAAGGTTTCTTATTATTTTCATAGACGTAATTACCATTACAGGTGACAACATCCAGGTTATTTTTCAGCGCTAAATCAAGAAGATGGCGGTACATGCCAGGTTTAAAGTCGTCATCAATGTCCGGGAAGGAAAGGTATTGGCCAGTAGCCACTGCCAGTCCTGTATTACGTGCAATAGAAACGCCTTGGTTTTCCTGCTCCAGAACTTTCATGCCGGGGAATTTGCTGCGCCATGCTTCAATTATCGCCATCGAGCCATCGGTTGAACCATCGTTCACCATAATGACTTCCATGCTGCTGATATTCTGAGCTTCAAGGCAGGCAAAAAATTTGGCCAAGAAAAGTTCGCCGTTATAAACAGCAACGACAACGCTAAGAAGTGGACGTAGGTTTTGTGGCATAAAATTACCTGAAAATTTCGTTATCTTTCTTCTGCCGCCAGCGACAAGTACTGCTGGCAGATGGCACCAATGCTATAAGATTCAATCTTCGTGGAGTCGATAATCGGTGGATTGTTATAAATATCCAGCATGGTATTCGCAAGTTCCTGAGCCGTCATACCAGAAAGACCGCGAGCCAGTCCCTCTGTGAGAATTTCTGCAGGCCCACCCGGGCAGTACGTACTGACTGCTGGTGTCTGGCAAATCAGAGCTTCTACTAATACGTTACCAAACCCTTCGCAATCTGAACTCAACAGCAGCATGCGTGCATTGGCAATCCACGGATAAGGATTAGGAACGAATGATTTGATAATGACGCGGTCAGCAACGCCTGCGGCAGCAGCCATCGCTTTAATCTCGGCAATGCGTTCTTCACTACCGCTGCCCATCAAGACTAATGGAACCTGAATCTTACTAAGCGCGTAGGCATTGATGAGTCGATCATGGCGCTTATGTTCATGGAAACGCCCAACATGAATGAGATAATCCTGCCCCGCCATATCACATGGCTCTTTCGCGCGTAAATGAATCCCGTCAATGTCGAATGGGTTATGTATGACGGAGCTGCGGGAAAGCGTGATGTCGAAACCCTGAGTAATATCTTGCAGCACCGCTTTAGATACGGCGACGACGTTACTGTTCTGATAAACACTTTGAATTTTTTTGCGTTTTAGCCAGCGGGAGAAGCCATGACGATGTTGGAGATACGAGAAAGAGAACATGCCATGCACGCAATACCAAAGCTTTTCACGCGGTATAGATTTTGTGTGGGCAACAATGCGATCGGTTTTATGCAGATGCGAAAAGATGAGGTCAAATTTCCCTTTTTTCTGCGCTTGTTCAACTGCGCTATCGAGCAGCGCTGCACGGCGAGATAGTTCAGTTAGTTTGCGCCAGGGTTTTCTACAGGTATCCAGAATGACTTGATAATCAACGCCCTCAGGGAGGTCATAGTCACAGACACTGCGCAGAGAAAATACGGAAACCTGATGGCCCATGCCCACCAAACCTTGCGATAAGGTTAGAACGGTCTTTTCAGCACCGCCGCCAGGTAAACCATCAATAACCATTAGGATACGCATCATCTAATCCAGTATGTTTTGATACAGCGAAATAAGCTGCTGTGAAAGTTTTTCCGGTGTCGCATCCCTGACTCGTTCACGAGCAAATATCCCCATACTTTCATCAACAAAGCGCGATGGTATTGCCATTACCGCTTCTGACAATCGTGGGATATCGAGTGCATCACAAACGTATCCATTTTGTCCGGTTGTAATAAATTCAGCACCACCACAGGTGTGCGAAGTAATAACCGGTAAACCACATGCCATTGCTTCAAGTATCACATTAGGGAATGGATCATATAGCGTTGGCAGTAATAGTCCATCAACAGCTTGATAGAAAGGCAGTGTGTTTTTCTGCATCCCCATAAACCGCACTCGGTTCTGGCACCCCAAAGATTGTGCCAGTTCTTGGTACTGTTTATCGGCTTTATCCTGTCCGACAACGACAAGATAGCGATCGGTATTCGCAATGGCTCTTATCGCACTGGCAAGCCCTTTGCGCTCAAATCCCGATCCTACAAAGACCAGCGTCACCGCATTTTGCGGGATGGTCATTTCATTACGTAACTTAGCTCTCAATTCATCATTTGCTGGAACGAAGCGGGAGGAGTCAATGGCATTATAGATGACATGTATCTTGTTAGCAGGTATAGAGAAATCTTCGATGATTTCTTGCTTCACCATTTCTGCATTGCAGATTACGGCTTTTAGCTCAGGAGCCTGGTACATAGCTCTTTCAGCTTGCATGACATAGCGGTGGTATCTGTCCATAAATAACCACTTTCCACGCCATGTCGGTAAAATTCTGGCTCGCTGCATTAACCAGCGTCGATGAACGCCATCACCAGCCCGATAAATATCACACCCTGCGATGCGCTCATGACTCTGAACAATATCGAAATTTTCACGTTGCCAAAGTTTCCTGGCCGCATCAGCAAAACCTTTTTCACGGCTGATTCGCCCAAGCTTCATTGGGTCACATATATGAATATGCCAGTTATCCTGGCGTTCGCCTTCCCACTGCCGGGTGATAACGTTGAGTTCCATGTCATGGGCACTTAATGCTTCAAGCGCACGTGAAACGAAACGCTCGGCACCTCCATCCGGGCGATATTTTTGGCGGACGATTGCCAGACGGCAGTGCTTCATAACAACTGTTTCCTTGCGGCGGCTACAACGACATTAACCGGAATGGCATCGAGATAACGTTCTTTTGTATTGGTATCAATCTTGTCTGGATCGGGAAGTTCACCGAAGTTACCAGCCCAGATAACGTCACCGACGACATCCCACGGGCTCCAGAATCTCAATTTTGACGGGCCAAATAATGCGATGCAGGGCGTTCTTAACGCAGCAGCCATATGCATTGGCACTGAATCTACGCCAATAAACAGGCGAGCATGATCAATGAGCGCGGCTAATTGTCGCAGGGTTAATTCACCTGCGAGGGAATAAATGCGTTCTGGCGGGCACAATGCGCGGATTTTCTCAATCATCGCTTTTTCATTCTTATCGGGACCGGAAGTCAAAATAAGAGTATGACCGTCATTTTGTAGCGCTGTGATAGTTTGCGCCATTTTGCTCTCATCCCAGCATTTGAAGAACCAGCGGGATGTAGGCTGCACCACGATAAATGAACCTTCCACACCTTTGCTTTGCAGCGTAGCTTGCACGGTTTGCCAGTCTTCAGGCTGGTAACTCATCGTCACACTGTGACATTCAGAGATACCAAGCGGAGCAAGGATGGATAAATTTTGTTCAACGGTATGCAGAGTCTGATGGTGGGCTACCGATGCAAGTTGAGTATGGCAATTGCGCCAGAACCACCCGCGACGTTTATTGAAATCGAAACCGATACGTGAAGGGGCGCCGGTGAAACGAGTCACAATAGCGCTACGCCACTGATCGGCAAGGTTGATGACCAAAGTGTATTTTTGCTCGCGCAGCGTTTTGAGTAACTGCCATTCTTTGCATAAATGCTGGCGAGTACCGAGTTTTCGCCACTTACGGTCAATGCCATAAATACGATGAATGAATGGATGAGCTGCCAGCATATCGCGTGTTTCTTCATACAGCAGTACATCAATTTCTGCCTGTGGCCATGCCTGGTGTAATGAGTTGATCACTGGGGTGGTGAGCAGCATGTCACCATGATGGCGCAACTTTATTAGTAGAATGCGAGCAGGTGGCTCGCTTGCGAGAGAATTCAAGGCGTTATTCATTATCATCTTTAGGTGATCAACCAGAGGGTGATTCTAATAGACCTTGAGTATGGTTGCTACATTTGTGCTCAGAAGTCAGAAATTTGAACGTAAGCGGTTTGCCCTAATCAGACAGGCTGCGTAACATGATGTAAACCTCGTGTTAGCTCAGAGACGGAAATGACTAAACCAGCATTCATCATTACTATTGATACCGAAGGCGATAATCTGTGGCAAAACCACCGGCAAATCAAAACTGAGAATGCCCGTTTTTTACCTCGTTTCCAGGCATTATGTGAGAAATATGGTTTTAAACCGGTTTGGCTGACAAATTATGAAATGGCTATCGACCCGGATTACATCGAATTTGCTAAGGATGTAATTGCTCGTGGCCAGGGTGAAGTTGGCATGCATTTACATGCATGGAATAGCCCACCTGATTATGACTTAACCGGTGATGACTGGCGCTGGCAGCCTTATCTGATTGAGTATCCTGATGAGGTCCTACGCGAGAAGGTGGTTTATATGACCACTCTATTGGAAGAAACTTTTGGCACAAAAATGATCAGCCATCGTGCCGGGCGTTGGGCATTTGATAGCCGTTACGCCAAACATTTGGTGGAATTGGGTTATAAGGTGGATTGTTCAGTGACCCCAAGGGTTAACTGGCGAAATGCTAAGGGTGCCCCAACAGGGAATGGCGGAACGGATTATCAACATTTCCCGACCCAGGCTTATTTCATGGATCTAGAAAATATTAGCCAGCCCGGTAACTCTACGCTGCTCGAAGTCCCGATGAGCATTCAATATAAGCACAGCCCGTTAATGAATAGCTTTAAACAAAGCTATGACCGGCTTCGTGGGAAATATCGTAGTCCTTCCGTTAATTGGTTGCGCCCATCGGGTGGTAACGCCGCACAAATGATAGCGGTTGCGGAAAAAACATTAGCTGAAGGCAGTGACTACGTAGAGTTTATGCTCCATTCCTCGGAGTTTATGCCGGGTGGTAGCCCTACATTTAAGAATGAAGCAGATATTGAGCAGTTATATCAGGATTTAGAGACGTTATTTTCCTGGCTTGCTGAAAGAACGGTGGGGATGACGCTGGCGGAGTATTATGACGCAAAAAAAGCCGGATAAAATCCGGCTTTTTCGTTCTATCTAGATGCTTTTTTCGGGAAGCTTAATTCCACAGATCCCAATTAGAGCGATGTAAAATAAAACAGCTTCTGAGCTTAAAAGTAAAACATCACTTAAACCGTATGCCGCTAAACAGTTCATTGTAAATAACAATGGTGTATTGCGGTCGCGGATCGCTACCCAGGATATACTCATATAGAACCACAGCAATGCTAACCCACCGAATATCCCTTGCAGTGATAATGTTTCAATCGTTTCATCATGAAGATGTACGTTGATGAATTCCATTGTTGATTTATATTGGGGGTTCTTTGAAACATATTGCTCTGAGTAATTAAATCGAGATTGCATAGATTGCCCGAATGGGGCGTTAACAAAATTTTTTAAACCAACAGTCCACATAGAGAAGCGGGCACCGAGAGAAGTGTTATCCTGGCCTTCCTGGTATAGAGTTACTTCATTATATGTTTGTTGTATTTTAGGGTGAATGTAGTTTTTGTAGAGAGCAAAACTGGCTAGTAGAGCGATAACTAATACAATTAATGTTGACTTAAAGTGAAGTTTTTTAAAGTAATAAATCGTCATCATCGCGATGATTAGCAAATGAAGAATAATTGCTGCGCGAGTGCCTGTTAAAATGACAACTGTGAATGATAAAACAATACTTAATGCGGCTATGATATAACATGAAGGTTTTTTCTGAATATATAATAGATAAATAAAAATAACACTCAGAGTTGAATAAACATATGCAGAAATCGTTGCTCTGTTAATTGCCATTTCAGCCCGGCCAATTCCGTTCCACGATTGCCAAAATGCATAGCAAGATGCAGAAACAAAAGCGATGCCAATTATGGCAAGCATAACGTTTTTATAATTTATCGCTCGAATATAGTGGCTGAATTGAGTGAGATAAAAAACTAACACGCCGCCAAGTAGTAATTTTTTTCCTGCTCCAAACTGATCGCTGTAAGTATTATAGCCATTTACATCCTTACCAAGCCATAAGAACCAGATTAATTTTACAACACCGATTAGCATTATCGGATAGGCAATGTTAAATTTGTTAAAAGAGAGATTTTTCCGCTCAATGATTATGCCAATGATACTCAAATAGACTGCAATGTAGTAAAAATCTTTTTGTCTTCCGTTACTAAGTAATGCGAATGCGACCGAAAGCGCTGCAAAAATAAAAACCGAAACGTAAATGCGAGATTTTAATTTTTCCATAATGTACTCAAAGCTTTTCTCTTATAACTGAATCGAACATGGCGGTTTAGGAAAAAACCTAATGAATGTGTCATAACGACATGTTTTTTAACAATAGATCGATGATCATTCTCTGTCAGAGAATCATAGTGTTTAAGATAGATATCTAGCCAGTGACACAATATAAGATGACGAAATTTCACTGGTAAATCATCTTCCATTTTAATTGTACAGGTGAGTAGATTTTTTATTTTATCCTGATCCAGTGAGGTAGATAAACTACCTTGCCTTTTTATATAGTAATAATGACTGTCAAACTGAAAGTAAATGTTTGTCGCTTGCGTTAACATTTTAGGGAAAATATAAAAATCCTCATAGCACGTCATAGGAGGAATTTTATTTTCTATATAAATATCACGTTTTATAAACTGACCAATCAGATGGGCTTGAAGGTCTTTATGGATAAGAAAACGGGTTATAGCTTCATTTTGAGATATTTTTTCAGGCTTTAAACCCGACCACTGGTGATTTATTTTATTAAGATCACGAATTTCATGTAAACGGGTGAGAAGCATGTCAGGTTTGACATCATGTAAAAAAGTAAAAATGGGCGTTAAAGTTTCGGCCTTTATAATATCATCGCTATCCAACATTGTGATGTATTTACCTTGTGACAAGGAAACACCATGTTGGCGAACCATCCCAATATTTTTATAATTTACTGTTGAGATAATAACTTGGGAGAATCTTTCAGCGAAAGAAGAAATTTTTTGGGCTGTGGAGTCTTCTGAACCATCGTCAATGATAATTATCTCAGATTCACTTATCGCAGGGCCTAGCGCGTTGATAAGACTATCAAATGTATCATCGATGGTTTTTTCACAATTATGTGCTGCAATAATAATGCTTAGAAAAGGGAGGGTGGCCATATACCTACTCATTAATAGCAAAAAGCAGAATTGAGTTATCTTCTAGTGTTTTCATTGATATTGTTACAGATGAAATTATTTATTCTTTCAAGATCATCATCACTCAACGCAAACATCTCTTCTCTTGAGCGATCAAAATAGTAAGGAGCTTCAAAGATATATGATTTTTCATACTCTTTATGACCAATTAACAGAACGTTGCCTAACGGACGCTGCTCTTCAATGCAGCACGGACCATAAATGAGAACAATAGGGACACCAACTGCATCTGCTATATAAACATTTCCAGAATCTGATGCAATATAGAAATCCATTTTACTAATAGCAAAAGGGACATCTTCCAAAGGTAATTCGCCAATCAGACTCACAATATCTTCTCGTTCACCTACTGCACGGTACAAGTCATCGAGCCATACTTGTTCGCTTTGAGGACCGAAAACATAGTAAATACAATTTAAGTCATCTAAAGCATCAAATACTTTTTTCCATACTGCGGCAGGAATTGTTTTTGACTTGTTTCCTGCAGATATACTCAGGCCAATTTTGATAACGTTTTGTTTATCAAGCGATATTGGGTAGGATTCCGGCTTTCGTAATGGCCGGGTTGCATGCTTAGGAGCATTACGCCAGGTCAAAGTACGATCGGCGAGCTTAAGGTAATCATCGACAGTTAATTGGTCTTTGCTATGTTCAACAGTACCAGTAGCCGTAAAGTAAAGCGGAGCTTGATACCAGCGACGCGTGTAAGTCGACAGGTACTGTTTGTTCTTCGCATTGCAGACTGACGCGAAGAAAAGATTCGTACTATTTGGATGTAACAAGTAAACATTTTCGTAGCGATTCATCAATTTGAAAGCCAGGCGAAACTTGCGCCATAGGCTCTTTTTATGTTCTTCAATCAAGAAGATGGTATCGATAGTTTCATCATGTTTAGCCAAAGGAAGAACAGTTTTACTGATCAAAACATCACTGTGCTTCAGATGGGCGAGCAAGGGCGTTACGTTGACGAAATCGCCTATTTTTGCCGTTTGAATGAGTAAGTTTCGGCCTGTTTTTTTATAAAACAGTTTTCCGATCAATTTGAACGGAAGAAAGAGGATAAAGAGGATTAGATAGCTCATTAATCGTTATTCTGTCTTTAAGTGGCTAATTTTCTGGAGTGCGGTAAATGTATCCACAGCGGTAATGTTAGCCATACTTTTTCCTGCGCCCCTGATTTCATGTTGATTTTCACCGTAGCCACCAATTAAACCCGGATCGGTTGGGCCATACAATGTGATGTTTGGCTGACCTAATGCGGCGGTCAGATGACTTAATCCGGTATCGACGGAGACAACAGCTCTGGCTCCAGCAAGTTGTTTGGCTACCTGTTCAAGGGACAGACGTGGCAACACTTCAACATTATCAAATCCTTCAGCTAAACGAATTGCCCGTTCGTGCTCGTGATTTGCACCCCACGGGAGTTTAATACGTAAGCCAGTATTGTGCATTAATTGAATAAGATCTCGCCAGTGTGATTCCGGCCAATGTTTTTCATCGCGTGTGGTGGCATGAAGGAAAATCATATATTCCCCCATATCTGACGGCGCGGTAGCCAGAAAATGCTGGGCTATTGCATAGTCACCTTGTTTTTCAGGTTTCTGATAACCAATACTTTTGGCAAATAACTCGCGCGTACGTTCCACAGCATGCTGCTGTTTCGCGATTGAATGCCGGCGATTGTAGAAGAGGCTGGCTAACGGTTCACGGGCGCTATTCCAGTCCATACCATGTTTTGTCCCACGGGCTTTACGAGTCACCAGAGCAGCGCTCTTTATTAATCCCTGGGCATCAACGATGAGATCGTAATTTTCGGCGCGTAGCGCCTGGTAGAATGCCGCTCGCTCGGCTTTCACTGCGGTTGAAAACCAGCTTTTACGCCAGCGACGAATCGCCACTGGAAGAACTTTATCGATAGCTGGATGCCAGCCAGGGATTTGCGCAAAGCCTTCCTCAACTACCCAATCGAAGCGGATACCAGGAATGGCATTCATTGCGTCAGTCAGCGCAGGCAAGGTATGTAGCACATCGCCCATTGAAGATGTTTTGACGATTAATACCCGCATTACGCTTCGTTCTCCGCTAGCAGCAGAGCTGTAAGCTCTTCCATTACTCGCTCTGGAGTAATATCAATCAAACTTTGATGGTAGCCTTCTGCGGCGTCGCCTTTACGCACTTTGTGATAGCCGCTAATAAGGCGGATAACGCGCGCCTTATGCGATAACGGTGGGGTAAAGTCTGGGCTGCTTGGGCCATACAACGCAACAAGTGGGCGATTGAGCGCTGCGGCAACGTGCATTAAACCTGAATCGTTACTCACCACAGCCTGACAAGCGGCGATGAGTATAACGGCTTGCTCAAGAGCGGTATCACCCGCAAGATTACGGCAATGCGCCTGCTGCTGTGTGGTTAATGCGGAGACAATATCATTCCCGGCTTCTTTATCTTTTGCCGAACCAAACAACACAACTTGATAGCCATCATCAATGAGTTTGCCAGCAAGGGTTGCGTAGTGATAATGCGGCCAGCGTTTCGCTGGACCAAATTCAGCACCAGGGCAGAAACCAATAATTGGGCGTTTGGCATCAAGACTAAATGCAGCAGTCGTCTGAAGCTTTTCGCTTTCATTGACTTGCAACTGAGGCCATAGCAACGGCTGGGGGAGGTCTTTAGCCGACTGCATTACCCCTTTCTCATATGCTAACGCAACGTAACGCTCGACCATTAATGGCCAGGCTTGCTTATCCAGCACGCGGGCGTCGTTGAGCAACCCATAGCGCATTTCACCTCGCCAGCCGGTACGTTGTGGGATATTGGCAAAGAAAGGAACCAGTGCAGATTTGAATGAGTTTGGCAGCACATAGGCTTGATCGTAACGTTTAGCTCGCAGGGCGTGTCCAAGACGGCGGCGTTCGCCAATCTCCAGAGCGCCATGCCCAAGTGGCATCGCCAACGCTTCGTTAACTTCTGGCATACGTGACAGCAATGGACGGCACCATGCCGGTGCCATCACATCAATGATTGCCTGGGGATAGCGCGCCTTGAGCGTGCGATAGAGACTTTGCGACATCATCATGTCGCCCACCCATGATGGGCCAATCACCAGTATTTTCATGCGTCAGGCTACCTGCTTATGCGTCACGGTTCAGCCAGGCCATATATTCTGTTACGCCTTCGGCAACAGTTTTGAATGGCTTGTCGTAACCTGCGGCACGCAGATTGGTTAAGTCGGCCTGAGTAAATGCCTGATAGCGGCCTTTGAGTTTTTCCGGGAACGGAATGTACTCAATGCTGCCTTTTTTATGGAATGCCAGGGCTGCGTCAGCAACGGCCTGGAAGGATTCCGCACGACCAGTACCACAGTTATAAATTCCGGATACGCCGTTCTGCCAGAACCACAGGTTAACCGCTGCAACGTCACCCACGTAAATGAAGTCGCGCTTAAAGCTATCGCTGCCTTCAAACAGTTTTGGATTTTCGCCGTTGTTCAACTGAGTGTTCAGATGGAACGCAACGCTTGCCATACTGCCTTTATGGCCTTCGCGTGGCCCATAGACGTTGAAGTAACGGAAGCCAGTGATCTGGGAGTTAGCTTCAGGCAGGATTTGGCGCACGTATTCGTCGAACAGGAATTTGGAGTAACCATAAACATTCAGCGGCTGCTCGAATTCACGAGACTCGATAAAATCGCTGTTGCGGCCGCCGTAAGTTGCAGCAGATGAGGCATACAGGAACGGAATTTCGCGCTCAAGGCAGTAATGCAGAACTTCTTTTGAGTACTGATAGTTATTATCCATCATGTACTTGCCATCCCACTCAGTGGTGGAAGAACAAGCACCTTCATGGAAAATTGCTTCGATATCGCCGAATTCTTCACCGGCCATAATCTGGATTAAGAAGTCTTCTTTATCCATGTAGTCGGCAATATTTAAATCTACGAGGTTGGCGAACTTAGTGCCATCCTTCAGGTTGTCGACCACCAGAATATCAGTATGGCCGATATCATTCAGTGACTTAATGATGTTGCTGCCAATAAGGCCAGCACCGCCGGTGACAATAATCATAAGCGAAAACCTTAAAAAAAGAGGGCCGTAAGGCACAATACCTCACGCGCTAATGGCTCTTATCATACCATTACATTCGTGGACCCGCCTAATATGAGGAAGTTTCTCAGCCTCGTGATTTATGCTGCAAATTTCAATTTCATTGAAGCGTAATCTCGTGTCCTGGTATAGGTTTGGGTAATATGTGCCGAAATTAGCCATGCCTGGAGAATCGCAATGCGCGGAGATTTTTACCAACAGTTAACATCCCAACTTGAAACCGCACGGGCGGAAGGGTTGTTTAAAGAAGAACGTATTATCACTTCTGCCCAACAGGCAGATATCACTGTTGCTGATGGCAGTCATGTTATTAACTTCTGCGCCAATAACTATCTTGGGCTCGCTAACCACCCGCAGCTGATCGATGCCGCAAAGCAGGGCATGGATACACACGGTTTTGGGATGGCATCTGTGCGTTTCATTTGTGGGACGCAAGACAGCCATAAAGAGCTGGAGGGCAAGCTTGCTGGCTTCCTCGGAATGGAAGATGCAATTCTTTATTCTTCCTGCTTCGATGCCAACGGCGGCCTGTTTGAAACACTGCTTGGCCCAGAAGATGCGATTATTTCTGATGCCCTGAACCACGCATCCATTATTGATGGTGTGCGTCTGTGTAAAGCACAGCGTTATCGCTATGCAAACAACGATATGCAAGAGCTTGAGGCTCGCCTGAAAGAAGCGCGTGCGGCAGGGGCTCGTCACATCATGATTGCCACCGATGGTGTCTTCTCTATGGATGGCGTGATTGCGAACCTGAACGGTGTTTGTGATTTAGCTGATGAATATGATGCGCTGGTGATGGTTGATGATTCTCACGCAGTCGGTTTTGTCGGTGAAAATGGCCGTGGCACGCATGAATATTGCGATGTGATGGATCGTGTAGACATCATTACCGGCACGTTGGGCAAAGCGCTCGGCGGCGCGTCCGGCGGCTATACTGCGGGTCGTAAAGAAGTGATCGAGTGGCTGCGTCAGCGCTCTCGCCCATACCTTTTCTCTAACTCTTTGGCCCCGGCTATCGTTTCGGCATCCATCAAAGTTCTGGAAATGCTGGAAACCGGCGCTGAGATTCGTGCTCGTCTGTGGGCTAACGCGAGTTTGTTCCGCGAGAAAATGTCCGCAGCAGGTTTTACCCTGGCGGGGGCGGATCACGCCATCATCCCTGTGATGCTAGGTGAAGCGGTTGTGGCACAGAACTTTGCGCGTGAACTGCAAAAAGAAGGCATTTATGTCACTGGGTTCTTCTTCCCGGTAGTACCAAAAGGTCAGGCGCGCATCCGTACTCAGATGTCAGCGGCTCACACGACTGAGCAAATTGAACGTGCGGTTGACGCATTTACGCGTATCGGTAAACAGTTGGGCGTTATCGCCTGAGGGAGCGGTCATGAAAGCATTAGCGAAACTGAAAGCAGAAGAAGGCATCTGGATGACGGATGCACCCACGCCTGAAATGGGTCATAACGATCTGCTGATCAAAATCCGTAAAACCGCAATCTGCGGCACCGATGTGCATATTTATAACTGGGACGAATGGTCGCAGAAAACTATTCCGGTTCCGATGGTTGTCGGTCACGAATATGTGGGTGAAGTGGTTGGCATCGGCCAAGAAGTTAAAGGCTTTAAAATTGGCGACCGTGTATCCGGTGAAGGCCATATCACTTGTGGTCACTGCCGTAACTGTCGCGCTGGCCGCACTCACTTGTGCCGTAATACCACAGGTGTTGGCGTAAACCGCCCTGGCTGTTTCGCAGAGTATCTGGTGCTGCCTGCCTTCAATGCTTTCAAAATTCCTGACAATATTTCTGACGATCTGGCATCTATCTTCGACCCGTTTGGCAATGCAGTTCACACCGCGCTGTCCTTCGATCTGGTTGGTGAAGATGTGCTGGTTTCAGGTGCTGGCCCAATCGGTATTATGGCGGCGGCTGTCGCTAAACACGTTGGTGCGCGTAATGTTGTGATCACCGATGTGAACGAATATCGTCTTGAACTGGCGCGTGAAATGGGCGTGACCCGCGCGGTAAACGTCAGCAAAGAGAGCCTGACCGACGTAATGAAAGAGTTGGGCATGACCGAAGGCTTTGATGTGGGCCTTGAGATGTCTGGTGCTCCGCCGGCATTCCGTACCATGCTCGATACCATGAACCACGGTGGTCGTATTGCGATGCTGGGTATTCCTCCGTCAGATATGTCTATCGACTGGACGAAAGTCATCTTCAAGGGCTTGTTCATCAAAGGTATTTACGGGCGCGAGATGTTCGAAACCTGGTACAAAATGGCGGCGCTGATTCAGTCTGGTCTGGATCTGTCACCAATAATCACTCACCGTTTTGGTATCGATGATTTCCAGAAAGGTTTTGATGCCATGCGTTCTGGTCAGTCTGGCAAAGTCATTCTTAGCTGGGATTAACCGCGCGGAGCAATTAAAAAAGGCCGGGAAACCGGCCTTTCTCACATCTTTACTCGCTTGCCGTCTGCTTTTCAGCATCCGTCAGATAACGTACTTTGCGTGTGTAATCCTGCCCTTTAAACAGCAATTCACTTTCCGGCGAAACCAGATATTTTTGCCATTCAGAAAGTGGGAAACCGCCATGCGCGCCCACAACTTGTTTTGGAATCACCGATGGTGTGCCGCCAATTTTCTTGGATACTGGCCAGTTCATCCAGTCACCTAAATTCACGGTTTTGATATCGAGCATATCCAGCAAAGCGGCTAGTGGCAGCTGATCTGTCGGTGGCTGGCTATCATCCATCAACTCCCAGGTATCCTGGAACAGCGTGAGCCATAACGGGCAAATTCGACGCCAGGTTTTACGCGTTGCCGCCAGGAATGCCCCGTTAACGTGATCCACAATATACGGACGCACGGTATCTTTATAATATGCCGGGACTTTATCGACTGGTGCTTTATCCAGTTTGGCGATCATTTTGCCCTGACGGAAACTGGAGTAAATGTGGTGCTCTTCAATTTTAAAACGCGGCATTTGCAGCAAGTTGAGATCTGAATCGATCATCAAAATACCGTCTGTACGAGCCTGCAACGGCGCATTCAATTTGATTAAACGGCTGAGATAAATTTGCTTGTAACGGTACCCTTCTTCGCGCTGTGGAAGCTCAAGAGTCGCGATGCGGGTTTTCGGTGGAAGTTCACCAAATTCGTGCGCTGGGCGATCGGAAACAATCACAATCTCCTCCACATCCGGGGCGAAACGAGCTGCGAATTGCGCAGAAAGTAAGCCTTCTTCGATGTAGTCCGCACCTGCGCAAGGAATGACAATCGATGTCACTGGCACTGCTGCACTTCCGGCCGCAGGTTCCTGATAAGGGATATTATGTCGCGCCGTAATATGGCGATATTTTGGGTTCAGAAATTTAAACATATTCATTCCGGGTTGGTTTTACTGCGCCAAGTACGGCTTCGACACCGGCAACATAGTGTTCGATCGCATAGTTATCAATCACGCGTTGGTGAGCAGCCTGTGTGAGGGCATCACGTAATGCGCTATCTTGCCATACTTGCTGAAGATGCGAAGCGAGCATGACGGTATCGCCATAAGGATAAAGTAGACCGGTACGTCCGGAGTCGATTAACTCTGCCGTCCCCGTCACACTCGAACCGATCACCACGGTTTTAAGCAGCATGGATTCGAGCACCACACGCGGTAACCCTTCGCTTTTCGATGCCAGAATAAAGACATCAAATGCGGCCAGATAATCCAGAGGGTTGTTACGAAAGCCGGTAAAGATAACCCGATCGGCAAATCCGTAATCAGCGGCCTGGCGCTGTAGTTTTTCGCGGTCGGCCCCTTCGCCTACCAGAACAAATTTCCATTTTGCGTCGGGATGTTGCTGATGAAAACGGTGCAAAGCTTCCAGCGTATGGTGACAGGATTTTCTTGGGATAAGCGAGCCGATACTACCAAACAAAAATGTATCGTCGCCGATGCCCAACGAGCGGCGTACCGCCTCGCCAGAAGGTAAGGGCTGGTGAATATCAATGGCGTTAGGAACAGTCGTGCAGAGAGACTTTTTCACGCCGTGGTTAAGCAGCACGCTTTCCACACCATGAGAGACGGCGATTATAGCGTCGCCTGTACGGTTGACGATTTTTGTAATCACCTGACTCATTACCGGTTCGATACGGCAGTGCTGTACTACCGCAACATTGAGCGGCTCGGCTGCCAGATACCCTTCCAGGTTAGAACCCGGCTGGTTATTCATATATAGGATTTCGTAGCCATCTTTCTGCAACCGCTCACGCAATGCCATAGCGTTAGGTTTGATACGCCATTGCTCATCAATATATGCGGTTACTTTTTTACGCCCTGACTTGCTGAAAAACAAAAATGAGCGAGCCACTTCCTTGCAGATTTTTGCCCAGCCAGGTTGCTTGCGTTGCGGAATAAAAATGACAGGAATCTGAATGCTCTTCAGCACTTTCTCAATGGTTTCACCTTCACCGCGCGCATAGTTGTAGTAAAAGCAGCACGTGATATCAAACCGTTGGCGGTCAATACGTTTGAGCAGTTCCAACATACTATTGGTACCGCCGCCCCACTCTTTACCGTTATCCAGCAAGAGAATTTTATGCCGCTGTTGCGTCATCGTAGACCGACTCCTGTAGCTTTATTCAACGCGGCATTATAAGGGCTATCAAACGTGATAACTATCCCGCGACATTTCCAACTGTGGGTGTGCTTTTTCCCCAACCCTGCCATTGATGCTGCATATATTGCATTAATTGGCTCTGGCTGATGCTTTCACTCAACACAGTAAAGAACGTAGTGGCATAGACAGGCTGCAAAGGCTGTTTCGGTTTGCACAGACTAATGCCTTTAAATGGATTACGCGGTTGCTCCGTCGGTTTGCCGGGCACTACAGGGCGAGTATTGTTTGGCTTCGAGGTATCAACCTGCGGTTCGTTCAACAAGCTGCTCGGGCGGACCAACGTAATATCTGAAGGTAAGTTGTACACCATCTGTTGCAATACGCGCACGGTTGTTGGATGCGGGTGACCGATGGCTATCGCAGAGCCATTTCGGCGCGCAAGTTCTACAGCACGGTTAAACTGGAAACGAATATCAGCTTCATTCTGAGTATCGTCCAGGAACACTTTGCGCTTGATAACTTTGACATTCGTTCCGGCGGCAGCTCGCATCGACTGGCTATTGCCTATCGTCATGCTATCGAGGAAATAGAGATTATATTGCCCCAGCGCCTGCATCACTTTCTGCATGCCAAACAGGCTGGATGTCATCGCGCTACCCATGTGGTTATTCAACCCCACGGCATAGGGAACATCATTGACGGCTTCACGGATAATTCGTTCGATTTCACCACTGCTCATATCCGGACGCAGCGTGTCTTTTTCTAGAGGCTGCTTGCTGAGCGGAGCCATCGGTAAATGGATCAGCACTTCATGCCCGGCATTGTGCGCTTTGGTTGCCATTTCGCGGGCGTGAGGAGCGTTGGGCAAAACAGCCACGGAAATATTAGAGGGCAGAGCGATAACCTGATTTTCTTGCGCGGGGCGATAACCGAAGTCATCTATAACGATTGCCAGCTTTCCAGCGTAAACAGGGGTTGCCAGCATGAGTGTGCTGACGAAAGAGAAAAACACACGACGGAATTGAAGCAAAACTTATCTTCCCAACCACGGTTGTGGATTGACTGCCTGGCCCTGGCGACGAATTTCGAAATAAAGTGACGGGCGGCCCTGACCACCACTGTTACCCACCAGAGCGATAGCCTGGCCGGCGCGAACTTGTGTTCCAACGTTAACCAACGCACTTTGGTTGTAACCGTACAAACTCATATCGCCTTTGCCGTGTTCAACTACAACAACGAGGCCGTAACCCTGCAACCAGTCGGCAAGGATCACACGCCCATCAGCGATGGCTTTAACTTCAGTGCCTTCACCTGCGGCGATAACAATACCTTTCCAACGTAGCTCACCCTGGAGTTGTTCGCCATAGCGATGCAGGATTGAACCGCGTACCGGCCAGAATGCTTGGCCGCGTGGAGCGCCGAGACCACCTGTACGCGAAATCAGTGAGCGTTCGCTTTCTGTTGGTTTGTAGGTGCTGCCTTTGCTGGTTGCTTCCTTTTGGCGAGTTTTAACTTGCTCAGCTTCACGCGCTTCTTTTTCTGCTCTTGCTTTCGCAGCGGCTTCCGCACGGGCAATCTGCCCCTGGAGACGCGACTGGTTCTGGCGCATTTCACTCAGCTTTTGCTGATCTTGCTGCAAAGAGGATTCGAGCGTCGACAGTGTTTTCTTGCGCTCGTTACGCGCGCTTTCAAGCTGAGTTTGCTGAGCTTGTTGTTCGTAAAGCAACGTTTGCTGTTCGGTTTGCTTGGATTCCAGACTCTCTTTTTGCGTCGCCACTTCCGCTTTGGTTTGCTTCAGCCCTTCAATCGTTTCCTGGCGTGCAGCATTCAGGTAACCAAAGTAAGCCTGTAAACGTTGCCCACGCTGGCTCTCTTCGCCGCTTAAAATCAGCTGAATACCGGTATGTTGGCCCTGACGGAAAGAAGCATCGAGCTGAGCGGCCAGGTTGCGTTCCTGCGAAGCCTGCTGCTTTTGCAGTTTCGCGAGTGAAGCATTCATGGTGTCGATTTGGCTGTTGAGTTCGGCAAGCGTGTTTTGCGTGTCGCGCAGCTTGCGGCTGGCTTCGGCAATGGCTTTTTCTTGTGCCTGGAGTTGGGCGAGTAATGTTGAACGTTGTTGCTGTTGCTGACGTACCGCACGTTCTTGAGTAGCAATATCCTGCTGGATAGATTTTAACTCGGCGCGATCGTCGGCATGGCTGATCATGGGGCATAACAATACGCCAGCGCTTAACACGCTGGCGTACATCACAGGCCTGACTGAAAACAATTTCGTTTTCACGGCCCATGTTATTGAAAAAATCGCCTTTCCCCTCATGGGGAGGGATTATTCCACGATGAACAGCGGCTTGCCAGTCATCTCTTGCGGGATTTCCATACCCATCAGGCTCAACATAGTCGGTGCGATATCAGAAAGCTTGCCGCCTTCTACCGCTTTCACACTACGATCGCCCACATAAATCAATGGAACAGGCAGGCTGGTATGCGCGGTGTGCGCCTGGCCAGTAGCCGGGTCAGCCATCTGCTCTGCGTTACCGTGGTCAGCGGTGATCAGCAACTGCCCACCTACGTTTTCAACGGCGGAAACAACCTGAGCAATACACTGGTCCAGCGCTTCGATAGCTGCGATAGCTGCTTCGTAAACACCGGTATGCCCGACCATATCACCATTTGGATAGTTACAAATGATGGTGTCGTATTTGCCGCTGTTGATCGCTGCCAGCAGTTTTTCGGTCAGCTCTACAGAACTCATTTCTGGTTGCAGATCGTAAGTAGCAACTTTCGGGGAGTTAATCAGAATGCGGTCTTCGCCAGCAAATGGTTCTTCAACGCCACCGTTATAGAAGAAGGTAACGTGAGCATATTTTTCAGTTTCGGAAATACGCAGCTGGGTTTTGTCATGCTTCGCCATCCACTCACCGAAGGTGTTGCTCAGTGAAGCTGGTGGGTAAGCACAAGCGGCTTTGATATCCGCTGCATATTCAGTCAGCATCACGAAATCACCGAAGTTAACCACTTTCTTACGGGCAAAACCGTCGAAGTCAGCGTTAACGAAAGTACGGGTGATTTGACGAGCACGGTCAGCACGGAAGTTCATGAAGATCAGCGCATCGCCATCGTTCATTGCTGCGTCTGCTTCGCCTTCAGCACGAATAACAGTTGGTTTAACGAATTCATCGTTCTCATCGCGAGCGTATGCGGCTTCCAGACCCGCAATAGCGGATTCTGCCTGGTATTCGCCTTGAGCCAGAGTTAGCAGGTCGTAAGCCAGTTCAACGCGATCCCAGCGGTTGTCGCGGTCCATAGCGTAGTAACGGCCAATCAGAGACGCAACGCGGCCTTTGCCCAGTGCAGCAAACTTGTCGGCAAACTTCTTCAGAGAGGATTCAGCGCTGCGTGGCGGAGTATCGCGGCCATCCAGGAATGCGTGCAGGTAGATTGCTTCAGCACCTCGTTCAGCAGCCAGCTCAATCATTGCCAGAATGTGTTCTTCGTGGCTGTGAACGCCACCGGCTGAAGCCAGACCCATGATGTGTACTGCTTTACCAGCAGCAACAGCTTTGTCTACTGCCGCACTCAGCGTAGGGTTTGCGAAGAAAGTACGTTCTTTAATTTCAACGTCCAGACGAGTCAAATCCTGGTAAACAATACGGCCTGCGCCGAGGTTTACGTGGCCAACTTCGGAGTTACCCATTTGGCCTTCTGGCAGACCGACTTCCAGGCCAGATGCGTTGATCAAAGTATGTGGACGCTGAGCCCACAGGCTATCCATAACCGGGGTTTTTGCATTCAGAATAGCGTTATCCTGCTGCTCTTCGCGGTGACCATAACCATCAAGAATCACCAGAACCATAGGTTTTTTAGTAACTGACATTGCGACAACCTCTAAGTCAAAGACAAAATTTGCGTAATTTTACTACAGGCTGCGGGGTAAATAGCCGCAGAAGATCAAAGAAAGAGGCTGGATTGTGATCGGTTTTACGTCGTTGCGGTAATTTTTTTCGTAACAGTCCGCAGAATCTACATTACCTGGCGCAGACTGGCTGTATTTGGCACAACGCAAATGTATACTCCTCACTTGGTTTTTTCATATTACTTAGTCGGGAGTTACACCCCCCATGCAAGAAATTATGCAATTCGTGAGTCGCCATCCCATACTTAGTCTGGCGTGGGTTGGCTTACTGGCCGCCGTACTTTTCATGACCTTTAAAGGTTTGACCTCTAAAGTTAAGGTCATCACCCGTGGTGAAGCAACACGCCTTATCAACAAAGAAGACGCTGTTGTCGTCGACGTCCGTTCGCGTGATGATTACCGTAAAGGTCATATCGCTAACTCATTGAATGTACTCACCACTGATATTAAAAGTGGCAACTTTGGTGAGCTGGAAAAACATAAAGCGCAGCCTGTGATCGTTGTTTGTGGTAATGGTATTTCCTCTCAGGAATCAGCAGCGTTATTGACGAAAGCTGGTTTTGAAAAGGTGACTTTGCTGAAAGAAGGTATTGCTGGCTGGAGCGGGGAAAACCTGCCATTAGTTCGCGGTAAATAATGCTACGCACACTGGGGTAAAACCATGGCGAATATTGAAATCTACACTAAAGCAACCTGTCCATTTTGCCACCGTGCAAAAGACCTGCTGCAAAGCAAAGGGGTCAAGTTTCAGGAATTAGCGATTGATGGCGATGCTGTTAAGCGTGAAGAGATGATTAAACGCAGTGGGCGAACCACAGTGCCGCAGATTTTTATTGATGCGCAGCACATTGGTGGTTGCGATGACTTGTATGCACTCGACGCTCGTGGTGGACTCGATCCTCTGCTGCGCTAGTGCAGTTCCTTTGTCGCTTACTGCCGTTTAAAGGACGTATTAATTTTTTAAGGGTTTAACAATGTCAGAACAAAACAACACAGAAATGGCTTTCCAGATTCAGCGTGTCTACACCAAGGACATCTCTTTCGAAGCACCAAATGCACCGCACGTATTCCAGAAAGACTGGCAGCCTGAAGTGAAGCTGGATCTCGATACCGCTTCAAGCCAACTGGCAGACGACGTTTATGAAGTTGTGTTGCGTGTAACCGTGACCGCAACACTGGGCGAAGACACTGCGTTCCTGTGTGAAGTTCAGCAGGCTGGTATCTTCTCCATCGGTGGGATCGAAGGTCCGCAGATGGCACATTGCCTGGGTGCGTACTGCCCGAACATTCTGTTCCCTTATGCACGTGAAGCAATCACTAGCCTGGTTTCTCGTGGCACCTTCCCGCAGCTGAACCTTGCACCGGTTAACTTCGATGCGCTGTTCATGAGCTACCTGCAGCAGCAATCTGGCGAAGGCGAAGGTGCTGAAAACCATCAGGATGCCTGATGAACAGCCTTAATGCTTCAATGACTGTGATCGGTGCCGGCTCGTACGGCACCGCTCTTGCCATCACCCTGGCGCGTAATGGTCACCACGTTGTACTGTGGGGCCATGACCCTAAACACCTTGCTGTATTGCAGGCCGATCGCTGTAATGCCGCATTTCTTCCTGACGTACCTTTCCCTGACACTCTTCACCTTGAAAGCGACTTAGCGAAAGCTTTGGCGGCCAGCCGTAATATTCTGGTAGTGGTGCCGAGCCATGTATTTGGCGAAGTGCTGCGTCAAATTAAACCGCTGATGCGTGCAGATGCTCGTATCGTCTGGGCGACTAAAGGTCTGGAGGCGGAAACCGGTCGTCTGTTGCAAGACGTGGCGCGTGAAGCGTTAGGGGATGATATTCCTCTGGCGGTGATTTCCGGCCCTACGTTTGCCAAAGAGCTGGCAGCTGGTTTACCAACGGCAATTGCTCTCGCGGCAACTGACGAAACTTTCGCTCAGGATCTCCAGCAATTGCTGCACTGCGGCAAAAGCTTCCGTGTTTACAGCAACCCGGATTTCATCGGCGTGCAGTTGGGCGGTGCGGTGAAGAACGTGATTGCGATTGGTGCGGGTATGTCTGACGGTATTGGCTTCGGTGCGAATGCTCGTACGGCTCTAATCACTCGCGGCCTTGCGGAAATGACACGTCTTGGCACTGCTTTAGGCGCTGACCCTGAAACGTTCATGGGAATGGCTGGCCTGGGCGACCTGGTATTGACGTGTACCGATAACCAATCTCGTAACCGTCGCTTCGGCATGGCGCTGGGGCAAGGTGCGGATGTGGATTCGGCGCAGCAGAAAATTGGCCAGGTGGTTGAAGGTTACCGTAATACCAAAGAAGTTCGGGAGTTGGCGGCGCGTTTTGGCGTTGAAATGCCAATAACCGAGGAAATTTATCAGGTATTGTATTGCGGAAAAAACGCGCGCGAGGCAGCATTGACTTTGCTTGGTCGTACTCGCAAGGATGAGCGGAGCGGTAGTTAATACCTTCATACTTCAAGCTGCATCTTTATTGGCTGCGAGAACTCACCCGAATCACTTACTTATGTAAGCTCATCGGGACTCGTTCTCTTGCCGCCGCGATGCAACTCGAATTATTTTGGGTATCGCTACAATTGATGGAACAACACAACCGCAATAACTGAAGCGTTCCGGTACTTTGTGCCGGGCGCTGTTTTTCTGTCTGGAGAGAGCAATGTCGTCTGAAGAACTGGATCTGGTGTGGAACAACATTAAAGCCGAAGCACGAGCGCTTGCCGATTGTGAACCAATGTTGGCCAGTTTTTACCACGCAACTCTCCTCAAGCACGAAAACCTCGGCAGCGCGCTGAGCTACATGCTCGCCAATAAGCTAGCCTCCCCGATTATGCCTGCCATTGCGATTCGTGAAGTTGTCGAAGAGGCATACGCGGCAGAACCACAAATGATTGCTTCCGCTGCCTGCGATATTCAGGCCGTGCGCACCCGTGACCCGGCAGTCGATAAATATTCCACTCCGCTGTTATACCTGAAAGGTTTTCATGCTTTGCAGTCCTACCGTATCGGCCATTGGCTGTGGAAAGAGGGACGCAGGGCTCTGGCGATATTCCTGCAAAATCAGGTTTCGGTTTCATTTCAGGTAGATATTCATCCGGCGGCGAAAATTGGCTGTGGGATCATGCTCGATCACGCAACCGGCATTGTGATCGGTGAAACCGCTATTGTTGAAAACGATGTGTCGATTTTGCAGTCTGTTACCCTGGGCGGTACGGGCAAAACCAGCGGCGACCGCCACCCGAAAATTCGTGAAGGCGTGATGATTGGTGCCGGGGCGAAAATCCTCGGCAACATTGAAATTGGGCGTGGGGCAAAAATTGGCGCAGGCTCTGTAGTGTTACAGCCAGTGCCGCCTCATACCACGGCGGCTGGCGTTCCTGCGCGAATTGTTGGCAAGCCTGAAAGCGATATGCCTGCCATTGATATGGATCAGCACTTTAACGGTGCTAACAATGGTTTCGAATACGGCGACGGAATCTAGCTTCTCAGCACGGCGCCGGGGTAACCAAGCTGGCGCCACGCTTCATACACCACCACCGATACTGCATTCGATAAATTCATGCTGCGGCTGTCCGGCATCATCGGAATACGGATTTTTTGCTCAGCAGGCAAAGCATCAAGAATCGTTGCTGGCAGGCCGCGTGTTTCCGGGCCAAACACCAAATAATCCCCATCCTGATAGCTTACTGCGCTGTGCGCAGGCGTACCCTTTGTGGTTAATGCAAAAATTCGTTGTGGGTTTTCCGCCGCTAAAAATGCGTCATAGTTGTGATGGCGATTCACGGCTGCAAACTCATGATAATCCAGACCAGCACGGCGCAGTCGCTTATCGTCCCAGCCAAAGCCTGTCGGCTCGATGATATGCAGCCGGAAGCCGGTATTGGCGCATAGACGAATAATATTCCCGGTATTGGGTGGGATTTCTGGTTCAAACAAAACGATATTTAGCATACTGCCCCCATAAGACCTGGCGCGCAGAATATCAATTTATGGCAGGAAGGAAAACAGGCCCCGAAGGACCTGTTCTTTATGGCGAAAATTAACGATGATAAAGCGGCAGCCAAAGCACTAACCGCAATCCGCCCAACGGGCTGTCATCGGCTTTCACCCAGCCACGATGTTGCTGAACGGCAGTTTCGACAATCGCTAACCCCAGACCGGTACCACCAGATTCGCGATCGCGCGCTTCATCTGTGCGGTAGAAAGGACGGAATATTTGTTCACGATCTTCCGGGCTCACGCCTGGGCCATCATCATCTACCGTGACAGTAATACCTTGATTATCCACGGAGAAATTAACGGCAATTTTCGTGTGCGAATAACGTAATGCGTTACGGACAATATTTTCCAGCGCACTTTCCAGTGAGTTCGGGTTGCCGTACATCAGCCACGGGCCAGGCGGGTAGGTCACTTCCAGTGATTTACCCATTTGCTCCGCTTCGAAAGCCGCGTTATCCAGCACTTCAGACCAGATCTGATTGGCTTTCATTGTCTCACTCGCCAGCGCATTTTTTTGCTGATTGCGGGACATCACTAACAGGTCGTTGATCATACCGTCCAGACGCTGAGCTTCGGTTTCGATACGCTCCAGTTCTTTGCTTTCACCGGTTTTACGTCGCAGCAATGCTGTGCCTAATTGCAGGCGCGTCAATGGGGTACGCAATTCGTGAGAGATATCGGACAACAGCCGTTGCTGGCTTGTCATCATTCTTTCCAGCGCGGTAATCATCTGGTTAAAGCTGGCGCCGGCTGCGAGAAATTCTTGCGGCCCGGATTCGAGTTCAGGGTGCTGGCGCAAATTCCCCTGGGCTACTTCATCCGCAGCATTTTTCAACTTGCGCGCTGGTTTTGCCAGGCTCCACGCCAGCCATAATAGCAGCGGTGAACTGACCAGCATTGTGACGATGAGTAACAGTAAAGGTCTATCAAACAGCAGGTTAATAAAATCAGATTGGGAGTTACTTGCAGGGCGAATCAGGTAGAGCTGGTAGTTATCTTCGCCATCTCGTACAGAGAATGGCCCTACTAATTCGACACGACCATATTTTTTCTTTTGCGGATGATCTGAGTTATCGGACTGGCCGATAAAGTTACGAATGATCTGCATTTCATTGCGCTGGGCGCCAATCACTCGCCCTTCGCTGGTCACAAGTAATAAACGCTGCCCCGGTGGTGCCCATTTATCAATGGCCCGGAACAAACGACGCCACCACATCAGGTCGTTGGGTGGATCGTTTTCAAGTTCCGCTTCGACATGCTGTTCAATCATGATGCCTTGACGTTGCTCATTCTCCATCAATTCGGTCATTTGACGCGAATCCAGTTTAGGCAGCATCAGCACTAGCATCAGCACTAACGCCAACGTCAACCAGAAGATGGCAAAAATACGCGCGGTAAGGCTACTTATCATGAAGCAGACACCATCAGGTAGCCGCGGCCACGTAATGTTTTAAACCACGGATGCCCATCTTTACGGTCCGGCAATTTACGACGCAAATTGGAAATATGCATGTCGATTGCGCGGTCAAAAGGTGTCAGGCGTTTACCCAGAACTTCCTGGCTTAAATGTTCGCGTGAAACCACCTGGCCCAGATGCTGTGCCAGCAAGTAGAGCAGGGTGAATTCGGTACCGGTCAAATCCAGCGCTTGCCCATCAAAGCTTGCTTCCTGACGTCCAGGATTCAGGCTTAAACCGTCGACTTCGACAGTCGGTGAGCCACTGTCACTGTTTTGTTGCTGCTCGCTCCAGTGTGAACGACGCAAAATAGCGCGTATACGGGCCACCAGTTCACGATCGTTGAATGGTTTAGGCAGATAGTCATCTGCACCGAGTTCAAGGCCCAGCACGCGATCGAGCTCACTTCCTCGCGCTGTTAGCATAATGACTGGGGTCTGGTGTGATTGACGCAACTCTTTCAACGTATCAATGCCATTTTTCTTCGGCATCATCACGTCGAGCAATAAAAGGTCAATGGTGTCATCTAGGAGCTCCAACGCTTGTTCGCCGTCGTGGGCAACAATTACGTTAAAACCTTCCATGTCGAGCAGTTCCTTTAACAGGGAAGTAAGCTCTCGGTCATCATCAACTAGCAGAATTTTATTCATTGTTAAATTACCTCCGAGGCAGAAATTACGTCATCAAGGCGAGCTAATCTATGACTTTACGTTGTTTTACACCCCCTGACGCTAGTTTGCAGCGGGAATCGTAGACTGAATCTCGTTGAATCGCAGCACAGATGATATCAGGAGCAAGTGATGCGCAATGTTACCGCTGCCGTCATGGCCTCTACATTGACTCTGGTAACCCTGGCTTGCCAGGCCAGAGACTTACCGGCCAGCGATAACTGGTACCAGGGCGGTGAAGGTTTAGTAAAGCGTAATCACCTTCAGAGCCATATGTTCGATGGGATAAACCTTACCGAACAACAGCGCCAACAAATGCGCGATCTAATGCAACGGGCACGGCATGATAGCCCACCCGTGAATGTAAGCGAAATGGAGACCATGCATAATCTGGTCACCGCAGATAATTTTGATGAAGCGGCAGTGCGTGTCCAGGCTGAAAAAATGGCACAAGAACAAGTGGCTCGCCAAGTTGAAATGGCGAAAGTACGCAACCAAATGTACCGCTTGTTAAGTCCTGAGCAACAGGCCGTTTTAAATGACAAACACCAACAGCGCATGGATCAATTCCGTGAACTGGCGGACCTGCAACAGATGTCTTCGATGCAGGCACTGAGTAATAGCAGTAAGCATAGTAACCAGTAACAAACCCTGTTTTCCTTGCCATAGACACCATCCCTGTCTTCCCCGCCTTAACCGGCGGGTTTTTTTGCCTGAAGGTTCAGGTGAATCCGCTATACTAGCCAGCAATCATTTGCTGGAGCCCCTATGAATCAACAGTATGGGAAACTGGTCAGCCGTGCAGCCATCGCCGCAACGGTAATGGCATCATTGTTACTTTTGATCAAGATTTTCGCCTGGTGGTATACCGGTTCGGTCAGTATTCTGGCGGCATTGGTGGATTCGCTGGTGGACATTGCTGCGTCGCTGACTAACCTTCTTGTCGTACGCTACTCACTGCAACCGGCGGATGAAGAACATACCTTTGGCCATGGCAAAGCGGAATCGCTGGCAGCACTCGCGCAAAGTATGTTTATTTCTGGCTCAGCGCTGTTCCTGTTCTTGACTGGATTCCAGCATTTAGCTGAACCCTCACAGATGAAACAACCTTTAGTTGGCGTCGTAGTCACGGTCATTGCATTATTCAGCACGTTGATACTTGTGACTTTCCAGCGCTGGGTAGTTCGGAAGACACAAAGCCAGGCAGTCCGGGCAGATATGCTTCATTATCAGTCTGATGTTATGATGAACGGAGCGATTCTGGTTGCTCTGGCACTGTCCTGGTATGGCTGGCACCGTGCAGATTCAATATTTGCGTTAGGGATCGGCGTCTATATTTTATATAACGCGATTCGTATGGGGCATGAGGCAGTGCAGTCTCTGCTAGACCGTGCATTACCCGATGACGAACGTCAGGCAATTATTGATATCATCAATGCATGGCCCGGTGTGAAAGGGGCGCATGATTTACGTACGCGGCAGTCAGGGCCGACCCGCTTTATTCAAGTTCATATCGAAATGGAAGACAATCTCCCGCTGGTTCAGGCGCATGTGATTGCCGAACAAGTGGAACAAGCGATTTTACGTCGTTTCCCTGGGTCAGATGTGATTATTCACCAGGACCCCTGCTCGGTTGTTCCGACGCAGCAGCAAGGCCATTTTGAGCTTTAAATATTCGTTATAAAAGTCAGACGTAGTCGATGTTTTTTGGATAAAGTACGACTTATGGCCTGACCTGAATCAATTCAGCAAGAAGCGGTTGTTATACTATTTGTAGCAGAGTCGACGCCTCGGCATGCCGCAGGCCGTTTCCGGCAACAGGATTAATTTGCATTCAAAAGTTCAGAGGTAGTCATGATCAAAAAAATTGGTGTGTTGACGAGTGGCGGTGATGCGCCGGGTATGAACGCCGCGATTCGTGGTGTTGTCCGTGCAGCATTGTCGGAAGGTCTGGAAGTCGTGGGTGTTTATGACGGCTATCTGGGTCTGTATGAAGACCGCATGGTGAATCTGGACCGTTATAGCGTGTCTGATATGATTAACCGCGGTGGTACCTTCTTGGGTTCCGCTCGTTTCCCGGAGTTTCGTGATGAGAAAATCCGTGAAGTGGCTATCGAGAATTTGAAAAAACGCGGTATCGATGCGCTGGTTGTTATCGGCGGTGATGGCTCCTATATGGGTGCAATGCGCCTGACCGAAATGGGCTTCCCATGCATCGGTTTGCCAGGCACCATTGATAACGATATCAAAGGCACCGATTACACTATCGGTTTCTTCACCGCACTGGAAACAGTCGTGGAAGCAATCGACCGCCTGCGTGATACCTCTTCTTCCCACCAGCGTATTTCTATCGTGGAAGTGATGGGCCGTTACTGTGGCGATTTGACCTTAGCTGCGTCAATTGCTGGTGGCTGTGAGTTTGTTGTGCTGCCAGAAGTTGAGTTTAATCGCGAAGACCTGGTTGAAGAAATCAAAGCGGGCATCGCTAAAGGTAAAAAACACGCAATCGTCGCTATTACCGAGCACATCTGCGACATCGATGAGCTGGCTCAATATATCGAGACGGAAACCAAACGCGAAACTCGCGCCACCGTCCTGGGCCACATTCAGCGTGGCGGTTCGCCGGTTGCTTACGATCGCATTCTGGCTTCCCGCATGGGTGCTTACTCCATCGAACTGCTGTTGCAAGGCCACGGTGGTCGTTGCGTAGGCATTCAGAATGAGAAACTGGTTCACCACGACATCATCGACGCTATCGAAAGCATGAAGCGTCCGTTCAAAGGTGACTGGCTGGATTGCGCCAAGAAACTTTACTAATTCATGAACAGTGATAATTGAAGCCGGGGCAACCCGGCTTTTTGTTGTCTGTTATATGCCCAATAGTTATAGCCAATCTTTTTTTATTCTTTAATGAATGGTTAAATTTCTGGCACGCTGCTTTCATCAAATCTGATTAAAGAGAGCGAACAATGAATAAGTGGGGAGTTGGACTTACATTACTGTTGGCGTCAACCAGCGTACTGGCAAAAGATATTCAGTTACTTAACGTCTCATACGATCCCACTCGCGAACTTTATGACGAGTATAACAAGGCGTTCAGTGCTCACTGGAAACAACAAACCGGTGATAACGTGGTGGTTCGCCAGTCTCACGGCGGCTCAGGCAAACAAGCGACATCCGTTATCAACGGTATCGAAGCTGACGTGGTGACTTTGGCTCTGGCCTACGACGTGGATGCCATCGCTGAACGCGGTCGTATCGATAAAAACTGGATTAAACGTCTGCCAGACAACTCCGCGCCTTACACTTCAACCATCGTTTTCCTGGTACGCAAAGGTAACCCGAAACAAATTCATGACTGGAACGATCTGATTAAACCGGGCGTTTCAGTTATTACCCCGAACCCGAAAAGCTCAGGCGGTGCGCGCTGGAATTATCTGGCAGCGTGGGGTTACGCCCTGCATCACAACAACAACGATCAAGCTAAAGCGCAGGATTTCGTGAAAGCGCTGTATAAGAACGTTGAAGTGCTGGATTCAGGTGCTCGCGGTTCAACCAGTACTTTTGTTGAGCGTGGTATCGGCGACGTGCTGATTGCCTGGGAAAACGAAGCGTTCCTGGCGACCAACGAGTTGGGTAAAGACAAGTTTGAAATCGTCACGCCGAGCGAGTCGATTCTTGCTGAGCCTACTGTTTCAGTCGTAGATAAAGTGACAGAGAAGAAAGGCACTCAGAAAGTGGCTGAAGAGTACCTGAAATACCTTTATTCCCCGCAAGGTCAGGAAATTGTAGCGAAAAACTACTATCGCCCACGCAATGCTGAAGTGGCGAAGAAGTATGAAAACGTCTTCCCTAAACTTAAATTGTTCACCATTGATGAAGAGTTTGGCGGTTGGGCGAAAGCCCAGAAAGAGCACTTCGCCAACGGCGGGACCTTCGACCAGATTAGTCAGCGTTAGGTTTTACAACGGCCCCGAAAGGGGCCGTTTTGCTTTTGAGATCCCAGAGTATGCGTTACGCTGAACAGCCCTCTCACTGTGTCTGAGGTTTTGTATGCTGCTGCGCCGTCGTACGATAATTCTCTTTATCCTTTTGTTAGCTGTTGTCGCAGTATGTGGGTTTAGTCTCCGGCAATATCTGCATCACCCGGATGCTTTGTGGCGTATCGTCAGCCAGCAGTGTGTTCCTAATCAACGCGACAACCATAACCCGGCGCCTTGCGCCAAAGTGGATTTGCAATCGGGTTTCGTATTGCTGAAAGATATCAACGGGCCACTTCAATATCTGCTAATGCCGACGGTAAAAATGAAAGGCATGGAAAGCCCCGATTTATTGCAGCCAAAAACCGCTAACTTCTTCTGGCTTGCCTGGCAAGAACGCAATGTGATGAGCGAGCGTCGGGGAACTCAAGTTCCTGATAACGCCATTTCCCTTACCATTAACTCCACCTCCGGGCGTACCCAGAATCAATTACACATCCATATTTCTTGCTTGCGGGAGGATGTGCGTGGGCAATTGGATCAATATGCGAATACGTTGAACACCGAATGGCAGGAACTCCCGGTGGCGCTGGCTGGAAACGCATACATCGCCAGAAAAGTCAGCGCGGCTGAATTTTCACAACGTGGTCCGTTTATTATGTTGGCATCTCAGGTTTCACAAGCTCGCAAGCATATGGGCCGTTACAGTCTGGCGATGGCGAAATTGCCAGGTGGGGAATGGATAGCGTTGGCGACGGAGCGGAATTTACTGCGTCTGAATCTGGCTTCTGCCGAACAGCTACAAGATCACGATTGCGGAATATTGAAATAAAAAAGGCCCTGCCGGAGCAGAGCCTTAATATTTTCAAGCGAGAATACTTACGCTTGTTTCGCTTTTGCAGCAGCTTTAACGATAACTGCGAATGCGTCAGCTTTCAGAGATGCGCCGCCAACCAGGGCACCGTCGATGTCAGGCTGAGCAAACAGCTCTGCAGCATTTTTGTCGTTTACGGAACCGCCGTACTGGATGATCACTTGCTCAGCAACTTTCGCATCAGCTTTAGCAATGTGGTCACGAATGAATTTGTGAACTGCCTGAGCCTGAGCAGGAGTTGCAGATTTGCCAGTACCGATTGCCCATACTGGTTCGTAAGCGATTACAACGCCTTCGAATGCCGCAGCACCCTGAGTTTTCAGAACTGCGTCGATTTGACGTGCGCAAACTTCTTCAGTTTTGCCAGCTTCGTTTTCTGCTTCAGTTTCACCGATGCACAGTACTGGGATCAGGCCAACTTCTTTCAGGATAGCGAATTTTTTAGCGATCAGTTCGTCAGACTCTGCGTGGTATGTACGACGCTCTGAGTGACCGATGATGATGTATTTAGCACCAACATCTTTCAGCATTTCTGCGGAAACTTCGCCAGTGAATGCGCCAGACAGGTTCAGGTCAACGTTCTGAGCACCAAGAATGATGTGGCTGCCAGAAGCGGCGTGTTTAGCCAGATCCAGGTACATTGTTGGAGGAGCGATAGCAACGCCACAGCCAGCAACGCCAGCCAGTTCTTTGCGTAAGCCAGCAATCAGCTCGTGTACCATGTGCTTGCTGCCGTTCAGTTTCCAGTTACCCATCACCAAAGGATGTCGCATCTTAATTCTCCACAAGGTCAAACTAATAAAAGAATCGCTGCCGCTCAGGGCAGCATGGTCTGTGAAACAGTATAGAGACTCAACCGCCTAAAGGCTTTGCTTTTCGTCATATATACCCATCATCCTTCAAGCCACAGGGGTGTTGGTGGCTGCACTCACTTACCTGAATCACTTACTAAAGTAAGCTTATCGACGTAAGCTCCCTTGCCGCCTATCTGCAACTTGAATGCTAACGGGTATATTAATTGGTGTTAAGCGTTTCAGATAGCGTCAGCTTAATCGGTTCAACTGCGAAGGTAAGTCCCTTTTCACCGTTATCCGCAACAACATAGCGAATAGCGCCATCGGTTTGTGCGTAATAACGTTTGTTCTTTCCATCGCTAAGTAATTTGGTGAGTTTTGCCACGCTTTGCGGTTTTGAAAGCGACGGGGTAAAGGTGCGAATCAGCGCTGACATGTATTCAGACGCTTTCGAGCGCGCCGCTTTTTGCTCTGGGCCCTGAATCGGCAACCACGTTATCTGCATCGACTTTATTTTCAACGTACCGCGTTCAAGCGCTGTGGAAGCGTAGAGATTTTCGTTTATTTTGCTGGCAGCGCGCATCAGATTTACTTCATCGGCGCTGGAGTCGATAGCGCGAAATTCATTTATCGGCAAAGACGGGTTTTCCGCGGTGAATTTTTCCCGAAACTGCGTAATGTTCATATCAAATGTTGGTGCACCGGCCAGTAAATATGGAGCGGCTTGCAGTGGGGAGGTGGAGTCTGAAGGCGGGTCGGCCCACACCACCGCAGCGGGTAGCATCAGTAAAGCCAGAGCTGCAAACAGATGTCTCATTGACAAATTCTCCTGTGAATTCTGCTTCCCGATTAAATCGGCATTCCGTTGGCTTGTCAAAACCCGGCATAGCCAGGGTACACTACGGCGCTAAACAATAAAATGGACCTTACCATGACCATACAGCAATGGCTGTTCTCTTTTAACGGACGTATTGGACGCCGTGACTTCTGGATTTGGATTGGCGTTTGGTTAATCGCGCTGATCATTCTCTTCACCCTAGCGGGTGCTGAAATTATGCCTTATTCCACCGCCGGTTTCTTCTTATCGGGTTCTTTGATTCCGACTGCCGCTGTGATTGTGAAGCGTCTGCACGATCGCAATAAGAAAGGCTGGTGGGCGCTACTGTTTATTCCGGCCTGGCTGTTGCTTGCCGGAAATTGGGAAACATTCGGCACATTAGCGCAGTGGGGACTTGGGCGTTTTATCCCAACCTTGATTCTGGTGATGGTCATTATGGACCTGGGTGCATTTGTTGGCACCCAGGGCGAGAATCGCTTTGGTAAAGATACAAGCGAAGTGAAGTACCGCTAACACTACCAGTAGTGTTCAGCTGTCATATGGCCCGGTCGGCGGCGCAAATGTTTGGTCATCTGCCGGGTATCTTTCAGTAACTGCTGCGTGTCACGTACCATCTGCGGGTTGCCGCACAACATCACATGGCTAGTTTCGGTATTCATCGGCAGACCTACAGCCGCTTCCAGTTCACCGCTCTCGATAAGTGCGGGCACGCGTCCGGTCAATGAACCCGGAATTGATTCCCGGCTCACCACTGTCTGAATCCGTAATTTCCCTTCGTATTGCTGCTGGAGTTTTTGCATCAATGGCAAATAACTCAAATCCTGCGCATAACGCACGGCATGAAGCAAAACGATATTCTCGAAACGATCCAGGTCTTTGCCTTCCTGCAAAATCGAAAGATAGGGGCCTAATGCTGTGCCTGTCGCCAGCATCCATAACGTCTGGCAATCCGGGACTTCATCCAGTACAAAGAACCCCGCGGCTTCGCTCACCAGCATAATTTCATCGCCGGGTTGCAGAGCATGCAGGCGTGGGCTGAGTTTGCCCTCAGGCACGGTGACTAGATAAAATTCAAGATTAGGATCGTTCGGCGCATTGACGTAGGAATAGGCGCGCTGCACGCGTTCACCGTCAATTTCCATCCCAAGCTTGGTGAATTGCCCGGCAGTGAAAGGGGCGACAGGTGCATGCACAGTGAGACTAAATAGAGCGTCCGTCCAGTTTTCAATCTGGATGACTTTACCTTTGACCCATTCCGCCATGATGTTCATTCCCCTCTGTGTCTATTGTCCTATCTTCACCAGAAAACTGTGAGATTTCCAGCCGGTTAAAGCTGGAAAGCTCATTCAGACAAACGGCAGTCTTACAGAATATGCGTTTGTACGTCTGGATCTTTGCGGTCGAGATAGTGAATAGATTTGATACGGCGAATGGTGCGCGATTTACCACGGATCAGCAATGTTTCAGTGGTCGCCATATTCCCTTTACGGGTAATGCCATCCAGCAAATCACCTTTGGTGATACCGGTCGCGGAGAAAATCACGTTGTCGTTACGCGCCATATCATCGAGTTTCAATACTACACCCGCTTCAATGCCCATCGCTTTGCAGCGCTCAAGTTCTTTCTCACCCATCACACGGTTTTCTTCGCTATCGCCTTTGACGTGGTGACGAGCTAACAAGCGGCCTTGCATGTCGCCATCCAATGCGCGAATAACTGCTGCAGAAATCACGCCCTCAGGTGCGCCGCCGATACCGTACATCACATCGACTTCGCTATCAGGCATACAGGTCAGAATGGATGCCGCAACATCACCATCAGGAATGGCGAAAACGCGCACGCCAAGCTTTTGCAGTTCGGCAATGGTGGCGTCGTGGCGCGGTTTGGCGAGAATAGTTACGGTGAGTTCGCTCAATGGCTTGTTGAGCGCAACGGCGATGTTATAGAGGTTTTCAGCCAGCGGCAGATTGAGGTCGATAATGCCTTTAGCGCCAGGGCCAACAATCAGTTTTTCCATGTACATGTCTGGGGCGTTGAGGAAACTACCTTTGTCACCCACAGCCAGCACCGCCAGCGCGTTGGCCTGACCCATGGCGGTCATCCGTGTGCCTTCAATCGGGTCAACCGCGATATCTACTGCATCACCCTGGCCGGTCCCGACTTTTTCGCCAATGTAGAGCATCGGCGCTTCGTCGATTTCTCCTTCACCAATCACAATCTGGCCATCAATATTGACCTGATTAAGCATGATACGCATGGCGTGAACGGCTGCGCCATCCGCCGTATTTTTATCGCCACGGCCCAACCATTTATAACCAGCCAGTGCTGCGGCTTCAGTTACGCGGGAAAATTCAATCGCCAGTTCTCGTCTCATCGCACACTCATTTTAAGAAGCTTAATTGCGACGCATTTTAGCACAGGTGAGGAATCGTCGGGGAAGGCGGAGTGTTGCTGTGGATTCAGAACTCACTCACCTCTACTCTCTCCCCGGAATAGGGAGAGAGTAGGTTGGTGGTGTCAGAACTTAACTTTCGTCGTGGTCTTCCCACGCCAGCGCACGCTTAACTGCTTTTTTCCAGCCAGCATAACGGACGTTACGTTCGGTGGTTTCGATACCCGGGCGGAACTCTTTTTCGATAACCGCTTTCTCGCTGACTTCATCCAGGTTCTGCCAGAAACCAACGGCCAGGCCTGCAAGATAAGCAGCACCTAACGCCGTGACTTCACGCACTTCAGGGCGCTCAACGCGTGTACCTAAAATGTCGGCCTGGAATTGCATCAGGAAGTTGTTCGCCACCGCACCACCGTCCACACGCAGAGCGTGCAGGCGAATATCAGCATCAGCCTGCATCGCTTCCAGTACGTCACGCGTCTGATAAGCGATGGACTCAAGTGTTGCGCGGATAATATGGTTTGCATTGACGCCACGAGTCAGACCGAAGATAGCGCCACGGGCATACGGGTCCCAGTAAGGAGCGCCCAGACCGGTAAACGCAGGGACGACATATACGCCGTTGGTGTCTTTGACTTTCGTTGCAAAGTACTCGGAATCAGTCGCGTCGCTAATCAGTTTCATCTCATCGCGTAGCCACTGGATAGACGCGCCGCCCATGAATACTGCGCCTTCCAGCGCATAGTTCACTTCACCGCGTGGGCCGCAAGCAATCGTCGTCAACAAACCGTGAGTCGATTTAACCGCCTGAGTTCCGGTGTTCATCAGCATAAAGCAGCCGGTGCCGTAGGTGTTTTTCGCCATCCCTTCCTTCACGCACAGCTGGCCGAAGAGTGCCGCCTGCTGGTCACCGGCGATCCCGGCGATAGGAATACGCGTACCGCCTTTACCACCGATGTTGGTCTGGCCGTAAACTTCGGAGGATTTACGCACTTCTGGCAGCATCTCGCGTGGGATATCCAGCGCTTCGAGCATGCGGTCATCCCAGGTGAGATCGTGGATGTTAAACAACATGGTTCGGGAGGCGTTGGTGTAGTCAGTAACGTGCACGCGCCCTTGAGTCATTTTCCAGATAAGCCAGGTATCGACCGTACCAAACAGCAATTCGCCACGGCGCGCGCGTTCGCGGGAACCTTCAACGTGATCAAGAATCCACTTCACTTTGGTGCCGGAGAAATACGGGTCAACAACCAGCCCGGTTGCTGATTTGATGTACTCTTCCAGGCCGTCGCGTTTGAGCTGCTCGCAGATCTCTGCGGTACGACGGCACTGCCAGACGATGGCGTTATAAATTGGTTTGCCGGTCTCTTTTTCCCAGACAATCGCGGTTTCACGCTGGTTAGTGATACCTATTGCGGCGATTTGGTCGGAGTTGATGTCCGCTTTAGCCAGCACTTCTACAAGCGTGGAGCTTTGTGTTGCCCAAATCTCCATTGGGTCGTGCTCTACCCATCCAGCTTTTGGATAGATTTGCTGAAACTCGCGCTGTGACACGCTAACAACGTTGGCATCATGATCCAGGACGACGGCGCGGGAGCTGGTTGTGCCCTGATCGAGTGCGACAATATATTTTTTTTCGTGGGTCATAATTTTGTCCTGCAGTCAGTCTTACAAAGAAGCATTTTGTTGTGTGGATGTGCTGGATTTTTCTTCATCTTCAACACAAACATCACAAGGTAAATGGTGGCCAATCAGTTTACGGTAACCAAACGCACCTAGAGCCGCGCCTACAATCGGGCCAAATACAGGCACCAGGAAGTAAGGAATATCGCGGCCACCGGTGAAGGCGACATCGCCCCAGCCAGCTAACCAGGCGAAAAGTTTCGGGCCAAAGTCACGTGCTGGATTCATCGCAAATCCGGTCAACGGACCCATTGAGGCACCGATTACCGCAATCAGTAAGCCAATCAGCAATGGTGCTAACGGGCCACGCGGGATGCCGTTGCCATCGTCAGTCAGCGCCAGAATAACGCCCATCAGAATGGCTGTGATCACCATCTCTACGGCAAACGCCTGCACAAGATTGATGTGTGGGTTAGGGTAGGTTGAGAAGATACCTGCCAAATCCAGGCTTTCCACACTGCCGCGTACCATGTGGTGCGTCTGCTCGTAATCGAGGAATAAATTGTAATACAGGCCATAGACCAAAGCTGCGGCACAGAACGCACCTGCAACTTGCGAAAGAATAAACGGCACCACTTTGCGTTTATCGAAGCATGCGAACAGGCAAAGTGCGATAGTCACCGCCGGGTTAAGATGTGCACCGGAAACTCCTGCAGTCAGGTAGATAGCCATAGCTACTCCCAAACCCCAGATGATACTGATTTCCCACTGCCCGAAGCTTGCGCCCGCGACTTTTAAGGCGGCGACACATCCGACACCAAAGAAAATCAACAACGCGGTACCCATGAACTCGGCGATGCACTGACCTTTCAAGGTTGATGGAGCTGACTGACTCATAGTAGGGTCCTGAAGGCAAAATTAATGATTATTGTTTGTTCGGGCTTCCCTGCCGCGCAGGTGCCATGTAGGCATAGTGTTAATTTATCGTTAACGAACATAAACGAGAAATATCGAACTTTAAATTTGTGTTGTTCGTCATAAAAATGAGCGATTTCGCGCTGAAGTGTGCGCATTATCACCCAGAAAAGACAACGCAAACGCTCATGGAAGTAATCAATGCGTTAACAAATAGTGATTTTAGCGCTCATGGTCATTCGGCATATGCTGAAAAACGTTATGTTATGCAAAGAGCGCTTGAACTCGCTGGACACGGCTACTTACGCTACTTACAATCGAGACACGCTGCGTGGAGCGCATATATTCATAAGGTGTCTTCGGGGAATATCCGGAACGGGGATTTATACCCATCATCCTTCAAGCTGCAGGGGCGTTGGCTGCGCTCAGTTACCCGAATCACTTACTGAAGTAAGCTCATCGGGATAAGCTCCCTGGCCGCCTACCTGCAACTCGAATGCTAACGGGTATAGACATCCATCAACGCCTTGCAATTCAGAAGAGGTTCAGAAATGTCATTTGAAGTGTTTGAGAAACTGGAAGCAAAAGTACAGCAGGCGATTGATACCATTACCCTGCTGCAAATGGAAATTGAAGAGCTGAAAGAGACCAACAACAATTTGTCTCAGCAAGTTCAGCAGTCTCAGAGCAACCATGAAGAATTAGTGCGCGAAAATAATTCTCTGAAAGAACAGCAGCACGTTTGGCAGGATCGTCTGCATGCGCTGCTGGGTAAGATGGAAGAAGTCTAATACCCGTCATACTTCAAGCAGCAGGGGCGTTGGCTGTTTTCGTTCACCCCAGTCACTTACTTTAGTAAGCTCCTGGGGATTCACTCAATTGCCGCATTACTCGGCTGAGCCTCGCCCCGGTGGGGCCAGCGCAAGCGCTGTTCAAAAGTCTGAAGCCTTTTGTCCTGCAACTTGAATTATTTAGGGTATCGATTTATTCGACCAGAAAAAGAACGGGCGCCTTAGGGCGCCCGTTTTGTTATTCGATTGGGTTATTCAATATCGAGGGGATCTTCGGAAAGGATAATGCCGGTGTTATCCGCATACAGATGGTCGCCGGAGAAGAATGTCACGCCGCCAAAGTTAACGCGCACATCACTTTCACCAACGCCAACGCCTGCTGAACCTACCGGAATAGCGGCAATTGCCTGAATACCAATATCCAGTTCTTCCAGGTCATCTACCTGGCGTACTGCACCGTATACCACGATGCCTTCCCACTCATTTTGAGTCGCCAGACGGGCAAGTTCTGCGTCAATCAAAGCACGGCGAACAGAGCCGCCACCATCGATGACCAGCACTCGGCCACGGCCATTTTGTTCGAGCAGATCATACAACAATCCGTTGTCCTCGAAACATTTCACTGTGATGATTTGCCCGCCAAAGGACGACCGCCCACCGAAGTTGGAAAACAGCGGTTCAACGACGTTGACATCTTCCTGGTAGATGTCGCAAAGCTCGGAAGTATCATATTTCATAGGATTAAGGTTCTGTTGCTGCATGAGTTGTCAGTATATCGCTTAATCTCAACTGTTGGCAAAATCATCAATTGTTAATTGATATTTGTCAGCTAAAGCGACACCGTGCTGAGCACAACTCCTACCGCAAACAATACGTTAGCAAGCAATGCGGCTTTTACTGTCCGTTCAAGCATTGGGCGCATCGCAACAGGTTCCTTCTCGCGTAACACAAAACGCGCCTGCTTAATCAGTAACGGTGCTGCAAGCACAAACAGCCATCCCCAGAGGCTTTGCAACCACACCAGGTTAAATACCGCAAGGCACGCCAGCGCACCCATTAGCAGGCAGGCATGATAGCGACGGGCAAGTACTGGGCCCAGGCGCACAGCCAGTGTGTTTTTACCGTTCTCACGGTCGCTGTCGATATCACGCAAGTTATTGATGTTCAGCACAGCTGTTGCCAGTAATCCGCAAGCTGTCGCGGGTAAAAACACTAACGGGGCGAGAGCATGAGCCTGAAGATACCAGGTACCAGCCACACTTAACCAACCAAAGAAGACCAGTACTGAAATGTCCCCAAGTCCCATGTAACCATACGGACGAGTTCCGACGGTGTAGGTAATAGCCGCGATAATGGCCAGTAAACCCAGCACCAGGAAACCGAGAAAATCTGCCAGCGAACGACAAGCAACCGCGACCAGCGCCAGACCAGAAACACAGATTAATACCACTGTGATAATCAGCGCTTTTTTCATCTGCGCCTGGGTAATCACGCCTTTTTGCATTCCGCGCAATGGCCCGATTCTGTCTTCTTTGTCGCTCCCTTTTACCGCATCACCGTAGTCATTCGCCAGGTTTGAGAGGATTTGCAGTAACCCGGCAGTCAGCAGTGCCAGCAATGCAATTGTGGGGTTGAACACGCCTTGCCAGAAAGCCAACGCGGATCCACAGACGATAGAGGCAAATGCCAGTGGTAATGTGCGTGGGCGCAAGCTTTCAAGCCAGGCTTGAGTCGTGCTTACAGAGTGCGATTCGCTCATAGTTCTCTCTGTTAGATATAAAAAAATGGAGGGCATAAGCCCTCCATTTCAAATGAAGAAAATACGTTGAGCGCGATTATAGGATAAAACGGCTCAAGTCTTCATCTGCTACCAACTCATCCAGATGTTTACTGACATATTCGCCATCAATCAGGATGGACTGGCCGTTCATCTCGCTGGCATCGTAAGAGATGTCTTCAACCAGGCGTTCCAGAACAGTGTGCAGACGACGCGCACCAATGTTTTCGGTGGACTCGTTCACTTGCCATGCAGCCTGAGCAATGCGGCGAATACCGTCTTCGGTGAAGTCGATATTCACGCCTTCGGTGCCCAACAATGCTTTGTACTGCACGGTGATAGACGCGTTCGGCTCAGTCAGAATGCGCTCGAAATCTTCAACAGTCAGTGCCTGCAATTCCACACGAATTGGCAGACGACCCTGCAATTCTGGGATCAGGTCTGACGGACTTGCTACCTGGAATGCGCCAGATGCGATAAACAGGATGTGGTCAGTTTTGACCATTCCGTGTTTAGTCGAAACGGTGCAGCCTTCGACCAGTGGCAGTAAGTCGCGCTGAACGCCTTCACGGGAAACGTCCGGGCCGGAGCTGTTGCCACCACGCTTACAGATCTTGTCGATCTCATCGATAAACACGATACCGTGTTGCTCGACGGCATCAATGGCGTCTTGCTTCAGTTCTTCCGGGTTCACAAGTTTCGCGGCTTCTTCTTCAATCAGAAGTTTCATCGCCTCTTTGATTTTCAGCTTGCGTGGTTTTTGCTTCTGACCGCCCAGGTTCTGGAACATTGACTGCAACTGGCTAGTCATTTCTTCCATGCCAGGAGGAGCCATGATTTCAACGCCCATCGGTGCTGCAGCCAGATCGATCTCAATTTCTTTATCGTCTAACTGGCCTTCACGCAATTTCTTACGGAAAGACTGGCGCGCGGTAGATGGCTCAGGTGCCGTTTCGTTTTGGCCCCAGTTGTTCTTAGCTGGTGGGATCAGCACATCAAGAATGCGCTCTTCGGCCATTTCTTCGGCGCGGTAGCGGTTTTTCTCGATGGATTGCAGGCGAACCATTTTCATCGCAGAATCGGTCAGATCGCGGATGATAGAATCAACTTCTTTACCAACATAACCCACTTCGGTGAATTTGGTGGCTTCGACTTTGATGAACGGTGCGTTGGCAAGTTTTGCCAGACGACGGGCGATTTCGGTTTTACCGACACCGGTTGGGCCGATCATCAGAATGTTTTTTGGCGTAACTTCATGGCGCAGCTCTTCATTAAGCTGCATACGGCGCCAGCGGTTGCGCAGCGCAATCGCCACGGAACGCTTGGCATTGTCCTGGCCAATGATGTGTTTATTCAGTTCGCTGACAATTTCGCGTGGAGTCATTTCAGACATGGGGATTCCTTACGCCTTAGACGCTAATTCTTCAATAGTATGGAAATGGTTGGTGTAGATACAGATATCACCGGCAATCCCCAGCGATTTCTCTACGATGTCACGAGCACCCAGTTCGGTGTTATCAAGAAGTGCACGTGCCGCTGCCTGCGCATACGGGCCACCTGAACCAATTGCAATCAGATCATCTTCTGGCTGAATCACATCACCATTACCGGTGATGATAAGAGATGAATTTTCATCGGCGACGGCAAGCAACGCTTCGAGCTTGCGCAGCATGCGATCGGTACGCCAGTCTTTTGCCAGTTCAACCGCAGCTTTCACCAGGTGGCCCTGGTGCATTTCTAGCTTGCGCTCAAACAGTTCGAATAGGGTAAAGGCATCCGCAGTGCCGCCAGCAAAACCGGCAATCACTTTGTCGTTATACAAACGACGTACTTTTTTAACGTTGCCTTTCATTACAGTATTGCCGAGCGTGGCCTGACCATCACCACCGATTACGACATGGCCGTTACGGCGCACACTTACTATTGTTGTCACGAGCAGACCCCTTATTGCATCAGCTATACCCGTCATAATTCAAGTTGCAGTTGCGTTGGCTGCTTTCAGTCACCCGAATCACTTACTTGAGTAAGCTCATCGGGACTCCTTCTTTTGCCGCCTTCCTTCAACCCGAATTATTTAGGGTAGAAATATGATCCCCAAAATGTGTTTGGGGTTGAATGCAATTATAGATGGGGGGATTTTGGGGGTTTCAACCCCCAGCACCAAGACGAATACAGTTAGAGTGGCCTGCCATCTTCAACTGGCTAATTGTACCGTCAGCTTTCTCTTTGCCCTTGATTGGGCCAATGACGACGCGGTTCCAGCCATTGTTGGTGGTAATGCGTGAATCAAAACCTTCGAAAGCAAGCTGCGCACGGACAGTTTCTGCCTGTTCGGCACCCTTGAAGGAGCCACACTGTACCATCCAGCGTTTCTCATCTTTCGGCTTGTCCTGAGGTGCCGGAGCCTGTTTGACCACTTCTTCACGGGTAATCGGCGCTGCTGGTTGAGCGGTTTGCGCCGCTGCACGCTGTTGAGTATGCGGCGGTGTTTGCAGCAAATCTTGATACGGCTGCTGAGATGCCGTGGTGCGTTGTTGCTGCTGCACCGGGCGTGGCTGCTGTGCTACAGGCTGTGATTGCTGAACAGGCCGCGGTTGTGCCGTAACAGATTGAGTATTGAATTGTTGCTGTTGGGCTTGCTGCTGCTGAATAATTTTTTGGCGCTGCAAGGTGCTCTGACGCTGTTCCGGCGTCTGCTCATTCCACGGCACTTCGTTCAACTGAGTAGGTTGCTGGCGCATATCGGCCTGCATCTGCTCCAGTAACTGGCGCTGTTCGCTGGTGAGCTGATCTTTATTCTGCACTTCACCACCGGCAGATGGTTCGGTTGGGGCACGCACACCCGTCTGGCGATTTTCCAGTTCTTTGATATAACGCCAGCGCTCTTCCGGTTTAGGTGGCAGACCATTTCCTGTGACTTTATGGCCAGGCAGGGTTTCGCTTTCATCTTTTTTATGATGAGTAATGAAGTAGAGAGCACCAATAAAGGTCACCAGAACGGCGGCCGCAATTGCGACCATTGTCGGCGAGACAGATGGTAGGCTGCGTTGCTTACTGCGGGTGTTACTTTTCTTACGCCGCGTACCTGCCGATTGCCCGCGGCGTACATAATCTCGTTGTGCCACTATTGATTCGCTATATTTTATTCGTTTATCAGCCCGCCATGTTACTTAATGGATATCCCTTTGACCAGAATCCAGTGTCCTAAAGCGGGTCATTTTCTACTGCCAGGTGCGCTGGTGGAGCCTCGTTCAATGAGTTCACAGTCCAGCAAACGCGAACCACTACTCACGGTGTGCCCGTTAAGTTGATCCAATAACAACAGCATAGCTTCCCTCCCGATATCAAAACGGGGTTGAGCTACGGTGGTGAGCGGTGGGTCACAGAACTGTGAAAGTGCGATGTCATCAAAGCCCATAATCGATAAGTCTTCCGGCACGCGTAAGCCATTTCGCTTGGCCTGAGACAGTGCGCCCAGCGCCATCACATCGCTATGGCAGAACACCGCAGTCGGCGGGTTTGGCAGCGCCAGCAGCTGCGACAATGCAGCGGCACCGGCTTCATAGGTAAAGTTACCACGCGCAATGTAGTGCGGATCAATTACTGCACCCGTACGACGCAATGCCTGGATATACCCCTGCAAGCGATAGTGGCAAAGCGGCATCTCTTCTGGGCCTGCAATACAGGCAATTTTTTGATGGCCGAGCTGCTGTAAATAATAAACAGCATTAAATGCGGCCGTAAGGTTATCAATATGAACCGTAGGCAGTTCCAGCTCAGGAGCAAATTCGTTTGCCATTACCATCGGCGGTAAATTGCGTTGTTCTTCAATGCTGGCATCAAAGGGAAGGCGTGAGCCGAGCAGCAGCATGCCATCAATCTGCTTGGTGATAATCAGATTAATGAAGGTTTTTTCCTGCTGATTTTGGTGGGCGCAATCGCCAATCAGCACCAGGTAGCCCTGTTCGGCAGCCGTCACTTCGATACCGCGGATGATTTCGCTAAAGAAGGGGTCGCAGATATCCGGGACAATAACCAGAATGGTGCGTGATTCATTACGCTTTAGATTTCGCCCCAGGGAGTGGGGTAAATAACCTACGGCTATTGCCGCTTGTTCCACACGATTACGAGTGCTCTGCGATACTTTGTCCGGGTTCATTAATGCCCTGGACACCGTTGCAGTTGAGACTTTCGCCTGAACAGCAACATCTTTCATGGTTGCATTGGCAACCTGATTCTTCGGCTTCAACTTCTTCTCCTCGCGTGCACTGTACAGGTGCTGACAACGTCCGTGGTGTCTGACCATGTCCACATTCTTAGCAGAAATTGATGTTCGTTGGTTACAGTTATTTCATTAAAAGTGTGATGGTTGTTGAAATTTTCGATCCGCTTCGCATAACCACAGGGCTTTGTGCTAGCCGTCTATTGGATCAACATCCAGCGTCCACTTCACTTTGCGTGATTCCGGTAAAGTATTGACCAGCTTCAACGAATGACTGACCAGGCGTTGCAGACGCGCGCGCGAAGGGTGTTGCAGCAGAATTTGCCAACGGAAACGCCCACCGCGTTTGGGTTGCAAGCATGGCACCGGACCCATAACCCAGAGCTGATCATCTCGTAAAGGGCTGGACTCAAGCAGGTTTCGTAACTGCTGCAAGAAGAGCGGCGCCTGATGGTTATTTTGGTCTTCTGCGCGGAACATGATGTGGCTGGTAAACGGCGGCAAGAATACCGCCTGGCGCTCTTTCAGTGCCTGGTTTGCGAAGTCGTCATAACCTTTGGAGAGAAGCGTTTGTAATAAAGGATGCTCAGGATGGTGAGTTTGCAGCATGACTTCGCCTTGCTTACCGGCGCGTCCGGCGCGGCCAGACACCTGGACATAAAGTTGTGCAAAACGCTCCGCTGCGCGGAAGTCAGCCGAAAACAGTGCGCCATCGACATCGAGTAAAGCTACCAGAGTCACATCCGGGAAGTGGTGGCCTTTCGCGAGCATCTGCGTACCAATCAGAATACGAGCACCGCCGCGATGGACTTCCGCCAGTTGCTGCTCAAGCGCACCTTTACGGCTGGTGGTGTCGCGGTCAATACGCGAAATCGGCACGCCCGGGAATTCCGGTGTCAGGCTATGTTCGAGCTGTTCCGTTCCCATACCGACAGGAACCAGATTGGTGGAGCCACAATGTGGGCATTGCTGAGGAATAGCTCTTTGGCTGTCGCAATGGTGGCAACGTAAATGACGCTGGCCCTGATGATAGGTGTAGTAGTGATCGCAGCGCGGGCACTCCGCTATCCAGCCGCATTCATGGCACAGCAGAGCGGGAGCAAACCCGCGGCGGTTAAGAAACAGGATCACCTGGTTGTCAGCTTTAAGATGCTGGCCAATTTTTTTGATAAGCGCAGGCGCCAGGCCGGATTTCAGTGGCTGGCCTTTTAAGTCCACCACTTGCTGTGTTGCCGGGCGCGCATTACCGGCGCGTTTTGTCAGGCGTAACTGGCGATATTTTCCCAATTGAACGTTGTGCAATGTTTCAAGGGCGGGGGTCGCTGAGCCGAGGATGATGGGAATATCTTCCGCATGTGCACGGTACACGGCTAAATCACGAGCGTGATAACGCCAGCCTTCATGCTGTTTGTAAGAGCTGTCGTGCTCTTCATCTATAACAATGACGCCAAGTCGGCAAAACGGTGTGAACAGGGACGAGCGGGTGCCAATCACAATCGCTGCTTCGCCGCTACGAGCTTTTAACCACACAGCAAGACGCTCACTGTCATTAAGCCCGGAGTGCAGCACTTCGACCGGAGCGTTAAAACGCTCACGGAAACGGGCAATGGTTTGTGGCGTCAGGCCAATTTCAGGGACCAGAACTAGCGCTTGTTTGCCTTGTGCCAGCACGTTTTCCAACACGCTAAGATACACTTCCGTTTTGCCTGATCCGGTAATACCCGCAAGTAACCAGACCGCAAAATGGTCGGCAGAACTGTGGATAGCGCCGATAGCAGTAGCCTGCTCGGTGTTCAGCCGTAAGCGCTCGCCTTCAACGGAATAGCTATCGCGCCAGTCCGTCGCCGCAGGGGCGGCACTTTTCAGGTCACATAAACCTTTGGCCCGCAGCGCTTGTAATCCAGGCTCGCTGATTTCCATTTCGCTCACCTGGTGACGCCAGATGATATTTTGCCGTACCGCCGCCAATGCTTGTTGCTGCTTCGGTGCGCGCTTCAGGCTATTGAGGTCTACAGCTTTGCCTTCTTCTGTAGCGAACCAGTACCACAACGGCGCATGGTGCGCGGGTTTTCCTTCGCGAAGCAAACCTGGTAGGGCGTGGAAGAGGACATCGCCAAGCGGATGGTGGTAATACTCAGCCGCCCACAGCAGAACGCGCCACAGAGACACAGGAAACAACGAAGCGCCATCCAGAACTTCAGCAACTGGCTTTAGCTCATTAATCGGCAATTCGCTGTGCTCGCTAACAGTGACGACAATCCCGACAGCCTGGCGTTTACCAAACGGCACCATGACGCGACAGCCTGACTCCACCTGCATTCCCTCAGGAACGAAGTAGTCAAAAGTACGGGCAAGGGGAACCGGCAAAGCGACGTGGGCGACAGGCATCAATATTTCCGAACTGATAAAAATGACGAGATAGTGTACACTGTGTACTCCAGAAAATGCGGATCAGTTTGCATACGCTGGCGGGGTTCTGTATGATTCGCCGCCTTTGATGCGCAGTTTTTGGTATCAAAAAACCTAATTTATCAACTTCGCGTGGTGTCTGGCGTTAGGGCTGGAAGAGCGACGCGGCCTTATACAGAGGTTTTCCATGAAAAAGAATATTCACCCGAACTACGCAGAAGTTACTGCAAACTGCTCATGCGGTAATGTTATCAAGATTCGCTCTACCGTGGGTCATGATCTGAACCTGGACGTATGTGGCGAATGCCACCCGTTCTACACTGGCAAGCAGCGTGATGTTGCTACCGGTGGCCGCGTTGACCGCTTCAACAAGCGTTTCAGCGTTCCAGGCGCGAAGAAGTAATTTTTCGCCGACGGTAGTAAGAAAAAGGCGCCTAACGGCGCCTTTTTTGTATCTGTCACTTTCTTATAACCGCTAGCATTCGAGTTTCTGCAAGGCGGCAAATGAAAGAGTCCCCAGGAGCTTACACTAGTAAGTGACTGGGGCGATTGAGTGCAGCCAACGCCGCAGCAACTTGAAGGATAACGGTTAGAGCTAGTATTCCCACGTCTCTGGATCAATCCCTAACTCGCGCATAATCACCTTCGCCGCTTCAGGAATCTCATCACTACGCTCTTTGCGCAGATCTGCATCATTTGGCAGTGGTTGGCCGGTAAACGCATGCAGGAATGCTTCGCACAGGAGCTCACTGTTTGTTGCGTGACGCAGGTTATTCACCTGGCGACGGGTACGCTCATCGGTGAGGATTTTTAACACCTTCAGAGGAATGGACACCGTAATTTTCTTTACTTGCTCACTCTTCTTCCCGTGCTCAGCGTAAGGGCTGATATATTCGCCGCTCCATTCAGCCATGAGATACTTAATCCTCTTAATCAATGTATTTAGGCTTCCACCGGTAATATGCGCGGCAGAAGCGATTATCTGGTCGTAGTGTAAGCGTTTATTGATTCGCGGTCTGCGACGCTATCACCCTAAAGCGTATAATTTTAACGGCTATTGCGTGTTTGCTCAATCTATACGCAAAGAAGTTTAGATGTCCAGATGTATTGACGTCTAACTCGGCAGTGTTTACTCTGGTGCCTGACCTTTATTCGACCAGCAAGGATTCGAGAGCCATGACGCGCAAACAGGCAACTATCGCAGTACGTAGCGGTTTGAACGATGACGAGCAATACGGCTGCGTTGTACCGCCAATCCATCTCTCCAGTACTTATAATTTCACCGGGTTTAACGAACCGCGCGCGCATGACTATTCGCGTCGTGGCAATCCTACGCGTGATGTTGTTCAGCGCGCACTGGCAGAGCTGGAAGGCGGAGCTGGCGCTGTGCTGACGAATACCGGTATGTCGGCAATCCATCTGGTAACCACCGTTTACCTTAAGCCTGGCGACCTGTTAGTGGCTCCGCATGACTGTTACGGTGGCAGCTACCGTTTGTTTGATAGCCTGGCAAAACGCGGCGCCTATCGCGTTTTGTTTGTCGATCAAGGAGATGAAGCGGCTTTAACTGCGGCACTTAACGAAAAACCAAAACTCGTGCTGGTCGAAAGCCCAAGTAATCCCTTGTTACGAGTGGTAGATATTGCGAAAATCTGCGCCGCCGCGCGTGAAGTTGGGGCAATCAGTGTGGTGGATAACACCTTCTTGAGCCCGGCTTTGCAAAACCCATTGGCATTGGGTGCGGATTTGGTTCTGCACTCATGTACCAAATATTTGAATGGTCACTCAGATGTTGTTGCGGGCGTAGTGATTGCGAAAGATGCCGAAACTGTCACTGAGCTTGCCTGGTGGGCAAATAACATTGGCGTGACTGGCGGTGCTTTCGATAGTTATTTGCTATTGCGCGGTTTGCGCACGCTTTCACCACGTATGGAAGTGGCGCAACGCAACGCGCAGGCGATTGTTGATTTCCTGCAAACTCAACCGCTGGTGAAAAAGCTGTATCATCCTTCGCTGCCTGAAAACCAGGGCCATGAAATTGCTGCTCGTCAGCAAAAAGGTTTTGGCGCGATGCTAAGTTTTGAATTTAACGGCGACGAGCAAACGCTGCGTCGATTCCTGAGTAGCCTGACTCTCTTCACGCTGGCGGAATCGCTGGGTGGAGTAGAAAGTTTGATTTCACACGCGGCGACGATGACCCACGCGGGCATGGCGCCAGAAGCGCGTGCTGCAGCGGGGATCTCTGAAACCTTGTTGCGTATTTCGACTGGCATTGAAGATAGCGAAGATTTAATTGCTGACCTGGAAAATGCGTTCCGGGTTGCAGCCGAGGGGTAAGCATGAGTGTTTCAGCACCAGCAGGGGCGTCGGGTCGTCAGCTGCATAAATTTGGTGGCAGTAGTCTGGCAGATGTGAAGTGCTATCTACGCGTTGCGGGGATCATGGCCGAGTATTCAAAACCTGGCGACATGATGGTTGTTTCCGCAGCGGGTAGTACCACTAATCAGTTGATTAACTGGTTAAAATTAAGCCAAAGCGATCGCCTTTCTGCCCATCAGGTTCAGCAAGCACTGCGCCGTTATCAGAGCGAGCTGATTAGTGGCCTTGTTGCACCTGATGTTGCTGATACTTTAATCGGTCAATTTATTCACGATCTTGAGCGTCTGGCGGGTTTGCTGGATGGCAAAATGACCGACGCAGTGTATTCCGAAGTTGTAGGCCATGGTGAAATTTGGTCTGCACGCCTCATGTCTGCGGTGCTGAATCAGTTAGGTCACCCGGCTGCATGGTTGGATGCACGCGAATTTATGCGTGCAGAGCGTGCAGCTCAGCCACAAGTTAATGAAGGTTTATCCTGGCCGCTGCTACAAGAGCTTATGGCGCAGCATCCGAACAAACGCCTCGTGGTTACCGGTTTTATCTGCCGTAACGACGCGGGCGAAACGGTTCTGCTGGGCCGTAACGGTTCTGACTATTCCGCAACTCAAATTGGTGCACTGGCTGGGGTTTCCCGTGTGACCATCTGGAGTGACGTTGCCGGGGTTTACAGTGCTGACCCGCGTAAAGTGAAAGATGCTTGCTTGCTGCCGCTGCTGCGTCTGGATGAAGCCAGTGAACTGGCCCGTCTTGCCGCCCCAGTGCTGCACGCTCGTACTTTGCAGCCTGTTTCTGGTAGCGATATCGATCTGCAACTGCGTTGTAGCTATTCACCAGAACAAGGGTCAACTCGTATCGAACGAGTGTTGGCTTCTGGTACTGGTGCGCGAATCGTTACCAGCCACGATGATGTTTGCCTGATCGAACTTCAGGTTGCTCCACAGCAAGATTTCAAGCTGGCGCACAAAGAACTAGATACCCTGCTAAACCGCGCTCAGATTCGCCCGTTGTCGATTGGCGTTCATCCTGACCGTAACCTGCTTCAGCTTTGCTACACCTCAGAAGTTGCTGGCAGCGCACTACAAACTCTTCAGGAAGCAGCTCTTCCGGGCGAATTACGTCTGCGTGAAGGCTTAGCTCTGGTGGCAATGGTTGGTGCGGGCGTTTGCCGTAACCCACTTCACAGCCATCGTTTCTGGCAGCAATTGAAAGATCAGCCTGTTGAGTTTATCTGGCAGTCCGAAGATGGTATTAGCCTGGTTGCGGTACTACGTGTTGGCCCAACAGAAAACCTCATTAAGGGTCTGCATAAGTCACTGTTCCGTGCTGAAAAACGTATTGGTCTGGTTCTGTTCGGCAAAGGGAACATTGGTTCACGCTGGCTGGAGCTGTTTGCCCGCGAGCAAGAAACCATCTCTGCACGAACCGGTTTTGAATTCGTGCTTTCAGGTGTAGTAGATAGCAGCCGCAGCTTGCTGAATTATGAAGGTCTGGATGCCAGCCGTGCTCTCGCTTTCTTCAACGACGAAGCGGTAGAACAGGATGAAGAATCACTATTCCAATGGATGCGTGCGCATCCCTATGATGATTTGGTGGTTCTGGATGTGACTGCGAGTGAACAACTGGCCGATCAATACCTCGATTTTGCCAGCCACGGTTTCCACGTTATCAGCGCCAATAAACTTGCGGGCGCCAGTAATAGCCAGAAGTACCGTGAAATTCGTAACGCTTTTACCAAGACGGGCCGCCACTGGCTGTATAACGCCACCGTGGGCGCTGGTTTGCCGGTAAACCATACCGTTCGTGATTTACGCGAAAGCGGCGACTTCATTCTGGCTATCAGCGGTATTTTCTCCGGTACGCTTTCATGGCTGTTCCTGCAATTCGATGGCACGGTGCCATTTACCGAGCTGGTGGACCAGGCCTGGCAGCAAGGGCTAACAGAACCCGATCCACGCGTCGATCTCTCCGGGAAAGACGTGATGCGCAAGCTAGTGATCCTGGCTCGCGAAGCAGGTTACGACATCGAGCCGGATCAGGTTCGTGTTGAGTCGCTGGTTACAAACGGCAGTGAGACTGGCTCAATTGACCATTTCTTTGAAAATGGTGATGAGTTGAATGACCAAATGCTTCAGCGTTTTGAAGCGGCTCAGGAAATGGGATTGGTTCTGCGTTATGTCGCGCGTTTCGATGCGAATGGTAAAGCGCGTGTCGGTGTGGAAGCTGTGCGCACTGAGCATCCACTGGCTTCGCTGCTACCGTGCGACAACGTGTTTGCTATCGAAAGCCGTTGGTATCGCGATAACCCGCTGGTTATTCGTGGGCCAGGTGCTGGTCGTGACGTAACAGCTGGCGCTATTCAGTCGGATCTCAATCGTCTGGCGCAATTGCTATAACTCGCTGAAACACAAAAATACTGAGGCCAGCGATTGCTGGCCTTTTTTTATTCTTTTCAATCGAACATGAGGAAAATTCAATTTGGGTGAGAATTCCTCATTTCTTGTGTTGAATTTTCAGTTGACGGAATCATGCTTTTCCTTCATCTTGCTATCTGGACGTCTAAACGTCTGGATAGCAAAAAAACACAACATCACATAATAAAATGCGATTAATGAGGTAAGGGTATGAGCTTTTTTCACGCCAACCAGCGGGAAGCACTAAATCAGAGTCTGGCCGAAGTCGCCGGGCAAATTAACGTTTCCTTTGAGTTTTTCCCGCCGCGCACCAGTGAAATGGAACAGACCCTGTGGAGCTCAATTGATCGACTGAGTAGCCTGAAACCTAAATTTGTCTCCGTAACTTACGGCGCAAACTCCGGTGAGCGTGACCGTACCCATAGCATCATCAAAGGTATTAAAGACCGTACAGGTCTGGAAGCTGCACCGCATCTGACTTGTATTGATGCCTCTCCCGACGAGTTGCGTACTATTGCGCAGGATTACTGGAATAGCGGTATCCGTCATATCGTCGCCCTGCGCGGTGATTTACCTCCCGGTGGTGGCAAGCCAGATATGTATGCTTCTGACTTGGTCACGCTGCTTAAAGATGTCGGTGACTTTGATATTTCCGTTGCGGCTTACCCGGAAGTTCACCCGGAAGCGAAAAGTGCACAGGCTGATTTGATTAACCTGAAGCGCAAGATTGACGCTGGTGCAAACCGTGCAATCACACAGTTCTTCTTCGATGTGGAAAGTTACCTGCGCTTCCGTGACCGTTGCGCCGCTGCGGGTATCGATGTCGAAATCGTGCCAGGCATTTTGCCAGTGAGTAACTACAAACAGGCGCATAAGTTTGCGACCATGACCAACGTGCGTGTTCCGCACTGGATGGCACAAATGTTTGAAGGGCTGGATAACGATGCAGAAACTCGCAAAATGGTCGGCGCCAATATTGCGATGGATATGGTGAAAATCCTCAGCCGTGAAGGTGTGAAAGACTTCCATTTCTACACGCTTAACCGTGCCGAAATGAGCTATGCGATTTGCCACACTCTGGGTGTTCGCCCGGCAGTTTAATTCTGATAATGGCCCGCAAGGGCCATGACTTTGCCCTCTGGATCCACTCCCCCTCACAATACCCATTTCATTTGTAATGTTAAGTTTTGAAAGTTTATGTTGCTGTCGACGTTTCTTCGAAAGACTTTTGCTATGTTGCTCATTAGCCAGCAGGAAATAACTATCAAATCTGTAGTTTTTTTCATCTATAACTTATCTGCAGAGCTGTATATCCTGGTATTAAAATAATGAAGGGAGCAGGAAGATGAGCACAAACGAAAACGATCATAATACGTTGTCAGCAGGGAAGTGCCCGTTTCATCAGGGCAGTCATGATGTGAGTGCAGGAGCCGGAACAAGCACGCGGGACTGGTGGCCGAAACAACTCCGTGTTGATCTCCTCAATCAGCACTCAAACCGCTCTAACCCCTTCGGCGAAGATTTTGATTACCGCAAAGAATTCAGCAAACTCGATTATTCCGCGCTGAAAGGCGACCTAAAAGCATTACTAACTGATTCCCAGCCGTGGTGGCCTGCCGATTGGGGCAGCTATGCCGGGCTATTTATTCGTATGGCCTGGCATGGTGCCGGCACTTACCGCTCCCTGGACGGACGTGGTGGCGCAGGTCGTGGTCAGCAACGCTTTGCTCCACTTAACTCCTGGCCAGATAACGTAAGCCTTGATAAAGCTCGCCGCCTGCTGTGGCCTATCAAACAGAAATATGGCCAGAAAATATCCTGGGCCGACCTGTTTATACTGGCGGGGAACGTCGCGCTGGAAAACTCCGGCTTCCGCACCTTTGGTTTTGGTGCCGGGCGTGAAGATGTTTGGGAGCCAGATCTGGATGTGAACTGGGGTAATGAAAAAGCCTGGTTGGAACATCGCGACCCGGAGGCACTTGCTAAACGCCCATTAGCCGCGACCGAGATGGGGCTGATTTATGTTAACCCCGAAGGGCCAAACGCCAGCGGTGAACCACTCTCTGCCGCTGCTGCCATTCGTGCTACTTTCGGCAATATGGGGATGAACGACGAAGAGACTGTAGCGCTTATCGCTGGCGGTCATACGTTGGGCAAAACTCACGGTGCAGCAGAAGCAACCCATGTGGGTGTTGACCCGGAAGCTGCACCGATTGAAGCGCAAGGCTTAGGTTGGACGAGCAGCTACGGCAGTGGTGCCGGTGCAGATGCAATTACATCTGGCCTGGAAGTTGTCTGGTCACAAACACCAACCCAGTGGAGTAACTACTTCTTCGAGAACTTGTTCAAATTCGAATGGGTCCAGACACGTAGCCCTGCTGGTGCAATTCAGTTTGAAGCGGCCGATGCGCCTGAAATTATTCCTGATCCGTTTGATCCATCGAAAAAACGTAAACCGACAATGTTGGTCACCGACCTGACGCTGCGTTTCGATCCGGAATTCGAAAAAATTTCCCGTCGCTTCCTCAATGATCCACAAGCTTTCAATGAAGCTTTTGCCCGTGCATGGTTCAAATTGACCCACCGCGATATGGGGCCAATTGCGCGTTACATCGGCCCGGAAGTGCCAAAAGAAGAACTGATTTGGCAGGACCCGTTGCCGAAAGCGACATTCAGCCCAACGCCTGCTGATATCGATCACCTGAAAGCAGAAATTGCCCATTCTGGCCTTTCTGTCAGTGAATTGATTTCTGTAGCCTGGGCGTCGGCGTCGACTTTCCGTGGCGGCGATAAACGTGGCGGAGCCAATGGCGCACGCCTGGCACTGGCACCTCAGCGCAACTGGGATGTGAATGCTTTAGCGGCGCGTGCATTGCCTGCGTTAGAAGCAATTCAGAAAGCGTCTGGTAAAGCGTCACTGGCCGATATCATCGTGCTGGCGGGTGTTGTGGGTGTTGAACAGGCGGCGGAAGCGGCTGGTATCAGCGTTCGCGTGCCGTTTATTCCTGGGCGTGTGGATGCCAGCCAGGATCAGACAGATATCGAGATGTTCAACCTTATGGAGCCTACAGCCGATGGGTTCCGTAACTACCGTGCTCGTGTGGATGCGGCGACAACAGAATCCCTGCTGATTGATAAAGCACAGCAACTTACGCTGACTGCACCTGAACTCACCGTTTTGGTTGGTGGTATGCGTGTGCTGGGTGCGAACTTTGATGGCGGCAAGCATGGCGTATTCACCGAGCGTTTAGGTGTGCTCAGTAACGATTTCTTTATCAATCTGTTGGATATGGGCACGGAATGGAAGGCGACTGATGACTCTTCAGAACTGTTTGAAGGCCGTTGCCGTCAAACCGGCGAAGTGAAGCAGACAGCGACACGCGCTGATCTGGTCTTCGGTTCCAACTCTGTGCTGCGTGCACTGGCGGAAGTTTATGCCTGCGGTGACGCTAAAGAGAAGTTTGTGAAAGACTTCGTTGCGGCATGGGTGAAAGTGATGAATCTGGATCGCTTTGACCTGAAGTAAGGCGGTATCTGACGTAAAAATCCCCGCTGATGCGGGGATTTTTTTATGAGGCTTAACCAGTGTTACGCATACCTGCTGCAACACCTGCAATCGTCACCATCAATGCTTGTTCTACCTGCGCATTTGGCTCTTCACCTTTATCTTCCAACTGACGTGAGCGATGCAGCAATTCAGCCTGCAATACGTTCAATGGGTCGGTGTAGATGTTACGCAGCTGGATGGACTCGGCAATCCATGGCAGGTCAGCCATCAGGTGCGAATCGTTGGCGATATCCAGTACCACTTTGATGTCGGCTTCCAGTTGGTCGCGCAGTTGTTTACCAAGTGCCCACAGCTCTGGTTTCACCAGGCGCTGATCGTAATATTCCGCAAGCCACAGGTCAGCTTTTGCAAACACCATTTCCAGCATGCCAAGGCGAGTCGAGAAGAATGGCCAGTCGCGGCACATGGTTTCCAGCACGTCTTGTTTGCCATCTTCGACCACTTTTTGTAGCGCAGCACCGGCACCCAGCCAGGCTGGCAACATCAGGCGGTTTTGCGTCCAGGCGAAGATCCATGGGATAGCACGCAGAGACTCAACGCCACCGTTAGGTTTACGCTTCGCAGGGCGTGAGCCCAGCGGCAGTTTACCCAGTTCAAGCTCAGGCGTTGCCGAACGGAAGTACGGCACGAAGTCTTCATTTTCGCGGATATATCCACGATACATATCACACGAGGTTACAGACAGATCCTCCATGATATGTTTCCACTCTTTCTTCGGCTCTGGCGGTGGAAGAAGGTTGGCTTCGAGAATCGCACTGGTGTAGAGCGACAGGCTGCTGATAGTGATTTCTGGCAGACCGTATTTAAAGCGAATCATCTCGCCTTGTTCAGTCACACGCAGGCCGCCTTTCAGGCTGCCCGGCGGTTGAGAAAGCAGAGCTGCGTGCGCAGGCGCACCGCCACGGCCGATAGAACCACCACGTCCGTGGAACAGCGTCAGGGTGATTCCGGCTTTCTCGCAGGTTTTGATCAGTGCGTCCTGAGCCTGGTATTGCGCCCAGGATGCCGCCATCACGCCTGCATCTTTCGCAGAGTCAGAATAGCCAATCATGACCATCTGTTTGCCCTGAATAAAGCCGCGGTACCAGTCGATATTCAGCAACTGAGTCATGGCGTCGTCGGCGTTGTTCAGGTCATCGAGGGTTTCAAAAAGCGGCGCAACCGGCAGAGCGAAGGTGCAGCCAGCTTCTTTGAGTAGCAGATGAACGGCCAGCACGTCAGAAGGTGTTTTCGCCATGGAGATAACATACGCGGCGATAGAACCACGCGGTGCTTCGGCAACCACTTTGCAGGTTTCCAGCACTTCGCGGGTGTCATCGCTCGGCTCCCACTGGCGTGGCAGCAGAGGGCGCTTGGAATTCAGTTCGCGGATAAGGAATGCTTGTTTGTCGGCTTCAGACCAGCTTTCGTAATCGCCAATGCCCAGGTAACGCGTCATTTCGCCGAGTGCTTCGGTATGACGAGTACTTTCCTGGCGCACATCAATGCGCACTAATGGCACGCCGAAGCTTTTCACGCGGCGCAGGGTATCAAGCAACTGACCGTTGGCTATAATGCCCATTCCGCACGCTTGCAGCGACTGGTAACACGCGTAGAGCGGATCCCAAAGCTGTTCGTTTTGGGTTAACAAACCTTCAGGTTTTGGCAGGCGCTGGCCTTTCAGGCGAGCTTCCAGCCAGGCTTGTGTCGCCAGTAATTGCTGACGAATGCCTTTCATGATGCAGCGATACGGTTCTTGTGCAGCGTCTGGGCCGGCCAGTTCACTCAGCTCTGGCGTGCATTCCACCATCGAGAGTTCGGAAATCAGTACCTGAATATCGCGCAAGAACAGGTCGGTTGCTTTCCAGCGGCTTAGCAGCAGAACGTGACGGGTAATATCAGCAGTCACGTTCGGGTTGCCGTCGCGGTCGCCGCCCATCCATGAAGTGAAACGTACCGGAACAAAATCGACAGGCAGTTTGTAATTCAGGTTGTCTTCGAGTTGCTCGTTCAGCTCACGCAGGTAGTTTGGAACTCCTTCCCACAGGCTGTTTTCTACTACCGCAAAGCCCCATTTTGCTTCATCTACAGGGGAAGGGCGGTGCTTACGGATTTCATCGGTGTGCCATGCCTGAGCGACCAGTTGGCGCAGACGGCGCATAATCTGGTTACGTTCGTAATCGGCGATGTCGCTGTGGTCGAGTTGCTTGAGGCAGCTATTTACTTCAACCAGTTTGTGAATCAGGGTGCGACGGGTGATTTCGGTTGGGTGTGCGGTCAGAACTAATTCCAGTGACAAAGACTCAACAGCATCACGAATGGCAGCTTCACTAAGGTCCGGCTGATTTTTTAATTTTTGGAGTGTCTTAGCGATAACTTCGGGATTGCTGGCGGCTTCGCCATTGGCTGAAATGCTGTGATATTGCTCGGCGGTGTTGGCCAGATTCAAGAATTGGCTGAATGCACGGGCTACAGGGAGTAGTTCATCGTTAGACAGGTTCTGTAACGTGGTTAGCAGCTCCTGGCGGTTTGCCTCATTGCCAGCCCGTGAAGACTTTGACAATTTGCGGATTGTTTCTACGCGGTCAAGAATGTTTTCACCTAACGCATCCTTGATGGTATCCCCGAGCAACTTGCCGAGCATACTGACATTACTTCGCAAAGCGGAATACTGTTCGTTCATATGACCCCAGACACCCTATCCAATCTGATATGTAATTTAATTTCACCCGTGAAGGTTCAACACCGTCTTTATAAAGCCACGTAAGTCCTCATTCGTCAATTGCTACGAAATCGTTTCAGCAAACGAATAAATTGCGCTAATTCATGAAATTTAATTACTAACTTCGTGGATAAGCGTTTCTTATGAGGATCCGCTAAAAAGCAGCGTAAAAAGGGGGCAAAACCCCCTGAATCGCTATTTTTAATGCCAACAAAAATGATGAATAACCTGGGTAATAAGTTTGCGCGTTGGCTCAATAAACCGCGTTTCGATGTATTCGTCTGGCTGATGCGCCTGGTTGATAGAACCCGGGCCAAGAACCAGCGTTGGGCAAAGCGTCTGAATAAATGGCGCTTCGGTGCAGTAGTTCACGACTTCGGTTTGCGCACCCAGCAGTTTCTCAACGACTTGTACTAACTGGTGGTCTTTGGCGCATTCATAGCCCGGAATCGGCGGGTGAAGCTCAGAAATCGTCAGGCGGCCAGGCCATTTCTGGCTAACCGGCTCCAGTGCTTCGTTAAGCAAACCGTTCAGGTCGTTTAACGTAAGACCCGGCAGCGGGCGAATATCCATATGCAATTCACAACAAGCACAAATACGGTTGGCGGCATCGCCACCGCTGATATGACCGAGGTTTAGCGTTGGATACGGCACGGTGAAGGCATCATGGTGATAACGCTCTTTCAGGGTGTTCTTCAGCGACATGATGTGGCCGATAGCATCGTGCATCAGTTCGATTGCATTCACACCGCGAGCAGGATCGCTGGAGTGACCGGACTGGCCAAGAATCCGAATCGCATTAGAGATATGGCCTTTATGCGCACGGACGGGCTGCAATGGCGTCGGTTCGCCAATGATTGCGCAGTCCGGGCGAATATGGGTGGTCTCAGAGAAATAGCGAGCGCCCGTCATCGTCGTTTCTTCATCAGCTGTCGCCAGAATATAGAGTGGCTTTTTAAGCTGCGTCACATCCACATCGCGCAATGAATCAAGAATAAAGGCAAAGAAGCCTTTCATGTCGGCAGTGCCGAGACCGTACAGCTTGTTTTCGTGCTCAGTCAGCGTGAACGGGTCGCGTGTCCAGCGGCCATCATCAAACGGCACCGTATCGGTATGCCCTGCCAGCAGTAAGCCACCGGCACCGTTTCCGGTACTCGCCAGCATATTGAATTTATTGCGCGTACCAGGAACCGATTGTACTTCAACATTGAAGCCCAGGTCGCGGAACCATCCAGCCAATAAATTGATTAAAGACTCATTGCTCTGATCCAACGCGCTGTCGGTGGCGCTGATGGAAGGAGTCGCGATCAACGCGCGGTAAATCTCGATAAAAGGAGGTAATTTCATCTTCACTGTTGACAGGCCTTAGCTCGGGTTGGTATACATAATCATGCATTTATATTGAATAAAAATACAATATTAACTGCCGTAAGGGAACCCCAGGTTCCGGTGGATTTAACCACGTAATTGCACGTTGGGTGATGGCTTACCAGCTGACACCTTTAGCAGACACAACCTAAGAAGGTGTACAGCCGAGATGTTGAATACGCTGATTGTTGGTGCCAGCGGTTATGCAGGCGCAGAGCTTGTGAACTATTTGAATCGCCATCCTCATATGAACATAACCGCTTTGACGGTTTCAGCGCAAAGTAATGACGCAGGAAAATTGATATCTGAATTGCATCCGCAATTAAAAGGTATTGTCGACATGCCGTTACAGGCGATGTCGGATATCAGCGAATTTACTGACGGCGTCGATGTGGTGTTCCTCGCCACGGCCCACGAAGTGAGTCACGATCTGGCGCCACAATTCCTGGCAAAAGGCTGTGTTGTTATCGACCTTTCTGGTGCATTCCGCGTTAACGATGCTGAGTTCTATCAACGCTATTACGGTTTTACCCATCAACATCCGGAACTACTGGAGCAGGCGGTGTATGGGCTTGCTGAATGGCAGAGCGACAAACTGAAAGAAACCAGTTTGATCTCAGTCCCAGGTTGCTACCCGACGGCGGCGCAACTGGCGTTAAAACCGCTGATTGATGCCGGGTTGCTGGATTTGACGCAATGGCCAGTGATTAACGCAACCAGCGGGGTCAGTGGTGCAGGGCGTAAGGCCGCGATTTCCAACAGCTTCTGCGAAGTGAGCCTGCAACCGTATGGCATTTTTAACCATCGCCATCATCCAGAAATTTCGACGCATCTTGGTACTCCGGTGATTTTCACACCTCACCTGGGCAATTTCCCGCGTGGGATTCTGGAAACCATCACCTGCCGTCTGAACGCCGGTGTGACGCAGCAACAAATCGCCGATGTTTTTAATCAGGCGTACCAGAATAAACCGTTAGTGCGCCTGTATGACAAAGGTGTGCCGGCACTGAAAAATGTGGTTGGGCTGCCATTCTGCGATATCGGTTTTGCGGTGCAGGGTGAGCATCTGATTGTCGTCGCCACGGAAGACAATCTTCTGAAAGGCGCATCAGCTCAGGCTGTGCAATGCCTGAATATTCGTTTTGGCTTTGCCGAAACGCAGTCTCTTATTTAATTGATGCCGGGTGACATGATGAATCCATTAATTATCAAATTAGGCGGCGTACTGCTCGATAGCGAAGAAGCGCTCGAGCGCCTATTTACGGCGCTGGTGAACTATCGCGAATCCCACCAACGTCCGTTGGTGATTGTGCACGGTGGCGGTTGCCTGGTGGACGAGTTGATGAAAAAGCTCTCGTTGCCAGTGACAAAGAAAAACGGCCTGCGTGTCACGCCTGCTGACCAGATTGACATCATTACTGGTGCGCTTGCTGGGACGGCGAATAAAACCTTGTTGGCGTGGGCGAAAAAGCATGGCATCAATGGTGTGGGTCTTTGTCTCGGTGATGGCGACAGTGTGACGGTCACAAAACTGGATGAAGAACTGGGCCATGTAGGGCTTGCAAAACCGGGTTCGGCTAAGCTGATTACCACGCTTTTAGATTCTGGTTTCCTGCCGATTGTCAGCTCTATTGGCGTCACTGCTGAAGGTGAGTTGATGAACGTGAATGCTGACCAGGCGGCGACCGCTTTGGCCGCAACGCTTGGTGCGGATTTGATTCTGCTGTCAGATGTCAGCGGCATTCTGGATGGCAAAGGGCAACGTATTGCAGAAATGACGGCGGCGAAAGCTGAGCAGTTAATCGCTCAGGGCATTATTACCGACGGCATGATAGTGAAAGTTAACGCGGCGCTGGATGCAGCACGCACGCTGGGTCGCCCGGTGGATATCGCATCCTGGCGTCACGCGGAGCAGTTACCATCATTATTTAACGGTGTAGCCATTGGCACCCGGATCTTAGCTTAATTTTAAAATAAGTTTTTGAAGGATAAGACAATGCAAAATCACGGCATCAAAAAAATCGTTCTCGCATACTCTGGCGGCCTTGATACTTCAGCCATTATTCCATGGCTGAAGGAAAACTACGGCGGCTGTGAAGTGGTCGCATGTGTGGTGGATATCGGCCAGGACCGTGAAGACCTGAAAGGCGTTGAGCAAAAAGCACTGCGCTCCGGTGCAACTGAGTGCTACGTCGTCGATGCGCGTGAAGAGTTCATCAGTGATTACGTTTATCCGGTATTGCAGACCGGCGCACTGTACGAAGGCACCTATTTGCTGGGTACTTCTATGGCGCGTCCGCTTATCGCTAAAGCGCTGGTTGATGTGGCAAATAAAGTGGGCGCAGATGCGCTGTGCCACGGTGCGACCGGTAAAGGTAACGACCAGGTACGTTTCGAATCCGCATGGGCGGCACTGGCACCACATCTGAAAGTGGTTGCGCCATGGCGTGAGTGGAACCTGCGTTCCCGTGAAGCACTGCTTGATTACCTGAAAGAGCGTGACATCCCGACTACCGCTTCTCTTGAGAAAATCTACAGCCGTGACGAAAACGCATGGCACATCTCTACCGAAGGCGGCGTGCTGGAAAGCCCGTGGAATGCACCGAACAAAGATTGCTGGGTCTGGACTGTTGATCCTAAAGAAGCACCAGATCAGGCTGAAGAAGTTACCGTTACGGTTAAGAAAGGCAAAGTCGTTGCCGTTAACGGCGAAGCGATGACGCCGTTCCAGTGCCTGGAAACGTTGAACAAGATTGGTTCTAAGCACGGCATCGGTCGTATTGATATCGTCGAAAACCGTCTGGTAGGGATTAAATCCCGTGGCTGCTACGAAACTCCAGGGGGCACCATTATGATGGCTGCACTGCGTGGCGTTGAGCAACTGGTTCTGGATCGCGATAGCTTCAAATGGCGTGAACAACTGGGCCTGGAAATGTCCTACGTAGTTTATGACGGCCGTTGGTTCGCACCACTGCGTAAATCGCTGCAGGCATCAGCGGAATCGCTGGCAGAAGAAGTGAACGGTGAAGTGATTATTGAGCTGTATAAAGGCCATGTCACTGCGAAGCAGAAAAAATCTCCGAACAGCCTTTATAGCGAAGAGTTCGCAACGTTCGGCGAAGACGAAGTGTATGACCACAGCCACGCGGGCGGCTTTATCCGTCTGTTCTCTTTGTCATCACGTATTCGTGCTTTAAACGAACTTAAGAAGTAATCAGGCTATCTTACTTGTCATTTTGAACCCGGGCAGTGCTTGGACAAAACACTCTGTGTTTTGAACGACCAAAGGTCGGCCCCGAAGGGGTAAGCGAAGCGCATAATCCTCACGTACTTCATGTACGCTCCGGTTCCTGCGCGCTGGCCGTGTCCAAACTGCCTTCGACGATAACGCCTGACGGTAGTCGAATCATTTAATCAATGGAGCATCACTATGGCACTTTGGGGTGGACGTTTTACTCAGGCAGCAGATCAGCGGTTCAAATCGTTCAATGACTCATTACGCTTTGATTACCGACTGGCGGAGCAAGACATTGTGGGTTCTGTCGCCTGGTCCAAAGCGCTGGTTACCGTGGGTGTTCTGACTGTTGCTGAGCAGGTCGAACTTGAGCAGGCATTGAATTTCCTGCTGGAAGAAGTGCATGCCAATCCGCAGGCGATCCTTGAGAGCGATGCGGAAGATATTCACAGCTGGGTGGAAGGCAAACTCATTGACAAAGTCGGTGCGTTGGGTAAAAAACTCCACACTGGCCGTAGCCGTAATGACCAGGTTGCTACCGATCTTAAACTGTGGTGCAAAATGCAAATCAGTGAATTGTTGGGTGCGACTCGCCAACTGCAACATGCGCTGGTTGAAACCGCTGAAAATAACCAGGATGCAGTGATGCCGGGTTACACGCACCTGCAACGTGCGCAGCCGGTGACGTTTGCTCACTGGTGCCTGGCTTATGTTGAAATGCTGGCGCGTGATGAAAGCCGTTTGCAAAGTACCCTTGAGCGCCTCGACGTTAGCCCGCTGGGCAGCGGCGCACTGGCCGGTACAGCCTATGAAATCGACCGCGAGCAACTGGCGGGCTGGTTAGGTTTTGCATCCGCAACGCGCAACAGCCTGGATAGCGTCTCCGATCGTGACCACGTGCTGGAACTGCTTTCTGATGCCTCTATTGGCATGGTTCATCTGTCCCGTTTCGCAGAAGATCTGATTTTCTTCAACACCGGTGAAGCCGGGTTTGTTGAGCTGTCTGACCGCGTGACCTCTGGCTCTTCCCTGATGCCACAAAAGAAGAACCCGGATGCGCTGGAGCTTATCCGTGGTAAATGTGGCCGTGTGCAGGGGGCATTGACGGGCATGATGATGACCCTGAAAGGACTGCCGCTGGCGTATAACAAAGATATGCAGGAAGACAAAGAAGGTCTGTTCGACGCGCTCGATACCTGGATGGATTGTTTGCATATGTCCGTGCTGGTGCTGGATGGTATTCAGGTTAAACGCCCGCGCTGCAAAGAAGCTGCCGAGCAGGGTTATGCCAACGCAACTGAACTGGCTGATTACCTGGTAGCGAAAGGCGTACCGTTCCGTGAAGCGCACCATATTGTGGGTGAAGCGGTAGTCGAAGCGATTCGCCAGGGTAAAGCGCTGGAAGCATTGCCGCTTGCTGATTTGCAGAAATTCAGTGCCACAATCGGTGATGATGTTTACCCGATCCTCTCTTTGCAGTCTTGCCTGGATAAACGTGCAGCCAAAGGCGGCGTGTCTCCTCAGCAGGTAGCGCGAGCGATTGCGGACGCGAAGCAACGTCTGGTGTAGAAGCTTTGCCACATAAAATGAGCCAGGCCTTGTGCCGGGCTTTTTTGTTTTTAGCTTATAAAAAAAGAGCGGACATAATGTCCGCTAAATAATTCACGTTGGCTTCAGTTTTTGTTCGGAGAACAAGGGGTTTCCCCCTACGGCACAACCGGGTCATGGATGGTTTGTGCTGTTGATGACTATTATTCATTATCAATGGTTGATAGGGATAATCGTTCGTTGCTATGATTTCTATCGCCATGGGCTATCATGGCGACGGAGGATAGAGAATGAATATTCGTGATCTAGAATACCTGGTGGCGCTGGCTGAGCATCGTCACTTTCGTCGGGCAGCGGATGCCTGCCATGTCAGTCAGCCAACGCTTAGCGGTCAGATTCGTAAACTTGAAGATGAACTCGGCGTGATGTTGCTTGAACGCACTAGCCGTAAAGTGTTGTTCACTCAGGCGGGTTTGTTGCTGGTGGACCAGGCTCGCACTGTGCTGCGTGAAGTAAAAGTCCTTAAAGAGATGGCGAGTCAGCAGGGCGAGGCAATGTCCGGGCCGCTGCACATCGGTTTGATCCCAACCGTTGGGCCTTATCTGCTGCCGCAGATTATCCCGATGCTGCATAAAACTTTCCCGAAACTAGAAATGTACCTGCACGAGGCGCAGACCCATCAGTTGTTAGCGCAGCTTGATAGCGGAAAACTCGACTGTGCGATTCTCGCTTTGGTGAAAGAGAGTGAAGCCTTTATTGAAGTGCCGCTGTTTGATGAGCCAATGATGCTGGCGATTTACCAGGACCACCCGTGGGCGGACCGTGATCGCGTTCCATTATCGGATCTTGCAGGTGAAAAGCTGTTGATGTTGGAAGACGGGCACTGCCTGCGCGATCAGGCATTAGGTTTCTGTTTTCAAGCGGGAGCGGAAGAAGACACGCATTTCCGTGCAACCAGCCTTGAAACGCTGCGTAACATGGTGGCAGCCGGAAGTGGGATAACATTGTTACCTGCGCTGGCAGTTCCAAACGAGCGCTGCCGGGACGGTGTGGTTTACCTGCCATGTTATAAACCAGAGCCGCGTCGTACTATCGGTCTGGTTTATCGTCCGGGTTCTCCACTGCGTGGTCGCTATGAGCAACTCGCTGAGGCCATCCGCACGCACATGGATGGCCATTTTGAGCCAGAGTTAAAACAAGCGGTTCAAGCCGTTTAAAGCCGCTACTCGATAGGCTTCCGCCATGGTCGGGTAGTTAAAGGTGGTGTTAACAAAGTACTCAATCGTGTTACCACCCCCTTTCTGCTCCATAATTGCCTGGCCGATGTGAATAATTTCGGCCGCACGCTCACCAAAGCAGTGGATCCCTAAAATCTCTTTCGTCTCACGATGGAAGAGAATTTTTAGCGTGCCTACGTTCATGCCAACGATTTGCGCGCGCGCAAGGTGCTTGAACTGCGCCCGGCCCACTTCATACGGCACTTTCATCGACGTTAACTGCTGCTCGGTTTTCCCGACGGAGCTGATTTCCGGAATGGTATAAATACCTGTCGGAATATCTTCAATCAGATGCGCCGTTGCTTCGCCTTTAACCAGAGCTTGGGCCGCGATTCTGCCCTGATCGTAAGCCGCAGATGCCAGGCTCGGGTAACCAATCACATCGCCAACGGCATAAATATGCGGTTGTGCAGTCTGGTACATGCTGTTGACCTTCAACAGACCACGGCCATCTGCTTCCAGCCCAACATTTTCCAGTGACAGCGAATCGGTATTACCCGTGCGCCCGTTCGCATAAAGCAGGCAGTCAGCTTTCACTTTTTTGCCAGACTTTAACGACACAATGACGCCATCTTCCACGCCTTCGATATTCTCAAACTCTTCGTTGTGGCGAATAACGACGCCGCTATTCCAGAAGTGGTAAGAGAGCGAGTCGGACATCTCCTGATCGAGAAACGCCAACAGGCGATCGCGGGTATTAATCAAATCAACCTTGACGTTCATGCCACGGAAGATCGACGCATACTCGCAACCAATCACCCCTGCACCATAAATAATGACGTGGCGTGGTTCATGGTGGAGGTTAAGAATGGAATCGCTGTCGTACACCCGCGGATGGCTGAAATCGACTTCTGGCGGACGATAAGGGCGCGAGCCGCAAGCAATAATGAACTTCTCGGCGGTGATCATCTCCACCGAGCCATCGTGACATTCCAGCGAGATAGTATGTGCATCTACAAAGCGTGCGTCGCCCTGCAACATCTCGCAGCGATTACGCTCATAAAAGCTCTGGCGCATGCGAGTTTGTTGGTTAATGACGCTATCAGCGTGATTAAGAATATCGGCGAAGGATGAACGGAGGAGATGTGTGTGGTCGCTGTATAAAGGGTTTTGGTTAAATTCGATAATGCGGCTGACTGCGTGGCGCAGCGCTTTTGAGGGGATGGTTCCCCAGTGAGTGCAACCGCCACCCACGTTATGGTAGCGCTCAACAACGGCTACCCTTGCTCCGAGTTTCACCAGCCCCATTGCGGCACCTTCGCCGCCAGGACCGGAACCAATTACTATTGCGTCATAATCGTAGGTGTGTGACATGGTAAGGCTTACCTGTTCTTATACATAAAAGCAACACAATGGTAACATCAACAGCGGGATAACCCAATTATCCTTGTGCTTTTTGCTGCGTTACGCGAAGCGGCTCGCGTAAACAATCATTCACAATCCTGTATAAAACCAGTTAAGTTATTCTCTGGTATAGTGCGAGTTCGATTAAGAGATTCAGGCAATATGATGGGTGTAAGAGCGCAACAAAAAGAAAGAACCAGGCGTTCTCTGGTCGAAGCCGCGTTTAGCCAGTTAAGTGCTGAACGAAGTTTTGCCAGCCTGAGTTTGCGCGAAGTCGCCCGTGAGGCTGGTATAGCGCCAACATCGTTTTATCGCCACTTTCGTGATGTTGACGAACTGGGTTTAACGATGGTTGATGAAAGCGGCCTGATGCTGCGCCAGTTAATGCGCCAGGCTCGCCAGCGAATTGCCAAAGGCGGGAGCGTAATTCGTACTTCTGTCTCAACATTTATGGAATTTATCGGTAATAATCCCAACGCATTTCGTTTGTTGTTACGTGAGCGTTCTGGAACATCTGCCGCATTTCGTGCCGCTGTCGCCCGTGAAATTCAGCACTTTATTGCGGAACTTGCTGACTATCTTGAACTCGAAAATCGCATGCCGCGTAGTTTTACTGAAGCGCAGGCAGAAGCGATGGTTACGATTGTCTTTAGTGCTGGTGCCGAAGCGCTGGACGTTGATGCCGATCAGCGTCGTCAGCTTGAAGAGCGCCTGGTACTCCAGCTGCGCATGATTTCAAAAGGTGCGTACTACTGGTATCGCCGGGAGCAAGAAAAAGTGGCATTAGCTCAAATATCTGAAGAGTGAGTAAAGGAAGAGCAATGAAACAGTTACAAGACAGAGGTACGCTCGGGCTGGCGTTTATTGCAGGCCTGGCAATTAACGGAACGTTTGCCGCGTTATTTAGCTCGGTTGTGCCGTTTTCCATTTTCCCGATGATCACGCTGGTGCTGACGGTGTACTGTTTGCATCAACGCTACCTGAACCGCACGATGCCAGTTGGCCTGCCAAGTATTGCTGCGGCGTGCTTTGTGCTAGGTGTCTTGTTATATAGCGCAGTTGTGCGGGCTGAGTATCCGGTGATTGGTTCTAACTTCTTGCCTGCGGTGCTTTCAGTTGCATTGCTGTTCTGGATTGGTTTCAAAGTTCGTGCCCGTAAAGCGCAGGTAACTGAATAGTATTCTTAGCCAGAAATAATAACGGACGCCGAGGCGTCCGTTTTGCTATTTGCGTGTCAGCCACACGCCGCATTCCATATGATGCGTATACGGGAACTGGTCGAAGAGCGCCAGGCGCGAAACATTATGGGTTTCGCTTAATACTTCCAGATTCTCGCATAGGGTCTGCGGGTTGCAGGAAATATAGAGAATACGTGGGTATGCCTGCACCATCCTCACCGTGTCTGCATCCAGACCGCTGCGCGGTGGATCGACGAAAATGGTTTCGCACTGATAGCTTTTCAAGTCGATCCCTTCCAGACGCCTGAATTCACGCACACCATTCATCGCCTGAGTAAACTCTTCTGCTGACATGCGGATAATCTGCACGTTGTCGATTTCATTCGCTGCAATGTTGTATTGCGCGGAAGCGACAGATGGCTTGGCGATTTCAGTCGCCAGTACACGGTTAAAGTTACGTGCTAGCGCCAGAGAGAAGTTACCGTTACCACAGTACAATTCCAGCAGGTCGCCCCTGGAACCCTGAGTTGCATCCAGTGCCCATTCCAGCATATGAATATTCATTGCCGCGTTTGGCTGAGTGAAGCTGTTCTCAACCTGGCGATAAATCATCTCTTTACCGGCAACGGTTAAACGCTCATCAATAAAATCCTGATCCAGTTCGATCTTGGTTTTGGTCGCGCGTCCAATTAAATGAACGTTGAAACCCTGAGCACGCAGATTATCGCGCAATGCTTCAGCGTGTTGCTGCCACTCTTCACCCAACTTGCGATGATAAAGCAACGAAACCACAGCCTGATTGCTCATGGTAGTCAGATAATCAATCTGGAAAAGCTTAAAACGCAGGGCGGGAATATCGCGCACACCATCGAGCATTGCTGGCATTAGTGCGTTGATAAGTTCACTTGCTGCCGGGAAACTATTGACCCGAATACGTTGCTTAGTTTCCTGGTCAAACATGATGTGGTACAGGTCGTCTTCATCGTGCCAGATGCGGAATTCAGCGCGCATCCGGTAATGGCTGACTGGCGAACGGAACACCTCCGGCGCGGGAGCTGCAAAAGGGGCCATCATGCTTTGCAATCGGGCGACTTTTTCGGCCAGTTGCGCGTCGTAAAGTTCTATCGGGAGATGTTCTGGAGTCATAAGCGGCTACCTGTTAATAAAGTCAAACTACGCGGCGATTGTAGGGATTAGGCTCGTGATGTCCAGCGCTGTTGCATTTTGATGCTTATAGACAAGCTTATTAACAAAATCGTAGCATAGCGTTTCCGGCCTTTTTACATGAGTTAAAAGGGAACCCAGTGCAATTCTGGGGCTGACGCGCAGCGGTAAGGAATAGTGGGATGAATGCCATGTGCAGACACTGCTTATATGTACCCCAAATAATTCGAGATGCAGGAAGGCGGCCAGACCGTAAGTCCGCAGGAGCATAGCCTAACTATGCGACTGGGGTGCACGGGCGCAGCCAACGCATCTGCATCTTGAAGTATGACGGGAAAAGTGGGAAGTCATCATCCGTAAATAAAACACATCCAAGCCCGAAGACCTGCCGGTATACGTCGCAATTTGTCATAACTATCGCGTGCTATCGGTTATGTCTGCGGCATCCTTGATTTAAAAGCGGATGCTTATATAAATGAAGTTAAAAAAACTTTCGCTGCTTACGGCGTTGTCCGTAACGGCTTTTTCTGGCTGGGCGCAAGACAGCAATTCTGAAGAAAACCTGGTGGTGACGGCAAATCGTTTTCAGCAACCCGTCAATACTGTTCTGGCTCCAACCGATGTTGTTACCCGGGAAGACATTGACCAATGGCAGGCAAAATCGCTTAACGATGTGATGCGTCGTTTGCCTGGCGTGGATATCGCGCAGTACGGCGGTATTGGGCAAGGTTCTTCTATGTTTATTCGCGGAACCAATGCAAGCCATGTGTTAGTGCTGGTAGATGGTATTCCTATCGCTCGTCCAGGAATCTCTAACACTGCTGATATCAATCAAATCCCCCTTTCATTGGTGCAACGCGTCGAATACATTCGCGGCCCTCGCTCAGCTGTTTATGGATCGGGCGCAATTGGCGGTGTGGTGAATATCATCACGCAAACCGATGAAGATAAATCGCAAATCAATGCGGGTGTAGGCTCGAACGGCTATCAGCAATACGACGGTACTTTGCGTCATCGCTTTGGCGACACCGTGGCGACGGTGGCTGGTTCGTATGAAACGACCAAAGGCTTCAACGTCTTGCCGGACTCACCTTATAGCGGCGATAGCGATCGTGATGGCTATCGCAGCAAATCTTTCTGGGGTGGGCTTGAGCATAAGTTCAGTGACGAGTTTGATGGTTTCTTCCGTGGTTACGGTTATACCAACAATACTGATTACGACCAGGGGTCGTATGGGTATGCCGGTGGTGGCGATGAAGAGCAACTTTACAACCAGACATTCGATGCGGGCATGCGCTTCCATTCTGGCCTTTACTCTTCCCAGTTGTTGGCTAGCTATCAAAAAGTAAAAGACTACAACTATAGCAGCGTGAATGGCCGCTATAACGACGGTACCACTCTCGATAATATGACCCAGCGTAACATTCAGTGGGGTAATAACTTTGTTGTAGGAAATGGCTCAGTCAGTGCAGGCGTTGATTGGCAGCAGCAGCGCTTGACGTCTTCAGACACTGCGATGTCTGATACCTATAAGCGCGATAACACGGGTGCTTACCTCAGCGGTCAGCAGCAGTTTGGTGATGTGACGCTGGAAGCCTCTGGTCGTGAAGATAATGACGAACAATTTGGCTGGCACGGCACATGGCAGACGGCCGCTGGCTGGGAATTTGTTGAAGGTTATCGTGCGACGGTCTCTTATGGTACCGGGTTCCTCGCGCCATCGCTTGGGCAGCAGTTTGGTTCGACACGTTTTGGTATCGACTCAAATCCAAACCTGAAGCCAGAAGAGTCTAAACAATGGGAAGCCGGACTTGAAGGATTGACAGGGCCAGTAGATTGGCGCTTGTCGGCTTATCATTACCAGATAGAAAACCTCATTACCTACTATTCTGCCCCGGGATCTTTCGAAGGGAATTACGACAACATCAAGTCCGCGACCATCAAAGGGCTGGAATGGACGGGCAGCGTTGATACCGGCATCTTTACCCATAAAGTGACGCTTCAGTATATGGACCCGCGTGATGACCAGACTGATGAGGTGTTGGCTCGTCGCGCCAAACGTCAGGCGAAGTATCAGCTCGACTGGAGTATGTTTAATGTCGATATGGATGTTGCGTGGCAGTACTACGGCAAACGCTACGACAACAATACTTCTTCGTACAGCCCGACTCAGCAGGTTTTGCCGAGTTACAGCACTGTTGATGTTTCCGCATCATATCCTGTCACCTCACAGCTAACCGTTCGTGGTAGAATTGCCAACCTGTTCGATAAAGATTACGAGACGGTTTATGGCTATCAAACCCCAGGACGGGAATACTACCTCACTGGCAGCTATACCTTCTAATACACGTCCCACCGTACTGGTTTTCGATTCCGGTGTCGGTGGGCTTTCTGTGTATGACGAAGTCCGGCAGCTTTTGCCTGACCTGCACTATATATATGCCTTCGATAACGTGGCATTTCCCTACGGTGAGAAAAGCGAAGAGTTCATTGTTGAGCGCGTAGTTGAAATTGTTACTGCGGTTCAGGAACGTTACCCACTCGCGCTCGCCATCATCGCCTGTAATACGGCGAGTACCGTTTCGCTTCCTGCGCTACGTGAAAAATTCGCTTTCCCCGTCGCCGGCGTTGTCCCTGCTATTAAACCTGCTGCGCGTCTGACGACTAACGGTGTTGTCGGTTTGCTTGCAACGCGCGGTACGGTTCGCCGTCCTTATACTCACGAGCTGGTTGCGCGCTTTGCGTCAGAATGCAAAATCGAAATGCTCGGTTCGGCAGAGCTGGTGGAGTTAGCAGAGGCCAAATTACACGGGTACGCTGTCGACCTTGAAGAACTGCGTAAGATCCTTCGTCCATGGCTAAGAATGAAAGAGCCACCTGATACAGTTGTATTAGGCTGCACTCATTTCCCTCTATTAGAAGAAGAGTTACTGCAAGTCCTGCCGGAAGGCACCAGGCTGATTGATTCAGGTGCTGCGATTGCTCGCCGTACCGTATGGCTTTTAGAGCATGAATCTCCGAAAGCATTATCTTCTGATGAGAACATTGCGTTCTGTATGGGGCTTACGCCTGAGATTGCACAATTAGCACCCGTTTTGCAGCGTTATGGCTTCCCAAGGCTTGAAAAACTGGCTGTTTGTAGCGATTTCGAATAAAAAATCGACGGTTGAAATAAAAATTGAAAATAGGGGTTGTCAGCTTCCAGAAAATCCCTATACTGCGCCTCCACTGACACGGCACAACGGCTTACAAACCGGCTTGTCAGCCAGACGAAAAGCGAAAATAAACGCTTGACTCTGAAAGAGGAAGGCGTAATATACGCATCCTCGAGTTAGCAAGCGAAAGCACGCAACTCACTGCTCTTTAACAATTTATCAGACAATCTGTGTGGGCACTCGCAGGATTGATATCTCAAGTACCTTCGGGTACAAAAAAATATCAAGTCTTGAAGAGTGACCAAGCAGTAATTCATTTAGTTGAATTATTACGAAAGTTAATTTTTGAGCACCGCTTCACGAGTTGAAGCAAATCAAGCTTTTAATTGAAGAGTTTGATCATGGCTCAGATTGAACGCTGGCGGCAGGCCTAACACATGCAAGTCGAGCGGTAGCACAGGGAGCTTGCTCCTGGGTGACGAGCGGCGGACGGGTGAGTAATGTCTGGGAAACTGCCTGATGGAGGGGGATAACTACTGGAAACGGTAGCTAATACCGCATAACGTCTTCGGACCAAAGAGGGGGACCTTCGGGCCTCTTGCCATCAGATGTGCCCAGATGGGATTAGCTAGTAGGTGAGGTAATGGCTCACCTAGGCGACGATCCCTAGCTGGTCTGAGAGGATGACCAGCCACACTGGAACTGAGACACGGTCCAGACTCCTACGGGAGGCAGCAGTGGGGAATATTGCACAATGGGCGCAAGCCTGATGCAGCCATGCCGCGTGTATGAAGAAGGCCTTCGGGTTGTAAAGTACTTTCAGCGAGGAGGAAGGCATTGTGGTTAATAACCACAGTGATTGACGTTACTCGCAGAAGAAGCACCGGCTAACTCCGTGCCAGCAGCCGCGGTAATACGGAGGGTGCAAGCGTTAATCGGAATTACTGGGCGTAAAGCGCACGCAGGCGGTTTGTCAAGTCGGATGTGAAATCCCCGGGCTCAACCTGGGAACTGCATTCGAAACTGGCAAGCTAGAGTCTTGTAGAGGGGGTAGAATTCCAGGTGTAGCGGTGAAATGCGTAGAGATCTGGAGGAATACCGGTGGCGAAGGCGGCCCCCTGGACAAAGACTGACGCTCAGGTGCGAAAGCGTGGGGAGCAAACAGGATTAGATACCCTGGTAGTCCACGCCGTAAACGATGTCGACTTGGAGGTTGTTCCCTTGAGGAGTGGCTTCCGGAGCTAACGCGTTAAGTCGACCGCCTGGGGAGTACGGCCGCAAGGTTAAAACTCAAATGAATTGACGGGGGCCCGCACAAGCGGTGGAGCATGTGGTTTAATTCGATGCAACGCGAAGAACCTTACCTACTCTTGACATCCACAGAATTCGGCAGAGATGCCTTAGTGCCTTCGGGAACTGTGAGACAGGTGCTGCATGGCTGTCGTCAGCTCGTGTTGTGAAATGTTGGGTTAAGTCCCGCAACGAGCGCAACCCTTATCCTTTGTTGCCAGCGGTTCGGCCGGGAACTCAAAGGAGACTGCCAGTGATAAACTGGAGGAAGGTGGGGATGACGTCAAGTCATCATGGCCCTTACGAGTAGGGCTACACACGTGCTACAATGGCGCATACAAAGAGAAGCGACCTCGCGAGAGCAAGCGGACCTCATAAAGTGCGTCGTAGTCCGGATCGGAGTCTGCAACTCGACTCCGTGAAGTCGGAATCGCTAGTAATCGTAGATCAGAATGCTACGGTGAATACGTTCCCGGGCCTTGTACACACCGCCCGTCACACCATGGGAGTGGGTTGCAAAAGAAGTAGGTAGCTTAACCTTCGGGAGGGCGCTTACCACTTTGTGATTCATGACTGGGGTGAAGTCGTAACAAGGTAACCGTAGGGGAACCTGCGGTTGGATCACCTCCTTACCTAAAAGATACAAACCCGCGTAGTGCTCACACAGATTGTCTGATAGAAAACGAGCAGTAAAACCTTATAGGCTTGTAGCTCAGGTGGTTAGAGCGCACCCCTGATAAGGGTGAGGTCGGTGGTTCAAGTCCACTCAGGCCTACCAAATTCTCCCCTGTTCTGCGTTGCAACTCCAGCTCGCATAGTTAACTATGCGTCGTGTAGTCGCGCCTTGAACAGTGAAGAATTCACGGTAAATCAAAGGTTTTACGAAATCGATGGGGCTATAGCTCAGCTGGGAGAGCGCCTGCCTTGCACGCAGGAGGTCAGCGGTTCGATCCCGCTTAGCTCCACCATCATTTCATGCTCACCCAATACTTCTAAGTGTACTGTTTAACAGTGTGCTGAGAAGTATTTGCTCTTTAAAAATCCGGAACAAGCTGAAAATTGAAACGACACACTGTTTCCTTTCTCCGTAATAAGAAAGGAATAGAAGTGTGTTCGAGTCTCTCAAATTTTCACAACATACGAGTGTGTCTTACGAGACATCTTCGGGTTGTGAGGTTAAGCGACTAAGCGTACACGGTGGATGCCCTGGCAGTCAGAGGCGATGAAGGACGTGCTAATCTGCGATAAGCGTCGGTAAGGTGATATGAACCGTTATAACCGACGATTTCCGAATGGGGAAACCCAGTGCAATTCGTTGCACTATCGTTAAGTGAATACATAGCTTAACGAAGCGAACCGAGGGAACTGAAACATCTAAGTACCTCGAGGAAAAGAAATCAACCGAGATTCCCCCAGTAGCGGCGAGCGAACGGGGAACAGCCCAGAGTCTGAATCAGTTTGTGCATTAGTGGAAGCGTCTGGAAAGTCGCAGGGTACAGGGTGATACTCCCGTACACAAAAATGCACTTGCTGTGAACTCGAAGAGTAGGGCGGGACACGTGGTATCCTGTCTGAATATGGGGGGACCATCCTCCAAGGCTAAATACTCCTGACTGACCGATAGCGAACAAGTACCGTGAGGGAAAGGCGAAAAGAACCCCGGCGAGGGGAGTGAAACAGAACCTGAAACCGTGTACGTACAAGCAGTGGGAGCCTCTTTTATGGGGTGACTGCGTACCTTTTGTATAATGGGTCAGCGACTTATATTCTGTAGCAAGGTTAACCGTATAGGGGAGCCGCAGGGAAACCGAGTCTTAACTGGGCGTTAAGTTGCAGGGTATAGACCCGAAACCCGGTGATCTAGCCATGGGCAGGTTGAAGGTTGGGTAACACTAACTGGAGGACCGAACCGACTAATGTTGAAAAATTAGCGGATGACTTGTGGCTGGGGGTGAAAGGCCAATCAAACCGGGAGATAGCTGGTTCTCCCCGAAAGCTATTTAGGTAGCGCCTCGTGAACTCATCTTCGGGGGTAGAGCACTGTTTCGGCTAGGGGGCCATCCCGGCTTACCAACCCGATGCAAACTACGAATACCGAAGAATGTTATCACGGGAGACACACGGCGGGTGCTAACGTCCGTCGTGAAGAGGGAAACAACCCAGACCGCCAGCTAAGGTCCCAAAGTCATGGTTAAGTGGGAAACGATGTGGGAAGGCACAGACAGCCAGGATGTTGGCTTAGAAGCAGCCATCATTTAAAGAAAGCGTAATAGCTCACTGGTCGAGTCGGCCTGCGCGGAAGATGTAACGGGGCTAAACCATGCACCGAAGCTGCGGCAGCGACGCTTATGCGTTGTTGGGTAGGGGAGCGTTCTGTAAGCCGTCGAAGCTTACCTGTGAGGGTAGGTGGAGGTATCAGAAGTGCGAATGCTGACATAAGTAACGATAAAGCGGGTGAAAAACCCGCTCGCCGGAAGACCAAGGGTTCCTGTCCAACGTTAATCGGGGCAGGGTGAGTCGACCCCTAAGGCGAGGCCGAAAGGCGTAGTCGATGGGAAACAGGTTAATATTCCTGTACTCGGTGTGACTGCGAAGGGGGGACGGAGAGGGCTATGTTAGCCGGGCGACGGTTGTCCCGGTTTAAGCATGTAGGCGGAGAGTTTAGGTAAATCCGGACTCTTATCTAACGCTGAGGTGTGATGACGAGGCACTACGGTGCTGAAGTAACAAATGCCGCACTTCCAGGAAAAGCCTCTAAGCATCAGGTCACATCAAATCGTACCCCAAACCGACACAGGTGGTCAGGTAGAGAATACCAAGGCGCTTGAGAGAACTCGGGTGAAGGAACTAGGCAAAATGGTGCCGTAACTTCGGGAGAAGGCACGCTGTCGGTAGGTGAAGTCCCTCGCGGATGGAGCTGAAGGCAGTCGAAGATACCAGCTGGCTGCAACTGTTTATTAAAAACACAGCACTGTGCAAACACGAAAGTGGACGTATACGGTGTGACGCCTGCCCGGTGCCGGAAGGTTAATTGATGGGGTTAAGCGCAAGCTGAAGCTCTTGATCGAAGCCCCGGTAAACGGCGGCCGTAACTATAACGGTCCTAAGGTAGCGAAATTCCTTGTCGGGTAAGTTCCGACCTGCACGAATGGCGTAATGATGGCCAGGCTGTCTCCACCCGAGACTCAGTGAAATTGAAATCGCTGTGAAGATGCAGTGTACCCGCGGCAAGACGGAAAGACCCCGTGAACCTTTACTATAGCTTGACACTGAACACTGGTCCTTGATGTGTAGGATAGGTGGGAGGCTTTGAAGCGAGGACGCCAGTTCTTGTGGAGCCAACCTTGAAATACCACCCTTTAATGGCTGGTGTTCTAACGTAGACCCGTAATCCGGGTTGCGGACAGTGTCTGGTGGGTAGTTTGACTGGGGCGGTCTCCTCCTAAAGCGTAACGGAGGAGCACGAAGGTTAGCTAATCACGGTCGGACATCGTGAGGTTAGTGCAAAGGCATAAGCTAGCTTGACTGCGAGAGTGACGGCTCGAGCAGGTGCGAAAGCAGGTCTTAGTGATCCGGTGGTTCTGAATGGAAGGGCCATCGCTCAACGGATAAAAGGTACTCCGGGGATAACAGGCTGATACCGCCCAAGAGTTCATATCGACGGCGGTGTTTGGCACCTCGATGTCGGCTCATCACATCCTGGGGCTGAAGTAGGTCCCAAGGGTATGGCTGTTCGCCATTTAAAGTGGTACGCGAGCTGGGTTTAGAACGTCGTGAGACAGTTCGGTCCCTATCTGCCGTGGGCGCTGGAGAATTGAGGGGGGCTGCTCCTAGTACGAGAGGACCGGAGTGGACGCATCACTGGTGTTCGGGTTGTCATGCCAATGGCATTGCCCGGTAGCTAAATGCGGAAAAGATAAGCGCTGAAAGCATCTAAGCGCGAAACTTGCCCCGAGATGAATTCTCCCTGGGAACTTGATTCCCCTGAAGGAACGTTGAAGACTACGACGTTGATAGGCTGGGTGTGTAAGCGTAGCGATACGTTGAGCTAACCAGTACTAATGATCCGTGAGGCTTAACCTTACAACACCGAAGGTGTTTTGGTTGAGAGACTAAGCATTTGATTTTCAGCTTGAACCGAGATTTTAAGTCGATGGTTATGTGAAAGCATGACGGTTGATGAAACAGAATATGCCTGGCGGCACTAGCGCGGTGGTCCCACCTGACCCCATGCCGAACTCAGAAGTGAAACGCCGTAGCGCCGATGGTAGTGTGGGGTCTCCCCATGCGAGAGTAGGGAACTGCCAGGCTCTAAATTCAAAGCAGTAAAAGCCAGAATGTGACATCTGGTGGTAATAAGAAAGAAATTCGGTGGAGCGGTAGTTCAGTCGGTTAGAATACCTGCCTGTCACGCAGGGGGTCGCGGGTTCGAGTCCCGTCCGTTCCGCCACTTATAAAAAAATTATGCCTGCTTAATCAGCGGGCTTAATAATAAGCGTTATTTAGGGGCGTAGCTCAGTTGGTAGAGCACCGGTCTCCAAAACCGGGTGTCGCGAGTTCGAGTCTCTCCGCCCCTGCCATATAATGATCCTTTGCTTCGGCAAAGGATTTTTTTGCCTAAAATTCCTCAAATTATCCCTCAAATCTATAAAAGCGCATTACTGCGCCATAAGTGGTGTCTTTAATAACTCTTTGATTGTGCTTTGTTTATCGCTATTTTGTAGCCAGATTGCATACAAAGGGCGCGAAAGTATATTTGTATCGGGTACCTGGTAAATTCCTTCGCATTCTTTGGCCCATTCGATGGGTAAAAATGAACAACCATTGAGTGGTGCCAACAATTTATAGGCTATTTGTGCTGAGCTAGTCGTTAGAACTGGAATGCTATCATTGTTGATAAGGCCCGCTTCATGCTGTTGAAAATCAGGACCCCACTCCAGACGTAAATACGTTAACCCTGTTTTTGAGCTTTGTTGTGAAGAAGAAAATAGTGCCAGGTTAAAATGCCCTAATAACTGGCATGAAAATTCGTCCATCTTTGGCGATTCTGTCGTGATCAGCAGATCAAGCTGACGTTCATGCAATTGTTTAACTAGCGACTGGCGTTGGGAAATACGGGCTTCAAATTGAAGACCTTTGTGCTGTTGATACAGTGCAACAAGCCATTCAGAAAGCATGCATTCCCAAAGTGAGGAACTAGCACCAATCGTTAGCTCATTGTGCTGAGATGTGTTGGAAACTTCTTTTTTGGCAGCGAGCCAGGTATTCATGAGGTTTTCTGCATAAGGCAACAAACGCTCACCTGCTGTCGTCAGGCGAATATTATTACGATGACGAGTAAAAAGATTCACGCCGAGTTGATTCTCTAATTGACGAATTCTGAAGCTAACTGCTGATTGCGTTAGATAAAGAGCCTCTGCAGCCCGCCCAAAATGCCGCGTTCGGCTCACTTCAAGAAACGTTTTTAATAATTCAGTATCCACAACTCTCTCCCAAAAAAATTTGTCGTTATGATTTAAATGTTTTGTTTGACGCTCTGTCAAGCGTAACTAATACTCCGCGCCATAAATAGCTCGACCAAGAGAATTAGGAGCGTGCAGGATGGCGGAAAGCTTTACGACGACTAATCGGTTTTTCGATAATAAACATTATCCGCGTGGGTTCGCTCGCCATGGTGATTTCACCATCAAAGAAGCCCAGTTATTAGAGCGCCATGGTTATGCGTTCAATGAGCTGGATCTTGGCAAGCGTGAGCCTGGTACTGAAGAGGAAGTTCTGTTTGTAGCTGTATGCCGTGGTCAACGTGAGCCGGTGACAGATGCGGAACGTGTGTGGAGCAAGTATATGACGCGAATTAAGCGTCCTAAACGTTTCCATACCCTCTCCGGTGGCAAGCCGCAGGCGGATGCGGTTGAAGACTATACCGACAGTGATGATTAATAAAAATGGGGCGAAAGCCCCATTTTTTATCCTGTTAACTGTTGTAGGTGAATGAGTAATCGGTCAATCGCCCGATAGCTCAATGCTTCTAGAAGATGTTCCCTCTGTATCTGTTTGTGTTCCTGAATATCTGCAATTGTTCGTGCAACTTTTAATAATCGATGCCATGCACGCACCGACAACCCCAACTTCGCCAATGTCTCTTCAAGCCACATGGCATCATTGTGCTCAATGGCACAATGTTTTCTGATTTCATGATTATCCAGTCTCGAATTTAACTTTTGCTGTCTATCATACTGTCGCTGTTGTGTAGCGATGACTCTTGCTCTTACGTCTGCGCTACTTTCGCTGCTTACACCGGGATTACTTAGCATTCCCGGTGGCGGAAGTGGGATCTCTGTGGATAAATCAAATCTATCAAGAAAAGGCCCTGAAAGGCGGCTAAGGTAGCGCAGCGTTTGTTCGGGTGTGCAGCGATTATGCTTACCTTGATAGTGACCTGTTGGACTTGGGTTCATAGCTGCCAGAAGTTGAAAATTGGCAGGGTAGCTAATTTTTGCACGGGTACGGGAAATATGAATTTCCCCTGATTCTATAGGCTCGCGTAATGCGTCAAGCACACGGCGTTCAAATTCCGGGAGTTCATCGAGAAATAACACACCGTTATGTGCCAGAGAAATTTCACCGGGTCTTGGAATTGAACCTCCACCAACCATTGCACTCAGTGAAGCGCTATGATGAGGCGCTCTGAATGGGCGCTGGCGCCACTGTTGCTGTAAAGAATGTGGATTGACCAGGCTTAGAATGGCTGCACTCTCCAGTGCTTCACCGTCGCTTAAAGGGGGGAGTAAAGTATTCAGGCGGCTGACCAGCATGGTTTTACCCGTTCCTGGGGGGCCAATGAGTAATAGGTTATGCCCACCAGCCGCGGTGATCTCTAGTGCTCGCTTCCCCTGAGACTGACCAAAAATTTCATTAAGGTCTTGCCGATATTCAATGTGTTGCTGCTGTCGTTTTTCTGGAGCTGATAATTCGGCTCTGCCTTCAAGGAATGCGCAGACTTCAGTGAGGTGGTTTGCAATAAGGCAGCCAGCTTGTGTTATCAAACTAAGTTCAGCGGAGTTTTCATCGGCAACGATTATTTTCTTCCCTGATTTTAAAGCCTCCATAGCAGATGAAATTGCGCCAGGGACGCCTCGTAGAGCCCCAGTAAGCGCGAGTTCACCAACGAACTCATATTCACTTAACTTATCAATAGAGAGCTGCTCAGACGCTGCCAACAATGCGAGAGCAATAGGTAGGTCATACCTGCCGCCTTCCTTAGGAAGATCTGCCGGCGCGAGATTTATCGTGATTTTCCGGGCCGGGAAAGTATAGCCACTGTTGATGATGGCACTTCGTACTCTGTCCCGAGCTTCACGGACAGTGGTTTCTGGTAAACCCACAAGGGTTAAACCTGGTAACCCTTGGCTGATATGAACCTCTACGGTGACCAATGGGGCTGCAATGCCTAATGCTGCCCTTGTATTAACAACTGCCAGTGACATCGCTCTTTCCTCTTGGGTGAACTTTTATCCTGTCAGCTTGCTAATAGTGCATAAAGAGGTGAAATAATGTTCTTCGTAATGCCTTCCAGACTTTCGGGTGAGATTTCTTTTTTGAAAATAATGCTGCGATGAACTTCGCAAAAGATTTATTTCTGGAAGAGTTTTTGGCAATAGAGATAAGAAATCGCTCTATATGAAATATTTTCACTATCTCGTTATTTGCTGAAAACAAATAGTTTTTCTGCCAGCCAATTTTTTCAGCCTCTGTTTCAATATAAAAAATTCTTGTGCTTTTAACTGACTCTGTGATAACTCTGTAGGTATTACTTCGAACAAGTAGACAGAATAAACAAACATGAAAGCCCTTCTACGAGTGATTAGCCTGGTCGTGATTAGCGTGGTGGTGATTATTATCCCACCGTGCGGGGCTGCACTTGGAGAAAGAAAGGCTTAAAAATCAAGCCTGAATCGAAAAGAACCCCCGCACCGAAAGGTCCGGGGGTTTTTTGTTGGGCAAAGAAACTCGGAGAGAAACAGATGATGCGTTACAGAATAAAATGCTGTTTCTCCGATAATGCGACGGGGAACTAACTATGAATGGTGCACAGTGGGTGGTACATGCGTTGCGAGCGCAGGGTGTAGAGACAGTTTTCGGCTATCCGGGCGGCGCAATCATGCCAGTCTACGATGCACTGTATGACGGAGGGGTCGAACATTTGCTCTGCCGCCATGAGCAAGGCGCAGCAATGGCAGCCATTGGTTATGCTCGTTCTACAGGAAAAACAGGCGTTTGCATCGCGACTTCCGGGCCGGGCGCAACCAACTTGATAACAGGCCTTGCCGATGCGCTGTTAGATTCCGTTCCCGTTGTTGCAATCACAGGCCAGGTAGCCGCTCCGCTGATTGGCACTGACGCATTTCAGGAAGTGGATGTTTTAGGTTTGTCCCTCGCATGTACCAAGCACAGTTTCCTTGTTGAATCATTCGATGATTTACCTCGCGTCCTTGCAGAAGCCTTTGAAATTGCAAACTCTGGCCGTCCGGGTCCCGTGTTGGTGGATATCCCTAAGGATATTCAATTAGCACAAGGCGATCTGGAGCCGTGGTTATCGACTGTTGAAGATGATTTTGAAATGCCGCACGCCGAGCTGCAACAGGCACGCGAAATGATAGCGAATGCCCGCAAACCGATGTTGTATGTCGGTGGCGGAGTGGGCATGGCTCAGGCGGTTCCGGCATTGCGTGAGTTTATCGCTGTCACCAATATGCCTTCTACTGTCACGCTGAAAGGCTTGGGCGCGGTTCCGGCAGAAAACCCGTTTTATACCGGCATGTTGGGAATGCACGGCACAAAAGCGGCTAACCTTGCGGTGCAAGAGTGCGACTTGCTGATTGCCGTTGGCGCACGTTTTGACGACCGTGTTACCGGCAAGCTGAATACCTTTGCCCCCCACGCGAAAGTGATTCATATGGATATCGACCCGGCAGAGCTGGGTAAATTGCGTCAGGCCCATGTTGGGTTGCAGGGGGATTTAGCCCAATTATTACAGGCGCTGCAACAACCGCTGGATATCGTTGAATGGCAGCAAGAAGTTGCCACTTTACGGGCAGCAAACCCATGGCGCTATGATCATCCCGGTGAAGCCATTTTTGCCCCGTTATTGCTGAAACAAATCTCTGACCGTAAGCCGCAGGAATGTGTTGTGACTACCGATGTCGGCCAGCACCAGATGTGGACAGCCCAGCATATGTCATTTACCCGCCCGGAAAATTTTATCACTTCCAGTGGCCTGGGAACGATGGGCTTTGGTCTGCCCGCAGCTGTAGGCGCACAGGTAGCCCGGCCGAACGATACGGTTATCTGTATCTCGGGTGACGGCTCCTTCATGATGAACGTTCAGGAGCTGGGCACCGTAAAACGAAAACAGCTACCGCTCAAAATCGTTTTACTGGATAACCAACGTTTAGGAATGGTACGCCAGTGGCAGCAGATGTTTTTCTCAGAACGTTATAGCGAAACCAACCTCTCCGATAACCCCGATTTCCTCATGCTGGCCAGTGCCTTCGGTATCCCAGGCCAACACATCACTCGTAAAGACCAGGTAGAAGCCGCCATCGACACGATGCTCAATAGCGATGGCCCATACATGCTTCACGTCTCGATAGATGAGTACGAAAACGTCTGGCCGTTGGTGCCACCAGGTGCCAGTAACTCACAAATGCTGGAGAAATTATCATGATGCAACATCAGCTCGCAGTAACGGCCCGTTTTCGTCCAGAAACGCTGGAGCGCGTGTTACGCGTCGTGCGCCATCGCGGTTTTCAGGTGTGTTCTATGAACATGGTCACGCTGGGGAATACTGACGATATTAATATTGAATTGACCGTTGCCAGTCTGCGCCCAGTCGAATTACTGTTTAGTCAATTAAGCAAACTGGTGGACGTTGGTCGCGTCGAAATCCAGCAACAAACAACACAACAAATCCGCGCCTGAGCGCAGAAGGAAGAGAACAATGACGACGAAGAAAGCTGATTACATCTGGTTCAATGGTGAGATGACGCCGTGGGGCGAAGCAAAGGTCCATGTAATGTCCCATGCGCTGCATTACGGCACATCGGTCTTTGAAGGTATCCGTTGCTATGAATCTCACATTGGTCCAGTGGTGTTCCGCCATCGTGAACACATGCAGCGTTTGCGTGATTCAGCAAAAATCTATCGTTTCCCTGTATCACAAAGTGTTGATGAGCTGATGGAAGCTTGCCGTTCTGTTATCCGTAAAAATAACCTGACCAGCGCATATATCCGCCCGCTGGTGTTTGTGGGTGACGTCGGTATGGGCGTTAACCCGCCAGACGGTTACACCACTGATGTGATCATCGCAGCCTTCCCATGGGGTGCATACCTCGGCGCAGAAGCGCTGGATCAAGGGATCGACGCAATGGTTTCCTCATGGAACCGTGTGGCACCAAACACCATTCCAACAGCAGCGAAAGCCGGTGGTAACTACCTTTCTTCCTTGCTGGTTGGCAGCGAAGCGCGCCGCCACGGTTATCAGGAAGGTATCGCGCTGGATGTGAACGGTTACTTGTCAGAAGGTGCGGGCGAAAACCTGTTTGAAGTGAAAGATGGCATTCTGTTTACCCCTCCGTTCACCTCTTCCGCGCTGCCGGGCATTACCCGTGATGCCATTATCACTCTGGCTAAAGACTTGGGTATCGAAGTGCGTGAGCAAGTGTTGTCTCGCGAATCACTCTACCTGGCGGACGAAGTATTTATGTCGGGTACCGCCGCTGAAATTACGCCAGTCCGTAGCGTAGACCGCATTCAGGTAGGTGAAGGTCGTTGTGGCCCGATCACTAAACGCATTCAACAGGCATTCTTTGGCCTGTTCACTGGCGAAACCGAAGACAAATGGGGCTGGTTAGATCAGGTCAACCCTAAGTAAAAAAATAACCAGGTGGATGGTGATGACCGTCCCCTCGACAGACAGACTGGAGTAAATAAGCATGCCTAAGTACCGTTCAGCCACTACCACCCATGGCCGTAATATGGCGGGTGCCCGCGCATTGTGGCGCGCAACCGGGATGACCGATGATGATTTCGGCAAGCCAATTATTGCGGTAGTTAACTCCTTTACTCAGTTCGTGCCAGGCCACGTTCACCTGCGCGATTTGGGTAAACTGGTTGCCGAACAAATCGAAGCATCTGGCGGTGTGGCGAAAGAGTTCAACACCATCGCGGTGGATGATGGTATCGCCATGGGCCACGGCGGCATGCTTTATTCTCTGCCGTCACGCGAGCTTATCGCTGACTCCGTTGAATACATGGTGAACGCGCACTGCGCCGACGCGATGGTTTGTATCTCCAACTGCGACAAAATCACCCCAGGGATGTTGATGGCCTCTTTGCGCCTGAACATTCCGGTTATTTTTGTTTCCGGCGGCCCGATGGAAGCCGGGAAAACCAAACTCTCAGACCAAATCATCAAACTCGACCTGGTTGATGCGATGATTCAGGGCGCTGACCCGAAAGTGAGTGACGAGCAAAGCGAGCAGGTAGAACGTTCAGCCTGCCCGACCTGCGGCTCCTGCTCCGGTATGTTCACCGCGAACTCCATGAACTGTCTGACCGAAGCGCTGGGCTTATCCCAGCCGGGTAACGGTTCTCTGCTGGCAACGCACTCAGATCGCAAAGAGCTGTTCCTGAATGCCGGTAAACGCATCGTCGCCTTGACCAAACGTTATTACGAGCAGGATGACGAAAGTGCTCTGCCACGTAGCATCGCCAGCAAAGAAGCGTTTGAGAACGCCATGACGCTGGATGTTGCGATGGGCGGTTCAACAAACACAGTTCTGCACTTACTCGCTGCAGCTCAGGAAGCAGAACTCGATTTCACCATGACCGATATCGACCAGTTGTCTCGTAAAGTCCCACAGCTGTGTAAAGTCGCACCGAGTACCCAGAAATACCATATGGAAGATGTGCACCGTGCGGGTGGCGTAATCGGTATTTTGGGCGAGCTGGATCGAGGTGGCTTGCTGCATCGTAATGTGAAAAACGTTCTGGGTCTGAACCTGACGCAAACGCTGGAACAGTACGATGTCATGCTGACCAAAGACGAAAGCGTGAAAAGCATGTTCTCCGCAGGCCCGGCCGGTATTCGTACCACGAAAGCATTCTCACAATCTTGCCGCTGGGATTCTCTGGATGTTGACCGTCAAAACGGTTGTATCCGCTCGAAGGAACATGCATACAGCCAGGAAGGTGGTTTGGCTGTTCTGTACGGTAACTTCGCCGAAAACGGCTGTATCGTGAAAACGGCTGGCGTAGACGATGAAAGCCTGGTGTTCCGCGGGCCTGCAAAAGTTTATGAAAGCCAGGATGATGCGGTTGAGGCAATCCTTGGTGGCAAAGTGGTAGCGGGCGACGTTGTTGTTATTCGTTACGAAGGGCCAAAAGGCGGGCCGGGCATGCAAGAAATGCTTTACCCAACAACCTTCCTGAAATCTATGGGTCTGGGCAAAGCGTGTGCCCTGGTTACCGATGGGCGCTTCTCCGGCGGTACTTCCGGTCTTTCTATCGGCCACGTTTCTCCGGAAGCAGCAAGCGGTGGCAATATCGCGCTGATTGAAGATGGCGACATGATTGCGATTGATATCCCGAACCGTGGGATCCAACTGCAACTGAGCGATCAGGAAATGGCCGCTCGTCGTGAAGCGCAAGAAGCTCGCGGTGACAAAGCCTGGACGCCACGTGCGCGTGAACGGCAGGTCTCCTTCGCTCTGCGCGCTTACGCAATGCTTGCCACCAGTGCCGATAAGGGCGCGGTGCGCGATAAAAGTAAGCTTGGAGGCTAATGATGGCCGAGTCACAACCACTACCTGACGCCCCTTGTGGGGCGGAATATCTGAGAGCCGTTCTGCGTGCTCCGGTTTACGAAGTCGCGCAAGTGACCCCATTGCAGAAGATGGAAAAACTGTCGTCACGTCTGGATAACGTCATTCTGGTAAAACGTGAAGACCGCCAGCCCGTGCACAGTTTCAAACTGCGTGGCGCATACGCGATGATTGCCGGGCTGAACAGCGAACAAAAAGCCAGTGGTGTGATTACCGCTTCTGCGGGAAACCACGCTCAAGGTGTTGCGCTTTCTTCAACGCGTTTAGGCATCAAGTCTCTGATTGTCATGCCCGTGACTACGGCGGATATCAAAGTGGATGCGGTCCGCGCGTTTGGTGGCGAAGTATTGCTGTACGGCGCGAACTTTGATGAGGCGAAAGGGCGTGCAATAGAGCTTTCGCAGCAACAGGGGTTCACCTATGTGCCTCCGTTCGACCACCCGGCAGTCATTGCCGGGCAGGGCACGCTGGCGCTGGAACTGCTGCAGCAAGATGCGCATATCGACCGCATTTTTGTTCCGGTCGGTGGCGGTGGTCTGGCAGCGGGTGTGGCGGTGCTTATCAAACAGCTGATGCCGCAAATCAAAGTGATCGCCGTTGAAGCGGAAGATTCTGCCTGTTTGAAAGCGGCACTCGATGCGGGCAAGCCGGTTGATTTGGCGCGCGTCGGTTTGTTTGCTGAAGGTGTTGCGGTTAAGCGTATCGGCGATGAAACATTCCGTTTGTGTCAGGAATATCTCGACGACATCATCACGGTTGATAGCGATGCTATCTGTGCTGCGATGAAAGATTTATTCGAAGATGTTCGCGCGGTCGCTGAACCGTCTGGCGCTCTGGCGCTTGCGGGGATGAAAAAATATATCCAGCAGCACCAGATTCGTGGTGAGCGCCTTGCACATGTTCTTTCTGGTGCGAACGTTAACTTCCATGGCCTGCGCTACGTTTCTGAGCGCTGCGAACTGGGCGAACAACGTGAAGCACTGCTGGCGGTCACCATTCCTGAGCAGCAAGGCAGCTTCCTGAAATTTTGCCAGGTACTCGGTGGGCGTTCGGTCACTGAGTTTAATTACCGTTATTCCAGCTCGGCGGAAGCCTGCATCTTCGTCGGTGTCCGTTTGACTCGTGGTTTGGAAGAACGCCGCGAAATCATCGAGCTACTTAACGAAGGTGGTTACGGTGTAGTCGATTTGTCTGATGACGAAATGGCGAAACTGCACGTGCGTTACATGGTGGGCGGGCGTCCGTCTAAACCACTGCTTGAGCGGCTGTACAGTTTTGAATTCCCAGAATCACCGGGTGCTTTGCTGAAATTCCTGCAAACGCTCGGCACGCACTGGAATATTTCACTGTTCCATTACCGCAGCCACGGTACAGATTATGGCCGCGTACTGGCGGCGTTCGAACTGGGCGACAATGAGCCGGATTTTGAAACCCGACTCAATGAGCTGGGCTACGATTGTCATAACGAGACAAATAACCCCGCGTTCCGCTTTTTCCTCGCGGGTTAGTGCCGCTTAAAGCGGGAGATAACCTGTCTGGGTTATCTCCCGCTTTCCTTTTTCCGCTTTATTTTTCATAATCCGCCGAATTATTTCTCTGTCAACGAATCTCAAAGATAAAAATGTGACGTAATTAATAATAAAATGCTCACCGCATTGCGCCAGCCTGAGTACATCTTTTGGGGGCAATATTTGTCGCCCGCTTGCTGCTCCTGAATTAACATTATCTCTAGTTAATTCTTAGCGGTTAGAGAGGATATTCGGATGAGAGCGGATATAATTGATGCCCCGAATGAAAGTGCGCAAGGATGTGAATATTTTACACCTCAGCTCACATTTCTGGATAAACATTATAATAATTCCACTGACTTTTTTCTTCGATATTTTTGCTGCTTAAAGAGCAAGGCTACGTCCGGGACTCTTTTCTTGACGCCATCATCGCCCGTGAAAAGGCGTACCCTACCGCGCTGCCAACGCTGCCGGTGGCCATCGCGCTTCCTCATACCGATCCTCAGCACGTTATTCGCCCCTTTATCTCCGTTACGCGGCTGTCTACCCCCATTGCCTGGCAGGAAATGGGTAATGATGACAACACGCTTTACGTTCATTTTATTGTTTTACTTGGTTTTATTGACCACGGCAGCCACCTAACCGCGCTGCAAAAGCTCATGGACTGCCTTGCGGATGAAGAGGTTGTCCAGGCCCTACGCGAAATAGACGATGTAGAAACCTTTCTCTGTACCCTCACATCAAGACTGCAATTAGATAAGGATATATAAGATGAAAAAAGTCATTGTTGCATGTGGAAGCGGCGTTGCTACCTCACAAACTGTTGCCAGTAAAGTGACCCGCTTATTGAATGAACGTCAGCAGTCGCATATCAAAGTTGAAGTCATCGATCTGAAATCGCTTGATAGCCATATAAAAGACAGCGCGGCTTATATCGCCATTACCAAAGTTGATAAGCAATATCCTATCCCGGTAATTAATGGGATTGCCTTTCTGACCGGCATGGGAATGGAGCAGGAATTACAAAAAGTTATTGATGCCTGCAAATAAGTTGTAGCTCTTTAATCCGTATAATTATTTTAGTGGAGAAGTGCTATGGACTTTCTTGGTGTAGTCATAAATTATATTCTGAATTTAGGCGCGCCGGTTTTTGTGCCCTTTATTATGCTATTAGCCGGGCTGGTGGTGCGGATGAAATTCCGCGATGCGGCCTCGGCGGCCATCACGCTGGGCGTCGCCTTCGTTGGGATGAGCATGCTGATTGGCTTTATGGTTGATGCCATCGGTGTTGCCGCGCAGACCATGATGAACCGTACTGGCCTTGAGCTAAGTATCGTCGACGGCGGCTGGACGACGATGGCGAATATCTCCTGGGCCTGGCCTTATGCGTTCGCCATGTTCCCGCTTCAGGTTGGCGTAAACATTGTGATGTTGATGCTGAACAAGACCAATACCTTCAACGCCGACCTCTGGAACGTGTGGGGGAAAATCTTTACCGCGTTTATCGTGGTGAGCGTCACCACCCCATTGTTTGGCCCGGTCTGGAGTCTGGTACTTGCGTTCCTCGTTGCCGCTTTCCAGATCATTATGGAACTGAACGCGGGGGATATTCACCAGCATCGTATCGAGAGGCTCACGGGGATCCCGGGGGTGACCTGTACGCACCGTATGGTTTTCTTTGGTGCCATCTATTACCCGTTCGATCTGCTGCTGCGCAAAATTCCGGTCTGCAATAAGCCGATGGATGCCAGCGCGCTGCGCGCTAAAGTCGGGGTCTTTGCTGAAAACCACATCATTGGTTTTATTCTGGGGATCCTGTTTGGGGTGATTGCGGGCTACAGCGTTGCGAAAACGCTGATGCTGGGTGTGCAGGCCTCAACGGCGCTGGTGCTGTTCCCGATGATTTCAAAGCTCTTCATGCAGGCGCTGTCGCCGATCTCTGAGGCCATCAGCGACTATATGAATAAGAAATTCTCCGGTCGTAAGCTGTTCGTGGGTATCGACTGGCCGTTTATGGGCGGTGCAAGCGAGATCTGGTTTGCCATTATCGTTGCCATCCCGTTCACCCTGCTGTGGGCGCTGATTCTGCCGGGAAATAAGATCCTGCCGTTTGCTGGCATCATTAATATTGCGCTGATTGTTCCGGCCTATCTGGTGACGCGCGGTAACACGCTGCGCATGGTTATCCTGAGCATTATTGGCGTACCGTTTTTCCTGTTCGTTGGCACTCAGTTTGCGCCAATGATTACCGACCTCGGTCTGGCCACTAAAGCGATCACCATCCCGGCAGGGCAGCTGATTTCGAACAGCTCGATTGATGCGCCTGTCTTCACCTATGCCTTCTCTTTCCTGTTCAAATTCCTGGAAGGCAACTTTATCCCGCTGATCTTCGCGCTGTGGTGGGGCTGCGGCTACTTCTTCTACTCCCGCGAACTGCGTCGTGAAAGCAATCTGGCACAGCAGGAAGCCGAGCAGCAGGAAAAGGTTCAGCAGGCGTAATTCTGGGTTTCATGTTCGTGTCTGGCGGCAGGCGCCGCCGCCAGGCTTTACATTGCAGGAGAGTCGGCATGGCTATGGATAAACGCGTGGTTGCAGTGCTGGATGCCATTGTGAACGATTCCGGCATTACGGGGACGAAGCTTGAAGAGCAGTTTTGCCTGACGCGCAAACAGCTGAGCTATACGCTGAAAAAGGTGAATGACTACCTGGAGTCGAACCACTTCGACCGGATCAACCGCCTGAAAACTGGGAAGCTGCATATCCCGCGCCATGTGATTGAGCATTTTCGCCAGAATCAGACCTCTGAAACCGAGCATCGCTATCTCTACTCGGAAGAAGAACGTGGGCAGATGATTATCTTTATGTTGCTGACCCGCAGTGAACGACTGTCATTGCTGCATCTCTACTCTTCGCTGAGCGTTAGCCAGAATACGATTGTCAATGACCTGAAAAAGGTACGAGCTGAGGTTATCGAGCACGGGCTAGAGATAAGCTACGACCGGAGCAACGGCTACCATATTCTTGGTGAGGAGCTGGAAAAACGCTACCTGCTGCTTAACTGTTTACGTCGGGTGCTGGAAATTCCGGTCGCAAAAAATATCCTCGCCCACTACAACAACGTGATGAGTGACTATCTGGAAAAGGTCGGCAACGTTTTTAGCGAAATTGAAAAGCGTTTTAAAATTCAGTTTACCGACCGTCAGCTTCAGGAGCTTATTTATTTTATCTGCTTTGTCCTGCACCGTATTGATTCAGGGAAAGGTCTGGTCAATATTCCGAGTAGCTACGCCGATATTATTAGCAGCAGAGAATTTACCCTGATGCAGAGCGTTATCAGTAAAATCAATATCAATAGTGAAAATGAACTGGTTTTCCTGACGGCACTGATCCAAAGTTCCAATATTCAAAGTATTGCCGATAAATATTTCCACCTGGATACGCTGCTGCTTGAAAGCGTGGTGGCGGTAGTCGACAACTTTGAGAAAATAAGCTGCGTCACTATCAAAGAGAAAAATGAGCTGATTGAAAAAATCTATCAGCACTGGAAGCCGGCCTATTACCGTATTCGCTATCATCTGACCAATACCAGCAGCGTTTACGATCTGGTGGTGAAAGAGTTCAGCCATCTGCACGAGATGGTTCGCCGTGCGGCCGTGCCGTTCGAGACGGTGCTGCACTGCGAAATCCCCGATGAAGAGATGGCGTTTTTGACGGTGCTCTTTGGCGGTTGGCTGACCCGTGAAGGGGTTATCCATCAGATTAAACTACAGAAAACGGCGGTGGTGGTGTGCGAAAACAGCGCCACGATTTCTACCTATCTGTTCCTGACGTTGCAGGTGCTTTTCCCGGAGCTGCACTTTACTGAAGTGATGTCACGGCGCGAGTTTGAACGCTATACCGGGCACTACGACGTGGTCTTTTCGACCACGCACCTGAACACCAGCAAGATGGTGTTTGTGGTGAATCCGTCCATCAGCAGCATTCATAAAAGCGCGTTCCGTAATCATGTGATCAGCGCGCTACAGGGCGTAGATCCGAACATCATTCAGATTGAGCAGTTGCTGCTTATCTTCGAACGCTTCGGCAATATCATCGATCACAAAGGGCTACAGCGCGCGCTCGCCAGCTACATCTATGATGAGAACAGCGCCGCGAGAGCGGCGGGTAGCATTGACCCGCCGACGCCATCGCTAACGGACTTACTGCAGCGCGAACACGTTCAGTTTGCTACTTCGCTGCCCGGTGACTGGCAGCAGGCGATTACCGAAGCTTCAGCATCGCTGCTGGAAAATGGGGTGATTGAACCGCGCTACCTGCAAATTATGCTAAATAAAATCGCCGATGAGCAGCCCTATATCATGCTGGCTGACGGCGTAATTATCGCCCACGCGGGTGTCGATGATGGCGCGCTGGAAACGGGGATGACGTTATTACGCCTGCCCTCTAAGATTGATTTCGCCGGTTATATGCAGGCCGATATTATTATCGTCCTGGCAACGAGTAATCCGCAAAAGCATCTTAAGGCGCTCGCGCAATTAAATGAATTTCTCGAATTCTATGATGGCGGCAATGTTATTCGCCGCGCACAGGATGAATATGCACTGATAAATGAATTTGCCCGTCATTCGTAATTATTAATTAAACGCCATTGCAGCTTAAAAACTGCAACGTTATTTCCCGGCAATCATTGTCGCGACATCGCTCGCCTCTATAACCGTATACAGGATAAATATTATGTTAGAAATTCAGAAAAAACACGTCGTTGAAATGGCCAGAACCGCTCAGCAATGGGGACTCTGTAAACATAAAGCGGGTAATTCCAGCGTACGGGATAAAGAGACGGGGCTTATTCTGGTGACCCCAACCACTATCGACAAAATGCATTTAACGCCGCGCGAGATCGTGGTGATGGACGTTGAAGCCAACGTGATTGAAAGCGAAGCGGGATTGCGCCCAACCAGCGAATGCCTGATGCATATCGAGATTTATAAAGCGCGTCCCGACGTGTTCGCGATTTCCCACACGCACTCTCTCTACGCGACCTCCTTTGCCGTGCTGAATAAACCCATCCCGGCGGTGGTGTACGAGTGCGCCATTCTCAATCTCAAGGATGGGGTGATCCCGATCGCGCCGTATGGCCGCCCCGGCACCCGGGCGCTTTCCGATAGCGTGATCGAACCTATCAAGCGTGCCGATGCCATCCTGATGGAAAAACATGGCGCAATCGGCGTGGATAAAGACCCGTATGAAGCGGTGCTGAAATCCGCTTACCTGGAGGAGATGGCGCAGATTTACTACCACGCGCTGGTGATTAACGGCGGTAAGGAGCCTGAATCCTTTGCGCCGGAAGAGCTGCAGCGCTGGGCCTACCCGTCACAGATCAAATTTGCCCGCTAATTGACGCGCCCGCCCGTTCGGGCGGGATATTCATGGAGAGAACGCATGAAAAAATTTCTGAATCAGGCGGAGGATTTTATCCCAGAGATGCTGGAAGGTATCTATCTGGCGCACCCCGATGAGTTCCGCTTTGTGAATGAGGATCTGCACTGCCTTGCCACGGCGCGCCCGGTGCCCGGTAAGGTGGGGATTGTCACCGGCGGCGGCTCCGGGCACCTGCCGCTGTTCCTCGGTTACGTTGGGCAGGGCATGCTGGACGGCTGCGCCATTGGCGATGTGTTCCAGTCACCGTCGCCGGAGCAAATTCTGGCCGTCACGCAGGCGGTAGACAGCGGTGCGGGTGTGCTGTACCTGTACGGCAACTACAACGGCGATATCTTCAATTTTGACATGGCGGCGGAAATGGCCGACATGGAGAGCAACATTCGGACCTGCACGGTCGTTGCCGCCGATGATTCTGCCGGTTCCGTGCCGGGTGGCGGTGCCACCACACGACGCGGCGTGGCGGGGATTTTCTTCGTCTACAAATGTGCTGGCGCATCGGCCGGCAGGATGGATGACCTCGACACCGTCCAGCGTATCGCGCAGAAGGCCGGGGAACGCGTGCGGACACTGGGCGTGGCGCTGTCGCCGTGCATCGTGCCGCGTATCGGTAAGCCGGGATTCCATATTGGCGACAACGAGATGGAAATCGGCATGGGTATCCATGGCGAAAGCGGTATCCGCCGCGGGCCGCAGCTGAGAGCTGAAAATATTGCTGAAGAGATGATGTCCTGGCTGATTGCCGACTCTCCCTGCCAGCATGGCGATGAAGTGGCGGTGCTGATTAACGGCCTCGGTGCGACGCCGCTGGAAGAGCTGTACCTGATGTATCGCCACGTGCACCAGATTCTGGCGCAGAGCAACATCCGCGTCTTCCGCGTATGGGTGGGGGAATTCGCCACGGCGATGGAGATGACCGGCATGTCCATCAGCTTGATGCCGGTAGACGATGAGCTTAAGGCACTGCTGAACGCGCAGGCCGACACGCCGATGTTTCGGCAGTTTCCCGCCTAAGGAGGCGCTATGACGTTAAACAGCGAGAGCTTACGCCCGCTCTTTGCCGAGTGGGCGCGGGTGATGCAGGGCAACAAAACGGTACTGACTGAACTGGACAGCGTGGTGGGCGACGGCGATCTGGGTCTCACCATGAGTGATGGTTTTGCCGCGGCGTCGGACTATGCGCAGCATAGCGATGAACCAGATCTGGGACGGTTTTTCTATCTGGCGGGTAAAGCCATGGCCTCGGCAGTGCCCTCAACGATGGGTACGCTGATGGCTTCCGGCCTGATGCAGGCGGGAAAAGTCTTTAAGGGGCGAGAGACGATGACGCTGCCGGACGTGGGCGACTTTTTCCAGTCCTGGTTTGATGGCGTACAGCAGCGCGGCAAAGCGCAGCCGGGCGAAAAAACCTTTCTTGATGGGATGGCTCCGGCGCTGGTGGTGCTGCGTGGTCAGGGCGACCCGCTGAACGTGGCGCGGGAAGCGTTGTTAGCGGCACAGCAGGGTGCGCAGCAGACCACCACGATGGTGGCAAAGCACGGGCGTGCGGCTATCCACGGCGAGCGATCCCGTGCGTTCTTCGACCCAGGCGCGATGGTCGCCCAGCTTCTGATTCAGGGCTATTTTAACGTCGTTCAGGCTATGTACCCGGCAAACGGGCAGTAAGTAAGGAACCGCAATTATGTTGAAAGAAGTGTTGAAAATCAGCAACCTGCACGGTATTCATGCCCGCCCGGCGGGCGTACTGGCAAAGGCGTGCGCGCAGTACCAGTCGCGGATCGAGATGATCTACGATGGCAAAACCATCAAGGGAAAAAGCATCATGAGTATCCTGGGGGCCGGGATCAAAGGCCGAGGATCGCTTGAGATCATCTGCAGCGGCAGCGACGAGCAGGAGGCGATGGCGAAGTTGAAGGTGCTGTTCGCTGAAGGCTTTGGTTTCGATTAGCCAGGCATCTCAGGCCGAATAAAAAAGGGTTCATGCGTAAGCATGAACCCTTTTTACGGCAGCATCAAAAAATTACAACGTGATCACGTCGAATTCAACTTCGGTGTTCACGTCAGCGTCGTAGTCCACACCGTCGAGGCCAAAACCGAACAGGTTCAGGAATTCCTGCTTGTAGCCTGCATAGTCGGTTTCTTGCGCCAGGTTTTCAGTGGTGATCAGCGGCCATAGGTCGCGGCATGCCTGCTGAATGTCTTCACGCAGTTCCCAGTCATCCATACGGATACGCTGGTTGTCATCAAGCGCCACTTTGTCGCCGTACAGGCTGGTAGTTATCAGACGGTTGATCTGCTCGCTACAACCTTCGTGAATCCCCTGTGCTTTCATCAGCTTGAAGACCATAGAGATGTACAGTGGCATCACTGGAATAGCGGAAGACGCTTGGGTGATGACGGACTTCAGTACCGCAACGTTGGCAGAACCGTTCAGCGGAGCCAGTTGGTTGCGCAGTTCAACCGCCGCACGGTCGAGGTCTTCTTTCGCTTTACCCAGCGCACCGTGCCAGTAGATTGGCCAGGTCAGGTCGGTACCGATGTAGGAGTAGGCCACGGTTTTCACGCCTTCAGTCAGCACGCCAGCTTCGCTCAGCGCGCCCATCCACAGTTCCCAGTCTTCGCCGCCCATAACGGTAACGGTATTCTGAACTTCTTCTTCGGTTGCCGGCTCAATGCTGGCGGTCATGATCTGATCTTTGTTGGTATCAATCGCTTTAGAGGTGTAAACCTCGCCGATTGGCTTCAACGCAGAACGGACGACTTCACCGGTTTTCGGCATTTTACGCACTGGGGAAGCCAGTGAGTAAACCACCAGATCAATCTGACCCAGGTCTTCTTTGATGAGTTTGATCACTTCATCGCGGCATTCGTCAGAGAACGCGTCGCCGTTGATGCTTTGGAATACAGACCTTCACGCTTGGCCGCTTCGTCGAAGGCGGCAGAGTTATACCAGCCTGCGGAACCTGGCTTGGTGTCCGTGCCTGGTTTTTCGAAAAATACGCCGATAGTGGCGGCACCGCTGCCAAAGGCGGCGGAAATTCTGGAAGCAAGGCCGTAACCGGTGGAAGCACCGATCACCAGCACGCGGGAAGGACCGTTCTCGATTTTGCCGTTTTGCTTAACGTACTCGATCTGTTTTTCCACATTGACTTTACAGCCAGTCGGATGGGTCGTTGTACAGATGAATCCACGAATTTTTGGTTTGATTATCATAATGATGGCTAATTGAGTTTGTATTTTCGCTGTCAAGTACGCAAAGACACCGTCTGTTCTGGCTTGTTTAACGACATGGTTAACAATCCCCCCACTACAATGGATCGCAACATTATACAGAAAAGGAGCGCCAATACTGAATCTACCACTGATTATAGCCGTCAGACGCCGGACCGCAGGCCAGAAAAGGGCCATGCGTAAACATGGCCCCTGTGGACGTTGAGCGCTATTGCAGGTTAGTTCTGATGGGCAAATTCCGCCATAAACTGCAGGATCAACGCCATCGACACCGCGCCTGGGTCGCAGTGGCCAATGGTCCGCTCACCCAGATTTTTGGCGCGCCCAAAGCGCGCAACCATCGCGCTGGTGCCCTCTGCGCCTGCCATTGCCGCCTGCGCGCAGTGGGTAAGCGCTTCCGGCAGCGCTAGCGCTACGTCCGCTTTGGCGCATTCGGCGGCGACGGCCAACGCATCGACCATCGTTTTATCCCCCGGCTCGGCGCCACCGCGCTGGTGGATGGCCTTCATGCCGATCGCCAACCACTCGGCTAGGGTGGCAGCATCCAGCTCAGTGCGCCCAGTCAGGCCTTTACCCCCAGCGCGGAAAAGGGTACCGAAAATGGCCCCGGACGCGCCGCCCATGCTGGTCATCAGGCGAGTACCGCTTTGCAGCAGAGCGTCACCAATATCAGTGGCGGTAAATTCTGGTGCGGCGAGCAGTGCGTTAAGCGCGATAAAGCCGCGTTTAATGCCGATACCGTGGTCGCCATCGCCAATGACCTGATCGAGCACGGTCAGTCGTGGTTCACAGGCGATCATCCCCTCAGAGACGTACCGCAGGCAGGCGATAAATTGTGTGGTGTTCATCTTAGTTTCTCCAGCCGAGGGTGCGGATTGGGTGGTCATACAGTCGCTGCATTTCGTCGTCCAGCCGCAGCATGCTCAGGGAAAAACCGGACATTTCCAGCGAGGTACAGAAATGGCCAACCTGCACGTCGTAGGTTTTGATTCCCCGCGCCGTCAGCGCCATGCCGACTTTACGGGTGACCACCATTAGTTCGGTGTTGCTTAGTGCACCGAGGTTGTTGACGCACACGCACACGCTGTCGCCCTTCGCGAAAGGCAGGTCGTTGCACAGGCGTTCAATCATCATCTCGACCAGCTCATCGCTCTGTGGCATCGGAATACGACACAGCCCTGGTTCACCGTGGATGCCAATGCCCAGCTCGATTTCGTTATCGGCCAGCGTGAAGTTAAAGGCATCGGCCTGCGGCAGCGCGCAACCGCTGAGCGCGACGCCAATGGTGCGGGTGTTATGGTTGGCTTTTTTTGCCAGCGCTTCCAACTCTGGCAGGGCGTAGTGCTCAAACTGGGCTGCGGCGCCAGTCAGCTTGTACAAAAACGCTAGCCCGCCCACGCCGCGGCGGTCGGACATTCTTTCCGGCGGTGCCGAGGCAATATCATCCGTGGAGCGCACGGTGCGGCACTCGATCCCTTCTTCAGCAAGGATTTCAGCAGCGATATCAAAGTTCATGCCATCGCCGGAGTAGTTGCCGTAGAGGAACATCACGCCGTTGCCCTGATGAACGGCACGGCTGGCTTCAATGATTTGGTCGGGAGAGGGGGAGGTGAAGACTTCGCCCAGCGCGCAGGCATCGATGCCGCCTTCGCCGACGAACCCGGCAAGCGTCGGTTCATGGCCGCTGCCACCGCCGCTGACGATAACGCTCTGGCCGTTTTGCGCTAGCGTACGATAAACCGCGCAATACTCCGGCAGGGCGTGGATCTTACCGCGCCCCGCGTACACCAGCCCTTCCATGATTTCGCTACGAATATTATCGGTGTTATTGAAGATCTTTTTGGGTTTTTGCATCGTCACTCCCTCTCGTAAGGTCCTGTTTCTTTAGTGACGATTTTACCTGCGGAGCCCGTTTACACCTGGCACCTTTGATACCAATTAATCTCCCGAACCAGGGGCATGACTGGGGGCTGAATTCGTTAACACTATTCGGCGATTTTGCGCTCCAGAACAATCTTCCAGAAGGCATCCACCAACGGTTCATGCAGCCGCTTTTTCTGCACGCAAACACCCAGTTCAAACGGTGTTTTCTCATCGCTACGTTCAAGGATCATCACGCGGTTACGCACCGGCTCGGGACTATTTTCCAGCACGATTTCCGGCAGCAGCGCCACGCCGCATCCCAGCGCTACCATAGAGACCATCGCCTCATGGCCGCCGACGGTGGCATAAATCGACGGATTGCTGATTTTCTGGCGGCGGAACCATAGCTCAATACGGCGGCGCACCGGGCCTTGATCCGGCAAAATAAACGGCACTTTTGCCCAGTCGGGATCTGGCTGGTTCACCTGCGCCCGCACCGGACACGGTAGCGCTGGGGCGATAAGTGCCACGGATAAGTTATCCAGAATCGAGAATGCGACGCCTGGTGGCAATGTCTCCGGCTTACCGGCAATGGCAAGATCGGCTTCGTCGGAATCCACTTTCTCTACCGCATCGGCGGCATCGCCAGTGGTCAGTTTGATCTCCACATTGGGATGTTCCGCACGGAATCTGTCGAGAATCGGGGGTAAATGGCTGTAGGCGGCGGTAACTGAGCAAAACAGATGCAGTTCGCCGGTCAGTGATGGCCCTTCCTGGCCGATAGTGTGGCGCATCTGCTGATACTGCAAAAGCGTGTGCTGCGCGAACTGTTTAAGCTGTTCACCGGCTTCAGTTAGCGTAACGGTGCGGTTATCGCGTAAAAACAAGGGTTGACCTAAATCCTCTTCGAGGCGCTGGATCTGGCGCGAAAGCGTCGACGGGCTGACATGCATCGCGCGTGCGCTCCTGCCGAAATGGCGACTTTCAGCAAGGTGGATAAATATTTTCAGGTCGCGTAAATCCATGGTCATCAGCCCTTGTTTCTACGTTGCATAAATTGCAACGTCACGTTGTTAATATATCAATTTCAGCAACGCATTTCCTGTCATATAGTGAGTTCATTATCGCAAGCAAGACACGGCTGGCGAACCTTACAAAGCACAACATAACAATTATGGAGTACCACCACGATGGCTAACTATTTCAATACTTTGAACCTGCGTCAGCAGTTGGCGCAACTGGGTAAATGTCGTTTCATGGGGCGTGATGAATTCGCCGATGAAGCAAGCTACCTCAAAGGCAAAAAAGTCGTCATCGTCGGTTGTGGCGCACAAGGCTTGAACCAGGGTCTGAACATGCGCGACTCTGGTCTGGATGTTGCTTATGCTCTGCGTGCTGAAGCTATTGCTGAAAAACGCGCTTCATGGCGTAAAGCGACAGAAAACGGTTTTAAAGTTGGCACTTACGAAGAACTGATCCCACAAGCGGATCTGGTTGTTAACCTGACGCCAGACAAACAGCACTCTGCGGTTGTTAAGGCTGTTCAGCCGATGATGAAAGACGGTGCAGCATTGGGTTACTCCCACGGTTTCAACGTGGTTGAAGTTGGCGAGCAAATCCGTAAGGACATCACCGTGGTGATGGTTGCGCCAAAATGCCCGGGTACTGAAGTTCGTGAAGAATACAAACGTGGTTTCGGTGTACCGACTTTGATTGCGGTTCACCCGGAAAACGATCCAAAAGGCGAAGGCATGGCCATCGCTAAAGCCTGGGCTGCGGCAACTGGCGGCCACCGTGCGGGCGTTCTGGAGTCTTCCTTCGTGGCAGAAGTTAAATCTGACCTGATGGGCGAACAAACTATTCTGTGTGGCATGCTGCAGGCCGGTTCTCTGCTGTGCTTCGACAAGCTGGTGGAAGAAGGCACTGACCCTACATATGCAGAAAAACTGATTCAGTTCGGCTGGGAAACCATCACCGAAGCGCTGAAACAAGGCGGCATCACGCTGATGATGGACCGTTTGTCCAACCCGGCGAAAGTGCGTGCTTATGCGTTGTCTGAACAACTGAAAACCATCATGGCTCCATTGTTCCAGAAACACATGGACGACATCATCTCCGGCGAATTCTCTTCCGGCATGATGGCTGACTGGGCAAATGACGATAAGAACCTGCTGACCTGGCGTGAAGAGACCGGCAAAACTGCCTTCGAAACCGCGGCGCAGTTTGACGGTAAGATTTCTGAGCAGGAATACTTCGATAAAGGCGTTCTGATGATCGCAATGGTGAAAGCGGGCGTTGAGCTGGCGTTCGAAACCATGGTTGATGCGGGCATCATCGAAGAATCAGCTTACTACGAATCTCTGCACGAGCTGCCGCTGATTGCGAACACCATCGCTCGTAAGCGCCTGTACGAAATGAACGTGGTTATCTCTGACACGGCTGAATACGGCAACTACCTGTTCTCTTACGCAGCAGTTCCATTGCTGAAAGAGTTTATGACAACACTGCAGGCAGGCGATCTGGGTAAAGAAATCCCAGCCGGTGCGGTTGATAACGCGCAACTGCGTGATGTTAACGAAGCGATTCGTAACCACGAAATCGAAATCGTTGGCAAGAAACTGCGTGGCTACATGAAAGATATGAAGCGTATTGCAGTAGCAGGTTAATACCCCGTCGTCTTTCGATTCGCCGCTGTGTTGGCGGCGCTCGTACACCCCAGTCACATAGTTGTCTATGCTCCCGGGGCAGTACTCGCTTGCCGCCTTGCTGCAAATCGAAATCCATAGCGGTATAGCATTGATACAGGCCCGGTAAGCTTAACGCTACCGGGCTTTTTTTAGTTGCGGTATAACACTTTGATGATGTGGTATCCGAACTGCGTGTGCAGCGGGCCATATGGCTCCAGCAGCGGGCAGGAAAACACCACTTTATCGAACGCCGGAACCATCTGGCCCTGACGGAATTCACCTAAGTGACCACCTTTTTTGCCTGATGGGCAGGTGGAATGCTTTTTAGCCAGTTTCTCAAAGTCGCCGCCAGCTTGAAGCTGCGCCAAAATTTCCTGAGCCAGTTTTTCTTCCTTAACAAGGATATGCAATGCTGCCGCGGTTTTTGCCATGATAGTGCCTTGAGTGAAATTGATTACGCTCGCTATACTACCACGCTGTTTTTCCCCTTCGTACCTCCAGTTACTGCGGGGATACCTTCGTTTTTATCCTGACTTCATTGAGTGACCTTTATGCGTTTAAACCCTGGCCAACAACAAGCCGTCGAATTTGTCACAGGACCTTGCCTGGTCCTGGCGGGCGCTGGTTCCGGCAAAACGCGTGTTATCACCAATAAAATGGCGTATCTGATCCGCGAATGCGGTTATCAGGCTCGCCATATAGCCGCCGTGACCTTTACCAACAAAGCGGCGCGTGAGATGAAAGAACGTGTGGCGCAAACGCTTGGGCGCAAAGAATCACGCGGTCTGCTGATCTCAACGTTCCACACGTTAGGGCTTGAGATAATCAAACGTGAGTTTGCCGCTCTCGGCATGAAGTCTAACTTTTCGTTGTTTGATGACACTGACCAGACAGCGTTGCTAAAAGAACTGACTGAAGGTTTGCTCGAAGACGATAAAACGTTATTGCAACAGTTGATCTCGACGATCTCGAACTGGAAAAACGATCTGATGACCCCGTCGCAGGCCGCGGCGCAGGCGAAAGGAGAACGCGACCGAATTTTTGCCCACTGTTATGAGCTTTACGATACGCATCTGAAATCATGCAACGTACTGGATTTTGACGATCTGATTTTGCTGCCAACGCTGCTTTTACAGCGCAATGAAGAAGTACGCGAGCGTTGGCAAAACCGCATCCGCTATTTGCTTGTGGATGAATACCAGGACACCAACACCAGCCAGTACGAACTGGTGAAGCTGCTGGTGGGCGCGCGAGCAAGGTTTACCGTAGTGGGCGATGACGACCAGTCGATTTACTCCTGGCGTGGCGCACGGCCGCAAAACCTTGTTTTGCTAAGCAAGGATTTCCCGGCGCTTCAGGTCATTAAGCTTGAGCAGAATTACCGTTCTTCCGGGCGCATTCTGAAAGCGGCAAACATTTTGATCGCCAATAACCCTCACGTGTTCGAAAAGCGGCTGTTTTCGGAGCTGGGTTACGGTACCGAATTAAAAGTGCTGACCGCGAACAGTGAAGATCATGAAGCTGAGCGCGTTACTGGCGAGCTCATTGCCCATCACTTCATCAATAAGACCAACTACAAAGATTACGCCATTCTCTATCGTGGGAATCACCAGTCGCGCGTGTTTGAAAAAATGCTGATGCAAAACCGCATTCCTTATCGTATTTCTGGTGGTGCGTCGTTCTTTTCACGTCCTGAAATCAAAGATTTACTGGCTTATCTGCGTGTGCTGACCAACCCAGATGATGACAGTGCATTTATGCGGATTGTGAATACACCGAAACGTGAAATTGGCCCGGTTACGATGCAAAAACTCGGTACCTGGGCAACGCAGCGTAATAAAGGTTTATTTGGCGCAAGTTTTGATATGGGTTTAAGCCAAACGCTAAATGGTCGTGGCCTGGAGTCGTTACAGCGTTTTACTCATTGGTTACGCGATGTAGCAACACTTGCTGAGCGCGAACCTATCGCAGCGGTACGTGATTTGATTCACGGCATCGACTACGAAAGCTGGTTGTATGAAACATCCCCCAGTCAGAAAGCTGCCGAAATGCGTATGAAGAACGTTAACCTGCTTTTTAGCTGGATGACGGAAATGCTGGAGGGTTCAGAAATTGATGAGCCGATGACGCTTACCCAAGTTGTCACCCGCTTTACGCTGCGCGATATGATGGAACGCGGCGAGAGTGATGAAGATACAGATCAGGTGCAATTGATGACCCTTCATGCCTCGAAAGGGTTGGAGTTCCCGTACGTATTTTTAGTCGGGATGGAAGAGGGTATTTTGCCGCATCAGAGCAGTATCGACGAAGATAATATCGATGAAGAGCGCCGCCTGGCTTACGTGGGGATTACTCGTGCGCAGAAAGAGCTAACCTTCACGCTTTGCAAAGAGCGACGTCAGTATGGTGAATTGATCCGCCCGGAACCGAGTCGTTTCTTGCTGGAATTGCCACAAGATGATTTGCAGTGGGAGACGGAACGCAAAGTAGTTTCTGCGGAAGAACGGATGACAAAGGGGCAGAGTAATGTCGCCAACATCCGTGAAATGCTGGCAAAAGCGCGTAAAAGCTGAGTTATTTAATTATTAAATGCCAATGGACATAACTTTGCCACAGGCTTTCTTGTGCAAGCAGTTCAGCACCTAGAGGGTGGCATTCCAGCCACTTTTCTGGAAGCTCGAGATTTAAGGTTTCACCTTCAACGTTTAGCGCAATTTCCGGCAAGATATCGTCCCGACGGCGGCTGGCGAAGATAATAGCCAGGCGTAACAAGCGACAGAGATGTTCCGCAATACGAGGTGGTACGGCGTTTTGCTGGTGGAGAGAAGAGAGATCGACTGGGTTTGTCTGGTTCAACATTAGCGTTGCCAGCAGCTTTTTCTGCGCTGGCGTATATCCCGGAAGATCGAGGTTCTTCACCAGGTAGGCAGCATGTTGCGGCGCCTGTTTGAAATCGACACTCAGTCCAACTTCATGAAGTAACGCCGCGCTGCTGAGCATTTCTATGCTGAGAGGCGTTAGGCTCCATGCATCTCTTAACTGTGTGGTGAAGGCTAATGCTAATTGTTGAACGCGTTCTGCCTGGCCGGTATCCACCATAAAGCGACGCTGGATATTACGTACGGTACGGCTTCTGATCTCTTGATTAACAGTCAGATGCAGCATTCCGTAAACCAGTCCTTCACGCAAAGCTCCGCCAGCGAGCGTCATACAGTCAATTGATAACTCTTCGAATATCGCAATCAAAATGGCGAGGCCGCTTGGGAATACCAAGGCTCTTTCTAGCGTTAAACCTTCAATCTCTAATTCTTCAAGACGCCCGCATTGAATCGCGCGTTGCTTCAACTGCTGGAGTTTTGCAAGCGTAATGCGCTCATCCATTCCTTGCGCCATCATGATTTCTTGCAGTGCTTGCACGGTACCTGACGCACCGACACACACTTTCCAACCGTGATGTTTTAACCGGTCGCAAATCGGCCTGAGAACTTCTTTTGCAGCACTTTCGGCAGCATCGAAGTTTTCTTTGGCAAGATTTCGGTCACTAAAAAAACGCTCAAGCCAGGTCACACAACCCATTGATAAGCTAAAGAGTGCGGTGGTTTGCGCCCCCGAGCCGGTAACCAGTTCTGTACTAGCACCACCGATATCAACCACTAAGCGTTGATCGGCACCGCCTGTTGTATGGGCAACACCCTGATAAATCAGGCGTGCTTCTTCTTCACCATGGATAATTTGCACCGGACAGCCAAGGATTTTTTCAGCCTGCTGGATGAATTCGCTGGCATTGGTGGCAAGACGGAGTGTCGCGGTTGCGACAACACGAATTTGGTTTTGAGGAATATCTTGAAGACGTTCAGCGAATAAGCGCAGGCATTGCCACCCGCGCTCCATTGCTTCACGTGAAAGCGTATTATCGCTGCTTAAACCAGCAGCAAGGCGTACTTTTCGCTTAATCCTGGCAAGGGTTTGTATGCTCCCTGCCACCTCACGTACAACCAACATATGAAAGCTATTAGAGCCTAAATCTATTGCAGCATACAGCGAGGTGGAGCTGAGCATAAATTTTTAACCTGTGCGACGGCGATTACCACGAGGAGCACCACCATTACGGCGAGGACCGTTACCCGGACGGGCGCGAGTCAGACGCTTCGGTGGAGGAAGTTCGCTTAACAGAGCTTCAGTTTTGTACTTGCTGACTGGAATTGAGTGACCAATGTAAGTCTCAATTGCAGACAGGTTCAACGCATAGTCTTCACACGCAAGACTAATGGAATGACCACTTTCGCCAGCACGACCGGTACGGCCAATACGGTGAACGTAATCTTCGCAGTCATCAGGAAGATCGTAGTTGAAAACGTGAGTTACTAACGGGATATGCAGACCGCGAGCGGCAACATCGGTTGCAACCAGAATATCCAGATCGCCACGGGTGAATTCCTCGAGGATGCGCAGGCGTTTTTTCTGAGCAACATCGCCGGTTAACAGACCAACGCGGTGGCCGTCTGCTGCAAGGTGACCCCAGATATCTTCACAACGGTGTTTCGTGTTAGCAAAGATGATTGCGCGATCTGGCCACTCTTCTTCGATGAGAGTCTGCAGCAAACGCATTTTCTCTTCGTTTGAAGGGTAGAACAGTTCTTCCTGGATGCGGTGACCCGTTTTTTGCTCCGGCTCGACTTCCACGTATTCCGCGTTGTTCATTTGCTCGAATGCCAGTTCACGCACACGGTAAGAGAGTGTGGCAGAGAACAGCATGTTCAGGCGTTGAGTAACTGGCGGCATACGGCGGAACAACCAGCGAATATCTTTAATAAAGCCCAGATCGTACATGCGATCGGCTTCATCCAGCACCACAACCTGAATTGCGCCTAAGTTAATGTGGTTTTGCTTGGCATAATCAATCAAACGACCAGTTGTGCCGATAAGAATATCAACACCGCTTTCCAGCACTTTAAGCTGTTTATCGTAGCCGTCGCCACCGTACGCCAGGCCGAGTTTAAGGCCGGTCGATTGTGCTAGTGGCTCTGCATCAGAGTGAATTTGGACTGCCAGTTCACGAGTCGGCGCCATAATTAAGGCACGCGGCTGGTTCACCTGGCGATTCTCTGGAACCGGGTGAGAGAGTAAATAATGGAACGTTGACGTTAAAAACGCCATCGTTTTGCCAGTACCGGTTTGCGCCTGCCCTGCAACGTCACGATTCGCCAGTGTCAGCGGTAGTGCCAGTGCCTGAATAGGGGTGCAGTTATGGAACCCTTTATTTTCAAGGGCTTCAATCACCTTAGGGTGCAGTGCGAAGTCGGAAAACTTCTGTTCGGTCAAATGTGTTTTGCTCATAGTGTGGTAGAATATCAGCTAACTATTGCTTTACGAAAGCGTATCCGGTGAAATAAAGTCAACCTTAAGTTGGTTAATGCTACACCAACAAGGTAGACATAATCCTGCGGAGTAGAACATGAGCGATAAAATTATTCACCTGACTGACGACAGTTTCGACACGGACGTGCTAAAAGCTGATGGGCTGATCCTGGTTGATTTCTGGGCAGAGTGGTGTGGTCCATGCAAGATGATCGCCCCGATTCTTGATGAAATCGCTGATGAATATCAGGGCAATCTGACCGTTGCTAAACTGAATATCGATCAGAACCCGGGCACTGCACCAAAATATGGTATCCGTGGTATCCCAACTCTGTTGCTGTTCAAGAACGGTGAAGTGGCTGCGACCAAAGTTGGCGCGCTGTCCAAAGGCCAGTTAAAAGAGTTCCTCGACGCTAATCTGGCATAATGGAATCTCAGCCGGTGCGTGCGTAGTTCGCAATTTTTTGTGAGCTGCTGGACGCCCGGCGTCAGTCATGCTAAGTTACTTTTACTGCATTTAGAACTTGTCTTGTAGTTTGAATCTTTGTAATACCCAATGCTTCCAGTTTCCCTTCACTAAGACGCTGTTTTACAGTGAACATACGGTCGCATAATCGATTTCGGGCGTATCACCCATTCCGTCGTGTCGTTTCAGTTCTGCGTTTTTCCTATGACCAGGCAGCGATAAGACATGTGGTGGTGGCCATTAAACAGGCATGGATGATCCTGCCATACCATTCACGATACATGTTCGAGATTTACCCCGAGTTTAAGAACCCACCATTATGAATCTTACCGAATTAAAGAATACGCCGGTTTCTGAGCTGATTACTCTCGGCGAAAATATGGGGCTGGAAAACCAAGCCCGTATGCGCAAGCAGGACATTATTTTCTCCATCCTGAAGCAACATGCTAAGAGTGGTGAAGATATCTTTGGTGACGGTGTACTGGAGATATTGCAGGACGGATTTGGTTTCCTCCGCTCTGCAGACAGCTCCTACCTCGCCGGTCCTGATGATATCTACGTTTCTCCCAGCCAAATCCGCCGTTTCAACCTCCGCACAGGGGATACCATCTCCGGTAAGATTCGCCCGCCGAAAGAAGGTGAGCGTTACTTTGCACTGCTGAAAGTTAACGAAGTCAACTATGACAAGCCGGAAAACGCGCGTAACAAAATCCTGTTTGAAAACTTAACCCCGCTGCATGCTAACTCTCGTTTACGCATGGAACGTGGTAACGGTTCTACCGAAGACTTAACTGCACGTGTACTGGATCTGGCATCGCCAATCGGTCGCGGTCAGCGTGGCCTGATTGTGGCTCCGCCGAAAGCCGGTAAAACTATGCTGCTGCAAAACATCGCGACCAGCATTGCTTACAACCACCCAGATTGTGTGTTGATGGTTCTGCTTATCGACGAACGTCCGGAAGAAGTGACTGAGATGCAACGTCTGGTTAAAGGTGAAGTTGTTGCTTCTACCTTTGATGAGCCAGCATCCCGCCACGTTCAGGTTGCCGAGATGGTTATCGAGAAGGCGAAGCGTCTGGTTGAGCATAAGAAGGACGTTATCATTCTTCTCGACTCCATCACTCGTCTGGCCCGTGCGTACAACACCGTTGTACCTGCATCAGGTAAAGTATTGACTGGTGGTGTGGATGCTAACGCACTGCATCGTCCAAAACGCTTCTTCGGTGCTGCACGTAACGTAGAAGAGGGTGGTAGTCTGACTATCATCGCTACAGCGTTGGTTGATACCGGTTCTAAAATGGATGAAGTGATCTACGAAGAATTTAAAGGTACCGGCAACATGGAACTGCATCTGGCGCGTAAAATCGCTGAGAAGCGTGTGTTCCCTGCTATTGACTACAATCGTTCAGGTACACGTAAAGAAGAGTTGCTTACTACCCAGGAAGAACTGCAGAAAATGTGGATCCTGCGTAAAATCATCCACCCAATGGGTGAGATTGATGCAATGGAATTCCTCATCAATAAGTTAGCGATGACGAAAACCAATGAAGACTTCTTCGATATGATGAAGCGCTCGTAAGTAACAAAAACTCGGGGAACGCCACGCTTAGACGTGGCGTTTTTCATTTCTGGTATATACGATATAGCTGTAATGATCACGGTTAAGCACTAACTGTGGCAAGGAATGCCATCATGTTATTTACAGCAATGCTTGAAAGGTGTTGTTCGAATAATAATCAGTCTGTTCAAGGATTAGATGTATATAACCATTGGACGGGGTAGACTTCAAAGAAGTTGTCCTTGACCTTTTATTTTGCAGAGAGCTTGCACTGTGAATTTAATCACCGCTGGAACTGACCTGGTTTGTATTTTTTTATTCACCACCATTTTTCTTTTTTTGCTCGCAAAGCGGCGAAAAAAATCGGTCTGGTAGACAAACCCAATTTCCGTAAACGCCACCAAGGGCTGATTCCTTTAGTCGGGGGTATCTCTGTCTACGCCGGGATCTGCTTTACTTTCCTTATCGCTAATTACTATATCCCACATGCATGGCTTTATTTGATGTGTGCTGGTGTGCTGGTGTTTGTCGGTGCACTGGATGACCGTTTTGATATCAGTGTAAAAATTAGGGCTTCGATTCAAGCTTTAATCGGTATTGTGATGATGGTGGTCGGAAAATTGTACCTGCTCAGTCTCGGGTATATTTTTGGCTCCTGGGAAATGGTTCTTGGCCCCTTTGGTTATTTCTTAACCTTGTTTGCAGTTTGGGCCGCAATAAATGCTTTCAACATGGTTGATGGTATTGACGGTCTACTGGGGGGACTTTCTTGCGTCTCCTTTGCGGCAATGGGGATTATCCTTTATTTCGATGGGCAATTGAGCCTGGCCATGTGGTGCTTCGCAATGATTGCCGCCATTCTGCCTTATATTCTTTTAAACCTTGGGATACTGGGTCGTCGCTATAAAGTTTTTATGGGTGATGCGGGGAGTACTCTTATTGGTTTTACCGTCATCTGGATCTTGCTTGAAACTACGCAGGGTCAAACCCATCCTATTAGCCCTGTCACCGCATTATGGATTATTGCCATTCCATTGATGGATATGATTGCCATCATGTATCGCCGGCTACGCAAAGGTATGAGCCCATTCTCCCCAGATCGCCAGCATATTCACCACTTGATTATGCGCGCCGGCTTTACTTCTCGACAGGCATTTGTGCTGATCACCGCAGCGGCAGCTCTTCTGGCGTCAATTGGTGTTGCGGCTGAATACATACACTCCATTCCAGAGTGGGTGATGTTGGCATTATTCTTGCTTGCATTTGTTCTCTATGATTACTGTATCAAACGAGCCTGGAAAGTTGCTCGTTTTATAAGACGTCATAAGCGTCGGCAACGTAGAAATACCAGCAGTATTTCTTAATTCTAAAAGTAGTCGGGGAAGTGATGAAACAAAACGTGCCAGGAAGTAATCCGGGAATGGTGGACAACGAGTTGGACATTCGTGGTTTATTCCGGACACTGTGGCAAGGAAAGCTGTGGATTGTTGGTCTGGCAGTGTTATTTGCGGCCATTGCATTCATCTACACCTTCTTTGCCAAGCAGGAGTGGAGTGCTAATGCGATAACCGATCGCCCGACAGTTAACATGATGGGTGGGTATTATTCGCAACAGCAATTCCTACGTAATCTTGATACTAAAGCTAATATGGTTTCCGTCGATCAGCCTTCGGTGATGGATGAAGCCTATAAAGAGTTCATCATGCAATTATCTGCATATGATACTCGTCGTGACTTTTGGCTACAGACCGACTATTACAAACAGCGTCAGGTTGGCAACAGTAAAATTGATGCCGCATTGCTAGATGAACTAATTGATAATATTCAATTTTCAGCTGGCGATGCCACACGCAATATCAGCGATAGCGTGAAACTAATTGCAGAAACAGCTGCTGATGCGAATAACTTGCTGCGGCAGTACGTCGCTTTTGCCAGCCAGCGTGCTGCGAGTCATCTTAACGAAGAACTAACGGGCGCCTGGGCTGCTCGTACAATTCAGATGAAAGCGCAAGTTAAGCGTCAGGAAGCAGTGGCTCAGTCAATTTTTGACCGCAAAGTGCACAGTGTGGAACAAGCGCTGAAGATTGCGCAGCAGCAAAATATTGCAAAGAGTGAAACAGAAGTTCCCGCCGACGAGTTACCTGATTCTGAAATGTTCATGTTAGGACGCCCTATGCTGCAAGCTCGTCTTGAAAGCCTGCAAGCTGTCGGTCCGAGTTACAGCATCGACTACGACCAGAATCGAGCCATGCTGGCGACTTTGAACGTGGGGCCAACGCTTGACGCGCGTTTCCAGACATATCGCTATTTACGTACCCCTGAGGAACCTGTGAAGCGTGATAGTCCACGCCGGGCATTCTTGATGATTATGTGGGGTATGGTTGGGGCCCTGATTGGCGCGGGTGTGGCATTAGCCCGCCGTCCAAAATATTTGTAACGCCCTTACCCGGTGAAGGCTCGATGGACGGCCTTCACCTTTTTTAACAAAAGAGAATTGCTGTGAAAGTGTTAACTGTTTTTGGCACGCGCCCGGAAGCTATTAAAATGGCTCCTCTGGTTGATGCGTTGGCAAAAGACGCGTTTTTTGACGCAAGAGTATGCGTGACCGCGCAGCATCGCGAGATGTTGGATCAGGTGCTGAATTTATTTTCTATCGAGACGGATTATGATTTAAACATCATGAAACCGGGGCAGGGGCTTACGGAAATTACCTGCCGCATTCTCGAAGGATTGAAGCCGATACTTGAGTCATTCAAGCCTGATGTTGTTCTGGTTCATGGTGATACTACGACTACAGTTGCCACTAGTCTTGCCGCATTTTATCAGCGGATTCCTGTAGGACATGTTGAAGCAGGTTTGCGCACTGGTGATCTGTATTCTCCGTGGCCGGAAGAGGCAAACAGAACTCTGACCGGGCACTTGGCTCTGTATCACTTCGCCCCAACCGAGAATTCTCGACAAAACTTATTACGCGAAAATATCAGTGACAATAAGATATTCGTCACCGGTAACACTGTGATTGATGCGCTGATTTCTGTTCGCGATCGTGTACTTGCGGATGATGCTTTGCATAGCTCTCTGGCGCAGTGTTATCCGTTTCTGGATAGCAGCAAAAAGCTGATTTTGGTCACTGGCCACCGCCGTGAAAGTTTTGGTAATGGCTTTGAGCGGATTTGCCATGCACTGGCGCAGATTGCCAAAGAAAACAGTGATGTCCAGATTGTTTATCCTGTGCACCTGAACCCGAATGTCAGCGAACCTGTGACGCGCATTCTGGGGGATGTCAAAAATGTGGTGCTGATTGACCCGCAAGAATACTTACCGTTTGTCTATTTGATGAATCATGCATACCTGATTCTTACCGACTCTGGTGGCATCCAGGAAGAAGCACCATCACTGGGTAAACCCGTGCTGGTGATGCGTGATACGACAGAGCGCCCGGAAGCGGTTGATGCAGGCACCGTTCGTTTGGTCGGTACGGATACACAAGAAATTGTTCGCCAGGTTACGCGCTTGTTGAAAGACGAAGATGAATATCAAGTTATGAGTCGTGCTCATAATCCTTATGGTGATGGCAAGGCTTGTGAGCAAATTTTGGCTGCATTGAAGAAAAATCAGGTGACACAACAATGAGTTTTGCAACCATCTCTGTGATTGGTCTGGGTTATATCGGATTGCCAACCGCGGCAGCATTTGCGTCTAAACAGCAAAATGTCGTCGGTATTGATATCAACCAGCATGCGGTAGACACCATTAATCGTGGTGCAATTCACATTGTTGAGCCAGATCTGGATAAGGTGGTTAAAGCGGCGGTGGAAGGTGGGTTCTTGCGCGCTAGTACCCAACCAGTTGAAGCAGATGCTTATTTAATTGCAGTACCAACGCCCTTCAAAGGCGATCACCAACCCGACATGGTTTTTGTCAAAGCAGCGGCGGAATCCATCGCTCCGGTACTTAAGAAAGGTGCGCTGGTGATTCTGGAGTCCACCTCGCCAGTCGGTTCTACCGAGCAAATGGCGGGTTGGTTAGCAGAGCTTCGCCCTGACCTGACATTCCCACAGCAGGCTGGTGAAGCGGCAGATATTAATGTCGCCTACTGCCCGGAACGCGTACTGCCGGGTCAGGTGATGGTTGAGCTTATCAAAAACGATCGTGTTATTGGTGGTATGACGCCAGTTTGCTCTGCTCGTGCCAGCGAACTCTACAAAATCTTCCTTGAAGGCGAGTGCGTGGTGACGAATTCCCGCACTGCTGAAATGTGCAAGCTGACGGAAAATAGCTTCCGCGATGTGAATATTGCCTTCGCAAATGAGCTATCCCTGATTTGTGCCGATCAAGAGATCAACGTCTGGGAGTTGATTCGTCTGGCTAATCGCCATCCGCGAGTCAATATTTTGCAGCCAGGACCGGGCGTGGGTGGGCATTGTATCGCGGTAGATCCGTGGTTCATCGTTGCTCAAAACCCTGAACAGGCACAGCTGATTCGTACGGCGCGTGAAGTTAATGATGGTAAACCACACTGGGTAGTAAACCAGGTGAAAGCTGCTGTCGCTGATTGCCTTGCTGAAACCGGCAAGCGTGCCAGTGAAATTACCATTGCCTGCTTTGGCCTTGCGTTTAAACCGAATATTGATGACCTGCGTGAAAGCCCGGCTATGGAAATCGCTGAGCTTCTCAGCACCTGGCATAATGGTAAAACGCTGGCTGTTGAGCCAAACATTCACCAGTTGCCGAAAAAATTGGTCGGTAGTTGTGAATTAGCTTCTATTGATGATGCTCTTCAACAGGCTGATGTGTTGGTGATGCTGGTTGATCACCATGCCTTCAAAGCCATTCCTGGTTCGCAAATTCAGCAAAGCTGGATTGTTGATACCAAAGGGGTCTGGCGCTAGGTTCTGCCCAAGGTTGGTGAAGCCAATGAAGACTTGCTCTATTCCTGTTCACGCAAGAATTGAATCTCTTAACTGGGAGAATCAGTTCTTTGCGGTGAACAGCGCTATCGTTCGTTTTGACGATGCAGCCTCCTTGCTTACCCCGCAAAGCCTTGATGCGTATTCCCGCGTGCAGGCGAAAATCCCTGCTCAGCGGACCGATTGGCTTGATGGTTTGCAGCAGCTTGGTTTTCAGCTGGTTGAAGGGGAAGTTGATCTTGCTCTACAGCCTGGCATACAAAATGCAGCACTTTCTGTCGAGTTAGCCACAAGCGCTGACATTCCTGTATTGCGGGATTTAGCCGCTAGAATTTTCACACAAAGTCGGTTTCGTGCACCTTGGTATCAACCTGCTGACAGCGGCCGTTTTTACGCCCAATGGGTTGAGAATGCGGTGCTAGGTAGTTTTGATCACGAGTGTCTGTTGTTAAAAGACGCAGGGGCGATACAAGGCTTTGTGAGCATGCGCCAACTTAATGAACGTGAAGCGCGTATTGGCTTACTGGCGGGACGAGGCGTTGGTGCTCAGCTCATGGACGCCGCGCGTTTTTGGTGTCAACTGCGGGGGCTACAAACACTCCGCGTGGCAACACAAACCAGCAATACCGCAGCTTTACGACGTTATATTCAAAGCGGTGCCACTATAGAAAGCACCGCCTTCTGGTTATACAGGTGAAAAAATGATTCCATTTAATGCTCCGCCAGTTGTAGGCACGGAAATCGAATACATGCAGGCTGCAATGGGCAGTGGCAAACTCTGTGGTGACGGCGGCTTCACGCGTCGTTGCCAGCAATGGATGGAGCATCGCTTCGGCAGCAAAAAAGTACTGCTCACCCCTTCCTGTACTGCATCGCTGGAAATGGCCGCGTTACTGTTGAATATTGAACCCGGCGATGAAGTGATTATGCCGAGTTATACCTTTGTTTCTACTGCCAATGCTTTTGTGTTGCGTGGTGCGAAAATCGTCTTTGTCGATGTGCGCCCGGACACCATGAATATTGATGAAAAGCTAATTGAAGCGGCAATTACTGAGAAGACTCGCGTGATTGTGCCCGTTCATTACGCTGGTGTAGCCTGCGAAATGGACACCATCATGGCGATTGCGGACAAACATAATCTGTTTGTGGTAGAAGATGCCGCACAGGGCGTGATGTCGACCTACAAAGGCCGCGCACTGGGTTCAATTGGTCATATCGGTTGCTTCAGCTTTCATGAAACCAAAAACTACACGGCAGGTGGTGAAGGTGGCGCGACACTGATTAACGACCCATCGTTGATTGAGCGTGCAGAAATCATTCGTGAGAAGGGCACTAACCGTAGCCAGTTCTTCCGTGGCCAGGTGGACAAATATACCTGGCGTGATATTGGTTCAAGTTACTTGATGGCCGATCTCCAGGCTGCTTATCTTTGGGCGCAACTGGAAGCGGCAGAAAAGATTAACCAGCAGCGTCTGAAGCTGTGGCATACCTATCATGATGCCCTGGCTCCGTTGGCAAAAGCCGGGCGTATCGAACTGCCGTCTGTTCCAAAAGACTGCGTGCAGAATGCGCATATGTTTTATATCAAACTACGTGATATCGAAGATCGCAGCGCTCTGATTGCGTATTTGAAAGAGGCGGAAATTCTGGCTGTGTTCCACTACATCCCACTGCATGGCTGCCCAGCCGGTGAGAAGTTTGGTTACTTCCATGGTGAAGATCGTTTCACTACTCAAGAAAGTGAGCGCCTGCTGCGCTTGCCGCTGTTCTATAACTTATCTCCTGCGAACCAACGTACTGTCATTAATACGTTGTTAAGCTTCTTCTCCTGATATGTCGCTTGCTAAAGCCTCAGTGTGGACCGCCGGGTCCACGCTGGTAAAAATTGCTGCCGGTTTGCTGGTGGTGAAGTTGCTTGCGGTGGCATATGGGCCGAGCGGAGTCGGGCAGGCGGGAAACTTCCGTCAGATGGTTACCGTATTAGGCGTGCTTGCCGGGGCGGGAATCTTCAACGGCGTGACCAAATACGTCGCGCAGTATCACGATCAGCCCGAGCAGTTACGCAAAGTCATCGGTACTTCATCGGCCATGGTATTGGGCTTCTCAACGCTATTGGCGATCATCTTTGTTGTCGCCGCGAAGCCAATCAGTCTGGGCCTGTTCGGGCATGAAAATTACCAAGGGTTAGTACGCCTGGTGGCGTTAGTGCAGATGGGCATCGCCTGGGCGAACTTGTCTTTAGCCATTATGAAAGGGTTTCGTGATGCTGCCGGTAATGCGCTGGCACTGATTGGCGGCAGTATCATTGGCGTCATTGCCTATTACCTCTGCTATCGCCTCGGCGGCTATCAGGGCGCGTTGTTGGGCCTGGCGTTAGTGCCTGCACTGGTGCTCATTCCTGCGGGGATTATGCTGGTTCGCCGCGAACATGTGCCGCTTAGTTATCTGAAACCGCATTGGGATAAAGTGTATGCCAGCAGCCTTGGCAAATTCACCATCATGGCGCTAATCACGTCGGTGACACTGCCGGTGGCTTACGTGATGATGCGAAATTTGCTGGCGGCCCACTACAGCTGGGATGATGTCGGTATTTGGCAAGGGGTGAGCAGCATTTCCGATGCTTATCTGCAATTCATCACCGCCTCGTTTAGCGTTTATCTTTTGCCAACGCTTTCGCGCTTAACCAGCAAACATGACATCAGCCGTGAGATTGTTCGCTCCCTGAAGTTCGTTTTGCCCGCGGTTGCTCTGGCAAGTTTCACCGTCTGGCTGTTGCGCGACTTCGCCATCTGGCTGCTTTTCTCGCATAAATTTATTGCGATGCGCGATCTCTTCGCCTGGCAGTTGGTAGGAGATGTACTGAAAGTCGGCTCATATGTGTTTGGTTATCTGGTGATAGCGAAAGCATCGCTACGCTTCTATGTTTTGACTGAAATCAGCCAGTTTGCGTTGTTGACTGGTTTTTCACATTGGCTTATACCTGCGCACGGTGCTTTAGGGGCTGCTCAGGCTTATATGGCAACGTATATTATTTATTTCACGCTCTGTTGCAGCGTTTTCCTCATTTATCGTAGACGAGCATGACAACACTGATTCACATTTTGGGATCGGATATCCCGCATCATAACCAAACGGTGCTGCGCTTCTTCAATGATGCTCTGGCTGCCTCAAATCCGCATGCGCGCCAGTTTATGGTGGTTTCGAAGGACGACTCAATATTGTCCTCTTTTCCGACGCTTGCCGTGACACTCTATCCAACGAAAAAAGCATTGGCGCAGGCCGTTGTAGCAGCAGCTCGTGCCAATCGCCAACAACGCTTTTTCTTCCACGGCCAGTTTAATAGCTCACTGTGGATTGCGTTGCTAACTGGCGGCTTGAAACCGGCTCAGATGAACTGGCACATTTGGGGCGCTGACCTTTACGAGGCCTCAAAAAGCTTCAAGTTTCGGGCGTTTTATTTGTTGCGGCGCATTGCGCAAGGGCAAGTGGGGAGAGTATTCGCTACACGAGGTGACCTGAATTATTTCCATGAGCGCCACCCAAAGGTTCCAGGTGAGTTAATTTACTTTCCGACGCGTATGGACCCCTCTCTAAATACCCTTGCCAACACTGAAGAAAAAGTTGGAAAAATGACGTTTCTGGTAGGTAACTCCGGCGATCATAGCAACCAACATATTGCAGCATTAAAAGCGATTCATGCACAATTTGGTGACTCGGTACGCGTGGTAGTACCGATGGGCTATCCAACTAACAACGACGCTTATATCAATGAAGTTGAGCAGGCTGGACGTGCGCTATTTAGTGAAGAAAACCTCCATATCCTGAAGGAAAGTATGGCCTTTGATGATTATCTGGCTCTTTTGCGCCAGTGTTCGCTGGGCTATTTCATTTTTGACCGCCAGCAAGGTATTGGCACACTTTGCTTGCTGATTCAGGCGGGTATTCCTTGCGTGCTGAGCCGTAAAAATCCGTTCTGGCAGGATATGACTGAACAGCATATTCCCGTGCTTTTTGCCGGCGATACGCTAAACGAGCAGATCGTTCGCGAAGCGCAGCGTCAACTACGCTTACTAGATAAGCAACAGATTGCTTTCTTTAACCCTAATTATATCGACGGCTGGAAGCGGGCGCTGGACGTAGCATCAGGAGAAGCCGCATGAGTTTGCTAGAGTTTGGCGGTTTATTTGCGGTCTGGTTTTTATCAGTGATGTTCATTGGTATTTTAACGTACCAGGAATTCCGCCGGGTGCGTTTCAATTTTAATGTGTTCTTCTCATTACTATTTCTGCTGACATTTTTCTTTGGTTTTCCCTTCACCTGTACGCTGGTGTTTCGTTTCGGGGTCTCGGTTGTACCGGCAGATGTGCTACTGCAAGCGCAACTCGCTGCCGTCTGCTTCTACGGTATTTACTATGTCGCCTACAAAACACGGCTGCAGGAGAAACGAACTACAGAGGTTCGGCGTCAGTTGTTTACTATGAACCGTGTTGAAACTCATCTGGCGTGGGTAATGCTGATGGTGGTGGCGCTGGTAAGTGTTAGCATCTTCTTTATGCATAACGGTTTCTTACTGTTTAAGTTGCACTCATATAGTCAGATCTTCTCCAGCGAAGTATCGGGTGTGGCGTTAAAACGTTTCTTCTACTTTTTCATCCCTGCGATGCTGGTGGTCTATTTTCTTAAGCAAGATGGTCGAGCCTGGATGTTTTTCCTGGTGAGCACTGTGGCGTTTGGTCTGCTGACTTACATGATTGTTGGTGGGACTCGAGCCAATATTATCATCGCGTTCGCCATCTTTTTGTTCATCGGTATTATTCGCGGCTGGATCTCGCTGTGGATGCTGGCGGCTGCGGGTGTATTTGGCATCGTAGGTATGTTCTGGCTGGCATTGAAGCGTTATGGGCTTAACGTCAACGGAGAGGAGGCGTTTTACACCTTCTTGTACCTGACTCGCGATACCTTTTCACCGTGGGAAAATTTGGGATTACTGCTGCAGAATTACGACAAAATTGAGTTCCAGGGGCTGGCGCCCATTGTGCGTGATTTCTATGTCTTTATTCCGACCTGGTTATGGCCTGGCCGTCCGGGGATTGTCCTGAACAGTGCGAACTACTTTACTTGGGAAGTTCTTAACAACCACTCTGGCCTGGCAATTTCACCAACGTTAATTGGTTCACTGGTGGTTATGGGTGGCGTGTGGTTTATCCCATTAGGTGCAGTTGTAGTCGGGCTGATTATTAAATGGTTCGACTGGTTGTATGACCTGGGTAATCTTGAAACCAACAAGTACAAAGCCGCCATTTTGCATAGTTTCTGCTTTGGGGCGATTTTTAACATGATTGTATTGGCGCGTGAGGGATTGGACTCTTTTGTCTCCCGCGTGGTGTTTTTCATGGTTATCTTTGGTGTCTGTTTGCTGTTTGCGAAGCTGCTTTACTGGCTATTTGATAGTGCAGGGCTGATACATCAACGCCTACGCCGTTCACCGCAAGTTGTTTCTGGCTCTCAAAATGTATCGCAGGGAATATCATGACAGAACTCACGACAGCCCCTTCTTATACGATTCGTGGCTTGAGCCTACTGGGTTGGCGCGATATGCAGCATGCATTGGATTATCTCTACGCAGGGGGCTCGCTGCGTAGCGGTACGCTGGTAGCGATTAATGCGGAGAAAATCCTCTCCGCAGAACGTGACCAGCAAGTGCGAGTGTTAATCGATAACGCAGAATACAAATACGCTGACGGTATTAGCGTGGTGCGCTCGATTCGCAAAAAATTTCCAGGTGCCGTTGTCTCTCGCGTTCCGGGAGCCGACCTCTGGGAAGCATTAATGCAGCGTGCAGGCGGAGAAGGTTCTCCTGTTTTCCTGATCGGTGGAAAACCTGAAATATTGGCGCAAACCGAAGCCAAACTGCGTAAACAGTGGAACGTTAATATTGTTGGTAGCCAGGATGGATACTTCAAGGCCGAGCAGCAGCAGGCTTTGTTTGAGCGTATTCGGGAAAGCGGTGCCGCTATTGTCACTGTAGCGATGGGATCGCCGCGGCAGGAGCTCTTTATGCGCGATTGCCGCAAGGTTTACCCTGATGCTCTGTATATGGGCGTGGGTGGGACGTACGATGTCTTTACCGGGCACGTGAAACGCGCTCCAAAAGTCTGGCAAAACCTGGGCCTTGAGTGGTTGTATCGCTTATTGTCGCAACCGAGCCGCATTACACGCCAAATAAAGTTGCTGCGTTATCTGGCCTGGCACTACACCGGCCGCCTATAAAACGCCGTCCGGTATTGCGTTAAAGTGAGTTTTACGGCCAAATTTGGCTGGATAATCATCAGAATGTGCAAAGCATAACCAAATGCGCATTTTATTTAAATAAGCACTAGACAGGTGAGCATGAAGGCCGTAATATCCGACCCCGCAACGGCGCTATGCGCCCGTAGCTCAGCTGGATAGAGCGCTGCCCTCCGGAGGCAGAGGTCTCAGGTTCGAATCCTGTCGGGCGCACCATTGATTGAATGGGGCCAGAGCTGCGGCGGTACTCTTCGCAAGAAGATAGTCCGCGCGAAAAGATTTACAGTGGTGGCTATAGCTCAGTTGGTAGAGCCCTGGATTGTGATTCCAGTTGTCGTGGGTTCGAGTCCCATTAGCCACCCCATTTAATTTAGTGATATTGCGAAGGTGGCGGAATTGGTAGACGCGCTAGCTTCAGGTGTTAGTGTTCTTACGGACGTGAGGGTTCAAGTCCCTCTCTTCGCACCATCTCTAAGTTGAAAGCAGTAAGAAGTGAATGCAGTATTTCGGCGAGTAGCGCAGCTTGGTAGCGCAACTGGTTTGGGACCAGTGGGTCGGAGGTTCGAATCCTCTCTCGCCGACCAAATTTAGAAAAAGCCAACCTTCGGGTTGGCTTTTTTGCATCTGTAGTTTGAAGAGGATGAGAATCTCCGCAGGAGGTTTGAGCCGAGCGAAGCGAGAAAACGTTGCTTTAGTAACGGCCCGTAGGGGAATAATCCTCTCTCGCCGACCAATTTCAAGAAAGCCTAACCGGCAAGGTTGGGCTTTTTTACGTCTGCAGTTTATGGGTTTGTAGGAAAGGATGGTGCTGTGCCTGGCTCACCAGGAAAATCCGCATCATACAACCGCGTATCCCAATCCCCAGTCTCTAAATCACGACATCATGATATTTATTGTCGCCGTTTGGTGACTCTTAACTTATTGATATAAATGAATAACGATAATTCCCGGTTTAAGTGTCTCCAAAAGGAGACGCTCTTGTCGATTTTTGAAAGGGCTGGAATAGCCAATGTGGTGCACATGTCTTCTGAGATAACATCATGAATATAAAATGATTTCAGGTTAAGGGTAATTACGAATTCAAACCTGGCATGCATCGTGCAATAATATACATGTAGATGCTCATTCCACTTCTTATGTTTGCTTAGGCTTCATAAACCCAGGAATGACGCAGAGCCGATTACGGTGCTTATCGTCCACCGACAGATGTCGTCTTTCAGACCTCATCCAACACCATGGACATAACGTTGAGTGAAGCACCACTTAGTTGTCTTAAAGACCTGTTTTGACACCTGCCAATTGGCAGGTGTTTTTTTTGCGTGAAGGAAATGGGTAAGGGCGACAGTTATCGCCCTTGGGGTGTTATGAATTGGGGTTGTTTTGCAGGGTTAATAGCAGGCCATCACGGCGCATCAAGGCCGCCTCTTCTGGGTTATGCAGACGATCCAGGCAATCAGCCAACCATGCATAATCAAAGGCATCAGGACGCTGTTTGAGTGCTTCACGGAAAGCATCGCTCGCTTGTTGCCATTCGCCGTGTTTCATCAGTAACTGACCGAGTGTGCTATTAAGCAATGGACGATCGCCTTGTGTCTTGATCTGCTGGCGCAGGGCTTTTTCGAGCTGTTCCGGGTTGCCTGATTTCAGACGTGGCATCAATAATATCAAACGCTCGTCGTACTGACGTTTCAGGCCATCAAGAATGATTTCCTGTGCCGCATCATGATCGTCACACTCAATAAGATGCTCCGCCATCGCGACCTGTAGCACGGTTTCATGACGCGTCTTACGGCTTTGATTTTTCCACCAGGCTTTCAGCCCATCGTTACCTTGTTCCGCCATCGCTTGATCCATCAGGCCAATCCAGGCCTGCTGTTGAAGCGCAAGGCGGTGGGCTTCATCGCCAATCTGGACTTTGTCCATGGCGGGCAAAATGTCGAGCAGTGATCCCCATGCTCCGGTGCGGACATATGCCATTTCCGCAAGACGCAGCACTTCAGGGTGGCGCGGAGAAATCTCCAGCAGCTTATCTACACCATGACGTGCCGCGTGGTTTTCATTGCGAGTCAATTGCAGACGCACACGGGTAATCTCAACCGGCAGTTGGTCGTTATCTGCCAGTTCGGCTGCGCGTTCCAGATGCTGATTGGCACGAATTTCATCGCCACGCTGTTGTGCGGCTTCTGCTGCCAGTAAATAGTTCACGACTGGCTGTTCGGCATGATCGGCATTTTTCAGCATCAGCTTCTCAACTTGCTGATAGTCACCCTCTGCTAATTTCAGCAGCGCCGCTTTAGTTTGCTTGCGCGCTCGACTGCTTTTACGCCCAACAAACCAACCACGGGTACGAGCCCCGGTACGGAAAACACGGCGCAGGATCCATTCGATGGCAAATAACACGACCATGGTCAGGATCAAAATGATCACCAGACCAGTGACGCTGGTTTCAACGTTGTAAGTATCAGTTTGGATCAGCACATAACCCTGATGTCCGGCCAGCATTGGCCCAAGCACGATCCCGGCGATCAACAACAGAAAGAGCAATAAGACTTTAATCATGCTTATTCTCCTTGAGTTGGCGCAGGCGCTTGTTCAGGCGCGGCAGGTTGTTCAGCGGGAGCAGTTGCGCTCGCGGCAGGTTGGGCAAGCAAATTACGCACCCGAGTCTGCATCAGCTTTTCCAGTAGAGGCTGGCTTTCCAGCGTCTGCGGCACATCCATGTTGATACTTTGCTGGCTGAGAGAGTCCAGTTCATCAAGGAAGGATTTTGTCACGCTGTCGTTGGTGTCGTAATAAGCACGAACCCATGTGGAAACATTCTCCAGCGACTGCTTATACGTTTCATCCTGGTGGCGAGGAACCGCTTGTGCCGCAACCAGCAAGCGTGAACGGATGTTCTCACGCAGATAAACATCCTGGTTTGGCGCTAACAGAGGAACTGCGGTTTCATCGCGGCGGCGAATAGTAATGAAACTATCCATAAAGTTGTGCCAGCTTTTAGTGAGATTTTCACGCCATTCCGCCACCGTGCTGGAAAGCTCGCTACCGTCGGAATCCATCGGCGTATCGTCACTATTGTTATCCGCAAGACGTAGATTATCGACCTGATTAGAAAGCTGATTGAGCTTGAGAATAATCCCGTCGTAGTCGACCTGAGTAATTGCTGATAATGCAGAAATATCGTCCGTTAGCGCACGGCGAACGGTTAGCAAGCTTGGATCGTTCATATCTGCGAGGCTGGCATCGGCACTTTTCAACAGTGCAGCCGCTGTGGTGACATCCTGATCGCTCCACAATTTCCGCCCGGCCAGTTTCACCAGGAAGTCGGATTGTGCTAACAACCAGGTTTTTGCATCGCTACCGGAAATAGTGGCCACTTTCTGCTGCACTTCATCAAGCTCACGCGCCAGATTTGCCTGCTGGCGATCCGACTCCTGGAGTGCAGTTGCCTGCTGCTTGATGGTAGTTTCCAGAGAAGCTTGCTGCTGTTCTTGTTGCTTTTGTAAAGCGGTGAGCTGCGTTGCCAGGGCATCAGTGTTGGCATTTTGCGCCGCTGCCTGATGCTTACCATAACTGTAAAGACCGCCACCTAACGCAAGTGCAATAGCAATGGCGATAGCACCCAGCGCAATTCCGGCAATCCCACTACGATTTTTTTGCGGTGGTTGTTCTGGAAGTGGCGTGCTTTCCACCGCCGGTTTGGTTTCTTCAACCATGGCGGAGGTATTATGTTGTTCCGTCATTGTGGCGTCCCATATTGTATACCCTCCATTCTTCAAGCTGCCTTGGTGCAACTCGAATTATTTTGGGGGTTGATTTATTGTAACGCGCGAAGCAGCGCGTCATTGTCTGCGTTATCGGCAACCCGAATATCTTGCCAGCCCAAATCCCGGGCAAGGTCTGCCAAACGCTCACTGACAACTAACAGCCGGCAGTGTAGTAACCAGTTTTTTCGATACCATTCCGGAATGAGCGCATAAAGTTGTTGTAGCATTTCACCGCTTGTCACGACCAGCGTTGAAACCCCACGGTCGCGCCAGCGGAAGGCTTCTTCTGTTCCGTCATAAATTCTGGCACTTCTTTGGTAGCATTCGCAGAATGTCACTTCTGCACCGCGTTCCGTCAATTTTTCACCTAAAAGTTCGCGCCCGCCGTTCCCGCGCAAAATGAGTGCCCGTTTTCCGGCAACATTCTGTAATTCAGGTAATTGTAGCAAGACTTCTGTTGTTTCCCTGTCTTGCGGATAACGAATCGGCAAATGGCTAACTGTGTGAAACGCTAAGGCAGTCGTACGCCCAATGGCAAACCAGGCAAGATGTGAAGGCCAGGAGATGCCATTTTGGCGTAATTGCGGGTGGGCATAATTTATGACGTGCTGCGATAATACGAACACCAGGTCGCCTTCGTTCAGGCTCGCCAGCATGCCAGGCAGTTTGTCCAGTTGCCGGCCGGGGGAAAACTCAATCAGTGGGAAGCTATACGCCACCTGCCCCAGTGCGCGCAGTCTGCTCACTAACTCGTCCCCAGCGGGGGAAGGGCGGGTGACAAGTATCGTCATGCCGGAGCATCTCCGTCATAAACGGCGGCCAGAATTTCGCGCGCCCCTTTATCGAGAAGTTCTTCCGCAAGGGAAACGCCCATTTCTTCGGCATCTTGCGGTTTGCCACGGCGTTCACCACGAACCAGAATCGAGCCGTCAGGTGCGCCCACTAATGCGCGCAGCCATAACTCACCTTCTTTCAATTCAGCATAACTGCCAATTGGCACCTGGCATCCGCCCTCAAGGCGCATGTTCATGGCGCGTTCAGCACGGACGCGAATTGCAGTTTCTTCATGGTTCAGTGAAGCAAGCAGCGCTTGAGTGTGCTTGTCATCAAGACGGCATTCGATTCCCACCGCACCCTGACCTACAGCGGGCAATGACACTTCTGCGGGTAATGCGTAGCGAATACGTGATTGCAAACCAAGACGGTTTAGCCCGGCGACCGCAAGAATAATCGCGTCGTAATCACCATTGTCGAGTTTACCCAACCGGGTGCCAACGTTACCGCGCAATGAGCGAATGACCAGGTCCGGGCGGCGCTCAGCAATCTGACACTGACGGCGGAGGCTCGAAGTGCCTACTACGCTGCCTGCAGGCAAATCATCAAGACCGGCGAAATGATTGGAAACAAAAGCGTCACGCGGATCATCACGTTCGCAAATTGTCACCAACCCTAAGCCTTCAGGAAATTCTACTGGCACATCTTTCATGGAATGCACGGCGATATCTGCGCGGCCTTCAAGAAGTGCAAGTTCTAACTCTTTGACAAACAATCCCTTGCCACCAACTTTCGCCAGTGGTGTATCAAGAATGATGTCGCCACGCGTTACCATAGGCACCAGTTCAACCGTGAGCTGGGGATGGCACGCTTCCAGGCGTTGTTTGACATAATGTGCTTGCCAGAGTGCTAATGGACTTTGGCGAGTGGCAATTCTTAATACATTGTCTAACATTGCTAGTTACCGTAATTATCGTCCCTGACCATCCTACCACTCTTCAAGGAAGGCTGTCAGTTTCAACGGGTTTGCGGAAAAGAGGGACATATTTCGTATTATGGAAGATAAAGCCGGTAGGCGGAGCGGAAGTTGGCGCGTAGCGCATCTTTCTTTACGGTCAACCAGCAAGGTGTTAAATTGATCACGTTTCCAGCAATTCTTTGCCTTGTCGTTTATAATAGAGGCAACAACCGGGAAACGGGTTTTTTCGTAATACTGAAACCATCAGGCGATATGTCTTGTACCTCTATATTGAGACTCTTAAACAGAGACTGGATGCCATCAACCAACTGCGTGTAGATCGCGCACTTGCGGCAATGGGCCCTGCTTTTCAACAGGTCTACAGTCTTCTGCCAACATTGTTACATTATCATCACCCGCTGATGCCAGGTTACCTTGAGGGTAACGTCCCACATGGCATTTGCATCTACACGCCTGATGAAACCCAACGCCACTATCTCAACGAACTCGAATTGATGCGCGGCATGCCGCCGCAGACAACAGAATCCGGTGAATTGCCTATCACGGGCCTCTATACCATGGGCAGCACATCGTCCGTTGGGCAGAGTTGTTCATCCGACCTGGATATTTGGGTTTGTCACCAGTCATGGCTCGATAATGACGAGCGCCAGTTGCTGCAACGTAAATGCAGTGTGCTGGAAAGCTGGGCCGCCTCTTTAGGTGTTGAAGTCAGCTTCTTCCTGATTGACGAAAACCGCTTCCGTCACAACGAAAGTGGCAGTCTGGGCGGCGAAGACTGTGGTTCAACACAACACATCTTGTTGCTCGACGAATTCTACCGCACCGCAGTGCGCCTGGCCGGTAAACGTATTCTGTGGAGTATGGTTCCGGGCGACGAAGAAGATCATTACGACGATTACGTAATGAGCCTCTACTCGCAGGGTGTGCTCACGCCAAACGAATGGTTGGATCTCGGTGGTTTAAGCACCTTGTCGGCAGAAGAGTATTTTGGCGCCAGCCTATGGCAGCTCTATAAGAGTATTGATTCGCCTTATAAGGCGGTGCTCAAAACGCTGCTGTTGGAAGCCTATTCTTGGGAATATCCGAATACTCGCTTGCTAGCAAAAGACATTAAGCAGCGCCTGCATGATGGCGAGATAGTCTCCTTTGGGCTTGATCCGTACTGCATGATGCTGGAGCGTGTGACTCACTACCTCACGCAGATCGAAGACACTGCGCGTCTGGATTTAGTACGCCGCTGCTTCTATCTGAAAGTGTGCGAAAAACTTTCTCGTGAGCGTGCCTGTGTAGGCTGGCGTCGTGAAGTCTTAAGCCAACTGGTCAAAGACTGGGGTTGGGACGAGCCACGTCTGGCGATGCTTGATAACCGCGCTAACTGGAAAATCGACCAGGTTCGCGATGCGCACAACGAACTGCTTGATGCGATGATGCAAAGCTATCGCAACCTGATTCGCTTCGCCCGCCGTAACAACTTGAGCGTCAGTGCAAGCCCGCAAGATATCGGTGTGTTGACCCGTAAATTGTATGCCGCATTTGAAGCGTTGCCGGGCAAAGTCACGCTGGTTAATCCGCAGATTTCCCCTGATTTATCAGAACCCAATCTGACCTTCATTCATGTGCCGCCGGGCCGTGCCAACCGTTCAGGCTGGTATCTCTACAACCGTGCGCCAAACATGGAATCTATTGTCAGCCATCAACCGCTGGAATATAACCGTTATCTTAATAAGCTGGTGGCATGGGCCTACTTCAACGGCCTGCTGACCTCGCGCACCCGCCTGTTTATTAAGGGCAACGGGATTTGTGATTTGCCGAAATTGCAGGAGATGGTGGCTGACGTTTCGCACCACTTCCCGCTGCGTTTGCCTGCGCCAACCGCGAAAGCGTTGTATAGCCCATGTGAAATTCGCCATCTGGCTATCATCGTTAACCTTGAATATGACCCGACTGCTGCATTCCGCAATCAGGTCGTTCATTTCGATTTCCGTAAGCTGGATGTATTCAGTTTCGGGCAGCAACAGCAGTGTCTGGTGGGAAGCGTTGATCTGCTTTATCGCAACTCCTGGAATGAAGTGCGTACCCTGCATTTCAACGGCGAACAATCGATGATTGAGGCGCTGAAAACCATTCTGGGCAAAATGCACCAGGATGCTGCACCGCCTGATAGCGTTGAAGTGTTCTGTTACAGTCAGCATCTGCGTGGTCTTATCCGTACACGCGTTCAGCAACTGGTTTCTGAATGTATCGACTTCCGCTTGTCGAGCACGCGCCAGGAACCTGGTCGCTTTAAAGCGCTGCGTATTTCTGGTCAGACGTGGGGGCTGTTCTTCGAACGCCTGAGCGTTTCAGTGCAAAAACTGGAAAATGCGGTCGAGTTCTACGGGGCGATTTCGCATAACAAACTGCATGGTTTGTCGGTGCAGGTTGAAACTAACCAGCAGGTTCAGTTGCCGCCGGTGGTAGATGGTTTTGCCAGTGAAGGGATCATTCAGTTCTTCTTTGAAGAAGCGAGTGAAGACCACGGTTTCAATATCTATATTCTTGATGAGACCAACCGCGCAGAGGTGTACCACCACTGTGAAGGCAGCAAAGAAGATTTAGTGCGTGATGTCAGCCGTTTCTACTCGTCGTCGCACGACCGTTTCACCTACGGTTCAAGCTTCATTAACTTCAACTTGCCGCAGTTCTACCAAATTGTGAAAGTGGATGGGCGCTCACAGGTAATTCCGTTCCGCACCCAGACTATTACAGCAGCGACGCCAACTAATCATGATGATAGCAATGCGCCGCTACTTCAGCAGTACAGCAACAGCTAGCTAAAGCTAACCGGTTCACCCGCTTGCTGTGTGCAAGCTTCTTCCAGTAATGCCCAGAACTCTACGCCGCTGCGGTCGCAAACCCACTTGTCGTCTTTCAGGTTAAAATGGTAACCGCCACTTTTGGTGGCCAGCCATACCTGATGGAGAGGCTCCTGGCGATTGATAATAATCTTGCTGCGGTTCTCAAAACTAAGGGTCAGTACACCACCATTAATTTCGCAGTCAATATCGCTATCACCATCCCAGTCATCCAGGCGTTCTTCGATTGTTGACCACAGGCCGTCAGCTAAGCGATGAAATTCACTGTCGTTCATGTCTTTTTCCTAATTGTTCGTCTTAAGAGCAGTATACCAATAGTCGTGGATAGAAAAGAGTATTGCTTTTCGGGGATCACCTGCGATGATAGAAGGCAGAATATTGGATTACAGGCATCTCAATAATGAAGAAAATTTTCTGCCCATTAGCTCTCATGCTGGCACTTTTTAGCCTTTCTGGTTGCGGCCTTAAAGGGCCTCTGTATTTCCCGCCTGCTGACGGTAAAACCAAGCCTACATCTCAGGTCACTCCTAAGCCACAGCCGCAATCAACCACGCCTGATCGTAATAATCGTGGTACTGATAACGCACCGACTCAGGTTGTCTACTAGCAAATTATTAATAAGTAGCCGCGTATATGGAGCAGAAGATGCAGTTTTCGAAGATGCATGGCCTTGGCAATGACTTTATGGTCGTCGACGCGGTGACTCAAAACGTTTATTTCTCACCTGAACTTATCCGCCGCCTGGCCGACAGGCATCTGGGTGTGGGTTTTGATCAATTGCTGGTGGTTGAACCACCATACGATCCTGACCTCGACTTCCATTACCGTATTTTCAATGCTGATGGCAGCGAAGTTTCACAATGTGGCAACGGCGCACGCTGTTTTGCCCGCTTTGTGCGCCTGAAGGGACTGACCAACAAACGTGATATCCGCGTCAGCACAGCCAATGGCCGCATGGTGCTCAGCGTAACGGAAGATGAGCTGGTGTGCGTGAATATGGGTGAGCCGAATTTCGAGCCATCTGCCGTGCCGTTCCGCGCAAACAAAGCGGAAAAGACCTATATTATGCGTGCCGCTGAACAAACCATTATGTGTGGCGTCGTGTCGATGGGTAACCCTCATTGCGTGATTCAGGTTGATGACGTGACTACGGCCGCGGTGGAAACGCTGGGTCCAGTCATGGAAAACCATGAGCGTTTCCCTGAGCGCGCGAATATCGGCTTTATGCAGGTCATGACCAAAGAACACATCCGTCTGCGCGTTTTTGAGCGTGGAGCCGGAGAAACTCAAGCTTGTGGCAGTGGCGCTTGTGGCGCAGTTGCCGTAGGCATCTTGCAGGGAATACTGGCGGAGCAGGTTCGCGTTGAGCTACCGGGCGGCCGCCTTGATATCGCCTGGAAAGGGCCGGGAACGCCGTTGTTTATGACCGGCCCGGCGGCCCATGTCTATGATGGATTTATACATCTATGAAGAACGCCGAGGAACAGCAAGAAGCCGTACTGGAACTGGATGACCGTATGGTGGCGGAGTATCTGCTACGCCACCCCGATTTCTTTATTAGAAATGCCCAGCATGTAGAACAGATGCAGGTGCCACACCCGGTGCGCGGTACGGTGTCGTTGGTTGAATGGCATATGGCGCGTAGCCGTAACCACATCAATTTTCTTGAAGAAAACATGTCTCTGCTGATGGAGCAGGCGAGTGCCAACGAAGGGCTGTTCTATCGATTATTGAAGCTGCAAGGCCGCCTGGCTTCAGCCACCAGTTTGCAGGAAATGCTAAACCGCCTGCATCGTTGGGCGCGTGAAATGGGCCTTGCTGGCGCGAATGTGCGTCTTTTTGCCGATCGCTGGCGTATTGGCGCACCTTCAGATTTTACCCATCTGGCATTGAATCGACAGGCTTTCGAGCCGTTGCGCATTCAACGTCTGGGTGACAGGCAACATTATTTGGGGCCGCTCAACGGGCCTGAATTGCTTGTCGTTTTACCGCAAGCTAAAGCGATTGGTTCAGTAGCCGTTTCTTTGATGGGAAATGATGCCGATTTAGGTGTGCTGGTATTCAGTAGCCGCGACCCGCAACATTACCAGGAAGGGCAAGGCACGCAATTACTGCACGAGCTGGCGCTGATGCTGCCCGATCTTCTGGAGCGTTGGGTCGAACGCGTATGACGACCTCCCCGCTGCAATCTTCGGTAGATGGCTTCCTGCGCTACCTGAAAGTTGAGCGCCAGTTAAGCCCGCTGACGTTACTCAATTATGGCCGTCAGTTGAGCGCAATAATCGACCTGGCGGGCGAGATGAAAATGGCGACCTGGCAGCAGTGTGACGCTGCATCAGTTCGTTCAATCACGGTTCGCAGCCGCAAGGCGGGTCTTGGGCCATCAAGCCTGGCATTACGTCTTTCCGCGCTCCGTAGTTTCTTCGACTGGTGTGTCAGCCAGGGCGAACTCAAAGCGAATCCCGCAAAAGGTATCACCACCCCAAAAGCTGGTCGCCACCTGCCGAAAAATATCGACGTTGATGACGTTAATCGCCTGTTGGATATCGATATCAATGATCCACTCGCCGTGCGTGATCGCGCGATGCTGGAAGTGATGTACGGTGCGGGGCTGCGTCTTTCCGAACTGGTTAATATGGATTGTCGCCACATCGACCTGACGACCGGTGAAGTCTGGGTGATGGGTAAAGGTAGCAAAGAACGCCGCGTGCCGGTGGGGAAATCTGCAGTCCTCTGGGTTGAGCATTGGCTGGACTTGCGCGAGCTTTTTGGCCCGGACGACGACGCCCTGTTTCTCTCAAAACAGGGGAAGCGTATCTCGACGCGTAACGTTCAAAAGCGTTTTGGCGAGTGGGGGATAAAACAGGGGCTGAACAGCCATGTGCACCCTCATAAACTGCGTCATTCATTTGCCACGCATATGCTGGAGTCCAGCGGGGATTTGCGCGGTGTGCAGGAATTACTCGGCCACGCCAACCTTTCGACGACGCAAATCTATACCCATCTCGACTTCCAACACTTAGCCTCAGTGTATGATGCTGCGCATCCACGCGCTAAACGAGGGAAATCGTAATGCATTTTTATCGCCCATTAGGGACTATTGCCGCGCTCACTTTCGATCTTGACGACACCCTGTACGACAACCGCGAAGTGATTACGCGCACCGAACGCGAATCAATGAGTTTTGTGCAGAATTACCATCCGAAACTCAACCGCCTGCAACGCCCCGATTTTTTGCGCATTCGCCATGCGTTGCGCCTCGCAGAACCCGATATTTACCACGATGTCACCGAATGGCGTCGTCGTGCCGTTGAACAAGCCATGTTAGATGTGGGCTTGTCAGTGCAAGAAGCTGCCGCTGGCGCGGAGGCTTCGATGGCAAATTTTGCCCACTGGCGCAGCCAAATCGACGTGCCGCAAGAAACGCACGACACATTAGCGAAACTCGCCGAAAAATGGCCGCTGGTGGCGATTACTAACGGCAACGCCGAGCCACATCTTTTCGGCCTCGATCAGTACTTTAAATTTCTGCTGCGTGCCGGTCCTCATGGGCGTTCCAAGCCATTCAACGACATGTATCTGCTGGCTGCCGAAAAGCTGGATGTGCCACTTAGCCAGATTCTGCATGTAGGCGATGATCTGACCACTGACGTTGCCGGAGCTATTCGCAGCGGAATGCAGGCGTGCTGGATAAACCTGCGTGATGGCGACCTGATGCAAATTGATGACAGCCGTTTATTACCCCATCTGGAAATTTCGCAGTTGGCATCCCTCACCGCGCTGATATAATCGTCAGAACTCTGTATAAAATTCCAGTATATTTATCTCCTCAACGGCGGTGCCAATGGACGTTTCTTACCTGCTCGACAGCCTCAACGATAAACAGCGCGAAGCCGTCGCGGCCACGCGCAGCAATATGCTGGTGCTGGCAGGGGCTGGCAGTGGTAAGACGCGTGTATTGGTGCATCGTATTGCGTGGTTGATTAGCGTAGAAAACTGCTCGCCGTACTCCATTATGGCAGTGACGTTTACCAACAAAGCAGCGGCTGAAATGCGCCACCGTATCAGTCAGTTGATGGGAACCAGCCAGGGTGGGATGTGGGTAGGTACTTTCCATGGTCTCGCGCACCGCTTGCTGCGTGCACATCACATGGACGCCAACCTGCCACAGGATTTCCAGATACTGGACAGCGAAGATCAGCTGCGCTTGTTAAAACGTCTGATTAAAGCCATGAATCTCGACGATAAACAGTGGCCTGCTCGCCAGGCAATGTGGTTTATCAACGGCAAGAAAGATGAAGGTTTACGCCCGCATCACATTGAAAGCTATGGCAACCCGGTCGAGCAAACCTGGCAGAAAGTGTATCAGGCGTATCAGGAAGCCTGCGATCGCGCCGGACTGCTGGATTTTGCCGAATTGCTGCTGCGAGCCCATGAGTTGTGGCTGAACAAACCGCACATCCTTAATCACTATCGTGAACGCTTTACCAACATTCTGGTGGACGAATTCCAGGATACCAACAGCATCCAGTACGCGTGGATTCGTATGCTGGCGGGCGATACCGGTAAAGTGATGATTGTTGGTGATGATGACCAGTCAATCTACGGCTGGCGCGGTGCGCAAGTTGAGAACATCCAACGCTTCCTGACCGATTTCCCAGGCGCACAAACCATTCGTCTTGAACAAAACTATCGTTCGACCAACAACATTCTGAATGCCGCCAACGCCCTGATTGCCAACAACTCCGGCCGTTTGGGTAAAGAGTTATGGACCGACGGCAGCGATGGTGAACCTATTTCACTGTATTGCGCCTTTAACGAATTAGACGAAGCGCGTTTCGTGGTAAACCGCATCAAAACCTGGCAGGAAAATGGCGGTGCGCTTGAGCAATGCGCGATTCTCTATCGCAGCAACGCCCAATCACGCGTGCTGGAAGAGGCCTTATTGCAGGTTGGTATGCCATACCGCATTTACGGCGGCATGCGCTTCTTCGAACGCCAGGAAATCAAAGATGCGCTCTCCTATCTGCGTCTGATTGCCAACCGTAATGACGACGCGGCATTTGAGCGCGTGGTTAACACACCAACGCGGGGTATCGGCGATCGCACATTAGATGTGGTGCGCCAGACATCGCGTGACCAGCAACTGACAATGTGGCAAGCCTGCCGCTTGTTGCTTCAGGAGAAAGCGTTAGCAGGCCGTGCCGCTTCTGCGCTGCAACGCTTTATGGAACTTATCGACGCGCTGGCACATGAAACCATCGACATGCCGCTGCACGTACAAACTGACCGGGTTATCAAAGATTCAGGTCTGATGATGATGTACGAGCAGGAAAAGGGCGAGAAGGGCCAGACGCGTATTGAAAACTTAGAAGAACTGGTCACGGCAACGCGCCAGTTCAGCTATCAGGATGAAGACGAAGACCTGATGCCGCTGCAGGCATTCTTGTCTCATGCAGCACTTGAAGCCGGTGAAGGGCAGGCCGATACCTGGCAAGATGCGGTGCAATTGATGACGCTGCACTCGGCGAAAGGTCTGGAGTTCCCGCAGGTGTTTATCGTCGGCATGGAAGAGGGCATGTTCCCAAGCCAGATGTCGCTCGATGAAGGTGGCCGCCTGGAAGAAGAACGCCGCCTGGCATACGTTGGCGTAACACGTGCGATGCAAAAACTGACGCTAACTTACGCTGAAACCCGCCGTCTGTATGGCAAAGAGGTTTACCACCGTCCATCGCGCTTCATTGGCGAACTGCCTGAGAACTGTGTGGAAGAGGTTCGTCTGCGTGCCAGCATCAGCCGTCCGGTCAGCCACCAACGCATGGGCACGCCAATTTCTGAGAATGATTCAGGCTTTAAACTCGGGCAGCGAGTGCGCCATGAAAAATTTGGCGAAGGTACGGTCGTTAATCTTGAAGGAAGTGGTGAACATAGCCGGGTTCAGGTGGCATTTCCGGGGCAGGGAATTAAGTGGCTAGTTGCGGCTTACGCACGCCTGGAATCGGTGTAAGTTAGCGAAACAACTCATCGTTTTTCACGCTTTTGCTACCTTATAAATACCACCCTGGTTTATTACTCCATGGTTTCCCGTTGCGTGTTGACGCCATATTTGTGGTGGCGTAACATGCGCGCACGATTACGCTAAGAGGACACTCGCCTTGGACACACCCAGTAAATACTGGCTCAATAACCTGTCATCCAGGTACAACTTCTAAGGCTATCCTCGAATGCTGATAGCCTTAGTGGTTGTCGGCGACCTCATATCTCGTATATCCCGTCGCAATGAGTCAGACTTTTTAATGGTCTGAAACCTAGTTAGTTTCTGTCTGTGTGCCAACCGAACTGTCCCTGATATTTTTTGCATTGGGAGTACCGGTCATGCTGAGCGCATTTCAACTGGAAAACAATCGTCTGTCCCGTCTTGAATTAGATGAGACCGATAACCTGAGCAATTCTGTTTGGGTTGATTTGGTCGAGCCTGAAGAGAGCGAGCGTCAGCGCGTGCAAACGGAACTTGGTCAAAGCCTGGCAACCCGCCCGGAACTGGAAGACATCGAAGCATCCGCGCGTTTCTTTGAAGACGAAGACGGTTTGCACATCCACTCATTCTTCTTTTACGAAGATGCTGACGATCACGCAGGCAACAGCACCGTGGCATTTACCATTCGTGAAGGCCGCCTGTTTACGCTGCGCGAACGTGAATTACCTGCATTTCGCCTTTATCGTATGCGCGCTCGTAGCCAGAATATGGTGGACGGTAATGCGTACGAATTACTGCTCGACCTGTTTGAAACTAAAATCGAGCAGCTGGCAGATGAAATCGAAAACATCTATAGCGATCTCGAAAAACTCAGCCGCGTCATTATGGAAGGTCATCAGGGCGATGAATATGACGCCGCACTTTCAACACTCGCTGAGCTGGAAGATATCGGCTGGAAAGTCCGTTTGTGTTTGATGGATACCCAACGCGCTCTGAACTTCCTGGTGCGTAAAGCGCGTTTGCCAAGCGGTCAGCTTGAGCAGGCGCGTGAGATCCTGCGCGATATCGAATCCCTGTTGCCGCACAACGAATCGTTGTTCCAGAAGGTCAACTTCCTGATGCAAGCGGCGATGGGCTTTATCAACATCGAGCAGAACCGCATCATCAAGATCTTCTCGGTGGTATCGGTGGTGTTCCTGCCGCCAACACTTGTGGCATCGAGCTACGGGATGAACTTTGAGTTTATGCCCGAGTTGAAACTGAGCTTCGGTTACCCGGCAGCGATTATCGTCATGATCCTCGCGGGCCTGGCGCCGTATCTCTACTTCAAGCGCAAAAACTGGTTGTAAGATGAAAATGAGAAGGGAGCCGATTGGCTCCCTTTTTACTTCTGCGCGACCGCGCGCGCCGCAATCCGTGAGTTCCGCTGCGTATAAACCGCATCAAGAATAAACAACGCTAGTGCTGCCCAGATAAAGCCAAACGTCAGCAACTTATCTTTACCGATCACTTCACCGTAGAACGTCACTGCTAGCAGGAACATCAACGTCGGGCCAATGTACTGGAAGAAACCCAGTGTCGAGAGGCGTAAGCGCGTTGCTGCAGCGGTGAAGCACAGCAATGGAATCGTTGTTACCACGCCCGCCGCAATCAGCAGTAAGTTCAGCGACATCAAGTTTTGCCCCATATGGCTGGTCGAACTGTCTGCGATGCCAAACAAATAGATAGCCGCAATCGGCAATAGCCAAAGCGTTTCAACCAGCATGCCGGTTTGTGCATCAACGGCGATTTTCTTACGCACCAGTCCGTAAAACGCGAAGCTAAATGCGAGGCCAAGAGCGATGATTGGCAGCGAACCGAATGTCCAAAGCTGAACCAGAACACCACAAGCGGCGAGGCCCACGGCTACCCACTGCATTCTGCGAAAGCGCTCACCGAGGAAAATCATCCCCAAAAGCACGTTAACCAGCGGGTTGATGAAATAACCCAGGCTTGCCTCCAGCATGTGATTATTATTCACTGCCCAAATGAAGAGCAGCCAGTTACCGCCGATGAGCACTGCGGAGAGCGCCATGGCAAATACCTTTTTGCGGTTTTGACAGGATTTCTTCACCTGAGGCCACTGGCGACTAAGGCTAATTAACATCAACATAAAGAAGAACGACCAAATCACGCGGTGCGTCAGGATTTCATCAGCCGGAACATAGTGGATTAATTTGAAGTAAGCAGGCGCGATGCCCCACATAAAGTACGCCGCCAGTGCTAGTAATACGCCCTGACGGGTTTGTTTCGCATCCATGAAAAGAACTCGTTGATGAATAGTGTGCAAATAGTAACAGGATTTATCTTCTCACCCCACCATGTAGGTGGCGGTCGCACTGGCGATATGCAATTGATCTTCGTTGTGTAATTCCACGCGTGCTACAGCTACTTTGCGGCCTGCACGCAGAAGAGTGCTGCTGGCAGTGAAACGTTGGCCACGCCCTGGGCGCAGGTAATCGACGCGTAAATCGATAGTTCCCATTTTCGAGAGACGTTGGCGCAGTTCTTCTTCGCTAATACTATCGTGGCGGGTGAGTGTACTGCCCACACAAACCAGGCCTGCCGCCACATCCAGCGATGAGGCGATGACACCGCCATGCAAAATACTCTGCGCCCAGTTTCCCACCATCATCGGCTGGTTATTAAAAGAAAGCTCGGCGTAATCTTTCTCGTAACGGATGAGCTCCAGCCCAAGCGCACGGTTAAATGGCATGTGGTAGACAAAAATTTCACCGACCAGTTGTAAAGCGGCTTCCGGGGTCAAAAATGGGGTAGACATGGATCGTTCCTCGATCAATACAAAATCACATACCCTTCGCCCTTCAAGATGCAGGGTTGTTGGCTGCTCTCATTCACCCGAATCACTTACTTGAGTAAGCTCATCGGGATTCATTCGATTGCCGCCTACCTGAATCTTGAAGTAGCTTGGGTGTAATGTTAATTAATTGTGTATTTTATGCTTCGCAATCGTTGATTGCTACTTTAAGAACTGTAGACCGAGCGTCCAGATTAAGAACTATGTAGAATGTGTCCCTGATAATAATTTGAAACCTTTTCTTTCAGGAGAACACCATTGATGCGCAAGTATCTGGGATGGCTGATGGCGGCATGCCTGCTTCCTTCTATGGCTAACGCAGCTGAAGCGACCATAAAGCAAGTGCATGATAAACCGGCTGTGCGTGGCAGCATCATTGCGAATATGCTTCTGGAACATGACAATCCGTTCACACTTTACCCGTATGAAACTAACTATCTGATCTATACGGTGACTGATGATCTGAATAAAGAGGCGATTCGCAGTTATAACTGGTCTGATAATGCCCGCAAAGACGAAGTAAAATTCCAGCTTAGCCTCGCGTTCCCTATCTGGCGCGGCATTCTGGGGCCAAACTCAGTGTTGGGTGCTTCATACACTCAGAAATCCTGGTGGCAGCTGTCTAACAGTGGCGAATCTTCACCTTTCCGTGAAACAAACTACGAGCCACAAGTGTTTCTGGGCTTTGCTACCGATGAATCGTTTGCTGGCTGGACATTACGCGACGTTGAGATGGGTTATAACCACGATTCCAATGGTCGTTCAGACCCAACGTCTCGCAGCTGGAACCGTTTATACACGCGTCTGATGGCTGAGCACGGTAACTGGATGGTTGAAGTGAAGCCGTGGTATGTAATTGGTGACACCGACGATAACCCGGATATCACCAAATACCTGGGCTACTATCAGCTGCGTGTTGGCTACCAGTTTGGCGATGCGATTCTGAGTATGAAAGGGCAGTACAACTGGAATACCGGCTATGGCGGCGGCGAATTAGGCTTTAGTTATCCGGTCACTAAGCACGTGCGCCTTTATACCCAGCTTTACAGCGGTTACGGTGAGTCATTAATTGATTACAACTTTAACCAGACACGCTTCGGTGTCGGCGTTATGCTTAACGATCTGTTCTAAGAAATTGGCGGTTTTTGTGGTGGGGAAAGCGTGACACAGGCGGAAGTAATTAATCAGGCAGTGCTGGCCAGACAGGTTTTGCAAGATACCTTTGGCTATCAACAGTTCCGCCCAGGTCAGGAAACCATCATCGAAACGGTGCTGGAAGGGCGCGATTGCCTGGTTGTCATGCCGACAGGCGGTGGCAAATCACTGTGCTATCAAATCCCGGCGCTGGTGTTTGGCGGGTTGACTGTCGTGGTTTCCCCGCTGATTTCCCTGATGAAAGACCAGGTCGATCAGTTGCTGGCAAACGGCGTTGCCGCCGCGAGCCTTAACTCCACCCAAAATCGCGAACAGCAACAAGAAGTGATGGTGGGCTGCCGTACCGGGCAGATTCGCCTGTTATACATCGCGCCGGAACGGTTGATGATGGACAACTTTATCGACCAAATCAGCCAGTGGCATTTGTCGATGATCGCGGTTGACGAGGCGCACTGTATTTCACAGTGGGGCCACGATTTTCGCCCGGAATATGCCGCATTAGGCCAACTTCGCCAACGTCTGCCGACGGTACCGTTTATTGCTCTGACGGCTACGGCTGATGACACCACGCGTGCGGACATTGTTCGTCTGCTTGGTTTGCACGACCCGCTGATTCAAATCAGCAGTTTTGACCGCCCGAATATCCGCTACATGCTGATGGAGAAGTTTAAACCTCTCGATCAGCTGATGCGCTACGTGCAAGAACAGCGTGGGAAATCCGGCATTATTTACTGTGGCAGCCGCGCCAAAGTAGAAGACACAGCGGCTCGTCTGCAAAGCAAAGGTATCAGCGCCGGGGCTTATCACGCCGGGCTTGAACATCAGGTGCGTGCGGAAGTGCAGGAAAAATTCCAACGTGATGACCTGCAAATTGTTGTCGCGACCGTAGCATTCGGTATGGGCATCAATAAACCCAACGTGCGTTTTGTCGCGCACTTCGACATCCCGCGCAATATCGAATCCTATTACCAGGAAACTGGCCGTGCCGGGCGTGACGGCCTACCTGCGGAAGCAATGCTATTTTACGATCCGGCCGATATGGCGTGGTTGCGTAAATGCCTCGAAGAAAAACCGGTCGGGCAATTACAGGATATTGAGCGCCATAAACTCAACGCAATGGGCGCGTTTGCCGAAGCGCAGACCTGTCGCCGCCTGGTGTTGCTGAATTACTTCGGTGAAGGTCGCCAGCAATCTTGTGGCAATTGCGATGTTTGTCTCGATCCACCGCGCCGCTACGACGGGCTGGTGGATGCGCAAAAAGCGCTGTCCTGTATTTATCGCGTCAACCAACGCTTTGGTATGGGCTATGTCGTGGAAGTGCTGCGCGGTGCCAATAACCAGCGTATCCGCGAATTACAGCACGACAAATTACCGGTTTATGGCATTGGCCGCGACCAGACCCACGAGCATTGGGTCAGCGTTATCCGCCAGTTGATTCACCTCGGTGTGGTGACGCAAAACATCGCCCAGCATTCCGCATTGCAGCTCACCGCTGCGGCTCGCCCGTATTTACGTGGCGAAGAACCCTTAATGCTCGCCGTGCCGCGTATTGTGGCAATCAAATCGAAATCCAGCCCGAAAGTGTTTGGCGGAAACTACGATCGCAAGCTGTTCGCCAAATTGCGCAAGCTGCGTAAAGCCATTGCCGACGAAGAGAATATCCCGCCGTATGTGGTGTTTAACGACGCGACGCTTATCGAAATGGCCGAACAAATGCCGATTACGCCGAGTGAAATGCTAGGCGTTAACGGTGTGGGTACGCGTAAACTGGAGCGCTTTGGGCGCGAGTTTATGGCACTTATTCGCAGCCATGTCGATGGCGAAGATGAGTAGTAGCCAGTCTTTGCTGCAACTCGTATAGTTATTCCCCAACTAATAATCTAGCGAGTTAATTCCTATGTTGATGCTATTTATGACCGTGGCGGTTCTGCATATTGTCGCACTGGTTACGCCTGGTCCGGATTTCTTTTTTGTCTCGCAGACAGCCGTTAGCCGTTCCCGAAAAGAAGCCATGATGGGCGTGCTGGGTATTACCGGCGGCGTGATGGTCTGGTCTGGCGTGGCGCTGCTCGGCCTTAACCTGATCCTCGAAAAAATGGCGTGGCTACACAGCATTATTATGGTCGGCGGTGGCTTGTATCTGTGCTGGATGGGTTATCAGATGCTGCGCAGTGCATTGAAAAAAGAAGCGGTTAAGCCGACTGAAGAGGTCAGTGTTGAGCTGGCTCGCAGTGGACGCAGCTTCCTGAAGGGCCTGTTGACCAATCTCTCGAATCCAAAAGCTATCATTTATTTCGGCAGCGTGTTTTCACTGTTTGTCAGTAATGATGTTGGCAGCGCCGAGCGTTGGGGATTATTCGTCATGATTGCTCTGGAAACCTTCGTCTGGTTTACCGTGGTTGCCAGCTTGTTCGCATTGCCGCAAATGCGCCGGGGTTACCAGCGCCTTGCGAAATGGATTGATGGTGTTGCCGGTGTTTTGTTTGCCGGATTCGGCATCCACCTGATCATCTCCCGATAATCCTTCCTTATAAAGCCAAAATAATTCGAGTTGCAGGTAGGCGGCAAGGGAGCAAATCCCCAGGAGCTTACTTGAGTAAGTGACTGGGGTTTGTGAGTGCAGCCAACACCCCTGCAACTTGAAGTATGACGGATATTACTGGCGTGCTGTAGCAAGCAGTGCGCCAACCAACATAAACAGCGAACCAAATACGCGATTCAACGCTTTCATCTGCTTTGGTCCTTTAATCCAGCCTGCAATACGTGTTGCAAGCCCCGCATAGCCAATCATCACAATAATATCGACCACTACAGTCGTCACACCGAGCACTAAATACTGCAACGCCTGTGGCTGGTGCGGTGAGATAAACTGTGGGAAAAGTGCAGCAAGAAAGACGATGCTTTTTGGGTTCGTCAGGTTCACAAAAATCGCGCGTTTAAACAGACGGCTGCGTGGTTGGGTGGTTGCCAGAGTATTCAAGTCCAGCGCACCCGCGGCACGCCATTGCTGAATACCAAGCCAGACAAGATAAGCGGCACCCGCCCATTTCAAAATTTCAAAAGCCAGCAATGAGTGTGAGAACAGCGCACCCAGGCCAATCCCAACCAGCAAGATATGAATCGCAAGCCCCGTTTGCAGCCCAGCAATCGACGCGGCAGCTCCCCGATAGCCGTGGCTAATGGCGGTGGTCATAGTATTAATTGCCCCGGAACCGGGTGACAGACTCAGAATTATTGTGGTCACGAGATAGGTTAACCACCACTCAACACTCATGTGAAATTCCCTGATCGAACACTTTTATGCCACAATACGCTATTGTTGATGAGCGTGCTACGAATCACAAAAAAGCGATATGACTCAGCATAAAAATGGATGGTCAAACAGGGAAAACGCCTTTGCGGCTTTCACCACCGGTCCACTGATGGACTTCTGGCGGCAGCGCGAAGAGTGTGAATTTTCAGGCGTCGACGAAGTGCCGGTACGCTACGTACGCTTTCGCGCGCAGGATCACGATAGGGTCATTGTCGTTTGCCCAGGGCGTATCGAAAGTTACGTCAAATATGCCGAACTGGCTTATGACCTTTTCCATTGTGGGTTCGATATTTTAATCATCGACCACCGTGGGCAAGGGCGTTCCGGGCGCATGCTTTCGGACTCACATCGCGGTCATGTGGCGAAATTTAGCGACTATGTCGACGACTTTGACCGCTTTTATCAGCACGAAGTCGCCAACGGTCCCTGGAGAAAACGCTACGCGTTAGCGCATTCCATGGGTGGCGCGATAATTACGCTGTGGCTTGAGAAAAACTCACAATGCTTTGATGCAGTTGCACTGTGTGCGCCGATGTTTGGTATTGCCTTGCGCTGGCCTGACTGGATGGTGCGCCATATTCTTGATTGGGCGGAAGGCCATCAGCGTATTCGTGAGGGTTATGCAATCGGAACAGGCCGCTGGCGTGCATTACCATTTAGCGTTAATGTCCTGACCCATAGTCGTGAACGTTACCGCCGCAACCTGCGTTTTTATGCTGATGAGCCAGCATTGCGGTTGGGTGGGCCAACGAATCACTGGGTAAGAGAAGGGATACTCGCAGGAGAACAGGTTTTAGCAGGAGCCACTGCTATCACCACGCCGATTTTTATCCTGCAGGCAGAAGAGGAGCGCGTCGTAGATAACCGAGCGCATGACCAATTCTGTGAGATTCGCGCCGCGGCGGGCCACCCTTGTGAGGGGGAAACACCTTACGTCATAAACGGTGCGTATCATGAGATCCTGTTCGAAAAGGACGATATGCGGACCGAAGCGCTGAATGCCGTCATCGCCTTTTTTGACAGGCATAATTAATCTGAATTTAACACCAGAGGTTCCAAATCCTATGTACCATGTCGTTGCGTCTGACTTAGATGGCACGTTGCTGTCCCCTGATCACACTCTCTCCCCGTATGCTAAAGAAACGCTGAAATTGCTCACCGCTGAAGGTGTTCATTTCGTCTTTGCAACGGGTCGCCACCATATCGACGTGGGGCAAATCCGCGATAACCTCGAAATCAAAGCCTACATGATCACCTCAAACGGTGCGCGTGTGCATGATACTGACGGTAACCTGGTGTTCAGCCACGATCTTGACCATGACATCGCTCAGGATCTGTTTGGTGTGGTGCAAACCAATCAAGATATCGTGACCAACGTCTACCGTGGCGACCAGTGGTTTATGAACCGTCACCGCCCGGAAGAGATGAAATATTTCAAAGAAGCGGTATTCAATTACACCCTGTTTGAACCAGGCTTGCTGGAAGCCGATGGCGTCAGCAAAGTGTTCTTCACCTGTGATTCACATGAAAAACTCCTGCCGCTTGAGCAAGCGTTGCTCGCTCGCTGGGGCGACCGCGTGAATGTGAGTTTCTCCACGCTGACTTGCCTGGAAGTGATGGCGGGCGGCGTATCGAAAGGTCACGCGCTTGAAGCGGTATCCAAAGCGATGGGCTACGGCCTGAAAGACTGCATTTCCTTTGGTGACGGCATGAATGACGCGGAAATGCTTAGCATGGCGGGTAAAGGCTGCATCATGGGCAACGCTCACCAGCGCCTGAAAGACTTACTGGCAGAGCTTGAAGTCATCGGCACCAACGGTGATAACGCGGTGCCGCATTACCTGCGCAAAATGTTCCTCGGCAAAGACTGATTCGTGATAAACGAGTGGTGAACTAATCACCACTCGTCAACCAAATAGTTCAACTTCTGCACATTCCCTTCGCTACAATGAAGCATTAATCTCCCGTAGTAGAGACTTCATCGTGCCGTTACTGATCATCACCACTATTCTGTGGGCCTTCTCTTTTAGCCTGATTGGCGAATACCTTGCCGGGCATGTCGACAGCTACTTTTCAGTGCTGATGCGCGTCGGGCTGGCGGCGATAGTGTTCCTGCCTTTCCTGCGCTTTAAAGGCTACAGCGCGAAAACATTGCTGCTGTATATGCTGGTGGGCGCACTGCAACTCGGCGTGATGTACCTGTTTAGCTTCCAGGCGTATCTCTACCTCACCGTTTCAGAATTCCTGCTGTTTACGGTAATGACGCCGCTTTACGTTACGCTGATTTATGACTTGATCAGCGGCAACAAGCTACGTTGGGGCTACGCATTGAGTGCCGGGCTTGCCGTGGTTGGTGCGGCGATTATTCGCTACGACAAAGTGAGCGATCACTTCTGGATTGGTCTGATGCTGGTTCAGGCGGCAAACATCTGCTTCGCCATCGGTATGGTGGGCTACAAACGGTTGATGGAAACGCGTCCGATGCCGCAACGTTGCGCATTTTCGTGGTTCTACCTCGGGGCGGCAGTCGTGGCTGTAACAGCCTGGTTTGCGTTGGGGAATCCGCACAAACTGCCGACCACTCATCTGCAATGGGGCATTCTGGTGTGGCTTGGTGTGGTGGCTTCCGGGCTGGGCTACTTTATGTGGAACTATGGCGCCACGCAGGTGGATGCGGGCACGCTTGGTATCATGAACAACGTGCATGTTCCGGCGGGGCTGCTGGTTAACCTTGCCATCTGGCAAGAACAGCCTCACTGGCCGAGTTTTATTATTGGTGGGTCGGTGATAATGGCTTCGCTATGGGTACATCGCCATTGGGTCGCTCCGCGTTCTTCACAAACGGCAGATGCTCGCAAGCGTGTGAACGCGTCGAGCGAATAAACGCTTCCGTTACCGGTTGGCGCTGCTCGCCATCGCGCACGGCGGCGTACAACCGGCTCCACAGTCCTTCGCCCAGGGTTTTGGTTACGACCAGACCCTGGCGCTCAACATTTTCCACTACCCAATGTGGCAGCGCAGCAATCCCCATGCGGGCTGACACCATCTGAATCAGCAGCAGCGTGTTATCGACACTTTTCAGCGATGGGCTGACGCCTGCGGGTTGCAGGAAATGGCGCCAGATATCGAGTCGTTGGCGCTGCACCGGGTAAATCAACAACGTTTCGCTGCTCAAATCTTCCGGTTCAATACGCGTTTTGCTTGCCAGCGGGTGATCCGTTGCCAGCACCAGGCGCACTTCATAATCAAACATTGGCGAATAATGCAGACCGCTGCGCGGCAGGATGTCGGACGTTAATACGATATCCAGCTCACTCTGTTGCAGTGCAGGCTGCGGGTCGAACGTCACGCCAGATTTGAAATCCAGATCCACCTGCGGCCAGGTTTTGTGGAAGTTTTCCAGCGCGGGCGTCAGCCACTGAATACAGCTATGGCATTCGATGGCGATGCGAAGCTGGGTCTGGTGCGGTTCGTTGCAAGCCTGCAGCGCACGGCTAATCTGCGGCAACACTTGTTCAGCCAGTTGCAACAGCACCTCGCCCTGAGGCGTAAACCGCAGTGGCTGACTTTTACGGACAAACAGGCGGAAACCCAGGCGCTGCTCCAGATCGCTGAATTGATGGGAGAGGGCCGATTGGGTTTGATGCAACGCGGCAGCCGCAGCGGCTAAAGAGCCGCAATTTCGTAACGCCTGTAGCGTCCGCAGATGTTTAATCTCGATCATGAAAGTCCTTCAATTCGGCATGAGCAAATTGCGCTTGAGGAATATACAGTACCTGTTGATTATAGATGTGTAAACATCTGGACGGCTAAATGCGTCGAATAATGAATATTGAGGAAAGAACATGACGATAAAAAATCACACCCTCGGCTTCCCTCGTGTCGGCCTGCGTCGCGAACTGAAAAAAGCACAAGAAAGTTACTGGGCGGGCAGCTCCACCCAGGAAGAATTACTGGCGGTAGGCCGCGAACTGCGTGCCCGCCACTGGGACCAACAAAAAGAAGCTGGCGTGGAACTGCTGCCAGTGGGCGATTTCGCCTGGTACGATCACGTTCTGACCACCAGCTTACTGCTTGGCAATGTGCCGGCTCGTCATCAGAACGCGGACGGTAGCGTCGATATAGATACCTTGTTCCGTTTAGGCCGTGGCCGCGCGCCAACGGGTACGCCTGCTGCTGCCGCTGAAATGACCAAATGGTTCAACACTAACTACCACTACATGGTGCCGGAGTTCACTAAAGGCCAGCAGTTCAAACTGACCTGGACACAGCTGTTGGATGAAGTAGATGAAGCACTGGCGCTTGGCCACAACGTGAAACCTGTACTGCTTGGGCCAGTGACTTACCTGTGGCTTGGCAAAGTGAAAGGCGAGCCGTTTGACCGCCTGAGCCTGCTGCAAGATATTCTGCCGGTTTACCAGCAGGTGCTGGCGGAACTGGCAAAGCGTGGCATCGAGTGGGTGCAGATCGACGAGCCTGCTCTGGTGCTGGAGTTACCGCAAGAATGGCTCGATGCGTTCAAACCGGCTTACGACGCGCTGGCTGGTAACGTTAAACTGTTGCTGACCACTTATTTTGAAGGCGTGACGCCAAACCTGAACACCATTACGGCGCTGCCGGTTCAGGGTCTGCACGTCGACTTCGTCCATGGTAAAGACGATATCAACGCGCTGCATCAGCAACTGCCCGCCAACTGGCTGTTATCGGCCGGTGTGATTAATGGTCGTAACGTCTGGCGTGCTGATCTGAGCGAAAAATATCAACAATTGCAGGCGATCGTCGGTAAACGTGATCTGTGGGTCGCTTCTTCCTGTTCTCTGCTGCACAGCCCAATCGACCTGAGCGTTGAAACACGTCTTGATGCTGAAGTGAAGAGTTGGTTTGCCTTCGCGCTGCAAAAATGTGCCGAACTGTCTTTGCTGACCGAAGCCCTGAACAGCGGCAATACTGAAAAACTGGTTGAATGGAGTGCGCCAATTCAGGCTCGCCGCCATTCACAGCGTGTCCATAATGCGGCCGTTGGCAAACGTCTGGCGACCATTACGGCGCAAGACAGCCAACGCCAGAGTGACTACGCCGATCGTGCCGTGGCACAGCGCCAGCGCTTTAATCTCCCGGCCTGGCCGACGACGACTATCGGTTCATTCCCGCAAACGACGGAAATTCGTGGCCTGCGCCTGGAGTTCAAAAAAGGTAACCTGGATGCGAATAACTATCGCACCGGTATCGCCGAACATATCAAACAAGCCGTTGCTGAACAGGAACGTCTGGGGCTGGATGTACTGGTGCATGGGGAAGCCGAACGTAACGACATGGTGGAATACTTCGGTGAGCACCTCGACGGTTTCGTGTTTACTCAGAACGGCTGGGTGCAGAGTTACGGTTCTCGCTGCGTGAAGCCACCGGTTGTCATCGGTGATATCAGCCGCCCGGAAGCCATTACTGTGGAATGGGCATCGTTCGCGCAATCCCTGACTGACAAACCGGTAAAAGGCATGCTGACCGGCCCGGTGACGATTCTGTGCTGGTCATTCCCGCGTGAAGACGTGAGCCGTGAAACCATCGCCAAACAAATTGCCCTTGCGCTGCGTGATGAAGTGGCGGATCTCGAAGCGGCAGGCATCGGCATCATTCAGATCGACGAACCCGCACTGCGCGAAGGTTTACCGCTGCGCCGTTCCGACTGGCAGGCGTATCTGGAGTGGGGCGTGGAAGCCTTCCGCCTGAATGCCGCCGTGGTGCGTGATGACACACAAATCCACACGCACATGTGTTACTGCGAGTTCAACGACATCATGGACTCCATTGCCGCGCTGGATGCAGACGTGATCACCATCGAAACCTCGCGTTCCGATATGGACCTGCTGGAGTCATTTAAAGAGTTCGAATATCCGAATGAAATTGGGCCGGGCGTATATGACATTCACTCACCGAACGTACCGAGCGTGGAATGGATTGAAGCATTGCTGAAGAAAGCGGCGGAAAGCGTTCCGGCAGAGCGCTTGTGGGTGAACCCAGACTGCGGCCTGAAAACCCGTGGCTGGCCGGAGACTCGCCAGGCACTGGCGAATATGGTGAAGGCTGCGCAGAATTTGCGTAAAGCTTAATAAAGTAAGAAGTGGGGGAATCTTTCCCCCTTAATTAACTGCATTACTTCTTCGCACTAAAGCGTGCAAACCACGCCAGCATCCGCACCCAGCCATCTTTGGCTGAATCTGCATGATAGCTCGGGCGGTAGTCCGCATTAAAAGCATGTCCTGCTTCCGGGTAAACGATGATTTCTGCGTTGGCATTAGCGGCACGCAACGCATGGCGCATTGTTTCCACAGTATCCTGTGGAATTCCCGTGTCCTGCCCGCCATAAAGCCCAAGCACTGGCGCATTCAAATTGACTGCTATGTCGACTGGGTGATGCGGGGAGTTTAATGTCTTTTCGCCCACTAATTTTCCATACCAGGCCACAGCCGCTTTCAACTGCGGATTGTGTGCGGCATACAGCCACGTTATTCGGCCACCCCAACAAAACCCTGTCATCATCAAACGATGTGCATCACCACCGTTTCTTGCCGCCCAATTAGCGACGTGATCAAGATCCGCGAGCACCTGTGCATCGGGCACTTTTGAAACCAGCTCGCTGAAAAGGGTAGGGATATCGGCATACTCATTGGGATCACCCTGGCGGAAATAGAGCTCTGGCGCGATTGCCAGATACCCTTCCAGCGCCAGGCGGCGACAAACATCACGAATGTGTTCATGCACACCGAAAATTTCCTGCACCACGATTACAATCGGCAGTGGGCCTTCCGCCCCTTTTGGTCTGGCATGGAACGCCGGCATGTTTTCGCCCTGCGTAGGAATTGAGGTTTCCCCTGCATGAATAGCATCATCTGGGGTATGCAATACGGTTGAAGCAAGAGGGGAGGCCGCTGGCGCAAAATGCCCGCCCGGTGATTTACCTATATGTTCTTCTTTCATTGGCATTCTCCTTACCAGAATTAGCGCAGTGCGATAACTATAGCTTTTCCCCGTTATTCTTCGAGTTGCTGGTGGATTGTTTAGTCGCCTTCTTCTCAATATCAGAACTATGTGCGCCACCCATTTAAGTGTGATTTTCATCACTGTTTCAGTTGAAAATAATGTAACTTGTTTGATTCAAAGTGAAATGCGTCACGAAATTCTTTGCGAGGGTTCTGTACAGTACCCCCATTGCAATGTAAGCCAACCTATTCAATGCAGGAGTCTGTTATGTCCAAGTCTGATGTTTTTCACCTCGGCCTCACTAAAAGCGATCTGCAAGGGGCAACACTTGCCATCGTCCCGGGCGATCCTGAGCGAGTTGAAAAAATCGCTGTGCTGATGGATAAGCCGGTCAAATTGGCTGCCCACCGTGAATTTACTACCTGGCGTGCTGAGTTAGACGGCAAGCCAGTTATCGTCTGTTCCACCGGTATTGGTGGTCCATCAACCTCTATCGCGGTGGAAGAACTGGCACAGCTGGGGATTCGTACTTTCCTGCGTATCGGGACTACCGGTGCAATTCAGCCACATATCAATGTTGGTGATGTTCTGGTGACAACTGCTTCTGTGCGCCTTGACGGTGCCAGCTTGCACTTTGCTCCAATGGAATACCCGGCGGTTGCTGATTTTGCATGTACCACTGCACTGGTTGAAGCCGCGAAATCTATCGGCGCAACGACTCACATTGGTGTAACGGCGTCTTCAGATACCTTCTATCCTGGCCAGGAGCGTTACGACACCTTCTCAGGTCGTGTAGTGAATCGCTACAAAGGCTCTATGGAAGAGTGGCAGCAGATGGGCGTGATGAACTACGAGATGGAATCAGCAACACTTCTGACCATGTGTGCAAGCCAGGGCCTGCGTGCGGGTATGGTTGCGGGTGTGATTGTGAACCGTACTCAGCAAGAGATCCCGAACGCTGAGACCATGAAGAAAACGGAAAGCCATGCGGTGAAAATCGTCGTGGAAGCAGCTCGCCGCCTGATCTAGTCCCCCAAAGCCGGTGCAAGCCGGCTTAATTTTTACGCTTTGCGTAACGTCTCGCAGTAAACTCCTTTTCATCTGGACATTTATACAGCACAATTTTATTTTGCTGGTGTCTGGCATGGCTTGTTGGAGTGACTGTGGATATTTCTATTTTATTCGGGCTCGGTATTGCGCTGGTTGGGGTTCTGACTGGTTGGTTGCTGGCAAGTTTGCGGGCGGCCGGGCGGCAATCCGCACTGCATGAAGAACAAAGAGAAATCTACGGCGAACTGACTGCTGCACGGCAGGAGTTACAGCAAAACCAGCACTGGAAAGAAGAATGCGAGCAACTCAACCGCGAGTTGCGCACTCAGCTTGAAATTAACAGTGCCCAAGAAGCGGATATCCGCGAACTCTCCACGCTGCTTGAACAAACTCGTCTTAATGCTGATGACAAACATCGCCAGATGCTCAACAGCGAACAGCGCCTGAGTGAACAGTTTGAAAACCTCGCTAACCGCATCTTTGAACACAGTGGCCGTAAAGTTGAAGAACAAAACCGCCAAAGCTTGAATGGGTTGCTTTCACCACTGCGCGAACAACTGGATGGTTTCCGCCGCCAGGTTCAGGAAAGCTTTGGGCAGGAAGCTCGCGAACGCCACACGCTAACCCACGAAATTCGTAACCTTCAGCAATTGAATGCGCAAATGGCGCAAGAGGCGCTCAATCTCACCAAAGCCCTGAAAGGGGATAATAAAACCCAGGGTAACTGGGGTGAGGTTGTGTTGACGCGGGTGCTGGAGGCGTCTGGCTTACGCGAAGGGTATGAATACGAAACTCAGGTAAACATTCAGCTAGAAAATAATAGCCGCATGCAGCCGGATGTCATTGTGCGCCTCCCACAAGGCAAAGATGTGGTTATCGACGCCAAAATGACGCTGGTGGCCTATGAGCGTTACTACAACGGTGACGGCGACGTAACTCGTGAAATTGCCCTCAACGAGCATATTGCAGCGGTGCGTAACCACATTCGCATGCTGGGCCGTAAAGACTATCAGCAGTTGCCTGGGCTGCGGTCGCTGGATTATGTGCTGATGTTTATCCCGGTTGAGCCCGCATTTTTACTGGCGATCGACCGCCAGCCTGAATTGATCAGCGAAGCGCTCAGAAATAACATTATGCTCGTTAGCCCAACCACATTATTGGTGGCATTAAGAACGGTTGCCAATTTGTGGCGTTATGAGCACCAGAGCCGGAATGCGCAACAAATTGCCGAACGTGCCAGCCGACTCTATGACAAAATGCGCCTCTTTGTTGATGACATGTCGGCGATTGGTCAAAGCCTCGATAAAGCCCAGGATAATTACCGCCAGGCGATGAAAAAACTCTCTTCCGGGCGCGGCAATATTCTCATCCAGGCAGATGCATTTCGTGGTCTGGGCGTTGAGGTTAAACGTGAGATTAATCCTGATTTAGTCGAACAGGCCAGACTTGAAGAAGGCGATAATATCGAGCGCCATGAGCATGAAAACGACGAAGAGAAGAATATGGAAAACAGTTTGTAGCAAGAATAACTCGAGTTGCAGGTAGGCGGCAAAGGAACAAATCCCCAGGAGCTTACTAAAGTAAGTGACTGGGGTTTGTGAGTGCAGCCAACACCCCTGCAGCTTGAAGCATAGGGCTTTAGGGCTCATTCTGTTACACTTCACGAACATTTTTTGGATAAGCAGGCATTGAGATGGTTGAAGAATCCCAGGAAACAACACACTTTGGCTTTCGCACTGTAGCGAAGGAACAGAAGGCCGATATGGTCGCTAATGTGTTCCACTCTGTGGCCGCAAAATACGACGTAATGAATGACTTAATGTCATTTGGCATCCATCGTATATGGAAGCGTTTCACCATTGATTGCAGTGGTGTTCGTCGTGGTCAGCGCGTACTGGACTTAGCAGGCGGAACCGGTGATTTAACCGCTAAGTTCTCCCGTCTGGTAGGTGAAACAGGCGAAGTGGTTCTGGCTGATATCAATGACTCAATGCTGAAAATGGGGCGCGAAAAACTGCGCAACATCGGTGTGGTTGGCAACGTGAACTATGTTCAGGCTAACGCTGAAGCCCTGCCATTCCCGGATAATTTCTTTGACTGCATCACCATCTCTTTTGGCCTGCGAAATGTGACAGACAAAGAGAAAGCGCTGCGTTCAATGTATCGCGTATTAAAACCAGGTGGCCGCCTGTTGGTTCTGGAATTCTCTAAACCGATTATTGAACCACTGAGCAAAGCTTATGATGCGTACTCCTTCCACATTTTGCCGCGAATCGGTGAAATTGTTGCGCAGGATGCGGAAAGTTACCGTTATCTGGCTGAGTCTATTCGCATGCATCCTGATCAAGAAACATTGAAAGCGATGATGGAAGATGCGGGCTTTGAAAATACCACCTATTTCAACCTGACCGCTGGCGTAGTTGCTCTGCACCGTGGTTATAAATTCTGACAGGGAACTCGTGATGCCTTTTACACCGCTAATGACTGCCGGAATTGAAAATATTCTCAATACTTTTCTCTGGCGCGATCGGGGACTGAAAGCGGCACGTCAGCGCTTAGTGGGTAAGGTGTTACGCGTTGAGCTCAAAGAGTTCTCTTCGCCAATTGTTCTGGTCTTTAGCGAACAGCAAATTGATGTACTGGGTCAGTGGGAAGATGAAGCTGATTGCAAGGTGCTAACCGGGCTTGGCACCTTGCCTAAACTACGTGACAGGCAGCAGCTTACTGCGCTGATTCGCAGCGGTGAATTAGAGGTTCAAGGCGATCTTCAGGTTGTCCAGAATTGGGTTTCTCTGATGGATCTTGCCGAGTTCGATCCTGCTGAATTATTAGCACCTTACATCGGTGATATTGCCGCCGAAGGTATCAGTAAAGTTATCCGTGGTGGCGGTAAGTTATTCAAGAAAGGATTTACTCGTAACCAGCAATACCTGTCAGAAGCCATTACGGAAGAGTGGAAGATGGCACCGGGATCGCTTGAGGTTGCATGGTTTGCTGAGGAAACGGCAGCAGTCGAACGAAATGTTGACGCACTCATCGCGCGACTGAACAAACTGGAGAACAAATGACGCCTGGAGAAATTCGTCGCCTCTATTTCATTGTCCGCACTTTTCTTAGTTATGGTCTGGATGAACTGATCCCTCGTATCCGCATTACGCTGCCATTACGTATCTGGCGGCGTACGCTTTTCTGGATGCCAAACCGCCATAAAGAAAAGCCTCTGGGTGAGCGTTTGCGTCTGGCTTTACAAGAGCTTGGCCCGGTATGGATCAAGTTTGGGCAGATGCTTTCTACACGTCGTGACTTGTTCCCGCCGCAAATTGCCGATCAACTGGCGATGTTGCAGGACCGCGTTGCACCATTTGACGGGGCGCTGGCAAAAAAACAAATCGAACAAGCGATGGGAGGGCTTCCTGTAGAAGCCTGGTTTGACGATTTTGAAATCAAGCCGCTTGCGTCAGCTTCCATTGCCCAGGTACATACCGCTCGCCTGAAAGAAAATGGGCGAGAAGTGGTTATCAAAGTCATTCGCCCGGACATTTTGCCAATCATCAAAGCGGATATGAAACTCATCTATCGTCTCGCGCGATGGGTACCACGTCTGATGCCTGATGGTCGCCGTTTGCGCCCGCTTGAAGTTGTGCGCGAATATGAGAAGACCTTAATTGATGAGCTAAATCTGCTGCGCGAATCGGCAAACGCCATTCAGTTACGCCGCAATTTTGAAGGTAGCTCGATGCTGTATGTGCCGGAAGTGTTCTCTGACTATTGCAGCCAGGACATGATGGTGATGGAGCGTATTTACGGTATTCCCGTTTCTGATATTGCGATGCTGCATAAACAGGGCACCAACATGAAACTGTTGGCAGAGCGTGGCGTGCAGGTCTTCTTCACTCAGGTTTTCCGCGACAGCTTCTTCCATGCCGATATGCACCCAGGCAATATTTTCGTCAGCTATGAACACCCTGAAGACCCGCAATACATTGGTATCGACTGCGGTATTGTGGGTTCACTCAATAAAGAAGATAAACGCTATCTTGCTGAGAACTTTATCGCCTTCTTTAACCGAGATTACCGCAAAGTTGCTGAATTGCATGTGGATTCAGGCTGGGTACCACCAGACACGAATGTTGAAGACTTCGAGTTTGCCATTCGTACCGTTTGCGAGCCAATCTTTGAAAAGCCATTAGCGGAAATTTCCTTTGGCCATGTGTTGCTGAACCTGTTCAATACGGCACGTCGCTTTAATATGGAAGTGCAGCCGCAGCTTGTTTTATTGCAAAAGACGCTACTTTACGTTGAAGGGCTTGGTAGGCAGCTTTATCCGCAACTTGATTTGTGGAAAACCGCCAAACCTTTCCTGGAAGATTGGATCAAAGATCAGGTGGGTATTCCTGCGCTTATTCGTTCTTTCAAAGAAAAAGCGCCGTTCTGGATTGAAAAAATGCCAGAACTGCCGGAACTGATGTACGACAGTTTGCGCCAGGGTAAACAATTGCAACACAGCGTTGATAAAATAACGCGTGATTTGCAACGCAACCAGGTGCGCCAGGCGCAATCGCGCTATCTGTTTGGTATTGGCGCTACGCTGATGCTAAGTGGGACTTTATTGTTGATTAACAAACCAGAATGGGAATTTATGCCCGCCTGGTTGATGGCCGGGGGGTTGTGACCTGGTTGATTGGCTGGCGGCGCTCAGCCTGAGTTGTTTTTAATCGTTTTTAGCGGACAACGTGCGGTACAATACAGACCGTTATCTGTACCCAATAGATTTCAGGATGCATGAACATCTGCAACTTGAAAGAGGTTGGGTATATTCATCACTGTGATTTGAGGCAACATTATGGGTGGTATCAGTATTTGGCAATTGTTGATCATTGCCGTTATCGTCGTTCTGCTGTTTGGTACCAAGAAACTGGGTTCTATCGGTTCTGATTTGGGCGCATCCATCAAAGGCTTTAAAAAAGCGATGGGTGACGATGAAGATAAAGAGAAAGATAAATCCGTTCAGGATGCTGATTTCACGGCGAAAACACTCGCTGATAAGCAACCTGGCGAAGTGAAGAAAGAAGAAGCTAAGAGCAACGATAAAGAGCAGGTGTAAACCGTGTTCGATATTGGTTTCAGTGAGTTGCTACTGGTATTCGTGATTGGCCTGATTGTTCTCGGGCCACAACGTTTGCCTGTGGCAGTTAAAACGGTTGTCGGTTGGGTTCGTGCTTTGCGCTCGCTCGCGGCAACTGTGCAAAATGAACTGGTTCAGGAACTGAAAATCCAGGAGCTGCAGGACAGCCTCAAGAAGGTTGAAAAAGCGAGCATGGATAATCTCACTCCAGAGCTTAAGGCATCAATGGATGAGCTGCGTCAGGCTGCAGAGTCAATGAAACGCTCGTACACTCAGGAACCTGAAAAAGGGAGTGATGAGGCTCATACCATCCATAACCCATTGATAAAAGATGCCGAAGATAGCCACGACGGCGTGACTCCAGCCACTGCTGCACACCAAGCCAGTGCGCCCGATCAGGCTCCAGCCGTTGAGCCTGAGACAGTTCCTGCACCTGCGGCAGTTTCTGACGAGTTAATCCAGCCTCAGATTAAACCCGTGGCAGAACCAGTCAAAATACCAGCGTCTTCTCAACCTTCGAGTGATAAACAGTAAACATGGCCGTAGAAGATACCCAACCGCTTATCAGCCATCTGATAGAGCTGCGCAAGCGACTGTTAAATAGCATTATCGCTGTGCTGGTGATTTTCCTGGCACTGGTTTACTTTGCCAACGACATTTACCAAATCGTCTCCGCACCGCTAATCAGTAAGATGCCGGTAGGCTCAACGATGATTGCTACCGATGTCGCATCACCATTTTTTGCGCCAATTAAGCTGACGATTTATGTCTCAGTGTTCCTGTCAGCGCCGGTCATTCTTTATCAAATCTGGGCGTTTATTGCGCCTGCGCTTTATAAACATGAGCGCAAACTGGTTATGCCGCTGCTGTTCTCCAGCACAATGCTTTTTTATATCGGCATCGCTTTTGCCTATTTCGTGGTGTTCCCTTTAGCGTTTGGTTTCCTGACGAAAACCGCGCCAATAGGGGTCGTGATGTCTACAGACATAACGAAATACCTCGATTTTGTCATGGCCTTGTTTATGGCATTTGGCGTGGCCTTTGAAGTCCCCGTAGCCATTATTCTTCTGTGCTGGATGGGCGTAACTACCCCTGAAGCGCTAAAGAAAAAGCGCCCATATATTCTGGTTGGTGCATTTGTTGTCGGCATGTTGTTGACTCCGCCGGATGTATTCTCGCAAACACTGCTGGCGATACCGATGTACTGCCTGTTTGAAGTCGGCGTGTTCTTCTCCCGTTTCTATGTCGGTAAAGGGCGTAGAAGAGGCGAGGAAGACCCGGAAGATGCTCCAGAAGCAGAAGACCAACACTCTAATAAAGAGTCATAATTTCAGGCCGCCCATCAGGGCGGTCGTCGTTTGGAAGGCGCTATGTTTGATATTGGTGTAAATCTTACCAGCTCACAGTTTGCGAAAGACCATGCAGAAGTTGTCGCTCGCGCGCATTCAGCGGGAGTCAGCGGCATGTTGCTGACAGGCACGAATCTGCATGAAAGCGAGCAAGCTTTGTTACTGGCGCAACAGTATCAAGGGTGCTGGTCTACGGCTGGCGTTCACCCTCATGATGCTAGCCAGTGGCAAGACGAAACAGCAGAGGCTATTCGCAAACTTGCTGGTGCTTCTGAAGTGGTCGCAATCGGCGAGTGCGGCCTGGACTTCAACCGTAATTTCTCAACACCAGCTGAACAAGAGCGTGCTTTTACCGCACAACTGGCCCTTGCGGCTGACCTGATGATGCCGGTATTTTTACACTGCCGTGAGGCTCACGAACGCTTTATTGCTCTGCTCGACCCTTGGCTCGATAAGTTGCCAGGTGTGGTGCTGCACTGCTTTACCGGTACAGAAAATGAAGCGCGTGAGTGTCTGGCTCGTGGGATTTTTATTGGCGTAACCGGTTGGGTATGCGATGAGCGGCGTGGCCTTGAATTACGTGAATTGCTACCGGTGATCCCCGTGCATCAACTGCTGTTGGAAACCGATGCCCCTTATTTGTTACCGCGGGATTTAAAACCAAAACCTGCTTCCCGCCGGAACGAACCCTGCTACTTGCCGCATATCCTGAACAAGGTGGCTGAATGGCGTGGAGAAGATCCCGCCTGGCTTGCGCAAGTAACAGATGAAAATGCCCGCCGTCTTTTCCGGTTGGCTTAAATCAGGAGAAAGTAAATGAGCTATGCATTTCCCGGTACGTTTCCTGGCCGCCGTATGCGCCGCGTCCGTCGTCACGATTTCAGCCGCCGTCTTGTGGCGGAGAATCAACTAACGGTTAACGACCTTATCTATCCTGTGTTTGTGATGGAAGGTCAGAACCGTCAGGAAGAAGTGTCGTCGATGCCGGGTGTTTACCGCATGACTGTCGATTTGCTGCTCAAAGAAGCGGAAGCTGTTGCAAAGCTGGGTGTGCCGGTGTTGTCCCTGTTCCCGGTTATCGAGAGCGCAGGAAAATCACTGCATGCTGAAGAAGCTTATAATCCGAATGGCCTGGTTCAGCGTGCGGTTCGTGCACTGAAAGATGCCGTGCCGGAACTGGGTCTGCTGACCGACGTGGCGCTTGATCCATACACCACTCACGGTCAGGACGGCGTGATTGATGCAGACGGTTACGTTATCAACGACATTACGCGTGAAATTCTGGTGCGTCAGGCGCTGTCTCATGCAGAAGCCGGGGCTGAAATCATCGCGCCAAGCGACATGATGGATGGCCGTATCGGGGCGATTCGCGACCAGCTTGAGCTTGATGGTTTCGTGAACACCCAGATTATGTCTTATGCCGCGAAATACGCCTCTTGCTATTACGGGCCGTTCCGTGACGCAATTGGTTCATCCGGCAACCTGAAGGGCGGCAATAAAAAGACCTATCAGATGGACCCGGCCAATAGCGACGAAGCATTGCAGGAAGTCGCTCAGGATCTGCAAGAAGGTGCTGATATGGTGATGGTGAAACCAGGTATGCCATATCTGGATGTGGTTCGCCGTGTGAAAGATACCTTTGGCGTGCCGACTTTTGCCTACCAGGTTTCTGGTGAATATGCGATGCATATGGCGGCTATCCAGAATGGATGGCTGGCAGAAAAACCTGCCGTCATGGAGTCGTTACTGTGCTTTAAACGCGCGGGTGCTGATGGTGTGCTGACGTACTTCTCGAAGCGTGTTGCGCAGTGGCTGCATGACGAACAAATGCAGCGCTAGAGGCAACATCAAAATGAAAGGCCAGCAATCGCTGGCCTTTTTTATGTCTTTTTGAAATCGGTGTTTCTCACACTCTGCATCACTTGTTTATTCAACAAGTTGAGCAGCAGCATAGAGCGGGCTTCTCCGTCCGGTTCGCTAAAAATCGCCTCCAGACCTTCGAATGCCCCTTCGGTTATCACCACGCGATCGCCTTCGTACGGCGTATCCGGGTCAAGTACGTTCTCTGGAGTGTGACTGATGAGCTGCTCAATCACATCACTCGGTACAGTAGCCGGCAGGCTGCCGAAACGCACGAAATGGCTGACGCCGCGCGTGGAGTTTATGGTTGTGGTATGAATATTTTCAGGGTCAAACCGGACAAACATATAGTTTGGGAACAATGGTTCATCGACCGCAGTGCGTTTGCCTCGAACGATCTTTTCAATTTTGATCATCGGGGTAAGGCAATTCACTTCCTGACGCTCGAGATGTTCTTGCGCCCGTAGTAATTGACCTCGTTTGCAGTACAACAAATACCAGGATTCCATAGTGTCTCTTTTCCTCATTAACTGAGGAAGAATAGCAAAAGGCCGTTATCAGGGATAGACGGCTCAGGTATAACCAATCACTGATTGGTCATCAGATAAGCATTTACGCGTTATTAACAAAAATACAGCATGCTGTGCATGAAGCCCGTATAATGACCGCCAAATCCTGACTACGATTAATTGCATGAAATACCACGACCTACGCGACTTTCTGGAACTACTCGAACAACGCGGTGAGCTAAAGCGTATCGCAATGCCAGTCGATCCGTACCTGGAAATGACTGAAATTGCCGATCGTACTTTGCGCGCCAATGGCCCTGCGCTGCTATTTGAGAACCCTAAAGGGTACGACATGCCAGTGCTGTGCAACCTGTTTGGCACGCCAAAACGTGTCGCGATGGGGATGGGGCAGGAAGATGTGTCGGCGCTGCGCGAAGTGGGTAAGTTATTGGCCTTCCTGAAAGAGCCGGAGCCACCGAAAGGTTTCCGCGACTTGTTCGATAAGCTGCCACAGTTTAAACAAGTCCTGAATATGCCAACTAAGCGACTGCGTAATGCCCCTTGTCAGGAGCAAATCTTTGAAGGGAATGAAGTCGATTTATCCCGCATCCCTATCATGCAATGCTGGCCGGAAGATGCTGCACCGCTGATTACCTGGGGTTTGACGGTAACGCGTGGGCCGCATAAAGAGCGCCAGAATCTGGGTATTTATCGCCAGCAGCTGATTGGTAAAAACAAACTGATCATGCGTTGGCTGTCGCACCGTGGCGGCGCACTGGATTTCCAGGAGTGGTGTGCAGAACATCCGGGCGAACGTTTCCCGGTTTCAGTTGCTTTAGGCGCTGACCCTGCCACTATTCTTGGCGCGGTAACGCCGGTGCCTGATACGCTTTCCGAGTATGCGTTTGCTGGTTTGCTGCGCGGCACAAAAACCGAAGTCGTGAAATGTATTTCAAACGATCTCGAAGTACCTGCCACTGCGGAAATTGTGCTGGAAGGGTATATCGAGCCAGGCGAAATGGCACCGGAAGGGCCATATGGTGACCACACGGGTTACTATAATGAAGTCGATGACTTCCCGGTATTTACCGTTACTCATATTACCCAGCGGCAGAATGCGATTTATCACTCAACTTATACCGGACGTCCACCGGATGAACCTGCGGTTCTGGGTGTGGCACTTAACGAAGTGTTTGTGCCGATTTTGCAGAAACAATTCCCGGAAATTGTCGATTTTTATCTGCCGCCGGAAGGCTGCTCTTATCGCCTTGCGGTTGTCACCATCAAGAAGCAATACGCTGGCCACGCGAAGCGCGTGATGATGGGAGTCTGGTCTTTCCTGCGACAGTTTATGTACACCAAGTTTGTCATCGTTTGTGATGATGATGTCAACGCGCGTGACTGGAACGATGTAATTTGGGCCATCACCACGCGTATGGACCCGGCGCGTGATACCGTACTGGTAGAAAACACGCCAATTGATTACCTGGATTTTGCCTCGCCGGTTTCCGGTCTTGGTTCAAAAATGGGACTGGATGCCACCAATAAATGGCCTGGGGAAACCCAACGTGAATGGGGTCGTCCTATTAAGAAAGATGCAGAAGTATGTGCGCGTATCGATGCAATCTGGGATGAGCTGGCTATTTTCGACGACAGTAAAAACGCCTGAGTGGCGGATTTTACGGTTTTGCATTATTGACCCGACAGAGGGGAAGCATGACAACCTTAAGCTGTAAAGTGACCTCGGTAGAAGCGATAACCGACACGGTATATCGCGTTCGATTACTGCCGGAAGCGAAGTTCTCCTTTCAGGCCGGGCAGTATTTGATGGTGGTGATGGATGAGCGCGACAAACGCCCGTTCTCCATGGCATCCACACCGAGCGAGCATGAATTTATCGAGCTGCACATTGGTGCATCAGAGATTAATCTTTACGCCATGGCCGTGATGGACCGCATTCTGAAAGAAAAAGAGATCGTTGTTGATATTCCTCATGGCGATGCCTGGTTGCGCGATGATGAAGATCGTCCGCTGATTCTGATTGCAGGCGGTACTGGCTTCTCATATGTGCGTTCAATTTTGCTGACCGCGCTGGCGCGTAATCCACAACGTGAAATCGCGATTTACTGGGGCGGCCGTGAGGATAAACATCTTTATGATCTGTCTGAGCTGGAAGCGCTGTCCGTGGTTCACCCAAATCTGCGTGTTGAAGCGGTGGTTGAACAACCTGAAGCAGGTTGGCGTGGGCGTACTGGCACTGTGCTGACTGCGGTGATGCAGGATTACGGAACGCTTGCCGGGCACGATATCTATATCGCCGGGCGTTTTGAGATGGCGAAAATTGCCCGCGACTTGTTCTGCAATGAACGTAGTGCGCAGGTTGATCGCATGTTTGGTGATGCGTTCTCGTTTATCTGAGAATCAGTCTACTGACAGACAGGCCACCGCATAGTCGGTGGCTTTTGTTTGTGGGCGACAGAAATAAAAAACCCGCCCCTGACAGGCGGGAATAACAACAATTAAAGCAACTAAACTCGTTCAATAACAGTGGCAATACCCTGACCTAATCCGATGCACATGGTGGCGAGGCCAAACTGCGCATCGCGACGTTCCATCAGGTTTAACAGCGTGGTGCTAATGCGTGTACCGGAGCAACCCAGCGGGTGGCCCAATGCAATCGCCCCGCCGTTCAGGTTAATCTTCTCGTCGATCTTATCCATCAGACCCAGATCTTTAATACATGGCAGGATCTGTGCAGCAAACGCTTCGTTCATCTCAAACAGGTCGATATCGGCGGCAGTCAGGCCCGCTTTTTTTAACGCCAGTTGTGATGCTGGAACCGGGCCGTAACCCATAATGGATGGGTCGCAGCCAACGACCGCCATAGAGCGAACATAAGCGCGGATCTTCAGGCCAAGCTCTTTGGCGCGTGATTCGCTCATCAGCAACATGGCTGATGCGCCATCGGAAAGAGCAGAAGAGCTGCCCGCCGTGACGGTTCCGTTGACCGGGTCAAATGCGGGTTTCAGGGCTGCCAGACCTTCAACTGTGGTTTCCGGGCGAATCACTTCATCGTAATCAAAACGTTTGAGCACGCCGTCTGCGTCGTGGCCGCTGGTCGGCAGGATTTCATTTTTGAAATGGCCCGCTTCTGTCGCAGCCCATGCACGCTGGTGCGAGCGGGCAGCAAACTGGTCCTGCATCTCACGACTGATGCCGTGCATACGTGACAACATCTCGGCGGTTAAACCCATCATGCCTGCCGCTTTAGCCACTTTACGACTCAAACCTGGATGGAAATCCACACCGTGGCTCATCGGCACATGTCCCATATGTTCCACGCCGCCAATCAGACAAGCATGCGCATCACCGGTTTGAATCATACGAGCTGCATCATGCAGCGCTTGCATCGAAGAACCACACAGGCGGTTCACGGTAACTGCCGGGACCGAATGTGGGATTTCTGCCAGCAATGACGCGTTACGCGCAATATTGAAACCTTGCTCCAGCGTCTGCTGCACGCAGCCCCAGTAAATGTCATCCAGCGCGGCAGCTTCTAATGCCGGGTTGCGTGAGAGGATCCCACGCATCAAATGGGCTGATAAATCTTCTGCACGCAAATTGCGAAACGCACCGCCTTTTGAACGGCCCATCGGGGTGCGGATGGCATCAACAATTACAACCTTTTCCATGATCACTCCTCAGGCACTTTTCAGGTCACTGGCGGGGCGCGCGGCCTCAACCGGTGGATAGTACGGCTCGTTACGGGACGCTTTTGCACGCAGACCATCTGGCACCTGGTAGAGCGGGCCAAGATGTTGGTACTGTTGCGCCATATCGAGATATTTCGCACTGCCGACGGTATCTAACCAACGGAATGCACCGCCGTGGAATGGAGGGAATCCGAGGCCATAAACCAGCGCCATGTCGGCTTCTGCCGGGCTTGCGATAATGCCTTCTTCCAGGCAGCGCACCACTTCATTGACCATCGGGATCATCATGCGGGCAATGATTTCTTCGTCGCTGAAGTCGTGGCGTGGTTTGCTGACATCAGCCAGCAGCGCTTCGGTTGCTTCATCCTGCTCTTTGCGCGGTTTGCCTTTGCTATCTTGTTTGTAGCGATAGAAACCCTGCTGGGTTTTCTGGCCATAACGGCCTGCGTCAAACATCGCATCAACGGCATCGCGATAATCTTTCTGCATACGCTGTGGGAAACCGGCAGCCATAACAGCCTGCGCGTGGTGCGCGGTATCAATACCGACTACATCCAGCAGGTATGCCGGGCCCATTGGCCAGCCGAACTGCTTTTCCATCACTTTGTCGATCTGGCGGAAATCGGCACCGTCGCGCATCAGCTGGCTAAAGCCTGCGAAGTACGGGAACAGCACACGGTTGACGAAGAAGCCAGGGCAGTCGTTCACCACGATTGGCGTTTTGCCCATTTTGCTCGCCCAGGCCACCACTTTTGCAATGGTCTGCTCAGAGGTTTTCTCGCCGCGAATCACTTCCACTAACGGCATGCGGTGCACAGGGTTAAAGAAGTGCATGCCGCAGAAGTTTTCCGGGCGCTTCAGGCTTTTTGCCAGTTCGCCAATCGGAATGGTGGAGGTGTTCGACGCCAGAACGGTATCCGCACGAACTTTGTCTTCCACTTCGGCAAGAACCGCTTTCTTCACTTTCGGGTTTTCAACAACCGCTTCAACCACCACATCGACACGCTCAAAACCAGCGTAATCCAGCGTTGGGTGAATAGTGGCAATGACACCGGCCAGTTTCATGCCGTCGATCTTGCCGCGTTCCAGCTGTTTGTTGAGCAGTTTGCTGGCTTCGTTGATGCCCAGTTCCAGCGACTTCTCGTTAATATCCTTCATTAATACCGGTACGCCTTTCCAGGCTGACTGGTAAGCAATGCCGCCACCCATGATTCCGGCACCAAGAACGGCTGCCTGTTTCGGGGTTTCGGTATTTTTGGTCAGCTTCTTCGCCTGACCTTTTATGTATTGGTCGTTAAGGAAAATCCCGACCAGCGCACGGGCCTCATTGGAACGCGCCAACGGCACGAAACTTTGAGTCTCCAGTTTTAATGCTTCGTCACGGCCCATTCTGGCCGCAGCTTCAATGGTTTTTACAGCGGTCATCGGGGCCGGGTAATGCTTACCGGCAATCTGCATCACCATGCTTTTGGCAATGGTGAAGCTCATGGTGGCTTCGATTTTGCTCAGTTTCAGCGGCTGCAGTTTAGGCGCGCGTTTGGCTTTCCAGTCCAGATCGCCATTGATAGCCTGACGCAGTATCGCCAGTGCGCCATCGCGCAGTTTTTCAGTTTTGACAACGCCATCAACTAAACCCAGTTTCTGCGCTTCAGCCGCGCCAACATCTTTGCCTGCGGTGATAATTTCCAGCGCGCTATCGGCACCCAGTAAACGTGGCAGACGCACAGAACCACCGAAGCCAGGCATGATGCCTAGTTTGGTTTCTGGCAGGCCGATGCGGGTATCTGGCGTTGCCAGTCGGTAATCTGTTGCCAGTACGCACTCACAACCGCCGCCAAGTGCGTAACCATTTACGGCAGAAATGGTTGGGACCGGGAGATCTTCCAGGCGGTTGAATACGCTGTTGGCAAATTGCAGCCAGTGGGTCAGTTGTTCCGCAGGAACCAGGAACAGCGACAGGAATTCGGTAATGTCGGCCCCCACGATAAACGCGGCTTTATTCGAACTGAGCAGCAAGCCTTTTAACTGCGGCTGCTTTTCCAGCACATCCAGCGCGTGGCCAAGGCTGGCTACGGTCGCGGTGTCGAGTTTGTTCACTGAGCCGGGTGCATCAAATACCAATTCTGCGATGCCATCTTCCAGCCAGTCGAGATGTAAGGTTTCACCTTGGTAGAGCATGTCAGTCTCCTGAATCCAGCAATGGGATCTGGTCGTACCAGATGAGGAGGAGTGTGGAATTGATGTTAATGAAATGCAAATAACTCTTTAAATATTTGCAAAGATGATCACAGCCACTGGAAATAAGTTCGCAAACTTTACGGTGTGCTAAGATGCGTGGCGTTCAGTTTATGAAAAAAACAGAAGGGTAAATCATGGATTCACTGGCCTCACTTTATAAAGATCATGTGGCAACTTTGCAGGAACGTACCCGCAATGTTCTGGCGCGTTTTAATCTCGACGCGCTGTTGATTCACTCGGGCGAGCTAGTCAACGTCTTCCTCGATGATCATCCATATCCGTTCAAAGTTAACCCACAATTCAAAGCCTGGGTTCCGGTGACACAAGTGCCAAACTGTTGGCTGCTGGTGGATGGTGTCAACAAACCAAAACTCTGGTTCTACCTGCCGGTTGATTACTGGCACAACGTTGAACCGTTGCCAGAATCCTTCTGGACTGACGAAATTGATGTCATTGCACTGCCTAAAGCTGACGGAATTGGCAGCCAGTTGCCTGCCGCGCGTGGGAATATTGGCTATATTGGCCCGGTGCCAGAACGTGCAGTTCAGCTTGAAATTCAGGGCGCTAACATCAACCCGAAAGGGGTGATTGATTATCTGCATTACCATCGTGCTTATAAAACTGATTATGAAATGGCATGTATGCGTGAAGCACAGAAAACGGCGGTGGTTGGCCATCAGGCGGCTCACGAAGCATTCTTGTCTGGAATGAGTGAGTTTGATATCAACCAGGCTTATCTGACCGCAACCGGGCATCGCGATACCGATGTGCCATACGGCAACATTGTGGCGCTCAACGAGCACGCGGCGGTGCTGCATTACACAAAACTTGATAACCGCGCACCTGCAGAAATGCGCAGCTTCCTGTTAGATGCGGGTGCGGAATACAACGGCTACGCTGCTGATTTGACGCGTACCTGGTCGGCAAAAAGTGATAACGATTATGCTCAACTGGTGAAAGATGTTAACGCCGAGCAACTCGCGTTAATTGACACCCTGAAAGCGGGCGTGCGTTACACCGATTACCATATTCAGTTCCATCAACGTATTGCGAAGCTGCTGAACCGCCATAAGCTAGTAACGGGCATTAGCGAAGAAGCAATGGTTGAAACTGGAATTACCGGGCCATTTATGCCGCATGGCCTTGGTCACCCGCTGGGCTTGCAGGTCCATGATGTGGCTGGCTTTATGCAAGATGATGCGGGGACTCACCTTGCCGCGCCGTCTCAATATCCCTACCTGCGCTGCACTCGTGTACTCGAGCCGCGTATGGTTCTGACTATTGAGCCGGGTATTTACTTTATTGAGTCTTTGCTCGCACCATGGCGCGAAGGGCAGTACAGCAAGCACTTTGATTGGCAGCGTATAGAAGCCATGAAACCTTTCGGCGGCGTTCGCATTGAAGACAATGTGATTGTTCATGAAAACAGTATTGAAAATATGACACGCGATCTGAAACTGGCGTAATGGATAGTTGGCTGATCCCAGCTGGACCCGTTACGGTCAGTGAGGAAATCAAGAAAAGCCGCTTTATTACACTGGTCGCTCATACGGCTGGTGTAATAGAAGCAAAAGCGTTTCTTGAAAAAATACGCTCAGAACACCCGGATGCCCGGCATCATTGCTGGGCCTGGGTGGCTGGTGCGCCGGATGACTCGCAGCAACTGGGGTTTTCTGATGATGGCGAGCCAGCAGGAACTGCCGGTAAGCCAATGCTTGCCCAACTGATGGGAAGCGGTGTTGGTGAAATTACCGCTGTAGTGGTGCGCTACTCTGGCGGAATCAAACTCGGAACAGGCGGTTTGGTGAAAGCCTATGGCGGCGGTGTGCAGGCGGCATTAAACCAGTTGCCTACGGTGCTCAAAGTTCCGTTAACAGAATATACTTTGCAATGTGACTACGCGCAGCTTGCGGGAATTGAAACTCTGCTCAAGCAGTACGACGGCATTGTGATGCAAAGTGATTTTCAAGCATCTGTATTATTACGTGTGGCATTGCCACAAGCAAAATTCGCTGACTTTTCAGTCAGACTTTCTGATTTTAGCCGCGGTGCATTGCATTTATTGCCGGCTGAATAATAATTCCCTCTCGTTATTTTTTGATAGTTAAGGAAGCGGCTGAAATGCATTTTCGCGCCATAACCCGAATCGTTGGTCTGTTAGTTATTCTTTTTTCCGTGACCATGATTATCCCAGGGTTGGTAGCTTTAATTTATCGCGATGGTGCTGGCCGTGCTTTCACCCAGACTTTCTTCGCAGCGTTACTCATTGGTTCTTTTTTGTGGTGGCCTAACAGGCGACAGAAAAGCGAGCTCAAACCTCGAGAAGGGTTCCTGATCGTCGTATTGTTCTGGACGGTGCTGGGGAGTGTGGGGGCGTTGCCCTTTATTTTTGCGGAACAGCCTAATCTAACGGTAACCGATGCGTTCTTTGAATCGTTCTCAGGCTTAACCACGACCGGTGCGACAACGCTCGTCGGCCTGGATACGCTGCCTCATGCCATCTTGTTTTATCGGCAAATGCTGCAATGGTTTGGCGGCATGGGGATCATTGTGCTCGCCGTCGCTATTTTGCCTATTCTGGGCGTCGGCGGGATGCAGTTATATCGCGCTGAAATGCCGGGGCCGCTTAAAGATAACAAAATGCGCCCGCGTATCGCCGATACCGCAAAAACGCTGTGGCTCATCTATGTCTTGTTAACCATTGCATGCGCCCTGGCGCTTTGGTTTGCGGGCATGCCTGCGTTTGATGCAATAGGCCACAGCTTTGCGACTATAGCTATTGGTGGTTTTTCCACTCATGACGCCAGTATCGGCTATTTCGATAGCCCAACGATTAACACTATTATTGCCATCTTCTTACTGATCTCCGGTTGTAACTATGGCCTGCACTTCTCTTTATTAAGCGGGCGTAATTTAAAAGTCTATTGGCGCGACCCTGAGTTCCGCATGTTCATTGGCGTGCAACTGACGCTGGTAGCTATTTGCACCCTGGTATTGTGGTTCCATAATACTTACCAGACGGCACTCTTAACGCTGAATCAGGCATTCTTCCAGGTTGTCTCAATGGCGACAACTGCGGGATTTACTACAGACAGTATTGCACGCTGGCCTCTGTTCTTGCCTGTGCTGTTGCTATGCTCTGCTTTTATAGGGGGTTGTGCTGGTTCAACGGGGGTGGCCTCAAGGTCATTCGTATCCTGCTGTTATTCAAGCAGGGTAACCGCGAGCTTAAACGCCTGGTGCACCCAAATGCGGTGTATAGCATTAAGCTTGGGAACCGTGCGTTACCGGAACGTATCCTTGAAGCGGTATGGGGATTCTTCTCTGCTTATGCACTGGTCTTTATCGTCAGCATGCTCGCCATCATCGCGACTGGTGTGGATGACTTCTCGGCCTTTGCTTCCGTCGCAGCAACATTAAATAACCTTGGCCCAGGGTTGGGTGTTGTGGCAGACAACTTTGCCAGCATGAACCCAGTGGCAAAATGGATACTGATTGCCAACATGCTGTTTGGTCGTCTTGAAGTGTTTACCTTACTCGTACTGTTCACGCCAACTTTCTGGCGAGAGTAACCGGAGCCTGCAGTGAGAACTTTGATTCTGTTTTCGACCCGTGATGGTCAAACTCGCGAGATTGCTTCTTATATAGCATCTGAACTGAAAGAGCTGGGCGTAGAGAGCGATGTGGTTAATCTGCATCGCACCAAAGATATTGCCTGGGATAACTATGAGCGCGTCGTTATTGGCGCGTCTATTCGGTACGGACACTTTCATTCATCAGTTGCGGCGTTTGTGAAGAAGCATCAGCAAGTGCTGAACAACATCCCAAGCGCTTTCTTTTCCGTAAACCTGGTTGCACGCAAACCAGAGAAGCGTTCTCCACAAACCAACTCTTATACGCGTAAGTTCTTACTTACCTCGCCGTGGCAGCCAAAACACTGTGCAGTGTTTGCTGGTGCGCTGCGTTACCCGCGTTATAGCTGGTACGATCGCATGATGATTCGTTTGATTATGAAGATGACAGGCGGTGAAACGGATATTAGCAAAGAAGTTGTTTATACAGATTGGCCTCAGGTGACGCGTTTCGCCCGCGAGATTGCTCGCTTAAACATCAAATAGTGTCCAAAATACCCGGTTTGATGAAAAAAGATGCGCTCAGTCATTAATTTGCAATAAACACTTGTCAGCTTCCAGAAAATCCCTATACTGCGCCTCCACTGACACGGCACAACGGCTTACAAACCGGCCCGTCAGCCAGATGAAAAGCGAAAATAAACGCTTGACTCTGAAAGAGGAAAGCGTAATATACGCCACCTCGAGTTAGCAAGCGAAAGCGCCTAACTCACTGCTCTTTAACAATTTATCAGACAATCTGTGTGGGCACTCGCAGGATTGATATCTCAGATACCTCCGGGTATCAAAAAAAATATCAAGTCTTGAAGAGTGACCAAGCAGTAATTCATTTAGTTGAATTATTACGAAAGTTAATTTTTGAGCACCGCTTCACGAGTTGAAGCAAATCAAGCTTTTAATTGAAGAGTTTGATCATGGCTCAGATTGAACGCTGGCGGCAGGCCTAACACATGCAAGTCGAGCGGTAGCACAGGGAGCTTGCTCCTGGGTGACGAGCGGCGGACGGGTGAGTAATGTCTGGGAAACTGCCTGATGGAGGGGGATAACTACTGGAAACGGTAGCTAATACCGCATAACGTCTTCGGACCAAAGAGGGGGACCTTCGGGCCTCTTGCCATCAGATGTGCCCAGATGGGATTAGCTAGTAGGTGAGGTAATGGCTCACCTAGGCGACGATCCCTAGCTGGTCTGAGAGGATGACCAGCCACACTGGAACTGAGACACGGTCCAGACTCCTACGGGAGGCAGCAGTGGGGAATATTGCACAATGGGCGCAAGCCTGATGCAGCCATGCCGCGTGTATGAAGAAGGCCTTCGGGTTGTAAAGTACTTTCAGCGAGGAGGAAGGCATTGTGGTTAATAACCACAGTGATTGACGTTACTCGCAGAAGAAGCACCGGCTAACTCCGTGCCAGCAGCCGCGGTAATACGGAGGGTGCAAGCGTTAATCGGAATTACTGGGCGTAAAGCGCACGCAGGCGGTTTGTCAAGTCGGATGTGAAATCCCCGGGCTCAACCTGGGAACTGCATTCGAAACTGGCAAGCTAGAGTCTTGTAGAGGGGGTAGAATTCCAGGTGTAGCGGTGAAATGCGTAGAGATCTGGAGGAATACCGGTGGCGAAGGCGGCCCCCTGGACAAAGACTGACGCTCAGGTGCGAAAGCGTGGGGAGCAAACAGGATTAGATACCCTGGTAGTCCACGCCGTAAACGATGTCGACTTGGAGGTTGTTCCCTTGAGGAGTGGCTTCCGGAGCTAACGCGTTAAGTCGACCGCCTGGGGAGTACGGCCGCAAGGTTAAAACTCAAATGAATTGACGGGGGCCCGCACAAGCGGTGGAGCATGTGGTTTAATTCGATGCAACGCGAAGAACCTTACCTACTCTTGACATCCACAGAATTCGGCAGAGATGCCTTAGTGCCTTCGGGAACTGTGAGACAGGTGCTGCATGGCTGTCGTCAGCTCGTGTTGTGAAATGTTGGGTTAAGTCCCGCAACGAGCGCAACCCTTATCCTTTGTTGCCAGCGGTTCGGCCGGGAACTCAAAGGAGACTGCCAGTGATAAACTGGAGGAAGGTGGGGATGACGTCAAGTCATCATGGCCCTTACGAGTAGGGCTACACACGTGCTACAATGGCGCATACAAAGAGAAGCGACCTCGCGAGAGCAAGCGGACCTCATAAAGTGCGTCGTAGTCCGGATCGGAGTCTGCAACTCGACTCCGTGAAGTCGGAATCGCTAGTAATCGTAGATCAGAATGCTACGGTGAATACGTTCCCGGGCCTTGTACACACCGCCCGTCACACCATGGGAGTGGGTTGCAAAAGAAGTAGGTAGCTTAACCTTCGGGAGGGCGCTTACCACTTTGTGATTCATGACTGGGGTGAAGTCGTAACAAGGTAACCGTAGGGGAACCTGCGGTTGGATCACCTCCTTACCTAATAGATACAAACCGGCGTAGTGCTCACACAGATTGTCTGATAGAAGTAAATGAGCAAGCGATATCCTGTTATCAGGATTATTCGTGTCCCCATCGTCTAGAGGCCTAGGACACTGCCCTTTCACGGCTGTAACAGGGGTTCGAATCCCCTTGGGGACGCCATCTCCGATAATGTGTGAAAGACATTATCACCGAATATCTCAAAACTGACTTTCGAGTCACGTTTGAGATATTGCTCTTTAAAAATCCGGAACAAGCTGAAAATTGAAACGACACACTGTTTCCTTTTTCCGTAATAAGAAAGGAATAGAAGTGTGTTCGAGTCTCTCAAATTTTCACATCATCGATTGTGTCTTACGAGACATCTTCGGGTTGTGAGGTTAAGCGACTAAGCGTACACGGTGGATGCCCTGGCAGTCAGAGGCGATGAAGGACGTGCTAATCTGCGATAAGCGTCGGTAAGGTGATATGAACCGTTATAACCGACGATTTCCGAATGGGGAAACCCAGTGCAATTCGTTGCACTATCGTTAAGTGAATACATAGCTTAACGAAGCGAACCGAGGGAACTGAAACATCTAAGTACCTCGAGGAAAAGAAATCAACCGAGATTCCCCCAGTAGCGGCGAGCGAACGGGGAACAGCCCAGAGTCTGAATCAGTTTGTGCATTAGTGGAAGCGTCTGGAAAGTCGCAGGGTACAGGGTGATACTCCCGTACACAAAAATGCACTTGCTGTGAACTCGAAGAGTAGGGCGGGACACGTGGTATCCTGTCTGAATATGGGGGGACCATCCTCCAAGGCTAAATACTCCTGACTGACCGATAGCGAACAAGTACCGTGAGGGAAAGGCGAAAAGAACCCCGGTGAGGGGAGTGAAACAGAACCTGAAACCGTGTACGTACAAGCAGTGGGAGCCTCTTTTATGGGGTGACTGCGTACCTTTTGTATAATGGGTCAGCGACTTATATTCTGTAGCAAGGTTAACCGTATAGGGGAGCCGCAGGGAAACCGAGTCTTAACTGGGCGTTAAGTTGCAGGGTATAGACCCGAAACCCGGTGATCTAGCCATGGGCAGGTTGAAGGTTGGGTAACACTAACTGGAGGACCGAACCGACTAATGTTGAAAAATTAGCGGATGACTTGTGGCTGGGGGTGAAAGGCCAATCAAACCGGGAGATAGCTGGTTCTCCCCGAAAGCTATTTAGGTAGCGCCTCGTGAACTCATCTTCGGGGGTAGAGCACTGTTTCGGCTAGGGGGCCATCCCGGCTTACCAACCCGATGCAAACTACGAATACCGAAGAATGTTATCACGGGAGACACACGGCGGGTGCTAACGTCCGTCGTGAAGAGGGAAACAACCCAGACCGCCAGCTAAGGTCCCAAAGTCATGGTTAAGTGGGAAACGATGTGGGAAGGCACAGACAGCCAGGATGTTGGCTTAGAAGCAGCCATCATTTAAAGAAAGCGTAATAGCTCACTGGTCGAGTCGGCCTGCGCGGAAGATGTAACGGGGCTAAACCATGCACCGAAGCTGCGGCAGCGACGCTTATGCGTTGTTGGGTAGGGGAGCGTTCTGTAAGCCGTCGAAGCTTACCTGTGAGGGTAGGTGGAGGTATCAGAAGTGCGAATGCTGACATAAGTAACGATAAAGCGGGTGAAAAACCCGCTCGCCGGAAGACCAAGGGTTCCTGTCCAACGTTAATCGGGGCAGGGTGAGTCGACCCCTAAGGCGAGGCCGAAAGGCGTAGTCGATGGGAAACAGGTTAATATTCCTGTACTCGGTGTGACTGCGAAGGGGGGACGGAGAGGGCTATGTTAGCCGGGCGACGGTTGTCCCGGTTTAAGCATGTAGGCGGAGAGTTTAGGTAAATCCGGACTCTTATCTAACGCTGAGGTGTGATGACGAGGTACTACGGTACTGAAGTAACAAATGCCGCACTTCCAGGAAAAGCCTCTAAGCATCAGGTCACATCAAATCGTACCCCAAACCGACACAGGTGGTCAGGTAGAGAATACCAAGGCGCTTGAGAGAACTCGGGTGAAGGAACTAGGCAAAATGGTGCCGTAACTTCGGGAGAAGGCACGCTGTCGGTAGGTGAAGTCCCTCGCGGATGGAGCTGAAGGCAGTCGAAGATACCAGCTGGCTGCAACTGTTTATTAAAAACACAGCACTGTGCAAACACGAAAGTGGACGTATACGGTGTGACGCCTGCCCGGTGCCGGAAGGTTAATTGATGGGGTTAAGCGCAAGCTGAAGCTCTTGATCGAAGCCCCGGTAAACGGCGGCCGTAACTATAACGGTCCTAAGGTAGCGAAATTCCTTGTCGGGTAAGTTCCGACCTGCACGAATGGCGTAATGATGGCCAGGCTGTCTCCACCCGAGACTCAGTGAAATTGAAATCGCTGTGAAGATGCAGTGTACCCGCGGCAAGACGGAAAGACCCCGTGAACCTTTACTATAGCTTGACACTGAACACTGGTCCTTGATGTGTAGGATAGGTGGGAGGCTTTGAAGCGAGGACGCCAGTTCTTGTGGAGCCAACCTTGAAATACCACCCTTTAATGGCTGGTGTTCTAACGTAGACCCCTAATCGGGGTTGCGGACAGTGTCTGGTGGGTAGTTTGACTGGGGCGGTCTCCTCCTAAAGCGTAACGGAGGAGCACGAAGGTTAGCTAATCACGGTCGGACATCGTGAGGTTAGTGCAAAGGCATAAGCTAGCTTGACTGCGAGAGTGACGGCTCGAGCAGGTGCGAAAGCAGGTCTTAGTGATCCGGTGGTTCTGAATGGAAGGGCCATCGCTCAACGGATAAAAGGTACTCCGGGGATAACAGGCTGATACCGCCCAAGAGTTCATATCGACGGCGGTGTTTGGCACCTCGATGTCGGCTCATCACATCCTGGGGCTGAAGTAGGTCCCAAGGGTATGGCTGTTCGCCATTTAAAGTGGTACGCGAGCTGGGTTTAGAACGTCGTGAGACAGTTCGGTCCCTATCTGCCGTGGGCGCTGGAGAATTGAGGGGGGCTGCTCCTAGTACGAGAGGACCGGAGTGGACGCATCACTGGTGTTCGGGTTGTCATGCCAATGGCATTGCCCGGTAGCTAAATGCGGAAAAGATAAGCGCTGAAAGCATCTAAGCGCGAAACTTGCCCCGAGATGAATTCTCCCTGGGAACTTGATTCCCCTGAAGGAACGTTGAAGACTACGACGTTGATAGGCTGGGTGTGTAAGCGTAGCGATACGTTGAGCTAACCAGTACTAATGATCCGTGAGGCTTAACCTTACAACACCGAAGGTGTTTTGGTTGAGAGACTAAGCATTTGATTTTCAGCTTGAACCGAGATTTTAAGTCGATGGTTGTGTGAAAGCATGACGGTTGATGAAACAGAATATGCCTGGCGGCACTAGCGCGGTGGTCCCACCTGACCCCATGCCGAACTCAGAAGTGAAACGCCGTAGCGCCGATGGTAGTGTGGGGTCTCCCCATGCGAGAGTAGGGAACTGCCAGGCTCCAAATAAGTGGAAAGCCCTGTACTGACGTACAGGGCTTTTTGCTGTCTGTAATTTACGCGATCACCTTTCATATCCGCCTCTGAGCAAGCCAACCCCCGCCATATAAGGTAAACTAACCGGGTTTAAACTCAGGAAAGATACCCAACATGAGCACTTCTCTTAAACCTTTCAATACATTCGGTATTCAGGCTAATGCTTCGCGTATTGTCATTGCTGAAACCGTGGAACAATTAAAGGATGCCTGGAGTGAAGCAGTGGCAGCAAATATGCCAGTGTTGATTCTGGGCGAGGGGAGTAACGTTCTCTTTCTTGAGGATTATTCCGGAACTGTAATTATCAACCGTATTTCAGGTATAGAAGTGACGGAAGAAAATGATGCATGGCATCTGCATGTTGGTGCAGGTGAAAACTGGCATCATCTGGTTGAAAATACCTTACAGCAAGGAATGCCGGGGCTTGAAAACCTGGCTTTAATTCCGGGATGCGCCGGATCTTCACCGATTCAAAATATTGGCGCGTATGGTGTTGAGCTTAAAAACGTCTGCCATTACGTTGATTGTATTGATTTAATCAGCGGTGAGATTCATCGCCTGGATAATTCACAGTGCCAGTTTGGCTATCGTGACAGTATTTTTAAGCATGAATATCAGAGCCACTATGCAATCATTGCCGTGGGATTACGTTTGCCAAAACAATGGCAGCCGGTATTAAGTTATGGTGACTTAGCCCGTCTTGATGCTGAAAATGTCACCCCTCAGGAAGTATTTGATGCAGTTTGCCATATGCGCATGACAAAACTTCCTGATCCACGTGTTAATGGCAATGCGGGGAGCTTTTTCAAGAATCCAGTCGTTGATGCCGAACAGGCTTCTGTACTACTTGCGGCTTTCACTAACATTCCACATTATCCTCAGCCAGACGGATCAATAAAACTGGCGGCAGGTTGGTTAATCGATCAGTGCCAGTTGAAAGGCTACAAGGTAGGTGGGGCGACAGTGCATCAACAACAAGCTTTGGTATTGATAAATGAGAGTGGTGCTTCAAGTCTGGATGTTGTGGGTTTAGCGCACCTTGTTCGTCAGCGTGTTGGGGAGAAATTTAATGTGTGGCTGGAGCCAGAAGTCCGTTTCATCGGAACATGTGGTGAAGTTAGTGCAGTGGAGACAATTGCATGAAAGATAATACAGTCCCACTCACGCTAATTAGTATCCTGGCCGATGGCGAGTTTCATTCTGGTGAGCAATTAGGCGAGCAGCTCGGCATGAGTCGTGCGGCCATAAATAAGCACATTCAAACTCTGAGAGACTGGGGAGTTGATGTTTTTACCGTCCCAGGGAAAGGCTATAGCCTTCCGGACCCTATCCAGTTACTGAATGAAGAACTGATAAAATCGCAAATTGAAACAGGCTCAGTTGCGGTATTACCTGTCATTGATTCGACTAACCAATATTTACTCGATCGTATTGAATCACTTCAGTCCGGTGATGCGTGTATTGCTGAATATCAACAAGCCGGTCGCGGGCGTCGTGGTCGGCAATGGTTTTCACCTTTTGGGGCTAATCTTTATCTTTCTATGTTCTGGCGACTCGAACAAGGTCCCGCAGCTGCGGTCGGCCTAAGCCTTGTCATCGGAATTGTGATGGCAGAAGTGCTGCGTGAATTAGGTGCTGAAGATGTCCGAGTTAAGTGGCCAAATGATCTCTATCTCAATGATCGCAAGCTTGCCGGCATTCTTGTTGAGTTAACTGGGAAAACAGGTGATGCGGCACAAATTGTTATCGGTGCAGGTATCAATCTTGCGATGCGCAATGTGGCAACTGACGTGATTAATCAAAGCTGGATTAATCTCCAGGAAGCTGGAATTAATATAGACCGCAATGCACTGGCCATTAGAATAATAAAAGAACTACGTAAGGCATTATATTTATTCGAAGATGAAGGTTTAATACCATTCCTTCCACGTTGGGAATTGCTCGATAACTTTATTAATCGCCAAGTGAAGTTAATTATTGGCGACAAAGAAATTCATGGTATTTCACGAGGAATTAATGAACAAGGCGGCTTGCTGTTAGAACAAGATGGCGTTATTAAACCATGGGTTGGTGGAGAAATATCACTGCGTGGGGCAAATTAATGATAATGGGGGATTAAATCCCCCATTATCTATTTTCTGAGTCTTACACAGTCCACTTCATGATTTGCACTTTTCGTCATGATTAAGCTGGCACGCTCGCGGGTAGGTAGGATATTTTCTTTTAAATTCAGCCAGTTGATCTCTTTCCAAAGTTGCAGTGCAACATTCACAGCTTCATCTTCTGGAAGCTTCGCGTAACTATGAAAATAAGAGTCTGGATCGGTAAATGCACCCTCACGGAACTTCAGGAACCGCGTGATATACCAATCTTGCAGTAGATCTTCGGGGGCATCGACATATATAGAGAAATCAACAAAATCCGATACAAATACATGATGCGGATCGTGGGGATAATCCATACCACTCTGCAAAACATTTAATCCTTCAAGAATTAGAATATCAGGCTGAGCAACCGTTTTATCGCCATCAGGTATGACATCATAAATAAGGTGAGAGTAAACCGGAGCCGTCACATTTGGCACCCCAGATTTAATATCGGAAACGAATTTCACCAAACGATGCATATCATAGGATTGTGGGAATCCTTTTTTCTTCATCAGATTGCGTTCTTTCAACACGTTATTCGGATGTAGAAACCCATCAGTAGTAATCAACTCTACGCTGCGGTGTTCAGGCCAGCGGCTAAGTAAGGCTTGTAACACGCGAGCAGTTGTACTTTTACCTACAGCGACACTACCGGCAATACTAATGACGTACGGAATACGCTGTCCATTAGTGCCTAAAAATTGCTCTAATACAGCCTGCCGACGCAGGTTTGAACTGATATAAAAATTCAATAGGCGTGAGAGTGGCAGGTAAATTTCAGCCACTTCTTCTAACGAGAGATCCTCATTGATACCTTTCAACCGAGCGATTTCACCTTCGGTCAGTGTCATCGGTACTGAGTCGCGCAAGGCTGCCCACTGGTTGCGGTTGAACTGCATATAAGGAGTCGTCAACATTTGCTCTTTATTACTCATAAGCATGCTTCTGCCTGTAATTCAGGACAAAAATGAACGTAGTACGCAGACTGAGAAAAGGGGACCCATCTCAGGTAATCAAAGGCGTGCAACGTATATTACTTTTCACAATGGGCAGGAGGGTAACACCAGATGAGGGATAATAATAAGAAAAAAGAAAGTGGTGATGCTTTCAGAGGAAGGTATCACGTTGTAGCGCGGCGTTAATTCGTTATGCACCGTATAAATGCTTAAGTTTACGGCTGATGATGCTGGGCTGACATTGCAACCAAGTAATGAAGGTGTCTAAAAGCAGTAGTAGTGAGTGAATCCATCCTTCTAAAGTAAATGAAGAGAGATTAGAACAGTGGCATAGCACTAAAAGAAGCTGCTTTGTAAGGAATGCATGTAGTAGAAGAGCACAAGAACGCTATTTTTTATAAATCATCACAGTCTTTGATGTACAAAATCAGTCCGAAATGCCGTTTAATTCATCATTTTTACGAGCCATTGCGCAAAATATAAGCGGTAGTGCATTTTCTTTAATTTTTTTGTTGCATCAAAGCGCTGCTCTTCCTAGAATGCGCGCTACTTGATGCCGACTTAGCTCAGTAGGTAGAGCAACTGACTTGTAATCAGTAGGTCACCAGTTCGATTCCGGTAGTCGGCACCATCAAGTGCTTGGTGGGGTTCCCGAGCGGCCAAAGGGAGCAGACTGTAAATCTGCCGTCATCGACTTCGAAGGTTCGAATCCTTCCCCCACCACCATTTTCAGGCCACGCTATGCGTAGCCCGAGGCGACGAGATCCAACAAGTCGACTCGAATACTGAGGAGCCTCTCCTCAGGCTCTATACAGAATTCAAGCAGGTAGCCGAGTTCCAGAGATGCGGGCATCGTATAATGGCTATTACCTCAGCCTTCCAAGCTGATGATGTGGGTTCGATTCCCACTGCCCGCTCCAGATGTGCTGATATAGCTCAGTTGGTAGAGCGCACCCTTGGTAAGGGTGAGGTCGGCAGTTCGAATCTGCCTATCAGCACCACCTCCTTTATCCTCCCTGTTTCTCTTCTGTTAGTGAATTCAACAAATTCAGGCTTTCGCCTGGTTGATGTGGTGATATCACCGATTTATCCGTGTCTTAGAGGGACAATCGATGTCTAAAGAAAAATTTGAACGTACAAAACCGCACGTCAACGTCGGTACTATCGGCCACGTTGACCATGGTAAAACCACTCTGACTGCAGCAATCACTACCGTTCTGGCTAAAACCTACGGTGGTTCTGCTCGTGCTTTCGACCAGATCGATAACGCACCAGAAGAAAAAGCTCGTGGTATCACCATCAACACTTCCCACGTTGAATATGACACCCCGACTCGTCACTATGCGCACGTTGACTGCCCAGGGCACGCCGACTACGTTAAAAACATGATCACCGGTGCTGCTCAGATGGACGGCGCTATCCTGGTTGTTGCTGCGACTGATGGCCCAATGCCACAGACTCGTGAGCACATCCTGCTGGGTCGTCAGGTTGGCGTTCCTTACATCATCGTGTTCCTGAACAAATGCGACATGGTTGATGATGAAGAGCTGCTGGAACTGGTAGAAATGGAAGTTCGTGAACTTCTGTCTATGTACGACTTCCCAGGCGACGATACTCCAATCGTACGTGGTTCAGCGCTGAAAGCACTGGAAGGCGACGCGGATTACGAAGCTAAAATCATCGAACTGGCTGGCTACCTGGATACCTATATCCCGGAACCAGAACGTGCTATCGACAAGCCGTTCCTGCTGCCAATCGAAGACGTATTCTCCATCTCCGGCCGTGGTACTGTTGTTACCGGTCGTGTAGAGCGCGGTATCGTTAAAGTTGGTGAAGAAGTTGAAATCGTTGGTATCAAAGATACCGTGAAATCAACCTGTACTGGCGTTGAAATGTTCCGCAAACTGCTGGACGAAGGCCGTGCTGGTGAGAACGTTGGTGTTCTGCTGCGTGGTATTAAACGTGAAGATATCGAACGTGGTCAGGTACTGGCTAAGCCAGGCTCTATCAAGCCGCACACTCAGTTCGAGTCAGAAGTTTATATCCTGTCCAAAGATGAAGGCGGCCGTCATACTCCGTTCTTCAAAGGCTACCGTCCACAGTTCTACTTCCGTACAACTGACGTGACTGGCACCATCGAACTGCCAGAAGGCGTTGAGATGGTAATGCCGGGCGACAACATCAAAATGGTTGTTACCCTGATCCACCCAATCGCGATGGACGACGGTCTGCGTTTCGCAATCCGTGAAGGCGGCCGTACTGTAGGCGCGGGCGTTGTTGCTAAAGTTATCGCTTAATCGCGGATAACATTTGACGCAACGCGCAAGAAAAGGGCATCATTTGATGCCCTTTTTGCACGCTCTCTGTCCAGAACCTGGCTCATCAGTGATTTTTTACTCATAATCATTGCTGAGACAGGCTCTGAAGATGGCGTTATACCGAATAGTGCCTGAAAAGAGCCATTCGGTCTGGTTTTGCCTCGCGTATGCGGGGCAAAAATGTTTGTCTGAATTATTGTGACGGGTTGGTTTATGAGTGCGAATACCGAAGCTCAAGGAAGCGGGCGCGGCCTGGAAGCGATGAAGTGGCTGGCAGTTGCTGCTCTGCTGATTGTGGCGATCGTGGGCAACTACATTTATCGTGATGTATCTCTGCCTCTGCGTGCCCTGGCAGTGGTTGTTCTGATTGCTGCAGCGGGTGGTGTCGCGCTGTTAACGACGAAAGGCAAAGCGACTGTTGCTTTCGCCCGCGAAGCAAGAACTGAAGTTCGTAAAGTTATTTGGCCAACTCGCCAGGAGACTTTACACACCACCTTAATCGTGGCGGCAGTTACTGCTGTAATGTCACTGATTTTGTGGGGGCTGGACGGTATTCTTGTCCGCCTGGTTTCTTTTATTACTGGCCTGAGGTTCTGAGATGTCTGAAGCCCCTAAAATGCGCTGGTACGTCGTTCAGGCGTTTTCCGGTTTTGAAGGCCGCGTAGCAACATCGCTGCGTGAGCACATCAAATTGCACAACATGGAAGAGTTGTTTGGTGAAGTCATGGTTCCGACCGAAGAAGTGGTCGAAATCCGTGGTGGCCAGCGTCGCAAAAGCGAGCGCAAATTCTTCCCGGGCTATGTTCTGGTCCAGATGGTTATGAACGACGCGAGCTGGCACTTAGTGCGCAGTGTTCCGCGCGTGATGGGTTTCATCGGCGGTACTTCTGACCGTCCTGCGCCAATCAGCGATAAAGAAGTTGATGCGATTATGAACCGCCTGCAACAGGCTGGTGATAAGCCGCGTCCTAAAACGCTGTTTGAACCAGGCGAAATGGTACGCGTCAGCGATGGTCCATTTGCTGACTTTAACGGTGTAGTTGAAGAAGTAGATTACGAAAAGAGCCGCTTGAAGGTTTCTGTATCTATCTTCGGTCGTGCTACGCCGGTTGAGCTTGATTTTGCTCAGGTAGAGAAAGCCTAGTAACTAGGTTATAACCAAAATAATTCGAGTTGCAGGAAGGCGGCGACGCAGTGAATCTCCTGGAGCTTACTTTAGTAAGTGACTGAGGCGAGCGAAAAAAGCCAACGCACATGCAACTTGAAGTATGAAGGGTATAAAAGCAGCGATTAATCGTTGCACAGGGCGCGAGATTGGAATACAATTTCGCGCCTTTTGTTTTTATGCGTCTTGCGCGCGTAGAACGAATTATTCACGGGGAGCCTTCATTGTTTAAGGCGCTATAACCCACTAGAGGAAATTAAGATGGCTAAGAAAGTACAAGCCTACGTCAAGCTGCAAGTTGCAGCTGGTATGGCGAACCCAAGTCCACCAGTTGGTCCAGCTCTGGGCCAACAAGGTGTGAACATCATGGAATTCTGTAAAGCGTTTAACGCCAAAACTGAATCCCTGGAGAAAGGTCTGCCAATTCCGGTTGTTATTACCGTTTATGCTGACCGTTCTTTCACTTTCGTTACTAAAACTCCACCGGCTGCTGTTCTGTTGAAGAAAGCTGCAGGTATCAAGTCTGGTTCTGGCAAGCCGAACAAAGACAAAGTGGGTAAAGTGACCCGTGCTCAGGTGCGTGAAATCGCAGAAACCAAAGCTGCGGACATGACTGGTTCTGACGTTGAAGCGATGACTCGCTCCATCGAAGGTACTGCTCGTTCCATGGGCCTGGTAGTGGAGGATTAAGAAATGGCTAAACTGACCAAGCGCATGCGCGTGATCCGTGACAAAGTTGATGCAACTAAACAGTATGACATCAACGAAGCCGTTGCTTTGCTCAAAGAGCTGGCCACTGCGAAATTCGTAGAAAGCGTTGACGTTGCTGTAAACCTCGGCATCGACGCTCGTAAATCTGACCAGAACGTACGTGGTGCAACTGTACTGCCGCACGGTACTGGCCGTTCAGTTCGCGTAGCCGTATTTGCCCAAGGCCCTAACGCTGAAGCAGCTAAAGCTGCTGGCGCTGAGCTGGTAGGTATGGAAGATCTGGCTGACCAGATCAAAAAAGGCGAAATGAACTTTGACGTTGTTATCGCATCTCCAGATGCAATGCGCGTTGTTGGCCAACTGGGCCAGGTTCTGGGTCCACGTGGCCTGATGCCTAACCCGAAAGTTGGTACTGTAACTCCTAACGTTGCTGAAGCGGTTAAGAACGCTAAAGCTGGTCAGGTTCGTTACCGTAACGACAAAAACGGCATCATTCACACCACCATCGGTAAAGTGGATTTTGACACTGACAAACTGAAAGAAAACCTGGAAGCTCTGCTGGTTGCGCTGAAAAAAGCTAAACCATCTCAAGCTAAAGGCGTTTTCATTAAGAAAGTTAGCCTGTCTACCACTATGGGTGCAGGTGTTGCGGTCGACCAATCTGGTCTGAGCGCAGTAGTGAACTAAGATTCACTGCTTTACGCGGGCGTTAGATTGGTCTAAAATCCTACGCCCGTTGCCTTACAATGTAAGGCACAAAGAATTTTCGGTTGGAGCCTGGCCTTATCCAGGCCTCCGTCCAAGACCGCAGGAGTTTCGCGAGAGACTTAATTCCCTGCGTAGACGGTGACAGAACCTGAAGAATATTTTTGATAGTCTTTGGCTTGTTTCTGCTCACCGTATGTCGACGTTCATTATCGTTTTGGTAATGAATGAAGTGAGTTCCGGGGAAACCCCGGCTAATATCCAGGAGCAAAGCTAATGGCTTTAAATCTTCAAGACAAACAAGCGATTGTTGCTGAAGTCAGCGAAGTAGCCAAAGGTGCGCTGTCTGCGGTTGTTGCGGATTCCCGTGGCGTGACCGTAGGTAAAATGACTGAACTGCGTAAAGCAGGTCGTGAAGCTGGCGTTTACATGCGTGTTGTTCGTAACACCTTGCTGCGCCGCGTTGTTGAAGGTACTCAGTTTGAGTGCCTGAAAGACACGTTTGTTGGTCCAACCTTGATTGCATATTCTATGGAACACCCGGGCGCAGCTGCTCGTCTGTTCAAAGAATTCGCTAAAGCGAATGCAAAATTCGAGGTTAAAGCTGCAGCCTTTGAAGGTGAGCTGATCCCGGCGGCCCAGATCGATCGCCTGGCAACTCTGCCAACTTACGAAGAAGCAATCGCACGCCTGATGGCAACCATGAAAGAAGCCTCTGCAGGCAAATTGGTTCGCACTCTGGCTGCTGTACGCGATCAGAAAGAAGCTGCTTAATAGCGCTTTCCTTTCTAACGCACTTGCTTACGTATAAACTTATTCTGATTTTCAGGAACAATTGTTATGTCTATCACTAAAGATCAAATCATTGAAGCAGTATCCGCTATGTCTGTAATGGACATTGTTGAACTGATTTCTGCAATGGAAGAAAAATTCGGTGTTTCCGCTGCTGCTGCTGTTGCAGGCCCTGCTGCTGCTGCTGAAGCTGTAGAAGAGAAAACTGAGTTCGACGTTATTCTGAAAGCTGCTGGCGCTAACAAAGTTGCCGTTATCAAAGCAGTTCGTAGCGCAACTGGCCTGGGCTTGAAAGAAGCTAAAGACCTGGTTGAATCCGCTCCAGCTGCGCTGAAAGAAGGCGTGAGCAAAGATGACGCAGAATCTCTGAAGAAAACTCTGGAAGAAGCTGGCGCTGAAGTTGAAGTTAAATAAGCCAATCTTTCCGGTTGCAGCCTGAGAAATTAGGCTGATGGCTGGTGACTTTTTAGTCACCAGCCTTTTTGCGCTGTAGGGTACCAGTAGCGTTTCACACTGTTTGACTGCTGGTTTCCTTTCAATGTTTGTCTCTATCTACGCCTTAATATACTACGACTTTCTATGCCGGGAGTTCCGGGGTAAAGCGTGGCGAAATGGTTTAAGAGTGATAGAAACAGGTATTGCGGAAAGTGTTCCACTTTCCGGTCCACAAAATAGTGTTGCACAAACTGTCCCCTTGTCGGGCAGATGGGTCGACTTGTCAGCGAGCTGAGGAACCCTAATGGTTTACTCCTATACCGAGAAAAAACGTATTCGTAAGGATTTTGGAAAGCGTCCACAAGTTTTGGACATTCCTTATCTCCTTTCTATCCAGCTTGACTCGTTCCAGAAGTTCATCGAGCAAGATCCTGAAGGCCAGTACGGTCTGGAAGCGGCTTTCCGTTCCGTGTTCCCTATTGCAAGCTACAGCGGTAACTCTGAGCTGCAATATGTGAGCTATCGTCTGGGTGAGCCGGTATTTGACGTTAAAGAATGTCAGATCCGCGGCGTGACGTATTCCGCTCCGCTGCGCGTAAAACTGCGCCTGGTGATCTACGAACGTGAAGCGCCGGAAGGCACCGTTAAAGATATTAAAGAACAAGAAGTTTACATGGGTGAAATTCCACTCATGACAGATAACGGCACCTTCGTTATTAACGGTACTGAGCGCGTTATCGTTTCTCAGTTGCACCGTAGCCCAGGTGTGTTCTTTGATAGTGACAAAGGTAAAACCCACTCTTCCGGGAAGGTGCTGTATAACGCACGTATCATCCCTTACCGTGGTTCCTGGCTGGATTTCGAGTTCGACCCGAAAGACAACCTGTTTGTACGTATCGACCGTCGCCGCAAACTGCCTGCGACTATCATTCTGCGTGCATTGCAGTTCACCACTGAGCAGATTCTTGATCTGTTCTTTGAGAAAGTTTATTTCGAAATCCGTGACAACAAGCTGCAGATGGAATTGGTGCCAGAACGCCTTCGTGGTGAGACTGCATCCTTTGACATCGAAGCTAACGGCAAAATCTATGTCGAAAAAAGCCGCCGTATCACAGCGCGCCATATTCGCCAGCTGGAAAAAGACGATATTAAGCTTATCGAAGTTCCGGTTGAATACATTGCTGGTAAAGTCGCGGCTAAAGACTACGTTGATGCATCGACTGGCGAACTGATTTGCGCAGCGAACATGGAACTGTCTTTGGACTTGTTAGCTAAACTGAGCCAGTGTGGTCATAAGCGTATCGAAACGCTGTTTACCAACGACCTGGATCACGGTGCATACATTTCTGAGACCATCCGTGTCGACCCAACTAGCGATCGCCTGAGCGCGCTGGTTGAAATCTATCGCATGATGCGTCCTGGCGAGCCACCAACTCGCGAAGCAGCTGAAAACCTGTTCGAGAACCTGTTCTTCTCTGAAGACCGCTATGACTTGTCTGCGGTTGGTCGTATGAAGTTCAACCGTTCTCTGCTGCGTGATGAAATCGAAGGTTCAGGCATCCTGAGCAAAGACGACATCATCCAGGTTATGCGTAAGCTGATCGGTATTCGTAACGGTCAGGGCGAAGTGGATGATATCGACCACCTCGGCAACCGTCGTATCCGTTCCGTTGGCGAAATGGCGGAAAACCAATTCCGCGTTGGCCTGGTACGTGTAGAGCGTGCGGTTAAAGAGCGTCTGTCTTTGGGCGACCTCGATACCCTGATGCCTCAGGATATGATCAACGCCAAGCCTATCTCTGCTGCGGTTAAAGAGTTCTTCGGTTCCAGCCAGCTGTCTCAGTTCATGGACCAGAACAACCCGTTGTCTGAGATTACGCACAAACGTCGTATCTCCGCACTCGGCCCGGGTGGTTTGACCCGTGAGCGTGCAGGCTTCGAAGTACGTGACGTACACCCAACCCACTACGGTCGTGTATGTCCAATCGAAACCCCTGAAGGTCCGAACATCGGTCTGATCAACTCCCTGTCTGTTTATGCACAGACTAACGAATACGGTTTCTTAGAAACTCCGTATCGTCGCGTTGTTGAAGGTGTTGTCACTGACGAAATCCATTACCTTTCTGCAATTGAAGAAGGTAACTATGTCATCGCTCAGGCTAACACCAATCTGGACGAAGAAGGCCGTTTCGTAGACGACCTGGTAACTTGCCGTAGTAAAGGTGAATCCAGCTTGTTCAGTAACGACCAGGTTGACTACATGGACGTTTCTACCCAACAGGTAGTTTCCGTCGGTGCGTCCCTGATCCCGTTCCTGGAACACGATGACGCCAACCGTGCATTGATGGGTGCGAACATGCAACGTCAGGCCGTCCCAACTTTGCGTGCTGATAAGCCGCTGGTTGGTACTGGTATGGAACGTGCTGTTGCCGTTGACTCTGGTGTTACTGCGGTTGCTAAACGTGGCGGTACTGTTCAGTACGTTGATGCGTCTCGTATCGTTATCAAAGTTAACGAAGACGAAATGCTGGCTGGTGAAGCTGGTATCGACATCTACAACCTGACCAAATACACCCGTTCGAACCAGAACACCTGCATCAACCAGATGCCATGTGTTTCTCTGGGCGAACCTGTTGAACGTGGCGATGTGTTGGCAGACGGTCCGTCTACTGACCTCGGTGAACTGGCTCTTGGCCAGAACATGCGCGTAGCGTTCATGCCGTGGAACGGTTACAACTTCGAAGACTCCATCCTCGTATCCGAGCGTGTTGTTCAGGAAGATCGTTTCACAACTATTCACATCCAGGAACTGGCGTGCGTGTCTCGTGACACTAAGCTTGGGCCAGAAGAGATCACCGCTGACATCCCTAACGTGGGTGAAGCAGCTCTCTCCAAACTGGATGAATCCGGTATCGTTTATATCGGTGCTGAAGTGACCGGTGGTGACATTCTGGTTGGTAAGGTAACGCCTAAAGGTGAAACCCAGCTGACTCCAGAAGAGAAACTGCTGCGTGCAATCTTCGGTGAGAAAGCGTCTGACGTTAAAGACTCTTCTCTGCGCGTACCAAACGGCGTTTCCGGCACCATCATCGATGTGCAAGTCTTTACCCGCGATGGCGTGGAAAAAGACAAGCGCGCGCTGGAAATCGAAGAGATGCAACTGAAGCAGGCGAAGAAAGACCTGACTGAAGAACTGCAAATCTTTGAAGCTGGTCTGTTTGCTCGTATCCATGCTGTGCTGGTTGCTGGCGGTGTTGAAGCTGAGAAGCTCGACAAATTGCCACGCGATCGCTGGTTGGAACTGGGTCTGACTGACGAAGAGAAGCAAAACCAGCTGGAACAGCTGGCAGAGCAGTACGACGAGCTGAAGCACGAGTTTGAGAAGAAACTTGAAGCTAAGCGCCGCAAAATCACTCAGGGCGATGACCTGGCACCTGGCGTGCTGAAAATCGTTAAAGTGTATCTGGCCGTTAAACGTCAGATCCAGCCTGGTGACAAGATGGCAGGTCGTCACGGGAACAAAGGTGTTATCTCCAAGATCAACCCGATCGAAGATATGCCTTACGATGAAAACGGCACGCCTGTAGACATCGTACTGAACCCGTTGGGCGTACCATCTCGTATGAACATCGGTCAGATTCTGGAAACCCACTTGGGTATGGCTGCTAAAGGCATCGGCGAGAAAATCAACGCCATGCTGAAGAAGCACGAAGAAGTTTCCAAGCTGCGCGAATTTATCCAGAAAGCATACGACCTTGGTTCAGATGTTCGTCAGAAAGTTGACTTGAACACCTTCACCGACGATGAAGTTCTGCGTCTGGCTGAGAACCTGAAAAAAGGTATGCCGATTGCTACTCCGGTATTCGACGGTGCGAAAGAGTCGGAAATCAAAGAGCTGTTGCAACTGGGTGGCCTGCCGACTTCCGGTCAGATCACACTGTTTGATGGCCGTAGCGGTGAGCAGTTTGAGCGTCCAGTAACCGTAGGTTACATGTACATGCTGAAACTGAACCACTTGGTTGATGACAAAATGCACGCGCGTTCTACCGGTTCTTACAGCCTGGTTACTCAGCAGCCGCTGGGTGGTAAGGCTCAGTTCGGTGGTCAACGCTTCGGTGAGATGGAAGTGTGGGCACTGGAAGCATACGGTGCTGCTTATACTCTGCAGGAAATGCTGACTGTTAAGTCTGATGACGTTAATGGCCGTACCAAGATGTATAAAAACATCGTGGATGGTAATCATCAGATGGAACCAGGCATGCCGGAATCCTTCAACGTACTGTTGAAAGAAATCCGTTCGCTGGGTATCAACATCGAGCTGGAAGGCGAGTAATAACTCGTATCTGCTGTACTGGTTACAGGATGTCCGGGTCACACCGGACGTCTCTGAGAAGTCTCACTCCGACGGGAGCTAATCCGTGAAAGACTTACTTAAGTTTCTGAAAGCGCAAACTAAGACCGAAGAGTTTGATGCGATCAAAATTGCTCTGGCTTCGCCAGACATGATCCGTTCTTGGTCGTTCGGCGAAGTTAAAAAGCCGGAAACCATTAACTACCGTACGTTCAAACCAGAACGTGACGGTCTGTTCTGTGCTCGTATTTTTGGGCCAGTAAAAGACTATGAGTGCCTGTGCGGTAAGTACAAGCGCTTGAAGCACCGTGGCGTTATTTGTGAGAAGTGCGGCGTTGAAGTAACCCAAACTAAAGTGCGCCGTGAGCGCATGGGTCACATCGAACTGGCTTCCCCAACTGCGCACATTTGGTTCCTGAAGTCACTGCCGTCTCGTATCGGCTTGCTGCTGGATATGCCACTGCGTGATATCGAACGTGTACTTTACTTCGAATCATATGTGGTTATCGAAGGCGGTATGACCAACCTCGAGCGTCGTCAGATCCTGACTGAAGAGCAGTATCTGGATGCGCTGGAAGAGTTCGGTGACGAATTCGATGCGAAGATGGGTGCGGAAGCTATTCAGGCCTTGTTGAAAAACATGGATCTGGAGCAAGAGTGTGAAACTCTGCGTGAAGAGCTGAATGAAACCAACTCTGAAACCAAACGCAAAAAGCTGACCAAGCGTATCAAACTGCTGGAAGCGTTCGTTCAATCTGGTAACAAACCAGAGTGGATGATCCTGACAGTTCTGCCGGTTCTGCCGCCAGATCTGCGTCCACTGGTACCGCTGGATGGTGGTCGTTTCGCAACTTCAGATCTGAACGATCTGTATCGTCGCGTTATCAACCGTAACAACCGTCTGAAACGTCTGCTGGATCTGGCTGCTCCTGACATCATCGTACGTAACGAAAAACGTATGCTGCAGGAAGCGGTTGATGCCCTGCTGGATAACGGCCGTCGCGGTCGTGCCATCACCGGTTCTAACAAGCGTCCTCTGAAATCTTTGGCTGATATGATCAAAGGTAAGCAGGGTCGTTTCCGTCAGAACTTGTTGGGTAAACGTGTTGACTACTCCGGTCGTTCTGTAATCACCGTAGGTCCATACCTGCGTCTGCATCAGTGCGGTCTGCCGAAGAAAATGGCACTGGAGCTGTTCAAACCGTTCATCTACGGCAAGCTGGAACTGCGTGGTCTTGCTACCACCATTAAAGCTGCGAAGAAAATGGTTGAGCGCGAAGAAGCTGTCGTTTGGGATATCCTGGACGAAGTTATCCGCGAACACCCGGTACTGCTGAACCGTGCACCAACTCTGCACCGTTTGGGTATCCAGGCATTTGAACCTGTACTGATCGAAGGTAAAGCTATCCAGCTGCACCCGCTGGTTTGTGCGGCATATAACGCCGACTTCGATGGTGACCAGATGGCAGTACACGTTCCACTGACGCTTGAAGCTCAGTTGGAAGCGCGTGCGCTGATGATGTCTACCAACAACATCCTGTCACCAGCGAACGGCGAGCCAATCATCGTTCCTTCTCAGGACGTTGTATTGGGTCTGTACTACATGACCCGTGACTGTGTTAACGCCAAAGGCGAAGGCATGGTGCTGACTGGCCCTAAAGAAGCTGAGCGTATCTATCGCGCAGGTCTGGCCTCTCTGCATGCGCGTGTAAAAGTGCGTATCACTGAATATGAAAAAGGCGAGAACGAAGAGTTCGTTGCCAAAACCAGCATTATCGACACCACCGTAGGTCGTGCGATTTTGTGGATGATCGTACCGAAAGGTCTGCCTTACTCCATCGTCAACCAGGCGCTGGGCAAGAAGGCAATCTCCAAAATGCTGAACACTTGTTATCGTATTCTGGGTCTGAAGCCTACGGTAATCTTTGCTGACCAAACGATGTACACCGGCTTTGCTTATGCAGCGCGTTCAGGTGTATCCGTTGGTATCGATGACATGGTCATCCCTGCGAAGAAAACTGAAATCATCTCTGAAGCGGAAGCTGAAGTTGCTGAAATTCAGGAACAGTTCCAGTCTGGTCTGGTAACAGCCGGCGAACGCTATAACAAAGTCATCGATATCTGGGCTGCGGCGAACGATCGTGTATCTAAAGCGATGATGGACAACCTGCAAACTGAATCCGTTATTAACCGTGACGGCGTCGAAGAGCAGCAAGTTTCCTTCAACAGCATTTACATGATGGCCGACTCCGGTGCTCGTGGTTCTGCAGCACAGATTCGTCAGTTGGCAGGTATGCGTGGTCTGATGGCTAAGCCAGATGGCTCCATCATCGAAACGCCAATCACCGCGAACTTCCGTGAAGGTCTGAACGTACTCCAGTACTTCATCTCCACGCACGGTGCTCGTAAAGGCTTGGCGGATACCGCACTGAAAACTGCGAACTCCGGTTATCTGACGCGTCGTCTGGTTGACGTTGCACAGGACTTGGTTGTTACCGAAGACGATTGTGGCACCCTCGAAGGTATCACGATGACTCCGGTTATCGAAGGCGGCGATGTTAAAGAACCACTGCGCGACCGCGTTCTGGGCCGTGTAACGGCTGAAGATGTGATCAAGCCGGGTACTGCAGACATCCTGGTAACTCGTAACACGCTGATCGATGAGCAGTGGTGTGACGTGTTAGAACTTAACTCTGTTGATAGCGTGAAAGTACGTTCTGTTGTTGGTTGTGAAACCGACTTCGGCGTGTGTGCACACTGCTATGGTCGCGACCTGGCTCGTGGTCACATCATCAACAAAGGTGAAGCTATCGGGGTTATCGCGGCACAGTCCATCGGTGAACCAGGTACTCAGCTGACGATGCGTACGTTCCACATCGGTGGTGCGGCATCTCGTTCGGCTGCTGAATCCAGCATTCAGGTTAAGAACAAAGGTAGCATCAAGCTCAGCAACGCTAAGTCGGTTGTGAACTCCGCCGGGAAACTGGTCGTCACTTCTCGTAACACCGAGCTGAAACTGATTGATGAATTCGGTCGTACTAAAGAGAGCTATAAAGTTCCTTACGGTGCGGTAATGGGTAAAGGTGATGGCGAGCAGATTGCAGCGGGCGAAACCGTAGCAAACTGGGATCCGCACACCATGCCAGTCGTCTCTGAAGTAAGTGGTTTCATCCGCTTTACTGACATGGTCGACGGCCAGACCATTACTCGTCAAACTGACGAACTGACAGGTCTGTCATCTCTGGTTGTTCTGGATTCTGCAGAACGTACCGCGGGTGGTAAAGATCTGCGTCCAGCACTGAAAATTGTTGATGCTCAAGGTAACGACGTTCTGATCCCTGGTACAGATATGCCAGCTCAGTACTTCCTGCCAGGTAAAGCGATTGTTCAGCTGGAAGATGGTACTCAGATTCACTCTGGTGACGCGCTGGCGCGTATTCCTCAGGAATCAAGTGGTACCAAGGACATCACCGGTGGTCTGCCACGCGTTGCTGACCTGTTCGAAGCGCGTCGTCCGAAAGAGCCAGCTATCCTTGCTGAAATCAGCGGGATCATCTCGTTCGGTAAAGAAACCAAAGGCAAACGCCGTCTGGTTATCTCTCCACTCGACGGCAGCGATGCTTACGAAGAGATGATTCCTAAGTGGCGTCAGCTGAACGTGTTCGAAGGCGAAGTTGTAGAACGCGGTGACGTTGTTTCCGATGGTCCAGAATCTCCGCACGACATTCTGCGTCTGCGTGGCGTGTATGCTGTGACTCGTTACATCACCAACGAAGTGCAGGACGTTTACCGTCTGCAAGGCGTTAAGATTAACGATAAACACATCGAAGTCATCGTGCGTCAGATGTTGCGTAAAGCAACCATCGTTAACGCTGGTAGCTCTGACTTCCTGGAAGGTGAGCAGGCTGAATACTCTCGCGTCAAGATCGCTAACCGCGAACTGGAAGCGAACGGCAAGATTAACGTGTCCTTCTCACGTGATCTGCTGGGTATCACCAAAGCCTCTCTGGCAACCGAGTCCTTCATCTCCGCGGCATCGTTCCAGGAGACAACTCGTGTGCTTACCGAAGCAGCTGTTGCGGGTAAACGTGACGAACTGCGCGGCCTGAAAGAGAACGTTATCGTCGGTCGTTTGATCCCAGCTGGTACCGGTTATGCGTACCACCAGGATCGTATGCGCCGTCGTGCAGCGGGCGAAGCGCCAGTTGTACCTCAGGTCACCGCAGCGGATGCAACTGCCAGCCTGGCAGAATTGCTGAACGCAGGTAATCTGGGCGGTAACGATAACGATTAATCGTTAGAGACGCCAAAAACAAAAACCGCTCGAAAGAGCGGTTTTTTTATGCCTGAAATCTGAAGCGTTAAAACTGAAAGAAATAAAAATCAGTTAGCTAGCGGCAGGCGGCGATACAGTTCAATCATGTCTTCTGCTAAATCCTGAATCACCATCGCGTTCATCAGGTGGTCCTGGGAGTGTACGGTAATCAAGTTAACCGGCAGTTTGCCAGTGCCTTCATCTAACCCGATAAGTTGGGTCTGAATTTTATGCGCATGTTTCACAAACTCACGAGACTCTTCCATCGCTTGTTGAGCTGCTACGAAATCACCTTTACGGGCCATTTGCAGAGCTGTCAGTGCCTGGCTGCGCGCGCTACCGGCATTAACCAACAATTCCATGATAATCGTTTCTAAATCTTCCACGTCTTATGACTCCATCATTTTCAAAGCTTTCTCGAGCACAACATCGCCTTTCATCATGCCGTAATCCATCATGTCGATAACAGCAACCGTTTTACCCATCGGCTCTGCAATCGCCTGTAGCTTAGCGTGTTCGTATTTAACCTGTGGACCCAGCAGCACGATATCGGCGGTGTCGATATTGTCTTTAAATTCTGCAACCGGCACTGCCTTGATTGAGACTTCAATACCTTTCTTCTGAGCGGCGTCCTTCATACGTTGGACCAAAATGCTAGTCGACATACCCGCTGCACAACACAAAACGATATTCTTCATAGATCTGCTCTCAGTGTCCGTTGGATACACAGATAATTATCCGTGACGCCCCGGTACAACAACCGCTTTGCAGTGATTGTGTGTGAGGTGTCACAAAAGAAACTTAGATGGACTGAAACCGGTTACATTTTGCGTTTCCCTGATCGCTTGCGATTGTGGAGCTGCTCACAAATCCCGCTTAATCCTGGCAAACCTCATTGTGCTTCATTGACAGAAAACCCTGAACTACATAGTCTTTAATTAAGTGGTATATACCACCAACATCAGAACCAGCACAGTGAGCCACAACATGCAAAATTTCACTGCTTTTATGGAAAGAAAAATATTGCCCCTGGCAATGAAGATTGAAGGGAATGATTATCTCTCGGCTATTAAAGATGGCTTCATTCGGATTATGCCATTTCTCATTATTGGCTCTTTCTTTTTACTGATAGCCAATTTGCCAATCCCTGGCTATAACGAATTTATTACTCGTATTTTTGGTGAGAAATTTATTGGGCAGTTAAATTATGTCCTGGATGCAACCTATTCTGTAATGGCATTACTTGTGGTCTTGAGTACCAGCATTAGCCTGGCAAAACGTTGGCAACTTAATGAAATATCCTGTGCGCTTATTTCTCTCGTCAGTTTTTTGATTGTCACACCTTATAAACTTCCGCAAGAAAATGGTGGGGTAATCAGCGATGTCATTCCAACCTTCGCGCTGGGTGCTCAGGGTTTATTCCTTTCACTGATTGTGACGGTAACAGCAGTGCGCTTGTATCGTTTCCTCAACCACCCGCGTTTGACAATTTCTATGCCATCGAGTGTTCCTCCTGCGGTGGCAAATAGTTTTAGCTCATTAATTCCATCATTTCTTATCGTCGTGGCATTTTGGCTGATTCGCTTATTATTCGAAGTGACTCCGTTTGGCACAGCGCAAGAGATGATTTTTAAGGTGCTGCAAGCGCCGATGATGCAGTTGGGCAATACCTTGCCATCACAAATGGTGGCGGAGTTTTTTGTCAGTTTCTTCTGGTTCTTTGGTTTGCATGGTGATTCTATTGTGACCGCTATTATGGGCCCAATCTGGCGCTCATTAACGCTTGAAAATATGCAAGCCATGAAGCAAGGCTTGCCACCAGTCAACATCATTACTCAACAGTTCCGCGATGTGTTTTTAATTTGTGGTGGTACAGGATTTACCCTCGCAATGTTACTGGTGATGTTGTTTCGGGCTAAAAGCAAGCGCATGCGTGAAATAGCGAAACTCGCTTCGCCGGCCGCCATTTTTAATATCAACGAGCCGATAATATTCGGTGTGCCTATTGCCCTAAACCCGCTGCTATTTATCCCCTTTATCATCGTTCCGGTTGTGCTATGCGTAATAACCTATAGCGCGATGGCTTTTGGCTGGTTGCCACTGACATCCGGTCTGGAAATACCCTGGACTACGCCTATTTTTATTAGCGGTTTTTTAATTTGCGGCTGGAAAGGCATGCTCTTTCAGGTAATTAACCTCGTAGTCGCAATGACAATTTATTACCCATTCGTTATGACGCTGGATAAGCAATATCTGCGAGAAGAAAACGAACAGGAAGAAAGTATCGTCAATCAGGATGAAATAGTCCTGGAGTATAAAGAAGGATTGCGTAATGAATAAAAAATTAAAGATAGTGACTATCGGTGGCGGTAGCTCTTATACGCCAGAGATTATCGAAGGTTTTATCCAACGCTATGCCGAAATGCCAATTAGTGAAATCTGGCTGGTGGATGTCGAAGCCGGTCGTGAAAAACTGGAGATCGTCGGAAATCTGGCAAAACGTATGGTCGAGGCGGCTGGCATTGACTGCCAGGTTCATCTCACGCTCGACAGACGCGAAGCGCTGAAAGATGCCGACTTCGTCACAACCCAACTGCGGGTGGGGCAATTAGACGCGCGTATTAAAGACGAACGTATTCCCTTGTCACACGGGCTAATTGGCCAGGAGACAAACGGTGCGGGCGGGTTGGCTAAAGCACTACGTACCATTCCTGTGATTCTGGATATCTGCCGCGACATGGAAGAGCAGTGTCCGGATGCGTGGCTGATTAACTTCACCAATCCGAGTGGTATCGTCACCGAAGCAGTTATCAAACACAGCAAAATTAAATGCGTCGGGCTATGTAATTTATCCCAGTCAATGCAGCGTATGGTGGCAGAAATTCTCGGTGTGGATAAATCTCGCTTCTTGCTGCAACTCGTTGGCTTGAACCATTTCCTGTATGGCACCCACGTCTATATGGATGGTAAAGATGTCATGCCAGACGTGCTGAAAAATCTCAAATATGACAGCGAACACAAACCGAAAAATATCCCGGATATTCCATGGCTTCAGGAACAAATCCAACATCTTGGCGTGATCCCATGCCCTTATCACCAGTATTACTACGCCACCAGTGATGTGCTGGAAAAGCAGCTTCAGGAATTTGAAGAACATGGAACGCGTGGCGAAGTGGTGCAAGCGGTCGAGCATGAGTTATTTGAGCTTTACAGAAACCCGCAGTTGCATGAAAAACCAAAACAGCTCGAGCAGCGCGGTGGGGCGTATTACTCCGAAGCGGCCTGCGAGCTAATCAGCGCAATCTATAACGACAAAAATCTACTGATGACGGTCAACGTGCGTAACAACGGCGCGATTCGTTCACTGCCGGATAACGTCGCCATTGAAACGACTTGTGTTATTGGGCGTTACGGTGCGATTCCGCTTAATAACGATCCGTTGCCTGCCACAGTTTCAGGTTTAGTTTCTCTGATGAAAGCCTGGGAAGAAATGGCGGTGGAAGCAGCGGTAACGGGTGACTACGGCGCAGCTTTGCAAGCGCTAACCCTTAATCCACTGGTTCCTTCGGGCAAAGTTGCAAAAGTGGTGCTTGATGAATTACTCGAAGCACACCGCGAATATCTGCCGCAATTCTTTAAGGGATAAGGTTTTTACGGCTGCGCATTCTAAAGAGGTCGCCGCGGTTGTAACTCCAGGAGTAGTTAAACACCGTGCCGTCCTCAAGCCAGGTGCTCTCTTTGATGTGCAACATGGGTGAATTAACGGGGATATCGAGCAGGGCTGCCATCACATCGTCAAACAGGCTCGCTCCTACCATGGAGTCTGTGCCACCGATTTTTTGTTGGCACTTCTGTTCGATAAAGGCGTACAGCGAGTGGTTTTGCAGCACGTCGTCGTCAATGGCATCGACAATCGCTAACGGAATGTAGCTGTCCTCGACCAAAACTGGAGTGCCGTCGAACAGGCGAACGCGGCGGATAGCATGAACAGGTTCGTTTTCAGGCACGCCAAACTGGTTGGCAAGGTATTCACCGGCAGGTTGCTGCACATGGTAAATCAGGCGGCTGGTGATGGCGACTTTGCCACTGAGTTCTTTCGTTACGCCCAGCGCACTGCTTTCTCCATTCGGGTTGAGCAAATACACCGGTGGTGCAAAGGCGCGATTTACGTAGGTACCTTTGCCGACCACTTTTTTAACCAGGCCTTCTTGTTCCATATGGGCAATGGCTTTTTGCACCGTCGCACGCGTGACCTGGTAAGTTTCCGCCAGCTCGCGTTCAGAAGGGATCAGGGAGCCAACCGGGTATTTTTGGTTCTGAATATCGCGTTTAAGGGTATCGCGAATAAGGATGTATACCGGTTTCATGGTTCCCCCGATAGGGTTGTTAATGAATTGGAATAGCGCGGAAGTCGGCATGCTAAAGCACTTCTTCGGCGTGGCGCAAGTTTCATAACAGGTGGAAAATAAACATGTTAAATCATAATGAAGCTTACTGGCAGCAAAAGGGAGCCAGTTTGACCGTAGAAGCCATCGTGGCTCAGCCCCGTTTGTGGCAAGAAGGACTTGAACGTGTCAAAGCACATGAAGCTGAGATTCAGGCATTCTGGCGCAAAAGTGATACCGACACGCGAATCCTGATTACAGGGGCGGGTTCCTCGCTGTTGGCGGCACAGGCGAGTGTGAACTGGTTGCGTAGTATCGTACCAAATCAAATTGAAGTGGTACCGGCAACCGATCTGGTGCTGATGCCTGAAAGCCTGCACAACAATACCGTATTAGTGTCGGTGAGTAGCTCGGGTAACACGCCGGAAACAGTGAAAGTTGTGGAGCGAGCACTCGCCGCTAACCCGAAATTGCGGCATCTCAGTGTCACTAACAACGCCAGCAGCCGCCTTGCTCAACTTGCACAGCAGCATTGCGAAGGGCTGTTTATCCCGGTACCAGAAGGTACTTCTAACGGCAGTTTTGCGGCGACCTCCGAGTTCACCATTCCCCTTTGGTATTTGATGTTGCTGGTGGCTCCTGCTGGCTGGTCTGAAGCCGAAAAAGTGCTGCCAGTTTTGCAGCGCGGCATGAACCATTTTCTCAACCACTATGCTGCTGATATCGAAAAGTGGGCGGCAGAGTCTCGCAACAATGTGGTAGTCGTCGGTTCTCTGTCGCTAAAAGCCGTAGCCTGTGAAACCAGCCTCAAACTGCTGGAAATGGGTAACGGAAAGGTGATGACGGCCTGGCATTCAATGCTGGAATTCCGCCATGGGCCAAAGCTCATTATCAATCGTGATGCCACGCTTATCGGTTATCTTGCCGCACGCGCCGAAATCAACCGCTATGACAGTGACATGATGGCGGAACTGACCCGTGAGCGAAGCGCCACAGCGCAAATTATTGCCATCGGCCATGATGCGTTACCGGCAGGCGTTAAACCGGGAGATCGTTATTTTCATTTTGCCGCACCAGAGCTGGCGGATTACCACGAATCCTGGACGACATTACTCTATGTTGCCTTTGCGCAATTGACCGGGCTTTACAGTGCCATTGCGTTGGGCGTGACTCCAGATATGCCTTCCCGAGACGGTAAAGTTGCAAAAGTCGCGAAAGTGACCGTTTATTAATTGAAAGACGGGGCGGCAACGAAAAGGAAAAGTTGCCGCTATTTAAACGTGCAAAGCTACGGCGAGTTTCTTCCCAGAAAACTATCCCAATCTTTCCACACAGGTTGTAAGCCTGAGCGTGTTAATGCCTCAGCCACTTCCACCGGAGTGCGCCCGTCGTGCGGCGCAAACTGCTCAAGCTCAGGGTGATTATCGGCGTACCCTCCGGGCTGAGTTTTGGAAAACGCACTCACATTATTGATGGCGAGTGGGATCATATGATCCCGGAACCACGGTGATTCACGCGTAGAAAGCGAAAGCTCGACATCGGGCGCAAGCAGGCGAAATGCGCATATCACCTGCACTAACTGGCTTTCAGTCATGACCGACGCCGGTTCTACGCCACCCGTACAGGGTCGTAAACGCGGAAACGAAATCGAATAACGACTTTGCCAGTATTGTTGCTGTAGCCACAGTAAGTGCTCCGCGACCATAAAACAGTCGGTGCGCCAGCTGTCCGATAAACCAATCAACGCCCCGAGGCCTATTTTATCTATCCCCGCACGGCCAAGCCTGTCCGGTGTTTCCAGGCGCCAGAAGAAATCCTGCTTGTTGCCCCGTAAATGATGCTGCGCGTATACCGCCTGGTGATAGGTTTCCTGATAAACCATCACCCCATCCAGCCCGAGAGTTTTCAGTTCGGCATATTCATGTTCATCCAGCGGCTGTACTTCCATTTGCAGCGAACTGAACTGGCGGCGGATCGCAGGAAGGTGCTGACGAAAATAATCCATTCCGACTTTGGTCTGGTGTTCACCGGTCACTAACAACAAATGTTCGAAGCCTAGTTTGCGAATCGCCTCGCATTCCCGCTCAATTTCCTGTTGATCCAGGGTTTTGCGTTTGAGCTTGTTACTCATGGAAAACCCGCAGTAAGTACAATCGTTAGCGCAGAGATTTGACAGATAAAGCGGCACGTAAAAACTCACCGTGTTACCAAAACGCTGGCGAGTTAATTTCTGGGCCTGTTGTGCCAGCGGCTCGAGATAGTGGCTGGCGGTAGGGGAGAGCAGCGCCATCAGATCGTCGCGGGTGATTTTGCGTGCGCTCAATGCTCGCTCCACGTCGGCAGCCGTCTTGCTGTTAATACGAAGTCGGATGTCATCCCAGTCCAGCTCACGCCAACGGTCGGTGAAAGTTTGTGCCATCACGTACCCTCCTGGCTAAATTGCAGAAACTGGGTTAACGGGCTGGAGGCTTGTGCCTGCTGGTGGCGGGTGCCTAAACCGGATTTAGCCGCTAATACGCCAGCTTCAACTGCCAGGCGAAATGCCTGAGCCATTTGCACGGGATCATGCGCCACGGCAATCGCCGTGTTCACCAGTACCGCAGCGGCCCCCATTTCCAGCGCTTCTGCGGCATGGCTTGGCGCACCGATACCTGCATCAACCACTACTGGTACGCGAGCCTGGTCGATAATAATTTCTAAAAATGCCCGGGTTTGTAAGCCCTGATTCGAACCAATTGGTGCCCCGAGTGGCATGACCGCTGCACATCCGACTTCCTCAAGCCGTTTGCACAAAACGGGATCGGCGCCGCAATAAGGCAATACGACAAAACCCTGTTTGACGAGTGCCTCCGCAGCTTTCAGCGTTTCGATGGGGTCGGGTAGCAAATAGCGGGCGTCGGGGTGGATTTCCAGTTTTACCCAATGCGTACCGAGCGCTTCTCGGGCAAGCTGTGCGGCAAAAATCGCTTCTTCAGCCGTTTTAGCGCCAGAGGTATTCGGCAGCAACTGTACGCCCGCCTCAAGTAGTGGCGCGAGAATCGCATCGTTACGGTTACGCAAATCGACGCGCTTCATTGCCATCGTCACTAACTGCGAGCCGGAAGCGCGAATCGCTTCAACCATCACCTGCGGCGAGGAAAATTTCCCGGTGCCGGTGAATAAGCGTGATGAGAAAGTTTTATCAGCAATCTGTAGCATGTTAACCCCCGGCTATGGCCTGAAAAAGCAAGATCTGGTCGCCATCTTTCAACAAATGAGCTTCCCACTGTTCACGTGGCACAATGCTTTGGTTGATGGCGAGTGCTACGCCTGGTTTCAACAGGCGCAGTTGGTCAAGCAGCTTTTCCAGCGTCAGGTTATCCGGGCACTGCAGCGGTTCATCGTTAAAGTGGATGTGCATCTCGCCCTCCGCATACCGGGCAATTAGCCGCTTTTTGCATAGCGAGGGAGCGCCAGCTATGTTGACGGGCGTCGAACAGGCGCAAAGTACCCGTTGCTGGAGCCATGCCGCTCAACAACTTTATGGCCTCCAAAGCCTGCAATGTTCCCATCACACCAACCACCGGGCCGATGATTCCCGCAGTACGGCAGTTGCGCTCCGGTTCGTGTTCGTCAGGCCAGACACAGCGATAACAACCGCTTTCCCACGGTGGCGTCAGAACCATCAGTTGCCCGCCAAATCCGACTGCACTTGCAGAAATCAGCGGTTTGTTATGTGCGACACAGGCGGCGTTAACGGCCTGGCGTGTCGCCATGTTGTCGCTGCAATCCAGCACCAGATCGACGTTCTTTACCGCCTGCATCAACGCTTCTCCAGCTAAACGCTCGCTAATAACCTGGAGCGTAATATCCGGGTTAAGCTTCTGGAGATGGCGTTGAGCGGCCAGCGATTTTGGCTGTTCCAAATCCTGAGAGGTAAACAAAATCTGGCGCTGCAAATTACTGATATGCACGTTGTCATCGTCGGCGAGAATCAAAGTACCAACGCCTGCCGCCGCAAGATATAACGCGGCTGGCGAACCCAGCCCGCCAAGCCCGACGATTAAGATTTTGCTGGCGAGCAGCTTTTGCTGCCCTTCAATGGCGATGTCTTCCAGCAACATCTGGCGGCTGTAACGCATGAAATCGGCATCATTCATAGCCAGCCCCCACAAGCTCCAGTAGCTGCGCTGTTGCCGCTCGCCAGTCTGGGGCCAGAGTAATTGCGCTCACAACTGCGACACTTCCAACGCCCGTTGCGAGTACAGCAGGAACGCGCTCAATACTTATTCCACCGATGGCGACAGTCGGGTAATCGCCCAGCGTTTTGATGTGGGCTGCGAGTTGCGAAAGCCCTTGAGGAGCGGACGGCATCTGCTTGGTTTGAGTTGGAAAAACATGCCCCAACGCGATGTAAGAAGGGCGTGCTTCCAGGGCGCGATCCATTTCCATATTGTCGTGCGTCGAAAGCCCGAGGCGCAGGCCCGCATCGCGGATGGCATCCAGATTAGCGACATCCAGATCTTCCTGGCCCAGATGAACACCGTAAGCACGATGTTTTATCGCCAGTCGCCAGTAATCATTGATGAATAACCTCGCCTCATATCGCTTACCAAGCGCAATGGCAGTAGTAATGTCGGCTTCAACTTCTTCGTCGCGTTTGTCTTTAATCCGTAATTGAAGGGTGCGTACTCCCGCCTCCAGTAAGCGGGCAATCCACTCGACGCTATCCACTACCGGATACAACCCGAGTCGTTTGGGCACAGAAGGGAAGGCGGGGGTGCTCATCACACTTCCTCCTGACGCAGATAAATTTCGCCACCTTTTGCACGGAAGGATTGCGACATATCGTCCATGCCAACTTCTATGGCTTGCTTAGCGGCGAAATCGCGAACCTCCTGGGAGATTTTCATCGAGCAGAATTTTGGTCCGCACATCGAACAGAAGTGCGCGACCTTGCCGGATTCCTGCGGCAGGGTTTCATCGTGATAGGCGCGGGCGGTGAAAGGGTCAAGCGCGAGATTAAACTGGTCTTCCCAGCGGAATTCAAAACGGGCTTTCGACATCGCGTTGTCGCGGATTTGCGCACCAGGGTGGCCTTTTGCCAGGTCTGCGGCATGTGCCGCAATTTTGTAGGTAATCAGCCCCTGTTTAACATCTTCTTTATTCGGTAGGCCAAGATGCTCTTTTGGTGTGACGTAACAAAGCATCGCACAGCCGAACCAGCCAATCATGGCTGCACCAATACCTGAGGTGAAATGGTCGTAACCCGGTGCAATATCGGTGGTCAGCGGGCCGAGCGTGTAGAACGGAGCTTCATGGCAGTGCTCCAGTTCTTCGGTCATATTGCGGCGGATCATCTGCATGGGCACATGTCCCGGGCCTTCAATCATCACCTGCACATCGTATTCCCAGGCAATTTTGGTCAACTCGCCAAGCGTATGCAGCTCAGAGAATTGCGCTTCATCGTTGGCATCCTGAATGGAGCCAGGGCGCAGGCCGTCGCCAAGCGAGAGTGAAACGTCGTAAGCGGCACAGATTTCGCAAATTTCGCGGAAGTGCTCATACAGGAAGTTTTCCTGATGATGTGACAGGCACCATTTCGCCATAATCGAACCGCCGCGCGACACAATTCCGGTCAGGCGTTTGGCCGTCATCGGCACATAACGCAGCAGCACTCCGGCGTGAATGGTGAAATAGTCCACGCCTTGCTCGGCCTGTTCCAGGAGTGTGTCGCGGAACATTTCCCAGGTCAGGTCTTCAGCGATGCCATTTACTTTTTCCAGCGACTGGTAAATGGGCACGGTGCCGATAGGGACTGGGCTGTTACGTAAAATCCATTCGCGGGTTTCGTGGATATAGCGGCCGGTGGAAAGATCCATCACGGTGTCTGCGCCCCAGCGCGTTGACCACACCAGTTTTTCCACTTCTTCTTCAATCGAGGAGGTGACCGCTGAGTTGCCGATATTGGCATTCACTTTGACAAGGAAATTACGGCCGATAATCATCGGCTCAGACTCAGGGTGGTTAATATTGGCGGGAATGATTGCCCGGCCTGCGGCGACTTCATCGCGTACAAATTCAGGAGTAATGTTTTCTGGCACGAGAGCACCAAAACTCTGGCCTGGGTGCTGGTGGCGTAACACTTCATCGCGAATGCGTTCGCGGCCCATGTTTTCACGTATGGCGATAAACTCCATTTCCGGCGTCACTATGCCCTGGCGTGCATAGTGCAACTGCGTGACAATTTTCCCGGCTTTTGCGCGCTTCGGCGTGAGTTGTGTTTCAAAACGCAATTCGTCCAGACCATCATCAGCAAGGCGCTCTTTGGTATATGCAGAGCTACGGTCGGTCAGTGTTTCGCAATCATCACGCTCGCTAATCCAGCTTTCACGCAGTGGTGAAAGCCCGCACAGAACGTCGATGCTGATTGCCGGGTCGCCATACGGACCTGAAGTGTCATACACCGGAATGGCATCGTTAGGGGTGAACAGAGGGTTTTCTTTCGTACCGCCCGTTGCGGTTGGGCTAAGTTGAATTTCGCGCATCGGTACGCGGATATCATCGCGTGAGCCAGTTAGATAAATGCGTTGGGAATTAGGGAAAGCAGTACCTTCCAGCGTATGGATAAAATGCTGGGCAGCAGCGCGTTGTTCGCGGCGGTTTGTTTTTTTTCAGTAATAGACATAGCTCATTCCAGTAAATATCAAGGAGTGGCTTGCCAGAACAACGGAGGAGTAATAAATGTGGGGCGCCCGCGTACGGGTGAACCCAAAAGCAGAATTACTCTTGTTCCCTTCGCAGGTATTAGCCTGATCAGGTTCCGCGGATCCCGAATTAACGGTCTCAGCCGGTGTTCAGTTAAACACTCGGCACTCCGACAAGAAGAAACCCGTATTGCTACGGGTCGTTATGTAAACTACTCGTTAACAGCGCAGAACTCAAGCCGGGCGTGCAAGGTTGCCGGTATCGTTAGCACTGTCATTTATATCGTGGTCGTAAGCTAACTGAATGAGTTTATCTTCCAGTGAAAAACGTGATTCCAGTGCTTCACCGATGCCGGATAACGCTTTCTGGAACTCAATATAGTTATCATCATCGATAGCACTTTCGAGATGCGAATCGTAAAAATCCATGATGTGCTGGGTGTTGGCTTCAAGCTGCGGATAAAGATGAGTTGCGGCTAAAAGTGGGCTGCTGCCTTCCATTTCGCTGATAATGCGTTCATAAATATTGAAATGACCGGCAGAAAGATAATCCACCAGATTATGGCAAAAGTTATCCAGAGCCTTTTCATTGAGCGCGGTATGGGATTCCTTGTTAGGCTTGATCCCAACCATATTGTAATAAGCCACCAATAAATGTTTGCGGGCATATAGCCATTGGTCGATTAACTCATTACTACCACCGACGCGCTCAGTCAGATTTTCTAACTGGTTAAGCATGATTGACTCCGTGATTCCGTGAGTAAAAGATGTAACGCAAACGTACCCAAAATTGTTACGACCATTTGTTTATACCAGCGAACTCGGGGATGTGCACCAGGTTATGGAACGTGTAATTCAAAAGTTAGATCAGGGCTGGTTTATCGTCAGTCATGAACAAAAATTGTGGTTGCCGAAAGGTGAGCTACCTCACGGAGCAGCACAAGATTTTCAGCTTGATGGTGCGGTTGGGATGCATATCGGCGAGTGGGAAAGTGAGCCGGTGTGGTTAGTGCGGCAACATCGCCGTGCGGATATGGGCTCAGTGCGCCAGGTTATTGACCAGGACCCAGGGTTATTTCAACTTGCTGGGCGTGGCGTGCAGTTAGCGGAGTTCTATCGCTCGCATAAGTTCTGTGGCTACTGTGGCCATGAAATGCACGTCAGCAAAACTGAATGGGCGATGCTGTGTAACCATTGTCGTGAACGCTACTATCCACAAATTTCACCGTGCATAATCGTGGCTATCCGTCGTGAAGACCATATCCTGCTTGCTCAGCACACACGCCATCGCGGTGGAATTTATACCGTGCTGGCCGGTTTTGTCGAAGTTGGGGAAACCCTCGAGCAGGCCGTGGCGCGTGAGGTGATGGAAGAGAGCAGCATTCGTGTGAAGAATTTACGCTATGTAACTTCCCAACCTTGGCCGTTCCCGCAATCGCTGATGACCGCATTTATGGCGGAATATGACAGCGGCGAAATTGAAATCGACCCGAAAGAGTTACTTGATGCGGGTTGGTATCGGTATGACCAACTTCCGTTATTGCCTCCACCGGGTACGGTGGCTCGTCGCCTGATTGAAGACACTGTCGCCCTGTGTCGGGCAGAGTATGAATGACGTGGTAAACTGGCGGAATGTATTTAGAGTTCCAGCCAAAGGAAATGCAAAATGACTGAACTGAAGAACGATCGTTACCTGCGGGCGCTGCAACGCCAGCCTGTAGATACCACGCCAGTATGGATGATGAGGCAGGCAGGTCGTTACTTGCCAGAATACAAAGCGACTCGTGCGCAGGCTGGCGATTTTATGTCGCTGTGCAAAAATGCTGAGTTGGCTTGCGAAGTGACTTTGCAGCCGCTGCGTCGCTACAAGCTTGATGCGGCGATCCTCTTCTCCGACATCCTCACCGTGCCTGATGCGATGGGGCTTGGCCTTTATTTTGAAGCGGGTGAAGGCCCGCGTTTCCGCTCGCCAATTACCAGCCGTGCTGATGTTGAAAAGTTGCCGATTCCTGATCCGGAAGGTGAACTGGGTTATGTGATGAACGCGGTACGTACTATCCGCCGCGAGTTAAAAGGCGAAGTACCGCTGATTGGCTTCACCGGTAGCCCGTGGACGCTGGCGACTTATATGGTCGAAGGCGGCAGCAGCAAAGCCTTTACCGTGATTAAAAAGATGATGTATGCCGACCCGCAAGCGCTGCACCTTCTGCTCGACAAGCTGGCGCAAAGCGTCACGCTGTACCTGAATGCGCAAATCAAAGCGGGTGCGCAATCGGTGATGATTTTCGATACCTGGGGCGGCGTGCTGACCGGGCGTGATTATCAGCAGTTCTCGCTCTATTACATGCACAAAATCATCGATGGCCTGCTACGTGAAAACGAAGGTCGTCGAGTGCCTGTGACCATGTTCACTAAGGGTGGCGGTCAGTGGCTGGAAGCGATGGCTGAAACGGGATGTGATGCGCTGGGATTAGACTGGACGACCGATATCGCCGATGCTCGTCGTCGTGTCGGCCATAAAGTCGCATTGCAGGGCAATATGGACCCTTCAATGCTGTATGCTCAGCCTGCGCGTATCGAAGAAGAGGTCGCGACCATTCTTGCCGGGTTCGGTAAAGGTGAAGGCCACGTCTTTAACCTGGGCCATGGCATTCACCAGGATGTTCCGCCAGAACACGCGGGTGCATTTGTAGAAGCGGTGCACCGTTTGTCGAAGCCGTATCACGAGTAAGGATCAGTGATGGATCTTGCAAGCTTACGCGCACAGCAGATCGAACTCGCTTCACAGGTGATCCGCGAGGATCGCTTTGAGCAGGATCCTCCCCGGTTAATTGCCGGGGCAGACGTTGGGTTTGAACAGGGCGGTGATGTTACGCGTGCCGCCATCGTGTTATTGCAATATCCCTCTCTTGAACTGGTTGAATATCAGGTGGCGCGTGTCGCCACCTCGATGCCATATATCCCCGGCTTCCTCTCGTTTCGCGAATATCCTGCACTGCTTGCGGCGTGGGAAATGCTGTCGCAAAAACCGGACCTACTGTTTGTTGATGGCCACGGTATTTCGCACCCACGGCGTTTGGGCGTTGCCGCCCATTTTGGCCTGCTGGTGGACGTGCCGACGATAGGCGTTGCTAAGAAGCGTTTGTGTGGGAAGTTTGCACCGTTATCTGAAGAACCTGGCTCATGCCAGTTGCTGACCGACAAAGGTGAAGCGCTCGCATGGGTATTACGCAGTAAAAAGCGCTGCAATCCGTTGTTTGTCTCCACAGGCCATCGTGTAAGCCTTGATACGGCCTTGCTATGGGTGAATCGCTGTCTGATGGGTTACCGCTTACCTGAAGCCACTCGCTGGGCAGATGCTGTGGCATCGGGTCGCCCGGCTTTCACGCGGTGGCAAGCAATTCAGGGGTGATTAAGGTAAACTGCCGCTAATATTCCGTCTTTGAGACATCGCTATGTTACAAAACCCAATCCATCTGCGCCTGGAGAAACTGGAAAGCTGGCAACATGTCACTTTCATGGCTTCTTTATGCGAACGTATGTATCCGAATTACGCCATGTTCTGCCAGCAGACTGAATTTGGTGATCCTCAGTTGTATCGCCGTATTCTCGACTTGATTTGGGAAACATTGACGGTCAAAGATGCGAAAGTAAACTTTGACAGCCAACTCGAGAAACTCGAAGAAGGCATTCCGTCTGCCGACGACTATGATATTTACGGTGTCTATCCGGCGATTGATGCATGCGTTGCATTGAGCGAATTAGTTCACTCACGTCTTTCAGGGGAAACTCTTGAGCATGCAATCGAAGTCAGTAAGGCATCAATTACCACAGTTGCCATGCTAGAAATGACCCAGGCTGGTCGCGAAATGACCGACGAAGAGCTCAGAGCAAACCCTGCTGTTGAAGAAGAATGGGACATCCAATGGGAGATTTTCCGCCTGTTGGCTGACTGCGAAGAGCGCGACGTTGAGCTGATCAAAGGGCTCCGCGCGGACCTGCGTGAAGCAGGTAGTAGCAATATTGGTATAAATTTGCAGCAGTAAGACAGCAAAACGTGACTTACAGTCCGAATTGTCACCCCTGAAGGCTTCCAATTAGCCCCCCGTCTGGTCTACATTTGTGGGGCGAAAAAAGTGGCTATCGGTGCGTGTATGCAGGAGAGTGCTTTTTTGGCATTTCCGTCGCACTCGATGCTTAGCAAGCGATAAACACATTGTAAGGATAACTTATGAACAAGACTCAACTGATTGATGTAATTGCTGACAAGGCTGATCTGTCTAAAGTACAGGCTAAAGCTGCTCTGGAATCCACCCTGGCTGCAATTACTGAGTCTCTGAAAGAAGGTGATGCTGTCCAACTGGTTGGTTTCGGTACCTTTAAGGTAAACCACCGTGCTGAGCGCACTGGCCGCAACCCACAGACTGGTAATGAAATCAAAATCGCCGCAGCTAACGTGCCGGCATTTGTTTCAGGCAAAGCACTGAAAGACGCTGTTAAGAGCTAATAGTGTCAGTGAACAGTTTTAGCAGAGGGGCGTTTACGCCCCTTTTGTTTGTCTGCCGTCCTCTGGCCGCGCTGACAGGCACATTGCTGCTTATGGCTTGCAGCAGTCATTCTCCTCTCCCGCCATTTACCGCGAGCGGATATATTGCCGATCAAGGTGTTGTGCGCATCTGGCGTAAAGACAACAGCGATGATGGCAGCATTCACATGCTTACGGCGTTTAGCCCAAGGCAGAAGGGTGCAACGACCACCAGTGATTACCGCTGGCAAGGTGAGCAACTGGTATCGATTGAAATGACGATTCAGAGCGAGCCGTCAGAACATATCAAAGTGCGTTTTGACGATCATGGCGAACTGAGCTTTATGCAGCGCGAAGTGAATGGTCAAAAACAGCAGCTTTCCAATGACCAAATCGCTTTGTATCAGTATCAGGCGACTCAGACTAAAGCGACCAGCGAAGCATTGCGCATTGGGCGTGTTGTTTTGCGACAAGGCCGCTGGCATAGCAATGGCACGGTGACAACCTGCGAAGGTGAGACATTCGAGCCTAAACTCGACAGCGTATCGCTCAATCATATTGCGAATCGCCAACGCCATTCGTCACTCGATGTGAGCATAGCCTGGCTTGAAGCGCCGGAAGGTTCTCAGCTGTTGCTGGTAGCGAATCAGGATTTCTGTAGCTGGCAGCCTAAACCTGCTACGTTCTAAATAAAAAAACCGCCACGAGGGCGGTCTTAAATATCACTGCGAGTTTCGAGTCTTACTTCGCGTTTTCACGCTCAATAGCACGATAGCCAATATCGGAGCGGCTAAAACTGCCATCCCAGTGGATATCCTTCATAAGCTCATAAGCACGTTGCTGCGCTTGTGCGACAGTGTCGCCTAATGCGGTTACGCACAGAACACGGCCACCGTTAGTCACAACCATATCGTCTTCACGCAATTTCGTTCCAGCGTGGAACACTTTGCCGTCTGCGACTTCTTCAAGTGGCAAACCATGAATCACATCGCCGTTACGGTAATCAGCCGGATAGCCGCCAGCGGCCATCACCACACCCAGAGATGGGCGCTCGTCCCACTTAGATGTTGTCTTATCCAGCTTGCCATCACATGCGGCGAGGCACAGCTCAACCAGATCTGATTGCAGGCGCAGCATGATTGGCTGGGTTTCAGGGTCACCAAAGCGGCAGTTAAACTCGATAACCTTCGGGTTACCTTGTTTATCGATCATCAGGCCGGCATACAGGAAACCGGTGTAGGTATTCCCTTCAGCAGCCATGCCGCGCACGGTTGGCCAGATAACCAGGTCCATTGCACGCTGGTGGACTTCATCAGTCACAACTGGGGCAGGAGAGTACGCACCCATACCGCCAGTGTTCGGGCCGGTATCTGCATCACCAACACGCTTATGATCCTGGCTGGTGGCCATCGGCAGAACGTTTTCGCCATCCACCATCACGATGAAGCTGGCCTCTTCGCCATCCAAAAACTCTTCTACCACGATGCGGTGCCCGGCGTCGCCAAAGGCGTTACCTGCCAGCATATCGTTTACCGCCGCTTCGGCATCGATCAGCGTCATCGCTACGATTACGCCTTTGCCCGCGGCCAGGCCATCGGCCTTAATGACAATCGGCGCGCCTTTTTCACGGACATAAGCCAAAGCGGGTTCGACTTCGGTGAAGTTTTGGTATTCAGCGGTCGGGATTTTATGGCGAGCCAGGAAATCCTTGCTGAAAGCTTTTGAACCTTCTAACTGCGCAGCCCCCTGAGTTGGGCCAAAGATCTTCAGGCCAGCAGCACGGAAGGTATCGACCACGCCCATCACCAGCGGCGCTTCCGGGCCGACAATCGTCAGGTCAATTTTTTCATTCTGTGCAAAGCTCAACAGGGCAGCAATGTCAGTTGGGCTAATCGCCACGTTCTGCAAAGCAGGTTCCAGAGCCGTACCGGCATTGCCGGGAGCAACAAATACCGTACGAACTAATGGTGACTGTGACGCTTTCCAGGCCAGCGCGTGTTCACGCCCGCCATTACCTATTACTAATACTTTCATTTATAGACGCTCCGGGATTAATGGCGGAAGTGGCGCATATCGGTGAAGATCATGGCGATCCCATGTTCGTCAGCAGCGGCGATCACTTCTTCATCGCGGATTGAACCACCAGGCTGGATAACACAGCTCACGCCAACTGCCGCTGCGGCATCAATACCGTCACGGAATGGGAAGAAGGCATCTGATGCCATTGCCGAGCCTTTCACTTCCAGGCCTTCATCGCTTGCCTTGATACCGGCGATTTTGGCGGAATAAACACGGCTCATCTGACCGGCGCCTATGCCGATAGTCATATTCTCGCGGGCATAGACAATGGCGTTGGACTTAACAAACTTCGCTACCTTCCAGCAGAACAATGCATCACGCAGTTCTTGCTCGGTCGGCTGGCGTTTGCTGACAACACGCAGGTCTGCGGCTGTCACCATGCCCAGATCACGATCCTGTACTAACACACCACCGTTAACTCGTTTGAAATCCAGGCCCGGAATACGCTGCTGCCACTGGCCGCAAGTCAGAACGCGAACGTTTTGCTTAGCCGCTGTGATCTTCAGAGCTTCTTCGCTGGCTGAAGGGGCAATAATCACCTCGACGAACTGGCGGGAGATAATCGCCTGCGCAGTTTCGGCATCCAGTTCACGGTTGAAAGCGATGATGCCGCCGAATGCGGAAGTCGGGTCTGTTTTATAGGCGCGGTCGTATGCATCTAATAAGGAATCGCTGACTGCCACACCACAAGGGTTGGCATGCTTCACGATAACGCAGGCAGGTTCGTTGAACTCTTTCACACATTCCAGTGCGGCATCGGTATCAGCGATGTTGTTATAAGAGAGCGCTTTGCCCTGAACCTGAGTTGCCGTAGCGACAGAAGCTTCTTTAATTTCTTCTTCTATATAGAAGGCTGCTTGCTGGTGGCTGTTTTCACCGTAACGCATATCCTGCTTCTTAATGAAGTTCAGGTTCAACGTACGAGGGAAGCGACCTGAAGGATCTTTGCTTTCGCCATGATAGGCAGGAACCATGCTACCAAAGTAGTTGGCGATCATGCTGTCGTAAGCGGCGGTGTGTTCGAATGCTTTGATCGCCAAATCGAAACGTGTCTCGAGCGTCAGAGATCCTTCATTAGCATCCAGCTCGCTAATAATCGCTTCGTAGTCACTGCTCTTTACTACGATTGCCACATCTTTGTGGTTCTTCGCAGCGGAGCGCACCATGGTTGGGCCGCCGATATCAATATTCTCTACCGCATCTTCCAGAGAGCAGCCTTCGCGGGCAACAGTCTGTGCGAACGGGTAGAGGTTGACGACAACCATATCAATTGGGGAGATAGCGTGTTGTTCCATGATCGCATCATCCTGGCCGCGACGACCCAGAATGCCACCGTGTACTTTTGGATGCAGAGTTTTGACGCGTCCATCCATCATCTCCGGGAAACCGGTGTAGTCAGAGACTTCGGTTACCGGCAGGCCAGCTTTAGCCAGCAGATGAGCGGTTCCGCCAGTGGACAGCAGCTCCACGCCACGTTGGGAGAGCGCCTGGGCGAATTCGACGATACCGGCTTTGTCAGAAACACTGAGCAGAGCGCGGCGTACAGGGCGACGTTGTTGCATGGTTTGATCCCTTAGCTTTGGTTCGCATATAGAAGAGCGTTAGCTGAATTTTAGCAATTTTCCCTAAAACTCAGCTAACGCCCCAAAACGGGGCGTCCATTTATTGCGGGTGCATTGTAGCGAAAACGTTTGCGTCACGCTCGCAAAATTTAGGACTTCATCACGAATGTGGATAACTTTGTGTGTAACTGCGTATAAGGCGGGGTTTTGCTGGGGATTGCAGCAGTCAGTCAAATTAACGCATATTTAGGCTTGCAGCCTCCGGATAACTCCCTATAATGCGCCTCCATCGACACGGAACATGTGAACAACATCACAGAGTAACGGCGGCGATGAGAGTCAAATATCCTGAAATTAAGGGTTGACTCTGAAAGAGGAAAGCGTAATATACGCCACCTCGAGTTAGCAAGCGAAAGCGCCTAACTCACTGCTCTTTAACAATTTATCAGACAATCTGTGTGGGCACTCGCAGGATTGATATCTCAAGTACCTTCGGGTACAAAAAAATATCAAGTCTTGAAGAGTGACCAAGCAGTAATTCATTTAGTTGAATTATTACGAAAGTTAATTTTTGAGCACCGCTTCACGAGTTGAAGCAAATCAAGCTTTTAATTGAAGAGTTTGATCATGGCTCAGATTGAACGCTGGCGGCAGGCCTAACACATGCAAGTCGAGCGGTAGCACAGGGAGCTTGCTCCTGGGTGACGAGCGGCGGACGGGTGAGTAATGTCTGGGAAACTGCCTGATGGAGGGGGATAACTACTGGAAACGGTAGCTAATACCGCATAACGTCTTCGGACCAAAGAGGGGGACCTTCGGGCCTCTTGCCATCAGATGTGCCCAGATGGGATTAGCTAGTAGGTGAGGTAATGGCTCACCTAGGCGACGATCCCTAGCTGGTCTGAGAGGATGACCAGCCACACTGGAACTGAGACACGGTCCAGACTCCTACGGGAGGCAGCAGTGGGGAATATTGCACAATGGGCGCAAGCCTGATGCAGCCATGCCGCGTGTATGAAGAAGGCCTTCGGGTTGTAAAGTACTTTCAGCGAGGAGGAAGGCATTGTGGTTAATAACCGCAGTGATTGACGTTACTCGCAGAAGAAGCACCGGCTAACTCCGTGCCAGCAGCCGCGGTAATACGGAGGGTGCAAGCGTTAATCGGAATTACTGGGCGTAAAGCGCACGCAGGCGGTTTGTCAAGTCGGATGTGAAATCCCCGGGCTCAACCTGGGAACTGCATTCGAAACTGGCAAGCTAGAGTCTTGTAGAGGGGGTAGAATTCCAGGTGTAGCGGTGAAATGCGTAGAGATCTGGAGGAATACCGGTGGCGAAGGCGGCCCCCTGGACAAAGACTGACGCTCAGGTGCGAAAGCGTGGGGAGCAAACAGGATTAGATACCCTGGTAGTCCACGCCGTAAACGATGTCGACTTGGAGGTTGTTCCCTTGAGGAGTGGCTTCCGGAGCTAACGCGTTAAGTCGACCGCCTGGGGAGTACGGCCGCAAGGTTAAAACTCAAATGAATTGACGGGGGCCCGCACAAGCGGTGGAGCATGTGGTTTAATTCGATGCAACGCGAAGAACCTTACCTACTCTTGACATCCACAGAATTCGGCAGAGATGCCTTAGTGCCTTCGGGAACTGTGAGACAGGTGCTGCATGGCTGTCGTCAGCTCGTGTTGTGAAATGTTGGGTTAAGTCCCGCAACGAGCGCAACCCTTATCCTTTGTTGCCAGCGGTTCGGCCGGGAACTCAAAGGAGACTGCCAGTGATAAACTGGAGGAAGGTGGGGATGACGTCAAGTCATCATGGCCCTTACGAGTAGGGCTACACACGTGCTACAATGGCGCATACAAAGAGAAGCGACCTCGCGAGAGCAAGCGGACCTCATAAAGTGCGTCGTAGTCCGGATCGGAGTCTGCAACTCGACTCCGTGAAGTCGGAATCGCTAGTAATCGTAGATCAGAATGCTACGGTGAATACGTTCCCGGGCCTTGTACACACCGCCCGTCACACCATGGGAGTGGGTTGCAAAAGAAGTAGGTAGCTTAACCTTCGGGAGGGCGCTTACCACTTTGTGATTCATGACTGGGGTGAAGTCGTAACAAGGTAACCGTAGGGGAACCTGCGGTTGGATCACCTCCTTACCTAAAAGATACGAACTTGCGTAGTGCTCACACAGATTGTCTGATAGAAGTAAATGAGCAAGCGATATCCTGTTATCAGGATTATTCGTGTCCCCATCGTCTAGAGGCCTAGGACACTGCCCTTTCACGGCTGTAACAGGGGTTCGAATCCCCTTGGGGACGCCATCTCCGATAATGTGTGAAAGACATTATCACCGAATATCTCAAAACTGACTTTCGAGTCACGTTTGAGATATTGCTCTTTAAAAATCCGGAACAAGCTGAAAATTGAAACGACATGTCGTCTCATTCCTCCGTAATAAGGAATGGGAATACGATATGTTCGAGTCTCTCAAATTTTCACAACATACGAGTGTGTCTTACGAGACATCTTCGGGTTGTGAGGTTAAGCGACTAAGCGTACACGGTGGATGCCCTGGCAGTCAGAGGCGATGAAGGACGTGCTAATCTGCGATAAGCGTCGGTAAGGTGATATGAACCGTTATAACCGACGATTTCCGAATGGGGAAACCCAGTGCAATTCGTTGCACTATCGTTAAGTGAATACATAGCTTAACGAAGCGAACCGAGGGAACTGAAACATCTAAGTACCTCGAGGAAAAGAAATCAACCGAGATTCCCCCAGTAGCGGCGAGCGAACGGGGAACAGCCCAGAGTCTGAATCAGTTTGTGCATTAGTGGAAGCGTCTGGAAAGTCGCAGGGTACAGGGTGATACTCCCGTACACAAAAATGCACTTGCTGTGAACTCGAAGAGTAGGGCGGGACACGTGGTATCCTGTCTGAATATGGGGGGACCATCCTCCAAGGCTAAATACTCCTGACTGACCGATAGCGAACAAGTACCGTGAGGGAAAGGCGAAAAGAACCCCGGCGAGGGGAGTGAAACAGAACCTGAAACCGTGTACGTACAAGCAGTGGGAGCCTCTTTTATGGGGTGACTGCGTACCTTTTGTATAATGGGTCAGCGACTTATATTCTGTAGCAAGGTTAACCGTATAGGGGAGCCGCAGGGAAACCGAGTCTTAACTGGGCGTTAAGTTGCAGGGTATAGACCCGAAACCCGGTGATCTAGCCATGGGCAGGTTGAAGGTTGGGTAACACTAACTGGAGGACCGAACCGACTAATGTTGAAAAATTAGCGGATGACTTGTGGCTGGGGGTGAAAGGCCAATCAAACCGGGAGATAGCTGGTTCTCCCCGAAAGCTATTTAGGTAGCGCCTCGTGAACTCATCTTCGGGGGTAGAGCACTGTTTCGGCTAGGGGGCCATCCCGGCTTACCAACCCGATGCAAACTACGAATACCGAAGAATGTTATCACGGGAGACACACGGCGGGTGCTAACGTCCGTCGTGAAGAGGGAAACAACCCAGACCGCCAGCTAAGGTCCCAAAGTCATGGTTAAGTGGGAAACGATGTGGGAAGGCACAGACAGCCAGGATGTTGGCTTAGAAGCAGCCATCATTTAAAGAAAGCGTAATAGCTCACTGGTCGAGTCGGCCTGCGCGGAAGATGTAACGGGGCTAAACCATGCACCGAAGCTGCGGCAGCGACGCTTATGCGTTGTTGGGTAGGGGAGCGTTCTGTAAGCCGTCGAAGCTTACCTGTGAGGGTAGGTGGAGGTATCAGAAGTGCGAATGCTGACATAAGTAACGATAAAGCGGGTGAAAAACCCGCTCGCCGGAAGACCAAGGGTTCCTGTCCAACGTTAATCGGGGCAGGGTGAGTCGACCCCTAAGGCGAGGCCGAAAGGCGTAGTCGATGGGAAACAGGTTAATATTCCTGTACTCGGTGTGACTGCGAAGGGGGGACGGAGAGGGCTATGTTAGCCGGGCGACGGTTGTCCCGGTTTAAGCATGTAGGCGGAGAGTTTAGGTAAATCCGGACTCTTATCTAACGCTGAGGTGTGATGACGAGGTACTACGGTACTGAAGTAACAAATGCCGCACTTCCAGGAAAAGCCTCTAAGCATCAGGTCACATCAAATCGTACCCCAAACCGACACAGGTGGTCAGGTAGAGAATACCAAGGCGCTTGAGAGAACTCGGGTGAAGGAACTAGGCAAAATGGTGCCGTAACTTCGGGAGAAGGCACGCTGTCGGTAGGTGAAGTCCCTCGCGGATGGAGCTGAAGGCAGTCGAAGATACCAGCTGGCTGCAACTGTTTATTAAAAACACAGCACTGTGCAAACACGAAAGTGGACGTATACGGTGTGACGCCTGCCCGGTGCCGGAAGGTTAATTGATGGGGTTAAGCGCAAGCTGAAGCTCTTGATCGAAGCCCCGGTAAACGGCGGCCGTAACTATAACGGTCCTAAGGTAGCGAAATTCCTTGTCGGGTAAGTTCCGACCTGCACGAATGGCGTAATGATGGCCAGGCTGTCTCCACCCGAGACTCAGTGAAATTGAAATCGCTGTGAAGATGCAGTGTACCCGCGGCAAGACGGAAAGACCCCGTGAACCTTTACTATAGCTTGACACTGAACACTGGTCCTTGATGTGTAGGATAGGTGGGAGGCTTTGAAGCGAGGACGCCAGTTCTTGTGGAGCCAACCTTGAAATACCACCCTTTAATGGCTGGTGTTCTAACGTAGACCCGTAATCCGGGTTGCGGACAGTGTCTGGTGGGTAGTTTGACTGGGGCGGTCTCCTCCTAAAGCGTAACGGAGGAGCACGAAGGTTAGCTAATCACGGTCGGACATCGTGAGGTTAGTGCAAAGGCATAAGCTAGCTTGACTGCGAGAGTGACGGCTCGAGCAGGTGCGAAAGCAGGTCTTAGTGATCCGGTGGTTCTGAATGGAAGGGCCATCGCTCAACGGATAAAAGGTACTCCGGGGATAACAGGCTGATACCGCCCAAGAGTTCATATCGACGGCGGTGTTTGGCACCTCGATGTCGGCTCATCACATCCTGGGGCTGAAGTAGGTCCCAAGGGTATGGCTGTTCGCCATTTAAAGTGGTACGCGAGCTGGGTTTAGAACGTCGTGAGACAGTTCGGTCCCTATCTGCCGTGGGCGCTGGAGAATTGAGGGGGCTGCTCCTAGTACGAGAGGACCGGAGTGGACGCATCACTGGTGTTCGGGTTGTCATGCCAATGGCATTGCCCGGTAGCTAAATGCGGAAAAGATAAGCGCTGAAAGCATCTAAGCGCGAAACTTGCCCCGAGATGAATTCTCCCTGGGAACTTGATTCCCCTGAAGGAACGTTGAAGACTACGACGTTGATAGGCTGGGTGTGTAAGCGTAGCGATACGTTGAGCTAACCAGTACTAATGATCCGTGAGGCTTAACCTTACAACACCGAAGGTGTTTTGGTTGAGAGACTAAGCATTTGATTTTCAGCTTGAACCGAGATTTTAAGTCGATGGTTATGTGAAAGCATGACGGTTGATGAAACAGAATATGCCTGGCGGCACTAGCGCGGTGGTCCCACCTGACCCCATGCCGAACTCAGAAGTGAAACGCCGTAGCGCCGATGGTAGTGTGGGGTCTCCCCATGCGAGAGTAGGGAACTGCCAGGCTCCAAATAAGCAAAAGCCCTGTACTGACGTACAGGGCTTTTTGCTGTCTGTAATTTACGCGATCACCTTTCATATCCGCCTCTGAGCAAGCCAACACCCTCCATATAATCCACTGCGAAACCAACCATTACCCAGTCTATTCCCCTATCTGTAAACTCTGTGCTTAAGTGAAACATTTTCAACTATCTTATGAATACTCGACATTTGACATGCACCGGGTTATCTTCAGCTATCTGGATGTCTAAACGTTTAAACGTATGTTGTGAGGGTAAAAGGTTATGCCAATTCGGGTACTGGATGAGTTACCAGCTGTCAATTTCCTGCGTGATGAGAATGTCTTTGTTATGACGACATCGCGTGCGAGTAATCAGGAGATCCGTCCGCTAAAGGTGCTCATACTTAATCTGATGCCAAAAAAGATTGAGACGGAGAACCAGTTTTTACGTCTGCTTTCTAACTCTCCTCTACAGGTTGACGTCCAGCTGTTGCGCATTGACTCGCGTGAATCCCGCAACACACCAACTGAGCACCTCAATAATTTCTACTGTAATTTCGACGATATTCAGGATGAAAACTTTGATGGGCTTATCGTGACGGGTGCACCATTAGGCCTGGTGGAATTTAACGATGTAGCCTACTGGCCGCAGATTGAACAAGTGATTCACTGGGCTAAAGATCACGTCACCTCAACGCTGTTTGTCTGTTGGGCCGTGCAGGCGGCACTTAATATTCTCTATGGTATTCCTAAGCAAACGCGCAAAGAGAAACTGTCTGGCGTATATGAGCATAACCTCACTTACCCGCATGCTCTGCTGACTCGTGGTTTTGATGACTCCTTCCTGGCTCCCCATTCACGTTATGCCGACTTCCCTGCATCGTTGATTCGTGATTACACCGATCTTGAAGTGCTGGCTGAGTCAGAAGAAGGGGATGCTTATCTTTTCGGTAGCAAAGACAAGCGCATCGCGTTTGTGACAGGCCATCCGGAATATGATTCGCACACGCTCTCAGGTGAGTATTTCCGCGATGTAGAAGCAGGTCTGAATCCTGATGTGCCTTATAACTATTTCCCTGGAAATGATCCGCAGAAAAAGCCACATGCAACCTGGCGTAGCCACGGGAATTTACTGTTCACAAACTGGCTGAACTACTACGTCTACCAGATCACACCGTTCGATCTACGCCATATGAACCCAACTCTCGATTAAGCGTTTCAGCATCCCGTCTACTCTACGATCAAGGCACCTTCGGGTGCCTTTTTTGTTTTCTAAAAATCACTTCCCGCACTGAATAATTTTTAATTTCATAAATATCAATATGATAAGTGATTTTAATTTCAAAAATGGAAATTGTTTTTGATTTTAGAAAATCATGAAGTAGTCTTAACCCTGTTGAGTGAAAACCAGACACTGGACGTACCAGATAGAATTGACGTTATTGACGGGATGAGATGAGGGGAGAGATCTAATGACACAACAGACAGTTAGCGCAGAGTTGGCCTTTAGCCAGCCGTTTGGTGAACCAGAGCGACAGATACTGACGCCTGATGCAGTCGAGTTTCTCAGTGAACTCGTCACCCGCTTTACACCACAGCGTAATAAGTTGCTGGCGGCACGCACCGTACAGCAGGCGGAAATTGATGCCGGTAAACTTCCGGACTTTATTTCGGAAACAAGTTCCATTCGTGAATCTGAATGGTCTGTTCGTGGGATCCCAGCAGATTTACTGGACAGGCGTGTCGAGATTACTGGCCCGGTTGAACGCAAAATGGTGATTAATGCTTTGAACGCTAACGTCAAAGTATTCATGGCCGACTTTGAAGACTCCCTGGCACCGAGCTGGAGCAAAGTTATCGATGGTCAGATCAACTTGCGTGATGCCATCAGCGGCACCATTAGCTGGACAAACGAAGCGGGAAAAATTTACCAGTTGAAGCCTGACCCGGCGGTACTGGTGTGCCGTGTTCGTGGTCTGCACTTACCGGAAAAACACGTCATCTGGCGTGACGAACACATTCCGGGCAGCCTGTTTGATTTCGCACTCTACTTCTTCCACAACGTAGATGCCCTGCTGGCAAAAGGAAGCGGCCCGTATTTCTACCTGCCGAAAACCCAATCCTGGCAGGAAGCGGCCTGGTGGAGCGAAGTCTTCAGCTTCACCGAAGATCATTTCTCCCTGCCGCGTGGCACCATCAAAGCGACATTGCTGATTGAAACACTGCCAGCAGTATTCCAGATGGATGAGATCCTGCATGCCCTGCGCGATCATATCGTTGGCCTGAACTGCGGCCGTTGGGATTACATCTTCAGCTACATCAAAACCCTGAAAAACCATGCGGATCGCGTTCTTCCCGATCGCCAGTCCGTCACAATGGATAAGCCTTTCCTGAATGCTTACTCCCGTCTGCTTATCAAAACCTGCCATCGCCGTGGAGCTTTTGCTATGGGCGGCATGGCGGCATTTATTCCAAGTAAAGACAGCCAGCGTAATGATTGGGTGCTCAATAAAGTCAAAGCGGATAAGCAGATGGAAGCGACCAACGGCCATGACGGCACATGGATTGCGCATCCGGGTCTGGCCGACACGGTGATGGAAGTCTTTAGCAAAACATTGGGCGACGATAAAAACCAGCTGCATGTTTTACGTGAAGAAGATGCACCTGTTACCGCAGCGCAGCTACTGGAGCCGTGCCCCGGCGAGCGTACTGAAGCGGGCATGCGTGCCAACATCCGTGTTGCTGTGCAGTACATCGAAGCGTGGATCTCCGGCAATGGTTGCGTACCGATTTACGGCCTGATGGAAGATGCCGCGACAGCAGAAATCTCACGTACCTCCATCTGGCAGTGGATCCATCATGAAAAAACGCTGAGTAACGGCGAAACGGTCACTAAGGCGCTGTTCCGCCAAATGCTGGCCGAGGAGATGTTCGTTATTCAGGAAGAGTTGGGTGACAAACGTTTCAGCCAGGGTCGTTTTGATGAAGCGGCTCGCCTGATGGAGCAGATCACCACCTCCGATACGCTTATCGACTTCCTGACGCTGCCGGGCTACCGCTTACTTGCTTAATCTTACTCAATAATAATATGGAGCATCTGCCATGACTAAAATCTCTCGCACCCAACAAATCCAACAATTACAACAAGAGTGGACGCAGCCACGCTGGGAAGGCATCAAGCGTCCGTACAGCGCAGAAGAGGTGGTTAAACTGCGCGGTTCGGTGAACCCGGAATGCACGCTGGCGCAAAATGGCGCGGCGAGAATGTGGCGTTTGCTGCATGGTGAATCGAAAAAGGGTTACATCAACAGCCTTGGTGCGTTAACCGGTGGGCAGGCATTGCAACAGGCGAAAGCGGGTATCGAAGCTATCTATCTTTCTGGCTGGCAGGTGGCGGCTGATGCGAACCTGGCTTCCAGCATGTACCCGGATCAATCTTTGTACCCGGCGAACTCCGTTCCTGCGGTAGTTGATCGGATCAACAACACATTCCGTCGCGCTGATCAGATCCAATGGGCATCAAATATTGAAAAGGGCGATCCGCGTTATGTCGATTACTACCTGCCGATCGTGGCCGATGCGGAAGCCGGTTTTGGTGGCGTACTGAATGCATTCGAGTTGATGAAGTCGATGATTCAGGCCGGTGCGGCAGCAGTTCACTTTGAGGACCAACTGGCCTCCGTGAAGAAATGCGGCCATATGGGCGGCAAAGTACTGGTTCCGACTCAGGAAGCGATTCAGAAATTAGTCGCTGCACGTCTGGCGGCAGATGTCATGGGCGTGCCAACGCTTGTGATTGCGCGTACTGATGCTGATGCGGCGGATCTTATCACCTCCGATTGTGACGAATACGACCGGGAGTTTGTGACTGGCGAGCGTACACAAGAAGGGTTCTACCGCACGCGTGCAGGCATTGAACAAGCTATCAGTCGTGGGCTTGCTTATGCGCCATACGCTGACCTGGTGTGGTGTGAAACCTCGAAGCCAGACCTCGACCAGGCTCGCCGCTTTGCTGAAGCTATCCATGCACGCTTCCCTGGCAAATTGCTGGCCTATAACTGCTCGCCATCGTTTAACTGGAAGAAAAACCTCGACGACAAAACCATTGCCTCGTTCCAGGAAGAGCTCTCCGCGATGGGCTACAAATACCAGTTTATTACGCTCGCAGGCATCCACAGCATGTGGTTCAACATGTTCGACCTGGCGCATGCTTACGCACAGGGTGAAGGGATGCGTCATTACGTGGAAAAAGTGCAGCAGCCGGAATTTGCCGCAGCACCTGAAGGTTACACCTTCGTTTCCCATCAGCAGGAAGTGGGCACCGGTTATTTCGACCGTGTGACGACGATTATTCAAGGCGGGGCATCTTCGGTGACTGCGTTAACGGGTTCGACGGAAGAAGAGCAATTCTAAAGCCACCCTCATCCCGACCCTCTCCTAAGAGGGAGAAGGAGAAAACCAATCCAGTCCCCTCACCCTGTAGGAGAGGGTGAGGGTAAAAAACCACCATGGAGTAACTCATGACGCGTCAGCTGGAACTGTTAATTGCCCATACCATCCTGCAAGGCTTTGACGCGCAGTATGGTCGCTTTCTTGAGATAACCGCGGGTGCGCAGCAGCGGTTTGAGCAAGCGGACTGGCATGCGGTTCAGCGGGCGATGAAAAGCCGTATCCATCTCTATGATCATCACGTTGGTCTGGTGGTGGAGCAACTGCGTTGCATCACTGGCAGCCACAATACTGATGATGAGTTTTTACTGCGGGTCAAAGCGCAGTACACCCAGTTATTGCCCGATTACCCTCGTTTTGAAATCGCCGAAAGCTTTTTCAATTCTGTTTATTGTCGGCTCTTCGATCACCGCTCGTTATCTCCCGAGCGGCTTTTTATTTTTAGTTCTCAGGAAGAAAAGCGCTTTCGTGAGATCCCTCGTCCGCTGTCAAAAACCTTTAACCCTGCTGTAGCCTGGCAGCCACTTTTGCGATCTTTGCTAAGAGATTTGCCATTGCGTTTGCCGTGGCAAGATTTGGCGCGCGATGCGGGCTACATCATTGCGCATCTGACGGAAACCTTCGGAACTGATGCTTTGCAGCAGGCTTCCCTTGAAGTCGCCAACGAACTGTTTTATCGCAATAAAGCCGCCTGGCTTGTGGGTAAGTTGGTCTTGCCGGGCGGAAAAGTGCCTTTTTTGTTGCCGATTCATCGCACCGATGACGGTCATCTGGTCGTTGATACCTGTTTAACCAGCACCGCCGAAGCGAGCATTGTCTTCGGTTTCGCCCGCTCCTATTTCATGGTTTATGCACCACAGCCCGCGGCTTTGGTGGAATGGTTGCGTGAGCTGTTGCCTGGTAAAACTACTGCCGAGCTGTATATGGCAATTGGCTGCCAGAAACACGGTAAAACCGAAAGTTACCGCGAATATCTGACATACATCTCCGCCACTGACGAACAATTTATTGAAGCGCCAGGTATTCGTGGCATGGTGATGTTGGTGTTTACGTTGCCCGGTTTTGACCGGGTATTCAAAGTGATTAAAGACAAGTTTGCGCCGCAAAAAGAGGTGACCGCTGAACGCGTGCGCGAATGCTATCAGCTGGTCAAAGAACACGATCGTGTCGGGCGCATGGCCGATACCCAAGAGTTTGAAAACTTTGTGTTGTCCAAACACCAGGTTAGCCAGCCGCTGCTCGAGCTGTTACAGCAGGAAGTTCCTGAAAAATTAACCGACCTTGGCGACCGCATCGCCATTAGCCATCTTTATATTGAACGCAGAATGGTGCCACTGAATTTGTGGCTTGAGCAGGTGGAAGGGCTGCAATTACGTGATGCGGTAGAAGAATACGGTAACGCTATCCGCCAGCTTGCCGCCGCCAATATCTTCCCTGGAGACATGCTGTTTAAAAACTTTGGCGTGACGCGCCACGGGCGAGTGGTGTTCTACGATTACGATGAAATTTGCTATATGACTGAGGTGAATTTCCGCGCTATACCGCCGCCGCGTTATCCCGAAGATGAACTCTCAGCCGAGCCCTGGTACAGCGTGGCGCCGGGGGATGTGTTCCCGGAAGAGTTTCGCCATTACTTATGTGCCGACCCGCGTATTCGCTCGATATTTGATGAGATGCACAGCGACTTGTTCCGCGCTGATTATTGGCGTGCGTTGCAGGAACGTATCCGCAATGGCCACGTAGAAGATGTTTTTGCTTATCGTAAACGCCAGCGGTTTATTCTTCGTTTTGGCGATTTAAAGCAGGCGGGTTAGCGCCCGCCGCCATAAGCCTGAGTAATCTCCTTCGCCGCTTTAATCACCAGCGCACCCAGCTCGGTTACGCGGTCATCCGTCACGCGTGAAATCGGTCCGGAAATCGAAATAGCGGCAAAGGGCTCATGGTGCTCGTCATAAATACATGCCGCCACACAACGCAGCCCCAGCGCATGCTCTTCATCATCAAATGAATAACCACGCTTACGGGTTTGTGCCAAATCTTCTTTCAGGTGTAGCGGGGAAGTGAGCGTTGCCGGCGTATAGCTATGCAGCCCGTTGCGATGCAATAAATTGACCACCTGGTCGTCGCTCAGATTGGCGAGAAACACTTTCCCTGCGCCTGATGCATGCATGGGCAGTTTGCCGCCAATCGGCGCTGACATACGCATCAACTGCGCGCATTGTACCTGGTCGATAATAATCGCCTGATGATCACTATGGTCGAGCACCGCCAGATTCACCGTTTCACCGGAATCTTCCATCAGCTTGCGCAGCATCGGGTGAACAATTGCCAGCAGATTACGGCTTTGCAGGAAGCTACTGCCAACCACAAATGCATGTGCGCCAATCGTCCAGTGCCCTAAATCACCAATCTGGCGTACAAAACCCAGCTGCTGCATGGTGGTTAGCAGGCGATGCGTGGTGGAGTTAGGTAGGCCAGCCTGTTGTGCAAGCTCCGTCAGAGCAACACTGCCGTGCGATTCGGCAATCCATTCAAGCAGTTTCAAACCACGAGTCAGTGACTGAACTTGCCCGGTAGGCTGAGGTGCAGCGACTGTGGTAGCGCGTGGTTTTTTCCACGTTTGGCGGGAACGGCAGCAACCATAACTGACTCCAATTTTCGTATCGTGGAAATCATTTTCGTTTTATTTGGCGATAATGCAACCAGCAACCCACTCATCGGATCAGTCAGGTGAACATGTCTCATGTTCCATTGCTTTGCGACTATTACAAGTTATGACAGTATGCCTTGTGGGCTGACAGGCTTGGGTAAACAGGTGGGAGTTAGAGTGAGCAATAAATTAGAAAAACTGCATCAGCAGTTGCAACAACGCATTTTGGTACTGGATGGTGGTATGGGAACCATGATCCAGAGCTACCGTCTTGATGAGAGCGATTTCCGCGGAGAGCGCTTTGCGGACTGGCCTTGTGATCTGAAAGGGAACAACGACTTGCTGGTGCTGAGCAAGCCGGAAATCATTGCCGCTATTCACTACGCCTATTTTGAAGCGGGTGCCGACATTGTCGAAACCAACACCTTCAACTCAACGACCATCGCGATGGCGGATTACCAAATGGAATCCCTGTCGGCAGAAATCAACTTTGAGGCGGCTAAACTCGCCCGGGCCTGTGCCGATGAATGGACAGCACGCACACCAGAAAAACCACGCTACGTGGCAGGTGTGTTAGGCCCAACTAACCGTACTGCGTCTATTTCACCTGACGTGAACGATCCGGCATTCCGTAACGTGACCTTTGATCTGCTGGTTGAAGCCTACCGCGAATCTACTCGTGCGCTGGTGGAAGGTGGATCTGACCTCATCATGATTGAGACGGTGTTCGATACTCTGAATGCCAAAGCCGCTATTTTTGCGGTTAAAACCGAATTTGAAGCGCTGGGCGTTGATCTACCAATCATGATTTCCGGCACCATCACCGACGCTTCAGGCCGTACTCTTTCCGGCCAAACTACCGAGGCCTTCTATAACTCGTTGCGTCATGCTGATGCGCTGACTTTCGGCCTGAACTGTGCGTTGGGGCCTGACGAACTGCGCCAGTATGTCGCTGAGCTTTCACGTATCGCTGATTGCTACGTTACCGCGCACCCGAATGCCGGCCTACCAAATGCCTTCGGTGAATACGATCTCGATGCAGCTGAGATGGCGCGCCAGATTGGCGAATGGGCGCAGGCAGGTTTCCTGAACATTATCGGCGGTTGCTGCGGTACCACGCCTGCACACATTGCGGCAATGAGCAAAGCCGTGGAAGGTGTTGCCCCACGTAAAATACCCGACCTGCCAGTGGCATGCCGTCTGGCGGGCCTTGAGCCGCTAAACATTGGCGCCGATAGCCTGTTTGTCAACGTGGGTGAGCGTACCAACGTCACGGGCTCTGCCAAGTTTAAGCGCCTGATCAAAGAAGAAAAATATAATGAAGCGCTGGAAGTTGCGCTTCAGCAGGTTGAAAGCGGTGCGCAAATCATCGATATCAACATGGATGAAGGGATGCTCGACGCCGAAGCTGCGATGGTGCGTTTCCTCAACCTGATTGCTGGTGAGCCAGATATTGCCCGTGTGCCCATCATGATTGACTCCTCGAAATGGGACGTCATCGAAAAAGGCCTGAAGTGCATTCAGGGCAAAGGCATCGTTAACTCCATCTCCATGAAAGAGGGCGTTGAGCCGTTTATCCATCACGCCAAACTGGTGCGCCGTTACGGTGCCGCGATGGTGGTCATGGCGTTTGATGAAGTCGGCCAGGCGGATACCCGCGAGCGCAAAATCGAAATTTGCCGCCGCGCCTACAAAATTCTGACCGAAGAAGTCGGCTTCCCACCGGAAGACATTATTTTTGACCCGAACATCTTTGCGGTTGCGACCGGCATTGAAGAGCACAATAACTACGCCCAGGACTTTATCGGCGCGTGTGCCGACATCAAGCGCGAACTGCCTCATGCGATGATTTCAGGCGGCGTATCGAACGTGTCGTTCTCCTTCCGTGGTAACGACCCGGTGCGCGAAGCGATTCACGCGGTATTCCTCTACTACGCAATCCGTAATGGCATGGATATGGGGATTGTTAACGCCGGGCAACTGGCGATTTACGACGATCTCTCGCAGGAATTACGCGATGCGGTAGAAGACGTAATTCTAAACCGCCGCGACGACAGCACCGAACGTTTGCTGGATCTGGCCGAGAAATATCGCGGTAGTAAAAGTGACGATGGTGCGGCCGCACAGCAAGCCGAATGGCGTAGCTGGGACGTAAAAAAGCGTCTTGAATACTCACTGGTGAAAGGTATCACTGAGTTTATTGAACTCGATACAGAAGAAGCCCGCCAGCAGTCGGAACGCCCGATCCAGGTCATTGAAGGCCCGCTGATGGATGGCATGAACGTGGTTGGCGACCTGTTTGGCGAAGGGAAAATGTTCCTGCCGCAGGTGGTGAAGTCCGCTCGCGTAATGAAACAGGCGGTGGCGTATCTCGAACCTTACATTGAAGCCAGCAAAGAGAAAGGCTCGACCAACGGCAAAATCGTGCTCGCCACGGTGAAAGGCGACGTTCATGACATCGGCAAAAACATCGTGGGTGTGGTGCTGCAATGTAACAACTACGAAATCATCGACCTTGGCGTCATGGTGCCAACCGAGAAGATTTTGAAAACGGCACGTGAAGTGGGTGCTGATATTATCGGCCTGTCTGGCCTGATTACGCCGTCGCTCGATGAGATGGTGAACGTTGCCAAAGAGATGGAGCGCCAGGGCTTTACGTTGCCGCTGCTGATTGGCGGTGCTACCACCTCTAAAGCGCACACAGCGGTTAAGATCGAGCAGAACTACAGCGGCCCGACCGTTTATGTGCAGAATGCCTCACGTACCGTAGGTGTCGTGGCAGCACTGCTCTCTCCGACTCAGCACGACGAGTTTGTGGAACGCACACGCAAAGAATATGTCACTGTTCGTACCCAACACGCGCGTAAAAAGCCTCGTACTCCGCCAGTTACCCTTGCTGCTGCGCGTGAAAACGATCTCGCATTTGATTGGGCAAGCTATACGCCGCCAGTTCCGCATCGCCCTGGTGTGCAGGAAGTAACGGCAAGCATCGAAACGCTGCGTAACTACATCGACTGGACGCCGTTCTTTATGACCTGGTCGCTGGCCGGGAAATACCCACGCATCCTGGAAGATGAAGTGGTGGGTGAAGAAGCCAAACGCTTGTTCAAAGATGCTAACGACATGCTCGACAAACTGCATAACGAAAAACTGCTGACCCCACGCGGCGTGGTCGGCCTGTTCCCGGCCAACCGTGTGGATGACGACATCGAAATCTATCGCGATGAGTCCAGGACTCGCGTGCAAACGGTGGCTCATCACTTGCGTCAGCAAACCGAGAAAGTCGGTTTTGCCAACTACTGCCTTGCCGACTTTGTTGCGCCAAAACATAGTGGCAAAGCGGATTACATCGGTGCGTTTGCGGTCACGGGTGGCATGGAAGAAGACGCATTAGCGGAAGGTTATGAAGCGCAACATGATGATTATAATAAAATCATGGTGAAAGCGTTGTCTGACCGTCTGGCTGAAGCTTTTGCGGAATACTTGCATGAGCGTGTGCGCAAGGTTTACTGGGGCTACGCGCCAACAGAGAACCTCAGCAACGAAGAGCTTATCCGCGAAAACTATCAAGGGATTCGCCCGGCACCGGGTTACCCGGCCTGCCCGGAACACACTGAAAAAGCGACTATCTGGGAACTGCTGGACGTCGAAAATGTGGTGGGGATGAAACTCACGGAATCCTACGCCATGTGGCCAGGTGCATCAGTTTCCGGCTGGTACTTCAGCCATCCTGACAGCAAATATTACGCCGTGGCGCAGATTCAGCGTGACCAGGTGCAAGATTATGCGCGTCGTAAAGGGATGTCGGTTACGGATGTGGAGCGTTGGTTAGCACCTAACCTCGGTTACGACGCGGACTAATCCGCTTCGACTTGGTTTACTTGCCATTTTGAATCTGGGCAGTGCTCGCCCCCGTCACGTACTACGTGTACGCTCCGGGGTTGTGTGCTGTCCGAGTTCAAACTGGCTGCGACCCCGACGATCGACGATGAATTCCTTCCTTTTCCCCTTCTTACATCCCGAAACGTTTAAATCTCGCCAGGCGTTATATACTGGAAAGAGAAGGAATTTCTTAACGTCAATTGACTGGGAGAATGAGTGCTGACATTACTGCATCTACTTTCTGCGGTGGCGCTACTGGTATGGGGCACGCACATTGTGCGTACCGGCATCATGCGCGTTTACGGTGCAAATCTCCGTAGCGTACTTAGCCGCAGTGTTGAAAAAAAACCATTCGCCTTTTGCGCAGGTATTGGCGTAACCGCACTGGTGCAAAGTAGCAACGCCACCACAATGTTGGTCACCTCTTTTGTGGCACAGGACCTGGTGGCGCTTACCCCTGCGCTGGTGATAGTTCTGGGCGCTGATGTGGGTACCGCGTTGATGGCGCGAATACTGACCTTTGATTTGTCCTGGCTTTCGCCGTTACTCATCTTCCTTGGCGTTATTTTCTTCCTCAGCCGTAAACAGACTCGTGCCGGGCAACTCGGGCGCGTCGGTATTGGCCTTGGGCTGATTTTGCTGGCACTGGAGCTAATCGTTAGTGCGGTCACGCCGATGATGCAAGGCTCGGGCGTGAAGGTTATCTTCGCTTCGTTGACCGGCGACATCATGCTTGATGCCCTGATTGGCGCAATGTTTGCCATCATCAGTTATTCCAGCCTTGCCGCCGTTTTGCTGACCGCCACACTGACCTCAACAGGGGTTATTTCGTTTGATGTCGCGCTGTGCCTGGTGATTGGTGCCAACCTCGGTTCTGGCTTGTTGGCGATGATCAACAACAGCACTGCCAATGCTGCGGCTCGCCGTGTAGCGCTCGGCAGTTTGCTATTCAAGCTGGTGGGCGGCGTGATTGTGCTGCCGTTTGTTCATATCCTGGCGGATACGATGCACAAGCTGCCGCAGCCGGAATCCGAACTGGTTATCTACTTCCACGTGTTCTACAACCTGATTCGCTGCCTGGCAATGGTGCCATTTGCCGGCGTAATGGCACGTTTTTGCCGTAGCGTGATTAGTGAAACTCCTGAAGTTGATGCGCGTATGAAGCCGAAACATCTTGATGTAACGGCTCTGGATACCCCAGCACTAGGCCTATCCAACGCAGCGCGTGAAACCTTGCGTATGGGTGATGTGCTGGAGCAAATGCTGGAAACCTGGAGCAAGGTGATGCACGGAGAGCCGCGCCAGGAGAAGGAACTGCGTAAGCTTGCCGATGATGTCGATGTGCTCTATACCGCAATCAAACTGTATATGGCGCAAATGCAGAAAGAGGAACTGGCAGAAGTCGAATCCCGTCGCTGGGCAGAGATTATTGAAATGTCGCTAAACCTGGAGCAGGCGGCAGATATTCTTGAGCGCATGGGGAGTGAAGTCGCGGATAAATCGCTGGCCACTCGTCGGGCATTCTCGCCAGATGGCCTGAAAGAACTGGATATTCTGCTCCAACAGTTAACCAGCAACCTGAAGCTCAGCCTGTCGGTATTTTTCTCCGCCGATGTGAACAGCGCGCGCCGTTTGCGCCGTAATAAGCATCGCTTCCGTATTCTTAACCGCCGATTCTCACATGCACACGTTGACCGCCTGCATCAGCAAAACGTGCAGAGCATTGAAACCAGCTCACTACACCTCGGTTTGCTTGGTGATATGAAGCGTCTGAACTCACTGTTCTGCGCGGTCGCATACAGCGTACTTGAACAGCCTGACGATGACGAAAGGGACGAGTACTAATTGAAAAGGCACTTTCAGATATGAAGGTGCCTTTTACTAAGTTGCCTGTTTTTTCTTCTGCTTAATATTTACACCGTTTATAATCCTGCCGCTTAACTTCATAAAACCAAAGGGATTCGACAGTGAAAATAAAAAAATTGATGATAGCGGCACTCTGTATATCGGCGTTGGCAGGGTGTAAGGCACTCGAAAGAACGGAACCCGTTCGGACACCACAGACCATAATCACTCAGCATGTGACAACTGAGCAGGTCAAAGACGCAATCATCAATGCAGGGCAAGGGCGTGACTGGATAATGTCGGTGGCAGGACCTGGTGTGATTAATGCGACACAAAATATCCGTAAACACAGCGTGACTGTTCGCATTAACTACAGTGAACGAAACTACTCGATTAACTATATCAGCAGTGTGAATTTGCTGGCATCTGGTGGCGAAATACACCGCTCGTACAATCATTGGGTGAATAATCTGGATAAAGATATTCAGAAGAAGTTAGCCGTAATTGCGGCTATGCCTGCTAAATAACCCCCTTTGCGGGCAATGAACTTCGAGTTTGTTGCCCGAGTCTGTTCGCATCGCCCTTCATGTAAGGTATATTCCAGGTTTTACGGAGGAACCATGCTGACCAACTCATCAATACGTCTGAACAAATACATTAGCGAGAGCGGTATCTGCTCCCGCCGCGACGCCGACCGTTACATCGAACAGGGAAATGTTTTTATTAACGGCAAACGCGCCGCGATTGGCGATCAGGTATTTGCCGGAGATGTGGTGAAGGTCAACGGTCAGCTAATCGAACCCCGTGACGAAGACGATCTGGTACTTATCGCACTCAATAAGCCAGTGGGCATTGTAAGTACCACCGAAGATGGTGAGAAAGACAACATTGTCGATTTCGTTAACCACAGCAAACGCGTTTTCCCGATTGGGCGCTTAGATAAAGACTCTCAGGGTCTGATTTTCCTCACCAATCATGGCGATCTGGTGAATAAAATCCTGCGTGCCGGGAATGACCACGAAAAAGAATATGTCGTTACGGTAAACAAACCAGTAACTGATGAGTTCATTCGCGGTATGGGGGCAGGCGTTCCGATGCTAGGAACTGTCACCAAGAAATGCAAAGTGAAGAAAGAAGCTCCCTTTGTGTTTCGTATCACGCTGGTGCAAGGGCTCAACCGCCAGATTCGCCGTATGTGCGAACACTTTGGTTATGACGTGACGAAGCTTGAGCGTACCCGCATCATGAATGTCAGCATGAAAGGTCTGCCGTTGGGCGAGTGGCGTGATTTAACCGACGATGAGTTAGTTGAATTGTTTAAGCTGATTGAGAATTCGTCTTCTGAAGCGAAACCGGCGGCCAAAGCAAAAGCTAAACCGAAGGCGGTTGCGGTGAAAAAACCTGTCGTTAGTGGGCCAAAGAGTGCTGCTAAAACCCCGGCAGAGCTGGCTTCACGTAAACGTTTTGCTCAGCCAGGGCGCAAGAAGAAGGGGCGCTAAATTAGCGCTTCCCACGTGAATGGCTGTTTGCAGACCAGGAATAAGTTGCAGATGTATCTGGTTTTGCCGCTTTTTGCTTTTTAATCTGGCGGACTTTTTTGGCCTCCTGTTCACGCGCTGCTATCAGTTGGTCAATATAAGTTTTTTTAACGTGGTTGATTTCTGAGTTTGTCAGGGGGCGACCATGGGCGATGCGTGCGCGGTCAAGCCGCGTTTTCAATTCGCGCTGCTCGGCTTCGGTCATGTCTTGTTGTGTCAGTCTTGATGTGGACATTATTGCGGCCTCTTAAGAAGTGGCCTCCAGTGTAAAGCAAACTGCTCCCAGGCTCAGTAAAAATCAGCTTTCTGCATGCAATTTGCAGCCGCCCCAGGATATTTTGCGAACCTCCTTCGTAGTTAAACACTTCTTCTTTTACTCCCTGAATTAAAAAAGGCAGCTTATCTGCAGGTAAGGATTATGTTTTCCTAATCTCGACTTTGGTATAAAATTTTATACAAGGGAATGTCAAATGGTCAGGCAATCTGGCGTTCAGGAAAAAGAGATCGTTTGGATTGGAACATCTTATTCAGACTTTCTTACGTTTCCAGCTACGGCAAAGAGAGATGCAGGTTATCAGCTCCACAGAGTGCAAAACGATTTACCTCCCGAAAACTGGAAGATAATTTCTGAGCTTGGGGCTGGGGTATGCGAACTAAGATTGCGCGAAGATACCGGTATTTTCCGCGTCATGTATGTTGCAAAATTCGACGAGGCCATATACGTATTACATTGTTTTAAGAAGAAAACACAGAAAATGACCGGGCCCGATAAAGAAGTTACAAGCGCCCGATATAAAGCGGTATGCCACTACCGAAGGGGTCCTGAATGACTGCAAAAATCGATACTCATATTCGCCATATAACGCCTGCGGGAACGAACATTTTTCTCGACCTTGGTTTTTCCTCCGAAGAGGCGGAACAACTGTATGCTGACTCAACAAATGAAATTGCGAATGCCAAAGCCATTAAAGAGCAGCTGATGGAAGAGATAGCTCAGTGGATCGAGGCGCATCAACTCAAGCAGGCAGAAGTGGCGGCGGTGTTGCATATTTCTCGTCCTCGCGTGTCGGATGTCGTGAACAAGAAAACCAGTAAATTTACCATTGATGCATTAGTTAACATGCTCAGCCGTATCGGCAAGCCAGTCAGTGTTTCTGTAGGTTAAAAGCAAAAGCCCGGTTTCCCGGGCCATTTGTTTACCACATCGTTTTATTCAAACAGATTGTGATGAAGTTTCTGCACCACTTTTTCAGCGTCGTCGCCAGGTACCAGGAAGCACAGGTTGTAGCTGGATGCGCCATAGCAAATCATGCGAATGTTGAAGGGGTCGAGAACGCCAAACACCTCTTTGCCCACGCCGCAGGCCTGGGAAAGTTTGTTACCGATGATGGCAATCAGGGCGAGGTTTTCTTCCACTTCTACGCGGCACAGTGAGGAAAGCTCGGTCAGCAGCGACGTGGTCAGCGGGCTATCACTATTGGAAGTTGAACCCGTGGTATCGAGCGTCAGTGCAATGCTAACTTCTGACGTGGTAATCAAATCAACAGAAACATTATGCTGCGCCAGAATGTTGAACACTTCCGCCAGGAAACCATGGGAGTGCAGCATGCTCAGGCTATTGAGCGTCACCAGGGTTTGTTTACGACGTAATGCCAGAGCACGGAACAGCGGTGGATTTTCTGTTTTGTTACAAACCAGTGTACCACCTGCTTTTGGGTCTTTGCTGGAGCCGACAAACACTGGAATATCGCTACGCACCGCTGGCATTAATGTCGCCGGATGCAGTACTTTTGCGCCGAATGTTGCCATTTCAGCAGCTTCTTCAAAAGCAATTTTGTCGATGCGTTTTGCCGCTGGCACCACACGTGGGTCGGTGGTGTAAATCCCCGGCACGTCAGTCCAGATATCAACGCGACTGGCATGTAGTGCTTCACCCAACAGCGCCGCTGTATAGTCGCTACCGCCACGTCCAAGCGTGGTGGTGCGGCCTTTCGCTTCACTACCAATAAAACCTTGAGTGATGACCAGAGATTGAGCCAGGCGAGGCTGAAGCTGTTGATTTGCCAGTTCTGCTAATGTGGCGACATCTGGTTCAGCACGGCCAAATCGGTCATTGGTGCGCATGATTTTGCGGATATCGAACCACTGGGCATCAACTTTGCGCTCGCGCAGGATCTCCACAAACAGCAGCGTAGACATCAATTCACCGTGGCTAACCAGTTCGTCAGTTAACGCGGTAGAAGTAGCAAGAGATGCCGCTTCAGCTAGCGTGGTGATGTTTTCAAGCAGACGTTCAACTTCTTCGCGGATGATTTGCGGATTTGCCAGACGCTCGACAATGTCATATTGAATTTTGCGGATCGCATCGAGCTTAACAAAACGCTCTGTAGCTTCCAGACCGTTTGCCAGCGCAACTAGCAAATTGGTGATACCCGCCGATGCGGAAAGGACGACAACGCGAACGTGTTCATCAGCCAGCACCACGTCGGCGCTGCGGTTCATCGCGTCGTAATCTGCAACGCTGGTGCCGCCAAATTTGGCAATAACGGTTTGTGGGTAGGACATTACAGCCTCGTGTCAGGGAGCCATTGTTATGGCAAAAAAATAAATTAGCCTTGGCACAAGGGAAGAGCGGGATACGGGGCAGACGTAGAATAGAAGTTCTGAACTACGATACACCCAGAAGCGCCCCACCTTGTTTCCCCGATTTCTTGACGCCGCAGACAACGCGGCTGCAACGCCAATAAATTCGGAGAATATATTGGAGCATTCGATTATGAAATGCTCCTGGTGACAGCCCAAGGGATTCAGCCCCCGTGGCCGATAATGCACGCTGCCATACGCACACTACCTCGGCGCCGCTCCCCCTCCTGTGTCGTCTGCGGATTGGCTCCTCAAACACGATACCTGGGCGGCGCGCCTCTTCTGGCTTACTCACAAGTGAGCAAGTAGCCGTATAGAAATAAAATTTTATGCGCCAGATGTCAACTTCTGGAAGATATGGATTTTTCATTCTGCACTAGTGCAATCAGCGTGCAGGGAAGCGTTGGGGTAGTTTTTCCATTTATCGCAATAGTTTTTCCTTCTTCAAGACGGGCAAAAAGTGGCACGACGCCGCGATTTTTCTCCAGATATTCCAGCCAGCCAAAACTTTCATTCAGACGTGTCGCTTTTATGGTCGCACCTTTGGCTAACAGACTGCTCAAACTACTCCAGGTGACATCTTCAGGAAAAAGTTTCTCATGGCGACGAAAGCGCGCGCTTTCGTTGCTGGCTCGACCTTTTAGAACCGTGCCGGAACGAATAGCGAATACCTTATCGTTACCAAAAAGGTGGCTGAAATGATAAACCGCCAGCGCGTTTTGATGCCGATTTGGCGAAAGTGCCAACACCTGGGCGGTATTGCTTAAATCGAGAAAGTTTTCAGCATGTTCTGACCATGCGTTGCCGTAATAGGCTGGTAACCCTTCCATGCGAGCCAGACGGTAATATTCCCAACTATTGTCGGTGAGAATGACAGGTATATTTTGCTTCACCAGCGCGTGGGCGAGCGTTCGCGCGACAGTATTCGCCCCAATAATCAGTACGCCACGAGGTTTGCGTTGTTGTACGCTGAGCCACCGGGCAAGCGGTCCGCTGGTCAGGCTTTGCAAAACTACGGTGCCAATAATAATGGCGAACACCACGCTCACGAGTTTATCCGCGCCTTCATAACCGCTTTTTTGTAGCGTCAGCGCGAATAATGAACTGACTGCTGCCGCGACAATTCCGCGTGGAGAAATCCAACTTAACAGCAACTTTTCGCGCAGGGTTAACGACGAACCGAGGGTAGAAATTGCAATGCATAATGGGCGGGCGACAAACTGAATCACCAGCAGCAAAGCAACCAGCGGCCAACCCATCGCCAGCACGCCATGAATATCGAGGCGGGCGGCAAGAATAATAAACAGCGCCGAGATAAGAATTGCTGAGAGTTCTTCTTTGAAGGCGACGATGTCGCTGACATCCACATCACGCATATTCGCAAGCCAGATTCCCAGTACCGTGACTGCCAGTAAACCTGACTCATCGGCCAGCGTATTTGATAGCCCAAAGGTCAGCAAGACCACAGCCAGTACCGCAAAGTTTTGTAGATAACCTGGGAGCCACACCCGCTTTAATGCCGTGCCAAGTAGCCAGCCAAACAGCGCGCCGCAGGCTAACCCTACAACCACTGTTTGCGCGAAGATAATCACCAGGTGCAGGTTTGAGCCCGCCTCATGGCGTAGCGTAATAAATTCGAAAACTAATAATGTGAAGATTGCACCGACCGGGTCGATAACAATCCCTTCCCAGCGCAGCACCTGATTAATTGCAGCATTGGGGCGCACCACGCGCATTAGCGGTGCGATAACTGTCGGGCCGGTAACAACCGTAACGGCGCCCACCAGTGCGGCCAACGCAGGGTCTAAGCCCAGTAGCCACCAACAGGCGACGCTAATCACCCCAAAGGTCGCCAGCATTCCGATGCTCACCAGATTGCGCACCACGCCGCCTAATCCGCGAATCTCATCAAAACGCAGGGTAAGGGCACCCTCGAACAAAATAATGGCGACCGATAAGGAGACAATAGGAAAAAGCAGTTCGCCAAACAATTGATCAGGGTTGAGCACGTGAGTAAACGGGCCAAGAATCAAACCGAATAACAGCAAAGGCAGAATGGCCGGTAGCCGAATTGCCCAAGCCAGCCATTGCGCCGCCAGCGAACTGATCGTGATGACCACCAACAAAAGGGGTACAGACAGTTCCATAAAATTTTTACCTTACCTGGTTTACGAAGCCATACTGTTTTTCTCAGTGTAGACGGGGTCATCGAGGGCTGAGTCCACCCCGGCAACTTTTTAGCGGGCACATAATCTGAAACGGTATTCCCGGTGCAATGGTAGAAAAATCATCACAAATCCTGTTTTGTGGATATACAATTGACCGCAGTCACAGTTCTCAAATCAAAAGGGTAACGCTATGAAAAATATCAACCCAACGCAGACCGCTGCATGGCAGGCTTTACAGGCGCATTTTGACGAAATGAAAGACGTCACAATCGCTGAGCTGTTTGCTCAGGATGCCGACCGCTTTGGTAAATTCTCCGCCACTTTCGACGACTTAATGCTGGTGGATTACTCCAAAAACCGCATCACCGAAGAAACCCTGACCAAGCTGCAAGCGTTGGCAAAAGAGACGGATTTGCAGGGCGCTATCAAATCCATGTTCGCTGGCGAGAAGATTAACCGTACTGAAGACCGTGCTGTGCTGCACGTTGCACTGCGTAATCGCAGCAACACCCCAATCATTGTTGATGGCAAAGATGTGATGCCAGAAGTTAACGCGGTGCTTGAGAAGATGAAAACCTTCTCTGAGAGCATCATCAGCGGTAACTGGAAAGGCTATACCGGTAAAGCGATTACTGACATTGTGAACATCGGTATCGGCGGTTCAGACCTCGGCCCATTCATGGTGACCGAAGCGCTGCGTCCTTACAAAAACCACCTCAACATGCACTTTGTGTCTAACGTTGACGGGACTCACATTGCTGAAGTGCTGAAGAATGTTGACCCGGAAACCACGCTGTTCCTGGTCGCGTCTAAAACCTTCACCACGCAAGAAACCATGACCAACGCCCACAGCGCGCGCGACTGGTTCCTGGCAACTGCTGGCGATAACAAACACGTCGCGAAACACTTCGCAGCGCTGTCTACCAACGCGAAAGCGGTTGGCGAATTCGGTATCGACACGGCCAACATGTTTGAGTTCTGGGATTGGGTTGGCGGTCGTTATTCCCTGTGGTCTGCAATTGGCCTGTCCATCATCCTGTCTGTGGGTTACGAAAACTTCGTAGAACTGCTGTCTGGCGCACACGCCATGGACCAGCATTTCGCAAACACTCCAGCAGAACAGAACCTGCCTGTGCTGCTGGCGCTGATCGGTATCTGGTATAACAATTTCTTCGGCGCTGAAACCGAAGCAATTCTGCCATACGACCAGTACATGCACCGCTTTGCTGCTTACTTCCAGCAGGGCAACATGGAATCCAACGGTAAGTATGTTGACCGTAACGGCAACGCTGTGGATTACCAGACTGGCCCAATCATCTGGGGCGAGCCTGGTACTAACGGTCAGCACGCGTTCTACCAGCTGATTCACCAGGGTACCAAAATGGTTCCTTGTGACTTCATCGCACCAGCAACCAGCCACAACCCGCTGTCTGATCACCATCCTAAGCTGCTGTCTAACTTCTTTGCTCAGACAGAAGCACTGGCCTTTGGTAAAGCTCGCGAAGTGGTTGAGCAGGAATATGCAGCTCAGGGTCTGGATCCTAAAACCCTGGATCACGTTGTGCCGTTCAAAGTGTTCGAAGGCAACCGCCCAACCAACTCCATCCTGCTGCGTGAAATCACTCCGTTTAGCCTCGGTGCACTGATTGCGCTGTATGAGCACAAGATCTTTACTCAGGGTGCAATCCTGAACATCTTCACCTTCGATCAGTGGGGCGTGGAATTAGGTAAGCAACTGGCTAACCGTATTCTGCCTGAGCTGGGTGATGCTTCAGAAGTTGGCAGCCACGATAGCTCGACAAATGGTCTTATTAACCGTTATAAATCCTGGCGGGCATAATTAGCCGTTGGATTTAAATATAAGCCGGCCTTATGCGCCGGCTTATTTATGGGTATTGCATAATTATAAGATAATTCCCCTTGTTGCATAATTCCCCCATATATCTCCGCTGAGGTTAATCCTAAAAATACCTATACCCTGATAATTCAGGAGGTTTATTTTCGGATTAATTAGATTGAATTGACAGTGATATATATTTTAACTAATTGTTTTTAATGATTTAACTGTAATTTTTATAATCTTATTATTGTTATATTTCCATTTATCTTAAAGCGCCTCTCATATTTCCCTTCGCGGCCTAACGCTATTACTTGTTGTGTATACTCGAAAACGCCTGAAATTCCTTTTGGGCAAATCTCCATTCATTCAATGAAGGGAAATTGTTATGAAGAAAGTTCTTTATGGCGTTTTAGCCATATTCACGCTGGCAGCAGCTGGTGCGGCGAGTGCTGATCCGGTAGCAGTCGGTGAAGCCGCTGGTGCACAAGCTACTTATGAGTCCGCAGGGAGTTCTACTGCGGCCAGTGCCAGCACTGTCGGGTCAGCAGTGGGTGTAGCACTTGCTGCAACCGGTGGCGGTGATGGTTCCAATACTGGGACCACAACCACCACAACGACCAGCACCCGATAATTCCCGGGTGATTTAACTCTAACCACACTTCGGTGTGGTTATTTCGACTCCGGGGAAACCTCGTGCAGCGACTCGTAATTATTCTTGCTTGCCTGGTACTTCAGGCTTGTTCTGCCACTACGCAAGGCCTTGGTTCATCGCTCTGGCACAGCATTGTCGGTAGTGACGGCGTACAACTGACCAATGACGACATTCAGAATATGCGCTACGCCAGCCAGTACATGAGCATTAATAACGGCCCACAAATATTTGTCGTTCTGGCATATGACGAAAACGGCCAGCAAAAATGGGTAACGCAAGACCGGGCAATGATCGTCACCGAACAAGGCCGTATCGTAAAAACCACCGGTCTTGGCGACAACCTCCAGCAAGTGACTAATACGCTAAACGACCCGCTGGTACATGCAAATCAGATAACCGATGGCGCAAGTTGGACGCGGCAAATGGCCTGGACCGAACACCAGCAGGTGCGAATGGCAACAGCGCATTCAACCTTTACCTGGGATGGCACCGACACGTTAAAAGTTGCTGAAAGCACCACGCCCGTTCGCGTGCTGAACGAAGAAGTTACCGCTTCCGGCAAAACCTGGCATAACCGCTTTTTGATCGATAGCGAAGGCCATGTCCGCCAGTCAAAACAATATATTGGCCCGGATTATTGGCCTGTCACCACGACTCTGTTGAAGGCGGCAAAAGAATGAAAATAAACGCCAACTCTGGGTGGATGGCGCTTTGCCTGGCCACCCTGCAACTCAGTGCTTATTCGTATGCCGCCGGGAACGTGACTATTTATCCTGGCAATCAGCAACTCTCCAACATAGAGCGCCTCGGTGATTTAGTCTCTCAGCCCTCACTTGCGCGGGCCTGGTGGCCAGGCGCGGTAATTAGCGAACGGCAGGCAACGGCGGTTGCAGAACAACAGCACCAGAAATTGTTAGCCGCTTTATCGGGCTTTGCTGCCGAAGAAGACGGTGACGATGCAGCAGCAATCAATGGCGTGCGCCAGCAAATGCAGGCCATTCACGTTACCGGGCGGCAGTTTGTCGATCTCGACCCGGACTGGGTGCGTGTTCACCCTCGCGCCAATGTTCCACTGCAAGGTGATTACAGCCTGTGGGCCGGGCCGCAGCCTTCCACTATCACGCTGATGGGGCTGGTGAGTTCACCGGGTGTGAAACCTTTCGTTGCCGGGCGCAGCGCCGACGAATATCTCGATGGTATCGACAAACTCAGTGGCGCCGACCGCAGTTTCGCATGGGTGATTTATCCGGACGGCAAAACGCAAAAAGCGCCAGTGGCCTACTGGAATAACCGCCATGTCGAACTCACTCCAGGCAGCATCTTGTTTGTCGGCTTTAAAGAGCGACTATTTAATTCTGATTTCAACGACTTGAATCAGCAAATCCTTAACTCTCTGACTCATCGGAGACCGGATTGATGAAGAAAAAATATCTCTACAGCCTGCTCGCGCTGGCCGTATCTACTGCCTGCCAGGCAGAAACCTTTCCAGACCCTGTAGGGCCGTCACAATCGGATTTCGGCGGTGTGGGTTTGCTGCAAACACCGACTGCACGCATGGCGCGAGAAGGCGAGTTTAGCCTTAACTATCGCGATAACGATCAGTACCGTTTTTACTCAGCCTCAGTGCAGCTTTTCCCATGGCTGGAAACCACATTGCGCTACACCGATGTCCGCACCAGAGAGTACAGCAGCGTCGAAGCATTCTCGGGAAACCAGACTTACAAAGATAAAGCCTTCGATATGAAAGTGCGTCTTTGGGAAGAAGGCTATTACCTGCCGCAGGTGGCGGTGGGGGTACGTGACTTGGGCGGTACAGGCCTGTTCGACAGTGAATACGTTGTGGCGAGCAAAGCCTGGGGGCCGTTCGATTTCACGCTCGGTATGGGCTGGGGTTACATGGGCACCAGCGGCAACGTGAAAAACCCGTTTTGCGAAGTGAGCGATGGCTTCTGCTATCGGGATAACAGTTATAACCAGGCTGGTTCGTTCAACTTTAGCGGCATGTTCCATGGCCCGGCATCACTGTTTGGCGGTATTGAATACCAGACTCCGTGGCAGCCGCTGCGCCTGAAAGCGGAATACGAAGGTAACAATTACACTCAGGATTTCGCTGGCAAACTCGAGCAACGCAGCAACTTTAACGTCGGCGCTATCTATCGCGTCACCGATTGGGCCGACGTTAACGTCAGCTATGAACGTGGCAATACCTTTATGTTTGGGGTGACGTTGCGAACTAACTTCAACGATTTGCGACCAGGATATAACGACAATCGTCGCCCGCAATACCAACCGCAGCCGCAAGATGAAATTTTACAACCGACGGTTGTCGCAAATCAGCTGACGCTTCTTAAATACAATGCTGGCCTGGCAAACCCGAATATTCAGGTGAAAGGCGATACCCTATATGTCACGGGTGAGCAGGTGAAATACCGCGACTCCCGTGAAGGGATTGAGCGCGCAAACCGCATCATCATGAATGACCTGCCGGAGAATATTCGCACCATCCGTGTGACGGAAACCCGCCTGAATATGCCGCAGGTGACGACCCAAACGGATGTCGCCAGCCTGCAAAACCATCTGGAAGGCGAGCCGCTTGGGCATGAAACACAACTGGTGCAAAAACGTGTTGAGCCGGTCATTCCGGAGAAAACCGAGCAGGGATATTTCATCGATAAATCGAAAGTGAACTTCTCGATTAACCCGGTGTTGAACCAGTCTGTTGGCGGGCCAGAGAGCTTCTACATGTACCAGGTTGGCGTAATGGGAACCGCTGACTGGTGGGTGACGGATCACTTGCTGACCACCGGCAGCCTGTTTGCCAATATTGCCAATAACTACGACAAATTTAACTACACCAATCCACCTAACGACTCAACGCTGCCGCGCGTGCGTACCCATGTGCGTGACTACGTTGAGAACGATATTTACGTCAATAACCTGCAAGCCAACTACTTCCAGTATTTGGGCAACAGCTGGTATGGGCAGGTGTACGGTGGCTATCTCGAAACTATGTATGGCGGGGTGGGTGCCGAGGTCTTGTATCGTCCCGTCGACAGCAATTGGGCCATTGGCGCGAATGCCAACTACGTCAAACAGCGTGACTGGCGTAGTGCGCAGGACATGATGAAGTTCACCGATTACAGCGCGCCAACCGGCCATATCACCGGCTACTGGACACCACCGTTTGCCGATGACGTGTTGATTAAACTCAGCATCGGCCAGTATCTGGCGAAAGATAAGGGCGGTACGCTGGAGATCTCCAAACGCTTCGACAGCGGCGTGGTTGTCGGGACTTATGCGACCATCACCAACGTGTCGAAAGAAGAGTACGGGGAAGGGGACTTCACCAAAGGTTTCTACGTGAATGTGCCGCTGGATATCTTCTCGTCGTCACCAACCCGCAGCCGTGCACAAGTGAGCTGGACACCGTTGACGCGTGACGGTGGGCAGATGGTGGGACGTAAGTTTGAGTTGTATGGGATGACGAGCGATCGGGATATTAATTTTAGGTAACGAGGGTTTATTGGAACCTGATGGGGTTCCAATAATTAGGTTTATATGTGTATGTAAGAATGCATTTTTTCGTTCACCGTTAGCAGAGTTATCAAGGAACGCAGAACTTACGGGTGAACGGAACCTTCACCGTACAGCCCATACGTAATAGCCCAACGGTTATATAAGTAAATAATTGAGAACCGCATCACATTTTTAACGTATAACAACACCTCTATACCAGAACAAGAGGCGTTCCTATGACAACCACCCCCGGCGTTGAGCTCATCGCTAAAGTTATGCAAATGGTCCTCAATCTGGCGTTGCTTGCGCTTGGCCTGATCCTCATCATCTTCCTGGGTAAAGAGACGCTGCATTTAGCCACATCGTTATTTGCACCCACCGATCAAGCCAGCAAGTACCAGCTGATAGAAGGGCTAGTGGTTTACTTCCTGTACTTCGAATTTATCGCATTGATCGTTAAATACTTTCAGTCGGGTTATCACTTCCCGCTGCGCTACTTTATCTATATCGGTATCACCGCCATTGTGCGTCTTATCATCATCGACCATAAAGATCCGCGCGATGTGCTGATTTATTCCGGTGCAATCCTGGTGCTGGTGATTACGCTGTGGCTGTGTAACAGCAACCGTTTAAAACGAGAATAAAAAAAGGCGGCCCAAGGGCCGCCATAAGTAAATCCAAGGTCAAATGAGGGTTTTGCAGTGGCATTACGTAATGTGAAGCAATAACTAACAGGAAATCTTAACCCTTCACCCCGCCAGCCGTCAGACCGCTCACCAGCCAGCGCTGCGCCAGTAAGAACACGACAGTAATCGGGATTGCAGAAAGTACAGCGGCTGCGGCAAAGTCGCCCCACAGGTAGTTTTGTGGGTTGAGGTATTGCTGCATACCGACCGCCAGGGTGTAGCTGTTAACATCGCGCAGCAACAATGAGGCCACTGGCACTTCGGTAATTGCGGCGATAAACGACAGAATAAACACCACCGCCAGAATCGGTACGGAAAGCGGTAAAAGCACCAGGCGGAAGGCTTGCCATGGGGTCGCGCCATCCAGTGCTGCGGCTTCTTCCAGTGAGTTATCAATCGTTTCGAAATAGCCCTTAATCGTCCATACATGTAGCGCGATACCGCCAAGATAGGCGAAGATCACCCCACCATGTGTATTCAAACCGATAAACGGAATGTACTGGCCGAGGCGGTCAAACAAGGCGTACAACGCCACCAGTGACAGTACCGCCGGGAACATCTGGAAAATCAGCATCCCTTTCAGCAGTGTGGCTTTGCCCGGGAAGCGCATACGGGCAAAAGCGTAGGCACAAGTGGTGGAAAGCGTCACGATACCCAGCGCGGTAATGACCGCGATTTTGATCGAGTTCCACAACCATAACAGCACCGGGAACGGCGGTGGCGTGACGCTGCCATCGGCATGTTGCACGCTGAAACCGAGCGCTAATTTCCAGTGTTCCCAGGAGATTTGGTCCGGGATCAGGCTGCCCGTCGCGAAGTTACCCGGACGCAGCGAAATCGCAATGACCATCAGCAGCGGGAACATAATTGCCGCGATAAACAGTAGTAATAAAAGGTGCGTGGTAAATAAACGCAGCTTTTGAGATTTGGGTTGAACCATAGCCATGTGTGTTGCTCCTTAATCAAACTTCATACGGGTGGCTTTCAGGTTAACAATCGCTAATGCGCCAACCAGAATGAAGATAAGCGTTGCAATAGCCGCAGCTAAACCAAAGTCCTGACCGCCGCCGCCTTCGAAGGCGATGCGGTAGGTGTAGCTCACCAGCAAGTCCGTATAACCCGCAGGCGTTGTGGTTCCCAGGCGGTCCGGGCCACCATTGGTTAACAGTTGAATCAGCACGAAGTTGTTAAAGTTAAAGGCAAAACTTGCGATCATCAGTGGCGTCAGCGGCTTAATCAGCAGCGGCAGCGTAATCTTAAAGAAGTTCTGGAACGGGCCTGCGCCATCCATTGCCGAGGCTTCGTACAGGTCATCTGGAATTGCTTTTAACAAGCCCATGCACAGAATCATCATGTACGGATAACCCAACCACGTATTCACGATAATAATCATTGAACGCGCGGTGGTCGGGTCGCTAAACCAGGCCGGTTTGATACCAAACAGTGAGCTCAACATCATGTTGATTTCACCGAAGCTTTGGTTGAACAAGCCTTTGAAAATCAGGATAGAAATAAACGATGGCACTGCATATGGCAGTATCAACATCACGCGATAAATCGCTTTGCCTTTCAGCGATTCCCACTGCACAACGCAGGCCAGAATCATGCCAACCGCCACGGTGAGAATCACCGTCAGGATTGAGAAGATCACCGTCCAGACGAAAATCGCCATAAACGGTTTCTGGATGCCTTCATCGTGGAATACACGCAGGAAGTTCTTCCAGCCGATAGTCACCGTGTAGCCTGGGCTTAACTGCTCGTTGCCCCAGTTACCGTCGGCATTTACAGACTGATAGAAACCAGTGCCGTTATTCGGGCGGTACTTCACGCCGCTTTGGTTGTTGGTCAGTTCACCCTTTTCACCTTCAGTGTAAAGCGGGCGTGTGCCGGAAAACTGACGCAGGGAGCTCATGGTCAGGGTGCTTTCATCAGGCATTTCAGCTGTGATTTGCGTCAGCGATGCACGGTTTTGCGTAATCACGCGCAGATTGGCTTTCTCACCTGCAGGAAGAGCATCGGCGTCTTTCAGTTTCAGGTGTTGAGCACCACCAAACTTAAAGGTATCGGAGATAAAATTCTTGCCTGACTCGCCGTCAGTCAGCGCGAGTTGCCACTCATCGCCCGCCGGGTAAAGGCCAAAGTTAAAGGTTTTTCCCGCCTGATACTGGCGGTCCATCAGCACCTGCTGTGCGCGTTCTTGAGTCAGTTGGTTTGTGCTGCTGTAGTTGGTGAAAGCAATGGCGATGGTACAAACCAGTGGGAACAGAACAAACAGCCCCATGCCAGCAAGGCCTGGGTAAACATAGCGCCAGGCGTAAGCCTTACGATTTGCATAAATGTATAAGCCAAGTGAGCTTAAAATCAGCGTCATAATGGCGAACAGGTACTCCCCCTGGGCGTACATCAATACGACAAGATAACCAACTAGCAGTCCCATCAGGCCGATGACTGACCATTTCAGTGCATCGCTTTGCCACCAGTGGTTCTTTTTAACTACATCCATGGGGTCTTCCTCTATACCCTTCATACTTCAAGTTGCCTCTTTGTTGGCTGTGAGAACTCGCCCAAATCACTTAGTTTACTAAGCTCATTGGGACTCATTCTCTTGCCGCCTCGATGCAACTCGAATTATTTTGGGTATCTAATCATATTATTATTTTCCCTCTCTTTTCAGAGAGGGAATTGACCAGATACTTACTTAGTGATACGTCCCTGAGCATCTTTCAACGCTTCATCAACAGTCTGGCGACCGCTAACTGCGTTGATGACTGCGGTACGAACGGCATACCAGAAAGCAGACATCTGCGGAACGTTTGGCATGATTTCGCCTTTCTGGGCGTTATCCATGGTGGCGGCGATACGTGGGTCTTTCGCCAGTTGATCCTGGTAAGATTTAAGTGCAACTGCACCCAATGGCTTGTCTTTGTTGACTTCAGCCAGACCCTGGTCGGTCAGCAGGTAGTTTTCCAGGAACTCTTTCGCCAGTTCTTTGTTAGGGCTGGCGGCGTTAATACCGGCACTGAGCACACCAACGAACGGTTTAGATGCTTTACCTTTGAAGGTTGGCAGCAGCGTTACGCCGTAATTGATTTTGCTCTTATCGATGTTGGACCATGCCCACGGGCCGTTGATGGTCATCGCGGTTTCGCCTTTGTTAAAGGCCGCTTCTGCGATGGAGTAGTCGGTATCCGCGTTCATCTCTTTGTTTTTAATCATGTTGACCAGGAAGCTCAGGCCAGCTTTCGCGCCTGCGCTATCGACGCCAACATCTTTCACGTCGTATTTGCCGTTTTCGAGTTTGAACGCATAACCACCGTCAGCAGCGATAAGCGGCCAGGTGAAGTACGGTTCTTGCAGGTTGAACATCAACGCACTCTTACCTTTCGCTTTCAGCTGCTTATCGAGTGCTGGGATCTCTTCCCAGGTTTTCGGCGGATTAGGTACCAGGTCTTTGTTGTAAATCAGAGAGAGTGCTTCAACCGCAACTGGGTAAGCGATGATCTTGCCGTTGTAACGAACTGCGTCCCAGGTAAACGGATAGAGTTTGTCCTGGAAAGCTTTGTCTGGAGTGATTTCGGCCAGCAGGCCAGATTGTGCATAACCACCGAAACGGTCGTGTGCCCAGAAGATGATGTCCGGGCCATCGCCAGTTGCCGCAACTTGTGGGAATTTTTCTTCCAGTTTGTCCGGGTGTTCGATGGTGACTTTAATACCGGTATCTTTCTCAAACTTCTTACCAACTTCAGCAAGGCCATTATAGCCTTTGTCACCATTAATCCAGATGACCAGTTTGCCTTCTTCTATTTTAGCCAGTGCAGAGGCGGAAAACATCATCGTTGTCAGGGCAGACAGAGCGAGGATGCGGGCGCCAGTTTTAATTTTCATATTTATTCCCATCCTTTGAATGGTGGTTTGCTATGCGCGTGGATACATCAAGGTCAAGGTAGTGGCGTTACGGATGCCAGTTTGCGCAGATGGCAAGTGCTTCTCATCCTCCTTAGCCCTACGCCCCCACCCTGGTATCTGTGATCGCCATTACATAACTGACAGTTATGTGTTCTGGCGCACACAAAACCCCACGGAAAATTGAAACGAAGATCACGAAAAACTGTCGCGCCCACTGTAACCGGTTGCAGAAACTCGCTTCTCATCCTCCCGCCTCCTCCCCCATTAAAAACAGCAGGGTGGAGGATTCACGAAATGTATCGATCCGTCATAGTCCGACACATCTTGAATCACCTGCCGTTTAGCAGAGTGACGGAATGAAGGGAGAAGTACATGGCAAGCGTACAGCTACGGAACGTAACGAAAGCCTGGGGTGACGTGGTGGTATCGAAAGATATCAACCTCGACATTCAAGAAGGTGAGTTCGTGGTTTTTGTTGGACCGTCAGGCTGCGGTAAATCCACTCTGTTACGCATGATTGCAGGTCTGGAAACGATCACCAGCGGTGATTTATTCATCGGTGATACCCGCATGAACGACATCCCACCCGCTGAGCGTGGCGTCGGCATGGTATTCCAGTCTTATGCTCTTTATCCCCATCTTTCCGTTGCTGAAAACATGTCCTTCGGGCTGAAGCTGGCAGGTGCCAAGAAAAGCGATATCAATCAACGTGTCACCCAGGTTTCAGAAACTTTGCAACTGGGGCATTTATTAGAACGTCGCCCGAAAGCACTTTCTGGTGGCCAGCGTCAGCGCGTAGCTATTGGCCGTACGCTGGTGGCTGAACCACGTGTATTCCTGCTTGATGAACCTCTTTCAAACCTTGATGCGGCACTGCGTGTGCAGATGCGTATTGAGATTTCCCGACTGCATAAGCGCCTTGGTCGCACCATGATTTACGTTACCCACGACCAGGTCGAAGCGATGACGCTTGCCGACAAAATTGTGGTGCTGGACGCAGGCCGCGTTGCGCAGGTGGGTAAACCACTCGAGTTATATCACTACCCGGCGGATCGTTTTGTTGCGGGCTTTATTGGCTCGCCAAAAATGAACTTCCTGCCAGTAAAAGTCACCGCTACTGCCATTGATCAAGTGCAGGTTGAATTACCGAACCGTCAGCAAGTCTGGCTGCCGGTAGAAAGTAAGGAAGTGCAGGTCGGTGCCAACATGTCTCTCGGTATTCGCCCAGAACACCTACTGCCAAGCGACATCGCCGACGTCACTCTCGAAGGCGAAGTACAGGTTGTTGAACAGCTTGGTCATGAAACTCAGATTCATATCCAAATCCCCGCCATCCGTCAGAACCTGGTGTACCGCCAGAATGACGTGGTGTTGGTAAAAGAGGGTGCCACATTCGCTATTGGCTTGCCGCCAGAGCGGTGCCATCTGTTCCGAGAAGATGGCACCGCATGTCGTCGGTTGCATCAAGAGCCAGGTGTTTAAGCATTCCCATAAAAAAGAAAAGCAATGATCTCAGGAGATAGAATAATGATTACTCTGCGCAAACTTCCACTGGCGGTCGCCGTAGCAGCAGGCGTTATGTCTGTTCAGGCACTGGCTGTGGACTTTCACGGTTATGCTCGTTCTGGTATCGGCTGGACTGGTAGCGGTGGCGAACAGCAGTGTTTCCAGGCAACTGGTGCTCAATCTAAATACCGTCTTGGTAACGAATGTGAAACCTATGCGGAATTGAAACTGGGTCAGGAAGTATGGAAAGAAGGCGATAAGAGCTTCTACTTCGATACTAACGTGGCGTACTCCGTAGCACAGGACAATGACTGGGAAGCAACCAGCCCGGCATTCCGTGAAGCAAACGTGCAGGGTAAAAACCTGATTGATGCGCTGCCAGGTGCCAATATGTGGGCAGGTAAGCGTTTCTATCAACGTCATGACGTTCACATGATCGACTTCTACTACTGGGATATTTCTGGTCCTGGTGCAGGTCTGGAAAACATCGATGTTGGCGTAGGTAAACTTTCCTTCGCAGCAACGCGTTCTTCTGAATCAGGCGGTTCTGCGGCATTCAACGATTTCAATGCTGACGGTACCCGTAACTACAGCAACAAAGTACCAAATGACGTATTCGACGTGCGTTGGGCAGGTATTGAAACCAACCCAGGCGGTACCCTGGAGCTGGGCGTTGACTACGGTCACACCAACATTCCTGACGACTATTATCTGCAACCAGGCGCTTCTAAAGATGGCTGGATGGGTACGCTTGAACATACCCAGAGCATGATGAAAGGCTACAACAAGTTTGTTCTGCAGTACGCAACAGACTCCATGACCTCGCAAGGTAAAGGTCAGGCACAGGGCGGCAGCCTCAATAACGACGGTTATCTGTTCCGTGTTATCGACCATGGTGCGATTACCCTGGCAGACCAATGGGACCTGATGTACGTCGGTATGTACCAGAACTTGAACCTGGATGATAACCAGGGGACTGAGTGGTACACCATCGGTGTTCGTCCAATGTACAAATGGACGCCAATCATGAGCACCCTGTTGGAAGTTGGCTACGACAACGTGAAATCCCAGGAAACTGGCGATCGTAACGGTCAGTACAAAATTACCCTGGCGCAACAATGGCAGGCAGGCGACAGCATCTGGTCCCGTCCGGCACTGCGTGTCTTCGCAACCTACGCCAAGTGGGATGAGAAATGGGGTTACGCTAAAGACGGTAACGGCGATTCAACTCGCTTCCAGATCAGCGACTCTTCTGGCAACAGCACCTTCTCTACCAGCCGTGGCGACAACGATGAGTTTAGCTTCGGTGCCCAGATGGAAATCTGGTGGTAATACAGCATTAACCTGAAGTGAAGAAATGATGGGGAGTTCGCCACTGAACTCTCCATCATGATTACCCTTGTATGCCAATGCCTGCTTCGATGGAAAGCGCTATTGCCTGGCTAACTTTCCACTGATTTCCCATTCGAGGTTTATAAAAATGAAAATGAAAAAAAGTCTCCTCGCACTCTGCCTTTCCGCAGGGTTGCTCGCCAGCGTGCCTGCCGTAAGCCTGGCTGATGTGAATATCGTTCCACAGGATATTTCAATGGCACCCGCCGTGCCGCCTTCTGCATTACAACAATTGCAATGGACGCCAGTCGATCAATCAAAGACATTGACGACGACGCTGGCTACTAGTGGTCAAAGCCTGAAAGCCGGAGATATTACTGGCCCGGTTGCAGCCTATAGCGTCCCTGCCAACATTGGTGAGCTGAATATCACGCTGACCAGTGAAGTGAACAAAAACTCAGTATTTGCGCCGAATGTGTTAGTGCTTGATCAGAATATGACGCCTGCGGCTTACTTCCCGGCAAGCTACTTTGCCTATCAGGAGCCCGGCGTAATGTCTGCCGATCGTCTGGAAGGCACACTGAAATTAACGCCAGCACTGGGGCAGCAAAAACTCTATTTATTGGTGTTCACCACCAATAAAGACACGCAACAGACCACCACGATGATTGACCCTGCCAAGGCTTATGCGAAAGGCACGGGCAACGCTGTTCCTGATATTCCAGACCCGATTGCCCGCCACGGCACTGACGGCACGCTGAAGATTAAAGTGAAAACCTCTTCTGCTTCGAGCGTGTTAGTCGGTCCACTATTCGGTTCATCAGGCCCAGGCCCGGTCACGGTTGGTAATACTGCAGCACCAGCCGCAACTTATGTTGCCCCGGCAGGTGTTGCTGCCACAGCGGCGGCACCAGCTACCGCCGCGCCCGCCAAAAAATCTGAGCCAGTGTTAAGCGATACCGAAACCTACTTCAATCAGGCTATCAAAGATGCAGTAGCGAAAGGCGATGTTGATAAAGCCCTGAAACTGCTGGATGAAGCTGAACGTCTGGGATCGACTAGCGCCCGTAAAACCTTTATCAGCAGTGTAAAAGGCAAGGGGTGATGGTTTCCCCGCAGTGCTGATGTTTGAAGTTTGGTGCGCATATATATGCGCACCTTTTTTTGCCCGTCATATTTCAAGCGGCCTCGGCATTGACTGCTCTCACTCACCCTATGAGCTTACCCTGGTAAGCTCATAGGGATTAATGAGAGACATCCTGTCTCTCACCGGAGGCCAGCCTCTGGCTGGTCAAATTCGTTCCCGACGAATTTGTCGTTCGTTTGCCGCCTTGATGCCACTCGAACTATTTAGGGCAACTTTGCTCCCCTTCAAGTTGACTGTGCATTTGCCGCCTTGATTCAACTCGAATGATTTAGAAGGCCTCCAACCTGTTAAATTGTTGTGAGCTTTTCCCTGCCCCGCTATACCTATTCTGCGTTACAATGACTGCCGGTTTTGTTTCGGAGAAATTCCCATGTCTGACGCGCTTTCGCCACTGCGCGCCTTACGTTTTGAAGCTACGATTCCCGAGGAGCTGAGTGCATCGCTTCTTGACTGGTTGTTGCTTGAAGACTCAATGACCAAACGCTTTGAGCAGTATTGTTCCAGGGTTACTGCCCGCATTGTGCGTGAAGGTTTTTTCGAATCGTATGTCGTTCTTCCTGAAGCTGATATGTTGCCTGAGTCCAGCCGTTATTGGTTGCGTGAAGTTGTGCTTTGCGGTGACGATGAGCCCTGGCTTTTGGGGCGTACCGTGGTGCCTGAATCAACCCTTGAAGGACCAGAGCTTGCTTTACAAAGGCTCGGAACCACGCCGCTTGGACGCTACCTGTTTAGTTCATCTTCCCTGACACGGGATTTTATTGAGATTGGCCGTAGTTCGGAGCTGTGGGGGCGTCGTTCCCGCCTGAGATTAGCTGGAAAGCCGCTGGTGCTTACCGAGTTATTCCTTCCTGCTTCTCCGTTGTATCGAGAGGAAAAATAATGGAGTGGAGTCTGAAACAGGGTAAATGGCAGGCGTATCAACGTCTGATGCGACTTGATAAGCCAATTGGCTCGCTTTTGTTGTTATGGCCCACCCTCTGGGCGCTGTGGCTTGCGACACCAGGAGTGCCTCCGCTAACCATTTTATGCGTGTTTATAGCCGGAGTGTGGATGATGCGCGCTGCGGGTTGCGTGGTAAATGACTACGCTGACCGTAAATTTGATGGTCACGTGAAACGTACGGCGCACAGGCCATTGCCGAGCGGGGCTGTAAGCGAGAAAGAAGCGCGTATCTTATTTGCGGTACTGGTAGTGCTCTCGTTTTTACTGGTGCTGACGTTAAATACCATGACGATTTTATTATCGGTGGCGGGGTTAGCGCTGGCATGGGTTTATCCGTTTATGAAGCGCTACACTCATCTGCCGCAAGTAGTGCTAGGGGCCGCATTTGGCTGGTCAATCCCTATGGCATTTGCCGCAGTGAGCGAGTCTGTTCCACTTAGCTGTTGGCTGATGTTTTTAACCAATATTTGCTGGGCTGTAGCTTATGACACGCAGTACGCAATGGTTGACCGCGATGATGATCTGAAAATCGGTATTAAATCCACAGCGATCTTATTTGGCCGCTATGACAATCTGATTATCGGTATTTTGCAGTTTACTGTGATGGTGTTGTTGGCGGTGATTGGCTGGTTAAACGGATTAGGTGGGGCGTTCTACTGGTCTATTGCGCTAGCGGGGATGCTCTTTGTTCATCAGCAACGGCTGACGGCGAATCGTGACCGTGATGCTTGTTTTAAAGCTTTCCTGAATAACAATTACGTTGGTCTGGTGCTGTTTATTGGGCTGGTGTTGAGTTACCTACATTTCTAAAAAACAGGCGGGTTTCCCCGCCTGTATTGTTTTACTCAGTCGCAGCCTGCGACGTCGCGCTTTCAATCGTCAAACGCACATCCGGCATGATCAGTTCTGCCAGCATCTGGTAGACCTTCATCGTTTCGGCGGGTTCTGCATCTCCGGTGTCGCTGATATAGCCTTCATCACGCAAGGTTAATACCAGCGAGGTGAACACAGCTTTATCGAAGAACTCAGGTGCATTAATGCCATGCAACACCGACAAACGTTGGGCAACGGTGCGGCTTTCGCGCTCCAGTGTCCCACGGTTTATTGACGGATTAGCGCTCAGCAGCCAGAAAGTAATGGCGTAACGTTGCAGCGTTTCACGAACACCTGCCGCGAGAAGCTGCATAGTGCGTGAGCGTGCCGGGTTAATCACCACTTCTTCACCCGTAAGGGTAATCAGATCCTGGCGAACCAGTTCATTAAGCAGCGCATCCATTTCACTGGCAAGTTCAGCTTTTTCCCAACGCAGGAACAGCTCAGACTTCAGCATTGGGTAGAGTAGCTCAACCTGACGCAGAAGCTCGCTACGGGAAATGTGGCGATGCTGCGTGATAATTGCAGCCAGCAGAGAAGGCAACACCAGCATATGCAGGATGTTGTTACGGTAGTAAGTCATCAGTACTGCCTGCTCACGCGGCAGAATGATGATGTCACCAATCGTATCTTTCTCTAATTCAAACTTGTTCATCTGCAACGCATGTTCGATAAGCGCTTCTGCTGGCTGATCTGGTGCGGTCGCATCCGGTGAATACGGCACATTACGCAACAGGCTCAGGTAACAGTTGAGCTGTTCGGTCAGTTGTTCGCGCGTCAGTGAACGCTGGCGCGATGCCAGGAGCGCGGTACAACACAGGTTCATGGCGTTTGCCGCGCCTGCATTGTTAATACGCACCATCAGTTCGGCAGCAATTTCATTAACCGTTGGCGTTAACCATGCCGGGCGAATGGATTCAATCGGGTCGATTGAATCACGCCACTCAGGCACTCGCTGGTTGAGGAATGTCATCAACGGCATAGGTTCGCCGAAGTTAACATAGCCCTGGCCGAGGTTACGCAGCTTGCTCAGCCCACGAACCATCTGCATGAAGCTTTCTTTTTCTTTGGTCGCACCGCGCAGTTCTTTTGCGTAAGTCCCCACTTCCATTACATGCTCGTAGCCAATGTAAATTGGCACCAATGTAATTGGACGAGTACCGCCACGCAGCATGGCCTGAATGGTCATCGACAGCGTGCCGGTTTTCGGGTCAAGCAAACGGCCGGTACGAGAACGGCCACCTTCCACAAAGTATTCAACGGAATAGCCACGGCTAAACAGCTCGCCAAGATATTCACGGAACACGGTGGAGTAGAGTTTGCTGCCCTTAAAGGTACGGCGAATAAAGAACGCGCCCAGGCGGCGGAAAATCGGGCCTGCTGGCCAGAAGTTCAGGTTGATACCCGCCGCAATGTGCGGAGGAACCAGCCCCTGGTGGTAAAGCACGTAAGACAAAAGCATGTAGTCCATGTGGCTGCGGTGGCAGGGAACATAGACAATCTCGTGGCCGTCGTGAGCCAGTTGGCGTACACGTTCTGCATTATGAACGTTAATGCCCTGGTACAGGCGGTTCCACGTCAGACCTAATACGCGGTCGGTCAAACGCACGGCTTCATAGGAGAAGTTCGCCGCAATCTCTTCCATCAAGGCAACAGCATTTTGCTGTGCTTTTTCATGGGAGATTTTCTTGCTGCGCGCTTCATCTTCTACTGCACGGGCAATAGCTTTTGAGGCCAGAAGTTTGTTAAACAGATCCTGACGTACCGGCAGACGCGGGCCTACAGTCGCTAAACGCTGGCGAGCAAAGTGCATACGCGCCACGCGTGCCAGTTTTTGGGCGATTTTTTTATCTGTACCGTGATCGGTTGCCATCTGGCGCAGCGAAACAGGTGCCGAGAACCGCACAAAACTGTCGCGCCCAAGCCAGGATACCGCGAAGAATTTCTGAATGCCGTTAAGCATCTTCAGTGGCGGGTTAACTTCGCCTTTTTCGCGACCCGGAGAGCGGCCAAACATCACCGATACCGGCACCATCTGCACATCCAGATTTGGATTGCTGCGGTGCAAGTCGAGATAATCATGGAATAGCTTGATCGACTCTTCTTTTGGCGTGTAATAAGTGAACACGCGCGGGCCGCCATGGATAAAGACATAGCGCGGCAATACCGCACCGTCGATCTCTAATGGCTCGAGAGGGTCGGGCAAGTTGTGCGCGAGGCATTGCGCGCGCAGGGTTAATAAGTCCGCCTTTGAGTTATACGGCAGAACGTACATTATTGGGCGTGTGGGATCTAAGCCCAGTTCGGCCTGTGGATCTGCCGGAATGGACTTGCTCTTTACCAGAACGCCTAATGGTAAATTAAGTAATTTGTAGTAGATTCTTGGCCAGCCTGACATAAACGATGTAAAGCCTCAGGTTAATGATGCAAATTCGCCGCAAGAATATCAGAATCTCACCCAGATTTCTGTGGCGTTATAATTTTGACAAGCATTGATGCAAATAATTTGAAAAGGTTTCCTAAAATGGCGAGCAGTACCACTGGACTTACCCGTATCATCAAAGCCGCAGGCTACTCATGGAAAGGGCTCAAAGCAGCCTGGATCAATGAAGCAGCTTTCCGCCAGGAAGGCGTTTCTGCCGTTATCGCCATTGCCATCGCATGTTGGTTAGATGTCGACCCCATTACCCGCATTCTACTTATCGGCTCAGTCGTGTTGGTCATGATTGTCGAGATCCTCAACAGCGCTATCGAGGCTCTTGTCGACCGTGTTGGCACTGATTATCACGAACTTTCCGGGCGAGCCAAAGACATGGGCTCGGCCGCAGTATTAATTTCAATTATCCTCGCGGTAATTACCTGGGTCACGCTGCTTTGGTCGCATTTGCGGTGATCTTTCCAGAATAGTTAAGTGCCTGGTTTTTTGCTTAATTTGTGGTTCCAAATTGACCTTTGACTGTATATACTCACAGCATAACTGTATAAACACCCAGGGGGCGGAATGAAAGCGTTAACTACCAGGCAGCAAGAGGTGTTTGATCTTATTCGGGATCATATCAGCCAGACCGGCATGCCACCGACTCGTGCCGAGATTGCTCAACGTCTGGGGTTCCGTTCTCCGAACGCCGCTGAAGAGCATTTAAAAGCACTTGCCCGTAAAGGTGTGCTTGAAATTGTTTCTGGCGCATCCCGTGGTATCCGCCTGTTGGTGGAAGAAGTGACCGGTATTCCACTGGTTGGGCGTGTTGCTGCAGGTGAGCCACTCCTTGCACAGCAACACATCGAAGGCCATTATCAGGTCGACCCATCACTGTTTAAACCAAATGCCGACTTCTTGCTGCGCGTCAGCGGTATGTCGATGAAAGACATCGGCATTATGGATGGCGATCTGCTTGCGGTTCATAAAACCCAGGATGTGCGTAATGGCCAGGTTGTTGTCGCGCGTATCGATGATGAAGTTACCGTTAAGCGCTTAAAACAACAGGGCAACACCGTTCATCTGTTGCCAGAAAACAGTGAGTTTGAACCGATCGTGGTTGACCTACGCGAGCATAACTTCTCTATTGAAGGGCTGGCTGTTGGGGTTATCCGCAACGGCGACTGGCTGTAAAATCTCTTTAGGTGATGCGCATTTAAAGTGCGCATCACTGCCTTAATTATCTTTGATCTCCTTCAGGAGATGTCATGCAATTATTCTCCACAGCGGATCGTGCGCTCTGGCGCCTCGCTTTACCCATGATTTTCTCCAACATTACTGTTCCGCTGCTTGGCCTTGTCGATACGGCTGTTATTGGTCATCTGGATAGTCCTGTTTATCTGGGCGGTGTTGCCATTGGTGCGACAGCAACCAGCTTCCTGTTTATGTTGCTGCTGTTTTTGCGAATGAGTACCACAGGTTTAACTGCTCAGGCTTTTGGTGCCAATAATCCCTCAGCGTTAGCTCGTGCACTGGTGCAACCATTATTACTGGCACTAGGGGCAGGGGTGGCAATTGTCTTACTGCGCGATCCCCTCATTTCACTCGCTTTACAAATTGTCGGCGGCAATCAGGATGTGCTCGTACAAGCGCAACGCTTTCTTGAAATCCGCTGGCTGAGTGCGCCAGCCTCGCTTGCCAACCTCGTTTTACTGGGATGGTTGCTAGGGGTTCAATACGCACGAGCTCCGGTTATCTTGCTGGTAGTCGGCAATCTTCTGAATATCGTACTGGATGTGTGGCTGGTGATGGGGGTGCACCTTGATGTTCAAGGGGCGGCACTTGCGACTGTTACTGCTGAATACGCGACATTTTTCATCGGATTGCTGATGGTGAAGAAGGCTATGGGCTTGCGAGGTATCAGCTTTGAGATGCTCAAACAGTCCTGGCGTGGCAATGTTCGGCGCTTACTGGCGCTTAATCGGGACATCATGTTGCGCTCGTTATTACTGCAAGTGTGCTTTGCTTCAGTCACCATCTTTGGTGCGCGCTTAGGCAGCGAAATTGTCGCCGTCAATGCGGTGTTAATGACTCTCCTGACGTTTACCGCTTATGCGCTTGATGGTTTTGCCTATGCTGTTGAAGCTCACTCCGGGCAAGCTTATGGTGCAAAGAATCGTGGTCAATTGCTCGAGGTTTGGGGGGCAGCTTGTCGGCAGGCGGGTTTAGTCGCGCTCATGTTTGCCGTGGTGTATGCCCTATTTGGCGAGCAAATTGTTTCTCTTCTGACGTCCATTTCCCAATTACAGCTACAGGCCGATCGTTATCTCCACTGGCAGATTGTGTTACCCGTGGTTGGTGTCTGGTGCTACTTGCTGGATGGGATGTTTATTGGCGCGACAAGAGGCGCTGAGATGCGTAATAGCATGGCGGTTGCCGCTGTTGGTTTCGGCCTAACGCTCTTCACTGTTCCGTATTTAGGCAACCACGGGTTATGGCTGTCTGTAGCGGTATTCCTTGCTCTGCGGGGGCTGGCGTTAGGTTGGATTTGGCGTCGTCACTGGCAGCAAAATAGCTGGTTTAACAATGTACAAAGTTAAGCCGTATGGTTAAAGATTCTTAGTTTTCTCCCCACCACCATATCCTTGACTACAATTATTATCACGTCCAGCAGATAGAGTGGTGTTGGCCAAATGGCAGCACATTGGACGTTGGTAATTTTTTAGCAGTTCTTCCCCCCGAACGATGAGGATATTATTATGAATAAAGACGAAATCGGCGGTAACTGGAAACAGTTTAAAGGCACAGTAAAAGAGAAATGGGGCAAACTGACTGACGATGATATGACTGTCATCGAAGGCAAACGCGATCAGCTTGTCGGTAAAATTCAAGAGCGTTATGGGTACGAAAAGGATAAGGCAGAGGAAGAAGTCGTTGATTGGGAAACTCGCAACAAATACCGTTGGTAATTAGCTTCCCTCAGATGTGTTAACTCTCAGCCCTGCCCTGGTACATGGATGTACCGTTCCATTCAACTCAAATCCAACCAATCTAACGAGATTTCTTCTTCGACTGAACTGAGTGGTCATGCCCGCAAGCATCCGGGTGGCTACAAGCTTCAACTTCTGCACATGCGCTGCATAAGCCATGCGCCTCAATAACGTTATGATGCAAAGCAAACCCTAACTGGGCCGCCAGTTGGTGCATGATATCTTCCACACCTTCCGCACTACGCTCCTTCACCGCACCACATCGATCACAAATAAACATCGCAGATGAGTGAGTTGGCTGATCGATAAGATTGCACAACACATAGCTGTTAGTGGACTCTACACGGTGTACAAAACCTTGTTCGAGCAGAAAATCGAGCGCACGATACACTGTCGGGGGTTTAGCTTGCGGTTCGCTGGCACGCAGTAAATCCAGCAAATCATAAGCACTGATAGCGCCCGCTTGCTGAGTCAGCAAACGCAATACTTCAAGACGTTGTGGTGTCAGGCGCACATTACGCTGCTCGCATAGTTTTTCAGCCTGCGCTAACACGTTTTGTGAAGTCGTGATGTCCATCAGTATTCCCCTGTAGATTAGCCCTACACTTTATCACAACGCGCAAAAAACGCCGAGTGGTGCGCTTAGCCACAACCTTTTGAGATGACTATCCCGGAGTTTGTTATGAATAAACCTGATTGCATTCGCCACTGGAAGGAAATAGAAGGTGACGATGATTCGACTTATCCAGACAGCGCAGAACGGTTTTCTATTGGCGCGCCACTGGCCCGCAAACTGGGTCTTAATCGCCTTGGAATTCATCATGAGCGCCTGCTACCAGGTCGCCGCACATCTTATCCTCATGCCGAAAGCAGCGAAGAAGAGTTTGCTTATGTGCTCGAAGGGCATCCACAGGTGTGGATTAATGGGCACCTTTACCCACTTGAACCTGGCGATAGCGTTGGTTTCCCTGCTGGAACAGGTATCTGCCATACCTTTATCAACAACACAGAGCATGAAGTCCGGCTGCTGATTGTGGGGGAGGCAAACAAAGCTGAGAACCGAATTTATTACCCGCTAAACCCAGGCTATGCCGCACAGCGTCAGGATCGCTGGATTGACCATCCCCCGCAATTTTTCGGCCCGCACGACGGCCAGCCTTCACGAAAACCGAACGGTAAACTATAAATAAGTTTGCATGGAAATTTTGAACTCATAATCCTGAAGGATAGAAACGGGATTCCGATGGGCGAAACAGCCCACTTTTCAGCCTTTTATTCACAGCAATAGTCCGCCTCTGTTCAGTCATAACTGGCAGGGGCAGTTATTACATCTGATCAACAGACGGACGTGTGGTGAATGAAAAAAATGAAAACTTTGGCGGCGTTTAGCGCCGCATCTTTATTTATGGCAAATCACGCTTATGCGGCAGGCACATGGTCTGAAGCACGAAGTGATGCTATGGGTGGTACTGGTGTCGCTTCCGCGAGCTACGGAAGTGGGGTGCTTACGAACCCCGCTTTGCTGGCTAAGGCTAAGCAGGACGACACAGTGACGGTTATTCTGCCGTCTGTGAGTGCGCAAATTACGGATAAAGATAATCTGCAGGATCAGATTGATGACATTAGCGATAAGGTTGATCAATACAAAAACGTTATCGACGATCTCACCCTGCAGGATATCCTTTTAAATCCAAATGGTTCGCTCAACCAGTTTCAGGGTGCTGCGGGCGATCTGGCTGGAGAGCTGAATGATCTGAAAGGTAAAACGGCAAACGCGAAGGCGGGGGCCAGTATCGCAGTCAGTATTCCAAACGACGTGCTTTCAGTGGCTTTTGTCGCAAAAGCCTATGCACGAGCGCATGTTAGTTCTTCCATTGATCAGCAAGATATCGATTACCTCAATAGCATCGCAGGTTCTCGGGCAGTGGCCGGGGGCGTTGCGTTAGATGCCGCTATTAATGGCTCCGATGTTATTACCAGCAATCTGAACTCTACGGCTTCTGGCCGTGCAGCTATTGTCTCTGACTATGGCGTGGCGCTTGCGAAGGAGTTTGATCTCGGTGGAGTGCCGGTTTCTTTTGGCGTCACACCGAAGTTGCAAAAAACCTGGCTCTATAACTACACCACCTCAATTTATAACTACGACAGCAGTGACTGGAATAGCAGCCGCTATCGTAATGATGACACTGGTTTCAACGTGGATGCCGGCCTGGCGGCCGATTTCGGCGAAAACTGGACGGTTGGTCTGAGCGGTCAGAACCTGATTTCGCGTGACATTGATACCAAAGATATTCTGATCACCAATGGCAGAACCGGTGAGACAACTAACTACAAAGACACGTACCAGATTCGTCCATTGGTGACGGCTGGTGTAGCCTGGCATAACGATCTCATCACCCTCAGCGCCGATGGCGACCTCACCGAAACCAAAGGCTTCAAAAGCGAAGAAGACTCGCAGTACGTTGGCGTCGGTGCTGAAATTACGCCGTTGCCATGGCTTGCCGTGCGAGCGGGTTATCGTGCTGACGTCAAATCAAACGACAGCAACGTCTTTACCGGCGGTATTGGTTTTGCACCATTTAATCGTGTTCATGTTGATTTAATGGGGCTATACGGCGAAGACCAGACATGGGGGGCCGGAGCGCAGCTTAGTGTGACCTTCTGATAAAAATAGCCGTCGGGACGAGCAGGTGTCCCGACGCTGCTTTATGCTATAGTGGCGACCCTTTTTTAACCGTAGCCCGTAAACGCCCACAGCCTATGTCCTCACAAACCAACCAGACTCCTTTCCAGCCACATCGTTTTTCCATTGCGCCGATGCTTGACTGGACCGATCGCCACTGCCGCTACTTATTGCGTCAGTTATCAAGCCAGACACTGCTGTACACCGAAATGGTGACAACCGGTGCGATTATTCATGGCAAAGGGGACTATCTGGCGTACAGCGAAGACGAGCATCCTATCGCGCTGCAATTAGGCGGTAGCGATCCGGCTGCATTGGCTATTTGCGCGAAACTGGCGCAAGAGCGTGGCTACGACGAAATTAACCTGAATGTCGGCTGTCCATCTGACCGTGTACAAAACGGCATGTTTGGCGCGTGTCTTATGGCTGATGCGCAGCGCGTTGCGGATTGTATTAAAGCGATGCGTGATGTGGTTTCTATTCCGGTTACCGTCAAAACCCGTATCGGCATTGATGACCAGGATAGCTACGAATTCCTGTGTGATTTTATTGGCACGGTAGCCGGGAAGGGTGAATGCGAGATGTTTATCATCCATGCCCGTAAAGCCTGGCTTTCTGGTTTAAGCCCAAAAGAAAACCGCGAAATTCCACCGCTGGATTACCCGCGCGTTTATCAGTTAAAGCGTGATTTCCCGCATCTGACAATGGCGATTAACGGTGGGATTAAAACGCTGGAAGAAGCTAAAACGCATCTGGAACATATGGATGGCGTCATGGTCGGGCGCGAAGCCTACCAGAACCCAGGTTTACTGACGGCAGTTGATCGGGAGATTTTTGGCCTTGATACGCAGGAAGTCGACACCGTTGCAGCGGTGCGTGCGATGTATCCGTACATTGAACGCGAACTGGCGAATGGCACTTATTTAGGCCACGTTACACGCCATATGTTAGGCCTGTTCCAGGGGATCCCAGGTGCGCGCCAGTGGCGTCGTTACCTGAGTGAAAACGCCCATAAAGCCGGTGCAGGAATCGACGTTGTGGAACATGCGTTGTCATTGGTTGCCGACAAACGCTAGGTTTTGTTTGTAATAACCCATCTAATTGCTCAGGTATTGCGGAGTTGATCACAACCTCGCATCTTTCTGGCTAAGTTTGCGGGTCGCGGGATATCAATTATTTACCAAATCTGACAATATTACCGGGTTGCAAAAAACGAATTCATCGCGCTGTACCCTACATACAGAGCGAACAAAAAAAGAATGGGCTTCCCTTGGGAGGCCCAAATTCTTTTATGGAATCAGTAAACTAGAGCCTTGTGTACTGCGGCTCTCCAGCGTTGTATGAGCCAGCGCGGCATCGCTCAAAGCAAACTTCTGGTTTTCAGCCACATCCACTTTAATCACACCGCTGGCAATCAACGAGAACAGCTCGTTGCTCGCTTCCTCCAGCTCCTCACGCGTGGTCACGTAACCATTTAGTGACGGACGAGTAACATACAGTGAGCCTTTCTGGTTCAAAATCCCCAGATTCACACCCGTCACCGGGCCTGAAGAGTTACCAAAACTCACCATCAGCCCCTGGCGCTGTAAGCAGTCGAGCGAAGCCTCCCAGGTATCTTTCCCTACAGAGTCATAAACTACGGCCACTTTTTTGCCGCCAGTAATCTCTTTCACTCGGTCGACAAGGTTTTCTTCGCGGTAATTAATGGTCTGCCAGGCTCCAGCCTTTTTGGCGCGATCCGCCTTTTGTGCTGACCCAACGGTACCAATCAGTTTTGCGCCTAGTGCTTTGGCCCACTGGCAGGCAATTAGCCCCACGCCACCGGCAGCAGCATGGAATAAGAAAACTTCATTAGCTTTGATATCGTAGGTTTTACGCAGCAGATAATAAACCGTCAGCCCTTTGAGGAACGACGCGGCAGCTTGCTCAAAAGAGATAGCGTCAGGAAGTTTTGCGGCTTTATCGGCAGGCACATTGTGAACACTGCTGTATGCGCCGAGTCCGGACTGTGCGTAGACCACTCGATCGCCAACTTTAATATGTGTTACCGCGCTGCCAATTTTACTGACTACTCCCGCAGCCTCAGTACCGAGGCCGCTTGGTAGCATCGGAGGTGGGTATAAACCGCTGCGAATATAGGTGTCGATGTAGTTGATACCAATCGCTTTGTTCTCAACCTGGACTTCGTTTTCTGCGGGAGCGGTTGGGGTGAATTCAACAACTTTTAAGACTTCTGGTCCGCCGTGCTGACTAAATTCAATGCGTGTTGCCATGAGAACTCCTTCTGTTTCCTCGGAGGGAGATAGAGTAAACTCTCGTCTCTCTTATCTGATTTTGGTAACTCCCTCACTATGGCAGGAAATAAACCCTTCAACAAACCGAAAGAACCCCGCGATCGTCAGATGGAAGGGCTGAAAATGCCGCCACATTCTCTGGAAGCGGAGCAGTCGGTGTTGGGCGGTTTAATGCTGGACAACGAACGCTGGGATAACGTTTCCGAGCGCGTCGTGGCTAACGATTTTTTCAGCCGTCCACACCGCATGATCTTCACCGAAATGCAGCGTTTGCTCGAAATGAGCAAGCCAATCGACCTGATCACGCTTTCTGAATCTCTGGAACTTCAGGGCAATCTGGAAAGTGTCGGTGGTTTCGCCTATCTGGCCGAATTATCAAAAAATACGCCAAGTGCTGCGAACATCAGTGCCTATGCTGATATCGTGCGCGAACGTGCCGTAGTGCGTGAAATGATTTCCGTCGCGAATGAAATCGCGGATGCTGGTTACGATCCTCAAGGGCGCACCAGCGAAGACTTGCTCGATCTCGCCGAGTCCCGCGTATTCCAGATTGCTGAGAGCCGTGCGAATAAAGACGAAGGCCCGAAAAGTATCGACCAAATCCTTGAAGCGACAGTCTCGCGTATCGAAACGCTTTACCAGACGCCACACGATGGCGTAACGGGCGTCGACACCGGCTACCAGGACTTGAACAAGAAAACGGCTGGTCTGCAAAAATCGGATCTGATCATCGTGGCGGCGCGTCCGTCGATGGGTAAAACCACCTTTGCGATGAACTTGTGCGAAAACGCCGCGATGTTGCAGGAAAAACCGGTGCTGATTTTCAGCCTCGAGATGCCAGGCGAGCAGATCATGATGCGTATGCTGGCGTCGCTGTCACGCGTCGACCAGACTAAAATCCGTACCGGCCAGCTTGATGACGAAGACTGGGCGCGCATTTCCAGCACCATGGGCATCTTGCTTGAAAAACGCAACATGTACATTGATGACTCATCCGGCCTTACACCAACGGAAGTGCGTTCGCGTGCGCGCCGTATCTACCGTGAGCATGGCGGCCTCAGCCTGATAATGATCGACTACCTGCAATTAATGCGCGTACCGTCACTATCGGACAACCGTACCCTGGAAATCGCCGAGATTTCGCGCTCGCTAAAAGCGCTGGCAAAAGAGCTGCAAGTGCCGGTAGTTGCGCTTTCGCAGCTTAATCGCTCCCTGGAACAACGTGCAGATAAACGCCCGGTTAACTCGGATTTGCGTGAATCAGGCTCCATCGAGCAGGATGCCGACTTAATCATGTTCATCTATCGTGACGAAGTTTATAACGACAACAGTGACGAGAAAGGCATCGCGCAAATCATCCTCGGTAAGCAGCGTAACGGCCCAATCGGCACCGTGCGCCTGACGTTTAACGGGCAATTCTCACGTTTCGATAATTACGCTGGCCCGCAATACGACGAAGACTAAATCCTCGTTATCCTTCACGCTGCAAGTGCGTTGGCTGCACTCGCTTACCCCAATCGCTTACTTGTGTAAGCTCATGGGGATTCACGAGTTTGCCGCCTTCTTGCAGCCCGAATGATTTAGAGGATTTGTGGTGTCCCCATATTTAATTTTTAGCAAGGATCGAACATGCAAGCGGCAACCGTAAAAATTAACCGCCGCGCTCTGCGACACAACCTGCAACGCCTGCGCGAACTGGCTCCAGCCAGCCGTATGGTGGCGGTTGTGAAAGCAAACGCATATGGGCATGGTCTGCTCGAGACGGCCCAAACACTGACTGATGCCGATGCCTTCGGTGTTGCCCGTCTTGAGGAAGGTGTTCGCTTACGTGCCGGGGGCATCACTCAGCCCATTTTACTGCTGGAAGGCTTTTTTAACGCTTGCGACCTCCCGACTATTGCCGAACAGAATTTCCAGACAGCCGTCCACTGCATCGAACAGCTTGAAGCGCTGGAACAAGCCGAGTTAAGCCATCCGGTAACGGTTTGGATGAAACTGGATACCGGCATGCACCGTTTAGGTATCTTGCCTGAAGAGGCGGAGGCGTTTTATCAGCGTCTTTGCCGCTGTAAAAATGTCAGCCAGCCGGTGAATATCGTCAGCCATTTTGCTCGCGCTGACGACCCGGAATCTGATGCCACGCTGCGCCAGCTCGATACTTTCAATTCGTTTACTGCGGGCAAGCCTGGTCAGCGCTCTATTGGTGCATCCGGCGGCATCTTGCTATGGCCGGACTCGCACATGGATTGGGTTCGCCCAGGCATTATCTTGTATGGCGTTTCTCCGTTAGAGCAACACTCGTGCGGCACAGATTTTGGTTGTCAGCCGGTGATGTCACTGACTTCCAGCCTGATTGCAGTGCGTGCGCATAAAGCGGGTGAAGCGGTCGGTTACGGCGGCACCTGGATTGCCGAACGTGATACTCGCCTGGGGGTAGTTGCTATTGGTTATGGTGATGGCTACCCACGTGCTGCGCCTTCAGGTACCCCTGTGCTGGTGAATGGCCGTGAAGTACCAATTGTCGGACGCGTTGCTATGGACATGATTTGTGTCGATCTTGGCCCGCAGTCAGCAGACAAAGTGGGTGATGGCGTGGTGATGTGGGGCGATAGTCTGCCGGTTGAACGTATTGCTGAAATCACAAAAGTGAGTGCTTACGAACTTATCACTCGCCTGACTTCAAGGGTTGTGATGGAATATCTGGATTAATTTTCTTGTCTTCCTCCTCACCCTCGGGGAGAGATCTCTTATACATAACTCGCCCCGGCAATTTTGTCAGGGTGAGATCTTTAAGCCTCGTTGATTTTCCGTTCACCCGTGCATTCAGTTATCTCTTTCATTCCTGGACACGGTGAACGTATCAAGGAGATTACGCCATCTCCTTGATAATCCAGGCGCCCGGTCATTAAATTGCCGCTGCGCGGTAAACCCCGGCTTATCCCCAACATCAGGGTCGTTCGCGACTCGTTCCCGACGATCGCTCTCTTTCGCTGCTCCCGACAGCTCAACCCTGACTTATGGGGAACACTGGGGCAATTTATACCGGGAACAAGGTCAAAACCGGCTCCGTGCCGTCTTTAGCTTTTGATGTTGACCTTGTGTTCCGGCTTCAATCGCGCCGTTTTTACCCTTCAGTCGGGGTGACGTGGCCGGGAGCCACGTGAGTGAGCGATCGTCGGGAACGAATCGCGAACGACCCCGAATGTTGGGTGAAAAACGGTGTTTACCGCTTGCGGCGATTGATTTGCCGGGAGTCCGGGTTCTTAGGGTGACGACGGTGGTCACCCTAAGACGTTCACCGGTACAGTGGCTATATAAAACACTGAACTCCGGGTGAACGGAACAATCTCCCGACTCACATATATGTGACTAAGAGACAGCCCTCAGGGAGAGGGGTGTTTCTAAGCATAAACCTCTCGATCTCGCCCCAACTTCCGGTTTACATTGGTTGTTCGCAACACTGTAAACCAGGAGAACCTCACCGTGTTTCAAAAAGTTGACGCCTATGCTGGCGACCCAATCCTTTCCTTGATGGAACGTTTCAAAGTTGATCCGCGCAGTGACAAGGTAAACCTCAGCATTGGTCTCTATTACGACGAAAATGGGGTTATCCCGCAGTTACAGGCCGTTGCTCAAGCTGAAGAACGACTGAATGCCACGCCGCATGGCGCATCTATATACCTGCCAATGGAAGGTCTGAACAGCTACCGTAGCGCGATTGCTCCGCTGCTGTTTGGCGCAAACCATCCGGCGTTGCTGGAAGGGCGTATCGCCACTATTCAAACACTTGGCGGCTCCGGCGCGTTAAAAGTTGGCGCAGACTTCCTGAAAACCTATTTCCCGAATTCGCAGGTGTGGGTCAGCGATCCTACCTGGGAAAATCATGTCGCTATCTTTGGCGGCGCGGGTTTTGAAGTGAATACCTACCCGTGGTTCGATACCGAAACCAACGGCGTGCGCTTCGAAGCGCTGCTGGAAACCCTGCAAACGCTGCCTGCGCAAAGTATCGTACTGCTGCATCCGTGCTGTCATAACCCGACAGGTTCTGATCTGACGGATGCGCAATGGGATGTGGTGGTTGAAATTCTCAAGGCGCGCGAGTTGATTCCATTCCTTGATATTGCCTACCAGGGCTTTGGTGCGGGCATGGAAGAAGATGCTTACGCGATTCGCGCGATTGCCCGCGCCGGGCTGCCAGCGTTGGTCAGTAACTCATTCTCGAAGATTTTCTCTATGTATGGCGAGCGCGTGGGTGGCCTGTCTGTCGTTTGTGAAGATGCCGATGCCGCAGGCCGCGTATTAGGCCAGTTGAAAGCAACCGTGCGCCGTAACTACTCCAGCCCGCCAAACTTTGGTGCGCAAGTGGTATCGGCCGTATTGAATGACGAGCAGCTGAAAGCCAACTGGCTGGAAGAAGTTGAAACCATGCGTCGCCGTATTCTTGATATGCGCCAGGCATTGGTTTCTGTGCTGAAAGCCGAAATGCCGGAGCGTAACTTTGACTATCTGCTGCAACAACGTGGCATGTTCAGCTATACAGGTCTGAGCTCAGAACAGGTTGACCGCTTGCGTGATGAGTTTGGCGTGTATCTGATCGCCAGCGGGCGCATGTGTGTCGCAGGACTTAATAGCAATAACGTACAGCGTGTAGCACAGGCTTTTGCAGCTGTAATGTAAGTACTCACTTACTTTTCATCTTAAAAAGGCGATGTGTGATCATCGCCTTTTTCTATGATAAATCTTGAAAAATTCCTTCCTCTGGCGCTTTCGCATCGGTATGGTCGAATTGATTTTTGACCATCTGTTCTGCTTTATCATCCTCACTAATCATAATTAAAGGGAAAATGATGCGTAAGCTAACTATGGCATTAAGTGCCGTTTGTTTGTTATTGGGATTGAACCAGTCTGTTGTTGCTAAGGAATCTGCACCCGTACCACTCAACCCTGGCGTAACCGTCGCGCAACTGGCGCAGCAAGTTCCGATTCACTGGGTTTCTGTCGCACAAATCGAAAACAGCCTGCTGGGCCGCGCGCCGATGGCGGTGGGTTTCGATATCGACGACACGGTTCTGTTCTCAAGCCCTGGCTTCTATCGCGGGCAAAAAGAGTTTTCTCCAGGCAAACAGGATTACCTGAAAAATCCTGAGTTCTGGGAAAAAATGAACAATGGCTGGGATGATTTCAGCATGCCGAAAGAGGTTGCCCGGAATCTGATCGCGATGCACCTCAAGCGTGGCGACAGCATTTACTTCGTCACCGGCCGCAGTCCGACTAAAACAGAAACTGTGACTCAGACGCTGCAGAAAGATTTTCTAATCCCACAGGCAAGCGTGAATCCGGTTATTTTCGCGGGCGACCAGCCAGGCCAAAATACCAAGACACAATGGCTGAAAGATAAGAAAATCAAAGTGTTCTACGGTGACTCAGACGGCGATATTACTGCTGCGCAGGACGTAGGTGCGAGGGGTATTCGCCTGCTACGTGCTTCAAACTCCAGCTATCAGCCATTGCCAAAAGCAGGGACATTTGGCGAAGAGGTTATCGTTAACTCCGAATACTAATTTTACCCGTCATACTTCAAGCCGCAGGTGCGTTGGGTACACTCACTCACCCCAGTCACTTACTTTAGTAAGCTCCTGGGGATGAGTTCACTTGCCGCGTTACTCGGCAAAGCCTCGCCTCTGTCGAGGTCAGCGCAAGCGCTGCTCAAAAGGCTAAAGCCTTTTGTCCTTCAGCTCGAATTATTTAGGGTTGAATCGGTTTTAATGACGCTATACCAATCCCGCTGCCGTTTTTTTCATCAAAATTTCCCCGTTGAGTTTTACCTTTTGGCGAGTTGCTCGCACACTTAGAGATGCCTGCGCCTTAAACTGGCCAGCACATCGTTTTCACGGGAGTCTCTCAAGGGGAATAAAATGACCAATTCGGAGCTATTGCAGTACTGCATGAACAAACCCGGAGCGGAACAAACGGTTCATAGCGACTGGAAGGCCACACAAATAAAAGTGGCGGATGTGATGTATGCGATGGTGCATGACGTGGAAGCACGCCCGGCAGTGTCGTTAAAGGCAAGCCCGGCACTTGCCGACTTGTTACGTGAACAACATAGTGATGTGCATCCTAGCGCGCATTTGAACAAAGCGCACTGGAGCACGCTTTACCTGGACGGCACACTTCCGGATTCGCAGATTTACTATCTGGTTGATGCCTCTTATCAGCAGGCATTATCGCTGCTGCCTCAGCAAACCAGGCAGCAGCTTTCTGACTGATTCGACTATTTCAGCAAAGGTTTAAGGAAACGAGCGGTATGTGACGCTTCGCACTGCGCGACAGTTTCTGGTGTACCGGAAACGAGAATTTCGCCGCCGCCGCTACCGCCTTCTGGGCCAAGGTCAACAATCCAGTCTGCGGTTTTAATCACGTCCAGATTATGTTCGATAACCACGATGGTGTTGCCCTGGTCGCGCAACTGATGCAGAACTTCCAGTAACTGCTGGATGTCCGCAAAGTGCAGACCAGTCGTTGGCTCATCGAGGATATACAGTGTTTGCCCGGTGCCACGCTTAGAAAGCTCACGCGCCAGTTTCACACGTTGTGCTTCACCGCCCGACAGCGTGGTCGCAGACTGACCCAAGCGAATGTAAGACAGACCCACGTCGATTAACGTTTGCAGCTTACGCGCCAGCGCAGGTACGGCATCAAAGAACTCACGAGCATCTTCAATGGTCATATCCAGTACTTCGTGGATGCTCTTGCCTTTGTATTTAACTTCCAGCGTTTCGCGGTTATAGCGTTTGCCTTTGCACTGGTCGCACGGCACGTAAATGTCCGGCAAGAAGTGCATTTCGACTTTGATCACGCCATCGCCCTGACAGGCTTCACAACGCCCACCACGCACGTTAAAGCTGAAACGACCCGGCGTATAACCTCGCGCACGTGATTCCGGCACACCTGCAAACAGTTCGCGCACAGGCGTAAACACGCCAGTGTAAGTAGCAGGGTTTGAACGAGGCGTACGACCAATTGGGCTTTGGTCGATATCAATAACTTTGTCGAAATGCTCCAGACCATGAACTTCACGATAAGGCGCAGGTTCTGCAAGCGTTGCACCGTTCAATTGGGTTTGAGCAATCGGGAAAAGCGTATCGTTAATCAGCGTCGATTTCCCGGAACCGGAAACCCCGGTCACACAGGTAAACAAACCTACCGGCAGCGTCAGTGTCACATCTTTCAGGTTGTTGCCTTTCGCTCCAACCAGTTTAAGCACTTTCTCGGGATCGGCAGGCACGCGGTTTTTCGGCACCGCAATTCCACGTTTCCCGCTAAGGAACTGCCCGGTCAGGGATTCAGGCACGTCCATAATGTCCTGCATGGAGCCTTCAGCAACCACCTGGCCACCGTGCACACCGGCACCTGGGCCGATATCGATAATATGGTCTGCGGCGCGGATAGCATCTTCATCGTGCTCAACCACAATCACGGTGTTACCGAGATCGCGCAGGTGAATCAGCGTTTCCAGCAGGCGCTCGTTATCACGTTGATGCAGGCCGATAGAGGGTTCATCGAGCACGTACATCACGCCGACAAGACCCGCACCAATCTGGCTTGCCAGACGAATACGTTGCGCTTCACCACCGGACAGCGTTTCAGCTGAACGTGATAGCGACAGATAATTCAGGCCGACGTTCACCAGGAATTTCAGGCGGTCGCCAATCTCTTTCAGCACTTTCTCAGCGATTTGAGCACGCTGGCCGCTGAGTTTCATGTTCTGGAAGAATTCCATCGCATGGCCGATGCTCATATCAGAGATAGTAGGCAGCGGTGTGTTTTCGACAAACACATGGCGTGCTTCACGACGCAGGCGTGTACCTTCACAGCTTGCACATGAACGGTTGCTGATAAATTTCGCCAACTCTTCGCGGACTGCAGAAGATTCGGTTTCTTTATAGCGACGTTCCATATTATGCAGAACGCCTTCAAACGGATGGCGGCGTACCGAGGTATCGCCACGGTCGTTTATATATTTGAATTCAATACTTTCTTTACCGGAGCCGTTAAGCACCACGTTTTTCACGCTGGCTGTCAGTTCGTTCCACGGCGTTTCGATATCAAATTTATAATGCTCCGCGAGCGAACGCATCATCGTGAAGTAATAGAAGTTACGGCGATCCCAGCCACGAATTGCGCCGCCAGCAAGGGAAAGCTCGCCGTTTTGCACAACACGATCCGGGTCGAAATATTGCTGCACGCCAAGCCCGTCACAGGTTGGGCAGGCACCGGCCGGGTTGTTGAACGAGAACAGACGAGGTTCCAGCTCACGCATGCTATAGCCACAAATTGGGCAGGCAAAGTTTGCCGAGAACAGTAATTCTTCGGCTTTTTCGTCATCCATATCGGCGACAACAGCAGAACCGCCAGATAAATCCAGCGCTGTCTCAAATGATTCGGCCAGACGTTGCGCTAAATCCTCACGGACTTTAAAACGGTCAACCACCACTTCGATGGTGTGTTTCTTTTGCAGCTCAAGTTTCGGCGGATCGGATAGATCGCACACTTCGCCGTCGATCCTTGCGCGGATATAACCCTGGCTTGCCAGGTTTTCCAGCGTTTTGCTGTGCTCGCCTTTTCTATCTTTAATAATTGGCGCAAGCAGCATCAGGCGCCTGCCTTCCGGCTGAGCTAAAACATTATCGACCATCTGACTCACGGTTTGCGCCGCAAGAGTAACATTGTGATCAGGGCAACGCGGCTCGCCTACGCGGGCATATAGCAGGCGCAGGTAGTCATGAATTTCAGTGATAGTGCCGACGGTTGAACGCGGGTTGTGCGAGGTAGATTTCTGCTCGATAGAAATCGCAGGCGACAAGCCTTCAATGTGGTCGACATCAGGCTTTTCCATCAATGACAGGAACTGACGCGCATAAGCGGAGAGGGACTCAACGTAACGACGTTGCCCCTCGGCGTATAAGGTGTCGAAAGCCAGTGAGGATTTGCCAGAACCCGAAAGCCCAGTCACGACAATCAGCTTGTCGCGTGGAATATCGAGGTTAATATTTTTGAGATTGTGGGTGCGGGCGCCCCGAACTTCGATCTTATCCATTCACCTTTCCCGGTTTAAACGCTTTTTGCCAGGCCGCACTGGAGGCCGCCGACGATCACAAACGGCTAATTATGACACAATAAAACCTGAATGGATATCCAGTGCTTTAATGCAATAATGTATATCCTACCGAGATTCTGGAATGCATCCCGCAGCTATAAAGATTAGGGGTGGCGTGGTAGAATCGAGGGTTTACACTACTTATTAAACGTTTCAGGAGACACGATCATGGCCAGCAGAGGCGTAAACAAGGTGATTCTCGTCGGGAATCTGGGTCAAGACCCGGAAGTACGCTACATGCCAAATGGTGGCGCAGTTGCCAACATTACTCTGGCCACGTCAGAGTCCTGGCGCGATAAGCAAACCGGCGAAACCAAAGAAAAAACTGAATGGCACCGTGTAGTGCTGTTTGGCAAACTGGCAGAAGTAGCAGGTGAATACCTGCGTAAAGGCTCCCAGGTTTATATCGAAGGTGCATTGCAAACTCGTAAATGGACTGACCAGGCTGGTGTTGAAAAGTACACTACCGAAATCGTGGTTAACGTTGGCGGCACCATGCAAATGCTGGGTGGACGTGCAGCGGGTGGTGCTCCTGCCGGTGGCGGTGCTCCAGGCCAGCAGCAAGGTGGTTGGGGTCAGCCTCAGCAACCGCAGCAGGGTGGTAACCAGTTCAGCGGCGGCGCGCAACAATCTCGCCCGCAGCAGAGCGCTCCAGCACCATCTAACAATGAACCACCAATGGATTTCGATGACGATATCCCATTCTGATAAGTAATTAAAAAAAGCCTGCTAATATTTTTATTAAATATAGCAGGCTTTTTTTATGACTATTGAAAAGTAAAAATTACTATTTCAACAATAATAGGAACATATTTCTTATAAATTGCGTGTAAAATACACTATTAGTTTAAATTTTATCTACAATCCGCTATTTTATATAACAAATGTAGTAAAGATATCCATTTTTATAAGTTTACATTCATAATATAATAAGAAAAGTTAATGTTTCTAAGAGCAGTGTTATGCCTTCTAATATAGAGACCCGATATATACTTGATGGCATTTATGATTTTAATCCTTCAAGCCTTACTATTATTAATAATGAGACAAACGAGCTCGTTAAGATACATAACACATCAGCAAGATGTCTTTTACTTTTGATAGAAAAACACACTGCGATTGTTACCCAAAAGCAATTAATTCACTATGCATGGGGTGAGAAGTCTAATACGGTGACACACAATGCACTTTATCAATGCATTCTAAATTTGCGTAAAAATTTCGTGCAGCTAGGGTGTACTAAAAATATCATTACGACAGTTCCTCGTAAGGGGTTAATGATTTCTGAGGAAATAATGATAACCAGGTCAGGTGTATCTGATGGTAAAGTTGTTATCCCGAAAGTGTCTCCTTTAACACATAAAAAACTCTCTTTTATATTAATACTTATGTGCCTGGGGTTGGCCATAATGAGTACTATTTTTTTTCGAGGTGAAAAAAATAATAGCACCGATTTTCGTAATCTTTACACTGAAGTGAAAATTGATAATAGAGATTGTAAATATTTCATCAACAATGATAATGGTTTTGATGAGAAAAAATATGAGCTATTAATGCAATACAATAATCTCTGTAAAGATAATAAGCTATTATTTGTTACTGCATATAGTGAAATGAAAAGTAAGTCTGTGCTTGTCTGTGATGGTATTCCTGGTGAAAGCCGAAATAAAAAATGCACGTCTCTTTATTTACCGTGAGTTTTAAATGACAATCATTTCATATATTAAAAAGAACATTGTTCTTTCCATTATTGCTGTTATGACTCTTTGCATTATTGCTGTCTGCATATATAAATATAATAAAGAGCCAGATATAAATTTCATGGATGATTTTACCTGTAAAGCCAAACTTAAAATAGAAAGAGATACTATGAGGTTTACAGGGGTTATTAATATCAACGTGGTGCGAGGGAAGGGTAGTCTTAGAATAGATGGTGTCTCTGATGTTGATAATGGAAAATATTATACAATTCAGCGTACAATTATATTCAATGCAGATAAAGAAAATAGCAACCCTACATGGAAAAGCAAGGAAATCATCACAACGCACCTTGATGATATACCCGATGATATTACTGTTCATTTACTGCCTGCATTCTATATAAAACCTACCACGGTTACTAATATTGATATGGAGACTCTCAAGGATGGTACATTGCTCATTACGAAATCGCACCTCCCCTATCTTTACTGTTCAGGGTTCTGAACTGATTGTTGTTTCTGAAATGTAAATTATTTAGATCTATATCCTACTTAATAAGTTTACATAAAGTCATGTATAACAGCAGGATAAAGTTAAACCTTTGAAGTGTTAAAGCTAAATTTTAACAATTGACATGATCAAGTTTTAAGTAAGAGAAAAGTTGTTTTAGAACGAAAATCTACCCGCTAGTTTATGCATCCAGAGAGGTGGTGATGTAATGGAGTTTGTCGCCATCTCAATCAATTTTGAATATTTAAAATTCACAGTTGTTTTGCAATGGATGGCAATAGATATGGGCAAAGTTATTATCCACTCTGAAAACATTTTCTTTATCTTAGGGATAGAAAACGTTCTGCATAAACTATCGGTAGATCGACATTCAACTTTTTTAAACGATGTTGTTATAACTGATTCAATTGATTACCTGAATGAACTCAATAGAACGATGCTTCAGTCTGTTACTATTATTTTGTTCGTGGAGAATTCCCAGCATTTATCTATTATGAATCACTTTAGTTTTCAACAACCATTTACCATACTGACTATGGAGGACGCAATAGAGGATCTTAAAGCTTACCTTATGGATACTTTTTGCAGAATTCGCAGAAGACTTCATATATTCAATACTTCATCATTTTCAGCTTGCCAGGTCTGGCTGACCGCAAGAGAATTAGATGTTTTAATGCTCAGTTGTACGGAGGGTGATATAGATAGCATTGCCAGCAAAATTAAAATATCGCAAAAATCTGTATTGAATTATAGGGCTGCGGCACTAAAAAAGATGGGCGTAAATTTTAGCACTTCGCTAGTGACGTTCATTAGGTCTATTAATCGATTGCACAAAACCTCAGTCGTAGCCTTACAATATTAACTCACCTAATATTCAGATAGTAATGCTCATGCATTTTTTGCAGAGCTGGTTGTTTTACTCTGTATATTGAATCAACTATAGAAGATGACTGGTTGCTGGCGATAATGCAGTGATGCCGGACATTCACCTTTGATGACCTTTTTTGCAAGATAAGTTTGATATGTAGTCATCACTTCAATGAAATCGAAGAAATAATTTATTTGATTATTGGTGTTGAAATTTGATTTTAATTTTAATTTGTTAAGCGCACTTTTACGGTAGTTCTGCGTTGTTTTATAGGTGATGTTGTATTTAACAGATACATCCTGGTCGTTCATTCCTTTAAATACATCCGATATAATGGCAAACTCTTTAGGAGTCAGCCATTTATCAGGGGGAGTTTATATGTGCCAGGCAATGCTTCATTTTCGAGATGGAGAAGTATGCATCCATCAAGACAGCTTTGATATAGTCTAAACTGGATTTGTTATTGATGAAATGTAGTCTAAATGGTGAGTTTACGTACTTCATGAGGTTCTCATGTCCGGGGTTTTCTATAAACACTATTATCCCACATATTGGGTGGTTATACTGGTAACCTGCAGATAATAAAGTAGATCCATCGCTAATCAACAACGTTGCAGCGCAGTTCCTCACTCGAATATAAACACACTCTTTCAGTAAAGTTTCAATAGCCAATCTGAACAGTTCATTGTCGCTAAGAATACGAATATCACACATAAAACACCTAATTAAGTGAATGTCTCTATTATCTCTTTAGTGACTATTATTAACAACTAATTGCATTGGGTTACATTTACTTTACGGATGCTAGTACCATTGTTATAAGTTTGTTTGGTTCTTATTTCGTTATCAATATTTAATCTTATGACTTTAGGGGGAGTCCTATTATTTCCGCTATGTCCAGTTCAGCCATCTAAGTGTTTTTTCTCTTCAATAACCAGCGTTTTTTGGCATAGATTGACTACGGCAGGTACATTTAATGTATGCCGGTAATGCTAATTAACTGAAAAAATATTTTAAGAAGAGTTCACTGGATGCTTACTGTTAAAGTGGTTACGGGTATTGAGTGATATCCATTTTTTATCTCTTTTTTGTCAATCAGACAGCGGTAATAGTTTAAAAAAATGCCGGCCACATTGTGACCGGCATTTTCTCCTTTTCTGTAACTGAGTTTTAGGAGCCAGAGACGATCATACTGCTATCGTCATGATTCCTTTTTTATCAGTGCTGGAGATCCCACTCATCGACGATGGCGAGCGCGGATTATGGTTAATCGTTATATGCATCAACTGCACTGCAATTGATTTTTCCGTCGTTCGCTACGATATACATATTGGCACCACCAGCACCACTTGCCAATGAACCTACACGCAACTGGAAGTTTTGCGTGTTCGCTACACCTGGCCCGCCCCAACCGATATCGGATGTCACCGTGTAGGTGCCTCCCGAGACCGCGAGACTTGTCCCGTTCGAAGGGAAATTCGGCGCTGTGCCCAATATTGCTGCCGCCTGTCGTAAACCTAATCCAAAAGTGACGTTGGATGCATTTCCTGTCGTCATAGCAGTCACGGTCCATGTACACGTACGTCGAACACTGTAGCTCGTCACTCCGGCTTGCCCGATCGTCGTTATGTCCGTCTTGTTGGTGAAGTTATGCTTTTCCATCCATGTGTGGCTGGCCTGCGCTCGCACGTTAGTGCCCGCGACAGTGGCGTACAGAATGTCGGTCGTGCCCGGGTTACCTGGATTTCTTACCCCCACCAACGCCTCGCCGTTGGCGTCGGTGTCTACAGTATTTCCCTCGTCGATAACTGACGTAGTTTCTCGGGTGGACAACGTGACGGCTTGGTTAGGTACCGCCGCTCCCTGGAACCCTTTTACTGTCACTTTGAATGTGTTCGCTTCCAGGCCATTCGCCAACTGAGTATCGAGCAATTTCACTATCGTAATTGTAGGCGTGACGAACGTAACGTTCGCGGTCACGCTGGTACTGCCCAATACGGCGGTCACTGTGGAAACGCCCACTGTTGTGCTGGTAAGGGTTACAGTCACTTCACCGTTGGTATCTGTCAGGTCCACGGTCCCCACAACAGCACTGTTACCTGCGGTGACTGCCACCTGCTGGTTTTCCAACGTGTTGCCGTTCGCATCCGTCACCTTCACCTTAACACTGTTGGTGGCCGTGCCGGTTGCTATGGCATTGTTATCCACCACCGTCAGGTTACTTGTGGCAATGGTGGCCGTAGAGCTGTCAGCCACAAAGGTCACATCCACCGTCCGGCTTGTGCTACCGATTGTCGCCGTGATAGTGCTGACACCTGCTTTGGTGCTGGTCAGGGTCACAGTGACTTCACCGTTTGCATCGGTCAGGTCCACGTTCCCCACAACGGCGCTGTTATCTGCCGTCACGGTCACCTGTTGGTTTTCCAGTAGATGGCCGTTTGCGTCAGTGACTTTTACCTTCACGCTGTTGGTGGTCGTGCCGTTGGCGACGGCATCATTGGTCACTACCGTCAGATTACCAGTGGCGATGGTGGCTGTTGAGCTGTCGGCTATAAAGGTGACATCCACAGTCCGGCTTGTGCCGTTGATGGATGCTGTGACGGTACTGATACCTGCTTTAGTGCTGGTGAGCGTCATCTCCACTTCACCGCTCACATCCGTGGAGCCTGTCGCCGCTATTACTGCTCCGTTGCCGGCGCTGAAGCTCACAGTCTGGTTCGCCAGCACGTTACCCTGTGCATCCTTCACCACTGCCTTCACTTTGTTGGTGTCAGTGCCATCTGCAACGGCGTCATCGCTGACCACTGTCAGGTCACCTGCCGGGATAGTTGCCGTGGTGGTATCTGCCATAAAGGTCACATCCACAGTCTGGCTTGTGCCGTTGATGGATGCTGTAACGGTACTGATACCTGCTTTAGTGCTGGTCAGGGTCACAGTGACTTCACCGTTTGCATCGGTCAGGCCCACGGTCCCGACAACAGCACTGTTACCTGCTGTCATTGTCACCAACTGGTTTTCCAGCGGATGACTGTTCGCATCGGTGACTTTGACCTTCACACTGTTGGTGGCGGTGCCGTTGGCAACTGCATCGTTGGTCACTACCGTCAGGTTACCTGTGGCGACGGTGGCTGTTGAGCTGTCGGCTATAAAGGTGACATCCACAGTCCGGCTTGTGCCGTTGATGGATGCTGTGACGGTACTGATACCTGCTTTAGTGCTGGTGAGCGTCATCTCCACTTCACCGCTCACATCCGTGGAGCCTGTCGCCGCTATTACTGCTCCGTTGCCGGCGCTGAAGCTCACAGTCTGGTTCGCCAGCACGTTACCCTGTGCATCCTTCACCACTGCCTTCACTTTGTTGGTGTCAGTGCCATCTGCAACGGCGTCATCGCTGACCACTGTCAGGTCACCTGCCGGGATAGTTGCCGTGGTGGTATCTGCCATAAAGGTCACATCCACAGTCTGGCTTGTGCCGTTGATGGATGCTGTAACGGTACTGATACCTGCTTTAGTGCTGGTCAGGGTCACAGTGACTTCACCGTTTGCATCGGTCAGGTCCACGTTCCCCACAACGGCGCTGTTATCTGCCGTCACGGTCACCTGTTGGTTTTCCAGTAGATGGCCGTTTGCGTCAGTGACTTTTACCTTCACGCTGTTGGTGGTCGTGCCGTTGGCGACGGCATCATTGGTCACTACCGTCAGATTGCCAGTGGCAATGGTGGCTGTTGAGCTGTCGGCTATAAAGGTGACATCCACAGTCCGGCTTGTGCCGTTGATGGCTGCCGTAACGGTACTGATACCTGCTTTAGTGCTGGTCAGCGTCTGCACAATTTCGCCGTTCGCGTCCGAGATGCCGGTGGCCGCTATCGCGGCACTGTTACCCGCACTGAAACTAACGCTTACTCCGGAAACCGGGTTGCCGTTCGCATCCGTGACCGTCGCTTTGACGCTGTTGGTGGCTGTGCCGTTGGCGTTAGCATTGTTATCCACCGGAACCAGACTGCCTGCAGCCAGAGTGGCGGTCGCACTGTCGGCGATGAAGTCCGCATCCGCACTGCTGGTACTGCCGCCGGTGGAGGCTTCCACCGTCACGGTACCTGCCTGGGTGCTGTCGACATTCACGATCGCATTACCGTTGCTGTCCGTCACCACCTGCTGGGTGTCGGTGCTGCCATCCGGATAGGTGATGGTGATATCCACTGTCTGACCCGGGGACGGGTTACCGTTCGCGTCCGTCACCGGGAAGGTCACGGTTACCGTGTCGGTCCCGTTCGCCGCCGCGCCGTTGCCGGTCACGCTACCGGTGCCCGGCATGCCCGGTACCGCCACAAAGGTGACATCCACAGTCCGGCTTGTGCCGTTGATGGATGCCGTAACGGTACTGATACCTGCTTTAGTGCTGGTCAGCGTCTGCACAATTTCGCCGTTCGCGTCCGAGATGCCGGTGGCCGCTATCGCGGCACTGTTACCCGCACTGAAACTAACGCTTACTCCGGAAACCGGGTTGCCGTTCGCATCCGTGACCGTCGCTTTGACGCTGTTGGTGGCTGTGCCGTTGGCGTTAGCATTGTTATCCACCGGAACCAGACTGCCTGCAGCCAGAGTGGCGGTCGCACTGTCGGCGATGAAGTCCGCATCCGCACTGCTGGTACTGCCGCCGGTGGAGGCTTCCACCGTCACGGTACCTGCCTGGGTGCTGTCGACATTCACGGTCGCATTACCGTTGCTGTCCGTCACCACCTGCTGGGTGTCGGTGCTGCCATCCGGATAGGTGATGGTGATATCCACCGTCTGACCCGGGGACGGGTTGCCGTTCGCGTCCGTCACCGGGAAGGTCACGATTACCGTGTCGGTCCCGTTCGCCGCCGCGCCGTTGCCGGTCACACTACCGGTGCCCGGCATGCCCGGTACCGCCACAAAGGTGACATCCACAGTCCGGCTTGTGCCGTTGATGGATGCCGTAACGGTACTGATACCTGCTTTAGTGCTGGTCAGCGTCTGCACAATTTCGCCGTTCGCGTCCGAGATGCCGGTGGCCGCTATCGTGGCACTGTTACCCGCACTGAAACTAACGCTCACTCCGGACACCGGACGCCCCTTCGCATCCGTGACCGTCGCTTTGACGCTGTTGGTGGTTGTGCCGTTGGCGTTAGCATTGTTATCCACCGGAACCAGACCACCGTCTGTAATCGTTGCAGCGCCCGGGTCATTCGGGTCGAGCGGGTCAGTACCATTAGTGATTTCATCCTTATCGGAGATGCCGTCACCGTCGGTATCCGGGTTATTTGGATCGGTTCCGTGCTCGAGTTCTTCTTCGTCCGTTAGGCCATCGCCATCACTGTCCGGGTTAACCAGTCTCATGAGGGTTGTTTTCAGAATGGTGTCATTCCAGTGCGTGACCACATTCAGTTCGGCGGGCTGTTTGCCAGCGGTCAGCAGGGCTTCATAGATGCCCGGAGCGGTTTCCTTGTAAGCGGAAATTGAAGGTGAAACCGGAGAGGCTTCTTTCAATTTAGCCGTCATTGCCCGGAAGGTTTTAACCACAATATTACTCTGCACTGCGAGCGTTACCGTGAGTTTTTCTGACTGACCGGTTACAGGCTGATTGGCCGCGTTGCGTAATTTGAGCATCACAACTGCGGTGGAACGGCCATCAGCGGGCAAAATCTCAGGAGTGATCGTTTTTTCGCTGTGTGTTGCGCTAACCGGCGCGTCATTCACCGTAATATGGGTTACCTCCCGGTTTGATACATTGTTCCGGCTGTCACGGGCGACACCACTGAGCACATATGGCAAAGCCGTGGCTTTAGGCGGCAGGGTAATGGAGAGTGTGTCCGGGCTGGTCACATTCAGCGTTCCGCCGTCTGCAACCAGTTGCGGTGCCTGCCAGTCGATATTCTGCAGACCGTATTTTGATTGCACGCTGGCCTGTACTGTCAGCACGGAAGTGGCCTGTCCTGCGAGTTGTGCCGGTAAGGACAGCTTCAGCAATTCCTGCTTGCGGTAATCAAGAACAATATTGTTATTACGCTCAACGAGATCGGTGCGTGAGCCTGCCAGTGTGCGGGATAACCCCACCGCATCCGGGTCCAGGTGTTTTGCAAGGCTGTCTGATGGGCGAATAGTCAGGGCCATATTCACCTGGCTGTCGTTTTTACCCCCACTCACTATTCGGTGTTCTGCACCGACTTTTAGCAGAGGGAATGGTGTGTAATTCACCCCTGTCGTCACGGCATTTGGGTTCTTCTGGCGATCATTATTACTGGTGAGAGCGACTTCGTTGCCGAAATACTTCTCGTACATCAGCTTGCCGCCCAGTTGTGGGTAGTGTGGCAGGTACGCTTCTGCGCGCAGGTCATAGCCATTTGCCGGGCGCTCGTCGTAATCCGCGAAGTCACGGGACTGATGCCAGCTGGTTAGGCCGAAGTAATAGTTACCTGAAAGCTTCAGGTAATCGCCCCAGGCTTCTGCGCCTAGTCCCAGGCGGCGGTTATTGCCGGTTAAGTCATTATCCAGGAAGACGTTGCCACCGAACATCCAGTTATTGTGGAATGTACGCACTCCGGCACCGAGGTTGACGGTGTTACGCTCATCCTTATTGCGAAGGCCAAACTGCGTAAACAGCATGGCCTGCTTACTGTCGTACAGAGGCAGCAACATGTCGAATGAGGAACCATTGAGCTTCATATCCTGATCTACAGAAATCCCCAACCGCGCAGTTCCGAACTGGCTGAGCCATTCGTTAGCCGCGCTGGACACGGCATCAGTTGCCATGCCAGCTGCGAGGGATTTCGTTGCCTGGCTGCTGTCAGCGGTCGCTAATCCAGCAGCTCTGGTCAGGTGTAAGGCTAATTGATTGTCTTTTGTATCAGTGGGCTGTGTACCCGACTCTGACCGGGATGTTTTAATTGAGCCGCCGGGTACAAAAATGGTGTCCCCTGCATTTAACTGATCCAGTATTCGACCAGGGTTCAGACTTTGCAAACCGTCTGGTTTCAGCCCGTAGCTGGCGGCCACATCCCAGATAGTTTCCCCAGGTTTAAGAACATAAATTGAGCGTTCCTGGGGAATGGAGGTTTTAGTTGAAAGGGGTTGCGGCGCGCTATTCATCCGGGAAACCGATGCTGCGGACAATGCTAATGGTGTGAATGCCTGTAACCCGGCAAGAATATAAGCCACCGGGCGCATATAACACCTATCAGTAAACAAACGTACTGGAGGATCATTTCGCCTTGTTTTTTTAAGTAAGAACATATATTCATTCCCTGAGTTCAATGCAATAAATAAACGTTCGTAGCTTAATATAAATTAATGGGAAAGATCTTATTAATGGCCTCGTAAGGTAATATTCCAGAGTGGCGCGTTGCTTTTATTAGCTATATATTGATAACTTCATATTATAAAGATATTGCTTATGTGAGCCGGGATAAATCCTAAGTCATAGGTTGTTATAAGTCGGGTGTGGTTGGTGATAATAGCAAGGATACTTCCGATAGATGAGTGAATGTTATTTCACTCTTGTACTTTGTTTATTTATAAAGATATAGTCATTATTGTGAATACTTCACACGTAATGAGGCTGTAGCCCAAGATTAAAAATAGCAACATTTTCTTGTTCACCACTGTCGTGTGCCGCAGTGGTTTTTTTTCAGATTTACTTAGGGAAGTCATCAGGTAAAACAAATGCAATTGCTCGGAAAAACAATTGTAAGCTAATTAATGTAATTTCGGGTAAATAAAATTGCGATAAATATATCTGGCAGGATTTAATGGTTTTAGAGAGTTAATTTAATATAGGGAATTATCAGTGAATTACAAACGTACACTCCTGGCTGCATCTTTATTGTGTTTGAGCGCTGTGGCTATTGCTGCACCTACAACGTGCCAAAAAGTGCAGAAGCAAGATATCGAAAGTCTTTTTGACCGTTGGAACAGTTCATTGCAGACTGGCGATGCCCATAAAGTAGCCGCTAACTATCTTTCTGACAGTGTCCTGTTGCCTACAGTTTCTAACAAAGTCAGGCTAACAGAAGCTGAGCGCGTTGATTATTTCGAGCATTTCCTTGAGAAAAAACCACAGGGTAAAATCGACAGCCGTACTATCCATATTGATTGCAATACAGCGATGGATAACGGGACCTATACATTTACCTTCGCAGACAAAACTCAAGTCTCTGCTCGATACTCGTTTACCTACCGCTGGAATGGGAAAGAGTGGTTGATTTCAAGCCACCACTCATCTGCAATGCCTGAAAAAGTATAAATATTATCGCATATTAATAACTCTCCTGGTGAATACAGCGATATTCACCAGGTTTTCTCCTTTTTAAATTTCCGCTCATCCCTCGTTGTAAATAAAATCTCATGTTCTTCACCTAGATTAAACCATGCCTAATTTTGCACGCTGATTCGATTCACTATAAGTAATTCCAATATAAGGTGTTCTGTCATAAGTATTCCTGCTTGCATTAAAACGTTATCCAGCTAAGTTGTTTATGCAAACACACACACTTATAACTCCACCGGAGCGCAGCATGACGGATTTCGTTATTCCAGAAATAAAAGCATCAGAAGATGAGATGATTGCAATACGTCATTATCTGCATGCAAACCCAGAATTAAGTCTGGAAGAGTTTAAAACCAGTGATTTAGTAGCAAAGCAACTTGAATCCTGGGGATATAAAGTCACACGAGGAATTGGCACTACTGGTGTTGTGGGCTCTTTGGAAAAAGGGGATTCGAATAAATCTATTGGCCTGCGTGCTGATATGGATGCGCTACCTATTTTTGAAGAAACCAATTTACCCTGGGCCAGTTCAGTTCCTGGCAAAATGCATGCCTGCGGGCATGATGGCCACACCACCATCTTATTAGCTGCAGCGAAATATATTGCCTCAAATGCCTGCGAGTTTAATGGCACCGTCCACCTCATTTTCCAGCCTGCCGAAGAAGCGATTGGCGGTGCAGATTTAATGATTAAAGACGGATTATTCGACCGCTTCCCCTGCGACCGAGTTTTTGCTCTGCACAATATGCCTGGCTTGCCGACTGGGAAGCTCGGGTTCTATTCAGGCAATTTTATGGCCTCGGCGGATACGGTAAAAATTACCATCAAGGGTTACGGCGGCCACGGTGCTTATCCACATCGTACTGTCGACCCAATCGTCACTGGAGCTGCGTTAATTACCGCGCTGCAGACTATTGTCTCCCGTAATGTCACGCCGGGTGAAACCGCGATTGTTACCGTGGGAACATTCCAGTCGGGCATTGCTTCCAACGTTATTCCAGACACTGCGGTGATGGAATTGACCGTGCGTGCGATGAAGCCGGAGATCCGCGATCTGCTGATTAAACGAATTGAAGAGTTAGCGGATTTTACCGCTAAAAGTTTTGGTGCAAGTTGTGAAGTGGAAGTCTACGACTCCTATCCGGTACTGATAAACGATGATGAGCAAACGGCGTTTGCCCGGGAACTAGCCGTTGAGTTCTTTGGTAAAGATGCGGTGCTCAATAAGGTTCTCCCTTCGACCGGCAGCGAAGATTTTGCTTTTATGCTGCAAGAGCGTCCGGGCAGTTATTTCCTGTTAGGGAATGGAGAGAAGGGCGATAAGGGTGGCTGTATGGTGCATAACCCGGGGTATGATTTTAATGATGACATTATTTCTACCGGCGCCTCATTCTTTTCCCGCTTAGTCCAAACTTATTGTCGTTAACTGCCGGAACTAATATGAAAAAATATATACTGCCATTAATTGCTCTGCTGGCGACGACTTCGGCATTGGCAAATAATATTAAAGAAATCCGTTTTGGTGTGGACCCGACATTTGCCCCTTTTGAATCAAAAGACGCTAATGGCAAGGTGGTCGGCTTTGATATTGATTTAGGAAATGCTATTTGCGAGAAACTCCAGGCGAAATGCGTTTGGGTAGAGAATAATTTCGATGCGATTATTCCTGCGCTGCAAGCCAGAAAGTTTGATGCCATTCTTTCCGGGATGTATATGACTGAAAAACGAAAAGAGCAGGTCGCCTTTACCGATAAAATTTATAACGGCCCAGTATTTCTGGTCGCACATAAAAATACCAACATTAAACCTGAGCTTGAACTGTTAAAAGGTAAAACGATTGGTGTTGAGCAGGGATCTGCTCAGGAAGCCTATGCCAATAAAAACTGGCGTAATTCTGGCGTAAATGTCGTTGCTTACCAAGGGGCTGATTTGGTCGTTCAGGATTTAGAGTCCGGGCGTATTGATGGTGCTGTGCTGTCTGGTGTAATGGCGGAATACAGTTTCCTGAATAAACCCCAGGGTAAAGATTTTGCCATGATAGGCGGAGCGTTGCAGGACCCTGAACTATTCGGTGCCGGTGCAGCAATTGGTTTGCGAAAGGATGATACCGAATTACGTGAAGCGCTCAATGGAGCGATAAGCCAGATTATTGCGGATGGAACGTATAAAAAACTCGCCTCGAAATACTTTAGTTTCGACATTTATTCCGGGACGTAATTCCTGTTGTTAGACGTAAAACGGGTCAGAATGAAATCATTCCGGCCCGTTTTACTCTCTGGATTTTTTCAGCGCCCGCCCTAAAAAATAGTACAAAAATCACTCTCAATTAAACTTTTCAAAAACAAATAGTTAACCTTTGATCTTCATTTGAAGCAAACCACGCCTTGTCGGGCTGATCACAAAATAGACAGCGGCGAGTTGTGTTTACTTATTCACTAAACCAATATGCTTTCTCGACGCAGTAGCCGATGAGAGCAGAAAAATGACTAAATTATTTGTTGGCGTTGATGTTGGTTCTGCAAGTGTCAGAGCAGGTATTTTCACTATGGATGGAACCCGCTTGGCATTTTCAGTACGCCCTATTCAGCAGTTTCATTATCCGCCCAATCGGGTCGAACAATCCTCCAGTGATATCTGGCAACAAGTCTGCACAACGGTGCGTGAAGCGATAGGTCTTGCGGGCGTGCAACCCCAGCAAGTGGCATCTATTGGATTCGATGCGACTTGTTCTCTTGTGGCGGTAGGCGATCGCGGCCAGCCAGTGGCGGTTGGCGAGGAAGGGGATGCCGATCATGACATTGTGATGTGGATGGATCACCGGGCAGGCGTTGAAACTCAGTGTATCAATGAGACGAATGATTCAGCGCTGCAATACGTTGGCGGGCAAGTCAGCATTGAGATGGAATTACCTAAAATCCTCTGGCTGAAACAGCACTATCCAGAGCGTTACGCATCTACCTGGCGTTTTTTTGATTTGGCCGATTACCTCGTTTGGCGTGCAACAGGTGTAGATGCTGCAGGTGTCTGCACGCTGACCTGTAAATGGAATTATCTCGCGCATGAAGAACGATTTAGCCAAAGTTTGCTGGAATCTATTGAATTAACTGATTTAGTTAACAAAATTCCACCACAGATTATTCAAATTGGGCAACCCGTTGGTGCATTGTGCTCAGACTCAGCAGTCCAGTTGGGCCTAACCAGCGATGTGATTGTCGCTAGCGGTTTAATCGATGCTCATGCTGGCGGCCTGGCATTGGTAGCTGCCGCGCCTGAAGCAAATCTTGCACTAATTAGCGGGACGTCGAATTGCCACATGATTGTGAGCCAGGAAGCCAAATCTGTCCCTGGCATCTGGGGGCCTTACTTTGCGGCAATGTACCCAGGCTGGTGGCTGAACGAGGGTGGGCAAAGTGCTGCTGGTGCACTGGTTGACTGGACGTTGATGCAAAGCGATGCGTGGCCTGGGTTGAAAAATGAAGCTGCTGCACTGGGTTGTAGCGTATATCAAATCCTCAACCACTGGGTTGCTGAACTAGAAAAAACCGAACAATACCCTACACGCCAACTGCATATTCTGGCGGATCACCATGGCAACCGTTCACCGCGATCAGATGCCAGCGCTAAAGGAATGGTCGCCGGGATAACGCTTGAAAAGGGTCAGCAAGCTCTGGCCCGGCTGTATCTCGCCACGTTGCAAGCTATCGCTTATGGCACTCGTCATATTATCGAAACCATGGAACAACACGGGCAGCGAATTGACTCCATAACGTTATGCGGTGGGGCGAGCAAAAATACGCTCTGGTTACGTGAATATGCTAACGCCACCGGGCGCTCTATCTATCTGGTTGAAGAAGAAGATGCCGTCACGCTGGGAGCTGCACTCAACGGTGCTGTTGCCTGCAAGGTATTTGACAGTTTTTCAAGTGCGGCCAGGGCAATGGTCAGACTCGATAAGACTATTAAACCGGACCATGCACACCGTGCATTCCACGACGCGAAATATCAGGTGTATCTGCAAATGTATCAGGACCAGCAGCGCTATCAGGCTGTTATGCAGCAATACCTCGGGGCTAATTAATTACATAAAAGGAATAAGAACGTGATTACGCAAACTCTACCTTCTGTGCCTCAAAAAATAACCGCGGGTAAAAATGAAATCCTGATGGTGACCAATGCTGATTTACGCGAATCAGCGAATCTTGCCTGCTGGCCGGTGCAGCAAAAATACGAAGCGAAATTGCAGGATGCTTTGAGTTCCCTGGGCTATAGCATGATACGTGCTCATCCGATTGATGAAGAACGTGGTCATGGATTTATCAGCAGCCAACGCCAGGGCAGCGATTTATTTGCTCAGATTGATGAAAATGCACCAGTGATTGTTTTATTGACTGCCTGGCAATATTCGCATCACGTCGCCCCTTCGCTGGTGCATCACAAAGGCCCGGTTTTACTACTGGCAAATTTCGATGGTACCTGGCCTGGATTAGTTGGCATGTTGTGCCTGGCGGGCTCTCTAACCAGTCTTGGCAAATCCTACTCGCGTCTGTGGTCAGAAAATTTTGATGACGATTTGTTCCTTAACGGCCTGAAAACCTGGCTGCGCTACGGTTCATTGCAGCATTCGACCCGTTACCTGAAAGATGTCGCACCAACACATTCGGTAATGGCGACATCAGCGGGGGATATGGGGCGTAAAGCCGGTGAATACATTCTGAAAAACAAAGAGATTCTTGGCCTCTTTGACACTTTCTGCATGGGGATGATTAACGGCGTATTCCCGCAGCAAGCGATGGTGAATGTCGGTATGCCAATCGAATCGTTATCTCAGTCGGCATTATTGGTTGAGATGGCAAAAGTGCCTGATGAACTGCGTGAAGAGTGCCTCAACTGGTATCAGGAACGCGGCATGAAATTCCAGTTTGGCGAAAATGACCGTGAAGAGCTGACCCGCGAGCAGGTTAAAGAACAGTGCGCAATGATGATTGCCATGGCGCGATTTGTGCAGCGTTTTGGTCTGTCTGCGGTGGGTGTCCAGTATCAGCAAGGACTGAAAGATAGCTGTGCTGCCTCTGATTTTGCAGAAGGCGCAATTGGCTCTACTGAACGATTCCCGATCCCGGACGAGCAGGGCAACATCATCTGTGCCGGGCAACCTATTCCATGTATCAACGAAGTGGACATGGGCACCGCTATTCCGCAAACCATGTTATGGCGCTTATTAACTTCATTCTCTCTGCCTGCCGAAACCACGTTGCATGACATCCGCTGGGGCAGTGAATATCAGGGCACTTTCTATTGGGATCTTGAAATCTCGGGTGCCGTACCGTTTGAGCATCTGAAAGGCGGTATTGCCGGAGCTACGGGTTACCGTCAGCCAGCGATGTACTTCCCTTATGGCGGATCAACCATCAGCGGGCAGGGCAAGGCCGGGCGCTTCATTTGGGCGCGAGCGCATTACGAAGGGTGTGATGTCATCATGCATATCGGTACCGGGCATGCCGTGGAATTACCAACTGATGAGTTTGAACGCCGCCGTCGCGCTACTTGCTACGAATGGCCACTGCTCAATGCGGTACTTGATGGTGTTGGACGTGATGACCTGATGGCGGGCCACCAAAGTAATCACCTGACAGTGGCCTATGTGCCAGAAAATGAACTGCAAACGGTATTGCAGGCCTTTGTTGCCCAGTCGCTGACCCAAGGAATTAGGGTGCAGATTGCCGGTGACGCGATTCGGATGTTGTAAGAGGGCGAGTTGATGAACGAACAAAAATACCGTGGTATTTGGCCGGTGATGTTAACGCCATTTACCGAACAAAAAGAGATCGACTGGTCGTCGCTTGAACGCTTAATCGAGTGGTATCTGTCGGCAGGTGTGCATGGTTTATTTGCAGACTGTCAGTCGAGTGAAATGTTTTTCCTCAGCGATGAAGAGTCCCTTGAACTGGTGCGATTTGTCGTGAAATGTGTGGATGGGAGAGTGCCGGTTGTGGCATCCGGGCATACCGCGAATGCGTTCAACCACCAGCGTGAACAGCTTATTAAAATGGCTGATACCGGTGTAGATGCGGTAATCCTCATCAGTAACCGGCTGGCTCTGGCTGGAGAAAGCGATGCGCTGGCATTGGAAAATTTACAGCGCCTGACCGCAGATGTGCCTAAACATGTGGATCTGGGTATTTACGAATGTCCCTTCCCGTACAAACGACTGTTAAGTGAAGAAACAGTCGCATGGTGTGCGCAAAGTGGCCGTTATACCTTCATCAAAGACACCTGTTGTAGCCTGCCGATAATTACGCGACGTCTGGAGTTGACCAAAGGCAGTCGTCTGCATTTGGCCAATGCGAATAGCCAAACGTTACTGGCTTCACTGCAGGCAGGATGCCAGGCATACAGCGGCGTGATGGCTAACTTCCATCCTGAGTTGTATGTCTGGCTATATGAAAACTGGCAAAGCCAGCCGGACAAAGCGCGTCGACTGGCAGATTACCTTTCTACTGCGGCGCTGGCTGAAAACCTGGATTACCCGGTGTGTGCCAAATCTTTCCAGCAACAAATTGGTAATTTCTCGACCCATATTTGTCGGGTTCGCACCAGCCAAGGCTACAGTGAAACCTTCTTCCCGCAGGCGATCGAGAGCATGGTGCAATTGGGGCGAGATATTCAGAAAACACTGGCGATTTAAGGAGAGAGTGGATGTCCTTCACCCAAAAAAGTCGCCAGTTCTTGTTGCCTGAATCGCAAACGGATTTTGCCCAATGTCATGCTTCGACGCTGGTGATATTGCCCGAACAGCAAAGTGTTCTGGTGGCATTTTTTGCAGGGAGTAAAGAGGGCTGTGGTAATACCGCAATTTGGCTCGCACGTGCGCAAAATAATGAATGGCAACCCGCGCAGCGCATCATGGCTGAAGAGGGGATGGCGCACTGGAATCCCGTGCTGCATTACCAGCAAGGGACGGTGTGGCTGTTTTATAAAGTCGGGCCGGATGTGCACACTTGGGCCACGCGTGTTGCGGTTTCTCACGATGGAGGCCTTAGCTGGAGCGATCCACGTGCCTTAATTAATGGCGATCCAATGCCGCGTGGTCCCGTAAAAAACAAACTTCTGGTGATGAGCAACGGTGAGTGGTTAGCTCCGGGTTCTACAGAAAACGAGCGGCACTGGGATGCCTTTGTCGATATTTCTTCTGACTGTGGAGAATCCTGGTTCAAAGTCGACATTCCTTTTGAACATCAGCAACCTGTTCATGGCCAAGAGGAAAATATCTGGCAAGGTCTTAAAGACGATGCACTGTGGGAATGCGACTTGCAGCAAGTGTTCGCCTGGGATGGTATGATTCAGCCCACGTTGTGGGAATCGCAACCGGGAAATATTCACGCGTTGCTACGCAGTACGCGTGGAAAGATCTATCGTACTGATTCTTTTGATTATGGCCGAAGCTGGTGCGCTGCTTATGCCACGTCGCTTCCCAATAATAACAGTGGAATTGATGTGGTTCGTCTGGACTGCGGCACTCTGGTCCTGGCGTGTAATCCTGTTGAAGGAAACTGGGGGCGCCGTTATCCGATTGCCTTGTTGGGATCACAAGATAATGGTGCTACGTGGTCGCAGCCCTGGGCTTTGGAACACAGCAAAGGTGAATTTTCCTACCCAGCCATTATTGCCGAAGGGGACGTTTTACATCTGACGTGGACATTTAATCGAACAAACATCGTTTACCAAGTCATTACCCACAATAAATAAAAACAGCGGAGTACCCTATGAAGAACCTGTTATGTGCCTTATTGATGCTGCTGCCTTTTGGGGCGGTACATGCTGAACAAACTCTTACCTATCCAAAAAAGAATATTGATGTTGTTATTCCAAAGAATCCTGGTGGTGGCACTGATACTTCTGCACGTACTGTAATTGAATTTGCTCGCGACAAAATGCCATCTGGCACCATGATGGTTCCGGTAAATAAACCTGCGGGTAATGGTATTACCGGTTTGCTTGAAGTGGCAAAAGCCCGCCCGGATGGATATAAGCTGGTGATGACTACCGTTGAATTAGCCATGTTCCCGCACCAGGGGAAATCTCCAGTGACTTATAAAGATTTCACGCCGATAGCTACCACGATTGCCGATCCGGTTGCCGTCGTCGTTAATGCCAAATCACCGTATAACACGCTGCAAGAGTTTATTAATGCCGCTAAAGCAAACCCTGGAAAAATTAAAGTGGGTAACTCTGGCATGGGGGCTATTTATGACCTGGCAACGATAAATATCGAGAAAATCACTGGCACTAAATTTAATCGTGTTCCTTATAACGAAGGTACTGGCCCTTCAATCGCCGCTTTGGTTGGCGAACATATTGATGCGGTATTAACGACACCTGGTTCAGTTAAATCTCAGGTCGATGCCGGTATTTTAAAAGTGCTAGGCGTCATGGATGAAAAACGTTTCCCATTATTCCCAGACGTCCCGACCTTTAAAGAAGCTCTGAATCTGGATGTTAACGTCAAAATGCGTGCCTGGGCGGTTCTGGCGACTACCGCAAAAGTTGACGACAACATTAAGAAACAGCTGGTTGATGCCTTCACTGAAGTTGTGAAAACACCGGCTTATCAGGAAGCATTGAAAAAACAAGGCATCATGCCAGTCGTTATTACTGGTGACGACGCCTATAACATGATGAAGGAAGATGACCAGATGTACGGCGAATTGATTGCTGAGACTAAGAAAAAGTAATCAACCAACATAGAGACTCCTGCCATTTTACGGCAGGAGGGAGAAACAACAATGCGTACGCAGAATATTTTTGTTGGGATGTTCTCACTGGTACTGGGGATAGCAATTATCTTCCTTTCGCGCAATATGCCGATGTTTGATGAAAACGGAATACTAGGTGAGCGCTTCTGGCCTTATTGTCTGGCCTGGCTATTTATTGGCTTGGGAATTATCCTGTGCATCAGTACTTATTTTCAAGGTGCTGGAGACAATAGCCAGAAGGCCGATCTCTCATCTTTTCCGGTTCGTAAAGCCTATGGTGTCACCATCCTTATGGTGATTTATGCGATTGCACTTTGTTACGCCGGATTTATTGCTTCGTCGCTGGTTTTGATTCCCGCCATCATGTGGGTGATGGGTGAGCGACGCCCATTGTTTATTGCAATTACGACTGCGTTAATTGTCCTGTGTATTTATGTTTCATTTGAGATTGTCTTTAATTCACCGCTGCCGGAATCCATCTTCTCCGAGTAATAAGAGGTCATGATGAACGAAATTCTTGATGCCCTGATGATAGTCTTCAGCTTAGAGACTACCGGCATGATTTTGCTGGGTGTTCTGGCGGGGATTATTATTGGTGCGCTGCCCGGATTAACGGTGAATATGGGAATTGCGCTGTTGCTGCCGCTAACCTATTCATTCCAGGGGATGACCGGCATCCTGATGCTACTGGGTGTGTATTGCGGTGCAGTTTACGGTGGTTCGATTACGGCCATTTTAATCAGCACGCCAGGCACACCTGCTTCGGCAGCCACTGTACTTGATGGCTACCCGATGGCGAAGAAGGGTGAAGCAGGACGTGCACTGGGTTTATCGACCCTTGCTTCAATGTTTGGTGGTGTGTTCAGCACCATTGCGCTGGTTTTAATCGCGCCATTGTTGGCGAAAGTTGCGACCGGTTTTTCTTCTGCTGAGTATTTTGCATTAGCGATATTTGGTATCAGCATTATTACTAGTGTTTCTTCGCAGTCCGTTATTAAGGGGCTTATTGGCGGTGTTCTGGGCTTATTTATTGCCACCATTGGGCTTGACCCAATGACCAGCGGAATGCGATTCACTTTTGACTCAATCTATTTAATGGGCGGGATTTCATTTATTCCTGTGTTGGTCGGTTTGTTTGCATTCTCTCAAGGATTATTAAGCCTTGAGGAAGATCACCGTGAGCGCATTGCGGGTATTGTGCGCCAGACCAAAAGCAAAATTGACCGTATTTTGCCGACCTGGTCTGACATTAAACGTGTGATGCCAACTTATATTCGTTCATCTGTCATTGGCACTGGTATCGGAGCAATTCCAGGAACTGGTGGCGATATTGCCTCGTTTATTGCCTACAACGAAGCCAAACGTTGGTCAAAACATCCAGAAGAATTTGGCCACGGTTCACCTGAAGGTGTTTCAGCCCCTGAAGCAGGTGCAAACTCTGTAGCAGGTGGTGCAATGGTGCCATTGATGACACTTGGAATCCCAGGAGATGGCGCAACTGCAATTATCATGGGTGCATTTATGGTACAGGGCCTGGCACTTGGGCCACAGTTATTTACGGAGCATCCAGTTGAAGTAAACTCCATTTTTATTGGGTTATTCGCCGCGAATATCTTCATGGGTATTATGGGCTTTATGGGTATGCGCCTGTTTGCCAAAGTGATGAGTGTGCCGCGCCGCGTGTTGGTGCCGATTATCTTTGTGCTGTGTTCGGTTGGAGCATATTCCGTAAACCATGATATGACCGATGTGTTTGTGATGATGGGGGCAGGTCTTGCCGCTTACATTCTCATCAAACTGGACTTTTCGATGTCTCCGATCGTCATCGGTATTATTCTTGGGCCAATGGCAGAATCGAATTTCCGCCGCACGTTAGTTATCTCCGAAGGTGACCCGATGATATTTCTGACGCGCCCGGTCTGTGCAGTGTTCTTAGGTATCGCGATACTGACACTGTTGCTACCGATTTTTGGTCCGCGTTTGAAAGCATTCTGGCGTAAACAAACCAGCTCCAGCTAAGGAAGGATTAGATTGGCAAAGACAATTGAGCAAATCGCCGTGGATCTTGGTGTCTCCATCACAACGGTACGTGCGGTGTTGAACGGTAATGCGCAGAAATATCGCATTAGCGAAAAGACCCAGGAAAGGGTCAATAGCTACGTTAAAAAACATAGCTATACCATCAATCTTGCGGCGCGTAGTTTGAAACTGAATAAGACTGACACCTTTGGACTGGTGATACCGCGCTTGTCGAACCCCTTCTTTTCCGTACTGGCTGAATTACTGGAGGCTCGCTGTCGCGAACAGGGTTATCAGTTGATGATAAGTAGTACCAACAACGATGCTGCGTATGAAAATCTGTTAGTGAAATCGTTGGAAAATCGCAATGTTGATGGGATTTTTGTTGTATCGACGAATGCGACAAGTCAGGCGCATTACCTGAAAAATTGCCTGAAGCCGATGGTATTTCTTGACCGGGATTTTGGGGTAGAAGGTACATGCTGCGTGGTGACGGATAACGTTGATAGCGGTTTTAGGCTGACTGACGCAATGTTGAACCATATTCATGCACCGATTCAATTCTTTGTAGGTGATCCAGATTCTCCTTCGATAATTGACCGTTTGACCGGATATCATTTAGCAATGGAACAGCATGGCATAGAGTGGACACCTGCGCATATCAGCAGCGCTGGGCACAACCAGTTGAGCGATGGGGAAAAAATGATGACGGACTACATCGACACCCATCATTCCTGGCCGCAACATTTCATTGCTTCATCATTGCCGATTTTGCAAGGAGCGCTGGGGGTGTTGCGTGAGCGGTATGGCTATATTCCTCATGAAATTAATATTGGCACTTTTGATGACAATATTATGCTGAGTTTCCTCGCCAACAACATCTGGTCGATGAGGCAAAATGAGAAACGGCTTGCGCAAGAAGCCTGCCAACTCATGCTGGAAAAAATCGCCAACCACGATGAACCGCCAGGTAGTAGAGCCAAAGCTGAGCTTATATTCAGGCAAAGTACGGTGAATGCCCGCGATGGCAAAAGCTAACCCGTAAAAACAAAAACGGCCTCACAATGAGGCCGTTATCAATTCTAATCCTGGCAATCAGGTCAACACCATTGGCCATTCTGGCGGTGCATGGCTTGAGATCTCGATCATTATGTCTTTAAACGATGCCCAAATCACCGGGAAGTCGGCCAGATTTAAACCCAATAAACCGGTCGCAAACCACAAAGCAGAAGCGATTCCCAGCAAGCTGCTGACGATTGCCAAAAACGTATAGTCGGATTTGCGAAACTGGATGTTCAACGTGCTGGCTAAAAACATCAAAACCGCACTGACTAAAGGCCAGCGCATCAGTAAAACGCTGGTGGTAATTGCCGCCATGAAAACTGTTCCTTAAGCATAACTCATTACGCTCAACGGTTAGCGCGACACAAGGCGCGGCAAATACAGCTCAGGGACCGTCAGGGGGAATGAGTGGGTACAGAAAATGTAAGAAGAATCCTGTCTCACAGGATTTGTGAACTATATCACATTTGTTCTTTTAATCGCCAGTTCTGCGGCGCATTTTCTGACCCATCTTATCGGGCTGTCAGGCAACAACTCTTCCACGAACTTTATCAGGCGTGGTGGCGATAATCGGTTGGTGTACGGTCAAACTCACGGCGGAAAACACGCGAAAATGTCTGCTGAGAGACATAACCGTAGTCCATCGCAATATCAAAAATCGGTCGCTGGGTATTTCGAAGCTCTCTGGCCGCCATCAACAAACGGCGCTGGCGAATGTATTCACCTAACGTCTGGCGCTTCACGGTGCGGAACATCCGCTGAAGATACCATTTTGAATAGCCTGATTTTTTTGCCACAACATCAATGTTCAGCGGCTGATCAATGTGATCGTCAATCCATTCAGTCAAAGTTTGAATAATGTCCTGGTGTGCCATAAGCCATCCTGATTACGATTAGCCGGTTTTGTTGGCAGCGAGTATAATTCCTCAAGTTAACTTGAGGTAAAGAGCATTATGGAAAAGAAATTACCGCGCTTTAAACCCTTACTCAGTCCTGGCGAGGTGGCGAAGCGTAGCGGCGTGGCCGTTTCGGCTTTGCACTTCTACGAGAGCAAAGGGCTTATCAAAAGCAGACGAAACAGTGGAAACCAGCGTCGTTACACGCGTGATGTGCTGCGAAACGTTGCCATTATTAAAATCGCCCAGCGAATCGGCATTCCGTTAGCGACCATCGGTGAAGAGTTTGGGGTGCTGCCAGACGGGCACAAAATTAATAAGAACGACTGGAAAAAGATGTCGTCGCAATGGCGCGAAGAACTGGACCGGCGCATCAATATGCTGACCGCACTGCGCGATGAACTTGATGGCTGCATTGGCTGTGGTTGTTTATCGGGTGCTGACTGCCCGCTGCGAAACCCAGGCGATAAACTCGGTGAAGAGGGGACGGGTGCTCGTTTACTGGAAGATGATTAACCTCAATAGCAGGCAAAACTAAAGCGCCCAACTTCGGCGCTTTAGTTTATTCCCGGTCTTTGTCTTTCGATCTATCCCGCTTTTCGCAAGGAGGGTTTCCCCCGACATCAGCGTCCCTCAATTACACATTCTCAGGAGGTTCCGGATTGCACTGACAACTTAATTGTAGTTCTGCTCAGCCAGGTTTCAAGGTGGTTTTGAATGTTTTTTGAACGATTTTAATGCTCCACTCTTTGCACATTTACCTATAGTTAACTCATCTTGCTAAACAAAAGGTTACCTTATGCTTATCGTCCATCATCTCAATAACTCCCGCTCGCAGCGCATTTTATGGATGCTCGAAGAGCTACAGGTGCCGTACCAGATTGTTCGCTACGAGCGCGAACCAACCATGCTGGCACCCGCGTCGTTAAAAGCCGTGCACCCATTAGGGAAGTCACCGATAGTGGAAGATAATGGCAATATCCTCGCGGAGTCGGGGGCAATCATTGAATACCTGCAAGAAACGTATGACGCCGAAAGCCGCCTCAAACCTATTACCAATGAAGACAAACTCCGTTACCGCTTTTGGCTGCATTACGCCGAAGGATCGTTAATGCCTTTATTAATGATGAAGCTGGTGTTCGGCAGTCTTGGGAAAGCACCAGTTCCGTGGTTATTGCGCCCGGTGGGGAAGGTGTTAGGGCAGGGAGTGCAAAAGGCTTATTTGAATAAACAGATTATGACCCATGCGCGCTATCTCGAAGATTCGCTGCAACAAAATCCGTGGTTTGCCGGGCAGGCGTTTAGCGCGGCAGATATTCAGATGAGTTTCCCGGTGATCGCGTTGCTCTCGCGAGGTGGCATTAACGACTTACCGAATCTGCAGAATTGGTACAGCAAAGTGCAAATGCGCCCTGCCTGGCAGCGGGCGATTCAGCAAGGTGGGCCCTTTGAGATCCCGTGATCTTATCTATTTAAAAATCCTATGAGTCAGGAAAAACTATAACCAGTATCTTGCATCATTGTTGCTAAATTGCGCATCGACGATAACGTTTGCGCACGAGGTGACGATATTTTGACCGGCTAATACCTTTTTCGACAAAAAGCGGCAAAGTTCGGTTGAAAATCCATGTAAGAAGGCCGGATAATCGTTTGCCTTAATTTTGACGCCTAGTTTGTATGCGCGGAGTTAAACGTTTGCTTTTTTTGTGGCGCCCCTTTTTGTCACAAACGCAGTATAGGGATCTACTCAACTTATTCGAGTTACCGGGAAAGTACGTAACCCGAAAAATGAAGAGTATGAACGTTTAATTAGCAGTGGATTGTCCACCACGCATACCAATGTAATCATAAAAATCTCAGGGGATTTTTCACTATGTCTAATCATTCTCCGCGTGCAACCAGCGGCATTGACGCCTGGTTCAAAATATCTGCACGTGGCAGCACCGTTCGTCAGGAAGTTGTAGCGGGTTTAACCACCTTCCTCGCGATGGTGTACTCCGTGATCGTTGTACCGGGCATGCTCGGTAAAGCAGGTTTCCCTCCTGCGGCGGTCTTTGTGGCAACTTGCCTGGTAGCCGGTGTTGGCTCTCTTGTCATGGGCCTTTGGGCGAACCTGCCGCTGGCAATCGGTTGTGCCATTTCACTGACTGCGTTTACCGCTTTCAGCCTGGTGCTCGGCCAACACATCAGCGTTCCGGTTGCTTTAGGCGCCGTGTTCCTGATGGGTGTGTTGTTCACCATCATCTCCGCAACCGGTATTCGTAGCTGGATTTTGCGTAACTTACCGATGGGTGTTGCGCATGGTACTGGTATCGGTATCGGCCTGTTCCTGCTGCTGATTGCCGCAAACGGTGTCGGCCTGGTAATTAAAAACCCACTTGATGGCTTGCCAGTTGCGCTCGGTCATTTCGATAGCTTCCCGGTTATTATGTCGCTGATTGGCCTTGCGGTGATCATCGGTCTGGAAAAACTGAAAGTCCCTGGCGGCATTCTGCTGACCATTATCGGTATTTCTGTTTTCGGTCTGATTTTTGACCCAAGCGTTCATTTCTCTGGCATTTTCGCTATGCCTTCGCTGAAAGATGAAGCGGGCAACTCGCTGATCGGTAGCCTGGATATCATGGGCGCGTTGAACCCAGTGGTGTTGCCAAGCGTTCTGGCGCTGGTAATGACTGCGGTATTCGATGCAACCGGCACTATCCGCGCCGTTGCGGGCCAGGCAAATCTGCTGGATAAAGACGGTCAAATCATCGATGGCGGCAAAGCGCTGACTACCGACTCCCTGAGCTCAGTGTTCTCAGGCCTGGTGGGTGCAGCTCCTGCTGCGGTTTACATCGAATCTGCGGCAGGTACTGCTGCAGGTGGTAAAACCGGCCTGACGGCAATCACCGTTGGTGTGCTGTTCCTGTTGATTCTGTTCCTCTCACCGCTCTCTTATCTGGTTCCTGCATACGCTACCGCTCCGGCGCTGATGTATGTAGGTTTGCTGATGCTGAGCAACGTGGGCAAAATCGATTTTGAAGATTTTGTTGATGCCATGGCGGGCCTGATTACTGCGGTATTTATCGTGCTGACCTGTAACATCGTTACCGGCATCATGATTGGTTTCGCAACTCTGGTGATTGGCCGTATCGTCTCTGGTGAGTGGCGTAAGCTGAATATCGGTACAGTCGTGATTGCTATTGCATTGGTCGCATTCTACGCAGGCGGCTGGGCAATTTAATTTTACTCGTCATACTTCAAGCTGCAGGGTTGTTGGCTGCACTCGCGACCCCCAGTCACTTACTTTAGTAAGCTCCTGGGGGTCGCTGCTTTGCCGCCTGGCTGCAACTTGAATTATTTAGAGTAAAAACTCTGAGTACTCCTCCCAAAACCACTTCAAGTTATTTCCTGTTTCCTTCCGGTATAAAAAGTTGTTTTACTATTGGGTAACACAACATCCTGCAAAAAGGGTTTCACAAAACACCTCGACTAAGGACAGTATGGAAATCTTCTTTACCATTCTCATCATGACCCTTGTGGTTTCTCTTTCTGGGGTGGCCACACGCATGCTGCCGTTCCAGATCCCGCTTCCGTTAATGCAAATCGCGATAGGTGCTGTGCTCGCCTGGCCGCACTTTGGTTTGCATGTCGACTTCAACCCGGAACTCTTCCTGGTGCTGTTTATTCCGCCGCTGCTGTTTGCCGATGGCTGGAAAACGCCGACGCACGAATTTCTCAACCACGGGCGGGAAATCATCGGCCTTGCGCTGGTTCTGGTGCTGGTCACCGTGGTCGGTATTGGCTTCCTGATTTACTTCCTCGTGCCAGGCATTCCGCTGCTTCCGGCTTTTGCACTGGCAGCAGTCCTCTCGCCGACCGACGCCGTGGCGCTTTCCGGTATTGTCGGAGAAGGGCGTATTCCAAAGAAAATCATGGGTATCTTGCAGGGTGAAGCGTTGATGAACGACGCCTCCGGCCTGGTATCGTTGAAAATGGCGGTCGCCGTGGCGGTGGGAACGATGGTGTTTTCCGTCGGTGGTGCCACCCTCGAGTTCTTCAAAGTAGCGATTGGCGGCCTGTTGGCCGGGATTGCAGTCAGCTGGCTGTACGGTAAATCGCTGCGCCTGATGAGCCGCTGGAGCGGTGACGAACCCGCAACGCAAATCCTGCTGCTTCTGCTGTTGCCGTTTGCTTCTTACCTGATCGCCGAACATATCGGCGTTTCCGGCATTTTGGCGGCGGTTGCTGCGGGTATGACTATTACCCGTTCTGGCGTGTTGCGCAGTGCGCCATTGGCGATGCGTTTACGTGCAAACAGTGTCTGGGCGATGCTTGAATTCGTGTTCAACGGCATGGTGTTCTTGCTGTTGGGTCTGCAATTACCGGGCATCATGAAAACCTCTATTGCAGCGGCAAATGCCGATCCGAACGTCGAACTTTGGATGTTATTTGTTGATGTCGGGCTTATCTATTTCGCGCTGATCGGTGTGCGTTTCTTATGGCTGTGGACCATGAAACGCATCAGCCTGCGTTTTATGAAAAAGCGTCCGTTGGAGTTCGGTAACTACACAACCCGCGAATTGTGTATTGCATCATTTGCCGGTGTGCGCGGGGCGATTACGCTTGCGGGTGTACTTTCCATTCCGCTGCTTCTGGGTAATGGCTCACCGTTCCCGGCACGATACGAGCTTATCTTCCTGTCGGCGGGTGTGATTCTATTCTCGCTGTTAGTCGGGGTGATTATGCTGCCGATTTTGCTGCGTAATGTAGAAGTCCCTGACAAATCAGTGGCGCGGCAGGAAGAGCGTACCGCGCGTGCGGCAACGGCTGAAGTGGCGATTGTCGCAATTCAGAAAATGGAAGAGCGCCTGCAATCTGACGTCAATGAGAACATCGATGACCAACTGTTAAAAGAGGTCAGTTCGCGGGTAATCGGGAACTTACGCCGCCGGGCTGACGGGCGTAATGATGTAGAAAGTAGTGAGCTTGAAGAGAACCTTGAGCGCCGATTCCGCCTGGCCGCACTACGCTCCGAGCGTGCTGAGCTTTACCATTTACGTGCCACGCAGAAAATCAGCAATGAGACGTTGATGAAGCTGCTGCACGATTTGGATTTGCTGGAAGCGTTGTTGGTCGAACAGCATTAATCGACTATTCCTCTCCCTCTGCAGGGGGAGAGGGCGCTATGAACTGACCGGCCAAAACTCCTTACAGCAGGCAATCCATGCCTGCGCACTTTGCGAAATATAAACCCCATCGCGCCAGATCATCGCCAGTTGCCACGTTAAGTCGCTGTTTAACGGCAGCCACATCAACGTGTTTTTATCCAGTTTTTGGCAAATAGTCTCCGGTAGAATCGCAATCCCTACACCGGCCTGCACCATCGCGGCCAGAAAATCCCACTGACCGCTACGTACCGCAATACGCGGAGTAAACCCATGCTCCTGGAAGAGCTGAATTAACTGGCGGCTTAACGCGAAATCTTCGTTGTAGATAAGCAGAGGATGGACCGCAAGCTCGATGGGATCGATGCTTTCTCGTGTTGTCCACTGCCCGGAGCGCGGAACCAGCACACACAGCGGATTATGCAGCAAAGGTAACGAGCAGAAAGTGTGGTGCTCATCTTCAAAAGGCAACGCGGTCATGGCTAAATCCAGCTCGCCATTAAGAACAGCCTGCTGCACCGTTAAACCACCAAATTCAGAGATCTTTAATTCAACACCTGGATAGCGCTGGCGATACAGGCTAATTGGCCCTGCCATCATGGTGCCGACCATCGGTGGAATACCGAGGCGTAACACGCCTTTGTTGAGATGGTTGATATCACCAAGTTCGGCTTCAAGTTGGCGAAATTCCGCCAAAATGGCTAATCCTCGTTGATAAACCACCTCCCCGGTATCAGTCAGTAATAGTTTACGACCATCACGAATCAGCAGAGTGCAACCCAACTCATCTTCGAGGTTGCGCAGCATCTTGCTTATGGTCGGCTGGGTGACGAACATCTTTTGGGCCGCGCGGGTAAAACTTTGCTGGCGAACCACTTCAACAAAATAACGTAGCGTCCTGATGTCCATAACTATTCCTGTTGACTATACCTGTGATGATTTTAATTCATTTTTTTCAATGAAGTTGGCTAACTATAATCTCCACATCACATTTTCTGGAGTGCCACTCTCATGGCCCTGGCGTTACGTGGTTTTACGCCTGTTCTTTTCCGCCGCATTCAGGTGCCGGTGCAAGTTGCGCTATACGCCGGATTGTTCATTCTCGCCCAACAGTTAGTTGACTGGTGGCATTTACCGCTTCCTGCAAACCTTGTGGGAATGGTGCTATTACTGGCGTTGATTGTCTGCCGAGTGGTACCGCTGAATTGGGTTCGTGCGGGTTCCCGCTGGTTATTAGCTGAAATGCTGCTGTTCTTTGTGCCCGCTGTGGTCGCGGTGGTGAACTATGCAGAATTACTGATGGTAGATGGCTGGCGTATATTCATCGTGATTGCTATCAGCACTTCACTGGTGCTGGCTGCTACTGCGCTGGTGGTGGATAAAGTTTATCGTTATGAGCTGGCGCGAATTGCTCGCAGGCAGGCTCGCGGTGAGTAACTTTCAGTTGAGTCTGTTGTGCCTGGTTATTACCCTTGGGCTCTATTTTGCCAATAAAAAACTCTATCGCCGCTTTCGAAAATTGCCTCTGATGCCGTTGATTTTAACGCCGGTATTGCTGGTGGTGATGTTGGTTTTGGGTCATATCTCCTATCAAAATTATATGGGCGAAGCGCACTGGTTACTGTGGCTGCTTGGCCCGGCGACGATCGCCTTTGCAGTGCCGGTTTATGACAATCTGAATGTTATCAAACGCCACTGGATGTCACTTTCGGCGGGGGTTATCACCGCCACTGTTGTTGCGGTTACCAGTTCGGTTTGGCTGGCGCGTTTGTTTACTTTGCCCGATGAAATTCAACGCAGCCTGGCGGTCCGTTCGATTACCACACCCTTTGCCTTAGCCGCTGCTAAACCACTCGGCGGGCAGCCGGAGTTGGTGGCATTATTTGTGGTAGTGACGGGTGTATTTGGTATGGCTGTGGGTGATGTGCTGTTTTTGCGCCTCGCCATTCGTGAAGGAATGGCAAAAGGCGCGGGTTTTGGTGCCGCTTCTCACGGCGCTGGCACCGCACGTTCCTACGAACTTGGCCCGCAGGAAGGTGTGGTCGCCAGTTTGGTAATGATGTTTTCCGGCGTCGTAATGGTGTTAATCGCGCCGTTGGTAAGCTGGTTGATGTTTTAATACCGGAGGGATTCACCACCCGGTAAGTGCTTACTTACTTTTCAGCCGTGAAACCAACTCAAACTCTTTAAACCAAACCGGGCGCTGTTGCTGCATTGAAATATTCCCGGCGATACCGGTCAAAATGGACATAGCTCCAGCGCGGTGATCAGCCGCGCGCTTTAATGGGTCGTTACTCGGCTCACCAAACAAATCGGCCAACATTGCATTATCACCACCACCGTGGCCGCCCGCGCCAATACTGAAATCAGCTTTGTAAGGAGCGGCGAACATCGGGAACACCGTAATATTGCAGCTTTCCAGGCTGCCTTCGTTTTCACGGTCGCCACCGGCATTCACATAAGACATTTCCACCAGTTTCATCTCAAGCCGCCCGCGGCTGCCGTTGAACACTACATTCAGCCCTTCCCACGGCAAATAAGTGTTAAGGGAATAGGTCATCTGCACCTGGTTTTGGTATTTCACCAGCACCGATAACGTATCTTCAATGTTGATGCCATCGCTGAAAACACTCTGGTCGCGGTAATAGCTATCTTCGTGTTCGGCGTCCAGATACAGCGCTTTGAGCTGCTCGTTCTCTTCCATATGCAACGCGAACGGATCATTTTTTGCGGCGTCGAAACCGTGTGCGCGTGGGTAAAACTGCGAGATGCCTCGCATCTGCGCATTCTCTTTACCGTAAAAACGCAGCCCACCTTCCGCATAAACACGTTCCGGATAACTGCCCAGCCAGAAGTTCATCAGGTCAAAATGGTGAGTGGATTTATGCACCAGCAGGCCGCCGCTGTTGCGTTTTTCACGGTGCCAGCGACGGAAATAATCCGCGCCGTGCTCGGTGTTCAGCAGCCATTCGAAGTGGACTGAAAACACCTCGCCGATGGTTTCTTCCATCAGCAATTCGCGGATTTTGCTGTGATGCGGCGCGTAACGGTAATTGAAGGCAACGCGTACTTGATGGCCCGTTTCTTCGATGGCATCGAGAATGCGCAAAGCGCGTTGCTCATCGATAGTCATCGGTTTTTCGGTTATCACATCGCAACCGGCATGTAGTGCACGCACTATGTAATCGTCATGCGTGCGGTCCATCGTGGTGACGATAATAATATCCGGGCGCGTCTCGCGGATCATGGTTTCAAAATCCGCCGCTTTCCAGGTTGATACCTGCGCTGCACCTGAGTTACTCAACAGTTTATTGGCGTAATTCATGCGCGTCTGGTTGGTGTCGCAAAATGCCACCAGTTGCGAATTCTCTTTCCATTTACCGCTGATGGCTTCGATATATAAACCAGCGCGTCCGCCCGTTCCTACTAATGCATATCTTTTCATTCCATCCTCACCCTTTATGAAATAAAACAATGTTTCATTTATGAGCTACTGTAGCGCTCTGGGTAGGGAATAAAATGCCAGAAGGGGGAAAATGTGATCCCCGACTCGAACGAGCCGGGGAGAGTTGAAACTAATTAGTGCGCACGGCCTTGTTCGATGCCAATCCCGGTCTGGGAACGGATGAACTGAGCACGGAATTTCTCACGTTCGAGATTACCTTCCGGGCTGTTATCAGTGGCTGAGAACACCCAAATACCAACAAACGCCACCAGAATCGAGAACAGCGCTGGGTATTCGTACGGGAAGATTGCTGTGGCGTGGCCGAGAACCTGAACCCAAACGGTTGGGCCGAGGATCATCAGGATAACCGCCGTCAGCAAGCCGAGCCAGCCACCAATCATCGCGCCGCGTGTGGTCAGTTTCGACCAGTACATCGACAGTAGAATAATCGGGAAGTTACAGCTCGCCGCAATGGAGAACGCAAGCCCGACCATGAAGGCGATGTTTTGGTTCTCGAACAAAATCCCCAGCCCGATGGCCACCACGCCTAATATCAGAACGGTGATTTTCGAAACTCTCAGCTCATCACGTTCAGACGCCCCTTTACGGAAGACGTTGGCGTAGAGGTCATGGGAAACCGCAGATGCTCCTGCCAGTGTTAAGCCTGCAACCACCGCGAGAATGGTGGCGAAGGCAACTGCCGAGATAAAGCCTAAGAACAAGCTACCACCCACAGCATCAGCCAGGTGAACCGCTGCCATGTTGTTACCGCCAATCAGTGCGCCAGCGGCATCTTTAAAGGCTGGGTTTGCACCCACCAACATGATTGCACCAAAGCCGATGATAAAGGTCAGGATGTAGAAATAACCCATGAAACCGGTGGCATACAGCACGCTTTTACGCGCTTCGCGGGCATCGCTTACGGTGAAGAAACGCATTAAAATGTGTGGCAAACCTGCGGTACCAAACATCAAACCTAACCCCAGCGAAAGCGCTGATATCGGGTCTTTCACAAGCCCGCCTGGGCTCATAATTGCCACACCTTTCGGGTGTACCGCAATCGCTTCAGCGAACAGGTTGTTGAAGCTAAAGCCGACGTGTTTCATCACCATAAAGGCCATGAAACTTGCGCCGAACAGCAGCAATACGGCTTTGATAATTTGCACCCATGTCGTCGCCAGCATGCCGCCGAACAACACGTACATCACCATCAGCACGCCAACCAGCACCACCGCAACGTGGTAGTTCAGGCCAAACAACAATTGAATGAGTTTGCCCGCGCCCACCATCTGGGCAATCAGGTAAAGAGCTACCACAACCAGAGAACCACAGGCCGACAGGATGCGAATCGGCCCCTGCTTCAGGCGATAGGATGCCACGTCAGCAAAGGTATATTTACCGAGGTTACGCAGGCGTTCAGCAATCAGGAACAGGATAATTGGCCAGCCGACCAAAAAGCCCAATGAGTAAATCAGGCCGTCGTAGCCGGAGGTAAATACCAGCGCCGAAATACCGAGGAACGAAGCGGCGGACATATAGTCGCCTGCAATCGCCAGGCCATTCTGGAAGCCCGTAATATTGCCGCCCGCGGTGTAATAATCGCTACGCGTGCGGGTGCGTTTTGACGCCCAATAGGTAATACCCAACGTAAAGGCGACGAAAATCACGAACATGATAATTGCCTGCCAGTTCGTGGGCTGGCGTTGTACCGCCCCCGTAATCGCATCCGCAGCAAACGCGGAGGCAGGCAGGCTTAACAGCGGTGCGGCAGCAAGGCCGAGAAGACGTTTCATGATGCCTTCACCTCGCGCAGCACAGCGTTATTCAGACGGTCAAATTCACCGTTCGCTCGCCAGACATAAACGCCCGTGAGGAAGAATGAAATCAGAATTACGCCGACACCAATCGGAATGCCGCGGGTGACGGTGGTGCCTGCGTGCAAAGGTGTGCCCAGCCAGCCAGGCGCGAAGGCAATGAGTAGGATAAAGCTGATATAAATCAACAGCATGATGATGGACAAAATGGTGGCAAACCGTTGCCGTTTAGCGACTAACTCCCTGAAATGCGCACTGTCTTCTATCCGTTGATAAAGTTGATCACTCATCACAGATCTCTCCAGAGAAATTCCCTTCGTCTTTTGCGCCGCAGGGGTGTTGGCTACACTCGCGCACCCCAGTCACTTACTTGTGTAAGCTCCTGGGGATTTGCTCGTTTGCCGCCTTCCTGCAACACAAAATCCTTTGGGAATTTGGGTTAGGTTGAGGTTTTTTTATTGTGTTTTCCCCTCTCTTTGAAGGAGAGGGGCAGAGATGTTACGAAGGCATGGTAATAGATTGTTTTTCTTCCAGTAACTTCTCAACAACACCCGGATCGGCAAGCGTTGAAGTATCACCAAAGTTGCTGGTATCGCCGGCGGCAATTTTGCGCAGAATGCGGCGCATAATCTTGCCAGAACGGGTTTTCGGTAGTGAATCTGTCCAGTGCAAAATATCCGGGGTAGCAAGCGGGCCAATCTCTTTACGCACCCAGTTACGCACTTCGGTATACAGCTCAGGCGTTGGCTCTTCGCCGTGATTAAGGGTTACATATGCGTAAATCGCCTGGCCTTTAATATTGTGCGGAATGCCGACGACTGCGGCTTCGGCGACTTTCGGGTGCGACACCAGCGCTGATTCGATTTCAGCTGTACCCAGGCGGTGGCCGGAAACGTTCAGCACGTCATCCACACGTCCGGTTATCCAGTAGTAACCGTCTTCGTCACGACGTGCGCCGTCACCGCTGAAGTACATATTTTTGAAGGTCGAGAAATAGGTTTGCTCAAAGCGCTCGTGGTCGCCAAACAGCGTGCGCGCCTGGCCTGGCCATGAGTCGGTAATCACCAGGTTGCCTTCGGTTTCGCCTTGTTGCGGGTTACCTTCGTTATCCACCAGTGCTGGTTGCACGCCAAAGAACGGGCGCGTGGCGGAACCGGCTTTCAGCTCGGTCGCGCCTGGCAGTGGGGTGATCATGAAGCCACCTGTTTCGGTCTGCCACCAGGTATCCACTACCGGGCATTTCTCGTTACCGATTTTCTTCCAGTACCATTCCCACGCTTCCGGATTGATAGGCTCGCCCACGGAACCCAAAATGCGCAACGAAGAACGGTCAGTGTTTTCAATCGCTTTATCGCCTTCGGCCATTAATGCGCGAATAGCGGTTGGTGCGGTGTAGAGAATATTTACTTTATGCTTATCAACTACCTGAGCCATGCGATTTGGTGCTGGCCAGTTTGGCACGCCTTCAAACATCAGCGTGATAGCACCACATGCCAGCGGGCCGTAAAGCAGGTAGCTGTGACCGGTGACCCAACCCACATCGGCGGTACACCAGTAAACGTCGCCCTGGTGGTAATCAAAGACATATTTAAAGGTGGTTGCGGCATAAACCAGGTAACCACCGGTGGTGTGCAGCACGCCTTTTGGCTTACCGGTTGAACCTGAGGTGTAGAGGATAAATAGCGGATCTTCGGCATTCACTTCCACCGGCTGGTGGTGTGCGCTGGCTTTCTCAACCAGTTCGTTCCACCACAGGTCGCGGCCTTCATGCCATTCGACTTTACCGCCGGTGCGTTTGAGCACAACCACGTGTTCAACGGTTTTAACGCCTGGGTTTTTCAGCGCCTCATCGACGTTTTTCTTCAGCGGAATGGAGCGCCCGGCACGAACGCCTTCATCGGCAGTAATGACCAGTTTGGAGCTGGAGTCGATAATGCGCCCGGCGACGGCTTCTGGTGAGAAACCACCAAAAATCACCGAATGCACTGCGCCAATGCGTGCGCAGGCCAGCATCGCAACGGCCGCTTCCGGCACCATCGGCATATAAATCGCTACCACATCGCCTTTCTTGATGCCCAGTTCTACCAGGGTATTGGCAAAACGGCACACTTCACGATGCAGTTCACGGTAGGTAATAGTTTTACTCTGGGTGGCGTCATCGCCTTCCCAGATGATCGCAGTCTGATCGCCACGATCTTTTAGGTGGCGATCGAGGCAGTTGGCGGCCAGGTTCAGGGTGCCGTCTTCATACCATTTGATTGAAACGTTTCCGGGTGCGAAAGAGGTGTTTTTCACCTTCTGGTAAGGCTTGATCCAATCAAGGATCTTACCTTGTTCGCCCCAAAATGCGTCGGGGTCATGTACCGAGTGTTGGTACATGGATTGGTACTGCTCCGGGGTTATCAGGCAATTGTCCGCGATATTGGCGGGAATGGCGTGTTTATGTATTTGGCTCATGCTTTTTTCTCCTTTTAGGATGTTAATAATATGTCACATAAACGTTAATCGCAGAGTGCTTGGGAAGCTTTGTTTATTATTTGGGCGACAGATCACGCATTAATTAAATGGTTGAAAATTTAATCAATCAATCCTGCAAGGAAATGGGGAGAGAACGGGTTATTTAGTGTGATAACAATGAGATGAAGAGGGATAAAAAAAGAGCCGCCGGGAGGCAGCTCTTTCTGGTTTAACCTGCCGCGCTTTCGCGCAAACTGGCTTTTAGCTTGTTGTACTCGTCAATCACATACTGCTCGGCAGCTTTCTGATCGGCGATAGGCTCTACACGCACGGCGCAGTATTTATACTCCGGCGTTTTAGTAATCGGGCTGAGGTTTTCAGTCACCAGCTCGTTACAGGCACCAATCCACCACTGGTAAGTCATATAAACGGCACCTTTATTAGGACGCTCGCTTACATTCGCACGTGTGATGACTCGACCTTTACGTGAATTCACCCAGATTAACGCTTCATCTTCGATACCCAAACGAGCGGCATCATCGATGTGGATTTGCGCATAACCCGGTTCATCCGCGAGGGCTGCCAGTGCCGCACAGTTGCCGGTCATAGAACGGCAAGAGTAGTGGCCCACTTCACGCACCGTGGAAAGTACCATCGGGTACTCTTCGGTGATGCGGTCAATTGGCGGCGCCCAGTCGCAAGTAAAGAACTCGCCCAAACCGTTTTCACGGTCGAACTTGCCGTCGTACAGGAACGAGGTTCCCTGGTCACTTTCCGCTACATCGCGGCAAGGCCACTGGATATAACCCAATTCACCCATTTTCTCGTAGGTAGCACCGTAGAAATCGGGGCACAGGCCACGCAACTCATCCCAAATTTCCTGGGTGTTGTTGTAGCTCATTCGGTAACCCATACGAGTGGCGATTTCACTGATAATCTGCCAGTCCGTTTTCAGGTCCCACTTCGGTTCCACTGCTTTAAAGAAGCGCTGGAAGCCACGGTCAGCAGCGGTATAAACGCCTTCATGTTCACCCCATGAGGTGGACGGCAAAATCACATCGGCCGCAGCCGCGGTTTTGGTCATGAAGATGTCTTGTACAATCACCAGCTCAAGTTCTTCAAACGCTTTACGTACGGCTGAAAGCTCCGCATCGGTTTGAAGTGGATCTTCGCCCATGATGTACGCGGCATACACTTCGCCATGTGCCACACGGTGTGGCAGTTCGCTAATGCGATAGCCGGTGTGAGCAGGCAGTGAGGGTACGCCCCACGCTTTCGCGAATTTCTCGCGGCTGACTTCGTCTTTTACGTACTGGTAGCCAGGATAAGTATCCGGCAATGCGCCCATATCGCAGGCACCCTGAACGTTGTTCTGGCCACGAACCGGGTTAACACCCACGTTCGGTTTACCCAGGTTGCCTGTCATCAGCGCAAGGCTTGTCAGCGAGCGAACAGTTTCCACGCCTTGATAGAACTGGGTTACACCCATGCCCCACAGGATCGTGGCAGTTTTCGCCTTCGCATACATACGTGCTGCAGCGCGAATTTCCGCCGCAGTAACACCAGTAATTTCTTCAACAGATTCAGGCGTGTAGCCCGCAACAATTTTGCGATACTCGTCGAAACCTTCAGTACGGGAAGCCACGAATGACTGGTCATACAGGTTTTCTTCGATAATCACATGCCCAAGTGCGTTAAGCAGGGCGATGTTAGAACCATTTTTTAACTGCAAATGCATGTCAGCGATGCGCGCGGTTTCAATTTTACGCGGATCGACAACAATGATTTGTGCCCCTTTTTGCTTCGCGCGAATCACGCGGTTAGCAACGATAGGATGTGAATCTGCCGGGTTATACCCGAACACAAACACTAAATCGGTATCTTCAATCTCAACGATTGAGTTACTCATTGCGCCGTTACCGACCGATTGGTGCAGACCTGCAACCGATGGGCCGTGTCAAACGCGTGCGCAGCAATCGACGTTATTGGTACCAATAACGGCGCGCGCAAATTTCTGCATTACATAGTTGGTTTCGTTGCCTGTACCACGGGAAGAACCGGTGGTCATGATGGCATCGGAGCCGTGTTTCGCTTTGATTTCACTCAGACGAGTACTGACGTAGTTCAGTGCTTCATCCCAGGAAACGTTTTCGAGTTTGCCGCCTTTCTGGCGACGAATCATCGGTGATTTAAGGCGCGGGGTGAGGATTTTAGTATCGTTAATAAAATCCCAACCGTAGTAACCCTTCAGGCAAAGATCGCCCTGGTTAGTTTTACCTTGAGCCGCTTCCGCCTTGACGACTTTGCCGTTATCGACCACGAGGTTGATTTTGCAACCCGAGGCACAATAGGGGCAAACCGTGACGACTTTTTTCATCAGTGTTGCTCCAGTCAATGCACCCGTCATACTTCAAGTTGCAGCCTTCTGCTACCTGAACTATTTAGGGTACTTAAAGGTGTGTGACACTCACACAGCTGATCATATCTCCCCGCTTTAATGCATTATCTATGCCACATAGAAAGAGTGGGAATAACCGCCATCTTACGGTGATAAAAGCAACAAAATGCTGACGAAAAACAGGTCATCGTCAAAAGTGACGTGTCGAGAGAGGCAGGGATTGTGACACTGGTTGAATTTTCAGCATGGGCCGTTGGGATTTATGCGGCACTCCATCAACAATCACTCACACTTATATTCACACCTGCATCTTCCCCGGAGATAAACCATGAAGCCTGCAATTTTGCTGGTGGATGATGATCCAGCGATTTGTGACGTGCTGAGCGATGTGCTTAATGAACACGTCTTTGAAGTTAAGGTGTGCCACACAGGGAATGATGCGCTGACAGCGATTGCTCAACATCCAGGTATTGCGCTGGTGCTGCTGGATATGATTTTGCCGGATATTAATGGGCTGCTGGTGCTGCAACACATTCAGCGCCAACGCCCGGACTTGCCAGTGGTGATGTTGACGGGCCTTGGCAGTGAATCGGATGTTGTCGTGGGGCTAGAAATGGGTGCCGATGATTACATCGCGAAGCCGTTTAACTCCCGAGTGGTGGTGGCGCGCGTCAAAGCGGTGCTGCGTCGTACCGGCGCGCTGGCAGTCGAAACGGTGACGACAAAAACCAGCGGCCTGCATTTCAATGGCTGGCGATTGGATATCGATCGCTGCCAGCTCTTTAACGCACTATCGGAGCAGGTCGATCTCACGCAAGGGGAATATGGCCTGCTACTGGCGTTGATGCAGAACTCGCGCAAAGTGTTGTCGCGTGAAAGGTTGTTAGAACTGACCCACAGTGAAAGCCTCGAAGTCTTCGACAGAACTATAGATGTGCTGATTATGCGGCTACGTAAAAAAATAGAGCCGAATCCGCATCAACCGGCATTAATCCGGACTATTCGAGGTGTGGGATATGTATTTTCGGCGGATGTTATTCAGGCGGAGAATAATGCGGCTTGATACCCGTCATACTTCAAGTTGCCTCTTTTTTGGCTACGCTCCCTCACGCTCGGCACCATTCAGCCCCTTCCGGGGCTTTTTTTGTCCCTCCAGCCCGATAACACCCTCATTCTCTACACCTTGTTTCAGAAGTACTGACTACATAAACATGTAATAAAAAACAGTGTTGACATAGCAGGAAAAAGACGTAAATTAGAGTTTAACGGCGGTGTGATAGATATATTGCCGTTAGGTTCAACAGTATTAAATACGTCAATGAAACATGAAGTGTAAGTAAAAATCGCGATGATGTAAGGCTTTGTTTTTCATGTGTTATGGGTTCGCGAAGCATTAAACTGCAGATAGTTTAAATATCGCGAAAGACGTAAAGCCACGCATCAAAAGTATATATCGCGAAATGGGGAATGTACGAGGTCAAATAATTTTTCCTTGATCTTGTTTTAAACCGATAACGTAGGGGGGAATGATCGAAGCCCGATATTATCTGTAAGAACTTGTGCATTTAAAGTAGTACCAAATAGCAGTAAAATCCACGAAGCATCTTAATGTTAAATCCTAAGTTAGCAGTACCTTAAAAGCCCTGACTACTACAGTCAGGGCTTTTATCATTTACGGTTCCTGAACCCCTGACATTGACCATAACGCCTTAAAGCACCCGCCGGGTAGTTTACTCGTTTTTTTATTTTTATTATATAAAATCAATAAGTTAAGTGTCTCATGGGAATTGCATTTATCTGGAAGTGATTCGCAAAAATATACTCATTAGAACAAACCTACCGCGCCTCACTAATAAAACTCTGTAATTCCACCAATGGCTTAGCGCCATCAATTGCATTTGCACATAATAAATTTGCGCGCGCACAGGCGTGAGCTAATTTCAGGCTATCGACCAACGACCATTTTTCATGGCAGCCATATAATATTCCGGCACAGAAAGCATCACCCGCACCGACGCTGCCGATAATTTCAGTTTGAGTTAATCTGAATGACGGCACCCACACGCCTTCCATGCCTGGTTCAACGCCCCAGGCACCTTCCGGACAGTGGATTACCACTCGTTGCCTAACACCAGAATCGAGCAGCAAAGCCGCTGCCTGGGCGATATTTTCGATATGTGGATCGCCATTGGAACGGCGGATTTCCAGCCCACTAAACTCCCCGGCTTCTAGTTCATTGATAACCAGGTAATCCAGCCAACGCAGGGCAGGGAGTACCATAGGACGATAGCGTGGGTCGCCCTGGCGAGAGACTAAATCAAGCGAGGTTTCATAGCCCTGTTGCGCCATCTGCGCCAGTAGCCGTGCGCTGCGCGTACCGTATTCTGCATCTTCCATATCGAGGCTATCGAGCAGCAATAAGTAACCGAGATGGAAGATTTTGAATGACGATTCAAGGCGGTCAAAGGCGGGTAAATCGAGCAGGCGATTAGCCCCTGGTGAGTGGAAAAACGTGCGCTGCCCGCTAGGGTCAGTCATCACCTGAGACATTGATGTTGGCGCGAAAGTGGTACGGTGCACGTGCTGGCGATTGACATGATACTGATCCAACATCGCCATAATGTAATCACCGTCGTGGTCGTCACCCACCAGGCCTACTGCCTGAAGCGGCAGCCCGACGTGCATTTTTGCCAGGGTGAGCAGAACGTTAAGCGGCGCACCACCAGTCGAGCGTTCACTGTGAACGATTTCCGCAAGCCAACCGCGCTGTGGCCACTGCACAATTTGATGCACATGGTCGACCAACATGTTCCCTGCGGCGATTATTCCGCTGCGTTCTGTCATAATTTTTCCTTACGCCTTACCCGAACTGCCAAAAATCTGCATCTGTTGTGCGACGACATCCGTAATCGCCTCTTCAATACCCAGCAATAACTCGGCGAATTCGTCATAAATGGCATGGCGTTGATTCATGCGTTGTTCGACTGCACCCAACGCGGCCTGTGACATGCCGGTATAGAAATTAATTTTGTGGATACCAAGCGTTATCGCCTTTCTGAAATCTTCGTCACTAATGCCGGAACCGCCATGTAGCACCAGCGGTATGCCCGTTTGGCTACGAATCGCGGCCAGGCGGTCGAAATCGAGTTTTGGTTCGCCTTTGTATTTCCCGTGCGCGTTACCGATGGCGACGGCCAGCGTGTCTATACCTGTTCTGTCGACAAAATCGCGTGCCACTGCCGGGTCGGTAAACTTGTTGCTGTCGGCTTCGCCATACAATGCGCCGCCTTCATCACCACCCACTGCACCCAACTCAGCTTCAACCGAGACACCCACCGCATGGCACATCTTCACCACTTCGCGGGTCTGGCGAATGTTCTCTTCATATTCAAGTGTAGAACCATCGAACATGACTGAGCTAAAACCGAGGCGTAAAGCGCGAACTACCGCTTCAAAGTGCAGGCCGTGGTCAAGATTGAGCACCACCGGAATATCGTGGCGAGCCGCTTCGAATTTGACGGCTTCAACCAGAGAATCCAGCGAGACATACTTAAAATGGACTTCGGCAATATTGATGATAAACGGTGAGTTTTCCTGCCTTGCCGCGGCAAAAAGGGCGCGTAGAAAGTGGCTGTCGAGAACGTTAAATGCCCCTAATGCGTAACCATTGGCGCGTGCATGAGCCAGTCCGTGTGCGAGTGATATCAAAGCCATAATAGTTTCCCCTGGTGTTGTTACTCCTCATACTTCAAGCTGCTTGTGCGTTGGCTGCGTTCATTCACCCCGGTCACTTACTCAAGTAAGCTCCAGGGGATTCACTCACTTGTCGCCTTCCTGCAACTCGAACTATTTTGGGTAAAAAGAAATTGGTGATACTCGTTGCACAGCAATTGCCGCGCAGGTTCGTCTTCAATAATGGAGTTGAAGCGCTCAAGCGGTTTGAGGAAACGGTTGTCGCGGTCGTCATCGTTGACCATCGACACTTCCCCAACCAGCACGTCTCCATAACCTGGCTCGCCCCAAAAACTGTGGTAAATGCCCGGTACCAGACAAATGCTCTCGCCTGGCGATAAACGCAGCTGGCTGCCCGCCGCATGAGTCTGGAGACAGCCATCAATGGTCACCGTGACATCGCTCTCTTCGGTCTGTTCGAACTGGTCAGAATTCCACAACTCGACAATCAAATTACCGCCGCCACGATTGATAATGTCTTCGCGTTTGCGCCAGTGAAAATGCATCGGCGTGAGCTGCCCTTCGCGGACATGCATGATTTTTTCGGCATAAGTTTTGGCATACGGTGTGCCGTCGGGGGAGCCGTTACGCAGCGTGAAGAGTGTTAGCCCCTGAGTGAGAAAATCATTGCCACCGAATGCGGTAACATCCCACCCGAGTTTTAAATCAAGCACTTCCTGCCAGATTTGTTTATCGAGTTGCTGCCATTTTGCCAGGTTAAAAGAGGCAAACGGCGGCAAGTGGATATCGTGCTGCATAAAGAAATGACGCGTTTGAGACAGAATGTTATTTACTTCAGAACGTTTCATTTTCCCTCCTTTTACCCGTCATACTTCAAGTTGCAGGGGTGTTGGCTACGCTCACTTACCCCAGTCACTTACTTATGTAAGCTCCTGGGGATAAGCTCGCTTGCCGCCTACCTGCAACTCGAATTATTTAGGGTAAATATGCATTCCATAACCCGAAGGATTATTCACCTACGAGTTTGGAAAATCGGTTATTTCACCGTCCAGCCCTTATACGTGCCGATATTGTTTTTATCGATCATGGTCACTGGAATCAGCACTGGCTCTTTAGGCGCCGGTTTGCCTTGCAGAATGTCGTAGCCAATCTCGACCGCTTTTGCCGCCATTACTTGCGGGTCTTGCGCAGGTGTTGCCACAAACAGTGTTTTTCCGCCGCGTTTAAGCGCTTCTTCCGCATCCGGGCTTCCATCCACACCGACGATAAAGAACTCGTTACGTTGGGCTTGTTTCGCTGCCAGATCGGCACCGATCGCTGTTGGATCGTTGATCGCAAACACGCCGTCGATCTTCGGGTTTGCGGCAAGTAAGGATGTCATCACCTCAAGGCCACCCTCACGGCTGCCTTTGGCGTTCTGGTTAGAAGACAGCACCTTGATATCCGGGTGCTTTTTAAACTCAGTTTCGCAGCCTTCCACACGGTTCTGCACCGCAGAAACAGGAGGTCCGTTAATGATCACCACGTTGCCTTTGTTTTTCAGGCGATCCGAAATGTATTTACAGGCCATCTCACCCGCCTGGGTGTTGTTCGAGGTGATCGTCGCATCGGCACCTTCTGCTGCCACGTCAACCGCCACCACCACGATCCCGGCATCTTTCGCACGTTTCACAGCCGGGCCGATCCCTTTAGAATCCGCCGCGTTCAGAATGATCATGTCCACTTTGGCGGCAATAAAGTTATCGATTTGCGATACTTGCTGGCCAAGATCGTAACCGCTGGAAACCAGCGTCACTTTCACGTTATCACCGGCAAGTTTACGGGCTTCAAGTTCCGCACCTTTGGTTATCTGCACGAAGAAGGGGTTGGCTAGGTCACCCACCGTCACCCCGATGGATTTCAGTTCTTTTGCCTGAACAAAAGGCACAGCGGCAATCATGAGTGCAGCAGCGAGTAGCTTTAAACGCATGGTGTTTTCCTCACATAGGGTAGAGTTTTGTTGTTATGCACTTTGATGATGACGGGTACGGTATTTATCGATCAGCACCGCAATGATGATCACCGCACCCTTGATCACCAGTTGCCAGAAATACGAGACGCCCATCAGCGTCATGCCATTGTTTAATGTGGCGATAATCAGCGCGCCGACCAGCGTACCGGTAATCGTGCCGATACCGCCGACGAAACTGGTGCCGCCAAGAATCACCGCAGCGATGGCGTCCAGCTCATAACCCATCCCAAGGTTGCCGTTCGCGCTATATAGCCGCGAAGCACTCATAACCCCGCCAAGCCCGGACAGCAAACCGCTCATGCCATACACGAACAGCAAAACCAGCCACACTTTGATGCCTGTCAGGCGTGCGGCCTGCATATTGCCGCCAACCGCGTAAATATGAACACCAAGCGTGGTGCGTCGCAGAATGAACCAGCAGACCACAATCACCGCCAGCGCTATCACTACAAGCCACGGAATCGGGCCAAGATACGAGTTGCCTATCCATTCAAAATTGATATTGGAGTTGATCACCGTCGTGCCGTCAGCCAGCAAATATGCCGCCCCACGTAGCGCGGTATAGGTGCCGAGCGTGACGATAAACGGCGGTAGTCCGGCCCAGGCGACAAGCATGCCGTTAAACAACCCAAGCCCGGTGCCCATCATCAGCGCGGCAGGAATCGAAAGCGACTCCCAGCCTGGCATCAGAGAAACCACCATCGCTGTTACAGCCGTAGTGCCCAGAATCGAGCCCACGGAAAGGTCGATCCCACCAGTCAAAATAATGAACGTCATCCCCGCAGCCAGAACGATGTTAATAGACGACTGACGGGCGATATTCAGCAAGTTAGATTCAGTAAAAAAGTTCGGCGTGATAAACCCAAAAACGGCGACGATCAGGATCAAAATTGGCAAAATCCCGACGGTTTGCATCAGATCGCCAAACAGCGCCTTTTTCAGCGAGGCGGATTTGGCGACTTGCTGGGGAGTTGTGTGCATAAGCGGCGTTTCTTTAGGTTGATTAGTTGCCATGTTGAACCACCTTTTTGTGGGCATCTTCAACGCCGGTTGCCAGCGTCATAATGTTCTCTTGCGTGATATCAGCGGCGTGCAATTCCCCGGCAATACTGCCTTCGCGCATCACATACACCCGATCGCTCATGCCGACCACTTCGGGCAATTCGCTGGAGATCATCAGGATCGCCACACCCTGTTTCGCCATCTGACTCATGATCCGGTAGATCTCACTTTTCGCGCCGACATCCACACCGCGCGTTGGCTCATCGAGGATCAAAATTCGCGGGCCGATCGCCACCCAGCGCGAGATCAAAAGCTTTTGCTGGTTACCGCCGGATAAGCCGCCTGCGCGCACTTGTGCATGCGGCACGCGGATATTGAGCAGGTTGATGGCATCATCAGAAATGGTCTGGGCTTTTTTGCGATCCAGCCAGCCGTAGTGCGCGTCGCGCTCAAGTGTTGCCATGGTGATGTTGTCTTGCGCTGCCAATTCGAGGAACAAGCCTTGCTCTTTGCGGTTCTCGGTCAGGAAACCGATACCGTGGCTAATTGCTTCACGAGGGGAGTGAATTTTTACGGGCAGCCCGTCGATTTCTATCGTGCCGCCGGTGGATTTACGCACGCCAAAAATCAGCTGTGCGAGTTCAGAACGCCCGGCACCGACTAGCCCCGCAAGGCCGACTATCTCGCCAGATTTTACCTGCAGGCTGACCGGCTGCACTTTTGCACTGTCCGTCAGGTGGTGAACGTTCAGGCGCACGGCACCTTGTGGAATGTCGCGCTCTTTATTGAATAGATCGCTTAGCGGGCGGCCCACCATCATGCGTACCAGCTCGTTGGCATTGAGATGTTCACGCGTCAGGCTGCCGACGTATTGTCCGTCGCGCAGCACGCTCACGCGGTCCGAAAGCTCGTACACTTCCGCCATGCGGTGGCTGATATAGATAATCGCCATCCCTTCATCGCGCAGCCGCATAATCAACTCGAACAGGCGGTGCGTTTCACGTGAAGAAAGTGCGGCGGTAGGTTCATCCATCACTAAGATGCGGCTGTTGCGGTGCAGCGCGCGGGCGATTTCCACCTGCTGCTGCTCGGCAATCGTCAGGCGCGATACTAAATCGCTGGCCTTAAACTGTGCGCCGAGGCGGTCGATAACCGTCTGGGCCTGCATCACCATCTCTTTGCGTTTTACTAAACCACCGCGTGACAGTTCGCTGCCAAGGAAGATGTTTTCAGCAACGGTAAGATTCGGGGCAAGTTGCATCTCCTGGTAAATCAGCGTGATGCCCGCATTGAGTGCGTCTTTCGGGCCTTTGATGCTGTAGGGTTCGCCATTAATTAAAATCTCACCGCTGGTGGCGGTATAAGCTCCGGCGAGGATTTTCATCAGCGTGCTTTTTCCCGCGCCGTTTTCCCCCATCAAGGCGTGTATTTCGCCAGGAAACACCGTTAAGTCGACACCTTTCAACGCATAAAACTTGCCAAATGACTTGGCAATATTGCGCATCTCCAGAATGGGAACGCTACTCATAGCGCGACTCCTGCGGGTAAGGTTTCGATTGCTGCCAGTTGAGCACGTCTATGTAAATGCAAAATGTCAGGGGCTGTTCACATTTGTCACATACACAGCATTCTTCAAGTTGCAGGTGCGTTGGCTGCACCTCGAATTATGCTGCGTATGTTGGTGAACAATTCATATGACTGCTTAACTCATTGAAACAAACCCTGAATGGAGCCAAACCATGCCTGCACCCCGCACGCCCTTTCTCACCAGCGCCCGTGGCCGCCTGCTCTCCTTTAACCTGCTGGTGGTGGCGGTGACGTTGATGGTGTGCGGCGTGGCCATTCTCGGCTTTAATCACGCCAGCCGTTTGCAGGAGCAGGTGCAGGGGCAAACGCTGAGCGATATGTCCGGCAGCATGGAGTTGGCGCGAGATACCGCGAATGTGGCGACAGCAGCAGTGCGCCTCACGCAGGTGGTGGGTGCGCTGGAATATCAGAGCGAAGCGCAGCGTTTGCAGCAAACACAGCAGGCACTACAGAATTCGCTTAACCACCTGGCGCATGCACCACTCGCCAGCCGTGAACCGGAATTGGTAAAGCGTATTACCGAACGCAGCAATGAACTGGAAAGCAGCGTCACACGGATGTTGGAGTTGGGCCATCGTCGCCACCTGGAACGCAACTCGCTGCTCAGTGCGCTGTATCAAAACCAAAGTTACTTACATCATATTCAGGATATTAATGCTCGTGACGGGCGGGTGACCCCGGAAGCACGGCTGTTAACCGAAATGGACAGGCTGATTCTGATTGCTATCCAGACGCCTTCCCCGAAAGCCACCGTCATACAGCTTACCGAAGTGATGGCGCAGCTTCCGGCACATGATGATTCGCCCTTAGTCGCTGGGATATTGCGGGAGTTCACTACCCATTTGCAGCAATTGCTGCCACTTTCCCAACTGCTTGAAAACAGCGATTTAGGGATTTCCTGGTACATGTACCATATCAAAGCGCTGGTGGCGTTTTTGAACCAGGACATTAACCAGTACGTACAAAAAGTGGCGCAAGAGTCCCTTAGTCGCACCGATCAAAGCCATAAAGAGCTTCAATCAATGATTGCCTTTATTGGCTTGTTTGCCTTGCTGGCGCTGGTGATTACCGGGTTTGCAGGCTGGTATATTTACCGCAACCTTGGCTCGAATTTGACGGCAATCTCCCACGCTATGACGCGGCTGGCACGGGGCGAGCGCGATGTTAGCGTACCTGCCTTACAGCGGCGTGATGAGCTGGGCGAACTGGCGCGAGCGTTTAACGTTTTTGCGCGCAACACTGCATCCCTGGAACACACCTCGAAACTTCTCAAAGAAAAGAGCACTCAACTGGAAACCACCTTCCACGCGATGCGCGACGGTTTTGCCCTGTTTGATAACGACGGGATTTTGGTGGTGTGGAACCCGCAATACCCGCTGCTGTTGGGGCTGGCACCGGAACGATTGCAGCGCGGGCAGCATTATATGAGCCTGCTCAAACAGGTCACGCCGCTTCAGGAACATATCCTTGAAAATCTCTCGCGCCCGTTACCCAAACCACAGGAGTTGCGGCTTGCGGATAACCGCACCATTGAGCTGCGTTTTAGCCCGGTGCCGGGGCGCGGCATGGTGAACGTGGTGCTTGAGCGCAGTGAGCGTAAAGCGCTGGAAGAAGCGCTGGTTCACAGCCAAAAAATGAAAGCGGTGGGGCAGTTAACCGGTGGCCTCGCGCATGATTTTAATAATCTGCTGGCGGTGATTATTGGCAGTCTTGAGCTGACATCTTCCGATTCACCGGATGCCATACGTATTCAACGCGCCTTAAAAGCCGCCGAACGTGGGGCGCAACTGACTCAACGTTTACTGGCGTTCTCGCGCAAACAATCGCTGCACCCCCATGCGGTGTTGATGAAAAATCTGCTGGAAAACCTCGACCCGCTGATCCGCCATTCGCTCCCGGCAGCGCTGACGCTTGAAATTGAAGCGCAGCACCCGGCGTGGCCGGCATGGATTGACGTTAACCAGCTGGAGAACGCGATTATTAACCTGGTGATGAATGCCCGCGACGCGATGGAAGGGCAAAGCGGTACTATCAAAATCCGCACCTGGAATCAGCGCGTGGTGCGCTCGAGCGGGCGCAAGCAGGATATGGTAGCGCTGGAAGTTATCGACAGTGGTCATGGCATGTCGGCGGAAGTAAAAGCTCAAGTATTTGAACCGTTCTTCACCACCAAGCAGACGGGCAGTGGCAGTGGGTTGGGTTTATCAATGGTGTATGGTTTTGTGCGCCAGTCCGGCGGGCGAGTGCAAATTGAAAGTGCGCCGGGGCAGGGGACGTTAGTGCGTTTACAATTGCCGCGCGCACCAGCACAGGCGGTGAGTGAAACGTTACCCGAGCCGCTGGCAGTAAATTCTGATGAAGACCAACTGGTTCTGGTACTTGAAGATGAACACGATGTGCGCCAGACGTTGTGCGAGCAGTTGCATCAGTTGGGGTATTTGACGTTAGAAACCAGTGATAGCAAGCAGGCAATACAATTGCTGAAAGAGGTACCGGATATTCAAATACTTATCAGCGATTTAATGCTACCAGGGCCAATGAGTGGCGCCGATGTGGTACAGCATGCATTTGAGCATTATCCGCATCTGACGTGCTTGTTAATTAGCGGCCAGGATTTGCGCCGCAGCGGGCAGCAATTGCCGCAAGTCGAGCTGTTGCGTAAACCGTTTAATCAGCAAAAACTGGCCCAGGCTTTGCGGCGAGCACGGCATCAATAAAATTTTGTGTCAGGTTTGCAAATCAATGAAAAGGTCATCGTCAAACAATTGACTCCGGGTCCTGAAACAGACATTAATAGAAAGACCCCTTCCAGTATCCCAGGAGGAAGTGGGTGGGTTTAGGAATGCAACTTAGCCGCCTCATCAATTGATATGCACCTCATTGATCATCCTGTAGCAAGGACTTAGCCCCTCTGCAAAGAGGGGCTGACTTTGAAGCCAATCCCATTAGACTTTACCCATCTTTCCCCATGCCCGTCTGCTGAATCAGCATCAATGACACGCTATTAAACCAGCGATGTGCGAGACTCTGGCGTTTACTCTCAACAGAAATATCAGCGAGATTTTCCCGGTTGAGGGCTGCAGCTTTTCCGTCACCTTCAATTGATACGCGATACCAAACGCCCTGTGGACGCAAATCTTTTGCCTGCGCGGTTGGGTTTAATTGCACTGGGCCACCGTGATCTTTAGCCAGCAACAAAGATGGCAGGCGAGTGACGACATTATGGTCGATAGAAACCACGCGCCCGATAAGCGGCTGCCACTCATCATGCTGATAAATTTTTGCCTGAGCCCCTACGCGTAAGCGCCCCAAATCTTCTTCACCCACCAGCGCTTTCACCCGCCAGCGATCGGCATTCACCAGTGTGGCAATGTGTGTAGAAGGGGAAACCCAGCTACCCGGTTGCAGCGAAATATCGCTATCTTCAATACGGCCACTGGAAGCCGCGACCAGCCTCAGACGCAGCAATTCATTATTCCCAGCGCTTTGCTGGAGCGAGTACTGGCGCGCCATTTGCTCTGCCAGAACCTGTTTTGCCGGACCATCTTTATCAAGCCCTAGCGCACCGCGCGCGCTGAACTCCCATGCGCGGCGCATCTCCTCAGCTTTTCGCTGCGAGGTTTCCGGTAGTGGTGCAATCAGCTCGAACAGCGGCTGCCCGGCTTCCACTTCCTGCCCATCGGTGACGAGGATCTTCTCGAGGCGCGCACTGTACGGCGTATAAATTGGCTGTACAAAACCGGCTTCAATCACCCCTGGCAGATTCACTTTATTCGACCACGGCACAAAAATAACCAGCAACGCGGCGATAGCAATCAGCAGCAATCTTCGGCGCTGGAAAGGCTGGCTTTCCGCGCGCCGCGCCCAACAGTGTTTGATTTCTCGGATCATCGGTTGCACCACAAAAGTCACAATCTCTATCAAAAACAGAATCACACCCAACGCCTTAAAAAAGGCGTGATAGATAACGACCGCAATACCGATAAACAGCAGCAGGCGATAAATCCAGGTGGCGAAGGCAAATACCGTCAGAAAACGGGCAAAGGCCGGGGTGACGTTGTCGGGTTTTGGATCGTTGATACCAAATAGATGCCAGCGCATCGCCCGCTTTGCCCAGTTTCCTGCGCGCTCGTGCAGCCCTGGAAAATCCAGCATGTCGCTCAGAATGTAATAACCGTCGAAACGCATAAACGGGCTGGCGTTAACCACGACTGTCATAACCCAGGCGGTGGTCGCAAGGAAAAATAACGCATTTTTGACGCTGCCTTCCGGTGCAAACGACCACAGCAAGGTAGCCCATGCTGCCAGAACTAATTCTGAGGCAATCCCGGCGACGGCAATTTTTAAACGGTCGCGCGAACGGATGAGCTTCCAGCTTTCACCGGTGTCGGTATAGGCCATCGGCAACATCACCAGCAGCGCAACACCCATGTGCCCAACCCGTACACCGTGCCTGGTAGCGGTTAGCGCGTGGCCCATTTCATGCCAGCATTTGGAAAAAACCAGAGCGATAGCAAACGCCACCGCGCCATGCCAGTTCACCGAGTTATGCAACGTGGCAACCACGGTGTCCCACTGGCGAGCGGCGAGCACAATACCGGTAATCGCAACAAACAACGTTAACCACATGAAGGTTTTGCTAAACAGCGGCTTTAACCACGGCAGCGCTTTACGCAGGGCTTTTTCCGGGTGAACCAGCGGAATGCGGATAAACAAATAGCTGTGTAACAACCACTTCCACGCAGAGGATGCCGGGCGATAGCGAGCGCTACGTAGCAACTGTTGTTGCTGTAAAAACAGCACAAAAGCTTTGATATCTTCTTCATCAACATTCAGCGTAGTTTGCTGATTAATCGTCTGCGCTATTTTCCCGGCATCCGCCAGTTGCCAGCGTTTAAGAATTTCAATTTCCAGCCAGCCAAGGCGAAAAAAGATTACGCACAGGATCAGCCAAGTGCCAGGCCGGAGAGCCGTCGCGGTTGGTACCTGCGCTGTTCAGTCGCAGTTCATCACGTAGCGCAGGCCACGCTGGGGCCGTTGCAGCACCAGGTATCACCACCCGCTCCCGGCACGTAATGTGGCAATAGGGCGACGTAGCAATAAGTAACCGAGCATTGCCCAATCACCCGTTACGCGCGCGGTTCCCTGCAAGCCAATACGCGCAACCGCAGGTTTACCTTCCAGCGTGCCGCGCAGCATATAACTGGCGACACCGTTGGGCGCTTCTACAGTCTGATAACCCGCGTATCCCAGTTTTGCGTCCAGTGAATCAAGAGGGGCGACTTTCAAAAAGATTTTCATCGGTGCCCCATGCTTCAGGTTAGTGGATTCACTTACCGGGGCCCAGGCGCGAACGCCGAGGTTATCAGGGTCTGCCAGCAAACCAATTCGCTCACCGGTTTGTACCGGGCGACCAGCCCAGTCGTCCGGGTCAGAATAGACAAATACGCCGTTATCAGGAGCACGAATGGTCAGCTTTTCGAGGTCGCGTGTTATCGATTCAACTTCAACTTTTTTCTCGCGCCATTTGCCTTCAGCCATTGCCAGTTCTGACTTAGCCTGTTGGTCTTCAATCGCCTGTTGTGAAGCCTGATGTAACGTGGTTTCAGTGGTTTCCAACTCCGCCTGTGCCACCGCAAGGCGGTTATGCAACGTAGTGTCATCGAGCGTTGCCAGCACCTGGCCTTTCACCACATCGCTGTTTGGCAGCACGACCATGCGTTTAATCACGCCGGAGTCAGGAGCGGCAATCACTTCGCTGTGTAGCGAGATAATTTCGGCAGGCACCAGTGTGTATTCGCGCACCGGAATGCATAACACCAACAGCACCGCCAGCACGATATAACCGAGACGACGCCCGGTATTGCGCTGCCAGAACTGCTTGAAACGTGAAGGTCGTGCCGTTAAGGCCCACCATGCATAACCGTACAACCCGGTCAGTTGCAGCAGGGTAAACTCCGGGGATGTCGGTGCTAGCGTTGTTGGCCACGGGTCGTCACGGCCCAAAAACCATAGCGCGTGAATCTCTCCGTCGGCACCGGTTAATGGCAACACCCAGACATTTGCAGGCAGCCATTCATCCCACTGCGGAGCAAGGGGCTCACTGAGTTGCGCGGGTGAAAGTGCCAGCACACGGGCTTCTGGCGGCAGTGCGCGGCAATGTGGCGCAATCTCTTTTGCTACGTCAGAGAGCCATAAGGCATACGGTGTATTGTTATCGGTATCACTAAGTCCTGAATGCGCGACCAGTTTTGCACGGTTGGATGAGGTGAGAGACAACAGCGCCGCCTGGCGGTAATCCACCAGTTGGCGTGTTTCGTTACATATAGCGAAGCCTAACTCGGCGGAGTTGCTTATCGCTTCTACCCGGGCTGCTAGCTGGTAGAAGGCTGTACTGGACATCACGAATTTGCAGCTCCGCTTTTCAGGCAACGGTTTTCATCAGGAGGGCAGATAGCAACGGCTTGTCCGCTCATGCCCGGCAACACGTCATCGGTTTTTTCCGGGAAGCGAGTTTCAATTTCGATAGTCTGGCTGACCGCATCGACTTTGCCGCTGATATTCGTCACGGTGAGCGGGTATTGCTTGCCGGTTTCACCCACGGAGGCATTAAGCTGCGAACCAATTTTCAGCCATGCCACCCAGTTTGAAGGGACGTTTAAACGCGCACGCAACGTGCCGCTTCCGACCAAATCAATCACAGGCGCACCAGCACCAATCCCCTGGCCTTCTTTGACATAGATTTTGGCTACGCGACCATTGAACGGTGCCACAAAGCGACACTGCGCCAGTTGGGCGTCAAAAATGCCGACCTGACCTTTGGTTCGGTTGACTTCAGAGGCGGCTAAACCCACTTCAAGTGCAGCAGCTGATTGTAATCCCTGCAGTTTTGCTTTGGCTTCATAGCGCAATTGAGCTGCGTGAAACTCCGCTTCGGCGGCATTTTTACGTGCCACTAAATCGCTACAATCCATGCTTGCCAGCACTTTGCCTTGGGTCACGGGGTCGCCGAGTTGCACATTGATTTTCGCCATGCGCCCAGGCACTACGCTTGAAAGCGGGCTTTCGCGGTTGGCGAGTACCAGGAAGCGCACCGTGGTACTGCCTTGCGCGGTGGGTGTTTTTACCTCAGCAGGAGCCGCAAAAACAGGATTGGCGGCAAAGGCTGGCACAGAAAAACAGGCTAGCGAGAGTAGTAGAGCAGATGTGCTCTTTTTATTGTTATTCATACACAGCCTCATGGCGTCGCAGTCAGAACAGGGGTTGCCCCTGCAAGTCTTTGTAAATCAGTAGTAATGGATAATGTTGCTGCTTCGGCAAGTGCGCTGATGGAACGCGTACTGGTTTCGTTTGGCAGGTAGCTTGTATACTGGCGAGTCAGCACTTCAGAACCGTCTGCATCCAGCACTCGCATTGTCCACACACCCTTACGTGTGCCGTTGCTGGCACCAATGTTGAAGCCCATTTGCAAGGTGAGGCTTTTCGGTGACGGCTCAAGAGACAGGTGGTTTGCTTCAATCACCCGACCAACGGATTGCGAAACGGTGGAGCGTGAAACGCCAGATGGCAGGCGCGTGATCTGCACAGATATCGGGTGTTTTTCCACCACAATACCAGCAGTACGAGCAAATACACTGCTCTCTTGTTGGCGCAAACTGGTGGCAATTTGTCGCGATAAGCTGGCAACATCGGTTTGATTAACCTGATCTGGTAGCAAATCGATACCCACAGAGTTCAGCACTCGGCCATAGGCGGCCTGCGCTTCGGCATATGATGAAGCTTCCTGGAAGCGCGAAACAATCGAGCGAGCCTGAGTACGCAATGTTTCCAGATCACTGGTCAGTGAGTTATCAGAACCTGCGCGGGAAATGCTCGCCAGTCGCTGGTCGACTTGCGCCGATTGTTCGGCAATCTGGAAGTCATAGGAGGCGAGCTTGTAGCGTTCGGTGGCGACACGAACTTGCGTCAAAACCGCCATGCTCAGCGCCATACGGCGTGCATCATCGGTTTGTGCGCGGGCATCGTTGGCGGTACTGATTGCCGGAATACTCAGCAGCTTAAACAGGTTCATCGAGACACCGACGCCGCCTTCAATCCAGTTGTTGTTGTAGAGATATTCGTTGGAGTCGTAATTCAACCCGGCGAACAGATTCAGGCTCGGGAATAACGAGGCGATTTGGCGCTTGGTTTCATAGCTGTCGATACGCGTTTTGTAATCTTCCTCACGCAGTTCAGGGCGACGCTCAAGTGCCATTTGCTCAAGCTTATCAATGTTGGTCGGAGGCGGTGCCAGCGGCGTTGGTGTGTCTTGCAACACCAGCGGTGTGCCCGGCGGCAGGTTGATAAGCGCCGTCAGCTCGCTTTTTGCCAATTCCATTTGCTGGCGTTTTTGGTTCAGCAAGGTCATGGCATCAAGCAGGGCGCGCTGATATTCCAGCCCTTCAATTGGCGGCAAGATCCCGGCCTGTTCTGCTTCACGGGTTTTATCCAGCGCCTGGGCAATTTGCTCGGCCAGTGGTTGGGTTTCGTCGAGCAAACGCTGCGCGCCTAATGCACGCCAGTAGGCATCACGCACTTCCTGGACAATGTTTTGCAGCACTTTACGGCGGCGTTCTTCCGCAATATTAACTTCATCGGCCTGTTGTTTGGCGCGGTAATAGCTCATACCGAAGTCGAGAAGATCCCAGGAGAATGTCGCGCTGGAAAGATAATGTTCGCGTTCCTCCGACGTGGAAGGGCGCAAGCTGACGAGCCCGTCATCGATACCGATACTGGTGCCGCCCGAATCATTATCACGCCAGCGATAACCCGCATCTGCCATCAGTTTTGGCAGCATGTCTTGTTGCGAGACATCCAACAAACTGCGCGACAACGCGGTTTCCATCATTTTCAGACGGTAGTCGAGGTTATATTTTAACGCGCGCGCCATGGCATCGGATAACGTCATCGGGCCGCTTAGGGATTCTTGCCCACGGTACATTTCTGCCCGGTCACGATTCACTCGTGTGGTTATCTCATCCTTAGTTAACGGTTCCGGTTTAATGGTGCCACAGCCAGCCAAAATCAGTACCGCAATCAACCCAGCAACAGGTTTGACTAACGGTACGCCACGTTTTTTCACTTCAGCCACCACGTTTGCGTTCATTATTGTTATTTCCATCTTAAACAGTTGCTTTAGCCTTTACCGGCGAGTGATTGTCGGGACTGTAATGTGCTTTCCAGACGCCAAAGTTTGTTTTTCCAGGGCAGCAAGCTGCATGGATAAAGGTTGTGCTCCCGATGCGATAACAGTCGGTTGTTCAACCTGCGTCGCTTCCTGCGTGACCGACGTTTGAGCAAATGAGCTGCGCTCATCGGCTTGTCCAATACCAAACGGGCCAAATGAGTTCCCAAGCGAATTCTGCCCAAGGGCGTTACTTTCTAAGCCAGGTAAAGTGCGCTGCTCACGCGTGTCGCTGTACCAGCGGGAGAACAGAACTGCCTGCTGCATAACGGGTGCATTCGCATGCTCTATCCCATAACCATAGGCGGCAAACCGGCTGTTAAGCCGGGTCTGAAGGCCAATAGCATCACTTTGTAAATCATAGACTAGCGGCAGAATAAACAAGCCCGGTTCGTAACTTTGGCTGTAGGCGGGCAGTGTTTCTTCTTCCTCACGGCCAAATATCTGGTCGCCATTGCGGTCATCGACGTTTGGCATCGCCGTGACGCCATGAATCAAAATCGTGAGACGTGCTTCGCTTACGCCACCGTCGCTGTCGGTGATGGTGTAAACAAATACCTCAGTGAGGGTTGCGTTCGCTTCAAGTGCTGCCACACGAGGGTCGCTGCTGTTGACTTCATAGCGCCAGTTGCCCTGGCTATCGAGGGTTAGCGTGCCGTATTGGCCACCGCTTGAGCCGCCAATGGTGCCTGCATTACCGGTGTTTTCTGACACGACGCCCGTGACAGGACCATTGCTCGCCGCACCATCTGCACCAATGCGATCATCGTTAAACAGGTTACCGCTGGCCGATTCCTGGTTCTGGTCCTGCAAGATTTCCGCGCTGTCATCGGTGGCAGTCGGGTTGTCGTTGAAGACGGTAATGCGTAGCTGCCCTATGGTGGTGCCGTTCACCTGGACTGCGTAGTCGTTGTGCGTACTGGCCAGCCCCGGTTGCGACACCGCTTCACGCAAGGTGAAGTTGTAATCGAGCCGCGCAACACCGTCTGCGCTACTGTAGTAAGCCAGCAGCTTGATGGTGCCAGTCACGGTTTCGATAGTAATTGGCGACAAAGGGTTCAGACGCAGAAGCTGTTCTGCGGTGATGACACGCCCCTGGAAAGTCAGCGTTTGCAGCCTGTCGAGCGACAGAATATCTAGCGTGCCGTTAACTTCCTGAGCACCAGGATCAAGCGGCGTCAGGCCATCTTCACGCACCGAAATTTCTACCGACGGTGCAACCAGAATACGCAGTTTGCCGTTGGTTTCGCCGCCTTCGTTGCCGTCGCTCACCGTATAGGTCACCGGAGGCACAAAGCCACGCCAGCTGGCCAGTGGGGTAAAGCGATAACTGCCGTCTCTGAGAACTGTCAGGCTACCAACACCCGCTAACACGGCTGTTTCGCCCGCGTTGTAACTGTTGCCGCCAACCTGGAAACCAGAAAGATGGATTGGGTCGCCGTTCGGGTCACGATCGTTGGTTAACACGTTGCCAGAGATAGGCTCGCCTTGTGGCGTGATAACCCCTTCCGGGTTAACCACTGGCACGTCGTTGGTGACAAAAACCGTCACGGTGGAGGTTTCTGTGACGCCGCCGCTGGTCACGGTGTAGGTGTAAGTATCCGTGCCGACAAAGCCGCTGCGAGGGGTGTAGATAATCTGGCCGTTTTGCAGCGTAGCAGTGCCATTTGTCCCGTTGGTAACAGCGGTGATAGTGGCATCGGGATTGCTGAAGGTGTCGTTAGCCAGCACGTCGGTCGTTACCGAATTGCCTGCGTGAGTCGTGGCGCTGTCGGCATTAACATCGACTACTGGTGACACAATAATATTCAGCGTGCTGGTGGCGCTCCCGCCGATCAGCGCATCGTTAACCGTGTAGGTAATGGTCGGCACTCTGCCGTTCCAGTCTGCGACCGGAGTCAGCGTATAACTGCCATCGGCACGTAACGTGAACTCACCCACGCCTGCGATAATCACCGGATACCCTGCCGGAGCGGTCTGCCCATCGACATTGAACTGCGTGATGGTCAGTGGATCACCATCAGGATCGGAATCGTTCAACAGCACATTACCGGTGACGACATTATCTTCCGGCGTGATGTTGATATCAGGCCGTGTCATCGGCAGGGTGTTTTCCACGGTGACACTGACCGTGGCCGTTTCCTGAATCCCGCCGCTCAGCACCGTATAGGTGTAGCTGTCTGTTCCGACATAACCCACGTTTGGCTTGTAGGTAATTTTGCCGTTTTCGATAGTGACCGTACCGTGGCTGCCTTGAGTCACGGTCTGGATAATTTTATCGCCGTTGGTGAAGGTGTCGTTGGCGAATACATCGGTTGTCACCGAGCTGTTGCCGTGGACCGAAACCGTATCGTTAAAGGCATCCTGTACTGGGGAGATGGTGATGCTCAGTGCAGCACTGGAAACGCCACCCGTATTGCCATCGCTGATTTGGTAAATCACCACTGGCAAGGTGCCGTTCCAGTCTGCAACCGGCACGAAATTCCAGCGGCCATCGGCTTGCATGGTCAATACACCCATCCCGGTGAGAGTGAGCGCAGTGCCTGGTGTGTACAGTGTGCCGTTGATGGTAAATCCGGTGACGGTGAGGGCATTTTTATCTGCATTATCCGCATCGGTGTCGTTGCCCAGCACATTGCCGGAGGCGGTGCTGTCTTCAGGCGTGGTGCTGGTGTCCGGGTTCGCCACAGGTGGCGTGTTGGTCATATCCACGGTTACGGTAGCTGTTTCGTTTATGCCACCGCTTGTCACCGTATAGGTAAAGCTGTCGCGGCCAACATAACCGGCCAAAGGGGTGTAAACCACCTTGCCGTTAACGATGGTGGTGGTGCCAAATGCGCCGTTGCTGGTGGCAGTAATTTGTCTGTCGCCATTTTCGAAATTATCGTTTGCCAGAACGTCGATGGTCACTGGCACCCCGGCATGGGTGGAGCTTGAATCGTCAACAATGTCCGCAACTTCGGTCACCACAAGGGTCAGCGTGCTGCTGGCGGTGCCGCCGATATGACCGTCGCTAATGTTGTAAGTGACCAAGGGTACTGCCCCGTTCCAGTCAGCGACCGGTACAAATTTATAGCTGCCGTCAGCATTGAGCGTTAGAGCGCCGATACCAGTAATGGTGACAGTTTCCCCGGCCAGATGCGGCACCGTTTCACCCGGCAAGGTAAAGCTTGTGACGCTAAGAGTGTCAGTGGCGTTACTGTCGGTATCGTTATTTAACACGTTCCCGACAAGCGTCGTGTCTTCCACATTGGTCTGCGTGTCGGGTGCCGCTACTGGCACGGTGTTTGTTACCGTTACGTTTACGGTGGCGATTTCCGTTCTGCCGCCGCTGGTGACGGTGTACTGGTAGGAATCAGTACCGACGTAATCTGGCTGCGGCGTGTAGGTCACAATTCCGTTGCTGCCGATGCTAACGGTACCGTGAGTGCCCTGGGTGACTCCGGTAATCGTTCTGTCGCTATTTTCGAAGCTGTCGTTAGTCAGCAGGTTGTCCGATGGCGACGTTCCCGCCTGAAGCGTGATGGTGTCATTAGCGATATCCACGACAGGATTCACGACAATAATCACCTTGCCGGAAACCTGGGTGTCGCCGTTGTCATCAGTCACCACGTAGGTTATCTGCGGGACGTTGCCATTCCAGTCAGCGACAGGCGTGAAGGTGTAACTGCGGTCATAAGAGAGCGTAAAGGTGCCGACGCCCGGAATCACGGCAGTGCCAGTTCCGAATCGGTTAATCGCGAACACACCATTAACGCCATCAACCTGGAAGGAAGTCACGCGCACTACATCTGAGTCCGGGTCTGTGACCGTCAGTCTGCCGCTAAGCTGCGCGCCATCTTCATCCATAGACAGGTTCATATCGGTGGTGACTGGTGCGGCGTTGGTGACGATGACCGTTACGGTGCTGGTTTCGGTAATGCCGCCGCTGGTAACGGTATACGTAAATGTATCTCTGCCCACAAATCCTGGCGGTGGGGAGTAGCGAATCGTGTTATCGGACAGCACAAACACTTGCCCAAGCGTGGTGTTGTCGCGAATAGCGGTGACGATTTGCGTATCGTTGCTGAAGGTGTCGTTACCCAGCACGTTAATGGCGACAAAGTTATCCGCATGAGTCGTCGCGGTATCTGGGGCAATATCCACCACTGACCGCACTTGAATCACTAGAGTGCTGCTCGCCTGGCCTCCGTTATTGCCATCGCTGATGGTGAAGGAAATCAGTGGCACTATGCCATTCCAGTCCGCCACCGGTTCAAAGCTGTAAGTTCCGTTACTGTTGATGGTCAGCGTCCCTTTGCCATCGAGAACCACCGGAGTGCCCGTCGCATACGTCGTGCCGTCAATAGTGAAATCGGTAACCGTAATAGTGTCACCTACGTCGGCATCTCTTGCCGTGGTGAGCAGATTGCCATCCAGTCGAGTGTCTTCAAGTGTGCTGTCGGCCGTGCTGCGTAACACCGGCACGGCATTGTTCATGGTGACGGTAATCGCGGCGGTTTCTTCAATGCCGCCACTGGTAACGGTGTAATTAAATACATCGTTACCGACATAACCGGCGTTCGGCGTGTAGATCACCGTTTTGCCGTCGGCGCTGATGGTTACCGTGCCGTGTGCAGGCGCGGTGACGCCAGTAATCTTTTTGTCAGGGTTGCTAAAGAGGTCATTGATAAACGGATCGATGGTTATCGGCTTGCCCGCATGGGTGGAGACAGAATCGTTGGCGATATCATCGATTGGGCGCACGGTGATATCCAGCGAGCTTTGTGTTGGCGGGGTGGCAGTGCCATCGGAAACGTTAAACGTGATGGTCGGGACGATACCGTTCCAGTCTTTAACAGGCGTAAAGGTATAGCTGCCGTTGGCATTGAGAACGAAAGTCCCACTCCCAGCAATCGTCACCGTGTCACCCGCCGAATGGTTCTCAGCCGAACCTTCAATCTGGAAATCGACCACATGTATCGGGTCACCGTCTGGGTCACTCAGCAAACGTAAAACATCGCCGCTCACCGGCTTGTCTTCGTCCGTCACAGCAAACTGGTTGCTGGCAGTTGGCGGCGTGTTAGTCATAAAGATAAACACGTTCGCGGTTTCTTCGATACCGCCGCTGACCACGGTGTAGGTGTATTTGTCGGCACCGATAAAACCAGGGTTCGGGGTGTAAATCAGGGTGTTGCCCGGCCCGCGGGTGACCACGCCATTTTCTGGCTGAGTAAACTGGGTAACGGTTCGGTCCGGGTTAACGAACGTGTCGTTTGCCATCACATCCGTGGTGATAACGGTGCCGGTATGCTCGATTTCGATATTATCGCGGGCATCAACGACCGAGGCCACATGCACACCCAACTGCCCGGTGGTATCACCATTTTGATTACCATCGGTAACGACATAGCTTACGACGATATCACCATGCCAGTCGCCGCCAGGCTTGTAAGTATAAGTCCCATCGGCATTCATGGTCAGCGTGCCATGGCTGCCTGCAAGCATAGCGGTATCACCTGCAAAGTATGTGACCCCTTCGACGGTGAAGGTTTTCACCGTGAGCGCGTCGCCATCGGGGTCGCTGTCGTTGGTTAAAACATTGCCCGTCGCAACGTTATCTTCATCAATGCTCTTAATTTCGTCGCCCACAACTGGCGCAAGGTTGGTGACGTTAATGGTCACCTTCGCGGTTTCCTCCACACCACCACTTACGACGGTGTAGATATAGCTGTCGGTTCCCACAAAACCGGAGTTCGGCGTGTAGGTCAGCACGCCATTAACATACGACAGGGTGCCATTGGTCGGCGCAGTCACCGTCGTGACGGCTTTATCTCCGTTGGAGAATGTGTCGTTAGCCAGCAGGTCTGTGCCCTGAATCACCAGCGGTACATTGGAGTGAGTGGAGAAGCTGTCTTCACGTGCATCAGCTACCGCCGTGATAGTGACCGAAAGCATGGCGGTATTTGACCAGTGCGAAGTCGGGTCGCTGTCTTTGGCAAAGTCGAAGAAATTCACCCGCCCGTTAGTGATACCTGCAAGCCCTGTGTCCGTGGTATCTGAGGCGCGTAACTGCAAGCCACCGTTCACAGGCCCGTTGTAATCAGGCAGCGGAACAAATCGCATCTGCGTGTCGCTTGCCAGTACAAAGGCATTGCTTGCAGTGACATCCGTCGGGATTGCAGCCCACGTTGTGCCATTGAAGTATTCCCAGTGGCCTTTGCTTGCATCGGTGGTGTCGCCGTAAATCGCGATATAACCCAGAGGGCCGCTGGCGTTGCCGCCACCTGCGATAGCGGTCTGGTTATCGGTGGCATCACTGTAAACCGACTGGAAGATGTTCCCGATGGTTTGCGTACCGTTGGTATCTTCAGCGATGGTAATCGTTTTATCGCCTAGCGTTGGCCGGTCGTTAATGTTAGTGACCACCGTGCTGAGCGTGACGAGGGCTTCACTGTAAATTGACGTGCCGCCGTGCCCACCAGCGCCGCTGATATTTGTCACCGCACCATTGGCCGGAACCGCAGGCGTAGTTGAAACATCGCCGTTATTGTTGGTTTCGACCAGGCGCACGCCAAGCGTTGAAGGATTACCAAAATAGTCCGGAGCCGGGACAAAACGCAGCGATGAGTTGGCCGTGAGTACCAGCGCATTGTTGTCGCTGCGATCGCCCACCACCAGCCAGTTGGTGCCATCGAGTGAATATTGCCATTCACCCTGCGCGGCATTCGTGGTGTGGTCGGTAATCGCGACGCCATAAAATGCATCGGCACTGCTGCCACCCGTTCCGCCATTTGCGCTGTTATTGATGGTGTCGAGATCGTCATTGAAGAAGTTGGTAAACAGCTCACCCACGGTTTTGCCCGTCACTGAACCGCTTAGTGTATCTTCTTCAAGAGTCGGGATGGTGACCGTTGGCGTGCCGACCACTACCGGCGCATCGTTCACCGCATTGACCGTGAAGGTAAATGCGCGCGTGGTGATAAGTGCCGATGAAGAGCCGCCCACTCCATCCTCGTAAGAAACTTGCCCTGGGTCTTGTTGCGGGTTGTTAGCGCTGCCGGGGAGCGTGTCAGGGCGAGAGCCAGAATTTCCGCCATCATTGACTGTTACAGTCACGCCGAAACTGCCGTTCCAGTCAGAGCGGTTCGCACTGCCTGGCGCATCAGGCAGCGTAACTCGCAGTCCTGCCAGATAAGTATTCACCTGCGCGTAGGAGCCGGTAAAAGTGAGTGTGTCGGTACCCGTGCCGGTAAATGAGCCACCGCTGCCGGTTGGCGCAACAAAGACAAAGCCATTTGGCAATTTGACGGTGACCGTCATGGTCTGACTACCGGCATCCGTATCACTGATAGTGATGGGTGGCAGCGTTACGGTGGCGCTGTTTTCATTAGTGCTGAGTGCTGGGTTACCGCCCAAGACAATCTGCGCCGGGTCGTTAATACTGCTCTGGAACACGGTGCGGTAAGTTGATGCGACGTTTTGCTCAAGCCCGGCAGGGATCGCCGCGTAAGGGCTGATCACCGTGTTGAGTGGCGGTGTGGTGCCCACGCCATTGGCGGCAACGTTATCACCACCGTTGGCACCACCAGTCAGGTTGCCGCTGGTATCGCGTAAGCGGTCGTCAACAATCACTTCGACGCGGAAATACTGGTCGGCATCATCAAGGATTAAGCCACGCATGCTGACTTGCAATTGCGCGAGGTAGGCATTGATTTGAGCGACTGTACCGGTGATCACCAACGGAGCATTTTGTCCATTTGATGGCGGATTAACACCATCCGGGCTGCCGGTTTGGACAATCACACCGGAAGTGGTGTTTAACGAAGAAATATTGATCGTCGAGTTTTGCTGATCGCGATATTGCGACACTGATAGCGGGTTACCATTTGCATCGGTGATGCGCACCGTGACCTGCACAATGTCTTGTTCACCAGTTGCGACACCGCCTGCATCTGAAATGTCCGGGTCGCCAATCACAAAACCGCCAACGTTGTTGCCTCCCGGCGCATTGTTGTCGAGCAACAACATATCGGAAGGTGCAGTTACAGTCGGTGGATCGTTTACCGGGATAATGGTTAACGCAACTTGTACATCAGCAGGTGGGAAGCCGGAAGTGTCACCGACGGTCGCTGTTGACGTGTCCAGATGTACATTGAGCGTCACATCGCCCGTCGTAGCACCATTTTGGTCGTGATTAGCATTGGTGGCACTTTGGTAGGTCAAGCCGTTTGCAGAGTCATTAAGCAATGCCTGAATGGCATCGGCAGTACCGGTAAGAATCAGCGTTCCAGTGTTATCACCCTGAATCGTAACGCCGTTTATCACGGTGCTGCTGTCATTGGTTAAGCCACCAATCCCCAGTTGCCCTTGCGCGACGGTTAACGTCACGGTGACTGGCTTACCAAAGGCTGTTGATTCCACGTCGGTAATAACAAAATCACCGCCGATAAACGTCGGCTGATCTTCAAAGGTCGATTTATTGGGATTATTAACGACCAGATGCCCAGGGTCGTTAATTGACGAAGCGTTAATCACGACCTGGTTGGCCGCGATATTGCCGTTCGCCACCGGGACAGCATTCTGATACCAGTCATAATTTTGGGTATCGACCAGGCCAGGCGATGTACCAAACGCCGGGTTAGCTGGTTGGTTAACCGGGCCGCCGTTCGCTTCACCGGTTAACTGGCCATCTGCAGTCCGTAGGCGGTCGTCAGTAATAACTTGAACCTGGTAAACTTCGTTACGATCGCTGAGAAAACGCACGCCTAAACCGGTTAGTGCGCTGTTAATCTGCGCCACGGTGCCGGTCAGCACCAGATAACCGCCTGAACCGCCCACAATCGTTGCGCCGCTTGCGTCATTGGCAAAAATGACGATGTTGTTATATTCAGCCTGGCTAAAGGCACTGCCATCACTGTGCAGCAGGCGTACGGTGGTCTGGAGGATGTTTACCGAACTGTTCGTGCCCGTAATATCCGAGTCGGCGATCTTAAACCCTGTCACCGACTGAGAAATCCCGATATCAATCGGGCCGGAAGGCGCTGTGACGGTGGGTTTGTCGTTGGTTGGCGTGACGTTAATGGCAAAGTGGTTGTTGGCTTGTTCCTTATCACCATCAGACAGCGTGAAATTAAAACCGTCGGTGTTCAGGCCGTTGCCGGTGACTTCATCACCGTTATTCAGGTAATAGATACGACCGTTATTAATGTCAGCCTGCGTGAAGGTCGAACCGTCACCAAGGACGCTAAAGTTAACACCATCGGTTGAGTACGCGAGGCGGCCATGTGCCGGCGTGGTGGTAACGGTAAATTGCACCTGCTCTGGCGTGCTGTCCGGGTCGTAAGCCTGAAGCTGTGAGCTATTAATTTGCACATAGCCGCCTTCGACCACGGTCGCCGGGTTGTTAGCCGGAGGCCGGGCTTCAACACCACCCACAAGGTTTGGCGAATCTGGCGGAACGACAATATCCGGGCTGTCCGGCGTCTGCGGGATTTTCGGGCCATCATTCACGTTGGTGATGGTAATGCCCACGGTGGCATTGTTGGCCGACTGCAAACCCCAGCGGTCCACCGCATAGGTTGTAAAGCTGGTGCTACGGACTTCAGAACCGTTGCTGACAAAACGCAGACCGCTGGTGCTATCTTCCTTTAAAATGCTGGCATCAAGCTGCAATGTGCCGATATCTGCATTGGTGATGGTGACCCAAGCACTGCCATTATAATATTGCAGTACACCGCCAGCAGGCAGCGTCAGGAAGCCAAATTTCAGCGCGTCCTTTCCGATGGCATCGTTGTTGTAAGCGTAGTTATTGCTTCCATCGGGCCGTAAAGCCGATCCTTCCCACGACGAGCCACTGTTAACATCATCCGGGTCGCTCAACTGCAACTGCGAGTTGGTGATAACGACCGTTTCACCTTCAGCTAAAACCGTATTTGAAGAACCGGCAATTACAGGCGCATCGTTAATCGGGGTGACGAAAACGACCATGGTCGGGTTCCAGGTCACCGCAACCGGGTTGCCACGTTCATCCAGCATCACCTGGCCTGCAGAAACCGAGAATCTGCCGTCAAACATGAAGTTTTCACCGCCGTCGTGACGAACGCTGATTAACCCCTGGTTCAAATCAGCCTGCGTAAACGTACCGAACGCGTTGATAACCTGATAACCGCCCTGACCATCACTTTTCAGGATAGTCAGGCCGGTTTGCCCGGAGGCGCTGCCGAGGAAGGTATAAACGATTTGCTCAGGTGTCGCACCCTGCACGACGTAACTCAGGCCAGGCGTGTTGTCGGTGATTTTCCCGGTACCGGAAAGTGTTAATGTCCCGCCCTCGTTGAGTACGCCATGGGGTGCATTGCCTGGGTTTTGCACGTCTGTGCCGATATACCCCGAGTTTGTAGTGGTTGCCGGGACATTTAACACCGGCAGGCCGCCTGGATCAGGGTTGTTCGGGTTATCAGTGGTAGCCAGATCGATGGTGAATTGCATGTGGGTAAGCTGGTCGTTAGCTGTCTCACCATCCCATATCCCGCCCTGGCGTGTGAACGTTGTGCCATCCGCGTTCCAGCGCAATGCAGTGGAGTGGTCGATGACGCGAAAATTAAATACGTCTACTCCACCGACGTTGGAAGCCAGGTACTGGGTGTAAAAAACCCGACCTTCGGCGACATCTTCCATCGTAAAGGTGTCACCACTTTTCATCAGTAGACCGTTCAGGGTCAGATAACCGTGTGTTAACCCTTGGGTATCAACGATAAAACTCACGCGGTCGGCTGACGAGTCGCTGTCGAGTGCTGCCAACATTTCTGGTTGCAGCACGACGTTATTTGGGCCTGTTGTGACTTGCGCATGCAATGTCGAATCTGGATTGAGGTACGGGTCATCATCAACGGGTTGAATCGTCAGCATAATCTCAGTGTTGGTGCTGGCTGGGGTTCCGGTACCGCCACCCATGTCAGTCACGGTCACACCGAATTTGTCCTGCGTATCCCCCTCTACACCGTTGTTTTCATAGGTCAGTAGATTACGGTCGGCATAGCTAATTTGCTGATCTTTAACGACTGGCAAACCATTAAAATAGAGTGTGCCGTGGGTTGGTAGCGAAGTAATGGTCAGGGTGAGAGTGAGATTGGTGTCCTGTGTGTCACCACCGCTGTCGGCCACAATGTATTGCCCGACATTCCCGGTATTAGCCGCGTTTGCGGGCTGGCCTTCAAAGACAATACCGCCACCCGATATGGTTGGCAGCTGGTTTTCTGGCGCAATCTGAAGCGTGACCGTGACGGAATCGGAAAGGTTGATTGGCGTGGCACCGTCGTTCACATTGGCAGAAAAACTATCATCGGTGTTTTGCGTCGCACCCGTGGCGGTGTGGACATATTTCAGTGCACCATTTTGCACATCTTGCTGAGTGTATACCGAGCCAACACCCAGACGATTACCGTTTAACGTGAGGTAACCGTATTGCGGCATCGCCGTCAGGCTGTAGACAATTTGTGAGGCACTTTGCGCACCGGCCGCGACGTCAGGGTCGACAGCGGTCAGTATCTGATCGCTAATCACAGTGCCCGAACCGTTCCTTTCCGGCACGATTAAGGTTTTGTTTGGCACAGTTACCGGGTCGTTTGATGGAGTGATGGTGACATGCGTGACCAGACTATCGTTGCCTGAAAAACTTAAGATATAAAACTGCACATCCGTTGAGGCGGACTGTTTGCCCAGTTCGGTATCACTTGCGGTGAATTTAAGTGAGTTTAACCAAGCTTGTGCATCTGCAACTGAGCCGACGAACTCCAGTGTCTTCCCTGATTTAGCACCATTAACCAAATCACCTACGGCACCGTTGGTCAATGTCACGCTGATCGCGACATTTGCATCACTGGCATTAATCGTTATGCCGCTAAAACTGCCGGTTTCGGCACCTGGGTGCAGTGAGCTTGGCTCAGAAACCACCATGTCCGGTGTGCTGGTTGTGAGTTCCGGAGCCTGCAATACGCCATCGTAAGCCAACTCCAGCGAGCGAGTTTCGATAACGCCAGTGTGTGATTCGAGCGTCCAGTCGGCGGCTTTTGCCGCACTGCCCGTTTCGTCATTTGAAGCCGCAATATCCGCATGGGTATAGTCCGCCATACGGGTAATCAGGATGGTGTCTTTTGACGTGACGTTGCAGCCATAAAGCAAGATATCGCCGTCTGTGGTGAGCTTTTCGCCAAGGGTTTCTAATTGCTGCTGATATTGAGCAATCGTTTTGTCATTAAGTTTGTCGCTACCGAGCGTGATTTCATCGCTGGCGCCATGGCTGATGATATGAATCGCAGTGATATTTTTATCGTTCTTTAGCGCTTCATTAATCTGCTCAAGCCCGGAGTGCTGAGAGTCCAGCACCAGCACGCGGCTGCCTTCTGGCAACTGGCTGACCAGCGATTGCCAATTCTGGACGTGACTATCGACGACATAAACTTCATGTGGCGCAGTCGCATCTGCGGGAGCTGGTGCCGTTATTGATGCTGGCGCAGGCACCGGTGCCGGTGGGACAAAAACCGCTTTGGAGGCGTCTGGCGCATTATCGTGGTGCTGGGTATCAAGCGGGTTATCCGCATGATGAGCAGCCTCAGTGACGGCTGCGCCATCGAATAACTGCCGTGGCTCCAGGGCGAAACGATGATGGCGTGGACGGGTAGGATTGTCGTTTCTTTGTCTGGACATAGCGCATCACTCTGTTAACGGCTTCGGTAGCATTAACGGTAATGATACATCTGATTTACATAGTATGAATGTATTAGATCGCCTTATTACATAATATTTACGAATGTATCTGAGATTATTCCTGGTGTGTTTTACGGGTTTTTTGTAGAAGGGGGTGCTGAGGTGGTGAAAAGATAATAGCAGCAGAAATTGCTAAATTATTGCAGTAGAAGGTAATAAATAACCGTTCGGTTATTATTTTTTTTAATTTTCATGGCTAAGATGCTTCTTAATCAATGGCCGGATTCGGTTTTTTTAGCCGCCTGGTTTAATTGATGAAATTGTTTTGGGTTAAATAATAAGCAATTCTTGCGCGTTGCTTATGTGAACTATTATAAAAGAAATAGTTGGTTACGAAACAATGTTAACAATTCGCGTTGTTCGGGAAATAAAAAAAGCCACCGAAGATTCGGTGGCTTTTGAGTTTAGTGAATAGTGTTATTGATTAGTTTGTGTTGCGGGCTTGAACACCACCGCTGCTTTGTCGATCTTCGCACTGCGTTTTAATGCATACCCGACAGCAAACACCGCCGCGGCACAGGCCAGGAACAACAGGCGGCCCCACATTGGGTTTGGAATAAGCATCATCGCCGACAGACCAATTGCCATGTAGATAGTCAGGTCGCCCAGCTTGTTACGCTGCATGCGGTCAACGATGTCCTGCGCGTCGTCTTCAACACACTCGGTTTCAACATCTTTAAAGAACGCATTAGTCGCTTCGACGTTTGTATCTGCTTGCGGCTTATAGAACAGCGCGCTGAGGCAGAAGAAGCCACCGGTCAGCACCAGATGTGCAACGATTGGAATGATAGTTTTCAGTTCACTAACTTCACGGCCAGTCAGTTTCTCAACACCGAACCAGGACATTACATACTGTGGCGTGAACACATCAACCACCATCCAGGAGACGCCCAGGCCGAAGATTACGGTCGCCCATGGTGCCCAGGAAGGGGTTTTGCGAATCAGCATACCGAAGAACAATGGAACCAGAATCGGTGATTGCAGCAGTGTTGCTACTTGCATCATTAGGTCGAACAGGCTGAGGTGCTTGAGCGAGTTAAAGAACTGCGCCATAAAGATAACCAGCAAGCCGTTAACCAGGCAGGCGATTTGTCCCGCACGCAGTTGCTCTTTATCGTTCGCTTTACCTTTACGCACAATCGTTGCGTAGAAGCTACGTACGAAGATACCGGAGTTACGGTTCAGTGCGGAATCCATTGAAGACATGGTTGCCGCAAACAGACCCGCCATCAGCAGCCCTACAGTACCCAACGGCATGGCTTCACGAGCGAACACCAGGTAAACCGCATCACGCGCTTTAGCGCCCAGCTCTGGATATTGTGCACCGGCATTCGGGTACAAAATCGCCGTTGCCCATGGTGGGATGAACCAAATCACCGCGCCAACCAGCATCATCAGCAGCGCCATCAGAGCGGCTTTGCTGGCGTTTTTGGAGTCTTTAGCATTCAGGAAACGGTAGGATTCCTGCATGTTGTTGATACTTTGCAACTGCTTCACAACGAAGAACAGGAAGGTGCCAACCATCAGTAACGGGTAGTTCATGTCCGGGCCAGTAAAGAAGCCAGACGGGAACTCAGTCACGATATTTGCCGGGCCGCCGACTGCCCACAGGGCAACCACTGCGCAAGCTACGGAGATAACGGCAATAACCAGCGTCTGAATAAAGTCAGATGCCACCACGCCCCACGCGCCACTCAGCATGGAGATAGCCAGAACTGCAAGGCCAGTAATCCAGATAGTAGTGATGATGTCAGCGTTAAATACGGCAGAGGCGAACACGCCAAGGCCATTTAGCCATACACCAGCGTTAATCACGCTTAGCGGGATAATCACCCAGGTAAAGAACTGCTCGTTGACCGGACCAAAACGGCGACGTACCGCTTCAGTTGGCGTATCAACACGCATTTGACGGAAGCGACGAGCGAAGTAAGCCCACGCCAGAAGATAAGCAAACATATTGCCGATAAATACTGCAAGAACTGCGAAGCCATCGGTAAAGGCTTTACCAGCTGCCCCGGTGAAGGTCCAGGCAGAGAACTGCGTCATAAACGCGGTTGCCCCAACCATCCACCACAACATCTTGCCGCCTCCGCGGAAGTAGTCGCTGGTACTGTTATTGGCCATTTTTTTGAACAGTAGGCTAATGGCTACCATTAATAAGAAATAACCCGCTATTACAATGTAATCGTAAGACATTGTAGTTCCCTATGAGTTAGTTTGAATTGGAAAGATTAAAACACGCAAATCACATAACTTGAAATATCGTTTCATTATTTATTTTAAATAGCAGATAACGATCATGTTTTTGAATTTTTTGTCGTTATGAAAATGAGGTTTTGCCGAGTGATTATTTTTATATTGTTTATTTTTTACGCTAACTCATTGAAATTTTGTTAAGAGAAAATAAAATCTTCGGAATTCTCGAGTTGTTACTCAGGGTGAGTGATGGCTATTTCTCTAATTTCCCCTGCACCAAAATATGGCATGAAAATTTTGGAATCGGTTAAATATAAAAATTACTTATAAATATAAGTAACGTAAAAATTGGGAATTCTCCTCTGTCAGGGTTCTGGCATTTTTTTTATCGTCCATAAACTCTATTTTCATGAGATGGGCTTATGAATCGATATTCCACCTTAGTGCTACTCAGCACCCTGACCATGACAACTCTTGCCCACGCCGATGCGTTGGATGGCCTGTTTGATAACTCCATTGTGGGGTCTATTTCGCAGGCGATTAACGACGCCTACAAACCGAGTGACAGCCGTAATGACGACAACGACGACCGCCGTTGGGACGAAAGCCAGCGTCGAGATGATGACGATCGCCGCCAGTATGAAGACCGGCACCGTCAGTTAGAAGACCGTCGACGCCAGCTTGACGACCAGCAACGCCAGTTGGATCAACAACGCCGGCAACTTGAAGAAGACGAGCGCCGTTTGGATGATGATTTTCGGTAAGTTTTGCATTCTGCGAGCCGGGTTCTGGAATGACTGTTAACCGGAAGTATTTCGATTTTGTTGTGTTAGGTTGTGATAATTATTGGTGGATGTCGCAATGCTAATCCCACCACATGTCGGATTAGCGCAGCGATATCCGATATGAAACAAGGATGCTTCAATGTCGAGTTACCGTCGTATGCGTGTTTCTGGTGGAACATGGTTCTTCACCGTAAATCTGCAAAACCGGCAGGCTGACTTGCTCACCAGGTATATTGCTGAGTTAAGACAATCCATTCTAAAAGTGAAACAACGTCATCCATTCGAGATAAATGCCTGGGTGGTTTTACCCGATCATATGCATTGCATCTGGACACTTCCTCCTAATGAAAGCGATTTCCCACAGCGCTGGCAGGAGATTAAAAAGACATTCACTTCATCTCTGGCTGTGCGGCGAGGCACCGTCTGGCAAAAACGTTTTTGGGAGCATTGCATCAGGGACGAGCGCGATTACACAACGCATGTCGATTACGTTTACATCAACCCGGTTAAACACGGGCGGGTGAATAAGGTTTGCGAATGGCCATATTCTTCTTTTCACCGCGATGTAAGAAAAGGACTTTATCCGGTGGATTGGGCAGGCGTGGTGGGAGATTTAAATGTTGGTGAACGAAGGTTTTTTCGCGATTGATACAGTGGTGGATGTCGCTGCGCTAATCCCCCCTACGAAAGAGCGTGGTTTTGTAGGTCGGATTAGCGCAGCGACATCCGACATTAAACACGCGGAACTAAACGCTATTCCACCCGAATAACCATCCCGTCAAACCCGGCCTCAAACCCTTTGGGGAGTTCATTCTCCATCAGCCAACAATCAAACTGGTGGCTGATATGTGTGAGAACAACGCGCGGGCAGTCAATCTGTTTATTAAGCTCGATAACGGTATTCAAATCGCAATGGTTTTTTGGCGTTTCGGGACGCGGTTCATGGCTGCAATCAATCACGATGACATCAGGTTTATTATTTGCCAGAAACTTCAGCGTTTTCTCAGGCAACCCGGCGGTGTCGCTGAGCCATGCCACACGACTGTGCGGGGTTTCAAAAAAATAGCCCAGCGTCAATTTTGAATGGTTGAGCGGTAAGGGAGTTACACGCAGCGCCTGCAAGGTAAACCAGACGAAGGGTTCAAGCGTGTGACTGAAATCGAGAATGCCGGGGTGTTTAAACAGATCGTCGCAGCCCTGCTCATCGGCCGGACCGTAAACGGGGATTTTATCGCCCACACCCCAGCGCAGTGGGAATAAACCCTGCACGTGGTCCATATGGTAATGGGTGAGCAAAAACTGCTTAAATTCCCCGGGCTGCCAGAGGTCCATTAAATCGGGAATACCCGCATCCAGCAGCGTCACTGCATCGTTGAACGTCACCACGGCGCTACAGGGTTTACGGCGGTGTTGCGGATTATTGCGAGCTCGCTCGCAGGCGGCACAGAAACAGCCAAAAGCGGGCACTAGCTGTGCGCCGCCAGTTCCGCTAAGGGTTAACGTCAGAGTCACTCAAACTCTCCATCGGCTTAGTAAACCGGAAATGCGTCTTTTGATAACCCTCACGCTCATAAAAACGGTGGGCGTCATATCGTTTGGTGCTGGTGGAAAGCTCGGTCAACTCAGCGCCAGCGAGCCGGGCATATTCTTCGGCCCAGCTCAGCAACTTGCTGCCCACACCAAAACCACGCGCTTGCGGCATCACCACCAGTTCCTGAATTTCACCTACCCAGTTCACATGGTGCAGATGAAACTGCATATGCAAACCAATCATGCCCACTACCTCGCCGTTAATCAGTGCCAATTGGTAGCATAAGTTGTTGTCCTGAAGGTTTGCCGCATATCCAACGTTAAATGCCTGGCGGTCAAATTCCGCCTGTTTCAATTCGCAAATCAAACCATAAACGGTATTGCTGTCAGCAAGTGTGGCGGGGCGCAGTGCAACGGTTCCAGACATTACGCGGTTCCTTGTGAATTTTTGGTGGATGTCGCTACGCTAATCCACCCTACAACGGCGTTTCGTAGGTCGGATTAGCGTAGCGACATCCGACATTAGCGCTTAAGCGTAAGACGTATAAACGACGAGACAGACTCATCAAGACTACCGTCGTTATTGAGTATCATGCAATCGTCCAAATCTGGCGCATAGAATGCCGCACGTTGCAGGCGTTGTTCGATTTGCTGCGCGGTTTCACGCCCGCGCGCCTCAAGGCGCTTACGCAAAACATCGCTCGAAACATGCAGACAAATTGGCACCAGCGCTTCGGCGTAACGCGCACGAGCCTGCGCCAGATGCTGGCGCGAGCCGTTCACCACCACGTCGAACCCGGAATCAAGCCAGATATCCAGCTCGATGCCCACGCCATAACTTTGGTGATGCGCCTGCCAGCACAGGGCGAATAGCCCCTGTTGCTGGCGCTGAACGAACTCCTTTTCACTCAAAGCGATATGGTTTTCACACCCGGCGTCGGCGTCGCGGGTAATGTAGCGGTGCGCCACCAGTAGTTGATTATTCTCCTGCTGGCGCAGTGCCGTCAGCAGGCTGTCTTTCCCGGAGCCTGACGGCCCCATCAACCAGACTATTTTGCTCATCAGAACACCCGTATTCCCTGACGCCAGACATGGCCGACGTGGACATGGTCACCGTGAAGATGCGCCAGCACCATATCGGCACGCTTGCCTTCTGCGAGCACGCCCCGGTCATTGAGATTCAATGCTTTGGCTGGGTTGCGTGTCACCAGCGCCACCGCTTGTGGCAGGGTGAAACTGTTCGATTCGTCCTGGGCGACGCGGAACGCAGCATCCAGCAAACTCGCCGGGTAGTAGTCGGACGAGAGAATATCGAGCAGGCCGACTTGTGCAAGTTCATGCGCCGCCACATTGCCGGAATGCGAGCCACCGCGCACGATATTCGGCGCGCCCATCAGCACGCTTAAACCATGCTGGCGTGAGGCTTGCGCGGCTTCAAGCGTAGTCGGGAATTCAGCGATTACGCTACCCAACTCGTGTGATTCCACCACGTGCGTCGCAGTCGCGTCATCATGGCTGGCGAGCGCGATATTGCGCGCGCGGCATTCAGCGGCAATCGCCAGACGATTGGGCTGTGACCAGCGCTCAGCAAGGGCCAGTTGCTCGGCTTCATAGCTGTTCATATCCGCATCGTTAAGCGAATATTTGCCCTGGTAATATTCACGATACTTCACCAGATTGGAGAACTGGCGCTGGCCTGGTGAGTGGTCCATTAATGACACCAGCGACACGCCGCTGCGTTCGATCAACTGCTGGAATAGTGGCAGTGTGGTGTGATGTGGCAGTTCGCAGCGCAGGTGCAGGCGGTGCTCGGCACGGTTTACGCCACGCGCCTGGCTGTCCATCACCGCGTTAATCATTTTTTCGAGATTTTCCAGGCGGTCACCGCCGTCACGCACATCGCCGAGTGCTACGGCGTCCAGCACGGTGGTTATGCCGCTTGCTACCATCAATGCATCGTGGCTGCTCATCGCGGAATGCGCGGGCCAGTCCACTTTCGGGCGTGGGGTGAAGAATTTGTCGAGGTTGTCGGTATGCAGCTCGATAAGCCCTGGCAGCAACCAACCGCCTTCGCCTTCCATGGCTTGCGGCAACTGGCTTTGGCTGTCGGCAAAATTACGAATCACCCCATCGGCCACTTCCAGTGAGCCACTCACCACTTCATTTTCCAGCACCAGTTTGACGTTATTAATGATCATTTTTTGCCTCGACTGTCGCCATAGAATGCAGTCTGTCTGCTACCTGATTGCGTACTGCCTCATCGTGGAAGATCCCGACCACAGCGGCACCGCGGGCTTTGGCTTCCAGAATCAAATCCACCACCGCCGCACTGTTTTTTGCATCCAGCGAGGCGGTTGGTTCATCAAGTAGCAAAATCGGGTAATCGACGATAAAGCCGCGGGCGATGTTCACGCGCTGTTGCTCGCCGCCGGAAAATGTTGACGGCGCCAGGTTCCACAGGCGCTGCGGCACGTTCAGGCGGGTTAATAACATCGATGCTTTGTCTTCGCAGACATCACGCGATACGCCTAAATCGAGCAGCGGCTGCATCACCACCTCTAATGCAGAAATACGCGGGATAACGCGCAAAAACTGGCTTACCCAGCCGATGGTCTGGCGGCGCACCGCCAGCACGTCACGGGCCGGAGCCTGCACAATATCGAGCCACTCGTCGTTATGTTTGACCCAGATATGCCCTTCGTCGGGCAAATAGTTGGCGTACAACGAACGTAACAGTGTCGATTTCCCACTACCGGAATGGCCGTGTAGCACCACGCATTCGCCCGATTCCACTTCCAGTGAGGCATTGGCCAGTACCGGCAAACGGATACCGTGCTGATGGTGTAACACAAAGGTTTTGCTCAGGTTTTCAACCCGTAATCTGGTCATCGTGCGCACCTAATTCTGAAGGACGGAAGAAACAAGCAGTTGGGTATACGGGTGGTGCGGGTCGTCCAGCACGCGGTCAGTCAGGCCGCTTTCCACCACGTGTCCTTGCTTCATGACCAGCAGGCGGTCCGCCAGCAAACGGGCGACGCCCAAATCGTGGGTGACGATCACCACCGCCAGGTTTAGTTCACGCACCAGACCGCGCAGCAGGTCGAGCAAACGCGCCTGCACGGAAACATCCAGCCCGCCGGTTGGCTCATCCATAAACACCAGTTTTGGGTGCGTCACCAGGTTGCGGGCGATTTGCAGGCGCTGCTGCATGCCGCCGGAAAAGGTGGTTGGCAGGTCGTCGATACGCGAGGCAGGGATTTCCACCTCTTCTAACCAGCGCTCGGCGGTAGCACGAATGTCACCGTAGTGACGCGCACCGGTTGCCATTAAACGCTCGCCGATGTTGCCGCCCGCAGAAACGTGGCGGCGCAGGCCGTCCATCGCATGTTGATGAACCACGCCCCATTCGGTACGCAGTAGGCGGCGGCGTTCGCCTTCACTCATGTCATACAGCGACGAATCGAGGTAAACCACTTCGCCGTTTTGCGGAGCGAGACGGGCAGAAATCGACTTCAGCAACGTGGTTTTGCCAGAGCCAGATTCGCCAACAATCCCCAGCACTTCGCCAGGATAAAGCTCGAATGACACATCGCTAAAGCCTTTACCGGGTGCATAAAGGTGGGTCAGGTTATTGACGGAAAGTAACGGTCGAGTCATTTGGTCGCAGCCTCGCTGTTCTGGCGGCAGAAATCGGTATCGGAGCAGACGAACATGCGGCTGCCCGCATCGTCGAGCACCACTTCGTCGAGGTAGCTGTGGTGCGAGCCGCAAATCGCGCACGGTTCTTCCCACTGCTGGACGGTAAACGGATGGTCGTCAAAATCGAGACTTTCGACGCGGGTATACGGCGGCACCGCGTAAATGCGTTTTTCACGCCCGGCACCGAACAGTTGCAGCGCGGGCATCATGTCCATTTTCGGGTTGTCGAATTTCGGAATCGGCGACGGGTCCATCACGTAGCGTTCGTTCACTTTCACCGGGTAGGCGTAAGTGGTGGCGATGTGGCCAAAACGGGCGATATCTTCGTACAGTTTCACCTGCATCACGCCGTATTCTTCCAGCGCGTGCATGGTGCGGGTTTCGGTTTCGCGTGGTTCGATAAAGCGCAGCGGCTCAGGAATCGGTACCTGGAAAATCAAAATCTGGTCTTCGGTGAGCGGCGTTTCCGGAATGCGGTGGCGCGTCTGAATTAGCGTTGCGTCGGCGGTGGATTCCGTGGTCGCCACGTTGGTCACACGCTTGAAGAAGTTGCGAATCGACACGGCGTTGGTGGTGTCGTCTGCGCCCTGGTCAATCACCTTCAGCACGTCGTTTTCGCCAATCACGCTGGCGGTGATCTGAATGCCGCCTGTGCCCCAGCCATATGGCATCGGCATTTCACGGCCGCCAAACGGCACCTGATAACCCGGAATGGCGACCGCTTTCAGAATAGCGCGACGCAGGGTGCGCTTGGTTTGTTCATCCAGATAAGCAAAGTTGTAGCCGGAGAGTGCCTTAGTCACGATTACGTTCCTTTTGCAGACGTTTAAGCAGTTCCAGTTCGGCCTGGAAATCGACGTAGTGCGGCAGTTTCAGGTGTGAGACAAACCCGGCTGCTTCGACGTTATCGGCGTGGGCCAGTACGAACTCTTCGTCCTGGGCCGGGCCTGCAACTGTTTCGTCGTAGTCCGGGGCTTGCAGGGCGCGATCAACTAGTGCCATCGCCATCGCTTTGCGTTCGCTCATGCCGAACACCAGCCCGTAGCCACGCGTGAAGTGCGGGTCTTCATCAGCAGGGGCCACAAAGCCGTTAACCATTTCGCACTCGGTTAGCAGCAATTCGCCGATGTTGACTGCAAAACCCAGCTCTTCCTGCACAATTTCCAGATCGATATAGCCACTGCGAATTTCTGCCGCGAACGGGTGATTGCGCCCGTAACCACGCTGTGTGGAGTAGGCAAGGGCTAGTAAATAACCTTCGTCACCGCGCACCAGTTGTTGCAGGCGCGAGGATCGTGAACATGGGTAAACCGGCGGCTGGCGGGTAATGTCGTCAGGCTTTTCGCCGTTATCTTCTTCCGCTTTTGCCAGCCCCTGATTTGCCAGCAGACTGAACACGTGCGGAGCGGGTTCGCTGTGCTCGTCAGCCGTTTTAAGCGTTGGCGTTTCACCGTTGGCAAGTAGCGTGAAATCCAGCAGGCGATGGGTGTAATCGTAAGTCGGGCCAAGTAACTGGCCGCCCGGCACATCTTTATAAACCGCCGAAATACGGCGTTCGATACGCATCTGGGCAGTATTCATCGGTTCACTGACCGCCAGGCGCGGCAGCGTGGTGCGGTAAGCGCGCAGCAGGAAGATGGCTTCAACCATGTCTCCGCTGGCCTGCTTGATGGCGAGTGCCGCCAGTTCGCGGTCGGCAATGCCGCCTTCAGTCATCACGCGATCAACGGCCAGCCCTAGCTGCTGCTCGATTTGTGCCACATCCAGTTCCGCGAGATTTTGGTCACCACGGCGGTTGTGTTCCTGAAGTTGATGGGCGGCGGCTATCGCCTTCTCGCCCCCTTTGACGGCGACGTACATCAGCACACCTCCACATGAGTGGTGCGAGGGATCGCCAGCAGGCGCTCGCCACAGGTCAGAATCAGGTCGATGCCCAGCGGGAACGGGTGCGGGCGCTCGGTGAGTTCGTGAATCACGCAGTCTGGCAGTTGTGGGGCAATCATGCGTTCTTCACGAATGCCCGCGCCGGTTAAGCGCAACATACGGCCACCACTCAGGCTCGGCACCTGTAAAATCAGTGTCGCGCTGGTGTCCGGTGCCACGTCTGTTCCCTGCGCCAGTGCGTTGAGCTGGTCGGCGGTAATCGCGCTGTCGGCAACGGCAAACTGCGCGTGCTCAGGCGTCAAGGAAATTGAAGAATTTGTATGGAATCGGACATTTTGCAGCGCCACATCGTTAGTCAGCGCGTCACTAATCCACACCGGCGTGTCGTTATCGGCCAGCGTCAGCAGCACGCTGGTGGAGGCGATATTCAGTGGTTTCCAGCCATGTTGCAGTGAATGGAGAGCCACGATAACGCCCGGCTCGCTCATCGCTTTGAGCAGGCGACGGAAGCTCTGTTGTGCATCCTGCACGGGCAGGTTAAAAGCGGTCATCAGGGTCATGCGTTATCTCCGCGAACCAGAGTGAAGAAGTCGACTCGGCTGCTGTTAATTTGGGTGCGACGGGCGGCCAGGCGTTGTTCACGGTTGGCGGCCAGTGGAGCAATTAAGGTTTCTTGCAATGTCCGGAACTGAACTTGTTCCTGCATCAGCGCATCGATCACGGCACAGCGTTCGGCGTGGGCTTTATCGCGCCCTGATATGTAGCTGTAGCCGTAAGTCCCGTTGGCGAGTTGTACGACCGCACGGGTCAGCGTGGCGTCACCGGCAAAAAAACGTTGCCCGGTGGCGCCCATTCGCGCCTGAATTTGTACCAGGCCTGTTTCTGGCTGGCGTATTACCTGATATTCGGGATTGAGTTTTTGTTCTGCCCAAAGTGCTGCCAGTTCTTGAGGCAGGCTGTGGGCGAGCACGGCCATCCACTGCTGGCGCTGTGCTGTATCAAAATGCGTTGCGTCCATTTAGTGCTCCATGGTGAATTCAATCATGTCGGCGCGGGTCAAACTGACGGAGTATTCCGCAGGCGAGGCGTCACCTTCATGGTGGTTGAGAGTGCGCACACACAGCAGCGGAGACATATTCGGGATCTCCAGCAGGCGACTTTCTTTGGCCTGAGCACGGCGTGCGCTGATGCGTGTTTGGGTGCGTGTGAGGTTGATACCGAGTTGGGTTTGAATCACGTCGTGCAGCGAACCGCTGGTGAACTGTTGCAGCGTGGGCCACCAGGCAAGTTCCGCAAAGTAATGGTCGATAAGGCACACCGCGATACCGTTAACGCGGCGCAGTGTGCGCAGGTGAATAATGTTCTCGCCTTCGGTGACGCCCAGCGCGTCTGCCACACTATTTGAGGCCGGGCGCAGCACCGCGAGTAAGCGCTCGCTGGTGGGGTGGCTTCCCTGGTCTAGCAGGTTCTGACTAAAGCGTGCCTGTGCATTTAACGGGTAGTCGAACGGGCGCATCAGCACCAGCACACCAATTCCCTGGCGGCGCTGCACCCAGCCTTTCTCTACCAGTTGATCAATGGCACGGCGTAGCGTGTGGCGATTCACTTCGTAGCGCGCGGCCAGTTGGCTTTCGGCTGGCAGATAGTCGCCACCGCGGTAGTGGTTACGCAGCTCCACTTCAAGCAGGGCGGCAATTTCCTGGTAACGCGTCGGGTAACTGGTCGGATGTCTGGATAAGTGCATTTTCAACAAAGCCTCGTTAAATGAAATGCTTACGTAACCGTTGCGACATAAAGTCCAGCAGACTTACTGTGACGATGATGATGACCATCAGCGCGCAGGTTTGCTGGAACTGGAATCCACGAATCGCTTCCCAAAGCGTTACGCCAATCCCGCCTGCACCTACCATGCCAACCACCGTTGCTGAACGGACGTTCGATTCAAAGCGGTAAAGCGAGTAGGAGATAAGCAGTGGCATCACTTGTGGCAGCACGCCGTAGAGAATTTCTTCAAGCTTGTTAGCGCCGGTTGCACGAATGCCTTCCACCGGACCGGGTTCAATGGCTTCAACCGCTTCAGAAAGCAGTTTGGAAAGTACGCCAGTGGTGTGGATGAACAGCGCCAGCACACCGGCGAATGGGCCAAGACCAACGGCGACCACGAACAACATCGCAAAGACCATTTCGTTGATGGCGCGGCAGGCGTCCATCAGGCGGCGCATTGGTTGGTAAACCCACCATGGCACCAGGTTGTCGGCACACATCAGGCCACAAGGAATGGACAGTACGATGGCAAGGGCAGTGCCCCAGACGGCGATTTGCAAAGTGATAGACATTTCACCCAGATAGTCGCGCCACTGGCTGAAATCCGGCGGGAAGAAGTCGGCTGCAAAGGTGGCCATGTTGCCGGAATCTTTAATCAAGGTGAGCGGGGCCATTTCCGCGCCTTGCCAGGAGGCAACGAGTACCGCTAACAAAATCGCCCAGCTTAGTAGCGAGAACCAGCTACGTTTTGGTGCGGCGACTTGAATGGTTTGTTGCATGGGGTGCTCCGTGTTTGGGGCTTTAACCCTCTCCATCAGGGAGAGGGTTAGGGTTGTTTTTACTGAACCGCTTTATTCACGTTGCTCATGGCAGACAGTGCCGCAGTCAAACGATCCAGATCGCTAAGTTGGTTCTGCAACTCGCTGACTTTGATTGTTTTATCTTTGTCATCCATGCCTTTGTTGTCCTTCACACCCTGCATTTGTTTAAACAGAGCTAGCTGGCGAATAGGCACCAGTTGCAGGTCGCTGGACGGACGGAATGGAGCCCAGCCGAGACGGGTCAGGACGTCTTTCTCTTCCGGTGTTTTTCCGTAAGTCATAAAGAAGTCGTAGATCTTGTCTTTGGTGGTTTCAGACAGGTTTTTACGCCATGCGATTGGGTCGCCTGGGATCAGTGGAGATTTCCAGATGACTTTCAGTTCTTTAAGTTTTTCCGGTGCGGAAGTTTTCAGTTTTTCGAGGTTTTCGGTGTTGTTGGTTGCTACATCGACTTGCTTGTTAGCCACTGCCAGGGCGTTGGTTTCATGGCTGGCATTCACGGAGCGTTTAAACTCGCTCACCGATGCGTTGTTCTTGGCGAAAACGTAGTATCCGGGGACGAGGTAGCCAGAAGTAGAGTTCGGGTCACCGTTGCCGAAAGTCAGCTCTTTACGTTTTGCCAGCATGTCTTGCAGGTTGTTGATTGGGCTGTCTTTGTTAACAATCAGCACGCTCCAGTAACCCGGGCTGCCATCTGCCGCTACCGTCTGAGCAAATACCTGGCCGTTAGCGCGGTCTACTGCTTCCATAGCCGAAAGGTTGCCGTACCAGGCGATATCCACTTTGTTAAAGCGCATCCCCTGGATAATCCCTGCGTAATCCGGTGCGAAGAAAGCATTCACTTTCATGCCCAGTTTCTTCTCCATATCCTTCAGGAACGGGTCCCACTGCGGTTTCAGGTTTTGTTGTGATTCAGTCGAGATGATGCCGAAGTTCAGGGACTTTTCTTGTTCATCCGCATGAGCGGTGCTGAACAGAGTGCTGACGCTTAGCAGGCTGGTAAAGGCGAGGGCGGCAACTTTTTTGTAGCTCATGGCTGACTGTTCCTTGAAAGAGATAACAAAGTTGTTAAGCAGCAACCGCATCAACGCGATTCATGCTGCGGTAAAGATTGCCCAGACGTTCGTTGTCGAACTCAGAGCTGCTTCCGTCGTAAAACACATGACCCTGACGCAGAGCGACAATGCGTTCGCAATAGCGCAGGGCGTAGTCCACCTGATGCAGCGTCACCACTACGGTGATGCCATCCAGGCGGTTAATGTCATGCAGCGTTTCCATCACGATGCGGGCTGATTCCGGGTCGAGTGAGGCAATGGGCTCATCGGCGAGAATCACTTTTGCTTGCTGCATCAGCGCACGGGCAATCGCCACGCGCTGTTGTTGCCCACCGGACAGGGTGGACACGCGCTGATACGCAAATTGCGTCATGCCGACGCGGGTCAGCGCCTGCAACGCACGTTGATGTTGTTCGCGGGTAAACCAGTTAAAACAGGTACGCCAGAACGGCGTGGAACCCAGTGCGCCAATCAGTACGTTTTCCAGTACCGTCAGGCGGTTCACCAGGTTGAACTGTTGGAAGATATAGCCGGTGTGAGCACGACTCTTGCGGATGTCGCCTGCCAGACGGCCCGCTTTTTGGACGGTGCGGCCAAGCAACTCAACATGGCAATCAGGTGATTTATCAGAAGTAATCAGACCGCTCAGGTGGCGTAAGAGGGTGGATTTGCCTGAACCAGAAGGCCCCAGCAGAGCGACCATCTCACCTTCATTAACTTCCAAATCAACAGCATTTAATGCCTGATGCTGGTTGAAGGTTTTGCTCAATTTGTTGACGCGAATAATTGTTTGCATCATTCAGGCTCCTTAAAAAGTTGCCTCATGGTGCCGATGAAATGTGACGATTTTGTTAAGGATAAGTTTCGATATGATGAAGAGTGAGTTCCAGCCTGGAAGTCATCAGGCTAATCAGCTATTTGTCGTATTGTTTCACGCTTCGTTTTTGTCTTTGCTTACAGGTACCCTTTGGTGTTGGGAAAGCAGCGATGAGCAAAAACATTATTTTTTGTGCCGATGGCACATGGACCGCTCCCGGTGTAGAAAATCAAGCGGATGACGAAGCCGCAGCGAGTAACGTTTATCAATTGTTTGTTGATCTGAAAGGGAATGTTGATAAGCAGAGTTTGTTGTTAGCCAATGAGCAAGAAAAGATCCTTACCAATAGCAGTGGCGGGATCGTACAAGTTGCCAAGTACATTTATGGTATGGGCGATCCGCATAATGGTCTGGTGAAACGCCTCGGTGGCGCGTTTGGTGCCGAGTTGATCGTGCCGATCATTCGCGGATATAGCTTTATTAGTCGGCACTGGCAGGCGGGCGATCGTATCTATCTGGTGGGTTTTAGCCACGGTGCTTATACCGCGCGAGTGCTGGCGCAGATGATCATCGACCGTGGTTTATTAAATCGTGAAAAGCTGAATTTAAACGCTCGCAATAAAGATGAAGCGTGGCGTTTTGCTTCATCCGTATGGGCGCAATATCTTGCTCATACTCCGGATATGAGCCCCAGCCTTTTGGGAAGTGTGGTGCGTGAGTTGCCGGGATTTTTCTGTGACAGTGTGGACCCAACCTGCATTTCGCGCCCGATGTCTATAGAAGCGGTTGCCGTGTGGGAAACCGTTGGGCAGATGGGGATTCCTAAGTATTTCAATGATAAGCGCTACAACGTTTTTCGTTTTAACAATACAGAGCTGCATTCACGGGTCAAATACGGGCTTCAGGCCATCGCCATTGATGAGCAGCGTCTCGATTTAGCGCCAGTGCTGTGGGATAACCGCGATCGTATTTTGCAGGTGATGTTTCCCGGTATTCATCATGATGTTGGTGGGGGCTATATTGGTACGGACGAAGACCGCAGCTTGTCGAATGGCGCGTACCTTTGGATGCATGATGCACTCGACGATTTGGGCGTTAATCTGGCACCCAGTGAAGTGGTGGCTGACCCACTTGGGCCGCTGCATTGTGACTGGTATCCGCCCACACGTTATCTGCGCATTATGCCCCGGCAACTCCCGCCGCCGGTTACCTCATCAACGATGGTCCACCAGTCGGTGATCGAGCGTCTTAGTTGTGGCACAACGCTACTTCAACAGTCGGCACTCAATGGTGAATGGCTGAACGGGTCATATAGTCCGCAGCCTTTGCAGGATTATTTACGCGGCGAGGGTGCAATTCCCATTAACTGGGCGATTGCACGTTAGTTAACTATTGGGAAACTACCGTCTGTTATCGAGCAGACGGTAGCGACCCAGAGCTTGGTTACATTGGTTTTTCGACATTCACCATCCACGGAATACCGTATTTATCGGTAAGCATACCGAAGCCTTTTGCCCAGAATGTTTCGCTCCATGGCATGGTGACATCACCACCTGCGCTGAGACTATCAAACCAGCGTTTGCCTTCAGCGACATCTGTGGTGGTAAGGCTCAGCGCATAGCCCGTGTGTTTCACTTTATCGGCGCACATATTGCCGTCGCTCATCATCACTTCGCCACCGCCAATGCGCACATTGGCATGCATGATTTTATCGTCCGGCCAGTTAAAACCGCTGCTGCATCCTTCAGCCGACTGATTCTCGTCTTTTGGCATTTCACCAAAAGTCATTTTAAACAGTAACTCAGCACCGACGGCTTGTTTGTAGAACGCTATTGCTTCTTCGCAGGTACCGTCAAAAAAGATGTAGGGTCCGATAGACATTGTTCGTTCCTCATAATGCGGAGTGCAGAACAAGTTTAGTTGGGGGAGTCTGGGCAAGCCAGGCGGGGGGAGGGATTTTCGGTTCACCCGAGAGGTTTTGATGCTTATGTAGGATCGGGGGTTTTTCCGTTCACCCGCACGTCTGGCGACTTCTGCAACTGTCGTTAACGGTGAACGTGCCAGGTGGCTCACGCCAGCCCCTGGCGACCCCGGCGCCCGGTCATTAAATTGCCGCTGCGCGGTAAACCCCAGCTTATCCCCAACGTTCAGGGTCGTTCGCGACTCGCTCCCGGCGATCGCTCTCTTTCGCTGCTCCCGGCAGCTCAACCCTGACTTATGGGGAACACTGGGGCAATTTATACCGGGACTCAAGGTCAAAACCGGTTCGGCTTTTGAACTTAGCTTTTGACGTTGACCTTTGAGTCCGGCATAAATCGCCTTCGTTTTGACTGTAAGGCCGGGTCGAGCCGTCGGGAACGGCGAGAGGTTGTGATCGCCGGGAGCGAGTCACAACCGACCCTGGGACTGAAAGGAAAAACGGAGGTTTACTGCGAAGCAGCGATTTAATCGCCGGGAGCCGGGATTATCAAGGGTGCTGCGGTAGCACCCTTGATACGTTCACCGTTTCGGTAAGTACAGGGAACACTGAACGTTTAGTGAACGGAACCTTCTCTGGCTTTGCAGGAACCGCCCCTCAGGGGTAGGGGAACGAACCTAGTTCTTCTTAACGAACTCAGACTTCAACTTCATTTGTCCAAAACCATCAATTTTACAATCGATGTTATGGTCGCCTTCAACCAGACGGATACCTTTAACTTTAGTACCAATCTTCAGCATAGAAGAGCTGCCTTTAACCTTCAGATCTTTAATTACAGTGACGTTATCACCGTCAACTAACAGGTTGCCGTTGGCATCTTTAACTACCAGTTGATCGTTGTCTGCTGCAGGTTCGGCATCATTCCATTCATGTGCACATTCCGGGCAGATAAACATACCGTTGTCTTCGTAGGTGTACTCGGAATTGCATTTAGGGCAATGAGGGAGTGTCATCGTCATATCCTCAAAAATAAGCTTTAAAAATTGCGGTTTCCCGCCAAAAGTGGCGTGATTATACATTAAAACCCTACTTTTGTGGGGACGATTGCCGCTATGCCTTGCGCCAGCCAGAATATCGTAATAAGAAAATGCTATTTTAAAACGTTAATCAATTGCCAAATTCGCGACGAAAATACAGAATAAGTTTATAAAAATACGCTATGGTCTTTCTTTCTGGTTATTTAGCCAGAAACTCACGCTATGAAAAAATAAGCCTGATTATAATATTGTCGAATAAATGATTTCCGCGCGTAATTATAATTTCCGGTACTGAATAGGCACAAAAAATATAAAGGTTTTTAAAAATCCGGATAATTTGATTTAAGTAAGGATTTTTTATGCACACACAAGCAATATTTGAGTTAAGTCAGGAAGCAGAGCGGTTATTACAACTCGCCCTACAAAATCTGAATACACTAAAAACAGTTTCTTTTACTACACAGCATGACGTTAATTATTCTGGGCAGTCCCAAACTGGAGGGGCCGTCCCTGCAAAATTTAGCCCCCGCAGCATCCAGTCGCAGCAGGCTATGCTGCAAAATGAGTTACGCAAAATAACTCAGCATGAAATGGTATTAGCGATTGTCGGAACAGTAAAAGCGGGAAAATCAACCACCATTAATGCCATTATTGGGACTGAGGTATTACCTAACCGTAATCGCCCTATGACAGCATTACCGACACTAATTCGCCATACCCCGGGCCAGCGTGAACCCGTGCTGCATTTTCCCTATGTTCAACCCATCGAACAGCTTATGAATACGTTGCAAATTCGTTTGCAACAAACCGATCGCGAAACGCTGTCAAAGCATCTGGAAATTGATCGGGATATGACGGGATTATTAACCCGTATTTCCCAAGGGGAATCTTTCTCTAAGCATTATCTTGGTGCCCAACCTATTTTCCATTGCCTGAAAAGCCTTAATGATTTAGTGCGTTTATCGAAAGCACTGGATGTGGCTTTTCCATTTAAGGCCTATGCCGCAATTGAGCATGTTCCTGTTATTGAAGTGGAGTTTGTCCATTTAGCAGGAATGGATGAAGCCTATGGGCAACTGACATTACTGGATACTCCGGGGCCAAACGAAGCCGGGCAGCCGCATCTACAAAAAATGCTTCAGGAGCAGTTGTCGCAGGCTTCTGCTGTGTTGGCGGTATTGGATTACACCCAATTAAAATCCGTTTCTGACGAAGAGATACGTAAAGCGATATTGGGCACCGGGTCATCCGTCCCGCTCTATGCGCTGGTGAATAAATTCGACCAAAAAGACAGAAATGGTGACGATGCAGAACAGGTTAAAGCGTTAATTTCTGGCACGCTTATGAAAGGAACGATTGAGCCTCACCATGTCTTCCCTGTGTCATCGATGTGGGGATATCTGGCTAATCGTGCCCGCCATGAATTGGCATTGCACGGCAAGCTACCGGACCCGAATGAGCAACGTTGGGTGCAGGATTTTGCTGATATTGCACTGGGCCGCCGCTGGCAAAGTGAGGATTTGGCCGATGCGGGTGCTTTGCGCCAGGCGGCTGAGGTGTTGTGGGAGGACTCGCAGTTTGCTGAGCCCATTCACACGGTGCTTCATGCAGCACATGCCAATGCTTCAATGTACGCACTGCGTTCTGCCTGCCAGAAATTACTGAATTACACGCAGGGTGCGGAGGATTACCTGAATTTCCGCTGCCAGGGTCTGCATATTGCCAGCCAGCAACTGCAGCAGAATATCGCAGCCCTTGAAGATGACATGAGTCTTGCCGCTTCCAGTCAGAAAGCCGCAAACGTCGTTGCGCAGAGCAATACTAAGCAGGCTGTTGAAGCGATGAGTGATTTTATTCGCCGTTATGAACAGCAGATTAATGACAATATTCAGGACTATTTTCAGCATGGAAAAGTGCCTGAAAAGCTCCAGCGCCAGGCTTTGTCGTTTGGGACTCAGCGCGGTAATGACTTTGATGCGCGCTATGAAACGCTCAGTTTTGACGATGAACAATCGGCACAAATTGCGCTGCACAGGATCCGCGCTTCATGCGAAATCATCTTGACCGCCGCGCAGGAAAAGATGACTGAAGAGTTAACCCATCTTTTTAGTTATCTGGAAGTTGAACTGGCAGATACGCTGCGTAACACCCTAAAACCGATAGAGACTCGCGTTGCACAAGGGTTAGCGCAAGCAGGTTTTAGAACCAATATAAGTCTGCCAGTATTTCATGTTGGCTTATTAAACTTCAATGCTAATCAGGCATTTAATGAACTCATTGAAGAGCAGGATATTCCTGTCTCCCAACTGCGACGCCAGGCCGGGATGCGCGGAACGGTTGCGCGCTGGCTTAATAGCGAGGATTGGGGCTGGGAAGGATATACCGTGATGCAAAGTCGCTACGTCATTTCTTTAGCTGACGTACAACGCAAACTGTGTCAGCACGTCAGCGATTTCCTGTTGCAGCTTAATCAGAATATGGCCGCGCAAATTGAAATGTCTGTGACGGAGGGAATGGCAGCGTTCTTTGTTGATTTTTCCCACGCACTGGAAGCGATACGTCTGAACCTGCAACAAAGCCTGGTGGTGCGCCAGCAAAATGAAGAAGCGGTGACCGCTTTGCGCCAACAGCTTCAGCAGTGCGTAAGAATCACACGTTACATCCATGAGGACACCCGCCTGTTGCGGGATGATATTCAGACGCTTTTTACGGTAGAACAGCAATGAGCAGTGTATTACCAGGAACTCAAACTCGCGCTTTGGAGTGTGTTGCAGAGAAGTTTGTCGTCGATTTTGCCAGAAACAGCGGCATCTCTCGTGAACCGTGGCGGACTCAGCAAAGCAAAGCGTATTACCAGAGGCTGACCGGGGAGTTTATCGGCCAGAGCCAGTTGCAAAAATGGGCAGTGGATGAGGTGCTGCTCGAAAAGCCGGAAGTGATGCTGGCGATGCTTGGGCATCTTTGCCAGCGGGTGGCGAAGAAGCACTACGCAATTGAGAAAGTGTATGAAAGCATCTCCGCCATAGCGTTAGCTTCGGCAAGAGTAACCAATGACGCTTCAGAAGCCCGTAGGCAGCTCGTTCAGGTTCAGCAGCAACTGGCACAGCGTGTCGGTAATCTGGAAACACAATTACAGGGCACCGACCTCACTCACCTGGGCTTCGTACATTGCGAGCAAGTTTTTGCACGCTGGCAGGCTGGGCATTATTTTACCTTTTCTCCCGCTGGTCGCTGCTATGTCGCGTTGCAGGAGCTGTACTGGGGCGCGTTTGGTGACGCGCTGCGCTTTGGCCGTTTATCGCAGGCCACAGAGTTAATTGAGCAAGCTCGTGCGCTGGCAATCAGCCAACTTGCCCGCGATGTGAATGCTTCAGCCCGCACGCGCCATTACTACTATGAGTGGCTTATGTTTCCTTCGACGGCTGGAATGATGGAAAGCAAAGAAGCTCTGGCGTGGCTTGGCGACGATTGTGACAGTGAGCATCAGCCCGTGAGTTTTGCAACTACCCAAACACACCAGGGCGTTTCACTTGGTATGCCACGTATTTGTTCCGCAATGCGGCTGGGAAGTGCAATGGTCGATGAAGTCTTTATTGATGGTAGATTTGCCAAATAAAGATCTTAATATTCCGGTGTGAAGCTGCTGATGAAACAATATGCTTTAAAAGCAGCGTTTACACTGGTTTTGAAATATATCTAAACGTAGAGGTTTTTCTTATTATGTCGCAAATTTAGATATTAAATTTCAATGATTTCCTCAAAAGTAACAGTGCTATCCTTCTGTTTGTAATCACTAATTTATACCTTTTGTCATTAAACACTGCAAAAGTACCAGACAATAAAACCAATTCTGTGTTGCGCCTCACTTGCTGCTTTTTCCCACACTCCTCAGAATATATTTTGCCGCATACTGCGGGTAATCGTGCTTATTACACCAGGGAGATGTGATGAAAAAGATCTTTTTATGCTGCGCTGCTGGAATGTCCACCAGTATGTTAGTGGAAAGAATGAAACAGTCCGCTACCAGCCGCAATATTGAAGTAGAAATTACGGCGGTACCGGTGTCTGATTTTGACCAAATCATCACGGACGCTGATGTCATTTTGCTTGGGCCACAGGTGAAGTTCCAGCTACAGAGTATATCCAGCGCAGCCGCGCCACACGGCGTGCCAGTGGCGGCGATTGATATGATGCTGTACGGCTCAATGCAGGGCGATAAGGTGCTGGATCAGGCCCTGTCTTTATTAAAAAATGCACAATAAGGATGGGTCATGAAATATCGTTTTCCTGAGAATTTCTGGTGGGGTACAGCAACCAGCGCAACACAATCCGAAGGGCACCAGGCCGGAGATGGCAAAGGCGAAAATATTTGGGATTATGCCTCACATCATTTTAACGAACGCTTCTTCGGGGGCGTAACGGCTGACGATACCTCAACGTTTTACCAGAACTATCGGGAAGACATTCAACGCGCCAAAGATATTGGTCTGAATTCATTTCGTACCTCAATTTCCTGGTCACGCCTTATTCCTGATGGTGACGGGGAAATTAATCCTCAGGCAGTCGATTTTTATAACGCAGTGATTGATGAGCTCAATGCTCAGGGCATCGAGCCATTTATTAACCTTTATCACTTTGATATGCCAATGGCACTTCAGGAAAAAGGCGGCTTTGAAAACCGTGAAGTTGTGGATGCGTTTGCCCGCTATGCGCGGATTTGTTACGAGCTTTTTGGCGACAGAGTGCGCTACTGGTTTACCTTTAACGAACCGTTAATTCCTGCTGAAGCGGGCTATTTGCATCCTCGCCATTATCCTTACGTGACCAGTTTCCGCCGCGCTGCGCAAGTACTCCATCATATTGTTTTGGCGCATTGCAAAGCGGTTGCCGCCTGGCGCGAGCTCAATATTGCCGGGCAGATTGGCATCATTATGGATGTTATTCCGGTTTATCCGCGTAGCGATGCGCCGGAGGACTTACATGCCGCAGAAATGGCCGATCTGTTTTATACCCGCAGTATTAACGAGCCTATTTTGCTTGGGCGCTACCCGGATGAACTGATTGCCATTTTAAAAGAATACGATCAATTGCCCGTCATTCAGCCTGGTGATTGCGAGCTTATTTCCAGCACACGTATCGATTTACTGGGGATAAATTATTATCGCCCGCGCCGTGTTAAAGCGCGTGAAACCTTGCTCGAAGAACCGCATGGTTTTATGCCAGAGCGGTTTTTTGAAGAATATATTATGCCGGGGCGCAGGATGAATACCTCGCGCGGTATTGAGATTTATCCCGCGGCACTTTATGACATCGCGATGGTGGTGAAAGACCGTTACGGCAATTTGCCATGGTTTGTCTCGGAAAACGGGATAGGTATTTCTGACGAAGAACAGTTCATGGTGAATGGTCAGGTACAGGATGATTACCGGATTGAGTTTCTCAAAGAGCATCTGAGTTATTTGCATCAGGCTATGGCTGATGGCAGCAATTGTCTGGGTTATCACATGTGGACGTTTATCGACTGTTGGTCATGGCAAAACGCTTATAAAAATCGCTACGGTTTTTATCGTCTGGATTTAGAGACTCAGCAACGTTCGCTTAAAAAATCGGGCCAGTGGTTCAAGGCTGTGATTGAAAACAACGGATTCGAGGGGGCGGAATAATGTCTTACTTTGAACGACTGGCTGAAAAAATGCTGCCGGTGGCAAATGCGATTGGCAACCAGCGGCATATGCAGGCAATCCGTAATGGTCTTATTTCAATTTTACCGCTGACTATTGTCGGGTCATTCTTCGTTATTTTGCTCAATATCCCGATTAAAGGTTATATGGATTTTATCGCGCCATATCGCGATATGCTGGATGTGCCGTTCCGTTTTACCGTGGGATTAATGTCGCTGTATGCCGCTTTTACTATCGGTTCGTTCCTCGGTAAAAGTTACAAGCTCAACGATATTACCAGTGGGCTGTTGGCGATGCTGGCGACCCTGCTGATGATTGTGCCCGTCAATATCAAAGAAGGCATTACCGTTGCCGGAGACGCGGTTTCCGGGCGTTATATTCCCATTACGTCGCTAAGTTCTCAGGGGCTGTTTGGCGCGATTATTTCCTCACTGATCGCTATCGAGATTTACCGTTTTATTAAAGTCAGAAATATTGAAATCAAAATGCCAGAGGGCGTGCCGCCAGTGGTGGCGAGTTCGTTTTCAGCGCTATTCCCAACACTCGCGGTGGTGTTGATCTTCTGGATCCCGCGTCACTTTTTGAATATCGATATTAACGCCATCATCAGTTACATCATCATGCCGCTCAAAGGGTTTATGACCGGTACGAACCTGTTTGGCGGCATTGTTACGCAGTTCTTTATCGATCTGTTCTGGGTCTTCGGTATTCATGGCCATGCGGTAATGGGGCCACTGATTCGCCCGCTTTGGGACCAGGCGATTGTGCAGAATATGGAGATGTTCCAGGCGGGAACCAGCGCTTACGAGCTGCCAAATATTTTCACCGAGCAGTTCTTCCAGTGGTATGCGCAGATGGGCGGAACTGGCTCGACGCTTGCGCTAGTTGTGCTGTTTATCCGTTCTAAAGCTGCTTATCTGAAATCGTTGGGGAAACTCTCCTTTATTCCGGGGCTGTTTAACATCAACGAACCGATGATTTTCGGTGCGCCAATAGTGATGAACCCGATTCTGGCTGTTCCCTTTATTCTTGCGCCGATGGCAAACACCATAGTGGTGTATCTGTTTACCATCACCGGAATTATTCCACGCATGATGGTGAAACCACCATTCACCATCCCTGCTCCGTTAGGCGCGTTGATCACCTCAAACTGGAATCTGGTCGCCTGTGGGCTGGTGTTCGTCTGCTTCTTTATTTCACTGGCTATCTACTATCCATTCTTCAAGGTTTACGAGAAGAAGATGCTGGAAACCGAGCAGCAACAGCGCGAAGAAGAAGAGAAGGCGAAACAGCTGGCGAATGCCTAAAACACCCTGCTCATTTTCTGTGAAAGAGGGCTGAAGAGCTCACGGTGTAATGGACAGCCGTAACTAATCTTTAAGTACCGCCCTCATCCTCTCCCTAAGGGAAAGGATGAGGGGATAATATTGAAATAATTAACACTTTTATTTAAGACCCCGCCTGAATAATTGAAATCCTATTCCTACGCATGTAATCAAAAATATGATCGACATCATCTATACCCGTCATACTTCGAATTGCATGTGCGTTGGCTTTCCTCGCTCACCCCAGTCACTTACTTGAGTAAGTTCCTGAGGATTCACTGCGTTGCCGCCTTCCTGCAACACGAGTTATTTAGGGTATGCATTAGGATTAACCTATTTATTAAAAAGGTAGATTAAATCAATAAAATTGATTTTCTGTTGGTTTTTTACTCATGGTGTAAATATTTTAGAACACTTGGTCGGACAAGTTATAATTTAATCTAACTCAGATTTACCTCTAAACGTAATAATATTACCGGCCTCGCTATTCTTTTCTACACCAGGATTTTTTAACGCAATGAACGCGATAATCGTTGACGATCACCCATTGGCGCGTATAGCCATTCGAAATTTGCTCGATACCAACGGTATCACGGTCACTACTGAGCTCGACAGCGGTGAGCGTGCGGTACAAACCGTCGAGAAACTCAAGCCTGAACTGTTAATTATCGATGTCGATATTCCCTGCATCAGCGGTATTGAAGTGCTGGAACAGCTACGTAAACGGCACTATCTGGGCATCATTATTATCATCTCTGCAAAGAATGAATTGTTCTACGGTAAACGCAGTGCTGAATGCGGTGCTAACGGCTTTGTTAGTAAAAAGGAGGGCATGAATAACATCCTTGCGGCTATCGAGGCTGCAAAAAATGGCTACAGCTATTTCCCATTTTCACTCGAGCGCTTTAGCGGTGCTGCGACGACGGAACAGGACAAGCTGGATACGTTATCTACCCAGGAAATGAAAGTATTACGCTATATCCTCAATGGTATTGATTACACGACCATTGCCAGCAAAATGAATATCAGTAATAAAACCGTCAGCACCTATAAAAGTCGCTTAATGGAAAAGTTAGATTGTTCCTCATTAATGGAACTTTATGATTATGCGCAAAGAAATAAAATAGGGTAATAAGATGCGGTTTCTATTATATGTTTATCTGGCAGCAATGTTTTTCTTGAACATTTTTTCAGCCTACGGTGCTTCTCAGTTAATTGAGCTGAAAAGTAATTATCAACCATCGTCACTGGATATTCGTTTAACTGCCGATGAGTCGCGCTGGCTGGCACGGAATAATACTCTGACAGTCGGCACCTGGCTGCCGGAAGTTTCTCCGATAGATTATGAAAGTGGTGGAGAACATTATCAGGGTGTTAATGCTGATTATCTCGCGCTATTACAAAAAAACCTCAATGTTAAAGTCGCTATCAAACAGTACGATAGCGAAAAAGAAGCCCTGGCAGCGCTCTCCCAAAACGAAGTGGATACTCTGCTCACGCAGTTATCTCAGCGCGAAGAAGTAGGGAGCGACTTGTTGCGAACTTCAGCGTTGATCAAGACATGGCCAACACTGGTCACATCCCTCAAAAACACCTTACTGCCACTGGCAACAAATAAAAAAGTCACCCTTGCTTGTGTACGTGATTGTTCATTTCTCGATGTGATTAAGATGGCCTTTCCTAACGCAAAAATCACCTTTTACGATAGCGACTATCAGGCGCTGTCGTCTGTTATGTCAGGTCTTAACCAATATTTCATTGGTAATAATGTGACCACCGGTAATTGCATCTCGAAATATTTCTCACAATCGCTGGTCATCACGCACTACTTTAACAAGCAGGAACAATATAACTATTTTGTCACCAGCCGGAATCAGCCGCTGTTGCGAAACATCCTTGAAAGTTTTATTAGCGCAATTAGTAATGAAACCCATATGCGAGTCATGCAGAACTGGCTAAATCGCGGCAACCTTTCTTACCTGAATACCCCGATACCATTCAGCAGCGAGGAAAAGAGTTGGCTTAAAAAGCACCCTAAAATCCGCGTGCTGGTGAATCCAAACTACCCACCGTTTACGCTTATCGATCACGATGGCGAACTGCGCGGCATCATGGCGGATTTGCTCAATATCGTCCAACTGCAAACCGGTCTTGAGTTTCAGCCAGTTATCGTTAATTCCAATAAAGAAATGGCTGAAAAAATGGTGCCGGGTCAGTGGGATATGATCCCAGCCGCCACCCTCAGTAACCAGCCACAGAAATTTATCTCGTTTAGCGATCCGTTGATGAATGTCTCTTTCGTACTGGTTACCGCACACCGAGAAAATGCCAACGTAATGCTGGCAAAACCTCGGCGTATCGCCGTGGCAGCGGGGCATATTTTGACGCACGACCTCAAACTTCGTTTCCCGCAGGCGACCTGGGTTGAAACGGATAATGTCAAAGTGGCGATGAAAATGGTCGAGGAGGGGGAGGTTGATGCGGCGATAACCACCGAACTTTCCGCTCGTTACATGATTGACCATTATTATCCGCAAAATATGCACTATACCCGGCTGCCAGGTATGCCCAGCGCGGCTCTTAGTTTTGCGATGGCGCGCGATGAGCCAGAACTGAAGTCTATTTTAGGCAAAGCGCTGCAAGCCATTCCTCCGCGTGAAATTCTGCAAATGACGGAGAAGTGGTCGAAGATTTCCAGCGTGCAGATTGATACCTGGAGCCTTTACAGCAAACAGTTCTATCAGTTGGTTCTCTTCGCGCTGATGCTTATCGCCATCAGCCTGGGATGGGGGCTATCTCTTTCGCGTGAAGTGCGTAAAAGAAAACAATCACAGCGGCAACTTGAAGAACAGCTGCATCTCAAAGAGGCGCTTTCTCACGAACTGGAGGCTGAAAAAGATAAAGCGATTCAGGCGACTAAAGCGAAAAGTCGTTTCCTTGCGAGTATGAGCCATGAGTTACGCACGCCCGTCAGCTCTATTGTGGGTTTCTTAGAATTGCTGTCGAGTTCGGATCTCAGCTCCAGCCAACGCAAAGAGGCGATAGCGCTTGCCGGGGCGACGGCGCAATCGCTGCTGGGGTTGATTGGTAAGATCCTTGATGTCGATAAAATTGAGTCAGGTAAATATCAAATTGCCCCACAGTGGACTGATTTAACTCAGCTTATTGACCTGCAATGCCACTCGTTTGATGCGCTGGCAAGGCAAAAAGGTATTACGTTGCGCTGCGTTAGCCATTTGGCTGCTAATGATCGGGTGCTGGTCGATCCGCAGGCTTTGCGACAAATCCTCACCAATTTGGTCGGTAATGCGCTGAAATTTACTGAACAAGGGCATATTCAGGTGTCTGCTCGCCTGATCCTCGAAATGGATAAACACGGCACGTTAGTGATTACGGTAAGTGATACCGGTTGCGGGATTAGCCCGGAAGAGCAGGAAACGTTATTCCACCGCTACGTTCAGGCACGCCAGGGACGTGAACAGACGGGTTCTGGTCTGGGATTGGTTATCTGTAAAGAATTGGTCACGCTGATGGGAGGTACGCTTGAGATGAACAGCCGCCAGTCGCTGGGTACCACTTTTACGATAACGCTTGCGGTTGAAACTGCTCAACAATCGCTAACACCAACGCGCGATACGCCTGCTGCACTGTCGCCATTGCCGCGCTTATCGATTCTGATTGCGGACGATAACCCAACTAATCGCCTGCTACTCAAACGGCAGTTAAATACTATTGGTTTCAATGTTGATGAGGCTTGTGATGGCGAAGAAGCAGAAGCCAAAATTCTCAGCAAGCTGTACGACTTGTTGATAACTGACGTGAATATGCCGAAAAAAGATGGCCTCGAACTGGCGGCGTCGTTACGTCGTCAAAATCAGCGGCTGCAAATCTGGGGGCTTACTGCGAGTGCCTTGCCTCAGTCACGCGAACAGTGTCTGGAAAGTGGGATGAATCAGTGTCTGTTTAAGCCTGTATCGATTCAAACGCTGACCCATGAGCTTAGCAAACTCGATGTTGGCCGTTCAATGCCTTGTGTTACCCGGCATTTGAAACTCAGCATTTTGACCGAGAATACTGGGGGGATCGGAAGTTGATGAATGAAATTCTGGAAACCTTCCGCGAAGCTTCGGCAAATGATTTGCAGGCTGCTGTGCGTTCAATAGAAGAAGACGAGCCGCAGATGTTTTTGCATGCGCTACATCGTCTGCATGGCTCGGCTCAAATACTGGAAATCACTGCTTTGCAAAAACTTTGTGAACCGTTTGAGTCACGCCGCCATGATTCGCTACCGCTTGAGGAGCGACAGGAGGCGTTAGAAGAAATTGCGAAAATTATGCGGGAAATCGAGGTGGAGATAGAGAGCTTGATGAGCCACTGAGATTGAATGGTCGGGCAGTTATCGCCCGACCATTCCCCGCGTGCACTCTCAATACAAACGCAGATTAGTTGCTGGCAGCAAACATTTCGCTATCAACTACGATACCGTCTTCAGCACCTTTCAGTACCAAATTCGCTTCGTAGTATTTACCGTCTGCCAGCAGTTTTTTGGCCTGAGCAACCGCTTTACGGGTCTGGTTAAGTGGCATCAGATACTGATTTTCCATCACGCCAATACCAGCCAGACGTAAGGTATCCATCGCACCTTTCTGGTCACCTTTTGCCAGTTTTTCATTAGCAGATTTGATGGCGGTCTCTTTTGCTGGGGTTGCAATATAGTCTTCAGACAGCGCTACGGTTGCGTTAATGATCACGTATTGATCGTCGATCATTTTCGCTTTGGCGTCGGTTTTGACAAATTTCTTCCAGTCAGCGCTGTCATCTTTAAGCAAAGTTGCTGCGTCGTCGGTCAATTTCTTCGCGCTGGCTGGTTCACCGTGGAATAGCGCCAGGCGTGCAAACTGAATATCACGCATTGCATTGGCACCCTGAACCGCAACTTGCATCACATCAGCCGCTTCTTTTTGGATTTGTGCGGTTGCCGCAGCGGTCTGTGCTGGGGTTGCAGTCGCTGCAGCTAATACAGGTGCAGAACTCATCATAGTTGCCAACAAGCCTGCCAGAATTAATTTTTTCATTATCTTCTCCTTAATAAAATAGGTGTTCATCACCAAACGCCACCAGAATAAAAAATAAGTATCACAATGAAAATCAGAGCGCCGAATGAATAATGCAAGCTGAGTCTTACATATGTCAGAAGACGCAGACAGATGTCAGACTCAGCGTATAACAATGACTCTTCACTCTTATTTACTCCGCAGCCAGGTGGGTACTACTATTTCAGCCATTGAAATTACGGCGGAGATAATATGTTCATCTTTAACCAATATAGAATGAAGGCACTGAGTGAAGCTTCTCGTCTTTATTATAAAAAACATGCTCTGGTCATGGCGGTGCTGCTGCTTATATGTGGTGCTTGCTGTCTTATCTATCCATTTATGTCCGGACTGTATCTCAGTTATATCATTGGCATGATGTTTATGGTTTGCGGCTTTTATACTCTTTACTGCCTGGTTGTCTTTCGCCAACAGCACTGGAAATCAAAATTTGTCAGTGCGATTTTCGCTCTCGCCTGGTTGTTGTTGGGTTACAGCTTCGTCGCCAATCCAATGGTTGGGATGAACTCTTTATCGATAGTATTTTGTTGTCTGTTCATTATCGGTGGCGTTTCACGCATCGTTTCTGGCTTCACTATGCGCGGCCGTTCCGGGGCTATCTGGAACATTTTTATCGGTATTTTTGACCTGCTGATTGCCGCCATCTGGCTTGGCATGAACCCTGAGCAGTCTTATCTATTCACCACTGCTTTTATTGGCCTGGAGATGATCTTCAGTGCCGGGAGTTTTATCTCTTTGCGTAAGAAGTTGGCGCTGGCACAACCTAAACGACTGGCGTCAAAAGATTCAAAATAACCACTGGAATAATTTATGAATATTAAAGTAAGTATCTCGATAATTATTGCTGCTGCGGCTCTTTCTACTTCTATTAATTCTGCTTTTGCCGAACAGGAAACGACGCCACAAAATATGACTTGTCAGGAATTTATGGATATGAATCCGAAATCCATGACGCCAATCGCCTTTTGGGTAGTCAATAGAAATACTGATTTTAAAGGTGGTGATTATGTTCACTGGCATGAAGTCGAAACCGTAGCGGTGCCGAAAATATTCAAGCAATGTCAAAAGACACCACATGCCAAACTGGGTGAAATAACTCCAGCCCTAAAGTAACTGAATAATAAATTTATCTGATACGAAAAGGATTAATTATGACTATGCTCATTCAACCCGCTGAAAATGAAAATGACGATGTTTATGCATCTGTAGAATTATCCACTTCACTGCCAAAAACCCAATTCCCGGTTCAAGAAAGCAATCCACGTAATGTTTTTCATGCCATTCATGACGAACTGATGCTTGATGGCAATTCACGCCAGAATCTGGCGACCTTCTGCCAGACCTGGGTGGATGATGAGATTCGCCAGTTAATGGATCTCTCTATCGATAAGAACATGATTGATAAGGACGAGTACCCGCAAACTGCTGAACTGGAACAGCGCTGCGTGAATATGCTCGCCGACCTTTGGCATTCTCCAGCAGCCACCGATACGCTCGGTTGCTCAACCATCGGTTCTTCTGAAGCCGCGATGCTTGGTGGCCTGGCGCTGAAATGGCGCTGGCGCAAACGCCGTGAACTGGCCGGAAAATCTACTGATAAACCAAACATGGTGTGTGGCCCGGTACAAATCTGCTGGCACAAATTCGCCCGCTACTTTGATGTTGAACTGCGCGAAGTGCCACTGGAAGGTAATCGCCTAATGATGACGGCGGAAGAAGCACTGAAATATGTCGATGAGAACACCATCGGTGTGGTGCCGACTTTGGGTATTACCTTCACCTGCCAGTACGAGCCAGTGAAAGAAATTCACGATGCGCTCGATGATCTGTTCGAGAAGACCGGGCTTGATATTCCAATGCATGTGGATGCCGCCAGCGGTGGTTTCCTTGCTCCGTTCTGCGCGCCGGAAATCGATTGGGACTTCCGTCTACCGCGTGTGAAATCCATTAACGCATCTGGCCACAAATTTGGTCTTGCGCCACTTGGTGCCGGTTGGGTGGTATGGCGTGAAAAACAGGACCTGCCAGAGGAGCTTATCTTTAACGTTAACTACCTCGGCGGCAATATGCCGACCTTTGCGCTGAACTTCTCGCGTCCTGGTGGGCAAATTGTCGCGCAGTATTACAACTTCTTGCGCCTGGGCCGCGAAGGCTATCGCAAAATTCACATGGCCTGTTACGAGACTGCGCAGTATCTGGCTCGAGAAATTGCCGCGATTGGTCCATTCGAGATTATTTTTGATGGCAGCCACCTGAACGGTATCCCGGCGCTGACCTGGGCACTGAAAGCTGACCATCAGAATGATGGATACACTCTGTATGACCTGGCTGACCGCTTACGTAGCCGTGGCTGGCAGGTGCCTGCTTACTCCATGCCAACTCATCGTGAAGACTTAGTGGTGCAGCGCATCCTGGTCCGTCACGGGATGAGTACCGACCTGGCTGAATTGCTGATTGCCGATCTGAAACGCACTCTTGAGGCGTTGGAGAAAAATCCGGTTACGCATTCGCTGACCGCCGAAGAAGCGGGTGGCTTCAACCACGCATAAGACACTTTCTTATCAATTAACCAAAAACATCCGCAGGCATCTGCTTGCGGATGCGGAGAGACTTATGTCCACCACAACGACAAATGCCCCTGCAAGGTCACTGACTTTGCTTGGCTTTTTCGCTATTACCGCTTCGATGGTGATGGCGGTTTATGAATATCCTACGTTTGCCACTTCCGGTTTTAGCCTGATTTTCTTCCTGCTGATGGGCGGGGTTTTCTGGTTTATTCCCGTTGGTTTGTGCGCTGCTGAAATGGCAACCGTTGAAGGCTGGGAAGAGGGCGGTTTATTTGCCTGGGTTTCCAATACGCTTGGTGAACGCTGGGGTTTTGCGGCGATTTCATTTAGCTATTTGCAAATCGCCATCGGTTTTATTCCGATGCTCTATTTTGTGCTCGGCGCGCTCTCATACATCCTTAACTGGCCTGCGCTAAATACCGATCCGCTGGTGAAAACCATCGCAGCCCTGATAATTTTATGGGGCCTGGCACTTACACAATTTAAAGGTACACGTTATACCGCGCGTATTGCTAAAGCGGGTTTCTTCTTTGGGATTTTATTCCCGGCAATCGTGCTGGTGGGGCTGGCAGTCGCCTGGTTGTATAACGGCCAACCGCTGGCAATTGAAATGTCGGCCGCGACTTTCTTCCCTGATTTTTCACAAATTGGCACATTAGTGGTGTTTGTGGCATTTGTGCTCAGTTATATGGGCGTTGAAGCTTCAGCGACTCACGTCAATGAGATGACCAACCCGGCCCGTGATTACCCACTGGCGATGATTCTGTTGGTGATTGCCGCCATTGTACTTAGCTCGATTGGCGGTCTGTCAGTCGCGGCGGTTATTCCGCATGATGAAATCAACCTCTCCGCTGGGGTGATGCAGGCATTTAGTACTCTGATTGGTTATTACGGCCCAGGTTTTGAATGGGCGGTACGTGTCATTGCGGCATTGCTGATGTTGGGTGTGTTAGCCGAAATTGCTTCGTGGATTGTCGGCCCTTCTCGCGGCATGTTAGTGACAGCACGACAAGGTCTGCTGCCTGCGCGTTTTGCCAAAGTGAATAAAAACGGCGTACCTGTAGCACTGGTGATCTCTCAGTTGATCATCACTTCCATTGCGCTGATTGTCCTGACCAATACTGGCGGCGGTAGCAATATGTCATTCCTCGTGGCTCTGTCACTCACCGTAGTTATCTATCTATGCAGTTATCTGATGTTGTTCCTCGGGTATATCCAACTGGTGCGTAAACAGCGTGATAGAAAACGTGCCTTCCAGGTTCCAGGTGGGAAACCGGTGAAACTGGCTATCGCCTGTTCAGGGTTGGTGGTGTCGGTGCTGGCGTTTATTGTGTCATTTATTCCGCCAAGTTCTCTACCCGGTGCCCACGCCCACGATGTGTATGGCGGTCTGCTGATTGTCTGTTTTGTACTGGTGTTTATTCTGCCGTTTAACGTCTATCTGTTCCGCGATAAAACCATTAAAAGTCATGCACCGGACCTGGTTCATGTAAAAGTCGATAATGCGCCAGAAGGGCACTTTGCCGTGCATCCGAAAGCGCGTCCTTCACATCTTCCTAAACCTTAAATTAAACGTCGTGCCATCCACCGCGCAAAGTGTGGATGGCGCTATCGCTATTTTTCTTTATTGAAGGATAATGGTCGATTCTGAAACGACAGTTTAATTTTGGTTAAGGGAAGAGGCGTGAGTAATAACGTTTCACGGTTTACTAATAAGAAAATCGCATGGATGGGGGCTGCTTTTTGTTGCCTGTTATGGGGTAGTGCTTACCCGGCAATTAAAAACGGCTATGAAATATTTCAGATAGCGACGGACGACCTGCCGGGCAAAATTGTCTTTGCCGGATACCGCTTTGTGATTGCTGGCTTGTTGTTGCTGGCATTTGCATTTTTACAGGGTAAGCCAATTGCTCGTATGTCGCGCCAGCAGTATTCCCAGCTAGCCGTACTAGGCGTCACACAAACCGCAATTCAATACATTTTCTTCTATATTGGCCTTGCGTACACCACCGGTGTCAAAGGCTCAATTATGAATGCCACCGGTACTTTCTTTAGCGTGTTACTGGCGCATTTTATCTACCAAAACGACAAGCTCAGCATCAACAAGGTGGTGGGTTGCGTGCTCGGTTTTGCCGGTGTGATGGTGGTCAACTTCAACAGCCAGTTGATGGACTTTAGCTTCAGCCTGATGGGCGACGGTTTCGTGGTGCTGGCGGCGTTTATTCTTTCTGCCGCGTCGTTGTACGGTAAGCGTATTTCGCAAACTATGGATGCGACGATTATGACCGGCTGGCAACTGGCTATTGGTGGCCTTGTGCTGACGGCTGGCGGCTATGCCTGCGGCGGTACGCTTGCGTTTCATGGGTGGGAGTCGGTGGCCATTCTGGGTTACCTGGCGCTGTTATCATCCGTGGCGTTTGCACTGTGGAGCCTGCTGCTCAAACACAACCGTGTGGGCATGATTGCACCATTTAACTTCCTGATCCCGGTATCCGGTGCGGTATTGTCGGCAATCTTCCTGCAAGAGAGCATTCTTGAGTGGCGTTATGCGCTGGCGCTTGTGCTGGTGTGCTTCGGGATTTGGCGGGTTAACGTGGTACGTGGCAGTCGGGTGAATTAGAACCAGGCAAAATCATTAAATGCAGGCCATTATTTATCTATCTTTTACCGATAAAGGGCCTGCAAATGACCAGACTTACCGCAAAAGATTTCCCTCCTGAATTACTCGAATACTTCGATTTTTATGTACACGGTAAAATCAGCAAACGCGAGTTTCTCGATCTGGCGGGGAAATTTGTTGTTGGTGGCCTTTCGGCCGTGGCGCTCGGTACATTGCTGACCCCAAACTATGCCTTCGCGACGCAAGTGGAGTTTACCGATCCAGATATTGTCGCTGAATACATTGAGTACCCAAGTCCACAAGGGCATGGCCAGGTGAGAGGCTACATGGTGCGCCCGGCAAAAGCCGTGGGCAAAGTACCGGGCGTGGTCGTGGTGCATGAAAACCGTGGGCTTAATCCTTACATCGAAGATGTGGCGCGACGTGTTGCCAAAGCGGGTTTTATTGCATTAGCTCCTGATGGATTAAGTTCGGTTGGCGGCTATCCTGGCAATGATGAAAAAGGCCGCGAGCTACAATCTCAGGTCGATCCGACCAAACTGATGAATGATTTCTTTGCCGCGATAGAATTTTTGATGCATCACGATTCGGTCACGGGAAAAGTGGGGATCACCGGTTTTTGTTACGGCGGAGGAGTAGCCAATGCCGCTGCGATCGCTTACCCGGAATTAGCAGCCGCCGTACCGTTCTATGGTCGCCAGCCAAAAACTGAAGATGTACCGCGTATCAAAGCACCTTTATTACTTCATTATGGCGAGCTCGATTCGCGCATTAATGAGGGATGGCCTGCTTATGAAGCTGCTCTGAAAGCCAATAATAAAGTCTACGAAGGTTATATCTATCCGGGCGTGAATCATGGCTTTCACAACGATTCGACTCCGCGTTACGACAAAGCCGCGGCAGAACTTGCATGGACGAGAACCATTGATTGGTTCCACAAATACCTGGTTTAAGACTGAATAATAATCCTGGCACCCAACGCGATACCATTTTTGCCGGTGCGTTTAATCAAGTACATCGACTCATCGGCTCGAATCACCGCATTATTAAAAGTGTCGTCCACCCAGGATTCATTCACCCCAATAGATGCTCCTACTTTGGCGGCGCCATTACCTAATTCGAACGGGGTGATGGCGGCATCCAGACAGCATCTGGCGATGTGGTTTATCTCGGGATGTTCCAGCGACCAGGGCAATAACAGGATAAATTCATCTCCCCCAATGCGGCCAATGGTGACCTCTGGTGGGCAGGATTCGTGCAGGCGCTGGCTCAGTTGCAACAGCACTTCATCACCGCTGCGATGGCCCAGCGTATCGTTAACGTTTTTGAAGTCATCGAGATCGATAAACGCTATCGAAAGTGGGCCCAATTTTTTTAGCAGATCGAACTGCGCTTGAAGCGCGTGGCGGTTGGCAAGGCCTGTGAGGGGGTCGTGATTGGCAAGTTTTGCTAGTTGCTGCTCGTACTGCTTTTCTTTGGTCATATCAATGTGGGTGCCGGTAACTTTCAGCGGTTTCCCGTCATCACTCCATTCGGTCACACGGCCCCGATCCAGCACCCATGTGATGGTGCCATTTTTCGCCTGCATGCGATGCAGTGCTTCATAAAATGGCGCTTTACCTTCGAGGTGGTTATAAAACGCGGACAGCACCATCTCTTTATCTTCAGGATGCAGATGCTCACGCCACACATCAAAATGAGCGCTAAGTTCTTTGGGCTGAAAGCCCAGCATGGAACCCCAGCGACGGTTGAAAATAACCAACTTGCCGCTTGGCACATCGAGCTGCCATAAACATAAGCCTGTCCCGTCCAGCGCTGCACTGAGCTTATTGCGAGAGTCGTGTGCAATTCTTTTGAGTCGGGCATTGTGTTTTTTAAGGTTCTGAATCTGCTGCCTGAGTATCTCTTCTGACATTGACCACAGTTATGAGCAAATAATATCCATTCTTAACAGCTATTAATTACTTGTAAATATGGCAATGAAAAAATCGTGCTAATTCCACAAACGTTTTGTCGTTGTGGCCATTTTTTTCTTTCTCTACAGGAATGACGGACAGCAACACGCCGCATAACATTCCCGCGAGCAGAATCCACGATGTTTGAGAAAACACGCTGCCCATCACTACACACTCCAGGATGACCGCGATAACGGGAAAGCAGATAAATACCAAAGAGGTGTTAAAAGTCGAAATGCGTTTTTGCAGCGAGAAATAACACAAGATCCCGAACACGCTAGCCACGACGCCGAGGTAAATAATCGAAGAAAAAGACAACCAGGTGATGTTTTCAATTTCCGGCCTTTCCACTACCGCGCCAGTCAATGTGAGCAGTAAACCCGCAGCCAGACAAGGCAAGGCGTTAAATGTGAAAAGCGAAATCTGGCAACTGCGCTTTTTGCATTGCACATACATATAAGCATGCATGGTGACTGCCGCCACGACAGCAAATGCGCCTTTCCAGTTATTACTGAGACTGTTTCTGGACTCTTCCTGCAACAGACAAAACAGGGAGAGCATTGCCAACATTGCGCCCATCAGCTGCAACAGGCTGGTGGGGGCATTGAGTACCACAATAGAAATCAGAAGCACGGCGACGGGCATTCCGGCGAAGATTATCGCCGCAGTGCTGGCGTTAACGTATTGCTCGCCGTAAATCACCAGCGTAAAGGGCAGGCAGAAACAAAATAGGAACACGCAGAACTGGAAGAACCGGTGCCCTGGCGGAAATAACAATGATGACCGCGTAACGTGCAACAGCCATAGCAGCAAGGGTGCTGCGCTTAAGAAGCGCAGCCCGGTGGCAAATATCGGCGGCATGCTGACCAACGCAAACTTCATGGCAAGCCAGGTTGTTCCCCACGTCAGAATAACGATGGCGAAAAGAATAAACATTTTTGTTTTCTGCATGGGGCGGCTCCCTTTTTTACCTTAAATTAATGATCAATATAGAGATAGTGCATCCAGCTGGTCATGCGCAGCAGGATTTTACGAATAATGGAAACGTGCTCGAAATAACCGGAATACACTGCGACCTGGCCCATGGTTCCTGCGGGTAGCCTTTGAACATCGGCAACGTTTTTCAGCTCAATTTCTGCATAGATACCGTCGAGTTTCGGGTCAAGGCTCAAGCCTTGTAGATGGCCTTGCGCCTGATAGCTGCTGTTAGCGATCGCGGGGAGGATTTGCTTCACAGTCCCTTGCACGACACTGCCGGGCAGGCCATTAAATACCACTTCGGCCTGGTCACCTGCGACTAAGCGTAGGGCGGAGTTTTGGCGGAATACGGCATAAACACTGGTTTTTTGATCCGGAACGAACACCATCACTGGGCGCAGCGGCAACGGGCGCACGAACATACCGGGTTTCAGGAAAAGCTGTGTCGCGTAGCCATCGCTCGGCGCGCGAACCACGGTTTTTGCAAGGAAGTACTCTGCTTCTTTGAGGTTTGCTTTCAGCCGGTAAACCGTGGCGTTTTCACCGTTTATCATGGCATCAAGCTGTGCCGCTGTTTGATCTCTCTTTGAGAGGGAAGATCGCCACTGTGCCTGCGCGGCCAGATACGTCTGCTGTGCGCGAACCACTTCTTGATCTGTAAACGGGCTTTTCAGTTTGTCCCGGCTGCCGTTGCGGTAACGGTCTGCATCTTTCAAGGCTAAATCACGCTCAGCTTTCGCCTGCGCAATATCTGCGTTTTCGGAAGCAAGGCGTGCTTTGAGCATCTCTACGTTTTGCTGGGCGCTTTCTATCTCACCTTTTATTGCTTCGACTTTGGCTTCATAGGCAGTGGGGTCAACTCGAAATAGGAAATCCCCTTTTTTCAGTTTCTTATTGGCTTTGGCGGTCACTTCTACCACGACGCCTTGCACTTCTGGGATGATGGGTAACGTAACGGTAACCATCTGGGCTCGTTCGGTATATGGATGGTTATAATTCATTAATAATAACAACGAGCCAATAAGAATAATGCCACCCAATACAGCAGTAGGCACACTCCATTTATTTAACGGAATTTTAAAGAATTTAAATATACCGAAGCAAATGGCGGTATAAGTAAGAATAAGTAATAAATCCACAATGAATCCTGCTCAATTAGTCGGTTACTGATGACTTGCTTTGGTTTTTCTCATGCTGGGATTCCAGCCGGAGTAACCTTTCACGTAGCATTTCCATTTCATTATTTTTGACGGCAAACCCCCAGCCTCTGTCTTCACGATATAACATCGCCCAGATCCACAGGAACGGCCATAAAACATGCAAAGTAAATAGACTTACCCATCCTGCAGCATGAATAGCATCTTGATGCGGATGGTTACGATGCACTGCTATTTCATAGGGGATGTCGTGGACAACAATAACGCCATAAAAGAGCGTCAGTGCCACGAAAATAAGTGCGCCTAAGGCAAAGTAATCGAGAAACATAGATGGGTGCCCCCGTGAGAAAATGTCTGGAGACACTAAAGATAAGGCGTGTATGGCTCCACTTTTATTTTGTTTAAAAATAAATGGAGGATGAATATTCAATTGCACAAAGCCATAATAGTGTGCAAGAGGAAAGCTTGAAAATTACAATTCTTTGCATCATGGAAATAGTTGTAAGAATGTTGCTGAATATTGTTTTAGTTTTAATAAACACGGTTGTATCTATAAGCCAAACACCGCACTGTAGCGCACCTAGCGAGATCTTTGGTGTGGTATATACTTCAAGGAACCTGTGCATACCGTGAGTAATTTCAGGAAAAATAATGACTATCTCTCCTCCAACCCGCCCGGAATCAGCTATCCAGCGTCTGATTGCCACCCTCGAACCCCACGGAACACCGATGGAGGTGATTCCCCGTAAACGGATAAACTGGGAATATAAAGAGATCCCGCAATTTTATATCTTCAAGCAAGGCGAGATCTCTGTCTTGCGGGCCACTGATGGCCTGGTTATCGCCACGGTTTCTGGCCAGAATCTGTTTGGTATTGCAGAAAGCATCCAGCCATTACGTAGCCATATTTTGCGAGTAGAAACTGAATGCACCATGCTGCGTCTTGATGCCAGCCTTGCTCATGAAATCATTACTCAGGAAGGAATGTGGAAAGATATTGCGGTGATACTTGCTTATTATACCACCCATCTTTTCTATCGCGATTCTGTGGTGGTGCAGCAACGTACCTATTCCATCATTCGAGGCCATCTTATTGAAATGAACCGTCTGCCTGAAGATTCGCGGTTGAGAACATCCGTTCTTGATTACATTCAGGAAAGAACTCTTTTATCGCGCAGCAGTATTTTGAATGTGATGTTTGCACTAAAAAATGGTGGGTACATCGATATTAAACGAGGTGGATATTTACTGGAAGTGATCAACTTGCCGGAAAAATTCTGAGGCAGGTTTACATTTTGGCTAATAACTAAAAGCACTGGCGGAATAATTTTCGCCCCATCTTATTTTGTTTAAAATTAAACAAAAATCAAATTCCCTCTCCCTGGGAGTCTGAATACCATCCATCCCTGAAATATCAAAACCATAGAGTTATCTCTCTGTAGCGATTTCAAGGATTATGATGAAAAAGACTCTTATTGCGTTAATCGTATTCAACACCTTTGCAGTAACGAATGCTAATGCGGTGGCATTTCACGGTGAGGCTGGTGCCGATTGGACTAATCTTGGAATGAGTTTTGGTGCAAACGAACCGGGTTTTACCTTCAATGGTAACTGGGCGCACAACGATAATGATGGTGATATTGCCAGTCTGGGAATGGGCTGGAATATACCGCTTGGATCTGTTTTGGTGACATTGGGTGGGAAAACACTGTACCTCAATCCGAGTGATGGTGATGAAGGTTATGCCGTAGCCGTTGGCGGTGGCGCGCAACTTCCACTTGGTGATCATTTTAGTCTGTTTGGTGACGCATATTATTCGCCTGATTCGCTCTCCAGTGGTGTTGAGCAGTATGGGGAAGCTAATGCAGGCATTCGCTGGAAAGTTAACCCAACGCTGTCAGTTGAAGGTGGGTATCGCTATGTGGGTATGCAGGGAAAAGATGGTCATAGCGATAACATCTTAGCCGATGGGGGCTATGCTGCGGTTAATTTCAACTTCTGATCAATTTATTTTTATATGCGAAGACAATTGCCCGATTACAAATTGCGCATTAAAATTATTTTGTTGATGCATCAAGTCTCATTGATATTATCAATCCCGAGTGATTAGATATTTTTAATGTTGTTTGTGCGTTTTATTGCGCACAATACAATGTGCCCGCCTGTCCGGCGGGTATTTTTTTGCCCATAATGCAGCATTTATTTTTAAATAAAAAGACAATTGAGAACTGAGGGAAATGGTTCTATGCTGTTTATAGCCAATAAGGATGTAGGCTATGTAAGTAATAATCAAATAGTTAGTGCTCAGCAGCCACACTATGGCAACATAGTGTGGCTTTATCCTATGTTTTGTATATGAAATTAATTTCGCGAGCCGCAGTAACATAGCAGTAAAATAAAACAACATCGATAATGATGTTACTTACTGAGAAATAAAACCCAGAAAGTAATAATATTATCTTATGTGCGGCGAAATAAATAACCATAAGCACTGCGCCAATCTTGCTCTTGATAAAAATAAGATAGGTGAGTAGTGCAATAACTAAAAACTCAACAGGAGTTTGTAGGTATTTCAATTCAAAATAATTGCTGTATTCATTAAATATTACCGTGAATATAGTGTACAGCAATGAAAATAACCCTGCCAGCCAACCTTGACGGTTCTGTTTATCTTTGCGATGTGGTTCTTCACTTGATTTAATCTGGACATTTTTGGTTTTTTTCATTTGGCCAGCGTGCAGTTGCGATATAAAAGTATACGAACAAATTGACGAGTGGAAGCAGTAATAAAATTGAAACCCAGGGTTTCAGTCCGGCACGTTTGACAATAATCCATTGCAAAAATATGAATAAGAACAAAGTTATAATTTGTGTGATAAGCATTGGATACTCCATGTGACATATAACCTTTATTATAATAATAAACTTTTGAATACAATTAATTGGTTTGTTTAAAAATAAATAACTAATGATTTCTAATGACGTTGATACTGCGTTAATAATGTGGGCGTTCAGATGCTATTAATACACACTATGTTTAAGGGTATAGAATGAAGAAAGTATTTAAAATTGCCACATTGATTACGGTACTGGCTTTTTCAGGAATGGCTGTTGCATCTTCTGCTACAGAAACGCTGCCGCAGGATTCATTGGCGAAGCAATTAAATTTCTCACCAGAGCAAACGCAGAAGGTAAAAGCCCTGCGTGAAGATTCGCAAAAAGAGATCGCCAAAATTAATACCGATGCTTTAACACAAGATGCGATTGTTGATATGTTCCATTCTGGCGTCTGGGATGATAGCGCAGCGAAGAAACAACTTAATGCCATCGGTGATATTCAGAGTAAGGTGCGCTACCAGCGAGCAAAGTACCTGTTTAATGTCAGCCAGGTGTTAACCACGGAACAAAAAAAGCAGTTACAGCAAATGCTGATTGAGAAGCAACTTTACTGATTATTGAGTGAATGAGAGTCGGATGGAGTATCGCTTATCCGAGCTGCGGTAAGTCGTTGGTTGGTGGACTAGCGTAAGCGACATCCACCAATTTTAGTTGGCTCAGGATGTTTTCTCTTTTATTGGCTTTAAGGCTTTGCCAATCTGTACTAATCCATCTTTGTTTTGATCTTTTAGATAAGTGTTATTTAGCTCATCAAATTGTTCGAGCCGAGTCAGCGCCTGGAAAACATTATCAATACCATAGCGATTATCAAAAACATCTACACTTCTTAGGTTATCGACCCGTGCCGCTTTTATTTCTGTAGTGAGACGGGTAATCACCTCCTTATTAGAAGTATGCAATGTTTGCAATTCTTCCGGGGTGCTATTAATCGCTGGAGACATCGTGCCGGGATGGAATTCGAGGGTATTTAGGGCTTCGACCGCCTCATCACCTGGATTGGCACACCCGGCAATAACGAAAGTGAATACGAGTACGAATTTTTTTAACACGATATTTCCTTGCAGTTTGCTCACTGAATAATTCAGACGGCAACTTACCTGCAACGGTTAGGCTTAAACCACCCATAGTTTGTTTAATTTTAAATTTTTACGCCCTGCATACTGCAACTTGCAGGGCGTAGTTGAGTACAACTGTGTCTACTTCGCCAGCTTATCTTCGGTACGTAAATCAAAGTCCGACGCATCGTGGCGTTCGTGCAACTGCTCAGACGGCTCACCGAAGGTGCGGTTTACGATGCGCCCACGTTTAACCGCCGGGCGGCTTGCTACTTCATCGGCCCAGCGTACGAAGTTTTTGTACGAAGCGAGGTCGAGGAATTCAGCCGCGCTGTACAGCCCACCTTTTGCTAGGCTGCCGTACCACGGCCAAATGGCGATATCTGCAATCGTATATTCATCACCTGAAATAAAACGATGTGTCGCCAGTTGCCTGTCGAGCACGTCTAACTCGCGCTTGGTTTCCATGGCAAAGCGGTTAATTGCGTACTCAATTTTCATTGGTGCGTAATTATAGAAATGACCAAAGCCACCACCGAGATATGGTGCTGAGCCCTGTAACCAGAACAGCCAGTTCAAGGTTTCAGTGCGTGCGGCAAGATCTTTAGGCAGGAAATGACCGAATTTCTCCGCCAGATACAGCAAGATTGCGCCGGATTCAAACACGCGAATCGGTGGTGTTACCGAATGGTCCATGAGTGCCGGGATTTTTGAATTCGGGTTCACGTCTACAAAGCCGCTTGAAAACTGATCTCCTTCACCGATACGAATCAGATGCGCGTCGTATTCAGCTTCGCTTACACCCAGAGCCAGCAACTCCTCAAGCAGGATAGTCACCTTCTGCCCGTTCGGTGTGCCAAGTGAATAAAGCTGCAAGGGATGCTTGCCAATTGGCAGCGTGCGTTCGTGAGTTGGGCCCGCTATCGGACGGTTGATGTTAGCAAAGGTGCCGCCTTCGCCTTTTTGCCAAGTCCAAACTTTTGGCGGCTGATAGTTATTATCTGACATGTTGTGTCTGCCTTTTAATTGCCAGTGAGAGATTGAAAAGTGTAACCCCACTTTGTTTTGTTCGGTAATCGCCCGCTATTTTTTTTAACTTTCTGAGGTGTGATCTGGGGTAACAATAAATTAACTATAAATTTGCAATATGAACCAAATGATACAACATTAACCGACTTATCCCGACAGACCAGGAGCCATAATGCAGCGTTCAATTGCAACCGTATCTATCTCTGGCACGTTGCCTGAAAAACTGGCCGCAATTTCGGCTGCTGGTTTTGACGGTGTAGAAATCTTTGAAAATGATCTTCTTTATTACCCAGGCACGCCTGCCGATGTGCGAAAAATGGCGGCCGATCTCGGGCTTACTATTACATTGTTTCAGCCGTTCCGCGATTTCGAAGGCGCGTCGCGCCCGCAGTTTGCCAGCAATCTGGAACGCGCACGGCGCAAGTTTGCTTTGATGCACGAGCTGGGGTGCAACACCATGCTGCTGTGTAGCAACGTGGCACCTGATTGTTCGTCGAATCTTGATTTGCAGGTCAGTGACCTGGCGCATTTGGCTGAGTTAGCACAACGTAATGAAATAACCGTTGGCTATGAAGCGCTGGCGTGGGGCACCCATGTGAACCGTTATCGCCAGGCATGGGAGCGTGTAAAACAGGTAAACAGCCCGGCGTTGGGGCTGGTTCTCGACAGCTTCCATGTGCTTTCGTTGGGTGACCAACTGATTAATCTCGACGATATTCCGGTCGATAAAATTACCTTCCTGCAACTGGCTGATGCACCGTTGATGAAAATGGATGTGCTTGAGTGGAGTCGCCATTTCCGTTGCTTCCCAGGGCAGGGTGAATTGCCAGTGGTCGAATTTACCCGCTTGCTGACGGAAAAAGGCTACCGTGGCCCATGGTCGCTGGAGATTTTCAACGACAGTTTCCGTGCCACGCCAAATGCACCAACCGCCAAAGATGGTTATCGCTCGCTGCTTTGGCTGGAAGAGCAGACCTGGAAAGCTAATCCACAGATTGATGCACAACTGTTCCATAGTGCGCCGCAAGCCAGTTATCAGGGTATCGAGTTTTTAGAATTTGCCACCGATGCAAAAGATGCACAGGCATTGGGCGAAGCACTGCAACCACTGGGTTTTGCACAAGCCGGTGAGCATCGTTCTAAGGATGTTTCACTGTGGCGCAACGGTGGAGTGAATGTGATTCTTAACCATGAGTCGCATAGCTGGGCCGATGAGTTTCATCGTCGTCACGGGGTTTCGCTGTGCGCGATGGCGTGGCGCTTGAAAGGGGCGGCAAACGTGCTGCAACGGGCGCAGGATTACGGTTACCCAATCTGGCATGAAAAGCATGGGCCAGATGAGCGTGCGCTGGCAGCCGTGTGTGCGCCTGACGGTAGCCTGATTTATCTGATAGAGGCACCAGAGCAGGGTGAAAACGATATTTATCAAACCGATTTTAACCTTTCAGAAACCGCCAACCAGGGCAGCTTACTTGGGATTGATCATCTGGCGTTAGGGCTGGTAGAAGGCAGCCGTGATAACTGGATTATGTTTTTCCGCGCGGTGTTCGGCTTTGAACTGGATAACGAACTGAGCGTGCCGGACCCGTATGGCCTGGTTAGAAGCCAGGTGATGCACAGCCCTTGTCACTCGATACGCTTGCCGCTGAATATGTCGCACAGCCTTGATACGCAAATTGCCAGATCGGTTGCCAGCTATCAGGGAACGGGCCTGCAACATGCGGCGTTTGCTTGTGATGATTTACTCGCGACGGTAGAAGGCCTGCAATCACAAGGGCTGAAATTGTTGCCGATTCCGGCAAACTATTATGACGATTTGCTGGCGCGTTACGGGGCAAATAACCCATTGCTACAAGGGCTTGAGCGCCTGGATATTCTTTATGAACGTGATGTGCGCCAGCATGAGTTTTTGCATGCCTATACGCCACCTTTCCGCCCGGACCGTTTCTTCTTTGAATTAGTTGAGCGGCGAGGGGATTATCAACAATACGGTGCAACAAACGCCGCCGTGCGGTTGGCCGCAATGCAAATGCGTTAATGCGATTTACAACAATAAATGAACCTTAAGGTTCAATAAGACACCTGTAACCTACAAATAACCGAGGTATAAACCATGGCGAGTTATGGCCAGGGCGACATCGCTGCCCAGAAAACTGGTGTTGTAAAAAGAACCCGTACCCGAATGGTTATCCTGACCCTTCTGGCTATCGGAACCATGATTAACTATCTCGACCGCACTGTGCTTGGTATCGCTGCACCGCAACTGAGTGCCGATCTTGGCATCGGTGCGGCAACGATGGGGATTGTGTTCTCGGCGTTTGCCTGGACTTACGCGGTAATGCAAATCCCAGGCGGCATCTTCCTTGACCGTTTCGGTAATAAAGTCACCTATGCGCTGGCACTGTTTTTCTGGTCGGCATTTACCCTGTTCCACGGTTTAACCGTTGGCCTTAAAACGCTGCTGCTATGCCGCTTAGGCTTAGGGATTAGTGAAGCGCCATGCTTCCCGGTGAACAGTAGGGTGGTGGGGAAATGGTTCCCGCAGCATGAACGTGCGCGCGCTACGGCGGTTTACACCGTTGGTGAATACATTGGCCTTGCTGCGTTTGCGCCGCTGCTGTTCTTTATTATGGAAACCTTCGGCTGGCGTGCGTTGTTTATCACAGTCGGCGTAGTGGGCATTTTGTTTGTGCTGGTGTGGTGGCGTTTTTATCACGAACCGCACGAGTCCAAAACTGCCAACAGTCTTGAGCTTGAGTACATCGGTCACGACCTCAAAGAGGCCGAGCCTGAACCGAAGATGAACTTTAGCTGGGCGAACGTCGCAAGGCTTATTAAATGCCGCCAAATCCTCGGTGCGGGCATTGGCCAGTTTGCCGGGAACACCACGCTGGTGTTCTTCCTGACCTGGTTCCCAACCTACCTTGCTACCGAACGCCATATGCCATGGCTGAAAGTGGGCTTCTTCGCCATTCTGCCGTTTCTCGCCGCCGCAGTGGGCGTGATGTTTGGTGGCTGGGTCTCCGACCAAATCCTCAAACGCACCGGTTCGGTGAATATCGCCCGTAAATTGCCAATCATTTCTGGGCTGTTGATGGCCAGTCTTATCATTTCGGCTAACTGGATGCCAACCGATGCGCTGGTGATTACGGTGATGTCGGTAGCGTTCTTCGGGCAAGGCATGGTGGGACTCGGCTGGACGCTGATATCTGATATGGCCCCGAAAAATTTAGCGGGTCTGACAGGCGGTTTATTTAACTTCTGCTCAAACCTGGCCTCGATTATCACGCCACTGATTGTCGGCTTTATTGTTGCGGCGACCGGCAACTTCTTCTACGCGCTGGTCTATATCGGCGGTGCTGCACTGTTGGGTGTGTTCGCGTATGTCTTCATTCTTGGCGATATCAAACGTATTGAGCTGGCGGACTAATTATGGACATAAGTGGCAATACACGTTTAATCGCCCACCTGGGCTACCCGACAACCACGTTCAAAGCACCGATGATTTACAACCCCTGGTTTGAAGAGCAAGGCATCGATATCAAAGTGGTGCCGATGGGGGTGAAAGCAGAAGATTATGTGCAGTTGATTCCTTCTCTATTTCGCATGACCAATATTATTGGCGCGTTGGTGACGATGCCGCATAAAGTTTCGACTTGTGAGTTAGTTCACACTATTAGCCCAACGGCGCAAATTGCCGGGGCGTGTAATGCCATTCGCCTTGAGCCAGACGGCTCATTGCGTGGCGACATGTTTGATGGCGACGGTTTTGTTCGTGGTGTGTTGCGCAAAGGCATTCAGGTGGGTGGAGCTCGTGCGTTAGTCGTGGGTAGCGGTGGCGTGGGTTCCGCTATTGCGGCGTCTTTGGCGGCTGCTGGCGTTGATACGCTGGCGCTGTTTGATAGCCGGGCTGAAAGCTGCGAAGAGCTGGCAAAACGGCTACGTAGCCACTATCCGTCTCTTAAGGTGCTTACCGGGTTGCGCAACCCGAAAGAGTTTTCCATTGTCGTTAACGCAACGCCGCTGGGTATGAATGCAGGTGACGAATTACCGGTGGATGTTAGCGCGATAACGCCAGGAACCTTCGTAGGAGAGGTGGTAATGAAGAGCGAAATCACGCCATTTTTGCAGGCAGCCATGAAAAGAGACTGCCAGATACAACCTGGAACAGATATGTTGTTTGAGATGATTCCTGCATATATGGAATTTTTTGGCCTGCCAGAAGTGACGCCAGAAGCACTGCGTCGCGTAGCTAAAATTGATTACTAACAACTGGTTAAGGTAGTGGTAGATGGGTGCGAAAGGGTGCCATTCGCACCCCCTAAACGAAACGGTAAATGAGACGTAATTTAGCTATAGAGCTGTGGACGGCTAAAATAATCCTTGTCATTCATCGCCTAAGCATGAGTTAATACGCCCCATCGGTTTGACGTACAGACCTTTAAAGCAACCTAGTAAAGCAGTCCTTCAAGAGTCATCCCTGGATACCCTTTGTCGTGTGCTCCTCTACCGCTTCATAAAATCTGTAAAGCATACCAAATCGCCGTAAGGCACACTCAATTCAAAAGGTAATACACATGTCTAACAAAATGACTGGTCTGGTAAAATGGTTCAACGCTGATAAAGGTTTCGGCTTCATCACTCCAGACGACGGTTCTAAAGACCTGTTCGTTCACTTCTCTGCAATCCAGAACGACGGTTACAAATCTCTTGATGAAGGCCAGAAAGTTTCCTTCACCATCGAGAACGGCGCTAAAGGCCCAGCAGCTGGTAACGTAACTAGCCTGTAAGGTTAGCGTTAACTAAGCTCTAAAGAATTTAAAAACCCGCCTCGGCGGGTTTTTTCGTTTTATGGTTTTGATGTTTCTGGAATACATAATTTCGGGTCAAAGATAGTTCTCCAGTCCTGCTTCATATCCACTACCGTCCAACCTTTTTCCTTCGCCACCGTTAACCCTTCAACCAGTTTTCCGCTGGCTGGTGGATGACTGTCGTAGGCATATTCACGTTTTGCATCCGTATGGTGAACCAGTAAGCCGAAAGTTTTGTAGTCCGGGTTTGCTGCGGTGTATTGCATCATCGCCAAATCGCCGTCACTGTTACCAAATGCTGCAACCGGGCGTTGGCCCATAAATAGATGGATGGCGACCGGCTTGGCGGCAGCATCGTCGTTAAACGCGCCTTTCATGGTTTTACGCAGTTGCGTGCCGTCATCCGTTAGTGAAAATTCGCTCAGTGAGAATGATCCCACGACTTGTTCTGGCGGGATGCCGTACATCTTCTGCGCCACGACACGCATAAAATCGATGCCGCCGCCGGAAATAATCCACGTTTTAAAACCATTGTCGCGCAGGTAGTCGAGCAGCTGACGCATCGGTTGGTAGCCCATCTGGTCGTAATGGCAGCCAAAACGGTTATCACGATGACTGGCCACCCAGTTACTGACGCGTTGGTCGAATTCATCCGTGGTGATATTGCTGTGCGTTATCTCCAGCAGTTGCATCAACCCTTTTTCACCTGCGGCGGCGACGCTTTGCAAATCGTTGTTCAGCACAGCACTAACAATCGGGTCGCTCTTCCATTCAGGATGCTGTGGAGCAAGGCGTTTCACTTCATCAATTGCAAACTGTAGCTGGAAGGTCAGGGGTGCTTCAGGCCACAATGTGCCGTCGTTATCAAACACAACATAGCGTTTCTCAGGTGGAATAAAGGTCGAGCGATCTTTGTTGGTTGCGTTTTGCACCCATTGCTCAATAGCTTGTTTCGCGGCGGTATCGTTCCAGGCAGAGAGCGGGTCGGCAGCCTGTGCGGTGCCAATAGCGCTAAAGATCAGAGCGCTGAGTAATAATTTATTTTTCATCGTTCACCCCTTTTGGTGGGAGTCAGCTCGGGTAGTTGAACCGGGTTCCAGAAGCGTCGCCAGGCATGGTGCAGGTATTTCAGGCAGCGCTTGAGCAGGCGTCGCGTAAACCAGATGAGTAGCAACAGGATGGCAATGGCGCTGATAACCAGCACGGTTTGCCATTTATCCTGGCCTGTCGTGCCGCGTAGTGCCGACTCGCTACCCGCAGCGGGTGCTTGTGCGACTGGCATCGTTGAACCGGGTAATTGCGCGACTTGCCATTGCTGATTGGCGGTATCCCACCAACGCAATTTAATAGGGGGTAGCGTGATGGTTCCTGCCTGCGAGGGTAGATAACGCAATGTCTCTTCACGCTGTGCGCCTTCGATTTCGCCGCGCCCAGATTTCAGCATCGTGTTTACAGGCGTCAGGCGCTGCGTTTCTGTGCCTGGAATGGCGTACAGCAATTGCGGGATTTGTGTCGCCACAATCCCGTTAGCTTTCACTGTGACAATACGTTCCACAACATCTCCGGCATGCAGAGTGGTGTCTTTACTGGCGTGATATTGGGTGATTTTTTGGCTTAGTGTTAAGTTGTTGGCAGGTAAGAAACGGTCTGGCTGCTCAACGCCTTTCGGCCAGACCACCTCTTTTTTCAACTCTGGCAACTGCACCGTTACCGGCGGCTGGTTTGGTGATGTCAGCGTAATTTCTACTGCAGGCAGAAGCAGCACGCCTTGATCCCATGCCGTGACCTGTTTTTCCAGGCGAATTCCGCTCCAACTAATGCCATTTTTCTGGCGGCTTAACAGCTGGTTTGGCAGTGGTGTGCTCATTAACGAGCCGTTTTCAATTTTAAAGTCAGGCCACTCAGGCGGCGGGTTAAACCAGCTATCTGTCCAGAAAGTAATAGCGATGCGTACTGGCTGGCCCGGCACCACATGTTCCGGCACCTCGAGTTCACGTGTGATGTCCATTGCGGCACGGGCTGGAAGTACCGCCAGCAAAAGCAGAATAAACATGGCTCTCATGGCGTTTCCTCCGTATTGGCGCGGTAGAGATTTTCCAGCAGGCCGGATGGGGAAACTTCGAGGTTTTCAAACCATTGGTTAACCTGCGGGCTGCTGCTTTCAACCGGTTGAATATCTTTTTGATTCACGCCCTGATCTTTCTTCAAATCATGCTTTATCTCATCGGGTTTGTAGTCTTGCTCTTTGCCTTGTGCCGCCTGGCGATCGCGCTCTTTTTGCCGCAATTCCATAATGATTTTGGCGATTGCGGCTCGGTTTTGTTGCGCCGATTTCCAGTCTGGTCGTAGGCTTAATGCGCGGTCATAACTGTTGATTGCCTGTTGCCACTGCTTTTGCTGGGCATAGCTATTACCCGTCCATAACAGGGTTTCAGCGGTTTGCGGTGCCTGGCGAAATGCTGATGTGGCAGCGACAAAATCCTCCGCACGGTAGTAAGCAATGCCTTGCCAGAGCGGGTCCTGGAAACGTTCAGCCGCTTTTTTGTAATCACCATTTTTGAAAGCGATCTGCCCCTGCATATCCGGGCTAACCCACGCATCCTGCCATGCGGCCTGGCTTTGTGGCAGATAGAGCAGCGGTACCAATACAATGAGCCAGCAAATCAGCTGTCGCCGCCCAAGCAACAACAAAATCAGCATCGGGATAACCAGCAGATAGCCGCTATTTTTCCAGTGCAAATCACCGCGTGCATTATTCTGCGCACTGACCGATTGCTGGATATGGCTGGTGATGACGGATAAATCGCTGTCGTCACTGGTCACAAGCGTTACGGGAATACCACCGTCGCGAATCTTGCTAAAGCGATCGACGTTAAGTCGGGTATCAATGCCGCTCTGGGCGTAGCTTTCCGGCAGTTCGCCACCGCGTGCGGTGCCAGGAACCCAGATTTGAATCGGCGCTTTAAGTTGTGCAAGCCAGGCCGCGTCCTGCGCTGAAACGGTGTCGGCGACCAGCAAAATATTGCGTGGAGTATTCGATGTTTCCGGCATGTTTTTCAGTGCAAGGCTGATGGCCTGTTTTAGCCCTGAGCCCTCTCCCTCAGGCAAAAGATTTGGGCTTTGGGCATGCAAAAACAGCGCGTAAAAAGAGGGGTCTGAAGTGAGCGGGGTCGTTAAATATGCATGGCTGTTGTAGACCACCAGGCCAAAATGCGTGCCGGTTGAGCGCGACATCAAATCCATGATTTTGCTTTGCATCCGCTGGTGGCGGCTGGGTGCGAGATCCTGCGCGTACATTGCCGGATCTTGTTGCAGAACCACCATCATATTGCTTTGCTGCGTTAATGCCGCAGGCAGTTCGCGTTGCCATGTTGGGCCTGCCAGCCCGATAACGCCTAATGCGCACAGCCATGGTAAAACCTGAGTGATTCGTTTTTGCCGCCCGATAATAAGCGCCTTAGCGAAAGGCTTGTCCATAATCTTGTGCCAGGCGCTGCGCTGCCCGGTACTGATAAACCACAACAAAGCGCAAATCAGCAAGCCGACTAGCCGCCAGGGATAAACAAAATGGAAATCACTCATGCTGTTTTCCCCCGAACAAAACGACCGATGGCGAGCAAAATCAGCAATACCAGCGCGAGTATTAGCGGCCACTGGAATAGCGGAATATGCCACGACCAACCGATGGATTTGACCTGAACAGGCGTGATGGCATCGATTTCCTTCCAGACGCTATCGAGCGACGCGCCCGAACTGGCAGCAGTCCAGGATTTGCCACCGGTAATGCGCGCAATACCCTGTATCAGCGGGAGGTCGACTTTGTCATCACCGGTGCTGTTGAGGTCGCCAAAAGCAATGGTATGCACCTGAACATGATGTGTTGCGGCCAGTTGCGCGGCAAGCGGTGGGGCTAATTGCGAAGCGGTGTCGTTGCCATCGGTGAGCAAAATTGCCAGCTTGCTGGCATCTTTATTGGCGGTACTGTCGAGCAGTTTTACACCCACGCCTAATGCGTCACCAATCGCGGTTTGCTGGCCAATCATGCCGGGAGCCAATTGGTTGATACGGGTTTGTAGCGCCTGTTTATCTTCACTGACAGGTGCGAATGGCCAGGCGGAGCTTGCGAAAATAACCAGCCCAATACGGTCAGACTTACGGGCCGCGACGAATTTGCGTACTGAATCCTGAACCGCCTGCAATCGCGTTACGCCACCCTGAACGTCGCTTTTTGCCATCGAACCCGAGACATCAAGAATCAGCACCACATCACGCATCGGTTTTTGAATATGCTGTGGTGGCGTCAGGTATTCCGGACGTGATAGGGCGGCTACTAATAATATCCATGCCAGCCAGAAAAGCAGGCTTGAGAGTTTGCTGCTGCGCACCGGCTGGCTGTTAAGCTTTAGCTCATCAATTAGTTCTGGCAGAAACGGCACACGAACATGCTCTTTTACTGCGCGGTCTTGTGGCAAAAAATAGTGGCCAATCAATGGCACGAAAATCAATAACCAGGCCCACGGCCAGGCGAAATCGATGCGGCTTAGAAACTCAGACATACGGCAGTTTCTCCAGCCAGTTTTTCAATTGAGATTGCAGGCGTGCAACCTGGCTTGCGTCGAGTTGGTTATCGGGCCTGCAATATTTGTCGCTAAGTTGCTGGCGTAAATCGTGGTCGATTTCCACCTGTTGTAAAAGTTGCTCCGGGGAGAGCGTGTGGCTGACGAGGGTTCGTGGCTGGTGCATCAGAAGAATGCGTTTTATTAGCTCAAGCCAGCTATCAACACTGTGCGGCAACTGCAAAGCCGCCAGTGCTTCACGCCGCCACAGGTTTCGCCGCCAGCGTGCCAGGCGAAATAGCAGGAAAATGAGCAGGGCAATCAGCAACAGACCGCCAGACACAAACCAACCTGGGGGTAATGGAAGCCAGGAGATACTTTGCGGAAGTGCTGGGTTTATTAGGTCCGGCACGCTAAATCCTTTCTCCAGCATTCAGACTCCCTTTTGTAGCTGCTTGAGAAGATCCTGCGCGACCACTATCTGATTTACGCGGATCCCAAGTCGTGTGAGCCGGTTTTGCAGGCCAGAAAGTCGGGAAGTTGTGCTTTGCGCAATCTCATCTTTCAAGCTGGCTGAAAGAGAAAATGCCGCCTCACGCCCCTGATAGCTGGCGGCTAAATCACCTTGCTCGGGCAGTTTAAGATGGAGATCGTCGAGGATCACAAAGGCGCTTATCTCGCAGCGTCGTCTCAGGGCTGCAAGCAATGCCTCACTCGGCGCATCCAGATCGTGGAAATCGCTGATGACTGCCACCCACGATCCGCTGGGGATCAGCTGAATTGCGTGTTGTAGCACGTGAGTCAACGTGACAGAGGCGGGCGTTTCATCAGGATAGCGTTCGGGTAACTGTTGATTGTATTGCAGCACATCATCAAGCACGGCAGGGAGATTGCTCTTCGGAGAGCGGCACTTTTGCAGGCTGTATTGGGTATCGCTGAAAATCACGCTACCCAGACGATCGCCATCGTGCCAACTGCGCCATGCCAGCAGAGCAGCAATTTTGGCGGCGGCGACGGATTTGGTTTGCCCACGAGTGGCAAAAAACATATCTAACCGTTGGTCGACTATCAAGAAAACCGGGCGCTCGCGCTCTTCGTTGTAGAGCCTGATCCATGGCGATCGCAGGCGCGCTGTTGCTTGCCAGTCGATCAACCGCACATCATCGCCGGGTTGATAGCGCCTGAGGCTGTCAAAATTGAGCCCACGCCCCTGTTGGCGTGATACGCGTTCACCTGCAAGCGCCCCCGGTGGGATTTGCCCCGGCGGGTTTGATAGCAGTCGCGCTTCGCCTGCCAGGGCCATCAGGGTTTTTCTGTCCACCTGCAATGCGTTGTCCATCACGCTACCACTGCATCAAGCAACATCCGAATCACATCATCTGGTGAGTAATTATCGGCGTTGGCCTGGTAGCTTAGCATCAGGCGGTGGCGTAACACTGCCGGGGCGACGAGCTTGATATCTTCTGGCAATACTGCATCGCGGCCTTCAAGCCAGGCCAACGCACGGCCACATCGGTCGAGTGCCAGTGTGCCGCGCGGGCTGACGCCAAAGGTGATGTAACTGGCGAGGGTATCGCTAACCCCTTGCGGATGACGAGTCATATCCACCAGGTTCACGATGTAGTTTTCAATAGTAGGGGCGACGTAAATCGCAGAGATTTCCTGCCAGCAGGTAGCAATATCCTGTTGCGATAACATCAGCGTTTCCGGCTGTTTTTCCCCAGCCTCAACCGAGCCTACCTGGTACTTTTTCTGCTGCTCATCACGCACCAGTTGCATCACTTTTTGTTCGTTCGCTTTGGATGGGTAATCCACCAGGACTTTCATCAGGAAGCGGTCGAGCTGGGCTTCAGGCAACGGCCATGTGCCTTCCTGGTCGACCGGGTTTTGTGTTGCCAGCACCATGAAAACACCCGGCAATGGCCAGGTTTTCCCGGCAACGGTGACGTGGCGCTCTTCCATGGCTTCAAGCAATGCTGACTGTACGCGTGCGGAAGCGCGGTTTATCTCATCGGCAAGAATGATGTTGCCAAACACCGGGCCTGGGCGAAAACGGAACTGGTCTTCTTCACGCGTGGCATTTTGCTGGTAAATCTCACTGCCGGTAATGTCAGATGGCAGAAGGTCAGGAGTGAACTGAATACGGCGAAAATCCCCTTCAATATGGCGAGCGAGTTCCCGTACCGCACGTGTTTTGGCAAGTCCTGGCAGACCTTCGAGCAGAACGTGCCCGTCACACAGCAAGGCAACAATCAACATGCGTACCAGTGACTCTTGCCCAATAACTTGTTCGTTCATGCGCTGCTCAAGTTCAAGCAGTTTTTCTCTGTTAGTCATTTGCGTAATCCTGCAAAGTCGCGTTTCAAAAGAGTGGCAAGCCCGACAAGAATCGGCTCGGCGTAATTGAAGAAGGTTTTAATGCCGGGGCAGAGATAGTTTAGGCCTGGCTCTCCGTCTGGTGTACGGACAAGGCGATTTTTCGGGCACTCTCCCCAGCACAATTTCAGGTATGGGCACTGCTTGCAGTATTCCGGCAGGGTATCTTTTTTGCCCATGCCAAATGCTTTCTGGCGCTCAGAAAAGGCCAGGTGCGCGAGTTTGGTGTCTTCGATATTGCCAATCTGGTATTCGGGGTAAACGTAGTGGTCGCAGGAATAGATATCGCCATTTTTTTCAATGGCCAGCCCTTTGCCGCAGAATTCAGACGCGGTACAAATTTGCGCGGGCATGCCCATGGTTTGGGCGACGGCGGTTTCGAACAGGTTGACCTGCACGCGGCCTAAATCGTTATTTACCCACTCTTCAAATACCGTTTTCAGGAACGTACCCCAGTCTTCCGGGTCGACTGACCAATCGGTGACGATAGAGTCCAGATCGCCTGGTCTAGCACGACGCGTGCCTGTAATTGGGATGGTGTCATCGCGCCAGAATTGTGGGGCGGTGACTTTGAAATCTACAGGTTCTACGCACGGGTTGAACTGCACGTAGGTTGCGCCCAGTTCGCGGGTGACAAAGCGGTACACTTCCAGCGGGAAGCGGGCATTGGTGCGGTTGACGGTGACAAGCGCGTTAAACGGGACTTTGTATTTTTTTAGCGCTTCAACGCCTTTCATCACTAAATCGAAAGTCGGTTTGCCGCTGCGGGTGACGCGATAGCGGTCGTGTAATTCTCGTGGGCCATCAATCGATAAACCCACCAGAAAACGGTGTTCTTTGAGGAATTCAGCCCATTTGTCATTAATCAGCACGCCATTGGTTTGGAGGTCGTTTTCGACGCGCTGGCCGGGCTTTTGGTACTGCTTCTGGAATTTGACGACTTTTTCAAAAAACTCCAGCCCCATCAATGTGGGTTCGCCGCCTTGCCAGGAGAAGACCACCTGGTCACCATCTTGTCCGTCAATGTACTGACGGATGAAGTTTTCCAGCACTTCGTCGCTCATGCCGGTGTGGCGGTCTTGATGCAGTAACTCTTCTTTGTGCAGGTAAAAACAGTAGGAGCAATCGAGATTACAGGTTGAGCCAGTCGGTTTCGCCATGACGTGGAAACGGCGTTTGTATTCAGGGCCTTTGCCATCATATTTTTCTGCTGACGGTAGTGCTTTAACCGGCAATGTAGTGCTGTATTTCATGGCTGACCCTCTGAAGCGTTCCTGAAAACCGGGCGGTTTCCCACCCGGAAGACGGGTTTAGTTATTCGCGTTGGCACCTTGTTCAATCATTGCCGCCGCATCGGAAACGGTGAAGGAACCCGGTTTCTGACGTGGTGGGAATTCTTTAAAGGTATCAAGCATTTCTGTGACGTATTTCTGCGCGCCGCCCATCAAGAACAGACGGTCGTAGAACCAGGTGTTGTAGCCCATGCCGTCGGAGCCTTTTTCAAGCGGATCCACTTCCAGGTCGAAGATCATCGGCGCACGCAGTTTAGTGAACGGATAGCGCCACAAATCGATACCGGTGTGTTCCTGAATCATGAAGTGCGCTTTCCAGCGGCCATAACGAATCGCCAGCAAGTCGCCGTCATCACTCCAGTAGAAGAACTCTTTGCGCGGGTCTTCGCCTTTGCCCTGGATGAAGTCGAGCTGGTTATAGCCATCAAGATGTACTTTGTAGGTGATGGATGGCGTTTTGTAGCCCGTCAGTAGTTGCTGTTTGATATCTGGAATACCGGCTGCTGCAACCAGCGTCGGGAACCAATCGTTACTGCCGAAGATGTCGTTAATCACCGTGCCCGGCTTGATATGGCCCGGCCATTTGATCATCGCCGGTACGCGGAAGCCGCCTTCCCAGCCGGTGTTTTTCTCACCACGGAACGGTGTGATACCGCCATCAGGCCAGGTTGCGGTCATCGGGCCGTTATCGGTGGTGTACAGCACGATGGTGTTGTCTTCGATACCGAGGTCTTTAATCTTTTGCAGCACCTCGCCAATCATTTTGTCGTGTTCAACCATGCCGTCTGCATAGTCCCCAAGCCCCGTCACACCCTTACTGGCGTCTTTGAGGTGAGTTTTATTGTGCATACGTGTGGTGTTAAACCAGGTGAAGAATGGTTTGCCGGCTTTGCTCTGGCGTTCCATAAAGTCGTTGTTGGCAGCGAGGGTTTCTTCATCAACCGTCCCCATACGCTTGATGGTGAGCGGGCCGGTGTCCTCAATTTTGCCGTCGGCGGTGCTTTTGATGACGCCGCGCGGGCCAAATTGTTTACGGAATTCAGGGTCTTTCGGGTAGTCCGGGTTTTCAGGTTCTTCTTCGGCATTGAGGTGGTAAAGGTTGCCGAGGAATTCATCGAAGCCATGCGCAGTTGGCAGGAATTCGTCACGATCGCCAAGGTGGTTTTTACCAAACTGCCCGGTGGCATAGCCAAGTTGTTTGAGGATATTGGCGATGGTTGGGTCTTCTTTTTGCAGGCCTTGCGGAGCACCTGGCATGCCGACTTTACTCATCCCGGTACGGAAAGGCATTTGTCCGGTAATGAACGAAGAACGCCCAGCGGTGGAGCTCTGCTCTGCATAATAGGAGGTAAACTTGGCACCCTCACTGGCAATACTGTCAATGTTCGGCGTTTTATAGCCCATCATTCCTTGGTTATAGGTGCTCAGGTTCCAGTAACCAATATCATCACCGAAAATAACCACGATATTTGGTTTTGAGGTGTCTTGCGTTGCTGCGTTTTCAGGAGCGGTTGTCGCGGGGGCTGCATCAGCAGCGGACACGGCACCAGACATCAATGCGAGCATGCTGGCTATCATTGTCCTTTTGTAAGGGACTTTGTTTAGCATCGTTGTAACTCCGTTCATTGAAGGGACTGAATGAGTATAGTCAAGGGTAGAAACTTGCTATTACATTATGAATTACCAAGAAAACTTCTAATTAAGATAGTTAAGAATATTATCAATTTGAAAAAAACAAGAGGGACTGGCTAACTAATTGAAATTTAATAAATGGTGCTATATACATTACCATTCTGTATTAGATAGATTCGTAGGGGTTTATTTATTTTTAAACGTTATAGCTAAAAATAATGTGGGGCTCATGAGGGAATCAACAGGAATAACCGAGCAAAGATTGTTTTTGCTCGGTTTAGAATAATCAATAAAACTTAGATATATCACATAATTGGATCTGGTTTTTTCATGTGACTATTAACATTTAATAGCAAACACGGTTTCTACCACTTTTCTTAGCTTTATAAAGCTGCTGGTCTGCTTGTTCAACCAATGCTTCCAGCGCCATTCCTTCTTGCCATTGTGCAATACCCTGGCTGATGGTTAGCACAGAAGAGACGTCAGAACCCTTATGAAGAATATGGGCATGAGCAATATTTTGCTGAATCCTGTGGCTTATCGCTTTGACCTGAGAAATATCATCACACACAGTCAGAACCACAAACTCTTCGCCTCCGAAACGAAATGCACTATCGCTCTCCTTTCTTAGTGATTTTTCAATACATTGCGAGACTTTGATCAGGCATTTATCACCTGCAACATGGCCATACACATCGTTGTATTGTTTGAAATAATCGATATCCATAACAATCATAAACAGCTTTTTTTTGTTTCCGGCGAGAGAGGTGACACACTCTTCAAAGAAGCGAGTCAGGCTCAGGCGGTTAAATAGTCCGGTTAATGCGTCGTAGTGCGCCTGCTGTACCAGCTTTTTGATCAGGATATTTTTTTCATATTCACTGCGCTGAACACGCTGATACCACTCAAGCAGAATGTAACGGGCAGAATAGATAACCAGCAGCATGATGATGACACCGCCAAACTGCACCACGCTGAATTTCTCCAGCAAGAAGAATTCGACATACATCAATGACAAAACCAGCGGTGCCGAGAACAGCAGCAACAGCCGTCCTGAAATGTAGAACGTAATCGTGGCCGGTAATAATACTGAGACGGTCAACATCAACGTCATCAGCTGGTTTTGGTAATAAAGAGTGAAATTTAAAAATAGTATTGACCACAATACTCCAAAGGTTAATACCACATAAGGAAGCACCGTGTGATAGAAACCATCATTAATATTCTTCTTTATTTTGAGTGTGATAATAAGATTGATGACTGAAAGTGTAATGATGCAGCCACACAATATTTGTAATGCCAATGGGAGTGTATCAATATCACTGCGATGAGCACTGCGTAATAATAACCAGAAACAATATATTATATTCAGAGACAAAAACCACATATAGCCTTTGGTACTGGTAATGACGTTTTCGCCAGTGTTGTGATTAATGTCCACAAATAACACTCCTTTAATAAATTTATTAAATGATACCGTGCTCACCCTACCTATACCACCCTAGATATCCTTGTTCACCAAGTCTTTAATATCACTCTTGTTATCTTGAATATGCTTGATGCTGGTCTATGCTCAAATCAGATATGACTCGGCAGAGCATTACTCGTGTCATTGAAAAATAAAACAAAATCATTCCTTTTGGGTGAAACATATGATTAGGGCGCTGCTATTCCTGTTGGCATGGATACCTCTGATAACCGCAGGTGGGCTGCATGCGGCGGAACCCAGGCAACTTCCTTCTGAGCAAGACAAAGCACGAACAATCTCTATCTTTCATCACCCGATTGTTATGTTGCAGGCAAAATTTGGCCTGACCACGCCTGAGGAACGCGTGCTGCGCATTCGCCGAACCTTACGCTCTCTGAGTGAAGAAGACATTCGCCAGCCGATAATCATTACCCCTGTCACACGCTATAACCAGCAAGGCCGCTTATTTACGATCAACGGTAAGATGCTGATGTTATTAGCAGAAGGTGATTTAGACGAAGGTGATGATCTGACGCTCGATCAAGCTGCGCAACGGGTGCTGGCTCGTATGGATGAGCAGCGCACTTCCTTGAAAGATCAGTACTCCTCGGCATACCTCGCCACTGCAGTTGTAAAAACCTTAGCGGGAACAGTTGTTTTAGGGCTGCTGTTCTACGGCGCGTTCAAGTCCTGGAAAAAAGTTAAGCAATACTTTGAAGCACGAATCAGTCGTAAAAAAGGCTTAATACCGGCTAAGTGGCGCGAGTTCCTCGGGGCGGTGGAAAGCTATCTCTATGGTTTGTTGATGATTTTCTTAGGCATTGCGGCATTTTATGTCTGGTTGAGTTGGATCTTCAGGTTATTCCCGTGGACGCGAGTCTGGGGGAGTCGCTGGGTGACTGGTCGATTAACGTTGTCCAGAAAATTGCGTTATCGATTGTTTCAGCGCTTCCCGGATTATTGATTGTGATGATTATCTTTTTAATCACCGCATTTATTCTCAAGTTGCTCAAAATTCTCCTCACGCGCGTTGAAAGCAGAAGAATGATGGTGCCTGGCCTGCACCCGGAAACGGTGGGAGCCACACGTAAACTGATTTCCGTGATGGTCTGGTTATTTGCGCTTTCAGCGGCGTATCCATTCTTGCCCGGTGCTAACTCGGTGGCATTTAAGGGGATCAGCGTTTTCTTCGGTTTGATGCTAACACTCGGCTCGGCAGGGGTGATGAACCACGCCATGAGTGGCCTGGTGCTGACCTATTCTCGTGCGCTACGCAAAGGAGATGTCATTCGCATCGGCGATAACGAAGGGCTGGTGAATGAAGTCGGTATGCTGGCAACCAAAATCCTCACGCGCGAAAACTACATCGTCACGGTGCCGAATGCAGTGGTCGTGAGCGGGAAAATCACCAACCTCAGCGCTCAGAATCCAGGTTCCGGCGTTAATCTGACAACCAGCGTCACTATCGGTTACGACACGCCCTGGCGGCAGGTTCACGCCATGCTGGAGCTGGCCGCTAAACGCACACAAGGTATTGATCCCAGCACGCCACCGCTGGTTCGACAGCTCAATTTGATGGACTGGTACATCGCATACGAATTACAGGTCAAATTACGCGTGGGTGAATCGTTGGCTGGCGTGAAGAGTGAATTGCACAGCCATATTCAGGATGTGTTTAACGAATTCAACGTGCAGATTATGTCGCCGAATTTTGTTAACCAGCCGGAAGGTGCTGTGATGGTGCCGCGTGATAACTGGTTTGCTGCGCCTGCTGTGCAGCCTGAGAAACCGTCGTGATGAAGCCCGGCTACCCGTTGGTTCTTTTGTTCAGCGTGGGGCTAGCACAGCCATTGGTCGCCACTGCCAGCGGGCTGATTGATGAGGTGGACGGTATGCTGGATATGAGCGAATACCTTAGTGACAACCGTTACGGCTTTTTGCCGGTCCCGGTGGTGATAACCGAGCCTGCGGTAGGTTACGGCGGCGGACTGTTTGGCCTGTTCTTGCATGATACGCCGGACAGTGAAGCCGGGAAAAACCATCCCGGCGCAAAAACTATCCCGCCTGCAGTCACGGCATTCGGCGGGGGTGCGACGCAAAATGGCACCTGGTTTGTCGGCGGTGGACATCGCCACACCTGGAACAATGACAGCATCCGTTATTTGGTCGCACTCGGTTATGCCGATGTAAATCTTGATATTTATTCAGGTGACATTGCGGGGTTCTCTCGAGGAAAGGGCATCAGTACGCAAACCAAAGGCTACGGCGGTATGCAAAAATTGCAGTTCCGAGTAGCAGATACGCCATTTTTTATCGGCGCTTCACAGTTTTATGCAGATACCAAAATCTCTGCGGATAACCCGGTTATTAGCCGCGCATTGCAGCGTGTTTTGGGTGAGGAGAGCGCTTCATCAGCACTTGGGTTGGTCATGGAATATGACACCACCGATAACTTTTTCTACCCGCACAACGGGTTATCAGCCACGGCGGAATACCAGTTTTATAGCAGCTTTCTCGGTGGTGATTATCGCTACGACATGTTGACGCTGGACGGTAAATATTTCCAACCGCTCGGCACCGATTTCACGCTGGTGCTGGCCGGGAATTATCAGTCACTTTCAAACCATGACCGGCATTTGCCACCGATGGCACGGCCCTATATCAAATTGCGAGGCATCTCGCAGTATCGCTATCAGGGAGATTATGTCAGCACCGCGCAAACCCAGCTTGAATGGCAAATGACGCCGCGCTGGGTGTTGCAGGGTTTTGTGGGGGCAGGAAGCGCCAGCAAAGAAGCCGACGATCTCTTTAATAAAACCGAAGTGGCGTATGGCGGTGGGTTTCGCTACCTGATTGCGCGCAAGTTCGGATTGCATACCGGGATTGATGTCGCCTTTAGTGATAGCGAACAAGCCGTTTATTTCAATGTGGGGGCGGGGCTATAGAGGGAATTTGCCGCCTGACTGACAATGCAAATATCTAAGAGAACGCCATGAAGAAAATCCAAAGGAGTGTGCAACAGTGCCGGGTGATTGCGCTACCGCTACTGTTTTTATCCGGTGCGGCGTTTGGTGCGACGACGGACACTGCGACAGACAGCAGCACGTTTCCCATCTGGGGAGATGAAGCGCGTGCGCGCGGATATTCTATTCCGCTACCGTTTGGTGTGAACCTCAGCTATATGAATATTCGCCAGAATGTCGACGTTGATAGTATTACCTTCTCCGGGTTGAAGCTTGGCACGCATCCCATTCCCAGTGATATGTTTGCCATTGATGTCGGCCATACGCGTGAGCGTAGTAAGACTGAAAACCTGCGTCTTGATATGTGGGTGTTCCCGTTTTTAAATATTTATGGGCTGATGGGGTACACCAAAGGCTCGTCGATTTCGAACGTATCGGTGGATGCTGACCCGTCGCGTTATACCGGCATTGACCGGATTATTGCCTCGTCGGTGCACAGCCTGAACCAGAGCGGTGATTTACAGAACATCGATTTCACGCTCGATTTTGAAGGCGTCACTTATGGCACCGGCGTTACGTTGGCGGGCGGGTATAAAAACTGGTTTACGCTGGTGGACACCAACTACACGCGTACCAATTTCGATATTCTGGACGGCAAAATCTCAGCCCTGACCATATCGCCACGCGTCGGGTATCGTTTCGATATGCCGCAAATTTCCGGGCCATCACATTTAAGCGTGTGGATAGGCGCGATGTATCAGGACGTCCAGCAGGAGTTCAAAGGCAATCTATCTGACTTGCATATGCCTGCCGAACTTCAGCCGCTGATCAATTCGGTAAATAAAGATGACGATGGGCGTTTTGATGTTAAACAGCATCTCACTTCGCCATGGAACACGTTGATTGGTGCACAATATGAACTCACGCAAAACTTTAACGTGCTGACGGAGATTGGTTTTAACGAGCGTAATAGCTTCTTCCTCGCAGGTGAATATCGATTCTGATGAAGAAACGTGGCGCGCTATTTTTGGGCTTATTAAGCCTGATGAATACACCGACGGACGCGGTTGCCATGACGCGCGAGGAGATTGACGGTTTTCTGGGAAAGCTGGGGGCTGATAATCAGTATGACCCCAGTAAAGGCATTGACTGGAGCGTGTTGCCTGGGCCGTTTTATACCCCGGAGTTGAAACTGGGCCTGGGGACTGCCATCGCGGGAGTGTACCGCGTTGATCCCAACGATCATGTCACGCAAAACTCGTCGGTGTCATTTACCGGTTTTGTGAGTACTAGCGGCGCGTTAGGGCTTGGCATGAAGAATTACACCTTCTTTTCGGGGGATGAATGGCGGTTGTTTGTCGATGGATCGCTTGCGAAGATCCCGACCGGTTTTTGGGGCATTGGCTACGATGCGGCGCAGGGTGATGAGCAGAAATACACGCAACAATCGATTAGCCTTCAACCGCAGATCATGCGCCAGGTGGTTGATGATCTGTATGCCGGTTTGGGTTGGGATTTTTCAACGTATGACGCTGAAAGTATTGATGATCAACATCCCGGTGATAACTTCTCCCGCTACAACGTGAAAGGAAATTCGCTGAGTTCGGGTATCACGGCGGCTATCAACTATGATTCTCGGGATGTGATAACCCGGCCGCAACACGGGCAGTTCTTTAGTGCCGAATACAGCCTTTTTGATCCTGCCCTTGGCTCGGATAACCACTTCACCGTTTTGCAGCTGCAATATAATTATTACCTTCCGCTAAACAATCAGGATGTGTTGGCGTTCGATCTTTGGGGGCGTTTTGCGCGTGGTGATGTGCCATGGGATCGCTTGTCGCAGGCCGGGGACGATAATCGAATGCGTGGCTATTACCAGGGGCGTTATCGCGATAAAGACGTGGTCAGCACCCAATTGGAATACCGTAAAAAGCTTAACTGGCGGCACGGTTATGTGTTGTGGGTTGGCACGGGCGCATTGGGTGACAGCCCGCATAATCTTTCAGATAACCCGCTGTTACCTACCATCGGCGCGGGTTACCGCTTCGAGGTTAAGCCTGACATGAATATTCGCCTCGACCTGGGGTTTGGCAAAGAGAGTGCCGGGTTTTACTTTCAAGTTGCGGAGGCATTTTAATGCAGCGCTGGATTTTTTCTCTGCTGCTTGGTGTGGCATCCCTGAGTTTTGGCGCGTCACCGAAATCAGTAGATATCTTGCCCATTGAGAAGGCGAGGCGAGTATGGCCAATAACACAAGAGCTCACGGCTCCTGAGTCTTTACGACCTTGCTGTGCCTTTGGATATGACCTGCAAGTACGAGCCGTCGGTGTACCCATTCCGGTCTACCAGATTGGTAATATTCTGACGCTTACCACCCTTGGTCATCATCGTTACAACGATAGCGCATTGGGAGCAGTCAAAAATATTGTTGGTTTGAGTGAGGAGAAAAGTGGCCTCATTTACACTCGCCGTGGGGGTTTTATTGATATCGCCCACGTGCGTGATACTGCTGATAATACCTTCTATCTTTTCACGCAGATCTACTCACGGCTTGGCCAGGACTGGCGGCTGTTCTATAGCGAAGAATTGGGTGTCCGACGCATTCAGCTTCATGCGTTTAATCCACCCGCGTCCATGGTTGAACGCTATACGATTGCGGCCTGGCTTGCGGGGCATCTCGCCTTCCAGCTTGCGCAATGGCATGAGATTGCTCAGTGGTATGGATTCCAGTCGGTTCCGGGATTTTCTGAGGAGATATCTGCTTTTTCGCCCGAAGATCTCTATTCCAATTTATTGGGCGCAAGGCTTGCGATAAACGTGATTTTGCACGGACACGCCAGGTCAATTGAATCTTACGATCATGCGATAGACAAGGCGTTACACAAGGCATTGGTACAACTTGGCGCGGTCAGCAAAACAGAATCAGAAAGAAAATTCCGCGAAGTGGACGGCGACTGGTGGAACAGCAAGCGCCGGGTGCCAGATAAATTTTTGGTGCTCAACCGTAATTATGATCTCAGCGAGAACCGTTACCCGACTCCTGTCCCATTTGAAAAGGCGAAGCCCTACCGCTTGGTGATGCCTGAAACCGTAGCCGGGGTGACGATAAGTCAACTTGGGGAATTGCAAATCCACACTGGCAGCGACATGCGTGGGCTTAAGGTACCGGAGAGTTTTTATCTTCCGGCACAGTTTTCAGCGCTGGCAGAACAGGCCAAATACGCCGATCAGATTCAGCTGCAGCAAATGAAGAAATGAGAGCTATAAGTAATCGTTATTGGACGCACAGGTAATTGTTCGTTTTGATGTTGCAAATATGTTACTTGCACTCAACCCAACATTTGGAAACCTCGTATGTTCACAATCAAAATTGACGATCTTTCGCATCCGGCGGTGCAGACACTCGTGGCCTACCATATTTCCGGCATGCTGGAACAATCACCGCCAGAAAGCAGCCACGCGTTGGATGTGCAAAAACTCCGTGACCCGGCTGTGACATTTTGGTCTGCGTGGGAAGGGGATCAATTAGCCGGAATTGGTGCACTGAAAATGCTCGATGATGGGCATGGTGAGTTGAAATCAATGCGTACCGCGGCGGATTTTTTACGCCGTGGTGTGGCAAACCAGTTTTTGCTGCACATTTTGCAAGTTGCGCGTGAGCGTGGCTTCCTGCGTCTGAGTTTAGAAACCGGGACTCAGCCGGGCTTTGCTGCTTGCCATCAGCTTTATCTCAAGCATGGCTTTATCGATTGTGAGCCGTTTGCTGATTATCAACTCGACCCCAATAGCCGCTTTATGACATTGGTTTTGTAGAGGGTTTAACGTAAGGCTACCCAAAAGTAGGATTGAGCCTTTTGGCCTGGCGACTATTTTAAAACTATGAATTAAAGGGAACATCGAATTTCGCGATGTTCCCTTTAATTATTGGCCTAATCCCTACTTCATCTTTTTTCTCATTCAGTAATCATAGCTTTTAATCGTAATATTTAGCTCTATTTTCCCGAAATTATGAGTGTTCAATTTATCTATTTATATTAATGATTGAATGAATTGCCTCTCAATAATGTGTTTGATTTTTACACAGCGATTAAGTAATGTTTATTACCCACATGAATCACATAATAAATATCCAAAAAAAGACATTACTGAGACAATGAATATATTAAAGTTAAAAAAGATCGCGTTCTTTATTCCTCTTTTGTTAACGGCATGTGGTGGAGGCGGTGGTGGTAGTGGCTCAGGTTCTCCTCAAGCAATAAATACTCCAGCGATAAAACCCGACGTGCAAACTCCTGCGGAAAATAATAATAAAGTCAAAGTTGGGGTATTGGATTCAGGTATTAATAAAAGCCTCAGCAATATAACCGGTAAGGTTGCCATTATTTTGCATTATGTCGGGCAGGGGAAGAACCTTGGCTCAGGAGCATTTACTCCCGAGGATATTACAGCATCGCTGGCACTGGCTGATATGGATACTTCTGGACATGGTAGCTATGTCTCTCAAATCCTTGCCAGTACGGGGAGTGGTGGGACATATGTAGGTAGCCAGGACATTCAGCTTTATGAAGCGAAAACGACCGATGACCCTCTTGGCCATTCAATGATTGATGATCAACTTGCTGCAATTATGGATCTGCATCAGCATTATGGGGTCAATTTATTTAATGCCTCATGGGGGAGTTATAATCATTACGATGCAAATTCACCGATTACATCAGTATTAAAATATCTGGTTAATAGCAATGGTTTGATAGTTTTTTCTGCCGGGAATGATTTATTTAATGAACCCTCCGCAGAAAACCTGACTCCGTTGATTGATCGCTCTATCGAAAATGGATTAATCACGGTAGTGGGTCTTGATGGTAATAAGCAGCTCTATAGTGAGTATGACGAAAACGGTGTAATTAAAGGCAGTAATGCTTGCGGAAGGGCTGCGGCCTGGTGTCTTGCTGGCGATTATGTCGTTGGGCCACTGCTCAGCGAGAATAACAACGGTCATGTTTATTTCTACGGTACTTCAGGTGCCGCACCTCAAGTTACGGCAGCGGCAGCAAATGTATGGCAAAAATATCCCTGGATGACCGCAAAGCAGGTAAAACAGACAATATTAACGACCGCAACCTATCTGCCTGATGGTTCCCCACAAGGGGCACATTATAACGCGACCTATGGTTGGGGTGAGTTAAATGCTCTGCGTGCAGAAAATGGCCCAATGCTTTTTTCTTCTCTCTTTGGCGACTTTAATGCTCAAGTACCCGATTCGCATTACATCTTCAGTAATGATATATCCGGTGATGCTGGTCTGGTTAAAAACGGTAACGGCACTCTGGAACTGGCAGGGGATGACAGCTATAGCGGCGATACGACGATAAATCAGGGCACACTATGGGTTAGTGGCAGTATTCATCGTGGCTCGGTGAACATTTCCCCTGGAGGGTTATTAACGGGTTCTGGTTCAGTGAGTTCGACTTATAACAATGGGACGATAGATTTATCTAACGGCTCACTGAAAGTGAAAGGCGATTATTCACAGAGCCATAACGGCATACTTAATGCCTACATTGATAATCAGCTTAATATTAGCGGTAACGCGGCGCTGGATGGCACGGTCAACGTGGTTAATCAGAATTACGTGGTTAACGGGACGTACGACATTCTGCATGCGCAAAATATTCAGGGGCAATTTAGCCAGGTCAATGGCAGCAAATTCCTGAAGATTAATCATGTTAATTACACGCCTGACCAAGTCAATCTCGATGTGGAACAAGTCTCTGCGCAAAATGCCGTCAGTAATGGAGATTCTCTGTCAATGGCGGGCGCCAAAGCGGTAGACAGCATTTTTGCTGCTGCTAATGACATTGCATTAAAGCAGTACAACGGTGAAGTATTGACGGTAGACGAGCAGCAATTATTGGATTATTCCGCGGGCTTACAATCTACTCGTTCAGGAGATGGTGTTCAGCGCATTGTGGATAGCCATTCTGGCGTCATTTATTCCGAGCTGCCTTCCGTGTTACTGGCGGAGCAAAATCGCCTTACGCAAACTGTCGTGAATCGTTTAAGTGCCATGTATGGCATGGGTAAAGTTACCCCTGGCGTGTGGACTTCTTATGATTATATGAAAAACCAGTATCAGCCTGATGGATGGAACCAGGTGAGCAGCACCACTAATAACACCTCTGTGGGGATGGATGGTCGTGTTAGTAATGCCTTGCTGCTGGGTGGCTTCGTTAATAAAAATAATATCACTGCCAAACTGGACAGAAACGGTGGGAGTCTTGATGGGAGCCAGAATGGTATTGGCGCTTATGGGCAGTTCAACGATGGCGCGTTTTATCTGAACGGTCTGGCAAGTTACCAGCGTGGTGATGCAGACATTAAACGTCCGGTTATCGGCAATGGCACGCAAAGTAGCCAGAAGTCGAATACGGATATGAGCAGCGCGAGCCTTTACTTTGAATCAGGCTACGCATTTCATTTACCGCATGAAGCCGATATCACGCCCTATCTCGGCGTTGAATACGATCGTTCTAATACCGATAGTATCGATGAAGGAAACCCACAGGGTGTGAGTGTCAGTGGCATGAAAGGGCGCCAGAGTAGCGTGGCGCTGGGCTCTCGCTTTAATTATATGGTGAGCAATGAACTTCATCTGTCAGCCTGGGCGCAGGCCAGCAAGATCGTGGCGCGTGATATCAGCGATATGAGACTGACGACCAATATGAGCGGGCAGGAAATTTCGCTGAACTCGCCAGAGTTTGACCGGAACAGCTTCGATTACGGCTTAGATATTGATTACGTTCTTTTGAATAGCGTGCAGCTTTTTGCCGGAATGCAGAGTAGCACGGCGAATGACCAGGCCTTTTCTGCCAGCGCGGGTGTGAAGTACTTCTGGTAATTGTTATATCAGGGCGAGTCGCAGGGAAGCGACAAGTAATCGAACCTTTAGGTTTTAAACAAGGGCTCGATGAAGAGTCCGAATCTCAGAAAGCAAAAAACCAGCCCTTAGGCTGGTTTCTTTAAATAGTGGTGCCCGGACTCGGACAAAAACGTCGGGAACGTTTTTGAACAGCGCTTGCGCTGGCCCGCAGGGCGAGTCGCACGGAGGCGACGAGTAATCGAACGAAGTTCGATGAAGAGTCCGAATCCCAGAAAGCAAAAAACCCGCCATAGGCGGGTTCTTCTAAATAGTGGTGCCCGGACTCGGAATCGAACCAAGGACACGGGGATTTTCAATCCCCTGCTCTACCGACTGAGCTATCCGGGCAACGGGGCGCATTAAACCGTAAAGGCCGTTAGGCGTCAACGGCTTTGTCATAAAAAAGGGGCTAAATGCGTTTAAGTGCTTTCTTTTCATGCAAAATGGCGAGAAAACAATTCATCAGGTCAATGCGCCACCTTGTCGGCACTGGGCAAATCGCAGAATATCTTCGGCCAGTCGACGGGCAGTTTCGATATCGGCCTGGCTGCGTTTCACCAACAAACGGCTCAGGCAGCCTTCCAGCACCAGTTCCATTTGATGCGCCACCATCGTTGGGTCATCCACTTCCAGCTGCATTAGCATTTCATGAGTGAATTCCCAGGCGGCTTTTTTCTGCTGATCGGCCAGTTGGTGAATCGGGTGCGATGCATCCGGGTAAAAGGTGCAGGCCGCAATAAACAGGCATCCCGGATAGCGATGGTTGTTGACGCATTCGGTCAACGCTTCGTAGCGCTTCAACAGTTTCTGCTCGAGCGACAACTCTTCATTAAGCGCGAGCTGACGGCGCCAGACATCAATTTGCTGACTCAAATAACGCAGGGAGTCATAGAGTAATGCCTCACTGTTTGGCCAGAAATTGCTGATCTCTGTAACCGGATAGTCTGCCTCTGCGGCGACCATATCCAGGGTGGTGCTGGCAATTCCTTCACGTTCAAGTACGTGTAAGGCGTGCTCTAGTACTGTTTCGCGTTGCACGGTTATCTCCTCCGTTGTACCCGTCATACTTCAAGCTGCCTCGATGCAAGCTGAATTATTTAGTGTACTTCCCACAATGAGTGTTGTTTACGGCGTCAGTTTCTGCAAATGCGTACGGAAGGTGTCAGCATTCATAAAACCGGTCACACGTGCTTCTGGCAACTCGTGCCCTTGTGTATCAAAGAACAAAATCGTTGGTAGCCCTAAAACCTGGAGATGCTTTAACAGCGCCACATCTTGCGCGTTGTTGGCGGTAACATCAGCCTGGAGTAAAACGGTATTTCCCAGCTGTTGCTGTACCTGCGCATCGCTAAAGGTGTATTTCTCAAACTCTTTGCAAGCCACACACCAGTCGGCGTACAAATCGAGCATTACGGGTTTGCCTTTTGCATTGGCGAGTGCGGCATCGAGCTGCTCAACGTTAGCAATTTTGGTGAAATTGAGATGTGCCTGGCTGGCGGTTACTGTGCTCCCGAATGCCCAGTCTTGCAGCGGGCGAGCGCAAACCAGTGCCGCACCGAGCAGGATTATCTGCACCACGCGCATCCACGATTTAGTCGCTTGCAGGCTGGTGATAAACGCCCAGCCGAAGAACGCTACGCCGAGCAAACCCCATAACCTAATACCCCAATTATCTCCCAGTATGCGTTCCAGCAGGAAAACCGGCAGTGCAAGGATCACAAAACCAAATGCGATTTTGACGGTTTCCATCCACGGGCCACTTTTTGGAAGCAGACGGTTACCGAATACGGTGATGAGCATCAGCGGCAGGCCCATGCCTAGCGCGTAGAGATACAACGTGCCGCCTCCGAGCCACATGTTCCCGCTCTGGGCGATGTACAGCAGAATGGCACTCAGCGGTGCGGTAGTACAAGGCGAGCAAATCAGCCCGGCTAATGCGCCCATCGCAAACACGCCACCCGCGGAACCGCCTTGCTGGCGATTGCTCATCAACGTAAGGCGCGTTTGAAGCGATGACGGCAGTTGCAGCGTGAACAACCCAAACATGGATGCTGCGAGCAGTACAAACAGTGCTGACAGGCCGATAAGCACATAAGGATGTTGAAGAGCTGCCTGGAATTGCAGGCCAGCCGCCGCAACAACAAGGCCCAGCGCGGTATAGGTCAACGCCATTCCTTGCACATAGACAAAGGTCAGCAGCAGGGCACGAGCAGTAGATAAACGCTGTTTACCTCCGAGCACAATGCCGGAAATCAATGGGTACATCGGCAGCACGCAAGGCGTGAACGCGATACCGATACCGATTAAGAACGCCCAAAGTGCAGAGAACGGCAGTTGGGTGGTTTTAGTATCTGTAGCGTCTGCTGGTGTTTTTGGCGCAACAGCTACGGGCGCTGATGAATTTGCCGCTGGCAGTACTTCACTAAGTGGCACCACGCGCGTCTCAGGCGGGTAACAGAAGCCCGCTTCGGCGCAGCCCTGATACGTCACGCTAACAGTTGCCCCTTTGGTCGTCTTCTCAATCGTTATCGGTAGATTAAGCTGCTGGGTATAGATCTCAGTCTTTCCGTAGAATTCGTCCTCATGCCAGGTGCCTTTTGGCAACTCTGGCGGGGCGAGTTCGGCCTGAGCCGGATTCACTTTTATTTGCTGGCGATAAAGGTAGTAGCCGGGTTTTATCTGCCAGTTAAGGTTGAGCTGGTGATCAGACTGCTGAAAATCAAATGCAAAAGCCTGGTCGACCGGCACAAACTGAGATTTGCTTTGGTTGTCGAAAAGACCTGCAAAAGCATGTGAGCTGAATAGCGCAAAAATTAGCGCAAAGATGCGTAGAGCCATGAGAGGTATTCACTATCTCCGTGGGTAACTGGCAGAACCAGTAATTCAGGGGTTTGATATGGGTGATGCGATTTCAGGCAAGCGAGCAGCGCTTCCTGATGCTCAATGTCGCTTTTGAGCAGCATCTGCACCTCATACTCCTGTTCCATTTTCCCTTCCCAGTAATAGAGCGATGTCGCACCGGGCAATAAGGTGACGCAGGCCGCCAGTTTCTCAGCCAGCACAAGGGCGGCAAGTTCCTGAGCGGTGGCTTCATCTGGGGCAGTACAAAGGATGACAACAGCCTGGGTAGTCGGCATAGCTAACCTCGTATCTGGTGGATTCGCGGTTGACTATAGCATGTGGGAGTGAGCGGGGGCGTTAAACGGGCCGCAGTGCGACCCGTGTTTTAAAAGATTTACAGAACCAAGCCGCCGACAATGAAGCCGAGGATCACGCACAGCGTAATAGCGATAACGCCAGGAATTAAGAACGCGTGGTTAAACACGTATTTACCAATACGCGTAGAGCCAGTGTCATCCATCTCTACCGCAGCCAGTAAGGTTGGGTAGGTTGGCAGCACGAACAGCGCTGAAACGGCGGCGAAAGATGCGATGGCGGTCAGCGGGCTAACACCGAGCATTAATGCCGCTGGCATCAGTGCTTTAGTGGTTGCCGCCTGGGAGTAAAGCAAAGTGGCTGCGAAGAACAGCACTACAGCCAGCAACCACGGATAGCTTTGCAGCAAGTCACCCGCAACGGCCTGAATATCCTGGATGTGGTTTTTAACGAAGGTATCACCCAACCAGGCTACACCCAGTACGCAGATACAGGCACTCATGCCCGATTTGAACGTGCTGGCATTAAGGATTTCGCCAGTATCAATTTTACAAGTGAGGCAGATAAGCGTGGCGATGGTCAGCATGAACACTACAATCGCTTCGTTACGCGGCAGGATTGGGTTTTGAATCAAGCCAACGGTGTCGCTGATGGCGGTGGCGTACAGCATGACGGCAACGATACCGATAAGGAACAGTAGCACCGAGCGTTTTGCATGAGGTTTTAATTCAAACACGCTGGCCCCACGCAGTTTTACTTCGCCTTTAGCCAGACGTTCCTGATAAACCGGGTCGTCTTTCAGTTCACTGCCCAGGAAGTTACACACAATCGCTGTCAGCATAACGGCTACCAGCGTAACCGGAATACAGATGCTCAGTAGAGTCAGATAGCTGATGCCCATTGGCTCAAGAATGCCGGAGAAGAACACCACTGCGGCAGAAATCGGTGAAGCAGTAATGGCGATTTGCGAGGCGACAACAGCAATTGACAGTGGGCGCGATGGGCGAATGCCTTGTTCTTTCGCAACTTCCGTAATTACCGGAAGCGTGGAAAATGCAGTATGACCGGTTCCCGCAAGAATGGTCATAAACCATGTCACGAGCGGAGCGAGGAAGGTGATGTATTTCGGATGGCGACGCAGTAGTTTTTCTGCAAGGCTGACCAGATAGTCCATTCCGCCTGCTACCTGCATGGCGGCAATCGCGGCAATAACTGCCATGATGATTTCAATCACATCAAACGGGATTGAGCCTGGTTTGACCTGGAAAATCAGGGTTAAAACTAATACGCCAAAACCGCCAGCAAAGCCAATGCCTATGCCGCCGAGCCTGGCACCGAGGTATATCGCTAAAAGCACGATAACGAGTTCAGCTCCAAACATGATTTCCTTCCTTGTGTGTGATGATTGATAATTTTTTGTTGTGTTTTTGTTGGTGGTACAAATGAAAAAGGCACGTCCAATGGACGTGCCTTTTAATGACTACCAGAAAGGACTATTGTTCACTTTCATCGGTGTAACGCTTCGCTTTATAGACCGGGTGCATCAAGTTGTTGATGGAGAAGATATCGTCCAGCTCGGCTTCGGTGAGCAGCCCGCGTTCCAGAACAACTTCACGCACACTCTTTCCGGTTTCGGCACAAATCTTCCCAACGATGTCACCATTGTGGTGGCCAATGAATGGGTTCAGATAAGTCACGATACCAATTGAGTTGTAGACGTAGCTTTCACACACTTCTTTATTGGCTGTGATGCCGTTGATGCATTTTTCCAGCAGGTTGTAGCAAGCGTTGGTCAGGATGTGAATAGACTCGAACATCGCCTGGCCAATCACGGGTTCCATTACGTTCAGCTGCAGCTGACCGGCTTCGGAAGCCATGGTTACGGTGATGTCGTTGCCAATCACTTTAAAGCAGACCTGGTTCACTACTTCTGGAATTACCGGGTTTACTTTGGCAGGCATGATGGAAGAACCAGCCTGCAATTCTGGCAGGTTGATTTCGTTCAGGCCAGAACGCGGGCCGGAAGAGAGCAGGCGAAGGTCGTTACAGATCTTCGACATTTTCACTGCCAGGCGTTTGAGCGAGCTGTGAACCATGACGTACGCGCCACAGTCGGAAGTCGCTTCAATCAGGTCTTCAGCTGGAACGCATGGCAGGTTGCTGACTTCAGCCAGTTTCTGAACTGCCAGTTGCTGGTAACCTTCTGGGGTGTTCAGGCGAGTACCGATTGCAGTAGCGCCCAGGTTCACTTCCAGCAGCAGTTCTGCGGTGCGCAGCAGGTTGCGGGTCTCTTCATTCAACAGCACGTTGAAAGCGTGGAATTCCTGGCCCAGCGTCATTGGTACGGCGTCTTGTAGCTGAGTACGGCCCATTTTCAGGACATTTTCGAACTCAACCGCTTTGCGTTGGAAGCCATCGCCTAATTGATTGATAGCATCAATCAGTTTCAAAATAGAGGCGTACACCGCGATTCGGAAACCTGTCGGGTAGGCATCATTAGTGGATTGGCATTTGTTTACGTGGTCATTCGGGTTCAGGAACTGGTACTCACCTTTCTGGTGGCCCATCAGCTCAAGCCCAATGTTGGCGAGCACTTCGTTGGTATTCATGTTGACGGAAGTACCGGCACCGCCCTGGTAAACGTCCACCGGGAATTGGTCCATGCACTTGCCGTTATTCAGCACTTCATCACAGGCCTGGATAATGGTGTTTGCGATGCTTTTCGGAATGGTTTGCAACTCCTTGTTCGCCATTGCCGCTGCTTTCTTAACCATGACCATGCCGCGCACAAATTCAGGTATGTCACTGATTTTACTGTTGCTTATGTAGAAGTTTTCAATCGCTCTCAGAGTATGAACACCATAATAGGCATCCGCTGGCACTTCCCTGGTACCCAACAAATCTTCTTCGATACGAATGTTATTTAACATGTGAACCTTCTTAATTAAAGCTGCCATTGATTGATCATTGCACACACAGGATCTACGGTTGTGCGATGAATAGACCGACGATTATGTCCATATTCGGTCTGCGTGCCGTGATGATATGCTGATGATAGCGAAAAGCAGTAATCTGGATCACTTATTAAAAGGTCTGCTCACATAACATTTATTAATATGTGATGTTGATCAATTGTTGAAAACTTCCAAAAAAATAATAAGGCGCTTCGATTGATTTTTGACTATAGAGTCGCCATCTCTTTGACTGTGCATAATTGCTAACCTATTTTCGCAAGTGCTTGATGGCGCTTGCTACAATTGCTCCGGTTTTACTACGGGCTTTTCCAACTACAGGAGTGTACGGTGCGCTGGATACCGTTAATTGCCGTCTTTCTCTATGTATACATAGAGATTTCATTGTTTATTCAGGTCGCCCACGTTATGGGTGTCTTCCTGACGCTTGTGCTGGTGATATTCACTTCAGTAATTGGTATGTCGCTGGTTCGCAACCAGGGTTTTAAAAACTTCATGCTGATGCAGCAGAAAATGGCAGCGGGTGAAAGCCCGGCAGTTGAGATGATTAAAAGCGTTTCGTTAATCATCGCAGGCTTGCTGTTGTTGTTGCCAGGTTTCTTCACTGACTTCCTGGGCTTGTTGCTGTTACTGCCACCAGTACAGAAGCATCTGACGCTGAAACTGATGCCACATCTACGTTTCTCGCGTACTCCAGGTGGTGGTTTTAGCGCGGGTACTGGCGGTGGTTCAACGTTCGACGGTGAGTATCAACGTAAAGACGATGCTCCCAAACAGCTAGATGACCGCGATAACGATGATCGCCACAATCGTTAAAAAATCGAAAATTTTTTTGTTTTCCCCCTTGAAGGGGGAAGGCTCATCCCCATCTCTCAGGTCACCAGCCGATAACCCATTTTGGGCCGGCGTTACCTAAACAATTGATAATGACTTTCTCAAAGGAGAGCTATCACATGAGCATTCGTCCATTACATGACCGCGTTATCGTCAAGCGTAAAGAAGTTGAATCTAAATCTGCGGGCGGCATCGTTCTGACTGGCAGCGCAGCAGGCAAATCAACTCGTGGCGAAATCATCGCTGTCGGTAAAGGCCGCATCCTGGAAAACGGTAACGTACAACCGCTGGACGTTAAAGTCGGCGATATCGTAATTTTCAACGATGGCTACGGCGTGAAATCTGAGAAGATCGACAATGAAGAAGTGTTGATCATGGCAGAAAGCGACATTCTGGCAATTGTTGAAGCGTAATCCGCGCAAAAACTGAACGAACATAAACGAATTTAAGGAAAGTTAAGAATGGCAGCTAAAGACGTAAAATTCGGTAATGACGCTCGTGTGAAAATGCTGCGTGGCGTTAACGTACTGGCAGATGCAGTGAAAGTTACCCTCGGTCCTAAAGGCCGTAACGTTGTTCTGGATAAATCTTTCGGTGCACCGACTATCACTAAAGATGGTGTTTCTGTAGCGCGTGAAATCGAACTGGAAGACAAGTTCGAAAACATGGGTGCGCAGATGGTTAAAGAAGTTGCCTCTAAAGCGAACGACGCTGCGGGCGACGGTACTACCACTGCAACCGTGCTGGCTCAGTCCATCATCACTGAAGGCCTGAAAGCTGTTGCTGCGGGCATGAACCCAATGGACCTGAAACGCGGTATCGATAAAGCTGTTATCGCCGCTGTTGAAGAGCTGAAAGCACTGTCTGTTCCTTGCTCTGACTCTAAAGCAATCGCTCAGGTTGGTACTATCTCTGCTAACTCCGACGAAACTGTTGGTACTCTGATTGCTGAAGCAATGGAGAAAGTAGGCAAAGAAGGCGTTATCACCGTTGAAGAAGGCACTGGCCTGCAAGACGAGCTGGACGTTGTAGAAGGTATGCAGTTTGACCGTGGCTACCTGTCTCCGTACTTCATCAACAAGCCTGAAACTGGTTCTATCGAACTGGAAAGCCCGTTCATTCTGCTGGCTGACAAAAAAATCTCCAACATCCGTGAAATGCTGCCAGTTCTGGAAGCCGTTGCGAAAGCAGGCAAACCACTGCTGATCATTGCTGAAGATGTTGAAGGTGAAGCGCTGGCGACCCTGGTGGTTAACACCATGCGTGGCATCGTGAAAGTTGCTGCTGTTAAAGCACCTGGCTTTGGCGACCGTCGTAAAGCAATGCTGCAAGACATCGCAACTCTGACTGGCGGTACCGTCATCTCTGAAGAGATCGGTATGGAGCTGGAAAAAGCGACTCTGGAAGACCTGGGTACTGCTAAACGTATCGTTATCAACAAAGACACCACGACTATCATCGATGGTAATGGTGAAGAAGATGCGATCCAGGGCCGTGTAACTCAGATTCGTAAGCAAATTGAAGAAGCAACTTCTGATTACGACCGTGAAAAACTGCAAGAGCGCGTAGCTAAACTGGCTGGTGGCGTTGCAGTAATCAAAGTCGGTGCTGCTACCGAAGTTGAAATGAAAGAGAAGAAAGCACGCGTTGAAGATGCCCTGCACGCTACCCGTGCTGCGGTTGAAGAAGGTGTAGTTGCCGGTGGTGGTGTTGCGCTGATTCGCGTAGCGTCTAAACTGTCTGAACTGCGTGGCCAGAACGAAGACCAGAACGTGGGTATCAAAGTTGCACTGCGTGCAATGGAATCTCCACTGCGTCAGATCGTTCTGAACTGCGGCGAAGAGCCATCTGTTGTTGCTAACAACGTGAAAGCGGGCGACGGTAACTACGGTTACAACGCAGCAACTGAAGAATACGGCAACATGATCGACATGGGTATCCTGGATCCAACCAAAGTAACTCGTTCTGCTCTGCAGTACGCAGCTTCTGTGGCTGGCCTGATGATCACCACTGAGTGCATGATTACCGATATGCCAAAATCTGACGGCCCTGACTTAGGTGGCGCAGGTATGGGCGGTATGGGTGGCATGGGCGGCATGATGTAATTTGCCCCAACACCTGGTGTGAAGTAACACCGTGTTAAGAAAACCCTCAGGCAGAAATGTCTGAGGGTTTTTTCTTTTTGGTCGCACTCTGGTATAAGATCTCACCGGGCGATGACTGCCCGCTACTATTCAAGACGGCATTGATAACGGGGAAGAACATGCGCATTAAAGTTTCAGCAGGAATAGCTGTGGCAGCGCTGCTGCTGGCAGGATGTAGCACCAGCAATGAGTTAAGCACTAATGGCCAGAGCGTTCGTTTCGTTGAAGAGAAGCCAGGCACTGAATGCCAGCTGATTGGCACCGCAACCGGCGAGCAAAGCAACTGGTTGTCAGGCCAACATGGTGATGAAGGTGGTTCTATGCGCGGTGCGGCTAATGCTCTGCGTAATAACGCAGCGGCGATGGGTGGTAACGTGCTGTATGGCGTGAGCAGCCCAACTCAAAACTTGTTGTCGAGCTTTGCTCCTACTGCCAGCAAAATGACTGGTCAGGTTTATAAGTGCCCGAACTGATTTAGGGGGCGCTTTATGATGTCGGGTGGCGCTGCGCTTACCCGACAAACCAAACTCTTCAGTTGTGTAGGGTGGATAAGCGCCCCGCGTCAACCACCATTTTAAGCTACTGAAATCAGCTTTGCCGTAACTGCAAATCCAATGGTGTTTTACTCGGCTCACCGCCAATCTCACGCGCAAGCTTCGGCACCATATAGCCGGAAATCAACGTCAGTAACTCACGCATAATCATTCTGGCTTCATCATCACTCACCATGAAATGCGCCGCACCCTGCACTTTATCGAGCACATGCAGGTAATACGGCATCACGCCCGCATCAAACAATGCATTACTCAGGCTTGCGAGAGTCTGTGCGTTATCGTTCACATCGCGCAGCAGGACACTTTGGTTAAGCAATGTGACGCCGGCCTGGCGTAAGCCCACCATAGCCGCTCTGAACTCATCATCAATCTCATTGGCATGGTTGATATGGTTTACCAGAATCACCTGCAACCGTGAGCGTGCGAGACGCGCTACCAGCGTATCTGTAATACGTGCCGGGATGACAATCGGCAAACGGCTGTGAATACGTAACCGTTTAATATGCGCGATGGCTTCCAGTTCACCGATCAGCCAGTCCAGCTCGTGATCTTTTGCCATAAGCGGATCGCCGCCAGAAAAAATGATCTCATCGAGTTCAGGGTGATCGCTGATGTATGAAATGGCTGCCTGCCAGTTACGCTTGTTTCCCTGGTTATCGGAGTAGGGGAAATGGCGGCGGAAACAGTAGCGGCAGTTGACTGCACAGCCACCTTTAACTAACAAAAGCGCACGGTTGTTGTATTTATGCAGCAGCCCCGGCACAACGCTGTGCTGCTCTTCAAGAGGGTCAGTGCTAAAGCCGGGAGCGGCAATAAACTCCTCTTTTGAAGTTAACACCTGGCGTAATAGTGGGTCGTTTGGATTGCCTTTTTCCATGCGAGCGACAAAAGCTCGCGGCACGCGCAAGGCAAAAAGTCGGCGTGCATCACGTCCCGCTAACAGATCTTTGTCAGCGTCCAGCTCTAAAATATGCAGCAGTTCGTCAGGATCGGTTATAACATCGCCAAGTTGCGTTAACCAATCTTCTCTGCGGGGGGATTTAGGGTTACAATGTGTGCCATTTTTTGGCTAAGCTACCAATTAACAATTTCAGAGGGCCTTATGGCGACTTATTCTAGCAACGATTTTCGTGCCGGTCTTAAAATCATGTTCGAAGGCGAACCTTACGCGGTTGAATCCAGTGAGTTCGTTAAACCAGGTAAAGGCCAAGCCTTTGCTCGCGTTAAAATGCGCCGCCTGTTGACTGGCACCCGCGTAGAAAAAACTTTCAAATCTACCGACTCCGCTGAAGGCGCAGACGTTATCGATATGAACCTGACTTACCTGTACAACGACGGTGAGTTCTACCACTTCATGAACAACGAAACTTTCGAGCAGCTTGCAGCTGATGAAAAAGCCATTGGCGAAAATGCTAAGTGGATGCTGGATCAGGCCGAATGTATCGTAACCCTGTGGAACGGCCGTCCAATCGCCGTACAACCACCAAACTTTGTTGAGCTGGAAATCGTTGAAACCGATCCAGGTCTGAAAGGTGATACTGCTGGTACTGGCGGTAAGCCTGCAAAACTGTCTACTGGTGCTGTGGTTAAAGTACCTTTGTTCGTTCAGACTGGCGAAGTGATCAAAGTTGACACTCGCTCTGGCGAATACGTTTCTCGCGTTAAGTAATACGTGAAGATTTGCGGTGAGGCGGTTTTTCGCTTCACCGCAGCTTACAAAAGGCAGGGAAGATGATCCGTTTGATTAAGCATTTACTTTTCATCACGTTGTTAACTTCGTTTCTCGCCGGTTGTAATACCACCCGCGGCTTTGGTGAAGATCTCAAGCACCTTGGCGGCTCCATCGAACGTGCAGCAAACAAGTAATTTCCAACACTCCTAAAAATCCGCTTTTTCCTTCAGTTTGCCAATTTTTGTCTATGCTTTAACTGCTATACACAAACAATATGGTCAAAAAAGGAAACGGTCATGATTAAGAAAACTATTGCAGCGTTCTTTTCTCTCATAGTGCTTTCATCGTTACTCACTGCGTGTAATACCACCAAAGGTATGGGTGAAGATATTCAGGATGGTGGTCAGGCGATTTCTGGTGCGGCAACAAAAGCACAGAATTAAAGTATCACTGACGGTACGGTATGATTGCCGTACCGTAATTAATTTTTTTAATGCTGTTGTTCTATAAACAATGAATAGCGATTATTAATCCCTAACTTCATACGGATATTCCGCTTATAGGTATAAACCGTCTTGGTACTAATCCCCATTATTGTGGCGATAAAATCATTATTGGCCTCATCGGTCCACAACTTTAATATACGCTCCTCACGCAAAGTAAGAAGAGGAGAGGTGTACTGCCTTACCGGATGAAAAGGTGGGCGGGCACTAAGTTGCTTCTGAATAGTGTCGTAAAGCTCCGCTAGTGGGACAGATTTGCTATACAGCGAGCGTGAGCCCTGGGCCAGACAGTACTCTTCAATCTTTTCGTGACGGATGCTGTTAAGTAACATTAATCGAATTGATGTGCCACAGGCAGAATAAATAGATGAGAGCTGTTGGATATTATGTAGAGTGCTGGCGAAACTGGTGAAATCAGCAATAACAAGATTAGGCCGCCATTGTATTATTTTCTCGCGAGCTAAAAGTAAATTGTCAGTTTCAGAAATAGAAAAAGCAGTGTTTTGACTGAGCCAATATTTGAATCCCTGCCGGGTATAATGGCAGCGGTCAATTAACAATATCTTATGCATAATTACCGTTCACGTGACTCACTATTACAGCCTTTTCTGAATGCCAAATAAAACATTATAATATGAAGAAACCACCTGAAATGAATTGTGGATTTACGGGTTAAATTGCGTTCATTTCTCGGCTTAATGTCAAAACTCCCGCCAGACATGGAAACAAAACTTTACTGGTTTTTATGATAAGAAAGTCCTGTTGGACTTTTTTGTCTGCGGTTGATTGTTAAAATAGCGCCCTCACCAGCCTTATGGGACGACCCATTTGCGCTTCTTGATTTCCGGGGACGGCCCCAATAATGGAGCTGTATATGGCCTGGTTTATTCTTGTTATCGCCGGTTTATTAGAAGTTGTGTGGGCTGTCGGCCTGAAATATACCCATGGTTTCACCCGCCTGTGGCCAAGCGTTATCACAGTAGTTGCTATGGTTGTCAGCATTGCGCTGCTGTCCTGGTCAATGAAAACGCTGCCGACGGGTACCGCCTATGCCATCTGGACGGGGATTGGTGCGGTAGGTGCCGCAACCACCGGCATCATACTATTAGGTGAATCAGCAAGCCTGGCCCGCATCGCGAGCCTGGCATTGATTGTCATTGGTATTATTGGCCTGAAGCTCAGCACCCACTAACTGACGGGCTGCCTAATCCACAGCAGCTTCTCAACCGCGAAGCCCTGTCGTTTGGCAGCCTCGAGCATCTGCTGTTTCACATCATCGCTAATGGTCGGCGTGCGCGACAATATCCACAGATAGTCTTTATCCGGCCCGCATACCAGTGCGTGCCGGTAATCTTTATCAATGGCTATCACATTATATCCACCGTAAAACGGCCCAAAGAATGAGACTTTTAGTGCTGCGCGACTTGGGTCTCCAGTGAAGTAAGCTTTGCCGACACTTTGTTGCCACATCTGCCTGTCGGGATTAAATCCTCTGTTTATCACACGAATGCCACCGTCATCCATGGTGCTATATGTAGCAGTCACTTGTTCTAGCCCGCTTTCAAACTTGTGGTCAAGACGGGCAATTTCATACCACTTGCCGAGATAGCGTTTTGCTTCAAAATTATTGACCACCGTAGTACCTGGTGGAGGGGTTGGGGAGCTACAGGCAACAACGAGAAACGCAACTGCAATAGTGGTGATAATCGGCCAGATGCGCATAGCTAATTCCTTCTGTTGTTTTTAGCTAAGTGTAGATGGCAGCAGGAAAAAAGCGGTATGCGGGCAGAAATAAAAAGGCCTGCTGAGCAGGCCGGTATGCATTACTGTAATGCTGCGAGGATCTTGTACCCGGCTTTAACCCGCTCTGGGTTTGGGTAGCTTTTATTTGCCATCATCACGATGCCAAGTTGTTGCTCGGGAATAAACGCTACATAAGTCCCAAAGCCCCCGGTTGAGCCTGTTTTGTGAACCCAGGATTTCTTAACAACAGGTGCCGGCGGTTCGATGGCTGTCGCCGTTTGAGGCGATAGCGCCACTTTGTTATCGCTGCCATTCACTACGGTTTTGGCATCAACCGGCCAGTTGTGCATCTCCCAACCTAAGCCCTGATACATGCTGCCAATTCGCCAGTAGCGCGATTGTGCGAGCTCAATTCCCTTACGTAATGTTGCAGAATCGACCTGTTCAGGCTTGATGTTTGCCTGTAGCCAACTGGCCATATCTTCAATCGTAGTTTTCACGCCATAGGCTTCTGCATCCAGCATGCCCGGTGAAACGTGCACTGGCTTATCGTTACGGTAGCCCCATGCGTAGTTGTGCTCCTCAGATGCGGGCACTTTTATCCATGTATGCACAAGGTTTAACGGCTGGAATACGCGTCTGGACATTGCTTCTTCAAAGCTCATTCCTGACGGCTTCACCGCCAACGCACCGAATAGGCCGATGCTGGCATTAGCATAGAGTCGAGTGGAGCCTGGAGCCCATTGTGGCTGCCAGTTCTGGTAAAAATGGAGCAAGGAAGCCTGGCTTGTGACTTCATCAGGAACCTGTAGGGGCAAGCCACCTGCGGTATAGGTAGCAAGTTGCAGCAGGTTAATGTCTTTCCATTGCTTACCGGTGAGTGCAGGCCAGTACTTCGTTGCCGGGTCGCTTAGTTTTATTTCCCCACGGGCTACGCTATCGCCACCCAGAACACCGGTAAAGGTCTTACTGACAGAGCCGAGTTCAAACAATGTCTCTTTCGTGACCGGTAAATTTTTGGCGATATCAGCCTGACCATACGTGAAGTAATAGGGCTTTCCCTGATAAATAACGGCGACGGCCATGCCGGGTATATTCTGCTCTTTGAGCAGCGGTTCAATGGTCTGATTGACTGTCTGAGCAATCTGTTGTTCGGTCAACGCTTTCGTTGCAGCAAGCGCTGAGCAGGAGGCCGTGAGCATTAGCACACCGCAAAGTGTTTTTTTCATCATTGAATAGCTTCCATAAAGTGACACGACAGCATGCCCTGAACGACTCAATTTATCATCAGTCCTCAGGGGTGTCTTAGCGAATATGTTTACGTGGCAGGCGGGAAGATACAAACAAAAAGGCCTGCACATGGCAGGCCTTGTCACTGGAATGCTTAACTTTAGAGAGTGATGACACCAATAAAAGTCACAACAGTCAGAATGGCTGCAAGACCGTAGAACACCCACTTGCCAGATGGCACATGAATTTTCAGGTCGTGCATTGCGTGGTGGATACGGTGCAAACCACACCACAGTGGCAGCACAATCATCAGGAAGATGAACAGGCGACCAATCAGGCTTTGTGAGAATGCCAGCACACGGTCATAGCTTAATGCATCGCCCGGGAAAAGCCCCAGCGGCAGCATGATGCCAACCAGCAGCACGATGACAGGAGCAATGATTGCACCCCACATGCCGCCTGCGCCAAACAGACCCCAGAATACTGGCTCGTCGGAGCGTTTTGGATTCGGATTAATCATGACGTCCCCCTTACCAGAACAGTGCAATAAACAGAATGACGACCGTGGCGACAACCGTCACCGCCCACAACCCTTTAATCACTGGCTCCGGCCCCATTTTGTCATCTTTGATGATGATATTGGCGGCCTTTGGTGCCAGTTCAAACCAGGTTTTCGTATGCAACAACGCAGCCGCTAAAGTGATCAGGTTGAGGATAACCACGATAGGGTTCTGGAGAAAACTGACAAACCCTGCCCAGCTTTCCGGGCCACTTTTCAAAGAGAAAAGGCCGCACAGCAACAAGATGCTGAACCAGACGGTAGGCACAGCGGTTCCTTCACGAATCATATAAAAACGATAGAAACCCAGTTTTTTCCACCAGGTTGGGGTCATCGTCCGCACATATGGCTTACGTTTCGTAGTCATTTTGCACTCCTTAGCGTGGTTTCAGGGTGGCAATCAAAAAGTCTTTCGAACTTTCGACTTTACCCTGCTGGATGGCAGCGGCGGGATCGACGTGTTTCGGGCACACTTCGGAGCAGTAGCCCACGAAAGTACAGCTCCAGACGCCGTTCTGGCCGTTTAACTGCGCCATACGCTCTTTCTTGCCATGGTCGCGGTTATCCAGGTTGTAACGGTGAGCAAGCGTGATTGCAGCTGGGCCAATAAACTCAGGGTTTAAACCAAACTGCGGGCATGCGGAATAACACAGGCCACAGTTGATGCAGCCGGAAAACTGATGGTATTTCGCCATCTGGGCTGGAGTTTGGGTGTTTGGCCCCTGGTCTGGTGTACGCGTATTGCCGATGATGTACGGCTTAATCGCTTCCAGGCTTTCGATAAAGTGGGTCATATCGACCACTAAATCGCGCTCAATTGGGAAATTTGCCAGCGCCTCAACCTTCATACCCTTGGTGTATTCACGCAGGAAGGTTTTACAAGCCAGTTTAGGCACGCGGTTGACCATCATGCCGCAAGAGCCGCAGATAGCCATACGGCATGACCAGCGATAGCTCAGGTCTGGTGCCAGGTTGTCTTTGATATAACCCAGCGCATCCAGCAGCGAGGTTTGCTCATCATAAGGCACTTCATAGATTGCACTGTGCGGCTCGTTATCCGTTTCCGGGTTGTAGCGCACCACTTCAATCTTCAGGGTCTTCATCGCATCAGCCATTAGACGCCTCCTTCTTCTTGTCGGCCGCTTCTGATTCCGCACCATAGACGCGTTTTGCCGGTGGCAGGGTGGTGATTTTCACATCACTGTATTCCAGACGCGTAGTTCCATTGGCGTCACGGAAGGCGAGAGTGTGTTTCAGGAAGTTCACGTCATCACGTTCGGTGCAACCTTCGTCCAGACGCTGGTGCGCACCACGAGACTCTTTACGCGCCATTGCTGAGTGCGCCATACATTCCGCAACGTTCAGGCCGTGGCCCAACTCGATGGTGTAGAGCAAATCAGTATTGAACACGCTGGATGTGTCAGTAATGCGAACGCGTTTGAAGCGCTCCTGCAGCTCAGCCAGCTTGTCTTTCGTTTTCTGCATCAGTTCAGGGGTGCGATAAATACCGCAACCTTCTTCCATCGACAGACCCATTTCATCGCGGATCTTCGACCAGTTTTCACTGCCTTCCTGATTCACCAATTTCTTGAGACGGGTTTCAACATCTGCCGCTTGCGCGTTCAGTGCAGCATCATTGGCAGGCTGTGCTTCGTTCGCACGCTTCATCGCGTTTTCACCCGCCAGGCGACCAAACACCACCAGCTCTGCCAGAGAGTTCGAACCTAAACGGTTTGCACCATGCAGGCCAACAGACGAACATTCGCCGACCGCGAACAGGCCTTTAATGCGGGATTCGCACTGGCTGTCAGTTTCGATACCACCCATGGTGTAGTGCGCGGTAGGGCGAACCGGAATCGGCTCTTTTACCGGGTCGACGCCAACATAAGCTTTGGACAGTTCACAGATAAACGGTAGACGTTCGAGAAGTTTTTTCTCACCCAGGTGACGCAGGTCGAGATAAACCACATCGCCACGTGGAGTCGGAACGGTACGGCCTGCACGCCATTCGTGCCAGAAGGCCTGAGAAACTTTGTCGCGCGGACCAAGTTCCATATATTTGTTGCGCGGCTCGCCCAGAGGGGTTTCAGGCCCCATTCCGTAATCTTGCAGATAACGATAGCCATCTTTGTTGACCAGAATACCGCCTTCACCACGGCAGCCTTCCGTCATCAGAATGCCGGAACCCGGCAGGCCGGTCGGGTGATATTGCACAAATTCCATATCACGCAACGGTACGCCGTGGCTCAACGCCATGCCCATACCATCGCCGGTCACGATGCCGCCGTTAGTGTTATAGCGATAAACACGACCCGCACCACCGGTTGCCATAACAACGGCATTGGCGCGGATTTGTACCAGCGTGCCTTCCATCATATTCATGGCGACCAGGCCACGAGCAGCGCCGTCATCAACCAGAATGTCGAGCACGAAGTGCTCGTCAAAACGCTGGATTTGCGGGAACTGTAATGAGGTCTGGAATAGGGTGTGGAGCATATGGAAGCCGGTTTTATCTGCGGCAAACCAGGTGCGCTCAATCTTCATGCCACCAAAACGGCGAACGTTCACTGAACCGTCCGGGCGGCGGCTCCATGGGCAACCCCATTGCTCAAGCTGTGTCATTTCGGTTGGGCAGTTATGCACGAAGTAGTCGACTACATCCTGCTCACACAACCAGTCGCCACCGGAAACGGTGTCGTTGAAATGGTATTCGTAACTGTCGTGATCCTGCGTAACGGCAGCAGAACCCCCTTCGGCGGCCACGGTGTGACTACGCATTGGGTAGACTTTGGAAATCAGAGCGATTTTGGCTTGTGGATTGGCTTGTGCCGCCGCGATGGCTGCTCGTAAGCCCGCTCCGCCAGCGCCTATTATGGCAAGATCGGCTTGAAAGGTTTGCACGACATTCCTCCAGATTTTAGTTATTTCGCATAGCTAATTTAACCAAAGGTAGTTCACCAATACGGCGCCAGCTATAGCGAAAGGGTTATCCCTGCTCCTTTGTAGGTAGCGGATTATAGCCGCAGGCTTTTTAAGGAAATTTGACGTGTTCGATTTTTTTGCTGTTCAGTTCAGCAATTAATTAGTAGTAGTGATGAGTTACGTCACGAAATTAGGATTCTTCGCGTCATAGTGGTTTCAGCAACGATGAAAATTTACTGCGCAAAATTTGTCTCCAATATGCGATGCGGGTAGACTTCTCGGCCTTGTTTGAATACGGAGACTCCACCATGAGCGAAACGGCCACCTGGCAGCCGAGCGCATCCATCCCCAACCTGTTAAAACGCGCTGCGATCATGGCAGTCATTCGGCGTTTTTTTGCCGACCGCGGTGTACTGGAGGTGGAAACACCGTGCATGAGTCAGGCTACGGTAACGGACATTAATCTGTTCCCGTTTGAAACCCGTTTTGTTGGCCCAGGCCATGCTCAGGGCGTGAATTTGTACCTGATGACTAGCCCGGAATACCACATGAAACGCCTGCTGGCGGCAGGCATCGGCCCGGTATTTCAGCTGTGCCGTAGCTTCCGTAATGAAGAGATGGGCCGCCACCATAATCCAGAGTTCACTATGCTGGAGTGGTACCGTCCTTGCTACGATATGTATCGTCTGATGAATGAAGTTGATGATTTACTGCAACAGGTTCTGGAAACAGATGCGGCAGAGTCTCTCTCATATCAGCAGGCTTTCCAGCGCCACCTGGAGATTGACCCACTTTCTGCGGACAAAACGCAGTTGCGCGAAGTGGCGAAAAAACTCGATCTAAGCAACATTGCCGATCAGGAAGAAGACCGCGATACCTTGCTGCAATTGCTGTTCAGCATGGGTGTTGAGCCACATATTGGTAAAGACAAACCGACGTTTGTTTATCACTTCCCGGCAAGCCAGGCAGCCCTTGCGCAAATCAGCACCGAGGATCACCGCGTCGCGGAGCGTTTCGAGGTTTACTTCCGAGGTATTGAGCTGGCGAATGGTTTCCACGAATTAACCGATGCGCGTGAGCAGCAGCAGCGTTTCGAGCAGGATAATCGCAAACGTGCCGCTCGCGGTTTGCCACAGCAGCCAATTGATGTGAATTTGCTGGAAGCGCTGAAGGCGGGATTGCCTGATTGTTCAGGTGTTGCGCTAGGTGTGGATCGTTTGATTATGTTGGCGCTGAAGGCTGAAAGCCTGGCCGACGTGCTGGCGTTCCCGGTAGACCGGGCTTAAAAAAACGGTGGATGACGCTTGCGCTTATCCACCCTACGCGATGTAAAAATAGAGCGGGTAAGCGTTTAGCTTCACCCGCTTTTTATTACAAACTCCCCGGCGTTCTTCCCGCTTTCCCCGACGATGTCAGCGTCTTACTACTCCGTTGCCCACCCAGACTATCCAGACGCATCTGGAACGGTGGGAATGGCAGCTCGATACCGTGTTCACGGAAGCCTTGCAAAATGAGCTGATGAATTTCGTGGCGCAGCGGCATACGGTGGTTCATCTCTGCGGCGTAGATACGCAGCTCAAATATTTGAATGCCCGCCTGCAGGTCCACAAGGAACGCTTCTGGCGGTGGGTTATCAATGACCAACGAACAGCGCTCGGCTGCCTGCAACAACACCTTCGTGACTTCCTCGCTGTTTGCATCAGACGGGGCTGGAACAGTTAGCACCACACGCGTTACTGAATCCGACAACGACCAGTTGATGAACTGCTCGGTGATAAACGCTTTATTTGGCACGATTATCTCTTTGCGGTCCCAGTCGCTGATAGTGGTAGCACGGGTGTTGATCTTGGTGACACTGCCAGTGAGATCGCGAATCGTCACCGTGTCGCCAATACGAATCGGTTTTTCGAACAGAATAATCAGGCCGGAAATAAAGTTGGCGAAGATCTCCTGCAAACCAAAACCCAGACCAACACCGAGGGCTGCAACCAGCCACTGCAATTTCGACCACTCAATGCCAATCATCGAGAAGCCAACTAACGTGCCGACCAGTAACAGCAGATATTTGGTGACGGTGGTAATGGCGTAACCGGTGCCTGGTGCCAAATCCAGATGCTGTAAGAGCGCAAGTTCGAGTAGTGCAGGGAGGTTACGTACCAGTTGCATGGTGATAATTAGCACCAATATGGCAATTAACACTGAACCCAGGGTTATCGGCTCAATGCTTTCCACGCCTTGTACCGTTGAGGTCACATCCCACAGGGTGATGTTCTCAAGGAAACCAAATGCAGAATGGATTTCTGACCACAACACAATGACCGACAACAGCGCAATCAGCATCAGAATCGAACGCACCAGGCGCAGTGATTGCACGCTAATGGTATCCAGATCGATTTCAGGTTCTTCGATGGTTTCCGACGAGCCTTCGTTGCTGTGGCTGTGAGCGGCTTCTTCTTCACCACGTGCCCGCTGGGCCAGGATTTCAGCACGGCGATGTTTGGCGCGGTCAAAGGCCAGGCGGCGGCGCTGAATCAGCATCCAGCGACGGAAGATATGGTAAACCACCAGTAACAAGAACCAGATAGCCACCGACGTTTCAAGCCTCGCCAGCAAGGCCTGTGCGGTTGCCAGGTAACCCACTGCCGCTGCCAGAATAGCGAGCAACGGAGCCGCGAGCAGCAGGTTCCACAAAATGGTGTTAGCGATGTTTTCGCTATTACCTTGTTTATCCAGATACAGCGGAATGCCTGCACGTTTCAGACTCAAGGTCACCAGGGCCATCGCGCCACAAATCAACATGAAACACAGTCTGCCGAGTGAGCCTGAGAACTCACGGTCATTAAGATTATCGAAAATAATCAATGCCATAATCAGCGGCACAATCATGCCGATGCTCATCAGGTAATAGCGCATGGCACGGGCGACGCGTGGCTGCGGCCAGCCAAAATGCACGATGAACAAACCATTCGGGCGAGCAAACGTGGCGCAAATCATCACGGCCCACAGCAATGGCACCGTGGCGGTCACGCCATCACCGATAGCGACTGCGAGCGGGTACGGCCAGGCAGCTTGTAGCCCGTAGCCGAGCGTTGCCCATAATACCGGTAGAGGCAACGCCACCAGAATCGACCAGAACACGGTGCGCAAGGTTAAGCTGAAATGATCCTGCGTGACCTTACCGACCCTGGCGCTCGATCGTTCAAGGAAGGCAGAAAAATGGCGGCGGGAGCTGACACTAAAGCCCACTAGTATCAATGCGCCGAACAGCGGCAGCAGCGTTTCCTTGCTGGTGAGCATCATGATGGTGGCACTGCCAAGCTGGCTGAACGTGTCCATCGATACCAGACGACGCAAATCCTGCACAATCTCCACCGGCCAAGTGATGCCCATCGGGCTGACATCTGAGGTCCAGAACAGGTAGCGGTGTGTTGCTTCGTTGACCTCTTTTAACGCATCTTCCAGTTGGCTATTCGCCACTTTCAGTTTGGTTAGCTCGAGAATCAGGTTATCGCCACCTTGCAGCAAGGAATTGAGCAGTTCGCGCTGGGTGCGCAATTGCGCTTCCAGAATACGATTTTGCTCACTGGTAAGCTCCTGACCATCGTTCTGACGAATCTGGCGTAATTGCTGCTGCTTGTTCATCAGGTCTTCATAATGCAGACGCTGTACACGCAACTGGCCAAGTTCGGTATCCAGTTGCTGTGGCTTTGGCATTTCAGGTAAACGAGCCACCTGAGCGCGTAAGGCTTCACCCAACACATTCGACACGCCAAGCCATTGTGACTGTTCGCGCAGCGTGTTGAGTGCCTGACGCACTTGCAATGTCTGGCTTGAGGCCTGGCGTTGCTGAGAGGCCACTAAATCCATACGCTGAGCCTGTTGATTCAACGCCTGGGATAATTCACGGTTATTTTTAAACTGGTCAACGATACCTGATGGCAGGTTGGCGCTGCTTTCAGCTAGCAACTCTGTGCTTTCCAGGGCCTTCTCAGCTTCGCGCTGGCGCTGATTATTCAGCTGATTACGTAATGCCTGGAGATAAGCATCCAGCTGCGTGCTCTGCTTTTGTGCCAGTTCTGCCCGTAGACGCGCGAGTTCCTGGCGGTTACTGGCTGACAACTGTGCCAGTTCCAGTTCATCGACCAAGGCTTTCAGACGTGATGATTCAGCCTGTAAAGAGAGATTTTGTGCCTGCGCTAGCGGTGTGCTGCTAGCAGGCGGGGTACCCATCCGACGTTCCACCTCGTTTAACTGGCGGCGCGCATCGGTTTGCTGTTGAGGCAGTTGGCTGAGCGAATCGGTGATTTCTCTGGTGCGTTCCTGCTCTTGCTGCGCAAGGCGGCTCTTATCGAGCAACTGGCTGCTAACTTGCAGGATTTCCTGATTTAACGCATCAGTGCTCATGGTCTCTGGCACTTTTGGCGGTTCATCGCGCAGGTTATTTATCTGCCGACGCAAGGTGTCAGAGAGTTTGGGGAAGTTATCGATAACTTGTTGGTATTGCGTGGCTCGTTCCAGCGAGACTTTGCGCTCATCAAGCGCGTTGAGCGCGGTCTGAAGTGCTTCCACGGTTTCAGGGCTGCCAGGTTTGTCTTTTGCAGACTTAGCTTGTTCGAGTTCCTGGGAGATTTGTTTGGCGTCGGGGGCGGTGGCGGCATACGCCGGAAGACTTAGGCACCAGGCCATCAGAAGTGTGATTATCAGGCGCACGTCAGTACCTTTAAGTGAACCAGCCCTCGTAGCGGTGTCACGAGGGCTGGGGAGAGCAGGTTAACTTTCGGTTTTGTTTTCCACAGACGGGCTGGTTTGTTGTTCAGCCGCAACTTCGACTTCCAGAATCTCACTTACCGGGATTTCTGGCTCAATCACAGGCTCGGTAGAAACCGCCAGCGGTTCACCAATTTTGGTGACAGACAAGCTTTGCAGTTGTTCAGCAAGGTTCACTTTACCTGGCGCGAACAAGTTGATGACCGTAGAGCCAAGTTTGAAGCGGCCCATCTCCTGGCCTTTCAGCAGCGCAACGGAGCCTTCGCTTTCACCCGCAGGCCACGTCCAGCGTTTAATTACGCCTTCACGCGGTGGCGTGATAGTGCCAGCCCAGACGGTTTCGATGCTGCCAACAATGGTGGCACCCACCAGGATTTGTGCCATCGGGCCAAACTCAGTATCGAACAGACAGATAACACGTTCGTTACGGGCAAACAGGTTCGGCACGTTTTGCGCGGTTAAATGGTTTACGGAGAACAGGTCGCCCGGCACGTAAATCATTTCACGCAAGATACCGTTACACGGCATGTGTACACGATGGTAATCACGTGGTGACAGATAAGTGGTAACGAAACTGCCGTTACGGAACAAATCGGCCATTAAGTAGTTACCGGCGAGCAAGGCTTCGAGGCTGTAGTTATGGCCTTTTGCCTGCAAGATTTTGTCTTCTTCAATCGGGCCCAACTGGCTAACTACGCCGTCTGCTGGCATCACCAACACATTTGGGTCGGTATTGATTGGACGGACATCGTCACGCAGTGGGCGCACGAAGAATTCATTGAAGGTGCGATAGCTAGCGGTATCCGGCTTCTGAGCTTCCTTCATGTCGACTTTGTAGTATTTAACGAACAGGTCGATAACCAGTTTGGTCAACCAGCCAGCTCGTTTGCTTGCACCCCAACCTGCCAGGCGAGTCAGCCATAGTTTAGGCAGAATGTACTGGAGCGAAAGTTTAAAGTTGTCTAACAAGATAGCCTCCTGGCTAAGTACCCATATTAGCGGGCATACACAAAAAGGAGCGCGATTTTAGCGATGCCCAGCTTAATTGTCAGCGGTCAGTATCGGAAAAGGTTTTACGCGATTTTACCTCGGACATACTTTCCAGTATGCGATGGTAATTTTCGAAACGCGTCTCGGCGATTTCCCCACGCTCAACGGCTTCGCGTAGCGCGCAGCCTGGATCGTTGGTGTGGCTGCAGTCACGGTATTTGCAACGACCTAAATATTCGTGGAATTCAGTAAACCCATGAGTGACTTGATCCGGCTCTAAGTGCCACAAACCAAACTCACGCACACCAGGGGAGTCGATAACATCACCGCCGCCCGGGAAGTGGTACAGACGAGATGCAGTGGTGGTGTGCTGGCCTAAACCTGAGTTGTCAGAAACGTCATTCACCAGAATCTGGACTTCTTTGAACCCGAGCAGGTTATTGAGCAGGCTCGATTTACCAACACCTGATTGCCCGGCAAAAATACTGACGCGGCCGATCAGGGCTTCTTCAAGCTCTTTCAGGCCTTCTACTTTATGGCTGGAAACCATCAACACGCGGTAACCAATCTTACGGTAGATATCCATCTGTTCATTGACGAATTTCAGGCCTTCTTCGTCGAGCAGATCGGTTTTATTCAGTACCAACAGTGGTTCAACGTCCAGGGTTTCACACGCCACCAGATAACGGTCAATAATGTTTAATGACAGCTCGGGCAGAATGGCGGAAACCACAATAATTTGGTCGATGTTGGCGGCAATGGGCTTCACGCCGTCGTAGAAATCAGGGCGTGTCAGGACGGTTGTGCGCTCGTGCACCGCATCAACAATGCCTTTTATGGTTACGCCAGCCGCAGCTTCTTTGGCTGGGCGCCAGACCACATTGTCGCCGGTTACCAGCGAACGGATGGTGCGGCGAATATTGCAGCGGTGAATGTCACCACCTGGTGATTCAACATCGGCATGTTGGCCGAAACGGCTAATGACGCGACCATCGCGCGGTTCGCCAAACTGAGAGTCGTCAGGATCGGCTTTCTCCACAGTCTGTTTAAGCCGACGCTGGTGGTTTGCTGAAACCCGGCGCTGCTGTCCTTTGGAGAGTTTATTTTTGCTCAATCTTACTGGCTCCTGGTCGCCCGTGGTGGGCAAAACCTCTATGATACACACTATTTTATACGAATTAACCCATCGACAAGGGTGGGCTACGCACAAGAAGGGTGGAAAATAGCATGAGTGGAAATGAAAACAATCTGATTTGGATTGATTTAGAAATGACCGGCCTGGACCCCGAGCGGGATCGCATAATTGAAATTGCCACTCTGGTTACCGATGCCAATTTGAATATCCTTGCCGAAGGGCCAACGATCGCGGTTCATCAGTCCGATGAACAACTGGCTCTGATGGATGACTGGAACGTGCGTACTCATACCGGCAGTGGGCTGGTGGAACGCGTGAAAGCAAGCACCCAGGACGACCGTGCCGCTGAACTGGCAACGCTTGAGTTCCTGAAACAGTGGGTCCCAGCGAATAGCTCCCCAATCTGTGGTAACAGTATCGGCCAGGATCGCCGTTTCCTGTTTAAGTACATGCCAGAGCTTGAAGAGTACTTCCACTATCGCTATCTGGATGTCAGCACTCTGAAAGAACTGGCTCGCCGCTGGAAGCCTGAAATTTTGCCTGGTTTCAAAAAGCAGGGCACCCACCAGGCGATGGATGATATCCGTGAGTCAGTGGCGGAACTTGCGTTCTACCGCGAGAACTTTATCAAGCTATAAGAAGTTGTTAGCCTCGGTCCTGTTTTTTTCACTAACGCGAAAAAAGGCAGGATCGAGAGATTTTCCTTATTTTCGCTGGGAAAATAATCATTTTGTTGAATTAATCAGCATTCAAACAAAAATCGCAAAAAAAATCGTTTGAGGGCTTGCGACTAAAACGATTTCTCGTATAATGCGCCTCCCGTACCGATGCAGAATTTGCAGCGTTACACAGAGCGGGAATAGCTCAGTTGGTAGAGCACGACCTTGCCAAGGTCGGGGTCGCGAGTTCGAGTCTCGTTTCCCGCTCCAAATTTGATTACAGCAGTACCACCAAATTCGATGGCTTTTAAGCATCAGCTTGAAAGACGAAGAATATGCGGGAATAGCTCAGTTGGTAGAGCACGACCTTGCCAAGGTCGGGGTCGCGAGTTCGAGTCTCGTTTCCCGCTCCAAATTTGATTTGGCTTTTAAAGCCAGCACCACCCAAGCGGGAATAGCTCAGTTGGTAGAGCACGACCTTGCCAAGGTCGGGGTCGCGAGTTCGAGTCTCGTTTCCCGCTCCAAATTCTAATCTTCAGTACAAATTATCCACAACGCTAGCCAGCGTCAGTGGTAGTTTTTACGTCCATGCTAAATTCTTGTAAACAGACTTATCCACAGATTAGTTTTATTCCCTTCGATCGCTAATTATTTATTAACTTTTACACCTTTAGTTTAATTAATTGATTTTATTCATTTTTATAATGTTTAAAAATGTTAACTCGATCGCTTGCAGATTTTACATCGCTTGTGGGGCAAGGCTTTCAAATTTTTATTCACATCCTGTGGACATTTCACGCATCCCGTTTTAACCCCTTTTCAATCACCCGAACCAGACGCTGCTTTTGCGGTAACTGAACCTCTGTTGCATTAGCGCTGCGCTTGATTAATTGTTGCGCAATCGCCCAGTCAATGTGCTCATCAAGAAGTGGGTGCTCACCTTTCCGTTGTTGCAATACCACCAGAATCGCTTCATCCCAGGGTGCATTTCCCATTGCCACCGCAATATTTCGCAGCCAACGTAAATGGCCAATTCGACGAATAGCTGAACCTTCTGTCACGCGCAGGAAATAGTCTTCACTCCAGGTGAACAACTCAGCCAGCTCCGGTGCATGCAACTTGCTGCGCGGGCTAAAGTCTTCTTCGATGGTCAACTGGGAGAAACGGTTCCACGGGCAAATCAGTTGGCAGTCATCGCAGCCGTAAATACGGTTGCCAATAAGCGGCCTGAACTCTTCCGGTATTGCGCCTTCAAGCTCGATAGTGAGATAAGAAATGCAGCGGCGTGCGTCAACGGTGTAGGGCTCAACAATCGCGCCTGTCGGGCAGATAGTCATGCAGGCCACGCAGCGCCCACACTTTTCCTCGACAGGTTTATCAATTGGCAGCGGAATATCGACCAACAATTCGCCAAGGAAAAAGAACGATCCTGCTTCCTGGTTGAGGATTAGTGAGTGCTTACCTGTCCAGCCGAGCCCGGCTTTATCAGCAAGTGGTCGCTCAAGAATCGGCGCTGAATCCACAAAAGGTCTAAAATTCAGCGTGGAACAATGAGACTGGATCATTTCGCCCAGTTTCTTGAGTCGATTACGCAGCAGTTTGTGGTAGTCGCGCCCAAGGGCGTAACGGCTGATATAACCAATTTTGGGATTTTTAAGCGTTGAAGCAAAGGCTGCGTTAGCGGGGAGATAGTTCATCCGCACGCTAATCACGCGCAAGGTGCCGGGGAGCAATTCGTGTGGTCGGGCACGCATCATGCCATGACGAGCCATCCAGTCCATCTCGCCGTGGTATTGTTTATCCAGCCATATCTGGAGCGCAGGTTCACTGGCGGTGAGATCGGTATCGGTAATTCCCACTTGCTGGAAGCCGAGTTCGATACCCCACTGCTTGATATTTTGCGCTAATTGATTGAGATCGAGGGGCTGTGACATGACGGACCTGAGCCTAAAAATAACCGCCAAAAGTATACCACATTCAGTCTGGTCCGCAGACTGGCTGCGCACCGCTGAGAAACAAGCGGCAGATTACTTAGGGTTAACGCTATACGAATTGATGCAGCGGGCAGGGGCTGCGGCATTTGCCCTGGCTCGTGAACTTTACCCGCAAACCCAGCACTGGCTGGTTGCGTGCGGCCATGGCAATAACGGCGGTGACGGCTATGTGGTGGCGCGCCTTGCCCAAGCGGCGGGTATTCGTGTCACGTTATTGGCACTCGAAAGTGACAAGCCTTTGCCTGAAGAAGCGGCCAGCGCGCGTGATGCGTGGCTGGATGCAGCAGGGGTGATTCATGCCCCGGAACATGTCTGGGCAGACGATATCGATCTTGTGATTGACGGCGTACTTGGCACCGGACTTAACAGTGCTCCCCGAGATGTTGCAGCGCAGCTGATAGAAAAGTGCAATCAGCATGCGGCACCTGTCGTCGCGCTGGATATCCCTTCCGGCTTGCTTGCAGAAACCGGTGCAACGCCTGGAGCGGTGATCAACGCTTCTCACACCATCACTTTTATTGCCCTTAAGCCCGGGCTTCTGACCGGAAAAGCTCGCGATGTCGTGGGCGAATTGCATTTCAATGCGTTGGGTCTTGAAGACTGGTTAAAGGGGCAAGTTGCACCGATATCTCGCGTAGATAGCGCGCAACTAGCGGGATGGTTGCCTCCGCGTAAACCTACGTCGCATAAAGGGACTAATGGGCGGCTGGTGATCATTGGTGGCGACCACGGTACTGCCGGAGCGATTCGCATGACCGGCGAGGCTGCGCTACGCGCTGGAGCGGGGTTGATCAAGGTTTTAACTCGTTCAGAAAACATTGCCCCGCTTATTACCGCCCGACCGGAACTGATGGTTCAGGAACTCACATCAAATTCACTTGATGAATGTCTCGAATGGGCAGATGTGGTGGTTATTGGTCCTGGGCTTGGGATGCATGAATGGGGCAAAAAAGCCCTGGAAAAAGTAGAGAACTGCCGTAAACCGATGCTGTGGGATGCAGATGCGTTGAACCTTCTGGCAATCAATCCCGATAAACGTCAGAATCGCGTCATTACGCCGCATCCTGGCGAAGCCGCCCGGCTGTTAAATTGCGCAGTATCACAAATTGAGAGTGACCGCTTACTTTCCGCAGACCGTCTTGTAAAACGTTATGGCGGAATTGTGGTCTTAAAAGGTGCCGGTACGGTTGTTGCCAGTCAAAACGGCGAATGCTCACTCATTGATGTGGGAAATGCCGGGATGGGAAGTGGCGGTATGGGGGATGTGCTATCCGGGATCATCGGAGCATTGCTGGCACAGAAGTTAACCCCGTATGATGCGGCATGTGCTGGATGTGTTGTACATGGCGCTGCTGCTGATGTCTTGGCTCAGCGCTTCGGTACACGCGGTATGTTAGCAAGCGACTTATTCTCGACGATGTACCCTTTTGTTAACCCGGATTTGAATAGCAAAGAAAATGATTAATCGAGTTATCGCATTACCTGATGAAACTGCGACCTTAGAATTGGGTGCGCGTCTGGCAAAAGCCTGTATCGGTGCCACCGTGATTCATCTGTATGGTGACCTGGGTGCGGGCAAGACGACATTCAGCCGTGGTTTTGTGCAAGCGTTGGGCCACAAAGGCAATGTTAAGAGCCCAACTTACACGTTGGTTGAACCGTATGAACTTGGCAATTTGATGGTGTATCACTTTGATCTCTATCGCCTTGCTGATCCAGAAGAACTCGAATTTATGGGAATTCGTGACTATTTTACCAATGACGCAATTAGTCTGGTGGAATGGCCGCAAAAAGGCCAGGGTGTGCTGCCGGAACCGGATGTCGAAATACACCTAAGTTACCAGGCCGAAGGGCGCGAGGCGTGCCTGAAAGCAGTTTCCTCATCTGGTGAGTCGTTACTGGCGCGGTTTGCCAAATAACAAGGACGACGGGATGATCTTTCGCGTGAAAAGTTGGTTGATGGCGGCGTGCTTACTGTTGCTTACGGCACAGTCGGGTGCCGCGAGTTTAGCGGATATTCAGGTATCAAATGGTGATTCTCAGGCGCGAATCACCTTTAGTTTTATTGGTGACCCTGAATATGCATTCTCTCAGGATGATAAAAAAAGCGTAGCCCTGGATATTAAACAAACGGGTGTGATTCGAGGTTTACCTCTGTTGTTCAGTGGAAATAACCTGGTGAAAAGCATTCGTTCAGGGCAACCGAAAGATAGCGATTCCTTACGCCTGGTGGTTGATCTCACTGAGCCTGGCAAAACTCGCGCGGTGAAACAGCAAAATGGTTCTAATTACACGGTCGTGTTTACCATTAACGCCGATGTGCCACCGCCGCCTCCACCACCACCGGTTGTTGCCAAACAAGTGGAAGCCCCGCAAGTTACCCGCCCGACAGACCCGGCAAAAAATCCGTTTAACCCGCAAACCGTTACTGGCGCAGTCAGTTCGAATACGGCGATGCATCCTGCGCGAACTCAACGCACCACTACTCAGTCTGATACCGTGGTTGTGGCGATTGATGCTGGACATGGTGGACAAGACCCGGGTGCGATTGGTCCGGGTGGGACGAAAGAGAAAAACGTCACTATTTCTATTGCCCGTAAACTACGTTCCTTGCTCAATGACGACCCGATGTTTAAAGGCGTGCTGACCCGTGATGGCGACTATTTCATTTCGGTGATGGGGCGCTCGGATGTGGCGCGTAAACAGAACGCCAATATTCTGGTTTCTATTCATGCCGATGCTGCACCAAACCGCGACGCGACGGGAGCATCTGTCTGGGTGCTGTCAAACCGCCGTGCAAATAGCGAAATGGCGGGCTGGCTCGAACAGCACGAGAAACAATCCGAGTTGCTGGGTGGTGCAGGTGATGTACTGGCCAATAGCCAGGCTGACCCGTATCTGAGCCAGGCGGTACTGGATTTGCAATTCGGCCATTCCCAGCGTGTCGGGTATGATGTGGCGACAAAAGTGCTGGCTCAAATGCAACGTGTCGGCGCGTTACACAAGCGTCGCCCTGAGCATGCAAGCCTTGGAGTATTACGCTCACCAGATATCCCTTCAGTGCTAGTGGAAACCGGGTTTATCAGTAACAACTCGGAAGAGCGCCTGCTTGATAGCGATGACTATCAGCAAAAAATTGCCCAAGCCATTTATCAAGGTTTGAGGGACTATTTCCAGACGCATCCGTTACAATCAGCACCTGCCCCGGGGCAAACCGCACGTTCGCAAGGTGCGGGTCTCGATCAGGTCGCGATTACTCAATAAGGAAATTTCATGCCGATTCAGGTTCTGCCGCCGCAACTTGCCAACCAGATTGCTGCTGGCGAAGTGGTAGAGCGCCCCGCATCGGTGGTGAAGGAGCTGGTTGAGAACAGTCTGGATGCTGGCGCTACTCGTATTGATATTGATATCGAACGCGGTGGTGCCAAGCTCATTCGTATCCGCGACAACGGTTGTGGTATCAAAAAAGACGAGCTGGCGCTTGCGCTGGCTCGCCATGCCACCAGTAAAATTGCTTCACTTGATGACCTTGAGGCGATTATCAGCCTTGGTTTTCGTGGCGAAGCGTTAGCCAGTATTAGCTCGGTTGCCCGTCTGACGTTAACGTCACGTACCGTCGATCAAAGTGAGGCCTGGCAAGCCTATGCCGAAGGCCGTGAACAAGATGTGACGGTGAAGCCCGCAGCGCATCCAGTCGGAACCACGCTTGAAGTGTTGGATCTGTTTTACAACACACCTGCCCGGCGCAAATTCATGCGCACTGAAAAAACCGAATTCAACCATATTGATGAGATTGTCAGGCGTATAGCGTTGGCACGCTTTGATGTGTCGATTAATTTGACGCATAACGGCAAAGTCATTCGTCAATATCGTGCGGTCGCAGAAGGCGCGCCTCGTGAACGTCGTCTGGGTGCGATTTGTGGCACGCAGTTCCTCGAACAAGCTCTGTCCATTGAATGGCAGCACGGCGATCTTGCTTTACGTGGGTGGGTGGCTGAACCAAGTGCGACGACTTCTGCACTCGCAGAGATTCAATATTGTTACGTCAATGGCCGCATGATGCGTGACCGCTTGATAAATCACGCCATTCGCCAGGCCTGTGAAGATAAACTCGGAGCCGATCAGCAACCGGCATTTGTGCTCTATCTTGAAATCGATCCGCATCAGGTGGATGTGAATGTACATCCGGCCAAACATGAAGTGCGGTTCCATCAATCGCGTCTGGTGCATGACTTTATCTATCAGGGCGTGTTGAGCGTGCTGCAACAGCAGACAGAAAACCGTTTGCCACTGGAAGAAACAACCGAAGAACCGCAACAGAGTTGGCAGCCGGAAAATCGCGTTGCATCTGGACGTAACCAGTTTTCAACACCTGCCCCCACTTCTTCTGTTGTTCGTGAATCACCGCCTCGCAGTTCTTCGCCAAATGGCGGTGAATATAGCGGCGGAGGTGCCAGCAAAAACATACCTTTATGGCCTCATGCAGCACCAGGTTTCCAGAAGAAAGAAGGGGCGCTGTATCGCGAGCTTCTGAATACGCAAGCTTCCCCAACGCCAAAAAATCGTGCAGCTGAACCTGAAACCAACGAAGTATTAGACGCCCATGCACAAAGTTTTGGCCGTGTACTGACGGTGCTTGCACCAGACATGGCATTGCTGGAACGCGACGGCAAAATTATGCTGCTTTCATTAACCGTGGCTGAACGCTGGTTGAAAATGGCGCAGTTAGTACCAGGTAGTGAAGGTGCTCGAGCACAACCATTGCTGATCCCTGTACGCCTGAAAGTGACGAAAGAAGAACAGGACGTTCTGGTTAAATATCAGTCGCTTTTATTGGAAATGGGCATCGAATTTGTCGCAGAGTCGCGTCAGATAACAATTCGCACCGTACCTTTACCTTTACGTAAACAAAATTTACAAATCTTGATTCACGAACTGCCAGGATACCTGGCGCAACAGACAGAGGTTAACGCACCACAGATTGCTCAATGGTTTGCTCGTCAAATGGACGGCTTTCATGAACAATGGAATCTGGCACAGGCAATTGCCTTGCTGGCTGATGTAGAGCGCCTTTGTCCGCAGCTGGTGAAATCACCACCTGGCGGTTTGTTACAACCTGTTGATTTACAATTGGCGATGAACGCCCTGAAACATGACTGAAGTTAAGCAAAACCTGCCACAGGCAATTTTTTTAATGGGGCCAACGGCCTCTGGTAAGACGGCGCTCGCGATTAATTTGCGTAAAACGTTGCCGGTAGAGTTGATAAGCGTCGATTCGGCCCTTATCTATCAAGGGATGAACATCGGTACAGCAAAGCCCACGGCGGAAGAACTTGCCCAGGCCCCGCACCGGTTACTTGATATTCTCGACCCTGCACAGGCTTATTCCGCCGCAGATTTCCGGCGCGATGCGTTAGCTGAAATGGCAGATATTACCGCAGCCGGGCGTATCCCCTTGTTAGTTGGGGGAACGATGCTCTACTTCAAGGCATTGTTAGAAGGTTTGTCACCGTTGCCATCTGCCGATCCAGAAGTTCGGGATAGGATAGAAAAACAGGCTGCAGAGCAAGGATGGGAGGCGTTGCATCGTGAGTTAGCACAGGTTGATCCTGTCGCCGCTGCACGTATTCATCCAAATGATCCACAAAGGCTTTCCCGCGCACTGGAAGTTTTTTTCATTTCGGGTAAAACTTTAACGGAACTGACGAAAACGTCAGGAGAAGCTCTGCCTTACCAGGTGCATCAGTTCGCCATCGCCCCGGCGAGCCGTGAACTGCTCCATCAACGAATTGAGCAGCGTTTTCATCAGATGTTAGCTTCTGGATTTGAAGCTGAAGTACGGGCTCTTTTTGCCCGTGGTGATTTGCATACGGATATGCCTTCCATTCGTTGTGTGGGTTACCGGCAGATGTGGTCTTATCTGGCCGGTGAAATTCCACATGATGAAATGGTTTATCGTGGTATTTGCGCGACGAGACAATTGGCTAAGCGCCAGATGACCTGGTTAAGAGGTTGGGAAGGTGTTCACTGGTTAGACAGTGAGAATCCGTCTCAATCTTATAACGATGTAGTACAGGTTGTTAGTGCGAAGCACCAATGAATGTGTACAATTGAATCGTTATGGTGCGCAGTATCTTACGCAGTTTTTCAGAGCCTCAGGGTTCTTGAGTTACAAACAACAAGCATATAAGGAAAAGATAGAATGGCTAAGGGGCAATCATTACAAGATCCGTTCTTGAACGCACTGCGTCGCGAACGTGTTCCAGTTTCTATTTATTTGGTGAATGGTATTAAGCTGCAAGGGCAGATTGAGTCTTTTGATCAGTTTGTGATCCTGTTGAAAAACACGGTCAGCCAGATGGTCTATAAGCACGCGATTTCAACTGTTGTTCCGTCACGTCCGGTATCTCATCACAGTAATAACACCGGTACTAGCGGTTCTGGCAGCTATCACCATGGCGGCAGCGCGCAAGGTTCTGCGCCACAACAAGACAACGAAGACGCTGAATAAGGCATAACGTTGTTTTTCCAAGCCGGGGAACCAGGGATGATGGGTTCCCCGCTGGTCTTTTTGAGAGGTTATACGCTTGTTTGACCGTTATGATGCCGGTGAGCATGCGGTACTAGTACACATCTATTTTACGCAAGACAAAAACAAAGAAGATCTGGAGGAGTTTGAATCTCTGGTCTCTTCAGCTGGTGTCGAAGCGTTACAGGTGGTTACTGGTAGCCGCAAAGCTCCTCACCCGAAGTATTTTGTTGGTGAAGGTAAGGCAATTGAGATTGCCGATGCAGTGAAAGCCACTGGGGCATCGGTCATTTTATTTGATCATGCGTTGTCTCCTGCTCAGGAGCGTAACCTCGAAGCGCTGTGTGAATGTCGCGTCGTCGACAGAACCGGCCTGATTTTAGATATTTTTGCTCAACGTGCACGTACCCATGAAGGTAAGTTGCAGGTTGAACTGGCTCAGTTACGTCACATGGCAACTCGTCTTGTGCGCGGCTGGACCCACCTTGAGCGTCAGGGAGGGGGGATAGGTTCACGAGGCCCTGGGGAAACTCAGCTCGAAACCGACCGCCGTTTACTGCGCAACCGGATTATGCAGATTCTTGGTCGCTTAGAACGAGTCGAAAAACAGCGTGAACAAGGTCGAAGATCGCGTGCCAAGGCTGATATCCCAACCGTCTCTCTGGTGGGCTACACCAACGCTGGCAAATCTACCCTGTTTAATCAGATAACTGCAGCTGGCGTTTATGCTGCAGATAAGTTGTTTGCCACACTTGATCCAACATTACGTCGCATTAACGTTACGGATGTTGGTGAAACCATACTGGCAGATACAGTAGGTTTTATTCGTCACCTGCCACACGATTTAGTGGCGGCGTTTAAGGCAACCTTGCAGGAAACTCGCCAGGCGACACTGTTATTACATGTCATTGATGCAAGCGACCTCAGGATTGAGGAAAACATTGCCGCGGTAGATACCGTTCTCGAAGAGATTGAGGCTGATGAAATTCCAACGCTCCTGGTGATGAATAAAATAGATATGTTGGATGATTTCGTCCCACGTATCGACAGAGATGAGGAAAATATGCCGATTCGGGTCTGGCTTTCTGCCCAGACCGGAGACGGTGTTCCACTGCTTTTCCAGGCTTTGACAGAGCGTTTATCTGGTGAAATTGCACAGCATACGTTGTGTTTACCCCCCAGGCAGGCCGACTGCGGAGCCGGTTTTATCAGCTTCAGGCAATAGAAAAAGAGTGGATGGAGGAAGACGGCAGTGTTGGCTTACAAATTCGTATGCCTATTGTTGACTGGCGTCGCCTCTGTAAACAAGAACCGGCACTCGCTGACTACATCGTCTAGCAAGTCAAGGGAATGTCCTGAAGACTTTTTCCCCTTCGGGGGATATCACCGCACAACAAATATGGAGCATAAACATGGCGTGGAATCAGCCCGGTAATAACGGACAGGACCGCGACCCGTGGGGAAGCAGCAAACCTGGCGGCGACTCTGGGGGTAACAAAGGAGGGCGGGATCAGGGGCCACCTGATCTGGATGATATCTTCCGAAAATTAAGTAAGAAACTTGGTGGTCTGGGCGGCGGTAAAGGCGGCGGCTCCGGTTCTGGTGGTGGTTCTTCGCAGCTTCCACGTCCTCATATTGGTGGCCGCATGGTTGGCATCGTTGCTGCCGTGGCTGTTGTTATTTGGGCAGCGACTGGGTTCTATACCATTAAAGAAGCTGAACGTGGTGTTGTGACTCGTTTTGGTCAATTCAGCCATTTGGTTGAGCCGGGTTTGAACTGGAAACCGACATTCATTGATAGTGTCAGAGCGGTAAACGTTGAAGCGGTTCGCGAATTGGCGGCTTCCGGTGTGATGCTGACTTCCGATGAGAACGTCGTTCGCGTCGAAATGAACGTCCAGTACCGTGTTACCGATCCGCGTCGTTATCTGTTTAGCGTAACCAGCGCAGACGATAGCCTGCGTCAGGCAACCGACAGCGCATTGCGTGGTGTTATTGGTAAATACACCATGGATAAGATCCTCACCGAGGGTCGTACCATTATTCGTAACGATACTCAGCGCGAGCTGGAAGAAACCATTCGCCCGTACAACATGGGTATTACCCTGCTGGACGTCAACTTCCAGGCTGCTCGTCCGCCGGAAGAGGTGAAGGCTGCATTTGATGATGCGATTTCTGCGCGTGAAAACGAACAGCAATACATCCGTGAAGCAGAAGCCTATACCAACGAAGTTCAGCCGCGTGCTAACGGTCAGGCGCAGCGTATTCTTGAAGAAGCTCGCGCTTATAAAACACAGACTGTGTTAGAAGCTCAGGGTGAGGTTGCTCGCTTTGCCAGATTGTTGCCGGAATACAAGGCTGCGCCGGAAATTACCCGTGAGCGTCTGTATATCGAAACCATGGAAAAAGTGCTTAGCCATACCCGTAAAGTTCTGGTTAACGACAAAGGCGGCAACCTGATGGTTCTTCCTCTGGATCAGATGCTTAAAGGTGGTTCACAGCCTGCGGCGAAGAGCGATACTAGTGGTGCGAACAGCTTGTTGCGTCTGCCACCTGCATCCAGCTCAAGCAGCGGCAGCGCCAGCACACCGTCCTCGTCAAGCCGGGGCGATATCATGGATCAGCGCCGTGCCGACGCACAGCGCACTGATAACCAGCGCGTAGGGAGTGAATAACGATGCGTAAGTCAGTCATTGCTTTAATTATCATCGTGCTGGTAGTGCTGTTTACCTCGGTCTTCGTGGTACAGGAAGGTGAGCGCGGAATTACGTTACGCTTCGGTAAAGTGTTGCGTGATGACGAAAACAAGCCGGTGGTCTACGAGCCAGGTCTGCATTTCAAAGTACCGTTTATCGAGTCGGTTAAAACCCTTGATGCACGTATTCAGACGATGGACAACCAGGCCGATCGCTTTGTAACCAAAGAGAAGAAAGACCTGATCGTTGATTCCTATATCAAATGGCGTATCAGTGATTTCAGCCGCTACTACCTGGCAACCGGTGGTGGTGACGTTTCTCAAGCTGAAGTGCTGTTAAAACGTAAGTTCAGTGACCGTCTGCGTTCTGAAATTGGTCGTCTTGATGTGAAAGACATCGTGACCGATTCTCGCGGTCGTCTGACTCTGGACGTTCGTGATGCGCTGAACTCAGGTTCTGCAGGTACTGACGATGAAGTGTCAACACCTGCGGCGGATGATGCGATTGCATCAGCAGCGGCGCGTGTAACGGCGGAAACCAAAGGTAAAGTGCCAGTGGTTAACCCGAACAGTATGGCAGCGCTGGGTATTGAAGTGGTCGATGTGCGTATCAAGCAGATCAACCTGCCAGCTGAAGTGTCTGAGGCTATCTACAACCGTATGCGCGCAGAGCGTGAAGCGGTTGCTCGTCGCCACCGTTCACAAGGTCAGGAAGAAGCTGAGAAGCTGCGTGCTACCGCCGACTACGAAGTGACTCGTACTCTGGCAGAAGCCGAGCGTATGGGCCGAATCAGCCGTGGTGAAGGTGATGCAGAAGCTGCCAAACTGTTTGCTGACGCATTCAGCCAGGATCCGGATTTCTATGCCTTCATTCGTAGCCTGCGTGCTTACGAGGCGAGCTTCAATTCTGGTCAGGACGTTATGGTGTTAAGCCCAGATAGCGATTTCTTCCGCTATATGAAAACACCAGCGAACAGTTCACGTTAATATTCGCAAGCGTTTTATCAAGAGCCGGTCTGACCGGCTCTTTTTTTATGGGTGCTAGAGGAAATTATGAATTCGACAATCTGGATGGCATTAGCACTGGTTTTAGTGCTCGAAGGACTCGGACCGATGCTTTATCCGCGTATGTGGCGTCGTATGATAGCCGCTTTAATCCAATTACCCGATAACACGCTGCGTCGTTTTGGCGGCGGACTAGTGGTTGCAGGTGTCGTTGTCTACTACATGTTGAGTCGAAGCGGCGGTTAAGTCACGTTGAGGTGGCTGATTACCATTTTGTATACTAAAAGGGCTGATCATCGGGGAAACCGATGGTAGAATCCTTTTTTAAGCAAACGGTGATTTTGAAAAATGGGTAACAACGTCGTCGTACTGGGCACCCAATGGGGTGACGAAGGTAAAGGAAAGATCGTAGATCTTCTGACTGAACGGGCTAAATATGTTGTGCGCTACCAGGGCGGTCACAACGCAGGCCATACTCTCGTAATCAACGGTGAAAAAACCGTTCTTCATCTTATTCCATCAGGTATTCTGCGTGATAACGTTACCAGCATCATCGGTAATGGCGTTGTGCTGTCTCCTGCTGCACTGATGAAAGAGATGAAAGAACTGGAAGACCGTGGGATTCCGGTACGTGAGCGCCTGCTGTTATCTGAAGCATGTCCACTGATCCTTGATTATCACGTTGCGCTGGATGTGGCTCGTGAGAAAGCTCGTGGTGCGAAAGCTATCGGTACTACCGGTCGTGGTATCGGTCCTGCATATGAAGACAAAGTGGCCCGTCGTGGCCTGCGCGTTGGCGACTTGTTCGACAAAGCCACCTTTGCAGACAAACTGAAAGAAGTTCTGGAATACCATAACTTCCAGCTGGTTAACTTCTATAAAGTTGAAGCGGTTGATTACCAGAAAGTTCTGGACGATGTCATGGCAGTTGCTGACATTCTGACCAGCATGGTAGTTGACGTGTCCGATCTGCTGGATCAGGCACGTAAGCGCGGCGACTTCATCATGTTCGAAGGTGCTCAAGGCACACTGCTGGACATCGATCACGGTACCTATCCGTACGTGACCTCTTCCAACACCACCGCGGGTGGCGTGGCAACAGGTTCCGGCATTGGTCCACGTTATGTTGATTACGTTCTGGGTATTATCAAAGCGTACTCTACTCGCGTTGGCGCAGGTCCGTTCCCAACTGAACTGTTTGACGATATCGGCGAGTTCCTGTGCAAACAAGGTAACGAGTTCGGTGCGACCACTGGTCGTCGTCGTCGTACAGGTTGGTTGGATATCGTTGCTGTGCGTCGTGCAGTGCAGATTAACTCCCTGTCAGGTTTCTGCCTGACCAAGCTGGACGTTCTGGACGGCTTGAAAGAAGTTAAACTGTGCGTAGGCTACCGTCTGCCAGATGGCCGTGAAGTGACTACCACTCCAATGGCTGCTGACGATTGGGAAGGTATCGAGCCAATCTACGAAACCATGCCAGGCTGGTCCGAAACGACCTTCGGTGTGAAAGAGCGTAGTGGTTTGCCGCAAGCAGCGCTGGACTACATCAAGCGCATTGAAGAACTGACTGAAGTACCAGTAGACATTATTTCTACCGGTCCAGACCGTTCTGAAACCATGATTCTGCGCGATCCGTTCGACGCATAATGATGTGATGGGGTGTGCTTAGCGCACCCCAACTGTTTTATCCTGCCGTTTTATCTACCTTCCCCTATTAAATAAATTAGCTGGCAACCTTATGGCTGGTTTATCATCAATCTATACCCGTCATACTTCACGTTGCAGCGGCGTTGGCTGCACTCACTCACCCCAGCCACTTACTTAAGTAAGCTCCCGGGGATTCTTGAGCTGGCCGCCTGGCTGCAACCCGAATTATTTAGGGTATAGTATTTACAGCTATTAAGCGTTTCCCCTCCCACCCTAGAGGTTGATGTGCAGTTAACGAGTTTTACTGATTACGGTTTACGTGCTTTGATTTATATGGCGTCTTTGCCGGAAGGCAAAATGACGAGCATTTCTGAGGTAACAGAAGTGTACGGAGTATCACGTAACCACATGGTGAAAATCATCAATCAACTCAGTCGCGCGGGCTATGTGACGGCAGTGCGCGGCAAAAACGGTGGTATTCGCCTCGGCAAACCTGCGCAAACAATTCGTGTGGGTGATGTGGTGCGCGAGCTGGAACCGCTATCTTTGGTGAACTGTAGCAGTGAGTTTTGTCATATTACCCCCGCATGTCGCCTCAAACAGGCACTGGCTCAGGCGGTGCAAAGCTTTCTAACAGAGCTGGATAAGCACACGCTGGCCGATTTGGTGGACCAAAACCAACCGCTCTACAAATTATTGCTGGTGGAATAAATCACGATTTCCTCAGCAAATGACAACGGAGGAACCGCAATGTCAAAAGATCCTTTTCAGGAACGAGAAGCCGAAAAATACGAAAACCCGATCCCAAGCCGGGAGTTTATTCTCGCTCATCTGTCCAAACGTGAAAAACCAGCCAATCGTGACGAACTGGCTGAAGAACTGAATATTACCGGTGAAGAACAACTTGAAGCGCTGCGTCGCCGTCTGCGAGCCATGGAACGCGATGGACAGTTGGTCTTTACCCGTCGCCAGTGCTATGCCCTTCCAGAACGTCTTGATTTGCTAAAAGGCAAAGTCATTGGTCACCGCGATGGCTTCGGTTTCCTACGTGTAGAAGGCCGTAAAGACGATCTCTACCTTTCATCTGAACAGATGAAAATGTGTATGCATGGCGACATCGTGTTGGCACAGCCGCTGGGTGCAGACCGTAAAGGCCGTCGCGAAGCGCGTATTGTGCGTGTGCTGGAGCCAAGAACCGGGCAAATTGTTGGCCGCTACTTTACCGATGCAGGTATCAGTTTCGTGGTGCCAGACGACAGCCGTCTGAGCTTCGATATCCTTATCCCGCCAGAAGGCGTGATGGGCGCGCGTATGGGTTTTGTGGTGGTGGTTGAACTCACCCAGCGTCCAACTCGCCGCACCAAAGCGGTAGGTAAAATTGTTGAGCTTCTTGGTGACAACATGGGCACCGGCATGGCCGTTGATATGGCGCTGCGCACCCATGAAATCCCTTATATCTGGCCACCAGAAGTTGAAGCCCAGGTTGCTTCCCTGAAGGAGCAAGTGCCAGAAGAGGCCAAAGTGGGTCGCGTAGATTTGCGTGACCTGCCACTCATGACCATTGATGGTGAGGATGCGCGTGACTTCGACGACGCCGTATTCTGTGAGAAAAAACGTGGCGGCGGCTGGCGTTTGTGGGTTGCGATTGCTGACGTAAGTTATTACGTTCGCCCGCCAACCGCGCTGGATAAAGAAGCGCGTAACCGTGGTACCTCAGTTTACTTCCCGTCGCAGGTTATCCCGATGCTGCCGGAAGTGCTGTCTAACGGCCTGTGCTCGCTCAATCCACAGGTTGACCGTCTGTGTATGGTCTGCGAAATGACTATCTCTGCAACGGGTCGTCTGACAGGTTCTAAATTCTACGAAGCGGTAATGAGCTCCCATGCGCGTCTGACCTACACCAAAGTGTGGCACATGTTGCAGGGCGATCAGGAACTGCGTGAGCAGTATGCGCCGCTGGTTAAGCACATCGAAGAGCTGCACAACCTGTATAAAGTGCTGGATGTTTCCCGCGCCGAGCGTGGTGGCATCTCGTTCGAAAGTGAAGAAGCGAAGTTTATCTTCAACGCTGAACGCCGCATCGAGCGCGTTGAGCAAACTGTGCGTAACGATGCACACAAGCTAATCGAAGAGTGCATGATCCTCGCGAACATTGCAGCCGCTCGCTTTGTTGAAAAACATAACGAACCGTCACTGTTCCGCGATCACGATCGTCCAACCAACGAAGCGATCACTTCATTCCGCTCGGTGTTGGCTGAACTGGGCCTGGAATTGCCTGGCGGGCAGAAACCTGAACCGCGTGATTACGCAGAATTGCTGAACTCGATTGCCGATCGTCCGGATCATGAAATGCTGCAAACTATGCTGCTGCGTTCGATGAAACAGGCGGTTTACGATCCAGAAAACCGTGGTCACTTTGGCCTTGCGCTGCAATCTTATGCGCACTTTACTTCGCCGATTCGTCGCTATCCGGACTTGTTGTTACACCGTGCAATCAAGTATCTGCTGGCGAAAGAGCAGGGCCATAAGGGCAACAGCACCGAGTCTGGCGGCTGGCACTATGACATGGAAGAGATGCTGCAACTTGGCCAGCATTGTTCTATGGCTGAACGCCGTGCCGATGAAGCTACACGTGACGTTGCCGACTGGCTGAAATGCGACTTTATGCAGGATCAGGTCGGTAATACCTTTACTGGCATCATCGCAAGCGTCACCGGTTTTGGCTTCTTTGTACGCCTGACCGATCTGTTTATCGACGGCCTGGTGCACGTTTCTACTCTTGATAACGACTACTATCGCTTTGACCAGGTTGGGCAACGCCTGATTGGTGAATCCGGTGGTCAGACTTATCGCTTGGGTGACCGTGTAGAAGTGCGTGTTGAAGCCGTCCACATGGATGAGCGCAAGATTGATTTTGCTTTGCTCTCTAGTACTCGCGTCCCTCGCGGTGCGGGTAAAACTGAGAAAGACAAAGCGAAAAGAGGCGCTAACGGCAACGGACCGAAACGTCGTCAAGCTGGCAAACGCGTAAACTTCGAGTCAGACAGTGCTTTCCGTAAAGAGAAAGGCCCCGCGAAGCCGAAGAAAGCGAAAGCCGACAAAAAAATCGAGAAAACCGCCGAACCGAAGGTGAAGAAACCAAAAACGCCATCGGATAAAACTCGTAAGATAGCGGCAGCCACGAAAGCTAAGCGGGCAGCGAAAAAGCAGCCGAGCTAGCCTTGAAAGGGTGGATGGTTCTTCGTTTATCCACCCTGACACTGCTTTTCGTAGGTCGGATTAGCGTAAGCGACATCCGACATCTACGAGCAAATTAACACTGGTGCATCAGCACCTGAAATGAGTAACAGTAATGAGTGAAATGATTTACGGCATTCACGCCGTCCAGGCGCTACTTGATAACGCTCCCCAGCGTTTTCGGGAAGTCTTTATTCTTAAAGGCCGTGAAGACAAACGTCTGATGCCTTTAATTCATGCGCTGGAAGCCCAGGGGGTGCCGGTTCAAATGGCAAACCGCCAATGGCTGGATGAAAAATCTGAAGGCGCTGTGCACCAGGGCATTATTGCTCGTGTGAAGCCAGGCCGTCAGTATCAGGAAAATGATCTTCCGGATCTGCTTGCGAGCATCGACCAGCCGTTCTTGCTGATTCTCGATGGCGTTACCGATCCGCACAACCTCGGTGCCTGCCTGCGTAGCGCAGATGCTGCCGGCGTGCATGCGGTTATCGTACCGAAAGACCGCTCTGCGCAACTGAACGCGACTGCTAAGAAAGTGGCCTGTGGTGCTGCTGAGCACGTTCCGCTTATCAGTGTGACCAACCTCGCACGCACCATGCGTGTGTTGCAGGAAGCGAACGTGTGGATTGTTGGTACTGCGGGTGAAGCAGACCACACCTTGTTCCAGAGCAAAATGACCGGCCCAATGGCGCTGGTGATGGGCGCTGAAGGTGAAGGTATGCGTCGTCTGACACGTGAGCATTGCGATGAGCTGATTAGCATCCCAATGGCCGGGACCGTTTCTTCATTGAACGTTTCTGTCGCGACCGGTATTTGCCTGTTCGAAGCGGTTCGTCAACGCAGTTAATCTTCAACGGGGTGCAGTCGCACCCCGCTTTGTGATCCCTCTCCATGCATAAGCGCCATCACCGTCCATACTAATGGCATTGCCATTAATGGGAGGGAACACGATGCGCTGGCAAACTCATACCGTTTTTAACCAACCAATACCCCTCAACAACAGTAACCTTTTTCTTTCTGATATCTCGTTAACCGAGGCTGTAGCTCGTGAAGGTGCGGGTTGGGATGCAGAACTTCTGGCAAGTATTGGCCAGCAACTGGGTTCGGCTGAATCACTCGAACTCGGCCGCCTGGCGAATGCCAATCCTCCAGAATTACTGCGTTATGACTCCAGCGGTGAGCGGCTCGATGATGTGCGCTTTTATCCGGCCTGGCATTTACTGATGCAAGGGCTGTGTGCCAATCGGGTTCATAACTTGCCGTGGCAGGAAGATGCGCGCCAGGGCTCGTTTGTCGCCCGTGCTGCTCGCTTCGTTCAGCATGCGCAAGTTGAAGCAGGCACGCTCTGCCCGATAACCATGACGTTTGGTGCGATTCCTTTACTGCAAAAACATCTACCCAAAGAGTTTCATTCATGGCTGAAACCCATGCTCAGCGATCGCTACGATGCACATCTTGCGCCTGGGGCGCAAAAACGTGGCCTGCTGATTGGTATGGGGATGACCGAGAAACAAGGCGGTTCGGATGTGCTTAGCAACACCACACGCGCTGAACCTATCGACAAACGCGGCTCCAGCGAAATGTATCGTATCGTCGGTCACAAGTGGTTTTTCTCGGTGCCACAAAGCGATGCACATTTGATACTGGCGCAAGCGAAAGGTGGGCTTTCATGTTTCTTCCTGCCGCGATTTTTACCCGACGGGCAACGTAATCATGTTCGGTTTGAGCGCCTTAAAGAGAAACTCGGCAACCGTTCTAATGCCAGCAGTGAAGTGGAGTTCTGTGATGCGACAGCCTGGCTTATCGGTGAAGAAGGTGAGGGGATTCGCTCGATTCTTAAAATGGGCGCCTACACGCGCTTTGACTGCGTGCTTGGCAGCCATGGTTTGATGCGCCGTGCGCTTTCCGTCGCGTTGTATCACGCCCATCAACGGCAGGCATTCGGCAAAACCCTTATCGACCTGCCGATTATGCGCCAGGTACTTGGGCGTATGGCTTTGCAACTTGAAGGGCAAACGACGTTTCTGTTTCGTCTGGCCCGCGCCTGGGAATCACCCGGTAATCCGCATGAACTGGCTTATAGTCGCCTGTTTACCCCAGCCGCCAAGTTTAGTGTCTGCAAATCAGGAATACCGTTTGTGGCTGAAGCGATGGAAGTGCTTGGGGGCATCGGTTATTGCGAAGACAGCGAGTTGCCGCGTATTTACCGTGAAATGCCGGTGAACAGTATCTGGGAAGGGGCGGGCAATATTATGAGCCTCGATGTACTACGAGTTCTGGCAAAACAACCTGGTGCGATGGAGATGTTGCATGCTGAGTTTGACGAAGTGAAAGGACAAAACCGGCATTTCGATCGTAGCTGGCGGCAGTTGCAACAGCGACTTCATAAGCCACAAGAGGAATGGGGCAGGGAAGTTACTCGAATGCTGGCTCTTCTGGCGACAGGTACCCAGGTTTTACAGCATCTCTCTCCACCGTTAGGGGAAGCCTGGTGCCGTATGATGCTGGACTCGCGGGGGGAAAGTGTTTTACCGAATCAAGTGCTTATTGATGTACTGCTCAGAGCGACAGGTCGCACAGGATAGAACAAAAAAGCCAGCGCCATAAGGGTGGATATAAATGGTCGCTGGCTTATTTATGCATAAATAATGGCTTGTACACGCCAACCTTCAGCAAGCTGGTTTTCCTGCATTTTAACGATTCGATAATATGATGCTCCATGTTCGTCAGCCTTCAGGGCAATGACTTTCTCCACATCTTGCACGCTACCGGCAATACCATTTACTGAAATCATGCCGATTTCATTCAAACCCGTCACACAATCTGCGGCAACATCTTCTGCCGACTGTGCCGACGTTGTGATTAGCCCCACGGACAGCAGTAATGAGGTTAAGGCAAGCGATCGTTTCATAATTAGCTCCTTTAATACTTACCCTAAATCAGCAGGGCATTCCTTCGCGTGGGTGAACTTCAGACCTGTCCGTTGGCTGAGGTTCATTGTGCATAACAAACGATCAATTGACGCAAAGCTATGTAAATATGCATAAATTAAACACGGCGCTAAATTACTTACGGTACAAAATCGCTTGGGCATACCACTGGCCAGGTACTACCGTCTCATCGTTTAGCACGATGACGTAATAATCCGCTTTGGCTGCAACAGCTTTCTCTTCTAGCGCTCGTTCTGCGTCCATCGGAGAGCCGTGCTCAAGTGCTGTCACCGTCCCTATTTTGGTCAAACCCTGCGTTTGGTAACGCTGGATTTCTTGAGGGGTTCCGGTTGCAGGCGGCGCTGGTTGTGGTGTCCCTTGTAACACGCTACAAGCACTGAGCGTGGTCGCAAGTAACACAGCTGATAGCAATCGCATGATCGTTTCTCGTCTCTTAATAGCCATAGTGTAGCCCCGGTTTTTTTCTGAGAAGAGGGAATGTTCCCATTTTGTTAGCTTCCCCGCGCTTTTTAATCACTTTCGAATGAAAATCGCTAAGCAGATCTCATAGTGAACAATAATCACAATCCATCAATGACTTGCCATGCACAGGGCGCTGACATACAAAGGATATATCACTCCGATACAGGGCTAATATCATGATTGAAATATATACCGAACAGCTTGCGGGTATTGAAGTTCTCCACGCTGTGCCTTCTGGGAAAAAAGAGTGCAAACTCCCGGTGGTATTTTTCTATCATGGTTTTACTTCATCTAAACTGGTTTACAGTTACTTTGCGGTCGCTCTTGCTCAGGCTGGAATGCGTGTGATTATGCCCGATGCCGATCAACACGGTGCGCGATTTAATGGTGATGACAGCGCGCGGTTGTATCAATTCTGGTCGATTCTTAAACACAACATTGATGAGTTTTCGCCGCTTTATCAGGCTTTATCCGAACGCTATCCCGTAGATGAGCGACGAGTTGCTGTGGGTGGTGCTTCAATGGGAGGCATGACGGCTCTCGGAATTATGGCGCGTAACCCGCAAGTTCGCTGCGTGGCATGCCTGATGGGATCGGGATATTTTATGTCGCTTGGGCAAACGCTATTCGCGCCACGAGCGGAAGAGGCTGAATCACTCAACGCACTCGCCGAATATGACATCAGCCATCAGCTGGAAAGCATCGGTAATCGGCCACTTTTACTGTGGCACGGCGAGGAAGATGATGTTGTCCCGGCGGCTGAGACATGGCGTTTGCAGCAAGTCCTCATCGATAAAGGGTTGGATAAACAGATGATCTGTTTACGGGAAGCGGGCGTAAAACACCGTATTACTCCTACGGCGCTTGAAGCGACAAGCCGATTTTTTAGCGAACATCTGTAATTGGATAGATAAAAAAGCCCCCGCAAGCGGGGGCAAGTCAAACGTTGGCTTTCTATGTCGTTGTGGTATTCCTGGTGTTAACGCCTTACTTCATTACCTCATTGCATTCTGCTACCGGTAGATGTCAGCGCTTACGCGCATATTGCCGTTACTACCGGGCTCTCTCATCAAAATAGTGTGGTAGTACTTTGCATTGTGCTGATCTGCATCCTCATGGATAGCAACTTCAGCTTCCTGTTCTGTCGCGAAGTTGTGGTTGATATAAATAACCCCAAGGCTCATCACATCATCCATATTTTGTGCCTGGCGACCATCAATCTTGATCGCGGCAGCTGCATTTGAGCTAAGCAAAAGCGCCGCCAGAAAGGCTAAAACTGTAATTTTCATAATCCGCTCCACTACAACTTAATGTGTCAGCTGCGGTCGTCGCTCCTGTTAATAAATAGTGGCGGCCTATGACAATAAGTGTAAACCCTTAGAGTTGGATAAAAAGCGACCATTTCTGATGGTGTTGGTCAAAAATTTTAAGTGATCCAGGTCAAAGTTATAAAATTCACGGAGTTAGCGCTTATTAGAAATTTAGCCTTCATGCAAAAGAATTAATTTACATATAACCTTGAGTTTGTTGGGCTCCGCTTGTATGATTACGCGTCAATTTTTCAGCCGCCTTTATAACCACGTTCCTTGCTTCCATGGGCCGCGGCTGACCCTGACAGGAGGCTGAATAATCCGTAAGGAGCAATTCGATGCGTCATTACGAAATCGTTTTTATGGTCCATCCTGACCAGAGCGAACAGGTTCCGGGTATGATCGAACGTTACACTACTGCAATCACTGCAGCAGAAGGTACGATCCACCGTCTGGAAGACTGGGGCCGCCGTCAACTGGCTTACCCGATCAACAAACTGCACAAAGCACACTACGTTCTGCTGAACGTTGAAGCTCCGCAGGAAGTGATCGATGAGCTGGAAACTAACTTCCGCTTCAACGACGCCGTTATCCGTAGCATGGTTATGCGTACTAAGCACGCTGTAACCGAAGCTTCACCAATGGTTAAAGCTAAAGACGAACGTCGTGATCGTCGCGATGACTTCGCTAGCGAAACTGCTGATGATGCGGATGCTGGGGATTCTGAAGAGTAATTTCCAATGACGGCCAACCGCCTGGTGTTGTCTGGCACAGTGTGCAAGACGCCTCTTCGCAAGGTCAGCCCGTCAGGAATTCCTCATTGCCAGTTCGTGCTTGAGCACCGTTCTGTGCAAAAGGAAGCCGGTTTAGATCGGCAGGCGTGGTGCCGTATGCCAGTTATTATTAGCGGGCACGCACACTCAGCCATTACTCAAAGTATAACGGTCGGCACGGTACTCACAGTTCAAGGTTTCATTAGTTGCCATCAGGCAAAAAATGGTCTGAACAAAGTGGTATTGCATGCCGAGCAGATTGATTTGATAGATTCTGGAGACTAGCCTAATGGCACGTTATTTCCGTCGCCGCAAGTTCTGCCGTTTCACCGCGGAAGGCGTTGTAGAGATTGATTATAAAGATATCGCTACACTGAAAAACTACATCACTGAAAGTGGTAAAATTGTCCCGAGCCGTATTACCGGTACTCGTGCAAAATACCAGCGTCAGTTGGCTCGCTGCATCAAGCGCGCTCGTTACCTTTCTTTGTTGCCATATACTGATCGTCATCAGTAATCGGCCACTGTCCATTAATGACTTTGAGAGGATAAGGTAATGCAAGTTATTCTGCTTGATAAAGTAGCAAACCTGGGTAGCCTGGGTGATCAGGTTAACGTTAAAGCGGGTTATGCTCGTAACTTCCTGGTACCACAGGGCAAAGCTGTTCCTGCTACCAAGAAAAACGTTGAATTCTTCGAAGCACGCCGTGCAGAACTGGAAGCTAAATTAGCTGACGTTCTGGCTGCTGCTGAAGCTCGCGCTGCGAAGATCAACGCACTCGAAACTGTTACTATCGCGTCTAAAGCTGGCGACGAAGGTAAACTGTTCGGTTCCATCGGTACCCGTGACATCGCTGACGCTGTAACTGCAGCTGGCGTTGAAGTGGCTAAGAGTGAAGTTCGTTTACCGAACGGCGTTCTGCGTACCGCTGGTGAGCACGAAGTGGACTTCCAGGTTCACAGCGAAGTATTCGCTAAACTGATTGTAAACGTTGTTGCTGAAGCGTAATTTACGCTGAAGTTTATACGTTAAGACGCCGGCCTCGTGCCGGCGTTTTGCATTTCTGAAGTCGCAAAAAATCAGCGAGCACGCACAAAGCTGCCATTCGGCTGGCGTGTAAATAGCACCTGCTGATCGTTACCAATATCAATCGTCAGCCCCGTCACCACACCATTCGCATTCTGGCGAATCTGCACCATCTGCCCGGTTTGCAAAGTACTCAGCGGTTTGTTGCTGCCTTCTACTTGCGCCATCGAATAAACATCAGCGGGCGGTAAATTATGATCGCGGAACAGCTGCGCCATAGTTTGCCCGGACTCAACGCGGTAAGAGCGCCATTGCTGGTCAATATCGTTATTCTCATGCGGCACAGGAGCTTGCGTTTCTGCCTGTGGTTGTTCTTCAACACGTGACGGATTGACGGGAGCAGAGTTCTCTGGCGGGTTGACTAAGTGGGCTCGAATTGGGGATTGCGACTCTATGGAAAGCTGCGCATCGCGCGTAACTGGCTGAGTAGGGGAATCAGGTGTAGGCCACAGGAAACCGAGTACAACCACGATCGCCGCAATAATAATGCCACGGCGGTGCATCACCGGCAGTGGATCCATCAACCGGAAATTATCGGGTGCATGCCAAATCCGCGCAAGCCAGGGTTTAACAGCGAATCGCATCGGCAACACTCCTCATTTCCACACAACGTGCTCTGTACATTTACCCACTCCATTATAGAACGCTAACTGTTTGATGCGCTGAATAATCCCGCGTAACGTGATTCTCAACCGCAATTTCACGCTCACTTAAACCATTGTTCCTGTTTCGTCTGCATTTGTCACCTTTGCCGCTTTTGCATTTTACCCGTCAGGTTGACGCTGCTATGCTGCGGGCTTGCTTTTAAATACCATTAAAGGAAATCCCATGACGACCCCTTCTTTTGACAGCGTCGAAGCGCAAGCAAGTTACGGTATTGGTTTACAGGTAGGTCAACAACTGAGTGAATCTGGTCTGCAAGGCCTGCTGCCAGAAGCACTGGTAGCTGGTCTGCGTGATGCGCTGGAAGGGAATGCCCCGGCAGTTCCGGTTGATGTAGTTCATCGCGCACTGCGTGAAGTTCACGAGCGTGCCGACGCCGTTCGCCAGGAACGCCAGAAAGAACTGGCTGTTGAAGGCGTAAAATTCCTCGAAGAAAACCTTAAGAAAGACGGCGTGAACAGCACCGAAACGGGTCTGCAATTCCGCGTTCTGACTCAAGGTACTGGCCCAATCCCAGCGCGTAAAGATCACGTTCGCGTGCATTACACCGGCAAACTGGTTGATGGCACCGTGTTCGACAGCTCCGTGCAACGTGGCGAACCAGCTGAATTCCCAGTCAGCGGCGTTATCGCAGGCTGGATTGAAGCTCTGACTCTGATGCCAGTTGGCTCAAAGTGGGAACTGACTATTCCTCATAACCTGGCTTACGGAGAGCGTGGCGCTGGTGCGTCAATACCTCCGTACAGCACTCTGGTTTTTGAAGTTGAACTGCTGGAAATTCTGTAAGCGTTCAAACGACCCCGCTTCGGCGGGGTTTTTATTTGGTGGTTAACAAAATTAGCGTGATTTTATCTGGTAAACGCTACCATTCTGAGTGTTTTTGTGATGCCGCTCACTTTATGGGCGTGATTTTGCACTCAAAACAAACATTAAATTAACAAATAATTTCTTTCTTAGTATTCATCCTGCCAATTCTTCCCTACTATCTTTGAGTTCCCCGGAACAACAACATCACATCCTCACTATTTTAATTTTTATAAAGGCCGGTAGAGCCTGAACACAACAGACAGGTACAGGAAAAATACAACATGGTAGATCAGATAAAGGTTTCTGACGTTGCTGAAGAGCCGTCAGAACAGTCTCTGCGGCGTAATTTAACCAACCGCCATATTCAGCTTATTGCCATCGGTGGCGCTATCGGAACCGGCCTGTTTATGGGCTCCGGTAAAACGATTAGCCTCGCGGGCCCATCCATCATCTTCGTATATATGATTATCGGCTTTATGCTGTTCTTCGTGATGCGAGCGATGGGTGAACTGCTGCTTTCAAACCTCGAATACAAGTCATTTAGCGATTTCGCAGCGGACTTACTCGGCCCGTGGGCAGGGTATTTTACCGGCTGGACTTATTGGTTTTGCTGGGTGGTCACCGGCATGGCGGACGTCGTCGCGATAACCGCCTACGCGCAGTTCTGGTTCCCTGGTTTATCGGACTGGGTAGCGTCGCTCGCCGTGATTGTATTGCTGCTGAGCCTGAACCTCGCCACGGTGAAAATGTTCGGCGAAATGGAGTTCTGGTTTGCGATGATTAAAATTGTCGCCATCGTTGCGCTGATCGTTATCGGCCTGGTGATGATTTTGACCCACTTCCATTCCCCGTCTGGTGTAGAGGCTTCCATCAACAACTTGTGGAATGACGGCGGATGGTTCCCGAAAGGCATCAGCGGTTTCTTCGCCGGCTTCCAGATAGCGGTATTTGCCTTTGTGGGTATTGAGCTGGTGGGAACGACGGCAGCTGAAACCAAAGACCCGGAAAAATCGCTGCCACGCGCCATCAACTCGATTCCGATCCGCATCATTATGTTCTACGTGTTCGCGTTGATCGTCATTATGTCCGTCACGCCATGGCGCTCTGTGGTGGCGGATAAAAGTCCGTTCGTTGAATTGTTCGTGCTGGTGGGCTTGCCTGCGGCTGCGAGTATCATCAACTTTGTGGTGCTGACTTCTGCGGCTTCTTCTGCAAACAGCGGAGTGTTCTCAACTAGCCGGATGCTGTTTGGCCTGGCACAAGATGGAATGGCACCGAAGGCGTTCGCCAAACTCTCTAAGCGCGCTGTACCGGCGAAGGGTTTGACCTTCTCCTGTATCTGCCTGCTGGGCGGCGTGGTGATGCTTTACGTGAACCCCAACGTGATTGCAGCGTTCACCATGATCACTACTGTGTCGGCGATTCTGTTTATGTTCGTCTGGACGATTATTCTGTGTTCGTACCTGGTGTATCGCAAACAGCGTCCGCATCTGCATGAAAAATCCATCTACAAAATGCCGCTCGGCAAGTTCATGTGCTGGATGTGTATGGCGTTCTTCGTGTTTGTGATTGTGTTGCTGACGCTGGAAACCGATACCCGCCAGGCGCTGATCGTGACGCCATTGTGGTTTGTGTTGTTGGGTGTGTGCTGGATGTTTATCGGCAAGAAACGCATCGCGGAAATACGTAAGTAATCATAATCCCCCTCGCCACTGGTGAGGGGGATTAACCTTTATTCCCCAGCCAAAGCCCGCGGGAATAGCACGTTATTCTCAAGACTAATGTGATTCATCAGATCGTCAATCAACTCATTAATCCCGTTATACATCGCCTTCCAGGTCGTGCAGGCTTCCGGCGGCGGCGTCACGTTATTGGTGGTGTGCTTGATAACCTCCAGCAATTCACCCGCGTCATCATGCTCGCTTTCCATCACGCTAATCGGACCGTTCGCCTGCGCGCCCATGCCTTGTTTGATCATCGGGAACAGGATCTGTTCTTCTTTCATCATATGGCTGCTCAGTTCCTGATGCAGCATGGTGAGATATTTCGCCAACCCCTTCGGCACGTCAGGTTTATCGGCATGCACGCGCTCAACTTTGGTGGCCTGAAGAATCAGCTCAGGCAACTGTTCGCGGTGGCGGTCATGGTAGCGCACAAGAATATGGTCGATGATTTCGGCGAGCGGTGCCGTGCGCCACTCTTTCTCAACGGGTTCTTCAGCAAGCGTTGCAAGCTCTGATTCAATCGCATCGAGATCCAACTCTTTACGCGTTGCAGCACGTTCAAGCGTCTGCTTGCCACCGCAGCAGAAATCGAGATCCAATTTACGGAACAGCGCAGAAGCGCGCGGAATGGTTAAAGCCAGTTCACCTAAAGGTTGGTCGCGGAAGGCCATGAGCAAATACCTCGTTGTCGATAATATAAGGTGTATATTAAATGCATCTTTAGGTCGGCGCTATGACTATTTCGAGGTAAGACGTTACTTATCAGCGGCGACCACCACTTCAGCGAGCGTGTTTTTCTGCGGTTTGGTTAACACAGCCATCACCACGCCGATGACCAGGCAAACTATCCCCAACAACGTGAGAAGCGGTGGCCAACTGTGGCGCAGCATAAATGTGTAAGCCAGGCCTGCCAGCGTTTCAAAGACAATCAGCGGGCCGACGATAACCGTGGGTAAACGTTGGCTGGCAATGTTCCAGCACAACGCGCCGAGCCATGAACAAAACAGCGCAATGGCGAGCATCAGTGTCAAAAATACTTCCGGGCGAGGCCCAAAGGGCAGGGCAAAGTTGCTCTCGGTGTGTGACATCCACAGGCAAACGGCAATATAGCCGAACAGTGAAAAAGGCAGGATCGCGAGCCCTTGCGCTGTCGCCCACATCAGCGGATTTTTGTCCGGGTTTTCACGTAGCCAGCGGGCATTTCGCAGTGCATACCACGCCCAGCAGGCAACCGAAATAAACGCCAGCCCGATACCGCTGATGTAACGCCACCAGCTAAAATCGAGCTGCCCGGTGCGTAATTCAGCAGTATTCACCATCACCAGACCTACCGCGATAATCACCAGAGCAGGGGCGAGGCGATGCCACGGGAGTTTGCCGTCGCGTTTGCTATAAAGCAGATTGGCGAATACCGGGATCACAACGGGAAGCGTGCCGATAATCATGGTTGAAATCGGCGCACCGGTGCGTTGAATCGCACTGGCGAGGCAAACGTAATAAATGAGATTGCCGACGGTGGAAAGTTTTAGCGCGGTGAACCAGTCCTCACGGCACAATTGGCGCAACCGTTGACGGCCAAGCCAGGCCAGAGGGAGCGCAATCAGCCCCAGCGCCAGGTAGCGCCCGGTCGACTGCATGGCCGCAGGATAATCAGGAACAATCAACGGGCCGACGAAAATCAGCCCCCACATCAACCCTGCCAGCAGGGCGTACAACACACCAGTTAACATCTTCTTCTTCCACTTAACGCTTTGCGTAGAGTGTAGGTGGTGGACTGGCGAAAATATTGTACCAGCTTGCGGTATCTCTAACGGGTGACCTGTTTCTGGTAGCGCACGGGCGTGATGCCATAACGTTGTGAAAAAGCACGCGTCAGATGTGCCTGATCGGTTAAGCCACTGGCTGCGGCAACTTGAGCAGCCGGCATGCCATTCGTCAGTAATCGCTTAGCGTGCCAAAGGCGAATCGCCATCAGCATTTGGTGAGGTGTAACGTGATAGTGCGCTTTGAACATGCGCTGAAAGTGATAGGGGCTGAGCGACGCCACTGCGGCGAGTTCGTCGAGCGTCACCGGGTGCATATAATTATCGTGCAGATAATCGCGAATTTGTTCGAAGCGGTGTGCCGATTCTTTCGGCCCGGATGGTAAGTGACGAGCGTATGGCTGAAAATTTTCGATGAGATTGAGCAACAGCCCTTGCTGCGCCAGTGAGTCATCTTCGCGCCATAGCCCATTGATCAGTTGTGAAATTCGCCCTGCACGCAGCGGGTCGTGTTTGACCACATCATTAAACGACCAGTTGCGCGAGCCGGTTATTGACTCAAGAATTTCCGGTTCGAGGTAAATCATACGGTACTGCCAGCCGTCTTCGGTTGCTGCTTCGCCAGTATGCAGTTCATCAGGGTTCATCAACACTAACGAATCTGTGGCGGCGACATGCTGAACACCACGATAACGAAAGCGCTCAGCGCCCCAGGTGACCGTGCCGATGCCAAAGGCTTCATGAGTGTGCGGTTCAAAGGCGTAACGCGAAATATGGGCGTGATAAAGCTCAACGCCGGGCAGTTGCGGCAGGTGCCGGAATTGGGCGTTGTCTTTTTCATCAGTAAATTGTTCAGGTACGCCTTGCACGTCAATCTCCTTCATACTTCAAGTTGCAGATGCGTTGGCTACGTTTGCTCGCCCGAATCACTTACTACAGTAAGCTCATCGGGACTCACTCTCTTGCCGCCTTCCTGCAACTCGAATTATTAAGGATATAGGATCTTCAGCTTTAACGGAAAGTTAACATTTACAGCGCGGCGCGCATGCTCTCTGCAAGCGGAGTGGTTGGGCGGCCAATCAGGGCGCTTAGCTGGTGGCTGTCATCAAACAAACCACCTTTGGATGCGCCAACGTCAGAGTTTGCCAGCATTGCGGCTAACCCTTCTGGCAGGCCAGCACCCAGCAGCGCTGCCTTAAAATCAGCTTCTGGCAGGTTCTGATACACCACAGTTTTACCACTTTGCTTCGTTAGCTCTGCGGTCAATTCAGACAGCGTCCAGCCGTGGTCGCCCGCTAATTCGTAAACCTTGCCCGCCTGGTTATCCAGTGTCATGACTTTCGCAGCGGCAGCGGCGTAATCAGCACGTGCAGCCGCCGCGATTTTTCCTTCGCCGGTGCTGCCAATAAACACGCCGTGTTGCAGAGCGGGCGGTACGCTAGCCAGATAGTTTTCGGTGTACCAGCCGTTGCGCAGCAGCACAAATGGAATGCCGGATTGTTTTAGCATTTCTTCGGTGGCGATATGTTCATCTGCCAGGCCCAGTGGCGAGGAATCAGCATGCAACAGGCTGGTGTAGGCAATCAGCTTCACGCCCGCTTCTTTAGCCGCATCAATCACATTGCGATGCTGAACCGCGCGCTGGCCCACTTCGCTTGAAGAGATAAGCAGCAGTTTTTCCACGCCATTCAGTGCTTGCACCAAAGCCGCTTTATCTTCATAGCTGGCAGCACGAACCTGAACGCCACGGTCAGCAAATGATTTAATTTTTGCCGGGTTACGCACGATGGCAACCAGTTGGTCAGCCGCAACGGTATTCAGTAATTCTTCAACAACGAGTTGGCCAAGTTGGCCGGAAGCTCCGGTAATCGCGATCATGGTAAATCTCCTGTGGGTGTTCTGGTTAAGTTGTGCCACACTATCACCAGCACTAACTTAAAGTAAGTACGCACAAAAAGGTAAGTATGAAATGAGTGAGATTGAAACCCGCCCGCAGTCATTGACCGAGCAAATGCGCGATGGCAATTTATTTGCCGAGCAGTGCCCGTCACGAGATGTGTTAAAGCACGTCACCAGCCGCTGGGGCGTGTTGATTCTGGTGGCCTTGCAGGATGGGACTCATCGTTTCAGCGACCTGCGCCGCAAGATGAGTGGTGTGAGTGAAAAGATGCTCGCGCAAACGCTGCAATGGCTTGAGGCCGACGGTTTTGTAAATCGTAAATCGTATCCGGTTGTGCCGCCGCATGTGGAATACAGCCTGACGCCACTGGGTTGTGAAGTGGCCGTGAAAGTGGCTGAACTTGCCGATTGGATCGAAGGGAATTTGCCAAGAGTGTTAGCGTCCCGTTCGGAACGCTAACACTAAGCGGGTGGATGTCGCTAAGGGTAATCCCCCCTACAAAACCCTGCACTTGTAGGTCGGATTAGCGCAGCGACATCCGACAAAAGAACGAAAACTACTTACTTAAATCCAGCTGATAAATCGCAAACCCAATCTCGTCATTACCCACATTCTTCATCGGATACTGGCCTTTCTCTTTGATAAAGGCCGCCGCTTTGTCGCCCGGTGACGTTTCAAAGCGAATATCTAATTTCTGACTGCTGTGAATCGGCGCCAGGCGCCAGTTGTTATCAGCGGCCGGGTGGATCTCTTTGCTTGCGGTAATCCAGTTCGCCAGCACCGAGCGGTTTTCATCTGGTGACGCAAACGCAATATGGCTGTCGCCAGTTCCGGCAAACTTGCCGCCGTAGGCACGGTAGTTATTGGTTGCGACCAGGAACGTCGCGTTCGGGTCGATTGGCTTGCCCTTGAACGTCAGCCCTTTGATACGTTCGGCTTTCGGGTTAACCATCTGGCATTCGCCGTCGTAACGTGCCGGTTGTGACACATCAATCTGGTAATCCACGCCGTCGATAACATCAAAGTTATAGGTGCGGAAACCGTCCCAGTTGATCAGCGACTGGGGTTTCGTGCTGTTCACATCAATCTGGTTAAACTGCCCGGCGGAACATTCCAGCCATTCCTTGACCTCTTTGCCCGTAGCTTTCACCACCACCAGTGTATTTGGGTAGAGATACAAATCTGCGGCATTACGGAAGGTAAGCTGGCCTTTTTCCACTTCGACAAAACTGGCCGGATCATTCTTACGCCCGCCAACTTTAAACGGTGCTGCTGCGGAAAGTACCGGCAGATTCGCGAGGTCCGGGTCGCCCTGAATGTATTTTTCAACATAGGTGAGCTGCGCGTTATTCACCACCTGCACGGTTGGATCGTCCTGAACCAACGCCAGGTAGCTGTACATATTGTCGGAAGATTTACCGATTGGCTTGCTGACGAACTCGCGAGTGGCATCGTGATCGTGCTTCATCACTTCCACCAGTTTGGCATCTTCAGGCACCAGCGCTTTCTTCGCTACGCTGTCGTAAATCGGACGTGCTTCAGCTTTGCTGCTGGTGACTTTCCATGCGCCGCTATCGTTGTTGAGCACTAAATCGACCACACCCAAATGGTCGCCCCACATGCCTGGCATCACCGCCGGAATCCCGTTCAGCGTGCCTTTCTCAAGATCGACACCTTTGATATTGGCGAAGTCTTTGCCCGGGAATACTGCGTGAGCGTGGCCAAACAAAATGGCATCCACGCCTGGAACTTCGCTGAGGTAGTAAACCGAGTTTTCCGCCATCGCATGATAAGGGTCACTGGACAGGCCGGAGTGGGCGATAACGACCACTAAATCTGCCCCAAGCTTGCGCATCTCAGGCACGTACTGGCGAGCGGTTTCGGTGATATCTTTCACCGTCACTTTGCCTTCCAGATTGGTTTTATCCCACGTCATAATTTGTGGCGGCACAAAACCGATATAGCCGATGCGTAACGTCTGCTCTTTACCGTCTTTATCTTTCACTACCGTTTCTTTGATGACGTAAGGCGTGAACAGCGGCTTATTAGTTTTGGCATCAATAATGTTGGCATTCACATAGGGGAATTTCGCCCCCGATAGCGCCATATGTAGGTAATCAAGGCCATAGTTAAATTCGTGGTTGCCGAGGTTACCCACCGCATAATCCAGCGTATTGAGTGCCTTATAAACCGGGTGGATGTCGCCTTTTTTCAGACCCTTCGCCGCCATGTAGTCGCCCAGCGGGCTGCCCTGAATCAGGTCTCCGTTGTCGACCAGCACGCTGTTTACCGTTTCGCCACGTGCGGCATTGATTAAACTTGCCGTACGTACCAGTCCAAATTTTTCCGTTGGAGTATCTTTGTAGTAATCGAAATCCATCATATTGCTGTGGAGATCGCTGGTTTCCAGGATACGGAGGTCAACGGTTGCCGCATGAGCACTGGTAGCAACCAGCATGGCGAGCATCGTTGCGCTAAACTTGATCATGATTAAAGGTCCTTTTTAGAGATAGGCCGCAAAAGGCTATGTATATAAACGTTGTTGCTTACAATTGTGTGAAGTGTGCCAGAAAAAGGGCGAAGTAAACCGGAATGGGTTCACAGATAGCGCAACCAGGCGTGATGAGATATAAGTAAAACAACAGGTTAATCGCACGACACAACATGAGGTGGAGAATGTTAGATAAAATTTGCCAACTGGCTCGGGAGGCTGGAGTTGCCATCATGCAGGTTTATGATGGGCAAAAGCCGCTGGAGGCGACCCACAAATCCGATGACTCACCCGTAACAGCAGCAGACATCGCGGCTCACACCATCATACTGCAAGGGCTACAAACATTGACGCCGGAGATTCCGGTACTCTCAGAAGAAGATCCGCAGACTTGGGAAACCCGTCAGAGCTGGGATCGTTACTGGCTGGTGGACCCGCTGGATGGCACCAAAGAGTTCCTCAAACGTAACGGGGAATTCACGGTTAACATCGCGCTTATCGAAAAAGGCAAAGCGGTGCTGGGCGTAGTGTATGCGCCAGTGCTGAACGTGATGTACAGCGCGGCAGAAGGCAAAGCCTGGAAAGAAGAAAATGGCGTACGTAACCAGATCCACGTACGTGATGCCCGTCCGCCGCTGGTGGTAATAAGCCGCTCGCATGGCGATGATGAGCTGAAAGAGTACCTGCACCAACTGGGCGAGCACCAGACCACATCTATTGGCTCATCGCTTAAGTTTTGCCTGGTGGCAGAAGGGCAGGCGCAGCTTTATCCGCGTTTTGGACCAACTAACATTTGGGACACCGCAGCAGGCCATGCCGTGGCGGCCGCGGCAGGAGCACACGTTCATGACTGGCAGGGCAAGTCTCTCGACTACACCCCGCGCGAGTCATTCTTAAACCCAGGCTTCCGCGTTTCTATTTACTAAGCAACTATTTACTCAACAGTTCTCGCAGCAGGCTGATCACCTGCTGCACCTCTTCCTGCGTCAACGGCCCATCTTTGGCAAACTGCACGCGACCTTGTTTATCCAGCACCACAATTGCCGAACTGCCCGTCTCCAGCTGCCAGGATTTCTGCGCCACGCCATTACTATCGACGATAAATTGCGACCATGGGTATTGGGTTTTATTGCTCTCAAGGCTGCTGCGCACAAACATTCCGGTGCCCACAATAGCGTCATCGGTATTTACGATAGTGGTCGTCTGGTAGCGGTCATGTGGGAATTTTGCCGCTTTGATTGCCTCAATCAGCCCGGCATTTTTCTCTTTGGCGCTGGTACGGCCGGCAATATGCTGGAGCACTCGCACTTTTCCCACCAATTGCGCACTATTCCAGTTTTTGTAGCTAAACTTATCATTGTCGAGCATCAACTCACCTTTATCCGTAATACCGATAGGTGAGACACGCTGATTTTTCTCAAAAGTATGGGCCGATGCCGCAAGGGGTAACAACAGCAAGGTCAGCGCAAGAGTAGTACGTAGGGACATGATGACTCCTTATTATATGCAGGTGATCGGACCACTTATTATGACGTTTTAATCATATGTGCTGAATAGCTATCTGTCCCGCAACAACGATGCCAGTTTGCGGGCGACCGCACATATCCCTGGAATTTGAAGGCTTAGACTAAGTTTTGTTTACATTTGCAAAGAATATTCTGAGAAATTGTAATCAAACCGTAAATAAGATTGTGCAAACTAGGTGTCGGTTTGTATATGGACTATAGTTTCCAGGCACCAAATTTTTCGCCTCGTTTTGTCGGACCAAATGTGGAACCGCAGGGGTGTTAACACTGCAGGAGAAAAAAGAATGAAAATTTTCCAACGGTACAACCCGCTTCAGGTGGCGAAGTACGTGAAAATCCTGTTCCGTGGACGGTTGTACATCAAGGACGTTGGCGCTTTTGAATTTGATAAGGGCAAGATTCTTATCCCAAAAGTGAAAGATAAGCAGCATCTATCTGTTATGTCTGAAGTAAACCGCCAGGTACTGCGAATGCAGGCTGACATGGCATAAATATCCGTCATACTTCAAGCCGCAGATACGTTGGCTTGCCCCGTCACTCCAGTCACATAAAGGATTATGCTCCTGGAAATTCGTGGGCTTCGCCACCTTTCTGCAACTCGAATTATTTAGGATATTAAATAGAAGTACCAAAAACGGCACCCGAGGGTGCCGTTAGTGTTTCTGAGTTTTGAGAATTACGCTGCGTTCTGATCGTCTGCATCAGGCAGTTTTGGCGTCAACGGTGTCGGCTTATTGTCGATACGCGTCACCAGCAACTGGTCGATGCGGTAGTTATCGATATCCACTACCTCGAACTTATATCCGGAGAACTTCACCGAATCGGTGCGTTTCGGGATTTTTCGCAGCATAAACATCATAAAGCCACCGATGGTTTCGTAGTTTCCGGACTGTGGGAACTCGTCGATATCCAGTACGCGCATTACGTCGCCAATTGGCGTACCGCCTTCAACCAGCCATGAGTTCTCGTCACGCGCTACGATTTGCTCTTCCATACCCTGGCCGACCAGGTCACCCATCAGCGTGGTCATGACGTCGCTCAGCGTGATGATACCTACCACCAGCGCGTACTCGTTCATGATCACCGCAAAGTCTTCACCGGCAGTTTTAAAGCTTTCCAGTGCTTCGGAGAGCGTCAACGTATCCGGCACAATCAACGTATTACGCAGATGAACGCCACTGTTAAGTGCCATGCTCTGGTTGCCCAGCACCCGGTTCAGCAACTCTTTGGAATCAACGTAGCCAACGATATGGTCGATATCGCCATTACACACCAGGAATTTGGAGTGTGGATGTTCGGCGATTTTGTTCTTCAGGCTTTGCTCATCTTCATGCAAATCAAACCAGATGACGTTTTCACGCGACGTCATGGAAGAAGGCACGGTGCGCGATTCGAGCTCAAATACGTTCTCAATCAGCTCATGTTCTTGCTTGCGCAACACGCCAGCCAACGCTCCGGCTTCGAATACGGCGTAAACATCATCAGAGGTGATGTCGTCATTACGCACCATCGGCAGTTTGAAAATGCGGAAAATGACGTTTGCCAGGCCGTTAAAGAACCACACCAGCGGGCGGAAGATAAACAGACAGAAGCGCATCGGGTTGATGATTCGCAATGCAACAGATTCAGGCGAAATCATACCGATGCGTTTCGGAGTGAGGTCTGCAAACAGAATGAACAAGCTGGTGACCAGGGTAAAGGAGGTGATAAAGCTCAGTTGGTCAGCCATTTCTGGCGAGAAGAAACGCTCCAGAAGCACTTTAAAGGCTGGGGAAAACGCCGCATCGCCGACGATACCGCCGAGAATCGCCACCGCGTTCAGGCCAATCTGCACCACGGTAAAGAACATGCCAGGACTTTCCTGCATTTTCAGTACGCGTTGCGCGTTAAGGTTGCCATCATCAGCCAGCAACTTGAGTTTAATTTTGCGGGAAGCAGCCAGTGAGATCTCCGAAATCGAGAAGAATGCACTGACGGAAATAAGAAGAAGTATTAATAAAATACTGTTTAACATAGTTTATCCGGCTTTGAGCCAGAGCCTCGGAAGGGTAGTTGAAAATCTAAGGGTTAAAACGTTTTGACTGCCAGTCCGTGGAGGTTGGGCCAGCAATTTCAACGGGTAGTATAGCGTAAGGGTGTGTGAGGCTGCCAGAGGGCATAATTTGGGCTGCTAATCACTAATACCAGGAAAGATGCCGGGTCGCATCCTGCGCATGGCTGAGTATACGAATGACCGTAATACTGGTCCGGGCGTAGAGAAAGAAAATGACGTGCTGCTCAACTGGCAGCGAACAGATACCGTCACCTAATTCGGGTCGTAATGTGCCCACGTTGTGCGCTGAAAGAACACTGAAAATATCTGAAAACCGCGTGATGTAATAATCAGCTTTTGCTTCTCCATAGCGTTCAAAGCTATATAACCAGATAGATTCAAGATCCTCTTGCGCTTTCGGTGTCAGTTCAACTGTTCTCATCCTTTGATTTCGCCTTTTCTTTCATCCGTTTTAGAAAAGTATCTTGTTCCCAGATTTGTGGGACTCCGCTGCTGATGCCTTCAGCCAGCAGGTCGCGTAACTGCTGTAATTTGGATTCTGCCTGTTTTTCCCTCAGCAGCCGTAAAGCATCTCGCAACACTTCACTTTGTGTTCGGTAATCTCCTGAATCGACTAATGAATCAATAAAGTCACGCAGTTCGTCACCGAGATCGACCGTTACTGTTCGAGCCATCAAAATTTCTCCATGTAAGACTTGTTCTTACAAATAGTATAAATTTTGCTGGGCCTTATTTCCATCACCCGCTCAACTTTTCTTCAAACCTTAATATCCTTCCCGCATTTCCCAGTACCAACAGCGTGCTTAGGTTATGCAGTATCGCAGCGATCACCGCACCTGATGCACCCAGCCAACCGAAAGCGGCGGCGACGACAATCACTAGCGTCCAACCCAGCCCAATCAGCACGTTCATCTGTAAAGTGCGACGGCACAGGCGGCTTAAACGCACGCATGTGCCAAGACGGCGCAAGTCACCGCCAATCAACACGATATCGGCTGATGCCATGGCGATATCAGAGCCACCTGCACCCATCGCAACGCCAACCACACCCGCTTTAATTGCCAGGGAATCGTTAATCCCATCGCCGACTACCATTGGCCTGAAGCCATTGTCGATTTGCACACTGACCTGGTGGAGTTTGTCAGCAGGTAATGCCCCAGCTATAACGTCGCTAATCCCCACGTTCTTCGCGATGCGTTGTGCCACGGCTTCACGGTCGCCGGTCAGTAATAGTTGATGGTTAAGCCCAAGATCACGCAGCTCCGCCATTGCACTGGCCGCTTCGTCACGTAGACTGTCGGCCAGTAAAATCCAGCCACGGAAACGCCCTGCCAGCACCAGGCCGACAATCGGCCCGTCGTGTGGCGGTTCTTCCGGTAAATCAGCGACCTGAGTTTTTAACAGCTCATGTCGGCCGAGATAAGCCTCGCCCGCCGCTGTAGTGGCAGAAATACCCAAACCCTGGTGTTCATGCACATTTTCAAGTGCAGGCCACACACTTTGCGGGGCGATATTGACCAGCGCACGGCTGACCGGGTGGTTACTGGTGGCCCCAAGACTCGCCGCCAGTGCAGACAGAACTTCCGGCGATTCTCCCGCTTCAGGAATCAGCTCATGAAGTTGCAGCTTGCCGTGTGTGAGCGTGCCGGTTTTATCAATAATCACCGCATTCAGTTCGGCTAATTCTTCGAGGAACGCCGCACCGCGAATCAGAATGCCGTGGCGAGCAGCAACGGTTAGCCCGGCAATAGATGTTGCAGGCGCGGAAAGCACCAACGCACATGGGCAGGCCGCTACTAATACCGCCAACATGGCCTGGTCGTTTTGCGTCAAAAACCAGGTGCTCGCGGCAATCAATAAAACCAGCAGAAGATAACGCGCCGCGTGACGTTCAAGCAGGCGAGTAATCGGTGGGCTGGCTTGCTCGGCACTTTGCATTAATGCCACTACGCGACCGAGTGTTGAGGTTTCGCCGATGTGCGTCACTTCAATTCGCAACCGCCCATCAAGATTGATTGCGCCACCGTAAACGTTCATGCCCGGTTTCACTTCCAGCGGTACGGATTCACCCGTGATCGGTGCGGTATCCAGGCTTGCCGTTCCTTCCAGCACGCGCCCGTCAGCAGGTAACCGGTCGCCTGCGCGCACTTCGACGATGTCACCAGCCACCAGTTCGTGGTTGTCAATTTCATGGAGATTGCCGTCTGCATCAAAGCGTCGCGCCCGGCTGTGGGTCAATTTGCTTAGCGCTTCAATCGCTTCTTGCGAACCAATCATACTGCGCTCTTCAAGGATATGGCCGACGATCATAATCAGCGGCAGCAATGCGGCAGTGAGCAAATCCCCAATTGCCCACGAGCCAATTAGCGCCAGCGCAACCAGTTGGTCGGTAATACCATGCAAGCTCGGGTAACGCAGGCTGTAAAAGGCGTGGCGCAATACCGGAATGCCGACCATCAGCGATGCAGCACCCAGTAAGATATCGGCCACCGCGACTTGATCGGGTGCCAGGCTACGCCATAGCAGACCAAGAATTAATGTGCCGCTGGCGACTAATGCCAGTATCAACTGCCGGGTAATCTGCCGTTGTTCCTGATGGCTCAGTGCGCCGCCGGGGTTAACAGTGTGGGTACTCATGGTTTAGAAGGTTCCTTTTGCCCAGCAGCTTGCAGGATCAAATTCGCATCATCTTTTGGAGAGACGGTAATGACGGATTCAGCTTGCGCCAGAATTGCCGCAATGCGTTCGCGGTAAACTCGCGCTAACAAATCAGGGTCGTGCGGGCTGTTGGCCAGGCGATTCACCATTGCCGTGTCGGACTGAGCTTTCGCCACTCGTTCCCGGGCCTGTGCCTGAGCGGTCTGGCGCGTCTGGTCGGCAAGCTGGGTGGATTTCTGGCGAATTAAAGAGGCGTCGGTATTGGCGGTGGCTATTGCCTGCGACGCTTGCTGGCTGGCAGTTAATACCGCATTGAATGCGGTGACTGTGGTTTCCGGCAAGGTGGATTGCACAGTAACCCGCTCAAGCGTAATCCCCAGGTCACTGCCTGATTGTGCCAGGCGCTGCAAATTTTGCTCGACGTTGCGCTGAACATCAGCACGCAGGCGTTCGCGTTGCTGGGCGACATTTAAATCGCCGCTGACCATTTCCGGGCGGGCGACAAGAATAGTATCCAGATCGCGCGCGGCGCATACCGCCACGGCAGCACGCTCAACCAGCCGGTCGAGAGCCGGAATCACATGTTCGCCCTGCAATACATACGCCATTGGCGTGACGACACGGTAAAACACGCTGATATTCAGCTGCACCACGCCTGAGTCACCAGTAAGCAGATACCCGGAACCCGCCAGTGCATCGCTGCTGTTATCGCCACGAGCATCGGCATGCAGCGCATCATTCGAGCGTAGTAGCGCCGTAACGTGGTGTTCAATCACGCGGTCAGGTGCCGGAACCATCACCACATCGTTAATCGGCTGCGGCCAGGTGAGCAATAAACCCGGTTCGGCAATTCGCTGCTGCGCGCCGAAGTGAAGCACCACGGCACGGCTGTCTGCGGGTATCTGGCGAATATTTGAAAACAACCACGACGCTGCTGCCAGCAGTGTCAGGGCATACAGTGCGTAAAATGCGAGGCGTATCGACTGTGTCCACGGGCCCGCAGGTTTATTTTTTTGATGCTCACTCATGAGTTGTATCCAGCTTTGGCCCTTCTACCAGCAGGCGGAACGGTGCGGCATCAGTGCGTAACACCAGACGGGTGCTGGAATTAACTACGCCGCTGAGCGCATCAAGCTGGCGTAACAGGCTGTATAGCTGAGGTGAACTGGCGTACGCCTTGCCATAAATTTCGGCGGCTTGCGCCTGAGATTGCGCTTCGATATCGGCAGCCTGAACCTGGGCTGTCGCCTCCACAATGCGGGCATCACGCTCTGCCGCCGAGCGAATTTCAGCCGCGGCGCGTTTGCCTTCAGCGGTGCGTTCAGTCGCAATGGTTTCGCGCTCGGCACGCATTCGATCGACTGTGGCGTTAAGCGTTACCGCGGGCAGGGTCAGGCGTTCGGTTCCAACCTGCACCAACCGGATACCGTAGCTTTCCAATAATGGCTGGCTGATTTGCGCCTGCAGATGCGATTCAAACTGGTCTAACTGCACTTGTTTGCTGTCGGTATTAACCAATTGAGAGAGCGTAAAGCCACTTGCGGTAGTTTCGAGTGCCGAGCCGAGATAAGCACGAATTTGCCGTGCCGCTTCATCGGGTTGGTTTTGTACCGCGCGCATAAAGCGCTGCACATGCTCAGGGGTATTATCAACCTGCCAGACCGCATATGACTGCACAATGATGCGCAACCCGTCCCGCGTACCCACATCCTGCAATCCGCTCGAAGTCGTTCGCAGGCGTAGATCTACGGCGGTCGACATTTCAAAAGGTGCGGGCAGGCGCCACGCAAGACCTGGATTGAGCAGTACGCGTACCGGATTACCGAACCGAGTAATAATCAGCGATTCGCCAGAGCGAACCTGCACAAGGCTTGCGGCGGCGGCAAGAATGAGTACCAGCGCACTTGCGCCAGCAATGCGCTTCCAGGCTTTAGTTACAGGAGCGTCAGAATGGTGGCTGTGGTGGCAACCGCTACTGCAACCATGATGATGTGAATGGCTCAACGGGAAGACTCCTGTGTCGGTTTGGAAGGTGCATCGTTGCGTGCTGCCTGGCTTAACGAGGGAAACTCGCGCAGGTCGATAGTGGGCTGCGAGGTTGCGCCAATACGGTGGTCGATAATTAACAACGGGCTTTTGCCTAAAGTCTGGTGCAACTGGCTAAACCATAATTCATCGACAAACACCTGGCCGGATTTCGCCACTGCTTGTTTCTGTGCGGCAAAACGCACAGCCGTTGACTGCGCTTTACTGGTCACATCGGTAGCGTTCATCTGTGCCTGGTTCTGGCGCGCGGTAGCCGTAGTTTGTGCGCTGGCGGCCAGCTCTGCCGCATGCCCACGTTCGCGTGAAACCAGCGCTTGAGCTGAAATTTGCGCGGCTTGTACGCCGTGGAAAGCATCAGCAGCCCCTGCTGGAGGGTGGATAGCTTCGGCGACGGTTGAGAGCAGTTCTACACCACTATCCAGGCCATCGAGTTTTTGCTGCACTGCCTGCTTAATCTGGCTTGCTAACTCGATGCGCTGTTCCCCTAAAACTTGCTCAAGAGTCAGCGAGGAAAACTGATGCACCATTACCTGGTTTGCAGTGCTACGAATCAACTCTGGCAAATTCACGCTGTTATAGGTTGCCGCCAGTGCTGCGTTATCGGTTAAGCCAACGCGCCACATAAAACGGACATCGCTATTAATGATTTGCAGACCCTGCTGGTTACCGCTCTGGCTGGCAATAATCTGCGCTTTATCAAAGCTATGAATCGCATCCCACAGGCGATCGGCGCTTTGCGGAGCATTCCCTTCGGCATTCGCCAGCGGCTCCGCAGGCGTATCGGCTTCTTCTCCAGCAGCTAACTCATGGACCTGGCCATTTTCCGCCAGTATCACCTGGCCAAAAGGCCAGGGCAGCCCGTAATGCAGGCCCGATGGCAGCACGGCAACCGGTTTGCCAAAGCGTTCATAAATACCGCGTTGGGTTGGGGAAACTTGCTGCATCCCGGTCAACAGCCAGCCGCAAAACAGCATGACTGCCAGCACCGGTAAAAATGCCCGCCGCAATACCGTGAATGCCCAAAGCTGGCGTAAATCAATTCCAAAGTGGTGGTGCAACTCGCGTTGTAAAAAAAGTAGCGTGCGTGGCGGCCAGACGAGTTGTGCTGCCAATTGGCTTTGAGCAAGGAACTTGGGTTCGCAGCCTTCTTCACCTGGTGGTGTGAATAGTGAGAACAGGCCGCGCAGCAGAAACTCAATCGCTACCAACACCACAAGGATCGCAGGCAGATTGACCAACAATGAGAGATTTGTTGTTGGGAATATCAGTGCGGGCAAAGAGAGCAATTGCACCGCGAGAGTCAGGCGTAATATCGGCGCAATGAATTTAGCTTCCGGCCAGGCTTCGTTTGATGTAGCTGCCAGATGGCGCTCCGCAACCAGTGTGACAAACATCGCCAATGCAATAATGCCGACCGCCACCCAGCGCAGGTTGCCCTCATCCAGCGAGACATAATTGGTTCCCCAGCCTGCCTGTGTGACGAATAACACGAATGCCGCCATCGAGGCCAGCCAGACACCATCACTCTTAAGTAACGCATTGATGCGTTCAAAGTTGATGGGAATGAGTGCGCCAAGCCGTTGATAAATTGTCGGGGGAGGTTCTGTTTCAGTAGGAGCCGTTTCGGATTGAAGCGCTGGTGAGAACTTTTCTGCCCGCCACTGGCAAATTCGCTGTGCATTGTAGATAGCGGTAGCTAGCAAGGTGAGCACGGCGGCCTGGCTGCTTAATAAAGCCGTCCAGCGTGAAGATGACTCGATAATGCTGACAATCAGCGCCACCACAATCATCAAAAAAATTAGCGCGCTTAATCCGAAGACTAATCTAGCAGTCAGCTTCGCCTGCGATGACGCTAAAGAGTAACGAGCCTGAGAAGTTAACGGTGAAGAGTCCGTTGGTTCAGAAAATTGGGAGGGCTGCATGGAGTCATTATTGGAGTTTAAATGTTACCATATAACATATCACAGCCCTCATTTACCCGTAAACGAAACGAGGGTAACCGATTGTACAAATGCTTTAACTCTGTGGCGGCAAACACACACCAATTCCACCAATGCCGCAGTAGCCGTATGGATTTTTGTGCAGATACTGCTGGTGGTCGTCCTCGGCATAATAGAACGGACCGGCGTTGGCAATTTCAGTCGTAATGTGGCGCTCGTCTCCGGAGAGAGTCATCGCCTCCTGGAAGCGTGCGAAGCTTGCGCGGGCAGCGGCATCCTGTTCTGGCGTTAATGGGTAAATTGCGGAGCGATATTGTGTACCAACGTCACCACCCTGGCGCATTCCCTGTGCTGGATCGTGGTTTTCCCAGAACACTTGCAATAACTGTTCGTAACTTACCTCTTGCGGGTCGTAAACCACGCGCACCGCTTCTGTGTGTCCGGTCATTCCGCTACACACTTCGCGATAGGTTGGGTTAGGCGTAAAGCCCCCGGCATAACCTGCGGCGGTGCTGTAAACCCCTGGAATTCTCCAGAACATTCTCTCGACACCCCAGAAACACCCCATTGCGAAATAAGCGATCTCCATCCCATCTGGTACATTTGTCATGGAATGCTCGTTTACCGCATGTAAAGAGGCGATTGGCATCGGGGTATTGCGACCAGGCAACGCTTCTGACTGCGTTACGGGATGGGTTTTCTCAAATAATTTCATCAGTCATGCTCTCCCGATGTTGGCTAAATTTAACAACAACCGCCATGCGGTTGTAACGAGGCGTGTTATTGCAGACAATAACTCCTCTGTATGAGACTACAGTACATATAAGAATTATTTGGGTTATTGTGCAGTTTTCAACCCCAATTGTTGGGGTTTTGTAACAAAGACGTTTCCTTCCAGGGGTGGGAACAAGGATATTCAGGAGAAAACGTGCCACGATTCCGTACTATTTGCTCAGCTTGCCTATGCCTGGTAAGCACGTGGGCCAGCGCTGCCAACGTGCGTTTACAGGTGGAAGGGCTAAGCGGTGAACTGCAAAAAAACGTTCGCGCTCAGCTTTCAACTATCCAGAGTGATGAAGTTACGCCAGACAGGCGTTTCCGTGCGCGTGTGGATGACGCTATCCGTAATGGATTGAAAGCGCTCGGCTATTATGAGCCAACCATTGATTTCGACCTGCGGCCACCACCAGCCAAAGGACGCCAGGTTTTGATTGCCAAAGTCGATCCCGGCCCGCCAGTGCTGATTGGCGGCACCGATGTGATTCTGCGCGGCGGAGCACGTGACGATAAAGACTACATCGCGCTGCTTGGTGAGCGCCCGAAGATTGGCACTATCCTCAATCATCACGATTACGACAGCTTCAAAAAAGACCTTTCCAACATTGCGGTGCGAAAGGGCTATTTCGACAGTGAATTCCTTAAAAGCCAGCTAGGTGTTTCGCTTGAGCGCCGCCAGGCGTTCTGGGACATCGATTACAACAGCGGCGAGCGTTATCGTTTTGGTGCCGTGACTTTTGAAGGCTCACAAATTCGCGAAGAGTACCTGCAAAATCTTGTGCCTTTTAAACAGGGTGATTACTACCAGTCGAAAGATTTGGCGGAGTTAAACCGCCGTTTATCAGCGACAGGTTGGTTTAATTCGGTGGTGGTTGCGCCGGAATTCGACAAGTCTCGCGAAACCAAAGTATTACCGTTGCATGGTGTTGTTTCACCACGTACTGAGAACACCATCGAAACCGGTGTGGGTTATTCCACCGATGTTGGGCCGCGCGTAAAAGCGACGTGGAAAAAACCGTGGATGAACTCTTACGGCCACAGCCTGACCAGCAGCATCAGCCTTTCCGCACCAGAACAGATCGTTGATTTCAGCTACAAAATGCCGCTGCTTAAAAACCCGCTGGAACAATATTATCTGGTGCAGGGCGGCTTTAAAGCGACCGATCTGAACGATACTAAGTCCGACTCCAGCACCCTTGCGGTCTCACGATACTGGGATTTATCCAGCGGTTGGCAGCACGCCATTAACCTGCGCTGGAGTCTCGATCACTTTACCCAGGCAGACGTAACCAACACCACGATGCTGCTTTATCCGGGTTTGAGCCTTAACCGTACCCGTTCGCGTGGTGGTTTGATGCCAACCTGGGGCGATTCCCAACGCTATTCGATTGATATTTCCGACACCTCATGGGGCTCGGACGTCGATTTCGGGGTATTCCAGGCGCAGCAAGTCTGGATTCGAACGTTGCAGGAAAAACACCGTTTTGTGGTGCGTGGCAATGTGGGTTGGATTGAAACCAATAACTTCGACAAAGTGCCGCCAGACTTACGCTTCTTTGCCGGTGGTGACCGCAGTATTCGCGGCTATTCCTACAAATCCATCTCCCCTGAAAACGACAAAGGCGAACTGACCGGTGCGTCAAAAATGATTACCGGATCGCTGGAGTATCAATACAACGTTACCGGGAAATGGTGGGGGGCGGTGTTCGTCGATTCTGGCGAAGCAGTCAACGATATCAAACAGAGTAACTATAAAACGGGTGCAGGCTTTGGCGTACGCTGGCAGTCGCCGGTTGGGCCCATCAAACTCGATTTAGCGGTCCCGGTGGCTGATAAAGATGAGCATGGTTTACAGTTTTACATCGGTTTGGGGCCTGAACTATGAGTCGTTGGAAGAAAATAAGCCTCGCGGTGTTGGTTTTTGTGGTGCTGTTGATTGGTGCTGTGGGTTTCCTGGTGGGGACTACCACCGGGCTGCACGTCTTATTTAACGCCGCAAACCGTTGGGTGCCGGGGCTGGATATCGCAAGCGTCACGGGCGGCTGGCGCAATTTGACCATCAAAGGTTTGCGCTACCAACAACCTGGCGTTGATGTGAATGCCGGCGAAATTAATCTGGCTGTGAAACTAGGCTGCCTGCGTGATAGCAGCCTGTGCGTGAATAATCTCTCGCTTAAAGACATTGATGTCGTTATCGACAGCAAAAAAATGCCTCCGGCAGCACCGGTTCAGGAAGAAGACACCGGCCCGCTCAATCTCACCACGCCGTATCCGATTACCCTAAGTCGCGTGGCGCTTAATAACGTCAATATCAAGATTGATAACACCACTGTTTCGGTGATGGAGTTTACTTCCGGCCTGAACTGGCAAGAACGCAACGTGACCGTTACGCCAACCAATCTCGAAGGTTTGCTGATTGCATTGCCGAAAGTGGCCAAAGTTGCTCAGGAACAGGTGGTTGAGCCGAAGATCCAGAACCCGCAGCCAGAAGAGTTGCCGCTGGGCGAAACGCTCAAACAATTGTTTGAAAAGCCAGTTTTGCCTGAAATGACCGATGTGCATTTGCCGCTGAACCTGAATATTCAGGAATTCCGTGGGGCGAACTTACGCCTGACTGGCGACACCGATTTACTGGTCAGCAGCCTGTTGCTAAAAGTCAGCAGTATTGATGGCTCTCTTAAGCTTGATGCACTGGATGTGGATTCCTCGCAAGGGCTGGTCAACGCTACTGGTAGCGCGGAATTACGCGATAAATGGCCGGTCGACTTAACCTTAAACACCACGCTGAATATCGACCCAATCAAAGGTGAAAAGGTGAAGATGAAGATTGGTGGGGAGCTGCGGGATGTGCTGAAAGTGGGCATGAATCTCTCAGGCCCGGTTGATCTTGAACTCACTGCGCAAACTCAGCTTGCTGAAGCAGGCTTGCCGCTCAATCTTGAAGTGGTCAGTAAGCAACTTTACTGGCCATTTACCGGGAAGAAAGAGTACCAGGCCAACAACCTGAAACTGAAATTCAGCGGCAAAATGACCGACTATAAATTGTCGTTCCGTAGCGATGTGAAAGGCGAGCAAATTCCGCCAGCCACCATCACTCTGGATGCGGCAGGCAACGAGCAACAGCTTAATCTCGACAAGCTGCGTGTCGCTGCGTTGCAGGGCAACACTGACTTGAAAGCGGTGCTCGACTGGAGCAAAGCCATTAGCTGGCGTGGCGAGCTGAAACTCGACGATATCAATACGGCGAAGCAATTCCCGGACTGGCCTGCGAAACTCAACGGTCTGGTGAAAACCAGCGGCAGTTTGTATGGCGGCAGCTGGCAGGTGGATGTCTCCGAGCTGAAACTTGCTGGGAATGTCAAAAATAACAAACTAAACGTAACCGGCAAGCTCAACGGCAACAGTTACATGCAGTGGAAAACTCCTGGGCTGCATATAGAACTGGGGCGCAACAGTGCTGATGTTAAAGGGGAGTTAGGGCCGAAAGATCTGGAGCTTGATGCCACCATCGATGCACCAAATCTCGACAATGCTTTACCGGGACTTGGCGGCACAGCGAAAGGCACGATTAAAGTGCGTGGCGATGTGAAAGCGCCGCAGCTGCTGGCAGACCTTACCGCGAATAACCTCCGCTGGCAGGAGCTGTCGATTGCGCGAGTCTTGCTGAAAGGGGATGTGAAATCCACCGATCAAATTGCCGGGAATCTGGATCTGCGCGTTGAGCGTATTTCCCAGCCAGGTGTCGATCTCAGCCTGGTAACGCTTGACGCAAAAGGCTCCGAAAAACAGCACCAGCTAAAACTGCGCATTCAGGGCGAACCCGTGTCCGGGCAGCTTGATTTGAGCGGCAGCTTCGACCGTGCGGAGGAGCGCTGGCGTGGCAGTCTTAGCAATACGCGATTTGAAACGCCAGTTGGCCCATGGTCACTTAACCGTTCATTGGCGCTCGATTACCGCAATAAAGAGCAGAAAATCAATATCGGTGTGCATTGCTGGACTAACCCGAATGCCGAACTTTGTGTACCGCAGCCGATTGATGCAGGTGTGAAAGGCCGTGCGCTGGTCAATCTGAACCGCTTTGATCTGGCGATGCTAAAACCGTTTATGCCAGCTGATACACAAGCGGTGGGAACATTTAGTGGCCGTGCGGATGTGAGCTGGGATGCGGAATCTGAAGGCTTGCCACAAGGTTCAGTTACGCTCACGGGCAACGGCGTGAAAGTCACGCAAATGGTGAACGACAGCCCGCTGCTGGTGGCGTTCGACACGCTTAATCTCAATGCCGAGCTTAAAAACAACCAGGCCAAACTAGGCTGGTTGATTCGCATTGCTCAAAATGGCCAGTTCGATGGTCAGGTTCAAATTAGCGATCCACAAAACCGCCGCAACCTGGCGGGGAATGTGAATATGCGCAACTTTGATTTGGCTATCGCCAATTCGGTGTTCTCACGCGGAGAAAAAGCCGCTGGCAAGATTAACGCTAACTTACGTCTGGCGGGGAATTTGGAGCGCCCGCAAGTCTTCGGCCAGTTGCAAGTTAACGGCGTGGATATCGACGGCAACTTTATGCCGTTTGATATGCAGCCAAGTCAGTTGGCAATGAACTTTAACGGTATGAACTCGACGCTTGCCGGAACAGTGCGTACGAAGCAGGGTGATATTGCTCTGAGTGGCGATGCTGACTGGACGCAAATCGACAACTGGCGTGCGCGCGTGGCGGCGAAAGGCAATAAGGTACGCATTACTGTGCCGCCGATGGTGCGCCTTGATGTTTCGCCTGACGTTGAGTTTGTTGCGACTCCGAGCTTGTTCACGCTTGATGGTAGTGTAGACATCCCGTGGGCACGTATCGTGGTGCACGAAGTCCCGGAAAGCTCAGTGGGCGTGTCCAGTGATGAAGTGATGCTGGATAAAAATCTGAAGCCGATTAAACCGCAAACGGCAAGCATTCCTATCAACAGTAACTTGGTTATTCACGTTGGTAACAACGTGCGCCTGGATGCGTTTGGTTTGAAAGCGCGTCTGAATGGTGATTTAAAAATGGTGCAGGACCGTCAGGGTCTCGGCCTGAACGGGCAGATCAATATTCCTGAAGGGCGTTTCCATGCGTACGGACAGGATCTGATCGTGCGTAAAGGCGAGCTGTTATTCTCAGGTCCACCAGACCAGCCATTATTAAATATCGAAGCGATTCGTAACCCAGAAGCGACAGAAAACGACGTAATAGCTGGTGTTCGTGTCACGGGAACAGCAGATGAGCCGAAAGCTGAGATATTTTCTGATCCGGCCATGTCACAGCAAGAAGCCTTGTCCTACCTGCTTCGCGGGCAGGGTTTAGACAATTCTGGCGACGATGGTAACGCCATGACATCAATGCTTGTTGGCTTGGGGGTTGCACAAAGTGGTCAGGTTGTGGGTAAAATCGGCGAGACGTTTGGCGTAAGCAATCTGGCGCTTGATACCGCAGGGGTGGGGGATTCCTCACAAGTGGTGGTCAGTGGCTATGTACTGCCAGGTCTCCAGGTTAAATATGGAGTGGGTATTTTTGACTCATTGGCGACACTAACACTGCGTTATCGCCTGATGCCTAAGCTGTATCTGGAAGCGGTGTCTGGTATCGATCAGGCACTTGATCTGCTTTATCAGTTTGAGTTTTAGCTATGCGAATTTTTGTTTACGGCAGTTTACGACGCAAGCAAGGTAACAGTCACTGGATGACCAACGCCCAGTGGCTTGGGGATCATCATGTTGAAAATTACGCTTTATACAGCCTTGGCCATTATCCGGGGGTAGTGCCGGGTGAAGGTTCTGTGGTGGGTGAAGTGTATCGTATTGATGCTTCTACACTCTCTGAGCTTGACGCTTTGCGCACTAAAGGTGGCGAGTATAAACGTCAGCTAATTCAGACACCTTACGGCAGTGCATGGATGTACGTGTACCAACGATCGGTGGATGGATTAACCCGCATAGAAAGCGGAGACTGGTTGGATAAAGATCAGTTCTAGTTATACCCGTCATACTTCAAGCTGCATCTTTGTTGGCTGCGTTCACTCGCCCGAATCACTTACTTATGTAAGCTCATCGGGACTTGTTCTCTTACCGCCGCGATGCAACTCGAATTATTTTGGGTATATATACTTTCGACATAAAAAAACACCGCCAGATGGCGGTGTTTTCACAAGCATTCAGCGAGGCTGAGAATTACTTCTTAGCGCGCTCGAAGGAAGCAACGATTTCAGCTTTAGCTGCTGCTGCATTGTCCCAGCCTTCAACTTTAACCCATTTGCCTTTCTCGAGAGCTTTGTACTGCTCGAAGAAGTGGGAGATCTGCGCTTTCAGCAGTTCTGGCAGGTCGTTCACATCTTTAATGTGATCGTATTCTTTGCTCAGTTTGGTGTGCGGAACCGCAACCAGCTTGGCATCTTCGCCAGCTTCGTCAGTCATTTTCAACACGCCAACTGGACGGCAACGAATAACAGAACCTGGTTGCAGTGGGTATGGAGTTGGGACCAGAACGTCAACCGGGTCACCGTCTAAAGACAGGGTGTGGTTGATGTAACCGTAGTTGCACGGATAGAACATTGCGGTAGACATGAAACGGTCAACGAACAGAGCGCCGGTGTCTTTATCAACTTCATATTTGATAGGATCAGCGTTTGCTGGGATTTCGATAACAACGTAGATGTCTTCTGGCAGATCAATACCCGCAGGGACGTTGAGTAAGCTCATGTCTTTTTCCTTTAAACTGGTGTCATTCAAGTGCCGCGTATTATAGCTAACTCGATTTAAATGTCTTCGCCTCTTTTTGCCTTCATTTCTCACCTGCTGCCGTTTCCAGAACCTTCCGACAACGGGAAAATCCATAAACATAGCCGTATTCTTTATAAACTTATGTAAGCGGTTACAAGGTTATGCGCGACTTGTTGGAATTGTGATGTAACTCATTCTGTTACACCACACGTCGCCTATAGTTTTTTCGACGCCCAGATTTTAACCAACAATAACCCTACGAGGATGTCCCTATGTGGAAGCGCTTACTTTTGGTCTCTGCAGTCTCCGCAGCCATGTCGTCTATGGCAATAGCTGCTCCGTTAACGGTCGGATTTTCGCAGGTAGGTTCTGAATCCGGCTGGCGAGCAGCTGAAACATCGGTTGCGAAGAGTGAAGCCGAGAAACGCGGCATCACGCTGAAAATCGCAGACGGCCAACAAAAACAAGAAAACCAGATTAAAGCCGTACGTTCATTTATCGCCCAGGGCGTAGACGCAATCTTCATTGCGCCAATCGTCGCCACGGGTTGGGAGCCAGTATTACAAGAAGCAAAAGAGGCCAAAATCCCAGTATTCCTGCTCGACCGTAATATCGATGTGAAAGATAAATCGCTGTACATGACCGTCGTCACCGCTAACAACGTGCTGGAAGGCCAGTTGATTGGTGAATGGTTGCTTAAAGAGTTGAATGGTAAGCAATGTAACGTGGTTGAACTGCAAGGCACCGTGGGCGCGAGCGTGGCAATTGACCGTAAGAAAGGTTTTGCGGACGCCATTTCTAAAGCATCCAACGTGAAAATCATTCGTTCTCAGTCTGGCGACTTTACCCGCAGTAAAGGTAAAGAAGTGATGGAGAGCTTCATCAAAGCTGAGAACAACGGCAAAAACATCTGCATGGTTTACGCGCACAACGATGACATGGTGATCGGTGCGATTCAGGCAATCAAAGAAGCGGGTCTGAAACCGGGCAAAGACATTCTGACCGGTTCAATTGATGGCGTGCCGGATATCTACAAAGCGATGATCGATGGCGAAGCCAACGCAAGTGTTGAGCTGACACCAAACATGGCAGGACCTGCGTTCGATGCACTCGAGAAGTTCAAGAAAGATGGCACCATGCCTGAAAAAGTGACCATCACCAAATCAACGCTGTACCTCCCGGATACCGCGAAAGAAGAGCTCGAGAAGAAGAAATCGATGGGTTACTGATGAGTTATGCCCCTCCCGAAACGGAGGGGCTGTTTTATGTAGGGCGGATAAGCGTAGCGTCATCCGCCATTAAGGCACGGGCCAGATCGAGGGCGCTGCGCTTATCTCACCCTACAGTTGTGCGTTGGCAGGAGTGCGTTCATGAACACAAATAACAATCAGGAAATTCTGCGCACGGAAGGCTTATCGAAACATTTCCCAGGGGTTAAGGCGCTCGACAAAGTGGATTTCAGCCTCAATCGGGGTGAAATCATGGCATTACTGGGTGAAAATGGAGCAGGGAAATCAACGCTTATCAAAGCCTTAACCGGTGTTTATCAGCGCGATAGCGGCAATATTTATCTCGAAGGGGAACAGATTTCCCCGAAGAATACCGCCCATGCCCAACAACTCGGCATCGGTACGGTGTATCAGGAAGTCAATCTACTGCCCAATATGTCGGTGGCGGATAACTTGTTTATCGGCCGCGAGCCGCGTCGCTTTGGGTTTATACAACGCAAAGAGATGGAAAAACGCGCCGCCCTCCTGATGGAATCCTACGGGTTCTCGCTGGATGTCGCCGAACCGCTCAACCGTTATTCCGTCGCGATGCAGCAAATCGTTGCGATTTGCCGGGCCATCGATCTTTCGGCCAAAGTGCTGATTCTCGATGAACCTACCGCCAGCCTCGACACCAAAGAAGTTGAAATGCTGTTCACCCTGATGCGCCAGTTGCGCGATCAGGGCGTAAGCCTGATCTTCGTTACCCACTTCCTCGATCAAGTTTATGAAGTCACCGACAGGATCACCGTTCTGCGCAACGGATCGTTTGTTGGCACGAGAAATACAAAAGATCTGCCGCAGATAGATCTGGTGAAAATGATGCTGGGGCGCGAGCTGGACACTAATGCACTTAACCGTGCGGGCCGCACTTTACTGAGCGATAAACCGGTCGCTGCGTTTAAAGATTTTGGTAAGAAAGGGGTGATCAACCCGTTCAATCTTGAAGTCCGTCCGGGTGAGATCGTTGGTCTGGCGGGTTTATTAGGATCCGGGCGCACCGAAACCGCCGAAGTGATATTTGGGATCAAGCCCGCGGACCAGGGCAATGCGTGGATCAAAGGCAAGCCGCAATCACTTCGATCGCCGCATAAAGCTTCGTCGCTGGGTATTGGTTTTTGCCCGGAAGATCGCAAAACTGACGGCATTATTTCCGCCGCTTCAGTACGTGAAAATATCATTCTGGCGTTACAGGCCCAACGCGGCTGGCTGCGCCCCATCCCTAAGCGTGAGCAGTATCAGATAGCCGAACGGTTTATTCGCCAGTTGGGGATCCGTACGCCTGGCCCCGATCAACCGATCGAGTTTCTCTCCGGCGGTAATCAGCAAAAAGTTCTGCTCTCGCGCTGGCTGTTGACCAAACCGCAGTTTCTGATCCTCGACGAACCGACGCGCGGGATCGACGTTGGCGCACACGCCGAAATTATCCGTTTGATCGAAACGCTGTGTGCCGATGGCCTGGCGCTGTTAGTTATCTCCTCTGAACTGGAGGAACTGGTGGGCTATGCGGATCGTGTGATCATCATGCGTGACAGGCAGCAAGTGGCTGAGATCCCGCTCGCGGAGCTTTCCGTGTCGGCAATTATGAATGCCATTGCGGCATAAGGAGTAACACGTGATGCCTCGTTCATTGCCGCAAACGGATGCCGAAAAGCCAAAGCGAAATTTCCGCTGGCCGCCGGGTATTCCGCAGTTGGTCGCGTTGGTGCTGGTGCTGTTAGTCGATAGCCTGGTCGCCAATCACTTCTTTGATATTGTGGTGCAAAACGGGCGGCTGTTCGGCAGCCCGATAGATATTCTCAACCGTGCGGCACCGGTCGCATTACTGGCAATCGGCATGACACTGGTGATCGCCACTGGTGGCATTGACCTTTCCGTTGGCGCGGTGATGGCGATTGCTGGCGCTACGGCGGCGACGTTAACTGTCGACGGGCACAGTCTGACGGTAGTTATTCTGGCGTCACTCGGCGTGGGGGTTCTGGCGGGGCTGTGGAACGGCATTCTGGTGGCCATCCTGAAGATTCAGCCATTTGTTGCCACGCTAATCCTGATGGTAGCCGGGCGTGGTGTGGCGCAACTTATCACCGCCGGGCAAATCGTTACTTTTGATTCACCAAACCTCTCGTATCTGGGCAGCGGTTCGCTGTTCTTCTTCCCGACGCCCGTGATTATTGTGCTGGCAACGCTGCTGGTCTTCTGGCTGTTTACCCGCAAAACGGCGTTGGGCCTGTTTATCGAATCGGTTGGGATTAACATTCGCGCGGCGAAAAACGCCGGGGTCAATACGCGCATTGTGGTGATGCTGACTTACGTTTTGAGCGGCCTGTGCGCGGCCATCGCCGGGATTATCGTTACCGCCGATATTCGTGGTGCTGATGCCAACAACGCCGGATTGTGGCTGGAACTGGACGCCATTCTGGCGGTAGTAATCGGTGGCGGTTCGTTGATGGGCGGGCGCTTTAACATCGCGCTTTCGGTAATTGGTGCGCTGATTATTCAGGGGATGAACACCGGCATCCTGCTTTCCGGTTTTCCGCCTGAGCTTAACCAGGTGGTGAAAGCGGTGGTGGTGATGTGCGTGCTGATTGTTCAGTCGCCACGTTTTATTGCTTTGCTCAAAGGACTACGTCGCCATGATCAAACGTAACTTGCCGTTGATGATTACCCTGGCGGTGTTTGTGCTGGGGTATCTGTACTGTCTGACGCAATTCCCCGGTTTTGCCTCAACGCGGGTAATTTGCAACATCCTGACTGATAACGCGTTCCTGGGGATTATTGCCGTTGGCATGACCTTTGTGATCCTCTCCGGCGGCATCGATCTTTCTGTCGGTTCAGTGATCGCCTTTACCGGGGTGTTCCTCGCTAAAGCGATTGGCTTCTGGGGCTTGTCGCCGCTGGTGGCCTTCCCGCTGGTGCTGCTGATGGGCTGCGCGTTTGGCGCGTTTATGGGCTTGCTTATCGACGCGCTAAAAATCCCAGCCTTTATTATCACCCTTGCTGGGATGTTCTTCCTGCGTGGGGTCAGCTACCTGGTTTCGGAAGAGTCCATTCCCATTAACCACCCGATTTACGACACGCTTTCAAACCTTGCCTGGCGCATTCCCGGCGGTGGGCGTTTGAGTGCCATGGGCTTGCTGATGCTGGCCGTGGTAGTGATTGGTATTTTCCTTGCGCACCGCACCCGTTTTGGTAACCAGGTTTATGCGATTGGCGGCAACGCAACGTCGGCAAACCTGATGGGGATTTCCACCCGCAGCACTACAGTGCGCATTTATATGCTTTCAACCGGGCTTGCCACACTCGCCGGTATTGTCTTTTCGCTCTATACCTCAGCAGGTTACGCGCTGGCAGGAATGGGTGTTGAGCTGGATGCGATTGCCTCAGTGGTTATCGGCGGCACGCTGTTAAGTGGTGGCGTTGGGACGGTGCTGGGCACGCTGTTTGGCGTGGCGATTCAGGGGCTGATTCAGACCTATATCAACTTCGATGGTACGCTCAGTTCGTGGTGGACGAAAATCGCCATCGGCATTTTGCTGTTTATTTTCATCGCCCTACAGCGCGGTTTGACGGTGTTGTGGGAAAACCGTCAAAGCTCGCCAGTGAAGCGGATTAACGTGCGTCCTGGTCAAAGCTGAATCGCTTTGTCTAAACTTTCTTCGGTGATGGTCGATAACACTTCAATCGTTTCTATCGTTCTGTCACCGGGAAAAGAGCATGTTGAGAAATTTGTCTATTCGCACGGGGCTGCTGACATTGCTGGCAGTCATGACCTTCCTGTTGTTATTTGTCAGCGGCATGGGCATTTTTGCTCTGCAACAAAGCTCAACCTCACTCCAGAATATTAATCGCCTACAGGGCGAGCAGATGGTGCGCTTGTCTGATGGCTATGTTTCGCTGCTACGCGCGCGTAACGGTGCAGGGCAGGCGGTTCGCCAGATGGAAATTGGCCTGCTGGAAGATGCCACCAAATCTACCGATTACGCTGCCAGTGATGTGGCGGCGGCTCAACAGCAGCTAAAAGAGTTTATCGACAGCGGCGTGAGCGATGAAGAAGGCAATCGACTGATTCAAAACTTAGCGCAAAGCTATGCGGAATACCTCGCAAAAGGCATCAATCCGATGCTCGCAGCGCTCACCAAACAAAGCCCCGATGATTACTACGATCTGCTGGAAAAGACGCTGATTCCGCTGTCGCAAAAGTTTGATACCGATGTGGAGATTTTCAAGCAGTGGGGCGAGGCGCGCGGCAACAGCGAAGTTGAAGCGGTGCAATTGCATAAGAAAATCGTCCTTACGCTAATTATTATCGCCGCATTGCTCACCGCCGGAATTATCGTGCTGGTGTGGCTGGCACTCCGCCATTTACTGCTCAAGCCGTTGAATCAGTCGATTGAGCAGCTGGAGTTTGTCGCCAGGGGCGATTTAACTCAGACGTTGCCACCTGCTGGTAACAACGAATTTGGCCGCCTGGCGACGGCAATTACCATCATGCGAGATTCCTTGATGGAATCGGTAAGCCGCGTGCGCGATGCCAGCTCGCAAATTGATACTGGCAGCCGCGAACTGGCCGCAGGCAACCAGAACCTTGCCCAACGCACTGAATCAACCGCCACTTCTCTTGAGCAAACGGCTGCCAGCATGGAGCAGATCACCGCGACCGTGAAACAGAACGCCGACAACGCCGAGCAAGCACATAAATTAGCAAAAGACGTTTCTGATACCGCCGATCGTGGCAGCGAAATGGTGTGCTATGTGATTGAAAAAATGCGTGATATCTCCAGTAGTTCCGACCGTATTGCCGACATCCTCAGTGTTATCGACGGCATCGCCTTCCAGACCAATATTCTGGCGCTGAACGCCTCGGTAGAAGCAGCTCGTGCAGGTGAACAAGGGCGCGGGTTTGCGGTGGTAGCGGGCGAAGTTCGTATCCTGGCAAGCCGCAGCGCTGACGCCGCAAAAGAGATCCGTACGCTGATTTCGGACTCGCAAAATCATGTTGGCGAAGGTCGTGAACTGGCGCAGCAAGCCGGGGAAACGATGGATGAAATCGCCGAAGAAGTGATGCGCATGACCCGTCTGGTGAGTGAAATCGCTAATGCATCAAACGAGCAAAGCTATGGTATCGAGCAGGTGAATATCGCGGTGAGCCAGATGGATGAGGCAGCGCAGCAGAATGCTGCATTGGTTCAGGAATCAACAGCGGCTACGCGTTCGCTTGAGGAGCAATCGCAGCACTTGGTGGCTGCGATGGCAACGTTCAGGTGTACCCGTCATACTTGAAGCCGCATCCGCGTTGGCTGCGTTCACGCACCCGACAAATCTGCTGAAAGCAGATTTGAACGCTGCTAGCAGCGGCCCGAAGGGGTAGGCCCATGAATGGGCCTAATAATCACTTACTCTAGTAAGCTCATCGGGATTTGCTCACTTGCCGCCTTGATGCAGTTTCAATTATTTAGGGTATGGAGCGCTATTTATCCTCTCCCGTGGGAGAGGATCGAGGGAGGGCAAGAACTTATGCGTCCGGGTACTCACGGATAAAGCGTTCTACATCATCGACCATATGTTCGTTACCTACGAAGAACGGACGTCGCTGGTGCAGGGTTTCCGGGATGATATCCAGAATACGCTCTTTGCCATCACTCGCTTTACCGCCAGCTTGTTCCGCAAGGAATGCCATCGGGTTGCCTTCATACAGCAAACGCAGCTTCCCTTGCGGGTGGCTTGCGGTGCTTGGGTAAAGATAAATCCCACCTTTCAGCAGGTTGCGGTGGAAGTCGGCAACCAGAGAACCGATATAACGCGAGGTATACGGGCGCTGGGTGTTTGAATCTTCTTCCTGGCAGAACTTAATGTACTTTTTCACACCCTGCGGGAAACGGATGTAGTTCCCTTCGTTGATAGAATAGGTGCTGCCAATTTCCGGGAAGCGCATACGCTCCTGGCACAGGCAGAACACGCCAAGAGAAGGATCGTAGGTGAAGGCATGAACGCCACAGCCGGTGGTATAAACCAGCATGGTTGAAGAGCCATAAACCACATAACCTGCCGCGACCTGACGGTTGCCTGGCTGAAGGAAATCGGCTTCGGTGACAGGAGTGCCTACCGGCGTGATACGGCGATAGATAGAGAAAATGGTACCAACTGATACGTTCACGTCGATGTTTGATGAACCATCAAGCGGGTCCATCAGCACCACATATTTGGCATGTTCCGCGCCTTCGAAAACAACGATGTCATCTTCTTCTTCGGAAGCAACACCGGCCACAATCCCTCGGGCTTTCAGTGCTGCTTTCAGTTTTTCGTTTGCGAACAGGTCAAGTTTTTGCTGCACTTCGCCCTGAATGTTTTCAGCTCCGCTGGCACCCAAAATATCAACCAGACCTGCTTTGTTGATATCACGGTGGATGATTTTTGCGCCGAGCTTTATTGCCGACAATAAGGCAGTCAGTTCACCGGTTGCGTGCGAGAACTCATGCTGCTTTTCGACAATAAATTCACCTAACGTTTTCATAACACTTTCCCTGCTTCTGTTAATTAAATGAAACGACTGCAACAATCCTAACAAACTTTCAAATAGTAGCGTACAGGTGAATCGCGCCAGCAAAATGCGGAATTAACTTAAATGCGATTTGCCAGCATCCAACATACGGTTAGAATGTGCGCCAAATAATAAAAGGATAGTTTTATGCGTATTCATATTTTGGGTATTTGCGGCACGTTCATGGGCGGCCTTGCTATGCTGGCTCGTTCACTCGGCCATCAGGTTACGGGCTCGGATGCCAATGTGTACCCTCCAATGAGCACTCTGCTTGAAGAGCAGGGTATTGAATTAATTCAAGGTTACGACCCAAGCCAACTCGATCCACAGCCGGATTTGGTGATCATCGGCAACGCAATGACGCGTGGAAACCCGTGCGTTGAAGCGGTGCTTGAGAAAAGTATTCCTTACATGTCTGGCCCACAGTGGCTGCACGATTTTGTGCTGCGCGACCGTTGGGTGCTGGCTGTGGCGGGTACACACGGTAAAACCACCACTGCAGGTATGGCAACGTGGATTCTGGAAGCCTGTGGCTACAAGCCTGGCTTTGTGATCGGTGGCGTACCGGGTAATTTCGATGTTTCTGCACGCCTGGGCGACAGCCCATTCTTCGTGATTGAAGCTGACGAATACGACTGCGCGTTCTTCGATAAGCGTTCCAAATTCGTGCATTACTGCCCGCGTACATTGATCCTCAATAACCTTGAGTTTGATCACGCGGACATCTTTGACGATCTGAAAGCGATTCAGAAACAGTTCCACCATCTGGTGCGTATTGTTCCGGGGCAGGGGAAAATCATCTGGCCTGAGAACGACACCAACATTAAGCAGACGCTGGCAATGGGCTGCTGGAGCGAGCAAGAGCTGGTGGGCGAGCAAGGCCACTGGCAGGCGAAGAAGCTTAATCCTGATGCATCTAATTGGGAAGTTTACCTGGATGGCGAGCGTGTCGGTGAAGTCCACTGGCAGCTAGTTGGCGAACACAACATGCATAACGGGCTGATGGCGATTGCCGCAGCACGCCATGTGGGTGTTACACCAGCAGATGCCGCGAAAGCCCTGGATAGCTTCATCAATGCACGTCGTCGCCTTGAATTACGTGGCGAAGCGCACGGCGTGACGGTATATGACGATTTTGCTCACCATCCAACGGCGATTCTGGCAACGCTTTCGGCATTGCGTAGCAAAGTTGGCGGCACCGCACGTATTCTCGCAGTGCTTGAGCCACGCTCTAACACCATGAAAATGGGCCTGAGCAAAGATGATCTGGCACCTTCTTTAGGTCGTGCAGACGAAGTCTTCTTGCTCCAGCCTCCGCATATTCCATGGCAAGTGGTTGAAGTGGCTGAAGCCTGTATTCAGCCTGCTTACTGGAGTGCAGATGTCGACACTTTGGCGGATATGGTGGTGAAAACGGCTCAACCTGGCGACCATATTCTGGTGATGAGCAACGGTGGTTTCGGTGGTATTCACCAGAAGCTGCTGGATGCGCTGGCTAAAAAATCAGAAAACCAGTAATCGTACAGACATAAAAAAACCCGCAAATGCGGGTTTTTTTATGGGTGGCTAATTTCATTAAGCCACTTTCGTTTTAGGCCTGGGTTTCAGCCAGTTCGCGCAGATATGAGAAAATCTGGCGATAAGATTTTGGCGGCTTATTTGCTGCCTTTTCTTTTTGTGCGTTACGAATCAGTACACGTAATTGCTGGCGGTCAGCTTCTGGGTAAAGTCTTAACACTTCACTCATTGCATCATCGCCTTCCTCAACCAAACGATCGCGCAGTGCTTCCAGTTTATGGAACAGTGCGACTTGTTGGTTGTGACGGTTTTTCAGTTTATCGAGCGCTACGCGGATAGGATCCATGTCGCGCGAACGCATCATTTTGCCAATTAACTGAACCTGACGGCGACGGCCTTCTTTTTTGATTTTCTGAGCCAAATCAATAGCGGCACGCAAATCTTCATCAAGAGGGATTTTGTCGAGCGCATTTTTGCCCAACTCCATCAGTTCCATACCCAGGCGTTTTAACTCCTCGGCATCACGCTTAATTTCGCTTTTACTGACCCAGATAATCTCATCATCTTCGTCTTCATTTTCGTTATCTGGTACGTCGTCGAGCCAGTCATCGGGCTGCTTAGTCATATTAGGCTCCTTAAAAAAAGTGGCTAATTCTACCAGTAAAGCCTGTTCACTGCGAAATTGTTCTGTTCTGGGTTAGACTTAATTCACTCACCTTACATTATGGCAGTAGCGATGAAAGTAAACACGCAAGTAGCACAACAACGTCAGGTTCTGGAACAAGCGGTATCTCAGGCGCTGGAACTGGCTTCCGCTCAGTCCGATGGCGCAGAAGTTGCCGTCAGTAAAACCACTGGTATCAGCGTAAGTACCCGATACGGTGAGGTGGAAAACGTCGAATTTAACAGCGATGGTGCGTTAGGCATCACCGTTTATCATCAAAACCGTAAAGGCAGTGCATCCACAACAGACCTTAGCCCGGATGCCGTAGCGCGTACCGTGCAGGCGGCGCTGGATATCGCCCGTTACACCTCACCAGACCCGTTTGCGGGTGTGGCAGATAAAGAATTACTGGCTTATGACGCGCCGGACCTGGACCTTTTCCACCCAACGGAAATGGACGCTGACCGCGCGATTGAACTGGCAGCACGCGCTGAAAATGCATCATTGAACGTCGATAAGCGCATCAACAATACCGAAGGCGGCAGTTTTAACAGCCACTACGGCATTAAAGTTTTCGGTAACAGCAACGGTATGCTGCAAAGCTACTGTTCAACGCGCCATTCACTTTCCAGCTGCGTTATCGCCGAAGTTAACAGTGAAATGGAGCGTGATTACGCCTATACCATTGGCCGCGCGATGGAAGATCTCGACAGCCCTGAATCCGTGGGTATCGAATGTGCTCGCCGCACGCTTGCGCGCCTGTCGCCACGCAAACTGTCTACCATGAAAGCGCCGGTTATTTTTGCCGCTGAAGCGGCGACCGGTCTGTTCGGTCACCTGGTTGGCGCGATTGCGGGTGGTTCGGTTTACCGTAAATCCACGTTCCTGCTCGATTCTCTTGGCAAACAAATTCTGCCGGAATGGCTGACCATTGAAGAGCACCCGCATCTGCTCAAAGGCCTGGCTTCAACGCCGTTCGATAGCGAAGGTGTACGTACAGAACGCCGCGACATTATCAAAGACGGTGTCCTGCAGCAGTGGCTGTTGACCAACTATTCCGCGCGCAAACTGGGCCTGAAAAGCACCGGCCATGCGGGTGGTATCCACAACTGGCGTATCGAAGGGCGAGGCCTGGATTTCGCGGGTATGCTTAAAGAGATGGGCACCGGCCTGGTGGTGACCGAGTTGATGGGTCAGGGCGTAAGCGGCATCACTGGCGATTACTCTCGCGGCGCGTCCGGTTTCTGGGTTGAGAACGGCGAAATTCAATATCCGGTGAGCGAAATCACTATCGCTGGAAACTTGAAAGATATGTGGCGTGAAATGGTCACAATTGGTAGTGATATTGAGAAGCGCAGTAATATTCAATGTGGTTCAGTGTTACTCCCAGAAATGAAAATTGCTGGGCAGTAGTTAACCGTAACAGGCGCGTCCTGCCGCGCCTTTCTAATAAAAAAGGTGAGTTAATGCGTAAGCAACTGATTGCAATGTTGGCAGTATCGTCCGTGTTATTTACTGGCGCTGTAATGGCGAAAGATGTTGGCGATGATATGGATACCATCGCTGAAAATTACAAAACCGTGTTGAAGACCGATAACGCGGCAGAGTTAAAAACCTCGCTCAATAATATGCGTACCGCAGCGCTGGATGCGCAAAAGGGCACACCACCAAAGCTCGAGAACAAAGCGGCAGATAGTGCCGAGATGAAAGATTATCGCCACGGTTTGGATTTACTGGTTGGACAGATTGACGGTGCGCTGAAGCTTGCCAACGAAGGCAAAGTGAAAGAAGCGCAGGCAGCAGCAGAAGAATTTAAAACCACTCGCAATGCCTACCATAAAAAATACCGCTAAGCTCATACTGGCCCCTAACCCCTAAGGGGCCGGAACATATCTGTTTATCTTATAAGGACATCTGATTTATGAAACCGATTCAAACCTTCATCAAAGGTGCTGCTACTGTTTCCCTACTGGCATTCAGCATTATGTCCGCCAATGCCACCGTCCTGCCTGTAGCAGGTGATTTCCAGGCCGATCATTTTTCCGCGAAAGTGGTTTCAGTTGATCAAAAAAATCATGTTGTGGTGCTGGAAGGGGAAGCAGGAAATAAAGTCTCTCTCAACGTTCCAGAAGAAGCCGGTACGCTGGCGAATATCAAAGCGGGCGATACCGTTGATACTACCGTTACGCGTTCCGTAGCCATTGCTTTTGATACCAACGTTGATAAAGCCGCACCTACGGCTTCAACCACCAAAGGGATGGAAAAAGCGACCAGTGGTTCACCTGAGCACGAAGCCTTCCGCCAGGTCAACGTTCAGCTCAAAATTAAACACATCGATCTGAAAAAGAATGAAATCACCTTCGTAGGGCCAAAAGGTCAGGAAAAAACGGTAACCGTTGAAGACCCTAAAGTTCAGGCGAAATTGAAAGACTTGAAAGTGAACCAAAGCGTGCGTGTGACTTACACCGACTCAATCAAAATCACTGCCCACCCGGTTAAATCATAATAGCTGATGCATAAACCCTCTTTCCGTTTGTGGGGAGAGGGATTCAATACTGCCAAATAACCGTTCATTCAAACAGCTCGGCATGTGTACCTAAATCTGAAAAGACAATGGTCCGGCTGGCTTCGTCAACGTAATACACCAGCAAATAATCGCCACCGATATGAAGTTCCCGATACTTGTCATATTCACCACTCAGACTGTGGTCGAGGTAATAAGCTGGCAAAGGATTACGGGAGGCAACTAGCCACATAGCTGCAGAAACAGCGTTCATGTCATAGCGACCAGATTTGTTGTAACGTTCCCATGCCTTGCTAAAGGATTTTGTGTGTTTTGTCTGATACGGCTGCTTCGCTCGTTTGTTGTTGACCATCATTGAGTGCATCCATCTGCTCATTTACATCTGAAAATCCGTTTTTGCCGTTATGAAGAATTTCTTGCGTTTCACGCATGGCCTGAAGCAAGCGAGGGCTGGGATTGCGATTAATATCAAATGGTAAGCCTTCGTTTATTACCACTTGTTCAACGAAGAGGCGCAAGGCTGTGCTCATTGTTAGCCCACAGTTTTCAAGAATTTCTGTGGCCTTTTGTTTGGTCTGGCTATCAATGCGAGTGCGAATTACAGAATCCATTATTTCCTCCTTTGCTTTGTGGTTTCATTGTAGATACAAAATGAATATATTCAATTGCCACAAAACAGGTATCTCTGGCTGCTAATTCAAGCAGGCAGTCATATTCTATAAATTCCCAGCTTGCCACCAACCGCCTGATCACCAGCATGCGGCACTTCTCGCAGGAAAAGTTTTTATATTGGCAGTAGTGCAGAATTCCTGGTCTCGCCTTCCACCCCGATCACAAAACCAAAAGTTCATTATTACTCTAAGGCTAATGATTGTTCCCCGAGCTTAATTGATGGTCTAACCAGTGAGGCGCACAATTTAACCAAGCTAAAGCAAATCAGAATGATTGGCTGAATCAGGAGGTTAAAATGACGGCTTTCCAAAAGCCAGCACGCCAGTGGAACACACGCCGCACTGAGAAACTGCGTCGTATGGCTTCCACCAACGTGCAGGGCAAGGTGCTTCCAACCGAAGATCTTGTCGATATGCTGGAAAAACTGATCGCTCCCGGCGATCGCGTGGTGCTTGAAGGCAATAACCAAAAACAGGCGGATTTCCTTTCCCGCATGTTGGCTGAAGTTAGCCCATCCAAAGTTCACGACCTGCATATGATTATGCCGAGCGTCGGGCGTAGCGAACACCTTGATATTTTTGAAAAAGGTATCGCCCGCAAGCTCGATTTCTCCTTCTCTGGCACCCAGAGCCTGCGTATTTCGCAACTGCTCGAAGACGGTCAGTTAGAGATTGGTGCCATTCATACCTACATCGAACTCTATTCCCGTTTGTATGTGGATCTCGCGCCAAACGTGGCACTGATTGCCGGTTTTAAAGCTGACCGCAAAGGTAACTTGTATACCGGCGCCAGCACCGAAGACACGCCAGCACTGGTTGAAGCGGCGGCATTCCACGACGGTATTGTTATCGCTCAGGTTAACGAACTGGTTGATGACGAATGTGATTTACCGCGTGTCGATATTCCAGGCTCGTGGATTGATTACGTGGTGGTGGCTGACAAGCCGTTCTTTATCGAACCGCTGTTTACCCGCGACCCGCGTCTTATCAAGCAAGAACACATCCTGATGGCGATGATGGCGATTAAAGGCATCTACGCTGAACACCAGGTGCAATCGCTCAACCACGGTATCGGCTTTAACACCGCCGCCATCGAACTGCTGCTGCCAACCTACGGCGAACAGCTCGGTCTGAAAGGCAAAATCTGTAAACACTGGACGCTGAACCCGCACCCAACGCTTATCCCTGCTATCGAAAGTGGCTGGGTTGAAACCGTGCACTGCTTCGGTGGCGAGCTGGGTATGGAAGAGTACGTGCGCGCTCGCCCGGATGTGTTCTTTACCGGTGCTGATGGCTCGATGCGCTCCAACCGTGCATTCTGCCAGTTAGCAGGCCAATACGCAGTGGACATGTTCATCGGCTCCACATTGCAGGTTGATGGCTATGCCAACTCCTCAACCGTGACGCGCGGTCGTCTTTCCGGTTTCGGCGGTGCGCCAAACATGGGCCATGACCCACATGGTCGTCGCCATGCAACGGCTGCCTGGCTTGCAATGCAGGCTCAACCAGATCTGATGCAGCGCGGCCGTAAGCTCGTTGTTCAGATGGTCGAAACCTTCCAGGCTGGTGTTAAACCAACGTTCGTGGAAAAACTCGACGCGGTTGAAGTGGCTAAATCCTCCGGTATGCCGCTGGCTCCGGTGATGATTTACGGCGACGACGTGACTCACGTGCTGACCGAAGAAGGCATCGCGTATCTGTATCGTGCTGAAAGCATGGAAGAGCGCCGCGCTATGGTGGCATCCGTTGCAGGTATCACTGATATCGGTCTGGGCGTGGATGCTAAACGCGTTGCTGCATTGCGCCAAAGCGGCAAAGTGGTCTTCCCGGAAGACATGGGCATTCGTCGCACCGACGCAACCCGTTCTCTGTTGGCTGCCGGCAGCGTGGCGGACTTAGTGGAATGGTCTGACGGTCTGTATAACCCACCTGCGAAATTCCGGAGCTGGTAATGAAACTACAGCCACAGATTGGGAGTGAAGGCAGCGCTGCATGGCTTGCAAGGGTTGCCACCCAAAGCTTGATCACAGAAGCACGCTTAAGCCCGAAACCTGGTCTTGTGGACAGTCGGGGAAGTGGTGCACATCACGACCTGACGCTGGAATTGATGGAGCGCTCTGCGCACAGCCTTTCCCCGACGTTTCATGCGCTGGCATTGCAAAGCTGGCAGCGCCCGGCAGACATCGCTCTGCGCCAACTCGTCGGCCGTTTAGGTCGTGAAGGTGAGGCGCAGATGATGGCAGCTACAGGCGGAGTGAATACTCACCGGGGCGCCATCTGGGCACTCGGTTTGTTGGTCAGCGCTGCTGCGATGCACGGTCTTGAAGGCCGCAGTGAAGAGATTGCGGCAACTGCCGCAAAACTCGCCAGTCTGCCAGACAGTTCAGCACCAAAAGTTTTCAGTAAGGGGTTGCTCGCGACACGGCGTTATAGCGTTCCCGGTGCTCGCGAAGAAGCGCAACTTGGCTTCCCACACATCATGCAACTGGCGTTGCCGCAACTGCGCCGCAGCCGTTTGCAGGGTGCCACGGAACAGCAGGCTCGCCTTGATGCGCTGATGGCCATCATGACGACTCTTAGCGATACCTGCGTGCTTTCACGTGCCGGGCTTGAAGGGCTGGAAACCATGCAAAGCGGGGCGCGTAGCGTGCTGGTAGCAGGTGGCACAGCTCAGGTTGAAGGCCGTGCAGCACTTGCCTGGCTTGATGAGCAGATGCTGGCACTCAATGCCTCACCAGGTGGAGCCGCAGATTTGCTGGCCGCCACGCTGCTGATTGACCGTATCGCCTGCGACGACGCGACGCTTACCCCATTACCGCAACATTCACACTTTTAAGAGGGTGTTATGGAACACATTACATTGTCATTTCCGGCAACTCGTACCGTTAGCGGCAAAGCGCTGGCGGGTGTAGTTGGCTCCGGTGATATGGAAGTCCTGTTTACTGCGGCTCAAAGCGAGACGCTGACTATCGACATCACCACGTCTATTGATAACAGCGAGCAACGCTGGCAGGCGCTGTTCGAACGCCTTGGCGCATTGTCCAGCCTGCCTGCCGGTCAGATGCAGATCCACGACTTTGGCGCGACGCCAGGTGTGGCTCGTATCCGCATCGAACAAGTTTTTGAAGAGGTGACTCATGCGTAACGACAGCAGCTTTATCGAACTCAAAGCGCGTGAACGTGCTCGCCTGTTGCTTGATGACGGCAGTTTCCGCGAATTGCTCGATCCGTTCGAAGGCATTGTGTCCCCATGGTTAGAAGCTCAGGGCATCGTTGTGCAGTCAGACGACGGCATGGTTGTTGCCAAAGGCACCATTAATGGCGGCCCGGCGGTAGTGATTGCTATCGAAGGCGCTTTCCAGGGCGGCAGCATGGGCGAAGTGTCCGGTGCGAAAATGGCCGCGGCCCTTGAACTGGCAGCGGAAGATAACCGTAACGGCATTCCGACTCAGGCCGTTTTGTGCCTCGAAACGGGTGGCGTGCGCTTACAGGAAGCAAACCTTGGCCTCGCAGCGATTGCCGATATTCACGCAGCCATTGTAGACCTGCGCCGTTATACGCCAGTTATCGGCGTGGTGGCAGGAACCGTAGGTTGCTTCGGCGGGATGTCTATCGCTGCCGCACTTTGCAGCTACCTGATTGTGACGCGTGAAGCGCGCCTTGGCCTGAACGGCCCACAGGTTATCGAACAAGAAGCGGGTATCGACGAATACGATTCACGTAACCGTCCGTTTATCTGGAGCATGACCGGTGGTGAAGTTCGCTTTGAGAGCGGTCTGGTGGAAGCGCTGGTAGGTGATGGCGTTAACGCGGTTAAACAAGCGGTGAACGAAGCTCTCGCCAAAGGTGTTCCGGCTAAGCATCGTACCGATAACTATGACTGGTATCTCGATCGCCTGAACAATTTCGACACCACTAAACAGGCTGATTCCGAACAGATTAAGCAGCTTTTTGGGGAGAAACGCGCATGAGCCAGAAACTGAATCGCGCCGCCATTTGGTTGGACAAATTGACTTCAAACGCACCGCGTATGGCTGGCCTTTGCCCGTCTGTGCAAGTGGCTGATGGCGCTGTTGATGGCCAGGCTGCACGTTTTATCGCAGTCGTGCCAGATGAAAGCAACCACTACCCGCGCGCGAAAGGCGGTGAAGTCGGTCTGCTTGAAGGCTGGACGCTGGCGAAAGTCGTAAGCGAAACCATCGCCGAAGATGCTGAAAAGTCAGAGAAACGCGCCATTGTGGCGGTTATCGACGTACCGAGCCAGGCTTATGGCCGTCGCGAAGAAGCGTTTGGTATCCACCAGGCATTAGCGGGGGCCGCAGCGGCCTACGCCAATGCACGTCTGGCAGGTCACCCGGTTGTTGGCCTGATTGTTGGCAAAGCGATGTCCGGTGCATTCCTGGCACACGGCTACCAGGCTAACCGCCTGATTGCGTTCAACGATTCCGGCGTGATGATCCACGCAATGGGCAAAGAGTCTGCGGCACGCATCACCTTGCGTACCGTTGAGGCGCTGGAAAAACTGGCGGCGACCATCCCTCCGATGGCGTACGACATCAGTAACTACGAAACCCTCGGGTTGTTATCCGCGTTACTTGATATCGCGAACCCTGAAGCGCCAGAAGCAGGCGATATGGGCAAAGTGAATGAAGCGCTGGCTACCGCAGTCCGCGAAGCTCGCACGGATAACACGCTGAAAAACCGACTGAATGCGAAAAATCGCCACAGTTCGGCACTGGTTCGTGAGCGTATGCGCGCGGCCTGGTAAATCACCAACGTATTACAGACAGACCTGCCAGACGGTTTTACTCGTCATAATTCACGTTGCAGATGCGTTGGCTGCCTCGCTCACCCCCGTCACTTACTCCAGTAAGCTCCGGGGGATTCGCTGCGTTGCCGCCTTCCTGCACCGTGAATTATTTAGAGTAAACAAAAAGCATATTTATGTGCCAAATATAAAATAACCGTCTGAAAAATAATAACTATCGCGAACGTGCTTGAATTCTTTTTTAACTACAGGTGAAGTTATGACTTACGTGATCGTTCATGCTCTTGCTCCTATTTTTGTCATCATGCTGCTCGGCTTTTTCGCCGGCAAAGCAAAGATGGTCGATAACAAAAATGTTTCCCTGCTCAATATCTTTGTCATGGATTTCGCCCTGCCTGCTGCGCTGTTTAGCGCAACGGTTCAGACCCCTTGGGAAGGTATCGTTAAACAGTCACCAATGAGTGTGGTGCTGGTTCTGGCGATGTGGATCACCTACGCTGCCATCTATTTCATGGCGACCAAAGTATTCAAAAAATCGCCACAAGATGCGGCGGTACTGACGCTGACCGTAGCACTGCCAAACTATGCTGCACTTGGCCTGCCAATTCTGGGTAGCGTGCTGGGTGAAGGCCCATCAACGTCGCTGTCTGTTGCGGTTTCTATCGCCTGCGGTTCCGTACTGATGACACCGTTCTGCCTGATGATTCTGGAGCGTGAAAAAGCGCGTGCTGCTGGCGAAGCTGCTGGTTCAACACTGGCGATGCTGCCTGTTCTTATGTGGCGTTCACTGAAAAAACCTATCGTCTGGGGCCCGCTGCTGGGTGTGATTCTGTCAGCAATCGGCATTCGTATGCCTGACTTGCTGCTGTCGTCTATCAAACCATTAGGCATGTCAGCAACGGCTGCGGCACTGTTCCTGACCGGTGTGATCCTTTCTGCCCGTAAGCTGAAAATCAACACCGTGGTTTGCACCGCGACTATCACCAAACTGCTGATTCAGCCATTCATCGCCTGGGGTATCGTGATGGCGTTGGGTCTGAGCGGCCCGATTGCTATCACCGCGATCCTGATGATTGCACTGTCTGCGGGTTTCTTCGGCGTGGTGTTCGGCAACCGTTTCGGTGTGCAGTCCCCGGATGCAGAGGCAGTATTGCTGCTTAGCTCCGTGCTCTCTATCCTGTCTTTACCGCTGTTTATCTCTCTGACTTCAGGAATGTAAAACATGAACACACCACGCCCACACGACTTACTCTGGCTTAGCGAAAGCAACGCGCTTGAAGGCGTGAGTGAAGAGTGGGTTGCAAGCCAGTGGCGGCCAGCTCTGCCAGTGGTGGTGCGGCGTGATGTGAATCATGAAGGGCGCATTCCGGTAGGTGTTCGTGGAATGCGCCGCGACCAGCGTGCAGCCGGTTGGGTGAATGCCGCAAAGATTAAACGCGTCGTTTCCCCAGAATCACTGGCTGCACGCGAACTCTTAGTCAAATCCCCGTTTGTTTCAATGCCGCCTGTTCAGGGGGCTATTCAATTGGCACTGCGAGAGTGGCCTTGGGTTTGGGGCATTACCGGCAGTGTTGGTTATGCGCTGGCAACGGAAGTTCCGGTGCTGCATGCGGATAGCGATCTCGATTTAATCATTCGTTGCCCTGAGCCTGTCGAGCACAAATTGCTGCTCGAATGGCAGCAGGTTATCGGCCAATTATTGTGCCGCGCCGATACGCAAATCGAAACGCCGCAGGGTGCGTTTGCGCTGGCAGAATGGCTGCGTGACGGACGTGTGTTGTTGAAAGCAAGCAGCGGGCCGCAGTTAGTTAGTGACCCATGGATGCAAAAGGGATAAGCATGAAAATTCTCTTCACCTTTCCCGGGCAGGGAACACAACGTGCTGGCATGTTGCAGGCATTACCGCAAGATGGCGACATTTTAGCGCGAGTTCGTACAGTTTTAGGCGATGAAACCGACTGGCTTGATACCCCTGAATCCCTGAAGCATACCCGTGCAGTCCAACTCTGCTTGCTGATTGCAGGCGTTGCGTGGGCACAAGAACTTGAGAATAACGGCGTGCCGCCAGATATGGTCTGCGGGCTATCCATTGGTGCTTTTCCGGCGGCGGTTGTCGCAGGGGCGTTAGGTTTTGAAGATGCGCTGCGTTTAGTGGCATTGCGTGGTGATTTAATGGAGCAGGCGTACCCGCAAGGTTATGGCCTGACTGCAATCACCGGCCTGCAATTGAGCCAGGTCGAGCGGCTGGTGGAAGGTAGCGGAACGTTTATCGCTAATATTAACGCCGAGCAGCAAATCGTGATTGCCGGGCGCGATGACGAAATGGCTGCCGTGGCGCACAAAGCGCTGGCATCGGGTGCGCAAAAAGCCAAACAGTTGGCAGTTAGCGTGCCGTCGCACTGCGAATTGCTGCATGAACCGGCACTCAAACTACAGCAGGCTTTTGCTGATGTAACACTGACTCGCCCGCGTTGTACTTATCTTAGCGGCAGCACCGCGCGCGTGCTATGGCAACCGGAACAGATCGCAGATGATCTGGCGCTAAATATGTCGCGCACCGTGCGCTGGCGGGATGCGATGATCGCCGCTAACGAACGCGATGTTCGTCTGGCAATCGAAATGCCGCCGGGAAGTGTGCTGACAGGTTTGACCCGCCAGGCATTCCGCGAAGGGGATATGTTGTGCCGTGAGCAAAGCAATGTAGCCTTGATTCAACGTCTTGCCGAGCGCGTTAAAGCGGCGCGTTAGGCGTATCTATAAACGAACGGGCGTACATGCGCCCTTCGGCGGCGAGCGCCAGCAAGTTTGGATCGAGTTCGCGGTTTCGGGCAAAGACAATCGCGATGGACTGCTGCATTTGATACGGCTCGGCAAGTTTGAGCAACTGCACCGAATTTTCATACACTTTCTTCATACGTCCCGGCATTAACGCCAGCCCCACACCCGCCTGCACCAGGCTTATCATCGAGAAAATATCGTTCACTCGCGTAACAATTTCTGGCTCAAAACCGGCAATGTGAAACGCTTCCTGGAAACCGTTGTAGGTGGCAAAACCTTCTGCGAGCGAAACAAACTTCTCATCACGATAATCACGTAAATCTGCCAGCTTGCTGGTATCGAGCGGGAAAGAAGAGGTCGCCGCGAGGAAAATATCGTCATGAAAAAGTGGGAGTACTTCAAGGCGGTTACGGTCTATTTCGCTTTCCGAAATAGAAATCAGAATTGCGTCGAGTACGCCGTCTTCGAGCATGTTGAGTAGCAATTGGTTGGAGCCCATGGTCAGGTCCATCTCCAGCTCAGGGCGACGCAGTTTCATCCCCATAATCAGGCGCGGAACGGTTTCGAGCGTCAACGAATAGAGCGTACCGATGCGCAATCGTCCTTGCCCAACCCCCGCTGCCTGGCGCGTTTCTGCAATACCCCGTGCCATCAATGCCACCGCTTCCTGGCTGTGTTCTAGCAGAGTGTAAGCCGACGGCAGTGGCACAAGGTTGCGGCCTTTATGGATAAACAGCGGGCAGCGCACGCCTTCTTCAAGCGTATGCAACGCGCGATGGACGCTTACACCACTAATACCGAGTGTTTCAGCGGTACGGGCGATATTCCCCTTTTCCATAAACGCCATAAAAATCTCGAGTTTACGGAAGGTGATTTCTGCATCTATTTTCATTAAGTTTCCGAATGTTTCACCCAGCGAGATTGCCATAAAGTACCCTAAAACCGTTGCTGCTTCACTGACTCAGATCTTGTCTGTGCTCGCCTTGTTTCTGGCAGCCGCCATTTATCCTTCCGAAAATAGTTCATTAATCGTACGATTTTTGAGCGTAAAATTCTGCAATTTTGAGATCTCATCAGCAAAATGAATCAAAAGTTCTTTTTAAATAAAATAACGTTTCATTCTGCGTGGGTTTGGTGTGTAAATGATTTCCAAACGGAATAATACCGAACCGAAATCATGGATAAGGGAGTCTGAAGGATGCAGCATTTCAAACATGTTTTGCCAAAAATTTCGCTGGTTGCTACCGCCGTTGCGGCGACAATTTTACTGAGCGGATGTGGAGATGACGCAGCGCCAACAGGCCCTGTAGTCCTGAAAACAGCGTTTAACCAGTCTGAAAACAACCCACAATACAAAGCATTAGTCTCTTTCAGCGATAAACTGGAAGCGGCGACTAATGGCCGCTACAAACTTGAAATTCACCCTAACGAACTGTTAGGTGACCAGCGTGCTTCGCTGGAACTAGTTCAGTCTGGCGCGATTCAGATGGCGGTCGTCGCCAACCCACTGGTCGAAAACTTCAATAAAAACTTCTCTGTTCTGGCGATGCCGTACGTTTACGACAACCCGGAACATCAGCGCAAAGTGTTTACCTCTGGCGTGCTCGATAACCTGTTTGCTTCCACCAAAGGCACCGGTTTTGAAGTTATTACCGCGTACACAGCAGGCGCGCGAAGTATTTACACCAAAGGCGCCGCAGTCACCAGCCCGGCCGATATGCAGGGTAAAAAGATCCGTGTAATGCAGTCTGACACCATGATCAAAATGTTGTCTTGCATGGGCGGAACCGGTGTGCCGATGGGGCAAGGTGAAGTCTATTCAGCGATTCAGCAAGGCGTGCTGGATGGTGCTGAAAACAACGAGATCACTTATGCCGACCTGAAGCAGTACGAAGTTGCTCCGTATTTCTCAGCAACGCGTCATGTCATGGTGGCTGATTTGCTAGTCGCTAATGAAAACTTCATCGCCAAGATGGATGAAAGCGACCGCGAGCTGTTCCGCAAACTGGCTAAAGAGAGTACCCAGACTCAGTTTGAGCTGTGGGACAAAGCCCTTGATGGCGCACGCCAAACCGCGAAAGACAACGGCGCAGTCTTTACCGAAGTGGACATCAAACCATTCCAGGATCGTTGCAAACCGCTGCAATCAGCCATGTTGACCACCCCGGAACAAAAAGCGCTGTACGAAAAAATTCGTGAGATGGCCGAGTAATAAGGTTTGAAGTTTGGGGGATCTTCGGGTCCCCCGTGGAGATAAAAATGAAAGTTGCTCAATCCGCCCCCTCTACCGCTGTATCCAAATCTGATTTTTATTCGCTTGTCACACGAGTAAAACAGGCCGTGGATAAAGCTGCGTCTTATCTGTGTATTCTGATTGTTGGTTTAATGACTTTGTTGGTGACCTGGCAGGTTGCGTCGCGCTATTTGTTTAATAGCCCGAGTGCGGTCAGTGAAGTGCTGGCGCGTTATTTGTTTATCTGGCTGGTGCTGATTGGCGGGGCATATGTTTTTGGCCTGCGCGAGCACATGGCTATTACGTTTATGCGCGATAAAATGCCGCGTAAATTGCGCCTTTCTCTGGAAATTGTTGGCGAGTTAGCCACTTCAGTATTTGCATTACTGGTGCTGACTATCGGTGGTTATATCGGTATGAGCCGCCAGATGGCGCAGCTCGACTCCGCATTACAAATCCCTATCGGCATTATCTACATTGCGATTCCGCTGAGCGGTGCATTGACGCTGTTCTATTGTCTGTATAACCAATATGGGTTGTTCAGAAAGTTCTCTTCGAAACAAGATTGATTGGGTGTCGATATGGATATTGCAATTATTGTTGCTCTGGTGATGTTTAGCGGCGTATTTATTCTGCTGCTAGCGGGAACGCCAATTAGTATTAGTATTGGGATCTCATCCTTCGCCGCGATGTGTCTTATTTTACCGTTCGATGGCGCGATATTAACCTCTGCCCAGCGCGTCTTTGTCGGCCTCGACTCCTTTGCCTTATTAGCCATTCCCTTCTTTATTCTGGCCGGGAATTTAATGAACAATGGCGGGATAGCCATTCGTTTAATTAACTGTGCAAAATTGATCAGTAATTTCCTGCCGGGGCCTCTGGCGCAAACCAACGTCGCCGCCAACATGCTGTTTGGCTCCATCAGTGGTTCAGGCGTGGCATCTGCGGCAGCGGTCGGTGGCATCATGTCGCCAATTCAGAAAAAAGAGCAGTATGACCCGGCGTTTAGTGCCGCTGTGAATATCGCTTCTGCACCAACGGGTATGCTGATCCCACCTAGTAACTCTTTGATTGTTTATGCAACGGTTGCAGGCAGCGTGTCTATTTCCGCTCTGTTTATGGCGGGTTATGTGCCTGGCATTCTGTGGGGCCTGGGGGTGATGATTGTCGCCGGGGTTATTGCAAAACGCCGGGGTTATGTAGCCGACCGTTCTGCGGATAAAGGCAAAACGTTACGCATTCTGTTTGATGCAATTCCAAGCCTGATGATGATTGTTGTGGTTATCGGCGGCATTCTGGGGGGCGTGTTTACCGCAACAGAAGCCTCGGCAATTGCGGTGGTTTATTCGCTGGTGCTCGGCGTTATTTACCGCAATATCAAAATGGATGATTTGCCGAAGATATTCCTCGCGACCGCGAAAATGACGGCGATTGTTATTTTCATGCTGGCGGCATCGTCGATTATGTCGTGGGTCATGGCGTTTACCAAAATCCCTGCGCTGATTGCCTCCGGTTTACTTTCTGCAACAGATAGCTTCATCGTTATTCTGCTGATTATGAACCTGGTATTACTGCTGGTGGGCACCTTTATGGACCCAACACCTGCGGTATTAATCTTCACCCCAATCTTCCTGCCAATCTGCATGCAGTTTGGAATGGACCCGGTACATTTCGGTATCATGATGGTGTTCAACTTATCGCTTGGCACAATTACGCCGCCGGTAGGGCCAATATTATTTACCGGCTGTAAGGTGGGGGATATTAAGATTGAGCGCGTGATTAAACCGTTGCTGCCATTCTTTGCGGTGATTGCGATTGTTCTGATGATGGTAACCTATTTACCGGCTATCACCATGGCACTGCCACAGAGCATGGGTCTGGTTAAATAGATTAAAGTTGGCGGGGATTTTCCCCGCCAATCACTAATGCGCAGCTAATTCCTGGAAGAATGCAGGGTTAGCCTGGATAGTTGCCAGCACTTTTGCAGCAAGCCCGGTTGGGTTACGCCTTCCGGACTCCCAGCTTTTGATTGTATCAACGCTAGTACCAAGTGCCTTGGCCATCTCACTCTGCGATACATTCAGCTGTTCCCTGATTGCCTTAACATCAGCGATCTCATAACGGGTGACACGGGCGGGAGATTGAACGCCATTTTTAATGTCGACCGCTTCTTCAAGGGACGCTTTCAGGTCGTCAAAAAAGCTCATATCACACCTCGTTTTTCAGTATTTTCGTCAATTTCTTGAGAGAGTATCCAGCGAAAAGCCTTTCTTATGCAGCGAGGCAATAATTTCGGCTTTATGCCAGTGGGAAGATATCTAAAAGGGAATAGTTTGAATTACAGGGGCTTTTTGATTTCAAGTGCAGCAAGGATTGCGGCTTCCATTTTCTCCGGGGTGGAGATAGGAGCAAAACGCTTGAGTGGTTTGCCGTCGCGTCCGATCAGAAACTTAGTGAAGTTCCACTTTATTCGCCCACCCAGCACACCGGGTAATTCATTCTTCAGGTAACGAAACAACGGGTGCGTTGCTGCCCCGTTGACCTCCACTTTCTCGAACATCGGGAAGCTCACGCCGTAGTTGATATGACAGGTCTGCGCGATTTCGTCGGCGCCGCCGGGTTCCTGCTTACCGAACTGGTTGCAGGGGAAACCAAGCACCACCAGACCCTGGGCGGCGTACTTCTTGTAGAGTGCTTCAAGGCCTGCGTATTGTGGCGTGAAGCCACAATGGCTGGCGGTATTAACCACCAGAACCAGCTTGCCAGCGTAGTCAGCCATAGAGATGAGCTGGCCACGCAGACTGGTGGCAGTAAGTTGATGAAAGGTGGTCATGTCGGAATCCTCAGAGCAGAATCAGTTTGACGTTAGCATTGCCACGTAGCGTGTAGTAAATACGCGTTCTGCGTTTCATGGCAACGCCCCCCTTGTTTAAGGATAGCGTTGCATCGACCCGTTGAACTCACAGGACTTAAGCGACTGTCACTCCCTGATTATGCCTGTACTACCAAATCCATCGAAAGAACTATAAATCCTTCTCCTACAATTCCCTGGATAACGCTATTCACTAAAGCCAATGAATTAGAGGAAACACCGGGATTTGGTTCCCGGAGGGACGCCAAACCTGGTGGTCGCCCTGGGTATCTCAGTCTTAATCTAACCCCAGCCAACCCAACCAACTACCAATCCCCCACCCATAACTCTTTCCAATATTTCCCCATAAACCACCCCCACATCACAATTTCGCTCAAAAACTATCACTGTCACCAATAGATTCGACCTCTTTAATCCGTGACTGTAATCACATTAAGCCAGCGAATTATCATGAATCGGCCGCTTTTTGTGGCGCATATCACTCTTGCCTCTGGGATTTCCACTTCAAAGTGGAAAACAACTCGCTACAAACCTCTAACCCTCGCCGATACCTTAGAGCCATATCAGTAAACGAGGTATGCAGTGTGAATAACGGAGCGGTAAAGGTTAATGACGCCGGAAGTACCGACGCCACACAACTTACGGAGCAAGTGTTGGCGTTTATCAGGACGCTGCTGGAAGGCCGAAACATCACGCCAAACGCAGTTCAGGAACAGATGCTGACATCCCACGTTCGCGCCATGGCGCACCGGTCACTGACCGGCGAACCGTTGCCAGAAGTTGAAGAAAGCCTATTCGAGGAAATTTCTGATGACTCTCTGGAAATGGCAAAAGCAGTCGTGGAGCAGTTTGGCAATCTGCCGGTTGAAGAGGCGTGGTTGCTGTCAGTGCATTTCGAAGTCGCGAAAGACAATCTTTGAATAATCAGGAGATTCAAATGGAACAAATTACCGTAGTGATCGGCGACCGCCTGGGTAAAGGCCAGAAAGTGGCAGCAGGGATTGAGAAAGCAGGCGGCCGTGCCGTGGTTATTCCTGGTGTTGCCGCTGATATGAAACTTGGCGATGTGATGAAAGCTGAAAATGCCACATTCGGCATCTCTTTTTGTGGCAGCGGCGGCGCAGGTGCCATCACCGCGCAAACCAAACATGGTTACAAAGCCAAATACGGCATGCGTTCAGTTGAAGAGGGCGTGACTGCCATCAACGAAGGCAACAACGTGCTGGGCTTCGGCTTTATGGATAAAGAAGAGCTGGGCGAGCGCTTAGTTCTGGCCTGGGCTAAGAAGTACGGTAACTAAGTATGAAAGAACACTTCTCCGAAACGGTGAGAGTGAAAGGTCGTGGCGACACTAAAGCCAAGGCCTTTGCTGATGCCCTGAATCATGTTCAGGGCTCGGTTATGAAGTCATCTCCCCACATTTTACTGCGTATTGAGCCACAGGATGTGCAGGTTGTTCAGGCGCGAGTACAGGTCAAGAAAGAGGCCTTTTTGTTCTTCTTTCTGAAACGTGAAAAACAGATGTTCAGCGTGGAGTTGGATGTTGCGGTCAGTGTGACGGCCATCAATATGGACAAAGTAGACTTCATCCCCCAATAAAATCACACAGAAAGGACAGACAGATGTTCTTAATTATATTAATAAAATCGCTAATCATCGGCGGTCTGGTTGGCGTTGGAGTGGGCGCCGGGGCTGCACGTATGTTTCATGCGCCGACCACGCAAGGTATGGGCGCTTTTCGTACCCTCGGCGAGCTGAACTCCTGCGAAGGCGACCCGGCTTCACACTTCTCATTTGGTTTAGGCTTCTTCTTCAACGCCTGGGCATCGTCCGTTGCGGCGGGTGCTTTCACTCAGGACGTTGACCACCGCATTATCCCACACTGGGGTGCGGCTGCGCTGATGATGAAAAATCGCAACGTGGCTGAGACCCTGCACGATCCGCGCAAGATGGCTGTCGCGTGCGGCATCATCGGCATGATTGTGGTGGCCTTCCTTAACACTACCGCGTCTGCCGTTCCCGCAGCATTACAGGTCACCGCAGTCAAAGTGCTGGTCCCTGCGGCGAACTTGCTGGTGACCATCATCATGCCAGTGATTTTCTGGCTGGCAGCGATTGATGCCGGTAAAAAATCAGGCTTCTGGGCGACTATTTTCGGTGGCTGTGCGCAACTGATTATGGGCAACGCCGTACCAGGCTTGGTGCTGGGCATCCTGATTGGTAAAGGCGTGGAAGAGAGCGGCTGGAACCACGTCACCAAAGTGATGATGGTGGCGATTATCGCGCTGTTTGTGCTGAGTGGCTTCTTCCGTGGCTTCGATATGAAGATGATCGAATCCTTCCATCTGACCGTGCCGGACTGGCTCAGTCTGATCCATAACTCGATGAGCGGAAAATAAGGGAGCCTGTGATGGAAACGAATAAAGGTTTTTGGTACGCCGACTGGTCATTCCCAATTTTCGTTGGCCTGCTTTCTTCCGGCGTGTTCGCCGGGACACACATGTATTACCTCTACGGCATTGGCGCATTCAACGAAGTGGCGTTTGTTTCCATGCTGCGTGCCGGGATTGATACCGGTGTGTATGGCGCAGTCGCCGCGTTTGGTGCCAGCTTCCTGTTTGCCCGCATCATTGAAGGTTCGCTGGTCGGGATTCTGGATATCGGCGGAGCGATTCAAACCGGCGTAGGTCTTGGCGTTCCAGCGTTGTTACTCGGCGCGGGCATTATCTTCCCGGTTGCGAACTTTGCGGCATCGCTGGTGACGGGGCTGGTGATTGGCCTGGCGATTGGTTATGTGATTATTCTGGCGCGTAAATTCACCGTCAACCAGAGCAACTCAACCTACGGGGCAGACGTCATGATGGGCGCGGGTAACGCATCCGGCCGCTTCCTTGGCCCGTTGATTATCCTCAGCGCAATGACCGCTTCTATTCCGATTGGTATCGGATCCTTGATTGGTTCTCTGCTGTTTTATCTGTGGAACAAGCCGATTACCGGCGGTGCGATTCTTGGCGCAATGCTGTTTGGGGCATTCTTCCCGATTGCTTTGTAGGCCGAAGCGGGGGCTGGAGATACCCGGGGCGATTTCAGGGCTTGGCATCCCTCCGGGAACCAATTCCCTGAACTTCCCCTAATAATCGGCTACGGGATCTTTCTGAAGGAGAAAACCATGTTCGACTTAATCCTGCGCAACGCGTGTCTGGTGGATGACACCGTTATCGACATCGCGCTCAAGGACGGAAAAATTGCCGCACTTGGCGAAATCATGGGTGAGGCGCAAGAAGTGCGCCAGCTCAATGGCGAATATTATGTCAGTGCAGGCTGGATTGATTCCCACGTCCACTGCTACCAAAAATCCCCGATTTATCACGACGACCCTGACAGCATCGGTATAAATACTGGCGTCACTACGGTTGTTGATGCCGGGAGCACGGGTGCTGATGATATTGATGAGTTTTACGAGCTGACTCGCAAAGCGGCGACGGATGTTTACGCGTTACTGAACATTTCCCGCGTTGGGCTGATTGCGCAGAACGAACTGTCGGATATGGCGAATATCGACAAAGTCGCCGTGCGTGACGCGGTAAAGCGCCACCCTGGTTTTATCGTCGGCATCAAAGCGCGCATGAGCAGCAGCGTCGTCGGTGCCAACGGCATTAAACCACTGGAGCGAGCGAAAGAAATCCAGCGCGAAAACGGTGATTTTCCGCTGATGGTACACATTGGTAATAACCCGCCAGACCTCGACGAAATTGCCGATTTGCTGACAACTGGCGACATCATTACCCACTGCTACAACGGCAAACCGAACCGCATTCTGACGTCTGCCGGTGAATTGCGAGCGTCCATTTCCAACGCTATACAACGTGGCGTACGTCTCGATGTGGGACACGGCTCCGCCAGTTTCAGCTTTGAAGTAGCGAAAATCGCCATCAGCAAAGGGATTCTGCCACACACCATTAGCTCCGATATTTACTGCCGCAACCGCATTAACGGCCCGGTGCATAGCCTTGGCGTGGTGATGTCTAAATTCCTCTCCATTGGTATGTCACTTCCACAAGTAATTGATTGTGTTACCGCTCATGCCGCCGATGGTTTACGCCTGGCCAGTAAAGGGCGCTTGTCCGTTGGCCTTGATGGCGACCTGACCATTTTTACTCAACGCCGCCAGCCGACGGTCTTTACCGACTCAGAAAGCCAGACTCTCCAGGGTGAACAACTGCTGGTGGCACTTGCCGCCGTTCGCGCCGGGAAGTGGTTTGTTACCGAACAAGGGAAGGAAGAACATGTCTTCGATTTATGAGAAATACAATTTAAAACAAGTCATTAATGCCTCCGGCCGCATGACGGCGCTCGGTGTTTCTACCCCGCGCCCGGAAGTGGTCGAAGCTGTGACCACTGGCATGAATCATTACTTTGAAATGAAAGACCTGGTGAACAAAACCGGGGAATACATTGCTAAATTGCTCGATGTAGAAGGCGCGACAGTTGTCTCTTGTGCATCAGCGGGGATCGCGCAATCCGTGGCGGCTGTACTGGTAAAAGACAACGCCTGGCTGATTGAAAACCTGCACGCTGCACCCCTTGAAAACAACGAGATCGTGCTGCCGAAAGGCCACAACGTGAACTTCGGCGCACCGGTTGGCACCATGGTGAATCTCGGTGGCGGCAAAGTGGTTGAAGCGGGTTACGCCAACGAATGTTCAGCCGACCAACTGGCAGCGGCGATTTCCCCGCGCACCGCCGCCATTTTGTATATCAAATCGCACCACTCGGTGCAGAAAAGCATGCTTAGCGTTGAGCAGGCCGTAGTCGTGGCTCGCAAACATAACCTGCCGCTGATTGTTGATGCTGCCGCAGAAGAAGATTTGCAGTGCTACTACCGTGCGGGTGCGGATCTGGTGATTTACAGCGGCGCGAAAGCGATTGAAGGGCCAACCAGCGGCCTGGTGATTGGTAAAGCGCAGTACGTTGAGTGGGTGAAGCTGCAAACAGGCGGCATTGGGCGCGCCATGAAAGTGGGCAAAGAAGGTATTCTTGGCCTGACCTGCGCCATCGAACACTATTTAACGGCAGCCAAAGAAAGCGGCGCACAGATGGTCGAAAAAATGACGCCGTTTATCGAGAGCCTCAACACCCTTGATGGCGTGAGTGCACGTGTAGTGTGGGATGCTGCAGGGCGAGATATTGCGCGTACCGAGATTAAGTTCGATGAAGCAGTTATCGGCATCAGCACCAGCGAGCTGGTGAGCGCATTGAAACAGGGCGAGTACGCGATTTTCTTCCGTGGCTACAAAGCCAACGAAGGGATTATCGAAGCCGATGTGCGTAGCGTCAGCCCGCAGCAGTTAGAGATCATTTATCACTGCATTAACGCACTGGTAAGCAAGGAGAAGCAGGTATGAAACTGACCCCGAATTTTTACCGCGACCGTGTATGCCTGAACGTGCTGGCGGGCTCGAAAGAGAACGCGAAAGAGATTTATGACGCCGCAGAAGGCCATGTGTTGGTCGGCGTGCTTTCTAAAAATTACCCGGATGTGGCAACTGCCGTGGCGGAAATGCGCGAGTATGCGGCGCTTATCGACAATGCGTTGTCCGTTGGCCTCGGCGCGGGTGACCCAAACCAGTCTGCAATGGTGAGTGAAATCTCCCGCCATGTGCAGCCGCAGCATGTAAACCAGGTGTTTACCGGGGTGGGTGCAAGCCGCGCGTTGCTTGGGCAAAATGAAAGCGTGGTCAATGGCCTGGTTTCTCCAACGGGAATGGTAGGGATGGTGAAAATATCCACCGGTCCGCTAAGCTCAGTCTCCTCTGACGGGATTGTGCCGGTAGATACCGCTATCGCGTTGCTTAAAGATATGGGCGGCAGCTCAATCAAATATTTCCCGATGGATGGCCTGAAATACCGTGATGAGTTCCGCGCGGTAGCGCTGGCTTGTGCAAAACACGATTTCTGGCTGGAGCCGACTGGTGGGATCGATCTTGAGAACTACGAAGAAATCCTGAAGATCGCGCTGGATGCGGGAGTGAGTAAGATCATTCCGCATATTTACAGCTCAATTATTGATAAAGCGAGCGGTAATACGCGTCCGGAAGATGTGCGCACTTTGCTGGATATGACGAAGAAGTTAGTTGGCTAAAACCTGATAACAATGAGGATCATCAATGCCCGCAACACAAACGCAATTCGCCTGGGTAGGTACCTACAACCCAAATGGTGAAGGGATTTACCGTTTTCATGTCGATGCCGAAACCGGTGCACTGACCCGCAAAACGCTGGTCAGTGAACTGCCGAATGCCGCGCAGCTCACCGCTTCGAAAGAGGGTAAAACGCTGTATGTGGCATGCGAAACTGAAAACGGTGTGATTGCAGCATTGCGTGTTGGGGATGATGGCAACCTTACTGAACTTAATCAGGTTTCATCGGGCGGCGCGGGGGCGGTCTATGTCACGCTCACGCCGAACGAGCGGCATTTGCTTGTGGCGAATTACGGCAGCGGTTCCGTTGCCGTATTGCCAGTGATGGGCGATGGCAATTTGGGCCAGGCCACGGATATTCAACAGGATGCGGGGCCTACTGGCGCCAAAAAACCAGAAGCCGCCGTGGAAGGCAGTTTTGCGGCCAGCGGACACAGTGGCCCGCATGCACATATGATCGCCACCGATCCCAGTGGTAAATTCGTCTTTACTACCGATCTTGGACTCGATCGGATCTATCAATATCGTTTCGATGAAACTCACGGCAAACTCACGCCAAACGATCCTCCCTATATTGACGCCTCATCGAAAGGTGCAGGGCCACGCCATTTTGTATTCACGCCAAAGGGTGATGGCTTATGGTTGATCAATGAAGAATCTTCTACGCTTACCCACTACCAACTTGATGTAGCCAAAGGAACCCTAACCGAGGGCGAGAGCATTTCCTCACTACCTAAGGGGTTCAAAGGAACCAACTTTGCTGCGGGTCTGGTGCTAAGTAAAGACGGGAAACAGCTATATGTGGCGAACCGTTTGCACAACAGCATCGGCCATTTCAGCGTTGCCGCGAATGGCAGGCTGGAGCTTGTGGAGCACGTCTGGACGCGGGGTGATTACCCGCGCACGCTAACGCTCGGCCATAATGAAAAGTATCTGTACGTGATGAATCAGCGCAGCGATAACATCGCGCGTTTTAGCGTGGCGCAGCCGACTGGAAAACTGAATTTTGTTGAGGATTACATTGCGGTGGGCAGCCCGTCACAGATGGTTTTGACAGGTGCTGCGCCCGATTAACGAAAGGAAACGGCAGTGAGATTCCCAAACCAACGTCTGGCCCAGCTGTTTGAAATGCTGCAAAACGAGACGCTGCTCCAGGATGAACTGGCGCGGCGATTATCGGTTTCTACCCGCACCGTGCGCGCGGATATCACCGCTTTAAATGCGCTGATGGTCGGGCATGGCGCGCAGTTTGTCCTCAATCGCGGAGCCGGTTATCAGCTCAATATTGCAGACCCGGCGCTGTATGAAGAACTCCAGCAGCAGCCTTCACGCCAGCTGCGTATTCCGCGCAACTCACCGGAGCGTGTGCACTATTTAGTGGTGCGTTTTCTGACGTCTGCCTTCTCATTAAAACTCGAGGATCTGGCCGAGGAGTGGTTTGTTAGCCGTGCGACATTGCAAAGCGATATGGCTGAGGTTCGTGATTGGCTGGCGCGCTACAACCTGACGATTGAAACCCGCCCGCGCCACGGAATGAAGCTGTTTGGCAGTGAAATGTCGGTGCGTGCTTGTCTGACCGATCTGCTTTGGAAACTCACGCAGGAAGATTGCGAAAATCCACTGCTGACTGAAGAAGTGCTCAATGCAGGCGTGCCAGAACAACTGGCGGCAGAACTGCACAATTGTTTTACGCGCTGCCGTATCCGCCTGACTGACGAGGGTGAACAGTTTATCCGTTTATATTGCGCCGTTGCGGTTCGCCGTATCAGTGAAGGTTACCCGCTGCCGGAATTTAGCGCCGACAATGTAGACGAAGCGGTGCGTGAAGCCGCAAAACAAATCACCGTACTGTTACAGGAGCTTGCAGGTAAAGCGCTTTCCGAGGCGGAAGAGCAATGGCTGCAAGTTCATATTGCCTCGCGCCAGGTGCAAGCGGTGGCGGCGAGCGCTATCAGTGCTGACGACGATGAAGCGCTGGTGAATTATATTCTGAGCTTTATCAACAACAATTATAACTACAACCTACTGACTGATAAGCAGCTACATGCTGATTTGCTCACGCATATCAAAACTATGATTACCCGTGTGCGCTATCAGATAAATATTCCTAATCCCCTGCTAGGCAATATTAAGCAACACTACCCGATGGCTTATGACATGACGCTTGCGGCGGTGTCGAGCTGGGGGAAATACACGCCTTATGTCATCAGCGAAAACGAAATTGGTTTCCTGGTGCTGCATATTGGTGTGGGGCTTGAGCGGCACTACAACATTGGTTATCAGCGCCATCCACGCGTGCTGTTGGTTTGTGATACCGGGAACTCAACGGTACGCATGATTCAGGCGATGCTGCTGCGTAAATATCCCCAAATTGAGGTCACGCGGATCATTTCCCTGCGAGATTATGAACAACTCGACGGCGTGGAAGAGGATTTTGTTATTTCCACGGCGCGCATTATCGATAAACAAAAGCCCACTGTGGTGGTGGCGCCATTCCCGACCGAGTACCAACTTGAGCAGTTGGGCAAACTGGTGCTGGTGGACCGCACGCGCCCATACATGCTGGAAAAATTCTTTGATGCCAGCCATTTCCGGGTGGTTGATGAGCCGATGACTCAGCAGGAGTTGTTCAGCACGCTATGCCAGCAGCTTGAACGAGAAGGCTATGTAGCGGCCGATTTTTACCCTTCAGTGGTTGAGCGTGAAGCTATCGTCAGCACCGTATTGGGCGAGGGGATTGCACTGCCTCACTCATTGGGGCTGATGGCGAACAAAACCGTGGTTTACACTGTGCTTGCACCACAAGGTATTCGTTGGGGTGATGAAACAGCACATGTCATTTTCTTACTGGCAATCAGCAAAAGCGAGTACGAAGAGGCGATGGCGATTTACGATCTGTTTGTCACTTTCTTGCGCGAAAGGGCGATGCCGCGTTTGCGGGATAGTCAGAGTTTTGAGGAGTTTAAAGCGGTGGCAATGGATTGTTTGAGTCGGTTTTAAGGGGAGTAGCCTCTCCCGTATGGGAGTGGTCTCTTGGTCACAACTCACCCGGGCATTTTGTTAGGGTGAGATCTTTGAGCTCGTTGATTTTCCGTTCACCTGTGCGTTCAGTTATCTCTTTCATTCCTGCAAACGGTGAACGTGCCAGTGGGATAACGACATCCCCCTGGCGACCCCGTCGCCCGGTGATTAAATTGCCGCTGCGCGGTAAACCCCAGCTTATCCCCAACATCAGGGCCGTTCGCGACACGTTCCCGACGATCGCTCACTGGCGCCGTTCCCGACGGCGCCACCCTGACTTATGGAGAACACTGGGGCAATTTATACCGGGAACAAGGTCAAAACCGGCTCGGTGTGGTTTTTAGCCTTTGACGTTGACCTTTGGTTCCGGCTTCAATCGCCTCCATTTTGACTCCAGGTGGCAGGGTCCAGCCGTCGGGAACGGCTGGAGGGCGCGATCGTCGGGAACGAATCGCAACCGACCCTGACACGGAGGCAAAATGGAGGTTTACCGCTTGCGGCGATTGATTTGCCGGGAGTCCGGGTTCTTAGGGTGGCGACGGCGGCCACCCTAAGACGTTCACCGGTACAGTGGCTATATGAAACACGGAATATCGGGTGAACGGAACTGTCTCGCGACTCACACAGATATGACCAAGAGACAGCTTCCGTGGAGGATTACTTCAGCATCGTAAACGCAGTCGTCACATGCTTCACACCGCTGACGCGGCTGGCAATATCTGCCGCAGCTTTGGCTTCTCTGTCAGTGACTAAACCTAACAGGAACACTTCGCTGTTCTCGGTAGTGACTTTCACATTCGTCGATTTTACCTGGTCGCTTGCCAGCAGTTGCGAGCGCACTTTGGTCGTTATCCAGGTATCGTTAGACGCCGTTCCCAGGCCAATTGGCGCCATGTTACGGATTTCGTTATACACCTCTGTGGTGCCATCAACGCCTAACGCAATCTGTTTGGCACGCGATGAGAGTTCGGAGTTAGGCGACTGCCCAACCAACAGCACTTTGCCCTGATACGCACTTACGTTGATTCGCGTTTCTTTCTTGATTTGCTCGTCTTTGCCGAGCGCGCTATTTACGCGCAATTCCAGCGTACCATCATCAACCTGAGTACCGACTGTGCGCGGATCTGTCGCCGTTTTAGTGGCGACTGCTGCGGTACCCACGACTGCGGCAGCAACACAACCTTGTAGAAGTAGTGCGGTAATAAGGACTGCAAGTGGCTTATATGCCTTCATCTGTACTCCTTAATCGTCCTGGTGAGGGAATAACGTATTATCAATCAGATCGCATAAGCAGTTTACCGTCAGCATATGCATTTCCTGAATGCGCGCGCTGCGGTGAGAAGGGATGCGAATTTCCACATCCTGTGGCCCTAATAGCCCGGCCAATTCCCCGCCATCGTAACCAGTTAGTGCAACAATAGTCATATCGCGCGTTACAGCGGCTTCTACCGCTTTGACGATATCACGACTGTTTCCGCGGGTCGAAATGGCGAGTAAAACATCACCGGTTTGACCGAGGGCACGTACTTGTTTTGCATACACTTCTTCGTGTAAACGATCATTTGCGATCGCGGTTAAGACCACATTATCAGCATTAAGTGCAATAGCAGGTAAACTCGGTCGCTCAGTTTCAAAGCGGTTGATCATACTGGCGGCAAAATGTTGGGCGTTGGCCGCAGACGTGCCGTTGCCACAGCAAAGGATTTTATTGCCGTTAAGCAGAGACTGAACCAGTGTCATTGCTGCACGGGAGATAGCATCTGGCAGAGCTTCCGCTGCGGCAATCTGGGTTTGAATACTTTCCGTGAAGCAGACTTTGATTCTTTCGAGCACGTTAGTTTACCTGGTTACTTTAAACATCTGCGGTGAACGCGTTGGTTAACCACTCTATTTCATTGCCGGTGAAGGCTAACACATCGAAACGGCAATCCACAGTATCAAAACTTCCTGATGTGCGGGCTAACCAATACGAAGCAGTGTGTAATAATTTTTGTTGCTTACGGCGAGTGATGCTTGCGGCTGCATCACCGAAGTGGTTTGAGCGGCGGTATCGCACTTCTACGAAGACGATAACGCTGCCGTGTTTCATGATGAGGTCGATTTCGCCGCCGCGAGAATGGACGTTTGCGGCGATGAAACGCAGTCCATTGCGTTCAAGAAAGCGGCGCGCTTCTAATTCGTAGCGCGCGCCAGCTTGTTGACGGGTCAGGATGCCGGAACGATTTGACCTTGACTGAATTGCAGCCAATTTAACTTCCTGTTAATGACACAATCCTGGGTTGCAGAAAGCGTGCCGGTATTGCCATTCACCTGATAGCCAGGGACCTGGCGGATTTGAGAGAAGTGATTTGCCAGTGACCACGCGTCCACGCCCATGGCGTAAAGACGTGCCAGTGAGTAATCGTTATTTACGCTACCCAGCGCTTGCTGCATCAGCGATGGGTTGTTGCCGGCAAGCATCGGGATTTCACTGAACTGCAAGTCTTCCATTTCCAGACGGAAATCCGGGCCACTTACACCCTGAGAGCTGCGCGAGCTGGCATACAGTTGCGCTGGGCTGCGGCTGCCGGTACGCATGGCGATCATTGGTTTGATCAATGCGACTTCATCAGACGTTGCAACGATGTAGGCTGCATCTACGCCACCGGAAGTACCACCCGTAATTTGTGCATCTGTTGGTGGAGCAGGAATTGTCAGCCCACCAATGGTCACTGCTTCGGGTTGAGCGGCTGCGGCATTAACCGGAGTTCCGCTCAGCGCGATACCTGAACCGCTGTTAATCCCTTGTTTTAGCTCAGCCGTTGAACCGAACTTCTGCTGTAGTACCGTGCCACCACCGAGTTTCAGCCATTCATCGGCAAAAGCTTTAGTGACGCGATCGCCAAGGGCGCTACGCGGAACCAACAATAGCGGAGCACGGTGGCCTTGCTGCCAGATATGGTCGGCTGCATCACGCGCTTCGTCTTCTGGCGACAGGGCGAAATAGCAGATATTTGCACGGTTCTGCACGTTTTCTGGTTGGTTAAGCGCCAGGATATTCAACGGGGAAGTTGTTGTTGCTAACTGATCGACGTTGTTTTTAAGCAATGGGCCGACAACAATCGTTGCACCATCTTGCTGGGCCTGAGCGAGTATCTGAGCCAGCGGTTGTGTGGTGGTGTCGTAGACTTTAACTTCCGCAGCCGGATTGGCTGGAGCCGCGGCAGCTGCAGCTGGCTGTGTTTGTGGAGCAGCTTGCGGGGCCGGAGCTGCTGGCGTTGCGTCAGGCTGTTGAGTTAAATCATCAACCGATGCCGCAGCAGGGCTTGCAACCATATTTGGATCCGCAGGTTTCGGCAATGCGGCCTGAGTGGTGTCAACCGGTTGCCCGTTGGTATCAGCAACCTGCGCCGGAGCCGTAGTCTGTGCGACTGGTGCGGAGCCCATATTTTTCGCCGCTTCAAAACCTTGCTGGATAGTGCGACCAAATACAGCGGCCTGGCCACTTAATGGCAGCAACAGGGCGATTTTCTCAGTAGAGGCAGGTTTGTAATTCTGCATATTACTGAGCTGAGCTGGCAGCGTTTTCGCACCTGGGTTTTGCGGGTAACGCGTTTGCCAGTCTTTAATACCGGCTTTCAGCATTTCGGGATCGTTACGGTTGTCGTTCCAGACGCGTTGCAGATCCAGCCAGCCTTGCAGCGTGTTTTCGTCGGCATTAATGACCAGCGAATTCATCTGCTCCGGGGTCATCTGAGACAGTGCCTGCCATGTACCGTCGATATTCTTCTGATGCGCAGGGCCAGTCAGCATTGGCTCTTGTGCAATATACGCGCGCAGCAGGTCAAGCGACGGGCGGTTCTGGCTTGCGTCGATAACCGCCTGGTAGTAGCGAGTCTGCTGGTTTTTATTGAGTGTAGAAAGCTCGATTTTGCTCAGGCGCGCGTTGGCGTCAGCAAAATCCTTCTGGGCAACTTTCACCTCGACTGCCAGTAACTTCTGCTCACGCACCTGTTCTTCATTCATCTCTTTTGGCAGTTGATTGTAGAGATCAACGGCTTGCTGAGTTTTGCCTTCTTTTAACAGCGCATGAATGGCGAGTAATTGCCAGGTGGTCTTGCTATCATCGCTACTTTGCTGCATTTGTTGCAGGTAATACGCTGAATCAGCAGTCGCCTCGCCCTGAACATGGGCAGCAGACTGGTCTGGTGCTTTAGTTGTACAGCCGGCGAATATGAGCGCGGCCAACATAACAGGCAGACAACGCCCGGCTTTAGAACGAATAAATTTAGACGGTACCATTCTGTATCCAGTGTAATTTTTATCTCAGTGTTCAATATTAAATCGGCAATACGGATGAAACAATGAAACAACTCGAAACGGCGGCTATTTCTGCCAGCACGCTCTACATCGTTCCGACACCCATCGGTAACCTCGGCGATATCACACAGCGGGCATTAGCCGTGTTGCAAAGCGTTGACCTGATTGCCGCCGAAGATACTCGCCATACCGGTTTGCTGCTGCAACATTTTGCGATTAATGCGCGGATGTTCGCATTGCACGATCATAACGAGCAACAAAAAGCAGAAACCCTGCTGGCAAAGCTGCAAGAAGGGCAAAGCATCGCGCTCGTATCTGATGCAGGAACGCCATTAATTAACGATCCTGGTTACCATCTGGTGCGTGCGTGTCGCGAAGCTGGTATTCGCGTGGTGCCGCTGCCAGGGCCATGTGCCGCGATTGCTGCATTAAGTGCAGCTGGTTTGCCTTCTGACCGCTTCTGCTACGAAGGTTTTCTTCCTGCAAAATCCAAAGGCCGTCGCGATGCACTCAAAGCCATTGAGCAAGAACCACGTACGCTCATCTTCTATGAGTCTACGCATCGCCTGCTCGATAGTTTAGACGATATATGCGCTGTGCTCGGTGAATCACGCTATGTGGTGCTGGCGCGCGAGCTGACGAAAACCTGGGAATCGATTCACGGCGCACCGATTGGTGAGCTGGCTGCCTGGGTTAAAGAAGATGAAAACCGCCGCAAAGGTGAGATGGTGTTGATTGTCGAAGGCTTCAAAGCCCCTGTCGATGACGCACTGCCAGCCGATGCGCTGCGCACTCTGGCTCTGCTGCAAACCGAACTGCCTCTGAAAAAGGCTGCAGCACTGGCGGCTGAAATTCACGGTGTGAAGAAAAATGCACTGTATAAATATGCTTTAGAAAACAGCGAGAAATAGCGTTTCCCGAGCATGCTCGAACTCTTTCATTACAGGTATCAGTATTGTTAGTGTGGTTTAAATAAGCGATGGTAGTTTGCTCATACTTTAGTCTGTTCAGGATGAGCAAATTATGCCGGTGTTGATTCGTGGGGATTCAAACATGATAGTGATGCCTCTTTCTTATAGTGCCTCAGCGATTGCGCGTTCGTTTGAAGTGATTGAAGAAATAACCATCGCTGAAAAGCGTTACCTTATTATCTTCGATAAAAAAACACCTCGCGCTTCTATTGTGAAAGCTGAATTAGAAGATGTGAGTGGCGAGCCCCGGCATGTTGCCGTTGCTATGTTGGAATTGAACAACCAAAAAGCTATTGGTGATAATGTCATTTCAGTAGAGCGCTTTTGGGAAGATTCAAGCGTACTTCAAGTGGAAGGCGTTTGTGTTGATCGGCGCTATCAGGAACTTGGCTTCGCTACGCAATTATATGAAGCTTTGGTTCTCAAATGCGGTGTCATTTTAATGAGTGATAATACACAGTATGAAGGCGGGAAAGCTTTGTGGCAGAAGATTGCGAAAAGTTCGAATGCTCTGTTCGTATTCATTCTCGACTCCGATGCAGGCCTCTTTTTCCCTTATGACGGGACGAAAGCTATTTATGATGGGATCAGCATCCCTGAAGAAAAAATCTGGAGTGTTCATCCAGATGTTGAGCATTTTGGTATCGTGCTGATTGCTGAAGATAAGCGCAAAATCGAGACCCTAACATTCTCAAATTAATAAACCCGCTTTCGCGGGTTTTTTGTTTTATGCACAATAACAAACCCTACTTCGCGGCAACCGGTGTGGCTTCAATGACCAGTGTTTCCAGCGGTTTCAGCGTCACAATAACAGGCTTGGTGTAATCACTTGGAAGTGTGGCATTCGCACCATAGACCGGTTTGAGCGTGAAACTTGTCGCTTCGCCATCCGGGATTTCAAAGCTCTTCGTCAAATCCAGATAATAGCTTTGCTCTTTGTCTGACGGGTTGCGTAAGCCGAGGATAGCTTTCTCTTTGCTCCACGATGCCCAACCATAAGTTTCAAGTGCCGTTGGGTCGCCACCAATCCAGTGGGTATCGACCAGTACTGCGCTATTTTCCCGCGACCATTTAGCCGCATTAGCGAGCGTGTCCCATTTGGCGCTGTTCAACATTGATGGCGTTATATACAGCTCTTGTAACTGGGTTCCGGTAGCAAAGTAACTCCAGACCTGATCGGCGAAATCACTGTCGGTTTGCACTTTTTCCAGGCCGAAATAGGCATTCTCCGCGCTGACAATCCCGTGATACATCAGTGAGTTTATCGGGAATAATGGACCTTTACGCACAATGGAACGGTAGGTTTCAGCATCGCGGTAGGTCATCCATTGTTGAACCGGTGAGCCTTTGCCGTACAGGTTAATATCATCGCCCTGGCGCCAGATTGAATCGGCGTAGAACAGCCAGGATGGGCTGGCATCGGTGCCGGTGGTCAGGTTAATAAACAGGTCTTTATTCGCCGCTCGCATATTTTTGATGAGTTCAATCGACGCATCAAAATCAGAGGCAAACTGGCTGCCTTTAATCCAGTTATTGGCGTTGCCCATGCCATCAAGTTTGAACGAGGTAATATGTTCATTTTTGATTAACTTAATAATCTGCTCGTTAAAGTTACGGAAATAATTCGGTCCAGAGAGCGCAAATTTCCCGTCGACGGTTTCAAAGCCATTTTCTTTGGCGTGAGAAACGCGAATGTCGCGCGGTTTGTTATAGCCACCCCACGGTGATAACCAAAGACCTACGGAAGTATGCAGGCTATCGGCCTTATCTTTTACGACACCAAAACCATTGCTGAACGCCGGGCCAAATAGCCATTTGCCGGTACGATCGTCCCAGCCGTCATCCAGCAGGAAGCCATCGAGTTTTACGCCACGCTTTTTAATCAACTCGTCAGCGTAGGCATCCATCCTGTTAAGCACATCTTTTTCGGTATAGGTGGTGAAGAAACCAATATCCATCCAGCTGTTGTAATGCAGATAGGGCTTATAGGGGCGCGGGCGCATGGCATTGATAAATTCATTGAAGCTTCGACGTAGTTGGTTTGTCGCCTCAAAGGTTCCGAAATAGGTAGTAAAGGTAACGGGGGCATCGGTTTTAATCGGCGTTTTCAGGCCGACATTCAGGTTGGTTGTCGTTTCATACGCGTAGGTATTAACGATAGGTTTTTCCGGCAGTATAAAGAAGCTGTCAGCAATAATCGGTGAGCTATTAATCGCGCCATCAACATAAGGTGCTTGTGATTGCCCTTTTGTCGGGAAGAAGGTTATTTTCGTGACATCTTGCGCTTTGCCTTTCGCTTTGATCGTGTAGTCGATACTGGCGTATTTTCCTTTAAGGACATTCAACGCCACGCTGACGGCGAAATCTTTATGGTCATATTCGATATGAATAGAGTCATCTTTCTGGCTGACGCTTTTAATTTTAAAATCCGCCGCGTGAATAACATCTTCATTCGGTAGTGTTAGAAAGAACAACTCTTTGGGGGCGAGTTTACTCTGGGAAAGTTTGTCTTTAATTAAAACCGCAGAATTGGTGTCGTCAAATGAGATGGAGATATTGTTGTTATTGAGCAGATATTCGGAAGCAAATGCGCCATTGCTGACCAGTAAAAGTAATAACGAGCTTTTAATCATTCTATTCATCTGAGTTTCCTGTCAGGGTGTTTTCAAACGTAGGGTATTACCCGCATTTGCAGGCAATGCCCTGAAGGGAAAGGATTTAAAGCGTTGTTTCAGTTTCAGGAATTAATTTATTTGCAGAGCCGCAAACGGTGACTTTACTGCGCACCACTTCTTTCATCGCGTCCATTCCGACGCGCATGTAGTAACGCGGGTCGTTGCCTTCCGGATTCTCGGCAAACCATTTTTTCACGGCGTCGGCAAAGGCGATTTTTAATTCGGTCGCGACATTCACTTTGCACACGCCCAGTTCGATGGCGCGTCTGACGTATTCATCCGGCACATCGCTTGCGCCATGCAGAACCAGCGGAATATCCACGACTTCACGAATTTCAGCCAGGCGCTGGAAATCAATTTTTGGGCGTTTGGTATAAAGCCCGTGTGCCGTGCCGATGGCAACCGCGAGGCTATCGATACCGGTGAGTTCGACGAAACGGCGTGCTTCTTGTGGGTCGGTCAGGAAGGCGCTTTCTTCGTCGACATCCATATCGTCTTCCACACCGCCGAGGCGGCCTAATTCTGCCTCCACGCTGCAATCATGGCGGTGGCAAAAATCGACTACTGATTTCACCAGACGCACATTCTCGGCAAGCGGGAAGTGGCTGCCATCTATCATGGCGCTACGCACCCCGGCGTTCACTTTACGGCTGATATCTGCCAGTGATTCATGGTGGTCAAGATGCAGTGCCAGCGGCATGTCATAGCTTTCTGAATAGGCTTCACACAATGCGAAGATCTCTTCAAAAGCAATGTGTTTAAAAGTGCCCGGAGTGCCCGCAAGAATCACTGGCGACTGCATCTCTTTGCAGACTTCCAGAATCGCCTGGATAGTTTCTGCGTTGTGAATATTAAACGCAGGGACGGCGTAGCAACGGGCTTGCGCATCTTGCAGAAGATATTTGGTGGAGATAATGCTCATGTTGTAATCCTCTCAGCCTTTCCACGGATGAATAACGACACCTTTCACAACACGGTTTACCGTGCCGCTTGCGGAAGGGGTATCAGGGGTAATGCCCGCTTTGACGGATTCTGTCAGCGCGAAAATCTGCGCATACATCAGGAAACAGAAAGCCTGTTCAACGTCGATGAAATCGCGGGAAGGTGGCAGCCAGATATGTGGCCCCGACTCGACTTCCGGGCAAGGTGACGAGCAGATAGCAACGACGCGCAGGGCCTGTTGGTCGCGGCGCAACTCAGCCAGTAAATCAAGGTCGTACTGGCGGGTATACGGGTGGCTTGAAATCATGACCACAACTAACGTTTCGTTGTTAACCAGTGATTTAGGGCCGTGACGGAACCCGGTTGGGGAGTCATAAAATGCCGCCAATTTCCCTGCAGTGAGTTCCAGAACTTTCAGTGCAGATTCACGCGCAACACCTTGCAAGCCGCCGCTGCCGAGGTAGACGACACGTTTGAAAGGCAAATCACCGAACACGCTTTCGCTTAAGTCACCTTGTGAAGCAATGATTTCTTCGCAGCGCTTAGCCACATCCTGGAAAGTGCTGCTGTTGATAACATCCGGTGCAAACACGGCTAGGCAGCTTGCCATCATGGTGGTGATACTGCTGGTCATGGCGAAGCCACGATCGTGCGTTTCCGGTGGCATCAGCAGCGCATGTGAGTTACCGCTGGTCGCGGCGTTCTGGTACAGGCTGCCGGCTTCATTGCAGGTAATGATCAGGTGATAGCAATCCTTCACCACCTGGTTGACTAAATCGACCGCCGCCACACTTTCCGGGCTGTTGCCGGAGCGGGCAAAAGAAACCAGTAGCGTCGGTTCCTGCTCGGATAAGTAATCAAGCGGGTTGGTGACAAGGTCGGTGGTCGGTACTGCAACAAAGTTTTTCCCGGTGTGGCGCGATAGCCACGGCGTAATAATATCGCCAATAAATGCGGAGGTTCCTGCACCCGTCAGGATAATTTTTAGCGAGGTGTTTTGCAGCAAAGGATCAAGGAATGCGTTGATGCTGCTACGTTGATTACCGATATTTTTTAACGATCGGATCCAGCTTTCCGGCTGTTGGCGGATCTCTTTTTCAGTCCAGGTTAATGTGCCGGAAAGACAGGCTGATTGGGTTTCGCTCATTACTCAGTCCTTAGCAGTGCAAGATCATCGGAAGTAGCACAAAGCAGTACAGGACAATCTTTCGTTTTGTTTCATTTACTCAACTTCATGCTTAAATAAAATCTATAGAAAAGAAAACGAAAGGTCAATGTAAGAAAAACAATAAAACGAAAAATGTGATCCGGAAAACGATCCATTTTGGTTATTTTATTGATTTAAATGATTATTTTTAAATAATGGATAGTTGGGATGATTTTAAACGAAAGGAAAAGAAAGGTCTGTCGCGGGGCAGGCGACAGACAAAAGTGAGAAGCAACGAAAGTACTACAGGGGGAGAACTTGGCCATTAATCCAGATATTTTGAAGACCTAACTGGGAATTAAGCGCAATCATATTGGCGCGTTTTCCCACCACCAGCGAACCTAGATCGTTATCTAAACCGAGCATTTTTGCGGGGTGCAGCGACGCCATATGAATGGCATCTTCGGCAGAAACGCCCACGTCATTCACCAGGTTTCGCACCGCGGCATCAAGCGAAACCGTACTTCCCGCAAGCCCTCCGCTTTCAGTGCGTACGATCCCCTCACGCATTGTCACCGGGTATCCGCAAATCGAGTAGTCGCCATCAGGCATACCTGCTGCACTCATGGCATCGGTTATTAGCAAAACGCGAGGTTTCGCGCAGCTACAACAAATATTCATGACCGCAGGGTGAACGTGATGCCCGTCGGCAATCAGTTCCAGCCAGGCCCGTTTATCGCTTAACCCGGCTCCGACCATACCAGGGTTACGGTGATGCAAGCCTGTCATGCCGTTAAAGCAGTGCACCAGCCCGTCGGCCCCGGCATCAAATGCCTCAAGGGTTTCTTCATAGCTGGCGGCACTATGACCAAGCATGACGCGTACATCACGGCTTTTAAGGTGCTTAATTGCTTCAAGTGCTTCCGGTTTTTCAGGGGCCAGTGCGACCACTCGTAAGGTGTTTTGCGACACGGTGATTAGCCTGTCCAACTCGGCAATATTCAGTTCGCGGAATAATTCAGGCGGATGAGCGCCTTTGTTCTGCGGCGTAAAATACGGCCCTTCGAGATAGCTTCCCAGCACTGTGGCGCCGGGTCCTCCGTGAAGACAGCGCTTCGCGATTCGCTGTAATGCCCGTTCAATGTTGGCGAGCGGAGCTGTGACTGTTGTGGGCAACCAACTACCCACACCTTCGCAAGCTTTATGCTTCGCCAGCCTGTCGAGGACACCGGGGTCGTCATCCATAACATCAACCCCGTCACCTCCGTGGACATGAATATCAATGTACGCCGGGCACAACAGTTCAGCATCACGCGCCATCGTTCCCGCAGGAATGGGTTCGATGGCGGCAATCGTTTCGTTATCAATACGTAACTGGTGATCGTCCAGCCAGCCTTGTTCGGTGAGAACGCGCCTGGCTCTCAGTAGCCTGGTCATATTCCTTCCTCGACCGCCTCTGCTTCGCGATAACGCCCCATTTCATCGACCAGGCTGGTTAACCCGCGATGGCCGCATTCCAGCGCCTGAAGGCGGAACTCTTTACTGCTCAGACCGTCGCGTTCCAGTACCATTTCCAGAAGTAGTTGCAGGTTGATACCCGTAATCACTTCGCGGCCCGGCTGTTCTAATGCCATGGTGGAAGCGACGCGGAACGGGGTGCCACCGAGTAAATCAGTTAAAAACACCAGCCCTTCACTGTCATCTAATGCGCCAATAGCCTGTTCAAATTGCGAAGTGAGCAGCGCCGTTGAAGAGGTTTCTGGAAAGTCGATGGCGATAAACTGCTCTTGCTCACCAAGAATCTGTTTCATCGCTTTTTCCAGCCCGGAGGCAAAACCACCGTGGCCACTTAAAATAATACTTAACATATTGTTTTATCTCGCTTACAGGATGCCACTTACAGGAAGTGGGCAAACTTCCCAACAACACCCAGAACGACGGTGATACCGATAAGGCGCAACGGGCTCCAGCCACGGCGCACTAACGCGTACATGCACAAGGTATAAACCAGTGGTAAAAAGGCCGGCATCAGCTTGTCGATAACGTCCGTTTGCAGTTTCACCACCGCATCACCCGCTGTGATTTCCAACGTAGTGGACAGGCGAACGTAAGTTGCAACCAGCGCGCCAATCACCGTCATCCCAACAATAGACGCGGCATGACCGACTTTGCGAGTGTTGGCTTTGATTAGCGGGATGGCGGCCACACCCATGCGGTAAGCGTAATGCGCAAGACCGAAACGCAGGCCGAGATGCACGACGTTAAACAGCACGATGAAGATAACCGCGCCGAGTATTGAACCTTGTAAGGCAAGGCTCGCCCCGATACCGCCGCAGATAGGTAACAAGGTCAGCCAGAACATCGCATCGCCAATCCCTCCCAGCGGTGCACCCACGGCAATTTTCGTGCTCTGAATGCTGTTCACATCCTGCTTTGAGCGTTCCATCGCCAAAATAATGCCGATAACAAAGGTCACAAGGAAAGGGTGAGTATTGAAGAACCCCATGTGGCCTTTCATGGCACGCGCCAGGTCGCTTTTATTGGTATGGATTTTTTTGAGTGCGGGTAGCAGGCCATATAGCCAACCGGACCCCTGCATACGTTCATAGTTAAATGATGCTTGTAATAGCATGGAGCGCCATGCCACACGATTGATGTCTTTTCTGGTTAACTCTACACCGATGCTCTGGTCTTCATAGATGTTGTCGTTGCCGTTAGTCAGGGAGGTTTCCGTAACGTCTGTATCTGGCAAAGTCTGGATATTAGATGCCATCTTCAAATTCCTCTTTCTGAACGCTGGAAGGTTGCTGTGGAGCCGGGTCTTTGCGTAAGAAATCAATCAGCGCCATTGCTAATGCGGCAGCGGCAATCGCCAACACCGGCAGTTTTAGCCAGGCAGCAGCCACAAAACCGAGAATGAAATAGGGGATATAAATGTTTTTCATCATGATTTTCAGCAGCACGGCAAAGCCGATGGCTGGCATGATGCCGCCTGCCACACCCAGACCGTCAATTAAGCGGGTGGGTAAAACATCGATCGCGGTTTTGGCATGTTCCGCACCAAAATAGATGGGCAAAAACGCGCACAAGAAATAGAACGTACCGAGGGCCAGAAGGGCCAGATAATTAACGCGTTCAATGCCATCCGTATCAGCTTGCGCCGCCATTTGGTCGCAGCGAGCCATCACACCTGACATGATGGAGAACAGGAAGGTAATCCCCATTTGTACCGCAACGGCGAATGGCACGGCGACGCCGACCGCAACTTCAGGTTTCACGCCAGTGGTAATAGCAAAAGTGGTGCCGACGATGGTGCCGATAATCACGTTTGGTGGCTGTGCGCCTGCAAGTGGCGCAAGCCCCATCCAAACCAGTTCCAGCGTACCGCCACATAAAATACCGGTATGAAGATCACCAAGAATCAAACCAACCAGCGGCCCTAATACAACAGGACGGTGCATGTGCGTCAGGCCGTTGAACATATCCAGACCGGCAATAAAGGCCAGAATCCCCAACGCTAATGCCTGTAATAAGCTAATTTCCATAGAAAATACCTCAGAGGAGTTTGTAGAGATCCTGAGCGGATTCCGTCGGCACACCCTGAACAAAACATTCTACTCCAGCCTTTTGTAAGCCATTAAAAGCAGCAATATCTTGCTCATCCACAGAGACGGTTTTCGCGATTTGTTGTTTGCCTTCTGCGTAGTGCATGTTGCCGACGTTAATCCGCGTAACAGGCACATCGCCTTTCACTAAGGTCAGGAAATCATCCGGATTTTTGCAAACCAGCAGGATTTTCTGGTGGTCTGCTGCACGGTGAATATTGTCGATAACTTTTTGCAGTGACCAGAAACGTACGGCTATCCCTTCAGCCAGAACCATCTCCATCAAGTTTTGCTGCACTGTGTCTTCTGCGACTTCATCGTTGGCAACAAGGACGAGGTTTGCACCAGCAAAACCGACCCATTGAACACCAACCTGGCCGTGAATGAGTCGTTCATCAATGCGGCTTAATACAATGTTTGGCATATTATTTTCCTCTTATTATCATTGTGTTATTTGGATTGTTGTGTGCCAAGACAGGCGCAATGGTACTGGCGCAACACGTCCTGGATATGGTCGATAATCAGTTCATGCGGCGTTGCCGCGATTTTTCCTTCACGGACCTTAGCGTATTGAAGTGGCAGATACTGACTGATCAGTGGCAAAGGAATGGATTCACCAGCCAGGTTGGTAAGAAGTCTTGAATACGCCTCGTCAATGTCATGATCTGGCCAGTAGTAGCGAACGCGGTCGGAGAAGCTGTATCCACGTGCCAGACGGCGATCGCTGTCATTGCCGTGATAATGGTGTTTCCAGTATTCAGGTTGCTCAAGCATCACGCTTTCAAGAACATCGCGAAGCCCGGAGCATTTATGTGCCGGGCGTAATTCGCGCTCGATAGCGGCTAATGAAAACAGTGCTTCACGCAGTGCAAAGGTCAGTGCCGGGCCGACTTTCAAAATCGCAAAATGGTTCTGCACTAGTTGCTGCAATGCTTGTGGCGTCTGGTAATCGGTGGAGTGTGCTTCAAACACCATGGTGTCGAAGGCTTCAATCATCTGGCTTAAGAACAGTGATTTCTCAGGTTGGTAATCAATGACCTGCGTGTGATCGAATTCGACACCTGGCTGGACAACCAGCCCGATAATGCGTGGCCACAAGTCGCTCAAACCTTGTAATTCAAACGCATGGCGATGGGCTTCGAGTGTGGCTTTGGCAGCCGATGGCGTAGTGACGGCAAGTTCCGCCAGCGTTTCGTGTGCGCCACCAGGAACCGGAACTTCAGTGCCGATAACGTACACCAAATCAGAAGCACCAAATTTTTCTATACAAGTTTGTTCTGCGATCTTTGCAAGCCGGGCGGCACGCATGGCAACAATGGTATCGGTCAACGGAACCGGATCATCTGCGCAAGACATGCTGCAGTCGAGATGGATCTTTTTGAAACCTGCCGCGACATAGCAACGGATGAGCTCGTCCGCGTTACGCATGGCTTCTTCTGCGGGCAGAGCCTGCCAACGATTTGGACCCAGGTGATCACCCCCCAGAATGAGTTGCTCGCGTGGGAAGTGATATTTATCTGCCATTTGTTCGACAAAACCACGGAAGTGTTCCGGTGTCATTCCGGTATAGCCGCCGTGTTGATCGACCTGATTAGACGTTGCTTCTATTAATAAGAGCGATTTTTCGTCCCGGCTATGGCGCATCGCCGCTTCGAGAACTAACGGGTGAGCTGAACAAACGGCAAAAATGCCACATCGTGAATCCTGTTTATGGTTAGCCACAAACGCGGTTAAATGTTTCACTTTCCTCTCCGTATGGGTTGTCTATCTACTTGTCTTTCGATTTGTTTCATTTGATAGTGATGCATCGTGCGATAAAAACAAAACGAAAGATAATAGAATTGAGATCTGTTTCTCAAAAGAAACATAATGAAAGTCTATTTGACACAATAGCAGTGAATGCAGCACGCGATGTAAAGGCTTGCTTTCCGCGAAAAGAAAGGTGTTAATAGACGAAGTGAAATGAAACGAAAGGTTTTATGAAAGGATCATTTATGAATAATACCGACGCAGCAACGGACAAGCGTGTAACAGGTACAAGTGAAAGGCGTGAGCAGATCATTCAGCGTCTTCGCCAACAAGGGAGCGTGCAGGTTAATGATCTATCATCATTTTTTGGTGTCTCGACGGTGACGATCCGTAACGATCTGGCTTTTCTGGAAAAGCAGGGCGTTGCGGTGCGAGCTTATGGCGGGGCGCTAGTTTGCGATTCGGGAACTGCTGCGGTTGAACCGACCGTTGAGGATAAAAGTTCGCTGAATACTTCGCTCAAGCGCAGCATTGCGCGTGCAGCGGCGGATCTCATCAAACCAGGTCATCGTGTCATTCTTGACTCAGGCACCACAACTTATGAGATTGCGCGTCATATGCGCCACCATAAGGAAGTGATTGCGATGACCAACGGCATGAACGTGGCGAATGCACTGCTTGAAGCTGAAGGTGTGGAATTGCTGATGACCGGCGGGCACCTGCGCCGCCAGTCGTTGTCATTCTATGGCGATCAGGCCGATCAATCTTTGCAAAACTATCACTTCGACATGCTGTTCCTTGGCGTGGATGCCATTGATCTTGAGCGTGGTGTTAGTACCCATAACGAAGATGAAGCACGTCTTAACCGCCGGATGTGTGAAGTGGCCGAGCGTATTATTGTGGTCACTGATTCCAGTAAATTTAACCGCTCCAGCTTGCATAAGATCATTGATACCCAACGCATTCATATGGTTATTACGGATGCTGGTATTCCTGAAGAGAGCCTGAACGGGTTGCGTAAAGGTGGCATTGAAGTGGTTTTGGTTGGGGAATAATCTGTTATTGAAGGCCAACGCGAAATTGAACGTTGGCCTTATCTGGCTACACCTTAGCTAACTTATACCCCCGTAAGCGGCTCACACTCAGCATAATCGCTAACACCGTTGCGATAACTGCCATCCACAAACTGAAATGTACCGCGCTGTTCTGCGCATAAATCGACATCATCACACCGACAAACGCGGCGCCCAGGCACTGCCCGAAGGTGCGCATGATTGCCAGCACGCCGGAGGCGTATCCGCTGTTTTCACGCGATGCATTGGACAGCATTTCTTTGTTATTTGGACTTTGAAAACAGCCAAAACCTATCCCGCAAATCAAACTGCGCAAACAGATATTCCATACTTGCGCGTGTTCCGGAAGCATAGCCAGCAATGTGAGGCCAATGGCGAAGATACACAGCCCTGCTGTTGAGATTATTGCGGCTGAATATCGGTCTGCAAGGCGTCCGGCATGAGGTGCCGCCAGAATTATACCGATGGGCCACGGGGTGAACAGCAGAGCTGAAACCAACGCGCTGTACCCGTAAACGCTCTGGAACAGGAACGGCAGGGCAATGAACGTGATGCCCTGGCTGACAAAGGAGGCCAGCGAAGTGAGTGCTGCCAGCGAAAACCGTGAAGAAGCAAAGATATTGAGCGGAAGCAAAGGCTTAGTCACGCGCTGCTGAACCCAGATAAATGCAAGGCCGCTGAGAATCGCGATGCTCGCGAAAATCACAGCAGTGGTCAGGTCACCGTTGCCGGGATGGGTAAATGCATCTGCGGCCATAATCAATGCGCCTAACGCAACTGCCGAAAGTAAGGCTCCGGCATAATCGAATGGTTCGCGTTTTAACGCCGGGTTATTGGGAATAACACGCAGCGTGAGTAATAAAGCGATTATGCCCAGCGGAATATTAATCGCAAACAGCCATTGCCAGCTCAACGTGGAAAGAATCGTGCCCCCGAGAATCGGCGCGATGGCAGTGCTAGTGCCAATCAGCAGCGCGTTCAGGCCAAGTATTCGCCCCAACAGGCGATTGGGGAAAACTGAGCGCAGTATCGCCGGGCCAATGCTTAATGTTGCCGCACCACCAATACCCTGCAAAACCCGCATGATAACTAACATATCCAGTGAGGATGAGAGCGCACATCCCACAGAGGCCAGCGTGAAAAGGCCAAGACCGAAGGCGAAAATCGAGCGAAATCCGATGCGGCTGGACAGGGCGGCAAATATTGCCAGCGTCATCGCCGCAGATAATAAATATCCGTTGGATACCCAAACGGTGGCACCCAATGAAGCATCGAGCGAGCGGGCGATTTGCGGCAAGGCAATGTTGATCATCGAGCCGTCAAACACGGCCATGGTCGTCATGGTCATGACGGCTGCCATCGCTAAGCCACGCTCACGGCCAGGCAAACCTTCATCGCCTGGCTGGTCGGAAAATAGTGCCATTTTTTAATTCTCTCGCTTGGGTATGCCAGAAATATAGCTGTACTAGAGATAAGGCGGAAGGCGCAGCATTTGCATTAATAACCTGCACTAAACGCCTTCTCTCATTTTAACGCGCGCGCTAGTATTGAGTTTATGACTGAACCCGATCTGAACTTACTTATTGCTCTTGATGTGCTTCTGGCCGAAGGAAGTGTGGCAGGGGCTGCGCGTCGCCTGGGGTTAAGCGCCTCGGCAATGAGCCGAACATTAGGCCGCCTGCGCGATACCACTGGCGACCCGCTACTGGTGCGGGCAGGGCGTAATATGGTGCTGACTCCTTACGCTGAAGAGATTCGTGAGCGTACGCAAAATGCCGTCTTTGAAGCCCGAGCGATACTTCGCCCTTCATCAGATGCTTTTAATCTTGCAACACTTGAGCGCAGTTTTACCCTGCGTACTAACGCCGGGTTTATCGAGATATTTGGTGCTGCGTTGATTGCTGCGGTAGCCGCTGTCGCGCCTTTAGTCCAACTGCGCTTTATGCCCAAACCAGAGAAAACAGCAAAGTATCTGCGTGAAGGTTTAATTGATCTTGAGATCGGTGTACTTGGGGAGATGGGCCCAGAAATACGATTAACGGCGCTTTATCGGGATAAGTTTGTCGGCGTAGTCAGGAAAGGCCACCCGCTTGAGCAAGAGGAAGATATTACCGCCGCGAAGTATGCCGAATTGGGGCATGTGGTGGTTTCCCGTCATGAACGAGGAACTGGCCCGGTTGATGTGCTGCTGGCAGAGCTGAATTTACAACGCAAAATTGCGGCAATGGTGCCGGGGTTTCCCGCGGCGATTGCGGTGGCTCAGGCATCGGATTTGGTGGCGTTGGTGCCAGCTACATTCCTGCTGAACCAGCCGGGGTTGAATGGCAATTCAGGTGAAGCGAGGCTTTATGTTTTTGAGCTGCCGGTGAAAACCAATGAGATTACGGTGTCTTTAATGTGGCATCCGCGCTCGGAAGCAGACCCGGCGCATCGCTGGCTACGGCAGTTAGTGTTGAAGGTTTGCCGCGAGAAAGTGCCGGGGTGAGGCAATCATTGCCGTAATAAGAATACCCAAAATAATTCGAGTTGCAGAAAGGCGGCCAAGCCGTAAGACCCCGGGAGCATAGTAAACTATGTGACCGGGGCGCACGGGTGCAGCCAACGCATCTGCAGCTTGAAGTATGATGGGTATCAGGTCACTGGCGCTGGGTTGAAAACGGCGAGCGCGTTATGCAATCCCCACTGATCCGAGAAGGTTTTCTTACGGCCACTCGCCACATCAAGAATAAATTTGAACAGTTCCCAGCCGACATCCTCAATTGTCGCTTCGCCGGTGGCGATAGTGCCGGCGTTGATATCCATTAAGTCATACCAGCGGTTTGCCAGTGCGGTACGCGTAGCCATTTTAATCACCGGAACTGCCAGCAAACCGTATGGCGTACCGCGTCCGGTGGTGAACACTTGCACCGTAATGCCTGAAGCCACTTGTTGTGTGCCGCAGACGAAGTCACTGGCAGGCGTTGCCGCGAAAATCAGGCCGCGTTTGGTTGGGCGCTGCCCTGGGGAAAGCACCTCAACAATCGCGCTTTTGCCTGATTTAGCAATTGAACCAAGCGCTTTTTCCACCACGTTTGCCAGGCCACCTTTTTTGTTGCCCGGGGACGGGTTGGCGCTACGGTCGGTTTTACCCATATCAAGATAGTTGTCGTACCATTCCATTTCTTCGAGCAGGCGCTTACCCACTTCTTCGTTGATGGCGCGTGGGGTTAACAGGTAAATAGCATCACGCACTTCGGTCACTTCAGAGAACATCACCGTTGCACCACAGCGGACCAGCAGATCAGAGGCATAACCGACCGCCGGGTTAGCCGTGACGCCTGAGAACGCATCGCTGCCGCCACATTGCATACCAACAACCAGGTCAGATGCCGGGCAAGTTTCGCGTTGGCGCTGATTCAGTTTGACCAGATGGCGCTCAGCGACGTTAAGAATGTCATCGACCATCGATTTAAAACCGACGTGGTGTTCATCTTGCAGACGCACGATGCTGGCATCGCCAACATTAATCGACTGCACGTCATCAGTACCTTCCAGCAAACGCTCTGGCTGCAATTTCTCACAACCCAGGCCCACCACCATAATCTCGCCGCCAAAGTTTGGGTTCAGGGAGATATTATGGATGGTGCGAATAGGGATGACCGCGGCAGGGGCATTGATCGCCACGCCACAACCGTAGAGGTGATTCAGGCCCACGACACCGTCGACATTCGGGTAGCGCGGCAACAAATCACGTTCAATAATTTTGATGACGTAATCCACGACACCTGCAACGCAATGCACGCTGGTGGTGATGCCTAGTAGGTTTTTGGTGCCGACGCTGCCGTCCGCATTGCGATAACCTTCAAAGGTATAACCTTCCAGCGGCGGCAGTGGCTCAGGTACTTTTGTGGCTAATGGCAAAGTGTGGAGCGGCGGCGCTTTTGGCAATTCCACTAATGATTCGTCAATCCAGCTGCCGCGTGGAATATCACGCACCGCATAGCCAATCACTTCACCATAACGAACAATTTCGCCATGTGCCGGAATATCAACCAGTGCAGCTTTATGCCCTTGAGGGATATGTTCGATAAGTTCTAATCCATCCGGAAAACGGGTTCCAGCTTTCAGCCCATTATCATTAACAATAATAGCGACATTATCTGTCTCATGAACTTTTATATAAAAAGAACCAGGGGGTTGTTGTTTAATTTCAATATTCGACATTGCCGCTATTCTCCAGGATTTTTTCTAATCGTGACTTCTCACAAGCTAAATAAAGAATGTCAGGCCGTGAGAAATAAAAATGTGAGCGAGATCACTTTATATTACGAGGCATTGCCCACCAGGCAGGGTTATCTATGAAATTGTGCAATACACCCCACAAACATGTGCATAAGTTTAATTATTTGGCTTTTAAAGTGTTATCTATTGGGCGTATGCCTAATGTCCATTTGTTCTGTGCTGGCTATACTGTGTTGCGAATGACAAACACCAGATTAATTTCAGAGAGCAGTATTATCCCGAAAATATATCCGTGAAATACTGCTTTATATAAATAAAAATCCTTGAATTAAGTACCCGCAACAGAGGATGTAGAAAATGATTTTGGATACAGCAGTTGAGTCGAAAAAAGGTAAGAACACACGATACTTAATATTATTAATTATCTTTATTGTAACGACGATTAACTACGCCGATCGCGCCACTCTTTCTATTGCGGGTACTGAAGTTGCTAAAGAATTACAACTCAGCGCTATTTCAATGGGCTATATTTTCTCGGCATTTGGTTGGGCATACCTGCTAATGCAAATCCCTGGCGGCTGGTTACTTGACCGCTACGGCTCGAAAAAAGTTTATACCTACAGTCTGTTCTTCTGGTCTCTGTTTACATTCATGCAAGGCTTTGTTGATATGGTACCGCTGGCGTATGCGGGTATCTCCATGTTTATCATGCGTTTTATGCTCGGCTTCTCAGAAGCGCCGTCATTCCCGGCAAACGCCCGTATTGTTGCGGCCTGGTTCCCGACAAAAGAACGCGGCACCGCTTCAGCCATTTTTAACTCTGCACAATATTTCTCTCTCGCGCTGTTCTCACCGTTACTCGGCTGGCTGACCTTTGCGTGGGGTTGGGAGCATGTGTTTACCGTGATGGGCGGTATCGGTTTTGTGCTGACTTTCCTGTGGGTGAAGTTTATCCATAACCCGACTGACCACCCGCGTATGTCTAAAGAGGAACTGGATTACATCACCAAAGGCGGCGCAGTGGTTGATATGGACCACAAAAAACCAGGTGCGGTGGTTCAGGGGCCAAAACTGCATTACATCAAGCAGTTGCTGACTAACCGTATGATGCTGGGTGTGTTCTTCGGTCAGTACTTTATTAACACCATCACCTGGTTCTTCCTGACATGGTTCCCGATTTACCTGGTGCAAGATAAAGGTATGTCGATTCTGAAAGTAGGCATGGTCGCTTCCATCCCGGCGCTATGTGGTTTCGCTGGTGGTGTGTTGGGCGGCGTATTCTCCGATTCGTTAATCAAACGCGGTTACTCGCTGACCGTTGCTCGTAAGATACCGATTGTTCTCGGAATGCTGCTGGCTTCAACCATCATTCTGTGTAACTACACCGAGAGCACTGCTCTGGTGATCACCCTGATGGCATTCGCCTTCTTCGGCAAAGGTTTCGGCGCACTGGGCTGGCCGGTTATCGCAGATACCGCACCAAAAGAGATGGTTGGCCTGTGCGGTGCGGTGTTCAACGTGTTTGGTAACGTGGCTTCTATCGTGACTCCACTGGTGATTGGTTACCTGGTTTCTGAACTTCACTCCTTCAATGCGGCGCTGATCTTCGTTGGCTGCTCGGCGCTGATGGCAATGGTTTGTTATCTGTTCGTGGTTGGCGATATTAAACGTATGGAATTGCAGAAGTAATTCTCTCAACAGATAACTGAATAAATAAGGGCAACAGATGAATACCAACGTTTTCCCAAATAAATTCAAAGCAGCACTGGCAGCACATCAGACTCAAATTGGTTGCTGGTCTGCGCTCGCCAATCCTATCAGCACCGAAGTGCTGGGTCTGGCAGGTTTCGACTGGATTGTGCTGGATGGCGAACATGCGCCAAATGACATCACGACGTTTATCCCGCAGTTGATGGCACTTAAAGGCAGCGAAAGTGCTGCGGTGGTTCGCGCTCCAACCAACGACCCGGTGATCATCAAGCGCCTGCTGGATATCGGCTTCTATAACTTCCTGATCCCGTTTGTGGAAACACAGGAAGAGGCGGTTCTGGCGGTCTCTTCAACCCGCTATCCACCTGAAGGGATTCGTGGCGTGTCCGTTTCACACCGCGCCAATATGTTTGGCACCGTGCCGGATTACTTCGCGCAGTCCAACAAGAACATCACGATTCTGGTGCAGATCGAAAGCCAGCAGGGTGTTGATAACGTTGATGCCATCGCTACAACCGAAGGCGTAGACGGGATCTTCGTTGGCCCAAGTGACCTTGCTGCGGCATTAGGCCATCTGGGTAATGCTTCACACCCGGACGTGCAGCATTGCATCAAACACATCTTTGCCCGTGCTAAAGCGCACGGTAAACCAGCCGGCATCCTGGCACCGGCTGAAGCCGATGCGCGCCGTTATATGGAATGGGGCGCGACCTTTGTGGCTGTGGGCAGTGATTTAGGCTGCTTCCGCTCGGCAACCCAGAAATTGGCTGATTCTTTTAAAAAATAACCACCATCTGAAAAGAGAGACTGAATTATGACACTGAAAGTTGGGTTTATTGGCCTGGGCATCATGGGCAAACCAATGAGTAAAAACCTCATCAAAGCCGGTTATTCGCTGGTGGTTGCCGACCGTAATGCAGAGGTGATTGCTGAAGTTATCGCGGCGGGTGCAGAAACTGCAGCGACGCCAAAAGAAATTGCTGAGCAGTGTGATGTGATCATCACCATGCTGCCGAACTCCCCGCACGTTAAAGAAGTCGCTCTGGGCGAAAACGGCATTATCGAAGGTGCAAAACCGGGTACCGTCGTTATCGACATGAGTTCTATCGCACCGCTGGCGAGCCGCGAAATTAGCGAAGCGCTAAAAGCGAAAGGCATCGATATGCTGGATGCGCCAGTGAGTGGTGGCGAGCCAAAAGCTATCGAAGGCACGCTGTCCGTTATGGTTGGCGGCGATAAAGCGATTTTCGACAAGTATTACGATCTGCTGAAATCCATGGCCGGTTCCGTGGTGCACACCGGTGATATCGGCGCAGGCAACGTCACCAAACTGGCAAACCAGGTGATTGTGGCGCTGAACATCGCGGCAATGTCTGAAGCGCTGGTGCTGGCAACGAAAGCGGGTGTGAATCCCGAATTAGTCTTCCAGGCGATTCGCGGCGGCCTTGCGGGCAGCACCGTTCTGGAAGCGAAAGCGCCGATGGTTCTGGATCGCAACTTCAAGCCTGGTTTCCGTATCGATCTGCACATTAAAGATCTGGCGAACGCGCTGGATACGTCACACGGTGTTGGCGCGCAATTGCCGCTAACTGCTGCGGTGATGGAGATGATGCAAGCGCTGCGCGCAGATGGCCACGGTAATGACGACCACAGTGCAATCGCGTGCTACTACGAAAAACTGGCGAAAGTAGAAGTCAGCAAATAAAAGAGATGGGCATCCCCGGATGCCCGATTTTCTCGGCACTTTTTTGGCATGGACACATTATGAAAATCGTAATCGCACCCGACTCTTATAAAGAAAGCCTCTCAGCGGTTGATGTGGCGCAGGCCATTGAAAAAGGATTTCGCGAAATATTTCCTGATGCGGAATATATATCGGTCCCGGTTGCAGATGGCGGGGAAGGTACGGTCGATGCCATGATCAGTGCCACGCAGGGCAAGAAAATCACCACGACAGTGACCGGGCCGCTGGGCGAGCCAGTGACGGCGTACTGGGGAATGTCCGGTGACGGGCAAACCGCGTTTATCGAAATGGCTGAAGCCAGTGGGCTTGCATTGGTGCCAGTCGTGAACCGCAATCCTCTGATTACGACTTCGCACGGTACTGGTGAACTGATCTTACGGGCACTGGATAACGGTGCGCGCAATATTATTATCGGTATTGGTGGCAGCGCAACTAACGACGGCGGCGCGGGCATGGTGCAGGCGCTGGGCGCGAAATTGTGTGACGCTGTCGGTAAAGAAATTAGTCACGGTGGTGGCAGTTTAATGAGCCTGAACAGCATTGATATTTCAGGCCTCGATAGCCGTTTGGCTGACTGTGTGATTAACGTTGCCTGTGATGTGACGAATCCATTAATTGGTGACAACGGCGCATCACGTGTTTTCGGGCCACAAAAAGGGGCCGATGAAGCGATGATTCTTGAGCTGGATGCCAATCTTGCTCATTTTGCGGATGTGATTAAAAAAGACTTACGCATCGATGTTAAAAATGCCCCCGGAGCGGGTGCGGCAGGTGGCATGGGTGCCGCATTAATGGCGTTTCTCGGCGCGGAATTGCGTAGTGGAGTCGAGATAGTGACTGAAGCTCTGCGCCTTGAAGAACATATTCACGATTGTTCGCTGGTGGTGACGGGCGAAGGGCGTATGGATAGTCAGAGTATCCGCGGCAAAGTCCCGGTAGGCGTGGCTGCGGTCGCCAAAAAGTACCACAAACCGGTGATTGGGATTGCCGGTTCGCTGACCAGTGATGTCGCTATTGTTCATCAGTACGGAATTGATGCCGTGTTTAGCGTGCTCAATAGCATCGGTACTTTGGAAGAAGCGCTGAAAAATGCGTTCGATAATATTTACCGTGCTTCGCGTGATATTGCAGCAACCGTTGAGATTGGGATGAACATCACTCGTTAAGCATGCGTGACATGGGGGGGCAAACCCTCTATAATCCGCGCCGAAGCTGACCAGACAGTCGCCGCTTCGTCGTCGTCCTTCTTCGGAAGGAGACGGGCGGAGGGGAGGAAAGTCCGGGCTCCATAGGGCAGGGTGCCAGGTAACGCCTGGGGGGTAACCCACGACCAGTGCAACAGAGAGCAAACCGCCGATGGCCCGCGCAAGCGGGATCAGGTAAGGGTGAAAGGGTGCGGTAAGAGCGCACCGCGCGGCTGGTAACAGTCCGTGGCACGGTAAACTCCACCCGGAGCAAGGCCAAATAGGGGTTCACAAGGTACGGCCCGTACTGAACCCGGGTAGGCTGCTTGAGCCAGTGAGCGATTGCTGGCCTAGATGAATGACTGTCCACGACAGAACCCGGCTTATCGGTCAGCTTCAACCATTCAACAAAAACCCCGCTTCGGCGGGTTTTTTGTTTATACCCGTCATACTTCGCGCCGCTTCTTTGTTGGCTACGCTCACTCGCCCAAATCGCTTACTGGAGTAAGCTCATCGGCACTTGTTCTCTTGCCGCCGCGATGCAACTCGAATTATTTAGAGTATATATAGAACAATTGCCATAATACGACTCCCGCCATCACCGGATTCCACGCCGCCATGATCAAGTCTCTGTATATCGACAACTACCGCTCGGTGCGTAAACTCTCCATCGATTTGGGAAGGCTGAACGTGGTTTTCGGCCCGAATGGCTGCGGGAAATCCAATATCTATAAAGCAATCCATTTGATCCACGGCGCGGCGATGGGGCAGTTGTCACACTGGCTGTCTGATGAAGGTGGGATCCAAAAGGTTATGTGGGCAGGCTCCCGCGCCAAAGGGTATGCCAGCGCGCCTCGCCGGATGACCCTTGCGGTCGATACCGACGATTTCGAGTACGAATTGCAGGTCGGCTTCCCGGACAAATTACCGTACCCAACTATGTTCGATCTCGATCCTATCGTAAAAGAAGAGCAAATCTGGCTGAGTGGTTTCCGCCGCCGACCTTCTTCGTCAATTATGCATCGTCGCAACCAGGCCGTTTTTCTCAACGATGTTAACGGTGAGAAAGTCACGCACGCCGCCACGCTCTACGAAAACGAATCGTTGTTCGGCCAGCTTGGCGAGCCACATCTTTACCCTGAAGTTTCCAGCGCCCGCGAAACGCTACGTAACTGGCGTTTCTACCATGAGTTCGATATCACGAAAGGAGCCGGGTTGCGCTTGCCACAGGTGGGATATCGCTCGCCCGTGCTGTCTGGCGATGGTTTGAATTTGGCCGCTGCCTTCCAGACCATCGTTGAGATTGGTGATAGCGAGTTACTGTTTGAGGTGCTGGGTGAAGCCTTCCCTGAATGCACATTTTTCTGTGATAACAGTAACGGACGTTTCCAGATGATGATGCACCGGCAGGGCATTAACCGCCCGCTGGAGTCGGCTGAGTTTTCTGATGGGACATTACGATTTTTGTGCCTGACTGTGGCGCTACTTAGCCCGCGTCCACCACGCTTTATTGCATTGAATGAACCGGAAAATAGCCTGCATCCACAGATGTTACCCGCGTTGGCTCGCCTGATTGCAGAAGCGAGTCGTTACACACAAATCTGGCTCACCAGCCATTCGCCTGAACTGGCGACACTTATCGAAAAGCACACGCCGTTTACGCTCTATCAACTGGGGATTGAGAACGGGGAAACTTGTGTAAACCGTCTCTCGTGATTGTTTACTGTAAGCAAATGTCTTAATGGCAGGGAAAAAATCTTAACCTTAACCTTATTGAAACAATAATCAGAGGTTCCTGCTAAAGCGATGCCAGAGTGTGAAGTGCATCAAAATACATGTTCTCTGATGTTACAGGCTATTAACCTCGCTTGTTGCGTCAGCTCACACTGCCTTGCTGCTTCCGAATTTAGCTTTAGATAAATATTCATTAAAAACTGTTTAAAAACAATATATTAAGCAATTATCTCAACTGCCTAAATAATTATTTACTACGCAAAATGCAAAGCGTGAATCAAAAGTGAAGATATTTCTCTGAATGGAGAATTATTTGCTCTTTTATTGCTAATGCGCAGATAGAGTAGCAAATTTTTTCTCCTCCGCACGCGCTATCCTTTTTACATTCGAATAAGACCAGAAAACACGCATTCAGGTTTTTAATGGTCTGGGAAATCACTCTGTAATGAACACTCATAATTAAAACCTACACATTAAAGCGAGCATTTTTATGGAAACAGGAAGCATTACTGCCGTTAATATTCCGGCATCGAGTCGTGCAGGAATGACTGAAAGTGAATGGCAAACCGCCACTAAATTTGACAGCACTGATGTCGGCTGGATCATTATGAGTATCGGGATGGCCATTGGTGCGGGAATCGTTTTCTTACCCGTTCAGGTTGGGTTAATGGGATTATGGGTTTTCCTTCTTTCATCGATAGTCGGCTATCCAGCAATGTATCTGTTTCAGCGTTTATTTATTAATACGTTGGCAGAATCCCCGGAGTGTAAAGATTACCCGAGTGTGATAAGCGGTTATTTGGGTAAAAATTGGGGGATATTATTGGGTTTACTCTATTTTATTATGCTGGTTATCTGGATGTTTGTTTACTCCACAGCCATCACTAATGACAGCGCCTCTTATTTACATACGTTTGGCGTCACGGAAGGGCTATTATCGGATAACCCTTTCTATGGCCTGGTGCTGATTTGTATTCTGGTCGCTATCTCATCGCGCGGTGAAAAGCTCTTATTTAAAGTCTCAAGATATATGGTGCTAACCAAGCTTTTAGTGGTCGCCGCGCTGGGTGTTTCAATGGTCGGCATGTGGCATTTGTATAACGCAGGCACGCTGCCGCCAATGGGGTTGCTGCTGAAGAATGCGATTATTACGTTGCCCTTTACGCTGACGTCTATTCTGTTTATCCAGACGCTTAGCCCGATGGTTATTTCGTACCGTTCTAAAGAAAAATCACGCGAAGTGGCTCGTTTTAAAGCTCTACGTGCGATGAATATCGCTTTCGGCATTCTGTTTGTGACCGTTTTCTTTTATGCCGTCTCTTTTACTCTGGCGATGGGGCATGACGAGGCGGTAAAAGCGTATGAACAAAATATTTCAGCACTGGCTATTGCCGCTCAGTTTATTAACGGAAATGCCGGGGCATGGGTCACAGTAGTCAGCGTGATATTAAATATCTTCGCTGTTATGACCGCATTCTTTGGGGTTTATCTCGGGTTCCGTGAAGCAACGCAAGGTATCGTGATTAATATTCTGCGCCGGAAAATGCCTGCGGAAAAAATTAATGAGAAGTGGGTGCAGCGCGGAATTATGGTATTCGCCATCTTACTGGCGTGGAGTGCGATTGTTCTGAATGCTCCGGTATTAAGTTTTACCTCAATCTGTAGCCCAATATTTGGCATGGTAGGGTGCTTAATTCCAGCGTGGCTGGTCTATAAAGTCCCGGCATTGCATAAATATAAAGGTGTCTCACTGGTCATTATTGTTATCACTGGCCTCTTATTGTGTATTTCTCCATTCCTTGCATTCTCCTGATTGCAGGCATGTGTTTTCTGGATATAAGCGTTAAGGCTAAAAAATGGCAAATTCTGCAATTAACCCAGCATGGGCTGAACTCATCCTGGCTGTGAAACAAAATGTGAAGCCCGCAGTGGGCTGCACAGAACCCATTTCGCTGGCGCTGGCAAGTGCATTGGCCGCCTCGCATCTGGCGGGGCAAGTGACACGCATCGAGGCTCGCGTTTCACCGAATCTGATGAAAAATGGTATGGGTGTTACGGTTCCGGGAACCGGGATGGTCGGCCTGCCTATCGCTGCTGCGGTGGGGGCGCTTGGGGGCGACCCACTTGCGGGGCTGGAAGTGCTGAAAGGTGCGCCGGTTGAGGCGATTGCTGCCGCAAAACTGCTGCTGGCGCGTGGCGATGTGAAGGTCAGTATTCAACAACCTTGTGATGAGATTCTATATACCAGCGTGACGGTTTATACCGCCAAAGAGTCGGCAACGGTGGTCATCGCGGGCGAACATACCCGAGTGATCAGAATCGAGAAAGACGGTGATGTGCTGTTTGATGCCGCTGAAGATGGCCAGGTGGAAGGGAAGGCGCAAGCCTGCTCTATGGAAAACGTCAGCCTTGAGCAGATTGTTGAGTTTGCACAGGGTGTCCCCTTTGATGAGATTGGTTTTATTCTCGATGCGGCCTTGTTGAATAGCGAGCTTTCCCGGGAAGGTTTGCGGGCGCAGTACGGTTTGCATATCGGTTCGACGTTACAGCGCCAGCTCGATCGTGGCCTGATGGCAAAAGATCTGTTGAGCGACATTATGATCCGTACGGCCGCTGCTTCTGATGCACGTATGGGAGGCGCGTGTCTTCCGGCAATGAGCAACTCAGGCTCAGGCAATCAAGGCATCGCCGCGACAATGCCGGTGGTTGTAGTGGCAGAACATCTCGCCTGTGACAGTGAGAAACTGGCGCGGGCGCTGATACTGTCGCATCTGACAGCGATTTATATCCACCATCAGTTGCCGGCACTCTCTGCGTTATGCGCGGCAACCACCGCAGCAATGGGGGCGGCGGCAGGGATCACCTGGTTAATCGACGGCAGCTACAAGAGCATCTCAATGGCTATCAGTAATATGATTGGTGATGTTAGCGGTATGATTTGTGATGGGGCTTCAAACAGTTGCGCGATGAAAGTGTCTACCAGCGCCGCTTCGGCATGGAAAGCGGTGCTGATGGCACTCGATAATACGTCTGTCAGCGGGAATGAAGGGATCGTTGCTCATGATGTGGAGCAATCGATCCGTAATCTTTGTGCGCTGGCAAGCCAGGCAATGCAGCACACCGATCGTCAGATTATTGCGATTATGGCGAATAAGGTCGCCTAATTCAGAGGCTGGCTTCTTCTTCCGCCAGTCGTATATCTGCTTCGACAACAATCGCTTCCAGTTCGTTGAGCATCTCGTCGTAACTTAGCTCGACATCAGCGGTTGTTGTCGCAACCACAACCGCTGACACTGCTTTTTTGGCCGTTTTCTTCGTCGATGGTTTCTTGCTCACGGATAACTCCTGTTGGTCCATTCCTGATACTGGTCAGACCGGTAAATCTATCAGCAATGCACGCAATGGGGTATCTGCGACCAGCGTAATGTTAGCTTCATCACGGATAAAAGCGCCGTCACCACAGGTAAGCCCTTCTTTTTCTTCGGCAGACGTTACAGCGTGGACCGTACCGTGAATTGACTGTAAATAAGCACGCGGGCCATGTAGCTGGAAACTGAGCTGCTGGCCTTTCTCCAGTTCAATCTGGTGAATCCATACTTGTTGACGCAGTTGTAAGCTCTGTTTGCTGCCATCCGGTGAGGCCAGTAATTGTTGTGACTCATCAGTAAGCGTGATTTTCTGCACCAGCGTATTTTCGCGCTCCGGGCAAGCATCAAGCCATAGCTGCATCCGCGTTAGAGAGTTCTCTTTACTCAGGTTATGCTCGCTGTAACTGAGGCCTGGCTGGGTGGAAATGAGCAGTGCTTCCCCCGCTTTAGCCTGAACGTGGTTGCCTTCGCTGTCGCGGTATTCCGCTTCGCCTTCCAGAATCAAATTGAGAATATCAACCTTCGGATAGGTTCGTGGCTGGAATGACGCACCCGGTGCTAACACTTCCTGGTTGAGTACGCGCAACGAAGCATAGCCCAACAATTTCGGGTCGAAATAGTGACCGAAGGAAAACGTATAGCGGGCCTGGAGCCATCCATAGTCCGCTTTCCCGCATTGTTTGGCAGTTCTTGGCGTAATCATAATTTCTTGACCTCTTTTTACACTGTACCCATGGTAAAGCTCTGGACGCTGCATTGTTAGCCAGTTAATCTGCTTGGTATGTTCAAATTTCCTGAATGAGAACGAGATGGCTAAAGAGAGAGCATTGACGCTAGAGGCATTGCGGGTCATGGACGCAATTGATAGGCGTGGGAGTTTTGCCGCTGCTGCTGATGAGTTGGGGCGTGTACCGTCGGCGCTGAGCTACACCATGCAAAAGTTGGAAGAGGAACTGGATGTTGTGCTGTTTGACCGTTCAGGTCATCGCACCAAATTTACCAATGTCGGGCGGATGTTACTGGAGCGTGGGCGAGTTTTGCTCGAAGCGGCTGAAAAACTTACCACTGACGCCGAAGCACTGGCGCGTGGTTGGGAAACGCATCTCACCATTGTTACAGAGGCTCTGGTGCCGACGGCGAAGCTGTATCCGCTGGTGGAAAAACTTGCCGGTAAAGCTAACACGCAGCTGTCGATTATTACTGAAGTGCTGGCAGGTTCATGGGAGCGTTTAGAGCAAGGTCGGGCGGATATTGTGATTGCTCCGGATATGCACTTCCGTTCTTCATCTGAGATTAACTCACGCAAGCTGTATAAGGTGATGAGCGTTTATGTCGCGGCACCTGATCACCCGATTCACAATGAACCGGAGCCGCTTTCAGAGGTGACGCGCGTGAAGTATCGCGGTATCGCGGTTGCTGATACCGCGCGGGAACGTCCCGTGCTGACAGTGCAGTTACTGGATAAACAGCCGCGTCTTACGGTAAGTAGCATGGAAGATAAACGCCAGGCATTGCTGGCCGGGTTGGGTGTAGCGACGATGCCTTATCCGATGGTCGAGCAGGATATTGCTGAAGGAAGGCTACGTGTGGTGAGTCCGGAATACACCAATGAAATTGACATTATCATGGCGTGGCGACGCGATAGCATGGGCGAAGCAAAAGCCTGGTGCCTGCGTGAAATTCCAAAATTATTGAAATAAAAAGGGTGGGCAGCTTTTGCGCTGCTCCACCCTATTTTAGTGAGTTTGTTGGGTGGGAAAGCGCTGCGCTACCCGCCACAATTCTTAAATTATTATTCACTAACGAATCGTGCATCCAGGCGCTTTGGATCCGCGCCGTACTCGTTTTCGCCAGGCGTGCCGTTCTGGCAATTAAACGCCAGAATAATCAACCAGCCCACCAACGGTATTAACAACAGTAACAGCCACCAGGCTGAACGATCGGTATCGTGTAGCCGCCGGAACTGTACGGCCCAGTAAGGCAGAAAAATCAGTACGCCGTAAACCGTCGTCAGCAGACCTTCATCCCCTGCAATCCGCAGTCCTAACATCTTGTCCAGAATGCTTAAAACCACGGTGAGCACAAGGTTGACCAGAATGAACATCCAGAACTCTTTGCGGCGTGCACGTCCACTAAAGCCAAGATAATTTTTTAAAACTTTGAAATACCAATCCATTTGTAGCCCGCCTTGATTTTTTATCAATCACTTGATCTGTAAGCGATCTATTTCAAGAATAGCCGTGAATGGATTTTACGTAAATCATAGTTCATATGAATTTTATCAACCCCTGTTAAACCGTTCGTCGCGCCCGTGAGGCTCATTCAAATCCTGAGCGGGACCAATGGAAATAATCCCGGTAGGGTTAATGGTTTTATGGCTGCGGTAGTAATGGTGGCGGATATGCCCGAAGTCGACAGTTTCAGCGATGCCCGGCATTTGGTAGATATCACGCAAGAATCCGTACACATTCAGGTAATCACTAATGCGGTGTTTGTCGCATTTAAAGTGGGTGACATATACCGGGTCGAAACGCACCAGTGTGGTCCACAAACGAATATCCGCTTCGGTAAGCTGGTCGCCAGTTAAATATCGATGTTGCCCGAGGATCTGCTCAACGCGTGCCAGAGACTCGAATACTTTGGTGACAGCTTCATCGTAAGCTTCTTGAGACGTGGCAAAACCGGCTTTATATACGCCGTTATTAATGCTGTCGTAAATCCAGCTATTTAGCTCATCAATCTGGCTACGTAATGCCGTCGGGTAATAATCCCCAGCGCGAGCACCCTGCGCATCAAACGCGGAATTGAGCATACGGATGATTTCAGCGGATTCGTTACTGACGATAGTCTGCGTTTTCTTATCCCATAAAACAGGTACGGTAACGCGCCCGGTGTAATCTGAGTCAGCTTGTAAATAGAGCTGATAGAGATATTCATGCTGATATAAGCCATCACCGGTAGCGTTTGGGAAATCATCATCAAACGTCCAGCCATCCTGCAACATGAGCGGGTGAACCACAGAAACAGAGATAAAAGATTCGAGGCCTTTTAACGCACGCAAGATTAATGTGCGATGAGCCCAGGGGCAGGCGAGTGAAACATAGAGATGGTAGCGATCTTTCTCGGCAGCAAAACCACCTTTACCGGTTGGGCCGGGTTCACCATCCGCCGTCAACCAGTTGCGAAAAGCTGACTCTGAGCGTTTGAAACTGCCGCCAGTGGATTTGGTGTCGTACCAGACATCGTGCCAGACGCCATCAATTAATTGTCCCATTTCATTCTCCTCGTGAGCCTTAAAAACAAAAAAGCGAAGGTATTAACCTTCGCTTTTACTTCTAATCAGTATAGAAGCCTTACCAGTTTTTCTTCAGAATGCGGTCGATGCTGTATGCACCTGGTCCGAAGATAGCCAGCAACAGGTAGCCACCGGCGATGGTGAAGTTCTTCATAAACATGGTTGAGTTCATGCCCTGGCTGAAATCACCGTGGAACAAGAACGCTGTCAGAATCGTGAACACTGCGGTGATAATTGCTGTGGTACGAGTAAAGAAACCGAACAGAATCGCCAGGCCGCCACCAAACTCAAGCAGAATGGTCAATGGCAGCAAGAACCCAGGAACACCCATCGCTTCCATATATTGTTGAGTGCCGGCATAACCGTTAATTTTGCCCCAACCTGCAACGATGAACAGAATCGGCATCAGGACACGAGCTAACAGAACACCTGCATCATCTAATTTTTTCATTTTACTCTCCAGCGAATCTCTTGTGGGTGCTATCAGCCCAGGGATGTTTGTCTTTGCAGTTTCCGGTAGTTACCGGTGACTGCGGTTGATGGAGAGGATAATAGACGTGACGTTAAGGGATTGTTAGCAAGGAAAACTGTCGATGTTTTTCAATATTACTGATTAATAAAAACGCCGCCTATTCAGGCGGCGTTGGGTACTAATGCGATTGCGGCTGTATTGTGTTGCGAATCAGGCGCCATGTACTCCAGGCACCTAGCCCGCGCCTTGCCCAGCGCATCAGGAAGCTTGGATGGCGCACTGTCCAGATAGCCATAACGCTGCTGGCGACAACTGCGTACCGGCGTAGGCTAATCAATGTGTTCCAGCTTCTGTCATAAGTCGCTGTCACTTCAAGCCAGTCGCGCTTGCTTGCACTTAAATCCAGCCGTTGTTGTTGAATCTTACTGAGTAAAAATGCTTTGCGTTTATCTAGCTCGCGTTTGCTCATAGTTTGTCATCTTCCAGCAACGAGCGGTCGTTTTCGAGCTCGCGACGAGTATGGCGCAGCAAGGTGGATTGACGCGATTTACGCAGAGTCCAGATACCACCGATGAAAGCCAGACCCAACAAAACGACTGTTGTCGCGATCATGGCGTTCAGGCGGTATTGCGGCTCGACTGCCCAGAAAACCAGCACCACAAGACTCATTAAGCCAAATGCAGCAAACAGCATGGTTAACCCAAGCATCAGCAGTAACTGGATGAGATGTGCTTTCTCCTCTTCCAGTTCCACTACTGCAAGCCGCACACGCGTTTCCACCATCCCAACGATGATAGTGACAAGGCGCTGGCCAATGCCAAGGACGCCTTTACCTGGACCTTGAGGTTGATGGGATTCAGGCATAATTAACGACGCGTCAGCAGAACACCGAGTACGACGCCAATCGCCGCCCCAATGCCAACACCGGTCCATGGATTTTCACGCACATAGTCGTCAGCTTTCGCGGCGGCTTCACGGGTTTGTTTAGCAATAACATCACCGGTATCACCCAAGCGTACACGGCTTTCTTTCAGTGCTTTTTCAGCTTTACCACGCAGCTTTTCAAGTTCGGATTTTGACTTATCCGTCGATGCACTCAGCACCTCTTCAAGGGTGTCTGCCAGGGATTTCAACTCAGCGCGCAAATGTTCTGATGTAGTATCTTTTGACATGGTTCTCTCCAGGTGTTTGAGGTTGATCCTTGAACTTAGTAATCACGAGCCTGCAAAGTTTTCAGCTCGTGTTCAGCTTCAGCCAGTTTCTGTTCCCGTTTTGAAATTTTATCAGCATCGCCTTTTTCGCGAGCTTCCTTAAGATCTGCTTTCCGCTCGTTGATTTCAGCTTTTTGTTCGTTGATTTTTTTCTTGTGAGCCGCGCGTAAACTGCTATCGGTGCAGTTAGAGCGAACTTCTTTCAACGCTTTGTTAAGCCCATCGACACGGCTTTGATTCTGGTGTTTCTCCGCATAGCCAATTTCTCGCTGAATATCCTGCTCTTTTTCACTGCACAGCGAGCTAGCATGCGCTGCGGACGTCAGAGACAATAGGGCGATAGCCAATACGGTACGATAGTTCATGATAGACCTTCCATTGTGAATGCACGTTTATACCCTTCATACTTCAAGCCGTTGGGGGACTGCATTTACTCACCCCGCATATGGCTGCAACTCGAATTATTTAGGGTTTAACCTACACATAGAATCCAGAAATTATACGAATATGATGATTTGTAGCGATTTATACCAAAACAAGCATAGTCAGAAATCGAGTAAAAACCCAATCCCCGTTAGCAAATTAGGATTGCAGGAAAGGGTTAACCGATACGGATATTTTCGTTGAGCACACGCGTAAGCCATGTGCTGGCGCTGTCATCTTCATCTTGCTGGGCGATGACGTAGCCATGCGGCAGCGTTTTATACAATACGGCTTTAGCCGCCTCGCTTTGCGCACTCGAATCAAACTTTATCAATAACGAATTGTTGTCAGGCGTAATACTTTTAAAGCGAATGCCGTTGGCATCAAGGTGATGCCAGACATAAAACCCGTCAGGCATGCTGATGCCTTGTTGGCTGGAGCGAATCTCAAGTGTGGACTCTGTGCGCTGCATTCCCGACCATATCAGTATCGAGGCTGCGGCAATTGCGCCAATCAACATCGTGGCCCTTAGGCCACGAAAAAAATGTGTTTTCATCGTTATCCCTCTTAACTGCGGTTACCGTATTTTTTACGCCAAAGCACAATCAACGAACCGATCAGACCAATTACCAATAACACGACTGGTAGCAGCATCAGGCAGGACATCAATGCATCTTCATATTTCAGGAATACCGGCGTTTTACCGAGCAGATATCCTAGCGTGGTGAGGATTAGTACCCATAACAGGCCGCTCATCCAGTTGAAGAACTGGAAACGCGCATTGTTCAGACCAGATAAACCAGCAATAGTTGGTAACAGGGTACGAACAAAAGCAATGAAGCGACCAATCAGTAATGCAGACAAGCCATGTTTATGGAACAGGTTGTGTGCACGCTGGTGATAATGCGCGGGAAGATGCGATAGCCAGTTCTGCACGATTCGCGTGTTACCAAGCCAACGCCCTTGAATATAACTAAGCCAGCAGCCGAGGCTTGCGGCGGTTGTCAGTAAAAGTAGAGTTTCCGGAAAACCCATTGCCCCTTTGGCAATCAGCACACCGACCAAAACTAACAAACTATCGCCGGGTAGGAAGGCTGCGGGCAGAAGGCCGTTTTCAAGGAATAAAATCATGAACAAGACGAAATAAAGCATGCCAATCATTCCTGGATTGGCGAGCGTTTCAAAATCCTGGCTCCAGAGAGCGTTCAACAGTTGCGAGAGAAGTTCCATTCAGTGTTCCTGGCACATCGGTTAAGACCGCTGATCAAAGTCAGCCTGGTAGAACGCGGCTTGATGTATTTATGCTTGGTGTAGTTGCCGCCTACAATCCACAGCTCATTACCCATACGCGCCACAACTCCGTGTGAATGCGACTGGGCAGGTTATTAGCAAAGCTAACACCGACAGTGAAATTGCATCTAATTGTAACAAAGCTCTGTCTAATGCGTCACAGTATTTGCGCTTTGTTGAGGATTGATTTTGATGACTCGCTGAGGGGCTGGCGAGGGTATTTACAAACGCTGACACTATTGGTTGGTTTGCTTACCCTCGCGCAGGAAAATGACTATTTTTGACCGTTTGCGGCAGTATCGAGATGAATGACCGGATTATCTGCAAATAAGTAGCGATCGGCGTTAAATTCGAAATCATCGCTGGTCGCATCAAAGAGCATCTGTTTGGTATTTTCCAGATGTTGCCACATCGCCAGTTTAGCGGCATGTGGATCTTTACGAATCAGTGCCTTAAGAATTTGGTCGTGGTCTTCACACCAGTTGTCCACAGTGCGTTTATCAATGTGCTCGTGAAGTTTTTTCCAGTATGGGTTGTGGATACGTTGGCTCCACATTTTTTCCACAATAGCGGCAAGCGCACTGTTTTGTGAGGCCAGCGCGACTTGAGTGTGGAAATGAAGGTCCCACTCGGAATCACGGAAACTTTCCTCGTTACGCGCCATTTCCTGAATTTCCATCAGTTTGACGATATCTTGCTTGGTCACCTGAGTGGCCGCAAATTCCGCGATATTACTTTCAATCAACTGGCGAGCTTGCAGCAGCTCAAATGGCCCAAAACTTGCGAATTCAAATTGTTCATCAGGAAGGTTGGTGTACTTCGCCTGATTGGCGATTACGTGGATGCCAGAGCCTTTACGTACTTCAACGTAGCCTTCCACTTCCAGCATAATAATCGCTTCACGAACTACAGTGCGGCTCACGTTCTTTTCTTCAGCAATAAAGCGCTCTGCCGGGAGTTTTTCCCCAACCAGATAAACACCGTTTTCGATGCGTTGTTTAAGTTCAGCTGCCAATTGCTGATAAAGGCGACGTGGTTCCATAACTTCCATCTGTAGCTCCGGGAAAGGTCCTGCGGGTAACCTTATTTGTTATACCACTTTTCAAAGTTTGGCTCCACATTCTAGATACACAAAAGCCGCCCGTGGGCGGCTTTGTAAACAAATTTGAGACACCGATTATGCTATTGCTTGCTTCGCTTTTTTCGAGTCGTTCAACTCACTGATTGGTTTGTTTTGCAGCACGGTCCAGATAACGATAGCGCCGAGGATATCGAATACTGCCAGTGCAGCGAACAGTGGGCTGAAGCCAAGGGTATCTGCCAGTGCGCCTACAACCAGAGCAAACATGGTGCTCGCAGTCCAGGCAGCCATACCGGTCAAGCCATTCGCCGTTGCCACTTCGTTGCGACCGAACACGTCAGAAGACAGAGTGATCAGAGCACCAGACAGTGACTGGTGAGCAAAGCCGCCAACACACAGCAGAGCGATTGCAACGTACGGGCTGGTGAACAGGCCGATAGTACCTGGAGCAATCATCAGAATCGCACCCATGGTCACAACCAGTTTACGAGAAACAATCAGGTTCACACCGAATACGCGTTGGAAGATTGGTGGCAGGTAGCCGCCAACGATACAACCCAGGTCAGCAAACAGCATTGGCATCCAGGCAAACATCGCGATGTGCTTCAGGTCAAAGCCGTAAGCTTTAAACATGAACAATGGGATCCATGCGTTGAAAGTACCCCAGGCTGGTTCAGCAAGGAAACGTGGCAGAGCAATACCCCAGAACTGACGGTTTTGCAGGATTTTCCAGGCGCTCATTTTTTTGCTGTTGTTAGTCTGGTGATGCGCTTCCTGGCCACCGATGATGTATTCACGTTCTTCTTCAGACAGGCGTTTCTGATCGCGTGGGTGTTTGTAGAAAATCAACCAGCACATCGCCCATGCAAAGCTCAGCACACCGGAGATGATGAAAGCCATCTGCCAGCTGTGCATCACAATCGCCCAAACCACTAATGGTGGAGCAATCATGCCGCCGATAGAGGAACCTACGTTGAAGTAACCAACGGCGATTGAGCGCTCTTTAGCCGGGAACCATTCGCTACTGGCTTTCAGGCCAGCTGGAATCATAGCCGCTTCAGCAGCACCAACGGCACCACGAGCGATTGCCAGACCACCCCAACTTCCCGCAAGTGCAGTTGCACCACAGAAAATTGCCCATGCGACAGCAAAGAATGCGTAGCCCACTTTCGTACCCAGAACATCAAGCGCGTAACCTGCAACAGGCTGCATGATGGTGTAGCAAGCTGAGTAAGCAGCGATAATGTAGGAATACTGCTGAGTGGAAATATGCAGCTCTGCCATCAAAGTCGGTGCAGCAGCCGCAATCGTATTACGTGTCAGATAACCCAGTATGGTACCCATGGTTACCAGGGCTATCATGTACCAGCGCAAGCCTTGAATCTTTCGCATTTTGAATTTCATCCCGTCTTATAAACAACCGCACATCATGCGGCCGTACGTCCGGCACTGCTGCCAGAGCGTTTGATCTATTAAGGGGTTCATATCCGGGGGTATCACCCGGTACGACCCGTACCTTGCCATATGTAAAAAACTGCCTGTGGCAATTCCGGTTTCCGTACCGTGATGCGCTGTTATTGATATCAGCGTCTGAAGTAATTCCATTACGTCTGTATTGCGACGGCAGAAAGATAACTTGTCATACAGCTTCAAAAGTTGAGTGATATCACAAAAGTGTCGATCAGCTCACTCCAAGGGGGTAGGGGCTTTCAAGCCAGAACTGGCGCGGGATACGGCTTTGTTTTAAACACAATATTAACAATAAAAGTGTGGTTTTTGTGACGGACACCACAAAAATCCACTCGGCCTCCAGAAATTGGTGTGATAACTTTATTTGCATTATGCGCAAGCATCGAACTGCTATGAACAGAGGAACCCTACAATGGCCCAGTTTATGACTGAAGATTTTCTGCTTGATACCGAATTTGCCCGCCGTTTGTATCATGAGTTTGCAGCCGACCAGCCTATTTTCGACTATCATTGCCACTTACAGCCACAGCAAGTCGCTGAAGATTACCGCTTCAAAAACCTGTATGACATCTGGTTAAAAGGCGATCACTACAAGTGGCGTGGAATGCGTGCTAACGGTGTGGAAGAGCGTTTGTGTACTGGTGATGCGTCTGACCGTGAGAAGTTCGATGCCTGGGCTGCAACCGTTCCGCACACTATCGGGAACCCGCTGTATCACTGGACTCACCTCGAACTGCGTCGTCCATTCGGTATCACTGGCAAACTGTTGTCTCCAACAACGGCTGATGAAATCTGGAACGAATGTAATGAACTGCTGGCTCAGGACAACTTCTCTGCGCGCGGCATCATGAAGCAGATGAACGTGAAAATGGTCGGTACGACTGATGACCCAATTGACGATCTGCGTTTCCACCGCCAAATCGCGCTCGACGCGTTTGAAACCAAAGTGCTGCCAAGCTGGCGCCCGGATAAAGCGTTCAACATTGAACAAGCTACTTTTGCTGAGTACATGGGCAAACTGGCTGAAGTGTCTGATACCGACATTCGCCGTTTCTCTGATCTGCAAACTGCACTGAACAAGCGCCTGGATCACTTTGCTGAACATGGTTGTAAAGTTTCCGACCACGCATTAGACGTGGTGCTGTTCGCCGAAGCTGACGAAGCGACTCTGGATGGCATCCTTGCGCGTCGTCTTTCTGGTGAAACCCCAAGCGAGCACGAAGTTGCACAGTTCAAAACTGCGGTTCTGGTTTGGCTGGCTGCGGAATATACCCGTCGCGGTTGGGTTCAGCAGTACCACATTGGTGCGCTGCGTAACAACAACCTGCGCCAGTTCAAACTGCTGGGACCTGATGTGGGCTTTGACTCCATCAACGACCGTCCAATGGCTGAAGAACTTTCTCGCCTGCTCAGCAAGCAAAACGAAAACAACGAACTGCCAAAAACAATTCTGTACTGCCTGAACCCACGCGATAACGAAGTGTTGGGCACCATGATTGGCAACTTCCAGGGCGAAGGTATGCCAGGAAAAATGCAGTTTGGTTCCGGTTGGTGGTTCAACGACCAGAAAGATGGCATGGAGCGTCAAATGACGCAGTTGGCGCAACTGGGTCTGCTGAGCCGTTTCGTTGGCATGCTGACTGACAGCCGTAGCTTCCTGTCATACACCCGCCACGAATACTTCCGTCGCATCCTGTGCCAGATGATTGGCCGTTGGGTTGAAGCGGGCGAAGCTCCAGCTGACATCAATCTGCTGGGCCAAATGGTGGAAAACATCTGCTTTAACAACGCCCGAGACTACTTTGGCATTGAACTGAACTAATCAGGCTCTGAGGTTGATATGCAATACATTAAGATCCATACGCAAGATAACGTCGCTGTTGCGTTAGTGGACCTGGCTGAAGGTGAAGTGGTTACCGTTGAAGGCGTAGAGGTTACTCTGCGCCAGCCGGTGCTTCGTGGCCATAAATTTGCGCTGGTTACCATTGCGCAAGGTGAGAACGTCGTTAAATACGGTTTACCAATTGGCCATGCTTTGGCGACGATTGAAGCCGGTGAGCACATTCACTCACACAATGCGCGTACGAATCTGAACGATCTGGATGAGTATAGCTATCAACCTGATTTCCAGTCTCTGGCAAGCCAGGCTGCGGACCGCGATGTGAGCGTTTACCGTCGTGAAAACGGCTCAGTAGGCGTGCGCAACGAGTTGTGGATCCTGCCAACCGTGGGCTGTGTAAACGGCATCGCGCGTCAGATCCAGAACCGTTTCCTGAAACAGAATCACGACGCCGAAGATATTGACGGCGTGTTTCTGTTCAGCCATCCGTTCGGTTGTTCACAGCTGGGTGAAGATCACGTTAACACCCGTACCATGCTGCAAAACATGGTGCATCACCCAAATGCGGGTGCGGTGCTGGTGATTGGCCTGGGTTGTGAAAACAACCAGGTGAGCGCCTTCCGTGAAACGCTGGGTGAGTACGATGAATCCCGCGTGAAGTTTATGGTTTGCCAACAGCAAGACGATGAAGTTGAAGCCGGCCTTGAGCAACTGCAAGAGCTGTACGAAGTCATGCGTCACGACAAACGTGAACCAGGTAAAATCAGCGAACTGAAGTTCGGCCTTGAGTGCGGCGGTTCCGATGGCCTGTCTGGCATCACCGCGAACCCAATGTTGGGCCGTTTCTCTGACTTTATGGTGGCTAACGGCGGCACAACTGTGCTGACAGAAGTCCCGGAAATGTTTGGTGCTGAACGCATTCTGATGAGCCACTGCCGCGATGAAGCAACGTTTGAAAAAACCGTCACCATGGTGAACGATTTCAAACAGTACTTCATCGAACACAACCAGCCGATCTACGAGAACCCATCACCAGGGAACAAAGCTGGCGGTATCACCACGCTCGAAGAAAAATCCCTCGGCTGTACGCAAAAAGCCGGTGAGAGCGAGGTTGTCGATGTCCTGCGTTATGGCGAGCGCCTGAAAACGCCTGGCCTGAACTTGTTAAGCGCACCGGGTAACGATGCGGTTGCTACCAGTGCATTGGCTGGAGCAGGTTGCCATATGGTGCTGTTCAGCACCGGTCGTGGCACACCATACGGCGGTTTTGTGCCAACAGTTAAAATCGCAACCAACAGTGAACTGGCCACTAAAAAGCCGCACTGGATTGATTTTGACGCAGGCAAACTGCTGCACGGCAGCGACATGAATACACTGCTGACAGAGTTTATCGACACTATTGTTGATATCGCTAACGGCAAAAAGACCTGTAATGAACGTAATGATTTCCGCGAATTAGCCATCTTTAAGAGCGGCGTTACGTTGTAGATAGCGTCTCAGGTGCTACCATGAAACGGCGTTTTGATATTCGAAATGCCGTTTTTTTTCGCCTCGTTTTTACTCACAAGGATTTGTCATGACCGCGTATTGGGTTGCCCAGGGCGTCGGGGTTCTCGCCTTTGTGGTTGGTATTACCACGTTCATTAACCGCGACGAGCGGCGCTTCAAGCTACAACTGGCGGGTTACAGCGCCATCATCGGTATTCACTTCTTCTTGATGGGCGCCAGCCCGGCAGGCATGAGTGCTGAACTCAACGCAATCCGTACCGTTATCTCCCTGCGTACGCGGAGCCTATGGGTGATGAGCATTTTCATTGCGTTAACACTGGGTTTGGGTCTGGCTAAATTTAACCATGCGATGGAATTACTGCCGATTGCCGGAACCGTAGCCAGTACCTGGGCATTATTCCGCTGCAAAGGGCTGACCACTCGTTGTGTGATGTGGTGCTCCACGGCTTGTTGGGTGACACATAATTTCTGGCTAGGGTCGATTGGCGGAACGTTAATCGAAGGGAGTTTTTTGGTGATGAACGGCCTGAATATCATTCGTTTCTGGCGGATGCAACGGCGGGGCATTGACCCGTTTAAGGTCGAAAAAGAGGTCCAGCAACAAGAGGGATAACTCCCCGCCACGAAGGGCAGGGAGCTTTGAGTATTAACCGCGTAACGGATTATTGTCTGCCAGACGTGCATCTTCTGCCTGGCAAGCCGCTGCGGTAAACAGCACGTCGGTAGAGGAGTTCAGTGCGGTTTCGCAAGAATCCTGCAACACGCCGATGATAAAGCCGACTGCAACCACCTGCATGGCAATCTCATTCGGGATGCCAAACATGCCGCATGCCAGTGGGATCAGCAGCAGCGAACCACCTGCCACACCAGAAGCTCCGCAAGCACACAACGACGCCACCACACTTAGCAGCAGTGCGGTTGGTAAATCAACTGGCACGCCCAGAGTATTCACCGCAGCCAGCGTCAGCACGGTAATAGTGATTGCTGCACCCGCCATGTTGATGGTTGCGCCCAATGGGATGGAAACCGAGTAAGTATCGCGATCCAGATTCAGCTTCTCGCAGAGCGCCATGTTCACCGGAATGTTAGCCGCAGAACTACGGGTGAAGAAAGCAGTTACGCCGCTCTCACGCAGGCAAGCGAACACCAGTGGGTACGGGTTGCGACGGATTTTTACGAACACCAGCAGTGGGTTGATGACAAGCGCCACGCCGAACATACAGCCAACCAATACCAGCAACAGTTGTGCGTAGCTCCACAGCGTTTCAAAGCCCGTCGTTGCAAGTGTTGATGCCACCAGACCGAAAATACCGATTGGGGCGAAGCGAATCACGACACGAACGATGAACGTCACCGCATCAGAAACATCGTTAATCAGGTTTTTAGTGCTTTCATTCCCGTGGCGCAGAGCAAAGCCCAGGCCCACAGCCCACACCAGAATCCCGATGTAGTTGGCTTTCAGCAATGCATCAATGGGGTTAGAAACCATGCTCAGCAACAGGCCGCGCAGAACTTCCACAATGCCTGATGGTGGCGTGATATCGGTAGCGCCGGTCACCAGATGCAAGGTAGAAGGGAACACGAAACTGACAACCACAGCAGTTAACGCGGCGGTGAATGTTCCCAGAAGATAGAGCACCAGAATCGGACGGATGCTGGTTTTCTGGCCGTGCTTATGGTTCGCGATAGATGCCATCACCAGCATCAGAACCAGAACCGGTGCGACAGCTTTCAGTGCCCCAACGAATAATGTCCCGAGCAGACCGACGGCGATTGCCGCAGGTTTTGAAATTGCCGCCAGTGCGATGCCCAGCACCAGTCCGATCAGAATTTGTTTGACCAGACTGCCTTGTGCCAGGCGTTTAAGAATACCTGGAGATTGTGTAGCCATGAATAACCTTCCTGTGTTGTATGTCGTCCCATCCTGTGTCTGTACTCTGAGGTACTTTTCTGACCGGATGTAAAGAAATGTGTTTGCCTGGCCGAGTATAAGGAAATGTCGCAGGGTAGTAAGTAGTAATCACTGATTATTTCGGTGCAGGCTAGATTTTATAACTAAATTTTAACAAATATGTGACATTAGCAACACTTCGTACAGTTGGCGCTATAAAAAGAAAAACCCCGCCATTGACGGGGTTCTCTCATTCCGGGAAGTGTTACTTCGCCATGTTTTTCTGATCGTTACGGTAATTCACGATAGCGTTGATAATTAACGTTAACGCCAGAATACCGCCTACCACGCCCAGCGAAATAGCGATTGGGATATGGTAGAAATCGACAATCATCATCTTCACGCCGATGAACACCAGGATAATCGACAGACCGTACTTCAGCATCGAGAAGCGCTCAGCCACGCCAGCCAGCAAGAAGTACATCGCACGCAATCCAAGGATTGCAAACAGGTTCGACGTCAGCACGATGAACGGGTCAGTCGTGACTGCGAAGATTGCTGGGATACTGTCGACCGCGAAAATCACGTCGCTCAGTTCAACCAGAATCAGCACCAGCAGCAGCGGCGTGGCGAACAAAATACCGTTCTTACGAATAAAGAAGTGCTCACCTTCAATTTTATCCGTCATGCGCAGGTGGCTACGGATCCAGCGCACCAGCGGTTTATCGCCAATGCCGCCTTCATCTTCTTTCGCCAGTGCCATCTTGATACCGGTGAACAGTAAGAACGCGCCAAAGACATACAGCAGCCATTCGAACTGGGAAATCAGCCAACTACCCGCGAAGATCATAACGGTACGCAGCACGATCGCGCCCAGCACACCGTAAACCAGCACACGGCGCTGCAATGCAGCAGGTACAGCAAAGTAGCTGAACAGCATCAGCCAGACGAAGACGTTATCCACCGCCAGCGCTTTTTCAATCAGATAACCGGTGAGGAAGGCGAGAGCTTGTGTATCCGCCACTTCACGGCCAGATGTCCCGGTGAGATACCACCAGAAGGCTGCGTTAAACAGCAGCGAAAGCGAAACCCAGACCAGGGACCAGACGGCCGCCTGCTTCATGGACATGGTGTGCGAGCCTTTACGCCCCTGAAGAAGGAGGTCGATAGCCAGCATGATGACGACCACGACGGCAAAACCGCCCCACAGTAATGGAGTGCCGACACTATTCATAAAATTATTCCTATAAAAACAAAAACGGCCAACGTCGGAAGACGCCAGCCGCTAATGCTTGCAACAGGGATCTCGCCTTCCGGCAAGGTCTCACTTACAACACGGAATGGTTTTTTGTATAAAAAGCCATTCGTATTGCTCGGTAACCGGGTGTTTTCACACCGTAATGACGATTAACCGACAATGAAGTTACTCCCCTTTGCGGGTAACAAAATATTACGATTGCTACAATCAGTCAACATCACGCTACCCCGCTTTTACACACCTTTACGCCGGTAGCTGCGTAGAGACATCATCCGCCGGGAATTTGACGCCCGTTTGCTTGCGGATTTCCGTACTCAGTAACGCTGTGGAGCGTGAGGTGATCAACCCTGGATGGTTAACTTCGTTGTCATTGACCAAACGAGCAAAGACTTCGGCTTCATAAAGCATAGTATTAATATGCTGTGGCAGCGTCAGATCCTGCGGTTTGCCGCCGCGTGGAATAAAGGTGATGCGCTGGCATTCAGAGATTTTCTCAATTACCAGTGAACCGGCTTCGCCCTGAATCTCGCTTGGGATAGTTGAATCGCTGACTTTTGAGTGCAGCAAGTTCACATCGAAATCGCCGTAATTCATCTTCACCGAACCGTGCGCATCGACACCGCTTTCCAGCAGGCTGGCGGTAGCATGAACCGAATACGGCTCGCCCCACAACGCCACTGCTGACGCCAGCGTGTAAAAACCGATATCCATAATCGAGCCGTTGGAAAACGCCGGATTAAAGGTATTTGGGTTCTCGCCATCGAGATAACGCTGATAGCGCGAGGAGTATTGGCAATAGTTGAGCAGCACTTTGCGGATCTTGCCCACTTTCGGCAACGCCTGTTGCAGCGCGATAAAGTTCGGCAAGCTGGCAGTTTTGAACGCTTCGAACAACACCACCTGGTTTTCACGCGCGCAGGCAATCGCCGCTTCCACTTCACGCAAATTAGACGCCAGCGGCTTCTCGCAAATTACATGCTTTTTATGGCTTAAAAACAGCAGCGTTTGTGGAGAGTGCAGGGAATTAGGGCTGGCGATGTATACCGCATCAATGGCGTCACTCTTCGCCATCGCATCCAGATCGGTAAAGAGATGTTCCACCGGATAGTCACTGGCGAAGGTTTGCGCCTGTTCCAGCGAGCGGGAGTAGACCGCGGTGAGTTTATATTTGCCACTTTCGTGGGCAGCATCGACGAACTGACGGGTGATCCAGTTAGTTCCAATAACAGCGAGGCGTATCATAAACGGGTACTATCTCCGAAGGCTGATTATTCTGAAAGACTATCATGATGCCAGGGGAAAACCAGTGGTGGATGACTGTTTTCTGAGAAGTGCGTTCAGCCAGGTTTCATCAAGATTAGGGCGTTTGTCTTGCGTCGTCCACAGGGATTCAATTTCTATCTGCGGCATAGTTTCCAGCAAAGCCTTAAGGCTTGTTTCATTCATATCCGTAAATTGGCGGCCATCTTTCTCGCGCTCACCATCGCCATACTTGAACGACACATACCAGATCCCGCCAGGCTTTAACGCATTTGCCAGATTCAGCATCGCTGCAGGTAATTCTTGTGAGGGGACGTGGAGCAGGGAAGCGCAACACCAGATCCCGTCGTATCGTTGCTGAGCATCCACATCCGCAAAAGTCATCTGCTTAACGGGTAAACCCGTATGTTGGCTCGCTAAAACCACCATTTCAGACGAGGCATCAAACGCTTCAACCTGATACCCCATTTCATGGAATGCTTTAGCATCGCGGCCCGAGCCACAACCGGCATCCAGCACATTTGCACCTGGCGGCAAATGGCGGGTAAAGGATTCATACAGCGAAGACATATCGACATTTACCGTGCCGTCGAAAAAGGTTTGGGCGTTGTTTTGGTAATAATTGAGGGTCATCAGAACGTAGCCTCGCCTTCTGCTTTCGGTTCCCAGGTGTGGAACAGCCTGTTGTTTTTGACTTTATGCCAGTGGCTTTCAAGAAAATCTATCCGCTGTGCAGGTAGCTTTCCAGTCTGCTTCACAATGGTTTCATGCAATGGCAGTTTGCTTTGAATAAAATACTCGTTGCGGGCATGAAGCCGCTCTAACAGCTTGCGGCTTGGCAAATGCGAGGATTTCCCCGCAACGCCACGATTGCAACATTTACATGCCAACACGAGATTCCACACGCCATTGATATTGTTTACAGCTTCACGTGCAGACCAGGGAATAAAGTGATCAACGTCAGCCAGTTCGGCGTCGCCGGGTATCAGGCTGATGGGTTTAAAACAGTAGAAACAACGGCCTTTCTGGTAACCATTCAGACTATCCCGACAACTGGTGATATCGACTCGCCTTTCATTAATTCGGCTAAACAGAAGCTGATTTTGCTCATCGAATTCAACCGCAACAACATTCCTGGAAACCCCCATTGCCCAGGCCTGTTCAACGAGATTCCAGCGTGCGTTCGTTTCAAACGCCAGGTTCTGATATTGCTGCCGTTCGCTTAGCTGATAAAAGTTATCGGTAAGCCGAATCCCTTTGTGAGTTTTACGTTCATCAAGGAAAAAGCGTTTCTCAATCTCGCCTTGATTCACGTTATGGAAGGCATCAATCACATTGTTAAACCCGAGCCGCACCGTTGTTTCCGTCAATTGAGCCTGAGTTATCTCACCATTGTTAAATTGCGCGCAGGCTTCCAGATATTGACTGCCCCGGGATGTGATTTGCTTTGGAGCATGTAAAAGATGCTCGCAAAGATGGCGGCTAAACGGAACGGCAAGATCTTCAAGCGTGACGAGATCACTACCTGATTTGTCCACATCATACAAAGCGTGCGCGAGGGCAAATTTGTAAGATGCGACGTTTCTTCCAAAAAGAATCACGCCGCGCCAATAATTCTCAAGCGTGGGGTCAGCCTGATAAAAATCCATTCACGTTTTCCCGGTTACGGTTTGGTCATGCAGAAGGGGAGTTGGGTTACTGAAACCTGTAACGGGATCACATAACAAATGAAAGGTGATGTAAACCGAGGAAGGATAGATTTAGTGAATTTGTGAGCTGTAAAGGCTGTGCAGAGCAGTAGAAAGGGTAAGGAATTGAAGATGCGCTGATTTTTTCAGCACTTAGCACGTAAACGATAGAATGGGGCTTGCAAGGTTAAGCACGACAGGTATAATCCCCAACGTTTTCCGCATACCTCTTCGTGCCGAAGTGGCGAAATCGGTAGACGCAGTTGATTCAAAATCAACCGTTGAAAGACGTGCCGGTTCGAGTCCGGCCTTCGGCACCATTAGTATGTAAATAGACCTCAACTGAGGTCTTTTTTTATGTCTAAAATCCAGTCCCCGCAAGGCTCCTCTCGCTTTTTCAGTCAACATAAGTCAACCTGATTCAATCTACATCAACTTACTGATGCGGGTACAAATGCGGGTATATCCCGGTTCGATAATGTTTGTACCCACACAGAACCCTTGAAAGGATACTCAACATGGCTCTGAGTGATGTGAAGGTTCGTACGGCCAAGCCTGAAGAAAAAGCCTATAAGCTTACCGATGGTGACGGCATGGTGTTGTTGGTTCATCCGAACGGTTCCAAATATTGGCGGCTTCGTTATCGCTTCGGTGGTAAAGAGAAGATGCTGGCGCTGGGGAAATACCCTGAAGTTTCATTGGCGGATGCCAGGACTCGCCGGGACGAAGCCCGTAAGCTTTTAGCTAACGGCGTTGATCCCAGTGAAAACAAGAAAGCCGTTAAGGTTGAGCAGGAGCAAGAGGCGATAACGTTTGAAGTGGTAGCCAGAGACTGGCACGCTAGTAATCAAAAGTGGTCTGAGTCGCATAGTGCCCGTGTGTTGAAGAGCCTGGAGGATAACCTCTTTGCTGCCATTGGTAAGCGGAATATCGCTGAACTAAATACTAGAGATTTGCTTATTCCTATAAAAGCCGTAGAGACATCTGGACGTCTTGAGGTAGCGGCACGTTTACAACAAAGAACAACAGCAATTATGCGATTTGCCGTGCAGAGCGGTTTAATCGATTACAACCCTGCACAAGAGATAGCCGGTGCAGTAGCAACGGCTAAACGACAGCATCGTGCTGCGCTAGAACTTAATCGCATTCCCGAATTACTTCGTCGAATTGATTCCTACACCGGCAGACCATTAACACGATTAACTGTGGAGCTGACGTTGTTGGTCTTCATTCGATCTAGTGAATTGCGTTTTGCTCGCTGGTCAGAAGTAGATTTTGAAACTGCAATGTGGACGATTCCGGGAGAACGTGAGCCGTTGGAAGGTGTTAAACACTCTCAGCGCGGCTCCAAGATGAAGACTCCACATCTTGTTCCCTTATCACGTCAAGCACTCGGCATTTTGGAAAAGATCAAAAGTATGAGTGGAAACCGTGAGCTGATCTTCGTTGGTGATCACGATCCGCTTAAGCCGATGAGTGAAAACACTGTTAATAAATCACTACGAGTCATGGGCTACGATACGAAAGTGGAAGTTTGCGGCCACGGTTTTAGGACAATGGCATGTAGTTCGTTGATTGAATCGGGATTGTGGTCGACAGATGCGGTAGAGCGGCAGATGAGTCATATGGAGCGTAACTCTGTGCGGGCTGCTTACATCCATAAAGCAGAACATTTGGATGAGAGGAGGCTAATGCTACAATGGTGGGCAGATTTTTTGGATTTTAATAGAAATAGTTATACGACACCTTTCGATTTTGCCAAAAGAGCCTACGTGGATAAAAGACGCAAGGATGTGTATGCTTAAACACTGTTTTTATAAACAGTGAAATTTTAAATTCGTCTAAACCATATAATTTTTAAATATATGTTTTAAAAAGATTTATTTTTAGTGCTGTATTTCGGCGCTAGAATGATAGTAATAGAGGATTGAAAATGCGTTCAAACATCACTGCACTTGAGCTGAGCGATGAGAGCTCTGAAGTGGAGCTTTCGGGGCTACTTCCAGAGCCTAAATGTAAGGCTTATACGACAGAAGAGGGTCGGGTCGCCGGTCTGATTGAAGGTGATGCTGCATCTTCGCTTCGCTTGCTTCCATCAGATGTCTTCAATGTTGCGGTAACATCCCCGCCGTATTATTGGGTAAGAGATTATGGCTATGACGGTCAACTGGGACATGAGGACTCTGTTGACGCGTATGTAGAACAACTTATGACAGTTTTTGATGAAGTTAAGCGCACGCTTCATCCTGAAGGAGTTTTCTTCTTAAACATTGGTGATACATACTATTCTGGCAATGGACAACCCCATGGTAGTGATCCACGGTGTGCATCAAGGAATTTTTAAGGAAAAAGGTGAGAGCTGTAGATGTTAGCGGTTGGGACATCCCGAAGAAAAGCATGATTGGTATTCCTTGGAAAGTAGCATTTGCAATGCAAGCCAGAGGATGGACTCTTCGCAGTAATATTATTTGGAATCGTTGCAATGCGTTCGTTGAGCCAACTGCAAGAGATCGGCCTTATCGTCAGTATGAATTTATTTTCATGTTCACGAAAAACCGCTTTTATAGTTTTGATCGTTCGAAATTAATCGAAGAAGATGTATGGAATATACCAATTGAACGTTCTCGTCGTGCCAAGCATAATGCCTCATTTCCCATGGAATTAGCTCGTAGATGCATAGAAGTGGCTAGTCCAGTTGGAGGACATGTCTTAGATCCATTTGTGGGAAGTGGAACTACGATACTTTCAGCTTTAGAAAATGATAGAAACGTTGTTGGTGTGGATATGAGCAATGATTATATTCGTTCCATAAAAGAGACGTTGAGGGCAGACGGGCTTCATGATGCACCATGGTCAAATTTGTCCAATACTATTGCGCAATCTTCAACTGAATGGGATGGTTGGGTAGGTAATCGGTTAAATTTCAGAAAACCAGGAACATCCAAATAAATAAAGGGGTTAGCGTGAAATATTTCGACATATCAACGATAAAAACAAGTATTGAAAGACTTGAAATGGTAAGTGCCAATTGGCTTTTGCCCTCATTCGTTTTTGCTGCAAATGATATTGGCATAGATAGTTTTGTTGATATGTCGAAAAAATTAGGGACGGATCAATTTTTGGATCGCTATTTTAGCGGCTCTCGTTTAGGTATACCGCCAACGACGAAAGGTAATAATCTATTGCGACCTAGGTTAAAAGGAATTGCTTGGGATCGAGGAGTGTATGCCGGTGATTACATGATACGGCAAGATACTAAAATGTGGGGGAATTTATTTTCTTCTCGTGGTTACAGAGAAATGAGGCTTCAGGGATTAATCGAGGGAGAAAAGGCAGTTACAAAGTTAACTGCCTCATTTCAATTGCAATTTGAGGCAGAAATACCACAAGATTTTTTATTTGAAGATTTATTAGTATGGATATTTGCTTTTGAAGGTATTCCCGAGCAGGTGTCTTCTTGGCCTGAATTGATGCAGATCTTTCTACATGAACATCTTAATTTAGAAAGTTTTAAACCTCCTTATAGGAATAGGTTTAAAATAACCCAACCTGAATTACCTTGGCCTTCATTGCTAGATGAGCGGCCAAGTAACGAAACGTATCTTCAAGAATTATCCCCGAAGCTTTATGCTTATTTATCTACGCCAAAATTGGCAGAGAAAGTAGAAGGGCAGTATAAGTCAAAAGTTAGCCAAGATGATCCTTTATACTCATCAATAAGGTCTATGATTGATAACGGTTCTGGGCTTGCATTTTTGTTGGCTGGACCTCCAGGGACGGGGAAGACACGATATGCCCGTAGTATCGCAGAAAATATTTCACAAATGAATTCTGCGAGGTCTATTTTTCTTCAATTTCATCCTGCAATCAGCTACGATGATTTTATTGAAGGCTTTCGACCAAAATATTCTGAAGAAGATGGTAGAGTAAAATATGAATTATCTAAAAGAATATTTTTAAATTTTGCTGAGTCTGCTAGAAAAGATCCGAAAAATAAATATGTAATGGTGATTGATGAGTTAAACCGAGGTGATGTCGCAAGAATTTTTGGAGAGGTTCTTACCTATATTGAATCGGATTATAGAAATATTGAATTCACGCTTCCTTATTCGGGAGAGAGAGTAAGTATTCCTGATAATTTGATCCTTATTGCAACTGCAAACCCTTACGATCGGTCGGTGATAGACCTAGATGATGCTCTGTTACGACGTTTTTGGGTCTTTGAGATGGATCCCGATAAAGCTGTTCTTCAAAACCATCTCGAAACAGAAGGTGTGGAGGAAAGTATTTGTAAAAGAACGATTCAGCTATTTACGATCCTTAATGAGGTTTTCCCATTTGGATATGGGCATTCTAGCTTTCTAGGAGTCAGAAACCTAAGTGATCTTTCTGCAATTTGGATGGGAAAAATAAGACCAGCTCTAAAAAGAACTTTGCTCCATGATAAAAATACGTATATGACAATTGAAGGTGATGTTGAAAATCTGCTCAAGACAAGAGAAGATGAGCCAGATTTTATTGGTGGCGAGAATGCATAGCTATAATTCAACTATAACCAAAATGAAGGTTATAGAAATACATGAAAGGGAGGCTAGAGTATTTCAACGAACAGATCTCTTTGATTTAAAAGGATATTCATTATTATTACCTGAAACTCGTAGTTTATCAGCGATAGATTTACGTGAACTACATGATGGAATTGAATTAAGAGCGCTGGGCCTCATAGGTTATCTGCCTTTAACGGACAAAATTGCACTTAATCTTAAGCCAAAATTTCCTATCAATAATTTTTGGGAAATGCTTTCCATCGCAGACGAAAGCTATTCTCGTATATTACCTGTATTGCGTAGCTATCAAAACTCAGAAACAAATGCCCCACATTTAATACTTATTAAAAGTTATTGTTATTTTTTAAAAGAAATACTAAGTATTGGATTCTTTAGAGATTATAAAGAAAAATCAGTTGAAGGCTATTGTCGTCCTAAAATAGATATCGGAAAAACTATAAGTCGATTTGTTGCGAAAGGGCAAGAACTTCATTCTTATTCAAATATTTTTGAGTTTACTAAAAATGTTAGAATAAATGGAATTATCAAAAATGCCTGTGTGTCTTTTTTAAAAATAATTTCAAATAACAATGATCTAATGGGTGAGAAGCTCATTTTAAAAGAAGCGTTGATGGTATTAGACTACGTACGTTCGGAAGTGTTTCATCCGAATGATATTTTATTATGTAGTAATCTGCCAAAATGGAGCCAGGACTATTATTTTGGCGCATTAAGTGTCTATTCTATTTTCTTGGGATATAGCAGTGTGGGTTTTTTGTATGGTGAAAAGGGATGCAAGATGCCATCTTTCCTTTTTTCACTTGATAGTATATTTGAAAATTTTATCAGAAACTCATTCAGGTCTGCTTTGATTGATAAACAAATAGCTGTACTTGATGGTAATAATCCGAAACACCAAGTCCCTCTCTTTCAAGACAATAAGAGATTCCCTATTAAGCCTGATTTGATTTATAGATCCGGAAAAGATAGAAAAGTAATAGCTATAGGGGAGGTTAAGTATAAACCAAAAATTGATGAGTCTGATCGTTACCAAGTCATAAGTCATGCAATTGCATTGAATTCACCGATAGCTTTTTGGATTTCACCTGCTAGTAATGGCCCCGGAGGGATGGAGTATATTGGTGAGATTTCTAACGGTATTAAATTTTTTCATTATAAGCTCAATATTTATAATGATCTTATTGAAAATAGCAACAAAATGATTTCAGATTGCTTAAGTCTAATGGTTCAAGCATAATGAATTAAGGCCATTTATCAGACGGATTTTTTTGGCTGTTATGATTTCTTTTGGCCCTATCACCCACCCATTCATTAATGCTTGGCGACCTTAGTAATATTTATACATTCATCAGCATGATAATTGTCTACTGAAAAAGCATTTCTTTCGATGATTGACCTACTCACCATTGATTAGTACACCCCGATATTAGTAATGTCTTCATAAACCACATGAGGACATCCCCATGAAGAAGTGTTTTTCCGACCAACAGATCATCAGTATTCTTCGCGAGGCTGAAGCTGGAGATTCTGTCCGTGAACTCTGCCGCAAGCATGCCATTTCCGACGCCACGCTTTACACCTAGCGTAAGAAGTATGGCGGTATGGAGGTGCCTGAGGTTAAGCGCCTGAAGTCGCTTAAGGGAGAGAACGCCAGACTCAAGAAGCTGCTTGCCGAAGCCATGCTGGATTAGGAGGCGCTTCAGGTGGCTCTTGGGCGAAAGTACTGACGATAGACCAGAAGTGCGAGGCTGTGGTGTTGATGTGTGATGCGACCGGTCTGTTGCAACGTCGTGCCTGCTGACTCCCAGGTTTGTCCCTGTCGACCTGCCGCTCAGCGTCCAGCTGCGTATTTATCGGGCCGCATCACTGAGCTGGCACTGGAGCGCAGGCGTTTTGGCTACCGCCGCATCTGGCAGTTACTGCACTGTTAAGGCTTCATGTTAATCACAAGCGCGTGTACCGCCTTTATCATCTGAGCGGGCTCGGCGTAAAACGCAGACGAAGTCGCAAAGGGCTGGCAACAGAACGTCTGCCGCTGCTCCACCCGGCGGCGTCCAATCTGTCACCTGTTATGTCAGAGCAAGTGAAGGCGCTCACCTGCCAAGTTGCTCAATGCTGTAGAACCCTGAACGACAGGTTTAACAATATCGCTTGCCGTGGTAAACAGACCATCAATTGTTATCCCTGCATGATCACAAAGTCAGATTAGTTATCGCCAAACATCATTTACGGAGTCAATTCATCGTAATTCGTCAGTTGTCCATGAAAATTTATCACCTGATCCACAGGGCTGCAATCTTCGGCAGAAAACATTTCACAGCGTTGGACTATTTCTGGATCACGAATTTTCATCCACTGCGAAAATGCTTCCAGAAAACGTAAGCTGCTGCGTTGTAACGGGATGATGACGCTGTCTGTTTGATTTTTGTCGACGGTGAAAAATGGCACCTCGTAATTCTCGCGGGTTTTATCTCCGTGCGTTAAGTAAGCACTTGCCGTGCCTTTAATGATGTATGACAGCTCGTGGTCTGAAAAATACATCATGGACCAGTCACCTCCTTCACGCTCTGCCATGTAGTGGATCTGTCCCAGCAGCTTGTCAGTCACAGTGATGGATTTGATGTAGCAGGATATCTCTTAAGCACCCGTATTGTTCTGGAAAACTCTAAAGTCGGGGGCCAGTTTTTGTTGACCGTATATGGATGTCCCGGGTGATGCAAGTACTGGTTTGATGCGGTTTTCGACCATATATTCGGCGTCACTATTGGGTTCATAACCTGCGACATTATGTAATCCTAGTCCTGTTTCCTTATCACTACACCGGTATATGATTACCCAGGTCAACTTCAGGCTGTTACAGGGGCGATATGTTTTCCGTCAAGCCCCCACATAAAGCTTATTATCATGCCAGCAATGAAAAGTGGAACACCCAACAACCAGCGTAGGCGAAGCGCAAAGGTTATACGCTCCACTATATAACCTGCTAATAACGGTGGTCCTGCAAAGATCAGCGCTCCAAGGCCTAATACCATACCCAGAATATTGAGCGATGCCCGAAACAACGCTTTAATAATAACAAACCCTATAACCAGAAGAATTAATGCACCAATTATCTGTAGCATTGTTATCCTTGCTTTAACTGTTTCATCCCGGCATCACCCCATCATAAAGGCGTCCAAATCATCCGCGTTTTTAATAATCTTGTCTTTCTCTACTCCATAGGCCTGAGCTAGCGTAATGCTCGCCTCGAGCAATTTACGGTTATTTTCAACGTTGAAAGCTGCTGCTGTCAGTTCACCTAATGCCGTGAATTCGGACAAGATGCGCTTGAGTGCCTGCTGCTCAATGTCATTTAGCTGAAGGGTAAAATGGTCCATTCTGGCTTGTAGAGCCAGGCGGGCTTTGCTGTCCAAATTTTTGGCTACGGTGACCATGAACTTCCCGGAGAGAGAGCCAATCACAGCCCCCAGCACAGGAACAGGGATTAACGCTTGGCCTGCAATGGCCATTGCACCAACAATGGCGGACTCGGCACAAACAATGAGCCCGAGCTCGGTAAACTCATCAAGATCTATTTCACCCTGCTGGTAAGATAAGGCAAGGCTTCCAACCCCCTTGGCGGCGGTGACAATTGCGCTGGCGAATGGTGCTCCCATCGAGGCATAGTTGGTTAGGGTATAAATCGCCCCAGCGGATACACCTCCAATGGCTGCACCTTTTAGTGTATCTAACCCCACGTCCTGCCAGTCTTGTGCATCGAACTCACCACAAAATATATTTTTACCGTCACGATACTTGCGGTATATCCCCGTTCCGAGAGCAAAAGCCCCCCCGAAAGCTACCCCCATCGCTGTCGCCCGCATGGCTTCGTTCAGCGAAGGCTGGTGATCCTCGATAATTTCAGCTTTTTTAGTCTCGTTCTGCTTACCTAATTCCTGATCATGTTTATCAAGTGTTTCGTCGATTTTCCCCCATTGAACGTCTTTGTAATTGGAGACTCCCGGGCGTACGACATCGGCGAATGGTCGCCCCGTCGAGCTTTCAATATCGGCAACTTTATCCTTGATTGCCTGCAATGTTTTTTCGCTCAATCCATCAACCGGTTTCCCATCAATGACGTCCAGGATGGTCTGCCAGGTATCTTTCGGGATATGGTAAAACTGCTCACCCTTTGTGAAGTCGGGATAGGTTTCCATATGCTTCAGGACATGAGTTAGATTGTTATTAATGCCATTTATAAATTTTGACTGTACTTCAATACCATCAATCTTGTAGTCCGCAGGGGCGGTGCGACCAACCCCATTAAATGTTGCACCTAAAGCCGACTCATCAACCAATCCTTCATCGATCGCCTGGCGTGCATTGCGCACGCCCACCTCAAGTTGTTCAGCAATCTCACCGTGTTTGGTACTCATCGAACCCAGAATGTTATTCGGTGACGCAATAAAATCACGCACCTTCTGCATCTGTTCGCCCGCAAAAGTAAAGGCGCTATCCTGTTGCGCCAACTTAAACAATTCATCCTTGATGCGGGCCTGATTGAGGGCATCAACTGCACTGCCAATAACTTGATCGCCTACCGCATCATGACTATTCACACTGTTCATTACTGGATTTTCTTGTTGATCAGTTTTGACAACGCATTGATATGGTTAATCAACGCCCCTAGCTGATCTTTCTGATGCGCATTAAACTGGCTGTAGTCTCGCGGTGCGGTCTTTTCAAGCGCATCGACGATGCTCTCAGTGCCATGATAATGCTCTGACGTTAACACTTTCAGTTCCTGCGCTCCGCGTTCCATTACCCTCAATTCGCTGGTTTTGGCGCGAACCTGGCGATCTTCGCGCTGAGCTTCGTCAATAATTTTTCCATTCTTACGACGAGCCAGTAAGGTTCCACCTGCAATACCTACGGCACCAATTCCCCAACCGACTGGACCCGCTAACGCCAACAATGCGCCTCCAGCGGACATGCCTCCGCCGCCAGCTGCCAGTGCACCACCACCAAGCCATGCCAGTGCAGCATTCGTTGCCGCAGCGCCGCTTAAAGTTGCAATTGCGGTACCCGTTGAGGCCGTACCAAAAGTCGTTGCAATGGCTAAGGCTGCCGTAGGGGCAAATGCTGCGACACCGGCTCCGACTGCAACCCCTGCGGCAGCGGTCCCTTTTCCAACGTGTGAGGTTCGGTATTCTTCTTCCAGTTTTTCGACGACGTTATCGAATTCAGCAATTTCAGCTTTCAGTTCGCTCCAGGATTTATCAAATTCCTTGGGTTTATTCGCCAATCGATTGACGAAGCTTTCACCCCGAGTAATTAGGGTTTTACTGCATTTTTGGCGCAGCAAAAAGAGATCTGTGATCTCCTCCTGAGTATCTTTTGCCTGTGCTTCATATTGGTTTGTTGCTCTGGTAAGACTGGCTAATGCTTCTTTTCTTTCTGAGCCGCGTAACATTTTTCACTCCTGTTGCATATCGTCAAAAATAGCCATGCTGCATTTTGTTTCCATTTCAGCCATTTGTTGATTGAGCTGCTGCTGAAAACGCTGTTGCAGGGTAATCGGGGAAATAATAATGAGATTGGGTAACCAGTATCGTAATAGAGGGAAGAGCTGGTTTTCGTGCGCCATTTCGGTTTGCACAATCAAATCGCCGTTTGATTCTTGTTGTATTAATTTCTGCGCAGGTAATAAGTTGCGGCGCTGAAAGTAGTAGCTAACCTCGGCTGCGATTTTGACGTGTACCGTCTGCTTATTAAGAGAAAACCAGACATCATCTTCTTCAGCAAAGTACTGGGTTATGTGCAGCTCTGGCGTGAAATGTACGGAAGTAAGATGCAGCCAGCGAATTTTACTGAGCTGATAACCCTTTACATTTCCTCTATCCACAGCGCCGAGATACCAGACACCTTTTATGTTAATTAACTTATAAGGGGCAACGGTACGGAGTTTGTCTTTATAGTGAAATTCGCAAATGTTGTTCTCGCGAATCGCTTTATCAAACAGACTAAAGTTATTCTCAAGTACTCGTTGAGCCTCAGGATCACTCGGTAGAGAACGGATACTTAACGACGTTAAATCAGGCTGGGAGAAGAGTTTTTTTGCGGGAAATAAAGCTTCCATACCTAAAATACGGACGAGATTTTGCAGTTCTTTCAGTGATTGAGGTTTGGCATAAGCGGGTGCCAGCCTGTAAATACCATCGCCATTATGGATAATACGATCGCCCAGGCGGTTAAGATCCCGATACAAGGTGCGTTCGCTGATTTTGAATTCGTCCATCAGCTTTTGGCGAGACACAAAACCGTACTGATATAGTTCTGAGATAATAACGGTTATTCTCTGTACCATGACTTCATGCCCGCTCATACGTCTTCCCTTGATAGCTTTTCCCTGATGGTAATCTTGGTTACTGACAGGTCATGTCAGTAACCAACAGGAAAATGGAGAGCTCCCTCTATCTATATCGGCACAAAAACAGTTTTTCTTAAAAATTCATGCATTACCGCGGGAAGAATGCACCCTATGCACTTCTTTTAACATGAGATTAATTATTCTCGGCGGACAGCCCATCATAAATTACCCATTGTCCTATAAAATTAAGAACCGGGTTCAAAAGTGTGCTGTCCCAATCGAATGGCTGTTTTCATCCTCGAACTTCACGTCAGTGTTTGGTTTCTAGTTCAGATAAAGAAACAGGAGCTCTGAAGGGATCAGTCGTAAGGGCAATCTTCCGACTCTTCCTCATCAGGATGTAGACGGTTCCAGATTAAACCGACTATTAGCCATAGCGTCAAAAAACCAAACGCGGACAGCAGCACTGTCTTCATCGTGATACCTCCAGGTCAGTCCATCTATACACTTGCGCTGTGGTATCAATCACTTGAGAGTTTTCATTTTCGCTGGCAAGTTCTTTTACTGGTTTGGCCGTTTCACTTTCCTGTGCCACACCCAGCCAGTGCGTTATCAGTGCATAGTTATTGACCGTTGAATACACGGACGTAATTTTTCCTTTCTCTTCCTGTCCTGTCGTCAGTAACGGGCTATACCAGATAAACATCGGGACCTGAAAAGCCTCTCTTAAGGGTTTCACTCCCCCGTGTTGCCAGCCTTTGTTTTTACCAGACCCTCGCTCCAGCCCATGATCGGAGAAATAAAGCAGCGATGCGCGACTTCCCTGTAAACGATCCACAATCTGTCCCAATAACTTATCGGTGAACCGAATCGAATTGTCGTATTCATCATCGGGATGATTGTCATGGAAATAGCGTTCGCTTTCGGGATAACGTTGGTTTGCAGGAGGATGGCTACCATAAAGATGCAACACAATGAGTTTTTTACCTGGACCCTGTAGGGCGTTATCCAGTAAGGGCAGCAATGCATCATCATAACCCTCTTTCACCCACTCCTGATGATGAGCATTCATGGCAATGCCGGTGATGGCATTACTGTAATCGCCATACATACCCTGAGCGCTGTACCAGTGCGTTTTAAATCCGCCCTGGTTAGCAATATTGATGATGTTGTCAGAATAATGGCTAACAGCCATATCTTTCACGGTCGCGGCTGTCAATGCCAGCGGGACGGCTGTGGCTGTCACAGGAGAGCCACTGATTGCCTGAGTGAACAACAGCATGTTGTCCTGCTCGGATTCTGCAAAAAGCGTGGTCGGTCGATAATAGCCATAAATGCTCATATTTGCCGGTCGCGCTGATTCCCCGATGACCACCACGTAAATATCAATTCCCGTTTCCTTAACCGATAAATCGTACTCTGGTATCTTACGGGACACTCTGGCAATCATGCTTTTATCCCGGTGAGCCTGTAAAAATGGATTCAGGTTACTGAAAGGTAATTCAGAGACAATGCGCTGCAGTGGGCTACTGATGCTGTTTTTTCGTTGCTGATGTAGTAATGCCTGTACGGTATGAACCAGCAACACAATTGCTAAAAATACGGACGGGAGATAACACACTCTGCCAGGCAATACCGGTGTGGTATTTACAGCGGTAAATATCGCAGCAACTGTAAGGACAAAAGTCAGAATGTACCGTCGGTAGATCCCCAACATACCAGTGACTTCCCGACGACTGGTCTCCAGCATGCTGAGTGCAAAACCGTGACTGAAGCGGCTGCGGTATTCACGCCAACTGAACATTGACAACGTGATATCCATCGCAATGAGTATCACCGGAAGTAACGCTATTAGATTACGTAGAATCGGATTAGGCGCCTGTGCCAGTGCCACCAGCAGGGGGACCAGCACCAGGAGCTGATGCAGCACCTTTCGAAAACGAGTGGTTAGCAGACCGACCTTCGCATACAGCACCGTTACGACTATCAGAGGAAAATAACTTCCTTTTATCACCAGCATATCGAGCATCACTTTGCCCTTCCTTTGAACGTGACTGAACACACATCAGCATCAGTTGAGCCCCTGCGCCTGAAAGACAGGCGTGGCAAGGCCCGGCCTGATAAAGCACCGATATGAAAGAAATGTTGTCCGGAATAACGGGCTGGAGAATAACGGGAGTCGTGGCAGAAAAGATAATTGTTTTAATAGATCAATCTCGTCAGATTGATCGGTGATGCCGATCAATTTTTTAATTGATAGGTACATGAAAATATTACTTATGCCTGTAGTGGTGAGGTGGACCACTGGTGATAAAATGCAAAGAAAAGGTATTCCTCTAGGTCATTTTCAAAACGGTGGCTGGTGTACAGTGTGTCTTCTATCCATTGCTGTAGTTTATCCGGGCTGTTAATACTGGCTGGGAGGATATCCTCTTCACCAATGCCCTCCAGCAGCCGCCAGAAATACACCAGGGCAAACTGTTCACGCTGGTGATGTCGCTCAGTCACACGACGCAGAAGGGGTATCCTCTGACGGATTGAAGCAGAGCCTGCCCGTTCACATTCATTCATCAGCAGACTGAACCAGGGCGAGGCTGGATTCAGAAAAGGATAGTCATTGCAGTCAGCAGACGGAGTCTTGTTGGCTTCCAGGAATGGCTTGCTTCGCGAGCGTTGTTCTCTGTTAAGCATTGTCAGAAATCGTGGGAAAAGAACGGGAGAAGAAAATCCTGTGGTAGCGGACAGATTGACCCGCTCAAGCTGAAGATAATAACGATGCCGTCTTAGACGTTTTCCGGTTGCACTGTCGCGCACATTACAAAGATTAAGCTCACGCTGATAGCTTCGCTGCAATGCTGCCAGTGACAGAGTCGGATTGGCCTCAGAGAGGCGATATGAAGTTGAAGTCATTGTATCTCCTGTCGGGATAACACACTCTCGAAGAGGTTTACCCGGACAATCAATGCGAGTGAAATGATAATGAAGTAATAGTGATAAACGGATAGCATGCGACCAGATTAATTATCTGGTCGTGACGCACTTATTTTATTTTTCATCCACGTTTCCACTTCACTTTTAAGCCAGCGGGATGCTCTGCCCATTTTTATTGGGGCAGGAAACAGACCATCCTGAATTAATTTGTAAAACCATTTGTCGGTCAGGCCGGTGAAGGTTGTGATGAATTTCATATCAACAAGTTGGTCATTAAGCAGGGATGTATTTTCAGATGTCATGATGAGTTCTCTCCGATAAAGTTAAGGGAGAGCAACGCCAGGAAGGAATGTATTGCCTTCTGGCGTTGCTCATCAGATATCTGTTGGCCGTAATTAATGACCGTTATTTACACTTTCTTCTCCGTCCGGTTCGAATTTCATCTGCAATATAACTGAGTCTTGCATTTACCCCGTCAGGCTTCTGTGCTTTCTTTGCCATATAACTTAAAATATATTTCATGGCATTAATGCCATCTTCCTCATAATAACGAGTCACCTCTTCACACCTGACTTCATAATGATTTTGGGGGGCGCATCGATGGGCGTATCCTTCTTCTTCAGTAATACCCTCCCACTGCTTCTTGATCTCCATAAATACAGGCCATGATTTATTACGGATCTGAGCATTGATAAAGATTGCGCAGTGAGCATGATGCCGGTGGTCCATTCCATATTCTGCCACCCAGGCATACCCGATGATGCCGTTAATATCTTTCAAGCGGTTTTCCAGTTTGACCATGTCGGCACAAAGACCATGTACATCCTGATGAATGAATTCAGACAAATGACTCAGATAAGCAAAATCAATTCTCAGGAGAATAAGCTTTGAATATCTTCTGAAGAGATTATCAACATGACGGTGTAACTGAGATTCCAGTTCAGGATAAGTCGGGTGATTAGGGTTTGTGATGCAATGTGTACTCATGTTTTATTCCTCAGTATGTCGTTTCATGAACATGTGAGGAAGATGTAAGTTTTAATCTGATTAACGTCCGTGTAACCATTTGGTGGGATGTTTGTACTGTGGGTGGCAATGCTGAACGGGGAGTGATGTCTTCTTTATAATAATAGTAATAACCTTAACTATCCGTTTTCTGACGAATCACCTCGTCAACCAACACTCGTCATACCGTGTGCGGATCAGCATTTCCTCAGGGTAAATCAGGTTGCTATGAATAAAATCTTTGTGATTTATCTACAAAAAAACGACATAAAATATTCAATAAATATTGAAATAAGACAATAATAACCTCGTTAAATATTATAAAAATTGTTTAGGAAATGAAGATGATGAACTATGTTTTTGATATCAAAAATGAAAGGGAGTTATTTTATTTTATGAATCTGTCCTTCAAAGAAAATTATCATATTGACATTGGTAGGTGGGGGGCTGAACTTGAAGGTATGAAAAAGGCAACAAGTGCCTGTTTTGCAGAAAAATACAAGGATGCCTCATGTAGGTTAATTAGTTTCCCCCAGGAACTTAATAATAACTTCCTGGGGGGAATTCATTTTCATTCCTGGATAATTATGATGCTTGTTTTTTCGCATGGTCATATATCAAGCATTTGCGGGAGAATCCTTACAAAGACAATCAATACTTAATGACTGATTGGGCTAAAACATGCATTAAAATGTATGTCATCCCTGATACACACATTCAACGCCTCAGAGCGGTAGTTGGCTATTATGATTGCCTCGGTATTAGTCTGGACAGGAAAAGGGAATTATTGTCAACCCTGATTCTGAAATGGAATGAAATTGAAGTGAAAAACAAGCTCACCAGATGGATTGATAAAGATAATGAAGAGATGTGCGACTGGTTATGGAATTACCTTCTTAAAGAAAAGTCGGTTTGCAATGACATTTGCATCCGAAATATACGTGAAAAATATTTTGCAATCATGGGGTTTTTGAACGCCTGGGGAAGTGTCCCAGCAGGTCCTTCGGGTAGGTTTAAAAATACAGGTAATCATATTGAGGACAAAGAAACATTTTTAATCAGGATGCATAAGACATGGATGCAAAAGAAATACAGGGAAAAGTTAAAAATGAACGAGCTAAAACTGTCTCAGTCCACACTAAAAAAACTTGCCTTCATTCATCAGCAGACAAAAGTCAGGCCAGAGGAATATATAGCTAATTATATAGATGGTGTTTATAAAAAACTGATCTGACACATTCAAAATTATTTCAGATATATATCATCATCATGAACCTTACGGGAAATGCATAGTGCTTTCCCTTATCTATTCGAGGACAGATGATGAGTGACAACCCTGCTTTCAATAAAATATGCTCCCCCCTTGACTTACTCCCTGATGATATTGCACAGACGCTAATATGTCGCCTTAATGACGTAATTCATTATCAACCCGTGATTGGCATCATGGGAAAAACGGGTGCCGGTAAATCCAGCCTGTGTAATGCCTTGTTCCGAAGCCCCGTTTCAGCGGTTAGCCATACAACGGCCTGTACCCGTGAACCACGGCGTTTTACCTTATGGGCAGGTGAGAGGCGAGTAACGATAGTTGACCTGCCAGGGGTGGGTGAAAGCGCTGAGCGTGATGCCGAATATGAGTCACTCTACCAGCACATACTGCCGGAACTGGACCTGGTGCTCTGGCTCATAAAAGCCGATGACCGTGCCCTGACGCCGGACTGTGAGTTTTACTTTCGAATGCTCGCACCAGGTGCGTCGGGGCGGGATAAGGTGCTGTTCGTACTAACACAAGCCGATAAAATCGAACCTTCCCGTGAATGGAGCTGTTTTCTTAACCAGCCCTCTGAGCAACAGCAGAAACATATTGAGGAAAAACAGCGTGCGGTTCAGTCACTGTTCCACACTCCCTCACTTCCTGTTATCGCTGTATCTTCAGCCACCGGGTGGCATCTGCCTGAACTGGTAGAAAACCTTTTTCAGTCACTGCCTGCCCGTGCCAGCAGTGCAGTCAGTTCGGTCATTAAACGGCAGTACCGCACACAAAAGATTGAGGATCAGGCAAGTCAGGATTTTGGTAATACCATCAGCGACGTCATGACACAGACCTTGTCAGATATCTCCCTTCCCGCAGCCGTTACCACCGTGCTCAGCTCAGTGATAAATGCAGTTGCCTCTGTTGCCAAAAGTGTCTGGCGATTTTTATTCTGAATCTTCCAGGCGATTACCGGATGGTTTTTATCGTGCAGGAATAACGCATGACCCGAAAAAACTATTCACCTTCGTAGTGCAAGTCCAGGGTGTATTTTGAAAATGATTCAACGCGTCTTAATGATCGATTTTATCGATCGAGTCGATCTGTTTTATTCATTATCACCACGCAAGAGACGGATATAAAATCGCCCAGTAACTTTCTGGGACAGCAATTTTTAGCTAAAAAAATCAATGTGATGAACTCTCACATATTCAGGAGAATGAATATGCCTTTAAGCCTTTGTCTCAGCCTGTCGACCCTGGCTGGACTGATTATTGCATTTGTTGATACGCGCATTTCAGGGTTCTGGTTAACATCGTGGGCCATTGTTATCCTGTGTACCCTTCCGGGGCTGGGCGTCTGGCTGGGGAATGTCATCAGAAAATGGGTGATGCCGGATGCTGTTTACGGGAGTAGTGGCGTAGTCATTAAAGCCCGTATGTTCTGGGCGGTTATGCCTCAGTTTATCGGCTGGTTCATTGGATTGATGGCGGCTCTGGGGACGCTTGGTCTGAGGGGCTGAGAAACGTTCAATCTCAGATGTTCGACCAATATTTATTGTCTTGCTACATCCTTTCATTTCATACCAACGGCCTGCTCATTCGAGCGGGCCGTTTTCTTTTGTCTATCTGAAGGAAAATAACCATGACCCGATTAGCATCCCGCTTTGGTGCGGTGAATCTCGTTCGCCGTGATCGGCCGTTGACCCATGAGGAACTCATGCATTATGTGCCGAGTGTGTTCAGTGAAGAAAAGCATGAATCCCGTAGCTCACGTTATACGTACATTCCCACTATAACACTGCTGGATAACCTGAAGAGTGAAGGGTTCCAGCCCTTCTTTGCCTGTCAGACCCGCGTCCGAAACCTGGATAAACGTGAGCATACCAAACACATGCTGCGCCTGCGTCGTGAAGGGCAAATCACCGGCAAACAGGTGCCAGAAATTATCCTGCTTAACAGCCATGATGGCTCCAGTTCTTACCAGATGTTACCGGGTTTATTCAGATCGGTTTGCCAGAATGGACTGATTTGCGGTGAGAGTTTTGGTGAGGTACGCGTGCCGCATAAAGGCAATGTGGTGGAGAAAGTCATTGAAGGGGCTTACGAAGTACTGGGGATTTTTGACCGGGTGGAAGAGAAGCGCGATGCCATGCAGTCGCTTTTGTTACCTCCACCAGCACAGCAGGCGATGGCGAAAGCAGCATTAACTTATCGTTTTGGTGAAGAGCATCAACCGGTGACGGAATCACAGATACTTTCCCCACGCCGCTGGCAGGACGAAAGCAATGATCTCTGGACCACCTACCAGCGTATTCAGGAAAACCTGATTAAAGGTGGCTTGTCGGGACGGACAGCTAAAGGTGGCCGTGCCCATACCCGCGCCGTTAAAGGTATCGATGGTGATGTGAAGCTCAATCGCGCCCTGTGGGTGATGGCTGAGAACATGCTGGAATTTCTCGATCATCCACACACGCACTGAAAAAGGGAGAACTGAACTGTGAGCACAAAAGCAATCGCACTACTCCCGTCCGGTCCGTTCACCCGAGAACAGGCCGAAGTCATTGGCAGACAATATCTGAATGTCAGCACTGAAGACGACCAGGGCACCCATTTTCGCCTGGTAGTACGTCACAACGGCGAAATGATCTGGCGGGCATGGAATTTTGAACTGGAGGCCGGAGAAATGCTGAATCGCTATATCGCCAGCCATGGTATTCGCAATCTGTAATTCTTTATCAGTGCACTTAACCTCTCACCATTCCCGCCAGCCTTTATCGGTTGGCTTTTTTATATCCGGAGCTGTTTACCATGAAGACCTCACCAACGCCTACGACTGATACGTCCACTTTATCCCGGACGGTTAACCCGGCAACTATTTCGGCCATTCTCGTGCCAGATGAATACCGCGCCAGTTTCTGGCCGCAGCACTTCGGCACCATTCCACAATGGATCTTGTTGGAGCCACGCATCTTTGCCTGGCTTGACCGGATGTGCGCTGACTACAGTGGCGGTATCTGGAATTTCTACACGCTCAGTAATGGCGGAGCGTTTATAGCCCCCGACAGTGATGAAACTTGGCCTTTGTTTAACGCATTCAATGGCAACGATGCTGAACTCAGCAGTGAAGCTACAGGGATTACCATCTGCCTGTTGGTATTCAGTCACCATGCCTGCCGCACAGAGTGTGATGCGATGACGGAGCACTATTACCGCCTGCGGGATTACGCGCTGCATCATCCGGAATGTGCTGCCATTATGCGGATTATTGATTAAGGATTGAGCATGTCTGAACTGATGTTATCCCCGGTCTTTTCGGTTAATGAGCAGCGCATTATTCGTCGTGCGCTGCGCCTGCTTGAGAAGTATCAACGTCAACCGAGTGAGACATTTACCGCCACCAGCTTTGCTAAAAGCTGGGTGCAATTACAGATGGCTCACCAGGAGCGTGAGGTCTTTATCGTGATGTATCTCGATAATCAACACTGCCTGCTGGAACGAGAAACACTGTTTACCGGCACGCTCAGCCATACAGAGGTGCATCCACGTGAAGTGGTTAAATCTGCCCTGAAGCATAACGCCGCTGCGGTTATTCTGGCGCACAACCATCCGTCCGGTACGAAAGAAATCAGCCAGCAGGATAAACATATCACTCAGCGGATTGTGAAAGCGTTGGCCTTAGTGGAAGTGCGGGTGCTGGATCATCTCGTGGTCGGGAACGAAGTAGTTTCTTTTGCTGAGCATGGTTTGCTTTAAACGGAGGTATTCATGCCATTAATACCATCCCATGAATGGGGGCTGCAAATCGATATGATCCCACGATTTGGAGCAAGGTTGGTTCAGGAGGGAAACCAGCTACATTACCTGGCTGACAGAGCCTGTTTGACTGCGGATTTTACGCCAACACAGCTACAGAAACTGGAACTGGCTTTCCCGCTGTTTATTGAACAACTGGAATCAATGCTTCGTTCCGGTGAGCTAAATCCACAGCAGCAACATCAGGTGATTCAGCTTGCTGGTTTAACCTGCGTAGCGGACACCCATGGTAGCTGTGGTTACGTTTACATTTCTATTTATCCGGCCCATTAACACACTTTCTCTTCTTCTTTTATCAGGACTCCACTCATGCAAATTTCAACTGTACCGACCACGGTATCGGTTTCGTCACGCCTGTCACCCGCGCAGGTGTGGCAGCAACTTTTAACGTATCTGCTGGAGCATCATTACGGCCTGACGCTCAACGACACGCCATTCCATGATGATTCAGCCATCCAGGAACATATCGAAGCAGGAGTTACGCTGGCGGATGCAGTGAATTTCCTCGTGGAACGTTATGAGCTGGTGCGCACTGATCGCAAAGGATTTACCTGGCAGGAGCAGACACCATTCTTAACCGCTACAGATATTCTCAGAGCTAGGCGAGCTACCGGATTAATGAATACATAAATCTTCGAGCCTCCTCCCTGATTTTACCTATTCGCTTTCCACTCTTTTTATTCCTCGCATAATGCGTCTGCCATTTCCGGCAGGCGTGTTTGCTCATATGGACGATTAACGATGAAAACAGAACCCGATGTATTAACCGAGCACAATGAGCTCATCCTTTCGACCAGTATTGAACGCGTTGTCACTGGTCGCGATTCTGCAATCGAGCAGATTGAGCAACTCATCCAGCAGCTTGATGCCGTTTCAAGGTTAACCGCAGAAGTTGGCGGTGGTACTGCACAAGACTGGGCGATGAAATCTGGACATCGTTACGACAGTTGGCTGACTGAAAATGCTGGTAAAGCGGTACCTGCTATCACCCATAATATCGACCGCAATATCTGGCGGGACCTGATGTTGAAGTCTGGCATGATGGCCTTGATGGATGCTCAGGCCCGTGACCAGTGGCATAAGAACCTGGAGGAGGGGGATCTGCCAGCCATCAGCGAGGCGAATATCCTCAGTACTTTTGAGCAGCTACATTTGAACAAAATGGATGTATTTGAGCGTGGCATTATCAATGTCTTCAAAGGGCTGTCGTGGGATTACAAAACCAATAGTCCCTGCAGCTTTGGTAAAAAGATTATCGTCAACAATTTGGTGACGCACAGCCGCTGGGGCTTTAGCTTAAACTGGGGCTGGCGGCGGGATCAATTAGCGGATCTGGAACGAATGTTATTTCTGCTGGATGGTAAACCGGTCCCTGACAATCGTGGCGATGTTACGACACGATTGATGGAGCATATTCGTGATAACCCGACGAAGGACGTTTACGAAGATGAGTTCTTCAGCATCCGTTACTTTCAGAAGGGAACGGCTCATCTAACGTTTAAACGTCTGGAGTTGATTGAAAGGATGAATGACATTCTTGCGAAGCACTATCCGGGGATGCTGGGGCAGTAACACCAGTAATTTTTAATGCTTTTGGACATTGAATTGGGCATGTTGTCGAGTAACTTACTGAATTTGTTTTAAATCACATCTAGCTAAATTTCTGGCTGCCTACCTTGAACAGGTAGTGACGAAATTAAGATTAATCCGATAAGATGCGAGTATTCTACTTTTAAATCACCTTACACACGGAGTATGTGATGGTTCAGGATTCCTCTACATTAGCCCCTTTCTTTCGTTCTCATATCGGAAAAAACAATCAATACAGCCCCGACTGGGGGAAGCACTATCGTCAGCTTGTAGAACAGATCCAAGCCGAAAAACCCAATTTCTCTGCGGATACAATTCGGCAGATTTGGTACGAACGTAGTAATGGTATCTCCAGCCTCAAGCAAGGCGGTATGTCCCAGTTTGAATTTGAAACGGCGCAAAAACAGCTGCTCGCTCTCACCCGTCAGATGGCAGAGGAGTGTACGCAGGAGAACTACGATCGGGTGATTGAGCGCCTTGTGAAACTTAAAACAGATGGGATATTAAACAAAGTATATTGGGCACTCTGCCATCGTGCCTTTGCTGCGCTCTACCCGTCGAAAATTACCAACGTTGTGAATGTCAGCAATTTTTTCAGCAGCTACAACTATTGCAATAACCATTTTCAACTTGGGCTCTCAGAGGACCAGGAGTGGTTCGCTCGCAACCTTGATCTCAAGAAAGCGTTGCACCGCGCACTGGGCAATGATGTCGATCCTATCGAACTCAACATGTCGCTCTGGCATCTCTATACGCAGGTTATTCAGAAGAAGAACGATATTGCGTTAATTGGCAGTGAGACTGCCTTGCCAGAGGATGAGCAAGACGAGGAGGTTACCTCGCCGCAATTGCCAAAAAATACTATTCTCTACGGTCCGCCAGGCACTGGTAAAACTTACCGCACAATCGATCTGGCCGTACGCGCCTGTGAACCAGTAGCCTATTCGCTGCAGGAAGGTAAAGATGAGAACGAAAAACGCCGCGAGCTGAAAAAGATTTATGACCGCCTGATTGCCGAAAAGCGTGTGCGTTTTATTACCTTCCATCAGAGTTTTGGCTATGAAGAGTTTATCGAAGGGCTAAGAGCAGAGACCACCGACGACTGCAATGTGCGCTACGAAATCAAAGCGGGCATTTTTAAGCAAATTTGTGAAGATGCTGCTTTTGGTCACGCCGGTGTTCAGCAGAAGCTTGACGAGGCGCTTGCCCGTCTACAAGAACGTTTAGCTGAGAGTGGAAGCATTACCCTTGAAACGCAGCAGGGTAAAGCCTTCCAACTGGCTTACAAGAGCCAGACCACCTTTGGTATCTTTCCGTCGCAATCGAAAAAAGAGGATTTAGGGCAGGGTTACAATGCATACCTCAAGAATATCAGTCTGGTTTACCAAAACCCTCAGGCAAAGGTACACAATCCGTCATATGTACGAAGTATCCTTAATTATCTGATTAAACAGGAAGGTTTGCCTTCCAACCCACAGGAATCTGTATCTGAAAAACGTCAGAACTACGTTCTAATTATTGACGAAATTAACCGTGGCAATATCTCCAAAATCTTCGGCGAACTGATCACCCTGATAGAAACCTCTAAACGTTTCGGGGAACCGGAGGCGCTTAGCGTGATGCTGCCTTACTCTTCTACCTCGTTCAGCGTACCGAACAATCTCTATTTAATCGGCACCATGAACACCGCTGACCGTTCGCTCACCGCACTGGATACCGCCCTTCGTCGCCGATTCGAGTTTGAAGCGATGCTGCCTGATATCACGGTTCTGAAAGAGACGGTCGTCAAAGGCATTGATCTACCACTACTGTTGCAGACCCTTAATGACCGCATTCAGGTGTTGTACGACAGAGAACATACCCTGGGCCATGCCTTTTTCATTCCAGTTGTACAGGCTAAAGAGGACGAAGAACTGGCCTTCGAAAGGCTCAAGCGGATTATGCGAAACAAGGTGCTGCCACTGCTGGAGGAGTACTTCTACAACGACTGGCAAAAAATCCGTATGGTGCTGGGCGACAATCAAAAAAGCGAAAACCCGCACCTACAATTCGTGTGTGAGGTGAAAGACCAAAAACAGTTTGCGGATCTTTTTGGCAATAGCGGAACTGAAGATCTGCATGATATCGGTGCCAGTTTCCATTTGGCCTCTGAGAGCGACGATGTCTGGGATAATCCGCTCGCCTGGCAACAAATTTATGCACCCAAAAATAGTAATCTTGGGAGCAGGGAATGACGTCTCGTCGAAACTTTTCCGTCTTCGAATACGGGCTTCTGGTTGATGAGAATGATAGGGGCCGCATAAATAATGCGGTCGTTCTGCCCTCCAAGCTGTTTGAGTGGCTTGAGCAACGGTGTCTGAAAGATGACGCGGATAACACTCATCGTCTGCTAACCCTGCGCAGTCGGGGTAGTGTAAAAACGCTTCAAGTAAAAAATTATGCTGGTGTTATTTCTCTTCCGGGTAATGCGTTTATTGAAGTATTGCCAAAAACGGGACGGCGTGAAGACAACATTGATATTGCACGTCAGCAGCTTTTGATGATGCTACGCACGCTAAAATCTTTTCGCCATATTGCTACTTCAGCATCCAGAGTCCGAACCTCGAAGATGCCGCTGATGGATGTATTTATTCAGCAGTTTATCGATAGCGTACAGCAGATTGTGCGCCAGGGTCTAAAGCGTGATTACGTACGTCAGCAGGACAATCTGCCATGGATGAAAGGGAAGTTAAGGGTCTCCGCTCAATTAAGCAAAAACTGCGTGCGTCGGGATCGCTTTCAGGTGGAGTTTGACGATTACAGCGCCGAACGTCCGGAAAACCGGATACTGAAAACAGCCATCGATAAGATCCGTCGCCAGATCAGCAACCCGCAGCTACTAATACAAGTTAACTCTTTGCAGGTGCACTTTGACGATATTGCGCCTGTTGGTGATGTTTGCATGGCCTTCGACCAGGTACGTCTCGACCGGCATATGTGTCACTATGAACTTGCCTTGGCGTGGGCGCGGCTGATTTTGATGGGGCAGTCGCCCCACTGCATGCAGGGCGACGCCAACGCAATTTCACTGCTTTTCCCAATGGAAGCTGTGTTTGAATCTTTTGTGACTGCATGGATGCGTCATCGTTATAACGATAACTGGCATGTGAAGGCACAGGTAGATTCACATACCTTGGTTCGTCTCAATGGCAAAGGAGTATTTAAGCTTAGACCCGATATCCATCTACGACCTCGTGGGGAGAATGGAGACCAGGCGATGATTTGTGATGTTAAATGGAAAATGGTGGAGAGCGGAAAGGCGACACTCGAACAGTCGCAGGCTGACCTTTACCAGATGCTGGCCTACGGTGTGAACTATCAGGAGGGAATAGGGGATATGCTGCTGATTTATCCTTCGCATGAGGGTTTTAGTCAGCCGTTAGCTCATCCATATGAATTTAGCCATCAAAAGGAAAACCCGCTGCGTTTATGGGTTGTGCCATTTTTCATTGGTGACAGTTTGCAAAGTTCTGGCGTGCGTTTCCCTGATGGGAAAATATTGATTTAAAACCGTGTTATTCTCTTTCATACGGTTAGCCATAACGGTGTTGTACTGATATGGCTCTGTACCCACTTGCATTGTCTGATTTTTGTACGGATTTTTGTTTGTGGGTACAAGTGCGGGTATAATCTCTAAGTGTTAAAAATAAATAACATTGAAATCAGTTTGTTGAGTTAGTTATTCGAGTCCGGCCTTCGAACCGTGCAGCCAAACGGCGTGCAGTACAACCAGTAGCAGACGCCGACAACCTGATATTTCACGCATGCAGGTGACAGGGCCGAGGCGGCGATTTCAGGTGTGGTAATGGCCCGAGCCGACAGCGAGCTCAGCGCCAGCACAATTAAAAGCCGTTGAAGAGTGATAAACATAAGCACCTGCGGTAACGGGTAATACCGCAGGTGTAAGGTTTTTTTACCGCTCAGGCCTTATGAAATTGAATACTGGCTGTGAATAATTTCAGACCGTTATCTCACCCTTGGCCAGCTTAAACGTTGTACTGGCGACGCGAGCCGTAAGGATAAACGGCCCACGGGTAACGTATTAGCCCGAATATCAGCACAACGCGACGGGCTTGCCGCTCTCCAGGCTCTTGTGCACCGCCTCGCAAATCCGACTGGCCTGTAATCCGTCGTTTGCTGTTGCCGTATAAGGCGTTCCGTTTTTTACTGCTTTGATAAAGTCGTTAATCGGGTCAATACCAAAGCCGCTGGCGACGTTATCCCGATAGGTAATAAAATAGCTGTTCGGCGTTTTCGTCCGTTCCGGGGTGACGATCTCCAGCCCGCGATCCTGCGAGTTGGACCGTATATAAGTGTTGTCGCAGACTATCGCGATGCGCCCGTCGTTATCTTTCGGGAAGCCGTCCGGCAGTACCCAGCCGTTTTCCACCACCCATGAGCTGCCATCTTCCATCAGCAGGGTGCTCTGCACACTGTCCCAGGTATCAATGCCCCGCTCGGCCAGCAGGCGCTTCTGCCCGACGGCGTAGACCGATTTCACCTCCTGCCCGCTGATATAGCGCACCAGATCGAAGCAGTGAGAGCCAAGAAACCACACCGGCGAACTCTGTGCCGACCAGCCAAGCCATGTGGTGGGAACGGCAATCACATCATCCATGCTGATATAGCCCCGGATAATATTCCCGGCGCTGGCTTCCTGTGTAGCCATGCGTACGCGGATCGTTGCCGGGTCCCAGCGTTTGTGAAAATCAACGCCAATGGTCACACCGTGCCGTTCGGCAGCATCAATAATATCGCGGCAGTCAGCAACCGAGGTCGCCAGCGGCTTCTCAATCAGCACATGCTTACCCTTCGCGATAGCCTGTAAAGCGGGTTCTTTATGGTATGGATCGGAGGTGGCGACAGAAATAACGTCTACATCCTCCTTATCCAGCAGCGCCCGGAGGCTGGCGTAACCCGGCAAATTCAGTTCATTTGCCACACTATCGCAGCGTTCTGGATCTGAATCGCAGACGGCAATCAGTTCGACTTCGGGGTTATTTAAGTAAGCATTAATGTGGTGTCTGCCGTAGATGCCAACGCCCACCACGGCGGTTTTGATTTTGTTCATGATGGTCACCTTTAAAAAAGTCCGAGGGAAAATGCCCAGCCGATAATGACCGCCAGCGGCCCGGTTAGCTGGCGGGACAGCAGGAACGCAGGCACGCCTTTGGCGATAGTCTCCGGTTTCGCCTCCTGCATCGACAGCCCTACCGGCACGAAATCACAGCCCACCTGGACGTTGATGGCGAACAGGGCGGGCAGCGCGAAGGCCGGGGAAATATTGCCTGCGCCAATCTGGGTGCCTATCATCACGCCGATAACCTGTGAGATAGCGGCCCCCGGGCCGAGTATCGGCGACAGAAACGGAATGCCGCAGATAAAAGACAGCAGCACCAGTCCCCACAGCGAACTGGCGAGCGGCGTCAGGGCGTGCGCAATAAGGCTGCCCAGGGCAGTTTCCTGTACCACCGCAATCAGCACCGAGACAAAGGCCATAAATGGAATGACGTTGCGCAGAGAGACATCCACCGCCTCGCGGCTGGCGGCAAACAGCAGGGCAACGACCTGGCCCGTCGCAGTACCGGTTTTCTCCACCAGATGCACCAGTCGAGCCATACCCTGTTCCGGCGGCTGATGTTCAGACCCTGTTGCGGTGCTCCCTCGCTCTGCCGCAGTCACCCCGACTGACGGCGAGCCATAACGGTCATCGTTCTGTTGCATTTCAGGCTGCTGCAGCTGCGCCAGCGTAACGCCTGAAACGTAGTTATCCTCCGTGATAAACTCCGCCAGCGGACCAGCCTTGCCGGTGGGTAGCACATTGATGGTGGGGATGCCTTTCTTTGGATACAGCCCGCAGCGCAGGGAACCGCCGCAGTTAATCACCACGCAGAGCAGTTCTTCATCTGACGGCACGCAGGAGAAACCGTTCACCACTTCAGACTGGGTGAGCGCGCCGATTTCGATGGCGAGCGGATGGGGTTCCCGCCCGGTGAGCGACAGCACCTTTTTGCCACTGCCGACGGGCAGCAGCAGGCCGTTACCGTAGCCGCCAGGGCCGGGAGGAATATGAAGATTATTCATGATACGGCCTCCACAATAATCAGATTATCTTTTAAGTCAGACAGGGCCGGGCAGGTGCCGCAGAGATGCAGGCAACCGGCATGGCGGGCGAAAAGACTGGCGTCAAACAACAGGGTCAGATGACCGAGTTCATACAGATTGTGCTGTGCCTCACGGCCAGCCGCAGTTATCAGATATTCCTCCCCGGCCACCTGTAGCCGATCGCCGGGAAGTATCTGCACAGTGGGATGCTTAAACACGGGGGATAACACCAGGGCATAGTCGAGGCAGTCTGCAGGCCCTGCGGCATCAAAGGTAATCAGCATATTATCTGCCAGCCCGTCCGCCACGCATGGGCCTGTTCGCACGATACGCGCATTGTAGATAATCATGGCGTTGCCCTCCCGCTGGTATCTTTGCGGCTAAGACGCAGAAACAGATACTCAGTGATGATGCCCCGGATCAGGCCGATAACGATGGCGGCAGCGATATAGCGCAACGCCAGTTCGGTGACCGGAAGATGAAGGGCTTTTAACCCTGCAGCCACCCCGAGCCAGACAAACAGCTCTGACGGCACCACGTGGGGAAACAAACTGGTTAGTGGATGGGCGGTCGTACCGAGGGCATCCTCATAACCGGGCTTGCTCTTTTCCGGCAGCAGCTTGCCAAGCGTGAGTGCCCCGGGGCTGCTCATAAAGAACCAGCCGAGCACCGGAAGGACGCCATACGTAAGAATGCGTGAGCGGCCAAACAGTGCCGCCACGCGCTGCATGCGGGCTTCACCGGTGAGTTTCATCAGAAAGTTAATTGCCAGCAGCAGGGTGATGAGCATAGGGATAATGCCGCTCATCATATCGAGAAAGATCTTACCGGCGGCCTGGAACAGATGAATAAAGCCTTCAGCAAGGGAGATAATGAACATGGGCTCCTCCTGTCTGAAAGCGTATTACAGCGGGTTGCATTGATACATCCTGGATTTTGGTACGCATAAACAACTCCTCTTGGTAGCACGATGAGAATGCCCTGCCTGAAGACGAAAAAACGATTCCGGGAACAGGGCGTTAACGTTTTTCCGGAACCGGAAAACAGGGTCCTGGTGCGACGACTTTCATGCCCGGCAACGGCTGTTTTGGCAGGCGGTACTCCTCCTGGCCGCTGTAACGGGTGGGCCAGATAGTGGCCGGATGAACTTTCAGGGCAGTTGCGATTAACCATTCGCCTTTGGGCCATGGACGGCTAAGCGTATTTGCCAGCGTGGAAGACGCCAGCCCCGCTCCACGCGAGAGCGCCGCCAGGCTGGTGCCACGTTTGTGCAGGGCGGCGATGATGTCGGCTGGGTGCCAGTCTTGTTTAGTCATTCTGGTTACCTCCGATGTAGACTATGAGTCACATTGGTGTATGCTAGCACGCTTTTTATGTGACTCATAGTCCGTGGAACAATAGGCAACAAAGATTGATGCTGGCCCTATGGAAGAGACCGGATCAATCAAAAAAATGCTAGGCAACCGAATCAGGGAACTTCGTCAAGAGGCGGGGTTTTCTCAGGAAGGTTTTGCCGATAAATGTGGTATTGATCGTTCATATATGAGTGGAATTGAGCGCGGAGTAAGAAACCCTACACTTGAAATTTTGTGGGCAATTTCCTGTGCCTTGGGGTTGAATCTTAGCAATCTGTTTATGTTCGAAAATAAAGAAAAAGTAAGAAAGAGAAATCACTACATGTGACTGATAGTCCGTGGTCTGATAGACGACAACACGTCATCTTTTCTGGATGAAAAATTCATCTAGAATTCAGGCCCTTTTGGGGCACATCTTAAACAACTTAGGCTACAAGCGGGCTTATCGCAGGAAGCATTTGCTGATAAGTGTGGCTTAGATCGTACATACGTGAGCGGAATTGAACGAGGTGTTAGAAATCCCACCCTTGAAGTGATCAGTATCCTAGCAGCCGGGTTAGAGATTGAGATTGGTAAACTGTTTGAATTTAGCTAATTGATTTTATAGAACGACTAATTATTGTCTTTCTAATATTTAATACTCCCAGAAAGTGATTTCGTTCAACCACCTGCCAGCCAGATTCTCTGATAATGTTTCCCGCAAGGGGGAGTGTTATGTCAGAGAACTTACAATCCAGTATTTTTCAAACCTTAACTGAAGCTAAAGAAGCGCCCTATGGCGCTTTTGAAAATTAGTTGTTCTGGTATAAGTCCCAGCGATTTCCGTAGAGATCTTCAAATACAACCACCGTCCCGTACTCTTCCTCACGTGGCTCCTCGCAGAATTTAACGCCTGCGGCCTTCATAGCATTGTAGTCCCGCCAGAAGTCATCGGTTTGAAGGAAAAGGAATACCCTGCCGCCACACTGATTACCAATAAAGCCGTCCTGCTTTTCGTTTGAGGCTCGAGCCAGAAGTATATTACAGTCGCTTTCCGGGTTAGGTGTAACCACGACCCAGCGTTTTCCCGGCTGCGGTGTATCCTCAACGAGGGTAAAGCCCAGCTTCTCCGTGTAATATTCAATTGCCCGATCATAGTCATCAACAACTATGGCCACATATCCCATACATCGCTTCTGAGTTCTCATTTTCGACTCCTTCAGGTTTCAGGCATCACTACAATCATTTTTATTGGCAAAAAAAGCATAGAACGACAGTCCTACATTACTGCCCGCATGTTCTCTCCTTCCTCGTTCTCAGGGTCCTGAGTCTAGGTAAACCGGTTCGCATACGGTTTACATGTTTGCTGCATTTAAGCTGATAACACAACTGCGAATCGACGCAGGCCGAAAGCAGGTAGTACCGAAAATCCGAAGTGTACATATAAAGGAACGATGCGTGTGGGGTTCATCGTGGCTCGGCTGTAACAACTGTTCACTTGCGAGAAGCCGGATACATTCACGCATGATGCTGCCGCCATCAAAAGCTTTGCTCTCCATGTCGCCAAACTTCTTACACCTTCCTATATATAGAAGGAAGAACAGGAGATGGCATGTTTAAGGCAGATCTCGCGGTTAGGAACGCTAACCTCGGCTTCGCGAAGGATATAAATGAACGGTGAGGCAGAAAAATGCGTCTTCATGGGGTGTTTCTGGTGTTGCAGATGACGTTATTACTGACTTTGAGGTGAGTTTATCAAGGGGAGTCGATAAGTTTTGTGGATAACTTTGTGTGTAACTGCGTATAAGGCGGGGTTTTGCTGGGGATTGCAGCAGTCAGTCAAATTAACGCATATTTAGGCTTGCAGCCTCCGGATAACTCCCTATAATGCGCCTCCATCGACACGGAACATGTGAACAACATCACAGAGTAACGGCGGCGATGAGAGTCAAATATCCTGAAATTAAGGGTTGACTCTGAAAGAGGAAAGCGTAATATACGCCACCTCGAGTTAGCAAGCGAAAGCGCCTAACTCACTGCTCTTTAACAATTTATCAGACAATCTGTGTGGGCACTCGCAGGATTGATATCTCAGATACCTCCGGGTATCAAAAAAATATCAAGTCTTGAAGAGTGACCAAGCAGTAATTCATTTAGTTGAATTATTACGAAAGTTAATTTTTGAGCACCGCTTCACGAGTTGAAGCAAATCAAGCTTTTAATTGAAGAGTTTGATCATGGCTCAGATTGAACGCTGGCGGCAGGCCTAACACATGCAAGTCGAGCGGTAGCACAGGGAGCTTGCTCCTGGGTGACGAGCGGCGGACGGGTGAGTAATGTCTGGGAAACTGCCTGATGGAGGGGGATAACTACTGGAAACGGTAGCTAATACCGCATAACGTCTTCGGACCAAAGAGGGGGACCTTCGGGCCTCTTGCCATCAGATGTGCCCAGATGGGATTAGCTAGTAGGTGAGGTAATGGCTCACCTAGGCGACGATCCCTAGCTGGTCTGAGAGGATGACCAGCCACACTGGAACTGAGACACGGTCCAGACTCCTACGGGAGGCAGCAGTGGGGAATATTGCACAATGGGCGCAAGCCTGATGCAGCCATGCCGCGTGTATGAAGAAGGCCTTCGGGTTGTAAAGTACTTTCAGCGAGGAGGAAGGCATTGTGGTTAATAACCGCAGTGATTGACGTTACTCGCAGAAGAAGCACCGGCTAACTCCGTGCCAGCAGCCGCGGTAATACGGAGGGTGCAAGCGTTAATCGGAATTACTGGGCGTAAAGCGCACGCAGGCGGTTTGTCAAGTCGGATGTGAAATCCCCGGGCTCAACCTGGGAACTGCATTCGAAACTGGCAAGCTAGAGTCTTGTAGAGGGGGTAGAATTCCAGGTGTAGCGGTGAAATGCGTAGAGATCTGGAGGAATACCGGTGGCGAAGGCGGCCCCCTGGACAAAGACTGACGCTCAGGTGCGAAAGCGTGGGGAGCAAACAGGATTAGATACCCTGGTAGTCCACGCCGTAAACGATGTCGACTTGGAGGTTGTTCCCTTGAGGAGTGGCTTCCGGAGCTAACGCGTTAAGTCGACCGCCTGGGGAGTACGGCCGCAAGGTTAAAACTCAAATGAATTGACGGGGGCCCGCACAAGCGGTGGAGCATGTGGTTTAATTCGATGCAACGCGAAGAACCTTACCTACTCTTGACATCCACAGAATTCGGCAGAGATGCCTTAGTGCCTTCGGGAACTGTGAGACAGGTGCTGCATGGCTGTCGTCAGCTCGTGTTGTGAAATGTTGGGTTAAGTCCCGCAACGAGCGCAACCCTTATCCTTTGTTGCCAGCGGTTCGGCCGGGAACTCAAAGGAGACTGCCAGTGATAAACTGGAGGAAGGTGGGGATGACGTCAAGTCATCATGGCCCTTACGAGTAGGGCTACACACGTGCTACAATGGCGCATACAAAGAGAAGCGACCTCGCGAGAGCAAGCGGACCTCATAAAGTGCGTCGTAGTCCGGATCGGAGTCTGCAACTCGACTCCGTGAAGTCGGAATCGCTAGTAATCGTAGATCAGAATGCTACGGTGAATACGTTCCCGGGCCTTGTACACACCGCCCGTCACACCATGGGAGTGGGTTGCAAAAGAAGTAGGTAGCTTAACCTTCGGGAGGGCGCTTACCACTTTGTGATTCATGACTGGGGTGAAGTCGTAACAAGGTAACCGTAGGGGAACCTGCGGTTGGATCACCTCCTTACCTAATAGATACAAACCGGCGTAGTGCTCACACAGATTGTCTGATAGAAGTAAATGAGCAAGCGATATCCTGTTATCAGGATTATTCGTGTCCCCATCGTCTAGAGGCCTAGGACACTGCCCTTTCACGGCTGTAACAGGGGTTCGAATCCCCTTGGGGACGCCATCTCCGATAATGTGTGAAAGACATTATCACCGAATATCTCAAAACTGACTTTCGAGTCACGTTTGAGATATTGCTCTTTAAAAATCCGGAACAAGCTGAAAATTGAAACGACACACTGTTTCCTTTCTCCGTAATAAGAAAGGAATAGAAGTGTGTTCGAGTCTCTCAAATTTTCACATCATCGATTGTGTCTTACGAGACATCTTCGGGTTGTGAGGTTAAGCGACTAAGCGTACACGGTGGATGCCCTGGCAGTCAGAGGCGATGAAGGACGTGCTAATCTGCGATAAGCGTCGGTAAGGTGATATGAACCGTTATAACCGACGATTTCCGAATGGGGAAACCCAGTGCAATTCGTTGCACTATCGTTAAGTGAATACATAGCTTAACGAAGCGAACCGAGGGAACTGAAACATCTAAGTACCTCGAGGAAAAGAAATCAACCGAGATTCCCCCAGTAGCGGCGAGCGAACGGGGAACAGCCCAGAGTCTGAATCAGTTTGTGCATTAGTGGAAGCGTCTGGAAAGTCGCAGGGTACAGGGTGATACTCCCGTACACAAAAATGCACTTGCTGTGAACTCGAAGAGTAGGGCGGGACACGTGGTATCCTGTCTGAATATGGGGGGACCATCCTCCAAGGCTAAATACTCCTGACTGACCGATAGCGAACAAGTACCGTGAGGGAAAGGCGAAAAGAACCCCGGTGAGGGGAGTGAAACAGAACCTGAAACCGTGTACGTACAAGCAGTGGGAGCCTCTTTTATGGGGTGACTGCGTACCTTTTGTATAATGGGTCAGCGACTTATATTCTGTAGCAAGGTTAACCGTATAGGGGAGCCGCAGGGAAACCGAGTCTTAACTGGGCGTTAAGTTGCAGGGTATAGACCCGAAACCCGGTGATCTAGCCATGGGCAGGTTGAAGGTTGGGTAACACTAACTGGAGGACCGAACCGACTAATGTTGAAAAATTAGCGGATGACTTGTGGCTGGGGGTGAAAGGCCAATCAAACCGGGAGATAGCTGGTTCTCCCCGAAAGCTATTTAGGTAGCGCCTCGTGAACTCATCTTCGGGGGTAGAGCACTGTTTCGGCTAGGGGGCCATCCCGGCTTACCAACCCGATGCAAACTACGAATACCGAAGAATGTTATCACGGGAGACACACGGCGGGTGCTAACGTCCGTCGTGAAGAGGGAAACAACCCAGACCGCCAGCTAAGGTCCCAAAGTCATGGTTAAGTGGGAAACGATGTGGGAAGGCACAGACAGCCAGGATGTTGGCTTAGAAGCAGCCATCATTTAAAGAAAGCGTAATAGCTCACTGGTCGAGTCGGCCTGCGCGGAAGATGTAACGGGGCTAAACCATGCACCGAAGCTGCGGCAGCGACGCTTATGCGTTGTTGGGTAGGGGAGCGTTCTGTAAGCCGTCGAAGCTTGCCTGTGAGGGCAGGTGGAGGTATCAGAAGTGCGAATGCTGACATAAGTAACGATAAAGCGGGTGAAAAACCCGCTCGCCGGAAGACCAAGGGTTCCTGTCCAACGTTAATCGGGGCAGGGTGAGTCGACCCCTAAGGCGAGGCCGAAAGGCGTAGTCGATGGGAAACAGGTTAATATTCCTGTACTCGGTGTGACTGCGAAGGGGGGACGGAGAGGGCTATGTTAGCCGGGCGACGGTTGTCCCGGTTTAAGCATGTAGGCGGAGAGTTTAGGTAAATCCGGACTCTTATCTAACGCTGAGGTGTGATGACGAGGCACTACGGTGCTGAAGTAACAAATGCCGCACTTCCAGGAAAAGCCTCTAAGCATCAGGTCACATCAAATCGTACCCCAAACCGACACAGGTGGTCAGGTAGAGAATACCAAGGCGCTTGAGAGAACTCGGGTGAAGGAACTAGGCAAAATGGTGCCGTAACTTCGGGAGAAGGCACGCTGTCGGTAGGTGAAGTCCCTCGCGGATGGAGCTGAAGGCAGTCGAAGATACCAGCTGGCTGCAACTGTTTATTAAAAACACAGCACTGTGCAAACACGAAAGTGGACGTATACGGTGTGACGCCTGCCCGGTGCCGGAAGGTTAATTGATGGGGTTAAGCGCAAGCTGAAGCTCTTGATCGAAGCCCCGGTAAACGGCGGCCGTAACTATAACGGTCCTAAGGTAGCGAAATTCCTTGTCGGGTAAGTTCCGACCTGCACGAATGGCGTAATGATGGCCAGGCTGTCTCCACCCGAGACTCAGTGAAATTGAAATCGCTGTGAAGATGCAGTGTACCCGCGGCAAGACGGAAAGACCCCGTGAACCTTTACTATAGCTTGACACTGAACACTGGTCCTTGATGTGTAGGATAGGTGGGAGGCTTTGAAGCGAGGACGCCAGTTCTTGTGGAGCCAACCTTGAAATACCACCCTTTAATGGCTGGTGTTCTAACGTAGACCCGTAATCCGGGTTGCGGACAGTGTCTGGTGGGTAGTTTGACTGGGGCGGTCTCCTCCTAAAGCGTAACGGAGGAGCACGAAGGTTAGCTAATCACGGTCGGACATCGTGAGGTTAGTGCAAAGGCATAAGCTAGCTTGACTGCGAGAGTGACGGCTCGAGCAGGTGCGAAAGCAGGTCTTAGTGATCCGGTGGTTCTGAATGGAAGGGCCATCGCTCAACGGATAAAAGGTACTCCGGGGATAACAGGCTGATACCGCCCAAGAGTTCATATCGACGGCGGTGTTTGGCACCTCGATGTCGGCTCATCACATCCTGGGGCTGAAGTAGGTCCCAAGGGTATGGCTGTTCGCCATTTAAAGTGGTACGCGAGCTGGGTTTAGAACGTCGTGAGACAGTTCGGTCCCTATCTGCCGTGGGCGCTGGAGAATTGAGGGGGGCTGCTCCTAGTACGAGAGGACCGGAGTGGACGCATCACTGGTGTTCGGGTTGTCATGCCAATGGCATTGCCCGGTAGCTAAATGCGGAAAAGATAAGCGCTGAAAGCATCTAAGCGCGAAACTTGCCCCGAGATGAATTCTCCCTGGGAACTTGATTCCCCTGAAGGAACGTTGAAGACTACGACGTTGATAGGCTGGGTGTGTAAGCGTAGCGATACGTTGAGCTAACCAGTACTAATGATCCGTGAGGCTTAACCTTACAACACCGAAGGTGTTTTGGTTGAGAGACTAAGCATTTGATTTTCAGCTTGAACCGAGATTTTAAGTCGATGGTTATGTGAAAGCATGACGGTTGATGAAACAGAATATGCCTGGCGGCACTAGCGCGGTGGTCCCACCTGACCCCATGCCGAACTCAGAAGTGAAACGCCGTAGCGCCGATGGTAGTGTGGGGTCTCCCCATGCGAGAGTAGGGAACTGCCAGGCTCCAAATAAGTGGAAAGCCCTGTACTGACGTACAGGGCTTTTTGCTGTCTGTAATTTACGAAAACCACTCTCATTTCCTCGCTATAATCATCTAAGCAACACGGCGTTAAGCAGTTTAATCAACTATTTTAAATTTCCACATCCCACTTATTTACTATTCCCGTAGCTAAACCTCCCATCCATTAAGCGATACAGACCACAGATCATACTTCTGACACTCACATGAATCAGATCCAGTACATACTTATGGTTGGTAAAACATAAAAGACGCAATGCCAGCAAGGCACTGCGGTACGGTTATCGGAACTGAAAACACGACAAGCAGGCTAACTTATGGCTAAAAATACTATCTGTATTTGGTTTGATCATGATGCGGAAGACGCAGCTCATTTTTATGCTGCGACCTTTCCAGACAGCAGAGTTGGTGCCGTTATTCCTGCCCCAGGAGACTATCCAGATGGCAAGGCTGGCGACACAATAGTTGTCGAATTTGTCGTCGCAGGTGTTTCATGCATCGGCCTCAACGGTGGGCCGCATTTCAAACACAGTGAAGCTTTTTCCTTTCAGATCGCTACCGAAGATCAGGCTGAAACGGACCGCTACTGGAACGCAATTGTTGGTAATGGCGGCCAGGAAAGCGACTGCGGTTGGTGCAAAGATAAGTGGGGTGTTAGCTGGCAAATTACCCCTCGCGTACTGACTGAAGCCCTGGCTACGGGTGGAGACACCGCCAGGCGTGCGTTTGGAGCGATGATGTCGATGAAGAAAATAGATATGGCTGCTATCGAAGCGGCAATACTTGGTTGATGAGTTGAAGCGCATTGGACCTATAGTCAATGCATGTCGCAGACGCCTTGCTCGTCATAAAATGGTAAATCCCGGCCCTAAATCTCCCGCAACAACCGAGCCGGGTTGCCTGCATAAATCCCCGGCTTAAGAATATCCTTCGTGACCACGCTCCCAGCGCCTATCACCGCACCACTACAGATAAATTCTGTCAGGATCGTGCTTCCACTGCCCACGATCACGTTGTCGCCAAGATGAATACTGATCCAACTTTCGGGATCTGGATTGAGTTTTCCGGAGCGGAAGAGATCGTTGGCAAACGTCACATTGTGGCCAATAAAGCAGTTTTTGCCGGTTGTTACCTTCTCGCAAAGAAATGAATGTGACTGGATGCGGGTTCCTGCGCCAATAACACAGTGTCTTTGAATCTCCACGAAAGGGCCGACAAAGACATCATCGTGCAGGGTGCATTCGTAAAGGTTTACCGGTTCGCATACCGTTACTTTGTCGCTGGCTGTCACATTTCTGATGCCGCTTTTCAGTATTTTCATTTTTGTCCCGTAGCTGAAACATTGCCCATTTTGTGAGTCACTTCAAACCTTTTATTCTCAACCTACTACTTTCCAAAAACCAGCACTGATAGATCATAAAACAATCAATAACAGGTGGATACTGAATTCAGATAAAGCATATAGCCCTTCCTTAGAAATAAGCTAACCACAGGAATATGCTGATGAATAAAGACCTACAGGCAGTGAAGAATTTCGATTTTCTGGCGCGTAGTTTTGCTCGTATGTATGCACTTGGGCAAGCTGTCGATATTCGAGCCGTGACCGGCAACATGAACATGGAGCAAAAGGCCTGGTTTCTAGGGCGTTATGAGTATTATTGCCAGCAAGCGACTCGGGCTTGTGAACTTGAGTTGGAACACTAATCTCTGTGGGCCTTCGGGCCCATTTCTTTTTCTAAGCACCATCCCATTCCCATTTCCCAACTATCCTTCCCTGTATTTCATCTAAAAACATAAAAGCATTAGCGATAATATTTAATTCTTTTATCTAATCACCGCCATTGGAAATACTGCTCCCATCATCGATACAGGAGCATTCCTCACGGCAAAACGACATTCTCTCTGGCTGGCTACGCTTGCCCTTATTGCAACGCCAGTATTCGCGGTGGATGTGACCGTCGCGTACCAAACTTCTGCTGAACCCGCCAAGGTCGCGCAGGCTGATAACACTTTTGCCAAAGACAGCGGAGCAAAAGTTGAATGGCGTAAATTCGACAGCGGCGCGAGTGTGGTTCGTGCGCTGGCATCAGGCGATGTACAAATTGGCAATATCGGTTCCAGCCCACTCGCTGTTGCGGCAAGCCAGAATGTCCCTATCGAGGTCTTCTTGCTCGCCTCGCAATTGGGTAACTCCGAAGCACTGGTTGTGAAGAAAGGTATCTCCAGCCCGAAAGATCTTATCGGTAAGCGTATTGCCGTGCCGTTTATTTCCACCACGCATTACAGCCTGCTGGCGGCCCTGAAACACTGGGGAATTAAGCCTGGCGAGGTAGAAATCCTTAACCTTCAGCCTCCGGCGATTATTGCGGCCTGGCAGCGCGGTGATATTGACGGTGCTTATGTTTGGGCACCTGCGGTTAACGAGCTGGAAAAAGAGGGCAAAGTGCTGACCGACTCTGCACAAGTGGGTACGTGGGGCGCTCCAACTCTGGATGTCTGGGTAGTACGTAAAGACTTCGCGCAACAGCATCCGGAAGTTGTCGCAGCCTTCGCCAAAAGCGCTCTCGCCGCGCAGAAAAGCTATATCGACAATCCAGATGTTTGGCTGAAACAACCAGATAACCTGAGCAAGCTGTCACGCCTGAGTGGTGTGCCGGAAAGTGATGTTCCAGTGCTGGTGAAGGGAAATACTTACCTCACCGCGAACCAGCAAACCGAGCAACTTAGCGGCCCGGTAAATAAAGCGATTGTCGATACCGCTCAGTTCCTCAAAGCGCAAGGCAAAGTCCCGGCCGTTGAAACGGATTACAGCCAGTTCGTTACAGACCGCTTCGTAAAACCGTTGGCGCAGTAAGGAGTTAGCCATGTTACAGGTTTCGCATTTAAGCGCGGATTTCGACGGTAAAACGGTTCTCAACGACATCAACCTGACCGTAGACGAAGGCGAGTTACTGGTGGTTCTCGGTCCGTCTGGCTGCGGGAAAACTACGCTGCTTAACCTGATAGCTGGCTTTGTTCCTTATCACTCCGGCAGCATTACACTAGCGGGCGAACAGGTCACGGGGCCGGGTGCTGAGCGCGGCGTAGTATTTCAGAATGAAGGGCTACTGCCGTGGCGTTCGGTTCTGGATAACGTCGCATTTGGTTTGCAGCTTGCCGGGCAGCCAAAGCCTGCACGTGAGGAAATCGCGCTCGATATGTTGCGTAAAGTGGGGCTGGAAGATAAGGCGAAACGTGCCATCTGGCAGCTCTCCGGCGGGCAGCGCCAGAGAGTAGGGATTGCTCGTGCGTTGGCGACTCGCCCGCAACTTTTACTGCTCGATGAGCCTTTCGGCGCGCTGGATGCCTTTACTCGCGAGCAAATGCAGACCTTGCTGCTCAAGCTGTGGCATGAAAGCCGCCGTCAGGTGTTGTTAATTACTCATGACATTGAAGAAGCCGTGTTTCTTGCAACTGAACTGGTGTTGCTTTCACCGGGGCCTGGGCGTGTGCTGGAGCGTATGCCGCTCGACTTTGGCCGCCGGTTCACCGCGGGTGAGCCATGCCGCAGCATCAAATCCGATCCGGAATTTATCGCGAAGCGCGAGTACGTGCTGAGCCGGGTATTTGAACAGCGCGAGGGCTTCTTATGAGCATCGTTATTCAGGATAAAGCCCGCCGCAAACGGCTGGCGTTGCATTGGCCATTTTCTCGCCAGATAACGCTAAGCATTGCGACGGTGGTGACAATCATCTTGTTGTGGTGGTGGGTTGCAGCACAGCAATGGGTTAGCCCTTTATTTTTACCGCCGCCATTTCAGGTGCTGACAAAGCTAATTAGCATCGCCGGGCCGCAGGGGTTTATGGATGCAACACTCTGGCAGCATCTCGCCGCCAGCCTGCTGCGCATTCTCACGGCACTTTTCGCTGCAGTATTAATTGGTATTCCCGTGGGTATCGCGATGGGGCTAAACCCGACAGTGCGCGGCATTCTCGACCCGCTGATTGAGTTGTATCGCCCGGTGCCGCCGCTGGCTTATTTACCGCTGATGGTGATTTGGTTCGGCATCGGTGAAACCTCGAAAATTTTACTGATTTACCTGGCGATATTTGCGCCTGTCGCGATGTCGACCATGGCGGGAGTGCGCAGCGCAAAACAGGTTCGCATTCGTGCCGCCGAAGCTTTGGGGGCATCACGACTCCAGGTTGTCTGGCATGTGATTTTGCCCGGTGCGCTGCCGGAAATTCTAACCGGTTTTCGTATTGGGCTTGGCGTCGGCTGGTCAACGCTGGTTGCCGCTGAGCTTATCGCCGCAACGCGTGGCTTAGGTTTTATGGTGCAGTCAGCCGGGGAGTTTCTGGCAACGGATGTCGTGCTGGCAGGCATCGGTGTGATTGCCGTTATCGCATTTTGTTTAGAACTGGGTTTACGGGCATTGCAGCGCCGTTTAACCCCATGGCATGGAGAAGGGCAATGAGCGAAAAAGTGAATATTACGCCACTGGGGCCATATATCGGTGCACAGATTAACGGCTTAACGCTGAGTCGAGGTTTGACGGATAACCAATTTGAGCAGCTTTACCACGCGCTGATCCGCCATCAGGTACTGTTCCTTCGCGATCAACTTATTACTCCCGCACAGCAACGTACGCTGGCACAACGGTTTGGCGATCTGCACATCCATCCGGTTTATCCACATGCGGAAGGTGTCGAGGAAATTATCGTGCTCGATACGCATAACGATAACCCGCCTGATAACGATAACTGGCACACCGATGTGACGTTTATTGAAACGCCGCCAGCTGGTGCGATACTGGCAGCAAAACAGCTTCCAGAATTTGGTGGTGATACATTGTGGACCAGTGGCATTGCTGCGTTCGAGGCGCTTTCAGAACCGTTCAAGCGCTTGCTCTCAGGGCTGAAGGCGGAACACGATTTCCGCAAATCATTCCCGGAATATAAACATCTTCGCAGCGAAGAAGAGCATGAGCGTTGGCGTGAGGCGGTTGTTAAGAATCCGCCGTTGCTGCATCCAGTGGTGCGTACCCATCCGGTAAGCGGCAAGCAGGCGCTGTTTGTTAACGAGGGGTTCACCACGCGGATTGTCGACCTCTCACAAAAAGAGAGCGATGTGCTGCTCGCCTTCCTGTTTACACATATTACGAAGCCGGAGTTCCAGGTTCGCTGGCGCTGGCAGGAAAACGACATCGCTATTTGGGATAACCGTGTCACGCAGCATTATGCGAATGCTGATTATCTCCCCGCTCGCCGCATCATGCATCGCGCAACGATTCTGGGGGATAAGCCTTTCTGGCGAGGGTAATGGGATTTTGGTGGGTGAAGCTGGTCGGATAGCAATGCGCCATCCGACGCAGTTATTTTGCTCGTACCTTTGCCGCTACTAACAACGCTGTCAGTAACATCAAACTCCCTGATAACACCAGCGGCGAAATTATGCCGAGATTATCCAGAGCCAACCCGCCAATTGCCGCTCCACAGGTGTTTGCTAACTGGATCACCGCAACCTGAATAGATCCCGCTTTCTCTGCTTGATCCGCAAGTGAACGAGTGATCCATGTCGACCAGCCAACGGGAATCAGAGCAAAGGCAAAGCCCCAGATAATGGCAACTGCTGATGCGACGATTTTATCGCTCCCCCACAACACCAGAACCAGAGCGCTCAGTGCCAGAATCAGCGGGGCACAGGTGAGAGATAACTTGAGTGAACGCTTGAGGAAAACAGCAGAAAGCGATGTGCCAACAAAACTGGCGATACCAAAGCTCAACAGCACCAGCGTCAGGCCGTCGACATCAAACCCTGCAAGCGTCATGTACACCGGGCGGATGTAAGTGAAGAAGGCAAACTGTCCGGCAAAGGTCATAAAGATTGCCGTCATGCCCGCCAGCACGCCTGGGCGTTTAAGCAGGCCAAGCATGTTTTGCTTATGCTGTGTTGATTCACCTGGCAGCGGCGGCAGTGCTTTCCACACCCAGATGATACAAGCCACGCCCATTAATGCCGCGCCATTGAAGACGTTGCGCCAGCCAATAATACCGCCTAAGAAGCTACCGAGCGGGGCGGCGATAACCAGTGCGATAGAGACAGCACCGAAGATGACCGAGAGCGCTTTTGGCACTGTACGTGCTGGAACCAGGCGCATGGTTAAAGAGGCTGACATTGCCCAGAAGCCGCCGAGGGCAATCCCTAAACAGGCGCGCCCAATCAGCAACATGGAGAAGTTTTCAGCAAAGGAAACCAGCAGGCAGGAGAGGGTGAGCAGCACAGAGAAAAGGATGACTACATAGCGTCTGTCAGTTGAGCGGATAATGCTGGTCACAAACAGGCTTGCGAACATTGCCACGAAAGCCGTGACGGTAACGGACTGCCCGGCAACGCCTTCGGAAATGCCCAGCTCTTGTGCCATGGGTGTCAGCAAACTAACCGGCAAAAACTCAACGGTAATCAGGCAGGCGACGCAAAACGCCACGGCAAAAACCGCCGACCAGTTAGGCCGTGTTACGGCCACTGGCTCGTTTATCACTTCTACATGCTCACTCATTTATCCACCCGGCGCTGCTTCCAATAAAGCCGCGTAGTGTAGCATCGTAAGTGTGATGCATTTAACGTTTTGGCAACTTTTTCGATATGTTTTAGAAATCAAGTTCCAGGGCAAAACAGAGATAGGCCATCAATTGCGAGCAATGCTGAAATTGTTCGGCACAGAAATTGATAGCATCCGGTTTGCACAGCTCTTCGAAATCGATGTTTTTCAACGCGATAAAATCTTTGCGCTTCAATTCAGTAAGCAAAGGATGGGTTTTATCAAAGCCTTTTGGCGGGCGACTTAAGCTGTCGCCATCCATGATAAACCCGTGGCTTTGTAGCTCCTGTAACGCCTTTTGATAAGCGTTGGGGTTCTCATCAATGCATTGGCGAATAGCACTCAGGGCTTTTGATTCAGGATGCCAAATTCCTGCGGCAATAAAGCAACCTTCAGGGGCGATATGGAGATAGAGGCCTGGTGCATGAACGTCTTTTCCCTGGAAATGACGGAACTGAATCCCGACATTGGTTTTATAAGGTGTTTTATCTTTGCTAAAACGACTGTCTCGCTGCGGGCGCATAAGACTACCGCCGACTTTTTTCGGCACCGCAGTGAGCTTCGATGAAATGGCAAGAATACCGGGCTGCATCTGCTCGATAAACCGCAGGGCAGGAGTGCGCACAGTATTCTCGTACTCCTCCTGATGTTCTTTAAACCAGTCTCGGGAGTTGTTTTGCGCGAGTTTGTTCAGGAACTGCAGACTGGCTGCACTAAAAGTTGTACTGGCAGATATCGTGGACGTCGGGGTTTTCGTTATTTGAGCATTCATTATTGATGGACCCTTATTTGAACCATTTAAGCGGCTATATCTGCGAGCTTAAGGATGGCGGATTTCTCTGTCTTTCGATGTGAAACGTCTCCAACCTTAATATATTTTCCTCATATGTTAATGTTTTTTAAGCATTGGTGGTGCAATTCTGGATATGGGAGTGTAAGGCCTTAGCTTGCTAAAAGCTGGGACAACAAGGAAAAACTATGGCACACGCAATGAGCTCTCATAAAAATAAGATCGCATCACTCGTTTTACTGGCACTGTTCGGCCTTACCGCCACAGTGGCTCAGGCTGACCAACTGGCCGATATTCAAAAAGCAGGCGTCGTGCGCGTCGCCACTTTTGACGCTAACCCCCCATTTGGCTCCATCGATGCTAAAACTCACGATATCGTTGGCTATGATGTTGATTTTGCGAAGGCTCTCGCAAAGTCTCTTGGCGTAAAACTGGAGCTGGTGGCAACCAATCCAGCCAACCGCATTCCTTTGCTGCAATCTGGCAAAGTGGATCTGATCGTCGCTGATATCACCATCACGCCGGAGCGCGCGCAGGTTGTCGACTTCTCCACGCCTTATTTCGTGACGGGCCAGCAATTCCTGGTACCGGCGGCGTCAGCGGATAAACTTGATGACTACGGGCACGACCGTATTGGTGCAGTAAAAGGCACGACCGGTGAGCAGGCGCTGCATCAGCGTTTCCCATCCGCTCGCGTGCTTTCCTATGACGATATTCCACTGGCGCTGACGGCGCTGCGTAACGGCAACGTGCAGGCGATTACCCAGGACAGCACCATTCTGGCCGGTCTGTTGGCTGAAGCACCGGATAAAGTGAAGTTCAAAATTCTCCCTGACCTGCTCAGCAAAGAAGAGATTGGCGTCGGGGTGAAGAAGGGTGAAACGGCGCTGCTTACAGCAGTTAACGGCGAGTTAGTGAAGCTTGAGCAAAACGGTGAAGCGACGAAGATTTACGACAGCTGGTTTGGTCCTGGCAGTAAAACTCCCCAGCCACGCGGCTTTAAAATAGAAGCTCAGTAACATGGTGAGTGCCTTCTCCAAACGATCCGCGGTGCAGGCCGCGGATTTTGCACATTTACAGGATGCCAGCGTTGAGTTTCGCCAGGCTGGCAAAAGTTACGATGAAAACCAGGTCCTCAAGTCCATCGACCTGAAAATCAACGCAGGTGAAGTGGTGGCGATTTGCGGGCCTTCGGGCTCTGGTAAATCGACGTTAATCCGACTGATAAACCAGCTCGAACCGTTAAGTGCGGGAGACATTTTTATTGATGGCAAACCGACACGGGATTTGCAGGGCAAAGCTCTGCGAGCCTTGCGTAGCCGCATCGGATTTGTGTTCCAGCAGTTCAATTTATATGCTCATCTCACCGCCGAGCAGAACATCACACTTTCTCTGATGCATGTTCATGGCTGGGAACCTGATGAGGCTAAACAGCAGGCAGTAACGTTGTTGACTCGGGTCGGGCTTGCCGAGAAAGCACATCAATATCCTGCGCAGCTTTCCGGCGGGCAGCAGCAGCGTGTGGCAATCGCCCGGGCTTTAGCATCCTCGCCGCAGATAATCTTGTTCGATGAACCCACTTCGGCACTGGATCCGGAAATGATCGGTGAAGTGCTGATGGTGATGAAATCCCTGGCCCACAGTGGCATTACGATGATTGTCGTTACCCATGAAATGCAGTTCGCCCGGGAAATTGCCGATCGGGTGGTGTTTATCGATGGCGGCGAAATTCTTGAGCAGGCTCCTCCGGCGCGGTTCTTCAGCTCACCGCAACATCCACGCACCCGGCGTTTTCTACAAAAGGTACTCGACCCTCTGCATGCCGGGTTTAAGGATGAACCATGAACTGGCACATAGACTGGGCTGGAGTCCTGACAGGACAGCCGTTGCAGTGGATTACTTCCGGCTTTTTAACCACGGTCTGGGTCACCCTGGCGGGAGTACTGCTGGCAACGGCTTTAACGCTGTTATTACTCGGGTTGAGACTTGCCAGCGGGCGAATTGGTCGTGCGGTGGTTGCGGTATGGATATCTCTGTTTCGCAACACGCCTCTGCTGGTGCAACTGCTGTTCTGGTATTTCGCCGCGTGGAATGTCCTTCCGCAGGCGTTGCGTGGCTTTATTAACGATGAGCACAGCTGGTCAATACTACCCGGAAATGTGTGGTGGCTCACTCCGGAGTTTCTCTGCGCTGCCTGGGGGCTTGGGCTGTTTACTTCTGCATTTCTGCTCGAAGAACTGCGCAGCGGGTTGCAGGCCGTACCTCAGGGACAGGTGGAAGCTGCGCTTTCGCAAGGGTTCTCATCCTGGTCTATCTTCCGTTGGATCCTTCTACCACAAGGGATGAGGAATGCCTGGCAGCCGGTAGTGGGGCAGTATCTTAATTTGATGAAGCTCTCGTCGCTGGCCACTGGTATCGGCTTTGCGGAACTGACTTATCAGGTCAGACAAATCGAAAGCTACAACGCACATGCGCTGGAGGCTTTTGCTGTGGGAACAGTGCTGTATCTGGCTTTAGGATTGGTGATGGGTGGATTGTTCGCCTGGCTTGGCCCGCGCCCGTCTGAACATAAGCGCCAGGTGACTAAAGTGCGGGATACGGAGGCACAGCATGATAGCTAATCTGACGGTGATTACCGACAACCTTGATTATCTACTGTGGGGAAGAATGGCGCAGGGTGAACCGGGCGGCGTACTGCTCACGCTGCTAATGGCGGCTGGAGCGGCAGTGTTGGCGCTGGTGGGGGGCGTATTGCTGGCAGGACTCGCCTGGCGGTTTGATGGCATTGTGCGGCGGTTACTGTTTATTTGGGCTGAATTCATCCGCGGTATCCCGCTTATTTTTGTGATTTTCTGGCTCTACTTCTTGCTGCCGATTGTCACCGGTAGCGATTTACCCGGTGTGCTGACCGTCACTCTGGCGCTGGCGTGGTTTACCTCTGCAGCAGTGATGCACACCACGTTCGCGGGTTTACAGGCTCTCCCGTCCGGGCAACATGAAGCGGCGTTGGCTGGTGGATTGAATGCATGGCAAATACTGCGCCTGGTATTGCTGCCACAGGTGATGCGCAACGTCTTTCCTTCCTACATGGGGCTATTTATCGCGCTGCTTAAAGACACTTCTCTGGCGTTCATCGTCAATGTGCCAGAGCTAACCACCGTGGCGGGACAGGTCAACAGCCGGGTGCAGGTCTATCCCGCGGCCATCTTTATCTTTACGGGATTGGTGTATTACCTGCTGTGCAGTGGCCTGAATTACATGGTGTCTCTCAGGTATCGCCGACGCGGCACTATTGCCACTCCGTCGCCACTGAAAGTTTAGACAACAAAAAAGCCACCGTGAAAGGTGGCTTAATCATATGAATCTAAAGCTAAAATTTGGTGGCCCCTGCTGGACTTGAACCAGCGACCAAGCGATTATGAGTCATGGAAATAGTCCTTTCCCATATTTTCTCATTAGTTCTGGTTTGTAATTTAAATTCATTTAAATCATTGTGTTAATTGTCATTTTTAGTTTCTGTTTGTCTCCAAATGTTCTGGGCAGTAAGATTGTTACCTGACCCATTACCTGACCCGATTTTCGATTGGGTCAGGTAAGAGAAAACTAACAGGTGATGGTGTGGCAACTCATTTAACGGATACGGCAATACGCGGGCTGAAACCTAAAAACACTTCTTACTACGAGTGGAGTAATAGTGGCCAGCGTGGTGCAGGACGACTGGGGGTAAAAGTACAACCTTCAGGTAGTAAGATTTTTTATTTTCGGTACTACGTGGATAAAGGGAAGAAAGAGAAGTTCATCCAATTGGGCATCTGGCCCGAGATGAAACTGGTGACGGCCAATGAACTCGCGAAAAAGTATGGTGCCTGGCTTGTTGAAGGAAAAGAACCCCAGCAAGAGCTTGAGCAACAGCGCCTGGCCGAACAGCACATCATGCAACTGCATCGTTCTCAGGGATCGTTTGAAGAACTGGTGCATGGTTACGTCAATAAGATGAAGCTCGACAATAAGCGGACGTGGGCTGATGTATTGAAGCGCATGGAAAGAGAGTGCTACTCGGTTATCGCTCGAGAAACCAAAGCAAAGGATGTAACGCCTTTGCAGATCAAGACCATTCTCTCAGGCATTATCCAGCGTGATGCAGTGGTTCATGCGAACCGAATTCGTTCCTACCTGATGGCAGCATTTAACTATGGTCTGAAAGCCGATAACGATCCGATGAATACCAGCGTGGGTATTACGTTTGGTCTTGAAGTTAACCCGGTATCGGCCATACCGAAGCAGTCTTCGGCGGAAAAAGTGGGTGATACATGGCTAACGCTGGAAGAGTTGCGTGTTGTCATGGAGCAGTTCGCAGAGGCCACCAATGTTGGGCCGCTGATGCAGCATTTAATCCGCTTCTGCGTTTATGCTGGTGGGCAGCGTCCGTTTGAAATGATTGCCAGCCAGTGGAGCGCGATTGACTGGCAGCAAAAGACGTTATTGGTCATTGCCGATGTATCGAAAAACAAGCGTGAGCATCTGATCCCACTGACTGAGTCGGCATTACAGGAATTAGCCTCAGTGAAAGAGCTGACTAAGGAAAGTAACAGCCCTTATATTTTCCCGCTATCAACCAACGGTGAGCGCCCGGTGCGTACCGATAGCCTGGCGCGTTCCATCATGTATTTCCGGGCTTTTAATCCTGAGTTCAAAGTTTTCACGGCGCGAGATTTACGTCGGACCTGTAAAACGCTGATGGGGGAGGCGGGGATCAGCAAAGAGATACGGGACCGTATTCAAAATCACGCTTTGAGCGACGTCAGCTCGAAACACTACGACCGTTATGATTACCTGACTGAAAAGCGCAGAGCGCTTGAGGTCTGGGAAGACCGGGTTAACAACTATCAACGGCAGCAGGAAAACAACGTTGTGAACTTGTTTGAAGGGAGGTAAGGGCTTGTCAAAATATGAGCTTAATTCAGCAGAAGAGCGTTATGAGTCTGGTTCAGGTGATTTGGTTTTAGCGAACAAACTGGAGATTATTGTGGGGTCAGTCCAAACGAACGTAATGAGATTAAGCACGTCGTCAGTGATCTTGTAAAGTGGATGTGAACGAAATGACTTTAGAATATGGCGTTATTCATAGCACCCCTGGTAGCGAACAAAAGACGGCTTATCGCGTTCTGGGTGAATTCTTTGCCACTCATCCGGGCTTCCCAACAACCCGCGCTTTGCGCACCCAAACTGTCAAAGGGATGAACATCGGAGAGGTGCGTAACATCACCAAAACTCTCGGCGATGGCAGTAAGCACAATTTCCGTTTCATCGCGCGTGAAAGCACTCACGAGATTCCTGATAGCATGGACATTGAGCGCATCGCGTTGCTGATTGCTGGCAACCCTGAAAACCCCGTGTATGGCGCTTATTTCGCATTCCCTAGAGGAAATGAGGTTCGCTCTTACATGATCGCCAGAAAGAATCAGAAATCAGAGGGTGGAAAGAAAAAGATTAAGGTTGTCGATATTGCCCGTGAACTGGTTATGGGTTGCCGCGATTTTGATTTGCCGCTTGTCGTCGATCGGCAGTTAGAAGAACGCGTTCAGCTCCTTTTGCCTAAGAATGCAACGGTGAATATTGTTTATCCTGGGCTGGAAAATATGCTGTCTATTACGGCAAAAGGACTGGCAAGCAAGCCCGATTTTGCTCTCTATAACCGTAATTTTAACCAGCCAAACGGCGATATCCTTCGCACTTATTTAACCCGTCTCGTTGGCAAAAAATTCAAGCATGAGCGCAATCGTGTTGCAATGGCGTTGCTCTTTGGCCAGAAGACATTTAGTGTCCTGGCAACCTACATGGAAGGGCTGATGCCGGTGGTAAAAGCTGAGCCAAAAGCCGATATTGTAAAGCCTGTCTTTGAAACAGTTAAACCTGAGCCGGAAAGCATCATTCCTGAGCTCAAAATCGTTACGCCGGATCCGGTTGTTGTTGAGCTCACAGCAGAAGAACGCCGTGCCAAAGAGCTGATGGCCAGAAAGGAATGGTCGGCGTTGATTCGTAATTCCAATAGCCTGCATATGCGTAGCGCAGGGCATGAATCTTTACGCCAGGATGTTGAGACAATGGAACGCCGTAAACGCGTGGAGGCGATAAGTCAGCTTCCAACCGTCACAATGCACATTCCAGCCGCGCTGATTGAGATTTTCAAAGACTTTCTGGACGAGCGCCTGCGCCAGAATCCGCACATGCCAAAGCCACCTATTGATGAGTTTTTGGCGATGCGTCAGGCTAAGAAAGAAAATCGCCAGCAGGCCGTGCCAGCGCCATCAGAAACAACTATCCCAGCAAAACCGCCAGTCACTGTCCCTAAGCGTTTACTACTTTTAACAGCAGCGGATATTGAGCTGGTGGGAAAAAACAAACAAGTTACAACCACACAGCGTGATCCGCGTATTCAAAAACAATTCAGAACCTTTGTTTTCCGCAATTTTGGCAACCGTTGCGCCATAACTGACAAAAAGCTGAATGGGCATCTTCATGCTGCGCATATTGAGGACGCTATTCATGGTTGCTACAACGCCAGTAATGGGATCCTAATGTCGCCAACTTTCCACACGCTGTTTGACCGTAAGCAGATGGGCATCAACCCCGAAACTATGACTGTTCATTTCGCTCCTGGCATCGAATGGGAGGAATATGAATGCAAAGTAATCAATCCGCTGGTATGGGCGCTGGACAAAGAGCGTCTGGCGGTTCGTTGGCAGGAATTCATTCAATTTCATGAAGTGACAAATGATAAGTTTGCTTAAAACAAGGGGAAATTCGTCTACTGGCGTGCACATGCTCCAGCGCAGCGGTAAGCTCTACCGCTTCCGATGTAATCGTGACACGTTAAAACGTTTTACATCAGTGGATATGAAGCCTGAATTCTGGAATTTGTTCGGTGAAGATGGCGATGCAGTTTTCATATCAGAACTGTACCGCTCGATTGAAGAAGGCGCAGAAGCCCTTTGTGAATTCATCGAAAAAGTATGCGGCATCAAATGTCGATTTAGAGAGTAATTAACATGCACTACATACCCTGGCGCGTCATTTTCTTCTTCATTATTCCCGCCGTTCTCATCCTATGGAAAGTGCTTCCGTGGGCTCATGCGAAAGGCTGGGGCTTCATCACAAAAACCATCTTCAATACCGTTATTCTCGGCTGTTGTTTTTCCGCTGCGCCATTCAGCCTTGTTGTTATGGATCATGTTGCGTTATGGCTACTGAGCGATAGTAAGGATTCCGACGATATGATGAAGGTTGATTACATGAAAGGGCTGATACCACGCGATATTGAGCGTGCCATGAACATTAATCACTTTTATTTATGGCAAATGGCGCTGCTAGCAGGCGTGGTGCTGACGCTGATTTATATGGCTCACCTGGCACTGAAAAAACGTGGCAAGTCTTGGACGAATCTCTGAGAAGCCGTGAGATATGAAAGGTCTGATTTATAGCGAGCTCGTTAAACCGAAGCCTAAGCCCCTAAACACCACACCGGCAATATCAATGCCGGAATGTGAAGGTATTGCCCGCACGCTGACTGAGAACGCGATCCCCCTTGGTGTAACCGTCACCATGCAGCAATTCAACAAAACAGCAGGCGAACTGTATATGACGTGCATGATGGGCGGCAGTGATGGCCACCAGCATAAAAAGACCGTGCCGGCCTGGATTAAGTACAACGGAGGGACATACCTGGACGCATACAAGCAGGGTTATGCGATCGGAGAGCAGCGTTGAGCAAATTAAATGCAGGGGTTTTGCTGATATTTGTGTTAAGTAATTCTGCATACGCGCAATACAACCAGCCCGAAGTTGTACGGAAATTGTTTGTCGGTGAGCAAACTGAGTATCCTGCTTTGTTGTTGATGAATGAATGTCAGCATTTATCGGGGGGGGATCCCGCAACTCACCTGGATGGGAATGCTTTCAAGCCAGAACGCGGCAGTAACCATAAATATTTTATTAAATGTGACTGGAGGCTAGGTGATGGAACGGGAGCTTTTGAAACTTGGAGCATTTCGCCGACACCTACCGGGGCTATGGTCATCCAGCATTTATCCGGTTATTGGGGTGCTGGTGAATCTACCGCTCATATTTCCAATTCATCTCGCAACCGTGAAATCGCACAGCAGATGCTCGATCGGCTGGCGGCATTGAGCACAAAATGACTTATAACCCTCAAACTGATGCTATGAACCCGCGCCAACTCTATAAGCAAATTATCTGGTGGGCGCAGATTCATCCCGTTGCATCAGATTGCTATGGTGAAAACCATCATGTAATCCAGTGTGTTATTTTCCACCGCATTAACCGCCTCTATCTGGAGGACTTAACGGTTCGCGTAACAGCCTGGCAGGCTGTCTATGCCATGATGCTGGATAAACGCGGAAGGAAGGGGAGGGGGCGTCAAGATATAATTGATGGCGTAACACCTGAAATGTATAACCTTGCCAAAGAGCAGGCCATGACCCTGCGCAGTGCCGATCCGGTTTGGATTGAGCACAATCGGAAAGGATTGGCAAAGCGCCAGGCAAATGGTCATGCCGATAAGTTGGCAGCAGCTCAGGAGCTGCGCTGGCGGCGCAAAGGTGAGCGTGAGCGTATGGGGGGAATATTACAGGCCTCAATGACAGCCGAAACATTAGCCCGGCGTGAAGCTACGATGCGCGAGAAATACCATTCAGATCCGGAATGGACGGCGAAACGTATGGCGAAAGTGAATGATGCCTGGGGCAGGCCGCTGATTACTATCCGACTTAGTGATGGCTATCAACAATATTGGCCTTTAGTCGCCGATGCCAATCGTGCATTTGGCATTCAAAATGGAAAATTCACGATGGTGGCTAATGGTAAAAGGCGCTCTGCCGGTGGGTATGGTGCACGCTACGCTACACCTGAAGAAATAGCTGCAGGTAAGCCCCTGAATATCGTCGAGGTGCGGAAGGTAAAAACAAAAAGCAGGCCGGTTATCAGAATCGCCAATGATGGGACGGAAACCTTATTTGATACTGTACCGATTGCAGTAGTTGCAACGCCAGGAGCATCGTCTTCTAAAATTTGTCTGGTCTGTAAAGGCAAGCGTGAAACCAATGCTGGCTATCGCTGGCGATATAGCGAATAACAGCAGTTAGTGGTCTGACTAATACAATCACCCAGATCATTCGCAAAAAATGCATCCGGTCGCGTTTTTCACATCCGGTGAAAGGTGATCTCTCCGGTCAAGGCCAGTAACCACAAGGGCTGACAAGGTTGGATCATTTTTTGTATTGGTTTTACAAGGACTGTCATGCGGATCATTTTGGAAAATGATCCACTAATATGGATAGCGTAATCACCTCTTAACTTTATGATTTATTAGGGTTAAACATTGTTGTTGCTAATCGAGATAAAGAGCGTTTATCAACTTTTACGTGCGACAATTCATACTCATATTGCATGCGGACCCATTGCTCGGCAGTGCCACCCAGGACATAACTTAATCGTACCGCTGTTTCTGATGTGATCCGGGAACTGCCAGATACCAAGTAATGACATGCAGATAAACTCATATTCATTGCTCTAGCGAAAGCGGTCAGTGTGATGTCGTGTAGAGTAAGAATCCCCCTGATTCTTTCTGCAGGAATATTACTGTGAAGACACTCATTCCCCTGCATCCAGCGAGAAACAGACCGCAGTCCTTTACGCTTTGCTTGTCGGACGCGTTCGTACGCATAGTTTGTCGGCATGGTTCTTATCTCCAGCTTTCAATGTGATCAGGTGAGTTCCTTTAACCATTTTAACCTGCCAGATCCGAATACTGGCTAGTGGCCTTAGCAATTTCCCCCTTCTATTAGTTTCTTTTTCCTGTAACGCTGAATTTATGCCAGTGACATCGCAGGAAATCATAGAGTATCAGGATCAGTGTGGCACTCATGCCCTGGACACTATAAGCACACCAGATTATCGGCAGGCGCTACGCACGGACAGCTTAGCTCAAGCCATCATCTATTACCGGGAACACTTTGCGCTGAGCCCATCTTTTATTGCCCGTAATATTCGCCGGACTTGTAAGACGTTGATGGGAGAAGCGGCTATCGCTAAAGACCTGCGTGATCGCATTCAGAACCATGTTCTTCAGGATGTAAGTTCTAAGCACTATGACCTTTATGATTACCTGGTTGAGAAGCGTAAGGCTCTTGAACTGTGTCAATCGCGAGTGAACAACTACCAGCAACATCAAGAAAACAATGTTGTGAATCTGTTTGGGCAGAGATAAAGGGTTAATTAAAGCAGGTCTCTGGATTTACTGGCGAGACCGACGATCTGCGCCAGTTTTCGGTTACGTTTAAGTTGTAGCTTGATTTCCAGAATTGGCGTGCCGGTTTCAATAGCTGTTGAGCTGGCAACAGATCGATAGATTTGTGCTTGGGTTACTTGATGCCGTGTCTCGGTTTTTTAATTAGGGGTCGCCTGACAAAAGAGAAGTTCTAGCGCCGATTAAAATAAACTAATTTCGCGACATGGCTACTTTTTGTAAAGTTTGTTAGGTTAGTTCATCTTTATAAATACAGTAACGCTTTAATACATAATACATCCTAAATGATTTCTCTGCGAACTATATGCTAAGTATCTATTCTAACTATTAGTTTTATTTTCAAATAAACTAAAAAAATGCTGTTTCACAATAAATGTTCATGATTTTGACTGTTAACTCTAAACTGTTTCATAGGGTATGGTTATAGTGATTATGATTTTTGTTGGTTATCAATAAGAATTGCTTGAGTATTATTTTTTTTCACAAATTGAACGGATTCACACAAGTTGAAAAAATTGATTTGCATCATTCTTGATGAGTTACCATAGTGTTATTTTGAATTTATTTTTTAACAAAACATATGGTTTTAGTGTTGAAGGCTGATTAGGTTTCATTGCTTAGACGTGTGTTTTTTACAGACACAGAGATGTTTTAAATGAATAATGTTTTCAAAGTTATCTGGAGTGTTAGTAATTCATGTTTCGTTGTGGTTTCAGAGCTTACGAAAAATAAGTGTTCCACAGTCGTTTGCTCAAATAAAAAAATAGACTCTAGTTCTTTGCTTTCTACATTTAAAATAAATTCTGTTGCATTGTCTATTTCATTATTTGTTTCAAATGCGCAGCCTATTTATGCGGTCACTCTAGATATTCCTATTTTCTCACCTGTTATTAATAGTAACGGAGTGGGTCAGGCAACTATTGGGAATAGCCAGGTTGTTGATCTTGTCACAGGTTTAAATGGCTTTGGTAGTATTTCTCCTGGAAACTCTGGCTTTGTGCAAATGAGTATTAGTGATGCTGAAAAGAATGGTTATATACTTCCAGGTAGCGCTGATATTAATTTTTCCTCCATTAATTTTGGTGGGCATACGAAAGATGTGAGTTATACGGACCCAATTACAGGTGCGACAAAAACAGTATCAGTCTACGAAAACGATAATTTTTCTAGCCAGGCTGTGAGTGATGTGATTGTAACAATAAACACTCCAGTGGGAAATCAGCAATATAAAGATATGCGATTGGCATCGGTTAGTGCCGGAGGGACATTAAATATCGATGTCGGAACTAAGGATGCAACATGGGTTAGTAACGCTCAAAATAATTTTTTTGCTATAACTAAAGAATCCCGTATTTTTGATGTTGGTAGTCAAGTTTCTGATACTAGTGATGCAGTGCTGAACTACAATTCAAAGACGATTGTCCGAAGCGGCAATGTAATGAATTCTTTTCCACCCGCAGGTAATTTCTATCAATTTAACTCCATTAGTTATACGGGGAGTTTCAACAGCGCTATCGGTGATTATACTGTTAATTCACTGAGTGATTTGCAAAGCTATAACTCGGCATTAATTGATGCGATTAAATCAGGCGCTTTATCACCCGAGCAATATGATACTCAGTTTGCAAAAGCCTACAAAATCTCAGCAAATAATACTATTCAGTTTACCACTGGGATCTCGGCGGGAGATAACATACTTGGTGTTGCAAACAGAGATGTTAACTCATTTATAAATGCACATGGTGCTCGCTCGATAGTTAACATCGCCAGCGATGCCAATATTCAAGCGGTATTTAGCGATACCAGTGTTGTCAGTTTAACAGATGGGGCAACACTCAATAATGATGGTACATTAGGCGTGGCAGATGGTGCTGCTGGTGGCGATTATATTATCTCTGCTCGTGATAGTATTGTAAATAATAATGGCATTCTGGATGCAGGGACGAGCAAAGATATTGTGACTGCTTATCGTGGTGCTCACACTGCTATCTACGCAACAGGAACAACGCTAATAAATAGTACTGGTGTTATTAATGTGGCATCACGGCAAGATAGTTTCAATGCCACAGGTGTGTCGCTCGAGGATAATACCATATTCAATAACAGCACCAGCGGAGTTATGAACATTGCAACAGGTGGGGAGCCCACTATCGCATCAGACAATGTCTATACCTATGGTGTTTTTGTTCAAGGAAATGCTATAGCCAATAACGCAGGAAATATCTACATTGGCAGAACTGCTCAGTCTACCCATGGAGAAGCGACTAGTGATGTGAATGTTAAGCTTCCTGCGATTGGTATGTTTATCAAAAGCGGAACAATTAATAACACCGGAACGATAACTATAGGTAAGAATGTTGAAAATGCGATGGCGATTAAAGCCGATGGCACGAATCCTATCATTGTGAAGCAAGATGGTGTTATTGACATAAATGGTATCAAAACGGCACCAAATATCGGTGTGCTGGCAGATAATGGTGCCGCAGGGATTGTTAATAACGGAAAAATTAATCTGAATGGTTACAGTGCTGTTGGGATTAAGTTGTTAAACGGTAGCAAGGCAAGTAGCTCTGGGGAAATCAACATTACCAATGGTGATAACACATCATCATTAAAGAATTTTGGTGCATGGGTTGAGGGAAGTGGCTCAAATTTAATTTTAAGTGGTGAAGTAAATCTGAATGCGGATAAAGCTATAGGGTTACATGCTCGAAATGGTGGGAAAATAGATATAACTAATTCGGGTGCATTGGTCCTAAATAGTGGCAAAAATCAGATTGGATATTTTATCTATGGTGCTGGTTCAGAAATAAACAATGTATCAACCCAGCCACAGGATGTCTCAACCGAAGGTTCTACATTATATCGTATCGAGGGGGAGCAAACTTCAATAGTAATAATACTGGCAGCGCTCTTCTTAAAGCTTCTGGCGTTGACTCGTCGATAATACAGGTGACGGGTATTGGGAGCCAATTCACTTCATCGGGGGCACAGACACTGGAAATTACAGGTGACGGTGCGACAGGTGTAAGGGTTGAAGGTGGTGCCAGTGGCGAAATTACCTCTAACTCAACAATCATAAAAGTTGCGGGGAAAAATACGACAGCGGGGATCGTTGATGGTAACTACTACGATCTTGACGGGAATGTTATTGCAGGCCAAAAGGGCGATTCTGTCCTCACAAGCTACGCAAACCTTAATAGCAGTAATACTGCTGATGGTGCTTTTGGTTACATTGCACGCAATGGTGGGACGTTAAACCACAAAGGTTCAATCAACCTTGATCAAGCAGATAGCACAGGAGTCCTGGTATCTGGCGGGACTCTTAATAATGAAGGCGATATCAGTGTTAATGGCACTGCAGTCAATATTCAGGGTGCCGATTCAGTCGTCAATAACCAGGCAACCGTCAGTGCTGTCGACGGTAATGCTGCCTTCAACGTTGGCCAGGATGCAACGATGAATCTGACAGGCATGGGTACCACTCAGGCTGCGGGTACCGCCCATGGCATATTGTTATCCAGTGGCGCTAAAGGGCTGACTGTCAAGGATGCCACTATTGATATGGACAGCAATGGTACCGGGAGTGCTATCGAAAACCTGGCCAATATTTCGAATATCCAGCTTACCAATACGAAAATCAATGTCGGTAATGGTGTGGGTATTCACACAGGAGCCTCACTCGCTAAAACCAATTCGGGGACTATTAATGTAACCGGAAGTGGCACTGGTATCCTGTTTGAAAATATCGTGAACGGATCACAAACAGATCAGGTTCTCGATATGTCTGATTCAAAAAATTTGTTTATTAACGTGGAACATGCTGCGGGTAAAGGCATTGTGAGCAATGCATCGACCGACCTTAAAACGGGCGTTAGTATAAACGTACTGGACAGTAATGGTGGCGCGGCATTAACGGTTAAAGGGTCTACCCAGAAGGTTGAGCAGTCTGGAGTGCTGATTTCCAAATCAACAACTGCCTCTGTTGTTGATATTAACAATGGCTCTGTTAATACTTTCGTAAACAGCGGTGACATTAAGGCGACTGATAACAGTAGTATTGCTATAGAAACCAATAACGGTAGCGGTTTACAGTTCACAAATGCCAGGGGTGCAAACATTCGAGGGCAGGTAAACCTACTAAAAGGAAATAATCAGGTCACTCTGGAATCGGGGAGTACAGGTACTGATTTCACAACAAGCAGCGGTAAAGATGTTTTCCTGCTGACGGATGTAAAATCCACTGAAGACAAAATTTTCAATTCTATAAACGGTGGAGCTGGCGACGATACTTTGCGTTTGCAGAATGCGGAGTATGTTCTGGATCGCGCAGATGCGATTACGGGTATTGAACATATTGATTTAACGTCAGGTTCTACTCTCACCTTAGATAAAGTAAATCTTGCTTTAGGTGATATGGGTAATGATGCCATCAGTACTGGTTATAACATTGATACTACCAGCCGTCTGGAACTTAAATCTTCTTCTGATCTGGCATTTAATAGTCATATCACGGGCAATGGAACCGTGTTTGTTGATGCCAATAATAGTCAGTTTGATTTCACTTCAAACAACATGGTCAATGGTTTCAGTGGCTCCCTTGAGCTAACCAACAGCCGTTTTGAGCTTTCTGGTCTGAATACAGTGGCTTTAAGTCAGGCAACGCTAAATGTCGGGAATGGAAACGTTACACACATTGGAAACGGCGTGCAGCGCATTGGGGGACTCACCTTTAGCGGCGGTACCTTAGGCTTTGAAGGCGTTACGCCTGGAAATGGCTCATCTACAGGATCAATTCATTCTACGGAGATGAACCTACTTGGACGAGGTACTGTTCAGGTTGATTCAGGCAGCGTGAGTAATCACCATCCACTACCCGATACTCATCTGTCGATAATGGAACAGGATGATGAGAATTCCCTGATTAAGCTGGCAACTTCTGACTCCGCTGTTCAGGGAAGTGCAGGGAATCTCACTCTGGTCGACAAAAATGGAAATGTTATTACTGATGCTGTGAATATTGATATTGCGCAGCAGGGTAAAACAGTGGCTAAAGGGACATGGGATTACCGTCTTACCAGTGGTGACGATGCAGATGGCTTGTATATCAACTATGGTCTTACGCAGGTCAAACTCCTGGGGCAGGGCTCTGACTCCCTTGTACTGAATAGCTTCGGTAAGAATGGTCCAGCTAGTGACTTGAGTGCGAAAGTCACTGGCTCCGGCGATTTGCATATTGATACAGGAACGGGGGTGGTTTCACTCTCAAACCAGGATAACGACTACTCAGGGGAAACAGTAGTGCGTAATGGCACACTAGCTCTGGGGAATGATGGGGTATTGGGTAGAACTAACAATCTCCAGATAGAAAATGGCGCTAATATCGATATGCAAGGCCATAGCCAGAAAGTTGGAGCACTGAATACAGCATCAGGCAGCCATATATTACTTTCTGAAGGAAGTGAGTTATTTATTACTGACGCCTTACGAACAGCAGGCAATGCCGATGGCGGCACAATTGATTCCGATACGCTACGGGGTAGCGGTAGATTGATTATTGACCCGAGCGTAGTAACAGTAAACGGCGCAAACAAAGGTTTTACAGGAAATGTGTCGGTTGAAGGTGGTTCACAGGTCTTACTGAACGATACATCGGGTTTGGGGGATTTAGGCACTTTAACGCTCACTGCGGGAAATGATCGTCTGACCTTTGCCAAACAACCTGCCAGCGATACCGCTATTGTAGGTAATTTCAGTAAGCAACTGGCAGGTTCTGGCCAGATTGAGCTCAAGGATGATACCGATATTTCACTGACAGCGGATAACAGTGCGTTCAGTGGCGATTTTAAGGTGGAGAGTGGCAGTTATTTGAATGCCTATACTGCTAAAAACTTGGGTACAGCAAGTGTAACGAACAATGGGACTATGCGTCTGATAGCTATCTCAGACTGGCAATTGGTAAATACAATTACCGGTGCTGGAGATGTTGAGAAATTAGGTAATGCGGATCTTATTGTCGACCGGGAACTGGCTTACACCGGGAGCACTACTGTACAGGAAGGAAGATGGGTCCTCGGCAGTAATGAATCTGCTGCGGGCAAATTGTCGGGTAACGGTGAGGTTAATATTGCATCCGGTGCCACTCTTGGTGGCAATGGTGAAGTGACGGGAAGTGTATACAACAAGGGAACATTGGCCTCGCTGAATGCACTGACTGGCTATGAAAAACAAGCTAAAAGTACATTGAAGGTTGGCAGCCTCACTAATAGTGGTGAAATCAAACTGGCTGGTGGAATTGCAGGAAATACTCTCGTAGTGAATGGTAATTACGCTGGCGACAATGGTTTGCTATCACTAAATACCGTCTTGGGTAATGACAATTCCATAACAGACAAAATGGTTGTGAAGGGGGACACCTCTGGTAGCACGCGCGTTCAGGTCAGCAATATGGGAGGTTACGGAGCGCAGACCAACAATGGTATCCAGGTCGTGCAGGTTGATGGCAACTCAAATGGTCATTTCACCCTTCAGGGCCGTGCAGTCGCGGGGGCATACGACTACTTCCTGAATAAAGGAAAAGCCGATGGTAACTGGTATCTGCAGTCGCAGTTACTTGCTCCTGAGGATAATAAGCCAAAACCTGAAGATGCAAATAATTCTACAGCAGATAAGATCGTGCGCCCGGAAGCAAGTGCGTATACCGCAAACATCGCTGCTGCAAATACCATGTTTATCATGACATTGCATGATCGCCTCGGTGAGACGAACTACGTTGATGCTTTGACTGGTGAAGAGAAAGTCACCAGCATGTGGATGCGTAACACGGGCGGTCATAACCGATTCCGTGATAACAGTGGCCAATTGAAAACCCAGAGCAACCGTTATGTGATGCAACTGGGAGGAGACATTGCTGACTGGAGTTCAGAAAGTGGTAGTCGTACCCATCTTGGTCTAATGGCTGGTTATGGTAACAACAACAGTAAAACGCGTTCGTCAGTGACTCAATACCGTGCTGATGGCTCGGTTAACGGTTATAGCGTGGGTGTATACGGAACGTGGTTTGCCAATGAAGCTGAACATACCGGAGCGTATGTTGATACATGGATTCAGTACAACTGGTTCAACAATACCGTTAAGGGGGACGATCTGGCTCCTGAGTCCTATAAGTCGGATGGTTTCACCGCTTCAGCGGAAACGGGTTATACGTTTAAAACCGGTGAGTTCAAGGGCAGTAAAGGTACGACTAACACCTTGTATGTTCAACCGCAGGCTCAAGCTGTCTGGATGGGAGTTAAGGCCGATTCTCATACTGAAGCAAATGGGACGCGTGTGGGAATGGAAGGGGACGGTAATCTGATGACCCGCCTAGGTGTCAGGGCGTATATGAAAGGTCATAACCAAATGGACAATGGTAAAGATCGTGAGTTTGAGCCATTTGTCGAAGCAAACTGGATCCACAACACTAAAAACTTTGGTACTGCCTTAAATGGTGAGTTCTCTTCAATGACTGGAGCTAAAAATATTGCTGAAGTGAAAGTGGGTGTTGAAGGGAAAGTCAGCAATAACCTCAATGTTTGGGGGAATGTGGGTAACCAGATTGGCAGCAATGGTTATAGTGATAGTGCGGCTATGATTGGTGTGAAATACACTTTTTAAAGTGAAGCCTTTTTAAAAATTAGTATCTTGTAGCGAATGCCAGTCAGGAAACTGACTGGCATTTTCATTATAAACTTTTGGATGCAGGTCCCACTGTAAGTATCCCTGTAATCCGTACCATTCACTTTTAGAGATCTTCCGACATACTGATTATGTCACCTGTGGAGATCGCTATGCGTAAGATCCGATTCACCGAGCACCAGATCATCGCCGTTCTGAAGTCTGTCGAAGCCGGGCGCACCGTCAAAGATGTGTGTCGCGAGGCCGCTATTTCCGAAGCCAGCTACTACAACTGGAAGGCGAAATATGGCGGGATGGAAGCGGCTGATATTAAAAAAATCAAAGATCTTGAGGACGAGAATCGTCGTCTGAAGCAGATGTTTGCCGATCTGAGTCTGGAATGCCGGGCGCTGAAGGACGTTATCGAAAAAAGCTCTAAAACCAGCGATAAAGCGGGAGCTTGTCAGCTATCTGACTGCACAATTTTCCATGAGCATCCGCCAGGCATGCAGGACAGTTTCGCTGAGCAGGACGGTGTATTTTTATCAGCCCGATACCCGGCGTGATGAACCGGTGATCCTGGCGTTGACTGAACTGGCAGAACGCTATCCGCGATACGGATTTAAGAAGCTTTTTCAGGTGCTTCGTAGACAAGGGCTCGTCTGGAACCACAAACGCGTGCACCGTATTTACTGTCTGCTGAAACTGAATTTTCGTCGCAAGGGCAAACAACGTCTGCCGGTACGCAATCCGGCTCCGCTGGCCACGCCGGAGGCGCTGAACCAGAGCTGGTCCATCGATTTTATGCACGACGCACTGACATGTGGCCGACGTTTTCGGACTTTCAACGTCGTGGATGATTTTAACCGCGAGGCTCTGGCTATCGAAATTGACCTGAATATCCCGGCGCAGCGCGTCGTCCGTGTGCTGGACAGGATAGTGGCAAACCGTGGATATCCGCTAAAGATGCGGATGGATAATGGGCCGGAACTGATCTCACTGACTCTGGCGCAATGGGCTGAAGAGCATGGTGTGATGCTGGAATTTATCAAGCCGGGTAAGCCGACGCAGAACGCGTTTATCGAACGATTTAGCCGAACATACCGGACCGAAATACTAGATTTTTATCTGTTCAGAACGCTGAACGAAGCACGGGAAATAACGGAACGCTGGCTGAACGAATACAACAGTGAGCGGCCCCATGAATCCCTGAATAACCTGACACCGGAAGAGTACCGGCTGATGGCTGAGAAACCGGAAATCTCAAAAAGTGCGTGGAACTAAAATGGGTATGCTTACAATTACCTGACCCAAATTCAAAGCAAAGAAAAAGGACTTAGATGATTTCTCATCTAAGTCCTTGTTTTATTTGGTGGCCCCTGCTGGACTTGAACCAGCGACCAAGCGATTATGAGTCGCCTGCTCTAACCACTGAGCTAAGGGGCCGTGGCGCAGGATTATAATGTAACTTGGCGCTTCAATCCAGTGATTGCGTGACATCTGCTGTTTTTATAATCAAAGCCTAATCAAACTCTTATACTTTTCACTTCTGGTATTTTCGTGGGCAATAAGGCAAGGAACACAGATGGAAATTGTTTTCGTGCAGGCATAAAAAAGCCCTCACGAGGAGGGCTCTTTAGAAGGGCGATAAGATTAATCGTCCAGGAAGCTACGCAGTACTTCAGAACGGCTTGGGTGGCGCAGTTTGCGCAGTGCCTTCGCTTCAATCTGACGGATACGTTCACGGGTAACGTCGAACTGTTTACCCACTTCTTCCAGCGTGTGGTCGGTGTTCATATCGATACCGAAACGCATACGCAGAACTTTCGCTTCACGCGCTGTCAGGCCCGCAAGCACATCGTGAGTCGCATTACGCAGGCTCTCTGATGTTGCAGAGTCCAGTGGCAGCTCGAGGGTGGTATCCTCGATGAAATCACCCAGATGCGAATCTTCATCGTCGCCGATTGGCGTTTCCATGGAGATAGGCTCTTTAGCGATTTTCAGCACTTTACGGATTTTGTCTTCCGGCATCAGCATACGTTCAGCCAATTCTTCCGGGGTTGGCTCACGGCCCATCTCTTGCAGCATCTGGCGCGAAATACGGTTGAGTTTGTTGATTGTCTCAATCATATGCACTGGAATACGGATGGTACGTGCCTGGTCGGCGATAGAGCGTGTGATAGCCTGGCGAATCCACCATGTTGCATAAGTAGAGAACTTATAACCACGACGGTATTCAAACTTATCAACCGCTTTCATCAGGCCGATGTTGCCTTCCTGAATCAAGTCGAGGAATTGCAGACCACGGTTGGTGTATTTCTTGGCGATCGAAATAACCAGACGTAAGTTTGCTTCAACCATCTCTTTCTTCGCACGACGAGCTTTCGCTTCACCGATGGACATACGACGGTTGATATCTTTAACCTGCTCGATGGTCAGGCCGGTTTCTTCTTCAATCTGTTGCAGTTTCTGCAAGCTACGATGCACGTCATCAGAAACGTCATGCAGCTTCTCAGACCACGGCTTGTTCATTGCGATGGCTGCGTTGAACCAGGTTTCGCTGGTTTCGTTGCCGGTGAACAGTGTGATGAAGTTTTTCTTCGGCATTTTGCACTGTTCAACACACAATCTCATGATGAGGCGTTCTTGAGTACGAACGCGGTCCATCATGACGCGCATGCTGTTTACCAGGTAGTCGAATTGCTTCGGTACCAGGCGGAACTGTTTGAAGACTTCAGACAGTTGCTGAATCTCAGCGGCAGAATCCGCGTGAGCGCGGCCCTTTGCTTTAATCGTGTCGCGAGCTTTTTCGTACTGCGTACGCAGCTCACCAAATTTCTCACGCGCGAGTTCAGGGTCGATGCTGTTGTCATCGTCTGCGTCGTCGTCTTCATCTTCCTCATCGTCACTGTCACTGTTTTCTTCAGTAGTTAGCTCAGAACCAATGTGAGTGGCGGTAGGGGCAAGATCTTCTTCAGCATTCGGGTCAACAAAACCAGTGATCAAATCAGACAGACGAGCTTCTTCTGCTTCAACGCGGTCATACTGCTCAAGCAGATAAGTGATCGCTTCCGGATATTCGGCAACGGAGCACTGAACCTGGTTGATACCGTCTTCGATACGCTTAGCGATATCGATTTCACCCTCACGGGTTAACAGCTCAACGGTACCCATTTCACGCATGTACATGCGAACCGGGTCAGTAGTACGCCCGATCTCGGATTCTACGCTGGACAGTACTTGAGCGGCAGCTTCTTCCGCATCTTCGTCTGTGTTGTTTGAGTTTTCAGCAAGCAACAGGTCATCGGCGTCAGGTGCTTCTTCCATCACCTGAATGCCCATGTCATTGATCATTTGGATGATGTCTTCGATCTGATCAGAGTCGACGATATCTTCCGGCAGATGGTCATTGACCTCGGCATAGGTCAGATAGCCTTGCTCCTTGCCCTTGGTAACAAGAAGTTTAAGCTGTGACTGCGGGTTTTGCTCCATAAGACGGTATCCACACTTCAGTATTAGGGTTGGTGTCGGTCGGCGAAACCGCCAACAATAACGTAACGAGGGCTGACTTATTTTATTGCCGCTGCCCATCCTTGCGGCGTTCGGGTTTGACCCGATTAATGTTCGGCACTTAAGCCGATAAAATTTACTTTTTCGCGCGTGATTCTGTTATCACACGGACTTCCTCACGTTCCGCTGGGGTAAGCCCGGTAGTTCTGGAACGTGCCATCAATTCTTCAAACCTCAACTCCAGCACGGAATCAAACATATGTTCGAGTGCATCGTTGAACGTTTTTTCTGCAATGTCCTTATCTGCTATATCGTCCCATGAAGAGAGTTTTTCAAGGGTGGCAGCTTCATTTGTGCCGCGATATAGCTCTAAAAGCTGCCCGGTGGTTAAACCAGGTTGCGCCAGACAGGTGTTAACCAAGTCGATAAAGAGTTTCAACCCTGGCAACTTCGCCTGCTCCAGACCGCTAAGCGGTGGCACACTCGGTGCCAACTCCGGATTCTGCACCAACAGTCCTATCAGTATACGCATGGTTGTGCGTTTTAGCTGTGGAGCCGGGCGCGGGGTATTGCTTTCCGCAAGCTTTGGCATCAGCTTTTCAAGCTGGTTATCGTCCAAAATGCCCAGTTTGTTTCCCAGTTCCTGACGCAAATAAATGCGTAGTGTTTCACCAGGTACCTGACTAATCAGGGGTAATGCAAGAGTACTCAGTCGCGCACGGCCATCAGGTGAACTCAAATCAACCTGAGGCATCAGACTGTTAAAAAGAAACGTCGAAAGCGGTTGAGCATGTTCCATGCGCGCTTCAAATGCTTCTTTTCCTTCTTTACGCACCAGCGTGTCGGGATCTTCACCGTCAGGCAGGAACATAAAGCGCAACTGACGCCCATCCGTCATATAAGGTAGCGCAGTTTCCAGAGCACGCCATGCAGCGTCACGCCCTGCGCGATCCCCGTCATAACAACAGACAACGGTATCCGTCACCCGGAACAACAACTGGATATGGTCAGCGGTAGTTGAGGTGCCCAATGAAGCAACGGCGTACGATATGCCGTATTGCGCCAATGCCACCACATCCATGTAGCCTTCAACAACCAATAAACGCGCTGGTTCAGGCTGGCTTTGCTGTGCTTCATACAGGCCATAGAGCTGGCGGCCTTTATGGAAAATATCGGTTTCCGGGGAGTTTAGGTATTTAGGCTGGCCATCGCCCAGCACACGTCCACCAAAACCAATTACCCGGCCCCGTTTGTCGCGGATGGGGAACATCACCCTTTCGCGGAAACGGTCGTAACTGCGTCCCTGATCGTTAGTTACCAACATGCCTGCATCCGTCAGTGCTTGACGGTTTTCGCTATTGCCACCAAAACGCTTTAAGACGTTATCCCAGCCGGGAGGAGCATAGCCAATGGCGAAGTGTTGAATAACTTCGTTACTTAAACCACGCCGTTCCAGATACTTGCGCGCAGATTCAGCCGATTGTTGAGCCAGGGATTGCTGATAGAAGGCGTTCAGGCCATCCATCAATTGATAAAGACTTTGCCGTTGATGACGCTCAATCTGGCTCGGTCCGCTACCGACTTCGTAAGGCACTTCCAGATTGTGCATCGCTGATAATTCTTCAACGCTTTCGACAAACTCAAGCTTGTCATAGTTCATTAAAAAATCGATGGCGTTGCCGTGTGCCCCACAGCCGAAGCAATGGTAAAACTGTTTTTCACCGTTTACGGTGAAAGAGGGGTTTTTTCGTTATGGAACGGACAGCACGCATGATAGTTCTTGCCCTGCTTTTTGAGCTTAACACGCGCATCGATCAGATCGATGATGTCGGTGCGAGCCAGCAAGTCATTGATGAAAACACGTGGAATTCGTCCAGCCATAGGCCCCGTTTGGTACTCGCTTTCCTTCAGACATGCGATGTTGCAGCAGTACGAAAGAGCAGGAAGTATGTCAGTTCATGAACGAAAATAAGCCGCGCATTCCTTTCGGAAGCACGGCCTTTACAACTACTACAAGTCTGTTCCGGAGGTAGAAACCTCCAGGATACTAGTACAGACGAGTGCGGCGTGCGTTTTCGCGAGCCAGTTTCTTAGCGTGACGTTTCACAGCAGAAGCTTTAGCGCGTTTACGTTCAGTCGTTGGTTTTTCATAGAACTCACGACGACGAACTTCCGCCAGAACACCTGCTTTCTCACAAGAACGCTTGAAGCGACGCAGTGCTACGTCGAATGGCTCGTTTTCACGTACTTTAATTACCGGCATTAACTCTCACCTTTGATAAATTCGGTTTGCCGCTGACTGAGGCGTCAGCTATTTCAAAATGGTGCGGAATTTTACTGCAACTACTGCTGCTTTGTAAAGCACCGGACAACCAGAAACCTGGCTTTTAAGGCCGGAATCTTCCAGGGGTGCGGATTATACACCACCTACGCCCAGTATGTGAGCAAAGTTTTACAATAAGCGCTCATGGGCTTAAACTTCGCCGCAAGACTTTGAGGTAGAGAACGCCATGCGTGTACTGGGTATAGAAACATCCTGTGATGAAACCGGCATCGCCATTTACGACGATGAAAAGGGTTTGTTAGCCAATCAATTGTATAGTCAGGTGAAATTGCATGCTGACTACGGCGGCGTGGTGCCAGAGCTTGCTTCCCGTGACCATGTACGCAAAACCGTGCCATTGATCCAGGCGGCTCTTAAGGAGGCTGGATTAACAGCAAAAGATATTGATGGTGTTGCCTATACCGCCGGACCAGGGCTTGTAGGAGCACTGCTTGTAGGCGCAACAATTGGCCGTTCTCTGGCGTTCGCCTGGGATGTGCCCGCTGTGCCAGTGCATCACATGGAAGGGCATTTATTAGCCCCGATGCTGGAAGACAATCCGCCAGAGTTCCCGTTCGTGGCATTGCTGGTTTCCGGCGGCCATACGCAGCTGATTAGTGTGACGGGCATTGGCCAATACGAACTTCTGGGGGAGTCAATTGACGACGCCGCAGGTGAAGCTTTTGATAAGACTGCTAAACTATTGGGCCTGGATTATCCTGGTGGCCCAATGTTGTCAAAAATGGCTTCTGAAGGCACTGCGGGGCGTTTTACTTTCCCACGCCCGATGACTGACCGCCCTGGTCTTGATTTCAGTTTCTCTGGTCTGAAAACCTTTGCTGCGAACACTATTCGCGGCAACGAAGCAGATCCGCAAACGCGTGCCGATATCGCTTGTGCCTTTGAAGATGCGGTTGTCGATACCCTCGCAATCAAGTGCAAACGTGCGTTGGATCAAACTGGCTTTAAACGTCTGGTGATGGCTGGTGGCGTGAGTGCCAACCGTACACTGCGTGCGCGCATGGCAGAAATGATGACTAAACGCCGTGGCGAAGTCTTCTACGCTCGTCCTGAGTTTTGTACCGATAACGGTGCGATGATTGCCTACGCAGGTATGATTCGTTTGAAAGCAGGAACGGTTGGCGAATTAAGCGTTACAGTTCGCCCTCGCTGGCCATTGGCTGAGTTACCAGCGGCGTAAAAACTTTGCAGAATTAGTCGAGGAGGAGTGAGCAATCACTCCTTTTTTTTGTCTTTATTTTTGCGCAGTTTCTTCCAGATTTTGGTTTCTTGCCCGCGCCATAACCGCTGAATATTGTCGTGGTGGCGCATTAAAATCAGACATGAAAGCATGGCTACCGGGAAGGTGAACTGCGGTTTAAACCACCAGACGTAGAACGGTGCAATCAGTGCGCTGATAATCGCACCCACTGACGAATAACCGCTGAGTAAAACGCTCAGCAGCCAGGTTCCTGCCATCACGCCGGTTAAGTCCCAGCCGATAGGGGCAATGGCACCAAAAGCTGTTGCAACGCCTTTACCACCGTGGAAATTAAAGAAAACCGGCCAGATATGACCAAGACAGGCAGCGATGGCGATAAGCCCCAGCCAGAATGGTGTTACGCCCAGAGCGTATGCCGCCCAGACGGGCAACATCCCTTTGAGAACGTCAAAAATCAGTACCGCTACGGCTGCGCCTTTACCGCCAATACGTAAGACATTGGTCGCACCCGGATTGCCAGAACCATTTTGCCGCGGATCAGGAAGACCCGCGATTCGGCAGACCAGGATGGCACTAGAAATTGAGCCGCAAAGATACGCAAGAAGGATCATGCCAGGCGCGATTGCACTCATAACGCTGTTCCATTTTGAAAGTGTCGTTGTATTCTCTGCATCTGTGGATAATACGCATATTTCGCCGGAAGTGGTATCTGGCGTGACTAAAAACCGGGCAGGGCGTGATGGACATTGTATTTATAGAGCAACTTACTGTAATCACCACGATTGGTGTTTATGACTGGGAACAAACGATCTCCCAGAAGCTGGTATTCGATATCGAAATGGCATGGGATAACCGCCAGGCCGCCAGCAGCGATGATGTAAACGATTGTTTAAGCTATGCCGATGTTAGCGAAGCAGTGATAAGCCATGTTTCTGGTGGTCGCTTTGCATTGGTAGAACGCGTTGCTGAAGAGGTTGCGCAATTGCTACTAACTCGCTTTAACTCACCATGGGTCAGGTTAAAAGTCAGCAAGCCAGGTGCTGTGGCACAGGCCGCGAATGTTGGTGTGGTGATTGAGCGTGGCGTTAATCTTAAACTCAGTAAATAGGTTCATCATAGTTAAACCAAAAGTAGGTAACCTGGTCTTAACTGTGATCTTTCGCGGCAAATGCCGCTTTTTTAACGTTTGTTTTTGGGGTTAGAGGATTTTTTTAATGAGCGATCTGCACTCGTTGGTTATTGCCGCGATTCTTGGTGTTGTCGAGGGGTTAACGGAGTTTTTACCCGTCTCGTCCACCGGCCATATGATTATTGTTGGTCATCTTCTGGGATTTGAAGGTGATACCGCGAAAACATTTGAAGTGGTAATCCAGCTTGGTTCGATCTTAGCTGTTGTGGTGATGTTCTGGCGTCGCCTGTTTGGCTTGATTGGCATTCATTTTGGCCGCCAGCCGCACGAAGGCACTGGAACAGGGCGTTTATCGCTGATCCATATCTTGCTGGGTATGGTGCCTGCTGTGGTTCTGGGGCTGGTATTCCACGATGCCATTAAATCACTCTTTAACCCTATAAACGTCATGTACGCATTAGTCGTCGGCGGCGTATTGCTGATTGTGGCGGAAGTGTTCAAACCTAAAGTTCCGCGTGCAGAAGGCGTGGATGACATGACTTATCGGCAGGCGTTTGCGATCGGTTGTTTCCAGTGTTTAGCTTTGTGGCCGGGTTTCTCTCGTTCCGGTGCGACTATATCTGGTGGCATGCTGATGGGCGTTAGCCGTTATGCAGCGTCTGAGTTCTCCTTCCTGCTGGCGGTGCCTATGATGATGGGTGCCACGGTGCTGGATGTGTATAAGAGCATCGGTTTCCTAACCATGGCTGATTTGCCAATGTTTGCCGTTGGTTTTATTACCGCATTTATCGTTGCGTTGATTGCGATTAAAACCTTCCTGCAAATTATTAAACGTATTTCGTTTATTCCTTTTGCAATTTATCGTTTTGCTGTTGCCGCAGTGGTGTATTTCGTATTCTTCTAAAGTTTTCCACTCACTAATAAAAAAGCCACTCATGTTGAGTGGCTTTTTGTTTGGCGTCTTCGTTTGTGGCAGATATCCATCAGCTAGCGGATGGCAAAGGCGTGGCCAAACCTGCTTCTTTTTTCCATGCTTCCACGGCGGCAATACGGCGGCGCGTTAATTCATCGCGAATCGCCGGGCCGCTGAAACCATCATCAATCACTTCTTTGTTGGTGACGCTTTGCGCCGCATTCCATGCCGCGCGCAGCAACCTGCCTTGCGGGTAATCACTGGCTTCAAAACCAGTGCGCCCGCGGGCATCGGCTTCGCTAGTGAGCGCCACTTGTTCAACACGCTGCGGTTTGCGCCACGCGTCGATGGCATCGAATAATTTGATGATGGTTTTCGGTTGCAGGATAGCAATCGTATGAATCAGATCGTGATATTCGGCAACTAGTTTGGCGAGGTCACGAATTTCATTCGGCACACGCATGCGCTGGCATAACCGTTCGACAAGTTTTACCCCTGCTGGGCCATGCCCATGGTGACGCGGCCAGAACTCTTTTGGCGTGAGCCCTTTACCAAGATCGTGACACAGCGTGGCAAAGCGCACGTCAACTTCCGGGCTGAGCTGAGCGGCAATCGACAGCGTCATCAGTACGTGAATGCCGGTGTCGATTTCCGGATGCCACTTTTCAGGGGCAGGCACACCGAACAGCGCGTCGATTTCCGGGAACAGGACTTTCAGCGCACCGCATTTGCGCAGCACATCGAAATAAACTTGTGGGTTACGGCTGGTGAGGGCGTTTTCAGTCTCTTTCCAGACGCGTTCCGGTGTGAGGTGCTCAAGTTCGCCGTTAGCTGCCATCGCGGACATCAGCGCCTGAGTTTCCGGGGCAATCTGGAAATTGAGATGAGCGTAGCGTGCTGCAAAGCGCGCTACGCGTAAAACGCGTAGGGGATCTTCATTGAAAGCTGGCGACACATGGCGTAGAAGGCGTTTTTCGATATCGGCACGTCCGTTATACGGATCGATAAATTCGCCGCGTTCGTCCTGGGCAATCGCGTTGATGGTCAAATCGCGGCGCAACAAGTCCTGCTCAAGCGTGACATCAGGCGCGGCATAGCAGGTAAAACCCGTGTAACCCTGGCCTGATTTGCGCTCAGTACGCGCGAGTGCATATTCTTCACGTGATTTAGGGTGCAGAAACACCGGGAAATCTTTCCCAACCTGCTGGTAACCAGCATCAAGCATCTCTTGCGGTGTTGCACCAACAACCACCCAATCTTTATCTTTGACCGGTAATCTCAACAACCCATCACGTACTGCACCACCGACCAGATAAATCTTCACGCTTTAATGCCCCTGCATCCAATTACGATAATACGTAAGTGTAGGATACAGGGTTGCAGATTAGTTCATCCAGCGATCTTTCTTCTTGCGGCTTGGGATCATGTGCGGCAGTAACAGGCCGAGCAGCAGACCGAAACCAGCGACACCGCCGCCATACATAAACCACTGCATGATGATGGCACGTTGCTTGTCATCCAACTGAACATTCGCGGCATCGACTTTCTTCTTTGCGACGATCAACTGGTTTTTAAGTTGTTGATTTTCTTCTTTAAGACCGGTAATTACGCTGTCGCTCTGCGCGACTTTCTGCTGCATTTCAGCCGTGCGCTGATTCCAGGTGGTATCGATATTTGTGAGCTTGTCAGTCAGTGTCTTAACCTGGTTTTCCAGGTCCGGCACACGCGTACGCAGGCTTGGATTGGTGCTCAGTTGCGCCAATGGGATCCAGGAGGTACGGCCATTACTGTCGCGCACCTGGCCATACTTAGTTTCTTCATTGCTTTGCAGCAAGGTCACTTCTTCGCCCGCATTTACGGTGCCAAGCAAGCGGTAATTATCCCCAGGACCACTACGCACCCAAGTGTTCAATTCGTCAGATACATAACGTTTTTCATCGGCATGGGCCACTACGGAAACGCTAAGGGAGAGCAAAGTAAGGCAAATTAGGCGGAATTTGTGCATGATTTCGTCGTTATTGTCATAAATAGTGGAACGATAGTAGTGGCATCAGTCTGACGGCGCAATCCGTAAACCTGAATGAGAATCATCCTGGTGTGAATTTGACCAATTGCTCACAGCTTATGGCTCGTCAAAATGCGCGCCACTCATGGTAATTTGGCGAAAAATATTATCTACTGACCGCTATTGTGAGACTAAGTTCGCCGGGCGTTAGCTCGATGTGACACAACTAAAAGTAAAAAGACGATGACTCAGGAAATCGAACTCAAATTTATCGTTAATCCAGCTGAACTGGATTCTCTTCGTAACACATTAAATTCGCTGGAAAGCCAGCATAGCGAACCTCGTCAGTTGCTCAACATCTATTATGAAACTGCCGACAACCAGTTGCGCCGTCATGATATGGGTTTACGCATCCGTGGCGATAATGGCCGCTATGAAATGACGATGAAAATCGCAGGCCGTGTCACTGGCGGACTGCACCAGCGGCCGGAATATAATGTTGAGCTTAGCAAGGCTGAGCTTGACCTGTCGCTGCTGCCAAAGGAAGTCTGGCCCGAGGGCCTTTCCCCGGACGATTTGCAATCCCAGTTAAACCCACTTTTCAGCACTGATTTTGCCCGTGAAAAATGGGTGGTAACGCACGGCAAAAGCCGTATCGAATTGGCGCTGGATCTCGGAGAAGTGAAAGCGGGTGAACTGTCTGAAGCACTGTGCGAGCTGGAACTGGAATTACTCGAAGGCGAAACTGCAGACGTTTTAGTTTTTGCGAAGCAACTGATTACTCATCCGGGTTTACGCCAGGGCAGCCTGAGCAAAGCCGCGCGTGGATACCATCTGGTGCAGGGAAATATGGAAAGAGAGATTAAGCCGTTAACGGTATTACGCGTTCCCCCGAAAGCGACGGTTGAACAAGGACTGGAAGGTTCACTGGAACTGGCGCTTAGCCATTGGCAATACCACGAAGAGCTGTGGTTGCGTGGCAACGGCAAGGCGAAAGCACAGGTTCTGGAAGCGGTTGGCCTTGTGCGCTATGCGCTGGCGCTGTTCGGCGGCATTATTCCACGCAAGGCGAGCACGCAAGTTCGCGAACTGACCGCAACTTACGAAACGATGCTGGCTTCAGACCTTAAAGCGCAGGAACTGGCTTTTAGTGCGGAAAGCAGTCAGGCCAAACTGGCGCTGACTGAGTGGCTGGTAGGCCGTCAATGGCAGAAATTCACCGACGAAAAAGCTAACGTCAAACTGGCCGGTTCGTTTAAGCGCTTTGCGGATACCCATCTTTCGCGTCATGCCGCAGAACTGAAAGAAACTTTCCAGCGTCCATTGGGCGATAGCTATGCTGATCAGTTGCCGCGTCTGGCACGTGAAACTGGCTCCATTCGCCTGCTGGCAGGCGTTTATGACGATGCGAAAACGCAACCGTGGCTGGATAACTGGCAAGGGCTGCGTCACGCCATTGCGACGCGCCAACAGGTAGAAATCGAACATTTTCGTAATGAAGCTATTGCGCAGGCTCCTTTCTGGCTGCATAGCGGTAAGTAGTAACCACCGTTTCTAAGGGATACGACCATGATGTCGCAAGCGCCACTATTACAGCAGCATTTGCAGGCGGCGCTGGCGCGTCTGCCACAAGAGATTGACCGCCAGACGTTAAGCCCTGAGGCTCAGGCTGTTCTGGCGTTTAGTGATTTTGTTTGTGACAGCATGGCGGCCTATCCCGCATGGCTTGAAGAATTACAGCATTCTCCACCGCTTGCCGACGAATGGCAGGACTACGCGGCCTGGCTGCAGCAAGCGTTGCAGGAGGTCGATAGTGAACCCGCATTAATGAGCGCACTGCGCCTGTTCCGCCGTCGCATGATGGTGAGAATTGCCTGGTCACAGGCGTTGCAGCAGGTGCCGACTGAAAGCTCCCTCCAGCAATTAAGTGCCCTTGCAGAAACGTTGATTATCGCCGCCCGTGACTGGCTTTATGCAGCATGCTGCCGCGAGTGGGGCACGCCGTGTAACCAGGCGGGTGTCGCACAACCGCTGATGATACTCGGGATGGGCAAACTTGGCGGTGGGGAGCTGAATTTCTCCTCCGATATCGACCTGATTTTTGCCTGGCCGGAAAACGGTTCAACCCAGGGTGGGCGCCGTGAACTGGACAATGCCCAGTTCTTCACACGCCTCGGCCAGCGCCTGATTAAAGTCCTCTATCAACCGACGCAAGACGGCTTTGTTTATCGCGTCGACATGCGCCTGCGTCCGTTCGGTGACAGCGGCCCGTTGGTAGTGAGCTACGCCGCATTAGAAGATTATTACCAGGAACAAGGCCGCGACTGGGAACGCTACGCGATGGTTAAAGCGCGTATCATGGGCGATAACGATGACGCATGGAGCCAGGAGCTGCGCAACATGCTGCGGCCTTTTGTCTTCCGTCGCTATATTGATTTCAGTGTTATTCAGTCGCTACGAAACATGAAAGGGATGATTGCCCGTGAAGTGCGTCGCCGAGGGTTGACCGATAACATCAAACTCGGCGCGGGCGGCATTCGTGAAACTGAGTTTATCGTCCAGGTATTCCAGCTTATTCGTGGCGGGCGCGAGCCATCTTTGCAGTCGCGCTCTTTGCTACCCACTCTTGAAGCTATCCAGCATTTACACCTGCTGCCAGAAGAAAATGCCGTAAAACTCAATGCGGCCTATTTATACCTTCGCCGTCTCGAAAACCTGCTGCAAAGCATTAATGACGAGCAAACGCAGACTTTGCCTGGCGATGAGCTGAACCGTGCTCGCCTGGCGTGGGGCATGAATGCGCAAACCTGGGACGAGCTGCAAGTCACCTTGCAACAGCATATGAGTGCCGTGCGCCAGGTGTTTAACGAATTGATTGGCGATGACGAACCGGAACCGGGTGAAGATAAGCTCGCTGAAGCCTGGCGTGAGCTATGGCAGGATGCGCTGGATGCTGATGTGAACACGCCGGTTCTCGAGCATTTAACGCCGCAAGCGCGGGGTGAAGTTTTACGCCTGGTGAGTGATTTCCGCCAGGACACTGACAAGCGCACCATTGGGCCGCGTGGCCGTCAGGTGCTGGATCAACTGATGCCACGCTTGCTGTGTGAGGCCTGTTCCCGCAGCGATGCACCGTTGCCATTGTCTCGTTTAACACCGCTGTTACTCGGCATAGTTACGCGCACGACTTATCTTGAGTTGCTGACGGAATATCCGGGGGCGCTTAAACACCTGATTACGCTGTGTGCTGCGTCACCGATGATTGCCAGTCAACTGGCGCGTTACCCGCTTCTGCTTGATGAACTGCTCGATCCGAATACCCTTTACCAACCGACCGCCACCGATGCTTATCGTGATGAGTTACGCCAGTATTTGCTGCGCGTGCCGGATGACGATGAAGAACAGCAGCTAGAAGCGTTGCGTCAGTTTAAACAGGCACAGTTGCTACGCGTGGCGGCGGCTGACATTACAGGCACACTGCCGGTGATGAAAGTGAGTGACCACTTAACCTGGCTTGCTGAAGCGATGATTGACGCTGTTGTCCAGCAAGCCTGGGCGCAAATGGTCTTGCGATACGGCCAGCCGAAGCACTTACAGAACCGTGAAGGGCGCGGTTTTGCGGTTGTCGGCTACGGCAAACTCGGCGGCTGGGAGCTGGGTTATAGCTCCGATTTGGATCTGGTATTCCTGCACGATTGCCCATCGGATGTCATGACCGATGGCGAGCGTGAAATTGATGGTCGCCAGTTCTATTTGCGTCTAGCGCAACGTGTTATGCACCTGTTTAGCACCCGTACTTCCTCAGGTATTTTGTATGAAGTGGACGCACGTTTACGCCCCTCTGGCGCGGCGGGAATGCTCGTCACCACCACTGAAGCCTTTGCTGATTATCAGCAAAACGAAGCCTGGACCTGGGAGCATCAGGCCCTGGTGCGGGCGCGAATTGTCTATGGCGATCCGCTGCTTAAGCAGGAGTTCGATGCGATTCGCCGCAAGATTTTGTGTGTACCGCGTGAAGGTGAAAAACTCCAGACTGAAGTGCGGGAGATGCGTGAAAAAATGCGCGCGCATCTGGGTGGGAAAACGCGTGAACGCTTTGATATTAAAGCCGATGAAGGTGGCATTACCGATATTGAGTTTATCACTCAATATCTAGTATTACGTTATGCGGCGCAGGCCCCAAAATTGACGCGTTGGTCTGACAATGTGCGCATTCTGGAATTAATGGCGCAAAACGACATCATGAGTGATGACGAAGCGAAAGCGCTGACGCATGCTTATGTCACGTTGCGCGATGAACTTCATCACCTGGCATTGCAAGAGCTGCCTGGAAACGTGGCAATGGATACATTCACTCAAGAGCGCGAGCAGGTATTAACAAGCTGGCGTATGTGGCTGAGTGAGCCGCAAACACGCGCATAAGATTAATTGTGATATTATCCGCGACAAAATTTTATCCCTCTCTGGAGAGTCAGGAATGAAAGTAACGCTGCCCGAATACAGCCGTGCAGGCGTCATGGTAGTTGGTGATGTGATGCTGGATCGCTACTGGTATGGCCCTACAAGCCGCATCTCCCCGGAAGCTCCGGTACCAGTGGTGAAAGTCGATAACATTGAAGAACGTCCTGGCGGCGCGGCTAACGTGGCAATGAATATTGCTTCGTTGGGTGCTAATTCTCGCCTGGTGGGTTTGACGGGCATCGACGATGCTGCGCGGGCACTCAGCCAGACGCTGGCCGGTGTGAACGTTAAGTGCGATTTCGTTTCGGTGCCGACTCATCCGACAATCACCAAACTGCGTGTACTTTCCCGCAACCAACAGCTGATTCGCCTCGATTTTGAAGAAGGCTTTGAAGGTGTTGATCCGGAACCTTTGCACGAGCGTATTAGCCAGGCTTTGCCGCACATTGGCGCGCTGGTGCTTTCTGACTACGCAAAAGGCGCGCTGGCAAGTGTTCAGCATATGATTAGCCTTGCGCGTGCTGCAAACGTTCCTGTGCTTATCGATCCGAAAGGAACCGACTTTAATCGCTATCGCGGTGCTACGCTGCTAACGCCAAACCTCTCTGAATTTGAAGCGGTTGTTGGCAAGTGTAAGAACGACGAAGAGCTGGTGGAACGCGGTATGAAGCTCATCGCTGAATACGATCTTTCTGCTTTGCTGATCACCCGTTCTGAACACGGCATGACACTGCTGCAACCGGGTATTGAACCGTTCCATCTGCCGACGCAGGCGCAGGAAGTTTACGATGTGACCGGTGCAGGTGACACGGTCATTGGCGTACTGGCGGCAACGCTTGCTGCGGGTAATTCGCTGGAAGAAGCATGCTACTTTGCCAATGCAGCGGCAGGCGTAGTGGTGGGCAAACTGGGTACTTCTACCGTTTCGCCAATTGAGCTGGAAAACGCAGTGCGTGGTCGTGCGGATTCAGGTTTTGGCGTGATGACCGAAGCTGAGTTAAAAGTTGCTGTGGCGAACGCGCGTAAACGCGGTGAAAAAGTCGTAATGACTAACGGCGTTTTCGACATTCTTCACGCAGGCCACGTTTCGTATCTGGCGAATGCCCGCAAACTTGGCGACCGCCTGATTGTTGCGGCAAACAGTGATGCTTCAACCAAACGCCTGAAAGGTGAAACCCGCCCGGTAAACCCGCAGGATCAGCGCATGATCGTGTTAGCAGCACTGGAAGCGGTGGATTGGGTGGTGTTGTTTGAAGAAGATACTCCACAACGCTTGATTGGCGAGATCTTGCCTGACCTGCTGGTCAAAGGTGGCGATTACAAACCGGATGATATTGCCGGGAGTAAAGAAGTCTGGGCCAACGGTGGTGAAGTGATGGTGCTGAATTTTGAAGATGGTTGCTCAACCACGAACATCATTAAAAAGATTCAAAGCCACGACGCATAAGCCCCGCAAAGTACAATAAAAAACGCCCCTGGTCAGGGGCGTTTTTTACATCTGTGGTTCGGTCGGCGGAGTAACTTCCGGTGCCTGAACGCTACGGCTCTCAAGCTCGGTTAAACGCTGCTCCAGTAACGCCAGTTTTTCTCGGGTGCGCAGCAGTACTTGAGTCTGCACATCAAACTCCTCGCGGCTTACCAGATCCAGACGGGTTAACTGTGACTGCAAAACCTGACGTACTTTCTTCTCGACATCATCCCCGAATTCACGAATCCCTTTCGGCATTGACTCGTGGACCTGGCGTGCGATCTGTTCAATTTTTTTCGGGTCAATCATAGTGGCTTCCATCATCTTACGGGATTGTCATACGCGATTAGTTTTAATTGTAATGCCTGTTAGGCTCGTTAGAAACCCGAAATGTTATAAGGTTTGGCGTTGCCAGAGAAAATCATCGGCGTTATAGTAAGTCTGCTTATTCTCAGGGCGGGGTGTAACTCCCCACCGGCGGTAAATCAGCAAACGCTGAAAGCCCGCGAGCGCTCCAGAGCAATCTGGAGGTCAGCAGATCCGGTGTAATTCCGGAGCCGACGGTTAAAGTCCGGATGGGAGAGAGTAACGACTAAGCTCAAGCTTTTAAGCCTGCTCACGTTATTTTTATAGCTCCTAAGACTGCCCTGATTCTGGTAACCATAATTTTAATGAGGTTTTTTTACCATGAATCAGACGCTCCTTTCTGCATTTGGCACCCCTACACAACGCGTTGAACATGCTCTTGAAGCACTGCGTGAAGGCCGCGGGGTAATGGTTCTTGACGATGAAGATCGCGAGAACGAAGGCGACATGATTTTCCCAGCGGAAACCATGACCGTTGAGCAAATGGCTCTGACCATTCGCCACGGTAGCGGTATTGTTTGCCTGTGCCTGACCGAAGAACGCCGTAAACAACTCGAATTGCCAATGATGGTTGAGAACAACACCAGTGCCTATGGCACAGGGTTTACTGTGACTATCGAAGCTGCAAGCGGTGTGACTACCGGTGTTTCTGCTGCAGACCGTATTACGACTGTGCGTGCCGCGATTGCTGATGGCGCAAAACCAAGCGACCTGAATCGCCCAGGCCATGTGTTCCCGCTCCGTGCTCAGCCTGGTGGCGTGTTAACTCGCGGTGGCCATACTGAAGCAACCATTGATTTGGTCACGCTTGCGGGTTTCAAACCTGCTGGTGTGTTGTGTGAGTTGACCAACGATGATGGCAGCATGGCGCGTGCACCAGAGTGCATCACCTTTGCCCGCCAGCACAATATGGCTGTTGTGACGATTGAAGACCTGGTGGAATACCGTCAGGCTCATGAACGCAAAGCCAGCTAACTCTCGCTAAAAAGCAAAAAGCCCGGTTTTTCTACACCGGGCTTCTTTTTTAGCCGATTCCGTTGCTTTGTAGCAACGTCAGACTAAACCCCATCACCGCCATACCGCAAAGAACGCCGTAACTCGGATTGTTATGCGGGTCGATTTCTTTCGCAAGCGGCATCAGTTCATCGACCGACAGCGCCACCATAATGCCCGCGACGGCAGCCATAATTGCCGCCATTAAAACAGGCGAAATCATCGGGCCTAAGATCAGCCAGGCCAACACGCCCCCCAGAATTTCTGCCAGCCCGGAAATCCCTGCCCAGAAGATAGCTTTGCGCTTTGAACCCGTAGCCGCGTAGACCGGGCCTGCCACAGCCAAACCTTCAGGAATATTGTGCAATGCCACTGCTAGCGCGATCCCCATGCCTAATTCCAGGTTGCTGCTGGCGGTAACAAAGGTCGCCACACCTTCTGGGAAGTTATGCAGGCTAATACCAAGAGTCAGCAACAACGCGGTGCGGCGTAAATTACGCGGCTGCGGTTTGCTGTCCATTAAATCTTGTGGATGCGCATGGGGCAGGGCGCGGTCAAGTGCGAAGTAACCCAGCAAACCCAGCATAAACATGCCATAACCCAGTACCGGCGACATTCCCTCGGTGTGAAGTGCGGCAGGCAGCATTTCCATAAGCGAGATAAGCAACATAATGCCCGCTGCAAAGCCAAGAGAAAATGCCAGCACACGGTTTGATGGCTTCTGGCCGAGCACGCCAAGAAAAGCACCAATAAAAGTGGCTCCCCCTGCTAATAGGGTCAGGATCAAGGGTACTGACATTTATCACTCCTTTTGATAATGATTCTCATTCATATTAATGGGCGATGTGATAAAAATCGAGAGCCAGTTGAGAAGCTTTACACATCGCTTACATTCAAATTTCCTGAAGATCTTCATCATGCTTATCTAAGTTCTTCAAAACACAAAAGCGCGTACTGTGGTGTTTATAAACTGAATGACCTGATTAAAGGACACCACCATGAAAACTCAACGAATGCCTGCGCTGTTCCTAGGACACGGTAGCCCAATGAACGTGCTGGAAGATAACCAATATACCCAGGCCTGGCGCCATTTGGGAGAGACCTTACCGCGTCCAAAAGCAATTGTGGTGGTATCTGCGCACTGGTTCACTAAAGGCACGGGTGTTACGGCAATGGAAACGCCAAAAACTATCCATGATTTCGGTGGTTTCCCACAGGCCTTGTACGATACCCATTACCCGGCACCGGGTTCCCCTGCGCTTGCACAACAGTTAGTTGACCTTCTGGCACCCGTTCCGGTGATGCAAGACAAAGAAGCCTGGGGATTTGATCACGGCTCCTGGGGCGTGCTTATTAAGATGTACCCGAATGCCGATATTCCAATGGTACAGCTCAGTATCGACAGCACTAAACCGGCGGCATGGCATTTTGAGATTGGCCGCAAGCTGGCGACATTGCGCGATCAGGGCATCATGCTGATTGCCAGTGGTAACGTGGTTCATAACCTGAGAACTGCGCGCTGGCACGGTGAAAACACGCCATATCCATGGGCTGAGTCATTTAACCAATATGTGAAAGACAATCTCACCTGGCTTGGGCCGGTAGCCGAACACCCTCTTGTGAATTACCTGGAGCATGAAGGCGGATCGCTATCTAATCCAACAGCGGATCACTACCTGCCGTTGTTGTATGTTCTCGGGGCATGGGATGGCAAAGAGCCAATTACGCTGCCGACAGACGGTATTGAGATGGGATCGTTGAGTATGCTTTCTGTTGTTATCGGATAAAAAAAGGCGCGAATTTCGCGCCTCAGATTGCTTGCAAAGGTAGATAAACGGGTTTTGTAGGGTGGATTAGCGTAAGCGACATCCACCAATTTATGTCGGATGTCGCTTACGCTAATCCGACCTACGAAGGCGAAAATCTAAACCTTTTTATTGTTACTCTACAAACACATGCGGATAGAAGCGCGAAAGATCCTGAGTGATCAGCTCGCGATCTTCACGAATACCAATACCCGCAGGTTGATCGTTGATAAGCCAGCTGCCGATCAGCACATAACTGTCACCAAATTTTGGCAACTGATAGAACTCCTGCACGATCATGCCTTCATCTCCGTAAGGGCCATCAACACGGGCAATTTCTTCGCCGTTTTCGATGATCTTCACATTCGCACCTTCGCGGGAGAAGATGGGCTTCACAACGTACTTATCCATCGCCGGATAGTTATCTTCAGCGAAATAAGCAGGCAGCAAGTTTGGATGATTCGGGAACATTTCCCACAGCATTGGCAGCAACGCTTTGTTGGAGATAATGCTCTTCCAGGCAGGTTCCAGCCAGCGAACGCCAGCATCTTCGAGTTTGGTGGAGAACATTTCACGCAGCATGAATTCCCACGGATAGAGCTTGAACAGGTTACTGATAACCTGATCCTGCACATCCGTGAACTGGCCTTTCTCACCCAGACCAATTTCTTCCATGTAAACAAATTCGCTCGCCACTTCAGCTTCGGCTGCACAATCTTGCAAATACTGGACAGTACCGCGATCTTCTACAGTGTCCTGGCAGCAGGCAAAATGCACCAGGTTGAAACCGTGTTGCTGTTTTAATTCAGCAAAACGCTCAATGATCTTCTCTTGCAGGCTGTTGAATTGATCGCTTCCCGCAGGCAAATTCCCAGCCTGAACCTGGTCTTCAAGCCAGATCCACTGGAAGAATGCCGCTTCGTATAAAGACGTTGGCGTATCGGCATTGTTTTCCAGAAGCTTAGGTTCACCAATCCCATCCCACGCGATATCCAGGCGTGAGTAAAGAGACGGCTGCTGAGTGCGCCAGGACTGACGTACAAATTCCCAGGTGTGCTTAGGAATGCGGAACTTAGCCAGCAGCTCATCGCTACTCACTACTTTGTCCACAACTTTCAGGCACATCTGGTGCAGTTCAGCGGTGACTTCTTCCAGGCGTTCAACTTGAGGGAGCGTTAGTTTGTAATATGCGTCTTCACACCAGTACGGCTCGCCATACATGGTGTGAAAGTTAAAACCGTATTCAGTGGCTTTCTCGCGCCAGTCCGGGCGCTCAGTAATCGCAATTCTTTCCATAATTTCTTAGCCACCCATGGAGCGAGAAGAACCTGTTGCGCTGTTGCTGCGCTGCATAGTTGATTGTTTGGCGACTGAGTCACCGAAACCGCCACGAGTTACAGTGCTTGTGGTTGCAGGTTTTGGCGCCATGGCTGTTTTTGGAACTGTAGCCGTACGGCCTGGTGTGGCTGCACCATAGCTTTTGCCGGTGGCATCCGCATATTTACCGTAAGCCGGGCTCGCTGGATTTTTAGAACTAAACAATGGTTGCTGCGCGAAGCCCGCTCCGCCGCCCATCAGACGACCCATCATGTAGCCCGCCATCAGCGGCATCCAGAAGCTGCCACTTTGTTGTGGCTGAGCCTGTGCTTGTTCACCTGCCATGCTGGCTTGTGCAGGGGCTTGCTGACATTGGCCTTCACCAAACTCAGCAATACATTCTTCGCGCGAAGCGTATTTCGGTGCGGTACGTTCTGCTTCTTTCAGCGCGTTGTTAAAGGCAGTAGTACATTCAGCACTTTTACCAGGGTTGGCCTGCGAGCAGTCATCCGCGTTTTGATACATGGAAACTGTTTCGTCATTTTGTTCGCAACCGGCAAGCATAAACACAGCGGTAACCGCCAGTGCGACCGGCGTTAAATGGCGGGCGTTCCAGCTTTTGCGGAACGATGCGTGATTTATGATTTTTGTCCGTTTCATTGTTCTGTCCTGAGCCCAAAGGAATGAAGCTAATATTGCGTTTAGAATAGGGGATGAATGGTTGAAATTAAAGCGATGACGGCTGTTTGGAGGGAGATCTTTACTTTGCCTTACGTTCGGCTGCGTAAGTTGTGACGGGGGCATGTTGTCATGCCCCCGAAATACCCGATCAGTTACCGAATGGGTTAGCTGATTTTTTGTTTGTTGCAGAGACCGGAGTGGCTTTTGCTGGTGTTGCCGTCTCAGTGGTTGCTGCTGTATCAGCTGAGTAACCATCTGCACGAGCGTTCTGGTCTGGCGTTTCTGGCGCGACACTTTCGGCAGTAGTTGGTACTGGTTTGCCTAATGTGCCGTTCAACGCAATCAAATCTTGTTCGTTAAGCGTACCCAGAGCTGATTTAATATTCAGCTGGTTGATCAGGTAGTTATAACGAGCACTAGAGAGCTGTTGTTTTGCGTTATACAGCGTAGTCGTCGCATCCAACACATCAACGATGGTACGTGTACCCACGGAATAGCCTGCTTCCATTGCATCTAAAGAGCTTTGGGCAGAGACAACAGCTTGTTTATAGGCGTTGATGGTACTGATAGAGGCGTTAACGTTGTTAAACGAAGAACGAACTGTTTGCACCACGCTACGATGTGCGCTTTCCAGTTGCTCACTTGCGCCTACAAAGTTGTATTGCGCTTGTTTCACCTGAGAAGTTACAGAACCGCCGCTATACAGTGGCAGAGAGAAATTCAGACCGATTTTATTCTGGCCTACACCTTGGTCACTATACGCTTGGCTAGTGGTTTTAGAGCCGCTGTAGTCAGTGTCAGAAACACCTGTCGAAGCGGTTAAGCCCACGGTTGGCATATGGCCAGTTTCAGCGTAACGAATTTGCTCGCGTGCTAAGTCCTGAGACAGACGTGCCTGTAACAATGCCAGGTTACGCTTTTCTGCTTCTTTCAGCAGATTATTCACCGCGTCAGGCTTGTTGGTTTTGAAGCCATCAACGTTCAGCGAAGCCAGAGACGGATAGTAGTTACCAGTGACCTGGCGCAGCGTTTCTACCGCGTTATCCAGATTATTCCGTGCAGTCACTTCGTTCGCTAATACGTTATCGTATTGTGCACGGGCGTTCTGAACGTCTGTGATGGCTACCAGGCCTACGTTAAAGCGCTGAGTAGTTTGATCTAACTGGCGATAAATAGCCTGTTTCTGTGCTTCTGTGTAGGAGAGGGCGTCAATGGCACTCAACACATTGAAATAGGCAGTCGCTGTATTCAGGATCAGCGTTTGCTGGTCAGTTTGATAAGTAACATCCTGGATACCGGCAGATTTTTCTTGCAGGGTAAGCGCACGCCATTTCGACATATCAAAAATAGTTTGCGTTAATTGCAAAGAGGCACTGGTCGTATTGGAGTCGATGCCATTCGAATCACGGAAGCCATTGCTGTATTCATAATCAGCACCAAGGCCGAGCTGTGGCAGTAATGGGCTTCTTGCTTCGTTGATTTTTTCGAATGCGGCATCACGGTCAGCAGCGGATTTACGTAAGTCCGGGTTGCTTAAACGTGCCTGCTGATAAACCTGCATCAGGTTTTCTGCCTGGCTCATGGCACTGAAACCCGTTAGGCTCAGACCGATAAGAATTGGGAGCAGTTTCTTCATTTGCATTCCTTGTTGTGAAGCAGAAATTGTTTGTTAGCGCTGACAAGAGCCGAAAATGATCGCCGATTCTAGCAGAGTCTGCCAGCTGGGAAGCTTGGCGTAATGTGCCATCTGCCCTTAATTTTCATCAATCTACCACATAGGAAATGAAACGGCAGTCATACCAACTTGAATTCGCACATTTCATGACCATAAAAATATCAGGAAACCAATATGACTAAGCAAAAAGATCAACTTGTCACGTTAGGTAAAAACGATGTTGAAATTATTGCACGGGAAACGCTTTATAGCGGTTTTTTTTCGCTAGATCTTTATCGCTTCCGCCATCGCCTGTTTAATGGCGAAATGAGTGGTGAGGTTCGGCGTGAAATTTTAGAACGCGGGCACGCTGCAGTACTGCTACCCTATGACCCTGTGCGAGACGAAGTTGTATTGATAGAGCAGATTCGGATTGCTGCCTATGACACCAGCGAAAGCCCGTGGTTGCTCGAATTGGTTGCAGGAATGATTGAAGAAGGTGAAAGCGTCGAAGACGTTGCACGCCGTGAAGCCGTCGAAGAAGCAGGTTTGGTTGTGGGTCGAACTAAACCGGTTATCAACTACCTGGCAAGTCCGGGTGGGACCAGCGAGCGTTTATCTATCCTTGTGGGAGAAGTTGATGCTTCGAACGCGCAGGGTATACATGGTCTGGCAGATGAAAACGAAGATATTCGTGTTCATGTCGTGAGCCGGGAACAGGCTTATCAGTTAGTAGAAGAAGGGAAAATCGACAACGCAGCTTCAGTCATCGCACTGCTTTGGCTGCAATTGCATCATGAGAAATTAAGAGCCGAGTGGAACAATTAAACATGAAGCGCTACACACCTGACTTCCCGGAAATGATGCGCCTGTGCGAAACCAATTTCGCGCAACTACGACGCCTGCTTCCTCGTAATGATGAGGTAGGTGAAAAAGTCACTTATCAGGTCAGTAGCGCCCAATATCGACTCATTATTCTTGAGTCGACACGTTATACAACTCTTGTGCAGATCGAACAAACGGCCCCAGCGGTGAGCTACTGGAGCCTACCATCGATGTCGGTGAGGCTATATCATGACGCGATGGTCGCGGAAGTGTGTTCAAGTCAGCAGATCTTTCGCTTCAAAGCGCGTTATGATTATCCTAATAAAAAGTTGCATCAACGCGACGAAAAGCATCAAATTAACCAGTTTCTAGCCGATTGGCTGCGTTATTGTTTGGCGCATGGAGCGATGGCGGTTCCGGTTTGTTAGTGAGGGTGAAACCTAAGGACACCATTTGGAAAGCCTGTTAAATCTTCCTGTGGCCGGTGGGGGCCAGATCAGGATCTTGCAAATTACAGATACCCACCTGTTCTCTGGAAAGAACGAAACGCTGCTTGGTATCAATACCTGGATGAGTTATCAGGCTGTTATTGACGCCATCCTCGCTGAGCAGCGTCATTATGACCTTATCGTTGCAACTGGGGATTTGGCCCAGGATCACAGTGCGCAAGCCTACCAACACTTTGTTGAAGGCATCGCGGAGATTCCTGCGCCCTGCGTTTGGCTCCCTGGTAACCACGATTTCCAACCGGCGATGTTCAGCTCGTTGCTGGAAGCAGGAATTTCCCCGGCTAAACAAGTTTTCTTAGGTGATAGCTGGCAAATTTTGTTGCTGGACAGCCAGGTGTTTGGTGTTCCACATGGTGAATTGAGTGACTATCAGCTCGACTGGCTGGAGCGCAAGCTCTCCGGTGCGCCTGAACGCCATACTCTATTGCTGTTACATCATCACCCAGTCCCTGCGGGCTGTAGTTGGCTGGACCAACATAGCCTGCGCAATGCCGCTGAGCTTGATAACGTACTGCAAAAATTCCCAAAAGTGAAAACTCTGGTGTGTGGGCATATTCATCAGGAGTTAGATCTCGACTGGAATGGTCGGCGCATGCTGGCAACACCTTCGACTTGCGTGCAATTCAAACCTCACTGCTCCAACTTCACACTCGATACCATCGAGCCGGGTTGGCGTTGGTTGGAACTTCATCCAAACGGTGAGGTGACCACGGAGGTTTGCCGGCTGAAGGGTGCGGTATTTAACCCTGATACCGCGTCAGAAGGTTATTGATGTCAACGCTACTTTACTTACACGGCTTCAACAGTTCGCCGCGTTCAGCCAAGGCCACCAGTTTCAAAGCGTGGCTTGCGCAGAACCATCCGCATATCAATATGATTGTACCGGAACTTCCACCGTATCCTGCCGATGCGGCAGAGTTGCTGGAGTCGTTGGTGCTGGAGCATGGTGGCGAACCGTTAGGTGTAGTTGGCTCGTCTTTAGGCGGCTATTACGCCACCTGGCTGTCGCAATGTTTTACGCTCCCAGCAGTAGTGGTAAACCCCGCAGTCCGGCCTTTTGAATTGCTGGTGGATTATCTCGGCACCAACGAGAACCCCTACACCGGGCAGCAATATGTGCTAGAGTCTCGCCATATTTACGATCTTAAAGTCATGCAAGTTGACCCGTTAGATTCGCCAGATCTCATCTGGCTGTTACAACAGACGGGCGACGAAGTGCTTGATTATCGCCAGGCGGTTACGTACTACACCCCCTGTCGCCAGACGGTAGAATCCGGTGGCAATCACGCCTTTGTAGGCTTCGAAGATTATTTCACACAGATCGTCGACTTTCTTGGCCTGCACTAAGGCCTGATGTCGGATTCTTGTTTCGCTATCTGAACGAATAAACCATGACGCAATCCAGTTATAACGCCGATGCCATTGAGGTACTCACCGGGCTTGAGCCTGTTCGCCGTCGCCCCGGGATGTACACCGACACCACCCGTCCAAACCATTTGGGCCAGGAAGTCATTGATAACAGCGTGGATGAAGCGCTGGCAGGCCATGCGAAGCGTGTTGATGTTATTCTCCATGCCGACCAGTCATTAGAAGTCATTGATGACGGGCGCGGCATGCCGGTAGATATCCACCCGGAAGAGGGCGTTCCGGCGGTCGAGCTTATCCTTTGTCGCCTGCATGCGGGCGGTAAATTCTCCAACAAAAACTACCAGTTTTCTGGTGGTCTGCACGGTGTGGGCATTTCTGTCGTTAACGCCTTGTCAAAACGTGTTGAAGTCACTGTGCGTCGAGATGCGCAGGTTTACAGCATCGCGTTTGAAAACGGCGATAAAGTCCAGGAACTGGCGGTGGTCGGCACTTGCGGCAAACGCAACACCGGCACCAGTGTTCACTTCTGGCCAGATGCTTCGTTCTTCGACAGCCCACGTTTCTCCGTTTCTCGTTTAAGCCATTTGCTGAAAGCCAAAGCGGTACTTTGCCCGGGTGTAGAGATCACTTTTACCGATAAAGTGAACAACACCGAGCAGCGCTGGTGTTATCAGGATGGTCTGCAAGATTATCTGTGCGAAGCGATAAACGGCCTGCCGACGCTTCCGGAAAAGCCATTTGTCGGCAACTTTGCCGGTGATGTCGAGCAAGTTGACTGGGCGCTGCTGTGGCTCCCGGAAGGCGGTGAGTTGCTGACGGAAAGCTACGTCAACCTAATCCCAACCATGCAGGGCGGTACTCACGTCAACGGATTGCGTCAGGGTCTGCTTGATGCGATGCGCGAGTTTTGCGAATACCGCAATATCCCGCCGCGCGGCGTAAAGCTATCTGCTGAGGATATCTGGGAACGTTGCGCCTACGTGCTCTCCGTTAAAATGCAGGACCCTCAATTCGCCGGGCAAACCAAAGAACGCCTGTCATCACGCCAGTGTGCGGCATTTGTTTCCGGTGTTGTGAAAGACGCATTCAGCTTGTGGCTGAACCAGAATATTCAGATTGCAGAGCAACTCGCTGAGCTGGCTATTTCCAGCGCCCAGCGCCGTATGCGTGCCGCCAAAAAAGTGGTGCGTAAGAAACTGACCAGCGGCCCGGCATTGCCTGGCAAACTGGCTGACTGTTCTGCACAAGATTTAAGCCGCACCGAATTGTTCCTGGTGGAAGGGGATTCAGCAGGCGGTTCTGCTAAACAGGCTCGTGACCGTGAATACCAGGCGATCATGCCGCTCAAAGGTAAGATCCTCAACACCTGGGAAGTCTCGTCGGATGAAGTGCTGGCATCACAAGAAGTGCATGATATTTCTGTCGCGATCGGTATCGATCCAGACAGCGAAGACCTGAGCCAACTGCGCTACGGTAAAGTTTGTATCCTTGCGGATGCGGACTCCGATGGTTTGCACATCGCCACACTGCTGTGCGCCTTGTTTGTGCGCCACTTCCGCTCCCTGGTTCGTGGTGGTCACGTCTATGTCGCGATGCCACCGCTTTACCGTATCGACCTAGGTAAAGAGGTTTACTACGCGCTGGATGAAGAAGAAAAAGCAGGCGTGCTTGAGCAACTTAAGCGTAAGAAAGGGAAACCGAACGTACAGCGCTTTAAAGGGCTGGGCGAGATGAACCCACTGCAATTACGTGAAACCACGCTTGACCCAAATACTCGCCGCCTGGTGCAGCTCACCATTGACGATGAAGACAACGACAAAACAATGGCAATCATGGATATGTTGCTGGCGAAGAAGCGTTCTGAAGATCGTCGTAACTGGTTGCAGGATAAAGGCGATATGGCAGATCTCGACGTCTAATATCCCTAAGAGTAAATTGATACATTAGCTTAGCTTTGAGCATGGAAGCTCTGGTCAGGCTGTAAAATATCAGAACCAGCTCGTAAGATTTAGTGTGAAAATTATTTTTTGATTTCCGGCAATTATATCGAATTGTCGGAAATCGATCCTTTGCGGTATCGAAGTAAAACCCCTCCTATGCCCCCAATGTATCCAAAAAATCGGATAAAGGAACCGGGCGGTGATACAAATAGCCTTGCTGATAATCAACGTTGTTCTCATGCAAATATTTTGCCTGCTCTTCAGTTTCAACACCTTCCGCAATAACTTTTAAATTCAGTGATTTTGATAATGAGACAACATTTTCTACGATATGGTGAGAGATAGCATCAAGACCAATCATTTTAATAAAACTACGGTCAATTTTGATATAACTTACTGGGAATTTTTGAAGGTAGTGGTGAGTGGCGTACCCTGTTCCAAAATCGTCAAGCGCAAAAAGAATATTTAGATTCTTAAGCGCCACAGCACCCTTTACCGCAATTTTAGCATCAGTATTAAAGTTTCTTTCTGTTATTTCAAATATGGTGGTTATCGAATTACAACTTTCTTTAAATGATCTACTTTTGGTAACGAGCTCCGGATCTTCTAGATGTTCAGGAGAGATATTAATTGATAAGTGAAAATCTTTTGGCAGTTTATGTGCCTTGTCTTGTAAGATTTTTTGCACATTTTCAAGTAATTGATGCGTTACCTTTCACAATGATACCGCTTGATTCCATCGCCGGAATAAATGTATTTGGGGGAATGAGCCCCATTGTTGGATGTTTCCATCGAAGAAGTATTTCACAACCAATGATTTTTTTGTTTTTTGTGTCCATTATAGCTTGCGCAAAAGGTATGAATTCATTTTTTTTCATGGCGCGGAGCATATATCTTTTAGAAAGAAAATTATAATGAGAAAACGATTGGAGGAACATAAAAGAAAAAACAATAAATGTTATAATACCTATTGGTAATCCTGCTTGAGTTATTACCCTGATGATTTTTTCTTGTAGAGTTGTATATTGCTCAATATAGAGTACGCCGCTTAAGATCTCTTTATTAGTATGGTTGGAATAAATTCCACCTTTATTTTTAACTATAGAGGAAATATATTTATTGGAAATGTCATTATCACTGGAAATTATAATTTTGTTATTCTTGTCAAAAACTGTTACGTGATAATTATTATCATTGCTTTTGACTATTTTATTTATATAATCGAGGTTGAGATCAAGTGATATAGCCCCTTTGAATTCATCTTTATTATAAACAGGCGCTGTAACTGTTAGTATCTGCCCCTTTCCAGCAATATCAATATAGGGTGTTGTGATTTTTACTTCACGTTCAGGATTGTTTTCTGGTGTAATTAAACTCCAGAATGGATCGGTGTACATGCCAGGATTAAAGTAATAAGTGCTAACCTCTTTTTTAGATGAATATGGAGCGATATAAACGAATGAGTTTTTTGAGGTGTAGTAAATCCATGAATATAATTTTGTAAAGTAGCCATTCCCTACGTCAATGTTAAGAGATGCTGCAGCATTTGCTTCATTTTTTATATCAGCATCTAACTTCTCATAAGAACCAAGACCACTAATCATTCCGCCAGTAATATTATTGTGAGGTGTTATTTTAAAATGCCAATTCTCTGATGAGCTATTGTTATTTTTTGGCATTGAAATTTGATTGTAATTATTGCTGGATTGTAAGTTAATTTCCATCTGTTTTCGCAGCATTTCACATAACACAATGCTTACGTTTATTTTTTCACTTATGTTTTTTATATATGAATCAACTGTTTCATTTATACTAACAGTATCTTTTTCCCAATATGAGCCCAACATAGCAGCAACGCAAACAACCCAAATTACTAACAATAGATGCTTTTTATTCATTATTTATGAGGTATTTATAAGTATTTATGCGTTATTATTAAGTAATTAGATTATGTATTCAATGTTTTGATTTGATTATTTCTAAGGGGCATTATTTTACACGTGGCTTGAAAGCAAATGAGTACCAGCGGAAAGCATTGAATCAAGTATTCGTGGTGCTGCCTCAGATAGTGATTTCAAATATGAAAAAGTTAATATAATTTTAATCAATAATGGTGAATTGAATAAAAATATTGAGAAATAACATCCAGTTTTCCACGAAGGAAATAAAACCTGTCACATCAACAGACATCCTTAATCTGACTGAAAAAATAGAGGCCCACTTTGCTTTTCTGGGCTGCTGATTTTCACTTCCCGAATCAGGTTCGCCGGTTAAAAAATCATGGCTCTGGGTTTTCATCCCAGATAGCTCCGTTTCCCTTGCGCATGACCCTCCTCACATTTTTCCGGTTTGCAGCTTGAAATAGTAATACTCCATCCGCTATTCTTTTTTGGAGTTAAACTTCATTTAGGTTTGCAAGGCGGAGCAGAATGTCACTACTAACAAAATTAGAACAAGGCGTGCGTGATTGCGGGGGGCTTATCGTCTCCTGCCAGCCCGTACCCGGAAGCCCAATGGACAGGCCTGATATCGTGGCAGCAATGGCGCAAGCAGCTGTATCTGCGGGAGCTGTTGCCATCCGCATTGAAGGAATCGCCAATCTGGAGGCGGTACGGCCACTTATTTCAGTTCCCATCATTGGCATTATGAAACGCGACCTGGAAGACTCCGCGGTGCGCATCACTCCGTTTTTGCATGACGTTGATGCGCTCGCAAAAGCCGGGGCTGACATTATTGCCTTTGACGCAACATTCCGCCCACGCCCGGTGGCTATTGATGAACTGATCGCACGTATTCACCATCATGGATTACTGGCAATGGCAGACAGCTCAACGGTAGAAGAAGGCCTCAACTGCAAACAAAAAGGTGTCGAGTTCATTGGCACAACGATGTCTGGTTACACTACTTCAGTTACGCCTGAAGGACCGGATCTGATGATGGTGTCAGAGTTAAGCGCCGCTGGCTGCCGCGTCATTGCTGAAGGTCGTTACAATTCACCTGAGCTTGCATCACAGGCTATCAATCATGGCGCATGGGCTGTTACTGTTGGTTCAGCCATCACCCGTATTGAACATATTTGCCAGTGGTTCAGCGATGCCGTTAAGCGCTAAGCCGGAGAAAACGATGAACACACTTGCCATTGATATCGGCGGCACAAAACTGGCCGCGGCGCTTATCAACTCGCAGCATGAAATCTCTTTACGCACGGAGATCCCTACTCCGGCAAATGCTGAGCCTCGAGCACTTGAGCAGGCTTTGGCTCATTTGGTTGCAGCCTATGAGGGGAAAGCACAGCGAGTGGCGATTGCCTCTACAGGTATTATTGATAACGGAATTCTTACCGCGCTAAATCCAGATAATCTCGGTGGCCTGAATCATTTCCCGTTGCAGGCGACGGTTGAACGCCTCACAGGGTTGCCGTGCGCGGTTCTCAACGATGCGCAGGCTGCAGCCTGGGCAGAATATTGCCATCTTTCAGCTCAATTCAAACACGTTACGTTTATTACGGTTTCCACTGGAGTAGGTGGCGGCATCGTTATCAATGGCGAGCTGCTAACGGGTCCTCATGCCTTCGCAGGCCACATTGGACACACTCAGGCCGATCCTAATGGCCCAATGTGTGGTTGCGGACGCGTTGGTTGTGTTGAGGCTATAGCTTCCGGGCGCGCTATTGCAGCAGGGGCCCAGCATGATCTTTTGGGCAAAAATGCCCGTGAAATCTTTGCTTTGGCACAAGAAGGTAACGAGCAGGCACAACAGCTATTTGCGCGTTCAGCACAGGCGATTTGCCAACTAATCGCCAATCTTAAAGCTCTGCTGGATACCGAATGCATCGTGCTAGGCGGCAGTGTCGGACTTGCTCCGGGTTACCGTCTACAGGTGGAAAAGCAGCTCGCAACACTACCCGCGGCATTCCATGTTCCTGTTTATTCCGCTCACTATCAGCATGATGCGGGGTTAATGGGGGCTGCCCTCTGGTCTGAATATCACGCAGTCTGATCGTTTATAAAATTTAAAATTCAGACAGTTACCTCATCCTAATAAAACCATAAGTAGGAAAGTGCCATAATGACTCATTCTTTCGGCATCTTTAATTACGTTGTTCTTTTCGGCTATTTACTAGCCATGATGTTAGTCGGTGTCTATTTTTCAAAGCGGCAGAAAACGGCTGATGATTATTTCCGTGGCGGCGGCCGAATTCCTGGCTGGGCTGCGGGTGTTAGTGTATTTGCCACCACGCTAAGCTCGATTACTTTTATGTCCATTCCAGCCAAGGCATTCACCACTGACTGGACGTTTATTCTCGGCCAATATCTGGTTATTGCCATATTGCCGGTGGTCTTTTACTTCTATATTCCATTCTTCCGTAAGCTAAAGGTAACCTCTGCCTACGAATATCTTGAAGCTCGTTTCGATGTTCGTAGCCGCTTATTCGCCAGCCTCTCTTTTATGATGTTTAACATAGGCCGTATCGCCATTATCACTTACTTAACGGTGTTGGCTCTGCGACCATTTATTGGTATTGACCCAATCGTTTTGGTGCTACTGATTAGTGTTATGTGCATTATCTATACCTGGATGGGCGGTATTGAAGGGGTTATCTGGACTGACGTTATTCAGGGATTGTTGTTATCGGGCAGCGCGGTCCTTATTTTCATCGTGATTTGCTTCAAGGTACAGGGCGGGTTCGGTGAGATTTTCACCGTGACACAACATGCCGATAAATTCTTCCCAGCGTCACAGTTCCGCTGGAGCTGGACAGAAAGTACCGTGCCAGTTCTGATGATTGGTTTCTTGTTTGCCAATATTCAGCAATTTACCGCCAGCCAGGATGTGGTACAGCGCTATATCGTGACGGACTCCATTGAGGAGACGAAGAAAACACTGTTCACCAACGCTAAGCTTATCGCCATTATTCCAATTTTCTTCTTTGCCATCGGTTCGGCTCTGTTTGTTTACTACAAACAAAACCCAAGTCTATTACCAGCAGGCTTTAATATCGGGGGGATTTTGCCGCTATTCGTGGTGACGGAAATGCCTACAGGTATTGCCGGTTTGATTATCGCCGCTATTTTTGCTGCTGCGCAGTCCAGTATCTCAAGCAGCCTGAACAGTATCTCCAGTTGCTTTAACTCCGATATTTATCAAAGACTGAGCAGCAAAAAAAGAACCCCAGAAAACAGCATGCGCATGGCGAAACTGGTGATCCTTATTGCCGGGCTATTTAGTAGTGCTGCGACGATATGGTTGGTGATGGCGAATGAATCAGAAATCTGGGATGCCTTTAACAGCTTGATTGGGCTGATGGGTGGCCCGATGACGGGTCTGTTTATGCTGGGGATTTTCTGCAAACGCGCCAATGCGGGTAGTGCAACTCTTGGCATTGTGGTCAGTATTGTAGCGGTTCTGTTTGCCCGCTATGCCACAGACTTGAATTTCTTCTTCTATGGCGTGGTTGGCTGTCTGAGTGTGGTTATCAGTGGCGTTATTTTCGCCCCATTATTTGCTTCAGCGCCAGCGCTGACGCTTGATGAAACACGTGAATAAAAGGTGACATCATGATTTTAGGACGAATTTCAGAGCTCAGTGCTCAGACTGGTATTGCACCTCAGTTATTGGCCATTATTAAGCAGGCACTGGCGATGCATCCGGAAACACTAAGTGCGGGCCGCCATGAAATAGACGGCGACGATATCTTTATGAATGTTATGAGCTTTGATACCTCAGAACCGCAGAGCAAGCGTTACGAGCAGCATCGCGAATATCTTGATATTCAGGTGTTACTCAGTGGCCAGGAGCGCATTGATTTTGGCCCGTTTGGTGCGGCAATAGAGCCAGATGTTTATCACGAAGATGATGATTATCTGCTTTGCGATGAGGTTGCTCCTTGCCAGACTTTGCATATGCGACCCGGAATGTTTGCGATATTTCTTCCGGGCGAGCCACATAAACCAGGTTGTATCAGCGAAACGGCGCAGTCTATTAGCAAGGTAGTCATCAAAGTGCATTATCGCTGTCTATAACACGATGTTTTAACGTCATAATAATATTAAGCAGTAAATGAGTTCTTCTTTGACGGCGCAATGTACGCATACCCCCTATGCTTACATCGCGCTTTTTTTAATGCCACAGACTTGTTACGCTCTCAACCATTCAATATTGCAGGCTTTTTGCCATATCACGCACTCAAGAGCAGGAAATTATGGAGTCTCAAGTCCAACGCCTTAAACCCGGAAAAATCCTCGACACACTGGGTGCGATGCAAAATAGCCTGACGCGTGTTTCACAGCGGATCGCGCACTATATTTTGACCTCTCCACAGCAGGTCACTCAGCTCTCTATTGCCGAGTTGTCACGCGAAACACAGGCTGGCGAAGCCACCGTCATTCGTTTCTGTCGCACCCTGGGTTACAAGGGTTTTCAAGACTTTAAAATGGATTTGGCCATTGAGTTGGCTACAGTGGATACCGATACCAGTAGCCCGTTGTTAGATGGGGAAATCAGTGAGTCAGACGATGCGCGCACCATTGGTTTGAAACTGCAAAGCACCATTAATAATGTGTTGTCTGAAACCCTAAATTTGCTGGATATGAATCAGGTTAATCAGGTCGTCGACGCATTACGCACCAGCAACTCGGTTTACATTTTCGGTGTTGGCTCGTCGGGAATTACTGCAGAAGATATGAAGCATAAGCTGATGCGTATTGGTTTGCGGGTCGATGCTGTTACCAATAATCACTTTATGTATATGCAGGCCACATTACTCAAAGCGGGTGATGTGGCGATTGCTATCAGCCACACCGGAACATCTCCGGAAACGGTCCATGCCCTCAAACTTGCCAGACAAGCGGGAGCAACCACCGTAGCTCTGACCCATAATTTAGGTTCCCCGTTAATCGAAGTAGCAGATTTTAGCCTGATCAACGGTAACCGCCAGGGGATGCTGCAAGGCGATTCGATCGGTACTAAGACAGCACAACTATTTGTGTTGGATTTGCTCTACACCTTGCTGGTGCAGGCTGCGCCAGAGCAAGCTCGCGAAAGTAAGTTGCGTACCATGGATGCACTTAACATCGCAAAGTAATGCCACATTAGCGGCATTGATCACACTTCAACGTATTAAGCCATTTTAGCGATGCCACGATGGTTGCATCACTCCATTTGCCGCCTTAGTATAGAGTTAAACTTCATAATCACAAATCATTAGAAGTAAAACTCCAAAGAGGCTTGCATGGAAAAGTTAACTGGCTTAATCGCCGCGCCACACACCCCATTTACCGCTGATGGAAGTGTTAATTATCCGGTTATTGACCAAATTGCCGCGCATCTGATTGAGCAAGGCGTTAAAGGTGCCTATGTGCTGGGGACTACCGGTGAGGGTATTCATTGCTCGGTCGATGAGCGCAAAAAAATTGCAGAACGTTGGGTGAGTGCAAGTGCGGGTAAACTGAGTATTACTTTGCATACAGGTGCTCTGAGTATCGCGGACTCCGTTGAACTTAGCCGCCACGCTGAAACTTTGGATATCTTTGCGACCTCAGTAATTGGTCCTTGCTTCTTCAAGCCAGGCAACATTGAAGACTTAGTGGAATACTGCCGTATTAATGCGGCGGCAGCACCATCTAAAGGTTTCTACTATTACCATTCTGGCATGTCTGGTGTGAATCTCGATATGGAGCAATTTTTACAGGTTGCAGCCGATCGTATTCCTAACCTCACTGGCATGAAGTTTAACTCCAGCGATATGTATGAGTATCAACGCTGTGTGCGCGTCAATAACGGCCAGTTTGATATTCCATTTGGTGTTGATGAGTTTTTACCTGCGGGCCTGGCATGTGGTGCAGTTGGCGCAGTTGGCAGTACCTATAACTATGCAGCGCCGTTGTATCACCGCCTGATTGATAGCTTTAATCGTGGTGACCAGGCAGATGTTGCAGGTTGCATGGATAAGGTCATCGCTATCATCCGCGTGCTGGTGCAGTACGGTGGTGTTGCGGCTGGGAAAGTTGCGATGAAACTGCACGGCATTGATGTAGGTGACCCGCGTCGTCCGCTGCGCCCAATGACTGAGCAACAAAAGCAAGATGCGCTGCAAGCCTTCCGCAAGGCTGATTTCCTTTAATCGGCTAGCAATATTCTGGTTTAGAAAATAAAAAAGGGAGCCGGTGTAAACACCGCTCCCTCTAATCATTCGGTAAACCCAATTACTTAATTGCGTCTTCCAGAATATGGATATGAACGTCCAGAACGTCGCCTTTAACAGTGACGCTGTGATCTTTCATGTGTTGTGTTTGCAGATGAGCTTCCAGGTGAGCCACGCTCTCCCATTTTTCCAGCATAAACACAGAATCTGGTGCAGTAGTCTGGAACGCGACTTGTGCGTTATGGTCGATGAGTGGCGCATAACCAAAGCAGCCTTCCTCTTCGAGCACGGTAGGAATAATTTTTGCAAACGCGTCCAGTACAGCCTGGCGATGGTGAACACCAGGACGGGTACGAATTTCAGCTATTACTGTAATCATGTTCAACTCCTTGTTGTCGACATAAGACAGTTAAGCAAAAACTCGGCCCAGATGCTCGCGGTATTGCGCGATAAAACGCGGTACATCAGGCGCTTTCATTACGTCGTTGGCGATAAAGGTCGGCAGACCTTCCATTCCAAGGAACTGGTTAGCTTTGTGGAATGGCAGGTAAACACCATCCACACCAACACCGTGGAAGAACTGTTCTTTGTCTTCAAATGCTTGCAGCGGGGCGTTCCAGGTCAATGACAGCATGTAAGTTTTGCCCTGGATCAGGCCGCCGGAACCGTATTTTTTCTCTGCATCTGAACGGGTACGACCATCGCTTGCATACAGTGAGCCATGACCTTCAGTAAATACATCATCAATGTACTTCTTCATAGTCCACGGTGCGCCCATCCACCAGCCTGGCATCTGGTAAATCACGGTATCTGCCCACATATATTTCGCGACTTCTTCTTTAATGTCGTACTCGCTGTCGGTACGTGTGACCTGAACATCATGCCCGAGGTCGCGCAAAAAGCTTTCCGCGACGTCGGTCAGGGTGTCGTTAAGTTGGCCGTTAGAATGGGCGAATTTTTTCGCACCATTGATAATCAGAATATTGCTCATAGTTAGTCCTCGAATAATTGCGTCTGGCGCGGAGTTTACCGTGATCATTGTCACAGTTAAATGCCATATACAGGCAAAGACTTTTGCTAAAAACGCAATAATCAGAGGGCTGAATCCGTTTCTACCAGCGTATTTGTACCTGAAATCCACCGCTGGGGGCGTTTACGAAGCTCGCCTGCATACCGTGTAATGCAGCGATTCGCCTGACGATAGATAACCCGAGGCCGCTGCCAGTTTTTTCCTGCCCGGGTGGACGGAAGAAGCGTTCACCCAGAGAGGTCAGATATTCAGGGCTTACGCCGGGGCCGTTGTCGGTAATCGTGATTTCGTGGCTCTGGAGAACGACATTGACTACGCTGCCGCGCGGGCTGTAGCGCACGGCATTATCCAGCATATTTCTGACCATCAAACTAAGTAGTAGCGGTTGGCCCTGACGTTTTACTTTTGCGTCCTGAATATCAAGGCGAATATCAATCCCTTCACGCTGTGCCTCGTGATACGCATCCATCACCGCATTTTGCAGTAGCGGCTGAAAAGCCACGTCCTGCACATCATCCAGACCAGCTAAAGAATCGAGGCGCGATAAAGTGAGCAGTTGATCGACCAGGCGAGTCGCACGATCGATGCCTACGCTCAGATTATTCAGTGCGTGATCGCGCATCGGTTCATCATTTTGTGCAAGCTGTGCCACTTCGGCCTGTACTTTTAATGCGGCGAGTGGGCTGCGTAGCTCATGTGCGGCATCAGAGGTAAAGCGCCGTTCGCGCTGCATAAATTCCCCGGTGCGGGTAAATAGCTGATTAAGCGCAATCACCAAAGGGCGCACTTCTTGCGGCAGGTTTTGTGTTGGCAGTTCACTGGCATCGTCTGGTTTTCGGTTGCGTAATTGCAGCGCCAACTTGTGAAGCGGAGAGAGTGCCCGGCTGACCAGCCACACCAGCATCAGCAGGATCACCGGCGAAGCGATTAGCCACGGCGTGAGCTGGGACAAAACGATGTCCCGCGCCAGGTCTTCGCGGTATTCCCATTCCTGGCCCACTACAATACGGTACTTTCCGTCGGGCGTTGTCACCCACACCATGCGCCAGAGATCGTCATCGCCTGCCAGTTTGCCATCAATAAACCCGTCACGCTGGTAGCGATAGCTGAGGTATCTGCCGTTGTCGCCGTCGTTTAGCAGCAACTGCCCGTTGGCGCTATAAATGGCGAAAGCGAGGGTGTCATCATCTTGCTTACCGCGGTGATGCGAAATCATTTTTTTGGTGCGGGGTAACTGCGTATCACTTTGCACGCCATCAAGCTCTAATGCGCTGAGGCGTTTGGCAAACAGCACTTGCTGAGTATCAAACAGCTTATTAAGGGTTTTACTGGTTTGCTGCCATGCGGCGAGGCTTGCGCCAACCCACGCCACCAGGGTGAGAAAAATAAACCCGGCAATTAATCTGGCGCGTAAACTTTGGGTGAGCTTTTTTATCATGCTTCACCTAACGTATAACCGATGCCGTGCACCGTGCGAATAAAATCGCTGCCGAGTTTGCGGCGCAAATGGTGGATATGAACTTCCAGCGCGTTTCTGGAAACGTCGTTGTCCCAGTTATAAAGTTTTTCTTCAATAAGCGAGCGCGGTAATACGCGCCCTGCGTTACGCATAAATAATTCCAGCAAGGCAAATTCTTTTGGTTTTAGCGGCAATGGTTCGCCGTCGCGGGTCACGGTTAATTTAATCGGGTCCAGCTCAACGCCAGCATGTTGTAGCGTTGATTGAACCTGGCCGTGGTTACGGCGAATTAACACCTGCAACCGGGTGGCAACTTCTATTAACTCGAAGGGTTTACACAAGTAGTCATCGGCGCCGAGTTGTAATCCTTCAACCCGTTGTTCCAGCGCGTCACGCGCGGTGAGAATTAGCACCGGTTCGGCTCGGCCATGACGGCGCCAGGTTTTTAAGATATCCAGCCCATCGATTCCCGGCAGGCTTAAATCCAGTACGACCGCGTCGTAGGGGGCGAGGGGCAGCGCAGACTGGCCCTGAAGGCCATCGGTAAACCAGTCGACGGTAAAGCCCATTTTCGTCAGGCCGGCTTTTAATCCGTCGCCAATCAGCTTATCGTCTTCAATCAGTAATATTCGCATAAAGCTGTCCCTTATTAGCCGTTGCCTGCAAGTAAATAACGTTAGCCACCAGCTTGTACAGAGTAATAGTGCGATGGTTGATGTTGGGTGACATTTTTATAAAATATGCGTTGTGACGGCGAATAATTAAGATCGCGTTAAGATCTACGCAGTTAAATAGCACTCAGAACATCATTCATAAAAGGAACAAAAAGATGAAAAAAATAGCCGCTATTATGACTATCCTCGCTATTACCGCAGCACCTGCACTGGCTGCAAATCAGGGCGGGTTCTCTGATCCGAATGCTGCCCCGGCCACCACGCAAACACAAACGGCTGGCGGTTTTGTTGGCCCAAGCGGCAGCAACACCACGGCTACGCAGGCGAAATCATTGTCTGACGATACCTGGGTAACTTTGCGCGGTAAGATTGAGTCACGCATCGGTGGTGACCATTACATCTTCCGTGATACATCCGGCACGATTAATGTTGATATCGACCATAAGCGCTGGAACGGCCAGACCATCACCCCGCAAGATACGGTTGAGATTCAAGGGGAAGTCGATAAGGACTGGAACTCTGTTGAAATCGACGTGAAGCAAATTACCAAAGTAAAATAAATCACCCCCATGAGCCGCTATTTGCGGCTCATTTCCTCTCTCCCCACTTCTCTTAAAGATGCGCACTCATCTGTGACTACGACTGCCATATAATGTACTATCGGCGGCAATTACGCCGTTTATACCCGTCATACTTCAAGCTGCAGATGCGTTGGCTGCACTCAGTCACCCCAGTCACTTACTTAAGTAAGCTCTTGGGGATTCCTGAGTTTGCCGCCTTTCTGCAACTCGAATTATTTAGGGTATGTGGCCACACTCGGCTCGTCAGTTTGAGGATGAATAATTAATGAGTGATTTAACTCATGATGGTGCAGAACGCCTTGCGCTGCACGAATTCACGGAAAATGCGTATCTCAACTATTCCATGTACGTCATTATGGACCGTGCTCTGCCGTTCATTGGCGATGGTTTAAAGCCCGTACAGCGTCGTATCGTCTATGCGATGTCAGAGTTGGGATTAAGCAACAGCGCTAAATTCAAAAAATCAGCTCGTACCGTGGGTGACGTGCTGGGTAAATACCATCCGCACGGCGACAGCGCCTGCTACGAAGCGATGGTATTGATGGCGCAGCCGTTCTCCTATCGTTATCCATTGGTTGATGGCCAGGGTAACTGGGGGGCACCGGATGATCCGAAATCCTTCGCCGCGATGCGTTATACCGAATCGCGCCTGTCGAAATATGCTGAAGTCTTGCTGGGTGAATTAGGGCAGGGGACGGTTGACTATGTGCCGAACTTTGACGGCACCATGCAAGAGCCGAAAATGCTGCCTGCGCGTCTGCCAAACATTCTGCTTAACGGCACTACTGGCATCGCTGTCGGCATGGCAACGGATATTCCTCCGCACAACTTGCGTGAAGTGGCGAAAGCGGCAATGACCCTGATTGACCAGCCGAAAACCACGCTTGATGAACTGCTGGATATTGTTCAGGGGCCGGATTACCCAACCGAAGCTGAAATCATCACCCCGCGTGCTGAGATCCGCAAAATCTACCAGAATGGCCGTGGCTCTGTGCGCATGCGCGCGGTGTGGAAAAAAGAAGATGGCGATGTGGTGATTACCGCATTGCCGCACCAGGTTTCTGGTGCGCGTGTGCTTGAGCAAATCGCCAGCCAGATGCGCGCTAAAAAGCTGCCAATGGTTGAAGACTTGCGCGATGAGTCGAACCACGAAAACCCGACGCGTCTGGTGATTGTTCCACGCTCCAACCGTATCGACGTCGAGCAGGTGATGAACCACCTGTTTGCCACCACCGATCTTGAGAAAAGCTATCGCATTAACCTCAATATGATCGGCCTGGATAACCGTCCGTCGGTGAAAAACCTGCTGGAGATTTTGACCGAGTGGCTGGTTTATCGCCGTGAAACCGTGCGCCGTCGTCTTAGCTATCGTCTCGAAAAAGTGCTCAAACGCCTGCATATCCTTGAAGGTTTGCTGGTGGCGTTCCTCAATATTGACGAAGTGATTCATATCATTCGTACTGAGGATGAGCCGAAGCCGAAGTTGATGTCGCGCTTTGAGTTAAGCGAAACGCAGGCTGAATCTATCCTTGAGCTGAAATTGCGTCATCTCGCGAAACTCGAAGAGGTGAAAATTCGCGGCGAGCAGAGCGAGCTGGAAAAAGAGCGTGATCAATTGCAGGGCATTCTGGCGTCTGAACGCAAAATGAATACCTTGCTGAAGAAAGAGTTGCAGGCAGATTCCGACGCTTATGGTGACGATCGCCGTTCACCGTTGCGTGAGCGCGGCGAAGCGAAAGCGATGAGCGAGCATGACATGACGCCGTCTGAACCCGTCACCATTGTGCTGTCGCAAATGGGGTGGGTGCGTAGCGCCAAAGGCCATGATATCGACGCGCAAGGTTTGAATTACAAAGCGGGTGATAGCTTCCTGGGTTGTGCTAAAGGCAAGAGTAATCAGCCGGTGGCGTTTATCGACTCTACCGGGCGTAGCTACGCACTCGACCCAATTACGCTGCCGTCTGCGCGCGGGCAGGGCGAACCCCTTACCGGTAAACTGACACCGCCGCCGGGAGCCGTCGTTGAACACGTATTAATGGCACCGGATGAGCAAAAATTACTGATGGCGTCAGATGCAGGCTACGGTTTCGTCTGTACCTTTAATGATTTAGTGTCTCGTAACCGTGCGGGTAAAACGCTCATCTCATTGCCGGAAAATGCGAAAGTGATGCCGCCGGTAGAGATTTCAAGTGTTGATGACATGCTGCTGGCAATTACTGCAGCGGGCCGTATGTTGATGTTCCCTGTTGGCGATTTACCGCAGCTTTCTAAAGGGAAAGGGAATAAAATTATCTCTATTCCAACTGCAGAAGCAGCAAAAGGCGAAGACAAACTGGTTCATCTATTTGTATTGCCGCCGCAAAGCACCGTTACTTTGCACGTCGGCAAGCGCAAAATTAAACTTCGTCCAGAAGAGCTGCAAAAAATCACTGGTGAGCGTGGTCGTCGCGGCACATTGATGCGTGGTCTACAACGCATTGATCGTGTTGAAGTTGATTCTCCACTTCGCGCAAGTGCAGGTGATAGCGAAGAGTAATCGAAAAATGGCGGCTGAAAGGCCGCCAGATTGGTATATTTTACGCTTAAGCAAGTCGTACACCCGTCATCATTCAAGTTGCAGTGCCCTGACTACCCCCATACTTACAGTCTGGTGCTTTCCTGCATCGCGAATTATTTAGGGTATACTTGTCAGCGCTTTTGGCTTTTGAGGTTGTTATGCTATCCATCGTACGTTTTATTATCGTTATAATTTATTGCATCCTGGTGAGCATTTTTGGCTGTATTTATTGCCTGTTCAGCCCACGTAACCCGCGCCATGTTGCAACCTTTGGTCATCTGTTTGGGCGCATGGCGCCTGTGTTTGGTTTGAAAGTCGAAACCCGTTTACCGGCGGGTTATAAAAATCACCCGACGGCGATTTATATCTGTAACCACCAGAATAACTTCGACATGGTGACAGCGGCGAGTATTGTGCAGCCGCCGACAGTGACCGTCGGGAAAAAAGCCTGCTGTGGATTCCCTTTTTTGGCCAAATCTACTGGTTAACTGGAAATATGCTGATTGATCGTGACAATCGCGCCAAAGCCCTGAGCACCATTTCCCAGGTGGTGGCGCAGATTCAGAAACGTAAAATTTCGGTCTGGATGTTCCCTGAAGGCACACGTAGTCGTGGTCGTGGCCTGCTGCCGTTCAAAACCGGCGCATTCCATGCAGCGATTGCTGCGGGCGTCCCAATTATTCCGGTGTGCGTTTCCAATACCAGCAATAAAATTAAGCTAAACCGTTGGAATAACGGTTTGGTGATTGTCGAAATGTTGGATCCCATTGATATCAGTGATTACGGCAAAGATCAGGCGCGTAAGCTTGCGACTCATTGCCGCGATATCATGAGGGAAAAAATCGCCGAATTAGATAAAGAAGTCGCGGAGCGTGAAGCCTCCGGCCGAGTTGAGAAAAAGCAGGCGAGCTGATCGCTGTTTATTTTGGCGGTATACCCAAAATAATTTGAGTTGTGGGTAGGGGTAAGTGAGTGCAGCTAACACCCCCACAACTTAAAGTATGGTGGGTATTTGTATCGCCCTACGTTGTTAAGTTTCACATGGAGTTAATATGTCACTCAGTCGGCGTCAGTTTATACAGGCATCAGGAGTCGCACTTTGTGCAGGCTCGGTGCCACTGAGGGCAAACGCAGCAGGACTGCAGCAACCTTTACCCGTTCCACCTTTACTTGAGTCCCGCCGTGGGCAGCCTTTGTTCCTGACGCTACAGCGGGCGCACTGGTCATTTACCGGCGGCGCTAAGGCTCCAGTCTGGGGTTTGAACGGGCGTTATCTGGGGCCGACCATCCGTGTATGGAGCGGCGATGACGTGAAGATGATTTACAGCAATCGTCTGCAAGAAAACATTGCTATGACGATTGCCGGTTTGCAAGTTCCAGGCCCGCTAATGGGTGGTGCCGCACGTCTGATGCAGCCGAATGTTGATTGGGCGCCCGTGCTGCCGATTCGCCAGCAGGCCGCAACATTGTGGTATCACGCCAACACACCAAATCGCACCGCCAAACAGGTCTACAACGGCCTGGCAGGTATGTGGCTTATCGAAGATGAAGTCAGTAAATCGTTGCCAATTCCAAACCACTATGGCGTCGATGACTTCCCGGTCATCATCCAGGATAAGCGCCTCGATAACTTTGGCGCGCCTGAATATGAAGAGCCGGGCAATGGTGGATTTGTGGGAGACACACTGCTGGTTAATGGTGTGCAGGGACCATATGTTGAGGTCTCTCGTGGCTGGGTACGTTTGCGTCTGCTTAATGCCTCCAACTCGCGCCGCTATTTACTGCAAATGAGCGATGGCCGTGCGATGCATGTTATTTCCAGCGACCAGGGTTTTCTCACCGCTCCTGTTTCGGTGAAACAGCTTTCGCTGGCACCGGGTGAACGCCGTGAGATTCTGGTCGATATGAGTGACGGCAAAGAAGTGTCGATAACCTGCGGTGAAGCGGCCGGTATCATGGACCGTATCCGTGGCTTCTTTGAACCGTCGAGCATTCTTATCTCCACGCTGGTTCTGACGTTGCGTGCCACCGGTCTGCTGCCATTAGTGACCGATACATTGCCAATGCGCTTGCTGCCGGATGAAATTATTAACGGCAACCCGGCCCGTAGCCGTGAAATTACACTCGGCGAAGATCCTGGCATTAACGGTCAGCTATGGGATATGAAACGCATTGATATTCAGACTCAGCAAGGCACCTGGGAGCGCTGGACCGTGCGTTCCGATATGCCACAATCCTTCCATATTGAAGGTGTGAGTTTCCTGATTAAAAACGTCAATGGCGCAGCACCATTTGGTGAAGACCGCGGTTGGAAAGATACCGTTTGGGTCGATGGGCAGGTTGAGTTATTGGTCTATTTTGGCCAGCCTTCCTGGGAACATTTCCCATTCCTCTATACAAGTCAGACGCTTGAAATGGCAGACCGTGGTTCTATCGGGCAACTACTGGTGCAGCCTGCGCCATAAACCATTTTAGGTCCTTTCCATCAGTGAAAGGGCCTTAGGTTTTAACACGGCAATAACACTTCATTTTTGCCCCCATATCAGCGTATAATCGCCGGCTTTGGTTATTTTTAAATCATTTTTTATTCATTTTTCGGAAGCATTATGAGCTCTATTAGCTTGATCCAGCCCGATCGCGAACTCTTTTCGTGGCCACAATACTGGGCCGCCTGTTTCGGCCCGGCACCATTTTTACCCATGTCACGTAAGGAAATGGACGAGTTAGGTTGGGATAGCTGTGACATCATTCTGGTTACCGGAGATGCCTACGTTGACCATCCAAGTTTTGGTATGGCTATCTGTGGCCGTATGTTGGAAGCCCAAGGGTTCCGCGTGGGTATCATTGCCCAACCAGACTGGAACACTAAAGAAGACTTCATGCGCCTTGGCAAACCGAATCTGTTTTTCGGTGTGACCGCAGGCAACATGGACTCGATGATCAACCGCTACACCGCGGACCGTAAGCTGCGTCATGACGATGCGTACACGCCTGATAACGTGGCGGGTAAACGCCCGGATCGTGCATCGCTTGCTTATACCCAGCGTTGTAAAGAAGCCTGGCGCGATGTGCCCGTTATTCTTGGCGGCATTGAAGCAAGCCTGCGCCGTACCGCGCATTACGATTACTGGTCTGATACCGTTCGTCGCTCAATTCTGGTGGATGCTAAAGCCGATATGCTGATTTTCGGCAACGGCGAGCGCCCGCTGGTAGAAGTGGCTCACCGCCTGGCAATGGGCGAGAAAATCGACCAAATCTGCGATGTGCGTAACACCGCAATGATGCGTAAAGAAGCGATGCCGGGCTGGTCTGGCGTGGATTCTACGCGTCTGGATATGCCTGGCCGTATTGACCCGATTCCACACCCTTACGGCGAAGATTTGCCGTGTGCGGAAACCGGTAAGCCGGATAAGCCAATTAACGAAGCTCAGGCTATCGTGGTGAAACCTGCACCGATGAAGCCGTGGGAAAAGACCTACGTGTTGCTGCCGTCCTTTGAAAAAGTCAAAAACGACAAAGTGCTGTATGCGCATGCTTCACGTATTTTGCACCATGAAACCAACCCAGGTTGTGCTCGTGCATTGATGCAAAAACACGGTGACCGCTATATCTGGATTAACCCGCCAGCCATCCCGCTTTCCACCGAAGAGATGGACAGCGTGTTCGCACTGCCTTACAAGCGCGTTCCGCATCCTGCCTATGGCAAAGCGCGTATCCCTGCTTATGAGATGATTCGTTTCTCGGTGAACATCATGCGTGGTTGCTTCGGTGGCTGTTCATTCTGTTCTATTACCGAACACGAAGGGCGCATCATTCAGAGCCGTTCCGAAGATTCGATCATCAGCGAAATTGAAGCGATGCGCGATACCGTTCCAGGCTTTACCGGCGTGGTTTCGGATCTCGGTGGCCCAACCGCTAACATGTATATGCTGCGCTGTAAGTCACCGCGTGCGGAACAAACTTGCCGCCGCTTGTCTTGCGTGTATCCGGACATTTGCCCGCACATGGACACTAACCATGAGCCGACGATCAATCTGTATCGCCGCGCCCGTGAGATTAAAGGTGTTAAGAAGATCCTGATCGCATCCGGTGTTCGTTACGATATTGCCGTTGAAGATCCGCGCTATATCAAAGAGCTGGCGACGCACCACGTTGGTGGATATCTGAAGATTGCTCCGGAACATACCGAAGAAGGGCCGCTGTCTAAGATGATGAAGCCGGGTATGGGCAGTTATCAGCGCTTTAAAGAGCTGTTTGATACTTACTCTAAACAGGCTGGTAAAGAGCAGTATCTGATTCCTTACTTTATCTCAGCACACCCTGGTACGCGTGATGAAGACATGGTGAATCTGGCACTGTGGCTGAAGAAGAACCGCTTCCGTTTGGATCAGGTGCAGAACTTCTATCCGTCACCGCTGGCGAACTCGACCACCATGTATTACACCGGCAAGAACCCGCTGGGTAAGATTGGTTACAAGAGTGAAGATGTGGTGGTGCCGAAAGGCGATCGTCAGCGCCGTTTGCACAAAGCGCTGCTGCGTTACCATGATCCAGCCAACTGGCCGTTGATTCGTGAAGCGCTGGAAGCGATGGGTAAAAAGCACCTGATTGGTGGTCGTCGTGAATGCCTGGTACCTTCGCCAACGATTGAAGAGATGCGTGAAGCGCGTCGCTACAACCGTGGTGCGCGTCCGGCATTGACGAAACACACGCCAATGACACATCAACGTCGTGCGCCTGGCGACACTAAGCCTGCTGTCGGTGGGAAACCCGTTGCTGGTGCGAAACCTAATGCTGGCGCTAAACCTACAGCTGGCGCTAAACCTACAGCTGGTGCTAAACCTACAGCTGGAGCTAAAGCGGCTACAGGTGCAAGACCTGCACCTAAAGTTGTATCGAAGCCTACAAGCAGGAAGCGCCCGGCTTAACGATTGTTGTAAAACAGTAGAGCGGATGCCGCGAACGACATCCGCTCTACAGCTACAATATCATTCGTAGGTCGGATAAGCGTAAGCGCCATCCGACACTATGAACAGTTTTACGAGCCAAACACATCAGGGTCTGGTCCCAGACGCTTATGACTATCCAACTTCGCAATCTCGCTTAACTCGTCTTTATCAAGACGGAAATCAAACACGTCAAAGTTCTCAGCAATACGCGATGGGGTCACCGATTTCGGGATCACAACCAGCCCGCTATCCAGATGCCAGCGAATGACAATCTGTGCCGGGGTTTTGCCGTATTTATCGGCCAGGTCGCGGATGATTTTCTTATCAAACACACCTTCTCCGCCCTGAGCCAGTGGACTCCAGGATTCGGTCTGAATTTTGTGTGTCGCATTCCAGGCATGGAGCTGGCGTTGTTGCAGTAATGGATGGAGTTCAATCTGGTTGATAACCGGCGAGACGCCCGTTTCATCAATCAGACGCTGGAGATGGTTAAGCTGGAAATTACAGACGCCAATGCTTTTGACCAGCCCCTGTTTTTGTAGCTCAATCATACCTTTCCAGGCTTCAACATAGTGATCTTTGCTTGGCACCGGCCAGTGCATCAAATACAGATCGACGTAATCGAGCTGGAGCTTTTCAAGGCTGTCTTCCAGCGCCTGACGTGGCCTTTGCTGATCGTCATTCCACAGTTTGGTGGTGATAAACAGTTCGTCGCGCGGAATTCCAGCCTGTTTTAGCGCATTGCCCACGCCGTCTTCGTTCTTGTACGCCGCAGCGGTATCAATGGAGCGATAGCCGACTTCCAGCGCTTTATCGATGGCAATCAGGACTTGATCGTTGCTGGCTTGCCAGACACCGAGCCCCAATTGTGGCATTACATTTCCATCCTGAAGCTTGATTACTGTTGGATTTGCCATGTATTCCTCCTTAATAAGCGATACACCGGAAGGGGCTTCCGGTGTAACAATTGCGTTTAAGTCTGGACCAAATACTCAAAAACGAGAACCAAATGGCTAAATTACTTAGCGTGCTGCTTCGTAAATACGACGGCTCACGTCCAGAGTAATGTCCTGGCGCTCACCCAATTTGGTCATGCCTTTTTCTTCCAGTTTCACCAGTAACGCCGGGATGGTGCTGCCATCCAGACCGTAGGCAGACAGGCGAGTTGGGGCACCCATTTGCTCGAAGAAATTACGTGTTGCTGCAATTGCCGCATCAATACGTTCTTCTTCAGAACCTTCAGTGATATTCCACACGCGCTCAGCGTATTGCAGCAGTTTGCCGCGTTTCTCGTTACGTTTTTCATTCAACAAAGATGGCAGAACCACCGCCAGAGTCTGCGCGTGATCCAGACCGTGCATCGCAGTCAGTTCATGACCCAGCATGTGAGTTGCCCAGTCCTGCGGCACACCTGCACCGATCAGGCCGTTTAATGCCATGGTCGCCGCCCACATTACGTTGGCACGCACGTCATAGTTTTCTGGCTCTTTCAGTGCAATTGGGCCGTCTTCAACCAGCGTTAACAGAATGCCCTCGGCAAAACGGTCCTGTACTTTGGCGTTCACAGGGTAAGTGATGTACTGCTCAACGGTGTGAACAAAGGCATCGACTACGCCGTTTGCAACCTGGCGAGGTGGCAAAGTGTAGGTGTAAACCGGGTCAAGTACCGCGAATACAGGCTGCACGTGTTCAGACATAAACGCTTGTTTGTCGCCTGTTTCACGGCGAGAAACTACGGCACCTTTGTTGGATTCAGAACCGGTCGCAGGTAGCGTCAGAACAGAGCCCATCGGGATTGCGCTCGTAACATCGTTGCCGTGTGTCAGCAGGATGTTCCATGGGTCGATATCAGCCGGGTAGTTGGCTGCTGCGGCGATGAATTTAGTGCCATCCAGCACAGAACCGCCACCAACGGCTAACAGGAAAGTGACTTTCTGCTGGCGAACGATTTCGACCGCTTTCATCAGCGTTTCGTAAGTCGGGTTCGGCTCAATGCCGCCGAACTCCAGTACATCCAGCCCGTTAAGTTCAGCGTAAACCTGGTCCAGTACGCCATTTTTCTTCACGCTGCCGCCGCCGTAGGTGATCAATACGCGGGCATCAGCAGGAATTTGTGCGCGCAATTCGGAAATAGCGCCTTTACCAAACAGGATGCGAGTTGGGGTATGTAGGTTGAAGTTGTTCATTATTTGATTCCTGTGGTTTGGATCGTTAGAGACAATACTTATCGAATTTGATGGTAGCCATTGTCGGCTTCAGATGGCTATCTCTCAATGCTTATTCCTGCCTTTGTCTTGCCTATTTCTACTTTCCTCTGGAGAAAAATAAAAATAAGTCGCAGACTTATCACGTCATAACAGCCTTGTGGAGCGGAAGGGAATGAAGCGGAAAGAGATTTGCCAGCAATTAACAAATAAGATTAATTATTTGATACAAAAAGAAAATAGTGGTCTTTCTTCATTGCCAAACGTTACTTTATTGTATGGCACTAAACCTTATGCGCGCACGCCAGTAATGTATGAACCGGGGATCATTATTCTCTTTTCGGGTCATAAAACGGGTTATCTGAACGATCGTGTTTTCCGCTACGACGCCAATGAATACCTGCTGCTGACAGTACCGCTGCCGTTTGAATGTGAAACCTTCGCCACACCTGAAGTACCGCTGGCTGGGGTGCGTATCAATATCGATATTTTGCAGTTGCAGGATTTGCTGATGGATATCGGCGAGGATGATTTATCGCACCCGCAGACCTGTTCAACCGGTATTAACTCAGCTGAGCTCTCCGAAGAGATCCTTTGCGCGGCTGAACGTTTGCTGGACGTGCTGGAGCATCCGCTCGACGCGCGTATTTTGGGTAAACAAATTATCCGCGAGATCCTCTATCACATTCTGGTGGGGTCATGCGGTGCAGCATTGTTGGCATTGGTCAGTCGGCAGACGCATTTCAGCCTGATTAGCCGTGTGTTGCGTCGTATTGAAACGCAGTACACCGAGAACCTCTCAGTGGACCAACTTGCAGCTGAAGCGAATATGAGCGTCTCTGCGTTTCACCATAACTTTAAATCGGTGACCAGTACTTCGCCGCTGCAATACCTTAAAAGCTACCGCCTGCATAAAGCGCGGATGTTGATTTTGCATGATGCGCTGAAAGCTAGTGCTGCGGCTATTCACGTGGGATATGAAAGTGCTTCGCAGTTTAGCCGCGAGTTTAAACGCTACTTTGGGGTGACCCCGGGGGAAGATGCCGCGCGTATGCGAGTCATTTAAGCTGAAGCTTACAGAGTGGATAATTTCGCATTACCCACTCTGTAATTTTTATGCGGGGTTAAATCTTTTTTGATAACCACAAATAGCGTGCCTACCAGGCCCACAACCAGCAGAACCATCGGCAGAATCATCAGGCAGGTCATCACCTGATCTTCGTGGCGTTTCACAAATGGAATCATGCTCAGGGCATAACCCAGGCTGGTGACGCTACCAACCCACAACAACCCACTCAGCCAGTTAAATACCTGGAAGCGGCGATTGCTAAGGCCAGAAATGCCCGCCATGGTTGGCAGCAGTGTGCGCACAAACGCCAAAAAACGGCCAGCTAACAAAGCGAATAAACCGTGCCGGTCAAACATCACCGTCGCTCGCTCGTGATATTGCGGTGGAAGTTGTTTCAGCCAGCTTTTCACCACCCGGGTATTACCAAGCCAGCGGCCTTGCACATAGCTCAACCAGCAACCGAGGCTTGCCGCCGCGGTTAAAATAACGATTGTCGGGACGAAATTCATTACCCCTTTTGCCACTAACGCTCCTGCGAGTAATAGCAGACTGTCGCCTGGCAAAAACGAGGCGGGCAGTAATCCATTTTCGAGAAACAGCGTCGCAAACATGACGCAATAAACCACTCCAACAACATGAGGGTCCGCGAGTGCAGCAAAGTCATGTTGCCAAAGCGCTTGAACGATATTGTGTATAACAGCCATGGCAAATCCTGTGGAACCGCTTTATTGAGCAGGCCTGAATCTACAGTAGTTAGATTAGGCACACCTTAGTTTTAGGAACCTAGTGTAACGCTAAAAAGCCTGCGACATCTTGATCGCAGGCTCAACAAATCATTATGGAATAGCAAAAACTGTCCTTATGGACGTCCACTTCTGGCAATTTTAGGCGATCCGTTGGAAACCTGCTTCAAGATCCGCGATGAGATCGTCAACATTTTCCAGGCCAATGTGTACGCGCACTAGCGTTCCAGTGAAGTCTACGCCGCCTGCCGGGCGAATCTCAGCGAGCTCTTCCGGTTGGTTGGCAAGGATAAGCGATTCATAGCCGCCCCAGGAATAGGCCATACTAAAATAGTGGAAATTGTCCAGGTAGTGCTGATATTGCTCGTTATTTAAACGATTCTTCAGCACGAATGAGAACAAGCCGCTGCTACCTGTAAAGTCTCGTTTCCAGAATTCATGCCCTTTGCTGCCGGGCAGTGCAGGGTGATTAACACGTTCAACCTGCGGGTGTTGTGCCAGCCATTCGGCAATTTTCAAACTACTTTCATGATGTTGACGCAGGCGCACACCAAGAGTGCGTAGACCTCTGCTAGTCATATAAGCGGTATCGGCATCCAACATTTGCCCCATCAGATAAGAGTTCTCACGCAGCTGATCCCAGCAACGTGCATTTGATACAGCTGTGCCAACCATCGCATCCGAGTGGCCAATCAGGTATTTGGTGCCGGCCTGAATCGAAATATCGATACCGAAATCCAGCGCCTTAAAGAGAATGCCTGCCGACCAGGTGTTATCAATCATGATGATGGCGTCTGGGGCAACGCTGCGTACCGCCTTAACAATGGCTGGAACGTCATGTACTTCCATTGTGATAGAGCCAGGCGATTCCAGAAATACGACTTTAGTATTGGGTTGCACAAGTTCTGCGATGCCTGCGCCAATCATTGGGTCAAACCAGGTGGTGCTCACGCCGAGTTTGGCGAGAATTTTGGTGCAGAAGTCCTGGCTTGGCTCATAGGCGGAGCCGGTCATTAGTACATTGTCGCCCTGCTCGACGAACGCCAGAATCGCATTGGCAACGGCTGCGGCGCCACAAGGGTAAAGCGCACAACCCGCGCCGCCTTCGAGTTCGCACATCGCTTCTTGTAAAGAGAAGTGGGTCAGGGTGCCACGGCGACCATAAAAAAGTTCGCCTTTCGCGCGGTTAGCCGTCGCCTGTTTTTTAGCTTCAACAGTTTCAAAAACCAACGAGGAAGCGCGTTGAATGACGCTGTTAACCGAACCCTGGGTGAATTTTTTATCGCGCCCGGCATTAACCAGCGCCGTTTCAATGTGCTTTTTACTCATCTTCACTTTACCCTGTTTAACCATCTGGATGTCTAAATCTAACTTATCATGCTTTTGCTGCGTAAGCGCAAGGAATGCATAGACAATTTAAGGCACTCTTTAAATACTAATGAGAACTACTATCAATTCGATGTCGTTTTGATATTATTGCGCACAGTTTTTGTATCATTTCGTGGTGGAGAGTAAGAGTGACGAATAATTTGATGCAGACAGACCTCTCTGTCTGGGGCATGTATCAACATGCCGACATCGTGGTAAAGATTGTGATGATCGGCCTGATTCTGGCCTCTGTCGTCACATGGGCAATCTTCTTTAGCAAAAGTGTTGAGCTATCCTCGCAAAAGCGTCGTTTGAAGCGTGAACAGCAACAACTGGCTAATGCCCGCTCTCTGAACGAAGCCAGTGAAATGGCTGAAGCATTTGATGCGAAGAGCTTGAGCGCAATGCTTATCAATGAAGCGCAAAATGAGCTTGAACTTTCCGCAGGCAGCGAAGATAACGAAGGCATTAAAGAGCGTACCGGTTTCCGCCTTGAGCGTCGTGTTGCGGCAGCGGGTCGCCACATGGGGCGTGGTAATGGATTCCTTGCGACCATCGGTGCGATCTCTCCGTTCGTCGGCCTGTTTGGTACGGTCTGGGGCATCATGAACAGCTTTATTGGTATTGCGCAGTCGCAAACCACTAACCTTGCTGTAGTGGCACCTGGTATTGCAGAAGCATTGTTAGCAACGGCTATCGGCCTGATTGCAGCAATTCCTGCGGTGGTTATCTACAACGTATTTGCTCGTGTTATTGGTGGCTATAAAGCTTCTTTGGGTGACGTTGCGGCTCAGGTTCTGTTGTTGCAAAGCCGTGACCTGGATTTAGACGCTAGCTCTCAGGCTCGCCCGGTACGTACGGCTCAGAAACTGCGTGTAGGTTGATCCCATGGCAATGAGTTTTAACGAAAACCACGACGATAACGGCGAAATGCATGAAATCAACGTGACACCGTTTATCGATGTCATGTTGGTATTGCTGATTATTTTCATGGTGGCCGCACCGCTTGCGACAGTGGATGTGAAGGTTAACCTTCCTGCATCTTCAAGCCAGCCGCAACCGCGCCCGGAAAAGCCGGTCTACCTGTCTGTCAAAGCCGATCGCACGATGTTTATTGGCAATGATGAAGTGACCAAAGAGAACATGATCAATGCTCTGATGGCTGCGACTGAAGGCAAGAAAGACACCACGATTTTCTTCCGCGCAGACAAAACGGTTGATTATGAAACCATGATGAACGTGATGGATACGCTGCATCAGGCAGGGTATTTGAAGATTGGGTTGGTGGGACAAGAAGTCACTGCCGCCAAATAATTTTTGCATGATCTTACAACGGCCCGTTAGCTCAACTAACGGGCCGTTTTTCTTTTGTCCGCATTCCCGTCTGACTTAATTCAAATTTTAAAATCACACGAACGTATTATTGATAACGTGTGAAACTTATTCGCGATAAAACAATGTTTATCTATGCTATTTCTATACCCGTCATACTTCGAGCCGCAGGGGTGTTGGTTGCACTCACAAACTCCAGTCACTTACTTAAGTAAGCTCCTGGGGATTTGCTCCCTTGCAGCCTACCTGCAACTCGAATTATTTTGGGTATATGTGGGATTATTCCGTCATGAAAATACATAATGACAAATGCGTGGATAATAATATGGCAACGATGACTGTTTTGCATACTGGCAATAAACAGCCCGACGTGGTGTCTCTGAGAAGCATTTATCTGCATGCTGATGTTTTAATGTTTTGGGTCGTGTGGGGAATGTTTGTTATTTCCCTAGCGGTGGGGTGGGCTTATGATGCGATCCCGGTGGCGCTGGTAGCGGGCAGTTTACTTGCGTTGAGTTCCAGTGTTATCAAAGTATTACTACCCGGTACGCTATTTACCCGCTTGTATTATGCGTTCACATTAATCGGTTTTGCCGCATTGCTCATTCAATTAGGTGACGGTGAAACTGAATATCACTTTTCGGTTTTTGTATTACTATCAGCATTATTAGCTTATCGCGATTATAGACCATTATTAATGGGGGCCGTAGTTGCAGCACTTCACCATGTTTTATTTGCCTGGCTGCAAGCTAATGACTTATTCGGTATCACCTGCTTTATGCATCCCGGCATTCATATGGTGGTATTCCATGCCATTTTTGTGGTGGCACAAACGGCGATACTCATTTACATGGCATTGCGCATGGCCGATGACGCACGTTCAGCCAGCGAAGTGGCACAGTTAGCAGCACAGATAAATCGCCAGCCGGGTTGCCTGACCCTTACACGTAGTGAAAGAGAAAGCCGCACACCGTTTGCTCAAACCTTTAATACTACGCTTACCACGATGAGGAACACGCTAAGCCAGGTGAGCGCTGGTGTGGCATCAGTACTCACAGCTTCGGAAAGTATCATCCAGCGTAATACCGCACTGTCTAAACGCACTGACGAGCAGGCAGCTGCACTTGCCATTGCTGCCAGTGCCATGGAACAGCTCAGCTCCTCCGCAGTCTCGACGAGTGACAAAGCGCAAAGTGCCAGAATGCTTGCCACTCAGGCAAGTAATCTCGCCAGCAAAGGTGGAGTCAGTATTGATGCTGCCACACTCACTATGGAACAAATCCGCGAAGAGTCTGACCACATCAGCAACATTCTTGAACTGATCGATGGCATTGCCTTCCAGACTAATATTTTGTCGCTAAATGCCTCCGTTGAAGCAGCCAGGGCAGGCGCTCATGGTCGAGGATTCGCGGTGGTAGCTTCTGAAGTACGCACGTTGGCGTTACGTTGCGAAAACGCGGCCAAAGACATTCGCCAGTTGATAAGCGTATCGGTAGAGTGTACTCGGACAGGCTCGGTACAAGTGGAGAACGCGGGGCAAACCATGCGTGAAGTGATTGGTTCCATCAATGCGTTGGCAGAGTTGGTGGAAGAGCTTTCCGATATGAGTGGCCAGCAAAGCATCAGCATCACGCAAATGAATGAGAGCATCGCCAGTATCGATGAAAGCGTGAGGTATAACGTGGAACATACTGCGCAAACCGTACAGGCCGCGCGCCAACAACAGCAACAGGCGGATGATTTACAGCAGGCAATCTCAGTATTTCGTCTGGCCTGATAACAGGTTTTGAGAGCGTATTTATGTCGCAAAAAAGAGTGCCTGCTTGCCGCAGGCGCTCCAGAAATCTTATAAATGCGGAGTTTTGTAACTGTTTTCCAGCAATGCACGCGTACGTGAGAGCGTTTGTGCTTCTTCATCTCTCAACTTCTGATACACCGCCTCCAGTCGAGCCAGAACTTCGGTTTTAAGCCTGGGCTGGTGGCTGATGATCTCGCTGAGAACTGCGCCGTAAATCTCATCTTTCACACGATATGGGTAAATTTGATGGCGGTTATGCCATTTTTGTTCAACCAATGCCGCAGTGATATTGACCTGACCTTGCGCGATACGAGCAATATTTTCATTTTTAATTTGTACCAGCGCGGCAATATTTTCACGTAATAACGTATTGTCAGACGCGGTATCGTCAGATGGTGCAGCCGTTTGAAGAGGGGGAATTGCAATTCTGACATTGGCATTACTCATCCAGCGAATAAAATAGAGGCCAGCTTTTTTCCTGAGTTAACTGATTGACCCAGATTTGCTGTGAATGATGACTTATCTGCAATTTTTTATCTTCTATTAGCATTTGCAGATCGGCAGAGTTGATTTTTTCTTGTTCTATGAGTTCATTTAATACTTTCACTATGGCTTCAATTTTCACTGCATAAAACAAACGATCTTTTAAATGCCGGTCGTTCTCTTCAAACAATGTATTTTTCGCTTGTCCAGCATAATGAGGGGCGCTCAGGATTATTTTCTCCAGAACTAAAATATTATCCTGAGGATTTAGTGTTAGAGCGCTATGTTCTTCTGAACCGGCAATATCAGCCTGCGAGACAGGAAAAGTCACTGGCACCAGGGTGTTGGGCAGCATTAAGGATGTCCTTTTATATCAATAGAATAAATTTTTATGTTTAACAGACGCCAGGTTGACTATATGTTGCCTCAAAATTACTATAAAAAACAGGAGTTCCCATGCAAAGCGTCTTTTATTCAATTGTATTAATATTGTTATTGCTGTGCGTAGTACTGGTGCTGATGCGTGAGATTTCGCATCCCAAAGTTAAATTAACGCCCGACAGTGTCCCTAAATTAAATTTATCTGAAATTGACGAGCGTGAAGATTATTTTGCTAAGTTAATGTCAAAAATAACGCCTGATTATTACTGGCGAGTGAGCCATGAATATGTGGATTTCAATCATGCCACTATCAAAAGGATGCATATCGACGAACTTAGCGCTGACCTGGCACTCTTTAACGCTCAGCGACGTTGTAGTGATTTACACTCTGCCATCTACCGCTATTACGATAACCTCAGAAAACGCTGTTCCGAGGGGGAGAAGGTACCTTTTGCTGATATCGAGCTGCTGAATTTACGCCAGTGCTTTGATGAGTTCAGTCATGATGCTTACCCCGCGTTGGTTGCTTTAGTATGGCCGCATCTTCAGCGACCGGAAGTCTGCCTTGAGAATGTATAGTGCATTTTGTCAATTAGGCTGATTTTATATCAGGCTGTTTTTTAAACTAAAAAAAGCCAAATCTAAAAATGGACTGATTATCTGCTGGATTAACGTTCAGTACTGTTTATTATTTTCTCACCCAAAAGGAGTTGTTCGCCATGTTGCTGAAGATTCAGTAATAGAGTATTTGCCTTCAAAAAAGATATGACTCATGTATTTGTTTAAAAAAATGATTACCGCTTCACTTTTAATTATCCCTTTAGTTATTAGTGCAAATTCCTTTGCTTTTAATATGCCAAAGGAATTTGCATCATTAGGGGTTAAAACTCTTTCTAATAAAGATGTGTTTTCTAAGCAAGCTTCGTTTATAAAACCTGAAAGAAAAGCAACTTCTAATAATATCAGGTCATCTATATTGGCTGAATTTTCCAATTGGAAAGGAACACACTATCGATTTGGTGGTACAACACATAAAGGTGTGGATTGCTCTGCCCTCATGCAGCATATTTTTAGTGATTCTTTCCACAAGTCTTTGCCAAGAACAACAACTCAGCAAATTCAAAATGGTGAGCACGTCAATAAAGAAATGCTCAAGCCTGGCGATTTAGTCTTTTTTCAAACTTCACCTGGCACCCGTCATGTTGGCGTGTATGTCGGTAATAACGAGTTTATCCATGCCTCAAGCAGCGTGGGAGTAACCATTTCCTCACTGGCTAACCGTTACTGGATGGATCATTATGAAACGGCTCGGCGTTTAAAAATGATTGGCTGAATATAAATAATATTTCTGAGGTTTTATTTTGCTGTCACCACCATTATTATGGCCATTCATTTTGAAATATTCATTCTAACTCATGTATTTAATGAATGAGATCGTATTAATGTATTTGGTTCGAATATAAGTTCATGGGGTTTATATTCTTATTTTCAACGAGATTGTTATTAAATGAAAAGAAATTTAATTCACCATATGGCTAGTGCAGTATTGGTGGTCCTTGTTGCGGGTACGATGCTCATAGGTTGTGATGCAAAACAAGCAGGAGAAGCGTCAATGAAATTTGTAAATGTAGAAATGGTCTTAGTAGATTCTGGTTTGCTGAAGCAAGAGCAGGATCACCTCAAAGCCGTGAATGAAAGTTTGCATAAAGGCCAACAATTGGCTGAAAAGAATTACACCAGTCTGCCTGCGAATAAAGTTGATGCCGCGCGAAAAGCGGATAGAAATGTTCTTACGCAACAATGGAAAGGGCAGCAACAAGCTGCGCGTAATGTGGTGATGGCTGCATTGAAGAGTGCGACCGATGCTTACCGTAACGACAACAAAATTGGCATGATTTTGCCGACACAAGTAGCGATGTCAGTTTCGCCGGAACTGGATATCAGTGCCGATCTGACCCAGAAGCTTAAAACCACAAAACTAGAATTCCCAAAACTGCCAGATTTCGCCGTTAAAGCGAGTGGACCTGCTGCAAAATAGTCCAGTAAGCAAAAAGCTTCGTTGAGACATTCAGCGAAGCTTCAATTCATCCGAGAGCTCCTGTCAAAACCCCCCATAAGTAAATGCGATAATACCGCTCAAAATTCCTGGGTAGAATGGCGACTATTGCCCAAGCAATGCCTGGATCAGCAGACAGGCCATAACTGAGCTGGCTTCCCTTTATCTTCATTTTCAGGAGCCAGTTATGTCTGCACAACGTTTGTGGATCAAAAATCCCCGCGCAGTTTTTACCGCTAATTCACAAGATGCCTCCGCTGGCGTGGTGATAGAAGGCGCGGTTATCCGTGAATTAATTCCTGCTGGTGGTGAGCCTTCCATGCCTTGCGATGCGGTGTTCGACGCCCGCGATCTCGTGCTACTGCCCGGCCTTATCAATACACATCATCATTTCTACCAAACTCTGACGCGCGCCTGGGCTCCAGTGGTTAACGTGCCACTATTCCCGTGGTTAAAGCAGCTTTACCCCATTTGGGCTCGTCTCGATGCTGAAGCCTTGGCTCTTGCCAGCAAAGTCGCAATGGCAGAGCTGCTGCTTTCTGGTTGCACCACAACCACGGATCATCACTATCTTTTCCCGCAGGGAATGGAAGAGGCGATTGATGTGCAGGTTGATGTGGTTAATGAGCTCGGAATGAGGGCGGTATTGACGCGCGGCTCAATGAGCCTTGGTGAAGACGACGGCGGTTTGCCTCCACGGCACACCGTACAGCAGGCGGAGACAATCTTACGCGACAGCGAACGGTTGATTAAACGCTACCATCAGCGAGGGGAAGGGGCGTGGTTACAAATAGCCCTCGCGCCATGCTCGCCGTTTTCTGTGACTACCGAAATCATGCGTGACAGCGCCCAACTTGCTCAGCAAGAAGATGTGCGTTTGCATACTCATCTGGCTGAAACACTGGATGAAGAGAACTTCTGCCTGCAACGTTTCGGCCTACGAACTGTGGATTATCTGGAAAGCGTGGGTTGGCTTAATGACAGAACCTGGCTTGCACATGGTATTCACTTTGATGAGCGCGAAATTCTCCGGCTTGGGCGCGCGGGAGTTGGCGTTTGCCATTGTCCGGTTTCCAATATGCGCCTGGCATCAGGTATGTGTCCGACAGTGGATTTAGAAAATGCAGGTGCCGCGGTGGGGCTTGGCGTGGATGGTTCTGCATCTAACGATGCTTCAAACATAATGTATGAAGCGCGGCAGGCACTCTATCTGCAACGCCTGCGCTATGGTGCCGAAGCGATTACGCCGCAACGTGTGCTGGGTTGGGCGACTCAAGGTTCTGCGAAATTGATTGGCCGCAGTGACATCGGTGAAATTGCCGTCGGGAAACAGGCGGATCTGGCGTTGTTTGCACAAGATGAGCTGCGTTTTAGCGGCAGCCATGATGCCATCGCAGCCCTGTTGCTATGCGGTGCTGAAAAGGCAGAGCATGTGATGGTTGGAGGTAAGTGGCGGGTGACGCAGGGCAATATCATTGGTCTGGATGTGCCGGATCTTATCTCCCGCCATCGCAAGGCTGCGAAGAAATTAGTCGCTGATATTTAATATTAGTCTTCCGTCAGTTCCTCGCCGCTTTTGCCTTTTCCCCATTCAACGCGGCGCTGGAGCATTTTTTTCAGCGCCCGCCCGGTGGTATTTAACCAGCCCGTTGGGCGCGGATCGGCCAGCATGCTCAATGCGCGGGCGTAATCGAGCAGCAGGCCTGGCGTCCATGCCATAGTTTCAGCGCGTTTACGCAGTTGCAGAGCTACCCAAAGTTCTGGCGTCGACATCAGTTTCCCCATCGCCATCCAGAAACCACGTTTTTGCCAAAGCCTGCCAACCGAACCCTCGAGTGCGGCTTCCAGAGCCCGCGCCACGCTGCTTGAACAGTTCCGATACGTCAAATTATACGATTCATTCTGGCGATAGTTTTCCCAGAAAGCCTTAAGCCGGGATTCGCTGTAATTGCGGATGCGTACTTGCCTTGTCGACGGGCACCACTTTGCGGCTTCCGTCGCATAATCTGGCTGAAACAGCCCTGGGACGTTATTTTCTGGTGTGGCGCGCAGCAGGCGAGCGAACTCATCCGGAGACTGGTCAATAAGCTCTGCAGGATAGAGGCTGATGTAAACGCCTCCGGGGGATTCAAGTGCGGCGTGGCCGGTTGAAATAACCCCGTTGCGGTCGACTGCGGCGATATAGCGGCTAATTACCGGACGAGGGATGGCTTCACCAGCGGCTGAACCGACGGGCGTCCAGACATGCACTGTAAGCGCTTTTTCGTCATCGTTCGGTGGGCCGTCCCACTCCACAACGTCAGGTGGAAGATGAGCGGCTTCTTCCATGAATACAGTACCTTTCAGACCTGGATTCTCAGCGGCATTTTTGACGCGATTAGCGAGGATAAACAGGTTCCAGCCAGCAAATGCCAGGCCTAATCCGAGGCAGTAGGGCACCGTTCCGGAATAGTGGGTCGGCCACGGTTGGAAGAAAAATATCGCCAGCGCAATCTCAACAATGCCGCCCCATAAAGCAGGCCGCCAGCGTCGGTAGCGAACCACCACGGCTGAAGCAATTTGCAGTGCGCCATCAAATAAAAACAACAAACCAAAGATCATGGATAAAACGAAGTTACCGTGATGATGGCCCGCCAGAATCAATAGCGAAGCGACAGTAAATGCCCCGCCTTTTACGTAGCGCAGCACGCGTTGCCCGCCCATACCGCTGTGCGCCACCATCAATGTTGCAACACCTTCAAACAACAACAGGCAGGCAAAGGGTTGGATAGGGAAATAGAGCGAGCCATCCAAAGCATCAACAATAATCACCACTCCGGCAATAAGCGTGATCCAGCCAAAACGGCGTAGCCCGCGCCAGTGGGAGCGCAGGAAATCAACACCAAGCAGGATCATTGTTAGTCGCATCATGGATGTTATTCCGAGAATCAGTTCAACACATATATAGCCCACAAGACCGTGAAATGCGTGATTGGCGCTTCTGTGAGTCAGTTTTTTTGTGATTTTCACCGGAACTGGAAGATGTCTCTCAACACGATAATGCCCTGGATGACCGTTCATTAGGCGATAAGTTATTAGTCGCGTGCTACAAGTTTGAAATCGACAGGCAACGACATTGTGGTCGAAAGGGAATCGCTAAAGAGAATGGTCTGTTTTGACGTTAGAAGCGAAGAAGTGACTTCAGAGGCGCAAACCCCAGAAAGCAAAAAACCAGCCCTTAGGCTGGTTTCTTTAAATAGTGGTGCCCGGACTCGGACAAAAACGTCGGGAACGTTTTTGAACAGCGCTTGCGCTGGCCCGCAGGGCGAGTCGCACGGAGGCGACGAGTAATCGAACGCAGTTCGATGGAGAGTCCGAATCCCAGAAAGCAAAAAACCAGCCCTTAGGCTGGTTTCTTTAAATAGTGGTGCCCGGACTCGGAATCGAACCAAGGACACGGGGATTTTCAATCCCCTGCTCTACCGACTGAGCTATCCGGGCAACGGGGCGCATTAAACCGTAAAGGCCGTTTGGCGTCAACGCTTTTGTGTTAATAAGCCGTGCGTTTGCACGAATAATGTGCTCTGCGTGGCAACTCGGGTTGAACGACAGGGCAGAAGGTGCCATGATTGCGCGAAATTTCACACATCTGCAACGGGGCGTTTATTGATGTTTATAGTCAATGTTCACCGGCATCTCTCGATGGCGCTCGTTCACCTTTCTACTATATCCCGAAGACCCTTGCTCACCATGCGGTGAGGGCAACGCACGCTCACTGCAGGACATCAGTAAAATTAGGCGATGCCTGGTTTTACTGATGTCTGGCGGTCGGAGTGGGTATCATCCTTCAGACCATCAAGACACATTCGCCGGGGAATGCTCCCTTTGCTGTGCCATAAGGCACTCACTCATCCTTGGCCTCTGGGATTTGTGCATATGAAATCTTTAAAAATTGCCGCCAGCCACGATGTGGTTGCAACTCTGTCCACGCATCGTGAAGTGGTTGCGCTTGATAGCACAGACTTCACCGATATTGCCGCTGTTGTTCTTTCTGAAGCCGATAGCCGCAGCGGTATTCTTGCGTTGCTTAAACGGACTGGTTTTTCGATACCCGTTTTTCTAGCGGCTGATACCTGCTCAGGCGAGCAGGAAGGTATTACGGGGTTGATCACCGGCAAAGCTCAGGACTATCTGGAGCTTGAAACCGCTGCTGTAGATTATGAAGAAAGCTTGCTCCCTCCGTTTTTCGATACATTGACGAAATATGTCGCGATGGAAAACAGCACTTTTGCCTGTCCTGGTCACCAACATGGTGAGTTTTTTAAAAAGCATCCAGCAGGGCGCCAGTTTTATGATTTCTTCGGTGAGAATCTATTCCGCGCTGATATGTGCAATGCGGACGTTAAACTCGGGGATTTGCTGATCCATGAAGGGTCGGCCAAACATGCGCAGAAGTTTGCCGCCAAAGTATTTAATGCCGATAAAACTTACTTTGTTTTAAACGGTACCTCGGCTGCAAATAAAGTCGTGACCAATGCGTTGCTGACTCGTGGCGATTTGGTCCTATTCGATCGCAATAACCATAAATCAAACCATCACGGTGCATTGATTCAGGCGGGGGCCACGCCGGTATATCTGGAGGCATCTCGCAACCCATTTGGTTTTATCGGCGGAATCGATGCGCACTGCTTTGATGAAAAGTATCTGCGTGAATTGATTGCAGAAGTTGCACCAGAACGTGCTCAGCAAAAACGCCCGTTCCGCCTTGCAATTATCCAGCTCGGTACTTATGACGGCACGGTTTATAACGCACGCCAGGTAGTGGATAACATCGGCCATCTTTGCGATTACATTCTGTTTGATTCAGCTTGGGTCGGTTATGAGCAATTCATCCCGATGATGGCTGATTGCTCGCCGTTGTTATTGGATCTTAATGAAAATGATCCTGGCATTTTTGTTACGCAATCGGTGCATAAACAGCAGGCTGGATTCTCGCAAACTTCGCAGATCCACAAGAAAGATAACCACCTGCGTGGGCAGGATCGTTTTTGCCCGCATAAGCGGTTGAACAATGCTTTCATGCTGCATGCTTCAACCAGCCCGTTCTACCCGCTGTTTGCGGCACTCGATGTGAATGCGAAAATTCACGAAGGGGAGAGCGGCCGCCGTTTGTGGGCTGAGTGTGTCGATCTGGGGATTGAAGCGCGTAAAGCGATCATCGCTAATTGCAAGATGATCAAACCGTTTATTCCACCGGTAGTTGCGGGCAGGCCGTGGCAGGATCACCCAACTACAGCAATTGCCCAGGAACGCCGTTTCTTTAGCTTTGAGCCGGGTGAAAAGTGGCATGGTTTTGAAGGCTATGCGCAGGATGAATATTTTGTCGATCCTTGCAAGCTGCTGCTGACTACGCCGGGGATCGATCCGCAAACTGGGCAATATACGGACTTCGGTGTACCTGCGGCGATTCTCGCAAACTACCTGCGTGAAAACGGTATTGTCCCCGAAAAAGCAGATCTCAACTCGATTCTATTCCTGCTCACGCCTGCGGAAAGCGCGGAGAAGATGGCTCATTTGGTAGCGATGCTGGCGCAATTTGAACAGCATATTGAAGACGATACGCCGCTGGTGGATGTGTTGCCGACGATCTATCAGAAGTATTCCCAACGCTATAAAGGCTACACGCTGCGTCAACTTTGCCAGGAGATGCACGATCTGTACGTCAGTTTTGAAGTGAAGGATCTGCAAAAAGCGATGTTCCGCAAAGCCAGTTTCCCTGCCGTTGCCATGAACCCGCAGGATGCCAACAGCGAGTTTATTCGCGGCAATGTGGAACTGGTACGCCTTAGTCAGTCAGAAGGGCGTATTGCAGCGGAGGGAGCGTTACCGTACCCGCCGGGCGTGCTTTGTGTGGTGCCAGGCGAAGTCTGGGGCAGTGCCGCGTTGCGTTATTTCCTGGCGCTTGAAGAGGGCGTGAATATGCTGCCGGGCTTCTCGCCGGAGTTGCAGGGCGTGTATAGCGAAACGGATGCTGATGGAATTAAGCGTTTGTACGGTTATATGATTCAGGCGTAAGAACAATGTCTCCCGTTTCTGAATGAAACGGGAGACATTGATTATCAGACTGCTGGCTGAACGGCCGCTGGCGTTCTGACATGTTTATATTTGAACAGTGCGACGAAGGCGAAGGCCAGCACCAGTGAATAACCGGCGAAAATCAGCCACACGCTTTGCCAGTCAGTAATACCTTGTAGCGTGAAGTGCTCTACCACTTTACCGCTGACAATCCCGCCAAGGATGCAACCAAAACCGTTTGTCATCATCAGGAACATGCCCTGTGCACTGGCACGGATTTCTGGTCTCACCTCTTTTTCAACGAATACTGAACCGGAAATGTTGAAGAAGTCGAAGGCGCACCCGTAGACGATCATCGACATCACCAGTAATACGGTACCCATTGGTGATGGGTCGCCAAAGGCAAACAGACCAAAGCGCAGCATCCACGCTACGATACTGATAAGCATCACGTTTTTAATGCCGTAACGAATCAGGAAGAACGGAATCGTCAGGATAAATACGGTTTCGGAAATCTGAGAAATCGACATCAGCACCGACGCGTGTTCGACGATAAAGCTGCTGGCGAACAGCGGGTTCTGGTCAAAGCTGTGCAGGAAGGTGTTACCGAACATATTGGTAATTTGCAGTTCGGCGCCCAACAGCATGGAGAAGATGAAGAAAATAGCCATGCGCTTGTTTTTGAATAACGCAAAAGCATCCAGGCCAAGCATTGAAGTCCAGCTCTGGTTTTTCTGCGCGTTGGCGACCGGGATGTGCGGCAGCGTCAGAGTGAACAGCGCTAAAACGACGGACAGTGTTGCGCCGATATAAAGCTGCATATGGCTTAATTCAAAGCCTGAGAAGCTAACGCCCCACATGGCGAAGATAAAGCCAATGGTTCCCCAGATACGAATTGGCGGGAAGTCCCTCACGATATCCATCCCCGCTGATTGCAGGCGATAGTAAGAGATGGTGTTCACCAACCCAAGCGTTGGCATATAGGCCAGAGAGTTCAGCAGAATGACGATAAACATCGCGCTTGGCGTTGTGACCTGTGCGGCGAAATACAAGGTTATGGCACCGACAATGTGGCAAGCCGCGTAGAGCCAGCGCGCACTAATCCATTTATCCGCAATAATGCCGAGTAACGTCGGCATGAATACCGCAGCAATACCCAAAGAACTGTACACCGCGCCGATAGCTGCGCCATCGAACTTGAGGGTGACGAACATATAGGAGCCGAGCGTAGTGAGCCAACTCCCCCACAGGCAGAACTGCAGAAACGAAAGTATTTTTAGCTGCAGCTTAAGGTTCATGTAAATTTCCTCACAGGATTTTGGTGTTGAATGTTTCATTTCTAACATATGACATGAAATATGTTGTGAAAGTAACATTAGCAGTGCCGTGAAGTAATTTTCGGTACATTCAGCAAATAAATGAAAACATCCTCAAATTGCATTCGAGAATAGTGATTTGGGTTACACTTTTTGCGCAATCAGGCGATAAAACGGGAGAGGAGAGAGATATCTCCCACCGTAGAAACGGCTGGTGGGAGATAGGACAAGCATCAGAAGTTAGCGTCGGCGGTAACTCTTCTGCGCGGTATTCACTTTGTATAGATAGTTGCGTGATTCCGCTGAAGGGTGGCGTGTAGTAAGAGTCTGATACACATCGCCCGGATCCATGCTGTTGATAATGTTGTAGGCACGGTTCTTGTCGTTGTTGAACACGCGCAGAACACTACCCGCACCGCCGTTATAAGCAGTTATCACAGCGTAGCGACGTGATGTTGGGTTATCAATTCCACTCAGGTAGCTGTTTTGCAGAATGGCCAGATAAGCAGTACCCGTATCGATATTGCTTTCAGGATCAAACAAATAGCTGCGGCTTGGCTTGCCCCATTTCCCCTGAGATTTAAATACATCAACCCCTGCGCTGTGCTGTACAACTTGCATCAAACCGAGCGCGTCGGCGTGGCTTACTGCGTAGGGGTTGAAGCTTGATTCCGTCTGCATAATGGCCAGAATCAACGATTCATCGACACCGTATTTCTTCGATGCTTTACGCACCATGCCGATATATTTATGTGCACGTTTATCAAGGTGGTTTGGTACCAGATTGATAGTCACGCTATAAACAATTTTAAGCCCGGTACTACGGCTTTTCAGGCGAGTTTGCAGCAGATAGTCAGCAAATTTGGCAGCGCGACCTTCCCAACGAATTGCCTGGCCGGTGTTATCGACAACCTGGCCATACAGGAATGGTTGTTTGGAGATCAGCACATCGTTGACATCGGAATAAAGATCGATAGAACCAGGATCGTCACCCATCAGCAAAGTCGTAATGATCGCCTGGCGCAGGTGCGCCGCAGGATCGGTACCAGCAATGGTTTCAATGGTAATCGTACCGTCGTCAAAGTTGATGTGGCTACGTGTCAGGTACTGGTCAGTATATTTTACGTAGTCTTTTGGACCCGCAATCAACACTTCCTTCATACCCCAGATATTTTCGATGTTGTGAGCAAATTGCCCCATCAAAATATCAAAACCATTAGTGTCCTTAACAAAAGCTTCGTTATAGGAATCATCTTTTTTGCTCGAACAGGAGATGAGCAACGGGACAACCAGAGCTAGCGCGAGAAATTTTTTCATCGTTCCGTGTATGCGTATGCTTGTGCTTGTTGGTTTGCATAAGGGCCGAAGGCCCTCGTATTTTTATTTTTCTGGCGGCGTGTAGCCTTCGATGTGGACTTCTTTGCCTTCGAACAGGAAATTGACCATTTCAGCTTCCAGCTCTTTGCGATGTTCTGGATTCATCATGCTCATTTTACGTTCGTTAATCAGCATGGTTTGCTTTGCCTGCCACAACGCCCACGCTTCTTTAGAGATTTCGTTATAAATACGTTTGCCTAGTTCGCCTGGATAAAGTTGGAAATCCTGGCCTTCTGCGTCACGTTGTAGGTAAGTACAAAAAATAGTTCTGCTCATCATTATTCCTCTTCAACGGCTCGGGCCGCTTTTACGACTACCGGCTCGGCGTGCAATTGCTGTAATAAACGCTCTACAGGGGCGGCCAGTCCTACGGACGGTGGCTGCGCTAAGTTATACCAGAGAGCTGTTCCTTCATCCATGCACCCACTAAATGAAGGCACTGGGAGCCACATTGGGACGATGTCCAAATGAAAGTGGCTGAATGTATGGCGGAAGGCGGTTAATTGCGTGAGATTATCTGCTGGAATCTGGTGTTGCGCCAGCCAGTCGCGTAGTTCATTTTCGGTTTCGAATTGTGGGAAACAGTACAAGCCACCCCACAGACCAACCGGTGGACGCTGGGCAAGTAGTACGCTGTCCTGGTGCTGCATCATCAATAAGTAGCCGGTGCGTTCCGGTATTGTAACTTTAGGCTTCTTACCTGGATAACTGGCCCAACTGCTATTGGCATAGGCCACGCAGATATTATTCACCGGGCAAAGTTCGCATTTTGGCTTCGAGCGGGTACAAACCATCGCTCCAAGATCCATCATTGCCTGGTTAAACTGGCTTACACCTTGCGCGGGCGTGACTTGCTCACTGATATCCCAAAGTTTCTTTTCAACATCTTTTTTACCGGGCCAGCCTCCAATGGCATAACAACGTGCAAGCACGCGTTTTACGTTGCCATCGAGAATCGGGAAGTGTTTACCAAGCGACAGAGAAAGAATAGCGCCCGCAGTCGAGCGCCCAACACCTGGCAATGCGGCCACTTCTTCAAAGGTTTCTGGAAACACGCCCATGTGAAGATTCGCCACCATTTGAGCAGCTTTATGCAGGTTTCGGGCGCGAGCGTAATAACCCAGCCCAGTCCACAGGTGTAGCACTTCATCAAGGGGGGCGTTGGCGAGATCTGTGATAGTCGGGAAGCGCTCCATAAAACGCTCAAAGTAAGGAATGACCGTGGCAACTTGCGTTTGTTGCAACATCACCTCAGACAGCCATACTTTATAAGGCGTTTTTTCGAGTTGCCATGGCAGTGTTTTGCGCCCGTATTTTTGGTACCAGTCGAGAACCTGGTGGGAGAATTGCGGCGCATGTGTCATTGTTACCCGGCATCCGATAAATAATAAGTGTGTGATTTAGGGGGCTGATTCCAGCACAGACGACTCTGTGCTGTAAACCGGAACTTTCTGGTGCTTGCTTCTCACCATTAACTTTGGATAATGCCCGTTTCCCGAAAACTAACTTAAGCCTGAACACCATGAAAAATGACGTCATCTCACCGGAATTTAATGAAGAAGGCCGCGCAATGCGCCGGATTCGTAGTTTTGTGCGCCGTCAGGGCCGCCTGACTAAGGGCCAGGAGTTCGCTCTGGAAAACTATTGGCCGGTGATGGGCGTTGAATATCAAGACGCGCCTGTTGATTTTACCGAGCTGTTTGGCCGCGAAGCGCCAGTCACGCTGGAAATCGGTTTCGGCATGGGTACGTCGCTGGTGGCAATGGCAAAGGCTAATCCACAGCAGAATTTTTTGGGCATAGAAGTGCATTCACCGGGTGTGGGTGCATGTCTCGCGACGGCTCACGAAGAAGGTGTCGAGAACCTGCGTGTGATGTGCCACGATGCGGTCGAAGTGCTGCAAAAAATGGTTCCTGACAATTCTTTATCCATGGTTCAGCTCTTTTTCCCTGATCCGTGGCACAAAGCGCGTCATAATAAGCGCCGTATCGTTCAAGTGCCGTTTGCCGAGTTCGTGAAAAGCAAACTGAAACTGGGTGGTGTGTTCCATATGGCAACCGACTGGGAACCTTATGCGGAACACATGCTCGAAGTGATGTCCTCTATTGATGGTTATAAAAACCAGTCAGAGACTAACGACTACGTACCGCGCCCGGATTCACGTCCGGTGACCAAATTTGAACAACGTGGCCATCGTCTTGGTCACGGCGTATGGGACTTAATGTTCGAGAGGGTAAAGTAATGGCAATTAATCGTAGCCGTCGCTTGCGTAAGAAAATGCACATCGACGAATTCCAGGAAGTGGGGTTCTCTGTTGCATGGCGTTTCCCAGAAGGCACCTCCGAAGAACAAATCGATAAAATCGTTGATGAATTCATCGATGAAGTTATCGATAAAAATGGTCTGGCTTTTGATGGCGGCGGCCACCTTTCCTGGGAAGGCTTAATCTGCCTGCAGGAAATCGGCAAATGTACCGAAGAGCATCAGGCTCTGGTGCGCAAATGGCTTGAGGATCACAAGGCAGAAGACGTTCGCACTAGCGAGCTGTTTGATGTCTGGTGGGATTGATATATACCCTAATCTTTCAAGCTGCACGTGCGTTGGCTTTCCTCGCTCACCCCAGTCACTTACTTAAGTAAGCTCCTGGGGATTCACTGCGTCGCCGCCTTCCTGCAACTCGAAATCTGTGGGTATATGCAGAATAATCAGGTCGGTGAAAACCGGCCTTTTTTTCTTAAATTTTTAGATGTTCAGGAGTCACTATGATTCGTAAGGCACTGATGGGCGTTCTGCTGCTAACTGCGATGCAGGCGCAGGCCGACTATAAATGCAGCGTCACGCCTCGCGATGACGTGGTAATCAACCCGCAATCCGTTCAGGTTGTTGGTGAGAATGGCAATCTGGTTATTGCCCCCGATGGCAGCCTGAAATTTAACGGCAAGCCACACACATTAAACGCAACGCAGCGCCAGTTGGCCCTGGATTACCAGAAAGCGTTGCGCACCGATCTCCCTTGGATCAACAACGGTGCACTGACACGTGTTGAAAAGGGTCGTGTCGCGCTGGATAAAATCATCGCTAAAGAAGTGGGTGAGAGCAGCAATATGCGTGGCCGTCTGACTAAACTCGACGCGCAGCTTAAAGAGCAGATGAACCGTATTATTGAAACCCGCCCGGATGGTTTAACCTTCCACTATAAAGCGATTGATCAAGTGCGCTCCGAAGGGCAACAGTTGGTGAATCAGGCGATGGGCGGCATCTTGCAGGACAGCATTAACGAAATGGGTGCTAAAGCGGTTCTGAAAGGTGGCGGCAATCCGCTGCAAGGCGTACTGGGAAGCCTGGGCGGCTTACAGACCTCGATTCAGAATGAGTGGAAAAATCAGGAAAAAGATTTCGAGCAGTTTGGCCGCGATGTGTGTAGCAAAGTGGTGACGCTGGAAGGGCAACGTAAAGGGCTGGTTGAGACACTTAAGTAATACGCTTCATACTTTAAGCTGACTCTTTGTTGGCTTCGTGCTCTCGCCCAGGTCACTTACTCATGTAAGCTCCCTGGGCCTCGAACACTTGCCGCCGCGATGCAGCTCGAATTATTTTGGGTATAAGACTTGCTGCTTATTAACGCATAAACGCCGGTTGTTTCTGCTCGTAAGCTGAAATTGAACCTTCGTGCTGTAACGTCAGACCGATACTATCGAGCCCTTCTAACATGCAGTGGCGGCGGAAAGTATCGATATTAAACGAATAGCTTTTCTCACCCGCAATTACGGTTTGTGCTTCCAGGTCGACCACGAATTTAATCCCCGGATTTGCCGCGACCAGCTTAAACAGCTCATCAACTTCTGCTTCGCTCAGCGTAACCGGCAGCAACTGATTATTGAATGAGTTGCCGTAGAAGATATCTGCAAAACTTGGCGCGATAACCACCTTGAAGCCGTAATCAGTTAATGCCCACGGCGCATGCTCACGCGAAGAACCACAGCCGAAGTTTTCACGCGCCAGTAAAATTGAAGCGCCTTTAAATTCCGGGAAGTTCAGCACGAACTCTGGGTTTGGCTGCTGGCCGGCATCATCCAGAAAACGCCAGTCGTTAAACAAGTGAGCACCAAAACCAGTGCGGGTCACCTTCTGCAAAAACTGCTTAGGAATAATTGCGTCGGTATCAACGTTTGCGGCATCCAGCGGAACGACCAGGCCGGTGTGTTGAATAAATTTCTCTGCCATGGTGTTTCCCTTATTTCAATGTGCGGATGTCAGCAAAATGACCAGAAACAGCGGCTGCTGCTGCCATTGCCGGGCTAACCAGGTGTGTACGACCACCGCGGCCCTGACGGCCTTCAAAGTTACGGTTGCTGGTGGATGCACAGCGTTCACCCGGCTCCAGGCGGTCGTTGTTCATCGCCAGACACATGGAGCAACCAGGTAAGCGCCATTCAAAGCCAGCTTCAATAAAGATCTTATCCAGACCTTCTGCTTCGGCCTGCGCTTTGACCGGACCGGAACCTGGAACTACCAACGCCTGCACGCCTGGTGCAACTTTACGGCCTTTGGCAATTTCTGCCGCAGCGCGCAAATCTTCAATGCGTGAGTTGGTGCATGAACCGATAAACACTTTATCGATAGCGACTTCGGTTAATGGAATGCCTGGTTTCAGGCCCATGTATGCCAGAGCTTTTTCAGCAGAGGCACGTTCAACCGGATCAGCGAAAGATTCAGGATTCGGGATGTTTTCGGTGACGGAAATGACCTGACCTGGGTTGGTGCCCCAGGTGACTTGCGGTGCAATGTCAGCCGCATCCAGGGTCACAATGCTGTCGAACTTAGCGCCTTCGTCAGTGCTAAAGGTTTTCCAGTAGGCGACGGCGTCATCCCAGCTTTCTGCTTTCGGTGCGTGCAGACGGCCTTTCACGTAGTTAAACGTGGTTTCGTCTGGTGCAACGATGCCCGCTTTGGCACCCATTTCGATTGCCATGTTGCACAATGTCATGCGGCCTTCCATCGACAGCGCCTGAATCGCACTACCACAGAATTCCACTACATGACCGGTGCCACCCGCACTGCCGGTTTTGCCAATGATTGCCAGCACGATATCTTTCGCGGTAATGCCCGGTGCAGCGGTGCCAGTCACTTCAATCTTCATAGTTTTGGCGCGGCCCTGTTTCAGGGTTTGCGTTGCCAGAACATGTTCAACTTCCGAAGTACCGATACCGAACGCCAATGCGCCAAATGCGCCGTGGGTTGCGGTGTGCGAGTCGCCACAAACGATGGTCATGCCAGGCAAAGTAATACCCTGCTCTGGGCCCATCACGTGGACGATGCCCTGGAACGGGTGGTTCAGGTCATATAATTCAACGCCGAACTCTTTGCAGTTTTTCATCAATTCCTGCATCTGAATGCGGGCCATTTCGCCGGAAGCGTTGATGTCTTTAGTCTGCGTAGAAACGTTGTGGTCCATGGTGGCAAATGTTTTACCTGGCTGACGCACCGGGCGCTTATGCGCACGCAAACCATCGAACGCCTGCGGGGAGGTCACTTCGTGCACCAGATGACGGTCGATGTACAACAGTGGTGTTTCATCGACTGCTTCGTAGACGACGGGCATCGTACAACTTTTGATATAACGTCTTCGCCATGATTATTTCCCCTCTGCCACGAAGCGAGCAATGGTATCGCCCATTTCGTCGGTGCTGATTGCATTGCCATCACGAGCCAAATCGCCGGTACGGAAACCTTCTTCCAGCGCAAGGTTGATAGCGTTTTCGATGGACAAAGCGGCCTCTTCAGCATCCAGGCTGTAGCGCAGTAACAGAGCCAGAGAAAGGATCTGCGCAATTGGGTTAGCAATATTTTTACCGGCGATATCAGGCGCGGAACCGCCCGCAGGTTCGTACAGGCCGAAACCTTGCTCGTTCAGGCTTGCGGAAGGCAGCATGCCCATAGAACCGGTGATCATCGCGCATTCGTCAGACAGAATGTCGCCAAACAGGTTGGAGCACAGCAGCACGTCAAACTGGGACGGATCTTTAATCAGCTGCATGGTGGCGTTGTCGATATACATGTGTGACAGCGCAACGTCCGGGTATTCTTTCGCGATTTCACCAACGATTTCGCGCCACATCACCGACGATTGCAACACGTTTGCTTTATCAATTGAGGTGACGATGCTGCGACGTTTACGAGCAGATTCAAAAGCGATGCGCGCAATACGCTCGATCTCAAAACGGTAATACACTTCGGTATCAAATGCTTTCTCGTGCATACCGGAACCTTCACGGCCTTTCGGCTGGCCGAAGTAGATCCCGCCAGTCAGTTCACGCACACACAGAATGTCAAAACCGTTCGCGGCGATGTCAGCACGCAGTGGGCAAAACTCTTCCAGACCCTGGTACAGGCGAGCAGGGCGCAGGTTACTGAACAACTTAAAGTGCTTACGCAGCGGCAATAATGCGCCACGCTCTGGCTGCTCGGCCGGAGGCAGGTGTTCCCACTTAGGGCCGCCCACGGAGCCGAACAGAATTGCGTCTGCTTGCTCGCAGCCTTCAACGGTAACGGGTGGCAGCGGGTTGCCGTGGCGGTCGATAGCAATGCCACCCACGTCATATTGACTGGTGGTAATGCGCATATCGAAGCGCGTACGAACTGCATCCAGCACTTTCAGCGCCTGAGCCATAACTTCTGGGCCAATGCCGTCACCCGGCAATACTGCTATATGATGAGTTTTTGACATGTCACACGGTTTCCTGATTATTTTCTTTATTATGAGCTTTGCGTTGCAATTCTTTTTCAACGATACCTGCACGCCAGATGTTGTTCAGCACGTTAATCATCGCTTTTGCCGAAGATTCAACGATATCAGTCGCCAGACCAACGCCATGGAAACGGCGGCCTTTATGGGTCACAACAATATCTACCTGACCCAACGCATCTTTACCCTGACCTTTCGCAGACAATTGGTATTTCACCAGTTCGACATCGTAATTGGTGATGCGGTTAATCGCCTGGTAAACCGCATCGACCGGGCCGTTACCTGTTGCTGCTTCAGACTGCGTTTCTTCACCGCACTGCAACTGGACAGAAGCGGTAGAAATCACGCTTGAGCCGGACTGCACGTTGAAGTATTCCATGCGGAAATGTTCTGGTTCTTCTTGCTGTTTGCCGATAAAGGCCAGTGCTTCCAAATCGTAATCAAAGACCTGACCTTTTTTGTCGGCCAGTTTCAGGAAGGCGTCGTACAAAGAATCCAGGTTGTAATCTTCTTCTTTATAGCCCATCTCTTCCATGCGGTGTTTCACCGCCGCACGGCCAGAACGGGATGTCAGGTTCAACTGCACCTGATTCAGACCGATAGTTTCCGGGGTCATGATTTCGTAGTTTTCGCGGTTTTTCAGCACGCCATCCTGGTGAATACCGGAGGAGTGTGCGAAAGCATTGGAGCCGACGATTGCTTTGTTGGCAGGGATTGGCATGTTGCACAGCTGGCTGACAATCTGACTGGTGCGGTAGATTTCATGGTGATTGATATTGGTATGCACGTCTAACATTTGGCCGCGTACTTTAATCGCCATGATGACTTCTTCCAGCGCGGTGTTACCGGCACGTTCGCCGATGCCGTTCAGTGTGCCTTCAACCTGACGGGCACCGGCCTGAATCGCAGCGATAGAGTTGCCGGTCGCCATGCCTAAATCGTCGTGGCAGTGCACAGAGATAATTGCTTTATCAATGTTAGGGACGCGGTTATACAAAGTCTGAATAATGCCGCCGAACTGCACTGGCGTGGTGTAACCCACAGTATCAGGGATGTTGATGGTTGTAGCACCTGCGCCAATAGCGGCTTCAACAATACGGCACAGGTTATCGATTGGAGTACGGCCAGCATCTTCACATGAGAACTCTACGTCATCGGTGTAGTTACGGGCGCGTTTAACAGAATTGACTGCACGAGCTAATACGTCATCGAAGGTGCTGCGTAATTTGGTTTCGATGTGCATGGTGGAAGTGGCCAAAAACACATGAATACGGAATGCTTCGGCAATCTTCAGCGCCTCGGCTGCAACATCGATATCTTTATCTACACAGCGAGCGAGGCCACATACACGGCTATTTTTGATATTGCGAGCGATGGTCTGTACAGATTCGAAGTCGCCAGGAGAGGAAACCGGGAAACCAACTTCCATTACGTCAACACCCATACGTTCCAGTGCCATCGCAATTTGCAGCTTCTCTTTTACACTCAGGCTTGCCTGTAATGCCTGCTCACCATCACGCAAAGTGGTATCGAAAATAATGACTTGTTGGCTCATGTTATGGTCCTTTCTCGTCTTAGGGGCCCTTGCTACGAGCATAAAAAAACCCGCGCAGTGGCGCGGGTTTTTTCTGTCTGATGGCTTGAATCAACGCTCGATTTCGCCCACCAGCCTACCGCGCAAAGAAGTTGCGTTTAGTAGTAGACCTAGTAGGCGAATGGTGCGAATCATGTTTTCAAGCCCCAAGTGAATTCGTTATGCATTTATTGGTACTTGATCTGCCCTGCTGTGTCAACAATCGATTCTCTCAGGCACAGTTTTGGCGATAGTAAGGTGGGTGTGACGGTCAGTTATTTATGCTGGTATATCAATTTTTCATAATATTTATAAAAGGTATGAAAAAGGACTGTTTACCGTTTTATGTAAAAATGAAATCGTCAGAAACAATTAAAAATAATATGTTTATTACCAGTATCATTCATCATGATTATGATTTATGAGGGTTAAAAAAGGCAAGAATCCAATTTTAGGAATTTATCTCCTTTCCTTATCACTCGATTATCAGTAGAAGTATTGCTTCAGACCCGCGATGTCATCCAAGATTGATATATAATTCATTGGGCGAATCATTGTGCGCTAAGTCATTTTGTGATTTCATTAGCATGTTCAGGAAATCAACTGACACAAAAAGTTATACACATCTTTATAGTTATAGCAGACTTGTCAGTAGCTGAAGCCGTATTGGCGTGTCAGGAAGCGTGAATTAAAAATTCTATTTTTAAATAATGTTTTCAATTGTATTGATCAGCATGCTCTGCTTAGCAAGTGATAATAGGGATAGCCCGCAGAGTTAATCTGTGAAAAAGGACGAACCATCTTAGTGGAGTTTGCCATGCCTGATAATTATGTAGAACAACCAACAGTACATGATGGGTTAAAACCTCAACTACGCTCTGTTGATTTAAATTTATTAACTGTATTCGATGCTGTTATGCAAGAGCAGAATATTACCCGTGCTGCTCAAACCCTGGGGATGTCTCAGCCCGCAGTGAGTAATGCGGTAGCCCGATTGAAAATAATGTTCAATGATGAGCTATTCGTACGTTATGGCCGAGGTATACAGCCTACGGCTCGCGCCTTCCAACTGTTTGGCGCCATTCGCCAGGCATTGCAGCTGGTACAGAATGAGTTACCAGGAGCAGGTTTTGACCCGAGCAGCAGTGAAAGGGTGTTTAACATTTGTGTCAGCAGCCCTTTAGATAATTTTTTAACCTCTGTTATCTTTAATAATGTGAAACGGTTTGCGCCAGGTATTCAGTTACTCTTTAAGTCGTCTTTAAATAAAGATATTGAACATCAATTACGTTATCAGGAAACAGAGTTTGTTATTAGCTATTCTGAATTTCGTCGTCCTGAGTTTACATGTATTCCACTATTTGAAGATGAAATGGTTCTGGTGGCGAGTAAGAAAAACCCACGCTTAGTTAACCCATTAACTGAAGAAGACGTTTATAACGAAAAACATGCGGTTGTTTCCCTGGATCGCTTTGCATCATTCAGTTCACCATGGTATCAAACAGCAGATAAACTAGCCTGTATTGCTTATCAAGGGATGGCAATGATCAGCGTTTTAAATATTGTGTCGCAGACTCAACTGGTTGCGATAGCTCCACGCTGGTTAGCTGAGGAGTTTTCTGAGTCACTTAATTTACAAACATTTCCACTGCCGCTTAAAGATAATACAGCTACTTGTTATTTATCGTGGCATGAAGCAGCAGGGCGCGATAAAGGGCATCAATGGATGGAAAAATTACTGACTACAGTATGCAGTAAGTAGATTTAGAATCCTTGTCTGCGTAAGCCGGATGGTTAAAACTATCCGGTTATCCTTCATTTATTAGCTTTTGTAGTTTTTTCCTCTTTAGTTGGTTTTGTTCCTTCTCTCCAGAACATATGATAAATCGTCCGCTAATTAGATTTATCCTGCAAAGCCATCATCCATAATATTTTCATTCATAGTTTCCGCTTATGATCAGAGCATAACTCTGTCAGCAGAGGGTTTTGTAGTGTTCGTAAGAAAATCCTTGTTTGAGACTTGAAGATTGGCAATTGATTGCCTGATTTTCAACGGTTATGTTAGGCAACTATCAATAATAAAAAGACATATGCAGGGCGCAATAACCTGCCTCAACGACTTAGCTGAAATGATTTCGGTGGTCGGTCAAACACGTAAGCCTGGAGGCAAACCATGGAGATGTTGTCAGGAGCCGAGATGGTCGTCCGATCGCTTATCGATCAGGGCGTTAAACATGTATTCGGTTACCCAGGAGGCGCAGTACTCGATATTTATGATGCGCTTCATACTATTGGCGGCATTGATCACGTGCTGGTACGCCATGAACAAGCGGCAGTGCATATGGCTGATGGCCTGGCACGTGCAACCGGTGAAGTGGGGGTCGTGCTGGTGACATCCGGTCCCGGTGCTACAAACGCAATCACCGGCATTGCTACGGCTTACATGGACTCCATTCCAATGGTGGTGCTTTCTGGTCAGGTTGCAACATCGCTGATTGGCTATGATGCATTCCAGGAATGCGACATGGTGGGGATTTCTCGCCCGGTCGTGAAACACAGCTTTTTAGTCAAACAAGCAGAAGACATTCCTGGCATCATCAAGAAAGCCTTCTGGCTTGCAGCAAGTGGCCGCCCAGGTCCGGTTGTGGTCGATTTGCCAAAAGACATTATGAGTCCGGCAAATAAGTTCCCTTATAGTTATCCCGAAACCGTCAGTATGCGTTCTTATAACCCGACCACTCAAGGTCACAAGGGGCAGATTAAGCGCGCATTGCAAACCTTGCTGGCGGCGAAAAAACCGGTCATGTATGTCGGTGGCGGTGCGATCACTTCTGCCTGTCATGATGAACTGCTTGAACTAGCCCAGAAGCTGAATATTCCGGTCGTATCCTCGTTAATGGGTCTTGGTGTGTTTCCAGGGACTCATCGGCAGGCTTTAGGCATGCTGGGGATGCACGGAACCTACGAAGCTAACATGGTGATGCACAACTCCGACGTGATTTTCGGGGTAGGTGTGCGCTTTGATGACCGTACCACCAACAATCTCGCGAAGTACTGTCCGAATGCGACGGTGCTGCATATTGATATCGACCCAACTTCTATTTCTAAAACTGTCGGTGCGGATATTCCTATTGTTGGCGATGCGCGCCAGGTTTTACAGCAAATGCTGGAGCTGATGGCGCAGGAAGATACGTCGCAGTCCTGCGATGATATCCGTGACTGGTGGCAACAGATTGAGCAATGGCGTGCGCGCCAGTGTCTGGAGTTTGACAGAACAAGCGATAAGATTAAGCCGCAGGCGGTGATTGAAACTATCTACCGTTTGACCAAAGGCGAGGCCTACGTCACTTCAGATGTCGGTCAACACCAAATGTTTGCTGCACTTTATTACACCTTTGATAAACCTCGCCGTTGGATTAACTCTGGCGGCCTCGGCACTATGGGCTTTGGTTTGCCAGCCGCACTGGGTGTGAAACTGGCATTGCCAGACGAGACCGTGGTTTGCGTTACGGGTGATGGCAGTATTCAAATGAATATCCAGGAACTCTCTACCGCGCTGCAATATGGTTTGCCGGTATTGGTGCTTAACCTCAACAACCGCTATCTCGGTATGGTGAAACAGTGGCAGGACATGATTTATTCTGGCCGCCATTCTCAATCCTATATGGAGTCGTTACCTGATTTTGTGCGCGTTGCGGAAGCTTATGGGCATGTAGGTATCAACATTAACCAGCCGCATGAGTTGGAAAGCAAGTTGATCGAAGCTCTGGAGGCCGTGCGTAACCAGCGTCTGGTATTTGTCGACGTCGCAGTTGATGGCACTGAGCATGTGTACCCAATGCAGATCCGTGGCGGTGGTATGGATGAGATGTGGTTAAGCAAAACGGAGAGAACCTGATTATGCGCCGGATATTATCTGTATTACTCGAAAATGAGTCCGGGGCGCTGTCCCGTGTAATAGGCTTATTTGCTCAGCGTGGTTACAACATTGAAAGTCTGACCGTGGCTCCGACTGATGATCCCACACTGTCTCGCATGACTATCCAAACGGTTGGTGATGCGAAAGTGCTGGAGCAGATTGAAAAACAGCTGCATAAACTGGTGGATGTCCTGCGTGTCAGCGAACTGGTGCAAGGGGCGCATGTCGAACGTGAAATCATGCTGGTAAAAGTGCAGGCGAGTGGTTACGGGCGTGAAGAAGTGAAGCGCAACGCGGAAATCTTCCGTGGGCAAATCATTGATGTCACACCAACGCTCTACACTGTTCAACTTGCTGGAACTAGCGACAAACTGGACGCATTCCTGAATACCATTCGTGAAGTGGCTAAGATTGTCGAAGTAGCACGCTCAGGTATTGTAGGCGTGTCGCGTGGCGATAAGATTATGCGCTAGCCTGTAATGGCGGCTAAATAATAAACCCGGTAAAACACGTACCGGGTTTTTTTTGCAAATAGCGCAGCAACTGCCAGCAAAAGCGGTTGCCCGAGGTATTATTCTGCGCTTAGATGATAAAAATGAAACCATGACCAGGGTATGGTTATGGAAATCCTAAATAAGGGGCTACTGTGAAATTGGATGAAATCGCGCGCCTGGCTGGAGTTTCGCGCACTACGGCGAGCTACGTCATCAACGGTAAGGCAAAACAGTATCGCGTTAGCGATAAGACCGTTGAGAAAGTCATGGCAGTTGTACGCGAACATAACTACCACCCGAATGCTGTGGCTGCAGGATTGCGTGCCGGGCGCACGCGTTCTATCGGATTAGTTATTCCAGACCTTGAAAACACAAGCTATACCCGTATCGCCAACTATCTGGAGCGCCAGGCTCGTCAGCGTGGATATCAGTTGCTTATCGCATGCTCGGAAGATCAGCCTGACAATGAAATGCGTTGTATTGAGCACCTGCTACAACGCCAGGTTGATGCGATCATTGTTTCAACGTCACTGCCGCCTGAACATCCATTCTATCAACGCTGGGCGAACGATCCTTTTCCCATCATCGCGCTCGATCGTGCATTAGATCGCGAAAATTTCATAAGCGTAGTCGGTGCAGACCAGGAAGATGCGGAAATGCTGGCCAGTGAGCTGCGTACTTTCCCTGCAGAAACGGTTCTTTATCTTGGCGCGTTGCCGGAGCTGTCAGTGAGCTACTTGCGCGAACAAGGTTTCCGTACCGCGTGGAAAGATGATCCACGTGAAGTGCACTTCTTATATGCCAACAGTTATGAGCGTGAAGCCGCAGCGCAGCTTTTTGACAAGTGGTTGGAAACGCACCCAATGCCACAGGCGCTCTATACCACCTCATTTGCATTATTGCAGGGTGTGATGGATGTAACTTTACGACGTGAAGGTCATTTGCCGTCAGAACTGGCTATTGCCACTTTCGGGGACAATGAATTGCTCGATTTCCTGCAATGTCCAGTCTTGGCTGTTGCGCAGCGCCACCGTGATGTAGCTGAGCGAGTACTGGAATTGGTATTGGCAAGCCTCGATGAGCCACGTAAACCTAAGCCTGGATTAACCCGTATTCGTCGTAATCTATATCGCCGTGGCAGTTTAAGTCGGCACTAACAAGAGATGGCAGTTACGGCTGCCATTCTTAATTAAGAATAATCCCGTTTTATATCCCATAGTTATTCAGGTAATTATTTTTCATTGATAATAGACACTTCTCTTAATTCCAGAATCGATATAATTCCTTCTTCTGAATTATTTTGTTACATAGCAGTGTGTAAAAGTGCCCGATAATTAAACAATAGTTCTCAGTGACCATTCAAACTAACCCGCAGCCCGCGTTTCGCCTGCATCTGGCGCTGTTATCCTGCAGAGAAATACCTTAAAATGCCGACCGCGTCGCAAACTGAACACTTCATATTTTACCTTGCAGGTTTTCAGTCGATTTAACGATATTTATGCTTATTGATCTTTTTTCTTTCAAATATTCATAACGTTAATTTTGCATCGTGGATGTAGCGCCTTTTCACGCCAGTCATTTATCAATCGCTTAGGAGATGAAAATTATTTCCATTAGCGTTGTAGCTTGCTTGACAAGGTTTTCCTCCGCTCCGTAAACTCCTTTAGGTGGGATTTTGTGGGTCAAAGTGGTGGAAAGGGGAATTTAAGGGTGAGGCTGGCATGTTCCGTGGGGCAACATTAGTCAATCTCGACAGCAAAGGGCGGCTTGCCGTACCTACCCGTTACCGGGATGCGCTTGTCGAAACCTCTGAAGGTCAGATGGTTTGTACCATCGACATCCATCACCCATGCCTGCTGCTTTATACCCTTCCCGAGTGGGAAATTATTGAACAAAAGCTAGCTCGTCTGTCGAGCATGAACCCTGTTGAACGTCGCGTGCAGCGATTATTACTGGGGCATGCCAGTGAATGTCAGATGGATAGCGCCGGGCGATTATTGCTAGCACCTGTTTTGCGCCAATACGCCGGGCTAACCAAAGAAGTGATGCTGGTTGGGCAGTTCAATAAGTTTGAACTGTGGGATGAAACGACCTGGCATCAACAGGTCAAGGAAGACATCGACGCTGAGCAGGCTACGACAACCACCTTGTCGGACCGTCTGCAGGACTTGTCACTATAAATAATGATGGAAAATTTTAAACATACTTCAGTCCTGCTTGATGAGGCCGTGAATGGTCTCAACATTCGTCAGGATGGCATCTACATAGATGGCACTTTTGGCCGCGGTGGCCACTCTCGCTTGATTCTTTCCCAACTGGGACCAGAAGGGCGCCTGTTGGCAATTGACCGTGATCCTCAAGCGATTGAGGCTGCCAGGGCAATTGATGATCCGCGCTTCTCTATCATTCATGGGCCTTTCTCTGAATTAGCTGAATACGCACGCGAACGCGACTTGCTGGGAAAAATTGACGGCATCCTGTTGGATCTTGGCGTTTCTTCCCCGCAACTCGATGATGCAGAACGCGGCTTCTCGTTTATGCGTGATGGCCCGTTGGATATGCGTATGGACCCGACTCGTGGCCAGTCAGCTGCCGAATGGTTGCTCAGTGCTGAAGAAACAGATATCGCCTGGGTGATTAAAACCTTCGGTGAAGAAAAGTTTGGCAAACGTATTGCGCGCGCCATTATCGAGCGCAACCGCGAACAGCCAATGACACGCACTAAAGAACTTGCGACGGTTGTAGCAGCAGCAATGCCGGTTAAAGACAAATTCAAACACCCGGCCACGCGTACTTTCCAGGCAATTCGTATCTGGATCAACAGTGAACTTGATGAGATCGAGAAGGCACTGAAAGGCTCGATTGAAACGCTCGCAACGGGTGGCCGCCTGTCAATTATCAGTTTCCACTCTCTGGAAGACCGAATTGTTAAGCGCTTTATGCGTGAAAACACCCGTGGACCACAGGTTCCGGCTGGTATCCCAATGACTGAAGCCCAGTTGAATAAGCTTGGTGGCAGATATTTAAAATCAATTGGCAAAATGATGCCAGGCGATGAAGAAGTGGCGGAAAACCCGCGCGCGCGTAGTTCGGTTCTGCGCATCGCTGAAAGGACGAACGCATGATCAGCAGAGTGGCAGAAGCCCTGAATAAAGTTACTGGCCAGTTAAGCAGTGGCGAGCGGCATGCATTACCAACAGTGATTGGTGGTGATTTGCTGCGTCATGGGAAACTACCGCTGATCTTGTTCACCGCCATTATCGTTACCGCCATTTTTGTTGTGACAACCGCTCACCACACCCGTCTGCTTACCGCTCAGCGTGAGCAAATGGTTGTGGAACGTGATGCGCTGGATATCGAATGGCGAAATCTGATTTTGGAAGAAAATGCACTGGGCGATCATAGCCGGGTGGAGCGGGTCGCAACGGAAAAGCTGCAATTGCAGCATGTTGACCCATCGCAGGAAAACATTGTAGTTCAGCAATAAGGAATCGCGTGGCAGATGAGAGCAGCGGCAAAAACGCTTAAACCGAAACGCCAGGAAGAACAGGCCAACTTTGTAAGTTGGCGTTTTGCGTTGCTTTGCGGTTGCATTTTGCTGGCGCTGGTTTTCTTGCTGGGGCGCGTTGCCTGGCTGCAAATCATTGCGCCAGATATGCTGGTTCGCCAGGGAGACATGCGCTCTTTGCGTGTGCAGGAAGTCTCTACTTCTCGTGGCATGATTAGCGATCGCGCTGGTCGCCCATTGGCAGTAAGCGTGCCGGTGAATGCGATTTGGGCCGACCCGAAAGAGCTGCATGATGCAGGTGGTATTACGCTGGACAACCGCTGGAAAGCGCTGGCGGATGCTCTGAAAATCCCTCTTGACCAACTAGCTTCCCGTGTTAACAGCAACCCGAAAGGCCGATTTATTTATCTCGCTCGTCAGGTAAACCCTGATATTGGCGATTACATCAAAAAACTGAAACTTCCCGGCATTCATTTACGCCAGGAATCTCGTCGTTACTACCCTTCAGGCGAAGTAACCGCTCACCTCATTGGCTTCACTAACGTAGATAGCCAGGGTATCGAGGGCGTTGAAAAAAGCTTCGACAAATGGCTGACCGGCCAACCGGGCGAGCGCGTCGTGCGTAAAGACCGTTTCGGGCGTGTTATTGAAGATATTTCTTCAACCGATAGCCAGGCTGCTCATAACCTGGCTTTGAGCATTGACGAACGCTTGCAGGCTCTGGTTTATCGCGAACTCAACAACGCGGTGGCTTTCAACAAAGCAGAATCAGGTAGTGCGGTGTTGGTGGATGTCAGCACGGGTGAAGTATTAGCGATGGCAAACAGCCCATCCTATAACCCAAATAATTTAAGCGGAACCCCGAAAGACGTGATGCGTAACCGTACCATTACGGACGTTTTCGAGCCGGGTTCGACAGTGAAACCTATGGTGGTCATGACTGCGCTGCAACGTGGCGTGGTACGTGAGAATACCGTTCTGAATACCGTGCCGTACCGCATTAATGGTCATGAGATCAAAGATGTGGCGCGCTACAGCGAATTGACCCTTACCGGGGTGCTACAGAAGTCGAGTAACGTCGGGGTTTCTAAACTGGCGTTAGCGATGCCCTCCTCAGCGTTGGTAGATACTTATTCACGTTTTGGATTGGGAAAAGCGACCAACTTGGGGCTGGTCGGAGAACGCAGTGGCTTATATCCGCAAAAACAACGGTGGTCTGACATAGAGAGGGCCACCTTCTCTTTCGGCTACGGGCTAATGGTAACCCCGTTACAGTTAGCGCGAGTCTACGCAACGATTGGCAGCTACGGCGTGTATCGCCCACTGTCGATTACGAAGGTTGATCCACCCGTTCCAGGTGAACGTATTTTCCCTGAACAGTTGGTTCGTACCGTCGTTCATATGATGGAAAGTGTGGCATTGCCTGGTGGTGGTGGTGTTAAAGCCGCCATCAAAGGCTACCGCATTGCAATTAAGACCGGTACGGCGAAAAAAGTCGGTCCGGACGGAAAATACGTCAACAAATACATTGCTTACACCGCAGGCGTAGCGCCAGCAAGTAACCCTCGATTTGCGCTGGTTGTGGTGATTAACGACCCACAAGCAGGGAAATATTACGGTGGTGCCGTCTCTGCACCTGTGTTCGGTGCCATTATGGGCGGCGTTCTGCGCACCATGAATATCGAACCGGATGCTCTGGCGACAGGTGAAAAAAGTGAATTTGTAATCAATCAAAATGAGGGATCAGGTGGCAGATCGTAATTTGCGCGACCTTCTTGCTCCGTGGGTGCCACAAGCGCCGGAGAGAGCTCTGCGAGAAATGACACTCGATAGCCGCGTGGCGGCATCGGGCGACCTTTTTGTGGCTATAGTCGGTCATCAGGCGGACGGGCGTCGATATATCCCGCAGGCAATAGCGCAAGGTGTAGCCGCTATCGTTGCTGAAGCTGAAGGCGAAGCAGTAGATGGCGAAATCCGTGAAATGCACGGTGTGCCGGTTATTTATCTGAGCCAATTGCATCAACGACTTTCTGCTTTGGCTGGGCGTTTTTACAACGAACCCTCAAGTGCATTACGCCTGGTTGGCGTAACGGGCACAAATGGCAAAACCACGACCGCTCAGTTGCTCGCGCAGTGGAGCCAGCTGTTGGGCGAAACCAGTGCCGTTATGGGTACTGTGGGTAACGGTTTACTCGGAAATGTGAAACCTACCGAAAACACCACTGGTTCTGCAGTCGACGTGCAGCACGTGCTGGCGGCCCTGGCTGATGAAGGCGCGAGCTTTGCAGCGATGGAAGTTTCCTCACACGGGTTGGTTCAGCATCGTGTTTCCGCATTGAAATTTGCCGCCAGCGTATTCACCAATCTCAGCCGCGATCATCTTGATTACCACGGTGATATGGCAGGCTATGAAGCCGCCAAATGGCTGCTGTTCTCAGAACATGATTACGGGCATGCGGTTATCAATGCTGATGATGAAGTCGGACGCAATTGGTTAGCGCGTTTGCCTGACGCTGTTGCCGTTACGATGGAAGATAATTTACAGCCTGGCTGTCGTGGCCGTTGGTTGAAAGCAACCAACGTGCATTATCACGATGGCGGGGCCACTATCCAGTTCAGCTCTTCATGGGGCGATGGTGAAATCGAAAGTCGCCTGATGGGGGCTTTCAACGTCAGCAACTTGTTGTTAGCGCTGGCCACTCTGTTAGTGCTGGATTACCCACTCGAAGAATTGCTGAAAACGGCTCCGAGCCTGCAACCTGTTTGCGGTCGCATGGAAGTTTTCGCAGCTCCTGGTAAGCCGACGGTTGTAGTGGATTATGCCCATACGCCAGATGCGCTGGAAAAAGCCCTGCAGGCAGCTCGTTTACATTGTAGCGGCAAGCTGTGGTGTGTCTTCGGCTGCGGCGGTGACCGTGATAAAGGTAAGCGCCCAATTATGGGTGGTATCGCTGAACAGTATGCCGATGTTGTTGTTGTTACCGATGACAACCCTCGCACTGAAGAGCCAAAAGCGATCGTTGCCGATATTCTTGTCGGTATGCTGGATGCTGGTCGTGTACATGTGGTTTCAGGCCGTGCCGAAGCTGTCACTAACGCAGTTATGCAAGCGCAAGAGAATGATGTGGTTCTGGTGGCCGGGAAAGGTCATGAGGATTATCAAATTGTGGGTGTACGCCGTCTGGACTACTCCGACCGTGTCACTGTCGCCCGTCTGTTGGGGGTTGTGGCATGATCCGCGTTTCCTTGAGCCAACTTGCCACTGTCCTGAAGGGAGAGTTGCATGGTGCTGACGCTGATATCATTGATGTCACTACCGACACGCGCAAATTAACGCAGGGCTGTCTGTTCGTCGCACTGAAAGGTGAGCGTTTTGATGCTCATGACTTTGCGCAAGATGCCGTGAAGGGTGGGGCAGGGGCGTTATTGGTTAGCCGCAAGTTAGCTATCAATGTTCCACAGCTAGTAGTGGCCGATACGCATCAGGCATTTGGCGAGCTCGGAGCCTGGGTGCGTCAGCAAGTTCCAACACGTATTGTCGCGCTGACCGGTTCTTCCGGTAAAACCTCTGTAAAAGAGATGACCGCATCTATTTTGCGTGAGTGCGGTAACACCTTATATACCGCTGGCAATCTGAATAACGATATTGGCGTGCCAATGACGTTGTTACGCCTGACGCCAGAACATGAATATGCGGTTATTGAGCTCGGTGCGAATCACCAGGGTGAAATCGCCTGGACTGTGAACCTCACACGCCCGGAAGCTGCGTTGGTCAATAACCTGGCAGCTGCACACCTGGAAGGGTTTGGGTCGCTTGCCGGTGTGGCGAAAGCAAAAGGTGAAATCTTCACTGGTTTGCCTGAGAACGGCATCGCTATTCTCAACGCAGATAACAATGATTGGCTGAACTGGCAGGAAGTGATTGGTGAGCGCAAAGTATGGCGCTTCTCACCTAATGCCACAGGCAGTGATTTTACTGCAACCAATGTGCACATTACTGCGCATGGCACCGATTTCACCATCAAAACACCAATGGGTGACGTTGATGTTACGCTCCCACTTCCTGGTCGCCATAACATTGCTAATGCGCTGGCTGCGGCCTCACTTGCGATGTCAGTGGGCGCTTCTCTGGAGGCGGTTAAAACCGGCCTGGCAGGTCTTAAAGCCGTTCCCGGGCGTCTGTTCCCGATTCAACTTTCTGAAAACCAACTACTCCTCGACGACAGTTACAACGCCAATGTGGGGTCGATGACCGCTGCAGCACAGGTGCTGTCTGAAATGCCGGGTTACCGCGTGATGGTGGTCGGTGATATGGGTGAGTTGGGTGCAGAGTCTGTTGAATGCCATCGTCAGGTGGGTGAAGCAGCAAAAGCGTCAGGCATTGATTGCGTACTAAGTGTGGGCACACAGAGCGAAACAATCAGTACCGCCTCTGAAGTTGGCGAACATTTTACCGATAAGCCTTCTTTAATTATGCGCCTGAGGGCGCTACTCGCTGAGCATTCAATGATTACCATTTTAGTGAAGGGTTCACGTAGTGCCGCCATGGAACAGGTAGTACACGCATTACAGGAGAATGGAACATGTTAGTTTGGCTGGCCGAACACTTGGTCAAATATTATTCCGGCTTTAACGTCTTTTCCTATCTGACGTTTCGCGCCATTGTCAGCCTGCTGACTGCTCTGTTCATCTCGTTATGGATGGGGCCGCGTATGATTGCTCGTTTGCAGCAACTCTCCTTCGGCCAGGTTGTGCGTAACGACGGCCCGGAATCTCACTTCAGCAAACGCGGTACACCAACGATGGGCGGGATTATGATCCTGACTTCTATCGTTATCTCCGTGTTGATGTGGGCATATCCATCAAATCCTTATGTCTGGTGTGTGTTGTTCGTGCTGATCGGTTACGGGGTGATTGGTTTTATCGATGACTACCGCAAAGTGGTGCGTAAAGACACTAAAGGTCTGATTGCACGATGGAAATACTTCTGGATGTCGGTCATCGCGCTGGCTGTAGCTTTCACGATGTACAGCGTAGGAAAAGGAACGCCAGCCACCGAGCTGGTTGTGCCGTTCTTTAAAGATGTAATGCCGCAGCTTGGTCTTTTCTACGTGCTGTTGGCGTACTTTGTTATCGTCGGCACTGGTAACGCAGTAAACCTGACTGATGGCCTGGATGGGTTGGCGATTATGCCAACCGTGCTGGTGGCATCAGGTTTTGCGCTGGTTGCCTGGGCGACCGGTAACATTAAGTTTGCAGAGTATCTGCATATTCCTTATCTACGTCATGCCGGGGAACTGGTCATCGTCTGTACGGCGATTGTTGGTGCGGGGCTTGGTTTCTTATGGTTCAACACCTACCCGGCGCAAGTATTTATGGGCGATGTGGGTTCATTAGCTCTGGGCGGTGCGCTCGGAACAATCGCTGTACTGTTGCGTCAGGAATTCCTGCTGGTAATCATGGGCGGCGTGTTTGTGGTTGAAACGCTATCGGTCATCTTGCAAGTCGGCTCCTTCAAATTGCGCGGGCAGCGCATTTTCCGCATGGCCCCAATTCATCACCATTATGAATTGAAAGGTTGGCCGGAGCCGCGAGTCATTGTGCGCTTCTGGATTATTTCGCTGATGCTGGTCCTGATTGGCCTGGCTACCCTGAAGGTGCGTTAACTATGACTGATTACCAGGGTAAAAATGTCGTCATTATCGGATTAGGCCTCACGGGCCTGTCCTGCGTGGACTTTTTCCTTGCGCGTGGTGTTACACCACGTGTGATGGACACCCGCATTTCACCGCCGGGTCTTGAGAAATTGCCTGAATCGGTGGCGCGACATACTGGCTCACTCAACGAAGACTGGTTGTTAGCGGCTGACTTGATTATTGCCAGCCCTGGTATCGCCGTAGCCCATCCTGCTTTGACCCGTGCGGCAGATGCCGGTGTTGAAATTGTGGGTGATATCGAACTCTTTTGCCGCGAAGCACAAGCTCCGATTGTGGCGATTACTGGCTCGAATGGTAAAAGCACTGTCACCACTTTAGTCGGTGAAATGGCTAAAGCAGCTGGTGTGAATGTGGGTGTCGGTGGAAATATCGGCCTGCCCGCGTTAATGCTGCTGGAGCCAAATCGTGAGCTTTACGTGCTTGAGTTATCCAGCTTTCAGTTAGAAACCACCTTTAGCCTGAAAGCTGCTGCAGCGACGATTCTTAACGTCACTGAAGACCATATGGACAGGTATCCGTTTGGTCTGCAGCAGTATCGTGCAGCCAAATTACGTGTTTATGAAAACGCCGCTGTTTGTGTAGTCAACGCCGATGATGCGCTGACGATGCCTGTGCGTGGTGCAGATGAACGCTGCATCAGCTTTGGCGTCGACGTAGGTGACTATCACCTTAATCACCAGCAAGGCGATACTTGGCTGCGGGTGAAAGGCGAGAAAATATTGAACACCAAAGAAATGAAAGTGGTTGGTCGTCATAACTACACCAACGCACTTGCTGCACTTGCGCTGGCCGATGCAGTAAAACTTCCGCGCTCCAGCAGCCTAAAAGCACTTACAACATTTACCGGTCTTGCTCATCGCTTCCAGCTTGCCTGGGAACGTAACGGCGTGCGCTGGATTAACGATTCTAAAGCAACCAATGTTGGCAGCACTGAAGCGGCGCTAAATGGCTTGAAAGTTGAAGGTACGCTGCATCTGTTGTTAGGGGGTGACGGCAAATCTGCTGATTTCTCTTCACTTGCTCAATACCTGCAAGGCTCTGCAATTCGTCTTTACTGTTTTGGCCGCGATGGTGCTGAACTTGCTGCATTGCGTCCGGATGTTGCTGAGCAAACTGAAACGATGGAACAGGCGATGAAATTAATCGCTTCTCGTGTCAAGACAGGTGATATGGTTCTGCTTTCCCCTGCTTGTGCAAGCCTCGATCAGTTCAAAAACTTTGAGCAACGTGGTGACCAATTCACCTTACTTGCGAAGGAGCTTGGCTGATGCGCTTATCTCTCCCTCGCCTGCGTATGCCTCGCGTGCCTGGATTTGCCATCCTGGCCTGGTTGGGTTCGGCGCTTAAAGGCTGGGTGATGGGCACCAAGGAAGCAGATTCCAATAACATCGTGATGTATGACCGCACGTTGTTATGGCTGACTTTCGGGTTAGCAGCTGTCGGTTTCATTATGGTGACATCTGCATCTATGCCAGTAGGGCAGCGCCTGGCCAATGATCCCTTCCTGTTTGCGAAACGCGACGGGTTGTACATCATTCTGGCGTTTGCTCTGGCAATGGTGACATTGCGCCTGCCGATGGATTTCTGGCAGCGTCACAGTACCGCAATGCTGTTGCTCTCTATCGCTATGCTATTGATTGTACTGGTTGTCGGTAGCTCGGTTAACGGTGCATCACGTTGGATTGCTTTCGGCCCGTTGCGTATTCAGCCAGCTGAGTTCACTAAGCTGTCGTTGTTCTGTTATCTCGCCAACTATCTGGTTCGTAAGGTTGATGAAGTGCGTAATAACCTGCGCGGCTTCCTCAAACCGATGGGCGTGATTCTGGTATTAGCCGTGCTGCTACTGGCGCAGCCTGACCTTGGTACGGTGGTTGTGCTGTTTGTTACTACGCTTGCGATGCTGTTCCTGGCGGGAGCCAAACTCTGGCAGTTCCTGGCGATTATCGGTATGGGTATCTCAGCCGTTATTTTGCTGATCCTTGCTGAACCGTATCGTATCCGCCGCGTAACGTCATTCTGGAATCCATGGGATGACCCATTTGGTAGTGGTTACCAGCTAACACAGTCTCTGATGGCATTTGGCCGCGGCGAATTGTGGGGGCAGGGCTTAGGTAACTCGGTTCAAAAACTTGAATATTTACCAGAAGCACATACCGACTTCATCTTCTCGATTATCGGAGAAGAGCTGGGATATATCGGTGTGGTACTAGCTTTATTGATGGTATTCTTCGTGGCTTTTCGTGCGATGTCCATTGGCAAACGTGCATTAGAAATGGACCAGCGTTTTGCGGGCTTCTTAGGTTGCTCAATTGGAGTCTGGTTTAGTTTCCAGGCACTGGTAAACGTGGGTGCAGCAGCGGGTATGCTGCCAACGAAAGGCCTGACATTACCACTGATCAGTTACGGTGGTTCGAGTCTATTAATTATGTCTACAGCAATCATGATGTTGCTGCGTATCGATCATGAAACACGTCTGGCCAAAGCGCAGGCGTTTACGAAGGGTGTGCGATGAGTAATCAAACCCGGCGGTTAATGGTGATGGCAGGCGGGACCGGTGGGCATGTGTTCCCGGGTCTTGCAGTGGCTCATCATTTAATGGCTCAGGGCTGGCAAGTACGCTGGCTCGGAACCGCCGATCGTATGGAAGCTGACTTAGTTCCTAAGCATGGGATTGAGATCGATTTTATTCGTATTTCAGGCTTGCGTGGTAAAGGCCTGAAAGCAATGTTGCTGGCGCCGGTTCGTATTTTCAATGCATGGCGTCAAGCGCGGGCCATCATGAAAGCCTATCGTCCGGACGTGGTTCTGGGGATGGGTGGTTATGTGTCAGGTCCTGGTGGTCTGGCGGCATGGTCACTGGGTATTCCGGTGGTGTTGCATGAGCAAAACGGTATTGCCGGGTTAACCAACAAATGGCTGTCAAAGATCGCTAAAAAAGTGATGCAGGCGTTTCCGGGTGCATTCCCAAATGCTGACGTAGTGGGCAACCCGGTACGTACCGATGTGCTGGCTTTACCATTGCCACAAGAACGTTTTGCCGGGCGCGAAGGCCCTGTGCGGGTATTAGTTGTTGGTGGTTCTCAGGGCGCGCGCGTGCTGAACCAGACCATCCCGCAAGTTGCCGGTCGCCTGGGCGATGCTGTCACCATTTGGCACCAGAGTGGCAAAGGTGGCGAAGAGTTTGTTACGCAAGGTTATGCAGACGCAGGACAGCCTCAGCATAAAGTAACCGAGTTTATTGATGATATGGCCGCCGCCTACGCGTGGGCCGATGTCGTGGTCTGCCGCTCCGGTGCATTAACCGTTAGCGAAGTCGCGGCCGCAGGGTTACCTGCACTGTTTGTTCCCTTCCAGCACAAAGACCGGCAGCAATACTGGAATGCGCTGCCGTTGGAAAAAGCTGGAGCGGCAAAAATACTGGAGCAACCGCAGTTTACCGTGGATGCCGTTACCCAAACTCTCGCCGGATGGGACAGAGCAACGTTATTGGCAATGGCTGAGCGTGCGCGTGCTGTATCCATTCCTGATGCCACAGAGCGGGTAGCAAAAGAAGTGAGCGCCGCAGCACTGGCGTAATCATTGTGGGCGGCTGTGTTGCCCATGAATATTTGAAGTAATGGCGTTCGACGCTGCAGGTTAGAGAATGAATACACAACAACTGGCGAAACTGCGTTCTATCGTGCCCGAGATGCGTCGCGTCCGGCACATTCACTTTGTTGGCATCGGCGGCGCCGGTATGGGCGGTATTGCCGAAGTTTTAGCTAACGAAGGTTACCAGATTAGTGGGTCTGATCTGGCTCCGAACCCGGTCACTCAACAGTTGTCGGCGCTGGGCGCCACAATTTATTTCAACCATCGCCCGGAAAACGTGCTGGATGCGAGCGTTGTGGTGGTTTCGACCGCAATCTCTATGGATAACCCGGAAATTGTTGCGGCTCATGAAGCCCGTATCCCGGTTATCCGCCGTGCTGAAATGTTGGCTGAGTTGATGCGCTTCCGTCACGGCATTGCGATTGCCGGTACGCACGGCAAAACAACCACCACGGCGATGGTTTCCAGCATCTATGCAGAAGCAGGCCTGGATCCTACTTTTGTGAACGGTGGCTTGGTGAAAGCCGCAGGAACCCACGCGCGTTTAGGTCACAGTCGTTACCTGATTGCAGAAGCAGATGAGAGTGATGCGTCATTCCTCCACCTGCAACCGATGGTTTCTGTGGTGACGAATATCGAAGCAGATCACATGGATACTTACCAGGGTGACTTCGAGAATTTAAAGCAGACGTTTATTAACTTCCTGCACAACTTACCGTTCTACGGCTTGGCCGTAATGTGTGTCGATGATCCGGTTATTCGCGAGTTGTTGCCGCGCGTAGGTCGCAAAATCACTACGTACGGTTTTAGCGAAGATGCGGACGTGCGCATTGAAAGCTATCAGCAGAAAGGCCCGCAGGGGCATTTTACGATTGTGCGCCAGGACAAACCTGCTCTGCATGTCACGCTGAACGCACCAGGTCGTCACAACGCGTTAAACGCGGCTGCGGCGGTTTCTGTTGCAACAGAAGAAGGCATTGATGATGCAGACATTCTGCGTGCTCTGGAAAGCTTCCAGGGGACAGGTCGCCGCTTTGATTTCTTAGGCGAATATCCGCTTGCACCGGTCAACGGCAAAGAGGGCACCGCAATGCTGGTGGATGACTACGGTCACCATCCGACAGAGGTCGATGCAACCATTAAAGCGGCGCGCGCGGGCTGGCCGGATAAAAACCTGGTCATGATTTTCCAGCCACACCGTTTCACTCGTACCCGTGATTTGTACGATGACTTTGCTAACGTATTGTCGCAAGTGGATTCATTGCTGATGCTGGACGTTTATTCTGCTGGTGAAGCTGCGATTCCCGGTGCTGATAGTCGTTCACTTTGCCGCACCATTCGTGGACGCGGAAAAGTGGACCCGATTCTGGTCCCAGATGCCAGCCAGATTGCTGACGTTTTAGCACCAGTTTTGTCGGGAAATGACTTGATCCTGGTGCAAGGTGCAGGAAATATCGGGAAAGTTGCCAGAAACCTGGCTGAATTTAAATTGCAGTCCCACACTAAGGAAGGAGACCAACATGGCTGATAAAATCGCTGTCCTGCTGGGCGGTACTTCCGCTGAACGTGAGGTGTCATTGCAATCAGGCGCTGCAGTACTTGCGGGTCTTCGAGAAGCAGGAATTGATGCGCACGAAGTTGATCCTAAAAACACGCCAGTGACTGAGCTAAAAGCGCAGGGGTTCGACAAAGTATTTATTGCCTTACATGGTCGTGGTGGGGAAGACGGAACGCTGCAAGGATTGCTGGAATTCTTAAAGTTGCCTTACACCGGTAGTAGCGTGATGGCTTCTGCTGTCACTATGGATAAATTGCGTACCAAATTGCTGTGGAAAGGTGCTGATTTACCGGTTGCTCCGTGGGTTGCGCTAACTCGTCGTGACGTTGAAGCGGGCATTAGTGCAACCACAGTTGAACGCATCGCAAGCTTAGGGTTGCCTGTCATCGTTAAGCCAAGCCGTGAAGGCTCAAGCGTTGGTATGTCTAAGGTTGATAACGTTTCAGCACTGCCTGCAGCGCTTGAATTAGCCTTTGAGCATGACGAAGAAGTGCTAATTGAAAAATGGTTAAGTGGCCCTGAGTACACGGTTGCGATTCTTGGCGAAGAAATATTACCGTCAATTCGTATCCAACCCGCTGGAATTTTCTATGATTATGAGGCGAAGTATCTCTCTGATGAGACACAATATTTCTGCCCGAGCGGTTTAATTGAGCAGCGCGAACAAGAATTGCAGGCTTTAGTGCTGCAAGCCTGGCAAGTTTTGGGCTGCAGTGGCTGGGGGCGCGTAGACGTCATGCTAGATAGCGACGGCCAGTTTTATCTGCTGGAGGTTAATACCTCTCCAGGTATGACCAGCCATAGCCTGGTGCCAATGGCGGCACGTCAGGCTGGGATGACCTTCTCTCAACTGGTAGTGCGTATTCTGGAGTTGGCAGACTGATATGTCGCAAGCAGCTCTGAATACGCGTAATCGCCAGGAAGAAGAAGAAACCAGTACTCGTCGCAGTAACGGTGGGCGACTGGCCGGGATAATTTTCCTGAGCGCAGTACTGTTTACGGTATTTATCGGCGGCTGGATTGTGGTCGGCTGGATGGAAGATGCTCAGCGCCTGCCGCTCTCGAAGTTGGTGGTTACTGGTGAACGTCATTACACCCGCAACGATGATATTCGTCAGTCAATTCTGGCACTTGGGCCCCCGGGCACCTTTATGACCCAGGATGTGAATATCATCCAGCAGCAAATTGAACGCTTACCATGGATTAAGCAGGCGAGCGTAAGAAAGCAGTGGCCGGACGAATTGAAGATTCATCTGGTTGAATATGTGCCCATCGCGCGCTGGAATGATCAGCATATGATTGATGCGCAAGGAAATTCGTTTAGTGTTCCTGCAGAACGTTCTGCAAAGCAGACTTTACCTATGTTATCCGGGCCAGAAGGCAGTGAAGGTGAAGTGTTGGAAGGCTTCCGCGACATGGGCGCAGTGCTGGCAAAGGATAAATTTACGTTGAAAGAAGCGGCGATGACCGCTCGTCGTTCCTGGCAATTGACGTTGAATAATGGCATTAAGCTCAACTTGGGCCGGGGCGATACGATGAAACGCTTGAGTCGCTTTGTAGAACTTTACCCTGTTCTGCAGCAGCAAGAGCAAGCCGACAACAAAAGGATTAGTTATGTCGACTTGCGTTATGACTCAGGCGCGGCAGTAGGCTGGCAGCCTGCTCCCGTAACAGAACAACCTAATCCTAATCAGCAACAGAATCAGGCACAGGCAGAATAACAATGATCAAGGCGACGGACAGAAAACTGGTAGTAGGACTGGAGATCGGTACCGCAAAGGTTGCCGCTTTAGTAGGGGAAGTTCTGCCTGACGGTATGGTCAATATTATTGGCGTGGGCAGTTGCCCATCGCGTGGTATGGACAAAGGTGGCGTAAACGATCTTGAGTCAGTCGTGAAATGCGTTCAGCGCGCGATTGACCAGGCCGAATTAATGGCGGACTGCCAGATATCTTCGGTCTACCTTGCGCTGTCAGGTAAGCATATTAGCTGTCAAAACGAGATTGGCATGGTGCCGATTTCAGAAGAAGAAGTGACACAGGAAGACGTTGAGAACGTTGTTCACACCGCGAAGTCAGTACGCGTACGTGACGAACATCGTGTTTTGCACGTAATCCCGCAAGAATATGCAATTGACTACCAGGAAGGCATCAAAAATCCTGTAGGTTTATCAGGTGTTCGCATGCAGGCTAAAGTGCACTTGATTACCTGCCACAACGACATGGCTAAAAACATCGTCAAAGCTGTTGAACGTTGTGGTCTGAAAGTTGACCAACTGATCTTTGCAGGCCTTGCAGCAAGCTACGCAGTTTTGACCGAAGATGAGCGTGAATTAGGGGTCTGCGTAGTCGATGTCGGTGGTGGTACAATGGATATCGCGGTCTACACTGGCGGCGCACTGCGCCACACCAAAGTTATCCCTTATGCAGGGAACGTGGTGACCAGCGATATCGCTTATGCCTTCGGCACACCACCGAGTGACGCAGAAGCCATTAAAGTGCGCCATGGCTGCGCGCTAGGTTCGATGGTGGGTAAAGATGAAAACGTTGAAGTGCCAAGTGTCGGTGGACGTCCACCGCGTAGCCTGCAACGCCAGACGCTCGCTGAAGTTATCGAGCCTCGTTATACCGAATTATTGAACCTGGTAAACGAAGAGATTTTGCAGTTACAAGAACAACTTCGTCAGCAAGGTGTGAAGCACCACCTGGCCGCTGGGATTGTTCTGACAGGTGGCGCCGCGCAAATTGAAGGGCTGGCAGCTTGCGCGCAACGGGTGTTCCATACGCAAGTACGTATCGGACAGCCGCTCAATATTACAGGCCTGACTGATTATGCCCAGGAGTCTTATTACTCCACAGCAGTCGGCTTGCTGCACTACGGGAAAGAAACACATCTCAGTGGTGAAGCAGAAGTGGAAAAACGAACCTCTGTCGGCTCATGGATTAAGCGAATCAACAGCTGGCTGAGAAAAGAGTTTTAAATTTTATAAGAGACCAGACAAAATTAGCGGTCTCAGGCGACAGGCACAAAACGGAGAGAAACTATGTTTGAACCTATGGAACTGACCAACGACGCGGTGATTAAAGTCATCGGCGTCGGTGGTGGCGGCGGTAATGCCGTTGAACACATGGTGCGCGAACGCATCGAAGGTGTTGAATTCTTTGCAGTGAATACTGATGCTCAAGCGTTACGTAAAACTGCTGTAGGCCAGACTATCCAGATTGGTAATGGTATTACCAAAGGTCTGGGTGCTGGAGCGAACCCTGAAGTGGGTCGTACCGCTGCGGAAGAAGACCGTGAAGCGTTACGTGCGGCCCTTGAAGGCGCAGACATGGTATTTATCGCTGCAGGTATGGGCGGTGGTACAGGTACAGGTGCTGCACCTGTAGTTGCAGAGGTTGCTAAAGATCTGGGCATTCTGACCGTTGCTGTTGTGACTAAGCCATTCAATTTTGAAGGCAAGAAGCGCATGGCATTCGCGGAGCAGGGTATTGCTGAGCTCTCTAAGCACGTCGATTCCTTGATCACTATCCCTAACGACAAATTGTTGAAAGTACTGGGCCGTGGTATTTCTTTGCTTGACGCTTTTGGCGCAGCAAACGATGTGCTCAAAGGCGCAGTGCAGGGCATCGCAGAACTGATTACTCGTCCGGGCCTGATGAACGTCGACTTTGCTGACGTGCGCACCGTAATGTCCGAAATGGGTTATGCCATGATGGGCTCTGGTGTTGCAAGTGGTGAAGACCGCGCTGAAGAAGCGGCAGAAATGGCGATTTCCAGCCCACTGTTGGAAGACATCGATCTGTCCGGCGCTCGTGGCGTTCTGGTCAACATCACCGCTGGCTTCGACCTGCGTCTGGATGAGTTCGAAACGGTGGGTAACACCATTCGTGCGTTCGCATCTGATAACGCGACTGTGGTTATCGGTACTTCTCTGGACCCAGAGATGAACGACGAACTGCGTGTAACTGTTGTTGCAACCGGTATTGGCATGGACAAACGTCCAGAAATTACCCTAGTGACCAACAAGCAGACTCAACAGCCAGTTATGGATCGCTACCAACAACACGGTATGGCTCCGCTTCAGCAAGAGCAGAAACCTGTTGCCAAGGTAGTTAATGACAATACGCCACAAACGACGAAAGAGCCTGATTATCTGGATATTCCAGCGTTTTTGCGCAAGCAAGCTGATTAAGAATAAACCGGAATTTGGGGAACTGCGCTCTTTGTGCTAAACTGGCCCACCGATTGTGATATACACTTCGGTTGGATAGTTAATTTGGCGAGATTATACGATGATCAAACAAAGGACTCTTAAACGTATTGTTCAGGCGACTGGTGTCGGTTTACATACCGGCAAGAAAGTCATGCTGACGTTACGCCCTGCGCCGGCAAATACCGGGGTCATCTATCGTCGCACTGACTTGAATCCTCCGGTAGATTTTCCGGCAGATGCCAAATCTGTGCGTGATACCATGCTCTGTACTTGCCTGGTGAACGAGCACGATGTGCGGATTTCTACCGTTGAGCATTTGAATGCCGCCCTTGCGGGATTAGGTATTGATAACATCATTGTTGAAGTCAATGCCCCTGAAATCCCAATCATGGACGGTAGTGCAGCGCCATTCGTCTACCTGCTGCTTGATGCCGGGATTGACGAATTAAACTGTGCGAAGAAATTTGTACGCGTCAAAGAAACAGTTCGTGTTGAAGACGGCGACAAATGGGCTGAATTCAAGCCGTATAATGGTTTCTCTTTGGATTTCACCATCGACTTTAACCATCCGGCGATTGATGCCAGCACCCAACGCTACAGCATGAATTTCTCTGCCGACGCGTTTATGCGCCAGATTAGTCGTGCTCGTACCTTCGGTTTCATGCGTGATATCGAATATCTGCAGTCCCGTGGTTTGTGCCTGGGCGGTAGCTTCGATTGTGCCATCGTTGTTGACGATTATCGCGTACTGAACGAAGACGGCTTGCGTTTTGAAGATGAATTCGTTCGTCACAAAATGCTCGATGCGATTGGTGACTTGTTCATGTGTGGCCATAACATTATCGGCGCGTTTACCGCCTATAAATCTGGTCATGCACTAAATAACAAATTGCTTCAAGCGGTTCTGTCGAAGCAGGAAGCCTGGGAATGGGCAACCTTCGAAGACGATGCTGAGCTTCCGCTAGCGTTCAAAGCACCGAAAATGGTTCTGGCATAACACCAGAATTATTTATTGCGACTGGTTTCATTGGTACTCTCTCCGGCCAATGACGCCAGTCGTTCTATTATTGCCTTTAATTTTTCCGGGCTACGTTCAGCCACCATTCTTAATGCCTCTGCACTTTGCTGACTCAGAACTCTGTTGACCCCTTCAGTTTTACCCTTCACTGTTTGAATGCTGTTTTCTTGTACTGATTCTTGCCCAATTGCAGCCAGTGATGGATTAATCCTGATGTCGATTGATGTCAATGATGGTAATATTTGTGCACGTAATGCACTCAGTAGCGTGGCTTGTTCATAGCGTAAACGCATCAGCCAGCTAGCATTTGCAGTTTCAAGTACGAGAATGCCTTGTCGGAAATTTGCTACCCGGCACCAGGGATGTAGTTGAGCGGGTAATATCCCTTTCACAGCCCTGTTGAGCCTAAGTAGTGCAGTTGCGCGTTGTTGCACGTTTTGCAACACGCTTTCGGCTCCAGCATCATCGAACAAATGATCTAAAGATTGTGGGCGACTATCACGCATACATAATGCTCCGGCGGATAAAGTGATTGGTATTCTAAATTGTTGGCGACAGTTTGGCAGACGTTATTTCTGGCCGCATCTCTTGTTAGGGATGGTCGCGGCGAGTTTTGGTATGCCTGCGCTCAGCCAAAATACCGAGCCAACAGCCCCTGCTGAAACATCCACCAGTAGCCACGATTACCTCAACAAGGTCAGCTTCAATAGTCTGGCATTATTGCAGGAAAGTACCCGCCGACCATCATTTAGTGTCGATTACTGGCATCAGCATGCAATTCGAACTGTAATTCGTCACCTTTCTTTTGCTATGGCGCCGCAAACGCAGCCAGCAGCACAAGAGAGTTTGCCACTTCAGGCACATAAACTCGCTTTACTGGACACGCTCAGTGCGCTGCTCACCCAGGAAAGCAAACCCCCAGTTATTGTGCGCCACACTGCACTTTGGCAATCGCCAGCTGTCGAGACTTTTAGTCCTGCCATTTGGATAAGCCAGGTCCAGGGTATCCGCGCTGGCCCACAACGCCTCAGCTAACTCCATTTCCTTTAATTATAACGTTATTTTAGCTCTGCCCTGACGGTAGGCGTTTGAGAATTAATTATGCTAATCAAATTATTAACTAAAGTTTTCGGTAGCCGCAACGACCGCACTCTGCGTCGTATGCGTAAAGTTGTAAATATTATCAATAGCATGGAACCGGAAATTGAAAAACTTTCGGATGATGAATTAAAAGCAAAAACTGGCGAATTCCGTGCGCGTCTTGAGAAAGGCGAAGTGCTGGAGAATCTGATCCCAGAAGCTTTTGCTGTTGTTCGTGAGGCGAGTAAACGTGTATTCGGCATGCGCCACTTCGACGTGCAGTTGCTGGGCGGTATGGTTCTGAACGAACGCTGCATCGCAGAGATGCGTACTGGTGAAGGTAAAACACTGACTGCAACTCTGCCTGCATACCTGAACGCATTAAGCGGCCGTGGTGTTCACGTTGTTACTGTGAACGACTATCTGGCCCAGCGCGATGCTGAAAACAACCGTCCTTTGTTCGAATACCTTGGCCTGAGCGTTGGTATCAACTTGCCAAACATGCCAGCACCTGCAAAGCGCGAAGCTTATGCAGCTGACATTACTTACGGCACCAACAACGAGTACGGCTTTGACTACCTGCGCGACAATATGGCGTTCAGCCCTGAAGAACGCGTTCAGCGCAAACTGCACTATGCATTGGTGGATGAGGTTGACTCAATTCTTATCGATGAAGCACGTACGCCGCTGATTATCTCCGGCCCTGCTGAAGATAGCTCCGAGATGTACCGTAAAGTAAACAAAATCATCCCGAGCCTGATCCGTCAGGAAAAAGAAGATTCTGATACTTTCCAGGGCGAAGGCCACTTCTCGGTGGACGAAAAATCTCGTCAGGTAAACATTACCGAACGCGGTCTGGTGCTGGTTGAAGAGTTGCTGGTACGCGAAGGCATCATGGAAGAAGGTGAGTCTCTGTACTCCCCGACGAACATTATGCTGATGCACCACGTGACTGCTGCATTGCGTGCGCACGTGCTGTTCGCCCGTGACGTTGATTACATCGTTAAAGATGGCGAAGTTATCATCGTTGATGAACACACCGGTCGTACCATGCAAGGTCGCCGCTGGTCTGATGGCCTGCATCAGGCTGTTGAAGCTAAAGAAGGCGTCGACATTCAGAACGAAAACCAGACGCTGGCATCCATCACCTTCCAGAACTACTTCCGCCTGTATGAAAAACTGGCCGGTATGACGGGTACTGCGGACACCGAAGCATTCGAATTTAGCTCTATCTACAAACTCGATACCATTGTTGTGCCGACTAACCGTCCAATGATCCGTAAAGACATGCCTGATCTGGTCTATATGACCGAAGCAGACAAGATTATGGCAATCATTGAAGATATTAAAGAGCGCACGATCAACGGTCAGCCTGTTCTTGTCGGTACTATTTCAATCGAGAAATCCGAAGTGGTTTCTGCTGAATTGACCAAAGCCGGTATCAAACACAACGTTCTGAACGCCAAATTCCACGCCAACGAAGCAGGTATCGTTGCTCAGGCCGGTTACCCAGCCTCTGTGACCATCGCAACCAACATGGCTGGTCGTGGTACGGATATCGTGTTGGGTGGTAGCTGGCAGGCAGAAGTTGCTGAGCTTGAAGACCCAACGCCTGAGCAAATCGCGCAGATTAAAGCTGACTGGCAGATTCGCCATGACGCAGTTCTGGCATCAGGTGGCTTGCACATTATCGGTACCGAGCGTCACGAATCTCGCCGTATCGATAACCAGTTGCGTGGCCGTTCCGGCCGTCAGGGCGATGCGGGTTCATCTCGTTTCTACCTGTCCATGGAAGATTCACTGATGCGTATTTTCGCATCGGATCGTGTTTCAGGCATGATGCGTAAACTCGGTATGAAACCGGGCGAAGCGATTGAACACCCATGGGTTACTAAGGCAATTGCTAACGCCCAGCGTAAAGTTGAAAGCCGTAACTTCGATATCCGTAAACAGCTTCTGGAATATGATGATGTGGCCAACGATCAGCGTCGTGCGATCTACAGCCAGCGTAACGAATTGCTGGATGTGAGCGACGTTAGCGAAACCATCAACAGCATCCGCGAAGACGTCTTTAAAGTGACTATCGACGCACACATTCCACCGCAATCACTGGAAGAAATGTGGGATGTTGAAGGCCTGGAAGAACGCCTGAAAAACGATTTCGACCTTGAACTGCCAATTAAAGAGTGGCTGGATAAAGAGCCTGAACTGCACGAAGAAACTCTGCGTGAGCGTATTTTGCAGAACGCTATTGAAGTGTATAAGCGTAAAGAAGAGGTTGTTGGCATTGAAATGATGCGCCACTTCGAAAAAGGCGTCATGTTGCAGACTCTGGATTCACTGTGGAAAGAGCACCTTGCAGCGATGGATTACCTGCGCCAGGGTATCCACTTGCGTGGTTATGCGCAGAAAGATCCTAAGCAAGAATACAAGCGTGAATCCTTTGCGATGTTTGCATCAATGCTTGAAGCGCTGAAATATGAAGTGATCAGTACGCTCAGCAAAGTGCAGGTTCGTATGCCTGAAGAAGTAGAGGCAATGGAGCAGCAGCGTCGTGAAGAAGCTGAACGTTTGGCGCAGATGCAACAGTTGAGCCATCAGGATGCTGACACACTTGCTGCTGAAGAGTTGGCTGCGGAAACAGGTGAGCGCAAAGTGGGCCGTAACGATCCGTGCCCATGCGGTTCAGGTAAGAAATTCAAACAGTGCCATGGCCGTTTAAGCTAAGAATGTAATTGTCGATAAAGGCGCAGCTTGCTGCGCCTTTTTTCTATGGAGCAGCTGCACAAAAATGAAACAACTAGAAATCGCCGTTGGCATAATCCGCAATCAAGCGGGTGAGATTTTTATTACTCAAAGAGCCGCCGATGCTCACATGGCCAATAAGCTTGAATTTCCCGGTGGGAAGATTGAAGCCGATGAAACGCCTGAGCAGGCATTAGTTCGTGAGCTTCAGGAAGAGACAGGTATCACGGCTACCGGCTTTACTCTGTTTGATAAACTGGCTTATGAGTTCCCGGACCGGCATATCACGCTGTGGTTTTTCATGGTGGAAAGTTGGGAAGGTGAACCGTGGGGTAAAGAAGGGCAGCCGGGTCAATGGATTGCGCAAAATGCGCTGGTGGCGTCAGATTTTCCACCAGCCAATGAACCAGTAATTAGCAAATTAGTTATTAACAAACTACAGCAAGGTTAACGCAGGTCTTCTTCACTCCAGTCGTCGCTTTCTGATAAATCGCCGCTGCTAGGAATTCGTTTTTCCTCGGCGGCCCATTCACCTAGGTCAATCAACTGGCAGCGTTTGCAGCAAAATGGGCGATATGGGCTGGTTTCATCCCAGATGACAACTTTACCGCAACCCGGGCAATTCACTTTTATTGTTTCAGTCATATTCGCTCCTTAACAGCACGCGAGCTCAAAATCGAGACGTTCAGGGATGAGTCCATTTTCGCTATCCAGTGGTAAGAAACGGATCGCAAAACGGCTCTTATGACCAGAAATCTGCGGATAAAGCTGTGAGGAAAGGTCCAGCTGTAAACGCAGTAAATCGGCGTCATCCCCGTTATTCTGATAAAAACCATTGAGGCTGGTTTGTCTACGTAATGGTGCAGAATTACGAATAATATCGAGTACCAGATCCAGCGCTTGTTTTAATGGCTGCAACGTCGCAAGCCAGCTATTAATTTGCGCATCACGCTGATCCTGGGGGAATATAGCCAGATGTGCAATGTTGGCAAATCAAAACTACAGCACCCGCCTGGGATACTCAGGCGCTGGCGAACGAGGGCAATCAAACGGTCTTCACGTAATGCTTGTCCCAAGCGAGGGGCTGCCATTAAAACACCACCACGTTCTTTGAGTTGGCTACGCAGTGAATCAATGCGCTGCATATCTACGCCTGGAACTTCAGACCAGTTCAATAATTTACGCTGCTGGCGTTCCAGCTCTTTAAGAATATCTGTGCGAATCTCACCACGCTCAAAGACATCGAGCAGGTCACCGATATTGCGGAAAAAATGAAGTGCTTTGGCTGTTTCGTCTACCGGTAATGAACTTTCGAGTTGTTGGATTAAGAACTCGATACGCAACCAGGTACGCATTTTTTCATTAAGTGGGTGCTCAAAAAGAATCTGGGTGCTCATTATTCATTTTCCTGCTGTGCGGCCTGGGCTGCCAGTTGCAGATACTGGCGGTGCAGACGGTCAACATGTGCGGCCACCTGTGCAGTACCACCATCATTATTAATTACATCATCGGCGGCGCTTAAGCGTGCCTCGCGTGTCGCCTGTGCAGCAAGGATTTGCAGCACATGTTCGCGACTAACTTTATCGCGCGCAATAGTACGTGCGATTTGCACTTCTGGCGAGACATCAACAACCAGAACACGATCTGCCTTTTGTTGTAGGTTATTCTCAATTAATAAAGGAACAACCCACAAAACGTAGGGAGAAAGAGCCTGGTTGATTTCGGCTTGGGTGCGCTGATGGATAAGTGGGTGTAGCAGAGCATTGAGCCATTTTTTCTCTTCCTCGGAAGAAAAGATCTTTGCGCGAAGAGCTCGACGGTTGAGAGTGCCATCCTGAAGGAGGATCTCATCACCAAAATGGTCAGAAATAATGCGAAGAGCGGGCTGACCGGGCTCTACGACCTGACGCGCAATGACGTCAGCATCAACAACGGTAATACCTAAGCGGGAAAAGTTATCGGCGATAGTACTCTTACCACTGCCAATACCACCCGTTAATGCAACCGTATAAACCATAAGAGTCGGACCCTGAAGCGATTTTATATTTCTAAGGTAAATTTTAACGATTGTAGCGTAAAAAAGACTGTTTTCGCAGTCTTGCGGCTGCATTAATAGTGCGTATGATAGCGTCACTGGAATTGGTAGTTATACCCGCCATACTTCAAGCCGCAGATGCGTTGGCCGCAATCCTGCAACTCGAATTATCCAGGGTATGTATTGCCGATTGCGTTCACGCGTCCTTCGCCATTCGACCCAGGAATCTGCAACATGCGTATTGAAGAAGATTTGAAGTTAGGTTTTAAAGACGTTCTTATCCGCCCGAAACGTTCCACACTGAAAAGCCGCTCTGATGTAGAGCTCGAGCGCCAGTTCACTTTCAAACACTCCGGTATTGCATGGTCAGGTGTTCCGATCATTGCTGCTAACATGGACACCGTTGGTACATTCGGCATGGCCCAGGCATTGGCCTCGTTTGATATCCTCACCGCCGTGCATAAGCACTACTCTGTTGAAGAGTGGAGCAACTTCGTTAAGTCTGCTTCAGACGACATCCTGAAGTTCGTGATGGTTTCAACCGGCACATCAGACGCTGATTTCCAGAAGACCAAACAGATTCTTTCTTTGAACCCAGCGCTGAAATTTATCTGTATCGATGTAGCTAATGGCTATTCCGAACACTTCACTCAGTTCGTTTCTAAAGCGCGTGAAGCGTGGCCGGACAAAGTTATCTGTGCAGGTAACGTTGTTACTGGTGAAATGTGCGAAGAGCTTATCCTTTCGGGTGCGGACATCGTTAAAGTTGGTATCGGTCCAGGTTCTGTGTGTACTACTCGAGTGAAAACAGGTGTCGGTTACCCGCAACTTTCTGCTGTTATTGAATGTGCTGATGCTGCTCATGGCCTCGGTGGCCAGATTGTTAGTGATGGCGGTTGTACTATGCCGGGCGATGTTGCTAAAGCATTTGGCGGCGGCGCAGATTTCGTGATGCTGGGCGGTATGCTGGCTGGTCATGACGAAAGTGGCGGCACAATCGTTGAAGAAAACGGCGAGAAATTCATGCTGTTCTATGGCATGAGCTCCGAATCTGCAATGACCCGCCATGTTGGTGGTGTTGCACAGTACCGTGCAGCAGAAGGCAAAACCGTTAAGCTGCCATTGCGTGGCCCTGTTGAAAATACTGCCCGCGATATTATGGGCGGCCTGCGTTCTGCATGTACTTACGTTGGTGCTTCTCGCCTGAAAGAGTTGACCAAGCGTACTACGTTCATTCGTGTGAATGAGCAGGAAAACCGCGTTTTCAATAGCCTCTAAGCTATCAGCGACATACGGCGTGGCATTTTCGCTACGCCGTCATCCCGCGCTCATTGCATCGCCTAACTGAAAAATAGGCAGATACATCGCGATGACCAGCGTCCCAATGATAATCCCCACAACTAACATCATTACTGGCTCCAGAGCGGCGGCAAGATTGTCTGCCAGTTCCTCGGTATGGTTATGATGCCAACTCGCCAGCTTCTCGAGCATTAAATCCAGGGCGCCTGACTCTTCTCCTATTCTTATCAATTGGCAACACAATGGCGTGAAGCGCTCGCTTTGTGAGAGTGTTTGCCATAGTGGTATTCCTTGAGTCACCTGGTAGTTTATTTGCAGAATAACCTGCTTCCACAGTAGTTGCGGCAAAGTGGTTTCTACAGCTTTAAGCCCTTGTAGCAAGGGAATTCCTGCCTGCTGGGAAAGGGATAGTGTGGTGTAGATTTGGCTAAGGATTTGCCCACGCCATAGCGGAGCGAGCAATGGGATTTGCAGCATCAGACGTTGTTCGTACTCTTGCCAATGAGGTTTCTTTGTTCGCAAAATATAGCCAAAGGCCGTGAGTATAAGAGTGACTAACAGCCACCATGCTCCCTGTGTTGTTACCCAGTTTGATACTGCCATTACCGCCACTGTAATAGCGGGTAATGGGGCATTAAATGAACGATAAATATTGGCAAATTCGGGCAGTACAAAACTCATCATCCCGATTGTCACCAGTAGTGCTACCGCTACGATAAATAGTGGATAACGCAGGGCTTTCATGACCTTTTTACGTAGCTGGTACAGTTTTTCTTGTTGATCAGCTAGCTTCTGGCAGCACTCGTCTAGCTTCCCGGTTAGCTCACCAATATGAATCAGAGCGATGAACAACGGTGGGAAAATCCCTGGCCATTGCTGTAAGGCGGCAGAGAAAGAGATGCCATTAGAAACGCGATGCCCGATATCCTTTAGTAATGCCCGCCATTCACCAAAAGGGTGTTGCTGCGCGATAAGTAATAGCCCGTCAGACAAAGATATTCCCGCCTGAAGCAACGTCGCCAGCTGGCGGAATATCTGTATTTTTTGCTGAATATGCCAGCAGCCTCGGCGGGTGTGCGATATTTTCCGCAACTGTAAAAGCTGGAGGTCCCAAGTGAATAACTTTTCACTGACAGATTCCGCGTCATCTGCAAGCACATCCCCTTGTTGAATTTGCCCGTGTTGATCGACTGCTTTCCAGTGCCAGAGTACAAATTTAGCCATGAGGAACACCAAGCACCCGATATAGCTCTTCAAGAGTGGTTAGCCCTTGTTCAACAGCCTGGCAGCCACTTTCAAATAGCGTCATCATGCCTTGTTCCCTTGCCAGAGTTTCGATTTCATGGGCTGGCATGCCGGCAATAATTGCTGATTGAAGTGCTGTATCGATAAGCAAAATTTCAAATAATGCACTTCGCCCGTAGAACCCTCCATAACAGCGCTCGCAGCCAGTTGCTTGCCAACGAGGCAAAGCTGTGGCCCAAAGCGATGTGGGTAGGATGATGTCTTCAGGGAGTTGTTCTTTACAGTGTGGGCAGAGTTTACGTACCAGGCGCTGTGCAACGACCATATTCAGTGCAGATGCTAACATCCATCGCTCGACTCCCATTTGTTCGAGGCGAACGACAGTCTCAGTCGTGGAATTAGTATGCAATGTTGAAAGTACCAGATGCCCTGTTTGCGCTGCTTTAATGGCTATTTCTGCCGTATCGCCATCACGAATTTCACCCACCATGATGATATCCGGATCCTGACGTAGTAAGGCGCGTAAAACACTTTGAAAATTAAGCCCCGCTTTAGTGTTAATTTGCGTTTGATTAAGACCTTGCATAGGGATTTCTATCGGGTCTTCAACACTACATAGATTGGTTGAGACTTGGTTGAGTATCTTTAATGCACTGTAAAGCGTGATTGTTTTCCCACTCCCTGTGGGGCCGGTGACAAGAATCATGCCCTGGGGATTGGCTAAAGCGCTTTGAAAGCGAGAGCTATCCTCTGGTGACATGCCTAACTCCGATAGCTCAAAGGTCTGCTCTGTTTGAGCCATCAAACGTAACACAACTTTTTCACCGTGATATACCGGCAGTGTCGCTATGCGAAATGAACATTTGCGTTGTTCGATTTCGATCTCCATTTGCCCATCTTGGGGAAGGCGGCGTTCTGCTATATCCAGATTTCCCAATACCTTAAGTCGCGCGGTTAGTGGTGCAGCCAGATGTGATGGCAGCAGTGGTTGAAGTTGCAACACGCCATCAACGCGAAAACGAATTTGATACCCTTGCTCTAACGGTTCGAAGTGAATGTCTGATGCCCTGAGTTGCAGGGCTTTGTGGAGCGTATCTTGCAACAGTTGAACCACTGGAGCTGTATTCTCAAGAGGTTCCTCCGCGCTAACAGACGGCCGCGAGTGCCTTGCTTTTTCCAGCTGTTCAACTGGCCAGTATTCAACATTGGCAGGCTTATCACAGATAAAACGCAATGCTTCAAAAAACTGTACGGGTGGGTTTGGCGCAATAGCGATATGCAGCAATGGAGCTTCAGAAAGCAATATCGCCTGATATTGGTTACACAGTGCGAGAATCTGCTGATTTGCCATGGTTTAATTTCCCGCTTGTGTATTATCAAAACGGAAGACTTCTTCGCAGGTTTGTTGAAGAGAATTATTACTGCCAGCGCTACAGGTTCGTGACCAGCCTTCAATTCCTTCTACATCACTCCAGCGTGGAGACAGGGAAATGGTTAGTCCGTTGAGACTTTCTTGCCCCGCAAGCGTAACAGCACCTTGTTCGATGCTCATGCTGCTTATGTAGCGGGTGGTTTTAGGTGTAGGAATACTGTTGCTCCCCGCGTCACATTGGCTAATCCCACCCCTTTCAATCGCGCAAAGTTCAATGGCGGTACGATAGGGCAGGAAGGTTTGCAACACGTCAGTCAGAGCCGCTTTACGCAGGTAGTTTTGATAGGTGGGAATACCGATGGCGCTAAGAATCGCAATAATACCGATGACTACCATCAGCTCAATAAGTGTGAATCCTTGTTGTTTGTTCATATGCCGCTCCTGGTTGAGATAGCGGCACTTTGCGTCGTTTAAATTCTTCAGGCGAGTGCGAGTGTAAATATCAGGAAGCTCTATTCCAGGATATTTTTGTTATTTGCAAAGACGGCAATAAAAATGCGAGCGGTAACGTAACGGGAAGATATAAGCAGATGAGTTTTGCTCATCTGCCTGGCAGAAATTAGCGGAAACGCATGGAGAGATCGAGCGCGCGGACATGTTTAGTCAGTGCGCCAACAGAGATAAAGTCGACACCCGTTTCAGCAAATTCACGGATAGTTTCTTTAGTTACGTTTCCTGAAACTTCCAGACGTGCTTTACCACTGGTGATAGCGACAGCTTTACGCATGTCTTCAACGTTGAAGTTATCGAGCATGATAATGTCAGCCCCGGCATGCAGTGCCTGTTCCAGTTCATCAAGAGATTCGACTTCAACCTCAACAGGCACATCTGGATGGAACCAGAAGGCTTTTTCTATCGCCTGGCGAATGGAACCTGAGGAGATGATGTGGTTCTCTTTAATCAAAAATGCGTCGGACAGACCTAAACGGTGGTTGCTACCACCGCCACACAGTACTGCGTATTTCAACGCGGTACGAAGGCCCGGCAGAGTTTTACGGGTATCGAGCAATTGCGTGTTTGTGCCTGCAAGCAAATCAACATAGGTGCGCACTTCGCTTGCCACACCAGACAGAGTTTGCACAAAGTTAAGCGCGGTGCGCTCGCCAGTTAATAGCACGCGTGATAATCCAGTTAATTCGAAAAGTGGCTGGTCAGCGGCAACGAGATCGCCATCTTCAACATGCCAGGTCACTTTGACATCCCCGCCAAGCTGGATGAAAACCTCTTCGACCCAACGTTTACCACAGAACACGCCATCTTCACGGGTGATGATTACGGCATGTGAACGGTGATCTGCATCCAGGAGCTGCGCAGTGATATCGTTATTGGGGTTGACGTCACCACCAAGATCTTCACGCAAAGCCTGAGAAACAGCTGCTGGAATATCAAGGTTAATACGGTCGAGAAGCTCGTCACGTCGGCGGTCTGGGTTATAACGGCGAGGAGGCATGATAAAACTCCGAAATGGCTTAGTTAATGTCGAAACATGCTACATTGATGCGACCTCAAGTACCACTCTAAGGAGACCGTGGATGCAGCTAAAAGACGGCTGGCTGGTGGGTGTTAAACATGTCCCATCCCCACATTTCGATTGCCGACCAGAGGATGAAACACCTTCCTTATTGGTGGTGCACAACATCAGTTTACCGCCAGGCGAATTTGGTGGGCCATGGATTGATGCGTTGTTTACCGGAACACTTGATTCGCAAGCTCATCCGTACTTCGCGGGTATCGCACATTTACGAGTTTCAGCACATTGTCTTATTCGTCGTGATGGCGAAATCGTTCAATATGTTGCTTTTGATAAACGCGCCTGGCATGCAGGGGTTTCTTTGTATCAGGGCCGTGAACGCTGTAACGATTTTTCGATTGGTATTGAGTTGGAGGGGACAGATACGCTGCCCTATACTGATGAGCAATATCAACAGCTTGCCGCGGTTACAGATCTACTGGTGAAGGTTTATCCGGCAATTGCTGACCATATGACGGGACATTGCGATATTGCACCGGAGCGTAAAACCGACCCTGGTCCTGCATTCGACTGGTCGCGTTTTCGCCACTCGGTATAGGTAACGCCGAATAAGGAGATGGAATGACGCTGTTTACATTACTGCTGGTGATGATTTGGGAACGGTTATTTAAGCTGGGCGAACACTGGCAGCTAGATCACCGCCTTGAAGCGCTTTTCCGGCGAGTAAAAAACTTTTCGTTATTACGTACTATTCTGATGACTGCCCTATGTATGTTGGTGGTTTTCCTCTGTATTCGCGCGTTACAAGGTTTGTTCTTCAACGTGCCACTGCTCGTTTTCTGGATTGCACTCGGCGTGTTGTGTATTGGCGCAGGCCAGGTTCGACTGCATTACCATGCGTATTTGCAGGCTGTGAGCCATGGCGATAGTCACGCGCGCGATGCGATGGCGAGTGAACTGACGCTGATTCACGGTGTTCCACCTGATTGTGATGAGCGTGAGTATCTGAAAGAGCTGCAAAATGCGCTGCTGTGGATTAACTTTCGTTTTTATCTCGCACCACTTTTCTGGTTTATCGTCGGCGGTGTGTGGGGGCCGGTAACGCTTGCGGGTTATGCATTCTTGCGCGCGTGGCAGACGTGGCTTGCGCGCCATCATTCTCCGCAAGAGCGTTTGCATTCCGGTATTGATACCATTTTACATGTGCTGGACTGGGTGCCAGTGCGTCTGTTTGGTGTGGCATATGCACTACTGGGACATGGAGAAAGGGCGCTTCCTGCGTGGTTTGCATCGTTAGCCGATCGCCATACTTCGCAATATCAGGTATTGACCAGGCTGGCTCAGTATTCGCTAGCCCGAGAGCCGCATCTCGATAAAATCAAAACGCCGAAGGCGGCGGTTTCGATGGCGAAGAAAACGTCGTTGGTGATTTTGGTGGTGGTGGCGTTGCTGACTATTTACGGCACTCTGGTTTAATGCTCTCTATTGAAGGTTCTTTATTTAAAGGGATTCCCGGCAAGCGTTGCGCCACCGGGTTTCTCAATCTTAAACCTCGATAGTAAAGTGTGAATAAAAACCCACTCCTGGTTGTGCTACTGCCTGGTGTGAGGCGGCGAAAATCCCCACTTTTGCGCCAACCCATTTACCTTTTCCTGCAGCAAAACAAGGCGTGACGCTTTGCCAGTCAGTGCCATTTTCGCTAAAACTGAAATGACAAATTCCGCCAGGTTTTACATCCACCTTTAGCCAAAGTGGCGTGTTTTGCGGCCAGTCGGCAATATCTCGTTGTTGCTGATGAAGTACCCCGGTATCGCTCATCCAGGCGGATATAAACGTAATTTTGCGCTTTCCTTCATACTGCTCAAGCGCCAGCGCTGCGTAGCGTTCGCCGTAAATTATCAGGCCACTGAGTTCGCCCGGTTGAACGAACGCCGCCTCTAGTCTGGTGGTTGCGCTGAACTCACGTGCAGGAAATTTTTGCAATAGCAGATTTGGTTGAGCGTACAACGCCTGCTCGCCCTGGTATTCCGGCATTATCTGGCAGGTTAGTGCCAGCGTATTTGTGGCGGATTGTAGCCATTTTTGCTGGGGATGAGCCTGCCATTGCCACTGTAAACCTGGGCGGCCTTCGGCAAAGCTATCGCTGGTTTGCGGCGTTTCATTACCCTGCGGATCTTTTGCGATTGAAGGGAGGCGATGTTCAGTTACGGGCTGTCCAATTCCTTCAGCCGTTTGGTTTTCGCCAATGATCGGCCAACCATTTTCCAGCCAGCGCATGGGTTGTAGATGCACAATACGTCCATAAAGGTCGGCATCCTGGAAATGCACAAACAAACATTCGCCGTTATCGAGTTCAACAAAACCGCCCTGATGCGGGCCGTTAATCTGAGTTTCTCCTTGTTGTAAAACCACTCTGGCTTCCCATGGGCCTTGCAGATTTTTGGCGCGCAATACTGATTGCCAGCCGGTTTCAACCCCTCCAGCAGGCGCGAAGATGTAATACCAGCCGTTGCATTTGTAGAACTTTGGCCCTTCGATCGTCGGCTGATCCAGCGCTCCGTCGTAAATAACTCGCCCTTCGTTCAGGATCGAACGGCCATCCGGCGACATCTCAAGTAACTGCAACTGATGTTTTCTGCCGCTACGACTGTGGGCAAAAGCATGAACCAGCCAGGCTCGCCCGTCTTCATCCCAAAGCGGGCAGGGGTCAATCCAGCCTTTTGCGGCTTTCACGCAGTGTGGCGCGCTCCATTCTCCATAAGGATCTTCCGTAAACGACATGAAAATGCCTTCATCTGGCGTGCTGAAAAATACCCAGAACTTTCCATCGTGATAGCGAACCGACGGTGCCCAGACACCTTTTCCCGGCTGCATGGTGTCGTAAGTATTGTTATCAAAGTGAGAGAATACGTGGTTGATGATTTTCCAGTTTACTAAGTCTTTCGAATGCAGAATGGGCAGCGCGGGAAAATGGTTAAAGCTCGATGAAACCATATAAAAATCATCGCCTTTGCGCACAATATCTGGATCTGAATAATCTGCATGGATAATTGGGTTTTTGTAATATCCAGGGCGATTTGTGATATTAACCATGATTATTAGCACCTTTGGAAATTAAAGCTGGTGTAACTGCTGGGGTGTTAATTTCTTCAACTTGTTCACGATGAGCGAGATCGCGCTGAATTTGGTTCATCATTTTGTCATCAAGAATATAGAAACGGCTTAACCAGTAGAGTACCAGATAGGAAATAGACGGGCCGATGGTTAATAAACCAATAATGCCATTGGTAGCAAGCGTTGTTTGCGTTGGATTACCCGCCTGATAACCGAACCATCCAAGTGAGAAACCGACAAATGCCCCAGCAACGGCCATGCCCATTTTTAATGCAAATAGGTTTCCGGAGAACGATAGCCCTGTAATTCGGCGACCAAATTTCCATTCGCCGTAATCTGCCGCGTTAGCCATCATATTCCATTTGAAAGGTTGATACATTTGGTGGAAGAAGCCGACGAGGAAATAAAGTGGGAATACAACAGCAAGCCAGGTTGGTGGAACAAAGAACATCACCACACCGATAACAACCAGCAATAAGTTAATATTTTTAAATAATGATACAGCACGATAGCGTTGTGCCAAATAGCCTGCGGCGATGCTGCCGATAATGGTGCCAACCACACTTGTGGAAACAAATGCGGATTTCATCGCGGTTCCAGCAGCACTTTCGATGCCGCCGAGCATCAAGTAAGTAGCGTAGTACAATGTTGCTGCACTGCGCATTACGCCTGCCATACTTGAGAAAAAGGTGATCACTGCCACGATACGCCACTGGTCATTCGCCAGTAAAATTCGCAGGTCATCCATCATACTACTGTTAGTTTCGACTTTTGGGCGAACACGTTCAGAGGTGCTAAAGAAGCAGAAAAATAGCATGATGACGGCGAGTGTTCCCATAATCGCCATGGTTGCCTGAAAGCCGAATTGTTTATTTTCTTTACCCAGCCAGTCAACTAAAAATAATGTTGCGACAGAAACAACTAATCCGGCGAGTGACGAAATAGTGAAGCGATAAGATTGGGCAGATAAACGATCTTTTTCATCGGTGGTAATCACGCCACCCAGTGCGCAATACGGAATGTTAATAAATGTGTAGCAAAGCATTAATAATGTATAGGTAATATAAGCGTAAAGCAGCTTTCCTGATTCACCAAAATCCGGTGTACTGAAGGTTAATACCGCCAGCACCGCATAAGGAATTGCAAACCAAATTAACCATGGTCGGAAATGCCCCCAGCGCGTGTGTACCCTATCGGCAACCAATCCGGTAAGTGGGTCGGTAATTGCATCAAGAACGCGGGTAACCAGAAACATTATTCCCACTGCGGCAGCGGATAGTCCGTAAATATCAGTATAGAAATACGTTAAAAACATGGTGACTGAGGAATAAACTATTCCGCATGCGGCATCGCCCATACCGAAGCCAATTTTTTCCGCAACGGAGAGTTTCCTTGCTGTACTCATTTTATTTCTCCAGGCATTGAGTGTGTTATTTACTCACTCTATGGACTGATGGTTTATTACGCTATTGTGATATTTGCTCCAGGAGTTATGTTTTTTGCCGATTGAGAAAGTTGTCACATAACAAGAATAAATTGGTCTGACAGCTATCACCTTTTTAAAACCAAAAAACACCAGATTGCGCATAAAGGCCACTGAAGAGTTTTTGTAAGGTGGATAAGGATTAGCACCACTCAACATTTTTTTCATTGGCTTAATTACTGATATCGCTAAGCTAATCCGACCTACAATAGAATTGTTTAAACAAAAAAATGCCCTTCAAAGTGAAGGGCATTGGGAATTCTAACGATTATCTGCAGGCGGTATGCCGAACACCGGCATACCGTTTTTATCCCATTCGAGTGTTTTCAGGCGTGTGTGGCGATTCGGGTCATACAGAGGATCGCCCTCAATTTCCGTGTAGTTTCGCGCGTGATACACCAGCACATCTTTCCCGTCTTTAGTTTTGGTAAAACTGTTGTGGCCCGGCCCAAACTGCTTGTTCTCGTAGCTGGTGGCAAACACTGGCTGTGGCGATTTATGCCAATTAGCAGGGTTAGTTGGGTCGGCATTCAGGTCGATCCACAACAAGCCGATGCAGTAGTTTTCATCGGTGGCGCTGGCGGAATAGCTGACAAACAGCTTATCGCCATGAACCACAACCGCTGGACCTTCGTTAACCAGAAAACCTCTGCATTCCCAGTCCAGCTCCGGCTTGCTTAACATCAACGGCGTGCCTTTGATGGCCCAGGGTGTTTCCAGCTCGGCAAGATAAATATTGGAGTTACCTGCAATATCAGGATCTTTCTGCGCCCATAAATACCATTGCTTGCCCTGATGTTTAAAGGTTGTGGCATCAAGACAGAAGCTGTCGAACTGCGTTTTTACCTGGCCTTTTTCAACCCATCTCCCGGTGAGCGGGTCTGCATCCGCACATTCCAGCGCAAACATGCGGTGCTGGAACATATTTAACTGATCCAGTTCCTGCGTGTGGGTGGCGGCGAAATAGATGTACCACTTACCGTCGATATGATGCAGCTCTGGTGCCCAGATAAGTTCGCTCATTGGGCCACGATTGGGTTTGCGCCATACCACGGTAGGTTGTGCATCTGGCAGCTCGCTTATTGTGCGTACGCAGCGGATCTCCAGCCTGTCGTACTCTGGTACTGACGCAATAAAGTAGTAGTAATCTTCATGCAGCAAAATAAACGGATCGGCGCGCTGCTCAATAAATGGATTAGGCCATTGCTCCTGATTCATAGGGCTTTCCTTACAGTTTGGCTTCAACAGGTTTGCTGTCGTGATATTCATTCAGTTCGCGATAGTTGATGCGGCGCTTTTCAAGGTCTGCCTGAATGCGCTGCATTAATTCACGGTCAACTTTCAACAAGCGCACAACGCCTGCGGTAATCAGGTAGCCAACGCCTGGGATGATGGTAAACAGCATCACAATACCGTTAATTGACTCAGGGCTTTGCTGCTTGGCACCGGCATCATAGCCGTACCAGGAAAGCAGGAAGCCAACCATTGCGCCTGCAATCGCCAGCCCCAGCTTCAGGAAGAACAAGTTACCGGAGAAGCTGATGCCGGTGATGCGTTTGCCTGTTTTCCACTCGCCGTAGTCGTCTACGTCGGCCATCAGTGACCAGTGCAGTGGGGAAGGGATCTGATGAAGAATGTTCAGCAGGAAATACATCACAACAATCAGTGTCGTGGCGTGCGGGTCGAGGAAGTAGAAACCACTGGAGAAAATGGCCAGCACGATGTTGGTCCAGAAGAACACTTTGAGTTTACAGATACGGTCAGTCAGCACTTTAGCTAACATGCTGCCACCCATCATGCCGACTACGCCGAGGCTAATGAATAATGTCGCGAAGCTGGTGCTTTGGCCCATCACCCAAGTGACGTAGTACATGGTTGCCGCCATACGGATGAAACCCGGGCAGACGTTGCACAGTGTCAGCAGAAGAATGCGCACCCACTGGTCGTTTTTCCAGACATCTTTCAGGTCAGCTTTGAGATCGTCATTGCTAGGCACTGCCGGACGAACACGCTCTCTGACGGTCGTGAAGCAGAACAGGAACATACACATGCCCAGTACCGCAAGAACGCCCATCGCCATTTGATAACCTTTGGCTTTGTCGCCGCCACCAAACCAGTCAACCATCGGCAGCAGAGAAAGCGAAAGAATGAGCGTTGCAATACCAACCATAACAAAGCGATAAGCCTGGCAGGCCACGCGTTCTTTCGGATCGTTGGTAATCACACTGCCAAGTGAGCAGTAAGGAATATTAATTGCGGTATAGGTTAAAGAGAGCAGGAAATAGGTAACAAAGGCATAGATAACTTTGCTGCTATAAGCCCAATCAGGCGTGGTGAACATCAGGTAACTGAAGAAGGCAAATGGCGCTGCCATCCATAAAATCCATGGACGAAAACGTCCCCAGCGACTCTGTGTTCTGTCAGCGATGGCACCCATTATTGGGTCCGTTACTGCATCAATCACCCTGATTGAAAGCAGCATAACACCCACTAATGCCGGGGCGAGGCCAAAAATATCCGTATAAAAATAATTAACAAACAACATAATGGCACCAAAGATAATGTTACATCCGGCGTCCCCCATTCCGTAGCCAATCTTTTCTTTCACAGATAATGTGCTGCTTTCCATAGAAAATGCTCCTGACCAGAATATGGACAAGAGTATTGAGCTATTGGAGGAAATTTGCGTGTCTGTAATCCGCCACAGAGATGGACAATACTGTCATTGTTAAGAATATGTGAAGCAGATAACAAAGCGCCCCGGTGAGCCAAAGCTCGCCGGGGCGCTTATTTAAAGAAGAATCGCTTAAGCTTTAACGCTCTTCAAGTTCTTCTGTTTGATGAAGTAACCGATACCGAGAACGACTACCCATACTGGAATCAGCCATACGGAGATAGCCATGCCTGGAGTTATCGCCATAATCACCAATACTGCCGCCATAAACAGCAGGCAGACGTAGTTACCCAATGGATAGAACAGGGCTGGGAAACGCGTTTTCACGCCCTGTTGTTGTTTAGCACGGCGGAACTTCATATGCGCCAGGCTAATCATCGCCCAGTTGATGACCAGTGCAGACACCACCAGAGCCATCAGCAGGCCAAAGGCTTCCGCTGGTGCCAGGTAGTTGATCAGTACACACAGAGCGGTGAACAGAGCAGATACCAAAATGGTATTCACTGGAACGCCACGTTTATCAACTTTCTGCAGTGCTTTCGGTGCGTTGCCTTGTTGAGCCAGGCCAAACAGCATACGGCTATTGCAGTAAACACAGCTGTTATAAACAGACAGTGCGGCGGTCAGAACAACAACGTTAAGTGCGTTTGCAACAAAGGTATCGCCCAGTTCATGGAAGATAAGGACAAACGGGCTGGTGTCTGCGGTAACGCGAGTCCATGGCATCAGAGACAACAGCACTGCCAGGGAACCCACATAGAAAATCAGAATACGGTAGATAACCTGGTTGGTTGCTTTCGGAATGCTAACCTGCGGGTTATCTGCTTCCGCAGCAGTAATCCCAACCAGCTCCAGACCGCCGAACGAGAACATGATAATCGCCATCATCATCACAAGTCCGGTCCAACCGTGTGGCAGGAATCCACCTTGTTCCCATAAGTTGCGCACTGTCGCCTGTGGGCCTGCGTGGTCACTAAACAGCAACCATGCGCCAAATACGATCATAGCGACAACCGCGATGACTTTGATAATCGCGAACCAAAACTCCATCTCACCAAATACTTTTACATTAGTGAGGTTGACGGCATTGATGACGACGAAGAAGACCGCGGCAGATGCCCAGGTTGGGATCTCCGGGTACCAGAACTGAATGTATTTACCAACTGCAGTAAGTTCTGCCATGGCAACGAGTACATACAGTACCCAGTAGTTCCAGCCAGAAGCAAAACCTGCGAATCCGCCCCAGTATTTGTAAGCAAAATGGCTAAATGAGCCAGCTACCGGCTCCTCAACGACCATTTCACCTAACTGGCGCATGATCAAGAAGGCAATAAAGCCTGCAATCGCATAACCAAGAATAATCCCCGGCCCGGCGGATTGGATGACAGACGCACTGCCCAGAAACAGGCCTGTCCCAATAGCTCCACCTAGCGCGATGAGCTGGATATGGCGGTTTTTAAGGCCGCGTTTCAGCGTGTCGCCTTGTTCCATCATTTAACCTCGTGTGGTCATTTTCAGGGCGCTGGCCGCGCCTCTGTAAGTTTGTAATTCCGTAATGTGTAGTCTTTATTTTACGGTTTTGAATTCCAGTATTTTGCGCATTGGACTACCGCAGCGCAAAGAATAGTGGTAAGTGCCAGTGTTTGCACCTGCTTTCTATTACTGCCGTGAATAGTTGAATAAAAAAAACCAGTTGTTCTCCCGCCCGAATTATTTATTCCGCCTGTTATTTCTCCACGTTAAGCGAATTCGTTGAATTAATATTCATATTTTAAAGTGATGAATCGGTTCAAATTGCAAGAAAAGGCACTTTTTGCTGTTTCGTAAACGTTAAATACGTCTGTGTGTGAGTAAATGTGACATTTGTGCAAGGTTACAGCTTTGAAACGTCATTTCTGTAATGTTGTTAAAATGTGCCTGGTTTAATGATTTCAATCAAAACCAATATGGACAGAAGGTGAATACTTTGTTACTTTAGCGTCAAGAATGTGAAATTGGTCATACCAATTGACTAGCCCCAGATGATTTGAAGTCTGAAGGGGATATACCCCAAATAATTCGAGTTGTGGGACGGCGGCAAACGAGAGAGTCCCGGTGAGCTTACCTAAGTAAGTGATTCGGGTGAACGAGAGCAGCTAAGGCACCAACAACTTGAAGTATGACGGGTATAGGGTTAATGGCAGAGACAGGGAAAAAATGGCCTACAGCAAAATCCGCCAACCAAAACTATCCGATGTGATTGAGCAGCAGTTGGAGTTTCTCATCCTCGAGGGAACCTTGCGTCCCGGCGAAAAACTCCCACCAGAGCGCGAATTGGCAAAACAATTCGACGTATCTCGTCCTTCACTACGCGAGGCCATTCAGCGTCTCGAAGCGAAAGGACTCCTGCTTCGTCGTCAGGGCGGCGGTACTTTTGTCCAGAACAGTCTTTGGCAAAGTTTAAGCGATCCGCTGGTCGAACTGCTGTCTGACCATCCTGAATCCCAGTTTGATCTGCTTGAAACCCGCCACGCCCTTGAAGGTATCGCTGCCTATTACGCTGCATTGCGTGGTACAGACGAAGACCTCAAACGTATTGGCGACTGCCATTTAGCCATTCAAAAAGCGCAAGAGTCCGGCGATCTGGATGCAGAATCCGATGCGGTTATGCAGTATCAAATCGCCGTGACGGAAGCCGCCCACAACGTTGTGCTACTACACTTGTTGCGCTGTATGTCACCGATGCTCGAACAAAACGTTCGTCAGAATTTTGAATTGCTCTATGCGCGCCGTGAAATGCTGGCGCAAGTGAGCAGCCATCGCGCCAGCATTTTTGCGGCGATTATGGCTCGCCAGCCGGAGCAGGCGCGCGAAGCGTCGCACCGTCACCTGGCATTTATCGAAGAAATATTGCTGGATCGCAGCCGCGAACAGAGTCGTCGAGAACGTTCTCTGCGGCGCTTACAGCAACGTAAGGAATAAGAGTCTGAAATTTCAGATTCTCAAAAGCGCCAATTTTTAGAGCGCGGCAACTAAACGCAGAACCTGTCTTATTGTGTTTTTCCAAGGAAAATACAATGGGACAGGTTCCAGAAAATCAACGTATTAGACACAGATAAGGAATACCACCCATGTCAGAACGTTTCCCAAATGACGTGGATCCGATCGAAACTCGCGACTGGCAACAGGCGATCGAATCGGTCATCCGTGAAGAAGGTGTTGAGCGCGCACAGTACCTGATTGATCAGTTACTGAGCGAAGCCCGTAAAGGCGGAGTAAAAGTTGCAGAAGGTTCTGCTGCCCGTCAGTACGTAAACTCCATCGCCGTTGAAGATGAACCGGAATACCCGGGGAATCTGGAGCTGGAACGCCGTATTCGTTCTGCTATCCGTTGGAACGCCATTATGACTGTCCTGCGAGCGTCTAAAAAAGACCTCGATCTGGGCGGCCATATGTCCTCTTTCCAGTCCTCTGCAACCGTGTATGACGTGTGTTTCAACCACTTCTTCCGCGCACGCAATGCGAAAGATGGCGGCGATCTGGTGTACTTCCAGGGCCACATCTCCCCAGGCGTATATGCACGTGCTTTCCTTGAAGGCCGCCTGACTGAAGACCAGATGAACAATTTCCGTCAGGAAGTTCACGGTAATGGTCTGTCCTCTTATCCGCACCCTAAATTGATGCCTGAATTCTGGCAGTTCCCGACCGTATCTATGGGTCTGGGTCCAATCGGTGCAATCTATCAGGCTAAATTCCAGAAATACCTGGAACACCGTGGTCTGAAAGACACCTCCGCACAGCGCGTTTACGCGTTCCTGGGCGACGGTGAGATGGATGAGCCAGAATCTAAAGGTGCGATCACCATCGCTACCCGTGAAAAACTGGACAACCTGTGCTTCATCATCAACTGTAACCTCCAGCGTCTGGATGGCCCAGTAACCGGTAACGGCAAAATCATTAACGAACTGGAAGGTATCTTCGCGGGTGCTGGCTGGAACGTTATCAAAGTGATTTGGGGCTCTCGTTGGGACGAACTGCTGCGTAAAGATACCAGCGGTAAGCTGCTGCAGCTGATGGGCGAAACCGTTGACGGCGACTATCAGACCTTCAAATCCAAAAACGGCGCTTACGTACGTGAGCACTTCTTCGGTCGTTATCCAGAAACTGCTGCACTGGTTAAAGATATGTCCGACGATGAGATTTGGGCACTGAACCGTGGCGGCCACGATCCGAAGAAAATCTATGCTGCACTGCGAAATGCACAAGAAACCAAAGGCAAAGCAACTGTAATCCTTGCTCATACCGTTAAAGGTTATGGCATGGGTGAAACTGCCGAAGGTAAAAACATCGCGCACCAGGTTAAGAAAATGAACATGGATGGCGTGCGTTATGTACGTGACCGTTTCAATGTTCCAGTGACCGATGCGGAAATCGAAAAACTGCCTTACATCAAGTTCGAAGAAGGCAGCGAAGAGTACAAATATCTGCATGGCCAGCGTGAAAAACTGAACGGCTACCTGCCGACGCGCCTGCCAAAATTCACCGAGAAACTGGAACTGCCAACACTGGCTGACTTCAGCTCTCTGTTAGAAGAGCAGAACAAAGAAATTTCCACCACTATCGCTTTCGTTCGTGCCCTGAACGTAATGCTGAAGAACCCGTCTATCAAAGACCGTCTGGTTCCAATCATTGCCGATGAAGCGCGTACTTTCGGTATGGAAGGTCTGTTCCGTCAGATTGGTATTTACAGCCCGAACGGCCAGCAGTACACCCCGCAGGACCGTGAGCAGGTTGCTTACTATAAAGAAGACGAGAAAGGCCAGATCCTGCAAGAAGGTATCAACGAGCTGGGCGCAGGTTCTTCCTGGCTGGCTGCTGCGACCTCTTACAGCACCAACGATCTGCCAATGATCCCGTTCTACATCTACTACTCCATGTTCGGTTTCCAACGTATTGGCGACCTGTGCTGGGCAGCGGGTGACCAACAGGCACGTGGCTTCCTGGTCGGCGGGACTTCTGGTCGTACAACTCTGAACGGTGAAGGTTTGCAGCACGAAGATGGCCACAGCCATATTCAGTCTCTGACAATCCCTAACTGTATCTCTTACGATCCATCTTACGCTTACGAAGTTGCAGTCATCATGCATGACGGCCTGGTACGTATGTACGGTGAAGCACAAGAGAACATTTACTACTACATCACTACGCTGAACGAAAACTACCACATGCCAGCCATGCCAGAAGGCGCGGAAGAAGGCATCCGTAAAGGTATCTACAAACTGGAAACAGTTGAAGGTAGCAAAGGTAAAGTTCAGCTGATGGGCTCGGGTTCCATCCTGCGTCACGTACGTGAAGCAGCTCAGATCCTGGCTAAAGATTACGGCGTTGGCTCTGACGTGTTCAGCGTAACTTCCTTCACCGAACTGGCTCGTGATGGCCAGGACTGTGAGCGCTGGAACATGTTGCACCCAACGGCAGAACCACGTGTACCGTACGTTGCTCAGGTACTGAGCGATGCACCAGCAGTGGCATCTACTGACTATATGAAACTGTTCGCTGAGCAGATCCGTAACTTCATCCCAGCAAGCGATTACCGCGTACTGGGTACTGATGGCTTCGGTCGCTCTGACAGCCGCGAAAACCTGCGTCACCACTTCGAAGTGGACGCATCTTATGTGGTTGTTGCAGCACTTGGCGAACTGGCTAAACGTGGCGAAATCGATAAGAAAGTGGTAGCTGACGCTATCATCAAATTCAACATCGATGCTGATAAAGTCAACCCGCGTCTGGCATAAGAGGTAAAGAATAAAATGGCTATCGAAATCAAAGTACCGGACATCGGTGCAGACGAAGTTGAAGTTACCGAAATCATGGTGAAAGTGGGCGACAAGGTTGAAGTTGACCAGTCCATCATCTCCGTGGAAGGTGACAAGGCTTCAATGGAAGTCCCTTCTCCGCAAGCAGGTGTGGTCAAAGAGATCAAAGTTGCGGTTGGTGACAAAGTTGAAACCGGCAAACTGGTTATGATTTTCGAATCCGCCGAAGGTGCAGCGCAAGCTGCACCAGCTCCGGCTGAAGAGAAGAAAGAAGCAGCGCCAGCAGCGGCTCCGGCAGCCGCGAGCGCCAAAGAAGTGAACGTGCCAGACATCGGCGGTGACGAAGTAGAAGTTACCGAGATCATGGTTAAAGTGGGCGACAAAGTAGAAGCAGAGCAATCTCTTATCACCGTTGAAGGTGACAAAGCTTCTATGGAGGTCCCGGCACCGTTCGCAGGCGTTGTAAAAGAAATCAAAATCAACACTGGCGACAAAGTGTCTACCGGTTCTTTGATTATGGTCTTTGAAGTGGCAGGTGCTGCACCGGCTGCAACAGAAACTAAAGCTGAAGCGGCTCCGGCTGCTGCACCTGCGGCTTCTGGCTCTAAAGAAGTCAATGTCCCAGACATCGGCGGTGACGAAGTTGAAGTGACTGAAGTGATGGTTAAAGTGGGCGACAAAGTTGCTGCTGAACAATCACTGATCACCGTAGAAGGCGACAAAGCCTCTATGGAAGTCCCGGCTCCGTTCGCGGGTGTGGTTAAAGAGATCAAAATCAATACTGGCGACAAAGTGTCTACCGGTTCTCTGATTATGGTCTTTGAAGTGGAAGGCGCAGCGCCTGCTCCAGCCGCTAAGCAAGAAGCAGCAGCTCCGGCTCCTGCGGCGGCAGCTCAGAAACCAACTGCGGCACCAGCGCAGGCTTCCGGTAAAACTGAATTCGCTGAAAACGACGCATACGTTCATGCAACTCCACTGATTCGCCGTCTGGCGCGTGAGTTCGGTGTGAACCTGGCGAAAGTGAAAGGGACTGGCCGTAAAGGTCGTATCCTGCGCGAAGACGTTCAGGCTTACGTGAAAGATGCTGTTAAGCGTGCAGAAACTGCACCGGCTGCGGCAACTGGCGGCGGTCTGCCAGGCATGCTGCCATGGCCGAAAATTGATTTCAGCAAGTTCGGTGAAATCGAAGAAGTGGAACTGGGCCGTATCCAGAAAATCTCTGGTGCTAACCTGAGCCGTAACTGGGTGATGATCCCGCACGTTACGCACTTCGACAAAACTGATATCACCGATCTGGAAGCATTCCGTAAGCAGCAGAATGACGAAGCGGCCAAGCGCAAGCTGGACGTGAAGTTCACTCCTGTAGTGTTCATCATGAAAGCGGTTGCAGCTGCTCTTGAGCAAATGCCACGCTTCAACAGCTCCCTGTCCGAAGACGGTCAGAAGCTGACGCTGAAAAAATACATCAACGTCGGTGTTGCGGTTGATACGCCAAACGGTCTGGTTGTTCCCGTCTTTAAAGACGTGAACAAGAAGAGCATTAGCGAGCTGTCTCGCGAACTGATGGCTATTTCTAAGAAAGCTCGCGATGGCAAGCTGACTGCTGGCGAAATGCAGGGCGGTTGCTTCACTATCTCAAGCCTGGGCGGTATCGGGACGACTCACTTCGCGCCAATCGTTAACGCGCCAGAAGTGGCAATCCTTGGCGTCTCCAAGTCTGCTATCGAGCCAGTCTGGAATGGTAAAGAGTTCACTCCGCGTCTGATGATGCCAATGTCTCTTTCCTTCGACCACCGTGTGATCGACGGTGCTGATGGTGCGCGCTTTATCACCATCATCAACAACACGCTGGCCGACATTCGCCGCCTGGTGATGTAAGCCAAAAAGCCGGCCTTGCGGTCGGCTTTTTTCTGGTAATCTCGTGATGTAGTTCGAGATTATCTGATGCAAAGGACAATTCGCTTGCCATTTTTGTTTCAAAATTGTTAACAATTTTGTAGACTGCAGGCGGAGAATAATAAAGAGGTCATGATGAGTACTGAAATCAAAACTCAGGTCGTCGTACTTGGGGCAGGCCCGGCAGGTTATTCTGCTGCATTCCGTTGCGCTGATTTAGGTCTGGAGACCATCATTGTCGAGCGTTACAGCACCCTTGGTGGTGTTTGTCTGAACGTTGGCTGTATCCCTTCTAAAGCCTTGCTGCACGTTGCTAAAGTTATCGAAGAAGCAAAAGCTTTGGCTGAGCACGGCATCGTTTTCGGCGAGCCGAAAACTGACATCGACAAAATTCGTACCTGGAAAGAAAAGGTTATCAACCAGTTGACTGGTGGCCTGTCCGGTATGGCAAAAGGTCGTAAAGTTAAAGTGGTGACTGGCCTGGGTAAATTTACCGGCGCTAACACCCTGGTTGTTGAAGGTGAAAATGGTCCAACGACTATCACTTTTGATAACGCAATTATCGCGGCGGGTTCTCGTCCGATTCAGCTGCCTTTCATTCCGCATGAAGATCCACGCGTATGGGATTCTACCGACGCACTGGAACTGAAAGCCGTACCAAAACGCATGCTGGTTATGGGTGGCGGTATCATCGGTCTGGAAATGGGTACTGTGTACCATGCGCTGGGTTCAGAGATTGACGTGGTTGAAATGTTCGACCAGGTTATCCCAGCAGCTGACAAAGACGTGGTTAAAGTCTTCACCAAACGTATCAGCAAGCAGTTCAACCTGATGCTGGAAACCAAAGTGACTGCAGTTGAAGCCAAAGAAGATGGCATCTACGTCACCATGGAAGGCAAAAAAGCTCCAGCTGAACCACAGCGTTACGACGCGGTTCTGGTTGCTATCGGCCGCGTACCTAACGGTAAGCTGCTGGATGCTGGTGCTGCTGGCGTTGAAGTTGATGACCGTGGCTTCATCCGTACTGACAAGCAAATGCGCACTAACGTGCCGCACATCTACGCTATCGGCGATATCGTCGGCCAGCCAATGCTTGCTCACAAAGGTGTTCACGAAGGCCACGTTGCCGCTGAAGTTATCGCTGGCATGAAGCACTACTTCGACCCGAAAGTGATTCCTTCTATCGCGTACACTGAGCCAGAAGTTGCATGGGTTGGTTTGACCGAGAAAGAAGCGAAAGAGAAAGGCATCAGCTACGAAACCGCCACCTTCCCGTGGGCTGCTTCTGGCCGTGCTATCGCTTCTGATTGCGCAGACGGTATGACCAAACTGATTTTCGACAAAGAAACTCACCGTGTTATCGGTGGTGCGATTGTCGGTACTAACGGCGGCGAGCTGTTGGGCGAAATCGGTCTGGCTATCGAAATGGGTTGTGACGCAGAAGACATCGCGCTGACCATCCACGCGCACCCGACTCTGCACGAGTCTGTAGGTCTGGCTGCTGAGATCTTCGAAGGTAGCATCACCGATCTGCCAAACCCGAAAGCGAAGAAGAAGTAATCGCTTGATGGTAAAGAAAAAAGCGGCTTAGGCCGCTTTTTTTATTGGGTCATTGCTGCTCTTGCTGCCAGCTTTCATCCGGGTTGAACTGTGTTATCTCTTTCACTTTTTCAGCCGTCTGCTCGCCCAAATCCTTCTGATACACCAGCCCCTGGTTATTCACCATAAAGGTGGTCACCCCCGTTTCGCCATATTCAACAGGCCAGGCGACTAACGCAAAGCCATCAGCCATTTTCCCGTCAGTTATATAGTTCTTTTCGCCGCCCGGAGCCTGAGCCCCCTGCGCGGTCAGAATGCGGAAATGATAACCGTGATAACCCATACCAGGTTGCTCAGGGCTGAAGCTTGGGCCGAGTGGGCTTGGCTCTTCACCGGGTGTCGCCGGCCAGTACAAGCCATCTTTCTTACCTTCGCTGCTGACAAACTTCTGCGCGTATTGTTGGTCGAGCTGATAGTAATCTTGCTGTGCCGCTACATAGGCATTTATCGCCTGAATTGCGGATAGTTCGTTAAGGCCGACGGTACGCGTGTGTATTTCATCTGCGGCGCGTTTCATATCGAAATGCCAGCCAGCTTCAGTTTTCACGATAGGGATCGGCAACTGCCAGTTTTCCTGCCCGACGTTTAAATGGGCCGTTTCACCTTTTTCCTCGATGTTATGACTCACTTTCCAGTCGCGAATAAAACGGGCGACAGCTTCCGGGTCGGCTTTTTCATCCGGCAGATAGTGACGCCAGTTATCGCCCAGTACTTCGGTCAGCGCGGCTTCATCTTGGCTTATCACGGCATTGGCAAACGAGTTTGCCGCAAGTTCAGGAGTGGTGAATTGCTGTTGGGCCTGAACAAAAGCAGGCAGCATAAGCATTACTAATGCACTTAACTTCATACGATTTTTCATGATGCCTCCTTATTAACGGCGATGAATTTCACGGCTACCCGAGCTACGTTCTCTGGACCCGCTCCGTTGTTCGCGGTTTGCCGATGATCGATTCAAACTTTGTTGTCCACGCTGGTTTTGCGCCTGCCAGGAAGGGGAGCGGCTATCATTACCGCTAAATGCATTTGGGCGTGTGGATGCTGTGCGATGCGTCTGGCTCAGATTGCTACTGCTACGATGTTGCTGAACTGTCTCACGTCGCTGTTGCTGCTGTTGTGACGTCTGACGGTGCTCTTGCGTTTTCACATTGTCGCGACGCTGCTGCTGTTGCGCTGTTGGGTTATGCAACTGAGTTTTAGCGGTGTCCCGACGTTGTTGAGTGGTGGATTGATTGAACTGTTGTTTCGCTGCATTGCGGCGAGAATCCGTATTTTGCGAATCATAACCGCGGTAATTGTTGCGTTGGGCTATCTGGTTCAATTGTTGCGATGAAGCCTTACGTTGTGTATCGCGGGAAGCCAACTGCGGAGCTGCCGCATCAATTCTGCCTTTGTTTTGCTGTAACTGTGTGGCTGCGGCTTGCCGCTGGGCATCACGGTTAACGGGCGCGCTTCTTTGCGTAGCACTTAAACCACCTGCGACGTTGGTCTGATGGTAGCGTTGGGCAACGTTACTGTTGTTATAAGGAACGCCATTGCGATAAGTCGGGTTATGCTGCCAGCCCACATTACGACCTTGTAGATTTTGCCCGGAAATTCGGTTGAACTTATTGACGTCAATGTTGATGTTATTGTCGCCGTTGCGCTCATACCCGCCGCCACCATGGTAGTCATGGTGATAATCGTCATCATCCCAGTCCAGGTTACTAAACAGAGCGTAAGTAGTGGCAATACCCAGGCTGAATCCCAGACCATTGACAAAACTGTTGCCGAACTGTTCTCCCGGAGGGGGCGGAAGATAGGTCGGTGGATACGCCGTGTTTGGCCAGGTACCGTATACCGTCGATGGGTTATAGCTCGGAACATAAACCACTTGCGGATCTGTCGGCTCGATTTTAATCACTGTTTCTGCTGGTGCCGCTGCCACGGTTTTGGATGAAGATGAGCTGCTACTGGCAGGCGCTGCCACCGTCGTATTTTGGTTAACCGTGACTGGCGCAGTAGTAACTGTTTGCTGTGGAGTGGTTTTCAATGAGCCGGTTTGTTGTGCCAGCAAACGTAATTTCTGCACTGAATCCATCACATCTTTAGGCTGCGCTAAAAATGCATCCCCCAGATTTTGCACCCATTCCGGGTTTTCACCCATCAGAGCCAATAGCGGAGGGAAGGCAACGAGAGATTTTACACTCGGGTCCCACGGCTGGTTGGCGACAGCCTGGATGGCGGCGTCACCTTGTTGCTTCGGATTATCACGGGACCATTGCACCGCCTGCACTACGTTTGCGGGATACGTCGACGCCATCAAGACTTGTGATAAAAGTTGGTCAGGATAGAGCGCAATTGGTGCAACCCATTGGTCGAGTTGTGCCGTAGTGTAAGTTGGTGGTGCGACTGCTGCGGTAGTTGCCGCAGGCGCTGGTGTCGCGGTCGGAGCTGGAGCAGTTGGTGTTACTGGGGCTGCTGGAGCTGGTTGTGCAGTCTGAGCTGCAGGCGTCGGTTCACTCGTCGTCTGACTTTTTACATACAGAAGACCAGATGCCGCTAAAATTCCGGCGCTGCATATGAGGGCAAGAATATGAGGCTTGAAGGGCAACTTCATTTAACTTCTCCTGGTATTCAGAAGTAGAGAGTTATGCCGGTACGCGGCGGTTTCTGGCGAGTATATGGAGCTGATAGTTTAATTTTTGACTTAAACGGTGATTCTTGCCGGAAATGTTGCTCGAAAGCGTGAAATATTATTTCGAGCTGCGCTGAATGCGCATTGCGAGGGTGTTTGTAGGGGACTGTGGCGACTGTGTAAAAAAGGGCTTAGGTATTTACGCACCTACGCCCTGTGTTACTTCACGATATCTTCGGAATCATTACCACCAAACTTCTGCCTGAACCCCAGCCATAAACTCATTGTTGCTGTTGTCATTAAACTTGAACTGCGAAAGCTCGTTATCCAGGATATTAAGGTAGGTTCCGTAAAAACGAATCTCCGGACGTGAGCCTAGCAAACTTGGCCCAACCTTCAGCGCGTGGTAAAGCGTTGTTTTAAAACCTGACTCTTTCAGATTAACGCCTTGTTCAGTTTTATTTTTCTGGGCAAACCAGCTTAATTCCACACCGGTCTGATTCCAGGTATCCCAAATCCATGCAGGGCGAATAACAGCGCGAAGGCTGTTGAAATCGCTATGGGCACCGCTCTCATAGCTGTAGATATCTTCGCCATGTGCCCAGACTAACGCGTTCGCCATGATGATTTTGTCTGCCAGGTACATTTCGCCCTGTGAAATCAGACGCCAGGCGATCCCGTCAGAATGGTCGCCATAGTAATAACGTCCGGCTGCCATAGAGTTGCTGGCTCCGGAGAAGTTGGCAAAGCTGCTGGCATAAGAGTTGTTGGCGACCTGAAGTGTGAACTCATTAAAGGCATCGCGAGGCAGATTCTGGCGAACAATGGCGGTCGTCATCCAGGTATCCTCCAGTTTAAAGAAGGAACCATTGTCTTCGTTGGTTTTCTGGTCATCTGTTTTATTGGCAAATGCATATTTGCCCATCAGTGAGAGTGAGCCATCCTGCCAGAGAGGGATATTACGATAACGTAAGTCCACGGAATTGGTGTTCATCTGCGTCGTGTGGCTGAAATCACGCGAATAAACATCTACGTCATTACGACTTACGGAAGCATCGAGTTGTCCTGGCCCCAGATCCCAGTTTTGGATACCTACGGCTGCGGCAACATCGGTGGTTAATGTTTTCCAGTCGAGCATCTGGATTTCGTACTCTGGCAGTTTATGCTTGCCTACCCAAAAGTCGGCTTCTTGTGCAAAAGGAAGGAAGCCTCGGGTGGTCAGGAAAATATCGCTGAACTGCATAATATTTTCATTATCGCTGTCACCGAACCAGGCATCATTGTATTGCTCACCGACGTTACCATCGTAGGTGACAATCGCGTTGGCCGTTCTGCCATCCTGGTTATAGACCCGCTGATTCAGGGTTAAATCGAACCAGCCGCTCATCTCGTTACCAAAACGCCCCAGAGATCCCGCTGCATAGGTTTGTGCCGAGCCATGGTTGGACGCCGCCCAGCCTGAGCGGAAGTAACCCTGGTAACTAAAGCCGATATCATCTTTAATAAATTTACTGATATCTTTCAGTGTGACGCTTTCAACGCTGGTTTTTCCACCTTCATGACTTATCACAGCCACTTTCTGTGTTGCTTTCAATGAAGTTGGAGCTGAAATATCACCCACCGGTTTATTCTCATTGGTAATATTATCTGCTGCCGGTGATAACTCGGTTTGAGTTGCCTGAGCGGTTTGTGGTGGAGTGTTTTTTTCTAAACTCACCACTTTATTTTTATATGTAGCTAATTCCTTCTGTGTTTTATTTAATTCAGCTCTGTTTTCTAATAATTGATTCTCAAGAAGTTCGAGGCGCTGCTCAACTGTTAATTTAGCCGCCAGAGAATTTGATGAGGATAAAGCCAGAAGTATTGATAAAGATAATAAGCTAACCTTCAATGGTCTTGAATACATGTGACACCTCTAAATATAATTATTATTCTCCTTCAGTCAGGGGCGACTGAAGAAGGGTGAATCAAACTATAATTATTGTGCTGCTTGTGTGGCGTTGACTTTGTTAGCGGCAATAACGAAAGGTAAGTAAATTAATGTTGAAATAGCCAGGCACAATATTCCCACAAAGAGCGCTAGCCAATTTCCTCCCGTCCCGAAAAATGCAATTAATGGGCCGGGGGTTGTCCAGGGAACGGCATAAGCAATCGGCGGAATAATCTCCATGGTAACGAAGAAGTAGCCAACTAAAGAGTTAACAAAAGGCACTGTAATAAACGGGATTATTAATATTGGGTTCAGAACCACCGGCAGGCCAAAAATAATAGGCTCGTTAATATTAAATAGTCCAGGAACGAAGGCCATTTTTGCCATATCGCGATAATCGGCGCGGCGTGAGGCAATAAATATTGCTAACAGCAAGCCCAGTGTCATACCTGAGCCACCATAGTTGGCAAAGGCATCGTTTATGCCACCCCAGGTAATTGGGTAAGGTGCTCCCCAGGTCGTGCCGTTAGATGCGGCAAATGATAAGTTTTCAAGATTGGCTTCAGAGAAGATAGTTTCACGGATAGCTGCAACAGTATTAGGGCCGTGGATACCCAATACCCACAGGAAGTTCGCCACTACACCAAGTATTAATACTGCAAAAATATTGGTACCCATGTTTTTCAGTGGTGCCTGAATGAGTGTGTAAATAAGCTCATTCAGGCCGTTTGGCGATATCTTCGTCAGGCAGTAGTTAACGATTGAGAAGAAAATCATGACACAGAAAATCGGGATCAGTACTTTAAAAGAACGTGCCACGGCTGGTGGAACAGCATCAGGCATCGTAATGGTGATTCTAGGGTTGCGCGAAAGCCGGCAAAAAATTTCGCTGGTCAGCATGGCGACAATAATGGCAACAAAAAGTCCCTGTGGCCCTAAATACTGGGTCGTTAAATAAGCCTGGCCGCCCACCATTTGGTAAGGCGTGTAAACGACAAAGAAAGCACCAATTGCCGTCAGCCCGCAGAGCAAATCGTCTTGCTGATAATTTATCGCTATATTACGCGCAACCAGGAAGGCAATCATGATGGACATGATGTTGACCGAACCATTCATTACCGGAGAAAATATTTTTTGTGCTTCTGCTAAATTCGGGAAAATGATACCCAAATGTAAAATAGAGGCGATAAAACCATCCGGCGAGAGAATGGCAAAGTTGATTAATACAATAAGCGAGCTTGCCATGACGATAGGAAATGACAGAATAAAGGCATCGCGAATAGCAGAGATATGTATCTGAGAATTTAATTTGATCGCGACAGGGACAAGGATTTTTTCCATGCCGCGTTCAAAGTTATCCATTAAACTCATGACGAGTCCCTTGTGGTTGTATGGGTATATTGAGAGTTAAGGTATATAAATAATGCTGAGTCGAATTTCAGGAAATCATTGCAGTCACCATCTTAACAATAGAAAATGCCGGCAACTTACACCGGAATTAAATTATGGCTCGTGCACTAATGACCTGGGATATTAAAGGTTAATGACTGGCAAGCAGCATTAACGCATTGTCTAATACGGTTTTCCCATCCATTTGCCCGTAGTGTTTCATATCAATGACGGCGACAGGTATTTTCCCTTGAGTAATTTCTTCTATTTCACTTTTCTGAAAGCGTACCTGTGGTCCCAGTAGCACGATATCCGCTTCATTTTTCTTTATTCTGTCTTTTGCTTCAGAAATTGCCAGTGCGTTAATATTGACTTCAATATTTCCCGCTACAGCATGTTCTTTCATACGTTTTACGAGCATGCTCGTGGACATTCCAGCAGCACAAACCAATAATATATTTTTCATTTTTACCTTCTCAATATATGTTGATGTTCAGATGCAGGGTAACTTAATGAATATCTAACCAGGCATCTGCAATTTTGATCACAGTTAGTAACGGCTGAGTTGTTTAAAAAAACCGATAAAAATGAACGTATGAATGGCTCCAGCACGGAAAAGAATATAACTTACTGATTTAAAATGGATTGCGGAGGTTCAAAAGTGGTTTACAAAGATGTCGTTAACTTACTCAAAAACAAAATTAGCAGCCCTACTTACAACATTGGCGATATTCTCCCCTCGGAAAAGGAGCTGGCGGAGTCGTGTAATGTCTCGCGTAACACGTTGAGAAAAGCGCTAAAAGTACTGGAAGACGAGGAATTGATTGAGCGTAGACATGGCTCAGGAACCTATTTACGCAATAAGCATTTCCAGGCATTCGTGACCCATCTGGACAGCTTCACTGAAATTGCCAGGAGCGAAGGGAAAAAACCAACCAGCCAGGTGCTGAGGTTTGAGTTACAGGCGGCATCAGAGGAAATAGCCATCCGCTTGCAACTGACTGCGGGTGAACCGGTTTATTACTCAAAGCGGCTACGCCACATTGATAACGTGCCTATGCAGCTTGAGGAAACCTGGCTTTCCGTCAATCGCTTTCCTGACTTGACGGTTAATCACATGAAGAAATCAAAATTTTCATACATTGAGGACGAATGTAACGTCGTCATTCAGGGCTGCTATGAGTCCTTCCAACCGGTGCTTCCTTCCCCAGAAATAGCCAAAATGCTTCATATCAGCATTCGTGATCCCATTATTAAAATGGAGACGCAATCTATCGATGAGAGTAACAACCCCATAGATTATTCGATTCTCTACACGAACGTGTTCGAATTTCAGGTGAAGTATTTCTTACCTCGGAAGATGACCCAATCGGAAAAATGATCCTGATACGGGGCGTTAATTCCGGTCATCGATCACACTTCCCGGCAAAAAAGTTGTTCAGAAAACCCAAAATAAATGCACATGTTGTGATGTTTATTTAGCAGCAGCCTCTAACTTCTTGTGTCTTGGCTTTTTTAACAGGTTCAAAAGAGGTTTAAATGCTTGTGGGCCACAACTTGCTAATTGAACTCATGGTTCATTAAGATTGTTTTAGTCATCACGTTCGATAATAAAAAATGAATTAGAACAGTTATTTTCCCTCTGTTTACCGAGTAATTCTGAAGGAAAGAACCGCATGAAGATTGCAGCATTTGATATCGGTGGTACGGCGCTGAAAATGGGGGTAATTACCTCTGACGGAAAAATTCTGGAGAAGGGAAAGCAGCCGATTAGCGACAGTGACGGTGAACAAATTTTGCAGGCGATTCTTACATGGATTGCGGCCCGTCCAGAATGCGAAGGCATAGCTATCAGCGCTCCGGGCTATGTAAACCCGCACACCGGTTTTATCGAGATGGGCGGTGCTATTCGCAAGTTTGATAATTTCGCTATCAAAGCGTGGCTTGAAGAACAAACCCAGCTTCCTGTTGCTATTGAAAATGACGCTAACTGTGTGTTGCTGGCTGAACGCTGGCAGGGCAAGGCGGCGGAGATGGCTAACTTTCTAGTACTGACTATCGGAACCGGAATCGGTGGCGCAATTTTTTGCAATAACCAACTGGTACATGGGGCGCGTTTTAGGGCGGGAGAGTTCGGTTATATGCTCACCGAACGTGCAGGCCCACGCGATGTTCCCCACTACACAATGAACGCAACCTGCACCATGCGAGTTCTGCGTCAGTATTACGCTGATTACGCAGGTAAGTCGCTAGAAGAGGTCACCGGAGAAGAGGTCTTCGAGCGTTATGACGCAGGTGACGTTGTGTGTCAGCGTCTGGTTACAGAGTTTTTTAACGGCATTGGTACAGGTCTCTATAACCTCGTCAATTTATTCGATCCGCAAAAGATTTTGGTGGGTGGCGGCATTGTTGAACGCCCCGGGTTTCTTGCGCTGCTTCGTGAACATCTAGCCTGGTTTTCGATAGGCGAGTATGTCGATACCGTCAGCCATGGCAACGACGCCGGACTTATCGGCGCGGTCTACCATTTCAATCAGCAATACCGGTCGCACACTCGCGATCTCTAATTGAGGGAAAGAATATGTCCGGATTTAAAGATGGATTTCTGTGGGGTGGTGCGGTTGCAGCTCATCAGTTGGAAGGCGGCTGGAAAGAAGGTGGAAAGGGAATAAGCGTTGCCGATGTCATGACCGCTGGTGCTCATGGTGTTCCACGCGAAATTACTGAAGGTGTGTTGCCGGGCAAAAATTATCCTAATCATGAAGCGATAGATTTTTACCATCGTTATAAAGAAGATATTCAACTGTTTGCCGATATGGGCTTTAAATGTTTCCGCACCTCAATTGCCTGGACGCGTATCTTTCCGCTAGGTGATGAGTTGGAGCCTAATGAAGCAGGTCTGCAATTTTATGATGATTTGTTCGATGAGTGCCTGAAGCACGGTATCGAGCCGGTTATCACTTTGTCGCATTTCGAGATGCCTTACCATTTGGTTACCGAGTACGGTGGCTGGCGTAATCGTAAGCTTATCGACTTCTTCGTGCGTTTTGCCAAAGTGGTATTCACTCGTTACCAGCACAAAGTGAAATACTGGATGACCTTTAACGAGATCAACAACCAGGCTAACTTCCACGAAGACTTTGCGCCGTTTACCAACTCTGGCCTGAAGTATGAAGCGGGTGAAGATCGTGAGCCGGTGATGTTCCAGGCTGCGCATTATGAACTGGTCGCCAGCGCTTTGGCCGTGAAAGCGGCGCGTGAGATCAACCCCGATCTGCTGGTTGGCTGCATGATCGCGATGTGCCCAATCTACCCGTTGAGCTGTGCGCCTAACGATATGATGATGGCGATGAACGCCATGCACCGCCGTTACTGGTTTACCGACGTGCACGTCCGTGGCAAGTATCCACAACATCTGTTGAATTACTTTGAACGCCGTGGCTTCGAGCTGGATATTACCCGCGAAGATCTCGCCGTTCTGGAGCAGGGCTGCGTCGATTACATCGGCTTTAGCTATTATATGTCGTTTGCCACCAAAGCCACGGACGATAACCTGCAACTTGATTACGATGAATCTAAGAGCCTGGTCTCTAACCCATATGTCCAAAAATCAGACTGGGGTTGGCAGATTGATCCGGTAGGGCTTCGCTACTCACTGAACTGGTTCTGGGATCATTATCAACTGCCGCTGTTTATCGTTGAAAACGGCTTTGGAGCGATTGATGTTCAGGGAAGCGATGGCGTGGTGGATGATCAGTACCGCATCGACTATATGTCTGCTCATATCGCCGAGATGAAAAAAGCGGTGGTTGAAGACGGCGTTGACTTGATGGGTTACACCCCATGGGGATGCATCGACCTGGTTTCTGCGGGAACCGGCGAGATGAAAAAACGTTACGGCTTTATCTATGTTGATAAAGATAACGAAGGTAATGGAACATTGGAACGCAGCCAGAAGAAATCTTTCGCCTGGTATCAGAAGGTGATTAAGTCTAACGGCGAGCAGCTTTAATACGTCCTTTATTGCCAATTTTTATTAAATGCATATCGGTGCTGATGGTTTTCTTAACATCAGCACTTTTTTGCATTTGCAGGGTAACTCTCTCGAAAAATAAGCTGAAAAAACGCCTCCCAGAACCGGCTAATCATCAATTAAAACGAGGCCAGACGGTCATATCGAAAAGTAATGTTTTGCCCTTAACGATTCAGCAAGTATTTAATGTTGCTTTTTTGTAAACACATTCACCCCCCTGAAAATCCTGCTATGCTGCCCGTCGCGGTACCGGGCATTTACCCTACAAACTGCTGTCTCACAGGAGCGTGAAGATAATAGCCGGAACCGAAATGACAATGAGAGCGAGGAGAACCGTCGTGCTAGAAGAATACCGTAAGCACGTAGCCGAACGTGCTGCAGATGGGATTGTTCCAAAACCTTTAGAAGCATCCCAAATGGCCGCACTGGTCGAGCTGCTGAAATCCCCGCCAGCGGGTGAAGAAGAATTCCTTTTAGATCTTATTACCAATCGTGTTCCGCCAGGCGTTGATGAAGCCGCCTACGTTAAAGCCGGTTTCCTGGCTGCCCTCACTAAAGGTGAGGCTACCTCCCCGTTAATCTCCCCAGAGAAAGCTGTAGAACTGCTTGGCACCATGCAAGGTGGCTACAATATTCACCCTCTGATTGACGCGCTGGATAACGAAAAGCTGGCAGCTATTGCCGCTAAAGCCCTGTCCCACACGCTGCTGATGTTTGATAACTTCTACGATGTGGAAGAAAAAGCAAAAGCGGGCAACACCCACGCACAAAAAGTGCTGAAATCCTGGGCTGATGCTGAGTGGTTCCTCTCTCGCCCGAAACTGGCTGAGAAAATCACCGTTACCGTATTTAAAGTTACCGGTGAAACGAACACCGATGACCTGTCTCCGGCACCAGATGCCTGGTCACGCCCGGATATCCCTCTGCACGCTTTAGCGATGCTGAAAAACGCCCGTGAAGGTATCGAGCCCGATCAACCTGGTAGTGTTGGCCCGATCAAACAGATTGAAGCGTTAAACCAAAAAGGTTTCCCGCTGGCTTACGTGGGCGACGTTGTAGGTACCGGTTCTTCGCGTAAATCTGCGACTAACTCAGTGCTGTGGTTCATGGGTGATGACATCCCGAACGTGCCGAACAAGCGCGGCGGCGGTGTGGTGCTCGGTGGCAAAATCGCGCCAATCTTCTTTAACACTATGGAAGATGCGGGTGCGCTGCCAATCGAAGTTGACGTAAACGACCTGAACATGGGCGATGTTATCGACATCTATCCGTACAAAGGCGAAGTGCGTAACCACGAAACCAACGAAGTTATCGCAAACTTCGAGCTGAAAACTGACGTGCTGCTCGACGAAGTTCGTGCTGGCGGTCGTATTCCGTTGATCATTGGCCGCGGTCTGACGACGAAAGCGCGTGAAGCGCTGGATCTGCCACGCAGCGAAGTGTTTGTTCAGGCGAAAGATGTTGTCGCCAGTACTCGCGGCTTCTCTCTGGCGCAGAAAATGGTTGGCCGTGCCTGCGGCGTGGACGGTATTCGCCCAAATCAGTACTGCGAACCAAAAATGACTTCTGTGGGTTCTCAGGACACCACCGGTCCAATGACCCGTGATGAGCTTAAAGACCTGGCGTGCCTGGGCTTCTCTGCTGACCTGGTGATGCAGTCCTTCTGCCACACTGCGGCTTATCCAAAGCCGGTGGATGTGAATACTCACCACACACTGCCTGACTTCATCATGAACCGTGGCGGCGTGTCGCTGCGTCCGGGTGATGGTGTTATCCACTCATGGCTGAACCGTATGCTGCTGCCGGATACCGTCGGTACTGGCGGTGATTCCCATACTCGTTTCCCAATCGGTATTTCATTCCCGGCGGGTTCTGGTCTGGTGGCGTTTGCTGCGGCAACTGGCGTGATGCCACTGGATATGCCTGAATCGGTGCTGGTGCGCTTTAAAGGTAAAATGCAGCCGGGTATCACTCTGCGCGACCTGGTTCACGCCATCCCGCTGTATGCGATTAAACAGGGCCTGCTGACTGTTGAGAAGAAAGGTAAGAAAAACATCTTCTCTGGCCGCATCCTGGAAATCGAAGGCCTGCCAACTCTGAAAGTAGAGCAAGCGTTTGAGCTGACCGATGCTTCCGCTGAGCGTTCAGCTGCTGGTTGTACCATCAAGTTGGATCGCGAGCCGATCGAAGAATATCTGAGCTCTAACATTGTGTTGCTGAAGTGGATGATCGCAGAAGGTTACGGCGATCGTCGTACGCTTGAGCGCCGTATCCAGGGCATGGAAAAATGGCTGGCCGATCCTCAGTTGCTGGAAGCCGATGCCGATGCGGAATACGCAGAGATCATCGAAATCGATCTGAACGATATCAAAGAGCCAATCCTTTGTGCACCAAACGATCCTGACGACGCGCGTCTGCTGTCTGATGTAGCTGGCGAGAAAATCGATGAAGTATTTATCGGTTCTTGCATGACCAACATCGGCCACTTCCGTGCGGCAGGTAAACTGCTCGATAGCCACAAAGGCCAGTTGCCGACTCGTCTATGGGTTGCACCACCAACGCGTATGGATGCCGCTCAGTTGACTGAAGAAGGCTACTACAGTGTATTTGGTAAGAGCGGTGCGCGTATCGAAATCCCAGGCTGTTCACTGTGCATGGGTAACCAGGCGCGTGTAGCAGACGGTTCAACCGTGGTTTCAACGTCTACCCGTAACTTCCCTAACCGTTTAGGGACCGGTGCGAACGTATTCCTGGCTTCTGCAGAACTGGCCGCAGTGGCTTCACTGCTGGGCAAACTGCCAACGCCTGACGAGTACCAGACCTTTATGGCGCAAGTCGATAAGACTGCGGTAGATACTTACCGTTACCTGAACTTCGACAAACTTTCTCAGTACACCGAGAAGGCAGACGGCGTGATTTTCCAGACTGCGGTATAACATTTACCCAATCTGCGACAAGGGAGGCTTAGGCCTCCCTTTTTATTTGCCACGCGCGGACCTGAACGCTGTTTTTCGCCGACTTTGCTGCGATAATTACCTTATACGCTAAGGGGTACTGCATTTCCCCAGGCAGGGTAGAGGAAAACACCATGGAATATGAATTTTTGCGTGATGTCACCGGTTTGGTGAAAGTGCGTATGTCGATGGGTCATGAAGTGGTGGGCCATTGGTTTAACGAAGAAGTGAAAGATAATCTCGGCCTGCTTGATGAAGTAGAAGAAGCGGCAAATTCAGTGAAAGGTAGCGAGCGCCAGTGGCAACGTGTCGGGCATGAATACACAGTGTTGCTCGATGGTGAAGAAGTGATGATTCGCGCCAATCAGCTGGAAATTTCAGGTGATGAAATGGAAGAAGGGATGAACTACTACGATGAAGAGAGTTTGTCATTCTGCGGCGTTGAGGATTTTCTGCAGGTTGTAAACGCATACCGAGAGTTTATCGCACAGAACCGATGACTTGTTATTAAAGCAGTGTCCCAAAAGCCTGGGTGAAGACTTTTGGGACGGCATAACTTTCCGCAAAGGGTTGTGGAAGTTCGGGCTATTTCACGTAGGCGAGCAAGCTGAGCGAGTCCCGGGCAAGGGATTTGCATTTCTTGGCAGTTGGAATGGCAATACCGCTTAAATCACGATAGCTATCTTCGCCAAGCGCCTTCATGTTGAAGGTGTCGTAGTTGCTCAAATCCCACTGGTTTTGCTGGGCAAAAAAGACCAATGCGCGGCGAATTTGTCCGTTAGGCAGGTTTTGGTAGCCACAATCATTTTTCAGGAACACAAATACCGCAGTAAGATCGGCCATATCTTCTGCTTCAGACTCGCTAAGTGCCTGACTGCTGGTGGAAAAAGCCAGCAACAAACCCAGCATTAACGCCCTAACTCCCATCTTCATCACATCTACCACTTTTTATCAGATACGAAACGTTAACACAGTTAAATGAGACACGACGAGAATTATTATCTGCTCTAAACTTGACCTTCCTGTAAGGGCAGGGTTTATGCTTAATGGCACGCCTGCAACCTAAAGGAATTGAATATGCATCGCCGTGATTTTCTAAAATATTCTGCTGCCATTGGTGCGTTTAGCGCCTTACCGCTCTGGAGTAAAGCGGCACTGGCCGCTGATAGACCAGCACTACCGATCCCCGAAATTCTCGCCCCTGATGCAAAGAATAGCATTCGTTTAGCTGTGCAAGCGGGCAAAAGCACATTCAATGGAAAAACTGCCACTACCTGGGGCTATAACGGCAACTTGCTAGGTCCTGCTTTGCAACTGACTCAGGGCGAAGAGGTCACCGTTGAGATTAATAATAACCTCACAGAAGAAACCACGGTTCACTGGCATGGTTTAGAAGTTCCCGGTGATGTTGACGGTGGGCCACAAGGCGTAATTGCCGCAGGTGGTAAACGCTCCGTGAAATTTACGCCACAACAACGCGCTGCAACTTGTTGGTTCCACCCACATCAGCATGGCAAAACAGGCCATCAGGTTGCGATGGGACTCGCAGGGTTGGTATTAATCGATGATAAAGAAAGTCGCGCGCTACGCTTACCAAAACAGTGGGGCATCGATGATGTTCCGCTGATTATTCAAGACAAACGCTTTGCTGCCGATGGGCAAATTGATTATCAGCTAGATGTGATGAGTGCCGCAGTCGGCTGGTTTGGTGACACTCTGCTGTGCAATGGCGTGGTTTATCCTCAGCATGCAAACCCACGTGGTTGGTTGCGTTTGCGTTTGCTCAATGGTTGTAATGCGCGTTCGCTCAATATAGCGGCTAGCGATAACCGCCCGCTGTACGTGATAGCCAGTGATGGTGGCTTACTCACGGAACCAGTGAAAGTCACTGAACTCCCTCTGTTGATGGGCGAGCGTTTCGAAGTGCTGGTGGATACGAGTGACGGTAAGGCGTTTGATATCGTCACGCTGCCAGTCAAACAAATGGGTATGACGGTTGAGCCTTTCGACAAACCCCAGCCCGTAGTGCACATTCAACCACTGATTATTGCGGCGTCCGGCGAAATGCCAGACACACTGGTTACCGTACCGGCTGTGCCAAATATTGAAGGGATCACCGAGCGCTGGCTGCAACTGATGATGGACCCGATGCTAGATATGATGGGGATGCAGGCGCTGATGGACAAATATGGTCAGCAGGCAATGGCGGGTATGAACATGGCCGGACATGGCAACATGGGTAATATGGGCCAGATGGATCATGGGAAGATGAACCATGGCGGAATGAACCACGGCAAGCAGGGCTTCGATTTCCACAATGCCAATAAGATTAACGGCAAAGCATTTGATATGAACACGCCAGTGTTTGCTGCCGAAAAAGGCAAATATGAGAAATGGACGATTTCCGGTGAGGGCGACATGATGCTTCACCCATTCCATATTCATGGTACGCAGTTCCGCATTCTGAGTGAAAATGGCCAACCGGTAGCGGCCCATCGTCAGGGCTGGAAAGATACGGTTCGAGTAGAAGGTGGGCGCAGTGAAGTGTTAGTGAAGTTCGATCATGCGGCTTCTAAAGAGCAGGCGTATATGGCGCACTGCCATCTGCTGGAACATGAAGACACCGGCATGATGCTTGGCTTTACGGTGGCATAAAAAAGGCGGATGAACAGAAGTCTGTTCATCCGCCAGTTTCGTAGGTCGGATAAGTGCTGCGCTATCCGACAGTTTTTTACTTAGCGTCGTCCGGTAACGCGTACGCTACGATATAGTCACCCATCTTGGTTCCGAAGGAGCCGTGGCCGCCCGCAGAAATCACGACGTACTGTTTACCATTCGCTTCATAGGTCATCGGCGTTGCCTGGCCACCGGCTGGCAGGCGTGCTTCCCACAATTTCTCACCATTGCTCATGTTATAAGCACGCAGGTAGTTATCTGCGGTTGCGCCAATAAACAGAACATTACCTGCGGTAGAAATTGGGCCACCCAGCATTGGCATCCCCATTTTAAACGGCAGAGGAAGCGGTGAGCTGTCGCGCACGGTACCAATACGTTTTTTCCATACCACTTCGTTGGTTTTCAAATCGACCGCAGAGATGTAGCCCCATGCAGGCTGCTTACAAGGTAAGCCAAACGGAGAGAGGAACGGATTAAGCGTCACGCCATACGGCACGCCGTACTGCGGCTGAATGCCAGTTTCGGTACCAGACCCTTTAGCGTCTTTCGGCGGCTCCATCGGGTTGCCTGGGCCACGTGGCATCAGTTTAGATACAAACGGCAGTGCCATTGGGTTGGCAATTGCTACCTGACGGTTTGGATCAACGGAAATCCCACCCCACTCGAACATCCCCAGGTTACCTGGGAACACAAGCGTGCCTTGCTCAGACGGTGGTGTGAAAATGCCTTCATAACGCAGTTTATGGAAGATGATGCGACAAACCATTTGATCATAAAGGGTCGCTCCCCACATATCCGCGCCGCTCAGATCTTTCTTCGGACGGAAACTCAAATCCGAGAACGGCTGAGTTGGCGTCACGTAGTCGCCTTTTGCGGCACCTTGCGGCACAGGTTTTTCCGGAGCCGGAACTACCAGTTTGCCGTCACGACGGTCGAGCACAAAGATGTTGCCGGTTTTCGCAGGCGCGTAGATAACCGGAACGATTTCGCCTTTAACCGTAATATCCGCAAGCGTCGGCTGCGATGGCATATCCATATCCCACAGGTCGTGATGAACTGTTTGATATGACCAGGCCAGTTTCCCGGTAGTTGCGTTTAGTGCCACGATGCTGCTGGCATAACGCTCCTGCTCCGGCGTGCGGTTACCGCCCCAAATATCGGGTGTGGTAACACCCATCGGCAGGTACACCAAATCTAACTTCGCGTCATAGGCCGCTGGTGCCCAGGAGTTTGGCGAGTTAATGGTGTAATGATGCTCATCACCAGGAATGGTGTTGGGATCTTTAGCACCAGGATCGAATGCCCACAGCAATTTACCGCTGTTCACATCAAAGCCACGGATCACACCAGACGGCTCGCGAGTGGAGTAGTTATCGGTGACCGCACCGGCAATCACGATAACTTTATCGGTGATAATCGGAGGTGAAGTAGGTTCGTACATGCCAGGCGTGGTGACCGGCATGTTGGTTTGCAGATTCAGGATGCCTTTGTTAGCAAAGCTTTCGCAAAGCTTGCCGTTATCGGCATTAATGGCAAACAGACGTCCGTCATTCACAGGAAGAATGATACGACGTGGGCAATCTGAAACCACATCCGGAGTCGCGTTATCCGCGGTTGCTTCGTGGTAAGAAACACCACGGCAAGTCACGTGCTGGAACGAAGGATTCGTATCCAGACGCGGATCAAATTTCCACTTCTGTTTACCGGTGGTCGCATCCAGCGCAAACAACTGCTGGTGTGCGGTACACAGGTAAAGCGTGTCGCGGATTTTAATCGGAGTGACTTCGTTGGTGATTTCACCCGGATCGCTTGGGCGTTTCACATCGCCAGTCTGGAAACTCCACGCTTCTTTAAGCTGGCCGACGTTTTTATCGTTGATCTGTTTTAAAGGAGAGTAGCGTTGGCCTTCCTGATTACGACCATATGCAGGCCAGTCGGCATCAGGAATGGTTGATGATGCGGAAACGGGTGTTGTCGCATCCGCACTCAGCGTGCCATTGATTTCTTGCGGATCGTTAAATACCGCCCAGACCAGCGCCACAACGGTAATCGCCAGCACCGCACCAAGGGCCGGAGCCGCACCTGCAGTGGGTAAAATCAGATGACGATAAACAAATGGCAGTAGCAGCCATACGCCGAAGAAGAACAGAACGTCTAAACGTGGTGTTAATGCCCAGAAATCAAAACCAACTTCCCAGACAGACCACGCCACGGTGCAAAGCAGTAGTGCAGCATAGAGCCACAGGGCCAGAGCTTTACGTTGCCAAAGTAACCATGCGGTGATTAACATCACCACCCCTGCAATTGGGTAGTACCAGGACCCACCAATTGCCACTAACCATATCCCGCCAATTAATAAATACAGTCCAGTCAGTACCGCAAACAGGACTGTTAAGGTTGCGATTACCCGCGAACCAGAGTTATTTGTTTTCACAATTATCACGCTCTTAAAAGTTTGATAGCAATTCATTATAGTTATTAACAAGTGTGATATTCATCACATAAATGGCTTTTTTACCAATTGGGCACGGGAATGGGTTTTGCTGTTATACTGCTGGCCTGAATATTTTGTGTTGGCTAAAATCTAACCAACATCGAATGATTTATTTTTAAATCATATGGTTATAACTATGAAACATACTGTTGAAGTGATGATCCCCGAAGCGGAGATCAAAGCCCGTATCGCTGAATTGGGTCGTGAGATCACTGAACATTATCGTGATAGCGGTAGTGATATGGTGCTGGTTGGCTTGCTGCGTGGTTCATTTATGTTCATGGCGGACCTGTGCCGTGAAGTGCAAGTGCCCCACGAAGTCGATTTTATGACCGCATCCAGTTATGGCAGCGGCATGTCCACCACCCGCGATGTGAAAATCCTGAAAGATCTCGATGAGGATATCCGCGGCAAAGACGTGTTGATCGTCGAAGATATTATCGACTCCGGTAATACGCTGAGCAAAGTACGTGAGATTCTTAGCCTGCGTGAACCAAAATCACTGGCCATTTGTACGCTGCTGGATAAACCAGAGCGCCGCGAAGTGGAAGTGAATGTTGAGTGGGTTGGTTTCGCTATTCCTGATGAGTTCGTAGTGGGTTACGGCATTGATTACGCTCAGCGTTATCGCCATCTGCCATACGTTGGTAAAGTGGTTCTGCTGGACGAGTAAGTCTTTTGCTACATCCATTAAAAAAGGGCCTTTAAGGCCCTTTTTGCTATCAGCATTACTGCGAAGGTGTTCTATTCTTGTGGCTGCGATGGGAATTCTGGAGGTTCGAAATCCCGCTGCGGTAACCTTGCTCCAGTGATTCGCGACTGGTTGCGGTGACTTCCAGGTCACGTAAGCGTCCATCGTGAATACCGTAAGCCCAACCGTGGACAGTGACTTTCTGCCCGCGTTTCCATGCGGATTGCATAATGGTTGAATGACCAAGGTTATAAACCTGCTCCATCACATTGAGCTCGCAAAGTGTATCCAGACGCTGTTCCGGTGGGAGTTCTCCCAGTAGCGAACTATGCTTGAACCAGATATCGCGGATATGCAGCAACCAGTTGTTAATTAGCCCTAAATCCGGGTTTTCAACCGCCGCTTGTACACCACCGCACCCGTAGTGACCGCAAATGATTATGTGTTCAACTTCCAGAACATCTACCGCGTACTGCACTACAGAAAGGCAATTTAAATCCGTATGAATTACCAGGTTTGCCACGTTACGGTGAACAAATAACTCTCCAGGCTCAAGGCCAGTCAGACGTTCAGCTGGTACGCGACTATCAGAACAGCCAATCCACAAGAAGCGAGGTTTTTGGGCCTGAGACAAACGTTCGAAAAAGCCCGGGTCTTCGTCCTCCATCAGTTTTGACCAGACCTGGTTATTGCTGATGAGGGTATCAATGTCTTTCATGGAGGTTAACAACCTGTAACGGATGAAGTGCGTTGAGGTAATATAGGGCAACTGATTGTGCAACTGAAATAATTTTTAAACAGCTTAACTTTTTTGTACCGAACAAGGTAACCGCAAATAATGACCATTGCATTAGAACTGGAACAGTTAACGAAAACCTATCCCGGCGGTGTTCAGGCACTGCGTGGCATAGATCTTCGTGTTGAGGCAGGGGACTTTTACGCTCTGCTGGGGCCGAATGGCGCAGGGAAATCCACTACCATCGGTATTATCAGCTCGCTGGTAAATAAAACCTCTGGCCGGGTACGCGTGTTTGGTTATGACCTGCAAAAAGACATTGTTAACGCTAAACGCCAGCTTGGTTTGGTGCCGCAGGAGTTTAACTTCAACCCGTTTGAGACCGTACAGCAAATCGTTGTGCACCAGGCGGGATACTATGGCGTTGAAAAAAACGAAGCCATTGCGCGTAGCGAAAAGTACCTGAAACAGCTCGATCTGTGGGAAAAACGCAACGAACGTGCACGTATGTTATCGGGTGGTATGAAACGCCGTCTGATGATTGCTCGTGCCTTAATGCATGAGCCAAAGTTGTTGATTCTTGATGAGCCAACTGCGGGTGTCGATATTGAACTACGTCGCTCGATGTGGGGATTCCTGAAGGATCTGAACGATAAAGGCACCACTATTATTCTGACCACTCACTACCTTGAAGAAGCAGAAATGCTGTGCCGCAATATCGGTATTATTCAAAACGGTGAGCTAGTCGAAAACACCTCGATGAAATCACTACTTTCAAAACTGAAGTCAGAAACTTTTATTCTCGATTTAGCACCGAAAAGCCCATTACCGAAGCTCGATGGCTACCAATATCGGCTGGTGGATACTTCCACTCTGGAAGTGGAAGTGCTGCGTGAGCAAGGAATAAATAGTGTCTTCAGTCAGTTAAGCTCGCAAGGGGTTCAGGTATTAAGTATGCGTAACAAAGCTAACCGTCTTGAGGAGTTGTTCGTCACGCTGGTAAATGGCTCGAAAGGAGAGCAGGCATGATGCATCTCTATTGGGTGGCGCTAAAAAGTATCTGGACTAAAGAAATCCACCGTTTCACGCGTATCTGGATCCAGACGCTTGTACCGCCGGTCATCACCATGACCCTGTATTTTATTATTTTCGGTAATTTGATTGGCTCGCAGATTGGCTCAATGCATGGTTTTACCTACATGCAGTTCATCGTGCCGGGCCTGATCATGATGGCGGTGATTACTAACTCTTACGCTAACGTGGCCTCTTCGTTCTTCAGCGCGAAGTTCCAGCGCAACATTGAAGAGCTGCTAGTGGCACCGGTACCGACGCACATTATCATTGCCGGTTATGTTGGCGGTGGTGTGGCGCGTGGTCTGTGTGTCGGGATTCTGGTGACGGCAGTATCGCTGTTCTTCGTGCCTTTCCAGGTTCACTCGTGGCTGTTTGTCGCCCTGACGCTGCTGTTGACTGCCATCCTGTTCTCGTTAGCTGGTTTGCTCAATGCCGTGTTTGCCAAGACCTTTGACGATATCAGCCTGATCCCAACTTTCGTGCTGACTCCGCTGACCTATTTAGGCGGTGTATTCTACTCCCTGACGCTGTTGCCACCGTTCTGGCAGGCTTTATCCCACCTGAACCCGGTGGTGTATATGATCAGTGGCTTCCGTTACGGTTTCCTCGGTATCAACGACGTACCATTGCTATTTACTGTCACCGTGCTGGTGGGCTTTATCGCCGCCTTCTATATCCTGTGTTGGTATCTGATTCAACGTGGCCGCGGTTTGCGCAGCTAATTCTGCTAACCTCCCCGAAAGGGGAGGTTACTGAGCGTTTTCTTACTCCGTTTTGATTAGCATCACGTGGCAGATTTCCCGCTCTGGCACACTTGCGCTCTGCGAAAAGGAGAACGCGATGTTAGGTTGGGTTATTGCCGGTCATGACTATTACGCTCAAGATATGCTGGATGCAATCGAGCGACGTTTTGGACCGCAACCGCAATGTTACGCGGTGAATTATTGGAATGGGCTTAGCACCAATATGCTAAGCCGTATGATGTGTGATGCATTGTACAATTGCGATTCTGGGGATGGAGTGGTCTTTCTGACCGATCAAACCGGGGCTGCACCTTATCGTACGGCTGCACTCATGAGCCACCAACATTCCCATTGTGAAGTGATCTCTGGTGTCACGCTGCCTGTGCTATTCGCGATGCGCATGCACCGAGAAACGCTGACCAGCGAAGAGTTCCGTGACCGCATTGTTGAGCAGGGTGGCGATGACATCACCAGCCTCTGGCATCAACAGCAAAAAAATCCGCCATTCGTATTACTCCACCAATATTGATTTGAAAGGTTGGTATCGGGTGGGCTTTTGTTAGAATGACACCCTCTTTCCGCCGTTGGGACACTCAGTGCTATCAAACTCGTTATGCTAACTCGCCTTATTTTTGCTGTGCTGATGCTGATTTGTGGCAGTAGCGCTAATGCCAGCCTGCTCAGCAGCAATCACACTCCCGCGCAATATATGCAAACCACTGAAGATGCTGATATCTGGGCGCAGGTGGGGGATAAAGTCATCTCTGTTGGCACTGTTCAGGAAGGGCAGATTCTGGCGGTCGTGCCAATGGCGGCAGACTATTACGAATTTAACTTTGGCTTTGGCACCGGCTTTATTGATAAAGCGCATCTTGAACCGGTTGTAGGTAAGCAACGGATTGAAGACCGACTGGGCGATCTGAATAAACCGCTGAGCAACCAGAATCTGGTCACTTTCCGTGATGTTGCTGTGTATAACGAACCGGATACCCGGAGCGCCACGTTCGGTACATTGGCCGATAATTTACGTTACCCAATTATTGCCAGTCTGAAAGACCGTTTAAACCAAACCTGGTATCAAATTCGTATTGGCAATCGCCTTGGGTATGTCAGCAGTCTCGATGCGCAGCAGGACAATGGTATTCCGGTACTCACCTACCACCATATTCTGCGTGATGAAGAGAACACTCGCTTTCGCCATACATCAACAACTACCTCGGTGGTAGCATTCAGCAACCAAATGACCTGGTTGCGCGACACGGGCTACACCACCCTTACGATGTATCAGCTCGAAGGCTACGTGCGTAACCGTATGAATCTGCCCGCGCGGGCGGTAGTGATTACCTTTGACGACGGCCTGAAATCGGTTTATCGCTACGCTTATCCGATTCTTAAAGAGTACGGCTTCAAAGCGACGTCCTTTATTATTTCTTCGCGCATCAAGGCTCATCCGCAAACCTGGAACCCGAAAACGCTGCAGTTTATGAGTATCTCGGAATTACAGGCCAGCCAGGATGTGTTTGATATCCAGTCGCATACCCATTTCTTGCATCGCGTTGACGCTAATCGTCAGCCGACACTTTTACGCCGCACCTATCGTAATATCCTGCTTGATTTTGAACACTCGCGCCGCGCGCTTGCGCAGTTTAATCCGCATGTTTTATATCTTTCGTATCCGTTCGGCGGTTACAACGATAAGGCGGTGACAGCAGCCAACGATGCGGGGTTCCATATGGCTGTGACGACAGTGCGTGGGAAAGTGAAGCCGGGGGATAATCCGTTTTTGCTAAAACGACTTTATATATTGAGAACTGACTCGTTAGAGACCATGTCGCGGCTTATCAGCAACCAGACAAAATCTTAAGATAAAAAAAGACCTGCTTAACAAAGCAGGTCTTTTTCATTCGTTCGGAGGTTGTTATGCAACCTGAACCGGTACGGCTTTCGCGAGACGTTTCATTTCGTTATCGCCATCGAAATAGGCGACTTTCGGCTGCCAGGTGCGTGCTTGCTCATCTGGCATAGTCACGTAAGTGGCAATGATCATGATGTCGCCAACATCCGCGCAATGCGCTGCGGCACCATTCACCGAAATGATTTTTGAACCGCGCTCACCCGCGATAGCGTAAGTTGAAAAACGCTTACCGTTGGTGACGTTATAAATATCAATGGCTTCATATTCCAGAATGCCTGCCGCCTCAAGGAAGTCCTGATCGATGGCGCAGGAGCCTTCATAATGCAAATCCGCCTGCGTCACTTTGACACGGTGAAGTTTGCCTTGCAGCATGGTGCGTATCATAAAATTAAACCTTTATTACGGGGTCCGAATAGAGCTGATTTTATCAGCTCTATGAATATAAGCGGGCAGTATTGCCCGATTTATGAATGCTGTCTACTGCGCCAGATCAACCTGAATATTATCAATCAAACGCGCCTGGCCAAGCCATGCGGCCATTAATACCACCGCACGTTTACTCTCAACGTTCAGCTCTAACAAGGTATCGGCATCGCGAATTTGCAGGTCGTCAGAACGAAAACCTTTTTCATTCAGTTCGGTGGCGGCGATAGCCAACATTTCTTCCGTGTCTCGCTCACCAGACCGCAGTTTATCTGCCAGAGACTGCATCACTTTATGCAAACCTGGCGCAATTTTGCGCTGTTCTGCGGTTAGATAACCATTGCGTGAACTCAGTGCCAGGCCGTCTTTCGCACGAACCGTTGGCACGCCGATAATTTCGATGTCATAACCCATATCCGCCACCATCTTGCGGATCACGGCGACTTGCTGGAAGTCCTTCTCACCGAAGCAGGCGATATCAGGCTGCACCATGTTAAAGAGCTTGCTGACAATGGTAGAGACGCCACGGAAATGCCCTGGACGACTTGCGCCTTCGAGCATGGTAGAAAGCCCTGGAACTTCAACAAAGGTCTGTGAGTCCAGTCCTTGTGGATAAATATCGGCTGGGGCAGGGGCAAACACCAAATCGACTTTGCGACGGTTTAGTTTCTCGCAATCTTCCTGCAAGGTGCGGGGATAGCGAGTTAAATCATCCGGTCGGTCAAACTGCATCGGGTTCACAAATATGGTGGTAACCACCACATCGGCGCGGCTTTTCGCATCATCGACCAGTTTCATATGGCCGTCGTGCAGGTTGCCCATGGTCGGCACCAGTGCGATGCGTTTACCTTCCTGGCGCCAGCGGCGGATTTGCTGACGTAACAGCGGTATCGTTTCGATAATCAACACAACCCTTCTCCTGTCAGTGGAAACTATGTTCTTCACCTGGGTAGGTGCCTGATTCAACTTCAGTTATGTACTGGCGTACCGCGGCGCGCATGTCGCCGTTTCCTGTAAGGAAGTTTTTGGCGAATTTTGGAATATGACCACCGGTGATACCAAAGGCATCGTGCATAACCAGAATCTGTCCATCTGTGACATTACCCGCGCCAATACCGATGACCGGAATGCTCAGCGCTTCAGTGATGCGTTTTGCCAGAGCGACCGGAACACATTCCAACACCAACAATTGTGCACCTGCCGCTTCGAGTGCCACGGCATCATCGAATAGTGTCTGTGCGGCGGCCTCATCACGTCCCTGGACTTTATAGCCACCGAAGATGTTCACGGATTGCGGCGTAAGGCCCAAATGCCCGCATACCGGAACGGCACGTTCGGTCAGCATCTTGACTGTTTCAACCAACCAGCGCCCGCCTTCGATTTTGACCATATTAGCACCAGCGCGCATAACGATGGCTGAATTGGCAAACGCCTGTTCAGGTGTGGCATATGCCATAAAAGGCAGGTCAGCAAGCAGCAGGCAGTTTGGCGCACCACGGCGCACGGCGCAGGTGTGGTAGGCAATATCTTCCACGGTAACGGGTAAAGTGGAGTCGTGCCCCTGAACAGTCATCCCTAATGAATCGCCAACTAGCATCACACCAATGCCTTCATCGGCAAACAGTTTTGCAAAGCTGAAATCATAAGAGGTGATGGTTGCGAATTTGCGTTGGGCCTGTTTCCACTGGCGCAACTGAGACATGGTGATTGGTTTCATGGCAATCCCAGAGAAAAAAGAATGAGAGGTGAAATCGCTACATTAGCAAACAGAACACGTCCGTGGTTACCAAAACGTAATCCCATCCTGGGAGAGAGTATCTAAAATATCAGCGGCGCGTTTGCCGTCCGGGAAGGTGCAGTCAGGTGCAATTTCCAGCAGCGGAACCAACATAAACGCGCGATTTTTCATATCATAATGCGGCACGATAAGCGTTGGTGTTGCAACAGTCAGATTACCGAACAGCATGATGTCGAGATCAAGCGTGCGCGGCCCCCAGCGTTCAGCTTTACGCACGCGACCATGCTCCAACTCAATACGTTGAGTATGGGCTAGTAATGCTTCGGGAGACAGTTCGGTTTCTAGTGCCACAGCAGCATTGAGGTAATCGGGTTGGTCTTGCGGGCCGAGCGGCGGGGTGCGGTAGTACGAGGAAGTTGCAACCACCCGGCTTTGCGGGATGGTTGCAATGGCGTTCAGCGCTTGAGTCACTTGCTCAAGCGGTGACGCCTGGTTGCTGCCGAGTGCGATGTACGCAAGCGTCATGCACTTCCACCGCTGCGTGGTGCACGCTTGCGTGGACGGCGGTGACGGCGGCGATCGGCAGGTTCATCACCTAACACATCGAGCATATCTTTCTGTGCCGGCGGAGCTGCAACCTGGAACTCACCCCACCATTTGGTCAGGCGCAGTAATTCCTGGTTATTTTCCACTTCAGCACGCAGTGCCAGCAAATCGTAAGCTGCACGGAATTTAGGATGCTCCATCAGCTTCCATGCGCGTTTGCCCTGGCGGCGTGACAGGCGAAGCTGCAGGCCCCAGATATCACGAACCAGCGTGGTGATACGTTTTGGAATCGCCAGCGCACGGCAAGCTTCATCCAGCACTTCGTTCATCGCCAGTGCAAAAGCATCCATATAGGCAAGGCCGCTTTCCTGAGTCAGCTTTTGGGCCATCTCAAGTTGCGGATACCAGAATATGGCAGAGAACAGGAAGGCCGGATTAACACGCATATCATTCTGAATGCGGTTATCGGTATTCTTCAGCACCTGAACAATCATTCGTTCCATCGGGCTGTCACCCTGCTCGGTAAAGTAGCGGGTGATGGTCGGGAATAACGGCTGGAACAGCTGATATTCGCGCAGTAATTCGTAAGTTGGATAACCGTGGCCAGCTTGCAGAAGTTTCAATGACTCTTCAAACAAACGAGCAGGCGGCACATCGTTAATCAAGGTCGCTAAGCGCGGAATAGGTTCGCCAGTTTCCGGGCTAATCGTCATGTTCAGCTTGGCGGCAAAGCGCACTGCACGAAGCATACGTACAGGGTCTTCACGGTAGCGCGTTTCAGGGTCACCAATCAGACGGATAACGCCATTGCGTAAATCACGCAGGCCGCCGACATAATCGCGAACGGAGAAATCAGCCACGCTGTAATAGAGGCTGTTGATTGTGAAATCGCGGCGCTGTGCATCTTCTTCGATAGAACCGAAGATGTTGTCACGAAGCAACATACCGTTTTGACCGGTCTGAGAAGTCTGTTTGTCAGACTTTTGCTCTTCATGGTGACCACGGAAAGTAGCAACTTCGATGATTTCCGGCCCAAACATTACATGCGCCAGACGGAAGCGACGACCCACCAGACGACAGTTGCGGAACAGTTTACGCACTTGATCTGGCGTAGCACTGGTCGTGACATCAAAGTCTTTCGGCTGTTTGCCGAGCAAAAGGTCACGGACACCGCCACCCACGAGGTAAGCCTCGTAGCCTGCTTTGTTCAGACGATAGAGCACCTTGAGGGCATTTTCACTGATATCTTTGCGGGACAGAGCGTGCTGGTCACGCGGAATTACCGTGATTTGCGGGAGATCTTCAATCTCCTCGACCACGACGCCATCGCGGTTAAGCACCTTGCGGCAAAAATTAGCGACTCGGGTAAAAATAGTACACCTCGGCAGTGTCAATCATAGGGACAAAAAAACAGCGGCTAATCATAGCTCAGTGCGTGGCATTTGAGAATGGCGTATTCACGCCGAGCCTGGTTCAATAGCCTCAAGCGACCAGGTTTGCACCGCCTGACTGAGTAATTCGTTGAGCGTCAAATCTTGCCAATGGGCAATTTCTGGTTGATTCAAAAATGCCAGCGCGGCATGAATAACCGGACGTGGATCGCCTTGCGGTAGGGCTGGCGCGTGATTCTGCTTAGAAAGCTTTGCCCCATTCTCATTAAGCACTAAGGGCAAATGTACGTAATCAGGCACCGTCCAACCAAATTGTTGATACAGCGAAATTTGTCTTACCGTTGGCTCAATTAAATCTGCGCCACGTACAATTTCGCTCACACCTTGATAATTATCATCCACTACCACAGCAAGATTATAGGCAAATAACCCATCCCGGCGGTGAATGATGAAATCTTCACGAGCCAGTTGTTCGTCGGCTATTAACGTCCCATGAAGTTTATCTTCAAAACTTAATACCGGGTGATGTTGCATAAAACGCAACGCGGCATTATTAGGACCATGGTTTAACGTGCGGCAATGGCCATCGTAAAAACCGCCAATTTGCTGAATCCGGCTGCGCGTGCAGGTGCAGTAATAACTCAGCCCTTGCTGATGTAACCATGAGAGTGCTTCGCGGTAGGCTTCGTGTCGTTGGGATTGCCATAAAACTTCACCATCCCACTCCAGACCGTAATGCTCAAGTTGGCGCAATATAGTAGCAGCAGCGCCCGGTACTTCACGTGGTGGGTCGATATCTTCGATACGCACCAGCCATTGGCCTTGTTTTGAGCGTGCTTGCAGGTAGCTGCCGAGTGCGGCAATTAGCGAGCCGAAATGGAGTTCACCCGAAGGCGAGGGGGCAAAGCGTCCAATGTAGTGGGGTGTGTTCATGATTTGCTGCGGTAGGCTAGAAATAAATAAGGCGGGAGAGTATCCCGCCATTATGAGTAATCTGAAATTGCGAGCCGTTAACCGGCCATTTGTTTTTCGCGAATTTCTGCCAACGTTTTACAGTCAATGCACAAATCAGCTGTCGGACGAGCTTCGAGACGGCGAATGCCGATTTCAACGCCACAGGATTCGCAGTAACCGAAATCTTCGTCTTCCACTTTCTTGAGCGTTTTCTCGATCTTCTTGATCAGTTTACGTTCGCGATCGCGGTTACGCAGTTCCAGGCTGAACTCTTCTTCCTGAGTGGCACGGTCTGCCGGATCAGGGAAGTTAGCCGCTTCTTCTTGCATGTGCGTGACGGTACGATCAACTTCATCCATAAGTTGATTACGCCATGCTTCAAGAATACGCCTGAAGTGCGTCAGCTGGGCTTCGTTCATGTATTCTTCGCCCGTTTTCTCCTGGTATGGCTCCACCCCAGCGATGGCGAGGATACTCAGGGACGATGTTTTACGCTTTTGCCCTTCTTGCATGTTGTTTCTCCTTAACACGCATTATCGGTCCCCTGTTCGGGGGAAAATCAGGCCGCTATAAATAGCAGATGCTTTTCAGGATGGCAATTATATAAATTCCTCTCTTGACAAGCCTGTGAAGAAAAGCGTATTTACGCGAACCGCCAGCACACAAAACAGACAAACGTTAATACCCTTTATACTTCAAGCTGCATCTTTTTGTTGGCGGCGATTACTCACCCGAATCACTTACTGCAGTAAGCTCATCGGGGCTTATTCACTTGCCGCCGCGATGCAACTCGAATTATTGCGGGCACTCTTCAATCAAACAAACAGGTAACGGCGAGATTAGACTCAAGCCTTTATCCGAAAGTTCAGCCTTATAAGCAATAACTTCAACTCCACACTGTTGCGCCTCGCATAATAATTGTGCGTATTTGGCGTCGATGTGGCGTGCCGGGGAAACCTGGGTGATAGCAGAATGCAATACTGCAAATAGCAGCACCGCACGTTCGCCCTGCATAACCACGTTCATCAATTCTCGCAAATGCTTCTGCCCACGCAGACTTACAGCATCCGGGAAATAGCCATTTCCTTGTTCTGATAACGTGACTGATTTTACTTCAATATAGCAGTTAACCTTGCAATCTGCCTGCAACATAAAGTCAATGCGGCTACGTTCAGCACCATACTTCACTTCACTTTTAATGGTTGTATAACCAATTAATTCTGAAATGCTTTCCGAACTTAATGCTTCCTTCACAACCGCATTAGCGCGCAGCGTATTAACGCAAATAAATTCGCCGTTTTGCGTTTGGGTTATTTCCCAGGTGTGGGGATATTTTCGAGTTGGGCTATCTGATGTGGAATACCACACAGTATCGCCTGGTGTTGCACATCCGGTCATCGCACCGGTGTTTGGGCAATGGAGCGTTAACTCTTCACCAGACGGAGTTACCACATCAGCCAGAAAGCGTTTATAGCGTTTGATGAGTGTGGCTTGTTGTAGCGGGGGACTAAACTCCATTTACTCTTCCTTATTGCTTAATGACCAGCGCTGTAGCTCCAGGTAACGCGTTCGCCCTTGCTTGAAAACTGACTCATACAATACGAAGTCTTCAACTTTGTATTGCCAGCGAAAATTGGGTGGCGGGATGGTGACCGCACGCGGTGTGTTCCGATAAAGCGTGATATGCGGGTGAAACGGCTGCGGGCTTTGGTAGCACCCGCTACGAGCCGCTTGTGCGCGCAACATATTTGCCAGTTGAATCAGCCCCAGAGGGGCATGCCGGGGGCCAATCCATACCACGTTTGACCGCAACCATTGCCCTGCATCATCAATTGTCAGGGTAAAACCGCTCTGGCGGATTCTCCCGGCGAGCAGGCTGAGTGCTTTTTGCTTTTCAACACTGATGTCGCCTAAAAAGGCGAGAGTCAGATGCAAATTTGCAGCAGCGACCGGACGCCCGGAATCTTCAGGGAACTGTGTGGCGCGCCACTGGATAATCTGTTGTTGTACCTCGGCTGGCAATTCGAGGGCAAAAAACAGACGGCGAGTTTCGGCCATAGTGGTCTCTCGTTATGAATTGGCTTGATGCTACAATAGCGAACTTCGCATCATACCCGTTTGGAGCCGTTTGTGCCGTCATTACCGGTTGCCGCAGTGCTACCCGATATTCTTAACGCCTTGCAAAATGCGCCGCAGGTCTTACTGAGCGCCCCAACGGGGGCAGGTAAATCGACCTGGTTGCCGTTGCAGATTTTACGGCAGGCAAACTTGGGCGGTCGCATTCTACTGCTGGAACCACGTCGCCTGGCTGCGCGTAATGTTGCACAGCGTCTGGCTGAATTATTGGGTGAAAAGCCCGGTGAAACAGTTGGCTACCGGATGCGTGCCGAAACCTGTGTTGGGCCTAACACCCAGCTTGAAGTGGTAACCGAAGGTATTTTGACGCGCATGATTCAGCACGATCCTGAGCTTTCAGGTGTTGCGCTGGTGATCCTCGATGAATTCCATGAACGTAGCCTGCAAGCCGATCTGGCGCTGGCGCTGTTACTCGACGTGCAGCAAGGGTTACGTGACGATCTTAAATTGCTGATTATGTCGGCAACGCTTGATAATGCGCGCCTTCAGCAATGTTTACCGGAAGCTCCGGTTATCAGCTCTGAAGGGCGAGCATTTCCGGTTGAACGTCGCTACAGTCCGCTTTCTACCCATCAACGCTTTGACGAAGCGGTTGCTAGCGCTGTGGCGAATTTGCTGCGCGAAGAGTCGGGTTCTCTGTTGCTGTTTTTGCCTGGTGTCGGTGAAATTCAGCGTGTTATGCAACAGCTGCAAGAGCGCGTCACAAGTGATGTTCAGCTTTGTCCGTTATACGGTGCACTGCCTTTAAGCGAACAGCGCAAAGCAATTCTCCCTGCGGAAAACGGCACTCGCAAAGTGGTGCTGGCGACCAATATTGCCGAAACCAGCCTGACTATTGAAGGTATCCGCCTGGTGGTGGATTGCGCGCAGGAGCGCGTCGCGCGTTTTGACGTTCGCACTGGGCTCACAAGGCTTATCACCCAACGCATTAGCCAAGCGTCGATGATTCAACGTGCCGGGCGAGCGGGGCGTCTGGAGTCGGGTATCTGTCTGCACTTAACCAGTGCCGAGCAGGCAGAACGCGCGAGCTTGCAAAGTGAACCAGAAATCCTGCAAAGCGACCTTTCTGGCCTGCTACTCGATTTACTGCAATGGGGTTGCCAGGATCCGGGCCAACTGACCTGGCTTGATACCCCGCCTGCCACCAATTTAGCGGCTGCGCAAACCTTGTTGCGCCAGCTCAATGCTCTGGATGGACAAAACAAACTCACACCCGTAGGCCAGAAAATGGCGAACCTGGGTAATGAACCGCGCCTGGCAGCGATGTTGGTTAACGCTAAAGATGCCGATCAACAGGCAACCGCAGCGCGGCTTGTCGCGATTCTTGAAGAGCCACCGCGCGGTCAGGACAGCGATTTGCGTAATGCTTTTAGTCGACGTCAGGATAACTGGCAGCAGCGTAGCACCCAGTTGCTTAAAAGGCTTAACAGCCGCGGTGGCGAAGCGGATTTCTCCCTTGCGGCTCCGTTACTGGCGCAGGCGTTTCCCGACAGGATTGCTCGCCGCCGTGGTCTGGACGGTCGCTACCAATTAGCCAATGGTATGGGGGCGATGCTCAATCAGGATGACCCATTAACACGCTACGAATGGCTGTTGGCACCGCTTTTATTGCAGGGAAGCCATACGCCTGACGCGCGTATCTTGCAGGCTATCCCGCTGGATATTGAGTCGCTAACGCTACAGTGCCCGGTGTTGATGAACGAAAGTGACACCGTTGAGTGGGATGAAACACAAGGCACCTTAAAAGCGTTTCGCCGTTCACAAATTGGCAAGTTAATTCTGAAAGTTCAGCCACTGGCGAAACCTTCCGAAGACGAACTGCATCAAGCGATGCTTAATGGTATTCGTGAGAAAGGCCTGTCAGTGCTTAACTGGTCGGCGCATGCGCAACAGTTAAGAACACGCCTGGCCTGTGCAGCAAAATGGTTGCCAGAACTTAAATGGCCAGACGTCTCTGACGAGGCGTTGCTGCGTGATTTAGACAGCTGGTTATTACCCGAACTGCATGGTGTACACTCGCTTCGCGCGTTAAAAAACATTGATGTCACACGGGCGTTACAGAACCTGATCGACTGGAACGCACGCGTACGTCTGGATAGTGCGCTGCCAACTCATTACACTGTGCCGACTGGAAGCCAGATAGCCATTCGCTATGATGATGAAAACCCGCCAGTTCTTGCTGTGCGTATGCAAGAAATGTTTGGTGAAGCTCAGACTCCGGTGATTGCCGAAGGCCGTGTGCCACTGGTTCTGGAGTTGCTCTCCCCGGCGCAGCGCCCATTGCAGATTACGCGTGATTTAACCGCATTCTGGAATGGCGCGTATCGGGAAGTGCAAAAAGAGATGAAAGGACGTTATCCAAAACACGTCTGGCCGGACTCGCCAGCAGACGCGCTGCCTACGCGGCGTACCAAAAAGTACCAATAACTTTGAGAGATTTCCTCTTTCGACTTGAGTTGAGATGGGGAGAATCAGGCCGTGCGCCTTATTTTTGGTGGAGAAAGCAATGGCGGGGAATGACCGCGAACCGATTGGACGTAAAGGAAAACCTTCACGTCCTGTGAAAGAGAAAGTAAGCCGTCGCCGTGTCCGTGAAGAGGAATATGACGCGGATTACGATGATGATTATGAAGACGAGAAACCGATGCCGCCACGTAAAGGAAAAGGCAGTGGCAATGGCAATGGTCGCCCGCCACGTAAAAAGCGCCGTTGGTTCTGGTTCCTGGTAAAACTGTTTGTTGTCTTTGCTGTGCTGTTCGTGATTTACGGTGTTTACCTCGATCAGAAGATCCGTACCCGTATTGATGGGAAAGTCTGGCAGCTCCCGGCGGCAGTCTATGGCCGTATGGTGAACCTTGAACCAGACATGCCGTACAGCAAAAAAGAGATGGTTAACCTGCTGGAGGCGACCCAGTACCGTCAGGTGACGAAGATGACGCGCCCTGGTGAGTTTACGGTTCAGGGCAACAGCATTGAGATGATCCGTCGTCCGTTTGATTTCCCTGATAGTAAAGAAGGGCAGATCCGCGCACGTCTGAATTTTGATGGTGACCATCTGGAATCCATCCAGAACATGGATAACAACCGCAGCTTCGGTTTCTTCCGTCTGGATCCACGCTTGATTACCATGTTGTCTTCACCGAATGGTGAACAGCGCCTGTTTGTGCCGCGCACCGGGTTCCCGGAGCTGCTGGTCGACACGTTGATCGCAACAGAAGACCGCCATTTCTACGAGCACGACGGGATTAGCTTCTTCTCCATTGGCCGTGCGGTGCTGGCGAACCTGACAGCTGGCCGTACCGTGCAGGGCGCGAGTACGCTGACGCAACAGTTGGTCAAAAACCTGTTCTTGTCGAGCGAGCGTTCTTACTGGCGTAAAGCGAACGAAGCGTACATGGCGCTGATCATGGATGCGCGTTACGGCAAAGATCGCATCCTTGAACTGTATCTGAACGAGGTCTATCTCGGCCAGAGCGGTGATAACGAAATTCGCGGCTTCCCGCTGGCGAGCTTGTATTACTTTGGCCGTCCGGTAGAAGAACTGAGCCTCGATCAGCAAGCATTGCTGGTGGGCATGGTGAAAGGCGCGTCGATTTATAACCCGTGGCGTAACCCGAAACTGGCGCTGGAACGTCGTAACCTTGTATTGCGCTTGCTGCAAGAGCAGAAGGTCATTGACCAGGAGCTTTACGACATGCTGAGCGCGCGCCCTCTGGGTGTGCAACCGCGTGGTGGTGTGATTTCGCCGCAGCCTGCTTTTATGCAGATGGTGCGAAACGAACTTCAGACCAAACTTGGCGACAAAGTTAAAGACTTGTCCGGCGTGAAGATCTTCACCACTTTCGACTCCGTTTCTCAGGATGCGGCAGAAAAAGCGGTGAGTGAAGGGGTTCCGGTTCTGCGTAACTCGCGCAAACTGAAAGATCTGGAAGCGGCAATGGTCATTGTTGACCGTTCGACCGGTGAAGTTCGTGCGATGGTCGGCGGAGCTGAAACGCAGTTTGCGGGCTTCAACCGCGCGATGCAGGCTCGTCGTTCTATCGGTTCTCTGGCAAAACCAGCGACTTATCTGACGGCATTAAGCCAGCCTGACGCTTACCGTCTGAATACCTGGATTGCCGATGCGCCAATCGCGCTGAAACAGCCGAACGGGCAAGTGTGGTCGCCGCAAAACGATGATCGTCGCTACAGTGAGAGCGGCAAGGTCATGCTCGTGGACGCGCTGACGCGTTCTATGAACGTACCAACTGTCAACCTGGGGATGGCGCTGGGCCTGCCTGCTGTCACAGACACTTGGGTCAAACTTGGTGTGCCGCAGAACCAGTTACATCCGGTTCCTGCGATGTTGCTGGGTGCGCTGAACCTGACGCCAATTGAAGTGGCTCAGGCATTCCAGACCATCGCCAGCGGTGGCAACCGGGCAACGCTTTCAGCCTTGCGTTCGGTTATTGCTGAAGATGGCACCGTGCTATACCAAAGCTTCCCACAGGCGGAGCAGGCTGTTCCTCCTCAGGCTGCATACATGACGCTGTTTACCATGCAGCAGGTTATGGCTCGCGGTACGGGTCGTGCGTTAGGGGGCAAATATCCGAACCTGCACTTAGCAGGAAAAACGGGTACCACCAACGATAACGTGGATACCTGGTTTGCGGGCATCGACGGCAAAGAAGTGGCGATTACCTGGGTAGGGCGTGACAACAACCAGCCGACCAAACTGTATGGTGCGAGCGGGGCGATGTCGCTTTACCAACGTTATCTGGCTAACCAGACGCCGATTCCACTGGTGCTGAACCCGCCGGAAGATATCGTTGATATGGGTGTTGATAGCGCAGGCTACTTCCAGTGTGGCGGCGGCGGGGATCGTGTGTTGCCAGTGTGGACCACTAATCCGGACGGGTTGTGCCAGCAAAGCCAGCAGGCTGAGCAGAACAACAATCCGTTTAGTCAGTCACAGGCGCCACAGACTCAGCAGCCACAACAGCCGCAGCAGCAACAACCTCAGCAGCAAGAAAGTAGTGACGGTGTTGCAGGTTGGATAAAAGACATGTTCGGCAGTAAATAAACCTCACGGTTTTCCCATAAAGCCTCCGTTTACCACGGGGGCTTTTCTTTTTTATTAAGCCCATGCAATCACTCTGGTTAATTATTATTCCCTCGCGCTTAGCAGGGGCGTTTCCTGCTTGCTATGCACTTTCCGTTTCGTCTATTATTCTGCGGCTAATAATAATTATCGTTTACGTTATCATTCGTCACTACTTCATCAGAGAAAAACCAATGGCGCGTTTAAGAACTGGACAACCAGTCAACACCTCAATCCGTAAACTTGCATTCTTTGTTGCGGCCGCCGTCAGTGGCGTGAGTGCATCAAGTTTTGCAGCAGACAACACAACCAGCAAAGAAGATACCATCACAGTTTCTTCCACAGCCCCGCAAGAAAGTGCCTGGGGACCTGCGGCCACGATCGCGGCGCGTCAGTCTGCGACCGGGACCAAAACTGATACGCCTATTGAAAAGGTACCTCAGTCTATTTCTGTGGTGACCGCCGAAGAGATGGCGTTGCATCAACCAAGATCGGTGAAGGAAGCATTGAGCTATACCCCAGGCGTTGCGGTTGGAACTCGTGGTGCTTCAAATACTTATGACTATTTGGTGATTCGCGGATTTGCGGCCGATGGTCAGAGTCAGAATAACTACCTCGATGGTATGAAGATGCAGGGCAACTTCTATAACGACGCGGTAGTAGATCCTTATATGCTGGAGCGCGCTGAAATCATGCGTGGTCCGGTTTCCGTTCTGTACGGAAAAAGCAGCCCGGGTGGTTTGCTGAACATGGTAAGTAAGCGTCCGACCACGGAACCGCTGAAAGAGATCCAGTTCAAAATGGGCACTGACAGCCTCTTCCAGACCGGCTTTGACTTCAGCGATGCAATAGATGACGACGGCGTGTACTCGTACCGCTTAACGGGTCTGGCTCGTTCGAACAATGCTCAGCAGGATCGTGCGGAAGAGCAGCGTTATACCATCGCGCCGTCTTTCTCATGGCGTCCGGATGACAAAACTAACTTTACCTTCCTCTCTTACTTCCAGAACGAACCGGAAACCGGTTACTACGGCTGGCTGCCAAAAGAGGGAACGGTCGATCCGTTGCCAAACGGCGATCGTCTGCCTACTGACTTCAATGAAGGTGCGAAGAACAATACCTATTCTCGTAATGAGAAAATGGTTGGCTACAGCTTCGACCATGAATTCAACGATACCTTTACCGTGCGTCAGAACCTGCGCTTTGCCGAAAACAAAACTTCGCAAAACAGCGTCTACGGTTACGGCGTCTGTTCCGATCCAGCTAACAGCTTTAGCAAGCAATGTGCGGCGTTAGCGCCGGCGGACAAAGGCCATTATCTGGCTCGTAAATACGTGGTTGATGATGAGAAGCTGCAAAACTTCACTGTTGATACCCAGTTGCAGAGCAAATTTGCCACCGGCGAAGTGGACCACACTCTGCTGACCGGCGTTGACTTTATGCGTATGCGTAACGACATAAACTCCTGGTTTGGTTACGACGACTCCGTACCGCTGCTGGATCTCTACAATCCGGTGTATACCGATTTCGATTTCAATTCGAAAGATCCGGCGAACTCCGGTCCGTATCAGATCCTGAACCGCCAGAAGCAAACGGGCCTCTATGTTCAGGACCAGGCGCAATGGGATAAAGTGCTGGTGACGTTGGGCGGCCGTTATGACTGGGCCGATCAGGAATCCTACAACCGCGTGGCTGGTACTACTTCCAAACGTGATGACACTCAGTTTACCTGGCGTGGTGGTGTTAACTATCTGTTTGATAACGGTATCACACCGTATTTCAGCTACAGTGAGTCGTTTGAACCTGCTTCACAGACCGACGCACAGGGTAATCTGTTCTCACCTTCTACAGGTAAGCAGTATGAAGCGGGCCTGAAATATGTGCCGAGCGATCGTCCGATTGTATTGACCGGCGCGGTGTACCAATTGACCAAAACCAACAACCTGATGGCTGACCCTGCGGGCTCATTCTTCTCGGTTGAAGGTGGTGAAATTCGCGCGCGTGGCGTTGAAGTTGAAGCGAAAGCGGCACTGTCTGCGAGCGTAAACGTAGTTGGTTCTTACACCTACACCGATGCTGAGTACACCACGGATACCAACTACAAAGGCAACACGCCAGCACAGGTGCCAAAACATATGGCTTCATTGTGGGCTGACTACACCTTCTTTGATGGCGCACTGTCTGGTCTGACGTTAGGCACTGGTGGACGCTTCACCGGCTCCAGCTATGGCGACCCGGCGAACTCCTTCAAAGTGGGAAGTTATACTGTTGTCGATGCCCTGGTGCGCTACGATTTGGCGCGTGTTGGTATGGCTGGTTCCAACGTGGCTGTTCACGTGAATAACCTATTCGATCGTGAATATGTAGCCAGTTGCTTCAATACCTACGGTTGCTTCTGGGGCGCTGAGCGTCAGGTTGTTGCGACTGCAACATTCCGCTTCTAAGTGTATTCGGGCACGGTTCGCCGTGCCCATCAACAAAGATGGCTACCATGCAGGACAAACTCGTTCATCCCGATACCACGTTTAGCCTCACTGACGTTACCTTCCGCGTACCTGGTCGCACGCTTCTCCATCCTCTGTCGATGACCTTTCCTGTAGGCAAAGTCACAGGCCTGATTGGCCACAACGGCTCGGGGAAATCGACACTGCTGAAAATGCTTGGTCGCCATCAGAAACCCTCTGATGGGGAAATCAGTCTCAACAATCAACCATTGGATAGCTGGAGCAGCAAGGAATTTGCGCGCAAAGTCGCGTACTTACCGCAACAACTCCCAGCGGCTGAAGGCATGACCGTGCGTGAGCTGGTGGCGATTGGTCGTTATCCGTGGCACGGCGCGTTGGGTCGTTTTGGCGTAGCGGACAGGGAATTGGTTGAAGAGGCCATCACTTTGGTCGGGCTGAAACCTTTTGCTCATCGTCTGGTGGACAGTCTTTCTGGCGGCGAACGCCAGCGTGCGTGGATTGCCATGCTGGTGGCGCAAGATAGCCGTTGTCTGTTGCTGGATGAACCGACTTCGGCGCTGGATATTGCCCACCAGGTTGATGTACTGGCGCTGATTCATCGTCTTAGCCAGGAACGTGGTTTGACGGTGATTGCCGTTCTGCACGATATCAATATGGCGGCGCGTTATTGCGACAACCTTGCAGCGCTGCGCGGTGGCGAAATGATTGCCCAGGGTAGCCCTGCTGAATTGATGCAAAGCGAAACGCTGGAACAGATTTACGGTATCCCAATGGGTATTCTGCCACATCCTGCGGGCGCGGCTCCGGTGAGCTTCGTTTACTGATGAGTGAGCTGATTAACCCTTTACTGAGCCGTCGCCAGTTGTTAACGGCACTGGCGCTCTCGCCGCTGTTGCTCAAAATGGGCAACGCTCATGCGGCGGCAATAGATCCGCAACGAATTGTTGCGCTGGAATGGCTACCTGTCGAATTGATGCTGGCGCTGGGCGTTAAGCCTTACGCGATGGCTGATATCAAAAATTATCAGGCCTGGGTCGGTGAACCGAAATTGCCCGATGGCATAATCGAAGTTGGTTTACGCACCGAACCCAATCTCGAACTGCTGACCCAATTAAAACCGTCACTGATTCTCTATTCCGCAGGCTACGGCCCGTCACCGGAAAAGATGTCGCGTATCGCGCCGGGTTTGGGGTTCAATTTTAACGATGCCTCTGGCAAACCGCTGATGGTTGCACGCCAGTCGCTGACCGAACTGGGCGAAAAGCTCGGCATGCAGCAGGCCGCGAAAGATCATCTCGCCCACTTCGACCAATTTATCGAGCAGATGAAACCCCGCTTTGCCAACCGCGGCGATAAACCCGTATTGCTGATGACACTGTTAGATTCGCGCCATGCGCTGGTGATCGGCAAAAGCAGTCTGTTCCAACAGGTGATGGACTTGCTCGGCGTGAAAAACGCGTGGACAGGTGAAACCAACTTCTGGGGCAGTGCGGTCATTGGCCTTGAGCGCCTCGCCGAAGTGAAAGATGCTGATGTTATTTGTCTCGATCATAACAACGATGCAGAAATGGCGCGCGTCGCCGCCACGCCATTGTGGAATGCCATGCCTTTTGTTCGCCAGAACCGTTTCCAGCGAGTGCCACCTGTCTGGCTCTACGGCGCGACCCTTTCCGCCATGAATTTCACCACCATGCTGGCTAAAACCATAGGGAGCAAAGCGTGAAACATCGTCATGCCTTGTTCCCGGCGATGTTGTTATCGCTGATGTTTGTCATTGCCTGTGCGCTCACGTTGCATAACCTGAATGCGCAATTGCCTGCTGCACAATGGCGTGCTGCCTGGTGGCAACCCAACATGGATGACATCAATCAGATGTTATTCCACTACAGTTTGCTGCCGCGCCTTGCCATCGCTTTGTTGGTCGGGGCAGGGCTGGGTTTAGTGGGCGTGCTGTTCCAGCAAGTGTTGCGTAACCCGCTTGCCGAACCGACAACGCTGGGTGTGGCGAGTGGCGCGCAATTAGGCGTCACCGTTGCCACGCTGTGGGCATTGCCCGGCGGATTCGCCACACAACAGTTTGCCGCTCTGGTAGGGGCAGGCGTTGTGGGTTTACTGGTGTTTGGCGTTGCCTGGGGCAAGCGGTTATCTCCGGTCACGCTTATTCTCGCAGGGCTGGTACTGAGCCTTTACTGTGGAGCGGTAAACCAACTGCTGGCTATTTTCCATCACGACCAGTTGCAGAACATGTTCCTGTGGAGCACTGGCTCGTTAAACCAACAAGACTGGGACATCGTTAACGGCCTGTGGCCTCGCCTGGTCGGCGGTTTGCTGTTAACACTGCTGTTGTTGCGCCCGCTAACGCTGATGGGGCTCGACGATGGTGTAGCGCGTAACCTTGGCCTGGCGCTTTCGATGGTGCGCCTCGCGACGCTGGTACTGGCGATTGCCATCAGTGCGCTGTTGGTTAATGCAGTCGGGATTATTGGTTTTATTGGCCTGTTCGCGCCGTTGCTGGCGAAAATGCTTGGGGCACGCCGCCTGGTTGCGCGTTTGTTCCTCGCACCGCTTATTGGCGCGTTGATATTGTGGCTTTCAGATCAATCAGTTATCTGGCTTACCAACGTATGGCGTGAGATCTCTACCGGAACCGTGACCGCTCTTATTGGAGCGCCATTATTGCTGTGGCTGCTACCACGCTTGCGTACTGTTGGCACGCCAGCGATGAACCAGGGCGATAACGTTCCTAGCGAACGCCAGCATCTGGCATGGTGGGTGTTAGTCGGTAGCGGTGTGCTAGCGTTGGTTCTTGTCACTGCGCTAACGCTTGGACGCGATGCGTATGGCTGGAACTGGGTAAGCGGTTCGTTATTCCATGAGTTATTACAGTGGCGCTGGCCGCGTGTATTAGCTGCACTGACTGCGGGTATGATGCTGGCGGTTGCTGGCAGCGTTATCCAACGTCTGACCGGTAATGCGATGGCAAGCCCCGAAGTGTTAGGAATCAGCTCTGGTGCGGCATTCGGCGTGGTGGTGATGTTGTTTATCGTACCTGGAAATGCATTTGGTTGGTTGTTCCCGGCTGGAACCTTGGGTGCTGCGGTAACACTGCTGGTGATTATGGTAACGGCCAGCCGTGGCGGTTTCTCGCCGCAGCGCATGTTGCTCGCCGGGATGGCGCTGAGCACGGCGTTTACCATGTTGCTGATGTTACTGATGGCTAGCGGTGACCCGCGTATGGCGGGGATCCTGACCTGGATTTCGGGGTCAACCTATAACGTTACCGGCGATCAAGCCGTCAGAACACTTATTCTGATGGTGATTCTATTTGCCCTGACGCCGCTGTGTCGCCGTTGGTTAATGATACTTCCGCTAGGCGGAGCGACCGCACGCGCTATCGGTATGGCGCTGACGCCATCACGTTTTGCGCTGCTTTTGCTGGCCGCGACCTTAACCGCGGCGGCAACGATGACCGTCGGCCCGCTGAGTTTTGTTGGCCTAATGGCACCACATATCGCACGTATGCTCGGGTTCCGGCGTGCAATGCCGCAGCTGATAATATCGGCGTTATTAGGTGGGATGCTGATGGTTGCGGCGGACTGGTGCGGAAGAATGATCCTGTTCCCGGATCAGGTGCCTGCTGGCTTGCTGGCAACGTTTATCGGTGCGCCATACTTCGTCTATTTGCTACGTAAGCAGACGAGATGATGAATGGTGGATGTCGCTCGCGCTAATCCACCCTACAACTGCAACAGTCTTTTCTTTTAGTAGGTCGGATTAGCGTAAGCGACATCCGACACTATCCATATCGATTACAGCTTCGCAAACACCCGACGCGCAGCGTCGATAGTCTTCTGAATATCTTCTTTCGAATGCGCAACTGACATAAAGCCTGCTTCAAATGCCGATGGTGCCAGGTAAACGCCTTCTTCCAGCATCAGGTGGAAGAACTTCTTAAAGCGCTCGACATCACACGCCATCACGTCCTGGTAGCAAGTCACCGTTTCCGCATCAGTGAAGAACAAACCAAACATGCCGCCCACATTGTTCACGACCAATGGAATGTTTTCTTCTTTCGCTGCATGCAGCAAACCGTTTGCCAGCATTTCGGTCAGTTCGGTCAATGTCTGGTGAACGCCTGGTTGTGCGACTTCAGTCAGGCAAGCGTAGCCTGCCGCCATCGCAATTGGGTTACCGGAAAGCGTACCTGCCTGGTAAACCGGGCCAGTTGGTGCCAGCGCGTCCATAATTTCGCGACGACCGCCGAACGCACCTACCGGCATCCCGCCACCGATGATTTTGCCCAGACAAGTTAAGTCAGGTTCCACACCGTAGTAAGACTGGGCACCTGCCAGCGCGACACGGAAACCGGTCATCACTTCATCAATAATAAACAACGCACCAAACTCGTCGCACAGCGCACGCAGGCCTGGCAGGAAGTCATCGTTTGGCGGGATGCAGTTCATGTTGCCTGCAACGGGTTCAACGATAATGCAGGCAATATCTTGCGGATATTGCTCGAACGCGGCGCGAACGGAAGCGAGATCGTTATAGGTGCAGGTGAGGGTGTGTTTAGCGAAATCAGCCGGAACGCCCGGTGAGTTTGGCTGGCCGAGGGTCAGTGCGCCAGAACCGGCTTTCACCAGCAGGCAGTCAGCGTGGCCGTGGTAGCAGCCTTCGAATTTGATGATTTTATCGCGACCGGTAAAACCACGTGCCAGGCGAATGGCGCTCATGGTGGCTTCTGTGCCTGAGTTCACCATACGAACCATGTCCATGGTTGGAACCAGGTCGGTCACCAGCTCCGCCATTTTTACTTCCATCTCAGTTGGCGCGCCAAAGCTTAAACCACGTTCAACCGCCTCAATCACGGCATTACGAATTGCCGGGTGGTTGTGACCGAGAACCATTGGCCCCCATGAACCAACATAATCGATATAGGCTTTGCCGTCAGCGTCATACAGGTAAGCCCCGTCAGCGCGTTCGATAAACAGCGGCACACCGCCGACACCAGTAAAAGCACGAACCGGCGAGTTAACTCCACCAGGAATGACTTTACGTGCTGCAGCGTACAGGTTTTCAGACTTACTCATGAATCGGCTCCAATTCGTGGATTCGTGGAAATAATGACTACACGCTATTCTAAGGGAAACATTCGAAGTTATGAAAGTTTTGCCCAAACGCGTCGAGAGAGTAGAATGCCCCCTCGATTTGTATTACCAATAAATGATTAGCCTAATGAATCACTCCCACCCCTCTTTTGAAGCACAGCAGGTTGTGCGCTTACGCAGGGGCGACATGGTGCGTCGCCTAATTCGACAGGATAAAACTCCCGTCGCTATTCTTTTCATGGCCGCGATAGTAGGGACGTTAGCCGGTTTGGTGGGTGTCGCTTTTGAAAAAGCGGTCACCTGGGTTCAACAAAATCGCCTCGCAATGCTGGCTCATGTGGCTGATCACAGCCTTATTGTCTGGCCGCTGGCATTCATTAGCTCAATGCTTTTGGCAATGATTGGCTACTATCTGGTGCGCCGTTTTGCGCCGGAAGCAGGGGGCTCTGGTATCCCTGAAATTGAAGGGGCACTGGAAGAGTTGCGTCCGGTGCGCTGGTGGCGTGTCATTCCAGTGAAGTTTATCGGCGGGATGGGGACACTCGGTGCTGGCATGGTGCTCGGGCGCGAAGGGCCAACGGTGCAATTGGGTGGGAATATCGGCCGCATGGTGCTGGATATTTTCCGCCTGCGTGGTGCTGAAGCTCGCCATTCACTGTTAGCTACCGGTGCGGCTGCGGGTTTATCCGCTGCATTTAATGCCCCATTGGCGGGGATTCTGTTCATCATTGAAGAGATGCGCCCGCAATTTCGCTACAACCTGATTTCGATAAAAGCCGTGTTTATCGGCGTGATTATGTCGAGCGTGGTGTTCCGTATTTTTAACGGTGAAAATGCGGTTATCGAAGTCGGCAAACTGGCTAACGCGCCGGTCAACACGCTGTGGTTGTATCTGGTGTTGGGGATGGTATTTGGCATCGTCGGCGTGTTCTTTAACGCGATGGTGTTCCGTACCCAGGATATGTTCCAGCGCCTTCACGGCGGCAATCTGAAAAAATGGGTGATTATTGGTGGCTTGCTGGGCGGTATTTGCGGGATTCTTGGTCTTATCCAACCCGCAGCGGCCGGTGGCGGTTTTAATCTGATCCCCATTGCAGCCGCAGGCAATTACACCCTTGGCATGCTGCTGTTTATCTTTATTGCTCGTGTGATTACCACTTTGCTGTGTTTTGCATCCGGTGCGCCTGGCGGGATTTTTGCACCAATGCTAGCTTTGGGTACATTACTTGGCACTGCATTTGGTATCGCGAGTGCGGCCTGGTTCCCGGCCTATCATCTTGAAGTTGGGACATTTGCCATCGCCGGAATGGGGGCGTTGTTTGCCGCATCAGTGCGTGCGCCATTGACCGGGATTGTGTTGGTTCTGGAAATGACTGACAATTATCAGCTCATTCTGCCAATGATTATTACCTGCCTTGGCGCGACACTATTGGCACAATTTCTCGGCGGAAAGCCGCTATACTCCTCGATTCTTGAGCGCACGTTGGCAAAACAAGAAGCCGAACAGCGGGCGAAAGAGCAGCAAACCCCTGCCGGGGAGAATACTTGAACGATTTACTCGGGTATTAGATAATGACCCCCAAAGGCTGGGTTAAACTTTACCCGACTTCTTATTTCGTTGGGAGCAAATGATGAGTGATGACGTAGCAGTGCTGCCGTTGCAGTTTACCGAAGCAGCAGCCAATAAAGTAAAAAACCTGATCGCGGATGAAGAGAACCCGAATCTGAAACTGCGCGTTTACATCACCGGTGGTGGTTGCAGCGGTTTCCAGTATGGTTTTACCTTTGACGATCAGATTAATGACGGCGATATGACTATCGAGAAGCAAGGCGTTGCGCTGGTAGTTGACCCAATGAGCCTACAATATCTGGTAGGCGGTGCGGTGGATTACACTGAAGGTCTGGAAGGTTCGCGCTTTGTTGTGACCAACCCGAATGCGAAAAGTACCTGTGGTTGTGGTTCTTCGTTCAGCGTTTAAGCTTTCATACTTCAAGCTGCAGATGCGTCGACTGCACCCGTTCGCCCCAGTCACATAGTTTTCTATGCTCCTGGGACTCACTACTTTGTCGACTTTCTGCAACTCGAATTATTCGGTTTAAATGGTTAGTTATAAAAATTCTTGTAGGCCGGATAAGCGAAAGCGTCATCCGGCTTTTTTATTCTCTATTGTCTGTCATCGAGTGCAAACGTTGGCAATTTGAGATGCCAACGAATGGCGGCCAGACGGATTGCGAGGGTGACGACCATGCCAATCATGCTCGCCTGTTCCAGTGGAATGTGGAAGGTGTAATACGCAGTGGCATGTACAATTCCGCCTGCAATACACGCCGTGGCATAGATTTCGGTACGCAGGATCATCGGGATTTCACGCGCTAAAACGTCACGAATAATCCCACCGCCAACACCGGTCAACACGCCCATGCAGATGGCAATTAGTGGGCTTGCGCCCGCCAGAAATGCTTTATTCACCCCAATACCGACAAACACCGCAAGTCCCACGGCATCGAGCACTGGTAAAATCCATTTTGGTAGCCGACGCGGTTGTCGAATCAACACAATAGTCAGCATACAGGTGACCATTGCGACCACTAAGTCGGTTGGGTCTTTAACCCAAAATACCGGGCCATTATCCAGTGCCATATCGCGAATAGTTCCGCCGCCAACCGCTGTCACTACGCCAAGAACCAGAACACCAAACGGGTCCATACGTAGTTTACCTGCCAGCAGTACGCCGGATATTGCAAAGACGGCTGTGCCAATGATGTCCAGCCAATAGACGAGCATGTGGGTGTTATCCTCATAGAAAAGGTTATTTTTCTGCCAGCTCCTCACAGAGCTGTTTTGCGGCGAGGATAATACGTGGGCCTGAGCGACTAAACCAGTCATCATTCACTGCAATAACCGGAATTTTTAGCTGGGTATTCCAGAATTGTTCAACCGGAGGGATTTGCGTTTCATCGCCGGTGATAATAATAGCCTGTGGGTGGCGGCTTAGCACCTGTTCACGACTCACTTGCGGCCAGGGAACCCGGCTATCAGCGAAGATATTTTGCCCTGCGCATACTTCCAGAATTTCGTTCTGAATTGAACCACTTCCTGACGTAAATAGCGGCTGCTGGCCGAACTGGAGAAACACTTTTTTCTTCGGGTGCTGAGAATAGTGCGCTTTCAAATCGGCAAACTCTTTTGCCAGTTTATCTGCGGCGTTGTGGGCCGTTTGGGGTGTCGGGCTGTATTGGCTCAATTGACGCAATGCCGCAACCACACCTTCGACCGTTGCCGGATCAAGCCAGACAACTTTAATACCCAATGCTTTTAGTTGATTGACCTGGCGCTCAGCATTTCCACCGCGCCAGGCAAGAACCACATCAGGTTTAAGCGCCACGATGCGCTCGAGATTCATCCCCTGCCAGTTTGAGACTTGCTCAAGCTTTTTGGCGGCCTCCGGATAGTCTGACCAGGCGCTGACCGCTACTGGCGTGATACCAGCCGCAAATGCCAGTTCAGTATTGCTCGGCGATAATGAGATAACCCGCGGCGCGGCAATAAGCCACGCCGGGAGACAACACAGTAGCGCGGTGATGCCGCGCCAAAAGTTCTTATTAACCACGAGCCAGTTTCTGCACCAGGTTTTCAACCATCAGCGTGGACTGCTTCGCCGCAACAGCTAAGAACTCTTCGAAGCTCAGATGGGATTGCTGATCGGCAACATCAGAGATCGCGCGCACCACGACAAACGGGGTACCGAAGTTATGGCAAACGTGCGCAACAGCGGTCGCTTCCATTTCCACAGCAACCGCCTGTGGGAAGTTATGGCGGATTTTTGCCAGTGCCACAGAACCGTTAATAAACGCATCACCACTAACAACCAAACCGCGCACGGCGTTCAGGTTCAGCTCGGCAATGCACTCTTCAGCCGCGGCAATCAGTTTCGCGTCAGCAGCAAAACCTGCTGGGCAACCTGGCAATTGGCCATATTCATAGCCAAAAGCGGTAACATCTGCGTCGTGGTAACGCACTTCATCAGAAACCACGATATCGCCAACTTTAAGTGTGGATGCGAGACCACCTGCAGAACCGGTGTTGATCACTACATCTGGTTTGCAATGCTCAAGCAGGAGAGTTGCACCCATTGCAGCTGCGACTTTGCCAATACCTGATTTCAGCAAAGCTACTTCAACGCCATTCAGGGAGCCGGTGTAAATTTCACACCCTGCAAGCTTCAGAGTCTGACGGCTTTCAATTTTGTCACGCAGCAGCGTAACTTCTTCTTCCATTGCACCAATGATGCCTACTTTCATAGTGATTCTCGCTAAAGTGTTAAATTACCTTCATAGTCTATCATGGCTGGCATCAAGGAATTAATCCGCTGTTAAAAGGCGCAGGAGATGGCATGAGTGAAATAGATTTCCGTAAGAAAATTAACTGGCACCGCCGTTTCCGCTCTCCTGAAGGGCTGAAGAACGAACATGAAATCCTGCGTATTTTTGAAAGCGATCGCGGGAGAATCGTTAACTCTCCGGCAATTCGCCGTTTGCAGCAGAAAACTCAAGTTTTCCCTCTGGAGCGTAATGCCTCTGTTCGCACACGTTTGACTCACTCGATGGAGGTTCAGCAAGTCGGCCGCTACATCGCCAAAGAAGTGCTGAGCCGCCTGAAGGAGCAGCAGGATCTTGAGCGCTTTGGGCTGCATGAGCTCACCGGCCCGTTTGAAAGCATCGTTGAAATGGCCTGCCTGATGCATGACATCGGTAACCCACCGTTCGGTCATTTTGGTGAGTCAGCTATTAATGACTGGTTCCGCCAGCGTTTATTCCCAACAGATGCCGGAAGCCAGCCGCGCAGCGACGATCGTTGCCGGGTTGAAGCTTTACGCCTGCGTGAAGGTGAAGATCAACTGAATGGCTTGCGCCACAAGGTGCGCCAGGATCTTTGTCAGTTCGAAGGCAATGCGCAGGGCATTCGCCTGGTACATAGTCTATTGCGTATGAATCTGACCTGGGCGCAGGTTGGTTGCATTCTCAAATATACGCGCCCGGCCTGGTTTGTTGGCGAGCCGCCAAAAAGCCACGCTTATCTGATGAAAAAACCTGGCTTCTATCTTTCTGAAGAGTCGTACATTGCCCGTTTGCGTACGGAGCTTGAACTGGGCGAATACAGCCGTTTCCCACTGACATGGATAATGGAAGCTGCGGATGATATTTCATACTGTGTGGCGGATCTGGAAGATGCGGTTGAGAAGCGCATTTTCAGCGTTGAACAACTTTATCAGCACTTATGTGATGCCTGGGGCGAGCATAGCAAAGGCGATCTTTTTGAGCATGTAGTGGATGAGGCCTGGGAGAAATCCCGTTCAAATCAGATGCGCCGCAGTACCGAAGATCAGTTCTTTATGTATCTGCGCGTCAATACGTTAAACCAGTTGGTGCCTTATGCCGCTCAACGTTTTATCGATAATATCAGCGATATATTTAGCGGCGAGTTCAATCACGCACTACTAGAAGATGACAGCCCTTTTGCGCGCCTGCTGGAGCTATATAAGCAGGTTGCATTTAAACATGTATTTAGTCACCCAGAAGTTGAGCAACTTGAGTTACAAGGTTATCGCGTTATCAGTGGCTTACTTGAAATTTACAGTCCATTACTCAATATATCAGTTGAGGATTTTGCTGAACTGGTGGAGAAAGAAAGTTTACGTCGTCTGCCGATTGAAACTCGATTGTTCCACAAATTATCGACAAAACATAGACTTGCGTATATTGAAGCCGTCAGTGATTTGACGCCGTCAGCCAGTGATTTCCCAGTATGGGAATATTATTACCGCTGTCGTCTAATTCAGGATTATATCAGCGGAATGACGGACTTATTCGCCTGGGATGAGTATCGGCGCCTGATGGCGGTGGAATAAGTTGCTCATTGAGTTTTGTAAAGACGGACAATAAATTTTTACTTTTTCCAGTGACTTATCGGCGGAACTTAGCGCCTCAATTGTCACTCTATATTGGCCTACACAGCAATTTTGCGTGACTTATTAACTTGAGACTGAAATCGATGAAAAAAACAACTTTAGCAATGAGCGCGCTGGCTCTTAGCCTGGGTTTGGCGCTGAGTCCTGTATCTGCAATTGCGGCAGAGACCGCTTCTTCTGTACCTGCAACCGCTGGGCAACCTATGCCAAGCCTTGCGCCGATGCTGGAAAAAGTGATGCCTTCCGTAGTGAGTATTAACGTTGAGGGGAGCACCACTGTTAATACGCCGCGTATGGGGCGTAACTTCCAGCAGTTCTTTGGTGATAATTCACCATTCTGTCAGGAAGGCTCTCCATTCCAGAGCTCTCCATTCTGCCAGGGTGGCCCGGCGGACCAAGGCCCTCAGGGCGGCGGTCAGCAGCAGAAATTTGCAGCACTGGGTTCTGGTGTAATTATTGACGCCGCTAAAGGCTATGTGGTGACAAACAACCACGTTGTTGATAATGCAACAAAAATTCAGGTTTCCCTGAGTGATGGACGTAAGTTTGAAGCAAAAGTGGTGGGTAAAGATCCACGTTCTGATATCGCACTGCTGCAGTTGCAGGACCCGAAAAACCTGACTGCGATAAAAATGGCCGACTCCGACGCACTGCGCGTTGGTGATTACACCGTAGCTATCGGTAACCCATATGGTCTGGGCGAAACCGTGACCTCCGGTATTGTTTCAGCTTTAGGTCGTAGTGGCCTGAACATTGAAAACTATGAGAACTTTATCCAGACCGATGCGGCAATCAACCGTGGTAACTCCGGTGGTGCACTGGTTAACCTTAATGGTGAGTTGATCGGGATTAACACTGCGATTCTGGCACCAGACGGTGGCAACATCGGTATCGGTTTTGCTATCCCAAGCAACATGGTGAAAAACCTGACTGCGCAGATGGTGCAGTATGGTCAAGTTAAGCGTGGCGAACTGGGTATCCTTGGGACTGAGCTGAACTCCGAGTTAGCAAAAGCGATGAAAGTTGACGCGCAACGTGGTGCATTCGTCAGCCAGGTTATGCCTAACTCTTCTGCTGCGAAAGCGGGCGTGAAAGCCGGTGACGTTGTGGTTTCCATGAACGGTAAAGCAATTAGTAGCTTCGCTGCCTTGCGCGCTGAAGTGGGTTCTATGCCAGTTGGCAGCAAACTGACTCTTGGCCTGCTGCGTGATGGCAAACCAGTATCAGTGAATCTGGAACTGCAACAAAGCAGCCAGACTCAGGTTGATTCAGCCACCATCTTTACGGGTATCGAAGGTGCTGAAATGAGCAACCGCAGCGGTAAAGATGAGAAGGGTGTCATCGTCAATAACGTAAAAGGCAATAGCCCTGCTGCACGTATTGGCCTGAAAAAAGGCGACATTATCATTGGTGTTAACCAGCAGGTTGTAAATAACATCGCTGAACTGCGCAAAATTCTGGACACCAAACCGTCTGTAATGGCGCTTAATATTCAGCGTGGCGACAGCACCATCTATCTGTTGATGCAGTAATTAATTGCCACTAAGTTCTCCTTAAACTATCAGGGCCGCAAATTGCGGCCCTTTTTTGTGAGCCTTACCACAACTCCATACTCTTCATCGGTGCTTTGTGCATTCGCACAATGCTGAGGCGATCCATCTCGCCTATGCTAGGCCATTAGCACGACTCAGGAGGACACATGGCTGGCTGGCACCTTGATACCAAAATGGCGCAGGACATTGTGGCGCGCACCATGACCATTATTGATACCAACATAAACGTGATGGATGCGCGTGGGCGAATCATTGGTAGTGGTGATAAAGAACGTATTGGTGAATTGCACGAAGGTGCATTGCTGGTGCTCTCCCAGGGACGTGTGGTTGATATTGATGATGCCGTAGCCCGGCATCTGCACGGCGTGCGTCAAGGGATAAACCTGCCACTGCGCATCGAAGGTGAAATTGTCGGTGTTATCGGTCTTACAGGGGAACCTGGCTCGCTGCGTAAGTACGGTGAGCTGGTGTGTATGACGGCGGAGATGATGCTTGAACAATCTCGTCTGATGCACTTGCTGGCACAAGACACTCGTCTGCGTGAAGAGTTAGTGATGAATTTGATTCAGGCTGAAGAACAGACACCGGCTTTGAGCGAATGGGCACAACGTTTGGGTATCGATCTGAATCAACCTCGAGTGGTCGCTGTTGTGGAAGTCGATAGTGGGCAGCTTGGCGTGGAAAGCGCTATGGAAGAGTTACAGCAGCTGCAAACTGCACTGACGACACCTGAGCGGAATAATTTGATAGCCATTGTGTCGTTAACTGAAATGGTGGTGCTAAAACCTGCGCTAAATCCTTTTGGCCGTTGGGATGCAGAAGATCACCGCAAGCGGGTAGAGCAGCTAATCAACCGTATGAAAGAAAATGGTCAGCTACGCTTTCGTGTCGCGCTGGGCAACTATTTTACCGGGTCTGGTAGTATTGCGCGCTCGTATCGAACCGCTCGCACTACCATGATGGTCGGCAAACAGCGTATGCCAGAAAGCCGGGGCTATTTTTACCAGGATTTGATGTTGCCGGTGCTGCTGGATAGTTTGCGTGGCGGATGGCAGGCGAATGAACTGGCTCGCCCTTTAGCTCGCCTGAAATCAATGGATAACAACGGGCTGCTGCGCCGAACGTTAAGCGCGTGGTTCCGCCATAACGTGCAGCCATTGGCAACGTCTAAGGCATTGTTTATTCATCGTAATACGCTCGAGTACCGACTTAACCGTATTTCGGAATTAACAGGGTTAGATTTAGGAAATTTTGACGATAGATTGCTGCTGTATGTGGCGTTGCAACTGGATGAGCAAAGATAATAAAAGGGCCGGAGATTCCGGCCCTTTTGCATTATTTACCGCGAGTTAACTTTTCAAGATCGGATTCAATTTCACTGATCTTGTGAGCAACTACAGATTCCAGATGGCGAAGATCGTCGAGGATTTTGCGTTTCAGATCCACTTCAGTGCGATCTCGTTGGCAAAGTTGATCTAATTCATCAATAACATAGCGCAGATTCGGGCTGATTTCCTGCACTTCTTTGTAACCCTGACCGACGCCATCGGCAACGACAGTTTTGCGCTGGCGTGGGTATTTAAACTTCACGCTTTTAGCGAAAAACTCGCCTTTATCCTTCTGGAAATAGATTTTCAGGATATCGTTATTGGCTTCCTGCCGGAGGCTGTAACGATCGATCTCATCAGGATTGGTAATACCCAGACTTTTCAAGTTATCGTACATAGTGTTACCTTTTTCGATATCAGCAATATCAAGATAATTAACGGAAATATCCTTTTCCGCTAGCCCTAAATGCTAAAAAGGCGGGAGAGCCCGCCTTTTGCATATTTTATTAGTCGATAGTGCGAAGCAGCTCGTTGATTCCAACTTTGCCGCGAGTTTTCGCGTCGACTTTTTTCACGATAACTGCACAGTACAGGCTGTACTTACCATCTTTAGATGGCAGGTTACCGGAAACGACCACGGAACCTGCTGGCACGCGGCCGTAATGTACTTCACCAGTTTCACGGTCATAAATGCGCGTGCTTTGGCCGATGTAAACGCCCATGGAAATCACAGAACCTTCTTCAACTATAACGCCTTCCACAACTTCTGAACGCGCGCCGATGAAGCAGTTATCTTCAATGATAGTTGGGTTAGCCTGTAATGGCTCCAGAACGCCACCGATGCCTACGCCACCAGACAGGTGAACGTTTTTACCAATCTGCGCACAAGAACCGACAGTTGCCCAGGTATCAACCATAGAGCCTTCATCAACATAAGCGCCGATGTTAACGTAAGAAGGCATCAGAACGGTGTTACGTGCGATGTATGCACCCTGGCGAACGGCCGCTGGTGGCACAACGCGGAAACCTTCTTTCTGGAAGCGTGCTTCGTCATAGTTGGCGAATTTCATCGGCACTTTGTCGAAGTAACGGCTTTCTGCGCCATCAATAACCTGGTTGTCATTGATACGGAAAGAAAGCAGAACGGCTTTCTTCAGCCATTGGTGGGTAACCCACTGGCCATCAATTTTTTCGGCAACGCGCAGCGCACCGCTGTCGAGCAGGGAGATGACCTGGTTTACCGCTTCACGAGTGACGGTATCAGCATTTGCCGGAGTGATTTCGGCGCGGCGCTCGAAAGCGGTTTCAATTACGTTTTGTAGCTGCTGCATTGGCATTGTGAACATTTTCCTGATTGTGACGAAATTAACAGACTGTTATTTATCGTTTGGATTAAGGGCTGCTGTCAACCGTTGCTGTACTTCCTCTTGCAACTCATTATTAAGAGCACGCCGATCAGCGGTAGCTATTATAAATAAATCTTCTACTCGCTCGCCAATTGTCGTAATTCTAGCCCCGTAAAGTGAAATTCCGAGGTCAGCAAACACTTCACCTACCCGCGCCAGTAAGCCTGGCTGATCCAACGCAATCAGTTCCAGGAATGTGCGCCTGTCAGTATGAGTAGGCAGGAAATTGACTTCGGTATCGACGGTAAAGTGGCGCAGTTTGGCGGACTGGCGGCGCGGTTGAGGCGTCTGCCAGCTGGCCTGCGTAATAGCCTGTTCAATACTGTGGCGGATGAGTTCGTGCCTGTCGGCGGAAAGCGGGCTGCCATCCGGCTCCAGCACAATAAAGGTGTCCATTGCCATGCCGTCACGCGTGGTAAAGATTTGCGCGTCATGAACGCTCAGGTTGCGCCTGTCCAGCTCGGCACAAACAGCGGCGAACAGGTGAGGGCGATCAGGGCTCCAGATGAAGATTTCGGTACCACCACGTGTTGCCTGTGGGCTAAGCAAAATCATCGGTTTGCTGAGGTCGTGCTTGAGCAAGTGTCGCGCATGCCATGCAATTTGGTTTGGCGTGTGGCGAACAAAATAGTTGGCTCGACAGCGGCGCCAGATATTGTGCAGCGCCTCTTCGTTGATGTTATCCATACGCAGTAACGCCAGCGCCTGAAGTTGATGGTGGCGCACACGCTCACGCATATCCGGGCTGTTTTGCATCCCACGACGCAGCTGTTTTTCTGTGGCGAAATAGAGTTCCCGCAACAAACTCTGTTTCCAGCTATTCCATAAGGTTTCGTTGGTCGCACAGATATCAGCGACGGTCAGGCAAACCAGGTAACGCAGGCGGTTTTCAGTCTGCACTTCTTCAGCAAACTGCTTAATCACTTCCGGGTCCTGGATATCACGGCGCTGCGCGGTGACTGACATCAGCAAATGTTGGCGCACCAGCCACGCGACAAGTTGCGTCTCGCGAGAGTTCAACCCGTGCAGTTCGGCAAATTTTATAACGTCCTCCGCGCCGAGAACCGAGTGATCCCCGCCACGGCCTTTGGCGATGTCATGGAACAGGGCTGCAATCAATATAAGCTCTGGATGCGACAGGCGCGGCCAGAGATCGACACATAATGGATGCTTCGGACGGGTTTCTTCTTTCGCGAAGCTTTCCAGTTTTTGCAGCACGCGAATCGTGTGTTCATCCACCGTATACGCATGGAACAGGTCAAACTGCATCTGCCCGACGATATGCGACCACTGCGGCATATACGCCCACAACACGCTGTGGCGGTGCATTGGCAATAAGGCGCGGCTCACGGCACCGGGGTGGCGCAATATCGTGAGGAACAGCTCGCGCGCTTCCGGAATGTAGCAAAGCGGCTGTACTAAATGGCGACGCGCATGACGCAAATGGCGTAGGGTGGTTGAGTAAATTCCGGTGATGTCACGGTTACGCACCATCATGTAAAACATACGCAAAATAGCCTGCGGTTCACGCATAAATAGCGTTTCGTCACGCAGATCAATCAGAGTGCCGCGTAACTGGAAGTCATCATCAAGTGGGCGCGGTTTTTCGCTGGCATCTAACGCAAGAATCGCTTCATCAAACAACTGCAACAGCATTTGGTTAAGCTCACCGACGCGACGGGTCACACGATAGAAATCTTTCATCATGTTTTCGACCGGCTGATTGCCTTCACCGTTGTAATCCAGACGTTGAGCAACGCTGAGCTGCCTGTCGAATAACAAACGGTTGTCATAGCGATTTACTTCGAGATGTAAAGCGAAGCGAATACGCCACAGCAAGTGTTGGCACTCATCCAGTTCATTTCTTTCTGCTTCGGTTAAAAAACCAAAGCCGACCATTTCACTCATGGACGTGGCACCAAAATGGCGACGCGCGACCCATTGCAGCGTATGGATGTCACGCAAACCGCCGGGGCTGCTTTTGATATCTGGCTCGAGGTTATAACTTGTGCCGTGGTAACGCTGATGACGAACATTTTGCTCATCAATTTTTGCGGCAAAGAACTTGGCAGATGGCCAGAAACCGTCGCTGAAAATGTGTTTTTGCAGTTCAAGGAAGAGTGCGACATCGCCAATCAGTAAGCGTGACTCAATCAGGTTGGTGGCAACTGTTAAATCAGACAGGCCTTCGAGCAGGCACTCTTCAAGCGTGCGTACGCTGTGGCCGACTTCTAACTTTACGTCCCATAGCAGCGTGAGAAGTTCACCGATTTTCTGGGATTGCGGCTCGCTCAGACGTTTACGGCTGAGTATCAGCAAATCAATATCAGATAACGGATGAAGTTCACCGCGCCCGTAACCACCCACCGCGACGAGCGCGGTTTCAGCGACATCACCAAAACCGTAGTTTACCCACAACCGTTGCAGTAACTGGTCGATAAACTCGGTGCGGGCATCGATAAGTTTTTCGGCGGAAATACCGTCGTCAAATGCTGTCCCCAACCACTGCTGGAAAGTGTCGAGGCGGGCTTTGATTTCGGCGCAATTAAGCTCTGAGTCTGTCCAGTTGACAGGGTATTCAGGTTGCCCGGAAATCTCAGGAAGCACTGTGGTTGCGTACTGCTCGGGTAAGCTCGGTGTCATGTCGCCATCCATAAAAAAAGCCGGCATAAGCCGGCTTCGATTGCTGACTTTCGCCAGGCATATCACTCGTTATGCGAAATCACCGCGGGGATGGTGTCATCTTTGCGTAAAGTGAGAATTTCGCAGCCGTTATCTGTCACCACAATAGTATGCTCGTATTGTGCAGACAAGCTGCGATCTTTGGTTTTCACCGTCCAGCCGTCTTTCATGGTGCGAATGCGGTAATCGCCGGAGTTCACCATCGGCTCGATAGTGAAAGTCATGCCCGGTTGCAGCACCACGCCACCGTCATCAGCATCGTAATGCAGCACTTGCGGTTCTTCGTGGAATACGCGGCCAATACCGTGTCCACAGTATTCGCGAACCACAGAAAAACCTTCAGCTTCAACGAACTTCTGAATGGCTGCACCCAGAGTGCGCAGGCGAATACCTGGTTTTACCATGCGAAGAGACAAATACAGGCTTTCTTGAGTCACGCGGCACAGACGCTCACCCAGAATGGTCGGTTTGCCAACGATGAACATTTTTGAGGTGTCGCCGTGGTATTCATCTTTGATAACGGTAACGTCGATGTTGACGATGTCACCATCTTTCAGGAGTTTAGCGTCATCAGGAATACCGTGGCAGACCACTTCATTAATGGAGATGCACACGGATTTCGGGAAGCCATGGTAGCCGAGGCACGCGGAAACCGCTTGCTGTTGGTTAACAATGTAATCGTTACAAATACGGTCCAGTTCGCCAGTGGAAATGCCCGGTCGTACGTGGGATTCAATCATTTCCAGCACTTCAGCGGCAAGGCGGCCCGCAACGCGCATTTTTTCGATTTCTTCAGGTGTTTTAATTGAGATAGCCATTCATTCGATCCGCAGGTGTCGTCGTTATCGACAATAATTGAGCAGTAGTAGGGTAATGGTATCAGGGCCTACGATCGGTGCCAAATCGAGAATCGGTGTGCGCACTATCCACTAACAACTATTGGAGTCCGGGTCTGTTTTATGGTATAAAGCGCGCCGGACTTGTATTCCGATTTTTCGGATACGGCCAACACTCTCACTTTGTGTAAATAACACACACGTATCGACACATATTCCGGGGTGCCCTTAGGGGTCGGTAATATGGGATACGTGGAGGCTTAACCCCATACTTTTATATAGAGGTTTTAATCATGGCAACTGTTTCCATGCGCGACATGCTCAAGGCTGGTGTTCACTTCGGTCACCAAACCCGTTACTGGAACCCGAAAATGAAGCCTTTCATCTTCGGCGCTCGTAACAAAGTTCACATCATCAACCTTGAAAAAACTGTACCTATGTTCAACGAAGCTTTGGCTGAACTGAGCAAGATTTCTTCTCGTAAAGGCAAAATCCTTTTCGTTGGTACTAAGCGTGCTGCAAGCGAACCAGTAAAAGAAGCTGCTCTGAGCTGCGATCAGTTCTTCGTGAACCATCGCTGGTTGGGCGGTATGCTGACTAACTGGAAAACTGTTCGTCAGTCCATCAAACGTCTGAAAGACCTGGAAATCCAGTCTCAGGACGGTACCTTCGACAAACTGACCAAGAAAGAAGCGCTGATGCGTACCCGTGAGCTGATTAAGTTAGAAAACAGCCTCGGCGGTATCAAAGACATGGGCGGCTTGCCGGATGCACTGTTTGTAATCGACGCTGATCACGAACACATTGCAATCAAAGAAGCGAACAACCTGGGTATCCCAGTATTCTCTATCGTTGATACTAACTCCGATCCAGATGGCGTTGATTTCGTTATCCCTGGTAACGACGATGCAATCCGTGCTGTAACCCTGTATCTGGGTGCTGTAGCTGCTACCGTTCGTGAAGGCCGCTCTCAGGATCTGGCTTCTCAGGCAGAAGAAAGCTTCGTAGAAGCTGAATAATAAGGTTCGCTCTTATTTGAGCTCTTATTAACCAGGTATTGAATAGTTTGGTTAGGGGGCCTGTCTCAGGCCCCCTTTTTATTTTGAGCCAGGGTTCGTCTATTTCGTGGACCAGGGCTTATCTCTCTCTACGAGATAACCGAGGATTTTAGAATGGCTGATATTACTGCTGCTCTGGTAAAAGAACTGCGTGAACGTACTGGCGCAGGCATGATGGATTGCAAAAAGTCACTGACTGAAGCTAATGGCGACATCGAGCTGGCAATCGAAAACATGCGTAAGTCTGGTGCGATCAAAGCAGCTAAGAAAGCAGGCAACGTAGCTGCTGACGGCGTGATCAAAACTAAGATCGCAGACGGCTACGCTGTGATTCTGGAAGTTAACTGCCAGACTGACTTCGTTGCTAAAGATGGTGGTTTCCAGGCATTTGCTGACAAAGTGCTGGACGCTGCTGCTGCAGGCAAAGTTACTGACATCGAAGTACTGAAAGCACAGTTCGAAGAAGAGCGTGTTGCACTGGTTGCTAAAATCGGTGAGAACATCAACATTCGTCGTGTCGCTGTTCTGGAAGGTGATGTTCTGGGTAGCTACCTGCACGGTGCTCGCATCGGTGTTGTTGTTGCAGCTAAAGGCGCTGACGAAGAGCTGGTTAAGCAAATCGCTATGCACGTTGCTGCAAGCAAGCCAGAATTCGTTAAGCCAGAAGACGTGTCTGCTGAAGTTGTTGAGAAAGAGTACCAGGTTCAGCTGGACATCGCTATGCAGTCTGGCAAGCCGAAAGAAATCGCAGAGAAAATGGTTGAAGGCCGCATGAAGAAATTCACCGGTGAAGTTTCTCTGACTGGTCAGCCTTTCGTTATCGAGCCAAGCAAAACTGTTGGTCAGTTGCTGAAAGAGCACAATGCTGACGTAACTGGCTTCATCCGCTTTGAAGTGGGCGAAGGCATCCAGAAAGTTGAGACTGACTTCGCAGCAGAAGTTGCTGCAATGTCCAAGCAGTCTTAATTTTTAAAGGGAGCCGCCAATTGGCGGTTCCTTTTTATCTGGCTTTAAAAATCAGCCTGCTCTGATACAGATCTTGTTGATATGCGACATTATGTCGTCTGAATTTACCATCCCCATTCGTTGACTGTTCCCAGGAAAGAATCATGGCTACCAATGCAAAACCTGTCTACAAACGCATTCTGCTCAAGCTAAGCGGCGAAGCGCTGCAAGGTACCGAAGGCTTCGGTATTGATGCAAGCATCCTTGATCGTATGGCTCAGGAAATTAAAGAGCTGGTTGAATTGGGTATTCAGGTCGGGGTGGTGATTGGTGGTGGCAACTTATTCCGCGGTGCAGGCCTGGCAAAAGCCGGTATGAACCGTGTTGTGGGCGACCACATGGGCATGCTGGCAACCGTAATGAACGGCCTGGCAATGCGTGATGCGCTTCATCGCGCCTATGTGAACGCCCGCCTGATGTCTGCTATTCCATTGAATGGCGTATGTGATAACTACAGCTGGGCAGAAGCTATCAGCTTGCTGCGCAATAACCGCGTAGTTATCCTGGCAGCTGGTACCGGTAATCCGTTCTTTACTACTGACTCTGCTGCGTGTTTGCGTGGAATTGAGATTGAAGCGGACGTAGTACTGAAAGCCACAAAAGTAGATGGCGTGTTTACTGCGGATCCGGTTCAAGATCCTACCGCCACGCTTTGTGAGCAATTGACCTATACCGAAGTACTGGAAAAAGAACTGAAAGTGATGGATTTGGCGGCGTTTACGCTGGCCCGCGATCACAAAATACCGATTCGTGTTTTCAATATGAACAAACCTGGTGCGCTTCGCCGTGTTGTGATGGGTGAAAAAGAAGGCACATTGATCACTGAGTAATTTCAGTCGATGCTTAATCAGGGTAAGATTCAGTTTCAGATAGTGTTAACAGGCAACCCCAACGGGCGCCATGAATAAACAGGGCTATACTTAGCTCGCAGCGTCTGCATAGCGGCGTGAAGTGTGGTCTGCCCTAAACCAGTTTTCAAGGATTCGTAACGTGATTAGCGATATCAGAAAAGATGCCGAAGTGCGTATGGAAAAATGCGTAGAAGCGTTCAAAACCCAAATCAGTAAAATCCGCACCGGCCGCGCCTCACCATCTCTGCTGGACGGCATCATTGTGGAGTATTACGGCACCCCAACTCCACTGCGCCAATTGGCAAGCGTAACGGTTGAAGATTCTCGCACACTGAAGATCAACGTGTTTGACCGCTCACTGAGCCAGGCCGTTGAGAAAGCGATCATGACTTCCGACCTCGGTCTGAACCCAAGCTCTGCTGGTACTGACATTCGTGTTCCACTACCTGCACTGACTGAAGAACGTCGTAAAGATCTGATCAAAATTGTACGTGGCGAAGCTGAAGGCGCACGCGTGGCGGTTCGTAACGTTCGCCGTGATGCTAACGACAAAGTTAAAGCGCTGCTGAAAGATAAAGAAATCAGTGAAGATGACGATCGCCGTTCTCAGGGCGACGTTCAGAAAATGACTGATGCTGCTATCAAGAAAGTAGATGCTGCACTTGCTGAGAAAGAAGCTGAGTTGATGCAGTTCTAATCCGTTGAGATGACGGATCAAACGCCGTATGCAAGCCGTGGCTCATGCCACGATTATTGTCTACGGCGTTTTTTATTTGATTATTCATACTAAAACTCCAGAGCGTCCCATGAAGCAACTGACCATTCTTGGCTCTACCGGATCTATCGGTACCAGTACCCTCAGCGTTGTTCGTCATAATCCTGATAAGTTTTCCGTCACGGCCCTGGTTGCCGGGAAAAATGTCGCGCGCATGGCTGAGCAGTGCCTGGAGTTCAAGCCTCGCTGGGCAGTAATGGATGATGAAGTCTCTGCCGGTGAGTTACGCCGTTTGCTCAAAGAGCAGGGGAGTCGCACTGAAGTTCTGGCGGGGCAGCAGGCGGCTTGTGAAATGGCTGCGCTGGACGAAGTGAATCAGGTTATGGCAGCTATTGTTGGGGCAGCAGGTCTGTTACCCACGCTTGCGGCGATTGCGGCGGGTAAGCAAGTTTTGCTGGCAAATAAAGAAGCACTGGTGACTTGTGGGCGTCTGTTTATGGATGCTGTACAACGAAGCCACGCACAGCTTCTGCCTATCGACAGCGAACACAACGCAATTTTTCAGAGTTTACCGGAAACAATTCAGCAAAACCTCGGGTACGCTGAACTTGAGGGTAATGGCGTTTCGTCGATTATTCTTACCGGATCAGGTGGCCCATTCCGTGAGACGCCGTTAGGTGAACTGACAGTAATGACTCCGGACCAGGCTTGTAGCCATCCGAACTGGTCGATGGGGCGTAAAATCTCAGTCGACTCGGCCACCATGATGAACAAAGGTCTCGAATACATTGAAGCTCGTTGGCTATTCAATGCTTCAGCTAAACAAATGGAAGTACTGATACATCCGCAGTCGGTTATCCACTCGATGGTTCGTTATCGTGATGGTAGTGTGCTGGCGCAGTTAGGCGCTCCAGATATGCGCACGCCTATCGCGCACGCCATGGCATTTCCTGAGCGCGTGCAGTCAGGTGTTGAACCGCTCGATTTTTGTAAAATCGGCACTTTCACCTTTATGGAACCGGACTATCATCGCTATCCTTGTCTGAAGCTTGCGATGGAAGCATTTGAGCAAGGACAGGCTGCAACGACCGTACTGAACGCAGCAAATGAAATTGTGGTTGAGGCTTTCTTGCAACAACAGCTACGTTTTACAGACATTGCTTCCTTAAATCGTGCCGTCCTTGATAGTGTTGAATTGACTGAGCCGAAGAGTGTGGAAGAGGTTCTTGCTGTTGATGCGAAAGCACGCGAGGTTGCCCGAGGTTTGGTGACGCGCATCGCTTCTCGATGATTATTTATTCAGCTGATATGCCTCTATTTGTTAGCTTTGTGCTTCAGTGATATAGTCTGCGCCATCTTTCGGCCAGGAATAACTGACTGAAAGATTGGTAAGCCGTGTTATAGCACGGCTTTTTTATGTAAAAGCTGAGATCATTCTGAGTACCGCTTAATCCTTATCTGGGAATAATTACGCGTTATGTTGTCTGCAAACCAACAATTAAGCGAAACACAATCCGAACATGGCGCGCGCCATGTTGCCATTATTATGGATGGCAACGGTCGCTGGGCGAAACGACAAGGGAAGATGAGGGTTTCCGGCCATAAGGCTGGGGCGAAATCTGTTCGCCGGGCGGTAAGTTTTGCGGCAAATAATGGTATAGATGCACTTACGCTCTATGCTTTTAGTAGTGAAAACTGGAATCGTCCAGCTCAAGAAGTTAGCGCACTAATGGAGTTGTTTGTGTGGGCTTTAGACAGTGAAGTCAAAAGTCTGCATCGTCACAATGTCCGTTTGCGTATTATCGGCGATATCAGCCGATTCAATGCTCGCCTGCAAGAACGTATCAAAAAAGCCGAAGACTTAACGAGTGCCAACACAGGTTTGACTCTCAATATTGCCGCGAACTATGGCGGTCGTTGGGATATTATTCAAGGTGTGCGGCATCTTGCCGAACAGGTGCAAGAAGGCTTACTACGTCCAGACCAGATTGATGAAGAGATGCTGAGTAAGCAAATCTGCATGAATGAACTGGCTCCCGTAGATTTAGTAATTAGGACAGGGGGAGAGCATCGTATTAGTAACTTTCTGATTTGGCAGATTGCCTATGCAGAACTTTATTTCACCGATGTTCTTTGGCCTGATTTCGATGAACAAGACTTTGAAGGTGCACTAAATGCTTTTGCAAATCGAGAGCGTCGTTTTGGCGGCACAGCACCTGGTAGTGAGTAAGCCTGTTGGGGGTCACTTTTGCTGAAGTATCGCCTGCTTTCTGCGTTTATTTTAATCCCGGTGGTTATTGCCGCGTTATTCTGGCTTCCACCAGTAGGATTTGCTATTACAACCCTCGTGGTATGTATGCTGGCAGCCTGGGAATGGGGACAATTGGCAGGTTTTAAAGCACGTTCTCAACGTGTATGGCTTGCTGTATTGTGTGGTCTGTTACTGGCATTAATGCTTTATGCATTACCCGAATACCAGCGTACGGTTCATATTCCGTTGATTGAGGCTTCGCTATGGGCATCACTTGCCTGGTGGTTTGCCGCGCTGTTACTGGTGTTGTTTTATCCGGGTTCTGCATCAATCTGGCGCAACTCAAAAACATTGCGTCTATTGTTTGGCGTATTAACGATTGTGCCGTTTTTCTGGGGCATGATTGTATTACGTAACTGGCATTACGATATTAACCACTACACTGGCTCAATCTGGCTGTTGTATGTGATGGTTCTGGTCTGGGGTGCAGACTCCGGTGCTTATATGTTTGGCAAAATGTTTGGCAAACACAAATTAGCGCCGAAAGTGTCTCCGGGTAAAACCTGGCAGGGCTTCTTTGGTGGGTTGTTCACTTCTGCGATTATCTCCGTGCTGTTCGGCATGTGGGCGAATCTGGATGTGTCACCGGCTATTCTGTTGACCTGTTCGGTTATTGCCGCTCTTGCTTCAGTATTGGGCGATTTAACCGAAAGTATGTTTAAGCGTGAAGCAGGGATTAAAGATAGCGGTCACCTGATCCCCGGTCATGGTGGTATCCTTGACCGCATTGATAGCCTCACAGCAGCAGTACCGGTATTTGCCTGTCTGTTATTGCTGGTATTCAGGACGATTTAACGGAAGGTTATATGCTGAGCTTACTCTGGAATTTGGCTGCGTTTATTGTCGCACTGGGTGTATTAATTACCGTGCATGAGTTCGGCCATTTCTGGGTTGCTCGCCGCTGTGGTGTCAAAGTAGAGCGCTTTTCCATTGGTTTTGGTAAAGCGCTCTGGCGTCGTTCCGATCGCCACGGTACCGAATTTGTAATCGCCCTGATCCCACTGGGTGGTTATGTCAAAATGCTTGATGAGCGTGTTGAGCCGGTTACGCCGGAACTACGCCATCAGGCCTTTAATAACAAAACCGTTTCTCAACGCGCTGCAATTATTGCAGCCGGTCCTATTGCTAACTTTATCTTCGCTGTGTTTGCCTACTGGCTGGTGTTTATCATCGGTGTCCCTGGTGTTCGTCCGGTTGTTGGTGAAGTAATGCCCAACTCGATAGCAGCAGAAGCACAAATTGCACCAGGCATGGAACTTAAAGCGATAGATGGTATCGAAACGCCTGACTGGGAATCGGTTCAACTTGAGTTGATGGCAAAGATTGGTGATGACAGTGTTAATCTTACGCTGGCACCACTAGGTTCAAATCTGAAAAGTGAGAAAACGCTTGATTTGCGCCACTGGCAATTTGAGCCAGAAAAGCAGGATCCGATTACTTCATTAGGCATCGGACCTCGCCGTCCGCAAATTGAAACGGTATTACAAGAAGTACAGCCCGATTCCGCAGCGAGCAAAGCGGGTTTGCAAGCCGGGGACAGGATCGTTAAAGTCAACGGTGCGGCGCTTGCTCAGTGGACAGAATTTGTTAGTCAGGTGCGTGACAATCCAGGTCACCCACTGGAGCTAGAAATAGAAAGACAAGGGGCACTCTTGTCTTTAACGCTGATACCGGATACAAAACCGGGTAAAGCGAAGGCTGAAGGGTTTGCGGGGGTAGTACCAAAAGTTATCCCGCTGCCTGATGAGTATAAAACAGTACGCCAGTATGGGCCGTTTGCTGCTGTCGCAGAAGCCACAGATAAAACCTGGCAACTGATGAAGCTTACAGTCAACATGCTGGGAAAATTAATAACCGGTGACATCAAACTGAATAACCTCAGTGGGCCAATCTCTATAGCTCAAGGGGCAGGGATGTCAGCGGAATCTGGGTTGATTTACTATCTGATGTTCCTGGCGCTGATTAGCGTTAATCTGGGGATAATCAACCTGTTTCCGTTACCCGTCCTGGACGGGGGGCATCTGCTCTTTTTGGCGATTGAAAAGCTAAAGGGTGGGCCGGTTTCCGAGCGAGTTCAAGACTTTAGTTACCGCATTGGCTCTATATTGCTGGTGCTGTTGATGGGGCTTGCACTTTTCAATGATTTCTCTCGGTTTTAGAGAGAATAGGTTAGGAAGAACGCATAACAACGATGGCGATGAAAAAGTTGCTCATAGCGTCGCTGCTGTTTAGCAGCGCCACCGTATACGGTGCAGACGGGTTCGTGGTGAAGGATATTCATTTCGAAGGCCTGCAGCGAGTCGCCGTCGGTGCGGCCCTCCTCAGCATGCCGGTTCGCGTAGGCGATACTGTCTCTGACGAGGATATCAGTAATACTATTCGTTCACTGTTTGCTACCGGGAACTTCGAAGATGTCCGGGTACTTCGTGATGGCGAAACGTTAGTTGTTCAGGTGAAAGAACGCCCGACAATCGCGAGTATTACCTTCTCCGGTAACAAGTCCGTGAAGGACGACATGCTCAAGCAGAACCTCGAGGCTTCTAGTGTGCGTGTCGGCGAATCACTGGATAGAACGACCCTGGCTGATATTGAAAAAGGGCTGGAAGATTTCTACTACAGCGTTGGTAAGTACAGTGCCAGCGTGAAAGCCGTTGTTACGCCATTGCCGCGTAACCGTGTTGACCTGAAACTGGTATTCCAGGAAGGCGTTTCTGCCAAAATTCAGCAAATCAACATCGTCGGCAACCATGCGTTTACGACTGATGAACTCATTTCGCATTTCCAGTTGCGCGATGAAGTGCCATGGTGGAACGTGGTGGGTGACCGTAAATACCAGAAACAGAAGCTGGCCGGCGACCTCGAAACGCTGCGCAGTTACTATCTGGATCGCGGTTATGCACGCTTTAACATCGATTCGACTCAGGTCAGTTTGACGCCTGATAAGAAAAGCATTTACGTGACCATCAACGTTACAGAAGGCGATCAATACAAGATTGCTGGCGTGACGGTGAACGGTAATCTGGCAGGGCACTCAGCAGAAATTGAAACGCTGACTAAACTCAAACCAGGTGAGCTTTATAACGGCACCAAAGTGACCAAGATGGAAGACGACATCAAGAAATTGTTGGGTCGTTATGGTTACGCCTATCCACGAGTGCAGACACAACCTGAAATCAACGATGCAGATAAGACCGTTAAACTGCATGTGAACGTTGATTCTGGTAACCGTTACTACGTGCGTAAAATTCGTTTTGAAGGCAACGACACCAGTAAAGATTCAGTCCTGCGTCGCGAAATGCGCCAAATGGAAGGGACTTGGCTGGGTAGCGATCTTGTGAACTCAGGTAAAGATCGTCTGAATCGTTTGGGTTACTTCGAAACTGTAGATGTTGATACGCAACGTGTGTCAGGTAGCCCTGACCAGGTTGATGTGGTCTACAAAGTTAAAGAGCGCAACACCGGTAGTTTCAACTTTGGTGTGGGTTACGGTACTGAAAGTGGTATCAGTTTCCAGGTCGGTGTCCAACAGGATAACTGGTTAGGAACAGGCTACTCGGTTGGTATCAACGGTACCAAAAACGATTATCAGACATATGCTGAATTGTCGGTAACCGATCCGTACTTTACAGTTGATGGCGTGAGCCTCGGTGGCCGTCTCTTCTACAATGACTTTAAAGCTGATGACGCGGATCTTTCTGACTACACCAACACAAGTTATGGTGTGGACGGAACGCTTGGCTTCCCGGTTAACGAAAACAACACATTGCGTCTGGGCTTAGGTTACGTGCATAACGACCTGTCCAACATGCAGCCACAGGTTGCGATGTGGCGTTATTTGGATTCTGTTGGTCAATCGGCTAGCACATCATCTGATGACAATGGTTTTGCTGCAGATGACTTCACGCTGAACTATGGTTGGACGTACAACAAGCTTGACCGTGGTTACTTCCCAACAGAAGGCTCACGCGTAAACCTGAACGGTAAAGTGACCGTTCCGGGTTCAGATAACGAGTTCTATAAAGTGACTCTGGATACTGCGAGCTACTTCCCAATTGATGAGGATCATACCTGGGTCATGTTAGGACGTACTCGTTGGGGCTACGGTGATGGTCTTGGCGGCAAAGAAATGCCGTTCTATGAGAACTTCTATGCCGGTGGTTCCAGTACTGTTCGTGGTTTCCAGTCAAATAACATTGGTCCTAAAGCTGTTTATTACGGCGGCAATGATACAGATAACTGTAACAAAGCTTCGTCAACTGAAGTTTGTAGTTCTGACGATGCAGTCGGTGGTAACGCAATGGCAGTGGCAAGTCTTGAACTTATCACGCCAACGCCGTTCTTGAGCGAGAAGTACGCGAACTCTGTGCGTACTTCCGTGTTCATGGACATGGGTACTGTTTGGGATACTAACTGGGATAATACCAAGTATTCTGCAGACGGGATTCCGGACTACAGTGACCCAAGTAATATTCGTATGTCAGCAGGTATCGCATTGCAATGGATGTCACCGCTGGGGCCGTTGGTCTTCTCTTATGCCCAACCGTTCAAGAAGTACGAAGGCGACAAAGCGGAACAGTTCCAGTTTAACATTGGTAAAACCTGGTAACTGTTCTGTGCGAAGGAATGCATAAAAGCAGTGTAGCGTTGATGCCAGTTCGCTAAATGCAGAACTGGCACACGCAAAAAAGAGTGTCTTCGGACACATTCGGGATGGTAAGGAGTTTATTGTGAAAAAGTGGTTATTTGCCGCAGGTCTTGGCCTCGCTATGGCTGCATCTGCCAGCGTTCAAGCAGCTGACAGCATTGCTGTAGTAAACATGGGCAACCTGTTCCAACAGGTAGCACAGAGCACCGGTGTGTCTAAAACTCTTGAAAACGAGTTTAAAGGCCGCGCAAGCGAGTTGCAGAATATGGAAGGCGACCTGCAGTCCAAAATGCAAAAGCTGCAACGCGATGGTTCTACCATGAAAGCTGCTGACCGCAGCAAAGCTGAAAAAGATCTGATGGCTCAACGTCAGCAGTTCCAGACTAAAGCTCAGGCATTCGAACAAGATCGTCAACGTCGCTCTAACGAAGAGCGTGGCAAACTGGTTACTCGTATTCAGAGCGCAGTGAAGAAAGTTGCTGACGACAAAGGCATCGACGTAGTTCTGGATGCTAACACCGTTGCTTATGCTGGCAGCAGTGTTAAAGACATCACTTCAGATGTTCTGAAACAGGTTAAATAAGTAATGTCTTCAATTCGACTGGCTGATTTAGCCCAGCAGTTGGATGCAGATTTGCACGGTGATGGCGATCTCGTCATCACCGGCGTTGCATCTATGCAAACGGCCCAGGCTGGCCAAATTACGTTCATGGTTAACCCACGTTACCGTGAGCAATTGGCTGTTTGCCAGGCTTCTGCCGTCGTTATGACTGAAGCCGACCTCCCTTTCGCACATAGCGCGGCATTGGTAGTGAAGAATCCCTACCTCACATATGCTCGCATGGCGCAAATCCTTGATTCCACGCCGCAACCTGCTCAAAACATCGCACCAAGTGCAGTGATTGATGCAACTGCGACGTTGGGTAATAACGTAGCCATTGGCGCCAATGCGGTTATCGAATCTGGTGTAGTGCTTGGTGATAACGTCGTGATTGGTCCTGGCTGTTTCGTGGGTAAACATACCAAAATTGGTGCTGGCACACGCCTGTGGGCGAATGTGTCGATTTACCATGAAATCCAGATCGGTGAACAGTGCCTGGTTCAGTCCGGTACCGTCATCGGTTCAGATGGTTTTGGTTATGCTAACGATCGTGGCAATTGGGTGAAGATCCCCCAACTTGGTCGCGTGATTATTGGCGATCGTGTCGAGATCGGTGCTTGTACGACGATTGACCGTGGCGCACTAGACGACACGATTATTGGCAATGGTGTTATCATTGATAATCAATGCCAGATTGCACATAACGTTGTGATTGGCGACAATACTGCTGTTGCTGGCGGTGTGATCATGGCAGGCAGCCTGAAAATTGGCCGTTACTGCATGATTGGTGGTGCCAGTGTTATCAATGGCCATATGGAAATCTGCGATAAAGTCACCGTGACTGGAATGGGCATGGTAATGCGCCCTATCACAGAGCCGGGGGTTTACTCCTCAGGTATTCCACTACAGCCGAACAAAGTGTGGCGTAAAACAGCCGCGTTGGTGATGAATATCGACGAGATCAGCAAACGCTTGAAATCCGTTGAGAAAAAAATCAATCAACAAGACTAAAAGTCACCCGCCCAAGACGCGTTAGTGCTTACTGATTTGCGGCCTGCTAGCTATCCCGAGATAGTCGCAGGCCGTGTTATTATTGTCATTTGGTACATTTAGACAGGAAGAGTATCTTGACTACCGACACTCATACTCTGCACATCGAAGAGATTTTGGAACTTCTGCCACACCGTTACCCGTTCTTGCTGGTAGACCGCGTGCTGGATTTTGAAGAGGGGCGTTTTTTACGTGCAGTAAAAAATGTCACAGTAAACGAGCCGTTTTTCCAGGGCCACTTCCCTGGTAAACCGATTTTCCCGGGTGTGCTGATTCTTGAAGCGATGGCGCAAGCCACCGGTATTCTTGCGTTCAAAAGCGTAGGGAAACTGGAACCTGGTGAGCTTTATTACTTTGCTGGTATCGATGAAGCGCGTTTCAAACGTCCTGTCGTACCTGGTGACCAGATGGTCATGGAAGTTACTTTCGAGAAAACCCGCCGTGGTCTGACGCGCTTTAAAGGCGTGGCAACTGTTGACGGTAAAATTGTCTGCGAAGCAACTATGATGTGTGCCCGCAGCCGGGAGAGTTAATACGTGATTGATAAATCCGCCTTTATTCATCCATCTGCCATTGTGGAAGACGGTGCCGTTATTGGTGCTAACGTTCATATTGGTCCGTTTTGTATTGTTGGTCCGCATGTTGAAATCGGTGAAGGTACCGTTCTGAAATCCCATGTTGTGGTAAATGGTCATACGACTATTGGCCGTGATAACGAGATTTATCAGTTCGCTTCCATTGGTGAAGTTAACCAGGATCTGAAATATGCCGGTGAGCCAACTCGTGTGGAAATTGGCGATCGCAACCGCATTCGTGAAAGCGTCACCATCCATCGCGGAACAGAGCAGGGCGGTGGTTTGACGAAGGTGGGTAGCGATAACCTGCTGATGGTCAACGCTCACGTGGCGCATGATTGTACAGTCGGTAACCGCTGTATCCTCGCAAATAACGCAACTCTTGCTGGTCACGTTTCCGTTGATGATTTCGCAATCATTGGCGGCATGACCGCTGTGCACCAGTTCTGCATTATCGGTGCACACGTGATGGTGGGTGGTTGTTCCGGTGTGGCACAAGATGTTCCACCGTATGTTATCGCGCAGGGCAACCACGCAACGCCATTCGGTGTAAACATCGAAGGGCTTAAACGCCGCGGCTTTACCAGAGAAGCTATTCACGCTGTTCGCAACGCGTATAAGATTCTCTACCGCAGCGGGAAAACCTTCGAAGAAGCGAAGCCTGAAATTGCTGCGATTGCCGAGCAGCATCCAGAAGTGAACGCATTTGTTGAATTCTTTGAACGTTCAACTCGTGGTCTGATTCGCTAAATGAAACCTGGTCGTCCGCTTACGATTGCCCTGGTCGCCGGAGAAACTTCCGGCGATATTCTTGGTGCTGGTCTGATTCGTGCTCTGAAAGCTCGTCATCCTGATGCTCGCTTTGTTGGTGTTGCCGGGCCTCTGATGCAGGCTGAAGGCTGTGAAGCCTGGTATGAGATGGAAGAGCTGGCGGTGATGGGCATTGTTGAAGTGCTCGGTCGCCTGCGTCGCTTATTGCATATCCGAGCCGATCTCACGCGCCGTTTCACCGAATTGCAGCCAGACGTTTTTGTCGGCATCGATGCGCCTGATTTCAATATCACGCTTGAAGGCAATCTTAAGAAGCAGGGTATTCGCACCATTCATTACGTCAGCCCTTCCGTTTGGGCATGGCGGCAAAAACGCGTTTTCAAAATTGGCAGAGCAACGGATTTAGTGCTCGCATTTCTGCCTTTCGAAAAAGCGTTTTACGATAGATTTAATGTTCCTTGCCGGTTTATCGGTCATACCATGGCGGATGCCATGCCGCTTGATCCTGATAAAAATGCCGCCCGCGCGACTCTGGGTATTTCCCCTGATGCGAAATGCCTGGCACTATTACCGGGGAGCCGTGGGGCAGAAGTTGAAATGCTCAGCGCGGATTTCCTGAAAACAGCTCTTTTGCTGCGTGAGCGTTTCCCGGGGCTCGAAATTGTCGTTCCTTTGGTTAATGCCAAACGCCGTGAGCAGTTTGAGCGTATCAAAGCAGAAGTCGCGCCTGACCTGACAATGCATTTGCTTAATGGGCAAGGGCGCGAAGCGATGGTGGCAAGCGATGCCGCATTGCTGGCATCAGGTACTGCGGCACTTGAGTGCATGCTGGCGAAATGCCCGATGGTGGTGGGCTATCGCATGAAGCCATTTACTTTCTGGCTGGCGAAGCGACTGGTGAAAACCGATTACGTTTCACTGCCAAATCTACTGGCTGGACGTGAACTGGTTAAAGAATTGCTGCAGGAAGAGTGCGAGCCAAATGCACTTGCGCAGGCGCTGAGTCCGTTGCTGGAAGACGGCGCGCAGAGCCATCAAATGCATGACACCTTCCGTGAACTGCATCAGCAGATTCGTTGTAATGCCGATGAACAGGCGGCCGATGCTGTGCTGGAGCTCGCACAATGATTGAATTTATTTATCCTCATACGCACCTGGTTGCGGGTGTTGATGAAGTCGGCCGTGGCCCGTTGGTTGGTGCAGTCGTCACCGCTGCGGTGATCCTCGACCCGGCGAAGCCTATCATTGGCCTTGCCGACTCGAAGAAGCTTTCTGAAAAACGCCGCAACGCGCTTTATGATGAAATCGTCGAAAAAGCACTGTCCTGGAGTCTTGGGCGTGCTGAGCCCGAAGAGATTGACCAGCTAAATATTTTGCACGCCACAATGCTTGCGATGCAGCGTGCGGTTGCAGGCCTTTGCGTGGCTCCAGAATATGTACTGATTGATGGCAACCGCTGCCCTGCATTACCGATGCCTTCTCTGGCCGTAGTTAAAGGTGACAGTCGGGTTGCAGAAATCAGTGCGGCATCAATAATTGCCAAAGTGACGCGCGATCGTGAAATGGCAGAGCTTGATCTCTCCTTCCCGCAATACGGTTTTGCCCAACATAAGGGCTACCCCACAGCTTTCCATTTGGAAAAGCTAGCAGAGCATGGTGCGACTGAACATCATCGTCGTAGCTTTGCTCCGGTCAAACGCGCTCTCGGACTGGCGTCCTGATTTGCGGACGTACGTTACACATCTAAACGGAATGAGAAATGGCTGAACCACGTTTCGTACACCTTAGGGTGCACAGCGACTACTCCATGGTTGATGGCCTGGCAAAAACAGCACCGCTGGTGAAGAAAGCCGCGGCGATGGGTATGCCAGCAATTGCTATCACTGATTTTACCAACCTCTGCGGGCTGGTGAAATTCTATGGTGCTGCGCACGGCGCAGGGCTTAAGCCGATCATTGGTGCTGATTTTAACGTTGCGAATGAATTGTTGGGTGATGAACTCAGCCATTTAACCGTACTTGCTGCAAACAATGTCGGTTATCAAAACCTGACATTGCTCATCTCTAAGGCTTACCAGCGTGGTTACGGTGCTGCAGGCCCCATTATCGACCGAGCGTGGCTTGCCGAACTGAATGAAGGGCTGATCCTTCTTTCTGGCGGGCGCATGGGGGATATTGGCAAAAACTTGTTGCGTGGAAATACAGCACAGCTTGATTTGTGCCTGGAATTTTATCAGCAATATTTTGCCGATCGCTTCTATCTGGAATTGATTCGTACTGGTCGTCCTGACGAAGAAAGTTATTTGCATGCCGCTGTCGCTTTAGCGGATGAACGTGGTTTGCCGGTTGTTGCAACGAACGACGTAAGATTCATTGAGTCTACAGATTTTGATGCCCATGAAATCCGCGTTGCTATTCACGATGGCTTTACCCTTGATGATCCTAAACGCCCGCGTAACTACTCTTCGCAGCAGTATCTGCGTACCGAAGAGGAGATGTGCGAGCTGTTTTCGGACGTCCCGGAAGCGCTGGAAAACAGCGTAGAAATTGCCAGACGCTGTAACGTTACAGTGCGCCTTGGCGAATATTTCCTGCCGCAATTCCCAACCGGTGAGATGTCTACCGAAGACTTCCTGGTGATGAAGTCTAAAGAAGGGCTCGAAGATCGTCTGGAATTCTTGTTCAAAGATCCTGAAGAGCGTGCGGTGAAAAGGCAGCCGTACGACGAGCGTCTGGATATTGAGCTAAAAGTTATTAACCAGATGGGGTTCCCGGGCTACTTCCTGATCGTGATGGAATTTATCCAGTGGTCCAAAGACAACGGCGTGCCGGTAGGGCCTGGCCGTGGTTCTGGTGCGGGTTCACTGGTGGCTTATGCTCTGAAGATTACCGATCTTGATCCGCTAGAGTTTGACCTGTTGTTCGAACGTTTCCTTAACCCGGAACGTGTATCGATGCCCGACTTCGATATCGACTTCTGCATGGAAAAACGCGATTGGGTTATCGACCACGTCGCCGAAATGTACGGGCGCGAAGCGGTATCACAGATTATTACCTTTGGTACCATGGCGGCAAAAGCGGTTATCCGCGATGTGGGCCGTGTACTGGGGCACCCATACGGTTTTGTCGATCGGATTTCTAAACTGATCCCGCCAGATCCTGGCATGACGCTTGCCAAAGCGTTTGAAGTTGAACCGCAGCTTCCCGAAATGTATGAAGCTGACGAAGAAGTTAAAGCGCTTATTGATATGGCGCGTAAGCTTGAAGGTGTCACGCGTAACGCTGGTAAACATGCTGGCGGCGTGGTTATTGCACCAACCAAAATTACTGACTTTGCTCCGCTTTATTGCGATGACCAGGGCCAAAACCCGGTCACCCAGTTCGATAAAAACGATGTGGAATATGCGGGCCTGGTGAAGTTCGACTTCCTCGGCTTGCGTACGCTGACCATCATCGACTGGGCGTTGAAGATGATCAACCCGCGTCGGGCAAAGCAAGGTTTAGAACCGATTGATATCGCGGCAATCCCGCTCGAAGACAAGAAAAGCTTCGACATGCTACAACGCTCGGAAACCACTGCGGTGTTCCAGCTAGAATCCCGCGGCATGAAAGATCTTATCAAGCGTCTGCAGCCTGACTGCTTCGAAGATATGATCGCACTGGTTGCGCTGTTCCGCCCCGGCCCGCTGCAATCGGGCATGGTTGATAACTTTATCGACCGTAAACACGGGCGTGAAGCCATCTCTTATCCGGATATTCAATGGCAGCATGAAAGCCTGAAACCGGTACTTGAACCGACCTACGGCATTATCCTGTATCAAGAACAGGTTATGCAGATTGCACAGGTGCTGGCGGGTTACTCGCTCGGTGGTGCGGATATGCTACGTCGTGCGATGGGTAAAAAGAACCCGGTCGAAATGGCGAAGCAGCGTGGCGGTTTTGAAGATGGTGCGAAATCGCGTGGTATTGATGGTGAACTGGCGATTAAGATCTTCGACCTGGTAGAGAAATTTGCCGGCTATGGGTTTAACAAATCTCACTCAGCCGCTTATGCCCTGGTTTCTTACCAGACGCTGTGGCTAAAAGCGCACTATCCGGCAGAGTTTATGGCGGCGGTGATGACCGCTGATATGGATAACACCGAGAAAATCGTCGGCCTGGTGGATGAATGCTGGCGCATGGGCCTGAAAATTCTGCCACCTGATATTAACTCCGGGCTGTACCATTTCCACGTTAATGGCGACGGGGAAATCGTTTATGGTATCGGCGCGATTAAAGGTGTCGGTGAAGGCCCAATTGAAGCGATAATTGAGGCGCGTAACGAGGGCGGTTATTTCCGCGAGCTGTTCGACCTGTGTGCGCGTGCTGACGTTAAAAAACTCAATAAACGCATTCTTGAAAAATTAGTGATGTCCGGGGCGTTTGACCGCCTTGGGCCGCATCGCGCAGCACTGATGAATGCGTTGCCTGATGCACTTAAAGCGGCTGACCAACATGCGAAAGCCGAAGCCATCGGCCAGGTGGATATGTTCGGTGTATTGGCCGATGAACCTGAGCAGGTTGAGCAGTCCTACGCCAGCGTAATGCAATGGCCTGAACAAGTGGTGCTGGATGGTGAGCGTGAAACGTTAGGGTTATACCTGACGGGGCATCCTATTACCCAGTATCTGAAAGAAATTGAGCGCTATGTCGGTGGCATGCGCCTGAAAGAGATGCACCCGACAGAACGTGGTAAAATGACCACAGCTGCGGGTCTGGTGATTGCTTCGCGGGTGATGGTTACCAAGCGCGGCAATCGCATTGGCATCTGTACTCTGGATGACCGTTCTGGTCGCCTGGAAGTGATGCTATTCACAGATGCGTTAGAAAAGTACCAGCATCTGTTGGAAAAAGACCGTATCCTGATCGTCAGCGGACAGGTCAGCTTTGATGACTTCAGCGGTGGCCTTAAAATGACTGCTCGCGAAGTTATGGATATAGACGAGGCCCGCGAAAAGTATGCGCGTGGGCTTGCTATCTCGCTGACGGACAGGCAAATTGATGACCAGCTTTTGAACCGTCTCCGTCAGTCTCTGGAACCCCATCGTTCGGGGACCATTCCAGTACATCTCTACTATCAGAGAGCGGATGCACGTGCGCGTTTGCGTTTTGGCGCAGCATGGCGTGTATCCCCAAGCGATCGTTTGCTCAATGAGCTTCGCACGCTGATAGGATCGGAGCAGGTGGAACTGGAGTTTGACTAATACAGGAATATTATGAGTCTGAATTTCCTCGATTTTGAACAGCCGATTGCAGAGCTGGAAGCGAAAATTGATTCCCTGACTGCAGTTAGCCGTCAGGACGAAAAGTTAGATATTAATCTCGACGAAGAAGTGCAGCGCCTGCGTGAAAAAAGCGTAGAACTCACACGTAAAATCTTCGCCGATTTAGGAGCATGGCAGATTGCTCAACTGGCGCGTCACCCGCAGCGCCCGTATACGCTTGATTACCTGCGTCTCGCTTTTGATGAGTTCGATGAACTTGCGGGTGACCGTGCGTATGCTGACGATAAAGCTATTGTTGGTGGCATTGCGCGTCTTGATGGTCGTCCTGTTATGGTCATTGGCCATCAGAAAGGCCGTGAGACTAAAGAGAAAATCCGCCGTAACTTCGGTATGCCAGCACCAGAAGGCTACCGTAAAGCACTGCGTTTGATGGAAATGGCTGAGCGTTTCAAAATGCCAATCATTACCTTCATCGACACCCTGGGGCTTATCCTGGTGTGGGCGCAGAAGAACGCGGCCAGTCAGAAGCTATCGCTCGCAACTTACGTGAAATGTCTGGCCTGAAAGTGCCGGTCATCTGTACCGTAATCGGCGAAGGTGGTTCTGGTGGTGCGTTGGCAATCGGCGTGGGCGATAAAGTGAATATGCTGCAGTACAGCACCTATTCCGTTATCTCTCCGGAAGGTTGTGCGTCAATTCTGTGGAAAAGTGCTGATAAGGCACCAATCGCTGCAGAAGCGATGGGTATCATTGCGCCACGCCTGAAAGAGCTGAAGCTGATTGATTCCGTGATCCCTGAACCACTGGGCGGTGCACACCGTAACGTGGAAGCAATGGCCGCTTCACTGAAAGCGCAATTGCTGGCCGATCTTGCCGATCTGGACGTGTTGAATACCGAAGAGCTGTTGGCTCGTCGTTATCACCGTCTGATGAGTTACGGTTACGCATAATAGCTTGATGCACTGAAGAAGGAGGTCAGAAGAAATTCTGGCCTTTTTTATTATCTGAATCCCACACTTTAAGAAGCTTTACACCTCTGCACTTGTCCTCAGCCACTTTTCAATAAACTATGCTTACCTGAAGGTTTTTTTCCAGGAGGTAAGCGTTGAATATTATTGCAATCATGGGACCGCATGGCGTTTTCTACAAAGACGAGCCAATCAAAGAACTCCACCAGGCGCTGGAAGTTCAGGGTTTTCGCCTGATTTACCCGACCAACAGTACCGACCTGCTGAAACTAATCGAACATAACCCGCGTATCTGCGGCGTCATTTTTGACTGGGATGAATACAGCCTGGATTTATGCAGCGAAATTAATGCGCTGAATGAATATCTGCCGTTGTATGCGTTTATCAACACACACTCTTCGCTGGATGTCAGTGTCAACGAAATGCGCATGGCGCTGTGGTTCTTTGAATACGCCCTCAGTGCGGCAGACGATATCGCCCTGCGCATCCGTCAGTACACCAATGAATATCTCGACAACATCACCCCGCCGTTAACCAAAGCATTGTTCAACTATGTGAACGAAGGGAAATATACCTTCTGCACGCCGGGGCATATGGCGGGCACCGCCTATCTGAAAAGCCCGGTTGGCTGTTTGTTCTATGACTTCTTTGGCGCGAACACGCTTAAAGCGGATGTCTCTATTTCGGTGACGGAACTGGGATCGTTACTCGATCACACTGGCCCACATCTGGAAGCTGAGGAATATATCGCCCGTACTTTTGGTGCGGAGCAGAGTTATATGGTGACCAACGGCACATCCACGTCGAATAAAATCGTGGGTATGTATGCCGCACCTTCCGGCAGCACGGTGCTGATTGACCGTAACTGCCACAAATCGCTGACCCATTTGCTGATGATGACCGACCTGGTACCCATCTGGTTAAAACCGACACGCAACGCGCTGGGGATTTTGGGCGGCATTCCGCAGCGTGAATTTATGCGCGAGAGTATCGAGGCGAAAGTTGCTGCGACGGAAAATGCCCAGTGGCCGGTGCATGCGGTTATCACCAACTCGACTTACGATGGCTTGCTGTATAACACCGAATTTATCAAACAGACTCTCGATGTACCCTCGATCCACTTTGATTCCGCCTGGGTGCCGTACACCAACTTCCACGCTATTTATCAGGGTAAAAGCGGTATGAGTGGCGATCGCGTGCCGGGGAAAGTGATTTACGAAACCCAGTCCACACACAAATTACTGGCAGCGTTGTCGCAGGCATCCCTCATTCATATTAAAGGTGACTACGACGAGGAAACTTTCAACGAAGCCTACATGATGCATACCACTACATCGCCAAGTTATCCGCTGGTGGCATCCATTGAAACGGCGGCAGCAATGCTGCGAGGCAACCCCGGCAAGCGGTTGATTAACCGTTCGGTAGAGCGTGCGCTGCATTTCCGTCGTGAAGTTCAGCGCCTGCGAGAAGAGTCAGAGGACTGGTTCTTCGATATCTGGCAGCCGGAATTTATTGATGAAGCCGCCTGTTGGCCGATTTCGCCCGGCGAAGAGAACTGGCACGGTTTCAAAGATGCCGATGCTGACCATATGTACCTCGACCCGATAAAAGTCACCATTCTGACGCCAGGCATGGATGAGTTAGGGACGATGGCTGATGAGGGCATTCCCGCGGCACTGGTGGCGAAGTTCCTTGATGAACGCGGTGTGGTCGTCGAAAAAACAGGGCCATATAACCTGCTGTTCCTGTTTAGCATTGGGATAGACAAAACCAAGGCGTTAAGTTTGTTGCGTGGTTTGACGGAGTTTAAACGCTCGTATGACCTCAATTTGCGTGTGAAAAACATGCTGCCGGATTTGTATGCTGAAGATCCTGATTTTTATCGCAATATGCGTATCCAGGACCTGGCGCAAGGCATCCACAAATTGATTAAGCAGCATAATCTTTCTGACCTGATGCTGCGTGCTTTTGATGTGCTCCCGGAAATGAAAATGACGCCGCACAAGGCGTATCAACAGCAAGTGAAAGGTAACGTTGAAACGGTAGAAATCGAACAATTGCTTAATCGCGTTTCAGCAAACATGATCCTGCCGTATCCACCCGGTGTGCCGGTGGTGATGCCTGGTGAGATGATCACCAATGAAAGTCGGGCAGTGCTCGATTTCCTGCTGATGCTGTGTTCTGTGGGAGAGCACTATCCTGGGTTTGAAACCGACATTCACGGAGCCAAACTGGGTGAGGATGGCATCTACAGAGTACGAGTCCTAAAATCGGTGTAGCGTATTGATTTACCGATGCATGATAGTTACCGTGCGAAAAAGAAAAAGGAGCATTTATGCTGGGTTTAAAGCAAGTTCACCACATCGCTATCATCGCGTCGGATTACCCAACCAGTAAGCATTTTTACTGCGATATTCTTGGCTTTACGCTGCAAGCGGAAGCCTATCGTGAAGAACGGGATTCATGGAAAGGTGATTTGGCATTGAACGGGCAATATGTCATTGAGCTATTTTCCTTCCCGTTCCCGCCAGCAAGGCCGAGTCGCCCAGAGGCTTGTGGGTTACGTCATCTGGCGTTTAGCGTTGACGATATCGACAGCGCGATTGTTCACCTTGAGAAGCATGGTGTGAAGTGTGAGCCGGTTCGTATCGATCCGTTCACCAATAAGCGTTTTACTTTCTTTAACGACCCCGATGGCTTGCCTCTTGAGCTATACCAGCAGTAACGCTTGCCTCTCTTCTCGTAGCCCGGTAACGTGCCGGGCAAAACCTTATTCAAGTTACTGACTATGCCACTTCGTCCTCTCATCAAATTATTGCAACCGCACCCGAATTTGCTGGTGGCGTTTAGTGGTGGCCTGGATTCCACGGTTTTGCTCCATCAGTTGGTTATGCTTCGCGATACGCAGGCCGCAAACCTCCAGATTCGCGCCATGCATATTCATCATGGTTTAAGCCCCTATGCTGATGAATGGGCAGAACATTGCCAGCAAGTTTGTGAGCAATGGAACGTGCCGTTTGAAGTCAAACGCGTAAAACTCGCAGACGAGGGATTGGGCCTTGAAGCCCACGCGCGAGCAGCACGTTATCAGGCGCTGGCTGAAACAATACGGCCAGACGAAGTGTTGCTGACGGCGCAGCACCTTGATGACCAGTGTGAAACGTTTTTACTTGCCCTGAAGCGGGGGAGTGGCCCTGCGGGGCTGGCCGCAATGCCAGAACGTTTGCCGTTTGGTGAGACAGAATTAATCCGACCGCTGCTGGGGCAAACGCGCAAAGATCTGGAAGCGTGGGCGAATGAACACCAGCTAACGTGGATAGAAGACGAAAGTAATCAGGATGATAGCTACGACCGGAATTTCTTGAGGTTGCGGGTCATTCCTGAAATCCAGCAGCGCTGGCCGCATTTCCCGCAAAGCGTTGCTCGTAGCGCTGAACTGTGTGGCGAGCAAGAGCAGTTACTTGATGAGCTACTTGCCGAACAACTCAATGCGCTGATTCAGGATGATGGCTCATTACTGATTGAGCCTCTGCTGTCCCTGAGCGATATCCGACGTGCCGCGTTGTTACGCCGTTGGTTTGCCCGGCAAAAAGCCGCCATGCCATCACGGGCTGCTTTAGCGCGCTTGTGGGGTGAAGTTGCGACCAGCCGTGACGATGCCACTCCTCGCCTGAGATTTGGCGCTTACGAAGTTCGCCGTTATCAGGGGGCGCTGTACTGGCTGCCTTTGATGAACGGATTGGGTGATGAAATCATTTCCTGGCCGGCACCTTTTGCACCACTCACGTTGCCTGACGGCCTGGGCACGCTTTTATGTGCGCCGTGTGGACAGGAAATTCGGGCACCTCACGATAACGAGCCTGTTACCTTACGCTTTAAGGCTTCCGGACAGTTCCATATTGTTGGGCGCGAACGAGGTCGAAGTTTGAAAAAAATCTGGCAGGAGTCAGGTATTCCACCCTGGCTGCGCGAAAGAACGCCGCTGCTATTTTATGGTGAGCAATTAATTGCAGCACTGGGTGTTTTTGTCACCCGGGAAGGCATTGCAACGGAACAATCATGCTGGCGTGTCGACTGGCAAAAGGAGAATCAATAATGAAAAGAATGATTATTTTGGCTGGAGTGTTGTTGTGTAGCCAACCGGTACTGGCAAAAGGTGACGCAGCCGCTGGTGAGCAGAAAGCAATGATGTGTGTGGCCTGCCACGGTGCGACGGGGAAAGTGTCCGTGCCGATGTACCCGAATCTTGCCGGGCAAAACGAGGCGTATCTTGAACACTCGTTGAAGGCATATAAAAAAGGTGAGCGCAGCGGTGGGCAAGCGGAAGTGATGAAGGCTTATGTGAGCGGCCTTTCCGATGAAGATATAAGTAATCTGGCGGCTTACTACGCCTCAATGAAACCGTAAAAAAAACGGGCAGCTCATGGCTGCCCGCATATGCGGATACTTTGCGTATCAGGACTCGCTAACTACGACAGTACCAATTTCAGGATGGCTGAAGCTGGTAATTTTATCGAGACGAACTTCGCGAGTGGCTCCGGCATCATCGAGAATCAGATATTCGATGTTTTTACGAGACACCAGGTCACTGGCTTTCGCCTTGAAAACTTCTCCGCTCTTTAACTCCAGCGTCAATAATAAGTGATGCTGGCAGGCGAGCTCGAGATTGTCATAATCATCACAATTGATGGGTTGATAGGCATCATTCATTGACATAATCGCTCACCAGTAAGTTCGCGGCAGCATACGCCGCCTGTTCCCTAATCGATTCTGGTTGTGCTTCGTTGGAAGCCACTTCATTCAGCACTTTCAATACGCAACCCAGTGCATCGGGAATGTAACCCAAATCTCCGCTGGCTATTTCCGCATAGCGCCGCCGTACTAATTCACAATACTTTTCCACACGCCCTCCTTTCAGAGTCCCGAACTCAGACTTAATCGTGTGATGCCAGTTAAGCCTACGAAGATAAACTCTGTTTAGCAAGGTGACTATACCACAGCAGTGAAACCGATATCAGCAGACCAACTCGCTACTTGAGTGAATACATAACAGCGTTTTAGCGGGGTTTTCGTTACAATGAGCGCCTTATTCGTGTGGAGAAGTGTGATGGCGTTAAAAGCGACAATCTATAAAGCGATGGTGAATGTTGCCGATCTCGATCGCAATCAATTCCTGGATAGCAACCTGACGCTTGCGCGCCATCCTTCGGAAACGCAAGAACGTATGATGCTGCGTTTGCTGGCATGGATTAAATACGCCAACGAGCGCCTGCAATTTAGCCGTGGTTTAAGTGCTGAAGACGAGCCGGAAATCTGGCAGCGTAACGATCATATGGGTATCGACCTGTGGATTGAGCTGGGCCTGCCAGAAGAAAAACGTCTGAAAAAAGCCTGTAGCCAATCTGCGCAAGTGGCGCTGTTTACCTATAACAGCCGTGCTGCGGAAGTCTGGTGGCAGCAGCATCAGAACAAACTCAAGCAATACCAAAACTTGTCTATCTGGTATCTGGATGATGAGCAACTGGCGAAGCTGTGTGAGTTTGGTACACGTTCGATGAACTTGCAGGCTACCATTCAGGATGGCGCTATCTGGTTATCTGATGCTGAGAATAATCTCGAAATTCATTTCACGGCCTGGCAGCATCATTGATGATAGTGGTGTCACGAGCGGTAGCTATACCGGACACTGAGGTCACTATTACGGCTATCCGCGCGCAGGGAGCGGGCGGTCAGCATGTGAATAAAACCTCAACAGCTATCCATTTGCGTTTTGACATTCGTGCCTCCAGCCTGCCAGAGTATTATAAAGAACGCTTGCTGGCGGCAAGTCACCATTTGATTACGCCTGATGGCGTGGTGATAATTAAGGCACAAGAATACCGTAGTCAGGAAATGAACCGTGAAGCGGCAGTCGCACGGCTTATTTCATTGATTCAGGAATTAACCGTTGAGCAGAAAAGCCGACGAGCGACGCGACCTACGCGCGCGTCAAAAGAGCGTCGTCTGGCATCGAAATCACAAAAATCAACGACGAAATCATTGCGTGGAAAAGTCCGTCGCCCTGAGTGACGAACGGCAAAGATATTGACCAGAAGAGGGAAGAGATGGTGAAAAAGATTCTATTGTCGGCAGTTGCCGTATGCAGCTTGTTTGCACTTTTTGGTTGTAATAACCGGGCTGAAGTTCAAACGTTACAGCCGGCTCAAGCCGCAGAACTACAGCCAATGCAGCAAAGTTATAAAGGGGTTTTACCTTGTGCGGATTGTTCAGGGATTGAAACGTCGCTGTTTTTGGAAAAAGACGGCACCTGGGTGATGAACCAACGTTATCAGGACGCAAAAGAACCGGCAGTATTTGCATCTTACGGTAGCTGGGCGCGTACGGCGGATAAACTTGTTCTCACTGAACGTGACGGTGAAAAGCTCTATTTCCGCCCGAAAGGCGATAACCTGGAGATGTTGGACAGGGCAGGTAATTCGATTGAGTCTCAGCTCAATTACACTCTGACGCCGAGTAAAGAAGCGTTACCTGCAACGCCAATGACCATGAAAGGCATGTACAAATACATGGCTGATGCGGCAATTTTCCAGGATTGCACCACCGGGAAAACATTCCCTGTGGCCAGTAACGCAGAACTGGAACGTGGATATGCGGCAGCGCGGGGTGAGGATTACCAGCCGGTGTTGCTGGTGGTTGATGCGCACTTTACCTTGCAGGCATCACCAGATAGCGGCGAGTTGAAGAAAACCGTCGTTGCTGACAGAACAGCTAAATTTGAGCCTAAGAAAAGCTGTCACGATTGATAAACCGTGGATATAAAAAAGCCCCGCTAATTGCTTAGCGGGGCTTTTTCTTTATGCGTCAGAGTTAGCGTGGAATCTGCGCCAATAAGAAATCAATGATTTCGCTGGTTTTGATCATCTGCTTCTCGCCTGCACGGCGGTTTTTGTATTCAACTTCTTCGCTATCAAGGTTGCGATCGCCGATAACGACAGTGTGTGGAATACCAATCAGTTCCATATCGGCAAACATCACGCCTGGACGCTCTTTACGGTCATCCATTAATACGTCGATGCCTTTGGCACGCAGAGTTGAGTACAGCTCTTCAGCCAGTTCTTTCACGCGGAAAGATTTGTGCATGTTCATCGGCAGAATCGCAACCTGGAAAGGTGCAATCGCATCTGGCCAGACAATGCCGCGCTCGTCGTTGTTCTGCTCGATTGCAGCAGCCACTACGCGAGTCACACCGATACCGTAGCAACCCATTGTCAGCGTCTGGTTACGGCCATCTTCACCCTGAACAGAGGCTTTCATCGCTTCAGAATACTTGGTGCCGAGCTGGAAGATATGACCCACTTCGATACCGCGTTTAATCAGCAGAGTGCCTTTACCGTCCGGGCTAGGATCGCCTTCCACCACGTTACGAATATCAGCAACTTCTGGCAGCGCAACATCGCGTTCCCAGTTAACGCCAACGAAGTGTTTACCGTCGATGTTTGCGCCCGTCGCGAAATCACTCATTGCGGCAACGGTACGGTCGATAACAACAGGGATTGGCAGATTAATTGGGCCAAGTGAACCTGGACCTGCTTTAGCGACGGCACGAATTTCTTCTTCGGTCGCGAAAGTCAGTGGGCTGGCAACTTGCGGCAGTTTTTCTGCTTTAACTTCGTTCAGTTCATGATCGCCACGAACCAGCAGAGCAACCAGCGGATAAGCGCTACCTTCGGTAGCTTTGACCATCAAAGTCTTCACTGTTTTCTCAACTGGCAGATTGAACTGCTCAACCAACTCGGCGATGGTTTTTGCATTCGGCGTATCGATCTGCGTCATTTCAACAGTGGGTGCAGCACGACCACCTGCTGGAGCAACGGCTTCAGCAAATTCAATATTCGCGGCGAAATCAGAATCAGTTGAGAAGATAACATCGTCTTCACCGCTCTGTGCCAGTACCTGGAATTCGTGAGATGCGCTGCCACCAATAGAACCGGTATCTGCTTCTACTGCACGGAAATCCAGACCCATACGGGTGAAGATTTTGCTGTAGGCTTGATACATTGCATCATAAGTTTCCTGCAGGGATTCCTGAGAAGTATGGAAAGAGTAAGCATCTTTCATCAGGAATTCACGGGAACGCATGACGCCGAAACGTGGGCGCACTTCGTCACGGAACTTAGTCTGGATCTGGAAGAAGTTCAGTGGCAGTTGTTTGTAAGAGCTCAGCTCATTACGAATCAGGTCAGTGATGACTTCTTCGTGAGTTGGGCCGAGAACAAATGGGCGATCGCCGCGATCAACAAAACGCAGCAGCTCTGGGCCATACTGTTCCCAACGACCACTCTCCTGCCACAAATCTGCGGGCTGAACCACGGGCATGCACATCTCGATGGCACCGGCGTTGTTCATCTCTTCACGCACGATGTTTTCGACTTTTTTCAGGACGCGCAGACCGGTCGGCAACCAGGTATACAAACCAGAAGCGAGTTTGCGGATCATCCCGGCACGCAGCATCAGTTGGTGGCTGATGACCTCAGCGTCGGCTGGTGTCTCCTTCAGTGTGGAGAGCAGATATTGGCTAGTACGCATGTTGTTACGGTTCCATTTGAACGGCAGATAACTGGCTACCTGAGTAGCCTGATGCAAAATAAGTGTTTTAGTTTACCAGTGTGGCAGGGATGTCAAAAGAGAAGGGCGATAAATTAACGGGTCTCAATTGCAAACACTTCTGAACCTTCGTCGGTCACACGCCAGCGAACGTTAAAATCCAGCAATAAAACGGCGTAGGTTTTCCCCACATCTTCTGTCTTACGATAGGCTGGACGAGGATCTTGTGCGAGCACCTGGCGGATGAAACGCTCAATATAAGGGTAACGTTTATCCAGCACCGTTAATTGCTGCTGCACTTCAGCGGTAAAGTAAACCGGCATATCGGCTGCGGGAGCATGCTGCGCATAACCCGCCATGGCGTCTGGTATCGCTTCAGCAAACGGCAAATAAGGTTTGATATCAACGACCGGCGTGCCGTCGACCAAATCCAGGCTGCCTAACTGCAAAATGACCTGATCTTTCTGGCAACGAATACCTTTCAGCTCAACCAGCGACATCCCAATGGGATTGGGGCGGAAAGTCGAGCGAGTAGCAAAGACGCCCATACGCGCATTCCCACCCAGGCGCGGCGGGCGAACCGTCGGGCGCCAGCCACCTTCCATCGTTTGATGAAAGACAAACAAAAGCCATAGATGGCTAAAGCCTTCAAGACCACGAACAGCATCTGCCACATTATACGGAGGCAGTAAATGCAGCTCGCCACCGCCATCAGTCACTAAACCAGGCTGGCGGGGAACGGCAAACTTCTCTTTATAAGGAGAGTGAATAACGCCGATTTGCTCAAAACTAAAGGCTGTCATTTTGCCGAAACGTTTAACGCAGACCCAACACAAACGGCCTGACGATAGCACCCAGGAGTACCACTGGTAATATCACAGCTATGCAATAACACGGCGTTTGCTTTCATTTTTGATGCGTTAACTTGCAAGCGTTTACGGGCTGTTGGGATATTTGGTGGCGAATCCTGATTACTAACCTGGCATGAATCGCCGCTGACTTCGCCAAGATCGCGGAAAGGCTTACCTACTAACTCTTCAGCATTGGTATAAATTCTTACGGGGGCCGGACGAACTGGCTTTGGTTTAACAGGCTCAGGTGCCGGTGTTGTTGCAGTGCTTTTAACAGGTTCAACAGGGGATCTGCTTAGCATCGTACAGCCGCTCAGCATGACTGCTAATAAACAGATCGGTAAAGCACGCATAATTTTTCCTCAATGAATGATAAAACGCGATTATTGAACCAAGCTCTCGCACAAATAACAAGACGGGCATAAGCCCGTCTTAGATTATTTACGCAAAAATAGAAGAATGGAAACTTACCAGCCTTTTACTGCGCCGCCGTTGAAGACTTTGTTTGCTGCTTCGTAAACTTCGTCAGACTGGTAAGCCTGAACGAATTTCTTCACATTTTCAGCGTCTTTGTTGTCTTCACGGGATACGATCATGTTCACGTATGGAGAGTCTTTATCTTCAACGAAGATACCGTCTTTCGCTGGGGTCAGGCCAATCTGGCTTGCGTAAGTGGTGTTGATGATAGCCAGAGCAATCTGAGCATCGTCCAGAGAACGTGGCAACTGAGGTGCTTCCAGCTCAACCAGCTTCAGGTTTTTAGGGTTCTCGGTGACATCCAGAACGGTTGGCAGCAGGCCAACACCATCTTTCAGTTTGATCAGACCTTGTTTTTGTAGCAGCAGTAAAGAGCGGCCAAGGTTAGTTGGATCGTTTGGCAGAGCGACCTGTGCGCCAGTTTGCAGCTCATCCAGAGATTTGATTTTTTTGGAGTAACCAGCAATTGGGTATACGAATGTGTTGCCTACGCTTACCAGTTTGTAACCACGATCTTTGATCTGCTGATCCAGGTATGGTTTGTGCTGGAAGGCGTTAGCATCGATATCGCCTTTGCTCAGTGCTTCGTTAGGCAGAACGTAATCGTTAAAGGTAACCAGCTCAACATCCAGGCCATATTTCTCTTTTGCGACTTTCTGCGCAACTTCAGCAACCTGCTGTTCAGCACCAACGATGACGCCAACTTTAATATGGTTTGGATCTTTCTCGTCCTGACCGCAACCCACAAGTGCCAGAGAACCAATCAGAGCACCAACTGCCGCAAAGGTTTTAAATTTAAAAGACATATCCCTTCCTTACTATGTGTAAAAACGATGTTGTGTTGAACGTATTATTTGTGAGTCACTGCCCGGACGATACGATCGCCTGAGAATTGAATTAAATACACTAATACCACCAATAACACTAATACCGTATTCATCACGGTAGCGTTATAACCGATATAACCGTACTGATAACCAATCTGACCTAAGCCACCGGCACCAACCGCACCACCCATAGCAGAATAGCCAACCAGGGTAATCAGCGTGATGGTTGCAGCATTCACCAGACCCGGTAGTGCTTCTGGCAACAGAACTTTGCGAATGATCTGCATTGGTGTGGCACCCATTGCGCGTGAAGCTTCAATCAGGCCCGACGGGATTTCTAACAAGGCGTTTTCAACCATACGTGCGATGAATGGTGCGGCACCTACAGTTAATGGCACGATAGCAGCCTGCAGACCAATTGAGGTCCCGACAATGGTACGAGTAAATGGAATCATCCATACCAGCAATATAATGAACGGGATAGAACGGAAGATATTCACTAACGCTGAAAGGCTGTTATAAACCTTCGCGTTCGCACTGATTTGCCCCGGACGTGTAATATAGAGGAGCACACCAACAGGCAACCCAAGAACGAAACCAAAGAAGCCAGACACAAACGTCATCGCCAGCGTTTCATACACGCCTTTTAACAGTAACCACATCATTGGCTCAGACATAACCCAGCACCTCTACTTTTACATGTTGCTGCTGCAGGTATGCGATAGCAGCGTCCATATCTTGATGTTCTCCGTGCAACTCACACAGCATAATGCCGAACTTCACGCCTCCAGCGTAATCCATCTGCGCGCTGATGATATTGCTGTTCACATTAAAGCGGCGGGCGGTTTCGGAAAGCAGCGGAGCATCAACAGACTGGCCGGTAAATTCCAGGCGCAGTAAAGGAACCGTTGTTTCGCTTTTATCGGCGCTCAAACGCTGTGCGTAATCTTCCGGAATATCCAGATGCAAAGTGGATTGAATGAACTGTTGTGCCAGCGGTGTCTTTGGATGAGAGAACACTTCGCTTACGGTGTCTTGTTCTATTAACTCACCGTCGCTAATGACCGCAACGCAATCACAGATGCGTTTAACAACATCCATTTCATGAGTAATTAAAAGAATAGTCAGGCCAAGACGGCGGTTGATATCTTTCAGAAGTTCCAGAATCGAGCGTGTCGTTGCGGGATCGAGTGCGCTGGTGGCTTCATCGCACAGCAGGACTTTTGGATTACTTGCCAGAGCGCGAGCAATCGCGACACGCTGCTTTTGCCCACCGGACAGGTTAGCTGGGTATGCATCGTGCTTTTCGCTCAGGCCGACTAAATCGAGTAATTCAGACACGCGGCGCTTAATTTCTTCACGTGGCGTATTATCCAGCTCTAAAGGCAATGCAACGTTGCCATAAACAGTACGGGAAGAGAGCAAATTAAAGTGCTGGAAAATCATGCCAATCTGGCGGCGAGCTTTAGTCAGCTGCCCTTCAGAAAGCGTAGTCAGCTCCTGGCCATCGACCAGTACTGAACCTTGAGTTGGGCGTTCGAGCAGGTTTACACAGCGTATGAGTGTGCTTTTCCCTGCACCTGATGCGCCGATCACGCCATAAATTTGCCCAGCAGGAACATGCAGGCTGACATTATTCAGCGCCTGTATGCTGCGGCTTCCTTGCTGGAACACTTTGGTGATATTCGAAAGTTTAATCATTAGGTTATTTATTATCGTATGAGTGTAAGCCGTGGCATTTTCTGCTGCCGATAACGGGCGATGACCGTCATCAGTATGGATGTTAAGGCATCCAGACGTCTAAATCAATCTGCGAATGATTGTCTGTTCCCGCGAGGATAAGAAATCATGCGATACTACAGCTAATAATCCCAGTTTCAGGAGTTTCCAAGTGGCACAGTCTGTTCCCGCTATTTTTCTTGATCGTGATGGCACCATTAATGTGGATCATGGCTACGTTCATGAAGTGGACCAGTTCGAGTTCATTGAGGGTGTAATTGATGCAATGCGTGAGTTAAAGGCAATGGGCTATGCATTAGTTCTCGTCACCAACCAGTCAGGCATTGCTCGTGGCATGTTTACTGAAGATGATTTTGAAAATCTCACTGAATGGATGGACTGGTCGTTAGCAGACCGTGGTGTTGATCTTGATGGCATCTATTATTGCCCGCATCACCCAGAGGCAATAGTAGAAGAGTTTCGCCAAACCTGTGATTGCCGCAAACCACAACCGGGCATGTTGCTCTCCGCTCAAGAGTTCCTTCATATAGATATGGCTTCTTCATATATGGTTGGCGACAAATTGGAAGACATGCAGGCAGCTGCAGCGGCACATGTAGGGACAAAAGTGTTGGTTCGTACCGGCAAGCCAGTCACTGAACAAAGTGAAGCAGCGGCTGATTTTGTCATTAATAGCCTCGCAGACCTGCCAAAAGCGATAAAATCGCGCCAAAAATAAGCGGAACGATTAAAAAGAGCGCGGTTGGTAATTATTTTGAAAATAGGGGTTGTCAGCTTCCAGAAAATCCCTATACTGCGCCTCCACTGACACGGCACAACGGCTTACAAACCGGCTTGTCAGCCAGACGAAAAGCGAAAATAAACGCTTGACTCTGAAAGAGGAAAGCGTAATATACGCCACCTCGAGTTAGCAAGCGAAAGCGCCTAACTCACTGCTCTTTAACAATTTATCAGACAATCTGTGTGGGCACTCGCAGGATTGATATCTCAGATACCTCCGGGTATCAAAAAAATATCAAGTCTTGAAGAGTGACCAAGCAGTAATTCATTTAGTTGAATTATTACGAAAGTTAATTTTTGAGCACCGCTTCACGAGTTGAAGCAAATCAAGCTTTTAATTGAAGAGTTTGATCATGGCTCAGATTGAACGCTGGCGGCAGGCCTAACACATGCAAGTCGAGCGGTAGCACAGGAGAGCTTGCTCTCTGGGTGACGAGCGGCGGACGGGTGAGTAATGTCTGGGAAACTGCCTGATGGAGGGGGATAACTACTGGAAACGGTAGCTAATACCGCATAACGTCTTCGGACCAAAGAGGGGGACCTTCGGGCCTCTTGCCATCAGATGTGCCCAGATGGGATTAGCTAGTAGGTGAGGTAATGGCTCACCTAGGCGACGATCCCTAGCTGGTCTGAGAGGATGACCAGCCACACTGGAACTGAGACACGGTCCAGACTCCTACGGGAGGCAGCAGTGGGGAATATTGCACAATGGGCGCAAGCCTGATGCAGCCATGCCGCGTGTATGAAGAAGGCCTTCGGGTTGTAAAGTACTTTCAGCGAGGAGGAAGGCATTGTGGTTAATAACCGCAGTGATTGACGTTACTCGCAGAAGAAGCACCGGCTAACTCCGTGCCAGCAGCCGCGGTAATACGGAGGGTGCAAGCGTTAATCGGAATTACTGGGCGTAAAGCGCACGCAGGCGGTTTGTCAAGTCGGATGTGAAATCCCCGGGCTCAACCTGGGAACTGCATTCGAAACTGGCAAGCTAGAGTCTTGTAGAGGGGGGTAGAATTCCAGGTGTAGCGGTGAAATGCGTAGAGATCTGGAGGAATACCGGTGGCGAAGGCGGCCCCCTGGACAAAGACTGACGCTCAGGTGCGAAAGCGTGGGGAGCAAACAGGATTAGATACCCTGGTAGTCCACGCCGTAAACGATGTCGACTTGGAGGTTGTTCCCTTGAGGAGTGGCTTCCGGAGCTAACGCGTTAAGTCGACCGCCTGGGGAGTACGGCCGCAAGGTTAAAACTCAAATGAATTGACGGGGGCCCGCACAAGCGGTGGAGCATGTGGTTTAATTCGATGCAACGCGAAGAACCTTACCTACTCTTGACATCCACAGAATTCGGCAGAGATGCCTTAGTGCCTTCGGGAACTGTGAGACAGGTGCTGCATGGCTGTCGTCAGCTCGTGTTGTGAAATGTTGGGTTAAGTCCCGCAACGAGCGCAACCCTTATCCTTTGTTGCCAGCGGTTCGGCCGGGAACTCAAAGGAGACTGCCAGTGATAAACTGGAGGAAGGTGGGGATGACGTCAAGTCATCATGGCCCTTACGAGTAGGGCTACACACGTGCTACAATGGCGCATACAAAGAGAAGCGACCTCGCGAGAGCAAGCGGACCTCATAAAGTGCGTCGTAGTCCGGATCGGAGTCTGCAACTCGACTCCGTGAAGTCGGAATCGCTAGTAATCGTAGATCAGAATGCTACGGTGAATACGTTCCCGGGCCTTGTACACACCGCCCGTCACACCATGGGAGTGGGTTGCAAAAGAAGTAGGTAGCTTAACCTTCGGGAGGGCGCTTACCACTTTGTGATTCATGACTGGGGTGAAGTCGTAACAAGGTAACCGTAGGGGAACCTGCGGTTGGATCACCTCCTTACCTAAAAGATACAAACCCGCGTAGTGCTCACACAGATTGTCTGATAGAAAACGAGCAGTAAAACCTTATAGGCTTGTAGCTCAGGTGGTTAGAGCGCACCCCTGATAAGGGTGAGGTCGGTGGTTCAAGTCCACTCAGGCCTACCAAACTTCTCTCCATGCTGTGTTGCGACCCCGCTCACATACTTTAGTATGCTTCGCGGTGACGCGCCTTGCCTGAAGAGAAGTTAAAGGTAAATCAAAGGTTTTACGAAATCGATGGGGCTATAGCTCAGCTGGGAGAGCGCCTGCCTTGCACGCAGGAGGTCAGCGGTTCGATCCCGCTTAGCTCCACCATCATTTCATGCTCACCCAATACTTCTAAGTGTACTGTTTAACAGTGTGCTGAGAAGTATTTGCTCTTTAAAAATCCGGAACAAGCTGAAAATTGAAACGACACACTGTTTCCTTTCTCCGTAATAAGAAAGGAATAGAAGTGTGTTCGAGTCTCTCAAATTTTCACAACATACGAGTGTGTCTTACGAGACATCTTCGGGTTGTGAGGTTAAGCGACTAAGCGTACACGGTGGATGCCCTGGCAGTCAGAGGCGATGAAGGACGTGCTAATCTGCGATAAGCGTCGGTAAGGTGATATGAACCGTTATAACCGACGATTTCCGAATGGGGAAACCCAGTGCAATTCGTTGCACTATCGTTAAGTGAATACATAGCTTAACGAAGCGAACCGAGGGAACTGAAACATCTAAGTACCTCGAGGAAAAGAAATCAACCGAGATTCCCCCAGTAGCGGCGAGCGAACGGGGAACAGCCCAGAGTCTGAATCAGTTTGTGCATTAGTGGAAGCGTCTGGAAAGTCGCAGGGTACAGGGTGATACTCCCGTACACAAAAATGCACTTGCTGTGAACTCGAAGAGTAGGGCGGGACACGTGGTATCCTGTCTGAATATGGGGGGACCATCCTCCAAGGCTAAATACTCCTGACTGACCGATAGCGAACAAGTACCGTGAGGGAAAGGCGAAAAGAACCCCGGTGAGGGGAGTGAAACAGAACCTGAAACCGTGTACGTACAAGCAGTGGGAGCCTCTTTTATGGGGTGACTGCGTACCTTTTGTATAATGGGTCAGCGACTTATATTCTGTAGCAAGGTTAACCGTATAGGGGAGCCGCAGGGAAACCGAGTCTTAACTGGGCGTTAAGTTGCAGGGTATAGACCCGAAACCCGGTGATCTAGCCATGGGCAGGTTGAAGGTTGGGTAACACTAACTGGAGGACCGAACCGACTAATGTTGAAAAATTAGCGGATGACTTGTGGCTGGGGGTGAAAGGCCAATCAAACCGGGAGATAGCTGGTTCTCCCCGAAAGCTATTTAGGTAGCGCCTCGTGAACTCATCTTCGGGGGTAGAGCACTGTTTCGGCTAGGGGGCCATCCCGGCTTACCAACCCGATGCAAACTACGAATACCGAAGAATGTTATCACGGGAGACACACGGCGGGTGCTAACGTCCGTCGTGAAGAGGGAAACAACCCAGACCGCCAGCTAAGGTCCCAAAGTCATGGTTAAGTGGGAAACGATGTGGGAAGGCACAGACAGCCAGGATGTTGGCTTAGAAGCAGCCATCATTTAAAGAAAGCGTAATAGCTCACTGGTCGAGTCGGCCTGCGCGGAAGATGTAACGGGGCTAAACCATGCACCGAAGCTGCGGCAGCGACGCTTATGCGTTGTTGGGTAGGGGAGCGTTCTGTAAGCCGTCGAAGCTTACCTGTGAGGGTAGGTGGAGGTATCAGAAGTGCGAATGCTGACATAAGTAACGATAAAGCGGGTGAAAAACCCGCTCGCCGGAAGACCAAGGGTTCCTGTCCAACGTTAATCGGGGCAGGGTGAGTCGACCCCTAAGGCGAGGCCGAAAGGCGTAGTCGATGGGAAACAGGTTAATATTCCTGTACTCGGTGTGACTGCGAAGGGGGGACGGAGAGGGCTATGTTAGCCGGGCGACGGTTGTCCCGGTTTAAGCATGTAGGCGGAGAGTTTAGGTAAATCCGGACTCTTATCTAACGCTGAGGTGTGATGACGAGGTACTACGGTACTGAAGTAACAAATGCCGCACTTCCAGGAAAAGCCTCTAAGCATCAGGTCACATCAAATCGTACCCCAAACCGACACAGGTGGTCAGGTAGAGAATACCAAGGCGCTTGAGAGAACTCGGGTGAAGGAACTAGGCAAAATGGTGCCGTAACTTCGGGAGAAGGCACGCTGTCGGTAGGTGAAGTCCCTCGCGGATGGAGCTGAAGGCAGTCGAAGATACCAGCTGGCTGCAACTGTTTATTAAAAACACAGCACTGTGCAAACACGAAAGTGGACGTATACGGTGTGACGCCTGCCCGGTGCCGGAAGGTTAATTGATGGGGTTAAGCGCAAGCTGAAGCTCTTGATCGAAGCCCCGGTAAACGGCGGCCGTAACTATAACGGTCCTAAGGTAGCGAAATTCCTTGTCGGGTAAGTTCCGACCTGCACGAATGGCGTAATGATGGCCAGGCTGTCTCCACCCGAGACTCAGTGAAATTGAAATCGCTGTGAAGATGCAGTGTACCCGCGGCAAGACGGAAAGACCCCGTGAACCTTTACTATAGCTTGACACTGAACACTGGTCCTTGATGTGTAGGATAGGTGGGAGGCTTTGAAGCGAGGACGCCAGTTCTTGTGGAGCCAACCTTGAAATACCACCCTTTAATGGCTGGTGTTCTAACGTAGACCCGTAATCCGGGTTGCGGACAGTGTCTGGTGGGTAGTTTGACTGGGGCGGTCTCCTCCTAAAGCGTAACGGAGGAGCACGAAGGTTAGCTAATCACGGTCGGACATCGTGAGGTTAGTGCAAAGGCATAAGCTAGCTTGACTGCGAGAGTGACGGCTCGAGCAGGTGCGAAAGCAGGTCTTAGTGATCCGGTGGTTCTGAATGGAAGGGCCATCGCTCAACGGATAAAAGGTACTCCGGGGATAACAGGCTGATACCGCCCAAGAGTTCATATCGACGGCGGTGTTTGGCACCTCGATGTCGGCTCATCACATCCTGGGGCTGAAGTAGGTCCCAAGGGTATGGCTGTTCGCCATTTAAAGTGGTACGCGAGCTGGGTTTAGAACGTCGTGAGACAGTTCGGTCCCTATCTGCCGTGGGCGCTGGAGAATTGAGGGGGGCTGCTCCTAGTACGAGAGGACCGGAGTGGACGCATCACTGGTGTTCGGGTTGTCATGCCAATGGCATTGCCCGGTAGCTAAATGCGGAAAAGATAAGCGCTGAAAGCATCTAAGCGCGAAACTTGCCCCGAGATGAATTCTCCCTGGGAACTTGATTCCCCTGAAGGAACGTTGAAGACTACGACGTTGATAGGCTGGGTGTGTAAGCGTAGCGATACGTTGAGCTAACCAGTACTAATGATCCGTGAGGCTTAACCTTACAACACCGAAGGTGTTTTGGTTGAGAGACTAAGCATTTGATTTTCAGCTTGAACCGAGATTTTAAGTCGATGGTTGTGTGAATAGCATGACGGTTGATGAAACAGAATATGCCTGGCGGCACTAGCGCGGTGGTCCCACCTGACCCCATGCCGAACTCAGAAGTGAAACGCCGTAGCGCCGATGGTAGTGTGGGGTCTCCCCATGCGAGAGTAGGGAACTGCCAGGCTCTAAATTCAAAGCAGTAAAAGCCAGAATGTGACATCTGGTGGTAATAAGAAAGAAATTCGGTGGAGCGGTAGTTCAGTCGGTTAGAATACCTGCCTGTCACGCAGGGGGTCGCGGGTTCGAGTCCCGTCCGTTCCGCCACTTAATTAAGCCCTGAGTCTTCTAGACTCAGGGCTTTTTCGTGCCTAAAACTCATGAAATTTTCTCTATTATTGCTTTTTACGCAATTATCTTCTGCATTTATCCATCTTTTTCACCAAAGTTAAACCCTTCATAATCCTCGAAAGACAAAGATATATCTCCCAACGAGGTTAATAATGACAATTCCTGCATTTGGTTTAGGTACTTTCCGTTTAAAAGGCGACGTAGTTATCGCATCAGTAAAAACAGCGCTTGAATTAGGTTACCGCGCGGTCGATACAGCACAAATTTATGATAATGAAACTGCTGTGGGACAGGCGATTGAAGAAAGTGGTGTTGCACGTAGTGAGCTGTTTATCACCACCAAAATCTGGATCGAGAATCTTAATAAAGAGAAATTAATCCCAAGCTTGAAAGAAAGTCTGCGCAAATTGCGTACAGATTATATCGATTTGACTCTAATTCACTGGCCATCACCAAACGATGCTGTCCCGGTAGCTGAATTTATGCAGGCTTTACTGGAAGCAAAAAAAGAAGGGCTGACGCGCAATATAGGTGTTTCTAACTTCACTATAGACCTGATGCAGCAGGCTGTTGATGCGGTGGGGGCTGAAAATATAGCGACCAACCAGATTGAGCTTTCACCGTATTTGCACAACCGTAAAGTCGTTGATTGGGCACATGAACATAACATCCATATCACCTCTTATATGACGTTGGCTTATGGTAAAGCTCTGGAAAATGAACTGATATGCCGCATTGCTCAAAAGCACAATGCAACTCCTGCGCAGGTCATCCTGGCATGGGCAATGAAGTTGGGTTATGCGGTGATTCCTTCATCTACAAAACGTGAGAATCTGCAAAGTAATCTCCAGGCGCAGACTCTCACGCTAGATGAGGAAGATATGATTGCTATAAGTGAACTGGACTGTAACGATCGATTGGTTAGCCCAGAAGGTTTGGCTCCAGACTGGGATTAATTTTCCATCACAGCCCCTGCGGGGGCTGTTGAACGTGCTCACTTAGAAAATCGATAAACGCCCGAATGCGGCTGCTAACGGCGCGATCGCTGTAATACACTGCACTAAATGGCATTTCTACAGGCAATAGTTTGTCTGCCAGTAACTCTACGAATGTCCCTTCAGCAATTTCTTTATTAATCATATAGTCAGAAAGACAGGCGATACCATTCCCGGTGAGGCAAAGCTGTTTGAGTGTTTCTCCACTGTTCGATGTTATTCCCGGTATGATGTCATAACGCAGCCCATCGGCCTGTGCAACTGGCCACTTATTCAGGCTCTCCGTTTCGGAGAAACCAAGACAAATATGATCCTGAAGATCCTCAGCACATTGTGGCATACCGAACTGCGCTAAATATTCCGGTGAGGCAATGATTTTACGACGGCTGTAAAAAAGAGGCCGCGCCCGTAACGTTGAGTCTGTCAAAGTGCCTGCTCGTATCGCTACATCGACTTTTCGCTCAATCAAATTAATAAATGTCTCAGATGAGATGAGGGAAAGTGTCACCTCCGGATAGCGCTCACGAAAGGGCTTAATCAGCGGCATTAAAAGATGAAGCATGACAGGCGTTGCAGCGTCGATGCGTAGTAAACCACGCGGGCTTTGTCGGGTCTCCATCAGCTCATTTTCTGCAGCAGCCATTTCCTGCAAAATCTGTTGAACACGGCGGAAGTAACGCTCGCCTTCCTCTGTGAGACTCAATTGGCGCGTTGTACGATTAAGCAGGGTTACACCTAATTTCATCTCTAATTTCTTTACCGAGCGGCTCACTGCTGAATTCGCCAACTCGAGTTGATCTGCTGCGCGACTAAAACTCCCGCTTTCTACGACAGCGACAAAAATCGACAGTTCTTCTGAGGTGGCCTTCATTATTGCTCCTGAGACAATATTCTATTGATATTTTGCATATTTTTGTTATTTAACCATCACGCCATACTGCGTGTCATCAAAAGACACCCGTTATGGAGTAAATCATGCCTCTGGCGCTTTGGGCACTGACTATCAGTGCATTCGCAATCGGTACTACTGAGTTTGTCATTGTTGGATTAGTGCCAACAATTGCTGATCAACTTTCAATTTCGCTCCCTTCTGCTGGGCTGCTGGTTTCAATTTATGCATTGGGCGTGGCTGTTGGCGCCCCTGTCTTGACGGCTCTGACAGGGAAACTTCCTCGTAAACAGTTGCTGATTGGTTTGATGGCGCTATTCACCGCGGGGAATTTGTTAGCGTGGCTTTCGCCAAACTACGAAACGCTGGTTGTGGCTCGCTTGTTAACCGGCCTTGCACACGGTGTTTTCTTCTCAATTGGTTCAACTATTGCAACCAGTCTGGTACCTAAAGAAAAGGCTGCTACCGCAATCGCCATTATGTTTGGTGGTTTAACCGTTGCATTGGTTACAGGTGTGCCCCTCGGAACATTTATCGGCCAGCATTTCGGATGGCGTGAAACATTCCTCGCCGTTTCAGCTATTGGTGTTATTGCCTTGATCAGTAGCACGATTCTGATTCCAAAAAATATTCCAACACGTGCAGTTGCCAGCTTAAAAGATCAACTGAAAGTGATGACTCATCCCCGCCTATTGATCATTTACGCGATAACAGCTTTGGGCTACGGCGGTGTGTTTACCGCATTTACCTTCCTGGCTCCGATGATGCAAAACCTTGCGGGTTACTCACCAGCGGCAGTGAGCTGGATTTTGCTGGGCTACGGTGTCTCTGTGGCTATCGGTAATATCTGGGGCGGGAAACTTGCCGACCGTCATGGAGCAGTACCAGCGTTAAAATTCATCTTTGCAGCACTTGCCGCATTACTACTGGTCTTCCAATTTACTGCGAGTTCACATATTGGCGCTTTAGTGACGGTGCTAATTATGGGCGTCTTTGCATTCGGTAATGTACCGGGATTGCAGGTGTACGTTGTGCAGAAAGCAGAGTTATATGCGCCAAACGCAGTGGATGTTGCCTCTGGACTGAATATTGCCGCTTTTAACGTCGGGATTGCATTAGGATCTGTTATTGGTGGTCAAACAGTTCAAAGTTTTGGTTTAGCTCAGACTCCGTGGATTGGGGCCGTAATTGTTGTTGGTGCACTGTTCTTAATTACCATCAGTGGTCGACTAGATACACGTCGTGAAGTTGCTATCAGTTAGTCACTCAGAACAAGGCTGTTAGCAATTACTTACCGTCTTGTTCGTCAATGGTTTGAATTGGTCGTTGAAACTCGACACTAAAGTCCCTATAACTGAAAGACAGCCTTCGATTTGGAGGCTTCTTTGGTTACAGAGGTCATTAGTAAAAACGTGCGCAAAAATACTTATGCCATGAGATATGTTGCCGGTCAGCCAGCGGAACGCATTCTGCCTCCTGGCTCGTTTGCAACTATTGGTCAGGCATTGCCGCCCGGGGAACCTTTACCAAGTGAAGGCTCACTAAAAGTATTGGTGTGGAATATCTTCAAACAGCAGCGTGCAGAATGGCTTTCTGTACTGCAAAACTTCGGTAAAGATGCTCATCTTGTTTTATTGCAGGAGGCTCAGACTACCCCTGAGCTGGTAAAGTTTGCCACCAGTAATTATCTGGCTGCCGACCAGGTTCCGGCATTTGTCCTGCCTCAACACCCATCGGGTGTTATGACACTTTCCGCTGCTCATCCTGTTTATTGTTGCCCACTACGTGAACGTGAGCCGATTTTACGCTTGTCTAAATCCGCATTAGTGACCGTATATCCACTGCCTGATGGTCGGCTGTTGATGGTTGTGAATATCCACGCGGTCAATTTCAGTCTCGGTGTCGATGTCTACAGTAAGCAGCTTGGGCCAATTGGCGATCAAATTGGCCACCATAATGGGCCGGTTATTATGGCGGGTGATTTTAACGCCTGGAGCCGTCCACGCATGAATGCGCTTTACCGCTTCGCTCGTGAAATGACTTTGCGGGAAGTGCGCTTCACTGATGACCATCGCCGCCGTGCTTTCGGTCGTCCACTTGATTTCGTGTTTTACCGTGGTTTGAACGTTGCAGAAGCCTCTGTTTTGGTGACCCGTGCGTCCGATCACAATCCTCTACTAGTCGAATTCCGTCCCGGCAAACCTGAGCTGAAGTAAGGTAAGTCAGGTCTGCCATTGGGCAGACTATGTGCTGCCCTTACTTACAATCATCTGCAAGGACAATAACATGACAACACAATCTCACCATGACAAAGTCGATCAACAGTTTGGCTCGCAAGCCAGTGCCTATCTGACAAGTGCTGTGCACGCTGCTGGTCGCGATCTGGAGCGTCTGAGCGCGCGTCTGGCAGATTTTCCTAATGCACGCTTGCTCGATATGGGGTGTGGGGCAGGGCATGCGAGCTTTATTGCGGCCGCTCAGGTGAAAGAGGTGATTGCTTATGATCTCTCAGAACAGATGCTGAGTGTGGTCAATGATGCTGCTAAAACGCGTGGCATCTTCAACATTACGACTCAACAGGGTTATGCAGAAGTGTTGCCATTTGATGATGGCTCTTTTGATGTGGTGATTAGCCGCTATTCAGCTCATCACTGGCATGATGTTGGTAAAGCATTGCGTGAAGTAAAACGAGTCCTGAAACCTGGTGGTGTAGTTATTTTTATGGATGTGATGTCCCCAGGCCATCCAGTTCTCGATATCTGGCTGCAAACGGTTGAAGCATTGCGCGATACCTCGCACGTTCGGAATTATTCCAGTGGCGAGTGGTTGAGCCTGTTTAATGATGCGGGCTTGGTCTCGCAAAACCTGTTATGTGACCGGTTGAATCTGGAGTTCACATCCTGGATTTCCAGAATGAGAACACCAGTCGCGCTGGCTGAAGCTATTCGCATCTATCAAAAGAGCGCATCGGATGAAGTGCAGCATTACTTTGAATTGCAGGCCGATGGTTCATTCATCAGTGACATTATTATGCTGGAAGCAAAGCGAGTGTAGTTCAGTGCGGGCATCAGACATAAAAAAGGCACCTAAAAAGGTGCCTTTTTCTTTGATTAACAATCAAGTATCAGGTGTAGAGTTGTTGCTAACGAATAGCGTCAACTGATCTCCAGGTTTCAGATCGTCTGTATCGTCGTTCCAGCGCAGAACATCCTTGATGTTCACACCGTGACGTTTCGCGATACTCGACAACGAGTCACCCTTACGCACCTTATAAGTGATGCTATCGTTCTTAGCTAAACTCTGTGCGTCATTTTTGACGCTGAGTGTTTGGCCGACTTTAATGTGTGCGCCGCGTATGCCGTTCCAGCTTTGCAAATCTTTTGCACTCACGCCTAAGCGTGAAGCAATGCTCGATAAGGTATCACCTGAACGAACACGGTAAGATTTGCTGCCACCTGCAGTACTGCGGTTATCAGCAAATAGCCGAGGCTGCACTGCTGCAATTTCACCAGAAGCCAAAGAGGCTTTTAGCTGATCGGCATGCTTTTTAGGTACCATTACATAACGTTGATTCTTGCCAACGGTCGAGGTTTTCACCCCGGCGTTGAATGTCTTCAGCGTGCTTAATGATATACCAGCCATTTCGGCAACCTGCGTAAGCTCAACCGGATCGCTGACTTCTACACGTGCTAATGCACGGCTTTCGTCAGTAGTTGGTAAGCGTACACCGTACTTTTTGCTGTTTTTGAGAATATCACTCAAAGCCAACATTTTTGGTACGTAAATTTTGGTTTCCCGTGGCAGTGAAAGCGACCAAAAATCCGTAGGTAAGCCACGAGCTTTATTCGCTTTCATTGCCTTCAGTACACGACCTTCGCCGCTGTTGTACGCCGCCACGGTTAATAACCAGTCGCCGTCAAACATCTTGTTCAGACGCTGCATCATATCGAGTGCGGCAGTGGTCGAAGCCACTACATCACGACGTGCATCGTATGCTTTGGTCTGTTTTAAACCATAATTTCGACCCGTACTCGGTACAATCTGCCAGATGCCAGCGGCATTTGCAGAAGATGTAGCGTGGGGGTCAAAAGCGCTCTCCACTATGGGTAGCAGTACTAGTTCCATTGGCATGTTACGTTTCTTAACTTGCCCGGCAATCCAGTACATATACGGCTCTGCCCGTAATGTTACATCGTGGAGATAGCTCTTATTCTTCAGGTACTTCTGTTTCTGTTCGCGGATCCGGATATTCTCCGGTACCCCCATCTTTAGCTCGTCGCCAATGAAGTTCCACAAGTTTTGGTTATCCGCGAGGTATGTCCCATCGTCCATCCATCGCGAACCTGTGTACTTTCCTGCTTCACCTTGACCAGCTGCAGACAGACTCTGTGCGTGCTGTTGGATGTTGCCGTCATGCCTTGACGCCTGGCACCCCACAAGCAAAACAGAGGCGAGTAATATCGCTTTTGCCTTCATGTGTGTGTCAAATGGTTGCTTAAAAGACGAGCAAGAATACCTTCCACTTTAAAACAACACAACCAAAAATTTAGAAACTATCCTTCTTTGTCCGTAACCAGGCGAAAATTTGCCGTGGTTGTTGCAAGTTTGTTTCTTTGTTAATTTTATCTATTAAATCAATATCATCCGTTCTAAGGAATAAATTTATTTCGCGCTCATTTGCTAAAGAACTCGGCAATGTTGATTGGTTTTTTGCGCGTAACTCATTAACTTTTCGACAGTATCGGTTTAACTTCTCATCGTCTGGAAGGATAGATAAGGAAAACTTCATGTTTGAAAGAGTGTACTCATGAGCACAACAAATTAACGTGTCACCGGGTAGCTTGTTAAGCTTTTGAAAAGAATCAAACATATCATTTGCAGTGCCTTCAAAAAGCCTGCCGCAGCCGCCAGAAAACATCGTGTCGCCGCAAAAAAGATAAGGTGCGCTATAGAAACAGATATGTCCTAAAGTGTGACCTGGTGTGGCAATTACAGTAAATTCATACTCCAAAATATTGACCAGATCGCCGTCTTTAACTACCCGGTTCGTTCCCTTATCTTGTGTCTCCTCGGGGCCGTATACCACAAGGCCTGGGTACTTTTTGAGAAGTTCTTTTACGCCGCCAACGTGGTCGTTGTGATGGTGGGTCAGTAAAATAGCTTCTGGTTGCCAGTGGTTATCCTCAATGGCTTTTAATACTGGATGAGCATCGCCCGGGTCGACGATGATACATCTGCCTTGCTCATCATTCAGAACCCAGATGTAGTTATCCTGGAACGCAGAAATACTGTTAAGATTCATAATTCAACCTCTCTGAATTGCGCTAAGTAGGTAGTGATGAAACCGGCAAGGATACCTGAAAATTTCATTTCGCCTCATCATTGGGGAGAACTGCCATGGGGCGAGTACTACCGTGAGGCTCTGGAAAGCCAACTCCAGCCATGGCTCGCCAAAATGTTTGGTTTCCATCTGCTGAAGATAGGGAACTTAAGCACTGAAATTAATACTGAAGCTTGTGCTATTTCACACCAGGTGAATGTTGCCTTACAAGGTGAACGGCTCCAGGTGAATGCCGATCCGCTGTATTTACCTTTTGCGGGTAAATCAGTCGATGCATGTATGTTGGCTCATACATTGCCGTGGTGCCAGGATCCGCACGGGTTATTGCGTGAAGCTGACCGGGTACTCATTGATGATGGCTGGCTAATTATCAGCAGTTTCAACCCGGTGAGTTTATTAGGTTTAGGCAAAGTCGTGCCATTTATCCGCAAACGTGCGCCATATCGCTGCCGAATGTTTACGCCAATGAGGATGTTCGATTGGCTGGCATTGCTGAATTTTGAAGTGATGCACCAACGCAGTTTCCAGGTTTTACCCTGGAGTAAACAAGGTGGGAAAATGCTCAGTACCCATCTTCCTGCGTTGGGATGCATGCATGTCATTGTGGCGCGTAAGCGGACATTGCCCCTTACGCTCAATCCAATGAAAAGCCGGAAAGCAAAAACGCAAATCCGCTCAGCTGTGGGGGCGACACGGCAATTTAGTGCAACAACTAAGGCTTCGCCGTCTCTGGCTGATAACCCACATCCTCGAGAGTTGGATTAGAAGCTGCTTCACGGGCGAGTTCATCACAACGTTCGTTTTCAGGGTGACCGGCATGGCCTTTCACCCATTCCCAACTAATTTTGTGCTCGCTTAAGGCCGCATCCAGTCGCTTCCATAAATCGACATTTTTGACTGGTTTTTTATCGGCCGTTTTCCAGCCACGTTTTTTCCAGTTATGAATCCATTGGGTTATACCCTGACGAACATATTGGCTGTCGGTGCTGAGCACAACGTCACAAGGTTCGACCAATGCCTCAAGTGCAACGATTGCCGCCATCATTTCCATGCGATTGTTTGTGGTCAGGCGAAAGCCGACGCTAAAAATTTTTTCGTGCTGTTTATAGCGTAAAATAGCACCATATCCACCCGGGCCCGGGTTACCAAGGCAAGAGCCATCGGTGAAAATTTCTACCTGTTTGCGCATCTCTGGTAGACTTCCTGTGATTAAAAAACCAAGTCTGACATAAACGAGCGCTATGAGCACAGCAATTACACGACAGATCGTCCTCGATACAGAAACCACCGGTATGAACCAAATCGGTGCGCACTATGAAGGGCACCGCATTATAGAAATCGGTGCGGTTGAAGTCATCAACCGCCGCCTGACGGGTAATAATTTCCACGTATACCTGAAACCTGATCGTCTGGTAGACCCGGAAGCCTTTGGTGTGCATGGAATTGCCGATGAGTTTCTGGCAGACAAACCAACCTTCGACCAGGTTGCTGATTCGTTTATGGACTATATTCGCGGCGCAGAGCTCGTCATCCATAACGCATCGTTTGATATCGGGTTTATGGATTATGAGTTCGGCAAACTCAAACGCGATATCCCCAAAACCAATACCTTCTGCAAAGTTACCGACAGCCTCGCACTCGCGCGTAAAATGTTCCCGGGCAAGCGTAACAGCCTTGATGCGCTTTGCTCTCGCTATGAAATAGATAACAGCAAACGAACGTTGCACGGCGCATTGCTCGATGCCCAAATCCTTGCCGACGTCTATTTAATGATGACGGGCGGGCAAACTTCTCTGAAGTTTGCGATGGAAGGGGATGTGCAGCAGCGTAACGGAGACAATGGGATTCAGCGTGTTGTGCGCCGTAGCTCCGGTATACGAGTTATTCGTGCCAGTGATGCAGAACTAGAAGCGCATGAATCGCGACTCGACCTGGTGGAAAAGAAGGGCGGCAGTTGCCTTTGGCGTATATAAAAACAGCTGCAATGTATTAAAAAACACCGTTTGGGTGAAATTAACGGCAAACGATTAGTTTAATAAGAAAAAACGTTGACGCTCATGAGCCCTATACGTATTATCTGCCTCGTTCCCGACGGGGAACAAACGCGGAGCGGTAGTTCAGTCGGTTAGAATACCTGCCTGTCACGCAGGGGGTCGCGGGTTCGAGTCCCGTCCGTTCCGCCACAATCAGAAAGCCTGAATCAGAAATGATTCAGGCTTTCGTCGTTTTATTCCTTCGAAACAACAACCTGCCCATTGTATCCCACAGCGTCACTCACTTTATCTGCCCGTGCCAGCCAGCGGTAACAGCCTGCACTCATGAATGCGCCGATAAACCAGCTAAAGTTCGCCACTTCGTGTAACGAAGGGATAAAGCTGATGATTAAACCAACCGCAACCGAAGGCAGCAGCGCGAGAATCGCTTTTGGGTTAAAACCACTTTTGTACCAGTAGCGGCCTTTTGGCGTGTCATCGAACAAGTCATCGACATAAATTTTGCTGCGTTTGATGATGTAGAAATCAGTCAGCAGGATACCGAACAGCGGCCCAATGAACGCCCCCAGCACATCCAGCGTGTAGTGGATAAGCTCCGGTGACTGGAACAGGTTCCACGGTGTCAGCAGAACAGAACCCACGGCTGCAATCATCCCACCGGTACGGAAGCTGATTTTCTGCGGTGAGCAGTTTGAGAAGTCGAAAGCAGGTGATACGAAGTTCGCCACGATATTAATACCGATAGTGGCGGTAATCATGGTCAGTAAACCAATTGCCATCGCGAGGCTATTGCCCACATGGCTGACCGTTTCGATAGGGTCGGTGATCATGCGGCCAAACAGTGATTGTGTGCCGGAGACAATCACCACGGTCACGATGGAGAACAGCAGGAAGTTAAACGGCAGACCCCAGCGGTTACCACGACGGATCTCTTGCATACTTTTGCCGTAGCGCGAGAAGTCACCGAAGTTCAGCAATGGACCGGAGAAGTATGAAACCACCAGCGCGGTTGCGGTCAGCATTTGCCAGGCCTGCTCACCAGAAGAGAGTTGTTTGCTGGCAAGCGTAAACGAAATTCCATCAAAACCGGTTTGATACAAAATCCAGCCCGCCAACGCCATCATCACGATGTATACCGCCGGCCCTGCGATATCAATAAATCGTTTGATAGCATTCATGCCGTGCCAGAACACCATCGCCTGCAGCACCCACATAATGCCAAAGCAAACCCAACCGAGATGCGACAGGCCGAGGAAATGCCCGGTAGTCATTGGTGCAAGCGACGGCCAGAATTTCAACATAACCAGCATCAAAGCATTTGCCGCCAGATAAGTCTGGATACCGTACCAGGCAAAGGCGATTAACCCGCGAATCACGGCCGGAATATTGGCACCAAATACACCAAATGCCTGGCGGCAAATCACCGCATAAGGTACGCCTGCCATTTGGCTCGGTTTCGCGACCAGGTTCGCACACAGTTGCACAATGCAAATCCCTACCAGCAAGCAAAGTAAAACCTGCCAGCTTGCCAACCCCAGTGTGAAGAAGCTGGCTGCGACCACATAGCCGCCCATACTGTGCACATCGGACATCCAGAATGAAAAAATATTGTACCAGGACCATGTCTGGTTACGCGTGGGTGCCAGATCCTCATTACACAGGCGTGGGCTGTACCCTGAGTTGGCACTATCGGTCATCGTAGTCGTGTTGTGTTCAGTGCTTGGCATGATATCTGCTCCCTAATAAAAACAGATGCTGACGGATTGTATGAAACCTTTGTTGCATGAACCGGGCCAGGTTTTATTTTTCAGCAAGCAGGCAGAATACAGAGGCGTTTAAGAGCGCTATCGGCGTATATTGAGGCTCTACGCGCTATTACATCGTGTATGAGTTGTGCACTGATAGTGCAAAAAAACATTTTTATGCCCGGAAATGGTGCTGACCATCGGGGAGTAAACCAAAAGGAATGAGTATGACGAAACATTTGATTCAGGTTATCAACCCCAATACTAACGTGGCGATGACGCACACCATTGCGCAAGCGGCACGCAGTGTCGCTGCCCCTTCCAGCGAAATCATCGCGGTTTGCCCAACACAGGGTGTGGAATCTATAGAAGGGCATTTTGATGAAGCGGTCGCGGCTATCGGTGTGCTTGAGCAAATCAAACTGGGTAAAGAGCAGGGCGTGAGTGGCCATGTCATCGCGTGTTTTGGCGATCCCGGTTTACTGGCCGCGCGTGAACTCGCCAGCGGCCCGGTGGTTGGCATTGCAGAAGCCGCGATGCACGTCGCGACTCTGGTGGCGACACGCTTTTCTATCGTCACCACGTTACCGCGCACCGTAATCATCGCGCGTCATTTATTACGCCAGTATGGGTTCGAGCACCACTGCGCCGCACTGCATGCGATCGATTTACCGGTGCTGGCCCTGGAAGATGGCACGGGTCTTGCTCAGATGAAGGTACGCGAGCGTTGTATACAAGCCATGAAAGAAGATAACAGCGGAGCGATTGTGCTCGGTTGTGGCGGGATGGCAAATCTAGCCCAGGAACTGACCGCTGAACTCGGCATTCCCGTGATTGATGGCGTCACTGCTGCGGTGAAAATGGTGGAGTCCCTCATCGCGCTTGGGCTTGGAACCAGTAAACACGGCGACCTTGCGTATCCGAATAAAAAGCCGTTATCCGGCTGTTTTGACATGCTGAGTTGATATTCTGGCTCGGCTCATAAGGAACCGAACCATGAATGAAGTACCGAAAACTAAAAACTATCACTTCACTGAAAACTACCCGCGTGACATGAAAGGTTATGCGGGTAAGCCACCCCATGCGCAGTGGCCGAATAATGCCCGCGTTGCTGTGCAGTTCGTTCTCAATTTTGAAGAGGGCGGTGAAAACCACGTTCTGCACGGTGACAGTGGCTCGGAACAATTCCTTTCCGATATCATCGGTGCTGCAAGTTTCCCCGATCGCCATATGTCGATGGATTCGCTCTATGAATACGGTTCTCGTGCCGGGTTCTGGCGCATCCATAATGAGTTCCAAAAACGCGGCCTGACCATGACGGTATTTGGCGTAGCAATGGCGCTGGCGCGTAACCCTGAAATTGTTGACGCGATAAAAGCGGCAGATTACGACGTGGTAAGCCACGGCTGGCGCTGGATCCACTATCAAAATCTGGATGAGGCAACTGAGCGCCAGCATATGCACCAGGCCATCGAAATCCTTGAAGATTTGTTCGGCAGCAAACCGCTCGGTTGGTACACCGGCCGCGATAGTCCGAACACGCGCAGGCTGGTGGCAGAAAATGGCAGCTTCCTTTATGACAGCGATTATTACGGCGATGACTTGCCATTCTGGAGCAACGTCACCTGTAGCGATGGCTCGATAAAACCGCATCTGGTGGTGCCTTACACGCTGGATGCTAACGATATGCGCTTTGCGACTGCGCAAGGTTTCAATACCGCCGAGCAGTTTTACACCTATCTGAAAGACAGTTTTGATGTGTTGTACGAAGAGGGGGAAACGGCGCCGAAAATGATGTCTATCGGTATGCACTGCCGTTTACTTGGGCGGCCGGGTCGTTTCAGAGCGTTGCAGCGTTTTCTCGATTACGTGCAGCAGCATGATGACGTGTGGATTTGCCGTCGTCAGGAAATTGCCGAGCACTGGGCGAAGACGCATCCATTTAGTGAATAGATAGTGAATAGATGATGTGGCGGCGGGTGACGTTTCGTTTCCCGCCCACAGTCTTTAGCTCATCACGCTGACATGTGCTGCGACAATTCGCCAGCCATACGGAAATTTGACCCAGGTTTGCATCTGACGGCCAATTTTGTCGCTTCCTTCACGGGTGAATTCAGTGCTGGCAACGGCCATATCATCGCCGTAAGTGGTGATAGTGGTGTTTTGCAAAAGCCGGTCTAACCCTTGTGACGAACGGGCATTTCTGAACGCTCTTATCTCATCAATACCGTAGAGGTTTTCACTCGCACCAAAGCGAACGGTGCGGGGATCGGCCCAAAACAATTCATCTAAGACCGCAACATCGTTGCTGATCAACGCCTGTTCGTAGCGGTAAAATGCGGCACTCACCTCATTGACGATTGCCGGGCGATCGATATTGTCACGCATCATAGTATTTACCTTACCTGGTGAGTTTTCCCTACCAGCATACCCTGTATTTCAAGTAGATGGGCGGCTTGCAAGCAGATATCTTCCCGCCATGGCGGCGCAATCAGCTGCACGCCAATGGGATGCCCGCTTGCAGTCATTAACGGCACCGTAACTACCGGTAAACCGAGGAAAGAAATAGGCTGCGTCAGCATGCCCATACTGGCTTTGACAGGAAGATCAGCGCCGTTGATACGCATGGTTTGCTGACCAATCAGTGTGGCACAACGCGGTGTTGCCGGGGCGATAAGCAGATCATACTTTTCAAAGAGCGGCAGGGTATTATCGCGGAACCATGTCCGGAAGCGCTGCGCCTGAGTGTACCAGGCTGATGGCGTCATTGCGCCTGCTAAAAGGCGCTCGCGGGAATTGAGTTCGAAGCGTTCAGCATGTTCGCGCAAAGCAGGTAAATAATGGTTTCCCCCTTCCGCAGCAGAAAGCAAAAATGCTGCCGAACGGGCGAGTTCCGCTTCTGGCAAGATAATACATTCCAGTGCTTCAAGCCGATGGGCGACGGTTGCGACCGCCGTTTTCGCGTCATCATCACACCAGCTATCAAAAAATCCCCCCAACACCGCACAGCGTAAACTCACCGTCTGCTTGAGCTTATCGGCGACCGGTTCAATGTTGCGGGCTGCCTGGAACTGATCGGCAGGATCAACTCCCTGGAGCGCATCATAAACCCGCGCCAGATCATCCACGCTGCGTGCAAGAGGGCCGATATGATCGAGACTGGCAACAAAAGGCTGGCTGCCGCTACGCGAGAGACGGCCAAAAGTAGGTTTCAGACCAAAGACTCCACATAGCGAAGCCGGAACCCGAATCGAACCATTGGTATCAGTGCCGAGGCTAAAGTTGACCATTCCAGCGGCGACGGCTGCGGCTGAACCGCCGGATGAACCGCCTGCAATTCGCGTCAGGTCATGGGGGTTTCGGGTTGCCCCGTAGTGACTGTTTTCGGTGGTAAACCCGTATGCGTAGGCATCCATATTCAGTGCACCTGAAAGCATCGCACCGGCGGCACTGAGTTGTTTGATGGCAAAAGCGTCATCGTGTGCCGCGGGCTGGGTACTAAAAAGCTCGGCACCTGCAAGCGTTGTTACATCTTTAATATCAAAGAGATTTTTTACGGCATAGGGCACGCCTGCCAACGGCGGAAGCGTTTCCCCACGTGAGCGCTTTTGGTCAATGGCTGCGGCTTCTTGCAACAAACGCGCTGAGGTGACTTCGGTAAACGCATTAATTTCAGGATTAGATTGCGCTATTTTGGCCAGCGTCAGGTGCGCCAGTTCCTGAGCTGAAAATTCGCCACCAGCTAACCCTTGCTGAATGTCGCGAATAGAAAGTGGATTCATAGTTTGTAAACCCCGGCGACTTCCAGGCGTTGTGGTAACGGGAAATCCATCAGCGGTTCAGCCAGCCCGGCCATGCGCGTCAGTTGCACTTCCAGTTCTTTACGGCGAGCTTCATCCAGCGGGACGTTAAGCAATTGCTCCATTATCTGAATGTATGCGGGCCAGTTGATGGTTTGTGATGTCATATCTTTCTCCTTAGAATCCTGCGGCGCTGCCATTGCTGCGTGGGTCGTATGCGCCTTCAAGCATGCCGTTGGTGTGGCGCACAATGGCACCTGCGTGACCCACTGCCTCGCTGAAATCTGGCAGCGCTTCGACTTCATGTCCCAGCTCACGCAGTGCGGCGAAAGTTTCTGGGCTGAATCGGCCTTCTAATTTCAGGCTGTCAGAGGCTTGCCCCCATGTTCTGCCCAGCAACCAGCGTGGTGCGGACACCGCTTCTTGTAACGGCATGCCCTGAATCACATGGCGCGTAAAAATCGCCGCCTGCGTTTGCGGTTGCCCGTCGCCACCCATTGAGCCGTAAACCATGGTTCTGCCATCGGCAAGCCGTGCAGCTGCCGGGTTCAGTGTATGGAACGGTTGTTTACCGGGTGCCAGGCTTAACAGGCTATCTGGCTTGAGGCTGAACGCAGCCCCACGGTTTTGCCACAGTACACCGCTTTTAGGCAGCACCACGCCGCTGCCAAACTCGTGATAAATACTTTGAATAAACGACACCGCCAGCCCGGTGCTATCAATTACCCCCATCCAGACGGTGTCGCCAGGGCCTTTGCCGGTTCCCCAGTTGGCCGCTTTGGTGTCATCAATTTCTGCGGCAAGAGCGGTGAGCGGTGCATGCTCCAGCAAGCTTTGAATTGATGTGGTGATATGGCGTGGGTCGGTGATGTATTTATCGCGCAGCGCGAATGCTTTTTTGGTGGCCTCAACGATGCGATGAACGGTTTGAGTTTCGTTGGCCTGCGCCATATCTAAATGGTCGGTTATCCCCAGAATCGCCAGCGAAACCAGGCCCTGCGTCGGCGGGGTCATATTATAAATATCACCCTGCTGGTGGCTAAGATGCAGAGGAATACGGCGTTTAGCACGCTGTGCCGCGAGATCCTGCAAATTTATCGGCATGCCTAAATCCGCTAACTCTTCGGCGATTAGCGCGGCTAACGGCCCACGATAAAAACTATCAAGCCCTTCCACGGTCAGGCGCGTCAGCGTTTGTGCAAGACGTGGTTGGGTGAAGCGGCTACCCGCTCGGGGAATTTCACCGCGTTCTAAAAAGGTCTCGGCAAACCCGGCAATATTGACCAGTTCATCATATTTACTGTGCGTCGCCAGCGCCTGAGATTGCGTGACCGGAATACCGTCTGCCGCGTAGCGAATCGCATCGGCCAGTAAACGTGAGAGCGGCAGTTGCCCGCCGCCAAGCTGTGCTGCGATTTTTAACGCCTCATCCCAACCGCTGAGGGTTCCAGGCACCGTTAACGCGGATTTAGGTCCACGATGCGGGATAGCGCTTTCACCTGCGTAGAACTCCAGACAGGCGAGCGAGCCCGCAGCACCACTGGCATCAATCGCAATCGGTTCGCCTTCTGGCGGTACAATCAACCAGAAACCATCACCGCCAATGCCATTCATGTGGGGATAAACCACGGCGATCGTTGCCGCCGCTGCCACCATCGCCTCGATGGCATCACCACCATGGCGCAACACGGATAATGCAGTTTCACTGGCTAAATGGTGCGGAGTGACCGCCATGCCTGAAGGTGCCATATTGCTTTGCATCATCGTTTTATCTCTCAGAATGGAAGCCTGGGTAGAGAGCTAAGCAAGAGATGTTCCAGGTTGACTCGATTAGTTTCACTGTGCCAGGCTCGAGTGAAACAAAAGTTACAGAGGTCATGATGAAACAACTAGATGAACGCCTAAGAGCGACATACGAGCAGCTTTCTCCTCAGGAACAGCGTGTTGCTGCGTTTATTGTCGATCATTTTGATGACCTGATTAGCTACAACAGTGCAGAACTTGCCCGCCTTTCGGGTGTATCAAAAGCCACGGTAAGCCGCCTGTTTAAGCGCCTTGGTTATGATCGTTATAAAGATATGCGTGAAGAGCTGCGCACGCTACGCCAGAGCGGAATGCCGCTGACGGAAAACCGTGATGCGGTACAAGGTAACACGCTACTGGCGCGGCATTACAAGCAGGAAATGGCCAATCTAACGCAATGGATAAGTCTGCTTGATACGCAACAATTTGCCGAGGTTGTCACGGCGCTTAATACATCAAAACGAGTCTTTATCATCGGGTTAAGAAACTCATGGCCCGTTGCGATGCACTTGCGCCAACAGCTGTTACAGATTCGTAGCGATGTCTGGTTACTGCCGCAGCCCGGCCAGACGCTGGCTGAAGAGGTGGTGGACATTAGCGAGCACGATTGTGTTATCGCCATCGCTTTTCGCAGGCGGCCGCGCATCATCAAACCTTTGCTGGCAAATCTGCATAAGCGCCAGGTGCCGCTGCTGGTGATGAGTGAAGCGCAAGGTTCTGGCCTGACACCGTATTGCCGCTGGCATTTTGCCGCGCCACTCGACAGCGTTTCTGCCTTCGACAGCTACAGCAGCGCAATGAGCCTGGTCAATCTGTTATCTAACGCGGTACTGCACGAAGCATTAAGTACCGGTCGCCAGCGTATCCATCATATTGCGGAGTTGTACGCCGAATTTGATGAGCTGGAACAGCGCTAGCGCACTGAAATGGTGCGGCTGCACAGGTCGTGGGAACCATTGTGGTTCATTGCCGGGCTGTGGCCGCGCCAGTGTTATCTGATTGCCAATGAAGAATGAAGCCGAAGATTATTCATATCCCTTGCTTTGCCATTGGGGTAAATGAGTGGCACATTAGTTGCAACATGTTTATTAAAGAATCTTTTGTTTCATGAATGAATAAAAGGAAATGCCATGTTCGATATTCAGCACTTCACGCAAATTAATCCGCCACACCGTTTATTGATGGGTCCTGGGCCAATTAACGCGGATCCACGGGTATTGCGGGCAATGGCGAGCCAGTTGATTGGGCAGTATGACCCGGTAATGACTGGCTATATGAATGAAGTGATGGTGCTGTATCGTGAGCTTTTCCGTACGCAAAACCGCTGGACGATGCTGGTCGACGGGACTTCCCGTTCTGGCATTGAGGCTATTTTGTTATCTGCCATTCGCCCGGGTGACAAAGTTCTGGTGCCGGTGTTTGGGCGTTTCGGCCACCTATTATGTGAAATAGCACGTCGTTGCCGTGCTGAAGTTCATACCATTGAAGTTCCGTGGGGCGAGGTTTTCACGCCCGACCAAATCGAAGATGCCATTAAAACGGTGAAACCGCGTTTGCTGTTAACCGTTCAGGGCGACACTTCAACCACGATGCTGCAACCACTGGCTGAGTTAGGTGACATTTGTCGCCGCCATGGCGTGCTGTTTTATACCGATGCGACCGCCTCGTTTGGTGGCAACGCGTTGGAAACGGATGCGTGGGGGCTGGATGCTGTTTCCGCAGGCCTGCAAAAATGCCTCGGCGGCCCGTCTGGCAGCTCACCGATAACCCTCAGCGCGCAAATGGAAGAAGTCATTCGCCGCCGTAAATGTGTGGAGGAGGGGATCCGAACTTCCGCGCACCAGGATGGCGACGACGAAATGATCTACTCGAATTATTTCGATCTCGGCATGGTGATGGATTATTGGGGGCCAGAGCGCCTTAACCACCATACCGAAGCCACCAGCATGCTATTTGCCGCCCGTGAGTGCGCACGCATTATGCTGGAAGAAGGGCTGGATGTAGGGATCGCTCGCCACGAATTGCATGGCCGTGCGCTAGTGGCGGGGATTCAGGGCATGGGGCTGGAAACGTTCGGCAACCTGCAACACAAAATGAATAATGTACTCGGCGTGGTGATCCCGTCCGTTGTCCACGGTGAAGAAGTGCGCAAAATGCTGCTGGAAGATTTCCATATCGAAATCGGCACCTCATTTGGCCCGCTACAAGGCAAAATCTGGCGCATCGGCACCATGGGCTACAACGCGCGTAAAGATTGCGTGCTGCAAACGCTGACAGCACTTGAAGCTGTATTGAACCGCCTGGGTTTCAAAACGACGCAAGGTGCAGCAATGCAGGCAGCATGGGATGTTTATTCACAAGGAAAAAGCTGATGGTAAAACTTGTGATGAATGCCGCCGAGGCCAGCATTGCCGCTAAGCGCGTGATGCAGCGAGCGGATGAACTGGCGCAAATTAGCGAAACGCCAGACCAACTTACCCGGGTCTATCTTTCGCATGAGCATCTGCGTGCTAACCATTTGGTGGCGCGCTGGATGGAACAAATTGGCATGACCACCTGGCAGGATGCGGTGGGCAATATCTGCGGGCGCTATGAAGGGAAAAGGGAAGGCGCTCCGGCCATTTTGCTGGGGTCACATCTGGATACGGTGCGCAATGCCGGGCGTTACGATGGCATGTTAGGCGTATTAACCGCACTGGAAGTTGTCGCCTTTCTCCATGAACACCAGCTTCAATTAGAGCAAGCGATTGAAATTGTCGGTTTTGGTGACGAAGAAGGCACTCGCTTTGGTATCACATTATTAGGCAGTCGGGGGCTAACCGGAACCTGGCCTGACAACTGGCTGGCATGTGTTGATGCTGCGGGAATTAGCGTTGCTCAGGCCCTGGCGAATGCGGGCTTTGACCCTGCGCGTATTCATGCGGCCAGGCGCAACCCGGAAGATTTCAGTGCTTATCTTGAGCTGCACATTGAACAAGGTCCGGTGCTGGAGCAGCAGGATCTTGCTCTGGGTGTGGTGACAGCCATCAACGGCGCGCGCCGTTTGAAATGCTGCTTTGTGGGTGAGGCGGGGCATGCGGGGACGGTGCCAATGAACATTCGTAAGGATGCACTCGCCGCCGCTGCCGCCTGGATGGTGTATGTCGAAGGCGCAACCCGCGCTTATTCCCCGGATATCGTGGCGACCGTGGGAACCTTGCACTGTTTACCGGGTGCCGCGAATGTCATTCCTGGTGAAATTCAGCTCACGCTGGATATTCGCAGCCCCGTGGATTCAAGTCTTGAAGCATTGCTGGAAAACTTATTAAGCAAGGCGCATGAGATTTCAGCCGAGCGTGGCATGACCTTCAGTGCTGAAACCTATTATTCGATTCCTGCCACACCTTGTGACGCCCGTTTGCAGCACCAGTTAACATCCGCCATTACTGCGGTGCAGGGGTTGAGTTTGTCACTGCCAAGTGGCGCGGGGCATGATGCAATTGCCATTGCCGAACAGTGGCCGGTAGGCATGCTGTTTGTGCGTTGCGACCGTGGCATTAGCCACCATCCGGCGGAGTTGGTTCTTGAGGCCGATGTTATGCAGGCCGTGCAGGCCTATGCGCAGGCTGTCGTTGCGCTGGCGTCGAAAAGTGTTTTAGCTGAATTTAACGATGCGCCTGTGCAGGAAGCTCTGAGCCTTGTTGCCCCTTGTGTTGCGATACCCGCATGGGCTGAAAATGTCGTTGCCGCTCGTCCGTATTCGACCGTCGAGGTATTGCAGCATTATGCTTCACAGCTCACTCATGAATGGGGAAGTGCTGAACTGGAACAGGCACTTTGTGCACATCCACGGATTGGTGAAAAAGCACAGGGCAGCGGCAAAGAAGCGGCTTTATCTAAAGGTGAGCAATCGGCTGTAGACACCCAAAACAGCGCGTTAACGCTCGCGCTGGCGCAGGGTAATGCTCAATATGAAGAGCGGTTTGGGCGCGTGTTTCTTATTCGTGCGAAAGGGCGCTGCGGTGAAGATATTCTCGCTGAACTCCAACGCCGCCTGAACAATTCCCCCGCGCAGGAAGAAGTTGAAGCGCTGGAGCAATTACGCCAAATCACGTTACTACGTCTCGAAGGAGTCTTTGCCCAATGAGCCAGTTAAGTACTCATGTTCTGGATACCGCGTTAGGGAAACCGGCGGCTGAGGTGGTGATTCGCCTTGAGCAGCTGATTGATGGCCGCTGGGAGGCGTTAGCCCAGGGCGCTACAGATGCGGATGGGCGTCTAAAAGCGTTCTGCGAGGATTTGGCTTGCGGGCAGTATCGGCTGACGGCGGAAATTGGTTTGTACTTTGCCGTGACACAGCGGGAAACTCTTTACCCTACCGCGCAAATTGACTTCGTGATACCGCAAAACGGCGGGCATTATCACCTGCCGTTTTTGATTTCCCCGTGGTCGTGGTCGACGTACCGAGGGAGTTAAAGACTAAACGGATCGGCATCCTGCCATGCGGGGAACTTCTCGCGGTATTCTTGCAGTGCAATCAACGATAAATCGGCATCGAGGCGCATCGCTTGATGGGCTTCGCCATTCGCCAGAATTTCACCCTGCGGGTTAATGATCTTGCTGTCACCACGGTAATGATGGCCGTTTCCGTCGGTGCCCACGCGGTTGCAACCCGCGACATAGGCCTGGTTTTCAATGGCGCGGGCCACAAGCAAACTTTGCCAGTGCAGGGAGCGCGGGGCAGGCCAGTTAGCAACGTATAACGCCAGGTCATAATCATTGCGATTGCGAGAAAACACCGGGAAGCGCAAGTCGTAACAAACCTGCGGCAGAATGCGCCATCCACGCCACTCGACGATGACCCGCTCGTTACCCGCCTGGTAATGGTGGTGCTCATCAGCCATGCGGAATAGATGGCGTTTATCGTAGAAATGGACTTTGCCGTCAGGCTGTACCAATAAGAAACGGTTCACCGGCCCGCGATCGGTTTGCAGCGCGGCACTGCCGGCTATCATGGCCTGAGTTTGCTGGGCTTTGAACTGCATCCAGTCAATCACTTCCTCTTCAGCAAGCGACTGAATGGCTGCTTCCATCGCGAAACCGGTAGTGAACATTTCCGGCAAGACAATCAGATCGCGACCATGAATAGTATCTAACTGCACATCGAAATGGCGCAAGTTTGCCCCGCCATCCATCCAGACCAGCGGTTGTTGCAGAACGGTAATTTTCAAACCAGACACAATCGGAAGCCTCATGATAAGCAGTGTTTCATTCACTTTAGCATGAGTTAAGAATAAAAAACCCGCCGAAGCGGGTTTAGTATAGAGAGGTGGAGGGCTTATGCCGCTTCAATTTTACGATGCTTTTCCGGCACCTTAACCGGCATGGTCGCCAGCTCCTCTGGCTCAAACTCATCGACGTTAATACTGCGCAGGCGGCTTGCTTCAGCTTTAGTGAGGATCGACGCTTCTTCTGCGTTGATCTTCCCTTCAGCCAGCCACTGTTTCGCTTGTTCATCAAGGCGAGTAAATGACAGGTTCCGCCCGGTTTCTTTGCAGATGCGCAGGTGGATTGGCTCTGCAGCCATGACGTCCATCAGTGCTTCTTCCAGCAGACCTGCCGGGTTGAACTCGCTTGGCGTCAGATACTGGCCACGACCAATGCGCGAGCGGGTTGCCGATGGGATCTGCATGATCTTCGCCAGTTTATGATCCAGCTTGTCAGATGGTGCATCGTAACGACGACCCAGCGGGAAGATAACGACACGCAACATGCCAGCCACATACGCATTCGGGAAGTTACGCAGCAGATCGTCAATCGCTTGTTCTGCCTGATACAACGCATCCTGAACGCCCCAGTGAACCAGTGGCAGGTCAGCTTCGTTACGACCTTCGTCGTCATAGCGTTTCAGCACCGATGAAGCGAGGTACAACTGGCTCAGAATATCACCCAGACGAGCAGAAATACGCTCGCGACGCTTAAGGCTGCCGCCCAATACCGCCATGGACACGTCTGACAGCAACGCCAGGTTGGCGCTCAGTCGGTTCATATACTGGTAGTAACGTTTGGTGGAATCTTTGGTCGGGGTGGCGCTGGTCAGGCCGTTGGTCAGACCGAGCCACAGGCTACGCATTTTGTTGCTACCCACGTGGCCGATATGCTTAAACAGCAGCTTATCGAACGCGTTAACATCATTGTTTTGCGCGGCAGTCATCTCTTCAAGCACATACGGATGGCAACGAATCGCACCCTGGCCGAATATAATCATGCTACGCGTCAGGATGTTTGCGCCTTCCACGGTAATCGCGATAGGTGCACCCTGATAGGCACGTGCCACAAAGTTGGAATTGCCCAGCATAATGCCTTTACCGCCGAGAATATCCATTGCATCAAGAATGGCGCGCTGGCCACGGTGGGTGCAGTGGTACTTCACAATAGCTGACAGAACAGCAGGCTTCTCTCCAAGCATAATGCCGTAGGTCACCAGTGAAGCGGCAGCATCCATCACATATGCGTTACCCGCGATACGTGCCAGTGGTTCTTCAATGCCTTCCATTTTACCGATAGAGATTCTGAACTGACGACGGATATGGGCATAAGCACCCGTTGCCATCGCCACAGATTTTAAACCGCCTGTGGAGTTGGATGGCAGAGTAATGCCACGGCCAACAGACAGACATTCCACCAGCATCCGCCAGCCCTGGCCGGCCATTTTCGGGCCACCGATGATGTAATCAATCGGGACGAAAATATCTTTACCGCGAGTCGGGCCGTTCTGGAATGGCACGTTAAGTGGGAAGTGGCGTTTACCAATTTCCACACCCGGCGTGTGAGTTGGGATTAGCGCACAGGTAATACCGAGATCTTCTTCTTCGCCCAGCAAGTGATCCGGGTCAGACAGTTTAAATGCCAGGCCTAAAACGGTAGCAATTGGTGCGAGCGTAATGTAGCGCTTGTTCCAGGTCAGACGCATACCGAGAACTTGCTGACCTTGCCATTCGCCCATGCAGACAACGCCGGTATCAGGAATCGCACCTGCATCTGAGCCAGCTTCCGGGCTGGTCAGCGCAAAGCATGGGATCTCTTGCCCACGAGCCAGGCGTGGCAGGTAGTGATCTTTCTGCTCGTCAGTACCGTAATGTTGCAGCAATTCGCCTGGGCCTAATGAGTTAGGCACGCCGACGGTAATCGCTAGTATCCCGGAAACCCCAGACAGTTTTTGCAGTACGCGAGATTGTGCGTAAGCCGAAAACTCAAGACCGCCGTACTCTTTCTTGATGATCATCGCGAAGAAACGATGTTCTTTTAAATAAGCCCACAGCTCTGGCGGTAAATCTGCCATTTCGTGTGTGATTTGGAAGTCATTTGCCAGGCGACACGCTTCCTCAACCGGGCCGTCGATAAAGGCTTGTTCTTCTTCAGTCAGTTTAGGCTGCGGATAGTTGTGCAGCTTTTCCCAATCCGGCTTGCCACGGAACAGATCGCCTTCCCACCAGGTTGTACCGGCATCGATAGCTTCTTTCTCAGTACGCGACATCGGCGGCATAACTTTGCGGAAGCTACGGAAAACCGGAGCGGAAATCAGAGATTTACGCATTGGGGTTAAGACTAACGGTACCAGAATTATCGCGAGTGGAACCAGTACCCAGATAGACCAGATACCAGCAAAGCCAAGCGCGGCTGTCCACGCCAGTAGAATTACGCTACTGAGCAACAAATTGACCTGGTGATAGAAAAGCACACCGAGGAGAACGACGGTTGCGACAATACTCAAAATCAACATAAAGGAAACTCCCTTGCTTGTAGGAGGTCTGACCACTTGGATGTATTGGTTTTAGTTCATGTGGTTTTTTTAGCAATATATTCACAAAATAATTACAACTCAGCTCACATTGTTACCGCACGGAACAGCAAAAGCAGGAGGATATGGCGCTTCTCGCGCTATCCGGTAAACTGCTGGGGTTAATCAATCGAAAAATACTGAAGGACATCCTCATGTACCAGGATCTTATTCGTAATGAATTGAATGAAGCGGCTGAAACGCTGGCTAACTTCCTGAAAGATGACGCTAACATTCATGCTATTCAGCGCGCGGCAGTATTGCTAGCTGATAGCTTTAAAGCAGGTGGCAAAGTGCTGTCATGCGGCAATGGTGGCTCACATTGTGATGCCATGCACTTTGCTGAAGAGTTGACAGGTCGCTACCGTGAAAATCGCCCAGGCTACCCGGCAATCGCGATTTCTGATGTCAGCCACATCTCTTGTGTGAGCAACGATTTTGGCTACGAGTACATCTTCTCTCGCTACATTGAAGCGGTAGGACGTGAAGGCGATGTGCTACTGGGGATCTCCACTTCGGGTAATTCCGGTAACGTGATTAAAGCCATTGAAGCTGCACGTGCGAAAGGCATGAAAGTCATTACCCTGACCGGTAAAGACGGCGGAAAAATGGATGGAACAGCGGATGTCGAAATTCGTGTTCCACACTTTGGCTACGCTGACCGCATTCAGGAAATACACATCAAAGTGATTCATATCCTGATTCAGTTGATTGAAAAAGAGATGGTTAAAGCTTAAGTAGCTCTGTTCCCTCTCCCTCAGGGAGGGGGACTGGGTGAGGGTAGTTTAGTGGTGGGAGGTTAAAATGTGCGAACTGCTCGGGATGAGCGCCAATGTACCTACGGATATTTGCTTTAGCTTTACCGGATTGGTGCAGCGTGGCGGAGGAACGGGGCCGCATAAAGACGGCTGGGGCATTACTTTCTATGAAGGTAAGGGATGTCGTACGTTCAAAGATCCGCAACCGAGTTTTAACTCACCTATCGCAAAGCTTGTGCAGGATTACCCTATCAAATCTTGTTCAGTGGTCGCGCATATTCGTCAGGCTAACCGCGGCAAAGTGGCGCTTGAAAATACCCACCCTTTTACACGCGAGTTATGGGGTCGTAACTGGACTTATGCGCACAATGGCCAGCTCAAAGGGCATCGTTCACTCGATACCGGCCCGTTCCGACCGATTGGCGAAACCGATAGCGAGCAAGCATTTTGCTGGCTGCTACATAAGCTGACGCAGCGTTATCCACGCACGCCAGGCAATATGCAAGCGGTGTTTCGCTATATTACAGAGCTTGCGGTGCAATTGCGTGAGAAGGGCGTGTTCAATATGTTGCTGTCGGATGGGCGCTACGTGATGGCGTTCTGCTCCACCAATTTATATTGGATAACCCGACGGGCACCGTTTGGTGTGGCAAAACTGTTGGATCAGGATGTGGAAATCGATTTTCAGGAAGAGACCACACTCAATGATGTGGTCACTGTGATTGCGACTCAACCTCTTACAGGTAACGAAACCTGGCACAAGATTGCACCAGGGGAGTCGGAATTATTTTGTCTCGGGGAGCGCGTAGTTTGATGCCAACTGCGGTTGTGTCGTAGGCGCAACCGGTTTGCTTATCACATAATTACCGCTAATTACCGACACGCCTGGCGGCTGGTGATTCGCCGTGAAGTAGTCATATCCCGGCTTCAGCTGTTTCCAGAAGTTGATGTAATAAGAGTACTTGTGGCGTTCCATGTTGGCATCTGTCATGCGGAACGGATAAATGCTCACCTGCACGCTTGGTTGACCAAAGACTAAAGCCCCGGTAACAAACTGGAAGATCTCATCAATGTTGGTGTCGGTCATGGCATAGCAGCCAATAGAGACGCAAGCACCGTGGATCATCAGATATTGACCCTGATAACCATGCTGGCGATCAAACTCGTTCGGGAAGCCAATATTAATGGCTTTATAGAAGCGGCTATCAGGTTTTAGCTGGCTACGGGTCACGTTATAAAAACCTTCAGGACTTTTAAAATCACCCTGACGTTGTTTAGGACCTAGCCCACCGGAATAATTACAGATGCTATAGCTGTCGAGTAATTGGAACTTCTCGCCCATCTTCACATATAGCTCTAGCGTGCGCTCTTCCTTAAATATTTGAATATAAACAGGAGAGCCCATGAGTTGTTGCTTGAATTCTTTACTGACAGGCGTGTTGGACGTGTTGCCGCTTAATAAGCTGGCAAACGACATGCACGGTATCAGAAGTATCGCAATAATGAGTGCGATCTTACGCATACTGCTTTATTCCTTGAAAAACTTATACCAAATGCCAGGACGGCAAAAAGAGACCCAAAATCAGAATACTCTGTATCAGGAGCGCTCACATTAGCATCGTTCTGAATTTTCGCAAGCCCAACGCAGGGGGTGTAACGCTATTAATTTGGACTTTATACAATACTTCTGAAAAGGGGAAGGATTCGCTTTTTGCGTAACAGCTCGCATAGCTGCATATCTGTGTGTTGTTTTGTGCCCCTTCTAGCCTCTAATGATGCTAAAATCCCCGCCGAATGTTGACCTGCGGATATGAACGGAAACTATCCATAAGTCAGTTGTCCCGCTTGTCGGGGCGACTTATACCTCCCTCTCGCAATAGTGAATGGATGCGTTTCCTGTTTTCACCGCTTTATGTGTCGCATCGGTTGAACGTTAATTCAACCCATCCGTTGTCGGCTACAGTTTTTTGTCGGTATGTTTAAGCCAATTTTAAACGTGATAACCTTATGATAAAAATCAAAAAAGGTCTGGACTTGCCTATTGCCGGTTTGCCGGAACAGCAAATCCATGACGGCCCTGCGATACCTTTCGTGGCCCTGCTCGGTGAAGAGTATGTCGGCATGCGCCCTTCTATGCTTGTGCAGGAAGGTGACAAGGTATTGAAAGGCCAGCCTCTCTTCGAAGATAAAAAGAACCCTGGCGTGCTCTTTACCGCTCCTGCGAGTGGAACGGTAAAGGCGATTAATCGTGGTGAACGTCGCGTACTGCAATCTCTGGTTATTGAGGTTCAGGGTGATGAACAGGTCGTTTTTGAACGGTTTGCACCAGAAAACCTTGGCAAATTGCCGCGTGAAACTGTTCAGGCACAGCTGCTATCTTCTGGCCTATGGACTGCACTTCGTACGCGACCATTCAGTAAAGCACCGCAACCTGCGAGCATTCCCGCGGCCATTTTTGTGACCGCCATTGATACCAACCCGCTGGCAGTCGATCCGCAACCCATTATTCGCGCACATCGCGAAATGTTTGATGCGGGCTTAACACTGTTGTCACGGCTGACTGATGGAAAAGTCCATGTATGCCAGGCAGGTGGCGGTAAATTGGGCGGCCATGCTTCCGGACAAGTGACGTTTAATGAATTTGCCGGTCCTCACCCTGCCGGGTTAGTGGGCACACACATTCACTTCCTGGAACCTGTTAGCCTGCAAAAAACGGTATGGCATCTTAACTACCAGGATGTGATTGCCATCGGCAAATTATTTATTGAAGGTGAATTGTGGACTGAACGCGTTATTGCGTTAGCCGGCCCACAGGTTAAAAAACCACGCCTGATTCGCACTCGCCTGGGAGCCTCTCTGGAAGTGCTCACAGCCGGTGAGCTGGAAGAAGGCGAAAACCGCATCGTATCCGGTTCTGTTTTAAGTGGAACCATGGCAGTAGGCCCTCGAGCCTGGCTTGGTCGTTTCCACCTGCAGGTCACGGTTCTGAAAGAAGGGCGTGAAAAAGAACTGTTTGGCTGGGTAATGCCGGGAGCCGATAAATATTCGATTACACGCACCACAGTTGGCCACTTCCTGAAGCGCAAACTATTTAACTTCTCAACCGATACCAATGGTGGCGAACGCGCAATGGTGCCAATTGGCAACTATGAACGTGTCATGCCGCTGGATATTCTGGCCACGATGTTATTGCGCGACTTACTGGCAGGAGATACTGACAGCGCTCAATTGCTGGGGTGTCTGGAGCTGGATGAAGAAGATTTGGCGCTTTGTACCTACGTTTGCCCGGGGAAATATGAGTATGGCCCGGTGCTACGCGAGGTATTAACCCGCATCGAGCAGGAAGGATAAGTCATGGGCTTGAAGCATTTATTTGAAAAGCTAGAACCGCATTTTACGGAAGGCGGAAAGCTAGAGAAGTACTACCCGCTCTTTGAAGCGACGGCGACACTGTTCTATACGCCAGGTATCGTTACGCCAGGCGCCTCCCACGTTCGTGATGCTATCGACCTGAAACGCATGATGATCCTGGTGTGGTTCGCGGTGTTCCCGGCGATGTTCTGGGGCATGTACAACGTCGGGCTGCAAACCATCCCAGCCCTGAACAAAATGTACGGTGCTGAACAACTCCAGCAGGTGATTTCATCTGACTGGCATTATGTTATCGCGCAGTGGCTGGGGGTGAACTTTACGCCTGATGCTGGTTGGCTCAGCATGATGACGCTTGGGGCAGTTTTCTTCCTGCCAATCTACATCACCGTATTTTTGGTAGGTGGTTTCTGGGAAGTTCTGTTCTCTATCATCCGCAAACATGAAATTAACGAAGGCTTCTTTGTTACTTCAATTCTGTTTGCGCTGGTGGTGCCACCCACTATGCCTTTGTGGCAAGCCGCGCTCGGTATCAGTTTCGGTGTGGTTATCGCTAAAGAGATTTTCGGTGGAACAGGCCGTAACTTCCTCAACCCCGCGCTGGCTGGCCGTGCATTCCTGTTCTTTGCTTATCCTGCGCAAATTTCTGGTGATTTGGTGTGGACCGCGGCTGACGGTTTCTCTGGCGCAACGCCGCTTTCCCAGTGGTCCCATGGCGGCGGTGAAGCATTAGTCAATGTTGTTTCGGGCCAACCTGTGACATGGATGGATGCCTTCCTTGGCAACATTCCAGGTTCGATTGGTGAAGTCTCAACGCTGATGATCCTTATCGGTGGGGCGATTATCCTGTTTGGTCGTGTCGCCTCATGGCGCATCGTGGCGGGTGTTATGCTCGGTATGATTGCCACAGCAACGCTGTTTAATTTCATCGGTTCTGCAACCAACCCACTTTTCGCCATGCCGTGGTATTGGCATCTGGTACTAGGTGGTTTTGCTTTTGGCATGATGTTTATGGCGACCGACCCAGTTTCGGCCTCGTTTACCAACAAAGGTAAATGGTGGTATGGGGCACTCATCGGCGTGATGTGTGTATTAATTCGAGTTGTAAACCCGGCCTATCCAGAAGGAATGATGCTGGCGATTCTGTTCGCCAACCTCTTTGCACCGTTGTTCGATTACTTGGTGGTGCAAGCCAATATCAAGCGGAGGAAGTCGCGTGGCTGAAGTAAAAAGTAACGATAGCATTGGCAGAACACTGCTGGTGGTGCTGGTGCTTTGCCTGGTGTGCTCCGTTGTGGTAGCGGGTTCTGCTGTTGGGCTGAAAGCTCGCCAGCAGGAGCAAAAAGCCCTCGATAAGCAACGTAACATTCTTGATGTTGCGGGCTTAGCAACACCAAAAATGACAGGTGAAGATGTCAAAGCAGTATTTGAATCGCGTATTACACCGCGTTTGCTGGATTTGAAAAGTGGCGAGTTGCTGGATAAAGACTCGTCAAAATTCGACCAGGCAGCAGCACTGCGTGACCCTAACCTGAGCACGACACTTGCGCCTGAAGACGATCGTGCCGGGATAAAAAATCGCAGCAATATTGTTGAGATTTACCTGGTTCGAGATGAGCAAAACAAAATCCAGGAAGTTGTCTTGCCGGTGTATGGCAAAGGTCTGTGGTCGATGATGTATGCCTTTGTTTCTCTGCAAACCGATGGCCGTACGGTAAAAGGAATCACTTACTACGACCAGGGTGAAACCCCGGGCCTGGGCGGTGAGGTTGAAAACCCGAACTGGCGTGCGCAGTGGATTGGTAAGAAACTGCTTGATGATAATGGCAAGCCTGCAATTCGTGTTGTGAAAGGCGGTGCGCGTCAGGGGGATGAGTACGGGGTAGATGGTTTATCCGGTGCCACGCTCACAGCAAACGGTGTACAACACACTTTTGATTTCTGGATGGGTGAACTCGGTTTTGGTCCCTTCCTGAAACAAGTACGTGAAGGAGCGCTCAACAATGGCTGATATTTCAGACATGAAAGAGGTCAAACGGGTACTGGTTAGTCCTCTTGTGGATAACAACCCGATTGCCTTGCAAATACTCGGTGTCTGTTCGGCGCTGGCTGTAACAACGAAGCTGGAAACAGCATTCGTAATGACCATTGCGGTAACGGTGGTGACAGCGTTCTCCAGCATGTTCATCTCGATGATCCGTAACCTGATCCCAAACAGTGTGCGAATCATCGTACAGATGGCGATCATTGCTTCGTTAGTTATCGTCGTAGATCAGATTCTGCGTGCTTATGCTTACGAAATTTCCAAGCAGTTATCTGTATTCGTCGGCCTGATCATCACCAACTGCATTGTGATGGGGCGTGCCGAAGCCTACGCCATGAAGTCGCCACCGCTGGCAAGCTTCATGGATGGTATCGGAAACGGCCTGGGTTATGGCGTGATACTGCTGCTGGTTGGTTTTCTACGTGAGCTGATAGGTAGCGGCAAACTGTTTGGTATCACGGTGCTTGAAACGGTTCAAAACGGTGGCTGGTACCAGCCAAACGGGATGTTCCTGCTGGCGCCGAGTGCGTTCTTCATTATCGGCCTGCTTATTTGGGCACTGCGTACGCTGAAGCCTGCGCAGCAGGAAAAGGACTAACTGACTATGGAACATATGATTAGTCTGTTTGTGCGTGCCGTGTTTATTGAAAACATGGCTCTCGCGTTCTTCCTTGGCATGTGTACCTTCCTGGCGGTTTCCAAGAAGGTTTCCACGGCATTTGGTTTGGGTGTGGCGGTTACCGTTGTTTTAGGGATTGCTGTTCCGGCGAATAACTTGGTTTATAACCTTGTGCTTCGCGACGGTGCATTGGTTGAAGGTGTTGACCTCAGCTTCCTGAATTTCATTACCTTCATTGGTGTGATTGCAGCGCTGGTGCAAATCCTTGAAATGATCCTCGATCGTTTCTTCCCGGCACTCTATAACGCGCTGGGTATCTTCCTGCCGCTTATCACCGTTAACTGTGCCATTTTCGGTGGCGTATCGTTTATGGTGCAGCGTGATTACAGCTTCGGCGAATCCATCGTTTATGGCGTGGGTTCCGGTGTGGGCTGGATGCTGGCTATCGTCGCGATGGCTGGTATTCGCGAGAAGATGAAATATGCCAATGTGCCCGCAGGATTGCGTGGCTTAGGAATCACCTTTATCACCACTGGATTGATGGCACTGGGTTTCATGTCATTCTCCGGTGTGCAGCTATAAGGGCGGAAAGGTATGGAAATTATTCTTGGCGTGGTGATGTTCACGCTTATTGTTTTGGCCCTGGCGCTGATGATTCTGTTTGCCAAGTCAAAGCTTGTTAACTCCGGTGATGTGCTGATCGAGATTAACAACGAAGCAGACAAGCAGTTCCATGCTCCGGCGGGTGACAAACTGCTCAACACACTCTCAAGCCAGGGGATTTTTATCTCCTCAGCTTGCGGTGGTGGTGGTTCTTGCGGGCAGTGCCGTGTAACCGTTAAAGAAGGTGGGGGTGATATTCTGCCTACCGAACTTTCGCATATCACCAAACGTGAAGCGAAAGAGGGCTGCCGTCTTGCCTGTCAGGTTGCGGTTAAGCAGGACATGAAAATTGAGCTGCCGGAAGAGATCTTCGGTGTTAAAAAATGGGAATGCGAAGTTATCTCCAACGATAACAAAGCGACGTTCATCAAAGAACTCAAGTTACGTATTCCTGATGGTGACGTGGTGCCGTTCCGTGCGGGTGGTTACATCCAGATTGAAAGCCCACCTCACGAAGTTAACTACCAGGACTTCGATGTTCCGCAGGAATACCGTGGTGACTGGGATAAATTTAACCTGTTCCGTTTCAAATCTGTGGTGAAAGAACCCTGTGTTCGCGCCTATTCCATGGCGAACTACCCGGATGAGAAAGGCATTATCATGCTGAACGTGCGTATCGCTACGCCGCCGCCAAATGTGCCAGATGCACCTCCTGGGATTATGTCCTCCTATATCTGGTCGCTGAAAGCAGGCGATAAAGTGACAATTTCTGGGCCGTTTGGTGAATTCTTTGCCAAAGATACGGATGCAGAAATGGTGTTTATCGGCGGTGGTGCCGGTATGGCGCCAATGCGTTCGCACATATTTGATCAGCTTAAACGCCTGCATAGCACGCGCAAAATCAGCTTCTGGTACGGTGCGCGTTCGTTGCGTGAAATGTTCTACGAAGAAGAGTTTGAAAAACTGGCACAAGAAAACCCGAACTTTAACTTCAATGTGGCGCTTTCTGATCCGCAGCCTGAAGATAACTGGACGGGTTACACCGGTTTCATCCATAACGTATTGCTGGAAAACTATCTTCGCAGCCACCCGGCCCCAGAAGATTGTGAATTCTATATGTGTGGGCCGCCGATGATGAACGCCGCGGTGATTAAAATGCTCAAAGACCTGGGCGTAGAGGATGACAACATCATGCTCGACGACTTTGGCGGCTGACGGGAGCTATTATGCTGACGGTATTTTTAGCCACCTTCGTTATATTTTTGCTGGTGATATTTGGTATGTCACTGGGAGTTATCGTGAAGCGCAAAGCGCTTCAGGGTAGCTGTGGCGGCATTGCAGCACTCGGTATGGAGAAGGTTTGCAACTGTCCTGAGCCTTGCGATGCGCGTAAAAAGCGTATGGCGAAAGCCGAACGACTGGCAAAAATTCAGCAAAACCGCATCATATAAGCCTCTTAAATCCTCCCGCTTTGTCGGGAGGATTTCTTTGATACAGACTTTCCCCCTCTCATTAATTAACTGTATACTTATCCAGTGAAATTTCTGGTGTAAAAAAGTATGCGTAAAATCATTCATGTTGATATGGACTGCTTTTTTGCAGCCGTGGAGATGCGCGATAACCCCAAGTTGCGGGATATCCCGCTGGCTATTGGCGGCAGCGCGCAGCGACGTGGAGTTATCAGTACCGCAAATTACCCAGCACGTAAATTTGGCGTGCACAGCGCAATGTCGACCGCCATGGCACTCAAATTGTGCCCGCATCTGACACTTTTACCTGGGCGCTTTGACGCATATAAAGAAGCTTCCAACCATATCCGCGAAATATTTAGCCGCTACACCACGCTTATTGAACCTCTGTCTCTGGATGAAGCATATCTGGATGTGACCGCAAGCATTAATTGCCACGGTTCGGCCACTCTCATGGCGAAAGAAATTCGCCAGACCATTTCAGATGAACTTAATCTCACCGCTTCAGCGGGGATCGCTCCGGTCAAATTTCTCGCGAAAATAGCGTCAGACCTTAATAAGCCCGACGGGCAATACGTCATCACTCCAGAAGAAATTCCTGCATTTTTGCAAACCTTGCCGCTCGGCAAAATTCCAGGCGTTGGTAAAGTCACAGCCGGCAAGCTGGAAAGTCTCGGGTTACGCACCTGTGCTGATGTGCAGAACACAGATTTAGCTTCGTTGCTCAAACGTTTTGGAAAGTTTGGGCGTGTGTTGTGGGAACGCAGCCAGGGAATTGATGAGCGTGAGATAAATAACGAGCGGCAGCGAAAATCCGTCGGCGTTGAGAAAACGCTGGCTGAAGATATTCATACGTGGCAGGAGTGCGAACTCATTATTGAACAGCTGTACGAGGAGCTTGAGCGACGTCTGAAAAAGGTGAAACCAGATCTATTGATTGCTCGTCAGGGAGTCAAACTCAAGTTTAATGATTTCCAGCAAACCACTCAGGAACATGTCTGGCCGCAGCTAAATAAAGCCGATTTAATCGCAACGGCGAAGAAAACATGGGAAGAGCGCCGGGGAGGGCGAGGCGTAAGGCTGGTGGGGCTGCATGTCACGTTATTGGACCCGCAGTTGGAGCGCCAACTGGTTCTGGGAATATAAAAAAACCCTCTCAATGAAAGGGTTTTGATCTACACGTATTTGGCTTACTTAACAGGAATCGCTTTCAGTAACTCAGTCAGCAGAATCCAGTATTGGCCAACGCTTGCGATATGAACTTGTTCATCAGGCGAGTGTGGACCTGTAATGGTCGGCCCAATAGACACCATATCCATCTCAGGATAAGGCTTCTTGAACAGACCACATTCCAGACCGGCATGGATAACCATGATGTTTGGCGTCTTGTTGAACAGCTTTTCGTAAGTTTCACGAACCAGAGCCATTACCGGGGATTTTGCATCCGGCTGCCAGCCTGGGTAGCTGCCTTTTGCAACACTTTCTGCGCCAGCAAGCTGACCCAGTGCGTGAAGCATGCCAACCACATAATCTTTGCCGCTATCAATCAGTGAACGAATCAGGCAGATGATTTCTGCGCTTTCATCAGTCATTGTTACCACACCCACGTTCAGTGAGGTTTCCACTACGCCTTTTACAGCGTCGGAATTGCGGATAACGCCATTCGGCATTGCGTTGAGCAAGTTAATGAAAGCTTCGCGGCTTTTTACTGTCAGCGCAGATTTGTCTGTGTTGGTCGCTTCAACCAGAACGGTGGTGTTTTTCTCAACGGCACCCAGCTCATTTTGCAGAATTGACAAGAACTGCGCTGCCAGTTGCTTGAGTTGTGCAGCTTTATCGGCAGGTACAGCAAGGATAGCTGAACCTTCACGAGGGATTGCGTTACGCAGCGTACCGCCGTTCAGATCAATCAGACGAGCATCCAGTTCTGCTGCGTGAGCGAACAAGAAACGCGCCAGTAATTTGTTTGCATTGCCCAGACCCAAATGGATTTCAGCGCCAGAGTGGCCGCCTTTCAAACCTTTGATGGTCAGCTTGTAGGTTTCGTAACCTGCTGGAATCGCTTCACGTTGCAGTGGCAGCGTGGAGATAAAATCAATCCCGCCAGCACAACCCATATAGATCTCACCTTCTTCTTCAGAATCGGTGTTGATCAGGATATCAGCTTGTAACCAGCCAGCTTGCAGGCCAAAAGCGCCATCCATACCCGCTTCTTCGGTCATTGTCAGCAGGACTTCTAACGGGCCATGAGACACGGAATCATCAGCCAGCACTGCCAATGCAGATGCCATACCGATACCGTTATCCGCACCCAGCGTAGTGCCGCGCGCTTTAACCCACTCGCCGTCGATATACGGCTGAATCGGGTCTTTTGTGAAATCATGGACAGTGTCGTTATTTTTCTGCGGCACCATATCAAGGTGAGCTTGCAGGACGACCGCTTTACGGTTTTCCATACCAGCTGTTGCAGGTTTGCGGATCAGGATATTACCAACCTGGTCGCGCTCAACATGCAGGCCTTTTTCTTTTGCCCAGGACAGAATATGTTCCGCGAGTTGTTCTTCATGATAAGAAGGATGCGGAATAGAACAGATTTTGGCAAAAATATCCCACAGCGGCTGCGGAGATAATTGAGACAGTTCAGACACGATAAGTCTCCTTGACATCGACTCTGCTGACAATTTTGGTTCGCAGAGCGCAGGATTGATCTTAATGAAATACAACACAAGTAAGCATTGTGCGCTGGCCTGAGAATACCACTATAACTAAGGCTGTGACGACCTAAAGCACGTAAAAACGAGGGATACAGGCCTACAGTACTGGTTTTTAGTGCGTCAGATCTCTATAATCTCGCGCAACCAAAACCCCTTTGAACATTTTTAAGCCGTTAATAACTGGCTGGGATAATTTCACATGAGCGAAAAATACATCGTCACCTGGGACATGTTGCAGATTCACGCGCGTAAGTTGGCAAGCCGTCTGCTTCCTGCTGAACAGTGGAAAGGCATTATTGCTGTTAGCCGTGGCGGCCTGGTTCCTGGCGCACTGCTGGCACGTGAACTGGGGATTCGTCATGTTGATACCGTATGCATCTCCAGCTATGACCACGACAACCAGCGTGAGCTGACCGTGTTGAAACGTGCTGAAGGTGATGGTGAAGGCTTCATCGTTATCGATGACCTGGTAGACACTGGCGGTACCGCTGTTGCTATCCGCGAAATGTATCCAAAAGCGCATTTCGTCACTATCTTCGCCAAGCCTGCTGGCCAGCCTTTGGTTGATGATTACGTTATCGATATCCCGCAAGATACCTGGATTGAACAGCCGTGGGATATGGGCGTTGTGTTCGTGCCACCTTTAGCTGGTCGTTAATAGCCGTCATCCTTCGAGTCACAGTGGCGTTAGCTACAGCTCAAATGATTTAGGTTATTGGTAGTTTAAGTATTTGCAGTGATTTACGCCCGGCATAGCCGGGCGTTTGTGTTATTTGGATGCTGACAGAGTACAATAGCCTCATTCCTGACGTTTGTATGGAGGCAGAAACGATGTCACAGGCCAATCTTAGCGAAACCCTGTTTAAACCACGATTTAAGCACCCCGAAACTTCAACTCTGGTTCGGCGCGCTAAGCATCAAGCTGCCCCCGTTATTCAGTCTGCTCTGGACGGTGCAACAGCCCCTCAGTGGTACCGTATGATCAACCGCCTGCTCTGGGTTTGGCGCGGTGTCGATCCTCTCGAAATCCTCGAAGTACAGTCGCGAATTGCCATTTGCCAGGCCGAACGTACCAATGATGAGTTATTTGATACGGTCATTGGCTATCGTGGTGGGAACTGGATCTATGAATGGTCAAAGCAAGCGATGCAATGGCAACAGCGAGCTAACCAGGAAACAGACAAGGTACTTAGTGGCAAGTATTGGTTACAGGCCGCTAATCTTTATAGCATTGCAGCCTACCCGCATCTGAAAGGTGATCAACTTGCAGAACAGGCACAAGTTCTGGCAAATCGCGCGTATGAAGAAGCGGCTCCGCGTCTTTCCGGAGGCTTGCGCGAACTTGAATTCCCAATTCCTGGTGGCGGAACAATAACCGGATTCTTACACCTTCCAAAAGAAGGGCAGGGGCCATTTCCGACTGTGTTAATTTGCGGTGGCCTTGACGCTTTGCAAAGCGATTATTACAACTTGTTTGATAAATATTTTGCACCTGAAGGTATGGCGATGTTGACCATCGATATGCCATCGGTTGGCTTCTCTTCAAAATGGAAACTGACTCAGGATTCCAGTCTTTTACACCAGCACGTTCTGAAGGCGTTGCCGAATATTCCGTGGGTCGATCACACTCGTGTAGCGGCGTTTGGCTTCCGGTTTGGAGCTAACGTAGCGGTACGGCTGGGATATATTGAAGCACCACGTTTGAAAGCTGTGGCATGCCTTGGACCTGTTGTTCATAGCTTACTGAGCGATGCATCCCGTCAGGCACAAGTGCCGGAGATGTATATTGATGTACTGGCGAGTCGCCTTGGGATGAATGATGCATCAGATAGCGCCTTGCGTGTGGAGTTGAATCGCTATTCATTAAAAACTCAGGGACTGCTAGGGCGCCATTGCCCAACGCCAATGTTATCTGGTTATTGGGCAAACGATCCATTCAGCCCTGAAGAAGACTCTCGTTTAATCACTTCGTCATCTGCGGATGGTAAGTTGCTAGCGATCCCGTTTAACCCGGTGTATCGCAACTTTGACAAAGCGCTGAAAGAAATTACCGGATGGATCAAGCAGAGATTACGTTAATGATTTGCTAAATTTCATTGATTTGGTAAAACAGTTGCTTCACAACAGGAGATCGCAATGACGTTACCGAGTGGACACCCGAAAAGTAGATTGATTAAAAAATTCGCCTCGCTTGGCCCATATATCCGGGAAGAGCAATGTGAAGATAACCGTTTCTTCTTCGATTGCCTGGCTGTGTGCGTTAATGTGAAGCCTGCACCAGAAAAACGTGAATTCTGGGGCTGGTGGATGGAACTGGAAGCGCAGGAAAAGCAATTTACCTATACATACCATTTTGGTCTGTTCGACAAAGATGGTAAGTGGACTGCAACAGCAGCAAAAGACAAAGAAGTAGATGAAAGACTTGAGCAAACACTGCGTGGTTTCCATGAGCGGCTGCGCGAGTTATTAAGCACTCTGGGTCTGGATTTGGTGCCCGCAGAAAACTTTGCAGAAAAACCAGTAAAGCTTTCGGCCTGAAATAAAAAACCCCCACCCATCAAGGATGGGGGTTTTCTTTTTCTAATTAGAATTGATAAACAATACCGATGGCAACAACATCATCACTATTCAGATTTAATGCATTGTCATCACTGAGTTGGTTAATTTTGTAATCAACATAAGTAGACATGTTTTTGTTAAAGTAATAAGTAGCCGCGACATCGATATATTTCACCAGATCGGCATCACCGATCCCTTCAATATCCTTAGCTTTTGACTGGACATAACCCAGTGATGGGCGAAGACCAAAATCAAATTGATACTGTGCAATAACTTCGAATGCCTGGTTTTTATTTGCAAAGCCACTAATGTTACTATTTATTCCATTAATTGATGCTGTACCAGAAATTGGCGTCATATTACGTGTCTCGGCATACATTGCAGCCAGATACACTTTATTCGCGTCATATTTAACGCCGGTAGTCCAGGCTTCGGCATTGTCACCCTTGCCGTAAGCCTGGTTTTTCTGTGCCAAAGTACGGTTGGAGTTGGCGTAACCAGCACCAACTGTCAGGCCAGTATCACCAATGTCATAAGATAGTGAAGTACCAAAACCGTCACCGTTTTGTTTACTGGTTGCACGGCCATCGTTCTCGTTTTTCCCTTGATATTGCAGGGAAAGTTTCAGTCCATCAACCAGACCAAAGAAGGTGTTATTGCGGTAGGTCGCAACACCATTAGCACGGCCAGTCATAAAGTTATCGGTTTTGGTGTAAGAATCATCACCAAACTCTGGCATCATATCGGTGTAGGAAGCGATGTTGTACAATACGCCGTAGTTACGACCATAATCAAATGAACCAATATCACCCGCTTTTAACCCAGCAAATGCCAGGCGAGTTTTGGTTGTATTAACATCACCTTCGGCTTTGTTAGCGGCAACTTGATATTCCCACTGCCCGAAACCAGTTAGTTGGTCGTTAATTTGAGTCTGGCCTTTAAACCCCAAACGGACATAAGATTGATCGCCATCTACAGCGTTATTATCACTTAAATAGTGTTCTGCTTTTACTTTTCCGTAAAGGTCGAGTTTATTGCCATCTTTATTATAAATTTCCGCTGCCTGCGAAGAAGTTGATGACGCCAGAAAACCCAATACCATTAATGCCAGTGTGCTTTTTTTCATTTTCTCATCCCAATGATGTATGCGCGCTAAAATTTAATCGGGAAATATCCCGTTAAAAAACGCAGAGAGTTTTATCGCCTTGAGATGAAAGTTTTATGACATGGTAAGAGAAAGTTTAAATAAACGTAATAATTTATATTTGTCATAAAATTGTCAAAATTTGCCGTTAGGGTTATCGATCGTTTACGCGAAGTTAACCGTTTTCCGTGCCGGGGCAGTTGGCATTCACCACGACTCCTGTTACAACGTCATTTGGCATTTTAAATTTCCAATTTCGCTAACACGGCAGAGAATCATGAGTGACAGCCAGACGCTGGTGGTAAAACTAGGCACGAGCGTATTAACCGGTGGCTCACGCCGCCTGAATCGGGCTCATATTGTTGAGCTGGTGCGCCAATGTGCACAACTTCATGCCTCCGGGCACCGTATCGTTATTGTGACGTCTGGGGCGATTGCCGCAGGACGTGAGCATTTGGGCTACCCCGAGCTCCCCGCAACTATTGCGTCGAAACAATTACTGGCCGCCGTAGGGCAAAGCAGGCTGATCCAACTCTGGGAACAGCTATTTTCTATCTATGGCATTCATGTTGGGCAGATGCTGCTCACGCGGGCCGATATGGAAGATCGCGAACGTTTCCTGAATGCACGCGATACCCTGCGAGCGCTGCTGGACAACAATATTGTACCTATAATCAATGAAAACGATGCTGTTGCGACGGCAGAAATCAAAGTCGGCGATAACGATAACCTTTCTGCGCTGGCCGCTATTCTTGCGGGTGCCGATAAGCTGCTCCTGCTGACAGATCAACAAGGGTTATTTACTGCTGACCCACGTAATAATCCAGCCGCTGAATTAATTAAAGAAGTCCATGGCATTGATGATGCGCTGCGCGCCATCGCCGGTGATAGTGTTTCCGGGCTTGGGACCGGCGGTATGGGTACTAAATTACAAGCTGCGGATGTTGCCTGCCGCGCTGGCATAGATGTTGTGATTGCTGCAGGAAGCAAACCTGGCGTTATTGGTGATGTGATGGCGGGGACTCCTGTCGGAACACGTTTCCATGCGCAGCAGTCCCCATTAGAAAATCGTAAGCGCTGGATATTTGGTGCACCACCAGCCGGTGAAATTACGGTTGATGATGGCGCGCTGGCCGCGATTCTTGAACGAGGTAGTTCTTTACTGCCGAAGGGGATCAAAAATGTAACAGGCAACTTCTCCCGTGGAGAAGTAATTCGCATTCGTAGCCTCGAAGGGCGTGATATTGCCCATGGGGTTTGCCGCTATAACAGCGATGCTTTACGGCGTATTGCGGGCCATCACTCTCAAAAGATCGGTGAAATCCTTGGCTACGAATATGGCCCAGTGGCGGTTCATCGTGATGATATGATTGTTAATTAAGGAGCAGGCAATGCTGGAACAAATGGGCAAAGCCGCTAAAGCGGCTTCTTATCAGATGGCCCTGCTCTCCAGTCGCGAAAAAAATCGTGCGCTGGAACGAATTGCAGATTATCTGGAAGAACAGGCTGAAGGTATTTTAACGGCCAATGAGCAGGATTTAGCTGAAGCAAAAGCCAATGGTTTGAGCGAAGCAATGCTCGATCGCCTACAACTAACACCTTCACGTCTGAAAAGCATCGCAGATGATGTTCGCCAGGTTTGCAATCTGGCCGATCCTGTTGGTCAGGTGATTGATGGGGGCTTGCTCGATAGTGGCCTGCGTCTCGAACGTCGCCGTGTTCCATTAGGTGTCGTAGGGGTAATTTATGAGGCCCGCCCTAACGTAACGGTTGATGTAGCCTCATTGTGTCTAAAAACAGGTAATGCAGCGATTTTACGCGGTGGTAAAGAAACATGGCGTACAAACGCCGCGACAGTAAAAGTTATTCAGCAAGCTCTAATGGAGTGCGGTTTACCTGGGGCGGCAGTTCAGGCGATTGAAAGCCCCGATCGCGCCTTGGTGAACGAGTTACTGCGCATGGATCGCTACGTAGATATGTTAATTCCGCGCGGTGGTGCTGGTCTGCATAAACTTTGCCGTGAGCAATCCACCATTCCTGTGATAACGGGTGGTATCGGTGTTTGCCATATTTTTGTCGATGAAAGTGCGGAGTTTACTCCTGTGTTGAAAATCATCGTAAACGCGAAAACACAACGCCCAAGTACCTGTAATACGGTGGAAACTTTGCTGGTACATCAAGAAATTGCCGAAACTTTCCTACCGGCTTTAAGTAAGCAAATGGCAGAATCTGGCGTTACATTACATGCGGATGAAAAATCGTTGCTGCTTTTGCAAAACGGCCCGGCAGAAGTGCTGCCAGTGAAAGCAGAAGATTACGACGATGAATGGTTGTCACTCCATCTGAATGTGAAAGTTGTTGCTGATATCGATGACGCTATCGATCACATTCGGCAGCATGGCACACAGCACTCAGATGCAATTCTGACGCGTACATTAAGCCACGCGAATCGCTTTGTGAATGAAGTCGATTCTTCAGCTGTTTACGTGAATGCTTCAACGCGTTTCACCGACGGCGCCCAGTTTGGTTTAGGCGCTGAAGTGGCTGTAAGTACGCAAAAACTTCACGCCCGTGGTCCAATGGGTCTTGAAGCACTAACGACTTATAAATGGATAGGGTTCGGCGACGATACTATTCGTGAATAATTGATATAAAGGTAATACATATAAATCTGGAAATTATAAGCTTATATGTATTACCCATCACTTTCAGAAATTAAATGCACCTGGCACATTTGAATATTAAATGAATCAATATCTCTACTCTTCAATCCTGTACTTCCGCGTATAAAAGCCATCAGTTATTTACATGTGATCGATATTATACATCAAGCTAACCTAATGTTAACTCTCTTCATTTAAATAATATATTAATAAAATTTATTGATTCATTTTATATATGATTTGTTTTTTATTTTTGCATGTCGTTAATATGTAAGTAATTACTGGCCATAAATGCTTGCAGCATGTTTGTCATGTTTGTCCTTTTTCATACTTACTAAAGAAATTAATTGAACGATTTGCTATCGGCACATAATAATCTTCGCCACTAATGACGTTACATGTATTAGTGGTTACCGTTTACTACTTACTGCATTGACTATTGATGGACCAACATAAGATCTAGTCCCTGAGGAGGGATGACAAATGCACTCTTGGAAAAAGAAACTCGTTGTATCACAACTTGCATTAGCCTGCACTTTGGCAATTGCTTCTCAGGCACATGCTGCAAGTAATGATATCTCAGGTACGACATATAATACTTTCGTTCACTATAATGATTCTACTTTCGCTGACGGTGTTTACTATAAGGGATATGCGGGCTGGAATAACTATGGTACTGACAGTGTTTACAATGGTGATATTTACCCAGTAATCAATAAATCTACCGTAAATGGTGTTATTTCCACGTATTACCTGGACGATGGTATTTCTACCAACACCAATAACAATAGTCTGACAATCGCAAATAGTACCATTCACGGTATGATAACTTCCGATTGTATGAACACTGATTGTGTTGACGGCCGCACTACTGGTTATGTCTACGATCGTCTGGCATTGAACATTGATAATTCAACGATTGATGACAACTACGAACACTATACCTACAACGGTACGTATAATGATGCAGCAGATTCACATGTTGTAGATGTATACAATATGGGTACAGCCATCACTCTGGATCAGGAAGTTGATCTTACCATTAAAAATAACTCACACATTGCGGGTATTACGCTGACTCAGGGTTATGAGTGGGAAGATATTGATGACAACACTGTTAGCACTGGCGTAAATAGCGATGAAGTGTTCAATAACACAATTAGTGTAACCGATTCTACCGTGACTTCAGGTTCATGGACAGATGAAGGTACATCTGGCTGGTTTGGTAATACCGGTAATGCAAGTGATTATAGCAACACTGCTACTCGTGATGATATTGCGATCTCTGCAATTGCTAGCCCGTATGTTGACAATGCCATGCAGACAACAGTTAACCTCAGCAATTCCACGCTGATGGGTGATGTTCTCTTCTCAAGTAACTTTGATGAGAACTTCTTCCCAAATGGTGCTGATTCTTATCGCGATACAGATGCCAGTGTTGATACTAACGGCTGGGATGGTACCGACCGTATGGATGTTACCCTGAATAATGGTAGCAAATGGGTCGGCGCAGCAATGTCCGTACATCAGGTTGATACTGATGGCGATGGTGTTTATGACACTTATGCATCAGGTACCGATGCAACTGAAAGATTGATCGATATCACAGCTAACAGCTTGTGGCCATCATCAACTATTGGTATCGATAATCCTGATACTGCATACAATGAAGGTCACGTTGCTGGTAACGAAGTTTATCAGAGCGGTCTGTTCAATGTTACGTTGAATGGCGGTTCAGAATGGGATACGACTAAAGCATCTCTGATTGATACGTTAAGCATCAACAGCGGTTCTCGGGTAAATGTAGTAGATTCTTCCTTGGTTTCTGACTCTATTGCTTTGACCGGCGGTTCTTCTCTGAATATCGGTGAAGATGGTCATGTTGCAACAGATTCTCTGACTATCAATAATAGTACAGTATCTCTTGCTAGTGATGTGTCTGCGGGCTGGACTACGGCTGATGCTGCTTTGTATGCAAACACAATCACTGTGACCAACAATGGTCTTTTTGATGTGAAAACTAATCAGTCTAATATTAGTTCGTTCCGTACTGATGTACTGAACGTAACTAGCACAACTGATAGTGCAGGCAACATCCATGCAGGTGCGTTCGACATTCACAGTAACCGTTATGTGCTTGATGCTGATTTGAGCAATGATCGCACCAACGATACCTCTAAGTCTAACTACGGCTACGGTATTATCGCTATGAATTCTGATGGTCACCTGACCATTATTGGTAATGGCGACGCTTATGACACAAATCAGACAGAAGCAGGTCAAAACGAAGTTGATAACGTAGGTGGCGTCGTAGCTGCTGCTACTGGTAACTATAAAGTGCGTATCGACAACGCGACTGGTACCGGTTCTGTTGCTGATTATAAAGGTAATGAGCTGGTCTATGTTAACGACAATAACAGCAGTGCAACCTTCTCTGCTGCTAATAAAGCTGACTTGGGTGCCTATACCTACCAAGCTGAGCAGAAAGGTAATACTGTAGTTCTGAAGCAGGATCGTTTGACTGATTACGCTAATATGGCGTTAAGCATCCCTTCAGCTAACACTAATACCTGGAATCTGGAACAAGACGCTCTGGCGACTCGTCTGGCGAATGGTCGCCATACACCAAATGGTGATACAGGTGGTGCATGGGTTACTTATATCGGCGGTGGCTTCTCTGGCGATAACGGTACGCTGAACTACGATCAAGATGTTAATGGCATCATGGTTGGTCTGGATAAGCAGATCGACGGCAACTCTGCTAAATGGACTGTCGGTGCAGCAGCAGGCTTTGCGAAAGGTAGCATTAGCGATAACAGCGGTAATGTCGATCAAGACAGCCAATCTGCTCGTATCTACTCTTCAGCTCGTTTCCAGAACAATATTTTCCTGGATTCTACGTTGAGCTATAGCCATTACAGCAATGATCTGACTGCAACCATGAGCAATGGCGCTGCGGTGAGCGGTGATGCTTCTTCCGATGCTTGGGGCTTTGGCATGAAACTGGGTTACGACATGCAACTCAGCAAGGAAGGTTACCTGACTCCTTATGCTTCTATTTCTGGTCTGTTCCAGGATGGCGACAACTACCAGCTTAGCAATGATATGAAAGTGGGTAGTCAGTCATATGACAGCATGCGTTATGAGCTGGGTATGGATGCGGGATACACCTTCAACTATGGTGATCAAGCTCTGACTCCTTACTTTAAAGTGGCATACGTCTATGATGATTCAAACGGCAACAGTGCTAAGGTCAACGGTGATGACATCGACAATGGCGTTGAAGGTTCTGCTGTACGTTTAGGTCTGGGTAGTCAATTCAGCTTCACCAAAAACTTCGCAGCTTATGCTGACACTAACTATCTCGGTGGTGGCGATGTTGATCAGGATTGGTCAGCAAATGTTGGTGTTAAATACATCTGGTAATAATATAATGAATAATGTGGTTCAAACGATAATATGAACCATATCTAATCTGAATAAATTAGCAGTAATAAATGCCTGTCTCGAATAGAGACAGGCATTTTCTTGTGGCTCTTAAGATAAAGGAATATCGATATGTATATGAAACCATTAACCCAGCTCGAAGCTATTCGCAGCAGGTTGGTGGACGCGGGTAAGAGCTTCAATTTGCCGGCAGACAGTGAATTAAGCATGTTCAATGAAAATAACGAACAACTTATTTTATTTTTTAGTGAGGGGGCGATTGTACTACATCGAGAAATGGATGATCTATTGATGGATCTTATTTCAGCGCCAACATGTATTGGTCTGGCGAATATATTAAAGCCCTCTAAGTTTAAATACCGGGTAATTACTCAAACCGATTGTCATGGATTTACTATTCCTATAAGACATGCTTTTGAAATCATTGAAAAAAATAAACTTTGGCAGCCGGTTTGTCACTGGACAACCTTCCTTCTGCATAGTCTTGAAAACCGCGATGCTCGTTTCATTGGCGCAACAAAGTACTCTCAAATTCGAGCAACCTTACTCATTATGGACTCATGGAGCCCTGAATTACGTGAGCGTACCGGTGTCATAACGTTTGTACAAAAAAGAACTAAAATATCACGCTCAGTTATTGCGGAAATTTTATCTGCTCTACGCAAAGGTAATTATATTGAGATGGATAAAGGCAAGCTTAAAAAAGTCAATCGCTTACCGACTAGCTATTAAAAAAGCAGGTCGGTGAACCGACCTGCTTTACTACCTAAGAGGCAGGGCTAGTCAGTGGGGCAAACCCACTGAGTTCTGAAACTAAATCATTCACACCGTTACTCATATTCACGAAGCGAGTTAATGGCGAGCGAGTAACAACGACAAACACGCCGACATTACTTTCCGGGACCATTGCCATGTAAGTGATAAAGCCGCCACCACCACCGGTTTTCTGCACAATGCCTGGTCTGCCATTTTTAGGCGCCATATATACCCAGCCAAGCCCTAAAGCATCTGCTTTTCCTGGGACATCCATACCGATCACTTTAGTCAGCTGGGTACGTTGATATATCAGCGTCTGCATTCTGTCTGCTTGGGTATTACGGCGATGGAAATCAGAGCTCAGGAATTGCTGCATCCAGCGCATCATGTCATCAGGCGTTGAGTAAACACCGCCACTTCCAATTGCCGCGAGAGTGTTATCGCATGGACTCGCCCCTTTTTCAGCGACCATCAGGCGTTTGCACTGGTCAGGTGAAGGAGTGAACGTGGTGTCTTTCATCCCCAGTGGACGTGTGATTTGTTCTTCGAACAGAGCGGGATAAGGTTTTCCTGCTGCTCGAGACAACGCATCAGCCAGCAAGTCAAAAGCAAGGTTTGAATAAGCAGCGATGGTGCCTGGAGAGCTCTTTAAACTTGTAGTGGCAAGCCAGTCCCAGCGCTGATCGCGTGTCGGCCAGGTAAACACAGTTCGATGAGCCGCACCGCCGGGTTGTTCACGGGGTAAGGCACTTGTATGCGTAGCCAGATTAACAAGAGTGATGGGGTTACCATTGTATGTCGGGACTCTGGCTCCTGGCGGGGCATATTTGCTTAATGGATCATTAAGCTGAACTTTTCCCTGATCCAACATTTTTACCAACATCTCACTGGTCATCAGCTTGGTCAACGACGCAATGCGGATAACAGAGTCAAGCTGTGGGCGGACGTTATTTCCGGGTCGTGTTTCACCAAAACTTCTGAAAACGCGCTGATTACCATCAATCACTACCATCGCCATACCGGTAGCTCCGCTGCCGTAATAGATATGGTTGGCATAACGGTCTGCAATCTCGGAAGCAAAAACAGGATCGGGAGATGTTTGTGCAAAGCTCAAAATTGGCAGCGCAGCAATAACGAGCGCCGCAAGGCGCGGGAGAAGAATTTTCAACGCAGGTAACCCGTAAACGAAGAGAAGCGATATTGATCGTATTTATACTACTCTATGGCGCTGCGCAAACGCGGAAAATGAGGAATGTGATAAGAAAAAGCGTAACGCGCTATTTCAACGAGTTTTTCGCTCAGTAATGCACCACTGCTTGTCGCCGTGGTGCACATGATATTAGTTAGTTTTTTGTACGTCTTTTTGCATAACGTCGTCTGTTGTGCCGCCTTTTTTCAGCATTTTTTCGTTGCCTTTATGCTCTTTGCGCATCTCATGGCCTGATTCACAGCCTTTTTTGTTTTCGTTTCCAGCTGCACGGCAGTCATCAATAATATGCCCCGGGTTATTGAGTTGTTCTTTCTCAGCCTGCATACCTGAGGTACTGGTAGCTGGGTTTTCGGCAAATGCTCCTGCGGATGCGAACAAAAGAGTGCTTGAAAGTAAGGCTAATGTTAGTTTTTTCATAGGGCCAGGTTCCTGAAGTATGTAGGGAAATCCCAATAAGTATTGGCACAAATATCGGTTTGCGACAGGTGAAAAGATTATAATTTATTCATCAGAAATGGCTGAGTGATTGGTTGCGTTTTACCATAGAAAGACCAAAACCAGACTTTTATTGCCTGTTTTTTGAGCTGAAATGTGCGTGTAACGCCTGGTGTTGATGCAATTGTAGGAAATACGCAAAAAAACTGACAACTCCTATACATAGCTTGATCAGAAAATGAGTATCATCAGCGGAATATTGATTATTGTGCTGCAACTATTACTACCAGATGGCGTCTTAGTGATGGCACCTCGCTGTACCGCTAATGATTTAACTCCTTATGCGATACACACCAATTACGCATAAAGAAGCAGAAAATGTCTAGCAAACCGTTTTTCCGAAAAGATCTCCTTCACCCCCGCTATTGGCTGACCTGGTTTGGTCTGGCTATTTTGTGGCTTTGGGTGCAACTGCCATATCCCGTATTACTGAAAATGGGTGACATAATTGGTCGGGCATCAATGCGTTTTCTTAAACGCCGGGTTTCTATTGCTCGCCAGAATCTCAAACTTTGCTTCCCACATTATAGCGAAGTGCAAATTGAAGAACTCGTTAAGCAGAATTTCTCCTCGTTGGGGATGGGGTTGATTGAAACAGGAATGGCCTGGTTTTGGTCTGATGCACGGGTTCGGAAATGGTTTGATGTTAGCGGCCTTGAACACATCACCGCAGCTTGTGATAAAGGGAAAGGCGTTCTGGCCATTGGCGTGCATTTCATGTCGCTGGAATTAGGTGGCCGCGTCATGGGCCTTTGCCGACCAATGATGGCGATGTATCGCCCACATAACAATAAAGCGATGGAGTTTGTGCAAACTCGCGGTCGCTCCCGTTCCAATAAAGCCATGATCGACAGACGCAACTTGAAAGGCATGGTGAAGGCGCTTAAGTCCGGTGAAGCGGTGTGGTTTGCACCTGACCAGGATTACGGCCCAAAAGGCAGTTCATTTGCACCCTTCTTCGCTGTACCGCAGGCAGCAACCACCAACGGGACTTACACTATTGCCCGTCTGGCGAAGCCCGTGCTTCTTACAATTGTTCTGTACCGTAAATCTGATGGTTCAGGTTATCAGTTGGTTATTGGGCCAGAGATGGATGATTACCCGCTCGATGATGAACAAGCCGCAGCGGCGTATATGAACCGTAAGATTGAGCATGAAATTATGCGTGCGCCAGAACAGTACCTTTGGTTGCATCGTCGCTTTAAAACCCGGCCTGACGGTCAGCCCAAACTTTACACGGTTTAAAGTAAAACCAGGCTTATGCTACGCTCATGACTTCCTTGTTCATTGAGAGCTTAATGATGCCTGCCCAACGTGTACTGATGGTTATCGATATGCAAAATGGGGTATTTGATGCCCCACGTTTTAACCGCGAAACCTGCACGACTCGTATTAACCAACTGATCGATGCCGCAGAAAAAGTTATTTTCATCCAGCATACAGAACCTGGTTTTGAGCAGGGGAGCGCGGCGTTTGATTTGTTACCTGAGCTAATACAGCCAACTGATGCGCTGTATGTAACCAAAACAGCCTGTGACGCTTTTTATCGCACGGAACTTGATGAACTGCTTCAACGCCACAAAATAAACGAATTTGTGGTGTGTGGTTGTGCCACTGATTATTGCGTGGACGCTACTATTAAAAACGGTGCCAGTCGCGGATATGCCATGACTGTTGCCCTTGATGCCCATACCACAGCAAATCGTCCGGCGGCTCTTGCTGAAGTGTTGATCGAGCATTACAACGATGTATGGCGTAACTTTACGATTCCAGGAAATACCCTGCGGGTAAAATCTACCGCAGAAATCCTCGAACAGTGGTAGAGCTGCACTAACCCTTACATCTCTTGATACAACATTCAGTAAGCCTTATTTTTCCGGGAAAGTTATAACAATAAGAGTGTGTTTTCAGGAGTGTTGTAATGTTTAAATCGTTTTTCCCACGCCCGACAGCTTTTTTCCTATCGGCTTTTATCTGGGCAATGATCGCCGTTATTTTCTGGCAGGCTGGTGGAGGCAACTGGCTTGAGCATATCACTGGCGCAAGTGGCGAAGTGCCAATCAATGCTGCTCGTTTCTGGTCGATGGGCTATCTGGTGTTTTACGCCTATTACGCTCTTTGCGTGGGTATGTTTGCACTATTCTGGTTTATCTACAGCCCGCATCGTTGGCAGTATTGGTCTATTCTTGGCTCCTCGCTGATTATTTTCGTGACCTGGTTCCTGGTGGAAGTAGGGGTGGCGGTGAATGCGTGGTATGCCCCATTCTACGATTTAATCCAGACTGCGCTCAGTTCTCCCCATAAAGTGACTATTGAGCAGTTCTATCATGAAGTTGGCGTATTTCTCGGTATTGCACTGATTGCGGTGATTGTTGGCGTGATGAATAACTTTTTCGTCAGCCACTATGTCTTCCGCTGGCGTACCGCAATGAACGAATACTACATGGATAACTGGCAGATGCTGCGCCATATCGAAGGTGCCGCACAGCGTGTGCAGGAAGATACCATGCGCTTTGCCTCCACTCTCGAAGATATGGGTGTCAGCTTTATTAACGCGATTATGACCTTAATTGCCTTCCTGCCAGTGTTAGTCACTCTGTCAGCTCACGTTCCAGATTTACCGATCGTTGGGCATATTCCTTACGGTCTGGTGATTGCTGCCATTATCTGGTCACTTCTGGGAACAGGGTTGCTGGCTGTGGTAGGGATTAAACTGCCAGGGCTTGAGTTCAAAAATCAGCGTGTTGAAGCGGCGTATCGTAAAGAGCTGGTCTACGGCGAGGATGACCCAAGTCGTGCTTCTCCACCAACAGTAAAAGAGCTGTTTGATGGCGTGCGCAGAAACTATTTCCGACTCTATTTCCACTACATGTACTTCAACATTGCCCGTATTCTCTACTTGCAGGTTGATAATGTGTTCGGCTTGTTTCTGCTCTTCCCATCGATTGTGGCGGGGACTATAACGCTTGGCCTGATGACGCAAATCACCAACGTGTTTGGTCAGGTTCGTGGTTCATTCCAGTATTTGATTAGCTCGTGGACCACGCTAGTTGAGCTGATGTCTATCTATAAACGTCTGCGCAGCTTTGAGCGCACGTTGCAGGATATTCCGGTAGAAGCGGCAGGTGAGTCGGTATAAAAAGAGAAATCTGGCGGGTATTCCCGCCAGATTGATTTAATGCCCCACAGATGGCGCGCTTGGTGCGCCCGAACGTACAAACGGTGGCCGTGCGAACCAGATAACTACAATCAGCGCCATAAACCCCCAACCTAAAATCCAGAAGTAGTCGATGGTCGACATCATGTAGGCTTGCTGCTCAATGGTCTTATCTACAAACGCCAGATGCTGCTGCGTCGCGCCACCCATTTTATCCAGATAATCAACCGCTGAAGGGTTATAAATCGACACGCTCTCGGTCAGATTGGCGTGGTGGAACACTTCACGGCGTGACCAAATCCACGTCGTGAGTGATGACGCAAAAGAACCACCCAGCACGCGGAAGAAGGTAGCCAGACCGGAACCTTCTGCCACTTGTGCGCCATTCAGGTTCGACAGCACAATCGTGGTAATTGGCATAAAGAAGAAGGCTACGCCAATCCCCATAAACAGCTGCACTTCTGCGATGGTGCGGAAATCGACATCGGTATTGAACTGCGCACGGATAAGACACGAAGCCCCCATGGTCAGGAACGATAGTGAGGCCAGAATACGCAAGTCGAACTTGCTGGCGTAGCGCCCGATAATCGGTGTCATCATTAACGGCAACACCCCCATTGGCGCGGCAGCAAGACCCGCCCAGATAGCCGTATAGCCCATCTGCGTTTGCAGCCACTGGGGCAAAATGATGTTGATGGCGAAGAACGCGGCGTAGCCCAGCGTCAGAGAAATCGTACCGATGGCAAAGTTGCGGTCCTTGAACAGACGCAGGTTAACAATCGGATGACGCTCACCCAATTCCCAAATAACAAACGACACCAACGAGATAGCTGAGATCGTTGACATGATAATAATGTGCGACGAGGCGAACCAGTCGAGATCGTTTCCCTTATCCAGAACTACCTGCAATAGCCCAACACCGAGGACGAGCAGAGCGATACCGATATAGTCGATGGGCGAATGAGTCGTGGTTTCTTCACGGCTACGCAGTTGCGTCCAGACGACTATCGAAGCAAATATCCCGATCGGTACGTTGATATAGAAGATCCACGGCCACGAGTAGTTATCCGTTATCCAGCCACCGGTAATCGGCCCCACGATTGGCGCAACGACCGTCACCATCGACAGCAGCGCCAGCGCCATGCTGCGTTTGCTCGAAGGGAAGATAACCAGAAGTAATGTCTGGCACATCGGGAACATGGGTCCGGCGAAAAAACCTTGCAGCGCGCGGAAGAAAATCAGTTCGGTCATGCTGTGGGCAAAGCCGCACAGGAACGAGGTGAGGGTGAACATCACCACTGAGCCAATAAATAGCTTAAGTTGGCCGAAACGCCGTGTGAACCAGCCAGTCAGCGGCAAGGCAATGGCGTTACACACCGCAAACGAAGTGATAACCCATGTGCCCTGATCGGCACTTACACCAAGGTTCCCTGCAATGGTCGGCAGCGCCACGTTTGCAATGGTGGAGTCCAGCACTTGCATAAAGGTCGCCAGCGATAGCGCGAGCACCGCCAGCCACATGTTGGGAGGCGTAAATGCGGCTTTATCTTGCATAACGTCTCTCTTAATGGGCGCTTGAAGCTACCGCATTGCTGTTGTCATGAAGGATTTTTGCCACAAGTTTATCTGCCGCTTCCAGCGAGTCTTTATAAACATCGGTGGTAAAGCGAGGCGTGCTAACGGTTTGTTGTGGCAGTAGATGGCCATCTTCATTGTTGCGAATATCTACACGGGCATTCATCGATAAGCCAACACGCAACGGGTGCTTCTGCATATCGTGCGGGTCAAGCGTGATGCGCACAGGTAAACGCTGAACGATTTTGATCCAGTTACCGCTGGCGTTCTGGGCTGGCAACAAAGAGAACGCGCTGCCGGTGCCGATTCCCAGACTTTCAATGGTTCCGTGGTACTCAACATCATCGCCGTAGAGATCGGCGCTAAGCGTTACTTTTTGCCCAAGGCGCATGGTGCTCATTTGGCTTTCTTTGAAGTTGGCATCAACCCAAACCTCATTCAGTGGCACGATGGCAAGTAATGTTGTACCGGAGGTCACTCTCATTCCTAACTGCACCGCGCGTTTCGCAACATAGCCACTGACAGGGGCAACAATGGTGGTACGCGCATTATCAAGATAACGCTGGCGCAGTGTCGCCACTGCGGTTTTGATTTCAGGGTGGCTATCAATCACCGTGTCATCAACCATCGCAAGGTTGGTGCGTAACGCTTGTTGTGCGGCAGCCAAATCACTTTGTGCACTAGATACTGCATCGCGATAATGCGAGAGATCTTCAGCCGCAATTGCACCGGTTGAGAAAATTTTCTGGCGGCGCGCATAGTCGTTTTGTGCAGTTTGCAGAGCAACCTGTTTTGCTGCGACCTGAGCGCGGTAATTATCAGCCGTGCTGTACAAACCGCGAACCTGGCGCACGGTATTGGCAAGGTTTGCTTCTGCTTGCTGAAGTGCAATTTTGGTATCGCTTGGGTCAAGCAACACGAGTGGCTGGCCTTTCTCGACAAAGTCTCCTTCGTCAGCAGTGACTTGAGTCACTGTGCCACCAATCTGTGGCGTTAACGCCACCTGGTTGCCGTTTACATAGGCGTCATCGGTAGACTCGTAATAACGAGCATATAAGAAATACCATGCCAGACAGCCCGCGGCTGCCAGCACGAGAATCAGGATAAGAATAATAAAGTTACGTTTGCGTTTACTGGAGCGCTGAACGTGCACTTCTGGGGTGGTTTCCATCTTTTGGCCTTTATACGGTGTTAGCAATGTGGCGCAGTAATTTCATCCGGCAGCATTTTGGTAATGAGTTTAACCAGCTGTTGGGATTCTTCCTGCGTCAGGCGTGCGGTGAGGTCACTGATAATTGAGGTTAGCGCTTCGTTTTGAAAATGGTCGCAAATAATCAGGCCTTTGTCGGTCAGAGCCAGAATCACCTGGCGCTTATCTTGTGGATTTGGGGAGCGAACGATCAGTTCGCGTTTGACCATACGATCAACCATGCGGCTCATTGCGCCAGCATCCATCACCAGAGTTTTGCTGATTTCGACCGGGCTTGTGACACCTTTATAAATATTAATCAGCACCTTAAATTGTGCGGCGGTAATATCCATACCAGAGAAATACTGGCTGATAAGCTGGTCTTTAAACTGGTTCGCAAGGTGGATAAGCAAACCGAGATGAAATTTGTTATCGATAATACCCGGATTGTTTTTCATGATATTTGCCTGGTCAGTAATTACATGTGAAATTACTGACCAGGCAACCAAGTGTCAAGTTTGTGTCAAGAAGATCGCACTTTATGTCAGCGAGCCGGTGGCCCTCAGTATTTATCAGTCAATCTCTGATAAACGGCAGATGGCAGAACTGCTATTGTTTCATCCTGCCTTAGAAAACAATTACAACGGAACGTTATGACCATAATCACTTTAAGCAGACAGCATGGGCTATTTGCCCTCGGCCTTGGTGCTATTTTTGTCCTGGCGGGGTGTACCACTAAAAGCACACCCTCTGTTTCGGAAACCCAAAAACCTGTTGATGTTGAAAGTGTAGTGAAGCAAAAAATCCCTGCCAGCATGAAAGACCGCAACAGTTGGGCGAAAGATTTAGCGGTCACGTTCAAGAGCCAGAATATTGCACCTAGCGAAGAGAATATTTGCTCGGTACTGGCAGTGGCACAGCAGGAATCCAATTTGGTTGCTGACCCGGTGGTTCCAAATCTGAGCAAAATTGCCTGGAAGGAGATCGACCGTCGCGCTGAGAAAATGCATATCCCGGTTTTTCTGGTCCACACCGCGTTATTAATTAAATCGCCAAATGGGAAGAGCTACAGCGAGCGCCTGGATAATGTGAAAACAGAAGGACAACTGAGCGCGATCTTTGATGATTTTATCGACATGGTGCCAATGGGGCAGAAACTTTTCGGCAATCTGAACCCGGTACACACTGGTGGGCCAATGCAAGTCAGCATTGCTTTTGCTGAGCAGCACACTTCAGGTTACCCGTGGAAGATGGAGGGCACAGTGCGCCAGGAAGTGTTCACTCGGCGTGGTGGATTATGGTTCGGTACCTATCATTTGCTGAATTACCCGGCAAATTATACTCAGCCGCTATATCGTTTTGCCGACTTCAATGCGGGATGGTATGCCAGTCGTAATGCTGCATTCCAGAGTGCGGTCAGTAAGGCTACCGGTGTAAAACTAGCGCTGGATGGCGATTTAATTCTCTACAACACTGATAAAGCAGGCAGCACTGAGTTGGCAGTAAGGAAACTGGCAGGCAAACTCGATATGAGTGAAAGCCAGATTCATCGTGCGCTGGAGAAAGGTGACAGTATAGATTTTGAGAAAACGGACTTATACCAGCAGGTTTATGCGATAGCAGAGAAAAAAGTGGGCAAGAAATTGCCGCGTGAAATGTTGCCGGGTATTACGCTTGAGAGTCCGAAAATTACTCGTAATTTGACGACAGCATGGTTTGCAAAGCGGGTTGATGAGCGGCGTGCGGCGTGTATGAAATTGTAAGTCAGACTGGTAGGGCGGCTAAGCGGGTGATGCTTTGCTTACCCGCCCTACGAACGAAGTTTTCGACTCGGCATTGGATAAGACACCTTTAAAAATGGTGGCGTTGGTAGAATTTTAGCACAAGGCTAATCAAACCGATTACCGCACATCCCGCGAGGAATGGCACCAGACCAAATACAGTGCTTACTGCGAATCCCATTTCAATGTGCGGACGCGACGCATCATTTCCCTGCGCGAGATGTTCAAGCACTCCAGGAGAGTGAACTATCAAACCCAGTATCTGCGTACCGACCCAAAAGCAGAACAAAATGAACACAGCGTAAGCCAGATTACTCTGGGTAGATCCCTCTGCTTTCGTTGTTGAAATCGTGGTTATTACAGGAACAACCTGTTTCGACAAACTCATATCAGCCATCACGACCTCCCATGCAACAGTAAAACGATTCAGGCTGGGGCCTGCTACTTCAATTGCGTTGAGTTTGGCAGGTCATATGGGTTGTCAATATCAGATTGTTGGTAATTTAACGGGCGGAATGCTCCTGGTTTGTGAATATATGTTTGAGATCACATATTTTTAACTTAGGTGAAATTTGCGTAACAATATTCTGTTTAGCCCGTATTAACGTGCGGTTTATCGCCACGGCCTGTGCCACAATAAGTCCTCTTTTTGCCCTGACGGATTGCACCATGTCTGCGAAAACACTCTCTTTAAAAATGCGCCGTGACTGGCACTATTACGCTGTAGCGATTGGTTTGATCTTTATTTTGAATGGTGTGATTGGCTTGCTGGGGTTTAAAACCGAAGGCTGGCAAAATTATGCTGTTGGGCTTGTGACCTGGGTAATTTGTTTCTGGCTGGCTGGGTTTATTATTCGCCGTCGTCCGGAACCCGAGGATACGGAGACGGCGAAAGAGTAAGGCTTAGGCAGTAATCGAACTCTTCAGAGCGCAATCTTGTAGGTGGCGCTCAAGAGCCAGTTCAATTAAACGGGTAATCAGTGTCTGATAATCTAAACCGCTTGCCTGCCACAGTTTTGGATACATGCTGATATTAGTAAAACCTGGCAGTGTGTTGATCTCATTGATAATCACTTCATTATCAGCTGTCAGGAATACGTCAACTCGCGCCATTCCGCTGCATTCCAGTGCCTGATAAGCACGTACTGCAATCTCACGGATTTTGTCGTTAATATCTTCCGGGATTGACGCAGGAACAACAACTTGCGCGCCTTTATCATCAATGTACTTGGTGTCGTAAGAGTAGAAATCATTGCTTACCACCACTTCACCACAGGTACTCGCTTGTGGCTCATCGTTACCCAATACAGCACATTCAATCTCACGGCCTTTAATGCCGGTTTCCACCACAACTTTATGGTCAAACTCGAAGGCTAACGTGACTGCCGTTTCATATTGCTCAGCGGTATTTACTTTGCTGACGCCCACGGAGGAACCCTGGTTGGCAGGTTTAATGAACAATGGCAGGCCAAGTTTTGCTTCGACTTCGGCAAAGCTGGTTTTGTTTCGGTTTGAACGGGTGAGGGTAATAAATGGGGCAACATTCATACCGGCGTCACGTAACAGACGCTTAGTGACATCTTTGTCCATGCTTACGGCTGAACCCAACACACCGGAGCCAACGAATGGTAGGTTAGCCATGCGCAGCATACCTTGCAAAGAGCCATCTTCGCCCAACGTGCCGTGAACAATCGGGAAAATGACATCTACAGGCGCTAAAAACGCAGCGGAGGAGGATTCAATCAGTTGGTTTTCTGTTTGACCAGGCACCACGGCAACATTTGTCCCTGAGCGATTCAGAGCGATTAATGCCGGGTTTTCTGCATTTAACAGATAGTTGGACGCATCATTGATATGCCACTGGCCTTGTTTATCAATGCCCAATAACACGACTTCAAACTTTGATTTATCAATGGCGTCGACAATATTTTTCGCCGACTGTAATGATACTTCGTGCTCAGCTGACTTGCCCCCAAACACGATACCAACCCGCAGTTTTGCCATGCCAAAATCCATCCTTAAACAGTACAAAGGCGGACAACATACCACGCTCATAACGAGGATTCATGTGCTTCCTGCCGCTTAAAACCGACCGGCTTCTATAATGATTATTCCGTAAACAAAATCAGGTGAAAGGATGGTGAACGGAGTGAAAATTGTGATTGTTATAGCCATGATGGCCGCAGTGGGGTTCTGGTTCTATCAGCGCCTGCCTGCGCAGTACAATCCCTTTACGCCACTATCAATTGATGATCCACCAACGCAGGTTACACGCTACAAATTGCGCCAGATGGTAAACGATCCGCAAGCATGTCTTGCGTTGTTGCAGCAGGCGCAGGCGCGTGGACAGATAAATTTCCGCAATTCTGCGGATACCCAAGGTAATTGCCCACTAACTGGCGCAGTTAGGGTGGTGGATTTTGGCAGCGTAGGGCTTAGCAGTAGCTTTCTGGCAAGTTGCTCGCTTGCGCTAAGCAGCACGATGTTTATTCATCAACGCGCCGTTCCGCTGGCACAAGCTGAAATGGGCAGCAAGCTTACGCGCATTAACCATCTGGGGAGTTTTGCCTGTCGAAATATCTACAATCGTGAAGGTGCGCGGCGCAGTGAGCATGCTACAGCAGATGCGCTGGATATCAGCGGTTTTAGCTTTGCCAATCAGCAACAAATTAGTGTCCTGAAAGACTGGAAAGGTAAAGGGAAGGGGCGTGAATATCTACATGTGGTATTCGAAAACAGTTGTTCATTTTTTGGCAATGCGTTGGGGCCCGAATATAACGCTGCTCATGCCAATCATTTTCATATGGGAATGCGAGGCTACGGGCTTTGTCGATAAAATTAATTTGTATGATAAACTTCACATTATTCAGCTGATCTTTTTATCCCACTAATAAAGCGTGCACGGTATGGAATCCTGGAAGGTCAACATTATCTCGGTGTGGTTCGGTTGTTTTTTTACCGGGCTTGCCATTAGCCAAATACTGCCGTTTTTACCGCTTTATGTAGAACAACTTGGTGTGACTTCTCACGAAGCGTTATCTATGTGGTCGGGTCTGACCTTTAGTGTGACGTTTCTGGTGTCCGCCATTGTGTCTCCGATGTGGGGAAGCCTTGCTGACCGCAAAGGCCGAAAATTAATGCTGCTGCGTGCTTCTCTGGGTATGGCGGTCGCTATTTTGCTACAGGCATTTGCCACTAATGTTTGGCAACTCTTTATTTTGCGCGCAGTGATGGGGTTAACTTCTGGGTATATTCCAAATGCGATGGCGCTGGTGGCTTCCCAGGTTCCAAGAGAACGCAGTGGCTGGGCATTAAGTACACTTTCCACTGCACAAATCAGTGGTGTTATTGTTGGTCCACTTTTGGGTGGATATATGGCTGATACCCTTGGGTTGCGGATGGTCTTCTACGTCACTGCTGCATTGTTGATGGTAAGTTTTTTAGTGACGTTATTTCTGATAAAAGAAGGCGCTCGTCCCAATATTAGCAAGGCCGATCGGCTATCGGGTAAAGCCGTGTTTGCGTCATTACCTTATCCTAAATTAATGATAAGTCTGTTCGTCACCACGATGGTCATTCAACTTTGTAATGGTTCCGTCGGGCCAATACTTGCCCTTTTCATCAAGCATCTTTCCCCTGAAAGCAATAATATTGCATTCATTAGTGGTTTTATTGCTGCTGTTCCTGGGATATCAGCTCTTATTTCCGCCCCCAGATTAGGCAAGCTGGGAGACAGAATCGGCACCGCCAGAGTATTAATGGCGACGCTAATCTTTGCAGTGATATTATTTTTTGCTATGTCGTGGGTAACATCACCGCTGCAATTGGCTGTATTGCGCTTTTTACTTGGCTTTGCAGATGGCGCGATGTTACCCGCGGTTCAAACTTTGCTGGTTAAGTATTCCAGTGACCAAGTTACAGGAAGGATTTTTGGGTATAATCAGTCCTTTATGTATCTTGGGAACGTTGTTGGGCCGCTTATGGGGGCCGGCGTTTCCGCGATGGCGGGTTACCGTTGGGTATTTCTTGCTACCGCGTTGGTTGTATTGCTGAATGTCTGGCAGTTGGCGGTAATGTTGCGGCGTAAAAACCAACAAGATGCCCAGAGAAAACAGCTTGGGTCATAATATATTCCATTTATCCGGAAGCTATTTTTATTGCCTGCTCAAAAAATAGGCAGTCATGAGATTGCTATAGTAGTTGTCATCCATTTAAGTGTCGGAATAGTTGCCTGATGATATTTTTTGGGCTCCGGCACATATTTAACAAGTCATATAAAAATAGTCACTGCACCCTCTAGGAAATCTGAAATCATAATGCTAACGTCATGCTTCAAATCCCTGGCGGTTAGAACTATGAAAAACCTTATTTCTGAGTTACTGGCTAAACTCGCTGAAAAAGAAGAAGAGTCAAAAGAGTTTGTTGCACAGATAGAAGCCCTGGAAATAGTGATTTTCGCCATGCTCGAAAGAATGGAGGGCAGCGAACGACGAGCAATAATCACAAATATTGAAGATGCTTTAAATGAAACTCAACCTGATGATTCAGTGACTACTGATGATACCAGTTTGCTTAAACAATATTTATCGCGATTATTGACTCCTCCAACTATTTGATTTGATCTATTCTTGATTTCTCTTGTGGGAGTTTCACATTATTTATTTTCTTATTATTAATTAGAATAACTAAAGTCAATCAGCATCCAGCTATCTTACCTCACCTGGTACATTTTAATCCCCCCTGAAACCTGGTGCCAATGCGGTGCTTTATCGCTCCGCTTGAACAATACATGGCCTGCTGGTTCGCCATTTTCCCAACTACAGACCAAAATTAATTCACCACAATAAAAAGGATGGTGCTATGAAAACTGTATTGATAATGGTGTTACTGGCGGGTGTTATGGGGTCGGCTGCGGCGGCAGATAAAGCGATGACGCCGCAGCAGCAACGTATGACGTCGTGTAACCAACAAGCGACCTCTCAAACTCTAAAAGGGGACGCCCGTAAAACGTATATGAGCAATTGCCTGAAAAATAGTCAGTCAGCGCCAGCAGATAAAAGTCTGACGCCGCAGCAGCAGAAAATGAAAGACTGTAATGCTGAAGCAGGCAAAAAAACATTATCCGGCGATACACGAAAAACATTTATGAGTAATTGCCTGAAAAAACAATCCTGATAGCCTAAATGGGTGAGTCGGTTAGCTGACTCACTCATAAAATCATACTTTCCCCCGGATTAAACTTTCTATAATTACGGCAAATATTTCAGAATGTTCCTAATTATCATGAAAGATGAATACAGTTCTGGAAGATGGCTTCCTGGGGGATTTATGGATAGCTCAACGTACCTTGATGACGACCGGCATCGCTCCGCGCGACGATTTGCCCGACGACTTTATATCCCTCGAATCATAGGATTAGCGACCGGTTTTTTCTGTGTTTCCTCGGTGCTCGTTATGCAACCAGTGTCGGGGTGGTGGTGGTTGCTACTGGTCGCCTATAGTTTTATCTGGCCCCACTTCGCATGGCAAACTGCAGATCGTGCATCCGATCCCGCCCGAGCTGAAATCCGTAACTTAATGGTCGATTCTTTGATGGGTGGCGTGTGGATTGCGGTGATGGGGTTGAATGCTTTGCCATCAGCGCTAATTCTCGCAATATTGTGTATGAACAACGTCGGTTGTGGCGGATTGAAATTGTTCCTCGGTGGCTTGGGGGTAATTGTACTGAGTTGCTTGCTGACGTTGGGTTTGTCTCAGATACCGCTCAATCTGCAAACCATGCCATCACAAGTATGGATTTGCCTGCCACTCCTGCTGATTTACCCGACTTACTTTGGCCTGGTTAGTTACCGAACTGCTCTCAAACTCTCCGAACATAAACGGCGTTTAATGCACATGAGCACTCGTGATGGCATGACGGGTGTATATAACCGCCGCCACTGGGAGCACCTGCTACATGGTGAGTATGATAACTGCCAGCGTTACCAGCGTAGTGCCACTTTGTTACTCATTGATATTGATTACTTTAAATCAATCAATGACTCATACGGGCACGATGTGGGGGATGAGGCTATTCTGGCGCTTACCGAGCATCTGCAACTGACTCTGCGTATTACCGATGTTATCGGGCGCTTTGGTGGGGACGAGTTTGGCGTAATTATGTCCGGCACGGCTCAAGAAAGCGCAATACAGGCGATGGCACGAGTACGGGAATATCTTGAAGAGTTTCGCATACCTCATGCACCGCGTATTTCGCTGCGCATAAGCGTCGGAGTGGCGGAGTTTGATAAAAGTATGGTTAATTATCGCGAATGGTTAAAAGCGGCCGATGTGGCGTTATATAAAGCCAAAAATCTGGGACGTAGCCGCACTGAGGTCGCCGATATTGCGGCTTAAAACCCTCTCCCATTACAGGAGAGGGCAGACAAATTATGATTTACCTAAGTGCTCGGATTTGGCCATACATTTCACTACGGCTTCCATCACTGCGGCTCTGAACCCTTTCTCTTCCAGAACTTTTACCGCTTCAATCGTTGTACCGCCCGGTGAACACACCATGTCTTTCAACTCACCAGGATGCTGGCCTGTTTCAAGAACCATTTTGGCCGAACCCATCACTGCCTGTGCTGCAAATTGATACGCTTGCTTGCGAGGCATTCCACCTAGCACAGCGGCATCAGCCATTGCTTCGATAAACATAAAGACATAAGCCGGTGCTGAACCACTGACACCAACGACTGGGTGGATCATGTTTTCAGAGACGACTTCGGCAAGCCCGAAGCTGCGGAAAATATTCACCGCATCGGCAATATCTTCTGAAGTAACCAGAGCGTTTGGCGTAATTGAGGTCATGCCTGCATTCACTAATGCTGGCGTGTTAGGCATAGCGCGGATAATTTTGCGGTCATGACCTAATGCTTTAGCCAACGAATCCAGCGTAACGCCTGCAGCAATTGAAATCACCACGCTATCTTTATTCAGGCTGGAATTAACTTCACCCAGAACTTTTAGCATCACATTTGGCTTAACTGCGCCGAAGACGATATCGGCGATCTGCGCCACTTCCTGCGCACTTTGCGCCGCATTAATACCGTACTGGTCGCGCAAGGCTTCCACTTTATCGGGCGACGGTGTGTAGACCCAGATATTACCTGGAAGTACCTGTCCACTGGCTATCAGGCCACCCAGGATGGCTTTTCCCATGTTGCCGCAACCAATAAATCCAATTTTCTTATCCAAAGTCTCACTCCATCTTTTGAGTTGTGTGATGAGCATAGCTTACCGTGCTTTCAGGCGCTCACGCTACGTCCAGGCGAAACAGCAAGCAAAGATAAAGTTGGCGATTGACGGAAAAGCACGGCAAGATCGTCCCATTCCCACTGACAACCAGGAGTCGTCATGCAAATTTGGGTGGATGCCGATGCGTGTCCAAAAGTCATAAAAGAAGTGCTGTTTCGTGCGGCTGAGCGTGTGCAAATTGTGGTAACTCTGGTAGCCAATCAGGGGCTGAAAACCCCACCTTCACGCTATATTCGTACCCTGCAAGTCGCGACGGGTTTTGATGTGGCTGACAACGAAATTGTGCGCCGTTGTGAAAAAGGTGACTTAGTGGTCACGGCTGATATACCGCTCGCAGCGGATGTGCTGGAAAAGGGGGCGATTGCGTTAAATCCTCGCGGTGAGCTTTACACACCTGCTACCATCCGTGAGCGCCTGACGATGCGCGATTTTATGGATACATTAAGAGCCAGTGGAGTGCAAACCGGTGGGCCTGATAGTCTTAATCAGCGCGACCGCCAGATGTTTGCCAATGAACTGGAAAAATGGCTGCTTGCCGCTGGACGTTCAAAAAGCGCTTAATACCGATGTAATTCTATTCCACGTACTAGCTTGCTGGTATGATGACAACCTTTGGCGGACTTCTAAGGATTAGCCACCGATGACTCAACCCATTTATTTAGTCGGCGCGCGAGGTTGTGGCAAAACAACCGTCGGTGTTGCATTAGCGCAGGCATTGGGCTGTAACTTTGTCGATACCGACCACTACCTTTTAGAAAGCACCAATATGAGCGTTGCCGATATTGTGGCGCAAGAAGGCTGGGAAGGTTTTCGTCGCCGCGAGTCGGGCGCACTGCAAAGTGTCACAGCTCCAGGGACGGTTATCGCCACTGGTGGCGGTATGGTTCTTGCTGAAAGTAACCGGCAGTTTATGCGCGAGCATGGCGTGGTTATCTACCTGCGCGCACCGGCGCAAATTCTGGCTTCGCGTTTAGAAGCCTTCCCGGAAGAAGGCCAACGCCCAACCCTGACAGGGCGGCCGATCACCGATGAAATCGTTGAAGTTCTTGCCGCACGGGAAGCGTTATACAACCAGGCTGCACACCATGTCGTTGATGCGACTCGCCCTCCGGCTGAAATTGTCGAGGCAATACTAACGGCTCTGCGTACGGCTCGCGCCAGCTGATTCCTGGCTATACTTAACGCTCATTCATCACCAAAGGAAGAGCGATGGCGAGCAATCCTCCATATCCTCGGGAAGCGCGTGTTGTTGCAGTTGAAAAAGGTGCAACAGACCAAACAGTGACCTGGTATCAACTCCGTGCCGACCATCCACATCCTGATACGCTGATTAGTGAACACGAAACAGAAAAAGAAGCGCTGGATGCGAAGCGGCGTTATGAAGATCCGCAAAAAACGTAATACCTCGGCATGGACGCCATGATTACCCCCTCTTTTTCGAGTTAACTCAATGACCTGGTCATTAATCACACCTTTCGTTCAATCTTGTTGTTAACAAATCATTATCGTGATGTTGTAAAGATGTCGTTGACGTTTCGTTGAATATTCCGGCAGATGCTCTGCAAATATGCTGCTACGCTTTGTGGTTAATTATTGAGCGACCTTCAGCAGAGTATCATTCACAGGAAAGATACCAGTGCAGTAGCGAAGGACTGATATGGGACAAGGGCGGAACGAAACATGAAACAAACATTGGCAATTCTCACCATCGGTGTCGTTCCGGTCAGTGAAATACTGCCGCTACTCACAGACCATATTTCTGAAGAACAAATTAAAACTTTCAGTCTGTTAGGTAATCTTTCTTATGACGAAGTGATGGAGGAATTTTCACCGTCACCCGATGAAGAACAACTTCTGACGCTGTTAACCGGTAACGTTTTGGCTTACGTGGGGAAGCAGAAAGTAGAACGAGCGTTGCAAAGTGTTATTGAGGTGCTGGATAACCAGGGTTTCGATGTCATTTTATTGATGAGCACACACCGCTTAGCCAATCTCTCGGTGCGTAAAGGTATTTTGCTGGAGCCTGAGCGAATTATCCCCCCGCTTGTGGCTTCAATAGTCGATGGGCACCAGGTCGGTATCATTCTGCCCGTTCCCGAAATGATGAAATATCAGAACAAAAAATGGGAGTTATTACCCATTGAGCCGTTGTATGAACTGGCTAACCCTGTTCATGGAACTGATCAAGAGCTTATCGATGCAGGGAAGAAACTGGTAGAGAGTGGTGCAGATGTTTTGGTGCTGGACTGCCTTGGATTCCATCAAAAACATCGCGATTTGTTGCAAAAATCCTTAGATGTCCCGGTATTGTTATCGAACGTGTTGATTGCGCGTTTAGCGTCAGAATTGCTCGCTTAACGGCGGGTAATAATTTGCGTGACAGGCTCTCAAGTTCCCCTCTATATTGTTTTTTCAACTATTTTAAAAAGGGCCTGGTCATGCTTCAAAGTAATGAGTACTTTTCCGGTAAAGTGAAGTCTATTGGTTTTACAAGCAGCAGCACTGGCCGCGCGAGTGTTGGGGTTATGGTTGAAGGTGAATATACTTTCGGCACGGCTCAACCAGAAGAAATGACCGTCATCAGTGGTGCATTACACGTTTTACTTCCGGGTGAAACCGAGTGGAAAACTTATGCAGCGGGCACCGTGTTCCACGTCCCAGGACACAGCGAATTCCATTTACAAGTCGCTGAACCTACGTCGTATCTTTGCCGTTATTTAGCTGATAAATAATTTACCCGTCATACTTCAAGTTGCAGGTGTGTCGCCTGCCTGCAACTCGAATTATTTAGGGTAAAACATTATCTTCTGAAAAATATTAGCGTTGAGCTTCGCCGCCCAGAGCTTCCACCAGATTCTTAATCAACGCCGCCAGTTCACCCGTCATCAGAATAAAATCTGCATCAAAACGAGCACCGAAATCTTCACGGTCAATATCCTCATTTTGATCGCGCAGCGTATCGGCAAACTTCAGGCGCTTAATCGAACCGTCATCAGCAATCAAAAACTGAATACGTTCTTGCCAGTCGAGAGCCAGTTTGGTTACCACTTTGTCGGCTTCGATATGGGCGGCAATCTCATCACAAACCAAATCCTGCTGCTTGCAGCGAATTACACCACCGCCTTCAAGAATAGCTTTAAGCTCGGCTTCATCCATCAGCGCAAAGCCCGGAGGCACGTCGCCAGAACGTACCCACTCAGTCAGCGTCAGTTCAATAGGGGTTTCCAGCGCCAGTGGCACAACAGGCAGCGAACCGAGGCTTTTACGCAGCAGTGCCAGCGTATCTTCAGCTTTTTTAGCACTGGCACAATCGACCATAATCAAACCGTTGACGGTATCGATCCACATCATGGTTTGGTTGAAACGGCTGAAAGCACGTGGCAGTAAAGAGTGCAGCACTTCATCTTTCAGAGAATCTTTCTCGGTCTTTTTCAGCTTACGAGCTTGTTCGGCTTCAAGACGGCTGATCTTCGCTTCCAGTTCTTGTTTAATCACCGGAGCCGGGAGAATTTTTTCTTCTTTACGGGCGCAAATCACAATCTGCCCGTTGGCTACATGGGTTAATGCATCGCTGTGCGAACCCATTGGCGACACCCAGCCGGTCTTCGCCATATCCTGGCTACCGCATGGGGTGAAAGTAAACGCGGCCAACTGTTTTTCCATCTCATCCGCTGAAAGCGTGATGTCACGGCTTAAACGGTAAACCATTAAATTTTTGAACCACAGCATGATTATTTCCCGGACTGTCAGTTAAACGCAGCGGGCATGATAGCGAATCAGCCGCTGTGTTTCATTGCCTTTACAGGGCCACACTTCTATTCTGTTGATAACACTAATTAAATGAGGGCATCGCTGTGCGCATTGGTATCGACTTAGGTGGAACAAAAACAGAAGTGATCGCACTGGCGGATGATGGTAAACAACTTTTCCGTCATCGCCTGCCAACACCGAAAAATGATTATCAGCAAACCATTGGCACCATTGCTGAATTGGTTCGCCTGGCTGAAGAGGCCACTGGTGAGAAGGGAACGGTCGGCGTTGGTATCCCAGGCTCAATCTCGCCCTATACCCGAGTGGTAAAAAATGCCAACTCAACCTGGCTCAATGGCCAACCTTTCGACAAAGACTTATGCAATGCGCTAAGCCGTGAAGTGCGTTTGGCAAACGATGCCAACTGCCTGGCGGTTTCCGAAGCCATAGATGGTGCAGCAGCAGGGGCAGCGATTGTCTTTGCGGTGATCATCGGAACCGGCTGTGGCTCAGGTATCGCCATTAACGGCCGCAGTTTGATTGGTGGCAATGGTACTGCGGGCGAGTGGGGGCACAACCCATTGCCCTGGATGGACGAAGACGAGCTGCGTTTTCGCGAGGAAGTGCCTTGCTACTGTGGCAAACAAGGGTGCATCGAAACCTTTATTTCCGGTACCGGCTTTGGCACCGATTACCATCGCCTGAGCGGGAAAAAGCTCAAAGGCAATGAGATCATGCATTTAGTCGATCAACAAGATCCGGTCGCTGAACTGGCGATCGCGCGTTATGAAATGCGTCTCGCAAAATCACTGGCGCACATCGTCAATATTCTTGATCCCGATGTGATTGTATTGGGCGGTGGGATGAGCAATAACGAACGCTTGTACAAAACGGTGCCGCAGCTAGTGAAACCGTGGGTATTTGGTGGCGAGTGCGAAACCCCAATTCGTAAAGCGGTGCACGGTGATTCCAGCGGTGTACGTGGTGCTGCATGGTTGTGGCCATTAGAGAAATAAAAGCGGGCCTATGACGCTGCGCTCGGAGATCGGGTAAGCGCAGCGTCATCCGCAAAAATCAACCGACAGCAAACTCCTTCGCCAGGCGACTCACGCCTAACCCGTTAATCTTCTTCACCTTAATCTGTACTGGAATGCGTTCTTTCATCGCTTCGACGTGGCTGATGACGCCAATGGTTTTTCCACTGGCATTAAGCGTATCCAGCGCATCTAGCGCGGTATCCAGCGTTTCGGCGTCCAGCGTGCCAAAGCCTTCATCCAGGAATAGCGAGTCGATACGCGTTTTATGGCTCACCAGATCGGAGAGCGCCAGTGCCAGCGCAAGGCTGACCAGGAAGCTCTCGCCACCAGAAAGTGTACGCGTGTCACGCACCGCATCAGCCTGCCAGGTATCCACCACTTGTAATTCCAGCGCTTCGCTGTCTTTGCGTTGCAACAAATAGCGCCCGTGTAGTCGGTTGAGCTGGTTGTTGGCAAGCCATACCAGGTTGTCTAGCGTCAGCCCTTGGGCAAACTTACGGAATTTATCGCCTTCTTTTGATCCAATCAGCGCGTTGAGATAACCCCAGTCTTCAACTTGCTGCTGGCACTCTACAATGGCCTGCATCAGCCCTTGTTGGCGCTGGCGGTTTTCAGCATCGTGGCGCAATTGCTGCTGAATCTGGCCTTGCTGAGTGGTGTTCTCGCGCAACTGCTGGTTGCAATGGGCTAACTGTTCTTGCAGCTCGCTCAGCTGTGTATCTTCCGCCAGTGCTTGCGGGCGAGCAGCAGTATGCTCCGCTAGCGCTTTCTCAGCCTGCTGGCAGAGCACGGTTTGCTGCTGGTGTTGTTGCTCAAGCTGCTGTTTTTTCTGCTCAAGCATCTGGCGTTCATTTTCATCCAGCAACGCCGCCTGGAATGATTCCACGTCGGTAAAGGGACTTGCGGCAAGCGCACTTAGGAATTGCGCGTTTGCCTGAGCAACACGAGTTTCCTCTTGCTGCAGTTGCTGTTGCAGTGTTTGCCATTGGCTTTCCAGGGCAATGCAATCGCTGTGCAGCTGGTGCCAGTTTTGTAATGCTGCGATTTGTTCGCTTTCGGATAGCAACGCTGGCACGGTGCCATCGTCAATAAAGGCATTTAACACACCCTCAAGGCTTGCCAGTTGTTGCTGCAAACGCGGTAACTGTTCACTGCGTTGCTGCCAGAGTTGCGATTCCTGCTGTCGCTGCGCCAGCCAGTTATTTTCTTCACCGTGAGCGGGATGTTGCAGGCCAACATTTTCCAGGGCTGTGTTCAGCGCTTCGCGTTGGGTTGCAATTTCATCGGCAAGTTTACGATGCTGGACTTTCGCCTGAGTTAGCTGTTCTTCCAGCACAATGCGCTGGCTAAGCTGATGCAGCTGCTGTTCGCGCTGCTCCTCACTTTCGAACCAGTGCTGAATATCATCTTCGGGTGCCAGCACCAATTGCAGGCTGGCGCACAGTTGTTGCCAGTGAGCGCGCAGCTCGTTTTCTTCTTCATCCAGGGTCTTGATGGTATGAATCAGGTTTTCACGTTGTTTGCGCTGTGTATCAAGCTGGCCTTTCATCGCAAAGCCCGCTTCTGCAAGGCTTGCTACTTCCAGTTTTAATTTATCCAGGCGCTGCTGGTTTTCACCTGGTTGTATCGCCTGGTAATCAGCGACCGCCGGGTGTTGCGTGGAGCCGCACAGTGGGCAAGGTTGCTCAGGTTGCAAAAGGGCGCGTTCAGCTTCCAGGCTGACAATGCGTTTTTCCAATTCGCATACTTTCTCCAAATCACTCTCATGTTGGCGGCGTTCTTTATATTGCTGGCGTTTAAGCACCAGCTGCGCATCGCCTTCGGTAATCTGTTTCTCAAGAATGGCGAGCTCTTGTTGCTGAAGAGCTTTGCGCTTGAGTAATGAGGAGAGCTGCGGTTGAAGCGTTGCAAGCCTCTGGCGCTGAGGGCGCGCGGCAATCGTCGTCTGTAAATGAGCACTAACTTCATCTGCGCTAAGAGACAATTCAATGACAGGCAGCAGAGCGAGTTTTTTCTGGCTGGCATCGATATCTCGTTGCAAAGTTTGTAGCTGAGTGGCATCACGCTGTTGCTGGCTGAAAGCCATGCGCCAGCCTGCCAGTTCTGCCCCCCACAAGCGAAAATGTCCGTGGGTTTTCAGCCAATCCTGAAGCTGAGTATCCTCTTCAGTCAGTTTTGCAGCCTGGCTTGCTGCTGCGAGCCGTGTCTGCTGGCGGCGTGCCTTTGTCTGAAGTAAGCGAGTGTTCACTTCCTCAGTTTTAATGCGCGTGGCTTGTAGAGTGGTTTGTAATTCCTGTAACCGTTTCCAGTCCGGGCGCAGTTTTTCTGCGGGTTGCGCTCGGGTGAGTTTTTCTAACTGCGGTGCCGCCTCTGTTATTGCGAGGGTTGCAGCATTCAAGGCCTGTTGGGTCTGTGTATGCTTCTGTGTGAGCTGTGAAAGCAGGCCGAGCCACTGCTGGTGTTGCTGGAGTTTAAGTTGTTCTGCAAGCTGTACTTTTTCTTCAGTAGTAAGTGCCTGCAAACTCTCAGCAAGCTGCTGGCGCTGCTCTTCGCTCAATAACGCTACACCCGCAGCCTGGGCTTGCAGGTTCTCAAGTTGGCTGCGCACATTTTTATGATTTTCGAACACTGCCGCAGAAACGGTGCCGTAAATTTCAGTGCCGGTCAGTTCTTCGAGCAGCGAGGCACGGTCATTGGCATCGGCATTTAAAAAGGCAGCGAACTGCCCTTGGGATAGCATCATCGAACGGGTAAAGCGGTCGTAATCCAGCCCGGTCAATTTGGCGGTGATCTCGAGCTTATCTTTGACCTTATCGGCGACTATTTTGCCGCTGGCTACTTCTGCCAGCTCCACACGCGGGGCTTGTAGATTGCCGTTTACCGCGTTGCGTGCCCGGTTCTGGCTCCAGAATGCGCGGTAGGCAACACCTTTTACTTCAAACTCCACTTCCGCCAGACATTCGGCTGTATCGCGAGTCATCAGATCATTTTGCGACTGTGAGACGGTATTGAGGCGCGGCGTCTTGTGATAAAGCGCGAGGCAGATAGCATCGAGCAGCGTGGTTTTCCCCGCACCAGTTGGCCCGGTTATAGCAAACAATCCGTTGCTGGCAAAAGGCTCGCTGGTGAAATCAATTTTCCATTCCCCTTTCAGGGAGTTGAGGTTTTTTAACCGTAGGCTAAGGATTTTCATGCCTGTTCCTCCGTGTCATGCAGACTGGCAACGGTTTGAGCAAACAGGGTGCGCAAGCGCTGCGCACGCTCCTCGGTGGTCTCTTCCTGAACCAGGCGGCGTTCAAAAACTTCCTCAACGGTGAGTTCACTCAGGGTTTCTTTATGCTGCTGGGCGATAACGCGTTCGCGCTGCTCACGGCTACGGCGCAGCAACACCACTTCTACTGGCAGCGTTTCGGTGATTTGCTGGATATGGCGTTGCATATCATGCAGGTATTCATCGGTGGCGATTTCGATATCCAGCCACACTTTGGGTTCTGCCGGGGCATCGCGCCACTGTTCTAGTTGCTGTTCAATTTCAGACAGCGAGCCTTTGATAACCGCTAACGGCTGGCTAACTGGAACAGTCAGTGGGGTGACCTCATGAAGTTTACCCTCGGCAAACTCAACCAGATAAACGCTCTTGGTCTTGCCGGTTTCGTCAAAACTTAGCGGAATAGGTGAACCGCTGTAACGGATATGTTCGGTGCCGCCAATTAATTGCGCACGATGAATATGGCCAAGCGCTATGTAATCGGCATTCGGGAAATGCTGCGCCGGGAAGGCATCAAGCGTGCCAATATAGATGTCACGCACTGCATCGCTTTTTGTCACGCCGACGGTCGTTAAATGCCCGGTGGCGATAATCGGCAGCTTCGCGTCAGCGCGCAAATCGCAGGCTGCGCGATAACACTGCTGATAATGTTCGCTAATGGCTTCCATTAAAGAACGCTGTTTTTCATGGCCGGACAGCCCCGCCTGGCTGCTTTGAATATCGCGTGGGCGCAAAAACGGGATTGGGCACAGAATCGCACCCGCCTGGCCGCTTTTGGTATTGAGCCGGATAGCTTGCTGGCTTGCATCATGGCGGGCACTGGCAATCACATATGTATTCAGGCAGGCCATAAGCTCGCGGGATTCGTTGAGCGTCGCCACTGAATCATGGTTTCCTGCCAGCACCACGAGCGAGCATCCCGTCGCCTGGAGTTGCACCACAAAGCGGTTATACAGTTCTCGCGCATAGCTTGGCGGTGAGCCGGTATCAAAAATATCACCCGCAACGATTATGGCATCCACATCATTTTCAACGGCAGCTTTGAGCAGCCATTCAAGAAACGCCTGGTGCTCAGGACCGCGACTTTTGGTATAAAAATTTTGACCAAGATGCCAGTCTGATGTGTGAATTATGCGCATGACCTGTCCGGTGGCTTAAAAATGAAGTCCCGATTATATACACGTCGCCCTTGAAGATGCAGGGGCAAGGCGAAAACGGCATATGTCTCTGTGTCATAAATGAAATTGATGGGTTGCTGAACAGTCATTTTTTTCATAAATCTGTCATAAATCTGACGCATAATGGCACCGCATTGAAACAACAATAATTATTCCCTGGACAAGACAAATCATGGCGAAACGCATTCTGGTCGTAGAAGATGAAGCTCCAATCCGCGAGATGGTCAGTTTTGTGCTTGAGCAAAACGGTTTTCAGCCAGTTGAAGCGGAAGATTATGACAGTGCAGTGAACTTGCTTATCGAACCTTTCCCCGATCTGATTCTGCTGGACTGGATGCTGCCAGGCGGCTCCGGTATTCAGTTTATTAAGCACCTGAAACGTGAAGCTATGACGCGTGATATACCGGTGATGATGCTGACTGCGCGTGGGGAAGAGGAAGACCGTGTGCGAGGTCTCGAAGTCGGGGCCGATGACTATATTACTAAGCCGTTTTCTCCGAAAGAGTTGGTGGCGCGTATTAAAGCTGTGATGCGCCGTATCTCTCCGATGGCGGTAGAAGAAGTGATCGATATGCAGGGGCTGATTCTAGACCCGTCGTCGCATCGCGTGATGACCGGGGAAAACCCATTGGATATGGGGCCAACAGAATTTAAGCTACTGCACTTCTTTATGACACACCCGGAGCGGGTGTATAGCCGTGAACAATTGCTCAATCATGTATGGGGCACCAATGTTTATGTCGAAGACCGAACGGTTGACGTACATATTCGTCGGTTACGCAAAGCGCTCGAACATAGTGGACATGACAGAATGGTACAAACAGTACGCGGTACGGGTTATCGGTTCTCAACCCGCTTTTAATTCCTTATCAGGAGAGTGACGCGTGCTGGAACGGTTGTCATGGAAAAGGCTGGTACTGGAGCTGGTGCTCTGTTGTATACCGGCCGTCATTTTAGGCCTTATTTTTGGCCATTTACCTTGGTTTTTATTACTGGCAGTCACTGGGCTGCTGGTTTGGCATTTCTGGAATCTGCTACGTCTGTCGTGGTGGTTGTGGGTTGATCGTAGCATGACGCCTCCGCCGGGGCGGGGGAGTTGGGACCCGCTGTTGTACGGCCTGCATCAGATGCAACTGCGTAATAAAAAGCGCCGAAAAGAATTAGGCAATTTGATTAAGCGCTTTCGTAGCGGTGCAGAATCATTGCCCGATGCGGTCGTACTGACCACCGAAGAAGGGACGATTTTTTGGTGTAATGGACTTGCTCAACAATTATTGGGACTGCGCTGGCCGGATGATAACGGGCAGAACATCCTTAACTTGCTGCGTTACCCTGAATTTACCCGCTATTTGTCGCAGAAAGATTTTGCTCGCCCGCTGACACTGGTACTCAATAATGGCCGCCATCTGGAATTTCGCGTAATGCCTTATAGCGACGAACAGTGGCTGCTGGTGGCGCGTGATGTGACTCAGATGCACCAGCTTGAAGGGGCGCGTCGCAACTTCTTTGCCAACGTCAGCCATGAACTGCGTACACCGTTAACGGTGCTGCAAGGTTATCTGGAGATGATGCAGGATCAAACCCTTGAAGGCCCGCTGCGCGAGAAAGCGTTGGGCACGATGCGCGAACAAACCTCGCGTATGGAAGGGCTGGTTAAGCAGCTTCTCACGTTGTCAAAAATTGAAGCTGCACCCGCGATGGTGCTCAATGAAAAGATTGATGTGCCACTGATGTTGCGTGTGGTGGAGCGCGAAGCGCAAACTCTCAGCCAGCAAAGACAGACGTTACAGTTTGATATTGATCCGGCTTTAAAAGTGTTTGGTAATGAAGAACAATTGCGCAGTGCGATTTCAAACCTCGTTTATAACGCCGTAAACCATACACCAGATGGCACACATATTACCGTGAGCTGGAAACGGGCTGCGGGTGGGGCGTGCTTTAGCGTTGCGGACACGGGACCGGGCATTTCAGCCGAACACATTCCACGCCTGACCGAGCGTTTCTACCGCGTGGATAAAGCGCGTTCACGGCAAACCGGTGGCAGCGGGCTGGGGCTTGCGATAGTGAAACATGCCTTGAGCCATCATGATGCGCGTCTTCATATTGAAAGCCAGCCGGGTAAAGGAACGACCTTTTCCTTTGTACTGCCTGAGCGTCTTATCGTTAACGAAAAAGTGGTTCAGCCAGAGTAGCTTGCTCTGGCTGTGTCAAAAAAACTTTCCACAGGCCAGTCTTCTGGTCTGTGTTTTTTTTGCTCAGATGTAAATCAATAATCCTCGATTGGTTGTAATTTGACCGCACAAACGACCATGATATTTTCTGATGGATAAACTTATCCTCTAACTTTCTGGCTAATTTAAGGATATCAATCTGGTTTTTGGATCCCTTCTTGCCTTCAAACGCTATAAGCGTTTTAATTGCGCCCCTGTAATTGGTAGACCGACTGGATTTGAGTGGTAATTCAAACAACTATTCTTCTCCACCGATCCAGGAAAGGATTTTCCGCTGTCGTAACTACCAATTGCCGCTTTTATGCCGAGTTAACCCGTATAAAAATTTGAATATTTTCAAAACTTTCAACACCACACATCCACAGGCTGTATAAATTTTATGACTCATCATTTGAAATCTCGAGACATCCTCGCACTGGGCTTTATGACCTTTGCGCTGTTTGTCGGAGCAGGCAATATCATTTTCCCGCCAATGGTGGGTTTACAGGCTGGTGAGCATGTCTGGATTGCCTCCCTTGGCTTCCTGGTCACCGCAGTTGGCCTGCCCGTTCTGACTATTGTCGCTATCGCTCGTGTTGGTGGTGGTATTGATAGCCTGAGCTCGCCAATCGGCCGCCGTGCCGGTGTGCTGTTGGCCACCGTTTGTTATCTGGCCGTTGGACCACTGTTTGCGACACCTCGTACAGCGACTGTCTCCTTCGAAGTGGGGATTGCGCCGCTGGTTGGCAGCAGTGAACTTGCTCTGTTTATCTACAGCCTGGTTTATTTTGCCATTGTTATGGCCATCTCTTTGTATCCGGGCAAATTGTTGGATACCGTTGGTCATGTGCTGGCTCCGGTAAAAATTGTCGCGCTGTTAGCGTTGTCAGTCGGTGCGATTCTGTGGCCTGCTGGTGGTATCAGCACCGCAACTGAAGCGTACCAACATGCGGCGTTTTCTAACGGCTTCGTCAATGGTTATCTGACCATGGATACGCTGGCATCTTTGGTCTTTGGGATTGTCATTGTTAACGCAGCGCGTTCACGTGGCGTTACTGAATCTCGCTTACTGACGCGCTATACCATCTGGGCTGGCCTGATTGCAGGTATCGGCTTAACGCTTATTTACTTAGCACTGTTCCGCCTGGGTTCTGACAGCGCATCGCTGGTTAGCGATCAAAACGCGAACGGTGCCGCAATTCTGCATGCGTATGTTGCTCATACCTTCGGTGGTGCCGGTAGCTTCTTCCTTGCCGCGCTGATTTTCCTCGCGTGCATGGTAACGGCGATTGGCCTGACTTGCGCGTGTGCTGAGTTCTTCAGCCAGTTTCTGCCGCTGTCTTACCGCTCGCTGGTGTTTATCCTTGGCCTGTTCTCGATGGTGGTTTCTAACCTCGGCCTGAGCCATTTGATTCAGATTTCGATTCCAGTGCTGACGGCAATTTACCCACCGTGTATTGCGCTGGTGGTACTGAGTTTCACCCGTCCGTGGTGGCATAATTCAACTCGCGTTATCGCTCCGGCGATGCTCATCAGTACCTTGTTCGGTATCCTTGATGGGATTAAAGCTTCGGCAATCAGTGATATTTTACCAGCGTGGACGGCGCGTTTGCCGCTTGCTGATCAAGGGTTGGCATGGCTAGCACCAACGGTCATCATGGTGGTTATTGCCATCATTTGGGACCGCGCCGCAGGGCGACAGGTGGCATCCGCCGCCCACTAAAAATTAAAATTATGTTCAACCACGGGGCTTAGCTCCGTGGTTTTTTTTATTGTTAAGCAGGTATGGAATCAATGGAAAACGCTAATAAACTCAAGCGCGGCTTGAGTACCCGGCACATACGCTTTATGGCGTTGGGTTCGGCAATTGGCACCGGGCTGTTTTATGGCTCGGCAGACGCAATTAAAATGGCTGGCCCAAGTGTATTGCTGGCTTACATCATTGGCGGGGTGGCGGCATATATCATTATGCGTGCACTCGGCGAGATGTCGGTTCATAACCCTTCAGCCAGTTCATTCTCCCGTTATGCGCAAGACAACCTTGGCCCATTAGCCGGATATATCACTGGCTGGACCTACTGTTTTGAGATCCTGATTGTGGCGATTGCAGATGTTACCGCCTTCGGTATCTATATGGGGCTCTGGTTCCCCGCAGTGCCCCATTGGGTCTGGGTATTGAGTGTGGTGCTGATTATTTGTGCCATTAACCTGATGAGCGTGAAGGTGTTCGGCGAGCTGGAGTTCTGGTTCTCATTCTTCAAGGTTGCCACCATCATTATCATGATTGCTGCCGGCATTGGCATCATCGTATGGGGTATTGGTAACGGCGGCAAGCCAACAGGTATTCATAACTTATGGAGCAATGGCGGCTTCTTCAGCAATGGCTGGATAGGCATGATTATGTCGTTGCAGATGGTGATGTTTGCTTACGGCGGTATTGAAATCATTGGCATTACTGCCGGTGAAGCGAAAGACCCGCAGCAGTCGATTCCACGTGCGATCAACTCTGTTCCTTTACGCATTCTGGTGTTCTATGTGGGCACGCTGTTTGTCATCATGTCGATTTACCCGTGGAACCAGGTTGGGACGGAAGGTAGCCCGTTCGTGTTGACGTTCCAGCATATGGGGATAACGGCTGCGGCAGGCATTCTGAACTTTGTTGTTATCACCGCCTCGCTTTCTGCCATTAACAGTGACGTATTTGGTGTAGGCCGTATGCTGCATGGTATGGCAGAGCAGGGTAGTGCGCCGAAAGTGTTCGCCAAAACCTCACGTAACGGTATTCCGTGGGTCACCGTATTAGTGATGTGCTGTGCGCTGCTACTGGCGGTAGTGCTCAACTATCTGATTCCGGAAAACGTCTTCCTGGTGATTGCGTCGTTGGCAACATTTGCCACCGTGTGGGTATGGATAATGATTTTGCTGTCGCAGATCGCTTTCCGTCGCAAACTTTCACCAGAACAAACAAAGGCGCTGAAATTCCCGGTTCCGGGTGGCGTTGCGACCACAGCAGTCGGGCTAGTGTTCCTGGTGTTTATTATCGCGCTTATCGGCTGGCACCCGGACACCCGCATTTCGCTGTATGTTGGCTGTGTGTGGATAGTTTTGCTGTTGATCGGTTGGCTATTCAAACGCCGCCAGATACTCGCCGCAAGCGAAAGCAGCAACGGAGTTTAATCACCGTTGTCAGGTGGACTAGCGTAAGCGAAATCCACCTTGCTGCTTACATCTCCGGGCATTCCACTTTGCTTATCGCATCCCAGTAGTTTTTCTCGTTATTGCGCTCAAGAGCAATCCTCGCATCACGGATATAGGCTTTATTATCCTCATTAGAGAGGATTTTATTCGCCCAGACCTCATCAGATGTTTTCTTCTGCGGGTGGCAAGCCTTCTTTAAGTCGCTGATAATTTGTTGTTTATATTTGCCAAACTGCAGAGATTCGTAAGCCGAATTTGCCAGAGAATTGGCAGACCAGACCACACAAAGAAGCAGAGTAATATTTCGGACGATAGACATAACGGTCTCCTGAACGGTGAGAATATTCTCACTATAGGTAGCGCTAACTTATTAAGCAAACGGCTCAATTTCTCATCCCCCGCTTTCATCCCCCAATAAAAATAGCAACGATGAGTGATAGCCAGCTACGCTGTGGCAAGGTGGCGGCAATAAATTTTCTGGGGATACGATTATGTTGAATGCATGGCACCTTCCGGTGCCCCCTTTCATACAAACACGTAAAGACAAGTTGTACATCACATTGTGGGTTTCTGGCGATGATTTACCGCAACGTGTAGTTCTGCGTTACGAAAAGGATAATGAAGAAACCTCAATACAGATGACGCGCCAAAAAGTGGCTCCGGAAGAAGGTGTGGTGGCATGGCGCGGTGTGATTGATCTAACCGAAGGGCAGCCGCGCCGACGCTACAGCTTCAAGCTGCTGTGGTTGGATAAACAGCGCTGGCTAACACCGCAAGGTTTGAGATCAATTCCGCCTGCAAGACTTGAGCAGTTTGCGATCGATCTTCCGGATGACGGCCCGCAATGGGTACAGGATCAGATCTTCTATCAAATTTTCCCCGATCGTTTTGCGCGTAGTGAGCAACGCACGCCAGAGCAGGATCAGGTTTATTATCACCATGCGGCAAAACGCGACATCATTTTGCGCAATTGGGATGAACCGCTCAGTGGAGATGCCGGCGGATCGACATTTTATGGCGGCGATCTGGATGGGATTAGCGAAAACCTGTCGTACCTGAAAAAGCTGGGTGTCACCGCGCTGTATCTCAATCCTATCTTCACCGCGCCGAGCGTACATAAATACGATACTCAGGATTATCGTCACGTAGACGTGCAGTTCGGCGGCGATCACGCCTTTTTGCGCCTGCGTAAAAATACTCAGAAATACGGCATGCGCCTGATGCTGGACGGCGTGTTTAACCACAGTGGTGATACGCATCAGTGGTTTGACAGGCAGCAAACTCATGGAGAGGGGGCGAGCCACAATCCACAATCTCCATGGCGTGATTTTTACAGCTATAACCAAGAGGGGCATGCGCTCGACTGGCTTGGCTATTCCAGCTTGCCGAAACTGGATTATCAGTCTTCCTCGTTGGTCGATGAGGTTTACCAGGGGGAAGATAGTATTGTGCGCCATTGGTTACGTGAGCCGTGGGGCATCGACGGCTGGCGGCTTGATGTGGTGCATATGCTCGGTGAGGCTGGTGGGGCGAGGAATAACTTCCTGCATGTCACGGGCATTACCAAAGCTGCAAAAGAGACCAATCCCGATGCTTATGTGTTGGGCGAGCATTTTGGGGATGCGCGACAGTGGCTACAGAATGACACTGAAGATGCGGCAATGAACTACCGTGGCTTCACATTCCCGCTGTGGGGATTCCTTGCGAACACCGATATTTCCTACGATCCGCAGCATATCGACGCACAAACATGTATGGCCTGGATGGATGAATATCGTGCGGGGCTTTCTCAGCAGCAGCAATTGCGGATGTTTAACCAGCTTGATAGCCATGATACTGCGCGTTTCAAGTCGATTCTGGGTAATGACGTCGACAGGTTACCGCTGGCGGTAGTGTGGCTGTATTGCTGGCCTGGTGTGCCTTGCGTTTACTACGGCGATGAAGTCGGTCTGGATGGTAATAACGATCCGTTCTGTCGTAAGCCATTCCCGTGGAACCCGGATCATCAGGATCTCGATCTGCTGGCGCTTTACCAACGCCTTGGAAAGTTGCGACATAAAAGCCGGGCTTTGCGCCAGGGAGGTTGCCAGGTCATTCACGCTGACGGCGACGTAGTGGTATTCGTGCGCGTTTACCAAAGCGAACGGGTGCTGGTGGCAATCAACCGGGGAGAAAATGTGGCGGTTACGCTGCCAAGGCAACCCCTGTTAAACGACAAAACCTGGACTCGGCTTGAAGGAGAAGCCAGGTTTGAAAACCAACAACTGGCGCTGCCTGCTGTTTCGGTTTCCGTTTGGCATTGCTTGTAATTCTGTAACCGGTTTCCCTTTTGCCACGCGAAGGGGAAAACCGGTGCTATTCTTATTCTTCGTCCCCCCACAGTTAAGACCCGCTTAAGTTAGACATTTCCAGATCTCATGCCAATTGGGAGGAAGCACTGCGTGCATCCTCCATAATTATCTAGATGAAATTTAAGGAAACTTTATGTCTATACATGAACTTCTCGACCCGACTAACTCAACTCTGATTTTTATCGATCATCAACCGCAGATGGCTTTTGGTGTCGCAAATATTGACAGACAAACATTGAAAAACAATACGGTAGCGCTCGCAAAAGCAGGCAAGATTTTTAACGTCCCTACCATTTTTACCTCAGTGGAAACTAAAAGTTTTAGTGGCTACATCTGGCCCGAACTGCTGGCTGTTCATCCTGAAATAACTCCAATCGAACGATCCTCAATGAATTCCTGGGAAGACGCTGCTTTTGTTGCAGCGGTGAAAGCCACCGGTCGAAAGAAGCTGGTGATTTCTGCGTTGTGGACGGAAGTCTGCCTGACATTCCCCACATTAATGGCGCTGGGAGAAGGCTTTGAAGTGTATGTAGTGACCGATACCTCAGGCGGCACCTCTGTGGATGCGCATGAGCGTTCGATTGACCGCATGGTTCAGGCAGGGGCGGTTCCGGTGACCTGGCAGCAAGTGCTGCTTGAGTATCAACGTGACTGGGCGCGGCGTGACACTTACGACGCGGTTATGGATCTGGTGCGCGAGCACAGCGGCGCGTACGGGATAGGGGTTGATTACGCCTACACCATGGTTCATGGCGCGCCAGAGCGAAAAGCCTGATTCAAAGGAATAGTTCATGGCTGACAACAATACGGTTACGTTGGTTATTACTCACGCCCTGAAACCGGGGCATGCTACGCGATACGAAGATTGGCTCGCGAAAATTATGCCTGCGGCGGCACGCTATCCCGGGCATCTCGGGGTGCACGTTATTCGCCCAACGACCGGAAACAATGTGTACAACATCGTTATCCGCTTCGATACGCTGGAAAATCTCACCACCTGGACGAAATCAGCTGAGCGTGAAGCGTTGGTCGATGAGATCAAACCGATCCTCAGCCAGGACGATCATCTGGAAGTGCGCACCGAAAACGCATTTTGGTTCACTCCGGAAACACCAACGATCAAACGTCCGGCACAGTGGAAGCAATTCCTGATAACGCTGGCCGTCATTTTCCCAAGCACTAATGTGGTGCCACGTATCACTGCCATGGTTTTCCCTTCGCTGCATGGTTCGCTTTTGTTACATCTCATCAATGACGCGTTAGTGGTGGCGTTGGTGGTGTGGCTATGGATGCCAATCATGACGCGCCTGTTTGCAGGCTGGCTGAAAAAATAACGTTCCACTGAGGAGAACAGGTTATGTCGCAATCTGCTTCATTAATTCTCACTAACGGTCAATTTCATACCCTTGATAGTGAAGCACCGCTGGCCGAGGCGGTGGCAATCAAAGATGGCAAAATTATCGCAGTAGGAGATGAGTCGTGGGTAATGAGCTTTGCGAGTGTGGAAACACAGCGAGTTGATCTCAAAGGCCATACGGTAATACCCGGCCTTAATGACTCACATTTGCACCTTATTCGTGGCGGGCTTAATTACAACCTGGAACTGCGTTGGGAAGGTATCCCTTCGCTTGCGGATGCTTTGCGCATGCTAAAAGATCAGGCTTTGCGCACCCCTTCGCCGCAGTGGGTACGTGTGGTTGGAGGGTGGACGGAGTTTCAGTTTGCTGAGCGCCGCATGCCGACGCTTGAAGAACTCAACGAAGCGGCACCGGATACGCCCGTTTTTGTGCTGCATCTTTACGACCGTGCACTGCTAAACCAGGCGGCACTTAGAGCGGTGGGCTACACCAAAGAGACGCCCAACCCGCCGGGAGGTGAAATTATGCGTGACCGCAATGGTAATCCAACCGGGATGCTAATCGCCAAACCGAATGCAATGATCCTCTATTCAACACTCGCGAAAGGGCCGAAATTGCCACTTGATATGCAGGTGAACTCGACGCGTCAGTTTATGCGAGAGCTCAACCGCTTAGGTGTAACCAGCGCCATTGATGCTGGTGGTGGTTTCCAGAACTACCCGGAGGATTACCAGATAATCGACCAGCTGCATGCTCAAAAGCAGATGACAGTGCGTATCGCTTACAACCTGTTTACCCAGCGCCCGCAGCATGAACTGGAAGATTTTGAAAAATGGACCGATATGCTTAAACCGGGGCAGGGGACGGATTTTTATCGTGCGAATGGTGCCGGAGAAATGCTGGTCTTTTCCGCCGCTGATTTTGAAGATTTTTTACAGCCTCGCCCGGATTTGCCTGAAGGCATGGAGCAAGAGCTGGAACGCGTGGTACGCCATTTAGTAGAGCATCGTTGGCCATTCCGTTTGCACGCGACCTATAACGAGTCCATCAGCCGCATGTTGGATGTATTCGAGAAAGTGAATCGCGATATCCCATTTAATGGTTTGCATTGGTTTTTCGACCATGCAGAAACGATTACTGAGAAAAATATCGAGCGTGTTAAAGCGTTGGGCGGCGGGATTGCAGTGCAGCACCGTATGGCGTTTCAGGGGGAATATTATGCCGCACGCTACGGAGCAGAGGCGGTTAAGCAGACGCCACCTGTCGCGAAAATGCTCTCCGCTGAATTGCCTGTTGGGTTAGGCACAGATGCGACAAGAGTTGCCAGCTACAACCCATGGACGGCGCTTTACTGGCTGGTATCGGGGCGTACCGTTGGCGGCATGCAAATGTATGACGACAATAACCGGCTTTCACGCGATGTGGCACTTGAGTTGTGGACTGCAGGCAGCGCGTGGTTTTCCAGTGAACAAGGTAAAAAAGGGCGCATTAAAACCGGGCAACTGGCCGATTTAGTTGTGCTTTCGAAAGATTTCTTCAAAGTAACCGAGGATGAGATTAAAGGGATTGAGTCTGTGCTGACATTCGTTGACGGCAAGGTGGTTTACGCAGCAGGTGCATTTACGCCGCTAGCACCGCCGCCAATCCCGGTCGTGCCTGAATGGTCACCCGTTACCACTGTTCCTGGACATTACCGCTCGGCACCGCCAGAAGCCGCAAAAGTGGGTATGATGGCGCAGGTGCATCAGTGTTGTGGTAGCTGCAATGTGCATGGTCACCAGCATGACACTGCGCGTAAATCGGCAATCCCGATTGCGGATGAAGGGGCATTCTGGGGTGTGATGGGATGTTCTTGCTTTGCGTTTTAACTACTCAAGCCAATAAAAAAGGCCGCTTGCGCGGCCTTTATCGTCAAAAACGTTTAGCGATTACAGGCTAGAAACGTTTTCGCTCAGGTATTTAGCAACGCCGTCTGGAGACGCGTTCATGCCTTCTTTACCTTTTTCCCACTGAGCCGGGCACACTTCGCCGTGCTCTTCGTGGAATTGCAGCGCATCAACCATACGCAGCATTTCATCAACGTTACGGCCCAGCGGCAGGTCGTTAACAACCTGGTGACGCACGATACCGTTTTTGTCGATCAGGAAAGAACCACGCAGAGCAACGCCTGCGTCTGGATGTTCGATGCCATAAGCTTTCTGAATTTCACGCTTAATGTCAGCAACCATCGCGTATTTCACTTCGCCGATGCCGCCATTTTCAACAGGGGTTTTACGCCATGCGTTGTGAACGAATTCGGAGTCAAAAGATACACCAACGACTTCTACGCCACGTTTCTGGAATTCTTCGTAACGCTTGTCGAACGCAATCAGTTCAGACGGACAAACGAAAGTGAAGTCCATTGGCCAGAAGAACACAACGGTGGTTTTACCATTGGTGTGTGCTTTGAAGTTGAAGTTCTCAACGATTTCGCCACTACCGAGAACGGCTGCAGCTGTAAAGTCAGGGGCTGGACGAGTAACCAGGACCATATGTACTCCTGTTAATTTTGTTAAAGTGAGTGTTAACGCAACGGGGGGAGTATAGGGGCGGCAATCCCTCTAACTCAAGCATGCTACGCCAATTAATGAGATAGGATTTACCTATCAAAAAATGAATATTCGCACAGCAGCGATCCAAAATAGCCCTTTTTTATAAAAGGGCAAGAATTTAATCGCAAGGCTGGGATCGCTTACAAATTCTTTTGTTTGGCTTGATTCATCATGCGTGGGTAGAACTGCCAGAACAGATCTTCAAGTGCATCATAGTGAGCATCAAGATCTTGCCAGGAAGCTCGCAAAGCATCAAGTTTTGGTCTACGGCTAGCCATGCCATTGAGAACATTAGCAATAAATGCCATGTCGCTATAACGCTCCATCCAGCGCTCTTGCCACAGATATTGGTTAAGATTGATAAAGCGCGGTGGGGTATCCGATAAGAACGGTTCAATATTGGCGCGAGCGCCAGAGATAAACTCTGGGAGCGAGATGTCCGGGCTTAGCGTTTGCCAATGGCGTGAAACGAAATGATCCCACATGACATCCAGCGTAATTGGTGCGACACGGCGTGTTTCAGGGCGGAACCATTGACGTGCAATCGCTACTTCCGGTAAACCATCGGTCAGAACATCCACACGGCGGTGCATTCGGATGCCAGCCACCACATCGCCTGGAAAACTTTCATCCGGGTTGCCACGTACGAAATCAGCCAGCAAATTACCCAAGAGTGAGCTGTCAGCAAGGCTTGCGAGATGTAAATGGGCGAGAAAATTCATAATAACCTTATTCGTAAATAGCGTAAGGGCGGCTTATTCCTTGCAGGGAAAGTCCCCTGGCACTAGACTGTAGCGCCACTTTTTAAGTCTTGAGTTCTAAACCATGCGCGTTGCCGATTTTTCCTTTGAATTACCTGATTCCTTGATTGCTCATTATCCACAAGCACAGCGTAGTGGGTGTCGTTTGCTGTCGCTGGAAGGGCCGACGGGTAATTTAACGCATGGCACTTTCACCGATTTGCTCGACAAGCTCAACCCTGGAGATTTGCTGGTCTTTAACAATACCCGCGTAATCCCGGCGCGCCTTTTTGGCCGTAAAGCGAGCGGCGGTAAGATTGAAGTGCTGGTCGAGCGCATGCTTGATGACAAACGTATTCTGGCGCATATCCGTGCTTCTAAAGCACCGAAACCGGGCGCTGAGTTGTTGTTGGGCGATGATGAAAGCGTACATGCCACTATGGTTGCGCGCCACGATGCGCTGTTCGAAGTGCAGTTTGAAGACGACCGCAGCGTGCTGGATATTTTAAACAGTATCGGCCATATGCCATTGCCACCGTATATTGACCGCCCGGATGAAGAATCTGACCGTGAGCTGTACCAGACGGTATATAGCCAGAAACCAGGTGCGGTTGCGGCTCCGACTGCGGGTCTGCACTTTGATGAGCCGTTGCTGGAAGCGCTGCGCAGCAAGGGTATTGAGCAGGCGTTTGTCACGCTGCACGTAGGAGCCGGGACATTCCAGCCAGTGCGCGTTGATAGCATCGAAGACCACATCATGCATTCCGAATATGCGGAAGTGCCTCAAGATGTCGTTGATGCCGTATTAGCCTGTAAAGCGCGTGGTAATCGCGTTATCGCGGTTGGCACGACATCAGTTCGTTCTTTAGAAAGCGCGGCTCAGGCAGCAAAAAATGACCTGATCGAACCTTTCTTCGGCGACACACAAATTTTCATCTATCCAGGTTATCAATACAAAGTGATTGATGCACTGGTGACCAATTTCCACCTGCCGGAATCGACTCTGATCATGCTGGTTTCTGCGTTTGCTGGTTATAAAAACACCATGAACGCCTATAAAGAAGCCGTAAGTTCCGAATATCGCTTTTTTAGTTACGGGGATGCCATGTTCATCACGTACAATCCGCAGGCTATTGATGAGCGCCCAGGCGCGTAATCACTAAATTCTACGCCGCCGGTTACTCCGACGGCGTTTTGTCTTAACCATCAGACTGTTTCTCTGATGCCGGAGGAAATGTGAAATTTGAATTAGATACTACCGACGGACGCGCTCGTCGTGGCCGTTTGGTGTTCGACCGTGGCGTTGTTGAAACGCCTGCGTTCATGCCTGTTGGCACTTACGGCACCGTAAAAGGGATGACGCCGGAAGAAGTTGAAGCCACTGGCGCGCAAATTATTCTGGGTAACACCTTCCACCTGTGGCTGCGTCCTGGCCAGGAAATCATGAAGTTGCACGGCGACTTACATGACTTTATGCAGTGGAAAGGCCCAATTCTGACTGACTCCGGCGGTTTCCAGGTCTTTAGCCTTGGTGACATCCGTAAGATTACCGAAGCTGGTGTTCACTTCCGCAACCCTATCAACGGCGATGCAATTTTCCTCGATCCAGAAAAATCTATGGAAATTCAATACGATCTCGGTTCCGATATCGTAATGATCTTCGATGAATGTACGCCGTATCCAGCTGACTGGGATTACGCTAAGCGCTCAATGGAGATGTCTCTGCGTTGGGCACAGCGTAGTCGCGATCGCTTTGATTCTCTTGAGAATAAAAATGCGCTGTTCGGTATTATTCAGGGCAGTGTTTACGAAGATTTACGAGATATCTCGGTAAAAGGTCTGGTAGAGATTGGCTTTGATGGCTACGCTGTCGGCGGCCTGGCTGTAGGTGAACCGAAGGAAGACATGCACCGTATTCTGGAACATGTTTGCCCGCAAATCCCTGCTGACAAGCCACGTTACCTGATGGGCGTAGGGAAACCGGAAGACTTGGTTGAAGGTGTTCGTCGCGGTATTGATATGTTCGACTGCGTGATGCCAACCCGTAACGCACGTAATGGTCATCTCTTCGTTACTGATGGCGTGGTGAAAATCCGTAATGCGAAGCATAAAGATGACACTTCGACGCTGGATTCTGAGTGTGATTGCTATACGTGTCGCAATTATTCACGTGCCTACTTGTATCATCTTGACCGTTGCAACGAAATACTCGGTGCACGCCTCAATACGATTCATAACTTGCGCTATTACCAGCGTTTAATGGCAGGTTTACGCAAGGCCATTGAAGAGGGTAAATTAGAGCAGTTCGTGAGTGATTTTTACGAGCGAATCGGTAAACCAGTTCCACCTTTGAATGTTGATTAATTTAATAATGAGGGATTTTTAATGAGCTTTATCATTTCTGATGCGGTTGCTGCAACAGGTGCTCCGGCGCAGGGTAGCCCGTACTCTTTGATTCTTATGCTGGTGGTATTTGGTCTGATCTTCTATTTCATGATCTTGCGCCCACAGCAAAAACGTACCAAAGAGCATAAAAAGCTGATGGACTCCATCTCTAAAGGGGATGAAGTACTGACTACTGGTGGTCTGGTTGGTCGCGTAGTGAAAGTAGCTGAAACTGGCTATATCTCTATCGCGTTGAACGACACCACTGAAGTGGTTATCAAGCGTGATTTCGTAGCTGCCGTTCTGCCGAAAGGCACTATGAAGGCGCTGTAATATTCGTTTTTCCCTAAGGGAACTACCGTGCTAAACCGCTATCCTTTGTGGAAGTACATCATGCTGATCGTCGTGTTTATCGTCGGTCTGCTATACGCACTTCCCAACCTATATGGTGAGGATCCGGCAGTTCAGATCACTGGCGCGCGCGGCGTCGCCGCCAGTGAGCAAACGCTGATCCAGGTCCAGAACACCTTAAACGCAGAAAAAATCCCCGCTAAGTCTGTGGCCCTGGAAGAGGGTGCGATTCTTGCACGCTTTGACACCACTGATACGCAGCTTCGTGCTCGTGAGGCTCTGATGAGCGTCCTTGGCGATAAATACGTTGTGGCACTTAACTTAGCTGCGGCGACTCCTCGCTGGTTATCCGCTATTTCCGCAGAACCGATGAAACTCGGTCTGGATCTACGTGGTGGCGTGCACTTCCTGATGGAAGTGGACATGGATACCGCGCTGAGCAAGTTGCAGGAACAAACCATTGATAACCTGCGTAGCGATCTTCGCGATAAGAGCATTGCGTACACCAACGTGCGTAAAGCCGATAACTATGGCGTCAATGTTGTTTTCCGTGACAGCCAAACGCGTGATCAAGCTATCTCCTATTTAACTCCACGCCATCGTGATCTGGTGATTTCTGCTCAAGGCAACAACGCAATGCGTGCTGTAATGACAGATGCTCGCCTGAGTGAAGCGCGTGAGTATGCCGTTCAACAGAACATCAATATTCTGCGTAACCGTGTAAACCAACTGGGTGTTGCTGAACCATTGGTACAGCGTCAGGGTGCGGATCGTATTGTTGTTGAACTGCCAGGTATTCAAGATACTGCGCGTGCGAAAGAGATTCTTGGCGCGACTGCAACGCTTGAATTCCGTTTGGTCAACACTAACGTGGATGCTTCCGCTGCGGCTTCTGGCCGTGTACCGGGTGATTCCGAAGTGAAAGATACCCGTGAAGGTCAACCGGTTGTCCTGTACAAACGTGTGATTCTGACCGGTGACCATATCACCGACTCCACTTCCAGCACCGATGAATACAACCAGGCCCAGGTGAATATTTCACTCGATAGCGCTGGCGGTAACATCATGTCTAACTTCACTAAGGACAACATCGGAAAACCGATGGCAACTCTTTTTGTGGAGTACAAAGACAGCGGTAAGAAAGATGCTACTGGTCGTGCGATTCTGGCGAAGCAAGAAGAAGTTATTAACGTGGCGAACATTCAGTCGCGTCTGGGTAACAGCTTCCGTATCACAGGTATCAGCAATCCAAATGAAGCTCGCCAGCTTTCTCTGCTGTTGCGTGCGGGTGCATTGATTGCGCCAATTCAGATTGTTGAAGAGCGTACCATCGGCCCAACTTTGGGTATGGAAAACATCAAGCAAGGTCTGGAAGCGTGTCTGGCAGGTCTGGCCGTTTCAATCCTCTTTATGCTGTTCTTCTATAAGAAGTTTGGCCTGATTGCGACCTCTGCACTGTTGGTTAACCTGGTAATGATTGTTGGGATTATGTCCCTGCTGCCAGGGGCAACGCTTACCATGCCAGGGATTGCGGGGATCGTGTTAACCCTTGCCGTCGCCGTCGATGCCAACGTACTGATAAATGAACGTATTAAGGAAGAACTTAGTAACGGACGTTCGGTACAACAGGCTATCCACGAGGGCTACCAGGGCGCGTTCAGCTCTATTTTCGATGCCAATATCACGACGCTTATCAAGGTCATCATCCTGTATGCCGTAGGCACCGGGGCAATTAAAGGCTTTGCGATCACAACCGGTATTGGTGTGGCGACGTCCATGTTTACCGCAATCGTCGGTACCCGTGCCATCGTAAACCTGTTGTACGGCGGCAAACGCATCAACAAGCTGTCTATCTGAGGAGTGCGTTGTGGCACAGGAATATACTGTTGAACAATTGAATTACGGCCGTAGAGTCCATGACTTTATGCGCTGGGATTTCTGGGCTTTCGGAATCTCTGGGTTCCTGCTAATCCTTTCTCTCGCCATTATCGGCGTGAAAGGTTTTAACTGGGGTCTGGATTTCACCGGTGGTACGGTTATCGAAATCTCGCTGGAAAAACCAGCGGATTTAGACCAAATGCGTGAAGCGTTGCAGAAAGCGGGCTTTGCTGATCCGCTGGTGCAGAACTTCGGTAGCAGCCGTGACATTATGGTACGTATGCCACCTGCCAAAGGGGAAACCGGTGGGCAGGTGTTGGGTAGCAAAGTCGTTAGCGTAATTAACGAAGCAACCAGCCAAAATGCCGGAATAAAGCGTATTGAGTTTGTTGGCCCGAGTGTGGGTGCCGATCTTGCTCAAAACGGTGCTCTGGCACTGCTTGCCGCGCTGCTTTCCATCCTGGTATATGTTGGATTCCGCTTTGAGTGGCGTCTGGCAGCCGGTGTGGTTATCGCACTGATGCACGACGTGATCATAACTTTGGGCGTACTGTCGCTATTCCATATTGAGATAGACTTAACCATCGTCGCGTCGTTGATGTCGGTTATCGGCTACTCACTGAATGACAGTATCGTAGTATCTGACCGTATTCGTGAAAACTTCCGTAAGATTCGTCGCGGAACGCCTTACGAAATCTTCAACGTTTCTTTGACGCAGACGCTGCATCGTACGTTGATTACATCCGGTACTACGTTGGTTGTGATTCTGATGCTGTATCTGTTCGGTGGGGCAATGCTGAAAGGCTTCTCACTGACCATGCTTATCGGTGTTTCTATCGGTACTGTTTCTTCTATCTACGTGGCGTCTGCACTGGCGTTGAAACTGGGCATGAAGCGTGAGCACATGTTGCAGCAGAAAGTAGAGAAAGAAGGCGCGGATCAACCGTCGATTCTGCCTTAACCTTTAGGGTTTCGCTGAAAGCTAAAACCGCAGCCATTGTGCTGCGGTTTTTTTCGCCTGGTTAAAAGTCTCCTGACAGTATGCTGTCAGGAGGGGCTCGTTAGACTCTTCGATGAACCCTATCAATGAGGAGCAAACACATGGACACCATCATCAACTGGTTTGAAATTCCGGTACAGGATCTGGAACGAGCAACGGCTTTTTATGAAGCTGTTTTTGCGACTGAATTTCGCCGCGAAAGTATGTCTGGCATGGAGATGGCTATCTTCCCGCATACCAAGCCGAATCCCGGCGGGGCACTATTGAAATCCGATGCGTTTAAACCTGCTGCACAGGGAACCGTTGTTTATCTGCATGCACCTGATTTAGCCGCCATGCTTGAGCGTGTGGTTAAAGCCGGAGGCGAATGCGTATTCGGCCCGCAAGAACTCCCGGATGACATTGGGACTTTTGCGCTTATCGTCGACAGTGAAGGGAATCGTGTCGGGTTACATCAACCGGTTTGACTCCCGGTATATACTGAATGACAAACGCCTGCCGGACATTCTGGCAGGCATTACTCTTTTGAAATAACGCCATGAGCCGAAGAGCAGACCGCCTTTTTCAAATCGTCCAGATCCTGCGTGGGCGTCGTATTTCCACGGCAGCGTTACTTGCCGAACGCCTTGAGGTTTCTGAACGCACCATTTATCGCGATATCCGCGACCTTTCACTTTCCGGTGTTCCCATTGAAGGTGAGGCTGGCTGCGGCTACCGATTATTACCGGGCTATGATTTGCCACCGCTGATGTTTACGGCGAACGAAGTGGAAGCGCTCGTGGCCGCGATTCGTCTGCTGCAAACATGGAGCGGTGAAACGCTGGCGCAGGCTGCCGGAACGGCAGAAGAAAAGCTGCTTGGTGTACTCACCCCACAGCGACGGGCGGTTGCGGAGCGCTGCCGCATCCTTTCGCCTGATTTTAATAAATATCCGCAGGTCAAAACGTGGTTTGATGTTTTTCATCGCGCAATTGGCCAGCTTCAGGTACTGCGCATCGACTATGAAGATCATAAGGGGGAAGTGTCGAGCCGTAATATACACCCGCTTGGGCTGACATTTTGGGGCGAAGTCTGGCTGCTGGTAGCCTGGTGTGAAACGCGTGAAGATTACCGCAGTTTTCGCCTGGATCGCTGTTTGTCTGTGGCCCCCACGGGGCTGCATTTTTCGGAGCGACCCGACCGTTCTTTAAATCATTTTATTCAGTTGCAGCAAAATGAAGGCTGTCTTCCAGAAACAAAAAAGCCGACCGGCAAATAGCGGATCGGCTTTTTAAGGATTCAGACAGCTATTAGAAGTTGTAACCAACCACTAAGTAACCACCCCAACCGGTAGAGCGAACGCTGAAATCACCGTTACCGAAGTTCAGGCTTGCGTCGTCATTCCACTGGCCACCGTTGTGCCAGTAACGGGCAACAACTGCATAGTGGAAGTGATCGTAGTTCAGAGACAGGATGTGGCTGGATGCGATGGAATCACTGGTACGAGCATGCTTGCCGTTGTTATCCATGAAGTTGTCATCGCCCAGGTCTGAGCCCCAGTCGAAGTTGGTGAAACCGATGTAGCTCAGGTTACCGCCCCACAGGGAAGTAATCGGTACAAAGTATTTCACTTTGAAGCGGTAGCCATCCCACTCGTTTTCGTTGGATGCGCCATAGTTCTGCCATTGGTATTTCGCGTACACGTTCATGGACAGGCTCATTGGCAGGCCAGTGTCGATGTCGGTACCCAGACCCATGTACCAGGTGCTCTGGCGGCCATCTTTGTTGCGACCCATATCGTAGATATAGTTGTTTGCAACATACCATTCTTTGAACGGACCGAAGCTCAGGTCAGTGCCAGTCAGCTTGTCGATAGAGAAACGCGGTTCGATTTCCATAAACAGTGGAGAACCGTGGTTCCAGATACCTTTCGCATCAGTGTTACCACCGAAGAATACTGGCGCATCCATGTAACCATAGAAGTCGAACCAGTCTTTCTTAGCGAAAGCTTCATATTCCAGGTAGGTATCGTTACGGATTTGTGGTCCGAAACGGGTGTGGTAGCTGCCCACAACGTTAACGCTTTGGTGCCACCAATCAGAAAGGTATTCGGTATTTTTTGTTTCTTCAGCCTGAGCCGTGAAAGAGCTTGAAAGCGCCAGGACGGTGCTAGCCGCCAAAATAATTTTTTTCATTTTATATGCCACTGTTTTTTACATGGATCCCGTGAGGGCAGGAGGTGTTTTATCACCTAAGGTCATCAACCATTAACTTGGCTTTTTATTGACGCGCCTATTATAGAAATCCCTGCTCACAAAAATATGTTTCATTTCACATTATCGTTAAGTACGTAATCGATTGCGTTCTCAATTGCGCACATTAAAAACGGGCGAGATTCTACCTGCTTCTGAAATTTAAGCAAATAGATGGTCCGTTGTTACAGGTATATGTGATTAAGATCACTAGATTTATTCTTTGAAGTGAAAGGTGCTGATCGTGTTTCATTTGTTTAGTTGTAACAAAAAACGCAGATGTTACTGAGGGTTACCCCCGCAAGCGCGAGGGCAATTATCTATTGTTGGGCTGGTAGTGCCTGCGAAGGGTCGACTGGTTGTATATCGTGAATTCTCACAAAACCTAATTGTTCAGGCGAAAGCCCTGAAAGCAACAACGGGATACTGACATCGCTCGGTGCCAGCACGCTCGCAGGAGCACTGAATTGCTGTGACTGGACGTTCACTTCCTGGTAGTTATCCGTAGTGCCCTGAATTTGTCCCCATTCTACTTTGCCGGTAAAAGCGGGCAGAGGATCGTTGGACTCACCTTTGATAACGAGCATCACACGGCTGCCATTTGCTTCAGGAGTCATGCTGCTCAGCGACATTTGTAAATTACCTAACTGACTATTCAGGCGTGCCGGAGTTTTAGAACCTGGTAACAAGTAGACGCCAGTAGTTGATTTCGCATTCAGCGCATTTTGTTGCGTCAGCTTGATTGTCTGGTCAGTGAGCTTTGTCATTTCTTTATTCAGTGAACCCACTTCACTCTTCATTTGATGAACTTCAGTTTGTTGCGCGCAGGCGCTGAGGCTCACCAGGCTGCTAACCAGGAGTATTCTTAGGTAACTCTTTGTCATCGCTAATTTTTCCTTGAGGTTTTGTCCTGATTTAAGCGTAGCTTGTCGCTAATGAAAAGTCATATTTGTTGGGATGATGTGGCGTTACCTTTGTACTCCCGCTACTTCGCGGTAAACTATTGTTCATTTGAATAATCCTTCAGGACGCGCCATGCATTGCCCATTCTGTTTCGCAGTAGACACCAAAGTGATTGATTCCCGGCTTGTCGGCGAAGGGTCATCCGTGCGTCGTCGCCGCCAGTGCCTGGTTTGTCATGAACGCTTCACAACTTTTGAAGTGGCGGAACTAGTGATGCCACGCGTCGTGAAAAGTAATGATGTTCGCGAACCGTTTAATGAAGACAAGCTACGTAGCGGTATTTTAAAAGCACTGGAAAAACGCCCAGTGAGCTCTGGCGACGTTGAAATGGCAGTAAACCACATCAAATCCCAATTGCGTGGCACAGGCGAGCGTGAAGTACCAAGCAAAATGATCGGCAATCTGGTAATGGAACAGCTTAAGAAACTCGATAAAGTGGCGTATATCCGCTTTGCTTCGGTTTATCGCAGCTTTGAAGATATCCGCGAGTTTGGCGAAGAAATTGCCCGTTTACAGGATTAATGCTGATGTCGCTTGATGAAAAGTTTATGGCTCGCGCGCTGCAATTGGCAAAGCGTGGCCGCTTTACTACTATGCCAAACCCCAATGTTGGCTGCGTGATTGCTAAAGATGGCGAAATTGTTGGTGAAGGTTTCCACTTTCGTGCGGGCGAACCTCATGCAGAAGTTCACGCGTTGCGTATGGCGGGTGACAAAGCACAAGGTGCTACGGCGTATGTCACTCTGGAGCCATGCAGTCATCACGGTCGCACACCTCCGTGCTGCGATGCGTTAATTGCGGCTGGTGTTTCGCGTGTGGTTGCCGCGATGCAAGACCCGAATCCACAAGTTGCCGGGCGTGGTTTGTACCGCCTGAAAGAAGCAGGCATTGAAGTCAGCCATGGTTTGATGATGAACGAAGCTGAGGTCATTAACCGTGGCTTCCTGAAACGTATGCGCACTGGCTTCCCATATATCCAACTTAAACTTGGCACGTCGCTGGACGGGCGCACCGCGATGGCAAGTGGTGAAAGTCAGTGGATCACTTCGCCTGAGTCACGCCGTGATGTGCAGCGCTTGCGTGCGCAAAGTGCAGCTATTCTAAGCAGCAGTGCAACGGTGTTGGCTGACGATCCGTCTTTAACTGTGCGTTGGAATGAATTAGACAGCGCGACTCAGGCCGTTTACGCCGAAGATAACTTACGCCAGCCAACGCGCATTATTCTCGATCGTGAAAATCTCGTGACGCCGCACCACAAAATTATCGCTCAGGCAGGTGAAACCTGGCTTGCACGTTGTAAAGCGAATGAGCAAATATGGCCTAATGGTGTTGAGCAATTTATCGTGCCAGAGCATAACGGTCATCTCGATTTGGTCGTCATGATGATGCTACTGGGCAAACGCCAGGTGAATTCCATTTGGGTGGAAGCGGGCGCAACACTTGGTGGGGCGCTACTTCAAGCTGGTCTGGTTGATGAGTTGATTGTGTATGTAGCACCGAAATTATTAGGTAACGACGCACGTGGCTTTTGTAACCTGCCAGGGCTTGAAAAATTAGCCGATGCGCCAGAATTTAGCTTTAGTGAAGTCCGTCAGGTCGGCCCTGATTTGTGCCTGCATTTAACGCCGCGATACAGTCGCTAGTAAAACGTAAGCGGGCACGAAAAGTTTATGATAAAATCCGCCCCCCTAACGGGGCTAAACAGAACCGTAAAGGAAGAATATGAACATCATTGAAGCAGCCGTTGCTACTCCAGACGCTCGCGTCGCCATCACCATCGCGCGTTTTAACAACTTCATCAATGGCAGCCTGCTGGATGGTGCGCTTGACGCCCTGAAACGTATCGGCCAGGTTAAAGATGAAAATATCACCGTGGTCTGGGTTCCGGGTGCTTACGAGTTGCCACTGGCGGCAGATGCACTGGCGAAAACCGGTAATTATGACGCGGTGATTGCGCTGGGTACGGTTATCCGTGGCGGCACAGCTCACTTTGAATATGTTGCTGGTGGTGCCAGCAATGGCCTGGCACATGTTGCGCAGGAAAGTGGTATTCCAGTCGCCTTTGGCGTGCTGACCACCGAAAGTATTGAACAAGCCATCGAACGCGCTGGCACAAAAGCCGGTAACAAGGGTGCAGAAGCTGCACTGACCGCGCTTGAAATGATTAATGTATTGAAAGCCATCAAGGCCTGATTTTTTGTAAGGGGAAATCTGTGAAACCTGCTGCTCGTCGCCGTGCCCGTGAGTGTGCCGTTCAGGCGCTATACTCCTGGCAGTTATCTCGAAATGACATCGCTGATGTCGAATACCAGTTCCTGGCTGAACAGGACGTCAAAGACGTTGACGTTAACTACTTCCGCGAACTGTTGGTCGGGGTGGCTACTAACAGCGCGTATCTGGATGGGCTAATGAAGCCTTACCTGTCTCGCCAGCTCGAAGAGTTGGGTCAGGTAGAAAAAGCGGTTCTGCGTATTGCACTGTTTGAATTGGCTAAACGTGATGACGTGCCATACAAAGTGGCAATCAACGAAGCCATTGATCTTGCGAAAACCTTCGGTGCTGAAGACAGCCACAAGTTCGTCAATGGTGTGCTTGATAAAGCTGCTCCACAGATTCGTCCCCGCAAAAAGTAATCTTCTGGCCGGTGATTATTCATGAGTTTTTGAGCTACAGCCAACAACGCTGTAGCCTAAAGAATACTGAATACCCGGCCTTTTTTTATTCTATATCCGTTAGCATTCAAGTTGCAGCGAACACCCCTGCAGCTTGCAGAATGATGGGTATATTCAGAGGCGTAACGAATGGCATGCGGTGAGTTTTCCTTAATTGCCCGTTATTTTGATCGCGTAAGCAGTTCCCGTCGCGATGTGGAAACCGGAATCGGCGATGATTGTGCATTGCTGACGGTAGCCGAGAAGCAACTTTTAGCGATAAGCACTGATACGCTAGTCTCAGGCATCCACTTCCTGCCGGATATCGATCCTCGCGATTTGGGCTACAAAGCTCTGGCTGTTAATCTAAGCGATTTGGCTGCTATGGGCGCCGATCCGGCCTGGCTGACGCTGGCTATTACCCTTCCTGAAGTCGATGAAAGCTGGCTTGAAGCCTTCAGCGATAGTCTGTTTGAACAACTCGAATACTACGATATGCAGCTGATCGGCGGTGATACCACACGTGGTCCGCTCTCAATGACGCTGGGTATTCATGGTCTCGTGCCGGTGGGGCGTGCGCTTAAACGAAGTGGCGCGCGGCCAGGTGACTGGATCTACGTCACGGGTACGCCGGGCGACAGCGCAGCTGGCCTGGCCATTTTGCAGGATCGCTTAGAGGTTAAAGATCCCGCGCAAGCTGCATATCTTAAAAAGCGCCATTTGCGCCCAACTCCTCGCGTGCTGCACGGGCAGGCCTTGCGTGATCTCGCCAGCAGCGCAATTGACCTCTCTGACGGGCTAATCTCTGATTTAGGTCATATTCTTAAAGCAAGCGGATGTGGAGCGCGCATAGATCTCGATGCTCTGCCATATTCGACCGCCTTGAAAACTAACGTCAGCGCTGAACTCGGGTTGCAATGGGCGCTTTCTGGCGGAGAAGATTACGAGCTGTGTTTTACCGTGCCGGAACTCAATCGTGGTGCCCTGGATGTCGCTATTGGCAATCTTGGAATTCCATTTACTTGCATCGGCCAGGTTGCGCCTGAGTCTGAAGGGCTGCAGTTCTTGCAAAATGGCAAACCGGTTACGCTGGATTTAAAAGGATACGATCACTTTGCCTCGCGCTAAAGATGTGGCTAAAAGCCGTCTCAAACTCAGCAATCCCTGGCATTTGCTTGCCACTGGTTTTGGCAGTGGCTTAAGTCCAATAATGCCGGGTACCGTGGGGTCGCTTGCAGCGATCCCATTCTGGTATCTGATGACATTTTTGCCATGGCAGCTCTATTCCATGGTCATCATGCTTGGTATTTGTATTGGTGTTTATCTGTGCCACCAGACCGCACGTGATATGGGGGTTCATGACCACGGCAGTATAGTGTGGGATGAATTCATCGGCATGTGGATTACGCTGATGGCGCTGCCAATCAACGACTGGCGCTGGGTTGCCGCAGGCTTTTTGGTATTCCGAATTCTCGATATCTGGAAGCCGTGGCCAATCCGTTGGTTTGACCGTAACGTGCATGGAGGTATGGGGATCATGGTGGATGACATTGTCGCCGGGGTGTTCTCCGCGGGAATAATCTATGTGATTGGTCACCACTGGCCGATTGGCTTGTTCTGATTTAAACAACCCTAACACTCTCCTGATGGAGAGTGTTAGGGCATTGAACAGTTACTTGAATCCTACCTTTTCATGCGGTTCGTATACCGTTTCCAGCTCGGCAATCTCTTCAGGTTTCAGCGTTAAATCCACCGCACCCAGTAAATCATCCAGTTGGTGCTCACGCGAGGTACCAATAATCGGCGCGGCAATCCCCGGCTTACTCAGCAGCCATGCCAGCGCGACTTGCGCACGTGACACACCTTTATCATCCGCGACATTCGCCAGACGTTCAGCAATCAGCGCATCGTTATCCCGGCTCCCTTCGTACAGCGTTTTACCAAACTCATCAGACACCGAGCGCGCGGTGGTATCACCCCATGGGCGAGTCAACTTGCCGCGTGCAAGCGGGCTCCATGGGATCACGGCGATCCCCTGTTCGTAGCACAGCGGCAGCATATCGAGCTCTTCTTCACGATAGATCAGATTGTAGTGATCCTGCATGGTGACGAAACGCGCCCAGCCATGTTGATCCTGCAATGCCAGCGCTTGCGCAAACTGGGAGCTGTGCATGGACGACGCGCCGATATAACGTGCTTTACCCGCTTTCACCACATCGTTTAGCGCTTCAAGCGTCTCTTCAATAGGCGTGTTGTAGTCCCAGCGGTGGATTTGCAGCAGATCGACATAATCGGTCCCAAGGCGGCGCAAGCTGTCATCAATCGAACGCAAAATCTGTGCTCGTGACAAGCCTTCAGCCAAATCGCCGACCTGATGGTAAACCTTGGTAGCCAGTACGGCATCTTCGCGGCGCATGAAGTCTTTAAGAGCACGCCCGACAATCTCTTCGCTGCTACCGTCGGAATAGCTATTGGCGGTATCAAAGAAATTAATGCCGTTATCGATGGCGTGTTTGATGATGAGGCGGCTGCTCTCTTCGGGAAGCGTCCAGGCGTGTTTACCACGGTCTGGCTCACCAAAGGTCATGCAGCCCAGGCAAAGGCGGGAAACTTTGAGGTCTGTTTTTCCTAACGTGTTGTATTGCATACTTCCACTCCAACTATTCAGGTTCCTTTAAGCATAGCAGGAGTGGAGCAGGGGATTATTTAAGCCAGTCGCGGATCTTCGTTTCCATGCCTTGAGCATCAAGCCCAATGGCGGCACGCGCTTCTTCCTGAGTGCCTTGCGGAATAAAGTAATCCGGCAGGCCAATATTCAGCACCGGAACCACTTTACGGTTGGCCATCAGCACTTCGTTGACGCCACTCCCAGCACCACCCATGACCGCATTCTCTTCTATTGTCACCAGTGATTCGTGGCTGGCAGCCAGTTCCAGAATCAGCGCTTCATCAAGCGGCTTCACAAAACGCATATCGACCAGCGTTGCGTTCAGTGATTGGGCAACGGCTTCCGCTTCCGGCAACAGCGTGCCGAAGTTCAGCAGCGCGACTTTCTCACCAGCGCGTTTCTTCACACCTTTACCGATTGGCAGCGACTCCAGCGGCTGTAATTCAGCGCCAGTACCATTACCACGCGGATAACGCACCGCCGATGGGCCTGCGTTGTAGTGATAACCGGTGTGCAGCATCTGGCGGCATTCGTTTTCATCACTCGGTGTCATGATGACCATTTCCGGAATGCAGCGCAGGAAGGAGATGTCGAACGCGCCCTGATGGGTTTGGCCATCAGCGCCAACAATGCCCGCACGGTCGATGGCAAACAACACCGGCAACTTCTGGATGGCGACGTCGTGAATCACCTGATCGTATGCGCGTTGCAGGAAGGTCGAGTAAATGGCGACAACCGGTTTGTAACCGCCAATGGCGAGGCCAGCAGCAAATGTAACTGCGTGCTGTTCGGCAATCGCGACATCAAAATATTGCGACGGATACTGGCGTGAAAACTCCACCATACCGGAGCCTTCGCGCATTGCAGGCGTGACAGCCATCAGTTTGTCGTCTTTGGCTGCGGTTTCGCATAACCAGTTACCGAAGATTTTCGAATAGCTCGGCAGGCCGCCCGCCGCTTTCGGCAGCGTGCCGCTTTGCGGGTCAAATTTAGGCACTGCGTGGAAGCTAATCGGGTCTTTTTCAGCAGGCGCGTAGCCACGACCTTTTTTGGTCATGATGTGCAGGAACTGCGGCCCGTTCAGGTCACGCATGTTCTTCAGCGTATTCACCAGGCCAACAACATCATGCCCGTCAACCGGGCCAATATAGTTAAAGCCCAGCTCTTCAAACAACGTTCCCGGAACCACCATACCTTTCAGGTGCTCTTCGGTACGTTTGAGCAGCTCTTTAATCGGCGGTACGCCGGAGAACACTTTTTTCCCGCCTTCACGCAGCGAAGAGTAGAGTTTGCCCGAAAGCAGTTGCGCGAGGTGGTTGTTTAGCGCACCGACATTCTCAGAAATCGACATTTCGTTGTCGTTAAGAATAACCAGCATATTTGGGCGAATGTCACCCGCATGGTTCATCGCTTCAAATGCCATACCTGCGGTGATTGCGCCATCGCCAATGACGCAAACGGTACGACGCTCTTTGCCTTCTTTGCCAGCGGCTACTGCGATACCAATTCCCGCACTGATTGAGGTGGACGAGTGGCCCACGCTCAATACGTCATATTCGCTCTCGGCGCGCCATGGGAAGGGATGCAAGCCACCTTTCTGGCGGATAGTGCCAATTTTGTCACGACGGCCAGTAATGATTTTATGCGGATAAGCCTGATGACCGACATCCCAGATTAACTGGTCAAACGGGGTGTTATACACATAGTGAAGCGCCACGGTCAGTTCTACCGTGCCAAGGCCAGAGGCAAAGTGCCCGCTGGAACGGCTTACGCTATCGAGCAGGTAACGACGCAGCTCGTCACAAAGTTTCGGTAAGCTCTCTTTTGGCAACAGGCGTAGCTCAGGGGCTGATTCCACCAGTGCGAGGGTCGGGTATTTGGCAATATCAAAACTCATTAAGAAACTCATCGTGGTGTTTACCCTTCATCCTTCAAGCCTGCGCCTGAATGCCAAAGGGTAGTTAATAATTATTTATCACGTTGGATTATATAGCTCGCTAACGCTTCCAGTGCGGTAGTGTCTAACGACTGGCGAGCCAGGCCTTCCAGCGCCCTGAGAGAATCCTGGTAGAGATCCCAAGCTTTAGCTTTGGCATTTTCAAGCCCCAACAAGGCCGGATAGGTACTTTTACCCAGATGCTGGTCGGCGCCCTGGCGTTTACCCAATGTCGCGGTATCACCAATAACGTCGAGGATATCGTCCTGAACCTGGAATGCTAGCCCAATGCTTTCAGCATAACGGTCAAGCAACGGCAGGGCGTTACGGCCTGCATCACCTGCGCTTAATGCACCCAGACGAACAGCGGCACGAATTAACGCCCCTGTTTTATGGCGATGAATGCGCTCAAGGCTTTGCAGGTCAACATGCTTACCTTCTGCTTCCAGATCAAGCGCCTGGCCGCCACACATTCCAGCCACGCCACTGGCAGTTGCGAGTTCTTTTACCATCGCCAGCCGGTCTGCAATCGCCACGCCCGCCATTGGTGCATCACTTAGTATAGAAAACGCCAACGTTTGTAGGGCATCTCCTGCCAAAATGGCACTGGCTTCACCGAATTTGATGTGACAAGTCGGTTGCCCACGACGCAAATCGTCGTCATCCATGGCGGGTAAATCATCGTGAATCAATGAATAAGCATGGATACATTCGATTGCCGCAGCAGGTGCATCCAGCGTTTCTTGCACTATGCCGAACATTTCCCCGGTCGCGTAGACCAGGAAAGGGCGGAGTCTCTTGCCACCAAATAGTGCGCCATAGTGCATTGCCTCAACCAGAGGAGTGTTCTGAAACGGTAGCGGTGCCAGGAAACGCAGCAGCGCATCGTTGGCCCGCTCGGCGTGGGCCTGCAACTGATGGTTAAAATCCATTTACTCGTTATCCGGGGTAAAAGGCTTGAGTGGGGCGTCTTCGCTATCGTTTAGCAGGATTTGCACACGTTGTTCTGCTTGCTGCAGTTTCACCTGACCCTGGCGTGCAAGCTGCACCCCACGTTCAAATTCATTTAACGCCTCTTCGAGCGCTAAATCTCCGCTCTCCAGACGAGTAACAATCTGCTCAAGCTCCACAAGCGCAGTTTCAAAACTGGCTGGGACTTCGGTTTTTTCGGCATAGTGAATGTCTGACTCTAATAATTTTTGCGACTCTGCAATGGTAGCGGAAACTGACAAGCAAGTAACCATGAGCATGTTGGTTAGCAGAGGTTAGTGATATACTTGCGCGCCTCGGATGCAGCGGCAACTCGCCGTTGCAGTTCTTTAAGTCTTCCAGCCCGCATGATTCATATTATGCCTGGCTCATCAACGAATCTAAGCCGCCATGAAGTTTATCATTAAATTGTTCCCGGAAATCACCATCAAGAGTCAATCTGTGCGCATACGCTTTATTAAGATGCTCACCGGGAACATTCGCAACGTTTTAAAACACTACGATGAAGATCTGGCGGTTGTTCGCCACTGGGACAACATTGAAGTTCGCGCTAAAGATGAAAATCAGCGCATCGCCATTCGTGAAGCGTTGACCCGCATTCCCGGTATCCACCACATTCTGGAAGTTGAAGATGTGCCGTTTACCGACTTGCACAATATCTTCGAACAGGCGCTGGAGCTTTATCGCGATCAACTGGAAGGCAAAACCTTCTGCGTGCGTGTAAAACGTCGTGGTAAACATGAGTTTAGCTCGATTGAAGTTGAGCGTTATGTCGGTGGTGGCCTGAACCAGCACATTGAATCTGCGCGCGTAAAACTGACTAAACCAGAAGTTACCGTTAATCTGGAAATCGAAAACGATCGCCTGCTGCTGGTTAAAGGCCGCTATGAAGGCATCGGCGGTTTCCCGATTGGCACGCAAGAAGATGTGCTGTCTTTGATCTCCGGCGGTTTCGACTCCGGTGTTTCCAGCTACATGCTGATGCGTCGCGGTTGCCGCGTGCACTATTGCTTCTTTAACCTCGGTGGTGCTGCGCACGAAATCGGCGTTAAACAGGTTGCTCACTATTTGTGGAACCGTTTTGGCAGCTCCCACCGTGTGCGCTTTGTGGCGATCAACTTTGAACCTGTTGTTGGCGAAATCCTCGAGAAAGTCGAAGACGGCCAGATGGGCGTGGTGCTTAAGCGTATGTTTGTGCGTGCTGCGTCCCGTGTTGCTGAACGCTACGGCGTGCAGGCACTGGTAACCGGCGAGGCGCTGGGCCAGGTTTCCAGCCAGACGCTGACCAACTTGCGTTTAATCGATAATGTTTCTGATACGTTGATTCTGCGCCCGCTTATCTCTCACGATAAAGAGCACATCATCGATCTGGCTCGTGAAATTGGTACAGCCGACTTTGCGCGTACCATGCCGGAATACTGCGGTGTTATCTCGAAGAGCCCAACCGTTAAAGCGGTGAAAGCGAAGATTGAAGCTGAAGAAGCCAACTTTGACTTCTCCATCCTCGATCGCGTTATTGAAGAAGCCAGCAACATCGATATCCGTGAAATCGCCAATCAGAGCAAAGAAGTCGTTACGGAAGTTGAAACCGTTGATGCATTTGGCCCGAATGACGTGCTGCTGGATATCCGTTCTATCGACGAGCAGGACGATAAGCCATTCAAACCAGAAGGTGTGGAAGTGGCATCAATGCCGTTCTACAAGCTGAGCACTGCATTTGGCGATTTGGATCAGAGCAAAAACTATTTGCTGTGGTGCGACCGCGGTGTGATGAGTCGTTTGCAGGCGCTGTATCTGCGTGAGCAAGGTTTTGAGAATGTGAAGGTTTATCGCGCTTAATCAGTTGGCGGGTTGCGTTCTGCATACCCGCTCAATAACTGCTTCACGTAGGTCGGATTAGCCAAAGCGACATCCGACAGCACGTTTACTGATAATCCCTGTAGCTATAAATTCCCGCCGCCAATACCAATTGCTGTGACACCTCATGGGCTTTTTCACGGCTCACCAGCAAGTCGATAATCTTCAGCGCAAAATCAATGGCTGTACCTGGCCCCTGGCTCGTTAACAGGTTGACGCGCGGATCCCACACAATACGCTTATCCTGCCACTGAGCTTCGGGAATCGTCTCTTTCAGCCCTGGAAAGCCAGTCATATTTGCAATCGGGAAAAGCTCATGCGGAACCAATACCGTACCCGCTGCGGCACAAATCGCGGCCACAATGCGGCCTGAAAGATGGAACTGGCGCACGGTTTCAACCAGTAGTGGGCTGTCGCGGAAACATTCCGCACCTTTTAAGCCGCCCGGCAACACGATGATATCGAACTCACCGTCCGCCACTTCAACCAGCGGCGCGTCAGCCAGTAGTTTTACCCCACGCGAGCAGGTAATCGTCAGATCCCCATCGCTGGCAACGCTTGCTGTGGTAACGCTAATACCGCCACGGACCAGAAGATCGATAGTGGTGACGGCTTCGGTCTCTTCAGTCCCAGGAGCCAGACAAACCAGTGCTCGAGCGCTCATATTCATTCTCCTTATGCTTTATTTGCTCATACAAGCGGCTGTTCACCGGCACTGAAAGGCCATGGGCGCGCGCGCGTTGCAGTAAATAACCAGTAATGTAATCAATCTCGGTGTGGCGTTCGACCCGCACATCCTGAAGCATCGACGAGATGTTTTCCGCCGTGCTTTCGATAACTTCGCCGACATAATAAATCAAGTCTTCAGGCGTCGTATGGTGGCCTTCGCGTTCCATTACCATAGCGACTTCGTGGCAAATATCGCTGACTTCATTTTGATGCTGGCGTAAATCACCATTCGGGCAATTGTAGAGTGCGGTGAGAGGGTTAATCACGCAATTTACCGCCAGCTTCTTCCAACTGGCAGGCAGGATGTTGTCGTGCCAGGCTATTTCGGGCAACACATTGTGCAGGGTATCGGCGAGATAGCTGAAATTGTGGCCCGCCGCGTTTCCTGGCCCAATATGCGTTATGCCATTGGCGACGTGAATAATCACGTTACCGTCGCGGCGTGCGGCGTGTGTGGTGACGCCCAGTAAAATGGGTTGATGTATGCTGCGTAACTCTTCGAGCGTCCCCATACCGTTGTGGAGCAGCAGAATTGGGCTGTTTGCCGGTAGTCTTCCCACCAGGACTTTTACAGCGCCAGAAACCTGCCATGCTTTAAGTGTCACCAGCAACAAATCACTGTTGGCGAGAAAATCAGGATCGTTGGCGATAAGCGTTTGGTTGAACACGCTACCATCGGTTTCAACCAGATTGACATGGCAAAAAGGTTGCGGCACGCGCAACCATCCCTGGACTTCATGTCCTTGCTTAAAAAGCGATGCCAGCCAGAGTTGGCCGAGCGCACCGCAACCTAGCACGGTGATTTTCATTTTGCCTCCTGGCAGCAGATGTTTTGCTTAATCTATATTATACAGGGCTCTCTCGTGCTTTAACGGGTTGTTTTGCGCGGCCCAGCAGGTATTATGCAACGCAACAAAAAGAGAGGGAGAAGAAAGCATGCCATCTTTTGACATTGTGTCTGAAATTGATATCCAGGAAGTGCGTAACGCGATTGAAAACGCGGAACGTGAGGTTGCTACTCGTTTTGACTTCCGTAATGTGCCGGCAACATTTGAACTGAATGAGAAAAATCAGTCCATCAAAGTTGCCAGCGAGTCTGACTTCCAGGTCAACCAACTGTTGGATATTCTTCGTGCCAAGCTGCTTAAGCGCGGTATCGAAGGGGCTTCAATTGATGTGCCGGAAGAGTTCGTGCACAGCGGTAAAACCTGGAGCGTTGAAGCGAAGCTCAAGCAGGGCATTGAATCGACTATCGCCAAGAAAATTGTGAAGCTGATTAAAGACAGCAAAACAAAAGTTCAGGTGCAGATTCAGGGCGAAGAGCTGCGTGTTACGGGCAAATCTCGCGACGATTTACAGGCCGCAATGGCGCTGGTTCGTGGTGGTGATTTGGGGCAACCGTTCCAGTTTAAAAACTTCCGCGACTGATTTTTAAAGGGGCTTTACGCCCCTTTCACCAACTGTTCAATCTCAAATCGATTCGTTAGCTTACTGTCTATCTTCACGTAGGCGCTGCGTTCCTGCGCGATAATATTCACGTCACTCACACCATGTTGAGCCAGCAAACGCTGTTTTAGTGATTCGTCTGCGGTTACATCTTCCGGTAGTTCAATTCGCAGGCTTGCCACATACGGCGGCTCAGTCATAGTGCTACTTACCAGTAGCCACACCATTGCCAGCAATGCGCCCATCAAGAATACCGTCTGTGAATCAAATAATCCGTCAATCCATCCGCCCAGTGAACCGCCAATGGCTACGCCTAAAAACTGGCTGGTGGAATAAATCCCCATCGCCGTGCCTTTGTAACCTGCCGGAGATTCCTTGCTGATAAGCGACGGTAAAATAGCTTCCATTAGGTTAAAGGCGAGGAAGAACAATTGGACACCCAACACCAGTTCCCAGAAGTGCGGGCCGGAACCCCACAGGACAATTTCAGCGATAAGTAGTAATGCAACACAGCCGACAAACACGCGTTTCATACGGCGTTTTACTTCCGCATAAATGATAAATGGCACCACCGAAGCAAAAGCTATCAGCATAGTGCAAAGGTAAACTTTCCAGTGCTCAGACGCCGGGAATCCAGCCTGTTCGAGTTGACCTGGGAGTGCGACAAACGTCGACATCAGCATGATGTGCAGGCACATGATGCCGAAGTTCAGTTTCAGTAGTTTTGGTTCGGCCAGCACTTTGCTAAAGCAGCCTTTCACCATGCCGGACTCACGGTTCAACACATGATTTTTGGTGTTTGGTACCACCCAGAGGGTGATTAAAATGCCGCAACTTGCCAATACGGCAATCATCCAGAACAGTGCGTTTAAGCCGAGGCTATGAGTGATGATTGGGCCAAGTACCATGGCGATGGCAAAGGTGACGCCGAAGCTCACGCCGATAAAAGCCATAGCTTTGGTACGATTCTGTTCGCGGGTTAAATCCGAAAGCAGTGCCATTACAGCCGCAGCAATTGCACCTGAGCCTTGCAATGCACGGCCAAGAATAACGCCCCAGATAGAGTCAGACAGCGCTGCTATTACGCTACCAAGCACGAAAATCAGCAAGCCGCCGATAATTAGCGGTTTGCGGCCAATGCGGTCGGAAAGCAGACCAAAAGGAATCTGGAAGACAGCTTGAGCAAGGCCATAGATGCCGATGGCAATACCAATTAGCGCTTCACTGGCACCCTGTAGCGCCATTCCGTAAGTAGTAAGAACCGGTAGCACCATAAACATGCCGAGCATGCGCAGTGAAAATACCGTGCCTAAACCCCACGTCGCACGTAACTCGACGGGCGTCATTTTGTAATCGTTCATTACCACCTCAGATAAAAAGCAGGCCTTAGTGTAGTGCGTGGGCAGGGGAGGGTAAATGGCTGGTTGTTTAATAAATATTACAATGTGGAATGCTTGATGGCATTAATAAAAAAGGGCGCAATTGCGCCCTTTTATGAGGTTCATAACTTACCAGACGTAAGTCATAAGATTTTGTGAATCTGGCACCATGAAATCGACCGACATCATCACGCTTAATGAGGTGATAGCAACGATTGAAAAGACGAACAATTTGCGCGCCCAGACTTTATCGTCTTCCACTTTATAACCACGTAATGCCATGCCCAACCACCAGACACTGACGGCGGCAGCTACAACCAGATATTTCCATCCGGCATAACCACCCAGCGACAGCATCAACGTTGCGACAGCAAAAGCGATGATATAAACCGTGATGTGGTTTTTCGCGACTGAAATCCCTTTAACCACCGGCAACACCGGAATGTTGGCGGCCTGGTAATCTTTAAAGCGGAAGATAGCAATCGCGTACGAGTGCGGCATCTGCCACAGGCTAAAGATAGCCAGCAGGATTAAAGCACCGGCATCAAATTCATTGGTTACAGCGCAGTAACCAATAACCGGCGGTGCAGCACCTGACAGGCTGCCAATTAACGTGCCGTAGACGGAGTGGCGCTTCATGTACAGGCTATAAACGCCGACATAAACCACAAAGCCCATCACACCTAACCACATGGCCAGCGGGTTAGCACCAAACCACAGCAGCATGAAGCCAGCAATACCCAACAAGGTGGCGTATACCAGCGAGGTTTTCGGCGCAATCAGGCCTTTGACCAGAACCCTGTTCTTGGTTCTCTCCATCTTGCGGTCGATGTCGCGGTCAATGAAGTTGTTATAGACACAACCCGACGCCACGACCAACGACACCCCAACAAGGGTGGATATAAACAGGGAATAATCAATACTGCCCTTTGAGGCCAGTAAAAATCCGCCAATGACAGAAATTAAATTGCCGAAAATAATTCCTGGTTTAGTTACTTGTAGGTACCGCTTCATCATATAGGCTGCTCTTAGTGAACCATCATGTTCTGGTTGAGGTTCCACATAATCCAGATAGAGCCGACCACCAGAATGGCTATTATCAGCGCAGTAAAGGCAAAGGCCACCAAGTTCCAACGCTCCTCAGAAGAGGTGTTCATGTGCAGGAAGCACACCAGGTGAACCAAAATCTGTACCACAGCACTTACCAGCACCACGCCAAGAATTACGGCGTGAGACGCTGTACCTGTCATAACCATCCAGAACGGGATTGCCGTCAGGATGATCGACAGGATAAAACCAGTCATATAGGTTTTAACGCTACCGTGGTGGGCGCCAGCGTGTTCATTTGAATGACTCATTACATCGCCCCCATCAGATAAACAACCGAGAATACGCAGATCCATACCACATCCAGGAAGTGCCAGAACAAGCTCAGGCACATCAGGCGAGTACGGTTAGCACTGGTCAAGCCGCGACGGTAAACGTGGAACATCATCAACGCCATCCAGACCAAACCAGAAGTTACGTGCAGACCGTGCGTACCAACCAGGGCAAAGAAGCCTGACAGGAAGCCGCTACGATCCGGACCGAAACCTTCTTTGATCAGGTGATGGAATTCATAGATTTCCATCGCGACGAAGCCCGCACCAAACAGGAAGGTCAGCGCAAGCCAGGAGATAACCTGGCTCTTGTTGCCTTTGTTCATGGAGATGATCGCCATGCCGTAGGTGATGGAGCTGAACAACAGCAGAGCAGTTTCAACCAGCACAAATGGCAGTTCGAAAATGTCTTTCCCTGCCGGGCCGCCGGCGGTGCCGTTCACCAGAACGGCATAGGTAGCAAACAAGCAACAGAACAGAATGCAGTCGCTCATCAGGTAGATCCAGAAACCAAAGACTTTATTGGTTCCTGCATCGTGATGCCCATGCTCTGCGGCGTGGGCGTTAGCGTGAGTGAGAGTTTCAGTTGACATTTTTCAGCCCTGCTTTGGTAATTTCATCGAAGTGCTGGTTTTCCAGTTTTTCGACTTCCGCAACCGGAACGTAGTAATCCACATCTTCGTCGAAGCTTTTCGCAATCCAGGTGATGATGATGCCGGCAAAGCCAACAATCGCCAGCCACCAGATGTGCCAGATCATCGCGAAACCAAACACGGTAGCGAACGCGGCAATAACGATGCCTGCTGCGCTGTTACGTGGCATATGAATTTCTTCATAATGCGTTGGCTGTTTGTACGCTTCACCTTTCTCTTTCATTTCCCAGAATGCATCACGTTCATGAACGTGTGGCAGGTGGGCAAAGTTGTAGAACGGAGGAGGAGAGGAAGTTGACCACTCCAGCGTACGGCCACCCCATGGGTCACCTGTCAGGTCACGATTCTGCTCACGGTCACGGATTGAGACGTAGAACTGAATCAGCTGGCACAGGATGCCCAGAGCAATCAGCCCTGCACCACAAGCTGCAACAACCAGCAGAGTGTGGAACTGCGGATCAATCTGCTGGCTCAGGCGACGGGTCATACCCATGAAGCCCAGCACGTACAGCGGCATAAATGCCACGAAGAAGCCGATGATCCAGAACCAGAATGCGCGCTTGCCCCAGGTTTCGTTCAGCGTGAAGCCGAAGGCTTTTGGCCACCAGTAAGTCAGGCCTGCGAAGCAACCGAACACTACACCACCAATAATCACGTTATGGAAGTGAGCAATCAGGAACAGGCTGTTGTGCAGTACGAAGTCAGCACCCGGAACCGCTAACAGAACACCGGTCATGCCACCGATAGAGAAGGTGACAACGAAGCCAATGGTCCACAGCATCGCGGAGTTGAACACGATACGGCCTTGATACATGGTGAACAGCCAGTTGAAGATCTTCACCCCAGTCGGGATGGCGATAATCATGGTGGCGATACCGAAGAAGGCGTTTACGTTCGCGCCGCTTCCCATGGTAAAGAAGTGGTGCAGCCAAACGATGAACGACAGTACCGTAATCGCGATGGTCGCCCACACCAGAGAGGTGTAACCGAACAGGCGTTTTTTCGAGAATGTTGCAACCACTTCTGAGAACACACCAAACACCGGCAGCACCAGGATATAAACTTCCGGGTGGCCCCATGCCCAGATGAGGTTGATATACATCATCATGTTGCCACCCATATCATTGGTAAAGAAATGGGTGCCAAGGTAGCGGTCAAGGGTTAACAGTGCGACGGTCACGGTGAAGATTGGGAATGCCGCGATAATCAGTACGTTGGTGCATAGTGAAGCCCAGGTAAATACCGGCATTTTGAACATAGTCATGCCAGGTGTACGCATGTTCAGGATAGTAACGAAGAAGTTAATACCCGTTAATGTCGTACCGATACCTGAGAGCTGTAGTGCCCATATCCAGTAGTCGACTCCGACCCCCGGACTGTACTCTATGCCCGATAGCGGCGGATAAGCCACCCAACCGGTTTGCGCGAATTCACCAACCCCAAGAGACAGGTTAACCAGCACCACACCCACAACGGTGAACCAGAAGCTCAGGTTGTTCAGGAATGGGAAGGCTACGTCACGCGCACCAATCTGCAACGGCACGACAACGTTCATCAGGCCGATAACAAATGGCATCGCCACGAAGAAGATCATAATTACGCCGTGGGCGGTAAAGATCTGGTCGTAGTGATGAGGTGGCAGGAAGCCTGCTTCTCCGGCGGAGGCCAGAACTTGCTGGCTACGCATCATGATGGCGTCTGCAAAGCCACGCAGAAGCATGACGATTGCGACAATCACGTACATTATGCCGAGGCGTTTGTGGTCAACCGAAGTGAACCACTCTTTCCATAAATATTCCCACTTACCGAAGTAAGTGATAGCTGCAACTAGCGCCAGTCCCCCGACGAGAATTGCTGCCACCGTAACCATGATAATGGGTTCATGGTATGGGACTGCATCCAGTGTAAGTTTTCCGAACATCGTATTATTCCTCGGCCCCTTAGTGAGAGGTTTCCGCGTGACTCATGTCCATGCCTTCCATTCCTTCATGCGCTGCGTGCTCGCCTTCCGGTTGGGTCATGTCCATGCTCTTCCCGTGTCCCATGAATTTGTTAATAACGTCTTTAAACAAATCTGGCTTAACAGCGGAGAAGTATTCGACTTTGTTGTATTCGCTAGGCTGTGCCAGTTTCTCGTAAGTCGCCATATCGTTCATGACTTCTGGAGATTGTTTAGCTTTAGCAACCCATTGGTTAAAGGTGTCCATATCTGGGGTGGCGATTGCCTTGAACTTCATCCCAGAGAAACCTTTACCGCTGTAGTTAGACGAAATACCGTCGTAGGTGCCTGCTTCATCAGCAATCAGGTGCAATTTGGTCTGCATACCTGCCATTGCGTAGATTTGGCTGCCCAGGCGCGGAATAAAGAAGGAGTTCATCACTGAGTTAGACGTGATTTTGAATTCCACCGGGGTGTTGGCTGGGAAGGCGATTTCATTCACCGTAGCAATACCTTGCTCTGGATAGATGAAGAACCATTTCCAGTCCATGGCGATAACTTCGATGGTCACCGGCTTCGCATCATGAACAAGCGGTTTGCTTGGCTCAAGAGCGTGTGTGGTTTTCCAGGTTAGTACCGCGAGGAAGATGACGATAAGGATAGGAATCGTCCAGACCACAGCTTCAACTTTGTTCGAGTGCGACCAGTTGGGGCTGTATTTGGCGTTTGTGTTTGAAGCACGATACTTCCAGGCAAAACCGATAGCCATTGCGATAGCGGGTATTACTACTATCAACATCAGCCCGATAGCTGTCAGTATCAATGAACGTTGTTCCAGTCCAATTTGTCCTTTGGGGTCCAGAAGTGCAGAATCACAGCCACTCAGTAAAAAAGTGCCTGTAATTAATGCCATCCATCCCAAACTTTTATTGTATTTCCTGAGTCTCATTTAACGACCTCAATTCCGGGGAGCTCTAATTGTCGTTTAAAGTGTGAAGGCATTTTACGGGAAGGTTACATTACTGTAAACATGAATGGCGTAGTGTCAGTGTGGTGTTACCGGGTTCTGCCGACAATGTCACATAGAATGCAACAAACTGTAAAATATCGAGATAGCCCGCAACCCTGCTGGGTTATAACGAAAACCTATGTTGCTATAAATAGTACAGGTTAATTGGTATAACCAATCATTTTACTAAACATAAATTTAACAAAACAGCATCAATTAACAAACGAAATGAGCTGCAAATTATTTGACCGGCTCGCTGAATCGGTTAAAGGTGCGAAGAAAATAATTTTCCTGCTAATAATGCAAAAAAACTGGCTTGCTTTCGCCAATTAATTCATCACATCAATATTTGCGTGTTAATCGAACGATATAGTTACTAAGCGAAATTTATTATTTTTATTAATCTGACGAATTTTACACTAAAGCTGATTTTCGCAACGCCAGATAATCAAGTATCCCTCCGAGTAAAATCCCACCAACTGCAAACAACGCTCCCCACTCCAGGAACTGAATGTTGAACGCCCAGTTTGTCAGGCCTGTCGCATTGGTAATTAATACCACCAGCCATACAGCTAAGAGGGCACAACCTAACATCAATGCCTGAAGCGCTATACGATAAGCGGAAGAAAATTCGCTTCGCGGAATGAAACTATCGTTATTCTGGGTGTATTCCAGCGTTGTTTTACAAACCAACAGCAACAGAATGCCTGGAACAGCGGCAATAACAGAGAATAAATAAAAAGTAGGCCAACCTTGCGCTTCAACAAACCAACCGGCAATCGGGCCAACATAAACGCGGCCTACTGCGGATAATGCTGAAAGCAGCGCAAACTGAGTGGCTGAAAACGATTTATTGCACAGTGTCATCAACAGCGCGACAAATGCCGCTGTACCCATGCCACCGCAGAGGTTTTCGAAGAAGACGGCTGCTGCCATGCTGAACATATTCTTATCGGTAATCGAAAGAAGCCAGTAACCAGCATTAGAGACACCCTGCAAAATGCCAAAGATCAGCAATGCGCGGAACAGTGACAGGCGCTGCATTAAAATGCCGCCGTAGAGTGCGCCAATGATTGTGGCAATCAAACCCAGTGTTTTATTCACCATACCGACTTCACCGGCATCAAAACCTACGCCGCGGATCAAAAATGTGGTCGTCAAACTCATGGCGAACGCATCCCCGAGTTTGTACAATACAATCAGCAGCAGAATGAGCCACGCATTGTTGCGGCCAAAGAAATCACGCAGCGGAGCGACCACAGCTTGTTCAAGGCTTTTTGGGACCGGAATGGCATCGGTGGGCTCTGGAGCTAGCAATGTAGCGATGATACAAGGCAGCATCAATGCGGCCATCAACCAGTACATGCCTTGCCAGCCAAGGTATCTATCCGCAAGCCAGAGCGCTAAACCACCCGATACCAGCATTGCCAAGCGATAACCCAACACACTGATTGCTGCACCCGTGCCGCGTTCCTCAGCCGGAAGAACATCCGTTTTCCACGCATCAAAGACGATATCTTGAGATGCCGAGCAGAAAGCAATGACAACAGCCAATGCTGCCATCCAGCGTAACTGCGAGCCGGGTTCAAGGAAACCCATACCTGCAATAGCAACCAGCAACAGAATTTGGGTGATCAGCAACCAACCACGACGACGCCCAAGCAGCGGCGGCGTGTATCTGTCCATAATCGGCGACCACAGAAACTTAAATACATAGGCTTGCCCGACAAGCGAGAAGAAACCAATGGTTTTAAGATCAATGTTCTCGACCGTCATCCATGCTTGTAGCGTGCCGGAGGTGAGGGCGAGTGGAAGACCGGATGCAAAACCTAAAATCAAAAGGATGGCTGACTTAGGTTGTTGGAAGAGACGCAGATAGTGATTGGGCATACTTTGCTCTACAGCCAGCCCGCATGACGCGGGCTGGTGGGGTATTGATTAACGAGCGTTCTGCTTAATAAAGTCGTGAACGCTGGTGTCCTGAGCCATATCAGCAATGGTATCAGTCAATACGGAGTTCACCGCGTTGGCGATATTCTTGTTGGTGGCCTGGAACGCCCCTTCTACGTTATAGCTAGAACGGTAGTTTTTGGTCATCTTGTTGCTATTTTTCGCTGTCGCAATGATCACGATGTCAGCTTTAGTGGCGATGTTGTAGCGCACGCTGCCCTGAGACACGTCAGCAAACAACTGGTTTACGATGATTTGCAGATCAACCGGGCTGTTTGGTCCAACCATGTAACCACGAGCAGTCATCTGTTTTTCCAGCACTTCTTGCAGCAAGAAGCGCAGGTCACGAGATGGAGTCAATGTAACCAGTTGGTTATCACGAGTGACTTTAGCCAGAGCCTGGTCTTTACGTTGATCTGCACCGTTGATGCTGACAGTCACACCCATCAAGCTTGGGTCTTGCTGTGGCAAGCTAATGGTTGGAGAAACATCAATGGTAGTAGGTGGTGTTGCACAGCTGGCCAGCATAAATACGGCGACCAACGGGAATAATAGTTTTTTTAACATGTTCGCTATCTCAATGTACTCAAGGGGCAGGCAGATAAAAAATCACGCCATCATAACACTGCGGTTGCCCAGGGGAAGTAGTTAACGCACGTAATTTCATCGCGTTGCGCTTTTTCTGAGCGGTTGCAAAGCTATCTGACCACTTTGCCCTCGATTAGTGCCGTAATCACATTAATCTACAGGGGCTTGGCTTAGAAAATCAGACGAAAGCTAAATAATTGTTGTAATTCCGTTATTAAAACGGCTAAAAGCGGCTAACATTTAAAGGGATGAGTGGCATCTCTACGTAGTCGAGGAGAAAGTTCATGATGATGCGCGAGCAAATAGAATCAAAATTAAGGGCAGCGTTTGAACCCGTGATCCTGGAAGTTGCGGATGAAAGCTATCGTCACAATGTCCCGGCAGGTTCAGAGAGTCATTTCAAAGTGGTTCTGGTCAGCGACCGTTTTGTGGGTGAGCGTTTTTTAAATCGTCATCGTATGATTTATGGCACTTTGAGTGCAGAACTCTCGTCAACTGTGCATGCGCTGGCACTGCATACCTACACCATTAAGGAATGGGAGGGGTTGCATGACACTCTTCTTGCCTCCCCACCTTGCCGTGGAGCAGGGTCAATCGCCTGAAGTTAACCTTCAGACTTGCAACTGAGGGAACTTTTCCTTTATGTTGCGGTATATGAATCGTGTTTTATAAAACGGCCTGCGGGCCGTTTTGTTTTGTCTGAAATAGCCCTCGTTATTCCAGGGTTTGGGCAAAAAATCCAAAAGAACTGTGAAAAGGGCCGCAGCAACACTGTGTTGCCGTTCTCGACTCACCTTGGTGATGCCGCTATAATGCTGCGTCTTATTTTTCGGAATGTCTTCGGGACGATTCTGACGACAGGGAATGTGATTCTGATACAGAAGGCATCCCGGTTCTGCGGAGTGCAAATGAGCGCTTCCAGAGTTGACCGAGCACTGTGATTTTTTGAGGTAACAAGATGCAAGTTTCAGTTGAAACCACTCAGGGCCTTGGCCGCCGTCTCACGATTACTATCGCTGCAGACAGCATCGAAACCGCTGTAAAAAGCGAGCTGGTCAACGTGGCAAAGAAAGCCCGTATCGACGGTTTCCGTAAAGGAAAAGTGCCGATGACTGTTATCGCACAACGCTATGGCGCTTCTGTTCGCCAGGACGTGTTGGGCGAATTGATGAGCCGCAACTTTGTTGAAGCGATCATCAAAGAAAAAATCAATCCAGCTGGCGCACCGAACTACGTTCCAGGCGAATACAAACTGGGCGAAGACTTCACCTACGCGGTTGAGTTTGAAGTGTACCCAGAAGTTGAGCTGCAGGGTCTGGAAGCAATCGAAGTTGAAAAACCGGTTGTTGAAGTGACTGATGAAGACGTTGATGCAATGCTGGACACCCTGCGTAAGCAACAGGCGACCTGGAAAGATTCAGACGCTGCTGCAACTGCAGAAGACCGCGTAACTATCGATTTCACCGGTTCTGTAGACGGCGAAGTATTCGAAGGCGGCAAAGCATCTGACTTCGTGCTGGCAATGGGCCAGGGTCGTATGATCCCAGGTTTTGAAGACGGTCTGGTTGGTCACAAAGCTGGCGAAGAATTCACTATCGAAGTGACCTTCCCAGAAGATTACCATGCTGAAAACCTGAAAGGTAAAGCGGCTAAGTTCGACATCGTTCTGAAGAAAGTAGAAGAGCGTGAACTGCCAGAATTTACTGAAGAATTCATCAAGCGTTTCGGCGTTGAAGATGGTTCTGTAGCTGGTCTGCGTACCGAAGTTCGTAAAAACATGGATCGTGAGCTGAAAGGCGCAGTGCGTAACCGCATCAAGTCTCAAGCAATCGACGGTCTGGTTAATGCGAACAACATCGACGTTCCAGCAGCACTGATCGACAGCGAAATCGACGTTCTGCGTCGCCAGGCTGCTCAGCGTTTTGGTGGCAACGAGAAACAAGCGCTGGAACTGCCACGTGAACTGTTCGAAGAACAAGCTAAGCGTCGTGTAGTTGTTGGCCTGCTGCTGGGCGAAGTAATTCGTACCCATGAGCTGAAAGCTGACGAAGAACGCGTTAAAGGTCTGATCGAAGAAATGGCTTCTGCCTACGAAGATCCGACTGAAGTTGTAGAATTCTACGGCAAAAACAAAGAACTGATGGACAACATGCGTAATGTTGCTCTGGAAGAACAAGCTGTTGAAGCTGTTCTGTCTAAAGCGAAAGTGACTGAGAAAGCCACTAACTTTAGCGAACTGATGAACCAGCAAGCGTAAGCATAATTTTTGGCATCATCGCCAAAATATTGCTGCATCAAGCCCGTCACCTACTGGTGGCGGGCTTTTTTTATCAGTGACTCCCTGAAAACCCATCAATAAAACGCAGTTTCAGGGTTAGCGTAACAAGAAAAGGTTGTTATGCTTGAAACAGGGCAAGCTTATCCCCATAAATAAGGGCATGGCTCGAAAATGGATCCCTGACTGATAATCCGTCCGAATAAGGTAATAGGTGTAAGCAGGAGCGTAGTCTTCTTCTGGCACCTCAAGTAGAATCAGTGCTGCAGGTATCGAAGGCTTAATTATTCCAGGAGACGGAAATGTCATACAGTGGCGAAAGAGATCAATTTGCACCCCATATGGCCCTGGTGCCGATGGTTGTTGAACAGACATCGCGTGGCGAGCGTTCATACGATATCTATTCCCGTCTGCTCAAGGAACGTGTCATCTTTATGACGGGCCAGGTCGAAGACCATATGGCTAACCTGATCGTAGCGCAGATGTTGTTCCTGGAAGCAGAAAACCCAGAAAAAGACATCTATCTCTACATTAACTCACCAGGTGGTGTGATTACCGCTGGTATGTCTATCTACGATACGATGCAATTTATTAAACCAGATGTCAGCACCATCTGTATGGGACAAGCCTGTTCTATGGGTGCATTCCTGCTGACCGCTGGGGCGAAGGGTAAGCGCTTCTGCTTACCGAACTCACGAGTCATGATTCACCAACCGCTGGGCGGTTATCAGGGCCAGGCTACGGATATCGAAATCCATGCCCGCGAAATCCTGAAAGTGAAAGCTCGTATGAACGAACTTATGGCGCAACACACGGGCAAATCTCTTGAAGAAATAGAGAGAGACACCGAGCGTGACCGTTTCCTCGCAGCAAATGAAGCGGTAGAGTATGGCTTAGTTGACTCAATCCTGACTCACCGTAGCTAACGCCCGAAAATAGTGAGCCGTATACTATTATTGTTATAGCAACGGCTCATAGCGCGCTTACGATTGGCTGCGCCGTAGAATGGCACTTGCGCCGTCCTGTTCGGTGCACAGAAACAAAAAGAGGTTTTACCGATGACAGATAAGCGCAAAGACGGTTCAGGCAAACTGCTGTACTGCTCTTTTTGCGGCAAAAGCCAGCATGAAGTGCGTAAACTGATTGCCGGGCCGTCAGTGTATATCTGCGATGAGTGTGTCGATTTATGTAACGACATTATTCGCGAAGAGATTAAAGAAGTCGCTCCGCACCGCGAACGTAGTGCGTTGCCGACTCCGCATGAAATCCGTCACCATCTCGATGATTACGTCATCGGTCAGGAACAGGCTAAAAAAGTCCTGGCGGTTGCGGTTTACAACCACTACAAACGTCTGCGTAACGGCGACAGCACCAACGGCATCGAACTGGGCAAAAGTAACATTCTGCTCATCGGGCCGACGGGTAGCGGGAAAACCCTGCTGGCTGAAACCCTGGCACGTTTACTGGATGTTCCATTCACCATGGCTGATGCCACAACGTTAACCGAAGCAGGTTACGTGGGTGAAGATGTCGAAAACATCATCCAAAAACTGCTGCAGAAATGTGATTACGATGTGCAGAAAGCACAGCGCGGTATCGTGTATATCGATGAGATCGACAAAATCTCCCGCAAATCTGATAACCCGTCCATCACTCGTGATGTGTCTGGTGAAGGTGTGCAGCAGGCGTTGCTGAAACTTATCGAAGGTACTGTTGCGGCGGTTCCACCACAAGGTGGCCGTAAGCATCCACAGCAAGAGTTCTTGCAGGTTGATACCTCCAAGATTCTGTTTATTTGTGGCGGTGCATTCGCAGGGCTGGATAAAGTTATTGCTAACCGCGTTGAAACCGGTTCAGGTATTGGCTTTGGCGCGACCGTAAAAGGTAAATCTCAGAAGGCGACCGAAGGGCAGTTGTTAGGCCAGGTTGAGCCGGAGGATTTGATCAAATTTGGTCTGATCCCTGAGTTTATCGGCCGTCTGCCAGTAGTGGCTACGCTGACAGAACTGAGCGAAGAAGCACTGATTCAGATCCTGAAAGAGCCGAAAAACGCCCTGACCAAGCAGTACCAGGCGTTGTTCAATCTGGAAGGTGTGGATCTGGAATTCCGCGACGAAGCGCTGGATGCAATTGCCAAGAAAGCAATGGCACGTAAAACCGGTGCTCGTGGTCTACGCTCCATCGTAGAAGGCGCATTGCTGGATACCATGTACGATCTTCCTTCTATGGAAGACGTCGAGAAAGTGGTGATTGATGAATCCGTCATCGACGGTCAAAGCAAGCCATTATTAATTTATGGCAAGCCGGAAGCGCAACAAGCATCCGGTGAATAATTCGCCAAAATAACCAGTCAGTTAGTCTAAAAAGGGGGATTTATATCCCCCTTTTGCTTTTCCTTCATTCCTGGCATTGAATGCTCGGGAAACATCCCCATATACTGAATTACTTGTTGGTGATGCCATGATTCCTGTCATCCTTCAAGTGCAGGTGCGTTGTTTACGCCTTCCTGCAAATTGAAAGATTTAAGGTATAAACAGAGGACATCGCCCCATCACCAGGCGGACCTTAACTAAGAGAGAGCTCTATGAATCCTGAGCGTTCTGAACGCATTGAAATCCCCGTATTGCCATTGCGCGATGTGGTGGTTTATCCGCACATGGTAATTCCACTGTTTGTCGGGCGAGAAAAATCCATTCGTTGCCTGGAAGCGGCCATGGATCATGATAAAAAAATCATGCTGGTGGCGCAGAAAGAAGCCTCGACAGATGAGCCAGGTGTAAATGACCTGTTCTCAGTGGGAACCGTCGCATCCATTTTGCAAATGCTGAAACTGCCAGACGGCACGGTAAAAGTGCTGGTTGAAGGTTTACAGCGTGCGCGTATCACCACGCTTTCTGACAACGGTGACCATTTCTCAGCTCAGGCTGAGTACCTGAATTCGCCAGCTATCGAAGAGCGCGAACAGGAAGTGCTGGTGCGCACCGCAATTGGTCAGTTTGAAGGCTATATCAAACTGAACAAAAAAATCCCGCCAGAAGTACTGACATCGCTGAACAGTATTGACGATCCTGCTCGTCTGGCTGACACCATCGCTGCACATATGCCATTGAAACTGACTGATAAACAGTCCGTTCTCGAGATGTCTGATATTAACGAACGTCTTGAATATCTGATGGCCATGATGGAGTCAGAAATCGATCTGCTGCAGGTTGAGAAACGTATTCGCAACCGCGTTAAAAAGCAGATGGAAAAGAGCCAGCGTGAGTACTATCTGAACGAGCAAATGAAAGCCATTCAGAAAGAACTCGGCGAAATGGACGACACGCCAGATGAAAACGAAGCGCTAAAACGCAAAATCGACGCGGCTAAAATGCCGAAAGAAGCGCGTGAAAAAACCGAAGCGGAACTGCAAAAACTGAAAATGATGTCGCCAATGTCTGCGGAAGCAACCGTGGTTCGTGGCTATATCGATTGGATGGTGCAGGTGCCGTGGAATGCGCGCAGCAAAGTGAAAAAAGATCTGCGTCAGGCGCAGGAAGTCCTCGATACCGATCATTACGGCCTTGAGCGCGTGAAAGATCGTATCCTGGAATATCTCGCAGTACAGAGTCGCGTTAACAAGCTCAAAGGACCAATCCTGTGTCTGGTTGGGCCTCCAGGTGTAGGTAAAACCTCACTGGGTCAGTCCATCGCTCGTGCGACCGGACGTAAATATGTGCGCATGGCTTTGGGTGGCGTACGTGATGAAGCGGAAATTCGCGGTCACCGTCGTACTTATATCGGTTCTATGCCAGGTAAACTGATTCAGAAAATGGCGAAAGTGGGCGTTAAAAACCCATTATTCCTGTTGGATGAAATCGACAAAATGTCTTCGGACATGCGTGGCGATCCGGCATCTGCTCTTCTGGAAGTCCTTGATCCAGAACAGAACGTGGCGTTTAACGACCACTATCTGGAAGTGGATTACGATCTGAGCGACGTGATGTTTGTTGCTACGTCTAACTCCATGAACATTCCGGCACCGCTGCTGGACCGTATGGAAGTTATTCGTCTTTCCGGATACACCGAAGACGAGAAGCTGAACATTGCTAAACAGCACCTGTTGACGAAGCAAATTGAACGTAACGCCCTGAAAAAAGGCGAAATTACCGTTCACGATAGCGCTATTACAGGCATCATTCGTTACTACACTCGTGAAGCTGGCGTACGTAGTCTGGAACGTGAAATTTCCAAACTGTGTCGTAAAGCAGTTAAACAACTGCTACTGGATAAATCGCTTAAACACATCGAAATTGACGGTGACAACCTGAAAGATTTCCTTGGTGTTCAGCGTTTTGACTATGGCCGTGCTGACAGCGAAAACCGTGTGGGCCAGGTAACTGGTCTTGCGTGGACCGAAGTGGGTGGCGATCTGCTGACTATCGAAACCGCATGTGTACCGGGCAAAGGCAAGCTGACTTACACCGGTTCTCTGGGTGAAGTTATGCAAGAGTCTATCCAGGCTGCACTGACCGTTGTGCGTGCGCGTGCAGAGAAATTAGGCATCAATGCTGATTTCTATGAAAAACGTGATATCCACGTTCACGTGCCAGAAGGTGCGACGCCGAAAGATGGCCCAAGTGCGGGTATTGCGATGTGTACCGCACTGGTATCTTGCCTGACGGGTAACCCTGTTCGTGCAGATGTGGCTATGACCGGTGAAATTACGTTGCGTGGCCAGGTTCTGCCAATCGGTGGTTTGAAAGAAAAACTGCTGGCGGCACACCGTGGCGGTATCAAAACGGTTCTGATTCCGGATGAAAATAAACGCGATTTGGAAGAGATTCCTGACAACGTTCTCGCCGACCTGGATATTCATCCGGTGAAGCGCATCGAGGAAGTTCTGACCCTTGCATTGCAGAACGAACCTTACGGAATGCAGGTTGTGACCGCAAAATAGTGACCTGACGCATATTCGGTTAATAAAATCAGAGCTGGCTGGTGAATTGTCACTTGCCAGCTTTTTTTTGTATCGCTACTTTAGATCGCTGGTGATGCATGCCATTAACAACGGGTGTTGTAAGGGCATGACAGGCCTGATATAACTGCTGCGCGGTCGCACTTTGAAGGATATTGGTGCGATATAAATTATAAAGAGAGGAAGAGAAGAGTGAATAAATCTCAACTGATAGACAAAATTGCCGCAGGTGCTGATATTTCTAAAGCTGCGGCTGGACGTGCATTAGACGCTGTGATTGCTTCTGTTACCGAATCTCTGCAATCTGGGGAAGACGTGGCACTGGTTGGCTTTGGAACTTTTGCTGTTCGTGAACGTGCTGCCCGTACTGGCCGTAACCCACAAACAGGTAAAGAAATCACCATCGCTGCTGCAAAAGTACCAGGTTTCCGTGCTGGTAAAGCGCTGAAAGAAGCTGTTAACTGATTTATCGCTAGCTAATACCCGTTAGCATTCGAGTTGCAGGTAGGCGGCCTGGGAGCTTATCCCGATGAGCTTACTTCAGTAAGTGATTCGGGTAAGTGAGTACAGCCAACGCCCCAGCAGCTTGAAGGATGATGGGTGTATAGGGCAAGGCTAGTAAAGTTAGGTCAGGGCGCATCGTTAGATGTGCCTTTTTTTATGCCTGATGGCTAATTTTGCGCATGTTTGATGATTTGAACCCGTTTTCTTGTCACAATACCCGCTTGCACGCAGCGGCACAGCAGTACGCATATTCAGGGATGCCCATTTAGCGACTGCGCTGGGTTTACCATTCACACTACAGTGGAGTGTTGTTACACCATGATGGACAATTTACGTACGGCGGCAAACAGCCTCGTAATCAAGATAATTTTCGGGATCATTATCGTGTCATTCATTTTGACTGGCGTGAGTGGCTACTTGATTGGCGGTAGCGCCAACTACGCCGCAAAAGTGAATGGTCAGGAAATTAGCCGTGGTCAGTTTGAAAATGCTGTTGCTAGTGAGCGTAATCGCCAGCAGCAACAGCTTGGCGAACAGTTTTCTGTGCTAGCCGGTAATGAAGGCTACATGAAGCAGATGCGCCAACAGGTGCTGTCGCGCATGATTGATGAAGCGTTAATGGACCAATACGCCAAACATCTTGGTCTTGGCATTAGTGACGAGCAAATCAAACAAGCCATCTTTAAAGAACCTGCATTCCAGAACAACGGAAAATTCGATAACGCGCGTTATACCGCCATCATCGGCAACATGGGTATGACTGCGGATCAATACGCTCAGGCACTGCGTAATCAACTTACCACTCAGCAGCTGATTAATGCTGTTGTGGGTACTGATTTCATGCTGGCGGGTGAAACTGACGAACTGGCAGCACTGGTATCGCAGCAACGTGTGGTTCGTGAAGCCACAATTGATGTAAACGCACTGGCTGCGAAGCAGGAAGTTTCCGAGCAGGAAATCAACTCCAGCTACGAGCAGAACAAAAACAACTACATTGCCCCTGAGCAGTTCAAAGTAAGCTACATCATGCTTGATGCGGCTTCTCAGAATGTTGAAGTAGCCGATACAGATATTCAGGCTTACTACGACCAGCATCAGGACGAGTTCACTCAGCCTCAACGTAACCGTTACAGCGTGATTCAGACTAAAACTGAAGCCGAAGCTAAAGCAGTTCTTGATGAACTGAGCAAAGGCGGTGATTTTGCTACTCTGGCAAAAGAAAAATCAGCTGACATTATCTCTGCCCGGAACGGTGGCGACATGGGTTGGCTTGAGCCAGGCACCACACCTGATGAGCTGAAAAATGCCGGTCTGAAAGACAAAGGCCAGCTTTCTGGTGTGATCAAATCTTCTGTTGGCTTCCTCGTTGTTCGTCTTGATGACATTCAGCCTGCGCAAACTAAACCATTGGCAGAAGTGAAAGACGCTATTGCTGCGAAAGTGAAGCAAGAGAAAGCGGTTGATGCTTACTACGCGTTGCAGCAGAAAGTTAGCGATGCGGCGAGCAATGATAACGAATCTCTGGCGAGTGCTGAGAAAGTCGCTGGTGTTAAAGTTGTCGAGACCGGTTGGTTTGGCCACGACAACTTACCTGCTGAGCTGAACTTCAAACCTGTTTCAGATGCTATTTTCAATGGTGGTCTGGTTGGTGCGAACGGTGCTCCGGGTATGAACTCCGACATCATTACAGTAGATGGTGATCGCGCGTTTGTTATTCGTGTCGCTGAGCACAAAGCTGAAGCTATCAAACCGTTAGCTGAAGTTCGTGAGCAAGTTATCGCACAGGTCAAACATCAGAAAGCTGAGCAACAAGCGAAGCTCGATGCTGACAAACTGCTGAATGCGCTGAAGCTGGGTAAAGGTGATGAAGCTATGAAAGCCGCTGGCTTGAGCTTCGGTGAAGCGAAAACGCTGACCCGTACTGGCCAGGACCCAATCAGCCAGGCTGCTTTCAACCTGCCATTACCGGCAAAAGATAAGCCAGCCTACGGCGTGGCAAATGACATGCAGGGTAATGTGGTTCTGTTAGCTCTGGATCAAGTTAAACCTGGTGACATGCCGGCGGAACAGAAAAAAGCGATGGTTCAGGGCATCACTCAGAACAACGCCCAGATCACTTTCGAAGCGCTGATGACCAACTTGCGCAAAGAAGCGAAAATTAAGATGGGTGACAGCATCGAACAGCAGTAATTAACCTCGAGGTTTCTCGCAGTTAATTGCAACGCTCTGCAACATTCAAAGGCCGCTTTCGCGGCCTTTTCCACATTTGAAGATTGCCATTTGTAGCTGTTTTTTTCCTGGATAAGGTGGCTTCGCTGTCAACACACAAGGAGGAACAGCATGAAAACAGGAATCAAAAGTGGAATACAAGCCGTGTGCATTGCCGTGGCATTTATTGGTACAAGCATCTGCACTCAAGCTTTGGCGGCCCCAGTTGCTGTCAAAAATGATACGGCCCAAGCTCAACAGCGCAGCGATAAAACCCCTGTAACCCCCGTTGCAACTGCTAAATCGAGCGATGCTGATGATGGCGTGGTAAGTATTAACACGGCGAGCGCAGAAGCTTTGGCACAAGCAATGAAGGGTGTTGGCCTGAAAAAAGCGCAGTCGATAGTGAGTTATCGGGAAGAGTACGGCCCATTCAAGGCACTGGAACAGTTGCAAGAGGTACCCGGGATTGGCAGTGCATTGGTAGAACGTAATCTGTCTCACATTAAGCTTTAACGCTTAGGGCTCCTTGCTCACGCAGCCGGGAAAGTTTGCTATGCTAAATCACAGGTCATACCAGTTTGGTGTGGCCTGTTACCTCACCTTAATATTAAAACTACAGTGAAAGGGTTTTAGCGCTATGCAAACACAAATCAAAGTTCGGGGTTACCATCTTGATTTCTATCAGCATGTTAACAATGCCCGCTACCTTGAGTTTCTCGAAGAAGCCCGCTGGGAAGGGCTGGAAAATGCGGCAGGATTCCAATGGATGACGGAGCACAACATCGCGTTCATTGTGGTGAATATCAACATCAATTATCGTCGTCCAGCGGTGCTTGGTGATTTGCTACGCATTGAAAGTTCGTTACAACAACTCAATGGTAAAAGTGGTGTTTTGAGCCAGGTGGTTAAACTTGAACCAGAAGGTGAGGTCGTTGCAGATGCGCTACTGACTTTCGTTTGTATCGATTTGAAAACTCAGAAGTCGGTTCCACTGGAAGGGGAACTGCGCGAGAAGTTAGTTCAAATGATGGAGTAATAGAGTCGATGAAGGGGCGTGGCAATTAGCGGACCACGCCCACTAATATTTATTTCAGGCCAGTTTTCTTTTTCATTGCTGCCATTACCCCGGGTTTATCCGCCAGGAAATGGTTTAGCCCGTTAGAACGCAGGTTGCAAGCGGCACATTCGCCACAGCCGTCGCCTTTAATGCCGTTATAGCAGGTCAGTGTTTCGCTACGCACCAGATCTAGTTGCTGCCAGTAATCCGCCAACGCCCAGGTTTCTGCTTTATCGAGCCACATCAGGGGTGTTTCAAAGCGAATATCGCGAGCCATACCAAGACTTACGGCATGATTCAGGGCTTTTACGAATTCGTCTCGGCAGTCCGGGTAACCGGAGAAGTCCGTTTCACAAACACCGGTGATTATGGCTTCGGCTTCAACCTGATAAGCGTAAATTGCCGTCAGCGTCAGGAACAAAATATTACGTCCTGGTACAAAAGTGCTTGGGATACCTTTTTCTTCGGGATCGTATCCTGGCACTGGAATGCTATCGCGCGTCAGGCTGCTGACAGCCAATTCATTCAATAACGTTACATCCAGCACTTTATGCGCACGAGCACCCAGTTTCAGCGCTAGTTCACGGGCAACGTCAATCTCAGCACGGTGGCGCTGGCCATAATCAAATGTCACACAGTGGACTTCATCATACTGCTGTAATGCCTGAATCAGGCAGGTTGTGGAATCCTGGCCACCACTAAAGACGACAACTGCACGTTTCATGAGTAATCCTGTTAAACAGCTAAAAACCTATGGTAACTCGTGGGCTGATGGCTGCCCAGCTTCTTCACGCCATCGTCGGTGGCGGTAACCAGGCTTGGGTAAAATCGAACCAACCCCAGGCGTTAAGTTCGATACCATTAACACCCGGCTGCGCGCTGATTTGGTAGCGGTAATTAAACAGCGGCGAGACTATCGCATCGCGCATTAGTGCGCTGAATACTTCCTGCAAACCGGTGCTGCGTGCGTGTTCATCCGGGTGGATTTGTACGCGGTCGAGCGTTGCCTGCAAATGGGTGTACTGGCTTTCAGTAAGCACCGCAGGCCACAGCACATCGCTGCGTAACCACTGCTCCAACGTGTAGACAGGTGCTTCGCCAATCAGACGGTCACCCATCATTAAATCGGCCTCAGCCAACGCCTCACATCCTGCCCAGTTTTTTGCATCATGAAATATCAGTGTGAGCTCGCAACCCAAATCAGCCAAATGTGTTTTAAGCTGCTGCGCCATGACGTGCAACTCAACGGGCAAATGATAAATCAACGTTAATTGCGGCGGCAGCGTGATCGCTTCGGAGAATGGCCATTCGGGGAGTTTCCAACCAGGGATCATCTCACTGCTTGGGGTGATCAGCGACTCATCGACAGGAAGGCTTTCAATCAACCGCTGCTGCTGAATGAGTTGCATCAAAAAGCGTGCCTGCACCGGTGTTAAATTGCCGTTTTGTTTTACCGCCAGATAGCAAAACCCAAGACTGATACTGTTACTTACAGGCCGTAAATGAACCAACTCGTCTTGCTGACCAATGGCGATCTGCACTGGATGGCGGCAACTGGTGCCCAGTTCGGCGTCGAACAATTGCGGGGTAATCCAGAACTCTACTGCTTTGAGCAGCGGGTGGCTGAGGTGGTAATACTCAAAACTCTCGATGCGCACCAGGTTCTCTTTAAAGCTGTTGATGCGGAATGGTCCACAGCCGATTTGGGTATCTTCAGGATGTGCCAGGCGGCTGCAATAACTGGCTAGACGATGCGCCAGCCAGTAATCGGGAGTGTGCAAAACAAAGCGGATGCATTGCGTATGGGCAAGCTCAATGCTTTTCACGCTGATAAACAAACGTCGCATCGCCGGGAGCGTCAATAGCATCATCAGCCGTTGCTGTAACTGCGTGGTTTCTACCGGTTCGCCATTATGCCAGTGCAGTGTCGAGCGAATGAAAAAGTACCAACTCAGGCCATCTTCGGAGACTTGCCAGTGGTGAGCGAGATCGGGCTGCGGTGTCGCGCTGTTCGAGTTGAATCGGGTGAGCCCGGCAAAGACCTGGCCCGCAAGGTGCTGTTCGGCACGACCTGGCAGGAACCCCGGTTGCAACGGTTCTAACGGGCGATAGTAGGGAATACGTAAAGTCGGCGTATCGTTTTGCCATTGCCCACCAAGGAACGGTTGCAGCAATTGGCGCAACTGTTCTGGTGCGATTTGTGCCAGTTCCAGCGCGTTCTGATGCTGCCCTTTGTGGAGTACTTGCTCCATCATTCCGGAGCGCACGCTTTCTGGAGTCACCAGAAAACTCAATGTGCCGCGTTTTCCGCGCCCAGACTGCGCATGCCATGTCAGCCAACCCGCATCTTCAAGTTGATTAAGCAATGTTCGCACATGGCGCTCACTGCAAAAGCAGCGTGCAGCGAGTTCCGCTACCGTCACTTGCTGCGGTTCTCCAGCCGAAGGCTGCCATAAGCGTTGAAATTGATTTAATCGGTTTAACAGTCGCATTGGTGTAAACCCGGAACGATTTTCAGAAAGTATTCACTATTAGTTCCGTATATGCCAGGTGATACTGCCTTCAGTGTTTTAGTTGTCACAAATCGGAGTAAACATGGCTCGTCTGGCTGCATTTGATATGGATGGTACGCTGTTAATGCCCAATCATCTTTTGGGTGAAGAAACCGTACGTACCCTTAACCGTCTGCGGGATGAACGCCAGATAACCCTCGCGTTTGCCACTGGCCGCCATGTGCTGGAAATGCGTCATGTGCTGAGCAAACTCTCCCTTGAAGCGTTTTTGATTACCGGCAATGGCACGCGTATTCACTCAACGCAGGGTGATCTTCTACATCGCCAGGATCTATCTCCTGAGGCGGCGGAAATGGTTATCCACGGGCAGTGGGATACTCAGGCGAGTCTGCATGTGTTTAATGACACCGGTTGGCTGACCCAATATGAAGTCGGCAAAATGCTGAATGCTCACGTTTATAGCGGTTTTAGCCCGAAAATTGTCGATGTCAAACGCATTCCCTCCGATGAAGTCACCAAAATTTGTTTCTGCGCCCCTCACGACGATCTTGTTCGTTTGAAAGTTCAGTTGGATGAGGCTTTGGGCGGGCAAGCATTTTTATGTTTCTCGGCAGTAGATTGCCTGGAAGTGTTACCCGTTGGCTGTAACAAAGGTTCTGCGCTGAATGTGTTGAGCCAGCACCTTGGTTTAACGATGAAAGATTGCATGGCGTTTGGCGACGCGATGAACGACCGCGAAATGCTCTCAAGCGTGGGTCATGGTTTGATCATGGGCAACGCGATGGCGCAACTGAAAGAAGATTTACCGCATTTACCTGTTATTGGTCACTGCAATAAACAGGCTGTTTCGCATTATTTGACGCATTGGCTGGATACACCAAACCTCACTTATTCCCCCGAATGATAAGGCATTAAGCCAGCCGGGCGTTTGCCCGGCTTTTTTTCTTTATCTTTCAAGCAGTTTTTCGATTTCCGCTCGGGCTGGCAACACATCACCAATATTCGTTTTCACCCACTCTGCGTTGTAATAAGTTTCCAGGTAGCGTTCACCGCTGTCGCAAAGCAGTGTCACAATTGAACCCGAGCGGCCTTCAGTGCGCATACGAGCTGCCAACTGCAGAACGCCCCACATATTGGTGCCAGTTGATGCGCCTACTTTGCGGCCGAGAATCGTTTCCAGCCACTGCATGGTGGCAATGCTTGCGGCATCTGGCACACGCATCATTTCGTCAATTACATCCGGGATAAAAGACGGTTCGCAGCGTGGGCGGCCAATCCCTTCAATTTTGCTGCCAATGGAGCTGCGTAGGCTGCAATCACGTTGCTGCCAGTAATCCATAAAGACTGAGTTTTGTGGGTCGACCACGGTCAATTTTGTTGGATGGCCCTGGTAGCGCAAGTAACGCCCGATGGTCGCCGATGTACCGCCAGTACCTGCGCTCATTACAATGTAATCTGGTACCGGGTGAGGCTCATGTTCCATTTGGCGGAAAATACTGTCGGCAATATTGTTGTTACCGCGCCAGTCAGTCGCACGTTCAGCGTACGTGAACTGGTCCATATAATGGCCATTCAGCTCGCGTTCCAGTATTTCGGAAGCCGCGTAAATTTCACACGCACTTTCCACGAAATGGCAGCGGCCACCGTAAAATTCAATTTGTTCTACTTTACGTTTTGCAGTGCAGGCTGGCATGACGGCAATAAACGGTAACCCTAACAGGCGGGCAAAATAGGCTTCAGAAACCGCAGTTGAACCGGAAGAGGCTTCAATGATCGTGGTGCCTTCTTTGATCCAGCCGTTACACAAACCATATAGAAACAGCGAGCGAGCAAGACGATGCTTGAGGCTACCCGTTGGGTGTGTGCTTTCATCTTTCAGGTAGAGCTGAATACCGGGAAAACCAGGTAGCGACAGGCGAATCAAATGTGTGTCGGCAGAGCGTTGGTAGTCGGCGTTAATTTCGCTAATCGCGTGGTTTACCCAGGTACTGGTCATGGTGATGTCCGTTTGTCTATTTGTGCTTAGAGTAATGCAAATAGAAGATAAAAAAGTTGCCTTTTAGCCTTCATTGGCGATTCAATGGAGAAAAATTTTCTCCTGGATGCTGCCATGTTAGATAAAATTGACCGTAAGCTGCTATCCTTGCTGCAAAACGACTGCACCCTCTCTTTGCAGGCTCTCGCGGATGCCGTTAATCTGACCACCACACCCTGCTGGAAGCGCCTGAAACGTCTTGAAGACGACGGTGTTATCCGGGCAAAAGTAGCATTACTAGACCCGGAAAAACTCGGCCTTGGGCTGACGGCTTTTGTGCTTATCAAAACTCAACAACACAGTAGTGAGTGGTACTGCAAATTTGTTTCGGTCGTTGCGGAAATGCCAGAAGTGTTGGGGTTTTGGCGTATGGCTGGTGAGTACGACTACCTGATGCGTGTGCAGGTAGAAGACATGAAACGGTACGATGATTTTTACAAACGGCTGGTGAACGGCATTCCAGGTTTAACCGATGTGACTTCGAGTTTCGCCATGGAACAGATAAAATACACCACGGCTTTGCCTTTAGAGCGCTAAGTCCCGCGCTCCCGGCCTTCAATTTCTGCCATGCATCGGCAGACGATATCTCAGGAATCTGACTGCGTGCGATTATTTGCTCAATTAAGCTGGTACTTCACCCGCGAGTGGCGACGCTATCTCGGGGCGGTTGCCTTGCTTATTATTATTGCCATCTTGCAGCTTGTGCCGCCAAAACTGGTGGGCGTGATTGTCGATGGTGTTACCCAACAGAGCCTCTCAGGTAATGACGTGCTGATGTGGATTGGTGTGATGCTGGTCATCGCAGTGATCGTCTACATGCTGCGCTATGTCTGGCGCGTGCTGCTTTTTGGGGCGTCTTATCAGTTGGCTGTTGAACTGCGCGAAGATTACTACCGCCAGTTAAGCCGTCAGCATCCCGAATTTTACCTACGTCACCGCACCGGTGATTTAATGGCGCGCGCAACAAACGATGTTGACCGTGTGGTATTTGCCGCAGGTGAGGGCGTATTAACGCTGGTGGACTCACTCGTGATGGGCTGCGCGGTGTTGATTGTGATGTCGACGCAAATCAGCTGGGAATTGACTCTGCTTGCCTTACTGCCGATGCCGATTATGGCGCTGGTCATCAAACGTTACGGCGACCAGCTACACCAGCGTTTCAAACTGGCACAGGCTGCATTTTCCACGCTGAATGACCGTACCCAGGAAAGCCTGTCCAGCATCCGCATGATCAAAGCATTCGGGCTCGAAGACAGGCAGTCTGCGCTGTTTGCTGCTGAAGCCAAAGATGCTGGTGCGAAGAACATGAAAGTCGCCCGTGTGGATGCGCGTTTTGACCCAACTATTTACATCACTATCGGCACTGCAAACCTGCTTGCGATTGGCGGCGGCAGTTGGATGGTAATTCAGGGCACGCTGACACTTGGGCAGCTGACAAGTTTTGTGATGTACCTCGGCCTGATGATTTGGCCGATGCTGGCGCTGGCGTGGATGTTCAACATTGTTGAGCGTGGTAGCGCAGCGTACAGCCGTATTCGCAGCATGTTGGAGGAAGCGCCATCAGTGAAAGATGGCGAGCTAGAAGCGCCTGCCGGGCGCGGCACGGTGGAAGCCAATATTCAGGCGTTCCACTACCCGCAAACTGCGCGACCGACTCTTGAGAACGTTTCGTTTACCCTGAAACCGGGTGAAATGTTGGGCCTGTGTGGGCCAACCGGTGCAGGGAAAAGCACCATTCTGTCGCTTATCCAGCGCCATTTTGACATCGACCAGGGCGAGATTTGCTTCCACGGGATCCCATTGGCGCAGATGCAACTCGACTCCTGGCGCAGCCGTCTGGCCGTAGTAAACCAGACGCCATTCCTGTTCTCTGACACGGTTGCCAGCAATATTGCGCTGGGTAAGCCGGGTGCCACACAGGAAGAAATCGAACATGTCGCCAGGCTTGCAAGTGTGCATGAAGATATTTTACGTCTGCCACAAGGCTATGAAACCGAAGTGGGCGAGCGTGGTGTGATGCTTTCCGGCGGCCAGAAACAACGTATTTCTATCGCCCGTGCATTGTTGCTCGATGCGGAGATCCTGATCCTTGACGACGCGCTTTCTGCGGTCGATGGGCGCACCGAATACCAGATCCTCCATAACCTGCGCCAGTGGGGCGAAAACCGCACCGTTATCATCAGCGCGCACCGTTTGTCGGCGCTGACCGAAGCCAGTGAAATTCTGGTAATGCAACACGGCCAGGTGGTGGAGCGTGGTAATCACGATGCGCTGGTGGGTAAACCTGGCTGGTATCGCGATATGTATCGCTATCAACAATTGGAAGCGGCGTTGGATGATGCGCCAGAAGCAACGCCAGATGAGGAACCTGCCAATGCGTAAATCAATACAGCAATGGCCAACCATCAAACGCCTACTGGCTTATGGTTCACCGTGGCGTAAACCGCTCGCAGGAGCGGTTGTGATGCTGTGGATTGCGGCGGCGGCTGAAGTGACTGGTCCGATTCTTGTTAGTTACTTCATTGATAATATGGTTTCTGAACATCGCTTGCCGGTTACCGCCGTGGCAGGGCTTGCGACGGCGTATTTGCTGCTGTCGATTTCTGCTGCGGGCCTGCACTACTGGCAGGCATTGCTGTTTAACCAGGCAGCCGTTGGCGTAGTGCAAAAATTACGTACTGATGTAATGGATGCTGCACTACGTCAGCCATTAAGCACTTTTGATACCCAACCCGTTGGGCAGTTGATATCTCGCGTCACCAACGATACCGAAGTGATCCGCGATCTCTACGTGACGGTGGTCGCCACCGTATTACGTAGTGCGGCATTGATTGGTGCGATGCTGGTGGCGATGTTTACACTCGACTGGCGTATGGCGACGGTGGCGATTTGCATCTTCCCGGCAGTGATTATCGTGATGTTTATTTATCAGCGATACAGCACGCCGATTGTGCGCCGCGTGCGTAGTTATCTGGCTGATATCAACGATGGCTTCAACGAAGTCATTAATGGCATGAGCGTTATCCAGCAGTTTCGCCAGCAGGCCCGTTTTGGCGAACGCATGAATGCCGCGAGCCGTTCGCACTACATGGCGCGAATGCAGACTCTGCGTCTTGATGGCTTTTTACTGCGCCCGTTGCTGAGCCTGTTCTCTGCAATGGTGCTGTGTGGCTTGCTGATGCTGTTTGGTTTTACCTCGGTTGGCACCATTGAAGTTGGCGTGTTGTACGCATTTATCAACTATCTTGGGCGACTTAACGAGCCGTTAATCGAACTCACCACCCAGCAATCCATGCTGCAACAGGCGGTGGTTGCTGGTGAGCGTGTATTCGAGCTAATGGACGGCAAGCGCCAGGATTACGGCAACGACAAGCGCCCGCTGGAGAGCGGCCATATCGAAGTCGATAACGTCTCTTTTGCTTATCGTGGCGATCGCCTGGTATTGCAGGACATTAATCTGGATGTCCCTGCGCGCAGTTTTGTGGCCCTGGTTGGGCACACGGGCAGTGGGAAAAGTACTCTTGCTAACTTGCTGATGGGTTATTACCCACTCACCAACGGTGAAATCCGTCTGGATGGTCGCCCGCTGGATACCTTGAGTCATAGCGTGCTGCGCCAGGGTGTCGCAATGGTTCAGCAAGACCCGGTGGTGTTGGCGGATTCTTTCTTTGCCAACGTTACGCTTGGGCGTGACATCAGCGAAGATGCCGTCTGGCAGGCGCTGGAGACGGTGCAGCTTGCGGAACTTGCTCGAACCATGGCTGATGGAATTCATACACGGCTGGGCGAGCAAGGGAATAATTTGTCCGTCGGCCAGAAACAGCTACTGGCGCTGGCTCGGGTGCTGGTGGATGCCCCGCAGATTCTGATCCTTGATGAAGCAACCGCAAATATCGACTCTGGCACCGAGCAGGCAATCCAACAAGCTCTGGCAGCTGTCCGTGAGCACACCACGTTGGTCGTTATCGCGCACCGCTTATCGACTATTACCGATGCCGACACGATTCTGGTACTGCACCGCGGTCAGGCTGTAGAGCGTGGCACACATAGCGAATTGCTGGCTGCACAAGGGCGTTACTGGCAGATGTACCAACTACAACTGGCTGGTGAAGAATTAGCCGCTGCCACGCGCGAAGAACCCGAAACCGCGTAATGCACCAAAATCACGCATAAAGCCAATGGTTATCCCCATTGGTGCAGAAGCGAAACGCACCATGCACTAAAATGGTGCGTTTTTATTCTCTAAGAACTTTCTTAATCCCAGTCATCGTAATTTCTCTCCTGAAAATCCCCATTTGGCGCAGCTTAGCGCGCTGAAATTATCTCTTTTTCAAATGTGGCATGACCTTTGCTTTATCTAATTCGTATCGCAGAGGCTATTACCCAATTCTGACTGGAGGGGATCTATGAAGCTGGTTACCGTGGTGATCAAACCGTTCAAACTCGAAGACGTTCGTGAAGCATTGTCTTCAATCGGTATTCAAGGGCTGACCGTGACTGAAGTGAAAGGCTTTGGTCGTCAAAAGGGTCATGCAGAGTTGTACCGCGGTGCTGAGTACAGCGTCAATTTCCTGCCTAAAGTGAAAATTGATGTGGCAATTGCCGATGATCAACTCGATGAAGTTATTGATGTCATTAGCAAAGCTGCCTACACCGGCAAAATTGGCGATGGCAAAATTTTCGTTGCTGAGTTGCAACGAGTCGTCCGCATTCGTACCGGCGAAGCCGACGAAGCTGCATTGTAATCGTCTTGCCACTCGTGAAGGGATGGAAAAAATGAAAAAATTAGCCTCTATCTTAGGCGTTGTAGCCCTGGCACTTGCGCCATCAATTGCTCTTGCGGCACCGGCTGTGGTCGATAAAGCAGACAACGCCTTTATGATGATTAGCACCGCATTGGTGCTGTTTATGACAATTCCTGGGCTGGCACTGTTTTACGGCGGCCTGATTCGCTCTAAAAACGTGCTCTCAATGCTGACTCAGATTACGGTTACGTTTGCGCTGGTTTGTGTACTCTGGGTGGTTTACGGTTACTCATTAACCTTCGGTGCCGGCGGGAGTTTCTTCGGTAACTTCGATTGGGTGATGCTCAAAAACATCCAGCTCACCGCGCTGACTGGTTCTTTCTACCAATATATTCATGTTGCGTTCCAGGGTTCCTTCGCCTGTATCACTGTTGGCCTGATTGTTGGCGCACTGGCTGAACGTATTCGCTTCTCGGCTGTGCTTATCTTTGTCGTAATTTGGCTGACGCTTTCATACCTGCCGATTGCACATATGGTATGGGGCGGTGGTTTGCTGGCCACTCACGGCGCGATGGACTTTGCAGGCGGTACAGTGGTTCACATCAACGCCGCAGTAGCAGGCCTGGTGGGTGCATATCTGATTGGCAAACGTGTGGGTTATGGTAAAGAAGCATTCAAACCGCATAACCTGCCGATGGTATTTACCGGTACAGCAATTCTCTATTTCGGTTGGTTCGGCTTCAACGCAGGCTCTGCAAGTGCTGCTAACGAAATTGCTGCATTGGCCTTTGTGAATACTGTTGTTGCAACAGCAGCTGCGGTTCTTGGTTGGGTATTTGGCGAGTGGGCATTGCGTGGCAAACCTTCTTTGCTGGGTGCATGTTCCGGTGCTATCGCAGGTCTGGTTGGTATCACTCCTGCCTGTGGTTATGTTGGTGTCGGCGGTGCATTGATTATCGGTATCGTTGCTGGTCTGGCTGGCTTGTGGGGCGTGACGCTGCTGAAAAAATGGCTGCGTGTAGATGACCCTTGCGATGTGTTCGGGGTCCACGGCGTGTGCGGTATCGTTGGTTGCATCATGACGGGTATCTTCGCCGCTCCATCCCTTGGCGGTGTGGGTTACGCAGAAGGTGTGACTATGGGCCATCAAGTGCTGGTGCAGTTAGAAAGTATCGGTGTGACGATTCTGTGGTCTGCGGTAGTTGCATTCATCGGCTTCAAAGTTGCCGACCTGACTGTGGGCCTGCGTGTACCTGAAGAGCATGAGCGCGAAGGTCTGGACGTGAACAGCCACGGCGAAAATGCTTACAACGCATAAGTAAGACATGAAATAAAAAAAGCGGAGCACAGGCTCCGCTTTTTTATGCTTTCAGGATTAACCCGGCAAAACAGTAAGTCGGTTAAGCGAAGCGCCAACCCGCACAATCTCAACCGCGCTTGCGCATCACGCCTTCCTGCACCGTTGACGCCACAAGAGCGCCATCGCGCGAATAAAACTCACCGCGTACAAATCCACGTGCGCTCGAAGCGGACGTACTTTCCACGCTATACAGTAACCAGTCATTCATATCGAACGGACGATGGAACCACATTGAGTGATCGATTGTGGCAACCTGCATACCCGGCTCCAGGAAACCGACGCCGTGGGGCTGGAGGGCAACCGGCAGGAAGTTAAAATCAGAAGCGTAACCCAGCAAAGATTGGTGGATGCGCAAATCGGCTGGCATTTGGCCATTAGCCCGCATCCACACCTGGCGTACAGGTTCAGCAACGTGGCCCTGCATTGGGTTATGGAACACCACCGGGCGAATCTCTAGCGGCTTTTCACACAAAAACTTCTCTTTGAGCGTTTGCGGCAGCAGCTTTTCAAACGCCATCGCAATTTCAGTTTCTGATTTCAGGTTTTCCGGGGCAGGGGCCGCAGGCATGGTTTTTTGGTGCTCAAAACCTGGCTCCGGTGCCTGGAAAGAGGCCGTCATATAAAAAATAGGTTTGCCATTCTGAATCGCTGCAACACGACGGGCGCTGAAGCTATTGCCGTCACGCAGGGTTTCCACATCATAAACAATCGGTTTTTGGCTATCGCCTGGGCGCAAAAAGTAACTGTGGAATGAGTGCACAAGACGGTCAACCGGCACGGTTTCTTTAGCGGCATATAACGCCTGGCCAACGACTTGTCCACCGAACACCTGACGTAAACCTAAGTCCTCGCTCTGGCCACGAAAAATACCTTCTTCAATCTTTTCCAGATTGAGTAATGCCAACAAATTGCTGAGCGCCTGACTCATAAAGTGTCCTCAATAAAAAATTAAAATCGTGCAATTGGCCTGATTATAACAGGTTTCCAACATTCGCCACGTAGTGGCCCGACCTGATGATGTGTTTCGGTTTTGGGCAAAAATCAGTTATATGTGCCACACTTAGCGTGATAAGCATGTTTAACCACTCATTACTCGTGGGCCTATGGCCTGCTGATGCATTGATAATAAGGAGAACAAATCAATGAAACTTGTGCACACGTTAAGTGGTTTAGCCATTGCTGTTGCAATGGCGGGATGCGCGCAGAAAAGTGCCGATATCCCAACGCCTGCACCTGCTGCAACGACCTCATCGGCAGCGGCAACGGCGCAGTCTGATATTAGACAGCCTAACGTTTCCGGTACGGTCTGGATTCGTCAAAAAGTTGCATTGCCGCCTGATGCGGTACTCACTGTTACGTTGTCTGATGCCTCTTTGGCGGATGCTCCGTCAAAAGTGTTAGCGCAAAAAGCGGTGCGTACCGAAGGGAAACAGTCGCCATTCAGTTTTGTGCTGCCGTATAACCCGGCTGATATACAGCCGAACGCGCGCATTATCCTGAGTGCGGCTATTACCGTGAACGATAAACTGATGTTTATCACCGATACCATTCAACCGGCTGTTAATCAGGGCGGGACAAAAGTGGATCTGACACTGGTTCCTGTTCAGCAAACAGCGGTTCCAGTTCAGACGAATGGCGGGGCGGTAACAACAGTGCCTTCAACATCACCGACTCAGGTTAACCCTTCTTCAGCGGTTCCTGCACCAACGCAGTTCTGATTGTGATGTTTAAGCGCCTCTACGGAGGCGCTCTTTAGTAATTCCAGCGATAACGTTCCATATTTATATACCCATCTCCAGAAACCATAATGCCTTCTGAAAGCAGGGCTTGCCGTTGGCGTTGCAAATCCGGGCCAGTCAGAGATATCTGTCCATGACGATTGACCACTCGGTGCCAGGGCAGTTTACTACCTTCGGGTAACCGTTTGAGTACGCCTCCCACTTGCCTTGCTGCACGTGGTGATCCGGCCAGGCGTGCTACGTCACCGTACGTTGTGACAAACCCTTCCGGAATAGCGGCGATAATTTGGTAAACCCGGTGTGGGAATGAATCGTTGTCCATAGCAAACTCCAAAACAGCCAGGGTTTAGGATAATCGGCGGTTATCAAACAGGGAAGAAAAACAGCGGGTGCGCAAGAAAGCAACACCTGACCGCGCCTTGCTTGCAATTGCATAGGGCAACATGGATAATGCGCCAGCGCGTTAGGTAACTAGCGCTCTCAATGGGGGCCCTGTTGGTTCTCCCGCAACACTAATTTGTGAATTCGGTCAGGTCCGGAAGGAAGCAGCCGCAGCAGATGACGTGTGTGCCGGGATGTAGCTGGCAGGGCCCCCACCCAATTCTGGCGCATGTAAACTTCAACATGCTTATGCCTTTCTCTGTTCTACTTCGCTCACACTCAAAAAATACAAAACAAAAAACGCCCTGCAACTTGCGTCACAGAGCATCTGGGTTAAAGCGTATCTATGTGTATGGCTTATGGCGTAACGATGTTGAACCAGAAGTTAAACTTGTCCATATAACCAAGCACCTCATCCAGTTTGCCTGCATCACCAGTGATTTTTACGTCACCTTTGTCTTTCGCCTGCTGCAATGTTTCTTCTTTCAAAATAATACGGTTGAGCGTATCGCGGGAAAGATTAATCGTTGCGTCAGCGTTGCTGGCTTCTGAATTTGGCGTGTGGTTAAGCACTCCGTTTTCCAGTTCCAGCTTGTATTTACCGCCCTGGTTGCCAAAGTCGAAGTTCAGCACCGCGTGGGCATTCGCCGCTTTCTCACCGTTGACATGAACAGCCATGTAATCGAAGAACATTTCTGGCGTCATCGCACGAACGGTATCCGGGCTGGCGGTATTTGGCGTAGGGCCTTTAATCACGCCATTACGCAATTCCTGCGCGCCTGTCAGATAGAAGTTACGCCATGGGCCGGATTCCGCCTGATACCCCATCTGTTCCAGCGCATCGGCTTCCAGGTTGCGGGCCGCTTTGTTGGTTGGATCAGCAAATACCACTTTGCTCACGACCTGGGCCACCCAACGGTAATTTCCCTGGCTGTAATCAGATTTCGCTTTTTGCAGAATGCTGTCCGCACCGCCCATGTATTCAACGAATTTTTTCGCGGATTCTTCCGGCGGCAGTTCATCCAGGGTTGCCGGGTTGCCATCGAACCAGCCGAGATAGAACACGTAGGTGGCTTTCACATCGTGACTGACCGAACCGTAATAACCTCGACTTGCCCAGGTTTTCGCCAGTTTCGGTGGCAGTTTGAAGTTCGCGGCGATTTCATCGCGCGTCAGACCTTCGTTTGCCATGCGCAACGTCTGATCGTTGATGAAACGATACATATCGCGCTGGCCTTTCATCAGGTTGACGACGTTATTCTGACCCCAGGTCGGCCAGTGGTGCTGGGCGATAATAATTTCGGCATCGCTGCCCCAGCGGTCAATCGCGGCATTAATGTATTTCGACCATGCCAGTGGATCACGGATTTTCGCGCCGCGCAGAGAATAGGTGTTATGCAGCGTGTGAGTGACATCCTCCGCTGCTTCGATCATTTTCTTCTCTTTGACGTACCACAGCATTTCCGACGGCGCTTCAGAACCCGGAGCCATCATAAAGTCGTAAGTCAGGCCATCGATCACTTCTTCCTGTCCGGTATGCGTGATGTAGTTGGTTGGAGCCAACAATGTCACTGTACCCGCAGAGGTCGTGGTGCCCAGACCCGCGCCCACCTGGCCTTTAGAATTGGCAGGTAGCAAGTTGCCGTACATGTAACTTGCGCGGCGGCTCATGGCGTTACCCGCCATAATGTTTTCGTCGACGGCAGAGCCCATAAAGCCTTGCGGAGCATACAGTTTCACTTTGCCCGCTTTGACATCGGCTTCATCAACCACACCGCGCACGCCGCCGTAGTGGTCAACGTGGCTGTGGGTGAAAATCACCGCCACAACAGGTTTTTTGCCGCGATTTTTGTAATACAGTTCCAAACCGGCTTTCGCGGTTTCAGCAGAAACCAGTGGGTCGACAACGGTAATCCCGGTTTTACCTTCAATGATGGTCATATTAGAAAGGTCGAGATTACGAATCTGATAAACACCGTCGGTCACTTCAAACAGACCGCTGATATTAATCAACTGGGACTGACGCCACAGGCTTGGATTAACCGTCGCTGGCGCTTTGTCACCCTCTTTAATAAAGGCGTATTGCTGTGGATTCCAGATAACATTGCCTTGCTCGCCCTTTATCACATCCTGCGGCAGTGCAGCGATAATGCCTTTATGAGCATTCACGAAATCGGTGTGATCAGAGAACGGGAGCTGCTGATAAAGCGCTTCATTGGCTTGTTTTGTTGCAGATGTTGCATCGTTAGTGGGCGCTGGAGTTGCTGCGTTAACTGACAGTGTCGTCAGTAACCCCGCAGCAATCAGGCTTTTGGCTATTAGATTCAATCTCATTAATTCAACCTCAGAAATTAATAAACTCTAAAAGATAGAAGATATTTTTCGATAATTTAAATAACCTGTGGATTAACACAGGCAATTTTAATGGATGAATTAACCTGGAAGTAGTGCCATATGGGACTAGGATTTTTTTGATATATTGACGAAATTACTCTCTTCATTTAGTACAGACATTTTCTATTGATAGCGCTACACTATAACAATTGATGATATATGTTGGATGTGTTATGAGCGCCAGTTTTGAAAGTATTCATCGTTGTTATAAATCTCTGGATATAGAGAGTCAGGTTAATGGTGTCCGCAGCAATGGCAAAGAGCTCATTTTTGCCGCGACAGATGAATTAGCCATAACGCCCGGCTTTATTTACGTTCCTGTTGAAGGCTCAGTGGCCATTTTACATGCAGAAAGCGAACTCACTATTGGTAATGCCATTGACTATATGCCCATTGGTTTGATGGAGCGGTATTGCCCAATGTTGATTTTTGAATATAAGTGCATGACGTCCGTGAAAGTCGTTGAAATCTCTTATGAGAAATTTGATGAGATTTTCTTTCAGAACGCTGAGAGCATGCAGGCTCTCTCAAGTATTTTGATTTTTATGACTATTTTTTCACTTGATCTGCATGCGGAAAGAAAACAACTGACCAGCTACCAAACCATTAAACCTATGCTTTACCGTTATCTCTACCGTTCCCTCGCTTTTCCAAATGAAACCGAAGGTTTGGCAAGTTTTATTATAAGTCGCACTAAGTTATCCCGTACTCATGTATTCCGAGTGTTGGCCGATTTAAAAGAAGGTGGATATATCACGATGAAAGGTGGCAAGCTGATATCCATTGATAAGGATTTGCCGGATGGTTATTAATCATCTTTTAAAGGGAAAAAGGTTCACATTTTAGTAATGTGAACCGTTAATTTGAAAAATTAAACAACAGATCTTTTCAAATTCTCATTTCTAGTCTGCGCCATATTATCCCAAAGCGGTTTTAACCTTTCGAGAGCGGCTCGCATTTGCGTAGTCTCCAGCGTGAACGGTAGCCGTAAATAACGCTCAAACGCACCTTCAACGCCAAAACGTGGCCCTGCGCCAATCCGGATACCGATACCCTCAGCGCTGGCCGCAAAAACCGTAGCCAGTGGTTTAGGCAGTTCAATCCACCAGGATAAACCGCCTTGCGGTATTACCGTCATTTTCCAGTCCGGGAATAATTCTTTAACGACCTCCGCACAGGCATCACGTTGCTGGCGTAGCATTTCGCGGCGTTGCGGCTGGAAGTTTTCGGCCTCATTAAACAGATTGATGGCGGCTAGCTGTTCGAGTATTGGCGAGCCCAAATCTAACGAATCGCGAATTTGGATCAGTGAGGCTATGGTGCGAGAGCTGGCGCGAATCCAACCCAATCGCAAGCCTCCCCAGAAACTTTTCCCGGCAGACCCCAGCGTGATGATCCGATCTGACGCGTCGAAAGCGGCCAATGGAGGCGGTGGTGGATTGTCATACCACAGGTCTACCATGGTTTCATCGACCACAATGGTGGTACGTGTCCTTGCAGCGATATCAGCTATGGCTGAACGCGTTGCAACATCCATGCAGTGCCCGGTTGGGTTATGAAAATCAGCCAGCAAATAGGCGAGTCGGGGTGATGTTTGCGCAATGGTTGCGGCTAACCCATCAGTATCCCAGCCATATTCAGTCAGGCTTACGGGAACGGCGTGGCATGAAGCGCCTTTTATTGCTGTGAGTGCCATGGGGTAGGTGGGGTGATCAAGAACTACGCGGTCGCCTGGGCCAGTTAGCAGGCGTAAAACCAGGCCAAAACCACTTAGCGCACCATTCACTATCATAATCTGATCGGCATCCGTTGGCAGCCCGCGATCGGCATAGCGTTGTGCAATGACATGACGTAATTCAGGCAAGCCTTGTTGGTTGTACCCAGTGCTACCCAAGTGTTCTGGTAATGCAATCAATGCATTAGCATAAGCTTGATGAATTTCCGGCCCGGCAGACAGTGCTGCGGTCGAAAGATCCAGTGTGGTGGCACGCCCAGGTAATGGCGAAACGGTTTGCGTGCCTTCTGGCAACATAGTGACGGAACCTGAACCCTGGCGGCTTGCCAAATATCCCTCATCACGTAGTTGTGCCAGCGCAGTTGCCACTGTAGTTCGGCTAATTCCCAGGGCCGTTGCCAGCTCACGCTCCCCTGGTAGGCGGCCATCAAGTGGCAGTCGTCCATCCAGAATCAATAACCGCAGCCCATCTGCCAGTTGCCGATAAACCGGGGTACGTGGTAAATCCTGATGCCAGTTTCCCAGCAATTTCACCAGTGATGATGAGCCCGTTCTGCGCTGTACCATAGCAATCCACTTTGTATTAACTGGACCTTAATATAGTAACCATTTTCCATAATAGTAAAGCCACAAAAGATCTCTGAGGTGAAGATAATGATCGCTCGTCGCTTGCTGCAACTTTACATCGGGCTGGTGCTGTACGGTGTGTCCACGGCTATGTTCGTCCGTGCCAATTTAGGTGCTGACCCCTGGAACGTATTCCACTTAGGAGTGGCCCAAATCTTCTCCCTCAACATTGGCATGGTGATGATAGGTGTCGGGGCATTGGTGTTGTTGCTGTGGATTCCGCTGCGGCAGAAACCGGGATTGGGCACGATAAGCAACGTGATTGTTTTGGGGCTTGCCGCAGATGCGGCATTAGCATTAATGCCGCCGATTGAGTCATTGGTGGCACGAAGCATCTTGCTCTTTGCCGCTATTTTGGTGAATGCCATCGCGACCGGAATGTACATCGGCGCGGGTTTTGGCTCTGGCCCGCGTGATGGCTTGATGACTGGAATCAATGCCCGTACTGGCTGGTCTGTGCGTAGTGTGCGAACAGCGATTGAGTTGACGGTTTTACTGGCCGGTTGGCTGATGGGAGGCACATTTGGCGTGGGTACGGTGTTGTACGCGCTGGCAATCGGCCCGCTTATCCAACTCTGTTTACCATGGTTCCGTATTGCATCCAGAGCACAAAAAAACCTGGTTGAACCGACCGTCGCACCCTAATGTTGAAGCCAAACCCCCATTGGATGAGGTAGCGATGAATAGCAAGGTAATCAGCAACGCGGCGGCGCACTGGAATAGCCATCAGTTGGCTGAAATTCTTTCCCACTGTTTTGAAGGGTATCTGGTCCCTTTCAATATTGATGGTGAAACTTTTGCTTCACGTTTTAGCGCTGAAGATCTCAGTCTCAATGACAGCCGAGTCTGGACGCAAAATGGTGAGCCAAAAGCGCTGGCGCTCATCACGCGCCGTGGGCAGAGCTGTCGCCTTGCTGCATTCGCGATTCGTCCTGAATTGCGTGGGCAGGGATTTGGCAAACAGTTCATGCAGGAGCTAATTGATGGTGCGCGAGCGCGTGGTGACCGTAACTTTTGGCTGGAAGTTATTGTTGGCAACGAGAGTGGAGTGTCACTGTATGAACGTATGGGGTTTGTTCGCCAGCAGACATTGGTCGGGTTTGATACCATTCAGTCGCCGCAGTTTACAGAAACCGGCGAATTGCAGGAAATCGACCCGCTAGTGATGGCGAAAAAAATGATGATGGACGAAAGCCTGAATCTGCCGTGGTTAAGCGCACCTGAAACGCTATATAAATTACCGGGCAAGGCATTCGTTCTCAATGACATTGCATACGCAATGGTTGCCACAACCCCTAAGCCCAGATTACGGATGCTCTATGTTGACCCGATGGCACGTGGCAAAGGGCAGGCGAAAAAATTGCTTACGCTATTACGTGAACGTTTCCCAGGATTATTCACCGCAACAGCTATTCCTGAGCAACTGGCACCGCTTTATCTGAGCAGTGGCTACCGTCAGGATCCCATTACCCAATATGAGATGCTGCTCAAATTATGAACAGGTAGTGTTCATTCTTAACGACTAAACTTATCAATCGTAATCATCACGGGTGGAAATTATCTACCCGTATTCCCCACACCGTGGAGGTTCACAATGAGTTATGTTGATGGTTTCGTTGTTGCGGTTCCCGCAGCCAATAAAGAAGCGTATAAGCAGTTAGCCGCAAAAGCGGCACCGTTATTTAAAGAGTTTGGCGCGCTACGCGTCGTGGAGTGTTGGGCTGATGATGTGCCTGACGGTAAACTCACTGATTTTCGCATGGCGGTGAAAGCCGAAGAGAGCGAAGAAGTGGTGTTTAGCTGGATTGAGTATCCATCAAAAGAAGTGCGGGATGCCGCCAATGCCAGGATGATGTCTGACCCAAGGATGAAAGAGTTTGGCGAGTCGATGCCATTTGATGGCAAACGTATGATCTATGGTGGCTTTGCGCCAATTCTTGACGAGTAACGTCACGCGGGCGGCGCTGACATCATATCTAGCGCCACCCGCATGAACATCCGCTAAACCTGCAATTCCCGTAACAATCCAAACGCCATTTTCATGTGCGCTTCGCTGACAATAAACGCCCGTAACTGCTGTGCTTCGTCATAGCCTTTGGCAATCAGACCCTGCTGCTCGGTGCTGATTTGCCAGGCCAAATCATGGCGTTGCGTTTCACCCGCCAGATGTAGCGGCAACTCCGGCGTTTTCACTTTTACCAGCATCGCGGGGAGATTCAGGCCGTCGGCGGCTCCCAGCAGATTTTTGGCAAGCGTCATGGCGCTGAACTGAATCGGTTGCAGGAACGGCAGCACTTTGCCGTCGATTTCCGCGCAATCACCGAGGGCATAAATATTCGCGTCAGATGTCTGCAACTGGCGGTTCACCTGAATCCCACGGTTTACCGCCAGCCCGGCGTGCTGCGCCAGGTCGACGTTTGGACGCAGGCCAATCGCCGCTACCACGGCATCCACGGTGACTATTCGCCCGTTGCTCAATGCCGCATGAATTCCCTGTGGTGTTTGGCTGAGTGATTCAAGCCGCTGATTAAACAACAGTTCGACGCCCATTTGGTTCAGGCGCTGCTGCAAACGGCTGCTAACCTCCGCAGGCATCAACGAGGCGAGCAGGCTGGCGGCGTTATCCACCAGAATCACCTGCTTCCCAGCGCGGCAAAAATCCATCGCCAGTTCGGTGCCAATCAAACCGCCGCCCAGAATCATCACGCGTTTAGCCTCGCGCAGCGTTGATTCACAGGCCAGATATTCCTGCTGGCTGTTGAGCGTCAGCATCAGCTCTTTGCCTTCAATTGGCGGCAGGAGGGCGCGGGAACCCGTTGCCAGCACCAGTTTGTCGTACTGCCATTGCTGGTCACCGCATTTCACCAGGCGTTCGCGAGTGTCGATACCTGACACCCAACTGTTGGCGTTTAGCGTCAGGTCAAACTGTTCAGCAAATTCACCGGCATGTTGCCGCGTGAGGTCGCAAGCTCGCTGATTCAGGCTGATAACATGGCTGAGATCGGGCTTGTTGTATTCGTCCATGCTGTCGGCGGCAATCATGCGCACAGGTACCTGCGCGTCATGTTTGCGGATATTTTTCACCAGCTGGCGGGCGGCAAAGCCCGAACCGATAATCACAATGCCATGCTTCATTTTGCCTCCGTTGCCAGCACATCAAATACGTCTTTCCCAAGCGAGCATTCAGGGCACAGGAAGCTGTCCGGCACTTCGCTCCACGGCGTTCCTGGCGCGACATCCTGCATCGGTTCGCCGGTTTGTGGGTCGTAAATCCACTGACAAACACTGCATTGCATTTGTGGGCCTAAATCGGCGCAGGCTGGCTTTTCAACCATGCTTTCTTGCGGTGCTACAAAGGGCGCAGAAGCGAGCGGCGTTAACGCCCACTGGCGGGCAATTTCGCGACCGTGTTCACGACAGATTGCGAGCGCATCGATATCCGGGCGCCATTTCGCTTTTAGGCTTAGTGACATTTCAAAACCGGCATCCTGCAAGCGGGTAGAGAGTCGGTCTACTGCACCGCCACTCCAGCCATGGGAACCGAATGCGCTGGCGCGTTTATTACGAAAACGCAGGCCGGTCATCTCCTCAACCAGGCCTGCAATTTTCGGCATCATCACGTTATTCATCGTGGATGTTCCTGCCAGCACTCCCTTGGAGCGGAACACATTAGTGAGGATCTCGTTTTTATCATGGCGGGCAACGTTGAAAATTTTCACCGCCACGCGCGGATCGACTTCGTTGATCCCTTGGGCAATAGCATCCGCCATCATACGGGTGTTGTTGGACATGGTGTCGTAGAAAATCGTGATGCGATCTTCTTGATAATCAGCCGCCCACTTTAAGTACAACTCCACGATTTGTGTTGGGTTATCGCGCCATACCACACCGTGAGACGTCGCAATCATATCTACCGGCAGATTGAAGCCGAGAATTTCGGTGATTTTGGGAGTGACCAGGCGGCTAAACGGGGTCAGAATGTTGGCGTAGTAGCGCTGGCATTGTTCAAATAGCTCGGCCTGATCGACTTCATCGTTAAACAGATGCTCATCACAATAGTGTTGGCCAAAAGCATCGTTACTAAATAGCACTGCGTCACCGGTCATGTAAGTCATCATGCTGTCAGGCCAGTGCAGCATAGGTGTTTCAACGAAAATCAGTTGCTTGCCGTTGCCGATGTCCAGGCTATCGCCAGTTTTCACTACGTGGAAATTCCACTCCGGGTGATGGTGGTGGCCGTTGATGGAGTCCACGCCGTTGGCGGTACAGTAAATCGGTGTGTTGGGAATGCGTGACATCAATTCCGTCAGCGCGCCCGCATGGTCTTCTTCAGCGTGATTGATGATGATGTAATCGAGGCTATTCAGGTCAATTTCGGCAGCCAGGTTCTGCACAAACTCACGGCTGAATTTATGGTCAACAGTGTCGATGAGTACCGTTTTCTCTTCACGGATCAGATAGCTGTTGTAGCTACTGCCTTTCAGCGTTTTGTATTCGGTGCCGTGAAAATCACGCACTTCCCAGTCACGTTGACCAACCCATTGAATGTTGTTTTTAACCTGAATTGCCATTTGTCAGTACCTCAAAAAGAATGAAAAAACGGTGCTCGTATTTGAGTTATTACAAATGGCGTGCCAACTTTTTATAATATTGATTAATATGAATATATTTGTTTTTTTTAACTTTTCATTGTCAAAATGACAATTATAATATTAGTCTTTTTGACAATTGAATTGTCTTTTTGACTATCAAGGGCTAAGTTAGCGAGAATCGTCCTCTGGAGCCGCTTATGAGCCTTTCAATTACCTCCCTTGCCAACATTGCCATTGACCTGCAAAGCGGCATTTCTCATCAGGATCGCTTTGCTCGTTTAATTCGCACTTTGCGCCAACTTTTAGGGGGAGATGCCACGGCGCTACTGCGTTATGAAGCGCGGCAGTTTCGCCCGCTGGCAATTGATGGGCTGGCGCAAGATGTGCTTGGTCGACGTTTTGATTTAGATGCCCATCCTCGCCTGGAAGCAATAGCACGGGCAGGGGACGTGGTGCGCTTCCCGGCAGAAAGTGAATTGCCCGATCCTTATGATGGACTCATTCCTGACCACACCGACTTAAAAGTTCATGCCTGTCTTGGGTTACCACTATTTGCCGATCAGAACCTGATAGGTGCATTAACCGTGGATGGTATGGACCCTTTGCAGTTCGATCATTTCAGCGATGAAGAATTGCGCTTAATTAGCGTGTTGGCCGCAGGGGCACTGAATAATGCCTTGTTGATGGAACAGCTTGAAAACCAAACGCCTGCTGTTGTCTCCACTCCCATTACGAGCAAAACCAGCAGTGCCGAGATGGTGGGCTTGTCTGCAGGGATTATGCAGCTTAAGAAAGAGATAGAAATTGTCGCCGGTTCTGACCTGAATGTGCTGATAACTGGGGAAACGGGTGTTGGGAAAGAGCTGGTGGCGCGTGCTATTCACAGTGGGTCGGTACGTGCCGCAAATCCGCTGGTGTATCTCAACTGTGCGGCATTACCGGAAAGCGTGGCGGAAAGTGAACTGTTTGGTCACGTAAAGGGGGCATTTACCGGGGCAATTCATCATCGAACCGGCAAATTTGAAATGGCGGATAACGGCACGCTATTCCTCGATGAAATAGGGGAACTGCCATTAACGCTACAGGCAAAATTGTTGCGAGTTTTACAGTATGGCGATATTCAGCGTGTGGGCGATGACAGCAGCCAAAGGGTAAATGTGCGGGTGCTGGCGGCGACCAATCGTGACTTAAAGCAGCACGTACTAGCAGGTGATTTTCGTGCCGATCTATTCCACCGTTTAAGCGTCTTCCCACTGCACGTTCCACCGCTACGCGAGCGTGGCGATGACATCACTCTATTGGCTGGGTTCTTCTGTGAGCAAAGCCGCGTAAAAATGGGGCTGAAACAGGTCGCCTTAACGGATGGCGCTCGGGAATTACTGCGTCGATACGACTGGCCCGGAAATATTCGCGAGCTGGAGCATGCTCTTTATCGCGCCACTGTGCTTGCACGCTCCGGTAAACCGGATGGAGAAATCTGGCTGGAACCGCAGCATTTTCAACTGATGGATGTTGAGGCTAAACCTGCAAGTACAGCTGTAGCCCGCGTGGCTGAGGTCGATAACTTGCGGACGGCAACTGATGATTTCCAGCGGCGGATTATTATCAGCACGCTGGAGGCTAATGCGGGGAATTGGGCTGCGAGTGCCCGGCAGTTGCAACTAGATGTCGCTAATTTACACCGCCTGGCGAAACGTCTTGGTGTGAAGTAGTGTTTTCAGGGAATTTTTGATTTCCTGGCACAAGAGCCTGCTACCCACTCGATAAATTCATTTTTAGGCAGGGCTTTACTGAAGAACCAGCCCTGTCCGTACTGCACACCCTGTTTACGCAACCATGCCGCCTGACTGGGGGTTTCAATGCCTTCGGCCACCATCAAAATACCCAGAGCCTTTGCCATTTCAATAATATGTGGAGTGACATTTTTATATTCGAGAGCATCGACGAATGATTTATCTATTTTAAGGATATCTACATCCAGATCTTGTAAATAACTCAGGCTGGAATAACCGGTTCCAAAATCATCAATATAGATGGCGTGCCCGGCCTTTCGATATTGCGCAATAATCGGTGCTGTAATTTTCGGGTCAGAAAAGCCACGTTCAGTAATCTCAAATGCTATCTGTTTTGGATTAACTGAATAACGTGCCAGGTACGGACGAGTGATATCAAGAATATGCAGGCTACGCGCATCCTGAACACCCATGTTCACAGAAATATGATGATGAGGATGCTTGCTTAACCAGTCGCCCAACTCAAGAAAAATGCGCTTAATGACCTGCTCTGTTAATTGTGTTACCAACCCGGTTTGCTCCGCCAGTGGGATAAACATATCCGGGTTTAACATTGAGCCATCTTGTTGCTGCCAACGAATTAAGGCTTCCGCACCGACAATCTCGCCACTTTGAAGATGAACAATAGGTTGATAAACCACGCTAAATTCATTGTTTTTAATAGCATCCATCAGCCTGTTTCGAGGTGATAACAATCGACGCAAAATACTAATCAAGAGTCCACCTGCAGCGAGGCTTATAATTAAGCCCACAGGCAGCCAGATAAACAATTGCTGATACCAGGCGGTCGTCAGGGGTTCCATTGACGCCCAGGCAATCATGGCCAGACCAAGATTATTATCCCGACGAATCACGTAGAAATTGTTGTTGCTTTGAAATTCGTCCGTACCTTGTTTCAGCGCTTCGTGCCATGTCTCGGGGATATATCGGCTGTTGCTGGCAATGATCTGATTATTATGCAGCCCAATCATCGCAATATTTAACGTGTAACTACCAAAGGGGAGAACATCAATAAATGACATTGGGTCAATTAATGCAAGATGAGGCTTTTTGCCGATATATACCATCTTGCGTTGAAAATCGGGTATCGGTGGAGTGGTATACCAAGCGTTAAAACCATGAATGCCCTGACGGTCTGGCTTACCTAATGTAGCACTATGAGTAATGGACTCCAGTGAAGTACACAAAATATGCGCATCTTGCTGGAACATCACTTCTTGCACGTAGCGATATTCAAGAGCGATACGATGCATGGCTTCCGCGTGTGCTGGCGAACATGTATTGTCATTAAAGCGGTTAATATCATTAATCGCAGAAACAGCCTGGTCGATGACTTTGCCGGTGCGAAGCAATGCGTGATCGGCAAACTCTCCTAATTCATCATGAAATGCGTGTTCAGCATTACGATGAGCAAGATAAATGCTTAACAGAATTGGTAGCAAAAATGCCAAAATAAGTACACCGCTTACCAGGCTGATGAGCTTTCGGGATGTCATTCTTTTAGACCCAGTTAAGAGTTAGTTTTTATAATGGTTTTTCATAGACGAGAACAGTCTATCTCACATGAATAGGTGATGTTATGTTTTCCTGCCTCTGTAGTGGGATAACCTGTGAAAGCGAGTGTCTGGTGAGCAATAAATGAAGAAAAAAGAGTTTGTTATTCAGGATCTACTGAGCAAAATTTATCAGCGCAACGATAACCAAAGGCGCAAATTACCGCCTGAGCGCCAATTAGCACTGGAATATGATGTCTCGCGTTTCACGATTCGTAAAGCGCTGGAAAAGTTGGTCAGCATTGGGGTCATTGAGATTATTCAGGGATCCGGGATTTGGATTAATCCGCAGGCAAGAAACAACCCACTGGTTTATAACTCCATCACCGAGAAGCATTTCGACCAGATAGCTTTTCGCATGGTCAATCTGCATAAGAAATTACCCAATCGCGAAGAGCAGCAGGTATTTGGTTTGGGTAAAGATGACTACATTTGGCAATTTTGCCGCCTGCGATATGTCGAAAATCAAAAGATACAAATTGAGATTTCGCGCATGCCGGTACAGGATTTTCCCGATCTGAACCAGCAGGTCATCGAGCGCTCGATTCAACAATATGTGCTGAGTAAAGGGTTGCGGATTTCGCACCTGTTAACCAGTTATCAGGCGGTAGCAGTCAGTAAAGAGCAGGCGGTATTGCTGGAGTGTAAAAGGTATCCCGGCGATGCACATCATCAACCGGGGAATTCTTGACGGAGGACGGGTTTTTGAAATCAGCGATATCATTGATATCAATTATTCCTGTACCTACGTTACCCCCTATAACCACAATAATTTGGCCTGGCGGCAGGGCATTCAGGGAGTGTGAATGGCTCCGTTTGGTAAGCGGCTTTGCGTCCACTCATGTGGGCGATATTCCACCGGGAAGGTTTCCGCTTTTTGTTGGTCGAAACCTACGCCAATACCCGGTTTTTCAAGCGGATAAATATAGCCCTTCTCCGCAACCGGGCTGCCTGGAAAGACCGATTCGGTATTTGGCTTATTGGGAATAAATTCCTGAATCGCTGCATTGTGCAGATGGATATTTAAATGGGTATTTACCGCCACGCCAATAGGCGTCATATCCGATGGGCCATGCCATGCCAGGCGTACACCGAATGCCTGACATAGAATAGCGAGCTTCAATGCAGGGGTGATTCCACCAATTTGCGAAACGTGGCAGCGGATAAAATCGATGCGGCGATTAACAATCAAATCATGCCATTCGGCAGGGTTATTAAATAGCTCCCCCAAAGCAAGTGGAACCGAAGAATGCGCGCGAACCTGCTCAAGCCAGGCGCTTTGTTGCGGCGGTAGAATGTCTTCGATAAACCATGGCTGGTATGGCTCAAGAGCTTTTGCCAGTTGCACCGCTTGTTGCGGGAACAGACGCTCATGCACATCGTGAAGTATATGGAACTGGTTGCCGTACTTTTCGCGCAGCGCCTTAAACATTGCCACAGTATTGGCCATGTATTCGTCCTGATCGTAGTAGGCGCCCGGAGTAGGTGTCTTTGTAGCATGCAAACCCTGAGGTGTTCCGCCATAAAACCCTAACTGACAGCGAATGTAGCGATAACCTTGTGCCAAAAGTTTGTCGACTTCCAGATACAAACCTTCAAGCGTTTCACTGGCGGCGTGGCTATATGCCGCGATAGCGTCTTTCGATTTACCGCCCAGAAGTTGGTATAGCGGCATTCCTGCCAGTTGGCCTTTAATATCCCAAAGCGCCATATCGACACCTGCGATAGCGTTATTGATAACCGGTCCGTTGCGCCAGTAAGCGTTGACCATCATCATCTGCCACAGATCTTCAATGTTATTGGCATCGCGCCCTATTAGCAGTGGTTTGAGATATTCATCGACCATCACTTTTACTGCCAGTGGGCGTTGCTGGAAGGTCGCACATCCATGACCTATTACACCCTTATTGGTGGTGACACGCACCGTAATCAGGTTGTGACGGTCAGGGCGGGTAATAAAACATTCAATATTTTCAATAATGGTTGGTTGCACGAGATTACTCCACAGACCTTGTCAATCGCGGTCATTTACTCATCAATTAAAGGCTTCTGTTATTTACTATCACCTTATTTTTATATGTGGGTAAACCATTATTTTTGCTTATTTTTATTGGTCCGTAAAATAGTTGTGTGCAACCTAAAAACCATACCAATTTGTTAGTTTGAGGTGTTTAATGCCCTTTGATAGACGTAATTGTGATGTTGTTCAAAGTTTATTGGTTTGTTTTGGTTCTTTCGATTCTCTACCATCTCAGGCATTCAACACATAATAATTAGTAATTCTTTGGGAGCGACAGATGGGGACTCGTGATGCCATTAATAATATTATTCACCTTGTAGGTGGTGCGGATAATATTAACAAAGCCTGGCACTGTATGACGCGCTTACGCTTCTCTCTGATTGATGAGAATAAAATTGATCAGTCCGAAATTAAAAAAATCCCCGGTGTATTAGGGGCGCAGATTCAGAGTGACCAATTCCAGATTATTATTGGCCCGCAGGTGAACAGTTGGTACGAACAGCTGAACAGCGCGCTGGAGACATCTGGTGAGCAAATTGCCCCCGCGACTGACAAGAAAGCCCGTAAAAGCCTGGTGTCGATGTTTATGGATACCGTATCGGGCGTATTTGGGCCGATTGTTCCCGCTATCGCTGGCGCCGGGATGATCAAAGGTCTGTTAGCAGGTTTGATTGCGCTTAAATTCGTTTCGGCAAAAAGCGATACGGTAATTGTCATCGATTTAATTGCCAGCGGCGTGTTCTATTTTTTACCGTTTTTCCTCGCTATCTCTGCGGCACGTATCTTTAAAACTAACGAATACCTGGCCGCAGCGGTGGCGGCCTGCCTGATGTATCCATCACTTATTGAAGCGGCAAAGTTACTGGCAAGTCATGCGCCGAATGCTGTCGATACGTTCTATTTTCTGAACGTGGTGCCTGTTTCGGTATTTAACTACGCCTCGAGCGTGATCCCGGTGATTTTCTCGGTTCTGGCCCTTAGCTACATCCATCGCTGGGTGGACCGGTTTATGCCGGATGTATTGAAAACAGTATTTACTCCGACGCTCACTTTGTTCCTCGCCGCGTTAGTTGCGCTGGTGGTGATCGGGCCATTAGGGATCTATCTGGGTAAAGCGTTGGCGTGGTTTATTGAAGGGCTGTTTGGTGTATCCGCAAGTTTTGCAGGATTAGTAGTGGGGGCTATTCGCCCGGTAGCTATTTTGACCGGAATGCACCACGCGATGACACCAATCGCGCTGCAAAACTTTACCGACCGCGGCTACGACATGCTTATGCCAATGATGTTTATGGCTAATATGGCGATTGCCGGATCAACGTTTGCCATCTGGAAACAAAGTAAATCTCGCGAAGAAAGAGCGGTGGTTCTGCCTGCGGCTATTTCCGCCTTGCTGGGTATTACCGAACCTGCATTGTTTGGTGTTCTGACGCGCTACAAGAAAGCGTTTATCGCCGCCACGATTGCCAGCTCCATCGCCTCGGCATTTATTGCCTTCTTCGGTGTGCGTTTGTATGGCTATATTTTGTCGAGTATTTTCAGCCTGCCGGCTTACATCGGGCCATACTTTATCTTTGCTTTGATGGGGGTGGCGCTGGCATTAGGATTGTCATTTACGCTGACTACTTTGCTGGTGCGCGAGAAAGCATAAACGGGATCCACTGCAAATGGTGGATGTCGCTGACGTTAATCCACCCTACGGGCCTTGGAGGCTGGATTAACGTAGCGACATCAAATGCTTTAACGTCGGTGCGCCAGGCGGCGCACCAGACGGTCTCCAATACTTTGTACTAATTGCACCATGACCACCAGAATAACCACGGTGCCAACCATGACCTGGTCATTAAATCGCTGATAGCCGTAGCGAATTGCGAGGTCTCCCAAGCCGCCACCGCCAATCACACCAGCCATAGATGAAAAACCAATTAGCATTACGATGGTCAGCGTGATCCCTGCAAGCAGAGCAGGCAGCGCTTCGGGTAGCAGTACTTTGCTGATGATATGCCAGACATTTCCTCCCATGGATAAAATGGCCTCAATGCGACCTTTATCGACCTCATCTAACGCGTTTTCTACTACCCGCGCAAAGAAGGGGAAGGCACCAATTGTTATCGGAACCACTGCGGCTGTGCTGCCTAACGTGGTGCCGATAATTATGCGCGTAAAGGGGATCAGCGCTATTAACAGCACAATAAACGGCAGTGAACGACCGACATTCACGACACTACCAATGACCTGATTAAATAGCGGAGCGGGCAATACGCCATCACGGCGAGTGAGGAACAACAACACCCCCAACGGCAATCCAATCAGCACGGTTAAGAGTGCCGCGAGGCTGACCATGTACAGCGTATCCAGTGAACCATCTAACAGTAATGGCCATAAATCATCCCAGTCTAGGCGACTTCGCATAATAGACTCCTTGTCACACCGATACGGCGTAAGAATGCTTGTTCGGCCGCATCTCCAGGGAGCAACGCCTGGCGCAGACGGGAACTGGGGATGAGCAGTAATTCAGATAACGAGCCGCTTTCAATGAGCCTGCCGTTTTCCAGCAATGCTGCGTGGTCGCAGATAGCTTTCACGACTTCCAGTTGATGGGTTATCAGCACAATGGTGACGCCAAGCTTATGGTTAATATCTTTCAGTAGTGCCAGCACGGATGCGGTGGTTTCACTATCTAATGCGCTGGTTGCTTCATCACACAGCAGAACATCAGGATGAGCAGCCAGCGCGCGAGCAATTCCTACACGCTGTTTTTGCCCACCGGATAGCTGTGAAGGAAAAGCCAGTGCTTTATCGCTAAGGCCTACTAACTCGAGTAGTTCAGTGATGCGTTTTTGCCGCTCTTCACGAGGCAGGCCCGCAATTTCTAACGGTACGGCAATGTTGTCCGCCACATTTCGCGCATGAATCAGGTTGAAGTGTTGGAATACCATTCCGGTGCGTTGGCGATGCACTCGCAACTCCCGGTTATTGAGCGTGGTGATATCGACACCTTGCATCAGAATGAGGCCCGAAGTGGGCCGCTCCAACAAATTAAGGCAGCGAATCAAGGTGCTTTTCCCAGCGCCACTGCGCCCGAGAATGCCGTAGATTGCGCCGTCTGGCACAATCAGTGAGACATCATCCAGTGCCGGTTGGCCTCCTCCGGCATACACTTTGCTCAGCCGCTCAAGGGTTATCATGACTGTGGCGTAGCAACCGGGATCACTGAGCCATTAAACTGCTTGCGAATAAAGTCAGCAACCTGCGGTGATTGCAGATCTTTCGCCAGCTCCTTGATGCGTGGATCGTTTGCCAGATTTGGGTTGGTAACCAGAATATTGGCATACGGGTTATGAGTGGCACTTTCCAGGCCCAGCGCATCTTTTGACGGCGTTAACCCAGCTTCCAATGCGTAGTTACCATTAATCACGGCTAAATCGACATCATCAAGCGAACGCGGCAGTTGCGGCGCTTCGATTTCAATAATTTTTAGCTTTTTAGGATTGCTGGCGATATCGCGCGGTGTCGCCTGGTTTTGCGCAGCATCTTTAAATTCAGGTTTCAGCGTGATAAGCCCTTTGTCCTGCAATAGATAAAGAGCCCGACTTAGGTTGGTAACGTTATTTGGTAAGGCGATCGTGGCATTTTCCGGCACCGATTTCAGGTCTTTATATTTGTGTGAATAAATCCCCAGTGGCTCGATGTGAACAGTGGCCGCAACGGTGAATTTTTTACCTAACGCTTTCTCCTGGTCGCGTAAATACGGAACATGCTGGAAGTAGTTGGCGTCCACATCGCCGTTGGCCAGTAGTTCGTTGGCATTTACGCCGTTACTGAGCTCAATGACTTTGAGCTTTAAATTAGGATCGAGTTTCTGCACAAAGGCCAGAATTTCTGCGTGTGGTACAGCATCTGCTGCAATACGTAAGGTATCTGCTGCTTGAGCACTGAAAGCCAGAGTCAAAGACAACGCGATCCCTGCCAGTTTAAAAGAGGCATATTTCATGGTGGTTTCCTTCAATATTTAAGCGATGAGTTCAGTGCTGCTACGCAAGACATCCGGGTAATAACGTTCCGCCACGTCGGGATGAGATCGCAGGCGGCCTTTCAGGTAATTCCAACCAACATCACGCAGTAACGGGTTGTGAGGATCGCTTTCTGGGCCATGAGCCTGGCTTGCAAGGTCAGGGGGCAATGTATAAACCGGAACCACGGCATCTAACTGTGCGCCGAGGAAAAATGCGATGGACTGGCGCTCCTGCCCAGGCGGAGGAGAAACCACGCGATGAACCGTGGCGCGCAAGTAGCCATTGGTTGCCAGTTCAAGCAACTCACCAATGTTCACCACAAAACTACCGGGTAGGGGGGCTGCATCTATCCAGTTATCGGGGCTGACTTCAACCTGTAAACCCTGCTGCCTGTCTTGTAGCAGGAAGCTTAGGAAGCCGGAGTCCTTGTGAGCGCCAACACCCTGATTACTATCGGTAGCCTGTTGGCCGGGATATCGAATCAGCTTGATATGCTCGTTGGGTTTGTTGCCATACAGATCATCAAAGCTATTAGCCGGTAACTTCAACGCTAATGCAAAAGTGCGTAGTAATTTCAACGCCACAGCGGTCATTTCACGCTGAAATTGCAACAGAGTCGGCTTGAGAGTTGGCAGCGATTCAGGCCACAGGTTGGGCCCTTGCAGACGTAGCCAGCCAGGCTGTGATGGACTGACGGAAAGTACCGGGCGTTCAGCGCCAATATCAAATTGCTCACGCCAGTCAGGTTTACCACGTGTTAATTCGCTGGCGGCGCGGTTGTAACCACGAAAATGGGGGGAGTGAATCATCGCTACTTTTTGTTTTTCTGCGTCAGGCAAAGAGAAAAACAGCTGGGCTTCATCCTGAACGGCCTGTTGCAGTTCCGGGCTGATACCATGATTAATCAGATAAAAGAAGCCGATGTCACGAGCAGCATGGCGTAGTTGTTCAAGAAAGGCTGCGCGATCGGTGTCGGTGCCATCAAGGGCTAAGAGATCGAGTATTGGCAATGCCTGGGTCGTTGTTTTGCTCATTTTGAACTCCACGTAATTCAGATGTTTTCCCGTCACGTTTTGATGTTTTAGCCCAACAATAATTTTCACAACGACAGCGCTGACTCATGGTTTATCCCTTCTGTATTGATGTGTTGTTCGTGGAAATGACATTGCCGCAACTGCGCCACGCCGCCCAATATTGTTATCTTCTAAGTTATTGCTGGGCGGGGTTCTAAGCTTTTGCAGAATTTGGCAATCAACGGTTATTAAGGTTTGTTGCCAAACAGACTTGCTTTTTTTTCATTCATCTTTTACTTTATTGTTATGTTATAACATATCTTGGAAAAGAAAATGAAACGTGACATCCATCCTTTCTATCGAACAGTCGTGTTCCACGACACCACCGCCAATGAGTTCTTTAAAGTGGGTTCGACTATCAAGACAGACCGGGAAATTGAGCTTGAGGGTGTGAAATATCCCTATATCACACTGGAGGTTTCATCGGCCTCTCATCCACATTACACGGGTAAACAAAGAACATTCACCAATGAAGGCAGTCCGGCTCGTTTCCAGCAGCGTTTCGGTCGTTTTTTTGGCAAGAGGGAGTAAGAGATGCAGGTTCTGAATTCATTACGTAGTGCAAAGCAACGCCATCCAGATTGCCAGATTGTGAAGCGTAAAGGGCGGCTGTATGTGATTTGCAAAAGTAACCCGCGTTTCAAAGCGGTGCAGGGCGGGAAGAAGCGGCGTTAAGACAAGGGGCATTTCGCCCCTTGTCTCTTATAAGTTGTGAACGTTACGGACGTCCGAGCGAGAAAATATCGTAAAATGAGAGCTCGCCTTTCGTCGCCACCATCTTATGCAGTAGCGATTTTTGTTGTTCGTCAACACCAGGGGAATGCAGGATTTTATCGATCAATGTGGGTGGAACGTTACGCGTGTTGTACCACTCACCGTTATAGCAAACGCGTAAATCCAGCACATCAATGTCGTCATAGCGATAACGGGGATTCACATCAAAAAAGAAAAAGCCGTTTAGCAGCGCAAACAACACAACCAATAGCCAAACCGATCCCGACAGAGTATCCGACTCAAGCATCACCCATAGAGTTGCGAACCAACCTATCCACATGCCAATAAATAACCCCGGATGCTTGCGAATAAAGCTGATGCTAAAACGCGGGCGATTGTCGCGCTTTTCTTCCGCATTAAGTTGTTCGATTGTATCGGTGAGCAGACGCTGAATTTCAGTCATGATGGCCTTCTGAACGGGAACGCGACAGGCAGAGAACTGTTATTTTAAGAAGCCCTGCGAGGGTAAAAAAGTAACAGTTTCGCCATAAAAAACCATAACAGTTAATGTGGCGTGTCAGGCACCATTTTAATCAGCCGAGCTGGGTTTCCTGCAACTACCGAATTCGCCGGAATATCTTTAGTGACGACGGAGCCGGCACCTATCACTACATTATCGCCAATAGTCACACCAGGGTTGATAACCGCGCGCCCGCCAATCCAGACATTATTGCCAATCGTGACAGGTTTACCGAACTCAACACCATTGTTGCGCGTTTCAGCATCCAGCGGATGAGTCGCAGTATAAATATGAACACCTGGAGCCAACATGCAATTCTCACCGATGTGAACAGGACAAACGTCGAGAATCACACAGTCAAAATTGGCGTAGAAGTTTTTGCCGAGGAAAATATTGTAGCCGTAATCACAACGAAACGATGGTTCAATATAGGCATCCAGACTTTGGCCTAATAGTTGTTCGAGCAGTTCACTACGAATGGCTTTTTCATCTGGAGCGGTGTGATTAAAACGGTGAATCAGATGGCGCGCTTTTACGCGGTCATCTCGGAGCTGTTGGTCTGCAGGGCGATAAAATTCGCCTGCAATCATTTTGTTTTTTTCTTCACTCATGGTGATGCCTTTTAAAATAGACAGGACACCCGTTACCCTAAGCGATTAGTTTGTAATTAATGTGGCTATAGCTCCTTTTTGTGACGGTAATCACATGGTTAAATGTGCTATTAACAATCACAAATTAAGGGAAGCGACGGACAGAATGTAGCAAGCCTTACAAAAGAGCGATGAGCAGCTTGTATCTCGAAAGCTGAACAGCCCAGGATAAATATCTATTTAGCACGCTATTAAGTGACAAAAAGAGTTCCTGAATCCATTTGTCGCTGATTACAACAGCATGTCAGTCTGAAACCATAAAGGTAATAACAGTTAAGGGGTATTAGCGGATAAATTTCCATACAGATGGTGGTATTTTATCGTAAAGCTTATTCATGGTCAGTTCAGCCAGACGATGGTCTGCTGCTGAATAAAATACAGCCAACTCATTATCTGGTAATTCGTATTTATTCTTTTCGATTACGCGCTCTAAAGTGTCAATTGTTTGGCAGCGTCGCAGGCGCATCAAATAATCGGTCTTAGTTAGTGGTTTTGTTGTCATGAAATCACCTTATTACATCTTGTAATAGTTCTAAAAGGAGAGGCTTACAGGGTTAGCGCGACTCTCTGTGACGAAACATCGGAATAACCGATTCCCGGACTTACGCCATTTCTGCAAGTCTTGGGCATTGATGCCATAGTTACTGAACAGCATAAATGTATCGTCTAAATATTCGTCAATTTGTTCAATCAATTTACTCTCATCATCGTACTTAATTTTGTAATTAAGTGCGAAAGCAGCAATATGCTCAATCAATTCATTCAACTGCAAGTTAATGGCCGAAGTAGGATCATTAACCCAACCATGATTACTCTCGCCAAGGTTGGTAAGGCAGTCATGATACAGGTTTTCGCAGAGAAATTTAAGCTGCGCGATATCATGCCGTTTTGGTGAGTATTCGTCCATAATGCAGCCCCTTTTTATCGAAGAAAATTTGATAAACAAAACGCCTTGGGGTGGACACACCTGGATGAGGTGGGAATCAATTACAACGATTATTCCATATACGTTTACTATAAATCAATCCGTAGTAGATTTCCTTTCACTATTACGAAAAATTACATTTACAGCAAAGCTGTTTACTCTAACGTAATGTTTATTAAGACTTTCACTTTTTTTAAAAGCATTGTCTGATAAATTAACTTAAGTGAATGTTTAGGAAAGCAGTTTATATTCAATAGGTTAATTTTGTGTTATCGCAATGAATCTTAAACGAGGTGTAAATAAGAGGTTAATTAAGAATCTTCCTAATATATAAGTATGAACCTTCTTGCCTTATCTGCCAGTGAATTTAAGAAATATCTTGTCATCATATTCAACTCCAACTGAGTTTTTATTGCAACATTTAGAAACCTATCGTAGAAAAAGCCAGCAGCTATCGTTATTTATTAATATGACAAATAGGGCCGCAGATATAAAAAAGGCCGCTTGCGCGGCCTTTTAATTGCAGATTTAAGACTTACTTGTGGTGCTCAACAGCGTGAGTGTGTTCGACATCTTCAGACTTACGGCTGAAGCGACGGCGAACTACCACGAAGAACACTGGTACGAAGAAGATAGCCAGGACTGTTGCAGTAACCATCCCGCCCATTACCCCTGTACCTACGGCGTTCTGTGCACCAGAGCCTGCACCGGAGCTGATTACCAGTGGCATTACCCCGAGGATAAACGCCAGTGATGTCATCAGAATTGGACGTAGACGCATACGAACAGCTTCCAGCGTAGCTTCAATTAAGCCTTTGCCTTCTTTCTCCATCAAGTCTTTGGCGAATTCCACGATAAGTATCGCGTTCTTCGCCGACAAGCCAATGGTTGTCAGCAGGCCTACCTGGAAGTACACGTCGTTGGTCAGCCCACGCAGCGTCGCGGCAAGCAGTGCACCGACAACCCCAAGTGGAACAACCAGCATGACCGAGAATGGAATCGACCAGCTCTCGTACAGTGCAGCCAGACACAGGAACACCACTATCAGGGAAATGGCATACAGGGCAGGGGCCTGGTTACCAGATAAACGTTCCTGATAGGACATACCCGTCCAGTCATAACCAATACCGGTTGGCAGTTTGCTGGCCAGTTGTTCCATCAGGTCCATCGCTTCACCGGTACTCTTACCCGGAGCCGCCTGACCAAGGATTTCCATGGACGGCAAACCGTTGTAACGTTCCAGACGCGGTGAACCGTATTCCCAGTGCGCAGAAGAGAACGCTGAGAATGGCACCATCTGCCCAGTAGAGCCGCGAACATACCAGCTGTTGATATCGCTTGGTAGCATACGGAATGGCGCATCAGCCATCAGGTAAACTTTCTTCACACGACCACGGTCGATGAAGTCATTCACGTAACTACCACCCCATGCAGCACCCAGTGTGGTGTTGATGTCGCTGATAGAAACGCCCAATGCTTGCGCTTTTTCCTGGTCAATATCGATTTTGAACTGCGGCGTATCTTCCAGACCGTTTGGACGCACGCCCACTAACAGATCAGAGTGTTTAGCGACTTCGCCAAACAACTGGTTACGCGCCTGAGTCAGTTTTTCGTGGCCAAGGTTTGCCTGGTCAATCAACTGGAAGTCGAAGCCCGTTGCAGTACCCAGTTCAACGATAGCTGGCAGGTTAAATGCGAACACGATGGCATCTTTGATTTTCGAGAACTCGGCACTGGCGCGAGCTGCAATGGCCGGAACCTTGTTCTCTTCACCTGGACGCTCATCCCAATCTTTCAAGGATACGAATGCCAGACCGGTGTTCTGCCCCTGACCAGAGAAGCCAAAGCCGTTAACGGTAAATACGGAGTTAACGTTGTCTTTCTCTTTTTCGAGGTAGTACTTGGTCACATCATCAAGAACGGCTTGTGTACGTTCTTGTGTTGCACCCGCAGGCAGCTGTGCCATGGTCAGGAACACGCCCTGGTCTTCATCTGGCAAGAAGGAACTTGGCAGGCGAATAAACAGGAAGGCCATGCCAACCACAATCAGCAGATAAAGCACTAAGTAACGACCGGTGCTACGCAAAATATTACCGACGCTGTCGGTATAGTGATGCGTGCTCTTGTCGAACATATTGTTAAACCAGCCGAAGAAGCCTTTCTTCTCGTGGTGCTCGCCTTTCGCGATTGGCTTAAGCAGGGTGGCACAAAGTGCTGGTGTCAAAATCATTGCTACCAGTACAGAAAGCACCATTGCCGATACGATGGTAATAGAGAACTGACGATAGATTGCACCTGTAGAACCACCGAAGAATGCCATTGGTATAAATACCGCCGACAGTACCATCGCGATCCCGACCAGAGCGCCCTGAATCTGCTCCATTGATTTGCGTGTGGCTTCTTTTGGTGGCAATCCTTCTTCCACCATTACACGCTCAACGTTCTCTACCACCACGATGGCATCATCAACCAACAAGCCTATCGCAAGCACCATCCCGAACATCGTTAGGGTGTTTATCGAATAGCCAAAGACGGCAAGGATGGCAAACGTCCCCAGCAGTACCACCGGTACCGCAATCGTTGGAATCAATGTGGCGCGGAAGTTCTGCAAGAACAGATACATTACCAGGAACACCAGCACGATTGCTTCAACGAGGGTTTTTACTACCTCTTTGATAGAGATTTTAACGAATGGCGTGGTGTCATATGGATAAACAACTTTCAGACCCGCAGGGAAGAAGGGCTGTAGTTTTTCCACAGTGGCACGTACCGCATTGGCGGTATCCAGGGCGTTAGCACCGGTTGCCAGCTTGATACCTAAACCAGACGCAGGTTGGCCGTTGAAACGTGCAACAACGTTATAGTTCTCGCCGCCCAACTCAACTTTTGCCACATCTTTAAGCAGAACACGTGAGCCATCCTGATTCACTTTCAGCAGAATTTTGCTGAACTCATCGGCAGATTTTAAACGGGTCTGAGCAATGATTGAGGCGTTAAGTTGTTGACCTTTAACTGGTGGAGTACCACCTAACTGACCTGCTGCTACCTGGGCGTTCTGCGCTTTGATAGCGGCAATAACATCAACCGGCGTGAGCTGGTAATTGTTCAGTTTGTTCGGATCCATCCAGATACGCATCGCGTACTGAGCACCAAACAGCTGAACATCACCGACACCGCGAGTACGGCTGATCGGGTCTTTAATGGTTGCGCCAACGTAGTCCGAAATATCTTCCTGTGTCATGGAGCCATCGGTGTTGATCATACCGAGAACCATCAGGAAGCTACTGGAGGACTTCTCAACGCTAACACCTTGCTGCTGTACTTCTTGAGGAAGCAGTGGCATCGCAAGTTGCAGTTTGTTCTGAACCTGTACCTGGGCGATATCCGCGTCAGTACCAGAATCAAAGGTAATGGTTATGGTTACAGAACCAGAGGAATCACTGGATGAGGACATGTACAGCAGGTTGTCGATACCGTTCATGTTCTGTTCGATAACCTGTGTAACGGTATCCTGTACCGTTTTCGCATCTGCACCTGGATAGTTTGCTGAGATCGAAATTGCCGGTGGCGCAATGGTTGGATATTGCGCGATCGGTAATTTCATGATCGCAAGCCCGCCCGCCAACATAATAATGATGGCGATTACCCAGGCAAAAATCGGGCGATCGATAAAAAACTTAGCCATGTCTTAACGGCTCCTGTTTAAGTTAAGACTTCGTTTGTTCAGACTGTGCGCCAGCGGCTGCTTGATCCTGGCCTTTATTTTCTGCCGCCACTTCCTGCGCTTTCACCTGAACACCGGGTTTCACTTTTTGCAAACCGGTCACAATAACGCGATCACCATCCTTCAACCCACTGGTTACCAGCCATTTGTCGCCGATAGCTTGAGCTGCGGTGATATTGCGTACTTCTACTTTGTCATCTTTACCAATAACCATTGCTGAAGCATCACCACGCGGTGTACGAGTCACACCTTGTTGTGGAACTAACAGTGCGTTTGGATTGGTACCTTCTTCCAGTTGTGCGCGAACAAACATGCCCGGCAGTAACGTTTTATCTGGATTCGGGAAGATAGCTCGCAAAGTGATAGAACCGGTGGTCTGGTCAACCGTCACATCAGAAAACTCTAAAGAGCCTTCTTGTGGGAAAGTGATACCGTCGTTGGTCACTAATTTGACTTTAGCTTTACCGTTTTCTTGTTTCAGTTTGCCTTCAGCCAGCTCTTGCTTAAGGCGCAAGAAATCATTGCTGGATTGGGTTACATCGACATAAATCGGGTCGAGCTGTTGTACGGTTGCCAGTGCAGAAGCTTGTCCGCTAGTCACCAGAGCGCCTTCTGTAACAGAAGACTTACCAATGCGACCGCTAATAGGTGAAGTCACTTTGGTATATGCAAGGTTAATGCGAGCAGTTTCAACGGCGGCTTTAGCAGCCACAACAGATGCGTTTGCCTGTTGAGAATCGGCAAGTGCAGTGTCGTAGTCTTGTTGACTGATGTACTTAGTACCTAACAGTTTCTGATAACGTTTAAGCGTCAGCTGAGCAATATTTGCACTTGCTTGTGCTTTTGCGAGGTCGCCTTTAGCGCTGTCATATGCGGCCTGGTATGTTGCAGGGTCGATTTGATACAGCGAAACGCCAGCCTTGATTTCACTTCCTTCTTCGAAGTTACGTTTCAGGATGATGCCACTGACTTGCGGGCGAACTTCTGCAATACGATAAGCGCTTGTACGGCCAGGAAGCTCTGTAGTTATCTGCAAAGGAGCACTTTTCAGAGTTACCACACCCACTTCCGGGGTATGCGGCGCACTCTGTTTTGTCTCTTTGTCATTACATCCTGTAAGTACTAAGCTGCCTGAGAGCATCAGAATGGCCGCCAGAGGCGTAAACCCTCTGTTTTTGTTCATATGTAAACCTCGAGTGTCCGATTTCAAAGTTGTTCAATGGATCAAATGTCCACAAACCCATTGCTGCGTTTATATTATCGTCGTGCTATGGTACATACATTCACAAATGTATGTAAATCTAACTACCGTTATTTCACCCACTTATGGCACGAAAAACCAAACAACAAGCACTGGAAACACGCCAACACCTTCTGGATGTTGCGATCCGCTTGTTTTCACAATACGGAGTTTCCGCAACTTCGCTTGCAGATATCGCAAAAGCAGCTGGTGTAACCCGTGGTGCAATTTACTGGCATTTCAAAAATAAGTCGGATTTGTTTAATGAAATCTGGGAGCTAACTGAGTCCAGTATTGGCGATTTAGAAACTGAGTATCGGGCAAAATTTCCTGACGATCCACTTTCTGTTGTCAGAGAGTTACTTATTTACATATTACAAGCAACTGTCGCCGATGAACGCCGCCGCTTAATGACCGAAATCATCTTCCATAAGTGCGAGTTTGTAGGTGAACTGGCTGTTTTACAACAGGCCAGACGCGAACTTTATATGGAAGGAAACGAGAGAATTGAGAGCAGTTTGCAGCGTTGTATTGATGCTGAAATGTTACCCAAAAACTTGCGTCTTCCCCACGCCGTTATCTTACTGCGTAGTTATATTACCGGGCTGATTGAAAACTGGCTGGTTGCACCAGATAGTTTTGATCTCCACGGCCAGGCCGAGGACTACGTCGCCATTCTGCTGGAAATGTTTCAAACCTGCCCAACCCTGAGATCCATCCCACAATAAAAATATGCTTATTAGGGTGATTCTGAACATAGTAGACCAAGGTTTTTCCGAAAAGACGTGCTAATCTTGCGGCTCATATTTCGTCTTTAACTCGCCATTCTTCGGCCTGTTCTCAAACACTGTCAAACTATGCCGCAACTCTTGTATTCACTGTATTCACGTCGCGTACCCGCACGTTTTTTGCTCATTGCATTCGTTAGCCTGCTTTGCGTGCTGGCGCAGCCAGCCTGGGCGCAAAAAAATGGTAGCGATCTCCCTAGCCGCGATGAGATTCAAAATCAGCTGTCCGCACTGAATAAGCAAAAGACACTGTCTCCAAATGACAAACTCACCCAACAAGATCTCAATGAGACTCTTGAGGTGCTGGATAAAATTGATCGGGTCAAGGACGAAACGGCAAAACTCCATCAGCAGGTGACGGAAGCACCAAAAGTGCTGCGCAAAGCCACTGATGCGCTCAACGAGATTAAAAACCAACACGCCAATCCGGCCGATGAAGAAGCGGAAATCGAAGCGCTCAGTTTGCGCCAACTTGAGTCTCGCCTGAATGATTTAATGACGGAGTTACAGAACGCGCAAAGCGATTTAGCGACCTGGAATAGCCAACTGATTTCGCTGCAAACGCAACCTGAGCGTGTTCAGAATGCAATGACTGCGGCATCGACTCAGCTTGAAGCGATTCGCAATCGTCTTAATGGTGTCACTCCAGGCGCTGTAGACTTACGACCAAGCCAGCAAACTTTATTACTGGCCCAACAAGCATTATTGAACGCGCAGTTAGATCAACAGCGTGACAGCCTCAAAGGCAACACCATCTTGCAAGATACGTTGCAAAAGCAACGTGACTACACCAATGCGCATATTAATCAAATGGAGGCGACCCTCCAGATCCTGCAAAAAGTGGCGAGCAGCAAGCGTTTAACCCTGACGCAGCAGACCGCGCAGGACGCCATAGACTCTGAAGATACCGTTAAAATTCAGCAAAACCCGTTGGTTAAGCAGGAGCTCGATATCAACCATCAGTTGAGCCAGCGTCTGATTGATGCCACTCAGCATGCCAATGAAATGGTGCCTTCGAGCATCCGCATTAAAAATACGCTGGATCGTGCTCTGCAATCTGAACGTAACCTCAAAGAACAGATCGCCGTTCTGAAAGGCAGCTTGTTGCTGTCGCGTATTCTTTACCAACAGCAGCAACAAAACCTGCCGTCGGCGGAAGACACTGAAGATCTGACCAACCGCATTGCGGATATTCGTCTCGAACAGTTTGATGTAAACCAGCAACGTGACGCGTTGTTCCAACCGGACGAGCTGGTCGCGAAAATCGAAGATGGTCATAAAGCCGATGTCACCCCGGAAGTTCACGATGCGTTATTGCAGGTTCTGGATACTCGTCGTGAATTGCTCGATCAGTTGAATAAGCAGCTTGGCATGCAGTTAATGCTGGCCATCAACTTGCAGAACAACCAGCAGCAGCTGCAAAACGTCACCAAATCCCTCGACCAGATCCTGACTGAGCAAATTTTCTGGGTAACCAGTAATAAGCCGATGGATTGGGACTGGCTGAAATCATTGCCTTCTTCTCTGCGCGATCAGTTTAAAAACGCCAGACTCAATTTCAAAGGGCCAGAAAACTCGCTTAAAATTCTCGCCATTCTGCTGCTGATGATTCCGGCTTTGTTGTTGGCAGGCGTTATACGTTGGCGCTTTAAAGCGATAGACCGTTATCTGGAAAAGCAGGCGAGTCGTGTCGGGCAATTGCGTAACGACAGCCAAATGCTGACCCCGAAAGCCATTGCTCTGACGCTGGTTAAAGTTTTGCCGGGCGCTCTGGTCATCTACTCAATCGGCCTGGTGTTTGCTGGCTTGCAGATGAACATCAGCGAATCGATGTTGGCGTTTTGCAAACAGCTCTCCTTGTTCTGGTTAGTCTTCGGTTTAACTTACCAGGTGCTCTCTAAAAATGGTGTAGCTGTTAGCCACTTTAATATGCAACCGCAACTGTGCAGCCATTATCGCCGCCAACTGGTGCGTATTGGTTGTGCACTATTACCGTTGTTATTCTGGTCGGTGCTCGGGGAGCGTTCGCCGCTACATCTGGTTGAAGATGCGTTGGGTCAACTGATCATCTTCTTCAACCTGTTGCTTATCACCGCGCTTGTCTTCCCAATGTGCCGTGAAAACTGGCGCAATAAAAACAACCACACCATGCAGTTGTTTACTGTCACGATGATGGGCGTGGTACCCGCGGTGTTAATCGTGCTTACAGCGATGGGCTATTTTTATACGACACTTCGCCTTGCCGGTCGCTGGATTGAAACTATCTATCTGATACTTATCTGGAACCTGGTTTATCAGACCGTACTGCGTGGATTAAGCGTTGCAGCGCGTCGTATGGCTTACCGCCGCGCCGTTGCGCGCCGTGAGAATCTGGTGAAAGAGGGCGCAGAAGGGGGCGAGCCGGTAGAAGAGCCACCGTTAGCGTTGGACCAAATCAACCAACAAACCATGCGTCTGGCTATTATTGCTCTGTTCGCCCTGTTTGCACTGGTGTTCTACACCATTTGGTCAGATTTGTTCGGGGTATTCGGTTACCTGGACAGTATCCAGCTCTGGAGTTATAGCGCTTCCGAAGCGGGTGTAGCAGTAGTGAAAAACGTCACCATGGGCAGCCTGTTATTTGCCGCGATTGCTTTCGCTGTTGCCTGGGTGCTGATTCGCAACTTACCGGGCCTGCTTGAAGTACTGGTACTCTCACGTCTGCAAATGCGTCAGGGTGCTTCATACGCCATCACTACCATTCTTAACTACGCCATTACTGCCGTAGGGGCGATGACCATCTTCGGCTCTCTCGGTGTGTCATGGGATAAGTTGCAATGGCTGGCAGCCGCGCTGTCGGTGGGCTTAGGTTTTGGTTTGCAGGAGATATTCGGTAACTTCGTTTCCGGCCTTATTATCCTGTTTGAACGCCCGGTGCGTATCGGCGATACCGTTACGATTGGTGCATATTCCGGTAGCGTCAGCAAAATTCGTATTCGTGCCACCACGATTACAGACTTTGACCGCAAAGAAGTGATCATCCCGAACAAAGCGTTTGTGACGGAGCGACTGATCAACTGGTCGCTTACCGACACCATCACCCGCGTGGTTATCCGTCTGGGAGTGGCGTACGGATCCGATCTGGATAAAGTACGTGAGATCTTACTGAAAGCTGCGCATGAGCATCCGAAAGTGATGCACGACCCTGAGCCTACAGTGTTCTTTACTACCTTTGGGGCCAGTACGTTGGATCACGAGCTGCGATTGTATGTGCGTGAACTGCGTGATCGCAGCTACACCGTCGATGAGCTAAACCGGACTATCGATCGTCTGTGTCGCGAAAATGGCATTAATATCGCCTTCAACCAACTCGAAGTGCATTTGCGTAATGACAAAGGTAATGAATTGACAGAAGTGAAACGCGATATCAAGGGCAACTCAAACGGTGACGACATCGTTCCTGCTCAGTAAAAATTAGCGGGAGGTGTTCTCTTCCCGCTTACGCAAAAAATCCTGACGGACAATCTCAAGCGCTGCGAGCGCGGTTTCCGTCGGGATTTCATGTTGTTCCAGCAGCATTATCAAATCGACAGCCAGTTTGACTTCTTCTGGTGCGTTTTCCAGCGACATTTAATTAACCCGTAGTTTGCGAAACAAAAAGAGAAATAACAGCGCGCCAATGATGGCGGCAAACAGCGCTCGCGCATCAAGCGTGGCCAAAGTACCAATATTAAAGACGGCGCAAATATAGCCGCCGATCAGTGCCCCTGCGGTGGTTGTCACGACTGCAATCGCAAACATGCCGCTTCTTGCTGGCCATAACAGCCTCATCATTACCGCGACCAGCACACCGATTAATACCCAGGCTAAAAGTCCCATGGAGCTTCTCCCGATTGACCGACTCTCGTTAGCTTAGCCCACGTTCCCGGCGTTCGATGGATCGCTCGATACGCGTTAAAGCCTGGCGACAACGCTGCAAACGGCCTTCAAGAGCGGCCAGTTCCTTCTGGAGCTTTTGTTGCCCGGCGAGCGTGACCTGTACTGAAAGCTGGCTTTCACGATCGCTAATCATAATCTGGATGCGGCGCTCATAATCCTGGTGAGTGGAGAGCTTCTCATACAAGTTTTCGACAACCGGCGGCTGCGGATCGTTTTTACGCATCTTCCAGGTCGCCAGCTCACGCTGCAAAGCGGAAATCTGCGCCACCAGCTTTTCGGCCAGATACGCAACTTGCTCCGCTTTACCCACTTTCACGCTAAGCTGTAGCTGTGCGAGATTTGCCTGAACTTCGGTCAGATAATCTTTAAGTTGCGTACTGTGAGTGGAAAACAGTTTACGATCGAAGCGTGCTTGCGATGCGCGTTGTAACGAGACAGGCGCAATGGCCTGTGCGAGTTCCGCGACGCGAGCATCCAAAGCTTGTAACAGCGCGGCGGTTTTCACAAAATGAATCTCCAGTGTTGCACGTGTTTAAGTACGGAATAATGAATGAAACGGATCATTTTAATCATCATTGGTTGGCTGGCGGTAGTCCTTGCGACGCTGGGTGTTGTTTTACCTTTACTTCCCACAACCCCATTTTTGCTGCTGGCGGCCTGGTGCTTCGCCCGTTCCTCGCCGCGCTTTCATCACTGGTTACTGTACCGCTCATGGTTTGGCAGTTATATCCGCCATTGGCAGGACCATCGTGCGCTGCCGCCGGGAGCTAAACCCAGGGCGCTGATTTTCATCGTATTAACCTTTGCGGTATCCCTTTATCTGGTCAATATTCTGTGGGTCAGACTACTATTATTAGTGATGATGTGCGCGCTGCTGTTCTTTATGTGGCGTATGCCGGTAATTGATGAAAAGCAACAAAAGCCATAAACCGCATTTGCAGTGGTTGCAATTGTTGGTGCCAGCCAGTAAATTCGACCGTTTTCGAGCACGGTATGACCGATTATTGAACGTTTAATAAATCCGTCTCGTGCTTTGTTAGAATCATGTTTTTAGCAGGCATTAATTATGACCGCGACTGCGCAGCAGCTTGAATATCTGAAAAATAGCATCAAAAGTATTCCAGACTACCCAAAACCTGGGATCTTATTCCGTGACGTTACCAGCTTGCTTGAAGATCCGAAAGCCTACGCCACCAGCATCGAGTTATTAGTCTCACGCTTCAAAGACGCCGGTATCACCAAAGTGGTGGGTACCGAAGCGCGTGGGTTCTTGTTTGGCGCACCGGTTGCGCTGGAATTAGGTGTCGGCTTCGTGCCGGTACGCAAGCCTGGCAAACTGCCGCGTGAAACTATCGCTGAAAACTACGAGCTGGAATACGGCACCGATCAGCTGGAGATCCACGTTGATGCAATCCAGCCTGGCGACAAAGTTCTGGTGGTGGATGACCTGCTGGCAACTGGCGGCACCATCGAAGCAACAGTGAAACTGATCCGCCGTTTGGGTGGGGAAGTGACTGACGCTGCGTTTATCATCAATCTGTTTGATATTGGTGGTGAGCAGCGCCTGGAAAAAATGGGCGTGAAAAGCTACAGCCTCGTGCTTTTCCCTGGCCACTAAGTCCAGCCTTCGTATTCCCCAAATTATACCCGTTAGCATTCGAGTTGCAGCCAACACCCCTGCAGCTTGAAGGATGATGGGTATAGAAGCCTCGCCCATAAGGTGAGGCTTATGTTAGCATTACCCCCTCAATTCACTCCCGCGATGTAGAGCCTATCTCGAATGAGCTACCAGGTCTTAGCCCGCAAATGGCGGCCACAAACTTTTGCTGATGTAGTCGGCCAGCAACACGTGTTGACTGCCCTGGCTAATGGCTTATCCATGGGCCGAATCCACCACGCCTATCTCTTTTCAGGGACGCGCGGCGTGGGTAAAACGTCCATCGCTCGCCTGTTGGCGAAAGGGTTAAATTGTGAAACCGGCATTACCGCCACCCCTTGCGGTGTATGCGACAATTGCCGCGAAATCGAACAAGGTCGCTTTGTTGATCTGATTGAAATTGATGCCGCCTCGCGCACCAAAGTAGAAGATACGCGTGATTTGCTGGACAACGTTCAGTACGCGCCAGCGCGTGGCCGCTTTAAAGTTTATCTTATCGATGAAGTGCACATGCTCTCCCGCCACAGCTTCAACGCATTGTTGAAGACGCTGGAAGAGCCGCCATCGCACGTCAAATTCCTGCTGGCGACGACTGACCCGCAAAAACTGCCGGTCACTATTCTTTCTCGCTGCCTACAATTCCACCTGAAAGCGCTGGATGTCGAACAAATCCGCCATCAGCTGGAATACATTCTTGGCGAAGAAAAAATCCCCAGCGAAACCCGTGCTCTGCAACTGTTGGCTCGCGCCGCAGATGGCAGCCTACGTGATGCACTAAGTCTTACCGACCAGGCGATTGCGAGTGGTGATGGGCATGTAACAACAGCCGCTGTCAGCACGATGCTGGGCACGCTCGATGACGACCAGGCTCTTTCGCTAGTTGAGGCGATGGTGCAGGCTGATGGTGAGCGAGTGATGAACTTGCTTAATGAAGCCGCCGGGCGCGGTGTTGAGTGGGAAGCTTTGCTGGTGGAAATGCTGAGTTTGCTGCACCGCGTAGCAATGGTTCAGCTTTCGCCTGCAGCCTTAGGCAGCGACATGGCCGCGAATGAACAGCGTATGCGTGAACTAGCGCGTGTCGTGCCGCCTGCTGAAGTCCAACTTTATTACCAAACCTTGCTGATTGGCCGCAAGGAGCTATCCTGGGCACCAGATCGCCGTATGGGCATTGAAATGACTCTGTTGCGCGCGCTGGCATTCCACCCGCGCAAGCCGCTACCAGAGCCAGAACAACCGCGTCAGGCGCCAAGTATTCCGGTGGTGAACCCTGTTCCGGTGCGCCAACAAATGGCATCCGCGCCACGGCCAAATGAGACTGCGCTGCCAGACACCACCAGTCAGGTATTGCAAGCACGAACACAGCTCATGCGTCAGCAGGGAGCCAACAAAGCAAAAAAGAGTGAGCCGGCAGCGCCAAATCTAGCGCGGCCGGCAAAGAACAACACCGCTCTGGAACGTTTAGCCTCGGTGAGCGAACGTATCCAGTCCCGGCCCGCAGCGCAGACAGAAGAAAAGCCTGAACCCAAGCCCGAGGCTTATCGCTGGAAATCGCAAATTGTTTCTGATGTCGTCGAAGAACCCGTTGCGACACCTAAAGCATTAAAACGCGCGATGGAGCATGAGAAAACGCCAGAGCTTGCGCAAAAGCTGGCTGTGGAAGCCATTGAGCGCGATAGCTGGTCGGCTGAAATTAGCCAACTGGTGCTGCCAAAATTAGTGCAGCAACTGGCGCTGAACGCCTGGAAAGAGCAGGACGGCAACCGGGTGTGTTTACACTTGCGCCCGGCGCTACGGCATTTGAATTCACCGTCGGCGCAGAAAACGCTGGTGGACGCGTTGAGTACTTTTAGTGGTGAAACTGTTGAGCTGACTATTATTGAAGATGATAATCTTGCACAACGTACCCCGCTGGAGTGGCGTCAGGCTATCTATGAAGAGAAGCTTGCGAACGCGCGGGAATCAATGAGAACTGACAATAACATTCAGACGCTGCGTCGTTTCTTTGATGCGGAACTGGATGAAGACAGTATTCGACCTATTTGACAGACCGTTATACCCTTCGCCCTTCAAGTTGCAGGGTTGTTGGCTGCTCTCGTTCACCCGAATCACTTACTCAAGTAAGCTCATCGGGATTCATTCGATTGCCGCCTACCTGCATCTTGAAGTAGCTTGGGTATATACCGGTTTGTTGTAAACCCTGATAGCCGTTAATCGTCACGTACGGTTAGTCGGCCCGAGCAAAAGAGAGAAGACTATGTTTGGAAAAGGCGGTCTGGGCAACATCATGAAGCAAGCCCAGCAGATGCAGGAAAAAATGGCCCAGGTTCAGGAAGAAATCGCCCAAATGGAAGTCACTGGCGAATCTGGCGCGGGTCTGGTCAAAGTCACCATCAACGGCGCGCACAACTGCCGTCGCGTGGAAATCGATCCAAGTCTGATGGAAGATGACAAAGAGATGGTTGAAGACCTGGTTGCTGCGGCCTTCAACGATGCTGCTCGTCGTATCGGCGAAGCGCAGAAAGAGAAAATGGCGGGTGTTTCCAACGGGATGCAGTTGCCGCCAGGTTTCAAAATGCCATTCTAATTTCCCGTCATTCTTCGTGTTGCGGGGGCGTTAGCTGCACTCGCAACACGAATTATTTAGGGCATTAATAGTTTGCCCTTAACTCAATGAGGGCATCTAACTAACACCCTTACTCCTCTTCAAACTCCGCATAACTCTCCACCAGAAAATCAATCAATGCCCTGACCGCCGGTAACTGACCGCGCCGCGAAGGAAACACCAAATGAATAACCTCACGCCTTGCTCGCCACTCGGGTAATAAACGCACCAGGCTTCCATCTGCCAGTTGCTTGTTAACCATTAATATTGGCAACTGAACCAACCCCACACCTGCCAGCGCAGCCGCTCGTAGCGCATCCATATCGGTGGTCACAAAGCGTGGCTTGTGGTGCAGCGTCACTTCCTGATTATCCGGGCCGAACAGGCACCAGCGGTAAATCTGCTGCGGTTTTGACAACGCAAGGCTTGGCCAGTGCTGAAGATCTGCCAGTGATGCAGGCGTTGTAAAGCGCTCAACCAGTTCGGGGCTTGCCACAAGGCACATGCCGCGATCCGCCAGCTTGCGCATCACCAGATCGCTATCGTCCAGCGGCAATGGGCGTACCCGCACCGCTAAATCGACATTTTCATTTAGCACATCAACCTGGCGATTTGTCTCTTCAAGCTGCACGGTGACTTGCGGATAAAGGGCCATAAACTTCGCCAGCATCTCTCCGATATGCACATGCAGCAGAGCAATCGGACAGCTCAGGCGAATCAGCCCACGAGGCTCTGCGCGTAACGAGTTAATCGCTTCCTGCGCGGCTTCGGCTTCAATAATCATTGCTTTGCAGTGGCGATAAAAAATCTGCCCGGCCTCGGTTACCGTGAAACTGCGTGTTGAACGCTGAATCAAACGTGTCTCAAGACTTTCTTCCAGTAGTGCAATACGGCGACTCAAGCGTGATTTTGGAATGCCGATAACGCGGCTTGCTGGAGAAAACCCTCCGTTATCCACCACTTGCACGAAATACCACAGATCGTTGAGGTCTTGCATTGCCATTGTCCTGTTTATGGAACACTGAGTTCATTTTCAGAGTCTACCGGGGAGTTCGTCTTATGAGTAAACTTTATCTCAACAGAAATCGACACTCTATGGAGATAACGATGAAATCAATTCTTGGCGTTTATTCAGCACCGACTTCCCACTGGGTGGGCGATGGCTTCCCGGTTCGCTCACTGTTTTCTTACTCAAAATTTGAAAAACAGCTCAGCCCGTTCCTGCTGCTCGATTACGCAGGCCCAGCGGAATTTAAGCCGAGCAACAAAGGGCAGCGCGGCGTTGATGTACACCCGCACCGCGGTTTTGAGACCGTCACCATCGTCTACAAAGGCGAAGTGGCTCACCGCGACTCCACCGGCAGCGGCGGTGTGATTGGCCCGGGTGACGTGCAGTGGATGACCGCTGGCAGTGGCATTTTGCATGAAGAGTTCCACTCACCGGCTTTCAGCGAGAAGGGCGGTACGCTTGAAATGGTTCAGCTGTGGGTCAACTTGCCAGCCAAAGACAAGTCGACGCCACCGAACTACCAGTCCATTACCGACGCCGATATCCCGGTTGTCACGCTACCGGATAACGCAGGACAGATACGTGTCATCGCAGGTGAAATGGATGGCGCAAAAGGCCCGGCACACACGTTTTCTCCACTGCGTGTGCTGGATATGCGGCTCAATGCGCACAGTTCTACGCAACTGACGTTGCCAGATGGCTGGAACACGGCGCTGGTGGTTCTCAAAGGCACAGTACAGGTCAATGGGCAGGAAGTGGTTCGTGAGGCGCAACTGGTGGTGCTGGATGCTAAAGGTGAAACAGTGACGCTTGAAGCCAACAATGACGCAGTCGTTCTGGTATTGAGCGGTGAGCCGCTGAACGAGCCAGTGGTGGGATACGGGCCGTTTGTCATGAACACCCGTGAGGAAATCAAAGAGGCCATTGACGATTTTAATCAGGGCAAATTTGGTCAGAAAGTTTAACTAGCATAAACGGCTATCGTCCAGGTAGCCGTTAACTTTCAGTAGTTTATTTATTAAATTAAGAGGATATGAACATGGCACCTGCAAACTTTAACGGACAAATTCCAATGATTGACCCGAGTGACGCGGTAATGCTGCTTATCGACCATCAAAGCGGTTTGTTCCAGCTCGTGCACGATATGCCAATGCCAACTTTACGCACTCATGCCACCGTGCTTGCTAAAGTTGCAACGCTTGCAAATATTCCGGTCATCACCACCGCTTCTGTACCACAGGGCCCGAATGGCCCGCTGATTCCAGAAATCCACCAGTACGCACCGCATGCGCAGTATGTGCCGCGTAAAGGTGAAATCAACGCCTGGGACAACCCTGATTTCGTCGCTGCGGTAAAAGCTACCGGACGCAAAACACTGATTATTGCCGGTACTGTAACCAGCGTGTGCATGGCTTTCCCGGCAATCAGTGCCGCGGCCGAAGGTTTTAAAGTCTTTGCAGTGATTGACGCCTCCGGCACCTATTCCAAAATGGCCCAGGAAGTGACTTTGGCGCGTGTGGTGCAGGCGGGTGTTGTGCCGATGGACACCGCCGCAGTAGTAGCCGAAGTCCAGCACACCTGGAACCGTGATGATGCTATGGAGTGGGCAAACCTGTGGGGTGGCGTGTTTATTGAGTACGGCTTGCTGATGGAAAGCTACCAAAAAGCGCAAGACGTAGTGACCAATCAGGAGCAACTCGACTCCCAACGCGCATAAAAGTTTTCCCCTTGCGCAGCACCTCGCACAAGGGGATTATTTTCTATGCCCTCCTGCGGGGCTAATGTTAGGCTATGGTCCACTCTTTTTTCAGAAGTCTGAGCGATGCAAACCAGTCCTTTACTTACCGCCCTTATGGAATCCTTGCGCTGCCTGCCAGGCGTTGGCCCAAAGTCTGCCCAACGTATGGCGTTCGCGCTCCTGCAACGCGACCGCAGCGGTGGAATGCGTCTTGCTCAAGCGTTAACACGCGCGATGTCTGAAATCGGCCACTGTGCTGATTGCCGTACCTTTACCGAACAGGAAGTGTGCGCAATCTGCGCCAATCCGCGCCGCCAGGAAAATGGCCAGATTTGTGTGGTGGAAACGCCTGCGGATATCCACGCCATTGAAGCGACCGGGCAGTTTTCCGGGCGTTACTTTGTGCTGATGGGGCATTTGTCTCCAATCGACGGCATCGGCCCGCAAGATATTGGCCTCGACAGGCTCGAACAGCGTCTTGAGCGCGAGACCATCAAAGAACTTATTCTTGCCACCAACCCAACCGTGGAAGGTGAAGCCACCGCCAACTATATTGCCGAGCTATGCGGGCAATATGGTGTGGATGCCAGCCGTATCGCGCACGGTGTGCCGGTGGGCGGCGAGCTGGAAATGGTCGATGGCACGACGTTGTCCCACTCTTTAGCAGGGCGTCACAAGATTAATTTCTAATTTTACCCGTCATACTTGAAGCTGCATCGGCGTTGGCTTCACTCACAAACCCCAGTCACTTACTTGAGTAAGCTCCTGGGGATTTGCTCCCTTGCCGCCTTGATGCAACTCCAATTATTTAGGGTAAAGATTGGAAGAATCTCTTTTCCCGCTTGAAAACCTCAAGTTCTATCCTCATATCACCTTCAGCGTTTTCATCACCCCTGTATTTTGATTTTGTTGAGGTATCAATGACCATGAAAGGACAAGAGACACGTGGCTTCCAGTCTGAAGTGAAACAACTTCTGCACCTGATGATCCACTCCCTCTACTCAAATAAAGAAATTTTCCTGCGTGAGCTGATCTCCAACGCCTCTGATGCGGCAGACAAACTGCGCTTCCGCGCATTGTCTCAGGCTGACCTCTACGAGGGTGACGGCGAACTGCGCGTGCGCGTCTCTTTTGATAAAGAAAAACGCACTTTGACCATTGCCGACAACGGCATCGGTATGACGCGCGACGAAGCGATTGATCACCTCGGTACGATTGCAAAATCTGGCACCAAAGCGTTCCTCGAATCTATGGGTTCTGACCAGGCAAAAGACAGCCAGCTTATCGGCCAGTTTGGTGTGGGCTTCTACTCTGCGTTTATCGTGGCAGATAAAGTGACTGTGCGTACTCGCGCAGCAGGTGTGCCTGCAGATCAAGCTGTGTTCTGGGAATCAGAAGGTGCTGGCGAATATACCGTTGCGGATATCACTAAAGCCGATCGCGGTACTGAAATTACCCTGCACCTGCGTGAAGGTGAAGATGAGTTCTTAGATGATTGGCGCGTGCGTTCGACCATCAGCAAATACTCTGACCACATCGCATTGCCGGTTGAGATTGAAACTCGCGAAGAGAAAGATGGCGAAACCATTCTCGGTTGGGAAAAGATCAACAAAGCCCAGGCGCTGTGGACCCGTAGCAAGTCTGAAATTAAAGACGAAGAGTACAACGAGTTCTACAAACATGTGGCTCATGACTTCACTGACCCGCTGACGTATAGCCATAACCGCGTGGAAGGGAAGCAAGAGTACACCAGCCTGCTGTACATCCCGTCTCAGGCGCCGTGGGATATGTGGAACCGTGACCATAAGCACGGCCTGAAGCTGTACGTGCAGCGCGTTTTCATCATGGACGACGCTGAGCAGTTTATGCCGAACTACCTGCGTTTTGTACGTGGTCTGATAGATTCCAACGATCTGCCACTGAACGTGTCGCGTGAAATTCTGCAAGACAGTCGTGTAACGCAAAACCTGCGTAGTGCACTGACCAAACGCGTATTGCAGATGCTGGAAAAACTGGCAAAAGACGACAGCGAAAAATACCAGACCTTCTGGAAAAACTTCGGTCTGGTGCTGAAAGAAGGCCCTGCTGAAGACAACGCGAACCAGGAAGCTATCGCTAAACTGTTGCGCTTTGCGACCACGCATACCGATTCCGCTGCACAGACTGTGTCGCTGGAAGAGTATGTGTCACGCATGAAAGAAGGGCAGGAGAAGATTTACTACATCACCGCCGACAGCTATGCAGCCGCCAAGAGCAGCCCGCATCTGGAATTGCTGCGTAAGAAAGGCATCGAAGTGTTGCTGCTTTCTGACCGCATCGACGAGTGGATGATGAGCTACCTGACCGAATTCGACGGCAAAATGTTCCAGTCAGTCAGCAAAACTGACGAGTCACTGGAAAAAATGGCCGACGAAGAGACTCCGGAAGCAAAAGAAGCTGAAAAAGCACTTGAGCCGTTTGTTGACCGTGTGAAAACCCTGCTGGGTGAACGTGTGAAAGAAGTGCGTCTGACTCACCGTCTGACCGACACTCCGGCTATCGTGACCACTGACAGCAATGACATGAGCACGCAAATGGCAAAACTGTTTGCCGCTGCGGGCCAGGAAGTGCCGGAAGTGAAGTACATCTTCGAGCTGAACCCGGATCATGGCCTCGTGAAACGTGTTGCGGATACTCAGGATGAAGCGTTGTTCGCTGAGTGGGTTGAGCTGCTGCTCGACCAGGCACTGTTAGCTGAGCGCGGTACGCTGGAAGATCCAAACCAGTTTATCCGTCGTATGAACCAGTTGCTGGTTTCTTAATGACAGGGGCGGGTAGCGATTACGTTTACCCGCCATCCTCCATCAAGAAAAGACAAAAACCTGCCAAAATGGCAGGTTTTTTTTCATCTAAACCCTGCTAACAACGCTCGCAAGCCCCGCTATTCTTGAGGTGAATACGCCTTTAATGGTAAGGTCATCGCCTCTGCTTTAAATAATCAAAAATCCAAACGAATGGGGAATTACGCAATGCGTATTATTCTGCTTGGCGCTCCGGGCGCAGGCAAAGGAACTCAGGCTCAGTTCATCATGGAGAAATATGGCATTCCGCAAATCTCCACAGGTGACATGCTGCGTGCTGCAGTGAAATCTGGCTCAGAGCTGGGCAAACAAGCAAAAGACATCATGGATGCCGGTAAACTGGTTACAGATGAACTGGTTATCGCTCTGGTTAAAGAACGTATTACCCAGGAAGATTGCCGTAACGGTTTCCTGCTTGATGGTTTCCCACGCACTATTCCACAAGCTGATGCAATGAAAGAAGCTGGCATCAATGTGGACGTGGTTCTGGAGTTCGCAGTGCCGGACGAGCTGATTGTTGAGCGTATCGTTGGCCGTCGCGTACACGCACCATCTGGCCGCGTTTATCACGTCACCTTCAATCCACCAAAAGTGGAAGGTAAAGACGATGCGACTGGCGAAGAGCTGACTACTCGTAAAGACGATCAGGAAGAGACCGTGCGTAAGCGCCTGGTAGAATACCATCAGATGACTGCTCCGCTTATCTCTTACTACAGCAAAGAAGCGCAAGCCGGTAACACCAAATACGTGAAAATCGACGGCACCCGTAAAGTGACAGAAGTTAGCGCTGAGCTGGCTAAAATCCTCGGCTAATCGTACCCGTCATCTTTCAAGTTGCAGATAACACTCCTGCACCCCGAAATCTTTGGGTAGATAAAAATACCAGGACCTGTTCCTGGTATTTTTTTGCCCAAATTTTGCCCTTTCGCTGTAATCGGTTCTCCTGAGGCGCTTTTACGTTACAATTATCAGCAATCTGTTGATAAGGAGTGGAAATGAATCAGGAAAAAGTGGGTATCTTACTGGCAAACCTTGGCACGCCTGACGCACCCACTCCGGCTGCGGTAAAACGCTATTTACGCCAGTTTTTGAGCGACAAACGCGTGGTTGATACACCGCGCCTGATTTGGTGGCCGCTACTGCGTGGCGTGATTCTTCCTCTGCGCTCGGCTCGAGTCGCCAAACTTTACCAGTCGGTATGGATGGATGAAGGTTCTCCGTTGCTGGTCTACAGCCGCCGTCAGCAGGCCGCACTTGCGGCGCAGTTACCAGGCACTCCGGTTGTACTCGGGATGAGTTATGGTTCTCCCTCGCTGAAAAGTGCTGTGGAAGAGCTGATGTCGCATCATGTAGACCATATTGTGGTACTGCCGCTCTATCCGCAATTTTCTTGCTCGACGGTTGCGGCCGTCTGGGATGAACTGGGGCGTATTTTTGCTAACTATCGCTCATTGCCTTCAATCTCACTGATTCGCGATTATGCTGAAGACACTTCATATATCAATGCGCTGGTGGCTTCGGTAAAACACTCTTTTGCCCAGCATGGCGAGCCGGATGTGTTATTGCTCTCGTACCACGGCATTCCGCAGCGTTATGCCAACGAAGGTGATGATTACCCGCAACGCTGCCGCGACACTACGCGCGAGCTGCTTTCAGCGCTTGAGCTGCCGCCAGAAAAAGTGATGATGACTTACCAGTCGCGTTTTGGCCGCGAACCTTGGCTGATGCCGTATACCGATGAAACGCTGAAAATGTTGGCGGAGAAAGGGGTGAAACACATTCAGGTGATGTGCCCTGGTTTTTCTGCCGATTGCCTCGAAACGCTTGAGGAAATGGCGGTGCAAAACCGTGAAGTCTTCATCGAAGCGGGCGGCACAAAATATGAATATATCCCTGCACTTAATGACGACCCGGCTCACATCGCCATGATGATGAATCTGGTGCAGAAATATCGCTAATCTCACTACTGGCCGTTAATGTGCTACCATTTCCGGCCTGATTAGCAAACTCGAACAACATCATGAAATTTCCCGGCAAACGAAAATCCAAACACTACTTCCCTGTAAACGCGCGCGATCCGTTACTGCAACAGGTTCAGCCTGAAAACGAAACAGGCACTTCCTGGATTGTCGGGATAGACCAGACGCTGGTGGATATCGAAGCCAAAGTCGATGATGCGTTTGTTCATCGTTACGGTTTGAGTTTCGGGCACTCTTTGGTTATTGAAGATGATGTTGCAGAAGCGCTGTATCAGGAACTGGTGCAAAAAGATCTGATTACTCACCAGTTTGCCGGTGGCACCATCGGCAACACCATGCACAACTATTCGGTATTAGCCGATGACCGCTCTGTTTTGTTGGGCGTGATGTGCAGCCACATCGAAATTGGTAGCTACGCCTACCGCTACCTGTGCAACACCTCCAGCCGTACCGACCTCAACTACCTGCAAGGCGTTAACGGGCCGATTGGCCGCTGCTTTACGCTGATTGGCGAGCAGGGCGAGCGTACTTTTGCGATAAGCCCCGGCTACATGAACCAGCTTCGCGCCGAGAGCATCCCGGAAGAGGTGATTGCTGGCGCGTCTGCGTTGGTTCTGACGTCGTATCTGGTGCGTTGTAAAGATGGCGAACCAATGCCGGAAGCAACGATGCAGGCCATCGCCTATGCAAAAAAATACAACGTTCCTGTGGTGCTCACACTTGGCACCAAATATGTCATCGCAGAAAACCCGGAGTGGTGGCAGGCGTTCCTGAAAGAACATGTCTCGATTCTTGCGATGAACGAAGAAGAAGGGCTGGCGCTGACCGGTGAAAACGATCCACTGCTGGCGGCTGATAAAGCGCTGGATTGGGTCGATTTAGTATTGTGTACCGCAGGGCCTGTTGGCCTGTACATGGCGGGCTTTACAGAAGAGTCTTCAAAACGCACGACACAACATCCGTTGTTGCCGGGTGCGATTGCTGAATTTAACCAGTACGAATTTAGCCGTGCAATGCGCCATAAAGACTGCCAGAACCCGATGCGTATTTTCTCGCACATCGCGCCCTACATGGGCGGGCCTGAGAAAATCATGAACACCAATGGCGCGGGCGACGGTGCGCTGGCTGCACTTCTGCATGATATAACGGCGAATAATTATCACCGTTCTAACGTGCCAAACTCCAGCAAACACCAGCATACGTGGCTGACTTATTCCTCTTTGGCACAAGTGTGTAAATACGCAAACCGCGTCAGTTACCAGGTGCTGAACCAGCACTCTCCGCGCCTGACGCGTGGCTTGCCAGAGCGCGAAGATAGCCTCGAAGAGTCTTATTGGGCTCGCTAAGTCTTTAGTTTGTAGGGTGGTTAACCCACCCTACAACAACTACCCCGAGACGGATTCCTGCACTGTTGGTTTTTCCAGCAACCCCATCATGGTATTGGCTATCTCGCGCTCACCCATCACGACCCGATTAGCACCACGTTCGGTGATGTAATCCACTTCATCGTCATAATGAGCGCGGGCAATAATCTCGATATCCGGGCATTTTGCACGTGCTGCTGCAACAATTTCACCCGCCTCGTAGCCATTAGGAATCGTCAGTAATAACCAACGCGCGCAATCCAGATGGGCGAGATTCATGATCTCTTCATTGGCCGCATTGCCGAGTACCGCACGGATCCCACGCGCACGTAGCTCATCAACCCGACTGCGAGAGGTTTCAATCACCACCAGTGGAATGCCTTGCGCCAGCAATTTCTCGCCCAGCAGGCTGCCTACGCGGCCAAAACCAACCAGCAACGCGTGATGGCAAATATCGACTGGAATTTGTTTCTCATCTTCGATGGCTTCTTCCAGTGTCTGTTCTTCCAGCGTTTCGGTTTTTGCGAGATAGCGCTCAAGAATCGCAAACAAAATGGGGTTGAGCATAATCGACAAAATCGCCCCTGCAAGTACCAGATTTTGCCCGGTCTGCGGCAGCAGATTTAGCACCATACCGAGACCTGCAAGGATAAAGGCGAATTCACCAATTTGCGCAAGGCTTGTGGCGATGGTTAACGCTGTGCGTTGTGAGTGGCCAAACAGACGCACCAGGAAGAAAGCGGCTAACGACTTACCAAAGACGATGATAGCCACCGTGCCAAGCACCGCGAGCGGTTCCTGAATCAGAATTAATGGGTCGAACAGCATGCCGACGGAAACAAAGAACAGCACGGCAAACGCATCGCGCAGTGGCAGCGTGTCGTGCGCGGCGCGGTGGCTTAATTCAGATTCATTGAGCACCATGCCTGCGAAAAACGCACCCAGGGCGAATGAAACATCAAACAGTTCAACCGCACCAAAAGCAATGCCGAGAGCCAATGCGAGAACGGCCAGTGTGAAGAGTTCGCGCGAACCGGTTGCAGCACTTCGCGCCAGAATCCACGGCACCACGCGGCGGCCAACAATCAGCATAATGGCAATAAACGCCACCACTTTACCGATGGTCAAACCCAAGTCCAGCGTCAGCGTCGCAAAGCCGACGCCGCCTTTTTCCATCATTCCGGCGACAGCTGGCAACAGAACCAGCGTTAACACCATCACCAGGTCTTCAACAATCAGCCAGCCAATGGCGATTTGCCCGCGCTGGCTGTCAATTAATTGCCGCTCTTCAAGGGCGCGTAGCAGTACCACGGTACTGGCGGTGGAAAGACACAGGCCAAATACGATGCCGGTCATTAACGACCAGCCCATCAGCGATGAAAGCGCCATTCCCAGTAGCGTCGCCACAACAATCTGGGCGATAGCTCCGGGGATGGCGATGGCCTTTACCGCCATCAAATCCTTTAACGAAAAGTGCAAACCCACGCCAAACATCAGCAAAATCACACCGAGCTCTGCCAGTTCAGGCGCGAGTTTAGTATCTGCAACAAAGCCTGGCGTAAAAGGGCCGGCAAGTACCCCTGCTAGTAAGTAGCCCACAAGGGGTGAGATGCGAAGTTTGTTGGCGATCATACCGAGCAAAAAGGCCAATACGAGGCCGCCGACAATGGTGGTGATAAGCGGGGTGGCGTGATGCATTCCGTCTCCTTTCGTAACAAATAAGATCCAATAATCTACATTTAGTTTATGACAATTTTTTAATCGATGTGTGTGTTAAATAGAACGTTTTTTAATAAAAGGCGCATTTAGACAAAAAATGGTGTCTGAAGGGGGTTTTATACACTTAGTTTAAGAAAGGTATGGGTAAATGTGGGTAATATAAAGGATCAGAGGGGCTCTCTGACCCTTTATAACTATGACTTATGGCGATTATCAGGTAGGAATATGGTCAATATGCCAAGAAGTGGTAGGAAAGCACATATTTTATAGACTAACTCGATACTTGTATGGTCGGCTACCAGGCCGAGTATTGCAGCACCCAGCCCACCCATCCCAAAAGCAAAACCGAAAAATAGCCCGGAAACCATGCCGATACGTCCAGGCATCAGCTCTTGCGCGTAAACCAGAATCGCTGAAAACGCGGAGGCAAGGATAAAGCCGATAATCACGGTCAGAATCCCGGTCCAGTACAGTGAAACGTACGGCAGGAACAGGGTAAATGGCGCGACGCCCAGGATTGAACCCCAGATAACGTATTTGCGACCAATTTTATCTCCCACTGGTCCACCAATTACTGTCCCGGCTGCTACTGCAAACAGGAAGGCAAATAGATGGAATTGGGCATTTTGCACCGACAAACCAAATTTGTGCATCAGGTAGAAGGTGTAGTAGCTGCTGATACTCGCCATATAAAAGTACTTGGAGAAAATTAGTACCAGCAGTACAGATACCGCCTGAATCACTTGCTTGCGCGGCAGCGGGTTAACGACAGGTGCTGCGGTTTTACCTTTCGCCATGCGATGCTGCGCGGCATACCAACGGCTAATTTGCAGCAATACAATAATCGCCAGTAGAGCGGCCAACACAAACCAGCCGACATTGCCTTTGCCGTAAGGCGCGATAATCAGCGCAGCCAGCAATGGGCCTAAAGAGCTACCAAAGTTGCCGCCAACCTGGAACAGCGACTGTGCAAGGCCATGACGGCCACCAGATGCCATACGCGCTACGCGGGATGATTCCGGGTGGAAAACGGAAGAACCCGTTCCTACAAGCCCGGCTGCCAACAGCACCATCGGGAAACTGCCAGCTAAAGCGAGGATAACTAACCCGCAAAGTGTGAAGCACATACCAATCGGCAACGACCACGGCATCGGGTATTTGTCGGTGTAGTATCCTACCACCGGCTGAAGGAGTGATGAGGTCACCTGGAAGGTGAGCGTTATCATCCCAATCTGCACAAAGCTCAAAGAGAACTCGCTCTGGAGTAGCGGGTAGAGCGCCAGAATAAGCGACTGAATCATATCGTTGAGCAAATGGGAGAGGCTAATTGCCCCCAGAATGCCAAACGCGGTGCGAGCCTTTTTAGGCTCCGTTGGTGCGAGTGTTTGTTCCGAGATTGCCATAAATACCTGCAAGGAATTGATTATATTATTTTATATCGGTTCAGCGATGGAACCGTGGGAAACAGTTACCCTGCTAACATACCTGCAGGAACTTTCTGAAGAAAGTCACAATCGTGAAAAGTTATTTGTCTATGCTAGTAGCTGTCTGCTATTGGTGCGGAAGTATTTTTTTGAATATGGAGATTTGCAATGAAGTTCGTCGTGAAAGGGGTGACCGCAGCACTGCTTATAGCAGTCGGCTTGACCAGCGCATCTGCACTGGCCTGGGAAAAAGATAAAACTTATAACATCACCATTCTACACACCAACGATCACCACGGTCATTTCTGGCGCAACGAACACGCGGAATATGGCCTGGCTGCACAGAAAACCCTGGTGGATAGCATTCGTAAAGAGGTGGCAGAGAAGGGAGGCAGCGTATTGTTACTCTCTGGCGGCGACATCAACACCGGTGTACCTGAATCTGACTTGCAGGATGCAGAGCCTGATTTTCGTGGCATGAACCTGATTGGTTATGACGCGATGGCAATCGGTAATCACGAATTCGACAAACCGCTGACAGTGTTACGTCAGCAAGAAAAGTGGGCCAAATTCCCGCTGCTTTCGGCCAACATTTACCAGAAAAGCACCGGCGAGCGTCTATTTAAGCCTTGGGCCATCTTTAAGCCACAGGGCATTAAAATTGCGGTTATCGGTTTAACCACTGACGACACCGCGAAAATTGGTAACCCGGAAAACTTCACTGATATCGAATTCCGCAAACCTGCTGAAGAAGCAAAATTGGTGATTCAAGAGCTGCAAAGCACTGAAAAACCTGATGTGTTAATCGCGGCAACCCATATGGGCCACTATGACAACGGCGACCATGGTTCTAACGCGCCGGGCGACGTAGAAATGGCGCGCAGCCTCCCTGCTGGTGCGTTGACGATGATTGTCGGAGGGCACTCACAAGATCCGGTCTGCATGGTGGCGGAAAATAAAAAGCAGGTGGATTACGTGCCTGGCACGCCATGTGCGCCAGATCAGCAAAACGGTATCTGGATTGTGCAGGCCCATGAGTGGGGCAAGTATGTCGGCCGTGCTGATTTTGAATTCCGTAATGGCGAAATGAAACTGGTGCACTACCAGCTGATCCCCATCAATTTGAAGAAAAAAATCACCTACGATAACGGTGAAAGTGAGCGCGTGCTGTATACACCGCAGATCCCGGAAAACCAGCAAATGCTCTCACTGCTGACGCCATTCCAGAATAAAGGCCAGGCGCAGTTGAATGTGAAAGTCGGCAGCGTTAACGGCCACTTGGAAGGCGATCGTAGCAAAGTGCGTTTCGTGCAAACCAACCTGGCGCGTCTGCTGCTGGCGGCACAAATGGACCGTACCGGTGCTGATTTTGCTGTGATGAGCGGCGGCGGTATTCGTGATTCGATTGAAACCGGGGACATCACTTATAAAGATGTGCTGAAGGTGCAGCCGTTTGGCAACACCGTGGTTTATACCGATATGACGGGCAAAGAAGTCACCGAGTATCTGAGCGCCGTGGCGCAGAAAAAACCAGACTCTGGCGCGTATCCGCAGTTCGCGAATGTCAGCTTTGTGGCAACGGCTGCTGGCCTGCAGGACCTGAAAATCAAAGGTGAGCCGGTTGATCCTGCGAAAACCTACCGTATGGCGACGTTAAACTTTAACGCTTCCGGCGGTGACGGCTATCCAGCTATCGATAAAAAACCGGGTTATGTGAACACCGGTTTTGTTGATGCAGAAGTGCTGAAGCAATATATCGAGAAGAATTCTCCGCTTGATGTTAATGCTTATGAGCCGAAAGGCGAGGTGAGCTGGCAGTAAGGGAATTTGTCGGATGTCGCTACGCTAATCCAACCTACAAGGTAACCTTTGTAAGGGGATTAGCGGAAACGACATCCACCATTTTTTATTTCAACGGCAGTAATATATCAGTCTGCTGCGCATGCTCGGGATGGTCTTTATCGAGTTCGAGGTAGCGGAAATAGACCGGAAAATCGCGTAACTCCTCACCGCTGTTTGGCAACCACTGGCGATAAAGATAATAAACGCTATCGCTGATGCGCTCATAAGCACCAACATGGCGTACCACTGCACAGCGCCCGCCGGGTATTGTTTTACTGATAACACCCTGAGGATTTTCAGGAACCAGGCCGGTGGCCTTAGGGTTTAGCTCACCACATACATCAAAACGAAACTCTGGACCCGGTGTGGTCAGCTGGTCGTTCCACGGAACACCGTAAGTCCCTTGTGTACTGCAATCCGAAAGCCCTGATGCTTTACGCCATTCAATAAACGCCGCGACGGTATTATTTACGTGCATAGGATCGCCAAGATGCTCAAGCACCGCGACTTTCATCGGTTCGACAGTAATGATTTTCACGTCCATATTTTTTAACCTCTGCTGATTTTCCCGTCCGGGAAATTGAAAATGCACATGCCAGTCAACCCAAACAGGATCTTTGCGAAACTCGCTGGGTGTCAGGCCGAAGGTATTTTTGAAGGCACGGGAAAATGATTCGGGGTTTTCAAACCCGGCATCCAGGGCAATGTTAATCACTCTTTCCTGAGGATTTTTCACTAACTGGAAAGAGGCTCTTTTTAGCCGCATTAGAGTGATGTAACGGCTAACGCTGATTCCACAAAACTGGCTGAATTGCCGGTGAAAATGAAAACGCGAAAAACAGGCGACTTCACTTAGTTGCTCGACCGTTAACGGGCTATCAAGATGCTGTTCAATCCAGGCAAATACTTGCTCAAAACGCCGGGCATAAAGTTCGTGTCTATTGCTCGTCATAATTCCTCCCTCAAGACGTTTACTTTGCCAGCGGCTCTCTTTTCCATCCTGACTGAGATTGCTCTTTTGGGAGGAAATAACGATCAGTCACGGCGGGCAATTTCAGCAAAAGTCGCATTCAGCAATTTTGCGAGATCTGCGGCGGACAGTTCGATATCCAGCCCGCGTTTACCGCCGGAAACATAGATAGAGGTAAATTCTTGTGCAGGGGCATCGATAACCGTTGGCAGGCGCTTCTTTTGCCCCAGCGGACTAATGCCACCGACCAAATAACCGGTAATGCGCTGCGCTACCATGGGGTCAGCCATATCCACTTTTTTGGCACCCAATGCTTTGGCCACTTTTTTTAAGTCCAGTTGGCCCGAAACTGGCGTAACAGCAACCGCTAACTGTTTCATGTCACCGTTGATGGCAACAAGCAGCGTTTTGTAGACTTGCTCGGCATTCAGACCGAGTTTACGTACCACTTCATCGCCAAAGTTTGTTTCACTTGGGTCGTGGTCATAAGCATGTAACTGAAATGGAACACGGTTTTTTTCGAGGAGTTTTACGGCGGGAGTCATGGGACCTTCTTAGTGAATTTGTCTGATATACGCACAAATTAATAAACAGGGTGATATGTTTTTCAAATATTATAATGTCACGCAATAGTGTTGGCGTTAATCGTTACATTGAGCGACAATTCTGTATCTGGCCATTAATTTGGCCAGAATAATTAAAATAATATACAAATTCCTCTTTGACGGGCCAATAGCGATATTGGCCGTTTTTTTTCCCGGTCGTCATACTCCAAGCTGCAGGTGCGTTGGCAATACTCGGCCCATCCAGGGCCTCGCCCCGAAGGGGCCAGCGCAAGCGCTGTTCAAAAGGCTAAAGCCTTTTGTCCTGCAACTCGAATTATTTAGACCAGGCTTTCCGCTTATTTAGTGGGATATTTCAATAGCCCTGGTAGGTTCCCCTCACCGTACAAATGCAGTGCTCCGACGGCCACAACGTAGCGACCGGCAGGAAGTTGCTGCAAGAAATGTAGCCACTGAAGGTTACGTTGATGCATAAGAACATCGTATAACTCATCGCCAAATGTATTAGGTAGCAGCACTTTCCCACTTTGCGGTGGCGACTCCAGCCACCAGCTAATCATCGTTTGCAGCAAACGCGCATTGGTGTGCCAATGGGTGAGCGTATCTGTTAATAACGGCATGCCGCCATCAGGAAGGCGGGTGAGAATATCCACCTGATGCTGCGCACCTTCCAGTTCAATAATCGGTACTGCCTGCGCCTTCGCGGCTTCCAGCAACTGAAAATCAATCCCATAATCGGCTCTTAACCCTAGTCGCTGTGCCTGGTGGGCCTGTAGCACCAGCGCAATTTGCCAGGCGGGTTGATTATCAATTTGGCTCAGGGGGATACCCAACTCGTGGATTAACGACATCACCTGCGCCAGGTCATCAGCTGATAGTCGTTGTTCAAGCGGGAGTTCATCGGGATTATTCGGGAAGGGGGAACCGCCTTCGGATATGTCGGCTTCAACAATCAGCGCATCGGAATTGTTGAGTTTATCGATAAGCTTGCTCGATAGCGGCGCCATATCGCGCGTACCCATATGAATACTGCCGACAAGGTGAAGATGGCGATCTCCGGGTAGAACAATATCCAGAGCAGGCCAGGGATATTGGGTGTTTGAAAGGCTTGAAAATAATGCGGTAATTCGCGATAGCAGACCCATTTGCAGATTCCCTGGCTAAAAAGTCATGCTACCGCTGCGAGTGACCTGGTGCAAATTTCCCCACGGTTTTTACGCCGAGGGGAAGATCATTCAGTCCTTCGGTTTAAAGCGCAACAAACGGTTGGCGTTACTGACTACTGTAATGGATGACAGTGCCATTGCAGCGCCTGCAACTACCGGGTTAAGCAGCGTTCCGGTCAGTGGATATAAAATCCCCGCAGCAATTGGGATACCCAACGTGTTGTAGATAAACGCCCCGACCAGGTTCTGCTTCATGTTACGCAAAGTCGCTTTAGATATTGCCAGCGCATCAGCGACACCCACCAGGCTATGGCGCATCAACGTGATGGCAGCCGTTTCGATAGCAACATCGCTACCGCCACCCATTGCAATACCCACTTCAGCCTGTGCTAACGCTGGCGCATCGTTGATACCATCGCCGACCATTGCAACTTGCCGCCCTTGTTGTTGCAGCTTTTTGATCGCTTCAGCTTTGCCATCCGGCAATACGCCCGCAATCACTTCATCAATACCCGCTTCTTTGGCAATGGCGTTAGCCGTAGTTGGGTTATCGCCGGTCAACATCACCAGGCGGTAGCCGTTACGGTGCAAGCGTTGCAGTGCGCTAACACTGTCGGCACGCAGCGGGTCGCGGATGGCGAGCAGGGCGACCAGTTTGCCATCGACCGCCAGTAGCACCGGTGTTGCACCACGGCTGGCCTGTGCTTCAATTTCAGCAGCCATAGGGCTGGTATCCACGTTTTGCTCATCAAGCAGTGCTTTGTTGCCAAGCAGTAATTGATGCCCTTCGGTTTCACCGCTAACACCCAACCCACGCAAGGTGCGGAAGGTATTAACCTGCGGTAATTCAGCCCCTTCGGCTTTATCGATAATAGCGCGAGCAAGCGGGTGGCTTGATCCTTGTTCAAGGGCCGCGGCAAGTCTTAATGCATCAGCTTCTGAGTAGTCGTTGTAAGTCACGACGGCGACAACCTGCGGTTTGCCTTCGGTCAGCGTACCGGTTTTATCAAACACAATAGTATCGAGTGTACTGGCGCGTTGCAGGGCATCGGCATCACGCACTAATACACCAAACTCAGCGGCACGGCCCACACCGGAAATAATCGACATCGGTGTTGCCAGACCCAGCGCACAAGGGCAGGCGATAATCAGTACGGTTGTGGCAATCACCAGCGTATAAACGATTTGAGGTGCCGGGCCGAAGAAGTACCAGATTGCGGCGCTAAACAAAGCAATCAGTACCACTACAGGCACAAACACCGCCGAGATTTTATCGGCAAGTTGGCCAATCTCAGGCTTACTGCTTTGCGCCTGGCGCACCATTCGAATAATGCGCGAAAGTGTAGTGTGGTTGCCGGTTGCGGTAGCACGGAATAATACGCTGCCGTCTTGTACCACGGTGCCTGCATGAATCGGCTCGTCGGTGGATTTTTGCTGCGGTACCGGTTCACCGGTGAGCATCGCTTCATCAAACCACGCTTCGCCCTGGGTAATTTCACCGTCGACCGGCACGCGGTCACCGGTGGTTAAGCGCAGTATCATGCCTGCGGTGACTTCTGCCAGTGGCAGTGTCTTTTCACCTTCTTCGGTGACCACGCGCGCCGTTGGTGGCGTTAAGTCCAGCAACCGTTCCAGCGCTTTAGAAGAGCGTTGGCGTGCACGTTGTTCCAGCATATGCCCAAGGTTTATCAGGCCGATAATCATCGCACTGGCCTCGTAATAGAGGTGGCGAGCTTCCATTGGGAAGTGCTGTGGCCAGATATTCACTGTGATGGAATAAATCCACGCGGCGCCAGTTCCTAGCGCGACCAGCGTATCCATGGTGGCGGTTTTGTTGAGCAAGCTGCGCCAGGCGCTGCGATAGAAATGCCCACCAGCAAACACCATCACGCCCAGCGTGATAATCCCGATGGTCAGCCATAACGAGCGGTTGTCATCGGTGACCATCATATTGTCACCGAACATTCCCCAGACCATTACCGGGATACCGACGGCCAGTGCCAGAATAGCCTGCCAGCGGAATCGTTTTACGGCGGCGTTGGCGGTCTCTTGTTGGCGTTCACGGCGTTTTGCATCATCTTCGATGGCTTCCGCACCGTACCCGACACTTTCCACCGCTTTTACTAAAGATTCGGCGGAGGCAGTACCCATAATCAGGGCACTGCGCTCGGCAAGGTTTACCCGCGCCAGGCTGACACCAGGGACATTTTGCAATGCACTTTGTACCCGGGTCACGCAGCTGGCACAGCTCATCCCGTTGATCAACAACTGTTGGCTATCGTCATCATCATCGGTAGCTGTCGGAAGCTTCAATGCGTCCGCTGTCAGCACTTCCGACGGGATTGATGACTCTGTCAGCGGATCAGACTTTGGGTGGCTGGCCGCAGTCGCCTCGTACCCGGCTTGTTTTACTGTGTTGATTAACTCATCAACGGAAGCCGTTCCGGTTACGCTGGCGTGAGTTTGCGTCACTTCAGCTGTATCAACGTCAGGACGTTGCTCCAGGCTTTCTTTAACGCGTTTAACGCAATGGCCGCAGGTTAGGCCATCAAGGTTTAGATCGATAACGTGAGACATCATCCGACTCCTTTTATGTGGGATTGTGGTAAGCCTAAACCTTCCCTCAAGGGTAAGGTCAAGCTATACCCTAAATATTTCGCGGCGCAGCCAATACATCGACCTATTTAGGGCATATCTCCGTTAGATTATTCAGTTCCTGCGGGCAGTTGACTCAGTATTCCGGTATTCGCAAGCAGGCTTAAGCGCGCAGATTGCCATTCAGCAATAGCCTGAATACGTTGCTGTTGTGCATCAGCCAGTGCCGATTGAGCATTCAAAACTTCAAGAATATCGGCCACATCTTTATCGTAACGACGGCGTGACGAATTAACGCTGGCTTGTGCGGCGTCGAGCAATTGTTGGCTGACGGTCAGCACGCCCAACGCCGTTTTAGCATCAGCCCAGGCTTTCACTACGTCAGTAAGAATCTGTGTGGTGGTATCTTCGAGTTGGGCTTCGCTTTGTTCGGCCTGTGCTCTTGCTTCCAGAATTTTATAGTGGCGACTAAAGCCATCGAACAATGGAATAGAAACCGTTAGGCCAACATCTTTATCGGTCTGGTTAATAGTCGACAGACCCTGATTCGGGAAACCATTGCGCGAAATATGCGCCGTCATATCGAGCGTTGGTAAACCATCCGAGCGAACCTGGATAATTTTATCTTTATCGGCCTGCCATTTTGCCCGCGCCTGCATAATTGCCGGGTGGCGGATTTGCGCCTGTTTCAGCCACTGGTTTAGGTCGTGAATGTCCGAAGGGATAACGTTGTCGGGTTGCGCTGGTAAATTAACGGACATCTCAAGATTGATGCCCATGACTTGCTTGAGCAGGGCAAGGTTTTTTTCAAAATCCCCCGGCTGTGCATCGCATTAAGCTGTGCTTTTGCCAGCGCGGTTGCAGCCTGTAAGGTGTCGTCCTGAGTGGTTGCGCCTTTTTCCTCACGCCGTTTCGCAACACTTAACGTTTGTTGGGCAAGCTGCGCAATCTGCATGCGAGCCTCCATTACTGCCTGGCTGGTCATCGCCTCAAAGTAAGCCTGAATCACCGATGCCATGGTTTTTTGCAAAGCCGCGTCATGCCCGGCAATCGCGGCTAACAGCATTTGATTCGCCGCTTCGCGGTTTGCAGCACGGCCCCCAAAATCAAATAAGCGCCAGTTTAATGAACCATAATATTGGTTGCCGATACTGGTGGATGCGGGCTGTTGCGAACCAGAGGAATAGGTTGTGGTGTCTTTGAGTCGGCTAACCGAGCCGGTGATGGTTGGCAGATAAGCGGCTCGGGCTTCACCTACCACGCCGCTTTGCACCTTAATTTCTGCCCAGGTGGCGCGGATTTGCGGGTTGTTACACAGCGCTGTATCAACAGCATCGGTCAGCGCCAGTGGTTGGGTGAAATCTACCGCAGTTGCACAATTAATCCGGCTGGTATCAGGGAGCGTCGCGCCGTCCTGCAATTGCACAGGTTGCGCCAGTAACGGATCGTCCAGTAAACCACTTTTCTCTTCAGCGAAAGCAGCAGGCTGCACCCACAAGGTCAGCAGGCAAAGAGAGACTAAATACCTTTTAGCGTTCATTCAGGCTCTCATGAGTGTGTTGAATCAGAGGGGAGAGGAAGTACTCAATAACTCGACGGCTACCCGTTTTTATTTCGATTGAGGCGCTCATGCCCGGTCGCAGTGTCGAGGGTTCTCCATCGATATCCATCGTTTTGTGGTCAAGTTTGATGTGAATTGCGTATTGAGAATTCTGCGGTTTCTGTGCGTTATCGCTATGGCCTGATTGCGTGCTTTCGGCTGCATTGCTGGTTCCTGCATTCATTGCATCGCGCGAAACATAAGTCACTTCACCCTGCATCATGCCGTATTTGGTGTAGTCAAATGCCTCGATTTTCACAGCGGCATGCTGGCCTTTGTGCACAAAACCGATGTCTTTGTTTTCAACGATTGCTTCGATCTCGACCTGATTTTGCTTGGGTACGATGACCATCAACGGCTGGGCAGCCGTTACTACGCCACCAACCGTATGTACCGCTAATTGTTGTACCGTGCCGTCAACCGGGGCAGTGAGCTGAAGTTGAGTTTTATGGGCGCCGGCTCGTTGCACATCCTGATGTGCTTCGGCCTGCTGGCGTAACCCGTCATTGAGCTCATCCTCGGTTTTCTTACGAGTATCGGCGATAAATGAATCGCGCTGGTGGCGTGCATCGGCAAGTTTGCCTTCCAACTCAATTTTGTCCTGCTCTTTTTCCTGCCATGAAGTGACCGACACGTCATGGTTTTGGGCCAGATCTTTATAATTTTGTGCCCGCTCACGGACAATCGGTAATTGCTGGCTGTAACGGGCAATTTCCCCATCCAGATCTCTTAGCCTGCTTTCTACATTCTGCCACTGACTGGAAAGATGCTGACGGGCGTCAGCGACCTTTTCTGGCGTGATGTTTTCTATATTGCTCAGTCCAATAAATTGATGAGCGGTAATGGATTCCAGCAAGGCCCGCGAACGTGCAACCTGCAAGGCAGCGTTATCCTGGCCAACTTCCGCGCGCATTTTTTCATGGTCGATAATTTGCGTATCAAGCAGCAGCAGTGGTTCACCGGCATGCACGGTTTGCCCATCGGTAACAAAGATATGTTGAACGCGTGCGGTTTCCACAGAGGCAATGGTTTTAGCGTGACTTGAGGGAATGATTTTCCCGCTGGCGGAAACAATAATGTCGACCTTACCCAATACCGACCACAGCACCAGGAAAACGATTAACACCATAAGCAGGCGCGCCGTCCAGCGAGCGGTTGGTGAAACGGGGGCCAGCTGTAATGCCAGGGCCGCCGGAAGAAATTCTGCTTCGTCTGCTTTCAAAGCCGGTGGAGTGAGTGAGTGGCGCTGCTTCCAGAAAAACGCAAAGTGAGAACGGTAGCGTTTCATCAATTCGCACCAGGCGCTGTAGCGGAGTTTGAGGCTCATACGCAGGCCTCTCTTACCGGACCTTGTTGCAGAGTATATAAATGTGCGTAGATCCCACCGGCGTGTTGAACCAGTTCATCATGATGACCGACTTCGGCAATCTCTCCGCGCTCCATCACCACGATGCGGTTGGCTTCACGCACCGCAGAGAGGCGATGCGCAATGATCAATACTGTTCGGCCTTCACAGATGCGGCGCATATTATCCTGAATGATTTTTTCGGACTCATAATCCAGCGCGCTGGTGGCTTCATCAAAAATCAAAATACGTGGGTTTGAGATTAAGGCGCGGGCAATGGCAATACGCTGGCGCTGGCCGCCAGACAAACCTGTGCCGTGCTCGCCGACCATGGTGTCGTAGCCTTCCGGTAACTCACAAATAAACTCATGCGCTCCGGCAAGTTTGGCGGCTTCTATTACTGCTTCAATCGGCAGCGTCGGGTTAGTCAGCGCGATATTGGCGCGAATCGAGCGGTTAAACAGGTTGTTTTCTTGCTGCACCACACCAATTTGATGCCGCAGAGACGTGGTGTTTATCACCGCGAGATCGTGCCCGTCCAGTAACACGCGCCCGCGTTCGGGGATGTATAGGCGTTGCACCAGCTTAGTAAGAGTGCTCTTTCCTGAACCCGAACGGCCGACAATACCAATGACTTCGCCGGGTTTAACCGTGAGGCTCACCTGGCGCAATACTTCGGATGCATCCGGGCGATAGCGGAATGAGACCTTATCGAACTCGATTGCCCCGGACAGCCGTGGCAGCCGCGATTTCTGATCAACAACTTCAGGGTGAGTATTTAAAATATCGCCAAGTCGACTCATTGAAATACCGACTTGCTGAAAATCATTCCATAACTGTGCAAGACGCAAAATGGGCTGTGACACCTGGCCGGAGAGCATGTTGAATGCTACGAGTGCACCTACGGTGAGTTGGTTATCGATAACCAGGCTTGCACCTATCCACATGATAGCGGCGGTCACCAGCTTACTGATCAACGTAATTCCACCGTTGGCGATGGTCGAGATATTGGTGGCTGAAAGTCCAGAGGTCACATAGCCCGCCAGTTGGTCATCCCAGTTCTTAACCCAGCGCGGCTCAACGGCCATGGCTTTTACGGTGTCGATATTGCTGATGGTCTCAACGAGGAACGACTGGTTTTCCGCCGATTTATTGAATTTTTCATTGAGCCGACGGCGCAGCACGGGTGTGAACACCAGCGATAGAAAAACATAGAGCGGGATCGATGCAATCACGATAAGTGTCAACTTAACGCTGTAGCTGAACATTACGGCGAGGAAGACGAACGAGAAAAGAATATCGAGTACGACGGTGATGGCATTGCCCGTCAGAAACGAACGGATATTTTCCAGCTCTCGCACACGCGCTACCGAATCCCCAACGCGCCGGCTCTGGAAATAAGCAATCGGCAGGTTAAGCATATGGCGGAATAGACGCGCGCCGAGTTCCACATCAAGCTTGCTGCTGGTATGTGCAAATACCCAGGTGCGAATTCCGCTTAATAAAGCTTCAAAGATATTTGCTGCCACCAGGCCAATGGCAACCACATGAAGGGTTTTCATGGCATGGTTAACCAAAACTTTATCCATCACCACCTGAAAGAAAAGTGGGGTGGCTAAGCCGATTAACTGCAACACCAGGGAAATGAGCATTATTTCCCCTAAAATTCGCCGGTATTTAATCAATGCCGGAATAAACCAGGTGAAATCGAATTTAGCTAATGTTCCTGTGAAATTTACTTTGCTTGCGAAGTAAATAACTTCACCCGTCCAAACCTCGGGTAACTCATCGATGGAAATAAACTCAGGAGGGCAGTTTTCATATTGGATAAGCAAGCGAGGCTTGACGACATGATTACCATTTTCACTCCCAGGGTCATATTTCCCCAGAATAAAATAACGGCCATCACGATTCTGGCCTACGGCCGGTAATGCAGCTTTATCCATTCGGCGTGCATCCTGGCGCACCACCTTTGTTTTAAGTCCTAACTCCTGTGCCGCCAATAAAATTGCTCGTTGGCCAAACACGGGTTGCCCGTCGGGGGATATCTCAAGATGACCGGCAAATTTATGCTGAAGGTTTATTTTGTCGACAGCGACCTGATGAAAGGAGCCAATTACCTGCAAACAGAAAAAACCGCTATCCATGGGATACCGCCGACGGAAAAGAAATCATATTTATTAACAAACCAGTCATTATTGTAGGATATATACCCAAAATAACTCGAGTTGCAGGAACGCTAACGCACATGCAACTTGAAGGATTACGGGTATAAAATATGCGCGATTAAATATCACAGGCACTGAATGTTGTCAAAATGCCATGCTCATAAAAAATAAGTAAAATTAGACATTTGTGAATTATATTATGCCGCAGGCGCGTTGCGAAGTAGTGCCTTGCTTGTAACTTTACTGATAAATAAATACAGTTTTTTTAAAGTTATCACTCATTAATTAGTGATAATTGAACAGAAAAAATACAAAGTCTTTTGCTTTAGTCAATACGAGTTAATGCTTGTAAGTATTATGTTGCTTTGAAATGTTACTATTTAATATGTTGTGTTGAATTTTTCAGCAAAAATAAAAGCTGCTGGTAATGATGTTGATTGATAATATTTATATGAACTCATCTTTTCCTTTCAATCACTTAAAGGATGTGTGCGCTTTTAACCTTTAACCGCCTGCCACGATACTTATATTGCAGGTGGTTATTCATTTCTAATAAATATTATCCATTCCGGTAAGAGGTCACGCTGTGCCTGATTCCATACAAAATACCCCCCCATGCCCGACCTTAATTCAATTGGTTCATGGAGCAAGTCCGATTACGAGAAACTGACCGCAGATTTTGTCAGCAAGATGACTGCAGACCAAATTCATGCCATGAGTCATACCTCGTGGATGCCCGATGCCGCTGCGGCCGGTTTTACAGCTGAAATGGTGGCGAGTATCAATATCAGCATGTCCTGGTTTGCACCTGGATGGTTTAACCATCTCAGCACCGAAGCATTACATGGGCTGACACAAAAGCAGATGAATGAGTTAACCACCAATACTCTTTGTGGCCTGGACAACGCTCATCTGGGGGCATTTACACCCGATCAGGTAGCGAATATCCAGGTGAATTTTTACTGGTTCACGCCTGATTTTTTAAACAGTCTCAATCAGCAGGCTTTTGCCGCTATTACTTCGGCTCATCTTAATGAGATACCGAGGGGGAATTTCGGCGCACTAAGTCACGCTCAACTCTCCAGTATCACAGCTGAAAACCTCAAAGACCTGAAGGACTCACATCTGTGGGTGTTAAACGCCGGGCAGGTTAACGCCATTTCACACCTTGATGCCTTCAGTAGCGCCCAGTTTGGGCTGCTTAATATTTCCGGACTTTCAGTTTCAACGTTAAAAAATCTGACGAAAAATTCGTATTCCGCACTCACTGCCAGCCAGCTTGATGGAATAAGTAACGATAAATTTGCCGTACTGAATCTTTCCCAGCTTTCAACATCTACGATTGGCGCAATGAGTCAGGCGGTTTATCAAAAGCTGACTCCTGAGCAGATTGCTACTTTAAGCTCTGAGCAAATCCATGCGATGGCCCACACGTCATGGATATCTGATGCTACGGCCAGCGCCTTTACTCCGGAACAGATACAAAGCATTAATATTGGTATGAACTGGTTTAGCGCAGGATGGTTTAACAACCTGAGCATTGAAACATTTCAGGCGATGACACCTGTTCAGGCAGGCCAGATTTCCACCACCACACTTGCGGCTCTGGATAGCGAACACCTGCATGCCTTTACCGCAGAACAGATCGGCGGCATGAATAACTTTGGTGGGCTGAGTAGTGCGCAATTTGGTTTATTAGATCTTTCCGGAATGACGACATCGGTCATCGGCAATTTAAGCAGAACCGAATATGACGGACTGACAGCGAATCAAATTACGGGTTTAAGCACTGAACAAATTCAGGCAATAAAACACGTGGAATGGCTGCCTGTAGGGGTGATAAGCGAATTTACCGCAGTGCAAACCGCGGCGTTGGGTAATAAGCTTGCGCAACTCACAGCCGAACAAGTTGTGGCAATGAATAGTTTACAGGAGCTGACTGGCGCTCAGTTTGGCTTATTAAATATTTCTGGGTTACCGGTTTCTGTTATTGCCAATTTAACCTCGACTGAATATGCGGGGCTTAGCGCAAAACAGACAGCGGCATTAAGCGCGGAACAAATTAATGCCCTGCAACACGTAGATTTGCTGTCGGTTGCGGCGGTAAGTGGATTTACAGCCGCTCAAATGCCTGCATTGAGCGATAACGTGCTTTCGCATTTAAGCGCACAGCAGGTTGCTGCAATAACGCACTTAAGTGCACTGAATAGCCAACAGTTCGGGCTGTTAAATATTTCCCAACTGTCTGAATCAGCTATTAACGGTTTAAGCAAAACGGAATATGAAGGATTAACTGCACTTCAGGTTGCCACCTTAAGTCCTGCACAAATTAAGGCGATGTACCACCCATCCTGGATGTCGGATGCCACTGCGAGCACTTTCACACCAGAACAGGTGCAAAACATCAGTATCGGTATGAACTGGTTCTCGGCGGGTTGGTTAAATAACCTGAGCCTTGAAACATTGCAGGCGATGACGCCTGTTCAGGCAGGCCAGATTTCCAGCGCAACGCTTGCGGCCCTGGATAACGAGCACTTGCACTCCCTTAGTGCAGAACAGATCGGCGGCATGAATAACTTTGGTGGGCTGAGTAGTGCGCAATTTGGTTTGTTAGATCTTTCCGGAATGACGACATCGGCCATCGGCAATTTTAGCAGAACCGAATATGACGGACTGACAGCGAATCAAATTACGGGTTTAAGCACTGAACAAATTCAGGCAATAAAACACGTGGAATGGCTGCCTGTAGGGGTGATAAGCGAATTTACCGCAGTGCAAACCGCGGCGTTGGGTAATAAGCTTGCGCAACTCACAGCCGAACAAGTTGTGGCAATGAATAGTTTACAGGAGCTGACTGGCGCTCAGTTTGGCTTATTAAATATTTCTGGGTTACCGGTTTCTGTTATTGCCAATTTAACCTCGACTGAATATGCGGGGCTTAGCGCAAAACAGACAGCGGCATTAAGTGCGGAACAAATTAATGCCCTGCAACACGTAGACTTGCTATCGGTTGCGGCGGTAAGTGGATTTACGGCAGCTCAAATGCCTGTTTTGAGTGACAACGTACTTTCACATTTAAGTGCGGATCAGGTTGCTGCAATAACGCACTTAAGTGCGCTGAATAGCCAACAGTTTGGACTGTTAAATATTTGCCAACTGTCCGAATCAGCTATTAACGGTTTAAGCAAAACGGAATATGAAGGATTAACTGCACTTCAGGTTGCCTCTTTAAGTCCTGCACAAATTAAGGCGATGTACCACCCATCCTGGATGTCGGATGCCACTGCGAGCGCTTTCACACCAGAACAGGTGCAAAACATCAGTATCGGTATGAACTGGTTCTCGGCGGGTTGGTTAAATAATCTGAGCATTGAGACATTGCAGGCGATGACACCTGTTCAGGTAAGCCAGATTTCCACCACCACACTTGCGGCTCTGGATAGTGAACACCTGCATGCCTTTACCGCAGAACAGATCGGCGGCATGAATAACTTTGGTGGGCTGAGTAGTGCGCAATTTGGTTTGTTAGATCTTTCCAAAATGCAAACGTCAGTCTTTAGTTATTTGAGTGACACCGAATATAAAGGGCTTACAGCTAATCAAATTGCTTCCTTAAGCGCTGAACAAATTAACGCAATGGGCCATGCCGCATGGATGACAGATGATGCGGCTTCCGGTTTTACGCCAGACCAAATAAAGAATTGCACCCAGAATTTTTACTGGTTCTCTCCTGGTTGGTTTAATAACCTGACGACAGAAGCATTCCATGCAATAAAACCTGAACAGATGGGCCAGGTGTACCTTGATGCCTTTAATGGGCTGGACGCTGAACGTCGTGCCCAATTAACCGCGGACCAGGTTGGCGGAATTATCTATAATTTTTACTTCTTTTCTTCTGACTGGTTTAACAGTTTAAGTCCGGATGCGATGAAAGGGATAACTGCCGATCAGCTTGCCCATATTCAGACTGACAATTTTAAGCATTGGGATAACGACCATTTGGCTGCATTAACAGCGGCACAAGTCGCAGTTGCTCCGCACCTGAATGCACTGACTAGCGATCAGTTTGGGCATTTAGATATTTCTCAACTCTCGGTTACTTCTATCGGGACATTATCTAAAACCGAATATCAAGGGCTAACTGCGCAGCAAATTGCCTCATTAAGTGCCGAGCAAATTCAGGGATTGCAGCACCTTGGTTGGATCCCATCGGCCGCGATCCAAGGTTTTACCACCGCCCAAATGCAGGCCTTTGGCAATGATTTATCAGGTTTTACTGCAACATTCCTCAATAACCTGAGTCTGGATGCAATGAGTGCGCTCACTCCGTCACAGCTTAAGACTCTTACTCCTGTTGCATTTATTGGGCTGGAATATCGACATTTCCTTGCTTTGAATAATTTCTCTGATTTGATTGATATGGTGTCGTCGTTCACTTCCGATCAGCTGCTAACGCTTTCCCCAATGCTGTCTATCGAGCAACAGGGGCTTCTGTCACAAGGCCAACAGGCGTTAATTAACAAATCTGTGGATACGGGTTTCTCATTGGTTGACAGTGTGCATGACCCGATACTGAAAACCAGCATGCATAACGCAGTGACCAACGACTCTTCTTTGTTTAGCTTTACAACGATTGAGTCAATTCTTAAGGATTTAGCCTCTCAATTAACCGGTGACCTTAACGCAAATCAGTACAACGACATAAAATATTATGTTCAGCAAGTTGGCAATGTTTGTGGGACTGACTCGGCAGTCTACTCGCTATTAAGCGGGTTGATGGGCACCAATGGCGCATCTGTTTACTGGAGTGCGACCGGTGACGGGGAGCGAATTGGCAGCTTGAGTGAGGGCTCGTCAGCCACGCAATTTAACCAGCTAATTTCTACCTGGTTTGATGGTGCAAACGACCCGAAATCTTCCTCATCTGATCATGTTGATGGGCGCCCACTTTTCGCTAAAGGTGGCCCATCAATTAACGACATCACTCAAGGTTACATTGGGGATTGTTCGCTCCTGTCCGCGCTTCAGGCGGTTGTGGAAACGGCACCAGACTTCATTAAGTCAATGATTGTTCAGAACCCGAATGATACTTACAGTGTGCGCTTCTTTAATAAAGGTGTGGCTCAATGGGTCACAGTAGATGGCAATGCCTATAGCAGTGGCACAAATTCAGCAACCTCGAGTTGGGCGGCGATTGTCGAACGGGCGAACGTTGATTTTGAAGCGACTTATTTGAATGAAGTGAATGCTTACTCAAGTTTGCCTGGTGGCTACGACAAACTGGGGGAAATTACAGGTGACACCTACACAACGTTCAGAGCGGTATATACAACTGAGGAAAAATGGAATACCACGGACTTTGATATATTGAAAACCGCGGTACTAAACGGCCAACCTGTGCAGCTTTCTAGTTGGGATAGCTCCGTAAATGCTGATACTGGGCAAACCAATCTTGTTGGCGGGCATGCTTTTGCGATTATCGGTTTTGATGACGTAACGAATGATTTTATTCTTACCAACCCGTGGGGGGCTTTCCGTACTGACGGCGTCCAGGGAACATTTGAAGCCTCAATGGATCAAATGTGGCAGAAAGGAAATTACAATACCGGTATTGCTATCGTTAACTCAACGGGAGCATCCGATGCTGCCGGGCAACTTGTTCACGCGATGGCAGCAATGAATACATCACCTTCGGCAGCGCTCACCACCGCTGCGTTACCGGTTAATGTGAATAACGGCACTCTTGCTGCTTCACATGCCTGATAGTTAAACCTCAATATCTCCGTTCGTTCTGGGCGGAGATATTAACCCTACCATTCTCAATGTCTTTTTTCTTGATTTATATAAATTACTCATCAGTACTTGCAGAATATTAATATTCATCTATGTCGTCTTTAAAATATTTTGAATTTTTCAAAGCATTATGTGAAACGGGATTAGTTAACTAATACTTTTTCCACCATTTCCTTCTCAAAGCACAGCTATGTACTAATGTTACACAAAGTGTTTCGACAGGTGTTTGTCGTTGTCTTTATGTGTCAGCACGTTATTACTTATTTTGGCTATGCAGAGACTGCTTATGAATAATATATATCGCTTAGTGTGGAGCCATGTTGCAAACAGTTTTATTGCTGTGGCAGAAATTTCTCGGGCAGGGAAAAAAGGCAGCAGGACTGGGCGAGGTAGCAGAAAGCTATTAACAACAGCAGCATTGATGCTTGCCGGGAGTTATTCAGGTGCTGCCAGTGCAGTTGATGTTATCTGGAATGCTGCATACCCAAACTATGCATTACTGCCTCCCTATGATGCCGTGAAAAATACCGGTTATGCGTTTTCCATTGATGGCCAGCCATTGGCGAATCATTATGCTGCGGGCACAACGCTTAATGTTATCGGTGCAATACCTAATATCGCCACCGGTACCAACGGTAACAGCACGGGCGTTACGGTGCTAAATGGTCTGCCGGGTTCCACCGGGACCGACCCGAATCGCATTATTACTATTGTTGCAACTGATTCGAATAATAATCCCACACCAATTACCGCGGCTAACATTGGGCAATATACCTATTCACCTTCTCCTGCTGTGCCACAAGAAAGTCAGGAGCTCAATGTTACTGTTCCAGGTCTTGACGGTAGCTATCAGGTCATCAGTGTTTATGATTCATCGAGCTTTATCTCAGCGGGTGACACACCGGTAAGTAATATGGTGTTACCGGTTTACGATCATAACTCCATTCGGATATTTAATAATTTTGGTATTGCGTATGTGGCTCCGACCGGCGGGCAGGCAAATATTAATGTCGGTTCAAGCGATCCCAATTCTGCCATTGCTGCACCAGAAAATACCATCGATCTGCTGACCAAAAATTCCGTATTGGCAAAAGCTGACGGTAGTGCAGGCGTTGCCAGTGGCACCCAATGGCTTTCCGATAACTACATCCATTTTCGCCCGGCAATTGTCCTTTCAACCGATACGCAAAGCCTTGAGGCTCAAAGCGCAAAATACGACTTTTCAATTACATTGCCCAACTATGAACTGGTCGGGAATCGGGTACTTAAGCTTGGCAATAAAACCTTTGTTATCAACTCATCAAATGATATTGCCGAAGTTAATGACTTCCTGATAGGGGCGGGTGCATACAGCGGTAAACCGCAAATTCAGTACTGGCTCACAGCGGGTGCTGAGGTGAACGGTGAAGTCATCGACTCCACGGTTGAAGCACAAAACACCTACGACGCCATTATTACCGGCATGCTGGGTAAAGAAGAAAACACCAGTATCAATCTCACCTACCACGTCTGGGATGACAAAGGCGTACACAACAATAACGCCACACAACCCACCGGTGATTTAAACGTTATTTATGCCACTGGAGCACAAGCGACGGGGCTGGTAACTGCTGACGGGAGTCTGGCTGTTGATGGCGCATCTGCGGTAATGCGTGCTGATAATGGCGGCGTTATCACGAGCGACGGTGCAATCAATGCGTGGCGCAGCAGCGGCAGCAGCCCAACTTCCGTCGGTATGATGGCAACTAACGCTACTGCGACTAACAATGGCACCTTAAATGCCGGATTGTTTATTGAAAAAAATGGCAGCAATCAGAATGTCTCTAACGCGGGTAGCGTGGGGATGGAAGGGGCTGGTAGCAGTACGCTGGTTAACAATGGCCATATTAATACCGCGATTACCGACACCACCACCAACAATGCGATTGGTATGCGTGCAACAGGTACGACAAATGCCACCAACGCCGCAACGGGTACTATCGCGGTGGTGGGTAATAGCAATAATGTGAATGGCAAAGCCGGTGGTTATGGGGTTTGGCTCGACCAAAATGCCACGTTTAGTAATGCCGGCAATATTTACCTCGGCTTCAATCCCGTTCTTAATTCAGCCACGCCAACTCCGGTGCCAATGACAGGTGGTGACCTTTCAGCTGGGATTCGTACGCAAAGCACGGCCGCCGTGAATAACAGCGGTACGATAACTATTGGTGAAATGACGCGTAATGCTGCCGGGATTTCAGTGGAAGGCGCAACGGGTGCGGTTACCAACTCCGGCACGATTAATGTATTAGGCAAACTCACTAACGGATCTGCTGCGGCAAACTATGGTCTGAACGTTGTCGATAATATTGGTACCGTGACCCACAGCGGCACCATTAACGTTGATGGCGACAACAATATCGCCATTAATGTGCTGGCGCAGAAAGCAGGTGCTGCGGTGACAACTACCGGAGGAAGTGCCATTACCGTGGGCAAGGCGGGTGACACCGGCGGTAGCGATGGCCAGCCTTATACTTACCGAAACTACGCGGTTTATGCCGAAGGGTTAAATACCCAACATGCGCAGGTAGACCTGAATTCCACGATAAGATTGCTATCAGCGGGGGCGATTGGTGTTCATGCGCGTGGTGATGCGCAAATTGATATTAACCCTGCTTCAACGCTCTCTTTCGAAAACGTTAAACAAATGGGTTATTACGCCTGGGGTAATAAGGCGAAGATTAATGTTGGCAATGCGAATATCAATGATAACGGCCAGGCTGACTCTATTTTATTTGCCGTTGACCACGGCGCGGTATTTGCTGGCGGCACAGGGGCTGCGGCGAGTTATCAGTTAACAATGTCTGGTGATAACGCCACCGGGATTATTGCCAACGGCGTGGATGAAACAACCGGAACCAAGACTTCACTCACCACTGGGACCGCCAAAATATTTGTGAATGGTGAAAATGCGGTCGGGGTGAAAGTCACCGGAGGCGCGGTCGGTAATATTAGCGATGGCGGCATTGTGTTGCAGCATAACAATACAACCGCTGTGTTGATTGATGGGCGTAATTACAATATCGACGGCTCGATTGATACTGACGAATTGCAAACGCTGGTGACATCGAACGCTTCCGTCACAAGCAGCGCTGGGCAAAGCGGGATTGTTGGCTATAACGTTTCCCATGCGGGTGAGCTGAATCTCAGTGGTAGCGGTATTTCGTTAAATGGCACCAACAGTACCGGAATCGTTTTGCATGACAACGGCAAGGCGACGGTAGCTGCACCGGTAACTGTCTCAGGCACCAACAATATTGGCGTCGATATTCAAAACAATAGCGCACTGACTAACAACAATCTGATTAGTGTCAGCGGTGCGGTGGGCAGCGGGAATGTCGGTGTGCGCGTCGGCGGGACGAACGCGGTGGTGAACACCCTGGGCAACGTCAATGCCTCTGGCGGACTTGCCGCCGTTCAGCTGATTGGTGCTGGTGCTAACTTGACGGTTAACGGGACGGGTAACCACATTACGGCATCAGGTGGGGCTGATGGTGTACGGATGGATGCCGGAGCTGCATCATTTACCGCAAGTAATACCGTTATCGACATTTCTGGCAGTGGCGCAGGGATTAATAACAATGCTGACACCTCGAATATCAATCTTAATGGCGTGACCATTAATGCCTCAAATGGCCCGGCGATTCGCACGGCTGTAACGTTTAACGCCGCAGGCACTAACAACACGCTAAATATCTCCGGTAACGGCCAGGGCTTCGCCTTTATGGATGCAAATGGGGCTCCCACAACCGGGAATCTCACCATTGATAATGGTTACACCATCAATGGTACGGGGGCTGGCAGTGTCGGTATTCTGGCAAGAACCGCCGGTAATGTGAGTTCCGGCGCCACTATCAATATGGCGGCGGGGGCGGGGTCTGCGATAGTTGCAACGGATGGTTCTGTGGGCAGCAACCGGACAATCACCAACACCGGAACAATAACAAGTCTGGGCGCGGGTGCTCCAGTAATTAACGCTTCCAGTGCGAGCAATACGACCGTCAATAACAGCGGTACGTTGCTTGCGGCGAATGCCACGGCGCAGGCCATTCTCACCGGGACCGGCAATGATGTAGTGGCATTAAGCGGTTCGGGGGCGAATACACGCGGCGAAATCAACCTTGGAAGCGGTAATGATAATTTCAGTTGGACGGCGGGTGCTTTCACCGGCGGTGTCACGTTTACGGGAGCAGATGGCAACGATAGTGCAACTCTTGGTGATGTTTCGCTTGCCAGCGTTACGCATATTTTAAGTGAAGGTGGCACCAATAATGCCTTAACGCTTAACGGCACTCATCAGGGGGCAGCTCCGGCTTTAATCGGCACCTTTAGCGCTGATGACCTCACGAAGGGCACCAATATTGGCACCGGCTGGAGTTCTTTAACCTTAAATGGTGATGCCACAGATGCACGTATTGTTGACGACCTGGTGCTTTCCGGTACGCAGGCCATAAACATTAACAACGGTGCGACGCTGCGCAGTGGCACAAGCGCTGCCACCACTGCTGACTCATCGATTCATAACTACAACGTCACTACTTCGGGAGCGACAAGCCTGCTGTCATTTGATGGTGCAAGCGATCAGATTTATACCGGGATTATCAGTGGCAGCGGCGGCATGGAACGTATCAATGCGGGCAAAACTACATTGCTTGGCAACAGTACTTACACCGGAAACACTTATATTGGCTCGGGGGCGGAACTGGCATTGGGTGATGGTGGCACTGTCGGTAGTGTGTCTGAAACCACCAATATCACCGATGATGGCATTTTGACGATTGACCGTTCTGACAACATTGCCCTAAACGGCGTGATTTCGGGGAGTGGGGCGTTCCATCAAGATGGCCTCGGGATTACGCGACTGGGTGGTGCCAACGCCTGGAAAGGGGCGACAGAAGTTAATCAAGGTACATTGCTGGTCAATGGTAATCAAAGCCAGGCAACTGGGCTTACCACCGTCCATTCGAACACCACATTAGGCGGCAATGGCACCATTGGTGGGGATGTCGCATTTGAAGGCAACACCACGCTGACGCCGGGAGATGGCGGGGTCGGCAAACTGACGATCAATGGTGATTTGACGTTGGCGAGCACCACCAACAGCAAATTTGAACTGGGCGAACCCTATGTGTCTGGTGGGGCACTTAACGATGTCGTGAATGTGGGGGGGATCTGGTTCTTGATGGTGATCTTAATGTCACGCTGTCAAGTGGGGGCTATTTCATTCCGGGCGTCTATCGCCTGTTTAACTACGTAGGAGAATTAACCAATCACATCATGAATATTGCTTCACTTCCGGCGAATAGTGGTGGTGATTACTATATTCAGACTGCTCTTCCTAATGAAGTTAACCTGATTCTGAATTACTTGAATCCTGCTTCAGAACTGCAGTTCTGGGATGGTGGTAGCGCAGCGGGCCATGGGACAGGCGGTGTTGGTGGCGATAATAATGTCAACGGTGGGGATGGAGTCTGGCGTGCTAATCGATTCGGCCAGACGAATAACTGGACTCAGGGAAATGGCGTCGGTAATGAGCCATGGGCAGCAACTGCCTTTGCTGTATTTGAGGGACAAAAAGGCACTGTCACTATAAGTAATGACAATGGACGAGTCATCACCTCTGGTATGCAATTCCTGACAGATGGTTATGTACTGCAACAACTTAATGCCATCTCTCAATTGCATTACATCAGCACCGTAACGGATGCTTTCAATACTACGGCACCAAAACCGGCCAACCGTTTCCAGTCGGATGGGGAAACCGAGGCGGATAGTTTCTTTGTTATCCGGGTCGGGGCTGCGGGCAGTAATAATGTGACGACGACAATCAATGCGAATTTGGTTCAGGACGAGTTAGACAGCGGTGTAGTGCGATTGCTGAAAACCGATCCGGGCCGTTTGATCCTCAATGGCATCAATGATTTCAGCGGTGGGGTAGAGATCTGGGGCGGCACTTTGCAGGTCTCTAAAGACGAAAGCCTGGGCGATTCAGGGACATCCATAACGATCAGAAATGCTTCGGCTTTGCAGGCGGGGGCTGATTTCACTACTAATCGTAATATTTATCTTGATGGCGCCACCGGTGGTTCGTTTGATTTATACGGTAACACCTTCACACCAGCGGGTCTGATTGCCGGCGATGGGCCGCTCAACGTCTATGATACCTCGGGCGGCAGCGACAGCAGTTTCCTCGAGATGAACCGGAAAAATATTTATCAGGGCGATACCAATATTGTTGGCAACGACAATAACGGGCAACTGACCGTCAATGCTAATGCCACTGGTGTGTTTGGCAAGGTGAACAGCCAGGTTTCTGTTTCCAATAATGCATTGCTAAATCTCAATAATTCAGCCTCTGGTGAGGCCCATACCTTTGAAGTCAATGATGCGAGTCTGGCATTCCACGACACCGCAGGGGCCGGGCAGAGCACCATCAATCTGACACAAGGTGCTAATGCGACATTCACTGATGAAAGCCACGGTGATAACGCTAATGTAACTGTTGACGCCAGTTCGATGCTTGCGCTCGGAGGCAGCGCGGATGCCGGTTCGGCGACGGTTGCTAACAGCGGTACGGTTAAGTTTGCCGACAATGCGCAGGGCGCAGGGGCGGTGATTTCAAACCTTGCGGGTGGTTTAGTTGATATCAGCGCGGCACTGGCCAGTGCGTCAGTCGGTTCGTTATCGGGCGCGGGTAACATTGCACTGGGAGCCGCAACGTTGGTTGAAGGGGCATTAGGGCGCAATGACACCATCAGCGGAATTATTGACGGCAGCGGAAACCTGGTGAAGACCGGTACCGGGACCTTAAACCTGACCGCAGCTAACACCTGGACCGGGGCGACAACCGCACAGCAAGGCGTGTTGCTTATCAACGGTAATCAAGTGGCTGCGACGGGTAAAACCACCGTCAATAACGGCGCAACACTCGGTGGTGCTGGCGTGTTGGGTGGCAGCGTTGTTGTTGATGACGGTGGGCACCTGGCCGCAGGGCAGGACCTGGCAAGCGTTGGTGTGCTGACAATGGGCGCATTAACACTCAACCAAAACTCACAAGTCGACTTCCAGTTTGGACAGCCTTACACCGTTGGCGGTGCGCTTAACGACCTGATCAACATCAATGGCGATCTCAACCTTAACGGCCAACTGAATATCACACAGACTCCGGGCGGCAGCTTTGATGTCGGGGTTTATCGCGTCTTCAATTATACCGGTGCGTTGACCGACAATATTCTGGAGATAGGTTCGGCGCCTCCGGCAGCAGACGATCTCTATGTTCAAACCTCAATTGCAGGCCAGGTCAATCTGGTGAATCGCACCGGCTATGTCATGCGCTTCTGGGATGGATTTGGCGGCGCGGGTGGGGCGCTGAAAAACAACGGCGTGATCGACGGCGGCAACGGTATCTGGCAAAGCGCCAGCGGTAATGATAACTGGACGACGGACGTCACTACCCCGGACGGACGTTTTAATACACCGTTTAGCGATGGTTCGTTCGCGGTATTTGGCGGCACTGCGGGCAATGTCACGATAGATACAAGCCTGGGCGAAGTCGCGATTAGCGGCGCGCAATTTGCCACCGACGGTTACGTAGTTGGCGGTGATAACCTCACCACGCATACCGCCAATACCGTGATTCGCGTAGGCGATGGTACGGCGCCGAGCGCGGGCTACACCGCGACTATCAACTCGGTTATCGACGGCGAAGGGGGCATCAACAAGGCCGACCTCGGCACATTGATTCTTAATGGTAACAACCAATACCAGGGAGGAACGCAGGTGAGCGGCGGCGTATTGCAGGTTTCTTCTGACGGCAATCTCGGCGCTGCGGGAACCGGAATTGGCCTGAGTGGCGGCACATTGCGCTACGGTGGCGCTTTTGACACGGCACGCCAGGTAACGCTTTCTGGCGTCGGTGGGGCTATCGATACCAACGGCAACTCGGTTTCGCTGTTAAGTGCAGTAACCGGCAATGGCAACTTCACCAAGCTGGGTAAAGGCACTTTGACGCTCACCCAGGACAGCAGTTTTGCAGGACTTACCACCGTCAGTGATGGTGTGCTGCAATTGGGCAACGGTGGAACGGCAGGCAATGTTGGCGGCAATATTGTCGATAACGCGACTCTTGCGATTAACCGCAGCGACACCTTCACCTTAAACGGCGATATATCGGGCAGCGGGCGAGTCTGGCAGCAAGGTAGTGGCACCACTATTCTCAACGGTAGCAATACCTGGAGTGGGATTACTCTTGTCGAAAAAGGGACTTTGCTTGCGTCGGGCGAGGACCGCTTTAGCCAGAAATCGAGCCATATTGTTAGCAGTGGTGCCACTCTGGATACTGGCGGCTACAGCCAGTCGGTCGCCAATCTGGTTAACCAGGGAACCATCAATCTGCGTGGCGGTGATGTGGGCTCAACACTCACGGTGAATGGTAGCTATGTGGGTGTCGATGGCACGTTGAAAATTGCTGCGCAACAGCACAGCCCTGGTGTTGCTGACCGTCTGGTTATCAATGGTGGCACTGCTTCTGGCAGCACGCTTTTGGATATCGATGTTAGCCAGTTGGGCGAGCCTACTACGGGTGATGGTATTTTGGTTGTTGACGCCGTTAATGGCGCAACTACCACCGCACAGACCACTAAAGATGCCTTTAACATCGGCGGCGATATTCTGACTGCCGGAGCCTGGGAATACCAATTGTTTGCCGGAAATGCTCAGGGCGCGGGCGAGGATTGGTTCTTGCGCGCGGGCTATCGACCGGATGTTCCAGGGTTTGATACGCTGGCCGCGATCATCCGCCAGGCTGATCTTACTGTGCTCGGCACACTTCACCAGCGTCTGGGTGATGAGCAACCGTACAAGGCCGATGTGCCTGAAGATCAGGAAGGGCGTTTCTGGGCGCGTTACATCGTGAAGTCGGTCGATCAGAAACATGATGACCCAACCCAATCGCAAAGCAGCACCAACTACAATGGCATGCAGATGGGGCTTGATCTCTGGCAGAACGATAAATGGCGTGCGGGTTTGTACACCACCTTTATGGATACCGACAGCTCAATCAGTGGCATAACCGGGATGAGTGGTGGCGACGCGTATAACTCTACATTCTCGTCTTACCTTGGCGGCTACGGAACCTGGACTGATACCAACGGCTTGTATGTCGATAATGTTTTGCAGTACGGATACCACTCGGTTGATTTGAAGAATATGTATGATCGCGAGACTTACAATCCTGATGGCAACTCGTTTACGGCATCTGTAGAAGTGGGTAAACCGTGGCAACTGGGTGACAGTAACTGGCTGATTGAACCGCAGGCGCAATTAATCTACCAATATAGTGATTTTGATGACGTAACACTCAAGGATCGCGGCAAGACCAAAGTCTCGGTTAATGCTGACGGTTCTGTTATTGGTCGCCTCGGGGTTCGCCTGGCGGCGGATTACGACACTAACTACGGCAAAGTGAAACCGTATGTGCGCGTCAACTACTGGCAGGAGCTCTCTGATGGGCAGGACACCGTGACCTGGAAGAACACGGCGAATAACGCCGCAGCAACGGATATCAATGCCAACCAGCGCTTCCAGACTACCGAAGTTGCCGTCGGCACCACATGGGCAGTGACTGCGGATGTACAGGGCTATACTGAAATCGGGAAAACATGGGATGGCGGAGGTGATACTTCCGTGTCATCAGATGTTTCGGCGTCGGTGGGTATGAAGATTCGCTTCTAATATGATTTTGGGGTCAGGATCGTTAGTATGAATGACCCGCTTTCGCAGGTCGGATTAGCGAAGCGACATCCGACAAAATCAGGAGGAAACATGAACATCAGCGATGTAGCGAAAAGGACCGGTTTAACCAGCAAAGCGATTCGTTTTTATGAAGAAAAGGGGCTCGTGACAGCACCGCTTCGTTCTGAAAACGGCTACCGTAGCTATTCGCAAAAACATCTTGATGAGCTGACCTTGCTGCGCCAGGCACGGCAGGTGGGGTTTAATCTTGAAGAGTGTCGCGAGCTGGTCAATTTGTTCAACGACCCGGCGCGACACAGTGCGGATGTGAAAACACGCACGCTGCAAAAAGTGGCAGATATTGAAAAACATATCAGTGAGCTTCAGGCGATGCGCCAACAATTGCTGGCGCTTGCCGAATCCTGCCCAGGGGACGACAGCGCAGATTGCCCGATCATCGATAACCTTTCGGGCTGTTGCCATCGCCAGTAATCAGTCGCTACGCAATCTTCGTTTTCCGTAGGTAGGATTAGCGTAGCGCCATCTGATAACTCACGCTTGAATGGCTCTTACCTTCAACGTAATCCCTTCAACAGCCACCACCACAATATCGGTGCCTGCTGCTAAATCGCTATCTGCCATCACCGGCCATGAGCTATCGGCTACCCGCACATGGCCGCGGCCATTAACTAACGCGGTTTCCAAACGCAAACGCCTGCCAATAAGCTGGTGGCCGCGCTGATTGAGCACTTCGCCAGGCTCTTGCTGTTTACGTGTCGACAGCCAGCGCCACCACAGAAAAGCGGCAACCAGTGTGAGCACGGCAAAGCAAACGCCTTGCCATTCCCAACCCAGTGGCAACACCCACACCAGCAAACCGGTGAGCACTGCCGCAACACCGCTCCACAGCAGATAACCACTGGCACCGAGCATTTCAGCCGCCAGCAGCAGACCTCCCAACGTTAGCCAGAAGATATGCGCGTGGGTAAATATCACGGCAATCATCTTTTACGCTCGGTACCGCTTTGCGCGATAAGTTCGCTAATCCCGGCAATCGAACCCATCAGGCTTGTGGCATCAAGCGGCATCAGCACCACTTTGCTGTTATTGGCAGAGCCTATCTGTTGCAGCGCGTCAGTGTATTTCTGGGCAACAAAGTAGTTAATCGCCTGAATATCACCAGCAGCGATAGCTTCAGAAACCATTTTTGTCGCCGCTGCTTCCGCTTCCGCACTACGTTCACGGGCTTCTGCCTGTAAGAACGCTGACTGGCGCTCACCTTCCGCTTTCAGGATTTTTGACTGCTTATCCCCTTCGGCTTTGACAATTTCCGCCTGACGAATACCTTCAGCTTCGAGAATGTACGCACGCTTGGTACGTTCAGCTTTCATCTGCGCATTCATTGCGTCAATCAGCTCCGCCGGTGGGCGCACATCACGGATCTCAATACGGGTGATTTTTATCCCCCACGGATTGGTGGCTTCATCAACGATATGCAGCAGGCGTGTGTTGATGTTGTCACGCTGCGAGAGCATTTCGTCGAGCTCCATTGAACCGAGCACGGTACGGATGTTGGTCATGGTGAGGTTCATGATAGCCAGCTCAAGATTGCTGACTTCATACGCCGCGCGCGGGGCGTCAACGACCTGAATAAAGCACACCGCGTCGATGGCGACGTTGGCGTTATCTTTAGAGATGATTTCCTGAGAAGGGATGTCGAGCACTTGCTCCATCATATTGATTTTGCGGCCAATGCGGTCCATAAACGGCACCACAAGGCTTAAGCCCGGCATCAGAGTTTTGGTGTAACGGCCGAAGCGCTCCACGGTCCATTGGTAGCCCTGCGGCACGATTTTTACCCCGGCGCCGACGATAATCAGCGCGACGAGGATCAGTACGGGAATGACGATTAGCATCAAAAAAACCTCCATTGTTTATTTGATGTAAGTCTAACCCTTTACGTGGAAAGATTCAGCGACTTCCGATACCCGTCATCCTTCAAGCTGCAGAGGTGTTGGCTGCAACTCGAATGCTAACGGGTATAACAAAGAGGCCATTTGATAAATACTTAATAAAGCAGCGAATACATCTGGCGGCGATACTTAGAGGCCAGCGCATCACCGGTGCCCAAGGCTGCGAGAATTTCCATTAGCATTTTGCGCACTTGCCCATCAGCGGCAGCCAGGTCTTTTTTCAGATGGCTAAACAGTAGCTCCAGCGCTTCTTCGTTACGCCCGACCTGATGCAGTTGCAGCGCCAGTTGGCTGGCTAACAGCGCGTTTTCAGGATCTTGCTCAACTTGTTGTTGCAGTTGCTGAATTTCTGGTGTGTCGGCGGCTTGTTTCAGTAAATCAATTTGAGCCACCAGACCCTGGTAACGTGTATCTTGATCCTGCAATGGAATGGTTTTCAGCACTGCCTCTGCATCTTCGCTACGGTTCAGCGCAATTTGTACTTCCGCCAGCATTAGGCCAATTTCACTGTTCTGGTTGGAAATCTGCCAGGCGTCTTTAAGCAACGGCAGCGCTTCAGCGTGCTTGCCTTCCTGCATCAGTAGCATCGCTTCTTGCGCTTTCAGCTCTTCTTCACGCGGCAGAACTTTTTCCAGCAGCGCGCGAATCGCTTCTTCAGGCTGTGGTCCCTGGAAGCCATCAACAGGCTGACCATTCTGGAACAAATAAACCGTTGGGATGCTGCGCAAACCAAACTTAGACGCGACCATTTGCTCGGCATCGCAGTCTACTTTGGCAAGGATAAACTGCCCTTGATACTGCGCTGCAAGCTTATCCAGAACCGGTGTTAACTGTTCGCAGTGTTGGCTGCGTGCCGACCAGAAATAGAACAGAATCGGTGTAGTAACGGACTGTTCCAGCACCTGGTGCATGTTCGCTTCGGTGATATCAATATTGTACGGTGCAGACATGGCTTAACTCTCTTTTAAATATTTAATAATTACATGGGGGTTGGCGTCAGTTGCTTCAACTAACCACGTAAAATTTTATCCAACATACGGCCTGGTAACAGGCGGCGTAACCACGTTAAAGCATGGGCAACCAGCGTCACCGGATAACGTAATTTCGGGTTTGAGCTTTCAAAAGCATGGCGCACTTTTTCCACTACCGCTTCCGGCCCGAGCGTAAAGCGTGCAGCAATTCCTGGGTTTTCTACCGGATGGTCAGCTTGAGTCTGGTTGACGTTCTGCGTGAACTGGGTGCGAATCGGGCCGGGCTCAATCAAGCTGACTTTAATTCCACTATGATGCAGTTCCATGCGTAGTGCATCGGACCAGGCTTCCAGCGCATATTTACTGGCGGCATACGCACCACGACCTGGCGTGGAAACCAGACCCATAACCGAGCTGGTCATCACAATGCGCCCTTCACGGTGCGGCAGCATGGCCGGCAGTAACAGCATGGTCAGCTGGTGGGTGCCAAACAAATTGGTTGAAAACTGTTGCTCAAGCTGGTCGCGTGAAAGGGTTTGCAACGGCCCATAAACGCCAAAACCGCCGTTGTTAAACAGCCCATACAGGCGGTTTTCGGTCAGTTCAATGACTTGTTCCGCCGCTGCTTTCACACTCTCGGGCGAGTCGAGATCGAGCAATACGCCGGTCAATCCGGCCTGGTTCATACGCTCAACATCTGCAGGTTTACGGCAGGCAGCCAGAACGTGATAACCCTTCTGCTTTAAATCTTGTGCGCAGGCAAAACCAATACCGCTGGAACAACCTGTAATTAAAACTGATTTTTGCATAACTTTACCCGAGAGGTGCCCCGATTGTTCATGAGTCATGTTTAACTAAAGGTGCCAGACGGGAAGACATCCAGTCGGCGATAAACGGTTGAGCATCACTATTCGGATGTATACCGTCATCCTGCATCCATTGCGGTTTCAAATAGACCTCCTCCATAAAAAATGGCAGAAGAGGAATAGAAAACTCTTTGGCAAGTTGCGGATAAATAGCGCTAAACGACTCATTATAACGACGACCGTAGTTTGCAGGCAGACGTATTTGCATCAGCAATGGTTGAGCGTTTGCCGCTTTCACATCGTTAATTATCTGGCGCAAACTTTTCTCGATGGCTTGTGGCTGAAAACCGCGCAGGCCATCGTTACCGCCAAGCTCAATTAATACCCAGCGAGGCTGATGCTGTTTCAGTAGCGCCGGTAACCGTGCCAGACCTTGTGGTGCGGTGTCGCCACTAATACTGGCGTTCACCACCTTAGTATTTTGCTGGTGCCACTTCGCATCCAGCAAGGCCGGCCAGGCTGCTGTTGCTGACATTCGGTAACCGGCGCTCAGGCTATCTCCCAAAATCAACAACGTGTCCGCATGCGCGGCGCGAATGGTTAAGAAAGCCAGAAACAGGAAGGGCAAATGCCAGCGGAAAACATTGTTGAAGTTCATCATCTTAGTAAGTCCGTAGGAACTGGGGAACATCAGCTCTCCATCCTTACCGGAGTTGAGCTGGTTGTCAAACAGGCGCAGACCATCGCGCTTATCGGTGAATCCGGTTCAGGGAAGTCTACACTACTGGCGATTCTGGCGGGGCTCGATGATGGCAGCGAAGGTGAGGTGCATCTGTGCGGCCAGCCGCTGCATAGTATGGATGAAGAAGCTCGAGCGGCATTGCGGGCGAAAAACGTCGGCTTTGTATTCCAGTCATTCATGTTGGTTCCCACGCTTAACGCGCTTGAGAACGTTGAACTTCCGGCGCTGCTGCGCGGGGAAAATGACTCATCCAGTCGTGCGCAGGCGAAAGCATTGCTCGAACAGCTTGGTCTGGGGAAACGTTTGGATCACCTCCCCGCGCAGCTTTCCGGTGGCGAACAGCAACGTGTGGCATTGGCTCGCGCCTTTAATGGGCGTCCTTCGGTGCTGTTTGCCGATGAGCCAACCGGTAATCTTGACCGCCACACCGGCGATCGTATTGCGGATTTACTCTTCTCCTTGAACCGGGATTTTTCCACTACGCTCATCCTCGTGACGCATGATGAACAGCTTGCAGCCCGCTGTGACCGCCGCCTGCGCCTGCGCGAAGGTCAGTTGTGGGAGGAAGCATGATTGCCCGCTGGTTCTGGCGTGAATGGCGCTCGCCATCGTTATTGATTGTCTGGCTGGCGTTGAGCCTGGCGGTGGCATGTGTGCTGGCGTTGGGTAATATCAGCGACCGCATGGAACAAGGGCTAAACCAGCAAAGCCGCGACTTTATGGCGGGTGACCGTGCATTACGCAGCTCGCGAGAAGTGCCTGAGGAATGGCTGGATCAGGCGAAAAAGGACGGGCTGAAAGTCGGCAAACAACTGACCTTCGCCACCATGACATTTGCCGGAGATACGCCGCAACTGGCATCGGTAAAAGCCGTGGATGAGGTTTACCCGATGTACGGCCAGCTCGATACCAACCCGCCAGGGCTAAAACCCGAGCCGGGAAGCGTGCTGTTGGCACCGCGTTTAATGGCGTTGCTCAATCTTAACGTGGGGGACTCGCTGGATGTGGGCGACACCACATTACGCATTGCCGGAGAAGTGATTCAGGAGCCGGACTCGGGTTTTAACCCGTTCCAGATGGCTCCGCGCTTAATGATGAACCTGGCTGATGTGGAAAAAACCGGCGCGGTGCAGCCGGGGAGCCGTATCTCATGGCGCTACAAATTTGGCGGCACGCCGCAGCAGCTCGATAAATTTGAACAGTATGTGGTGCCAAAACTCAAGCCAGAGCAGCGCTGGTACGGTATGGAACAAGATGACGGCGCTCTCGGGAAATCTCTGGAACGCTCGCAACAATTCTTACTACTCTCTGCACTGCTGACGCTATTACTGGCAGTCGCAGCCGTTGCGGTCGCGATGAATCATTACTGCCGCAGCCGTTACGATTTAGTCGCCATCTTGAAAACCCTCGGGGCAGGGCGTGCTGCGCTGCGCAAGCTGATTATCGGCCAGTGGTTGATGGTGCTGGCGCTAGCGGCAATTACCGGTGGTGCCGCAGGGCTGGTGTTTGAAGCGGTGCTAATGCGCCTGCTTAAGCCTGTATTGCCTGCCGCCCTTCCTCCAGCCAGCCTCTGGCCGTGGGTGTGGGCTGTCGGTTCAATGGTGGTGATCTCCCTGCTGGTGGGTTTGCGCCCCTATCGCTTACTGCTGGCAACCCAACCGCTGCGCGTTTTACGCCGTGATGCCGTGGCAAACGTCTGGCCGCTGAAAATCTATCTGCCAGTCATCTTCATCGTTGTTGTCGCACTGCTGGCCGCATTGATGGGTGGGAGCACGCTTTTGTGGGCGGTGCTGGCAGGTACAGTTGTACTCGCGGCTTTGTGCGGCATTGTTGGCTGGGGGGTACTGAAACTGCTGAAGAAGCTGACGCTGAAAAACCTCGCGCTGCGCCTGGCCGTAAATCGCCTTCTGCGCCAGCCATGGGCAACCTTAAGTCAGCTTGCGGCGTTTTCGCTATCGTTTATGTTACTGGCATTGTTGTTGGTACTGCGTGGCGATTTGCTTGACCGCTGGCAGCAACAGTTACCGCCGGAAAGCCCGAATTATTTCCTGCTAAACATTGCCACCGAGCAGGTTCAGCCAGTGAAAGAGTTTTTAGCTGAGCATCAGATAATCCCGGAATCGTTCTACCCGATTGTGCGTGTGCGTATGACGGCGATAAACGGAAAATCCACCGAGGGTAATACTGATGAAGCACTTAACCGCGAACTCAATCTGACGTGGCAGAGCCAGAAGCCAACGCATAACCCAATACTTGCCGGTTCATGGCCGCCGAAAGCGGGCGAAGTGTCCATGGATGAAGGTGTTGCAAAACGGCTGAAGATTAAACTGGGAGATACCGTCACGTTTATGGGCGATACCCAGGATTTCTCGGCGAAAGTTTCAAGCCTGCGTAAAGTTGATTGGGAGAGTCTGCGACCTAATTTCTATTTTATCTTCCCGCCGGGTGCGCTCGACAACCAACCACAAAGCTGGCTGACGAGCTTCCATCTGGATGGGAAAAATGGCGTGTTAACGCAACTTAACCGTGAATTCCCTACCGTCAGTTTGCTGGATATCGGGGCCATTTTGCGCCAGGTAGGGCAGGTGCTAGAGCAGGTGAGCCGGGCATTGGAAGTGATGGTGGTGCTGGTGACTGCTTGCGGTGTGCTGTTACTGCTGGCCCAGGTTCAAGTAGGGATGCGCCAACGGCATCAGGAACTGGTGGTATATCGCACTTTGGGTGCAGGGAAGCGCTTGCTGCGCACGACTTTATGGTGTGAATTTGCGGTTCTGGGGCTGGTTTCCGGGCTGGTGGCGGCGATTGGTGCTGAAACTGCGCTCGGTCTACTGCAAACCCGCGTGTTTGATTTCCCATGGGAACCAGACTGGCGGCTGTGGGTAATCCTGCCGTTAACCGGTGCTGTGCTGCTTTCTCTGTGTGGCGGCTGGTTGGGGATTCGTTTGCTGAAAGGTAAAGCGCTATTCCGCCAGTTTGTTGCCTGATAAGCGTGAAACTTACGGGCTGGCAATCTATTTAACGCCAGCCCGTTGAAGGTAATTTACGCTGTACGTTCGCGAAGCCAGGCTTCCACCTGTTGGTAGTCGCCACGAAAGACAATATTGTGTGCTTTTTTACTTAGTTGATAACGATACATTGGGTCGTAATACTCTTCGAGCAGCGGCGAAAGCCAGGCGAGATGCCCTTCTACTGAGCCGGTTTTGCGTTGCTCAACCAATGCTTCATCCAGATATGCGCTGAACTGCGCAAAGCGTTCCATCCCCAGACGGCGGCGGATAGCGAACAGGCCATGATGCAAATACTCACCATAGTTCTGCCAGGCTGTCTCTTCGTCGTGTACTGATAAAAATGCTTCGCTCATTTGCTGGAAATATTCGGTTTTTAAACGCTCTAAACGCTGCTCGAATGGATCGTCAATCACCACAATCGGTGAGCGTTGCATCTGTTCTCTGAAGCACTCCGGGATGTGGCGAGAGCCAATCATCCGGCCTTCATCTTCAACAACCCAGGTTACTTGCGCTCCATCACTTTTCTTAAGCAACGTTACCGCGAGATTATTTTCAAAATTTGCCTGAGAGGGTTGCTCGACAATCGTGCGGCCAAACGACGAACCGCGATGATGCGCCAACCCCTCAAGATCGACACCCGTTGGTAACGAGCGAATAAGAATGGTTTTGCCGCCGCCAGTATTACCGCTGACGAGAAGCATCGGCCAGCGTGAACGTGACTCAATCATCTCCATCGCATAATGACGCAGTGCTTTGTAACCACCTTCAACCAATGGATAGTCAACGCCCGCTTCACGTAGCCACTGCTGCACAATGTGGGAACGCATGCCACCTCTGGCGCAACACAGGTATCCTTCTGGATTCTGGCGGCATTGCTCAAGCCACTTCTGCAAACGGGCATCACGGATTTCACCCTGGACAAGCTTATGACCTAATTCCACCGCAGCCTGCTGCCCGCGCTGTTTATAGCAAGTGCCGACTTGAGCACGCTCATCATCCGACATCAGCGGGAAATTCAGCGCGGCAGGCATCGCCCCCTGGCTGAATTCAACCGGAGCACGCACATCAATCAGCGGGATATCAGCGCGTAGAAGATGTTCATAATCTTGAGTATCGGGACGAGCGTTTTGCATAGATAAACCTTAAAGCGAGTGAGGCGGAATTGTGCGCTTTTGCATGCAAAAAAGAAAGGAAGGGGGAGTTGGCTTGAATGATCGGGCGGGTAAGCGCTTAGCGCCACCCGCCGTTATGGCTACTTAACGAATTTGTGCTGCGCCCAGGCAATACCACTGGCGTATTCCGCTGGCAACAATGGCACGATGGCTTCGAGAGTTGCACTCAGTCTATCGGTATCGCTGTCATTCAGATTGAGATGACCGACTTTGCGGCCCTCACGTACCTCTTTATCGTACCAATGCAAATGTACCAGAGGGAGTTTCAGCCAGTCGTAATTTAAATCGGTGCCGATAAGGTTAATCATGACCGACGGCGAATTAACGACAGGCTGTGGCAAAGGCAGGTCAACAATGGCGCGCAGATGCAGTTCAAACTGGCTGATGGATGCGCCATTTTGCGTCCAGTGCCCGCTGTTGTGTACGCGTGGGGCTAGTTCGTTAATCAGCAACCCGGCTGGCGTGATAAAGCACTCCATCGCCATGACACCAACATAGTTCAGCTCATGCATGATGGCAGAAAGCATCGCTTCAGCTTGCTGTTGTTGCTCAATATTAGCCTGCGGGAAAACAACGCTGGTGCGCAGAATACCGTCCTGATGCAGGTTGTGCGTCAGCGGGTAAAACACGGTTGTACCGTCGTGACCACGCGCGCCAACCAGAGAAACTTCGCCCGAGAAGTTAATGCCTTGCTCAACAATGCATTCGCCGTAGCAATCGTCCGGCAACTGAGCCGTTTCATCGCTGCGCAAACGCCACTGCCCACGCCCGTCATAACCACCTGTACGGCGCTTTACAATCGCCAGCTCGCCAAGGTTTTGGAACACACCTGCCCACTGGTCGCGGCTGGACAGTAATTGCCACGGCGCGGTCGCCAGATCGAGTTTATCGAACAGCTGTTTTTGCGTCAGACGGTCAGCGATGATTGGGAACACATCGCGGTTCACAAACGCATTGTGGCGAGCCAGTTCGCGGGTGAGTGCGGTTTCTGGCCAGCGTTCAATTTCTGCGGTGATGACGCTTTGCGCAAATGGCACGGCTTCAGGTTCTGCATCAAGGCCAACCGGGTAAACCGCGATACCCAACGGTTCGCCTGCCTGGCGCAGCATTCTGCCTAACTGGCCGTTACCCAGCACGCAAACGCGTTTCATGCTTCACCCCGTGGATCGGGGTTGTCCAGCACTTCATCGGTCTGGCTTTGACGCCACGCTTCAAGGCGCATAGTGAGTTCTTTATCGTGCAGCGCAAGGATTTGTGCCGCCAGCAAGGCCGCGTTGGCCGCACCCGCTTTGCCGATTGCCAGCGTGCCAACCGGAATACCACGTGGCATTTGTACAATGGAATAGAGACTGTCTACGCCGCTTAATGCCGCGCTTTGGACTGGCACACCCAGCACTGGAACCAGCGTTTTTGCCGCGATCATACCTGGCAAATGCGCCGCACCACCCGCGCCCGCAATAATAACCTGATAACCGTTGCCGCTTGCTTGTTCGGCAAAGCTGAAAAGTTTATCGGGAGTGCGGTGTGCGGAAACCACTTCGACATGGTGTGGAACATCAAGGGCGGTGAGGATTTCTGCGGCAAACAGCATGGTAGCCCAGTCACTTTTGGAACCCATGACAATGGCGATACGCGCTGGGGTCTGGTTGGAGGACATGCGTCTCAAAACTCCTGTGGGTGTGCAAACATCACCGAATATGGCTCGGTCGGTCAGAAGGGCACAGAGAATAGCATGAACATAGAGCAAGGAAAACGGTTGCGTAGCTAACAAGGCAGCAAAAAAACGCGATTTTGTTTAAAAAGAGAAGGGGATGAGTTCGACGTCTTCGGCAGTGACTTTAATCATCGACCCTTCGCTATGCCAGGCGCCAAGTACGCAACGAAATGCGGGCTTGCCGTTAGCTGAAAGCGAGTGAATTTCTGGGCGATGCGTATGGCCGTGGATCATCCACTGTACCTGATGGCGGGTGAGCGCGCGGGTCACGGTGTGTTGATTTACATCCATAATCGCCATTGATTTGCTGCTGTTCGAGGCTTTGCTGCCGGCGCGCATTTTGGCGGCGACGCGTTTACGAATAAACAGCGGCAGGGCGAGGAACAAACATTGTAGCCAGGGTCGGTGGACTTTCTTGCGGAACGCCTGATAACCGTGGTCGTCAGTGCAAAGGGTATCGCCATGCAGGATCAGCATTTTGCGGCCATACAGGTCGAGCGTTTTTTCTTCCGGCAATAAAGTCATGCCGCTAAGACGGGCAAAACGTTTGCCGAGCAGGAAATCGCGGTTGCCATGAATAAAGAAGCAGGGCACGCCGGAATCAACCAGATCTTTAATGGCTAAAGCAATTTGGCGGTGCAGCGGTTCAGGATCATCATCGCCAATCCAGGCTTCAAACAGATCGCCAAGGATGTAGAGCGCATCAGCTTCCCGAGCGGTGCCCGCCAGAAAACGCAGAAAACCGGCGGTAATCGCCGGTTCTTCTGAACACAGATGTAAATCTGCGATAAACAGCGTCGCCATGGGCGAATTATTCGCTGACGGTTACGCTTGTGATAACCACGTCTTCTTTAGGAACGTCCTGGTGCATACCGCTGCGGCCAGTGGACACGCCTTTGATTTTCTCAACAACGTCCATGCCTTCAACTACTTCAGCAAACACGCAGTAACCCCAACCTTGCATGCTTTCGCTGCTGAAGTTCAGGAAATCGTTGTCAGCCACGTTAATAAAGAACTGGGAACTTGCAGAATGTGGCGCCTGGGTACGAGCCATTGCCAGCGTACCTTTCGTGTTTTTCAGGCCGTTATTCGCTTCGTTCTGGATGGTGTCTTTGGTGTCTTTTTGCTTCATACCCGGTTCAAAACCGCCGCCCTGGATCATGAAACCATTGATCACACGGTGGAAAATGGTGTTCGCGTAGAAACCTTCGCGGCAGTACTCGAGGAAGTTTTTAACAGTTTCAGGCGCTTTATCATCAAAAGTTTTGATTACGATATCGCCGTGATTAGTATGAAAAGTAACCATGCTGTGCATCCTATATTAGTCAGACAGTGTTCGGGCAGACGGTGCCGCGACACAAGGTGGTTGTTATAGCATAACTGCACATGATCATCACCTTGCAAAGCGTGCTGCTTCCGTGTGAAATTTTGATGTAACATATAGCCTAATTTTGAAATCACACGCTTACATGGAATCCCCTGATGTTAAAAATCTTCAATACAATGAGTCGCCAAAAAGAGGAATTCAAACCTATTCATGCCGGAGAAGTTGGCATGTACGTGTGTGGTATCACCGTTTACGATCTGTGTCATATCGGCCATGGCCGTACTTTTGTCGCTTTCGATGTGGTCGCGCGTTACCTGCGCTTTATCGGCTATAAGCTGAAGTATGTGCGCAACATTACCGACATCGACGATAAAATCATCAAACGCGCCAATGAAAACGGCGAAGATTTTGTTGCGCTCGTAGACCGCATGGTTGCCGAAATGCACACCGATTTCGACGCGCTGAATATTTTGCGCCCGGACAGTGAGCCACGCGCCACCAAACATATTCCGGACATCATCGAAATTGTTGAACAGCTTATCGCGCGCAATCACGCCTATGTTGCCAGCAATGGTGATGTGATGTTCTCGGTAGAAAGTGATGCCGATTACGGCAAACTTTCCCGCCAGGATCTGGAACAACTGCAAGCCGGTGCCCGTGTTGAAGTCGAAGCAAACGTTAAGCGCAACCCGATGGATTTCGTGCTGTGGAAAATGTCGAAACCAGGCGAGCCAAGCTGGTCATCCCCGTGGGGCGAAGGTCGTCCAGGCTGGCACATCGAATGTTCTGCAATGAACTGCAAACAGCTCGGTAACCATTTTGATATTCATGGTGGCGGTTCGGACTTGATGTTCCCGCACCACGAAAACGAAATCGCCCAGTCAACCTGTGCGCACGGCGGCGAATACGTTAACACCTGGATGCACTCCGGAATGGTGATGGTTGACCGTGAGAAAATGTCCAAATCACTGGGCAACTTCTTCACCGTGCGTGACGTGTTGAAATATTACGATGCCGAAACCATTCGCTACTTCCTGATGTCTGGCCATTATCGTAGCCAGTTGAACTACAGTGAAGAGAACCTGAAACAGGCGCGTACCTCGCTTGAGCGTTTGTACACCGCATTGCGTGGTACAGACGGTAGCGTTCAGCCTGCGGGTGGCGAGGCGTTTGAAGCGCGTTTCCGTGAAGCGATGGACGATGATTTCAATACGCCGGAAGCTTACTCTGTACTGTTTGATATGGCGCGTGAAGTTAACCGCCTGAAAACTGAAGATTTGGCAGCAGCAAATGGCCTGGCTGCGGCATTGCGCCAACTTTCTGGCGTGCTGGGTTTACTGGAGCAAGATCCAGAAGCCTTCCTGCAAGGTGGTGCGCAGTCTGACGACGGCGAAGTGGCTGAGATCGAAGCGCTAATCAAACAGCGTAATGATGCCCGTCAATCAAAAGACTGGGCGCTGGCGGACAAGGCTCGTGACCGCTTGAATGAAATGGGAATTGTGCTGGAAGATGGCCCACAAGGGACAACCTGGCGCAGAAAGTAATCGTTATTTAATCACTCATTCAGAAAGCGGCTTAGGCCGCTTTTTTTATCAGCTATGATATTGGTGATAAGAATTAAAAAAGGTTAACTCATGGTTAGCGAAAATGATTTTAGCAACGACTCCGCTTCCCCATCTTTCTATCCGCCGAGGCCATTGGCGGAGATAGACATGTTGCACAAGCTCCTTTGCCCGCTTGGCACCCTGCGCACTTTTAAAGCTAAAGAAGAACTTAACGCGGTTCACGACGATGAAAAATACCTCTATTTATTCCCCACTGGGCATTTCACTTTTATTCGTGCAATTGATGGCCTCGTCCTTTCCTCAGTGCGAGGCAGAATGATATTTGGTCTGGCTGAGTGTTTGCGCCCCCGTGGTGGCTGGTTTCTTAAAGTTGAGGAAGATTGCAAGGGTTATGTCGTGCCTTATGAGCTGGCAAAAAAAGTGATCACTGAAAAGCAGTTATGGGAGACGGTAGCCAGCTTTCTCGCCTGGTCATTGCAGATTTATTCTCTGCGTGAAGAGCACCTGGTCGGCGTAACGGCTTATGTCATGGTGCGCAATAAACTGCTCGAGCTGTATTCACAAGCTCCCGATTTACGCAGTGACATCAATGCAGCAGATTTTATTCAGGAGCGTACGCAACTGGCGCGCAGCACGATTATGGCGATTCTCGGGGAGTTACGTCGTGGTGATTACATTGAGATTAAGCGTGGGAAACTGGTAGCGATTCGGCATTTGCCGAAGGAGTATTAGTAAGACTGGGTCGCAAGAATACGTAAGTGAAAATAAACCCCTAAGGCTATTACCGAAGGGGTTTATTGTCTTATGTTACGCTCCGACAGGAGGCGTAAATGCACTAAGTGTTAACTCCGCTCCTGAATACTTCTCTAGTTTCACCAATGACGTATTTGCAGAGCAGCCATTTGCCAGGCGTGATGTTGGAATATCTTTGGTCAGCACGTTAGCGCTACCGTTCTTGCAAATACCGGTTGCTGGATCAAGATCCGGCCAGGCCCCTTCGTGAATGCAGACCACTCCGAGTTTGATCCCATCAGTAACCACAACGCCCGCTAAAACCTGGCCACGATCGTTCCACACTCGTACCGTATCCCCATTCTTAACACCGCGTTTTGCAGCATCATCAGAATGAATATAGACAGGTTCGCGGTTCGCTACGGCATACTTGTTACGCAATTCGGCATAATTAAGCTGACTATGCAGACGGTGAGCCGGATGCGCGGTTAAAAGTTGCAGCTGACCCGGTTGAGCGTTGCCTGCCCATTCATCTGGTTCAAGCCAGGTCGGGTGCGCCGGGCAATCTTTATAGCCAAATTCTTCGATAGTTTTTGAGTGGATCTCTATTTTTCCGCTCGGTGTACCTAGTGGGTTCATCACCGGGTCTTTGCGGAAATCCGCATAGCGTACGAAGGTTTCATTTTTCGGGTTTTTACGCATTTCGATAAGCTTGTTTGCCTGCCAGAAAGCAGAGAATTGCGGCATATTGACGCGCTGTGCACGGGCTCCTTTCTGCGCGGCATCGTAGAACTCGCGCAGCCAGGCCATTTCGTCTTTCCCTTCGGTGTAAACGGCTTTTCCTCCTGCTTTGAGCAGTTCTGCCAGATCGGCAAATACGTCAAAGTCATTACGCGCTTCAAACTGTGGTGCAATGGCCTGCTTCATCGGCACCAGGTGTTGGTTGCTATAGTCGCCGGTCATGGTCAGATCGTTGCGTTCAAAGGAGGTCGTTATCGGCAGCACGATATCCGCGTGTTTTGCAGCAGCTGTCCAGTAGCATTCAGAAATCACCACCAGCTCTGGCTTCTGCCAGGCAGCAATAAGCCTGTTGGTATCCTGGTGATGGGTGAAATTACCGCCGCCTGCCCACCAGATCATTTTGATATCAGGGAAGGTTTGTTCCTTACCGTTGTGTTGGTATTTAACGCCAGGGTTCTCCAGTGCTTCGACAATACGCGCCACCGGAATATTAGTGACAGCATCGGATGTAGCCCAGTCATTCCCAGCGGAAGAGTTGCCTGCAATGGTTGCAGAAATTGCCGTGAGTACGCCGCCACTACGCGTTGGGTTACCACCGTTTGAATAGTGATAGGAGAAGCCGAAACCACCACCATCACTGCCAATTTGCCCAAGCATTGCTGCGAGCGTCACCAGCATCCAGTGGCGCTGTTCGCCATACTGCTGACGCTGGATACCCCATCCAGCCATAAGCATGGTTTTATTTTTGGCGAATATCTCAGCCAGCAGCGTGATTTGTTTGGCAGGAACCCCGCATATTTTTTCAGCCCAGGCGGCGTTTTTGGGCGTTTTGTCAGCACTACCAAGAAGGTAGGACTCAAACTCCGCGTATCCGGTGGTGTATTTCTCGATAAAGGCCTTATCGTGCAGGTTTGCTTCAACCAGCGTATGGGCAATCCCCAACATCAGCGCAACGTCAGTACCTATATTGGGAGCAATCCATTGAACTTTATCACCAAAGAAACCGATGGTTTCGGAACGCATTGGATCGATGGCAATCACCGTTTTGCCGGAAGCTTTCAACTGATTGAAATATTCCAGGCCTTGTTCATCGGTACTGCTCCAGGCAATTTTCAGTGTATTTAGCGGGTTCATTCCCCACAGAACAACGACCTGGCTATTTTTAAGGATCATGGGCCAGACGGTTTGCTGTTCGTAAACCTCAACGGAACCGACAACGTGCGGCAGAATCACTTGTGCAGCACCTGTGGAATAATCTCCAGTGTGACCAGCATAACCACCAGCCATACTCATATAACGTTGTAATAGTGTTTGTGCTTTATGCAGCACTCCGCTGGAGCGCCAGCCATAAGAGCCCGCAAAGATAGATGCCGGGCCATGAGTGGTACGAATACGAGCATGCTGTTCGTGAATGAGCTTTAGCGCGTCATCCCAGGAGACGCGGACAAACTCATCTTTACCGCGTTTTCCATCTGCTGTTCCTGGTGCGGCGAGATAACTTTTACGTACCATAGGGTACTTAATTCGACAGGCGGTATGAGCCTGATCAGGTGCGCTGCTCTGTAGTGAGTTCTCGATGGTTTTAGCCAGAACGCCTTTCGATGAGACTATCTTCCCATCTTTCACTTCAACTTCAATTGCTCCCCAGCGAGCCGCGGTGAGTATTGTACCTGCGGGTGTTTCAGCCCATGCAGGAAGCGGGATTGCTGAGGACACCACCATGGCGCCCGCGGTACCGCCTGCCGTTTTTAAAAAACTACGTCGTGTTAACTTCATCATTCTCTCCTTAAATGAACATGGCTATGACGTACGGCTTACCGGGCAGCATCTTTAGCGTGGTACTGGAACCAACGCGTAAGAAGGTCCAGATCGTCATCACTGATATCTGTGCGGGACCCCATTCCTTTAGCAATAGAAGGCCAGGCGTTGAGGGTGTAGTGATCTGCGGCTATTGGGGCGTGGCAACCGGAGCAGTAAGCTGTATCGAGGGATTTTGCATAGCGCCAAAGAGGTTCGCGGCTTGCCAACGAGTGCTCTGTGACCGGACCTTGCAGGCTAACGTCACGCCAGACATTGCCGTAACTGTCTTTTTGCCATTCACCCAGTGGCTTAAGCGCTTGCATTCCTTCAGGGGTAAGAGAGGCAATGACCAGCCTTTGGCCTGTTGCAAGGTAGATAACCTGCTCTGCACCTTGCATCTGACTGCCGGTAATCTCAACTTCTTGCCCATCATCTATTTGGCGCAAAACTTTCATTTTTGTCGCTGGATAGACAGTGCCCAATTTGCCCAACGGCGTTGGGGTTACGGCAAAGCGTTCTGGGGAATCGACTGGGGTTTTAACGGCTTCAGCCATCATTGCATCCAACGCTTTGCTATCTACGCTGACTTCAGGTGGGAAGTGGGCGACACCTTTGTGGCAATCAATACAGGTTTGGTTCTCTTTCACCGCCAAAGCATGCATTTTCTGCGCATCGCTACTCTGTTTTTGTAGATCCATCGCTTCCATGCTGTGGCAGGAACGACAGGTGGCAGAGTTGTTGCTTTTCATCTGGTTCCATACGGTTTGCGCCATCTCGAGGCGATGGGCTTCGTATTGCTCAGGGGTATCAATTTTGTTGGTGATTAATTCGTGATAAACGTCCTTGCTGGCGCGAAGCTTAGTTACGAGGTAATCGAGCCCACCTTCCGGAATATGGCAATCTTTGCACTCGGCGCGAATACCCTTTTGATTCATAAAATGAACCGACCCTTGATACTCTTCGTAGGGTGCTTGCATGGTATGACATGAGAGGCAAAATTCTGTTTCTGAGGTCTTTTTTAAACCCCATCCGGTGAGTGCGGTTAACATAACTCCAACGACGATACTTGCCGTACAAACCACAAAAATCCATTTCTTGTTCATATTATTCTCATTGAACTTTTTAATATAAAACATTGGTTATTTTGTGGATATTTGAGCAGTGAGCCGAAATATGTCAATGGCACGTAATAGAAAATGAGGCGGAGATAGAAAAAGTTATTTATTTCATTTGTTTAATGAATGCTATGGGGTATTTGATTCATTTAAAGAATGAAAAAAGCGGCCGAAGCCGCTTTTTTATATGCAGGTAAATAATGATTTTTAATTATCGATAGGAGTGCGAATCAAATAATCAAATGCGCTCAGAGAGGCTTTTGCACCTTCACCCGTAGCGATAATAATTTGTTTATAAGGCACGGTAGTGCAGTCACCCGCAGCAAACACACCTTTAACGGTAGTTTCGCACTTCGCATCAATAATGATTTCACCCATGCGGTTGCGTTCAACGCTGCCTTCAAGCCAGTTGGTATTAGGCAGCAGGCCTATTTGTACGAAAATACCGGCCAGCTCAATTTCATGCACGTTTTCAGTTACGCGGTCTTTATACTGCAACCCGGTGACTTTGCTGCCATCGCCTTTCACTTCCAGCGTCTGCGCATTCAAAATGATGTCGACGTTTTTCAGGCTGCGAACTTTGTTCTGCAAAACCTGGTCGGCTTTCATTTCTGGGGCAAACTCCAGCAGCGTAACGTGTTCAACAAGACCCGCCAGGTCAATCGCTGCTTCCACACCGGAGTTACCGCCACCGATAACCGCCACGCGTTTACCTTTAAACAGCGGGCCGTCGCAGTGCGGGCAATATGTCACGCCTTTGGTGCGGTACTGTTCTTCGCCCGGTACGTTCATGTTGCGCCACTTGGCACCGGTCGCAATGATGATGCTGCGTGCACTAAGTGTTGCTCCAGACGCCGTTTGAATCTGGTGCAAACCGCCTTCAGTCTTAGCCGGGATTAACTTGCTGGCACTTTGCGTATCAATAACATCCACGTCGTAGTCATCAACGTGAGCTTTCAGTGCGCCAGCCAGTTTCTGGCCTTCGGTTTTCGGCACGGAAATGTAGTTTTCGATATCAACCGTATCCAAAACCTGGCCGCCAAAACGCTCGCCCATCAAACCGGTGCGAATGCCTTTACGTGCCGAGTAAACCGCTGCGGCCGCCCCCGCAGGGCCGCTACCGACAATCAGCACATCGTAAGCATCACGTTTGTTCAGCGCTTCGGCCGCACGTTTTTCAGCGCCTGTATCAATTTTGCTGACGATTTCAGCCAGCGTCATACGCCCCTGGCCAAACTCTTTACCGTTCAGGAACACAGCAGGCACGCCCATTACGTTGCGATCCGCAATTTCATTCTGGTACACGCCACCGTCAATCGCGGTGTGGCTAATGCGCGGGTTTAGCACCGCCATCAGGTTCAGCGCCTGCACCACGTCCGGGCAGTTGTGGCACGAGAGTGAGTAATAGGTTTCAAAATGGAAATCGCCGTCGATTTCACGGATCTGCTCAAGCAAATCTTGCGACTCTTTCGACGGATGTCCCCCGGTTTGCAGCAAAGCTAAAACCAGAGAAGTAAATTCATGGCCGAGTGGGGAACCCGCAAAGCGTGGGCCTTTATCGGAACCTGGATTGGTAATCAAAAACGACGGTTTGCGCACAGGCAAATCGTTATTAATGTTGAAGGAAACTTTCTCAGATAACTCAGCAATTTCTGCCAGCAGTTCCTTTATCTCGGCTGATTTTGCACTGTCGTCCAGCGTGGCAATCAACTCAACAGGTTTAGTTAAGCGCTCAAGGTAGGCCTTGAGTTGGGTTTTCATGTTGTTGTCGAGCATTTAAATCTCCCTGATGGCGAGAATAACCAGGGTGGACAGGCTTGCGCGCTGCCCACCGCTGAGTTAGTTATTGCAGGTGTTTATTGTCTTATTTTTTTAGATCTTACCGACGAGGTCCAAAGATGGAGAAAGCGTTGCTTCGCCTTCTTTCCATTTTGCCGGGCAAACTTCACCTGGGTGAGAAGCAACGTACTGAGCCGCTTTCACTTTACGCAACAGGTCAGAGGCGTCACGGCCAATACCTTCAGCAGTCACTTCGATCGCCTGAATGATGCCCTGTGGGTCAACAATAAAGGTACCGCGATCCGCCAGGCCTTCATCTTCACGCATGTTTTCGAAGTTACGAGTCAGTGCGCCAGTTGGGTCGCCGATCATCGCATATTTGATTTTAGCGATGGTGTCAGAGCTGCTGTGCCATGCTTTATGCGTGAAATGGGTGTCAGTGGAAACAGAGTAGATATCCACGCCCAGTTTCTGGAATTCTTCGTAGTGGTCAGCAACATCGCCCAGTTCAGTTGGGCATACAAAAGTAAAGTCAGCTGGATAGAAGAAGAAAACGCTCCAGCGGCCTTCTACATCCTTCTCGGTTACTTCAATGAATTCACCGTTTTTAAAAGCGCTGTTTTTGAATGGTTTGATTTTTGTGTTAATTAAAGACATCTGTACTTCCTCCGTTTTGCGATGGGAGAAAGGTACCGAATATTCGCATTTGGCTCTAATGGGTAGACCGTATCGAATTGATAAGTAATACCTTACAAGCGAAATGGCAGGCATAAAAAAAAGCCACCCGTTGCGGGGTGGCCTTCATGTTGCGCGTTACAATTCCACTTTAAAAAATTATAACAGCGGCGCGATTAAATCATTTGCGCGCAGTATTGGTCAATCCACTCAACCGTTGTATTAACGATGGTTCTGATAGCTATTTACTATCGAACAATGCAATACCCATATTTACAGCGGGTACAATTCCGAAATAGAGCACATTTTCATGTCAGAGAAATTGCAGGACTATGACAACAACGTTAGATTTAGAGCGCTCACTAATCTCTGAGTACAGCTTTGTGCCATTGTGCGCATCTATTTCGAGGGTCAGGCGTTGTCGGAAATGCTTTCAATTGTGTTGTTTGTCGCAGCTATTGCCGTATACGCCGTAAAAGCAGGTCGTAACGCCTGGTGGTTTAGCGCTATCCTTCTGATTTTAGGACTCTATATTGTCCTGAACGTGACCTTTGTTGCCAGTAACTACTTCACCGGTGATGGGATCAACGATGCAGTGCTTTACACCCTTACCAGCAGCCTGACTGGGGCAGGGATCGGGAAGTATATCTTGCCAGGTGTCGGGGTGTTTGTTGCGCTGGTGGCCGTTTTCAGCGGTTTGACCTGGATTTTACGCCGCCGTAAAAACTACCCTCACCATTTTGGCTACAGCCTGTTGGCGCTTGCGTTAGCGATGGGTTCGGTCGATGCCTCGCCAGCATTTCGCCAGGTCACAGAATTGGTGAAATCACAGACTCGTTCTGGTAACTCAGATTTTGATGTTTATTACAAAGTCCCGCAGGGGAGCATTAAAGATCCTAAATTAAACCTGGTTTATATTTACGGTGAAAGTCTGGAACGTACTTATTTACAGCCAGAGTTCTTCCCTGATTTAGCGCCGGAATTAACCGGGCTTAAAGATGAAGCAATAGATTTCAGCCATACGGTGCAATTACCCGGCACCGATTACACCATTGCCGGAATGGTCGCCTCGCAATGTGGTATTCCTTTATTTGCACCATTTGAGGGGAATTCATCAGCTTCAATGTCGAGTTTTTTCCCAAAAAATATCTGCCTTGGCGATATTCTGAAAGCCTCGGGATATGAAAACTACTTTATGCAGGGCGCAGACTTACGCTTTGCGGGCAAAGACATTTTTTTACAGTCTCATGGCTTCGACCATATGTACGGCGCGCAAGAGCTGAAAAGCATGGTCGCAGACCCGGAATACCGCAATAACTGGGGTTTCTACGACGATACGGTTCTGGACGAGGTCTATGAAAAGTATGTTGAGCTGTCGAAAAAGAATAAGCGTTTCTCACTGTTTACGCTGACCGTCGACACGCATCACCCGGACGGCTTTATCTCGAAAACCTGTAAGCGCCGTAGCTACAATTTTGACGGCAAAGAAAACCAATCCTTCAGCGCCGTGGCTTGCAGCCAGGAACATGTCGCTGCACTTATCGAAAAGATAAAAGCATCACCGTATTTTAAAAATACCGTCATTGTCGTAAGTTCCGACCATTTGGCAATGAATAACACCGCGTATAAATACCTCAATCAGCACGAAAGAAATAACCTGTTCTTTATTATTCGCGGTGATAAACCACAGGCCGATCTGGTGCCAGTTAAACGCAGCACGTTGGATAACGGTGCAACGGTATTAGATGTTTTAGGCGGCGATAATTATCTTGGCTTAGGGCGCAGTAGTTTGTCCGGGCAGTCGATTGCATCGGTATTTCTTAACGTCAAAGAAAAGGTAATGGAGTGGAAACCGGACGTAATCGATCTGTGGAACTTCCCGAAAACTATTAGCCAGTATGAGATTGATCAGAAGAAAAATACCTTTAGCTATTCAGGCGCGCATTTCAAAATGCCTTTATTGCTGCGCATTCTGGATAAAAAAATAGAGCCGTTGCCTGAAAGCGAATATTCAGCACCATTGCGCTACCAACTTGCTGACTTTAAAGAAAATGACAAGTTCATTTGGGCCGATCGCTGCTTCAAAATGGCGCGTTTATGGGAACCTAAACTGGCACTTTCGACCGGAATGTGCGTGGCTCAGGGGCAAGTTGGCGGCCAACCGTCAGTGCGTTTGATTGAACAACAGCAGGAACAGCATGCGGTTGAATTTACCAAACAGGATATCGACAAAACGCGCTTTAAAAAGAATGTCGCGTTACTGAAAGTGGATGAAAACGTCATCCGCTACCAGGCAGATAGCTTTATTTTCAATGTGCCGGGTGCGCCACTTAATGTGAAAGAGTATGCCGGTATTTCTCGTCCGGAAGAGTGGGGACGCTGGTCGAATGCGAATCTGGCACCGGAAGTGAAAATTGAATATGCCGAGCCGCTGCCCGAGAAATTTGACCTGGTAATAACAGCTAAAGCGTTTGGCCCGAATATCGGTCAACCGGTGCCGGTCAAAGTCGGGAACCAGCAGCAGACACTAACGCTTGGCGAAGAGTTAAGTACCACGACGCTGCATTTTGATAATCCAGAGCGCAGTAATCTGCTGGAGATTATTCCGCCGCAGCCGCAGTTATCTAATGAAGGCAATATTCTTGGTCACGAACCGCGCAAGATTGGGATTGGGATGGGTGATATTAAGGTCGTTCCGGCAACGTAATATCCGTCATACTTCAAGTTGCAGCCGTGTTGGCTGCAACTCGAATTATTTTGGGTATTGTCAGATTTTTCTAAAGGCGTCTTATAAAACGCCTTGCCCTAACATCGCATCGGCCACTTTTACAAAGCCCGCAATATTCGCACCGCGAACATAATGCGTTTGCTTATCTTCGCCACCGTAATTCACACAGGCTTCGTGAATATCCAGCATGATGTGATGCAGGCGAACATCAACTTTTTCGGCCTTCCATCCCATACGAGCGGCGTTTTGCGCCATCTCCAGACCTGAAGTGGCCACGCCGCCTGCGTTTGCCGCTTTGCCCGGTGCGAACAACACGCCCGCATCGAGGAACAGATTGGTCGCTTCGATGGTGGTTGGCATATTCGCGCCTTCTGCCACGGCTTTCACGCCATTGGCGATAAGCGCACGTGCGGCTTCGGTATCCAGTTCGTTTTGTGTGGCACACGGCAGCGCGATATCAACCGGTACGCTCCACGGTTGTTGCCCTTCGAGATATTGCAGGCCAAACTCTTTCGCGTAATCGGCTACGCGCCCGTCGCGGCTGGATTTGATCTCAGCCAGACGCGCCAACTTCTCGGTAGTGAAACCCGCTTCATCCACGACAGTGCCGTTGGAATCCGACGCCGTTACCACGCGCGCACCCAGCGATAATGCTTTTTCAATGGCGTATTGCGCCACGTTACCGGAACCAGAAACGGCAACGCGCATTCCTTCAAAGCCCAGGCCATGACGTTTGAGCATCGCATCGGTGAAGTAGATCAGACCGTAACCGGTCGCTTCCGGGCGAATCAGGCTTCCGCCGAACGACAAGCCTTTGCCGGTAAACACGCAGGCTGTGTTGTTGGAGAGTTTTTTCATCATCCCCGCCATAAAGCCAACTTCACGGCCTCCAACGCCAATATCACCGGCCGGAACGTCAGTATCTGGCCCTAGGTGGCGGTACAACTCCATCATCAGTGCCTGGCAAAAACGCATGATCTCGCCTTCGCTTTTGCCTTTCGGGTTAAAATCGCTACCGCCTTTACCGCCGCCCATTGGCAGTGTGGTCAGCGCATTTTTGAAGGTTTGTTCAAAGCCGAGGAATTTCAGAATTGAGAGGTTCACTGACGGGTGGAAACGCATCCCACCTTTAAATGGCCCAATCGCCGAGCTAAATTGCACGCGCCAGGCGCGGTTAACTTGCACCTGATTTTGGTCATCAACCCAGGTGACGCGGAATTGAATCACACGTTCTGGTTCAACAAGGCGCTCTAAAAGAGCCAAACGGCGGTATTGCGGGTTTTGCTCCAGGAACGGCCACAGAGTGGTCATGACTTCGCGAACGGCCTGAGCAAATTCAGGCTGGTTTGGGTCGCGTTGTTGTACAGAGGCGAGGAATGATTCGAGAGAAAGTGAGTTTTCCATAGATTAAGAAGTCCTTGTTATAAGTGATGTTGTAGATGTGTTGTGTTCTTTCGAATATAACATTCACTTATTACCAGGCCGCAAGTGATTTATCTTATGCTTTTTATAACTGTATTAGCGTTATTAATTGCACAGCGTGACTTTCCCATATCACTTTGAATTTTATTTCTTTTTTAAATGGTCCGAGTGAATGATTGAGCGTCAGCATAAGATGCTTGTCATCTATTTTTCTTATGGATGCAGCTGAAAAATCAAAATAGCGCCCAACGTGGCGAAACAAGGCTTTGAATAAACTTTCTTTGGCAGAGAATGCCAGCGTTAATGCGTAATGAAAGGGGAGGGCGGTCGAGCACAAAACTTCTCTTTCCGCGCTATCAATTATGCCAGGGTAAATTTCCCCGGCGACATCTGGCGTAATAATTTCAGCACAATCAATGCCAATTCCCACACGCATTTGCGCCGAGTCAGCGATTACTGTTGCCAGCGCCACATTGCCGCTGTGAGTCATGCTGCCGGTAAACCCTGGCGGCCAGCAAGGTTCACGGTGCAGGCCAATGCCCGGAATATGATGGCTTATTCCATGAAGACGCAGCGCTTCGCAGGCTGCAATCCGGCCAGCGAGATGCTCGGCTTTGCGTTGCCTGACAGCATTTTCAAGACGCTTGTGATGCGGAAGTAACAGCAGGTCATCGGGTTGAAAAGTGACAGCGTCAAAATCCACCCGCACGATAGTTTGCGTCGCGTCACAGAGGCTGAAATGGGTGAGCTGAGTATTCATAAGATATTTTCTCCTTCTACCCTGGGGAGAAGGTTGGGATGAGGGCAGTTATCGCAGTTCCCTCTCCAAAAAGGAGAGGGACTGCATGGCGTAAGCGGAGGTCTATCAGAAATGCGTATTCAAACTGACATAGTAAGTACGTCCTGACTCGTTATATGTTTCGGCACCTGCACCGTACATATAACCGGCATCGCCACCCGTTGTCTGGGCATTACCCGCACGCCAGTGGCGTTCATCGAAGACATTGTCGATACCCGTAGTCAGGCTGACATTCTTCGTTGCGTCCCAGGTCCCACTCAGGCCAACAATGCTATAAGGGCTAACTTCGTTGGTTTCTGTTCCCGTTGCAGGCAAACCTTTGTAGTTGTACTTCTTCGGCTGTTGTTTGCCGTACCACGTAAAGGTCGATTGCACAGAGATGTCCTGGCGAATTTGCCAGCTCAGGGTAGAGTTTACCGTATATTCCGGAATAACGGACAGGCGCTCGCCGGTCTCTTTATTCTTACTTTCCAGCATGTAAGTGATGTTATTCGTCCAGTTCACTGTATTGGAAACCGGTACGTTTAACGTGCCTTCCAGCCCTTCTACCAGTGCCTTAGGAATATTTTCCCACTGGTAAATATCGGTTTTGGTTTTGCCTGAAGAAGTCTGGCCGATTGGCGCGTAACCCGCTTCGATTTTGTCTTTATAATCATTGCGGAACCACGTGACACCAGCGAGCCAGCCGTCACGTTTGAACTCAAGACCAATCTCTTTGTTGATGCTGGTTTCAGCTTTAAGGTCTTCGTTACCCATCATGTAACAGCCCACGCCGGTGCCGCTTGCGTAGCAACCCTGGCCTTTGCTGTAGAGGATGTAGTTCGGGTTGGTCTGATACAGGCTCGGTGCTTTATACGCCTGAGCAATACCCATTTTCAGGGTGAAGTCATCACCCAAACCTTGAGACAGGTTCAGAGATGGGCTCCAGTTATTACCCACGATGCTGTGATGATCAAAGCGTAGACCCGGAGTCAACATAGTGCTGTCGGTCAGCTCCATATTGTCTTCAGCAAACAGTGAGAAGATCTCTGCCTGAGAATATGGGCTACGGTTGGTGCTGTTCGACCCAGGAATTGGGCCACCCATAAAGGTTTGCCCATTCGACGACAAATCTTTCATCTTTTGCTGGTTCCATTCGGTACCCAGCGTCAGGTTTTGGTTAAACACGAAATCAATCGGGATATTCACTTCGCTGTGCAAGAGCACATCGCTCAGATCGATATCGCTGAATTTATCGCTGGAGAAAATCCCTTCGGTGCCACCGGCCAGACCTTCACGCATACGTGAGTTGCGGGTGTGTTCGTACTGCGCCCAGTTGCTGGTCGTCAGGCCGCTGTCCCAACCACCATTCCAGGTCATGGAGTAGCTCTGGCGGTAGAGGCGGTTAGTCTCCTTGCCATAGTTATCTTTCACGATTTGGTTGGTATTGGTGTTTTGGGTATCGCCGGAATACAGGTTGCCCTGGCGGCTGTAACCCGCTTCCAGTTCCAGAGATTGCATTGGTGCGAAGTCCCAACGCACGACGCCGTTGATATCTTTGTTAATTACCCCTTCGCGCCCGGCGGGCAGCGTATCGGCATAAATACCGGTACGTTCAGACTGATGGCCCTGGTTGATGTCCCACGCATCGGCCTGAGTTTTATCGAGGTTGCCGTACAGACGGAAGCTGAAATCCCCACCCAGTGGGCCGTTCAGGCTGAAGTTGGTGCGCTTAGTGGAGCCTTCATCTTTGTGCTCAGGGGCATTGAGATAGGTGTTCCAGGTACCATGCCATTCACCGGTGCCTTTTTTGGTGATGATATTGACTACACCACCTGCCGCACCGTTACCGTAACGCGCTGCGGCCGGGCCACGAATGACTTCGATACGCTCGACCATTTCAGGTGGTACCCAGCTTGCATCACCACGTGTATCACGTTCGCCACGCCAGCCAAGTCGTACCGAGTTGCGGCTGGTGACCGGTTTGCCATCGATAAGAATCAGGGTGTTTTCCGGGCCCATACCGCGAATATCAATCTGGCGGCCGTTGCCACGTTGACCACTGGTGGAGTTACCGGTCAGGTTAACGCCTGGCATAGTGCGGACGATTTCAGAAATATCACGCGCTGGTGGGCGTTTTTTCAGCTCTTCAGCGGTGATGGTTGAAACGCCTGGTGCCTGCAAATTTTGCGCGGCGGCGGTAACAACCAGAGTGTCTTCATCAGCGTGATTTTGTGTGTCGTCATTGTTGGCAGCAGCGGTCTGAGCCGTTGCTGGTGCCGCTTGCTCTGCCGCAAAGACAGGTGCTGCAACACCGTAGATTCCCAGATTGATTAGCATTGCGAGGGAATAGTTAATTTTCTTATTCATTATGGCGGCCTGCTTTTCCGCTGGGCCCGGTGTCATTCCATTCCCAGAGGGATCGGGCGCAGCATGGATGTTACGAAGCGATACCGAAACTGTCTGCAACAGCCCCGAAATGAGGGAATCGTGCGTTCTAGTCCGGCAATTAATTGTTTTTGCACCAGTAAGCTGGTAGCCCAAAGCGCGGAAATACGCTATTGCAAATGCAAATAATTATCAATAGTATTATCAATATATTTCAGCTTAATTGATCGTTATCAATACTTTCATGGGGTTATGTTCGAGTGGTGAATTTGCTGACAGGAAGTGAGAGCTGGTGGCAGGAAAAACAGGCGCAAGGGATACCCGCCGTTACCTGTGAAAATGATGGTCTGTGTGAAGTGACTTTTTTATGGCGTGACCCTAAGGGTTGCGAGCAAATCTCACCGACAAAGCGAGTCTGGATTTACATCACGGGCGTGACGGATCACCACCAACGCTCGCGTCCGCAAACGCTCGAACGCATTGCCGGAACTGATGTCTGGCAGTGGCAAACGCAGCTAACTGCTACATGGCGCGGCAGTTATTGCCTCATTCCAACAAACAGCGAAGACGATTTCCCGCCAGAGGCTTTTGAAGGGCTGGTTCCGGTTCCGATGGCGCTGCGTGAAGGCTGGCGAAAGCTGCTGCCGTGTGCGATTGCCGATCCGCTTAACTCTGAAAGCTGGGCCGGTGGGCGAGGGCATCCAATGTCAGCACTCCATCTCCCTGATGCGCCGAAACAAGAGGGCTGGGCTCAACCCGACACGCCGTATGCCGCAGCACGTTGCATAACCTGGACAAGTTCGCGCCTGAAAAATCAACGTAACGTCTGGATTTTTGCAACCGGTGACGCACAGCCAGAGCAGCGCCCGATGGCTATTTTGCTCGACGGGCAATTCTGGGCCGAAAGCATGCCGGTGTGGTCTGCGCTCCAGGCTCAAACCGATGCCGGAGTATTGCCTCCCGCCGTTTATGTGTTGATTGATGTCATCGACAATTCAACGCGCAGTGATGAACTGCCCTGTAATGCGCAGTTTTGGCTGGCGGTGCAGGAAGAGCTATTGCCGCAATTACGCTCGCTCACCAGTTGGAATGAAACCCCGCAAACCACGGTCGTCGCCGGCCAAAGCTTTGGTGGGCTTTCTTCGCTTTATGCCGCACTTCACTGGCCTGAACAATTTGGCTGTGTGCTGAGCCAGTCAGGTTCTTACTGGTGGCCACGTCGTGAAAACAACCAGCAAGGCGGGCAGTTGATACGGCAACTGGAAGATGGGCTTGCGTGTGGAAAACCGCTGCGTATCTATCTTGAGGCAGGGGTCAGAGAACCTCTCATTTATCAAGTTAATCAAAGAATTTACCCCTTACTACAACAAACACAGCGAGCTGTTTTCTACCGTCAGGTTGATGGTGGGCACGATGCGCTTTGCTGGCGAGGCGGTCTTTTGGACGGTCTCGCCTGGCTTTGGAAAGCGCCTTAAAGAGCGGAGTTAACTATGGAATTCAGTAACCCTTTCGACTCATTGCAGAGCCGTTTTTTCATCCTTGAAAATGCGCAGCAACAGTTCAGCTTATGGCCGGAACATTGTGCATTGCCCGATGGCTGGCAGGTGGTTTGTGAACCCGCATCACATGATGAATGTAACCACTGGCTGCTTGCCAACTGGATCAATCTCCAACCCACTTCTTTTGCGAAACAGGGTGTAAGCGGTGAGTGAATTAATGATGTCTTCTGCACTGGAACAACAAATTGAAACTCTGCCGCTTGTGGCGGCCCAACCCGGTATCTGGATGGCGGATCAACTTTCGCCGCAGGCTAATGCGTGGAGCGTGGCCCACTACGTAGAATTAAATGGTGACCTCAACGAAGCTCTGCTGTGCAAGGCTATCGTGGCTGGAATGAAAGAGGCCGATACTTTGTGCATGCGCTTTAGTGAAGTGGACGGCGAAGCACGCCAGTGGCTTGATCCGCATGCTTCATTTATCCCCACGCATTGCCATGATTTGCGCAACGATGCAGACCCGGTGGCCGTGGCGCAAAATATTATGCGCAACGATCTCGAGCAGGATTTGCGCATTTCCAGCGGCAAACCGCTCTACCACCACCAGTTGCTGCGTATCAGCGACACACGCTGGTTCTGGTATCAACGTTTTCACCATTTAGTGGTTGATGGCTTCAGTTTCACCGCCATTACCCGCCGGATTGCCAATATTTATAGCGACTTGTGCCAAAACCAAGCGCCTGAACCCACGCCATTTACACCATTTAGCGACGTGGTTGCCGAGTACCAAAAATACCGCGAAAGCGACGCGTGGAAACGCGATGCGACGTTCTGGGCTGAGAAAGCCAAACAACTGCCGCCACCCGCCACGCTTTCAACACAACCGCTCACCAGCCATGGTTCCACCACACAACTTATCCGTCAGTCGCTGAGTTTTGGCCGTGCAGATTTTCAGCGTTTGGTTGAACACTCACGGCTTCACAACCTGACAGCCGCCGATATGGCATTAGGGCTGGTGGCGTTGTGGCTCGGGCGTTTAAGTGGCCGCAATGAGTATTCCGCTGGTTTTATCTTTATGCGCCGCATGGGTTCCGCGGCACTTTGTGCCACTGGCCCGGTGCTGAATGTGCTGCCGTTTGGTGTGCGTATCGAACCCGGCTTCACCCTCGTGGATCTGGCGGCAAACCTGGCTCAAGAGCTGAAAGGTATGCGCCGTTATCAGCGCTACGATGCCGAGCAAATCCAGCGTGATTTGGGGCAGGCCGCAAGTTCAGAGCCATTATTCGGCCCGGTGCTGAATCTGAAAATGTTCGATTACCGTCTGGATTTCAACGGTATCGAAGGCATTACACATCAACTGGCCTCCGGCCCGGTGCGTGATTTAGAAATTGCGCTGTATATCAGTGAACAAGGCGACTTCTCCCTTGAAATGCTGGCTAACTCCGAACGTTATGATGCACAAACTTTGCAGCAGCATATTGCGCGCTTGCCACTTTTGTTGCGCCAGTTTGCGGCCAATCCCGCATTACGATGCGCCGATGCCCAGTTGTTGCATGAATCCGAAATCTCGCTGCTGGAAAGCGTGAATGCCACGCAAACTCCAGTCCCGGCGACAACGTTAAGCGAGCTTATTGCGAAGCAAGCAGAGCGCACACCTGATGCCCCCGCACTTGCCGATGAAAACCATCAGTTCAGTTATCGCGAGATGCGTGAACAAGTGTCTGTACTGGCGGGGGAGCTGATAACTCGCGGTGTTAAACCGGGTGATGTCGTCGCAGTCGCGTTGCCACGCTCAGTGTTTTTATCCCTGGCGTTGCAGGCCATTGTGGAAGCTGGCGCCGCCTGGCTTCCGCTGGATACCGGTTACCCCGATGAGCGCCTTCATATGATGCTTGAAGATGCCGCCCCGCGTTTGTTGCTGACATCCGAAGATCAGTTACCACGTTTTGAGTGCGTCAACGGCCTGCAAACTTTCTGCTATCAAAACGTGCTGGCAACGCTTGCGCCGCCGCAGACTCACAATCTCTCACGCCCGGAACATACCGCTTATGTGATTTTCACATCAGGCTCAACCGGCCGCCCGAAAGGGGTAATGGTCGGGCAGCAGGCCATCGTGAACCGGCTGTTGTGGATGCAAAACCACTATCCGTTAAATGGCGATGATGTGGTTTTGCAGAAAACGCCATGCAGTTTTGATGTGTCGGTTTGGGAGTTCTTCTGGCCGTATATTGTGGGTGCTCAACTGGTGATGGCTCCACCAGAAGCGCACCGTGATCCGGAAGCGTTGCAGCAGTTATTTTCCCGTTACCGGGTGACGACCACGCACTTTGTGCCGTCGATGTTAGCGGCGTTTGTTGCTGCTTTAAACGATGCCGACGCGGTGGCGAAATGTGCCAGTCTGAAACGCGTATTCTGTAGCGGCGAAGCGCTGCCAACCGAACTTTGCCGCCAGTGGGAGCAGCTCACTCATGCGCCGCTGCACAACCTTTACGGGCCAACGGAAGCCGCCGTTGATGTGAGCTGGTATCCGGCATTTGGTGACGAGTTAGCGCAAGTCTCTGGCAGCAGCGTGCCAATTGGCTGGCCGGTGTGGAATACCGGGCTGCGAATTCTGGACTCGGCAATGCGCCCGGTTCCACCGGGTGTTGCTGGTGATCTTTACCTTACCGGGATCCAACTGGCGCAGGGCTATTTATCCCGCCCGGATCTTACCGCCAGTCGCTTTGTTGCCGATCCTTTTGTTGCGGGCGAGCGTATGTATCGCACGGGCGATGTGGCTCGCTGGCTTGATAATGGCGCGGTGGAATACCTTGGGCGCAGTGACGATCAACTTAAAATTCGTGGCCAGCGCATCGAACTGGGTGACATCGACCGCGCTTTGCAGGCGCTGCCGGGTGTGGTTCAGGCAGTCACGCATGCTTGCGTGCTCAATAAAGAGGCCGCAAGCGGTGGCGATGCCCGCCAACTGGTGGGCTATCTGGTCTCGGCCTCAGGCGAGGTTTTGCCAGTCGACACTCTGCGTGAACAATTGAGCGACGTGCTCCCGGCGCATATGGTGCCGGTCGCGCTTATTCAGCTTGATGATTTCCCATTGAGCGCGAACGGCAAACTGGACAGAAAAGCGCTGCCGTTGCCGGAACTGGCGTTACGTAGCTCAGGGCGCGCACCGGAATCTTCTTTAGAAATCACCATTGCTGACGCTTTTGCCCATTTGCTGGGCTGCGAAATTCACTCCATAGACGATGATTTCTTTGCGCTCGGCGGCCATTCACTACTGGCGATGCGCCTCGCGGCTCAACTTCGCCGTACGCTTGAAAGGCCAGTAACCGTGGGGCAAGTGATGGTGGCGTCGACAGTCGGCCAGCTTGCTGAAATTTTGGCGCATGATTGCGACGAAGAAGAAGCGAATCGGGCAGGGTTTGAAGCCGTGCTGCCGCTGCGTAAAAGCACCGGACCAACGCTTTATTGCTTCCACCCGGCGTCTGGCTTTGCCTGGCAATTTAGCGTGTTGCAGCGCTATCTCGACCCACGCTGGTCGATAACCGGCATTCAGTCTCCCCGGCCATCTGGCCCGATGCAGCAGGCAGAAAACCTGGCGCAGGTTTGTGAAACGCATCTGCAAACCCTGCGTGAACTTCAGCCGCATGGCCCGTATTACCTGATGGGATATTCGTTAGGCGGCACGCTCGCGCAAGGTATTGCAGCGCGTCTTGAAGCGGCAGGTGAAAAGGTGGCGTTCTTAGGACTGTTAGATACCTGGCCACCGGAAACGCAAAACTGGGCTGAAAAAGGTGCCAACGAACTCGACCCGGCGGTGCTTGATGAAATCAACCGCGAACGTGAGGCTTTTGTCGCCGCACAGCAGGGGCAAGCCTCAGGTGCTTTGTTCGAGGCTATCGAAGGGAACTATGGTGATGCGGTGCGCCTGCTGACCACGGCGCAAAGTGTGCCGTTTGCGGGTAAAGCCACATTGTTTGTTGCCGAACGGACGTTGCCAGAAGGAATGGACCCGCAGCAAACCTGGGCTCCGTGGGTGGGTGAGCTTGATGTGTTCCGCCTCGATTGCGCCCATGTCGATATCATTTCCCCGCATGCTTTCGAGGAAATTGGGCCGGTATTGCAGCGAGTGTTAGCGTTGGATTAAACAAATGCGGCGGCACGATTTTTTGTCTTCCGACGTTGTTGAAGAATGTCGGATGTCGCTGCGCTAATCCGACCTACGGATGAGCAGGTTTTGTAGGGGGGATTAGCGTAAGCGACATCCACCGATACTTCACGCCCGTCCGAGCGGCACCACCAGCGGCGTATGTGCCACCGGATCTTCAATAATCATGCAGCGCAGGCCGTAAATCGCTTCGATAAGTTCAGGGGTGACAATCTCGGTCGGTGCCCCTTCGGCGATAATCTTGCCGTCCCGCAAGGCGATTAAATGCGTGGCGTAACGGCAGGCCTGGTTCAAATCGTGCAGTACGGCGGCAAGCGTGTAACCTTGTTTTTGGTTGAGGTCGCGCAGCAATTCCAGCAAATCAATCTGGTGGCTGATATCAAGCCAGGTGGTGGGCTCATCAAGCAGCAAAATGGAGGTTTCCTGCGCCAGCACCATCGCAATCCAGGCTCGTTGCCGCTGGCCGCCCGAAAGCGTGTCGACGGGTTGATCGGCCAAATCTTCAATGTTTGTCGCTTTTAATGCCCGCTCGACCGCCTGGCTGTCTTCTTCGCGCCAGCGCGAAAACATCGGTTGATGCGGGTAACGGCCGCGAGCCACCAGTTCCGCCACACTAATATCCCCCGGAGCTGTGGAATTTTGTGCCAGCAAACCCACACGTCGCGCCACTTCTTTGGTGGCAAAACGGTGGATTTCATTGCCGTCGAGCCACACCTGGCCGTGCATCGGTTTCATCAGGCGGCTTAGCGTGCGCAGCAGCGTGGATTTCCCGCAGCCGTTGGGGCCGATAATCGCGGTAAATTTCCCGTCAGGAATGGCCACGGTCAGGCCATCGGCCACCACATGATTGCCATATCCAAGCCGTAATTTTTCGCCATGCAGGCGCGATGGAGTGGAAATCTGGCTCATTTCTTACGGGACTCCTGAATCAACAACGCAATAAGATAAATACCGCCGAGACTTACGGTGACGACGCCGACCGGTAATTGATACGGCATAAACAGATGTTGGGCGCACAGGTCTGCTGCGAGTAACAGCGTTGCGCCGCATAATGCAGATTGCAGCAAACCCCAGCGTGAAGTGGCGCTCAAACGGCGGGCGATGTGCGGGGCGACCAGCGCGATAAACGAAATCGGCCCGGCGAGTGCCGTTGCGGCGGCGGTGAGGATAACCCCCGTTAGCATCAACAGCAGGCGAGATCGCTCCACGGAAACACCGAGCGCGCAGGCGCTGTCATCGCCCATTTCCAGCAAACGCATGCGCCGCACTAACAATGCGCCAGCCACTAATGCCAGCAACATTAACGGTGCTGCCGGGAATAATTTCCCCCAGGTTAAACCGTTCAGGGAACCCGCATTCCACAGCCCTGCGGAAATAGCGGTTTCAAGCGAGGCATGCAGCAATAGCCAGGTATTGAACGCCACCAGCATGGCTCGCACGCCAATACCGATGATTATCAAACGGAAAGTTTCAATACCGTTTCGCCACGCGAGCAACCAGACCACCAGCGCAGTAATAATGCCACCAGCCATGGCGGAGGTAGCAATCGCAGTTTGATGTTGGCCGAACAGCACCATGGCGACCAGAACACCACTCCACGCCCCGGTATTAAAACCCATCACGTCCGGGCTGCCGAGCGGGTTGCGCATCAGTGACTGGAAGATGGCACCACTCACGCCCAGCGCCGCACCAATCAGCAGCGCCATGACAACGCGTGGCAAACGCCATTCAACGACGACCAGTGAGATATTGCGTGGTGCGGAGCCGAGTAGTGCGTCAATCACCTGGTTGACTGATAGTGGCAAAACGCCACTCCCCAGACTCCACAATCCGAGAATAATACTGAGCATTAATAGCATCAGGCTGCTGATTAACAGGCGAGGGGAGAGGCGGTTCAAATTCCTGCTCCTTTACGCTGGCGGCGGACTAAGTAAATGAGCATCGGTGCGCCAATAAATGCGCTCACCACTGAAACACGTAATTCGCCAGGAACCAGCATGCGGCCAACAATATCGGCGAACAGCAATAGCACCGGTGTGGCAATCAAGGTGACGGGAAGCGACCATCGGTGGTCAGCGCCCACCAGCCAACGTGCCAGATGCGGTATCATCAGGCCAATAAAAGCAATTGGTCCGACAGCGGCGGTCGCGCTGCCACACAATAAAGTGATGGCGATTAAACCGAGCAACTGAGTGCGTGCCACTTTGCTGCCAAGTGCAGTTGCGGTATCGGTGCCCATACTCAGGCTGTTTAGAGAACGACTGATAAGCAGCGCAATCGCACCGCCTGCCAGCACGGGCAAGACAATGACTTTCAACGTTGAAAGCGTACGGATATCGAGTGAACCGGCCTGCCAGAAACGTAGCTGGTCATAGACCACTGGGTTAAGTAGCGCGATGCCATTGCTTAAACCTTCGAGCACCGCACCGAGTGCAACACCTGCCAGCGTTAAGCGCACCGGGCTGAGTTGGCCGCCACCCTGACTACCGGTAAATGCCACCACCAGGGCAGCAAACAGCGCGCCTGAAAAGGCAAGCCCAAGGAGCGCCAGAGGAGAGGTCAGACTCCAGACCGCCGCACCCAACACAATGGCAAAACTTGCTCCGGCATTAACGCCAAGCAGGCCAGGGTCAGCGAGTGGGTTTCGGGTCAGGGTTTGCATCAACGCACCGGCAAGGCCCAGCGCGCCGCCCGCAAGAATACCGGCGAGCGTGCGGGGGAGGCGGGCGTCGAGCACGATAGTGCAATCCGCACTCTGGCACTGGCCGCTAAGCGCATCGATAACAACTTCAGCGGGGAGTGATTTTGCACCTAATAACAAACTGAGCGTTGCCATTAAAACGAGTAAAAACAGCAAACTCAGCAGGATGAACCAGCGTGACATACGTTGTATATCCTTCACTTCGTAGCCCTACAAAAATCATGTAAAATTAAATGATAGTTATTATCATTATCACTCTTATTTGTTTATGTTAGCATGAGCCGCCTCGCACCCGGAAAGAAAAATTCGCTTTAAGGCCATGTAATGAACCGCAATTCTTTGCTGCTTAATCTCAGTTTACTCAAGACTCATCCCGCTTTTCGTGCCGTCTTCCTCGCCCGTTTTATCTCCATTGTGTCGTTGGGGTTGTTGGGCGTTGCGGTGCCGGTACAAATTCAGACCCTGACGAGTTCTTCTTTGCAAGTCGGTCTTGCGGTGACGCTAACCGGTTCGGCGATGTTTATCGGTCTGATGATGGGCGGCGTGCTGGCAGACCGCCACGAGCGCCGCCGCCTGATTCTTCTGGCCCGTTCTACCTGCGGCGTCGGCTTTATTGGCCTGACGATTAACGCCGCATTACCTGAACCATCGCTGGCGGCGATTTACCTGCTTGGCGTGTGGGATGGGTTCTTTGGCGCGCTCGGTGTGACTGCGCTTTTAGCCGCAACACCTGCGCTGGTGGGGCGTGAAAACCTGATGCAGGCAAGTGCGATTACCATGCTCACAGTGCGCCTGGGCTCGGTGATTTCACCGATGATCGGCGGGCTGCTGCTGGCGTCGGGCGGCGTGGTGTGGAACTACGCGCTGGCATCCGTCGGCACCTTTATCACTTTGCTGCCGTTGCTGAGTTTGCCGAAACTGGCACCGCCGCCACAAGCGCGTGAAAACCCGCTGCTGTCACTGTGGAATGGTTTACGTTTCCTGGTTGGCCACCCGATTATCGGCGGCATTGCGTTAGTCGGCGCGTTGCTCACGATGGCGAGTGCGGTGCGCGTGTTATATCCGGCGCTCGCCGGGCACTGGCAAATGAGTGCGGCGCAAATCGGCCTGATGTATGCCGCCGTACCACTGGGAGCCGCTATTGGCGCGTTGACCAGCGGGCGTATTGCCCATCACGCGAGTCCGGGCATGATCATGCTGGGAACGGGTGTTGTGTCGTTTATCTCGATTGGCATTTTCAGCCTGATGCCGGTTTGGGGGCTTGGGCTGGCGTGTCTGGCGCTGTTTGGTTATCTCAGTGCGATTAGCTCTTTGTTGCAATACACGCTAATTCAGACGCTTACCCCGGACGGGATGTTAGGGCGTATCAACGGCCTGTGGACTGCGCAGAACGTGACGGGTGATGCGATTGGTGCTGCGATTTTGGGCGGAATGACCGTTGCTATGACGCCTGTTGCGGCTGCAAGCTCGGGTGGTTTTGCGCTAACGATATGCGGGGTTGTGCTGGCGATTGTGCTGGTGCAATTGCGACGTTACCAGCAAACCGTTCCTGCTTAAAACATGAACCATGTCGGATGTCGCTGTGACATCCGACATGGAAAAACCACGCAATCACCTGAAAGCAGTAGGTCGGATTAGCGTTAGCGACATCCGACATGCAATCCATTACTTACTGGCAAACAGCTTACTCATCCGCTCCAGAATCTGAGTGGCACTGTAATAATCCAGACGGAAAGTTTCAGTGCCCAGCGCATAAACTTGCTTGTGCTGCACGGCAGGCAAATGCGAAAGCAGCGGGTTGTTTTCCAGCGCGGTGGCATCTTTTTCATCGCTGGCAAACAGGAACAGACTTTCACCGTTCAAACCTGCGGCCAGGTTTTCCCCACCAAGTTGCACAATGTCATGACGTTTCCCCATGCTCTTACTGGCCTGAATTGTCGCGGGTAACGTCGACAACGTGAAGCCAAGCTGCTGAAGCAATTTCCCTTGTGCAGATTCTGACGTCCACAAGTTCGCCGAATGAGAGGCAGGGGTGTAAACCAGCGCGGTCACCGGCTGCGGTGGCAGTGCCATATGCATTTTTGCTTCGCTCAGATGCTTATCAAAACTGGCAATTCGCCCGGCGGCTTGCTTCTCATGCCCGGTGATGCCACCAAGCTGAGTCAGTAATTGCTGCCAGCTCTTGTCGTCATAATTAATCACAAGCGTTGGTGCGATGGCAGAGAGCTGCTCATAAAGGGCGAGGGCAGAATCACCACCGGTTGCACTAATCAAAATCAAATCCGGCATTTGTGCCGCGACGGCTTCGGCGCTGGCTTCGCCAATATATAAGCGTTGAACGTTACGCTCTTTAGCCACATCTCCCCACTGGCGCAGAAAACCCTGCGCGTCACCCATTCGGTTGCCGGGCGTCGTTGCACCGCTTGCGATAACGGGCGCATCAATGGCCAGCAGAGAGCCGGTTAACGTCACGCTGGTCGAAACAATACGCTGCGGTGCCTGCTCAAACGTGTGCGTACCGTGGCTGTCGGTGATGGTGCGCGGCCAGTCGGCGGCGTGGGCAAAGCTGCTCAGGCAGAAAAGGATTAGTGCGGAGAATCTGATTTTCACTCAATGACATCCTGTAGGAAATTATGCGCAAAGTTATGGTAATGCTTCTCATTTTCACTGTTATGCCATCAGGGTGCAAGCGGCACAATTGTTAAAATAAATTTGCCTTTGTTGACAGCGCGGTGGTTTCTCTTTAGGTTACGACTCCGAAATACAAATGATAATTATTATTAATATCTTTTATCATTTTTGACGGAGGATGGATGGATACGTTACTGGCCCGGCAGCCGCAAGAAAAACAGCTAACTTCTTGTGCCGATAGTTTTTTCTTTATGTCGCCTTATCGCAGTTTCTCGACAAGCGGCTGCTTTACTCGACTCGACTGCCCGGCACTTGATGGTGAAAACCTCAATGGTGGGCTGCAAAAACAGTTGCGTGAAGCGTTCGAAAACGCCAAAAAGCACGGTATCGAGAAGCCCGTTGCCGTAGGTGCAATCCCCTTCGATCCCCGCCAACCATCAGCATTGTTTATTCCTGAAAGCTGGCAGACGTTTTCACGTGCTCAACGCCAGATTGATTCCAGCCAGTGTGGTGCGGCCCAACCGCTGAACATTGCCGCGCGTAAAGCTGTCCCTGAACAAGAAAAATTTATGGCGATGGTGGCGCATGCCGCTGCCGCTACCACCCAGCCGGATATCGACAAAGTGGTGCTCTCGCGCCTGATTGATATTGAAACGGACGCGCCCGTTGACCTCGATGCTTTGCTCAATCGCCTGATTAGCCAAAACCCGACCAGCTACAACTTCCATGTGCCGCTAGCCGATGGCAGCTCGCTGGTGGGTGCCAGCCCGGAATTGCTGCTACGCAAATCGGGCAAGAATTTCAGCTCCTTGCCGCTGGCAGGTTCGGCGCGTCGCGATACAAACAATATCCAGCGCGACAGCGAAATTGGTGCGCAGCTGCTGCGCTCAAGCAAAGACCGCCACGAACACTGCCTCGTGACCCAGGCGATGCGCGATGTTTTGCAGCCGCATAGCCAACATTTAACGCTTTCCGATACGCCGGAACTTATCACCACGCCAACTTTATGGCACCTCGCGACCCCGATTTACGGCCAGGTTGAAGACCATCAACACAACGCGCTTTCGCTTGCCTGCCTGCTGCACCCAACCCCGGCGTTGAGCGGTTTCCCGCACGATGTGGCGCAAAAATTAATTGCCGAACTGGAACCGTTCGACCGCGAACTGTTTGGCGGCATCGTCGGCTGGTGTGACGCCGAAGGTAACGGCGAGTGGGTAGTCACTATTCGCTGCGCCCGCGTGGGCGGTAACCAGGTGCGCCTGTTCGCCGGAGCAGGGATTGTGCCTGCTTCCTCTCCTGAATCGGAATGGCGCGAAACCGGCGTCAAACTTTCCACCATGCTAAACGTATTTGGACTTAATTAAATGGCGATTCAATTCACTCGCTGGCCGGATGAACTGGCCGCTCGCTACCGCGAAAAAGGTTACTGGGCCGACTTGCCCCTTACCGATATTCTCAGCCGCCAGGCCAAAAACGACGCGATTGCGTTAATCGAAGGTGAGCGCCATTACAGTTATCGCGAACTCGAACTGGCCGCTACGCGGCTGGCCTGCGCACTACAGCGCCGTGGCCTGAGCCGTGGTGAAACCGCGCTGGTTCAACTTGGCAATGTGGCAGAACTTTATATCACACTGTTTGCACTGCTGAAGATTGGCGTGGCTCCGGTTAACGCGCTGTTCAGCCACCAGCGCACCGAAATGGAAGCCTACGCTAAGCAAATCGAGCCGGTGGTGCTGATTGCCGATCGCAAACACAGTTTGTTCGCTCATGATGATTTTCTCGAGTCGCTGTGCCAGCAAAACGCATCGCTACGCATGGCTGTGTTGCTCAATGAAAACGATCGTGAACGTTCGCTAAGTGCCTTCATCAACGAAGCGGAAGACAACTTTGTCGCTTCGCCATCGGCGGCCGATGAAGTGGCCTTTTTCCAGCTTTCTGGCGGTAGTACCGGCACGCCAAAACTGATCCCTCGCACTCATAACGACTACTACTACAGCATTCGCCGTAGCGTAGAAATCTGCCGCTTTGATGCGAACACGCGCTTTCTGTGCGCGATCCCGGCGGCACACAACTACGCGCTAAGTTCGCCTGGTTCGCTGGGCGTGTTTTATGGCGGCGGGCGCGTGGTGTTGGCAAATGACCCGAGTGCCACGCTCTGTTTCCCGCTGATTGAACGCCACCAAATCAATGCCACCGCGCTGGTGCCGCCGGCCGTCAGCCTGTGGCTGCAAGCGATTGGCGAGTGGGGCAGCAATAAATCCCTTGAGTCGCTGGCGTTGTTGCAGGTGGGCGGCGCACGTTTGAGCGAAGCGCTGGCCGCGCGTATCCCGGCTGAAATTGGCTGCCAGTTACAGCAAGTTTTCGGCATGGCCGAAGGGCTGGTGAACTACACGCGCCTTGACGACGATAACGATCACATCTTCAAAACCCAGGGCAAACCAATGTGCCCGGACGACGAAGTCTGGGTGGCCGATGAGCAGGGAAACCCGCTGCCATATGGCGAAGTCGGCCGACTGATGACGCGCGGGCCATACACCTTCCGTGGCTATTACCGCAGCCCGGAGCACAACGCCAGCGCCTTTGATGCCAACGGTTTCTACTGCTCGGGCGATTTGATTTCGATTGCCGAAGACGGCTACATCACCGTGCAGGGGCGCGAGAAAGATCAGATCAACCGTGGCGGGGAGAAGATCGCCGCCGAGGAGATCGAAAACCTGTTACTGCGCCACGAAGAGATCGTGCATGCCGCATTGGTTTCGATGGAAGACAGTTTATTGGGCGAGAAAAGCTGCGCGTTTATCGTCGGCAGCCGCCCGTTCCGCCCGGTGGAAATTCGCCGTTATTTGCGTGAGTTAGGTATTGCCGACTTCAAACTACCCGATCGTATTGAAATCGTTGAAAACCTGCCGCTAACCGCGGTGGGCAAAGTGGACAAAAAACGTTTGCGCCAGTTGATTGCTGATAAGCAACTGGCTTCCTGATTGACGGAGAATTTATGGCTATTCCAAAACTGAACGCATACACCTTACCGACGGCTGCCGACATCCCGGAAAACAAAGTGAACTGGGCGTTTGAACCCGAGCGCGCGGCACTGCTGATTCACGATATGCAGGAATATTTCATCGATTTCTGGGGCGACAATTGCCCGATGATCCAGCAGGTTATCGCCAACATTGCCGCACTGCGCGATTACTGCAAGCGCCACAATATTCCGGTCTATTACACCGCGCAGCCTAATGCCCAGAGCGATGAAGACCGTGCGCTGCTAAACGACATGTGGGGGCCGGGTTTAAACAAACACCCTGAACGCCAGAAAGTGGTGGCTGAACTTGCGCCAGACGAGCACGACACGGTGCTGACCAAATGGCGTTACAGCGCGTTTATCCGCTCGCCGCTGGAGCAAGCCTTAAAAGAAACAGGGTGTAACCAGCTCATTATTTGCGGCGTATACGCACACATTGGCTGCATGACGACGGCAACTGACGCGTTTATGCGCGATATCAAACCGTTTATGGTGGCCGATGCGCTGGCTGATTTCAGCCGCGAAGAACACATGATGGCGCTGAAATACACAGCAGGCCGTTCCGGGCGCGTAGTGATGACTCGCGATTTGCTGCCGGAAAGCGCGCCGCAAAACAAACAGCAACTGCGTGAAATAGTCCTGCCGCTGCTTGATGAATCTGACATTCCGGAAGATGACGAAAACCTGATTGATTACGGTCTTGATTCCGTGCGCATGATGGCGCTGGCGGCTCGCTGGCGCAAAATCCACGCCGACATTGATTTCGTGATGCTAGCGAAGAACCCGACGATTGACGCCTGGTGGGCGCTGTTATCGCGGGAAGTCGCGGCATGAACATCGATTTTAGTGGCAAACAAGTTTGGGTAACGGGGGCAGGCAAAGGCATTGGTTACCACACCGCGCGGGCGTTTAGCGACGCGGGTGCGACGGTAATCGGCTTTGATTTGGCGTTTCCGCTGGAGATTTACCCGTTCGCCACCGAAGTGGTCAACGTGGCGGATGCAGACCAGGTGGGCCGCGTGACTCAAAGAATACTTAGCGACGAACAGCAACTGGATGTGTTGGTGAACGCAGCGGGAATTTTGCGCATGGGCGCAACCGATGCCCTGGCGTTGCAGGACTGGCAGGACACATTTGCGGTCAACGTCGGCGGCGCGTTCAATATGTTCCGCGCCGTGATGCCACGCATGCGCGAACAGCGCAGCGGGGCGATTGTCACCGTTGCATCCGATGCGGCACACACGCCGCGTACAGGAATGTCGGCTTATGGTGCATCGAAAGCGGCTCTCAAAAGTCTGGCATTAACCGTTGGCCTCGAACTGGCTCCTTTGGCGTGCGCTGCAATGTGGTATCGCCGGGTTCGACGGATACCGATATGCAACGCACGTTGTGGAAAACACCGGACGCCGAACAGCAGCGTATTCAGGGCTTCCCGGAACAGTTCAAACTGGGTATTCCGCTGGGCAAAATCGCTTGCCCGCAGGAGATCGCCAGCACGATTTTGTTCCTCGCTTCAACGTATGCCAGCCACATCACGTTGCAGGATATTGTGATTGATGGCGGCGCAACGCTTGGAGCCTGAATGAGTATCTGGAAAAGGGAACTTACGCTCGAGGCGCTAAATAAAACCAGCGTCGGAACGATGGTTGAGCATCTCGGTATTGTTTACACACGCATGGACGACGAAAGTCTGGAAGCGCAAATGCCTGTTGATCACCGCACCCAACAGCCATTTGGTTTGCTACATGGCGGCGCGTCTGTGGTGCTGGCAGAAACGCTGGGGTCTATGGCTGGATTTCTGACGACAAGCGAAGGGCAGTGCGTGGTGGGAACGGAGATAAACGCCAGCCATCATCGCGCGGTGGCATCAGGAACGGTGCGTGGAGTATGCAAACCGCTGCATTTAGGACGGTCTTCCCAGGTGTGGGAAATTGCTATTTTTGATGCTCGCGGGAAGCGGTGTTGTACGAGTCGGCTGACGACGGCGCTATTAGGGTGATGCTTATGGCAAGCAGGAGGTTTTCCGTTCACCCGAACGATATTCGATCCCATAATTTCCCGCGAACGGTGAACGTGCCAGGTGGGTAACGCTGGGGCAATTTATACCGGGAACAAGGTCAAAACCGGTTCGGCTTTTGACTTTTACCTTAGCTTTTGACGTTGACCTTTGAGTCCGGCATAAATCGCCTCCGTTTTGACTGTAAGGCCGGGTCGAGCCGTCGGGAACGGCGAGAGGTTGTGATCGCCGGGAGCGAGTCACAACCGACCCTGGGACTGAAAGGAAAAACGGAGGTTTACTGCGAAGCAGCGATTTAATCGCCGGGAGCCGGGATTGCCAAGGGTGCTGCGGTAGCACCCTTGGTCCGTTCACCGTTTCGGTAACTACAGGGATCACTGAACTCTCGGTGAACGGAACCATCACCTATCAAGCAATGGCAGAACCATCACCACATCGTGATCTCCTTAACAAGCTGATGTAAAGACCTGGTCAAACTACTGTATTCCAATGTTTCAATGTTGTTAAATCCATGTGCTTGTTCTAGAACAAAACGGTAATACCGTCTGCCTCTACCTCTGGCTCTACACATGGAAAACAATATGAATAATCCAGGGAAACACCTCATATGGGCTGTGCTTGCACTGATAGGTGCATTCGCGCTCGGCTACATCGCGCTCAATCGTGGCGAACAGATAAACGCATTGTGGATTGTAGTTGCCTCAATCTGCGTTTACCTCATCGCTTATCGTTACTACGGCCTGTTTATCGCTAAACGGGTGTTAACTGTTGATGCCACTCGTATGACGCCAGCTGTGCGCCATAACGACGGGCTTGACTACGTACCTACCGACAAGAAAGTGTTGTTCGGTCACCACTTTGCTGCGATTGCTGGTGCGGGACCGCTTGTCGGGCCGGTGCTTGCCGCGCAAATGGGTTACTTGCCTGGTATGCTCTGGCTGCTGGCTGGTGTGGTGTTAGCCGGTGCAGTACAAGATTTTATGGTGCTGTTTGTCTCAACCCGTCGTGACGGGCGTTCACTGGGCGAACTGGTGAAAGAAGAGATGGGCAACACGGCGGGTGTGATCGCGCTAGTGGCCTGCTTTATGATCATGGTTATCATCCTCGCGGTGCTGGCGATGATTGTGGTGAAAGCGCTGACCCATAGCCCGTGGGGCACCTACACCGTGGCGTTCACCATTCCGCTGGCGTTGTTTATGGGTGTCTATATCCGCTACCTGCGCCCTGGCCGCATTGGTGAAGTGTCGGTTATCGGCCTGGTGATGCTGATATTTGCCATTATTTCTGGCGGTTGGGTTGCCGAAAGCCCAACCTGGGCACCGTACTTTGACTTTACTGGTGTGCAACTGACCTGGATGTTGGTGGGTTATGGTTTTGTCGCCGCAGTTCTGCCAGTTTGGCTGCTGCTGGCACCGCGTGATTACCTCTCAACCTTCCTGAAAATCGGTACCATTATTGGGCTGGCGATTGGCATTTTGATTATGCGCCCAACGCTGCAAATGCCATCGCTGACTAAATTCATTGATGGCACTGGCCCGGTCTGGACCGGCGACTTGTTCCCGTTCTTGTTTATCACCATTGCATGCGGTGCAGTTTCAGGCTTCCACGCGCTGATTGCCTCTGGCACCACGCCGAAAATGCTGGCTAATGAAAACCAGGCTTGCTTCATCGGTTACGGCGGCATGTTGATGGAATCGTTTGTGGCGATTATGGCGCTGGTGGCGGCTTGTGTTATCGACCCTGGCGTCTACTTCGCGATGAACAGCCCGATGGCGGTTCTGGCTCCGGCAGGGACGGTGGATGTCGTCACCTCTGCGGCAAGTGTTGTCAGTAGCTGGGGCTTCCATATCACTCCAGACACCTTAACCAACATTGCCAATGAAGTGGGCGAGCAAAGCATCATTTCCCGTGCAGGCGGTGCACCAACGCTTGCGGTTGGTATGGCGTATATTCTGCATGGCGCGTTGGGCGGCTTGATGGATGTGTCGTTCTGGTATCACTTCGCTATTCTGTTTGAAGCACTGTTCATTTTGACTGCGGTCGACGCCGGTACACGTGCGGCACGCTTTATGCTGCAAGACTTGTTGGGCGTAATCTCCCCAAGCCTCAAGCGTACAGATTCGTTGCCTGCGAACTTACTGGCGACGGCGCTTTGCGTGCTGGCATGGGGTTATTTCCTGCATCAGGGCGTTGTTGACCCCCTTGGCGGTATTAACACCCTGTGGCCTCTGTTTGGTATTGCTAACCAGATGCTGGCGGGTATGGCGCTGATGCTGTGTGCGGTCGTGCTGTTTAAGATGAAGAAACAGAAATACGCCTGGGTGGCGCTGGTGCCAACGGCCTGGCTGCTGTTCTGTACGCTGACTGCTGGTTGGCAAAAAGCGTTCAGCGACAACCCGAAAGTGGGCTTCCTGGCTATCGCTAACAAGTTCCAGGCAATGATAGACAGCGGCAATATTCCCGCGCAATACACTCAGTCTCAGCTTACCCAACTGGTGTTTAACAACCGTCTGGATGCTGGGCTGACCATCTTCTTTATGGTGGTTGTGGTGGTGATTGGTCTGTTTGCGATTAAAACCGCGCGCCAGGCGCTGAGATCGGACACGCCAACGGCGAAGGAAACGCCTTACCAGAAGATGCCTGAAGATGTTGAGCAGATTGTTGCGCAGGCGAAAAGTGCGCACTAAGCCATTCATCCATCTCCCCGTAAGGGGAGGTGGATTTTACGCCCGGAGCTACCATGTTCGACACACTCGCTAAAGCTGGAAAATATCTCGGCCAGGCCGCTAAACTGATGGTTGGCGTCCCTGATTACGACAACTACGTACAACACATTCGTCTGACCCATCCGGAGCAGACGCCAATGACATATGAAGAGTTTTTCCGTGAGCGTCAGGATGCGCGCTACGGCGGAAAAGGCGGCGCTCGCTGCTGCTAAACGAAGGAATTTGACATGAATCAAGCGGTATCTGTCACCCTGTTAACGGGTTTTCTCGGTTCCGGGAAAACCACACTTCTCAACTATTTTCTCGCCCATTGCGACAACGCCACCGTCGCTATTCTTGAAAACGAATTTGGTGCAGTAAATATTGATGGCGCATTGCTCAGAGGCGGTGAAAACGTCAACGTTGTGGAACTGAGCAATGGTTGTGTCTGTTGCAGCGTGCGCGGGGAATTCACCGCAGCATTAAGAGAAATGCTGGAAAAGCGTGCTGCCGGAACGCTGAAATTTGAGCGTCTGATTGTTGAAACTACGGGCCTTGCGGACCCAGCACCTATCGTCCAGACCTTCTTTGTCGATGAACACCTGCGTGAAGCGCTGCGCCTGGATGCGGTTATCGCACTTGCTGATGCCGAACATATCTCACGCCAGCTTGATGAGCATTCGGTTGCGGCGTCACAGCTTGGCTTTGCCGATCGTATTTTGCTGACTAAAGCGGATCGTGTTGATGAAGAGACAAAACAGCTGGCGCTCGATCGGATTAATCGGATCAATAACAAAGCGGATCTGTTTGAGATCGTAAACGGTGAGTGTCCGGAAGAGTTTTGGCTTGATCTTAACGCTTTTGAACTCACCGATAACATCGATGTGGCTGCAGGGTTCCATGTGATTCGTGCTGATACCGGCCACCCCGATCGTTTCCAGCCGTTCCGTAAAATGCCGGCCAAACGCTCCTGGGATGATGCCATTCAGGCGCATGTTTTTGATGCCGGAATGCTGGATGTGAAAAAAATCGGCGCATTTATGGAAAGCTGCATCGCGCGTTTTGGCAACGACATGCTGCGTTATAAAGGTGTACTGGCGATTGCCGATCATCCGCAGCGCTTGATTGTGCAGGGTGTGCATAAAGTGGTGGGTTTTGATTATGGCTCGATGTGGCACCCGTCCGAGTCACGCGTTTCGCGCTTAGTGATTATCGGGCGTTACCTGCCGATTGATGAGCTGCGTCAGGAGTTTGCTGCAACAACCATTTAAACGCTGAAACGCGGATGTGATCTCACGCACGATTTTCATCCATGGCGAATAAAGCTGTTGTGCGAAACGAAGCAGTATGTTTGTATGAAATTCGCTGTTAAAAACACACAACACATTCAGGACCCAAATGACAACTAACCTGCACACATCAGCCCTACTACTAACCGCGCTACCAGCCGCGGTGGTCGTCGTGCGTGTGGTGGTGGTCGTCGTCGGCAATGCGCCGTAGGGTCTGAATCAACACATCGATTCCAAAACCCCGCCGGCGCAAACCGGGCGGGGTTTCTTGTTTTAGTCCCCCGGCCAAAAGCGAAACGGCATAAGAAGAAGGACTGGAGCAATGGCAATTTCGGAAAACCCACCGCAAGCAAACCGTATTACGGGTGCACAATTAATTGTGCAAATGCTTGAACATCATGGCATCACCACCGTTAGCGGTATTCCCGGTGGCACCGTTCTGCCGCTCTACAACGCACTGAGTAAAAGCCAAAAAATCCGCCACATTCTGGCGCGCCACGAACAAGGCGCAGGCTTTATGGCGCAGGGCATGGCACGAACGCAGGGCAAAGCGGCGGTATGCATCGCCTGTAGCGGCCCTGGTGCCACAAACCTGGTCACAGCAATTGCCGATGCGCGACTCGATTCCATCCCGCTGGTGTGTATCACCGGGCAGGTGCCGAAATCGATGATTGGCACCGACGCATTCCAGGAAGTCGACACCTACGGCATCTCCATTCCTATCACCAAACACAACTATCTGGTTCGCGATATTGCTGAACTACCGCAGGTAATTTGCGACGCGTTTCGCATTGCTGAATCTGGCCGCCCTGGTCCGGTGTGGATTGATATTCCAAAAGATGTGCAAACCGCAGAAATCGACATCAACGAGTTGCCGTCTGTTTCCGCACACACTCCAGCACCACAATTTGAAGCCCAACAAATTGCCGATGCTGCCGCGATGATTAACCAGGCGCAGCGCCCGGTGCTGTATCTTGGCGGCGGGGTGATTAATGCCCATGCTGATGCGCGAGCATTGGCCGAAAAAGCTAACCTGCCCACCACCATGACGTTAATGGCTCTCGGCACCGTTCCCGCTAAACACCCGTTATCGTTGGGCATGTTGGGTATGCACGGTGCGCGTAGCACCAACTACATTTTGCAGGAAGCGGATTTGCTGATTGTTTTGGGTGCGCGTTTTGATGACCGCGCGATTGGTAAAACCGAAGAGTTCTGCCCGAACGCGAAAATCATTCATGTTGATATCGACCGCGCTGAGCTGGGTAAAATTAAACAAGCTCATGTTGCCATTCGCGCCGACGTGGGTGAAGTGCTTGAACAATTACTGCCAAAAATTGACGCGAAACCGCGCGAGGAATGGCTGCAACAAGTAGCTGGTTTGCAGCATGAATTCCCGTTCAATATGCCTGGTGCCGATAACCCGTTGACGCCATACGGCCTGATTAACGCGGCGGCCGCCTGTGTGGATGATGAAGCCGTTATCACCACTGACGTAGGCCAACACCAGATGTGGGTGGCGCAAGCGTATCCGCTGAACCGTCCGCGCCAGTGGCTGACTTCTGGCGGCCTGGGAACCATGGGCTTTGGCCTACCAGCAGCGGTAGGTGCGGCATTAGCTGAACCGAATCGCAAAGTGCTGTGCTTCACTGGCGACGGCAGCATCATGATGAATATTCAGGAAATGGCGACTGCTGCTGAACACAATCTGGATGTAAAAATTATTTTGCTCAACAACCAGGCTTTGGGGCTGGTGCATCAACAACAAACATTGTTCTATCAACAAAATGTTTTTGCCGCGACCTATTCAGGGCAGACAAACTTCCTGAAAATTGCCGAAGGTTTTGGCCTCGCAACGTGCGATTTAAACGCAGCCGAAAACCCGCAACAGGCATTGCAAGACGCAATTTCACGACCAGGCCCATGTCTGATCCACGTGCGTATTGATGCCAGCGAAAAAGTATTCCCGATGGTGCCGCCAGGTGCTGCCAATATTGAAATGATTGGAGAGTAAGCGATGCAACAACTAACCGTTATTCTGGAGCTTACGGTGCGTAACCATCCGGGCGTGATGTCTCATATTTGTGGCCTGTTTGCCCGCCGCGCGTTTAACGTTGAAGGCATTCTTTGCCTTCCTCTCCCACAGGGTGATCAGAGCCGAATCTGGCTACAAGTGGCAGACGACCAGCGCCTTGAGCAGATGATTAGCCAGATCGACAAGCTTGAGGATGTGGTGCAAATCAGGCGTGATGCCGATGGCGCAGGCGTATTTGGCAAGCTGACTGCGCTGGTGCAGTAAAAAGATGGTGTAAGGTGGATTAGCGCAAGCGACATCCACCGTTTACGCCGATGGTTTCGGATGTTGTTTCGCTAATCGGGCCAGGGGAAAGGTTTGTCATCAGTCTCATTATTCACTGCAATATCCCATCGTTTTTTCATAATCCTGAAAGCTTCTCGCAAAACCATTCATTGGTTGAAATAAAGCCAACCTAAGTTCACCCATCCAGGATAGATTTGCCGGCACAGACGTTAAACGTACAAGAAGTGAGCTTGTTTGATGTGTTCCATTGGCATATGCTATGGCATAGGCCGATGAGTGTCAGGAGATCCCATGGAACGCGTCGCAAAGCTTTTTAAAAACGGCAGAAACCAGGCGGTGAGGTTACCGGTGGAATTTGAGTTTGATACCGACAGGGTGTATATCCGCAAAGACAAGGATGGAAACGTGATTCTTTCAAAAACACCAGCTAAACCAGAAGGATGGGACAACGTTTTTGCTTTATTGAAAAAAGCAAAAGTGCCGAGTAACTTCCTTGACGAGCAAGAACGTAACCAGGGTACTGCAGACCGAGATCCTTTCGCAGGGATGGACTGACCATGTATATGCTCGATACCAACACGGTGAGCTATCTTTTCCGCCAGCACCCAAATGTGCTGGAAAAGCTTGCCAAAATGCGGCCTTTAGAAATCTGTATATCGAGTATCACGGAAGCTGAGTTGTTGTATGGCGTTGCTAAGCGCAAGAGCAAAGCCTTAACTGCTGCAGTGCAGGGTTTTCTGGAAACAGTCACCGTATACGCCTGGGATAGTGAAGCCGCAAAAAGCTACGGCCAGCTCCGCGCGGCAATGGAACAAAAAGGCCAAGTCATGGGCCACCTTGATCAGTTAATTGCCGCGCATGCCCTTAGCCGAAACGCGACGATTATCACCAGCGATCGTGCGTTTACTATGGTGGCGCGTTTGCGTGTCGAAGACTGGACGGTCTAAGCGTGCACTTTGCAATTTTTGCCTGTGGGCAAGCAAAGTTGCTGCCTGCCTGAACTAAGCTCCGATTGTACTTTGTAGCCGCTCGGCGACTTGACTGACTTGTTCCTCAGAACCATGCCCAATCACCATAAACTGGTGGTTCGCACTTGCCCAATAAACAATATTCATGCCGAACCGTTGTTCGTTCATCTTTTGCATCCCGCGGCCTGAATTTTTTGTAATGCATAACGCCATAGGGCCGTGCACTTCATCAAGCCAGGTAATTTGCGCAATTTTCTGGTTATCATATGCCAGCATTCGTGCGTTTTTTAATACAGCACCTGGTAGCGACAGACTCGAAGAGGAAAGAACGAGGCCTAGCTGCTCGCCCGTTGTCTGCAATTGCGCATCCATAGCCTGGTTTGATGGCGTTTCCGCCAGTGTTTCCGGCGTATAAAGCGCCATATACTGCGCCACTAATTCGCGCCAGTTATCTTCGGGTTGCGTTAAATGAATAATCACTCGATCGCCCACCACGCCAAGTGCCAGGAAACCGACTGCGGCTGCAATCAAATGCCGTCGCGAAACCCCTGAGGTTTTGCGAATTTCAGGAGGGAGGCGCTGTTGTAAGCGCTTAGCCGGGGCCATCTCCAGTAGCGGTTCAAAAGCCGTTTTAAAAGGCAGATTACTGCGTTCCAGTAAAGCCAGGCGCTGAGTAAGAGCCTCGTCCTCAATCAGCCGTTTTTCCAGATCTTTGCGCTGCGCATCACTGAGCTCATTATCCAGATACGCCACCAGCATTTCGTCCGAACCCAGCGGTAGGCTCATGATTTCTCTCCTTTGATTTGCGGCGAGTCTGGCTGGAGTGAGTTGTCCTGAGCGAGGGTAAGGCGTGCAGTAGAAAGGCGGCTCATCACCGTGCCGACAGGCACATTTAGCACTTCAGCTGCTTCCCGGTAAGACAACTCTTCCACATACACCAAAAACACGGTATTCCGCTGGGCTTCCGGCAAACGATTAACCCGCTTCATGACATCGTTAGACCAAATAGGGGCGTCACTGTTTTCTTCGCCGACCAGTTCATCCACATCGACAAAACCTTGCCCACGGCGAATTTGCTGCGCCCGCACTTCGTTAATCCAGATCGAATGCAAAATAGAGAACAGCCAGCGGTCCATACGACTGCCAGTGGCGTATTGTGAGGCGCGTTCGAGCGCCCGCACACAGGTTGCCTGAACGAGATCGTCCGCCACATCCCGCCGGTGTGAGAGCACCAGGCCGTAACGCCACAGGCGGGAGAGGTAGAGAGCGATTTCGTTGCGTATTGTCTCGCTGCTGATTTTTGCCTCCAGAGGCGAATATCAGGATTCCGGGTGGCCATCAATAGCTGCTGCCAGGTCACGATATTCTTCGCAACCTACGCCGCACAGGATTTTGATGGTCGCGAGTTGTTCGCGTGCTAAATCAGGACGATTTTTGATCATGTACGCTTCGCCCAGATATTCGCGAACTTTGGGGTATTTGGGATCAAGCGCCACAGATTTTAAATAATAGCTGATGCCTTCATCCGTGCGGCCAAGCTTGCGGGTGGCGTAACCCCGGTAATTCAGCGCTTCGGCAGTATTGGGATCTTTTAGCGTGTTGAGCATATCCAGTGCTTCCTGATAACGGTCCGCTTTTGCCAGCGCGTAGGCGTAATCGGTACGCGCTTCATCGCCAATCATCCCGCCTTTATCGACCATGCAGGTTTTGGTTTTTGAGTCATAAATTTGCCCTTTCGGGCAGGTTGGCGGAGTGGGCTCGTCACTGCTGCCACCCATCGCCTGAGCATAGCCTGAAAGTAATAAGAAGCTGCTGGCAACAGCAGGTAACAACCAGGGAGAAAAACGGTTCATGGTAAAGCCCTCATGGTGTTCGATATGCAGTGAACACTTGGGGATGAGGATTTATTCGATTTATTTTTACGCGATAAGGATTGCTCTTAGTTGTCAGCAGACCTGGATTCAACTTCTATACTTATGCTTTGCATAAATAAAACAGGAGCACAAAGATGACGATTCATAAGAAAGGGCAGGCTCACTGGGAAGGTGACATTAAACGCGGTAAAGGCACCGTCTCTACCGAGAGCGGCGCATTGAAAGAACAGCCATATGGTTTTAATACCCGCTTTGAAGGCGCAGCTGGTACCAATCCAGAAGAGCTAATTGGTGCCGCACATGCAGCCTGTTTCTCGATGGCGCTCTCGCTAATGCTTGGCGAAGAGGGTTACACAGCAGAAAGCATTGATACGGTAGCCGATGTTTCACTGGATAAAACCGATGGTGGTTTCGCCATCACTAAAATCGCACTGACCAGTACGGTAAAAGTGCCGAATGCAGATAGCGCTAAATTCGACCAGATTATTCAGAAAGCCAAAGCGGGTTGCCCGGTTTCACAATTGATGAAAGCTGAAATCACCCTCGATTACAAACTCAACTAACGTTCTCTACACGCTGCCTCGATGAATTTCGGCGGCAGCGTTGCTCCATTTATTTGCATCCTGGAAGATATGCCGCAAAGCTGAAACCCCCTTCGAACTTCTCTCGCTGTATTCATTGGACCTGCTGTATTTGCTGCGCAAATAGCTTTTTCGCGCAAAATTTATTCATTGACTGCTGTGGTATTAAAGCTACAATCGAGGGGCTTCAGGGATGAACATCATTAAGTATTTCAAATTGCAAAATGGCAGGGTTCCATTTGATGAGTGGTTAAGGCTGTTAAGGGATGCACGCGCTAAAACAAAAATCGTTCAACGAATTGACCAGTTAGCGATCAATAACCCAGGTGACCATAAGCCTTGCAGGCAAGGCGTTTGGAAAATGCGCATTGATGAAGGGCCGGGCTACAGAATTTATTACGCCCATGAAGGCAAGAATACTTATCTGTTACTGCTCGGTGGTGATAAACGCAAACAGCAGGCGGATATCGACCAGGCTGTGGCGTGGTGGCAAGAACATCGGGAGTCAGAAAATGAAATTTAACGAGTTTGACCAAACTGTTATTGAAATGCTTCAAGAAGATCCCGCCTTTGCCGTTGAATATATAAAAGGGGCATTTGCGGGCCTGGATGAAGAAAACGGTGAAGTGTTATTCCTGCTGGCTTTACGCCGCCTTGTAGAAGCTCGAGGCGGGGTGAGCAAAATTGCCGCCGAAACCAAACTGAATCGCGAAACACTCTACAGAACGCTTTCCGAACGCGGTAACCCGACCATCAGCACCACTAAAAAAATCATTAATGCTGCGGGAATCAGTTTTGCGGAGCTGACGAATTAAGTGGAAATGCTCGCCACTTACAACCTGGCGAGCATCAGTTTATTTAAAACCCAACCGCCATGCTTTGTGGCGAAAGAATATCTTTCAGCCCTTCGCGCACCAGCAACTCAGGGCTGATTTCAGAAATAGATTTAGCACCGGTTAGCGTCATCGCCACGCGCATCTCTTTCTCGATTAAGTTCAGCAAGTTGGTGACACCAGCCTGGCCGTGGGTTGCCAGCGCATACAGATAAGCGCGACCTAACAGGCAAGTATCGGCTCCGAGCGCAATCATGCGCACCACGTCCAGCCCACTGCGGATACCGCTATCGGCAAGAATCGCGATATCACCTTTGACAGCGTCAGCAATGGCGGGTAGGGCGCGACACGATGACAGCACGCCGTCGAGCTGACGACCCCCGTGGTTTGACACCACAATCCCATCGGCCCCGAAACGTACCGCATCTTTGGCATCTTGCGGGTCGAGAATACCCTTGATGATCATCGGACCATCCCAGAACTCACGAATCCACTCCAGGTCACTCCAGGAAATTGACGGGTCGAAATTATTCGCCAGCCAGCCAATATAATCTTCAAGTCCGGTCGGTTTACCCAGATAAGCTGAGATATTCCCTAAATCATGCGGGCGACCGTTCAGGCCCACGTCCCACGCCCATTGTGGATGCGTCACGGCCTGCCAGTAACGGCGCAGTGCGGCATGTTGCCCGCTCATGCCGGAATGCGCATCGCGATAACGTGCGCCTGGCGTCGGCATATCAACGGTAAACACCAGCGTCGAACAGCCAGCGGCTTTGGCGCGCTCCAGCGCATTGCGCATAAAACCACGGTCTTTTAAAACATACAGCTGGAACCACATTGGCCGATCAATGGTGGGTGCCACTTCTTCAATCGGGCAGACAGAAACGGTAGAAAGTGTAAACGGAATGCCTTTTGCGGCTGCCGCTTTTGCCGCTTGTACTTCACCACGGCGGGCATACATTCCGCACAAACCAACCGGCGCGAGCGCTACCGGCATCGATAGGGTTTCATTAAACAGTTTGGTCTCAAGGCTCAATGCCGACATGTTTTTCAACACGCGCTGCTTTAACGCCACCTGCGCAAGGTCATCAACGTTGCGACGTAGCGTGTGTTCGGCATAGGCCCCGCCGTCAATATAATGGAACAGGAATGGCGGCAAAATGCGTTTTGCCGCGTCGCGGTAGTCTGATGCAGCTGAAATAATCATGGATTTTCGTCCCTTGTTACGTCGGTATCTTCATCGGGCAGGCGGGTAATTCGCGCCTGTCGGGCTTCATCTTCATGCAGGGTTTTAATCGTGGTATGGACAAACCCAAGGTGTGTTTTTGCGGCAAGGCGCGCACGTTCCGGGTCGCCTGCCAGAATGGCCTGCAATAGTTCGTTATGCTGTTCGGTGAGACCGGCAAAAATTGCCGGTACGGTGTACATGCGCTGGCGGCTATGCATTACGGAGGATTGCAGCAGGTCAAAAAAACCGCGCATTGTCTGGAGCAATACGATGTTGTGAGAGGCTTCGGCAATTGCCAGGTGGAAGCGCACGTCGGCCTGGGCTGCGAGATCTGGGTCATCGCTCTCTTTAAATTTCACGGTTGCGTCATAGCAGGCGATGAGCTTCTCTTTGTCGGCAGGTGTTGCCCGCTGAGCTGCGTACCACGCAGTACTGGCTTCTATCGCATGGCGTGCTTCTAAAATGTCGTAGCGATAGTTGGGGTCATCTTCCACCAGCGTTTTTAGTGGCTGTACGATGCGTTGTTCCGACCACGCCTGAACTTCATAGCGCACAAAGGTGCCGCCGCCGCGACGGCTAATCAGAATACCTTCGCTAATCAGCTTTTGAATCGCCTCGCGAATCGATGAGCGTGAGACACCCATTTCCGCCGCAAGCTGGCGTTCGGCGGGCAACCGCATGCCCGCCTCCAGATTACGTTCGCTAATCAGTGCTTTTACGCGCTCGACCAGATGGTCGGCCAGGCGCAGGTGCGTCGTCATTAAGGGATCATCCAGGTTAAGACATAGGCCTGTAGTGTAGTAATTACGCCAACCATGCAGGTGAAAATCAGGCTGTGTTTAACGGTGAAGCGGAACAGATCCGACTCTCTACCCACAAGCCCTACGGCTGCACAGGCGATGGCGATAGATTGCGGCGAAATCATCTTCCCGGTTACGCCTCCAGTGGTGTTAGCGGCAACCAGCAGCAAGTCCGACACGCCAATTTGTTGTGCGGTCGTGGCTTGTAACGCGGCGAACAAGGCGTTTGATGAAGTATCTGAGCCCGTCAGGAACACGCCCAGCCAGCCGAGGAATGGCGAGAAGAAAGTAAATGCGTGGCCGGTGTGCGCCAGCGCCAGGGCGAGAGTTGCCGAAAGGCCGGAGTAGTTGGAGATAAATGCGAATGCCAACACCATGCCGATGGAGTAAATCGGCAGCGCCAGCTCTTTGAGCGTTTCACCGAAGGTTTCGATGGCCGCTTTCGGTTTCATGCGCAGATAAACGATGGAGATAAGTGCTGCAACCAGAATCGCGGTGCCGGTTGCGGAGAACCAGTCAAATTTATACACCGCCGCGTAGGCCATGCTTTCGGCGACAACCGGTGGCATTTTGGCGACCATTTTGTCGAGGAATGGCACTGAGACGTTAAATACCCAATCAGCCATGGCACCGCCTGGTGCAAACAGCGCTTTAAACGGCGGGACGCTCCAAAGTGTGACGGTTGCAGTCAGGAAGATAAACGGCATCCAGGCGCGAACTACCTGGCCTGCGCTGTAGTTTTTTCGAGCCAGCGTCTGGTCGGTAACTGATGCGCCAATATCGCCAAAACGGAAGATGCGAACCGGCTTCCAGACGCGCAGAAATGCGGTCAAACACACCAGCGAAACCAGCGAAGAGATAATGTCCGGAAGCTCTGGCCCTAAGAAGTTTGAGCTGAGGAATTGCGCGATAGCAAACGAACCGCCGGCCACGATAACCGCAGGCCACGTCTCCTTAATACCGCGCCAGCCGTCCATAATCGCCATAATCCAGAACAGTACAATCATGGTCAGGAACGGCAACTGGCGGCCCACCATTTGGCCGATTTCAAAACTATCGAGGCCGGTGACCTGGCCTGCGACAATAATGGGAATCCCCATGGCACCAAACGCTACTGGTGCGGTGTTCACAATCAGGCAAAGACCTGCGGCATACAGCGGGTTAAAGCCGAGGCCAACCAGTAATGCGGCGGTAATCGCCACTGGCGCACCGAAACCCGCAGCCCCTTCAAGAAACGCGCCGAATGAAAAACCGACGATCAGCATTTGCAGGCGCTGGTCAGGCGTAATGGAAAGAATCGACGAACGGATAATGTCGAACTGCCCGGTTTTTACCGAGATTTTATAGACGAAAACGGCGGCGATAATAATCCAGGCAATCGGCCAGAGTCCGTAGAAGAAGCCGTACACAACTGAGGACAATGCGCGGTCAACCGGCATACGGTAGAAAAGTAACGCCACTAATAGCGCCAGGACCACGGTAATGGTGGCGGCGGTGTAGCCCTTCATGCGCAGTTTAATCAGTGCGAAGAAGAAGAAAATAATCGGAATAGCGGCGATGAGGCTTGATAGCCATATGTTACCTGCGGGGTCATAGACTTGTTGCCAGGCTTGCATGCAGGACTCTCCAGAACGTGATGTGCTTATTATTTTTCGCTTAATTGGTAGGACCAATATTGCGATGTAGGGTAGATAATGCGTAAAGGTTAATCTTTTGTTAATTAATGGCAATATTAGTGTTGCGCTTTTTTGCCGTTATGCACAAAGAGGTCACGTTTTTGGCTGGATTGGTAGGACCAATATTGGAAGGGGAGAGGGCCTGGAGAATACGATTTCCCCCTCGCCAGAAAAGTGAGGGGGAAGGGAATTACGAAGTCTGCAATTTCAACGCGTTTTTGCGCCAGCGGCCAATATCAGCAACGATAAACAGCAACAGGCTGGCACCCATTACCGGCAGGCAGTAGCCAAAGAGTAGCGCGACAATCACCACTCCTGCACGCCATGCACCTGGCAGCGCAAGCCACGCTTCACTTAGTGTTTGCGCGGGGTTGCTCGCAGAAGCCGTCGGGCGTTTTAACCACCACATCCGGTAACCGAGAATCACCATCGTGCACAGGCCAATGCCAAACGCTGCCAGCAATAGCTGGTTTGCCAGCCCGAAAAGCACGCCCATATGAGCATCAATTCCCCAGCGCGTCAGCTTGGCAACCAGCGGGAAATCAGCAAACCAGGTGCGGTCAATCACTTTAAAACTGGTTGGATCGACCGCTGCAGTATCGACATGCGTCGGCCAGGCGCGGTCAATTTCACTCACGGTCCAGGCTTTATCTGCCGAACGGGCTGGGCGAATCTCGATTTTACTCGATTCAATTCCAGCACCGCGAGCGGCTGTAAGTACCTGATCCCAGACACTGTCGTCTGTTTGCGGCATTACCATGCCTGGCATCATGGCGTGGTGTTCCGCATGAGGGTCATGTTGCTGATGCCCGGTTTGTGGCACCAGCGCCGTATTCACCTGTGGCGTCATCCAACCGAGTGCACTGCGCATTTTGTCGATATTTCCGCCTGCCCACTGCGACCAGGTGAGCCCGGTGGCAGAGAAAAACAGCAGGCCGAGCAGCAACGCAGCACCCAGCGTAATGTGCCAGTGACGCGCTTTTCTTTGCGCGGTTTGCCGCACTTTTAACTTTCTTTTTGGCCGAGAAGTCAGCCACAACACCACGCCGCCAAGTGCTGCAACCCATAGCCAGGACGCAGCAAGCTCACTGTAAATTCTGCCGGTATCGCCCAGCAGCAATGCGCGATGGAATTGATCAATCCAGGTACGCAGTGGCAGCACACCGCTGGTGCCATACACCGTCATATCGCCCTGAATGGCAAGTGTTGCAGGTGAGACAAAAATGGCGCGCGATTCTGACTCGCCAAGCGTCGGGTCAACAAACTGCACGCGCGTGGTGTCGCCGGGATGGGGGCTGGCCGCACGGCTGAGATGCTGGCATCGTTGCCAATATATTGGCGTGCAGCGCCTATTTGCTGTGAAAACGGCTGGTTTGGGCCAGTATCTGGCGTGCGCAAGGCTTCATGATAAAGCGCATTCTCAATTTGTGGCGTCAGCACATATAGGGTGCCGGTAAGTGCTGCGATAAAAATAAACGGACCAACAAACAAGCCAATATAGAAATGCAGACGACGCAAAAGCGTCAGCAACGCGCCACGGCGGGCGAGCTGGGATTGATTCACAGACATGGTTATCTCCAGTAAAACTGTGACGTTAAATGATGTTTGTATTAACGAGACAATTCGACAGGAGGCGCGCGTGGCAGCGCTTCGGCATCGTTATGCTGGGGCAGAAGCGCTGCGATAACCGGGGGCGGTGGCGCACGCGTAATACGCCATGCCAACCAGACAAAGGGAATAAATAGCCAGACGATCAGTGGGATATGCAGCAGAAGTTGGCAATACCCGCAGGCGATATCATCCATCAAGGAAGCGCCCGCGCCCGGCATCAAGTGGGATGCTGTGGGCATTTCCATATTGCCCATCTCCATCATCATGCCGCCTGAATGGCTCATCATATGATGCTCACCATTCGCCGCCGCACGCCGCTGTTCCAGTGATTTTGAAATCACCGGGGCGATAAAAAGCATTGCCATCGCGAGTAAAGCGAGAGCAAAAGGCCATTTATGACGTGAAAGGGAGAAGAGTGATGGCAACCGGGCATCTACCAAAAACAGCGAGTGTTGCGCGATTGTATATGAAATGTGATGTTGGAAGGGAGGATATAACCAGAAAAACCCTCCCTTTTTTACAGAGAGGGTTTGCGCAATCAGGCTTTAAGCGTCGCCATATCAATCACAAAACGGTACTTCACATCGCTTTTCAGCATCCGCTCATAGGCTGCGTTGATATCGGGCATATTGATCATTTCAATATCAGAAACAATCCCGTGTTCACCGCAGAAATCCAGCATTTCCTGGGTTTCTTTGATGCCGCCAATACAGGAGCCGGCAACTGAACGGCGACCCAGAATCATCGGTAAGGTGCTGACCGGTGGTTCAATGTTGCCCAGCAAACCGACATACACCAGCGTGCCATCAAGAGTCAGTGTTGGCATATACGGGTTGATATCGTGGTCATAAGGTACGGTGTCGATAATCAGGTCGAACTGATTTCTAACCGATGCCATCTGCTCATCATCGGTGGAAAGTACGATGTGATGCGCCCCCAGGCGGCGTGCATCTTCCTCTTTGCTCGCAGAACGGGTGAACAGAGTGACTTCCGCACCCATCGCATTTGCCAGTTTCAGTGCCATATGGCCTAAGCCACCCAGCCCGATAACAGCCACATTGCTACCTTCGCCTACATTCCAGTGGCGCAGTGGCGACCACGTGGTAATACCCGCGCACAGCAATGGGGCCGCACCTTTGAGATCCATACCCTCAGGCATTTTCAGCACAAAATCTTCTGAGGCGACAATCGCCTGCGAGTAACCACCGTAGGTTGGCAGATGATCATGGCGATCAACGCCGTTGTAGGTCTGCACGTTGCCCTCTTCACAGTACTGCTCAAGACCCTCTTTACACGGATGGCAGATACGACACGAGTCCACCATACAGCCGATACCCGCGTAATCGCCTGGCTTGAATTTTGTCACGTCACTGCCAACGGAGGCCACGCGCCCAACGACTTCATGGCCCGGTACCAGCGGATATTGACTGAAACCCCAGTCATTACGCGCCTGGTGTAGGTCTGAGTGGCAAACGCCGCAGTACATCACTTCGATCACCACGTCATCTGGACGCGGTGCGCGTCGCATAAATTCAAATGGAGCAAGTGGAACATCTGCGGACTGTGCCGCATAACCGAGCACTTTCATCGTCATGTTTGTTCTCCGGGTTGAGAGGCTATACCTAAAATAATTGGAGTTGCTTCAAGGCGGCAAACTCGAGAATCCCCGGGCGCTTACTCAAGTAAGTGACTGCGGTGAGTGAGTGCAGCCAACGCAGAAGCAACTTCAAGAATGAAGGGTATCTTTTTTGTATTGATCGTCGCTGACGTGTTCCATCCACTCGACAGGGGTGCCATTGAGTGACTCAGCAATGGCGATATGCGTCATAGCGTTATCTGGCGTCGCGCCATGCCAATGCTTCACACCTTCAGGGATCCAGACAATATCACCTTGATTCATTTGGCGGATTTCACCACCCCATTCCTGCAACCAGCCGTGCCCATGGGTGATAATCAGCGTTTGTCCGAGCGGATGCGTATGCCAGGCGGTACGTGCACCAGGTTCAAAAGTGACGGTAGCGCCACCGGTACGAGCAGGGGGCGTGGTCTGGAAAGGTGCATCAATACGGACTCTACCTGTGAAGTAACTTTCCGGACCCGTTTGAGAAGGCTGTGATCCAGCCTGGATGATTTTCAGCTTTTCTTCCATTTTTTCCTCTACTTCGGCATTCAATGCCGGGGTTAACAGAGATAACACCAGTCAGAAGTATAGGTAACTGAGCGCGACTGGCAGATAAGTTGGTCGTGGTTTGAGTGCCCACGCTTCGTTGTGAGGACCGAGAAAGCTATGTTAGCGCCTGTTATTACTGCTGATTAGCCCGGTATATACGCAAGGAGCTATGAGTTGAATTCATGAATCCGCGTATACTGATAACCAGTTAATGCAGCGACGGCAGATTTGCATATGTTAAAAGAGAACTTTAACGACCTGATTTCATTCCTGGTGGTTGCCCGTGAACGCAGTTTCACCAAAGCTGCCGCCAAATTAGGCGTATCGCAGTCGGCTTTAAGCCACGCTATTCGCGGCCTGGAAGAGCGCCTCGAATTACGCTTACTGACGCGCACAACACGCAGCGTTGCCCCAACTGAAGCCGGTGAAAAGCTGGTGGAGAGCCTTGGGCCGCGTTTCGCGGAAATTGAAGGCGAGCTGGAAGCGCTGATCGAAATGCGTGAGAACCCAGCGGGCAATATCCGCATAACGGCGGGGGAACACGCGGTAGATTCGGTGCTGTGGCCTGTACTGAAATCGTTTCTGGGGGATTACCCGGATATAAAAGTGGAAATTACCGTCGATAACACCCTGACGGATATTGTTACCGGGCGATTTGACGCCGGAATTCGTCTCGGCGAGCAAGTCGCCAAAGATATGATTGCGGTACGTATTGGCCCGGATATGCGTATGGCGGTAGTTGGTTCCCCTGATTACCTCGCAAAGCAAGGTACACCTCAATCCCCGCAAGAATTACAAAACCATAATTGCATTAATATGCGCCTGCCAACTATGGGTGGCCTGTATGCATGGGAATTTGAAAAAGAGGGACGGGAATTACGCGTGCGCGTTGACGGGCAATTGACGTTTAACAGCCTGCGTCAGCGGATTGATGCCGCAACAGTCGGGCTTGGCCTGGCCTATGTCCCGGAGGATTCGGTAGCAGCAGCCGTTGAGCGCGGCGAGCTGGTCACAGTACTCAAAGAGTGGTGCGCCCCATTTCCTGGTTATTACCTGTATTACCCAAGCCGTAAACAACACACCACCGCATTTTCTTTATTTGTTGAGGCGCTAAGGTTTAAGCGTTAATCGATATTTATCAGAAATCGTATTGGCCTATTTCCAATAGGCCTCCTGGCAGAAAATTAAATTCACTCAGTTGCCCAAATTTCACAATGTTCTCGCATTAACTCGGTCAGAAGCCCTCCCTCAGTAATAAACTGACGAATGCGGCGCGTATCACTGTCGTTATTACGCACATAACCTTCAATGGCTTCTAAAGCTGATGATGCCCGGAGTTGTGCCGCATAAGGCGCAAGAGTATCCAGCAATGGCAAAATATCTTCTGCCATTGTGCGTTGCTCGCCGGTGCGCACGTCGGTCAGCATCCCTTCAAGCCCAAAGCGGCAGGCCTGAAAGCGATTGAAACGGTAAAGTAAGTAGTCTTCAGAACGCGGCACAAAGGGACGTTCGCTAAGCAACCAGTGGGCCAAAGCCTGAATAAATCCAGCGATATGGACCGCACGCGTGATAGTCAGCGGCGTATCCATTACGCGTACTTCAATGGTGCCAAATTTTGGACTTGGTCGAATATCCCAGTGCAGGTCTTTCATCGATTGAACGATGCTGCTGGACTCAAGGCGTTGGTACATCCACTTAAACTCGTTCCAGTCGCCGACGAAAGGTGCAGGCCCGTTATCCGGGAATGCTGAGAAGATATTCAAACGTGACGAGGCATAGGTTGTATCTGCCCCTTGAATATACGGCGATGAAGCCGAGAGCGCGATGACGTGTGGAACAAAGCGCGACAGGCCATGCAGCAAATAAATAGCGTCCTCTTCGTTCTCACAGCCGACATGCACATGCTGGCCAAATACCGTCGCCTGCTTCATTAAATAGCCATATAGCTCGAGCGTTTTGTTATAGCGTTCGCTCTGGCATACCTCCTGGCGCTGCCATTTTTGAAATGGATGCGTACCGCCACCGCAAATCGCCAGATGATGTTTACTTGCTGATTGCAGCACATGCTGGCGCAAACTTGAAAGCTGCGCCTGAGCCTGCGCGATATCGCCACACACCCCGGTGGCGATTTCCAGCATGCTTTCGGTGATGTCATGTTTGACTTCACCTTCTGTCACCTGGTCTTTCAGAGAGTCAATCAGCAGCGATGAGTCCTGGCTGAGATCGTTGGCTGGAGGATTGATGATCTGCAATTCCAGCTCGATGCCGAGGGTGTATGGGTCAGAATGATTAAAATCACTTAGTGGCATGCTGGACTCTCATTGTTCTGACAATTATTGAATTGAGTATAGCCAGCCGTCTGGAAACGATCGGACATATACCCGTCATACTTCAAGTTGCATGCGCGTTGGCTACGTTTACTCACCCGAATCACTTACCTGAGTAAGCTCATCGGGACTCGTTCTCTTGCCGCCTTCCTGCATCTTGAATTATTTGGATATAGAAACTGTTTTTATCTCATTATTCTTATTGGAAATTATCTGCTACTCATAAATGCAATGATAATATTGTAAAGAATGTTCAGTGAATTAAAATGCCTTGAAAGTTGCACTAAGAATCATCTCCCTCCATTATATGCGTTGTTCAGGAAGGAGTTATTATGAAAGATTTGGTTTCATTTTTAAGTACTTTTGGTGTTGTGCTTGACCCAACAACTTCGATATTAGTCGTTCTGGGTATTATTTTTGTATTTGCATTAATTGTACATTTTATTCTACACCGCGTTGTACTGCGCACTTTTGAGAAACGTGCGCAATCCAGTCAGCATTTGTGGCTGCAAATCATCACAGAAAACAAGCTATTTCATAGGCTTGCTTCAACCCTGCAAGGTATTATCGTTAATATCCAGGCGGTGCTGTGGCTGCAAAAAGGCAGTGACGCCAGCGAGATATTAATTATCGGCGCACAGCTTTGGATTATGCTCTATTCCTTACTGTCGTTATTCTCCTTGCTGGATGTTATTTATAATTTCTCACAGAAATTTACTATTACGTCGGATATTCCTCTAAAAGGAATATTCCAGGGTGTGAAGCTCATTAGCTCCCTGGTGATTGGCATTATGATGATTTCCAGAGTTATCGGTCAATCTCCTGCGATTCTTATCAGCGGCCTGGGTGCAATGGCTGCGGTGTTAATGTTGGTATTTAAAGATCCGATTCTAGGACTGGTGGCCGGTATACAGCTCTCGGCAAACCGTATGTTAAAGCTGGGTGACTGGCTGGAAATGCCAAAGTTTGGTGCTGATGGTGCGGTGACTGATATTGGCCTGACTACTGTGAAAGTGCGTAACTGGGATAATACCATTACCACCATTCCAACTTATGCTCTGGTTTCCGATGCATTTAAAAACTGGAGTGGCATGTCGCAATCTGGTGGTCGCCGTATTAAGCGCAGTATTAATATTGATACCACCAGTATTCATTTTCTTTCCGCCGATGAAATACAGCGCTTAATGAATGCGAGATTATTGAGGCCCTATATCGACTCGCGCAGCAAAGAAATTGAAGAATATAATCGAACTCATAATAGCGACGGGGGGTCAGTGCTCAATGCCCGAAGCATGACTAACGTCGGGACATTCCGTGTTTATCTCACCGAATATCTGCAAAACCATCCGCGTATTCGCAAAGATATGACACTAATGGTGCGCCAGTTAGCTACAGGGGCTGAAGGTTTACCGATAGAAATTTATGCGTTTACCAATACCGTGGCATGGCTGGAATATGAAGCGATTCAGGCTGATATTTTCGAGCATATATTTGCCGTGGTTGACGAGTTTGGGCTGCGTATTCATCAGGCGCCGACGGGCAATGATATTCGTTCGATTGTGTTACCGGCCTCGTTGTAGTTTGGATTAGCGTAGCGACATCCGACAATTCTTGTGTAAATGGTGGATGTCGCTTGCGCTAATCCACCCTACAACAGCGACGCTACGCATCACGGTCAATCGAAAACCAGCGCTTCCAGATAAAGCGAATCACGAAGTATTCAATGGCACCCAACGCCAGGAACCAAACGCAGAAAATAATGGTATAGAGCTGGTTCAAATCCAGCAGATGGAACATCGTGATGAGCTTTTGCGCAAGCTCAATGGTCAGCGCAGGTGCCGGAAGCAGTAGGCAGGAGAAAAAGGCCAGTAGCAAAATAGTACCAGCGCTTATCAAGGTTTCGAGAGGGTGTTTCATGTCATTGTTACGCCGGAGTTAAAAAGGCTATTGTCCGGGAAAACGCCTGTCGATACAAATCCCCGGCGCAAACGCCGGGGACAGCAGGGCGCATTCACTACAACCCTTCGGTACTCTCTTTCTTTGCTTCTTTCGCCAGAACCGCACGATACCAGCGCGGATGGTGTTTCTGCGCCCAGCGGCGGCTGACTTTGCCGACGACCATCCCTTTAATCGAGCCTTTCACCCAGAACGCCATATACATATGGATCAGGATGGCGTGGATCAAAATAATGGCGACGGTTGCGTGAATCAGCAGGCTGTAACGCACCAGTTTGATGGAAAAGTACGGGGCAAAATAGGGCCGCCAGATAATCACTCCGGTTACCAGCAGCACGAAAATCATGCTCATAATGGTCCAGAACATCATCTTCTGCCCGGCGTTATATTTGCCGACATCCGCCACTTTATGCTCGTTGCCTTTCAGCACTTCGACAATATTTTTCACCCACGGCCAGTCCTGCTTTTCCGGGATATTGTGATGCACGAAACGCACAAACATAAACATCAGCGCCACGAAAATCAGCACGCCAAAAAACGGGTGCAAAATGCGCCCCATCTGCGGCGTCCCGAACGTTTCCGTCAGCCATTGCAGCGTCGGGAAGAACAGCGCAATGCCGGAAAGTGACACCAGGAAAAAGCAAATCACTACCGTCCAGTGGCAGGCACGGTCGATAAATTTCGTCCTGATAATCGATTTGCTCTGCTTAATCATGATGTTCCTCCTCGTCTTCATCCACCTCTTCGTTTGGCCCGATGCCAATGTAGTGGAAAATCAGCCCGGCAAAGGTGGCGATAAAACCTGCCGCCGACAACGGTTTGAGGATCCCTTTCCACAGGTTAATCGGCACGTCGATATGCGGATCTTTCGGCAGGTTGTGATACAGCTCCGGCTGGTCAGCGTGGTGCAGCACATACATCACGTGCGTACCGCCAACGCCCGGCGGGTTGTAGAGGCCCGCGTACGGATAGCCGCGTTTTTGTAGCTTCGCTACGCGCTCGTCGGCAACGTCTAACATCTCCTTTTTGGTGCCAAAATGAATGGCACCCGTCGGGCAGGTTTTCACGCAGGCCGGTTCCTGGCCCACGCTCACGCGATCGACACACAACGTGCATTTGTAGACGCGGTTATCGTCTTTGTTCAGGCGCGGAATATTGAACGGGCAACCGGCGATGCAATAGCCGCAGCCAATACAGTGTTCCGACTGAAAATCGACGATCCCGTTAGCGTACTGAATGATGGCACCCGCAGATGGACAGGCTTTCAGGCAGCCCGGATCTTCGCAGTGCATGCAGCCATCCTTGCGAATCAGCCACTCCAGCTTGCCGTTTTGCGTGGTTTCGCTAAAGCGCATTAACGTCCAGGATTTGGCGCTCAAATCGGCGGGGTTATCGTAAACCCCGACGCAATGACCGACTTCATCGCGGATGTCGTTCCACTCCGAGCAGGCGACCTGGCAGGCTTTGCAGCCAATACAGCTTGAGACGTCAATCAGCTTGGCGACTTCTTCTTTGAAGTCACGAGCCTGCGGCGGCGGCGTAAAGCCGTTGGTAGCCGAACGCTTGATAATATCCTGAGATTGCATGGACATGAGTTCGCTCCTTACGCCTTCTCAATGTTGACCAGAAACGCCTTGTACTCTGGCGTCTGCGAGTTAGCGTCACCTACCGATGGCGTCAGTGTATTGGCGAGATAACCTTTACGTGCCGTACCCTCAAAGCCCCAGTGCAGCGGAATACCGACGGTTTCCACTTCCTGCCCGCCCGCGTTCAGGGTTTGCAGGCGCTGCGTGACCACCGCAACGGCGCGAATAAACCCGCGCTTGCTGCTGACTTTCACGTGGTCGCCATTGGCGATGCCTTTGCTTTTTGCAAGCGCCACACTGATTTCCACAAACTGCTCAGGCTGCGCAATCGCGTTAAGCCGTGAGTGCTTGGTCCAGGTGTGGAAGTGCTCGGTCAGGCGATACGTGGTGCCGACGTAAGGGAACTGTTCGCGTTTGCCCATGCGTCTGGCATCGGCTTCATACAGACGAGCTGCCGGGTTCGAGACCACATTCGGGTGCAGCGGGTTAGTACCCAGTGGCGTTTCAAACGGCTCGTAATGCTCAGGGAACGGGCCTTCCGCCATTTTGTCGATGGCGAACAGGCGGCCCAAACCTTCTGGCTGCATGATAAACGGCCCGACGCCGCTGCCCGGAGGGGCGGTGTTGTAGTCAGGAATATCGTTCCCCACCCATTTCGCGCCATTCCATTGAATCAACATACGTTTCGGGTCCCACGGTTTGCCTTGTGGGTCAGCAGAGGCGCGGTTGTAGATAATGCGGCGGTTTAGCGGCCACGCCCAGGCCCAGCCCAGCGTGTTGCCAAGGCCTGATGGATCGGCGTTATCGCGGTTCGCCATCTGATTACCTTTCGCAGTCCAACTCCCGGCATAAATCCAGCAGGCAGATGCGGTGGTGCCGTCATCACGCAATAGCGCAAACGAGTCCAGAAGTTGGCCTTTCTTCGCCAGCAAATTCCCAGCCGGATCATAGAGATCTTCCAACGCGTAGCCGTTGTTCTCTTTGGCGACCTCTACGGACTCAGGGCTGTCCGGCAGATCGTAATGCCAGCCCATTTTCAGCAGTGGCTCAGCACCTTTACCGCCTTCGGCGCGATAAAGCTCGCGTATGCGATGGTAAATCCCGGCCAGAATTTCGCCGTCGTTACGCGCTTCTCCCGGTGCGTCTGCCCCTTTCCAGTGCCACTGCAGCCAGCGCCCGGAGTTGGCAATCGAACCGTCTTCTTCAGCAAAACAGGTCGACGGCAGGCGGAACACTTCAGTCTGAATTGCCGCTGGGTTCACGTCGCTCATCTCGCCGTGGTTCTGCCAGAAGTTAGACGTTTCCGTGACCAGTGGGTCGATAATCACCAGGTATTTCAGCTTGCTAAGGCTTGCGACAATTTTGTTTTTGTCCGGGAAGGAGGCGACCGGGTTAAAGCCCTGGCAGATGTAGCCCGTAACTTTGTTGCGGTCCATCATGTCGAAGTACTTCAGCACGTCGTATGCCTGGTCCCACTTCGGCAACCAGTCAAAGCCCCAGTTGTTATCTTTACGCGCATCATCGCCATAGAACGCTTTCATCAGGCTGACGAAGAACTTGGGATAGTTGCCCCAATAGTTCACCTGGCCCGGCAGCGTGGCTTTCGGCGTGTTTGCCGTCAGGTAAGTTTGCAGGTCGGTTTGCTTCTCAGAAGGCAGTGTCAGATAACCCGGCAGGCTGGTGGACAGCAGGCCCAGATCGGTCAGCCCCTGAATGTTGGAGTGCCCGCGCAAGGCATTTACGCCGCCGCCCGCCATGCCCATATTGCCGAGTAACAACTGGATCATCGCCATGGTGCGAATGTTCTGCGCACCCACGGTGTGTTGCGTCCAACCCAGAGCGTAGAGGAACGTCGTTGTGCGGTCGGCGGCACTGGTTGAGGCCAGCACTTCACACACTTTCAGGAAATCGGCCTGCGGCGTACCGCAAATATGCTCGACCATTTCCGGTGTGTAGCGGGAAACGTGCTCTTTGAGCAGGTTCCACACGCAGCGCGGGTCACTGAGCGTGTCATCGCGCTTGGCATAGCCGTTTTCGTCGAACTGATAGTTCCAGCTGGTTTTATCGTACTGACGTTTTTGCTCGTCGTAGCCGCTAAACAGGCCATCATCGAAGCTGAAATCGTCACGCACCAAAAGGCTGGCGTTGGTGTAATGCTTAACGTATTCGGCGTTGATTTTGTTATTGGAAATCAGGTACAGCAGCACGCCCGACAGGAAGGTAATGTCGGTGCCGGAACGGATTGGCGCGTAAATATCCGCAACAGATGCCGTGCGGGTAAAGCGCGGATCGACCACAATCAGCGTGGCGTCGTTGTTGTTTTTGGCTTCCATCGCCCAGCGGAAACCCACCGGATGCGCTTCAGCGGCGTTGCCGCCCATCACCATCACAACGTTGGCGTTTTTGATATCAACCCAGTGGTTGGTCATCGCACCGCGACCAAATGTTGGAGCAAGACTTGCTACCGTTGGTCCGTGTCAGACGCGTGCCTGGTTATCTACCGCTAACATGCCAAGGGATCGGACAAATTTTTGTGTCAGCATCCCGGTTTCGTTGCTGGCCGCCGACGCACATAACATGCCGGTGGAGAGCCAACGGTTTACCGTGACATTCTGCTCACTTTTCTCAACGAAATTGGCATCACGGTCGTCTTTCATCAGGCGGGCAATGCGTGAGAATGCATCGTCCCAACTGATGCGCTGCCATTTATCGGAGCCTGGCGCGCGGTATTCCGGGTAACGCAGGCGGCTTTCGCTGTGGATATAATCCAGCAGGCCCGCGCCTTTCGGGCATAACGCTCCACGGTTTACCGGGTGGTCCGGGTCACCTTCAATATGGAAAATGCTGGATTTGGCGTTTTTCGAACCATCGCCCAGGCTGTACATCAACAAACCACAGCCTACTGAGCAGTATGTACAGGTATTGCGGGTTTCTTTGGCACGCAAAAGCTTAAAGTTGCGCACCTCGGCAAGCGCCGCTTTGGGAGAAAATCCCAGAACTGCGGCGGTAGTCCCTGCCATCCCGCCGGCACAGATCTTGAAAAATTTTCTGCGACTGACGTCCATCGTAACCTCATTGTTATGACGTATGAATGGTCGCGAAAATACCCACATTTAACGGTGGCTTATTGAGCAAAATCAATTCGCCAGGTATTGGGTAGCGAGTTACCCCTTCATGAGTAGGGGTAATGGCGGGGGATTAACCATAACGAGATAATCATTGGTGAGCTTTAGCGCAGCGTCGCTCGCCACTGCTCATCTGTGGCAAACCATTCCACCAGATAATCCAGCATCGCACGCAGTGTGGCGGGCATCTGTTTGCGGGTGGTGTAAATGCCGTAGATGCCCATTTCCTGCGGTTGGTAGCCAGGCAATAGTTCTACAAGTTCACCTTTTGCCAGTAACGGGGCGGCAGAATAGTACGGCTGGAGCGAAATCCCCGCGCCCTGTAGCGTTCCCGCCAGCAGCACAACCGATTCATTGGCGCTGAGATTGCCGCTCACCGCCACGGCAGATTTTTCCCCTGCACGGTCAAAATGCCACAGGCTTTTGCCGAACCAGTTGTAAGTCAGGCAGTTATGGCTGGCAAGATCTTCAGGATGATTCGGAGTGCCGTTTGCCGCCAGGTAAGCAGGAGCGGCGCACACTACCGAGGCGCAGGTGGAAAGCGGGCGGGCAATCAAATTTGGGTCCAGCTCATTGGTGATGCGCAGTGCCAGATCAATCCGTTCTTCCACCAGATTTACCGTCCGGTTGTTCATTTGCAAATCGACGCTCACCTGAGGGTGGCGTTTCAGAAACTGCGTCACGGCACCTGCCAGCGCGGTTTGCCCCAGCGACTGGGAGCAGGTGATACGTAGCAGGCCGCGTATTTCCTCGGTCTGATTATCCTCGACCAGATCGATAGCTTCGGCGACAGCGAGCATTTTGCGTGACAGGCTCAGGGTTCTTTCGCCCGCATCGGTCAGGCTCAGTTTGCGCGTGGTGCGGTGCAGCAGGCGTGCGCCAGTCCACTCTTCCATCTGCGCCAGATAACGCGTCACCATGGCTCGCGACATATCAAGATGGTCTGCGGCGGCAATCATACTGCCCAGATCGACAATGGTGACAAACACCCGTGCGGCGGTAATGCGATCCATTATTCGTCCGATTTATGCAATGAATAGTTGCTCATTATCCGGTTTTTGTATCAATTCATGCAACGTAAGATGTGCCCAACATCAAGACAATTTAGGGCATCTGCTATGTTTAAAAAATCTGTACTCACGCTGACTCTCGTCAGCCTTACGACTCTGGCACACGCCGCCAGCCCGTTAACGATGGAAGTTTACAATCCCGGTGAGAAAAGCGTGTTCCCGGTGTCGTCCGAGATAGTCAGTGGCGAGAAAGAAGTGGTGCTGATTGACGCGCAATTCCAGGGTAACGATGCCGAGCAGCTGATTGAGAAGATCAAAGCGACCGGCAAAACCCTGACGACCGTTTACATCAGCCACTCTGATCCAGACTTCTACTTCGGTCTGGACAAAATTAAGGCCGCGTTCCCACAGGCAAAAATCGTCGCCACGCCGGAAACCATTGCGGCGATTGAAGCCTCAAAAGAGGGCAAACTGGCTTACTGGGGACCGATCCTCAAAGAGAACGCGCCACAGTCGGTGGTGGTGCCGCAGCCGCTTCAGGGCAATAGCTTCATGGTCGACGGCCAGAAAATCGAAGTAAAAGGCCCAACGTCAGACCGTACCTATGTGTGGATCCCGGCGCTAAAAGCGGTGGTGGGCGGGGTGCCAGTTGCGGGCAATAATATTCATCTGTGGGTGGCTGATACTCAAACGCCGCAATCGCGTGCCGACTGGCAGCAAACGCTGGAAAGCATCAAAGCCCTGAAACCGAAAGTGGTGGTTCCAGGCCATTTCCTGCCGGGCGCACCGCAAACGCTTGAGTCGGTGACCTTCACGCAAAACTACCTGACGACGCTGGAAAAGGCGTTGCCGAAAGCAAAAGATTCAGCTCAACTGATTGCGGTGATGAAGAAGCAGTATCCTGACTTGAAGGATGAGTCGAGCCTTGAGCTGGGTGCGAAGGTGCTGAAAGGCGAAATGAAATGGCCGCAGTAACCAGGAGGAGAGATGACAACTAACACTCTGCATTACATTTTCGACCCGCTGTGTGGCTGGTGCTACGGTGCAGCTCCGCTTGTCGACGCGGCTGGTGAAGTCCCTGGACTGTCGATTGCTCTGAATGGCGGCGGCATGATGGTTGGCAACCACCGTCGCACCATAGACGCGCAGTGGCGCGGGCACGTTATCGAACATGATGCGAGGATTGCCGCTATGACCGGGCAGCCGTTCGGCGATGCGTATACCAATGGCTTATTATTGGATACCACGGCAGTGATGGACTCGGCCCCACCCACTTGCGCGATTCTTGCGGCGCAAAAGCTGGCCGGGCGCGGGCTGGAGATGCTGCATCTTATTCAGGTGGCGCACTACCAGCATGGAAAGCGTGTGGCCGATTTAACCGTTCTTGAGGCGCAGGCCCTGGAACTTGGTTTACCCGTCCCGGCTTTTAGCGCTGAAATGCAGGCCATCAACGGTGAAATCCTGAATCAGCATATTGCTGAAAGCCGTGCGCTACTGGCGCAGCTTGGTGGACGTGGTTTCCCAACTTTTGCGCTTCGCAATAGCCTTGGGCAGTTACAGGTACTGGATGCCGGGCGCTACCTTGGCGATGTCCCTGCCTGGCAGGAGATGTTGCAGCGAAGCGTAGCTGGCGCTTAATCCCGAACCAACAAGTCCCCATAAATCTCAGTCAACAACCCGCCCGGCGCAAACTGCTTTTTAATCCAGCGGGTTACCTGCCCGGTGGCGGCATGCTGGGTTGCCAGCAGCATGCGTGAATCCTGGCGAGGGTTGTTTATCTGGCGTGTCACCAGCAGGCCGCTATCCTGAGCCTCGCGCACCATATAGCTGGGTAAAAAACCAACGCCTTCTCCCAGAATCTGGCACTGGCACTTGGTGTTGAAGTCTGGCACCAGAATCGCTTCTTGCCCATGCAGCAGCCATCCCACCTTTTTATTCAGTGTTGATGCGGTGTCTTCCACCATAATATTGGGGTACAGGCGCAGCTGACTTTCAGAAATTGGCTCCGGCATAAATGCCAGCGGGTGGGTTGGGGCGATAGCAAACTGCCAGTGAATCGCGCCGATTTCCGTGTAATCAATCCCACCACCGTCGAGCAATGTATCTGGCGCACCAATCGCAATATTTGCCTGGTTATTGATAATTGAGTCCCACACCCCGTTGTACACCTCTGTCGTGATAGTAATCAGGCAGGTAGGGAACTGTTTTTTCAGTATTTGTAGCAGCTTTGCCGTGTGGCGCGGGGTGTAAAGCAGTTGGTTGATACAGATGCGTACCTTCACCTCAATTCCTTGCGAGATGGTATCAACACCGCGTTTTATGGCGTGGAAATCGTTAAGTAGTTCGGTTGCTTTGCGATAGAAATAGAAGCCGGACTCGGTCAGTTCGATACTGCGGGTATTGCGCACAAACAGCACCACATCAAGGTACGTCTCGATTCTTTTGATGGTGTAGCTGACGGCAGAAGTGGTGATCCCCAGTTCGACCGCTGCCTTACTAAAACTTGAAAGCCGCGCCGTGGTGGTGAACGCCAGCAGGTTCTCTTCGGTAAAAATGGAATTCATGCGCTACTCCCTTAGATCGGATAAGCGCAGAGTCGTCCGACAGCTACCCAATCCTATTGTTGAATGTATTTGTATTCCTTATGATCCGCGACTTTGCCTTGAACCATATTTAACACTGCCGTTACAAGTGATTTGAAGAGCATCACACTTCTTGAATCTCATTTCTCCCGCTATCTGCAAGGCCTGACGGCTTTCCTCATAGAGAGAGATAAAGAGCGGCGAAAGCTCTTCTATCATAGGTAAAAGATTGCTCTATCGCACATTTTGCTCACATTGTTGAATACTATTCAACAATGCTGTCATTAACGATGAATGATTTTTAAACGGATGTTAAAGCGGTCATAGTGTTGCTATTCTCAATTCATCAGAAATAGCAAAGTATGGGAGTATGGATATGTCTCAGAAAGAACTTATTGCAGAATTTCTAAGTGCAGCAGAGCAGGGGCATCTGGAAAACCTAAAACAATGTCTCAGTGATGGTGTAGATATTAACGCTACTAATCGTCAAGGGCGTACCGCAATTACACTCGCCAGCCTCCACAAAAAATATGACTGTGTGGAATATTTAATTGCAGCTGGTGCCGATATCAATAAACAAGATCAAACCTGTTTTAACCCCTTCTTGTTGAGTTGTCTTAATAACGACCTGACATTATTACGCCTGTTATTACCAGCAAATCCCGATCTGAATTGTTTATCCCGCTTTGGTGGCGTGGGAATTACCCCAGCCAGCGAAAAAGGACACGTTGAAATTGTTCGCGAATTAGTCACACGCACCGAAATTAACGTTAACCACACTAATTTTGTTGGTTGGACGCCATTGCTTGAAGCTATCGTGCTCAATGATGGTGGGGCGAAACAGCAAGAGATCGTCAAACTACTGCTGGATCACGGTGCCAACCCGCACATGACCGATAAATATGGCAAATCCCCACTGTCTCTTGCGCGTGAAAAAGGCTATCACGAGATTGCCGAACTGCTGGTTAACTTTGGTGCCTGATACACAGGAGATGCACTATCGCCGGATATCTTCAGCGGCAGTGCCTTTTTGCACAAACGGCAGATAGCGCTTTTTTCGTCCCGGATTTATACGGTGATACAACAGGTTATGTTGAGCAGGTGTTTGACCGGGCGGTGAATATTCACCTCCCTGAAAGGCAACAGATCTTCACTTTGCTCCGTACCGATTGTGATAACGCACCAAATAGCTGTCGTTTAGCAGTAGAGCATTGTCAGAACCACTTTAAGCCCGGTGAGCGGGTAATTTTTCACAGTAACGGCATTGATATTGGCACAGATAAACGCATCGATTTCTCGCGCTGTACACGCTGGCAACCTGAAGCGCTTTTTCTAAGCCACACACGAATAAAACAGACCGATTGGCAACATCTTGCGCAAATGACACAGGCCAGTGTCATACAAAGTTCGTCACTATTTTATTTTCATGGCGATAATATTTTCTACCAGGAAATGAGCCGCCTGCTGCAATTACATCGAAAACAGCTTATATCAGCGCTAAATACAGGGAATTGCGCTGCGATTGAAAATGAAATAAGTGGATTACTGGGGTTAGGTATTGGGTTAACGCCATCTGGTGATGATTATCTGGCGGGTCTGAGTGCTGTTTTATTTATTACCGGACATCCAGCGCGAAAATATAGAGACATTTTTATTGTCGCAATGGAGAAAGAAAAACATAAAACCACGCAGCTAAGCGCTATTACGCTGCGTGAAGCTATTGACCAACGTTATCGTGAAACTATTTATGGTTTTATTTATCAGGTGGTCAATGGTGATTTGGAAAATATTCAGCAGTCTATTAACGAAATTAAAAAAATAGGGTCGAGTTCAGGATGCGACATGCTTTGCGGCATGGCGGATGCCTTTGCTTTGACCAAAATTAACGGAGGAAATTATGTCGACCAGGATTGTAATTAAAAAGAATACCTATTTTGATTCTGTCTCACTGATGTCCATTTCAACCAAAGCCAACCAGCTTGACGGTGTGGAACAGGCGTTTGTCGCGATGGCGACCGAGATGAACAAAGGGGTTTTAAAGAACCTCGGTCTGTTAAACGACGAGCTGGAACAGGCCAAAAATGGCGATCTGATGATTGTCATCAAAGGATCGAGCGATGCGGCAAATGAAGCCACGCTTGAAGCCATTGAAGGGCTCTTCACCCGCAAAGACAGCGGCAATTCACGCCACGAAGCGCGTTACGCCACACTTGCCAGCGCACATCACAATATCCCGGAAACTAACCTCGCGGTGATTTCGGTCAACGGCGCGTTTGCTGCCCGTGAAGCACGTCAGGCGCTGGAAAACGACCTCAACGTGATGCTGTTTTCCGACAACGTTTCCCTTGATGATGAACTGGCACTCAAGCAGTTCGCCCACAGCAAAGGGCTGCTGATGATGGGGCCGGACTGCGGTACTGCGATTATCAACGGTGCAGCTTTGTGCTTTGGTAACGCGGTACGCCGTGGCTCAATTGGCATTATTGGTGCATCCGGTACTGGCAGTCAGGAATTGAGCGTGCGTATCCATGAATTTGGCGGTGGAATTTCACAACTCATCGGCACCGGTGGGCGTGATTTAAGCGAGAAAATCGGCGGCATCATGATGCTCGACGCCATCAAAATGTTGGAAGATGACGCGAAAACTGAAGTGATTGTGCTGGTTTCCAAACCACCTGCTGAAGCGGTAGCCCGTAAAGTGCTGGAGAGGGCCAAAGCTTGCCGCAAACCGGTGGTGGTTTGCTTCATCGGTACTAAAGAAGCACGTGAGGATGATGCAGGTTTGCAGTTTGCTCGTGCCACGAAAGAGGCCGCGCTGAAAGCCGTGCTGCTCACCGGCATCAAGAAAGAGTCGCTGGATTTGCATCCACTCAACTGGCCGCTCATCGAAGAAGTCCGTGCGCGCATGAAACCTGAGCAAAAGTACATTCGTGCACTGTTCTGCGGCGGCACGCTGTGCGACGAAGCGATGTTTGCAGCACTGGAAAAGTACCCGGACGTCTACAGCAATATCCAGCCGAACCCTGAATACCGCCTCAAAGATGTGAATGTCAGTATCGCCCACACCTTCCTCGATTTTGGCGATGACGATTTCACCAACGGCAAACCACACCCGATGATTGACCCCACCAACCGTATTAGCCGCCTGTTACAGGAAGCGCGTGACCCGGAAGTGGGCGTGATCGTAATGGACTTCGTCTTGGGCTTTGGCTCCCATGAAGATCCGGTTGGAGTGATGCTTGATGCCATCAAAGAAGCGAAAGTCATTGCTGCCCGCGAAGAGCGTAACCTGGAAATCCTGGGCTATGTGTTGGGCACCGATTTGGACACGCCATCTCTTGAAAAGCAGTGCCAGATGCTGACGGATGCGGGCGTTATCTGGGCAAGTAGTAGCACCAACACAGGTTTGCTTGCACGTGAGTTTGTTTGCAAGGAGAAAGCACAATGAGTTTATTCAACCAACCGCTAAATGTGATTAACATCGGCATTGCAATGTTCAGCGATGATTTGAAAAAGCAGAGCGTTCCTGTCACTCAACTGGACTGGACGCCACCGGGGCAGGGTAATTTAGCTGTCGTTAACGCGCTTGATTCCATCGCCGCTCCGGCACTTGCCGAAAAAGTAGCAGCAGCAAACAAACTGGCCGTTGAGCGCATCATCCAGTCACAGCCTGTTCTGGAGGGTTACGACCAGGCGATTAACGTGGTGCCGGGCATGACGCGCAACACTATTCTGCATGCCGGGCCGCCTGTTGCCTGGGAAGATATGTGTGGCGCGATGAAAGGTGCGGTCACCGGGGCATTGGTGTTTGAGGGGCTGGCGGCGAATATTGATGAGGCCGCGCAGCTTGCCGCTTCCGGCGAAATCATCTTCTCGCCATGCCACGAACACGACTGCGTGGGTTCTATGGCGGGCGTGACGTCTGCCTCGATGTTTATGCATATCGTCGAGAACAAAACCTACGGCAACCGCGCATATACCAACCTCAGCGAGCAGATGGCGAAGATCTTGCGCATGGGCGCTAACGACCAGAGCGTTATCGACCGTCTTTTCTGGATGCGTGATGTGCTCGGCCCAATGCTGCGTGATGCGATGAAACTGGCGGGTGAAATCGACCTGCGTTTGATGCTGGCGCAAGCACTGCATATGGGCGACGAGTGCCACAACCGCAACAACGCGGGCACCACGTTGCTGATTCAGGCGCTCACGCCGTGGATTATTCAGACTAATTTCACCGTCGCGCAGCAGAAAGAAGTGTTCGATTTTGTCGCCAGCAGCGACTATTTCTCCGGCCCAACGTGGATGGCGATGTGCAAAGCGGCAATGGACGCAGCGCACGGTATCGAATACAGCACCGTGGTGACCACCATGGCGCGTAACGGCGTGGAGTTTGGCTTGCGCGTTAGCGGCTTGCCGGGACACTGGTTCACCGGCCCGGCGCAGCAAGTGATCGGCCCGATGTTTGCGGGTTACAAACCTGCAGATTCTGGGCTGGATATTGGCGACAGCGCGATTACCGAAACCTACGGCATCGGCGGTTTTGCTATGGCAACGGCTCCGGCGATTGTGGCGCTGGTGGGTGGCACCGTGGATGAAGCTATCGACTTCTCGCGCCAGATGCGTGAGATAACGCTGGGCGAAAACCCGAATGTCACCATTCCATTGCTGTCGTTTATGGGCATTCCAACCGCCATTGATATTACGCGTGTGGGCAACAGCGGCATTTTGCCGGTGATCAACACCGCCATTGCCCACAAAGATGCGGGCATCGGCATGATTGGCGCCGGGATTGTCCATCCGCCGTTTGAATGTTTTGAGAAGGCTCTGCTCGCCTTTGGTGAGCGTTACTCTTTCTGAGGGATACCCCGATGACAAACGTTAAGCTTGAGTGGAAACGCGGTGACTGGGCGGCATATTTCGGGTTGATGACCAACAACCTGACTAACTTGCTGACCATGATGGGGTTACTCATTTTTGTGGTGGGTATTCCGACTGAGATTGTTTACGGGCGCATTGCGCCAGCCTTCGGGCTGGCGGTGCTGGTAGCGAGCATTTGCTACGCCTGGTTTGGCCTGCAACTGGCAAAAGAGACAGGGCGCAAAGATGTGACCGCACTGCCTTCCGGGCCAAGTGCGCCGTCCATCTTTACCGTGACGTTTTTGGTATTGATGCCGGTCTACCAGCAAACCGGCGACGCTGAATTTGCGATTCAGATTGGCCTGGTGTGGTGTTTTGTTGAAGCGATGATTCTGGTGGGCGGTTCGTTCCTTGGGGAAACCATCCGCAAGATGATCCCGCGTACTGTTCTGCTGTCGTGTTTGTCGGGCTTAGGTTTATTGCTGTTGGCGATGAACCCGATGCTTCAGGCATTTGAAGCGCCGACGGTTTCCTTCATCGTGCTGCTGCTTATCTTCATCAACTGGTTTGGCAAAAAGCCGATTTTTGCCCGTATTCCTACTGGCTTATTACTGTTGGTTGCCGGTACTGCGCTGGCGTGGGTTTCCGGCCTGCAAAGCCCGGAGGCCATCAAAGCCTCGATGTCCTCATTCGGCTTTAACCCGCCATCGATTCATGTTGATAGCTTCCTGCAAGGCTTGCCGCACGCACTGCCGTACCTGGCATCGGCAGTTCCGTTGGGGCTGGCGAACTACATTTTCGACCTGGAAAACATCGAAAGTGCCCACGCAGCGGGTGATGAGTACAACACCCGTAAAGTGATGCTGACCAACGGCCTGGCTTCAACGCTCGGTTGCCTGATGGGGAACCCGTTCCCGGTCACGGTGTACGTTGGCCATGCGGGCTGGAAAGCGATGGGCGCGAGTATCGGCTACACGCTGGCGTCAGGTGTGACGATGTTTATCGTGCCGTTGTTTGGCCTTGGGGCGTTCATGCTCGCCATAATTCCGATGACCGCGATTGTGCCGATTCTGGTGTTTATCGGTGTGGTGACGGCAAACCAGGTGGTGCGAGAGACACCGAAAATAGAGGTGCCGGTTATCTTCATCTGCTTGTTCCCGTGGATAGCTAACTGGGCACTGACCATGGTGAATAGCGTGATGGCCGCAGCGGGCACAACGGCTGCAAAAATCGGCCCTGAAGCGCTGGCTCATAAAGGGGTGTTTTACCAGGGACTAGTGCATTTGGGTAACGGCGCACCGCTCGCCAGTATGTTGTGGGGCTGTGTTGCAATCTTCGCGATTATCAACAAGCCGTTACGTGGTGCAGTTGCAGCGGTAGTGGGTGCGTTGCTGGCACTGTTTGGCGTGATTCATGCGCCGATGGTCGGCTTTGCGCAGGGCAGTTCGCTGATGTTCGTCACCGCGTATTTGATGATGGGCGCGATGTTTGTAGTGAAGCATGTGCTCGACCGTCGTGAAGCGGCTTCTGAGGTTGTGACTTCCGTTTAATACTTCCCCTCACCCTAACCCTTTCCCCAGGGAGAGGGCCGGGGTGAGGGCGTCCGTACCCTAAGGATAAAAAATGAAACAACTCGTGGTCGTGGCAATTGGCGGCAACAGCATCATCAAAGACAACGCCAGCCAGTCGGTTGAACATCAGCAAGTCGCGGTTAAAGAAGTGGCCCAGACGGTGCTGGAAATGCTCTCGTCGGATTACGACATCGTGCTGACGCACGGCAACGGCCCACAGGTGGGGCTGGACCTGCGTCGTGCGGAAATCGCCCATGAGAAAGAGGGATTGCCGCTCACACCGCTGGCTAACTGTGTGGCAGATACCCAGGGCGGCATCGGCTATCTGATTCAGCAGGCGCTGAATAACCAGTTGGGGAAACACGGAGACAAAAAAGCGGTCACCGTGATAACTCAAGTGGAAGTGGACCAAAACGACCCTAATTTCGCCCATCCAACCAAGCCGATTGGCGCGTTCTTTAGCGCAGAGCAGTGCGAGGCGCTAAAAGTGGCGCATCCGGACTGGCAGTTTGTGGAAGATTCCGGGCGTGGTTACCGTCGGGTTGTGGCGTCTCCAGAGCCAAAACGCATTGTTGAAGCGGATGCCATCAGCGCGCTTATCAAACAAGGCTTTGTGGTGATTGGTGCAGGAGGTGGCGGTATTCCGGTGATTCGCAGCGAACAGGGCGATTATCAGAGCGTGGATGCGGTTATCGATAAAGACCTGTCTACCGCGCTGCTGGCTCGCGAATTGAACGCTGACATTCTGGTGATCACCACTGGCGTGGAGAAAGTATGTATTCACTTTGGCAAACCAGAACAACGAGCGCTCGATGAAGTCACGGTTGAACAGATGGCGCATTTCAGCGAAGAAGGTCATTTCCCTCCGGGCAGCATGCTGCCAAAAATCACTGCCAGCCTCGCGTTCCTGCGCAATGGCGGCAAACGCGTGATTATCACCACACCTGAAAAATTACCTGCGGCCCTACGTGGCGAGACGGGCACTCATATTGTTAATGCTTAAGAGTGGGAGAACTCAATGAATAATGCAGAAAAAAGCCGCCGTGAATTTTTAAGCGGTGGCGGTAAAGTGGCTGCTGCCTGCGCACTCTTTGGCGCGACTGGCTCAATGGCGTATGCTGCGAAACCAGCCTCCCTTGCCTGTGAGACGGACAATCGCATGAGCGCCATTAAAGAATCGCATTACTACCTCGACAACGTACTGCTGGAGGCGGGTTTTAGCCGCGACGGGCAGACTATTGTTGGCACGCAAACCGAACTGAAAACGCTGGAAATTAAAGACGGCAAAATTGCGGCACTGCTCGCAAATAAACAGCATCCCGATACTACCCTTGCCCATTACGATGCGTCAGGGAAACTGCTGCTGCCAGCGATGCGCGATATGCACATCCATCTTGATAAAACCTTCTACGGCGGCCCGTGGCGTGTGCATAACCGCCCGGCGGGAACCGCCATTCTGGACATGATTGCCCTTGAGCAAAAATTGCTGCCGGAACTGCAACCGGTCACTCAGGAGCGTGCGGAAAAACTGATTGATTTGATTCAGTCGAAAGGCTCGACCATCGCTCGAAGCCATTGCAACGTTGAGCCAGTTTCCGGGCTAAAAAACCTCGAGAATCTGCAAGCAGTCCTGGAACGCCGTAAGTCTGGTTTTAGCTGTGAAATTGTCGCGTTTCCTCAGCATGGTTTGCTGCACTCGAACTCCGTTGCGTTGATGCGCGATGCAATGCAAGCGGGCGCTCACTATGTGGGTGGGCTTGACCCGACTAACGTCGACGGGGCGATGGAAAAATCCTTAGATGCCATGTTCCAGATAGCCATCGACTACAAAAAAGGTGTCGATATCCACCTGCATGAAACCAGCCCAGCCGGGATTGCCGCGGTGAATTACATGGTTGAAACGGTGGAGAAAACCCCGGAGCTGAAAGGCAAATTGACCATCAGCCACGGTTTTGCACTGGCGATGATGAACGAACAAGAAGTTGATGCGATTGCTACGCGTATGGCGGCGCAACAAATTACTATCGCGTCAACGGTACCGATTGGCACCATGCATATGCCACTCAAGCAGTTGCAAGAGAAGGGGGTGTTTGTGATGACGGGCACCGACAGCGTTATCGACCACTGGTCGCCGTATGGCTTGGGCGACATGCTGGAGAAAGCCAACCTTTATGCGCAACTCTATATGCGTGTCAGTGAATTGAATCTTTCACGATCCCTTGCGATTGCCACCGGCAACGTGCTGCCGCTTAATGACAAAGGCGAGCGTGTGTGGCCAAAAGCACAGGATGAAGCGAGCTTTGTGCTGGTGGATGCCTCATGTTCTGCCGAAGCCGTGGCACGCATCTCTCCACGAACCGCGACCTTCCATAAAGGGAATCTGGTTTGGGGTGAACTTAGCGTGTAGTGCCAGGCTTACTGATCTCACGCTGTCAGATTGACTGCGTGAGATGTAAATAAGAAGCCACTCTATGAGCGGCGACGTAAATATTAACTCCGCCAGAAAGTCCTCGAAAACAAAATCAACACCGGATAGATCTCCAGTCGACCTAATAACATAGCCGCACACATTAAGTATTTTGCACTATCGCTCAACGTACCAAATCCTGCGGCAGTTTCGCCAAACCCTAAGCCCATGTTGTTAATACAGGCCGCTACGGTGGCGAACGAAGTTAACAGGTCATATCCCTGCAAGTTCAGCATCCAGATAAAAAAGCAGGTGCACACGACGTAGAGGAAGAAAAAACTCCACACGGAACGCAGCACTCTGTCATTAACAGGCGAGTTACCAATCCGAATACTCATGATGGCGCGTGGATGTGCCAGTTGATGTACTTCATGGCGGCTTTGCTTAAATAACACCAGGAAGCGCAGCGCTTTAATCCCACCGCAGGTTGACCCGACGCATCCGCCAAAGAAACTGGCGGACAGCAGCAGAACAATGGTGTGTACCGGCCAGGAAGCGTAATCACTGGTTGATAGGCCGTTATCGGTAATCATGGAGCTGGTCAGGAAAAAGGCATGAACGAACGAGGCGGGTAGGGCGTACATACCTGCGCGCCAGACTTCCAGTGTGATGATTAAAATCACAATGCTTGCGACCATCAGGAAGAATCTCAACTCCGCACTCTTGAGAAACGGCTTAATGCTGCGACGTGCCAGGGCGACAAAATAGAGGGTGAAGTTGATGGCTGAGAGCAATGAAAAAGCCCCGGCGACAAGCTCAATAGCATAGCTGTTGTAAAAGCCGATACTTTCGGTGCGTGTAGAAAAGCCACCTAATGAGACGGTAGAAAGGCCATGACAAAGCGCATCAAAGAACGGCATGCCGGCGAGTTTGTACGCAATCGTGCAGGCAGCACCTAGCAGCAAGTAAGTCAGCCACAAACTTTTAGCTGTGTCTGCAAGACGTGGCGTGAGGCGCTCTTCTTTAAATGGCCCGGGCATTTCGGACTGATAAAGCTTCATTCCCCCAATACCCAGAAGCGGCAATACTGCTACAGCAAGCACAATGACACCGAGGCCGCCGATAAAGTTGAGTTGGGCGCGGTAATAGAGGATCGATTTGGGCAATAGGGAGACATCGTTAAAAACAGTGGCTCCGGTAGTTGTTATACCCGAAACCCCCTCAAACATGGCATCAGCTAGAGATACGTTATAGCTGTCATCCAGCCACAGCGGCATGGCGCTGATTACTGAAAAAAGCAGCCAAAACAAAACGATGATAATAAATCCATCGCGGGTTTCGAGTTGAATATTAGACCGACCAGTCATCACCCAAGCCAGGCTTCCAAGTGTAAAAGTGATGATAAAGGTATAAAGAAAGCCAAACAGGCTGCGTTCTTTTTCAATTAAAGCCAGCAACATTGGCGGGATCATCGTCAGGCTGTAGAGAACAACCAAAAAAGCGCACAGATGAATCACAATTCTAAAACGGGTTGATATATACATCAGAGAAACCCAGATACCTGTGTTATTCAGGTATATCAATCAGGTAGGGATGGCAAAGTATAGGGTATTTTGGGTAGGAAAGGTTATCTGGCTTTATTGTGAAGGGAAGCATTGTTAAATGGGCAACACAGGGGTTGCCCATTTAGAAGACAGATTACTTCTTGTTATAAACTTCTGCGGTGCCGTGAATTTTATTCTCGGTATCTGCAGAGGTTACAACATAAAACTTGCCACCCAACTCATCGGCTTTCTTGGAGAGTTCGGCTTTGGCATCAGATGGTGACAATTCACCACTGGTGGTGATGGTGCCTACTTTTACATACTGATCTTTATGGTCGTTATAGGCTTCTTTCGTCAACAGTTCTGCTGACAATGCACTGAATGATACTGCACCCAAAGTTAATGCTACCAATACACCCTTAGCTATCTTCATGACGAACCTCATCTTTGCTTATAGTAGATAAATTGTTTTCCCTACCTTTAGACTATGGTTCAGAACTGTATTTCTCGCCAGCTTTGGTAAAGAAAAATTTTGTTCAAAAATAGATGCATAAGAGATTGTTCAGTATTGAAAAGCATGATTATTGCTAACCTTATCTGAGAAAAGCAGATGCAGAGTGGATGGGTACCATCCACCCTTCGCCGGGTTTACGAGGTTACTTGCTCTGTTACCGGTGCTACTGAAGCTTCTCTTTGCGATTTATTGGCCTGTTCTTCGCGATATTTCAGGTTATCCCAGATGCGGAAGAACGGGTAATACATCACCAGCGAAATCCCGAGGTTGACGATTTGCAGCACGGAACCAGAAATATGCCCGCCGGTTGCCAGGTATCCGCTGACCACGATCGGTGTAGTGAACGGCAAGGCAATACCCGCAGGTTTGGCGACAAGCCCGGTGGTCATTGCAATATAAGAAACAATCACTAATACAACAGGGGTAAGAATAAACGGCACGACCAGATACGGGTTCATCACAATCGGAATGCCAAATACCATCGGTTCGCTGATGTTAAACAGGCTACCGGGGGCGGCGATTTTACCCAATTGTTTCATCTGCGCACTGCGACTGCGGATAAGCATAAATATCACCAGTCCGAGCAGGGCACCGGTGCCGCCAGGGGCAATCCACAAGTCATAAAATTGTTGGGTGATGATATGAGGAATAGGCAAACCGTTCTGGAATGCTTCGAGGTTCTCCGACATATTGCTCAACCACACCGGGCGGATAAACACCAGTACGATAGTGTCGCCATGCAGGCCCAGCATCCACAAAATACCAATCAGCAATACCGAGATAATCATACCCGGCAGTGAACCGCCAACATGACTCATCGGGATACCAACCAGTTCGGTAATCATCGTATTGATGTCGCCAAATGGTGTTGCCTCAACTAACAGACGCAGCGCCAACACTACCGCTAAAACGCAGAAGCCAGGGATCAACGCCAGGAAGGATTTAGCTACCGCTGGCGGCACGCCTTCCGGCATACGGATAACCAGATTGCGGTTATTGATAAAGCGGTAAATTTCGGTTGAAAGCAGGGCGATAAGAATGGCGACGAACAACCCCTGGCTACCAATTTGCCCCATCGGCATCACGCCCTTCACTAACTGTGCCGCACCGCCCGTAGCGGGTGTAAACATGATGTGCTGCGGAATGGTCATGATAAATGCAACCAGAGACACGGCACCGGCAGTCAACGGATCAATTGTGCGGTACTTTTCCGCCAGGCGATAAGCGATACCAAAGGCGGAGATAATCGCCATGATGTCGTAGGTCGCTTTAACCGGATAGAGCACTTTTTCCTGCCAGGTTGGGCCGAAAAAGTCGCTCATCATTTGGGCATAACCCGGTATCGGCAGATAAGCAAAAATAAGGAAGAACGAGCCAATCAACATAAATGGCATGTTCAGAATGATACCGTCACGCACCGATAGCACATGCTTTTGCCCGGCAATTTTTAGCGCGGTTGGCAGTACATATTTTTCGATAATAGATTTGTTCATAGACATAGACACCCCCTGCCCGGATACCCTTCATACTTCAAGCCGCAGGTACGTTGGCGGCACCCGCACGCCCCAGTCACATAGTTATTAGCTATGCTCCTGGGGACTTACGGGCTGGCCGCCTTCCTGCAACTCGAATTATTTTGGGTAGAATTATAATTTTATTTAGTCGTAGGTCGGATTAGCGTAGCGACATCCGACAACACTGGTTTAAACGTTAAACTGCGGCAACCACGCTTTGTTGATACTTAACACTTCATCGACCAGCGCAGACGCCAGATTGACATCAGCAACCAGCGGGTTTGCGACCAGCGCCAGTAACGCTTTTTTCTTATCGCCGTGTACCGCTGCTTCGATAGTCAAACGTTCAAAATCTTTAACTTGCTGAGTCAGGCCGTTCATCAGCAGCGGTAATTTCCCAAATGCCAGCGGATGTGCGCCAAGGGCGTCAATCAGGCAGTTGGTTTCAATCACCGCGTCGTCTGGTAATCCCTGAATTGCACCGTTGTTAGCGGTATTCACCACCATCTCAATACCGAGATTATTATGTAAGGCGTTAATCAATTGCACCGCGACCTCGGAGTAGAACGAACCACCGCGCTGGCTAAGTTCTTCCGGTTTTTTATCGAGGTTAGGATCGGCATAGAGCTTAAATAATGACTCTTCTACCTTCATGACTAGCTCGGCACGAGTGCCTTTAGTGGCGGCATCAGAGAGTTCATCTTCCAGCATGGTACGCGTTTGCCAGAAGTAACGGTGGTAAGGGCAGGGAATGGCACCTAATGCGCGCAGCAAATCCGCAGGCCATGGAATCGCTTTAATGTTGTTCATGGAAAGCTGCTCCCCATCGCACAACATTTCGATCACTTCATGAGTGGCATCGCGTCCGTTTGCCAACACTTTATGCACCCAAACCATATGATTCAGGCCTGCAAAACGTAGCGAAACTTTGTCGTGAGGCAGTTTCAGCATGTCGGCAATCATATGGTGCATCGTCACCGGCACATTACACAGACCGATAATCTTGGCCTTGCTGTAGCGCGAAACCGCTTCGGTCACAATGCCGGCCGGATTGGTGAAGTTGATAATCCACGCATCCGGGGCGAGACGCTCTACGCGGTGGGCAATATCGAGCATCACGGGAATGGTGCGCAACGCTTTCGCAAAACCGCCAACACCCGTCGCTTCCTGTCCGAGAAGCTTGTGGCTTAAACCCAGGCGTTCATCGGCGGCGCGGGCGGGAAGCTGCCCCACGCGCAGCTGCGTTAAGACAAAACTGCAACCTTTGATGGCTTCGTCAGCGTCAAAATGTACGGATACCTTGACGGACTCCAGCCCATTTCTGTCGAGCATGCGACGGGCGAGGGCGGCAATAATATCGACTTTCTCGCGACCCGCTTCTACATCCACCAATGCCAGTTCCGCCATTGGCAGTGAAGCATGGCGTTCAATCAATCCTTCAATCAACTCCGGGGTATAACTGCTTCCCCCGCCAATAACGGTAATTTTCATCTTGTTCTCCGCCTGTCTCAGGCCATTAGGGCGAGGGCTTTATCCAGCACGCGATCGCCGCGCATGGTGCCGTAATCCATCATATCTATCACCGCGACAGGTTTCCCCAGCGGTGTGGAAAGCTCAGTCAGGCGCTGTAATTCGTACTGTACTTGTGGGCCAAGCAATACCACGTCGGCATGGCGCAATTGGCCTTCAATTTCGGATACCGGGATGGCATCAATTTCGATTTCCAGAGAACGCTTTGTCGCTTCGGTACGCATTTTTTGTACCAGCATGCTGGTGGACATCCCCGCAGCACAGCACAACATGATTTTTTTCATTACAACTTTCCCCTCATTTGAAAACATATTTCATACATTAGCTGTTTTAATTAGCATGTATGAAAATTATTTTCATGAGTGTGATCACTGTTGGATTATTTCCAGATGGCACTGAGGCCGGATGAATATGTGATCTCTATAGAAAAATGGATATTTAGGTCGAGCGTTGTATAGAATAATGTGTACGTGAATGAGATGGATTGAAAAATAATTTCAAACATTTATGATGTTTTTAACGAGCAGTTAATGCCGACATTAGGACGCCTCCTGTTATGGATATTGTTTACCAACTGGTACACGGGTTATCTGGCCTACCAGCGCAAGAATCTCGTCTGGCACGCTTTTTCCTCGATAACTTCGCGCAAATACCCGAAGCAACGATGGAAGAGTTAGCGGCAAAGGCAGGGGTGAGTTCTGCCACGTTGCAACACTTTGCACGCAGCATTGGCTGTGACGATATCAATGATTTTATCGGCCAGGTGCGCCATCAGCAGCAGGAGAACAATCTGCAAGTCCTCGCAGCTCCTATGCTGGGCGATGCTGCATGGGTAGATCCGGGGGCACTGAAAGCGCTGGCCCTTAACGCTGGTATTGGTAGCGAAATACTCGACAGATTTTCGCACTCCATAGGGCGTGAAAATAACGGCGATATTCTCGGCCAGATCCGCAACCGTCTGAATGACTTCAGCCAGCAAGAATCTCGCGTGGCGCAGACCATTCTTGATGATGTCTCTTTTGCCGCATCGGCCACCATCGACCAGCTTGCGACCGCTGCGGGGGTTAGCCCGGCAACTATTACCCGATTTGCCCGAGCGTCAGGGTGTGACGATATCCGTGATTTACGCATGAAATTGGCACAAGCCAGCACACCGGTAGCCGGTGGCGATATGGCTTTGCCATGGCGTGAAAAACTGAACAAACTGCAAAATGCACTAAATTCACAGTTCTGCGAATTGCAACCCGCAGTCATCAATCAGGCAGTTGTTCGTTTAAAACAGGCGAAAGCGGTGCATATTTTCAGCGCCAGTGCGGCAGATACGCCTTTTGCGAGCCTGTTACAATATCGTCTGCTGACTCAGGGTTATCCGGCCAATATTTGTCAGGACCCAGCGCTGATGAGTATTACTGCATCGATGCTTGGTGCCGGACAAGTGCTGGTGATTTTCGCAGGCTCTGCACCGGAAAATGCACTGATTGCGGCGGCCCATCAGGCGCGTCGGCTGGGTGCTGAAATCATTTTCATTGGCCGGGATAGCGGCTCATTTATTCACAGCGACGATATTCTGTTGCCGCTAACAGAAGTGCGCTACGGTTCGTTGTTAATTATTGATTTGCTTTGTGAAGGGATTGATAGCTGAGCCGATGGCGTAAATGTCGGGTGTCGCGAATGCTAACCCGACCGGCAAACTATTTGATCAGAAAGCTGTTTCCAACGTTTCGAGAACGTTGTACTGCTCATCAACCAGTAACAGTGCTTTCCATTTGTCGAATGTCAGGCACGGATGGGAAGTGCTGAAGACCAGAATATCCCCCACCTGCACATCAGCACCGGCTCTGAGTTTCAGCATGGCGTGTTGATCCATAATGCCGGTGGTTTCGATGGTATTAGTAGCCAATTCCCGTGATTTCCCTGCTCGATAATGCGCAACAGGTTGCGGCAAACCTGCGTCAAAAGCGCTGTCTCGTTTGCCAAAATTCACAATCGCGCGGTCGCTTTCCGGTACGGATTGCACCATCGCAATCAACTCCAGAGCCGAGACTAAATCTCCGCCAAGATCACAGGCGACTTTATCGCGTGCCATAAGCTCGTCCTGCGCTTGCTGGTAAATACCGGCATCGTGCGTGATGTAACAACCTGGGCGAATAACAATGCGGCAGTTTGCCGGTTTTTGCGCGGCCAGCCAGACATTACAGACCACGTCATACCAAACAGAACCGGCACCCGTGAGGATAAATTCCCCGTCAACATATTGCTCTAGCTGGCAGGCGAGTACCGCGGCATCGCGCAGCAATGCTTCCACTTTCGGCTGCGGGTTTTCGCCGTGCAGCACGCCTTCATACAGTTCCAGACCACGTAAGCGCAGACCCGGGAGTGTAGAAATTTCTTCGGCCAGGGCTTGCGCCTGTTCAGTAGTACGACACCCACAGCGCCCGCCAGGCACGCCCAATTCAATCAAAATATCAAGCCGTTGGTTATTCGCGCTAAAGAAAGCAGAAAGCGTTTTTGCGTTGGCGAGACTGTCAACGCAACACAGGTAATCGACATCCGGATACTGTGTTTTTAGCTGTGAAACCAGCTGCATATTTGCTTTGCCGACCAACTGGTTAACCATCAACACTCGTTTGATACCGCTAACCATCGCCATGCTTGCTTGCCAGGCGCTGCCGACACCTACCGCCCAGGCTCCGGCTTGCTGCTGCTGTTGAAAAATCCACGGTGTCATGGTGGTTTTCCCGTGAGGGGCCAGGGAGACACCGCGTGTGTCTGCGTAGCGCTGCATCCACTGAATATTGTTCTCCAGCGCGCCTTTTTTGATAACGGCTGCGGGTAAACAAATGTCTTCGTTGAGGATATTCGCAGGGGTAAACATCAAGGCTGATTTGTGTGGTACGAGGTTACTGTTCTGGTATTTCATAACATTATTCCTTTGTGATTTTCATTTCTTTCAGACAATGTATCATTTGTAATTTAATGAAAAATATATGTTTTATTAAAAATAATGTGATTAATTGAATAAAAGTATCATAAATTCATAGGGGTTTTGAGTAGTCTTCCACTGTTTTTTACGCTTGTAAATGGTTAACTTTAATCCAGAACATAACGGGGGTTAGGAAGACATGAAGTTCGATTATTTGTTCAGGAATGTCACGGTTATCGATGGAAGCGGCGGAGCGCAATATCTTGCTGATGTTGCGGTGCAGGGCGATCGCATTGTGGAAATCGCGCCAATGATCAGCGGCTCGGCACATGAAGAAATTGATGGTAACGGCCGAGTGCTGGCTCCTGGTTTTATTGATGTTCATACCCACGATGACATCAACGTTATCCGGATGCCGGAGTACCTGCCAAAAATTAGCCAGGGTATTACGACAGTGATCGTCGGCAATTGCGGAATCAGTGCCGCCACGGCGACTATGAAGGGTAATGTGCCGGACCCGATGAATTTGCTCGGTGAAGTGGAACACTTCATCTACCCAACGGTTGCCGCCTACGCGCAAGCCGTAGAGCAAGCTAAGCCCGCGGTTAACGTTGGCACATTAATTGGCCACACGGCACTTCGTAACAATCATATGGATGACTTGTTCCGCGCCGCCACAAGCGAAGAAATTAGCGCCATGCGCGCGCAGCTTTGTGAGGCGTTGCAGCAGGGCGGTCTAGGGTTAAGTACTGGTCTTGCCTATGGCAGCGCGTTCCATTCCACAACCGAAGAAGTAATGGCGCTCGCGGAAGAGTTGGCGGCGGGGAAAGGAATTTACACCACCCATCTGCGCTCAGAATTTGAGCCGATTCTTGAGGCGCTCGACGAGGCCTTTCGCATTGGTCGTCATGGCAAAGTGCCTGTTGTTGTTTCACATCATAAGTGCGCTGGAGCAAAGAACTGGGGGCGGACGGTTGAAACATTGAAACTATTCGACAAGGTGCGCCAGCAGCAGGATGTGTCCTGCGACTGTTATCCCTATTCTGCGAGCTCTTCTACGCTGGACCTGAAACAAATTACCGACGAATTCGACATTGTGATTACCTGGTCGGAGCCACATCCTGAAATTGCCGGGCAGTCGCTAAAACAGATCGCGCAAAACTGGTCGATGACGCTGACTGAGGCAGGGAAATTGCTGATGCCGGCAGGGGCGATTTACTACAACATGGACGAACAGGACGTGCGGCGTGTGTTGAGCTACCCGGTCACCATGGTCGGCTCAGACGGCTTGCCAAACGATCCGATGCCGCATCCGCGTTTGTGGGGAGCCTTCCCGCGTGTACTGGGTCACTACAGCCGTGATGAGAAGCTATTTCCGCTGACCGTTGCGGTGCATAAGATGACGGGAATGTCGGCTGCTCGTTTCCAGCTTGATGGGCGTGGACTGGTTAAGTGCGGCTATTATGCTGATTTAGTGATGTTTGATCCTGAAACCGTGCGCGATGTGGCAAGCTTTAGCGATCCACAACAACCGGCTGCTGGTATTGAAGCGGTAATGGTTAACGGTGTGATGAGTTATGGTCGGGATCAACAAGTTATCGGGCGTGCCGGGCGGTTCTTACGTCGCTAAAACGCACCTTCATTTCGCCCCTCTTTCGAGAGAATGAAAACAAATAAGGAACAACAATGAGCATTAAACGTTATGGAGTCGGTGGCAGCACTGGAACAGGCGGGCAGCATTTACCCTTCGCAAAAGCGGTAGAAGCGGGTGGTTGGCTTTATGTTTCCGGGCAAACACCAATGAAAGATGGTGAAGTCGTTGAAGGTGGCATTATTGAGCAGTCGCGCCTGGCGATTCAGAACTGCGTGGACATCATGGAAAGCGCGGGCTACACCCTGGCCGATGTGGTGCATGTGAAGGTTTATCTTACCGACGCGCGCTATTTCCAGTCGTTTAACAAAGTGTTTGGTGAGTTCTTTGCCGAGCATCCGCCCGCTCGTGTCTGTTGTGTGGCTGACCTGGTGGTGGATTGTAAAGTCGAAGTGGATTTGACCTGTTATCGGGCAGACCGTTAAGGGTTTGCTTACTCACGTGGCTCCCTGCCACGTGCCCCCCGACTGAAGGGTGAAAAACGGCGCGATTGAAGCCGGAACCAAAGGTCAACGTCAAAACCCAAAGACAGCACTGAGCGGGTTTTGACCTTGTACCCGGTATAAATTGCCCCAGTGTTCGCCATAAGTCAGGGTTGAGCTGCCGGGAGCAGCGAAAGAGAGCGATCGTCGGGAACGAGTCGCGAGCGACCCTGATGTTGGGGATAAGCTGGGGTTTACCGCGCAGCGGCAATTTAATGACCGGGCGCCAGGATTATCAAGGAGAGGGCGTTCTCTCCTTGATACGTTCACCGTTTTCGGGAATTAAAGAGATAACTGAACGCACGGGTGAACGGAAAATGAGCGAGGCTTAAAGATCTCACCCTGACAAAATTACTGAGGCGCGTTGTGTGTAAGAGACAACTGCACCCGGCAAGCCGCTAATCCCCCAGAGGCTGCCTGTCCGCACCACCCCGATGGCTATCCAGGGCAAGTTTGATGCGGCGCAGGCGGTCTTTGGTCTGGTTTTTATTGGCCATAGCAAGCTCCGTCGCCAACACATCTACCATCGCTAACATCGCATAACGCGAGGTGCTGGGCTTAAAAATGTAGTCGTTTTCCCGCACTATCAGCGGCAGCACAATATCGGCGTTTTGCGCCAGCGGTGAGTCTTGCGGGGTGATGGCAATCACTTTTGCGCCATACTGCCGGGCGATAGCCGCACTTTCAATCACCTCTGGTGTGTAGCCTCCCAGCGATAAAGCCAGTACCACATCGTTGGGTGACACAGCCGAACACATCATTCTTACCAGCAGACCATCGCTCTGGCTGACCACTGGAAGGCCAAGACGGAACAGACGGAATTGTACTTCCTGGGCACAAATTGTGGAGCCACCGCCCATCCCGATAGCCAGAATTTGTCGGCTCTGGCTCAACCATTCCACTGCTTTGTTAAGCGAATCGGTATCGAGCGCCCGGCGATTAATATCCAGCACATTAATGATAGTTTCGTAGATACCTTGCACGCCTTCGAGGTCAGGCACATCCAGAATAAAACGTTGCCCTACCGCCAACGACTGTGCAAGTTTCACTTTTAGCTCGCGCACATCTTTGCAGCCAATCGCGCGTGCAAAACGGGTAATTGATGCCTGGCTGGTATCTGTAAGCCGCGCCATTTCTGAAATCGACAAAGTCGTAGCTGATTGCACATCATCGAGAATAAATTGCGCAATACGCTTTTCTGTCGTGGTCAGCTCCACAAAACGATCGGTGATACAGGAAATAATATCGATGGAAACAGACATGGCACGTCCCTGAAAATGGTTAAAAACTGCTGGTACTTTGTACCACAAAAATCATTTGCTGTGGGATTAGCCTGAGTTCAACTGAGGTTTAAGGGGGATGGTGTTGATGCTCCTCATCACCCGAGGCAAGAATATTATTTTGCCGTTGTTTGATTGCTGCTGCCTGGCTATTGTTTCTCTGGAAATGGTTTGTGTGCTAACAGTAGCCTTGTTTCCAGATATGGACTCATACTCATAATGGCTTGCTATTAATTAGCAGCGCTTTGATAGCTTAATGCCGCACTTATTCTCATTAAGTTGATTCGTGTTTGTTAAAAATAAACAAAAAACCGTTTTGTTATGTGCTAATAAGGCTGGTTTAATACTTGGGTTTAATACTTGGGTATAACACGAAATAATTACTCTGCAGAAAGAATATCCCCCTCAATGATGTTGGGGGATTGTTGTCATTTCATTCTTTTCTGGTGATGCATTCATTGGTGAGTGAGGTGTTACGAACGCTATCGTGATGTTTTCGATTGCATAGGTGTTTTTTTACAGAGCTAAATTCTGATTTTTTGTTTTTATTTATGCGGAAAATGCTATCGAAAATAGAATGATGTTGTATAGATTTTATTTTTTATGTTTGTTTTTAGATGGTAAGCCGGGCAGTCACCCTCTTTGTGCCATTTTTGCAGTAATGTCTGTTTGTTCTATTATCAAAATAGTTAATAAAAACCAACGGGTTTATATTACTGGGCACAATCTTATCTTTTAAAATGCAATGCCAGCGATCTGCTGTCCCGGTCATTAATGCTTGAGATCTGGATAGTTACGTAGTCACTATCACCTGGAATAACTGCATCATGGAAATTAATGATACCCCCTTAGCTGAGAAAAGACTGGTTGCCAGATTTCTGGATATGTTCATCAAATTTGGTCTCATCCTCGCATTAGCCTCCTTCTGTTTTACTGTCATTTCGCCTTTTATGAATATGCTGCTGTGGGCACTTATTCTGGCAGTGACTCTCTATCCGCTTCATCAACGTTTTGCTGCGCGTATGGGAAATAAACAGGGATGGGCTGCGACCTTGCTGGTGTTGCTGGGAGTGTTGCTAATCGTTGTACCTACCATCGCGATGATTAGCTCCCTGGGTGATAGCGTCAGTGTACTTATTACGAAAGTCACCAGCGATAGCCTGGTCATCCCGCAACCTTCAAATCGCCTGGTGGCAATACCGATTGTGGGCGAAAAAATCTATGTCGTGTGGATGAAGGCTGCGACAGATTTACCGGCCTTAGTAAAAAGCTATGGCCCGCAGCTAGGTGAGATTACCCGCCAGGTAATTACCATTCTGGCTAGCATGAGTGGCGGTTTGATTGGCTTTGTATTCTCCTTTATCGTCGCCGGCATCATGATGGCCTGGGGCGCTCCAGGTGCAGCAAGTGCAACGAGTATCGCCACACGTATCACCGATGAAAGAAAAGGTCCTGCCCTGACAAAACTCTGTACCAATACTATTCGAGCAGTAGCGATGGGGGTTATTGGTGTTGCCTTCATTCAGGCGTTGCTGGCCGGTATTGTGATGGCATTCGCCGGTATTCCTGCCGTGGGGATCTTCTTCGTTCTGGCTCTGATTCTGGGTATTGCCCAGGTTCCAGTGATACTGGTTACCGCTCCGGCTATCGCGATTATGTGGATGACGGGCGACAATGGAACGGTGCTGAATATCATTTTCACCATTCTGCTGATTATTGCCGGTATGGCTGACAACGTGCTGAAACCTTTGTTGTTGGGGCGCGGTGTAGATGTGCCAATGCCTGTGGTGCTGTTGGGGGCGCTGGGAGGTATGGCAACCAACGGTATTCTCGGCATGTTTATTGGCGCGACACTGCTTTCTATTGGTTATAGAATCTTCATGGCCTGGGTCAAAGAAGGTCCGTCTGGCCCGACGTTGAGCGGGCAAGATGCTCTGTGAAGACAGATTCAGGCGCCTCCTGATAACGGGGGGCGCAAGCCTGGTCTTGAGCGCATGTACCACTCTGGGACCCGACTATAAAACCCCGCAAGTTCCGGAGCTGACGCAATGGCAGCCGGTGACGAAGAGCATGGCATCTGGCGTATCCCAGAACAGTTATGACCAGTGGTGGATACAGCTTAATGACCCAACACTTACCATGCTCGTCAACGAGGCCTTACGGAAAAACCCTGACGTTAAAATTGCCGGTCTGCGCCTGCTGGAATCACGTGCACAGTTGGGAATTGCAGAAAGCTTACTCTCACCTCAGGCAACCATTGGCGATGGGCAAGTCGTTACTGGCGGTCAACTACATGATGACCGTTACATTGCTAGCACCAACTACGGCGCGGGCTTTAACCTGGGATGGGAGATAGATTTCTGGGGCAAGTTCAAACGTGGTGTTGAATCTGCCGATGCGAGTTACTTCGCAACGCTTGCGCAATATGACGATATTCAGGTGCTGATGGCGGCACAAGTCGCACAGCTGTATGTGAATATCCGTACGCTTGAAGCGCGCCTGCAAATTACCCGCAATAACGCCAAAATTCAGCAGCGTAGCCTGCAAATTACAGAGCGTTTGTTCCTCAGCGGCAACAGTGCTGAGCTGGATGTACAGCAAGCGAGAACCCAATATCTATCAACCCTCTCAAGTATTCCTCAACTGGAAACCAGCCTGCGTCAGAGCCAGAACGCATTGAGCGTGCTACTGGCGCGAAAACCAGGTCCGTTACCCGAAATGGTCGATAGCACAGGGGTTCTTCCGAAGGGCAACCTGGCGCTGGTGTCGGAATTGCCTGCAGATTTGCTGCGTCGCCGACCTGATGTGCGAGCGGCTGAAAGGCAATTAGCGGCACAGTCAGCCTTAATAGGCGTGGCAGAAACTGAACTCTATCCGTCTATTTCTCTTATTGGCAGCGTGGGAATTAGCGCCCGAAATGGCGGTAGTAGCACTCTGTCCTGGGCGGCGGGGCCGACATTTAGCTGGAACTTGCTTGATCAAGGGCGGCTGGGTAACCAGGTGCTGGTACAAGATGCGCGGTTCCTGCAACTGCATGAACGCTACCGGGATACGGTATTTCAGGCTGCACGTGAAGTGGATGATGCAGCCGTTGCTTACGCCAATGACAAACAAGAGATCGATCTGCTGACCCAAACTGGGCAAGCGGCAAACCGTTCTTTGGATATCGCCAACACCCAATATCGTGAAGGTATGGCTGACTTCCAGCGTGTACTGGATTCACAAAGAGCCTTGTTCAATCAACAGGAGCGGCTAGTGAATAGCCGTGGTGCCCTGATGCGTGACTTGATTACGCTCTATAAGGCTCTGGGCGGTGGTTGGGAGAAAGGGCGGGAACGCCCACTGGTTGATAAGCAAACCGATGCTCATTTACGCCAGCGTGATAACTGGGTGCCTTTATTGGATGCCCCTTTGCCATCAGCAACGTTACCCAAAGAAGGTAAACAGCAATGACAGAATCCTCATCTCCGGCGGGGCAAGCCAGTCGACGTGGAGTGATAGGTCTCCTCGTGGTCATCATTTTATTGCTTTGCTGGTATCTGGCGGCGGACCGCCTCACGCCTTATACCTCTCAGGCAAGGATTCAGGCATTTGTTATCCCCATTGCTGCGGAAGTGGGAGGGCAAATCCAAAAGGTCTATGTTCGCGATAATCAGGAGGTCTCGCCGGGCGATAAGCTGTTTGAGCTTGATCCCGAGCCTTATGACATCGCGTTGGCTAAGGCTCGTTCGGACTATGAAACAGTGCTCAGTTCGGTCAAAGCCAATAATGAAACCATTGCCGCGGCCAAAGCGGGTTTACAGGCGGCGACAGCCGCTTATCAAAATGCGGCTAAAGACGCTGAACGTCAGGAGCGTTTGTATCGTGAAGATCCCGGCACCATCTCAGTTCGTCGCCTCGAAGTGGCACAAGCCACGCGGGAAACCGCGCGTAGCCAGATGGCAGCAGCCGCCGCTGATGTGCGTAGAGCGACTGAAGCGGCGGGCGTTTCCGGGGAAAAAAACTCACAACTGCTGAGCGCTCGTTCTGCGGTGCAAAAAGCCGAACTGGACCGGAAAAATACCGTAGTTGTTGCGACTAACCGCGGTCTGGTGACGGATCTGCGGACTGATATCGGCCAGTTTCTTGGCGCAGGGGCACCCGTTATGACGCTGGTGGCGATAAACGATGTCTGGATTAGCGCGGATATGACCGAAAATAACATCGGTAATGTGAATATCGGTGATGAGGTCGCCATTTTGCTCGACAGCATGCCGGGGCATATTTTCAAAGGCCAGGTGCGCAGCATCAGTTATGGCGTAAGTGCGACGCAAAGCCAGCCCGCCGGTGTTTTGCCTGCGGTCGATAATAGCCGTGACTGGCTACGTCAGGCGCAGCGGTTCCCGGTGAAAATTGCCTTTGTTAAAGACGATTTCCCTCCGGTTAAAAACTTGCGGGTCGGTGGGCAGGCTGATGTGTTGGTCTATGCCAATGGTGCTGGCGTCATGAGCTTCTTCGGTAGCATCTACATACGACTGATGAGCTGGTTCTCGTATATCTACTGAGGTAGGCCATGCATAACGGGGATCGTGCGGTACTGAGAATTGGAGTGGGATCGGCCATTGCGGCGCTGGTCTGCTACGGCCTTGCGCTACCGATGCCACATTTGGGCTGCATTATGGCCTGGATTGTGTTGTGTCAGGGGAAACCTTTACCCATCAAAAGGGGATTATTGTTGGCTTAGTGCTAACGATGACCATGGTTGGTGGCGTGCTGATGGTGCCTTTACTGACGCACTACCCATTATCTGCATTGCTGTTTACGGCGCTGCTGCTTTACCTGCTGATGCTGATGGGGCTTAGAGGGAAGGGAACCCAGGCCATGCTACTGACGACGGCCATTACCATCATTCCGATTGCCGGACTCATCGAGCAGTCACTTGCTATTGGTATTGCCCAAATGATGGGGCTTGGCATCATCATTGGTACGGTGGTTAACCGGTTTGCGTTAGTACTGTTCCCCCCGCAGGCCACTCCTTCCTCAGCAGCTAAGGTGCTACTGCCTCCTAAATCTCCACACCAGCTGGCTCTACGTGCGGTGCTTATCGTATTGCCGGTGTGGTTGTTAGCATTAAGCAACCCTGCGTTTTATATCCCGGCAGTGATGAAAACTGTGATGCTGGCACAGCAAACCAACACTCTTGCGGCAAAACAGGTCGGGAAAGAGTTGGTGCTATCGACTCTGATGGGGGCGCTGTTGGCGGTGGTGCTGTGGTTTGGGCTTAGCATCTGGCCTTCATTCCTGATGCTAGTGCTCTGGATGGCTCTCGTTAGCCTTTGGGTTGCGCGACGTTTAGTGCGGCTGGCGGCTAGCCGATTCACCCCCTCTTTCTGGAGTAATGCGTGGGTCACCTGCCTGATTCTGTTTGGCCCTGCCATTCAGGACAGTGCTTCCGGTAAAGATGTCTGGTTGGCATCGCTGATGCGCTGCTCTCTATATGTTGCTGTTGCCCTGTATGGCTGGGCGTGTGTGGTGGTTCTTGAACGCTGGCATCTGGCTGGTCGTCCAGCGGCCGAAACCGACTAAGGGGGTTAAAATGTTGCTGGTCTTGATAACTGGGATGCCTGTCATCCTGTGCAATATGTTGCTGCAATCACTTATGTCTATTTGGTGCATTCGCTTTTACATCAAGCGCTTTCATCAGAGGGAAGGGATGTTGTACGGTGTATTGGCATTGTTTGGCATCATCATCATTGTATTAATCGGTAACCTGCTGCAAATAATGCTGTGGGGGATTTTGTTTTTGTGGCTGGGGGAGTTTTCCTCACTGCAAGAGGCGGTTTATCACTCCGGTGTCAATTTTGCCACGTTGGGTTATGGCGATATCGTGATGAGTGCAAAATGGAAACTGCTTGGCCCACTGGAAGCGGTGAATGGTGCGCTGATGATTGGGTTGTCTGGGGCCAGCATGCTGGCGGTGCTACAGCACCATATCCGCAAGCAGTTGGGGAATTTAAAGTAATCTTTTTTATCAGGAGCAACGTTTTTCACTATTGCTGCAATACTGGGTTTCATAGCAGAAGTATTGACGTATTTAAAGCGGTTGAATGTGTTCAAAAGTGGCAAGTTTAAGTAAAGATATTATATACGGCTGGAATGGATAATATTATACAAAAAAGAGAGGTTGATATAATATCCCGCTCACAGGGGAATTCCTTAATAGAAATAATATCTCGCGAAGAATAAATGTTACACTTATGAAAAACATCCAACCTCTTAATTACGACATTATTAAAAATGAGTGGCAGTTGTTAATTAATAATACAAATGCTGCAACTCATCAGACCCTCATGAGCCTTAGTGATGAGGAGGTCAGGCAACTGGTTGATGCGTATTATCAATATATGTTGCAGGATGAGAAGGCGAAGTTATTCCTTAGCACGACCCAGGTTGAAGAGAGACTTAGTGCCAGTATGAACAACTGGTTGCGCAAGGTGCTGGGTAGTTCGTGTGAAGATTTATCAGAGTTAATTGCTCATCAGCGCAAGGTTGGTGAAGTTCATGCGCGTATTGGTCTACCTATCGATCTTGTCGCCCGTGGTGCCAGAAAGCTGAAGTATGAGCTTTTTCAATTACTATTAAATAAACCACAGATCTCAGCAAAAGAAATTAGCGATGCTATCTTTTTTAGTGGCATGGCCATAGATTCCGCAATTGAAGTCATGACGATTGCTTTTACGCCATCACATCAGAAAATGATGCACGATCAAGAACATTTTCGCCTGCTGACTGTATATGATGATATGAACGTTGAGCGTGAACGTCAGTTAGGGGCTTTGAAAGATTGGGAAAATCAGTTTATTTATAATATTGCGACTGAATTGCCATTTGAAGAGCGAGTGCTACTCAGTGATTCTGAATTTGGGCTATGGTTTGCTCATAAAGGCCAGCATATTTTCAGGCAGCCAGATTTAATTAAAAAAATCGACTCGTTAATCCAAAAAATAGATAGGATTATTATCACTGAGTTTGCTAATGAATCCTCAGATGCTTTTAGTCGCATTCATCTGTTACGCATGTTAAGACAAGATGTTGAACAGGTTAATATGATTCTTAGCTCTATTTTCGAAGAGATAGTGAAGAGTGAGAATGGCAAAGATCCAATGACCAAGCTACTTACTCGTCGCTTTATCCCTACGATTATGGGACGTGAGATTGGTTTATCTATTAGGTCCGGTAAGCCTTTTACTATCGCTTTATTGGACATAGATTACTTCAAAAAAATCAATGATAACTATGGTCACGCCGTTGGTGATAACACACTAAAAAATATTGCGACTTGGTTACATGAGTATGTACGCAGTAGTGATTATGTCTTCCGCTACGGTGGCGAGGAATTTATGTTGTTGCTGGTGGAAACGACACTGTCTCAGGCTCAAGTCCTGACGGAGCGACTGCGCAACCATATTGCCAGCCAGATGATTGAAGTTGATGTAGACACTTCATTTAATGTCACCATCAGTGCAGGTTTGGTCGAATTCGATAACCACCCTGATTACCAGCGGCTTATTAACAAAGCAGACCAAATGTTGTATCAGGCAAAAAATAATGGTCGCAATTGTATTGAGAGTTACCCATTCGGCATGGATAACTCACTTTAATTGCCAGATGAAATAGATAACCCCTGACTGATGAGGTCAGGGATTATTGTACTGGAAGAGTTACTGCCCAATATTACGCAGCTTTTCACCCGCCATAAGTTTCTTCTCGATGTGTTCCAGTGTGACATTTTTCGTTTCTGGAATTAGCCAGAAAGTGACGCCAATAAATGCAATATTAAGCGCGGTATACATCCAGAATGTCGCCGCCGGGCCAACTGCATCTAACAGGCTCAGGAATGTTGCACCAATTATCATGTTCGACACCCAGTTAGTGGTGGTTGAACAGGTAATCCCAAAATCACGGCTTTTCAGCGGCTGAATTTCAGAGCACAGAATCCAAACCACAGGTGCGGCACTCATCGCATAGCCTGCGATACACATCATAGTCATACCGACAGACAGGTAAGACAAACCATCTGAAGCATTGCCATTATCAAACTGCATCAGGCAATAACCCAACACCAGTGTGCCAACAGCCATAACGCTAAAGCCAATCTTCAGCGCCGGTTTACGTCCTGCTTTATCGACCATGAAAATAGCAATGAAGGTGGCGAGCATAAACGTCAGGCCGACAACAATGGTTGCCATCATCTGTTCATGCGTGGTTGTGAAACCCGCCATTTCAAAGATTTTTGGCGCGTAATACATAATGATATTCATGCCGGTGAACTGCTGCATCGCTTGCAACAACATGCCAAGGAATACGGCTCGGCGCACGTTGCTGTTCATTTTGAACAGCTCCCAACCGTGCTGTTTTAACTTGAGGCTTTCACGGATATCCTGCAATTCCTGGCGCGCTTTCTCCGAGGTATCTCGCAATTTACTTAATACTTCTTCGGCTTCAATATGGCGCCCTTTAGCGGCCAACCAGCGTGGGCTATTGGGCAAAAATACGACCAGTATCAGCAGCAGGAATGCCGGAATTGCCAACACGCCAAGCATCATTCGCCAGTCGCCGCTGTAGCTCAGGGCTGTATCTGATAAGAACGCCAGCAAAATACCCAGCGTAACCATCAGCTGATACATGCTGATCATTTTCCCGCGAATATCTTCCGTTGCCATTTCAGATAGATACAGAGGGGCTGTGTATGAAGCAATCCCCACAGCCATCCCAAGGACGACGCGCGAGACCATCAATATTTCAACCGTTGGCGCGAGTGCTGAGCCGAGTGAACCGATAATAAATAATATCGCCCCTGCCATAAGACTATATTTGCGACCCAACGCAGATGAGAGCCAGCCGTTTGCGAGTGCACCGATTGCTGCACCTAACATCATGGTACTCACAACCCACTCTTGCTGTTGGCTATTTAAAGTAAAATGCTGAGTAATAAAGGGTAGAGCACCAGAGATCACGCCGATATCAAGTCCAAACAACAGGCCCGCTACCGCCGCAGAAACGGAAACAAACAGTGTCATTCGGCGCGAGTCGCGCGCTCTGGTATTGAGGTGACTGGGGTAACCAGGCAGTACTTCATTAGACATAATAAATCTCCAAAATCCCGCAAGCTCAATGTAGTTCCCGAAAACCAATGACAGCACTTTATAAGATCTTTCCAGAAAACGTCTGACTCCTGGTAGGCAGATATATGGATTATTTTGCTGTTGTGATCATTTGTGTGATGAGTGCGACATAATTGATAAATACAGTGAATAACAAGTTAATTACATAAATAACAATAAGATGGATTGATTTTTTAGACGTTTTTGTGAGGCGAGGTCATAAAAATATAAATAATTGGTATGGATAAATTTTGTTCTGCTTTTCGATATTGTAAGAACCAACTGAATATATTGACGTTTGTGCTGACTATGCAGTTTATGAAAGGTAGTTATTTATCAGGTCTAAAAAATATGATTTAACAACATCAATTGCCTATGAGGAGTTGAGAATGCGCGAATTTAGCAAAATGGTAAGTGGTGAAAATTATAATATTAACGACCCAGAGTTACGTGAAATTCGTTACCGAGTACGCGATATCGTTGATGAATTTAATGCATTGAGTGCCCGTGCCGTTACCGAGAAAGAGAGATTAATTCGCACAATATTTGGTCGTGTTGGCGAGAATGTTCATTTTGAAAAAGGGATGCGTATTGATTACGGCTGTAATACCCATATTGGTAATAATGTATTTATTAATTTCAACATTGTGCTACTGGATTGTGCGCCAGTGACTATTGGTAATAACGTATTTATTGCTCCTGATGTACAAATTTATACCGCTCAGCATCCGCTGGACCCTGATACGCGAAACCAACATATTGGCAACGCAAGGCCGATAAATATTGGCGATGATGTATGGATCGGTGGAGGATCTATTATTTTGCCTGGTGTAACTATCGGTAAAGGCAGCACTATTGGTGCAGGAAGCGTAGTGAAACATGATATTCCTGCCGGAGTCATTGCTGCGGGTAACCCATGCCAGGTAAAACGAGTTTGTTTGGCAGATAAATTGCCAGAAACCGTTGAATGAGCCTAATCTCAACAGAGAGATGGAAGACTTTATAACAACGGTGGGTACAGATTGATGAAAAGAATCGCTATTGTCGGCGCGGGTCCTACGGGCATTTACACTCTTTTCTCCCTTCTGAAGAAGCAAGTGCCACTGTCCATTACTATCTATGAGCAGGGCAGTGAGGCAGGGGTTGGTATGCCTTACAGCGATGAAGAAAACTCCCGAATGATGCTGGCCAATATTGCCAGCATCGAAATCCCGCCTATTTTTTCGACCTACATCGACTGGTTGCGCAGCCAAAGTGAAGATCATCTGGCGCGTTATGGTGTTCGCCATGACTCACTTCATATCCGACAGTTTCTACCGCGTATCCTTCTTGGCGAGTACTTCCGCGATCAGTTTCTGGAGTTGGTTGTTCAGGCAAAAGAGCAAGGGTTCCGCGTGGAGGTTCATGAATCTTGCCAGGTCACCGATCTTGAGGCGACTACCGAGGGAGTAAAACTGCGGGCAGAAGGCGAACCTTCGCCTGCGTTGTTTGATCTCGCCGTGATTGCCACCGGGCACGTATGGCCTGATGAGGAGAAGTCGACTCGCACCTTTTTCCCAAGCCCATGGTCAGGGCTGATGGAGGCTAAAATTGCTGCCTGTAAAGTCGGAATTATGGGGACATCGTTGAGTGCTCTGGATGCCGCGATGGCAGTGGTCATCCAGCATGGGGAGTTTGTTGAATCGGAGCGAGAGCAAATCCATTTCAATCTCGATGAGGGAAGTGAAAAGCTTAACATTGTGCTTATGTCCCGTTCGGGGATTCTGCCGGAAGCTGATTTCTACTGCCCAATCCCTTACGAGCCATTAACTGTCGTGACACAAGAGGCGATTAATCACGAAATTTCAGCAGGGGCCGATGGTCTTCTCAATCGAGTTTTCGGCCTTATGGTTGAGGAAATTGAACATGCAGACCCGGCCTGGAGCAAACATCTGGCGCTTAATACGTTGGATGCGGATAGTTTTGCTAAAGCCTGGTTTGCTGACAGGAAAATCAACGACCCGTTTCACTGGGCTGAAGCCAATCTTTATGAAGTTGAACGCAATAAACGCGACAAGCGAACAGTTCCGTGGCGTTACGTGATCCTTCGGTTACATGAAGCCGTCCAACTGATTGTGCCTTATCTGGACGAGCAGGACAGAAAGCGCTTTGACGTGGGCCTTGCACGAGTGTTCATCGACAATTATGCAGCAATACCATCGCAATCTATTCGCCGTTTACTGGCATTACGCGAGGCCGGGATAATCAGCATTCTTACGCTTGGGCCGGATTATAAGATGGATGTAAAAGAGAAACAGACGGCGATTTCCGTCGGGCAAAATGTTTATGAGTTTGACGTATTTATTGATGCCCGTGGGCAGAGGCCGCTTAAGACCAAAGATCTACCGTTTACTACCTTACGAAAACAGCTCGAGTCTGGCGGCGATGATATTCCAGATGTCGGTGAGGACTACATATTATTACAACCGGAATCTGTTCGTGGGCGCATTGCTTTTGGGGCGCTGCCTTATCTGATGCACGATCAACCCTTCGTTCAGGGGCTGACTGTCTGTGCGGAAATTGGAGAAGCTATGGCAAAGGGAATATTTGAGTCAGCACCTCATGTGCGCCGACGATTACCATTTTTAGATTGGTAACTTCAAAGTAAGGGCTGCTATGTTTGCAGCCCCTAATAATTGAATAGTTTATTGTTATTCAAAGCAATTTATAGTGCCTTTAAATATAACTCGGCAATCTCTTCAATCTTCGCTTCACGAGGATTTCCTCCCGTGCACACGTCGTCAAACGCTGCCTGTGCCAGCTCCTGAATATCTTCTTTACGCATCCCAACTTCTCTTAATGTCGCGGGAATACCAACATCACGATTAAGAGATTCTACTGCCTGAATTGCCTCTTCTCGCGCATGTTCAAGAGTTGCATGAGTTACTTCAAGGCCCATTGCCTGCGCAATATGACGATACTTCTCACCGGTAAACTCTGCGTTGTAGCGCATCACGTGCGGCAGCAAAATTGCATTAGCGACGCCATGAGGTGTGTTGTAAAACGCACCTAACGGGTGCGCCATCCCGTGAACCAACCCTAGCCCTACGTTTGAAAATCCCATTCCTGCCACATATTGCCCTAATGCCATTTTCTCAACGGCTTCTGCTTTACCTGCAACTGAGTCCCGAAGAGAAGATGCAATAATTTCAATGGCTTTGAGATGCAAAGCATCAGTGAGCTCCCAGGCGCCACGAGTGATATAGCCTTCGATGGCATGGGTTAGCGCATCGACCCCGGTTGCTGCTTTTAATGAAGGGGGCATTCCGTCCATCATGTCAGCATCAATAAAAGCGGCCAGCGGGATATCGTGAGGGTCGATGCAGACAAATTTGCGGCGATTTTCTTCATCAGTGATGACGTAGTTGACGGTCACTTCTGCCGCAGTACCCGCTGTGGTTGGAATCGCCAAAATCGGCACGCTTGGGCTGCGTGTTGGGGCCATACCTTCCAGACTACGTACATCTTCAAATTCTGGATTAGCGCTGATGATGCCAATAGCTTTACAGGTATCCTGTGGAGATCCTCCACCAATGGCAATCAGATAATTGGCGCCACTTTGGTGAAAAGCTGCTAACCCATGCTGTACTACTTTGATTGTTGGATTAGGTGTAACGGCATCAAAAACCTGGTAATGAAGCCCAGCAGCATCCAGTTTTGATGTCACTTTTTCTACCACGCCACAGGCAACCAATTGGGCATCGGTCACTATTAGTGCCTTGCCATAACCCCGGCGCATAACTTCTGGCACTAATTCATTGATAGCACCACGCCCAAACCATGACGTTTCATTCAAAATCATTCTTTTGGTCATCATGACAATCCTTGCTTAGAAATGAATTTCTGGCGGGTTTATTCTTCTACACGCAGGCCGTAGCTTTTAAACTTCTCAAGCACAATGGCGATTTCTTCATCAGGCAAGACCGGAACGGAATCAGTGATTGGCAGAGTTGAAAGATAGAGCTTCGCTAAAACTTCAACCTCGTGAGCCAGCCAAAGAGCCTTCTGTAAGTTCGCTTCACAAGCGATCATGCCGTGATGCTGCAAAAGCGTGGCTTTGCGGTTTTTAAGCGCTACCGCAACGTGCTCAGAAAGTTTTTTGGTGCCAAAGGTGGCGTAAGGCGCACAAGGAATGGTGCTACCGCCTGCTGCGGCAATCATGTAATGAATGGCCGGAATTGGGCGGTTAAGAATGGATATCGCTGTGCAATTTACCGCGTGGTTATGTACGACAGCATTGGCATCTGGACGAGTCTGATAAGCCACCTGATGAAAGCGCCACTCGCTGGAAGGAACCTTTCCCTCTTCATGTTTACCGTCGGCATCAATATAAACAATCTGCTCCTCTGTGAGATTTTCATAAGGAATGCCAGTGGGGGTGATGAGTAACCCATCCCGGTAACGCACACTGACGTTGCCAGCGGTTCCCTGATTTAGACCAAGGCGAGTCATTTCCAGACAGGTGTGAATGATTTCACGTGCGAGTAAATCTCTTTCCATTTTATTGCCTCTCTAAACTTCTTGAATAAAAAATAAACATGAATGGGGAATGTGATTTTTATCTTTATACAGCAAGAGTTATTAAGAAGTTGCCAGTTGTGGAAGTGTGATCCTCATCAAGTTAAATGGCTTATTTAGATTGAATAACGCAATTATGGAAATAGTAAAAATGTCCGTTTTATCTCAAGTGGATTTAAACGGGCAATTCATGACAATTCATGTCGTTAAATATTTAAAAGTGCCCGTTTTAAAATAAATAAAATCATTCGGGCATGCATGTTGTGTTTTTTATTCAATGTATGACGGAAACGGGCATATTAATTCTTTTACTGAAGTGATCATGCTCACACTTCACCTGCCAATAATGCTTAATGTGACTGAACTCATATTTTTAAGCGTTTTTTGTTTTAAGAATAGCTCCACTTACCGCACAAGTAGCATGATTGTCAGATTAGAAATTAGCTGACTGTATTGATTATGTTGCTGCGGAAATAAAAGCAGATGTACTTAATATTTAACGAGGGTGCTATGGGACAAGTTTCAATTCAGTCAGAGAGCTACTGCGTTGCCAGCCATGAGCGCAAAGGGAACTATGCCATTCCTTTTGCATTATTATGTTCACTCTTTTTCCTGTGGGCTGTAGCGAACAATCTTAACGATATTTTACTACCGCAGTTCCAACAGGCTTTTACGTTAACAAATTTCCAGGCTGGACTTATTCAGTCTTCATTTTATTTTGGCTACTTCCTTATTCCTATCCCAGCAGGGATATTGATGAAGAAGATGAGTTATAAAGCCGGTATTATTACTGGGTTGTTATTGTATGCCATCGGTGCAGCTTTATTTTGGCCTGCAGCGGAAGGCATGAGCTATTCATTGTTTTTAATCGGCTTGTTTATTATAGCCGCAGGCCTTGGTTGCCTGGAAACTGCAGCAAATCCGTTTGTTACTGTATTAGGTCCTGAGGAGTCAGGGCACTATAGAATTAACTTAGCCCAGACCTTTAACTCTTTCGGGGCTATTGTTGCCGTAGTATTTGGGCAGGGCCTAATTCTTTCCCACGTTCCACATCAATCAGATGATGTATTAAAGAGTATGACGCCTGAGCAGCTTGGTGCTTATAACCACAGCCTGGTGCTCGCCGTTCAGTCGCCCTACATGATAATCGTAGCGGTTGTATTAGTTGTGGCGCTGTTAATTGCGTTGACCAAGTTTCCTTCGATTCAAAGTGATTCCCATGACGACAGTAAAGAAGCAGGTTCAGTCATGGCTTCCATATCTCGCCTGCTGCGTATTCGCCACTGGCGTTGGGCTGTATTAGCTCAGTTTTGCTACGTCGGCGCACAAACAGCCTGTTGGAGTTACCTGATTCGTTACGCTATCGAAGAGTTACCGGGGACTACACCAGGGTTTGCCGCCAACTATCTTACCGCCACCATGGTCTGTTTCTTCATCGGACGCTTCAGTGGCACATGGTTAATCCGCCGCTATGCACCTTTTAAAGTCCTGGCAATCTATGCCTTCGTTTCCATGTTGCTGTGCATTATCTCCGCAGTGATGGGGGGCATCTTGGCCTGATAGCTCTGACCTTATGCAGCATGTTTATGTCCATTCAATATCCAACAATTTTCTCCTTAGGCATCAAGGGATTGGGACAGGATACCAAATATGGTTCATCCATTATCGTGATGACTATTGTCGGTGGCGGGATTGTCACACCGATTATGGGGTTCGTCAGTGATGCGGCGGGCAATATCCCGACTGCTGAAATCATCCCCGCGCTGTGCTTCGCCATTATTTTCATTTTCGCCAAATTCAGATCAAACGTAATGCCGCGTGTAACGGCTTAAGCAATTCAACCTTAATAAGTTCAATTTACTGATTAATTTGAGGAATAAAATGAACAGCCAACACCAGTCTAAAAATCTACCAAAAATTGGTATTCGCCCTGTGATTGATGGCCGCCGTATGGGGGTACGTGAATCACTGGAAGAGCAGACCATGAATATGGCGAAAGCCACGGCAGCACTGCTGAGCGAACAACTGCACCATGCCTGTGGTTCACCGGTTGAATGCATTATCGCTGATGGCTGCATCGCCGGAATGGCAGAGTCAGCAGCTTGTGACGACAAATTCAGTAAACAGAATGTTGGCCTTACCATTACTGTGACGCCTTGCTGGTGTTATGGCAGTGAAACCATCGATATGGACCCGTTCCGCCCGAAAGCTATCTGGGGGTTCAATGGTACAGAGCGACCGGGCGCAGTTTATCTGGCCGCGGCGTTAGCTGCCCACAGCCAAAAAGGGATCCCCGCGTTTTCAATCTACGGTCATGACGTACAAGATGGCGGCGATGAATCTATTCCTGCAGATGTACAAGAAAAATTGCTGCGTTTCGCCCGGGCAGGCCTTGCTGTGGCGAGTATTAAAGGCAAAAGCTATATGTCTCTGGGTGGCGTTTCAATGGGGATTGCCGGTTCCATTGTGGACCACAATTTCTTTGAATCCTGGCTTGGCATGAAAGTGCAGTCTGTTGATATGACTGAGCTACGTCGTCGTATGGATCAGAAAATTTATGATGAACAGGAACTAGAGCTGGCGCTGGCCTGGGCCGATAAAAACTTCCGCTATGGGCCGGATCTTAACACGGAACAATATCGCCGCTCCCCTGAAAGCAGCCGTCAGGTATTGCGTGAAAGCCTGCTGATGGCGATGTGTATCCGCGACATGATGCAGGAAATCCTGCGCTTGCACAAAAAGGTTTTGTTGAAGAATCCCTTGGATATAACGCCATCGCAGCCGGTTTCCAGGGGCAACGTCACTGGACGGATCAATACCCGAATGGTGATACCGCTGAAGCCTTGTTAAATAGCTCCTTTGACTGGAATGGGGTGCGCAAACCATATGTGCTTGCGACCGAAAATGACAGTCTGAACGGTGTGGCAATGTTGTTTGGCCATATGCTCACGGGCACAGCCCAGGTATTTGCTGACGTGCGTACTTACTGGTCACCAGAAGCGGTCAAACGCGTAACCGGTACCGATTTGACCGGGCATGCTGAGCACGGAATTATCCACTTAATTAACTCAGGTTCCGCAGCGCTTGATGGTTCATGCCGCCAGCTTGACGAGCAGGGCAAGCCAACCATGAAGCCGCATTGGAAAATCAGCAAGAAAGAGGCTGATGATTGCCTGCAAGCTACCGAATGGTGCCCGGCCATCCATGAATATTTCCGTGGCGGCGGTTATTCATCACGCTTCCTCACTCGCGGTGGCGTGGCATTCACGATGTCCCGTATCAATATTATTAAGGGCATTGGGCCGGTCTTGCAGATTGCAGAAGGCTGGAGCATTGAGCTACCAAAAGATGTGCACGACATTCTGGATAAGCGCACTAATGAAACATGGCCAACCACATGGTTTGCCCCACGCCTGACAGGCAAAGGCCCATTCACTGATGTTTACTCTGTGATGGCAAATTGGGGCGCGAATCACGGTGTTCTGACTATTGGCCACGTGGGTGCTGACCTTATTACCCTTGCGTCAATGCTGCGCATTCCAGTGTGTATGCATAACGTGGTGGACGGTGACATTTATCGCCCATCTTCATGGGGTGCTCATGGTATGGACGTGGAAGGCCAGGACTATCGCGCCTGCCAAAACTACGGGCCACTGTATAAAAAATAATGCTCCATGGGGCTGCTTATAACCAGGCCCCTTTGTCGCCTCCCTTTGTCTTGAGGGGGGCACATTTATACTTATCAAAGGAAGCATCATGAAGCGTGATGTGGTGATTGTTCTGGACTGTGGTGCCACTAACATCCGTGCCATTGCCGTGGATTCGCAAGGCAATGTGGTCGCGAAAGCGGCTTTACCTAATGTAAGCCTTGCAGCTGAAGAAAATGACCAATGGCACATTTGGTCGCTCGATGACATTTTGCAGCGCTTTTCTGACTGCTGTATGCAAATTATTCCGCAGCTCAAAGGCGATAAAATTCACGCATTGAGTGTCACAACGTTTGGTGTGGATGGCGCGCTAGTGGATGCCCAAGGGGAGCTCATTTATCCGATAATTAGTTGGAAATGCCCCCGCACGTCAGAAATTATGGAAAAAATTGACCGCTATATCACCCCCGGCGAGCTACAAACTATTTCGGGTATCGGTCAGTTCAGTTTTAACACGTTATATAAACTTATCTGGCTAAAAGAGAATCGCCCTGAGTTACTGGAAAAAGCGCACGCTTGGCTATTTATCTCTTCATTGATCAATCAGCGGCTAACCGGCGAATTCACGACAGACCGCACTATGGCGGGAACCAGCCAATTATTAGATGTTCGGCAGGAAATCTTCAGCAAGACTATTTTTCAGCGAACCGGCCTGCCGATAGAGCTGTTTCCACGTCTTGTCGCCGCAGGTGAACATATCGGCAATCTCTTACCTCATATGGCACAACGCCTTGGAATACCAGCGGGAACAGCGGTTATTTCAGCCGGGCATGATACCCAGTTTGCGTTGTTTGGTTCCGGCGCGGGGTTAGATCAGCCAGTGCTTTCATCAGGAACATGGGAAATCCTGATGGTACGCACCCCACAGGTTAACACCTCATTGCTGCCACGTTTTGCAGGTTCAACATGCGAGCTTGATAGCTGTTCTGGCTTGTTTAATCCCGGTTTGCAATGGCTGGCCTCCGGTGTTCTGGAATGGGTTCGTAAGCTGTATTGGCCGCATGGAACATTGCCTACTGTATATGAGCAGATGATTGCTGAAGCCAAAATGATCCCACCAGGCTGCGAAGGTTTACGTATGAACTGCCAACTTCTCGACAGGCGCGAGCAGGCAGGCTGGAGTGGTGTGCATCTGCATACAGAACGCGGGCATTTCTATCGCTCGGCGTTAGAGAGTCTTTCATGGCAGCTACAGCAAAATTTGATAGTGCTGGAAGATATCGGCGGTTTTAAAGCTAAAGAGTTGCTGCTGGTTGGGGGAGGGAGCCGAAATCTACTGTGGAACCAAATTAAAGCGGATGTCCTCAATCTACCTATCAAAGTATTACAAGATGCAGAAACGACCGTTCTGGGAGCAGCAATGTTTGCCTGGAGTGGTGTCGACTTTTACACCTCACCAGAACAAGCACGCCAGCAAGTTAACTATCGCTACCAGTCTTATTATCCAGGCAAGCAAAGCGCGCAATATCAAGACTTCGCTTGCCAGTGCTCCGAAGTATTTGAAGAGGTTTAACGATGTTAAAAACCATATCTCCATTAATTTCGCCTCAGCTACTTAAAACATTGGCTGAAATGGGCCACGGCGATGAAATCATTTTTTCAGATGCGCATTTTCCTGCCCATAGCATGGGCCCGAATGTTATCCGTGCCGATGGTTTAAAAGTGAGCGAGTTACTGGCCGCAATTATTCCGTTATTTGAACTCGATAGTTACGCGCCTCCGCTTGTCATGATGGCGGCAGTTGAAGGTGATAAATTAGACCCAAGTGTTGAAACTCGGTATTTGCAGGCTTTATTTGGTGATAAGCCGCAACATAAAGTCAGCCGTATTGATCGCTTCGCATTCTATGAACGAGCGCAGCAGGCATTTGCGATCGTCATCACAGGTGAGACCGCCAAATACGGGAATATTCTGTTAAAAAAAGGGGTTACGCCGTAGTCTCAGACTCCTTGTTTTGCCATGCGCCACCGGCGCATGGTTTTTTCAGGTAGAGGAGAGTGCTTGTGAAAACGGCGCGCCATGCGGCAATAGTAGAACTCATACGACAACATGAAACCCTAACAACTGAAGATCTCGCCGAGCTATTAAAGGTCAGTAAAGAAACCATCCGCCGTGATCTGAATGCACTACAGACGCAGGGAAAAATCATTCGCCAGCATGGGCGAGCTAAAAGCATCAAGCGCGACACTCATGACAGTGGAGACCCATTTAGCGCTCGCCTCAAAAGCCATTTTGCCAGCAAAGCCGACATTGCGCGCCAGACACTACCGTGGATTAGTGCTGGAATGACTATTGCGCTCGATGCGAGTTCAACATGTTGGTATCTGGCAAAACAACTCCCGGATATTGATATCACTGTTTTTACCAATAGTGTGCGTATTTGCCAGGAACTGGCAAAATGGGAAAATATACAGCTCATTAGTTCCGGTGGCTTGCTTCAACGTAAATATGCTTGTTATGTCAACCCTGCAATTATTTCCCAAGTTAAAGAACTGGATATCGATCTGTTTCTTTTTTCTTGTGAGGGAGTTGATAAGGATGGCGTGCTATGGGATTCCAATACTTACAATGCTGAATTTAAATCATTACTCATGAAGCGCGCGGCGCAGTCTTTATTACTTATCGACAAGAGTAAAATAAATAGAACCAGTGAAATAAAAATAGGCTGTGTGGAAGATGTTGTACTAGTTATTTCAAATCAAAATGCCTAGCACAACCACGGGCTGTTAAGACAATTAATGCGATAATCCTACAAAAAAAGCTTTGCTGCTCACCAGACCATGGGTTGTAAATTAATCTATTTTTACAATAAATTAATGCGAGCAACGTGAGTTGGCCTTTAAAACGCTGTCTTCATATAAAATAAACATATGTAACAAACACTTACATTGCTGTTCGTTTATTATCCGCTTATTTATTCTATCGTATCTCTTCTCGCGTAATATTTAGAAGTAAATATTCGAATTTAATTTTCCATAATTAAAGACACCACGCGAAATGCGTTAACATTTCCTTAAAACTTAATCATATAACTAAACAAATTGATAGGTTTTATCGATCTATTGTTGGCGAATGATCTATGAGACCTATTGATTAAATCTATCGAAATTAATTTATTGATCGTTTATATCGATCTGTGTTTATATATTAAGCATGCTAATGACTGCCTGACTAACACTGCACTAACAAGCGCGGTTGCGTTGCATCATAAGCGGCAAAATATATGCATCTTTCCGGCAACACTAACTGATAAGAAAATCTGATGAATTAGAACTCATACCAAAAATTCAACATTTGGAAATATTCAGAATTTTTATAAATATAGTTGTCAGCCAGGCAATAAATGTCCAAAAAAGAGTATTTTTGAGATGAGCACATGGTTTCAGAACACTTTTATTTATCAGCTTAATAACAGCAGGATTTTGTTATTTAATAACCGAATTATAAAATCTATTGTTGCAAGCTCTTTAGCCATTGTTCCCTTTGCCATCATCCGCGCACTACTTCTCATTAGCTCGATTATCTGTGATCAATTGGGGTGGGGGCGTTTTTCTGTACAGTTGTTCCAGCTACAAGAGACGCTTACAGACTTTATGCCAATCGCAATAAATGCCTTTATGGCTTTGCATTGGGCAATTCGTAATCGCTATTCAGTTATCCACTTTCTGACCATTAATTTTTGTAGCTTGCTATTTATTAGCCGAGTTATAAGTAATGACAAGCTTTTCTTCTTTGATATCACTGTTCCTTTAGCATTGCTTTCCGGCATCACTGTCAATTTTTTGCTGGAAAAGGCCATCGCTTTAGTCGATTCGATTCATTTCCTGAAAAGCAAAAGCCGGAAAACATCCGCTCTTTTCTTATGTTCTGTACTCATTATCTCCTTTGCCACATTGATTATTGGTGTGTTGGCCCATTCCCTATACCTTTTAGTTTTCCCAGTAATATCTCAAACGCTACTGCACTCTTACCCTGATAACTTCATCGATGGGTTGATTTATATTGTTCTACGCTGCATACCGTGGTTCTTTGGAATTCATGGGTATTTTATTTGTGCCGATATTGATGCTGGTTTTATTTCCGAAATGAATAGCAATATTGCTGCCTGGCATGCAGGGCAAGCACAGCTAAACATCATTAGCCCTGTTTTTTATAATATCTGGTGCACGATGGGCGGTACAGGAAACACTCTGGGAATGCTGCTATGTATACTGCTAAATAAAAAATCTCCCCACCGGCATATGCTTGGCTTATCGCTTCCTCTGTCACTGTTTAACGTGAACGAACCCTTGATTTTTGGGTTGCCGATAGTCATGAACCCCTTGCTGATTATCCCCTTTGTTCTGGTGCCAGCGGTGTCCTATACGTTAGCGTACACGGCAACTGTCTGGCATCTGGTACCGCCGGTTTCTGAAGCGGTAAACTGGAGCGTTCCACCTATTTTGAGCACCTGGCTTGCCACTGGGGGGTCGGTCTCCGCCATTATACTGAATATCGTTATTATTGGCGTAAGCGCAGTTATCTACACACCATTTGTCAGAAAATGGTCTATTAGCAAACTAAAAACCCCTGAGCTGAATTTATTTTTACCACCGACAAATTTAGACCTGGTTCCTGGGCATACGCTTCAGTCCGAAGAAAAATCTTATCTGGATGCACTGAGCAAGGTGCAACATTTACAATCGAGTGGTCATTTCATTCTTTATTTTCAGCCTCAGGTACGGATTTCCGACCGTCGAATTATTGGGGTAGAGGCATTAATCCGCCATCAGGGTGAAGATGGGAAAATTACGCCACCTATTTTCCTACAATACTATGATCGCCTCAAAGCGATGGCAGATATAGATTTTTGGGTTATCGAGCAATCTGTTAATTATCTACATCATCATCTTCAAGAATTTAATGAAATGACTCTGTCGGTCAATATCTCGGCGCAGACACTGCTAGATAAGAGATTATTTAAAGTCATATCCCAAGTGCTGGATAAACCTTTGCCTCCAGGCTGGACTCTTGAGATGGAAATCACAGAGTCGCAAGCTGTTATCGACCCGGTCAATGTGGCCTCGGTGCTGACAAAATTAAAATCAATGGGGATTCGTATTGCTCTCGATGATTTTGGGGCGGGGTACTCAACACTGAATTATCTGACACGATATCCACTCGACAAGATAAAGCTTGATCGTTCACTTGTGCAGGGGCTAGCTGAAAATGGTGGGCTGCAGTTTTTAAAACAAGTAACCAGACTGTGCCGACTCACGCACTGCAATCTTGTTATTGAAGGTGTTGAAACTGAAGATGAGCTGCGCCAGGTTCTTATTGAAGGGATTGAAACAGACCAGGAACTTGCCCAGGTCTGTTCAGTTGGTATCGAACTGGCACAAGGGTTCCTTTTCTGGCGTCCATTACCAGTTGAAAAATTATGCCAGGTCCTGAAAGAAAATCATCATTGCTCTAATAATGTTTCAACCTATGAAAAGGAGCTGCAATTAACATCATGATGTTAAAGCGGGGCTTAATCTCACACGGATGTTTTTTTGTACATATTGAAAGATGGAAAGTTGTGTAATGCAAATAAGTACAGAAACCAGAAATACGACTAAATGCATGATTGAAGCTTGTTTCTTGTTGTTTCTGTTTCATTACGTTTTTAGTCTACTAATGAGTAGTGCTGAAGTAGGTGGATATGCTCTGACATTTTATGATCTCAGGCTACCATTGTTTACTGCGCTACTGGTTTTATATGGTGTCAGAGCCATGCCGGCACTCGGACTGCTTTTTATCTACAGCTTAAACACGCAATCCGTATTGCAAAACCTCACTGTTTACTCACAGTTATTGGCCGCTTCAATCAGTTGTCTGATATATTTTATATCTGTTGGAAGCAAAGGTGCAGTTAGTTTCGGGCGGTACAAATTAACATTTCATCGTATCGGTTGGTTGGTTGTTTTTAACTCTGTAGTGTTTGAGTTTGTCCATCAGTTAATGTTGTTTTTATTCCATTTTGATGAGGTTTTATATGGTGATTTTTTTAGCACCAAAAACTTGATTAACATTCAGTGGATGATGACATCTTGCCTTACTGGTGTACCATTCTGTTATCTTATTCTTAGATGTATCAGCAATACCGCATGGTGTTCGCGTTACCTTAATGAACAAAAGAAAATAATATTTTCAGGTTCGCGAGTAGTCTATCGGGTAATATGGTTATGCTCTCTCATTGGTATCATGTATTGCTTACTATCTACTAAGCATATATTTTTATTATTTACAGGGTATGGTTTGTTATTGCTTCTCCCGATAATGGTCTGGGGAACAGTAACTATTGGTCATTCATTTATTGTTCCCATCTGGAGCGCTATTTTAATTCTGCTCGGATTCCACAGCGATGGTTATATACAATATAATTACGCCATCAGTGAACTTGAAATCCTTGAACCTTTGGCAACTGCCTCTGCCACAATATTAGTTGTGTCCTTCTCTTTAGTTTTATCTGGAGTGCTGGTTTCAAGTAATCGCTCATATATAAAAAAGATAACCAGACTCATGCTAACGGAGTATTATACTGGCTTGCCGAATGTTTATGCGCTCAAGAGATCTCTTGTTGAATATCCAGGGGCAGGGCTCGCTTTAATTCACTGCCCTGAGCTTTGGTCTTTGACTCAAACGCATGGCCTTAGCATTAGATTTATGTTCGTTAAGTCATTGACCGCCTATCTTCTTCCTCATCTCCAGGATAATGAAGATATATATTATCAACCAGGTTACGGGCTTTATATACGACTGGGCACACCTGATAAAGAGCATATTCACAACATCTATTCTTTAGTTAAAGCATACCGTTTCTCGTACGGCAAAAATACATTTGGCATTAATTCTGGTCTGACTTATATGTTGAGCTTGCCAGAAAAATATAATTTATTGATGATTGTTGGAAAGTTGTCTGCTGTCGCCGCGGATTCTATAAATAGTGAAGTTCCGGTGATGGTGACTTGGGATGACAACGAATGTTTGACTGTGGCAAGCAATATAACGAGTAATGACAATATCAGGAGTGAGCTGCAAAGTGCTGTTGATAACCAGTCGTTTGTGCTTATGGCTCAACCTATAATCTCATCGCATACAGATTCATACTATCATGAAGTACTGATCCGTATCAGAAACAAAAATGGAAAGCTGTTATTTCCTGACGCTTTTCTACCTATTGCAGCGCAAGCAGGTATCCTTGCTCAGTTAGATATGACTGTTATTGAACAAACATTCAGATTTATACAGTCACTTGATGAATCAAAATCTGAAAGTAAATTTAGTATTAATTTAGCCCCGCGGACGCTTCATCATATCTATTTTATTGACCATTTGACGGTGCTATTCAAGAAGTATGAAATATCACCGGACAGAATTATTTTTGAAATTGTCGAAACGGACATTATTGATACTAAAGTAGCCGCTTTAAAGCTTGAAAAGATGCGCAGTCTTGGTTGCAAAATAGCTATTGATGACTTTGGTACCGGTTGCTCTAGCTATTCTCGCTTGGAAGAAATAGAAGCTGATATTCTTAAGATAGATGGTTCATTTATCCGCAAGATTCTTCATGATGACTTAAATCACTTTTTAGTTAGATCTTTCTGCACCGTTGCTAAAATCAAGAAAATGCAGGTCGTTGCAGAATTTGTTGAAAATGAAGAGATCAGGCAAGAGCTAATAAGAATAGGTGTAGATTGGTTACAGGGATACCACACGGGTAAGCCTGTGCCGATTGAAGAAGTAATACTTTAAATTAATCCAGAAGGTATTAATAGGGCACTTATGATATGAACAGTCGAACGGATGTCGCGCGCTCAGTAAAAGTAGTCGGTGAAGAGGTAGAAAAATGTAAACATGCATTTTTTGCAGTTAGAAAAAGGGGCAGCACGTAGAGCTCATTCAAGATAATCAGGTCGCATTCCTTAAATCTGGCGTTGTAACCATTCATCGTATTGAAGATGGGCTACTGACTAACTCTATTAAAGCGCCCGCAGTTATTGGGCTTGGGCATATACATGATATTGGGCTGACACATTTCATTCAGTGTAAAAGTGAATGTTCTATGTGGATACTTGATTCGAATATTGCTTTTGACTTATTTACAGAGAAAAACTTGTGGCAAGATGCTTTCTTTATAATTAGAAGCTATTTATATATTTGCATGCCTAAAGGAAAACTAATTCATAAATCATCAGCCAGGGAAATCGTTATTGAACATTTGAAGGAAATTTGGGCTTTAGATGAACCAGAAAGACACACAACTTCTGTGTACAATTTTATTCTATCCAGAAATAATATATCGAGGAGTGCCGTTCAGAAGGTTGTAAGAGAGTTAGAAGGCTCAGGAGATATAAAATTTTACCGCGGGAAATTGATTGAGTTGAATGAGATGGCTTGAGCTTACAACACATTATCATTTCTATGATGGCTTACAACAAATAGTGGCATGATCCCACCATGGATTATGATTCAGGTCGGTGTAAATAATCGAGAATCCCTGCTTGCTGATCTCTTCTTCCAGCAATGTAAGAGGCTTTAAGGTTCTCCATGGCTGGCCATTCCTCATTAAATGATAATTATCGGCATCAAAATCTCGTAAATCCTCAGGTTTTTTCGGTTTCCCAGCCATAGTACTGATAACAACCGTACCTTCTGGTTTTATCAGACGTCTTATTTCTGCAAGACACAACTCACGCTGTGGACCAATAAGGCAATGCAAGCAACTTCCATCAAAAATAACATCATATGAAGCTGCTTCCAGCTGCTTAAGATGGCAGACATCGCCCTGGGTAAAATGCCCTTTAAGCCCAAGTGTCAAAAATCGCTCTATCGCCCACTCAATTGCAGTTTGTGAAATATCAACACCGGATACTTCGTAGCCACGCTCTGCCATATATTGAGAAGACATTGCACCATTTCCACAGCCTAATTCCAGAAATGAAGCTCCGGGGGAGGGGAGAATACTACGTTGTTTTAATTCTTGCAGAATGACAGCTAATTGTTGATGTGCTCGCTTATAACCTTCACCAGCCCACGCCTGCGCACCATTGTGCTTTAATAGTCGATATTGCTCTTCATAGATATTCATCTTAACCACCGTTTTTCCAATTAAAAACAGGATACGCAGTCGGTACTATCCCTAAATCGGCACTCTGTGTACAACGGTGATCCCTTGAAATTTGATCTGGATTGCTCGGGTTGCGAATAGTCTGAGAAGGGGGACTTTGGGAGGATAAGAAAGCTAATCCTATCGACCGTATCTGAAAGAAGGTTCTAGTAGTGCAATTGTAAGCATCCCCGTAATCCATGCGTAAGCGTCCAGCGAGAACCGTATTGACGGGGATGTGTTATTCAGTTGGCAGCTCTACGCGCCAGGGGAGCAGTTCACTGACCCGATTGACCGGCCAGTCAGCTATGACTTCAAGCACATGGCGAAGGTAGCTTTCCGGATCCACGTCGTTCAGTCTGCACGTCCCGATCAGGCTGTACAGCAGTGCTCCCCGCTCACCACCATGGTCAGAACCGAAGAACAACCAGTTTTTACGGCCCAGACTGACCATCCGCAGGGCATTTTCAGCGATGTTGTTATCTGCTTCCGCCCAGCCATCTTCTGTATAGTACGTCAGCGCCGGCCACTGGTTCAGGGCGTATGCGAACGCCTTCGCCAGCTCCGAGTGTCGCGACAGCGTTTTCATCTTTTCACGCAGCCAGCTTTCCAGTGTTTTCAGTAGCGGCTTCGTTTTCAGCTGACGTTCAGCAAGGCGCTGTTCTGCCGGTATTCCCTTTATCCCCACCTCAACAGCATACAGTTCGCCGATACGTTTCAGGGCTTCTTCCGTCAGGGCTGACGGGGTGCGAACGTGCACATCATGGATTTTACGGCGGGCGTGAGCCCAGCAGGCGGCTTCCGTTATCCCGCCATTGCGGTACAGCTCGTTGAACCCGGCATACGCATCCGCCTGAAGCACTCCGCTGAAGCCCGCAAGATGGGTCTGCGGGTGGATGCCTTTTCTGTCCGGGCTGTAAGCGAACCACACGGCTGGCGGTAATGCTGAGCCCGCATTGCGGTCATCACGAACGTATGTCCACAGCCGCCCGGTTTTCGTCTTTTTATTGCCCGGCAACAGCACCGGCACTGGCGTGTCATCGGCGTGGAGCTTGCCGTCGGTCAGCACATAGCTTCGAAGCGCCTCTTCAAGCGGTGACAGCAGCCGGCAACATGCATCCACCCACCCCGACAGGAGTGAGCGCCTCAGTTCCACACCCTGGCGGCCGTATATTTCCGACTGACGGTACAGCGGCGTGTGCTCTGCATACTTTGAGGTCAGGACCCGGGCGAGCAGCCCGGGTCCTGCTATACCCCGCTCGATGGGCCGCGAAGGCGCGGGGGCCTGCACGATGGCATCGCACTGAGTACAGGCATGCTTTTCACGTACAGTCCGGATAACCCGGAAGGCGCTGCGCATCAGTTCCAGCTGTTCGGTGGTATCTTCGCCCAGATAGCTCAGTACACCGCCGCAGTCCGGGCAGCATACCTCTGCCGGCAGCAACCGCTTTTCATCGCGGGGGAGTGATTCGGGGAACGGTTTACGGGTGCGGGTCTGACGCAGCGGGCGCTGCACTTTCGGGTCATCCACCCGACCGGTCAGCGTATCACTTTCCTTCTGCAGCCGGTTCAGGTCGGCTTCCATCTGTGCGATACGGCGGGAGACCTTTTCGGAACGACTGCCGAAGTTCATCCTGCGAAGCTTATCCAGTTGCGCCTGCAGATAGTCTATTTCGCGCTCCCGGTTGCTCAGCTTTTCCTGCAGGGCGTGGATCAACGCTTCCTGTTCAGCCAGGCGCTTTTTCAGCAGAGGGATGTCGTCAGAAGAGGTGTCGTTCATAAGCCCGCATTTTACCAGGCTTATTCTGCGACAACCAGGATAAAGAGGCCTACAGCATGGTCAGGGATGTCAGCAACCGTTTAGGTTGTCGCCAGTCGATGCCTTCCATCAGCATCGCCAACTGCGCGGGCGTCAGGAACACTTTGCCATCACGGGCCGACGGCCAGGCGAAGCGGCCGCGTTCAAGTCGTTTCGTCAGCAGACACAGACCATCGCCGGTGGACCAGAGCAGTTTGACCTGACTGCCACTGCGTCCCCGGAAGATAAAGACGTGCCCCGACATCGGGTCATCTTTCAGCGCCGCCTGCACTTTTGCAGCCAGGCCGTTGAAGCCATTTCTCATGTCGGTAATACCGGCAACCAGCCAGATTTTGGTCCCTGAAGGTAGCACCATCACCATACCGGAGATCGTCATTGTAAACGGCAATGGTTGGTACATTGGGATAACTTAATGGGGAAGTACGCAGCTTTTAATAGGAAATCGGTTTTTAGCCAGGGAATATATGTTCCCTGGCTAAAAACCACAGTGTCTAATTAATAACATGCTTATTACATAGTCACGGCAGTACTCAATTCATCATTCTTTTCTGCATGTCCCTTGCTTTACACTCTGGAAGCCGCATCAATAACGAGAACAAGATCACATAAATATCAAAATGGCATTTCATTTTTTTATTGAGGCGTACAATGCTCAGTGTCTAATTGATTTTTCAGTGTCTAGTATTTATTTTTTTAGACACTATTTTCTACTCTACACGCAGGTCTTTGAAAATATGGCACTGTCGGCTAAAGAAAAGCTGTTTAACAAAATTATCACTCATTATTCTTCCAGTTCATCAGGATTTACAGCTCACGACTGCGCAGATTTTATGCAGGTTAATCGTAGTGTCGTAAGCCATTATCTGAATAGGTTATGTGATGATGGACGGTTGAAGAAAGAAAATACCCGCCCGGTACGTTTTTATGTGCTCAGTGATATTCAAAGAACCGGGCCGTCACGAGCGGTCGCCGCAAAGAAACTGGATGCGTTTCAGCAACTGATTGGTGTAAACGGCAGCCTTGCTGAAGCTGTAGCACTATGTCGTTCAGCAGTGGACTATCCTGGAGGAGGGTTGCCCGTACTTCTGGCAGGGGAAAGCGGTGTGGGGAAAAGCTACTTAGCCACGCTGTTTCACCAATATGCGCGCGAAAGAAAAGTTATCGCTATGGATAAACCTTTCGTGGAACTCAACTGTGCTGATTACGCAAACAACCCTGAGTTACTTTCAGCTACGTTATTTGGGTATACACGTGGCGCATTTACCGGGGCTGACCGCGAAAAACAGGGTGTATTTGATGATGCAAATGGCGGCATTCTATTTCTTGATGAAGTCCACCGTTTATCGGCGGAGAATCAGGAAAAATTATTTCTGTTTATGGATAAGGGGTATTTTTATCGTCTTGGTGATAGTCGAACTCAACATCCAGCCTCTATACGGTTTATATTCGCCACCACTGAAAATATCGACACGGTTTTACTGAATACATTTCGCAGACGTATTCCGGTCCGTTTGACTATTCCCAATTATATCTCCCGCCCTCTGACCGAGCGCATCGCACAGATAACCTGTTTCTTACATAAAGAAGCGCTCAGTTTGCAGCGCGATATTTATTTCGATACACAACTAATGCACCAGCTAGCCACTTCCCCCGTACGCGGAAATGTGGGTGAGTTAAAAAATCAAATCAAAGTAATGTGCGCCACTGCCTGGAGTGATACGCCTCATGGCGAGATTATTACGCTGCAAGGGATGAATTCGGGAGGAGAATTGCTGGTGGTTTCATCCTCGCCAGGTGCGGAAGCGCTGGATATCGGATCCCTTTTACCTAAAGCCATGCGCGATGATGTCATTTTCCGGGATTTCTGTCACAGCGGAAACGTAATGCTACTGAACCGTAAGATGGAGCAACTGCTGACTACGATAAATGGCACGCTTTTACCTGACGCATTGTACAGCGGCTATACCTGGCAAAAAACAATGCAGGCAATTAATGAACTGGAAAGCCTGAGCGGCATTGAATTTAATTCTGAAATCAGGAAAACGGTTTGGTTGTGCCTGAGCTATGCATTGAATGCTCATCAGGAAGAAGAATCGCTGAATGAACTGAAAAGCATTTCCGAATATGTTTCAGGTAAAGCAATCTTACTTGCGGAAGCGTGTATCAGCCAGTTGGTCAAACACATCTCTCAGCAGCAACTTGCGTTATTACATCCATTGCTAAGTTGTGCATTTCACACACTGGCCGGTGAGGACGATCCTATTCAGGGAATTATCGTATCACATGGCCGTTCCACTGCTTCCAGCATAGCGGGCATTGCGAACCAACTAACTGGTGGTTATTATTTTAAAGCATTCGACATGCCAAATTCGACCTCCACGCGTCAGATTATCGATTTGTTGATAGCGCATGTTTCCCGCCTGAAACAAGGTGCGGGGCTGATTATTTTGGTCGACATGGGCTCACTCAAAGAAATATACGAAGAGATTAAGCTGCATCTGCATGGCGAATTGCTGGTCATTAACAATGTATCTACCATGATGGCACTGGATATCGCATCTAAAATTCAGGGGCGCCTGTCAATAGAGGAAATTATTGAGAGTGCGCGCGGCGCATACGAAGTAGAAACTCGCTACTATGCTGGGGTATTACCCGGTAATAAAATAATTATCTCCTGTATTTCTGGCGAAGGGATTTCCCGCAAATTAAAAGATATTGTTCAGCGCTATCAGGGGCAGATGGATATCGATGTCATCACCATGGAATATGACGATTTAAAATGGAAAATCACGCATGCCGACCCCGCGCTTAACGGCACACGGCTTATCATCACCACAACTGAACTTGAGGCCGGCTACATTCCTCTGCTCAGTGTCGAACAGCTGATTAAAGAAAAAACACAGGTACTGAAACGTGATTATTTTAACGGTCTGCTTCCGGAAGACGCACTTGAACCGATGGTGGAAGAGATAGTAAAACTGTTTACAGTTGAAGGGATCGCCAGCCGGTTAAGTTTCCTGAATCCTGTCGTCATCATTAATGAAGTTGAAGCCGTCATTAAACAGTATGAAGGTTTTTATAAGATTCATTTTGAGAGCTATCTGCGAATTAATCTGTTTATGCACATTGCCCTGATGATTGAACGGGTGATGGTGAACAATGGTGTACGTCACCGGGAAGAAGTGGAATTAACACTTCAGCAGCAGGCATTTGTCGCTGTACATGATACTTTTTTCCAGGCTCTGAACCGCAAATACCGTATTACCCTGCCCCTTACCGAAATCCTCATGATATTTGAAATTATGGAACCGTGGATTTCGACTGATGAATTCATCTGACTATTCCGGCCTGTCGGGCTCACTAACAGGCCACGTCGACACTACTCTATTCCGCTGTTTTCAACACTATCCGCTGTGTCTTAAATTGCCTTTTATTCATTTTAAATCAAATAGATAAAATAATGGCACGAAGAATGCATAAACAGATAAAGCTAAATTAATTTTTTAAAGGAACGCGTAATGCGAGAGATGTATATCGCTACTCATGGCCAGTATGCCGAAGGCATTGTTTCAGGTCTGAATTTGTTGATTGGCGAGGCTCATGGTGTCACTCCAATCTGTGCTTATTGCGGTGAGATTGGTTCTACAGCGGAACTGGCAGTTTACTTTGAAGACATTGCTCAACAGGCAGCAGACAGGGGTAATGAACTGGTGTTGTTTACCGATATGGCCGGTGGCAGCGTCAACAATACGGCCGTACAGATGATGGTCAAATATCCCCATGCTCATGTGATAAGCGGCGCAAATCTAATTATGTTGATGGAGTTTTGCATGTCTGAACACACGGATACAGCACAGCGACTGACAGATGCGATTGATGCAGCCACTAACGCGATGCAGTACATGAATACTCTGCCAGAAATTATCTCGGCTCGTCAGGCGATGCCATCAAGTGTCCGCAATGATAGTGATGATTTCTTTTCTGGGGAGAACAGTCTGTGACGATAACCCTCGAGAAACTTGATACCCGCTATTCGATACAACAGGTAGAAATGAGCAAAGCCTGGCTGAATGAAGCCATTTCTGAAGTACTGGTAAAAATCGATGCCATGCTGCCACGCTTCATGTCGACGTTCCCTGCGGCCAGTGCGAAAGGCGACATATACCCGGCGGTGGAAAAAGTCGACTGGACTGAAGGTTTCTGGACCGGAATGTTGTGGCTGGCCTGGGAAGTGACAGGTGAAAAAAAATACCGGGATGTGGCGGAATCACTGCTCGACAGTTTTGAAGAGCGACTGGATAAAAACATTAAAGTCGACACGCACGATCTTGGTTTTCTCTATCTGCTTTCCTGTGTGAATGCCTGGCAATTGACAGGGAATGTTCGCGCTCGCGGTTTGGCATTGCGAGCCGCTGAACTGCTCTATCAACGTTTTAATACCACTGCCGGTGTGATTCAGGCGTGGGGTGATTTAAAGGACCCTGCCCGACAGGGTCGCATGATCATTGATTGCAATCTTAACGTTCCGCTACTGTTCTGGGCGGCGGATGAGACGGGTAACACCCACTATCGTGAAGCGGCCACACGTCATTTGACACAGGCTGCTCGCTATCTGGTTAGGGAAGATGCCTCCACATTTCACACCTACTATATGGACATTCATACCGGTCAGCCGCTTCGTGGAGATACTCACCAGGGATTCAGTAATTCATCATGCTGGGCGCGTGGCCAGGCATGGGGTATTTACGGATTCGCTTTAAGTTTTAATCATACCGGCGATGCCTCTCAACCTGAGCTATCACGCAGATTATCCCATTACTTCCTCAACCGTTTACCGGACGATTACGTCTGTTACTGGGATTTGATTTTCACAAAACAGGACAACGCCTACCGCGATACTTCAGCAGCGGCTATCGCTGCCTGCGGGTTGGCTGAACTGTTAAAAGTCTTGCCCCTGACCGACCCAATGCGTCCAGCCTATAACAATGCAATTGCACTCATGATGCATAACCTGCGCGCACATTACTTTGCACATCAGCAAGACGGCCTGCTGCGAGAAGGTGTTTATAACTTTGGCCGCAATATGGGGATCAACGAACCCAATTTATGGGGCGATTATTTTTATTTCGAAGCCCTTGTTCGTCTTTCCCGCATCTGGACCCCTTATTTCTGTTAACCGGAGCTACACATGATTTCTTTAGTTCGAATTGATGATCGTCTTATCCATGGCCAGGTGGCTGTTGTCTGGACAAAACACCTGGGTGTCAACCGCATTCTGGTCGCGAACGATCAGATAGTGAATAACGAGGTGCAGAAGATGTCTTTGCGTATGGCGGCACCGGACACAGCCAAATGCGCCATTATGGCCGTAAAAGATGCAGGTGAGGTGCTCAATGACCCGCGTTCTGAAAGCATGAAGATCATGGTCATCGTCAACAATGCCGCTGATGCCCGCCGTCTTGTTGAGCAGGTTCCCGCAATAAAAACGCTCAATGTGGCTAACTTCGGGCGTATCACCGATAACCTGTCCGCCAAAAAACGCATCAGTGACACCGTCTATGTGACTCCTGAAGATGTATCTGATTTCAAGGCGATAGCGGAGCGTGGCGTCGGTGTTGAATATCAGGTTCTTCCTTCTCATCCAGTTAAAAACCTGATTGAGATGCTGGAAAACTCAGCTCGTTAAGGAGAATGCCATGTTAACGTCAGCTTTACTTGTTGCGCTGGTGATGTTCCTGGTGAAAACCGCAGATCACACGCTGGGACAGCCTCTGATTGAACGTCCATTAATCTGCGGAGCCCTCGTTGGGCTTGTGCTCGGTGATTTACAGCAGGGGATCATTATCGGCGCCTCACTGGAATTGATTTTTCTCGGCACCATTACCATCGGCGGCTCTGTTCCGGCGGACCTGGCTGTTGGGTCAGTGTTGGCAACAGCATTCACCATTCTGACTCACGCAGAACCTGCCGTCGCAGTCGCTCTGGCATTACCTATAAGTTTGCTGGCCGTCTTTGTCTACCAGGTGCTGAAGCTGGTTTATACCGCGCTGGTTGAGAAATACGATGCGCTGCTTGAGGAAGGACGTGACCGGGCAGCACTAGGTTTGACTCTCGGAATGACCTTTTTCTATGGGATTCCGTTCGCGTTAATTGCCTTCTTCGGCATCCTGTTTGGTACAGATGTGATCCGCAGCCTGGTGGAAAGTATACCTCCGACTGTAATGCGAGGTATGACGGCCGTTGGCGGTATTTTACCCGCGTTAGGTTTTGCTATCCTATTGAAAGCATTGTGGAATCGTAACATCGCCGCGTTCTTCTTCATTGGCTTTGCGATGGCTGCATATCTGCAGTTGCCAATAATGGGTATCGCAATAATTGCAGGCTCAGTAGCGGTCTACCTCTGCTTCAATGAATTCAATCAACTTAAAACTAACAGACAAGCCGCGACTACAGCAGCAACGCCTGCGTCGGCTGATGATAAGGATGGGTTCTTCAATGACTGATATCCATATGAAACATGTCAGTACATACAGCGATGATAAAAGTGAAAAGAAACTGTTTCGTCAGCTGTTTATTCGCCAGTTTCCTTTGCTGGGTTCGATGAACTTCACCCGCATGGAAGGGCTAAGCTACGGCTGGGCGTTAGCGCCGATGTTGAAAAAAATCTATGCTGGTGACCCGCATCGTTATCTGGAAGCGTTGAAACGAAACAGTCAGTTTTTTAACACTAACCAGCATATTGCCCCGTTCATCATGGGTCTGACGCTCTCTATGGAAAAAGAGAATGCGGCCAACCCTAATTTTGATACCTCAAGTATCAACGGGATTAAAGTAGCGTTAATGGGGCCATTTGCCGGCGTGGGCGACTCCTTCTTCTATGGCGTACTGCGTATCATCGCGACAGGCATTGCAATTGGTCTGGCCTCGCAGGGTAACCCCCTTGGCCCGTTGCTGTTCCTGCTGATTTATAACATCCCGAGCTACCTGCTTCGCTATTACGGTGGTGTGATGGGGTACCGACTCGGCTCGAAGTACATCGCAGAAGCCACCCAGTCAGGGTTACTCAGCTGCATAACTAAGGCCTCGTCAATTATGGGGCTTATGATGGTCGGCGCGATGAGCGCAAGTATGGTGAAATTCACCACCACCTTCAAAACAACCATTGCCGGGCAGCCGTTTGTTTTGCAGGAAATTCTCGACAAAATATGTGTTGGTCTAATTCCTCTGGCGTTGGTCCTGCTGTGTCTGAAACTGCTCAACAAAAAAGTCAGCCCTAATAGGGTGTTGATTATGCTGATTGCGATTGGTTTTGGTGCTGCCGGGATCGGTATTATTTAATCCACATCCCCTCGCAAGAGGGGATTATTTTAGGATAGCTATGAAGAATATCTTAATCGGCTGCACGCTTTGTTTGGCATTCAGCGGACAAAATGCTCTGGCAAAAGAGTCCTCTTTGGCGGGAGTAGATCAACAGATTACAAGCTGGGTCGAAAAAGGATATTACCCGGGGGCTGCCGTCATTATCGTCAAGGATGATAAAACAGTATTTGAAAAATATTATGGCGGCTATACCGCACAAACAGAGGTGCATATCGCCTCCACCGGAAAATGGCTTGCTGCCGCCACTATTGCCTCAATGGTAGATGACGGAGTGCTTTCATGGGATGATCCTGTTAGCAAATGGCTACCGGAATTTACTGATGAAAAAGGGCGCGCTACTCTGCGCCAGCTATTGTCACACACATCAGGCTACCCTGATTACCAACCCGCAGACAAACCTGAAGATCACTATCAGTCCTTAGCGGAATCCGTCGCACACATCCATCCGCTCAAAAGTGTCAGCAAAGCTGGCGAGACCTTCAATTACGGTGGCCTGGCAATGCAGGTGGCCGGGCGAATGGCTGAAGTGGCTAGCGGTAAATCATGGAATACGCTGTTCTATCAACGTATCGCCAAACCACTGGGAATGACGCATACGGCCTTCACGCCCGTCAGTTCGGAACAGGGGTTCAGCCCCATGTTGGCTGGCGGAGCGCGTACTACACTTGCCGACTATCAACGTTTCCTGAAGATGATCGCCCAAGATGGTCAGTATCAGAATAAACAAATATTAAGCGCTTCAGCGATTGCCTTTATGCAAAGCGATCAGATTCGTCAGGCCCAGATCGCACCCGGCGAGGTTAATCGCTATGTCCAGACGGTTCGGGGAAGCAACCGCCATGATATCTATGGCCTTGGCGAATGGCGGGAAGAGGTTGATCTGTATGAGGCCCCGACATTGATCAGCAGTCCAGGCTGGGCCGGAACCTATGCCTGGATAGATAAAACGAATCAGAGCTATGGGTTGATACTTGCCAAAGTGAATCTGTCAGTGGCTCAGCCAGCCGGTTTTAATAGTTTCTACGCAGGCCCTTCCCTCATTTCTGTTATTCGTGCTGCTCTGAACAAATAAATCTCTCCTTGGGATACCATATCCCCAGGTTATTCAGCATATAAGAACCCAGTAATATTTAAGGTAACGCTATGGCCTGGTATGCCGCTGCTTTCTCAAAACAACCTAAAAAGTTTTCTCAGGTATATTCTCCCGCTGTACTTAAGAGTATTTCGGAATTATGCGCATTTTTTCCTGATTTAATCACACCGGATAATATTTCCCGGTATCGAAATGAACTACAGAACGTCGAGGCTATTTTTCCACATGGGAATGATAAACTTTACTGAGGCGCAATTAGATGCGATGCCAAAATTAAAAATCGTATTTTATGCTGCTGGAAAAACAGATTATTTTTCAGGACCGCTGTTAGCCAGAGGTATAAAAATAGTCAGCGCCTGGATGGCAAATGCTATCCAGGTCGCTGAATTTTGTCTCGCGCAAATTTTACTGGGGTGCAAAGGTTATTTCAGAAATCAGCGAGAATATACTGGCTCTGACAAATTTGAATCACTGGCAAATCATCACCCGGCCCCAGGTGTTTACAATGAACGAGTGGCATTAATCGGTGCCGGAGCTATCTCTCAAACATTACAGCATTTGTTACAACCATTTAATCTTGATGTCATGGTGGTTCCTTCCCGCAGTGCAAAACGTCTTATTTCCCTTGAACAGGAATTTTCCCACGCATATGTTATCAGTAATCATCTTCCTGACCGGGAAGATAATATTGGTATTCTTGATGGTGATCTTTTCCGTCGCATGCGTCCAGGCGCCGTATTTATTAATACAGGAAGAGGGTCACAGGTTAACGAAGAGGAACTTATTACCGTATTACAGGAGCGACCGGATCTAACCGCAGTACTGGACGTCACTAAACCCGAGCCACCAGCAGCCTGTTCGCCGCTGTATACTTTACCGAATGTAAGGTTATCCAGCCATATTGCCGGTGCTCTGAATAATGAAACGCGTCGCCTCGCAGATTGCGTATTTGAAGAATTTCAACGCTGGTCAAGAGGTGAACCGTTACTGTACGAAATTTCTCGCAAGATGTGATGAATACCCTGAATAGTGTTTATATTCACCTCTCAAACGATATTAATACCAACCTTTCAAGCTAAGTGTCTAAATACTTTTGCACACTTACGCATAACTCCATGTAATTATTTAATTTTATTTTTTGGCACAGGAATTGCTTTGTTAATTATGTCTTTTTTCACATCAAAATATTAACAAAAATCATATCAAGATCTACAGGAATAAAAATGAAAAAATTACATGCAATTATTATAGGATTACCATTGTCTTGCTTATCCCTCAATGCACTGGCTGCTGCGACATGGGTTGATAATCGCTATGCTCATACATGGGGTCCTGAAAAAAATCAGTATAAAATTGGTGGGGGGCATATTTTCGATAATGGTGCAGGGGTACTTGTGTCTGCCATGTATGATCTGGGCCATAATTTTGACCAGATGAAAAGTTCCTTTCAGGAGTTCGAGGGCTGGTATCCGGTTCCGCTAAATGACAAATGGAGTATTACCCCAGGAGGATTGAGTGATATTGACTCAGCAGGGACGAAAATTGCCCCCTACATTAGCCTTGATTATAAATTAAACAAGGTGCTGAGTTTTAGCACACGTTATCGCTATAATCATATGACGCATAAAGAAACCGATTACAACGGATATATGGATTATAACGACACTCACCAAATTGACTTATTTCTAAACTATCAGGCTACAGATAAATTATGGCTTCAGCTAAACCCAGAATTTTTTGTTAATACAGGTGATTATTATGCATCTAACGGAAAGAAAACACACTGGGAACCCAGTATTGTTGCCCGTTATCGTATGAATAAAAACTGGATGCCCTATACAGAAATCGCATGGTTAGACAAAGATCAGAATAATGATAACCAGGTACGTCTCCGTGTAGGTATCCGTTACTATTTCGATTGATGTTTTACCCAGCAGGGCAGCCTGACTGCCCTGCTGTTATTACTCGGTTATGATACGGAATGATTTGAAAAGGAAAGCCCCTTCACCGCCGGTTAACGCTCCGCGTGCGTAAATCCCCATCCTCGCTCCAATCCATTTACCGGCTCCGGCTGAAAACCCTGGCTCTACCTGCTGCCATGTTCTACCTGGTGAACACCAGGTAAATCTGACCAAACCACCATAATCTACATGATAACTAAGCTCTACCTGCTCCAGCTCCGTAACATCGGCCAATGTCAACGATGTCTCATCAAGATAACCGTTATCATTTATCCAGCCATGACGAAATATGAGTTGCCGACGACCAGTAGAGCACTTTACGCAAAGCGCAGCAAAACGCTGACCGTATATCACCACACCACCTTCATCGCCCTCAAGGCTTAACGACAGGTCTATCAAAGTGGTTACGGTAAACCGTTCTGCAGGAAATTTTTGCAGCAACAGATGTGGTAAATGATAAATACTGAGATCGGCAACGGCAGGAACACTGCGTAAATGCAAACCCTGCGCTCCAGGGCGCAACCAGTTTTGCTGGGGGTTTGACTGCCATTGCCACTGCAACCCTGGGATACCGTCTAGGAAATTGTCGCTGGTCTGTAACTCGCAGGGCGTCAAAGGAAGCGTAGGCAACGATTGTACCAAGACAGGTTGCCCCTTCCCATGTTTATCAAGTTTCTCGCCAATGCATGGCCAGCCATCTTCTGACCAGCACATTGGCTGGAGATGAACGATGCGACCATATACGCCCTTATCCTGAAAGTGGAAAAACCAGCTCTGCCCGTTCATAAGTTCAACCCATGCACCTTGGTGCGGACCATTTACGGCAGAGCTACCCTGATGGAGAACATCACGATACTGCCACGGCCCTGTCAATTCTTGAGAACGCATGACCGTTTGCCACCCCCTTTTTACTCCACCTGCTGGGGCGAATATCCAGTATTCCCCATTTCGTTTATACAGTTTAGGGCCCTCCAGCGTGGGATGTGACGGTGTACCATCAAAAATCACGCATCCCTCATCCAACAAACGGGAGGCATCTGGTGCCATTTCAGTGAGTTGTAGTTTGTTTTTGATACCACTTCGGCTAAATGCAAACGCGTTAACCAACCATGCTCTTCCATCATCATCCCAGAGTGGGCAAGGATCAATCCAACCAGGGGCAGCTTTCAGGCAATGGGGTTCACTCCATTCCCCCATAGGATCATAGGCATGAGTCACAAATATTCCGTCGTCAGGCTGGCTGTAAAAAACCCAGAACCGATTGTTGTGGAAACGAATAGAAGGTGCCCAGACCCCCTTTCCAGGCTGAGGAATATCGTATTCAGGTGAGGGAAGTCGCTTTACAATATAATTAACAATGCGCCAATGAATCAGATCACGAGAATGCAGCAGTGGCAGACCTGGAAGTTGGTTAAAACTGGACGCAACCATCCAGAAATCATCACCAGTACGGATAACGTCAGGATCGGCATAATCGGCATGTATAATAGGGTTTTGATAAAGTAATGTCATATTCAGTGCCTTGATTAGTTAACTGAATACATTCATGCAAAAAACAGACCATCAATTAAACCGTAGCAATAACAATGATATGGATAGATATGGTTTATGATCAATATGTGATTTTATATTCAATTCGACACTAACTGGTTGTTTGCTCAATCCTCCCTAGACAACTTGCCAAGTTCCTGGTGCTTTAGTCGCTGTTCATGTCCTTCCGAATTTATTTCAGTTGTGAATATAAGGGTAATATGAAGCCGAATACTTTGGTTATTAAATTGGCAGTCTCTATGGTTTGCTAGCTATTTTCAATCAGAGTCAACTTGTAGTTAATATGTTCAGCCTGACGAAAAGTACGCTCATAATCCAGGGTAAGTATACCTGCGAGGTTGAATGCGAAATCAAAAGCAGCTCCTAATCCTTGTCCACTTATCAGATTTCCATCCCGAACAACTGGGGCATCGACATAGATTCCGTCTGTAACTCCTTCAGAAAGAGTCCCGGAGCAAACATACCTCCTTCCTTTAAGTAAACCATGAGGTGCAAGCACTTTCGCAGCCGCTGAACATATAGGGCATATTAATTTTCCGAGGCGATCATGTTTTTCTATGAAATCAATAACCATTGTATTTTCTGAAAGGTTTACTGTCCCCTTTGGGCCACCGGGTATGATGACTGCGTCAAAGTAATTATCGAATTGTTCGCGAAGCAAAGTATCTGCCACGATACCAACATCATGATAACTTTGGATATGCTTATCATCACTACACGATATTTTCTTTACGCTAATCCCCAGTCGTTCGAGAATATCAAGAACAATAATTGCTTCAGCTTCTTCAACACCCGGCGCAAGTAACAATGCAGCATTTTTGGTCATATATACACCTGTCTTTTATTTTCTAACCACTAGTTTTCAGGGTTAAATATCGGATTTATTTCTACATTCGTAGTTTTTAACCCACTATCGAAAAAGTGAGCGAATGTTATAAGTGTTTAGTTAGCTTTGATAAATAAAACAAAGCAAGTTACATGCCATGTTTTTATTTCCTTTTATTTCAAATGAATACATTAAAAATCAAAACTAAACAGACACTATTTCGTCTATGTGTCTAAAGTAATGGCAGTCGTTGAGCTCATGTTTTGCTACCAGCTTTTTACTGAATAGGCCTTGGAGTTAGCCTTGCGGCATACACATCCTGACCTTGACTCTTGGTCGCATAATCTGATACTTAATCTTAAATAAATTTAGATATATATCATCAGCTTGAACGAACCATCATGACGGCGAATCCATCAAGGATTCGCCGTTTTTGTTTTCTTTGTCTAAGGAGATGTCATGAAAAATCAGGAGGTGTTGCAGTCTCTGCAGAACTCACTTACGTAATTACCGCAATGGGCCTCAGAGCAGCTCATGCAGCGAATACGTCAGCTTACAAACTACGAACCGGTTATCGGTGTCTAGGGCAAAACAGGTGCGGGTAAATCATCACTCTGCAACGCCCTGTTTCAGGGCTAAGTTTCGCCCGTCAGCGATGTATGGCCTGTAAAGAATGCTGCACATTCTGCGGCGAGCAGCGTACGCGACACTCGGTGAGTCCCCGTAGCATCAGCGGTAACAGTGCTGCTGGCTACAACGTTCAGGCAACGCCGAAAGTCGCGTTCTGATAACGCATCTGCCCCATTTACGGGGCATCACATAACCACGCCAGGCCCCTGTTGTTCTCGCAGCAGGGGCCTTTTGCATTCAATCGCAACAACGTTTTCTCTCTTCAGACTCACCCGCTTTATCCCGATTTTTATCAACTACATCACGCCAGCCCTTAGCGACTGGCTTTTCTATTACGGAGCAACACCATGACCACACAAACTGATACAGCCCACTCGCTGATGAGTGATTCACACATGTCTACCCTCATTACGGCCAGCCTGGTACTCGATGAACAGCGCCTGGATTTCTGGCCGCTGCACTTCGGGCGTATCCCACAGTGGATTTTTATCGAGACCCGTATCTTTGGCTGGATGGACCGCTTCTGTGAAGACTACAGCGGTGGCATCTGGCATTTCCATACACTCAGCAATGGTGGTGCATTTATGGCACCCGAAGCTGAGAATGATGAGAAATGGACATTGTTTAACAACATGAATGGCAACAATGCGGAAATGAGCGACGAAGCCGCAGGCATTGCTGTGTGTTTGATTGAGTACAGCCACCACGCCTGTCGCACGGAGTGCGATGGCATGACAGAGCATTACTACCGCCTGCGCGACTACGCCCTGAATCATCCCGAATCCCATGCCATTCTTGCCATCATTGATTAAGGAGTTTTGTCATGGGGAAACAACTGACTCTCTTTACACCGGAACTGCCATTGACCTCACTGCGCACCATCAAACGAGCCCTGAGTCTGCTTGACCAGCACCTGCGCGAACCGGGTGTGGCGTTTACTTCCACGCAGGCTGCTCGCGACTGGCTCAGGCTGAAGATGGGAACCCTTGAGCGCGAAGAGTTTGTCGTGCTGTATCTCAATAACCAGAACCAACTGCTTGCCCACGAAACGCTTTTTACCGGCACCATCAGTCACACTGAAGTTCATCCCCGCGAGGTGGTGAAACGCTCCCTGTACTTTAACGCGGCAGCAGTGATATTTGCCCATAACCACCCCTCAGGGGAGGTTGCTCCGAGCCAGGCAGACAAAGCCATCACCCAACGACTGGTACAGGCGTTGATGCTGGTGGAGATCCGGGTGCCTGACCACCTGATTGTCGGCGGCAAGCAAATATTCTCATTCGCCGAACATGGTCTTCTTTAACAGGAATAAAATTATGAACAAAGACGCTACCCAAACCTGGGGGCTTAAACGAGATATCACACCGTGTTTTGGAGCACGGCTGGTGCAGGAAGGCCATCGTCTGCATTTTCTGGCGGACCGGGCAGGATTCACCGGTATGTTCAGTGAGGTACAGGCCCTACAACTGGATGAAGCCTTCCCTCATTTTGTCGCACATCTGGAGCTGATGCTGCTCTCCTGTGAACTGAATCCCCGGTACGCGCACTGCGTCACGCTGTACCGTAATGGGTTGACCTGTGAAGCCGATACGTTGGGTAGTCATGGGTATGTATATATCGCAATTTATCCCTCAAAACAGGTTAAAGACTGATTTTTAGCTTTATCCCTGCATCGTAATTCTTCAAACCTTTTCCTCCTTTATTAAGAGACTCAACTCATGCAAACCTCAACTGTACCGGTCACGGTGCCGGTTTTGTCACGCCTGTCGCCCGTGCAGGTCTGGCAGCAATTGTTAACGTATCTGCTGGAGCACCATTACGGCCTGACGCTCAACGACACACCATTCCATGATGATGCGGCCATCGAGGAACATATCGAGGCGGGTATCACGCTTGCTGATGCGGTGAATTTCCTGGTGGAACGTTATGAACTGGTACGCACTGATCGCAAGGGGTTTACGTGGCAGGAGCAGACGCCATTCCTGACCGCTACCGATATTCTCAGAGCAAGGCGAGCTACCGGATTAATAAATACTTAAATTCTTCGAACCTCATTCCTGATTTTTACCTCTGCACTTTCCACCCTTTTTATTTATCGCATAATGCGTCTGCCACTCCCGGCAGGCGTGTTTGCTTTAATGGACGGTTAACAATGCAAACAGAACCCGACGTGTTAACAGATCACAACGAACTCATCCTTTCGACCAATATTGAACGTGTGGTCACTGGCCGCGATTCCGCACTTAAACAGATTGAACAACTCATTGAGCAGCTTGATGCCATTTCACGGCTAACTTCAGAAATTGGCGGTGGTACAGCGCAAGACTGGGCGATGAAAGCGGGGCACCGTTACGATAGCTGGATGACCGAAAAGGTAGATAAAGCGCTGCCTGCCATCACCCGCAATATTGACCGTAGTATCTGGCGAGACTTGATGTTGAAGTCTGGCATGATGGCCTTGATGGATGCTCAGGCCCGCGACCAGTGGTATAAGAACCTGGAGGAGGGGGATCTGCCTGCCATCAGCGAGGCGAATATCCTCAGTACTTTTGAGGAGCTACATTGGAACAAAATGGATGTATTTGAGCGTGGCATTATCAATGTCTTTAAAGGGCTGTCGTGGGATTACAAAACCAATAGTCCCTGCAGCTTCGGTAAGAAGATCATCATCAATAATCTGGTAAGTCATAATCGCTGGGGATTTAGTCTGAACTGGGGCTGACGGCGGGATCAACTGGCGGATCTGGAGCGAATGCTATTTCTGCTGGATGGTAAACCGATACCCGACAACCGTGGCGATGTTACTACTCGATTGATGGAGCATATTCGGGACAACCCGTCGAAGGATGTTTACGAAGATGATTTCTTCAGTATCCGTTACTTCCAGAAGGGAACGGCGCACATCACTTTTAAGCGGGGCAATCTGACTGAAAAGATGAATGATATCGTGGCGAAGCACTATCCGGGGATGCTGGCTAATCCACATTAGCGTTGATGGGTGTTGAGAAAATTTACTTACACCAGCCGTTACATAAACTATTTGGATGCGTGGTTTTTAGTGAGGGGTTTTGCTTAACTCATTGATTTTAAATGGTACGCCCTACAGGGCTCGAACCTGTGACCTACGGCTTAGAAGGCCGTTGCTCTATCCAACTGAGCTAAGGGCGCACTGTATTCCTTTCGGAAGCATTGCGGATTCGGATTATACGGTCAGTACCTTACGAGTCAATGGCTTTTGAACTGCCTGCGCGACAATTGAGCATAAAGGCTTAACAATGCCTGACAGCGAGCCGCGCTTCTGACAAAATAGAAACAATCCCCTCCCTTTTCGATTACAGACGGAATCATCTGACTGATGGCAGCAAAGATTATTGACGGTAAAACGATTGCGCAGCAGGTACGGCTTGAAGTTGCTGAAAAAGTGAAAGCCCGAATTGCCGCTGGAAAACGTGCTCCAGGACTTGCGGTTGTTCTGGTTGGCGAGAATCCTGCTTCGCAAATTTATGTTGGAAGTAAACGTAAGGCATGTGAAGAAGTGGGCTTTATTTCCCGCTCGTATGATTTGCCTGACACGACTTCTGAAGCAGAGCTGCTGGAGCTGATTGATACGCTCAACGCAGATAAAGAAATTGACGGTATCCTGGTGCAGTTACCGCTGCCCGCAGGTATCGATAACGTGAAAGTTCTGGAGCGTATTGACCCAGATAAAGATGTTGATGGTTTCCATCCTTACAACATAGGTCGCCTGTGCCAGCGTTCGCCGCGTCTGCGCCCTTGTACGCCGCGTGGTATCGTGACATTGCTTGAGCGCTACAATATCGACACCTACGGTTTGAACGCGGTAGTGATTGGCGCATCCAACATTGTTGGCCGTCCGATGAGCATGGAGCTGCTGTTGGCCGGTTGCACCACAACCGTCACACACCGCTTCACCAAAAACTTACGTCAACACGTTGAGAACGCCGATCTGGTCATCGTCGCGGTGGGCAAACCAGGCTTTATTCCCGGCGAGTGGATCAAGGAAGGGGCGATTGTGGTGGACGTGGGTATTAACCGTCTGGAGAGCGGTAAAGTGGTCGGTGACGTAAATTATGATGAAGCCGCTGCCAAAGCCTCGTATATTACGCCGGTTCCGGGTGGCGTTGGCCCAATGACCGTCGCCACTCTTATCCAGAATACCTTGCAGGCTTGCGAGGAATATCATGATGTCCATGGAGAATAAAATGGCGACCTTCTCATTAGGTAAACACCCACACGTTGAATTATGCGATCTGCTGAAGCTGGAAGGCTGGTGTGAAAGCGGCGCACAGGCGAAAGCGGTGATTGCAGAAGGGCTGGTGAAAGTAGACGGCGAAGTAGAAACCCGCAAACGCTGCAAAATCGTTGCGGGTCAGACAGTGGTTTTTGAAACACTGAGCATTACGGTCGAAGCTTAAACTTCCCGTTTAACCCTCGCTTTCCAGCGAGGGTTTCCCTTCTGAATTAATTTTCTGCAATTCTATAAATATTTCCGGACCTGCTCAAAGAATGAGGCCTGCCATCAGACCGGCCTCATTGCGGGTGACGATATGACTCAGGCATTGCTCACTGGTTTTTGTTCTGTCTTCACCTGAGCATTTTCCAGCATTTTGCGTACCGGAATAATCAGCACGAACAGTACAGCCGCACAGATCAGTAACGCAATCGAACAACGCGCGAATAGGTCAGGCAGCATATCCAACTGGTCGGCTTTCACGTGACCGCCAATCAGGCCTGCCGCAAGGTTACCCAGCGCGCTGGCGCAGAACCACAGTCCCATCATCTGGCCACGCATTCTTTCTGGAGCCAGCAGCGTCATGGTCGCAAGTCCAATTGGACTCAGGCACAGCTCGCCGAGTGTCAGCATCAGGATGCTTCCCACCAGCCAAAGTGGAGACACACCAGCACCGCCGCTGTTCAGAACGTTTTGTGCTGCCAGCATCATCAAACCAAAGCCCGCAGCGGCGCATAAAATACCGATGATAAACTTGGTGATACTACTTGGGCGGATGTTATTACGTGCAAGGCGCGGCCATGCCCAGCTAAACACCGGTGCCAGTAAAATGATAAACAGCGCATTGATTGACTGGAACCACACTGCAGGGATCTCAAAATCGCCGATCATGCGGTCGGTGTAGTCATTCGCAAACAGGTTGAACGAAGTGGGTTTTTGCTCAAACGCAGACCAGAAGAAGGCCGCAGAAACCAGCAGAATAAAGCAAACCAGCAGCCTGGCGCGCTCTTTGCGGTTAAGTCCCGCGAACATGAACAGATAGATAAAATAGAGCGCTACCGACGCTGCAATCACGTATACCAGCACACTGGCAACTGCAACAGGGTTAATGACGATCACACCTTTTGCAATCAGCGTCACGATAACGGCCACGCCCACCGCCAGTGCCAGCAACCAGCCACCGACACCGTTTTTCTTAGACACCGGGTTGTTCCAGGTTGAATCCAGGCCCACTTCACTGTCGTAGCGTTTCATGGCCGGAACGGCGAACACACGGAAGATAACCAGCGCAACTAGCATTCCGATACCGCCAATACCAAAGCCCCAGTGCCAGCCGTGAGTTTTTATCAGCCACCCGGAGATCAGGGGGGCAATAAACGAACCCATGTTGATGCCCATATAGAACAGCGAGAAACCGCCGTCACGGCGCGCATCGCCTTTTTTATACAGCGTTCCGACCATGACTGAGATGCATGTCTTAAACAGGCCAGAGCCAAGAACGATAAACATCAGGCCGATGAAGAACAGGTTGTTACCCATGAATGCGGAAAGCGCAATCGACAGATGACCGAGGGCAATGAGAATCGAGCCATACCAAACTGCTCTCTGCTGCCCCAACCAGTTATCAGCAAGCCACCCACCAGGCAGCGCCGCCAGATACATACAACCAGCAAAGATACCGACGATTGCCGATGCGCTTTCACGCGCAAGCCCCATACCGCCGTCGTAAACCGTTGCTGCCATAAACAAAATGAGTAAGGGACGGATCCCGTAAAACGAGAATCGCTCCCACATCTCAGTAAAGAACAGTGAGCCTAACGGGTAAGGATGACCGAAGAAGGTTCGGCTCTCGTTGTTGTTAACCGAGGATTGCATAAATTCTCCAAGAGGGTGTGCGGTTGTGTTTATACGTGGCGAAATGCCTGGCGGCTAGCTGAGTTGCCGCTCTTTAACATTCAGCCATTATTATTAGTTAGCGGGATTTGTCTAATGCCAACCGCAGAACTTTTAGATGAAAAGTCGACAAATGTCTACGTTTACAGATTTTATAGCGGCAGATATGAGATGTCGATTGGCAGATTCTAGTGTGAAGACCCTGCTCTCGAAGCCATAAATTATCACGGTGAAACATTCCCTTTCGCACTGGCAGGTAGAAGGGAAGCTGCGACCAGTTTCGGATGTTTAGCCTGGTTTCTTTTTGTTTATCCTGAGCTATTCTGCTGTTTCCACTCACCAGACAACGCCTTCTATGCCAACTATCATCACTCACGCTGCGGTACCCATTTGTTTAGGATTAGGGCTTGGCAAAAAAATTATTCCTCCACGTCTGCTATTGGGCGGGATCATTCTGGCGATGTTGCCGGATGCCGATGTACTGGCGTTTAAATTTGGCGTGGCGTATGGCAATGCTTTTGGTCACCGTGGGTTCACGCACTCTTTGCTGTTTGCATTTGTGGTGCCGCTACTGTGTCTATTTGGCTATCGTTGGTTCCGCGCAGGTTTTGTTCGCGTCTGGTTATTCCTGACTGTGTCTCTGCTTTCGCATAGCCTGTTGGACTCGGTTACGACCGGCGGCAAGGGTGTTGGCTGGCTATGGCCGTGGTCAGATGAACGATTTTTTGCGCCATGGCAGGTGATTCGTGTCGCACCTTTTCAGCTCTCTCGCTACCTCGAACCCCGTGGTCAGGCGGTAATTTGGTCTGAGCTACAATGGGTTTGGTTGCCGGGCTTGCTGATGGCGTTCTTGCTGTTTGTTGTACGTAAGAATTTGCGCTAACGGCATCATGTTTTTTGGTGGATGACGCGAGCTTATCTGCCTTACAACATCTATTCACTTCCAATAAGTCCCCATAAATTGCAGGTCAAAACCTGCTCAACTTCAAATATTCGATAACAGTATGGCTACAACGCATATTTTAGTTGCCGGGCAAAAAACGTTTCGTCAGTATAAGTAGAACGTTCTACTAGAACGTTCTACCAAGCATAAAAACGCGTAAAACCAAAAACGCGTAGGCGGCGTCAACACCGGGGGATTGTTTATGAGTTTGCTATCAAGTGTTACAAAATCGTTATCTAAATTGTCGATGATAGGCCGCGCATTAATGCTGCCTATCTCTTTGTTGCCGGCGGCAGGCTTGTTACTGGCCTTCGGCGATAAATTCCATTTGCCGTTAATGATGAATGCGGGTGGGGTGATTTTCGACAACCTGCCGATGCTGTTTGCGATTGGCTCGGCTGTGGGTTTGGCTGCTGAATCGGGGATTGCTGCACTGTCGGCGGCGGTATCAGTCTTTATTATTAACGTCACGATTGGCACGGTGATGCATATCACGCCAGAAATGGCGGCGGCGGGCGGCAAATATGCCATGGTGGTCGGTATTCCCACCTTGCAGATGGGGGTGTTTGGTGGCCTGATTTCCGGCATTCTGGCCGCGTGGTGCTATAACAAATTCCACACCATGCAGCTCCCTGAATTCCTTGGTTTCTTCTCGGGTAAACGCTTTGTTGCCATTGCTACCGCGTTTTTATCCTTCCTGCTCGGGATGGCATTGCCATGGATTTGGTCATATATCCAGTCGGGAATTGATGCGCTGTCGGTTATTGTGAATGGTGATAATCAGGCGCTTTCAACCTTTATCTTCGGCCTGGTTGAACGTGCGTTAATTCCGTTGGGACTACACCACATCTGGTATCCGTCATTCTGGTATTCATTTGGTGAGTACACGACTACAGCAGGCCAGGTTATCCACGGTGACCAGACAATCTGGTTCAAGATGCTAGAAGAAGGTGTGAAATCCTTTAGCAGCGACAGCTACCATAATGCAGGCAAATTCATGCAGGGTGAATTCCCACTGATGCTTTTTGCACTGCCTGCGGCATGTCTGGCGATGTACCACGAAGCGAACACCAAAAATAAGAAAATTGCCTCCGGTATTCTGTTCTCTGCGGCATTGACCTGTTTCCTGACAGGCATTACTGAACCGGTTGAATTTACCTTTATCTTTGTTGCGCCAATCCTGTATGTATTCAACGCAATTATGGCTGGTCTGTCTTACATGTGTATGTACCTGCTGCATGCGCATATCGCCAAGTCTTTCTCGGCGGGGATGATTGACTATATTTCCTTCGGCATTTTGCCGTCGTTCAACGGTTATCAGACTAACTTCTTGTCGGCTGTGATTGTCGGTATACCGATGGCGCTGATTTATTACTTCACTTTCCGTTTTGTTATTCGTCGTTTCGATGTGAAAACACCGGGTCGCGCTGATATTACTGCCAACGCTAATGATAAAACTGACACTGAACTTGCTGGCGATATTATCGGCTTGCTGGGTGGTGCAGAGAACATTAATTCTGTTGGTTCATGTATTACGCGTCTGCGTCTGGAAGTGGAAAAAAGCGACCGTGTAGACAAAGACGGTCTCAATAGTCTCGGCGCGCGCGGCGTAGTGTTTGTTGGCGACTCGGGCATTCAGGTGATATTTGGCGCACGAGCTCAATTTATCGCACAGACGATGTCCACAATGATTGGTAAATAACTTTCCCCGTCATCCTTCAAGCTGCAGATGCGTTGGCTGCATTCACTTACCCCAGTCACTTACTCAAGTAAGTTCCTGGGGCTAAGTTCTTTTGCCGCCTTCCTGCAACTTGAATGCTATAGGGGAAAGAGATGCAAAATAGTTAGCCCCCGGTATGTTTACTGGGGGCTTTATGGTATTGATAACAAGGATATTTGGTGCAAAGGAACGGGATGAAAAAGGTCAATATTATTGATGTAGCCCAACTGGCGGGAGTTTCTGTCTCCACCGTGTCATTGGTGCTGCGCCAAAAAGGTAAGATCTCTGAGGCAACTATTGAAAAGGTTAACGCTGCGATCAAACAGCTTGGCTACGTCCATAACGTTGCGGCGGCGAACCTGCGTTCCAGCACCTCAAATCTTATCGGCCTGGTTATCCGTGATTTCAATGACTCCTTTTGTGTAAACGTTATGGCAAGCGTCGTCCATTATCTGGAAAAACAAGGCTATATGGTTTTTCTGGGTCACCCGCAGGACGATGATCAACAGCTTCAACAGTGTTTAACATCTTTTTCGCAGCAAGGCGTGGCGGGTGTTATTTATCTGGATGCTAACCACCGCTTAGCCTCTATTCCGGCGCTGATTGCACAATGCCCGTTGCCAACAGTCATCATCGCTGAATCGACTGTAAGCAGCCATCGGGATGTCATTGGTCGAGATAATCGCCAGGCCGGAAATCAGGCAACGCGTTACTTGCTTGACCGTGGACACCGAAATATCGCCTATTTGGGTGGAACTGCATCGAACTTGATGCGCGAAGAGCGTTTGCTGGGCTATCGCAATGCACTGGCTCAATACAATTTGCCGTTTCGCGAAGAGTGGGCTCCAGTTTGTGAAAACGACACCGAGAATGCTGCACGTTTAACACGTCAATTGCTTGAGAAAAACAGCAAAATCACCGCAATGCTCTGCCATTCACCATCAGCAATTATTGGCTGCCTCAATGGTATCCAACAGGTTGGGCGCACGGTCGGTAAAGACGTGTTTTTGACTCAGCAGGTTTCGTTAATTGGCTTCGAAGACATGATGCACATTAATCTCACCTCACCGCGCTTTACCTATGTTTCGGCATCCAGCGAAGAAGCAGGCCGACAGGCGGCAACATTGATTGTGAATAAGATTAAAGAGCCGGCGCTGCCTGCTCAGAAGATTATTATTTCAGGAGAGTTGGTGCTAAGGGAATCGGCCTGACAATTATTGTCCCCCTTCAAGAAAAGGGGGACACATCATTTAACGGTGGTACTCGCCAGCGGCTTCCGGCTGGTATTGCAACTCCAGCACTTCCAGATGCGTCTGGTTACCGTTCGGTAACGTCCAATTAATTGTCGCACCAACACGCAAACCCAGCAGTGCTGCGCCAACCGGCGCCATGACTGAGAGTTGATTGTCGCTGTCTGTTAGGTTTACCGGGTAAACCAGCGTGCGAACATGCTCCTCTTTTGAGGAGAGATCGCGGAATTTTACGCGGCTGTTCATCGTAACGACGTCAGCCGGAATATCTTCAGGCTTACACATTTCTGCTCTGTCCAGTTCTGCGTTCAGCACTGTAGCTACCGGCTGGTTAGCAAATTGTGGTTGCTCCAGCAAACGGTCAATACGCTCGGCATCGAGTTCATTAATGATAATGGCTGGTCTGGACATATTTCTCTCCGTGTAAAAAAACAGGCACTCATGTGCCTGATGGGGACCTTACAAAAGAAAACCCTCACCGGTAAGAGTGAGGGTTTGGTCTGCAGTGATAATACTGAGCTTAACGTATAGTTTAAAGTGACCTGAGTCACAAACTGCAGTTAGAGAATAATGCTACCTACTAATGCGAACAGGAAAGCGATAGTACCAATCAGCGTTTCCATCACAGTCCAGGTTTTCAGTGTGGTTTTCTCGTCCATTTCCAGGAAACGGCCAACCAGCCAGAAACCGGAGTCGTTAACGTGAGACAGAACAGTCGCACCACCTGCAATTGCTACCACGATGAAGCACAGATCGAACTGGCTCAAGCCTGGAGTTGCCGCAACCATTGGCGAGATAAGTGCCGCAGTGGTAGTCAGAGCAACGGTCGCAGAACCTTGTGCCACACGCAGAGCGGTAGAGATAACAAACGCGGCTACAATTACCGGCATACCGGTATCAGACAAGATACCCGCAAGTGCATCACCAATGCCGCTGGCACGCAGAACGCCACCGAACATACCACCCGCACCGGTCACCAAAATGATGCCGCAGATTGGGCCAAGCGCGCCATCGCACACTTTTTCCAGGTGCTGGCGGCTATGACGACCACTAAACACAGCAAGAGCAAAGAACACCGTTATCAGTAATGCAATTGGGGTTTTACCCAACATACGCAGGAACTGAACCACGGTATTGTCAGCAGTTACCCAACCGAGCACGGTTGCTGTGTTCAGGCCAGTATCAAGGAAAATCAGCACCAATGGCAGCAGAAGAATCGACAAAACAGTGCCAAAAGATGGTGGCTGGTGGTTTGGATCAGCCTCTACATTGCCGAGGAAAGAAGAAGGCAATGGTACTTCGAATTTCTTGCCAGCATACAGGCCAAACAGATACGCACCGAGATACCAGGTTGGAATCGCGATTACCAGGCCAACAATGACCAGAAGTCCAATGTTCGCGCCCAGCAATTCACTTGCAGCAACCGGACCCGGATGCGGTGGCAAAAGTGCGTGCATCACAGCGAATGCACCCGCGGCAGGCAGCGCATATTTCAGCGTGGAACCACCGAATTGTTTTGCTACGCTGAAAATAATTGGCAGCATTACTACCAGGCCCGCATCGAAGAAGATTGGGAAGCCAAACAGCAAAGATGCAACGCCAAGCGCCAGTGGTGCGCGGTGTGAACCAAATTTCCCGACCAGTGTGTCAGCCAATACTTTGGCACCGCCAGAAATTTCAAGTAAACGACCAATCATGGCACCAAGGCCAACCAGCAGGGCAACGCCTGCCAGGGTACTCCCAAAACCGCCCAAAATCGTTGGGACAATTTTATCGAACGGCACACCGGTGACCAGTGCAACAACAACACTCACAAGAGTTAATGCTAAGAATGCATGCACTTTGAAGCGCATGATGAGAATAAGTAGGAGTACGACTGCACAAGCTGCGATCCCAAGTAGGGTCCCTGCGCCGTAATGTGCTGTTATTTCGGTCATATGTTTGTCCTCTGCGCCGAATTAATAGGCAAGATATGCATTAAGCATAATTCACCAGCTCTCTGATACCGGTAACATGATATCGGTAACATGACGTCTTCGGGAATGGAGTGCGCCATGTTTATTAACATTTTGAGAGCAAGTTCAAACTATCGAAAGAAACCGTCCATAAGCCGCATTGATTAATTGCTGACCGTAAATAAACCTGCCATGGGCAAAACTTGCATTACTCTTTATAGGCACGTTTCACTCAGGCCTTGTGCGGTCATCACCTGAACCGGAGATATCATGAGCCATTACGACAAACTCACGTTAAAGGACGGCAGTTCTCTTTACTTTAAGGATTGGGGAGAAGGGCAACCGGTAGTATTCAGCCACGGCTGGCCATTAACGGCGGATGCGTTTGAAGACCAGATGTTTTTCCTTGGGCAGAAGGGATTTCGGGTTATTGCTCATGACAGGCGAGGGCATGGGCGCTCATCGCAAAGTTGGGATGGGAATAACATGGACCAGTACGCCGATGATCTTGCCGAACTGACCGCGCATCTCAATCTCAAGGATGCGGTCCACGTTGGGCATTCAACCGGCGGCGGGGAAGTGGCGCGTTATATTGGCCGCCATGGCACCAGCCGTGTGGCAAAAGCGGTGCTGATAAGTGCCGTTCCGCCGATCATGGTCAAAACGGACTTCAACCCAAACGGTGTACCTATTGATGTGTTCGATGGTATCCGCGAAGGCGTGCGTGCGAACCGCGCGGACTTCTTCAAAGAGCTGACTTTGCCGTTCTACGGTTATAACCGCTCGGGGGCTGAAATTTCAGAAGGTGTCAGAGAAAGTTTTGTTGAGCAGGGCATGCAGGGCGGCATCAAAGCGTTGTATGACTGTATCAAAGCGTTCTCGGAAACCGATTTGCGCGAAGACCTGAAGAAAATGACCATTCCGACGCTGGTTATTCATGGCGATGACGATCAGATTGTGCCCTTTGAAACCTGCGGTAAGGTGACAGCGGCAACACTGCCAGATGCGACGTTCAAAGTTTATGAAGGTGGCTCACACGGTATTTGCACTACGGAGAAAGACCGGGTTAATGCTGATTTGTTGGCGTTTTTGAAAGGTTAGTTGTTGTAGGCGGGTAAGTGACTATTACCCGCCATTCAGCCACTCATTTAACCGCGACCGGCAACATAATCTCTTTTAAAATTTCATAGCGCTGTTGGGGTGAAAGCCAAATCAAACCCAACAGCTTATGCGCTTTTTCTTCACGTTCGAATTGGGCTTTTAACTGCATTAAAAAACGTTTCGTTGTGTTCATAATTACCTCCGCATTTGATAAACAAAGCATATGCCTGCAAACCCGGAACTAATAGTGAACTGATTGTTTTTTGTCTTCCGTATTTAATTCAACAGCTGTTATTTGCTAATCAAACTCATATCTATCTTCGCCACAATTTTCCTCAGCGCAGCCGGTTCATTTAGCGTTGCCATAGGGCGATGAAGCTCGCCGGGGAAAAGAATCGTCAGGTCCCCCGGTCGTAGTTTTATCAATGTTTCACAGCCCATGTTTTTATAGAACCCGATATCATTTTGCTCATCGAACTCACCGTCTTGTTGCTGCTGCTGATCCACCGGTGCGGCACCGATTATCTCTTCGCCTTCCAGTACGATATGTACGTCAATATAGCGGGCATGCAGTTCGGGGCGTTGTTCTTCCAGCAGTTTAGTTTTGCCATCAAACACCGAGAAATAGATAAGTTCGCCTTCAATCGGGTATTTGCCGTTGGCCAATTGCTGCGGACGGTTTGCGATAATTGCTTGTAACGCATGGCGAATCACAGTTGGGTACACCGGGTTTTGAGCGGCATTCTCAAGTTTATCAATAATCATATTTCCCCCTTTAGACCGCAACCAGCATGCCGCCATCAACAAACAGCAGGTGGCCATTCACGAAGTTGGACGCTTTTGATGACAGGAACACCGCAGCACCAATCAACTCCTCAGGATCGCCCCAGCGAGCCGCTGGTGTGCGTTTGCATAGCCACTGGGTGAAAGCTTCGTCGTCGACCAGCGTTTTGGTCATATCTGTTTTGAAGTAACCCGGTGCAATACCGTTAACCTGGATGTTGTAGCGCGCCAGCTCCACGCACATACCGCGGGTCAACATTTTCACCGCTCCTTTTGCTGCGGCATATGGTGTAATTGTGTCGCGGCCCAGTTCGCTCTGCATTGAGCAAATATTGATTATTTTCCCGGCCTGGCGTTTTACCATGCGTCGTGAAACAGACTGTGAAACTAAAAATACGGCAGTTTGATTTACTGCAATAATATCGTTCCATTCATTAACCGGAAATTCAGTAAATGGATGGCGGCGCTGGATGCCCGCATTATTAATTAATACATCAATCGGCCCGATCTCTTGCTCGATATTTTCAATCGCAGTTTCCACCGCTTCCGGGTCGGTAACATTAAATGCAGCAGTCCAGGCGGTATAACCACTGTCACGTAATTTCATTGCCGCATGTTCGGCGCGTTCAGCAGTAATATCATTGATGATAATTTCAGCGCCATGCTCAGCAAGACCTTGTGCTAATAAAAAGCCTATTCCTTGTGCAGAGCCGGTAATTAACACGCGTTTGTTGTCGAGCGTAAACAAATTCGTCATGGTGAATTCCTGTTATTTTTGCATCGTATTTAATATCCCTTATCAAAGCGGTTCAGAGCGGGCAAAACTGTGAAGTAGATCACTGCGAAAGGTGTTACGCCCGCATGATACCTGGAGTGTGAAGTGTGGTAGCTTTTCTTTTGTTAAGGATGCGAGGCATAATCCTTTTCCCGCGGGTTATCAGGAAAACCAGATGAAGTACCAGCGCATTACATTGCAGGACATTGCCGCCCTTGCGGGGGTGACAAAAATGACCGTCAGCCGTTATTTGCGCACGCCGGATAAAGTCGCCCCGGAAACTGCCGCCCGAATTGCTGAAGTTATGGCGGAAGTCAATTATATGCCTGACCCTGAAAACAGGGCCTTGGCGAGCAATATGCAGCCGCGAATCGGCGTCATTATTCCCTCCTTTAATAACCAGATTTTTGCCGATTTACTGGCAGGTATTGAATCCGTAACAAAGCCGATGGGTTACCAGACGCTGGTGGTTAATTACGATTACGACCGCGAGCGCGAAGAAGAACAAATTACCACAGTGCTGGGTTTTAACGTTGCGGGACTTATCCTGACGGAAACCGTGCATACGCTGCGGACCGAGAAGTATTTAAGTGCTGCCGGAATCCCTGTGGCTGAAGTGATGGACCTGGTATCTGGTAGCGGGCGCATTAACGTCGGCTTTGATAACTTCCGGGCCGGATTTGATATGACCAATATGCTGATTGCCAGCGGCAAGAAGCGGATTATCTATCTAGGTTCGATGGCCGATGTGCGTGATATCAAGCGGTATGAAGGGTATTGCAAAGCCATGGCTGACGCGGGTTTGACTGACGGACGGCTAATGCCAAATAAAGTTTCTTCTGTAAGCGTAGGAACAGGAATGATGGCGATGGCGCGCCAGATGTACCCGGAGATGGACGGTATTTTGTGTACTAATGACGATCTCGCCGCAGGCGTGTTACAAGAATGCCTGGCTGCCAACATTCGTGTGCCGGAACAGATGGGAATTGCTGGTTTTCACGGCCTTGAAATCGGCCAGGTTACGGTTCCAAAACTTGCCAGTGTTGTCACGCCACGCTTTGAGATAGGGAAAGTCGCCACGGAAATTTTATTGAAGAAAATCAATAAACAACCAACAATTGAACAAGTCGATTTGCACTATCGCTTATCTCTTGGCGGCACGCTTTAGTCGCTTAAATGCTGAAGCGATCACGCTAACGGTAACACGGTTTTCTAACATGGATTGGCGTGACCTACGTCGCAAAACCCTGCGCTTAAAAAGGCTTTGATGTTAAGCAGAAATATTGACTTAGCTGACTTAACCGGGGGAACCATGTCGCAACCTACCCAACACGTATTACTTATTGCTCCAGTGATGGATGCACTTCAGCAGCAGCTGGACAGGCATTACACCGTTCATCGCCTTTACCAGCAGTCTGACGCTGCGGCCTGGCTTGCTGACAACGGCGCACAAATTGGTGCTGTTGTGACGCGGGGTGATATCGGCGTGACTACCGCCGTGCTGGAAAATCTGCCTCAGGTCGGTGTGATTGCCATTTTTGGTGTCGGCACTGATGCGGTGGATCTTGAATATGCTCGCCGTCGCGATATTGCGGTGACCATTACTGCCGGTGCGCTCACTGATGATGTCGCCGACCTGGCTTTCGGTTTGCTGTTGAGTAGCGCTCGTCAGCTTTGCCAGGGTGACCGCTTTGTACGAGAAGGGCGTTGGCTCCAGGAAAGCCCTGCATTGGCAACCCAGGTGAGCCGTAAACGTATCGGCATTTTTGGGATGGGGAATATTGGCCGTGCCATTGCCCGTCGTGCCATCGGCTTTGATATGGAAATTTATTACACCGATCGCGAAATGGATAGCTCGCTGCCGTATCACTGGTGTGAAGATGTATTAAGTCTTGCCCGCAATAGTGACTTCTTTATTGTTGCGGTATCGGGTGGCAAGGCAAGTCACGGCATTGTGAATCGACAAGTATTCGAGGCACTGCCTAAACATGCGTTGGTCATTAATATCGCTCGCGGCAGTATTATCAGTGAGCAGGACTTAATTACCGCCTTACAAAATGGTGATATTTCCGGTGCTGGGCTGGACGTTTTTGTGAATGAACCTAATGTACCTGCTGAATTAATCTGTATGGAGAATGTGGTATTACAACCGCATGTTGCCAGCGCCACACATGAAACACGCCAGCGTATGAGTAATATCGTATTTGAAAACGTTGAGGCTTATTTCAATCATAAGGTTCTGCCGCACCGTATTAATTAATTCCCGGAGCCCTTTATTAAAAAGGGCAATGACTTTTATTGTCACGGATAAATACCATGGAAAAGAAAATCCCCGGCACCCGCTGGTGGCGCGTGGTCGCGCCTATTTTAATCGCCTGTATTATTTCTTTTATGGATAGGGTGAATATTAGTTTCGCACTTCCCGGTGGAATGGAGGCTGATTTAGGTATAACCAGCCAAATGGCAGGTCTCACCAGTGGGATATTTTTCATCGGTTATCTTTTCTTGCAGATCCCCGGTGGGCGTGCGGCGGTGAACGGTAGTGGTAAACGGTTTATCGCCTGGTCGCTGGTGGCGTGGGCTATCGTTTCTGTCGCCACAGGTTTTGTCACCAACCACTATCAGGTCTTAGTTCTACGGTTTGTGCTTGGTGTCGCCGAGGGGGGGATGCTGCCAGTTGTGCTGACGATGATCAGCAACTGGTTCCCGGACCGTGAGATTGGGCGTGCTAATGCTTTTGTCATGATGTTCGCTCCCATCGGCGGTATGGTAACAGCGCCAATCTCGGGTGCGATTATTCAGAGTCTGGACTGGCGCTGGCTGTTTATCATCGAAGGCCTGCTGTCGATTGTGGTGTTGGCTGTATGGTGGTGGCTGATTAGCGACCGTCCGCAGGAAGCTCGCTGGTTACCTGCTGCAGAGCGTGAATACCTGCTGGCGGAATTTGAACGCGATCGTCAAGCGCGAAGCCTGAAGCAGCCGGTAAGTAATGCACCGTTGCGCGACGTATTTCGTAACAGCAGTCTAATGAAGCTGGTGGCACTTAACTTTTTCTACCAAACCGGTGATTACGGCTACACGCTGTGGCTGCCGACCATCCTCAAAAATCTTACCGGCGCGAATATGGCGGGTGTTGGGCTGTTGGCTATAGTGCCGTTTGTCGCGACGATTATCGGTATCTATGTCATTTCAATGCTGAGCGATAAAACAGGTAAACGCCGACTGTGGGTGATGATTTCACTGTTGTGCTTTGCCGCGGCGTTGCTGGCATCGGTAGTTTTACGTCATAACATTATTGCGGCCTACATTGCTTTAGTGGTGTGCGGGTTCTTCCTGAAGGCTGCAACTAGTCCGTTCTGGTCGATTCCGGGTCGAATTGCATCTCCAGAAGTTGCCGGCGGGGCACGTGGTGTAATTAACGGTTTAGGTAACCTGGGGGGCTTCTGCGGCCCATGGTTGGTGGGGATGATGATTTATCTCTACGGGCAGAACATGGCAGTCTGCGCCCTGGCTGGTTCGTTGGTTATTGCGGCACTGATAACCCTGACGTTACCAAAGAACTGCGATCTGACTCCAGATAATGGAAAGCCAGTCGCAGATGAGTCGGCTAAACAACCACACGTTGCTTAACCGTCAGTAACCCACAGCATCCAGGCGGAACTGCTTCGCGCAGTTGTCTGGATTTCTTTGTGTGGCAAACGAGCTTTCATTAAGCGGGCTATTAATTTTTGCCGCTGCCAGCGAGATTTGCATTTCCGTCAGGTATGCAGGGTTACCGTTACAGGTCAGTTTTACCGCCTTCACCGCATCACTTCCCCAGCTCTTTTCCAACGCTTTATTGAACGCTTTTCGCGTGACGACTTTGCCGTAGTTTGTTGCCAAAAAATCACCGAAAGCGCTTTGTTTGAATTCATTGTTCAGGCGAACCATGGTGCCGAAATAGGCATTGGGGTTAAAACCAAAACACACGCCATGTTTTGCGAACTCATAGCGTTCAAGGCACGACTGACCTCCAGCCCCTGGCATGACGCCCGCAAGTTTGCTGGCGATATCTGTTGATAGCGCAGGTACTGGCGCCTGGCATTTTTGCGAACCGCGAGCTTCGGCCATGTTCGGCACCGGGCGGGTTGAACAGCCGTAGCGCATCCACCGTTTTTCATCCACGCCTCGCGCCGCAACCGATTTTGGCAAACCTGGCCACAGGCCGTGCACGGTTAAGAAAGTGCGCTTGTCATTTTGCTCTTGCTGCGTTTTACATTCGGCAGGTTCGTTGCGGTTACGCTCATGCATGCTCTGGCAAAAACCGGTTTGCCAGGACAGAGCCAACACGTAACGGTCGAAATCGGCATACTGTTTGGCGGTGAGTTCTTCCGCTTGTGACAGATGGCTGGTGGCCAGTAGGGAAGTCAGGATTAGCGTGTTTTGCCACATTAATTTCATCGTTTTCTCGCTCGGGCTTCCAGAAGTCACTTTATTTAAACATAAAAAAAGCGCCTCAATGAGGCGCTTATTGCAAAGCTAAAGATTAAGGCAGAATAGCTGCAGACGGCACCAGAATTTCGGTGGCAATAATCACGACAATCAGACCAACAGCAACGGGTACTGACGTACGTTTTACCACTTCGAATGGAGAGATTTTTGCCATACCCGCAACCGCAACAACCACACCGGAAACCGGAGAAATGGTGCGTCCAAGGTTGGAGGCTTGCAGCATCGGAATCGCCAGGTATGCAGGGTTGATACCAGATGAGTGAGCCAGTTTAGGAATCATCTCGACAAAGGCATAGAACGGTGCGTTACCGGAGCCGGTAGTCATTGCTGCCAGCATGGTGAGTACGACCAGCACCAGCATCAGAATGATACTTGCTGAACCGAACGAGGTAGCAATTGAGATTAGGCTCTGGATAAAGCCGATAGTGCTAAGGCCTTGTGCAAATACACCCGCAGCAACCAACAGCATAACCACGTTTGCGAAGGCATCAGCTATCCCGCGATAGCAGACTTCAAGGCCGGAGAAAACGGTTTGTGCTTTGAAGCTGCGGAAGAATTCAATCACCGCGGCAATCAGAATACAGATCACCAAAATAGAGATGATATGCAGCTGTGGACCCCATTTGCCGTCGAAAATCAGCACGCCGATAATTGGTGTAAATGGCAGAATGGCATAGAAAGAAGGTGCAGTAGTCTGGATTTCGCTGACATCGAGCATTTCGTGGCTGACATTTTCTTTTTTATCCAGGTAGCGCTGCCAGAAGAAGTGGGCAATCGCCATGGCAATAATGGCAGCGATAGAAATTGGCACGGTGGTTTTAAAGGCAAAATCAACCAATGACATTTCTGCAGCTTTTGCCGCCAGCACTACGTCGCCAGAAGTTGGAGACAGGATGATTGCCGCAGGAGAAGCACAAATTGCTGCCGCCGCACCACGACTAATCCCCACGTTCACCATAACCGGGAACAACGTTGCCATCAACAACACACCCAGGCCGGTTGCAGATGAAACCGCCAGTGACATAAGACAAGCCACGAAATAAGCGGCGATCATCAGAATATAGGGTGAGTTGATTAATTTCAGCGGCTTAGATGCAAGCTTAACCACCATGTCGTTGGCGCCGATATGTGTCATATAAGCTGCAAAACCGCACAGCATCATGATCATCATGCCGAGATCGCCACCGCGGCTCATCAGCAGGATTTTGACATATTCAACAATATCGGTTGCGGTATACCCGGTGCTTTCGGCATTGCCAGGTAAAACCTTGTGGCCCATCAGGGCACTTATAATCAGTAATGTTAAACCACCGACGAATAATACGCCGGTCGCGGAGTAGCCCTTGATGATGTAGCGAGCTACACCGACAATAACCACAACCCCAATAAGTAATTCAAGAGTAGTTAGCATTTGAGTCCCCTGTCGCGTTCGGCATCTTTACCCATTGAAGCGGGTGAGTAGTACCTGAACGCAACGCCATGCCAGAAAATAAAAAAATAAGACGCTTTGCAGTCGTCGGCGAAAACGGTGCCAATCTGCCTGAATCGTTCGAGCAGATTTCTGATGAGCATCAAATTTAGTAAGCTTCGTTCTGCTGCTATGACACTTTTGTCGGCAGCCTTGCAATTATGACATTTACTTATTGATTAGCGGTATATATTTATATCGCTTATTGCTCTGTTAATAATCACATGAGGATTATTTAATTAAAATTATATTACATAATTGTTAATTACCCATCTAAATGTAAAGCAACCAAAAATCTCTTTAAAATAAAAAGGTCTAATGCTTATACTGCCGCCTCGTATATTTTGGGGTAATCAAGTTGCAATCCACTTTCTGGTCGACAAGCCGTTTACGCTTCCTCAGAAAGCATCTTTTGATGCTGCTGTTGGCGTTTGGCTGGCTGTTTGTCAACAGCCAGGTCGCAGTGGCATCGCATGACTGCCCGGTAGAAATTAGTGCGCCATCCCTTTCCGTTCAGCATAGCGAGCATATGCTGATGAAAAACCATTGGGATATGGTGAAAGCGAAGGGAACGCTGTGTGATAAACACTGCATTCCGGACGTGATGCAAAAAGATAACGGCTATAGTGCTTTGGCCGCATTACCGGTCACCGACACTCTGGCCTTAGTGATCCCCGAATGTACCGAAACGGTTACCTCGGTTGCCTTATTAACCCCGCCTGCAACTGGCCCTCCGGCCACAATACGGTTTTGTCGTTTTAGAGAATAACTCCAGCACTGTCTTGGTTCATCCCTTACGGATTTCATCCTTTGACTTTAGTTCTGGAGATTTTTATGTCTGCTATTTCTGCACGTTTCTTCACAGCCATTGCGCTGTCTGTATCTACTTTCTTTACCGTGGCTCACGCCGCTTCTCACGATATGAATCATGAAATGTCGATGGCTCAGCCAATGGCCGCTGAGGTTTACCACGGCCATGGTGTGGTAAAGAAAGTCACCAACGATTCCATTTCCATCGCCCATCAACCTATCGCGGCCCTTAACTGGCCAGCAATGACCATGACATTCAGCTTGCCTGAAGCGGGAGCATTGCCGGTGGTGAAAGCTGGTGAAACGGTTGACTTCACCTTCAGCCAGCAGTCTGAAGGCTACAAAATCGCTTCGGTTACCCCGACTAAGTAACTGAGGTCATCATGAAACAACATTCCTTGAGCTTGTGGCTCGGCGGGGTGCTGTTTGCTGTGTCTGTCTCTGCCGCAAATGCGGCAGAGTTCAGCCTGCAACAGACCCTGTTCGCTGCTGAAAATTATTCCGCTGAACTGTCCGCTAACCGTAATCAGAGCGATGCGCTGAGTTCAATGGCTGATTCCGCACGCCAGCTACCTGACCCTAAATTGAAATTTGGCATTGAAAATGTCCCGGTGCAGGGCAGCAATAGCCATCGATTTACTCGTGAAGGCATGACCATGCAACGCATTAGCGTCATGCAGGAGTATGTCAGCGAGGATAAACGCGACCGTAAAGCCGAAACTATTTTGGCTCAATCCGCCAGCAGCGCAGCCAAAGCCGAAGTGATTCGGACGACATTACAAAAAACGACTGCTCAGGCCTGGCTTGATCTGGCGTTATCGCAAAAAGTGCTTACAACGGCGCAAAAACTGGTGGGCGAAACCGAGCGCCAGGTGGGTGTGCAAAAAGCGACAGTCGCTAGCGGTAGTTCACCGGCTTCAAGCGTTGTGGATATTCGCATGACGCTCTTAGGGATGGAGGACAAAGTCACGCTCGCGCAGCGTGATGTAGCTCTGGCCCAGACGCGCTTACTGCAATTGACGGATAAACAGATTGATAAAACTAGCGGTACGTTGCCGCGTTATCAGCGTTTGCCTGCAGATCCGGCATTACTGGAACAAAATGTCGGGCAGCACCCAGAAGTGATTGAGGCGGCGCGCGAGGCCGATGTAGCCAAAGCTCGTTCGGCACAGTCAGCGGTAGCGGCGAAACCGAACGTCGGTGTTGAGGTTTTTTATGCTCATCGTGCGGATGATTACGATGACATGGCTGGCGTGATGTTTACCGTCGATTTACCCATGTTTAAATCGCAGCGTCAGGATAAAGACCTTGCGGCAGATATGTCCCGATCTATGGAAGCCAACGACCAATTAGCATTGGCGAATCGTGAGCGTGTAGCACTGGTGCGCACACTTGTCGCGCAGTATCAGGCAGCCCAAACACTCTGGTTGCGCCAGCAAGATGAAATATTGCCTCTGCAGCGCCAGCGCCTCTCGCTGGTTGAAGCGCAATACCGTTCCGGGCAATCGACCCTCTCCGACTTACTCAATGCTCGCCGTACTCTGCTTGATACCGAACTGACCGCGCATAGTGCAGAAAAAAATGTGGCTGAAACCTGGGCCGCCATTCGTTATCTGACGCCACAGGAAAACAACCAATAATGAACACCATAACGAAAATTTCATTGTCAGCGCTCACTATCGCGGCAGCACTTGGTGCAGGCTATTACGCGGGTAAACAAAGCCACTCCACCACCACTACACAAGCTGTTCAGCCAGAACGAAAAGTTCTTTATTGGTATGACCCGATGACGCCAGGTCAGCGCTTTGATAAGCCGGGTAAATCGCCGTTTATGGATATGGACTTAATACCGCGTTATGCCGATGAAGCTACCGAAGATGGTGGTGTGACGGTGAGCGCTCGCCAACAACAAAACCTCGGAATCAAAACTGCGTTGGTTGAGAAAAAAACGCTGAAATATCAATTTGATGCTTTTGCTACTGTCTCTACAGATGAACGTAGCGTGCAGATTATTCCGGCCAGTGCCAATGGCGTTGTTGAGAAGTTGTTTGTTAATGCGCCGCAGCAATTCGTCAAAGCGGGTGAACCACTTGCGCAGTTGTGGATACCTGAATGGACGGCCGCACAGCAAGAGTATCTGGCGGTGCGTCGTTTGGGAGATGGCGCATTAAGTGCCGCCGCACGAGAACGTCTGCAACTTCAGTTTATGCCTGCGGAAATAATTCGCCAGGTGGAGAAAACCGGGAAACCGCAAACTCGTGTGACGGTGCGTGCTAAACAAGCAGGCTACATCAATAAGCTAGATACACGCGAGGGTGCGCAGGTCGCGGCAACAGCGCCTTTATTTGAAATTGCCAGCCTCGAATCTGTGTGGATTGTGATTGATTACCCGCAAACCCAGGCCCAGGTGCTGCAAGTGGGGAGTGAAATTCAGGCCGCAAGTGACAGCTGGCCTGGTGAGGTTTTCCATGGGCGAGTGAGTGAGTTGTTACCCAATATGGAAACGACTACCCGAACGCTTAAAGCGCGCATCGTGCTGGACAATCCGCAAATGAAGCTCAAGCCTGGGATGTATCTCAATGTGAAACTAGCCAGGCAGCTTAATCTCCCTCCAGTTCTGGCTATTCCAGAAGAGGCGATGATTGAAACGGGCAGCAATAGCCGGGTGTTAGTCGCTCAGGATGATGGTCATTTCAACCCGGTGAATGTAGTGGTTGGGGCGGCGCAAAATGGCTGGGTTGAGATTAAACAAGGATTGAAAGAGGGCGATAAAGTTGTGACCTCCGGGCAGTTCCTGATTGATTCCGAAGCAAGCCTTCGCAGCGCATTGCCACAGGAGATAGCTGCAACTACTGCCACCCAGGAATACCAAGGCGAGGCAGTGGTGAAAGAAATTACTGATGATGCTGTCACCCTTGCGCATAAGCCTATTGCGGCGTTGAAGTGGGGGGCGATGACCATGGACTTCGCACTGAAATCGGCGGCTGACGCGCAGGGTGTAAAGGTTGGCGACAACGTGATGTTCAGTTTCACAATGGATGACGAACATGGCGCAGTAATCACTCATCTGATGCCGATGGCGGGGGCAATGAAATGATTGCTGCCGTTATTCGCTGGTCACTTAAAAATCGGCTGCTGGTGTTGCTTGCGGCGATCATGATGGCGGCGTGGGGAATTTCGTCGTTGCAACGCGCACCGCTGGATGCGCTGCCAGATCTCTCTGACGTACAGGTGATCATTCGTATCAATTACCCAGGCAAAGCGCCACAAGTTGTTGAGGATCAGGTTACTTATCCGCTTACCACTACCATGCTTTCGGTACCAGGCGCGAAAACTGTGCGCGGTTTTTCGATGTTTGGTGACTCATATGTCTACATTTTGTTTGAAGATGGCACCGATCCGTACTGGGCGCGCTCGCGGGTTCTGGAGTATTTAAGCCAGGTTCAGTCTCAGTTACCCCCTGAAGCTAAAGCTTCGTTAGGGCCGGATGCGACGGGAGTGGGTTGGGTTTATGAATATGCGCTGGTGGACAGAACCGGCAAACATAGCCTGGCAGATTTACGCGCTCTTCAGGATTGGACGCTTAAATTTGAGCTAAAAACTGTGCCGAACGTTTCGGAAGTTGCGAGCGTAGGCGGCATGGTTCGACAGTACCAAATTGTTCTCGATCCACAGCGCATGCGGGCGCTGAACATCACACATCAACAAGTTATTAGTGCAGTGCAAAGTGCTAACCAGGAAGGTGGCGGTTCGGTCATCGAAATGGGTGAAGCCGAATATATGGTGCGCACAGCAGGTTACCTGAAGAACCTGAATGATTTTAAACAGGTAGTGATCACCACACGTGAAGGCGTGCCGGTGTTATTGAGCGATGTAGCAACACTGCGCATGGGGCCTGAAATTCGGCGTGGCGTAGCGGAATTTAATGGTGAAGGCGAGGTTGCGGGCGGCATCATCGTAATGCGCTACGGTAAAAATGCGCTGGATACGATTAATGCGGTAAAAGCGAAGCTCCAGCAAGTTCAGAAGAGTTTGCCTGCGGGTGTCGAAATCGTTCCGGTATATGACCGCTCACATCTGATTGAAAATGCTATTGAAACACTCTCCCACAAGTTGCTGGAAGAGTTCATCGTAGTGGCAATTATCTGCGCACTATTCTTGTTCCATTTCCGTTCCGCACTTGTGGCGATGATAACCCTGCCGCTGGGGATTCTGGGCGCGTTTATCGTCATGCACTACCAGGGGGTGAACGCCAATATTATGTCGCTGGGCGGGATAGCCATTGCGATTGGGGCAATGGTTGATGCCGCGATCGTGATGATTGAAAATATGCATAAAGTGCTGGAACAGTGGCGGCATGACAATCCTGATAAGCAACCTTCTGGTGCTGATTACTGGCGAATTTCTGAGCAGGCGGCGGTGGAAGTGGGGCCGGCATTGTTCTGTAGTTTGCTGATTATCACGCTCTCCTTTATTCCTGTATTTTCCCTCGAAGCACAAGAAGGGCGCATGTTCTCGCCACTGGCGTTTACCAAAACCTACGCTATGGCTGTTGCTGCGGGGTTGGGTATCACGCTGGTACCGGTGCTGATGGGCTATTTCATTCGCGGAAAAATTCCTGATGAGAAGGCTAACCCTATCAACCGTTGGCTGATAGCCGCCTATGAACCACTGCTGGATAAAGTGCTGGCGCGCCCGAAAACCACGCTGTTGGTTGTAGGGTTAGTATTACTGGCGACGTTATGGCCGCTGAGCCGACTTGGAAGTGAGTTTATGCCGCCGCTTGATGAAGGTGATTTGCTGTATATGCCATCAACGCTACCGGGTATTTCCGCACGTGAAGCCGGACGTTTACTGCAACAGACAGACCGCTTAATCAAAACCGTACCTGAAGTGGCGACGGTATTTGGTAAAGCTGGGCGCGCAGATACCGCAACCGATCCTGCGCCGCTGACCATGATCGAGACCACTATTCGTTTTAAACCGCGCGATCAATGGCGGCCAGGAATGACGATGGACAAGCTGGTTAGTGAACTCGATACCGTGGTGAAAGTACCGGGGATTGCTAACGTTTGGGTGCCACCTATCCGTAACCGCCTGGACATGTTAGCGACGGGTATCAAAAGCCCGGTAGGCATTAAAGTAAATGGCAATAATATTGCCGCTATTGAGCAGGTGGCTGAGCAAATCGAGCGGGTGGTGAAGCAAGTTCCTGGTGTCACATCCGCTCTTGCGGAACGACTCGGTGGCGGGCGCTATGTTGATATAAATATCGACAGGCTTAAAGCGGCGCGCTATGGCGTCTCAGTCAAAGAGTTACAGTCATTAGTCGCAACGGTGATTGGTGGGCAAAATATCGGTGAAACGATTGAGGGACGTGAACGCTATCCGATCAACGTTCGCTACCCACGCGAAATACGTGACAACGTCCAAAAATTGCAAAACTTGCCGGTAATTACCGCAAATGGTAGCCAGATTGCGCTTTCTGAATTGGCAGACATCAGCATCACTGATGGCCCACCAATGTTGAAAAGTGAAAATGCCCGTTTATCTAATTGGGTTTATGTGGATTTACGTGGACGCGATTTAAAATCAGCAGTGGAAGATATGCAGCGTGCAGTTTCCCAGCAGGTGAAATTACCTGACGGCGTCTCATTATCCTGGTCTGGTCAATTTGAATATTTGGAGCGCGCGAGTGCTAAATTAAGAATAGTCTTACCATTCACCCTGGTTATTATTTTCGTCTTGCTTTATGTAACATTCTCCCGTGTAAGTGATGCGTTGTTAATAATGGGGACTTTACCATTCTCACTCGTTGGTGGTGTCTGGTTGCTATATTTGCTGGGATATAATTTATCCGTTGCGGGTGCGGTAGGATTTATTGCATTGGCTGGGGTAGCAGCTGAATTTGGCGTAATAATGGTACTTTATTTAAATCAAGCGATTGCGAGGCATAAAGCGCTAGATCCACAGGGAGGAAAACCCATGCTAATGCGCGCCCTACATGAGGGAGCAGTGCTACGCGTCAGGCCAAAAGTGATGACTGTTGCGACGATAATGGCGGGTTTATTGCCGATTATGTGGGGCGATGGTACTGGGTCAGAAGTGATGCGCCGTATTGCAGCCCCGATGATTGGCGGCATGATTACCGCACCATTGCTATCGATGTTGGTCATCCCAGCAATGTATGTGTTACTAAAAAAACATAAATAATAGTCGGTTGCCCCTGTTGTTTTTTTAGCTTGAAAAAAACAATAGGGGTGACTTTTATGGGATGTTCAAATAGGCGTGAAAGGGTTTTTTAGGAATTAGCCATAGGTTTATTTAGCTTTTGTTAATATATAATTTGTTAGGCTGTGTATTGGATTTTGAAGTGGAAATCAATGTGACTCTAACAAATAAAATCATCTTTTCTTTTATTATTTTTGCATCACCATTAATGGTACCGCCTGCTGCAATGGCGAGCCAAAATAATGTATTAGGTGACGCCTGGAATACTTTGTCTGATAACGTTTCACAAACGTGGAACGAGCCGCAACATTATGATTTATATGTGCCCGCAATAACCTGGCATGCTCGCTTTGCCTACGATAAAGAAAAAACAGATCGCTATAACGAACGGCCTTGGGGTATTGGGTTCGGGCAAACGCGTTGGGATGACAGCGGTAACTGGCATGGTTTATATCTGATGGCGTTCAAAGATTCCTATAACAAATGGGAACCTATCGGTGGCTATGGCTGGGAGAAGATCTGGCGTCCTTTGACTGATGATAACTTCCGTCTTGGTCTGGGCTATACACTGGGGGCAACAGCGCGTGATAACTGGAACTACATTCCGATCCCCGTGATTCTACCTTTGGCATCGGTAGGGTATGGCCCTGCAACGTTCCAGATGACTTATATACCCGGCACGTACAACAACGGTAACGTTTACTTTGCCTGGGTACGCTTCCAATTCTGATGGGCATTGGTAGTCTGGAATCATATAAATCGCGTATTTTTGCTGTCTGGTATTCAAAAATACGGACTGCTGCACAGTTTTTAAAATAGGTAGTAATTTTTATCACTTTTTAGCAATTCTGGGCTGGACAAAATCCATCACAATTGGTGTACTGATGCCCGACACAGCATTTGTGTCGTTTTTCATGTAAAGGTAATTTAGATGTCTAAGATTAAAGGTAACGTTAAGTGGTTTAACGAGTCAAAAGGCTTTGGCTTCATTACTCCGGAAGATGGTAGCAAAGACGTGTTCGTACACTTCTCTGCAATCCAGAGCAATGGTTTCAAAACCCTGGCTGAAGGTCAGCGCGTTGAGTTTGAAATCACTAACGGTGCCAAAGGCCCATCTGCTGCAAACGTAATGCCTATCTAAGGCTTTACCAGTAGAATATAAAAACCCGCTAAGGCGGGTTTTTTTGCTTTAAATTTAAGGGAAAAGATAAACTTTCACAAAGCACATCACAATCAGCGTGCTCATCAGCACCGCTGTCCATCCCGCAACACGTTCTTTCATAAGTTTGCCTCACACTCATTTTGATCCAGAGTGGCAGACAAAAATTAAGCTAACCTTAACGTGGCTTGAATCAATGACCGTAGGCTAAAGAAACTAACCAAAATGCGACGGCAGTCATGGTGAGTGAACCTGCGAGGTTAATCAGCATATTCAATCCAGCCCAGGCCAGACGGCCATCTTGTAATAAGAAAACAACTTCTGCCGAGAAAGTTGAAAACGTCGTAAGGCCTCCGCAAAAACCTGTGGTGATTAGCAGTTTCCAGACAGGGTCAAGGTGGGTCATTCTGGTAAACAGCGCCAGCCCCAGCCCAATAATAAACGCGCCGACCAGGTTTGCAGTCAATGTCCCGACGGGAATCGCCGCATGTACTGGGTTGAGCTTCATACTCAATAACCAACGCACAACACTTCCTGTCCCACCGCCAATAAACACGGCTAAAAGCATCTGCAACACGATAGTTTCCTGTTCGTTCTTATTTTAAAGTGCTTGAGTGTAACTTCAGCATGGGAAGTTTCACACCCGGTATACTGAAATTATTCGCAGCCTGTTGAGAGATGACAATGAAAGTTGCAGTAGGGCAATTTGCGGTGAGCAAGGTATGGCAGGAAAATGTACAAACCTGCCAGGAGTTGATGACGCAAGCGCGAGCAGCAGGGGCACAATTGCTGGTATTACCCGAGGCTGTCCTGGCTCGTGATGATAGCGACCCCGATTTATCAGTAAAATCAGCGCAAACCATGGACGACGAATTTATCGATAAGCTTTGCGAGCAGAGTCGTAATGATAATCTGACCACCATACTGACATTGCATATCAAAACCACGGTGGGCCGTGCGGCAAATACTTTGCTGGTAATTCGTGGCGGCGAGGTGATAGCTCGGTATCAGAAACTTCATCTCTATGATGCGTTTAATGTACAAGAATCGCGCCTGGTTGATGCGGGTGATGTATTGCCACCTTTAATTGAGGTCGCAGGTTTTAAAGTGGGGTTAATGACCTGCTACGATCTGCGTTTTCCGGAGATGGCTTTGAGTCTGGCTTTAGCGGGCGCTGATATTTTAGTCTTACCTGCGGCATGGTTACGTGGCCCAAATAAAGAGATGCATTGGTCAACGTTACTGGCGGCTCGTGCACTTGATACCACATGTTATGTTGTGGCATCAGGTGAATGCGGTAATAAAAACATTGGTCATAGTCGAGTTGTGGATCCGCTCGGCGTTGTCATTGCATCGGCAAATCAGCGACCGGCTTTGATCTATGCTGAGTTGGATAGCGAATATTTAACTGAAGTAAGGGCCATGTTACCTGTATTGAAAAACCGCCGGTTTGGCTTACCCAAATTGTTATGATGTTTTTTAAGTCGATCTTGATTCAACTTGTTACAGGTTGCTATTGTATCGCGCGAGAAAATGACCGTTAATTGTCTCAGTGTATTGTTCGCCGTATCCACGGCACGCATGATTAAAGAAGGTTGTTATGGGTGAGATTAGTATTACAAAGTTGTTGGTGGTCGGTGCGCTGATTGTTTTGTTATTTGGCACCAAGAAGTTGCGCACCCTGGGTGGTGATCTCGGCTCGGCAATCAAGGGCTTCAAGAAAGCCATGAATGAAGACGAGACTACCGCTAAGTCTGCCAACGATACGGATGCAACAACTGACCGTATTACGCATAAAGACTGATCACGACGCAGCTTTCGACCAGATATAAAAAAACCGGCATCATTTATGCCGGTTTTATTGTGCTTGGCGCAAATTAAAGGTAACGATTTGTTACATCGTTATTTAACTTCCATACCTTTAGCTTGTAGATCTGCGTGGTATGAAGAGCGAACAAACGGGCCGCAAGCTGCATGGGTAAAGCCCATAGCCAGAGCTTCTGCTTTCATCTCTTCGAACTCGTCAGGGCTAACATAACGCTGCACTGGCAAGTGATGACGGCTTGGCTGTAAATATTGGCCCAGAGTCAACATAGTGACGCCGTGGCGACGTAGGTCGCGCATCACTTCCACAATTTCTGCGTTCGTTTCGCCTAAACCTACCATCAAACCTGACTTGGTTGGGATATCAGGATGCGCTTCTTTAAAACGCTCCAACAATTTCAGCGACCAGTTGTAGTCAGCGCCAGGACGTACTTTGCGATAAATACGCGGTACGTTTTCCAGGTTGTGGTTGAACACATCAGGCGGCGTAGCGGTAAGAATTTCTAGCGCTTTGTCCATTCGCCCACGGAAATCTGGCACTAATGTTTCAATTTTGATGGTCGGATTTTTTTCGCGAATTGCGCTTATGCAATCGGCAAAATGTTGAGCTCCACCGTCGCGCAGGTCATCACGGTCAACTGATGTGATGACGACATAACGTAATGCCATGTCAGCGATAGTTTGGGCCAATTTGGCTGGTTCATTGGCATCTGGTGCAACAGGGCGACCATGAGCCACATCGCAGAATGGGCAGCGACGAGTGCAGATTGCACCAAGAATCATAAAGGTTGCCGTTCCGTGGTTGAAACATTCCGCCAGATTAGGGCAGGAAGCTTCTTCACACACAGAGTGCAGACCATTTTTACGCATTGCCGCTTTGATACCCTGAATTCGGGTCGAATCAGATGGAAGTTTGATCTTCATCCATTCTGGTTTTCTTAACAGCTCCTGGCGCTCAGTGACCACGTTTTTAACCGGGATCAGAGCCATTTTATCGGCGTCGCGATACTTGACGCCGCGTTCCATTACAATAGGTTTACTCATATCGTACGTGTTCCAGTTGCTGAAAAAAATCAGGCTAATCGAATGTTTTATTTATCAACTATTTTTTAATAGCGCCCGAAGTATATCATCACTGAAGGGAATAAATCAGCCTGACAGAGCAGTAAATGGGGAAAGAATTGTAAATGAGTTGTTGGATTGTGCGCTTTTCGAGGTTAACAATTAGCAAATCGACCTCATAGCAACCGCCGGGAGGTCGATGTGACTACGCAGCCTATAATTTGTGCAGGATGCAGTTGTCAGAATAATAAATACTAAGCAGGTAAGTATTTAACCGGCGGATTATTCAATAACTCGATGAATTTATTGATGAGCAATGGTTGTACATCTTCAAGTGACGTTCCAGCACGTAGTGAACTGACCTGTGTCATCTCAAGACCTGCATATCCACAAGGGTTGATTCGCAGAAAAGGGCTGAGATCCATATCAATATTCAATGCCAGCCCGTGAAATGAACAGCCCTTACGAATACGTAAACCCAGAGAGCAAATCTTACGTCCATCAACATAGACACCAGGAGCATCCGCGCGTGGATAAGCTTCTATCTGTAATTCTGCAAGGGTATTGACCACGGTTTGCTCAAGAATGGTGACCAGTTCCCGAACACCGAGCTTACGACGTTTAAGATTAAGCAACACGTACATCACTTGCTGACCTGGTCCATGGTAAGTGACCTGGCCGCCCCGGTCGCTTTGAATCACGGGTATATCACCAGGAACGAGCACGTGCTCCGCTTTACCTGCCTGGCCTTGTGTAAAGACACGCTCGTGTTCTACCAGCCAAATTTCATCGGCGGTCGTTTCATCACGGGTATCGGTAAAATCATGCATCGCCTGAGAAATGGGTTCGTAGGGTTGCAGGCCAAGTTGGCGGATTTGAATAGTATCTTGAGACAAAACATCGTCTCCGGCAGGTTAGAAAGATGAGGGAGTATATATCACCGGGGCAAAAAGCAGTACCCGGCCTATTGGCCGGGTATGAATTACAGCACCATACGAACGATTTCGATCTTGCCGAGCTCTTCGTATAGGGTCTCAACTTGCTCAATGTGAGTCGCTTTAATGGTAACCGATACAGAATGGTAATTACCTTTGCTGCTCGGTTTAACCTGCGGGGTGTAGTCACCAGGTGCGTGGCGCTGCACCACCTCAATGACCAAATCAACCAGCTCGGGTTTCGCCAAACCCATCACTTTGTAAGTAAAGGGAGTCGGGAATTCGAGCAATTCTTTCAGATTGGTTTTCATGGTAGCTCCAGCGTTACGGCATTAAAAATGATAACTCCCGCCTGGAGGGGCGGGAGTTGCTTTGATTCATAGTATATGGGGATGACTTCTATTCTTTCAAGTGTTCAATTATTAACCAAACCAATGATGGAATGTCAGTTTGATGTAATCAATGATACGACTGAAGAAATTACCCTCTGGCATTTCCTGAAGGACAACCAGTGGGCGTTGCTCGATAGTTTTTCCATCGAGTTGGAAATTGATGGTACCAACAACCTGGTTTTTCTGCAGTGGTGCATGCAGTTCAGTGGTGTTAAGTACATAGCTCGCTTTCAGATCTTTCATGCGGCCACGAGGGATTGTCAGATAAACGTCTTTATCAACCCCGAGCGATGCACGGTCGTTATCACCAAACCAGGCTGGCTCAGAAGCAAACTCTTTACCGGCTTTCAGTGGCGAGACAGTTTCAAAGAAACGGAAACCCCAGGTCAGCAGTTTTTTGCTTTCGGTTTCACGACCTTTGTACGTACGTCCACCAAGTACTGCAGAAATCAGGCGCATCTGGCCTTCAGTTGCAGAGGCCACCAGGTTATAACCTGCGGCATCGGTATGACCAGTTTTGATGCCATCAACTTGCAGGCTGGTATCCCACAGCAAGCCGTTACGGTTTGTCTGGCGGATATTGTTGAAGGTGAACTCTTTCTCTTTGTAGATAGCGTATTCGTTCGGCACATCGCGAATCAGCGCCTGGCCAATCAACGCCATATCACGCGCTGAGCTGAATTGGCCTTCGGCATCGAGACCGTGTACGGTCCCGAAATGGGTATTCTTCAGACCCAATGCGGAAACATAGCTATTCATCAGGCCAACAAATGCATCCTGGCTGCCGGCCACGAAATCGGCCATTGCAACACATGCATCGTTACCTGATTGCAGGTTAATACCGCGAATCAGCTGAGATACTGGCACCTGCATGCCAGGTTTCAGGAACATCAATGATGAACCTTTAAATACCGGATTACCGGTCGCCCATGCATCCTGTCCAACAGTCACAATCGAGCTTTCGTTAAATTTACCGGCTTTCATCGCTTGACCGATGACGTAGCTGGTCATCATTTTGGTCAGGCTTGCAGGATCACGACGTGTATCAGCATTAGACTCGGCCAGTACTTTACCGGAGTTGTAATCGATCAGGATGTACGCTTCCGCATCAATCTGCGGGACGCCTGGGATCATTGTTTTAATGTTCAGGTCGTCAGCGTGTGCGACAGCCATCCCCGAAAGAGTGAGGGCCGTAGTGAGCGCCAGGCGTTTAACAAAACGAAAAGAAGGGGCTGTATTCATGATTAGAACAACGACATCCATGATGGGAATAAAAAAGTGCCTTACTATAGCAAAAGCGATTTTTGCTGGCATCCGTCTTTGCGCATCATTTGTTAATGGAATTTACATTAATTGACGCACGACGGATGCCAGACACAACCACTTACATAGCGGGTGCGTTAGTGATGAAAGATTGCTGCTGGGCTTCGCTCATTAAACGTTGTTGCACAGCAGCAGCTTCGTTCCGACTGCCAAATGGCCCAAGCTGTACACGGAACATAGCACCGTTAGTGGAAACCTTGCCCGGCACGCCAAATTGCTGGCTAAGTTTTTGCTGCCACTGAGTTGCACGAGTCTGATCGCTGACTGCACCGACCTGAACGACATAACGCCCGGAAGCTGTGGCAACTGGAGCTGCTGTCTGTACGTTACCCTGAACTGAGCCTGGCGCAGTAACCGGTGCATTTTGTTGTACATGTGCTGCCGTTTGAACTGGTGTTGCTGCTACTGCAGGATCCGGGGCAACTACAGGCTGGTCATTTTCAATCACGCCGGGGGCCAGTGGAGTTGCAGCACCTAAGAAACCACTGCTATTTACTGGGGCTCCGGTTGTGTCTTCACTTTTCAGTGAGGAGTTACTAATAGCGCGTACTTCACCTTGCGGAGCTTCTGTTGGCATTCCTGAAGAAGCACTGCCCATTCCACCACTTAAATCAGGGCGAGCGGGGAGGATGTAGGTCTGTTTGGCAACAGTTGTACACACAGTCCCAGGTCCGGACATGGAACCATCCTGGGCAACAATAATTGGGTCGATGCGTACTTTGGTGTTGTTTGAGTTGTTCAAACGGTCGGCTGCGGCGCGTGATAATGAAATGACACGATCATTGCCATAAGGACCACGATCGTTAATACGCACGACAATCATGCGCCCATTTGCGAGGTTTGTGATACGCGCATAGCTTGGAATAGGAAGTGTTGGATGGGCAGCAGTCAGGGCAGTCGCATCAAATGGCTCGCCTGATGCTGTCAGGTTGCTACCTGGTTCCGCATCATAAATAGCGGCAAAACCTGCCTGGCTAAAGTTTGCCGGATTCTGCACGATTTTGTAGCGTTTACCGTTATTTTCGTAATCCTGATTAGCCGAAGGACTCAACGGTTCAAAGCGCGGTTCCGCACCGCTTATTTCAACCGTCGGTCCATTACACACCGCCGGTTGCGGTTGCTGGTTTACCTGTTGTTGATCACCGTCATCAGACGAGCAGCCAGCCAGTATTGCAGCAACGACACAGATCCCAAGCCAACGCTTAACCATTACGCACCTCATCCACTTACACGCTTTTTGATAACATTTTTCTGTGGGTATGTATCGACATCACGATACCAAACCCGGCCATCAGAACGATCAGGGCCGAGCCCCCGTAGCTCACCAGCGGCAAAGGTACGCCGACCACCGGTAAGATACCACTAACCATACCAATGTTAACAAACACATATACGAATAAAATCAACATCAGCCCACCAGCCATTACTCGACCAAATGTGGTCTGAGCACGAGCGGCAATGATAAGGCCGCGCATAATAAGCAATAGATAGAGCGCCAGTAACACCAGAACACCCACCAAGCCTAGCTCTTCGGCAAGTACTGCAAAGATAAAGTCAGTGTGGCGTTCGGGTAAGAATTCGAGTTGCGACTGTGTTCCGTGTAACCAACCTTTGCCACGTAATCCGCCAGAACCAATAGCAATTTTAGACTGAATAATATGATAGCCAGCACCGAGAGGGTCACTTTCCGGATCAAGCAGCATCATTACGCGTGCACGTTGGTAATCGTGCATCAGGAAGAACCACAGAATCGGAATAAAGGCGGCAACCAATAGCACGGCAACACCGATAAGTTTCCAGCTCATACCGGATAAGAACAGCACGAACAGTCCTGATGCGGCAATGAGAATAGACGTTCCCAGATCGGGCTGAGCGGCAACCAGCAGCGTCGGCATGAAAATGAGTATCAGCGCGATGCCGGTATTCTTCAGTGTTGGTGGGCAGACATCGCGGTTAATAAAGCGCGCCACCATCAGCGGCACGGCAATTTTTGCGATTTCGGACGGCTGGAAACGCACAATACCGAGGTCAAGCCAGCGTTGTGCACCTTTGGATATCGCTCCAAACGCATCCACCGCCACCAATAATATTATGCAGACAATATACAGATAAGGAGCCCAGCCTTCGTACACGCGAGGCGGGATTTGCGCCATCACGATCATCACAACCAGCCCCATCAGGATCTGGCCAATTTTACGCTCCATCATGTCCATGTCCTGGCCACTGGCGCTCCAGATTACCAGCGCACTAAAGATAAGCAGCGCCAGAATGGTCACCAGGAAGAGCGGATCGATGTGGATTTTATCCCAGAACGACTTTTTATTTGGATTATCAGTCATGATTATTGATCCTCTGCACCTGCTGCTGCCGGTGCTTCAGTAGGCAGAACCGTATTGTCGTCCCCGAGCATAATATGGTCGAGGATCTGGCGCATGATGGTGCCTACAGCAGGGCCTGCGCCGCCGTTTTCCAGAATCATGGTGACGGAAACCTGTGGATTATCGTAAGGGGCGAACGCAGTCATCAATTTATGGTCGCGTAAGCGTTCAGCAATTTTATGAGCGTTATAAGTTTCATTAGCTTTCAGACCAAAGACCTGTGCCGTCCCTGATTTCGCAGCAATCTTGTACGGTGCATTGGCAAAGTATTTATGGGCTGTACCGTTAGGGCGGTTGGCTACGCCATACATCCCATCTTTGGCAATTTCCCAGTAACCTGAGTGAATATCGCCAACCGGCGGTTGAACCGGCTGCTGCCACGGCACTTTTTTGCCGTTCTCAACGGTGCTCGACAAAAAATGAGGGACACGAACGATGCCGTCGTTAATCAGGATCATCATTGCTTTGCTCATTTGAATCGGAGTCGCGGTCCAGTAGCCCTGGCCGATACCAACAGGAATTGTGTCACCCTGATACCATGGCTTTTTAAAGCGTTTCTGCTTCCATTCGCGTGTTGGCATGTTGCCGGACCTCTCTTCAGAGAGATCGATACCGGTATAGTGCCCGTAGCCAAACTTACGCATCCACTCGCCCATACGGTCGATGCCCATGTCGTAAGCGACCTGATAGAAATAGGTATCAGCGGATTCTTCAAGCGCTTTGGTGACGTTCAGGCGGCCGTGGCCCCACTTTTTCCAGTCACGATAGCGTTTTTCAGAACCAGGTAACTGCCACCAGCCTGGGTCAAAGAGGGAAGTATTGCGGGTGATTACCCCAGCACTTAACGCGGATACCGCCATATACGGTTTCACCGTGGAAGCCGGAGGGTAAACCCCTTGCGTTGCACGGTTAATAAGCGGCGTGTTCGGGTCATTGAGCAAACCGGAATAGTCTTTGCTTGAGATGCCATCAACGAACAAGTTCGGGTTGTAACTTGGCATCGAAACAAGCGCCAGAATGCCGCCGGTGCGTGGGTCGGTGACCACAACTGCTGCACGGCTTCCTGCTAATAAGGTTTCAATGTAATTCTGTAGCTTAAGGTCGATAGTCAGATAGATATCGTGCCCAGCTTGTGGCGGCACTTCCTTGAGCTGGCGAATGACACGGCCACGGTTGTTGACTTCAACTTCTTCATAACCCGTCTGGCCATGCAAGACATCTTCGTAATAACGTTCAATACCGAGCTTACCGATATCATGCGTTGAGGCGTAGTTTGCCAGCTTGCCGTCTTTATCAAGGCGTTCAACGTCTTTATCGTTAATTTTGGAAACGTAGCCAATGACATGTGTCAGTGCTGAGCCATAGGGGTAGAAACGACGTTTATAGCCCTTGACCTCAACACCCGGGAAACGGTACTGATTCACGGCAAAACGGGCAACCTGCACTTCGGTGAGGTTGGTTTTCACCGGAATAGAGGTGAAGCGATGAGAACGTGCTCGCTCTTTCTTAAAGTTGGCAATATCGTCGTCAGTTAAATCTACGACTGAACGTAACGCTTCAAGCGTCGCCTGCACGTCGTCCACTTTCTCAGGCATCATTTCCACTTGGTAAATGGTGCGGTTGAGGGCGAGTGGTGTGCCGTTGCGATCATAGATAATGCCGCGGCTAGGCGGAATGGGGACCAGTTTTATGCGGTTTTCATTCGAGCGAGTTTGGTAGTCAGTGAAACGGACGATTTGTAAATTATAAAGGTTGGCGACAAGCACACCGCTTAGCACCAAAATGCCTAGAAACGCGACCAGCGCCCGGCGCACAAAAAGCGCAGACTCAGCTGTATAGTCACGAAAAGAATTCTGTAATTTCATCCGCAGCTTTGTTCTACCTGACGATATCTACTCACGGTGATAAGGATGGTTGGTCGTAATGCTCCACGCACGGTAGAGGCTTTCTGCTACAAGCACCCGAACTAAAGGATGTGGCATTGTCAGAGTGGACAGTGACCAGCTTTGCTCTGCCGCAGCTTTGCATGCTGGAGCGAGTCCTTCTGGGCCGCCAATCAGCAAGCTTACATCTCTACCATCCTGTTTCCAGCGTTCAAGCTGCACGGCAAGGTGCGGTGTATCCCAAGGTTGCCCTGGGATATCCAGCGTGACAATTCGGTTGCCCTTGCCGGCTGCAGCCAACATCATTTCGCCTTCTTTTTCTAGAATGCGTTTGATATCGGCATTTTTGCTGCGTTTTCCCGCAGGAATTTCTACCAGTTCGAATGGCATATCCTTGGGAAAACGACGCAGGTACTCGGTAAAGCCGATTTGCACCCAGTCAGGCATTTTGGTGCCAACTGCTACTAATTGCAGCTTCACTCATTAACCCCAGAGCTTTTCCAATTCGTATAGCTGGCGGCTTTCTTCTTGCATCACATGGACGATAATTTCGCCAAGGTCAACAACCACCCAGTCAGTCGCATTCACGCCTTTCACGCCCAAAGCTTCAAAACCGGCTTTGCGAGATGATTCTACGACGTGTTCAGCGATGGACATAACGTGACGGTTAGAGGTGCCGGTACAGATAATCATGCAATCAGTGATGCTTGATTTACCCTGAACATCCAGAGCAATGATGTCCTGGCCTTTGAGGTCGTCGATTTTATCAACGATGAAATCTTGAAATTCTTTACCCTGCAAGTGTTCCCCCTGGGAAAAGTAGAGTGTGTTCGATTTAGCCCGCATGATACCCATAATGGGGCAGCTTTACTGACAATTCGGCAATGCGGCGCTCAAAGCGGGGTATCATCCCACCGAGTGGCCTGGTTTGCATCGCCATTTTTGTAAAACTATTTTGGAAAGTCATGCTTGCGGGCAGGAAATTATGGCAGCGGAGCATAACAGTCTGAGGTGTAGTGTCAATGGTTGACGATACCAGAGACGTTGGCAACTTATTGCACCGGCGGACAAATAGCCCGGTTATTGAGAGTCCTGAGTGTGGTAAACCCTTCTCGAATCTCAATTGAACTCCATGCCCCTTGTTCAATTACAAAGTGCCACAATGACGCGGGCGGCATGTTGAGCAGGGTAGCGATAAGCAGACTCAGTACGCCCTGATGGCTCACAATCAAAACATTTTCATCTTTTGGCAACGTGGATAACGATGCGGAGAACTCGCTGACACGGCGGGAAAAAAGCTGGAAGCCCTCACCATTGCGGGGAATAACGTTCTGCCAGTCGTTGCACCATGCGGCGTAGTTTTCGCTATCCAAACGCTGTAAATCACGGTGATGGCGCATCTCCCAGTCACCAAAATCCATCTCATTAAGTCGTGGTTCGGTAACTACAGGGATTTTACGTTGCTGGAGAATCAATTGAGTGGTGTGTTGCGCCCGGCCCAACTCACTGCAAAGCACCTTCTCAAAAGCAACATGACTTAGCATATCGCCTACCGCTTCGGCCTGGTTGATGCCTTCCGCAGTCAGTGGAGTTTCAGAAATGCCACTGTAAAGACCGTCTAAATTTGCCTGGGTTTGTCCATGGCGCACTAACCATAATTTCATCTCATCCTCGCGCAAACATTGGCTGGCACTGGCATAAGTGTATCATTGCACCTCAAGTTCGAAGTCTGTTTTATTGGGGGACGTATGGCGTTCAGTAGTCAGCACGGCGGCAATATCATTGAAGCTGCAGCTGTTATGGGTGTGGATGCGAATTCACTTATCGATTTTAGTGCCAATATTAACCCATTGGGTATGCCCGATTCATTGAAGCGCGCCATTACCGAAAACCTGGCTATTGCTGAACGTTACCCTGACGTTGAATATCGCGCGCTGCACCAGGCTTTGGCCGAACATCATCAAGTCCCTCAAGAATGGGTATTGGCAGGTAATGGCGAAACGGAGCTGATATTTAATCTAGTACAGCAACTCTTGCCACATAAGGCGCTGTTATTGACGCCGGGTTTTGCTGAATATCGTCGTGCGCTAACGCGAGTTAATTGCGAAATAATTGATTTTCATCTTAGTGAAGAACAAAGCTGGCAACCTGATGAATCATTATTGCAGGCATTAACGCCCGATTTGGATTGCTTGTTTTTATGCACACCGAATAACCCGACAGGTTTGATGCCTGAGAAATCTTTGCTTTTGGCCATTGCGCAGCGTTGCCAGGAAAACCATATTGATTTAATTCTTGATGAAGCCTTCCTCGATTTTTTACCCAATGAGCCAGGCCTGATTCCGCACTTAGCAAAGTTCTCCCGACTTTATGTTCTGCGCTCACTCACCAAATTTTTTGCTATTGCCGGTCTGCGACTTGGTTATATGGTGAGTGCCAATACAGAAGTGGTTGGACGTATTCGAAGACAAAGAGAACCCTGGACCATTAATGCGTTTGCGGCATTGGCAGGAGAGGTGATTCTCAATGACAGGGCTTATATTGAGGCGAGTTATCGTTGGCTAAGCACCGAACAACCTCGCTTGTTTAAAGGTCTTGGTGAGCTATCGGGAATTAAAGTATGGCCTCCACGGGCGAACTATATTTTTCTACGTTGCGAAATTGAAGGTTTAGATCTGCAACAACGGTTGCTGGAAGAGAATATTTTAATTCGTCACTGTGCAAATTATCCGGGACTAGATTCGCGCTATTACCGTGTGGCGATTAAAAGCCCTGTCGACAACGACAAACTGCTGGCTGCCATGCAGCGCATTCTCAGCAATACAGATTGTGCTGGCGAATAAACTCAGCGACTGCTGGGGGGAGTAGATCATCACAGGTTTGATGCTGCTCTAATCGTTGGCGGATAGCCGTTGCCGAAATGTCATACATTGGCGTTTGCGCGAGGTAAATCTGACCGGCAGGCTGGCTATGGAGCTCTTCAACCGAAGTTGTTTGATGCGCTTCAAGCCATTGCTGTTCCTCAGGTGTGTTCATCGACAGAGAATATCCGGGACGTTGGCAAACCAGCAGGTGGCATAACGTCAGCAGTGTTTCCCAACGATGCCAGCGTTGCAGGCTAAGCAAGGAGTCCTGTCCCACGATAAACGCCAAAGGTTGTTCAGCTCCAATCTCAGCACGCAACTGTTCCAGAGTTTCAACGGTGTACGACGGTGTTTCACGTTGTAATTCACGGTCGTCTAGCTTAAATAGCGAGTTCCCGGAAATAGCCAACTCCACCATTGTCTTACGCTGCTGGCTATTCGCCAGTGGCTGAGGGCGATGTGGTGGGACGTTATTCGGCATGATAGTGACTTGTTGCAGTGCCACCTGTTTTGCCAGTGCTTCGACCGGTCTTAAATGCCCGTAATGGATGGGGTCGAATGTCCCGCCATACAGAGCAGTTAACCTCGGCGCACTCTTAGCCATCGATGAAAATTTCCGGCAGTGCTTTATGGCACAGCAAAAGAGAAAGCCCTTCCAGCTCGGCCCAGACCGACTGGCCGTAATCTTTTTTCAGCGTCATTTCGATTTGACTCAGCAAACGCACCGCCTGATAAAGCTGTTCTGCAGATAAGCGATTGAGTGCTTCCGTCACCAGCGCACGACGATTCTGCCACACGCGCTGTTGGTCAAATAAAGTACGTAGCGGAGTATGCGCTGACTGGCGTTTAAGATTAACCAGTTGCAGTAGCTCGCGCTGGATTGTTCGCAGCAAAATCACTGGTTCGCTGGCTTCCAACCGGAGCTGTTGCAGAATATGCAATGCACGCTTACTTTTCCCTGCCAGAATCGCATCCACCCAATGGAATGGAGTGAAGTGAGCTGCATCGTTTACCGCTTGCTCAACCCGAGGCAAGGTCAACGTACCATCAGGCCAAATCAGCGAAAGACGTTCCAGGGCTTGTGACAGTGCCAGCAGATTTCCTTCATAGCAATAACACAGCAGTTGGTTGGCCGCATCATCGAGTGTGAGATTCATCTGTTTAGCTCGTTGGGCTACCCAGCGAGGCAATTGAGCCTGTTCCGGAGTTTGACAGGTCACAATAACGCAACGTTCGGCCAGCTTACTTAGCCACGCTGCATTTTCTTGAGCTTTGGTGAATTTGTTACCACGCACCAGCAGAAGAATGTCGTCATGCAGCAGGGACACCAGAGTTTCTAGTTGGGCATTGATCGCAGCGTTTGGACCATTTTCTGGTAACAGCAACAGAAGTGTCTGGCGACTGGCGAACAGGCTTAAAGCCTGGCAAATCGAGAACAGATCTTGCCAGTCGGTACTGACATCAATCTGAACGGTATGGTGTTCTTCGAAACCCTGGGTACCAGCCGTCTGGCGAATGGCATCCTGGCTTTCCTGGAGTAATAGCGGATCGTTACCGAGTAGCAGATACGCCGCGCGCAGCCCTTCATTGAGCTGCGCGCGAAGTTGTTCAGGGTACAACCTTATCATTGGCTACCAGATGTGGCCGAAAGCGTGGTCGAAGTGCGGCCTGCTGGCGTTGCTGGCGTAGAAGTTGAGGTTTTGCCTTTAACCGGCGTCTCAGCTGCTTCGGTTTCAGCGACATCAGCAACATGCACGGTCATCAGCTTACGAATAAGCTGTTGAGCTGCAGTGGTGTACATCTCTTTGATCAATAAATCTTGCTCGGCATCTTTTTGCAGTGCAGCAAGTGGGTTATCAAAGAATGACTTATACACTCTGGCGTTAATTGGATAAATGTCATGACCCGGAATCAGCACCTGCGCTGAAACTGTCATAACCATTTGATACTCCGCTGTGCGACCATCCTGGAAGACAGATGCAGTATCTTTTCCGAGTGAGCTGCCTAGTAAGCGCAGCGACGGAATATCCTTGCGAACTCCCGTTCCGGTATCGCTGACTATCGTAACGCCATTAAGGCGCAACTGAGAGCGTACTTCACGCGCTAGTGGGCCGTTCGGATCACCAGAGTTGAAGATCAAGGTTTTCATTTGATCAGGAACCTGCGTGCTGCCACGCAGGTGAAAACCACACCCGGCAGTGACAAGCACCGCCAAAGTAACTAACAAGCTGATAAAGGGATGTCGCACGGTTCCTCCTGCGCTTAGCCCACAACCAAATTGAGCAGTTTGCCCGGAACGTAAATCACTTTACGTACGGTCACACCCTCAAGATATTTCGCAACCAGATGTTCCTGACCTGCGCGTTCCTGCACTTGTTCTTGCGTTGCATCCGCTGGAACAGTGATTTTGCCGCGAACTTTACCGTTCACCTGTACAACCACCAGCAGCGAGTCTTCGACCATCGCTTTTTCATCAGCCTGTGGCCATGGTGCGTTGTCGATATCGCCTTCGCCACCCAGTGACTGCCACATATCGAAGCAAACATGCGGGGTGAAAGGATAAAGCATGCGAACCACAGCAATCAGCGCTTCATTCAGCAGCGCGCGGTCTTGATCGCCGTCCTGTGGTGCTTTCGCCAGTTTGTTCATCAATTCCATGATGGCAGCGATTGCGGTGTTAAAGGTCTGACGACGACCAATATCATCGGTCACTTTCGCGATGGTTTTATGAACATCACGGCGCAATGCTTTTTGATCTTCGCTAAGAGCTGCAACGTCAAGCGCTGGAGCTGCACCGCGGCTGATGTGCTCGTAAGCCAGTCTCCAGACACGTTTCAGGAAGCGGTTAGCCCCTTCAACGCCAGATTCCTGCCATTCCAGCGTCATATCTGCAGGAGAGGCAAACATCATGAACAGGCGAACAGTATCTGCGCCGTAGCGTTCAACCATGACTTGCGGGTCGATGCCGTTGTTTTTCGACTTCGACATTTTACTCATGCCAGCATAGACCAGTTCATTGCCCTGTGCGTCGCAGGCTTTGATAATACGGCCTTTCTCGTCACGCTCTACAATCGCATCAACCGGAGAAACCCAGTTACGCTCACCGTTAACACCGGTGTAATAGAACGCATCAGCCAGAACCATACCCTGACACAGCAGTTGTTTGGCGGGCTCGTTAGAGGTCACCATGCCTGCATCACGCATCAGTTTGTGGAAGAAGCGGAAGTAGAGCAGGTGCATGATGGCGTGTTCGATGCCACCAATGTAGATATCAACCGGCAGCCAGTAGTTAGCTGCTTTGGAATCCAGCATACCTTTGTCGTACTGCGGGCAGGTGTAACGCGCGTAGTACCAGGAAGATTCCATAAAGGTATCGAAGGTATCGGTTTCACGCAGCGCAGGTTTGCCATCAATAGTGGTTTTTGCCCACTCAGGATCAGCTTTAATTGGGCTGGTGATACCGTCCATTACGACATCTTCAGGCAGGATAACAGGCAGCTGATCTGCAGGCGTTGGCATAACGGTGCCGTCTTCCAGAGTCACCATTGGAATTGGCGCGCCCCAGTAACGCTGACGGGAAACACCCCAGTCGCGCAGACGATAGTTAACTTTACGCTCGCCAACACCTTTGGCTGCCAGTTTGTCGGCAATAGCGTTAAAGCCGTTCTGGAAGTCCAGACCGTCGAACTCACCTGAATTGAACAGAACGCCTTTTTCGGTCATTGCGCAAGCCGTCAAGTCTGGTTCGCTACCATCGGCATTCAGAATAACCGGTTTGATTTGCAGACCGTATTTGGTCGCAAACTCCCAGTCGCGCTGGTCATGACCAGGAACGGCCATTACAGCACCGGTGCCGTATTCCATCAGGACGAAGTTTGCTACCCAAACTGGAACAGACTCACCGGTCAGTGGGTGAATAGCGTTAACGCCAGTCGCAACACCTTTCTTCTCCATCGTTGCCATTTCTGCTTCGGCAACTTTGGTGTTACGGCACTCTTCAACGAACTCAGCCAGCGCTGGGTTGTTCAGTGCGGCTTGCTGCGCGATTGGGTGACCTGCGGCAACGGCCAGATAGGTCACGCCCATAAAGGTGTCCGGACGCGTGGTGTAAACAGTCAGTTTCTCAGCGCTGTTTTCCACATCGAAAGTGATCTCAACACCTTCGGAACGGCCAATCCAGTTACGCTGCATGGTTTTGACCTGCTCAGGCCAATGGTCCAGCGTATCGAGGTCGTTTAATAACTCGTCTGCATAAGCGGTGATTTTGATAAACCACTGTGGGATCTCTTTACGCTCAACTTTGGAGTCACAACGCCAGCAGCAACCGTCGATAACCTGTTCGTTTGCAAGAACAGTCTGGTCGTTCGGGCACCAGTTAACCGCGGAGGTCTTTTTATAAACCAGCCCTTTGGTGTACAGCTGAGTAAAGAACTGCTGTTCCCAACGGTAATATTCCGGGGTACAGGTCGCCAGCTCACGGCTCCAGTCATAACCAAAGCCCAGCGTTTTGAGCTGGTTCTTCATGTAGTTGATGTTGTCGTAAGTCCATGGCGCTGGAGCAGTGTTGTTTTTTACCGCCGCCCCTTCTGCTGGCAGACCGAACGCATCCCAGCCGATTGGCTGCAGAACGTTTTTGCCAAGCATGCGCTGGTAACGTGCGATAACGTCACCGATGGTGTAGTTACGAACGTGGCCCATGTGTAGTCGGCCAGAAGGATAGGGTAGCATCGAGAGGCAGTAATACTTCTCTTTGCCTTCGTCTTCGGTTACTTCAAAAGTACGCTTCTCTTGCCAGTGAAGCTGTACGTTGGATTCTATCTCTTCCGGGCGATATTGCTCTTGCATGGCAGCCAATGGTCCTGTGATGAAAAACAGCTACAGGTTAGGTTTCATTCCTAACGTGTGATTTGATCCGCATAGCATAGCCGATAAGAGTGCGGCAAAACAGCCTTTCAAGGGCCGTGATCACCATTTCTCATTTGCAGATATTTACCTTGCTTGTGGTCAATCTAACAAAGAGATGCCCGATTAAGGTCTACTATTATAGTCAGTTACATGACACTGAACGCATGAAACTCTTCAAGGAGGCAGGTAGACGATGAACAAGGTTGCTCAATTTTACCGTGAACTGGTGGCCTCACTCACCGAACGGTTACGCAATGGAGAGCGCGATATTGACGAACTGGTCGACAGCGCGCGTAAACGCATGAACGAAACCGGGGAGCTGACTCGTACCGAAGTAGATGAAGTGACGCGTGCAGTCCGCCGTGATTTAGAAGAGTTTGCTCGCAGTTATAACGAAAGCCAGGATGAATTTACCGACAGCGTCTTCATGCGCGTCATTAAAGAGAGTCTTTGGCAGGAACTGGCTGATATCACCGACAAAACGCAGCTCGAATGGCGCGAAGTTTTCCAGGACCTCAACCACCACGGCGTTTATCATAGCGGTGAAGTGGTCGGCCTTGGCAATTTGGTTTGCGAGAACTGCCATTTCCACCTGGCGATTTATACCCCTGATGTGCTGCCCGTTTGCCCGAAATGTGGGCATAACCAGTTTAGCCGTCGCCCATTTGAACCTTAATTTTCACAACGCGAAGGAACCGCAATGCAACGAAAACCCCTGGCCAGAAAAATTCTGGCCGTCTTCCTCACCATGATGCTGATGCCCACCACGGTATCGGCAGTTCAAATCCTGAAATACTCCGACCATGAACCACTGGGCGGGATGCGCACCAGCTTTATCAAGAACGTTTTCTTTACCGAAATTGAGAAGGAATCGCACGGCCGCCTGAAGGTTGACGATCACTGGAACAGTGAACTGGCTCGTAGCTATGATGCTCTGGGTGTCGTTAAAGAAGGGAAGGTTGCTGATATGGCAATCGTGGTGCCTGAATACACGGCGAAGGAATTTCCCCTGCAGCAGATCTTCAAAAGTTTCCCTGTTGGGCCAACGGGTGAAAAACAGGTTGAGTTTTTCCGCAAGGCTTACGCCACTATCCCTGAGTTCCAGGCTGAGTTAGCAAAGCAAAATGTGGTTAACATCTTCCTTGCGACCGGCTATCCCGTGGCTTTTTTCAGTACTAAACCCCTGAGCGCATTAGGTGATATCAAAGGAACAAAGTGGCGTTCAGCCAGTTTCTGGCATCAGGATTTCCTGAAAAATTGCGGTGCAATTCCCGTTTCTATGCCGTGGGGCGAGGGAATTTATGACGCGCTGAAAGCGGGAAGTCTGGACGGATTAATGGTTAACGTCGACAGCGGTTTTGAGCTCAACGTGCATAAAACGGCTCCTAATGTTTTGATCTCCAAAGATCTGTGGTTGGGCCATGTTTATCCGTTGGTGATGAATAAAGACACCTGGAATAAACTTGCCGATCAAGACAAGCAAGCCATTCAACGCGCCGCTCAAAAAGCGTATCAAACTTTAGGCTCGGTTATGGACAGCAGTTTCGATGGCATGGTGAGTGAGTTGCGTGATAACGGCGTGGCTATTCGCGAGCTGAAACCTGATGAAGTTAAGCATTGGGAAACGGCGACCCATTACCAGGATGTGCAAAGCAAATGGGTGAAAGAGCAAGAGAGTAAAGGCGTGAAGGACGCAGGTCCGGTGATGAATAAAGTCACAGCGTTAATGAACGAGACTATGAAGTGATTTTGCCGCGCAACCACCGCTCGAGAGGGTGATTGTGCGACTTAATACCGAATCAGTGCAGGATTTTCGCCAGGAAGTCTTTTGCACGCTCAGATTGTGGGTTGTTGAAGAAATCCTCTTTATTCGAGTCTTCAACAATTTTCCCTTCATCCATAAATATCACGCGATTTGCCACTTTACGGGCAAAGCCCATCTCGTGGGTCACCACCATCATGGTCATCCCTTCGTTTGCCAGCTCAACCATAACGTCCAGCACTTCATTGATCATCTCAGGGTCAAGGGCCGAGGTCGGTTCATCAAACAGCATTGCCACGGGGTCCATACACAGCGCACGCGCAATGGCGACACGCTGCTGCTGGCCGCCGGACAGCTGTGCCGGGAACTTATCGGCATGAGCGGTTAGCCCAACGCGCTCGAGCAGTTTCAGCCCTTTTTTACGCGACTCTTCTTTGTTGCGTTTGAGCACTTTTACTTGAGCAAGCGTCAGGTTTTCGATAATCGACAGATGCGGGAACAGCTCAAAGTGTTGGAACACCATTCCGACGTGCGAGCGTAACTCAGCAAGATTGGTTTTCTTGTTGTTAACCTGGGTGCCGTTAACCACGATCTCGCCTTTTTGCACCGGCTCAAGTCCATTTACCGTTTTGATAAGCGTTGATTTACCGGAACCCGATGGCCCACAAACGACCACCACTTCACCTTTTTTGACTTCTGTTGAGCAGTCGGTTAGCACCTGAAAGTGACCATACCATTTAGAAACATTTTTCAGGGAAATCATCACACTGTCCTTTTCTTCAAGTAGCTGACCAACAGCGAAGCACTCAGGCTGATTGCGAAATACACCATACCGGCAAACAGGATCATTTCGACCTGGGTTCCGTCGCGCTCACCAATGGTGGAAGCGGTACGGAAGAAGTCAGCCAGACTTAACACATATACCAGTGACGTATCCTGGAACAAGACGATACCTTGCGTTAACAGCAATGGCACCATGGCGCGGAACGCCTGTGGCAGGATAATCAGTTTCATTGATTGCCAGTGCGTCATCCCCAGCGCAAGGGCGGCATTGGACTGCCCTCGAGAGATACTCTGGATACCGGCACGAATAATCTCTGAATAGTAGGCGGCTTCAAACATTGAAAACGCCACCATGGCAGAGATCAGTCGAATATCTGTTTGCGGTGAAAGCCCCAGCACTTTTTGCAGGATCCCTGGCACAACCAGATAAAACCACAGCAGCACCATCACCAGCGGGATAGAGCGGAAAACGTTGACGTAGGCGCTGGCAAACCAGGCTATGGGCTTAATCGGCGACAGGCGCATCACCGCCAGCAGCGTACCCCACACGATACCGAAGATAATCGCCGTAACGGTGATTTTCAGGGTAATGATCAACCCCTGCATCAGATAAGGCATCGCGGGGAGAATAGAACTCCAGTCAAACTCGTACATTATTTGCCTCCCATATTGCCAGGCAGGCGAATTTTGCGTTCAACGACATACATCACCAGCATAATCACAGCGTTAATGAGGACATACGCGAGGGTGATTGCTGTAAAGGATTCATAAGCGTGTGCGGAATAATCCAGTAATTTACCCGCCTGCGCCGCCATATCGACCAGGCCGATGGTTGATGCAATAGCTGAGTTCTTCACCAGGTTCATCATTTCAGATGTCATTGGCGGCACGATTACGCGATAGGCGTTTGGTAGCAGCACATAGCGGTAAGCTTGTGGGAGCGTCAAACCCATCGCCAGTGCGGCATTTTTTTGCCCGCGAGGCAGTGACTGAATGGCTGCACGGACCTGTTCACATACACGAGCTGCGGTAAACAAACCAAGGCAAATCATCGATGACAAGAAGAATTGAACATTCGGGTCAAGCTCAGATTTAAACCACATGCCGAGATTTTCAGGCAGTAATTCCGGCACCACTAAGTACCAGGTAAAGAACTGCACGATAAGCGGCACGTTACGGAACAACTCGACATACAGCGTGCCAAGGCTCGACAGCCATTTATTGGGAACGGTACGTAAAATGCCGAACAGAGAGCCGACGAGGAAAGCGATTATCCATGCACAGATGGACAGGGCGACGGTGACCTGGAAGCCATTCCAAATCCAGCCCAAATAGGTGGTGTTGCCGAACGGGGCGGGCTGTAGAAATATTCCCCAGTTCCAGTCTATAGACATAACATACTCCGAGAAAAAATTGAGGGTAGCGAGCTGCGCTACCCTCGAAGATTGATGAGAAGCTTGTACCCCGATTTCAGATCTATGCCTGAGATTTTGGGGGTACTTTCACGCCGGATGGGGAACGGCCATCCGACGCATAGTCTGTCCGAGCTTCAGTTCGTCAATCGAGAGGGCTGGGTCATCCCGGCCCCTTGTTCTATACCCACCATCCTTCAAGCTGCAGGGGTGTTGGCTGCACTCACTTACCCGAATCACTTACTGAAGTAAGCTCATCGGGATAAGCTCACTGGCCGCCTACCTGCAACTCGAATGCTAATGGGTATGTTTAGTTCAGTGCTTTATCGTTTGGTTCTTTGAACAGGGCTTTCATGTCGTCAGACAGAGCGAAGTTCATGTTGATGTTTTTCGGTGGAATTGGATTCATAAACCACTTATCAAACCATTTCGCCGCTTCACCAGATGTCTGTGCCTGAGCGATGGTGTCATCCATCAGCTTCTTAAACTCTGGGTCGTCTTTACGCAGCATACAGCCGTAGGCTTCGCGGGATTGCGGAGTGCCGAGGATTTCCCAGTTATCCTGTTTCTTCGCTTTAGCACGTTCGCCAGCCAGCAGGGCATCATCCATCATAAAGGCAACGGCACGACCGCTTTCCAGAGTGCGGAATGAGTCACCATGGTCTTTAGCACTGATGATACGCATATCCATTTTCTTCTCTTCATTCAGCTTGTTCAGCAGAACTTCAGAAGTGGTCCCAGAAGTCACAACAACTGCTTTGCCTTTCAGGTCAGCGAAGTCCTTAATCGGGCCACCTTTCTTAACCAGCAAACGGGTACCGACGACGAATATCGTGTCAGAGAACGATGCTTGTTTCTGGCGCTCGAGGTTGTTAGTGGTGGAACCACATTCAAAATCAAAGGTGCCGTTTTGCAGCAATGGAATGCGGTTCTGAGAAGTAATCGGGATCAACTTAACGTGCAGGTCAGGCTTGTTGAGCTTTTTCTTCACGGCTTCAACGATAGCGTTGGAGTAATCCTGTGAATAGCCGACGACTTTTTGTTGGTTATCGTAGTAAGAAAAAGGAACAGAAGACTCACGGTGACCGACCACAATGACGCCGTTTGCGGCGATCTTATCAAGAGTACTTTGTTGAGCTGCAGGTTTAGCATCTTCGGCGTGTGCGATTCCAGCGCCTAAACCCATAACCAGCAAAGCTGAGGCTAGTTTACGTAATTGCATTACCAACTCCTTTATCTTAATGCCATGAGGCATTGATACCCGTTGTGAGTGTTTTACCTGTCGTCCCTCGAGCCGCAGTGGCTGAATGCTGCCAGGTATATTTTTGTTGTTGTGTGTTATTGAATAAGCTTAATTCTTTGTCTTTTTGTTAACACTTAACCTAGCTTAATGTAAAGATTTTGCTATCCAGATGTTTATTTTTGCGAAGCGTGCCGCACCGTTTAGAGGCAAAAATCTTCCATTGCACTACTTTGGTGCTGGGTTTGTCATCGTTTGGTGCATCTCAATGCTTCATGCTGCTCACAGGGTAGTGATTCAGCATTTTGTATCTTTCTAGTGAGTAATATTTTGCAAAGGTTGTGCCAGAAATGAAAATGACCAGCATGAGCTGGCCATTTTTAGGTAATGCAGAATCAGGATTTGCGGCGTGTGCGCAGTGCCAACAGAACAGAGGCAAAGCCAAAGATGAGTGTTGCGCCCCACAGTGGCCAGTTGCCAAAGCGTGCATATGGCGTAATACCGCGCGTTGGCGTGACCTTCGCTTCCAGAACTTCGCGAGTAAACTGCGGGATCATTGCGTCGATATCACCGTTAGCATTAATCACGGCGGTAATACCATTGTTCGTGCTGCGCAGAAGCGGACGACCCAGCTCCAGTGAACGCATACGTGCCATCTGGAAATGCTGCCATGGGCCAATCGATTTGCCGAACCATGCATCATTTGAAATAGTCAGCAGGAAGTCAGTATCAGGGCGGAAGTTATCGCGCACCTGCTCTCCCAGGATAATTTCGTAGCAAATCGCAGGTGTCAGCTTAATACCATTGGACTCCAACTGCGGCTGTAAATATGGGCCGCGACTGAATGATGACATTGGCAAATCAAAGAACGGGGCCAGTGGGCGCAGAATCGATTCCAGCGGCACAAACTCGCCAAACGGCACCAGATGGTTTTTGTTGTAACGATCGGCGCTGTTATAGCTGTACTGGTTGCCTTCACCCAATGTGATGATGGTGTTGTATGTGTCGTAGCGGTTCTGCTTATTCAAACGCGCATCAACAATACCGGTAATGAGCGAGCTGTGCTTCGAGCGCAGCAGGTCGTCCATCATCGTCAGGAATTGCTGCTGGTTAATCTCAAGATCCGGGATTGCCGATTCAGGCCAGATAATCAGTTGGGATTTCCCCATCTGCGGCTGCGTTTTATCGAGATAGATCTTCAGAGTATTAAGCAGCTGGTTTTCATCCCATTTCAGGGATTGCGGGATATCACCCTGAACCATCGCGACATCAATCGTGCGTGCAGTTTGTGGCTGATACCACTGAATAGAACGCAATGGCCACGGCAGGAGCAGCAGGGCTGTGGCAATGACCGCAGGACGCCAGTTACGCTCGTGCAGTGCAAACACCAGAAGGCCGCTGATAATCATTAGCAGGAAGGTCACGCTTTCAACACCGAGAATCGGTGCGATGCCTTTTAGCGGGCCATCAATCTGGCTATAACCAAATTGCAGCCACGGGAAGCCAGTTAATACCCAGCCACGCAGGAATTCGGTGAGTTGCCACAGCATGGGTGCTGCGATAGCCACGCGCCACCAGGTGGTTTTGGGGCAAAGCTTGCTGAGGAAACCGCCAAACAAACCGGTGTACAGCGACAAGTAAGCCGCAAGCAGCACCACCAGGAAGATATTAACCGGGCCAGGCATTCCGCCAAACTGCGCGATGCTGACATAAACCCAGTTAATGCCCGAGCCAAATAGCCCCAGCCCCCAGAAGAAACCAATCCACGCACTTTGAATAGCGCGTCGATTTAGTGTCAGCCCTTGAAGCCCTGCCAGAGAAACAATCGCGGCAGGCCAAAAATCGTAAGGGGAGAAAGCCAGCGTTCCGCAGGCACCAAAAAGCAGCGCCAGCAGCAGACGCACACGCTGGCGTTGAAGGAGTAGGGCTATAGACATCTTTGAATTAATCTTCCAGTTTCGGTTGTGGCGAGTCGTCCGGAATTCTGACATGAACCTGAATAACACGGCGGCTATCTGCCATCGCGACTTTGAACTGATAACCATCAATTTCGATGGTTTCGCCACGGGCAGGCAAGTGGCCAAAGGCCTGCATTACCAATCCACCAATGGTATCCACTTCGTCATCGTTGAAATGGGTAGCAAAGGTGTCGTTAAAATCTTCGATTGAGGCCAGAGCGCGAACCGTCCAGGTGTGACGGCTTAACTGGCGGAAATCACCATCTTCTTCATCGTCATACTCATCTTCAATTTCCCCAACAATCAGTTCGAGAATATCTTCGATGGTGACAAGTCCGGATACACCGCCAAACTCATCAATCACTATCGCCATGTGGTAGCGCTGCTGACGAAACTCTTTGAGCATTCGGTCAACACGCTTACTTTCCGGCACAACAACTGCCTGACGTAACACTTTTTCCATGCTAAATGGCTCAGTATCGCTGCGCATAAACGGCAGCAGATCTTTAGCCATCAGAATCCCTTCGATATGATCTTTGTCTTCACTGATCACCGGGAAGCGGGAGTGTGCCGATTCGATGATCACATCGAGGCATTCGTCCAGCGTCTGGTTGTGTTTGAGCGTTACCATTTGAGAGCGAGGGATCATGATGTCGCGGACGCGTTGGTCGGCGATATCCATCACGCCTTCAAGCATGTCGCGGGTATCTTGATCGATCAGATCATTTTGCTCAGAATCACGGATGAGTGTCAGCAGATCGTCACGGTTTTTAGGCTCACCGTGGAATAGCTGGTTGAGAATCAGGGAAAAGAATCCCTTCTTACTGGCAGGTGTGTCACTGTTTTGGGAATTGTCGTCGCTCATGGCGTTAGGTTTGTGGCCCCTCGGTTAATTAATAGATAGCAGGCAGTTAATGGCTCGCTGCCTGCACCTGATGCGTTACGGTAATCATTTACCGTAGCGACTATTCTTTCTCGGCAATGTACGGATCAGCATACCCAAGAGCAAGCATTATCTCTGTTTCCAGGGATTCCATCTCTTCGGCTTCTCCATCTTCAATATGATCATAACCAAGCAGATGCAAACTGCCGTGGATGACCATATGTGCCCAGTGCGCATCCAGTGGTTTTTGTTGCTCTTTTGCTTCTTGTTCCACAACCTGACGGCAAATAATCAGGTCTCCCAACAGTGGCAGTTCAATACCTGGAGGGGCTTCAAACGGGAACGAAAGCACATTTGTGGATTTATCTTTCCCACGGTAAGTGAGGTTCAAATCGTGACTTTCTGCATCATCCACCAGGCGAATCGTGACTTCTGACTCTTCCTGAAATTGTGGGATGACCGCATCAAGCCATGCCTGAAATTGTTCTTCCGTCGGCAGGCCGTTTGCGTCTTCACACGCGACCTGCAAATCCAGTATAACCTGACTCATTTACTCTCCTGAGCGGCGGCATTAATAGCCATCGCTTCTCGCTTGCGCTCTGCTGCGAGTTCATCTTTACGAACCTGTTCCGCGTTTTCCCACGCTTCATAGGCATTCACAATACGTGCCACAACCGGGTGGCGGACAACGTCTTCACTATTAAGGAAGTTAAAGCTGATTTCATCGACTTCGGCCAGTACGTCGATTGCATGACGTAAGCCCGATTTCAGATTTTTTGGCAGGTCAATTTGCGTGACATCGCCGGTAATCACGGCTTTTGAGTTAAAGCCTATGCGCGTCAGGAACATTTTCATCTGTTCGATGGTGGTGTTCTGACTTTCATCCAGAATGATGAATGCATCGTTTAACGTGCGGCCACGCATATAGGCGAGTGGCGCGACTTCAATAACGTTGCGCTCTATCAGCTTCTCAACACGCTCAAAGCCGAGCATTTCAAACAGCGCGTCGTACAACGGGCGCAGGTAAGGGTCCACTTTCTGGCTTAAATCGCCTGGCAAGAAGCCGAGCTTTTCACCCGCTTCGACGGCCGGACGGGTCAGCAGAATGCGGCGGATATCCTGGCGTTCCAGTGCATCGACTGCTGCTGCAACCGCAAGATAAGTTTTACCGGTCCCTGCTGGGCCGACACCAAAGGTGATGTCGTGGTCGAGAATATTGGCGATGTACTGCGCCTGGTTTGGTGTACGTGGTTTGATGACGCCACGTTTGGTCTTGATGTTGACCGCTTTTCCGTACTCTGGAACGCTTTCGGCAGACTGTTCCAGCACGCGAATTTCTTTAATGGCGAGGTGGATTTGTTCCGGTGTTATATCCTGAATTTCACCACGCATCGGCGCAGTATCGACATACAGGTTACGCAGAATATCTGCGGCAGCATTGACCAGAATCGGGCGGCCCGTGAGCTTGAAGTGATAGTCACGACGATTGATTTCGATCCCCAGCCGACGTTCAAGCTGCTTGATGTTGTCATCAAATGGGCCACACAGGCTTAGCAGACGCGCATTGTCTGCGGGTTCTAGCGTAATTTCACGTGTTTCGATATTCAAACTTATCCTCGCAGGGCCAGTAGAATGTATTGCTGCATTAATGCAGGCCATAAAAATGATTATTTACGGCGTGGGCGGATGGCGCAAGCCTGCTTTTCGATATTTGGGTGGCTTGTTCAGAATGCAAGTGCAAACAATGAAAATGCCCATGGGGTCACGGCGTTAGCGAACCCACGGGCATTTAGGGGGGACTAAGGCTGATAGAACCCTACGCCTATCTCATTCTCTTTACGTGTGCGAGCAATTACTGACTCCGGAGACTCGGCAATACGCAGCCCCATCTCATCTTCGGTACGAACGACTTTACCGCGCAGTGAGTTGTTAGTGGCCACTTCAGTAATTTCGACATCGACAAATTTACCGACCATGTCCGGGGTGCCCGCAAAGTTGACGCCACGATTGTGTTCGGAACGTCCGGTCAGCTCCATAATGTTTCTGCGTGAGGTGCCTTCGACAAGGACACGCTGCGTGGTGCCAACCATCTTACGGCTAAATTCCATGGCCTGCTGGTTGATACGCTCTTGCAGAATATAGAGGCGCTGCAATTTCTCTTTTTCAGGCACGTCATCCACCATATCGGCGGCGGGTGTGCCTGGGCGGGAAGAGAAGACGAAGCTGTAGCTCACGTCAAAATTCACATCGCCAATGACCTTCATGGTTTGCTCGAAGTCCTGCTGGGTTTCACCAGGGAAGCCAACAATGAAATCAGAACTAATTTGAATGTCAGGACGTACGGCGCGCAGTTTGCGAATAATGGATTTGTATTCCAGCGCGGTATGGGTACGGCCCATCAGGTTGAGCACACGGTCTGAGCCACATTGAATCGGCAGGTGCAGGAAACTCACCAGCTCAGGCGTGTCGCGATAAACCTCGATGATATCGTCGGTGAATTCAATCGGGTGGCTGGTGGTGAAACGAATACGGTCAATACCGTCAATTGCAGCCACCAGGCGCAGCAGTTCAGCGAATGAACAGATACCGCCATCGAAAGTCGGCCCGCGGTAAGCATTCACGTTCTGGCCGAGCAGATTCACTTCACGCACGCCTTGCGCTGCGAGCTGTGCGATTTCAAACAGCACATCATCACACGGGCGGTTCACTTCCTCACCGCGGGTATAAGGCACCACGCAGTAAGTACAATACTTGTTACAGCCTTCCATAATAGAAACGAAAGCTGTCGGGCCATCGGCTTTTGGCTCTGGCAGACGGTCAAACTTTTCGATTTCCGGGAAGCTGACGTCAACGATTGGGCTACGGTTGCCACTCACTTTGTTGATCATTTCAGGCAGGCGATGCAGCGTTTGCGGCCCGAAAACAATATCAACATAGTGTGCACGGCTACGAATCAGCTTACCTTCCTGTGAAGCAACGCAGCCGCCAACGCCAATAATGATATTGGGATTTTTACGCTTTAAGAGTTTCCAGCGGCCAAGCAGATGGAACACTTTTTCCTGGGCTTTTTCACGGATCGAGCAGGTATTGAGTAGCAATACGTCCGCTTCTTTTGGGTTATCCGTAAGCGTATAGCCATGTGTGCTATTCAGCAGATCGGCCATCTTCGATGAATCGTATTCGTTCATCTGACAGCCCCAGGTTTTGATATGGAGTTTTTTTGTCATCGACTTGCCATTGCTCAGTTAAAGCCAGGAATTCAGGCGGCGTATTGTAATGCTTTGGCCTTGATGTGACCAGCCTACGAAACTGGCGTAAAAATCCGGTAGAATCAACATAGACAATTTAAGGACAAAATCATCATGTTGAATGAGTCAATTGATGTTGCGGTAGTGGGCGGGGGGATGGTCGGTGCGGCTGCAGCCCTTGGCCTCGCGCAAAATGGTTTTCAGGTCGCGGTGATTGAGCATCAGGCTCCGGCAGCTTTTGATGCCGCAAGCCCACCTGATGTACGCATCTCGGCCATCAGTAGCGCCTCAGTCGCGTTACTCAAATCCCTTGGTGTGTGGGATACCGTTCGGGCAATGCGTAGCCATGCGTATCGCCAGCTCGAAACCTGGGAGTGGGAAAGTGCGCACGTTAGCTTTAATGCGCAGGAGCTTGGGCTACCAGAACTCGGTTATATGGTGGAAAACCAGGTTTTACAACTCGCGCTATGGCAGGCGTTAGAAGCCCATCCAAATGTCAGATTGCTGTGTCCCGCGCGCATTGACAGCATGCACCAGCAGGCAGGGCGTTGGACGCTCCATTTTGCCGATGAGCAGACCTTAACGGTGCCGATGGTGATTGGTGCGGATGGAGCAAATTCGCAGGTACGACGTTGGGCAGGAATTGGTATTCATGCCTGGCAGTATCGTCAATCGTGCATGCTAATTACGGTTAAGTGCGAACAAACGCCGGGCGATAGCACCTGGCAGCATTTCACCCCGGCAGGGCCGCACGCGTTTTTACCCCTCTTTGATAACTGGGCTTCGCTGGTGTGGTACGACTCTCCGGCCCGTATTCGCCAGTTGCAGAATATGACAATGCCGCAGCTGCAAAAGGCGATTGAAGCGAATTTCCCGGAACGATTAGGTCAGGTAACACCTGTCGCCAGCGGTGCATTCCCACTGACTCGCCGCCATGCGTTGCAATACACCCAACAAGGGCTGGCACTGATCGGCGATGCGGCACATACCATCCACCCGTTAGCCGGGCAGGGCGTGAATCTTGGCTATCGTGATGTGGATGCGTTGCTGGATGTCATGCTTAAAGCACGTAGCTACGGTGAACACTGGGCAGATGCACGTATTTTGAAGCGCTACCAGACGCGCAGGCAGGCGGATAATTTCCTGATGCAAAGCGGTATGGATCTGTTCTACGCAGGTTTTAGCAATACTTTAGGGCCGTTGCGCGTGATCCGAAACTTAGGGCTGATGGCGGCAGAACGCGGAGGCGTGCTAAAACGGCAGGCGCTGAAGTATGCGTTAGGGTTATAAGTCGATAGTTTTTGTGGGTCGGATTAGCGTTAGCGACATCCGACTTATATTCTGACGAGATTATCCAAATGCAGAAAAGCAAAAAGCTCGCCGAAGCGAGCTTTTCATTTTTGGCTGGGGTACGAGGATTCGAACCTCGGAATGCTGGTATCAGAAACCAGAGCCTTACCGCTTGGCGATACCCCAAAAATATGGTGGCTACTACGGGAATCGAACCTGTGACCCCATCATTATGAGTGATGTGCTCTAACCAGCTGAGCTAAGTAGCCTAATTTTAAAACTTTATTCTTCGACTGGCTGGGGTACCTGGATTCGAACCAGGGAATGCCGGTATCAAAAACCGGTGCCTTACCGCTTGGCGATACCCCAACTGTGGGCGCACAAAACTAACGTGCTATGTCAAAAAATTGGCTGGGGTACCTGGATTCGAACCAGGGAATGCCGGTATCAAAAACCGGTGCCTTACCGCTTGGCGATACCCCAACTATGCAACGCTTTAAAATGGTGCGGGAGGCGAGACTTGAACTCGCACACCTTGCGGCGCCAGAACCTAAATCTGGTGCGTCTACCAATTTCGCCACTCCCGCGCTAAAAAAGAATAATGGTGGCTACTACGGGAATCGAACCTGTGACCCCATCATTATGAGTGATGTGCTCTAACCAGCTGAGCTAAGTAGCCTTCTTTTTTCTGCGTAACCTTATCGGCGTTGCGGGGCGCATTATGCGTAGTTGGCCTTCTAGCGTCAACAATTTTTTCCCGAAAATTGGCGTAAATTGTCTGTTTGATTAGCTTACGAACAGCTTGATGCAATATTCGTCAAAAATCGGTTATTTCGTGGTTATATGTGAGGGAAAAGCCCAGATAAGAGGTGAGGTATATTGCAGAAACAAAAACGGACCCGTAGGCCCGTGTGTTTCATTTTGCTCAATTATTTGTAAGCGGACTGGTGAACGCCTACTGCACGGCCTGATGGATCATTCATTGTTTTGAATGCTTCATCCCATTCGATGGCCTTAGCTGAAGAACAGGCAACAGACGGGCCGCCTGGAACGCACTGCGCAGCGCTTGGCAGTGGGAATAACTCTTCAAAGATTTCACGATACAAATAAGCTTCTTTAGAGCCTGGTGTGTTGTACGGGAAGCGATAGCTTGCGGTTTCCAACTGTTGGTCGGTGACCTGGCCCGCCGCAACTTCTTTCAGCGTGTCTATCCAGCTGTAACCTACCCCATCAGAGAATTGCTCTTTCTGACGCCATGCAACGCTTGCTGGCAGGTAAGATTCAAAACATTCACGCAGGATATGTTTTTCCATCTTGCCGTTGCCGCACATTTTGTCTTTCGGGTTGATGCGCATCGCTACATCAAGGAATTTCTTGTCCAGGAACGGTACGCGAGCTTCAACGCCCCAGGCTGACATTGCTTTGTTAGCGCGGGCACAGTCAAACATATGCAGAGCTTGCAGCTTACGAACGGTCTCTTCATGCAGCTCTTTATCGTTTGGCGCTTTATGGAAGTACAGGTAGCCGCCAAACACTTCATCAGAACCTTCACCAGACAGGACCATCTTGATGCCCATTGCTTTGATTTTGCGTGACATCAAATACATTGGGGTAGAGGCACGAATGGTTGTCACATCGTAAGTTTCAATGTGATAGATAACATCGCGAATCGCATCCAGGCCTTCTTGCACGGTGAAATGAATTTCGTGGTGCACAGTACCTAAGTGGTTTGCCACTTCTTGCGCTGCTATCAGGTCAGGAGAACCGACCAGGCCAACCGCAAAGGAGTGCAGTTGTGGCCACCAGGCTTCTGAACGCTCTTCATCTTCTACGCGTCGTGCAGCAAATTTCTTAGTAATTGCTGAAATAACAGATGAATCCAGACCACCGGACAGCAACACGCCGTATGGTACGTCAGACATCAGGTGGCTTTTTACGGAATCTTCCAGCGCCTGACGCAATTCGTCTTTGTCAGTCACGTTATCTTTTACTGCATCATATTCGAACCAGTCACGCTGGTAGTAACTGCGGATTTCACCGTCTTTACTCCACAGATAACTGCCTGCCGGGAACTCTTTAATAGTGCGGCAAACAGGAACCAGCGCTTTCATTTCGGAAGCAACGTACATGTTGCCGTGTTCGTCATAACCCATATACAAAGGGATGATACCGATATGGTCACGGCCAATCAGGTAGGCGTCTTGTTTTTCGTCATACAGAATGAAGGCAAACATACCTTGCAGATCGTCAAGGAATTCAGGGCCTTTTTCCTGGTAAAGCGCGAGGATAACTTCACAGTCAGAGCCTGTCTGGAATTCGTAACGGTCGCCATATTCTGCACGCAGAGCCTGATGGTTGTAGATTTCGCCGTTCACAGCCAGAGCGTGAGTTTTTTCTTTGTTGTATAGCGGCTGGGCGCCAGCGTTAACGTCAACAATGGAGAGACGTTCATGGGAAAGAATGGCTTTATCGTTAGCGTAAACACCAGACCAGTCTGGGCCGCGATGGCGCATCAGGCGAGATAACTCGAGTGCTTTCTTACGCAATTCGACCGCATCGGTCTTGATATCCAGAACACCAAAAATTGAACACATAGAACTCTCTCCGTAATGCTTCTTTGAGCCATTAAATAGTTATGCTGCATCGCATGACTATGAAAATGCGCAATCATTGATGTGAAAGCAAGTCCTTTAGCCCTGGAGGGATAAATAGTTCAATGGTGATTATTGATTACTGAAAAATGATGAGAAAATGAGCGGAATAATTAGCGGATCAGCAATTATTGGTGAAATCGCCAGGCTGGCATTCAGTGAAAGATAAAATGATTGTTGAATCGATAAAACGCCCGGCAAAAACCGGGCGAATCAAGAATTAGATAATATCGACTTCAGCGACTGACGGGTAAATCCAGGAAGGGCGGAACGGCATAGCATCAATGTCGTTTAGCGTCGAAACACCCGACAGTACCAGAATGGTTTCTAAACCAGCCTGGAAGCCTGCGAGGATATCAGTACGCAAGTTATCGCCAACAATAACGGTATGCTCTGAATGCGCCTGCATCTTGTTAAGTGCTGCGCGGATAATCCACGGGCTTGGTTTTCCAACACAGAATGGTTTGCGGCCAGAAATTTTCTCGATACCCGCGCAAAGCGCACCACAGGCTGGATAGTAACCACGGCCATGTGTATCTGGGTTAGTCGCAATAAAGCGCGCACCGTTTGCTACGAAGTAGGCGGCCTTATGCATCATTTCCCAGTTATAAGAACGGGTTTCACCGACAATTACAAAGTCAGGGTTGATATCGGTGATAGTAAAGCCTGCTTTATACAGCTCATGAATCAATGCGCCTTCACCAACAACGTACGCTTTTTTTCCTTCCTGACGGCGCAGGAAATCCGCGGTTGCCATTGCGGAGGTATAAAAGACGCTGTCCGGCACATCAATACCCGCGGATGCAAAACGGTTCGCGAGATCCTGACCTGTCTGCGACGGGTAGTTAGTCAGCAGAACCAGCGGCATACCCTTTTCCATGATGCGGGCTAAGAATTCATTAGCACCCGGTACGGCGACGTTATCGTGCATCAGCACGCCGTCAATATCACAAATTACATTCTGAATGGTCATTAACAGCTCATGCTCACATTTCTGGAGGGCGTAAAGAAGGCGTAACTATAGCGTAAAAAAGCGTGTGACTGGATTAACTTTCCAGCAAACGTTGAAGCAGAACGCCATTCAGCATCGAACGTTTTACCAAAGCAAAGGCACCAATGGCTGAACGGTCATCGAGTTTTGAGCACACGACGGGTAGGTTCTTACGGAATGCTTTCAATACCTGAGTATTGATGCAGGCTTCGATAGCGGGGAGAAGCACTTTTTCGGCTTCGATGATTTCCCCAGCAATGACCACTTTTTGCGGATTAAACAGATTAATCGCGATGGAAATGGCTTTGCCTAAGTGGCGACCAACATGTTCAATCACTTCGCAGGCCAAGGAATCGCCCTTGTTCGCAGCTTTACAAATCGCGGTAATATCGCAGTCTTCAAGTGTCAGGCGGCTGTTATAACCTTGCTCAAGTAAATGGCGCACACGGTGTTCAATAGCAGCATTGGCGGCGATAGTTTCCAGGCAGCCAAAGTTCCCGCAGTGGCAGCGCTCGCCTAATGGGTCAACCTGAATATGGCCAATTTCACCAACGTTGCCGTTGCGGCCAATAAAAATACGTCCATTAGACAAAATCCCCGCACCTGTACCACGGTGGACTCGCACCAAAATGGAGTCATCGCAATCGTGCGTTGCACCAAAGTAGTGCTCGGCAAGAGCCAGGCTACGGATATCGTGACCCACATAACAGGTCACTTTGAACTGTTTTTCCAGGCTATCGACTAACGACCAGTTATTCACCTGGATATGCGGCATGTAACGAATCACACCGCTTTCAGGATCGACCAGGCCTGGCAGGATTACGGAAATCGCAATCAGCTCACGCATTTTACGTGTGTTTTGTTCGATAAATTGGGCAATAGCGTTTAGCAGTGCATGCTCGAGCGTTTCCTGAGTTCGTTCAGGAAGAGAATAATGCTCTTCGGCAATCGGTTTAGCGCTAAGGTCAAATAGCGTGATGGTTGCATCGTGGCGGCCAAGACGTACGCCAATAGCATGGAAATTGCGGGTTTCTGTGATAATTGAGATAGCGCGGCGGCCCCCGGTGGAAGCCTGTTGATCAACTTCTTTGATCAGTCCGCGCTCAATTAACTGGCGAGTAATTTTCGTGACGCTGGCAGGTGCTAGCTGGCTCTGTTCGGCAATCTGAATGCGAGAGATTGGCCCATGTTGGTCAATCAGGCGATATACCGCCGCGCTATTCAGTTGTTTTACCAGATCGACATTACCAATTTGAGCCTGTCCGCCAGTCGTCATGCCTTAATTACTCAGTTACGACCTCGTTACCATTAACAAAGGTCTTGGTGATTTTAAAATCGCGGGTAAAGGTCGTCAGGTTGGCGACTTTCCCTGCTTCAATAGTACCTAATTGCTGCTCTACACCCATTGCACGGGCAGGGTAGAGGGTGGCCATACGTAAGACTTCGTCTAATGCGATGCCCGCATGCTCAACCAGGTTACACACCCCTTCAATCATCGTCAGGGCTGAACCGCTCAGCGTACCGTTCTCATCTACGCATAAACCATCACGGTAGTATATTGTTTTTCCTGCGAAAATGAACTCATCGATATTTGCGCCTGCCGGAGCAGTTGCATCAGTCACCAGGCACAGCTTATCGCCCTTGACCTTTTTCGCAGTACGAATATTGGCATAGTCCACATGTAAACCATCGGCAATGATACCGCAGTAAACATCTGGCTCATCAAAAATTGCCCCAGCAAGACCCGGTTCGCGGCCAGTAATATACGGCATTGCGTTGAAAAGGTGGGTTGCGAAGGTGATGCCTGCACGGAAGCCGACTTTAGCTTCTTTTACAGTGGCATTGGAATGCCCGGCTGAAACGATAATGCCGGAAGCAACCAGTTTACTAATCACCTCAGGCCCAACCATTTCTGGTGCCAAAGTGACTTTAGTGATCACATCTGCGTTTTGGCACAGGAAATCAACTAGTTCTGCATCAGGTTTACGTACGAAGCTTGGATTGTGCGTTCCTTTTTTCACCATGTTTAACCATGGGCCTTCAAGATGCAGACCGAGAGCCTGGTGCTGATATTTCGCCAGGTATTCGCGCATCACTTTCACGCCTTGCTTCATCAGCTCATCGCTGCTGGTGATCAGTGTCGGTAAGTAGCTGGTACAGCCAGAACGCTCGTTGGCTTTCTGCATGATTTCCAGCGTTTCAACGGTAACCGCATCTGCGGAATCGTTGAACTGAACGCCACCACAACCATTAAGCTGCACATCAATAAAACCGGGGGCGATGATTGCACCGCCCACATCGCGAGTCTCAATACCCGCAGGGAGATCTGAGCGCGGGCAAACGCGTTCAATCAGGCCGTTCGCGATAATAACCGCGTGATCATCAAGAATTTCATGGCCGGTATAAATTCGACCGTGAGTTAATGCAAACATAGGTACCCCCGGTTATACCCTTCATACTTCAAGTTGCAGGGATGTTGGCTGCAACTCGAATTATTTAGGGTATAAGTTAGTATTTAAAGATCTTTGATGTTTTCTGCTTCTAATTCGTTGAAGTACTTCAGCGTCTTAACTTTGAGTTCCATGGTGGATGGCTCATCACACACGACGACTGCTTTAGGGTGCAGTTGCAGACAGCTAATAGTCCACATGTGATTCACGTTGCCTTCCACTGCTGCTTGCAGAGCTTGCGCTTTCAGATGACCAATTACCAAAATCATCACTTCTTCTGCATCAAGCAGAGTGCCCACGCCCACAGTCAGCGCAAATTTTGGAACCTGAGTAACATCGCCATCAAAGAAACGGGAGTTTGCAACACGGGTGTCATGAGTCAGCGTTTTGATACGAGTACGTGAAGCCAGAGAAGAAGCCGGTTCGTTGAACGCGATGTGACCATCGTTGCCCACGCCACCCATAAACAGGTGAATTTTACCGTATGAACGAATTTTTTCTTCATAACGACGGCACTCTGCGTCAACATCATCAGCATTGCCATTCAGCAGGTTGATATTTTCCGCTGGAATATCAACATGATCAAAGAAATTGCGGTGCATGAACGTATGATAGCTTTCTGGATGCTCTTTTGGCAGACCAACGTACTCATCCATATTAAAGGTGACGACGTTTTTAAAGCTAACCTGGCCCGCTTTGTGCATCTCTACCAGCGCTTTATATGCTTCAAGTGGAGTACCACCGGTTGGCAGGCCGAGCACGAAAGGACGATCTGCTGTCGGATTAAACGCATTGATACGCTTAACGATATGGCGTGCTGCCCATTTGCCAACTTGAGCTGGGGTAGCCAGGGGAATCAGTCTCATCATTCACCTCATAAGTTAATAGAAAGTAGCTTTAGCCAGATTGTTATCCGAACCCTCTAAGGGTAAACCAGTTTAGAACCAGTTATTACGGGATCAATCCGTCTTGATTTTTCGGATGATAAAATAAGTTTTAGTCGATAGCTAGCCAAAGGGGAGTGGAATAACAATATTTGGTGATTTTAATCACAAAAAAAGGGTGTTTAATTTGCGATACGAATTAATTTTTCACACACTCTGAAAGTTGGCGAATCTTCGTCATGCTTTCAAGGTTTGTTACACAATAATAAAACTGCTTTGAACGAGCCTTAACGGGGTCTCATAGGGGGAATTAACGTGAGTATTCTAGGTTATATGCAAAAGGTTGGCCGTGCGCTGATGGTGCCGGTAGCCACGCTACCAGCCGCAGCCATTTTAATGGGTGTTGGTTACTGGATTGACCCGGTTAGCTGGGGTGGTGATAGCGCATTAGCTGCGTTGTTCATCAAATCTGGTGCTGCAATCATTGACCACATGGGAGTGCTGTTTGCCATTGGTGTGGCTTACGGTATGTCCAAAGATAAAGATGGTGCTGCTGCACTAACCGGTTTTGTCGGTTTCCTGGTTTTGACGACTCTCTGTTCGCCAGCCGCTGTTTCCATGATCAAACACATTCCGTTGGATCAGGTTCCATTGGCGTTCACTAAAATTGAAAACCAATTTGTGGGCATCATGGTGGGGATTATCTCCGCAGAGTTGTACAACCGTTTCAGCAGCGTCGAGTTGCCGAAAGCGTTGTCCTTCTTCAGCGGTCGTCGCCTGGTTCCAATTCTTACCTCATTTGTGATGATTGCTGTTGCCTTCATCATGATGTTTATCTGGCCAATCGTTTTCAGCGGCCTGGTGAACTTTGGTGAGCACATCCAGAAAATGGGTTCAATTGGCGCAGGTGTTTATGCGTTCTTTAACCGTCTTCTGATTCCAGTTGGCCTGCATCACGCTTTGAACTCCGTGTTCTGGTTTGATGTTGCAGGTATTAACGATATTCCTAAATTCCTTGGCGGTGCTAAATCTATCGCTGAAGGTACTGGTATCGTTGGTATTACTGGTCGCTATCAGGCTGGCTTCTTCCCAATCATGATGTTTGGCCTTCCAGGTGCTGCATTGGCAATTTACCACTGCGCGCGTCCTGAAAATAAAGCCAAAGTATTGGGTATCATGATGGCGGGTGCGTTTGCTGCCTTCTTTACTGGTATCACCGAACCGTTAGAATTCTCCTTCATGTTCGTGGCTCCAGTTCTGTATCTGATTCACGCAGTGCTGACCGGTATCTCTGTATTTATCGCAGCAAGCATGCATTGGATTGCTGGTTTCGGCTTCAGTGCTGGTCTGGTGGATATGGTGCTTTCTACCCGTAACCCACTGGCGACACATTGGTACATGCTGATTCCGCAAGGCATCGTGTTCTTCGTGATTTACTACGTTGTGTTCCGTTTCACTATCCTCAAATTCAATCTGTTGACTCCAGGTCGTGAACTGGCTGTTGCAGGTGATGAAACTGATGGTCAGGACGTGAATGTCAGCGGCAATACCAATCAAGATGTTAATGAGTTGGCTCGTCAGTACATCGCAGCGGTAGGTGGTTCAGCTAACCTGACTGGTATTGATGCATGTATCACTCGTCTGCGTCTGAACGTGAAAGACTCTTCATTGGTTAATGAAGCGTTGGCGAAACGTCTGGGTGCAACCGGTGTTATCCGTCTGAACAAAACCAGCGTGCAAATTATTGTTGGCTTTGTAGCTGAGAAAATCGCCAACTCTATGAAGACTGTAGGTGAAGTTGCTGCTGCTCCTGTGAGTACAGCTGCCGCGGCGCCAGTGGCTGCTGCTAAACCACAAGCAGTTCCAAATGCTGTAACCATCGCTGCTCTGGTTTCACCAGTGACAGGTGATGTGGTTGCGCTGGATCAGGTTCCTGATGAAGCCTTCGCCAGCAAAGCTGTTGGTGATGGTGTTGCTGTTAAGCCAACTGGAAAAACAGTTGTCGCTCCAGCTGCCGGTACTATCGTAAAAATCTTTAATACCAACCATGCGTTCTGCCTGGAAACCGAGAAAGGTGCAGAAATCGTTGTCCATATGGGCATTGATACTGTTGCACTGAACGGCCAGGGCTTTACTCGTTTGGTAGAAGAGGGTGCTGAAGTGGTTGCTGGCCAGCCGATTCTGGAAATGGATCTTGATTTCCTGAATGCTAATGCCCGCTCCATGATTAGCCCAGTAGTTTGTAGCAACATCGACGACTACAGTGGTCTGGTACTCCAGGCACAAGGTTCTGTTGTTGCGGGGCAAACACCTCTGTACGAAATTAAAGGCAAATAATCGCTCCTGAGTTATGTACCCAAAATAATGCGAGTTGCATCGCGGCGGCAAGAGAACGAGTCCCGATGAGCTTAGTGTACTAAGTTGATTACTCGGCCCATCCGTGGGCCTCACCCCTTCGGGGTGCTACTCACAGCGTTCAAATCTGCTCCTGGCAGATTTGTCGGGTGAGTGAACGTAGCCAACAAAGATGCAACTTGAAGTATGAAGGGTAAGATTGTGCCTTTAGCGGCTGGAGAGTCTTTTCTCCAGCCGCTTTTTTATGCCCTCCCGTCCGTCCTCCCCGATACCCTTATTTATGCAACTAAAGGTTGTTTCCGACGCTTGCTTATAAGATCATGTGTCGATAACTAAAGTTTTTGCACAGAGGAACCCGCGATGAGTGAGGCAGAAGCCCGCCCAACTAACTTTATTCGCCAGATTATTGATGAAGATTTGGCCAATGGTAAGCACGACAGTATTTGCACCCGTTTTCCGCCAGAGCCAAATGGTTATCTGCATATCGGTCATGCAAAATCCATCTGCCTGAACTTTGGTATCGCGCAAGATTATCAAGGCCAGTGCAACCTGCGTTTCGATGACACCAACCCAGTAAAAGAAGACATCGAATTCGTAGACTCAATTAAGCACGACGTTGAATGGCTTGGTTTTCATTGGTCTGGCAACGTGCGTTATTCTTCAGATTATTTCGATCAGTTGTTCAACTATGCGGTTGAGCTGATCAATAAAGGTCTGGCGTATGTTGACGAACTGACTCCGGAGCAGATTCGTGAATATCGCGGCTCATTGACTTCGCCTGGGAAAAACAGCCCATATCGCGACCGTACGGTTGAAGAGAACCTCGCGCTGTTCGAGAAGATGCGTAACGGTGAGTTCGCTGAAGGGACTGCGTGCCTGCGTGCGAAAATCGATATGGCTTCGCCATTTATCGTGATGCGTGATCCGGTGATTTATCGTATTAAATTTGCCGAACACCACCAGACTGGTAATAAGTGGTGCATCTACCCAATGTACGACTTCACCCACTGCATTTCCGATGCGCTGGAAGGCATTACACACTCGCTTTGTACGCTGGAATTCCAGGACAACCGTCGTTTGTACGACTGGGTGTTGGATAACATCACAATTCCTGCGCATCCGCGTCAGTACGAGTTCTCTCGCCTGAATCTCGAGTACGCCATCATGTCTAAGCGTAAGCTTAACCTGCTGGTGACTGAGAAGGTTGTAGAGGGTTGGGATGACCCACGTATGCCGACCATCTCTGGTCTGCGTCGTCGTGGTTATACCGCCGCTTCTATTCGCGAGTTCTGTAAGCGCATTGGTGTGACTAAGCAAGACAACACCGTTGAAATGGCATCTCTGGAATCTTGTATTCGTGATGACCTGAATGAGAACGCACCACGCGCTATGGCTGTTCTCGACCCGGTTAAAGTTATCATCGAAAACTTCCCTCAGGGTGAAGTTGAAATGGTAACGATGCCTAACCATCCTAACAAACCAGAGATGGGTAGCCGTCAGGTGCCGTTTAGCCGTGAGATCTATATCGATCGTGCTGACTTCCGTGAAGAAGCCAACAAGCAATATAAGCGTCTGGTGTTGGGCAAAGAAGTACGCCTGCGTAATGCATATGTGATTAAAGCCGATCGCGTTGAGAAAGATGATGCAGGGAATATCACCACGCTGCATTGCTCCTACGATCCGGACACATTAAGCAAAGACCCAGCTGATGGCCGTAAAGTTAAAGGTGTGATTCATTGGGTGAGTGCAGAACATGCATTGCCTGTTGAGATTCGCCTTTATGACCGCCTTTTCAGTGTTGCAAACCCAGGGGCTGCAGAAGATTTCCTTGCAACGATTAACCCGGAATCACTGGTTATCAAACAAGGCTTCGTCGAACCAAGTCTGCAAAATGCCGAAAAAGGCAAAGCGTATCAGTTCGAGCGCGAAGGTTATTTTTGCCTGGACAGCCGTTATGCAACTGCCGAAAAACTGGTATTTAACCGTACCGTTGGCTTGCGTGATACTTGGGCGAAAATGGGCGAATAGTCCCTTTTTACTAGGTCAATATCTGACAAAAACGCCGCAAATTGCGGCGTTTTTTTTCGCTTTATAATCATTTGCTTAAATATATCTTCACATTCGCGTTGCGAATTAATGTTATTTACACTTCTTCCTCTCTACTTTTTATGGTCAACCTCGGAACATTAAAAATTCTTATTTTAATTATGTGAGCGCTCTCATATGGAGTTTTGTATTTTATAAATAGTAATTATCAAGATAAAACTCTTGTGTCGTTATTTGTTACAAATGCTCATAAATTATGTGCTCTCTGTCATAATATCGGAATGAACTCTTACAAAGTCATTGATAATTCGCGTCGCGAAAAATAGTCTTAAGGGCAGCAGTAATGCGGGCAAATATTCATAACCGCTTTAGCCGTTAGGCATTTTTACTTTTTTTCGCCATAAGGCGTCTTTTAACGTCCGGCGATTATTGATACGTCAAAGAGGAATAATATATGCGTACGTTTAGTGGCAAACGTAGTGCACTGGCGCTTGCAATTGCAGGTGTCACGGCTCTTTCAGGACTTGTAGTCATCCCTCAGGCAAGCGCAGCAGGCTTTGTTGATGACTCGACTCTGACCGGTGGTGTTTATTACTGGCAGCGTGAGCGTGACCGTAAAGATGTTACGACTGATAAATATGAAACTAACCTTGCGCATTCCACCTGGAACGCCAACCTGGACTTCCAGTCTGGTTTCGCCGCTGACATGTTCGGTCTGGATATTGCGGCCTTTACTGCTATCGAAATGGCAGAAAATGGTAACAGCGGTCACCCGAACGAAATCGCATTCTCCTCTGTAAACAAAGCTTACGACGAAGATTACTCAGGTGATAAGAGCGGTATTAGCCTCTATAAAGCCGCAGCTAAATTCAAATACGGCCCGGTTTGGGCACGTGGCGGTTACATTCAGCCAACCGGGCAAACCTTGCTCGCACCACACTGGAGCTTCATGCCTGGTACTTACCAGGGCGCTGAAGCCGGTGCAAACTTTGATTACGGCGATTCTGGTGCGCTGAGCTTCTCCTACATGTGGACCAACGAGTACAAAGCTCCATGGCACCTGGAAATGGACAAGTTCTATCAGAACGACAAAAAAACCAAAGTTGAATATTTACACTCTCTTGGCGCGAAGTATGACTTCAAAAATGATTTCATTCTCGAAGCGGCATTTGGGCAGGCTGAAGGCTACGTTGATCAGTATTTCACCAAAGCAAGCTATAAGTTTGATATCGCGGGCAGCCCGTTAACAACCAGCTACCAGTTCTACGGTACGCGTGACAAAGTTTCAGATGGCAGCGTTAACGATCTGTACGACGGCACTGCATGGTTGCAGGCATTGACTCTCGGATACAGAGTGGGTCAGGTTGATTTGCGTCTTGAAGGAACTATTGTTAAGGCCGATGGCCAGCAAGGTTACTTCCTGCAGCGTATGACCCCAACTTATGCATCTTCAAACGGTCGTCTTGATGTGTGGTGGGATAACCGCTCTGACTTCAACGCCAACGGTGAAAAAGCAGTATTTGCAGGCGCGATGTATGACCTGAGCAATTGGAACCTGGCAGGTTGGGCAGTGGGTGCTTCTTATGTGTACGCATGGGATGCTAAACCAAGCTCTAAACCAACCACTGACGGTTACTACGATGCTGATAATCGCCTGAAAGAATCTGCGTACAGCCTTGATGCGTTGTACACCGTTCAGGATGGTCGTGCGAAAGGCACGCTGTTCAAACTGCACTTCACTCAGTACGACAACCATTCAGACATCCCAAGCTGGGGCGGTGGTTACGGCAACATCTTCCAGGATGAGCGCGACGTGAAATTCATCGTCATCGCACCGTTCACCATCTTCTGATTCGAATCCGGGCGTGAAAACGCCCGGTTTTCTTAAGGATATCAAACATGAAAAAAATCGTTCTGACTGTGGTGATGGCGTTAGGTTTAAGTGCGTGTGCGCAGCAACAACCTAAAACGGCTCCGGAAGACACAAAACTAAAACAAGCGTATAGCGCCTGTATTAACACCGCAGAAGGCAATCCGGATAAAATTCAGGCCTGCCAAAGCGTATTGAATGTGTTGGCTCAGGATAAGGAACACCAGGAGTTTGCGAAGAAAGAAACGGTTCGTACCCTGGATTACCAGAACTGCATTCAGGCAACACGTACCGGTAATGACCAGGCCGTGAAAGCAAAATGCGATAAAATCTGGCAAGAGATCCGCGCCAACAATAAGTAATCGCTGTATTCAGGCAATAAAAAAACCGATGAGCTTCCTCACCGGTTTTTTTATTGCCTGACACCCAACTCTGGGTGCCGGAGGTGCAGATTACTTTTCGCTGATTTCGTGTGCGTTTTCGTCGGTACGGCAATCACCTTCAGCACAATGACCATAAAGGTACAGGCTGTGGTTAGTCAGACGAATACCATGACGTGATGCGATTTCACGCTGACGGGCTTCGATTGAATCATCGCTGAATTCAATTACTTTGCCGCAGTCCAGGCAAATCAGGTGGTCATGGTGATGCTGCTGTGTCAGTTCGAATACGGATTTGCCGCCTTCGAAGTTATGGCGCGTCACAATGCCTGCATCATCAAACTGGTTTAGTACACGATAAACGGTGGCGAGACCAATCTCTTCGCCCATATCAATCAGACGTTTATATAAGTCTTCCGCACTGACGTGGTGGTTCACCGGCCCCTGCAGCACTTCAAGGATTTTTAATCGAGGAAGCGTGACTTTCAGGCCGGCCTTCTTTAATGCGGTATTATTGTCAGTCATGCGGAAATTGTCCTGTTGCTTAACGATTCGCTCGGAGTCAGGGTGAGCGTTAAGATGAATGCGTCTCATTATAGAACTGCCCCTTCTAAATGGGAACCGCAAGTATTATGCATAACCAAGTTAAAAAATTGCGGTTGAGTCGCGATTTGATGGCCTTGATAGCTATTTGTCAGGAGTTCATTGTACAGGGACAAGCTGAAAAGTTAAAAATTTGTAGCAATTATTTTAATCGGAAATAACTATCAATGTGGCGAAACCCAATAGTCTCGCCACATTGATGCCCATCGCCCTTGAATATGCAGGTTTATTGCCAGCCTGCATCTTAAAGTAGCCAGGGTTTAGAATCAGGCGTTGATGATATCAGCCAGGTTGAGCTCATCAGAAACTTGTTTAACCCATTTCTGAACGCGTTCAGCAGTCAGTTCTGGTTGACGGTCTTCGTCAATCGCCAGGCCAACAAAGTGGTCATCGTCTGCAAGACCTTTAGATGCTTCGAAATGGTAACCCGCAGTCGGCCAGTGACCGACGATAGCTGCACCGCGCGGCTCAATGATGTCGCGGATAGTGCCTAATGCGTCACAGAAGTATTCTGCGTAGTCTTCCTGGTCACCGCAACCAAACAACGCTACCAGTTTGCCATTGAAATCAACTTCTTCCAGAGTTGGGAAGAAATCGTCCCAATCACACTGGGCTTCGCCGTAGTACCAGGTTGGAATGCCGAGAAGCAGAATGTCGAAGCCTTCCAGGTCTTCTTTGCTGCTCTTAGCAATGTCATGCACCTCAGCAACATCTTTACCGAGCTGTTTTTGAATCATTTTCGCGATATTTTCGGTGTTACCAGTGTCGCTGCCGAAAAAAATGCCTACGATTGCCATGAGTAAAATAACCTCTTGATACTTAATGGTATGGTGGCTGCTATTTGGCCACAGATAGGGCAATCATAGCAGAACACTTCGTGGTGCGGAAACTGCTATCGCCCCGGTGTGCACAGACTGCAAAATCGCATACCAGGACATAGCACTAAAACTAACTGAGATGTTGCTTCAGTTGTTCGAGAAGTATCTCTTCAATCAATTCACTACGACTGATATTGCGCGCTTCAGCCAGCTGATTGAGAGCATCTACCGCATCGTTATTGAGCTTTAGCTCCACTCGCTTCAGGCCGCGTACTTTATCGCGCTTGAGTTGGTTGCGTTTGTTGATACGCAATTGCTCATCACGCGTTAGCGGATTGGTTTTTGGTCGCCCCGGGCGACGCTCGTCCGCGAACAGATCTAATGTAGTACGGTCCGTTTGTTCTTTTGCCATGATTAGACTACTGACAGGGAATTCAGGTGGCACGGAGCGGGGTGCTCTGGCGCAATTTAGCGCGCAATCATACATCAGCATGGCTTGCGCGCCAACGCGTTAGCCACATCTTGCGGCCAGTCGGTTTGTTTTTAATCAGTTTGCCGCTGTTGTGTCGATAAAACGATGGATTGCGCGCAAAACAGCATCAGGTTTTTCTGCGTGAACCCAGTGTCCGGCACCTGCAACCACATGAGCACGCGCCTGAGGGAACTGTGAAAGCAACTGGCTACGATGCGATTCATTGACATAAGGAGATGCGCCGCCGCGAATAAATAGCGAGGGTTCATTCCATGCAGGAATGTTTTCCCAGCCGACAATATTCTCATATTGCTCCCACAGCACCGGCACGTTGAATTTCCATTCGCCATCGGCAAAGGATTTTAGCAAGAACTGAATAACACCTTCTTCATCAAGATGCTCGCGCATCACGGTCGCGGCCTGCTGCCGTGTTTTAACGCAAGCGGCGCTGACGGCATTTATTGCAGTGAAAATTTCATCGTGGCGGCGCACCTGATAATCCACCGGTGCAATATCAATCAGTACTAATTTGTCGATACGCTCTGGGGCAATCGCCGTCAAAGCCATCGCCACTTTGCCACCCATTGAATGGCCAATAATAATGGCTTTCTCAAAGTCATATTCATCGAGCGTTTCGACGACATCCTGCGCCATAGCAGGGTAGTTCATCTCAGAGCTTTGTGGTGATAAACCGTGGTTGCGCAGATCGATTTGCAGCAACGTATGATCCTGCCCAAGGTCACGGGCCAGCACGCCCAGGTTATCAAGGCTACCAAAAAGACCGTGAATAAGGACGATGGGGGAATTACTAGTCGATTGTTGCGCAGTTTGCAGGCGAGCATTCAATTTCATGGCAAAGTTCTTTTTTTACTTCGTGCGGTTAGGGTATCATAACGGCATCCTGCCGCACTGCCGCAAATTTCCAGTTTAGTCTGACTTTGTGGTGTGACAAAAGCTTGGCTCTACCCGAGGTTGGGATTTGTCCTTATAATCCCAATTACTTGCATTCAGAAAAGATATCGCACTGGATTAAGATGAAAACAATTGAAGTTGATGACGAGCTCTATCGCTATATTGCCAGCCACACGCAGCACATTGGTGAAAGCGCGTCCGATATTTTACGGCGCATGTTGAAATTTACCGCCGGCCAAACCCCAGCTACACCTGCAATTACCGGCCAGACAGGCGCAACTGCTGCACCTGCTCCGGAAGCCAAACCCGTAAATAAAGCACGCGATCGCGTTCGTGCGGTTCGTGAATTATTGCTGTCCGATGAATATGCGGAGCAAAAGAAAGCGGTTAACCGTTTCATGATGGTGCTTTCAACTCTGTATACACTTGATGCTCAAGCTTTTGGTGAAGCGACTGAATCGCTGCATGGTCGTACACGTGTCTATTTTGCAGGTAATGAACAGACGTTGCTGCAAAATGGAAACCAGACCAAACCTAAGCATGTTCCAGGAACGCCATACTGGGTTATTACTAACACCAATACTGGCCGTAAATGCAGCATGGTCGAACACATCATGCAATCAATGCAGTTCCCGGCGGAATTGATTGAAAAGGTTTGCGGCACAATTTAACACCTCGCGTCAGAAGGAAAGGCCAATGGCTAACCACCCTCGTGCAGGACAACCGGCACAACAGAGCGATTTGATTAACGTAGCCCAACTGACGGCTCAGTATTATGTACTGAAGCCCGAAGTGGGGAATAGCGAACATGCGGTGAAGTTCGGAACATCCGGTCACCGTGGTAGTGCGGCACGTCAAAACTTTAACGAGCCTCACATTCTCGCAATTGCTCAGGCGATTGCAGAAGATCGTGCAAAAAATGGCATTACCGGGCCGTGCTATGTGGGTAAAGATACCCACGCGCTGTCTGAACCTGCGTTTATCTCCGTACTGGAAGTGCTGGCTGCGAACGGTGTGGATGTTATTGTGCAGCAGGCGAACGGCTACACGCCAACGCCAGCTATCTCTCACGCCATTCTGATGCATAACAAAAAGGGTGGCGCGCAGGCTGATGGCATCGTTATTACGCCTTCGCACAACCCACCGGATGACGGTGGTATCAAATACAATCCACCTAACGGTGGCCCGGCTGATACCAACGTCACCAAAGTCGTAGAAGATCGCGCTAATGCATTGCTGGCCACAGATCTGAAAGACGTGAAACGTATCTCTCTTGATCAGGCGTGGAAAAGTGGCCACGTACAAGAGCAAGATCTAGTGCAGCCGTTTATTGAAGGGCTGGTGGATATCGTAGATATGGCCGCCATCCAGAAAGCAGGCCTGAAACTGGGTGTTGATCCACTCGGTGGTTCCGGTATCGAATACTGGCAGCGTATCGCGAAGCACTACAATCTGGATCTGACGATTGTTAACGATCACGTTGATCAGACCTTCCGCTTTATGCACCTCGACAAAGATGGCGCGATCCGTATGGATTGCTCGTCCGAATGTGCGATGGGAGGCCTGTTAGCGCTGCGCGATAAATTCGACCTGGCTTTCGCCAATGACCCGGATTACGACCGCCACGGTATCGTCACGCCAGCTGGCCTGATGAACCCGAACCATTACCTGGCTGTTGCGATTAACTACCTGTTCCAGCATCGCCCACAGTGGGGCAAAGATGTTGCCGTGGGTAAAACACTGGTTTCTTCTGCAATGATTGACCGTGTAGTGAACGATTTGGGGCGTAAACTGATAGAAGTACCGGTTGGTTTCAAATGGTTTGTCGATGGTCTGTTCGATGGCAGCTTTGGTTTTGGTGGCGAAGAGAGTGCTGGGGCATCGTTCCTGCGTTTCGACGGCACACCGTGGTCTACCGATAAAGACGGCATCATCATGTGCCTGCTGGCGGCAGAAATCACTGCCGTTACCGGTAAGAACCCGCAGCAGCATTACGACGAACTGGCTGCTCGCTTCGGTGCGCCAAGCTATAACCGTCTGCAAGCCTCTGCCACTTCTGCGCAGAAAGCGGCACTTTCTAAACTTTCCCCGGAAATGGTTAGCGCAAGTACCCTGGCGGGTGATCCAATCACCGCACGCTTAACTGCGGCTCCGGGTAACGGCGCCTCCATCGGCGGTCTGAAAGTCATGACTGAAAACGGTTGGTTTGCTGCACGTCCTTCCGGTACGGAAGATGCGTACAAAATCTATTGTGAAAGTTTCTTAGGTGCAGAGCATCGCCTGCAAATTGAGAAAGAAGCGGTAGAGATTGTCAGCGAAGTGCTGAAAAACGCGAAGTAAGATGTGAATCTGAAAAGGCGCCGGAAGGCGCCTTTTTTACGTCTGTTGTGTCGTAGGTCGCTACGCTAATCCGACCTACGAAATTCAGATTCAAAGCATAAAACGGTAGCCAATTCCGGTTTCGGTAAGCAGATGAGTGGGTCGAGCCGGGTCGTTTTCCAACTTCTGACGTAAATGCCCCATATAAATCCGCAAATAATGGCTGTGCTCCACGGCGTTTGGCCCCCAGACCTGGTTTAGCAACTGGCGTTGTGTCAGAACTTTTCCATGGTTATTGATAAGGGTGGCAAGCAGGCGAAATTCGATCGGTGTGAGGTGGATTTCCGTGCCATCGCGGGTAATGCGGCGGTTCGCGAGATCAACGCTGATATTTGAAAACTGATAAACCGGATCGGGTTGCGCAAGGCTTGCATGGCGACGTAAGACTACACGCAGTCGCGCTTGCAGCTCACCAATACCAAAGGGTTTGCTGAGATAGTCATCGGCGCCGGCATCCAGCGCGTCAATCTTCACTTGCTCATCGCTACGGGCAGAAAGCACCACAATCGGGGTCTGGCTCCACTGGCGAAAATCGCGGATAAAATCAATACCATCGCCATCGGGCAAACCGAGATCGAGAATCACTATATCGGGTTTACGCGTGGCGGCTTCCAGCAAACCACGTTGCAATGTTTCTGCTTCATGTACGCGCAGCGATTCAGCTTCCAGCGCGGTACGCAGAAAACGACGGATCTCTTTTTCGTCTTCAACAATCAGAACTGATATCACATAACCTCGTTCATCTCAGCCAGCTCAGGTGGTGGGGGCAGAGGTAAAATAACATGAAAACTGGCGCCACCTTCTGGTCGATTGGCTGCAGCAATTTTCCCATTGTGAACTTCGACAATCGCCCGGCAAATTGCCAGCCCCAATCCGACTCCAGGGATGGCTGACTCTTTTTTGCCTCGGGAAAATTTATCAAAAATCTTCTGTTCTTGCCCAACCGGAATGCCAGGACCACTATCCCAGACTTCAAGATCGAGTTTATCAGCCAATGGGTGCGCGCGGATGCCTATGTTTGCCTGAAAGCCTGTGTACTTCGCCGCATTTTCCAGCAAGTTTATCAGCACACGTTCAAACAACGGGCCGTCGACATGAATCAGCATCAGCGGGTCAGGCAAATCCAACGCAATATGCCGCCCACCCAAACCCGGCTCCAGCATCTTCAGCGCGCTGCCCACCACTTCTTCCAGCGTTAACCACTCTTTGCGCAGATTAAACCCGCCGGACTGAATACGCGCCATATCCAGTAAGTTGTTCACCAGGCGCGTGGTATTGAGGACGTGCTGGCGAATATCGTTTGCTTGCGGAGCGTGTTTCGAACCTTCAGAGGCTAGATCTAACGTCAGAATTTCTGCCTGACCAAACAGCACTGTCAGTGGTGTGCGCAAGTCGTGTGAAAGTGCTGCAAGCAACGAGTTGCGCACTTGTTCTCGCTCACTGGAAAGCCGGGCTTGTTCTTCACTGGCGGTCAGTAACAATCGCTCCAGTGCAGTCGCCGCCAGTAACGTGAAGGTCTCCAGTAACCGTTGCTGCTCGGGGATCATTAACTGGCGCAAATTACTGGGTTCGACAATCAACAGGCCGAGAGTTTTTTCCGGCGTTTTTAGCGGCAGAATTTGATACGGCACGCCGGGCAGTGTATCTGTCCCGGCACCGGCTGGTTGGCCTTTATCAAAGCTCCAACGCGCGATAGCTTCGTCCCAGTTTTGAGGTTCACCCCTGGCATTTACCCGCTCTAATTGGCCATTTTCGTTGGGCAGCAACAACTGTGTACGGGCATTGAAACTGTTATTGATAAATAGCTCGCTGGTGGCAGCAATATCTTGCGGAGTACGTTCTGCGGCGAGGGCTTTCGACATCTCATAAAGATGACGAGTGCGCTGTTCGCGATAACGGGCAATTCGTGCCTGATAACGCACACCTGCGGTGAGATTACCGATAACGAGGCCGACCGTTAGCATTACGGCAAACGTTAGCAGGTACTGAATATCAGAAACCGCCAGCGTGCCGTGAGGGGCAATAAAAAAGAGATCAAAACTAAGAACGCTAATCACAGTTGCCAGCACCGAAGGCCAACGCCCGTAGAATAGCGCGACGATAACGACACCTAGCAAATAGAGCATCACCAGGTTGGCGGCATCGAAGTCCATCAGCCACTGATTGGCAATAAACGTTGTGATGGCACACAAAGCAATCGCCACCCCGCAGCCGCGTAATTGTACGCGCCATTTTTCCGCAAAGCTGCGCGAGTCCAGGGCCGATGGTGATGCTGACGTAGGTTTATCGTCGAGGGCGACGATCACTAAATCGAGGTCTGGGGCACGGCGGGCTAAACGGTCGGCAAAGGATTCCCTGCTCCAGAAGCGACGCGTGGTGCGCCTGCCGATAATAATTTTGCCGAGGTTGTGCTCGCGCGCGTAACGCAAAATCGCTTTATCTTCTGCCGGGTCGGCAAGTGTGGTGGTCTCTGCCCCCAACTCTTGAGCGAGTCGAAGCGAAGCTAAAATAGCGCGACGTTGATGTTCAGGTAAACGGTGAAGCTGTGGCGTTTCGACATACACAGCATGCCAGATGCTACCTAGTTTTGCTGCCAGGCGTGCGGCGGTACGAACCAGTTTCTCATTGCCAGAACTGTGGCCGATACACAACAAAATGGCATCACGCGTGTGCCAGACTTTCTCTTCACCCTGATTATCACGCCAGGCCCGCATTTGGTCGTCAACGCGATCGGCGGTGCGGCGCAGTGCCAGTTCACGCAGCGCAATCAAATTCCCTTTACGGAAGAAGTGTTCAATGGCGCGTTCAGCCTGGCCTGCGATATAAACTTTGCCTTCGTGCAGGCGCTGACGTAAATCATCAGGCGGCAAATCGACCAGCACGATTTCATCGGCCGCATCGAAGATGGGGTCGGGAACCGTTTCGCGCACCTGAATACCAGTCACGCCGCCGACAATGTCGTTGAGGCTTTCAAGATGCTGCACGTTGACGGTGGTGAACACATCAATACCGGCGTCCAGCAACTCTTCCACATCCTGCCAACGCTTAGGGTGACGAGAACCTGGCGCATTGCTGTGCGCCAGTTCGTCCATCAGAATCAGGGCCGGGTTACGCGCCAGTGCAGCGTCGAGGTCGAACTCATGAACCCAGCGTCCACGATGGTGCGTGCGCTTGGCGGGCAGCAGATCCAGCCCGTCAAGCAATGCAGCCGTCTCTTTACGCCCGTGAGTTTCCACCACGCCAATCAGAATACCTAGCCCTTGTGCGCGCAGGCGCTGCGCCTCCTGGAGCATGGCATAGGTTTTCCCTACACCCGCACAGGCACCGAAAAATATTTTCAGCTTCCCGCGTGTTGGGCGGCTAACCTGCTCTAGCAGCTTATCTGGATCGGGGCGCTGTGGTTCCTGTGTCATAACAACTCCTTTGAACCTGACTTGGGTAGATGTCGCTTACGGTGCCTGCAAAGCATCCAACGCCACGTTAACCAACAACACATTCACCACCGGTTTACCGAGAAAACCGACCAAAGGCTGAGTGGTATTTTCGGCTATCAACCGTTGGATTTGTTCAACCGGCAGATTGCGTGCTTTAGCGATACGCGGGATTTGCCAGGCAGCCGCTTGCGGGGAAATCTGCCCGTCCAGGCCGCTGGCTGATGCGGTCACCAGTTCGACGGGAACCGCTGGATTAGCCTGCGGATTTGCCGCGCGTAACGCCGCAATACGTGTCGCGACCACCTTATCCAGCTCTGGGTTACTTCCCGCCAGGTTGCTACCGCCTGAAGCCATGGGATTATAGGGCGTTTCAGCCGTAGCAGAAGGGCGGCCTTGTAAATACTTCGCCTCGGTGAAGTTTTGCCCAATCAACTTCGAGCCACGTACTACCGTGGTATCAATAATCAATGAACCATTGGCTTGCGCCGGGAACCACCACTGGGCTAGCAGCGTTGTCATTAGTGGGTACAGCCCCCCTGTAATCAGGGTGAGCAAAATCAGTAACAGTATAGCGGGACGTAAGGTAGACATTTGTTTTTCCTCTTAAACCAGGCCGCAAACGGTTAGCAGCAAGTCGATAGCTTTGATACCAATAAACGGCACAATTAATCCGCCGAGGCCATAAATCCACAGATTGCGGCGTAACATCGCTGCGGCACTGAGCGGTTTGTAGCTCACGCCGCGTAACGCCAGTGGAATCAAAAAGATGATGATTAACGCGTTAAAAATTACCGCACTTAAAATCGCCGACGCAGGGGAGTGCAGGTGCATCACGTTTAGCGCATTGAGCTGCGGGTAAGTCGCGGCAAACGCGGCAGGGATAATCGCGAAGTATTTCGCTACGTCGTTGGCAATACTGAAGGTGGTCAGCGAGCCACGGGTCATCAGCATCTGTTTACCGATGTGCACCACTTCAATCAACTTGGTAGGGTTAGAATCCAAATCCACCATGTTGCCCGCTTCTTTTGCCGCTTGCGTGCCGGAGTTCATGGCCACCGCCACATCCGCCTGCGCCAGCGCCGGGGCATCGTTGGTGCCATCACCGGTCATTGCCACTAAACGGCCTTCCGCCTGATACTGGCGAATTAGCGCCAGCTTGGCTTCTGGTGTTGCTTCCGCGAGAAAATCATCAACACCCGCTTCGGCAGCAATTGCTGCCGCCGTCAGACGGTTATCCCCGGTGATCATCACCGTTTTAATCCCCATCTGGCGCAGTTGTGCAAAGCGCTCTTTAATACCGCCTTTCACGATATCCTTCAGGGCGATAACGCCGAGCACATTGGCACCTTCTGCCACCACCAGCGGTGTTCCGCCAGTGCGGGCAACACCTTCTACCAGAGTGTCGACCTGCGGCGGGAAGTGTCCGCCGTTCGCCTCAACGTGGCGACGAATAGCATCCACCGAACCTTTGCGAATCATGCGGTCCTGAATATTGATGCCACTCATGCGGGTTTGCGCGGTAAACGGCACAAAGGTGGCATGCAGGTTTTGCACGTCGCGTTCGCGTAGGTTAAAGCGTTGTTTTGCCAGCACCACAATGCTGCGGCCTTCCGGCGTTTCATCAGCAAGAGACGAAAGTTGTGCCGCGTCGGCCAGAGTTTTTTCATCAATACCGGGTGCAGGCAGGAAATCAGAAGCCTGACGGTTACCAAGCGTTATGGTGCCGGTTTTATCCAGCAGCAATACATCGACATCGCCCGCTGCTTCAACGGCACGCCCGCTGGTGGCAATCACGTTGGCACCCAGCATACGGCTCATCCCGGCAACACCAATCGCTGAAAGTAGCCCGCCGATGGTGGTGGGTATCAAACAGACCAGCAGGGCAATCAGCACTGTAACGCTAACTGCCACACCACCGTATTGCGAGAAGGGCCACAGCGTGGCGGTTGCCAGTAAAAAGACGATAGTCAGCGCCACCAGTAAAATCGTCAGCGCGATTTCGTTCGGTGTTTTACGGCGTTGCGCACTTTCCACCATCGCAATCATGCGGTCGAGGAAGGTTTCACCCGGATTCACGCTGCACTGAATCACCAGCCAGTCGGAAAGGATACGCGTCCCGCCAGTCACCGAGGCAAAGTCGCCACCCGATTCACGGATAACTGGTGCGGATTCGCCGGTAATCGCGCTTTCATCGACCGACGCACCTCCTTCCAGCACTTCACCATCACAAGGGATAATGTCGCCCGCTTCAACCAGCACAATGTCGCCTTTACGCAGATCTGCGGCGGGTACGTGGTCCATTTGCGCATCATGGTGAGGAGCGCGTAATTTGCGCGCCCAACTGGTTTTCTTCACCCCTTTCAGGCTATTGGCTTGCGCCTTGCTACGGCCTTCAGCCAGCGCTTCGGCAAAGTTTGCGAACAGTACGGTAAACCACAGCCAGATGCTGATGGCTAAGGTAAACGGAGCATCGCCCTGAAGTTTTCCACTGAACATGGCAATGGCCAGAAGCGTAGTCATCACGCTACCCACCCAGACGATAAACATCACCGGGTTACGCCATTGCACCTGCGGGGTAAGTTTTTTAAAGGAATCTATTAGCGCCTGACGAATCAGTGCTGGTTCAAATAGCGCCTGTTGCTTGCGACTCATGGAAGCCTCTTAATCACAAATTCACGAAGGAAAGGTGTTCCGCAACCGGGCCTAATGCGAGGGCGGGGATAAAGGTCAGTGCTCCAACTAACAATACGGTACCAATCAGCAGGCCAATAAATAGCGGGCCGTGAGTCGGCAGCGTACCGACGCCTGCGGTTTGCGACTTTTTAGTGACAAGCGTTCCGGCAATCGCCAGCACCGGCACAATCACCGCAAAGCGGCCGAACCACATGCACACAGCCAGAAGCACGTTCCAGAAAGGCGTATTGGCGCTAAGTCCTGCAAATGCGCTGCCGTTGTTATTAGCGGCAGATGAGACGGCGTAAAGCACTTCGCTAAAGCCGTGGATGCCAGAGTTGAATATCCCGGCTCGACCAGCCTCAGTCATCATCGCAAGGGCGGTACCGAGCAGTACCAACGTCGGGGTGACGAGGATCGCCATCGCAGTCATTTTCATCTCCGCAACGTCGATTTTTTTACCGAGATATTCCGGCGTGCGGCCAATCATCAACCCGGCGATAAACACCGTCAGCAAGACAAACAACAGCATGCCGTATAGCCCGGAGCCGACGCCGCCAAACACCACTTCACCAATCTGCATCAGCCACATTGGGATCATGCCGCCTAAAGCCGTGAAGGAGTCATGCATTGCATTAACAGCGCCACAAGATGCTGCAGTGGTAATCACCGAAAACAGGCTACTGGCCAGAATGCCAAAGCGGCTCTCTTTACCTTCCATATTGATATTGCTATCCGCGCCAAGCTGCATGAAATGCGGGTTACCTTGTGTCTCAGCCCACATCACCACCACAACGCAGATAACAAAAATGATACCCATCGCCCACAAAATGGCGCGCCCCTGGCGTTTGTCGCCCACTGCTTCACCAAACGCAAAACACAGAGCGGTTGGGATCAGGAAGATCGCCAGCATCTGCACAAAGTTGGTCAGCGCCGTTGGGTTTTCGAACGGGTGAGAGGAGTTAGCGTTAAAGAAACCGCCGCCGTTGGTACCGAGCATTTTGATAGCTTCTTGCGAAGCCACCGGTCCCATCGGCAAGACATGCTGCACACCTTCAAGCGAGGTGAACGGCTGATATGCGGCGATGTTCTGCAAGGTTCCCTGGCTAACAAAGAACAGTGCAATCAACAGTGAAATCGGCAGCAGGATGTAAAATGTGATGCGAGTTAAATCGACCCACGCGTTACCCAGCGTAGTGGCGCTATGGCGGGAAAATGCGCGAATAAGCGCAAACACCACGGCAATACCCGTTGCGGCGGAAAGGAAGTTTTGCACCGTCAAGCCAACCATCTGGCTGAAATAACTCAGCGTGGTTTCGCCACTGTAGGATTGCCAGTTGGTATTGGAGACAAAACTAACAGCGGTGTTTAACGCCAGATGCCAGGAAAGGCCAGGCAATTGCTGCGGGTTAAGCGGCAAACTCCCTTGCGTCATTAAGATGAGGAAAAGCAGTAGTAGACCTAAAACGTTGAAGGCCAGGATCGCGGCAAGATAGCGTTTCCAGCTCATTTCAGCCGTTTCGCTTCCCAGCACTTTCCACATCACCGACTCAACACGACCCACGCCCGGCAGCGGTTCTCCTTCAATTAACCGTGCCAGCACGCTACCCAGCGGTTTTGCCAGTGCAAAAAGTACCAGCAGGAAGCTGGCAATTAATAAGAATGCAGAAGCGGCCATTAGAACGCCTCCGCATTAATCAGGGCATAAATTAAGTATCCCAACAGCATAAATACCAGCACTACACCTGCAATTAGTCCTGCGCTCACAGTCCACCCCCAGTTGCCCGTCATACTTCGCGTTGCAGGTGTGTAGGCTCTTCTCGTTCACCCTTAAGTCATTCATCGGGATTCGCTCGATTGCCGCGTTACTCGGCAGAGCCTCGCCCCGTAGGGGCCAGCGCAAGCGCTGTTCAAAAGGATTAAGCCTTTTGTCCTGCAACTCGAATTATTTAGGGCTGATAAGTAATTGGAATAAGTGTGAAAGTTTCGGTGCAAAGATGTCGTAAAAGTCTGAGGGCGGGGTGTAAAAAAAGTATAAAAATGCCATATATCCGTCGCCCTTCAAGATGCGGGGGGATTTGGTATAAAGCCATTAATTAACTAATGGTTAGTATTTATTTAACTATTTTGTAACTTTATTACACCGGGAAATGTAAATTAGTGGCAAAAAGTGTCCTTTAGTGGTCGGATGAGTAGTAAACTTTCAGCCAATGCGATACTATTTTGGCCAGATAACAAGTTCCAACTTCCCGGTTTTTGCTACCGGTCACAATTTAAGGGAGAAGCCTATGACTCTATATAAAGACTATCCATTGCATCAGGTCATCCTGCGTCGCACTTTTGTTGTTGTAGCAGGTGTTCTGGCTTTGCCAGTGATGCTGTTCTGGAAAGATCGCGCCCGTTTCTACAGCTACCTGCACCGCGTCTGGTCTAAAACCAGCGAAAAACCAGTTTGGATGGCTCAGGCTGAAGCCGCATCCGCTGATTTTTACTAAGCTTGCTGAGAAGTCATTACTACGGATACAAAACATCAAAGCCCCATCAGTTCACAACTGATGGGGCTTTTTTACGGCTGATGGACGCGGATTAATGTGCCAGCTCTTTCCAGTTATAAATCTGATTGGTGGTATCCATTACGGGCGCTTTTCCTGCCAGCCTGTTAGCGATGTGTTGCACTGTTTCTTCAGGCCTATCTCCAGGTAGTAAAATCCCCATCCAGCGACGCATTAATTTATCGTTATTGGCGGTTGAATAAATATCCTCTACCGTTCCGGTATCCGGGTTATTAACCTGCGGGCTGTACCAGATAAACATGGGCACTTCAAAAGCGTGCTGGCTTGGTTTTACCCCACCATGATGGTAAACCACGCTTTGTATCGGTTCGCGTTCCAGTGCATGATCGGAAAAATAAGCGACAGAAGCTCGCCTGTCTTTCAGCAGCGCGAAAATATTGCCCAGTAGCTTATCAGTGAAGCGGATTGAGTTGTCATAACAGGCATCAATACCATCGCTTTGCGGCGTGAATAGTGCGTCAGTTGCTGGAAAACGTGTACATTCCGGTTCATGGCTACCATAAATATGCAGCACAATGAGCTGTTTACCTTGATGGTTTAATGCCTTGCGCAAGTCAGGTAATAACGCATCATCATAGCCATCTTTAACCCAGTGTTTATGGGCGGCATTCATCGCGATACCGGTAATCGCGTTATTGTAGTCACCCAGCATCCCTTGCTTGCTAAACCACGATGTATCAAAACCCGCCTGATTAGCCAGATTAATAATATTGTCCGAATAGTGCTGGATATTATGGTTTATCACGGTATCGGCTGTGATCGCCAGCGGCACGGCGGTAATGGTGATAGGTGCTCCGCTAATGGCATGATTCCACAGTAGCAGATGGCTGCGTTCAGCTTCTAATTGCGGTGTGGTGGGTTGCGGGTAACCATAAATACTCATGTTTTCGCTACGTGCGGACTCCCCGATAACCAACACATAAGTATCAATCCCGGTTTCCTGGGTTTGCAGGGAGTAATCGGGAATCTGGCTTGCGATCTGCTTAATTAAATGTTGATCGCTCCATGCCTGAAGAAAATATTTAGTATTACTTATGGGTAAATAGTTCATGACACGCGCGGTGATACTTCCCTGACTGTTTTTCTTAATATGATGGACAGTCGCTTGCACAATATTACTGATAAGTAAAATGGCTAATAAATAAAACGGGTATTTTGCCAGCCATTTACTGCCAGCAGCAGGCATCATCGCAACGCTGCCTAATAACAAAATGACCAGCGCCAGAAAACCTAAACAGTATTTTTGGTATAACCACAACATCGCGCTGATTTCGTGGCTATCACTATCCAGAATGCTCATCGCAAAGCCATAGCTAAACCCGGAGCCAAAGGTGCCTCGCGCATAGAACGTCAGTGTGACATCCCATGCCACCCACAATATTGGCAACACTGCGGCTAATAAGCGGACGAGTTTATTTTTAATTAAACTCAAAGATAACATTAACAATACAAATATTATTAATCTTTGAAACATAACATGTGCCGGAGCAAACAAAACATTAGCTACAGCCACAATCAATATACCTATCCCCAAAGGAATAAATTGGCGTGCTCTACTTAACATATAAATAACATCCGCGCAGAATTACCGTTTTAAACGGTTTTATTAAATTTGCTATCAACGGGCATTAATATACTTAAAGGCATCAATAAGCATAGATATATTCATTTGATGAATTGTTTCTTTGACATGCGTCAGTAAGTCATCTGAACAACAACGCCCTCGGCACTGTTATTTATCGCGCAAAATGTGTGAAGATAAGGCACTACTCATCGAAATCACTGGGGCAGCAGCATGTTGATTTGGCAGGATTTACACCATTCAGAATTGAGCGTAACCGATCTCTACACGCTTCTGGCGCTACGCAATGAAGTGTTTGTCGTCGAGCAGAATTGCCCCTACCAGGACATTGATGGTGATGATCTGGTGGGTGAGAACCGCCATATTCTTGGTTGGAAGGGCGGGAAATTGGTGGCCTATGCCCGTATCCTGCAAAGCGACAGCGAGTTTGAACCGGTAGTGATTGGCCGTGTCATTGTCGATAAAAGCGTGCGTGGCGAAAAACTGGGTTACCAGTTGATGGAACTGGCGATGGCTTCGTGCCAGCAGTATTGGCCAGAGAAAACAGTCTATTTAGGCGCTCAGGCTCATCTGCAATCTTTCTACGCCCACTTCGGGTTTACCCCAGTTACTGACGTGTATGACGAAGACGGTATTCCCCATATCGGTATGGCAAATCGTTAATGACAGATTAATCGCCAGGTAAAAAGCACTAGTGTTGTCTATAGTTAGCGGACGAGTATTTTTTAAACACGGAGAACAGTGATGCAACCGTATGAATCTCGTCTTGATGATGATTTAACTCTGCTTAGTGAAACGTTAGAAGAAGTGCTGCGTTCCTCAGGCGATCCTGCTGACCAAAAATACATTGAGCTGAAAGCACGTGCAGAAGCGGCGCTCAGCGAAGTCAAAGCCCGGGTCAGTAGTGCGTCGGACAATTATTACTATCGTGCAAAAAAAGCCGTTTATCGCGCCGATGATTATGTGCGTGAAAAACCATGGCAAGGAGTTGGCGTTGGCGCTGCCGCTGGTCTGGTACTAGGGCTTTTATTAGCCAGACGCTAGATACCCTTCGCCCTTCAAGTTGCAGGGGCGTTGGCTGCTCTCGTGCACCCGAATCACTTGACTTCAGTAAGCTCATCGGGATTTACTCGATTGCCGCCTACCTGCATCTCGAAGTAACTTGGGTATAATAATTGCGTCGAGTGCCAGCAGAAAAATCTTACCCATTGGGTGGGATTTTTTTGCCGCCATGACCACGTATAATCAGGGGTTTTCAGGGAAGGTGAGGTAAACGTGAATTCAGTTGTCGTCGCGCTGCAACAGTTACAGCTTGCATTGAACGCAGAATTTGCGGATGCACCGGGTTTACAGCAATTATCTTGTGCTGTCACCCTAAGTGATGCCTCTGATGCACTCGCATGGTTGGCCAGCCAGCGTCTTTATCCCCAGTTTTACTGGCAACAGCGCAATGGCGATGACGAAATTGCCGCCCTCGGTGCTGTGCGTCTGTTCGATACCTTAGATGCCGCCGGGGCATTTATTGATGACTATGCCGACCAGCCAGCTGTTCGTATTACTGGCGTAAATGCATTTTCACCCACCAGCAGTTTTTTATTTCTCCCACGCCTCGAATGGCGGCGCATCGGTGGCGATGCTTTTCTCTACCTTAATATTTATAGCGAAACTTCCCTGCAAGATGATGCGCGGGTAGCCCTTCAATTCCTTGAAAAAATGCTGCCTGCAAAGCAATTGCCATTGCAGCGTTTAAATTGTGTCGGTGAGCAACATATTCCAACGCAACCAGAATGGAATCAGTTAGTTGACCGTGCAATATCTGCCATTGAGCAGCATGAGCTCGATAAAGTCGTCCTGGCGAGAGCCACCGATCTGCAATTTACTACCGCAGTTTCCGCAGCCGGATTTATGGCGGCCAGTCGCCGGGTGAACCTGAATTGCTATCATTTCTTGATGGTGTTTGATGGCAGCCATGCGTTCCTTGGCTCGAGCCCAGAACGCTTGTGGCGGCGCATTGATAGTGCTTTGCGCACCGAAGCGCTAGCCGGAACGGTCGCTAACCATCCCGACGATCATCGAGCCTGGTCTTTGGGGCAGTGGTTGCTTAAAGACGATAAAAACCAACGTGAAAACATGTTGGTCGTTGAAGATATTTGCCAGCGTTTGCAAAAAACGGTGGGGGCTATTGATGTATTGCCGCCGCAGGTGGTGCGCCTGAGAAAGGTACAACATTTGCGCCGTTGCATCTGGACCGATTTGGCTCAGCCTGACGATGCTGTATGTCTTGCAATGTTGCAACCTACTGCCGCTGTAGCCGGGTTGCCACGTGATGTGGCACGCGGGTTTATCGCCCATAATGAACCGTTTGAGCGTGAATGGTATGCGGGTTCGGCGGGTTATATCTCGCAACGGCAGAGTGAGTTCTGCGTTGCTTTACGCTCGGCAAAAGTAATCAATAATATGGTGCGCTTATACGCCGGAGCTGGAATTGTCGCAGGTTCTGATGCGGCGGAAGAATGGCAGGAAATAGAAAATAAAGCCGCCGGGTTGCGAACGTTGCTAACAAAATCAACGTTCTAAACTATAGGCATGTCTGAGACAATTCGGACTTAATCGTGCTTGTTGCCAACAAAAATGCAGTTTGAAGGGTATTACCGACCCATATCAAAATAACCGTTCCAGCAATAATTATAATGAGTCAGCAAAATTGACTCAGGACTGAATCATGTCGATAAGCTCGTTTAACCGCCGTTGGGCTACGGTAATCCTTGAAGCGCTGACTCGCCACGGTGTGCGCCACGTCTGCATCGCTCCCGGTTCGCGTTCTACACCTCTGACCCTTGGGGCGGCTGAAAATCGGGCTTTTATTTGTCATACCCATTTTGACGAACGTGGTTTAGGTCACCTGGCATTAGGTCTGGCAAAAGCAAGCCAGGCTCCCGTCGCTATTATCGTGACTTCGGGTACAGCGGTGGCCAACCTCTATCCGGCAATTATTGAAGCCGGTTTGACGGGCGAAAAACTGGTGGTTCTTACCGCTGACCGCCCACCGGAACTTATTGATTGCGGCGCCAATCAGGCGATTCGCCAGCCAGGGATTTTTAGCACCCATCCTACTCAATCGATTAATTTACCTCGCCCAACGCAGGATATTCCTGCGCGCTGGTTAGTTTCGACTATCGATAACGCGTTGGGCCAGCAGATGGCTGGTGCGGTTCACATCAATTGCCCATTCGCCGAGCCGCTGTATGGCGAGCCTGATGAAACTGGCATGAGTTGGCAACAGGCATTGGGCGACTGGTGGCAAGGTGATAAACCCTGGTTACGTACGGGCCTGACTCAGGAAGTGCTTAAACAGCGTGACTGGTTCTTCTGGCGTCAAAAACGTGGCGTTGTAATTGCCGGGCGTTTGAATTCTGAAGAAGGAAAACAGGTCGCTGCATGGGCGAAAATGCTCGGTTGGCCGTTAATTGGCGATGTGCTATCGCAAACTGGGCAGCCGTTGCCATGTGCAGATTTATGGCTGAGCAACAGCCAGGCAGTGACAGAACTTGCCGAAGCACAAATTATTATTCAGTTTGGCAGTAGCCTGACCGGAAAACGCGTTCTGCAATGGCAAGCGACCTGTGAGCCTGAAGAGTACTGGCTGGTGGATAATCTCCCAGGCCGGCTTGATCCCGCGAATCATCGTGGCCGTCGCTTGTGTTGCGATATTACACAATGGCTGGAACTTCACCCCGCTGAAAAGCGCGCGGCGTGGGATGAGAAATTAACTACGCTTGCAAAAATAGCTCAGCAGGCGGTGAAAAAGGGCACTCTTGAATTCGGCGAAGCCCAGGTCGCGGCGCGACTGGCTGAATTATTACCGGAAGCCGGGCAGCTGTTTGTCGGCAATAGCCTGATTGTTCGTCTGGTCGATGCTTTTGCGCAATTGCCCGCTGGTTATCCGGTATTTAGCAATCGTGGTGCGAGCGGTATCGACGGCTTACTTTCAACAGCTGCTGGCGTGCAACGAGCCACCGCGCGCTCGACGCTGGCGATTGTTGGCGATCTCTCGGCACTTTACGACATCAACTCACTGGCATTATTACGTCAGGTTTCCGCTCCCTTCGTTTTGCTGATCGTCAATAATAATGGCGGGCAAATATTCTCGCTGTTACCAACGCCGGCAGACGAACGCGAACGCTTCTATACCATGCCGCAAAACGTCAATTTTGCCCACGCAGCAGCGATGTTCAGCCTCTCCTATAACAATCCGGCAAGCTGGGATGAGTTGCAGGAAGCCGTGACCCATGCCTGGCGTTCTCCTCATGCGACCATCATTGAGCTCACCGTTAGTGAAACTGACGGTGCGCAAACCTTGCAGCATTTGCTCGCACAGGTTAGTCAGGCATGATTCTGCATGCTGTTTTTCATGAAGGCCGCGATGCCAACTTGCCGTGCCTGGTCTGGGTGCACGGTTTTTTAGGCAACCGGAAGGAGTGGGAAACTTTCAGCGAACATTTCACCGATTGGCCGCAACTCTTCATCGACTTGCCCGGTCACGGGAAATCAGCCGATATTACGGCTGAAGGCTTTGCTCAAGTCGATAAATTACTGCGAAATACGCTTGTTAGTTACAACATTCTAAGTTACTGGCTAATTGGCTACTCTCTTGGTGGACGAGTGGCGATGTATCATGCTTGTCAGCTTGAGAATTCCGGTTTGTGCGGCTTGATTGTTGAGGGGAGCCATCCTGGACTTACGGATGAGACTGCCCGCCGAGAAAGAAAAAGTAGCGACCAGCAATGGGCGCAGCGGTTACGCACACAACCACTAAAAGAGGTGCTGAACGACTGGTATCATCAAGCTGTTTTCCAGTCGCTCAATGATCAGCAACGCGCTTCGCTTATCGCACAACGCAGCCAGAATAATGCCCAAAGCCTTGCCGCAATGCTTGAGGCGACGTCTCTTGGCAACCAACCAGATTTAAAGGCTACGCTCAAACAATTGCCGTTGCCTTTTTACTATTTTTGCGGTGAGCGGGATGAAAAATTCCGCGCCGTGGCAACCAGCCTGGAATTGTCACCGCAGCTTATTACTGCCGCAGGCCATAATGCACATCGGGAAAACCCAATTGCTTTCACAGCCTGCCTGCTCAATTTATTGCGAAAACCTATCGAGGAAACACCATGATTTATCCAGATGAAGAAATGCTTTATGCGCCAGTTGAATGGCAGGATTGCTCGGAAGGTTACACCGATATTCGCTATCACAAATCAGCTGACGGTATCGCTAAAATAACGATCAACCGCCCTGAAGTGCGTAACGCATTCCGCCCGTTGACCGTAAAAGAGATGATTAATGCGCTGGCTGATGCCCGTTACGACGACAACATTGGCACCATCATCCTGACCGGCGAAGGCGAAAAAGCTTTCTGCGCAGGCGGCGATCAAAAAGTACGTGGCGATTACGGTGGCTACCAGGATGCAAGCGGCACCCATCACCTGAATGTGCTGGATTTCCAGCGCCAGATTCGCACCTGTCCAAAACCAGTTGTGGCGATGGTTGCGGGTTATTCCATCGGTGGTGGTCATGTACTGCATATGATGTGCGACCTGACAATTGCTGCTGAAAACGCGGTATTCGGCCAGACTGGCCCGAAAGTGGGTTCATTTGACGGTGGCTGGGGTGCTTCTTATATGGCGCGTATCGTCGGCCAGAAAAAAGCGCGTGAAATCTGGTTCCTGTGCCGCCAGTACGACGCAAAAGAAGCGTTGGATATGGGCCTGGTGAACACCGTTGTGCCGAATGCAGATCTCGAAAAAGAGACCGTGCGCTGGTGCCGCGAAATGCTGCAAAACAGCCCAATGGCGTTGCGTTGCCTGAAGGCTGCTCTAAATGCCGACTGCGACGGTCAGGCAGGTTTACAGGAACTGGCTGGCAACGCCACCATGCTGTTCTACATGACTGAAGAGGGTCAGGAAGGTCGCAACGCGTTCAACCAAAAACGCCAGCCGGACTTCAGCAAATTTAAACGGAACCCGTAATGCGTAGCGTCGAACTGTGGCGCTTTCAGGTGCCGATGGATGCGGGTGTGGTGCTGCGTGAGCGGCGCCTGAAATCACGCGACGGGCTGTTAGTGTGCCTGACAGATGGCGAAAAACAGGGCTTCGGCGAGATCTCACCGTTGCCTGGTTTTAGCGTAGAAACTGTCGATGACGCATTGAACGTGGCACAAACCTGGTTGCAAGCCTGGCAAACAGGCGCGGAAATCGACTTGCCAGAAATGCCATCGGTGGCGTTTGGCCTGAGTTGTGCGCTGGCCGAAATCAGCGGTGAATTGCCTCAGGCGGCGGATTACCGCGCGGCGCCCTTGTGCACCGGTGACCCGGACGAACTGTTTGCCATGCTGGCTGCTATTCCCGGTGAGAAAATCGCCAAGGTGAAAGTGGGTTTGTATGAAGCTGTGCGCGACGGAATGGTGGTCAATCTTCTGCTGGAAGCGATGCCAGATTTGCGTCTGCGTCTTGATGCCAACCGTGGCTGGACACCGCTCAAAGCGCAGCAGTTCGCTAAATACGTCAATCCTGATTTCCGACCGCGAATCGCGTTTATCGAAGAACCGTGCAAAACCCGTGAGCAATCCCGTGAGTTTGCCCGTGAAACGGGAATTGCGATCGCCTGGGATGAAAGCCTGCGTGAGCCTGATTTTGAGTTTGCCGCCGAACCTGGTTTGAGTGCGGTGGTTATCAAGCCGACCTTAACCGGTAGTCTTGAGAAAGTGCGCCAACAGGTTGAGCAGGCTCATGCCCTGGGATTGACGGCGGTTATCAGTTCTTCGATTGAGTCGAGCCTTGGCTTAACACAATTGGCGCGTATTGCCGCGTGGCTGACGCCGCAAACGTTGCCTGGCCTCGATACGCTGTCGTTGATGCAGGCACAATTGGCGCGCGAATGGCCTGGCAGCCCATCGCCGTGCTGGTCACTGGAATCTCTTGAGCGAGTGTTATGAGTTTTCAAGATTTCCCCTGGCAGTATTGGGCACAAATTCGTGGTGACCAACCAGCACTTACGTTAGGCCATGAAAGCCTGAATTGGTGCGAGGTATGCCAGCGCGTTGATGCGCTGGCAGGGGGCTTCCGCCAGCAGGGTGTGCTTGAAGGGCAAGGCGTTGCGCTACGTGCGAAAAACAGTCCGGAAATGGTTTTCGCACTGCTTGCGTTGTTGCAATGTGGGGCGCGTGTATTGCCGCTTAACCCACAGTTGCCTGCACCTGTGCTCGAACAGTTACTTCCCACGCTGACTATCAGCCATGCCTTGACCTTTGATGTGCCGCTTACTGTTGCCAATATCAACCCATTAACTCTGCTGGAAAGCGAACCTTTCAAGGTTGAGTGGCAGCCTGCAAGGTTTGCATCGATGACGCTTACCTCCGGCTCAACGGGCTTACCCAAAGCGGCGGTTCATACCAGTGATGCTCATCTTGCTAGTGCTGCAGGTGTGCTGGCGGTGATGAACTACGGCGCGAATGACAGTTGGTTGTTATCACTACCTCTGTTTCATGTCTCCGGCCAGGGCATTTTGTGGCGCTGGCTGCTGGTGGGTGGTTGCATGGTAGTGCGCGATTTACATCCTTTGAGTGATGCGCTGCAAGGCTGTACGCATGCGTCACTGGTGCCGACCCAGCTCTGGCGCATGCTTGAGCAATCTCCTCCGGAATCCTTGCGTGAGGTGTTGTTGGGTGGTGCGGCAATTCCCGTTGAGCTCACGCAAGCGGCGCAGGAAAAAGGCATCAATTGCTGGTGTGGTTATGGGTTAACGGAACTGGCCTCAACGGTCTGCGCCAAACGTGCTGATGGGTTGCCTGATGTGGGTGAAGCTCTGCCAGGCCGGGAAGTGAAAATCGTTGATCAAGAAGTGTGGATTCGTGCCGATAGCCTGGCATCAGGCTACTGGAAAGAGGGTGTTGTCGTACCGCTGGTTAATTCCCAGGGCTGGTTTGCAACACGCGATCGCGGTGTTCTGAATGCGCACCGTCTAACGCTTATTGGCCGCCTCGATAATCTGTTTTTCAGTGGTGGGGAAGGTATCCAACCAGAAGAAGTTGAGCGCGTGATTGCAGTTCATCCCGCGGTGAAACAGGTTTTTGTCGTACCAATCGATGATCCCGAATTTGGCCAACGCCCGGTTGCGGTGGTTGAAGCCGACGAGGATTTTGACCTGTCGCTATTGTCTGAGTGGTTGCCGGGAAAAGTAGCCCGTTTTCAGCATCCGGTGCGTTGGTTGCGCTTGCCTGATGAATTCAAGCAGGGCGGGATTAAGATTTCGCGAGTGCAGTTAAAGTTATGGGTAAAGCGGGTGGCTACAATTTAATGCCACCCGCCCGTTTTAATGTCGGATGTCGCTAACGCTAATCCGACTTACATACCCGATTCTAAGGCTGATTTATTACGCTGGCGACGAATCAAACGCAGAACCGGCGGCACAACAATAACCACAATCGCCATAATCAGCAGCCCTTTTGCCACACCACTTTCCCACAGAATGCTCAGGCCGCCATTGCTGATAGACAGGGCGCGACGCAGGTTTTGCTCGAGCATTTCGCCCAGCACGAAGCCCAAAATTAATGGTGACATCGGGAAGTGCATTTTACGCAGGATGTAACCCAGCACGCCCAACCCAACCATCAACAACAAGTCAAACGTCGTGCTGTGCACGGCATACACGCCAACCGCAGAAACTGCAGCAATAGCGGGCACCAGGAACCACAATGGAATGCTCAACATCTTGGTAAAGAAGCCGATTAACGGGATGTTCATGATAAGCAACATAACGTTGGCGATCAGCAATGAAGCAATCAATCCCCAAACAATATCCGGCTGCTCGGTAAACATCGCAGGTCCAGGTGTAATGTTATAGAGCGTCAGCGCACCCATCATCACCGCCGTAGTGCCAGAACCCGGTACGCCGAGCGTTAACATTGGGATAAACGAACCGCAGGCAGAAGCGTTATTTGCCGCTTCCGGTGCTGCGACGCCGCGAATATCACCTTTACCAAACGTGTCGCTATTACCGCTTATCTTCTTCTCCGTCATATAAGCAATGGCACTGGCGATAGTAGCTCCAGCTCCCGGCAAAATCCCAACGAAAAAGCCGATAACCGAAGAACGCAGCGCAACACCTGTACACTGTGCCGCCTCCTTCATGTTGAACATCATGCGCCCGGTTTTACGCACCAGCACTTGCCCGCTGCTGGTGCTTTCTAGCATTAACAGAATTTCTGAAACCGAGAACAGACCAATCACGACCACAATAAATTGCACACCGTCGGAGAGGTGAACGCTATCGAATGTGAAGCGATATACCCCGGTGTTGGCATCCACTCCGACGGTGGCCAGACCCAGACCAATCAACGCTGCAAGGAACGATTTCAGCGGATTTTGCGCCATCATGCTGCCAAGGCAAGCAATGGCAAAGACCATTAATGCAAAGTATTCAGCAGGTCCAAATGCCAGCGACCATTGCGCCAGTGCTGGTGCAAAAAGAATGATGCCAGTAATTGCCAGTAGGGAACCAATAAACGAACTAACGGCGGAAATGGATAACGCCACGCCACCGCGACCCTGCTTCGCCATCGGATAACCATCGAGTGCGGTCATAATGGCGGCCGCATCTCCCGGAACGTTAAGCAGTATCGATGAGATGCGTCCCCCGTATTCACAACCGATATAAACCGTTGCCAGCAGAATTAATGCTGACTCTGGTGGTAATTTAAGTGCGAAGGCCAGTGGCAGCAAAATCGCCACGCCATTAATCGGGCCGAGGCCCGGCAGCAGCCCAACGATGGTGCCAACAAAGCAGCCAATCAGGGCGATCATCAGGTTTTCTGGCGTCAGAGCAACGGCAAAACCTTGTGATAAATAGAACCAGGTATCCATAAGTACTCCGTTCGCCCCGTCATCTTTCAAGTTGCAGATGCGTTGGCTGCACTCACGCACCCCAGACACTTACTTTAGTAAGCTCCTGGGGATACCTGAGTTTGCCGCCTTCCTGCACCTCGAAATCTAAAGGGGCTAGATCGTAGGTCAGTTCAGCCAAACGCCGAGAGGAAGAGTGACATCCAACAGACGGTCAAAGGAGAAGAACAACACGCCTCCCATCACCACCCCGGAAATTAATGCCGCCGGAATTGTCGCCCCAAATAGCAAGCCGATACAGGCGGTGAGGAGCGTTGTTGCCAGAGGGAAACCGAGCCATTCGAATGCCCATGCATACAGTGCAAGACTTGCGACCATAATCAGTAAGCGCTGCAGCGTTTGGCGGTGCGGCCACTCCACCACGTCGGGATGACGCAGTATCAACAACACAGCGCACATCAACATCAGGCCGATAATGGTTAAAGGAAACGGGCGAGGCCCTAGGGGTTCATAACTGTATTCGCTCTGAATTTGCCAGCCGATAAACAGGCCGCCAATACACAAAGCAATCCAGATACTGGCAAAAATACGATCGCTCATCATCGCCTCCGATTACTTAGCAAGGCCAAATGCTTTGGCTTGCTCGCGATAATCAGTGACCTGTTTCTTCACGTAATTATCCAGCTCTTTGCCAGTCATGTTGAATTCGAACAGGCCACGCAGATCGCGCTGTTTTTTAAAGTCGTCGGTTTGTTGGAGTTTGTTGAAGGTATCGACCCACCACTGATATTCCGCATCGCTTACTTTCGGGCCGACGTAGAAACCGCGGATTATCGGCCATACCAAATCATAACCTTGCTCTTTTGCGGTAGGGATTTGCGCCAGTTCACCTGGCAAACGTTCGTTAGCAAACACTGCCAATACGCGCAGTTTGTCGCCGTTGATATAAGGCACCATTTCACTCAGATCGCCTGAAACCACTTGAACGTGATTACCCATCAGCGCCGTTACTGGTTCGCCGCCACCTTCAAAAGCGACGTAACGCATTTTATGTGGATCAACGTTGGCTTTTTGCGCAAGCAAGGCAGTCTTCATCCAGTCCTGGCTGCCGATGGATGCACCGGCACCAATCACCACGCTGTTAGGATCTTTTTCCATCGCAGCCAACAGTGACTTCAGATCCTTCCACGGTGAATCAGCACGTACGGCAATCATGCCGTAATCGGTGCCGACACTGGCCAGCCAGCGCACATCATCTACGCCATAACGGCCAAATTTACCTTGTGACAGGTTTAGCAAAGAACCGCCGGAGAAAGCGACAACGGTGCCTGCTTCCGCAGGGCGCTGAGCGACAATTGCGTTGTAAGCTACAGCGCCGACGCCGCCAGGCATGTAGGTAACGCGCATCGGTTTTTCTAGCACGCCAGTTTCTTGCAGGCTGACCTGAATCAGTTTGCACGTCAGGTCGAAACCACCGCCAGGTTTGGCCGGGGCGATACATTCGGTGCGGGAAGGGACTTCTGCTGCCAGTGTACTGAAAGCGGTTAATAAAAAAGCTGAAGCAATAAAACCAGAGATTAGGGTACGTTTCATTTTTTATTCATCCTCACGTCAAAAAGGCGGTAGATGTTTCGCATTATGTGAAGCGCATTACAGCTGCTTCGTTGCGTGATTGTTAAAGCAGTAACCTTTCATTTACCTTTCAGGGCGACCGAAACTTTACAGGATGTGATATGCGTCTCTTACTAGCGGAAGATAACCGTGAGCTGGCTCACTGGCTCGAGAAAGCCCTGATACAAGCGGGTTTTGCTGTGGATTGCGTATTTGATGGGCAGGCCGCCGATCATCTATTACAAAACGAACGCTATGCGGTCGCGGTAATGGATATCGGAATGCCGAGAATGGATGGTCTGGAGGTTTTACAGCGCTTGCGTAAACGCGGGCAGACTGTGCCAGTACTATTGCTAACAGCACACAGTACGGTGAGCGATCGCGTGAAAGGGTTGAATACGGGGGCTGATGATTATCTGCCAAAGCCTTTTGAGCTGGAGGAGCTTGATGCCCGGTTGCGGGCACTGGTACGACGCAGCGAGGGGCAAATCCATGAGCAACAACAGTTGGGGCAACTTGCTTTTCATGATGATGGTTATTTCCTGTTGGATAACAAACCGCTGGCATTAACCCCACGAGAACACGCGATCCTGACTGTATTGATGTATCGCCGTACTCGTCCGGTTCCCAAGCAGCAGCTGTTTGAACAGGTGTTTAGTTTGAGCGACGACGCCAGCCCGGAAAGCATTGAACTTTATATTCACCGGCTACGGAAAAAACTAATCACCAGCAATGTCCAAATAACTACGCTACGTGGGCTCGGCTATGTGCTGGAGTGCAGCGATGCGGGCCATTAAACCGCAATCTTTATTCGGACAGTTGCTGCTTTTTCTGGGGTTACCATTATTTATTTTGTGGGGCTTATCAGCGGTAAGCGGCTATTTAAGCGCGATGAATGCTGCCACTCAGGCATATGACCGTACATTATTGGCCTCGACACGCACTGTGGCGGAACAGTTGGTGGTCCATGACGGTAAGCTCGCTGTGAATGTTCCGTGGGTCGTGCTCGATAGTTTCGAGCGCAATATGAACGACCGGTTGTATTACAAAGTCACCGATACCCAGGGTAATGTCATTTCGGGTTACGACGACTTACCCGATATGCCGAAAAATACCCCCGGCACCGATCTCTACCCCGCGCTAGCGTGGTTCTATAACGCAACATACCAGGGACAGACATTACGTGTTGCGCGCCTGCTCCAGCCTGTCAACGAAGGTGGGGTCAATGGGATGGCACAAATTTTTGTTGCCGAAACCGTTCAGTCGCGACATGCACTTGCTGTTCGTTTGTTGATGTCTGCAACACTGACTCAAGGGGGGCTGGTGCTACTGACCTTGACGCTCGCCTGGCTGTTATTAAGGCGTGTGCTAAAACCGATGCGCCAACTTTCAGTGCTGATGGTGCGCCGCGATCCTGGCGATCTCAATCCGCTACCCGATTTATTGCCATGGTCGGAAACGCGATTATTGATCATTTCGTTTAACCGCTATATCGACAGACTGCGTGGCCTGGTGACAAGGCAGTCTCGGTTCAGTGCCGATGCTTCCCACCAACTGCGCACACCACTCACGGTGCTAAAAACTCAGGTGTCAGTAGCACTCAGTAGTCCCAATCCAATGCAATGGCGTGAAAGTCTTGAGGCAATGCAAGTAACGCTGGATAACACCATCCATTTAACCGAGCGGTTATTACAACTTTCGCGACTCAGTCGCCTGGACCAGGCGGAAGGGCAAACGATGGAAGCGGTGGATTTGGTGAAAATAGCCCAGGCGTGTTGTTTCTCCTGTATGGCGCAGGCGAGAAGTAAAAATATCGATTTAGGTTATGAAGGGTTATCAGCGGCATGGATAACCGGCGAGCCGTTGTTGCTGGGGGAAATGTGTATGAATCTGCTGGATAATGCGTTGAAATATACTCCCGAGAACGGCATTGTGACTATTCGCGTCACCCGTGATGAATCGCAAATTGTCTGGCTAGAAATAGAAGATAACGGCCCGGGTATTGAGAGTGGGCAGGTTCGCCATGCGTTGATGCCATTCCATCGTTTAGATAACAGTGCTGAACAAAGTGGGGCGGGGATTGGGCTTGCACTGGTTAATGATATTGCGCGTTATCATCGCACTCGGCCTGAATTGCTACGTTCAGCGCCTGGTGGGTTGTTGGTGAGAGTGAAACTGGCGGCTGTTTAACAGGGCGTTTTTTCATTTTCTTACAAACGAATGAAGAAAAGCATTTCTAACGCATTGATTACCTCACCCCTGGCTGTAAAATCGGCGTTTTTTCAGGGACATCCCTTTTTACTGCTCAGGATTGAAAGCATGAACAAATTACTTTTGGCTGGCTTTGCCGGTTTAGCACTCGTATCTGCATCTGCAAGCGCTATTAGCGTTAGCGGCCAGGCGGGTGAAAAATATACAAACATCGCAGTAGGCTTCGGCCAGGATTCTGCCGGTCTGACCATGAACGGTAACTACGCGCATAATGATGACGACGGTGATACCGCAGGTCTGGGACTCGGTCTGAATGTGCCATTGGGTCCATTTATGGGTACAGTTGGTGGCCGTGCGGTTTATCTGAATCCGAAAGATGGTGATGAAGGTTATGCGTTGGCAGTGGGTGGTGGTTTGAGCTGGCAGGTATTTGATAGCATCTCCGTATTCGGTGATTACTACTACTCTCCAGACTCTCTTTCCAGTGGCGTGAAAGATTACCAGGAAGCCAGTGCGGGTGCTCGTTGGACTGTGATTCGCCCAATCACTGTTGAAGCTGGTTATCGCTATATCGGTGTTAACGGTAAAGATGGCAGCCGTGATAACGCTATCGCCGATGGTCCGTATGTGGGCGTGAGCGCAGGCTTCTAAACCCTTCGTCTTTCGCGTTGCAGGTACGTTTGCTGCGTTCGCTTACCCGAATCACTTAGTTTACTAAGCGATTCGGGATTCGTTCTCTTGCTGCCCTCCTGCAACGTGAAGTCTATCGTGGATTATCATTTCTGATTCCCTCTCTATACCTAAAATGATTTGCGCTATAGTGAACCGTTTTCTTCCCGCGGAGCACAACAATGATAAAAGTGGAAATGCTGTCTACCGGCGACGAAGTGCTGCATGGTCAAATTATTGATACCAACGCAGCCTGGCTTGCTGATTATTTCTTTAACCAGGGTTTACCAATGTCGCGCCGTAATACGGTGGGCGATAGTCTTGACGATTTAATCGCGGTGCTCAAAGAGCGCAGCGAACATGCCGATGTCCTGATTGTGAACGGTGGCCTTGGGCCAACCAGCGATGACCTCAGTGCGCAGGCAGCCGCTACTGCCGCAGGCGTTGAACTGGTTATGCACCAGCAATGGCTTGAGCATATGGAACGATTCTTTGCCGAACGCGGGCGTGAAATGGCACCGAGCAACCGCAAACAAGCGCTTATTCCGGCTACCAGCGAAATGGTCGATAACCCAGTCGGCACCGCATGCGGGTTTGCTCTACAACTCAACCGCTGCCTGATGTTCTTCACCCCAGGCGTTCCTTCCGAATTTAAAGTGATGGTTGATCAACAAATCATGCCGCGCCTGCGTGAGCGTTTTGTGTTGCCTGAGCCGCCAGTTTGCCTGCGCCTGACGACCTTCGGGCGTTCTGAAAGTGAGTTGGCGCAAAGCCTTGAACCTCTGTCATTACCTGAAGGCGCGGTAATGGGCTATCGCTCATCAATGCCGATTATCGAGCTGAAACTGACCGGGCCTGCCACTCAGCGGGTGGAAATGGAAGCTGTCTGGCCGCAAGTGCAACGTGTGGCGGGAGAAAGCGCTATCTTTGAGGGCACGGATGGTTTGCCTGCACAGTTAGCGGAACGCCTGCGCGAGCAGTCACACAATATTGCCGTCAGTGAACAATTCACCGCCGGGCTGTTGTGCCTGCAACTCGCCAGTGCGCAAGCGCCATTGGGTAATAGTGAAGTGCTTTCCGCACGCCCTGAAACACTGCAGCAGATAACTGAGCGTGCAAAAACTTTCGCGCTGCAAGCGGGTAGTGCTCTGGCGCTGGTGGTGGGGTGCCTTGATGATGAGCATCTTCATTTCGCATTGCACACGCCAAAAGGGACTTATGGCCTGCAAGTGAAATTCAACGTTACTCGCTATGCCCTGCGTACACGCCAGGAAGTCTGCGCGATGATGGCCCTCAACATGCTGCGCCGCTGGCTCAACGGCTGGGATGTCGCCGCTGAGCATGGCTGGGTGAATGTTGTCGACTCACTAGAAATCTAAAAATTATGCGAGTGCCCGAGCCAAAAGCGTAATCGGGTGCTCGCATTTCTTGCTGGTGGACATCTCAATCTGCCATTTGCAGGTTTCGCAATCTGTGACCACCAAATCGACGCCGCTCTCCTCAATCTGCTGGAATAACGGTGCGCCAATGCTTTGTGAAAATTGGTAGTTTTCCTTTTTAAACCCGTACGTGCCTGCAATTCCACAGCACTGGGATTTGAGCATTATCAACTCCACACCCGGCAAGCGCCGCAGTAAATCTAGCGTATAGAGTGACCAGCCCATTTTCTCCATATGACATGGCGTGTGGTAAGCAATACGCAGTGGTAATGCTTTCAGTTTCAACTCCCGCCCGTCTTCGAGCTGCTTCCAGATAAAGCGAGTCGCCAGTTCAATATGGTCACGCATTGGGCGCGTGTCGATATCCAACACCTGCGGGTATTCATCGCGCAATGTAAACGTGCAGGTGGAGGACGTCGCGATAACCGGCAGCCCTTGCTCGAGTACGGCTTTGCCCAAAGAAGCCGCGTTAATTGCCGCCTGCTTTTTCGCTTTGTCGATAAAACCGTTAGCAATTAACGGTACGCCGCAGCACTTTTCACGTTCCAGCAGTTGTACGCCAAAGCCCATGGCATTCATCACGCTGACCAGATCTTTGCCCAACTGCGGGTGGTTGTAATTCACATAGCAACCGTGGAAAAACGCCACTTGCTCAGCAAAGGATTTTTGCGCCGTGGCATGTTTGCGATACCACTGACGAAATGTTCCCGAGGAGTATTTCGGTAATGTGCGGTGGCTGTCGATGCCGAGCGTTTTATCAAGCAAGTTTCGCACCGGCATAAGAGATGTCGCGGTATTCACCAGCGGTGCAAATGGCGTCGAAAGGGTGCCCATCAAATCGGTATGGCTGAGAATGGCATCTCTTAATTTAAAGGGTGTTTTGCCATAACGCGCTTTAGCACGCTGGATAATATCGCCAATTTTCACATCAGACGGGCAGGCGACTTCGCAGCGTTTGCAGTTAGTGCAAAATTTAAGGGCGTCGTCATAAAGTGCGGCATCTTTCAGGCGCAGGCGCTCTCCGTCAGGCCCGGACTGCTTAGGACCGGGGTAGTCCGGGTTAACCCGGCTGACCGGGCAGACAGTAGTGCAGACAGTGCATTTAATGCAGTTTTCAAAACTGGTTTCATCAAGCAGATTCATGCGCTGCCCCCTGCGATTCAAGAATGCGTTGTGCGACATGCAGTGCGCCAGTCATTGACACACCCGCGCCGCAACCTTGTTGCAGCGGGTCGAACCCGGCCAGTACCGAACCGATGGCGTAAAGGTTTTCGGTACGTTGCCCGGCGCGGGCAGGGTGGAAATGCTTATCAACGGCAACACCTGCCTGCAAATACGGCTGCGGGCTGAAAAAGTCCTCTTTGCACCACGCTTCACGCTCGGCTGGGGCGCAGATATCGAGGCCAAAAACGGGTTCGCGTATGCCGCTGAATTTTGCCTCAAGGCCGTTACTGAAAAAGCTGCCGCTGGCGAGGACATAATGGTTTGCCCGCAGCGGGACTTCTGCGTGGTTGCGGGTGAAAATCGCACTGATATTTTGCTGCTGTGTTTCCGTCCTCACCACGGCGTCACCGGGCATCATTATCCCGTTGAGCTGCTGAAAACGGCGGCGCAACTGGTGATACAACCGCATACCGAGCACCGAAGGGGGAAGTGTGGGTAACAGGCGAAGCGGGCAGGGTAATTCACGGCTTACCGCCTGCCAGGCTTTATCATCTTCACTCCCGAGGCATGCCGGAAGGAACAGGGCATCAGTGTCATGCGCCAGCGTTTTAAGCTCATCAATAAGCAGGCGTTGTTGTTCTGGCATATCCAGTACGCGGGCGATATTGGCAGCGCGGAACTCGCTGGGGTTATTGCGTAACGTGTCCAGTGCGGGAAGTGTCAGTTCCGCGGTTTTCACATTGATGTGGTTTTCTGCCAGTGAACCAGCGACAAGTTCTGGCTGAAAATCGAGAAAACCGGCAATACCGACTACCGTGATGTGTTTCCACGGAAGGGGTGCTACGGGGATTTCCATTGGGCTAAGCCACGTTGCACGTTCAATTCCAAGCGGCGTAATACGCTGGTGGTTCTGCTTATAGCTGCCCGTAAGTGTGATATGGCAACGGGCCAGCAGCGCTTCACTCTCCATCGCGAAACGCTGTACGTTTTGCGCCCCCATAAGACTATAAGGATGTTCTGGTGCCTGCAGTTTTAATGCTGCCAGTGCATCCAGGGGAGAGTTTACCGGAGTGCCATCGGGCAACTCCGCCAGTAAATCCAGCGATCCTGACGAAAAATGAAGTGCGCTTTGCCCGCGACTGACGATAGCGCAACGCAGCCCCGCTTCCGCCAGACGGATACCGCACACCAGTCCGGCGAGTCCACCGCCAATAATCAGGCTGTCGAATTTCATTGTGGCGTTCCTTTTTTTAGCCCGCACAACCCCTGGTACACCCAAGCGGTAAATTCGCTTTCTCGCAGCGCATCATCCCAGGCAATAGGGCGGATCCCTTTCCAGCGTTCATTGAGAAAAAGCGATAACTGGTCGAGCGATTGCGCAGGCGATGACGTGCCAAAACGTTGTAATAAACCGGCGGCGCGACAGGCGCATAACTCACCCTGGCAGGTACCCATTCCTACGCGGGTTCGACGGCGTAAATCGCCAAGATTGGCGACAGCCAGTTTATTGACCGCGTAGCGAACTTCACCGGCCGTTACCGCTTCACATTCGCAAACCAGGCTGTTGCTCAGGCGGTCGCCCGCCAGAAGTTGTTCAGCACGATCGCCGTGGCGCCAGACAGCAGAGCGGCGGATGGTTGGCGGTAGCGAAATGACTTTACTGAGTGTCTCTTCTTGCGAGCTTCCTGAACCAGGAAGTGGGACGGTTGCGGTGGTGCAGGGGCTGGAATGACCGAGTTTTTCGCACACCGCATTGGTGGCCCATTCAGCCATCAGGCGATAGGTCATGAGTTTGCCGCCAGTGATGGTGATAAAGCCGTCCATTCCGTCACGCTTTGCGTGATCCATCAATACGATCCCCCGGCTGGCGTTGCGCCCGCTCGGATCGTTATCGCTGGCAACCAGTGGGCGAACGCCAGCATAGGCACGCAAAATGCGGGTGGCTGCGAGTTTGGGCGCAAGTTTAGACCCTTCACGAATCAGGATATCGACCTCTTGCGGTGTGACGCGCATATTGTCGATTTGGTCGTACTCAACAGGTGTTGACGTGGTACCAATCAGCGAAATGGTATCGCCGGGCACCAGAATATCGGCATCAGCAGGTTTGCGGCAGCGGTTGATCACCATATTGTTGATGCGATGCCCGAGTATCAGCAACGAGCCTTTTGCAGGCAGCATACGAATACTTAAATCAGCATATTCAGCGATACGCTGCCCCCAGATCCCGGCAGCATTCACGACGATATTTGCATATAAATCGTGGCGTTGATGGCTCTGGTGGTTGTAGACCCTGACACCCGTTACGCGACTGCCCTGGCGAATCAACCCGGTAACCTCCTGCCCGGTAAGAATTTCTGCGCCATGTTCTCTGGCATCGAGCATATTGGCGGCGGTCAGGCGGAAGGGGTCGACAGTTCCATCCGGCACGCGAACCGCACCGATAAGCGCAGGATTGGCCGCAGGTTCTATCCGTAATGCTTCTTTAGGATCGAGCTGTTGAGCATTGATTCCGGCGTCCTGGCACGCCGCAATAAACATGCACTGCAAGGCTAAATCATCTTCAGGAAGGGTGATAAACAACCCGTCTGTGCGCTCAATACAGTGGCGAGCAATGCGTTTAAGGATGCGGTTTTCTTCAATACACTCGCGGGCTGATTCGCTATCTGTCATGGCGTATCGCGCACCGCTGTGGAGTAAGCCATGGTTTCGGCCTGTCGCACCGGTGGCGATATCATGCCTTTCCAGTAGTAGCGTGCGTAACCCGCGTCGCGCACAATCGCGGGCAATCCCGGCACCCGTTGCACCTCCACCAATAATAATGACATCCCTTTCTTTGCTATCCGCGTTCATGCGCTTCTCCTGGAAAGAACCTCTTGAACGCTATTCAGCCACAGAAAAGATTATTAATGTTTGATATCGAGCAAATTCGAGCATAAATCGAAAGTTAAGTGTGATGTTATGCACTATTTCGATAGTTTGTAATAAAAATGTAATAATTTGTGGGGTGTTTCACACTAACCAGACGGGATAATTCTTAACATGCGCTCGCAAAAGAACATTGCCTGATAAAACCTGCCACGGAGGCATTTATGCTGAGCATTTTCAAACCTACCGCCCATCAGCCACGGCTGAAAAGCGAGCACATAGATCCAACTTATAAACGCCTGCGCTGGCAAATCTTTTTGGGTATTTTCTTCGGTTACGCGGCCTACTATCTGGTGCGTAAAAACTTCACCCTGGCGATGCCCTACTTGATTGAGCAAGGTTTCTCGCGAGGGGATTTAGGATTCGCGCTTTCCGGTATTTCTATCGCCTACGGCTTTTCAAAATTCATCATGGGGTCGGTTTCTGACCGCTCTAATCCACGCGTTTTCTTACCCGCCGGTTTAATTCTGGCGTCGTTAGTCATGCTATTCATGGGATTTGTGCCATGGGCGACATCGAGCATCGCAGTAATGTTTGTGCTGCTGTTCTTATGTGGCTGGTTCCAGGGCATGGGCTGGCCGCCGTGTGGGCGCACCATGGTGCACTGGTGGTCTAAGAAAGAGCGTGGCGGAATTGTTTCTGTCTGGAACTGCGCACATAACGTGGGTGGGGGGTTGCCGCCGTTGCTGTTCTTACTCGGGATGGCGTGGTTTAACGACTGGCATGCGGCACTTTATATGCCAGCCTTTGCGGCGATTCTGGTGGCATTGATTGCCTTTGCATTAATGCGCGATACCCCGCAATCCTGCGGCTTGCCACCAATCGAAGAGTACAAAAATGATTACCCGGACGACTACAACGACAAAACGGAAGAGGAACTGACGGCTAAACAGATCTTCATGCAGTACGTCTTCCCTAACCGGCTACTGTGGTACATCGCCATTGCTAACGTTTTTGTCTACTTGCTGCGTTACGGCATTCTCGACTGGTCGCCAACGTATTTGAAAGAAGTGAAGCACTTCGCGCTGGATAAATCATCCTGGGCCTACTTCCTGTATGAGTATGCGGGGATCCCTGGCACGCTGCTGTGTGGCTGGATGTCGGACAAAGTGTTCAGAGGCAACCGCGGTGCTACTGGTGTGTTCTTTATGATTCTTGTGACGATTGCGACCATTGTGTACTGGCTGAACCCGCCGGGAAATCCGGGCGTGGATATGGCATGTATGATTGTGATTGGCTTCCTGATCTACGGACCGGTGATGCTGATTGGCCTGCACGCGCTGGAACTGGCACCGAAAAAAGCCGCGGGAACGGCAGCGGGCTTCACTGGTTTGTTCGGCTATCTTGGTGGGTCGGTCGCGGCGAGTGCGATTGTCGGTTACACCGTTGATTTCTTCGGTTGGGATGGCGGTTTTATGGTGATGATCGGCGGCAGTATTATGGCCGTGATTCTGCTGCTGGTGGTGATGGTGGGTGAAAACAAACATCACCAGGAAATGAAAGCGCGGGAAGGTCAGTAATCCCCAGAAAATAAAAAACCTCCTGCGGGAGGTTTTTTTACATCTCTATCTCAATATCACCCTGCGCCTGGCAGCAGCAGGGCAGTATTTCACCGGGCTGGATAAACGCCAGCGGTTCGGTAAGCCACTTCACTTCGCCTGCCGTCAGACGGATGCGGCAGGAGCCGCAATAACCTTCCCGGCACTGATATTCCACGGCGACCTGGTGGGATTCCAGTGTCGCCAGCAAAGAAGGGTGATTCTCTTCAGAAATGAGCTGTGCTCCGCTGATTCGTAGCGTAATTCGAGCCATAACTTACAGCTGGAAATCGCTTAAATCGTCGGTGTTAACGTTCGAATCAATCTGACCTACCAGATAAGAACTCACTTCTACTTCTTGCGGTGCGACCTGCACGTTGTCAGAAACCAACCATGCGTTGATCCATGGGATTGGGTTTGAACGCGTCTTGAATGGCAAATCCAGGCCGACTGCCTGCATACGGATGTTGGTAATGTAATCAACATACTGGCACAGAATATCTTTGTTCAGACCGATCATCGAGCCGTCGCGGAACAGGTAGCTTGCCCACTCTTTCTCTTGCTCGGCGGCCAGTACGAACAGGTCATAGCATTCCTGGCGGCATTCCTGGGCGATTTCTGCCATTTCAGGATCGTCTTCACCGGAGCGCATCAGGTTCAGCATATGCTGAGTCCCGGTCAGGTGCAGCGCTTCGTCACGGGCAATCAATTTGATGATTTTCGCGTTGCCTTCCATCAGTTCGCGCTCGGCGAATGCGAAGGAACAAGCGAAGCTGACGTAGAAGCGAATCGCTTCCAGCGCATTCACGCTCATCAGGCACAAATAGAGTTGGCGCTTGAGCGCACGCAGGTTCACGGTCACGGTTTTGCCGTTAACGTTGTGCGTACCTTCACCCAGCAGATGCCAGTAGCTGGTCATCTCAATCAGACGGTCGTAATAACCGGAGATATCTTTCGCGCGCTTTAAGATTTCCTGGTTAGTGACGATATCGTCAAACACAATCGCCGGATCGTTAACGATATTACGGATGATGTGGGTGTAAGAGCGTGAGTGGATAGTTTCGGAAAACGCCCACGTTTCAACCCAGGTTTCCAGCTCAGGAATGGAGATCAGCGGCAGCAGGGCCACGTTCGGGCTGCGGCCCTGAATGGAGTCCAGCAGAGTCTGGTATTTCAGGTTGCTGATGAAAATGTGTTTTTCGTGATCGGGCAGCGCCTGATAGTCGATACGGTCACGGGAAACGTCCACTTCTTCCGGACGCCAGAAGAAGGAGAGTTGCTTTTCAATCAGCTTTTCGAAGATGTCATATTTTTGCTGATCGTAGCGAGCCACGTTAACCGACTGGCCAAAGAACATCGGTTCTGCAAGCTGATCGTTTTTCGTCTGTGAAAAAGTGGTGTAAGCCATGAGGTTAAATCCTGTAATGCGTCGAAAAAATCCCCTCAGCAAGGTGAGGGGATTTTAAGTTAGATTTTACATGCGCCGCTTTCGCAGCCATCGTCCTGGATTGAAGGCGCCAGGTCGTCTTGCGCATCTTCCGCACCGTCGCGGGTGTTCTGATAATAAAGCGTTTTAACACCGAATTTATAAGCAGTGAGCAAATCTTTCAGCAACTGCTGCATCGGCACTTTACCAGACGCGAAGCGTGTTGGGTCATAGTTGGTGTTTGCAGAGATCGACTGGTCGATAAACTTCTGCATCAGACCCACTAATTGCAGGTAACCGTCATTATTCGGCAGGTCCCATAGCAGCTCATAGTTGTCTTTCAGCGTTTCGTAATCTGGCACAACCTGGCGCAGGATACCGTCTTTTGACGCTTTAATGCTGATATGGCCGCGCGGTGGCTCGATACCGTTGGTAGCGTTAGAAATCTGTGAAGAGGTTTCAGACGGCATCAAAGCAGAAAGTGTTGAGTTACGCAGGCCGTGGGTCTTGATTGACTCACGAAGCGCTTCCCAATCCAGATGCAGCGGCTCATTGCTGATCACATCCAGGTCTTTCTTATAGGTGTCGATTGGCAGAATGCCTTTTGCGTAGGTGGTTTCGTTGAACCACAGGCAAGGGCCTTGCTCTTTCGCCAGTTCGTTTGAGGCTTTCAGCAGGTAATACTGAATCGCTTCGAAGGTTTTGTGCGTCAGGTTGTTGGCGCTGCCGTCGGAGTAACGAACGCCATTCTTCGCCAGGTAGTAAGCGAAGTTAATCACGCCCACACCCAGAGTACGGCGACCCATCGCACCGCGTTTAGCGGCAATGATTGGGTAGTCCTGGTAATCCAGCAGCGCATCCAGAGCACGCACAGCCAGAATCGCTAATTCTTCCAGCTCATCCAGGCTTTCGATAGCACCCAGGTTGAATGCAGACAGCGTACACAGTGCAATTTCACCGTCTTCGTCGTTGATGTCATTCAGTGGTTTGGTCGGCAGCGCGATTTCCAGGCACAGGTTAGACTGGCGAACTGGTGCGATAGTCGGGTCAAACGGGCTGTGGGTGTTGCAGTGGTCAACGTTCTGAATGTAGATACGGCCAGTTGAGGCACGCTCTTGCATCATCAGTGAGAACAGCTCAACGGCTTTCACGCGTTGCTTGCGGATGCTGTCGTCTTTTTCGTATTTGGTGTACAGCTTCTCGAACTTTTCCTGGTCGGCAAAGAATGCGTCATACAGACCTGGAACGTCAGACGGGCTGAACAGTGTGATGTCTTCGCCTTTGAGCAAACGGGTGTACATCAGTTTGTTGATTTGCACACCGTAGTCCATATGACGGACGCGGTTGCCTTCAACACCACGGTTGTTTTTCAGTACCAGCAGGCTTTCAACTTCCAGGTGCCACATTGGGTAGAATAGTGTCGCAGCACCGCCACGCACGCCGCCCTGAGAACAGGATTTCACTGCGGTCTGGAAGTGTTTGTAGAACGGGATACAGCCAGTGTGGAACGCTTCACCGCCGCGAATTGGGCTACCCAGCGCACGGATACGACCGGCGTTGATGCCGATGCCTGCTCGTTGGGAAACATACTTCACAATCGCGCTGGAAGTGGCGTTGATGGAGTCCAGACTGTCGCCGCACTCGATCAGTACACAAGAGCTGAACTGGCGAGTAGGAGTGCGCACACCTGACATAATTGGCGTAGGCAGAGAAATTTTGAACAAGGAAACCGCATCGTAAAAACGTTTCACGTAGCTCAGACGGGTTTCACGCGGATAGCCGGAGAACAGACACGCGGCAACCAGAATATAAAGGAACTGTGCACTTTCGTAGATTTCGCCGGTGACACGGTTCTGAACCAGATACTTACCTTCGAGCTGTTTTACAGCCGCGTAGGAGAAGCTCATGTCGCGCTCATGGTCGATGTAATCGTCCATCTGCTTGAACTCTTCTTCCGTGTAGTCTTCCAGCAGATGTTGATCGTATTTGCCCATCTCAACCATTTTCACGACATGGTTATAGAGTTTAGGCGGCTCGAACTCACCGTAAGCTTTTTTGCGCAGATGGAACACAGCCAGGCGCGCAGCCAGATACTGGTAATCAGGCGCATCGCGAGAGATTAAATCGGCCGCTGCTTTGATGATGGTTTCATGAATGTCAGAGGTTTTGATGCCGTCATAAAACTGGATGTGCGAGCGCAGTTCAACCTGTGATACGGATACGTTATTTAAGCCTTCGGCGGCCCAATCCAGAACTCGATGGATTTTATCCAGATCGATACGCTCAGTGCGACCGTCACGTTTTGTAACCAGCAGACTCTGATTCATGTGCGTTTGTACCTGTCCGTGAAATGAAAAATGCCCCGTTTATCCACAGTTGGCCTCTAGTGGCTAACCTTGTGGATAAATACTATATGTAGGGGGTTGTGGATTACTTGATCACTATATGGTGAGTATTCTAGTAACTAATCGGCTGAGAACAAGTATTGATTTCGAGACGGATTTAAGGTTGTGACAAGCGGAATTTCGCTAAGTCCACGTCACATAAGGCCTGTGACAATTGTCAATGGGATGCAAAAAAAATGATATTTTTGATCGAGTGCTGATTTCTTAAACTTCATTGATAAGTGCGCGGTTTGATACCGCGCAATTTTCATCAATCTGGCTTATGGATACAAATCATTTTTCAGCTTTTGTATGCAGCATGTAATTAACATCGACACCTGGTGCAAGTTTGAACGTATTGGTCAGCGGGTTGAAATGTAACCCTGTGATGTGGCGTTCGCGCAGTGGGGTGTCGTCAACCCAGGAGAGTAATTCCGCAGGCTTGATGAATTTCTTAATGTCGTGCGTGCCTTTTGGCACCATGCGCAGGATGTATTCAGCACCAACCACCGCCATCAACCAGGATTTGCCATTACGGTTAAGAGTGGAGAAAAAGACGTGGCCACCCGGTTTTACTAATTTCGCGCAGGCAGTGACGACCGATTTCGGATCCGGCACGTGCTCGAGCATTTCCATACAGGTGACGACGTCATACTTCCCGGCAAATTTTTCCGCGTGCTGCTCAACGGTTTCCTGAACGTAATCCACCTTAATACCGCTTTCCAGCGCATGGAGCTTAGCAACCTGTAATGGCTCGAAACCCATATCCAACCCGGTCACATTAGCGCCTTCGCGCGCCATGCTCTCTGCCAGAATCCCACCGCCACAGCCGACATCAAGCACCGTTTTACCAAACAACCCATCTGCGCGTTGGCTGATATAACCCAAACGCAGCGGGTTGATGCGATGCAGAGGCTTAAATTCGCCTTCAAGATCCCACCAGCGTGAAGCTACGGCTTCGAATTTGGCGATTTCATCATGGTCGACGTTCTGGATAACCGGCTGGTTTTCGGCATTCATGGGGCTACTCACTCCTTGTTCGTTTCGTGGCAGGAGTATATCAGTCAATGTGTGTGAATAAACCATTCGGCAACCATGTTGTGGTTTCCCCAAAGTAGGGCGATTGTGTTATAATTTGCGACCTTTGAATCCGGGACACAGTAGAGGGATAGCGGATACATGAGCGACCTTGCCAGAGAAATTACACCGGTCAACATTGAGGAAGAGCTAAAGAGCTCATATCTGGATTACGCGATGTCGGTTATTGTCGGCCGCGCACTGCCAGATGTCCGCGATGGACTCAAGCCGGTACACCGTCGCGTACTTTACGCCATGAACGTATTGGGCAATGACTGGAATAAAGCGTACAAAAAATCCGCCCGTGTTGTTGGTGACGTAATCGGTAAATATCACCCTCATGGTGATACCGCTGTCTATGACACTATCGTGCGTATGGCGCAGCCATTCTCATTGCGTTACATGTTGGTAGATGGCCAGGGTAACTTTGGTTCTGTGGACGGTGACTCCGCCGCGGCGATGCGTTATACGGAAATCCGTATGTCGAAAATCGCTCACGAACTGATGGCCGATCTCGAAAAAGATACGGTAGATTTCGTCGATAACTACGACGGAACCGAGCGCATTCCTGATGTTATGCCGACCAAAATTCCTAACTTGCTGGTTAACGGTTCGTCCGGTATCGCAGTAGGCATGGCAACTAACATCCCGCCTCATAACATCACTGAAGTAATCAACGGCTGTCTGGCGTTTATTGAAGACGAAGACATCACCGTTGAAGGGTTAATGGAACACATCCCAGGCCCAGACTTCCCAACTGCCGCTATCATCAATGGCCGTCGTGGCATCGAAGAAGCGTATCGCACTGGTCGTGGCAAGATTTACATTCGCGCCCGTGCAGAAGTTGAAGCAGATGCGAAAACAGGTCGTGAGACCATCATTGTTCATGAAATTCCATACCAGGTTAACAAAGCACGCCTGATTGAGAAAATCGCTGAACTGGTGAAAGACAAACGCGTTGAGGGCATCAGCGCTCTGCGTGACGAGTCTGATAAAGACGGCATGCGCATTGTTATCGAAATCAAACGCGATGCAGTGGGCGAAGTGGTTCTGAATAATCTTTATTCTCAGACTCAGCTGCAAACTTCCTTCGGTATCAACATGGTTGCGCTGCACCAGGGCCAACCGAAGATCATGAACCTGAAAGACATTCTTTCTGCGTTTGTGCGTCACCGTCGTGAAGTTGTGACTCGTCGTACTATTTTCGAACTTCGTAAAGCACGCGACCGTGCACACATCCTCGAAGGTCTGGCGATTGCTCTTGCGAACATCGACCCGATTATCGAGCTGATTCGTCATTCTCCAAATGCCGCAGAAGCGAAAGCTGGCCTGATTGCCCGTTCATGGGCGCTGGGCAACGTTTCTGCCATGCTGGAACGTGCAGGCGACGATGCTGCGCGCCCTGAGTGGCTGGAGCCAGAATTTGGTATTCGTGATGGTCAATATTTCCTGACCGAGCAACAAGCTCAGGCAATTCTGGATCTGCGTTTGCAGAAACTGACTGGCCTTGAGCACGAAAAACTGCTCGACGAATACAAAGAGCTGCTGGAGCAGATCGCTGAGTTGCTGCACATTCTGGGCAGCGCTGAACGTCTGATGGAAGTGATCACCGAAGAGCTGGTTGCGATGCGCGATCAGTTTGGCGACAAACGTCGTACTGAGATCACTGCAAATACCTCTGATATCAACATTGAAGATTTGATCAACCGCGAAGATGTGGTTGTGACTCTGTCCCACCAGGGCTATGTGAAATATCAACCGCTGACCGACTACGAAGCACAACGTCGTGGTGGTAAAGGTAAGTCCGCAGCACGTATTAAAGAAGAAGATTTCATCGACCGTCTGTTGGTTGCCAATACTCACGACACCATCTTGCTGTTCTCCAGCCGTGGTCGTCTGTATTGGATGAAGGTTTATCAGTTGCCGGAAGCGAGCCGTGGTGCGCGTGGCCGTCCAATTGTGAACCTGCTGCCACTGGAAGCGAACGAACGTATTACCGCGATCCTGCCGGTACGTGAGTATGCCGAAGGCGTTAACGTGTTCATGGCGACCGCAAGCGGTACCGTCAAGAAAACTGCGTTGACCGACTTCAGCCGTCCACGTTCAGCGGGCATCATCGCCGTCAACCTCAACGAGGGTGATGAGCTGATTGGTGTTGATTTGACCGACGGTAGTAACGAAGCGATGTTGTTCTCGGCTGCGGGTAAAGTGGTGCGCTTCAAAGAAGACGCCGTTCGTACCATGGGCCGTACTGCAACAGGTGTTCGCGGTATTAAGCTTGCGGGTGAAGACAAAGTCGTTTCCCTGATCATTCCACGCGGCGAAGGTTCTATCCTGACCGTGACGCAGAATGGTTATGGTAAACGTACCGCAGCTGATGAGTATCCGACTAAGTCACGTGCGACTCAGGGCGTTATTTCCATCAAAGTGACCGAGCGTAACGGCAGTGTTGTTGGCGCGGTACAGGTGGAAGATACCGACCAGATTATGATGATTACCGATGCTGGTACTCTGGTTCGTACTCGCGTTTCTGAAGTGAGTGTCGTTGGCCGTAACACCCAGGGCGTTATTCTTATCCGTACTGCGGATGATGAAAACGTGGTGGGCCTGCAACGTGTTGCAGAACCGGTTGATGAAGAAGAACTGGATGCTATCGACGGTACCGTTGCGGAAGGTGATGACGAAATCGCACCTGAAGCAGACGTAGATGACAACGCTTCTGATGAAGCAGACGACGAAGCAGACGAATAATCTGAATTTTGTTGTTTGATATGACTCATAACGCCCGATGCATTTATTGCATCGGGCGTTTTTTATTTTAATATCAAGTTAGGCTTGGTTTAACTCATAAGGTAATTCAATGGCTATTCCTGAGAAGTATGAAGATGTAGAACGCTGGGCGTTTGGTGATACAGAAAAACAGGCGGACGAACTGGTTAAATTAGTGCTCGATGGCGTGAAAACAGCCACCTGCGCTAATCTGGATGGCGAGGGTATTGCCCAGCCAGGCGATATCTTTGTGGTGGTAGATGGCAAGAATAAGCCGGTTTGCGCGATTGAACTGACCACCACGGAAATGACTACTTTTGAACAGGTGGGCGAAGCCCACGCTCTGGCAGAAGGTGAAGGTGACCGCACGCTGGCGTACTGGCGTAACGAGCATAAACGCTTTTTTGAAGAGTACGATCTGTTCTCTCCGGATATGACACTGGTGTTGATGCACTTCAAGGTTATCGAAAAGTTCTGAAAGTAATACCTCGCGATCGGATAAATACAGGCGCCCGCCACGGCAATTTGTAGGTATCGATCGCGATAAACCTTACCGGTTTGCCGTTGCGGGCTGCCATTTTTGCGGCTACCTTAACGGCATCCAAAGTTTTGCTATTTCCACGACCAGGCTCAATTTGAAATATCTTGTCTCCTTTCGCGCCACACTAAAAGTCTCCCGCTACCTGTTTCGGGCACTGGCTTTATTGCTTTGGCTGCTGATTGCGCTCTTTTCGGTGTTCTACATCATGAATGCCCTACACGAAAAAGAGTCAGAAATTCGCCAGGAATTTAATATCAGCTTTGACCAGGCTCAGCGTTATATCCAGCGTACGTCTGATGTGGTGAAAGAGCTCAAGTACATTGCGGAAAATCGCCTGACCGCCGCTAATGGCGTGTTGCCGTCCGTGGAAAATGATGACAACAGAGTCGACCCACCGAGTTTCATGCCGTTGTTCCCCGACTCTGACTGTTCAGCTGTCAGCTCAACCTGGCGTTCATCTTTGCAATCCCTGGCGTGGTTTTTACGCTATTGGCGAGACAATTTCTCGGCGGCCTACGATCTCAATCGCGTCTTTTTAATTGGCGGTGACAATCTTTGCATGGCGGATTTCGGCCTACGTGAAATGCCCCTTGAGCGTGAAAAAGCGTTGAAAACGCTGCATGAGCGCATCATGAAATATCGCAATGCACCACAGGATGAGCGCAGCAATAGTATTTACTGGATTGGTCAGGGTTCACGCCCAGGAGTCGGGTATTTCTATACTCTTACGCCGGTGTATCTGGCTAACCGCTTGCAGGCTCTGTTGGGGGTTGAGCAAACCATTCGTATGGAGAACTTCCTTTCACCGGGTTCAATGCCAATTGGCGTGACAATTCTCGATGAAAATAGCCATCCATTGATTTCACTTACCGGCCCGGAAGCAAACATTCAGCCTGATGAAAAATGGCTTCAGGAACGTTCCTGGTTTGGCTATACCGCCGGATATAAGCAATTTATTCTCAAGAAAAACTTGCCGCCGTCATCGATGAGCGTGGTGTACTCCGTACCTGTGGATATGGTGCTGGAACGCATTCGCATGTTGATTCTCAATGCGGTGCTGCTGAATATCCTGGTTGGAGTTGTGCTGTTTACTCTGGCGCGTATGTATGAAAAACGGATCTTTATTCCGGCGGAAAATGATGCCCTGCGCCTCGAAGAGCACGAGCAGTTCAACCGTAAAATTGTCGCCTCAGCGCCGGTCGGTATCTGTATTTTGCGCACTCAGGATGGGACAAACATTCTGAGTAACGAACTGGCGCACAATTATCTCAATATGCTGACACATGAAGACCGACAGCGGTTAACGCAAATTATCTGTGGCCAGCAGGTTAACTTTGTCGATGTGTTGACCAGTAGCCACACCAACTTGCAGATTAGCTTTGTCCATTCGCGTTATCGTAATGAAAACGTCGCAATTTGTGTGCTGGTGGATGTCAGTGCGCGCGTCAAGATGGAAGAGTCGCTCCAGGAAATGGCACAAGCCTCAGAGCAGGCGAGCCAGTCAAAATCTATGTTCTTAGCCACCGTGAGCCACGAACTGCGCACACCGCTATATGGCATCATCGGTAACCTGGATTTATTGCAGACTAAAGAGCTACCGAAAGGGGTCGATCGCCTGGTGACGGCGATGAACAACTCATCGAGCCTGTTGCTGAAAATCATCAGCGATATTCTCGACTTCTCAAAAATTGAATCCGAGCAGTTAAAAATAGAGCCGCATGAGTTCTCACCACGTGAAGTGATGAGCCATATCACCGCAAACTACCTGCCGCTAGTGGTGCGTAAACAGCTCGGACTGTACTGTTTTATCGAACCGGATGTGCCGTTAACGCTGCAAGGCGACCCAATGCGTTTGCAGCAGGTCATTTCCAACTTGCTCAGTAACGCCATCAAATTTACCGATATTGGCTGTATTGTTCTTCACGTCAGTGTGGAAGGGGACTACCTCTCCTGGCGTGTGCGTGATACCGGCGTGGGTATCCCGGCTAAAGAAGTCACGCGCTTATTTGACCCATTCTTCCAGGTGGGCACAGGCGTGCAGCACAACTTCCAGGGTACAGGGCTTGGGCTGGCCATCTGCGAGAAACTAATTAGCATGATGGATGGTGATATTGCCGTAGATACTGAAGTGGGGATGGGTAGCCAGTTTACGATCCGTATTCCTTTATACGCTGCAAAATACGCCGAGCAATCCCAGGTCGAAGGGTTGGTTAATAAACGCTGCTGGCTGGCGGTGCGTAATGCTTCGCTGAGTAAATATCTCGAGTCTGTGCTTGCTCGTAACCAAATCGATGTTCGGCAGTATCAGGGTCAGAGGCCGGATAACGACGATATTTTAATAACCGATGATGAGCTGGAAAAAGCCTGGGAAGGGCGCGGCGCCATTATCTTCTGCCGTCGCCATATCGGGATCCCAATTGAAGCCTCACCGGGTTGCTGGTTACATAGCCTCGCAGCACCCCATGATTTATTGCTGCTCCTTGGGCGCATTTACAGCATTACGGTTAATCTGCCAGGGACCGACTCCACCCAACCGGTAGCCGTTGATAGCAATGAAAAAAATGACGATATGATGATTCTTGTTGTCGATGATCATCCTATCAACCGACGTTTGCTGGCAGATCAGTTGGGATCGTTGGGTTATCAATGTAAAACGGCAAACGACGGTGTCGATGCATTGAATGTGTTGAGTAAAAATCACATTGATATTGTGCTGAGCGACGTCAACATGCCGAATATGGATGGTTATCGTCTGACACAACGGATTCGTCAGCTCGGTTTGACTTTGCCGGTGGTGGGGGTGACGGCAAATGCGCTGGCAGAAGAGAAACAACGCTGTATTGAGTCGGGAATGGATAGCTGCCTGTCGAAACCGGTCACGCTGGATATTCTGAAAACGACGGTCGATCTGTATGCTGCAAGGGTGCGTAGCGGCAGATAAAAAAATGGTGGATGTCGCTTACGCTAATCCACCCTACAATTGCTTTCTTGTCGGTCGGATAAGCGCAGCGTCATCCGACATTGAATTAGTCTTTGTCGGCCGGAGACAGGCTTACCGACGAAAGATAGTTCAGCAACGCAATGTCATTTTCCACACCCAGTTTCATCATTGCTGATTTCTTCTGGCTACTGATGGTTTTGATGCTGCGGTTCAGTTTGCGGGCAATCTCAGTCACAAGGAAACCTTCGGCGAACAGACGTAAAACTTCGCTCTCTTTCGGAGACAAACGCTTGTCACCGTAACCGCCGGCGCTGATTTTTTCCAGCAGGCGAGATACGCTTTCCGGTGTGAATTTTTTGCCTTTCTGCAGTGCTGCCAGCGCTTTTGGTAAATCAGTTGGCGCGCCTTGCTTGAGCACAATTCCTTCGATATCCAGTTCTAACACCGCGCTCAAAATAGCTGGGTTGTTATTCATCGTCAGAACGATGATAGAAATGCTAGGGAAGTGACGCTTGATGTACTTGATAAGCGTAATGCCGTCGCCGTATTTATCGCCAGGCATTGAGAGATCGGTTATCAAAACATGAGCATCAAGTTTTGGCAGGTTATTGATAAGCGCTGTGGAATCTTCAAACTCACCGACAACATTCACCCACTCGATCTGCTCGAGTGATTTACGAATGCCGAACAGGACAATCGGATGGTCGTCGGCAATAATTACGTTCATACTGTTCATGTAATAGGCTACCTTGCTACAGCAAACTCTTGACGTAAGTGTCAATATCGCTGGTATATTTTTGTATGTTGGTAGCATCACTTTCACGAATGTGATGCTCTAACGTTTCACATAACTGCTTGCCGGGTACCAGATTGAGCATTGCAAACACTCCCTTCAGGCGGTGAGCTGTTTGTGCTAATGCTGCGAAATCGTGCGCCGCTGATTCAGTATACAATCTCCTAACATCTTCCGGTACTGTGTCGACAAACAGCGCGTAATAGCCGCTGGCATGAAGTTGTGCATTTTCATCGCCACCCAATGGTGATTCTGAAATACCTTCTTGCGCCAGTTGCTCTTCTATCAGCTGCAGCACCGCATCCTGCATAGCATTACTGATATTAAAGTTAACTCGGAACTGGCCCGGGCCTAGCCTCCGCATTCCGTTCTCATCATCGCTTAAAAGCAAACCCGAAGATGTAAGATTAGACGGATTATCTGTCAGGAAGATATCAAACTCTTGACTTGCCAGTCTTTCATCCGGAGTGATGCACTGCGCGCCCCAGTTTTCCAGCAGGCGAGTGACAATATTTCGGACTTCATTGGAGGTGATATCAATCATCGCCACCACATCATCGAGCAGTTTCTCTTCCTGCTCTTCCTGCTGCGGTTCGGCTGTCATTCTGATGTGCAAATTGTAACGTGTACCAATTTCCTCTCGGGTCTTGATATTCAGATGCCCGCCGAGTTTGCGTGAAAGCTGATCGCATAAATAGAATGTTAATCCATTAGCACGCCCGTAACGATCTTCACTGGTTTCGTTGAGGAAAGGGAAGTGGAGATTATCGACTTCACCACTACTGATGCCTTCACCGGTATCCAAAATACGGAATAGTAGACGGTCAGGCCCGGACTCTTCTTCAGTAATATCCAGGGTGATTTTGCCAATTTGGGTAGTCGTTACCGAATAATGCAGCAATAACTGCAGCACTTTACGTAGTGCTTCCCGGTCGCCATGACGCTCTTCATCTGCTGCCAGATGGTTGTTAATCAGCAGCTGCAAACCTTTACGCTTGATAATGGGCAACATCTCAAGTGCAACTTCATCAATCAATGGCTGGATTGCGAACAGCGTTGCATTAGTTTTCCAGGTATCGGTTTCCAGCATGTTCAGCAACTGAATCTCATCCACCAGGCGCACAATGCTTTGGGCTTCATTGGCAACTGCATGCCCCTCTGGAGTATTTAGTGCACTGGCGTGTTCGGCGATATTTTTCACCGGTAGCTGTAGCGCTTCACCAATATGCTGCATGAACGTAATTCGTCCCTGCTGGTTTTTTTCATATAAACGCTGAGCTTGCTTGAGCTTTTTGTTAACCAGAATTTCGCGGTCCTGGTCCCGAATCACAAATATCTGCGTGCGCGGCGCAATCTGGCTGCGAAACTGGCGAATCTCATACAGTTCATTATTGATAGTTGCCTGAATTACACCTTGATGCTGATCGGCCATGGCAATGATGTTTTGCAAATTAAGGTGTGGCAACAAATGGTCGGCAATTTTATTGCTGATGACTGTGCGATTTGAATCCAGGTCATGTACCAATAGGCCTAGTGGCAATTGCGAGACAATCTCTTCGTTAAGTGCACGTAAAATTTGTAATTCGCCGTTGCCGTTTTGCACTTCTACGGGACGGGCTGCCTGTTGGCGGAAAGTGGTGAAGCCGAACAGCGCCAGCGCCAGCAGGCCGATATTGAGTAGCAGAGGTAATATAATATTCTGCAAGGTGTCCATCAGCAAAGTGCCGAGAGGAACCTGCCAGACCAGCCGCATATGGGTTGTAGCAAGCGGGGAAGCTATTTCAATCTTCGCGCCATTAAAATTAATGGCGATGCTATCCGGATCTTCTTTTTCTATGCCGTTAGCCGCCATTGGAGCATCGTTATTTTCCAGACGGAAGCTGTCTAGTGACATCCCTGGTGGAATCAAATCGTTGATGGGTAAATCAAACGCTACGACCGTTGCCAGGTGGCCTGGCTGGTTAAAGGTTGTTCGCAAGGTAAAGTAATAACCGTTTTGCCACGCAAGATGGCGTAGTTGAGAGAAGCTTTCGCGCTCATCCAGTGCGTTTGCTTGCTGAAGCATTTCAGCGCGGCGTGAGTCGACTATGGAACCGACGCCGCTTTCTTTAAGACCGGAAGACAGATCTTTAAGTGGCAAGGTCGAGACCAGGATCATGCTGTTATCCTGGCCATTTAAATAGTACATCGACCATGGGCTGTTTTCAGCACCCCACAACGTATCAAGATAAGTAGATATACGTTGTGTCATATCCAGTGTTGAGCTGTCATGTGAGCCAAAAATCAGGGCTTCGGTTTTACGACGCGGCTTCTCTAAATAATACACATCCTGGCGTAGACGCGTTTCTTGCAGGCCGTCGCTTGCTGGCGCCGTTGAGACGGCGATGTTGTCATAGATTTGCCAGGTAGCGTAACGGTAGGTATCGACCCTTTTGTGAAGCGCGTGGGTGATGTCGACAATCTGATAGCTTTTATCTTTAAGCCAAGTGTTGACGGCACTTTGCACTATGACCCCCATGGCAACCAGTAGCACGACTATCAATAGCAGGAAGAAGCGCGTGATATTGCTGGGGATAAGCGAAAATTTATTAGGGATCATTCGGTCTGACTGACTCATTGTTAGCGCGCAACCCGGCGAGCATTCGCCACTTAAAAAAATCCACTGCTCTGCAAGGCAAGCCAGCAGGCGTTATAGCTGTTAGTAAGTAAACCAACATATCCAGATTAAGAATACCTGCAACAGGCGTTGGCGTCATCGTCTGTGTCTTAAAACTCAACGAGTATAATTCGAAATCGTGATATTTCCAGGCTGTTGATAATTAGCCGAAATAACGCCATTAAACGGAGTGTATTTTAACCAATCTTTCGCGGTGTTTTTGTACAAATTAATTTCATTTGTACAATTATTTAATATGAAATGATTGTCTATTTAGGTTTTCTTTTTTGAGAAAGTTCCCGCATGAGAAGTGAGATTTGTCTGTAAGCGAAGCGGCAATTTGTTAATAGACGTTATTTTTTGAAGGGAGTAGCACAAAATGATTAAAGTTACGTAAAGAAGCGTAAAAAAACCGGATGCAAGCATCCGGTCCAAAATACTAGTAAACAGACATTCAAAGCTGAATGACGGTAATAAATAAAGTTAATGATGATAGCGGGAGTTATTTTATATATAAATATTGAGTGTGTTTTATCATTCAGTGCTACGTATATTTATTTAATTCATCAAATTGATTTTGTTGATTATTTTAATTTTTTTGACGATTAGTGCTTATATCATTGTCTTTTTGTGCGGAAAAAAGTTCCATCATATTTACATTTTGAAACACGTATATAGACAAATGAAACATCTCTGTGGTTTTAGTATCATATTCGGATTGGATTAATCTGTATTTGTTTTGGAGAATGGGTTAGCCGACTGATTAGTAAATTAATCAGTAAGCAGTGGCATATAAAAAGGCATATAACAGAGGGTTAATAACATGAAAGTTAAAGTACTGTCCCTCCTGGTTCCAGCATTGCTGGTAGCAGGCACCGCTCATGCGGCCGAAATTTATAACAAAGATGGCAACAAATTAGATCTGTACGGTAAAGTAGATGGCTTACATTACTTCTCCGACGACAAAAGCGCTGACGGTGATCAGACCTATATGCGTCTGGGCTTCAAAGGCGAAACTCAGGTAAATGACCAACTGACCGGTTACGGCCAGTGGGAATACCAGATTCAGGGCAACACCTCTGAAAGCGAAAACAATGCATGGACTCGTGTGGCGTTTGCTGGTCTGCGCGTTAGCGATTATGGTTCCTTCGACTATGGTCGTAACTACGGCGTAGTTTACGATGTAACATCCTGGACCGACGTTCTGCCAGAATTTGGCGGCGACACTTATGGTGCAGATAACTTCCTGCAATCCCGTGCTAACGGCGTTGCAACTTACCGCAACACCGATTTCTTCGGTCTGGTTGATGGCCTGAACTTTGCTCTGCAATACCAGGGTAAAAACGGTAGCACCAGCGGTGAAGACTTTGGCGGCCGCAGCGTTCTGAAACAGAACGGTGATGCTTACGGTATGTCTGTAACTTACGATCTGGGTTCAGGTTTCGGTGCTGGTGCAGCGATGTCTTCTTCCAAACGTACTGCTGACCAGAACAGCGAAGCTGGTATCTATGGTAACGGCGACCGTGCTGAGACTTATACCGGTGGCCTGAAATATGATGCCAACAATGTCTACCTGGCTGCACAGTACACCCAGACTTATAACGCAACTCGTTTCGGCGGCAGCTCTGACTCGGACGCTTACGGTTTTGCTGATAAAGCACAGAACTTCGAAGTAGTTGCACAGTACCAGTTCGACTTCGGTCTGCGTCCATCCATTGCTTACCTGCAATCTAAAGGTAAGGACATCAACAATGGCGCCACCAACTACGGCGACCAGGACCTGCTGAAATATGTTGATGTTGGCGCGACTTACTACTTCAACAAAAACATGTCCACCTATGTTGATTACAAAATCAACCTGCTGGACGAGAACGAGTTCACCAAAGCCGCTGGCATTGGTACTGACGATATCGTAGGTGTTGGTCTGGTTTACCAGTTCTAATTCCTGCTTTCGCAGTGTTCGTTATAAAAGGCGCCTTAGGGCGCCTTTTTTACGTCTGAACTCTCAACAATCCTTCACTTTTAATCCAATTCTTTGCCAGTTGGTGTACCCTTTTGCGCTCAAACAGGAGAGAGAAACAATGGACTTACGATTATTACGCTATGGCCTGTTTGCCATAGTTTTGGGTGCTTTGGCAGGCTGCGATAACCCAGCAGCAAAAGGTAATACTGGCATGGTGCTGGAAGGCAAAACCATGGGGACATACTGGCGTGCAAGTCTCGCGGGTGTGGATAATGCAAGACAGACTGAGCTGCGGGAAAAAATTCAGACACTGCTAGATGGTGACGATCGCCTCTTGTCGACCTACAAAAAAGATTCTGCCTTATCGCGCTTTAACCAGTCCTCTTCGACGGAACCTTATCCCGTTGCTGAAGCAATGAGCGATATTGTGACTATGGCTTTGCGCATTGGCGCGAAGACCGATGGCGCGATGGATATCACCGTCGGTCCGTTGGTGAATCTGTGGGGATTTGGCCCAGATAAACAACCGATAAAAACGCCTAATCAGGCACAGATTGATGCTGCGAAAGCGCTGACCGGTTTGCATCATCTCACGGTGATAAACCAGGCCGGGAAACAGTGGTTACAGAAAGATCTTGTGGGTTTGTATGTTGATCTTTCCACGATGGGTGAGGGTTATGCTGCCGATCATCTGGCGCGTTTGATGGAACAAAATGGCATCAGCCGTTATTTAGTTTCCGTTGGTGGGGCAGTGGTCACGCGTGGCACGAATGCCGATGGCAAAGCCTGGCGCGTCGCCATTCAGAAACCGACCGATCGCGAAAACGCGGTGCAGGCGGTGGTTGATCTCAACGGGCACGGGATAAGCACCTCCGGCAGCTATCGCAATTATTATGAACTTGATGGCAAGCGTTTGTCCCATGTGATTGACCCACAAACAGGCCAACCGATTCAGCATAAATTAGTTTCCGCGACGGTGATTTCACCAACGGCGATGGAAGCCGACGGTTGGGATACTGGTTTGATGGTGCTTGGAACTGAAAAAGCCAAACAGGTGGCTGAAAAAGAGGGGCTGGCGGTTTATTTAATAACCAAAGAGGGCGATAGTTTTACCACCTGGATGTCTCCTCAGTTTAAAACCTTCTTACTTAGCGAGTAAAATTAGAAAGCAAGATTGCGGGTTCCCCAGCGTCCTCAAACTGTCAAAGTCATACCATGACAGCAAAATACAGGAGCCAGTCATGAATCATTTTTTTGATAAAGCCAACGATGAAAGCCGCTGGCAGGCTGTGGAAACCCGTGATAGTCGCGCTGATGGGCAGTTTGTCTTTGCGGTGAAAACTACCGGGATCTGCTGCCGTCCTTCTTGCAGCGCGCGTCATCCGTTACGCAAAAATGTGCTGTTCTTTGAAAGCGTTGACGCCGCCGTTGATGCCGGTTTTCGCCCGTGCAAACGCTGCCAGCCGGACAAACAAGCACCTGAGCAACAACGTATTGACCGCATCACGCAGGCCTGCAGAATCCTTGAAGCCAGCAACGATTCAATCGTTCTTGCCGACTTAGCTTCGCAAGTAGCAATGAGCCCGTTCCATTTTCATCGTCTGTTTAAACAAGTCACCGGGCTAACGCCTCACGCGTGGCAAAAGGCGTTGCGGGCAAAACGGTTACGTGCGCAGTTGGCCCAGGGTGAGCCAGTCACACGGGCTGTTTTCGACGCTGGTTTTCAGTCAGGAAGCAACTATTACCAGCAGGCGGATAAAGTCTTAGGGATGACGGCGAAACAATACCGCCAGGGAGGTGACCGCACCGTGATTCAATTTGTGGTGGGGTCATGTCGTTTGGGGGCGTTTCTGGTCGCGCAGAGCGAGCGAGGTATTTGCGCCATACTGTTAGGTAACGAGGCCAAAACGCTGATTGCCGAACTGGAAACGCTGTTCCCGCACTCTGCATTAATGGCCGGCGACGAACTCTTTGCGCAAAATGTCGCGCAGGTGGTGAGTTTACTGGAGCGCCCAGGCCAGCAGTTTGATTTGCCATTGGATATTCAGGGCACCGCATTTCAGCAACAAGTTTGGCAGGCGTTGCGTGACATCCCTGCTGGGCAGACTGCGAGCTATCGCGACATTGCCGAACGCATCGGCAAGCCGCAGGCAGTACGTGCAGTGGCCGGAGCATGCGCCGCAAACAAACTGGCGGTCATTATTCCATGCCACCGTGTTGTGCGTAATGACGGTGCGATTTCTGGCTACCGTTGGGGCGTTGAGCGTAAACGCCAACTTCTTAAGATCGAAGCCGAACAGCAGGGGGAGTGAGTGATGCTCGATTTATTTGCCGATGAAGCACCGTGGCTAGAGCCGTTGGCTGATGGCGCGGTTATTTTGCGCCGCTTTGCCTGCGCGGATGCACGGCTGCTTATCGCGCAAATTGAGGAAGTTGCTGCATTTTCCCCCTTTCGCCAGATGGTCACGCCAGGCGGGTACACGATGTCGGTGGCGATGACCAACTGCGGCGAAGTCGGCTGGACGACTAACGCTCACGGCTACCTCTATTCCCCGATTGACCCGCTGACGTCACAACACTGGCCCGCGATACCGACCGTTTTTCGCCAGTTGTCCGATGCCGCATCAAAGGCTGCGGGGTATCCTGATTTTAATCCTGATGCCTGCCTGGTTAACCGCTACGCACCGGGCGCTAAACTTTCGCTGCATCAGGATAAAGATGAGCTAAATCTGCAACAGCCAATTGTTTCGGTGTCGCTTGGGTTACCCGCCGTGTTTCAGTTTGGTGGGCTTAAGCGCAATGACCCGCTGAAAAGAGTGATGCTCGAACACGGTGATGTCGTGGTTTGGGGCGGGTCATCAAGGCTGTTTTATCATGGTATTTTACCGCTTAAACCGGGCCATCATCCTGCTACTGACGAGTTTCGCTACAATCTCACTTTCCGCCGCACCCGGTAACACGAATATAAATAAGAATTATTCTTGCTGTACAGTAATTGCCGTTTAAACTGCTCGCTGTTTTCGATTTTGGGTAGTGAGTGATGGAACTTTTACGTGTGGTTTACCGGCAGTATCGCTGGCCTTTCTTGACAGTCATGGCATTAAGCCTGCTCAGCGCGGCGTTAGGTATCGGCTTAATTGCCTTTATTAATTTGCGGCTGATTGAAACGCCCGATCTCTCTCTTTCGGTGCTACCCGAATTTCTTGGCTTATTACTGCTATTAATGGCAGTCACATTAGGCTCGCAGCTGGCGTTGACCACACTCGGCCACCATTTTGTGTTCCGCCTGCGTAGTGAATTTATTAAACGCCTGATGGACACGCACGTGGAACGGGTTGAACAACTCGGCAATGCGGCACTGCTGGCGGGTTTAACCAGTGATGTGCGCAATATTACCATTGCCTTTGTGCGCCTGCCGGAACTAGTGCAGGGCATTATTTTGACCTTTGGTTCAGCGGCATATCTGGCCTGGCTGTCACCAAAAATGCTGGGTGTCACGGCGATTTGGGTCGCTGTAACCATCTATGGCGGCTATGTGTTGGTGGCGCGAGTTTACAAGCACCTTGCGCAACTGCGCGAAATTGAAGACCAGCTTTACAACGATTACCAGACCGTGATTGAAGGGCGCAAAGAACTGGCTTTAAACCGCGAACGTGCTGAACGCGTCTATGAAGACACTTATATTCCTCATGCTAACGATTATCGCAGCCATATTATTCGCGCGGATACCTACCATCTGAGTGCGGTGAACTGGTCGAATATTATGATGCTCGGCGTGATTGGCCTGGTGTTCTGGATGGCAAACAGCCTCGGTTGGTCTGATACCAACGTTGCCGCCACGTTTTCTCTGACACTTCTGTTCTTACGCACGCCGATGTTGTCGGCGATTGGCGCATTACCGACGTTGCTTACCGCGCAGGTGGCATTCAACAAACTGAACAAATTCCATCTTGCACCTTACGATGCCGCATTCCCACGAAGCCTTGAACCTGCCCACTGGCAAACCCTCGAAATGCGCGATGTGGTGTTCCAGTACGGTGACAACAGCTTCTCCGTTGGGCCGCTGAATCTCAAAATTGAACGTGGCGAATTGTTGTTCCTCATTGGCGGCAACGGTAGCGGAAAATCGACCATGGCGATGCTGCTGACCGGGCTTTATCAGCCAGTATCTGGCGCTATTTATCTGGACGGTAAAAAGATTGATGCCGGTAATCAGGACGATTATCGCAAGCTGTTTTCTGCGGTGTTCACCGACGTCTGGTTGTTTGACCGCCTGCTCGGGCCACAGGGTGAACAGGCTAACCCAGAGTTGGTTACGCAATGGATTGAGCGCCTGAAAATGAGCGACAAGCTCGAGCTGGAAAACGGCACTATTCTCAATTTGAAACTGTCGAAAGGGCAGAAAAAACGCGTGGCCTTACTGCTGGCGTTAGCGGAAGAGCGCGACATTATTTTGTTAGATGAATGGGCCGCCGACCAGGACCCGCATTTCCGCCGCGAGTTCTACCAGACGCTATTGCCGCTAATGCAGCAAATGGGCAAAACCATTTTTGCCATCAGTCATGACGATCACTATTTTGTTCATGCGGATCGGTTACTGGAAATGCGCCACGGGCAACTCGGTGAGTTAACCGGCCACGAGCGAGAGCATGCTTCGCGCGACGCCGTCGCGCGAACGGTCAACTGATCAATAAAACCAGCCTTAATCGGCTGGTTTTTTGTTTTATGGGCTTGAAAGGACTATAACTTAGCTCGTCGTTCTCAGGGAATATTGCCAGATGTCTGTCACTCCAAAGTACAGCACTAAACAACGTGCGCAAGACCGAGCCCGCATCCTCCAAATTCTATTAACCAATAAAGCCGTTGCCACAGGCATTCTGGGCAGGTTGCCGCAACCTGATGCCCACACTCCCGAACAGGATATTTCAGAGGTAGCCACGCTTGTGGCAAGACTGCCCGCGGCCGATCTTGCTGACGTCCTGGAAGCCTTACCGACGGAAGAACGCCATGCGTTATGGCGACTGCTCAAAGATGATCAGCGCGGTAAGATATTAATTGAAGCCTCGGAAACTGTTTGGGATGACCTGATTGAAGGGATGAGCGATAAAGCGCTGCTCAATATCATTCGCCCATTGGATATCGACGACCAAATTTACCTTGCGCAATATCTGCCTCGCGACTTGATGGGGCGTTTGCTGGCGACCATGCCACAGGAACAACGCGTCCGTGTCAGGCAAGTGTTGCACTACGAAAAGCACAGTGTTGGCGCGATTATGGATTTCGAAGTGATCACCGTACGGGCGGATGTAACGCTTGCGGTGGTACAACGATTCCTGCGTTTACGCGGCAAAGTGCCGCAAAACACGGATAAAGTTTTTGTCACCACGCGGGATAAAACGCTGCTTGGGGAGCTGGGGTTAACCACCATCTTACTGCATGCTCCGCAGACGCTGGTCATGAACGTGATGGACGACAACCCAACCTGCTTTGCTCCCGAAGACAATGACGAAGTTGCGGCGCGTACCTTTGAACGTGATGACTTAGTCAGTGCGGCGGTCATCGACAGCAGCGGCAAACTGATTGGTCGCCTGACGATTGATGAGATCGTTGATGTGGTTTACGAAGAAACCGACAATGATTTGCGCCGGATGGGTGGCTTGAGCGCAGAAGAAGATGTGTTTGCCCCGGTGAGTAAAGCGGTTAAAGCGCGCTGGGCGTGGCTGGCAATAAATTTGTGTACCGCGTTTGTCGCCTCACGCGTTATCGGCTTGTTTGAACACACCATTTCCCAACTGGTGGCACTGGCTTCTCTGATGCCGATTGTTGCAGGTATCGGCGGTAATACCGGTAACCAGACTATCACCATGATTGTGCGGGCGCTGGCGCTGCAACATATCCAGCCGGGGAACTTCTCCTTTTTAGTGTTACGTGAACTGGGCGTTGCCTTGTTTAACGGGATTATCTGGGGCGGTGTAATGGGATGCGTGACCTGGCTGCTTTACGACGATATGGCGTTGGGCGGTGTGATGACGCTTGCGATGGTACTCAATCTGCTGGTGGCATCGCTAATGGGCGTGCTGATCCCGATGATCATGATGCGTCTGGGCAAAGACCCGGCTGTCGGTTCAAGCGTGCTGATTACCGCTATCACCGACACCGGTGGTTTCTTTATATTCCTGGGGCTGGCGACAATATTTTTATTGTAGCCACAGCCACTTGAACTTCTCCTGTGGGTAAACTTTCCGCCCATCTTGCCGATAAGATCTGTAAATTCCGCCTTAGCATCGTTATATTATGCGCTACATAACGAAACCAAGTGGAGTAACAAATGGCTAAGCAATGGGTACGTCTGGCATTAGGTGCCGCGTTGAGCGTCACAATGGCAGGGCAGGCATTTGCCGATAACAGCAAAATTACCGTTTTCGCCGCGGCATCCTTAACCAATGCGATGCAGGATATTGCTACGCAATATCAGAAAGGTAAGACTGTTGAAATCGCATCTTCTTTCGCCTCATCTTCAACGCTCGCGCGCCAGATTGAAGCGGGTGCTCCTGCTGATTTATTCATTTCTGCTGACCAGAAATGGATGGATTACGCAGTAAGTAAAGATGCTATCAAAACTGACACCCGCGAAACGCTGCTCGGCAACAGCCTTGTGGTCGTTGCACCGAAAGCCAGTAAAATTGGTGATGTAGCCATTAACGCGAAAACCGATTGGGCTTCATTACTGAAAGGTGGCCGTCTTGCTGTTGGCGATCCTGACCATGTTCCTGCTGGCATTTACGCTAAAGAAGCGCTGCAAAAGTTAGGCGCGTGGGATACCCTATCGCCAAAATTAGCTCCGGCAGAAGATGTTCGTGGCGCACTGGCTCTGGTTGAACGTGATGAAGCACCACTTGGTATCGTTTACGGTTCCGATGCGGTTGCCAGCAAAGGCGTGAAAGTAGTGGGCACTTTCCCGGAAGACTCCCACAAGAAAGTTGAATACCCAATTGCCATTGTAAAAGGCCACGACAACCCAACCGTTAGCGCGTTTTACACCTATCTGAAAGGACCGGAAGCGGCGGCTATCTTCCAACGTTACGGATTTACGACTATCAAATGATATTGACCGATCCCGAATGGCAGGCGGTACTGCTGAGCCTGAAAGTCTCCACCCTTGCGGTGCTATTTAGTCTTCCTTTTGGGATCTTCTTTGCCTGGGTGCTGGTGCGTTGCCGGTTCCCGGGTAAAGCTTTACTCGACAGTATTATCCATCTCCCATTAGTTCTCCCCCCTGTAGTCGTTGGTTATTTATTGCTGATTGCGATGGGTAGACGTGGCGTGATTGGCGCCTGGATTTACGATGTTTTCGGTATCACCTTCGCGTTTAGTTGGCGCGGTGCGGTGCTTGCCGCAGCGGTGATGTCCTTCCCGCTGATGGTGCGAGCGATTCGCCTTGCGCTTGAAGGTGTAGATATGAAACTCGAACAGGCTGCTCGCACATTAGGTGCCGGGCGCTGGCGAGTGTTCTGCACCATTACGCTCCCTCTGACGTTACCCGGCATTATTGCCGGAACCGTGCTGGCATTTGCGCGTTCACTCGGTGAATTCGGTGCCACAATCACCTTCGTTTCAAACATCCCCGGCGAAACGCGCACCATTCCTTCGGCGATGTATACCCTGATTCAAACCCTGGTGGCGAAAATGCAGCGGCGCGATTGTGTGTGATTTCCATCGTGCTGGCGCTGGTCTCTTTGTTGGTAGCCGAATGGCTGGCACGACAGAGCCGTAAACGGATAGGGGCATTCTAATGCTGGAGCTGAATTTTGTTCAGACGCTGGGCGACCATCGTCTGGCGATTAACGAAACCTTGCCGGGACAGGGGATTACTGCGGTATTTGGCGTTTCAGGCGCGGGGAAAACCTCACTGATTAACGCCATTAGCGGCCTGACTCGCCCGCAAGAGGGGCGAATCGTTCTTAATGACCGCGTGTTAAGTGATGCCGAAAACAAGCGTTTCCTGGCTCCTGAAAAACGTCGCATTGGCTATGTTTTTCAGGATGCGCGTTTGTTCCCGCACTACCGTGTGCGCGGCAATTTGAAATACGGTATGCACCGATCCGCCGCCGGGCAGTTTGATAAATTAGTCGCTTTACTGGGTATTGAACCTTTACTGGAGCGCTTTCCTTGGAGTTTGTCTGGTGGCGAGAAACAGCGTGTAGCGATTGGCCGCGCTCTGTTGACGTCGCCAGAGTTGCTGCTGCTGGATGAACCGCTCGCCTCGTTGGATATCCCGCGTAAGCGCGAATTGCTGCCGTATCTGCAACGCCTGGCGCGTGAAATTAACATTCCGATGCTATATGTCAGCCACTCGCTGGAAGAGATCCTTCATCTGGCGGATAAAGTACTGGTGCTCGACGGCGGAGAAGTGAAAGCGTTTGGCAATCTGGAGGAGGTATGGGGTAGCAGTGTTATGCACCCATGGTTGCCAAAAGAGCAGCAAAGTAGCGTGCTGAAAGTGACAGTGTTGGAACATCATCCGCATTACGCGATGAGCGCGTTGGCGCTGGGCGACCAGCATTTATGGGTGAATAAACTGGAAAGCCCATTGCAGGCAACATTGCGCATTCGCATTCAGGCGTCAGATGTTTCATTGATTCTCCAGCCGCCGGTCAACAGCAGTATTCGTAACGTGCTGCGTGCCAGGGTTGCACAGTGCTACGACGATGAGGGGCAGGTTGAAGTGCAGTTGGAAGTGGGTTCAAGAACACTTTGGGCGCGTATTAGCCCGTGGGCGCGGGATGAGTTAATGATTAAGCCAGGCCAGTGGTTGTACGCGCAAATTAAGAGTGTTTCGATAACCGCGTGATTTTGTCGAATGACGAGACTGTTTTGTAGGGTGGATAAACGAAAGGGTCATCCACCCTTTTCATAAAACTAAATCAAATGCTTATAAATCGTCTCGGCAATGCCTGTTTCCAGGTTAGTACCAATCACCAAATCCGCGCGTGCTTTAATCGCGTCATCAGCGTTACCCATCGCCACACCCAAACCTGCGCTTTCCAGCATGCTCAGGTCGTTAAAGTTGTCACCAAAAGCCATCACCTGGGTCATAGATAAACCTTGTGATTCAACCCATTTCGCCAGGCGATTGCCTTTACTGTTACCGTTTTGCGCCACATCGACCTGATCGTGCCAGGACCATTCGCACGTCAGTCCAAGCTGCTGCTCAACGACCTGGGTAAAGTTTTGCAGTTTCACCGTATCTTCATCGGTAAGAGCAAATTTCCAGATTGCATCAACTTCATAAGCCGCTTCGCGCAGTGAATTCACATGGCGGAACACAGGACGTTGCGATTCAGGTAAAGATTTTGCCCAGTTTTCGGCACGCAAAACGTGGCCGGTTGGCTCTTGATACAGCATGGCATCATCAACATACATCAGCCCATGAACGTTGTGGGCATCCAGTAAGTCAATCAACTGATTGGCCTGCTGCGGTTGTAATGGATCGGACTCAAGAACCTTTTTCGCATGATAATCATACAAATAAGTGCCATTACAGCAAATTGCAGGTGTATCCAGGGTCAGTGCCTGATAAAAAGGATGGATGGCAACGTGATGACGGCCCGTCACGATGACAACTTTCACGCCAGCGTCACGTGCGCGTTGTAAAGCTGTCAGTGATTCAGGAAGAATGGTTTTTTGCGGTGTCAGCAATGTGCCGTCAAGATCAAGGGCGATTACACGATAAGTCATTTAGGGTTCCAGTCAAATTCAGAATCATAAGGCTTGTGTCGATGTTACACCGCTTGCCGCGTTGTTCAAAATGGCAACACGCACTACCCTTGTGACTATTACTCAAGACGTTGGGAGGAGAGAGATTTCATGAAACAAACAGTCTATACCGCCAGCCCGGAAAGCCAGCAAATTCACGTCTGGCAGCTTAACCCAGGTGGTGAGCTTACGCTTGTGCAGGTCGTTGATGTCCCAGGCCAGGTTCAGCCAATGGTTATTAGCCCTGACAAACGTTACCTGTACGTGGGTGTGCGCCCTGAGTTTCGCGTTATCGCCTATCGTATTACACCAGATGACGGCTCGCTCACCGAGGCGGGTGTCACTGCCATTCCAGGCAGCCCAACGCATATTTCTACCGACCACCAGGGCCGCTACCTGTTCAGCGCTTCTTATAATTCAGGCAGCGTGAGCGTTGTTAGTCTTGCCAATGATGGCCTGCCAGGTGAAGTTGTTGATGTAATGGAAGGGCTGGAAGGTTGCCACTCAGCCAATATCACCCCTGATAACCGCACACTTTGGGTTCCGGCACTGAAACAAGATCGCATTTGCCAGTTTACCTTGTCTGACGATGGCCATCTGGTGGCGCAGACCCCGGCAGAAGTCACCACCGTGGAAGGGGCTGGTCCGCGCCATATGGCGTTCCATCCAAATCAAAAATATGCTTATTGCGTCAATGAGCTCAATGGTTCTGTTGATGTCTGGGAACTGAAAAACGCTAACGGTAAAATTGAATGCGTGCAGACGTTGGACATGATGCCTCCGGGCTTCTCAGATACGCGCTGGGGCGCAGATATCCACATTACACCAGATGGTCGCCATCTCTACACTTGTGACCGTACTGCCAGCATCATCACGGTATTTAGCGTGTCAGAAGATGGTAGCGTTCTTGCGGTGGAAGGCTATCAGCCGACTGAAACGCAACCACGTGGCTTCAATGTAGATCACAGTGGTAAATATCTGATTGCAGCAGGCCAGAAATCGCATCACATCGCGGTTTATCAAATTACCGGTGAACAAGGTTTACTGGAAGAGAAAGGCCGTTATGCAGTAGGGCAAGGGCCGATGTGGGTTGTGGTAAACGCAGTATAAATTTTTAATTATGCTGATAAAAAAACCTCGCGATTGCGAGGTTTTTTATTTTGTGCACAGCGCTGATTTTACTCGGCAACCACCGAGCTACCTACGCCACGGTTGTTGAACTCCCATAGACGGTTAGCATTCGCATCATTCAAATCGCGTTGGATTTCGCCTTTCTCGCCTTTAGTACCGATATTGCCAGCGAATGGACGCTTAGAACCAGCGGCATCGCCCCAAGGTTTTGCACTGTTAAAACCTTCATTAATCACGCTGTCACGGATAACAACCTGACCGTTAGAGGTCTGGCCTGCGGTATAACCATTTTCACTTGCTTCAACATCCCAGGCGCGGCCCAGTTGTGCGACGTTATCGCCTGCTGCAGTGAAGCGGCTATTGATCGCCAGGAAACCGTAATAAATATTCGGCAGTGTAGCTGGCGCAAACACGGTCCCTTCTTTTGTACGGCTGTTAACCAGACGGAAGTCGGTATTTTCGAACACCACAGCACCACGACCTGCAACCACATCCACATCACCTTCAATGTAGCTGTTAGTCACTAATGTGCGTGTCTGGCGGTCATTTAACAGGCGGTTTTGCACATCGCTGTTAGTGACGAAGAAGGTATTCTGGCGGCCCAACAGGTGAACATTGTTCAACTGTACTTTATCGCCATCAGTACGCAGTGCTACAGCCTGATGATTACCGGCATCTACGCTGTCACCCAGAGTGTTAGCGATAGTCAGGTTTTGCATCTGCAAGCCGCTGTTCTGAGACCAGACAGCAGCAGAACACATAATACCTACGGTGGCATTACGCTTGTTCTGGCAGCTATCAAACATGTACCAGGCAGGTTTACCCGGCATATATTTACCACCTGGGTTAACTGCACGACGCCAGGTATTCGCATCGATTTCAGAATCCAGTGGCATAGTGATTTTCACATCACTTGCATTATCGGTGGTGCCGTACAGCGTTACGCTGCCAGAAGCGGCCGGAATATAAACTGTGCCAACATACTCACCTGGCTGAATAGCGATGTATTGACGGGTGTTGCTATGTTTCATGATGGCTGCATCAACGGCAGCCTGGACAGATGTATGGGTCACACCTTCGCCACCGGCTGCACCAACAACAAAGTCAGGCTGCTGCGGAATACGAATGGATGACGGAGTCCAGGGGGCTTCATTTTTATTTTTAGATGAGAAGTAACGTGCCTGAACAAAGTTCTGGGCTTCATCGGACGATAAAACTGGACGAGATTGGGTGCCTGGTGCCACTTGCGTGGACGGTTTATCTTCTGGCGGTGTAGAGCTACAAGCCGATAGCGCCACAGCAAAAGCGAGCACAGCTGCCCGACGAGAAACAGAGAAGGTGTTCAAGGGTTGCTCCTTGCAGTGCAAATTTAAAAGGGGATCTTAAAGCCTGCTTTTTTATACTAAGTTGGGGGAAACTGGAAGCCGATTGTGCAAATCGGCTTGATATACCCGTCATTCTTCGAGTTGCAGGGTTGTTGGCTACGCTCAATGGCCCGAATCACTTACTCAAGTAAGCTCATCGGGACTCTTTCTCTTGCCGTCTACCTGCAACTCGAATTATTTGGGTATAAAAAGAAGGGTTAATTAAACTTCGCGGTGATTGAAGCGCTGCCTAATGAATGGAAATGGACGTTGTAGCCCACCATTGCCCCGGATGCATTTTCCGTCACCTCTAGCTTTTCAACATCAAGCGCGTGAACTGTGAAAATATAGCGGTGTACTTCACCCTTCGGTGGTGCTGCACCACCATAACCCGGTTTACCAAAGTCGGTGAGTGTCTCCACAGCAGGTTCTGGCAGTTCAGAAAGGCCTGAACCTGCACCTTGCGGCAGAACGCGTGTATCGGCTGGCAAATTGATTACCACCCAATGCCACCAACCTGAACCAGTTGGTGCGTCAGGATCGTAGCAGGTCACGACAAAGCTTTTGGTTCCCGTAGGAACATCATCCCACGCTAAGTGAGGCGAAATATTATCGCCATCGTAACCCATTCCATTAAGTACCTGACGCCATGGGAGTTTATCCCCATCGTTGAAATCCTGACTGACCAGTTTCATCTCAACTCCTCGCGTTTAGATATTCAGTAACTTCAGCAACTCTTCGGCCGCAATCGCAGAAGATGCCGGGTTTTGCCCGGTAACTAAGTGCCCGTCGACTACAGCATACTCGCCCCAGTCATCGGTGCGCTCATATAAGCCACCTGCTTTCTTCAGTTCATCTTCTACCAGGAAGGGCACCACTGAGGTTAAACCTACACCTTCTTCTTCGCTATTGGTAAAGCCGGTGACCCGTTTGCCTTTGACCAACGGTGAGCCGTCGGGTTTTGTTACTTTGCGCAAAACCCCAGGGGCATGGCACACCGCAGCAACGGGTTTGCCAGCGGCCCAAAATTGCTCAATCAGTTTGATGGAATGGCCATCTTCCGCGAGATCCCACAATGGGCCGTGGCCGCCAGGATAAAACACCGCGTCAAAATCATCTGCATGGATGTTTTCAAGCTTTTCGGTGTTGGCTAACAGTTTTTGTGCGGCGGTGTCGCTGCGAAAACGGCGCGTGTCGTCGGTTTGCGCATCCGGTTCATCGCTTTTGGGATCAAGCGGCGGTTGCCCACCTTTTGGTGAAGCAAGGGTGATTTTCAACCCGGCATCGTGAAAGACATAATACGGCGCGGCAAACTCCTCAAGCCAAAAGCCTGTGGGTTTACCGGTGTTGCCGAGCTGATTGTGCGAGGTTAAAACCATGAGGATTTTCATCTGAATCTCCCTGTTTGGGACGTGAAAAGATCCTCGAAGTGTAGTGCATACCCGTAAGGCTTGCTGGCTCTCAACTTCTGAAAAATGCCGGATTTTGTACCGCAAGCGTTACGGCTTGGATCAATTTATCCAGTTGCTCAGGGTTGATAACGTACGGCGGCATCAGGTAAATCAGCCTGCCGAACGGGCGAATCCAGACACCTTGTTCAACAAAGAATGCCTGAAGGGCCGCCATATCTACCGGATGAAGAGTTTCTACCACGCCAATGGCGCCAAGCACGCGAACATCTGCCACCAGTTCACAGTCGAGTAAAGGTTTCAGCCCTTCCAGCAACTGCTCTTCAAGCGCTTTGACCTGCTGCTGCCAGTGGCCATCTTCGAGTAACGCAAGGCTTTCGGTCGCAACAGCACAGGCCAGTGGGTTGCCCATAAACGTTGGGCCATGCATAAAGCATCCGGCCTCACCGTCGCTGATGGTTTCTGCGACCAGGCGGGTAGTGATAGTTGCAGAAAGTGTCATTGTGCCGCCCGTCAGCGCTTTGCCGAGGCACATAATATCCGGTGAAATTCCCGCGTGTTCACAGGCAAACAGCTTGCCTGTACGGCCAAAGCCGGTCGCAATCTCATCGGCAATCAGCAAAATGCCTTCGCGATCGCACATGCGGCGAATACGCTTTAGCCATTCCGGGTGATAGAACCGCATACCGCCAGCCCCCTGAACAATAGGCTCAAGGATCACTGCTGCAATTTCCTGGCGATGAGCGGCCATTAAACGTGCAAATGGCACGATGTCCATCTCATCCCATTCATCGTCAAAACGGCAATTTGGCGCGGGAGCAAACAGGTGCTCAGGCAGGTAACCTTGCCAAAGGCTGTGCATCGAATTATCCGGATCGCACACCGACATGGCACCAAAAGTATCGCCGTGATAACCGTTGCGGAAAGTGAGGAAACGCTGACGAGGTTCGCCTTTGGCGTGCCAGTACTGCAATGCCATCTTCATTGCGACCTCTACGGCGACAGAACCGGAGTCTGCAAGAAATACGCATTCGAGGTTTTCCGGCGTCATGGCGACCAGTTTACGACACAGTGCCACTGCGGGTGGGTGCGTGATCCCGCCAAACATGACGTGCGACATCTGGTCAATCTGGTCTTTCATTGCCTGATTTAAGCGCGGGTGATTGTAGCCATGAATTGCCGCCCACCAGGACGACATCCCGTCAACAAGGGCTTTACCATCAGCAAGTTGTAGTTCGCAGCCTGTTGCCGCCACAACCGGATAAACTGGTAACGGTTTAGTCATGGAGGTGTAAGGGTGCCAGATATGTTGTTGGTCGAACGCTAAATCAGCAGGGGTCATAGGGTGGCTTGTAAACCATTTGAAAAAGATTTAGGTTTACAAGTATAACGTCAATCAATGACTAACAACACCCTTTTTGGAGACGCCCCATGGCTCACCACGCACGCTGGTCAATGTCGCAGGTCACTGCTTTATTTGAAAAACCTTTCCTCGAACTGATGTTTGAAGCACAAACGGTGCATCGTCAGCACTTCGATCCCCGCCACGTTCAGGTCAGTACGCTGCTGTCGATTAAAACTGGCGCATGTCCAGAAGACTGCAAATATTGCCCGCAAAGTGCGCGATACAAAACCGGGCTGGCTTCCGAGCGCTTGATGGAAGTTGAGCAAGTGTTGGACTCCGCACGTAAAGCGTTAAATGCGGGTTCTACTCGTTTCTGCATGGGCGCTGCCTGGAAAAACCCTAACGATCGCGATATGCCGTACCTTGAACAAATGGTGCAGGGCGTGCGCGAAATGGGGCTTGAAACCTGTATGACGCTTGGCACATTAACCGATACGCAGGCACATCGCCTGGCGGCGGCAGGGCTTGATTACTACAACCATAATCTCGACACCTCGCCAGAATTCTACGGCAATATCATCACTACGCGTACTTATCAGGAACGTCTTGATACGCTCGATAAAGTGCGTGATGCCGGGATTAAAGTCTGCTCGGGCGGAATTGTCGGTTTGGGTGAAACGGTAACCGATCGTGCCGGGTTGCTGCTGCAATTAGCCAATTTGCCAACGCCACCAGAAAGCGTGCCAATCAACATGCTGGTGAAAGTCAAAGGTACCCCGATGGCAGATAACGAAGACGTCGATGCGTTTGATTTTATTCGCACTATTGCTGTCGCGCGTATCATGATGCCGACCTCTTTCGTACGGCTTTCTGCCGGGCGTGAACAGATGAGCGAGCAGACTCAGGCCATGTGCTTTATGGCTGGTGCAAACTCGATTTTCTATGGCTGCAAACTACTGACTACGCCAAACCCGGAAGAAGACAAAGACCTGCAATTGTTCCGCAAGCTCGGGCTTAATCCGCAGCAAACAACCACTCATGCAGGCGACAACGAGCAGCAACAACAACTAACCGATCAATTGCTCAACGCGGATACGGAGAATTACTACAACGCGGCGGCTGTATGACCTGGCAGCAACGCATTGATAGCGCGCTTGCCAGGCGGCGGGAAAACAACAGTTTTCGCACCAGGCAGGCCAACCAACAAGGTAGCGGGCGCTACCTTGTTCAAAACGATATCCATTATCTAAATTTTTCCAGTAACGATTATCTGGGAATCAGTCACCATGCTGAAGTGGTTAATGCCTGGCAGCAGGGTGCTGAGATTTACGGTATTGGGAGTGGTGGTTCCGGGCATGTCACCGGGTATCACGAAGCCCATCAGCGATTTGAACAGCAGTTAGCTGACTGGCTGGGTTATCCGCGCGCATTACTGTTTATTTCAGGTTTCGCGGCTAACCAGGCGCTTATCGCGGCACTGACTGAAAAATCAGACCGGATTGTTGCCGATAAACTTAGCCATGCTTCACTTCTGGAAGCCGCAATGCACAGTCCAGCGCAGTTACGGCGTTTTGCCCATAACGATATCGCATCGTTGCAAACGCTGTTGGCCTCGCAAACTGACGGTCAACAACTGGTTATTACCGAAGGAATTTTCAGCATGGACGGAGATGCCGCTCCGTTGGCTGGAATTGCGCAGGCTACCCGGGAAGCACAGGGCTTGTTGATGGTTGACGATGCCCATGGTATTGGCGTGATAGGTGAGGAAGGGCGCGGTAGCTGCTACCAGCAACACGTCAAACCAGACTTGCTGGTCGTAACGTTCGGCAAGGCATTTGGTGCAAGTGGGGCCGCAGTTCTGTGTAGTGAATCGATGGCTGATTATCTGCTGCAATCCGCCCGGCATCTTATTTACAGCACCTCTATGCCACCTGCACAGGCGTGTGCGTTATCGGCAGCATTGAATGTTATCCGCCGTGAGGATTCCCGGCGTGCTCAATTACACGCCAATATTGCCCATTTCCGTGCGGGAGCCGCACAGCTACCGCTGCAATTAATGGCCTCACAAACAGCCATCCAGCCATTGATCGTGGGGGAAAATCAGCCTGCGGTGAACCTTGCCACTACCTTACGCGAACGCGGATTCTGGCTAACAGCGATTCGTCCACCAACCGTGCCACCTGGTACGGCGCGGTTGCGTGTGACGCTTACTGCAAGCCACACCAGCGAAGACATCAACAAGCTTTTGGAGGCGCTGTATGACGCGACTCGTTGATAAAGCGGCTATTGCCGCAGCATTTGGCCGCGCGGCAAGCACCTACGACAGCCACGCCGAATTGCAACGCACCAGCGGAGACTTGCTGCTGGGAATGCTTGAAGGCCGTCAAATCAGCAACGTGTTGGATGCTGGATGCGGTACGGGTTGGTATAGCCGCGCCTGGCGTGAAAAAGGCTGCCATGTTACGGCGCTGGATCTCTCCCCCGCGATGCTGAACCATGCTGCACTTCAAGGTTCAGCTGATAACTATCTCGAAGGCGATATTGAAGCCATCAACCTTGCCGACCAGCAGGTGGATCTTGCATGGAGTAACCTCGCGGTGCAGTGGTGCAATGATTTGCGCAGTGGTTTAAGTGAGCTTTACCGTGTCACTCGCTCGGGCGGTTGCCTGGCATTTACTACGCTTGCGGCAAATTCACTTTGCGAACTGCATACCGCCTGGCAGGTGATAGATGAACGGTCTCATGCCAACCGATTTATGACATTTGAGCAGATTCAGGATGCGTGCGAAGGGTGGCGCTACAGTCTAGAAATTCATGAAATCAGCCAGTCTTACGATAGCGTATTGAGTGCCATGCAATCGCTAAAAGGTATTGGTGCGACACATCTTCATGATGGACGTAAAGCATCGCTGATGACCCGCCAACAATTACAAAAATTAAGTCTCGCCTGGCCACAGAAACAGGGTCAATTCCCTCTGACCTGGCAACTCGTTTGTGGAGTGATTGAACGTGATTAAAAAATGGTTTGTAACCGGAACGGATACGGAAGTGGGTAAAACTATTGCCAGCTGTGCTTTGCTTCAGGCCGCAGGAGATGCGGGTTACCGTACTGCAGGATATAAGCCGGTGGCCTCTGGTAGTGAAATGACTGCTCAGGGTATTCGTAACGGTGATGCGCTTGCCCTACAGCGCAACAGTAACGTCAAATTAAGCTATGCACAGGTCAACCCGTTTGCGTTTTTGGAGCCAACATCGCCGCATATCGTTAGTGCGGAAGCATTGCAGCCCATCGAATTTTCGCAGATGTCAGCAGGCCTTGAAGCGCTTGCTTCTCAGGTCGACTGGTTACAGGTTGAAGGGGCGGGAGGTTGGTTTACACCACTTTCAGCAACAACAACTTTTGCAGATTGGGCAATACAAGAGCAGTTGCCTGTAATTTTGGTCGTGGGGGTAAAACTCGGCTGTATCAACCATGCCATGTTAACTGCGCATGCAGTGCAAAATGCGGGTCTGCGCCTGGCGGGCTGGATTGCTAATGACGTTCAACCTACCGGGAAGCGCCATGCTGAGTATCTCGCAACGTTACGTGATGTTTTAAAAGCCCCCATGTTAGGTGAAATCCCGTTCTATCCGCATATAGACGATGAAACCTCGCTCGGTCGTCACCTGGATATCTCCCTTCTTTCACAGTAATTCGCAAATCCACAGCTCATTTTTGTAACGCCCGATAAATCTTGCGGGCGCTCTTCCAGATACCGCTAATTTTCAAATCTTCTCCTTGAAGAAAAATACCTCGCAGGTAAATTGTTTCTCAATTTAAAGTTGTCATATGACAACTTATTTGCGAGTATGGACAGGAGGTTTTATGAAGCGGCGTATACACCCCAATAAGGACATTGAAGCAGCATTAAGTTATGCCGAATGTCAGGGCTGGCAAGTGCGGCCCGGTGGGGCACATTGTTGGGGGAAAATGTATTGTCCGTGGAACGACAAAGCCTGCCGCTGCAGTGAGTTTTGCATTAGCTGCATCTGGAGCACACCGCGCAGTGCTTATAACCATGCAAGGCAGATACGTCGTGTCGTCGATAACTGTAGCCAGCAAGGCTCGCCACCTGCCATCAGACATTAATTTTCAAGGAGCAGAATATGTCAGAATTTAGCTTCACGTTGATTTTCACCCTGCCAGAAAATGGCCAGAATCCGGAACAATGGATTGAAGCTTTGGGTGCGCAAGGTTGCGATGACGCGCTGGTTGGTGTGGGTGTCACAGGGCGAATTGCACTGAATTTCATCCGCGAAGCATCGGATGCAAAACTAGCCGTTGTTTCAGCGATTCAGGATGTAAAACGCATTATTCCAGGTACTGCGTTGGTCGAAGTGATGCCAGATCTGGTTGGGTTAACAGATATTGCTGAGTTGCTGGGGTTTTCACGGCAGTATATTCGCAAAGTGATGGTAAGCCGCGAGGCTTTTCCGCAACCAGTACATGACGGTAAAACCGCTATCTGGCATTTGGAACCGGTGCTGCGTTGGATGCGTGAAACAGGAGTTTCAAAAGTACCTTTGCCACTGGTGGAGTTATCTGCTGTAACCCGGCAATGCAACTTACAACGGGAGCTCGCCAGTCTTGATAGAAATATGCAGAAGCAACTTGGTAAGTTGTGACGGCAGAACCTGAGAGGCTGTTCATGCCGTCGTTCGGCGCACCATCATGGATCTATCCAACTGGATACCAGCTTATCATCCAGAAGCGCGACATTTCCCTGAGCAACATTACGGCCCCGGTGTAGTAAGCAGAAACGGTCCGCCACACGGCGAATGAACGATAAGCGTTGCTCTACCAGCAATATTGTCAGGCCAAAATCACGGCTCAGACGGCGGATAATATTGCCCAGCTCATTGATAAAACGTTGGCCGCTGCCAAAAGTGGGTTCATCAAGAATCAGCAGTTTTGGTTCTGTCACCAGCGCTCTTGCCAATGCCAGTTGCTGCTGAAGATCGCTTGATAGCTCCCCACCGCGCATGTGCCTTAAGCTGTACAGTTCAGGGAACAGTTCATAGATCATGCCTGGAATGCTACGGGAACGCACGCGAGCAGCCAATAGCGCAATTTGCAGGTTTTCCTCAACGCTTAGTTGGGAGAATATTCGGCGGTCATGCGCGACATAACTCATTCCCAGTGCGACTCGGCCTTCTATAGGTTGGGTGAGAAGATCCTGTGGTGGATGGCCTGCTTCAAGCCAGGTCATACTGCCACTTTGTACTGGCAAGTAACCCGTAATACAGTTTACAAGCGTTGTTTTCCCCATCCCTGGTGCGCCAAGAACACAGGTGCACTCTCCAGGTGCCAGCTCAAGATCCAGATTCCACAGGATATGGCTTTCACCGTAAAACTGATTAACAGCACGCAGGCTCAACATCGACATTCTCCTTCTGGCAGGGTTAACGACCCAGGCTGCTTCTGCAACACGAAGCAAGAGTTACAAACTTTGCAATTACCTTGCCATTAACTCGTTTGCTGACCAGAACAATGCAACTTTGAGAAAAGCCTCATGAAAATGGTTGAATAAGCCTTCGGCTTCTACGACTCGGAAATCAGAATGCACTTTGTCGGTGCCTGATTTTTGGTGTGTTTGGTGCAACACCAGACTACTGCTCCATAGAAATGCGCAATTCGTGAGCAGGATCATAAGAAATGGCAGGCATCAGGTAAGTCCAAAAAGAGTAAAAATAATGATGAAAAATATTTTTGGGCCCCGGCACAGAGAATTTATGGTTTTTTGCGGTGTGCGCTGCAAAAGGGCTGAGAGCACTTATCCACTATTCCTGTGGATAACCATGTGCATTAGAGTTAGAAAACTTGTGGTAAGCGAGAGCCGGCGCGGGTTGCGCATGAATTGGCGCGAAACCAGACTTTCTTAAATAACTGCTTTAAATCAATCAGTTGAATAAAATCAATCGTTGCAATAAAAGTGCCACAGATGTTCCTTAAGCTTTTATGACACTGCTTGACAAATGTTAAAAGGTAAAAAAATCTGGGGATAACCATTTTGGTCAGCTGAAATATCTGTGAGTAGAGTATTTTACCGGCAAACCAGACGGTAAAGCGGGGAAGTATCTTAAACGCGCTAGTGAGGAACTGGTTTTTCATCCAGTATTATTTTCTGGCAAAATTTTCTGTGCCGAGTAAAATTATCCTCCGGCCCGCTCGTTTCTTCATCAGGTAGCCTCTTCATGAGTAAAGCGTTCAAATTAAATTCAGCATTTAAACCTTCTGGCGATCAGCCAGAGGCCATTCGTCGCCTTAAAGAAGGTCTGGAAGACGGGCTTGCCCATCAGACTTTATTGGGTGTGACGGGCTCTGGTAAAACCTTTACCGTGGCAAATGTGATTGCTGATTTACAACGCCCCACTATGGTGTTGGCTCCTAACAAAACGCTGGCCGCGCAGCTGTATGGTGAGATGAAAGAGTTCTTTCCGGATAACGCGGTAGAGTTCTTCGTCTCTTATTACGACTACTACCAGCCAGAAGCCTACGTCCCAAGTTCCGATACATTTATCGAGAAAGACTCTTCGGTTAACGAACATATTGAGCAGATGCGGTTATCGGCAACCAAAGCATTGCTTGATAGGCGGGATGTGATTGTGGTGGCGTCTGTGTCGGCAATTTACGGCCTGGGCGACCCGGATTTATATCTGAAGATGATGCTTCACCTGACCAAAGGGATGATCATCGATCAGCGCTCTATAATACGTCGCCTGACTGAACTGCAATATACCCGCAACGACCAGGCATTCCAGCGTGGTACTTTCCGTGTGCGCGGTGAAGTGGTTGATATCTTCCCGGCCGAATCAGACGACCTGGCATTACGCGTGGAACTATTCGATGAAGAAGTAGAACGGTTGTCGCTGTTTGACCCCCTGACCGGGCAGGTTGACCAGGCCATCCAGCGTTTCACAGTCTATCCAAAATCGCACTACGTCACACCGCGTGAACGTATTCTGCAAGCCATGGAAGAGATCAAAGTTGAGCTTGCAGATCGTAGAAAAGTGCTGCTGGCGAATAACAAATTGCTTGAGGAGCAACGCCTCTCGCAACGTACCCAGTTTGATTTAGAGATGATGAACGAGCTGGGATACTGTTCTGGTGTCGAAAACTATTCGCGGTTCCTTTCGGGGCGCGGTCCTGGCGAGCCACCTCCTACGCTTTTCGATTACCTGCCAGCAGATGGTTTGCTAATTGTTGACGAGTCCCACGTGACAATTCCGCAAATCGGCGGAATGTACAAAGGTGACCGTTCGCGCAAAGAAACACTGGTGGAGTATGGCTTCCGTTTGCCATCAGCACTTGATAACCGCCCGCTGAGATTTGAAGAGTTTGAAGCTCTGGCACCGCAAACAATTTATGTTTCGGCAACACCAAGCCATTACGAGTTAGAAAAATCGGGCGGCGATGTTGTCGATCAGGTCGTCAGACCAACTGGCTTATTAGACCCGATTATCGAAGTTCGCCCGGTCGGTACTCAGGTTGACGATCTACTTTCTGAGATTCGCAAACGCGTTGAGGTTAACGAACGCGTGTTGGTCACCACGCTTACCAAGCGCATGGCCGAAGACTTAACCGAATATCTCGAAGAGCACGGCTCGCGGGTGCGTTACCTGCACTCAGATATCGATACCGTAGAGCGTATGGAAATCATCCGTGATTTGCGCCTTGGCGAGTTCGACGTGCTGGTGGGCATCAACTTGCTGCGTGAGGGGTTGGATATGCCTGAAGTGTCGCTGGTAGCGATTCTGGATGCCGATAAAGAGGGCTTCCTGCGTTCCGAGCGTTCGCTGATTCAGACCATTGGCCGTGCGGCACGTAATATCAACGGGAAAGCGATTCTGTACGGCGACAAAATCACAGCATCAATGGCTAAGGCTATCGGTGAAACTGAACGTCGCCGTGAAAAACAGCAGCGTTACAACGAAGAAAACGGTATTACGCCGCAAGGACTGAACAAGAAAGTCGTCGATGTCCTTCAGCTTGGTGAAGGCATGGCGAAAACCAAAGGCCGGATGAAGAGTAAAGCTCGCAGCGTGATTGAAGATGATGAAATCATCCTGACGCCAAAAGCCTTGCAGCAGAAAATTCACCAGTTGGAAGGGAAGATGCTGGAGCATGCGCAAAACCTGGAATTTGAAGAGGCCGCGCAGATCCGTGACCAGCTCCATCAGTTGCGGCAGTTGTTTATTGCAACGTCGTAGTAAAAACGCCTTCGTGAAGAAGGCGTTGTTTTATCCGAGCTGCTGAATAGCTTTTTCCAACGCCTGGCGTAGCAGATGCCGGTCGTGGCGATAACGAATATCAACCGCTTCCAGTGGCTCTTGAATGACTAGACGATCGGTAATTTCAGATACGTCGGTCTGCGGGCCAACCACCACCGCATCAACAATACGTTTCCCGATGCGCTGCTCCATGATGTCCAGTGTCTGCCCAAGCGACAGGCTGGCGGCCGCGGTGCTTAGTTCTTTACCCAGATTGCCGATAAACACTACTGGTGCAGGAGTCCTGCGCAATGCTTGATCCATATCTTCCAGCAAAAGTATCGGCATTAAGCTTGTGTAAAAACTACCGGGGCCAATCAGAATAAGATCTGCTTCGGAGATAGCCTGAACAGCTTCGCGGGTAGCATGCGCTTTTGGGTATAGCGATAACTCCTGGGGAGGTGAAGAAAGCTGGTCAATATTCACTTCACCATAAATAAAATGGCCATCTGCGTCTGTTGCCATCAAATCCACAGGGTGTTCAGACATCGGGATTAGAAATGCATCCACTTTTAGCAGGTTACGAATTAAATTAATGGCTTCTAAAGGCCTCACGCTTAGGTGATCCAATGCCTTTAACATCAAGTTTCCGAGGTTATGCCCGGAAAGTTCACCATTACCGCCAAAACGGTACTCAAACATAGCAGAAGCAACGCTTTGTTCAGTAATTAACTGATTTAAACAGTTGCGCATATCGCCCCAGGCAATGCCTCCCTCAGAGCGCCTGATACGACCTGTCGAGCCACCATTATCGGTTGTGGTAACAATGCCGGTTAAGCGTGAACCAAGAGAGGATAGGGAAGACATAACCCTGCCCAGACCGTGCCCACCGCCAAGGGCGACCACCCGGTCTAAATCCGCAAACGTACGATTGCGCATAACTATTCCTTATGACGAACTATCGAAATAAGGTAGCGCAAAAGAGTGCGGAATACGATTCAGCCTCGGAGGATAATGATGTATATCAAAGCAAAAGTTCACTTTTCGCGTAGTCTGTGGCGAAATTGAACGATTAGCTCGCTATATATAGATTTATATAACGAAAGCTGCTATGGCGAATAATTTCCCCACGCGCTACTATCGTTCTAAACACACTAAGCCTCTGGACCTAAGTCGAAAGATACGGTGCTTTGGCCGTGACCTTGAGTCACCAGGGTGCAGAAAGAAATGACTGCATCTCCCGTATTTGGAAGGTGTACATGGCTACCCAACTTACCGATGCATTCGCTCGTAAGTTTTTTTACCTGCGTCTATCTATTACCGACGTTTGCAATTTTCGTTGCAACTATTGCCTGCCAGATGGCTACAAGCCTCATGGTGTGGCGAACAAAAGTTTCCTCAACGTCGATGAAATTCGCCGTGTAACCCGCGCTTTTGCCGCCCTGGGTACTGAAAAAGTACGCCTGACAGGTGGTGAACCCTCTTTGCGTAAAGACTTCACTGACATTATCGCCGCTGTGCGTGAAAACCCCGGTATTCGCCAGATTGCGATGACCACAAATGGTTATCGCCTTGCGCGTGATATTCAGCAGTGGCGTGATGCCGGACTGACTGCGGTGAATGTTAGCGTTGATAGCCTCGATGCCCGCCAGTTTCACGCCATTACCGGGCAGGATAAATTCCGCCAGGTGATGGATGGCATTGATGCCGCTTTTGCAGCAGGTTTTGAACGTGTAAAAGTGAACACCGTGCTAATGCGCGATGTAAATCACCACGAACTCGATACCTTCCTTGCGTGGATCAAATCCCGTCCAATCCAGCTACGCTTTATCGAGCTGATGGAAACCGGGGACGGCGGCGATCTGTTTCGCAAACACCACATTTCGGGCAAAACCATTCGCGACCAGCTTCTGGCTCGCGGCTGGGTTCACCAGCTTCGCAGCCGCAGCGATGGCCCGGCGCAGGTCTTTTGCCATCCGGATTATCAGGGCGAAATTGGCCTGATCATGCCGTATGAAAAAGATTTCTGTGCCAGCTGCAACCGTCTGCGTGTGTCATCGGTCGGCAATTTGCATCTGTGTTTGTTTGGCGAACAGGGCATTTCCCTGCGCGACCTATTAGCGGATGACGGGCAAATCGACGAGCTTGAGGCGCGCATCGCTGAAGCTTTAACGCACAAGAAACAGACCCATTTCCTGCATGACGGTGATACCGGCATCACTCAAAACCTGTCTTATATCGGCGGCTAAAACCCGCTGTAGCCCAATAATTTTGGGTATAAAAAGGAAGATAACAATGAGCCAGATAAGTAGCGAATTTGTCCCGGTAAATATTGCCATTCTGACCGTCTCAAGCCGCCGTGGCGAAGAAGACGACACCTCCGGCCATTATCTGCGTGAAGCGGCAACTGACTCAGGCCACCACATTGTTGCCAAAGCGATTGTGAAAGAAAACCGTTACGCGATTCGCGCTCAGGTTTCCCAGTGGATTGCTGATGATGAAGTTCAGGTGGTGTTGATTAACGGTGGCACTGGTTTTACCGATGGTGACCAGGCTCCAGAAGCATTACTGCCGCTGTTTGACCGCGAAATCGAAGGTTTTGGTGAAGTGTTCCGCATGCTCTCTTTTGAAGAAATCGGCACCTCAACGCTGCAATCGCGCGCGCTGGCAGGCATCGCGAACCGTACGCTGATTTTTGCTATGCCAGGTTCAACCAAAGCATGTCATACCGCGTGGGAAAATATCATTCAGCCACAGCTGGATGCCCGCGTGCGCCCTTGTAATTTCCACCCACATCTCAAGAAATAAACTATGTCGCAACTGACTCATATTAATGCGCAAGGCGAAGCGCACATGGTTGATGTTTCCGCCAAAACTGAAACGGTGCGCGAAGCACGTGCAGAAGCGTTTATCACTATGGAAGCTGCAACGCTCTCCATGATTATTGAAGGTAGTCACCACAAAGGTGATGTATTTGCCACGGCGCGTATTGCCGGGATTCAGGCTGCGAAGCGCACCTGGGATTTAATCCCCCTTTGCCACCCGCTGATGCTCAGCAAAGTCGAAGTGAATTTAGCCGCTGAACCAGAACATAACCGCGTGCGCATTGAATCTGTATGCCGTTTGACGGGTAAAACCGGCGTGGAAATGGAAGCGCTGACTGCCGCATCGGTCGCTGCGTTAACCATCTACGATATGTGCAAAGCCGTGCAAAAAGATATGGTGATTGGCCCGGTGCGTTTGCTGGCAAAAAGTGGCGGCAAGTCTGGCGACTTTAAGGTTGAGAGCAATGATTAAGGTCCTGTTTTTTGCCCAGGTGCGTGAATTGGTCGATTGTGACCAACTGCAGCTAGACGCCACTTTTGGCGATGTTGAACAACTGCGTGAGAGCCTTGCAGCCAAAAGCGAACGCTGGGCGCTGGCTCTGGAGTCGGGGAAATTGCTCGCCGCCGTGAACCAGACGCTGGTGAGTTTCGACCATCCACTTACCGACGGTGATGAAGTCGCTTTCTTCCCGCCGGTTACTGGAGGCTGAAATGGAAAACACCCGAATCCGCGTAAGCCATGAAAACTTCAACGTTGGCGACGAGTACCAATGGCTTGCTCAGTGCGATGAAGATGGTGCGGTAGTGACCTTCACCGGTAAAGTGCGCAATCATAATCTTGGCGATAGCGTGAGTGCGTTAACTCTCGAACACTATCCGGGTATGACGGAAAAAGCGCTGGCTGAAATTATCGAAGAAGCGCGCCTTCGCTGGCCGCTGCAACGCGTAAGCGTGATTCACCGCATCGGGGAATTATGGCCTGGCGACGAAATTGTTTTTGTCGGTGTGACCGGAGCTCATCGCAGCTCAGCGTTTGAATCTGCACAATTCATTATGGATTATCTGAAGACGCGAGCGCCGTTCTGGAAGCGTGAAGCCACAGTTGACGGCGATCGTTGGGTCGAAGCGCGTGAGACTGACAAGCAAGCGGCAAAACGCTGGTAACAGGCACCTTCGCGCAGTTGTGTTAATCTTAAGGCACAGGCTTTAAAGCCTGAAATTCGGTCAACGTAATTCACTTAAGGAAGCATCATGGATCGATTCCCACGCTCCAATGACACCATCGTGCAGCAGGCCCGTACCGGCTTGCAGGCATATATGGCACAAGTTTATGGCTGGATGACCTGCGGCCTGTTACTGACGGCATTTGTCGCCTGGTATGCGGCGAATACCCCAGCAGTAATGGAATTCGTTTTTTCCAGTAAAATCACTTTCTTCGGGCTTATCATCGTGCAGTTGGGTTTAGTGTTTGTGCTCTCGGGCATGGTGCATAAGCTCAGCGCAGGTATGGCAACCAGCTTGTTTATGCTCTATTCGGCATTAACGGGCCTGACGCTTTCCAGCATTTTTATCGTCTATACCTACTCGTCCATCGCCAGTACCTTCGTCGTCGCAGGCGGGATGTTTGGGGCCATGAGCCTGTACGGTTACACCACCAAGCGTGATCTCAGCGGTTTTGGCAATATGCTGTTTATGGCGCTAATCGGTATTGTGTTGGCTTCACTGGTGAACATGTGGCTGAAAAGCACGGCGCTGATGTGGGCTGTAACCTATATCGGCGTGATTGTCTTTGTTGGTCTGACGGCTTATGACACCCAGAAGCTGAAAAATATCGGTGAGCAAATTGATACCCGTGATACGCAAACTATGCGCAAATATTCAATTCTTGGCGCATTGACCCTGTATCTCGACTTCATCAACTTGTTCTTGATGTTGTTGCGTATTTTCGGCAACCGCCGTTAATTTCGATGATTATGTAGGGTGGATGCGCGTAAGCGACATCCACCCTAATTCTTACGAACTCTCCTGAATATTCTTCTCGTTCTTCACTCGCATCTTCTTCGCCCGACTCTCAAGCCCTAAATAGCAAACAATCGCCAGCAGCAGTGGTGCGATAAAATAGAGCATTCGATAGGCGAGCAGGGCGGCAATAATAGTGCCGTTGCTAACATGCTCCCCTGCCAGTAGCGCGATAAACACCGCCTCTAGCACGCCGATCCCGGCAGGAATATGCACAATTACCCCGGCAATACTGCTGACCAAAAGCACGCCTAACACGAAGAAGTAATTCACATCCTGACCAAGCAATAGCCAGATAATCGCGCCCATAACCATCCAGTTGGCACCTGAAATTGCCAGTTGCAACAGAGCAAACTTAAATGATGGCAGCACCAGGCGCTGGCCTTTTATCGTCATATGGCGATGTTTAGCAAAGGCGCAGAACCACAAATACACCGCGATGATCGCCAGTAGAACGGCACCTAAAATCCGTAATGTCGTCTCATCGATGTACCAGTGCTCCGGTAGTTGCACCACGCCGACGGTAAAAATCATGCCGGCCAGCAGAATATAACCGAGCCAGTTAGTCGAAATACTTAACGAAAAAATGCGCGTAATAGTGGCACTGGGCAGACCAAGCCGTGAATAGAGCCGGTAGCGCATGCCAATGCCGCCAACCCAGGTGCTCAACGTTAAGTTAAAGGCATAACAGATAAAAGATACCAACATCACCTGGCGCTTTGCCAGTTTATGCCCGCAATACGACCGCGCCAGTAAATCGTAACAGCCGTAAATCAGGTAGCTCAAAATGACCAGACCGACTGCGCTAAACAGTGCCAGGCGGTTGTAGTTGCGGATAACCTTCCAGACTTCTTCCCAGTCAACCTTCGTTGCATACACCGTCAGTAGCACGATAACGGCGATGAAAAATAGCCAGGTGAGTATCTTCTTCGCTTTGCGCCATTTGGGATGCGAGTGCGACATCAGTATTTCACCCCCGGATTATCTGTCTCAACCCGATCCTGCGTTTCCATATGTGGTTGCGCTGGTGGCATCACTTGCGCAAGTTTTGGCGTATGTGCGGGTAACCAACCGACCATCGCCGGGAAGTGGCGCAAGAAGTGGAATGCCAGCACGCTCTTACCCAAATTCCACCAGGTGCGTTTTGGCAGCATCGACTCAACAACCGGGTGGCAATCTTCGGCAATCAACCCGGTTAGATTGGCACGCAGCGTGTCATTGAATGTGCGGTCGTGAATAATCAAATTCGCTTCAAGATTTAGCGACAAACTCAGCGGGTCAAGGTTGCTGGAGCCGACCGTTGCCCAATGGTCATCCATGATGGCGACTTTGCCGTGCAGGGGGCGGCGGTGATATTCAAAGATTTTCACACCGGAACGCACTAAGTAGTTGTACAACAGGCGTGCGCCGACTTTGACAATCGGCATGTCAGGCTCGCCCTGCACAATCAATTTCACCGAAACGCCACGACGAGATGCAGTTCGCATTGCGTGAAGCAGCCTGTAGCCTGGGAAGAAATAGGCGTTGGCAATAATCACTTCACGCTTCGCTTTACTGAGCATTTTCAGGTAATAACGCTCGATATCATCGCGATGCTGGTTGTTATCACGCCAGACAAACAACGCTTGTGCTTCACCGGGCGTCAGGTTTTCTTGTGCCGGATTACGGCGGCGTCGCCACCAGTGGCGTTTATTGTCGTGGCCGGGCAGGTTAGAAATCACGTACTGGTGAATATCATCCACCACCGGTCCTTCAACTTTGACCGAGTAATCTTGCTTCGCCTCCGGGCCGTAATCACTCATCTGTTCCGCGGAATAATTAATACCGCCGACAAATGCAATGATGCCATCCACGACCACGATTTTGCGGTGCATACGACGGAACAAATTAGTACGCATGCCAAACACCAACGGGCGCGGATCGTAATAGCGGAACATCACTCCGGCGGTAGTCAGTTGGCTGACAAAATCATCGCTTAAATCTGGCGAACCATAGCCATCAAGCAAGACTTCGACACTCACGCCACGACGGGCAGCAGTAAGCAAAACTTCATGTAATTGCTTTCCAACATCATCTTCAAACCAGATGAATGTCTCGAGGATCACTTTGCTGCGTGCATTTTCGATGGCTTTAAATACCGCCGGGAAAAACTGGTCACCGTTTTCGAGTAATGTAATTCGGTTCCCGTCACGCCAGTTATTTTTCATATATGAATCTCCACGGCTAATGGCGCATGGTCGGAGAGATGCCGCCACTGTCGCAATGGCAGCGCCGTTGGTTCACTCGCGGACGCATTTTTCACATAAATTCTATCGAGGCGAAGTAGCGGAAAGCGGGCAGGGAAGGTGCGTGCCGGGCGGCCAGATGCGCGGGTAAATACCTCATCCAATCCGGTTTGCTTTAATTGCCGGTTAGCGCGTTGCTGCCAGTCGTTAAAATCGCCAGCCACTATTACTGGCTCGCCTTCTGGCAGTTCATTCACCAGTTGGCAGAGCATATTGAGTTGCGCCTGGCGGTGAGCGTCATGCAAACCGAGATGCACACAAATAACATGCGCACGAATATTGGCACCCGGTAGGTTTATCTGGCAGTGCAGCATGCCGCGCTTTTCGTGGCCTTCTACAGAAATATCGCGATTTTCATACTGGCTGATAGGGAAGCGAGATAATACGGCATTGCCGTGATGGCCTTCGGGATAGACCGCGTTGCGACCATAGGCAAAATCGCTCCACATTGTATCGGCGAGATATTCGTAGTGGCTGGTATCCGGCCAGTTATCAACATGCAGTGAGTGTGCTTCGTGAGCCCCCATCACCTCCTGCAAACAGACAATGTCAGCAGAAACTGCACGTACTGCATCACGCAACTCCGGCAAAATGAAACGTCGGTTGAGTGCGGTGAAGCCTTTGTGTGTATTAATTGTGAGCACTTTAAAGGATAGGTGCTGAGACTTATTACTCATGCTTCTCCCGGCATTGTTAACATCCTGATGAAAATAAAGTGTAGTCTCTGTCACAAATAGGTGCCGGGTTACGGAATTTTCCGCATACTGCGGTACTCTGAATGACAGGAAATAGCGGCCAGGAGAGAAATAATGAAATGGCAACAACGTGTACAAGTGACAACAGGCCTAAGCTGCTGGCAGATAATGCTGCATCTTTCTGTGCTTTGTTTACTGCTCGTTGGCTGGAAAACTGCCTCCCTCATACCGGTCGGGATTGGCTTATGTTTGCTGTATGCAGCAACAGTAATTTTAATGTTCGCCCTCCAGCGTGTACGCTCTGGGCGGTTACGTGACATTGGTGATTTTCTTGAAGAGCTGACTACCACCTGGTATTTCGGCAATGCGATGATCGTGCTGTGGCTATTATCACGCGTGGTCGAAAACAAATTTCTGCTGGCAGGCGCAGGCCTGGCAATGATTGCCGGGCCGATTATTTATTCACTGCTGGTTAAAGATAAGGCATCAGGCGATTTTGCGCCGAAACATCCAGTACGCCGCTGAACCCGTTGTGGCCGCTATAACCAATAGTGGCCACACACTTCCCCACACAATGTCAAAACTCGCGTTCTTCAAATAAATCTGCTTAGTGATATCGGTGAAATGCCGTATCGGATTTACCCATGTCAGATTCTGCAACCACACTGGCATATTCTCGACAGGCGACACATAGCCTGACAACAAAATCGCCGGCATCATAAAGACAAATACCCCGATAAATGCCTGCTGTTGTGTTGAGCACAGGGACGAGATAAGCAAACCAAACCCCACCAACGACAAGCCATAAATCAGCATCGTGAAGTAAAACAGCAGCAGCGAGCCGGAAAACGGAATGTGATAACCCCATATCCCAACCCCTAGCACGATGGTTGCCTGGCCAATCGCCACAATTTGCGCAGGCACCGCTTTGCCGACAAATATTTGCCAGGTCGCCAGTGGAGAAACCAGCAGTTGGTCAAGCGTGCCTTGTTCACGTTCGCGAGCCACGGAAAGCGAGGTAACAATCATCACGCCGATGGTAGTGATCATCGCAATCAGCGACGGCACCACGAACCATTTGTAATCCAGATTAGGGTTGTACCAATTGCGAACCACCAATTCGCTGTTATTCGGTTTTGGCTGCCCGGAGACCAGTTCCTGTTGGTAATTCTTGACGATCTGTTGCAGGTAATTTGCCGCAATCTGCGCGCTATTGGAGTTACGCCCATCGAGAATAATTTGTAGTTTTGCCGGTTGCTGGCTGGCGATATCGCGTGAAAACTCTGCCGGGAAACGAATCAGCAGCAGCGCTTTTTGGTTGTCGATTGTCGGCTGGATCTCCTGCGGGCTTTTAAGCAGCAATACATGGCTAAATGCTTTAGCACGGGCAAAGCGTTGGGTGAGTTCAACCGAATGGCTGCCGTTATCTTCGTTATAAATCGCGATAGTAGCGTTAGTGACTTCAAGTGTTGCGGCAAACGGGAACAGTACGACCTGCAATACCACAGGCAAAATCAAGATCGCCCGCGTTTGCGGTTCGCGTAGCAGGGATTGCAGTTCTTTGCGAATCAGTGTCCAGAGTCGATATAGCATCACTTTCCCCATTAACAGGCTATTTTATTTGCCATTTTGGGTTTGATCAGTGCTCGGAATCCTCACGTACTTCATGTACGCTCCGGTTCCTCCGCGCTGTCCGCGCCCAAACTGGCTGCAACAATTACGCCTTTAGTCAGTTGTACCTAATCAAGGCGGCGCTTGGTTTTAAGTGCCGTCAGGCCGATAAACATCACCGCCGAGGCAATTAAAAACAACACGTTGATGACTAACACGGTCGTAATATTTCCCGCCAGAAAGAGGCTTTGCAGCGTACTGACGAAATAGCGCGCCGGAATGATATAAGTCACCGCGCGGATAATCGCCGGCATACTGTCAATCTGGAAGATAAAGCCAGACAGCATAATCGACGGTAGAAACGCGGCGTTTAATGCGACCTGCGCTGCATTAAACTGGTTGCGAGTAATCGTGGAAATCAGCAGCCCCATGCCAAGCGTGCTCAGTAAAAATAGGCTGGTGATAAAGAACAGAATCAGCAGCGAACCGCGAAAAGGCACGCCAAGAATAAACACCGATACCAACATACACAGCAGCATCGCCAGCATACCCAGCACGTAATAAGGCAGCAGTTTGCACAGCAGCAACTCGGTGCGCGTCACTTGGGTTGAGAGTAGCGCTTCCATAGTGCCGCGCTCCCATTCGCGCGCTACCACCAGCGAGGTCAGGATCGCACCGATCACCGTCATGATGATTGTAATGGCTCCAGGAATAATAAAATGCTGACTGATAGCCGCTGGGTTAAACCAATAACGTAGTTGCACGTCAATTAACGGCTCAAACTTTTCACCGCGATCTTCCGCCCGCTGTTGCTGCCAAATTTGCCAAATCCCCTCCATGTATCCCTGCACGAAGTTGGCAGTATTGGGCTCGCTTCCGTCGGTAATCACTTGCACAGGTGCCGTAGCCCCAGCTCGTGCCATGTTCTGCGCAAAATCAGTAGGGATAACCACCAGACCGCGAATTTTCCCTGCCTGCATCAGTTGAATAAGATGCTGGCGGTTGTCGCTAATGGTTGGGTCGATATAGGGTGAGGCCGTAATGGTATGGGCGAAATCCAGCGCTTCTTCGCTTTGCTGCTCCAACAGCACACCAACCCGCAGACGGCTGGAGTCGAGGTTGATGCCATAGCCAAAAATAAACAGCAACAACAGTGGGATAACCACTGCAATCAGCCAACTGCTTGGGTCACGCACGATTTGGCGTGTTTCTTTCACGCACAGAGCGCGTACGCGCCGCCAGGAAACGGCTTGATTATGCTCGCTCATTTTCGTGCTCCTTATCCCATTGATGGATAAGCGTAATAAATGCCTGCTCCATAGTTGGGTCAGTTTGCTCGTCGTCGGCGGCTTGTTCTTTCAGGTCATCCGGTGTGCCGCTGGCTATTAACTTACCGCGATACACCAGCCCGATGCGGTCACAGTATTCGGCTTCATCCATAAAGTGCGTGGTCACCATAACGGTCACGCCTTTTTCCACCATGCTATTGATATGCAGCCAGAACTCACGGCGGGTGATTGGGTCAACGCCCGATGTTGGTTCATCAAGGAACAAAATATCTGGCTCGTGCATCAGCGAACAGGCCAACGCCAGACGCTGCTTAAAGCCGAGGGGTAGCGCATCTGTTGAGCTGTTCATGATGGGTTTTAGACTGAAAGCTTCACTCATTCGGTTAATTTTCTCCTCCTGAGCTTTGCCGCGAAGGCCATACACGCCGGAGAAAAATCGCAGGTTTTGTTCCACGGTAAGGTTGCCGTATAACGAAAATTTCTGTGCCATATAGCCAAGATGCTGGCGAGCTTTTCCTGAGCTGGTTTTTAAGTCCATATCCAGCACCAGAGCCTTGCCTGAAGTTGGCACCAGCAGGCCACACATCATTTTAAAAGTGGTGGATTTTCCAGCACCATTTGGCCCTAACAGGCCAAAAATTTCCCCGCGCTGGACGGTGAAATCAACGTTATCCGTGGCAGCAAAATCACCGAATTTTTTGGTGAGTGATTCGGCTTTGATAACGGTTTCCCCAGACTTTCCTTCCACAGTATGCAGAATTTTCCCTAGCGGAGATTCCTGGGTTGCCGCGCCGCCTAGCAGGTCGATAAACGCATCTTCAAAGCGTGGCTCGGTTTGTGAAATATTTTCTGGCGGCACATTCAGCGCCTGGGTGAGTTGTTCAACGGAGGCGTCTTTGGCGAGTATCAGACGCACCGAACGGCCCTGAATCACGCCATCGCTGACCTGCGGCAATTTAAGCGCACGTTGCAGCAACTTGCGGTTATTCTCATCACTATGAGTTATCAGCAGCGAGCGTCCAGCCATTTGCTGCGTCAGTTCTTTAGGGGCACCGTGATACAACAGCTCGCCTTCGTTCATCAGTAGCACATCGCGGCACTGTTCGGCTTCGTCGAGGTATGAAGTACTCCAAAGAATCAGCATGCCGTCGCCTGCCAGTTCATGCACCATTTGCCACAATTCACGGCGTGAAATCGGGTCGACGCCAACGCCGGGTTCATCAAGCAGTAGTACTTTTGGCTGGCCGACTAGTGTGCAGGCGAGGCCGAGTTTCTGCTTCATCCCGCCGGAGAGCTTCCCTGCAAGCCGCGTGGTAAAAGGGCCAAGGGCGGTAAATTCCAGCAGCCGCTTAAAGGTTTTTTCGCGTTCCTCCCCGGTTACACCACGTAAGTCGGCGTACAGCGTCAGGTTTTCCATCACGGTTAAATCTTCGTACAGGCCAAACTTTTGCGGCATGTATCCCAGAACCGCATGTAACGCGCGGTCATCTTCTATGGGATCGAGGCCGATTACGCTGGCATTCCCTTCGCTTGGTTTTAACAGCCCCGCCAGCATGCGCATCAGCGTGGTTTTCCCCGCGCCATCTGGGCCGACGAGGCCTGTCACTGAACCAGTATGAATCTCGCACTCAAGGCGTGCCACAGCCGGTTTTTCCTGGCCGGGGAACTGCTTCATTATCCCTTGCAGGCGAATGATACCGTCCTGGCTACTCATGTGCTTTCTCGTCATTGAATTTCACGGTGACCGGCATTCCCTGGCGCAGGGCGTCGTCGGCATCGGTGACAATAATTCGCAGGCGATAAACCAGGTCGGTGCGTAAATCAGGTGTTTCAACAGTTTTCGGAGTAAATTCAGCTGTTGGGGAGACAAAGCCAATCTTGCCGTGATAGGGCTTATCCGGGCGACCATCGGTGTAAACCAGCAGTTCTGTGCCTGGTTTTGCCTGATTCAGACTCACCTCGTTGACGTAAGCCCGCACCCAAACCGGGCGGGTGAGGGAGAGGGTTAACACGGTGCTTCCGGCGTTCAACATGGTGCCTGGTTCAACCGCGCGGGTCAGCAGCGTGCCGTCAGATGGCGCGATGAGTGTGGTGTCTTGTAAATCCAGTTGCGCCTGAGCAAGCTGCGCTTTCGCCTGTTGCAAGCTGGCTTGTGCCTGGGCAATTTCCTGCGGGCGGTTACCGGTGCGATACTGGCTTAACTTATCGCGTGCGGCTTTCAGCGTTGCTTTTGCCTGGTCGCTCGATGAACGGGCATTTTCCAGTTCGTTGGCAGAAATAACCCGGCGCGCCCACAAACCCTGTTGGCGCTGATAAAAGTTTTGCGCGTAATCAAAAGCGGCCTGCGCCTGGTTTACCTGCGCTGCGGCCTGAGCTATTTCTTCGTCACGGTAACCGGCGATGATCAAATCAAACTTTGCCTGGGACGCTGCGACATTCGCCTGCGCTTGCAGCAATGAGTTTTGATACGGCCCTTGATCCAACTCGCCCAGCGTTTCCCCGGCTTTGATTGCATCACCTTCGTCAACCTGTAACGCCGCAAGACGCCCGCCAACGCGGAAGCTCAAATTAACGGTGCGAATATCCACGTTTCCATACAGTGTCAGGCCTTGGTCTTGCTGGCTTTTGTACCAGTACCAACCGCCAAGTCCCGCCGCGATAAGCGCCACCAGCGCCACAATAATTATTGGCATTTTACTTTTCATTGCTGGCATTTCCTCGTTCCGTTGATAACCCCTGCAAAATGAAATCGATATGGCTGCGTACCACATCGCTGATTTGTTTCACGTTCTCTTTATCAAACGTTGGCCACCCGGCGCGCAGCAGAATGGTTTCTCGCCCGAGTCGAAAAGCCAGTATCTGTCCGAGCAGCGCATGGGTATGCAGAATTGTTTCAGTATCATCCGGGTGGCGCCCGGTATATCGCCCGACCAGGCATGTCAGATGCGTATGCATTGGTGCAATCACTTGGTCGTGAATCAGTTGATAAGCGGGAGTCGGCGAGAGCTGTTCGCGGGAAATAAACTTGCTGAGGTTTAGTGTTTCATCGGCGGTCAGCAGGACAATCATATGTTCGCAAGCTGTATGAATGAGCTCGCGAATTTGTGATTTATCGGGTTGTGGCTGGTTGAGAATAGCTTCGGCGCGTTCGACATGAGGCTTGAAATTTTGCGTGATAAAGTCGGCTATCCATTGCGCGGATGCCATATACAGCTCTTCTTTTGAACCAAAATAGTAGGTGATGGCGGCAATGTTTTGCCCGGCAAGGGCGGCAATATCGCGAGTGGTGGCGTGTAGACCATACTCACCAAACTGGGCGATAGCGGAAGCAATCAGCGTATTTTTTGCGTGCTCGCCGCGGGAAGTTGCAGGCGTCGGTGTTGCATTCATACCGACCTCTTAAGAAGTTAATCAATCGATTGATTAAGAGTAGGCGCGTGATACCCAAGTGTCCAGTTCCCAACAATTATCTTGTGAATGTGTCGAAAAATAGAATTTGTGCGCAAAGTCACAAAACCTGTTACACTGCGCGGCTTACGGCACCGTGGTTTGTGCCCCTCTCTCGCGCCAGAATGACTGGCGTCATATGAACCCCTGGAAACTACACCGCACCTCGCGGTCAGGGCGATTCTGGAGTACCTATGTCTTTTGATTCTCTCGGCCTGAACGCCGATATTCTGCGTGCAGTGGAAGAGCAGGGCTATCGTGAGCCTACCCCTATTCAACGCCAGGCGATCCCGGTCGTCTTAGCAGGTCGTGACCTGATGGCCAGTGCCCAAACCGGCACCGGTAAAACAGCTGGCTTTACCTTGCCGCTCTTGCAGCGCCTGGTCGACAATCAGCCGCATGCCAAAGGTCGTCGCCCGGTTCGTGCGCTCATCCTGACGCCAACTCGTGAGCTTGCCGCTCAGATTGGCGAAAACGTGAGTGACTACAGCAAGTATTTAGATATCCGTTCGCTGGTGGTTTTCGGCGGCGTGAGCATTAACCCGCAGATGATGAAACTGCGCAGCGGTGTAGATGTACTGGTGGCAACACCTGGCCGTCTGTTAGATCTGGAACACCAGAACGCTGTGAAACTCGATCAGGTAGAAATCCTGGTGCTGGATGAAGCTGACCGCATGCTGGACATGGGCTTTATCCACGATATCCGTCGTGTGCTGGCTAAATTGCCTGCGCGTCGCCAGAACTTGCTGTTCTCCGCGACCTTCTCTGATGAGATTAAGGGTCTTGCTGAAAAGCTGCTGCATAATCCAGAAGAAGTGTCTGTTGCGCGTCGTAACACCGCATCCGAGCAAGTGACTCAACACGTTCATTTCGTTGATAAGAAACGTAAAAGAGAACTGCTGTCTCAGATGATTGGTGAAGGTAACTGGCAGCAAGTGCTGGTGTTTACCCGTACCAAACATGGTGCAAACCACCTGGCAGAACAGCTGGGCAAAGACGGTATCACCGCAGCGGCTATTCACGGTAATAAGAGCCAGGGCGCGCGTACACGTGCATTGGCTGACTTCAAAAACGGTGGCATTCGTGTGCTGGTGGCAACTGACATCGCCGCGCGTGGTCTTGATATCGAAGAACTGCCACATGTTGTGAACTACGAACTGCCAAACGTACCGGAAGATTACGTGCACCGTATTGGCCGTACTGGCCGTGCAGCAGCAACGGGTGAAGCGCTGTCTCTGGTTTGTGTTGATGAACACAAACTGTTGCGTGATATCGAACGCGTGCTTAAACGTGAAGTTCCGCGTATGGCGCTGCCAGGTTATGAAGTGGACCCGTCCATTCCAGCCGAGCCTATCGTTAACGGTCGCCAGCAGCAACGTGGTGGCGGTCGTGGCAACGGCGGTGGTCAGGGCCAGGGTCAACGTCGTGGTGGCAATGCCGGTGCATCATCCGATCGCAGCAGCGCACCACGTCGCCCATCACGCCCGCAGGGTGATGGTGCCGCTAAACCTGCTGGTGCAAACGGCCGTCGCCGTCCAGCTCGTAAGCCTGCGTCCGCATAATTAATTAGGCTTTGCCAACTCATAAAGAGGCGCTAACATAGCGCCTCTTTTTTTACCGGAAAAACGCTATGCGTGTACTACTCGCGCCGATGGAAGGGGTTCTCGACTCGTTGGTTCGTGAACTGCTGACAGAGGTCAATGACTACGACTTGTGTATCACCGAGTTCTTGCGTGTGGTCGACCAGCTTTTGCCGGCAAAATCCTTCCATAAACTTTGCCCGGAACTTCATCAGTCGAGCCGTACATCATCCGGTACGTTAGTGCGTATTCAACTCCTGGGGCAACATCCACAATGGCTGGCTGAAAACGCTGCGCGTGCGGTGGAGCTAGGTTCCTGGGGTGTTGATCTTAACTGCGGCTGCCCATCCAAACTGGTAAATGGTAGCGGCGGCGGTGCCACACTGCTCAAAGACCCCGATCTGATTTACCGTGGTGCGAAAGCGATGCGTGAGGCCGTGCCTGCGCACTTACCCGTAACCGTTAAGATTCGACTCGGATGGGACAGCGATGCGCGGCAGTTTGAAATTGCCGATGCGGTGCAGCAGGCAGGCGCCACAGAACTTGTCGTCCACGGGCGTACCAAAGAAGATGGCTACAAAGCCGAGCGTATTAACTGGGCAGCAATTGGTGAAATCCGCAAACGGTTATCGATTCCGGTGATTGCCAACGGCGAAATCTGGGACTGGCAAAGTGCGCAAGACTGCATGGCGGCAACGGGCTGTGATGCCGTGATGATCGGCCGTGGTGCGTTGAATATCCCCAATTTAAGCCGCGTGATTAAATACAACGAGCCGCGTATGCCATGGCCGGATGTAGTGAAACTTCTGCAAAAATATAGCCAGCTCGAAAAGCAGGGCGACACCGGTATGTATCACGTTGCGCGCATCAAGCAGTGGCTGGGGTATTTGCGTAAAGAATATGTTGAAGCGACGGATGTTTTTGCTGAAATTCGCACATTGAAAACATCGAAAGATATTGCATCATCTATTCAACGGCTTTGATTTGTATTTGAAGTATCCAGCATAATTGTGACTAGCATTGCAGACCCTGGAAAACGAAATGTTTATGGCATTAACGCTTTGGTGTCATCACCAGAATTAATCGGCTAATAAGGTTTAAAGGCATTGCATTGTTCGGCATGGGTGTCGGCATCGACTATGCTCAGTTTTGTTAGACCTGAGCATAGTGCGGGTACTGTTGCATCACAAAAATGGTAGCAATGTCTACAGCACAATCTCTCGCTGAAGTTTCTGCAACGCGGATCGTTATTCATGATGATATTCCCGCTTAATTGGCATTGACCTTTAGTTCCATCAATCGGGCAAAAGTGATTGCAGTGGGTATGGTTAAGCTTGCTCATGGTTAATACCTTTATTTGCAATGAATTTTCCATGCAGAAAGATAATCAAGGGCATACAGCATGAAATTTCTTATAGCCTGGGAGAGTTGGTTAGCTCTTAGTGATGAATATAAATTAAGGGTTTTCATAATCAATAATTCCGCATATTAAAAACGGAATTATCCCGGTGCATAAAACTAATACGTTCGGCAATGAAACCTTCTGTAATAAAATTGAAATTGCGAATGACTCCATACTGCACACCCATCAACAATAATATTCTGTCACCGGTTAATATAGTTCACACCAACGCCAAAGGGTTCGGGTAAGTCATAACCTTTAACTCGCGTATTACCACCACAAATAGGTAAAAATTCAGCGGATTTATTTGTAGAGAGTGAGTTGTAAAAAAAGTACAGGGAGAGAAATCTTACCCCAGGGATTAATATTAAAAATGCTGGATTTTTCTTTATCAATGAAAGTATTAAATAATGTTGTCATTATAATAAGGTGAAGAGAGTGATTCAGATTTATCACTATAATTATGGAGCGCATTGATATCGTAAGGATCATCAGTGTGCGGAATAACCATTTCTCCCTCGTTACTTTGGGAGGCGTTAAAGTTATTGGGTTGTTCCGCCAGAATGTTATTCGATGTCAGTAGAAGAATGACAAACAAAACAAAACTTTTCATAACCCCTCTTTCTATCTACCGCTTAAGCGATGGAATGCATTGAATGTGGTATGCGGAGGAAATACATTTCCTCTGCGCGTTCTACGTGCGCAATACGGTATCTGTGCGGTGGTACGGAAAAAAAGTTTTTGAAGGCGCGCGTGAGAGATTGTTGTGATTCAAACCCATAAAGATAGGCTAAATGGATAATTGACCCATCGTTTTGTTTGAGTCTGCGGGCTATCTCCGTCAGTTTACGGTTGCGGATGTATTGGCCTAATGAATAGCCAGTCTCTTTTTTAAACATCCTTTGCAAGTGCCACTTCGAATAGCCTGAACGATCTGAAACCCTTTCAATTGACATTGAAGCTTCCAGGTTCTCTTCTATCCAATCCAAAATGCAATCAATTGTCATTGCATCGTTGTTTCGTCTGGACATCACTACAACTCCAGTCAAGCTAAAAATCGCTTTTCAATTTGATTAGTTGGCTTCTAATTTGATTGAGATATTATTACCACGCTAACCATTTGTCAATGTTATGAATGCTCTGACGAAAACAAAGCTTAAGATCTGATATACCGTGTTCCTACAGGGAGGCATTAAGCCGCGATCTTCGTCACGATTTTCAATTCATTCATTTGAGTGATATTTCGAAGCTGATAGAGTGTCACAGTTGGATTGTTACTGCTACGGCAGGCAAAACCTGATTTTCTGGCTCCTGCCGGATGTCAGGTTTTTTTGTTTCTGGGGTACTGATGAAAATCGCCAAAATACTCAATAACAATGTAGTGGTGATTCTTGACGAACACGGACGTGAACAAGTGGTTATGGGGCGTGGTCTGGGCTTTCAGAAGCATATCGGCGACACCCTGGAAAACGACAAGATAGAGAAAGTGTTTGCCCTGAAAAGTGATGAACTGGTAGCGCGTTTAGGTGAGCTGTTAAGCCAAATCCCGCTGGAAGTGATGACTACCTGCGATCGCATCATCGAGCTTTCGCGCCAGAAGTTGGGGAAGTTACAAGATAGCCTCTACATCACGTTGACCGACCACTGCCATTTTGCCATCGAGCGGCAAAAGAAGGGGGTGACAATCCGTAACGTGCTGCTTTGGGAAATTAAGCGCCTTTATCCCAAAGAGTTTTTGCTGGGTCAGGAAGCCGTAGAGCTGATTGGAAAACGGCTTAATGTGCAGCTCGCTGAAGATGAGGCCGGGTTTATCGCGCTGCATCTGGTCACCGCGCAGCTAAACAGCGAAATGCCCGAAGTGATGCATGTTACCCGGGTCATGCAGGAGATTTTGCAAATCGTAAAATACCAGCTACGGTTTGAGTATGACGAAGATAGTTTGAGTTATCAGCGCTTTGTTACCCATCTTAAGTTTTTCGCCCAGCGGATGCTAAGTCGTAACGTGGTGGCAGATGATGACTTAACCCTCCATGCGGCGGTGAAAGACAATTATCCCCACGCATGGCGCTGTGCTGAAAAAATTAGCCGTCATTTGGTGACTGAATACCAGCGCGAACTGGCGACGGAAGAGATTATGTTTCTCGCTATTCACATTGAGCGAGTGCGTAAAGAGAGCCTTAAAGCTTCATAAAAGCGCGTCGTAAGACGTGTGATAAAAACGGATTGTTACTGCTGCGGCAGGCAAAACCTGAGCACTGGCTTCCCTTCACGGGAGGCTGGTCTCAGGTTTTTTTACTCAAGACACACATGCCGAAAGGTGGAAGGAAAGCATTATGGGATATCAAGAGGTTGCCAGAGACATTCTGACCCATGTTGGTGGGCGCGAGAATATAGCAAGCCTGGTGCATTGCGCTACACGGCTGCGTTTTAAGTTAAAAGACCAGAAAAAAGCCGCAGCGGAGGCGCTCAAAAAAATCCTGGCGTCATTATGGTGGTGGAAAGCGGCGGGCAATTCCAGGTGGTGATTGGTAACCACGTCCATGATGTTTACAACGCCGTTTGCGCTGAAGCGGGGATTACGGAAGATACGGCCCAACAAGAACAAGAATCAGGTGAAAAAGTCACTCTGCTCAACCGGTTGATTGATATTGTCTCGGCAGTTTTCACCCCGTTTATTGGCGTGATGGCGGCCTCCGGTATTCTCAAAGGCTTACTGGCTATGGCGGTGGTGTTCGGCTGGTTGGCGACCGACAGCGGTACTTACAAACTGTGGTTTGCGGCAAGTGACGCACTGTTTTATTTCTTCCCGCTGGTGCTCGGTTATACGGCAGGCAAGAAATTTGGCGGAAATCCATTTATTACCATGGCCATTGGTGGTGCGTTAACCCACCCGGTGGTGATGCAGGCACTAGATGCGGGTGCTGCGACTGAATATTTCCTCGGCATACCCATTACTTTTATTAACTACAGCTCATCTGTTATTCCCATTATTTTTGCTGCATGGGTAAGTTGCTGGGTGGAAAAGCAGGGCAACAAGCTACTGCCTTCTGCAGTGCGTAATTTCTTTACCCCACTGTTTTGCCTCGCGATTACCGTACCGCTGACTTTCCTGTTGATTGGCCCGGCGGCAACCTGGCTTAGCCAGATGCTGGCGCATGGATATCAGGCGATTTACGCCTTTGCCCCTTGGCTTGCAGGTGCGGTGATGGGTGCTATCTGGCAGGTGTGCGTTATCTTCGGCCTGCACTGGGGCATGGTGCCGCTGATGATTAACAATTTATCGGTATTTGGGCACGACACACTGTTGCCGCTACTGCTTCCGGCGATTATGGGCCAGGTTGGCGCATGTCTCGGTGTCTTCCTGCGAACTCATGATACACGCCTGAAAATGCTGGCGGGTTCAGCGGTGAGTGCCGGGATCTTTGGTATTACTGAACCTGCAGTTTATGGCGTCACGCTACCGAATCGTCGCCCGTTTATTTTTGGCTGTGTAGCAGGAGCGTGTGGTGGTGCCATCGTTGGGCTCAGCCACAGTAACGTCTACTCATTTGGCTTTGCCAATATCTTCACCATCGCGCAAATGATTCCGCCAGGTGGTATTGATGCCAGCGTTTGGGGCGCGGTTATTGGGATGGTTCTGGCTTTGGTGCTGGCTTGCGCGCTGACCTATATTGCGGGATTACCTCGCAGCGAAGCCACAGAGAATGTCGCGACGAACACGAGTGAAAACGACATTCTTGCGCCAATGAGCGGCACCGTTCTGGCGATGGATCAGGTCCCTGATTCTACCTTCGCCAGTGGTTTGCTCGGTGAGGGGGCGGCAATCATTCCACTCACTGGCAAGGTTATCGCACCTTTCTATGGTGAAGTAGCTTCGCTATTCCAGACACGTCATGCCATTGGTTTACTTAGCAATAGCGGTATTGAAGTACTGATTCACATTGGTATTGATACGGTAAAACTGAATGGTCAGCACTTCACGACCCATGTGAAAGTGGGGGACAAAATTAAGCCAGGCGACCTGCTCATTGAATTCGACAGACAGGCTATCCTGGATGCTGGATACGACCTGGCCACGCCGGTGATTATCAGCAATAGCGATGAATACACAGCAGTGACACGCTTAACTAATAGCCATTCAATTGATTCGGGTATGCCGTTCCTGACGGCCACTCGCTAAACAAAGGAGAAGTAGATGAAAGCATTTCCTGAGAAGTTTCTGTGGGGCGGCGCGATTGCCGCAAATCAGGTAGAAGGCGCGTGGCAGGAAGACGGGAAGGGAATTTCAACGTCCGACGTTCAGCCGCATGGCGTATTTGGTGATGTCGCCGAACGCAAACCAGGTGATTTTGGCATTAAAGATGTCGCCATTGATTTCTACCACCGCTATCCAGACGATATCGCGCTGTTCGCAGAAATGGGCTTTAGCTGCCTGCGCGTCTCTATTGCCTGGACGCGTATTTTCCCGCAAGGGGACGAAACTCAGCCAAATGAAGCGGGCCTTGCCTATTACGACCGTTTGTTTGATGAATTGGCGAAACATAACATCACGCCAATGGTGACGCTGTCCCACTATGAAATGCCGTGGGGCCTGGTGAAAAATTATGGCGGTTGGGGCAATCGTGAAGTAATCACATTCTTTGAGCGTTACGCCCGCACAGTGTTCACTCGTTACCAAAACAAAGTAAAACTGTGGCTGACCTTTAACGAAATCAACATGTCACTGCATGCGCCAATGACGGGTGTTGGGCTAAGTGAAAGCAGCAGCAAAGCAGAAATTTACCAGGCGATTCACCATCAACTGGTTGCCAGTGCGTTGGCCGTGAAAGCCTGCCACGAAATCATTCCTGATGCGCGTATCGGTAACATGCTGCTTGGTGGCCTGGTTTATCCACTGAGCTGTAAGCCAGAAGACGTGCTGGAAACCATGCAGGAAAACCGCAACTGGTTGTTCTTTGGTGATGTGCAGTGCCGGGGCGAGTACCCGGGCTATATGCTGCGTTACTTCCGTGACAACGGCATTAAGCTTGAGATCTCAGATAGCGACCGCGAAGCGCTGAAAACCACAATCGACTTTATTTCGTTCAGCTATTACATGACGGGTTGTGTCACTTCTGATGAAGCTCTGAATGAGAAGGCGCGTGGCAATATCCTCAATATGGTGCCAAACCCGCATCTGCCGAGTTCTGAGTGGGGCTGGCAAATTGACCCAGTTGGCCTACGTATATTGCTCAACAAGCTGTGGGATCGTTATCAGAAACCGCTGTTTATTGTTGAAAACGGCCTCGGTGCTAAAGACAAACTCGAAGCCGATGGCACAGTGCATGACGACTACCGCATTAGCTACCTCAACGACCACCTGGTGCAAGTGCGTGAAGCAATTGAAGATGGCGTGGAAGTGCTGGGCTACACCTGTTGGGGGCCAATTGACCTGGTGAGCGCATCGAAAGCCGAGTTATCTAAGCGCTATGGCTTTATCTATGTCGATCGCGATGACCAGGGCAACGGTACCCTTGAGCGCCGCCGTAAGAAAAGCTTCAACTGGTATAAAGAAGTGATTGCCAGTAATGGGGCAAGTCTGAAGTAGGCCGGATAAGCTAGTGCCATCCGACATTTGGCGGATGGCACTTATTTTAAATAAACTTATCCCACCAGGCGCTTAATAAACCCACGAACCCACATCAGCGCCGCGTCACTGTTATGGCGCTGATGCCATAGCAATGCCACATCAAACGGGGCCATCTCCAGCGGAACTGGGCTGCTGCATAATCCCCATGTTTTCTGCCAACTCTCACAAAGCCCCTGCGGCACGGTCGCAAGCACAGGCATCATGCTTAACAAACCCGGTAATGCGGAGAAATGTGGTGTGGTGTAGCTAATCTCACGTTTTAGACCCTGCCTGGCTAACAATGTGTCGATATGGCTACTGGAGGCTTCACGGTAACTCACCAGGACATGTTGTTGCGCGGCATATGTCTCAGCGCTTAGCGGTGCCTCAAGCTGTAGCTGAGTGGGATTCCAGAGAGTGACAAACTCCATTGCACTCAACTGTTCACGCTCCATCCATCGCGCTGACTGATTCGCCACGCTAATGATCATATCCAGTTCGCCACCTTCCAGACGCTGTGCATCAGTGAAAGGATCGCTTGCCACCACGTTAAGGCGCACGCCCGGGGCATGCTCGCGCAACGCAGGAACCAGTTGCGGCATCAGCCACATCTCTACCCAATCGTTCATGCCGATGGTAATGGTTGCTTTCGCATGCGCAGGGTTGAACTCTGCCTGTTGGAACAGTGCGCTCTGCAATTGCTCCAGCAATGGCATCAGCTCGGTGTGCAGTTCTGTGGCCCGTGCAGTTGGTTGCATGCGATGCCCGCTACGAATAAATAGTGGGTCGTCAAACATCTCACGTAGACGAGCGAGCGAGCCGCTCACCGCAGGCTGCCCCAGGTGCAGCTTATCAGCCGCCAGCGAGACACTTTGTTCGCGAAATAAAACCGCGAAGGCAATCAGCAGGTTGAGGTCAATTTTGCGAAAATCACTTTCTTTGATAGTCATTATTTCTCCAATCAATTGGAGTGATAATAATGCTTCGCCACCAGAGTTCGCAAGTGCGGGGGATTTAAATCGAAGGAAGGGATAAGCAAAGGGGTGCCACCATGGTGGCACCCGCAGATATCAGAAAATCATTTTAAACACGCCAGTCACGACCAGTAAGCCAATAATAAAGATAATCAAAACTGCCCATAGAATAATTTTCATCAATGCTTCCTATTTTATGACTCGTGTTTAAAGAGTATAGGCAAGGATGGAAAACGTGGGGGGAGTGACCTCCCCTTGAGCGGAAAATGAGAATAGTTGAAGGCAATTAGATAAGTGGTTTACGCGCCGCCAGCAGAAAAATCATCGGGCGTTCTTTTTCTTCATCAAGCGCTGGGTTTTGCGCGATTTGCTCGGCACTCGGGCCCCACTCATCAAGTTTCTCGATGACAAAACCGCGAGCGGTCAACGTATTTATCCAGCTCGAAAGTTTGCGATGCTGCTTTTTAACACCGTCGGCAAACCAGTTACTAATGCGCTCGCCTTCTTGCTGATAGTGATTCACTGGCCAGGATTTTTGCCCGCTCTGGTCAGCCAGCCAACCCTGTTGCATTGGTGCGGTATAAATTGGATGTTCTGCTGAAAACACCAGCATGCCACCGGGCACCAGCGCCTGATGAAGCGTTGCAAACAGCGCGTCTATATTTTCCAGGTAATGCAGGGCAAGTGAGCTGTAAAACAGATCGACACTTTGTGGCTCAAGCTGCAACTGTTCGAGATCTTCACGGCGATACACAATACCTTCGCCCGTTGTCATCTCCCGAGCCTTCTCCAGCATTTTTACGGAGACATCCAGCCCCAGTACTTTTGTGGCACCCTGGTCATGTGCGTAACGGCAAAACCAGCCGTAACCGCAACCTAAATCGACCACCGATTTGCTTTGCAATTCAGGTAACAGTATTTGCATTGCTGCCCATTCAGGTGCGCCATCCAACCCTTTAATCGAGCGGTCGAGCGTGGCGTATCCTTCAAAAAATGCCGGGTTATCATAGATATTTTGTGTCATTGCAACTCCTGTTCGCAAAGCCGTGATTGGCAGGCTATCAGCAGGTAGAAATCTGCGTTGCTGAGCTGATAGTGAGACATTGAACTGCTCAAATTATATCTTTAGAAAATCCATGCCTCTGGCTGTAATTTCATTCTTTCTGTGACCATAACCAGAATAGCAAAGCTGCCGCACTGATTCCTGCACCTAACGCGCATACTGCGTACCAACCCCAAAGTGAGTAAAACTGGGTTGAGGCGATGGCGCCCAGTGCGCTGCCCAAAGAATAAAAGCACATATAGGCCCCGACCAGGCTGCTGTGTGCATTAGGTATTGCGGAAAATATAAGACTCTGGTTTGTCACGTGTACCGCTTGTACGGCGAAATCCAGAACTATGACACCAACAATTAGTAACAGGAGGGATCTTTCGGCGAATGCAATGGGTAACCAGGAAAGCAGCAATAAGATCAGTGATAACCCCGTAGTACGTTGTCCCATGCCCCGATCGGCCCACTTCCCGGCTTTTGACGCAGCTAATGCCCCAGCAATACCTGCCAGGCCAAACATACCTATTTGAGTATGTGAGAGCGATTGCGCGCTTAGCGGTAATACCATGGATGTCCACAATACGCTGAAAGCGGCAAAAATAAGCAGGGCAAATATCCCTCTGGCTCTTAGCGTTGGTTCAGTTATAAAAAGCATAAATACTGACTTTATCAGCACCCAGTAAGAACTCTTAACCCGTGGCTGTGGCAAGCAGGGGATTGCTTTGTAAAGTACGCCAGCCATCATTAGCATGAGGCAGGCAGAGCTCAAATACACGGCACGCCACCCAGCAAGGTCGGCAATGATACCTGATGTAAAACGAGCCAGGAGAATGCCCAGTACCACGCCACTTGTCACAGTACCGACGGCTTTTCCTCTCTGATGTGCTGCCGCCAGCGAAGCCGTATAGACCACGACTATCTGAACGACCACTGCCATTAATCCGACAAAAACCATCGCCCCCAGAAATGTTGCCCAGTTTTGAGAGAAACCAGCAATGAATAATGCTGTCGCTAAAAGCACCATCTGGGTAATGACGAGATATTTACGATTAACGATATCGCCAAGGGGAACGATAAAAAGTAGGCCAGCCCCATATCCGACCTGAGTCATTGTCACAACCATACCGATCGCAGCTGACTGTACGCTGAAGCTTTTTGCCATAGATTCGAGGAGAGGCTGCGCAAAATAAACATTCGCGACGGCAAGCGCAGACGTCAATGAAAAGAGAAATGTTAGAGCTGGTGTTAACAAAGGAGCAGCCAGCGCGTGATTTTGACTATTATTTTTTGTTTTAGAAACAGTACTGCCAGCTGTTATTTCTTTTTTAATGACTGATACGACTGGTTTCATATTCATAGCTAGTTTCCAGTGACATTGTAGTTGCTTTTAGCAACCAGATTATTTGTTTTTATCAGTGGTGGTTTTATTTTGCAACCAGTTTGTTATGCGATTATGCTCTCGAAATATAAGTACGCGATTAAAAGGAAGCTCAAATGGCTAAACAGGAATCACTCACAGGCAGCGAATGCCCTGTCGCAAGGACTTTAGAGGCGATTGGCGAGCGATGGTGTTTGATGATAATTCGCGAGGCATTTGACGATGTTCGCCGGTTCAGCGAGTTTCAGAAAAACCTGGGTCTGGCAAAAAATATTCTGGCTGCACGGTTGAAGCAGTTGGTCGAACTTGGGGTGCTTGAGATACGTCCAGCTTCAGACGGTAGTGCCTATAAAGAATATGTGCTCACAGAATGCGGACGTTCCGTCTTTCCTATCGTTGTCGCTATGCGCCAGTGGGGCGAGCGTTACATGTTCGAAAAAGGAGAGACGCACTCTGTGTTGCTGGATAACGAGCTTGAGCAGACCATTTTGCCACTAGAAGTACGTTCCGCTCGGGGGAAAAAACTCGAGGCGGGAGACTGCCACAGACGCCTGGTGGTCAAAACCGCAGACAGCGCATAAAGAAGATATAGTAACTATAATTATATTTAGCATGGTAATAATAAGTGACATAAATCAATTTCAAATTGTATCCCTTATTAACCTTATGTGTATTGCCACTGATACCTAAACTTTTCATTCCCGGAATACGTAACCTGAGCCCTTTCTATTACTCTGTGGCTAATTATGACTTCCTCACGTTTCCCTCTCGCGGCGACTGGCGTCGCGTTAATGCTCGTTTTGTCTGGCTGCGCGCCAATGCATGATGACGATGCACCTCTCGCTCAAAAAACTCCTCCACAACAGCTAGATACTAAACTTCCGCCTGAGTTGGCTCACGGCTGGCCGGGCAGCGATTGGTGGCGTGGTTACCACGATAGCCAGATAGACAGTTTGGTAGAACGCTCACTCAAAGACTCACCAGACCTCGCCGTGGTGCAACAGCGCATTAAACTTGCCCAGGCTCAGACGCAAATGCAGGAGGCAAGCGACGGGCCGCAGATGGATTTCTCAGCCAACATTGAGCGCCAGAAAATGTCTCAGGAGGGGGTGATGGGGCCATTTGCCCTGACTGATCCCGCCGCGGGTACTACAGGCCCGTACTACACCAACGGTAACTTTGGGTTGACCGCCAGTTGGGATCTGGACTTGTGGGGTAAGAACCGCTCGGAAGTGGAAGCTAAAGTGGGGGTTATGAGGGCGAAACAGGCGGAACTGGCCCAGGCGAAACAGGTTATTTCGGCAAATGTCGTGCGTTTGTATTGGGATATGCAGACCCTGTTGGCATTAAAAGATGTGAAACAACAAACTCTTGCTGCGCAGAAGAAGATAGTAGATGTAGAAACAAGTCTGTATGCCGAAGGGATTAACTCATCGGTGGACGGCGTAGAACCCAATATCGATTTCGTGAAAACTCAGCAGCAGATTGATGAAATAGATGGGCGTCTCAACATGGCTAAAGCGCAGCTCGCCGCAATTACCGGTGATGCCCATGCCGCATCAAATATTAAACGTGTATCGTTGCCGAGCGTGAAAAGTCAGGTACCTGATCACATGGGTTATGAATTGTTAGCACGTCGCCCAGATCTTCAGGAGGCGCACTGGTACATCGAATCCTCACTGAGTAGTGTTGATGCAGCAAAAGCCGCTTTCTACCCTGATGTAAACCTGAGTGCCTTCTTGCAAAATGATGCTCTGCACTTGAGTGATTTGTTCCGCGGTTCCGCTCAGCAAATGGGCGTGATAGGGGGCTTTACGCTGCCAATCTTCGACAGCGGCCGTCTCAATGCCAACCTCGATATTGTGCGCGCGGAAAGTAATTTGTCGATTGCCAGCTACAACAAAGCTGTTGTTGGAGCGGTAAACGATGTGGAGAAAGCAGCCAGCCAATTAAATGCTATTGCAGCTGAAAACCAGCATCAGGTTACCGTTTTGCAAGACACGCAAAAACTCAAGACGCTAGCTCAAGCTCGTTATAAAGCCGGTATTATTTCCGGTGCGAAGATGAGTGCCGCGTTGCTTCCAGATCTCTCCGAGCAGGCTAAAGCCATTCAACTCCACGGCCAGTGGCTGAACGCTGATGTGCAGTTAGTCTCTGCATTAGGTGGTGGTTATCGAGCAGGAAAAGCGTAACGAACACAGATTTTTCTCCACCTCCTATAATTACGTACAGGTCAAAAAGTAGTCTGGAGGTGGTGATGTCTGGGGCTAATAAAGTCGTTATCGTCACGGCGTCGGATTCAGGAATTGGCAAAAAATGCGCGTTGCTTCTCGCGCAGCAGGGCTATGACGTGGGTATTACCTGGCATTCCGATGAACAGGGCGCGCAAGAAACGGCAGACCAGGTCAGAGGTTTCGGGCGACGAGCCGAAACGGTGCAGCTTGATTTAGCCAACCTCCCACACGGAGCCGCAGGTATTGATGAGCTGATTAGCCGCTTCGGACGTGTCGACGCGCTGGTGAATAATGCGGGAGCGATGAGCAAAAATCCTTTCCTTGATGTCACTCTCGAAGAGTGGCGTAAGCTTTTTACTGTCGATGTAGACGGCGCATTTCTCTGCTCGCAAAAAGTGGCACGGGCGATGATTTCGCAAGGTGAGGGTGGGCGAATCGTGAATATTACCTCTGTTCATGAGCACACGCCGCTTCCTGAAGCCTGCGCGTACACGGCGGCAAAACATGCGTTGGGTGGGTTAACTAAATCAATGGCTATGGAGCTGGTGCACCATAAAATTCTGGTCAATGCCGTGGCGCCTGGAGCCGTCGCCACGCCGATGAATGACATGAAAGAAGGTGACGGCGCGGGGAGCAAAATCCCGGAAATCCCGCTAGGGAGAGCGGGGGATACCGAGGAAATAGCCAGCCTGGTTGCATGGCTTTGTTCAGAAAGCGCCAGCTATACCACCGGGCAATCATTTATCGTCGACGGTGGTTTTATGTTCGCCAACCCGCATTTCAAACCGAAAATTTAGTCTTGCTGATTATTCTCGCGGTGTTTAAACCACAATCGCACCAGCCACACTAAGGCGACCACGCCGAGCAGCCAAATCCAGTGCTTAATATGTTGGTCCAGGTTATGCAGCCATGGGCCAACAACTTCACCGCCCACGTAACCCAGCGTGGTGAAAAGCATTGCCCAAATTAATGCGCCAACAATATTTAGAGGCAGGAAAATTTTCGGGGGAAGGCGGCTGGCTCCGATTAAAATCGGCCCAATCACACGAAAACCGTACATAAAGCGCGAACCTATCACAAACCAGTAAGGGTGGCGGTTAATCAGCTTCTGCGCCTTAGTGATTTTCTTCTGATGCTTTTTAAAACGCTGTGAAATTGAGCCACCAAAACGCCTGCCAACCAGATATAGCAGTTGGTCGCCAATCATGCCGCCGAGTGCGACAGACAGCACCACAAGCGGGAATTTGAGCAGCCCCTGGTGTGCTACAACACCGCCTAGCAGCGTAATTGTTTCCCCTTCCGCCATGCTACCCACAACCAGTGCGGCATAGCCGTAATGCTCAATCAGATTATTAATATCCACAATGATGAATCTAACTCCTTGTTCTTTTACAACATCAGTATAGCGGCTGTTGCGCCACATCTGTGTGCAGCCGGTGACTTATGTTCCGGCTATTTCGTTGTCGCTAATGCTTATTCTGGGGAATATGTCATCACCTGATAAGGCACACCGCCACGACAGGCGGCGTGCTTTCTTGCTTATTGCTGCTCAGGTCGGAAATTTACCGACTTTTGTTTTAGCCAACGCTCGCCTAAAGAAAGCATAACAATCAATACAAACCCCGTTCCGCTGAATAAATACAGTGAAGAAACCACGCCAAAATACTGCGCACAGTAACCTGCACCTATGGAAACCAATGCCGTTACCATCATTTGTAACCGGTAACTTTTTGCCATTGCGGCCGAGATATGAACCTCATCAAACTTCTTCAGGATGGTATAAATCGCCAATGAAAACACCACGTTTGAGAACAGGTGAGCCATAAAAATGAACGCCAGCGCCAGATATTTTGACGGTGAAAAGGGGACTAAACCGTAGCAGGTGATAAAGGCGAACAGACAACTGACCATCAGCACATTACTGCTACTGTTTTTCTCAAATTTCTCAGGATTTAAGATTAAAGGGCCCGCTAACTGCCCGAGACTACGGGCGAAAAGTAACGCCAGTGCCATGCTTTGCGCTTCAGAACCTGAAAATGTTGGTGGAACCAGTGCGGGTAGCAGTGCCATGGCAGGGGCTGCAGCTAACGCCAGCAGGGGTAAAAGTAAAATCCCACGCCGCTGTACGCCTGACAATGTTCGCCAATTAATCTGCGCTTGTGAGGGGGAAACTTTAATGAAGGTTTTAGCGAAACGTGACTGCGACAATCTTAATAATATTAGTGCGATGACAAAGCTTGAAGCATCGAGAACCAGCAGTGACATTACGCTGATATGCCCTAGCAGCAACAGACCCAGGCAAACGCCAAAAATCACATAGCAGGCGAAAATGATGGTTTCGAGTGTGGTGGCAACCGGCAGTTCTTTCTCGGTCAGTCCCGTTTTAAAAATCTTACTGATTGCCGGGAATGTCATCCCGATAGTGAATGCTGAGGCGGTCTGAGCAATGAGAAACAGCGGAATAGAACCCGTCATTACAGCGCTGAGTGGCGCGAGAAGACCTAGCATACCCAAACATTCCCCCACTATCAGAATCTTGAAGGGGTTTGCACTTTGGCAGTAGCGCTCGCCTATTTTGCTGCCAATTAAACCAGGAACGGTAGAAAGAACGTAGGCGAGGGCTAGTGAGGTTGTCGGTGCCGCCAGGCGAATGAGTTCGCTAAAAATGACGATGTAGGTTATGCCATTTCCGATAGATGAAACAACAAAAGAGAACCCAAGAAGTAGTAGCCACGGTTTGTCAGCCAGGGCCTGGTATAGTGCTTTTAGCATGATTGTTTCCGTAATAATCCAATAAGTGCACATTTCTCAACAGAGGTGAGAAATGACAAAGTCATCGTGTAGATACAGGCTTATTGGTTACGGAATTACATTGGGGAGCTGTCCTGATAAAGCATTATTGGGCGGTGTTAATTAAATATGACTCTTTCGCCGTTTCGTCAACGTGGCGGCATAAATTTTGCTATTTGCAGCATGCAGATATTTTCAGATGATTAAAAAACAATCAAGCCGCTGTGCATTATACTTTGACTGTGCTCAATCGATTTTTTTGACATGTCAGGAGGCGTTATGAGTCATGTCTGGGGGCTTTTTTCCCATCCTAATCGTGAAATGCAGGACATAAAACGCGAGAACGAAACGGTAACGCATCACTACACTCACCATGTATTAATCATGGCGGCCATTCCGGTTATCTGTGCGTTTATCGGCACAACCCAAATTGGCTGGAATTTTGGTGATGGTACCTTCGTTCAATTAACGATGTTTAACGGCTTCTATCTAGGAGTACTGTTTTATGCCCTGATGCTGGCTGGTGTGGCCGTCATGGGGCGGGTCATCTGGTGGATGGCGCGTAACTACCCGCATCGTCCGTCGCTTGCTCGTTGCATGGTGTTTGCAGGTTACGTAGCAACTCCGCTGTTTATCAGCGGCTTAGTCGCATTGTATCCATTGGTGTGGTTGTGCGTGCTGGTAGGGGCCGCAGCCCTTATTTATACCGGATACCTGTTGTATGTAGGGGTGCCTGAGTTCCTTGGCATCAACAAAGAAGAGGGGATGAGCTTTTCCAGCTCAACACTCGCCATTGGCGTGCTGGTGCTTGAGGTACTGTTAGCCCTGAGTGTTATTCTTTGGGGTTATGGCTACCGTCTATTTTGATACTTGTTTACGAATCAATAGTGGCAGTTTTCAGGGGCGTCAGCGTATTATGCTGGCGCCTCATCTATTCATACGCGCTGTGAAGAGATTCGAAGGACACATTATTTTTTTGAATAATTACAGAAGTGTCACCATGCCGACAAAAATCCGTCTATCGTTGCTCAGCCTTGCGCTGATGATTGCCGTACCATTCGCTTCCCAGGCTGCGAATAATACCACCGTACAACAGGTCAGTGCCGGGCAAGAGATCGCCTCTGGCAGTGCCATGATCGTCGATCTGCAAACTAATAAAGTTCTCTATTCCAGCCATCCTGATCTGGTACGCCCGATTGCCTCAATTACCAAATTGATGACGGCGATGGTAGTGCTTGATGCGAAGTTACCGATGGATGAAATGCTGAGTGTCGATATTAGCCAAACGCCGGAAATGAAAGGAATTTATTCCCGCGTGCGCCTGAATAGTAAAATCGACCGTAAAGACATGATGCTATTGGCATTAATGTCTTCAGAAAACCGTGCGGCAGCGAGCCTGGCACACCATTATCCTGGTGGCTATAACGCATTTATTCGCGCCATGAATGCTAAAGCGAAATCTCTTGGCATGACACATACACGTTATGTTGAGCCGACCGGGCTTTCGATTCACAACGTCTCTACGGCACGTGACTTGTCTAAGCTGCTGATTGCCTCGAAGCAATATCCGATGCTCGGCCAGTTGAGCACCACTAAAGAAGATATGGCTACTTTCAGCAATCCGCCATACACGCTGCCATTCCGTAATACCAACCATTTGGTTTATAACAATAAATGGAATATCCAGCTGACCAAAACCGGCTTTACCAACAATGCCGGACATTGTTTAGTGATGCGCACCATGATTAACAATCGCCCGGTGGCGCTGGTGGTATTGGATGCGTTTGGGAAATATACCCACTTTGCGGATGCAAACCGTCTGCGTTCCTACCTGGAAACTGGCAAGGTGACCCCAGTTCCAGGCTCGGCATTAGCGTATAAAAAGCAAAAGGCTGCGCAGATGGCGAGTAACAGTATTCAAGGCAACGCGATCGACGATTAAGGCATTTAAAATCATTCCCTAAATAGTTCGAGTTGCGGCGAGGCGGCAAGTGAAAGAGTCCCAATGAGCTTAGTTAACTAAGTGATTTGGGCGAATGAACGCAGCCAACGCAGTAGCAGCTTGAACTATGAAGGGAATTTCGGCAGCGTCCTGTCTCCTGCATTGAGCGGACGCTGCATAATTATCGTATCCCGCCATCCGCCAAGCTTAAACCCCACACTACGTAATTGACCGACCACTTCGAAACCGAGTTGACTGTGCAGGCGACATGAACCGGTATTGTTCTCGCCATCGCCAATTACCGCCACCATTTGCCGCCACGGCCCATTTTCACAACGCTCTATAAGATGGCTTAAGAGTTCGCGTCCAATACCTTGCCCGGTCATGCTGGCGTCGATATACACCGAATCCTCAATTGTGAAACGATACGCCGGACGAGGGCGATAGGCAGTTGCGTAGCAATAACCCACCACAATTCCGCTATACAGTGCCACCAGCCAGGGAAGTTCCTGCTTGCGTATGGCTTGCAAACGTTCTTCCATTTGGCTGAATGTTGGAGGAGACTCCTCAAAAGATCCCCGACCGTGCAGGACGTGCCATTCATAAATAGCAGTGATGGATGGGATATCATCGTTAGTGGCATCACGAATCTGTATCCGAGCGGACGGCATTGTTTCGAGGACAGACATTTCTCGCTCCTTTACGTAAAAAATCAAAGTGGCATGAGGTCACACCACTTTTCGTATTTTAATTTAGTACGAAAAACAAGCGAAAAACAGCGCGAGTTCTGGCAGTTGACAGCTTCGCTTAATGGGGATCGTGGTGATGCGTATGGCTACAAGCCTGCTCTTCCCACCACTTGTGCTTTGTAGTTTTGCCAATCCCTGGGTTCATGCTGTTGGTCGGGTCATTCGCCTTATAAAATTGTTTTAAACTTTCAGGTGCTTCATACAAATGTCCGACATTATGTTCTGCCGGATATTGCGCACCACGTGTACGCAGCAACTCAAGCATCTGCTCCTTCAATGCATGAGCATCAACCCCTTTCTTAACAATGTAATCCTGATGGAAAACATGGCACATAAAGTGGCCGTAATAGAGGCTGTGGCTTATCTGGCTGCTGATTTCTGGCGGTAGATGCTCAAACCAATCCTGGTCGTTACGACGCAGGGCAATATCGAGTGCCAGAATGTCTTCCACTTCATTGGCGTGCACTGCGTGATAACGCACGGCGGCACCGGCGGCTGCAAAACGATGTAAAAAGGCTTTCGCCCCTTCGGTTGGTGTGCAGACGAAAAAGCCACCTTCAGCCTGCTCGAAATAGCTCTCCAGCCAGTTACGGGCCTCGGCAATGCCTTCCCCAGACATTTTCAATAACAGGTGGTGTTCGTATTTACCGCGCCACTCTTTCATACGTGGAGGTAAGTGGCTTGGGCTCCAGCCGCTCAGGCGTTGCAATACGCGGTCAGTGAAGTGGGGTTTTATAAACGGGACTTTTTCAATCCACGCATCGGTGCGGCCTTTCAGGGTGAAGAACAGCGGCATTTTATCGGTGCCGAGTTTGTCGATCATCATGAAGGTGTCTTTGCCATACACTTCGGCAATATCGTAAATATCGCGATGCATGTATTCACCCGCCACCGGCAGGTTTTCAAAGTTGGCCAGAATATGGCGCCGGATTTCAGTCAGCACTTCTGGTTTATTGGTGCCGATGTAAAACACTTCGTTTTGTTTTTCTGCCACAAAAGTATCGAGGCGCACAGCAAATACCGCGAGCTTTCCGGCGCAGCCAGAGGCTTCAAACAGGCGGCTTGGGTCGGCGTTAAAGCGCGATGGGGTATCAGCGTCTACATCACGTACACGCTCGGCATAATCCTTATCAGAGGCCTGGCGTTGGTCATGGAGCACATTTTCAGGTTTGACGCGCTCATCATCGAGCTTGCCAAGGATTTGTTCAGGCGTCACACCCAAATCGATACCCAGATGGTTGACCAGCGTTAATTTTCCTTGTTCATCAATACGGGCATATAGCGCCATCTCGGTATATGCCGGGCCACGTTTGACCAGTGAACCACCGGAGTTATTACAAATCCCGCCAATTACCGACGCGCCAATGCACGATGAACCAATCACTGAATGGGGCTCACGACCTAATGGTTTTAGGGCTTTTTCTAGTTGATAGAGCGTACTTCCAGGGAAGGCCAGCACCTGCTTTCCGCCATCTAACAGCTGCAATTTATCCAGGCGCAACGTGCTGATAATGACAATTTCGCGGTCGTAATCGTTGCCGTTCGGCGTTGAGCCTTCGGTCAGGCCAGTATTGGCGGCCTGCATCAGAATAATTTTATCGGTACTGACGCAAATGCTTAGAACACGCCATAACTCAAGCAGTGTTCCGGGGAACACTACTGCCAGCGCATCGCCCTGGCCTGAACGAAAACCCTTACGATAACGTGCCGTTTTTGCCGCATCGGTTAATACATGTTGGCTGCCCACCAGACGGTTCAGCTCATTTATAAATGTTTGTTTTTGGGATGGCGTAGGGTTAGACATTTATCCGCTCCTTGGGAAAATATTGACGACTACAAGCATAGCTTGCAAATCGATAATGAATCGTCTTAAAGGTTCGAAAAATCAGCACATAACACCGAAGCGACACTTCTTACAGCAGTAACCTTGTGGCACACTGCTCGTCTTATCACTTCGTGCGGCCCTCTGTGGCGGCTTGAGCAAGAGAGTAATGTCGATGAAATGGCTCTGTTCTGTAAGTATTGCAGTTAGCCTTGCGCTGCAACCCGCGCTGGCTAACGAAATGTTTGGTCCACACCCGTTAACACCTGAGGCGCGTGACGCATTCGTCACTGATTTGCTGAAGAAAATGACCACCGACGAGAAAATCGGCCAGTTGCGGTTAATCAGCGTTGGGCCAGATAACCCGAAAGAAGCCATTCGCGAGATGATCAAAGATGGGCAGGTCGGGGCGATTTTCAATACCGTGACTCGTCATGACATCCGCAGCATGCAAGACCAGGTGATGGATCTTAGCCGCCTGAAAATCCCATTATTCTTTGCTTACGATGTGGTTCACGGCCAACGTACTGTGTTCCCAATCAGCCTCGGTTTAGCTTCTTCTTTCAATCTGGATGCCGTGAAAACGGTGGGCCGCGTCTCTGCTTATGAAGCTGCAGATGATGGCCTGAACATGACATGGGCACCAATGGTGGATGTGTCTCGTGACCCACGCTGGGGCCGTGTCTCCGAAGGTTTTGGTGAAGATACTTACCTGACTTCCATCATGGGTCGCACCATGGTTGAAGCGATGCAGGGCAAAAGCCCGGCAGACCGTTATTCGGTCATGACCAGTGTGAAACACTTCGCGGCCTATGGCGCAGTTGAAGGCGGCAAAGAGTACAACACCGTTGATATGAGCCCGCAGCGACTGTTCAACGATTATATGCCGCCATACAAAGCCGCACTGGATGCTGGCAGTGGTGGTGTGATGGTGGCGCTCAATTCCCTTAACGGCACTCCGGCCTCTTCCGACTCATGGCTGCTGAAAGATTTGTTGCGCGATGAGTGGAAATTTAAAGGCATTACCATTTCAGACCACGGTGCCATTAAAGAGCTGATTAAACACGGTGTGGCGAGCGATCCGAAAGACGCAGTGCGCATAGCATTGAATTCCGGCATCAACATGAGTATGAGCGATGAGTACTACAGCAAGTACTTGCCGGAGCTGGTGAAAAGCGGTGATGTGCCAATGGCTGAACTTGATGATGCCACGCGCCATGTGCTTAACGTGAAATATGATATGGGCTTGTTTAATGACCCATACAGCCACTTAGGGCCGAAAGAATCTGACCCTGAAGACACCAACGCTGAAAGCCGCCTGCACCGTAAAGATGCTCGCGAAGTTGCACGTGAAAGCATGGTGTTGCTGAAAAACCGTCTGGACGTATTGCCACTGAAAAAATCCGGCACCATTGCCGTGGTTGGCCCGTTGGCTGACAGCAAACGTGACATGATGGGGAGTTGGTCAGCTGCTGGTGTTGCCGATCAAACCATCACAGTACTTCAGGGCATCAAAAGTGCCGTGGGTGACAAAGCCAAAATCGTGGTTGCCAAAGGCGCTAACGTCACTGATGAAAAAGGCATTGTTGATTTCCTGAACCAGTACGAACCAGCCGTTACGGTTGATACCCGTTCTGCACAGGCGATGATCGATGAAGCGGTTAATACTGCGAAATCTGCTGATGTTGTTGTAGCTGTTGTTGGTGAGGCTCAGGGGATGGCGCACGAAGCCTCTAGCCGTACCGATCTGGTGCTGCCACAAAGCCAGCGTGATTTAATTGCCGCGTTGAAAGCGACCGGTAAACCGCTGGTGCTGGTGTTGATGAACGGCCGCCCTCTGGCATTGGTGAAAGAAAATCAACAGGCTGATGCGCTGCTGGAAGCCTGGTATAGCGGCACTGAAGGCGGGAACGCGGTGGCCGATATCCTGTTTGGCGATTACAACCCGTCAGGCAAATTGCCGATGTCCTTCCCACGTTCTGTCGGGCAGATCCCAACCTATTACAGCCACCTGAATACAGGGCGTCCGTACAATCCGGAAAAACCAAACAAATATACATCTCGCTACTTTGATGAAGCGAACGGCCCGCTGTTCCCATTCGGTTATGGCCTGAGCTACACCACTTTCAGCGTGTCTGATGTGAAAATGTCTGCACCATCAATGAAAGCGGATGGCAAAGTCGAAGCTTCTGTCGAAGTGAAAAACACCGGTGATCGTGAAGGTGAAACTGTCGTACAGATGTATTTGCAGGACGTCACCGCATCGATGAGCCGCCCGGTTAAAGAGCTGAAAGGCTTTAAGAAAGTTTCACTCAAACCTGGTGAAACGCAGACTGTAAGCTTCCCGATTGATGTTGAAGCGCTGAAGTTCTGGAACGCGCAGATGAAACATGTTGCCGAGCGTGGCAAGTTTAATGTGTTTATCGGTCTGGATTCTGCCCGTGTGAAACAGAGCGAGTTTGAACTCAAGTAATTACCCTTCATATTTGAAGCTGCACCTGCGTTGGCTGCGCCCATTCGCCCCAGTCACATAGTTATCTATGCTCCTGGGGACTTATGGACTTGCCGCAACTCCAACTATTTTGGGTAATGGCTATAACACCCCCCATCAAGAGCCGGTTTTCCGGCTCTTTTCTTATTCTGCACCTCATCCCTCACCAACCTGTCAATTCTCGTCTAAACTTTTGCGAGTTCATGATTTTTAAGCAAAGAAAAACAGTGAGGAAGCACGATGAACGTATCAGCGCGTTGGGGTATGGCGGGGTTAGTCTTACTGGCCGCAGGGACACAAGCTGCGGAGCCGGTGAAAGTAGGTTCAAAAATTGATACCGAAGGCTCACTGCTCGGCAATATCATTTTGCAGGTACTGGACAGCCACGGTGTCAAAACGGTCAATAAAGTGCAGTTAGGCACCACCCCGGTCGTGCGTGGCGCGATTACGGCGGGCGAACTGGATATTTACCCGGAATACACCGGTAACGGGGCATTTTTCTTTAAAGATGAAAAAGATGCTGCATGGAAAAATGCGCAACAGGGCTATGAGAAAGTTAAAAAACTCGACGCTGAAAAAAATCATCTCGTGTGGCTGACACCTGCTCCGGCAAACAACACCTGGACCATCGCGGTGCGCAAAGATTTGGCTGAGAAAAACAAACTCACCTCGCTTGATGATCTCAGCGCGTACCTGAAAAAAGGCGGTGAGTTTAAGCTTGCTGCTTCCGCTGAATTTATCGAACGCTCTGACGCGCTACCTGCGTTCGAAAAAGCCTATGGCTTTAAACTTGAACAACCGCAACTGCTCTCGCTGGCTGGCGGCGACACGGCTGTGACCATAAAAGCTGCGGCGCAGCAAACCTCAGGCGTGAATGCGGCAATGGCTTACGGAACGGATGGCCCGGTGGCAGCACTTGGCTTGCAAACGCTGAGCGATCCGAAAGGTGTGCAGCCAATTTATGCGCCAACGCCTGTTGTGCGTGAAGCAGTGCTAAAGGCTTATCCGCAGATGGACGAATGGCTTAAACCGGTGTTTGCATCACTTGATGAGAAAACACTGCAACAGCTTAACGCCAGCATTGCGGTGGAAGGGCTGGATGCCAAAAAAGTGGCTGCTGATTACCTGAAACAAAAAGGCTTTGTGAAGTAGGTTACTGAACGACTGGTGGATGGGCTGGTGCCTATCCACCCTGGAATGGCTTTAACCCCGGTCGGACACGCGTAATGCTTTCCTACCACGATAAAAACAACAGGATGTCTGTTTGCTCAAAATTCATAATCGCGTCCTGCTGCTTCTGGTGATATTGCTGGTGGTGGCAGGCGCGGCTTTGCCGTTTATCAACTTTGCACCCAACCGCCTGGTTTCCGGGGAGCCTGTCGCGCTTAGCCAACTCCCCGCACACGCTGGGCTCCTGCTTACCCTTCCGGTGTTGATACTGGCTTTCCTGGTGCTACTGCCTTGCCGCTCATTTCCACTGTTTATCACGCTCATTATCGGTGAACTGCTGTTTATCACCATTCTGTGGGTGATGGGGCTGACGGCGACGCAATTTGCGCAGCAGGGAAGCACGCTTGCGCGAACATCGCCGGGCAGCGGGTCATGGCTGTCGCTGACCTTATGTCTGTTGTTGTGCGCAGATGCCATCAACCGCCTGACGCCCAAAGCGCTCTGGCGTTTATTGCTGAATCTACAGATCTGGATTGTGCCCGTCGCGCTGCTCTGGAGTGGTTATTTTTCCGACCTTTCACTGCTCAAAGAGTACGCCAACCGCCAGGATGTTTTTGATGATGCACTCACGCGCCATCTGGCTTTGTTGCTCGGTACCTTGTTCCCTGCGTTAGTGATTGGCGTGCCGCTGGGGGTGTTTTGTTATACCCGCCCTGGCTGGCAGTCTTCGGTATTTTCGGTACTCAACATTATTCAGACGGTGCCGTCAGTGGCGTTGTTTGGCCTGTTGATTGCACCACTTGCGGGACTGGTGAAGTTTTTACCGTGGTTAGGCTCAATGGGCGTAAGCGGAATTGGTGTGGCTCCGGCGATCATCGCGCTGGTGCTGTATGCACTGCTGCCGCTGGTGCGCGGTGTCGTCGCAGGTTTGCAGCATGTCCCGCGCAATATCATTGAAAGTGCCGAAGGTATGGGCATGTCACGATGGCAGATTTTCTGGCAGGCCGAAGTGCCGCTGGCGTTGCCGGTTTTGCTGCGCAGCCTGCGCGTGGTTTGTGTTCAGACCATTGGTATGACGGTGATTGCCGCGCTCATTGGCGCCGGAGGTTTCGGTGCGATTATCTTCCAGGGGCTACTCAGCAGCGCGCTGGATCTGGTGTTGCTCGGCGTGATCCCGGTGATCGCCCTGGCGGTGATTCTGGATGCATTTTTTAAACTGTTTATCTCATTGCTTGAGGAAAAACAGCCATGATCGAATTTGAAAATGTCAGCAAATCCTTTCAGGGGGCGGCGGCGGTTAAGGATTTATCGCTGAACATCAAAGAGGGTGAATTTACGGTGCTGATTGGTACTTCCGGTTCCGGTAAATCCACCACGCTGAAAATGATTAACCGCCTGGTGGAACATGATAGCGGGCGTATCCGCTTTGCCGGCGAAGAGATACGTAATTTTGACGCCAAAGCGTTGCGCCGCCGCATGGGGTACGCGATTCAGTCCATCGGCCTGTTTCCCCACTGGAGCGTGGCGCAGAATATCGCCACCGTTCCGCAACTGCTGAAATGGCCGAAAGCGCGAATCAATGCGCGTATCGACGAATTGCTGGATCTGCTTGGTCTTGATGCCGCGCAATTCCGTGACCGCTACCCGCATCAGCTTTCCGGTGGGCAACAGCAGCGTGTTGGCGTGGCACGTGCACTGGCCGCCGATCCGGAAGTGTTGCTGATGGATGAGCCATTTGGTGCGCTGGACCCGGTCACGCGCGGGGCGCTTCAGCAAGAAATCATCCGCATCCACCAGTTGCTTGGCCGCACCATTGTGCTGGTGACGCACGATATCGACGAGGCACTGACGCTGGCTGACCGCATTGTGCTAATGGACGGGGGAAAGGTGATTCAACAAGGTACACCGCTGGAGTTGCTAACTCACCCAGCGACAGACTTTGTACGTGATTTCTTTGGTCGTAGCGAACTGGGCGTGCGGTTGTTGTCACTCCGCCACGTCGCCGATCGCGTGCGTTCACATGAACGCTTAGCGGGTGAGCCGATAAGCGAAATGTTAAGTTTGCGCGAGGCGTTATCGCTGTTTGTTGATCGCCAGTGCCAGCAGTTGCCGGTAGTTAATCAGCAGGGCGAACTGTGCGGCGTTTTGCATTTCAGCGATTTAGTTCGGGGTGAAAATGCGCTTGATTCGTGACCCTCTGTTGTGGCTGATTGCGTTTTTCATCGCACTTCTGGTGGTGATGCCTTACAGCAGCCCCTTGTTTAGCTGGTTGTTTCCGGAGCTGGAAAGGCCGCTCTACCAGCAAGACAGTTTTATCGCCCTGGCACTAAAACACTTCATGCTGGTGGGTATTTCAAGCCTGGTGGCGGTGGTGATTGGTATGGGGCTGGGGATTGCTGTCACACGCCCGGCGGGCCTGGAATTTCGCTCGTTGGTCGAAACTATCGCCGCCGCCGGGCAAACATTCCCGCCGGTAGCGGTACTGGCCATTGCGGTACCGGTGATGGGGTTTGGCCCGAAGCCCGCGATTATCGCGCTGGTGATTTACGGTTTGCTGCCGATTTTACAGGGGACACTCGCCGGAATGGGGACGGTGCCGGACGCGACAAAAGAGATTGCGCTGGGGGCCGGAATGAGCCGCTGGCAGATGCTGCGAAAAGTTGAGTTGCCACTGGCAGCGCCGGTGATTCTGGCAGGGATCCGCACTTCGGTGATTATTAATATTGGTACTGCGGCGATTGCATCCACCGTGGGGGCCAGCACGTTGGGCTCGCCGATAATCATTGGCTTGAGCGGTTTTAACACCGCTTATGTGATTCAGGGGGCTCTGCTGGTCGCGATGGCGGCAATTGTTATTGACCGCCTGTTTGAGCGTCTTTTGCGCTACATCACGCGTTATGAAGAATGACGATATAACCCATCAGCATCACGCCGCCAATTCCGCCGATAGCCATTACCAGCATGCCGCCTACCAAGGCTATTTTACTTAGTTTCATCTTTATGTCCGCTCCATACGTTACGCAGGCGATTATAAGATGAAGCGGGCTTGTTAATGAACTATTAACTTTGCCTTATGCGCGTTCAGTCGACTGCCCGTTGCTCATGAGTGGGAAAATTTGCATTCCTGCACAGCGCCAAAGCTCCAGTTGGTCGAGCTGATTGGTGGTCGGCGTATCACCACACCACACTAGCAATGTCTGTTGAGCAAAAAGCTCAGGTCGCAGTTGATGTAGCGGGTGCGCCAGCACATCAATCCGCCAGCCCTGCTGGATTGCCATCCACGCAGCCATCCACAAGCGTGTGGTATCGGGCGTGTCCCAACCTACAAGTAACGCATCTTTTCCGCTGCGTTTGCGCGCTGAGGCAAGGCATAGTGCAATGTAGTTGATCAGTGCGCCATCCAGTAGGCTAAGTAAGGTATTCAATGTGACTTGATGGCATTGCAGGCGGCGACGAAGGGGAGTGTAAAGCTGGTGGACGAGGGTTTCTGCGGGGTAATCACGGCCAATGTCAGCCATCCAGGTACGCAATCGGTTCGGGCTGCCGCTTTGCAAATGGTGGAGCAGCAGTTCCTGGCGCTCACGCCAACCACTTTCCAGATCCTGGCGCTCGCCGCCCAATAAGGCTTTCACCTTGCCGACCTGAACGCCATTTTCAATCCAGCGTTTGATTTCACGGATACGTTCGATGTCGTCATCATCAAACAAGCGATGCCCGCCATCCGTGCGCTGAGGTTTTAATAACCCGTAACGTCGTTGCCAGGCACGCAATGTCACGGGGTTAATATCGCAAAGCACAGCCACTTCACCGATGGTATAAAGCGCCATGTTAAATCCACTGTCTGCCCGGGAAGCCCCCGTATAACTGTAGTCAGTGGACCCAGGTTTGCAGGATTATTTAGTCGTCGAAATACCAGTAGCCCTGATTAACCAGCTCAGTCAATACGTTAACAAATTCCGGGTTCTCTAACGCATCGCCCAGCTCTGTTTGACCAAGGGTGGTGTAACGGCACAATGCGTCCGCTGCTGCCGGAACAGGTGCTTCCATTGCTTCGCTATTCACGAAGAACTCACCGTCAACATTCAGCACTCGTAAACCGCTCAGACGTGTCAGGCTTTCACCGCCCAGTAACGCATCAAGGATTTCATCTTGCTGATATGGCGGCTCTGCTGGAGCAACATCCAGTTCGTGGCGCGGTGTGGTAACAAAGCGGCCGAACCACTGTTTGAAATCTTCAGGCTGGCTGATGACTTCCATCATCATGTCACGCAGGCGATTAAGCTCGTAGCCTTCAACTTTGCCAGGATGTTCGCGGACGGTTAAGTCAGGATCGCTATAGTGGTCGCCACCCAGATCGTTTTCCAACGCGTAATCAGCAAAGCTGCTGATCAAATCACGGCCATTTGGACCACGGAAACCAACGGAATAGTTGAGTGCAGTTTCGTGAGTGAAGCCATCGTGTGGGAAGCCCGGTGGAATGTACAGAATGTCTCCACGTTCCAGGTCTTGATCAATGATTGGCTCGAACGGATCAACGTGCAGCAACGCGGGATGTGGGCAGAACTGGCGCATTGGCAGTTTGTCACCCACGCGCCAGCGACGGCTACCCATGCCCTGAATAATAAACACATCGTACTGATCGATATGTGGACCAACACCGCCACCAGGTACGGAGAAAGAGATCATCAGGTCGTCTAAACGCCAGTCTGGCAATACGCGGAATGGGCGCACCAGTTCAGCAGAAGGCGCATGCCAGTGGTTCACGGCTTGCGCCAGTAATGACCAACCGGTATCACCGAGATTGTCAAAATTCTCGAAAGGACCGTTGGCTGCCTGCCATTGACCATTGGTATGGCTAACCAGTCGGCTATCCACCTCTGCTTCCATCGCAAGACCGGCTAATTCATCCGGGGTAATCGGATCGACAAAATCAGGAAACGCATTTTTTAAGATGACCGGCTTTTTTTGCCAGTATTTCTCTAAGAACTCAGGCCAGTCTAAATTAAGTTGATAATCCATTTTTTGATACCAGTGGAGGATAAACGGGCTCGATTATAGAGAAGAGCGGCTACAGGCCGCCTTGTCATGAGTCAAGGCAAGCGGTAAGAGGGCTTAGAAAAAACAATACAGCCTCACGGTAAAAAGTGGGACAATAGTGGCTGTTTATACAGTAGAAGTGGTTTTTATGGCCTTGTCCTCCGCTCAAAAAGAGCAAATCGCCGCCTGGTATAAGGCGCTACAACAGCAGATCCCAGACTTCATTCCGCGCCCACCGCAACGGCAAATGATTGCCGAAGTGGCAAAAACGCTTGCGGGTGAAGCGGGGCGACATCTGGCGATCGAGGCTCCCACCGGCGTGGGGAAAACGCTTTCATACCTGATCCCCGGTATCGCTATTGCGCGCGGCGAGCAAAAAACCCTGGTGGTCAGTACGGCAAACGTTGCCCTTCAGGATCAAATATTCAGCAAAGATTTGCCGCTGCTGCGCAAAATCATTCCCGATCTGAAATTTACCGCCGCGTTTGGCCGTGGGCGTTACGTTTGCCCGCGCAACCTTGCCGCTTTGGCGACAGACAACGCCTCACAGGGCGATTTGCTGGCTTTTCTCGAGGACGAGATGGCACCGACCAGCAAAGACGAACAGCAGCGTTGCGTAAAACTGAAAACCGACCTTGATGCCTATAAATGGGACGGGTTGCGTGACCACACTTCGCAAAATATTGAAGACGATCTCTGGCGGCGCCTAAGCACTGACAAGGCCAGTTGCCTGGGGCGCAATTGCCACTGGTATCGTGAATGCCCGTTTTTTGTGGCTCGCCGTGAAATAGACGAAGCCGAAGTGGTGGTCGCCAACCATGCACTGGTGATGGCCGCGATGGAAAGTGATGCGGTGCTGCCCGAAGCCAAAAACCTGCTGCTGATTTTAGATGAAGGCCACCATCTGCCGGATGTGGCGCGTGACGCGCTGGAAATGAGTGCCGAAGTTACGCCGGGTTATAGCCGTTTGCAGTTCGATCTCTTCACCAAATTGGTCGAAACCTGCATGGCGCAGTTCCGCCCAAAAAGTCCACCGCCGCTGACTAATCCAGAACGTTTGACCAATCATTGTGACGAAATTTTTGAGCTGCTCAGCTCATTTAACAGCATTGTTTCATTGTGGTTGCCGGGCGAAAAAGAGGCTGAGCATCGTTTTGAAATGGGCGTGCTGCCCGAAGAAATTATGGTGATTTGTAAGCGACTGGCGAAGCTGATGGAAGGGCTGCGCAGCCTGTCAGAGGCCTTGCTTAACGATCTTGGCGAAAAAACCGGTACGCACGATATTGTGCGTTTGCACCGTTCACTGCTGCACATGAACCGGGCGTTAGGCTATTTCGAAACGCAGAGCAAATTGTGGCGGCTTTCGGCAATGGAAAAGGCATCGGGAGCGCCGGTGTCGAAGTGGGTGACGCGTGAAATCCGCGAAGGGCAGCCACATCTGTATTTCCATTGTGTGGGCATTCGTGTTTGCGATCAGTTAGAAAAACTGGTCTGGCGCAACGTTCCACATGTGATTGTGACCTCTGCAACGTTGCGTTCGCTCAATAAATTCGACCGACTGCAAGAGATGAGCGGGCTGGATGAAGATGCGGGCGATCGGTTTATTGCGCTGGATTCCCCATTTAACCATGTCGAGCAGGGCAAGCTGGTTATCCCGCAGTTAACCGTTGAGCCAACGATGGAAAACGAAGCTCAACATCTGGCTGAAATGGCGGCGTTCTTCCGTGCTGAGCTGGCGAAAGGTGAACATAAAGGCATGCTGGTGCTGTTTGCCAGCAACCGCGCGATGCAGGTGTTCCTGACGCATGTCACCGATTTGCGTCTCACATTACTGGTGCAAGGGGATATGCCACGTTACAGGCTGGTGGAACTGCATCGTAAACGTGTTGAACAGGGCGAAACCAGCGTGCTGGTTGGTTTACAATCCTTCGCTGAAGGGCTTGATTTAAAGGGTGATTTACTCAGTCAGGTACACATCCATAAAATCGCTTTCCCACCTATCGACAGCCCAGTGGTGCTGACTGAGGGGGAATGGTTAAAAACCCTGAAACGCTATCCTTTTGAAGTACAGAGTTTACCAAGTGCTTCATTTAATCTTATCCAACAAGTTGGGCGTTTAATTCGTAGCCATGGCTGTTATGGTGAGGTAGTGATTTATGACCGCCGCCTGTTGACCAAAAATTATGGTCAACGTTTACTGGGTGCGTTACCGGTGTTTCCGATCAGTCAACCCGAGGCGCCAGCAGCTAAACTGATTGATACAACGCCGAAAAAGACGGTGCGGCGCAAACGTGTGAGCAAGAAATAGAAAGGAGACTCTGAGTGGATTACCGTAAGATCATTAAAGAAGTCGGGCGCGGTAAAAACCACGCACGCGATTTGGATTTTGACACCGCTCGTGGCTTATATGCCCATATGCTCAGAGGTGAAGTACCAGAACTGGAGCTGGGTGGAGTGCTGATTGCATTGCGCATCAAAGGGGAAGGCGAGGCGGAAATGCTCGGTTTCTATGACGCGATGAAGCACCACATGATTTCACTTACGCCTCCTGCCAACAAACCGATGCCAATTGTTATTCCTTCTTACAATGGTGCGCGCAAACAAGCTAACCTCACGCCATTGCTGGCTATTTTGCTTAATCGCCTTGGATTTCCGGTGGTTGTACACGGCGTTAGCCACGATCCAACTCGTGTATTAACAGAAACCATTTTTACACTGATGGGCATTGAACCAACGTTACATGCGGGTCAGGCGCAAGCCAAACTGGATTTACATCACCCGGTTTATATTCCTGTCAGTGCGCTTTGCCCACCGATGGAAGATCAACTCGCGATGCGCTGGCGTATGGGTGTACGTAACAGCGCGCATACACTTGCCAAACTCGCGACACCCTTTGAAGAAGACGCCGCATTACGTCTTGCCAGCGTTTCTCATCCTGAATATGTCCCGAAAGTAGCAAAATTCTTTGCCGATATTGGCGGCCGTGGCTTGCTGATGCACGGTACAGAAGGGGAAGTGTATGCCAACCCGCAACGTTGCCCGCAGATTACGCTTATCGACAGCCTCGGCTCGCGCGTAGTGAGTGAGCGTCAGACGGAAGTCAGCGACGAAGAAGTGATGCTGCCTGCTGGGAAAGACCCGGAACTGACCGCCCGCTGGATTGAACGTTGCGTTGCAGGCGTTGAACCCGTACCGCAGTCATTAAAAACACAAATGGCATGTTGTCTTGTGGCAACGGGTGAAGCTGTGACATATGAGGAAGGTTTAACCCGCGTTAATCAGCTCTTCTGATTCATGGTTGTTTGACAGAAAAAAGACAAAAAAAAGCCCGCGATAAATGGTCGCGGGCAACAAGGGTCATAACAGAGTCAAACAGGGTGGAGCAGAGCTCCAAAATGAGGGTGTATCAGGGCAATACAGCAGTCTTACTTGTAGATAACAGCAGTACCGCTCATTTTGCCGTTAGTGTTAGCTGAAGTGATGGAATACGCACTTGCACCAGCTTCTTGTGCTTTTGCAGCCAGTTTTGCTTCCAGGCCATCCAGTGTTGTTGCGCCAACCGCTGAAACCACACCCACTTTATTTAAGTTCTGAGCTTCAGATGGGTTGATGGATTGTGCAGCGAAAGCACCGAAAGAGAGAGTAGAAAGGGCGATGGCCGCTACAGCATATTTGATGGTTTTCATAATTAATTCTCGCAGGTTATTCTGTTTAAGGTGACGTTGTTCCGTCGATGTGATTATGGTCACACTTTTGAGCAGAATAATAAATCGAATAGAATTGACCACCTTATTCAAAATTTTTGAACCTAAGCTAACTCATTGAAATGAGTAATGATTAGCACGCGAATTATCATCCATGTTTATGTGACACAAATCCCGCTTCGCTTTTCGCATCTTTTGCTACTTTTTTTGCCATCACTGGTGAGCTCTGTTGTGCAATCGCTTGCGCGTAGTTTTTGTTATTAATTTGGGATTTACCCTTTTCGCCTGCTAACTTGCTTTTATAATGAAGACGTTACTTAACCGGATACCAGAAGAGGTTAGATGGAGATTAAGCTGCACTCCAACGCCACCACCACGCCGCGAACTCGCAAGTACATTCAGAAATCTGATAAATCCGACAGTGAACTGGCGGAGGAGCTGAATATATCTGTCGATACCGTCAGGCGTTGGCGTAAGCGAGATGACTGTTTTGACAAATCACATCGGCCTAATACCATTCATCGTGCGCTGAGCCACGTACAAGAAGCGATGCTGATCTTTCTGCGTGTGCGTTTGTCGCTTTCTCTCGATGAGCTTGTGGAAGCCGCGCAGTTACTCGTTCAGCATGGCATTTCCCGCGCAAGCGTTAGCCGTACGTTGCAAAACTGGCAGCAATCCCGTCTGTCGAAACCTGATTTAAAGCAACCCGTCGGGCATTTGCGCCTTGATGTATTTTCGCTTCCTGAAAGCATTAGCCATAAACATGGCGCGTTGCTGGCCTTTAGCTGCCCGGTTTCTGGTTTTTTAGCGGTGGCATTACGTGAACGCGGCGAACAGCAATCGCTTGATGCACTGGTCGGTTTTTTGCAGCAGGGTTTACTGTTAAAAGTGAAATCGTTGACTGCCAGCTCAACGAAGCTGACGCAGGAACTGGCGCAAAGACTTGACGTCCCGCTGCATGAAGCCCAGCCGGAAGCCTGGCATGAAAGAGCGGCGAGCGGCGAATGGGCGCAAACGCTGGAAAAGTTACTCAACGGCGAGCGTTATGATAAGCGTTTGGGTTTTGGTGCGGTTTTACTGGAGTTTGAAGATTTGCTGAACAAGAGAATTATCCGCAGCCGACTAAAGAATCTCACCCCGGCTGCGTGGCTAAAAACTCGTTAGTTAATCAGGCTCAGCGCATGGTCGAGGATTTTCTCCCCGTTGACCATGCCGTAATCCATCATATTAATGGTTTCCACGCGCTTATTAAGCGGCGCGGCAATCTGTTTGCAGTCTGCGAGCTTATAGGCGATTTGCGGGCCAAGCAGTGCGCAGTCAAAAGTAGTAATCGCATTTTTAAAATCGCTCATTCCTTTCGCCTGAATCTCCACTTCAAGCTGGCGTTTCACCGCCGCTTCCTGCATTCGTTTGACGACCAGACTGGTCGACATGCCTAAATCACATACCAGTAGAATTTTTTTCATTTGTCTTTCCTTTGCTGATGTCGAGTAAGAATTGCGTCAGTAACAGAGCAGGGCGGCCGCTGGCCTGGGTGAATTTACCCCGGGTCAACGCAGTGCCGCTGACATCTAAATGCGCCCACGGCGACTGGTGGCAAAACTTACTTAAGAATTGGGCGGCGGATACTGCGATGGCTGCGTTATTAGGCGGTGTATTTGTGAAGTCGGCAATATGGCTTTTGATTTGCGAATCAAAGCTTTCATCGAGCGGCAGCGGCCAGATTCGATCTTGCGTTAAGTCGGCTGCCTGCTGCAATTGGTGGCTGAGGGGGGAATCATTACTCATCAGCCCGGAGATGTCATAACCCAGGGCTTTGACTACCGCTCCGGTCAGAGTTGCGACATCAATTAGCGCTGCCGGATTAAAGCGCGTGGCAGCGTAACTCAGTGCATCAGCCAAAACGAGGCGACCTTCGGCATCGGTATTCATAATTTCGACGCTATGACCAGCGTGCGATTTCACCACATCACCTGGCAGCATGGCGTTAACGCCAGGCATGTTTTCGGCCAGTGCCATCACGGCGACGACATTAAGTGGAAGTTGCAGCGTTTTGACGATTTCCATCAGCCCGAACACCACGGCAGCACCGCACATATCGTATTTCATGGTGCGCATTCCTTCGCCTTCTTTCAGCCACATCCCGCCAGTATCGAAGGTAATGCCTTTGCCGACAAACGCGTAATACGGTGCGTTTTCCGCGCCACCTTGCCAGCGCAGCGTCACCAGCCGGGGCGGGTTGTCGCTGCCTTTTCCTGTGGCATCAAGACAACCCATACCGAGCTCGCGAATGGTGTTCTCATCATGGATTTCACAGTGCGTTTGCGGATGCTCACGCGCCCATTTTTCAGCTTGTTGGGCCACATCATGCGGGCGGCAGTCATTTGCCGGAGTGTCGGCTAGTTTGCGCGAAATAAGCATGCCTTGAGCAACTGCCTGCGTTTGCGCGGCCAGTTCTGAAGATTGAGGAGTGTGTTCTGCCACCAGTAATAACAGTTGCCCATGACTTTGCGGTTGCTGGGCGCGATATCCCAGTTGCGGCAACTGATAAAAACGGTTCATGACTGCCACCAGGAAGGTGCGCAGGCGTGCAAAAACCACATGGTTTTTCAGGTCAAAACCTGAGATATCGACGGCGACAGGGTATGAAGGCGGGACAGGCAAAAGGGTATTCAGGCATTCCGTTAACTGGCGCAACACTTCAGGACGCTCAATCTCGGCTGAAGATAAAAGCGTCAGTTGTTGGCAAAGGCTACTTAAACCGAAGGTGGTGGTTTGCGATTCACTGGAGAGCGCCATTTCATCAAGCAGCGGGCGCAGCGCTTGCGGCCACGCATTGGCGTGAGTTTTCCACAATATTAAATGCGCATCTGTCGGACATTGCGTATGGGTTGTTAACTGGCATTTCATACGATCACCTCGGCGGTAATACGTTCGATATAGGCCTCAAGCCACGCCTGGTCTGCTGGGCGAATCAGCGTGTGTTTTCCTTCGCGTGTCGTCAAAAATACCGCTGGCGTTTGTGTTGTCGTGGCGACGGAAAACGAGAAGTTATCAATGGTCGTGGCTGCACCGTATTCACCACGGTTATTCATACACACCACCGACAAATCACCGGCGCGACCATAGCGAGCAATCAACTGGCTTTCGAGGTCGTAAACTGCTGATTCAGCCGCCTGTTGCGGTGACATTCCACGCCCCATGCGGCTGACGATTTCGTAGCTGATACAGCCTTTCATTAAGTCTTCGCCAAGGCCAGTGGCGGTGGCGGCACCAATCTGGCTGTCGGCATAAAAACCGGAACCAGAAACCGGTGAGTCACCCACGCGCCCTGGGCGTTTCATAAACAACCCGCTGGTTGAGGTGGCGACGCACATCTGTTGATTCTGATCGAGCGTGATCACGCCAACGGTATCGTGGCCGGTATACGGGCTAAGGCCGCGATCCAGCGTTTCACGTTTACGCTTTAGGTAATGCTGATGGGCGCGATCGGTCAGCATGTTTTTTCGCTCAAAACCTTGTGCGAGCGCCCAGGTTTGCGCTCCTTCGCCGACCATAAAACTGTTGAAACGCTCGCGGCTTAAGGCTTGTGCCACCCGAATCGGGTTAGCGATATCGCGGATACTTGCAACTGCGCCGATGGCGAGCGTTGAACCGTCCATAAACGCGGCGTCCAGTTCAACTTCACCTTGTTCGTTAGGTAAACCGCCGTAACCAACTGATTTATAGAATGGGTAATCTTCAACGCAGGTTACTGCGCGAACCGCAGCGCCACTGGCGTCGCTGTTCCCTTGCAATAACTGCGCGGCTTCACTGACTCCTTCCAAGGCCATACGCCAGGTCGCTATCACGCCCCAACTTTTCGATAACGTCATGTTTTACTTACTCCGTGGCGGGTTTAGTGGTGACAGAAATTTCCGGGGTTTCATTTGCACGGTATTGCTTGTCCACGACTTTAAGGAACGGCAGGTAGATGATGGCGCCAATCAAAAGATTGATGAGCTGAATAACAGCGCCACTGAGGTGCCCTGTAACGATAAATCCGCTTAATACAGGCGGCAGCGTCCACGGGATATATACCCCGGTGGTGGTGGCGACCCAACCAATCGACATGGTGATGTATTGCACCGTCACGAGCACTAGCGGTACCAGGTTGAATGGGATAAGCATTATCGGGTTCATGATTACCGGCAGGCCAAACAGTACCGGCTCGTTAATGTTGAAAATGGAAGAACCGGCAGCGAGACGCGAAACATTCTTAATATGCTGGCTGTGGGCAAATAACAGCATAGCAATCACTAGAGACAAGGTGGCTCCCGCGCCGCCCATCCAAATCATGTCGTAGAACTGCTCGGTGACCACATGCGGAGGCAGCAAACCTGCCTGTGTTGCGGTCAGGTTCTCTATTTGGTTTTCCATCCAGAATGGACGCAGGATGCCGTTGACCATCGATCCTGAGTTAATCCCTACTGACCACAGGCTGGTAATGCTAAAGCAAGTAAACAACGCGCCAACATAAGAGGTCCCGAAGTGGCGAATTGGTGTAGCCAGCACTTCGTAAACAAACTGGTGAATAGTGTGGTAGTCCGTGCGGGCGAACAGCACGCGAATCGCGAGCGCAATCACCAGAATCAGCAGTGATGGAATCAAAGCCGCGAACGATTTTTGTACCGCAGGTGGCACGCCATCCGGCATACGAATCACCCAGTTGCGGCTTAGCATCCACGCAAATATTTCAGTGCTGGCAATCGCGCCGAGCATCGCGACAAACAAACCCTTTGAACCCAGCCATTCCATCGGAATTAGGTTGCCAATTTCCGGGGTTTTAGCGAAGGGGGTAAGAATCAGGAAGCAGGAGAGAGACAAAATCCCGGCGGACATATTGTCGATGTCATAGCGCTCCGCCAAACGATAAGCGACCAGGAAACTAATGAACACCGCCATAGTCGAGAAGATGGCATTAAACGGGATTTCGATAGTTGCAGACCAACCCTCACCAAAAATCGACGCCATAAATTGTTGATAGGCAGTGCTTGGGAAAGAGGAAATAACCAGCAGTATTGAACCGACAATAATAAAAGGCATAAACGAGATATACGCATCGCGAATGGCACCGAGGTGGCGCTGTTGCGCCATTTTCCCTGCAAGTGGCATCAGCTTTGCTTCTATTGCGGCCATCAGGTTTTTCATTGTTACCGCTCCGTAAGTCATCACAAGAGACAATTCTTGTGCTGCATACAGTAGACATTGTTAGCGGCTAATAAAGTGAGTTAATTCACAGATGACTAATAAAAGTATCAGGTGATTGCTTATGTTGGGTTAACGAGTAAAAGCGACCCGTAAGTCGCTTTCAGAAGGTACGATTACATCAATCCCAGAAGTTTAGGAATAAACAAGGAAATTTCCGGGATATAGGTAATCATCATCAGTGAGACGAATAGGGCAGCGTAGAAGGGTAACAGCGGTTTAATGAGGTTCTGGATTTTAACCCCAGTGATAGAGCAACCGACAAACAGCGCACTACCCACTGGCGGCGTCAACAGCCCGACACAAAGGTTTGCCACCATCATGATACCGAAATGAACCGGGTCCATACCCAACTCTTGGGCAATCGGCAGGAAGATTGGTGTGAAAATCAATACCGCAGGGGTCATGTCCATAAAGATGCCGACAATCAGCAGGACAATGTTGATAAGCAGCAGAATAATCAGTGGATTATCTGAAATGCCCATTAGCGTGTCGCTAATCATGTACGGGATATCGGCGTTGGTCATCGCCCAGGACATGCCGACGGAGAAGCCAATCAGTAACAGCACAATTGATGTCGTGACGACAGAATCAAGAATGAGTTTAGGTAAATCGCGCCATTTCACTTCACGGTAGATAAGAACCGAAAGCACAAAGGTGTAAACCACCGCGATTGCCGATGCTTCTGTAGCGGTGAAAATACCTCCGAGAATGCCGCCCATCACAATAATGACCAGCAATAAACTTGGCAAAGCATCGAGGAAGGCTATCGCCGCTTGCTTGCAAGTTGGGCGTTCTGATACCGGATAACCGCGTTTTTTAGCAATAATCCAGCATACCACCATGATAGACAAACCCATCAGGATGCCAGGCAGGTAACCTGCCATAAACAGTGATGCTACTGAAACGCCGCCGGCAGTCAACGAGAAAACAATCAGCACGTTAGAAGGTGGAATCAGCAAACCGGTAATACAAGATGAAACGTTAACTGCCGTTGAAAATGCCGGATCGTAACCCTCTCTTTTCTGAATCGGCGAAAGTGTGCCGCCAACAGCTGCGGCTGCTGCCACCGCTGAGCCAGAAATGGAACCGAACATCATATTAGCTAACACATTCACGTGGCCTAATGATCCAGGCACACGGCCAACCATAATCTGGGCCAGATTAATTAAGCGTATCGCAATTCCGCCGCTGTTCATCAGTGTTCCGGCAAAGATAAAGAACGGAATTGCAAGCAGCGCGAAGCTATCCAGACCGTTTGCCAGGCGTTGCGACACGGTAATGATGGCAACATCCCACGGGAACATCAGAAGCATCGAGGCAACAGTCGCAATACCGATGGCGAAGGAGATTGGTAGGCCAATAAATACCAGTACGAAGAATGCACCAAAGAGGGTGAGGGCAATGTAACTTTCCATTATTTGACCCCTTTGCCAGCTAATGTCTGGACGTCGCTACAGATAAAGTACAATGAATAAAACATCATGATGGCTCCGCTCAAAGGCAGCACGATGTAGACATATCCCATCGGAATTTGCATGGCGGCGGAAAGTTGCGCGGTCGCCAATGTCTTATCAATCAGTTTCAGTCCGCCATTAACAATTACCAGACCTGAAAAAAGCAAAATCAGGGTATTGATAAGAATATTCAACAGTGGCTTTTTCCCATCAGGAAGCATCATGTTGAGGAAATCGATGGACAAATGGCGCTGCGCCCCCACGGTATAGGACGCGCCTAATAACCCGACCCAAATCATCAGAAAACGGGCGAGTTCATCGGTCAGTGTGCTGGGTTGGCTGAGGACATAACGGCTAAAAACTTGCCAGACTACGCATACCACCAGGGCTATCATCACCAACACTGAAAAAGTGGCAATAGTCCGGTCTACCGCAAGCTTTATGGGCTTAAGTATCATTTTGGTTTACCTGAAAACGAGCTTTTGGTTATGCCGGGCGCTTACTGCACGCCCGACATGTTCAAACTAAAAACTTAAGGGTTATTGTGCGGCGGCTTCAAATTTCTCGAGCAGCGCAGCCTGTTTCGGATCTTTCGCAAAGTCGTCATACAGCGGCTTCACAACGGCACGGAACGGGGCTTTATCGACACTGATGATGGTGGCACCCATGGCTTTGGCCTGAGCACGTGAATCGCTGTCCACTTTTTCCCAAAGTTTTTGCTGATAGGCTTCTGAATCTTTGGCGGCTTTCATCAGAATTTGCTGCTGGTCTGGCGTGAGTTTGTTCCAGGTTTTGGTGGAGATCACCAGGAAGTCCGGAATGGAGGTATGTTCGTCTTCAGAAAACACTTTGGCAATTTCAATATGACGGGTCTGAACCCATGATGGCACGTTATTTTCTGCGCCATCGACAACGCCTTGTTGCATAGCGGTGTACACTTCGCCAAATGAAATTGGTGTCGGGGAGCCGCCCATTAACTCAACCATTTTCAGTGTGGTTGGACTCGCCTGAACACGAATTTTCAGCCCTTTTAAATCTTCTGGTTTGGTAATAGGTTTTTTTGCATAGAAACTACGCGTGCCGGCAACATATGCGGAAATAGCAAAGAAACCTTTCTCCTTGGTCGATTCCATAATTTCTTTTCCGACTTCACCGAAGACCACTCGATTAAAATGTGCCTGGTCTTTAAAGAGGTACGGTAAATTATAAATCGCGTAAGTATTATCGAATGATTCCAGATCGCTTGCTGAACCTTTGGTCATATCCAAAGCGCCGTTCTGTAACAGTTCCAGAGTTTCTCGGGCGCTGCCCATTTGGCTACTTGGATATATCCGAACGCGCATATTGCCGTTTGAAAGCTGTTGGACCTCTTTTGCCATTTCTTCAAAAGCTTGATGGACGACATGGCTGCGGTCCAGGTTGTGAGCGAGTTTTAAGGTCACTTTTTCAGCGGCAATAGCGCCACTAGCGCACAGTGTTAATAATGAAGCACCCAGTAGATGGCGAGATAATGATGACAATTTCATAACAAATAGCTCCCTGCAAAATTGAAATGATGAATGTAGTCGTTACATGCATTGCTGTATGACAGCTTATTGTATTTGTCCGATATCTATGAAGGACTGACTTCACACTTTTGATTTTTATATGCGAATAATCCTGTTTTTGTGTTCTGACGCATTAATTTATTAAGCATGCTAATAATTACAATGAAATGGTATTTGTGAGGGTGTGTGATTATCGTCCAAAAGCAAGGAATGCTCGAATGGAATGCTCGGAAATAGTTGTGTATTTATTAATGGCTGGGGAAAGGCGAATAGTAATTGCACTAAAATAATAACGGCTTCCTGTAAAGGAAACCGTTATTGAACATATCCCGGAGATAATCGTTTGGGGCTATTTATAAATAGTTGCGCTACCAAACATCTTATTTTGACCGCTAGCTGAGTTAACAACAAAGCCTTTTGCCCCTTCTTCTTTCGCTTTCTCTCCAAGCTTGGTTTGTAGATCGTCAAGGTTGCTTGCACCGGTAACAGTGACTGTTCCTGCGGGGCGAAGCTGACCAGTGTTTCCCGCAGACAATTCCTGGGCTGCCATGGTTGCAAACGGTAATGCCGCAAGGGTGACAACCGCAGAAAAATACAGAAATTTTTTCATAATCACATCCTCATCGCTTTTGGGGGCCGATTTAAAAACCATCGGCACTAAAAGTGTAGGTGCAATGTGGTAAACAATAGCCGCAAAAAACTGATGGACTTGTGCTTGTTTTTTGAACAACAAAACTTGACGAAATACTTACAGATCAGTGAGATACAGGTTCATGATTTTGCTGATTTTATCGTGCGTCAGGGCGAATCATATCGAAGCGGTGAGTCTCATCAATCGTGTAATAAGCTGATGGTCCGCCCGCTCGTAGCACGGGTTTTGCCAGCGCGGTCTGGTAAATGCCATCTTTAAGCAGTGATTCATCAATATGAACCGCGACCACTTCACCAAGTACCAGCCAGGTATCAATTGCCGTACCGTCGGCAGTTGTAAGCTGAATGCACTGCGACAAACGGCATTCAAAGTTGACCGGGCTTTCGGCAACGAGGCTTGCTTTGACTTTACGCCCTGCAACGGCGGTTAGCCCTGCGCGGAGAAACTCATCTTCACCGTGGGGTACTGAGGCAGAAGTTTCATTCATCTGCTCTGCCAGTTCACGCGTGGCGAGGTTCCAGACGAACTCTTTTGTCTCAACGATATTGCGCACGCTGTCTTTCCAGCCGCTGCTGGCAAAACCGATAATCGGTGGACGATAATTAAAACAGTTAAAGAAACTGTACGGTGCAAGATTGCGCACGCCCTGCTGGTTGTATGAAGCAATCCAGCCGATAGGGCGTGGGCCGATAATGGCGTTAAGCGGGTCATGTGGCAAACCGTGCCCATCGGCAGGTTCGTAGTAATAGCGTTTAGACATAGTGCACCTTATGTTGATTTATCTCAGGCGAAAATCACGCGGTGTATTTACCCCGCAGGGTTCACAGAGTATCTTACGCGCCCACACAAGGAGAAGCCGCAATGAAAACCCCTGCCACCATTAAACCAGGTTTGCACCCACGCAACCGTCACCGTGACCGTTATGATTTCCCCGCGCTGACACAAAGCAGCCCGGCACTCGGCGCGTTTTTACGCCCAGGCCCTCACGGTGAAACCACGGTTGATTTTGCCGATCCTCTGGCGGTGAAAGCGCTTAATCAGGCGCTGCTGGCGCATTTCTATGGTGTGAAACAGTGGGATATTCCTGAAGGTTTTCTTTGCCCTCCCGTTCCAGGCCGTGCTGATTACATTCACCATCTGGCTGATTTGCTGGCTGACAGTAATGGCGGTGTGGTGCCTTCTCAGGCTTCAGTGCTGGACGTGGGTGTTGGCGCAAACTGTATTTATCCGCTGATTGGTCAACACGAATACGGCTGGCGTTTCACCGGAACAGATGTGGATCCTGAAGCGCTGACCAATTCAACGGCAATTATTGATGCCAACCCAGGGCTTACACGCCTGATTCGTTTGCGTCGCCAGAAAACCCCAGGCGCCATTTTGCCAGGTGTGATTCATAAAAATGAAATGTTTGATGCCACATTGTGTAACCCGCCGTTCCACGATTCCGCGCAGGCGGCACGCAGTGGCAGCGAACGTAAACGCGTCAACCTTGGCCAGGCTAAAGATGGCGCGCTGAACTTTGGTGGCCGCGAGCAAGAGCTGTGGTGTGAAGGCGGCGAAGTGGCATTCGTCAATCAGATGGTTGAAGAAAGCAAAGCATTTGCTCGCCAGGTTCAATGGTTCACCTCGCTGGTTTCTCGCGGCGAAAACCTGCCGTTGATTTATCGTGCGTTGCAGGAAGCAGGTGTTGAGAAAGTCGTGAAGAAAGAGATGGCCCAGGGTCAGAAGCAAAGCCGCTTCGTCGCCTGGACCTTTATGAATGACGCACAACGCGCTCGTTGGGCTGCTACGCGTTACAAGTAGTCAAATTGTAGGGTTGGCAGGCGGCAGCATCCCCGCCGCTGCCTGTGACTCCTGAAGCGCCTGAGCAGCATCGCCGCCAGGCTGTTTCACCTGCACGGTTTGCACGGGCGGGCGAACCCCCGCCGCATCGAAGTGCTTTTTCACCATCCCATCTAACGCGAATCTTACCGTCCACTGTTTCAGTGGTTGGGTGGTAAACGATACGCGCACCGTAAAGGCCTGGTTGGTCAGCCCGACAATACCCGCAAATGACGGCTCTCCAATCACCAGCATACGAATCTCATCCTGCTTCATCAGCTCATCAACGGCTTCTTTCAAAATACGATTGGCTTTATCGACATCTTCTTGCCTGTCGACATCATAGTTCGCGACAAACGAACCGATACCTCGCACAAAGTTGGCGAAGGTGGTTATCGAGGACCACGGAATGATGTGATAAGCACCGGTATCCTGGCGCACGCCTACGGAGCGAATTGACATACGTTCAACGGAACCGGTAATCGGCCCGATGGTGACTAAGTCACCGGTATTCATCCCATTTTCAAACTGTATGAAGACGCCGGTAATAATATCTTTCACCAGGGTTTGCGCACCGAAACTGATGGCTAAACCCAATGCGCCAGCCCCGGCTAGTAATGGGGCAATATTCACTCCAATCTCTGAAAGCAAAATCATGATAGTGATGGTGCTGATAACCACCGCCAGAGCGTTGCGGAACAGGGTTAACAGCGTGCGGGTACGCGCGCTGGGCATCGGGCGGCCATGAATATCCGACGCCAGACGGTTTTCAATCAGGCTTGCCAGCAATGTCCAGCCAACGGCTGAAAACAGTAAGATGAGCACGATACGAATCATAATATCGATAGTTTTCTCACCGGTATCGTTGGCAATCCACGCCCAGAAATCAAACAGCCCCCAGGCGTTGAGCAGCAACATTACCGCCACGCAAACCGTCAGCACTCGCGCCAGTTTCAGCGAGGCAGATATCCAGCCGTTGAGGCGTTTTTGCAGCTCAGGGTAGTTGCGCTGCACTTGTGGTGACAGCGTGATGGTTTTCGCCAGCCAGCGCGAAAGCATGCCAGAGACAAAGGCGGCGATGCTGATAATGGCGAGGCTATGAAGTGACGCCGCCATCATCCATTTCAGGCTGTTTCCCGGATCGAATAACGAAAAGAAAAACAACGCTACAAAGTAGGCACTTGCCAGCCAGTGCCACACCAGCGCGAAGGCTCGAATAAACAGACTAAAAAACGCCATTGAGCGGTCGGCCAACTGGATCAGGTTTTGTTGGATCTGGCGTTTATTATGGAAAATCAGATACAGCGCCCAGAGCGTGATGCACAGCATGATCCCCACATTGGCGATTGCACCTGCCTGCACATTCACCTGGTTGGAGATAATCGGCACCGCGACCAGAATGCCGTAACCAATCAGGCTGCTTAAGCCCGCGAGGCGAATATTCCAGTATTTTGCGCTTTGGTCGGTCACCGGGAATGGCCGCAGGTCGGGGAAGCGTGGGCAGAAAATCAAACGCAGCGTCGCTTTAAAGAACTCGATCAGCGCAAAAGCATTCAGAAACAGCCCTTGCTGACGGGCGATGGTGCGATTGCCCGCGTTCATCATGTCGCTAAATATTTGCCCTACGAAAAGAGTCAGCGCCAGTAATAACAAATCAATAATAAACGCGCCGATGATCATGAGCGGCAGATGGAACCAGCTTGAGCGGTCGCGATTCTTTTTGCGGCCCCATTTCCCCATACGCGCCCAGACTGGCGTCATGCAGGCGCGAATCAGTAGGTAAAAGGCAAAGACCGAGACAACCAGCATCGTAAAGTGGGTCAGGGCGTTATAAAAAGTTTGCGGGTTAAATGTTTTGTGCGGGGCGCCTGCGATATTGCGATGCAGCTGAGCGAAGCGTTGGGCAAGCTCACCGCCGTAATAGCGGCTTACATCGGTCACATTTTCGAGAACGGTTTTGTCTTCACTCAGTTGTTCTGGTGGAACGATAGCGGGCACCGGTTCAGGTGGTGGCGTGGCGGCCACTTTGCGCAATTGCCCAATCAGTTCATCACGCGACTGCGAGTTATCCAGCACATCGGCCAGGGCTGAATAGGCTCTCTTTTTTTCTTCGAGATTGGGTTCAGCGGGCGGGGTGGTCGCGTTCTGTTGAGCAGACGCAGCAACTGCCGCAGCCGGTAGAGTGACGGCCTGCGTTTGAAAGCTAAACATGCACAGCAGTAGCAAGAGTAGCGGCACGGCGTTCCTCCGAACTGAAAAGTCAGACAAAGGAATAAGTATAGAGCGCGGGGGTTTGTGGTTGGGAAAACAGGAATTATCTGGAGGGTCGCCCCTCACCCCGGCCCTCTCCTGGGGGAGAGGGGTAGGGTGAGGGAGAAAACTCAGGAAACGTGCTGCAAGAATTCCTGCAAACGCTGGCTTGGCGGGTTATCAATCAGCTCTTGCGGATTGCCATCCTCAGCGATGCGGCCTTTATCAATGAAGATCAGGCGTGAGGCAACTTTGGCGGCAAAGCCCACTTCGTGAGTCACGATAACCATCGTCATACCTTCTTCAGCCAGATCCTGCATAACCTTCAACACTTCGTGGCGAAGTTCAGGGTCAAGGGCTGAGGTTGGCTCATCAAACAGCATCATTTTTGGCTTAACTGCCAGCGCACGAGCAATCGCTACACGCTGTTGCTGTCCACCGGAAAGCTCTGATGGATAGTGATGTGCACGCTCTGCGAGACCCACTTTTGCCAGCAACTCTTTCGCCAGTTTATCGGCGGCATCTTTACTTAAGCCACGCACACGAATCGGGCCAAAGGCGACGTTTTCAAGCGCAGTCAGGTGTGGGAACAGGTAGAACTGTTGGAACACCATTCCTGCTTCCTGACGAATCAGGCGCTCATCAACTTTCGGATCGTTGACCTTAAGGCCATCAACAAACAGGTCACCGCTAGTGATGTCTTCAAGTTTGTTGATGCAACGCAGCAGCGTAGATTTACCTGAGCCTGACGGCCCGATAATGACAACCACTTCGCCCTGTTTGATATCGAGATCGATGTTATGTAGCACCTGGGTTTTGCCAAAGTGCTTAGAGACGTTTTTAAATTCAATCATAGGATTTTCATCCTTCTTTCAAGGCGACGCAGCACGAAGCTCAGCACCAAAGTAATAATCAGATAGAAGACCGCAACGGCGCTCCAGATCTCCAGCGCACGGAAGTTCCCGGCAATGATTTCTTGCCCCTGACGGGTCAGCTCAGCTACACCGATAACGATGAACAGCGAGGTATCTTTAATGCTGATAATCCACTGGTTACCCAATGGCGGCAGCATACGGCGCAGCGCCAGCGGCATAATCACGTGGCGAATGGTTTCGCGCTTAGATAGGCCGAGAGCCAGACCCGCTTCCTGAAAACCTTTATGAATCGACAGCACCGCACCACGGGTAATTTCCGCAATGTATGCGCCGGAGTTGATCATAATGGTGACGACGGCTGCGCTGAACGGATCGATGCGCAGGTCAGGGATCGCCATTGGCAAGGCGAAGTAGATGAACATCACCTGCACGACAATCGGCGTACCGCGAATCACTTCAATAAAGACTAATGCGATGTGGTTAGCAATCCAGCCGCCGTAAGTACGGGCGAAACCGGCGACCAGACCAATTATCAGACCGCCAAACAACCCGATGACCGAAATCAGCAAAGTCATTTTGGCGCCTTCAATCAAAAGCGGGATTGCAGGCCAAATGGCACTCCAGTCGAACTCCATGATTAATTCCTATTGTGTACCGTGGTTCAAAAATAGCAGGGGCGAAAATGGTCGCCCCTGAGTTACTCATAAAACTTTAGAATTATTATTTTGGCTCAGTGCCGAACCATTTTTTGTAGATTTCGTTGTACTTGCCATTCTCTTTCAGCGTTTTCAATGCACCGTTAACTTTCACACGCAGGTCGTCGCTGCCTTTAGGGAAGGCGATACCATATTGCTGTGCTTCCAGAGACTCACCAACAGCTTTGAATTTGCCCTGGCCTGCAGTTTTGATGAAGTACAGGATGTTTGGCGTGTCATGCAGAACTGCATCAGCACGGTTGGTGCCCAGTTCCATATATGCGTTGTCGATGTTCGGGAATTGACGCAGGTCTTTAGTTTTGATATTGGCTTTCGCGTAATCAACAGAACCGGTGCCGCCCTTAACTGCAACCACTTTACCGTCGAGATCTTTGACGCTTTTAACAGTGTTGTTGTCAGCTTTAACCATCACTAACAGGCCGCTTTTGTAGTAGCCGTCAGAGAATTCGATCGCTTTTTTACGTTCTTCAGTGATGGTGATACCCGCCAGCGCCAGGTCAATATTTTTAGTTTGCAGCGCAGGAATGATGCCGCTGAAATCCATTGGCTTGAGGGTGTAATCAAGTTTTAATTCTTTTGCTACTGCATCCCATAAATCGATATCAAAACCGACGTATTTGTCGCCTTGTTTAAATTCGAAAGGAACGAATGCGGTGTCGGTCGCAACGACCAGTTGCTTCTCAGCAGCGTGGGAAGAAACCGCAAAAGCCAGGGTGAGTGCAGCCAGTGAAACTTTCAAAATCGACTTCATAGCATTTCCTTGTTTATCCATGGGGCAATCCCCTGCATCAGTAAGCCGCAACATGGAAAAATCATGCCAGGTTTTCAACCTACTGTTTTTGCAAGGATGTGAATATGTAACATTGCACAATAAGGGTTGCAAGCGGGTTGCAGCGCACCGTAATGGTGCCCAATTATGGTGCGTGAAGTATTGCGAGAGGGCGAAGTGTAGTTTTACCGCATATTAAGGCGGCAAAACAATCGCCCGTTAACGATTGTGTGAAGTGATTATTACAATTGAGTAACTTATGCGGCAGGGATAAACAATTTCATGCGCTAAAATAGTGCAACCATCCTCCCTGAAAAAGGAGGATGGAGTAACAAACTGCTAGCAATTATTCGATATTTGACTCGATAAACCACAGGAACTTATCCAAATCGCGCGATGCGGCAGTCAGAATATCGGCAGTATCTTCGTCTTTCGCTTCACTAATTGCCTTACGCACATCGTTTGCCACAATCGCGTAACGGTCAGCCAACTCTTTCAGGTGATCTTGCACGCTGTGAATATCCAGCGGATAGCTCTTCAGCGGGGTTTTGCTGTTAATGACCTGTGTGGTACCCAGTGCGACACCACCGAGCTGAACAGCGCGTTCTGCCATGGTATCAAGGTGGTCTGTGAGTGCTGTACGGAAGCCGTCGAGCATTTCATGAACGGCAATAAAGTTAGCACCACGCATGTTCCAGTGCGCTTGCTTGGTAATTAACGACAAATCAATGAACTGAATGACCTGGCGATTAAGCAGCTCAACGGTAGCTTTCTTTTCGCTGTCTGCAACATCATTACGGGTATGCAGTAGGTTAGTAGATTTGGTTTTTACCAGTTTAGCGGTAGTCATAATCTTTCTTCCTCTTGATGTTATGTCTAATTGAATTACCGGAAATAAGTATAGCACCGGATTTTGATTTTAATGGAGCAAGTTATACCTATCAGACAAATAGCATTTTCAGGATGGATTTTAGTAACTGATTGTTAGTATTGTATTTTAAATTTATTGTTGCGAGGCGTTACTTAAATAAACAAAGCGTGATTATTAAATGGGAATAATTTTTGTTTGTATCTAAGAATAAGTCTAAATATTAATACTTGATCGCGGGAGAATATTTACCGTGGTCACAATAACCACGGTAGATAATATGGGTAATTAATTTACGTCAACGCTGGTAATCTGAGCTTCACGTTTGATGGTCAGTGTTGAACCGATGGACGCTGCGATAATTGACAGTAGTGCAAGCCATTGTACAAGCGTCAGATGTTCACCAAGGAACAGCATGCCAGACAGCGCCGCAAGTCCAGGCTCCATGCTCATCAACGTACCAAAAGTGCGTGTCGGTAAGCGTGTAAGAGCGATCATTTCCAGAGAGTAGGGCAGAGCCGTCGATAAAATCGCGACACCCAGACCGAGCGGTATTAGTGACCAGTGCCAAAGCGCTTCACCCGCCTGCCAGGCGCCAATTGGGACAAAAATAACAGCCGCGATTAACGACCCGAAAGCCACTGTTGCCGGGCCGTGATCGGCCCCCGCTTTTTGGCCAAATAGAATGTAAATCGCCCAGCAAGCACCTGCACCCAAAGCAAAAGCGGCCCCCGCTAAATCAACGCTCGAAATCGACTGCCCGAGCGGCAGCAGGAACCACAAACCCAACACCGCAAGAATTACCCAGACATAATCAACGGCACGGCGCGAAGCAAACAACGCTACGGCAAGCGGGCCGGTGAACTCCAGGGCGACGGCAATACCCAAGGGAACAGTCTGAATAGATAAATAGAAGAGGTAGTTCATTCCACCAAGAGCCAGGCCATACATCAGCAAGGGGAAACGTTGCTCTGCTTTAAAACGCAAACGCCATGGTTTGAAAATCACCACCAAAATTAGCGTACCCAACGCAAGACGCAGTGCTGTAACACCTGGCGCACCAACCAATGGGAACAAAGATTTCGCAAGTGAAGCGCCACTTTGAATTGAGGTCATAGCAATTAAAAGAACGACGATGGGTAACCAAACTGGGGTTTTACGTGGCGATAGCGGCATCCTGCTTCCTGTCAGTCAGTGTCTAATTCGGTCAAGAAAATAAAAGTAACCCCAGTGTAAATGAATAAGTTATGGCTGGTTGAGAATTCATTGAAAAAAATAATTGGCTAATGCAGTACCATAACAGCCTGATTGCGTAAGTTTTGTTCAGGTGAGTTTAAGAATTATCTGGATGACGATGTTGCGATTCATGCCAATAATTAGCGCGTTTTTGGTTAAAAGCGCTGCAAATTGAAGGGACTACGATGTAATGGAAATGTTCTGTTACAGGAAAGGAATCGTTAGACAACGTAAATGTCGCAGAGTTTCTTACACAATTTTGATATATTAAAAACTTAGAAGTTACTTGAAGCACATTTGAGGTGGATTATGAAAAAAATTGCATGTCTTTCAGCACTGGCTTGTGTTCTGGCCGTTTCCGTTGGTACCGCATCTGCAGCTAGCACCGTAACTGGTGGCTACGCACAAAGCGATATGCAGGGCAAAGCTAACAAAGCTGGCGGTTTCAACCTGAAATACCGTTATGAAAACGACACCCCGCTGGGTTACATCGGTTCTTTCACTTACACCGAGAAAAACCGTAGCGAAGCTGACGTTTATAACAAATCACAATACTACGGCATCACTGCTGGTCCAGCTTACCGCATCAACGATTGGGCAAGCATCTACGGTGTAGTTGGTGTTGGTTACGGTAAATTCCAGACTACTGGCGCAACTGATACAAACACCAGCGACTACGGTTTCTCCTACGGCGCAGGTATGCAGTTCAACCCAATTGAAAACGTTGCTCTGGACGTTTCCTACGAGCAGAGCCGCATCCGTAATGTTGATGTTGGCACCTGGATCGCAGGCGTGGGTTACCGCTTCTAATTTCACTTTAACTAGTGAAAATAAAAATCCGCCCATAGTGGCGGATTTTTTTATCTCTGCAATTTGAGTTAGCGCGTTTTAGTTTCAAACACATCCGTCTGCAAATGAGTATAGTCCACCTTCTTAAGCTTAAAGTTGGTGATGTAGACAGGCCCCGCATTCTGCTCAGAAATGAACTTATACTTTGGCGTTAACTCTTTGGTTTTAATCCCCGTCCAGGCTGAGAAGAAATTCAGGAAATCGTTCGCTGAACGCCGTGCTTTTATCTGGCGATGTTCTTTATCATCACTTGATAGCACCATAAACGGCACCTGGAAGTTTTGCTGGAACTCATCATCATGCGCCAGATATTGCACCTTGGTGCCGCGTTCTTTGATGGCAAGACCGTGATCGGAGAAGTAAGCCATCGAGAAACTTTCACCGCTATTTTGCAGCTGCTGATAGAGTTGCTTTAGCAGGTCGTCGGTTTGCGTCATGCTGTAGATATAACAAGAGGTCTCTTTCGACTGAACGAAATCTTTATATTTACCCTGAGTACGGTCGCAAGCCTGGGGATGTGAACCCATCAAATGCAACACAATCAGCTGTGGAGTGGTGCGCGGGGTGGCAAATACTTGTGCCGTCATCTTAAGCAGCGCTTCGTCACGGGTGTTTTTATCCGCTTCAAAATCCCCACTTTTCAGGAACTGTACTTCATCAGCTCGCTTGGCGATGCTGGCGATGGCAGTGTCGTATTCACCAATTTGCCCCTGGTTTGAGAACCACCAGGTCTGGAAACCAGCACGGTTTGCCAGCGTAATAATGTTGTCCTGATATTGCGGTTTGCCATCAATGACGCGGTTAAGCGTCATGCCCAGCGATTTCTGTGTGGAACCACTGGCCGATACATAATCCATGAAGATATTGCCATTCACCTTGCTTGCGAACGGGGTGTTATCCCAGTGACCGCCGAATGCACCTAACGCATCGCGACGCGCGCTTTCACCAATCACCACTACATAAATTTGGTACTTTGGTTTAACCGCCAGCACATTCCAGGTGTCCTTCATTTGTGAGAAGGCCTGCATACGAGTTTGTTCGTCAATGACTTCCTGGTTATTAACCACCACATCTTTAACAAAGCGGAATACTGGATAACCAGAGTCTTTGATTTTGAACACGCCACCGTAAGCCAGGTTTTGTACTGGTGCGACAAAGAAGCAGACCACGCTCACCACCAGACATAAACTGTCGAAATGGCACCATGATCTTTTTTTCGGTGTGACTTTGCGCCGCACGGCGATAACACCGAGCACCAGAATAAACACCGACACCAAATAGCTGTACCACGGGAAAATAGTCATCAATTCCGTGGATTCTTCGAAGTTGGTCGAATGCAGGGCAAGCAGGGTATTAAAGTTCGGCGAGCCGTAGGCCTGACCAAAAGGGAAATACATTGCAGCAATCAGGCTGCAAATCGCCAGCAAACCTTTTTGTAATTTGGGCGCGCTGCGCCACAGCAGCATTAATACGCAACTAAATGCGACTGCGTAGAGAATGCTAAATTCATAACCGAGTGCGAAGTTAATCAGTAATGACTGCAGGAAATAAAAGCCAGTCCACGGATTGAGCGCAATTGCGCGGGTCGTCAGGGTATCTTTAACCGTTAAATTCATGTTTATCGAGATCTACTAAACGCCATGCGAAAACCCTGGCGACGAGGGTAAGAACCTGCCTGACAGACGGAAAAGAAAGGAAACTGGACCGCATCTGCGGGCCGCTTCATGTTCAGGGCTGCAAGAAGATAGAGCGGTACGATAAGAAGATCAACTGATAAGCGAAATGTGTTTTGCGAAGCCGGTAACAAATCCGACAAATGATAGGGTTAAAGCCCGAAAACGCGGGATACTCACTGAATCTATTTAAATGAAAAATGACAAACAGGCGAAAGAAACCATTCAGAGAGACTGAAGGAGAAGAAGGCAGGGCGACTGCCTACGACTTCGGTTTTTCGCCCTGCTGTGGTTTCCCGGAAACCCAATCACACAACATATTGAGCAGCATTAGCCGCACTTGAAACGGGGAATGTGTAAACACGCTCATACACCTCTTAAATTCGTTCATTTTTTCCTCCTCTTAACATCTGCTGCCCTTAGATCCTTTAAAGGCTGACTGCATTACATACAGATATAGCACAGGCTATATTGTATAGCTATTGCTAATTCGTTAAATTTTTGTGCTTCCGAGTTGCTGGTTTACAATGGGGCCAAATGTCGTCATTGGACGATGCCGTGCCACTGTTAGAGGAAGCATCATGAGCCGTACTACGGGCCAAAAAAATAAACAGAAAGTGATGCCGTTGGTAAATGTTGAAGAGCATGTCGAAGGCTTTAGGCAGGTGCGGGAAGCGCATCGCCGTGAATTAATTGATGATTATGTTGAGCTGATTTCTGATTTGATTCGCGAGGTTGGAGAGGTGCGCCAGGTTGATATGGCCGCACGTCTGGGAGTCTCCCAACCTACGGTTGCAAAAATGTTAAAAAGACTCGCCTCGGTTGGGCTTATTGAACAAATTCCATGGCGCGGTGTGTTTCTGACTCCGGAAGGGGAGAAACTGGCGCAAATGAGTCGTGAACGTCATCAGATCGTCGAAAACTTTTTCCTCGCGCTGGGTATTAGTGCAGAAACTGCAAGAATTGACGCCGAAGGTGTTGAGCACCACGTTAGTGAAGAGACGCTGGAAGCATTTCGCCTGTTTAGTGAGAAGCGAGGGTTCACGCAGTAATGTTGCTCAACCTGGTTCGTCCGTTTGCTCGCGACCGCTTTCTTCATCTATTGCTGCTTGTCGGTGTGGCGCTGAGTTTTGTTGCGCCATTTCAGCCGAAGAGTTGGGTCCATGCTATCGACTGGCACACCATCATTACGCTCGCAGGTTTAATGATGTTGACCAAAGGCGTGGAGCTAAGCGGTTATTTCGATGTGCTGGGCCGCCGCATGGTGAAGCGTTTTGATAACGAACGAACCCTGGCGATGTTTTTGGTCAGCGCAGCGGCTCTGCTTTCTACATTTCTGACTAACGATGTCGCTCTGTTTATTATTGTTCCGTTGACCATTACGCTGAAGAAACTATGTGCGATACCGACCAGTCGGCTCATCATATTTGAAGCCCTGGCGGTGAATGCCGGGTCGCTGCTCACGCCGATTGGCAATCCGCAGAATATTTTGTTGTGGGGGCGGTCGGGTTTATCGTTTGGCGAATTCACCTGGCAAATGGCCCCGCTGGCGCTGGCGATAATGGCCAGTTTGCTTGTGTTGTGCTGGTTCTGCTTCCCCACTAAAAAGCTTATCTATCAGACTCACGATAAACGCCATGACTGGCAGCCGCGATTAGTACTAAGCTGCTTGGCACTTTACGTTGTATTTATTGTTTCACTTGAGTTAAAGCAGGAGATCTGGGGACTGGCCGTGGTGGCTGTAGGCTTTTTGCTACTGGCGCGCCGGGTGTTACTGAGTATCGACTGGAGTTTGCTGCTGGTGTTTATGGTGATGTTTATCGACGTTTACCTGATAACGCAGTTGCCGGTGTTACAGCATGCGCTGGCGGGGATTAATCAGCTTTCAAGCGGCGGGTTGTTTGCACTGGGCATAGGTTTATCGCAATTTATTAGCAATGTTCCATCGACCATTTTACTGCTCAATTACGTTCCGGCCTCGGTGTTACTCGCTTTTGCGGTAAACATCGGCGGTTTTGGCCTACTACCGGGCTCGCTGGCAAATCTGATAGCTCTGCGCATGGCTAACGATCGCCGCATCTGGATACGCTTTCACTACTATTCATTGCCGATGCTGTTGTGGGCGGCTGCGGTAGGTTACGGTCTGCTGGTGCTACTAAAACAACTGTAGGGCGGCAGAGGAGAGGGGCTTTGCCGCCCCTCGCTTCGTATTACGCGTTAAACGGCGCTTCTTTCTTCAACACTTTTTCAATCACATCCAGCACACCTTGCTGGTTGCAATGCCCAGCCTGAAAAGAGGCAATTTGTTTGATTTTTTCAGGGGCATTTGCCATCGCAAAACCATATTTGGCCTGGCGCAGCATTTCTATATCGTTGCCGCCGTCGCCAAAGGTCACGACTTCGCTGTCATCAATACCCCATTTTTCCTGCAATATCCGCAAGCCATTGGCTTTATGAATACCTGGAATAATCAGATCAATCGAGCCGTGACCGCTGGTGACTGGGACCATCACACCATCAAGAATTTCAGACAGGGAGTTCATGGTGTCATCTAATAGGCTATCAGGCAGATTCAGCGCGAACTTAAAGAACACATCGTCCAGATTCGCGAAGTTTTCTACCAGCTCCAGGCGGTGATAGTAGCTACGCGCCATGGTGATAAAGGCATCGTCATAGCTTTTCAGGGTATAGCCGTTACGTTTGCCACAGGCGATGATATCCACATGCGGCAGTGTCAGCAGGTGGTCAATAACCGTATTGAATTGTTGCTTTGTTAGCTCGCCATTGAAGGTGTCTTTTTCTTCACTCACTACCCAGCCGCCATTATCGGCAACGAACGAGATCTCGTGGGCAATCTCCGGGAAAAATGAAATCAACTGGAAATACTGGTTGCCACTAGCGACCACAAAACGAATCCCTTGCTCTTTCATCTGTGCATAAAGTTCAGCAAAGCGTGCGCGGTTGTACTCTTTGTTATCGTTCAGGAACGTACCATCCATGTCGACGGCAATTAATTTCACACTCATCGAACTCTCCCTTCAAGCGAGTTAGTAACAAGGTCTGTAGGTTTTGCGACCGCTTTCGCGACCAGGGCTGCGACGACCATCAAACTTAATACGACTAACATGGCAAGGCGCAGGCCGTAATGCTCACCGAGGAAGCCAAGCAGCGGTGGCCCCACCAGGAATGCAATATAACCCGATGCAGCAACCACGCTTACGCGAGTCGCCGGATCTGGGCCGGTATCGCCTGCGGCCGAAATGGTTAATGGGAAACCGAGCGAGGTGCCCAATCCCCACAAAATGACAGAAATACCCGCCACAAAGGCGTTATCGACAAAGATGATTAGACCAATACCCAAAATGCCCATAAACGCGCAGGCTCGCACTACCGTCACGCGGCTATAACGGTCAATAAACCAGCCGCCTGTAAAACGCCCGACTGTCATGCCCAGAGTAAAGCCGACATAAATCATCGAGCCAGATGTTGGGTTAAAGCCATGGCCATCGACCATCAAAAGCGGCAGCCAGTCATTCGCTGAGCCTTCGGCAAACGCCATCGCCAGCACAATGGTGCCGATTAATATCAGTTGGAGATCTTTATAAAAGGGCGGGTGGGGCTCGTGCGGATTTTCTGCATCTACGGCTGTGTTGCTCTTACCTACTCCATGCGGAATGGCGGTAATGGCAATAACAATTGGCGCAATGACGAGTAGGCCAATGACCAATAAGTGCCCATAGGCGCTGAAATTGATGGCAGTTAAACTCATGCCGATACCCGCGCCTACAAGAGTGCCGAGGCTATAGAAACCATGCATCATCGGTAACACGGTCTTTTTCAGCAACCCTTCAACAATGGCACCTTCGACGTTCATCGCCACTTCCGCTGATCCAAGTCCGGCTCCCAAAATGGCTAAGCCCAGAGCAAATAGCACCGGTGAGGAAAGGTATAGCGCAATGCCCATAACCAGCATGCCGGTTACCATTAATGTCATACCACTGCGGATGATATTGCGAGTCCCAAAACGCTTAACCAGCCAGCCGGAGCATAAAATTCCGCTCATCGAGCCCACCGATAGGCCAAACAGCACAATCCCCATACCCGCAGTCGAAACACTTAACGTGTCGCGAATGGCTGGAGTTCGTGTGGCCCAGGAGGCCATAACCAGACCGGGCAGAAAGAAGAAGGCGAACAGCGCCCAGGTGCGAAGTTGAGTGGCTTTGCGATGGCTAATGGCGGCGGACATAGAAATACCGGTTGGCGGTGAATACAAATTACACTAGCAAGTTTGTGTACATTTGTACATATTGCCTGGTAAACTCTTTTAGTCAGTTATTACCGAGCGAAAATGATGAGCAAAGCCCCAAGGCGCAACGATCCAGACCGGCGAGCCCGCATTGTGCAAGCCACGCTGGATATGCTGGTAGAACACGGTATTAGCCATATTACCCACCGTAAAATTGCCGAAGCAGCGGGCGTTTCTTTAGGGTCAATGACCTATTATTTTGACGGCATTGAATCGCTACTGAGTGAAGCGTTTACGCAGTTTGCATATCAGATGTCGGACGATTACCGTCACCGCATGGAACAAGCCCGCAATCGTGATGAAGCCTGCGAGGCGATAGTCGATATGATTTGCGGGGAGAAAATTGCCACTTCGTACAACATGCAGGTGATGTATCAGCTTTACGCTTACGCCAACCGCAACCCGGCGCTAAAAATCATCATGCAGGACTGGATGTGCCGCAGCCAACAAGTGTTGGAAGCCTTCTTTGACCCGATTACCACGCGCGCGTTGGATGCTTTTATCGAAGGTATGACGCTACATTATGTGACCGACAGGAATCCGCTGAGTCGTGAAGACCTCAGAAGAATGCTGGCGAAAATTGTAGGCTAGAGTTTGAATTTCAAACCCGTTATGTCGTTGTTGTGCCCGCCGTCATGTTGATCACCGTTGCTGTCATTGCACCTGCATGATCTGACGCCAGAAAAGCCATAAGTTCCGCTACTTGTGAAAGCGTTGGCAGGCGTTTCAACATGGTGCTTTGCGCCGCACCTCCCACCCACTGCTCCACGGTTAACCCCATTGCTTGCGCCTTAGAAGCGAACACTTCGTTGGTGTAGGAACCTGCCTCAACCGCGCCGACAAGCGCATGCGAACGCACGCAGAGAACTCGAATATTTTTGGGAGCAAGTTCGCAGGCAAGAGCTTTGACAAACGCTTCAATACCCGCGCAGCCGACAATATGGCCAGAGTGACCCGCAATCACCATTACGCCTGCGGGAGGGACAACCGTCAGGATACTTCCCGCTCGTTCGCCACCCATATGCGGAGCAACTGCTTTTGAAATGTTGAATTGAGCTGTGAGGAACGGGTCAAACCCTTGTCTAAATTGCGCCAGGGATAATTCAATAACACTCTTTCCCTGGTCATGCACAAAACCGGTTGTGTTTATCACCACATCAAAGCCACCGGTCTGCTGGGCCAGTTGTGTAATTCGCTCGATAGTTGATTGTTCATCGAGCACGTCGATATTGAATGTTTCGGCGCTACCTCCCGCTGCGCGGATATCATCAGCAATCTGGTGCAACCTTTCCTGGCTGCGTGCGCCCAAATATACATGCGCCCCCTCGCGCGCTATCACATGCGCAACCGCGCTGCCGATGGCACCACTACCACCGAAGATCACCACGATTTTGTTTTTAAGTAGCATCACGAATCCTCGCTCATCAACTCTCAATCTTCAAATTATGAACGATGGATTTAGATTTGGTGGTGATTAAAGCGTGAATGGAACAGAGGATGGTAAGAAATTGATTTGAAAGAGAACTCAAATTTCAGGCAATAAAAAACCCATCAACCTTGAACCAAAGAGGCGGGGTTGATGGGCTCCACAAATTGGGGACATCAAAGAAAAGCAGTGGCACTAATTAAGACTTTGCCCCAGGCAAAAAGTTCGCACTGTCATAAAAAAATCTTTTTTCTTTGTCTGCGGCACCGATCACAAACCGGGCCATATGATTACGATAAGCGTCCCCGCCAGCGTTAACAACACGTTAGCGATAGCGTAAGTCCCGGCGTACCCAAGTGCTGGAATGTTGCTGCGCGCAGTGTCGCTGATGATTTCCATCGCTGGTGCGCAGGTACGTGCACCCATCATTGCCCCAAATAGCAATGCGCGGTTCATACGTAAAACATATGCACCGAACAGGAAGCAGATAACAACGGGCACCAGGCTTACGATAAGTCCAGCAATCAACATTTGCCCGCCAACGGCACCCAGGCCGTTGCCAATGCCGCTACCGGCGCTTAGGCCGACGCCGGCCATAAACACCATCAGGCCAAACTCTTTCACCATATTCAGCGCACCTTGCGGGATATAGCCGAATGTCGGGTGGTTGGCTCGCAGGAAGCCAAGCATGATACCTGCGAACAGCAAGCCTGCGGCGTTGCCGACGCCAAAACTGAACGAGCTGAACTGGAAGGTGATCATGCCGATCATCAGGCCAATAATGAAGAAGGCACAGAAGGCGAGCAGGTCAGTTATCTGGCTGTGAATCGAGATAAAGCCAATACGTTCAGCAACGGTTTTCACGCGACGGGCATCACCGCTGACCTGTAAAACATCACCTTTGTTCAGCACGATATTATCGTCGATTGGCATTTCAATCTGGCTGCGGATAACACGGTTCAGGAAGCAGCCGTGGTCGGTCAGCTTTAATTGCCCAAGACGGCGGCCGACAGCATTGTGGTTCTTCACCACAATCTCTTCAGTAACGATGCGCATATCCAGCAGGTCGCGGTCGAAAACCTCTTTACCATTACGGAAACTTGGATCGAGGCGTGAATGCGCATCCGGGTAACCTACCAGTGCGATTTCATCACCCTTTTGCAGCACGGCGTCACCATCCGGGTTTGCCAGGATGCCGTTACGGCGGATACGTTCGATGTAGCAACCGGTCTGGCGATAAATTCCCAGCTCACGCAGGTTTTTACCATCAGCCCATGCAACCAACTCAGAACCTACGCGATAGGCGCGAATAACAGGAAGGTAAACTTTACGTGCGGCATCGGTGTCCAGGCCACGTTCGCGAGCAATTTGCTGCGCGCTGGTCTGCAAATCCTGGTGCTGGAGTTTTGGCAGGTAGCGTGCGCCAACAATCAGACTCACCAGGCCGATAAGATAGGTCAGTGCGTAGCCAAGGCTCAAGTTGTCGAGCGATGTGGCTAACTGGGCTCCGGCAGCACCGGAATGGCGCAAGGTATCACCTGCACCGACCAACACTGGCGTTGAGGTCATTGAGCCTGCGAGCATCCCCGCGGTGAGGCCAATATCCCAGCCAAAGAGTTTCCCCAACCCTAAGGCAAGCAACATGGCGGTTCCCACCATCACCAGTGCCAGCATCAAGTAATTTTTGCCATCGCGGAAGAAAATTGAAAAAAGTTTGGCCCAGCTTCCACTCCGACACAAAAAATGAACAGCATAAAACCCAGATTTAGGGCGTCTGTGTTAATGGAAAAATGTTGTTGGCCGAGCAATAAAGAGACTACTAAAACACCAATGGAATTACCCAGTTGGACTGGACCAAGGCGTAATTTACCCAGGCATAAACCTAAGGTGAGAACAACAAATAATAACAGGATGTAATTCCCGCTTAACAAATCTGCGACGTTTATATTCACGAAGGATAACTTCTTGTTTACTAGTAACTTGTTGAAAGAAATGGTTTTTTGCGTTAGGGTTTCTACTAATTACGACGCAATTTAATGTATTTCTAGTGCATTAAAATATCCAGTGCGCAGACCTGATAATAGCCGTTAGTTTAATCTTTATGAAGTTTTACGGCTAGTAAGAATATTGTGCTAATTACACTATCTATTTTTTTAGCAGGGATTGTTGAGACTTTATCTGACTGGGGCAAGGTTCGGCGTGCGGCGCTGAAAATTTAAGTTCGATACAAGCGATCGTCAGGGGGATGTGTGTTCATGCGTGGACAACGTTGGTTTGGAGTCATTTGCTGCTTCGTGTTGTTTGTTGGCGTATTTCTCTCGCAGAAACTAAGTGCTGCCAGCAGCTACCCGGGTGACAGACATTCAGAGTGGGGATTGTTATTTTTTATCCTGCCGGGTGTCATCGCGAGCGTATTTTCACGCCATGGGCGAGTGATCAAACCGCTGATGGGCGCAGTGCTGGCTTCACCATTTTGTCTGTTAATCATTCATTTTTGGTTGTCGCCAACGCGAACGTTCTGGCAAGAAATGGCCTGGATGTTTAGTGCTGTGTTTTGGTGTGCTCTTGGAGCATTGTGCTACTTATTTGTACGTAGTGTGCTCCGCCGTCAGCGGCGATAAAAAAACCGGCTCATTGAGCCGGTTTTTTTATATCTAAATTTTTTCAGCTTATTGCGCGTTCTGGAACAAGCTTAGGTGTTCTTTAGCGTACGCTTCAAAATCAGTGCAACCGCCAATGTGTTTCTGGTCGAGGAAAATCTGCGGTACGGTTTCAACAGGTTTACCAACAGTTTTTTCCAGGTCGGCTTTGCTGATGCCTTCAGCATGGATATCAACATAACGGAAGTTGAAGTCGTCACGCTCAGCGGTCAATTTCTCAGCCAACTCTTTAGCACGAACACAATATGGGCAGCCAGGGCGACCAAAGATTACTGCAAACATGGAATCTCCTTTATTTTTTGTGGCCGATACGTACCGGCGAATGGCAACTATAATGCCGCTAACTGTTGCGAATGGAAAGAAGGTCTTACCTGTTAGTCTGATATTCCTCGCCTATATACCCGTCATACTTCAAGCTGCTGGTGCGTTGGCTGTCCTCGCTCACCACGGTCACTTACTTGAGTAAGCTCCCGTGGATTCCCTGCGTTGCCGCCTGCCCGCATCGTGAATTATTTAGGGTATAAAATGTAGATAACAAAGATGCAGCCTGAAATATGTCGGGTATATAATGAATCGATAATTGCTTTGGAGACAAGTGGATGCGTTCACTCGGTGCGTTACCGAAACCTGTGTTAATCCTCGAAGTTATCGGTATCGCTTTTTTACTGCTGTCATATCTTTCCCTGAACGGCTACGTGACTTTACCCGCACCCTTTGGGAATGCCACGGCGGCTATCATCATGGTATTTTTAGGCATTGCGCTGATGATCCCGGCGGCAGCATTTATGGTTTGGGCGATGGCTCAAAACGTTGCGCCGCTGCTGACCAAACGCCAGGCCCCACTCGATAAATCTCATTCAAACAAGCCAAAGGATAAACGCGATGACGCCGACCATTGATCTGCTGCGTTCACACCGTTCCATTCGTCGCTTCACCGACGAGCCGATTACAGACGAACAGCGTGCAGCGATTGTTGCCAGCGCCCAGGCGGCCTCGAGTTCCAGTTTTTTACAGTGCACGTCGATTATTCGCATCACGGATAAGTCGCTGCGTGAGCAACTTGTTCCGCTGACCGGTGGCCAACAGCATGTGGCACAAGCGGCAGAGTTTTGGGTATTTTGCGCCGACTTTAACCGCCATTTGCAAATTTGCCCCGAAGCGCAGCTCGGCCTTGCAGAGCAGTTGCTGCTTGGCGTTGTTGACACTGCAATGCTTGCACAAAATGCGTTTACTGCAGCTGAGTCGCTGGGTTTAGGCGGCGTTTATATCGGTGGTATTCGTAACGGCATTGAAGCCGTAACGGAATTACTGGCTTTGCCAAAGCACGTGCTGCCGCTATTCGGCCTGTGTCTTGGCTGGCCTGATGAAGATCACGGTATCAAGCCGCGAATGCCAGCCGCGATGCTAATGCATGAGAACAGCTATCAACCAGTGGATGAAAACGTTCTGGCTCAGTACGACGAAGAGATGGCGCAGTATTATCTCTCACGTGGCAGTAACACGCGCCGCGACACGTGGAGTGACCATATTCGTCGCACCATCATTAAAGAAAACCGTCCATTCATTCTCGATTATCTGCATAAACAGGGTTGGGCAACGCGCTAGATCATTAAGCGGTGGCACCTGCCACCGCCAATCAATACATTTTCACTATCAATCAGCCGCCTAAACGGTATTGGTTGAGGGTACTTATCAGTCGGTATAACAGTTTCAGAATTTTTACTCTGTTACTTCGACCTTCTGATAAGGAACTCCCGATGCCGATGACAACACTTGATAACTCCCCGTATTACGCCGCAGATATTATTCGTTCTCGTATTAACGGGCTTGTGCCACGCGTGGCTTTCATTCTGGGTTCTGGCCTTGGCGAGCTGGCTGAGAAAATCGAACAGGCGGTTGTGTTCCCATACGATGAGTTACCTGGTTTCCCGGTGAGCACCGTGCATGGCCATGCGGGTGAGCTGGTTGTCGGCACGCTGGCGGGTGTTCCTGTTGCTTGCATGAAGGGGCGCGGTCACTTCTACGAAGGGCGCGGTATGTCGGTGATGACCAACGCGATTCGTACATTCAAACTGCTCGGTTGTGAAATTCTGTTCTCCACTAACGCCGCCGGTTCATTACGCCCTGAAGTTGGCCCAGGTCAACTGGTGGCGCTGAACGACCATATCAACACCATGCCTGGCACACCAATGGTGGGCCCTAACGATGATCGTTTTGGCGAGCGCTTCTTCTCGCTGGCGAATGCTTATGACGCGGACTACCGTGGTGTTTTGCAAAGCGTGGCAAAAGAGCAGGGCTTCCCGTTGACTGAGGGCGTGTTTGTTTCTTACCCTGGCCCGAACTTTGAAACAGCAGCAGAAATTCGCATGATGCAAATCATCGGAGGCGATGTGGTCGGTATGTCTGTAGTGCCTGAGGTTATCAGCGCGCGCCATTGCGGCCTGAAAGTTGTTGCGGTTTCGGCAATTACTAACCTCGCTGAAGGCCTTGGCAGTGTGCAGCTCTCCCACGCGCAAACACTGGCGGCGGCGGCACTATCACGCCAGAACTTTATCAATCTGATTTGTGGTTTCCTGGGCAAACTCGCCTGAGGCACTTCCAACACACCGGGTAAAACACATGGCTATTAACTCTATGGCGATTAAACCTCGCTTGAAAATCATGTTGTTTTTGCAGTACTTCATTTGGGGAGCCTGGCTGGTTACGCTGGGTTCGTACATGATTAATACCCTTGGATTCCGAGGGGCAGACGTAGGTATGGTTTATAGTACCAAGGGCATTGCAGCGTTATTAATGCCGGGGATTGTCGGTATTATTGCCGACAAATGGCTGCCCGCGAATCGTGTCTATGCTCTATGCCACCTGGTGTGTGCGCTAATGCTTGCCTGGGCGGCCAGCATTAATCAGCCGGGGTTGATGTTCTGGGTTATGTTGGGCAACGCCATGGCGTTTATGCCAACAATTGCACTGTCGAATACTATTTCTTATGCCAGCCTCGAAAAAGCAGGGCTGGATACTGTCAGCCATTTCCCACCGATCCGCGTCTTTGGCACTATTGGGTTTATTGCGGCAATGTGGAGCGTGAGTCTGATGCGCTTTGAACTTAGCAATATTCAGCTTTATATCGCAGCTGGGGCGTCATTAGTGCTGGCTCTCTACTCACTAACTTTGCCAACTATTCCAGTGGTGAAAGGTGGGATCTCTCGTACTTGGGTAAGCCGTCTGGGGCTTGATGCTTTTGTATTGTTCAAGAACCCGCGCATGGCTGTTTTCTTCTTATTCGCCATGTTGTTAGGTGCGGTACTACAGATAACGAACACTTTCGGCAATCCGTTCCTGCATGATTTCGCCCGCAACCCTGAGTTTGCCAATAGTTTCGTGGTGCAATATCCGTCGATTCTGTTGTCTGTTTCTCAGATGTCGGAAGTGGCGTTTATCCTGACCATTCCGTTCTTCCTGCGCCGTTTTGGTATCAAGCAGGTGATGTTGATGAGTATGGTGGCCTGGGTGCTGCGTTTTGCACTCTTTGCATGGGGTGACCCATCGGCGTTTGGTTTTGTATTACTGCTGCTTTCGATGGTGGTGTACGGCTGTGCGTTCGATTTCTTCAATATCTCCGGTTCTGTGTTTGTAGAACAAGAAGTGGATTCGCGCATACGTGCTAGTGCTCAGGGGCTGTTTATGACAATGGTCAACGGAATTGGCGCCTATCTCGGTGCGATTCTCAGCGGATATGTCGTCGACTACTTCAGCGTTGATGGAGTCAAAGACTGGACCACAATCTGGTTGGTGTTTGCCGGATATGCGTTAGTACTGGCGGTTATCTTCCACTTTAGTTTCCAGTATCGCCACAACCCAACGCTTAAGGCTTCGGCACCGGTCGCACATTAACAGTCGGCCGGATTACAGCGAGCAGCAGGAGTGATAACGTATGGGGCTGCCAGAACATAGGGAGCCCCATGACTATTTCACAGCGAACTTACCGAACCGACTTAAAACTTCTGCGCTATTTCCAGGCAGTGGCGGAAGAGTTGCACTTTGGCAAAGCGGCCTTGCGGCTAAACATGTCCCAGCCACCACTGAGTTTTCATATCAAAGAGCTTGAGTCTCAACTCGGTACCGTTTTGTTTATTCGTCATTCACGGAGTGTTGCGTTGACACATGCGGGAGAAATCTTGCTTGAAGAGACCCGTCGATTGCTCGACAGCGCAAACCTTGCATTGGCCCGGGTAGAACAAATTGGGCGTGGTGAAGGCGGGCGCATTCATCTGGGAATTGTTGGTACGGCGATTTGGGGTGGATTACGTCTTGGGTTACAACAGTTTATCGCCGATTTTCCGGCCATTGATATTCTATTTCGCGAGAAGTCGCCGGGAGATCAAATCTCCTTGATTGAGCGTCACGAAATTGACGCCGGTATCTGGCGTATGGAAACCAATCCTCCCCGGGTCTACGAAGTGAAAAACTACATGACGCTACGTTCCTCGTTGCTTTGCCAGAAAAACATCCGCTGACGAAACAATCCGCCATTGATATTGAGTCACTGCGTCATGAGCCATTTGTCACTATGACTGCGGTGCATTCTGACTGGACGTTTTTGCAAGGTGTCTGTCGCGAAGCGGGTTTTTCGCCTCGTATTGTCAGAGAAGCTGTTGAGCCGCAGACCGTACTAGCGCTGGTCAGCATCGGCATAGGGCTGACTATTATGGCCGATAGTTATGCGCAGATGAGTTGGCCGGGCGTCACCTTCCGTCCGCTGACAAAAGCGATCCCGGCAGATCTTTATGTGGTGTACGATCCGCATCATCTGGCATCTACAACGCGTCATTTAATCGACGTGTTAAAGCAGTCGCCAGACACATTGCCCGTTCGTTGAAACCAGATGGCAGTGATATGATAGTTGCGCTGTCATTATTGGACTGGAAACGCTGAGGTGCAGGGTGAAAATCGCCATTTTATCCCGGGATGGAACGCTTTATTCTTGTAAACGCCTACGTGAAGCGGCGTCACGCCGTGGTCATGCAGTCGAAATTATCGATCCCCTTTCTTGTTACATGAACATCAATCCGTCTGCACCATCAGTGCACTATAAAGGTCGCCAGCTTCCCCATTACGATGCGGTAATTCCACGTATCGGCTCCGCGATCACTTTCTACGGCACGGCGGTATTGCGCCAGTTTGAGATGTTAGGTAGTTACCCGCTCAATGAATCAGTTGCCATTACGCGCGCGCGGGACAAGTTGCGATCGTTGCAGTTGATGGCGCGTCAGGGGATTGACCTGCCGGTCACAGGCTTTGCTCACTCTCCAGATGACACCAGCGATTTAATTGACATGGTAGGCGGTGCGCCGCTGGTGGTGAAACTGGTGGAAGGCACCCAGGGAATTGGTGTGGTGTTAGCCGAAACGCGCCAGGCGGCGGAAAGTGTAATAGACGCGTTTCGCGGTCTGAATGCCCATATTCTGGTGCAAGAATATATAAAAGAAGCGCAAGGCAGGGATATTCGTTGCCTGGTAGTGGGTAATAAAGTCGTTGCCGCAATTGAACGGCAGGCCAAACCGGGAGATTTCCGCTCCAATTTGCACCGTGGTGGGGTAGCGAATCAGGTCTCAATTACGGAACGTGAGCGAGAAATCGCCTTACATGCGGCGACGACCCTGGGTCTGGATGTCGCAGGGGTGGATATTTTACGTGCTGAACGTGGCCCGCTGGTGATGGAAGTCAACGCTTCACCGGGTCTTGAAGGCATTGAAAAAACCAGTGGCGTGGATATCGCGACGCTGATGATCAAGTGGATTGAGCAGCAAGCACAGCCAGGATTTTGCCTGAAAACTGGCGGCTAAATTCGAGCGAATGCGCCATTGGGCGCATAAAATTAGTATGAGCCGCCATTTTTGCGTAAGCTATGGCGCGACTTAATCACTCCCTTTAAAGAGGCTACGGCATTTATGGATTCACTCGTTGTCCCTACTCTGGACATCTTACGCCGCTGGCTTGATGAAATCGGTGTGACCATTTTCGAGTGCGATACTTGCCAGGCGCTCCATCTGCCGCATATGCAGAATTTCGATGGTGTCTATGATGCCAAAATCGATCTGGTCGACGATATCGTTTTGTTTTCAGCGTTGGCTGAAGTAAAGCCATCTGCTTTACTGCCACTGGCATCCGATCTGTCATCAATTAACGCAAGCTCGCTAACCGTGAAAGCGTTTTTAGATATTCAGGATGATAACCTGCCAAAATTAGTGGTTTGCCAGTCATTGCAGGCGTCAGTGGGAATTACCCGCGAACAGTTTGCGGCTTTTGTGAAACAGAGCGAAGAGCAAATCTCGATGGTGATTCTGGAAGCCTGCGCAAACCAGCTGCTCTATATCTCTGAAGAAGAAGAGCAAGACGGCACCATTATTCAAACTCACTTTCTTCACTAATTGTTTCATTCTTAACCGCAGCGGCTACTATACCCGCTGCGTTCCACGTTTTTTTATTCTGCCTTCTTAGCCTCCGACCAGAATTATTCTCGCCACTCCTGCCAGCTTTGCGCCATACCATAGATGTTTTATGGTTAAAAAATTGATAAAAGTCACTTTTCTGCTTGGGCTATAGTCTCGAAGTCTGGCTACAGTTATTCTTGCGGGACGCTACAAGCGTGCAACATCTGCAGCAAGGCGTCTGTACTTTTTTTACTGCAGTTTGCATAGAGATGCATGATTCTTGCATGTGCCAGAAGCGAGAAAAAAATGCGTAAAAGTATGATTGAGTAAATTATGCTCGCGAAAGCGGGAATTAGACTTTTTCAGAAGGAATCACATATGTTTACCCAACGTAAAAAATTGTTGTCGGGTGTGATGGCAGGTGCGCTGATGACAGCGCTCATGGCTGTTTCTGCTACCACATTTGCTGCGGAACAAAAGACGCTGCACGTTTATAACTGGTCTGATTATATTGCGCCGGATACGCTGGCAAACTTCACTAAAGAAACCGGTATTAAAGTGGTGTATGACGTCTTCGACTCCAACGAAGTGCTGGAAGGGAAGTTGATGGCGGGAAGTACGGGCTACGATCTGGTTGTGCCGTCTTCACAATTCCTCGAGCGCCAGGCTCAGGCCGGTATTTTCCAGCCTCTCGATAAGAGCAAACTGCCGAACTATAAAAACCTCGATCCGGAAATGCTCAAGCTGGTGGCCCATAACGACCACGACAATAAATACGGCATTCCGTACATGATGGTAACCACAGGTATCGGCTATAACGTCGAGAAAGTGAAAGCGGCATTGGGCAAAGATGCCCCGGTTAACAGCTGGGATCTTATCCTGAAACCAGAAAATCTTGAGAAGCTGAAAAGCTGCGGCGTTTCCTTCCTTGATGCGCCTAGCGAAGTTTACGCATCGGTTCTGCATTACCTTGGTAAAGATCCTAACAGCACCGATCCGAAAGATTACACCGGTGCGGCGAATGATCTGCTGCTGAAACTTCGCCCGTCTATTCGTTATTTCCACTCATCCCAATATATCAATGACCTGGCTAACGGCGATATCTGCGTTGCGATCGGTTGGTCCGGCGATATTCTCCAGGCAGCCAACCGCGCCAAGGAAGCAAAAAATGGCGTGAATATTGCTTATACCATTCCTAAAGAAGGGGCGATGGTGTACTTCGATATGTTCGCAATGACGGCTGATGCGAAAAACAAAGACGAAGCGTACCAGTTCCTGAACTATCTGATGCGCCCGGATGTGGTGGCGAATATCAGTAACCACGTTTATTACGCGAACGCGAATAAAGAGTCGCTGCCATTGCTGAACGCTGAGATTCGTGACAACCCGGGGATTTACCCACCGGCTGATGTGCGCGCCAAGCTGTTTACTCAGGGCGTGCAATCACCAAAAGTTGATCGTGTAATTACCCGTGCGTGGACTAAGGTTAAGACAGGCAAATAATACCCGTCATACTTCAAGCCGCAGATGCGTTGACTGCACCCGTGCGCCCCAGTCACATAGTTATCTATGCTCCTGGGGACTTACGGCCTGGTCGCCTTCCTGCAACTCGAATTATTCTGGGTATAAGTGTTATCTAATTAGATTTGCAACGCAGCGGTGCACCGAAACAGTGCATGTGCTCCAGCACGGACAGAAGTGTTAAAACTTCTGTCCGTCATTAGTACGGCAACCGGGTCGTACCTCTATTTTGTTTTTGCCGGAGAGCAACATAATTGAACGACGCAACCCCTCGTCCGCACGCGAAAACTCGCAAAGCGCTCACCCCGCTGCTTGAAGTTCGCAACCTCACAAAGTCCTTTGACGGGCAACATGCTGTAGATGATGTCAATTTGACCATTTACAAAGGCGAAATTTTTGCACTGCTCGGGCCGTCTGGCTGTGGCAAATCCACGTTGTTACGCATGCTGGCGGGTTTTGAACAGCCAAGTGCCGGGCAAATCATGCTCGATGGCGTGGATTTATCGCACGTGCCGCCATACCAGCGTCCGATCAATATGATGTTCCAGTCGTATGCGCTTTTCCCGCATATGACCGTGGAGCAGAACATTGCGTTTGGCCTCAAGCAAGACAAACTTCCGAAAAGTGAAATCACTCAGCGCGTACAGGAAATGCTGGCGCTGGTGCATATGCAAGAGTACGCGAAACGTAAACCACACCAGCTTTCTGGCGGGCAGCGCCAGCGTGTGGCGCTGGCAAGGAGCCTTGCAAAACGGCCAAAACTCTTGCTGCTTGATGAGCCAATGGGCGCACTGGATAAAAAATTACGCGACCGTATGCAACTCGAAGTGGTGGATATTCTTGAGCGCGTGGGGGCAACTTGCGTCATGGTAACCCACGATCAGGAAGAAGCGATGACCATGGCGGGGCGTATTGCCATCATGAATCGCGGCAAGTTCGAGCAAATTGGCGAACCGGAAGAAGTGTATGAGTATCCGGCAACCCGCTACAGCGCTGAATTTATCGGCTCGGTGAACGTCTTTGAAGGGTTGCTTAAAGACCGCCAGGACGATGGTCTGGTGATTGATAGCCCAGGGCTTGTACATCCGCTAAAAGTTGACCCTGATATTTCTGTTGTCGATGGCGTGCCGGTCTACGTCGCCCTGCGCCCGGAAAAGGTCATGCTGTGCGAAGAACCGCCAGCCGACGGTTTCAACTTCGCGGTCGGTGAAGTGGTACACATTGCTTATCTGGGCGATTTGTCGATTTATCATGTGCGCCTGAAAAGCGGCCAGATGATCACCGCACAGTTACAAAACGAGAACCGCAATCGTAGAGGGATGCCAACATGGGGCGATGAAGTTCGCCTGTGTTGGGATGCTGAAAGTTGTGTCGTTCTGACTGTTTAAGGGGGCGAAATGAGCACGATCACGGAACGCCCGGCTGAGCCACCGGCAAGCAGTTTTAAATTGTGGCTGGGGAAAATGCAGATGCGCCATGGCCGCAAGCTGGTTATCGCTTTGCCTTATCTCTGGCTGATTTTGTTGTTTATGCTGCCATTCTTGATTGTCTTCAAGATTAGCTTTGGTGAAATAGCCCGTTCAATTCCACCCTATACCGACTTAATCACCTGGGCTGACGATCAGATAACCTTCGTACTTAATCTGGCGAACTATCTCCAGTTAACCGACGATCCGCTCTATGCCGAAGCCTATTTGCAGTCGCTGCAAATGGCAGGTGTTTCTACCATTTGTTGTTTGCTAATGGGCTATCCTTTGGCATGGGCGGTGGCCCACAGTAAGCCATCAACCCGCAATATTCTGTTGCTGCTGGTTATTTTACCTTCATGGACATCGTTCTTGATCCGCGTTTACGCATGGATGGGGATCCTGAAAAATAACGGTGTCCTGAACAATGTGTTGATGTGGTTAGGCGTTATCGATCAACCGTTGGTGATTCTGCATACCAATCTGGCGGTTTACATCGGTATCGTTTATGCCTACTTACCATTTATGGTATTGCCGATTTATACCGCGCTGACACGACTCGATTATTCATTAGTGGAAGCCTCCTTGGATCTGGGCGCACGTCCGTTGAAAACGTTCTTCAGCGTCATCGTACCTCTGACTAAAGGCGGCATTATTGCCGGTTCGATGCTGGTATTTATCCCGGCGGTAGGTGAGTTTGTTATCCCAGAACTGCTCGGAGGGCCAGATAGCATCATGATTGGTCGCGTATTGTGGCAGGAGTTCTTCAATAACCGCGACTGGCCGGTGGCGTCAGCGGTGGCGATCACCATGCTTATCTTGCTGATTGTGCCGATTATGTGGTTCCACAAATACCAGAATAAAACGGCGGGGGACCACGCATGAACAATTTACCGGTAGTGCGCTCACCCTGGCGCATTTTGATTTTGGTGATCGGCTTCACCTTCCTTTACGCGCCGATGCTGATGCTTGTGATCTACTCATTCAACAGCTCAAAACTGGTGACGGTATGGGCAGGATGGTCAACGCGTTGGTATGTTGAGTTGTTCCAGGACTCAGCAATGATGAGCGCCGTTGGGCTTAGTTTGACCATTGCGGCGGCTGCGGCCACGGCGGCGGTTATTCTCGGAACAATTGCGGCAGTGGTAATGGTGCGTTTTGGTAAATTCCGTGGCTCGACGGGGTTTGCTTTCATGCTCACGGCACCGTTGGTAATGCCTGATGTCATCACCGGTCTTTCATTGCTGCTGCTGTTTGTGGCATTGGGTCACGCTATTGGTTGGCCAAGCGATCGGGGCATGCTAACCATCTGGCTTGCGCATGTTACCTTCTGTACCGCGTATGTCTCGGTGGTGATAAGCTCGCGTTTAAGAGAGCTGGACCACTCTATCGAAGAAGCGGCGATGGATTTAGGGGCGACACCGCTGAAAGTTTTCTTTGTGATAACCGTTCCGATGATAGCTCCAGCGATTATCTCTGGTTGGTTGTTGGCATTCACTTTATCCCTTGATGACTTGGTTATTGCCAGTTTTGTTTCTGGGCCAGGGGCAACAACCTTACCGATGCTGGTATTCTCAAGCGTAAGAATGGGAGTGAATCCTGAAATTAACGCATTGGCGTCTATAATTTTGGGAGTCGTAGGGGTTATTGGTTTAATAGCCTGGTGGTTTATGGCTCGAGCAGAAAAGCAACGTCTGCGTGATATCCAGCGTGCAAGGCGTACAGCTTAGATAATTCGGGTTGCAGCCAGCACCCTTGCAACTTAAAATCTGCAGCGATAATTCCCATAGTGCCGCGTCAGACGCGGCACTATGTCGTATGGAACACGAGGTTTGCGGAAATTTTCAGGAAACGAAGTCAAACACAAGCTAAATTGAACGCTCCCACTTTAGTGCTGGTGGCGGCAATTGCTATTCTTTCAACGCGTGTGCTCGATCTTATGTTGCTTTTCAACATGCTCGGGGTTCATGGCGTTATTGATTTTGTTCACCGCAGTGTGCAAACGTGGAACTTGACGCTGATTTTTCTCGGCAGTCTGGTGATGCTGTGTATCGAATTACGTTGTGCGTTTGTCATTATGAAAGGGCGTAATTGGGGACGCTGGGTATTTCTTGCCACGCAAGTTATTGCAGTTGGATATCTGTGGTCGGCGTCGCTTGGTTGGGGGTACCCCGAGCTATTCAGTATCCCTGGTGAATCAAAGCGTGAAATATTCCGTTCGTTGATGACGCAAAAACTTCCCGACCTGTTAGTGCTATTTCTGCTGTTTATCCCCACGCGGAGCCGGCTTTTTTTAAACTTCAATAACCGCGTAGTGCTACAATCTGTGCCCCCGGTTTCCAGGACTTAATTATGCATTGCGCGCTCTATCAGGCAAATCGCTGCCGCTCTTGTCAGTGGATTGAACAGCCGATTTCCGAACAGCTCACCGCCAAAATGAACGAACTTCAGCACCTGCTGGAGGGTATTGTGGTGCATGACTGGCGTGAGCCGATGAGTGGCCCTGAACAGGCATTTCGCAATAAAGCCAAAATGGTGGTCAGCGGCAGCGTAGAAAAACCCTTGCTGGGGATGCTGCATCGCGATGGAACACCGGAAGATTTAACCGAGTGCCCGCTTTATCCTGCTTCATTCCAGACGGTGTTTGCCGTACTGAAGCCTTTTATCGCCCGTGCTGGCTTGACGCCTTATAACGTGTCGCGCAAACGTGGCGAGTTGAAATACCTGTTGCTGACTGAAAGCCAAATAGATGGTGGCATGATGCTGCGTTTTGTTCTGCGATCAGAAGCTAAGCTGGAACAACTGCGTGCAGCGATACCCTGGTTACAACAGCAGCTTCCGCAGCTCAAAGTGATTTCTGCCAATATCCAGCCAGTGCATATGGCGATTCTGGAAGGCGAGCAGGAGATCCCATTTACTGAGCAGCAGGCGCTGGAAGAACAATTCAACGGCGTGCCGCTGTTTATCCGTCCGCAAAGCTTCTTCCAGACCAACCCGGCCGTTGCTGCTTCATTGTATGCAACTGCACGTGACTGGGTGCGCGAATTGCCAGTCAAACATATGTGGGATTTGTTCTGTGGAGTAGGCGGGTTTGGCCTGCATTGCGCCACGCCGGATATGAAACTAACGGGTATTGAAATTGCGCCAGAAGCGATTGCTTGTGCGCGCCAGTCGGCGGAAAAACTCGGGTTAACGGATATTCATTTTCAGGCGCTGGATTCAACGAAATTTGCCACCGAGCAGCAAGATACTCCTGACCTGGTCTTAGTGAACCCGCCAAGGCGCGGTATCGGTCAGGCGCTGTGTTATTTCCTCAATAACATGGCCCCGAAATACATTATCTATTCAAGTTGTAATGCGCAGACCATGGCGCAAGATATCTCGTCACTGGCGGGTTATCGTGTAGAGCGCGTGCAGTTATTCGATATGTTCCCGCACACGGCGCATTACGAGGTTTTGACGTTGCTGGTGCGCGGGTAGTTTTCCCCTCACCCTAACCCTCTCCCCAGGGAGAGGGAACTGTCTGGTATCTCCCTCTCCTGTGGGAGAGGGCAGGGTGAGGGCAATAATTACTGCGGGAACCACTGATCGCTAATCTTCTGATAAGTCCCGTCAGCTTTAATCGCTGCCAGCGCGGTATTCAATTTGGTCAACAAAGCCTGGTTGTCAGGGCGTACAGCAATACCCAAACCTGTGCCAAAGTATTCTGCATCAGTAACATGCTCGCCAACTGTGCCTAATTGCGGGTTTGTTTTCAGCCACTCGTTTACCACTGCAGTGTCACCAAATACCCCATCAATACGGCCGTTTTTAAGGTCAATAATCGCATTCTGGTAGCTATCGTAAGAGACGGTTTTAATTTCCGGATGTTTGTCCTGGAGATATTTTTGGTGCGTGGTCCCATTTTCCATACCAATACGTTTGCCTTTAAGCTCTTCAAAGGATTTGAATGCACCTTTTTTGGCAATGGCGACGGCTGAATTAGCGTAGTACGGCGTGGTGAAAGAAACTTGTTTGCTACGCTCAGGCGTAATATCCATACCTGAAATTACCGCGTCATATTTACGGAATTTCAGCGACGGAATCAAACTGTCAAATGCATGGTTAGTGAAGGTGCATTCTGCCTGCATTTGTTTGCATAAAGCTTTAGCCAAATCGATATCGAAACCGACAATCTGATTGTTGGCATCAAGTGATTCAAATGGCGGATAAGTGGCCGAAGAACCAAAGTTGATTTTGTCTGCGGCAGCCACGTTGAATGCGGCTGTAGCGAACATTGCGGCCAAAATAAACTTCTTCATGTGTGTTGCTCCCGTCTGTCATGTTTTATTGTATTCGCCGTTTCTCGGCGTCAAAAAAGCATGCCACCAAGTGAATTTATATGCAATAAAAATGTATAATTATATTTATACGGGCGTAAAAAAGGCGGGGAAGTCCCCGCCTGATTCGACTGATTTTTACGTTTTAGTTACGGCGTTCAAATGCCAGCGCACGGCGTTCTATCACACGCATCAACAACGTTAATAGTCCGTTAACCACCAGATAAACCAAGCCCGCAGCCCCGAACACCATCACATCGTAAGTGCGACCATATAGCAGTTGCCCATGGCCCATCACTTCCATCAGCGTAATGGTGTACGCCAGTGAGGTACTTTTAAACACCAGAACCACTTCATTCGAATAAGAAGAAAGTGCGCGTTTAAATGCATAAGGAAGCAAAATGGCGAGCGTATCTTTCTTACTCATCCCTAATGCACCGCATGACTGCCACTGGCCTTCAGGAATGGCACGGATTGCTCCGTAAAACAGTTGAGTAGTGTATGCCGCACTGTTTAACGACAGCGCAATCAACGCACATAGCCATGGCTCAGAAAGCAGATGCCACAGAACAGGGTAGTTCTGAATGGACGGGAACTGACCCGGGCCGTAGTAAATCAGGAAGATTTGCACCAGCAAAGGCGTACCGGTAAAGAGAGTGATATAGGCACGCACAATGTAAACCAGTACCGGTGTTTTCAGCGTCAAAACGATGGTGAAAAGCAGCGATAAAACCAACGCGACCACAATAGATGCCGCGGTGAGTGTCAGACTGGTATGCAGGCCTTTAAACAGCTCCGGTAAATACTCGAGCATCAGCCGGGTCTCCGTTCAAAACGCGTCGCTCTCAGGTCAATACGTTTGAGAACATACTGGCTTATGAGGGTGATCACGAGGTAGATCGCGGCGGCAACCACATACCAGGTAAACGGCTCCTGAGTACGAGTGGCAATACTCTTGGTCTGTAGCATCAAATCGTTAACGCTTATCAGCGATACCAACGCGGTATCTTTGAGCAATACCAACCACTGATTACCTAAACCTGGCAGCGCATGGCGCCACATTTGCGGCATCACCAGGCGGAAGAAAATGGCCGCCTTCGACATGCCTAATGCCTGGCCAGACTCCCATTGCCCAACTGGCACGGCTTTAAGTGCGCCACGCAAAGTTTGTGAGGCGTAAGCCGAGTAGAGCAGGGAAAGGGCAATGACGCCGCACAGGAACGGGCTGACATCGAAATTCTCAATCTGCAATTGGATAGGAATTTGTGCAAAACCGAGGTTGAGGACAAAACCATCTGAGAGAATCAGCAATAACTGGGAGGAGCCGAAATAAATAAACAGCACCACCAGGATTTCAGGCAGACCGCGTAGCACCGTAACCAAAGCTGAACCCAGCCAAGCTATCGGACGCCATTTCGCAGACTCCCATACGGCAAAAATCATCGCCATAGCCAGGCCGATGATCAGCGCACAAACGGCAAGGCCGACGGTCATCCCGGCGGCGCTCGCTAAAGGAAACATTTCGTTCATTCAGATTACTTCTGGAACCATTTTTCGTAGATGGTCTGGTATGTACCATCTTTCTTCACTTTTTCCAGCGCGGTATTGAACTTCGCCTGCAAATCAGTGTTGCCCTGACGAACCGCGATGCCCAAACCGGTACCGAAGTAGCCTTTGTCTGTCACTTTGTCGCCAATAGCGGCCAGTTTAGGTTCTGCTTTCAGCCACTCAGTCACCACAGCTGTATCACCAAATACCGCATCGATACGACCATTCTGTAGGTCCAGCTTCGCGTTCTGGTAGCTATCGTAAGGAACTACGGTGATTTCTGGATGTTTATCCATGATGAATTTCTGGTGCGTAGTACCGTTCTGCACGCCAACTTTCTTGCCTTTAAGGGCAGCGATATCAGCCACTTTGCCTTTCTGACCGACAAACAGAGCTGAGTTATCGTAGTAAGGGTTGCTGAACAGAACTTGTTTTTCACGCTCAGGAGTGATGTCCATACCCGCCATGATTGCGTCGATACGACGGAATTTCAGGCTTGGGATCAGGCTATCAAAAGACTGGTTGGAGAATGTGCAAGTAGCATCAATCTCTTTACACAGCGCATTAGCCAAATCGACATCAAAACCAACGATCTTGTTGCTGGCATCCATAGATTCAAACGGAGGGTAAGAAGCTTCCGTTGCGAAACGAATAGTTTGTGCAGCCGTCGCGGAAAGGCTCAGGCTGGCTAATAATGTGGCAAGCAGAACTTTTTTCATGGTTATTTTCCCGGATACATCAGTGTGACAGATAGAATTTAAACGCTTCGGTCTGTGGTTTTGCGAAGCAACTCGCATCACCTTGTTCGACGATGTGGCCATTTTCCATATACACCACGCGACTTGCGGTTTTACGCGCAACTTCCACTTCGTGGGTAACGATGACCTGAGTGATGTTGGTTTCAGCCAACTCACGAATAATGCTGACGATTTGTGCGGTGATTTCCGGGTCCAGTGCTGCGGTCGGTTCATCAAACAGCAGAATCTGTGGTTCCATCATCAATGCTCGTGCAATCGCGACACGCTGCTGCTGACCACCAGAAAGGTGGAGCGGGAAACGGTCCTGATAAGGTTTCAGGCGTAAACGCTCAAGCAGTTTGTCGGCACGAAGGCGTGCTTCATCTTTGCTGATACCCAGGACACGACAAGGCGCTTCCATCAGGTTTTGCAACACAGTGAGATGAGGCCAAAGATTATATTGCTGGAACACCATGCCAACGTTGCGACGTAATTCGCGAATGGCTTTATCGCCAGGCGCTTTTGCAAAGTCAAAATGGTTGTCTGCAATGGTGAGTTGCCCAGAGCGCGGCATCTCAAGCAAATTGAGTACGCGCAGAAGCGAGCTTTTACCTGCGCCACTTGGACCAAGCAGCACCAGCGTTTCGCCCTGTGGGCAACTAAGGGTGATATCGAACAGCGCCTGATGAGCGCCATAAAAACAATTAATGCCGTTTAGTTGAATACTCATGCGCATAAGTTGAATAGCAATTGAAGCCGCAAAGGGTACCTTTAACAGAATAGTTATGCAATCTTTGTGCGTTAAAACCTAAAAATAACTACTCCCATGCATTAAAGGTAGCACAATATAGCGAGGCGGGAGGGAGGCAAGAATAAATGTCGGAGTTATGCAAAAATTCCAGACTATTTACAAGGGTTACCTTTCCCGCCTGATGGTGAATGTAAATATTAGTTTGTTTCTATCGCCTGACGCAGACTGCCTGAAGGCGCATGGCTGTTCTCGCCTAAGTAACGCACATCATCAACTGCCCAACATTGACCCTCACGAATCATCAGCACTTCGTCTTGCCAGCTTTGACTGCCTTTCGTGAGTTTTACACGCAGCGGAATATTACGTGCATCAGTATTAAGAATGGTTGATGCGGAGGCAACTTCGGCACTGTCTGCGCCATCGGCATTGCTGGTGAACATATTGCTTCGCATAAACTCATTCTGCGCGTTCGGTGAGGCGCTGGCTTTTTGCATTTGTTGTGCCAACGCGTCACTCATATAAGGACGTAAGCCGGTAATCGCGCTGCTGCCCTGGGTTTTATGGCTAATTTGGTAATCGTAAAACTGTTGCGCCACGCTATCCGGGCCACCATCAATACAAGGGCCGCTGCGGGTGCCAATATCTTTAAAAGCGGGAGTGACGCTGGTGGTACAGGCCGTGAGTAACATCGCGCACGGAAGAAGAACCAAAACTGAGCTGCGCATTTTTATTTCCTTATCTTCTCAGGAGGACTAACTTAGCATAGCGTATCGCTGTCAAAATGCGTGGCGGGTTTATGCGCTAAGATGTTGATACAAAGAGAGGAGAAGCTTATGCAATTTACAACAACCCCTACGCTTGAAGGGCAGAGCATCACGGAATATTGTGGCGTGGTGACTGGGGAAGCGATTCTGGGTGCCAATATTTTCCGTGATTTTTTTGCTGGCGTGCGCGATATCGTCGGTGGCCGTTCCGGTGCTTACGAAAAAGAGTTGCGCAAAGCGCGTGAGATAGCGTTTAGAGAATTGCAGGAGCAGGCAGAAAGCCTGGGAGCTAACGCCGTGGTGGGTATTGATATCGACTACGAAACAGTGGGCAAAGATGGCAGCATGTTGATGGTAAGCGTCACCGGCACTGCGGTGAAAACGAGTCGATGAAAGGTTGCCTAGCCGCATTTTTAATCGCGCTTTTGCTCGCGGGGTGTGCCAGCAAGCCTGAAGTTGCTGAAAAAACCGTTGTCGACAAAGGCGATTTTAAAGTCGACACCAGCCACACTGCACGGGCTGCCTATCCACGTGTGAAAGTGTTGGTTATTCACTATACGGCAGATGATTTTGCCGGTTCGTTATCCACTTTGACTGACCAAAATGTCAGTTCCCACTACTTGATCCCCGATACACCACCCACCTCCGGCGGCAAACCGGTTATCTGGCAACTGGTGCCTGAAAGTGAGTTAGCCTGGCATGCCGGGGTGAGTTTCTGGCGTGGCGCGACGCGGATTAATGACACGTCGATTGGTATTGAACTGGAGAATAAAGGTTTTACGCGCCAGGGCCGCGTAAAGCAGTTTTATCCGTTCAACCCGGCGCAGATCTCGGCGCTGGAGAGATTGGCGAAAGTGATTATCGCTCGTTATCAAATCCAACCGCAAAACGTGGTCGCACATGCGGATATTGCCCCGCAGCGTAAAGTTGATCCTGGCCCACTATTCCCGTGGCAAGAACTGGCGCAGCAGGGTGTAGGTGCCTGGCCAGATGCTAACAGAGTGGCCTTTTATCTGAATGGCCGTGGACCATACCAGCCTGTGGATAAGCGAGGTTTACTCGATTTGCTATCGCGTTATGGTTATCAGGTGACGCCTGAAATGTCGTCGGAACAACAAAAAAGAGTGATTCAGGCTTTCCAGATGCACTTCCGGCCAAAAGAATATTCGGGCCTGCCGGATGCGCAAACTGAATCCATTGCACAAGCGTTGCTCGAGAAATACGGCCAGGGTTAGTCCCTGGCAGCAACTCGAAGAATGGTGGATCTAGCGGTGCAGCGTACCGTGGTCACGTAACCAAAGCGCCGTACGACGAATACCTTCATCAAGGGTGACAATCGGTTTATAGCCGAGTTCGGTTTCAGCTCGACTCGTATCCAGCGTTAAATCAAAATTCAGCTTCGACACACCGTAGTGAGTCAGCACCGGTTCTTTTGCTGACTTGCTACCCAGACGCTCCATGCTGCGGGCAATGACATCCAGCATAGGGTAGGGCACAGAACGAATCCGGCACTTAATCTCTAACTCATCAATCAGTTTCTGCACGATAACGCGTAGCGGGCGAGCTTCCATATTCGTGATGTTGTACGCCCTGCCTGACGGTTGCGTTTCGCACTGCGTGGCAAGCCACATCGCATGCACCGCATTTTCGATATACGTCATATCAACCATCGCTTCGCCGCCGCGTGGCAACAGTACGCTGCCGTAGTGGCGCATCATCTGCACCAGGCGTGGGAAAAAGACTTTATCATGCGGGCCAAATAAGCTTTGCGGGCGCAGAATCGTGAAACGTGTATGGGGGTTTGACTGCGCTAACAGTTGAATCACTTCTTCGCTGGCGGCTTTGCTGCGCGCAAATTCGTTAGCAAAACGCACCGGACGAAACTCTTCGCTGATATTGCGATGGTGATGGTAATCAAAATAGAGCGACGGCGAGGAGATATGCACGAAGTTGCGCACGCCCCAGGCAACGGCCCATTCACCTAAACGGCGAGTGGCGCGGACATTGGCGAGATCGAATGCTTCCTGCGTTCCCCACGGAGAAGTAAAGCTTGAACAGTGCCAAAGCGTATCGACATCGGCCAGCATCAATTTGGCTTGCGAAGAAACCAGATCGGTTAGGTCTGCATGAACAAACTCTGCACCCATTTTTTCCAGCAGTTTGCCCATGGCCTCATTACGACCAGTTGCCCGGACGCTGATGCCTTTTGCGCGAAGAAATTCGACCGCGTTTCGGCCTAAACCGCTGGTGGCGCCCGTTACCAGTACCTTCATGTGAACCAACTCATGATAATTGAGATTTACGCTGCGCATTTTTCCGTGAAATGGCAGCGCTTGCAATGGGGAAAGCCAAAGATTAGGAGGAGTTAACGATGTTTCTCTGACAATTGTTCGGAAACCTGGCAAATCCGGCGGGCCATACCCCGAAAAATGAACAGATGAGCGGGGATCATTATCAACCAGTAGAACAAACCTGCGGTTCCATGGGGGTGCCACCAGGCACGAACATCCAGAGTTCGATACTTACCGTGGTCACGCAGCGTGAAGGAAAGCCGCCCAAGTCCTGGCGCTTTCATACCAAACAGCAATGTAAGCTCTTTTTGTGGCTCAACAATAATCACTTTCCAGCTATCTACATGGTCGCCTACTTCAAGCATTGGCCGCTCAGGGCGACCCTTTGCCAGCCTGTGGCCCACCAGCAGGTCCATATAGCCGCGCGTTTTCCACAGAGCGTTGCCGAAGAAATACCCCTCTTTTCCACCTATCTGATTAACTACTTGCCACAAATCTGCCAACTCAGAGCTTGTTTTTAGCGTGCAGCCCGCTTGCTTGGGGAAGTAACCGTAATCTGGTCGCCAACGCGCAAATGCCTGGGCGTCATAACCCCAGTCCTGCGAGTTAGCGAGTTTGTGTTCATCTTCAAGCGTTGCACGAACGGCATCATCAAAGGTAAGTAGCTTTTGCGGGATCAACGCGCGAAGTTCACGATCGTCGGCCAGAAGATCGTGTTTCAGCCCCTGGATCAGTGCCTTAGCGATCGTCGGCGGCACAGAGGTGATCATGTTGAGGAACCACACTGAGATCCAACTGGTGGGTAACGGAATAGGGATAAGTGGGCGATGTTTACCGCTAATTGCCATAAAGCGCTCGAACTGCTGCTGATAGCTCAGTACTTCCGGACCCGCGGCTTCGAAAACACGATTTTCCTGTGATGGATGATTGAGCAGTTCAGTTAAATAATGCAGCAAGTTTACGAGTGCGATTGGTGTGGTGCGTGAGCGTACCCAGCGTGGGGGCGTGAGTACCGGTAGGTTATAAACCATATCGCGCATGACTTCGAAGGCGGCAGAACCTGCGCCAACAATAATGCCAGCCCGAACTTCAGTTACCGGAACTCCTGCATCACGCAGAATATCGGCGGTGAGCTGGCGAGCACGAAGGTGTGCGGAATCACCGTCACCTTCGGCAGCCTGCAGTGAACTCAGAAAGATAAGCTGTTTTACCGGATGTTCTCGTAGTGCATCACGCAAATTGAGCGCAGTCTGGCGTTCATGGGCAACAAAATCAGCACCGTCGCCCATGCTATGTACCAGGTAGTAAAGGGTATCGATGTTTTCCAGAAGTGCGGGAAGCGTTCCTGGCCACTGTAAATCGACATGGCGACAAACGACCCCCGGCCAGGGTTGTTTCTCCAGCCACTCGACACGTCTTGCCGCAGCAGTAACATGATGCCCGGCAGCGGCAAGCTTTGGCACCAGATGTTGGCCTATGTAGCCGCTAGCACCGAGCACCAGAATGTTTTGTGGCTGTGTCATCGTCCGTGACCTCTGTTTAGCGTTGTAAAAAAGTCTGCCAGTGAGAAACCACTTCGGCCAACTGATCACGGTTCACATCAAGGTGAATCACCAGCCGAGTTACCGGGCCTGCACTCATCAAAACACCGCGTTCTTTCATGAATTTACCGAGGCTTTCTGCTTGTTCAACCGGCACGCGTACAAACACCATATTGGTATCCTGACGAGAGACATCAACACCGATTTCACGCAACTCGCCTGCCAGCCAATGGGCGTTGTCGTGATCCTCTTTCAGGCGCTGCACGTTATTCTCCAGCGCGTATAAACCCGCTGCCGCCAGAATTCCAGCCTGACGCATGCCGCCACCGACCATTTTACGCCAGCGCGTCGCACGCTTAATGTACTCATGGCTGCCGACTAACAGCGAACCAACCGGTGTTCCCAGACCTTTAGAGAGGCAAATCGTGAAGGTGTCGCAATAGCGCACCACTTCTTCAAGCGTGCAGCCATATTCCACCACGGCGTTAAAGATACGCGCACCGTCAACGTGCAAAGCCAGGTTGTGATTGCGGCTAAATTCCCAGGCCTGCTTCAAATACTCACGCGGCAAAACTTTGCCGTTATGGGTGTTTTCGAGGCTAAGCAATTTGGTGCGCGCAAAGTGGATATCGTCAGGTTTGATTTTCGCGGCCACTTTATCAAGCGGCAGCGAACCGTCCGGGTTGGCATCAATAGGCTGCGGCTGAATACTGCCTAAAACCGCAGCACCACCGGCTTCGTAGAGATAATTGTGCGCAAGTTGCCCAACAATATACTCTTCACCACGTTCGCAATGGCTTAGCAGCGCCACCAGGTTTGCCTGAGTGCCGGTTGGCAGAAAAAGTGCGGCTTCTTTGCCGCTAAGTTTGGCGACGTAATCTTGTAGTTCGTTGACCGTTGGGTCATCACCGTAGACGTCATCGCCAGTGGGTGCTGCCATCATGCGTTTGAGCATTTCTTCGCTCGGGCGGGTTACGGTGTCGCTGCGCAAGTCAATCACGGTGGATCCTTATTATTATTCAAAATTATCCTTACTTTTACCGGAACCAGTTCGTTTTCGCCAGTTCGATAACTTCATCCCCACGCCCGCTGATGATGGCGCGCAGCATATACAGACTGAACCCTTTGGCCTGTTCAAGTTTGATTTGCGGTGGAATCGCCAGCTCATCTTTCGCCACCACGACATCCACCAACACCGGGCCATCAATACTTAAAGCGCGTTGCAGGGCGTTGTCGAGATCGGCGGCTTTTTCCACCCGAATACCAGTGATTCCGCAGGCATTGGCGATATTGGCAAAGTTAGTATCGTGAAGTTCCGTGCCGTCTGTCAGGTAACCGCCAGCTTTCATTTCCATTGCCACAAAACCCAGCACGCTATTGTTAAACACCACAATTTTGATGGGCAGTTTCATCTGCACTACCGAGAGAAAATCCCCCATCAACATGCTGAAACCGCCATCGCCGCACATGGCGATAACTTGCCGGTCGGGTGCCGTCGCTTTTGCGCCCAGCGCTTGTGGCATGGCGTTCGCCATTGAACCGTGGGTAAACGAACCAATCAGGCGGCGTTTACCGTTCATTTTCAGATATCGCGCAGCCCACACGGTGGGTGTGCCGACATCGCAGGTGAAAATGGCATCTTCATCAGCGTACCGGCTGATTTGCTGCGCGACATATTGGGGATGGATGACATTGCCGTCACCGGGTTGAGCCAGTTCATCGAGGCTTTCACGCGCTTCGCGATAATTATCCAGCGCTTTATCAAGGAAACTGCGGTCGGTTTTTTCTTCCAGTAGCGGAATGAGTGCCGCAAGGGTGGCTTTAATATCGCCGACCAGCGCCATATCCACTTTACTGTGCGCGCCGATACTGCCGGGGTTGATATCAATCTGAATGATTTTTGCATCGGTCGGGTAGAAGGCGCGATAGGGGAATTGGGTACCGAGCAGGATCAGCGTGTCGGCGTTCATCATGGTATGGAAACCTGACGAAAAACCGATTAGCCCGGTCATGCCAACATCGTAAGGGTTATCGTATTCAACGTGTTCTTTGCCACGCAGCGCGTGAACAATCGGCGCTTTAAGCGTGGCCGCAAACTGCACCAGTTCTTCATGCGCACCCGCACAACCGCTGCCGCACATCAGCGCGATGTTGTCGTTATAACGCAGCAGCTGTGCCAGTTTTTTGAGTTCGTCATGTGGTGGCACAATAATCGGCTGCGGTGCCGGGTACCAGTGGGTACTGGCGGTTTCCGGGGCAGGTTTAAGCGCCACATCGCCGGGTAAAACCACGACCGAAACGCCACGGTTCAATACCGCTTTGCGCATCGCAATCGCCAGTACCTGTGGAATTTGTTCCGGGGATGACACTAGCTCGCAATAATGACTGCATTCGCGGAATAACTCTTCGGGGTGGGTTTCCTGGAAATAGCCACTACCAATTTCGCTTGATGGAATATGCGCCGCAATAGCCAGTACCGGAACGCGATTTCGATGGCAGTCGAACAGGCCATTGATTAAATGCAGATTACCGGGGCCACAGGAACCCGCACACACCGCCAGTTCACCTGATAGATGAGCTTCTGCGCCTGCGGCAAAAGCGGCGACTTCTTCATGGCGTGTCGGCATCCATTGAATAGTGCCCATGCGGTTCAGACTGTCGCTTAGTCCGTTGAGGGAGTCGCCCGTGACGCCCCAGATTCGTTTTACACCTGCACTTTCAAGTGTTTTTGCCAGGTAAGCTGCTACGGTCTGTTTCATTGGTTCTCCTTGTCACGATTCAGTTAACGTAAACAAGCTTAGTCAAGGAAACAGAAGAGGCTGGGCAGAAAGTGCCACTCAGAGTCTGAGTGGCATGAGTGGATCAAGCGAGAACTAAGTCCCCTTGCGGGTGGCAGCAACAAGCCAGCACATAACCGTTGGCAACTTCTGCGTCGGTCAATGTCATGGTGCTGCTGACGATGTAATCACCGGACTCAACTTTGGTTTTACAGCTGCCGCACACACCAGCACGACAAGCTGCATTCACTTGCACTTTATTGCTTTCCATTGCCGCCAGCAGCGAGCTGCCCACCGGCGCGTAGAACTCGCGCAGCGGTTTTAGCGTCGTGAACTTCAATCCACTTTCGACAGGTGCGGCGACCGGCGTAAAGAATTTCTCCGCATAAAACGCGCTCACGCCCAATGCCTGAACTTCTTTTTCCACCCATTCCATATACGGAGCAGGGCCGCAGGTCATGACGGTGCGCGAGGTAATATCCGGCACGCAAGCCAGAATTTCGCGAGTGATGCGCCCGGAAATGAAACCGTGCGTCGCGTTATTCTCGGCCACCAGTGTCACCGGGTAATCACGCCATTCATCGGCAAAAATCACATCTTCGGGCGTTCGAACGTTATAAATAACCTGCACGTCGGCTTGTGGACGGTGCTTTGCCAGCCAGCGGCGCATCGACATAATTGGCGTTACGCCACAACCAGCAGCCATCAACAGATAGTGGTCTGTCGGCAGGTTTTCGCAGGTAAATTCCCCTTGTCCTTCTGACAGCCACAGGTAGTCGCCAGGTTTTACATCCAGGGTCAGCCATTGCGAACCAACGCCATTTTCGATACGGCGGATAGTCAGCGTGACGAATGAGCTGAGTCCTGGCGTGGATGAAATGGTGTAAGCCCGTAGCGTTTCATCGCTATCACGAATACTCACCAGCGCATATTGCCCGGCCTTGTAAGGATAAAAGTCGTGATTGATCAGCGACAGCGTCCAGACATCCGACGTTTCCTGATGAATATGATGCACCTGCATGCGGTACGGGCACAGTGGCGTTGGCATTGTCATGACTTCTCCTTATGCGCCCATCAGCTGTTTAATATCGTCTTCAACGGTGGTAATGGCGCGCAGGCCAAACTTATCATTGAGCACAGCCAACAGATTTGGCGTCAGGAAGGCCGGTGTAGTAGGGCCGGCGACAATATTGGTCACACCGAGCGACAGCAGGGTCAGCAGGATAACAATCGCTTTTTGCTCAAACCAGGAAAGCACCAGGCTCAGCGGCAGGTCGTTCACGCCACAACCGAGTTTTTCAGCAAGCGTTACAGCAAGAATGATTGCTGAGTATGCATCGTTGCACTGACCGGCATCGATCAGGCGCGGCAGGCCTTCGATATCGCCGAAGTCCAGTTTATTAAAGCGGTATTTACCGCAGGCAAGCGTCAGGATCAGGCAGTCTTTTGGCACGCTGGTGGCGAAATCGGTGAAGTAGCTACGCTCGCCGCGTTCACCGTCGCAACCCCCTACCAGGAAGATGTGGCGCAGTTTTTCACGGCTGACCAGGTCAATCAGGGTATCGGCAGCGCCCAGTAAAGTCTGGCGACCAAAGCCCACGGTGATCAGATGTTCGATTTCGCTGTATGGGAAGCCCGCCATTTGCGTAGCCTGTGTGATGACTGATGTGAAATCATCGCCTCCGAGGTGGCTTACACCCGGCCAGCCGACAATGCTACGCGTCCAGATGCGATCAGTGTAGGAGCCGACTTCCGGATTGATGATGCAGTTTGAGGTCATCACGATTGGGCCAGGGAAGCGGGCGAATTCGCTTTGCTGGTTCTGCCAGCCGCTGCCGTAGTTGCCGACCAAATGTTTGAATTTACGCAGTTCCGGGTAACCATGGGCTGGCAGCATTTCGCCATGGGTATAGACGTTTACGCCGGTACCTTCAGTTTGTTCCAGCAGGTTGTACAGATCTTTCAGATCGTGGCCGGAAATCAAAACACATTTGCCTGCGACCGGGCGCACGTTAACTTGCGTAGGTGTTGGGTGACCGTATTTCTCGGTTTCCCCCCGGTCCAGAATGCTCATCACTTTGAAGTTCATCTGGCCGATTTCCATGGAGCACTCAAGCAGTGCGCCCATGTCCGCAGGCCAGGTGCCGAGCCACGCCATAATTTTGTGGTATTGCGCGTAGATGTCGTTGTCGTACTGGCCGAGAACGTGGGCGTGTTCCATATAGGCAGCAGCACCTTTCAGGCCGTACAGGCACAGCAAGCGCAGGCCGAGAATATCGTCACCAATTTCTGCTTTGTCGCGGTTTGGCGCGAACTCAGCCGCCTGGCGTTGCAGGTCGCCCAAATCGTTGCTGACAAGTTGCAGTTCAGCCATTGGATTGGTGACGGTAATGTTTGGGTTAATCGCGAGGGTGCTAGCTTTCAGGCTTTCGCGCGCGATTATGGCTTCGCGGGCATAGCCAACGATGCGTGGGGAATCGAAGTTGACGTTGGTCAGCGTTGAGAAAAAGGCACGCGGTGCAAAGTGATCAATTTCATGACTGATAATGCCAACTTCACGTGCGGCCACTGCCCATGCGGATAAACCCTGAAGTGTTGCGATCAACAAATCTTGTAGGTCTGATGTTTCAGCCGTTTTCCCGCACATGCCCTGAGCATAAGAGCAGCCGTTGCCCGCAGGGGTGCGGATTGTTTGTTCACATTGCACACAAAACATGATCGTACCTTTTAAAGTTATATTTGATATACATGTTTAAGGTTATGCTCAGTGCAACACAGGGAAAAGGTATTTCTTATACAACTTAAAAGGAGATTGATTTAGCGCAAATTTGGCGGCAGAAACCTACCGCCAATGAGGTATCAGGAGGCGAAAAATGCCATGAGAAGCGGGGTCAGTAAGCTGAGGATGAACCCGTGAACAATCGCCGCTGGAACAATTTCCAGCCCTCCGCTGCGCTGTAAAACAGGCAGGGTGAAGTCCATCGACGTTGCGCCAGACAACCCGAGGGCGGTTGAGCGGCTACGGCGTACCAGTCCGGGAATCAACATGATGGCAATTAGTTCTCGCGCCAGGTCATTAAAGAATGCTGCACTACCAATTACTGGCCCGTAGGATTCCGTCATCAAAATACCCGACAGTGAATACCAGCCGAATCCCGATGCCATCGCTAAACCAGTTTTAATCGGTAGGTCGAGAATAAAGGCGTTGATAACACCACCGGCAAGTGAGCTCAATGCCACGACTACAGCCACGATCATACCGCGCCGATTAAGCACAATCTGTTTTAACGTCATGCCGCTATTACGCAGTTGGATACCGACCAGCAGCAACAGGAATATAAGGGTGTATTCACTGGCGTCGGTCGCGTGATGCAGAATTGGCCAGCCAGTCAGGCCAAGCAGAAAACCAGCTATCACCACGAAGCATAGTTTTAGTGATTCCAGCGCCATCGCAATTCGTGAAGGGAGTTTTTCTTGCTCGTGATTGTGTCGCCATGGCATGGAACGCTCAAGCCAAAGCAGTGCAGCAGCATTGCAGAGCAATAACACCACAACAGTGACCGCAGCGTAATGAAGGATTGCCAGCAGGTTACTTGCCAGGTTATCGAGAAATGCGAGGCTGATGCCCATGAAAAATAAAATCACATACACAATCCAGCTCAATAGGCGATTAATGAGCTTTAACAGACTGGTTTGTTTCAGAGGAATCAGATAACCGATAATCAGCGGCACTAAGATAATTAACAATCCCGAAAACATGGTGCGGACAATCCTTGCGATAGAAGTAACGGCGTATGTCACACTACCCAAAGAAAGAGAATGAGTAAAGCTACGAAAAAAAGGATTTTTATGCAGGTTGAGAATTTGGAGTAGGGCAAGTAAATACAGCGCCACCAGCCAAATTGAAGCCGGTGACGCTTGAATCAAATTAGTTACGTTTTTCCAGCAATGTCCGGTAGATAACGCCACCCAGGATACCGCCAATGATTGGCATCACCCAGAACAGCCACAGTTGCTGTAATGCCCAACCGCCCTGGAAGATAGCAACGGCAGTACTACGTGCTGGGTTCACAGAGGTATTGGTGACTGGGATGCTAATCAGGTGAATCAAGGTTAACGCAAGGCCAATAGCAATAGGTGCAAAGCCCGCTGGTGCAAACTTATCAGTTGCGCCATGGATCACAATCAAGAAGCCGCAGGTCAAGACGATTTCAATAATGATTGCTGAAAGCATGGAATAATGGTCTGGCGAATGTTCACCATATCCATTAGAAGCAAAACCGCTTGCCGCTGCATCAAAGCCACTTTTGCCGCTGGCAACTAAATAAAGAATACCGGCTGCAACAATACCGCCAATCACTTGCGCCACAATATAACCAATAACATCTTTAGCTGGGAAACGACCGCCAGCCCACAAGCCCAGAGTGACTGCTGGGTTAAAGTGGCCGCCGGAAATATGACCTACGGCATAAGCCATAGTTAATACGGTTAAACCAAATGCTAATGCCACACCGACAAAACCAATCCCTAGCTCAGGATATGCCGCTGCCAACACTGCACTCCCACAACCACCGAATACCAACCAGAATGTGCCAAAGAATTCTGCCGCTAATTTCCTAAACATAACCACCTCTGCATTTCAAAAACAGTGAATCCCGGGTGATGTAAATAAAGGCATCTACCCGATTATTGTTTGTTACAACCGTTTAAGACGTAACGTAAATAATAAAAGAGCAGCAATGTTAATGATTTCACTTAGTTAGAGCCACACTATAAAATCCTAAAAAATTGATTTAGGGCAATGAGATGGCATTCCTTTCAAGAATAAACACGTTGGAAGTATAGAAGAGTTTTTAATAAAGTAAGAATTGTCTTGTATTAAACGCACTTTTTATCAGTTGGTGGAATTACAAGTGATAGCAATAAAATTATTTGTTTATTTTTGGAGCGAATAAAAATGGAAAAATTAATACTATCCTGCTACGCCACAAATAACTCGATGGGCTAACCTGTCGCCAGAGGGGGAAGGGTATATACTCGAGCTATGCAGGCTGTGGCGTGTAGCTAAAGGAAAGCATTAACCAATCTGGAGGGAATATGTTTCTCGAGCGTGTAGAAATTGTCGGATTCAGGGGTATTAACCGTCTATCGTTAATGCTTGAGCAAAATAACGTGTTGATTGGCGAAAACGCATGGGGTAAATCCAGCTTGCTGGATGCGCTCACTTTGTTGCTGTCACCGCACGAAAATCTCTATCACTTCGGTCGTGACGATTTCTATTTCCCTCCGGGCGATTTACAAGGCCGGGAACACCATTTACATATTGTGCTGACCTTTCGGGAAACAGCACCTGGTCATCATCTCGGACGGCGTTACCGCTCTCTGGCGCCTGTATGGGTGGAAGGGAATGATGGCTTCCATCGCATCATGTATCGTCTGGTCGGTGAGCTTGCTGAAGATGGCACAATTCTGACGCTACGCAGCTTCCTTGATAACAACGGCCACTCCGTTGAGCTTGATGATATTGATACGCTTGCCCGGCAAATTATCCGTCTTAACCCCGTGTTACGCTTGCGTGATGCGCGATTTATGCGCCGCCTGCGCAACGATAGCATCCCGGTAATGCCAGACACTGAGATGACGGCCCGTCAGCTTGATTTCCTCGCTCGTGAACTGGTGTCTCGCCCGCAAAATCTCACAGATGCACAGTTGCGCCAGGGGTTGTCGGCCATGGTGCAATTGCTTGAGCACTATTTTTCCGAGCAGGGTGCTGCCGCACATCAGCGCCTGTTACGACGTCGCTCGCATGATGAGCAACGAAGCTGGCGTTATCTGGATGTCATCAACCGCATGATAGACAAACCCAATAGTCGTGCTCATCGCATGATATTACTGGGAATGTTTTCAACACTTCTGCAAGCAAAAGGTACCGTAGCGCTGGATAAAGACGCGCGGCCCCTGTTGCTGGTGGAAGATCCCGAAACGCGACTGCACCCTATTATGTTGTCAGTGGCCTGGCATTTATTAAACCTGCTGCCGCTGCAAAAAATCACCACCACCAATTCTGGTGAATTGTTATCACTCACCCCGGTTGAGAATGTCTGTCGCCTGGTGCGTGAATCTTCGAAAGTTGCCGCCTGGCGGCTCGGTCCTGGCGGAATGAATGCTGAAGATAGCCGCCGCATTGCGTTTCACATCCGTTTTAATCGGGCCTCATCACTGTTTGCTCGCTGCTGGTTGTTAGTCGAAGGGGAAACAGAGGTGTGGGTAATGAACGAACTGGCGCGCCAGTGTGGGCACCATTTTGACGCCGAAGGGGTGAAGGTCATTGAGTTTGCACAGTCTGGCCTGCGCCCATTGATTAAATTTGCGAGGCGAATGGGTATTGAATGGCATGTGCTGGTTGATGGCGATGAAGCGGGCAAAAAATATGCGTCTGTGGTGCGCGGCATTCTTGAAAATGATCGTGATCAGGAACGCGACCATCTGACGACATTGCCTGCGATGGACATGGAGCATTTTATGTACCGCCAGGGGTTTGCTGATGTTTTTCACCGTGTGGCACAGCTTCCCGAAATCGTGCCGATGAATATGCGGCGCATTATTGTAAAAGCCATCCACCGTTCTTCTAAGCCTGATTTAGCTATTGAAGTGGCGATGGAGGCGGGCAGGCGTGGCGTTGATGCCGTGCCGTCGTTGTTGCGAAAAATGTTCTCACGCGTGTTATGGCTGGCACGTGGCCGGGCTGATTAGCCCGGCAGTTGCTTAAAACTGCTGCTCAATATGCGTTGTCATCTCATCTAACAAGTTGTAGCGGCGGCGATACTCCGCGCGTTTTTTGCTGGCGATATCCTCAAGGGGTTTGCGCGCCACGCTCAAAGGCATGCTAAAGAAACCTTCTGGCAATAACTCACCGCTCATTGATTGCCAGAAGCTGTCGTAATCAGCGTGGATTTTATCTTTCTTCTTTTTCGCATAACGCCATGAGCGATAGATATGCGAGCTGTTGCTCACCGCCAGGATTTTTTCCGCTCCCAAATGGCGTGCCAGTTGGCAGGCAGCTTCAAGAACCAGGCGTTTTGGGAACAATCCGTGACACGCTTTCGTGGCGACCTGGATATATTCATGGGGTATGTCGCTTTGGGCGCCCTGCAATCCGCCGATAAACAGTGTCTTTTGGCCCTGATGCTGGCACAAAGTGAAGGTTAATCCAGCAAGCGCAATCCCATCCTGACGGGTGAAAGTCAACGTCGCTTCACCTTCTTTGTCGAGATTGGCGATGGCGCAAAAATTCAGGTAGTAGAAGCATTCATCTTTACCCGTTATGGTTGCCAGGTGGGCACCTTTTTCTGAAAAGTGCTGCTGTAGTAGGGTTACAGGCAAGGCATTGGTTAGCTCGTTGTAGTGGAAAGACAATGCATTCGCCACAGCCTTGCGGTTAAAATTCGTTGTTAAATAAGGGCGATGGGTTCGGCAGGGTAAACCAGGCTGCACGTTAAGCAGTTTTTCAAGCCAGGGCTGATGAGATAAATCGCTCAGTAAACGTGCCGTAGCCCATGGATTTACCAGCGACCGCAGGACAAACTTGCGGCGGTAAGCCGGATTTTTCCACGCGCTACCAGGCGTCCACTGTCCCTTTGCCAGACAAAGAAATAGCTGCCATCCACTAAGTTGCGGTGTTGAAATAAGTTCGTCTACGGTAATTGGCGACATGATTGAAACCTGGTTGATAAAGAATGGTGTAATTTCACCACTCTTAAGTTCAATGAATGTTCAATCAGTAGCCATAGAGCCGTAGACTCGCGGTTTTTGTTGAGACTTTATTTAATTAGCCAGTCAGTTTGCAGGATACCTATGAGATTCAAGGGAAAAATAAAAAAACGTTATTGGCTTCTGGGCCTGTTGGTATTGCTGTTCGTCATTTGGCTCTGGAAATTTCTGAATGCGCCAGCGCCGGTTTATCAGACCATGATTGTGCGCAAAGGCGAGCTGCAACAAAGTGTGCTGGCAACGGGTAAACTCGATGCTTTGCGTAAAGTTGACGTGGGTGCTCAGGTCAGCGGGCAGCTCAAAACGTTGTCGGTAAATATCGGCGATAAAGTGAAGAAAGATCAGCTGTTGGGGGTTATCGATCCCGAACAAGCACAAAACCAAATCAAAGAAGTAGAAGCGACGTTAATGGAACTGCGTGCTCAGCGTCGCCAGGCACAGGCGCAGGCTAAACTCGCGCAAGTGACGTTAAGCCGCCAGCAGGCACTGGCCAAAACACAGGCAATATCACAACAGGATTTGGACACCGCCGCGACCGATCTGGAAGTCAGGCAGGCACAAATCGGCACTATTGATGCGCAAATTAAACGTAATCAGGCCTCATTAGATACGGCAAAAACCAACCTTGATTACACGCAAATAGTGGCGCCAATGGCGGGTGAAGTGACGGAAATCACCACTAAACAAGGCCAGACGGTGATTGCTGCTCAACAAGCGCCGAACATTCTGACACTTGCCGATCTCGGCACAATGCTGGTGAAAGCTCAGGTTTCTGAGGCTGACGTGATTCACCTGAAGCCCGGCCAAAAAGCGTGGTTTACCGTGCTTGGCGATCCGCTAACGCGCTATGAAGGGCTGTTAATTGATATTTTGCCGACGCCGGTTAAGGTCAACGACGCGATCTTTTATAACGCCCGTTTCGAAGTCCCGAACCCTAAAGGTGTGCTGCGTCTGGAAATGACGGCGCAGGTGCATATTCAGCTTGGTGGCGTGAAAGACGTGTTAACCATTCCACTTGCCGCACTAGGCGAGCCGGTTGGCGATAACCGCTATAAAGTTTCGGTTTTACGTAATGGCGAAACCCGTGACCGCGAAATTACCCTCGGTATGCGTAACGATACCCAGGCGCAGGTTGCCACTGGGCTAACCGAAGGTGAAGAAGTTGTGATCGGCAAAAGCACCGCCGGGAGTGCGCCATGACAGCACTGCTTGAGCTACGGGATATTCGCCGTAGCTATCCGTCGGGAGACGAACAAGTTGAAGTGCTTAAGGGCATCAATATCACTATTGAAGCCGGTGAGATGGTGGCGATTGTCGGGGCATCAGGCTCTGGCAAATCCACGCTGATGAACATTCTTGGTTGCCTCGATAAACCCAGCAGTGGCAGCTACACAGTGGCCGGGCAGGATGTCGCGCTGCTTGATAGCGACGCACTTGCCACATTACGCCGTGAGCACTTTGGTTTTATCTTCCAGCGCTACCATTTGCTCTCGCATCTGAATGCGACCCAAAACGTCGAAGTGCCAGCGGTGTATGCCGGTACGGCGCGGGTTTATCGCCAGCAACGCGCACGAGCGTTACTGATGCGTCTGGGGCTTGCTGAGCGCGTTGACTACTTACCTTCCCAGCTTTCAGGCGGACAACAGCAGCGCGTCAGTATCGCCCGTGCGCTGATGAATGGCGGGCAAGTTATTCTTGCTGATGAACCAACTGGTGCACTCGATAGCCATTCGGGTGAAGAAGTGATGGCGACGCTCAAGCAACTGCGTGAACAGGGGCATACGGTCATTATTGTGACCCATGACCCGACGATAGCCGCGCAAGCACAGCGTGTTATCGAAATTCGTGATGGGGAGATTATCAGCAATCCTCCTTCTGTGGTTCAACAGGCAGGCGCGCCGAAAGAGGTGAAACCTCAGCCTGTAAACTCGGCATTTCAGCAAACGCTAAGTAGTTTCCGTGAAGCATTTACCATGGCCTGGCTTGCGCTGGCGGCGAACAAAATGCGCACGCTGTTGACGATGCTTGGGATCATTATCGGCATCGCTTCGGTGGTGTCGATTGTGATTGTCGGGGATGCGGCAAAGCAGATGGTGTTGCAGGACATTCGTTCGATAGGCACCAATACGATTGATATCTATCCTGGTAAAGATTTTGGCGACGATGACCCGCAATATCAGCAGGCGCTGAAATATGACGATCTGGCAGCAATAAGCCAGCAACCGTGGGTCAGCTCAGCCACACCTGCGCTTTCAAGCAACTTACGTTTACGTTATGGCAATGTTGATGCTGCCGCCAGCGTGAACGGTGTCAGCAGCCAGTATTTTAACGTCTACGGCATGACCTTCAGTGAAGGTAACACCTTTAACGAAGAGCAGCTGGCAGGGCGCGCACAGGTGGTGGTGCTCGACAGCAACACCAAACGTCAGTTGTTCCCCGATAAAGCCAAAGTGGTGGGTGAAATCGTGCTGGTGGGGAATATGCCCGCGACGGTAATTGGTGTAGCGCAAGAGAAGCAGTCGATGTTTGGCAGCAGTAAAATTCTGCGTGTCTGGCTGCCGTATAACACCATGGCCGGGCGAGTGATGGGGCAAAGCTGGCTCAACTCTATCACGGTGCGCGTCAAGGAAGGCTACAACAGCCATGAAGCTGAGCAGCAGCTCAATCGTTTATTGCAGTTACGTCACGGTAAGAAGGATTTCTTTACCTACAATATGGACGGCCTATTGAAAACGGCGGAAAAGACCACACGTACTCTTCAGATGTTCCTGACTTTGGTGGCGGTCATTTCGTTGTTGGTAGGTGGTATTGGCGTGATGAACATCATGCTGGTGTCGGTAACCGAACGCACCAAAGAGATTGGTATTCGCATGGCGGTTGGCGCACGAGCCAGCGATGTATTGCAGCAGTTCCTGATTGAAGCGGTGCTGGTGTGTCTGGTGGGCGGCGCGTTGGGGATTTCGTTATCTCTGCTGATTGCCTTTACGCTGCAACTGGTGTTACCGGGCTGGGAAATTGGTTTCTCGCCGATGGCATTGTTAACCGCATTTGCCTGTTCGACTGCGACGGGAATTATTTTTGGCTGGCTGCCAGCGAGAAATGCCGCAAGATTGAACCCGATTGATGCGCTGGCGCGTGAATGATTTTAATCTGAGGTATTACGTTTGGTTATAAAAATGCCAGCGTACAAGCTGGCATTTTGATTTAGGCATGTACACAATGAAACAAAAGGTCAGGCGACCGCGGCTTCGAGCTCCAGAGGTACAATCAAGCTAGCGTGATTGCCTTTTGGCCCCTGATGTACATCAAACCTGACTGTTTGCCCGGCTTTAAGCGTTCTGTAACCATCCATCTGAATGGTGGAGTAATGAGCGAAGATATCTTCGCCGCCGCCTTCAGGGCAGATAAAACCGAACCCTTTGGCGTTATTGAACCATTTAACTGTACCCGTCTCCATGCTTCTACATCCTTCGAAAATCTTATAAGTGAGATGGAATGAACCGGTGGGTGAGGGCGGGCTGTTCAAAACCTCGCCAACTCACGCTTGTACAATGTAGATAATTTAACCATGTCGTCAAGCGTTGTACGGGGGGATCGATTGAAAATGAATCAAAAATTTGAAGCAGTTAACGCTATTGTGATTAATGTGACACAGCTCTCGATCACGATTTACTGTCCCTTTTGAACTCAATGAGTCACGTTAACTGAAAGCGTATTACACTCAACCTATGGGCTTCGCCTTAATGATAACGGGCGATTTAACATGATGACGATTTGCAATGGGTAAGACGAACGATTGGTTGGATTTTGACCAGCTAGTGGGTGATAAACTGCGCGAAGCGCTTAAACCACCCTCGATGTATAAAGTAATGTTAATGAACGATGACTACACGCCGATGGAATTTGTTATTGACGTGCTGCAAAAGTTCTTTTCTTATGATGTAGAACGTGCGACGCAATTGATGCTCACTGTGCACTATCAGGGTAAAGCTATCTGTGGCATTTTTACTGCAGAAGTAGCGGAAACCAAAGTCGCGTTAGTGAACCAGTATGCAAGGGAGCATGAGCATCCGCTGCTGTGTACGCTAGAAAAAGCCTGAAGAAGGCAAAATTTGGGGGAGGTGCCTATGCTCAATCAAGAACTGGAACTCAGTTTAAACATGGCTTTCGCCAGAGCGCGCGAGCACCGACATGAGTTTATGACTGTCGAGCATCTGTTACTGGCTTTGCTCAGTAACCCATCGGCTCGTGAAGCGCTGGAAGCGTGTAGCGTAGATCTGGTGGCGCTGCGACAGGAACTCGAGGCCTTCATCGAACAAACCACACCGGTTCTGCCAGCCAGTGAAGAAGAGCGTGACACTCAACCTACGCTTAGCTTCCAGCGCGTGCTGCAACGTGCGGTGTTCCACGTCCAGTCTTCTGGTCGCAGTGAAGTGACTGGCGCAAACGTGCTGGTGGCTATCTTTAGCGAGCAGGAATCCCAGGCAGCGTACTTGCTGCGTAAACATGAAGTCAGCCGCCTTGATGTGGTGAACTTCATCTCTCACGGTACACGTAAAGACGAACCTAATCAGGCACCCGGTGCAGAAAATCCGGTCAATGAAGAGCAAGCAGGCGGGGAGGAACGTATGGAAAACTTCACCACCAATCTCAACCAGCTTGCACGCGTGGGAGGGATCGATCCGCTGATTGGTCGCGATAAAGAGCTAGAGCGCGCCATTCAGGTTCTGTGTCGTCGTCGTAAAAACAACCCGCTTTTAGTGGGTGAATCGGGTGTCGGTAAAACCGCGATTGCCGAAGGGCTTGCCTGGCGTATTGTGCAGGGCGATGTTCCGGAAGTGATTGCCGATTGCACCATTTACTCGCTGGATATCGGTTCGCTGCTGGCGGGCACAAAATACCGTGGTGACTTTGAAAAACGTTTCAAAGCGCTGCTTAAACAGCTTGAGCAGGATCAGAACAGCATCCTGTTTATTGATGAGATTCATACCATCATCGGTGCGGGTGCTGCATCGGGTGGGCAGGTTGACGCCGCAAACCTGATTAAGCCGCTGCTGTCGAGTGGCAAAATTCGTGTAATCGGTTCTACCACTTATCAGGAGTTCAGCAATATCTTCGAAAAAGACCGTGCTTTGGCGCGTCGCTTCCAGAAAATTGATATTACTGAGCCAAGCGTTGAAGAAACCGTTCAGATTATTAACGGCCTGAAACCGAAGTACGAAGCGCACCACGACGTGCGTTATACCGCAAAAGCGATTCGTGCCGCGGTGGAACTGGCGGTGAAATATATCAACGATCGTCATTTGCCAGATAAAGCCATTGACGTTATCGACGAAGCGGGTGCTCGCAGCCGCCTGATGCCGGTGAGCAAGCGTAAGAAAACGGTCAATGTTGCTGATATCGAAACCGTGGTCGCCCGTATTGCGCGTATTCCGGAGAAGAGTGTTTCAGCAAGCGATCGTGACACACTGCGAAGCCTTGATGATCGCCTGAAAATGCTGGTGTTTGGCCAGGATAAAGCCATTGAGGCGTTAACCGAAGCCATCAAAATGAGCCGTGCCGGTTTAGGGCATGATCATAAGCCAGTGGGTTCATTCCTGTTTGCCGGGCCTACGGGTGTCGGTAAAACCGAAGTGACCGTTCAGTTGGCGAAATCGCTGGGTATTGAGCTGCTGCGCTTTGATATGTCGGAATACATGGAACGTCATACGGTGAGCCGTTTGATTGGTGCACCTCCAGGATACGTTGGTTTCGACCAGGGCGGCCTGCTGACGGATGCGGTCATTAAACATCCTCACTCTGTGTTGTTGCTTGATGAAATCGAAAAAGCGCACCCGGATGTCTTTAACCTGTTATTGCAGGTGATGGATAACGGTACGCTGACCGATAACAACGGGCGTAAAGCGGATTTCCGTAACGTGATTCTGGTGATGACTACCAACGCCGGTGTGCGTGAAACCGAGCGTAAGTCTATTGGCCTGATTCGTCAGGACAACAGCACTGATGCAATGGAAGAGATCAAAAAGATCTTTACCCCGGAATTCCGTAACCGTCTGGACAACATTATTTGGTTCAACCATCTGTCTACCGATGTGATCCACCAGGTTGTCGACAAGTTTATTGTTGAGCTACAGGTGCAGTTGGATCAGAAAGGTGTCTCTCTGGAAGTGAGCCAGGAAGCGCGCGATTGGCTGGCAGAAAAAGGCTACGACCGTGCAATGGGCGCTCGTCCAATGACGCGTGTTATTCAGGACAACCTGAAAAAACCACTCGCTAACGAACTGTTATTTGGTTCACTGGTGGATGGGGGCCAGGTATCTGTGGCGCTGGATAAAGAGAATCAGAAACTGATTTATAATTTCCATAGTGCGCAGAAACATAAACCGGAAGCGGCTCATTAATTTATCCGTATGACGGAATAAAAAAAGGCCAGGTCATCGACCTGGCCTTTCTATTACTAATTTGTACTTAATTGTTCACGCCGCCTGTTGTTGCCGCAGCGCTAAATAAAACTATCAGCGACTACGGAAGACAATGCGGCCTTTGCTCAGGTCGTACGGGGTCAGCTCTACAGTGACTTTGTCACCCGTCAGGATGCGGATATAGTTTTTACGCATTTTACCGGAGATATGAGCGGTAACCACGTGCCCGTTTTCCAGCTCAACGCGGAACATGGTGTTAGGTAACGTATCAAGTACGGTACCCTGCATTTCAATATTGTCTTCTTTGGCCATCTAATCCTCGAGGGTATCACTACCATAGTTTTGAACCGGCAAGATAATGCCCAAGTTCACGTATCATGTAAAGAATTGTTGGTGAAATCACCAGCGAAAGTGCAATTTGCGCATTACCCAAAACCCACTCAAAAGCTGCACTAATGGCGCTTAGGATGAGGGCTGCGAAGAGATAAACGATGGGTTGTCCCTGTTAAAGCTAATCCCAAACGGCGGCGGGGTAATGAGCAGAGCTCACTCTGCGGGGCTAATTATAACACTCTTAACAGTAATGTGCCGTAAACATTATCGTTACGACAGGATTTGTGGCACCCAACAATAAGATGCAAGTTGTTGTGGACGAAATATGGACAGATGTTCCAGATATTCACGGCGAGGAATTTCAATTGCTCCTAGTGAAGCGGTATGGGCATTAAGTACCTGGCAATCTATAAGCTTGCCGCCATAACTTAGAAAGTGTTGGCAGAACACCAGCAGCGCCGTTTTTGATGCATTTTCCCGGCGACTGAACATTGACTCTCCACAAAACAGAGAGCCTTGCGCTACACCATATACTCCACCCACCAATTCTTTATCTTCCCAGACTTCTATCGAATGAGCATGGCCCAGTTCATGGAGTCGTTTATAGGCGTCGATGATTTCAGGTGTAATCCAGGTTCCTTCGTCACGATCGTCTGCGCACTCGGCGATAACACGCTCGAATGCGTGGTTTAGCGTTACGCGGTACGGGGCGTTGCGGTGGAAACGCTTCATGCTGCGACTCAGGTGAAACTGATCCGGGAAAAGTACCGCGCGCGGGTCTGGCGACCACCATAAAATAGGGTCGCCTGGTGAAAACCAGGGAAAGATGCCCCGCTGGTAAGCCATCAACAAACGAGCCGGGCTCAAATCGCCTCCGAGCGCCAGTAACCCATTAGGTTCACGCAACGCGCCTTCCGGTGAAGGGAAGGCGATTGAGTCACGGGAAAGCTGAATAAGGCGCATGACTTGTGAACTCCGCAGTACAGCAATAATTATTGATAATAGACTAAGTGCTCATCCCATTAGGGCTATTTAATTTGCCATTTTAAACCTGGGCAGTGCTCAGAATCCTCACGTACTTCGTATACGTTCCGGTTCCTGCACGCTGTGCAACAATAACGCCTATTGGGATGGCATTCATTACATAGCCTACAAACGCTGATGGAAATGATAATAACGCCCACCGCTGGCCATCAAATCCGGGTGATTACCTTGCTCAATAATTTGCCCGTTATCCATCACAATTATGCTGTCGAAATTGGCCAGCCCGCGCAGGCGATGCGTCACCATCAGCACGGTTTTTTCTTTAGTCACTTCAGTCAGCAAATCAAGTATCTGGCGTTCAGTTTCCGCATCTAAACCTTCGGTCGGCTCGTCGAGTAAAAACAGCGGGGCATCATGCAGCAAGGCTCGGGCAATCGCCAGACGGCGCAATTCACCACCTGATAACTGCCTGCCACCTTCGCCAAGCCAGCTATTAAGGCCCGCGTCGTCTAACAACTTCTCAAGACCTACACGCGTCAGGGCACGACTCAGTTGTTCATCGCTTGCCTGGGGGGCAGCGAGCAAAAGGTTGTCGCGCAGCGTGGCACTAAACAGATGGACACGCTGAGAGACGACGCTCGTAGCCGCACGCAAAGCCGTTTCATCAAACTGGCTTAACGCTTCGCCATTAAGATTGATCTCGCCTTGTTGAGGTTCCCATGCCCGGGTAAGCAACTGAAGCAGCGTTGATTTACCACAGCCTGTGCGCCCGAGAATCGCGACATGCTGTCCAGCCTCGATTCTGAGAGAAATGTCTCGCAACGCCATTTGAGACTGTTCAGGATAGGCAAAGCTAACGTTGTTAATATCCAAAGCTACGCTTTCAGGGATGGGCTGAGGTTGTTCGGTGAAAACGACTTCTGGTTTTTGACTGGTGATTTCAGTTACGCGTAACGCGGATGCGATAACCTGACCTAAATGTTGAAATGCTCCGGTCACCGGGGCCAGTGCCTCAAAGGCGGCCAGGGCACAGAACACAAACAACGCAATAAGCGCACCAGGTGTTGTATTTCCACCTACACCAGCCGCAGCCATCCACAGCATCAATATGACGGCAACACCGCTGATAAGCAGCATAACGGCCTGTGAAAGAGCTGTAAGCTCCGCCTGGCGGCGCTGTGCTTCTTGCCAACTGTCTTCAGTCGCTTCGAGTTGCTGGCGATAGCGCTGGGTAGCACCAAAAATGGTTAATTCTGCGTGGCCCTGTAGCCATGCTGTGAGTTGCTGACGGTATTGTCCACGTTGGACGGTAATCGCCTCACCGGTTGATTTTCCCGCGTAATAAAATAAGGGCGGTAATATGAGTAATGTCGCAAGCAAAACACCGCCGAGCGTTAGAGCTAACTGCACATCGAGGAAGCTCAAACCAAACGTGACAACGGCAATGACGACAAATGCACCGACCATCGGCGAAATCACGCGCAGGTAAAGGTGATCAAGGGTGTCGACATCCGCAACCAGGCGATTAAGCAATTCACCCTGACGAAAATGAGCAAGCCCAGCAGGGGAGAGCGGAAGCAGTTTGCTAAAAGTGGAAACGCGCAGATGCTGAAGCACGCGGAACGTCGCATCGTGGCTGACTAAGCGTTCAAAATAGCGCCCTGCGGTACGCGTAATTGCGCCACCACGCACACCCGCGGCAGGCAACATATAGTTAAAACTATAAATACCTGCAACGCCGACCACAGCCGACGCGGAGAGGAACCAGCCTGAAAGCGTAAGCAGCCCAATGCTTGCCAGCAGTGTGATAATCGCCAGCACCACGCCAAGTGTCAGTAGCCATTTATGACGGCAATAAAGCGCCAGATAGGGCAGTAAAGCGCGCATTAAATCTCCTCCTGGCGATGAGCCAGTAACGTAGCAAACGGGCCTTCCTGAGAGGCAAGCGTTGCGTAATTTCCTTGTTGCACGATACGCCCCTCACGCATCACCCACACCTCATCCCAGTCGCTGATGTAGTCCAATTGGTGCGTTACCATTAACGTCGTTTGCTGGCGGGAAGCGTCACTCAAAGCATCCATCACTCGCTGCTCGCTGTGAGCGTCCAGGCTTGCGGCTGGTTCATCCAGCAGTAACAATCCGCATGGCATCAGCAAGGCTCGTGCTACGGCAACACGTTGTGCCTGGCCGACCGATAAGCGCGCTGCGGCTTCGCCAAGTGGTGTATCAATACCTTGCGGTAACAACGGCAGGAATTCGCTGACAGAGGCTTTTTCCAGTGCGGTAGTTAATTGTTCAGAGCTCGCATCTGGAGCACTCAACAGCACGTTTTCACGGATGGTTAGAGCCGGAAGTTGTGGGTTTTGCCCAACCCAACTGAGTTGTTCGCGCCACCATTTAGGGTCAAGCTCTGAAAGCTCAACACCGTTGATTAGCAAGTGCCCTTGATAAGGTAAAAAACCAGATAACACATTGAGCAGTGAGCTTTTACCAGCACCACTTTGCCCAACCAAAACGACGCGTTGGTTGGCTGAAAGGGTGAAATTCAGAGGCCCTGCAAGAACTTTTTCTTCGGTTGACAGGATAACTAAATCACGCGCTTCAATGCAGATTGGCTCGTTGCAATTAAATTGCGCACTGCCTTTTTTACGTTCCTGCAATGGCGCATCGAGGAATGTCATCAGACTATCAGCTGCCCCCACGGCTTGTGCTTTAGCGTGATAGAAAGTGCCTAAGTCACGTAGCGGCTGGAAAAATTCAGGTGCCAGAATCAGTGCCAGGAAACCTGCAAACAGCGTCACGCCAGTACTGTAATGGCCAAAGTTCAGCTCGCCAAGATAGGAGAAACCAAAGTAAACCGCGACCACTGCAATAGACAGCGAGGCGAAAAACTCCAGCACGCCGGAGGAGAGGAACGCAAGGCGTAATACTTCCATTGTCCGCTGGCGGAAATCCTGCGAAGCAACGCGGATATTCTCTGTTTCTGCATGGCCTCGGTTAAACAAACGCAAGGTTTCCATGCCGCGAAGGCGGTCAAGGAAATGGCCACTAAGGCGAGCCAGCGCATGGAAGTTACGGCGGTTCGCATCAGCAGCGCCCATACCTACCATCGCCATAAACAACGGGATTAGCGGTGCGGTGCAGAGCAAAATCAATGCGGCGACCCAGTTAAATGGGAAAATTACGATTAAAATTAGTACCGGAACCATCACCGCAAGCGACATTTGCGGCAGGTAACGGGCGTAATAATCGTGCATATCTTCAATCTGTTCGAGAACCATCGTTGCCCAACTGCCGACAGGTTTACCCTGAATCCAGGCAGGCCCTGCTTCATGAACGCGATCGAGCACTTTACGGCGTATTTCCTGCCGAATGTGCAGCCCGGCATAGAAACCGACCTTTTCACGCAGCCATACGACCCAGGCTCGTAATACAAAAATCAGAATCAGGATAACGAACAACAGAAGCAAAGCTTCACGCGGTATGTTTTCCATAATCATATGCTGCAACATCCTGGCTAAAATCCAGGCCTGTGCAACGATCAACAGCCCACTGACCAAACCCAAAAAACGGGAAAGCCCCAGCCAGCGGCGCGAGATAATGCTTTGTGTTTTTAGCCAGCGGCTAAGTTCTTGTTGACGGGTTTTATTCATGGTTGCCAGTGCAGGTAAATGATGAATTATCAGGCAAAATTTGCGGGCAATGTTACAACGCAGGCAAAAGAAAGGCGACTTATTCAGTCGCCTTTACGTATCTTCAAACTGTCGCTATGGGTTACGAGAGTTACTTATTCTGTTCAGCGAGTCCGTCCAGGTAACGCTCAGCATCTAATGCAGCCATACATCCTGTGCCTGCAGAGGTAATTGCCTGGCGGTAGATATGGTCCATAACATCACCAGCTGCAAATACACCAGGGATGCTGGTTTGCGTGGCATTACCGTGGATACCGGACTGCACTTTGATGTAACCATTCTCCAACTCTAGCTGACCGTCAAAAATCCCAGTGTTCGGGCTGTGACCGATAGCAACAAACAGACCCGCAACTTCTAACTCTTCCGTCTGGTCAGTGTTATGCGCATCGCGCAGACGCAAACCACTAACACCCATTTGATCGCCAGTTACTTCATCCAGCGTGCGGTTAGTGTGAAGTACGATATTGCCGTTCTTCACCTTATCCATCAGTCGATTAATCAGGATTTTCTCAGCCCGGAAGCTGTCACGGCGGTGAATTAAATGCACTTCAGAGGCAATGTTTGCCAGATAAAGCGCTTCTTCAACTGCGGTGTTACCTCCACCGATGACCGCCACTTTTTGATTGCGATAGAAGAAACCATCACAGGTAGCACAGGCAGAAACACCACGGCCTTTAAATGCCTCTTCTGAAGGCAGACCCAGGTAACGTGCTGAGGCGCCGGTTGCGATGATCAATGCATCACAGGTGTATTCACCGCTGTCACCCGTCAGTCGGAATGGACGATTCTGAAGATCAACTTTAGAGATGTGATCAAACAGAATTTCGGTTTCAAATTTGGTTGCGTGCTCGTGCATGCGCTCCATCAGAGCTGGGCCAGTCAGGTCATTTGGATCACCCGGCCAGTTCTCGACTTCAGTCGTAGTGGTCAATTGGCCACCTTTTTCCATCCCGGTAATTAAAACGGGCTTGAGGTTGGCGCGCGCCGCGTAGACTGCTGCGGTGTAGCCCGCAGGGCCGGAGCCAAGAATTAGCAATTTACTGTGTTTAGCGGTGCCCATGAGATCCTCATTGTTCGTTGGCAGACAATCGAGGGATTGTAGGGAATTTGGCGGGGTAAAAAAAGGGTGCAGCGATTTTGTTAACTATATGTGCAATAGCTGTACTCAATCAGCCGTAGAACAATTCACTGAAAGCGCATAAAAATCCATCTGAACAGGGTAATTAGTCACGCAGGTAAAGTGATGAATAATCGTCAACTGCCCCGGATATATGGCACGTTCCACTAAATTTCGATGTTTTGCTTTGACAATCCGCTAAGCATTTGCGAAAACATTCGAGGAAGAAAAACATTTGGTATGAGAGCTGCAAAATAATCACGCATACCTGATGCAATTTTACCGGGTTATTGAAATCTACTCATGGCGTGGACAGACGCCATAAGTGATGTCGATGGCGGCCATTGGGCACCGGTCTTCTCACGTACACTCGGAACATTGACGTTGCCCGGGTTATGGCAGGTGAAGGAAGGAACACAGAGAGACAATAATAATGGTAGATAGTAAGAAGCGCCCTGGCAAAGATCTCGACCGCATCGATCGTAACATTCTAAACGAGCTGCAGAAGGATGGACGTATTTCCAACGTCGAGCTTTCGAAGCGAGTAGGGCTTTCACCGACTCCGTGCCTTGAGCGCGTGCGTCGCCTGGAACGACAGGGTTTCATTCAGGGCTACACAGCTCTGCTGAACCCGCATTATCTGGATGCATCACTTCTGGTTTTTGTTGAGATTACTCTGAATCGTGGCGCACCGGATGTGTTTGAGCAATTTAACGCCGCTGTTCAAAAACTTGAAGAAATTCAAGAATGTCATTTGGTATCCGGTGATTTCGACTACCTGTTGAAAACCCGCGTACCTGATATGTCAGCGTACCGCAAATTACTAGGCGAAACCTTGTTGCGACTGCCGGGTGTGAACGATACCCGTACCTATGTGGTCATGGAAGAGGTCAAACAGAGCAATCGTCTGGTTATTAAGACCCGTTAACACGGGCCAGGTGCAAAATCTGCGTATTTTGGTTACACTCCTGGTAATTCATACAGCAACAGTGCCGGGAATGCCCGGCACTGTTGCTCTCCATAGTTATTAAGGACCTGGAGAGTCTTACTTGAGCCAGGAATACACCGAAGAAAAAGAAGTTACATTGAGGAAACTCAGCAGCGGGCGTCGGGCATTAGAAGCCTTACTGCTCCTTGTTGCCATTTTTGCCGTCTATTTGATGGTGGCGTTGCTCAGTTTTAATCCTTCCGATCCCAGTTGGTCACAAACCGCATGGCATGAACCTATCCATAATTTAGGTGGGATGCCAGGTGCGTGGTTGGCCGATACACTGCTGTTTATTTTTGGCGTAATGGCCTACACCATCCCGGTTATCATTATCGGCGCGTGTTGGTTTACTTTCCGCAATCGGGATAACGAAGAGTTTATTGATTATTTTGCCGTTTCCTTACGCCTGATAGGCGTGTTGGCTATGGTTCTTACCGCCTGCGGCCTTGCTGCAATTAACGCCGATGATATTTGGTATTTTGCCTCCGGTGGGGTAATTGGTAGCTTGCTGAGTACAGCAATGATGCCATTGCTTAACAGCAGTGGCGGCACTATTGCACTGTTGTGCGTGTGGGCGGCAGGGTTAACGTTGTTTACTGGTTGGTCTTGGGTCGGGATCGCTGAGAAAATTGGTAGCGCGACTTTAAGCGTGCTGACGTTTGCCAGCAACCGCACTCGCCGGGATAACACCTGGCAGGACGATGATTACGACGACGAAGAAGAAAATGATGACGAACACGCGCCAGCAATAGAAAAGCGTGAGTCTCGTCGTGCGCGTATTTTGCGTGGCGCACTGGCCCGCAAGCAACGCATCTCAGAAAAATTCGCTAATCCAAACGCACGCAAAACAGATTCAGCGCTGTTTTCTGGTAAGCGTATGGATGATGCCGAGGATGATGTTCTCTTCTCGTCCAACAAAGCCACTCAGCCGGAAGATGACGTACTGTTCTCTGGTAATAAAGCAACGCTGCCGGAAAGCGATGAGTACGATCCGTTATTACACGGGCAGTCTATCGTTGCGCCAGTCGCTGCTGCGGCCGCTATGGCGAACCCAGCTTACGCCGCCCCGGTGATGCCGACAGGTACCGTATCTCCTGTTGCTACGCCTGCGCCGGAAGTAGTAGAGACTCCGGCTATTGCCTGGCAGCCAGCACCGACTACGGTAACACCTGAGCCTGTGCTTGCGCCGACACCTGAAAGTTATCAAGCGCCTCGCGCCGCGGAACAATACAGCCCTCAACAGGTGACCAGCCATTGGTCAGAGCCAGAAATGGTGCAGCCTGTTGTTGAACAAGCTCCGGTTCAGCCAATTTATTATGATCCAACCCCAGCGCAACCAATTGTTGAGCCTGAGCCGGTTGAAGAGATAAAACCGGCCGTTCGCCCGCCTCTCTATCATTTTGAAGAAGTCGAAGCGAAACGTGCTCGTGAGCGTGAACAACTAGCTGCCTGGTATCAACCGGTTAATGAGCCAAAACCTGATCCTTACGGTTATGACAGCTCTCCTGCTTTTGCCTCAACATCTGTAACCGATTCTTCACGCTTTGAAGTTCCGGGCATGCCTCAGGGTGTTCCAAGCGTAGTGCCTGAAGTTCCGGTAGTGGCTGCGCCATCTATGCCACAAGGTGTTAAAGACGCAGCGAAAGTTGCTGGTGTGGCTGCGGCCTTTAGTCCGGTGTTTAGCATAGCAAGCGATGCGCCGCGACCTCAGATTAAAGAGGGGATCGGCCCGCAGTTGCCGCGTCCAAATCGTGTGCGCGTACCGACTCGTCGCGAACTTGCTTCCTACGGTATCAAGTTGCCTTCTCAGCGTATGGCTGAAGAAGAAGCGCGTCGCCAGAATGGTATGGATATTGAAGAAGACTATGCTGACGATGCCGAAGAAATGGAACAGCATGAACTTGCTCGCCAGTTTGCAGCCCAGCAACAACAGCGTTACGGCGAAGAGTATGAAGACGACTCTTTGCAGCAAGGCGAAGATGAGGCTGAGCAGGTTGAATTAGCGCGCCAGTTCGCTGCACAACAGCAACAGCGTTATTCAGCACCCCAGCAGCAACCGAATCAACAACAGCCAAATAATGTTCCGTTCTCATTGGATGATTTTGATTTCTCGCCAATGAAAACGTTAGTCAACGATGGACCAAGTGAGCCATTGTTTACGCCGGGTCACGTTGAAGAACCGGTTCCTGTGCAGCAATCGCAAAATTGGCAGGCTGTTCCGCAGCCGCATGTCCAACAACAACCGACACCTGCACCCGTTACCGCCCCGTCATTCAAAGAGAGTTTGATCCATCCTTTCTTGATGCGTAATGGTGATGACCGTCCGTTGCAGCGCCCAACCACGCCGTTGCCATCTCTGGACTTGCTGACTTCGCCACCTGCGGAAATTGAGCCAGTAGATACCTTTGCTCTTGAGCAAATGGCGCGTCTGGTTGAAGCTCGTCTTGCGGATTATCGTATTAAAGCCGATGTGGTGGATTACTCTCCAGGTCCTGTAATCACGCGCTTTGAACTTGATTTAGCCCCGGGAGTTAAAGCTGCACGTATTTCTAACCTGTCTCGTGACCTGGCGCGTTCGTTGTCGACTGTCGCGGTGCGTGTTGTAGAGGTTATTCCGGGTAAACCATACGTGGGCCTGGAATTACCAAACAAAAAGCGCCAGACCGTTTACCTACGCGAAGTGCTCGATTGTGCCAAATTCCGTGAAAGTACTTCGCCGCTAACAGTGGTGTTGGGCAAAGACATCGGCGGCGAGCCGGTGATTGCCGATCTTGCAAAAATGCCTCACTTGCTGGTAGCTGGTACGACCGGTTCCGGTAAGTCCGTTGGCGTTAATGCCATGATCCTCAGCATGTTGTATAAAGCCACACCTGACGAAGTGCGCTTTATTATGATCGACCCGAAAATGCTTGAGTTGTCAGTGTATGAAGGCATTCCACATCTGTTAACTGAAGTCGTAACAGATATGAAAGATGCTGCCAATGCATTGCGCTGGAGCGTTAACGAAATGGAACGTCGTTACAAGCTGATGTCCGCGCTAGGCGTGCGAAATCTGGCGGGTTATAACGAACGCGTGCTGGAAGCTGAACGTATGGGTCGCCCAATCCCAGATCCATTCTGGAAGCCGGGCGACAGCATGGAAGTTTCTCATCCAATGCTTGAGAAACTGCCGTATATCGTCGTGCTGGTAGATGAGTTTGCCGACCTGATGATGACGGTCGGCAAGAAAGTGGAAGAGTTGATCGCTCGTTTGGCGCAGAAAGCGCGTGCTGCGGGTATTCACTTAGTGCTGGCTACTCAGCGCCCATCTGTAGACGTGATTACCGGCTTGATTAAGGCCAATATTCCTACGCGTGTGGCGTTTACCGTGTCGAGCAAAATTGACTCCCGCACTATTCTTGACCAGGCCGGTGCTGAGTCACTGCTGGGGATGGGCGATATGCTCTATTCCGGGCCAAACTCTACGTTGCCAGTGCGTGTGCATGGTGCGTTTGTTCGTGATCAGGAAGTGCATGCAGTTGTTCAGGACTGGAAAGCACGTGGCCGCCCACAATATATCACCGGTATTACTTCAGATACCGAAAGTGAAGGCGGTGCAGGTGGCGGTCTTGACGGTGATGAAGAACTCGACCCGTTATTTGATCAGGCTGTCGCGTTTGTGGTTGAAAAGCGTAAAGCCTCAATTTCTGGTGTTCAACGCCAGTTCCGCATTGGTTATAACCGTGCGGCGCGAATTGTTGAGCAGATGGAAGCGCAGGGTATCGTGAGTCCACAGGGGCATAATGGCAACCGCGAAGTGCTTGCGCCACCGCCATTTGAGTAACCCTGTGCAAAAGAGTCGTGATTGCGGCTCTTTTGCAAAGATGGGTAAATTACCGGAAAATCAGCTTATTCTTCTGTTGCTACAGAATGGCCCTCGAATAGAGTGGGCAGCAGAAATGCCACTGTGTATTCGTTTTGTGGTGCGTGTATTTAAAGGGATCATAATGAAAAAAATCGCTATTACTTGTGCTTTGTTGACCGCTCTTACCGCAACCGCTGCCTGGGCTGATGCCGCAGGCGACCTGAAAACGCGTCTGGATAAGGTCAGCAGCTTCCACGCCAGCTTCACGCAGAAAGTGACCGATGGTAGTGGCGCGGCTGTTCAGGAAGGCCAGGGGGATTTGTGGGTTAAACGTCCAAACCTTTTTAACTGGCACATGACTCAACCTGATGAAAGTATTCTGGTCTCTGACGGCAAAACATTGTGGTTCTACAACCCGTTTGTTGAGCAAGTCAGTGCGACCTGGCTGAAAGATGCCACCGGTAATACACCGTTTATGTTGATTGCGCGCAACCAGAGCAGTGACTGGCAGCAATACAACATTAAACAAAGCGGTGATGATTTTGTACTGACTCCAAAAACCAGCGCCGGCAATCTCAAGCAATTCACTATTAATGTCGGAAGCGATGGCACTATCCATCAATTCAGCGCGATTGAGCAAGACGATCAACGCAGCAGCTATGCGCTGAAAACCCAGCAAAATGGTGCGGTTGATATGAGCAAGTTTACGTTTACCCCGCCTGCTGGCGTGACGGTGGACGACCAACGTAAGTAGAGGTATGAGTGAGCAACCTGTCGCTCGATTTTTCTGAGAATACCTTCAAACCTCTGGCTGCGCGTATGCGGCCAGAGAACCTCGCGCAATACATCGGCCAACAACATCTGCTCGCTCCAGGCAAACCGCTTCCTAAAGCAATCGAAGCGGGGCATCTCCATTCGATGATTTTATGGGGACCTCCAGGTACGGGCAAAACTACGCTTGCTGAAGTGATTGCTCACTATGCTGACGCCGATGTAGAACGCATTTCGGCTGTCACTTCAGGCGTCAAAGAAATCCGCGAAGCCATAGAGCGTGCGCGCCAGAATCGCAACGCGGGGCGGCGAACGATTCTATTTGTCGACGAAGTCCATCGCTTCAACAAAAGCCAGCAAGATGCTTTTTTGCCGCACATTGAAGACGGCACGATTACGTTTATCGGCGCAACCACAGAAAACCCGTCATTTGAACTGAACTCAGCACTGCTTTCGCGTGCACGCGTTTATTTGCTTAAATCGCTGACCACTGAAGACATTGAAAAAGTCTTGAGCCAGGCGATGAGCGATTCTGCGCGTGGGTATGGCGGGCAAAACATTGTCCTGCCTGATGACACGCGTCTTGCTATTGCAGAACTGGTCAACGGTGATGCCCGGCGTGCATTGAACACGCTGGAAATGATGGCTGATATGGCTGAAACCGATGCGAGCGGCAACCGCGTTCTACAAATTGCGCTTTTGACCCAAATTGCTGGTGAACGCAGTGCGCGATTTGATAATAAAGGCGACCGTTTTTACGATCTTATCTCCGCCTTACACAAGTCGGTGCGTGGTTCTTCACCTGATGCAGCTCTGTACTGGTATGCGCGTATTATCACCGCGGGTGGCGACCCTTTATATGTCGCTCGCCGTTTGCTGGCGATTGCCTCGGAAGATGTCGGTAATGCTGACCCTCGTGGCATGCAGGTCGCTATTTCTGCCTGGGATTGCTTTACCCGCGTAGGCCCTGCCGAAGGTGAGCGTGCTATCGCTCAGGCAATTGTTTATCTGGCCTGTGCGCCGAAAAGTAATGCGGTTTATACAGCATTCAAGGCGGCCATGGCGGATGCCCGTGAACGCCCGGATTATGACGTTCCTGTCCATCTTCGCAATGCACCAACCAAGCTGATGAAAGAGATGGGGTACGGTCAGGAGTATCGTTATGCTCACGACGAACCCAATGCCTATGCTTCCGGCGAGGTCTACTTCCCGCAGGAAATGGCACAAACGCGCTATTATCGGCCGACAAACAGAGGTCTTGAAGGCAAGATTGGCGAAAAGCTCGCCTGGCTTGCTGAACAGGATCAAAATAGCCCGACAAAACGCTACCGCTAAAGCAGACGTTGCGGTAAGGTTAGGAAAACTATCACTGTGGTTGCAATCTGTGGCCGCATCCCCTTCATTTAATTCGATAAGCACAGGATAAGCATGCTCGATCCCAATCTACTGCGTACAGAGCCAGACGCAGTCGCTGAAAAACTGGCACGCCGAGGCTTCAAGCTGGATGTAGAAACGCTGCGCTCTTTAGAAGAGCGTCGTAAAGTATTGCAGGTGAAAACTGAAAATCTGCAAGCTGAACGTAACTCGCGATCGAAATCCATTGGCCAGGCGAAAGCGCGTGGAGAAGATATCGAGCCGTTGCGTTTGCAAGTCAACCAGTTGGGTGAAGAGCTGGATGCAGCGAAAACTGAACTTGATATCCTGCTTGCAGAGATCCGCGACATCGCGCTGACGTTGCCTAACATCCCGGACGATTGCGTGCCGATGGGTAAAGATGACAGCGAAAACGTTGAAATCTGCCGCTGGGGTGAGCCGCGTAAATTTGATTTTGAAGTGCGTGACCACGTGACACTGGGCGAAATGGCTAAAGGTCTGGATTTCGCATCTGCTGTTAAACTGACCGGTGCTCGTTTTGTTGTGATGCAAGGGCAAATTGCTCGTCTGCACCGCGCCCTGAGCCAGTTTATGCTTGACCTGCATACTGAGCAGCATGGTTATATTGAGAACTATGTTCCGTATCTCGTAAACCACGACACGCTTTATGGTACAGGCCAATTGCCTAAATTTGCTGGTGACTTGTTCCATACTCGTCCGCTGGAAGAAGAAGCTGATGCAAGCAACTACGCGTTGATCCCAACCGCAGAAGTGCCGTTGACCAACCTGGTGCGTGATGAAATTCTCGATGAAGATGCTCTGCCGCTGAAAATGACCGCACATACCCCATGCTTCCGTTCTGAAGCGGGTACTTACGGTCGTGACACGCGTGGTCTTATCCGTCAGCACCAGTTCGATAAAGTTGAGATGGTGCAGATTGTGCGTCCGGAAGACTCTATGGAAGCACTGGAAGAGTTGACCAGCCACGCGGAGAAAGTGCTGGAGTTATTGAATCTGCCATACCGCAAAGTGTTGTTGTGTTCTGGTGATATGGGCTTTGGCGCGGTCAAAACTTACGATCTAGAAGTGTGGCTGCCTGGGCAGGATACTTACCGTGAAATCTCCTCTTGCTCCAACTGCGGAGATTTCCAGGCGCGTCGTTTGCAGGCTCGCTGCCGCAGCAAATCAGATAAGAAAACCCGTTTGGTGCATACCCTGAACGGTTCTGGTCTGGCTGTAGGTCGTACACTGGTTGCGGTACTTGAAAACTACCAGCAAGCAGATGGCCGCATCGAAGTTCCGGAAGTGCTGCGTCCTTACATGAAAGGGCTTGAGTACATCGGCTAATGTATTAGTGCTATTTAATTCCTTAAAAGCGCCTGCGGGCGCTTTTTTTATGCCGTAAATATTCTCATCCCCATAGATAATCTGCCTTTATTGACACCAGACAATAACAAATACCCCTATATGAGTATTATCTCTCCCAGAAAGAGAGTGGTGATTATTAATACAATTCATTCGGCGTCCTTATCAATTGATGGTTTCAGATTACATGATGTAACTGGACTACCAATTGTGGCCCTGACATAAACCAAAACACTCCTTTCTCTTTTGGGCTGAGCAATGGATACGCATGCCGCAATTTAGTCAGCAACCGTTGCCAGCTTGTTTAAATGTGAGCACTAAACAAGTGGGTCATTATGAAAGAGAAAACTTCTAATGCGGTCCTTACCGCACAAGTGAGTCGCCGTAAGCTGGTGAAAACTACAGCTATCGGTGGTCTTGCTGCTGCGAGTGGAGCATTAACACTTCCCTTTAGCCGCCTGGCTTTTGCACAGACCGCCGCTGATACACAAACAGATGCTGAAAAAGTTATCTGGAGCGCCTGTACAGTAAACTGCGGTAGCCGTTGCCCACTTCGTATGCATGTGGCGGATGGCGAAATCAAATATGTTGAGACAGACAACACCGGTGATGACAACTACGAAGGGTTGCATCAGGTCCGCGCGTGCCTGCGTGGTCGCTCAATGCGTCGTCGCGTCTATAATGCCGACCGCCTGAAATATCCGATGAAGCGTGTTGGTGCGCGTGGAGAAGGGAAGTTTGAGCAAATCAGTTGGGATGAAGCCTACGATACCATCGCCAATAGCATGAAAGGCATTATCAAAGAGTACGGCAACGAAGCTATTTACCTGAATTACGGCACCGGTACGCTGGGTGGAACCATGACCCGCTCCTGGCCACCAGGGTCAACATTAATCGCCCGTTTGATGAACTGCTGCGGCGGTTATCTCAATCATTATGGCGACTATTCAACTGCACAAATTGCCGCTGGCCTGAACTATACCTACGGCGGTTGGGCGGATGGCAATAGCCCATCTGATATTGAAAACAGCAAATTAGTCGTGCTGTTTGGCAATAACCCTGGTGAAACGCGTATGAGTGGCGGCGGGGTGACTTACTATCTTGAGCAGGCTCGCGAAAAATCTAATGCTCGCATGATTATCATCGATCCTCGTTACACCGATACCGGTGCCGGGCGTGAAGATGAGTGGATTCCAATTCGTCCGGGTACTGATACCGCCCTTATCTCAGCTTTAGCATGGGTAATGATCACTGAAAATCTGGTTGATCAGCCATTCCTCGATAAATACTGTGTCGGTTACGACGAAAAAACTCTTCCAAAAACGGCTCCTGCTAACGGACATTACAAAGCCTATATTCTTGGCGAAGGAGCCGATGGCCAGGCCAAAACGCCACAATGGGCGGCCCAAATTACCGGTATTCCTGCCGACCGCATTATTAAACTTGCTCGTGAAATCGCCACCGCGAAACCAGCATTTATCAGCCAGGGTTGGGGGCCGCAGCGCCACTCAAACGGTGAACTGGTTTCACGTGCCATCGCCATGTTGTCGATCCTGACGGGTAATGTGGGAATCAATGGCGGTAATAGCGGCGCACGCGAAGGCTCTTATAGCCTGCCATTTGTGCGTATGCCGACGCTGGAAAATCCGGTGCAAACCAGTATTTCGATGTTCTTGTGGACGGATGCCATCGAACGCGGCCCAGAGATGACCGCAACTCGCGACGGTGTGCGCGGCAAAGATAAGCTCGATGTGCCAATCAAAATGGTCTGGAACTATGCCAGTAACTGCCTGATTAACCAGCACTCAGAAATTAACCGTACTCACGATATCCTACAAGACGACAAGAAATGCGAAATGATTGTGGTGATCGATAACCACATGACTTCCTCTGCTAAATACGCAGATATATTGCTGCCTGATTGCACCGCATCTGAGCAGATGGACTTCTGCCTCGATGCGTCATGCGGCAACATGGCTTATGTGATTTTTGCCGATCAGGTGATTAAACCGCGTTTTGAGTGCAAAACCATTTATGAGATGACTACTGAACTGGCAAAACGCATGGGGGTTGAGCAACAGTTCACAGAAGGGCGCACGCAAGAAGGCTGGATGCGTCATCTCTATCAGCAGTCTCAGGAAGCGATTCCTGGCCTACCAAGTTTTGATGAATTCCGAAAAGTTGGCATCTTCAAGCAACGTGACCCTGAAGGCCACCACGTGGCGTATAAAGCCTTCCGTGAAGACCCAGCGGCGAATCCACTGACGACACCATCAGGGAAAATTGAAATCTATTCTGAACAGTTAGCCGAAATTGCAGCCACCTGGCAACTTAATGAAGGAGACGTCATCGATCCGCTACCAGTTTACAGTGCGGGCTTTGAAAACTTTGGCGATCCGCTGGCCGAGAAATGGCCATTGCAGATGACGGGCTTCCATTACAAAGCGCGTACCCACTCAACCTACGGCAATGTGGATGTGTTGAAAGCAGCCTGTCGTCAGGAAATGTGGATCAACCCAATTGATGCACAGCAACGTGGGATTAAGAACGGCGACATAGTGCGTATCTTCAATGGGCGTGGGGAAGTTCAAATCAATGCGAAAGTGACACCACGCATAATCCCTGGCGTTGTCGCGATGGGGGAAGGGGCCTGGTATAGCCCGGATGCCAATAAAGTTGACCACTCGGGTAGCATTAACGTGTTAACCACGCAGCGGCCGTCGCCACTGGCAAAAGGCAACCCATCCCACAGTAACCTCGTCCAGGTCGAGAAGGCGTAAGGAATAGCTGATGACTACCCAATACGGATTTTATATAGACTCGAGCCGCTGTACTGGTTGTAAGACCTGCGAGCTGGCTTGTAAAGATTACAAAAATTTAGGCCCGGACGTCAGCTTCCGTCGCATTTATGAATATGCTGGCGGTGACTGGCAACAAGACAACGGGGTTTGGCAGCAAAACGTCTTCGCCTACTATCTGTCGATTGCTTGTAACCATTGTGAAGATCCGGCTTGTACCAAGGTCTGCCCAAGCGGTGCGATGCATAAGCGTGAAGACGGTTTTGTGGTCGTTAATGAAGATGTTTGTATTGGCTGCCGCTATTGCCATATGGCCTGCCCATACGGCGCACCACAGTACAACGCTGAAAAAGGTCACATGACTAAGTGTGATGGCTGTCATGAGCGTATTGCTGAGGGCAAGAAGCCTGTCTGTGTCGAATCCTGCCCATTACGTGCGCTAGATATGGCACCGATTGCTGAACTACGCGCGAAGTATGGTGAACAGGCAGCTATTGCTCCGCTGCCATCAGCACATTTCACTAAGCCAAATATTGTCATTAAACCTAACGCCAACAGCCGCCCATGTGGGGATAAAACCGGTTATCTGGCAAACCCGAAGGAGGTGTGAGATGGGTAACGGATGGCATGAATGGCCACTAATGGTCTTTACGGTTTTAGGGCAGTGCGTCGCGGGTGGTTTTATTGTTATGGCATTAGCATTGCTGACCGGTGTTTCCGACCGTGTACAGCAAAAGCGTGTGCATTGGGCAATGATCGTGCTGTGGGTGTTGATGGGCATTGGTTTTATGGCCTCAGTACTGCATCTCGGCTCACCACTACGCGCCTTCAACTCGCTTAATCGCATCGGGGAATCAGCACTCAGTAATGAAATTGCCAGCGGCTCAGTCTTCTTCGCGGTGGGTGGTTTCTGGTGGCTGGTTACCGTGCTGGGCAAAATGCCGCAGGCACTGGGTAAAATCTGGATGATGCTGACGATGATTCTGGGCGTGTTCTTTGTCTGGATGATGTGTAAGGTCTACCTGATTGATACCGTACCAACTTGGTATAGTGTTTATACTCCGCTCAGTTTTTTCCTGACGATGTTTATAGGTGGGCCGCTGCTCGGTTACTTACTGCTACGCGTTGCAGGCGTAACGGGTTGGGGAATGCGTCTTCTTCCTGCAATTTCATTGCTGGCTGTTGTAATAAGTACCGTGGTTGTGATGTTACAGGGTATGGATTTAGCGACAATCCACAGCTCAATCATGCAGGCATCTGCACTGGTTCCTGAATACGGTGCATTGATGTCATGGCGCTTGTTGGTGCTGGCGCTTGCATTAGCTTGTTGGATTATCCCGCAACTTAAAGGTGGCCAGGCAAACCCTGCAGTTCTGACATTCGCCTTCGCGTTGGTTATTGTTGGTGAGCTAATCGGCCGCGGTGTGTTCTACGGTCTGCATATGACGGTTGGTATGGCTATCGCAAGTTAATGCCATCGGGATTAAATGCGCTTTCGGGCGCATTTAATCTTTTCGGATAAAAAATATCATGCAATTTACCATGAAATTTTTCATCCAACCCGCTTCGATTCCCAATACCTGATCCCATCAAAAACAGAGAGATAGCATTTCGTCTATATGCTTTGCTCACAAGTAAGATAAGTTTTTCAAATCGACAGTTTTCAAATCGTGCCAGGCCCCGTCAGCACTCGATTGACAATCATTTTTCCAGTGGCATGATGCGCACAAATTATTCTCTTCCTCGCGGTTTCTACATGTCCACCTATACCCGGCCAGTGATGCTTTTGCTCTGTGGTCTGATGCTTTTGACCCTGGCGATAGCGGTTTTAAATACGCTGGTTCCACTTTGGTTAGCTCACGAAAATCTTCCAACCTGGCAAGTCGGGATGGTGGGTTCATCGTACTTTACTGGAAACTTGGTGGGTACTTTGCTGACCGGATGGCTAATTAAACGTCAGGGTTTCAACCGTAGTTACTATCTTGCCTCGCTGATTTTTGCTGCGGGTTGTGCAGGATTGGGGCTGATGACCGGTTTCTGGAGTTGGATGATGTGGCGTTTCATCGCGGGTATCGGCTGTGCGATGATTTGGGTGGTGGTTGAAAGCGCCTTGATGTGCAGCGGCACTTCTCACAATCGTGGGCGCTTGCTGGCAGCCTACATGATGGTTTATTACGTTGGCACGGTGTTAGGCCAATTGATGATCAGCAAAATGCCGACCGATTTAGCCAGCGTCCTACCATGGGTGACGGCGCTTATTTTAACCGCGATTCTTCCGCTGTTGTTTACTCGCATTGTGAATGATCGGAGTGAAAACCAGGAAGCGACGCCTGTCTGGCCAATGCTGCGCCTGCGAAATGCACGTCTTGGCGTGAACGGCTGCATTATTTCCGGGATCGTACTCGGCTCCCTTTATGGATTGATGCCGCTGTATTTAAACCATCAGGGCGTCAGCGATGCCGGTATTGGTTTCTGGATGGCGGTGATGGTCAGTGCAGGTATTGTCGGACAGTGGCCGGTAGGGCGCCTGGCAGATCGTTTTGGCCGTTTACTGGTACTGCGTGTTCAGGTATTTATTGTGATTCTGGGTTGCTTGGCAATGCTAAGCAATGCGGCGATGGGGCCTACGTTGTTTGTGCTAGGTGCGGCAGGGTTTACTCTTTATCCAGTAGCAATGGCTTGGGCCTGTGAGAAAGTTGAGCACCATCAGCTGGTAGCAATGAACCAGGCTCTCCTGCTCAGCTATACCGTAGGTAGCTTGCTTGGCCCAACGTTTACCTCAATGTTGATGCAAAATTTCTCGGACAATTTGCTGTTCGTTATGATAGCAGGCGTCGCGTTTGTCTACTTACTCATGCTGCTACGCAAAGCAGGGCCTCATTCAACACCAGTTGCCCACGCCTGAAATTGAAGATACAAAAAAGCCCCTCGAAGGGGCTTTTTGCATTGAGCGACGAATCGGATATCTAAAACTTAGTACATCACCTTGTGACTATACTGTTCCAGAATGCCTTTTACGCGTTCCATTGTCTCTTTCTTCGGCGGGTGTACGCCATCAAGTTTGTACTCTTCACCCATCGCCACCCATTTGTGTTTACCCAGCTCGTGGTAAGGCAGTAATTCGATCTTCTCTACATTACCCATATCACGTGTGAACTCACCCAGTCGATGTGCTGAGTCGTCATCGTCAGACCAGCCAGGTACCACAACATAGCGAATCCAGACATTAACGTTCTTATCAGAAAGGTAGCGTGCAAATTCCAGCGTACGATGGTTAGAGACGCCAACCAGATTCTGGTGAATTTCGTCGTTCATCTGTTTTAAATCGAGCATGACCAGATCGGTCACTTCCAGCAATTCATCAATTACCGGATCGTAGCGGCGCACAAAACCGTTGGTATCAAGACAGGTATGAATCCCTTCTTTACGGCAGGCCCGGAACCAGTCACGTACGAATTCTGCTTGCAGAATAGCTTCGCCGCCTGAGGCCGTTACACCGCCACCAGATGCATTCATAAAGTGGCGATAGGTCACCACTTCTTTCATCAGTTCTTCAACACTGACCTCTTTGCCACCGTGCGTATCCCATGTATCACGATTGTGGCAATACAGGCAGCGCATCAGGCAGCCCTGGAAAAAGGTAATAAAACGAATACCGGGACCATCCACGGTACCGCAGGATTCAAAGGAATGAATTCGGCCAATTACTGACATTGCGGTGTTCTCTCCAGTATTGGTCCATGCCTTAAAAGCAGGAACCAGGTTGAGCGCGGTCTGTGTGTAGATTGCCGCGTCGAATCAATTTTGCAGGATAACCTAAACGTAGCAGTTATCTTGCGAAATAGGTTCTGATATAAGAAAAGGCCCCACCGAGGTGGAGCCTTTATTCTACGCCTTTTCAGACAAACCGTGAATTACATGGTTTGAGTGAAGGTACGGGTAATAACGTCCTGCTGTTGTTCTTTAGTCAGGGAGTTAAAACGTACAGCGTAACCAGAAACACGAATGGTCAGCTGAGGATATTTCTCAGGGTGTTCCATCGCATCCAGCAGCATTTCACGGTTCATTACGTTCACGTTCAGGTGTTGACCACCTTCGATGGACGCTTCGTGATGGAAGTAACCATCCATCAGACCCGCGAGGTTAGTTTTACGAACTTCGTCGTCTTTACCCAGTGCGTTAGGAACGATAGAGAAGGTGTAAGAGATACCATCTTTAGCGTAAGCAAACGGCAGTTTAGCAACGGAAGTCAGAGAGGCAACAGCACCTTTCTGGTCACGACCGTGCATTGGGTTAGCACCTGGACCGAATGGAGCGCCAGCGCGACGACCGTCTGGGGTGTTACCGGTTTTCTTACCATAAACCACGTTAGAGGTGATGGTCAGAACAGACTGAGTCGGGATAGCGTTACGGTAAGTAGTCAGTTTCTGAATTTTCTTCATGAAACGTTCTACCAGGTCAACAGCGATATCATCTACGCGAGAATCGTTGTTACCGAACATTGGGTATTCGCCTTCGATTTCGAAGTCTACAGCCAGGCCGTCTTCGTCACGAACAGGTTTAACTTTCGCGTATTTGATTGCAGACAGGGAGTCAGCTGCAACAGACAGACCCGCGATACCACAAGCCATGGTGCGAACAACGTCACGGTCATGCAGAGCCATCAGAGACGCTTCGTAGCTGTATTTATCATGCATGTAGTGAATGATGTTCAGCGCAGTGACGTACTGTTTAGCCAACCAGTCCATGAAGTGATCAAGACGGTCAAGAACGTTATCGTAGTCCAGAACGTCAGCCATGATTGGCGCTTCTTTAGGACCGATCTGAATTTTCAGTTTTTCATCAACGCCGCCGTTGATTGCATACAGCATGGTTTTCGCGAGGTTAGCGCGAGCACCGAAGAACTGCATTTGCTTACCAACAATCATTGGGCTTACGCAACATGCGATTGCGTAGTCATCGTTGTTGAAGTCAGGGCGCATCAGATCATCGTTCTCGTATTGCAGAGAAGAGGTATCGATGGAAACTTTAGCTGCGAACTTCTTGAAGTTCAGTGGCAGTTTTTCAGACCACAGAATAGTGATGTTCGGCTCCGGAGACGGCCCCATGGTGTACAGGGTGTTCAGGAAACGGAAGCTAGATTTGGTAACCAGAGTACGGCCATCTACACCCATACCGGCGATAGATTCAGTCGCCCAGATTGGGTCGCCAGAGAACAGTTCATCATACTCAGGGGTACGCAGGAAGCGAACCATACGCAGTTTCATGACCAGGTGGTCAATCATTTCCTGTGCTTCAAGCTCAGTAATTTTGCCTGCTTTCAGGTCACGTTCGATGAATGCATCCAGGAAGGTGGAAACACGACCGAAGGACATTGCAGCGCCGTTCTGAGATTTAACCGCAGCCAGGTAGCCGAAGTAAGTCCACTGAATAGCTTCTTGAGCATTTTTAGCAGGACCAGAGATATCGCAGCCATATTTAGCAGCCATTTCTTTGATCTGACCCAGAGCACGGTGCTGCTCAGAGATTTCTTCACGCAGACGGATTGTTGCTTCCAGATCTTCGCCGTTTTCCAGTTTGCTCTGCAGAGAGTTGAACTGAGCGAATTTGTCTTTCATCAGGAAGTCGATACCGTACAGTGCTACGCGACGGTAGTCACCAATGATACGACCACGACCGTAAGCATCCGGCAGACCGGTGATTACGCCTGATTTACGGCAGTTCAGGATGTCTTTGGTATAAACGTCAAACACACCCTGGTTGTGAGTTTTGCGGTATTCGGTGAAGATCTTCTTAAGCATTGGGTCAAGTTCACGACCGTATACTTTGCAAGAACCTTCAACCATTTTGATGCCACCAAACGGAATAATTGCACGTTTCAGTGGAGCATCAGTTTGCAGGCCGACGATAGTTTCGAGGGACTTGTTGATGTAACCAGCATCATGGGAGGTGATGGTGGATGCGAGGTCAGTGTCGAAATCAACAGGCGCGTGAGTGCGGTTTTCCTGTTTAACGCCTTCCATAACGTTGTCCCACAGAGCGGTAGTTGCATCTGTAGCACCTGCCAGGAAGGACTCGTCACCCTCGTAAGGGGTGTAGTTTTTCTGAATAAAGTCACGCACGTTGACTTCATTCTGCCAGTCGCCTTTAGCAAAACCTTCCCAAGCGGTGGCTAACTTTTCATTAAGTTCGGACATTTAACACCTACCTTCTAATGTGGATTTCTTATTCCCTACACGACAGTTAGCACTTAGTGCTTATCGCCACCGCGCAGATAAATTACCCAGTACGTCAACCCAACCAGTAAACCACCACCGATGATGTTCCCGATAGTTACGGGGATTAAGTTATCGGTGATGAAGTTCAACACGGTCAAGTGTGTGAAATTGTCCGGAGACGACCCAACTGCGGTCCAGAATTCCGGGCTTGCAAAGTTGCGTACTACGATACCCATAGGGATCATGAACATGTTTGCGATACTGTGCTCAAAACCACTAGCAACAAACATGGCGACCGGGAGGATCATAGCAAACATCTTGTCCATCAAACTGCGACCGGAGTAGCTCATCCAGACAGCCAGACAGACCATCAGGTTAGCTAAAATACCGAGGCACACAGCTTCAATAAAGGTGTGATGCATTTTGTGGTCCGCGGTTTGAAGCACATTCAGACCCCACGCACCATTTGCTGTCATATACATGCCTGACAACCAAATCAACACCACAAACATCAAAGCGCCGCACAGGTTACCGATATAAACGTTAACCCAGTTCTTGGCTAACTGACCCCAAGTGATACGTCCACTGGCTTTAGCAACAACGATTAACACTGTAGAAGTGAAAAGGTCTGCACCGCAGATGACACACAGGATAAGTCCTAACGAGAAGCAAGTACCGCCAATCAGTTTTGCAATACCAAACGGAATTGTTGCAGTACCGGTAGTAGCAGTGATGTAAAAGACAAAGGCAATCGAGATGAACATACCCGCGGTTATCGCTAAATAAAACGTGGTTAGCGGGTGTTTTGTTGCTTTATAGACGCCAGCATCTTCGGCAACTTTCGCCATAGCAGCTGGGAGCAATAGATCAAAAGGGTTGTCAGCTTTCACACTAACTCTCTCTTATTTAATTCGGCGACGAGATACTAACAAAGCATTATAGAGTAAAATTTGATATGGATCATATCTCGCCAAGCTTATAGGCCTGAAAAAAGCAGGTGTTTAGCTGTTTTTCAGTTCAGGTTATTGATTTTTATGATAAAAATAAAGTTTAAAGTTTGTAGTGTAATTTGATATTTAACCTCGAAGCTCCTGTGTTTGATTAATTAGAATGGAGTATTTCAGTAATTTGGCAACATTATTTGTAGTTTCACTTAATAATATTTCACCAATATTTAACTATTGAGTCACAAGTGAAATTATTACGCTGCCAATAAATACACGGGGCGATAAAAATCGCCCCGTAATATAGCGTAAACATTATGGTTTACGCACCTTTGAGTTTCTTTTTGTTACTTTATTTCCAAAATGCCGCTTTTGCGCGTTGCAATTTTTCATACGCGCTTAACAGCGCCTGATGCGCAGGGAAGGCTTTTAAATCGCTATCTACAGCTTGCAGGCCATAGAATGCAGCTTCGCCACTCAGGGCAGCACTCGCCGCTTCAACAGTTTCTGCACCGTACATGCGTACGAAGGCATTCAGGTATTGCAGCGGCTGGCGGTCTTCTTCCATTGCTAAAAGCAGTAACGTTTGCAGGCAACGGTAATAGTTTGCACGTTCGGCGCTGAAAATAGATGCATTGAATTCCATCGTCCATTCAGTCCAGATAAGCGCCTGCTCGGTATCGCCGCCAGCCAGAGCCAGCATGGCTTTCAACTCGCCAATACGCAGCGTGTACCAACCGTTATCTTTACCTGTCGCCAGACCCAGTAATTCACGCACACGGGTGAAATCATCGTGGCCTTCTTCATCTAACTGAGAAATCAGGCCCAGATAATCTTGTTTCTCCCACTCGCTACCCGGCAGAGCCAGAATCGTATCGCGCAGGTGATAGCCCATATTGTTGTTGGCGAGCAGCAGGTCTTCAGCCGGGTAAATATCGGACATGCCTGGCACGATGATGCGGCAAGCATAAACATCCAGATGCTGATAATCAGCGATGTAGACTTCCTGGTCTTCTGCATCAAAAATTGCCATCAACGTGGCGAACTCTTCTTCTGTTGTGCCGGAGAAGCTCCAGTCAACAAATGGATAGTCAGCATCTTGCTTGAACATATCCCAGGAGATCAGACCGCTGGAATCAATGAAGTGAGTTTCCAGGTTTGCATGCTCAGCCACTTCTTCGTCGTCAAAGGTTGGTGGAGTAAACACATCCAGGTCTTTCAGACCGCGGCCCTGAAGCAGTTCTGTCACGGTACGTTCCAGCGCAACACCAAAATCAGGGTGAGCACCAAACGATGCAAAGCAAGTGCCGTTAGCTGGGTTGAACAACACCACACAGATAACGGGGTATTTGCCGCCTAATGAACCGTCATACGCGAAGATTGGGAAACCTTCGGCTTCAAGGGTAGCAATTGACTCAACCACGCCCGGATAACGAGCCAGCACTTCTTGTGGAATTTCTGGCAGGCTGATGCTTTCGGCAATAATACGGTTCTTGATGTGGCGCTCGAACACTTCGGAAAGTGCCTGAACGCGCGCTTCATTGGCAGTGTTACCTGCGGACATTCCATTTGATACGTACAGGTTGCCGATAATGTTCATCGGAATGTAAACGGTTTCTTGATCTGACTGGCGGGTGAATGGCAGCGCGCAAATCCCACGCTCTTCATTACCTGATTGCAGGTCGATAAGCATACCTGCAGTCACTTCGTTTTCTGGATCGTAAAACGCGCGCAGGCGATCGTCGAGAATACCTTCCGGCAGTTGCTCATCTTCTGGGATTGGGAACCACTTCTCGTTTGGATAATGCACAAATGGGCCATTAGCGATGGTTTTGCCCAACCAGAAATCAGCAAAGAAATAGTTAGTCGACAGACGTTCGAAATATTCACCTAGTGCTGAAGCTAAAGCAGCTTTTTTAGTTGCGCCTTTACCATTGGTAAAGCACAGCGCGCTGTCTTTATCACGGATATGCACTGACCAGACGTTCGGTACAGGGTTTAACCAGGAGGCTTCTTCTATATTAAAGCCAAGATCGGCGAGCTTGGTCTGGAAGCGAGCGATGGAGTCTTCCAGAGCGGCATCTTTGCCAGGAATAAAGGTTTGAGTCATGAGGTTTCACTTTTGTCGTACGCAAAGCGCGCAATGATACGGGTTTTAGCAGACTGACGCCATCGTCAGCAGCATGCAGGCGGCTCTAGCATAACAGGCTATGCTTATTGTCAGTAACCTACTGTTATGGCGGTATAAATGAAGACCTTTGATCTCCAGCGGATGGCATTAAATGACGTTCCCCTCGATTTTCTTTGGGAAGTCGCTTTACGCAGTCTCTACACCTTTATATTGGTATTTCTATTTTTGAAGATAACGGGGCGGCGCGGTGTTCGGCAGATGTCGCTATTTGAAGTATTGATCATTCTGACACTCGGCTCTGCGGCAGGCGATGTGGCGTTTTATCATGATGTCCCCATGTTGCCCGTCTTGATTGTGTTCGTCACGCTGGGGCTGCTTTATCGCCTGGTGATGTGGTTGATGAGCCACAGCGAAAAACTTGAAAACCTGCTTGAAGGCAAACCTTCGGTTCTGATTGAAGAAGGCGAGTTTGCCTGGGAAAAAATGAAGTCGCAAAACATGACTGAATTTGAGTTCTTTATGGAACTACGATTGGTGGGTGTTGAACATCTTGGGCAGGTACGGCTCGCCATACTGGAAACTAACGGTCAAATCAGCGTCTACTTTTTCCCCGATAAACTCGTCAGGCCGGGGTTACCTATTTTACCCGAACCCTGCTGCGAACGGTTTGTTAAACTCCCTGAAGATGCAGATTACGCCTGTATTCACTGCAGCGAAGTGGTGACACTTAATGCCGGGGATGAAACGCCTTGCCCACGTTGTGAACACAAGTTCTGGGTCAAAGCCTGTACCGCCACGCGAGTGACGTGACGGGCGGTTATCGGGCATTTAATTCAGCGACTAGTTGATTATGTTGTGTGATTTTGCGCACATTACCCAGCCATGCCTGATTAACCGTTGCAGCCTCTGCATCTGAGTGATAAAACCGATAGCGTGATAAAACTTATTGCTTTAAGCGTGGTGAGGGGAAATGGCTCAGGTATACAATTTTAGTTCCGGCCCGGCAATGCTGCCGGCTGAAGTGCTTCGTCGTGCGCAACTTGAACTCTGCGACTGGCAAGGCTTAGGCACCTCCGTAATGGAGATTAGCCATCGTGGTAAAGAGTTTATTGAGGTCGCTGAAGAAGCTGAAAAAGATTTTCGTGATCTCCTGCAAATCCCCTCAAACTACAAAGTTTTGTTCTGTCACGGCGGCGGTCGCGGCCAATTTGCTGGTGTACCGTTAAACCTGCTGGGCGACAAAACTACCGCTGATTATGTTGATGGCGGTTACTGGGCGAGCAGTGCTGTAAAAGAAGCGCATAAATACTGCACTCCGAATGTTATTGATGCCAAAGTTACCATCGACGGCCTGCGTGCCATCAAACCGATGAGCGAGTGGCAGGTTTCTGAAAACAGTGCCTACCTGCACTATTGCCCGAATGAAACTATTGACGGTATCGCGACTCATGAAACGCCGGATTTCGGCGATAAAGTCGTGGTAGCTGACTACTCATCCTCTATTTTGTCGCATCCAATGGATGTCAGCCGCTTTGGTGTGATTTACGCAGGCGCGCAGAAAAACATTGGTCCTGCGGGTTTGACGTTAGTTATTGTGCGTGAAGATTTGCTCGGCAAGGCGCATAAAGCGTGTCCGTCAATTCTTGACTACACCGTGCTAAACGAAAACGACTCCATGTTTAACACCCCACCTACATTTGCCTGGTATCTTTCCGGCCTGGTATTTAAGTGGCTGAAAGAGCAGGGTGGCGTCGAAGTAATGGACAAAATCAACAAAGCAAAAGCTGAGTTGTTATATGGTGTTATCGATAAAAGCGACTTCTACCGTAACGATGTTGCTTCAGCTAACCGTTCGCGCATGAACATTCCGTTCCAGTTAGCTGATAGCGCACTTGATAAAGTCTTCCTGGAAGAGTCGTTTGCCGCTGGTCTGCATGCACTGAAGGGCCACCGTGTTGTGGGTGGAATGCGCGCATCCATCTACAATGCGATGCCGCTCGAAGGCGTACAAGCGTTAACCAATTTTATGGTCGACTTCGAACGTCGCCACGGTTAATCGTTGCTCGTTGTTATTCTCCCCGCGACTTGCTTCGCGGGGTTTTATTCTGTTTGAGTTGAGAGTATTTTCCCCATGCTGGAATCCCTGACGTTACAACCCATCGCCCTTGTCGACGGCACAATTAATCTTCCTGGTTCAAAAAGTGTCTCTAACCGAGCTCTGTTGCTGGCAGCGCTGGCTAATGGCACCACCGAACTGACTAATTTGCTGGATAGCGACGATGTGCGTCATATGCTTAACGCGCTGAAAGCACTGGGTGTGAGCTATACGCTCTCTGCTGACCGCACGCGTTGCGAAGTGACTGGCATGGGTGGTCCACTGCAAGCGTCAGGCGAGCTGGAACTGTTCTTAGGAAACGCAGGTACGGCGATGCGTCCACTGGCGGCAGCACTGTGTCTGGGCAGCAATAACATCGTGCTGACGGGTGAACCGCGCATGAAAGAACGTCCAATTGGCCATCTGGTTGATGCATTACGTCAGGGTGGTGCTCAGATTGATTATCTGGAGCAGGAAAATTACCCGCCGCTGCGTTTGCGTGGCGGTTTTAGCGGCGGCCAGGTTTCGGTTGATGGTAGTGTATCCAGCCAGTTCCTGACGGCGCTGTTAATGACTGCTCCACTGGCGGCAAGCGACACCGAAATCACCATTAAAGGTGAGCTGGTATCGAAACCGTATATCGATATCACCCTACACCTGATGAAAACTTTTGGTGTTGAAGTCGAAAACCGTGATTACCGCAGCTTTGTTATTCGTGGCGGCCAGCAGTACATTTCACCGGGCGCGTATCTGGTGGAAGGCGATGCCTCTTCTGCTTCTTACTTCCTCGCGGCTGGTGCAATTAAAGGCGGTACGGTAAAAGTCACGGGTATTGGCCGTAACAGCGTACAAGGCGATATCCGCTTTGCTGATGTGCTGGAAAAAATGGGTGCAAAAATTACCTGGGGCGATGATTTCATCTCCTGTGAGCGCGGGGAACTTAACGCCATTGATATGGATATGAACCATATTCCAGATGCTGCGATGACAATCGCAACGGCGGCCTTGTTTGCCAAAGGCACTACCACGCTGCGTAATATTTATAACTGGCGTGTGAAAGAGACTGACCGCCTGAGCGCGATGGCAACAGAGTTGCGTAAAGTCGGAGCGGTGGTGGAAGAGGGCGAAGATTACATTACTGTGACGCCACCTGCTCAGCTGCAAGTTGCTGAAATCGGCACTTATAACGATCACCGTATGGCGATGTGTTTCTCGCTGGTGGCGTTGTCAGACACACCAGTAACTATCCTTGACCCGAAATGTACCGCGAAAACTTTCCCGGACTATTTTGAGCAGTTAGCGCGTATTAGCACCCTCAAGTAATGCACCACCATTTGCTCCGGTAACGTTGAGTGCCGGAGTAAATTCTCAATATCCCGCATAAGATCAACTCAGTTTTCGTACCTCCGCTTTTATTGCACCTGCTTGTACCACTGTTAATCTCACGTCCGATTTGATCAACAAATCGATGATTTGTTTCATGTATAGCTCATCAACGGAAGATAACTATGAAGACTTTCAAAAAGGTAGTATTGGCAGTGTTAATGGCGGGATCTTTGGTAGCGTGTAAGAACATGAATGGCGATAAACTGGTATCGTCCGGAATGTCGGCCTTCAAAGCCGCAACACTCAGCGATGCGGATGTTAAGTCAGTGGCAAACCAGTCCTGTAAACAAGCAGATAGTGAAAACCAACTCGCGGGTAAATCCAGCAAATATGCCAAACGCTTGAACAAAATTGCCAAGGCCCTTGGGGATCAGGTCGACGGTACACCAGTAAATTATAAAGTGTATTTGACCAGCGATATAAATGCCTGGGCGATGGCCAACGGCTGTGTACGTGTCTACAGCGGCTTAATGGACATGATGACCGATAACGAAGTTGAAGGTGTTCTTGGTCATGAAATGGGGCACGTAGCCTTGGGTCATTCAAAGGAAAAACTGCAAACAGCCTATGCCACTATGGCGGCCAAGGATGCAGTTTCTGCAACCAGCGGAGTGGCATCACAGTTATCTCAGTCACAACTTGGTGATTTAGCCGAAGCGGCGGTTAATGCGACGTTCTCGCGCAGTGAAGAGTCAGAGGCTGATGATTTCTCATATGATCTCCTAAAAAAACGCAAAATCAATACTCAAGGACTGGCAAGCAGTTTTGATAAGCTTGCAACGGTTGATGGTGGTACATCGAAGTCTATGTTTGATTCACATCCACCATCAGCTGAACGTGCGCAACATGTCCGTGACCGCATAGCAGCAGATAAAAAATAAACTACCTCTCTGAATTTGGGGCTGGTTTTTTCCAGCCCCACCTCAAGTTGCGCAATTCTTCTACACTCAGCCTCATTAACTACGATAATTGGCAGGAAAGATAACGGTCAGTAATCTGGCGGCGTATAATATGCGGCGTTGATATTTTAGATCCGCAATTCCAGCGAGAGGAGAGTACGATGACGGCACCCGCCCCGGTAATAACGATTGATGGCCCAAGCGGCGCAGGTAAAGGTACGCTCTGTAAGGCCATGGCGGAAGCATTGCAATGGCATCTACTTGATTCTGGTGCAATTTATCGAGTTCTTGCATTAGCGGCTTTGCATCACCAGGTTGACGTTACATCTGAAGATGCCCTGGTTCCACTGGCGGCTCATCTTGATGTGCGCTTTGTTGCCAACAATGGCGAGCTGGAAGTCATTCTTGAAGGAGAAGACGTCAGCGCGGAAATCCGTACGCAGGACGTGGCAAATGCAGCTTCTCAGGTTGCCGCTTTCCCCCGTGTCCGTGAGGCGTTATTACGCCGCCAGCGTGCTTTCAGGGAAGCGCCTGGTTTAATAGCGGATGGACGTGATATGGGAACAGTCGTTTTCCCTGATGCACCGGTAAAAATCTTCCTTGATGCCTCATCTGAAGAGCGTGCCCAAAGGCGTATGCTGCAGTTGCAGGAGAAGGGCTTTAGTGTTAACTTTGAGCGCCTTTTGGCAGAAATTAAAGAACGTGATGATCGTGACCGTAACCGTGCAGTAGCACCGTTAGTGCCAGCCGCAGATGCGTTGGTGCTGGATTCAACCAGCATGTCAATTGACGAAGTCATCAAACAAGCGCTGACATACGCGCAGAAAATTTTAACACCAGCTCAATAGTCAATATTGTGCTGGTGTCTGTTTTGTCATATTTGTCATGATATTGCCATAGTGGTATCCTGACATATCGGGTAGATTTTTACCCCTGTAACCTAAACCCTGTCGGCATGGAGCCAATGGCGGGGTATGTGAAACAACCCCATTCGGCGGGATGCTAAATGGACGTTAAACTAAAGAACCTTGAAGATTAACAACATGACTGAATCTTTCGCTCAACTCTTTGAAGAATCCCTTAAAACAATCGAAACCCGTCCGGGTTCCATCGTTCGCGGTGTTGTAGTTTCTATCGATAAAGACGTAGTACTGGTTGACGCCGGTCTGAAATCTGAATCTGCAATTCCGATTGAGCAGTTCAAAAATGCTGCTGGCGAACTGGAAATCCAGGTTGGTGACGAAGTTGATGTTGCTCTGGACGCTGTTGAAGATGGCTTTGGCGAAACTCTGCTGTCCCGTGAAAAAGCTAAGCGTCACGAAGCTTGGATCACGCTGGAAAAAGCTTACGAAGAAGCTGAAACTGTGGTCGGTATCATCAACGGCAAAGTTAAGGGTGGCTTCACTGTAGAGCTGAACGGTATTCGTGCGTTCCTGCCAGGTTCACTGGTAGATGTTCGTCCGGTACGTGACACTCTGCACCTGGAAGGCAAAGAGCTTGAGTTCAAAGTCATCAAGCTGGACCAGAAGCGTAACAACGTTGTTGTTTCTCGTCGTGCAGTTATCGAATCCGAAAACAGCGCAGAACGTGATCAACTGCTGGAAAACCTGCAAGAAGGCATGGAAGTTAAAGGTATCGTTAAGAACCTTACTGACTACGGTGCATTCGTTGATCTGGGCGGCGTTGACGGCCTGCTGCACATCACTGATATGGCATGGAAACGCGTTAAGCATCCAAGCGAAATCGTGAATGTTGGCGATGAAATTACCGTTAAAGTACTGAAGTTCGACCGTGAGCGTACTCGTGTGTCTCTGGGTCTGAAACAACTGGGCGAAGATCCATGGGTCGCAATCGCTAAGCGTTATCCAGAAGGTACCAAACTGACTGGTCGCGTGACTAACCTGACTGATTACGGCTGCTTCGTAGAAATCGAAGAAGGCGTTGAAGGCCTGGTTCACGTTTCCGAAATGGATTGGACCAACAAAAACATCCACCCATCCAAAGTTGTTAACGTTGGTGATGTAGTGGAAGTTATGGTTCTGGATATCGACGAAGAACGTCGTCGTATCTCCCTGGGTCTGAAGCAGTGCAAATCTAACCCATGGCAGCTGTTCGCTGAAACCCACAACAAGGGCGACCGCGTTGAAGGTAAAATCAAGTCTATCACTGACTTCGGTATCTTCATCGGCCTGGACGGTGGCATCGACGGCCTGGTTCACCTGTCTGATATCTCCTGGAACGTTGCAGGCGAAGAAGCAGTTCGTGAATACAAGAAAGGCGACGAAATCGCGGCTGTGGTTCTGCAAGTTGACGCAGAACGTGAGCGTATCTCCCTGGGTGTTAAACAACTCGCAGAAGATCCGTTCAACAACTACGTTGCACTGAACAAGAAAGGTACTATCGTTACTGGTAAAGTAACAGCAGTTGACGCGAAAGGTGCTACAGTTGAATTAGCAGATGGCGTAGAAGGCTACCTGCGTGCTTCTGAAGCTTCCCGTGACCGCGTTGAAGATGCAACTCTGGTTCTGAGCGTAGGCGGCGACGTTGAAGCTAAATTCACCGGCGTTGACCGTAAAAACCGTGTTGTGAGCCTGTCTGTTCGTGCTAAAGACGAAGCTGACGAGAAAGATGCAATCGCTACTGTTAACAACAAACAGGAAGATGCACCGAACTTCTCTAACGCTATGGCTGAAGCATTCAAAGCAGCTAAAGGCGAGTAATCGTCCGAGCACTAAATCAGGGCGGCTACGGCCGCCCTTGTTCGATTGATAGGTGTAAGTTAATTTTCCTGAAAGGAAACCGGAGGAATCATGACCAAGTCAGAATTGATAGAAAGACTTGCAACTCAGCAATCTCACATCCCGGCGAAAGCTGTAGAAGATGCAGTTAAAGAGATGCTGGAGCATATGGCCTCTACTCTCGCCCAAGGTGAGCGTATTGAAATCCGGGGTTTCGGCAGTTTTTCCTTACACTATCGCGCACCTCGCACCGGACGTAACCCTAAAACTGGCGATAAAGTGGATCTGGAAGGCAAATACGTTCCGCACTTTAAACCAGGTAAAGAATTACGTGACCGCGCCAACATTTACGGCAATTAAATCTTCGGATTTGATTCTTAAGAACGGCACCTTCGGGTGCCGTTTTTTTATATCTGAATGGGCTGTTTTCGAGGCCACTCGCAAAACTCTGCAATATTTTTTCATCCAGCATTAAAGCTCTGGAACCCTTCTCGTACAGTTAAGAACCCCCTACAGACGCCAATACCAGGATGCCTCAAACTCCTTCTAACAAGGAGGTGCATGTGAGGAATCTAACAGGGTTCTGCTTTTGCTCAATTATCGGCATCGCGCCATTAATGTGGTTAGCCGCTATCCCACAATTTCCAGTTATAGCCGCGCTGCTCGCTGCCTCTTTATGCATTGCCTTTATTCCGTACCGCTTAGCGCGTTATGTCGCGTTTATTCTGCTGTGCTTTTGCTGGGCGCTAATCAATGCAAAAGAAAGCCTGGCACCCTTCGAAAAGTGGACAGGCAAACCCGTAACTGTGGAGGCGGTTATGGACCGCAGCGATGGCAAAGAGAATCATGAGTTGAGAATAGTATCGCTGGAAGGGCTAAGAGTTTTCCCATCTGTTGGTATTCGAGTTCGGGGAGAATACTTCCCAAATAGCACATGCGCAGGACAGCGCTGGCGCATGAAAGTGCATCTGCGCCCTGTGCACGGGCAACTCAATGTTGGGGGTTTTGATAGTCAACGCTATGCGCTTGCTCAGCGCCAACCGCTCAGTGCGCGTATTATCTCGACCCAAAGCGTGACAGGAAGCTGTAATTTGCGTGCCCGTTGGCTTGCTAATGTCACCGCCATAACCCAGTCGTTGCCTTATCAGGGCATCATTCTGGCGCTGGCATTTGGAGAGCGGTCTGGAATGAGCGACGAGCAAAAGAACCTGTTGCGCCAGACGGGAACCGCACATCTGATGGCTATTTCAGGGATGCATATTTCACTGGCAGCGATGATGGGGTGGTTAGTTGCACGTTTAGTGCAACTGAGTTTCCCGGCGCACCGTATTCATTTCAGGTTACCGTTAATCGCCAGTGTTTTCGCCGCAGGGATTTATACCTGGCTTGCCGGAGGAAACCCACCCGCGATAAGGGCATTCATTGGCGTAATAATATGGCTATTGCTCCGGCTAAAAGGCAGAAACTGGTCTGGTTGGGAGGTCTGGCTCTGCTGCATAAGCGGGATTTTGATATCCGACCCTCTGACGGTTATGTCAGATAGCTTTTGGTTATCGGCACTGGCCGTAGCCGCACTGATTTTTTGGTATCAGTGGATACCACTACCTGGAAGCCTGAAGACTGCAAAATGGTTTTATCGATATCCATTAGCCTTATTGCATCTGCAAATTGGCATCATGTTTTTACTGATGCCGCTGCAGATATTAATTTTCCATGGGATGAGTCTTAGCGCATTGATCGCGAACCTATTCGCAGTGCCACTGATTTCATTTGTCGTGGTCCCAGCGTTGCTGGCAGGCCTGGTCATTACCGATATTCCGTGGGCAGGAGAATATCTCTGGTGGGGCGTCGATCGCTTGCTGGCTCTACTTTTCAAGGCTCTTTCTCTGCTGCCTGAAGGTTGGCTGGACGTTGATAAACGGTTTCAGGTTCTGAGTTTGAGTGGTTGGCTAGCTGTTGTTATTCATCGTTTAGCCTTGTGGCGCAGTTCGTGCCTGTCAATAATGGCTCTGATGGTGTCATTGGTTATGCCCACTTTGCGAACAGAAGAAAAAGATGGTTTGTGGCAAGTCACTATGCTGGACGTAGGGCATGGGCTGGCAATTGCTATTGTCCGGCAGGGAAAAGTATTTCTATACGATACCGGCAACGCCTGGCCTGAAGGTGACGTAGGCCAGCAAATTATTATTCCCTGGTTGCGCTGGCACCATTTATCGCTCGAACAAGTGGTCATCAGTCATGAACATCTTGACCACCGTGGTGGTTTGCCCAGTTTGCAACGTGCATGGCCAGCACTAAAAATTCGCAGCCCGCTGCGCTGGGAAGGGCATCACTCATGTTTTCAAGGGGATCAATGGCAATGGCAGGGTTTACAATTTACCGTCCAGTGGCCTCCTGCACAGCCAGCCATGAAAGGTAATAATGGTTCATGCGTGGTGATGGTCAGTGACGGTAACGTTCGCATTTTATTAACCGGAGATGTGGAAGCTGAAGCGGAATTAGCTATGCTGAAGAGGCGATGGGGTACCTTACATGCTGATATTATTCAGGTCCCTCATCATGGTAGCCGTACATCTTCGAGTGCACCTTTGTTACGTGCCGTCGCTGGAAGTGCTGCGTTATCTTCTTCATCGCGCTATAACGCCTGGCATTTGCCCTCTGCAAAAGTAGTTCAACGTTACCAGTCGCAGGGGTACAAATGGTATGACACCGCGCAATCGGGCCAACTCACTATCGACATAAATAGTGATAAATGGCAAATCAATAGCTTCAGAGCACAAATTTCACCCCGTTGGTATCATCAGTGGTTTGGTGTATCTCGGGATAATGGGTAGAATATGCGGCTATTTCATCAAATGCTGGTTCGACTTAATGCAGAACGATAAAGATCTCTCCACATTGCAGACCTTCCGCCGTCTATGGCCGATGATTGCGCCTTTTAAAGCTGGTCTGATCGTGGCTGGGATTGCGTTAATCCTCAACGCAGCCAGCGATACGTTTATGTTATCGCTGCTCAAACCGTTACTGGATGATGGTTTTGGTAAAACGGATAAATCCGTTTTGTTATGGATGCCACTGGTTGTCATCGGGCTTATGGTGATGCGCGGTATCACAAGCTATGTCTCAAGCTACTGCATTTCCTGGGTTTCAGGGCAGGTAGTAATGAATATGCGTCGTCGCTTGTTCAGCCATATGATGGGAATGCCAGTTTCGTTCTTTGATCAACAGTCCACAGGTACACTGCTTTCCCGTATTACCTACGACTCTGAACAAGTTGCGTCATCTTCATCTAGCGCATTGATAACAGTTGTACGTGAAGGCGCCTCCATCATTGGCCTATTCGTGCTGATGTTCTGGTATAGCTGGCAGCTTTCGCTGATCCTGATAGTCCTTGCGCCTATCGTTTCCTTTGCTATTCGCATGGTCTCCAAACGTTTCCGTAACATCAGCAAAAATATGCAAAACACGATGGGGCAGGTAACGACCAGTGCAGAGCAGATGCTGAAAGGCCACAAAGAAGTATTGATTTTTGGCGGTCAGGAAGTGGAAACCGAGCGTTTCAACAAAGTCAGTAACCGTATGCGTCGCCAGGGAATGAAACTGGTATCTGCTTCGTCTATTTCTGACCCGATTATTCAGCTGATTGCATCTCTGGCGCTGGCGTTCGTGATTTATGCGGCAAGCTTCCCAAGTGTCATGGAAACGCTGACAGCGGGTACTATCACCGTTGTGTTCTCTTCTATGATTGCCCTGATGCGCCCACTGAAATCGCTGACTAACGTCAACGCCCAGTTCCAGCGCGGTATGGCGGCATGCCAGACTCTGTTCTCAATTCTCGATTCCGAGCAAGAGAAAGACGAAGGAACTCGCGTCATTGAACGTGCGAAAGGTGATGTTGCATTCCGTGACGTGACCTTTACCTATCCTGGTCGTGAAATACCTGCTCTGCGTAAAATCGACCTGACCATTCCAGCTGGTAAAACAGTGGCACTGGTGGGGCGTTCCGGCTCAGGTAAATCAACCATCGCCAGCCTGATGACGCGTTTTTACGATATTCAGGAAGGTAGCATTACCATTGATGGCGTAGATATTCGTGAATACACCTTATCTTCTTTGCGTAACCAGGTTGCTCTGGTTTCACAAAACGTCCATTTGTTTAATGACACGATTGCCAACAACATTGCTTACGCACGTACTGAACAGTATAGCCGTAGCGATATCGAGAATGCCGCGCGCATGGCCTACGCCATGGACTTCATCAATAAAATGGAAAATGGCCTTGATACTGTCATTGGTGAAAATGGCGTGTTGCTTTCAGGTGGTCAGCGTCAGCGCATCGCTATTGCCCGCGCATTGTTGCGTGATAGCCCAATCCTGATTCTGGATGAAGCGACCTCTGCGCTGGATACTGAATCAGAACGTGCTATTCAGGCGGCACTTGATGAACTCCAGAAAAACCGTACTTCGCTGGTAATTGCTCACCGCTTATCAACCATTGAACAGGCGGATGAAATCGTGGTTGTTGAAGATGGCCGTATCGTGGAACGTGGCCCACACGCAGAACTGATTGAGCATCGCGGTGTTTACGCGCAATTGCACAGGATGCAATTCGGCCAATGATAGAGCGCATTTGGTCGGGGAAATCTCCTATCTACCTTTTGCTCTTACCGCTCTCCTGGCTTTATGGCCTGGTGAGCGGTGCTATTCGTCTTAGTTATCGATTAGGTTTTAAAAAACCTGGTGTGCGCCGGTACCTGTGGTGGTCGTGGGTAACCTGACTGCCGGAGGTAACGGTAAAACGCCGGTTGTTATCTGGCTTGTTGAACAGCTACAGGAGCGCGGAGTTCGCGTTGGTGTTGTTTCTCGCGGTTATGGCGGTAAATCTGAGCATTATCCGTTGTTACTTGACCAGAACACGGCGACGTTGCAGGCAGGCGATGAACCCGTCCTTATTTATCAACGCACTGGTGCTGCTGTAGCGGTTGCGCCCTGTCGAAGTGATGCTGTGCAAATGCTGGTGGAGAAAGTACAACCGCAGCTGATTATCACCGACGATGGTTTGCAGCATTACGCCCTCGGGCGTGATAAAGAAATTGTGGTTGTTGATGGTGTCAGGCGGTTCGGTAACGGTTGGTGGCTTCCTGCCGGTCCAATGCGTGAGAGAACGGGGCGCCTTGCTTCTGTCGATGCAATTATCACCAATGGTGGCAATGCTCAGACTGGTGAAATAGCCATGACGCTGCGCCCGGGCGATGCGGTTAATTTGCTTACTGGTGAGCACCGACCTGTACACACACTGGAAAACGTGGTCGCGATGGCAGGAATTGGCCATCCGCCTCGTTTTTTTGCTACTTTGCAGCAATGTGGCGTGACTCCAGTTAATACGGTTAGCCTCGCAGACCATCAGGCTCTGAGTGAAAGTGATGTAGTTAAATTAGTCCAGCCGGGGCAAACCTTACTGATGACTGAAAAAGATGCAGTTAAATGCCGTGTTTTCGTTACAGGGCACGATAACTGGTGGTATTTGCCGGTCGACGCACATCTTGCACAACCCCAGGCCGACGAATTATTGCAGTCATTATTGGCGCTGGTGCGATAAGTCTACGTTACTGCATCAGCATTTGAGTTTGCTGACGACAGGTATCTTCCATGTCTGTACCGCAACTGACTTTACGTGCCGCACGTCATCTGCACCTTGCGGCACAAGGCTTATTAGTAAAGCCTCGTCGCCGTGCTAAACCCGCCGATGTTGTTGCCACTATTTCCCGCATGTCCCTTCTGCAAATTGATACCATCAATATTGTTGCGCGCAGCCCTTACCTGGTGCTGTTCAGCCGATTAGGCAGTTACCCACAAACCTGGCTTGATGATGCGCTGGTGAATGGTTATTTGATGGAGTATTGGGCGCATGAAGCCTGTTTTTTACCGAGAAAAGATTTTTCGCTGATACGCCACCGCATGCTCAATCCCGAAAAAATGGGCTGGAAATACCGCGCGGAATGGATGGTGGTGCACGCCAATGAGATCGAGAAACTCTTAACACACATCGAGATCAATGGCCCGGTGCGCTCCGCTGATTTTGAGCACCCTCGCAAAGGTGCCAGCGGCTGGTGGGAATGGAAACCACATAAAAAGCATCTTGAAGGCCTATTTACCGCAGGGAAAGTGATGGTGGTCGAGCGCCGCAATTTCCAGCGTGTATACGATCTTACCTCACGGGTGATGCCGCACTGGAATGACGATTTGCACCTCATACAGCAAGCCGATGCCGAACAGCAAATGCTGGAAAACAGCGCGCGCAGCCTTGGCATTTTTCGTACTGAATGGCTGGCTGATTATTATCGCCTGAAGCATGTCTCAATCAAGCCACTGCTAGCTCAATGGCAGGTAAAGGGCATCGTCATTCCCGTTGATGTCGAGGGAATTGGCGAAATGTGGTTGCACCGCGATCTATGGCCTTTGCTGGAAAAAGCTGAGAAAAATACCCTGCGTGCCACTCATAGTGCGGTGCTATCGCCGTTCGATCCTGTCGTCTGGGACCGTAAGCGTGCCGAAGTGTTGTTTAACTTCTCTTATCGCCTCGAATGTTATACCCCGGCGATTAAGCGCAAGTTCGGATATTTTGTCCTGCCGCTGTTACATCAAGGCGCGTTGGTGGGAAGAATGGACGCCAAAATGCATCGCAAGAGTGACGAGCTGGAAATTATCAGTCTCTATCTTGAAGAAGGTATTAAGCCTGAGCAATCATTGATTAACGGCTTACACAAGGCACTAAACGATTTTGCTCATTGGCAGGGTGCAACCTTGATTCGCCTCGGGAATATTCCCGCCACGTTAGCGGCATCCTGGGGTGAAGGCTGGGAAATTAGCCCGGAGAGCGAGTAAGTTATGTTATTCTGCTGCCTTTGATGGCAGCCATTCTGGAGTAACCATGGATCATCGATTACTTGAAATCATTGCTTGTCCGGTTTGTAACGGCAAGCTCTACTTTAATCAGGAAAAGCAGGAGCTTATCTGCAAACCTGATCATCTGGCGTTTCCACTGCGCGATGGTATTCCAGTGCTGCTGGAGACTGAAGCTCGAGTTCTGACCTCTGACGAGAAAAATCCATGAGTTTTGTGGCCATAATTCCTGCTCGCTACGCTTCTACACGCTTGCCGGGCAAACCGCTAAAAGATATCAATGGCAAACCGATGGTCGTTCACGTTATGGAACGTGCTCGCGAATCGGGTGCTGAACGTATCATTGTGGCAACCGATCATGAGGATGTTGCTCGTGCAGTGGAAGCCGCGGGCGGCGAAGTTTGTATGACTCGCGCTGATCATCAGTCCGGCACCGAGCGTCTTGCTGAAGTCATTGAAAAATGCGGTTTTAGCGATGACACCGTGATTGTGAATGTGCAGGGCGATGAGCCAATGATCCCACCGGCGATCATTAGCCAGGTTGCCAGCAATCTTGCGAACAGTCAGGCGGGTATGGCAACGCTTGCTGTGCCAATCGACTCCGCTGAAGAAGCGTTTAACCCGAATGCAGTAAAAGTGGTGATGGATGCGCAGGGTTACGCGCTCTATTTCTCTCGTGCGACCATTCCATGGGACAGAGACCGCTTTGCACAATCGCGTGAACAGATCGGTGATTCCCTTTTACGTCACATCGGTATCTACGGCTATCGCGCAGGTTTCATCCGCCGCTACGTGACCTGGGAGCCAAGCCAGCTTGAGCAAATCGAAATGCTCGAACAGTTACGCGTACTGTGGAATGGTGAAAAAATCCATGTTGCGGTTGCGAAAGAAGTCCCGAGTATTGGTGTTGATACGCCAGAAGATTTAGAACGTGTACGACAAGCGATGATTTAATCTGCAGGTATCAATGCTTAGAAAAAAACCGGTGCTGAGCGCCGGTTTTTTATTATCTGAAGGCATATTGATCTGAGGTGATGACAACTTTCGTGCGCAGGCTCATTATAAAACCACCAGTGTTGTCAGGGGTAATGAGTCATGGAGTTGCTACGCAAGGAATTGAGTCATCTGCTGGGTGAAAAACTAAGCCGGATTGAATGTATCAATGAACAGCCAAATAGCACCTTGTGGTCGCTGTATGACAGTGACGGCAATGCGATGTCATTGCTGGCTAAAAGTTTTAGTACTCCGGGGCTCGCAGCTCAGCTAGCCTGGAAAATATCCATGCTAGCGCGTTCCGGAACGATTCGCATGCCTGTGGTTTATGGCGTGGTGACTCATGACGAGACGCCGGGGCCAGATGTGCTGTTAATGGAGCGCCTACGAGGTGTTCCTGTTGAAGCGCCAACTCGCACCCCCGATCGTTGGGATCATCTAAAAGATCAAATTGTTGAAGGGCTTCTCGCCTGGCATCGCGTCGATAGCCGTGGATGTGTCGGCAACGTCGACAACACACAAGAAAATATCTGGCCATCATGGTATCGGCAGCATGTTGAAACATTGTGGGCAACCATCAATCAATACCCCAATAATGGCCTGACGATGCAAGACAGGCGCATTTTATTCCGCACCCGCGAGTGTTTGCCGCGTTTATTCGAAGACTTTAACGACAACTGTGTACTGGTGCATGGCAACTTTACGCTTAGCAGTATGTTAAAAGATGGGCGTAGCGATCAGCTTCTGGCGATGGTCAATCCTGGAACCATGCTTTGGGCGCCGCGTGAATATGAAATATTTCGTTTGTTTGAGCCCGGCCAGTCAGAAAGCCTGCTGTGGCATTATTTACAACGAGCTCCGGTTGCGGAGTCATTTCTGTGGCGACGTTGGTTGTATATTCTGTGGGATGGCGTAGCACAATTACTACAGACGGGCCGACTTAATCGACCCGCCTTCGATGTGGCTGCGAAAAACTTACTTCCCTGGATCGCCTGACGGCCCTTTCAACCACTGCCATATGCGACCGAGGGTTTCGTAGCCAACACGGTCGCTATGCATTAACCAAATTGGCGATGGAATTATGCGCTCCCAAGGATTTAGCGGTGATTCAATTGCCAATTGGTTAGCTGGTGCAGGAATAGGGTGCAAACCGGCATTGCGGAAGAAAATCATCGCCCTTGGTAGGTGGGAAGCTGAAGTCACCAATAAGAATGGTTGCTGGCCAATCGTTTTTGCCACCGCAGCGGCTTCTTCCTCAGTATCTTTTGGTTCATCAAGGGTAATTATTTGCGAGCGCGGTACACCTAAACTTTCGGCAACTCGCGCACCCGCTTCAGCGGTACTCACCGGGTTGGTCATTGCTCTGGCGCCCGTGAAGATCATTTTCGAACCTGGATTTGCATGCCATAAGCGCACCCCTTCGGCCAGGCGAGGCAAACTATTGCTGATGAGATTGGAACTTGGTGCCCATTCTGGGTTCCATGTATAGCCGCCGCCGAGTACCACGATATAATCGACTTTTTCGCTACCACGCCACGTTGGGTAGGTATCCTCGATGGGCTTGAGCATTTTATCGGCCACCGGTTGCAGGCTAATTAGCAGTAAAACTAACCAGCTCACGCTTAATAGCGCTTTGGCGCTTTTTTGCCAACGAGTGAACCACAACAAGCAAAGCGCCACCCCCATCATCAATAATAAAAAAGGGAGAGGCAGCAGTAGCCCACCAATAAATTTTTTCAGGATAAAAAGCATGAATTATGGGTCCTTTTTAGCCATATAGTAGGCAAACGCTGGTGATATTACACCAGACGGGTTCATTCCTGGCGCAGCTGTGCCAAAATACCCACTTTCTCGTATGAACCCTTTTCCCCCATGGAGCCGTACCCGTGCGTGACCGCAATTTTGATGATATTGCTGAGAAGTTCTCACGCAACATTTACGGTACAACCAAAGGACAGCTCCGCCAAGCCATCTTATGGCAAGACCTTGATGCTTTGCTGGCAACCATGCCTGAAAAAATCCGCGTTTTGGATGCGGGTGGCGGCGAAGGGCAAACGGCGTGTGGTCTTGCGCAGCGGGGCCACGAAGTTCTGCTTTGTGATGTTTCCGCTGAGATGATTTCCCGGGCTCAGGCTCAGGCCGAAGAGAAAGGTGTGAGCGACAACATGCATTTCGTACATTCCTCCGCTCAGGATATTGGCCAACATTTGGAAAAACCGGTTGATCTGATATTGTTTCACGCGGTGCTGGAATGGGTCGTAGATCCGCAAGCCGTACTCAAAACATTATGGGATTGCCTTGCACCCGGCGGTGCATTATCTCTGATGTTCTACAATGCTAACGGCTTGCTGATGCGGAACATGTTTGTCGGCAACTTTGAATATGTTCTTCAGGGTATGAAAAAGAACAAACGGAAAACGCTTTCGCCTGACAATCCGCTACAGCCAGAACAGGTCTATCACTGGCTGGAGCAAATTGGCTGGCAGATTACCGGTAAAACCGGTGTGCGAGTATTCCACGATTACTTGCGTGATAAGCATAAACAACACGATGGTTTTGAGAATTTGCTTGAACTGGAAACGCGTTATTGCCGCCAGGAACCTTTTGTTAGCCTCGGCCGCTATATCCACGTGACAGCAATCAAGCCGCTTGAGCCAAGGAAAAATTATGAGTGATGTTTCCCAGACAGTGCCGGAGCTGGTTGCCTGGGCCAGGAAAAATGACTACTCGATTTCGCTACCCACAGAGCGTCTGACGTTTCTGTTGGCGATCGCGACCCTAAACGGTGAGCGGCTAGACGGCGAAATGAGTGAAGGCGAGCTGATTGACGCTTTCCGTTACGTGAGCGAAGGCTTTGATCAAACCAGCGAAACAATTAACGTTCGTGCCAACAACGCCATCAATGACATGGTGCGCCAGCGTTTGATCAACCGTTTCGTCAGTGAAATCAATGAAGGCAATGCCATTTATCGCCTGACGCCCCTCGGTATTGGCATTACCGATTACTACATCCGCCAGCGTGAGTTTTCAACGCTGCGTTTATCTATGCAATTGTCGATAGTTGCAGGCGAATTGAAACGTGCAGCCGACTCAGCAGATGAAGGTGGTGACGAATTCCACTGGCATCGAAACGTGTTCGCGCCATTGAAATATTCCGTCGCCGAGATTTTTGACAGCATCGATCTCACACAGCGCATCATGGATGAACACCAGCAACAGGTTAAAGATGATATCGCGCAACTGCTGAATAAAGACTGGCGTGCGGCCATCTCCAGCTGTGAAATGCTGCTTTCCGAAACATCGGGTACGTTACGTGAGTTGCAGGACACCCTGGAAGCTGCGGGCGATAAATTGCAGGCAAATTTATTGCGTATTCAAGATTCAATTCTGGGCCGCGACGATCTGCACTTTGTTGACCGTCTGGTGTTTGATCTGCAAAGCAAACTCGACCGCATCGTCAGTTGGGGCCAGCAGGCTATCGACCTGTGGATTGGTTATGACCGCCATGTTCATAAATTCATTCGTACCGCCATCGATATGGATAAAAACCGCGTCTTTGCGCAACGCCTGCGTGTGTCGGTTCAAAACTATTTCGATGCGCCATGGGCTCTGACCTACGCTAACGCCGATCGTCTGCTGGATATGCGCGATGAAGAAATGACGTTGCGTGACGATGAAGTTATGGGCGAACTGCCAAGCGATCTGGAATTTGAAGAGTTCAATGAAATCCGTGAACAACTCGCCGCAATGATCGAGGCTGCACTTCAGGTCTACAAAACCAGACAAGTGCCACTAGATTTGGGCGTTGTCATGCGGGACTATCTGGCGCAATACCCACGCGCACGCCATTTTGATGTGGCGAGAATCGTAGTCGACCAGGCAGTACGTCTGGGTGTGGCTGAAGCAGACTTTACTGGCTTGCCGCCACAGTGGCAGGCAATTAACGATTACGGAGCCAAGGTACAGGCGCATGTCATCAACAAATATTGAAAAAGTGATGCCAGTAAAACTGGCACAGGCGTTGGCCAATCCGTTATTTCCAGCACTCGATAGCCAACTGCGCGCAGGTCGCCATGTTGGGCTCGATGAACTGGATAATCATGCTTATTTGATGGACTTCCAGGATGAACTGGAAGAGTTCTATACCCGTTATAACGTGGAGTTGATTCGCGCGCCGGAAGGTTTCTTCTATTTGCGTCCGCGCTCCACCACATTGATCCCGCGCTCAGTGCTATCTGAGCTGGACATGATGGTGGGTAAGATTCTCTGTTACCTCTATTTGAGTCCGGAACGTCTGGCGAACGAAGGTATTTTTACGCAGGCTGAGTTGTACGATGAGCTGCTGACGCTTGCGGATGAAAACAAGCTGCTTAAGCTTGTGAATAACCGTTCTACTGGCTCAGATCTTGACCGTCAAAAGCTGCAAGAAAAAGTCCGTGCCTCATTAACGCGTTTACGCCGTCTTGGTATGATCTGGTTTATGGGCCATGACAGCAGCAAATTCCGCATTACCGAATCAGTATTCCGCTTTGGTGCCGATGTACGTGCTGGCGACGATGCGCGTGAAGCGCAACTCCGCATGATCCGTGATGGTGAAGCGATGCCGGTAGAGACTCGTTTGCAACTCAATGATGAAACTGAAGAGTCGCAATTGGCTTCAGATAACGCGGAGGATGAACAGGAATGATTGAACGCGGTAAGTTTCGCTCACTAACGCTGATTAACTGGAACGGTTTCTTCGCGCGTACTTTTGATTTAGATGAACTGGTGACCACGCTTTCTGGCGGTAATGGTGCCGGTAAATCCACTACTATGGCGGCGTTTGTAACTGCGCTAATCCCGGACTTAACACTGTTGCACTTCCGTAACACCACCGAAGCGGGGGCTACATCAGGTTCACGTGATAAAGGTCTGCACGGCAAGTTAAAAGCGGGTGTCTGCTACTCCTTGCTCGATGTGGTCAACTCACGTAATCAGCGTGTTGTGGTCGGTGTGCGTCTGCAACAAGTGGCTGGCCGCGACCGTAAAGTCGATATTAAGCCGTTTGCGATTCAAGGTTTACCGTCCTCTATTCAGCCGACTCAGTTGCTGACGGAAACGCTAAACGAACGTCAGGCTCGCGTTCTGAGTCTGCAAGAACTGAAAGATAAAGTGGAAGCCATCGAAGGCGTTCAATTTAAACAGTTCAACTCGATTACTGATTACCACTCGCTGATGTTCGATTTGGGTATTGTCGCGCGTCGTCTGCGCAGCGCCTCGGACCGTAGCAAGTACTATCGCCTGATTGAAGCCTCGCTGTATGGCGGGATTTCCAGTGCCATTACTCGTTCACTGCGCGACTACCTGTTGCCAGAAAACGGCGGTGTGCGTAAAGCCTTCCAGGATATGGAAGCGGCTTTGCGTGAAAACCGTATGACGCTTGAAGCGATTCGCGTCACCCAGTCTGACCGTGACCTGTTTAAGCATTTGATTTCTGAAGCCACCAACTATGTGGCTGCGGACTACATGCGTCATGCCAACGAACGCCGCATTCATTTAGATAAGGCGCTCGAATTCCGCCGTGAATTGTTGACCAGCCGTAAGCAACTGGCTGCTGAACAATACAAACATGTCGAGATGGCGCGTGAGCTTGCTGAACACAGCGGCTCGGAAGGGGATCTGGAAACAGATTACCAGGCGGCCAGTGACCACCTGAATCTGGTGCAAACGGCGATTCGCCAGCAGGAAAAAATCGAGCGTTACGAAGCTGATCTCGATGAACTGCAGATGCGCCTCGAAGAACAAAATGAAATTGTTGCCGAAGCCTCAGAGCAGCAAGAAGAGAACGAAGCCCGCGCGGAAGCTGCCGAGCTGGAAGTCGACGAGCTGAAAAACCAACTGGCCGATTACCAGCAAGCACTTGATGTGCAGCAGACGCGTGCTATTCAATACCAGCAAGCATTGCAAGCACTTGAACGCGCGCGTGCGCTTTGTCACTTGCCAGATTTGACTGCTGAAAGTGCGGAAGAGTGGCTGGAAACATTCCAGGCGAAAGAGCAGGAAACAACCGAAAAACTTCTAACACTTGAGCAGAAAATGAGTGTGGCACAAACGGCGCATAGCCAGTTTGAGCATGCTTATCAGCTAGTCACTGCTATTAATGGCCCAGTGAGCCGTAGTGAAGCCTGGAATGTTGCGCGTGAATTACTACGTGACAGCAATAACCAGCGTCACCTGATGGAACAAGTTCAGCCGCTCAGAGCGCGCCTTAATGAACTTGAACAACGCCTGCGCGAACAGCAAGAAGCCGAACGCATGTTTGCTGAGTTCTGCAAGCGTCAGGGCAAACACTTCGATCCTGAAGATTTGGAAGTGTTGCACGAAGAACTTTCTGAACGCATCGAGACATTACAGCAACGCGTTTCTGACGCCAGCGACCAGCGTGCCAACTTGCGTCAGGAACAAGAGCAGATTCAGTCTCGTATTAAACGCCTCCAAAGCCGCGCGCCAATCTGGCTTGCGGCACAAACCAGCCTCACACAGTTGTGCGAGCAGAGCCATGAGCAGTTTGAAAGTAGCCAGCAAGTTACTGAATACATGCAGCAACTGCTTGAGCGTGAGCGTGAAGTTACGGTTGAGCGTGATGAAGTTGGTGCGCGTAAACGTGCTATCGACGATGAAATTGAACGTCTTAGCCAACCTGGTGGCGCTGAAGATCCACGTTTAAATGCCTTGGCTGAACGCTTTGGCGGCGTGTTGTTGTCAGAGATTTATGACGACATTAGCATCGATGACGCACCGTACTTCTCTGCGTTGTATGGCCCATCGCGTCACGCAATCGTGGTGCCAGATTTGTCACTGGTTCGCGATCAACTGGATAATCTCGAAGATTGCCCGGAAGACCTGTATCTGATTGAAGGGGACCCATCTTCATTCGATGACAGCGTGTTTACCGTTGAAGAGCTTAATGCTGCTGTTCTGGTAAAAACTGCCGAGCGCCAGTGGCGTTATTCTCGTTTGCCAGTGTTGCCTCTGTTTGGCCGTGCAGCACGTGAGAATCGCCTTGAAAACCTCCATGCCGAGCGTGAAACCCTGGCGGAACGTTTCGCGACTTTGTCGTTTGATGTTCAGAAATCTCAGCGTTTACACCAGTCATTTAGCCGCTTTATTGGGCAACATTTGGGTGTGGCATTTGATGATGATCCAGAAGTGGAAATTCGTCAGCTCAACACTCGTCGTGGTGAAGTTGAACGCGCTATCAACAACCACGAAAATGACAATCAGCAACAGCGTCAGCAATTTGAACAGGCTAAAGAAGGGGTTGATCAACTTAACCGTCTGTTGCCTCGTATCAGTTTGCTCAATGACGAAACTCTGGCCGATCGCTGTGACGAAATTCGTGAACGTCTGGATGAAGCAGATGAAGCCGCGCGTTTCCTCCATCAGTTCGGTAATCAGTTGGTTAAACTCGAAGCTGTGGCTTCGGTATTGCAAAGTGACCCTGAGCAGTTCGAACAGCTAAAAGAAGATTATCAGTACGCGCAACAAGTTCAGCGCGATGCGCGCCAGCAGGCGTTCGCATTGACCGAAGTGGTGCAGCGTCGTGCGCACTTTGGTTACTCTGACTCAGCCGCTATGCTCGATGGCAATAGCGATTTGAATGAAAAACTGCGTAACCGCCTTGAGCATGCTGAAGCTGAGCGTACCCGTTCGCGTGAGGCACTGCGTAGCCATGCACAGCAACTGAGTCAGTTCAGCCAGTTAATGGCGTCGTTGAAAAGCTCCTTTGACACCAAAAAAGAGCTGTTAACCGACCTGCATAAAGAGCTGCAGGATATCGGCGTTCGTGCGGATATCGGGGCAGAAGAACGTGCACGCGCCCGCCGAGATGAACTGCACACGGCGTTGAGCAATAACCGTTCACGCCGTAATCAGCTCGAAAAAGCGCTGACCATGTGTGAAGCGGAAATGAGCAACCTGACCCGCAAGCTCAAGCAACTTGAGCGCAGCTATTTCGAAATGCGTGAGCAAGTTGTCACCGCGAAAGCAGGCTGGTGTGCCGTGATGCGCATGGTGAAAGAAAATGGCGTAGAGCGTCGTTTGCATCGCCGCGAGTTGGCCTATGTCACCGGCGACGAGCTTCGTTCAATCTCGGATAAAGCGTTGGGTGCTTTGCGCCTTGCTGTTGCGGATAACGAACATCTGCGCGATGTGCTTCGTATGTCAGAAGATCCAAAACGACCTGAGCGCAAAATTCAGTTCTTTGTCGCGGTTTATCAGCATCTGCGCGAACGTATTCGTCAGGATATTATCCGTACCGATGATCCTGTCGAAGCTATCGAGCAGATGGAAATTGAGCTGAGCCGTCTGACGGAAGAATTGACCTCTCGTGAGCAAAAACTGGCAATCAGTTCGCGCAGTGCGGCGAACATCATTCGCAAGACGATTCAGCGCGAGCAGAACCGCATCCGTATGCTTAACCAAGGGTTGCAAAGCGTCTCCTTTGGCCAGGTAAACAGCGTGCGTTTAAATGTGAACGTGCGTGAAACGCATGCAACATTACTGGATGTACTGTCAGAACAGCATGAGCAACATCAGGATCTGTTTAACAGCAACCGTCTGACCTTCTCGGAAGCATTAGCGAAACTGTATCAACGCCTGAATCCGCAAATTGATATGGGCCAGCGGACGCCACAAACTATTGGTGAAGAGCTGCTCGATTATCGCAATTACCTGGAAATGGAAGTTGAAGTAAACCGTGGTTCAGATGGCTGGTTGCGTGCGGAAAGTGGCGCATTGTCGACCGGTGAAGCTATCGGTACCGGTATGTCTATACTGGTAATGGTTGTTCAGAGTTGGGAAGAAGAGTCGCGCCGACTGCGTGGTAAAGATATCTCCCCATGCCGTTTACTGTTCCTCGATGAGGCGGCACGACTGGATGCGAAGTCAATTGCTACGTTGTTTGAGCTGTGTGAGCGACTTGAAATGCAACTGATCATTGCAGCGCCAGAGAACATCAGCCCGGAAAAAGGCACCACCTACAAGTTGGTACGTAAGGTTGTTCAGAATCATGAACACGTCCATGTTGTAGGACTCAGGGGCTTTGCACCACCGCTTCCCGAGCCGGTTGCCGGCACAATAGAGGCATCATAAAAATCGCGGGCTACGGCCCGCGTTTTCTTTTCTCAGAATTCTTAATCTTTAATTTTATTTACATTTATACGGGCAAATAATATTCGCTGTTTATATACTGATTATTAAAACCCAGCGACAAAAGCTGGGTGATGTAAAAACAGGTATAAACAGGGGGCAAGGGATGTTGCTAACAAAATTGCACGGTTTTAAGCTGTCAGCGCTCGGTTACGGGCTGGCACTGAGTTTCGCTCCACTGTTTATGGCGCAGGCCGATGAGCCAGCGGTCGTTCCTTCTGACAGCTCTGCTGTGAGCATTGAACCTACCAGCTCGCCAGACCAACCAATACCGCAATCTGCTGCTACCGCTACCATGGTGGGAGTGTTGCCGCTAAATTCTACCGGCATGTCTGCCGCACAAAGCCGTTCTCAGCTCGTGGCGCATTTACCTGCGGGCTACACCCCGGTTTATCTAAATGCGTTGTCTGCATTTTACGCTGCCCGCGAGATGAAACCGATGTGGGAGAATCGCGATGCCGTGAAGGCCTTCCAGCAGCAACTTGCCGAAGTTGCCATTTCTGGCATCCAACCACAGTTTACTACTTGGGTAGAACTGCTTACCGATCCGTCTGTCACGGGGTTATCGCGCGATATTGTATTGTCTGATGCGATGATGGGTTATTTGCAATTTGTTTAAGGCATTCCGACGGAAGGCAATCGCTGGTTGTACAGCGCTAAGCCTTACAAGCTGCAAACTCCGCCTATCTCGGTAATTAACCAATGGCAAGTGGCGGTAGATCAAGGGACGCTAGTCAGTTTTGTTGAAACGCTAGCCCCTCAGCATCCGCAATACGCCAAGCTGCACCAGTCGTTGGTGCACTTACTCACTGACTCGCGCCCATGGCCTCAATTGACCAGCGCTGAAACTCTGCGTCCCGGCCAGTGGAGCAATGATGTTCCAGCGCTACGGGAAATACTCGCGCGTACCGGCATGTTGCAGGCCGAACCTTCGATTCCCCTTCCTGATCGCGACAGTGCTTCTAAGAATGCGGTTGCCGTTAGCCCGTCAGCTATTCAGATAGACGGCGAGCAAACCGCGCAACAGACGCCAGATGCAGTGGCTGGGAAGAAAAAGAAATCAACTCCAGCGGTACGAAGTGCCTACAGCAAAGAGCTGGTTGAAGGTGTAAAACGTTTCCAGAAGTGGCAAGGCTTGGGTGTTGATGGCTCAATCGGGCAATTAACACGCGACTGGCTGAACGTCACACCGCAACAACGTGCGTCGCTGGTGGCGTTAAATATTCAACGTTTGCGCTTACTTCCGAAGAAACTCGACACTGGCATTATGGTCAATATTCCTAACTACTCGTTGAGCTATTACCTTAACGGTAGTGAAGTATTGGCTTCGCGGGTGATTGTTGGGCGACCTGATCGCAAAACGCCAATGATGAGCAGTGCGCTTAATAATGTGGTCGTTAACCCGCCGTGGAATGTTCCACCAACACTTGCACGCAACGATATTTTGCCAAAAGTTCGCCAGGACCCAGGCTATCTCGACCGTCATGGTTACAGTGTGCTTCGCGGTTGGAGTAATAATGCAGAAGCAATCGACCCATGGCATGTTGATTGGGAAACGATTACTGCCAGCAACTTGCCTTTCCGCTTCCAGCAAAAACCTGGGGTACAGAACTCGTTAGGGCGTTACAAGTTTAATATGCCGAGTTCTGACGCTATCTATTTGCATGACACGCCAAACCACACCTTGTTCCAGAAAGATGCGCGAGCGTTGAGTTCAGGTTGTGTACGAGTCAACAAAGCCTCTGAGCTGGCAAGCATGTTGTTGCAAGACGCAGGATGGAACGATGCCCGGATTTCAAGTCAACTGAAAGATGGCAATACTAAATACGTGAATATTCGTCAAACCATCCCGGTGAGTCTCTATTACCTGACTGCTTTTGTTGGTGACGACGGACGCACACAGTTCCGTACAGATATTTACAATTATGATCTCACCGCGCGATCAGGCGCACAAATCCTTTCAAAAGCTGAACTATTAATACGCTAAATGCAGTAATTCTAATGAATTAGCGGTCGTAATAATTGCTTAGCCCTTCAGGGTCCTCTACAGGGCCCGGTTTTACTGGGTTTTGCACGCCTTGACTCGCTTTGTTTTGGCGGTTAAGGTGCCCAGCAGTGCGCCCAAAGTGCATATTATTCGATCGTTTTTTACCTGTAGACCTGGACATCATGGACAAATTTGACGCAAACCGCCGCAAGCTGCTGGCGTTGGGTGGCGTGGCTTTAGGCGCCTCGCTGTTACCAACACAAGCGTTTGCCATGCTATCAACACCGCGCCCACGCATTCTGACTCTTAATAACCTGCATACCGGGGAGTCATTGAAGGCTGAATTTTTCGATGGTAAAGGCTATATTCAGGATGAATTAGCAAGGCTTAATCATTTCTTCCGTGATTATCGCGCAAACAAAATCAAATCCATCGACCCTAAATTATTTGACCAGCTTTATCGCCTGCAAGGTTTGTTAGGAACCAACAAACCGGTGCAACTGGTATCTGGTTATCGCTCCCTGGACACGAACAATGAGTTACGTGCCCACAGCCGAGGTGTAGCTAAAAAGAGCTATCACACCAAAGGCCAGGCAATGGATTTTCATATTGAAGGGATTTCGTTAAGCAATGTTCGCAAAGCAGCATTATCTATGCGCGCTGGTGGTGTAGGATACTACCCAAGCAGCAACTTTGTGCATATTGATACCGGGCCACTAAGGAACTGGTAAAACAACGGAATCCGGCGAGCGTTGCCGGTATTGGAGCGTCATGAACTATCACATTATTCCGGTCACCGCATTCGCCCAAAACTGTTCTCTGATTTGGTGCGAAGAAACTCAGCAGGCAGCATTGGTTGATCCAGGCGGTGAAGCCGAAAAGATCAAACAGCAAGTTACTGCGAAAGGCGTGACAATTACGCAGATCCTGTTAACTCATGGCCATCTTGATCATGTTGGAGCCGCTGCTGAACTGGCTGAGCACTATGGTGTTCCTGTGGTTGGGCCGGAAAAAGAAGACGAATTCTGGTTGCAGGGTTTGCCGGCACAAAGCCAAATGTTTGGCCTCGAAGAGTGTTTGCCGCTGACGCCAGATCGCTGGCTGAACGAAGGCGACACGGTGTCGGTAGGGAATGTGTCCTTACAGGTTCTGCATTGCCCGGGCCATACACCTGGCCACGTTGTTTTCTTTGATGCTCAATCCCAGTTACTGATTTCCGGTGATGTGATTTTCAAAGGTGGAGTGGGGCGTAGCGATTTCCCGCAGGGCAATCATGCAGCACTCATCGACTCAATTAAACGTAAGTTATTGCCATTGGGCGATGATGTGACGTTTATTCCAGGTCATGGGCCATTATCGACACTCGGTTACGAACGCCTGCACAACCCCTTCTTGCAAGACGAATTACCGGTCTGGTAAATCAGGCCGGAGAAATAGAAAGAGCCGCATTGCGCGGCTCTTTTTTTATCTATTCTGGCTTACAGTACAGCGACAATCGCTTCGCACAGTGGCGCCATGTTGTCTGGCGTCATACCTGCTACGTTTACTCGGCCGGATGCTACTGCATACACACCAAACTCTTCACGTAAACGCAGTACCTGCTCTTTAGTCAGGCCGCTGAACGAGAACATGCCGTTCTGGTTGATGATGAAGCTGAAGTCGCGATTAGCGCCTTTCTCTTGCAGGGTATTTACAAACAGGTGACGCATACGCTGAATACGCTGGCGCATGTCGGACAGCTCTTGTTCCCAAAGAGTACGCAGGGCATCGTTGCTAAGAATCGTTGCTACAACCGATGCACCGTGAGCTGGTGGGTTAGAGTAGTTCGCACGAATCACAGATTTCATCTGGCTGAATGCACGGTCAACGGTATCTGCATCAGCAGCAACCAGCGTACAGGCACCTACACGCTCATTGTAGAGGCCGAAGTTCTTAGAGTAGGAACTTGCCACAATCAGCTCTTGATGGCTTGCTGCGAAGATACGCAGGCCTTCTGCATCTTCTTCCAGACCACGGGCAAAGCCCTGGTATGCAAAGTCAAACAGCGGTAACCAGCCTTTGGCCAGAGACATCTCTGCCAGGACTTTCCATTGCTCAGCTGTTGGGTCGATACCGGTCGGGTTATGGCAGCAACCGTGGAACAAAACTACGTCGCCCGCTTGTGCAGCTTGCAGGCTGTTGACCAGGCCATCGAAATTCAGAGAGTGGTTCTGTGCATCGTAATAATCATACTCGCACACTTCCAGGCCAGCGGAGTTAAAGACGCTTTTGTGGTTCGGCCAGCTTGGGTTGCTCACCCACACACGTTTGGTTGTGGTGTTTTTAGCGAGGAAGTCAGCGGCAACACGCAGCGCGCCAGTACCACCAGGGGTTTGTGCCGTACGAGCGCGCTTGTTAGCACTCAGAGCATTGTTTTTCCCGAACAGCAATTCCTGGGTGCAGTTACCAAACTCTGGAATACCGTCGATGCCGAGGTAGTTCTTGGTGTTCTCATTTTCCAGCAGATACTGCTCCGCCTTCTTAACACAGGTTAAAACCGGAGTTTTACCCGTTTCATCCTTATAAACACCAATGCCGAGGTTAATTTTTGTCGGACGGTCATCGGCGCGAAACAGATCGGCCAAACCAAGAATTGGATCAGCTGGAGCAGCGGTAATGTTCTCAAACATGACGAGTTTCCATTGTGATATCGAGGGAGTAACGCTCTCAGGTTAACTGCTGTTTTAGCAAATGCCAACCGTTTGCAACAAAAAGAAACAGCCCCGTCACAAGATAAGTTTTTCTACTTTTCAGGCATAAAAAAACAGGGCCGAAGCCCTGTTTTTAAATCATCCATGCAACTAAGTTGCCGGATAATTAGAACTGGTAAACGATACCAACTGCTGCGGTGTTGTCAGAAGCTACACCCAGTTTATTGTTGTCATCGATCTGGTTGATGATGTAATCAACATAGGTAGACATGTTTTTGTTGAAGTAGTAAGTAGCGCCAACTTCAATGTAGTTGATGTAAGTTTCGCTACCGATACCTTCAACATCTTTCGCTTTTGATTTGTAGTAAGCGACGGATGGACGCAGACCGAAATCGAACTGGTATTGTGCTACAACAGAGAAGTCCTGAGTTTTGTTAGCAAAACCGTCAGTGATACGGGTTGCGTTACGGGTTTCACCGTAAAGTGCTGCCAGGTAGATGTTGTTCGCATCGTATTTCAGACCAGTAGCCCACTGCTCAGCGGTAGAACCTTTACCACGAGCCAGTGCTTCCTGTGCGTTGGTACGGTCTGCTGCGCCGTAACCACCAACAATGCCGAAGCCTTCGAAGTCATAGCTCAGAGAAGTCGCCCAACCGTCACCGTTTGAACGGGTTGCATCGGTACGCTCATTTTTGCCCAGGTACTGAACGCCGAAGTTCAGGCCGTCAACCAGACCGAAGAAGTCGCTGTTACGGTATGTAGCCAGACCGCCGTTACGACCAGAGAAGAAGTTGTCGCTGTTGCCAGTATCACCACCGAACTCTGGCAGCATATCGGTAACACCGATTGCGTCATAAACCAGACCGTAGTTACGACCGTAGTCGAAAGAGCCTGCATCGCCGAATTTCAGACCAGCGAAGGCCAGACGGGTTTTGTTGCCTGCCTGAGCGTCAGCACCTTCAGAGTTGTTACCCTGGAAGTTGTATTCCCACTGGCCGAAACCGGTCAGTTGGTCGTTGATTTTGGTTTCGCCTTTGAAGCCAAGACGTGCGTAGGTTTTGTCGCCGTTGCCGCCGTAGCTGTTATCACCGTTGTTTTTGGAGAAATAATGCAGGCCTACCGCTTTACCGTATAAATCAACTTTGTTGCCGTCTTTGTTATAGATTTCTGCAGCGTTAGCTGCACCGGCTACCAGCAGAGCAGGGATTACCACTGCCAGAATATTGCGCTTCATCATTATTTATTACCCTCATTAGGTTTTTTTGTAACACCTGCCACTGCCGTCAATAATTCTATACGGAACTATTGATGAGAGTTTGGTGTCTTTCTGTATCTGTCAGGCATCTTTCCATCCATGAAACCGTTTCGCTAGTCTGAAAGTGCTACAAACATCGAGAGTGAGTTACAATAAGAAACTATGTGTAACTAAATGTGTATTTTATGGAACTTTGTGAACTAACTCAAACTTCTTAGCCGCTTCGTATAAAATTCGACCTTTCCATTCCTATATATATGAATTACTTATGTTTAATCCGTATAAGGAGAAACTTAGTGAATTCTTCGCTTACATTTGCACATTTCTCGAGTGTTTTTTGGATGTCCAGACGCCTGTGTGAATTTTGGCCGAATGTGCTAAGTCAAACATCAGAATGAGGATGCAAGCGGAAAGTAAGGTTATTTTGTGTTTGTCTGTTTCATGGACACAATTGGTAACGGGCAAGTTGCAGGAAGGGGTTGAAATTGACGTTTGTTTAACTTTCGTTGAAGAAAAAAGACGTTTGTACGACAGGCAGAAAAAAGGCCAGCAATGCTGGCCTTAGAAAAACGACTACTTAGAAGCTTGCGTTACGCGGTGTACGTGGGAATGGAATCACGTCACGAACGTTCTGAACACCGGTTACATAGGCAATGAGACGCTCAAAACCTAGACCGAAGCCCGAATGTGGAACGGTGCCGTAACGACGCAGGTCGCGGTACCACCAGTAGTCTTCTTTATTCAGACCCATCTCAGCCATGCGCGCATCCAGCACATCCAGACGCTCTTCACGCTGAGAACCACCGATGATCTCACCAATGCCTGGCGCTAACACATCCATTGCAGCAACGGTTTTACCGTCTTCGTTAAGGCGCATATAGAACGCTTTAATATCTTTCGGGTAGTTTTTCACGACTACCGGTGCTTTGAAGTGTTGCTCAGCAAGGTAACGTTCATGCTCAGAAGAAAGGTCAACGCCCCAGTAAACTGGGTTTTCGAATTTCTGGCCACAATTCTCGAGAATTGTAACAGCGTCGGTGTAATCAACCTGGGCAAAATCAGCATCAATGAAACGCTGTAAACGTGCGACTGCATCTTTGTCAACGCGCTCTGCGAAGAACTCCATGTCATCCATGCGCTCATCAAGCACCGCTTTGAAGACATATTTCAGCATCGCTTCAGCCAGACCTGCTACGTCGTCCAGATTGGCGAAAGCGACTTCCGGTTCCAGCATCCAGAACTCAGCCAGGTGACGGCTGGTGTTAGAGTTTTCAGCACGGAAGGTTGGGCCGAAGGTATAAACCTTGGACAACGCGCACGCATAGGTTTCGCCGTTCAACTGACCCGATACGGTCAGGAACGCTTCTTTGCCAAAGAAGTCTTTATCGAAATCGACTTTGCCAGCGTCAGTGCGTGGCAGGTTTTCCATATCCAGCGTAGACACGCGGAACATCTCGCCTGCGCCTTCGGTGTCTGAGGCAGTAATCAGTGGTGTAGAAACCCAAAAATAACCTTGCTCATGGAAGAAGCGATGCAGCGCCTGGGCCAGAGTATGACGAACGCGTGCAACAGCACCGATCATGTTGGTACGCGGACGCAAATGGGCAACTTCACGCAGATACTCAATACTGTGGCGTTTTGCCGCCATCGGGTATGTATCAGGATCGTCAACCCAACCGGTCACTTCAACTTCAGTTGCCTGGATTTCAAAGCTCTGACCCTGACCGAGAGACTCTACAACTTTACCTGTGACAACGACTGAACAGCCAGTGGTCAGGCGCAGTACGTCTTCATTGTAATTAGGCAGAGTATTATTAATGACGGCCTGTACAGGAGAGAAGCAGGAACCGTCATAGACGGCAAGGAAGGAGATACCAGCTTTTGAATCTCTACGAGTACGCACCCATCCGCGCACGGTGACTTCTTGGTCAACGGCTACACGGCCCTGGAGTACGTCGGCTACAGGCACAACGCTCATATTTTTCTCTCTATTAAATAGTCAGTGGCAAAAAATAATTACCCACAAACGGGGGGTTATCTATGTTACCTGTAGCGAGCCTACAGACAAGCAGAAAAATCAAAGGAGATGAAGAAATACAATAAAGAAAGGAACCCATAAACAAGTTGAATATTGTTTATGGGTTTTATCAGGACTAACTGGCTTTCTTAACCTGTGGCAAATCGAAGGCTTTACGCAATGCGCGGACGAACGCTTTATCATGGCAAATCGTTTTGCCCGGGCTGTCAGAAAGTTTCGCCACCGGCTTGCCGTTACACTCCACCAGCTTGATAACAATATTCAGCGGCTTCACCTGTGGAATATCGCAGGTCAGGCGAGTACCGATACCAAAACTTAAATTGATGCGCGCATCGAAGTGGCGATACAACTCAATAGCTTTTGGCAAATCCAAATTATCAGAGAACACCAATACTTTGGTTTTAGGATCGATACCCAGTTTCTGATAATGAGCGATAGCTTTTTCGCCCCATTCGACCGGATCCCCGGAGTCGTGGCGCAATCCCTGGTACTGGCTGGCAAACGAGAGGTCAAAGTCGCGCAAGAAGGCATCCATAGTGATGCAATCCGTTAATGCGATACCGAGTTTGTCAGGGTACTCGTCAAGCCATGCCTGAAGTGCTGCACGTTGACTGTTCGCCAGTGTCGGGCTTATTTGCTGATGTGCCTGGAACCACTCATGTGCCTGAGTACCCATTGGGGTTAAATCCAGGCGGTGAGCCAGATCGTAATTGCTGGTGCCCACAAACCACGCTTCTTGTTGCAGACGGCTGACGATAGCCTCCTGCACTTCACGCGAGAAGCGGCGGCGGGTCCCAAAATCCATCAGACGGAATGTGGAAAGGTCGATATCCGCTGTCAGTTCTTTGAATTGAACCAGCTTACTTTCCAGACTCTCCAGCGCCATTTGCGGCGTGACGCCAGGTGAACGGTGTTGATGCACCACCTCACTGATCACGGCCAGCAGCGGCACTTCCCACATAATCACTTCCAGCCAGGTGCCGGTCAGACGAATGTCTAAATGACCATTGTTATTGCGGATATGGACTGTCGAGGGGTCGTAGCGAAAAGTACGCAGCCACGCAAGATAATCTGCTTTAAAGAACGGCAGACTTTCCAGGAAGGTAAATTCCTCGTCGCTCAGCGCGAGGTGCTGCATTAAATCAACCTGTTCACGGATGTCATCTGCATAAATGCCCAGCAGATCGTCACCGCGGCAACGGAACTCGGCCGCGACGCTCACGTCGTGATAACGGTGGAAAACCGCCTGCTGCATATGAAGCTTATAGGCGTCAGTATCCAGAAGCGTTTGCAAAATCGGGGAAGCGTATCGTGTCATGGCGCGTTGCAGCATCCTCTCACAGGAGCGTTTCCATCAAGGGCTAAGCAGATAAAAGACGCAGGAGTATACCCTGATTATCTGTTTATTAAACCTGGATCACAACATACGCTGGGAATCTGGTCGATGGCGATTCGTGCCACTTGTTATATATATGTAGCAAATCGAGTGAATTGCCCAGAAAAGTTGAAGATTCTGCATAGCAACATTCAGGCAACAGGGTATAGACTGAACTCCGCAAACTTACGGATGATGTATAAGGTTTTTTATGACACAACAGCCACAAGCCAAATACCGCCACGACTACCGTGCGCCGGATTACACGATTACCGATATCGATTTGACCTTTGACCTTGATGCCACAAAAACCCTGGTCACTGCCATTAGCCAGATTACCCGCCAGGGCGACGCTGGTGCGCCGCTGCGTCTTGATGGTGAAGATCTGACGCTGGTTTCAATTGATGTCAATGGTGCTACCTGGGACGATTATCGCCAGGAAGAGGGCGCATTGATTCTTGAATCGCTGCCAGAAGCCTTCTCGCTGACCATCGTTAATGAAATCAGCCCGGCAACTAATACCGCGCTCGAAGGGCTTTATCTTTCAGGCGATGCGCTTTGCACTCAGTGTGAAGCTGAAGGTTTCCGCCACATTACCTGGTATCTCGACCGACCAGACGTTCTGGCACGTTTCACCACCAAAATCATTGCCGATAAATCCAAATATCCTTTCCTTTTATCTAACGGCAACCGCATTGCCGAAGGTGAACTGGATAACGGCCGCCATTGGGTTCAGTGGCAAGATCCATTCCCGAAACCGTGCTACCTGTTTGCGCTGGTGGCGGGTGATTTCGATGTATTACGTGATTCCTTTAAAACGCGTTCTGGCCGCGATGTCGCGCTGGAGTTGTTCGTCGATCGCGGCAATCTCGACCGTGCAAGCTGGGCGATGACCTCGCTCAAAGCATCGATGAAATGGGATGAAACCCGTTTCGGTCTCGAATACGACCTCGACATCTATATGATTGTTGCTGTCGACTTCTTCAATATGGGCGCAATGGAGAACAAAGGGCTTAACGTCTTTAACTCCAAATATGTGCTGGCACGTGCTGAAACGGCGACCGATAAAGACTACCTCGATATCGAACGTGTTATTGGCCACGAATACTTCCATAACTGGACCGGCAACCGCGTGACCTGCCGCGACTGGTTCCAGCTAAGCCTGAAAGAAGGGCTGACTGTTTTCCGCGATCAAGAATTTAGTTCTGACCTTGGTTCACGTGCAGTAAACCGCATTCAGAATGTGCGCACCATGCGTGCTGCGCAGTTTGCTGAAGACGCAAGCCCGATGGCGCATCCGATTCGCCCGGACAAAGTCATTGAAATGAACAACTTCTACACACTGACGGTGTACGAGAAGGGTTCAGAAGTTATCCGTATGCTGCACACCTTGCTGGGTGAAGAGAACTTCCAGAAAGGGATGCTGCTGTACTTTGAACGCCATGATGGCAGCGCAGCAACCTGTGATGATTTCGTGCAGGCGATGGAAGATGCGTCGAACGTTGACCTATCGCACTTCCGCCGTTGGTACAGCCAGGCCGGTACGCCAGTAGTCACCGTGCATGATGATTACGACCCGGAAAACGAGCTGTATACACTGACCATCAACCAGACTACGCCGCCAACTGCTGAGCAGCAGGAAAAGCACCCGTTACATATTCCGTTCGACATTGAACTGTATGACAACGAAGGCAAAGTGATTCCGTTGCAGAAAAATGGTCACCCGATTCACCATGTGCTGAATGTGACTCAGGCAGAGCAGACATTTGTTTTCGATAACGTCTATTTCCAGCCGGTTCCGTCTTTGCTGCGTGAGTTTTCAGCGCCAGTGAAACTGGAATACAAATGGAGCGACCAGCAGCTGACGTTCCTGATGCGCCATGCGCGTAACGATTTCTCTCGTTGGGATGCTGCGCAAAGTCTGCTGGCGACGTACATCAAGCTGAACGTCAATCGTAGCCAACAGGGCCAGCCGTTGTCGCTGCCGCTGCATGTTGCTGATGCGTTCCGTGCGATTTTGCTGGATGAGAAAATCGACCCGGCACTGGCGGCAGAGATTCTGACGCTGCCATCACAGAATGAAATTGCCGAACTGTTCCAGAAAATCGACCCGCAGGCGATTGCCGCCGTGCATGAAGCCTTAACGCGCACGCTGGCAAATGAACTGGCTGATGAGTTCCTGGCAGTTTATAACGCCAACAAACTTGATGCCTATCGCGTAGAGCATGCGGATATCGGCAAACGCGCGCTGCGTAATACTTGCCTGCGTTATCTGGCCTTCGGCGAGAAACAGCTTGCTGAGCAACTGGTGCGTAACCAGTTCGCAAGCGCTGATAACATGACGGACTCTATTGCTGCTTTATCTGCATCGGTTGCGGCGCAATTGCCTTGCCGTGTAGAACTGCTGGCCGCATTTGATGAGAAATGGCATCAGGACGGTCTGGTGATGGATAAATGGTTTGTGTTGCAAGCCACAAGCCCGGCAGTAGACACGTTAAGCAAAGTGCGTGAGTTACTGAACCACCGTTCGTTTAGCATGGGTAACCCGAACCGAGTCCGTTCTCTGATTGGTGCATTTGCTGCGGGCAACCCGGCTGCGTTCCACGCACTGGATGGTAGCGGCTATCAGTTTATGGTGGAAATGCTCAGTGAGCTTAACCATCGTAACCCGCAGGTTGCGTCACGCCTGATTGAGCCGTTGATTCGACTGAAGCGTTACGATGCAAAACGTCAGGAAATGATGCGTGCAGCGCTGGAACAGCTGAAAGGGCTGGAGAATTTGTCGGGTGATTTGTTCGAGAAAATCTCGAAGGCGTTAGCTTAATAGCTGTTTGTGTAAGGACATTGCCCCTCATTTGTGGGGGCAATTTCTTCTTGTTAACCTAACCCATGTGACAGGCTAGTTCCTGCGCTGCACTTTTAACTAACGATGCCATATCGTCTAGTTTATCTTCCGGCATTTGGAATGCCACACCAGAAATACTGATTGCCGCAACAGCTTCCTTTTGGGAATTAAGGACAGGGGCGGCGATACAACGTAACCCAACGGTATCTTCCTCGTCATCAAATGCCCACCCGCGTTTGCGAGTCACTTCCAGTTCGCGTTTTAACTCCGTTTTGCTCACGATCGTTTTATCAGTAAAACGCTGTAAATTCTCTTCAGGCAGTAAAGCATCTATTTCGTCGTTACTTAACCAGGCCATTAGGGCTTTCCCTAATCCGGAGCTATGTAAAGAAAGACGTTTACCTTCCCAGCTACGGATAATAATAGCCTGAGGGCTTTCCAGTTTAGTCAAATAAACGGGGGATTCATCCTGAAGTATCCCAAGGTGACAGGTTAAATTCGTTCTATCACGCAATGAAATGAGTATCGGGCGGGCAATATTCTTAATGTCAAATTGTTCGATAGACTTATTACCCAATTCACATAAACGCAGGCCAAGATAATATTTATCATTATGTTGGCGCAGCAACCCGTGCGCAGTCATGCCGTTCAGTAATGAAGAGGTACTGCTTTTTGCAAGCCCGAGAGCCTGATAAATCTGACTGAATGTCGCACCGTTCTTATCAGACAAATAATCAAAAATACGGATGATTTTGTCGAGTGCCGGAACCTGAGTAGTGACTGTTTCCATTATGATTTAATTAGTTATCTAGAGAAAGATATGAGGGAAAAATACATTATTACTTCCTTAGATACCATCGTTCAACTGAGAAATTTTCCCTTTCGCCCGCAGAATGCGCATTGAGCCTACCCTGGTCAAAATGTCGACGAGATCAAAAAAAATTCATCTGCTGTTAATCCATGCAAATAGTAGTTGATTATCGAAGGGAGATGATGCAGATTTCTCCATGCAGAACATTCGTTCTGTATTATGAACTTAAAGACACAAGGAGTAGAGTGCACTATGAGCCTGAATTTGTTAAAGGGTATTTTCCCTCCGGTTCCTACCATCGTTGATGAACACGGTACGCTTGACCGGATGGGAATGGGTAAGCTTATCGATAAGGTCATCAACGACGGTGCCCACGGCATGCTCATCCTCGGTAGTGGTGGCGAGTTTTGTCATATGTCGCATGAGATGCGGCTTGAGGTAGCAGAATTTGCCATGCAGCACGTAGCAGGGCGTGTGCCGGTCATGCTTGGCATCGCAGCCCCAGGGACGGCTGAAACTATTGAGTATGGAAAACATGCCGAGAAGTTAGGGGCGGCGGCTGTTCTGGTGGTTAACCCGTACTATGCATTATTAAACAGCGACTCTATTTACCATCATTATCGTACCGTTGCTGAGAACCTGGCTGTACCTGTGCTGCTGTACAACTTCCCGGCACTCACCGGGCAAGATATCGGCCTGGATGTTATTACCCGCCTGGCAAAAGATGTTCCTAATATCGTCGGTATTAAAGACACTATCGATAATATCAGCCACACGCGTGAGGTGATCAATCGCGTGCATGCATTCCGTCCTGATTTCATCGTATTTTCCGGTTTTGATGAATATTTGCTTGATACCCTGATTCTTGGTGGCAGTGGGGGTATTCCTGCAACCTTTAATATTGCACCTGAAGTGACTGGGGGGATTTATCAGGCATTTATTGATAAAGATTATGAGACAGCATTTGCACTTCAGCGCAAGCTGGCAAAATTGTCCCCTTTATATGCAATTGAATCACCTTTCTTTGGTGTAATAAAAGAAGCGATCAAAGCTGCTGGGCTGGATATTTCAACGCATGTACTTTCACCTGTTCAGTCGCTTTCTGAAGAAAAAATTAGCGAAGTGAAAAAGATTCTGAATATTTTACACCTTGAAAAATAGGAGTATGCAATGAGCACTATTTACCCAGTCATAAAACTGAATCCTAACGATGACGTTGTCGTGGCCCGTCATGATGTGGCCAAAGGAACATTATTAGCTCAGGAAAATATCACTACCCGTTCTGATATTCCCGAAGGGCATAAAATTGCCCTGCGTAATATTAATGAAGGGCAGGCAGTAAAGCGCTATGGGCAGATTATTGGGTTTGCTTCCCAGGCGATTGTGGCGGGCGAGCATATCCATACTCACAATCTGTGTATGGGCGATTTTAGTCGTGATTATGCGTATGGCGAAGATACGATTGAATTACCTTTGGCTGAAAAGAAAGATACTTTTATGGGGATTAAACGGGCCGATGGACGTATTGCGACCCGTAACTATATTGGTATTTTGACTTCCGTTAACTGTAGTTCAACAGTGGCCCGGGCAATCGAAGATCATTACAAGAAAGTCGGTCTTGATAATTACCCAAATGTTGACGGCGTTGTAGCACTGCCACAAAGCTTTGGTTGTGCTATTGGCTTTGATAGCGAAGCCATGGCGGTGATGCGCCGTACGATGAGCGGCTATGCCCGCCATGTGAATTTTGCTGGCGTCGTTATTATTGGTCTGGGGTGTGAATCTAACCAGATTAAAGACATGTTTAAAGTTGAAGGTTTATCTGAAGATAAAATGCTGCATAGCATGACGATTCAGGAAACCGGCGGCACGCAAAAAACCCTTGCTAAAGGGATCGAAATCATAGATGGCATGTTGGCTGAGGCTAATAATGTACACCGTGAACCTGTACCGGTATCCGAAATTATTCTGGCGCTGGAATGTGGTGGTTCGGACAGTTATTCCGGTATTTCTGCCAACCCGGTTCTGGGCTATGCCGCTGATAAAATCGTTCAGCAGGGTGGAACGGCCATTCTTTCAGAAACCTCTGAAATTTACGGTGCTGAGCACCTTTTAACTCGCCGTGCGGTCTCTCCTGAAATCGGTAAAAAGCTTATCGCTCGTATCGAGTGGTGGGAAGATTATTGTGCTCGCACCAAAAGTGAAATGAATAACAACCCGTCGGCTGGCAATAAAGTGGGTGGTTTGACGACGGTGCTTGAGAAATCACTGGGGGGGATAGCTAAAGGGGGAACCTCAAATCTGGTTGAGGTTTATGAATATGCCGAACCTGTTACGGCAAAAGGTTTGGTATTTATGGATACCCCCGGATATGACCCGATAGCAGTAACAGGCCAGGTGGCTGGTGGAGCGAATTTGTTGTGCTTTACTACCGGACGTGGCTCTGCTTTTGGTTGCAAGCCCACACCTTCTTTAAAACTGGCTACCAATAATACGTTATGGCAACGCCAGGAAGAAGACATGGATATTAACTGCGGCAATGTTGTTGAAGGCACAGAAACTATCGCCGAAGCGGGTGAGCGTTTATATACCATGATTCTGGAAATGGCTTCAGGTAAAAAAACCAAGAGTGAACAATTTGGTTATGGTGGCCTTGAATTTGTCCCATGGCATATTGGTGCAATAATGTAATTTCAGGAGAATATCTATGTCATTCGTCGATGAGTTACTACATGATGTTACCCTGCCTAATATGGTGAAAATTCGTCAGCGGTTTAATTCGCCAGATGAAATTACTGATATTGAGGCATGTGTACGTGAACAAATAAATAAACCAGAAATACGCAATACTATTAAGCCCGGAATGACCATTGCTGTTGGCGTTGGTAGCCGGGGTATTGCCCAGATTCCGCGTATTGCCAGAGCGGTGATTAGTGAATTAAAAGCCCTGGGTGCTAAACCTTTTGCTGTACCTGCAATGGGAAGTCACGGTGGTGCAACCGCCAAAGGGCAGTTGCACGTGTTGGAAAACCTCGGCATGACGGAAGCCACGCTTGGCTGCGAAATTCGTTCTTCCATGGAAACGGTCAAATTGGGTGAGCTGGAAAATGGTCTGCCTATCCTGATGGATAAAAACGCCATGCAGGCGGATGGTATTATTGCTATCAACCGTATTAAAGCCCATAACGCTTTCACCTCGCCAATTGAAAGTGGGGTAATCAAAATGATTACCATCGGTTTTGGTAAGCAAGAAGGTGCCGATTCGTGCCATACCCATGGTTTTGGAAAAATGGCAAAAAATATTCTTGATATGGCAAGAGTTAAAATTTTGAAAATGCCTTTCCTGTTTGGTGTGGGAACAGTAGAAAATGGTTATGATCAGGTTGTAAAAATTGAAGCCATTCCTGCCTCACAACTGGAAGAGCGTGAAATAGCTCTGCTCGCCGAGTCTAAAACTTATTTCCCACGCATTATGTTTGAAAATGTAGACATTGCCATTATTGACCTGATGGGGAAAATCTACTCAGGTGGTGGTATGGATGGGCATGTTATGGGGCGGGCAACAACACCTTTTGTTGAGCCTATCACTTCGATTCGTCCCGATCGTATTTCCGTTCTTGACCTTCATGAGCAGAGCGGGGGAAATGCAACGGGTATGGGCTGGGCTGATTTTTGTACCCAGCGCCTGTTCGACAAAATAAATCTACCAGAAACGTACCCGAATGTTATTACTTCAAGGGTAACGCGTGATGGATATATCCCTCTGATTATGGCTTCTGACAAACGAGCTATTCAGGCAGCAATAAAAACATGCATCATTCTTGATGGCAGAAGCGAAGCCAGGATGGTGAGAATGGCAAACACCTTGCATATTAGTGAGCTTTATATTTCTGAAAATATGCTTGAAGATGCTCTTGCTAATCCAGAGATTGAAATACTTAGCGAGCCTCAGCAATTTGTTTTCGATGAAAATGATAACTTTACTGATATTGGATTGTGGCCGCACTGATAAAGTAGCAGCCAACTATACCTAAAATAATTCGAGACGATGTTGAGCTATTACTTGATATTTAAAATACTCAACTGAAACAATAAAAATATTGTTAAGGATGAACTATGTCTGTATCTCTACCTCAGGTTGTTAATAAAACAAAGTGGCGGCTTATTCCATTTATGTTAATGCTTTATATTTTGGCTTTTCTTGACAGGTCAAATATCGGCTTTGCTAAAGAAACATATCAGGTTGATATTGGGTTAAGTAATGAAGCTTATGCTTTAGGTGCTGGGCTGTTTTTTGTGGTGTATGCCTTTTTGGGGGCACCGGCCAACCTCTGTCTGAGAAAATTTGGCGCTAAACGCTGGATTGGTTGCACCACGCTGGTATGGGGTGCGCTTTCTGTAGCAATGGGTTATGCCGATTCTGAAGCTAAGTTCCTGGCTGTACGTGTTTTATTAGGTATCGCCGAAGCTGGTTTCTTCCCGGGTATGATCTACCTGACATCACAATGGTTCCCGCAATCAAACCGTGCGAGCGTCATGGGGCTATTTTACATGGGGGCTCCTCTTGCCATGGCATTTGGTTCTCCGCTTTCTGGTGCGCTGTTGGAGTTGCACGGTATGCTGGGGCATCCGGGTTGGTACTGGATGTTTGTCATTGAGGGGACTTTAGCCGTTGCTGCGGGGGCGTGGACTTTCTACTATCTGGACGATGTACCAGAAAAAGCGAGATTCCTGAATGCCAATGAGCGGCAAATACTTATCCAACAGCTGAGTAATGAAGAAAGTCAAAAAAGCGCCTCCTCAATTATGGAAGCGATCAAAAATCCTCGAATTTGGCACCTCGCATTGATTTACGGCACCATCCAGTGCGGTGTTTACGGGTTAATCTTCTTCCTGCCGACGCAAGTTGCTTCAATTATGGGTAGCTCGGTTAACTTTATGACTTCCGTTGTCACGGCCATTCCCTGGATATGTGCTCTGGCGGGGACCTTCTTTATCCCGCGTTACTCAGACAAAACTCAGGAACGGCGTAAAGTGGCTGCTGCAACCCTGCTAGTCGGTGGGGTTGCAATTATGGCTTCTTCCATTGCAGGCCCGTATGGCGCGATTATTGCCCTGTGCCTGTGCGCAACGGCATTTTTTGCCTGCCAGCCGGTCTTTTGGGCCATCCCAACCAGTATGTTATCGGGAAGTGCATTGGCAGTAAGTATTGGTTTCATCAATATGTTTGGCGCGTTCTTTAGCTTCGCGGCACCTATTATCAGGGTGCGTGCCGAGACAATGTTTGCAAGCCCAGCCGCAGGTTTAGTTGCCATCGGTTCGGTGGCTTGTATTGGTGCTATTGCCATTATGGCATTGAGTGCTAAAAACAGCGCTAAACCTTTGTTGCAGCAATAAATATTTGATGATGCCTGCCTTAAGTAAAGTTTGTGCAAATTAACAGGAGTTTGAATGCACGTACATCTTGATGCTATCGGCGGAATTGCTGGTGATATGTTTTGTGCCGCCATGCTGGATGCATTTCCAGAGGCTGAAAAGCCGCTCTATGAGCTGCTGGAAAAGTTAGCGTTATCAACCCAGGTCACGGTTGGTGTCGAGACAGCCAATGATAAAGGTTTATTTGGCAAACGCTTTCAGGTGAAGCGCAAAGGCATAACGTTATCGGACACCACGCATCTGATACTGGAGCCGCAGGTCATGCATCCCGGTGTGTTATCACCGCAGGCGGCAGGTCATCATCATCATAGTTGGCAGGATATTTTGCGAACCCTCTCACAAGCGCCGCTGCCGGAAAACGTCCTGCAGTGCGCCTGTGAGATTTATACGCTGCTGGCAAAAGCTGAAAGCCGCGTTCATGGTGTGAGCCTTGAGCAGGTTCATCTTCATGAAGTCGGGGCGCTGGATGCGCAAGTCGACATTATCAGCGCCGCTTTTCTGATCTGTTATAGTGGCGCGACCCGTTGGTCTGTTTCTCGTTTGCCCTGGGGCGGGGGAATGGTTCGTTGCGATCACGGTTATATTCCAGTGCCTGCACCGGCAACATTAGCCTTACTTGACGGGTTTGACTGGCATGATGATGGTGAGTCTGGCGAGCGTGTCACACCCACTGGTGCGGCGATTCTTGCCTGGCTAAAACCACACCTAAAACCTGTTGCGGGTTCAGGTTGCGGGAATGGCTATGGGTTTGGTAACCGGAAGCTAAAACAACGAGCAAATGTATTACGCGTTTGTTTATTCAAAACTGAGGTACGCAAAAATCCAGTTGCTCCCTGGCAGAGCCAGGCGCTTTGCATGGTGCAGTGTGATATTGATGATATGACGCCAGAATTGTTATCCATTGCGCAAAATATTTTGCGTGATGAGCTTGGGGTTATTGATTTAACCAGTCATATCATTCAAGGGAAAAAAGGACGCTGGTCAACCCGGCTGGATATTTTATGCTTTCCTGCACATCTTGAAACGGTAAGTCAGGCTATTTTTAAACAAACAACCACGCTGGGCATTCGTTATTGGGAAGTGCAACGTCATATTTTGTCACGCCATCAAGAACATATAAATTTTAATCAGCAATCCTGGCCGGTTAAATATGCTGAGCGGCCAGATGGAGAATGTACCTGCAAACTGGAAGCAGATGCCTTAATTTCAGAAAGAACAAGTCATGACGCGCGTCAAAAATTAAAATCACAAATCGAGCGACTTTCTGATACCCATTCAAATTCACGGGCAAAAAACAAAGATGAATAACTCAGATGATATTCAACAAACCATCAAGAAACTACAAACATGGTTCGAACGTATTGGCCGTTGTACCGTTGCGGTCAGCGGTGGCATCGATAGCATGCTTCTGGCCTATATTTCCCAGCAATGTCTTGGCGATAATGCGCTGATCGTTCATGCGGCATCACCGGCCGTGCCGGGGGCTGATGGTGCTCGGGTGAGAGATTACGCGCAGCGTTATCGCTGGAATTATCGGCAAATCGCTTCAGGGGAAGCGAGGGATGAAGACTATAACCGTAATCCGGTTAACCGTTGTTATTACTGTAAAAGTAGCCTGTATGTGAATTTACGCGGCCTGCAACATGGCCAGGTGATTACCGGCACGAATATGGACGATCTTGGCGATTATCGCCCAGGCTTAATAGCCGCTCACGAGCAGCAAATCCAGCATCCATATGTTGAGTGCCATGTTAATAAAGCGGGTATCAGAGCCATTGCTCGTTACTTTGAGTTGCGTGATTTACAGGATTTACCGGCTTCACCCTGTCTTGCAAGTCGTGTTGAAACGGGCATCAGAATAAACCCTGAACAACTGAATTTAATCGACCGTGTTGAAACATGGGTCCGCCAACAAGTGGCGGCTGATGCGGTGCGTTTTCGTATCCGCCAGTCAGGCATGGTTCTTGAACTGGACGCGCAAGTGCTGGCGGCACTCACGGCAACACAGCATGAAATGCTGAGTGAACAAATTGTTGAGATGGCAAAACAGAGCGGTTTACGGGCATCACTGGAATTCGCTGCGTATCAGCGCGGTAGCGCTTTTGTGGGTGTTAAAGACACAGTGAGTTATTCACATGCCTGATATTATTATGGATTTTGAGCGCGCAATGCGTTGCGGTATCGAAGAAGCGGTATTTTGCGAATCTAAGCAGATTGACCAGATTGAAGAAATCCTGAATATGGCGCAAAGCGCCGGGAAGCGTTTGTTATTAACGCGTCTGATGCCTGAACAGTTTGCTGCGTTATTACCTTTTTGGGCCACACAGCTAAATTACAATCCACGCGCATGTTGTGCGGTGTTGGGCGAAACGGCTATCAAAGATCAAAAATGCCTTATCGCTGTCGTATCCGGCGGCTCGTCCGATCGCCCGGTTTGTGAAGAAGTTGCCGCCACCTTGAATTATCACGGTATTGCCTGCGATTTATATCAGGATGTGGGCGTCGCTGGCTTATGGCGCCTGCAAGAGAAACTCCCGGCTTTGCGCCAGTACTCTGTCATTATTGCCGTAGCAGGAATGGAAGCCGCTTTGCCTACCGTGCTTTGTGGGTTAATTAACGCGCCGGTGATTGCCGTCCCCACCTCTGTAGGATATGGCGTCGCCAAAGGCGGGCAAACGGCGCTGAATGCTTGTCTGGCAAGTTGTGCTGGCGGGGTAATGACCATGAATATTGATAATGGCTACGGTGCTGCGGTTGCTGCCATTCGTATTTATCATCAGATAAGAAAATTTGAATCTCAGTAGCAATAAATAGTTTTACTCTTTTGTTAATTAATCAACATAAGGATGCGTAAATGATTACTACAGCAATTTTTCCAGGACGATATGTTCAAGGGGCTAACGCGGTTGAATTATGTCTTGGGGAAGAATTATCCCGGCTGGGGAAAAAAGCATTAATTTTGCAAGACCCTATCGTTCACCAGAAATTAGGCAATGATATTGTTAAAGCGCTGGACGGGAAAATTCATTTTCAGGTAGACGTTTTTAATAGCGAATGCTGCGATGAAGAAATTGAACGTGTTTCAGCGCTGGCAAAATCTTTCGGTGCTGATGTTATTGTCGGAATGGGCGGCGGTAAAACGCTTGATACCGCCAAAGCTACCGGTGCTTCTTTACAGTTGCCGATTGCGATTGTGCCAACTCTGGCCTCAACGGATGCCCCATGCAGTTCACTGGTGGTGATCTATACCCAGCAAGGTAACTTCAAGCGTTACATGATGATCCCACGTAATCCTGATGTGGTGCTGGTGGACTCGCAGATCATTGCTAATGCGCCAGTACGTTTCCTGGTTTCAGGGATTGGCGATGCGCTGGCAACCTGGTTTGAAGCTGAAGATTGCCGCGTCAAAATGGCGGGGAACATGACAGGCCGCAGTGGCCCAATGTCAGCATTTGGCCTCGCGCGTCTTTGCTACGATACGCTATTAAAATACGGCGTATTGGCAAAATCAGCCTGCGAGCAGCAGAAAGTCACTCCAGCGCTTGAGCATGTGATTGAAGCTAACACCTTACTTTCTGGGCTGGGTTTTGAAAGTGGCGGTCTGGCTGCGGCTCATGCGATACACAATGGTTTAACTGTATTGCCGCAAACACACAGCTTCTGGCATGGTGAAAAAGTGGCGTTTGGTACCCTGGCAATGCTGATGCTGACCGATCGCGATCCGGAAATTATTGATACGGTCTACACGTTTTGCCGTGAAATTGGTTTACCTACCACACTTGAAGAAATTGGCCTGGCTGGCATAAGTGATGTAGAGCTGATGAAAGCGGCACAGGCTTCTTGTAATGAGGGTGAAACCATTCACAACGAGCCTTATGAAATTACCCCGGCTAACGTTCTGGCGGCGATGCGTGCGGCGGATGCAGAAGGTTGCCGACGTAAAAAAATCGCTAACGCGTAAACAAACGGACCCCAGTCTCAGTGGCTGGGGTGTGCGTTATGATAGAGAACTTTGTGGCAAACCTGTTTGAGCAATGACGGCTGGTGGCTGAAAACGATCATCGCCAGTGGCCGTCTGGCCGAGTCTTCGATCAGGTTTTCCCAAATACACTTTTGCCCCTGCGGATCGAGTTGTGCGGTAATTTCATCGACAACTAACACTTGAGTCCGTGCATCCAGCGCGCGTAATAGCGCGATACGAGCCAGTTCGCCTCCTGACAGTTGATTGGGTTTTCGCCGTAACCATTCACGTTTCACACCATAACGTTCAAGCTGATTATCATCTGGTTGCCACGCATCACACAGTGAAGCGCCAGTTGTGCGGCACGGGTTAAACGTTAGCTCAGGGTGCTGCGCCACTAATTGCACCGGGCAATAACCTTTTTCGTTTACTGATGTGCCATTGAATAACACCTCTCCGGAAGTCGGTTGCTGCCATCCGGCAAGGACTCGCCCCAGCGTTGTTTTACCAAACCCGCTTGGCGCGGAGATACCTAACCGCTCTCCTGGCTTGAGCTGTACGGAAAAATCTTTCCATAACAAACAGTTATTTTGCACAATGGAGAGATTTCTGACCTCAAGCATTTACCGCTCCTTGTTGCTCAATCCATAAGCTATTTTCTGGCAACGCTTCCCATTGCTGCTGTAACTCTTCACTGCATCTCCCCATACGTAGCTGCTCGGGCGTAACGACATCACTCATTTTTCTGTCTTGCAGTGCCACAATGCGATCGGCAAAACGTGCTGCCAGCGTGAGATCGTGTGTTACCCACAGTACGCTAGCCCCTTCGTGACATAATGTTTTCATCTGGTTGAGTAAAATGCAGGCTAGATCGTGGTCGATCCATGCGGTGATTTCATCGGCCAGAATGACCTTTGCGCGAGACAGCGCGGCATTACAGGCAAGGACTCGTTTCGCCATTCCGCCAGAAAGTTGACGGGGATACTGGTCTAAAACATCAGAATCGAGCTGATAATGGTTCAGTTGAGTGAGGACGCGCGACGGTAAAAACGGTGTCTGGCTAAGCTGATGTGCCCGCGTCAAATGCTTTTTTACCGTCAAAAGGGGATTGAATGCACTGACACCCTGCGGGACATAATAAATAGTTTTGCCGCGGTGTTTTTGGAATTGCTCCGCATCAAGAATTGCGCCATCGAGTTTAATTTCGCCCCTGCGGCGGATTGTGGGTGGCAATAGATTCAAGGCACATTGCAGTAGCAAACTTTTTCCTTGCCCACTATTTCCTACCAAAGCTAGCATTTCTCCCGGATGAAGATGGAAACTGACATTGCTTAATATCGGCTCCCAACACTTTGCGCCATACCAACGGTAGCGAACATTTTCCAAAGTGATGTTTTCAAAACTCAGCATGACATCGTCCTTAGCCACAGTTTTTGCAAAGATTTGGCTGCCAGGTCAAATAACAAAACCAGGGTTAACAACAGCAACCCCGGAAATAGAGCAAGCCACCATGCACCAAAGCTAAAAGCGTGCAATGCGTCGGCCAGAATCACACCTAAAGAGGACTCATGCGCGGCCAGGCCAAACCCTAAAAAAGTCAATGTAGCACTTTGCAAAATGGCGTGGGGGAAGATCAGCAGCATCCCGGTACTCCACTGTGAAAGTAATGCAGGAAGATAATGCCTGAACCAACAAGAGAGCCAGGAGTGGTCTAATTGCCTGGTCACGATAATAAATTCGCTGTGTTTTATGCGCCGGGCTTCAGCACGAAGAATTAACGATAGTCTGGGCCAATGCGTTAAGGCGATGGCCAAAATGACACCGTATTTTCCACCGCCCAGCGTAAAACAAATCAAGATGAGTAATAACAGGTGCGGAAGCGACAACATCATATCGGTAATGACGGTCACTATTCGATTCGTTATAGCGTTGAGATGGCTAAAGGTCGTGACGAGCATGGCGATAATACCGCTACAAACGGCTGCACCCGTGCCCGTTTGTAAACTGGAAACCACGCTTTGGAAACAACGTTGCCAAAGATCACGGCCTAAATTATCCGTTCCAAACCAGTGGTGGCTATCGGGAGGTAAATAGCGCGCCAGTAAATTAATCGGCACCTCATCACCGGTTAACGAGCAACTGTACAGCCCAAGGAGTAATAACAGTGTCATTGCCATCACGAGGCGCAACAAATCAGGTGCAGGGTTATGCGGCATCAGTGGCGTTCCAGAGCCTGATTCATTCTGCGTGTACCTACGGCGGCGAGGGTATTACCGCAAAAAACCAACAATGCACAGAACAAAATTATCCCCATCAGCAGGGGAATATCGCCTTGCAAACCGGCATTGATTGTTGCTTCGCCGAGGCCTGGCCAGGCAAAAATCTTTTCGGCAATTAACGACCCGCCCAGCAATTCACCCAGTGAGGCAAATTGCAGACATAACGCCGGAGTGATGGCATGAGGCAACACCTGAACAAATAATAATGACCAACCTTGTTCACCTTGCGTGCGGGAAAAATGGACGAAATCACTTTGCAGCACTTCGGCTATTTTTTCCCTGGTGTGCAAGGTGATTTGCCCGAGGGTTATTAACGTCAGACAGCTGACGGGTAAGATTAAATGTTGCAGGCGTTCGCTAAAACTTGCCTGTTGCAAACTATTTCCTGGCTCCCAGGCACAGCACACGGGAAGCCATTGCCAGTGAACGGCGAATGCAGCAATCAATAACAAGCCAACCCAAAATCCAGGCAATGAAGTTAATAAATAACTGAGGCGGCAAATTATTCGGTCAGGCCAGCGGTTTAAAAAACGCCCAGCAATAAATCCCAACGTTACACCCAGCAGGCCAGATAATAGCCAGCTTGTAGCGAGCAAATTAAAAGAGAGAGCAAAACGCTCGCTGATAACCTGGCTAACGGGCATGTTATACAACATGGAATAACCCATATCGCCCTGCACGAGTTGCCCTAACCAATGCCAGAAGCGCAGCCATAACGGCTGGTCTAACCCCCATCGGGCGGCGATGAATGCATATTGCTCTGGAGGGACATGTAATAAGTCATTGCCTATATAGGCCTTGATAGGGTCGACAGGTGAATAACTCAGTAATATAAAGGTTGCCGCACAGGTACAAAACAGCAGCACCAGTGCACGGGCGATTATCAGCAATAGAGGTTTTATCATCGGCATATCCATGTCCAGTCAGACAGGTTGTTTAGTACTGACCAACTGCCATGAATTTCAGGCGCGCCTTGGCCTAAATCGAGACAGGGATTTGCCAGATAGACATGCTGAATATTCAGCAGCCACGCCCAGGCGGCATCCCCCTTAATTCCGACGCCAGTTTCTCCATCCCACTCCACTTTTTGCCAGAAGGGTAAAGCCTCTTGCCAGCTTTTGGCACCCAGAGCCTGCTGCAAATAGTGATCAACTCGTGCATTGTGATAGCTACCTGGATTGTAAAATTCAACTCCGGCGGTATGTGAACTGTAGTGATAGTACAACTCGGTTGGGTCAAGACCTCCCCAACCGAATAGCGTTGGGTTAGCGTGCATATTTCGGCTAACCGTTTCCCAACTGCCGGACTGAAGAGAGAGTTCGATTCCGGTTTCTTTTAACATGGCCCGCACGGCCTGGGCCAAATCGCGCCGCGTACTATCACCGCTGGTGTACCAGAGCGTTAAATGTGCCGCTTTGCCATTTTTGTAGCGGATACCATCGCTGGCGAGTTTCCAGCCAGCAGAATCAAGGATTTGCTTTGCTTGAGTTAAATCACCATCTTTGAACTGCGCATCTGGTGAGTCCCAGGGTAGCCCCTGAACTGCGCTATACGCAGGAATGGCATGGCCTGCCATAAGTTGTTCAGCCAACAGTTTCCGGTTGATGGCATAGTTAATCGCCCGGCGAATAGCGCTATCCGCAGTGATATCGTTGCCGGTGGGATTGCCGTTTGCATCCTTCATTCCTGCCGGAGAGGTGGGGAAAACGATGCCGCGATTTTCAACACTCGGGCGAATCCATATTTTCAAATGTTTTTGTGGTACCACGGGCATTGAGGGGGCGATTCTCACTAATTCCAGTTGCCCACTCTGGCCCGCAGCCCAGGCGCTGTCTTCGTCCAGAAAGACAAAGATAAGACGGTTAAAATCATTTTTCTTGCCGGCATACCAGGGGTTGGTTTCGACAACCAACTGCTGTCCTGGCTGGAAGCTAACCAGACGATAAGGCCCGGCTCCCACAGGCTTGCGAGCAAAGGCTTTTGCGTCATAGAGACGCTCAGGGACAATACCTAACGACCCCAGAACGTTAACAAAAGTGCTTTGTGCTGAGCCTAAAGTTATCTCTACGTGCAGATTGTCCTGCGCTTGCGCATAGACAAAATTGCCCATGTTAATTTTCCCGCCGCTTTGTGCGGCCTGGTTATAGGTAAAGGCGACATCTTTGGCGGTAAGGGGGGAGCCATCAGAAAACTTCAGCCCCTCTTTTAAGGTGATATTCCAGGTTCGCTGATCCTCACTTAAGAGGGTGCTGCTGGTGAGTAAATTCTCCCAACTTAAATCAGCTTTTTGTTTGAGTAAGGGGGCGTGCAGCAGCAAATGACTACCGTGACTCCAGCCCAGAAGAGGATCAAAGCCTTCTGTGGGTTCTTCACCGATAGCGAGTTTAAGGGTATGTGCAGGCTCGGTCGCCAGAACTGGAAATGTTGTCACTCCCAATAAGAAAAGAAAGGCGTAGCAAATTTGTTTCAGTCGTCCAGACATAAGGCTTTCCTGACCAGCATTGTTGCAGCAAAAAGATTAGGGAGATTATAAAATTAATACGCGGCCATAAATATGACATAGGACAGGGTTACAGGAGTGAGATGTATATTGTCTGGATTAATTGACTGTGGTGTAACGGTAGGATTTTATTGATGTTTTATTTTTAATTAAATGGCTTTCTCTGTTTGTTGTTTTTTTAAATAGATTTTTTGGTATGTACTTTTTATATTTATTGAGTTTATTCTTGTTTTTTTAAAATGAATTACACACTGTGGGTGTGTTTTTTTATTAAATATTAACAAATATTAAAAATTAAATTTATCTGATATAAATCAATGTGTTAAATATTTTTTGGTATGGATTAACTGCCCGAAGTATGGAGACCGAGTCGTAAAAGGAAATATCATACACAGCCTAAAGAAGTTGTTCTTTATGTGGGTCTTGAGTTCCTTGTATGGAACTTATGTGTTTGCTTTTTATTTTTTGAATAGTTTTAAGGGCATCACCCTAACCCTCTCCTGAGGGAGAGGGGATCACGGATTTGCTCCCTCTCCTGGGGGAGAGGGGATTACGGATTTACTCCCTCTCCTGGGGGAGAGGGTTGGGGTGAGGGCGACATAACTTAACCGGTGCGCACCACGCGTGCCGGTTCTTCTATAACCTGCCGTTTCATCACTCGCTCTAACACCTGAGCTTCCAGTTCAGCCAGCCGGACAGAGCCGAGCTTACGGGGACGTGGTAAATCAACCGTCAGATCCAAACCGATCTTTCCTTCTTCAATCAGTAACACTCGATCTGCCATCGCAACGGCTTCGCTAACATCGTGCGTCACCAGCAATACCGTAAAGCCATGTTCCTGCCACAAAGAGACAATCAACTCCTGCATTTCGATACGCGTCAGGGCATCCAGAGCACCCAATGGTTCATCCAGCAATAACAGGCGTGGGCGATGAATTAGCGCTCGAGCCAGCGCCACGCGTTGTTTCTGGCCGCCGGACAGGGCAGCCGGCCATTCGGTAGCGCGATTGGCAAGCCCAACGGCTTCCAGCGCTTTCATTGCCGATTCTTTCCAGTTTCCTTTCAGACCCAGACCGACATTGTTAATCACCGACTTCCACGGTAGCAGTCGCGCATCCTGGAACATTAAGCGCGTTTCATCCTGGCTTTCGCGCAGTGGTGCGTTTCCGGCAATCAGCGAACCACCGTTGGCATTTTCCAACCCTGCCAACAAACGCAGCAACGTACTTTTACCGCCGCCACTGCGCCCAACTACTGCAACAAATTGCCCGGCAGGAATATGTAACTCCAGCTCATCAAGAATCGTTTTATTACCGTAGCGTTTGGTCACGCTATTAAGGAGCAGGGGAGTCCCCTGGTTTAAACGGGCGGTATTCATGCGTTCTCCTCCTGCAACTGATAAGCCGGATGCCAGCGTAGCCAGACACGTTCGAGTAATTGCGCGCTGATATCAGCGAGTTTGCCGAGCAGGGCGTAAAGAATAATAGCGACGACGACGACGTCGGTTTGCAAGAACTCACGGGCGTTCATTGCCAGATAACCAATTCCTGAGTTGGCAGAAATAGTCTCGGCCACGATTAAGGTCAGCCACATTAAGCCGAGCGCAAAACGAATACCGACCATAATCGAAGGTAACGCACCGGGCAGAATCACCTGGGCAAACAGGCTAAAGCCTGACAACCCATAGCTGCGGGCCATCTCCAACAAACCCTGGTCGATATTACGGATGCCATGCCAGGTATTGATGTAAATCGGGAACAGCGTGCCGAGTGCTACCAGGAAAATTTTCGCTGATTCATCAATGCCGAACCACAAAATCACCAGCGGAATCAGTGCCAGGTGCGGAACGTTACGCAGCATCTGAATCGAACTGTCCAGCAGGCGCTCTCCCCAGCGAGACAGGCCGCTTATCAACCCGAGCACTAACCCCAGCGAACCGCCAATGCTAAAACCAATCACCGCACGCCATGAGCTGATAGCCAGGTGCTGCCATAATTCACCGCTGGCTGAGAGGTTCCAGAATGCAATCACCACCCCTTCCGGAGAAGGGAGGATGCGCGACGAAAGCCAGCCTGCGCTCGAAGAGAGTTGCCAGATTGCGATAACCGCAACCGGCAAAAACCACGGTGCCAGCCTCAGTAACAGTTTGTGCGTTGAAGGGGTCATTGGCTGCTCCTTAGCTTTGCGCCACTTTGCGCGGAATAAAGTCATTGGCTACCACTTCGCCCCTTTCATGAACCAGGCGCGGTTGTGGAATTTGTGGAATCGCGACATCAAGATGCGGGAACAGCAACTCACCAACACGATAAGCCTCTTCCAGATGCGGGTATCCCGAAAGAATAAAGCTGTCGATACCAAGCGCTGCGTATTCGTTGATGCGCTCCGCAACGGTTGGGCCATCACCTACCAATGCAGTACCCGCACCGCCACGCACCAGGCCAACGCCTGCCCATAGATTCGGGCTAATCTCCAGGTTGTCGCGTTTGCCGCCGTGCAACGCCGCCATGCGGTGCTGGCCGACGGAATCGGTGCGCGCAAATGCGGCCTGCGCTTTGGCGATAGTTTCATCATCCAGCTGAGAAATCAGGCGATTAGCGGCATCCCATGCTTCTTCGTTGGTTTCACGCACAATCACATGCAAGCGAATGCCGAAACGTACCGTGCGGCCATGAGCTGCGGCTTTCGCACGGACTTGCTCAATTTTTTCTTTCACTAAATGCGGTGGTTCACCCCATGTCAGATAGAGATCCACTTGTTCGGCGGCAAGATCCTGCGCCACATCTGAAGAGCCACCAAAGTAAAGCGGTGGGCGAGGCTGTTGCACAGGCGGGAATAACAGTTTTGCCCCTTTGACCTGAATATGTTTGCCTTCGTGATCTACCGTTTCGCCTTCCAGCAAACGACGCCAGATATTGGTAAATTCTGCGGAGGCTTCGTAACGCTCTTTATGATTGAGGAACACGCCGTCTGCAGCTAACTCTTCAGGGTCGCTCCCGGTAACCAGGTTAAATAAAGCGCGCCCGTTGGAAAGTCGGTCGAGCGTTGCGGCCTGGCGTGCAGCCACGGTTGGCGAGGTCACGCTTGGACGCAGCGCGACCAGAAATTTCAAACGCTGCGTCACGGGAATCATAGATGCGGCAACCAGCCAGGCGTCTTCACAAGAGCGGCCTGTTGGGATGAGTACGCCGGTAAAGCCAAGTCTGTCCGCAGCCTGCGCAATCTGTTGCAGGTACCCGTGGTCAACCGGGCGCGCTGCATCATTGCTGCCTAAGTAGTGGCCATCGCCATGGGTAGGTAAGAACCAGAACATATTTAAACTCATGACTTGTTTCCTTGTGTTGAGGGCTGCCAGATGCGGGTGCGAATATCGACTTTTTTAGGCACTAAATGGTTGTCATAAAACAGATCTGCGGTTTGCTGCTGTTTTGCCGCAGTCTCGGCACTGACAGGTGTAATCACTGTTGGGGGGCGGTGATCGAAATAGGTGGCAATCACGTTTTCCGGCAGCCCCATGGTTTTTGCCAGCAGCGCAACGCTTGCATCGCGTTGGCTACGGGTTAACGCATCGGCGTCGCTAAATGTTTTCAGAACGTGTTGCAGGAACGGACCGTTTTGTTCGGCATAAGGGCGTGAAGCAAGATAGAAAGAACCCGTCTGATTCAGCTCGCTGCCGTCGGTTAACACGCGCACGCCGCCGTTTAACAAGACTGCAGAATAGTAGGGGTCCCAAATTGCCCAGGCATCAACGTTGCCCTGCTGGAATGCGGCACGCGCATCCGCTGGCGTTAAATAAGCAGGCTGGACATCGGTAAATTTCAGCCCAGCTTTTTGCAGCGCTCGTAGCACCAGGTTGTGGGAGCTGGAACCTTTCTGGAAAGCAATTTTGTGCCCTTTAAGGTCCGCCACGGTTTTTATTGGGCTGTTTTCCGGCACCAGAATCACTTCGGCTTTTGGTTTTGCCGGCTCAGACCCGACATACACCAGATCGGCGCCCGCAGCCTGCGCGAAGATTGGCGGAATATCGCCGGTGCTGCCGAGATCGATACTGCCGATGTTCAGCGCTTCGAGCATTTGCGGGCCCGCCGGGAATTCAATCCACTGGAATTTTGTGTTTGGATACTCTTTTTCCAGCAGCTGGTGGCTTTTCGCCAGCACCATGCTGACCGAGCCTTTTTGATAACCAATACGTAGCTGCTCAGGCCCAGTATCAGCCGCGTGAAGTGTAGCGCTCAGGCTTAATGTTCCTGCGAGTGCAAGCCACGGAGCGGTTCGTTTCAGAAAGTTAAACATGAGCAACTCCTTGCGTCTTAAAAGGGGAGGAGACAATGAAATCCCGGCGGTGCAGAGCCTGCCAGAAGGTTTCTAGCGAGTTATCGAGGCGTTGTTGTAAGTTGTTGCTGAACACCGGTTTGTGCTGGTAATCCGCTATCTGGCTGTCATCAGCAAACACGCCATGCAGGATTTCCTGAGCTTTTAGCGCATTAAGGACAGGCTTTAATGCGTAATCGACTGCCAGCATGTGCGCCACCGTGCCACCAGTGGCTAAAGGCAGAACGACTTTCTTATCCAGTGCACGTTCAGGCAGCAGGTCGAGCAGCGTTTTCAGCGCGCCAGAAAATGAAGCTTTATAAACAGGTGTTGCGATGATCACGCCATCGGCTTGCTGCAATTGCTCAATGAGCGCTAAAAGAGCCGGACTATCGAAACGTGCGTACAGCAAATCTTCAGGCGCGAAATTCTGTAGATGCCAGTGACACACCTCGATATCCAGAGCGCTCAGTTTTTCGCGGGCATATTCCAGCAGTGCACTAGAACGGGATGGGAAGCGCGGGCTTCCAGCAAGGGTAATCACACGCATATCGTTTCCTTATAACTAATTGTTTGCTTTTAGATAACATTGATAACAATTGACTGTGATATTCGCGCAGAACTCTTATTCCACTAAATAATTTATCTGGAAAAGAATTGCTAAAAAACGCATAACAACAGGACGTAAGGGAAACGATTGCGCTGATTCAGCCTTTTTTGTCACAGGTCAATTCCATTCAATGACGTTATCGACGATAATACGGCCCCGGTTTGCATACCGGGAATCCAGGAGAGTTCATGTACTACCCCTTCGTTCGTAAAGCCCTATTCAAGCTCGATCCAGAGCGCGCTCATGAAGTGACATTCCAGCAATTGCGTCGTGTATCAGGTACACCTCTCGAATGGCTGGTGCGGCAAAATGTGCCGTCGAAACCTGTCACTTGTATGGGATTGACCTTTAAGAACCCATTAGGCCTGGCTGCAGGTCTGGACAAAAATGGTGAGTGCATAGATGCGTTGGGTGCAATGGGCTTTGGCTCCATTGAAATTGGCACGGTAACGCCTCGCCCACAGCCTGGAAATGACAAGCCAAGAATCTTTCGTCTTGTAGAGGCTGAAGGATTAATTAACCGTATGGGTTTCAATAACCACGGTGTTGATAACTTGGTTGAGAATGTCAAAAAATCCCATTTTGATGGGGTTCTTGGCATCAATATTGGTAAGAATAAAGACACTCCAGTTGAACAAGGCAAAGATGACTATTTGATCTGCATGGATAAAATTTATCCGTACGCGGGTTATATAGCGATTAATATTTCATCACCAAATACCCCTGGATTACGCACGCTGCAATACGGCGATGCGCTGGATGATCTGTTATCTGCAATCAAAAATAAGCAGCAAGCGCTTCAGGAATTGCATCATAAATATGTACCTGTGGCGGTGAAGATCGCGCCGGATCTTTCTGAAGAGGAATTGATCCAGGTAGCTGATAGTTTGGTACGCCATAATATTGATGGGGTAATTGCGACCAATACGACATTGGATCGCAGCCTGGTTCAGGGCATGAAATATTGCGATGAAATGGGTGGCTTAAGTGGCCGTCCGGTTCAGTTAAAAAGCACAGAAATTATTCGCCGCTTGTCGCAAGAATTAAATGGTCGCTTGCCGATTATTGGCGTTGGCGGTATTGATTCATTGATTGCCGCACGCGAGAAGATGGCAGCGGGTGCCTCTTTAGTACAAATATATTCCGGGTTCATATTTAAAGGCCCACCTCTGATTAAAGAAATTATTTCAGGTTTGTAATCTCTGAATGTTTTACTTTCGGACAACCGGGGCTTTATTTTGAGTCCCGGTTGTTTTATATTCCGTCATTGTTGCTAATTTGAACATATTGGTCTTTTATTAATGTGTTCATTTACGAAGCGGTGATAAGGATATTTCTAATCGCAGGTATATGGGGATAAGGGCAAATAATTATGCGGATTAAACCGGACGATAATTGGCGTTGGTATTATGATGAGGAGCATGATCGTATGATGCTCGATTTAGCCAATGGCATGCTTTTCCGTTCCCGTTTCCCTCGTAAAATGCTTACTCCCGATGCCTTTGAAAACACTGGGTTTTGTGTTGATGATGCAGCTCTATTTTTCTCTTTCGAAGAAAAATGTCGTGATCTCATATTAAGCAAAGAGCAGCGCGCTGAACTGGTATTAAATGCACTCGTAGCGATTCGTTATCTCAAGCCGCAGATGCCAAAAAGCTGGCACTTTCTCTCTCATGGGGAATGCTGGCAGCCAATACCTGGCGATGCAGCCTGTGTGTGGTTAAGCGACGATATGCAGCAGGTGAATCTGCTGGTGGTAGAAACAGGTGATAACGCTGCACTTTGTTTATTAGCGCAGCCAGGCTTGCAACTTGCTGGCCGTACCATGCAGCTCGGTGATGCGATTAAAGTAATGAATGACAGATTAAGGCCGCAACCAACAAGTCTCGCCCTTAACCTTGATCAGGCAGTTTAGTTTCCCGCTAACTCTACATCTCCTGCAGGAATACAACTACAGCAAAGGATTGTGCCATCATCATTGATAGCATTTTTCTTCAACGCTTTGACTTCCCCACTGACTAACTTTATCCGGCAGCTGCCGCAAATCCCGGCCCGACAAGAATAGGGCAGGCGAATTCCTTGTTGTTCGAGTTGTTCTAGTAAAATTTGTTGGTTGTTACCGCGAAATTGTTGGCCCTGCCAGTCAATCGCCACCATGCTTTCTTGCTGCTCTAAAGGCTCAAGAGTTTCTTCGGTCACTCCTGCGCCATAAACTTTCGCAGGTTTTGTCGCCAGTACTTCGAGTTCATCACCCACACGAATCACACCGCTATTGCGGGCAATCAGATTTTGGCCGAAATCGACATCACCATTATCCAGTGCGGTCCGGAATTTTTGTAATGTCGCGAGAGGTTCACCGCTCGGGTGTTTGCGGCCACGCTCCGGGCTGACGGTGGTGAAAATACAGCGGCTACAAGGTTTGGCGACATCAAATGTTACGCCGCCAATCCGTACTACTTGCCAGCTATCTTCGTCCCAGGCTTGTGCGCCGGTGACTACAATATTCGGGCGAAATTGTGTCATTTTTACACTCGCCGGGCAGCGATTTTGCAAATCGCGCAGCGATGCTTCATTTGCCAGCAAGAATGGGAAACCGTCGGCAAAAGAGAGTGGTACCTCTTCATGACGTTTAACGCGGCGCGTTAAATTTTCACCCAGCCAGCGCAGTTGTACCGGGCGTGAGAAAAAACCACTCAGCCATTGGTTGATATCATCGGGAGCAATTTGCGCGGTGAAATGGTTTCCCCAGACTTCCGTTGGCGCGGCCTCAGGCCGGAAATCGCTAAAGCGTATTGTGGCGGAACTGCCGTCTGGCGCGCTCAAAAATAGACCATCGTGAATAATGGCCGGAGTAAATAGCACCATCTGCGGGAACTGGCGTGCGGTAATAAAAGTGCCGTCAGGTTCTGTCACCATAAAGATGCGGTCAAAAGCTAAACCGCTGGTAGTTGCCTGAGCATGGGAGAGCGCAAGGCCGCGCATCGATTTCACCGGGTGAATATAAAGCTGAGATAGGGTGATCATGATACGCACGCGCTCCTTGCATAAATGAAGAAAAAGAGAATATAAGAGGCCAACTTTATGACATGCGTGGCGGATTGGCTATAATGCGCCACAATTTTCTTTTTATACCTGATTAAGTGACGATATGAATTCTCTGTTTGCCAGTACGGCGCGTGGGCTTGAAGAGCTATTAAAAACTGAACTGGAGGGCCTTGGTGCGCAAGCATGCCAGGTGGTTCAGGGCGGCGTACATTACCAGGGGGACTCACGTCTGCTCTATCAAAGCTTGATGTGGAGCCGTCTTGCGTCCCGCATTTTGCTGCCATTAAATGAATGCAGTGTTTATAGCGACCTGGATTTATATCTGGGCGTACAGACCATCGACTGGCCTGCATTGTTTGGCTCGGATGCCACATTTGCAGTGCATTTCAGTGGTCTGAATGACGTTATCCGTAACAGTCAGTACGGCGCGTTAAAAGTGAAGGATGCGATTGTTGATTCCTTCACGCGTAAAAACTTGCCGCGTCCGAACGTTGAACGTGAACAACCAGATCTGCGCATTAACGTTTGGCTGAACAAAGATACCGCCAGCATCGCGCTGGATTTAAGCGGCGAAGGTCTACATCAGCGCGGTTACCGCGATAGCACTGGTGCTGCTCCTATTAAAGAAACGCTGGCATCAGCTATTGTTATGCGTTCAGGCTGGCAGCCGGGTACTCCGCTGCTCGATCCAATGTGCGGTTCCGGCACGCTGTTGATTGAAGCTGCGATGATCGCCACCGATCGTGCGCCTGGTTTACATCGCAAACATTGGGGCTTCCTTGGTTGGGCGAACCATGATTTCGATCTGTGGAAAGAGATCACCACCGAAGCACAGGTTCGCGCTCGCAAAGGCCTTGGCGAATATACTTCGCGTTTCTATGGTTCGGATAACGATTCACGCGTTATCGAACGCGCTCGTGCCAATACCCGTCGTGCGGGTCTGGGCGATATCATCAGTTACGAAGTCAAAGACGTGGCTAAATTAACCAATCCGCTGCCGGAAGGCCCGGTTGGTACGGTTGTCAGTAACCCGCCATACGGCGAGCGTCTGGATAGCGAACCTGCGCTGATTGCATTGCACAGCCTGCTTGGCCGCAATATGAAAAACCATTTTGGCGGCTGGAATTTGTCACTGTTTAGCGCATCTCCGGATTTGCTAAGCTGCCTGCAACTGCGTGCCGAACGCCAGTTTAAAGCGAAGAACGGCCCGCTAGATTGTGTTCAGAAAAACTATCAATTATCTGCCACCAGCACGGGTGCGCAATCAGGCCAGATCGCTGATGATTACGCGAACCGCCTGCGCAAAAATATCAAAAAACTCGATAAATGGGCGCGTCAGGAAGGTATCGAATGCTACCGAATTTACGATGCCGATTTGCCAGACTACAACGTTGCTGTTGACCGCTACGGCGAGTGGGTTGTGGTTCAGGAATACGCGCCGCCGAAAACGGTTGATGCCAATAAAGCGCGTCAGCGTCTGTTTGACGTGATCGCTGCAACAATGTCTGTACTGGAATTGCCATCCAACCGACTGATCCTGAAAACCCGTGAGCGCCAGAAAGGGAAAAGTCAGTATCAGAAAATGGATGAGAAAGGCGACTTCATGGAAGTGAGCGAATATAACGCTCGTCTATGGGTCAACCTGACTGACTATCTTGATACCGGTTTGTTCCTCGACCATCGTATTGCGCGCCAAATGCTGGGTAAAATGAGCAAAGGGAAAGATTTCCTTAACCTGTTTGCTTATACCGGCAGTGCGACAGTTCACGCGGGGTTAGGTGGTGCTAAAACGACGACCACCGTCGATATGTCTCGTACTTACCTGGAGTGGGCTGAGCGTAACTTGCGTCTTAACGGCTTGAGTGGCCGTGCACACCGCCTGGTTCAGGCTGATTGCCTGGGCTGGTTGCGTGAAACCGATGAACAGTTTGATCTGATTTTTATCGATCCACCGACGTTCTCAAACTCAAAACGTATGGAAGAATCTTTTGATGTCCAGCGCGACCATATCGTGCTGATGAAAGACCTTAAGCGTCTGTTGCGCCAGGGTGGCACCATTATGTTCTCCAACAATAAACGTGGCTTCAAAATGGACTTTGACGGGCTGGCTAATCTGGGCCTGAGTGCTCAGGAAATCACGCAGAAAACCTTGTCACAAGATTTTGCCCGTAATCGCCAAATTCATAACTGCTGGCTCGTTACTCACGTAGCCAAGGATTAATTGTCATGTCATTGATTAGTATGCACGGTGCCTGGTTGTCGTTTAGCGACGCACCGTTGTTAGATAACACCGAACTCCATATCGAAGAAAACGAACGCGTCTGTCTGGTTGGCCGTAACGGTGCAGGTAAATCCACACTGATGAAAATCCTCAACCGTGAAGTGCCGCTTGATGATGGGCGCATGGTTTACGAACAGGATTTGATTGTCGCGCGTTTGCAACAAGATCCTCCGCGTAATGTCGCGGGCACGGTTTACGACTTCGTTGCAGAAGGCGTGGAAGAGCAGGCCGAGTACCTCAAGGCCTATCACGATATCTCCCACAAAGTGATGACCGACCCGAGCGATAAAAACCTCAATGAAATGGCGCGTATCCAGGAGATTCTTGATCACCAGAATCTCTGGCAACTGGAGAGCCGCATTAATGAAGTGCTCGAACAATTAGGTCTGGAAGCTGACACTGAACTGTCGGCACTTTCTGGCGGCTGGTTGCGTAAAGCGGCACTGGGCCGTGCGCTGGTGAGTTCTCCACGCGTTCTGTTGCTTGATGAGCCAACTAACCACCTGGATATCGAAGCTATCGACTGGCTGGAAGGTTTCCTGAAAGAGTTCCAGGGCAGCATTATTTTCATCTCGCACGACCGTTCATTTATTCGCAATATGGCGACGCGTATCGTCGATCTTGATCGCGGCAAACTGGTTTCTTACCCTGGCGATTACGATCAGTATCTGTTGGCAAAAGAAGAAGCTCTGCGTGTTGAAGATCTGCAAAACGCCGAGTTTGATCGCAAACTTGCGCAGGAAGAAGTGTGGATCCGTCAGGGCATTAAAGCACGCCGTACGCGTAACGAAGGCCGTGTGCGTGCCTTGAAAGCGATGCGTAACGAACGTAGTGCTCGTCGTGAAGTGTTGGGCAGCGCCAAAATGCAAGTTGGTGAAGCGGCGCGTTCCGGCAAGATAGTCTTTGAAATGGAAAACGTGTTTTACCAGATCGCTAACAAAAACCTGGTATCGGATTTCTCAGCCCAGGTACAGCGCAGCGACAAAATCGCGTTGGTGGGGCCAAACGGCTGTGGCAAAACCACATTGTTGAAACTGATGTTAGATCAGTTGAAAGCGGATAGCGGGCGCGTGCATTGCGGTACCAAGCTTGAAGTGGCGTACTTTGACCAACACCGCGCGGAGCTTGATCCAGATCGTACGGTAATGGACAACCTGGCGGAAGGTAAGCAAGAAGTGATGGTGAATGGCAAGCCACGCCATGTACTGGGTTACTTGCAGGACTTCCTTTTCCACCCGAAACGCGCCATGACTCCGGTTCGTGCATTGTCTGGTGGTGAGCGTAACCGTCTTTTACTGGCGAAGTTATTCCTAAAACCTAGCAACTTGATGATTCTCGATGAACCGACGAATGACCTGGATGTCGAAACGCTCGAATTACTTGAAGAGTTGATTGATGGTTATCAGGGCACGGTTATGTTGGTGAGCCACGATCGTCAATTTGTGGACAACACTGTTACCGAATGCTGGATTTTTGAAGGCGAAGGCAAGATTGGTCGTTACGTCGGTGGTTATCATGACGCCAAAGGCCAACAGGCATCTGCGCAAACTTTACGCCACTCTGTGGCAGATAAGGCGCAAAACAACCAGCCTGCAAAGGCGGAAGTTGTTAAACGTGCAAGTAGCAAGCTAAGCTATAACCTGCAACGTGAATTAGAGCAATTACCACAACGTCTTGAACAACTTGAGGCGGAACTGGAAGCTATCCAGGCTAAGGTCGGGGATGCTGAGTTTTTTAACCAGCCACACGACGTCACACAAAAAACATTGAGCGACCTGACCACGGCAGAAAAAGCACTGGAAGAGGCTTTTGAACGCTGGGAATATCTCGAAGCTCTGAAAAACGGCGCGTAACACAAGGAGACACGATATGTGTGCCACGCATCATCATCGTTCACACATATTATGCTCACAATGTGACTTACTGGTCGCGCTACCAGTATTGGAGGACGGCCATAAGGCCGTCTGTCCACGTTGCGGTACAATACTTCTTACTCAGTGGTCCTCACCACGTCAACGTCCTACAGCTTATGCGCTGGCAGCTCTGTTTATGTTGCTACTTGCCAACCTATTTCCCTTCATCAACATGAAAGTAGCAGGACTCAGCAGTGAAGTTTCGCTGCTTGAAATTCCAGGCGTCATGTTCAATGAAGACTACGCGAGCCTCGGCACTTTCTTTATGGTCTTTGTGCAGGCGGTGCCTACGTTCTGTTTGATCACGATTTTGTTATTAGTTAACCAGGTGGCATTACCACTAACTCTTAAAAAGCGCCTGGCACGAATCCTATTCCAGCTAAAGTCCTGGGGTATGGCCGAAATTTTTCTTGCTGGCGTCTTGGTGAGTTTCGTCAAATTAATGGCTTATGGCGATATTGGTGTCGGGAGCAGTTTTATTCCGTGGTGCCTGTTCTGTGTGTTGCAACTCCGGGCTTTCCAGTGTGTGGACCGGCGTTGGCTGTGGGATGATATTGCGCCTGAGCCGGCGATTTCGGTGCCGCTTAAAGTCGGTGTATCAGGCCTTCGTCAGGGGTTGCGTTCTTGTTCATGCTGCACAGCAATCGTGCCAGAGGATCAGGAAATTTGTCCGCGCTGCGAAACCAAAGGGTATGTTCGTCGCCGTCATAGCTTGCAATGGACACTCGCTCTGCTGCTGACTTCAATTATGCTTTACCTACCCGCAAATATATTGCCCATCATGATAACTGAAGTTCTGGGCAGCAAAATCCCGTCGACGATTATTGCCGGGGTTATTTTGTTGTGGAGCGAAGGCTCTTATCCGGTGGCTGGAGTTATTTTCATCGCCAGTATTTTGGTTCCGACACTGAAAATGTTAGCGATTGCCTGGTTGTGCTGGGATGCTAAAGGCCACGGTCGGCGTGACAGTGAAAGAATGCATTTGATCTACGAGGTGGTCGAATTTGTCGGGCGTTGGTCAATGATCGATGTGTTCGTTATAGCAGTATTATCGGCCCTGGTGCGTATGGGAGGATTGATGAGTATCTACCCGGCGATCGGAGCCGTGATGTTTGCACTAGTAGTGATTTTGACAATGTTTGCAGCGATGACCTTTGACCCTCGCTTGTCCTGGGATCGCGCACCGGATTCAACTCATGAGGAGTCGTCTGAGCATGGAAAATAAAAGCGGGGAAGCAAAAGTAGCAAAGGTGAAAAATTGGTCCCCGGTATGGATTTTCCCTATCGTAACCGTGCTAATCGGCGCGTGGATCTTATTTTATCACTACAGCCATCAAGGGCCCGAAGTCACGCTGATTACCACTAATGCCGAAGGCATCGAAGGTGGGAAAACCATGATTAAAAGCCGTAGCGTTAATGTGGGCGTTGTGGAAAGCGCGGTGCTGTCAGACGATTTGCTTCATGTCGAAATTACAGCCCGGCTGAATTCGGGCATGGAAAAACTTCTGCATAATGACTCGGTGTTTTGGGTCGTTAAGCCGCAAGTCGGGCGTGAAGGTATTTCCGGGCTTGGTACTCTGCTCTCCGGTGCATATATCGAACTGCAACCGGGCAATAAGGGGTCGCAATCTGCTAAATATGATTTGCTGGATGCTCCTCCATTGGCACCACCTGATGCTAAAGGTATTCGCGTTACCCTCGACAGTAATAAAGCAGGGCAGCTTTCTCCAGGTGACCCGGTGCTGTTCCGTGGCTATAGAGTTGGTTCAGTAGAAACGAGCACCTTTGATGCTGCGAAACGTAGCATCAGTTATCAGCTATTCATCAGTGCGCCGAACGATCGCCTGGTGACCAGTAACGTACGCTTCTGGAAAGACAGCGGTATTGCCGTTGATATGTCTTCACAAGGTATGCGCGTAGAGATGGGGTCTCTTACAACGCTGTTTAGCGGCGGTGTAAGCTTTGACGTACCAGAAGGCTGGGAGCTTGGTAAACCTGCGAAACCGGGTAGCGAGTTCAACCTCTTCGACGATCAAAAAAGCATTCAGGATTCTCTGTATACCGATCACATTGACTACCTGATGTTCTTTAAAGATTCAGTGCGTGGCCTGCAGCCAGGAGCACCAGTTGAGTTCCGCGGTATTCGATTGGGAACCGTGGCTAAGGTGCCATTCTTTACCGATGGGATGCGCCAGAAGATCAATGATGATTTCCGTATTCCGGTTCTGATCCGTCTTGAACCTGAGCGTTTGCAAAATCTGGTCGGTGATGATGTTCACATTCAGGACAACATGACAGCCCTGATTAAACGCGGTTTACGAGCGTCTATGAAAACGGGCAGCATTGTTACCGGGGCACTGTTTATCGACCTGGATTTCAATCCTAAAGCGCCGCCGGTAACCGAATTACCGACATTTGCGGGTTACCCGATAATCCCAACGATGAGTGGCGGACTGGCGCAAATCCAACAACGCTTGCTGGAGACACTGGATAAGATTAACAACTTGCCGCTCAATCCGATGATTGAACAAACCACCAATTCGCTTGCGGAAAGTCAGCGAACCATGAAGCGCTTGCAGCAGACGCTCGATAATCTGAATAAGATTACCGCGAATAAGTCTATGCAATCTTTGCCTGAAGATATGCAGTCAACACTGCGTGAACTTAATCGCAGTATGCAGGGCTTCCAGCCGGGTTCTGCGGCCTACAACAAGATGGTGGCCGATATGCAGCGTCTTGACCAGGTTCTGCGTGAATTGCAACCTGTACTGCGCACGTTGAACGATAAGAGCAATTCGCTGGTCTTTGAGGCGAAGGATAAAAAAGATCCCCAGCCGAAGAGGGCGAAAGAATGAAAAAATGGCTCCCACTCTTTGCTGCATTGGCTCTAACGGCCTGTAGCAGCAGCGATAATGGAAAGACCTATTACCAGCTACCTCAGAGCTCCGCACCTGCCATGCAGGCTGTGAGCCAGCCTGGAACTCATTTATTGTGGGTAGAGCAGGTTGCCGTTCCTGATTACCTCGCCGGCAATGGCGTGGTTTATCAGACCAGTGAGGTGCAGTACGTCATTGCCTCCAGCAATTTGTGGGCAAGTCCGTTGGATCAGCAATTGCGAAATACTCTTGTCAGCAATCTGAGTAGCGCGTTACCTGGTTGGGTGGTGGCATCACAACCACTTGGCAACGATCAGGATACTCTGAATGTTAACGTGACCGGTTTTCACGGACGTTATGACGGGAAAGTAATTGTAAGTGGCGAGTGGTTGCTCAAGCATCAGGGGCAATTGATTAAACGTCCGTTCCACCTTGAGCTGAAGCAAGAAGCTGATGGTTACGATGCCATGGTGAAAACCTTAGCTCAGGCCTGGCAGCAAGAAGCGAAAAGTATCGCTGGTGAGCTGACTCGCCTTAACTAATCATCTCAGTAGCACAAAAAAGCTGCGTCTTTCGCCTACAAAGCGGAACGCAGCTTTTCTTTTGGCATTAATTTGTTAGCCATGCGTTCTCACACTTTTTGTGCAAAACAAAACTCTTGTAGCTCACATTTATGACATTGGCGTGAATTTTGCGCATTGACGATAGAGGCTTTAGGAGTTATTGCTTATATGTGGTTGCACGTTTTGTGGCCACTGTTTTCTTTCCACCAGATTATATAGAAATGAGGGAAACGAGGCATGAAGAGACAAAAACGAGATCGCCTGGAACGGGCTCATCAACGTGGTTATCAAGCAGGTATCGTCGGACGCTCCAAAGAGATGTGTCCCTATCAGACACTGAATCAAAGGTCGTACTGGATGGGAGGCTGGCGAGAAGCCATGGAAGACAGGGCGGTTACCGCGTAATCACTGTCTCTTTAGAAGAAGAAACCTCCGCATAGCGGAGGTTTCGCGTTTATACCCTTCATACTTCGAGCTGCATCTTTGTTGGCTCGTTCACGCGCCCGAATCACTTACTTATGTAAGCTCATCGGGACTTGCTCTCTTGCCGCCTCGATGCCACTCGAATTATTTTGGGTATAAAATCAGGCTTAGAAAGCAGTAGTGTCTTTGAAAAGACCCACTTTCAGATCGGTCGCGGTGTAGATCACACGACCATCAACCAACACTTCACCATCTGCCAGGCCCATAATCAGGCGGCGATTAATAACGCGTTTGAAGTGAATACGATAGCTGACTTTCTTCGCTGTAGGCAGGATCTGGCCCGCGAGTTTAACTTCACCCACGCCCAGTGCACGGCCTTTACCTTCACCGCCTAACCAGCCGAGGTAAAAACCTACCAGCTGCCACATCGCATCCAGACCCAGGCAACCAGGCATTACTGGATCGCCGATAAAGTGGCAACCGAAGAACCACAGGTCAGGATTAATATCTAATTCTGCTTCAACGTAACCTTTATCGAAGTTACCACCGTCTTCGGTCATCTTGACTACGCGGTCCATCATCAGCATGGATGGCGCAGGCAAACGTGGGCCTTCAGCACCAAACAGTTCGCCACGACCAGAGGCAAGAAGATCTTCTTTTGTATAGGATTCGCGTTTATCTACCATGTTTACAGTAAGCCTTATTGTAATGAAGCACGCATGTTAGCTAACACGTGTACGCTCAACAAGTCCGATCAGTTTTGATTGAACCAATTGAGCCAACGCAGTGGCCATGGATAGCGGTGCCGAATATCTTGCGCGGATGCCTGAGCGATTCGCTCTTGTACCGCACGCATGAGTGTATTTTGCCCTTCGCCATCCCAGGGCAGATTTGTTAATAAGGGTAGTGCATCAGTGACATCATCGATGGCCCAAATGGTGAATTGCCCTTGTTCTACAGCATCCAGAACGTCCTGGTGCAGGCAAAGGTGACGCACATTGGAAACAGGAATAATCACGCCTTGCTTGCCGGTAAACTCGCGTTGCTGGCAAATACGGAAGAAACCTTCAATCTTCTCATTCAGGCCGCCAACCGGTTGCACTCGACCAAACTGGTCTACGGAACCTGTTACCGCAATATGCTGATAAATAGGCACATTTGCCAGTGCGCTGATTAATGCGCAAAGTTCGGCCATTGAGGCGCTGTCGCCATCTACTTCACTATAAGACTGTTCAAAAGTCAGAGATGCAGAGAAGGGGATTTGCTGGTCAAGTTGCAATTCAGACATTAAAAATGCCTGCATGATCATCATGCCTTTCGCATGAATATTTCCGCCCAGCTCCGCTTTGCGCTCTACATCAGTAAATTCGCCATCACCGACATGCACCACGCAGCTGATGCGAGAAGGTTCACCAAATGCACGTGGATGCCCTGGGAACTCAATCACCGACAAGGCGTTGATCTGGCCAACCATTTCCCCTTCGGTTTCGATGAGGATTTGCTCAAGCAGAATTTCATCCTGCATGCGTTCAGCAAGATAACCTTCACGCCATTCACGTTGTGCCAGCATTTGCGTCAGTTCTTCAGCACCGAAGCTGTCTTCTTCAGTGAAGGCTGCGACTTCGCGCAACTGACGGCTTATCCATGATGGACACAGTGGCAGCGTTTCCTGGTCGCCGGTATAACGCACGGCTTCACGGATTAACGCTGGCCATGCATCAGTTGCAGGGGCAGGCAGAGATTTTGATTTGGCGACTGCGTAAATCCACTGGCACCACAACGCCATATCGTCAGCAGAAGCAATCTGCAGGTTTTCTTCAAATTCGCTATAAATCGCCGAAGTAGCCAGCTCAGGTTCCATATCCTGGAAGTCTGCCAGCGATTCGCGCTCGCCAACCAGAACCAGTTTCAGGCTCAATGGTAACGAAGGAATATTGATTGGAAGAGGACGCGTTTCGTCAGGTGAAATCCAGTCGAAGCGACCCTGAATGACCATTTGCTTCAGGCGCAGCCACAACAGCGGTTGTGCTAATACGCTACGCAACGACAGCACCAGAATGCCACCGTTGGCACGGTGAACCAGGCCCGGAGTCAGAGTAATTTCACCTGCAAACTGACGCACGCAGCCAAACAGCTGGTCCGCTTCAATCCAGTCGGCAGCGACAACCTCAGACAGTCCTGCAAAATTGTCTTCTGCGGACTCGGCCGGCCGTAACGTTGCGTGACTGCCTTCTACTAGGTAGTGGCCGCCCGTCAGAGCGTTGTCTTGCGACCAGCACTCACGTGCTGCTTCGGTAATAAGATTAAGGTATTCGGCTTCTTCAGCGGCTTTTACCAGCATCAGATCGGCCGAGGCTACCGGTTGGCTGAGCTGCACCAGTCCGTACGACAGACGGGGTTGCACAGCGGAGAAAGGGGCAGTTTCGGAATCATAAGGCTGTGCGAAAATTTCCTGATAGCTTTCGGTATCAGGTACAAGAGCACGCCATTCAAGTCGATTAGTCGTCAAAGTCGCTATTTATTAATTAGATGTCAAAGGCGCGATTATACAAGAATAGGGAAGGTAGCACACGGTTTATGCGGAGCGGCAAGTTTACTTAGCTCACAGCTTTCATTTTTCAGGTAAGCGAAAATAAAAAAAACTGTTATTCTGAAATGAGTTACACGGTCACACTGAGATCGCAATGAAATATCAACAGTTGGAAAATCTCGAGAGCGGCTGGAAGTGGAAGTATCTGGTCAAAAAACACCGCGAAGGCGAATTAATTACACGTTACATCGAAGCTAGTGCGGCGAAAGAAGCCGTTGATGAACTGTTACGCTTCGAAAATGAACCTGTGCATGTGTTGAGCTGGATTGAGAAACATATGAATCCAGAGCTTCATAATCGTATGAAGCAAACTATCCGCGCGCGGCGTAAAAGGCACTTTAATGCCGAGCATCAGCATACCCGTAAGAAGTCCATCGACCTTGAATATTTGGTTTGGCAGCGGTTAGCAGGGCTTGCTCATCGACGAGGATGCACCCTCTCAGAAACTATTGTGCAATTGATTGAAGATGCTGAGCGTAAAGAGCAATACGCCAATCAGATGTCATCGCTCAAACAGGATCTCCAGGCTTTGCTAGGCAAAGAGTAGAGGGGCGGTTGTATTGACTCTGAGCTCTGCTTTTCGGTTCTATGCATTCACCAAAGAATAAAAACAAAAAACCCCGCCTAAGCGGGGTTTTTTTATAACGGTAACTTATGCCGCAGGCTGAGTTACAACGTCTTTGATACCTTTAACTTCGATCTCTACGCGACGATCTGGAGCCAGGCAATCAATCAGTTTAGCTTTAGGAGCTACGTTATCACAGGTGTTGCCAGTAACTGGGTTAGATTCGCCCATACCGCGTGGGGAGATCTTGTTAGCTGGGATACCTTTAGAGATCAGGTAATCAACAACAGACTGTGCACGTTTGTCAGACAGTTTCTGGTTGTACTGGTCAGAACCGATACGGTCGGTGAAGCCCAGAACTACAACAGAACCATCTTTCGGGTCGAGGTTGCTCAGCTGAGTATACAGCTGATCCAGTGCCTGCTGACCTTCTGGTTTCAGAGTTGCTTTGTTGAAGTTGAACAGAACATCAGACTTCAGAGTGAAGTGCTTGGTCTGTACTTCTGGAGCTGGTGCTGGAGCTGGAGCTACTACTGGAGCTGCAACTTCGCCCTGACCGAAACGGTAAGAAACACCCAGGCTCAACAAGCCGTTGTCTGGACGAGTACCAACGGTAGCAGCGTCACCAATGTTGTTAGTCCACTGGTATTCCAGACGGGTAGCGATATCGCGGGTAACTGCCCACTCGATACCACCAGCAGCCAATGGAGATACGCCAGTGTCGTGATCACTTACACGGTTACCAGCAGCATTCATAGCTGTAGAATCTGCACGCCATACCATACCACCCAGACGAGTGTAGATGTCCAGATCGTCAGTGATTGGGTAGCCCAGTTTAGCGGTCAATTGAACGCCTTGCGCTTTGAAAGCACCGTTTTCTACGCTGCCTTTATATGGCATACGACCTAACCAGTCATAACCCATTTCAAAACCAACGTACGGGTTAACCTGGTAACCACCGAACGCACCAGCACCCAGTTGGCTGTCATGAGTTGGGCCATTACCGATGCCGTTATCATAGCCGTTCTGGTTAGAGAAACCGGTGTCGTGGAATTGGGACCAACCCAACTTACCACCTGCATACCAGGTGTTATCTTTCGGTGCGGCCTGCGCTACGGTAGCGAAGCCAGCCAGTGCCACTGCAATCGCGATAGCTGTCTTTTTCATTTTTTGCGCCTCATTATCATCCAAAAAGGCCATGAGCTTTAAAATCGCTCTAAAGCCCAGGGTTAAATCCTTCGCCCGAGTTTATGCTCACTTGTTACTCTACCGATCAATCGGTGTTATGAAGAGCAACCCTGGCGAGCTAAAGTCTACAACGTAGTTTAAAACTTACAAGTGTGAAGTCCGTCAGGCATATGAAAAAAAACGACTTGTATACACATTTTCTAACATTTTTGCGCGTAATTCACACTCTAAAGATTTGCTGGAAGGCCGCCTGGAGCGGCTTGGGACGCGGATTCTTGATAATTCACAATGAATTGTCAAGGGTTCATAAAAAGTTCCAAGAATTCTCTTAAATTTACTTAATGATACAAACTAGAATGAATTTTTAGCTCACTTCGTGGTCGACATCCTGTTTCCGAGATACGGGTTGGTCGCATAATGAAGCCGATTGCATTCCCCATTTCGGCAGCAGATGACAGTTGCAAATGCTCTTCATCCGTCAATTCTTCAGGTAACCAACCGATAACAACGCTGTAATTTCCTGTCTGCAATGCTTTTACCATAGCATCTACGGTGAAAAGTGGATCTAACTGGCTCACTTGCATAACTTTTGCCAGCGGAAGACCTGCCGATTGTAGCCACTGACGACTTAATTTCTGCTGTGGTGTTAGCCACAGCTGCCAACGTGACTGTTGCCCCAGTTGTTGAAGCAGTGGCAATAAAACCAGTTGTGTAACCCATGGCTGATCTTCGCTGTAGATCACTTCACTGATCAACCCTTTAATGTTGTTACCCGCAGATGACTGGGCCGTAGAAGGCACAGCATTTGTAACAGTGGCAACCTGAGTTCGAACGTTATGTGAATGCATCGTTAATCCCGCCTGATGGGTTACTGTATGGATATACAGTAATGCCTGTTTGGATAAAGATCAATCTAAATTTCGGAAAGTGTCTCGCAATTTCATCATGTAATTCGACGGAAAGTGAGAATGTGATTGCGGTGAGTGATTAGGTTACTTATTTTCGTATTACAGGGAGCGCTAATAAACCGTATCGATAAATTACAGCATGATATTTAAGGATATATTCATGAAAAAAAGATCTTATGCGAGGATTCATCAATCTAAAGAATACTTATCCCCACTGGGAGAAATTGGCTGCCGGTCACTATTTGGTGGGTATAGCTTGATGGTAGAAAACGTTGTGTTTGCCATGGTTTCAGAAGGGGAACTTTATCTGCGAGCATGTGAACAAACGGAAGTCTATTTTGTTAAACGAGCCTCGCAGCCTCTGCTTTACAATAAACGTGGACGTACTATCGAACTCAATTATTACCACGTTGATGAGGGGTTGTGGAGCGATCGTGAAAAGTTAGTTCAACTGTCAATGGATGCTCTATTCAGTGCCCGGCGCGAAAAATCCCGGCAGCGTGCTCAGCAAAGGCTTAAAGATTTACCCAATTTAACGCACAGTCTGGAGATGATGTTGTGGGAAGTCGGTATTGCTGATGTGCGTACCCTTCATGCCTTCGGCGCAAAGCGCTCTTGGATAAAGCTCAGAGGCGTTAAGAAAGGGCTTGGCGTACAGGTATTGCTGGCATTAGCTGGCGCTATTTGCGGAATTCATGAAGCCGCACTCCCGGCGGCAACACGCCAGGAGTTGGTCGAGTGGGGACATCATTACGAGAAACGCCAAAGACGTTAATTGTGTTGTTGTGACACAAGTTGTTGAAGGCGCGATATTTCTGGTAATAGCGCAACCAGCAGACCAATCTGCTGAAGCACCAGTGGCTCTTTGGAGTCTGGTTGCGGTTCAAGTGTGGTTATACGTTCAGATAGTCCCTGAAGTGCTTTTTGTACTCGCTCTTCATCTGCTGGCAGGTGATGAAGTGCATCGTCGACGTAGCACACAGCATCATCAAGCAGTAGCAAAATATCCTCGTTTATCAGTTTTTCACGATGTGCACCCAACGCTGAGATATAGCTGTTGAAGGTGTGATTCAGACACAATAGGCGAAATGCTGTTTCCCGCATCTCCGCTGAAACACGCGGTTCAGACGACATATTCGACACAACTGAAGCCAGTTCAGCATCTTTATTATGTGCGTCCCGGCGTGCAATACGGTACTCAAGCCTATTGTCACGACCCTGGTGATATTGCTCAAGAATCGCATCCAGATAACGGCAGTTAGCGTTAAATGCACGCTCCACCACTAATGGCAACCGGCGAAAACGCCAGTCAGGCCAAATGAAACTTACGGCGGCCCAGGCGATGGCACATCCTAATAAGGTATCGAAGATACGTGGCATTGCGACTTCAAATCCTTCGCCCAACAGGTTGAAACAGAGCAACACCAGCAAGGTGATAAACATGGTGGCGTGCGCATATTGCACATTGCGAAAAGCAAAGAAGAGCACGCCAGTAATCACAATTAAAACAAGCTGTCCTTCAATTGATGGCACAAAGAACAATACCGGAAGCCCGACGGCCACACCCACCAAAGTACCAATAATACGCAAAGCCAGGCGGCGGCGAGTGGCGCTGTAGTTAGGTTGGCAAACGAAGAGACTGGTCAAAAGTATCCAGTAGCCATGTTTTAACCCGGTGAATTGAATAAATGCATAGCCGACGCACAGTACAACGGACATGCGCACCGCATGGCGGAATAACGCTGATTCTGGTGTTAAATTGCGTTTTAATCGCTGCCAGATATCTCCAAAGCCAGTTAAGCGATCATCCAACAGGCGGTTTTCAATATCGCTGTGCGGAGCGGCGAGGGCTTGTTCAGATTCAATAGTGGCTAACTGAGCATCAATGGCGCGCAAATTACTCACCAGGAAGCCAAGTGCTTTTAATTCACTCGCCAGATACTGATCCGTTTTTAATCTCTCAATGGCGGCGTCAAGATGGGTAAACGCGCGCTCGAACCGTGGGTCATGTTGATATTTCACGCGTAATAAAACGGAGCGTGAAAGCTGCAAGCAGGCCTGAGATTGCATAGTTAACAGGCGTTGAAAGCGAAACATAATGTCGCTGTAGCGAAACTTATCGCGCAGTGCCTGGTACTGGATGTGGGAAGAGCTGGCGCGCTCGTGAATATCCTGAGCGACAAAATAGTAGTGCAGAGTCCGCCGAGTGCCTCTCTGTCCACGATCTCCGCGTAAGCGTGTCAGCAACGAACCTTTGGTTTGATTCAGCACTGTCACAAGCTGGCTATTTGCCATCGCGAGCTCAAGCATTGGTGCCTGGCTTTCTTCTTCGATATCCGGGTCAAATAGGGTTGCTTTGACTTCGAGATAACGCGCGAGGCTCTCATAACAGCGAGCCAGGTTATCCTGAAGCGGTCGAATTGGGAATATAAGATGCCCGGCAAGCGTCAGTAAGTTGTACCAGATTGCACCTGCCAGCAGCAAAATGGGTTGTTGATACCAGTGCTCGTACAGAGAAATGCCGAGCATGGTATAGATGGCGATAAGCAACGCCCCAAATGCGATAGTGGCGTACCGCTGACCTAACCCACCCAGAAGAATGAACCCGCTGGTAGAAACCATTAGCCCAATACCAAACAGCACAGGCCATGGATATAACAACTCCACCGACGCGGAAGCGATGAAGAAACTAACCAAAGTAATCAGAAGATTACGTAAACGGCCGGTGAGACGGTCATCTAAATCTGCAAGAGCTGCTGCAACAACGCCAAGCGTTAACGGAATAGTGAGCTTGACCTCGCCCAACCACCATGGGAACGCAGCAGTGCCTGTAAGCGCAATGAAAATACGTAAGTTATAGAGCCAGGTGCTGTTCCAGGTATAGCGGCGCAAAATTGGGCTAAGCATTAATACTCACTATTCTTGTCAAATTTACTGGAAACGACGTCGTGCATTAGCTTCACGTGCAGCCTGTGCAGTTTCTACAGAAACGACACGGCGACCCACAGGCCAAAGTGCAATCTCTGCTATCTTGAAGTTAGCGATTCCTACAGGAATGCCGATAATAGTGATGCACTGTGCAATCCCGGTACAGATGTGCAGCACACAGAGCCACCAGCCGAAAAACACCAGCCAAAGAATGTTTAGCAGCGTACCGCCGGTGTTCAGGATGGCGCTTTTACCCTGCGGATTGAGATCATCAACATGGACAGCTTCGTTGCCGTACGGAACGAACGAGAGTTTAGTTATCTCCCAGCAGGAACGAGTCAGCGGGAGAGTGAAAATAAAAATGATACTGACGAGAGTGGCCAGCAACCAAGAGAGAGTGGTGAGAAAACCACCCAGTACAAAGTTCAATACATTAAGGACTGTACGCATAATCACTCTTTGTTGGTATGAATGTTGATAAATGAATAACCACAGCAATTGTAACGCGTTTTTACTCTGGAGCGTCATTCCTTCGGCGGGTAAACTTAACCACAACCATTTTTTGGATCAGGCAAAGCGTAATGGAATTGAAAGCGACCTCCCTTGGCAAACATTTAGCACAACATCCCTACAATCGGGTGAGATTACTGACTGCGGGTGTAGAGGTAAAGGGTGATCGTCATGAATACCTTATTCCATTCAATCAGTTAATCGCAATTAATTGCAAGCGCGGTCTGGTTTGGGGCGAGCTGGAATTTGTCTTGCCCGATGATAAAGTCGTGCGTTTGCATGGTACGGAATGGAGTGAAACGCAACGCTTCTATCATCACCTGAGCGAACTGTGGCAGAACTGGAGCACTGAAATGAGCGAAGTGGCAGCTCAGGTGCTACAACAGCAATATGCCGAAATAACACGCAGGGTTCAGCAAGAGAAATGGTTTAAACGCAGTGATATGCAGGCGTTACAGCAAAATGTTCGCGCTGCGTTTTCAGCGCTACCGCTGCCATTAGCACGGCTTGATGAATTCGAAAATTGCCGCGAACTTTGGTTTCATTGTAAAGCCTGGCTTGAACAAGGTGATACGCGCCGCCATCAACGCAATACCGCTTTTACCAATCACATGCTGGAAAAGTATGCTGATTTTTTCCAGCACATCGAAAGTTCTCCGCTGAATCCTTCTCAGGCTCGTGCTGTCGTCAATGGCGAAGATTCGCTATTAGTGCTCGCGGGGGCGGGGAGTGGCAAAACCTCCGTTCTTGTTGCACGTGCCGGTTGGCTATTACAACGCGGCGAAGCCAGTGAAGAGCAAATCCTGTTGCTGGCATTTGGGCGCAAAGCTGCGCAGGAGATGGATCAGCGAATTGCCGAACGCTTGAATACCGATGCTATCTCCGCTCGTACGTTTCATGCTCTTGCACTGCATATCATTCAGCAAGGTAGTAAAAAAGTACCGCGGGTTAGCGAACTGGAATCCGATACTTCGGCACGTCACAAATTGCTAATTGAAAGCTGGCAACAGCAGTGTCGTGAGAAAAAAGCGCAGGCAAAAGGCTGGCGTGAGTGGTTACGAGACGAGCTGCAATGGGACGTGCCGGAAGGGGAATACTGGAAAGATGAACGATTGGCAAAGCGTCTGGCAAGCCGGTTAGATCGCTGGTTGGGATTAATGCGTATGCATGGTGGTTCGCAGGCAGAAATGATTGCCGAGGCGCCTGAAGAGATCCGCGATCTCTTTGCCAAACGCGTCAAGCTGATGGCCCCTTTACTGAAAAGTTGGAAAACTGCGCTGAAAGCTGAAGAAGCAGTCGATTTTTCAGGCTTGATACATCAGGCTATTAATGTGCTGGAAAAGGGGCGGTTTATTAGCCCGTGGAAGCATATTTTAGTGGATGAATTTCAGGATATCTCGCCGCAGCGTGCAGCACTGCTGGCGGCACTCAGAAAACAAAACTCGCATACTTCGCTATATGCGGTGGGTGATGACTGGCAGGCAATTTATCGATTCAGTGGTGCAGAAATGTCGCTGACCACCGCTTTTGCTCACCATTTTGGCGATGCAGACCAGTGTGCGTTAGATACCACTTATCGCTTCAACGATCGTATAGGTGAAATAGCGAATCTGTTCGTACAGCAAAATCCGCATCAGTTGGCTAAGCCATTAAATAGTCTATCTAAAGGCGATAAAAAATCCGTCACATTATTGGCTGATGACCAGCTCGAAGCGCTGCTGGATAAGATGAGCGGGTATGTGAATCCGCAGCAGCGCATTCTCGTTCTGGCCCGTTACCATCATTTACGCCCGGCGATTCTGGAAAAGGCAGCAACACGCTGGCCAAAACTCGCCATTGATTTTATGACTGTTCATGCCAGTAAAGGGCAGCAGGCTGACTACGTTGTGGTGTTAGGCTTACAGCAGGGTAAAGATGGTTTCCCGGCTTTGGCTCGAGAATCGGTAATGGAAAAAGCATTATTGCCGCAGCCGGAAGATTATCCAGATGCTGAAGAAAGGCGATTATTGTATGTGGCGATGACGCGGGCCCGTCATCGAGTCTGGCTTTTATTCAACAAACAGGAGCCGTCCAGTTTTGTCGATATCCTGAAACATCTTGGCGTGCCCGCAGCAAACCGACCGTAATTACTTCAGTCGTTCTGCCAGATAACGTGCGTAATCGGGGATTAAAATTTCAACTGCCTGATTAAAGCCCGGCGACTGAATAATAAAATCGGCGGTTGATAAGTTAGTTGCAACAGGTATGTTCCACACAGTTGCCAGACGTAGTAATGCTTTAACGTCAGGATCGTGTGGAACTGCATTAAGCGGGTCCCAGAAGAAAATCAGCACATCAATTTTCCCTTCGGAAATCAACGCACCGACTTGCTGATCGCCGCCCATCGGGCCACTAAGCATAGCGTTGACATCAAGACCGCTGCCACGCTGGATGAGATTTCCGGTGGTGCCGGTCGCGTACAACACGTGATGTGAAAGATTAACTTTATGGCGCTCCACCCATTTCAATAAGGCGTCTTTACAGTGGTCATGTGCAACCAGCGCAATATGTTTTTTTCCCCCAGGGTGCGGGTCGTTAATTCCATTGGTTAATCCTGATTGATTTATATTGGCTACAGCTTACTGGAAGCCACTGATGCTGCAAGAGAAGGGTGTCAAAAATGCGGGGTTTGGAAGCCAATTATTGTGTTGGATTATCTTTTGCCCATTGCAAGAAACGGTCGCGGGTAGGTTTATCTGCTTGTAGAAACCAATATCTGAGGCGCTGCTCGATTAACGTATCGGATTGACGAGGCGGAGCGTCGAGTTCAGATGTTTTCGAGAGTAGTTCGCTGTCGTCTGCCATCATCGTGGCGAATCCTTTTACCGCCGCCGTTTTCCCCGATTTGTTGTAAACCTGAGTATCCCGCTCGTAGTCGATTCCCTGTGATGCGTTTTTAACCAGCAAAATATCCACTTTCGATGGGATGACTCCAGCATCACCATCGAGCAGTTGAAGATGAGGTGCCAGGTCAAATTCATCGCTGTCTTTATCATTTTCAATACGTGGAATATTGAAATTTACCTGGCTGACTTCTTTGGTATCGAAACTCACCACTAAAGGTGGGGAAATATAAAGGCGCTGTTCTCGCGTATTGGTTCTGATATTTTTTTCTACACGAAATACTAACTGATGCGGACCATTGTCCAACTCAATGCTATCAGCACCTCTTAGCAAAGAACTGGAAACTTTTTTCCCATCCAGTACCAGCAAGTCGATCTCTGTGGATAGGCGCAGGGTTGTCGCCCTCGATTCACAAGGCAAAAGAAGGATCCAACATAGTGCGATTAAGAACACGGTTCTCATCAATTTCTCCTGCCAGAGGGTAAATAGGACCATCCCTTACTGAATGTTTCAAAATTTTTCATACGGGCGCCTCATTAACATATAGACATATTCCCAATAATTGCTCTACTACCTGCGTATGGGAAAGATGGTGAGACAGTAACGGATGGCATACACTTTTGATTACTGAGTCCCAGCGGAGAGAGTGATGAAACAGGCTGATATCGAAACTATTCTAAAAGATACCCGAACAATTGCGCTGGTCGGTGCCAGTGATAAGCCAGATCGCCCAAGCTATCGGGTGATGGCGTATTTGCTCGATCAAGGATATGAAGTGATCCCGGTGTCCCCAAAAGTGGCGGGTAAAACCCTGCTAGGGCAGCAAGGTTATGGCTCACTTGCGGAAATCCCTAAGAAAGTTGATATGGTCGACGTGTTCAGAAATTCGGAAGCAGCATGGGAAGTGGCACGCGAAGCGATAGCCATTGGCGCCAAAACGTTATGGATGCAGTTAGGCGTGATTAATGAGCAAGCTGCTGTCCTTGCACAAGATGCCGGTTTAAACGTGGTGATGGATAAATGCCCGGCGATTGAAATCCCGAGACTAGGTCTGGCTAAATAATAAAAACCCCGCGATTGCGGGGTTTTTGCTAATTACGCAGGCGAGGTGCCTGAAGCTGTTGCCGTATCGAAGCCGCCAATTCATCCATCGACGGTTGTTCGGGATGCTCGTCTTGTGACTCCCCACTTAACTGGGCTTCAGCAAGATAGGTGTGCACGGCCTGGCCATCATCATCTTCCATCACTACATGATACCAGGGGGCACTACGGAGGACATCATTGTCGGCCAGTTCATCTTCTCCCGGTTCATCCAGAGAATATTCCGGGTCGATATCGACCACTACCCCAAGATAACCCAACAAAGAGTGTCGTACTTGCTGGCCTATGCCGAATTTGCTGGCAATCATAGTCACCTCCTGAGAAACATTACCTGCCATTAATGTGCGGGCAAGTTTTTGTAATTCAAGTTACATGATGCGACAGGCAAACCCTTTCAGATACAGCCCTTCCGGGTAGGTGGCGATCACTGGGTGATCGGCGGCCTGACGGAACTGCTCTATAAATTGTACATCACGCCCGGCATCTACGGCGGCATCAGCGATGATTTTCTGGAATAAATCTGTCGTCATTAAACCAGAACATGAGAACGTCATCAGAATGCCACCCGGATTCAACAGCTGAATTGCCAGCATATTGATATCTTTGTAGCCACGGCAGGCACCCATCAGCTGGTTCTTATTCTCGACGAATTTTGGTGGATCCATAATGATAACGTCGAACTTCTCACCCTGATCGCGGTATTTGCGCAGCAGTTTGAATACATCATCACGCACGAATTCAGCTTTGCTCAGGTCGAGTTTGTTCAGCTCAACGTTTTGCTTCGCAACATCTAATGCATCCTGAGATGTATCAACACTGACAACCTGGCTGCAGCCACCCATTAATGCGGAAACCGCAAAACCGCCGGTGTAAGAGAAGCAGTTCAGCACGCGCTTATCTTTCACGTACTGGCGAGTTGCAAAGCGGCTATCGCGCTGGTCAAGGTAGTAACCCGTTTTATGGCCGCCTTTAATATCGACCAGCAACTTCATGCCGTGCTCTTCGATTGGCAACAAATCAGGTGGGAGTTCACCGCTGACTGGACCTTGCGTCAGTTCCATTCCTTCTTTCTTACGCACCGCAACATCGGAACGGTCGTAAATAGCGCATTCTGGATAGAGATTTTGCAAAGCAGCAATCAGCGCAGGGCGTTGATATTCCGCGCCAGCGGAAAGTAATTGCAGCACAAGGAAGTTGCCGAAGCGGTCAATCGTCACACCTGGCAAACCATCAGATTCGCCAGCAATCAGACGATAACTATCCAGTCCGTCACGAGCCGCGAGCCATTCACGCCAGACCTGTGCCTGCTGCAAACGACGAGTGAAGAAATCAATGTCGATGCTTTCATTAGCATCGAAAGTCCAGACGCGTGCACGAATTTGCGAAGATGGTGAATAAGCGGCGCGTGCCAGCCATTTGCCATTGCTGTCGACAACATCAATTGTTTCACCGAGATTGGCTTTGCCTTCCATGCGTGCAACAGCACCAGAAAACACCCACGGATGACGGCGCAATAACGATTTTTCGCGCCCTTTGGTTAACACTAAACGTACACTCATAATTTGCTATGCTTTCTTGCTAAGAATTTGGCGCCATTTTCCGGGTTAGACCGGCTAAATGCAACGCAAGAACCCGAAACGGAGGAAGTTATGGCCACAGTATGCACACTTGCCTGGGTCCACGGCCTGGTTCAGGGGGTTGGGTTCCGCTACAGCACCCAGCGTGAAGGGTTAAAACTGGGATTAACCGGTTATGCCCGTAACATGGATGATGGTAGCGTTGAGATATTAGCCTGCGGCGAAGCGCAGCAGGTTGATAAACTTATCGCGTGGCTAAAAGCGGGAGGGCCACGCAGCGCTCGGGTCGATAAAGTGCTGACTGAGCCGCATCAACCCGATTGCCAATGGAGCGATTTCAGTATTCGCTACTAAATGCACTTCACTGGTTTTGGCAGGCCAGCAATTTTTGTTGCCTGCTTAGCCGGCCCTTTTGGGAACAAACGGTACAGATAGCGGCTATTGCCTTTCTCTTCGCCAAATTTGTTAGCCATCGCTTTGACTAACATACGAATCGCCGGGGAGGTATTAAATTCGAGGTAAAACTCGCGCACGAATCTCACTACTTCCCAGTGTTCAACTGCAAGGGTAATACCTTCATTGGCGGCGATTGCTTCGGCAAGCGGCTCACTCCACTCCTGGCTGTTTTTCAGATAGCCATCGGCATCTGTTTCTATTTCTCGGCCTTCAAACATCAACATAATTATTCTTTGCTCCAGACAAACTAGCGGCAGTGTAGCAAATTTTGGAGTATCAGAAAAAACAAAGCCCCGCGATAGCGAGGCTTTGGATAGGGAACAAGCAACGATTAGTCGCGGCTTGCGAAGCCCAGGATGCTCAACAGGCTGATAAAGATGTTGTACAGGGAAACATACAAGCTCACCGTTGCGCGGATGTAGTTGGTTTCACCACCACGGATGATATTGCTGGTTTCAAACAAAATCGCGCCAGAAGAGATCAGAATAAATACCGCGCTGATTGCCAGATGCAGAGCAGGCAGTTGCAGGAAGATGTTCGCAACCATACCCACCAACACCACGACTACGCCTGCCATCAGCATACCGCCGAGGAAGGACATGTCTTTTTTGGTGGTCAGCACATAAGCCGAGCAGCTAAAGAACACCAGCGCCGTACCGCCTAATGCCATCCCAATCACATCGCCCATACCGGCAGAGATGTAGGAATTAAGCATTGGGCCGAGGATGTACCCCAGGAACCCGGTGAACGCGAAGGCAGCAAGGATACCCGTCGGTTTATCAGCCAGACGGTAAGTTAAAAACATCAGACCATACATACCAACCAGCGTCAGAATCAGACCTGGAGATGGCAGCATCAACACGGTGCTTGCGGTTGCGGTAATCGCAGAGAACGCCAGCGTCAGGCTGAGCAAGAAATAGGTATTACGCAGTACCTTGTGGGTACTTAGCAGTGACGAACGGTCACGCGAGGAAGTAATTATGCGATCCATTCAGAAACTCTCTCTTATTACAGGTGTATATGGTGACTGAGAATAATAGCCTCCTTTATTGCAAGGAAGCCCTTTTACCCATCTTTACCTTGCTCTGATTTAATTCACAGATTCGATATCTGTCATAAAACTCACTTATATGTGGCTGAAAATTATTGCTTTAATCATTTCGAATGCTAAGAGTGTTAACCCTACCGTCGTTAATAACTCAAATAAGGCGTGTTTAATGAAAGCAAATAACCACATCACAATTATCAGATCGTTTGTCGCTATTGGCGTAGCGTGTGCAATTTCTGGAGCCTGGGCTGCCAATGTGCCAGCAGGAACAGAGTTGGCAGCAAAACAGGAATTAGTTCGTAACAACGGCAGTGAGCCCGCCTCGCTTGATCCTCATAAAGTCGAAAGCAGTGTTGAGTCGAGTATTATCAGTGACTTTTTTGAAGGTTTGGTAGAAGTACGCAACGATGGTTCGATTGAACCAAGGCTTGCTGAAAAATGGGAACAGAAAAGCAGTACGGTTTGGGTTTTCCATCTTCGCCCTGACATTAAATGGTCCAATGGAGAGCCGATCACCGCTGAAGATGTAGTCTGGAGTTGGCAGCGTCTGGTTGACCCCAAAATAGGATCACCTTATGCGAGCTATCTCGGCAATATGCATGTTGAAAATGCGGCAGATATTGCGGAAGGGAAAAAATCCCCTGATACGTTAGGCGTTAAAGCGTTAGATGATTCGACTCTGCAAGTGACGCTAACTCAACCTACCGCTGCATTCCTCGCGATGCTTGCACACACCTCGCTGGTGGTTGTTGATAAAGCAGTCGTAGAAAAGTTCGGCGACAAATGGACACAGCCCGCGAATTTTGTGAGTAGTGGGCCATACACACTTTCTGATTGGGTGGTAAACGAAAAAGTCATTGGGGTGCGTAACAAAAACTATTGGGACGATAGCCACACCGTTATTAATAAAGTGACTTACTTACCCATTGCTTCCGAAACTGCCGATATCAATCGCTATAAAGCAGGTGAAATAGATATTGTTTTAACCGTCCCACAGACACAGTTTGCTTCATTAAAAAAATCTATTCCGGATCAGGTCCATGTGACACCGAAGCTTGCAACCTACTACTACCAGTTCAATACAACCAAAGCTCCATTTAATGATCCGCGCGTTCGCCGGGCGCTCAATATGGCGTTGGATAAAGACATTATCGCTGAGAAAGTATTAGGTCAGGGGCAGATCCCTGCCTGGGTTATCAGTCAGAAAAACATCGGTGGTGTCGAACTAAAATCTCCTGACTATGCGTCCTGGAGCCATGAAAAGCGTGTAACTGAAGCCAAAAGACTACTGGAAGAGGCTGGATTTAATGCGTCTCACCCATTGAGTTTTAATCTGTTGTACAACACCTCTGAATCACATCAGCGCATTGCGATTGCGGCCAGTTCAATGTGGAAGAAAAATCTGGGTGTTGAAGCGAAGTTGCAAAATCAGGAATGGAAAACGATGCTTGATACCATGCACAACGGGACTTTTGACGTGGTGCGCTATGCGTGGATTGCTGATTACGACGATGCGGCGACGTTCCTGAATAACTTCCGTACAGGCGATAGTGAAAACACCTCGAAGTACAGCAATGCTGCTTTTGATGACGCTCTGAAAAATGCAGCGAAGGCAGACAACGTTGCCCAGCGCGGCAAGTTCTACCAACAGGCCGAGGATAAATTGGCGGAAGATGTGCCAGCGATTCCCGTTTATCACTATGTTTTAGTCCAGTTAGTGAAACCTTATGTTGGTGGATACGCGCCAAATAATCTTGGTTTCTACTACACCAAAGATATGTTTATCAAAAAACACTAGGGCGCATTTCATTGTGGGCGGCTAAACCCACAATGATTTCTGCTATTAAACCAATCAAATTGTTGGAGTTTTGCCCAAACAATACCGAATTGGTGATTAATCAGGCGAACGAACAAAATCGTGCTTTACATGAAGTATGGGGATGTTTATAGTTCGCCTCGTTGGAAGCGTGGCCGAGTGGTTGAAGGCACCGGTCTTGAAAACCGGCGATCCGAAAGGGTTCTAGAGTTCGAATCTCTACGCTTCCACCAACATTTTAGCCCCAGCTTAGAAATAAGCTGGGGCTTTTTCGTTTCTGTTTGTTGGTGTTTCAAACAAATAAACCAGATTTGATGATTTTTCAGGCGAACGAACAAAATCACTCTTTACATGCAGTTTGGGTATGTTTATAGTTCGCCTCGTTGGAAGCGTGGCCGAGTGGTTGAAGGCACCGGTCTTGAAAACCGGCGATCCGAAAGGGTTCTAGAGTTCGAATCTCTACGCTTCCACCAACATTTTAGCCCCAGCTTAGAAATAAGCTGGGGCTTTTTCATTTCTGTCGCTTATCACTCCAGACTTACCCTTTCATCATCAACGCTCCACCCACCAGTCCTGCAACCAGCACTTTTTAAATCCTCTACAAACGGGTAAAGCGGATATTGTTACATCGACGCTTTTAGTCACGCCATAGCGAGCAGAAGTCATTGATTGCACTAGGCGTATGCTGGTTTGCGTTCAGTCATCGCGGCATGGCGCAGGAGTCAACGCTAAGATGACGCTGACCGTTTTTGATTTGGCGATTGGGCTGCAAAAAACCAGCCTGAGTTAAAAGAAAAACTTAATGCGTGGATTGAAACCAATATTAAAAATGGAAAGTTAAATGCTATATACGAAAAGTATCATGGCGAACCAATTCAGCAAAAAATATTGAATCAATAAGATATATATGCCATTTAGAGTCAGGCTGTAATTGCAGACGAAATATTGCTTGCGCCCATATTTAAGCTAGCTGGATATATCTGGCAGTTAACAGTATAGGCGCTATTTACTCTATCAATACGAATGTTCCAAATCCATATTATCAGTAAGAGTCATCACCTCTTGTCGGTGTTCTAGTAAAATATTAACCAGTTCGCTATCAAGAGAATTATTTTCGGCTTCCTGATGAAGGATTTCGCTCACTCTCTTCGCAGGCATTGCAGAGCGATATGGGCGGTTTTCAGTGAGTGCCACAAACACATCGGCTACCGAAATTATCCGACACTCTTGCCCAATCTCATCACCAGCCAGACTAAATGGATAACCATAACCGTTGGGTTTCTCATGATGTAGTGCTGCCCAACGCGCGATATCGGTGATAGCGTCGATGGATGAAAGCAGCTCAAAGGTATGATAACTGTGGCTTTTTAATATCGCGATATCTGCATCATCAAGTTTGCCTTCTTTGTGTAATAAACTCATCGGAATGGCCAGTTTCCCGATATCATGCAGATAGCCTGCCAATTCAATTTTCTTACACTCAACTTCAGAATAATGGCATTTCTGAGCAAGAAATCTGGCAACAATTCCCACGTGCAGTGAGTGGCGACAAGTGAAATTACAATGCATATCAATAATGGTATTCAGCAATAAGCCAAAATCCATTAGCTCATCGAGGCTGATTGTTTTATCAGCTATCGGTGAGTACATTCTCAAGAGATGTAATGGCAATGGTCTGGTTAATGCCAGCCAAAAATAGGTTTTATTTGCCAGGCGAAGAAATGCATCAACGACTAACGGATGAAAACGTGTTTCTACTTCATCTTTTATCAATTCAACGCAGCGTTCAACTGGCGACTCATGCCCACTATTTCTTAATTTAAGATATTGAATATCGATGCGGTCAGCCAGGTAAATGATATGGCTGGCGAACGGAATGCGCTCATCATCCTGATACTCACCCTGCCCATAACCCCATTTCCTATGGTGATGGAGGATGATTGATGCTTTATCCGCCAATAAAGGAACCATCTTAAAAATGGAAGCACCATAGGTTGCATGAGCGTGGCTATAAGGTTCTTGATCATCGATGGCGATTAAATAATCTTTCTTTACCAGACCACCAATATCATGCAGCAATGCAGAAATAAAAACATCTTCGCGGTATTTAGGCACTAGCTTGAGCTCAGCCGCCAGTTCATTAGCGATGAACGCCGTCCGTTTATGATGACCGTTCAATTCAGGTGCACTGGTTTCAATCGCTAATGCGATCGTTGATAAAACCTGAAAGAGATTTATTTCCACATTTATTCCTGTTGCACACAAAAAGAAATACTTGTTGATATATAAAATAAACATCCTGCCATTAACGATGTTTTATTTTATAAAGACAAGTTTCATTAAGTAATGATGTGTTTATCTAAAGCATTTTATTGTTAATCGTGTTCACATTTTTTTGACAAAATATTTTGTTTTCATCATGGAAAATATATATTAGCCGCGGCTTTAGATTGTTGCGCGGTGATTTAAACCAATAACGAAATGAAAAGCAATGCGTAAGTTGCTGATGATACATGAGCTTGATAGAGACGTTCTAATACAGCAGTAAATTGCGCAGCTTATGACTACAGAATTAATTAGTGCCGGGAGCAGCTAATCACTGCTCCCGGCAAGCATCAGGATTTAGGGAAAATCCAGACATGTTCCTCAGGTAATGCCAGATGGCAGTGCTGGGGATCGCGAAGGCTGGTGCCATAGGCGCGAATGACAAAATCATCGCCCGAAGTACGGAACAAATACTCCCAGCGATCGCCAAGATACATGCTGGTCAGCAACGGGAGTTCAAGTTGGTTTTCGCCAGGGCCTTCAACCAGTATTACGCGTTCCACGCGGATAACAGCCGTCGCTTCCTGACCACTTAGCACACCTTCACCAGCTTGTCCCCACAACATCCAGCCTTTGCCTTCGATACGCGCTTTTCCATCACGCACCTCGGTGACTTTGCCGTGCAGACGGTTGTTACTGCCCATGAATTCTGCGGTAAAGAGGGTCTTTGGTGAGCCGTACATTTCCTGTGGAGTACCTTGCTGTTCAATTTTGCCGTTATTAAGCAACAAAATTCGGTCAGATATCGCCATCGCCTCATTCTGATCGTGCGTGACCATGAGGGCTGACAAGCCCAATTTGATAATCAACTCGCGCAGGAATACACGAGCTTCTTCACGCAATTTGGCATCAAGGTTTGATAGTGGTTCATCAAGCAGAATCACCGGCGGGTTGTAGACCAGCGCTCGGCCAATCGCTACGCGCTGTTGCTGACCACCAGAGAGTTGATGCGGATGGCGTTTACCCAGATGCCCAAGACCAAGTTGGTTCAGCACGTCTTGTACGCGTTGAGTGATTTCAGCGGCAGCGACTTTGCGCAGCTTCAGCGGATAGGCCACGTTTTCGAATACGGTTTTGTGCGGCCACAGTGCGTAAGACTGAAATACCAGCCCAAGGTTGCGCTCTTCAGCAGGGATCTCGCTACGCGGTGTGCCGTCGTAAACTTTGTTTTGCCCAATGGTAATCGTGCCCTGGGTGGGTTTTTCCAGCCCGGCAACGGCGCGTAATAATGTGGTTTTGCCGCTGCCTGATGGCCCGAGCAAAGAGACCACTTCGCCACGTTTCAGATTCATGGAAACACCCTTTAGTACCGGATTATCACCGTAGGTTAAGTGCAGGTTCTCGACCGTTAATTCAATCATGCAATTTGACTCCAAAACGAAGGGCAATCCCCAGACCTACCACCACCAGCAGGATGTTAATAAACGAGAGAGCGGCAACAATATCAATGGCTCCGGCGGCCCACAGGGAAACCAGCATTGAGCCGATGGTTTCTGTGCCTGGCGCAAGTAGGTACACGCCGGTTGAATATTCGCGCTCAAAAATCAGGAACATCAGCAACCAGGATCCAATCAGGCCGTAGCGCGATAACGGAATAGTGACGTGGCGAGTGATTTGCCCGCGTGTCGCACCGGTGCTGCGCGCAGCTTCTTCCAGTTCTGGCCCGACTTGCAGCAACGTTGAGGAAATCAACCGCAGACCGTACGCCATCCATACGACGGTATAAGCCAGCCAGACGCTGAAAATGGTACTGCGCAACGAACGCAGCCACACCACCAGGTTATCGCGCAACCACTGCGACCACGGCATTCCGGAAAGCCAGCCGGATTTGAGTGCATTGTCGAGCCACATCGGCAAAAACAGGAAAACCCACAGGAATGCCAGACCCGCCAATAGCCCTGGAACCGCGCGTGGCACCAGCACGCTGTAGTCGAGGAAACGCGTGATGTTGTCTGGTTTGCGGTGCATAGCGATGCCGATAAACAGATAACAGGCAACAGCCAGTGCGCCGCCAATAACACCAATCGCCATCGAGTTAACAATGGCGCGCAGCAGGTTTGGCTGCTCCCAGATAGTGCGGAAAGTTTGAAGCGACAGTTCATCCCAGATGGATACGCCTACGCCCCAGTTAGAAATAAACGCGCGCAGCATTACGCCAATTAACGGTACACCGATAGTCACTGTTAGCCAGAATGCCACTACCGCACCGGCTACCCAGCGCCATTTCCCCAGTGGCAATGCACGTGCCTGTGATGCTTTGCCTTTAACCGTTACGAAGCGGTTAGCGGTACGCATCAGGCGACGCTGCAACATCACCAAGGGAATGGTGATACAAATCAGCACCACGGCAACCGCGGCCATCAGGTGATAGGAAGGCGTGCCGAGTTTATTGGTCAACTGATAGAGGTAAGTGGCCAGAACCATATTGCCTTCCGGGTCGCCCAGCACCAGCATCAGACCGAACACTTCCAGCCCAAGGAAGAACAGCAACACGGTGGCGTACAAAATAGAAGGGCGCACCATCGGCAGACTCACGGCGGTCATTACCTGTAACGGCGAAGCACCGGCTATACGAGCAGCTTCTTCGACATCAGACCCCACGCTGCGCAGTGCTGAGGAAATATAGAGATATGCGTGTGGGACATGCGTTAGCCCGGCGATTACCACGATGCTCGACATGTCGTAGATATTCCACGGCACGAAACCAAGAATGGATTGGGCCCACAACGAGAAGAACCCTACCGGCCCGGCGGCAACCACATACCCAAACCCCAGAACCATCGGCGAGACAAAAATAGGCACCAGGATCAGCGGTTCAATCAAACGTCTGCCTGGCAAATCGGTGCGCACCATCAAGAACGCCAGAATTCCACCCAACGGGATGGCAATAACCACAAGGCCGATGGCCAGAATAAATCCGCTTTTCAGTGCCCTGTAGAAATCAGGATCGGTAAAGATGAAGCCAAAAGATTCCAGGCTCCACTCTTTTGACGGCGAAAAGAACGGTGCAGAGAGGAAACTTTGTATCACGATGAACGACAGCGGTATGTAGATAACCAGCGCTGTTATTAACACCACAATGCCGCGTGGCAGGCTCTGCCACTTTCTTAGCAATGCACTCATACGACTTCCTTTTTTCAACGACTGATTTACCCCAGTCATTCGCGCTACAGGCAGGCGGCAATCGAGCAAATCCTGAATCACTTACTCGAGTAAGTGATTCAGGTGAGCGAGTGCAGTCAACTTACCTGTAGCGTGAAATGCGTAGGGGAAATTTACTTAGCTGCGGCAGTGCGCCACTGTTTGATGTAATCCAGACGTTTTTTCTGTTGCAGATATTCCAACAGCGTTTCATCCACAGGGATTGGTTTGAGTGCACTGCCTAACACTTTCGTCATGCCGTCGATATCATTTTTGCCTTCGATATCGTTGCGGATGGACGGGATGTCTGCCTGATTGGCCAGGATGCTTTGCCCTTTTTCAGACAGAACGTAGTCCAGCCACAGTTTCGCGGCATTACTGTTTTGCGCTTGCTGACTGATGAACGACACGCGCGACAGCACCAGGGTGTAATCCTTCGGATAGGAAATTCCCAGAGACGGGTCGGTTTTGGCGCGGGCTTCAGCGTAGGAACCCAGAATGTTAAAGCCGATCAGGTTTTCGCCTGATGAGACCCTCTCCATCATGGTGCCGGTGGACGACTGCACAGACAGGCCGCCTTTAGCGATATCAGCCAGAGTTTTGAAATAATTCGGGTCGGCTCTGAAATCCTGTACAGAAAGCATGAAGCCGAGACCGGATTTCTCAATGTCGTAAGTGGTGACTTTTTTGCTGAATTTATCAGGCTGGCTGGCGATAAGTTTTGCCAGAGCGGTGTGGGAATCTGGCACTTCATTCGCCGGAATCAAACGTTTGTTATAGATAAACACTACCGGCTCGTAAGTTGTTCCGTAGGCTTTGTCTTTCCACACAGCCCATTTCGGCAATTGACCCTGCTCAGGGGATTTATATTCCTGTGCATAGTCGACAGCCAGTTTCAGCGCGGTGTCCATCGAAGAACTCCAGACCACATCGCCGCTGGTGCCGCCCGCTGCCTGTTCGCTGATATAACGGTTATACAGTTCGGTACTGTTCATATCGTTATATTCAACTTTAATACCTGGGTATGTAGCCTCAAACCCCTGAATCAGCGGGCCCGCGGCTTTGGTATCGGTGGTTGAATAGATGACCACTTTGCCTTCTTTAGTCGCCGCATCAACGACTTTTTGGTAGTCAGCCGGGTAGCCTTGAGGAAGTGCAGACATTGCGGAGCAGGACATCAGTACAGCGGTAGTGATTACAGAGAGATGTATTTTATTTAACATTATTATTAACCTTTAGCTTCGTTTGGGTAACTAATAGTCAACATAGCGCATGGGGTTTGACAGACAATGGGGGAGTTTTTTAACTTTCCGAATTGTGATTCGGGGCTTTTTTTAGGCAATTAACACCATTAAAACCGCGAAAGCGTGCGGCTATATCGGATGACGCTACGCTGATTCACGCTACAAAAATATGCATTTACCCACCGTTGGCGGTGGGATAGGCCGTAGGCGTTATCCACCAATTTTGCGGTACAGACGTCGCGGATGACCGATATTTCCGTATTGCATCTCGACGCCGATAATACCCATCTCCACGCAATACTCGAGATAACGGCGCCCGGTGGTTTTACTAATCCCTACTTCTTCTACCACTTGTTCTACCGACCAACTGATATCAGGTCTGCTCGTAAAAATGCGCTGAACTTTCTCCAGCGTGTTCGGCTCAATTCCCTTCGTGGAAGGGGCTGAGGCCGCATTGATGGCGGATAGGTTATACAATCGGTCCAGCGCATTCTGATCAACCGTCTTCACATGACGCAACGTTTTGACCAGTTGCATAAAGCGCTCCAGCGAACTGCGCAGGCGGTGAAATGAGACGGGCTTAATGATGTAGTCAAACGCGCCGCATCGCATCGCCTGGCTGCAAGTTTGCATATCGCTGGCAGCAGTAATGAAAATCACCGAACAGTCGAAGCTCTTAAGCAGCGGGCTGTCTATCAAATTTACCCCCTGGCCATCCGGCAAAAAGTTGTCGAGCAATATCAGTCGTGGCTGATGTAACTCAAGCAGGGATCGCGCCTGCTCAAGTGTCGCGGCAATTCCCACGACGCGCAGGTGAAAATTTTGCTCAATGAAATCGCGATGCAAACCAGCAAGGTGGGGTTCATCTTCCACAATGACGACATCAAATGAGTTGCTGTTATTCATGGTTTTACCCTGCTCAAACATTTACCGGAAAGGGGATAAAAACAGAAAATATTGTACCTTGCGGCGTATTGTCTGTGATTTCGATACTGCCGTGAGCTTGATGGACGTAACTGGCAACCAGATATAGACCGATGCCATGTTCTGAGCCTGCCATCTCATGAATGCTTGACGGTTTAGTGGTGACGCCTTGCTCAAAAAGGTGGGGTTTTAGTTCGTCATTCACACCGCAGCCCTGGTCGGCTACTTCAATCACCAGTTCCTGATTCCTGTCTGAAATATAGAGCTCCACAGGCGCTGAATGTGTTGGGGCTTTCAGAGTGGCGTCCACGGCGTTATCGAGTAAATTGCCGATCACCGACATGAGTTCAGTTTCACCCATTGTCGCGGGAATCCGGGTTAACTGGCAGGCCGGGTCAAATTTAAGCTCAATACCTTTTTCGCGTGCGCTGACGTATTTCCCTAATAACAGGCCACAAAGGGCAGGGGAGGTGAAATGCGATGAGACAAAATCCAGCACATTCTGTGCACCCTCGGATTGCGCCTGGATATAGCGCATCGCATCGTCATAGCGCTGCATCTGCAACAAACCGGCGAGTGTTGCAGTCCAGTTCAACTGTTCATGGCGCATGATGCGCAGGTTGTCTGCGTAGCGCTTCACCTGGCTTAATTGGCTGCTGAGAGTGTTCATATCGTTTTTGTCGCGGAAGCTAAAAACCCAGCCGCTTTCAGCCCCTGGTTCGAGTTCAATCGGTACACGGTTAACAATCACCTGCCGTTGATTCAGCACGGTTATTTGATCGTGATGGCTGTTATTTTCTGTCACGCCATGTTGATTAAAAAATGTCGGTGGCGTTTGTAATATCTCTTCCAGTGGTTTGCCGAGTAGTTCATTTTCAGGCTGGTGAATATCCAGCAACTCGCGCGCGGCACGGTTAATTAATATCAGCTGCCTCTGCGCGTTAACGGCAAATACACCTTCATACATCGCTTCGAGCAACGCTTTTTGTTGGAGCACTAGCAGAGCAATATCCTTTGGCTCCAGCCAGAACATTTGTTTTTTGACATTGCGGGTGAATATCCATGAAAAAATAAACAGCAGAATCAATAGCAGCAGACCATATAAACCCGCTTGCCAGAGCCGGTTGGCATTAATATTGGCGATATATGAAGTGAGATAACCAACAGAGACAATACCAATCACTTGGTTTTTAGCATTAAAGATTGGCGCCTTGCTGCGTAATGAAACACCGATGCCACCTTTACGCATAGAAATAATCGTTTTGCCTTGCAAAACTTCGGCGTTATCTCCACCAATCATTGGCAGGTTAATGCGTTCTGGGGATTCAGAGTGGTAAAGATGCTGTTCGCGCGCATCGCCTATCACAATGTAACTGGCGTCACTTTGTTTACGTAACGGCTGGATTAAACGGGCAATTGCAGCCATGTCACGGGTTGCTACCATTTCCGCCAGCCCCGGTATCAGTGCGATTTCACTGGCCTGAACACGTGCGCGTTGACCCAGGTCATGTTGTATTTGCCGGTCCATAAAGTGGAACAACATCACGCCCAGCAAAGCTAATAGCAGGCACGAAAAGAGCACCAGAGATAAAAAGAGTTTTACCTGAAAAGGTAGTCTACGTTTCATATAACCTGCCGTAATGGAAATAACGAAAACAGACTTGGGAAGCGTATCATGCAAAAAACACTGTTGTACTCTGGCAAGAGGTGAGTTGTGAAGTCACCAGAGAAACAATCATTAATTCTCACATATAAATCAGGGTTAATAGCCATATGAACTCCCGTCTTTTAATTTTTATTAATCAGACAGGATTAACCTTATTAAAACCTTAGTTTGCGATATTAATTGCGAGAGGCTATTCGGGGGATTTTACAATTACTGGTAGTCAGAAACTCATAGCCAGGCCGATACCATAACCCGTTGTGTTATTACCGAACATGTAGCGAGCCACCACGCGAGTTCGGGTAATAAAAACATCATACTTACTGCTATCAAGTTCAAAGCCCAGCCCCACAGACGAAAGACTATTAAAACCGAGCTGGCCGCGTTGATCGCCAAGATATTCAGTATGTGCCCCTTCGAGCACATAGCGAACCGGGCTTTGAAGTAACGTCCAGTCAAATAAAGGTGCCCGACGACGCAGATAAAGCCCCAGATTTTCCGTGCTGGCGTGCCCTTTGACGGCACTTGAGGTATTACCGAAGGTTTGCAGGCTCATTCCGGAATAGCGCAATTCAATATCGATGTCCTGAGGCCTGGAAAATAGCTCGTAGTCGAGCATCAAAGAGCCTCCCAGACCATACGCATTGAGTCGCCCACCATCAAGAAAATCAAAATCATTATCTCTACGCTGCTCAAGCACGTAAGTGCCAACCCGTAAATCACTCACCATGGTGCCCAGCATGACATTGGCAATAGGGCGCAGTACCAGATTTCCCCCGCGTTTATCGGTATAAAGATGAAAATCCCAGCCAATACCTCCACTTGCGGTAACACTGTTCCATTTTGTTGGGATCTTGCGGCTTTCTTCACCGTTGGTCAGGATAAATTGCGGGTCATAACGGCTGTAGCTCATCGCCCCTTCAAGATAAAGGGGAAAGGATTCACTGAGTGTTGCTCCGCCCCCAAATTGGGTGATGGAAAGTTCATGGCTCTCGTTGTTACCGCTGCCAATATTAAGATCGCTGGCGGTGATGTCGGGCACAACGGTGTAGCTCATTAGAGTGAGAACCGCATCTGCGCGCTGCTTAAGACGATTGCCGTCTAATGCAAAACAAACCGGGCTGAACAGCAGTGCCGCCAGCAGGATGTGAGCGCCAGGTAACGGAACAGTCATAAGTGACTTGTAGCCTCCGATGGTCTTGACGACATGACAGGCAGAAGTAAGCAAACATAAAAGTCCTGCTAACAGACCCAGATTTAAAGTTTAGAACTGATAGTGGTAATTGACACTAGTAAACCAGAGATAAGGGGGACATAACTCCTCGCGAGGATCTCAGGTGAGTGTAATAGCGCCAGTACTTCGAGCCTGCAAATTGATAAACAACACTAATCAACTAGCATCAAAGATGATGTATTTTATTGTAATCATTCACATGCCGCGCCATTGCTGGATCGTATGTATTGTGAACAATATTTGTTATAACCAATTCTATTTGGACACTACAATTTATAGCAGGTGAATGGTGCTTTTACCAATATCAGGAGGGATTACTGAGGTCTGGTTTCGTGTAATTATTGGGGGTATTTAGAGTGCAGGAAAATATAAACAGAAAAGATTTATCTTAATCGCGTAAAAATTAATCAACTTCGGTTTTAACCATCTTTTCAATCAAATGCAGGCTTTCAGAAATATGATGGAGAATATTGCCCGTATCAAAAAGTATTGCAAGCCATAGCAGGATAACCAGGGCGAGTGCGCCCATCGCAGAATAATTGAACATTTTCATTACATTATTGGTAATAAGTGATTACTGATACTAATTATAGCAATCTGACTACAACCTCAATTAAACAACTCATCTTTTACAAAATTATGCAGAAAAGCGGGACGAATCCCGCGCTTTACACTTATTGTTTCTGATATCGCGGAGCAGGAATTCCTGTCCGGGAAGCAGCGAAAATCGCCAGTCGTGCAGATTCGTAGGCTTCCCATAAAGCCAGATCGTGCAGTGGTGGCACAGTCACCTCCTCGCCTTGATCCAATCCCGCCAGTGCGGCATCAACCATATTTTCAGCGGTCATAATAGAATCTGGGGCCAAATGATCCATTGATACACCTGAGACTTCCCAGATTTCCGTTGCGGTGACCGCAGGCAATACCGCCTGAATGCGCACATTGCTGCCCGCAATCTCTTGCTGCAAACCACGCGTGAAATTCAGCACATAGCCTTTGGTGCCGCTATACACGGCGCTACCGGCGATGGCGTGGAGTGAGACGACTGAGGCGATGTTGATAATGGTGCCACTATTTTGTGCCTGGAAACGGCCGAGGACGGCGAGGCTTAGACGAGTGAGTGCGGTGATATTGAGCATTATGTCTGTCTGGTGTAATTCAGCGCTGCCTGCGGTGAAAGGAGCAAGGTGCGCGGTTCCGGCATTATTGACCAGCACACTGATTCGCTCGTTACTGCGCAGCGCTTTTTCAACCACCTGAATACCGCTTTCTGCCGCCAGATCGGCTGGCAGTATCTGGACGGTGATGCCATGCAGAGCTTCAAGCTTACTCGCCAGTTCGCGCAAACGTTCTTCACGGCGTGCGACTAATAACAGGTTGTAACCGCGAGCGGCAAACCGCTCTGCGTATATCGCACCAATACCTGAAGATGCGCCCGTGATGACTGCAACAGAAGGGGAAGTGGTCATGGTAAAGCCTCGTCGTGAAAGTTGATTTTTGGTTTCATAATGAAACTAAATTAAAGTTAGGCTTATTGGTTCTATAATGCAACCACATTGCGTGCATTTTTTTATTTCTGCATTGAGATGAACGCTTGCTGGTGGATAATGGGATTAATAATAAAAGGGAATCGGCGAATAGTGGATGCCGTTGCACTAGTCGCCGAGGAAACCTCGTTCTTAAACTAACTCAGGGCGCTGTGCTATCACCTCATCAGGCGTAAGCGTGCGGCCATCCTGCGCTTGTAGCTGGAGTTTACGCAACGGCTGTTGGTGTACATCATCAACAAGTACGCTGCACTTTTCATGGCTATCAAACAAGTAATCACCTCCCCATTGGGCGAGGGCAACCAGCACGGTTTGCAATGCTCGTCCTTTTTCGGTCAACACATACTCATTCCAGGCGCTGCCGTCAGTGGCAGGACGCACGGTCAAAATACCTTGTTCTACCAGTTGTTTGAGTCGCTGAGTCAGCATGTTTTTGGCGATGCCGAGGTTTTTCTGGAACTCACCAAAACGTGTCAGGCCGTTTAAAGCATCGCGCACGATAAGCAATGACCACCAGTCACCGATGATATCCAGTGAACGGGCAACCGGGCAGACGCTACCCTCCATACTTTTGCGTTTCATTAATCCTCCACAGGCTTAGGGCCTTTATTAGTTTTATTATAAAACCTCCTGCCGGGATTGAGTAGGTTTCCTTCAACTTACTGTTTTGCGAGCGGCCCCGAAGGCGGTGTCAGTTTTTTCTGCCAAACTGAATGCGGCACTTTTGTGCAATAGCATCTTGAGGATGAAGAGATGAATAAAAAAATGATTACGGCATTACTGGCAATGGCTTACTTCGCTCCTGCGTTGGCTCAAGCCGAAACAGCACCACAGGGTTACCAGCTTCAACAGATTTTACTGATGAGTCGTCATAATCTGCGTGCGCCGCTTGCCAATAATGGCAGCGTACTGGAACAGTCGACTGCGCAATCCTGGCCCGAGTGGGATGTGCCAGGCGGCCAACTCACCACCAAAGGTGGCGTGTTGGAAGTATATATGGGCCATTATTTGCGTGAATGGTTTGCGGAGCAGGGGTTGGTGACCAGCGGTGAATGCCCAACGCCGCAAAGCATTTATGCCTACGCGAACAGTTTGCAACGCACCGTTGCCACAGCACAGTTCTTTATCACTGGTGCGTTCCCTGGTTGTGATGTGCCTGTCCATCACCAGGAGAAAATGGGCACGATGGACCCAACGTTTAATCCGGTCATCACCAATGGTTCACCAGAGTTTCAACAAGCAGCTGTAAAGGCGATGGAAACCCAGCGTGAGCAGTACAAACTGGGTGACAGCTATCAGCTGCTTGAGCAAATAGTTGCTTTTAAAGACTCGCCGAGCTGTAAAGAAAAACAACAGTGCGATCTCACGGCTGAAAAAGATAAATTCACTGCTAATGCCACAGAGGAGCCGGGAGTCAGTGGCCCACTAAAGGTGGGGAACTCTCTGGTAGATGCGTTCACATTGCAATATTACGAAGGGTTCCCACTGGATCAGGTTGCCTGGGGGCAAATCAAAACGGATCAGCAGTGGAAAGTGTTATCGCAGTTGAAAAATAGCTATCAGGACACGTTATTCACCTCACTGCAGGTTGCTCAGAATGTGGCGGCACCGCTGATTAAATATATTCAGAAAGCGCTGGCGGGAAGTAATAATAAAGGGCCAAAAATCACTTTGCTGGTGGGGCATGACTCCAATATTGCATCGCTTTTGACGGCATTGGATTTCAAACCTTATCAGTTGCCTGAACAGTATGAACGCACGCCAATTGGCGGGAAAATTATGTTCCAGCGCTGGCATGATACGAATAACAATCGTGAATTGATGAAAGTCGAATATGTGTATCAAAGCGCGGAACAACTACGTAAAGCTGATGTGCTAAGTCTGCAGCAGCCTCCGCAGCGGGTTACGCTCCAGCTTAATGGTTGTCCAACTGATGCGAATGGTTTTTGTCCGTGGGATAAATTTACGCAAGTATTGGCTCAGAGCGTGAAGTAAGGACGTTATTGTCTCCCCCGCGTGCTGCGGGGGAGGTGGTGCAGACTAAACGTTTCTGCGTTCTATCGTCTGTTCGCCCCAAAATAGCGAATCTTTATCTGTTTTTTCAAATGCCAACGCCAGTACCTCGTCATTGCCATCTTCCCAAATTTTCTCCGCCATTTTTTCGTCGTATTTAGCCACTTCAAAAATAGCCTCAGCGATTTCAGGAGAGGTGTTACGTAAACTCGCCCATTCACCTACGTGATGAACTTTTGATTGTTGATTCTGCATGTACTCCTCCAGAATTATTTAACCATTTAGTTTAACGGCAAGGCCCGCTACGTGTTCACCTTGATAGCGAGCAATGGAAAGCTCTTCCTGGCTTGGCTGACGCGAACCATCAGCCCCGGCAATGGTTGTTGCACCATACGGCGTCCCGCCACGAACCTGAGAGACATCAAACAATTCTTGCGCAGCATAGCCGATGGGAACAATGACCATCCCGTGGTGAGCAAGAGTTGTCCAGGTTGATGAGATAGTGTGTTCCTGTCCGCCGCCGGTGCCTGTCGAACTAAACACGCTGGCAAGCTTGCCGTGCAAAGCGCCCGATGCCCATAAGCCGCCAGTTTGGTCGAGGAATGTGCGCATCTGTCCGGCCATATTGCCAAAGCGAGTGGGAGTGCCAAAAATAATAGCGTCATAATCGGCAAGCTCTTGCGGTGTGGCTTGCGGGGTATTTTGTGTCTTACCCCCGGCTTTTAAGAAAGCTTCACCTGACATGGTTTCCGGGACTCGCTTCACCGTCACTTCCACGCCATCTACTTTCTGTGCACCCTCTGCCACAGCACGTGCCATGGTTTCGATGTGTCCGTACATTGAGTAATAAAGCACCAGAACTTTAGCCATTTCGCTTCACTCCTACCTATGACGCAGCGATTTGCTGCACTCCTCTAAAGATATGTGCTGTGGCCCAGAGTGCAACTCAGAGAGCTGTTTCCTTGATTCTGCACAAGAGGGGGGCCTATTTCCGTAAAATTACGTCACATTTTCATTAGGTGACTATTTCATTAAAAATAAGAAAGTCTTATGGATTAAGCGGCAAAAAAATCACCCATTTTGGCGATTACATGTTGCAAAATATTACGGTTAACTGGTCAATTGCCCTGACTGCACTAAGCTTAGTTCCACGTAGCGGTACTTAAGCTGCGCGGTGAAAGAATCTTCTTTGACTGAATGCAATATGATGACTTAACTATTTCACCAATCCGGAGGTTAGAAATGGCAAACCATCGTGGTGGTTCAGGTAATTTCGCTGAAGACCGTGAAAGAGCATCAGAAGCAGGTCGTAAAGGTGGCCAGCATAGTGGCGGGAATTTCAAGAATGACCCGCAACGCGCCTCAGAAGCAGGCCAAAAAGGGGGCAAAAATAGTCACGGCAAAGGCAGCAGTAAGTAGTCACTCGCCAGGCTAACCCCAACCGCCGGTTTTCACCGGCGGTTTTATTTTGACTATCCCATTGCATGGCTCAGCACCTCATCGCACACTATCCGGCTTGCTTATCTCGTCCAGGTCATGTCATGTCCGCCTTACTTCGTCGTTACCAACTATCCGTTAAACCTCAAGAAGCGATTCTCATCCTCATCACCATGTTCTGGGGAGGAACGTTCCTCGCCGTGCAATATGCAATGACCATGAGCGGGCCATTCTTTTTTGTTGGTGTACGTTTTGCGACGGCCGCGTTAGCTGTTGGGTTGCTGTCAATAAAATCGATGCGTGGCATGACCTGGCTTGAAGTGAAGGCAGGCGTGTTTATCGGGGTTTCAATTGCCATTGGTTACAGCATGCAAACCTGGGGTTTGCAGACTATTCCCAGCAGTAAATCAGCGTTTATCACGGCGATGTATGTCCCGCTGGTGCCTGTGCTGCAATGGATTTGTCTCGGCAAAATGCCTGGGGTGATGTCCTGGGTGGGTGTGGTGCTGGCATTTATTGGCTTGGTCTTCCTGGCCGGGCCGGAAAATACCTCACTCACGCTCGGTGCGGGCGAAATTATCACGCTGATAAGCGCTCTTGCGATTGCCGCAGAAATTATCCTCATCAGCGCCTGGGCGGGCAAAGTGGATATTAAGCGTGTCACCATTGTCCAGCTCGCTACTGCCTCGATTGTGGCGTTTGCCACTATGATCCCCGCTGGGGAAAGCGTGCCATCGTTTACCCCCGGTTTGCTGGTGATTGCATTAGGACTAGGCATTTTCAGTGCCATTATTCAGGTGACTATGAATTGGGCGCAACGCAGCGTTTCACCCACCCGTGCGACGGTGATTTACACCGGTGAACCGGTATGGGCGGGGATCTTCGGGCGCATTGCCGGAGAGCGATTACCGGTGCTGGCACTGCTTGGCGGCGCATTGATTGTGTTGGGCGTGCTGGTGAGTGAGTTGAAGCTTAAACGTAAGAAGAAAGAGGCATCGTTATCAGTTTTGTAGGGTAGCGCCATCCACCCACTACGGCAGTTGTGTCGGATGACGCTTCGCTTATCCGGCCTACGGAATGACTGTACTTTGGCCGATAACTACCGGGCGGCGGCTCAGAATAGCGTTCAATATAATCGCGCCGAACGTGGCCGTGCCAATCCCGCCAAGCGTGAAGCCGCCCAGTGTTAAGGCGAAATCTCCGGCGCCCAAAACCAGTGTTACCGCCACCATAATCAGGTTGCCGTTCTGGCTTAAATCAACATTGTGCTGCACCCAAATGCGTGCGCCTGCAACGGCAATCAAACCAAATACCACGATAGACGCACCGCCAATCACCGGGCCTGGAATGGTGTGAATCAGTGCGCCAAATTTTGGTGAAAAGCCCAATAACATCGCGATGCCGGACGCGGCGACAAACACCAGTGTTGAGTAGACTTTGGTTACCGCCATCACGCCGATATTCTCGGCATAGGTCGTGACACCGCTGCCACCAACGGAACCCGAAAGCATCGTTGCAAGGCCATCGCCAACAAAGGCTTTGCCGATATACGGGTCCATATTTTTTCCCGTCATCCCGGCGACGGCTTTCAGGTGCCCAAGGTTTTCGGCCACCAGAATCACTGCAACGGGAGCAATCAACATCATCGCCTGTGCGTTAAATGTCGGGGAGGTGATTTGCGGAATGCCAAACCAGGCGGCCGAACTTAACAGGGCAAAATCGACCGGTTTGCCAAAACCAAACCCATTCGCCAGAACCGCATAAATGGCGCAGGCGAGGATCAGGCCAATTAGAATCAGCAAGCGTTGAATCATGCCGCGGGTAAACACCGCGACCAACCCGATACACAACACCGTCATGACCGCCATCCAACTATCAAAACTGCTGGCTGAAACGCCGCGCACCGCGATTGGCGCGAGGTTAAGGCCGATTGCCATCACCACCGCACCGGTAACAACCGGTGGCATTAAGCGCTCAATCCAGGCTGTTCCGGCCTTCATCACCACAAAACCAATCAGCGTATATACCAGGCCGCAGGCGATAATACCGCCGAGCGCAACGCTCAAATGTGGGTTCAGCCCTTGCCCGTTAAAACCTGTAACGGCTATCACTACACCAACAAACGCAGCACTTGAGCCTAAATAACTCGGCACCCGTCCGCCAGTCACCACAAAGAACAACAATGTCCCAATACCCGACATCAATATCGACAGATTCGGGTCAAGCCCCATCAGTAGCGGCATTAGCACCGTGGCACCAAACATCGCTACCGCATGTTGCACGCCCATCACCAGCGTCTGGCCGAGGGGGAGTGTTTCGTCCGGAGCTACCACACCACCTTCTACCGCAGTTTTTTTATGCCATTGTGGAAACCAGGTATTCGCCATATTTATCTCCAGCAGATATCGTGTCGGCTAACAGGCAGGCCGCATCAGTTGATGGTAGCCACGGTCAAACCACACCAGGCCATGGGTATCGTCGTTACGTTCAAGGGCAACTAATTCACAAAATAAAATGTCATGCGTACCAACACTGACGACCTGGCTAATGCGGCAGTCGAACGACACGAGTGCGCCTTCCAGTTGGGGGCAGCCGGTTACACCGTGCCGCCAGCGAGCAGCGGAAAAACGTTCGGTCATCGCTGTCTTTCCACCAAATAAATTCGAAAGATCTTCATGCCCTGCCGCCAGCGTGTTCACACACAGCGCCTGATTGCGGCTAAAAATCGGCCACACGGAAGCGCTACGATTCAGGCAAACCAGCAATGTTGGTGGCTCATCCGTTACGCTACATACCGCCGAGGCGGTAAACCCGGCGCGTCCGGCAGGACCATCGGTGGTGACGATATTCACCGCCGCGCCAAGGCACGACATCGCATCGCGAAAGGCTTGTTTTTCGATCATCTTTAACTCCTCAGGCGAGAACACATGCTTCTTCAAACGCTAAACGTGGCAAGCGTGAATGGGTTTTCGCCGGGTCACCGTAGCCAATATTAATCAGCAAATTGCTTTTCCAGCCGCTTGTGGCAAAAAACTCAGCATCCACTTTTTCACGGTCAAAACCAGACATTGGCCCGGTATCTAAACCGAGTGCCCGGCAGGCAGAAATCAGATACGCCGCCTGCATCGAGCTATTGCGAAACGCGGTTTCCTGCGCCAGTTCCGGGCTTGAGGTAAACCACGCGCGGGCATCGGCGTAAGGGAATAGTTTCGGCAGTTGCTCAAAGAATGCCGGGTCCCAAGCCACAATCGCAGTGACGGGGGCTGTCATGGTTTTTTCGATGTTGCCCGCAGAAAGAGTGGGCTTCAGGCGCGCTTTCGCTTCAGTACTGCGCACAAACACAAAGCGGGCAGGCGAACAGTTGGCTGATGTTGGGCCAAGGCGCAGCAGGTTATAAATCTCAGCAATTTGTTCATCACTCACAGGGGTATCCAGCCACGCGCTGTGGGTATGTGCGCCAGTGAACAAGGTTTCCAGTGCCTCGGACGTAATAGCATGACTCATACAATTTCCTTGTGATAAGCAGGTTCGGTTGCCAGCAAACTCAGTAGTCGCTGGTTAAAATCACTGGCCACGGTGACGTTACAGGCGTGACCACCCCACGGCATGATTTCCAGCAGGCTGTCCGGTAGCGCGTGGTGCAATTCTTCAGAACAATTCCACGGCACCAGCAGATCGTCACGGGAACAAATCAGCAGCACCGGCTGGTGGATATGTGCCGCTGTGGCATGAAAGTCAGCGGCCTTCAGCGCATTCAGGCGGCGAGTAAGATTTTCTTGCCCTTGAAAGTGCGCGTTATGCATCGCTTCTTCGGCTTCCAGCCGTGGCTGGTTGGCGGCCATCCAGTCTGCCGGGTAAAGAAACAGCGGTTGAGCCTGCAAATAAGCCCCTGGTCCGCTATCGTGCAGCAGCGTTTCGCGAACCGCAAAGCAGCGCCGGGTATGGGCATTGAGCTGCAACCAGCCGTTGATTATCGCCAGCTTGTCGATGGCTGCGGGGTAATCCAGCGCCAGCTGCATCGCGACCAGACCACCCAGCGCATGTCCAAGCACGTTGTAATGCACGATGCCCTGTTGCAGCATGGCGGTGTGGATTTCATGTGCCATATCCGCGAGGCAATAATCATTGGGCAACGGCTCTTTATTCACACCAGTGCCGCGCTGGTCATAAACCACCAGTTGGTAGTGTTCAGCCAGTGCCGCACGTTGTGGCAGCCAGTAACTGCCCATGCCACCGAGCCCGGCTATTAGCAGCAAGACCGGGGCGTTGGGGAAGGGCGCTTGAGTCAGCTCAATCTGCATAAGCTATTTCCCGATGTGCGCGATGCTTGCGATTTCGACCAACGCATCCGGTTTCACCAGACCACACTGAATGCAGAACCGTGCAGGCTTATCACCTGGGAAAAACTCGGCATACACTTCGTTGATGGCGGCGTAGTTCGTCCAGTCGGTAATAAAAATGGAGTTAAACGTCACGTCGTCCATGGTGCCGCCTGCGGTTTCAATCACCGACTTAATGGTTTCCAGCACATGGCGCGTCTGGGCTTTAGCGTCGCCGACATACACCACATTGTTTTGTTTATCGAACGGCAGCGTACCGGAGACATACACCACGCCATCGGCGAGGGTGCCTGGCACAAACGGTGCGATAGGCGTTGTGGTTCCTGGCGGAATGATTACGGATTTCGGCATGGGTTATTCCTTATCAGGCAATGCGGGCGAAGGATTGTGGCTGCAAGGCCTGGCAAAATGTACCGACGTCGCTTACCCAACCAAAGAAGGTTTCGATATTGAATAATGCGGCCTGCTGCACAAAAGTAGGCCCGGCCTGATGGGTGGCATCGGCAAGAACCACTCCAAAATATTCAAGGAAAAACCCGTCGCGTAGCGTCGACTCCACGCAGACGTTTGTGGCGATACCGGTGAATACCAGGTGGCGAATGCTGCGCGAACGCAAGATGCTGTCGAGCTGCGTGTTAAAGAAACCGCTGTAACGAGGCTTGGGCAGAACGATGTCACCTGCCTGTGGTACCAGTTCGTCCACCAGCTGGTAGTCCCAGCCGCCTTTTGCCAGCAGCGTTCCCTGTAATTCCGGCTGCTTGCGCATGGTTTTCAATGCATTGGATTTATGGAAGTTTGGCGAGCCTGGGCCACCCGCTTCGACGTAATCGCTATCCCAACCGTTCTGGAACCAGACAATCAACATCCCCGCTTCACGAGCGGCGGCAACAGCAGTTTTGATGTTTTCGATAACCGGTTTCGTTGCCGAAACATCGAACCCGGCAAGATCGAGATAGCCACCTTTGCTTGCATAAGCGTTTTGCATATCCACGACAATCAGTGCCGTCTGTTCAGGTGCGAATGTAATGGCTTCCGGGCGTGCATCAAGGGTGATGTTTTTCATTACGCCACCTCGCGAGCGGAAGGGGAAAGATGGGCGCGCGACTGCATCAGCGGCTGGATTTTTTCGCCAAAGGCTTCAATACCACTCAGGAAATCATCAAAGGTTAGCAGTACCCCTTCAGCGCCCGGCACGGTCGCCACTTCATCCAACAGGCGGGCGACCGTGGCATAAGAGCCAACCAGGGTGCCCATATTGATATTCACCGCTGAAGTGGGGTCAGCCATTTGCCGCACGTTAGTATTAGTGCCTGAACGGGTGTCTTTCTGGCTCTGTTCAGTGAGCCACGCCAGCGCTTCTTCGTCGGCACCCGCTTTGTAGTGCTCCCATTTCGCGCGAGCGGCTTCGTCGGTTTCATCGGCGATGATCATAAATAGTATGTAGGAGCCGACATCGCGTCCGGTTTTCTCAGCCGCTTCCATCATGCGCGCGGCGGTAGGGGCAAAAGCAGTTGGCGTGTTAACGCCTTTGCCAAAGCAGAAGTTGTAGTCGGCGTATTCGGCGGAGAACGCCATCCCCGCGTCGCTTTGCCCGGCGCAAATCATTTTTACCGGTTGAGCAGGGCGCGGGCTTAAACGGCAGTCGTTCATGGTGAAAAATTCACCTTTTAAATCACTTTGCCCGGTTCCCCACAAATCGCGCAGCACGGTGGCGTATTCGGCGAGGTAGTCGTAGCGGCGTGCGAAGTATTCGTCCCCCGGCCAGATCCCCATTTGCTCGTATTCAGGTTTTTGCCAGCCGGTGACCAGATTGACGCCAAAACGGCCCGGGGCGATGGAGTCAATGGTTGATGCCATGCGCGCCACAATGGCGGGTGGTAAGGTTAGCGTGGCGGCCGTGGCGTAGATTTGAATTTTGGAGGTCACCGCTGCAAGGCCTGCCATCAGGCTGAACGACTCGAGGTTGTGATCCCAGAACTCCGTTTTGCCGCCAAAGCCGCGCAGTTTGATCATCGAAAGGGCAAAGTCGAAATCGTAGTATTCCGCTTTTTGCACAATCGCTTTATTGAGCTCAAAAGTGGGCATGTATTGCGGCGCGGTGGTAGAAATTAACCAGCCGTTGTTACCGATAGGAATGAATACGCCAATTTTCATCGCAGACCTCTCATCACAGGTGATACACCCATCATCCTTCAAGCCGCAGCGGCGTTTGCCGCCTTGCTGCAACTCGAATGCGAATGGGTATAGATTTGTCATTTCAGTCTTTGCAAACCTGATGCCAGGTTAAGAAAGTCATTTGTTATCATTGTGTTATTTATTGGTTGCTATTTTTAGGTGGTGAAAACCAGACTGTTTGGTCAAAACTGGTGCACAAAAAACAGGCGTTCGTGCGCGTTCAGGGTGCATACAACGCGCACTTCTGGCGTGGTCTTTGCTATGCTGTCGGGCAAAACAGAACGATGAGAGGGCGCATGGCACAAGGTGCGGCAGCAACGAAAGAAACCGGACGGCGTTCAAAAGCGGTAGCGGCGAAAAAGCAGGCTATTCTGGCGGCAGGACTGGAGTTCTTTTCCCAATTTGGCATTCACGGCACCAGCATCGAACAGGTAGCTGAGCGTGCGGAAGTGTCAAAAACAAACCTTCTCTATTATTACCCTTCCAAAGAAGCGCTCTATATTGCAGTGCTTAAGCAGATCCTTGATATCTGGCTTGCCCCTTTGCGTGCGTTTCGCGAGGATTTGCAGCCGCTGGTGGCGATAGGCGAATACATCCGGTTAAAACTGGAAGTTTCTCGAGATTACCCGCAAGCCTCGCGTCTGTTCTGCCTTGAGATGCTGCAAGGTGCACCATTGCTGAAAGAGGAATTGACTGGCGATTTGAAAGCGCTGGTTGATGAGAAATCGGCAATTATTGCCGGTTGGGTTGAGAACGGGAAGTTGGCGGCGGTCGATCCGCATCATCTGATCTTTATGCTGTGGGCCACCACACAACACTATGCTGATTTCGCAAGCCAGGTTGAAGCAGTGGCAGGTAGCAATTTAAACGATGAAGTATTTTTCCGCCGCACGGTAGAAAACGTGCAGCGGATGATTATTGAAGGTATTCGAGTGCGTTAATTCGCGCTTGAATGGAAGACACAGCTCACATCGCCTTCTTCGCACTGGAGCGTGCTTTTCAGCAGTTCAGTGCGTTCGCGGGTTTTATCCGTCATACATTGCGCGTGAACCATCGGTGCGACGGATGCGCCGTCTGCACCAGATGTTAAGAATGCACAGTCGGCGTCGCGAAAGGCAATCCACGCATTTTGTGCCGCTTTGAGCTGTGTTTTCTGGGTATCTGTGGCGAGTTTCATCGCCTCTTTATAAGCCTGATTAAGTAAATCATCCTGCTTTTTATATTCGTTACTGGCGCACTCGTTAAGCCCTGCTTGTGAAGTTGCCGAGTCGCAACTATCGGCCAGAACGTTTGCACTTAGCAACAGGCCAGTCATCAGTAAACAAAAGCGTTTCATCATCAATCCTCGAAGAAAAGGGCCTTGGTAGGGTGGAAGATGCTTTCGCTTATCCACCCTACAAGACCTTGCAAATTGTTCCCGAAAGCGTAGTGAAAACTTAGCCGATTGTCATCAAACTGGCGTTACCACCTGCTGCCGCAGTATTCACGCTCAGTGAGCGTTCAACGTATAAACGCTCCAGCAACAAGTTAGTTTCGCCGCGTGCGAAGCCTTGCACCGAAACAATGGCCCCATCCCGCGCCGCTACCTTTTCACACAATGCGCATAACTGGTCGGAATCACCGTGGTAAATCACCGCATCAAACGGCTGGTTCAGCAACGTATCTTCTTTCGCGAAGTCGATATGCTTCTGTACCAAATCCGGTAGCGCTTTCGCCAGTTCGCGATGCAGTTTGTCATCAGCCCATAGCGCACGGCTGCCCACACTTGTGACCGCTGCCAGTTGCACCAGTACATCCTGCTCATTATCTGCGATACACAGCACGCGTTCACGCGGCATTAATGCGTAAGTGTTACGTTCACCCGTTGGCCCCGGTAACTGGCGTAACGTACCGCTTTGCGCCAGTTGCGCGAAGCGTGCGCAGATAGCAGGCAATTCGCCTTTTTTTACCGCCCATTGAGCAAACGCTTGATGAGCTTCCTGAAGGCTGGCTTTAAGCGTGGAATCCACCGGTAGCTCAGCATCCTGGCGGTTAAAGGTAGTTTGCAGCGCGTTGTCCGGGCGGTTTGCCAGTAAACGATACAGATACAACGGGCCACCGGCTTTCGGACCGGTGCCCGATAAACCTTCGCCACCAAATGGCTGCACACCGACAACCGCACCGACCATATTGCGGTTAACGTACATATTACCCACGTGCGCAGAGCCCGTAACTTGGGCAATGGTTTCGTCTATACGCGTATGTACACCAAGCGTCAGGCCATATCCCGCCGCATTGATTTGGTTAATCAGTGTTTCCAGGTTGTTGCGGTTATAACGCACCACATGCAGCACCGGGCCAAACACCTCTTTTTGCATCTCATCGAAGCTTTCTAGCTCAATTAATGTAGGCGCGACGAAAGTACCGCTCTGCCACTCTTTCGCATCCACGCTGTTTTCACGAGCCGCCTGGAATACTTTGCGGCCTTTGCTGCGCAGCGTTTGAATATGCTTCTCGATATTCTCTTTGGCTTCGGCGTCGATAACCGGGCCGATATCCGTGGTTAAGCGGCCTGGGTTGCCCATGCGGCATTCCGCCATGGCACCGCGCAGCATTTGCAGCGTGTGCTCGGCGACATCTTCCTGGATACACAACACGCGCAGTGCGGAACAACGTTGGCCAGCGCTATCAAAGGCCGAGGCCAGCACATCAACCACCACTTGTTCGGTAAGCGCTGAAGAATCGACGATCATCGCGTTCAGACCACCGGTTTCTGCAATCAGCGGTGTTGGGCGACCTTGCGGATCAAGGCGATCAGCAATATTGCGTTGTAGAAGCGTCGCCACTTCCGTGGAGCCGGTAAACATCACGCCACGTACGCGGGCATCGCCTGTTAACTGTGCGCCAACGGTTTCACCACGGCCTGGCAGAAGTTGCAGCACGCCCGCAGGCACACCGGCTTCCAGCAGAATATTGATACCGAGGGCGGCAATCAGCGGGGTTTGCTCAGCCGGTTTTGCCAGGACACTGTTACCGGCTGCGAGGGCTGCAGCAATTTGCCCGGTAAAGATAGCCAGTGGGAAGTTCCATGGGCTGATACAAACAACCGGGCCAAGCGGACGGTGTGTTTCGTTGTCGAAATCATCGCGTACCTGGCCTGCGTAGTAGTGCAGGAAGTCTACGGCTTCACGCACTTCGGCAATGGCATTGCTAAAGGTTTTACCGGCTTCACGCACCAGAACGCCAATCAGCTTCTGCATCTGGCCTTCCATCATCACGGCCGCTCGCTCAAGAATCGCGGCGCGTTCTTGTGGCGGGGTGGCGAACCAGATTGGTGCATTGTTAACGGCACTCACGAGTGCTTGTGAAACCTCTTCGTGCGTGGCTTCACGCGTATAACCAACCACATCTGTCGGTTCCGCTGGGTTTTTCACTGCCACCATATCGCCTGGCGCGACGGCATTCTCCAGAATCGGTAGCGCCTGCCATTTTTGCGCCGCACTATTAAGCAGGGCAGAGGAGAGTGAGGCGAGGCGATGCTCGTTCGCCAGATCCAGGCCGCTGGAATTGGTGCGTTTCGCGCCGTATAGCTCTTTCGGTACAGCGATTTTTGGATGTGGCAGACCGAGTTGGCCTTCTTTAATCGCGATAGCTTCAATGGCGGTAACCGGGTCGGCAACCAATTCATCTAGTGGCAAGGTGTTGTCGGCAATACGGTTAACAAACGAGGTGTTCGCGCCATTTTCCAACAGGCGACGCACCAGGTAGGCCAGTAGCGTTTCGTGGGTACCAACAGGTGCATAAATACGGCAAGGGCGGTTCAGTTTGCCATCGGCAATTTTACCCACCACTTGATCATAAAGCGGCTCACCCATGCCGTGCAGGCACTGGAATTCATACTGACCCGGATAGTAGTTCTGCCCGGCCAGATTGTAGATTGCTGCCAGTGTATGGGCGTTGTGTGTCGCAAACTGCGGGTAAATCAGGTTTGGTACTGCCAGCAGTTTTTTCGCGCAGGCGAGATAAGAGATATCAGTGTAAACCTTGCGGGTATAAACCGGGTAGCCTTCCAGCCCATCCATCTGAGCGCGTTTGATTTCGCTGTCCCAGTACGCGCCTTTCACCAGGCGAATCATCAGACGGCGACGGCTGCGTGTCGCGAGATCCACCAGGTAATCAATCACAAACGGACAGCGTTTTTGGTACGCCTGAATCACAAAACCGATACCGTTCCAGCCGGCCAACTCAGGCTCGAAGCAGAGTTTTTCCAGCAGATCGAGTGAGATCTCCAGGCGATCGGCTTCTTCGGCATCGATATTGATCCCGACATCATACTGGCGCGCCAGCAGCGTCAGGAATTTCAAACGCGGGTACAACTCTTCCATGACGCGATCGTACTGCGCACGGCTGTAGCGCGGGTGCAGTGCGGAAAGCTTGATGGAAATGCCAGGGCCTTCGTAAATGCCACGCCCGTTAGAGGCTTTACCAATCGCGTGAATCGCTTGCTGATAAGAAACCATATAAGCCTGTGCATCGGCTTCAGTAAGTGCTGCTTCACCCAACATATCGTAGGAGTAGCGGAAACCCTTCTCTTCGAGTTTGCGGGCGTTAGCTAATGCTTCGGAAATGGTTTCGCCGGTCACAAACTGCTCGCCCATCAGGCGCATCGCCATATCCACACCTTTGCGGATTAACGGCTCACCGCTTTTCCCGATGATGCGGTTCAGGGATGTCGACAGACTCGCTTCATTGTGGGTGGACACCAGTTTGCCGGTAAACAGCAAACCCCAGGTGGCAGCGTTCACAAACAGTGATGGGCTACGGCCAATATGCGAGTGCCAGTTGCCGTTGCTGATTTTGTCGCGGATTAACGCATCGCGCGTCGCTTTGTCCGGGATGCGCAGTAATGCTTCGGCCAGACACATCAACGCCACACCTTCTTGCGATGAAAGTGAGAATTCTTGCAGCAAACCTTGTACCATGCCCGCCCGGCCTGATGCGTTCTTCTGATTACGAAGCTTTTCAGCGAGTTGGTACGCCAGTTTGTGAGTTTGTTCCGCAATATTCAGAGGCAAACGCGCCTGTTCCAGAATCATCGGCACCGCATCGGTTTCCGGGCGGCGCCAGGCTGCGGTAATAGCTGCGCGAGTTACGGACTGAGGAAGAATTTGTTCTGCAAAATCAAGGAACGGCTGGTGTGTTTCTTCAATGTGCGGGGCAGCCTCTTCGCTTTCATTCGCGGCACCAGCCAGCATGGCCGGAAGTTCTGGCAGTTCATCGTTATTTTCCAGGCGTTCGAGATAATTAAATATCGCCTGTTTAATTAGCCAGTGTGGTGTGCGGTCAATACGTGAAGCGGCGTCTTTAATACGCTCGCGGGTAGCGTCGTCCAGTTTTACGCCCATGGTGGTGGCCATGTCAGTAACTCCCATACCCGTTATCACTCGGGTAAATATTGAAGGGTTGATAAAAGTTATCGGGCAATATCTATCATGTTGCAACTTTGTGCAACCTTGTTAAATGTGAGCCAGATAGCAAGCTGGGAAATAGATTGAATTGTTAAATTTGGAATTAGAAAACAAGCGGGCTAATTATTCGCAGACAGGGTGAATTAACTGACAGAGTTAACACTTTCTAAGGGTGCAACCGTGAAAAGCGTGAGCGAGTGCAACCTGGTGAAAAAAGCTATTTATTGTACGGTGAATTTATTGTGAATAGTGTGTTAAAACGCTTGCGGTAAGAAACTATTAAAGCTCCATGCTGCGTTCCGGTATGGCACAAAAATTTGGAGAACTTGCATGACCACCATGAGCACACCAATGCTGGTGACCTTCTTTATCTATATCTTCGGCATGATATTGATAGGGTTTATCGCCTGGCGTTCAACGAAAAACTTTGATGACTACATTCTGGGCGGTCGCAGCCTGGGTAGTGTGGTTACTGCATTATCAGCGGGCGCATCCGACATGAGCGGCTGGTTACTGATGGGGTTGCCGGGTGCCATCTTCCTTTCCGGTATTTCGGAAAGCTGGATTGCCATCGGCCTGACGGTTGGCGCATACATCAACTGGAAACTGGTCGCTGGGCGCCTGCGTGTTCACACCGAAGTGAACAACAACGCGCTGACGCTGCCAGATTATTTCACCGGGCGTTTTGAAGATAAAAGCCGTGTACTGCGCATTATCTCCGCGTTAGTGATTCTGCTGTTCTTCACCATCTATTGTGCATCTGGCATCGTGGCCGGTGCGCGTCTGTTCGAAAGCACCTTTGGCATGAGCTACGAAACCGCACTTTGGGCGGGTGCTGCGGCAACCATCATTTATACCTTTGTCGGTGGGTTCCTGGCAGTAAGTTGGACGGACACCGTTCAGGCGAGTTTGATGATTTTCGCGCTGATCTTAACGCCTATCATGGTGGTGATTGCGGTTGGTGGCTTTGACGATTCGATGGCGGTTATCAAGCAAAAGAGCATTGAAAATATCGATATGCTCAAAGGGCTGAACTTCGTCGCGATTATCTCTTTGATGGGCTGGGGTCTGGGCTACTTTGGTCAGCCACATATTCTTGCGCGCTTCATGGCGGCAGATTCACACCACACAATCGTTAAAGCGCGTCGCATTAGTATGACGTGGATGATTTTGTGCCTGGCGGGCGCGTGTGCTGTAGGCTTCTTTGGTATCGCGTATTTCAACAACAACCCGGCGCTTGCGGGTGCGGTAAACCAAAACGGCGAGCGCGTATTTATCGAGCTGGCGCAACTTCTGTTTAACCCATGGATTGCAGGCATCTTGTTGTCAGCAATTTTAGCGGCAGTTATGTCAACGTTAAGCTGCCAGTTACTGGTGTGCTCCAGCGCAATTACCGAAGATTTGTACAAAGCATTCTTCCGTAAAGATGCGGGGCAAAAAGAGCTGGTTTGGGTCGGGCGCTTTATGGTGCTGTTAGTCGCTCTGATTGCCATCGCGCTGGCGGCTAACCCTGAAAACCGTGTGCTTGGCCTGGTCAGTTACGCGTGGGCAGGCTTCGGTGCCGCGTTTGGCCCGGTTGTGCTGTTCTCGGTAATGTGGTCACGCATGACGCGTAATGGTGCGTTGGCAGGAATGATCATTGGGGCGCTGACTGTTATCGTCTGGAAACAGTTCGGTTGGTTGGGGCTGTATGAAATCATCCCAGGTTTCATCTTCGGCAGCATCGGTATTGTCGCGGTCAGCCTGCTTGGCAAAGCGCCAAGTGCGACTATGCAAAAACGCTTCGAACAAGCAGACGAAATTTACCACTCCGCGCCACCAAGCAAATTACAACCTGAGTAATTCACAACATCCTCTGAAGGCCGCTTATCGCGGCCTTTTTTACAGCTGTACACAAATATCCAAATTCTCTGCTTGTGTTTATTTTTGCGGTAATGATAATCACAATCGTTCTGGTTTACTTTTCTTTACGCCATTTGACCTGAGTTCACAGTTGGGGTGTCAGTAATGTTTGTCCCGTTTCTCATTATGTTACGCGAAGGCCTGGAAGCCGCGCTGATTGTTAGCCTGATTGCTAGCTATCTGAAGCGTACTCAACGCGGCCAATGGATTGGCGTCATGTGGATTGGTGTTGTGGCGGCAGCTGCGCTGTGCCTGGCGCTGGGCATCTTCATCAACGAAACCACCGGTGAATTCCCGCAAAAAGAGCAGGAGTTATTTGAAGGCATCGTGGCAGTCATCGCGGTCTTCATCCTGACGTGGATGGTGTTCTGGATGCGCAAAGTGTCGCGCAATGTGAAAGGGCAGCTCGAGCAGAAAGTGGACGAAGCGCTGCACAGCAAAGGCAACCATGGTTGGGCGCTAATTTTAATGGTGTTCTTCGCGGTCGCCCGTGAAGGTCTGGAGTCAGTATTCTTTCTGTTGGCAGCATTCCAGCAGGATGTGGGCATTATGCCGCCACTCGGCGCGATGCTTGGCCTGGGTACCGCGATTGTGCTCGGCTTCTTACTTTACTGGGGCGGTATCCGCCTGAACCTGGCCGTGTTCTTCAAATGGACCAGCCTGTTTATTCTGCTGGTGGCCGCAGGGCTTGCAGCGGGTGCAGTACGTGCTTTCCACGAAGCGGGACTTTGGAATCACTTCCAGGATATCGCTTTTGACCTCAGTAATGTTCTTACCACTCATTCTCTTACCGGTACGCTGCTCGAAGGTATTTTTGGATACCAGGAAACACCGACCGTAAGCGAAGTAGGAATGTACTTTATTTACCTGATCCCCGCGCTGGTGCTGTTCTTAATGCCACCGCGTTTGAGCGCTCAGGCGACAAATAACGTTCGTTAAATATCTTGCGGCAGATTATCGCCACTTAGTTACAACATACTCTTGTTTTATAGGGATTGGTCATGACTACACATTTTCGCCGTAAAGCCTTGCATGCTGCGCTGTTTGCGTTTGCTTCTTCTGCCTTTGCCGTTCAGGCGGCTGATGTTCCTCAGGTAAAAGTTACTGTGACTGATAAACAGTGCGAACCGATGAACATTACGGTTAACGCCGGTAAAACCCAGTTCATCATTCAAAACAACAGCCAGAAAGCGCTGGAGTGGGAAATCCTGAAAGGGGTGATGGTAGTTGAAGAGCGTGAGAACATTGCACCTGGTTTCTCTCAGAAAATGACGGCTAACCTGCAAGCGGGTGAATACGACATGACCTGTGGCTTGCTAAGCAACCCTAAGGGCAAGCTTATCGTTAAAGCGGCGGGCGATCAGACTGCACCGAAAAACGACCTGATGGCATTGGCCGGACCAATCACCGAATACAAAGCTTATGTGACTGCGGAAGTTGCAGAGTTGGTTAAAGGTACAAAAGCCTTTACTGATGCTGTGAAAGCCGGCGATATCGAAAAAGCCAAATCTCTGTATGCGCCAACTCGCCAGCATTACGAGCGTATCGAACCTATTGCTGAACTGTTCTCTGATCTCGACGGCAGCATTGATGCCCGCGAAGATGATTACGAGCAGAAAGCCAATGATCCAAAATTCACTGGTTTCCACCGTCTGGAAAAAGCGCTGTTTGGTGATAACTCCACTAAAGGCATGGAAAAATATGCCGATCAGCTCAACAGCGACGTGCTGGATCTGCAAACACGTATTTCTGAGCTGGCATTCCCGCCAAGCAAAGTTGTCGGCGGTGCTGCGGGCCTGATTGAAGAAGTCGCGGCCAGTAAAATCAGTGGTGAAGAAGATCGCTACAGCCACACTGACCTGTGGGACTTCCAGGCAAACGTTGATGGCGCACAGAAAATTGTTAACTTGCTGCGCCCGTTGCTGACTAAAGACAATGCGCCATTGCTGGCAAAAGTGGATGCCAACTTCAAGAAAGTGGACACCATTCTTGCTAAATACCGAACTAAAGACGGCTTCGAGACTTACGACAAACTGACCGATGCAGACCGCAATGCGCTGAAAGGGCCGGTAACGGCGCTGGCAGAAGACTTGTCACAACTGCGTGGCGTACTGGGTCTGGACTAGTTTTTATGGAAGATAAAAATAAAAACGGCGGGCATATTCCGGCTCGCCGCCGCTTACTGAAAGGTTTGGGCGCGCTCGGTGGCGCCCTTGCTGTTGCGGGCGGATGCCCCATGGCTCATGCGGCGAAACAAGAGACTTCTCCAGGCACGTTACCGCCAGATGCGCGCATGGAAAAACAGCCGTTTTACGGTGAGCATCAGGCAGGTGTACTGACGCCACAGCAAGCGGCCATGATGTTGGTTGCATTTGATGTGTTGGCCAGTGATAAAGCTGACCTTGAGCGTTTATTCAAGTTGCTGTCTGCGCGTTTCGATTTCCTCACTACAGGTGGCCCTGCGCCAGATACCCCAAATCCACGGATGCCACCGATGGACTCAGGGATTCTTGGTGCGCAGATTTACCCGGATAACCTGACTTTCACCCTCTCTGCGGGAACATCGTTGTTTGATGAGCGCTTTGGGCTGAAAGGGCAGATGCCGAAAAAGCTGCTAAAGATGGAGCGCTTCGCTAATGACTCGTTGGATGCCAGCTTGTGTCATGGTGATTTGCTTCTCCAGATTTGCGCGAATACGGCGGATACGGTTATCCATGCCTTACGAGATATCATCAAACACACGCCGGATTTGCTAAGCGTGCGTTGGAAGCGCGAAGGGTTTATCTCCAACCATGCAGCGCGTTCGCGCGGCAAAGAGACGCCTATCAATTTGTTAGGGTTTAAAGACGGTACGGCGAACCCTAACAGCGAAGATAAACCGCTGATGAATGATGTGGTGTGGGTGACGGCAGATCAGCAAGAACCAGCATGGGCGGTAGGTGGCAGCTATAAGGCCGTGCGTATTATTCAGTTCCATGTTGAGTCCTGGGATCGAACGCCGCTAAAAGAGCAGCAGACTATTTTTGGCCGCGATAAACACAGTGGTGCGCCGCTTGGCATGAAGAATGAGCACGACGAGCCCGATTATGCAGCCGACCCTGACGGTAATGTAATTGCGCTGGATGCTCATATTCGTCTGGCGAACCCACGCACTAAAGAGACGCAGTCCAACCTGATGATGCGCCGTGGTTACAGCTATTCACTGGGTGTATCAAAGTCTGGGCAACTGGATATGGGATTGTTATTTGTCTGCTTCCAGCATGACCTTGAGAAGGGCTTTTTGGCTGTGCAGCAACGTCTTAACGGCGAAGCGCTGGAAGAGTACGTGAAGCCGATTGGCGGTGGGTACTTCTTTGTATTGCCGGGTGTTGTGGATAAGCAGCACTATTTAGGGCAAGGGCTTCTGGAAGCTCGATTCTGTAATCTCGAAATCATTTCATCCTAAGCATCTTCTTCTACATGAGAAGGAGATGCTTAACTTTCTCTTCAGACTCTCTGAGAAAGTGGGGCGTTGCACGCTTACTTGAAGCACGTTTTTTCCTACAATTCTTCCCCTGCTAATTTTTCATTTGCTAACTATTTGCCTGCCAGGTATTCATTCAATTTCTATATGACTACCCCATTGATATAAAAGTGTAATATTTTTATGTCATAAATTTGATAAGCGCATGACGAAACGCGAATGTTGATTTAAAGTAAAATAAAAGTTGCAATTTAGATAATTTTTGATGTAATTAAAGCACGAGCGGTAGTTCCCGGCTGTGAATCTTAATCACAATGGAGATCGCGAATGGTAGGGTCCTGTACTGGCCGATTGAACAAACATCTTACCCGCACAAATCAGCGCGGAGGCATCTCCTCCGGCCTCGCTATCTTCACCGCTAAAAACCCTGAATCCACAACCAATCAATGTATTAACGATGCGCTAAGCGGAGTAATTCGTCTAACTGGTGCATCCTCTCAACCGGCAGTTCATGGCTTAAAAGGAAGCCAAACCTCATCCGTTAGTGAACATAATCGCGCACTGTGTTGTGGCGCGGGAAATGAAACCAACTGTAAGGTGCCATCCATGGGAAGACAGAAAGCAGTGATCAAAGCTCGTCGCGAAGCAAAACGTGTGCTGAGACGGGATTCGCGTAGCCACAAACAACGCGAAGAGGAATCGGTCACAACGCTTGTGCAGATGAGCGGCGTTGAATCTATCGGTATGGCAAGAGATTGCCGTGATAACTCACCGATAGCGGCGCGAAATGAGGCTCAAGAGCACTATCTTAACGCCATCGAGAAAAAGCAGCTGATATTCGCCACCGGTGAAGCCGGGTGCGGCAAAACGTATATCAGTGCGGCGAAAGCCGCTGAGGCCCTGATACATAAGGATGTCGACAGGATAATTGTCACCCGCCCGGTCCTGCAAGCTGATGAAGATCTCGGTTTCTTACCCGGGGATATTTCGGAAAAATTCGCTCCTTATTTCCGCCCGGTGTATGACATCCTGGTGCGACGTTTAGGGTCGTCTTTTATGCAGTACTGCCTGCGCCCCGAAATTGGCAAAGTAGAGATTGCGCCGTTCGCCTATATGCGTGGACGTACCTTCGAAAATGCGGTGGTTATTCTTGATGAGGCGCAGAATGTCACCGCAGCGCAAATGAAAATGTTCTTAACGCGCCTTGGGGAAAACGTGACGGTCATCGTCAATGGCGATATCACGCAATGCGATTTGCCACGGGGTGTTAAGTCCGGCCTGAGTGATGCTCTGGAACGTTTTGAAGAAGATGAAATGGTAGGTGTGGTCCGCTTTGGCAAACAAGATTGTGTGCGCTCGGCCCTTTGCCAGCGCGCATTGAATGCCTACGACTGATTTCCGGTGTGAAAGAATTGTAAAGCCCAAACTCTGTTTGGGCTTTTTTCTTTGCGCGAATTATTTACCCAAAATGTGAAGGGTATCAAAACGGATAGTCAAGGAGAGACAATTTTGGGCTCCGCAATATTATTCCCCGCCGACGTGTTGCCGTATACTTCTCTCAACAAGAAACAATCAGAACTTTCCAATCAGTCCCTTTTGCAGGCGTGGGTTGTGCTGATTTCAGACATGCAGGCTATTGCAACGTGAGGAATTTATTATGACTAAAAGACGTATCTACCTATTTTGTTCTGCCGGGATGTCCACCTCATTGCTGGTATCAAAAATGAAGGCGCAGGCAGAGAAGTATGAAGTGCCTGTAATTATCGAAGCCTGGCCTGAAACTCTGGCTGCTGAAAAAGGCAAGGATGCAGATCTGGTATTACTTGGACCACAAATCGCTTATATGCTGCCAGAAATTCAGAAAGTATTACCCGGTAAACCGGTAGAAGTTATTGATTCAGCAATGTACGGCAAAATTGATGGGTTAGGCGTGCTGAAAGCAGCAGTCGCATCGATCAAGAAAGCAGCAAGCAACTAATTTTTTATTTTGTTTTATTTTTCCGTCAAAGAACGACCTTACACAACCTGGCCGCAAGAATCTTGCGGCAATAAAGGAAATTCCAAATGAGTAAAGTCATTGATTCACTTGAAAAGATATTGCTTCCTTTCGCAGTGAAAATTGGGAAGCAACCGCACGTCAACGCAATTAAAAATGGTTTCATCAAATTAATGCCATTGACCCTTGCCGGGGCCATGTTTGTATTAATCAATAACGTATTTCTGAGTTTTGGCGCTGGTTCATTTTTTTATTCTTTAGGTATTCGTTTAGATCCCTCAACCATTGAAACCCTTAATGGGTTAAAAGCCATTGGCGGCAACGTATATAACGGTACGTTAGGTATTATGTCGCTAATGGCTCCTTTTTTCATTGGTATGGCGCTTGCTGAGGAACGTAAAGTTGACCCTCTTGCGGCCGGTTTATTATCCGTTGCCGCATTTATGACCGTTACACCCTATAGCGTAGGTGAAGCTTATGCAGTGGGCGCTAACTGGTTAGGTGGTCAGAATATTATTTCCGGTATTGTTATTGGTCTGGTTGTCGCGGAGCTATTTACTTTTGTTATCCGCCGAAACTGGGTAATTACTTTGCCAGATAGTGTGCCAACTTCGGTATCACGTTCATTCTCTGCGTTAATTCCAGGTTTCCTGATCCTGTCTATTTTCGGGATTATTTCCTGGGTGCTGGCGAATCACGGTAGCAACTTCCACCAGATCATTATGGATTCCATCTCTACGCCGCTAGCTTCGATGGGTGCGGTAGTGGGCTGGGCGTATGTTATCTTCAACTCCCTGCTGTGGTTCTTCGGTGTGCATGGTTCGCTGGCGCTTACCGCGCTGGACAACGGCATCATGACCCCATGGGCGCTGGAAAACATCGCTCTCTACAACCAGTATGGTTCAGTTCAGGCTGCGATTGACGCAGGTAAACAGTTCCACTTCTGGGCGAAACCAATGCTCGACTCCTACATCCTGTTGGGTGGTTCTGGTGCGACACTGGGCTTAATTATCGCAATCTTCATGGTTTCACGTCGCGCCGACCACCGTCAGGTTGCGAAACTGGCACTGCCGTCAGGCATCTTCCAGATTAATGAACCAATCCTGTTCGGTCTGCCAATCATCATGAACCCAGTTATGTTCATCCCGTTTGTGCTGGTTCAGCCGATTCTGGCAGCTATCACACTTGCGGCTTACTCTCTGGGAATTATTCCACCGGTTACCAACCTTGCTCCATGGACGATGCCTACCGGTCTGGGCGCCTTCTTCAACAGTAACGGTAGTATCGCAGCATTGTTAGTTGCGCTGTTTAACTTAGGTGTCGCGACATGTGTCTACATACCGTTCGTTATCCTGTCTAACAAAGCACAGGCTGTAATCGAAGAAGAAGAAAGCGAAGAAGATATTGCTAACGCACTGAAATTCTAATCTTAAGTTTTGTACCCAAAATAATTCGAGCAGCAGGAAGCCAACGCACATGCGGCTTGAAGTCTGAAGGGTAGTAGTTTTGGTTGGGGATGGCCCCCTATCCCCAACCACTTTAAATATACCGGGAGATTGAGATGTTTGATTTGGATAGCGCAGTCGATAACGAAGTGGATACCGACGATCTTGAAGAAGTGGTGATGGGTTTAATCATTAACTCAGGTCAGGCTCGCAGCCTTGCATACGGCGCACTGAAAATCGCGAAAACAGGTGATTTCGAAAAAGCCAGGGAGTTGATGGCGCAGTCTCGTGAAGCACTGAATGCAGCGCACCTGGTGCAAACCAAATTGATTGAAGGTGACCAGGGCGAAGGCAAAACTAAAGTTAGCCTGGTGCTGGTTCATGCACAGGATCACCTGATGACTTCTATGCTGGCGCGTGAGTTGGTTACAGAACTTATTGAGCTTCACGAAAAAATAAAATAAGTTGGAGTCCCTATGCAGCCACCGGTAATCAGTATGGAAATCAACACGGCACGCGAGAGCCAGCTTTTTGATGGTCAACATTTCCACATGTTCATCCACAACAAAGTCGAAAGTGTCTCCGGGCTGCACCAGCATGATTATTACGAATTTACGGTAGTGCTGACAGGGCGTTATTATCAGGAAATCAACGGTAAACGTGTGCTGCTGGAAAGAGGGAGTTTTGTTTTCATTCCACTCGGTTCTTATCATCAAAGTTTTTATGATTTTGGTGCGACCCGAATTTTGAATGTTGGTATTAGCAAGGCTTTTTTTGAACAACATTATTTACCGTTATTCCCAGCATGTTTTATTGCGTCACAGGTTTATCAAATTAAGAATGAATTTTTGACTTATATTGAATCTGTGACTGCTTCATTAAACTTCCGTCAGGGTGAGTTTAATGAGTTTCTTGAAATGGTGACGTTTTATATTGTGAACCGTCTGCGCCATCATAAAGAATCTGAGTCCGGCGGTGATATTCCTGGCTGGCTGAAAAATGCTGTTGAGCAGATGCATGGCAAGTTGATGTTTGGCGATAAAGCATTAGTGAATATGGTGGAGTTGTCCGGTAAGTCACAGGAGTACTTAACCCGTGCTACACAGCGCCACTATGGCAAAACACCGATGCAAATTATTAATGAGATAAGAATTGATTTTGCTAAGAAGCAACTGGAAATTACCAACTATTCTGTCACTGATATTGCTTTCGAGTCAGGTTATAGTAGTGCCAGTATGTTTATTAAAAACTTTAAGAAGTTAACGTCATTTACACCGCAGCATTATCGGAAGCAGTTATACAGTATTAAATAGTCATTATTCATATCCATTGTGAATGTATTAGTGAAGGTTGGTCAATATACCCCATATTATTATTGCGGCATATAACCTTCAATAATACATCTATATCGCTGTCTTAATTTACAGTGCAATAAACTTGTACCGGAGTCCTCATGAGTAAAAAATTGAAAGTCGTCACAATCGGTGGTGGTAGCAGCTATACCCCTGAATTACTCGAAGGTTTTATTAAACGTTACGAAGAATTGCCGATAACTGAATTATGGCTGGTTGATGTTGAAGCTGGAAAAGAGAAGCAAGATATTATCTTCGATCTCTGCTTGCGTATGATTGAACGAGCGGCAGTGCCAATTGCACTGTATAAAACCCTCGATCGCCGCGAAGCGCTGGTAGATGCCGATTTTGTTACCACGCAATTGCGTGTCGGGCAGCTTAAAGCCCGTGAACTTGATGAGCGTATCCCGCTAAGCTACGGCTATTTGGGCCAGGAAACTAACGGTGCGGGTGGTTTGTTTAAAGGTCTGCGTACTATTCCGGTGATTTTCGACATCATTAATGATGTGAAAGAGATCTGCCCAGACGCATGGGTTATCAATTTCACTAACCCGGCCGGCATGGTCACCGAAGCAGTTTATCGCCACACTGACTTTAAAAAATTCATTGGTGTTTGCAACATTCCAGTGGGCATGAAAATGTTCATTAAGGATGTGTTGAAACTCGCACCAACGGACGAACTGAACATTGACCTGTTCGGCCTGAACCACATGGTCTTCATCAAAGATGTCATTGTTAACGGGACTTCCCGTTTTGATGAACTGCTTGATGGCGTGGCGTCCGGTACGCTAACCGCAGGTTCGGTGAAAAACATCTTTGATCTGCCATTCAGTGAAGGTCTGATTCGTTCACTTCGACTGCTGCCGTGCTCTTACTTGCTTTATTACTTCAAGCAAAAAGAGATGTTGGCCATCGAAATGGGCGAGTTCTACAAAGGTGGTGCACGTGCCACGGTTGTTCAGAAAGTCGAAAAGCAACTGTTCGAGCTTTATAAAGATCCGGCCCTGAATGTGAAACCTAAAGAACTGGAACTGCGTGGCGGAGCTTACTACTCTGATGCGGCTTGTGAAGTTATCAGCGATATCTATAACGACAAGCAAAGCGAGCATTACGTTAACGTGCCACACCACGGGCATGTTGATAATATTCCTGCTGACTGGGCGGTTGAAATGACCTGTACTATCGGCCGTGACGGTGCTACCCCAAGCTCGCGCATCACTCATTTTGATGAAAAAGTGCTGGGCCTGATTTACACCATCAAAGGGTTCGAAGTGGCAGCCAGTGAAGCCGCGCTTAGTGGAAACTTTAATGATGTTCTGCTGGCGTTAAATCTAAGCCCGCTGATTCATTCTGATAAAGATGCCGAGAAAATTGCCCGCGATATGCTGTTAGCTCACGAAGCTAATCTGCCAAACTTTGCAAAAGCTATCGCTGCACTTAAATAACTGGAGGCCTTCCCTGCAAAGGGAAGGCAGCTTACCGAGGCGACAATGGATAAGTTATTAATTGTTAACGCGGATGATTTTGGGCTGTGTAAGGCGCAAAACTACGGAATTATCGACGCATTCACCAACGGTGTAGTGACGTCTACCACCGCGATGGTTAACGCCGCAGGTATTGAACATGCTGTTGCACTCAGTGCAAAACATGCAGGTCTGGCTATTGGGATGCATTTTGTACTGACGTTGGGTCGACCATTATCTGCAATGCCAGGCCTGGTTGATGAAAAGGGCGAATTGGGTAAATGGATTTGGCAGCGAGCGGAAGAAGACACTCTGCCACTTGCGGAAATTGAGCAAGAATTGGCGTTCCAGTTCGCGAGATTCATCGAATTATTTGGCCGCAAACCTACGCATATCGACAGCCATCACCATGTACATATGATCCCGCAGATCTATCCGATAGTTGAAGCCTTTGCGAAAGAGCAGGGCGTGGCAATCCGTTTTGATTACGATGCTGCCATAGCTGGCGGGCTTGAGTGCCGGGGAGTAAAAACGGCGGAAGGTTTTGACAGTGGTTTTTATGGTGAGGCGATATCGGAAACGTTATTCCTCGATACACTCGACCGCTCCATGGCGCGTGATGAGCAATCGTTAGAAATAATGAGTCACCCTTCCTTTATTGATAACACCATTCTTAACAGCAAATATTGCTATCCGCGTCTTGCTGAACTGGATGTTTTGACTTCTGCGTCGTTAAAATATGCGATTGCGGAACGTGGTTATCGGTTGGGTTCGTTTGCGGATTTATAATCCGCATGAGTTCACTTTAATCTGGCGGGTGGCGTGCTGCGCTTACTCGTACAGCGAAAGATGTAGACAGTTGATCTTAGCCCGAACTTAGGTTCGGGTTTTTTTATGGACAAAGCGGTATCGGATGACAAATTATGGACGAAAAAAAGTCTGAACGTGAATTCAGACTTTCTCTTTAAATATGGCGGTGAGAGAGGGGCTGACTGCGCTGCGCTTGCCCTACGGGCGTCATGGCCGCAAGCGTCCCTGACGTCCAAATGCTAAAGCATTTGTCGAACCTCGGGTCGAGGGTTCTCACCCATCTCTCCATGAATTTCGGGCGAAAAAAAGTCTGAACGTGAATTCAGACTTTCTCTTGGAATATGGCGGTGAGAGAGGGGCTGACTGCGCTGCGCTCACCCTACGGGCGTCATGGCCGTAAGCGTCCCTGACGTCCAAATGCTAAAGCATTTGTCGAACCTCGGGTCGAGGGTTCTCACCCATCTTTCCACGGGGTTCGGGCGAAAAAAAAGCCCGCATTTGCATGCGAGCTCTTCTTTAAATATGGCGGTGAGAGAGGGGTTCGAACCCTCGATACGTTGCCGTATACACACTTTCCAGGCGTGCTCCTTCAGCCACTCGGACACCTCACCGTTTTGAATCTGTTGCCAATATCATGGGGCAACGGGGCGCTACTATAGGGAGTAGACCGCATTCGGTCAAGTTTAATCTTCTGTTTCTATACCGTTTGGTCAAGGCGTGAACGATACCTGGACTTTAAGTTAGCGTCATTCATTCGCGGTATTAGCAGTGCCGAATTACGGGCGAAAAAAAAGCCCGCATTTGCATGCGAGCTCTTCTTTAAATATGGCGGTGAGAGAGGGGCTGATTCGCTGCGCTCACCCTACGGGCGTCATGGCCGTAAGCGTCCCTGACGTCCAAATGCTAAAGCATTTATCGAACCTCGGGTCGAGGGTTCTCACCCATCTCTCCATGAATTTCGGGCGAAAAAAAGTCTGAACGTGAATTCAGACTTTCTCTTGGAATATGGCGGTGAGAGAGGGGTTCGAACCCTCGATACGTTGCCGTATACACACTTTCCAGGCGTGCTCCTTCAGCCACTCGGACACCTCACCGTTTTGTTGTTCCCTGACATCTGGAACGGGCGCTAATGTAGGGAAAAGAACGGCCTGCGTCAATTCACTTTTGAGTAAATCTGGTGCGTTCAGCCAAACTTCAAGCAACTTGCTTCTTAAAACAGCATTACACGCTGATTTTTTATTACATTCATCTCATGTATTGTTTAGGGCTGCGCGTAAGCCTAAGAATAAATGGAGAAAGCATGGACATTATTTTTCATCACCCAACATTTAATACGCAACTTTGGCTGGAAGGTATGCAGCAGCAACTTCCTGGAGCCACGGTTCGCCAATGGCATCCTGGTGATAACCAGCCTGCGGATTACGCCCTGGTGTGGCATCCCCCGGTGGAAATGCTCAGTGGGCGCGAGACGCTGAAAGGGGTATTTGCATTGGGAGCAGGTGTAGACTCCATTCTGAGTAAGCTTCAGGCTCATCCGGATATGCTGCCAGCAGGTGTTCCGCTATTTCGTCTGGAAGATACCGGTATGGCGCTGCAGATGCAGGAATACGCGGTGAGTCAGGTATTGCACTGGTTCCGTAGGTTCGATGATTATCAGGCATTAAAGCTGCAGTCAAAATGGCAGCCGCTGGATGATTATCGCCGTGAAGACTTCACTATCGGCCTGCTTGGTGCGGGTGTACTGGGTGGGAAAGTAGCAGAAAGCCTGGCGGCCTGGGGGTTCCCGGTGCGTTGCTGGAGCCGCAGCAAAAAGAGTATCCGGGCGTAACCAGCTTTGCGGGCGCTGAACAATTGGGTGACTTCCTTAAAGGCACTCGTGTGTTGATTAACCTGCTGCCGAATACTCCGCAAACTGTGGGCATTATCAACAGCCAGTTGCTCAATCAACTAGCGGATGAGGCTTTCGTTATGAACCTTGCGCGTGGTGTGCATCTGGTTGAAAGTGATCTGCTCGCCGCTCTTGAGAGTGGAAAAGTGAAAGGGGCCATGCTCGATGTCTTCGCCAAAGAGCCACTTCCTGCGGAAAGCCCGCTATGGAAACACCCGCGAATTGCCATAACACCTCATCTGGCAGCCGTTACCCGTCCTCAGGAGGCAATGGAATATATTGCCAAAACGATTCGCCAGATTGAAAACGGTGAGTCGCCGAGTGGTCAGGTTTCATTGCATCACGGTTATTAATGCACAGCCCGGCTTGAGCCGGGCTAAAAAACCACGGTGATAACTGCTATCCTTGCGAGAAAGACATATAAGGAGAGAGCCATGTATCCCGTTGACCTGCATATGCACACCGTCGCCAGCACCCACGCCTATAGCACCCTTCATGACTACATTGCGATTGCTAAAAGCAAAGGTATCAAGTTGTTTGCTATCACCGATCACGGCCCGGATATGGCTGACGCGCCTCACTACTGGCACTTTGTGAATATGCGCATCTGGCCGCGAGTGGTCGATGGTGTCGGTATTTTGCGTGGTATCGAATCTAATATAAAAAATACCGCTGGTGAAATTGACTGCACCGGGCCGATGTTGGACTCACTGGATCTGATTATTGCTGGTTTCCATGAGCCTGTTTTCCCGCCTCAGGATAGTGCTACTCACACCGAAGCGATGATTGCTGCAATGGCGAGTGGCAATGTCCACATCATTAGCCATCCAGGCAACCCGAAATTCCCGGTCGATATTCCTGCTATAGCGCAGGCGGCAGCAAAATATAATGTCGCGCTGGAGCTCAATAACTCCTCATTTACTCATTCACGTAAGGGCAGCGGCCCGAACTGCCGTGCGATTGCTGCCGCAGTGCGTGATGCCGGTGGTTGGTTATCGTTGGGTTCAGATTCCCACACTGCCTTTACTCTTGGGGATTTTGATGAGTGTCGCAAAATTCTGGACGAAGTTGAGTTCCCGGAAGATCGTATTCTGAATGTTTCAGTCGCCCGTATGCTTGGCTTCCTCGAAGCTCGCGGTATGGCGCCAATCGAAGAGTTCGCCACACTTTAATTTCTGTTTTTAATCTCTACTAAATGGATCGTTAGCATGAATGAGTTTTCAATTATTTGCCGCATTTTAGGATCACTTTATTATCGTCAGCCTCAGGATCCGCTTCTGGTTCCGTTGTTGACGATGATCCGCGAAGGCAAACTAGCAGAGCACTGGCCGCTGGAGCAAGATGAGTTACTGACTCGTCTGCAACAGAGCTGCGATCCTCAACAGCTGGCTGCTGATTACAATGCGCTGTTTGTTGGTGAAGAGTGTAGTGTGCCGCCTTATCGCTCAGTATGGGAAGCTGGCAGTAATGAGGGTGATGTGCGCGAGTTTCTAAAACAGCGCGGCATGCCGCTTGCCGAAACACCTGCCGATCATTTTGGTACTTTGTTGCTGGCAGCCTCCTGGCTTGAAGACCAGTCACAGGAAGATGAGTTTGAAGCGCAAGTTCGCTTGTTTGATGACTATCTGATGCCGTGGGCTGGCACTTTCCTTGGCAAAGTCGAAGCGCATTCTACAACGCCGTTTTACCGCACACTGGCGTTAATTAGCCGTGAAGCCATTCAGGCAATGCGCGATGAACTTGAAGAATCCGACGATGAGTAATGTGATTTAAATCACATATAAAGTGCAACTTGGATTTTTGGTTTACAAAAAATGTGCGGCAGATCGTGGTCGAACGATAAGGCTCTGCTATGATGTGCCGCTATGAACATACTTATCTCTCTTGCATTGACCACCGGTATTCTCTCTGGCCTCTGGGGTTGGGTTGCGGTGAGTCTTGGTTTAATCAGTTGGGCAGGCTTCCTTGGTTGCACCGCATATTTTGCGTGTCCGCAAGGCGGTATCAAAGGTCTTTTCATTTCTGCATGCACATTATGTAGCGGCGTATTATGGGCTCAGGTCATCATTCACGGTAGCGCGGTAGCGCCTCACCTGGAGATTTTGGGCTACATGGTTACGGGTGTTGTGGCATTCCTGATGTGTATTCAGGCCAGGCATATATTGCTCTCGTTTGTGCCGGGCACATTTATTGGTGCTTGCGCGACCTTTGCAAACCAGGGTGAATGGCGGATTGTCGTGCCTTCTTTATTGCTCGGTCTGGTGTTTGGTTTTGCGATGAAAAATAGCGGACTGTGGCTTGCAGCACGGAAAACGAAGTCTGAATCTCAAGTGATAGCCGAATAAATAAAAAAACCAGCCGAGGCTGGTTTTTTATTGTCTTTTGATTATCAAGATTCAGGAGGGACGGACATCTCTCTGTATTTAGCCAGTATCGGATTGTTAATATCTTTCGGATTTTGTAGATCCCACAAGCCGCGATTAATACCATCATTAACCAGATAAATAACCCCTGTTTCTATTGCTGACATCAGACACATCATTACAGGTTCATTGGTGGTGTAGCCGATTTCACCTTCCAGTAATCGTTGATAATCAACGAAACGGAATACCCCGGCCTGTACTTCATAAGACAAAATTGTTTTGCTGGTATTGACCGATGACAATACTTCACCGGTACTAACATTTACTACTCGTAAGTTCACTGCTATTTGATCAAGCTGATATTGTGTCTCGCCACCGATACCAAAGTAGCGTGCACCAACACCGCCCGATTTCACGTTGCTTTCATAACCGATAATTGAACCTTCAACCATCACGTTTGCCGCTATTAGAGAATCTAGTGGTCTACGGTTGTTCTCTGCAACGGTGCCATTTTCCTGTGCTGCACGAATGATCTTGCGTTCGTTTAACAGGTTTTGCAGGCCCTGACGTTCCAATGGAACAAACCAGCGTGAATCTTTTAAAGCAGTAACCAACATAGAGGTTGCGCTCTGTGGTACCGCGGTTGAGAAGTTACTTGCAGGATAGGGTTTAAATTGCCCTGTTTCATCCTGAATATTATAAACCGAGACAAACAGCTTACCTTTTGTCGGTGGTAAGTGGGTTAAGTCACGGTAACTTTGTGCCCGAGGCAAAAGTGTAGGTTTCGCAGCTTCTTTAGGTGGTGCGGTTAAACAACCACTTAATAAACACACTGCTACGATGAGAAGTAAGCGCTGCATAATGTTTATCCTTAAATACTTTTTTGTCGTTTAATGCCCACTAAAAATTAGTAGCGTTGTTTTGTAATCCTGAAACATCAATTGTTGAAACCTGACCAGTTTTACGGTCAGTGACGTTAAGTCGTAACTGCCCATCAACGTTAGCAATATCTACGATAAAGTCGTTTGTGACCATCCTGCCCGGTTTCCCGGTATTTATATTGGTCAATAGCCCACCGAGTAGTTGCGACTGAATAGCGGAAGTAAAACTATCCAGTGCAGAAGGCGCGGTATAACCAAAATCGCTTGAGCTAGGGTCTTTATAGGAATTCTGAGCCTGTGCCTCATTAAGTAAAAAGGACCCATTATTGGGGTTTCCACCAAAATTAGGGTTTATAAACTGAAAAGTCATATTTCCTCCCCAGGACAAAGGGGATATCAGCAGTAAAGATAAAACTGCATGAGTGATACGCATGACAGCCTCCTAAAATTCGTCGCTGGTTAAATCACCGGTACTCAATAATGCTTTATCAATTTGCCGGCGTTTAATTGCTTCATCAGTCTGGATTAATGCAATAGTGACATTTCGGTCAAAATCACGTTTTGAGGGGAATAAAAAAGCCTGGTAGATGACATCCTGATCAACAGTAATGGTTATCCAGCTTCCCCAACGGGCACTGGGCCGCTCATTTATCGTTAAGTTTCCGGTAAAACTGCTTTCCCACTTGTCACTAAAGGCACGATAAAACTCATGCCCTACAGATGAAACGGTGTGATCCGTTAACAATCCAGGAACTTCCACTTCTACGGCGCGAGCGCCCCCGGAGGCGCAGACTAATACTGACGCCAGCAGTAAAGCAGCTTGTAATTTCATCGCCTTATCGCCTGAGATTATCGTTTGCCCAGGAAACCGCCTGAGTGCGATTTTTTACGGATATCTTTTTGAAAAGGTTATAGAGATGTGTTTTGACCGTATTTTCACTTATAAATAGCGACTGAGCGATTTCGATATTCGAGGCACCAATACGCAATTTATTAAGTATTTCCTTTTCACGGTGAGTCAGAAGGGAGGACTCAACATTATTGAAGCGATAATTCCCTGAGTGATTAATAAGATAGCTGGCTAACTTTTGCGAGAAGTAGCATTCCCCATCCATTACACCACGGATACCTTCTACCACGCGCGGTTCTTCCTCTGACATATAAAATACGCCATTAATATGTGGCCAGTTTTCTATGTCTCGGAATTGATACTCTTCAGGAGTGTTTAATAACAACAACTTAATGCTGTTATGTTTACGACTTAAGTTATCTTGCCAATAGTTAATCAGCTTTTTATCAGCCTCTACCATATCGAAAAGGACCACAACATTTCCAGCGACATCTTCAAGAGAGCGTTGAATATTATGAAGTTTCCCATTTATAGATAGTGAGGATTTTAAATGCTGTAATAACGCAGTAGCTTGTAGCGAGGGTTTTGTGATCAACAATAAACTTTGAGCACTTAACGCCTGACTATTTATTGTATGGACTTCATTAAACATGATGAAACTCCGTCCGAGTTTGCGCATCAATCAGCTGAATTAACAGAAAGTTAATTCACCAGAGGTACTGATAGGTGCTGCAGTGCTGTGTTTGAAATTAATATAACACTGTCAAATATCGTTAAGTTACGATCTGACTTAATGTGTTAAACAAAATGTTACTGCTGATTTCAATCTAGCGGTTACTAATCTTAAAGCAAGTGTTAAAGCTGTTACAAAATGTAACTGTAGATATTTAAATGTTTCTGCTTGAGATTTTTTCTATTTATTTTTAGCACTAAAGTTGTACATAAATTATAAATTGCATAGTTTTAAAAATCATACAAATAACTTTATTTCGTTGATTTGTATGGGTTATTTATTTTTTTCTTTATGCGTTTTTCAACTTAACACATGTAAATTGTTGGCATTACATTGGCAGTTGTTAGCAGTCTTAAGAAAACTCATCACCGTGACATGGGCACGCTAAAAATTGCCAAATAGCAGTCTTTCAATCCAACCAGACGGCAAATCCATGCTTGATAAATGTGATGAATTTAAAAAAACATACGCTAATTAAAATAATCGTTTTTGAACCCTTTGTTGTATTTGGGTTTTTTTATTCCACTAATACTTTGTAATGAGTGGAAATATAAAAATACAACATGCGGGTGAGATATTTTAAATGTTTCGACGGACATACTCATTTCCGTAACGCAGAGATAACATTTCTTCTCAACGTTAACGGCAAGTGTGATGAGTGAGTTTTATTAGTAGAAGTATTTAGACCCAGGGTGACAACATGAAGAACAGATCGTTACTTGTGATGTTAGCATTGTTGGGAGCGCCTGGTTATGTTCTTGCAAATAATCCCGATCTTGCCAGATCAGAATATAACTTTGCGATGAACGAATTAAGTCGAACATCGCTAAATCAGGCAGCAATTATTGGTCAGGCTGGCAATTACAATAATGTCAACGTTGACCAGCATGGAAGCAAGCAATTAGCACTGGTCTCTCAGACAGGTTCTTCTAACAGAGCTAATGTTGAACAATCAGGGAGTTATAATCTTGCTTATATCTCACAAGTTGGCAGTGCCAACGATGCGAATATTGAGCAAACAACTTCGGGTAATACTGCTTTAATTAAACAGATAGGCTCTGGTAATAAAGCAAATATTATCCAAACGGGTACTGGTTATACCGCAGTTGTAGTGCAAGTAAGGTCACAAATGGCAGTCCGTGTTGTCCAAAGATAATACACTAGCTATTTGGGCTTAAATTATCAATCCGATGGGAGTTTCACCATGAACTTTATTAAAGTAGCAGCAATCGCAGCAGCATTGGTGGTTTCGGGAAGTGCACTGGCTGGTTCAATCTATCAGGGTGGCTATGGTAGTGGTGGTAGCCATGGTAATTATGGCGATACCAATCAAGGTCTAACTGTGACTCAACTTGGTAATTTTAACGGCGCTAACGTTAACCAAAGTTCAAAATCAAGCAGCCTTGATTTACTGCAAAGCGGTAATAATAACCAGGCTAATCTTGTTCAGGCAAGTACTCGTGCCGACCTGGATGTTAAACAATACGGCAACTTTAACGGTGCCAATGTGACACAAGCTACAACTGGCGCTTCGGCAGCTGTAACTCAGTCTGGCTGGGGTAATCAGGCCAATGTCTATCAGCACTAATTGCTAAACCAGACAAAAAAAGAACAGGGCCTTTATGCCCTGTTCTTTTTATTGGGGGAAACCATGCACACATTAGTTTTATTAGTCGCGCTCAGTAATCAGCTTGCTTTCGATACTCAGCAGCAGGGAGATATGTACACCATCGTGCCTGTCGCTACGCTCACTCAAGACTGCCAGTGTTCCTACAAATTTACCGCGCTACGTTCCGGCTCAGGAGGGCAAAGCAACAGCAGCCAAAGCGGGAACATTTTTATAAAAGCGAATGAACCTGCCCGGCTTACACGGATGAGTATGAATATCTCTCCTGGAGATAATGTGACCATTACGGTGACCGTGTCGGATGGAAAAGATATTCATCTGGAAAAAGAGTGGGCTCCGCCGGGCAATGTTTAATAAATGTAGCGGTTATGTGGATTTTATTTCTTATATATACCAGGTTTTAACTGTAGCGTTCACCGTTTTGTGCCGATAACCCTCATACCACTTCAGTTGAGGAGTCCGTAGCGTGAAAACAGTAAGCTTGAGACGTTCATTTCTTTTGCCTGTTTTTGTTCTTGCTTTCCCTTTACTTAATGCTCATGCCAGTGGTGGTGTGATTCATTTTCAGGGGGCAATAGTAGAAGAAGGTTGTCGTTTATCGAATCAGGAACAATCTGTTAAATTTTCCTGTACCCAAAACGGGGAGCCAGTTGTTCAGACCATCGCACTTAATAAGCTGCATAATTATACGGCTGGTGGCGATGCTCCGTTTTCTACCAAAATGCGCTACATTGACGCGCAACATCAACTGGCAGTTCTGGAAGTCACATACCGTTAGAATCCGCGGCCTGTGATTAGCAGGCCGTTGGAATCGATGTATGAATATTTATTTCCCAGTCATTTTGATACTATTCCCCGCCGTTGATGAATTCATTGCGCGCAAAATATAAGCGGCTTAAGAAAAATCCCGTAAAATTAAGACTTATTTTATAGTCGGCATAAATTCGAAGATATATATCTGACGGGACGTCGCAGATGATTGATGGTACAGAGCATGAAGTTAGCGTTTAACGTTGTCGACTGGCAGGCCAGTGCACCAGGTTTATCTGAACATGATGCCTGGCAGGCATGGGGAAAAACCGCAGCTATTATTGATGTTTCATCCCCGCTTGCCAAAAGTCGCCATCTACCTATGATGACCGCACGCCGTCTGGCATCAGGTAGCCGTCTTGCTGTTGACTGTGCCCTTGCTATTTTGTCCCGACAAAATGTTGATGCGCTGGTCTTTTCCAGCCGCCATGGTGAGCTGGAGCGAAATTTTCGGATTTTAACTGCATTAGCGTGCGAAGAAAGTCTCTCACCAACTGATTTTGCGATGTCAGTACACAATTCAGCGGTAGGGAATACCACGATTGCGACCCAACAAGCACTGGTTTCGTCCTCTGTTTCCGCAGGCTTTGACAGTTTTGCGCAGGCATTAATCGAAGTGGCATCGCTGCATCACTGTGGGTATCAACGCGTGATGTTGGTGGATTTCGATGGGCTGATTCCTGATTTTTATCACTCTCATCTTCCAGGTGAGACGGTCAGCATGCCATTTGCGGTGGCACTGTTGCTGGAAGCTGGATCGCAGATCCAGTGTGAAACAACACCGAGCCAAACCCCTGGTGCGCAAGGTTTACCGCAGGGGCTGGCATTTTTGCACGGCTGGCTCAGTGGCGAGCAGACATTCACTCTTCTTGGTGAACGGCTGTGCTGGCGTTGGAGTCGTCATTAATGTGGGGGCGCATAGAGTGGTGCTGGCGCGTGCTGATGACCGGTTGGTTGTTCATTCTATTTGGTAGCGGTGGCCTGGTATTGTCACTGGTATGGTTTAACTTGTTGTTACTGTTTGTTCGCGATAATGGCAAACGCCGTCAGATTGCTCGCCGTAGCATCTCCGCCAGTTTCCGGCTATTTTTACGCATCGGACGCGGGCTGGGCGTGTTTGATTATCGCTTCGAAAATTGCGCGCAATTAGCAAACGACCATGGATGCTTGATAGTCGCTAACCACCCGACGCTGCTCGATTACGTGTTTATTGCTTCTCAGGCACCGCATATTGGTTGCCTGGTGAAAGCAAGCCTGGTGAACAATCCCTGTTTTCGCGGCGTGATTAAAGCCGCGGACTATCTGGTTAATAGTCAGGGCGAAACATTACTTCCTGAAAGCCAGAAACGCATAGCGGCAGGGGAGGCGATTCTGATTTTCCCGGAAGGGACGCGTACCCGTCCGGGTGAACCGCTGGTTATCCAGCGAGGTGCTGCGAATATTGCTGTGCGTTGTAGATGTGAATTGCGTTTGGTGCATATTCACTGTGACCAGCGTTATCTGGACAAACACAGCCGCTGGTACCAAATACCCCAGCGCAAGCCGATGATTACTGTGAGTGTCAAACAGCGGATCGACAGCCAAAGCTTTATGGCAAATCAAGACGATGCCCCCACGATTGCGGCGCGCCGTCTTAGCCAATATTTAAGTCAGGAATTGGTTCCTGACCCTTTTTAAAAGTCTACTCAGATAGACTCTAAGACTCGGATGGTGATATGCAATCTCTAGAGACCGATATTAAACAACTCATTATCGACACCCTGAATCTCGAAGAGATAAGTGTCGATGAGATTGAAAGTGAGGCTGCGTTATTTGGTAACGACGGCCTTGGCCTTGATTCCATCGATGCTCTGGAATTGGGTCTGGCGGTTAAAAAACGTTATGGTGTGGTGTTATCCGCAGAAAACGAAACGATGCGTGAACATTTTTACTCGGTCGCGAATCTGGCCGCATTTATTAATAGTCAAAACCCTGCGCACAGCGCCTGATTGAAACCACGAGTACGCTATGAATAAAGAAGATATTTATCAGGAAGTCACCGGGTTACTGGTTAAGTTATTTGAACTCTCTCCTGAGCAAATTACCCCGCAATCTCGTCTTTACGAAGATTTGGATCTCGATAGTATCGATGCGGTAGATATGGTTGTGCATCTGCAAAAACGCACCGGTAAAAAAATCAAAGCGGAAGATTTCAAAACGGTTCGTACCGTACAGGATGTCGTAGACGCAGTTGAGCGTCTGCATAGCGGGTCTTAAAGCGTGCTGGCAAAACGTGCGCTAAGTATTGTCGGAGGGCTAGCCGTAATAGGTTGGCCCTTTGCCGTCTGGTTAGCCCTTTCGTATCCAAAATTACATATTTTGCTGCCTATTCTGGCGTTGTGCTTTGTACTGCGCTTGTGCGCATTGCGTGGCAAAACGGGTGCTTTGAGTCGTGCGTTCAAAGGGCTTGCCATTGCGGGGGCGGTGTTATCTATTGCCAGTATTTGGATGCGTGAAGCACAGCTGTTGTTGTGGTATCCGGTGGTGGTCAATGTGGTGATGCTGGCACTATTTGGTGCCTCACTGTGGAGTAGCCAGCCTTTGATTGAACGCCTGGCTCGTTGGCGTGAAGGGGATCTACCGGCTGCAGGTGTGCGATATACCCGTCGCGTGACGCAAGTGTGGTGCATTTTCTTTATCCTGAATGGCAGCATGGCACTATTCACCTGCCTTGCGGGTAACATTCACTGGTGGACATTGTGGAATGGAATGGCGAGTTACCTGCTGATGGGGGCGTTATTTGCCGGTGAATGGTTGGTGAGGCAGCGGGTGAAACGTCGCTATGAATAATCCTTTACCTCTGAAGCTGTGGCTAAGCGGTCGCCATCCGCAACATATTGTGGCGTTTGAAGGGCCGCAGCTTCGGACGCAGGCCGATTTAATCAATGATGTTCAGCGTATCTATGGCTGGCTAAAAACGCAGCCTGGCGATCGCTGGGCGCTTTGCCTTGATAACAGCTACGCCTTTATTACCGCGCTTTTGGCGACACTGCATGCGGGTAAAACACCTGTGATCCCTGGACATTGCCGGGAAGCACAGCTTCGCGAACAGCAAATGCATTTTTGCGGCGTCATTAGCGATGTGCCACTCAACCTCAGCTGTCCGGTGATAAACCCGCAAACCCTGGCGTATCCGGCAGTCCAACCCTTTGAACCGGTTCCTGTCGATGCTGGTGTGGTGCTATTTACCTCGGGGTCTACTGGTGAGCCTGCGCAGATTTTTAAAACGCTACAAGCGTTGGATGAAGAGATCGCCTGGCTTGCGGCATTGTGGGGCGAACAGATCCGCGATTGTCGCGTGGTGGGCTCGGTGTCACACCAGCATCTCTATGGTTTTACTTTCCGTGTGATGCTGCCAATGGCGCTTGGTCTTGCCGGTGATGCTGCAATGATTCACTTCCCTGAGCAACTGGTGGCGCATTCGACCCATCCTTTATTGTTTATCAGCAGTCCGGCATTTTTAAAACGCCTTGATGCGAACCTCCCGGCTCCGACTTTTAAAAGCGTGATTTCTGCCGCCGGGAAACTCGATGACGATACCGCGCAAAATGCGCGAGCATGGCTTAAAACACCGGTATCAGAAATTTATGGCACCACCGAAACGGGTGTGCTGGCGTGGCGGCAACATTCGCAAATCTCGCCCGAATGGCAGCCCTTCCCGGAAGTGCGTTTTACCCCGCAGGGTGATGGCTGGCAGATTGAGTCAGCATTGATTCATCACCGATGCGTGCAGTTAGACGATATTCTCGAATTTAGCCCGCAGGGAAGTTTTCGCTTATTAGGTCGCCGCGATCGCATTGTAAAAATCGAAGAAAAGCGCATTTCACTGAGTGAAATTGAACGCCGATTACTGGCGCTCCCCGGTATTGAGGATGCCGCTGTCGTTCCCATTGTGCGCGGTAACCGAATTGCGCTGGGGGCGGTGGTGGTTGCTTGTGAACAAACGGCTAATAAACAATTCTGGCGTGAAGCACTCCGCGCCTGGCTTGAGCCAATAGCCATTCCGCGTTATTGGCGCGTCGTCGAGCTTATTCCACACAATAGCCAAGGCAAGCGTGCGTGGGTGCAATTACAGGAGTTATTTGATGAAACCCGTTGAGTTACAGCTCTCGCAACCCGAAGCAGGAAAACTGTGCCTACGTTTAGCTGTTCCGGCAACGGTAGGCTGGTTCTCTGGCCATTTTCCCACTCAACCTTTATTACCTGGCGTGGCGCAGCTCGATTGGGTCATGGCTTATGGAGCTACACTTGCACCGGGAATGCGCTTCTGTTCGATTGATAGCGTTAAATTCCAACGCCCGATTGTTCCGGGAAGCGAACTTGAGCTGAATCTGCAATGGGATGCTACGCGCTGTGTGTTGAGTTTCACTTATACCCTTTTAAACGAAGAGGGCGGTGTTGCTGCCAGCAGTGGGAAAATTAAGCTATGTCCATAACGGCCACGGCTTTTCGCCCTTGTGTGGTGATCCCATGTTATAACCACGGCGCGACAATGGCGGTGGTGCTGAAACGTCTGCAACCTTTTGCACTGCCGGTGATTATTGTTGATGACGGTAGTGATGCTGCTACAAAGCAGGAACTGGCACAGTTAACCGGCGTCACCCTTATCCATTTGGAAACCAATCGGGGAAAAGGGGAGGCAGTCATTACCGGCCTTAAAGCGGCGTCACAGGCAGGGTTTAGCCATGCTATTCAACTTGATGCTGACGGGCAGCACTGCATTGAAGATGTCCCTCGTTTTTTAGATGAAGCGCGCAAGCATCCTGATTGCCTGATTTCTGGAATGCCGGAATACGATGATTCTGTTCCAAAATCGCGTCTTTACGGGCGCTATGTCACGCACGTTTGGGTGTGGATTGAAACTCTGTCACTGTCTTTAAAAGACAGCATGTGTGGTTTCCGTGTTTATCCGTTGGCGGCAACGCTTGCGGTTATTGCGAAACATTCCCCAGGTAAACGAATGGATTTCGATACCGAAATTATGGTGCGTTTATATTGGGCTGGGACCAACAGCCATTTTTTGCGCACGCGAGTGATTTATCCAGTAGATGGCCTGTCGCACTTTGACGCACTTCGCGACAATCTGCGCATCTCGTGGATGCATACGCGACTCTTCTTCGGCATGTTACCGCGCATTCCGGCATTACTCTCGCGTCGTCGAAAGAGCGCTCATTGGGCGCAAGTGCCAGAACGTAAGGGGCTGGCGGGAATGCGCTTAATGCTGAATATCTACCAACGTCTGGGGCGGCGAGCATTTAACGCATTGCTCTATCCGGTGGTGGCGTGGATGTGGTTAACCGGCGGCACGCAGCGAAAGGCATCACAGCAGTGGCTAGCTCAGGTTCGTCAACAGGCACAATGCCTGGGCGTTACACTGCCAGCCGGGTTAAACAGCTATCGCCACTTCTTACGCTTTGGCGATGCAATGCTAAACAAAATTGCTGCCTGGCGCGGCGACATTCTCTGGGGGCGTGATATCGAATTTGCCCCCGGCAGCCGTGAAGTTTTACAACCGCAGGCCGGGGAGGGGAAGTTAATCCTCGCCGCACATCTGGGTGATATCGAAGCCAGCCGCGCACTGGCTCAGGTTGAGGCCGGGCTTGTGATTAATGCGCTCGTCTTCACCGATAACGCTCAACGCTTTCGTCAGATTATTGAAGAAATTGCTCCACAGGCCAGTGTGAATCTGCTGCCGGTTAGCCATATTGGCCCGGAAACTGCCATGCTTTTACAAGAAAAACTCGATGCCGGAGAGTGGGTGGCGATCGTCGGTGATCGGGTTGCTGTTAATACGCAACGTGGCGGCGAACGGCGCGTATGCTGGAGCCAGTTTATGGGCAACCTGGCCCCTTTCCCGCAAGGGCCGTTTATTCTTGCCGCCGCATTACGATGCCCGGTCATTTTGATGATGGTTTTGCGTGAACAGGGCAAACTGCGCATTCATGCTGAGAACTTTGCCGATCCTTTGGTGTTGCCACGTGCAACTCGGCAACAAGCACTACAAGAACATATTGATAATTACGCGCGCCGTCTGGAGTGTTATGCACTGCGTTCGCCGCTCGATTGGTTTAATTTTTATGATTTCTGGCAATTACCTCCAGAAAAGGAGTCCGGATGTTAAATGACCCACGTTTTACTGTGGAGGTCAGCATCAAAGTCCCATTCCATGATGTCGATGCGATGGGAGTTGTGTGGCATGGCAACTATTTCCGCTACTTTGAGGTGGCGCGCGAAGCATTGCTCAACCAATTTGATTATGGCTATCGTGCCATGAGTGAGTCTGGCTTTGTCTGGCCGGTTGTCGACACTCGAGTTAAATACCGTGATACGGTGAAATTTGAACAACAGATTCTGGTGCGCGCAACGGTACTCGAGTATGAAAACCGCCTAAAAATTGGCTATGAAATTGTTGATGCCCAAACGGGCAAACGCGCTACTTCGGGTTACACCATCCAGGTTGCCGTTGAGGCAACAAGCGGAGAACTTTGTTTCGTCTCCCCTCAGATACTTTTTGAACGCATGGGCTTGAGTCATGAATAAGATTATTTTAATGGCCTTGCTGTGTATCAGCTTTATGGCGAACGCAATTACCCTCGATGACGTGCAACGTAGCTTTGCATCGCAGCCGGTGGTGCGGGCTAAATTCCAGCAAGATCGTCAAATTAGTGGGATGGCGCAACCGCTGCATTCCAGCGGTGAAGTGTTGATCGCTAAAAGCAAAGGCTTGTGGTGGCAGCAACAACATCCATTCCCGATGACGCTGGTGCTTGATGATAGCCATATGGTGCAGGTAATGGGCAGTCAGGCCCCGCAAATCATTACCGCAGACAGCAACCCGCAAATGTTCCAGTTCAATCATTTGCTACGCGCTCTATTCCAGGCCGACCGTAAAGTGCTTGATGAAAACTTCTCCAGCGCTTTTACCGACCAGGGCAATGGCAAATGGCAACTGGTCTTAACGCCGACTACGACCCCGCTCGATAAGCTGTTTAGTACGATTACCCTGGAAGGCGATAAGTACCTTAATCGCATTGCGTTGAATGATTTGCAGGGCGATTTTACGGAAATCACCTTTAGCGACCACCGACTAAATCCACGAAAATTGACTCATGAAGAGCAGCAGCGCTTCGCTTTCTAATATGCATCGTCGTCTGGCATGGGGTTGGCTTGCGATAGTCACTGTGCTGGTGGTGTTGCTCGCAACGTTGTTGCCAAAGGCACGGCTCGACAGCAGTGTGCTGTCCCTGCTGCCTGCCAGCAGCCTCGGTAAAGTTCCGCCACAAATCGAGAACGGTTTTTTGCAACGTCTCGATAGACAAATGATGTGGATGGTCAGCCCCGGCAATCAACCCGATCCAGCTGCCGCGCAATGGTGGCAAACGCAACTGCAACAGCAGCCATTCCTTGCGGGTGTGCAGGGGCCGATGGATGCAAAGGGCCAGCAGGAGTGGGGGAAATTCTACTTCGAGCATCGCAACGGCCTGGTTGATAACCAAACTCGCGGTCGTTTACAAAATGGTGGCGAAGCCCAGGCTCAGTGGGTGTTGTCGCAACTTTACTCGGCGTTTTCTGGCGTCAGTGGTAAAGAGCTGACAAACGATCCGCTGATGCTGGTGCGTGGGTCACAACTGGCGCTGCAACAAACGGCCAGTCAGATGCGATTGATGAACGGCTGGCTGGTGGCACGTGATAAACAAGGACGTTACTGGTATTTGCTACACGGTGAACTAAAAGGTTCATCGTTTGATATGCAGCAGGGGCGCGAAGCGGTTGAGCAACTGCAAGCCTTGAAGCAAAACCTGAAACAGCACTTCCCGCAGGCTGAAGTGATGTCGCGTGGCACACTTTTCTACAGTGATTACGCAAGTCAGCAGGCAAAGCATGATGTTTCAACGCTTGGCCTGGCGACGGTGATTGGCGTGTTGCTACTGGTGCTTGCGGTGTTTCGCTCGGTACGGCCTATACTGTTGTGTGCCACATCGGTTGCTATCGGAGCACTGGCAGGCACCGCTATCACACTACTTTGCTTTGGTGAACTGCACCTGATGACGCTTGTTATGAGCATGAGCATCGTTGGTGTTTCGGCCGATTACACGCTCTATTATCTCACTGAACGCATGGTGCATGGCCGAGAAAACTCGCCCATCACGAGTTTACGCAAAGTGCTTCCTGCTTTACTGCTGGCGCTGGCGACAACCGCTATTGCTTACCTGATTATGATCCTCGCGCCGTTCCCCGGCATTCGCCAACTCGCCGTCTTTGCCGCCAGTGGTTTAATTGCCTCCTGCCTGACGGTCGTGTGCTGGTACCCGTTTGCGGTGCGCGGCTTGCCGGTTAGGGCTGTGCCTTGTAGCCGGTTACTTACTGCCTGGCTTGATGCATGGCAGAACAAAAAAGCAGTGCGCGTTGGCGTGCCGCTCGCCTTGTTGGTGGTTAGCCTCACAGGAATTGCCTCCTTAAAAATCAATGACGATATCGCCAGTTTCCAGGCATTGCCGCAGGATTTGGTAAGTGAAGAGCAGGCTATTACCGCTTTAACCGGGCAGGGTATGGACCAGAAATGGTTCGTGGTTTATGGCGATACCGCCGAGCAAACGCTGCAACGCCTGGAAAAACTGGCTCCTGAACTTGCAGAGGCTAAAAAGCAAAAAGCTATCGAGAGCTATCGCCTGATTCCTTTAGCCTCTCTTGAGCAGCAACAGGCGGATTTGCTTCTGCTGCGCGAAGCCGCCCCTATATTGCAAAAACGTCTTGCCGAAAGCGGCATTCCGGTGACTGCACCCAATTTACAGCAGATGGCAGTGACTCCGGATCTTTGGCAAAAAAGCGTGATTAGTAGCGGCTGGCGCTTGTTGTGGTTATCGCTGCCTGACGGTAAAAGCGGCGCGCTAGTGCCGGTAAATGGCGTTCACAATAGTGAATTACTTGCCAACATTGCTGCAAAGTTGCCTGGCGTAAGTTGGGTCGACAGAAAAGTGATGTTTAATGAATTATTCAGCCACTTCCGTAGTTTGTTAACTATTTTACTGGCTGCGGCAGTCGTGGCGATTGCCATCAGCTATGTGCTGCGACTCGGTGTAAAACGCGGGTTATTAAGTGTTGTACCTTCGCTGTTATCGCTAGGTTGTGGGCTTGCAGCACTCGCCTTCAGTGGACATACATTAAACCTGTTCTCACTATTGGCGCTGGTATTAGTCCTCGGGATTGGCATCAATTACACGCTGTTCTTTAGTAACCCACGCGGCACCCCGTTGACGTCGCTTCTGGCAATAAGTGTGGCATTGCTGACCACACTCTTCACATTAGGCATGTTGGTCTTTAGCCAGACACAAGCCATCGCAAGCTTTGGCATTGTGCTCAGTTGCGGCATCTTCTGTGCATTCCTGACAGCCCCCTTAGCCCTACCTACTCAGGGAAAGAGAGAATAATGAAAATACTACCTACACTGGCATTGTTGCTTGGCTCCTTATTATTGAGTGCGTGCAGCACAACAAAACCAGATAGCTCAAGGCCGCAGGCCTGGTTAAAAGCCGGCACTTTAGTGACGTTGCCCCCGCCTGGGATTTCGCCGTCAATTACCCAACAACAATTGCTGACTGCGCAAGTAAAAGGCAAAACCCAATCGTTGATGGTGTTGCTCAATGCCGACCAGCAGAAAATCATGCTGGCTGGTTTGTCGCCGTTAGGGATTCGTTTATTCCGCCTGACCTATGACAGTCAGGGCGTGAAAACCGAGCAGTCTATGACGTTGCCAGAATTGCCTCCAGCAAGTCAGGTTCTTGCCGATATTATGTTGAGCTACTGGCCGATAAGCGCCTGGCAGCCGCAGTTACCTAAAGGCTGGACATTAAAAGATATCGATTCCCGCCGCGAACTACGAGATGACCAGGGGGAGTTGATTGAGACAATCCATTATTTGATGCGTAACGGCAGTCGTCAGCCGGTGAGCGTGCACCACCATCGTTTCGGTTATGTCATCAGTATTCAGCATCTGGACAGCTAATTATGATTACTCTATCTGCTGCCGGAATGGTCAACGCGTTGGGTAACAACCTTGACGAAATCGCAGCAAATTTGCAGGCCAACACGGCACCAGGTATGGGGCCAGATACCGATGGCTGGTTGCAGCAGGGCGAATGTTGGGTCGGGCGTGTTTGTGGCGAATTACCAGAAATAGCGCCAGAAATGGCGCAGTACAACAGCCGAAATAACCGTCTGTTATTGGCTGCTCTGGCGCAAATTCGCCCGCAGGTGGATGACGCCATTGCACGATATGGAAACGAGCGCGTGGCAGTCGTGCTGGGGACCAGCACTTCAGGGCTTGATGAAGGTGACCGTATGGTCAGCGGCAGCCACGAAGGTTCTCCTCCCGCTTCTTATTATTACGGCCAGCAAGAGCTTGGCGATCCCTCACGTTTTCTGAGCGACTATTTGCAACTGTTTGGTCCGGCGTTGACGATTTCAACCGCCTGTTCTTCCAGCGCGCGAGCAATGATCACCGGTAAAAGGCTGATTGAGTCGGGAATGGTGGATGCTGCGATTGTGGGTGGCGCAGATACCCTCAGCCGTATGCCTATCAACGGTTTCAATAGCCTGGAGTCACTAAGTAACGTGCGCTGCAAGCCGTTTAGCGCCGAGCGCAACGGCATTACCATTGGTGAAGCCGGTGCATTGATCTTACTCACCAAAGAGCCGGGTAAAGTCTGTTTACTGGGAGTGGGTGAATCGTCTGATGCCTGGCATATGTCGGCTCCACATCCGGAAGGTCTTGGGGCTATTCGCGCAATTGAAATGGCGCTGCGTGAGGCCAGAATCGGGGCGCATGATATTGGCTATATTAATATGCACGGCACTGCCACGCGTCTGAATGACGAAATCGAGGCGAAAGTGGTGAATCAACTTTTTGGCGAAAGCGTGCCAGCCAGTTCCACTAAGCACCTTACCGGGCATACGCTAGGCGCTGCGGGTGCTTGTGAAGCCGTGCTGTGTTATTTGCTGTTAGAGCGCGACTTACTGCTGCCTGCACAAGATTTCACTGACGCGCATCAAGACATGAGCCTTGCGCCCTGTGGTCTACTCACCGCGCCAAAACCATTCCTCAAACCGATAATGCTATCGAACTCATTTGCTTTTGGCGGCAATAATGCTTGCCTGATTTTTGGAGTTTCTCATGACTGATTTTCTTGCCCCACAACACTACTTGCCGCACGAAGCACCAATGTGCTTGCTTGAATCGGTAGTGGCGGTGGAACAAGAAAGTGCGCATTGTCGGGTCACGGTGAGCAACCCTGGTGTACTTGCACCTTTTCTTGATGCCGAAGGCAATTTACCGGGCTGGTTTGCTATCGAACTGATTGCCCAGACGGTCGGCGTGTGGTCAGGCTGGCATGCGAAAAAAAACGGTGAGGAAGAAAGCCTGGTTGGAATGCTGCTGGGTGGGCGTGGAATACGCTGCCAGGCAGGCGTTTTCCCACAAGGTGCGTTACTGGAATGTCATGTCACGCTGCTGATGCGTGATGAAAAGATTGGTAGTTTCGAAGGACAAATTCTCGCGGACGGCAACGTACTGGCGAGCGGGCGAGTTAATACATATCAGCCTGATAATAATGAATTAAAACAATTATTTTGATGGGATAGCAAGATGACACAGACGGTATTAGTAACCGGCGCCAGCAAGGGGATTGGCAAGGCGATTGCTCTGGGGCTTGCCGCCGACGGATTTGCGGTGGTGGTGCATTACCATCGTGACGAAGCGGGTGCCCAGCATACGCTTGAGCAAATTACGGCTCAGGGCGGAAAAGGGCGCGTGATGCAGTTTGATAGCTCAGACCGTAGCCAATGCCGCAGCGTCCTTGAGGCTGATATCGAAACCCACGGTGCATATTGGGGGGTGGTCAATAATGCGGGTATGACTCGTGATGGCGCATTCCCGGCGTTAAGCGATGAAGACTGGGACTGTGTGATTCGTACCAATCTCGACAGCTTTTACAATGTGATACAACCGTGCGTCATGCCGATGATTGGCCTGCGTAAAGGCGGGCGAATTATTACACTTTCTTCGGTTTCTGGCCTGATGGGTAACCGCGGGCAAGTGAACTACAGCGCGGCAAAAGCGGGCATTATTGGTGCCACGAAAGCGCTGGCGATAGAACTGGCAAAGCGCAAAATCACCGTAAACTGTATTGCTCCGGGTTTGATTGATACCGGCATGATTGAGATGGAAGAGGCGGCGCTTACTGAAGCAATGCGTATGATTCCATTGCAACGTATGGGCCAACCCGAAGAAGTGGCGGGGCTTGCGCGTTACCTGATGTCACCTGTTGCGGGCTACGTTACGCGCCAGGTTATCTCCATCAATGGAGGTATGTTGTGATTCGCCGTGTGGTAGTGACCGGAATGGGTGGCGTGACGGCATTTGGCACTAACTGGCAGGATGTAGCAGCGGGCTTGAAGTCTGGTAAAAACGCGGTCCGTCATATGCCAGAGTGGCAGGTTTACGATGGGCTGAACACCATGCTCGGTGCGCCGGTCGATAATTTTACTTTACCGGAGCACTACACGCGAAAGCGTATACGGGCGATGGGGCGCGTTTCGCTGCTGGCGACCAGGGCCACGGAACTTGCGCTAATTCAGGCGGGTTTGCTCGACGACCCTATTCTTACCAGTGGCGAAACTGGTATTGCCTACGGTTCTTCGACCGGAAGCACCGGGCCGGTGAGCGAGTTCGCTACCATGCTCACTGAAAAACATACCCGTAATATTACCGGCACCACTTATGTGCAGATGATGCCACATACCGCGGCGGTCAATACCGGATTGTTTTTTGGCTTGCGTGGACGGGTGATCCCAACCTCCAGTGCTTGCACGTCAGGTAGTCAGGCGATTGGTTATGCCTGGGAAGCGATTCGCCATGGTTACCAGACAGTGATGGTTGCGGGGGGAGCAGAAGAGTTATGTCCTTCGGAAGCGGCGGTATTTGATACGCTTTTTGCCACCAGCCAGCGTAACGATCGGCCAAAGAGCACACCGTCGCCGTTTGATAAACAACGAGATGGGCTAGTAATTGGTGAAGGTGCGGGGACATTGATCCTTGAAGATCTCGATCATGCCCTGGCACGTGGTGCGACAATCTATGCTGAAATTGTCGGTTTTCATACCAATTGTGATGCAGCACATATCACGCAGCCGCAGAAAGAAACCATGCAAATCTGTATCGAGCGCGGCCTGGTTTCCGCTGGGCTTGAGGCTCGCGACATTGGGTACATTAACGCTCATGGCACCGCAACCGATCGTGGTGACATTGCGGAAAGTCACGCTACAGCGGCAATTTTTGGTGCCAATACGCCTATATCTTCACTGAAAAGTTATTTGGGCCATACGCTCGGTGCATGTGGTGCGCTGGAAGCGTGGATGAGTATCGAGATGATGCGTGAAGGTTGGTTTGCCGAAACACTCAACTTGACTGAACCTGATGAGGCGTGCGGCGAGCTCGATTACATCATGGGTGGAGCGCGCAAAATCGACACTGAGTTTGTGCAGAGCAATAATTTCGCCTTTGGTGGAATTAACACTTCACTGGTGATGCGCCGTTGGTAGTCAACGGCTATCACCTGGCATTTGCCGATGCGGCGTGTTTAGCGGGTGATGTACTCGCTACACGCTGGCTGTCACCTGAATTGCTGGAAGAGTCACCCGTGGGGTTACGCCGCGCAGAATGGCTGGCTGCCAGAATTTTGCTGGCGATGCTGCTCAATGACGGCCCGTTACCGAAATTAGAGCGGGGCGCTCACGGCAAACCGTTTCATCCGGCACTGCCTGCTTTTAATATCAGTAACACGGGTTCATCTGTTGCGGTGCTGGTGGGTGAAGGGGATGTGGGTTGCGATATTGAGTTCATTCGCCCGCGTGCGCGTTTTATGGCGATTGCCCGGCATAGTTTTGGTGCGCCACTTTGTGATTGGTTAGAATCGTTGCCTGAAGATGAAAAAATGGTGGCGTTCTGGCGTTTGTGGACGGCGCACGAGGCGGTGCTTAAGCAGCGTGGAGGAACGGTCTGGCAAATGAATCAGCTCAATTTACCGCTGGAGTCACTTTGCCCACCAGACCGATATCTTCATCATGTTTGCGTCGAAAACCGGCTGATCGCGTGTTGCGGCGAGCAGCCGTTTCCTGATAGTTTTGCACCCGTGATGATTATTGTTTAAGCGCCCAGATGTGATAAACCCCATCAATCAATTCGGCGCCCTCTAGTTCTTTCTCAAAACCTGGGAATTTCTCTCCCCACTGGGCAATACTGCGAATGTATTTCAGCCACGGGCCGTCCGCTGCGCCAAAGCTTTCACCAGGCATCACAATCGGAATGCCCGGAGGGTAGGGAATCACCCCGACGGCAGAAATACGGTTCGGTAATTGGTCGATAGGTAAATGGTCTGCTTTGCCTGCCATATGTTGTTGGAAGGCAATGCGCGGGCGTTTTGCCGGAACGGGAATATTGCCAAATGCCTCTGCCTGCAGTTTGTCCATCTGGCTGGTTTTCATGTAGTTAAACATCTCATCGCACAGATCTTTTAGCCCCATACCGGCATAGCGCGCGGCGTCGGCACTGATAAGATCGGGCAAGCAGCGTTTGAGCTGCGTGTTGTTGTCGTAGTCATCTTTAAACTCCAGCAACACGTTAATCAGCGTGCCCCATTTGCCTTTTGTTACGCCGATTGAGAACAGGCATAGCACCATAAAATCGGTGGTACGCGAGGGGACGATCCCACGCTCGCCAAGGTAGGCGGTCACCATCGCGGCGGGAATACCTGACTCAAGCAAGTTGCCATCATCCCCCATCCCGGGAGCAAGGATCCCGGCTTTGATCGGATCAAGTAAACACCACTCATCTTCCAGTTGTTCAAAACCGTGCCATTTATCGCCAGGCTTCAGTGTCCAACAGGCGGGATCGGTGGTGAGTTGCTCACGTGAGGCTTGAACAAACGGCACTTCAGCACCGGATGCATCGGTAATGGTTGGTGCATTCCACGGTGTGAAGAACCACTCGCCTTTTTTAGCAAACGCAGCATGCACTTTCGCCAGTGCAAGACGGAAATCCACCGCCTCAACGATCACTTCCTGGGTCAACGCTTCACCCTGGCCGCCATCCATCATCGCAGCACCAATTTCGTTGGAGGCGATAATCGCATACAGCGGCGAAGTGGTGGCTTGCAGCATATATGACTCGTTAAACCGCGAATGCTCGACGGGCTTTTTGCCGTTGCGAATATGGATGTATGAGGCTTGCGACAGTGCTGCCAATAGTTTGTGTGTTGAATGAGTAGCAAAAACTGTTGGCCCATTGCGGTCGAAGTCTTTCGGATCGCCACGCATGGCGAAGCGACCTTTGTACATCGGATTGAAGCGGGCGTAGGCATACCATGCTTCGTCGAAGTGAATCTGGTCAACGCTTTGCGCCAGCAACTCCTGCGCCGCTTCGGCGTGATAACACATACCGTCATAAGTACAGTTAGTCACCACGGCGTAGACGGGTTTATCGCTCACTACTTCATGCTTAAGTGGGTTGGCATCAATGGCTGCACGAATGCTTTCTGGCGTGAACTGGCGCTTAGGAATCGGCCCGATAATGCCAAAACGGTTGCGCGTCGGCACGAAATAGACCGGCAGCGCTCCCGTCATCACTAACCCTTGTTCGATGGACTTATGGCAGTTGCGATCGCACAGCGCAATCTCCAGCTCGCCAACTACCGCCTGCATAATGGCGCGGTTAGAACCTGAGGTGCCATTCAACACCGAATAGCTTTGATGTGCACCAAACACCTCGGCTGCGTAAGTTTCTGAGGCTTTAATTGGCCCGCTGTGGTCCAGCAGCGAACCCATGGCTGCACGTTCAATACCGGTATCTGTGCGGAACAAGTTCTCCCCGAAGAAATCGAGAAACTCTCGACCAACCGCTGATTTAGTAAAAGCCACACCACCCTGATGCCCCGGCGCCGCCCACGAGTATTCCGGGTTTTCCAATGTGTAATTAAACAGTGCGCGGGTGAAAGGTGGGAGCAGTTGCTCGTAATAACGCTGGATCAACGAACGTGCACGGGCGGCAATAAATTCGGCAGTATCTTCGTGCATCCAGACGAACTCATTCACCAGCCGCATGGAATCGAGCGTTAATGTATCGACGCAAGAGTGCTCGGCCATTAACAGCACTGGCACACTCTTATTGCGGCGGCGAATAGTTTGCAACAACGAGAAAGCCTGGCTGTGGGATTCGTCGTCATTGCCGCCCGAAGTCCAGTCAACAAAGATGCAGCACAGTGAGGCATCGGAGGTGACCGTTGCGATACCATCTTCAAATGTTGCCGCTGAAATCACGGCAAAGTTGTTCTCTTCCAGGGCCTCAATTAGCTCTGCCACTGCGCGCCCGTTGGCGGTGTTAACGTCCTGAATACTGCTATCGACCACCAGAATTTTACGTTTTTGATGCGTGCCTAAATCAAGCATAGCGCTCTCCAGTTAGTCGTTAACCACAGGTTTATCCAGCGGGTAGGGGTTTTTATGACGACGGTTGTAGTTAACGGTGTACATCGCAGTAATCACCATGATGGCGACAAACGACCACATCACTTCGGTCGCGCCAGTGCCAACGACGGCCCAAATACAGTAAATGAAAGCAATCAGTGTGATGAACAAGAACGGCAAACGTTGGTTGCCCAAATGCCCCTGACCGACCAGCATTAAAGCCGCGCAGGTGTAGATATACGGCACCAGCGTAAAGATGACCGACACAGATGAAACCACCGCGAACTGTGAGGTAGCGTCAGGCGAGATACTGGCAAGCTGGAAGATGGTCATCAGAACGCCAACAATCAGCAAACCCGCGACCGGAGTCTGATCTTTATTCACTTTGGCAAAAATAGGTGGGAACAGACCATCATCGGCGGCGGCTTTGGCGGTTTGCCCGGCGAGTAGCGTCCAGCCGCCAAGGCTTCCTAAACACCCGGCTGCGGCACAGAATGAAACAATAGCCCCAGCAGTTGGCCCCATTGCCATGCGCGCGGCATCGCCAAATGGCGACGCAGAAAGTCTCAGCTCTGCGTTAGGGATCATGCCCATAATGGCAGTACTGGAAAGTACGTAACAAACAGCGGCAATCAATACCCCGCCAATGGTGGCGATGGGTACGTTGCGTTTGGGATTTTTCACTACCGCTGCGGCAACTGAGGCGCTCTCAACACCGATAAATGACCACAGCGTGACGCTTAAAGTACTCTGAATTGCGCCAAAAGTGCCTTTGCCGCTGACGTTCCAGGCTTCCATATAGGTGTCGCTTTTAAACCAGAACCAGCCTAAGACGGCGACGGCGACTATCGGAATCAGTGCCAGAATAGTGGCGACCGCCTGCACGCGGGTGATCATTTTCGGGCCAACAATATTGAGCCCGACAAACAGCCACAGAATTGCAATACAGGTCACGGTAAGCGGCCAGGGCTGGTTGAGCATCGGGAAGAAATAGCTGAGATAACCGACGCCAATTACCACCATCGCGACGTTACCTATCCAACAAGCAAGCCAGTAAAGCAGATTGGTTTGATAACCGAGGAAGGGGCCAAATGCGCGGCGGGCATAAGCGTAAGAACCACCGGGGCTGTCATCAAGTGATGACATTTTGGCGTACACCATCGACAAAGACAGTGCGCCGATAATTGTCACCATCCAGCCAAAAATGGCAATCCCGCCTGTTGCTGCAAGGTTTGCCGGAAGCAGGAAAACCCCGGAACCCATGATATTGCCTGCCACCATTAACATCACCGGGACCAACCCGACTTTTTGCGCTTCACTAGCCATAGAACCTCTCCTGAAACGAAAGTAACCACTGAAATGCATAAAACGCACATTTCAGATCCCATTTTTCGCAGCGAAAACGCCTTCTACAGATGCGGCTGCAGATAAAAAATGTGTCAGGTCTAACGGATCTTTTTTGTAGATAACGAGAAAAAATCAGAGGTTAGGAGATGTCGTGAAATCCTCAGGAAGTGATATACGTCTGCTGTTCGGTAAGTTTAGACTACTATCAAAGACTAACTGGAGAATTCCCAATGAGTGAAAGAATGTCGGTGATACAAGGTGATATCACCCGCGTTGAAGTTGACGTGATAGTAAATGCCGCAAACCCATCCTTGATGGGAGGCGGTGGTGTTGATGGGGCTATTCATCATGCTGCAGGGCCTGCTTTATTGGCAGCCTGTGAAGTTATTCGTCGCCAGCAGGGTGACTGCGCGCCAGGACATGCTGTCATTACCGAGGCGGGAAACATTCCGGTTAAGGCCGTGATTCATGCAGTTGGCCCGGTATGGCAGGGCGGTGAAAAACATGAAGCTGAATTACTTGAACAGACCTACCGCAATAGCCTCGACTTAGCGGCAGCTAATAGCTATCGCACTATTGCGTTCCCGGCGATTAGCACCGGTGCGTATGGTTATCCGAAAGAGCTGGCAGCGAAAATAGCCGTTGATACCGTCTACCGTTATATCGGCCTGCGCCCGTTACCCGAACAGGTAGTTTTTGTCTGCTTTGACGATGAAAACACCCATATTTATGAGCAACTACTTGCCCAACTCTAAAGTGAATAATCCTCATGCCACACGTCTGGGTCGAGCGATTGCCCCGGCTACCGCTGGGCATCCTGGGCTTAGCGGGATTCATCCGCTTGCGGATAGCCTTGATGCGTTTGCCGCGCGCTATCTGCTGTGTGGGATGGCGGAGAAAACCCTCGATGTGCAGTACTACATCTGGCAGGACGATATGTCCGGGCGGCTGATGTTTAGTGCACTACTGGCGGCGGCAGATCGCGGAGTGAAAGTCAGACTGTTGCTTGACGATAACAACACCAACGGCCTTGATGATACGTTAGCGCTTCTGAACGCCCATCCTCAAATAGAAGTTCGTCTTTTTAATCCCTTTTCATTTCGCCTGTTTCGCGCCATTGGTTATTTGACTGACTTTGCCAGGCTTAACCGTCGTATGCACAACAAATCATTCACTGTTGACGGTGAAACCACGATTATCGGCGGGCGAAACGTGGGGGATGCGTACTTTGGTGTGGGTAAACAACCGCTGTTTTCAGACTTAGATGTGCTGGCCGTGGGCCCGGTTGTTGAGGATGTCAGCCAGGATTTTGAGCGCTACTGGAACAGCCAGTGCGTCTCAACATTGGAAAAGGTGCTCGATGTCGATAGCGATGCCTTACAGCAGCGGGTACAACTTCCTGACGACTGGCGTGATGACCCGACGGCGCGTCGCTATCTTGATCGACTGACTACCAGCCAGTTTGCGACCAATCTGGTCGCCCGCACGCTGAATATGTATTGGGCGAAAACACGCTTACTCAGCGATGACCCGCGTAAGGGGCAGGGCAAAGCCCGCAACCACACGTTACTGCCGCAACGCCTGATGAATGTGATTGGTATGCCTGAGCGTGAGATAGACATTATTTCAGCCTATTTTGTGCCCACTCGCGCTGGCATTGCGCAAATCTTGGGGCTTGTGCGTAAAGGGGTAAAAATAGCAATCCTGACTAACTCACTGGCCGCCAATGATGTGGCGGTAGTTCATGCTGGTTATGCGCGTTGGCGCAAAAAACTGATGCGCCACGGGGTCGAGCTTTATGAGTTAAAGCCCGAACAAGATGTCCTGCGCAGACCACATGACCGTGGCTTAACAGGGAATTCAGGTTCCAGCCTGCATGCCAAAACGTTTAGTGTGGATAAACAAAAAGTGTTTATCGGCTCCTTTAATTTTGACCCACGTTCCGCAATGCTCAATACCGAGATGGGTTTTGTTATTGAAAGTGAGGCGCTGGCACAGGATATTCACCAGCGTTTCACCCAAAGTCAGAAAGAGAATGCCTGGGCGCTGCGTCTGGATAAGTGGGGGCGAGTGAATTGGGTGGAGCACAGTGAAGGCAAAGAGATTGTCTGGAAGAAAGAACCGCACACCCGCTTTTGGCAGCGGGTGTTGGTGAGGTTGGTTTATCGACTACCGATTGAATGGCTTTTATGAGAAGTGTCGGATGTCGCTACGCTAATCCGACCTACAGTTTCGGTTTTGTAGGGTGGATTAGCGTAGCGACATCCACCATTTTGAAGTGAACCCTCAGCGCTAACTCGTCACCTTAACCGCCACATTCTGCGGCTTGCCGGAGAACAGGAAGCGCAGCAACGGAATGCGCAGGTGGATTTCATACAGAATCACCGCAATACCAATCACGAAAACTAACCCGGTGATAAAGCCCAGCGCATTTGAAGCAATATGCGGTGTGATGTAAGCGCCGAAAAACAGCGTCAACGGATGGTGCACCAGGTAAATAAACAGTGAGGCATTCACAAAATAGGTGACACGCTTTGAATGGAAATTCAGCAGCTTATGGCCAAGGGAGAACACTACGTTGACCATCCACAAACCCAGCACCATGGTAATCACGCTCTCTGTTTCATACATCCAGGCGTCACCGCTACCGTAACGTTGGTTAAGCAGATAGGCGCAAAATGCCAGTGCCGCTCCTACCGCACACCATGGCGACGGTGTGGTAAATAGCGCTTTTAACTGTGGACGAACAAACACCAGAGCTCCAAGCATGAAGAATGGTAGATAAAACAGCGTTTGCATCACTACGAAGTTAAATAACCCATCACTTAATATCGGTGAGTAAATAATAAAAATAGTACGGCGAATAACGCCGTATAGAATACCGAACCCCAGGAAGGCGACTGAGAGCTTTCCTAAAGTAATAGAAGATGGAATATTTTCTGACTTTTCAGCAATGCGTGCTTTCATTTGTTGAAACAAAAATAAACATACGGTTGTAAGTACCACCATCACTAACAAGAACCACAAATGAGAAACCAGCTCCCAAACCAGGGTGTTGTATTTTTCATAGGGCGTCAGGCCGGGCCAATTTTTTGCTTTGTCATTAACGTGTTGCAGCATTAAAAATTGCGGCAGTGTGAGCAATGGTATCGCGGTGAGCATCGGGATGCCGACCCGCTCTACACGCACTTTCCACCAGCGTTTAAGCGGGTAGCGCAAAAAAAGCATGTAGGAGAAATATCCCGAAATGACAAAAAACACCTGCATACGAAAGGCGTGAATAAAATCATTAAACAGGGTTAAACCCCACGATGCTTCGGTGCTATTGACGTGCCAGTGATGGCTTGAATAGATGAGCGAGATATGGAACGGGATGCCTAAGAGCATTAACCAGGCCCGGATAGAATCCAGGAAAAACTCGCGTTGTTGTGGTGCTTTACTCATAATACTCCAAACATTATCGGACGAATCGCCTTATCCTTAAGAACATATCCCAATAGGCTTAAAGTCCCGAACGGTATCAATTCCGTGGCAACCCTACACTAACCATGACATCCTGTCTCCAGGATGGATGCTGAAAGCGTAAGCAGTTGTCTTTTTTTGCTTAAAGGCTGAGCCGGCGCGCTGAACAATGCGGGTATTTGGTTGTCGGAAAGCAGAAGTTTCCATTAAAATGGATTGGATTGATTTAAGCACACAAAGGGGGATGTGCTGGTTAATATGAAACATAAACTAAAAATGATGAAAGTGTGTGGGCTCGGTGCTGCAGTAATGCTGTCACTTTATACCACCTCAGTTTGGGCCTTCAATATCGATGATGTCGCAAAACAAGCGAAAACATTAGCGGGCAAAAGCTACGAAGCACCGAAAAGCAATCTGCCTTCGCTCTTCCGCGACATGAAATATGCGGATTATCAGCAGATCCAGTTCAATCACGACAAAGCCTACTGGAGCAAGTTAAAGACCCCATTTAAGCTTGAGTTTTATCATCAGGGTATGTACTTCGACACCCCTGTTGCTATCAATGAAGTGACGGCAACTGCGGTTCATAAGATCAAGTACAACCCGGATTACTTTAATTTCGGTGATGTGAAACACGATAAAGACACCGTGAAAGATCTCGGCTTTGCCGGGTTCAAAGTGCTCTATCCGATCAACAGCAAAGATAAGAACGACGAAATTGTCAGCATGCTCGGGGCGAGTTACTTCCGTGTGATTGGCTCAGGTCAGGTTTATGGCCTGTCTGCTCGTGGTTTGGCTATTGACACTGCTTTGCCATCTGGCGAAGAGTTCCCACGTTTCCGTGAGTATTGGATTGAACGCCCGAAAGCAGGCGACAAAACGCTGACCCTCTACGCGTTGCTCGATTCCCCACGTGCAACCGGTGCGTATCGCTTTGTGATTACCCCAGGGCGCGACACAGTGGTGAACGTACAGTCAAAAGTTTATCTGCGCGATAAAGTTGGCAAACTGGGCGTGGCACCATTGACCAGTATGTTCCTGTTTGGGCCAAATCAGCCGTCACCAAGCACCAACTTCCGTCCGGAACTGCATGACTCCAACGGTCTGTCTATCCATGCCGGTAACGGTGAATGGATTTGGCGTCCGCTGAATAACCCGAAACATCTGGCGGTGAGCTCGTTTGCAACCGAGAATCCAGTTGGCTTTGGTTTGCTGCAACGTGGCCGTCAGTTCTCTCGTTTTGAAGATATTGACGATCGTTACGATCAGCGACCAAGTGCATGGGTTGCGCCGCAAGGTGATTGGGGTAAAGGTCGCGTTGAACTGGTTGAAATTCCAACCAATGACGAAACTAACGACAACATCGTTGCTTACTGGACTCCGGATCAGCTCCCGGAACCAGGCAAAGAGATGAACTTCAAATACACTATTACCTTCAGCCGTGATGAAGACAAAATGCATGCGCCTGATAACGCATACGTTGCGCAGACTCGCCGTTCAACCGGTGATGTGAAGCAGTCAAATCTGATTCGCCAACCAGACGGCACTATTGCGTTTGTCGTGGATTACGTCGGCGCGGACATGAAAAAACTGCCGCAAGATACGCCGGTTACCGCGCAAACCAGCATTGGTGACAACGGTGAAATCGTTGACAGCCAGGTACGTTACAACCCGGTCACTAAAGGCTGGCGTTTGACTGTACGTGTGAAAGTCAAAGATGAGAAGAAACCGACTGAAATGCGTGCAGCGCTGGTCAATGGTGATCAAACGTTGAGTGAAACCTGGAGCTACCAGCTACCTGCCAATGAATAAGTTTACTGATACCGCGTCTGATTATATTGATGCACTCCCGCTTTCTGCTGAGCAGAAGGCGGCTCTTCCTGCATCAGATCTGCAAGCGGTGCATGAAGCGCTTGATGCGCAAGGGCACCACTATGACAGAGCCGATGATTCCCCTTTAGCCTCGGTAAAGGCCCGGCTTGAAGCAAGCTGGCCTGGATCGTTGGGCGGTGATCAACTGATTGAGGACGAAGAGGGGCGCACCCAGCTGCAGGCAATGCCTAAAGCTACGCGTTCTTCTATGTTCCCCGATCCGTGGCGCACCAACCCGATTGGTCGTTTCTGGGATCGTTTACGCGGGCGGGAAGTAAATCCTCGCTACATGTCGAAAGAAGAGGCTGAAGCTGAGCAGAAATGGCGTACCGTCGGAACAATCCGCCGTTACATTCTGCTGCTGCTGACCATTTCTCAGACGGTGGTTGCAACCTGGTATATGAAGACAATTCTGCCTTACCAGGGCTGGGCACTGATCAATCCATCCGACATGATCGGCCAGGATCTTTGGGTGTCCTTTATGCAGCTTCTGCCGTATGTGCTGCAAACCGGCATTTTGATCCTTTTTGCGATTCTGTTCTGTTGGGTTTCAGCCGGTTTCTGGACTGCGCTGATGGGCTTCCTCCAGCTACTGATGGGCAAAGATAAATACAGTATCTCTGCCTCAACAGTGGGTGATGAACCAATCGACCCGGCGCATCGCACCGCGTTGATTATGCCAATCTGTAACGAAGACGTAGACCGCGTATTTGCGGGCCTGCGCGCGACGTGGGAATCGGTAAAAGCAACCGGCCAACAGCAGCACTTCGACGTTTACATCTTAAGCGACAGCTACAACCCGGATATCTGTGTTGCCGAGCAGAAAGCGTGGATGGAACTCATCAACGAAGTGCAGGGCGAAGGGCAGATTTTCTACCGTCGCCGTCGTCGTCGTGTGAAGCGTAAAAGTGGCAACATCGATGACTTCTGTCGTCGTTGGGGTAATCAGTACAGTTACATGGTGGTTCTGGATGCCGACTCAGTAATGAGCGGTGACTGTCTGACTAACCTTGTGCGTCTGATGAATGCTAACCCGAATGCGGGCATCATTCAGTCTTCACCAAAAGCGTCAGGCATGGACACTCTGTATGCGCGTTGCCAGCAGTTTGCGACACGTGTATACGGGCCGCTGTTTACAGCGGGTCTGCACTTCTGGCAATTGGGTGAATCCCACTACTGGGGCCACAATGCGATTATCCGCGTTAAGCCATTCATTGAGCACTGTGCGTTAGCACCGCTGCCAGGTGAAGGTTCATTCGCCGGTTCCATCCTTTCTCATGACTTCGTAGAAGCAGCGCTGATGCGTCGTGCGGGTTGGGGTGTGTGGATTGCCTATGATCTGCCGGGTTCTTATGAAGAGCTGCCGCCGAACTTACTGGATGAACTCAAGCGTGACCGCCGTTGGTGCCACGGTAACTTGATGAACTTCCGTCTGTTCCTGGTAAAAGGTATGCACCCGGTACACCGTGCGGTGTTCCTGACGGGCGTTATGTCTTACCTGTCTGCTCCGCTGTGGTTTATGTTCCTCGCATTATCAACTGCCTTGCAGGTGGTACACGCGCTGACCGAACCGCAATACTTCCTGCAACCGCGCCAGTTGTTCCCGGTGTGGCCGCAGTGGCGTCCTGAGCTTGCGATTGCGTTGTTCGCGTCCACCATGGTGTTGCTGTTCCTGCCGAAGCTGCTGAGCATCATTTTGATTTGGTGCAAAGGCTCGAAAGAGTTCGGTGGCTTCTTCCGCGTTACGGCTTCTCTGTTGCTTGAAGTGCTGTTCTCCGTGCTGCTGGCACCGGTGCGTATGCTGTTCCACACCGTGTTTGTGGTGAGCGCGTTCCTCGGTTGGGAAGTGGTATGGAACTCTCCACAGCGTGATGACGATTCAACCCCTTGGGGCGAAGCGTTTATGCGCCACGGTTCTCAGCTGCTGCTGGGTCTGGTGTGGGCAGTGGGCATGGCGTGGCTGGATTTACGTTTCCTGTTCTGGCTTGCGCCAATCGTGTTCTCACTGATTCTATCGCCGTTTGTATCGGTGATTTCGAGCCGTGCGACCATCGGTTTGCGTACCAAACGCTGGAAGTTGTTCCTGATCCCGGAAGAGTATTCTCCTCCACAGGTGCTGGTGGATACCGACAACTACCTGAAGCTGAACCGCAGCCGTACGCTGGATGATGGCTTTATGCACGCGGTGTTTAACCCGTCGTTTAATGCCCTGGCAACCGCAATGGCAACGGCGCGTCACCGTGCCAGCCAGGTGCTGGAAATCGCCCGTGATCGTCACGTTGAGCAAGCTCTTAACGAAACGCCTGAGAAACTTAACCGCGACCGTCGCTTGGTGCTGTTAAGCGACCCGGTAACAATGTCTCGTCTGCATTACCGTGTGTGGTCTAACCCGCAGCGTTATTCCTCATGGGTTGATAACTACAAAACGGTGAGTCTGAATCCTGAGGCATTGCCGACTAAATAACGGGTAATACGCGTTATCAATGCCGACCTTCGGGTCGGCATTTTTTTGCGCTCAAGCGATGGGCAGTTATACTCAGCCGGAAAAATCAGGAGAGAAGATTTGTTTAGAGCGATTGTGGTCGTAATGATGGCGTGTTTGCTGAGTGGTTGTGGCAGTATTATCAGCCGTGCAGTTCCGGGGCAGGGACATGGTAATCAGTATTACCCCGGAGTGCAGTGGGACGTGCGTGACAGTGCATGGCGCTATATTACAGTGCTCGACTTACCATTTTCGCTGGTCTTCGACACACTGTTGTTGCCCATTGATGCCAGCCATGGGCCATACGAATAAACGTTTTATCGTTCATCCCATTCATCAGCCGCAGTTTGCCCTTCCTCGGTATCCAGCGGCGGCTCAAGTTGAAATTCACCTTCGTCCCACTCATGCAGCGTGTTTTCCTCAATCCACTCCTGGCGTAACTCGATTTCATCGTAGTCACCGTCGAACACACTTTGGGCTGCCTCACCACTGAGCATCGGTAAACAATCGCCATCTTCGCTGTCATCTGCGAAGAACTCAGCTTGCCACATAATGTCGCCATCCTGAAGAATGTACTTTTGGATGTTCAATTGCTGAACACTGGCACTCTCTTCTTCAAGTTCCGGATTATCTACAAGGAAAAGCTCGCGTGCGGCATCAATGGCCTCTTCCAGCGTAGCGTACAGACTCATACTCATCTCCTTTTGTTACAGGTCAGGGAGCGCGCTACAGCGCAATTTCAAGTTAATTGTTGACGCTCTTCGCAAAGTTGCAAGTATGAGATTTAATCCTCGTCGTACTTCGAGTTGTCTCTTTGTTGGCAGCGTTCACTCACCCCAGTCACTTACTTTAGTAAGCTCCTGGGGATTCTTTCACTTGCCGCCGCGATACAACTCGAATTACTTAGAGGATGAGAGGATTTGAGAGTTAATCTTCCAAAATACGGGTGCGAGCGGTTGGGCGGCGCAGGGTAATCCATGAGTAAAGCGCGTTGAAGAGTACGACACCAGCGGTGACTAAAAACACCGTGCGGAAGCCGTAACTGGCTGAGACTGCCGCCCCAACTAACGGGCCGGTAACGTTGCCAATATCACGGAAAGATTGGTTGTAACTAAAGATACGTCCGGCAATCTGGTTGCTGGAGTTATAGATAAGCAGAGTTTGTACCGCAGGCAATAGCGCGCCGTCGGCTGCACCGAGCAGGAAACGCAACACGCCCAATTGCCATGGCGTTTGTACCATCGACATCGGGATCAGTAGCAGCACTGAAATAACCAGTGCGCAGATTAAAATTCGCTCCGGCCCGATTCTATCCCCCAGTTTCCCTAAGCGCGGTGCACTTATCAACGCCGCCACACCAGGAACAGATGCTATCATACCGCTGATAAACGCCAGGTTGCTGACATTACCCGCCAGTTCGCGCACGTAGAGCGTCAGAATTGGGGCAATCGAACCGGTCGCGACCTGAATAATCATGGTGGTGACAAACAGGCTCAGCACCAGTTTTGGGTTTTTAAGTGAAGTGAATACCTGGCGCGCGTGCAGCATGTCTTTTTTGTTCACGGGCGTGAATTGTTCGCGAATACAGAAAAGCGTAAAGACAAAGCAGGTAAACAACACGGCTGCGGTAATGAAAAATACCGGTCGTAAGCCGTAAGTATCCGCCAGAAAACCACCGATCATCGGCCCGAGAAGCGCACCACTCACGCCTCCCGTTGATAATGTGCCCAGAGCCCAGCCACTTTTATGGCGTGGGACCTGTGTGGCAATCAGCGCATTGGCGTTGGGCACAAAACCGCCCAACAAGCCTAGCAGTGCACGAAGCGCCAGAAACTGCCAGATATTGCTCGCAAACCCCATCAGCACCATCACGATGGACATACCCAACGCTGAACGCAGCAGCATGATTTTGCGGCCTTTACGGTCGGCAAGCCCGCCCCAGAAAGGTGATGCAATCGCTGAAAACAAAAAGGTGATGCTGAAAACGATACCGGACCACATGTTTAATGCGCTGTGGCCTGTTACGCCAAGGTGTTCGACATACAAGGGCAGGAAAGGCATTACCAGACTAAATGCAACACCAGTCAGAAAACACCCAAGCCAGGCGACAGTGAGATTTCGTTTCCAGTTGATGGTGGTGCTCTCGGCGAGAGTCATAACGCTCCAAATTGGGCAGAAAAGATATGCGGGGAATTATTACCTTGCTAATTATGCGCCTGTTGGCGTTGGAGTGGCAATGTTTCTAAAACACAATTTTAGAACGAATAAAGGCGGCCAGAAGCCGCCTTATGACTTTAATGAAGGATAGCTAGTAGCGTGAGGGAACGCCTTCGGGGCGCGTTTTAAAACGGCGGTGTAGCCACATATATTGCTCAGGCGCCATCATGATGCATTCTTCGATGATTTTGTTCATCCACAGCGCTGTGCCTTCCGGGGTTTCCAGCGGTGGTGAAAACTCCGCAGGCAGAATAATCAGCTCGTAGCCTTTTCCGTCAGGTTTGCGGCGTGGCACCATCGGGACAATTGCCGCACCCGACATACGAGCAAGCGTATAGGTACCGCTGGTGGTAGCCGCTTGATCAACGCCAAAGAATGGTACAAAAACGCTGCCGCGTGGGCCGTAGTCATGGTCAGGTGCGTACCAGATAATCTCGCCCTGTTTTAGCGCCCGGATCATGCCTTTGAGATCTTTACGGTCGATCATACTTTTGTTTGAACGCATGCGGCCCCAGGTTTGCAGCCAGTCCAGCAGGGGATTGTCATTCGGGCGGTAAACGCCAATGCCCGGCGTATTCATGCCGAACATGCGTGCGCCTAATTCAAGCGTCAGGAAGTGAATACCAATCAGGAGTACGCCGCGCTTGGCTTCTTGTACCGCATGAATCTGGTCGACGCCGCTAACGTCGCACCAGCGCTGGATACGCCATGTTGGCCAGAACCAGGCGATACCAGTCTCCATCAAGCCAAGGCCTACGGACTCAAAGTTTTTTTCCAGATAGTGTTCTCGCTCTTCGACGGTTTTGTTCGGGAAGGCGAGCTCAAGATTGCGGCGTGTAATTCTGACGCGACGTTTCATAAAGCGCCTGGCGAGTTGGCCAAGGCCACGGCCAAGTCGATAAATCACAGGGTAAGGGAGGAGAGTAATTAAGTAGAGTAAGCCAATCCCAAACCAAATTCCCCAATATCGGGGATGAAGCAATGCGCGCGAGAATTGCGGTAAGTTCGTCATGTAAAACCTATTGTGACGGCAAATGCCGGATCTTCTTGAGTAAGACTATTGTGACACTTTTTGAGAGTCAGCCAAAATTAACGGGTGCGGAGTGACTGATAATCCATCAATTGTTGATTGCGGTGCGGCTAGATGAAGAAAATGTAGCGCAAAATGCGTGGATGTAAATTAACGATAATTGCTTTATGATGCTGCCCAGTTTTTTTCTTATCAACGATAGCCGAGCGAACACCATGCCAGTGTTACACAACCGTATATCGAATGATGAACTGCGCGTGCGTATGTTGGCTGAAACCGAGCCACGCACCACAATCTCATTCTATAAATATTTCCATATCGAAGATCCTAAAACCACGCGTGATGCTCTGTATCAGGCTTTTACCGCGCTAAATGTTTTTGGCCGTGTCTATCTCGCTCATGAAGGGATTAACGCGCAAATCAGCGTACCGCAAAGCCGTGTTGAGGCATTCCGTGAAGCGCTTTATGCCTTCCATCCGGCGCTCAATGGCGTGCGTCTGAATATCGCACTTGAAGATGACGGCAAGTCGTTTTGGGTGCTGCGCATGAAAGTGCGTGACCGTATTGTTGCCGATGGGATTGATGACCCGTCTTTTGATGCCAGCAATGTCGGCTCTTACCTTAAAGCGGCAGATGTCAACGCCATGCTCGATGACCCTGAAGCCGTATTTATCGACATGCGCAATCATTACGAATATGAAGTTGGCCATTTCCAGGATGCTTTAGAGATCCCGGCTGATACGTTCCGTGAACAGCTGCCGAAAGCGGTAGATATGTTGCAGGATGACAAAGAAAAGAAAATTGTCATGTATTGCACTGGCGGGATCCGCTGCGAGAAAGCCAGCGCCTGGATGTTGCACAACGGTTTTAAGAACGTCTATCACATTGAAGGCGGGATTATTGAATATGCCCGACGTGCGCGTGAGCAGGGGATTCCAGTGCGTTTTGTTGGCAAGAACTTTGTTTTTGACGAGCGTATGGGTGAGCGAATTTCCGAAGATGTGATTGCCCACTGCCATCAGTGTGGGGTTTCCTGTGATAGCCACACCAACTGCAAAAATGATGGCTGTCATCTGCTATTTATTCAGTGTCCATCCTGTGCAGAGAAGTTTGCAGGCTGTTGTAGCGACATTTGCCGCGAGGAGCTAGCGCTGTCACCAGAAGAGCAGCGCCGTCGCCGCGCTGGTCGTGAAAACGGTAATAAGATCTTCAATAAATCGCGTGGTGCGCTCAATACCACGTTGGGGATCCCTGATCCCGAGTAACTTTTCTGGTGGATGTTGCTTACGTGAATCCACCTGCAAAAAGCGCTTCGTAGGTCGGATTAGCATAAGCGATATCCGACGTTACGTGGTTTTATTTAAAGCGCGAAAGCGAGAATGGTGTCAGGTCGAAGCCAGGTTCTTTGCCCAGAGCGAACTTGCAGGCAATCTCCCCCAGTACCGATGCAAATTTAAACCCATGTCCACTCAGCCCGGTGATCACCAGCGTATTGTCATGGCCTGGTAGGGTATCAATAATAAAATCTTCATCTGGCGACATATCGTAAGTGCAGGCTGCGCCGTGCATGCAGACACCCACGCCCGGCATGATCTGGCGTAAGAAACTGAATACTTCACTGCCATCGGTTGCGATCGCGCCAAATGGTTTGCGATGCTGCGGTTCACTGATGACTTGTCCGCCATTATGTTTCCCGAGTTTCAGCTCGTTATCTTCTCCGGCAGGGAAACCATAGTACTGGGTACCATCGGGTAACTCGGCCGTGAATGCAGGGAAATTGTTCTTTTCGCTGTAACGTCCGTCAGCCTGATGCCAGCTAAAGATTTTGCGCACAGGCGTAACCGGCAGTTCGGGTAATAATTTAGTGACCCAGGTTCCTGCGCTCACCAAAAGTTTATCGGCGGTAAACTCGCCTTCTGGGGTATCGACTACCACAACGTCTGCGGTATGGCGAATGTCCGTCACCGGGCAATTAAATAACTGCGCGCACCCACCCTGGTTTGCCAGACGGATATAAGTTTCCACCGCCAACTCGCTGCGCAGCACACCAGAATCTGGCTCAAATAAGCCAAGATAGTTTTCTGGAACGGTAATTTGTGGCCAGCGTGTCATCACTTGTTCAGCCGTCAGTGTTTCAAGCGGTAGTGACCAGCTTTGCGCACTGCTTTGCACCGTTGAGATAAATGCTGAATCCGCAGGGCCGAGGTTAATCACACCTGTGCGATGAAAGACTTTCTCACCACTAATTTCCTGCAACGCATCCCATAATATCTGGGCGCGTAACACCAGTGGGACATATTTTTCCCCTTCGCCATAGGCATGGCGCATCAGGCGAGTATCACCATGATGGCTACCTTGCTGGTGGGGAGGGTGGTTGCTGTCGATCATAAGCACGTTTAAGCCGGAGTGAGTGGCATAGCATCCGGCGGCTGCGCCAACGGAACCACTACCGACGATGATAAGGTCATAATGCATGATGCTTTTCTCTTCTCTCTGGCAAAAAGTATATAGCAGGTTAATTAATTCTCGGCCGACTGGCAATTGAGCGAAACCTGAATAATAAAAAAGGCACCTTTAGGTGCCTTGCGTTATTTGAGCAGCATCGACAATCAATGCTTACGATAATCGTTTACCTGGTAATCACTAGATTCAATCTTAGCAATCCCGGCTTCTAAAATAGAAATAAATTGCCGGGCAACATCCGTGGTCAGCCATAAAGTTTGACCGATTTCAGTTTCGTCGTGCTTTTGCGTATTCGAGGTCAGGTAGTGCAGGCGAAGCATCAGCGCATCGTAGCTATCAACGGTGCTGATGTCCCATCCGATAAGGGGATGGGTCTGGATAACATCACTATTTTTTTCCATCATAACCCCTTTTATACGTGTGTTTGAGACAACGGTTCGTGAGGTTTAATGCTTGTTTAATGTGAAGCCAGTTAAGTATATCAATGATTAAGCTATTTCGACGGAGAAATAAATACCCTGCAACACTTTTTTTACAATAAAGCGCTTAATTGCACAATAAACCGCCATGATATTCTTTATTGAATCAGATGATTCTGGGTAATGTACAAGAAGGGAAATTATTTAAATGAGCGAATTTCATACAATTAAAAAAACCGGATGGCGACACCCGGTATAAAGATAACAACGAGGGAATTTTTACCTGAAATGAGCGGCAAAATGATCTAAAGCCAGCTCATTCCCATTATGTTTTTTAATCCGCAGCAAACCAGTCGTCAGCGCTTTCCCAGGTCTCTTGCAATATTTCGCTAATACGATCGCGGTCTTCTTTGGTGGCCCCTAAAACTGACAGGTTATTTGCAGCGGCATAACGCACCTGAACGTGGTTAACGTTTTCAGGATAGTGCTGAGTAATACGACGTGAAAGTTCATTGGCAAGCGCATCAATAGCGCCTGGTGGCAGAGATGTAGTTTTGGCAATAGTGACTTCAATACGCATAACAGCCCCCTGTAGAACCCGTCATACTTCAAGTTGCCCCTTTGTTGGCTGCGTTCACTCCCCTGAATCACTTACCTATGTAAGCTCATCGGGATTTGTTCTCTTGCCGCCGCGATGCAACTGGAATTATTTAGGGTTAATAATATACTGGATATTTATACAGTCATATCGCCAGTGATGCAACAGGGGGCGGTAAAAATTATGCTTTAACTGACCAGGCTACTTTCTCACCGGCCAGGAATGGCACGATGCTGTCATCGGATGTTTCGATGGTTTCTGGCATTTCAACCGGAGTGCGAACCAGTTCGATAGTCTCTTGGTTAACAGGTAAACCGTAGAAACGCGGGCCATTGAGGGATGTGAACGCTTCGAAGTGCTGCATTGCATTCATCTCTTCAAATACCGTCGCGTAAGCACCCAAAGCAGAAGGGGCGTTAAAGCAGCCAGCACAACCACAGCTTGCTTCTTTGCGATGGCGTGCGTGTGGTGCGGAGTCAGTCCCCAGGAACACACGGTCGCATCCGCTTGCAACCAGTTCGCGTAACGCTTCCTGATGCACACTGCGTTTTAAAATAGGCAGGCAGTACAGGTGAGGGCGCACGCCGCCAACCAGCATGTGGTTGCGGTTAAACATCAGGTGTTGCGGGGTAATAGTTGCACCTAACAGGGAATTGCCTTCCTTCACATACTGTGCGGCATCTTTGGTGGTGATGTGTTCAAACACCACTTTCAGTTCCGGCAGTTGCTTACGCAGCGGTTCCATGACAGTTTCGATAAAGCGTGCTTCACGGTCAAAAATATCAATGTCAGCGTGAGTTACTTCACCGTGAATCAGCAGCGGCATGCCGATTTTTTGCATACGCTCAAGCACAGGTAGGATTGCGGCGGTGCTGGTCACGCCATGGCTTGAGTTAGTTGTCGCATTTGCCGGGTAGAGTTTTGCCGCAGTAAACACACCTTCATTAAACCCGCGTTCAACTTCGTTCGGGTCCAGAGAATCAGTCAGGTAGCAGGTCATTAAAGGCTCAAAACTATGCCCTTGCGGTACGGCGTCGAGAATACGCTGGCGATAAGCGATGGCAGCTTCAACCGTTGTCACTGGCGGCGCCAGGTTTGGCATCACAATCGCGCGACCATAAATTTCGCTGGTATAAGGCACAACCGTTTTAAGCATCTCACCATCACGAAGGTGAACATGCCAGTCATCTGGGCGGCGAATTTTTAATACCTGAGGTAATACGGTCATGAAAGTGCTCCGGCGTAGGAAGGAAATAACGATGATTTATGCCGGGCACAAAGGATAAGCGCAAACGTTTAGCTTTGCACCATTTTCGTTGAGATTTTCTTGGGGAGGATGTGCCTCCCCAGTGTTTCAGAGCTTACTCGGTGAACGGGATAATGATTTCGCCTGGTTTGATCTCAATCCCTTTGGCATATTTCTTCGCCAGTTTTTCGCCTGCACTATTATCTTCACTCAACACGTAAGCGGGCTGTTGGTTGAAGTAATTGCGTAGCGACTGATTGAGATATGGAATCAGTGTCTGGACAATCGTCTGCATTTTCTCAGGCTCGACGGTTGCATCTACCACTTCCATTTCTTGCAAATAGATAGCACCTTGCTCTTTATTAAAGGTCGGCAAGGCTTTGAGTTTAAGTTTGATATTAGCTTTTTGATTGCCGAACAAAGATGTCATATCCAGTTTGGCATCGCCAGTCAGGGTGATTTTGTTCGGTTCTTCGCGGCCAATCGCACTGGCTAAATTAGTTAAGACAATATGGGCATCGGCAACGCCTGGCAGGCCAATATCTTTAGAGAAATTATTCCGTTTGTGCAGCGCCTGGTTGATTTCCTGTTCGCTGACGGTGTATTGCGTTAGCTGGTTACAACCCACCACTAATCCGCTGAGCATCAAGGCTGCGGCTAATACTATTTTTTTCATGGATATCCTTAACATGCTGCATCGGTCACAGATCCTGACATAAAGCATCATGATGTACTAGTACCGGGCGTGCTACAGGAAAAGGCTTAATTTTTTATTCGACAGAATAAGTTTTTGAATCATGAGATAAAGGCGGGTTAACTTACCCGCCGTAGAACCATTAACAATCTTTAAATGGCGTGGGATGACAGCAGGTTAATTTGCGTCTGTTTGGCCATATTATCCCGGTATGCCGCGACACGACTCGGCCACTCAATTCCGGCAACCAGCGTCAGGTTACGCAGCAGCGGGAAGAGGTGGATATCGTCATCAGACAACTCACCGTTGACGGCATTGGGCTGCACGATAAGTTTATCGAGCTTACGTAAATCATCGCTGATTTTTTTGGTCAGACCCGGTGAATGCGTCAGATGGTCAGTAAAAGAACCGATCATTGCCTCTTTCTTCTGTGCGAAGTAAGCCCGGGCTGCAGGTGTGGCAAACTCATCAAAAGGCGCTTTCGCAATACGCGGCAATAACAGGTGTTGGACATAGCTATTGACGTGGCGTAACCAGTCGCTGATAGCTGAATTAGCAGCGCCGGTCAAAAGTGGTTCACCATCAATTTTGTCGACGTAGTGCACGATATCCATGCTTTCAGGCAGGTAGCGACTGTCATCTTTTTGCAGGATTGGCGCCATTTTCTTGCCAATCATTTTCGTCGGGGTTGCTTCATCGTCGTTTAGCAAGACGACCAGCTCAACGGGGATATTCTTTAAGCCAAAAATCATTCGTGCTTTAAGGCAGAAAGGGCAGTGATCGTAAATATAAAGCTTCACGTTACTCCTCCATATCAATCGTCAGGAAAAATCCGTCAATTTTTGAGTATGGAGGAGAATACCAGGGGCTGCAAACTAGTTGCCGGGTTCAAGCATAGAGGGGTCTATCGGTTTCGGGCTAAATTGCCACCACAAGGCGATGAGCGTGATGAAGCCTATAATCCCTAACATCACCCATGGAAGTTCCGGTTGGTTGATACTTTTCCCAGCATCGAATAACCAACCGCCACCGGCGTAACCAAATGCGCCGCCAATCGCCAGACCCAGTCGGCTAAAGCCCATATAACTTCCACGCGCACGGGAATCAGCAAGTGATGCCCCCAGCGTTTCGCGGGCAGGTTCGGCAATGATTGAACCGATATAAAACACGCAAATTAGCGTGAACAGTTGCTGAAGGTTATTGGCAAGGCCAATCGGCAACATGGCCAGGGACATAAGGAACAAACCCGCCATCAGCCGCTGCTCGAGACGGAAACGTTTTTCGCTCCAGCGTGCAATAGGGTAGAGCAGCGTTAAGGATAGTGCCGCTTCAATGGCATACATCCACTTTACTGCGGCAGGCGTACCGGCAATTTCGTTCACCATAATCGGCAGCATTAACATCACCTGCACCGCCAGCATGTAATATCCGGCCAGCGTTAACACATAAGTGATGAAACGTTTGTCGCGCAGCACGCGTCCCATGCCTTCGAGCATTGGGGTGCGAATGGTAGAGAGTTTATACGCAGGAAGCAGCCAGGCATTGACGATGGCGCAAATCACAAACATCACCGCGCCCGCACCGCACACCAGACGAAAATCGTATTGTAGCAACCAACTGCCGAGCAGCGCCCCAATGACGGCACCAGCGCTGTCTTGCATCATTAATATCGAGAAGAAACGGCCGCGTTGATGTGGACGCACCAGTTTGACGACAAGGGCTGCGCGAGGTGGGTCGAATAGTGTGCCCCCGATAGCAGAAATAAAACATGATAACCACAAAACCCAGGGTTCATGAGCGATGCCCATCAGCGCAAAACCGACGGCGCGCAACAGCATTCCGGTGACAATCATCGGTTTGGCACCTAGCCGGTCGGCGATGGCGCCACCGAAAATACCTAGCCCTTGCTGAGTAAGCTGACGCAGGCCCAGCGCAATGCCGACCATTAATGCCGCCCAACCCATTTGGTCGACAAAGCGAATGGAAATAAGAGGGAAAACCACGAAGAAGCCTAATACAACTAACATATTATCGAGCAATAAGAAGTATTTACCCAGGCTCCTGGCCTGCGCGACCCGTGACATCTCCCCTCCAGGGAACTTAAAAGTGTGACAAACCTCTATTCTCCACTGCTCTCAGGGTTTTTGACAGGGCGTACGGCGACAATATTTTTTTATCAATCCGGCGCTTTGATTTAACTCGTTAATCGAAAAAAGTATGGCCGAATGAGAAATCTGCATGTTGTTGTTTTCCTTCCATCGCAAGGGGCAGGTATAGTAATTACGTTGGCTCAAAAATACGTGGGATGTGAGGAGTAGGGTGAACATGTTTGGCTACCGCAGTAACGTGCCGAAAGTACGCTTAACAACGGACCGCATGGTGGTGCGTCTGGTGTACGAGCGAGATGCCTGGCGTCTGGCAGATTATTACGCCGAAAACCGTCAGTTCCTGAAACCCTGGGAACCCATTCGTGATGACAGCCATTGCTATCCTTCCGGCTGGCAGGCGCGGCTTGGCATGATTAGCGAAATGCATAAAACCGGTAGTGCTTATTACTTTGCGCTGCTCGACCCGGAAGAGAAAGAGATCCTTGGCGTTGCCAACTTCTCAAACGTAGTACGGGGCTCATTTCATGCCTGCTATCTCGGCTACTCACTTGGTGAGAAATGGCAGGGGCAGGGAATGATGTTTGAAGCACTGACCACGGCTATTCGCTACATGCAGCGTAGCCAGCATATCCATCGCATCATGGCGAACTACATGCCGCATAACCAGCGCAGCGGTGACCTTCTCGCTCGCCTTGGTTTTGAAAAAGAAGGCTATGCCAAAGAGTATTTACTGATTGATGGCGTGTGGCGGGATCATGTTTTGACCGCACTGACCACCAAAGAATGGACCCCTGGCCGTTAAGGACAATAAATGAAATATCAGTTAACTGCGGTTGAAGCACGAGTTGTGGGTAGCCTGATGGAAAAGCAGGTGACCACTCCCGAACAGTATCCGATGTCGGTCAACGGTGTGGTCACGGCATGTAACCAGAAGACCAACCGCGAACCGGTGATGGATCTGAAAGAGCATGATGTTCAGGAAACGCTGGATTTGCTGGTCAAGCGCCACTTTTTGCGTACCGTCAGCGGCTTTGGTAATCGGGTTACTAAATACGAACAACGTTTCTGCAATTCTGAGTTTGGTGACCTTAAACTTTCTGCGGCAGAAGTCGCGGTGGTCACCGCCTTACTGCTACGTGGCGCCCAAACGCCAGGCGAATTGCGTACCCGCTCCGGAAGAATGTTTGAGTTCAGCGATATGGCGCAGGTTGAAGCGACGCTGGAAAATCTTGCCAACCGCGAAGATGGCCCATTTGTGGTGCGCTTACCGCGTGAACCTGGCAAACGCGAAAGCCGTTATATGCATCTTTTCAGCGGCGATGTTGATGCGTCGCACGTTGCAGTATCAGCATCAGAAAGCAGCGTTGCCCCTGCTGGCGATTTAACAGCGCGTGTCGAACAGCTCGAAAATGAAGTTGCTGACCTTAAGCAACGCCTGGATTCACTGCTCGCTCATCTCGGAGATTAATTAATGACTAAACTTCGCGTAGGCGTTGTCGGTTTAGGGGGTATTGCCCAAAAAGCATGGTTACCCGTTTTGGGAGCCTCCAGCGACTGGACGCTTCAGGGCGCATTTTCCCCAACACAGGCGAAAGCTCAGAAAGTCTGCGACACCTGGCGTATCCCCTATATTCCTTCTATTGCTGAACTGGCGGCACAGTGTGACGCCGTGTTCGTTCACAGTGCGACCAGCAGTCATTACGCGGTAGTGAGCGAGTTATTGCAGGCAGGTGTCCATGTTTGTGTGGATAAGCCGCTGGCTGAAAACCTTGCCGATGCTGAACGTTTAGTGGAAATGGCGCAACGTCAAAAGCGTACGCTGATGGTTGGTTTTAACCGCCGTTTTTCACCGTTGTACCAGGGTCTGAAAGCGACACTGGCGAATGGTTTATCAGTACGGATGGATAAACATCGAGCAGACAGCGTTGGTCCAAATGACCTGCGTTTTACGTTGCTTGATGATTATCTGCATGTGGTTGATACCGCACTGTGGCTGTCTGGCGGTGAAGCGCAATTGCAAAGTGGGACTCTGTTGACCAACGACCAGGGGCAAATGCTTTTTGCTGAGCATCACTTTGCCCGAGGCAACCTTCAAATCACCACCAGTATGCATCGCCGGGCGGGTAGCCAACGTGAGTGGGTTCAGGCGGTCACAGAGGGTGGTTTGTACGACGTTACAGATATGCGCGAATGGCGTGAAGAGTGCGGCAATGGCGTGGTGAACCGTCCAGTCCCGGGCTGGCAAACTACACTCGAACAGCGTGGTTTTGTCGGTTGTGCGCGTCATTTTCTTGATTGCGTGGCAAATCAGACAGTTCCTGAAACCTCCGGTGAGCAGGCGTTGATGGCCCAGCGGGTAGTAGAGAAACTGTGGCGCGATGCGATGAGCGAATAATGCGGTAACATCTGATAGTAGTAATTCGGCTGGGTATCGGTAGACTAAGCGCCTGATCGAAATGCCCTTAACAACGCCTGCCTTGCAGGCGTTGATGTTTGTGGAACCATATAATAAATGAATCTATTAAAATCGCTGGCCGCCGTCAGCTCGATGACGATGTTTTCTCGCGTGCTCGGATTTGCACGTGATGCCATTGTGGCAAGGGTTTTTGGGGCAGGGATGGCGACGGATGCCTTTTTTGTGGCATTCAAATTACCGAACCTTTTGCGCCGTATTTTCGCCGAAGGTGCATTTTCGCAAGCGTTTGTCCCGATTCTTGCTGAATACAAAAGTAAGCAGGGTGAAGATGCGACTCGCGTATTTGTCTCGTATGTTTCCGGGCTGCTGACGCTTGCACTGGCGGTTGTTACTGTTATCGGGATGATTGCGGCACCGTGGGTTATTCTGGTCACAGCACCTGGCTTTGCGGATACGGCCGATAAATTCGCGCTCACCTCCAGCCTGCTACGAATTACTTTCCCGTATATTTTCCTGATCTCTCTGGCCTCGCTGTGTGGGGCGATACTGAATACCTGGAACCGCTTCTCTGTTCCGGCGTTTGCTCCGACATTCTTAAACCTCAGCATGATTGGCTTTGCACTCTTTGCCGCACCGCACTTTAACCCGCCGATTCTGGCGTTGGCCTGGGCGGTAACCGTTGGCGGCGTGTTGCAGTTGGCATATCAATTACCGCATCTGAAAAAGATTGGCATGCTGGTTTTACCGCGCGTGAACCTGAAAGATGCAGGCGCGATGCGTGTGATCAAACAGATGGGGCCGGCGATTCTTGGTGTATCCGTCAGTCAGATCTCATTAATCATCAACACCATTTTTGCTTCATTCCTCGCTTCCGGTTCAGTTTCCTGGATGTACTACGCCGACCGTCTGATGGAGTTCCCATCTGGGGTGCTGGGTGTGGCACTGGGTACCATTTTGCTGCCTTCACTGGCGAAGAGTTTTGCCAGCGGTAATCACGATGAATATTCACGCCTGATGGACTGGGGTTTACGTCTGTGTTTCTTGCTGGCGCTGCCAAGTGCGGTTGCATTGGGGATTCTGGCTAAGCCGCTCACTGTTTCACTGTTCCAGTACGGCAAGTTCACCGCTTTTGATGCCTCTATGACGCAACGTGCGCTGGTGGCTTATTCCGTCGGTTTGATGGGGCTGATCGTAGTGAAGGTGTTGGCACCCGGTTTTTATTCGCGCCAGGACATCAAAACCCCGGTTAAAATCGCCATCGTGACGCTGATTTTGACCCAGGTAATGAACCTTGCGTTTATTGGCCCGCTCAAGCACGCCGGGCTGTCGCTGTCGATTGGTCTGGGGGCGTGTCTGAATGCCAGCCTGCTATACTGGCAACTGCGTAAACAGGATATTTTCCAACCTCAGCCGGGCTGGAGCGCATTCCTCTGGCGCCTGTTTGCTGGTGTCATTGTGATGTCAGCGGTATTGGTTGGCATGATGCACATTATGCCGGCCTGGGATCTGGGCACCATGCCGTATCGTATCCTGCGCTTAATGGCCGTTGTCGTGGCCGGTATCGCAGCTTATTTCGCAACGCTTACGGTGTTGGGATTCAGAGTGAAGGATTTTGCCCGACGCACAATGTAGCGTGATGGCAATTTATCGTGCCGACACGTGCCAAAGGCATAGTCGGCACGCGCATTCTGCATTAAACTGCGCGCTGCAAAATTTGACTTATTGAACGATTAATTAGGCGGTAATAGCGATGCACGGGACAATCACAACCTGGTTTGAAGATAAAGGTTTCGGTTTTATCAAAGATGAAAACGGTGACAATCGTTATTTTCATGTGATTAAGGTCGCCAACCCTGAACTGATTAAGAAAGATGCTTCAGTCACTTTCGAGCCTACGACGAACAACAAAGGCCTGTCGGCATTTTCTGTGAAGGTTGAACCAGACAGCAAGTACATTTATATCGCAGGCGAGCGCATGAAAATCACCTCGATTAAATCCTTCCTGGTTTACAGCGAAGAAGTGCCTGCCGAAACCAAGATTGATAAAGAGAATGCGGTGCTGTCTGTGGGCGCATTGATGAATAGCATTCGTCCGAAGGTTGACCCGAAACAGGGGCAGATGCGTACCTTGAAAAAGCTGGCAGTGACCACTTTCCAGGGCACAACGTTAATCTTTTCGGAAGATGAGATTGATGTAGAAGCGACAATGAAGATTCTGAAGGGTCTTTAACGCATTACTTGGGCGGTGCTTTGAAACCGCCCTTATTCTTTCTGGCACTAAATCGTTATTTTCTTCCCACCACGACTGACCGTGGTCGCCTGCCCATCAGCCCCATAAAGATTAGGTTCCTGATGCGGTTTGAGTACCGCCAGCGCTTGTTCATTACGCGCTAACTGATCCTCTAATAGCCAACCGTTATGCTGGTTGATATCACGTAAGTGCTGCGTTTTCTGCGTAATCGTCTGCCAACGCTGGGTAATATCCGTGCTGCTGGTATTTTCGGCTTTCTGTGCGTCACGGCGAAGCTGTTCGAGATAATCTAGCGTCGCAAGTAGCGAGCTTTTATCTTCGGTAATGCGCTGCAACGCACTGCCATTCACATGGCCTGCGGATAGTTGTTGCTGCTCGGCGTCCATCACCTCTTTCAGAGAGTTGAGCACCACAGTCATTTGATCCATTACTTCTAACAGACGATTCATGCAATTATTTACTCTGGATATATACCCGTCATACTTCAAGCTGCTGGTGCGTTGACTGCACCCGTGCGCTCCAGTCACATAGTTATCTATGCTCCTGGGGACTTACGGCCTGGTCGCCTTCCCGCCACTTAAATTATTTTGGGTATCGCTGAGAGCTTCCTGGATTAATGCATCGGCGATTTTGCCGGTATCCATTTTAAGCTCGCCGTTACGGATCGCAGTTTTGAGTGCTTCAACGCGTTCCATATTAATATCACCGCTGCCTGGCTGTATTAACTTAGCCTGCGCGTCACTGAGTGTCACGTTGGTGCTGTTTGGCGTGGTACTTTTTTCCAGACGGCTCTTTTGAATCGGAGCTTCTGATGTTTCACGTGGTTGTACGGTACTTACCGGTTTCAAAGGAGACGTGCGATCAATGCTCATTATTCTATCCTCATCGAGGTGGCTCGCAGCATTTGAGCCTGCCAATATCTATCATCTGTTAACACACTATCGGCAGTCGCCGCAGAACCTTTATACCCTTCTTAATCGCCAGTTGAATATTACAAGTTAATCAGAATATTCCCATCAACATCTACTGTCCCGCTTACAATCTGACCAGAATCCATTCGTACACGCGCATTCTGCGCGACAGCCGCATTGTTGAGTGCTTTGCCTTCGCTATTCACACTAAAACCTTCACCTGCAGCAACAACCTGGACTCGTTGCCCGGCTTTCACTCGCCATGACTGGCGCACCATCGACAGCATAATTGGCTGATTGGGTGCGATGTCGCGCAGTGTTACAGCATCGTTTGCCTGGCGAATATCCAACATGGCACGCGGAGGAAGTTGATCCAATCTCCCGCGTTTAAGTTGTACCTGGCTTTCATTAATGACACTGCCACGTGGTAGCGCCTGGGCTGCAACGACGTAATTTCCAATAGCCTGCACTTCTGCCTGAATAAAGCGTTTGGTATCACCACATCTAGCTAACACGCTCACGGTTCCCCACAGGCGACCATTACCCGGCATTGAAAAATCGGGAAGCGGGCAGGAGGGTAATTGTGCATCGGGTGTTTTCACTTTTACCGATACTTCATCGCTTATGCCCGCCAGACGCTGCTGAAAAAACTGGTTCAAAGGTGCATCCAGAATACTGGCGAATGCCGGTGGGCATGCCAGTAAAAGCGCAATCGTGCTCCAGGTTTTCAGACCGTTCATAACGTCTCTCCTTGTTCAGGTTGCAGTGATTTTAACCGCACACGGAATTGATCAAGGCGACAAATAGCGACGCATTTTGTGTCTATTCCAACGATAACGCACGCGTAAGGGGCTTTAAGCTGTCGGACAAATCCTAATTATGCGGAGGGAACATGCTAGACAAACTGGATGCCGCGCTGCGATTTCAGCAAGAAGCGATAAATTTGCGCGCCCAGCGTCAGGAAATTCTGGCAGGGAATATCGCTAATGCCGATACCCCAGGTTATCAGGCTCGCGATATAGATTTTGCCAGTGAAATGAAAAAAGTGATGGACAGAGGACGTGTTGAAGGTAGCGGCGTATCGCTTGCTCTTACCTCTTCGCGCCATATTCCGGCACAAACTCAAACTGTCCCACAGCTTGATCTCCTCTACCGCATTCCTGACCAGCCATCAATGGATGGCAACACCGTCGACATGGACCGCGAACGTACACAATTTGCCGATAACAGCCTGAAATACCAGTCAGATCTGACGGTTCTCGGCGGCCAAATCAAGGGCATGATGTCTGTGCTGCAACAGGGTGGCTAATAGATGGCTTTACTGAATATTTTTGATATTGCCGGTTCAGCGATGGCCGCGCAGTCCAAGCGTATGAACGTGGCGGCGAGTAACCTGGCTAACGCCGATAGCGTCACAGGTCCCGATGGTCAACCGTACCGTGCCAAGCAAGTTATTTTCCAGGTGGATGCAGCTCCTGGTGCTGAAACCGGTGGTGTGAAAGTGACTGGCGTTGAAGAGAGCCAGGCACCAGACAAGCTGGTATTTCAGCCAGGTAATCCGCTCGCTGACGCTAAAGGTTACGTGCGGATGCCAAACGTTGATGTGGTAGGTGAGATGGTCAACAGCATGTCTGCCTCCCGTAGCTACCAGGCAAATGTGGAAGTACTCAACACTGTGAAAAGCATGATGTTGAAAACCCTGACTCTTGGTCAGTAAAGGAGTGACTGATGGGCATAGCCGTTAATATGAACGACACCACGACCAGTGGTGTTAATACTTTATCGGGTAATAGCAGCATTACCGGGAATAATGCTGCCGATCTTCAGAGTAGTTTCCTGACGCTGCTGGTTGCGCAGCTCAAAAACCAGGACCCTACCAACCCTCTGCAAAATAACGAACTGACTACGCAACTTGCGCAAATCAGCACCGTGAGCGGTATTGAAAAACTCAACACCACGCTCGGTTCAGTGTCAGGCCAGTTAAACAATAACCAGTCAGTTCAGGCAAGTGCCCTGATTGGTCATGGCGTGATGATCCCTGGTTCTAAAATTCTGGCAGGCAAAGAGGCGACCACGCCATTTGGTGTGGAGCTGCAACAAGCCGCCGATAAAGTTACCGCTACGATCACGGATAACACCGGCAAAGTGGTACGCACGCTCGATATTGGTGGCCTAAGCGCAGGCGTTCATACCTTTACCTGGGATGGCACGATGACGGACGGTTCGACGGCGCCAGACGGTGCTTATAACGTCGCTATCAATGCCACAAATGGTGGGACACAACTGGTTGCTCAGCCGCTCAATTTTGCGATGGTCAACGGTGTGACACTCAGTAATGGCAAGACCTTGCTCGACCTCGGTACTTACGGCACCTCCACTCTCGACGACATCAGGCAGATTATTTAAGCCTATAACCCTTTGCAGGAGTAAGACATGGCCTTTTCTCAAGCGGTCAGCGGCCTGAATGCCGCCGCCACCAACCTGGACGTGATTGGTAACAACATTGCCAACTCAGCCACCTATGGCTTTAAGTCCGGCAGCGTATCTTTCGCTGACATGTTTGCAGGTTCTAAAGTGGGTCTGGGCGTTAAAGTCGCAGGCATCACGCAGGACTTTGGCGACGGTACTACGACCAACACCGGGCGTGGCCTGGATGTGGCGATTAGCCAGAATGGTTTCTTCCGTATGGTGGACACTAACGGTTCGGTCTATTACAGCCGCAACGGTCAGTTCAAACTGGATCAAAACCGTAATCTGGTGAACATGCAGGGTATGCAACTGACGGGTTATCCGGCAACCGGCACACCGCCAACGATTCAGGAAGGGGCAAACCCGGTAGGTCTTTCAATTCCTAATACTTTGATGGCGGCGAAAATCACTACCACGGCCTCAATGCAGATTAACCTGAACTCTACCGATAAGGTGCCTGCCAAAACAACTTTTGATCCAGCAGATTCAGAGAGTTACAACAAAAAAGGCTCTATCACTGTCTATGACAGCCAGGGTAACTCCCATGATATGAACGTCTTCTTTGTGAAGTCTTCTACGGCAAATACCTGGGATGTTTATACCCAGGACAGCAGCGTTGCGGGGAGCCCGATTCAAAAAGGGACATCTCTGGAGTTCAGTAGTAGTGGTGTCTTAACCAAAGGTACCGCTAGCGATTTTAAGACTGAGGCTATTAATGGTGCAACGCCTGCGACATTCAATCTCAGCTTCCTCAACTCCATGCAGCAAAACACCGGCTCCAACAATATCGTTGCCGCGAATCAGGATGGCTATAAGCCTGGCGATTTGGTGAGCTATCAGATCAATGAAGATGGCACCGTAGTCGGTAACTACTCCAACGAACAAAACCAATTGCTCGGGCAGATTGTGTTGTCCAACTTTGCGAACCCGGAAGGCCTGTCCTCTGAGGGTAACAACGTCTGGGCGGCGACCAATGCTTCTGGTGTTGCGCTGTTGGGTACGGCAGGCTCAGGTAACTTCGGTACGCTGACTAACGGTGCGCTGGAAGCCTCAAACGTCGATCTGAGTAAAGAACTGGTCAATATGATTGTTGCACAGCGCAACTACCAGTCTAACGCGCAGACCATCAAAACCCAGGACCAGATACTTAACACCCTGGTTAACCTGCGCTAAGCACTGACGGGAAAGCTTAATGGATCACGCAATTTATACCGCCATGGGCGCGGCCAGTCAGACGCTGAATCAACAAGCGGTGACGGCCAGCAACCTGGCGAATGCTTCAACTCCCGGCTTTCGTGCACAGCTAACGGCTTTGCGCGCAGTTCCGGTGGAAGGGCTTTCTTTGCCAACGCGTACGCTGGTGACCGCGTCAACGCCTGGCGCTGATATGTCTCAAGGTCAGCTTGATTACACCCAACGCCCGCTGGATGTTGCCCTGCAACAAGATGGCTGGCTGGCGGTACAAAGTGCTGATGGTACAGAAGCTTATACCCGTAACGGCAATATGCAGGTGAGTCCTGCCGGGCAACTGACCATCGGCGGGCAACCGGTGATGGGTGAGGGTGGCCCGATTGCCGTGCCTCAAGGCGCACAGCTAACTATCGCGGCTGATGGCACCATTTCTGCACTTAACGCGGGCGACCAGCCTAATACCGTGGCACCGATTGGCCGCCTGAAACTGGTGAAAGCGACAGGCCTGGAAGTGGTACGTGGTGACGATGGATTTTTCCGTTTGAGCCCAGCCGCACAGGCTACGCGTGGCGCGACCTTGCAAGCTGACGCCAGCATCTCTTTGATGCCAGGCGTGCTGGAAGGCAGCAACGTGAAACCCGTAGAAGCCATGGCTGACATGATTTCCAACGCCCGTCGTTTTGAAATGCAGATGAAGATTATTTCGAGCGTGGATGAAAACGAGCAACGGGCCAACCAATTGCTGTCGATGACTTGATAATCAGCCGCGAAACTAACAGGAATTCAAAATGATCAGTTCTTTATGGATCGCCAAAACCGGTCTTGATGCCCAGCAAACCAACATGGATGTGATTGCCAACAACCTGGCAAACGTCTCCACCAACGGTTTTAAGCGTCAGCGTGCTGTGTTTGAAGATCTTCTTTACCAGACTATTCGCCAGCCTGGTGCGCAATCTTCTGAGCAAACCACGTTGCCGTCAGGTTTGCAGATTGGTACGGGTGTGCGTCCGGTCGCCACTGAGCGTCTGCATAGCCAGGGTAACCTTTCTCAGACTAACAATAGTAAAGATGTGGCTATCAAAGGTCAGGGTTTCTTCCAGGTGCAACTGCCGGATGGTACCAGTGCCTACACGCGCGATGGTTCATTCCAGGTTGATCAAAACGGCCAATTGGTGACGGCGGGTGGTTTCCAGGTTCAGCCTGCTATCACCATTCCTGCTAACGCCCTGACGATTACTGTTGGACGTGACGGCATCGTGAGTGTGACTCAGCAGGGTCAGGCGCAACCCGTGCAGGTAGGCCAGCTTAACTTGACCACTTTTATGAATGACACGGGTCTGGAAAGCCTGGGCGAGAACTTGTATGCCGAAACCCAGTCCTCCGGTACGCCAAACGAAAGCACCCCAGGGCTTAACGGCGCGGGGCTTTTGTACCAGGGGTACGTTGAGACCTCTAACGTGAACGTGGCTGAAGAACTGGTGAATATGATCCAGGTTCAGCGCGCTTATGAAATCAACAGTAAAGCCGTTTCTACCACCGATCAGATGCTGCAAAAACTGACGCAACTGTAAGGCGTTTGCCGGTGTGCAGTTTCGCACCGGCTGTCTTTATCTGAATGACCTGAAGATGAAAGCAATGCAAAACCCAATAGTTCTCCGTCCTATCGTGATGTGTCTGGTGCTCGCCTCAACGGGCTGCGCGCTGATACCAACTAAACCGCTGGTGGAAGGGGCGACAACGGCCCAGCCAGTGCCAGGCCCTGCGCCTATCGTCAATGGTTCAATTTTCCAGACGGCGCAACCGGTGAACTATGGGTATCAGCCTTTGTTCGAAGACCGCCGTCCAAGGAATGTCGGCGATACCTTGACTATTCAGCTCCAGGAAAATGTCAGTGCCAGTAAAAGCTCGTCGGCTAATGCCAGCCGTGATGGCAAAACAAACTTTGGCTTTGACGTAACGCCTCGTTATCTCGAGGGGCTATTCGGCAACGACCGCGCGTCAGTGGATGCCTCTGGCGGCAACAGTTTCAACGGTAAGGGTGGGGCAAACGCCAGTAATACCTTTAGCGGAACCTTAACCGTGACGGTGGATCAGGTGCTGGCAAACGGCAACCTGCACGTCGTGGGTGAAAAACAGATAGCCATTAACCAGGGCACCGAATTTATTCGTTTCTCCGGCGTGGTGAATCCTCGCACTATTAGCGGCTCCAACACCGTGCCGTCTACGCAAGTGGCGGATGCACGCATCGAATATGTCGGTAATGGCTATATCAACGAAGCGCAAAATATGGGTTGGTTACAACGCTTCTTCCTTAATTTATCGCCGATGTAAGCGAGGAAACTCATGACCAAATATTTATTCGGATTACTGATGCTGGTGGCAACCTTTGCGCAAGCTGACCGTATCCGCGACCTGACAACGGTTCAGGGCGTGCGTGAAAACTCCCTGATTGGTTACGGTCTGGTGGTCGGGCTCGATGGCACAGGCGACCAAACCACACAAACACCGTTCACTACCCAGACACTCAACAACATGCTTTCGCAGTTGGGGATCACCGTTCCGGCGGGCACCAACATGCAGCTTAAAAACGTCGCTGCGGTAATGGTGACGGCAAAATACCCGGCATTTGCACGCTCCGGGCAGAATATTGATGTAGTGGTTTCATCCATGGGTAACGCTAAAAGCCTGCGTGGCGGCACCTTGCTGATGACGCCGATGAAAGGTGTTGATAACCAGGTTTATGCGCTCGCGCAGGGTAACATTCTGGTTGGCGGCGCCGGGGCTTCGGCGGGCGGTAGCAGCGTTCAGGTTAACCAGCTTAACGGCGGTCGTATTACTAACGGTGCGGTTATCGAACGTGAGTTACCGGGCACTTTTGGCACCGGGAATATGATTAGCCTGCAGCTCAACAACGATGATTTCACTCTTGCGCAGCAGATAACTGACACTATCAACCGCTCACGTGGTTTTGGCAGTGCTTCAGCTTTAGATGCGCGCACTATTCAGATTCGTGTACCAAGCGGTAACAGTTCGCAAGTGCGTTTGTTGGCTGATATTCAGAACCTCGAAGTCAATATGCCTGCGCAGGACGCGAAAGTGATTATCAACTCACGTACCGGCTCGGTGGTGATGAACCAGGAAGTGACACTGGACACTTGTGCAGTGGCGCAGGGTAACTTGTCTGTGACGGTTAACCGCTCAGCGCAGGTAAGCCAGCCGGATACGCCATTTGGTGGTGGTCAAACAGTGGTGACGCCGCAAACCCAAATCGATTTGCGTCAGAACGGCGGCGCGCTGCAACGGGTTAACGCCAGTGCCAATCTGAATAATGTGGTTCGTGCACTGAATACGCTGGGCGCTTCACCAATGGAGTTGATGTCGATTCTACAATCGATGCAAACCGCCGGATGTCTGCGTGCCAAAGTGGAAATCATCTGATGCTTAACGATACCCAGTCACTGGCGAATGCTGCATGGGATGCTAACTCTCTTAACGAGCTAAAAGCGAAAACCGGGCAAGATCCAAAGGGCAACATGAAATCGGTTGCCCGCCAGGTGGAAGGGATGTTCGTGCAAATGATGCTGAAAAGCATGCGTGAGGCGCTGCCAAAAGATGGCTTGTTTAGCAGCGAGCAGACACGCATGTACACCAGCATCTATGACCAGCAAATTGCGCAGCAGCTAAGCTCCAAAGGGCTTGGTCTGGCCGATATGATGGTGGAGCAAATGGGCGGCAATGCCGACCCATCGGAAGATGCTGGCAAAGTGCCGATGAAGTTTGATCTGCAAACTGTGACCAGTTTCCAGAACCAGGCGTTAACGCAAATGGTGCGCCAGGCCATACCGAAAGCGCCTTCTAACGAAGAGCCGCTAACCGGGGATAGCAAAGACTTCCTGGCTCAGCTTTCGTTACCAGCAAGGCTTGCCAGTGAACAGAGTGGTATTCCTCACCACTTGATTCTGGCGCAAGCTGCGCTGGAGTCAGGGTGGGGCCAGCGGCAAATCCTCACTGAAAAAGGTGAACCAAGTTTTAACTTGTTTGGCGTGAAGGCGTCAGGAAGTTGGAAAGGCCCGACGACGGAAATCACCACTACGGAGTATGAAAATGGTGAAGCCAAAAAGGTAAAAGCTAAGTTCCGCGTGTATAGCTCTTACCTCGAAGCACTTTCTGATTACGTCGGCTTGCTGACGCGTAACCCGCGATACGCTGCAGTCACTAATGCCAATACCGCAGAACAGGGTGCACAGGCATTGCAAAATGCCGGTTACGCAACCGATCCGAACTATGCCCGCAAGCTGACGGGTATGATTCAGCAGATGAAGGCGATGGGTGAGAAGGTCGCAAAAGCTTATAGCAATGACTTATCCAATTTATTCTGAAGCTCATCATACTTCGAGCCGCAGGTGCGTTGGCTGCACTCACAAACCCCAGTCACTTACTTTATGTAAGCTCCTGGGGATTATGCGGCCCATCCATGGGCCTTACCCCTTTGGGGACGCTGCAAGCAGCGTTCAAATTTGTTCCAGACAAATTTGTTGCTCCCTTGCCGCCTTCCTGCAACTCGAATTATTTAGAGCTAACACCTCAAGTGTTGCCAGACGCTGCCGATACTTACCAACAGGAATCGTGATTAACGCGCTAAGGAAATTTCATGTCCAGTAGCCTGATTAACAGTGCCATGAGTGGCCTGGGTGCTGCCCAGGCGGCACTGAATACTGTCAGTAACAACATTTCTAACTATAACGTCACAGGCTATACCCGCCAGACTACCGTGTTGTCGCAGTCGCAAAGTACGTTTGGCGCAGGTGGCTGGATTGGTAATGGCGTACAGGTCAGCGGTGTGCAACGTGAATATGATGCGTTCATCACTAACCAACTGCGTGCGGCACAAACGCAAAGCAGTGGTCTGAATACTCAGTACCAGCAGATGTCTAAAATTGACAATATTCTGTCTGGCACTACAAATACCCTCGCTACAACCATGCAGAGCTTCTTTAGCGGCTTGCAGACTCTGGTTAGTAACTCCGAAGATCCGGCGGCACGCCAGGCATTGCTTGGAAATGCCAACGGCTTGGTTAACCAGTTTAAGGTGACCGATCAGTATCTACGCGACCAGGATAAGCAGGTGAATACCGCAATCCAGAGTAGCGTGGAGCAAATCAACAATTACGCCAGCCAGATCGCCAATCTGAATAACCAGATTTCGCGCCTGACGGGTGTGGGGGCAGGTGCAGCACCGAACGATCTGCTCGATCAACGCGACCAGTTGGTTAGCGAGTTAAACCAGATTGTCGGTGTTGAAGTCAGTGTTCAGGATGGTGGTACATATAACGTCTCCATCGCGAATGGTTTGTCCCTGGTACAGGGTGATAAAGCCAATAAACTGGCGGCAGTCCCTTCCAGTGCTGACCCTTCACGCACTACTGTTGCGTATGTTGACCCTGTTTCAGGCACTAAGGAAATTCCGGAAAACCAGCTGAGCAGCGGCACGCTGGGCGGCATGTTGACCTTCCGTTCTCAGGATCTGGATAGCGCTCGCAACCGCTTGGGGCAGTTGGCTCTGACATTTGCCGATTCGATAAATCAGCAACATGGCAAAGGGGTTGATGCTGGTGACCCGCCGGAGGCTGGCGGTGATTTCTTTTCAATCGGCGGGCCGACAGCCTGGGGGAACGCCAACAATGTCGCTAAAGATACCTCGCTTAAAGTAAGCATGACGAACAGTTCGGAAGTGCAGGCAAGCGACTATAAAGTGACCTATGACGGTAAGGATTGGCAAGTCACACGCCTGGCGGATAATAAGCAATTCAAAGCCACGCTCTCCACTGATGGCAAAAGCATGAGCTTCGATGGCCTGAAACTTGATATTAGCGGTACGGCGCCGAGCAAAAATGACAGCTTCATAGTTAAACCTGTTTCTGACGCTGTTGTGAACATGGGCGTGCTGATTACCGACGAAAGTAAGCTGGCCCTGGCGGGTGACCCTAATGGTGGCACTGGCAATACCAGCGGTGGCGCAAGCGACAACCGTAATGCCCAGGCAATGCTGGACTTGCAAAGCGGCAAACTCGTTAACGGCAACAAATCGTTTAACGATGCATATGCAAGCCTTGTGAGCGATGTTGGTAACAAGACCAGCACCCTGAAAGTCACCAGCACAACGCAAAATAACGTGGTTACGCAGTTGAGTAACCAACAGCAGTCTATCTCGGGCGTCAATCTCGACGAAGAGTACGGTAACTTGCAGCGTTTCCAACAATATTACCTGGCTAATGCCCAGGTACTACAGACGGCATCAACTCTGTTTGATGCGTTACTGTCCATTCGTTAATTAAGGAATCTGGCGTATGCGTATCAGTACCGCAATGATGTACCAACAGAACATGCGCGGCATAACCAACTCGCAAAGTGAGTGGTTGCGTTATGGCGAGCAGATGTCGACCGGTAAGCGTGTTACTAAACCTTCTGACGATCCGATTGCTGCATCGCAGGCTGTAGTGTTGTCTCAGGCTCAGGCACAAAACAGCCAGTATGCGTTGGCGCGTACCTTTGCGACTCAAAAGATTTCGCTGGAAGAAAACGTGTTAGGGCAGGTGACAACAGCCATCCAGTCAGCACAAGAAAGAATCGTTAACGCCGGTAACGGTACGTTAAGCGATGACGACCGTGCATCACTGGCGACCGATCTGGAAGGTATTCGCAATCAGATATTGAACCTTGCCAACAGTACGGATGGCAACGGGCGCTATATTTTTGCAGGTTACAAAACGGATTCGGCACCGTTTAGCGGTGGGGCCAACAGCATCACTTATACCGGTGGTAGTACATCGGTAACTCAGTCTGTAGACGCATCGCGTACCATGACCGTAGGGCATTTGGGCTCACAGATTTTCGAGTCACTGACCAGTAATGCGGTGCCTGAACCTGATGGTTCTCCATCAGAGACTAATCTTTTTGAGATGCTTGATAGTGCAATTAGCGCGTTGAAAACGCCAGCTGCAGATTTGACGGATGTAGAAAAGGGTGCAATTGATAAAACCAACCGTGGGTTGAGAAACTCCCTCAATAACGTGCTGACTGTGCGTGCTGAACTCGGTACGCAGCTGAACGAGTTGGATAAGCTTGATGAGTTAGGTAGCGATCGCGCGTTGGGTCAGGCTCAGCAAATGAGTGATTTGGTGGATGTTGACTGGAACTCAGCAATCTCTTCCTATGTGATGCAACAGGCAGCCCTTCAGGCTTCATATAAAGCGTTCAGCGATATGCAGGGGATGTCCTTGTTCCAGCTAAACAAATAAGTTTTACCATTTTGGGCGTGCCATGAAACTGGGCACGCTTTATATGCCCACTTCTGCACCCCAGAGTGGGCTTTTTTTTGCCTGAAAATAGAGGGTAAGGGGGATGTTATCGCTGGCAATTTCCCTATGAATAGACAAATTGTTTTTGTAGGTAGGATTAGAGTTGCCACATGACAGCACACGCAGAAATAAAAAAGCCGACCAGGAAACTGGTCGGCTTTTTAGCAACGCTTAGCGATTAGTCAGTGCTTTGCGGGCGTGTTGCTGGTGCTGCTGCCTGGTGAGTTGCACTGCTACCACCGGCAGAACCGCGACCACTAAAGTCATAAGTTGGGCGTACCCAATCACTTTGACGTGGTGATTCTGGAGCATATTCCGGTGCTGGAGCACGAGTCATCGGTGCAGTCGCATGCTTAACGACGTGAGCGACTACGGCTACTTGTACAGGCGCTGCTTTTACTTCTGGTACAATTTCAGCGGCAGTTTCTGGAACAGCTGCTTCTTGAGTAACAGGAGTTTGCACTTCAACCACTTCGACTGGTTTTGTTTCTTCAACCGGAGCCATTGGCACAGTTTCTGCAACAACAACCGGCGCTTCCTGTGCAACTTCAGCGACCTGCTGCGGATGAGTTTCTACATTTACTACTTCATCTTGTGCAGGTGCAACTTCGTCAATCACTTGTTCAGCGACAACGTCATCTTCAGAAGCAATCAGGTGTGGCTGCTCGCTGACTGGCGTAGCAATCACTTCCGGGTGTGTCGTTTCAACATGTGCAGTCTCAACAACTGGTTGCGCTGCCAATACTTCCTGAACAACACGTTGCTCGGTATACACAGCTACAGGCTCTTGCTCATGAGGAACAAACGCAGGAGTTTGCTCAACGTGGTCGTACTGCGACTCTTCTTGCGAACGGGCAACCGGATAACTAATCCAGGCTTTACCAGAGGCCAGTTCAGGAGATGCACATGCTACGGTCAACGGCATTGGCGACTGTGCAGGGTAACGCTCATCACGATAGCGACGACGACGCTGACCACTAACACGTAAATGACGTGGAGAGCGGCGAGAACGGCGCGGCATACCATTAGAGTCGTTACGTGAATCGTTGTTGTCTTCTTGCTCAACAACTGGCTTCTCGATAACGGCTGGTAACGGAATAGTTGTCAGTTCAGTGTGGGTAGCTGGTGCTGCAACTGTTTCAGCGATTTCAGGCGTTGCCACAACTTCAACAGCAGAATCTTGAGCTGATTCAAAGCGAACTTTCTGGCTCAGCTGACGCTGTTTACGACGAGGCATAACCTGGACGCGTTCTTCCTGCTCGGTCTCAGCTTCAACTTCAACCACTTCATCACGTTGCAGAACTTTAACTTCTTGTTGTGCCTGACGCTTGTCATCGCTACGACGACGGTTGCGCTCACGACGTGGCTGCTGCTCGTCACGTACTTTAGGCTTCTCAGCTTCTTCAACAACAACGTTCGGGCGGTTTTCACGCACTTCAGTATTTTGCTGCTGACCCTGACGGCGGTTACGGCGGTTATCGTCGCGGTCGCGGTTTTCACGCGGCTCACGGTTGTCACGATTTTCGCTGCGGTTTTCGCCACGCCCTTCACCACGATTATCACGATCGCGGTTATTGCGATCGCCACGATCGTTACGGTCACGACGGTTATTCTGGCGACGGTTATTACGGCGATCCTGATTTTGACGTTGGCCTTCACTCTCAGCAGGTTTTGCTTCCTGAACTTCTTTGCTTTCAGTCGTAGGTTCACCTGCGAACAGGTTTTTCAACGCACCGAAGAAGCGGCTAAGCAAGCCAGGCTGCTCAGTTGTTGCTACTTTCGCATCTACTGGTTTAGTAACTGGAGTTTGCACCGCGGTTGCTGCAGGAGCTGACTCAGGCGGAGCTGGCGGCTCGTCAGGCATCACGAAGGTTGCCAGTGCAGGTTGCTCAGGGCGTTTACGCTCTGCGTACTCTTCTTCAGACGTCACAGCCATCTCTTCTTCATACCGCTTCGGCAGCATGTAGCTCAGAGTTTTGCTTTCTTCGCCTTTACGTACGCGCAATACGGAATAGTGTGGAGTTTCCATCTGATCGTTAGGAACGATGATAGCTTTCACACCACCCTGACGGGTTTCAATCGCGCTTACCGCATCACGTTTTTCGTTCAGCAAGTAAGAGGCAATTGGTACAGGAACAATCGCGTGAACTTCCTGGGTATTCTCTTTCAGCGCTTCTTCTTCAATCAGACGCAGAATGGAGAGTGCCATGGATTCGTTGTCACGTACCGTACCTGTTCCACTACAACGCGGGCAGACGTGGTGGCTGGACTCGCCCAGAGAAGGGGAGAGGCGCTGACGGGACATTTCCAGCAGGCCAAAGCGTGAAATATGGCTAATCTGGATACGAGCACGGTCCTGGCGTACCGCTTCGCGCAGACGGTTTTCTACCGCACGCTGGTGGCGCACAGGCGTCATGTCGATGAAGTCGATAACAATCAGGCCACCGAGGTCACGCAAGCGCAGTTGGCGTGCGATTTCATCAGCTGCTTCAAGGTTGGTATTGAATGCCGTTTCTTCGATATCACCACCACGAGTTGCGCGCGCGGAGTTAATGTCGATTGCGGTTAATGCTTCGGTGGAGTCGATAACAATCGAACCGCCGGAAGGCAGGCGAACTTCACGCTGGAAAGCGGATTCAATCTGCGATTCAATTTGATAGTGGCTAAACAGCGGGATTTCACCGGTGTAGAGCTTAATTTTGCTGCTGAAATCAGGACGACCCAAAGCACCGATATGCTGGCGAGCCAGTTCGAGCACTTTCGGGTTATCGATAAGAATTTCACCGATATCCTGACGCAGATAATCACGGAAAGCACGGACGATAACGTTGCTTTCCTGATGGATAAGGAATGGAGCCGGGCGATTTTCTGCCGCTTTCTGAATGGCTTCCCAATGCTTCAGACGGAAACTTAAGTCCCACTGCAGTGCTTCGGCGGATTTACCCACGCCAGCCGTACGTACAATCAGACCCATGCCATCTGGCAGTTCAAGAGAAGACAGTGCTTCTTTCAGTTCGGTACGATCGTCACCTTCAATGCGGCGTGAAATACCACCAGCGCGCGGGTTGTTAGGCATCAGTACCAAATAACTACCTGCCAGGCTAATAAAGGTGGTTAAGGCTGCGCCTTTATTACCACGTTCTTCTTTATCAATCTGGACAATCACTTCCTGGCCTTCGCGCAAAACATCTTTAATGTTTGGACGACCATGTGATGAATAATTCGACGGGAAATATTCGCGGGCAATTTCTTTAAGGGGAAGGAAACCATGCCGTTCCGCGCCGTAATCTACAAATGCCGCTTCCAGACTAGGTTCAATACGGGTGATTTTGCCTTTATAGATGTTGGCTTTTTTCTGTTCGTGTCCAGGACTTTCAATATCCAGATCGTACAGGCGCTGCCCATCTACAAGGGCGACACGCAACTCTTCTTGCTGAGTCGCGTTTATTAGCATTCTTTTCATCGTAACTTACTCATTATTCTTACATTGGTGACAGAGCTACGGGCATGGTGACGCTGACCGGGAGTGAACCGATGGCCTCGTGACTAAACGCATTAAGTCGCCAACCTCACGGTTGTCGCTTGCTGAGAGGCGCAAAGTGTCGGTAGCCTGTATTTCATACGGAAATACAGCGCAATTATCGTGGGAATAACCTTAGAAAATATCTTAAGAGTTGATTCCATTTTACCGGTCAGGCTGCAACCCGCAGCCCGCTAACTGCCTGAAAGTACAATACGTCTTACGCCATTGCTGCGTGGATGAACATTCAGGCAAAACTGGTAATTCCGCAAAATTCCTTGTTCTAACAAGTATCAACACGGAAAACCGCAACATTATTCCATTGCTAACCTTATTATAGCAAGATGACTTTTGCCTTTGATGCCTCGTTTCTTACAGTTTTTTAACTCACTTTTTCGCTGTGCGTCGCAGAAATTTGAAAAAGGAGAGTCAGGCGACTTAAAACCAGGCAATTTCTCAGTTAAGCACATAAAAATGAGTGGCGCTATGCGCGCACGCTATTTAGAATCGCCGACCATGAAAACTCAGACTCCTTCAGTACAAATCGTTGCCATTTCGTCCGACGAAGCCGGGCAGCGTATCGATAACTTTTTGCTCGCGCGCTTAAAAGGCGTACCGAAAAGTATGATTTATCGCATTTTGCGTAAAGGCGAAGTGCGCGTGAATAAAAAACGCATCAAGCCTGAATATAAAATTCAGGATGGTGACGAAATTCGTATCCCACCAGTTCGCGTTGCTGAACGTGAAGAAGAGGCGGTTTCCCCGCATCTGCAAAAAGTGGCGGCATTGACTGATGCGATTCTCTATGAAGACGACCACATTCTGGTGCTAAATAAGCCATCGGGTACAGCCGTTCACGGCGGCTCCGGTTTAAGCTTTGGTGTGATTGAAGGTTTACGTGCGTTACGCCCTGAAGCGCGTTTCCTTGAACTGGTTCACCGTTTGGACCGTGATACTTCCGGGATTTTGCTGGTTGCGAAGAAACGTTCTGCATTACGTTCGTTACACGAGCAATTGCGTGAAAAAGGAATGCAGAAGGACTACCTGGCGCTTGTTCGTGGCCAATGGCAATCGCATGTGAAAGCAGTGCAGGCTCCGTTGCTTAAGAATATTTTGCAAAGCGGTGAGCGCATTGTGCGCGTAAATAGCGAAGGGAAACCTTCAGAGACGCGTTTTAAAGTGGAAGAACGTTACGAGTTTGCCACTCTTGTGCGTTGTAGCCCGATTACCGGGCGTACTCACCAGATTCGTGTGCATACGCTGCATGCAGGCCACCCGATTGCGTTTGACGATCGTTATGGCGATCGTGAGTTTGATAAGCAACTCGCAGGAACGGGGCTGAATCGCTTGTTCTTACACGCTGCGGCCTTGCGCTTTACCCATCCAAACACCGGTGAAATTATGCGAGTTGAAGCACCGCTGGATGAGAAGCTAAAACGTTGCCTTAATGTGTTGCGTAACGCACGCTAGTTTGTTGTCTACTGGCTAAGCATTGCGGTTGACGAAATAAAGAAGGGTGGATCAAGCTGTCGCTTTTCCACCCTTTTTTCACATCAGTAATGGGCTACACCCTTCATTATGCAGCATTTCGCACAAGCTAATCAGCGGTAGTCCTACTAACGTATTCGGATCTTTTCCAGACAAGCGTTCGAATAATGTTATCCCCAAACCCTCACTTTTAAAGCTTCCCGCGCACTGTAAAGGTTGCTCTTTATGCACGTAATTGCGGATTTCTTGCTCACTCAGATGACGAAAATGCACATCAAAGGGTTCGCAAATCACCTGTAAATTGCCCACGGAAGAATTATAAAGTGCAAGGCCGGTATAAAAAGTAACAATACTGTTGCTCGCAATCAGCAATTGTTCGACTGCTTTCTCTTCTGTGTGCGGCTTGCCGACGATCTTTGCGTCTAATACGCAGACCTGATCCGAGCCAATAATCAGATGATTTGGATATTCCTTGCTCAATGCCTGTGCTTTGGCTTGTGCCAGTCGCATGACGAGCTGGCGGGCATCCTCACCGGGAATTGGCGTTTCATCGACCAGTGGAGCCGCGGTGATAAAGGGCATGCCGAGCTTTTCAAGCAGCTCTCGACGGTATGGCGAAGTTGAGGCCAGAACAATTTGCGTCATATTTTTTTCATTAATGATAGCGATCCGAGAAAAGGCATTTTAAACTATGCCACCGCAATGTGTGCGAATAAGTAGAAAAGGCACTGTTTACAGGCTTTTTCTTTGACTCTATGACGTTACAAAGTTAATATGCGCGCCCTATGCAAAAAGTAAAATTACCCCTGACTCTCGATCCGGTTCGTACGGCTCAAAAACGCCTTGATTACACGGGTGTTTACACCCCTATTCAGGTGGAGCGTGTCGCCGAGTTTGTAGTCAGTGTAGACAGTGATGTGGAATGCGATATGTCATTTGCCATCGATAACCAACGCCTCGCAGTTATTACTGGTGATGCGAAAGTTTCGGTAACATTGGCGTGTCAGCGTTGCGGAAAGCCATTTGCCCATCAGGTTTACACACAGTATTGTTTTAGCCCGATCGTCAAAGACGAGCAGGCTGAAGCACTCCCGGAAGGATATGAACCAGTTCAGGTCAACGAATTTGGTGAAATCGATCTTCTGGCGTTGGTTGAAGATGAAATTATCCTCTCCTTGCCAGTTGTTCCGGTGCATGATTCTGAACACTGTGAAGTGTCCGAGGCGGACATGGTTTTTGGCAAACTTCCTTCCGAGGCGGAGAAACCAAACCCATTTGCCGTATTAGCCAGTTTAAAGCATAAGTAATTAAGGAGTAAGGTCCATGGCCGTACAACAGAATAAACCAACCCGTTCTAAACGTGGCATGCGTCGTTCCCATGACGCGCTGACCACAGCAGCAGTGTCCGTGGACAAAGTTTCTGGCGAAACTCATCTGCGTCACCACATCACCGCCGACGGTTTCTACCGCGGTCGCAAGGTTATCGCTAAGTAATTGGCGATACCTTGAGACGTCTAACCCTTGCGTTAGATGCCATGGGTGGGGACTTCGGTCCTTCCGTGACAGTGCCTGCAGCATTGCAGGCACTGGACTCTAACTCTCAGCTAAACCTTCTATTAGTCGGCGACCCCGACGCCATCACGCCATTACTTGCCAAAGCTGATTTTGAAAAACGCTCACGTGCGCAGATAGTTCCTGCGGAGTCGGTTATTGCCAGTGATGCAAGACCTTCGCATGCGATCCGAAATAGTCGCGGATCCTCGATGCGAGTGGCGCTTGAGTTAGTAAAAGAAGGGCGAGCAGAAGCTTGCGTCAGTGCAGGAAATACTGGTGCACTGATGGGCCTTGCGAAATTATTACTCAAACCCATTGAAGGGATTGAGCGACCGGCGTTGATGACAGTATTGCCGCATCAGCAAAAAGGTAAAACCGTCGTGCTGGATCTTGGCGCGAATGTGGATTGTGACAGTAATATGCTGGTGCAATTTGCGATAATGGGTTCAGTGATGGCTGAGGAACTTCTCGGCATCAACTCTCCGCGTGTCGCATTGCTGAACATCGGTGAAGAAGAGACTAAAGGTCTTGATAGCATTCGCGATGCTTCAGCTTTATTAAAAACAATGCCTTCTATCAACTATATTGGTTATCTTGAAGCGAACGAGTTGTTGACGGGAAAAACCGACGTGCTGGTCTGCGATGGTTTTGTCGGTAACGTCACCCTCAAGACGATGGAAGGGGTTGCAAGGATGTTCCTCTCGCTTTTGAAATCACAGGGCGAAGGGAAAAAAAGGTCGTGGTGGCTAATTATATTGAAGCATTGGTTACAAAAAAGCCTGACAAGGCGATTCAGTCACCTCAACCCCGACCAGTATAATGGCGCCTGTCTGTTAGGATTGCGCGGCACAGTGATTAAGAGTCACGGAGCGGCCAATCAGCGAGCGTTTGTTGTCGCGATAGAACAGGCAGTGCAGGCGGTGGTGCGGCAAGTCCCTACACGGATTGCTGCCCGCCTGGAATCTGTATTACCCAAGAGTGACTGACGTACATGTATACGAAGATTATTGGTACTGGTAGCTATCTGCCAGAACACGTGCGTACCAACGCCGACCTGGAAAAAATGGTGGATACTTCTGACGAGTGGATTGTCACCCGCACAGGTATTCGTGAACGTCGAATTGCTGGACCAGATGAAACCGTCGCAACAATGGCTTTTGCTGCGGCCACGCGTGCGCTTGAAATGGCAGAAATCGATAAGTCTGAAATTGGGCTGATTATCGTTGCCACAACTTCTTCAACTCACGCTTTCCCAAGTGCTGCCTGCCAGGTACAGGCAATGTTAGGGATTAAAGGCTGCCCTGCATTTGATGTTGCAGCCGCTTGCGCAGGTTTTACCTACGCACTAAGCGTGGCAGATCAATATGTGAAGTCCGGCGCAGTAAAACATGCGTTGGTTATTGGTTCTGACGTGCTGGCACGTACTTGCGATCCTACCGATCGCGGCACAATTATTATTTTTGGTGATGGTGCAGGGGCGGTTGTACTGAGTGCTTCTGAAGAGCCTGGTATCATTTCAACCCACCTGCATGCTGATGGTAGCTATGGTGAACTGCTGACGCTACCGAATGTCGATCGCGTGAATCCTGAAAATTCGATTCACCTGTCGATGGCCGGTAATGAAGTCTTTAAAGTTGCAGTTACAGAGCTTGCACACATTGTTGATGAAACCCTTGAGGCTAATAATCTGGATCGTTCCGATCTTGATTGGTTGGTCCCGCATCAGGCTAACCTGCGCATTATCAGCGCGACTGCGAAAAAACTTGGCATGTCACTCGATAATGTAGTCGTTACTCTTGATCGTCACGGTAATACCTCAGCGGCTTCTGTTCCGGCAGCGCTGGATGAAGCGGTACGCGACGGGCGGATTAAACGTGGCCAACTAGTATTGCTCGAAGCCTTCGGCGGCGGCTTTACCTGGGGTTCAGCACTGGTTCGTTTTTGATTATTAGGGATTTAACCATGACTCAATTTGCTTTTGTTTTTCCAGGGCAAGGTTCGCAAGCAGTTGGTATGCTGGCAGAAATCGCAGCAGCTAATCCTGTTGTTGAAGCAACCTTCCGTGAAGCTTCTGATGTGCTGGGCTATGATTTGTGGGCTCTGACTCAACAAGGTCCAGCTGAAGAACTAAACAAGACCTGGCAAACTCAGCCAGCACTGCTGGCAGCCTCTGTCGCATTGTGGCGTGTCTGGGAGCAGAAGGGTGGCAAAACCCCTGCAATGATGGCAGGGCACAGCCTGGGTGAGTACTCTGCTCTGGTTTGTGCTGGCGTCATTGATTTCGCAGATGCAGTGCGTCTGGTTGAGTTACGCGGTAAATTGATGCAAGAAGCGGTCCCTGCTGGAACCGGCGCAATGTATGCCATCATCGGACTTGATGATGCGTCTATTGCAAAAGCCTGTGAAGAAGCAGCCCAAGGCGAAGTGGTTTCTCCGGTGAACTTTAACTCACCAGGCCAGGTTGTGATTGCGGGTAACAAAGACGCCGTAGAGCGTGCTGGTGCAGCTTGTAAAGCCGCCGGTGCAAAACGCGCTCTGCCACTGCCAGTTAGTGTGCCATCTCACTGTGCATTGATGAAACCCGCGGCTGATAAACTTGCTATTGCGCTGGAAAATATCACTTTCAATGTGCCTGTTGTTCCTGTTGTGAACAACGTCGACGTGAAATGTGAAACCTCTGCGGAAGCTATTCGTAGTGCTCTGGTACGCCAGCTCTACAGCCCGGTACAGTGGACTAAATCAGTAGAATTTATGGCAGCGCAGGGTGTAACCCAGTTGCTGGAAGTAGGGCCAGGTAAGGTATTGACTGGCCTAACAAAACGTATTGTTGACACACTGACTGCATCGGCCATTAACGAGCCGGTAGCGATGTCAGCAGCGCTCGAGCAATAAGACGAGGAAAACCATGAGTTTTGAAGGAAAAATTGCGCTGGTAACCGGCGCAAGCCGCGGTATTGGCCGCGCAATCGCGGAAACCTTAGTGGCCCGTGGTGCGAAAGTTATCGGTACTGCTACCAGCGAAAGCGGTGCGCAGGCGATCAGTGATTATCTGGGCGATAACGGCAAAGGTTATATGCTTAATGTCACCGATCCAGCTTCTATCGAAGCAGTTTTAGGAAATATTCGCGCAGAATTTGGCGAAGTCGACATTCTGGTTAATAATGCCGGTATCACTCGTGATAACCTGTTAATGCGCATGAAAGATGACGAATGGAACGATATCATCGAAACCAATCTGTCATCAGTTTTCCGTCTGTCAAAAGCGGTAATGCGCGCTATGATGAAAAAGCGTCATGGTCGTATTATCACTATTGGTTCTGTGGTTGGTACCATGGGAAATGCTGGTCAGGCTAACTACGCTGCGGCGAAAGCGGGTCTGATCGGTTTCAGTAAATCTCTGGCACGTGAAGTTGCGTCACGAGGTATTACTGTAAACGTTGTTGCTCCGGGCTTTATTGAAACGGACATGACGCGTGCGCTGTCGGAAGACCAGCGTGCGGGTATACTGGCGGAAGTTCCAGCGGGTCGTTTAGGCGACGCAAAAGAAATCGCCAGTGCTGTTGCATTTTTAGCCTCTGACGAGGCGGGTTACATCTCTGGTGAGACCCTGCACGTCAATGGCGGAATGTACATGGTTTAACCGCAAGATAAAACTATTTGCGTTATTTGGGCGAATGCCCGCAAAATAGCGTAAAATCGTGGTATGACCTGCCGGGATTTAGTTGCATCTTTTTCAACATTTTATACACTACGAAAACCATCGCGAAAGCGAGTTTTGATAGGAAATTTAAGAGTATGAGCACTATCGAAGAACGCGTTAAGAAAATTATCGGCGAACAACTGGGCGTTAAGCAGGAAGAAGTTATCAACTCCGCTTCCTTCGTAGAGGACCTGGGCGCTGATTCTCTTGACACCGTTGAGCTGGTAATGGCTCTGGAAGAAGAGTTTGATACTGAGATTCCGGACGAAGAAGCTGAGAAAATCACCACCGTTCAGGCTGCCATTGATTACATCAACGGTCACCAAGCGTAAGTGAACATCTCCAGGCGGTCATTCGACCGCCTGAGTTTTATCTAAGTGTCCCACTAGTATTATTTTTTCCTCCCTGGAGGACAAACGTGTCTAAGCGTCGTGTAGTTGTGACCGGACTGGGCATGTTGTCTCCTGTCGGCAATACCGTAGAGTCTACCTGGAAAGCTCTCCTTGCCGGTCAGAGTGGCATCAGCCTAATCGACCATTTCGATACTACCGCCTATGCAACGAAATTTGCTGGCTTAGTAAAGGATTTTAACTGTGACGACATCATTTCGCGTAAAGAACAGCGCAAAATGGATGCCTTCATTCAATATGGAATTGTTGCTGGCCACCAGGCCATGCTGGATTCTGGTCTGGAAGTAACGGAAGAGAATGCAATCCGTATCGGTGCCGCAATCGGTTCTGGTATTGGTGGTCTGGGTCTTATTGAAGAGAACCACGCCGCGCTCGTTAAGGGTGGCCCGCGTAAGATCAGCCCATTCTTTGTACCGTCTACTATTGTGAATATGGTGGCAGGTCACCTGACCATTATGTTTGGCCTACGTGGTCCAAGCATTTCCATCGCTACAGCATGTACTTCTGGTGTGCATAACATCGGTCAGGCAGCGCGTATCATCGCTTATGGCGATGCAGACGCAATGCTTGCAGGTGGTGCAGAAAAAGCCAGTACTCCGTTGGGCGTGGGTGGCTTTGGTGCCGCACGTGCACTTTCTACCCGTAATGACAATCCGCAAGCGGCAAGCCGCCCGTGGGATAAAGACCGTGATGGTTTTGTGTTGGGTGATGGTGCGGGCATGATGGTACTCGAAGAGTACGAACATGCTAAGAAACGTGGCGCGAAGATCTACGCAGAAGTCGTTGGTTTTGGTATGAGCAGCGATGCTTATCACATGACTTCTCCACCAGAAACAGGGGCAGGTGCTGCACTGGCTATGGAAAATGCTCTGCGTGATGCAGGTATTACTCCAGGCATGGTGGGCTATGTCAATGCACATGGCACTTCAACGCCAGCTGGTGACAAAGCCGAAACACAAGCGGTTAAGACTATTTTTGGTGAAGATGCCTACCGTGTTCTGGTGAGCTCAACCAAGTCTATGACCGGTCACTTATTAGGTGCTGCAGGGGCTGTAGAGTCAATCTACTCTATCCTTGCACTGCGTGATCAAGTGGTTCCACCAACCATTAACCTCGATAATCCTGACGAAGGTTGCGATTTGGACTTTGTTCCTCATGTTGCACGCCAGGTAAAAGGAATGGAGTACACCCTGTGTAACTCCTTCGGGTTTGGTGGTACAAACGGCTCGTTGATCTTTAAAAAGGTCTGATTGGCTGATAATAAAGGGCTCGCTTGCGAGCCCTTTATACATCTTAAATATCCCTCTTTTGCTGCACCATTCTCACTGGCACTCTTAATTCACGGAACATTGAGGAACGATGATGTATTTAATCAATGGTGAGTTGACGGCAAATCTTCCGGCAAACGATCGCGCAGTGCAGTTCGGCGATGGCTGTTTCACAACGGCAAGGGTCAAAGACGGCAGTGTGCGCTTTTTGGCGCAGCATCTTGACCGTTTACAACAAGCCTGTGAAAAACTCCTTATCCCGTTTGTCGAATGGTCACTGCTTGAAAGTGAAATGCAGCAGCTTGCATTGTCACAATCACAAGCCGTACTAAAAGTGTTGATCACTCGTGGTAGTGGTGGGCGCGGTTACAGTGCAGCAAATTGCCAACATCCGACACGGCTACTCAGCGTTTCAGCTTACCCTTCGTTTTATCCACAATGGCGTGAGCAGGGGATTACCCTGGCATTAAGCCCCATTCGATTGGGCATCAACCCGCATCTTGCCGGAATTAAACACCTGAATCGACTTGAGCAAGTGCTGATTCGTACGCATCTTGAACAGACGCAAGCCCAGGAAGCACTGGTTCTTGACAGTGATGGGTGGCTTACGGAATGCTGTGCCGCTAATTTATTCTGGCGTAAAGGATCTCAGGTCTTTACCCCTTATATGGATAAATCTGGTGTAAACGGCACGATGCGCCAGCATATTATTGCTTGTCTTGCAGACTCACCCTGGCAAGTAACGCAAGTGCGGGAGCGTCCTGAAAGTCTGGCTCAAGCCGACGAGTTACTCATTTGCAATGCATTGATGCCGGTTGTCCCTGTGAACCAGGCTGAATTATGGCGATTTGAATCTCGCGAGCTTTATCAATTTTTAGCACCACTTTGTGAGTAACCGATTAACGATGAAAAAGATGCTACGTTTCTTTCTGCTGCTGTTGGTTGTATTTGGCGTGGCGGCAGGCGTTGGCTTATACAAAGTCCGCCAGCTCGCTAACAGTCACCTGACCATTGCGCAAGAAACCATTTTCACCCTTAAACCTGGCACCGGCCGTCTGGCTTTGGGTAAACAATTGTATGACGAAAAATTGCTTAATCGCCCACGCGTATTCCAGTGGCTGCTGAAAGTTGAGCCCGATCTAGCTAATTTCAAAGCGGGTACCTACCGCTTCACGCCGCAAATGACAGTGCGTGAGATGCTCAAACTGTTAGCGAGCGGCAAAGAAGCGCAATTCCCGATTCGCTTTGTGGAAGGGACTCGCCTGAGCGACTGGCTGAAGCAATTGCGCGAAGCGCCATACATTCAGCACACGCTTAAAGATGATAGCTACGCCACGGTTGCCGAAGCCTTAAAATTTGAACACCCTGAATGGGTCGAGGGCTGGTTCTTCCCTGACACTTGGCTATACACCGCAAATACGACAGATATCGCACTGCTAAAACGTGCTCATGAGCGGATGGTCAAAGCGGTTCAGGCTGCGTGGGATGGCAAAAAAGAAGGGCTGCCGTATAAAACTCAAAATGATTTGGTGACGATGGCCTCGATCATTGAGAAAGAAACGGCTGTCGCAGCAGAGCGCGATCAGGTCGCATCGGTATTCATCAACCGTCTGCGTATCGGCATGCGTTTACAAACTGACCCGACGGTAATTTACGGTATGGGTCAAAGCTATAATGGTAAACTGTCACGTAAAGACCTCGAAACGCCTACGCCGTATAATACCTACGTGATTAGCGGTATGCCGCCTGGACCGATTGCGATCCCAGGCAATGCCTCGCTACAGGCTGCGGCTCACCCGGCGAAAACACCGTATCTCTATTTTGTCGCGGATGGAAAGGGCGGCCACACATTCAATACCAACCTTGCAGGTCATAACCAGGCTGTGCAGGTGTATATCAAAGCGCTGAAGGATAAGAATGGTCAGTAAATTTATCGTCATTGAAGGGCTCGAAGGAGCAGGGAAAACTAACGCGCATAACGTGGTCGTTGCGACTTTAAAAGAGCTGGGTGTAACCGATCTGGTGTTCACGCGTGAACCCGGCGGCACACCTCTTGCGGAAAGATTGCGCGAGCTGACGCTGAACAACAAAGGTATCGGTGACGAAATCGTTACTGATAAAGCTGAAGTGCTGATGTTCTACGCAGCACGCGTGCAGTTAGTTGAAACAGTTATCAAACCGGCGCTATCACGTGGCGCATGGGTGATAGGCGATCGGCATGATCTCTCTACACAGGCTTATCAAGGCGGTGGTCGCTGCATCGATCAGGAATTACTCATGGCGCTGCGTAATACAGTGCTTGGTGATTTTTACCCGGACCTGACCATTTATCTCGATGTCACGCCAGAAGTGGGCCTGACACGTGCGCGTGCGCGTGGTGAGCTAGACCGCATCGAACAAGAGTCTGTCGACTTCTTTAACCGCACCCGTGCGCGTTACCTTGAGCTCGCCGCAGCCGACAGCCGTATTCATACGATTGATGCAACACAATCGTTGGATGATGTGTCGCAAGACGTGCGTAACGCCGTACTTGAGTGGGCTAAGGGGCTGGCGTAATGAAATGGTATCCATGGTTACGCGCGCCTTTTGAGCAAATCCTCAGCCAGTATCAGGCCGGGCGTGGGCACCATGCATTACTGCTTCATTCATTAGCCGGTATGGGTGACGATGCGTTAATTTACGCGCTCACCCGCTGGTTGATGTGCCAGAAACCGCAAGGGAGTAAAAGCTGCGGCCAGTGTCGCAGTTGCCAGTTGATGCAGGCCGGTACACATCCGGATAGCTATGTCGTTGCGCCTGAGAAGGGCAAATCAAGCCTTGGCATTGATGCCATCCGCGAAATTACTGAGAAGCTCTACAGCCATGCTCAGCAGGGTGGGGCAAAAGTCGTCTGGCTTGAAGATGCCGGGCTGCTTACTGAAGCGGCCGCCAATGCGCTGTTAAAAACGCTTGAAGAGCCGCCCGCGAACACCTGGTTTTTCCTGGGTAGCCGCGAACCGGCTCGTTTACCCGCCACGCTCAGAAGCCGCTGCCTGTACTGGTATTTGACTCCACCTGACGAGAATTTTGCCCTTGCCTGGCTGGCACGGGAAATCACCCTTGATAATGCACAACTGCGTGCCGCATTGCGTTTGAGTTCAGGCGCACCTGCAGGAGCTCTGGCTCTTTTGCAGCCAGAACAGTGGAAACACCGCCAGCTGCTATGCGACAAACTTAATGAAGCCTGTGCGACTAAAAATATGCTGGCGTTATTGCCTGCGTTGAATAGCGATGATGCAGCTGTCCGTGTCCACTGGTTATGCTCTCTTTTGGTTGATGCACTAAAATGGCAACAAGGGGCTACACCATGGTTGACCAATGATGACCAACACACATTGATAGCAAACCTTGCCTCCAGCGCAACTCCCGCGATGCTACAAGCTATACTGCATAGTTGGTTTTCATGTCGTGAAACACTGTTAAGTGTTGTGGGCGTGAACCGAGAATTAATGCTGACTGAACAATTGCTCACTTGGGAGCGTTTAATGCAACCGGGTGCAGTCCTTCCTACCTTCCATCTTTAAAGAGTATTTGTATGTTCCTGGTTGACTCACATTGCCATCTCGATGGCCTCGATTATCAATCTCTTCATAAAAGTGTTGATGATGTTCTGGAAAAAGCTGCCGCGCGCGATGTGAAGTTTTGCCTTGCAGTTGCGACGACGCTTGAAGGTTATCGCGATATGCGTCAGTTGGTAGGCGAACGCCAGAACGTTGCTTATTCATGTGGTGTGCACCCGCTAAACCAGGCCGAAGCTTATGATGTCGAGGAACTTCGCCGTCTGGCTGCTGATCCAGGCGTTGTGGCAATGGGTGAAACGGGTCTGGATTATTTCTATACCCCAGAAACCAAACCACGCCAGCAGGAATCATTCCGTCATCACATTCAGATTGGCCGCGAACTCAACAAACCGGTCATTGTTCATACCCGTGATGCTCGTGCCGATACCCTGACCATTCTGCACGAAGAGAAAGTGACAGACTGCGGTGGGGTACTACACTGTTTTACGGAAGACAGAGAAACTGCTGGAAAATTGCTCGACATGGGCTTTTATATCTCTTTCTCCGGCATTGTGACCTTCCGCAATGCTGAACAACTCAGGGATGCGGCGCGTTATGTGCCACTGGATCGCATACTGGTGGAAACTGATTCACCGTACCTTGCGCCAGTGCCGCATCGTGGTAAGGAAAACCAACCGGCAATGACGCGCGATGTGGCGGAATATATGGCGGTACTGAAAGGTGTTTCACTTGAGGAATTGGCCGTTGCGACGACAAAAAACTTCGCTACATTGTTCCATATTCCTGACTCCCGCTTGCAATCCGCCTGATAAATCTGACTTATTTTAAAGCTCGTAATTAATTATCTAAGCGAGTAAAGTTCACCGCCATAAAAATGGCGGTGAAGGCTGTTTTTGTAACATTCAGATACGCATAATGTAAACTTATGAAAGTTTTTCACTGGGCTGTTTGAGAAACGTGATAGCCGTCAAACAAACTTTCTTCGATTTATTTTACTCTGCGTAATAAATCAAAAGGCACTTAGATGCCTGTTTATGGACCGGATCTCCCCCCAGTCCGATGCGCATAACGCGTAAAAAAAGCACAAATACTCAGGAGCACTCTCAATTATGTTTAAGAATGCATTTGCTAACCTGCAAAAGGTGGGTAAATCGCTGATGCTGCCAGTATCCGTACTGCCTATCGCAGGTATCCTGCTGGGCGTCGGTTCTGCAAACTTCAGTTGGCTGCCAGCAGTGGTTTCTCATGTTATGGCGGAAGCGGGCGGTTCAGTATTCGCCAACATGCCGCTGATTTTTGCTATCGGTGTGGCATTAGGCTTCACAAATAACGATGGCGTTTCTGCATTAGCCTCTGTGGTTGCATACGGCATCATGGTTAAAACCATGGCAGTTGTTGCGCCATTGGTACTGCATATCCCTGCAGAAGAGATCGCGTCAAAGCACCTGGCTGATACCGGTGTTCTGGGCGGTATTATCTCGGGTGCAATCGCAGCCTACATGTTTAACCGTTTCTACCGCATCAAGCTTCCAGAATACCTGGGCTTCTTCGCCGGTAAACGTTTCGTACCGATCATCTCTGGTCTGGCTGCGATCTTCATGGGCGTTGTGCTGTCCTTCATCTGGCCTCCAATCGGTACGGCTATCCAGACCTTCTCTCAGTGGGCTGCTTACCAGAACCCGGTTGTGGCATTCGGTATCTACGGTTTCGTAGAGCGCTGCCTGGTACCATTCGGTCTGCACCACATCTGGAACGTTCCATTCCAGATGCAAATTGGTGAATACACCAATGCTGCAGGTCAGGTATTCCACGGCGATATCCCACGTTACATGGCAGGTGACCCAACTGCGGGCAAACTGTCTGGTGGCTTCCTGTTTAAAATGTATGGTCTGCCTGCTGCTGCTATCGCAATCTGGCACTCAGCTAAACCTGAGAACCGTGCAAAAGTCGGCGGTATCATGATCTCCGCTGCACTGACCTCGTTCCTGACCGGTATTACCGAGCCAATCGAGTTCTCCTTCATGTTCGTTGCTCCAATCCTGTACATCATCCACGCGGTGTTGGCAGGCCTGGCGTTCCCAATCTGTATCCTTCTGGGTATGCGTGACGGTACTTCCTTCTCTCACGGTCTGATTGACTTCATCGTGCTGAGCGGAAACAGCAGCAAACTGTGGTTGTTCCCAATTGTTGGCCTGTGCTATGCGGCGATTTACTACACCGTGTTCCGTGTGCTGATTAAAGCGCTGGACCTGAAAACTCCAGGTCGTGAAGATGCAACAACCGAAACCAGTACCACTTCCACAAGCGAAATGGCACCGGCTCTGGTTAGCGCCTTCGGCGGTAAAGAAAACATCACTAACCTGGATGCGTGTATTACCCGTCTGCGTGTTAGCGTGGCCGACATTTCTAAAGTCGACCAGGCTGGCCTGAAGAAATTGGGTGCGGCAGGTGTAGTAGTAGCTGGTTCAGGTGTTCAGGCAATCTTCGGTACTAAATCCGATAACCTGAAAACTGAAATGGATGAGTGGATCCGTAACAGCTAAGAAGTCGTTGGGGAGAACTGAGGGAGGCCATTGGCCTCCCTTTTTTATTGCCATCCCATAGCCGTCATATTTCAAGTTGCAGGGGTGTTGGCTGCACTCGCTCACCCCAGTCACTTACTTTAGTAAGCTCCTGGGGATTCGCTCATTTGCCGCCTACCTGCAACTTGAACTATTTAGGCTATGATTTGAAACCAATTTTGCATGGTGAATAATCTTGCGCCATCCGCCATTGAGACTAGAACGCGTAATTAGCGCTTACAGAGTAGTTGCGCGGTGCGCCGTAGACGATGGAACGGCTGTCGATGTTGCTGTCGTAAGTTTTGTCGAACAAGTTATCGATGTTCGCCTGTACCGAGAACGCTTTCGTAACCTGATAACGGGCAAACAAATCAACCAACGCATAACTGCCTTGTTCCGCACGGAAAGTACCACCCGGTACTGGAACATCTGCCCACACATGATCTTGCCAGTTAACACCGCCACCCACAGTTAGCTCGCGCAGTGTTGGGATGCGGTAACTGGTGAACAATTTAACTGAAGTGCGAGGCAGATTAGGGTTAACAGCTTTACCGTCGCTGTCTTCTGCAATATAACGTGTTGCACCAAATGTCATCTGCCAGTCATCAGTCAACGCGCCGTTAATCTCAAACTCCACACCCTTACTCACGGTACCATCAGCTTCACGGTAGGCCGTTTCACCGTTGCTGTCTGGAATTACCATGCCGGTCGATTGCGCGAGGTTATCTTGCTCAATACGGAAGATGGCAAGAGACGTGGTCAGACGGCTATTCATCCAGTCTGATTTCACGCCTGCTTCATAGTTGTTACCTGTGATTGGGGTAAGGTAATTCCCTTGCTCGTCACGCTCGGTTTGCGGCTTAAAGACGGAGGTATAACTTGCATATGTTGACCAGTCATCATTGATATCAAACACCACGCCGGCATAAGGCGACGTGTTATTTTTCTCAAGCTCCTGGGTTAGCGTATGCAGATTGTATTTGGTGTAACGCGCACCCACGATGACGTGCAAAGGGTCGGCTAGAGTAATACGAGTCGCCATATAAGCAGACTTCTGGCGAACCGTATCTTCCTGAGCGAGACTCAATGGCGTCCAGTTGGTTTCCGGGAAGTTGCCGTCATAGTCATTGTAATTGCCTAACTGGGTATCGCTGATGTTTTCCCACGAGCTGTAATAAGTATTGTTCTGTTTGGTGTAGCTGGTTCCAACCATGAGTTCATGCTGCTGGCCGAAGAGTTCATAAGAGCCATTGGCAAAGGTATCGAGAGCATCCACTTTGCGCTTACCGGTGTTATAACCCGTGCCACCTACATATGGGTAGGATGCGCCATATGGGCTAACCATCATGCCGCTGTTTTTATCTACCAGTCCATCCAGGTAAAGTTGCTTACTCTCGAGGTCCATTTCCGTGTGCGTGCCGTTAACCGTGAGCTGCCAGTCATTGCCCAGTTTTTGCTTCAGAGTGAGGAAAGTACGCTGCGATTCTTTGTCGTTGTAAGCCCAGTCAGGGGCCGTGCTGTAGCTGCGGTCCGGGTCAGTTTTGCTGCCATCGGTGTACCAACGTGGAATACCGCCCCAGGTCGGGCTATTCACGTTGGTTTCCTGATAGTCATAACCGACTGAGAAACTGGTGGCCTCGGTCAAATCCGCATCGAGCACACCATAGAAGAATTTTTTCTTCTGGTTGTAGCGGTCAAGCCAGCTGTCGTTATCCTGATAACCTGCAACCATGCGGCCGCGAACATTACCATTGTCGGTCAGTGGCGTAGACATATCAGCAACATAGCGTTGTTTATTCCAGCTCCCATACTCTGCCGAAACGTTGGTCTGGAATTCACGGCTATCGGCATGTTTGCGCACCATATTGACGGCGGCTGAAGGGTTACCGGAACCAGTCATCAGGCCATTAGCACCACGGACAACTTCAATCTGCTGATACATCGCAGTATCGGTCAAGGCATCGCCCAGGTTCCAGCGCGATTCAAACAGCGTTGGGATGCCATCGACCATATAGTTGTCTATTAAAAAACCACGCGAGTAGAAGTTGCTGCGGTCGGAGTCGGCAACACTTTCAGATATACCCGTGGTGTTTTTCAGGACATCGCCCAGTGACTCAAGATTCTGGTCCTGCATGCGCTGCTCGCTGATGATGCTAACGGATTGCGGAATATCACGCGGCACCAGCAACATTTTCGTACCGCTGGTGGTGGTTTTAACACTGTAATCGCTCTCTTCTGCATCGGATGTATTAGATACCGAGTTTTCGACAACCAGCGTTTCTTCTGCATTTTGAGTGGCGGAGAAAGCGGTTGAAGGAACGAGTGCGAAAGCAATACAGGATGCCAGCATAGAAATAGCGCTGGCAGGTGCGCGTTGCCCATCCCTGGTAGAAATGGTTAAAGACATCTTAAACCCTTATGAATTATTGGAGGTTGTGTCTGAGTGCCAAAGGAGTCCGGTCACAGAGTACATTGATTGTTTGCGATTTTATTTGTGACACACGAATGAAAATGCAAATGAGAAATATACTCATTCATTGATAAGCTGTAAACATATGTTACAGCTCAAGTGAAATATGGTTTTAATCACGAGAAGTGCAGGGTTTACGAAAGATCTGAGAAGCAGGTTGCCCAAAGAGTGATAAAGAAATAATGGGTTAAGGTTGAAAGAGCACGAGTAACTCGCTCATACTCTTACGTTATGCCTTTAAGCCTGTGCGCGCAGCGACTTAAACGAGCAAATAGCCAGCAATTAATGAATAAAGGTAACGTCATGGCCGAAGAAACTATTTTCAGTAAAATTATTCGCCGCGAAATTCCGGCAGATATCGTTTATCAAGATGAGTTAGTTACTGCATTCCGTGACATATCGCCGCAGGCACCTACCCACATCCTTATTATCCCTAATATCCTGATCCCAACAGTTAACGATGTCACCGCTGAGCATGAACTGGCGTTGGGGCGCATGTTGACCGTTGCTGCAAAAATTGCTGAGCAAGAAGGGATTGCTGAGGATGGCTATCGTCTGATCATGAATTGCAATCGTCATGGCGGGCAGGAAGTCTATCATATCCACATGCATCTGTTGGGCGGTCGCGTGCTGGGTCCGATGCTGACGCATAAAGGATAAGTTGATGAAAAATAACCCGCTGTTAATGCTATTGGCCGTCATTGTCATGGCAGGGTGTAGCTCCAAACCTGCTATCCCTGTTAATGATGGGCAAACGCTGGTCATGGAGGCATCTGTGTTGGCGGCGGGAGTCAGTGCTGAAAAGCCTGAAATTTCAACTGACAAGGGCGCCACTGTTTCTCGCAGCCAGCTATATAATGAACAGTCTAACCCAGTCATCATCAACTATCGTTTCTATTGGTATGACGAAAAGGGTCTTGAGATTCATCCTCTCGAGCAGCAACGCGCGATTACGTTACCAGCGAAATCAAGCGTTTCGGTGTCATCCATAGCCAGTTATCCAGACGCACGTAAAGTACGTCTTTCTCTCTCTTTGTAAGGGGTGAATTTTGATTAAGGGAATCTATCGTTATCTGGTTATTCTCGCTGCGGCGATGATTTTATCCGGGTGTATTAACCGTGGTGAAGCGCCTGCACCTGTGGAAGAAGTAAAACCTGTTCCGCAGCAACCAGTAGAGCCGCAACCAACTGTTCCAACAGTGCCAACTGTACCCACTCAGCCAGGCCCGATTGAACAGCCACAACCAACCATTCCTGCGACACCAAAAGTGCGCAGTTACGATTGGGGTAGCACCATGCAGCCAATGGTTGGCAAAATGCTTCAGGCCGAAGGTGTAACAGCCGGTGGCGTATTGCTGGTGGACAGCGTAAATAACCACACTAATGGTTCACTGCAAACCAGCAAAGCGACAGAAGCACTACGTGGTGCGCTGGAGAACAATGCCAAATTTACCCTTGTTTCAGCACAGCAGCTTTCGCTGGCGAAACAGCAATTAGGGTTATCACCGCAAGACAGTCTTGGATCGCGCAGTAAAGCGATTGGCATTGCCCGTAATGTTGGCGCGCAATATGTGCTCTACAGCAACGCCAGCGGTAATGTGAATGCACCGACGCTGAAAATGCAGTTGATGTTGGTACAAACTGGCGAAATTATCTGGTCAGGAAGCGGTGCTGTACAACAAACTCAATAATTCGACACTTCAACGTGTGATTGAGAAATACCTTCCGGCGGCTCAGGCCGCCGGTTGCTTTTCTCATCTTCAGGGATTAAGCGGCGGCAGCCTGCATTTCAACCTTGGAGGGCAAGAGTATGTTGCCCGACATCAGCTTGCAGCCCCAATGCCTGGGGTTTCTCTCAGTAGACAATATCGGGCACTGAGACACCTTCCTACGGGAATAGGGCCTCGGCCCGTTTGTCTGGCAGAAGGCTGGCTTATCGTTGAATGGCTCAATGGGGAGGTGAAATCGGAACTCCCCTCACTGCAAACGCTCACTTCGTTGCTGTATGATTTGCATCGTCAACACTGTTTTGGCTGGCGAATCAGTCTGTTGCCATTGCTTGAGCATTATTGGCAAAACGCCGCATCACAACGAAGAAGTTTGCTCTGGCTGCGGTTGATGAAACAAATGAAGCGGCAGGGTGAACCGAAGCCACTGCGTCTGGCACCACTGCATATGGATGTTCATGCCGGAAACCTGCTAAATCAGCCAGACGGTATCAAGCTTATAGACTGGGAATATGCCGGTGATGGGGATGTGGCACTGGAGTTGGCCGCAATCACGCTGGATAGTAACGTTGATAGTGAGCGGTTGGTTCATACTTACGCGCAGTTAAGCCATATTCCGCCAAAAGCGTTAGCCCGACAGGTCGCACGTTGGCAACCTTGGGTCATTATGCTGATGGCATCCTGGTATGAATGCCGTTGGTCGCAAACGCAGGATAGAACATTTATAACTCTTGCAGACGAGGCCTGGAGCCAGTTGCGGGATAAGAATTGATAAAGAGAGGTTGATGTGGGTCCGGTAATGTTAGATGTGGCAGGCTTTGAGCTGGATGCCGAAGAGCGTGAAATTCTAAAACATCCACTGGTCGGTGGGCTGATTCTGTTTACCCGCAACTATCACGATCCCGAGCAACTGCGTGAATTGGTGCGTCAAATCCGCGAGGCTTCCCGCAATCGTCTGGTGGTTGCCGTTGATCAGGAAGGCGGACGTGTTCAGCGGTTCCGTGAAGGTTTTACCCTTCTACCGGCGGCCCAATCTTTTGCTGCGTTACATGGGCTTGAGCAGGGCGGCAAACTGGCTCAGGAAGCGGGCTGGTTGATGGCGAGCGAAATGATTGCCATGGATATTGACATCAGCTTCGCACCAGTGCTGGATATCGGCCATATCAGCGCGGCAATTGGTGAGCGTTCATATCATGAAGACCCACATAAAGCGCTGGCCATGGCGACGTCCTTTATCGACGGTATGCATGCTGCAGGCATGAAAACTACCGGCAAACACTTCCCGGGGCATGGTGCGGTTACTGCCGACTCTCATAAAGAAACGCCGCGTGACCCGCGCGATGAAGCGCTTATCCGTGAGCACGATATGCAGATTTTCCGTACGCTTATCACCGATAACAAACTTGATGCCATTATGCCTGCGCACGTTATCTACACTGACGTTGACCCACTTCCGGCGAGTGGTTCCCCGCACTGGCTGAAAACCGTGTTACGTGGTGAGCTTGGTTTTAACGGCGTTATCTTCTCTGACGACTTGTCGATGGAAGGGGCGGCGATTATGGGCAGCTATGCGGAACGTGGCCAGGCGTCACTGAATGCAGGTTGCGATATGATCCTGGTCTGCAATAATCGTAATGGTGCGGTGAGCGTGTTAGATAACCTGTCTCCGGTCAAAGCAGAACGTGTTACAGGTTTGTATCATAAAGGTTCATTTACCCGTCAGGAGCTGAGGTCATCAGCGCGCTGGAAGGCAGCAAGCCAGCAACTTGAGGCGCTGCATGAGCAGTGGCAAGCCCACAAGGCGGGTCTTTAACTCCTCAGGCCAGAAGGCCTGAATTCGTGTGGTGAGGATGCAATGATTATCTATTTACACGGTTTCGACTCTAACAGTCCTGGTAACCATGAAAAGGTGCTGCAACTCCAGTTTATCGACCCGGACGTGCGGCTTATCAGTTACAGCACGCGGCATCCGAAACACGACATGCAGCATCTGCTCAAAGAAGTCGACAAGATGCTGCAACTCAGTGACGATGAACGCCCACTGATTTGTGGCGTTGGACTTGGAGGCTTTTGGGCCGAACGTATCGGTTTCTTGTGCGATATTCGTCAGGTGATCTTTAACCCGAATTTGTTCCCGCAAGAGAACATGGAAGGGAAAATCGATCGCCCTGAAGAGTACAGCGATATTTCGACCAAGTGCGTGCAAAACTTCCGCGAGAAAAACCGCGATCGTTGCCTGGCGATTTTGTCGCGTAATGATGAAGCGCTCGATAACACCCGTGCTGCAGAATTGCTGCATCATTACTATGAAATCGTATGGGATCAGGAACAGACCCATAAATTCAAAAATATCTCACCACATTTGCAACGTATAAAAGCGTTCAAAACCCTCGGCTAGCCGGGGCTTAAAGACGTAAAAGTGAAAGGGTCAGCTATGTGCTGGCCCTTTTTGTTTATCTTTTCGGCATAAAAATTTGACGCACATCAATTTTGGTATGACCAATACACCATCCATGTTATTCTTTGGTCACATTAGTGAGTTTGTTTAGGTAACTTGTTGTTAATTAAATGCTATTTACATAACCTTTAATTAACAATTGGTTAATATTTTAAGGGGGTCACTTTGACTACGCCATTAAGAAAGATTGTCATTGTCGGTGGTGGTGCTGGCGGACTTGAACTGGCCACTCAGCTCGGTAAAAAACTAGGCCGTGGTAAAAAAGCGAAAGTTACGCTTATCGATCGTAACCATAGTCATTTGTGGAAACCGCTGTTGCATGAAGTCGCAACCGGTTCACTGGATGAAGGTGTGGATGCGCTGAGCTACCTGGCTCATGCCCGTAACCATCACTTCCAGTTCCAGCTTGGTTCAGTGGTTGATATCAACCGCGAAAGCAAAACGCTGACGCTGTCAGAACTGCGTGACGATAAAGGAGAGCTGCTGGTTCCTGAACGCAAAATCCCTTACGACACGCTGGTGATGGCGCTGGGTAGTACTTCCAACGACTTCAACACGCCGGGCGTGAAAGATAACTGTATCTTCCTCGATAACCCGCATCAGGCGCGTCGTTTCCACTCCGAAATGCTGAATCTGTTCCTCAAGTATTCTGCAAATCTGGGTGCCAGCGGCAAAGTGAATATTGCTATCGTTGGTGGCGGGGCTACCGGTGTTGAGCTGTCTGCGGAACTGCACAATGCGGTGAAACAGCTGCACAGCTACGGCTACAAAGGCCTGACGAACGAAGCGCTAAATGTAACGCTGGTGGAAGCCGGTGAACGCATTCTGCCTGCGCTGCCACCACGTATTTCAGCAGCGGCTCACAGCGAGCTGACCAAACTTGGCGTGCGTGTTCTGACGCAAACCATGGTGACTTCTGCGGATGCTGGTGGACTTAATACCAAAGATGGCGAATATATCGCAGCAGATCTGATGGTTTGGGCTGCAGGTATCAAAGCACCAGACTTTATGAAAGATATCGGTGGTCTTGAGACTAACCGTATCAACCAACTGGTGACTGAGCCTACGCTGCAAACCACCCGCGACCCTGATATTTTCGCGATTGGTGACTGTGCATCCTGTGCACGTCCTGAAGGCGGCTTTGTGCCTCCACGTGCACAAGCGGCACACCAGATGGCCTCATTGGTTCTGACCAATATTCTGGCGCAGATGAAAGATAAACCGCTAAAGTCCTATGTTTATAAGGATCACGGTTCACTGGTGTCGCTGTCTAAGTTTTCAACTGTTGGCAGCCTGATGGGTAACCTGATGCGCGGTTCGATGATGGTAGAAGGGCGTATGGCACGTTTCGTCTATATCTCTCTTTACCGCATGCACCAGGTCGCACTGCATGGCTACTTCAAAACTGGCTTGATGATGCTGGTGGGTAGTATTAACCGCGTGATTCGTCCGCGCCTGAAACTGCACTAATCGCGATTGAGATTGATATTCAAACCCGGCCTTGAGCCGGGTTTTTTATACATGGCAGCATAAAAATCCATAAATGAACATTTCATGCTTAGGATTTCTCTCAAACACATGGTTCCAGCCTATGAATCCGCATTTTTCATCCGTTGTCTGATTTGTGGAAAGCCTCCTTTGGCTGCAAAATTGTAAGCAATTGCACAATCAGGAGGATGTCCTGTGAATAAATCAATGTTAGCGGGTATAGGTATCGGTGTGGCCGCAGCACTGGGTCTGGCAGCGGTCGCCAGCATGAATGTTTTTGACCGTGGCCCTCAGTACGCACAGGTAGTGTCAGCGACACCCATTAAGGAAACAGTAAAAACGCCACGCCAGGAGTGCCGCAACGTAACGGTAACTCACCGCCGTCCTGTCCAGGATGAGAACCGCATTCTTGGTTCTGCGCTGGGAGCTGTTGCAGGTGGTGTTATTGGCCATCAGTTTGGTGGTGGGCGTGGTAAAGATGTTGCAACGGTTGCCGGTGCATTAGGTGGTGGTTACGCAGGTAACCAGGCTCAGGGCGCAATGCAAGACCGCGACACCTACACCACTAGCCAGCAGAAATGCAAAACCGTCTATGACAAATCAGAGAAAATGATCGGTTATGACGTAACTTATCGCATTGGCGATCAGCAGGGCAAAATCCGTATGGATAAAGACCCTGGCACGCAGATTCCGCTCAATGACAATGGCCAGTTAGTTTTAAACAAAATCTAACGGTTTTAAATTGATCGCTAAACGCCCGGATCATCGATGACTCGGGCGTTTTAGTTACGATTCAGTAGATTAATTCCATCCCTGTTTTCCACGGCGTGCATAAGGTAAAACAGACAATAAAGCCAGAATAGCTAATATCAGACCAATCCATAAGGCCGATCGTAATCCATACCCAGATGAAATAGCCATTCCACCTAAATAAGAACCGCCACCCAAACCAATATTAATTACCGAAGTATGAACCGCATTTACCATCGGACCTGGATGAGCCACACTAACAATACGTGCCATCATTGCTGGATTCATAGGAACGCCAGATAAACCGATAAATATGACTGCCAGAATTGCGATCGATTGATATTGTGCAAATAAGGCCATGCCTAATAATGAAATGCTTAGAACAATTAACCCGACAACCATAATGGCTAAGCTATGACGATATGCCAGCCTTCCGGTTATCATATTACCCACAATGTTCGCCAGGCCATAGAGCATCAAAATAAAGGGGACTGTCTGCATATTAAAATCAGCTACATCAACCAATACGGGTACGAAATAACTAAAGGCAGCAAAACTGGCACCTAAAATTAAGCAGCTTGTAGCACAGGCTTTCCAGTAAGCTTTGTTTTTGAATGCTTTTATTTCTTCAGCCATTTTGATGGTACTACCGCCAGCCATAGGCGGTAATAGACGCACTAATGCGCACAGGCATATGAAGACAAGAATGGCGACCAATCCAAAGCTCATTCGCCAGCCCCATTGCTGATCGATGATAGTCGCAAGCGGGACGCCAAAAACGTTAGATACCATAAAGCCAGCGATGACGATTGAAGCCGCGCGTGGACGACTCTCCACAGGCACGAGTGCCATGCTTGTTGCTAAAGACAGACTCAAACAACCCGCGCACAAAATACCCGTCACAATTCGGATTGCGACCAGAACATTGTAATCCGAGACAAACGCACTAAATCCTTGAACAATAACATACAGCCCTAATAGCCATAATAATGTTGTTCTATAGGGAGCTTTAAATTTTAGAAAAACATAGGTTAATACTGGGCCGCCCAACATCACGCCAAAAGCATAATAAGAGATGAGATGCCCGACTTCACCCACCGTAATATCGAATGCGTCTGATAGGGTAGACATCATACCCGCTACCATTAATTCAGCAGTGCCAAGCGAAAAAATAGCCAACCCTAAAATATAAACAACTAACGGCATAATTTTTAATTTTCTCCATGTATTGGAATGATCATTACAAAATTAAAGGCAAAAATAGATGAGATTTTTAGATGGAAATTACAAGTTGATTAACAGGCCAACGACGACATCTTCGAGGGTTTTTCTATCTGAAATATTTTTGCTTAGAACACGTAAACCATAATAACCCGCCATAAAACCTCTTGCCATTTCTAGAGCAGAAGCTTTATTGCTTAGTTCACCATTCTGTTGACCCTCGGAAAATACCAATACCAAAGTTTGTTCTAAACGTTGGCGATATTCTCTGTTCAGGTTGGCAACTGTTCCGTCTTTACTGCCTTGCTCCAGAGCAGAAAAAAGGACCATTGCATCATGTTGTTCTGGTTGCGAGAGATCTTCGGTAATACCCCAGAGCAGAAGGGTATGTAATCGTTCTTTCACCGGACCAGATTGTGTAAGAATTGCTAGCTGTGCCGACATTGTTTGCTCATGGCTACGCAACAAAGCTTGCTCATACAGAGCCTGCTTGCTACCAAAGGCGTTATATAAGCTTCCCCGCCCTAATCCGGTGCCATTGCATAAATCTTGCGCAGAGGTGCCCGCGTAACCATGAATACTAAAAACAGCTACAGCGGCATCAATGACATCCTTGTCTTCGAACGTTCTTGGACGACCAGGATAAGTTGGTTTTTCGACACTCATAGGGAAGGGTGACTCGAAATGAGTTGAAGCGGCATAGTAGTGATTATGGAACGATCAGTCAAATATTTTCCACAAACAAATGGCCGTTCTCTGGCAATCCATAAAGTTGTTCTTTTGTGCCGTGAAAATCCCATCAATGTGTGCCGCGTAACTGCTGTTGCAACTCCAGCAAGGCAGTAACTTCTGCTATCCGGCGCTGAGTGTAGGCTGGTATTTCTTCAGGTGTGCGCAAGAACAACCTTTGCTCGCCAAAGACGACATCATGTAAACAACGGTCGTAAAGCGGCCCCGCCAGGGTGCAGCACTCGGTTCCCTGTTCAGAAATCCGTTCAACTACCTCATTCAAACCTTGACGATCGATATTGATAATTTGCCCGTTACGAAGATGAATTCGCATCCCTTTTTGGCCGCCAGCAGGCCCGGCATATTTATTGAGATGGAGCGTAAAGGGAATGCCGCTCATCGTTCCGGTTAACAGCGCTTCACCTTCTGCGGTAGTGAAGTCACCCGCCGCAATTGCATTCCCCAGGCGGTCGCGTGCGTAACTGAGTTCCACGCTGTGCTGGTCATTGCCACCTAACTGATGGACAGTTTCACGCATCATGGCGAGAGTATGAGTACCGATATCGACAATTACACCGTCAGGATGACGCAACTGGCGGGTGTCCGCTTCACCCGTTGCAAAGTTCAGGGCAATCGGCTCACCTGCGGCATTAAAACCACTTGGCTCCATTAAAAAACCTTCGATGCACTTTATCTCATTGATGTTGTGAATGTGATTACAGGCTTGAGTACGAATCATCCAGTGATCCAAAGCCAGAACACGCACGGCATTTTGTGGTTGCGCGAGCAGTGTTTTAAGTGTCTCAAGTTGTGCAAGTGTGGCAGCAACCGGTTTTTCTACCACAATCGCAGGCACATCACTTTGCAAGACTCGCTCAAGAACGGGAAGGTGATGAAGAGACGATGTCGTGATAAGCACCACGTCGAGCGGCATTGCTAAAAGTGCATCCAGGGAATCACAACGGGTAATGCCGTCAATCTCACGCGCCGGGTCAGCGTCATAACCGTAACATTTGAGCAAGGGAGTAGAGATGCGGCGTAGCGCCGGGAGATATGCTGTTTCGATGACTGAACCTAAACCGATTAAACCTGCCAACATAAGCTAATCCTACCAAATATAAGCCGTACCTATCATTAGAGTCCCTATGTTTTAAATGACTACTGGGTTTTGGTCGAGAAGGATTTTGTGTATGAGAGTAAAAAAGCAGGCTGGTTTTTAGCCAGCCTGCTGTGGTCAATTTAGAATTGCAGGGAGTAATTCACGCCGTAAGTGCGCCCACGCCCTTTATATTCGTACAGCGAAGGGCTGCCGTACGTTGGGCTGTAAAGCAATGGTGCGCGCTGGCCCCACACGGTGGTGTAGTCTTTATCAAGCAGGTTTTCGATGCTGAAGCTCAGCTTGCCTAGTGGTAGAGCGTAGCTTCCAATAAAGTCGACGGTGTTATAACCATTGATCTTATTGTCGCTGGCATCGGTTAAATCAAAGGTCTGCTGGCTTTGAACTCGCAGGCTCCACGGGTCTGGTGCCCAGCCAACATACGCGGTGGCTTTTGAAGGGCTTGCGTAAATCACGTCCCATTTCTGCCATTTGCCATCCACTTTAGTTTCGGACTTAAGCACGTTAAAGTTAACGCCGGTGCTCCAGTTCGAGTCTGGAATAAAGTAATCCACAGCACCTTCAACACCGTAAATACGACGCTTGTCATCTTCCACATTGATGGTCATATCTGCGCGGTTGATGGAGATCGACTTGTCAGACAACGAGTAGTACGCCGCAATTTGGCTGCGCAGGCTATCACCGGTATAACGCCAACCCAACTCATAAGAATCGACTTTGATCCCCTGTAGTTTTGACTGCCCGACGTTCACGCTATTTACCAGTTGGTAATGGCCATTCACCAGTCGGTAAGTGCCATTACCGTAGTATTTGCCTGGATCAGGAAGCTCTACACCTTGTGAGAAGTTAAACCACGCTTGCTGGCGGTCAGTAATATGCATTAACAGACCGGCATTGAATAACGCGTTGTCGTAATCCGTGCTGCCGCCAGGGATTGCGTCCGCAGACTGAGCGATACCGTTTGCAATACCTTGTTGCTGAGTAAAGCCAACAAAATCATCGACTTTGTTCTCGGTCCACTGATAGCGCACGCCGCCGCTCAGGGTAAACAGTTCGTTGATGTCATAACTGCTTTGCAGGAACGGAGCGAGGTTAGTGATGGTGTAACCTGGATAGCGGCCAGTGGTGTAAATGCTCTGGTTATTCAGACCACCTGAAGCATTGGCTTTTGCCAGATAAAAGAACATTTGGTTCGAGGTAAAGCTCTCGTGATCGGCATCGACGCCATAGGTAATCTGCCAGCCATCCAGCGGTTGGCTGGTAAGAGCCAGTTTCGCCCCGTACTGATCGGTATCCTGCTGGGAGGCCGAGAAACTGGTTACGGCTCCACGCGTGAGCGTCGGGAAAGGATAGAAGGTCAGAGACTCATCACGATAGTAAATCTGCCCAACCACTTCCTGGCCGAGGAAGTCGCTGTTGGAGTATTGCAGGCTAATCAGATGGCGTTCGGTACCAGGAATGCGGTCAGAATTAAGATTGTCACTGACAAACGCTTTGCCATTACCGGTCACTGCGGAGAAATTTTCACCCAGATTCAGCCCGTAATCATCGTCTCCCTGGCTCTTATAATATTGAGTCACCACCTGCAGTTGCTGGGTTTCATCAATATTTATCGTGCCGGTACCCATGACATCCAGACGGTCGGAATACTGTAAACCGGTTTGCGTGTTATCGAGCAAAGTCTGGTCGCCATTGCCATCAAACCAGCCACCAAATTTCTGATAAGCCACAGATAAACGGCCAGAGGCATTATCGTTACCGCCAGAAATGGAGCTGGCGACACGTTCATCATGATCTTTACTGCTGTTAAAACCAGACTTAATCCCGGTTTCAAATTCGACCTGAGTGTCAGGCTGGCCCTTTTTCGTCACGATATTAATCAGACCGCCAGTACTACCACCGCCATACAGCGAAGTTGCACCAGAGATAACTTCGATGTGTTCGATGTTGAAAGGGTCAATAGAGTCGAGCTGGCGGCTATCGGTACGGGAAGAGTTCAGACGAACGCCATCCACTAAAACCACGATAGAACGGCCGCGCATGTTCATGCCGTAGTTGGTACGGCTTTGGCTACTGACATCCAGACCGGGAATTAACTGTGCAAGTGCGTCTTTCAGCTCCTTGCCTCCCTGAATCTGTTGCTCAAGCTCGGTGCCTTCAATAACCCAAGTGGTCTGCGCCATTTCAGCCACCGTACGATGCATACGGTTCGCAGAAACCAGAATATTTTCTTCGGAAGTTTGCTGCGCGAAAGCCGGAGCCATCATCGCCAGAAGCAACGGGTTAAGCACCCAGCGTGCGTTTTTATGCATCATCATCATTCCTTGGATGGGAAAATATTAACATTTGAAAATGTTTTGAAATAAGAACGAGCTGAATTCTGCCGATAACGGTTCTCATTATCAATCTCAATTGATAGTATTTCTCAAATTAATCTTATGAATAATCATATGATTTCTGTGGGTAATTTTTTTGGCGATGGCAAGACAAGGCAAAGGAGCTGAAATGGCAGAGGTACAAAGCTACAGATTGTTTAATGTGCAGCTAATGCATAAATCACACGTTTCACCTTCGCTGTTGAGTCTGGTATTTGGCGGTCCGGATGTGGCAAACATGAAATGTGATTCGCCCGACCAGCGAATCAAAATGTTGTTCCCGTCTGAAGATGGCTCAATTCCGAACTTGCCAGAACATGGGCAGTGGTATTCGTTGTTGCAAGAATTACCCAAAGAAAAGCGGCCGATTGTGCGCACTTATACCTTGCGGCACGTTGACTGCGAGCGTCAGCAAGTGACTGTTGAATTCGTCAGTCACGGCACGGAAGGGCCTGCCTCCGCATGGGCGATTAGCTCGCAATCCGGTGACAAAATACAAATTGTCGCGCCGAATGCCGATTACCCGGAAGACAGCGGCGGTTATGAATGGACGCCACCTGCGGATTTGCGCCAGGGATTAATTGTTGCGGATGAAACTGCATTGCCTGCGGCGCGAGGCATACTTGAACTGCTATCGAAACTGCAAAATCCTCCAGAAATTCAGGCGTTTTTTGAAGTCCCGGAGCAGGGGGATTGCGTGGATTTAAGTGAATTTGGTTTTGCGAAAATTCATTGGTTGCCGCGAAAGGCTGTCAACGCAAGGCATGGGGAGTGCTTACTCAAGGCGGTAAGTGAATGTTCCCAACTCCCTAAAGCTGCGGGGATTACAGAAACAGTTAATGAAGAGGCTGAAGGTGAACTGTTGTGGGATAAAGCCACAACGGCCAGTAACGCTTTTTACGGCTGGGTTGCGGCGGAATCATCGGTTGTGAAAATGCTGCGCCGTTACTTAATTGGAGAATGCGGTGTGAGCCATGACGCCATCAACTTTATGGCCTACTGGAGCAAAGGGCGAGAGCGTTAATACAAAAAGGGCGGTAAAGCCGCCCATGGTTAGATTTTCTTTAGTTCCGGTAACAATCGTAGTGTGGTTTTCACGATCTGCATCAGCTCTTCATAGCTGGCATTTTCGATTGCGCTGATCGACATCCCCTGAATGATACAACAGAGATATTTCGCCAGATTGCGTACGCTTGTGGTTGCCGGAATTTCACCTTTTTGCTGTCGCTGCTCCAGGAAGTGAACCAGAGTCGCTTCCTGCATCGACTGACGCATTTTTATCATCGCGGAGATATCTTCCGAAGAGACGGCCAGCACCGCAGAGGTACATATCATAAAGCAGCCTGATGGTGTCTCTTTGTCAGTAAACATCTCTGCCAGCAAAGAGAGATAATCTTCCAGGGTCTGTTCCAGAGTACGATCTTCGCAATAAAGGCAAGCCTCACGCTGCTGCGTTACTCGTGCGATATAGCGATCTAATACTGCCTTGAACATACCTTCTTTGTTGGTGAACTCTGCATAAAGCGTTGGCGCTTTTGCACCTGTTGCTTCAACTAAATGTGCCATAGAAGTGGCTTCGTAGCCGTGTTTCCAGAACAAAGCCATGGCCTTGTCAAGTGCAGCTTCCCTATCAAACACCTTCGGTCGGCCACGGCTTTTTTTAATGCAACTCGTGTCAGTGGACATGGGAACCGTTTAACCTTTGTCTGTTTAGTGAACGATCATTATAAAAATAATAACACGCGTAAGCCAGAGGTTGATTATTAAAAATAATTTAATCCTATGCTTATGAAAAATAGTGGGTTTATAAAATAATTAACGAGCGTTATAAAAATAGTTTGACGTGTGATGCAGATCACATCTATGATTTAGTTATCGATCGTTAAGTAAAGAACTTAACGGCCTACTAAATAATCTGCTCAAGGTAAATAACATGAAAAACGTAAAAACTCTTATCGCTGCTGCTGTTCTTAGTTCACTCTCTTTCGCAAGCTTTGCCGCTGTTGAAGTGCAGGCAACGCCAACCGGTCAACAGAAAGTCGGCACAATCACCGCAACAGCTGGGACAAACCTGGGTTCGCTGGAAGATCAACTGGCTGAGAAAGCCGAACAAATGGGTGCCAGCTCATTCCGTATTACTTCAGTTACCGGCCCGAACACTTTGCACGGTACTGCGGTAATTTATAAATAAGCATACCCTTCATACTTCAAGTTGCAGCGGTGTTGGTCGCGCCCATTCAATAAAAAAGGCCCTGTTGAAAAACAGGGCCTTTTTTCTATCCGAACTAGCGTGATAATCAGATTTCGTTGGTCGCTACAGTATGCGCGTTAACTTCAATTGGCATGCCCGAGCGGTGCAGCATCGCCTGTTCCATAACTGTCGCGTCAGTTTCAGGGGCGGCCTGGAACTGTTTCATTTGTTCAGTCAGCGTAATCGGCAGCACTTGAGGATCATCATTAATATTTTTCGACAGTGGCTGATGCACCTCAACTAAACGTCTGCCATCTGGCTCGATGGACGTTTTAATCGCGGTATTAATAATGCGAACTGGCGTTCCGACAGGCATATCTTTGTACAGCGCTTTGATATCGCCATCACGCAGACGAATACAGCCCGAGCTGACACGCATGCCAATGCCGAAATCTGCGTTAGTTCCGTGCAGTAGATAAACTCCGCCAAAGGCTGCGAGACGAATCGCATGATGGCCCATTGGGTTCTCAGGCCCGGCAGGAACAACAGCTGGCAGCTTGATGCCATTTGCCAGGTAACGAGCGCGAATATTTGCAGTTGGCGTCCAGGTTGGATTGGCCCGTTTATCTGAAACACTGGTCACCATCGTTGGCGTTACCGTATCACCGCCAAGCTGGCCGATACCAATCGGATAAACCGTCACGCTGTTCTTTCCTTTGGGATAATAGTAAACGCGTAGCTCGGCAAGATTGAGAACCAGCCCTTCACGTGGCGCATCCGGCAGTATCATCTGACGTGGAATGGTCAAAACACTGCCCGCACGGGGAACATAGGGATCGACGCCAGGGTTGGCCTGTAATAAAGCAAGGAAGCCCACATTGTATTTTTTGGCGATAGCCTCAAGTGAACCACCGTCATCTTTTACCTCATGGAAAAAATTCTGACCGATAAGACGGCTGCCTTCTGCTGGTAGAGGATAAGAGTTGGCATTCGCGTTAAAAGCGGTGAGTGCTGCGCTAACCAGCATAATCGACGCCAGCCACCGCATAGCGCGTGCCTTGCGAGATGATAAAACGCTCAAAGAGGTAATCACGATAAACCCTATAAGTATTATGGTTAATGTTATAAAAAAGTTAATCGATGATTATGGCAGGGGGAGATGTCGGGAAATCCTGGCGGATTGAAAGGATGTGTAAATGTTACGATGAAATGGAGGAGGACGGGTAAGCGCATGCGCCACCCGCCACCATGAGAACTACGCTATAGCGTTCTGCGCCAACTGATGCATAAAGTTACGTACCCATTCCATACGCGCTTTACGATCTGCGAGGTCTTCAATAAATTTGAGTCGCGTTGGCCCATCCAGACGGTAATGTTGCGGCTGTTTTTGCAGCAAACCAATCAACCAAACTGGGTTAACGTGGTTTTTCTCAGCAAACTCAATCACACCACCTTTGTCATGACCTTCAATCTTACGCACGCCAAGTTTTTGCGCCTGCTGACGCAATGCCGCAATATCCAGCAGATTGCGAGCGGCATCCGGCAGCAGGCCAAAGCGGTCAATCAATTCCACTTTTAATTCATCAAGCTCATGTGCCGTTTTGGCACTGGCAATGCGTTTATAGAACGACAGGCGGGTGTTGACGTCCGGGATGAAATCATCTGGTAACAACGCGGGCATACGCAGTTCAACTTCGGTTTGGCTACTGGTCAAATCTTCAAGCGACGGCTCGCGGCCCTCTTTGAGCGCATCGACGGCGTTTTCCAGCATCTCCATGTACAGCGAGAAACCGATAGTTTCCATCGAACCACTCTGGCCTTCACCAAGTAATTCACCCGCACCGCGAATTTCAAGATCGTGAGTCGCCAGCGCAAAGCCCGCACCCAGGTCTTCTAACGACGCAATAGCTTCCAGGCGTTTCTGCGCATCGGTGGTCATTGCTTTCGGATGTGGCGTCAGAAGCCATGCATAAGCCTGGTGATGCGAACGCCCCACGCGGCCACGCAACTGGTGTAACTGTGCAAGGCCGAAATGGTCTGCACGTTCAATAATAATGGTATTGGCAGTCGGAATATCGATACCCGTTTCGATGATCGTGGTACACACCAGCACGTTAAAACGCTGGTGGTGGAAGTCGTTCATCACTCGTTCCAGCTCACGCTCACGCATTTGGCCATGGCCGATAGTAATACGCGCTTCCGGTACAAGCTCGGCGAGGCGATCGGCTGCTTTCTGAATGTTTTCTACATCGTTATAGAGATAGTAGACCTGGCCACCACGCAGCACTTCACGCAAGATTGCTTCGCGAACCACCAGGCTGTCGTACTCGCGAACGAATGTTTTAACTGCCAGTCGGCGTGCCGGAGGCGTTGCGATAATCGACAAATCGCGCATTCCGCTCATTGCCATATTCAGCGTACGTGGAATTGGTGTGGCAGTTAGCGTCAGGATATCGACATCGGCACGCATGGCTTTAATGCGCTCTTTATGACGCACGCCGAAGCGGTGTTCTTCGTCGACAATCAGCAGGCCGAGATCTTTCATCTTCACGTCATTCTGTAATAGCTTATGCGTACCGATCAGAATATCGACTTTCCCTTCTCGTGCTTCTTCGAGAATTTGCGCCTGCTCTTTAGCCGTACGGAAACGTGACAGCATTTCGATGCGCACTGGCCAGTTGGCGAAACGGTCGCGGAAGTTATCCAGGTGCTGCTGCGCAAGCAGGGTGGTTGGCACCAGCACCGCAACTTGTTTGTGGTTTTCAACCGCAAGGAATGCGGCGCGCATCGCAACTTCGGTTTTACCAAAGCCCACGTCACCACATACCAGCCGGTCCATCGCCAGCGGCCGGCACATATCGCTTAATACCGCGTTAATGGCTTGTGCCTGATCCGGCGTAGTTTCAAATGGGAAGGCGTCGCAGAACAACTGATACTGCTCGCGGTCATGCTTAAAGGCAAAGCCCTCTTTGGCTGCGCGTTGCGCGTAAATATCCAGCAATTCAGCAGCAACATCTCGCACTTTTTCTGCCGCTTTCTGGCGTGCACGGGACCACGCATCGCTGCCGAGTTTATGCAGTGGCGCGTTTTCTTCGGCACCGCCCGCATAGCGGCTAATCAAATGGAGAGACGAAACCGGCACGTACAGTTTTGCATCGCCATGATAGGTCAGCATCAAATATTCAGCGGTGATGCCGCCCGCTTCCAGGGTGGTTAAACCGGCATAACGCCCAACGCCATGTTCAAGATGCACGACCGGTTGCCCGGTACGCAGCTCTGCGAGGTTACGAATCAGGGTATCTGGGTTAATGGTGCGACGGCTGTCCTGACGTCGACGACTAACGCGCTCGCCCAACAAGTCGCTTTCGCAAATTAATGCCCGGTTACGCAGGGTGTCGATAAAGCCGTGTTCGCTCGAACCCAACATCAGGTATCGGCCTTTATCTACCGCGTCATCAAGACGATAGATGCGTTTTGGCGCCACTTTAATGCGTGACAATAGCTCGCCCAACGCTTCGCGGCGGCCTTCACTTTCTACGGAAAACACTACCGGGCCGGCGAAAGACTCAAGGAATTTACGCAAATTATCGAGCGGTGCTTTCTGTTGCGCCTGAACCGAAAGGTCGGGTAATACGCGATAACCCAGATTGGTAAACGCGGCTTTGTCGGCCAGAGATTCGGTTTTTAACTGGATTCGCGGCCAGGCTTTTAGCTCACTGAAGAGTTCATCCACGCGCAGCCACAGACTTTCTGGTGGCAGCAGAGGGCGCATTGGATCAACACCACGGTTTTCGAAGCGGGCGAACGTATCCTGCCAGAAGCGCTCGGCGCTGGTTTCAATATCGCCGGTGTTTATCAGCAAGGTATTTTTTGGGAAATAGCTGAACAGCGGCGGTAATGGTTCGCTAAAGAATAACGGCTGCCAGTATTCAATCCCGGCCGGCAGCATGCCTTTACTGACTTGCTGATAGATATGTTCAGGTTCGCGCTTCACGTCAAACTTGTCGCGCCACTGGCTACGGAACAATTCAATAGCCGTTTTATCGGTCGGGAATTCGTGAGCGGGGAGTAAGTTGATGGCATCAACTTCCTGAAGTGTGCGCTGAGTATCGACATCAAACACACGCAGGCTGTCGATTTCATCATCAAAAAAGTCGATGCGATAAGGCTGCTCACTGCCCATCGGGTACAAATCTAGTAATGCGCCACGGGTAGCAAATTCACCGTGTTCCATAACTTGATCAACGCTGCGATAACCTGCCTGTTCTAATTGGCTACGCAGGTTATCACGCGATAAAAGTTGACCTTTTTTCATCACCAGCGCGTGGCCATGCAAATAACTATGCGGGCAGACGCGTTGCATCAAAGTGTTGACTGGCAATATCAGTACGCCGCGCTGCATGGTTGGCAATTGATACAGCGTGGATAAACGCGAAGAGATGATTTCCTGATGCGGTGAAAAACTGTCGTACGGCAGCGTTTCCCAGTCAGCAAGATTCACCACCAGGCTTTCCGTAAACTGGCTAATTTCGTCATGCAGGCGTAGAGCATTCTGCATATCAGGAGCAATCAGCACCACCGGCCCACTATGGCGCTCGACGATCTCGGCAACTTCGGTCGCACAAGCTGAACCGGTGAGTTCTCCAAGCTGGCGCTGATCGCCAGCTTTAACAGGTAAGGAATAGCGATAATTTTCAGACATGGTGGACGTCAGCATCTCTCAGGTTGCGCCGTGTTTACCCTTCATCTATCAAGCTGCAGGGTATTGATAAGCACTCGAAAACAATGTTGTTTATTATCCGCGATCGTTTTGTATTAGCAACCCAATCGCAACGCCTCCTGAGAAAGAACGTTTAGCGGATGTCAGTCGCGAACACCATTTTGGTGGGAGGGGTAAAAAGCATATCGCCCAATAGCGCACGCGATAATTTCCTGAATCCCAAACCTATTAGAGTGCACGTTGCCAGGCTGACAAACGGATAAACCAGTAAAACGGCGATCAGCAGGTTATCGGAGATTCTGTCTGCATTAATTTGCCCGATCATAAACAAACTCAACGCTTCGATGATGATGCGGTGGGTGGTGTAAATGGCAATGGTGTTAGAACCAACGATATTCAGAAATGCATCGGAACGGCTCTCGCGCCAACTATCCAGAATGTAAAACAGCTTCATGATGACAAAAATCGACACCACGGAAATCACTACTGGGACATTCACCAGATACAGCGCTACGGAGAGCAGAGCGCCTGCAGTACAAAGCAGCGGATGTTGGCGGAAATGGGTCGTTTTCATCCACGTCATCAATTGTGGGCCAAACCATGCGCCCAAACCGTAATAACACATATTGCGCACCACGCTGTTCATGCCCCACCACGGCAACGGCATAAAGCTGATTGCCACGTTTACTCCAAGCAGCATGATGATTACCGGAACTTTATAGCGACGCAGACTTTTGAATATCGCGAAATAGATTATTAGCGCATAGAGATACCAAAGACTGGTGCTGGCTTTTGCCATGCTGGTGGCAAATTGCAACAGGGTTTCCGAGTACGCGGCATTAGACGTGGGGTTACGTACCAGGTCGGGGGCTAGCCACTGATTGATAAGCGAAATTCCCAACCATTGCAAAACACCCCACAGCACCAGGACATAGAAAATATTCCAGATGCGCTTATCCACGCAGTCACGCCATTTCACCGACTCGATATAGCGGGTGATTAAAAAGCCAGAAATAAAGAAGAACACTGGCATACGAAAAGGTGCCAGATAGAGATTCAGGTAGATCCAGCTTTTCGCAATGTATTCAGGCAGACCAGCTTCAAGTTGCGTCAAATGCGGGTAAAAGGTGATCACCGAGTGATAGATAACGACAAGGCAGATACATAGCCCCTTGATATGGTTGATCCACAGTTGTTTATTTTTCATGCGCGGGCTTAATCTTCTGTTGGCCGATATTTGCTTTCAGGGTGGAAGATCGCCGGGCAATTTTTTACCTGATTTGTCTGTTTTTGTAAGAATCAGGCACATTTCAGAAATTCCGCATGATTAATTAATAAACGAATTGATGTGGCTTTACAGCGAAAACAAGATGTTATGAGTTTGATTTAATTGGTATTTCACATGTTCTGAAATATCAAAAAAACGTTACGTTTCATTTACTTGATGCGGTATCGCTTATATACTTCTTGCCAACTTTGCATCCGCAACTGCCACAAGACGGAATACATGTATCAACCTGTCGCGTTATTTATAGGCCTGCGCTACATGCGTGGGCGAGCAGCTGACCGCTTCGGTCGCTTCGTCTCCTGGCTGTCGACTATTGGCATTACGCTTGGCGTAATGGCGCTGGTCACGGTGCTTTCCGTGATGAACGGCTTTGAACGTGAGCTGCAAAACAACATTCTTGGCTTGATGCCACAAGCTGTAATCACCTCAACCAGCGGCTCTATTAACCCCGAAACACTTCCTGCGAAAGACCTAAAACTCGAAGGTGTTACGCGCATTGCACCGATTACTACGGGTGACGTAGTACTGCAGAGTGCGCGCAGCGTTGCAGTGGGTGTCATGCTAGGGGTTAACCCGGAAGAAAAAGATCCGCTTTCGCCGTTCCTGGTCAACGTGAAGCAAACAGACCTGGTCGCTGGGCAGTACAACATTATTCTTGGTGAACAACTTGCCGGGCAATTGGGCATTAAGCGTGGCGATAGCATCCGTGTAATGGTGCCTTCTGCCAGTCAGTTTACGCCTATGGGTCGTTTGCCAAGTCAGCGTTTGTTTAATGTGATTGGTACCTTCGCGGCTAATAGCGAAGTCGATGGTTATCAAATGCTGGTGAACCAGCAAGATGCATCACGCCTGATGCGTTATCCGTTAGGTAATATTACCGGCTGGCGCTTATGGCTGGCTGAACCACTCAAGGTGGATGTCCTGAGCCAACAAACCTTGCCTGCGGGTACCGAGTGGAAAGACTGGCGCGAGCGTAAAGGTGAGCTGTTCCAGGCTGTGCGCATGGAAAAAAATATGATGGGGCTGCTGCTGAGCCTGATTGTGGCCGTTGCTGCATTTAACATCATTACCTCGCTCGGTTTGCTGGTGATGGAGAAACAAGGCGAAGTTGCCATTCTCCAGACTCAGGGGCTGACGTGTCGCCAAATCATGGCAGTGTTTATGGTGCAGGGGGCGAGTGCGGGAGTTATTGGTGCGCTGCTCGGTGCGCTGTTAGGCGCGCTACTTGCCAGCCAGTTGAACAACTTGATGCCGATTATTGGCGCGTTGCTCGATGGTGCTGCGCTGCCGGTCGCTATCGACCCTGTACAAGTTATTGTGATTGCGATTATTGCTATGGCTGTCGCTTTGTTATCCACGCTTTATCCATCGTGGCGTGCCGCCGCGACACTTCCCGCTGAGGCTTTACGTTATGAGTAATTCTGTCCTGTTGCAGTGTGACAAACTGTGCAAACGCTATCAGGAAGGCAAAGTGCAAACGGACGTGTTGCATGATGTCAGCTTCAGCATCAACACCGGCGAGTTAATGGCGATTGTCGGCAGCTCCGGTTCTGGTAAAAGTACCTTGCTGCACCTATTGGGTGGCCTGGATACGCCAACGTCAGGCGATGTCATTTTTAACGGCAAAGCAATGAGCTCAATGTCCTCTTCTGCGAAAGCCGAGCTGCGCAACCGGGAGCTGGGGTTTATTTATCAGTTCCACCATTTGCTGCCTGATTTTACCGCGATGGAAAACGTCGCCATGCCACTGCTCATCGGCAAAAAGAATACCGATGAAACAAAGCAACGTGCGCTGGATATGCTAAAAGCGGTAGGGCTTGATCACCGCAGTAATCACCGTCCGTCAGAGTTGTCCGGTGGCGAACGCCAGCGTGTGGCGATAGCTCGTGCGCTGGTAAATAACCCGCGCCTTGTGTTGGCCGATGAACCGACCGGGAACCTCGATGCACGTAATGCAGATAGCATTTTCGAACTGCTTGGCGAGCTGAATGTGCGCCAGGGAACCGCATTTTTGGTGGTGACTCACGACCTCAAACTGGCGAAACGCATGTCTCGCCAGTTAGAAATGCAAGATGGTCGGCTGACTCATGAGCTGACTTTGATGGGAGCCGATTAATGGCTTCGCCACTGTCACTGCTGATTGGTTTACGTTTTAGCCGCGGGCGTCGTCGCAGCGGCATGGTGTCTCTTATCTCAATTATTTCCACGTTAGGTATCGCATTGGGTGTAGCGGTCCTGATTGTGGGTTTGAGTGCGATGAACGGTTTCGAGCGCGAGCTGAATAATCGCGTGCTTGCGGTTGTGCCACATGGTGAAATCGAGCCGGTTAATCAGCCATTCCACGACTGGAAAGGTGTGTTGCAACGTGTCGAGAAGGTTAAAGGCATCGTCGCTGCCGCACCATACATCAACTTCACTGGCCTGGTGGAAAGCGGTGCTAACCTGCGCGCCATCGTGGTAAAAGGCGTCGATCCAGAACAGGAAACTCACCTGAGCGCGTTGCCTGAATATGTGCAGAACAATGGCTGGAAGGACTTTAAAGCGGGTCAGCAGCAAATCATTATTGGTAAAGGTGTTGCCGATGCGCTGAAGGTGAAGCAGGGCGACTGGGTCTCCATCATGATTCCGAACAGTGATGGTGGCACTAAACTTCTGCAACCCAAACGTGTTCGCCTGCATGTCACTGGAATCCTGGCTCTAAGTGGTCAGCTTGACCACAGCCTGGCAATGGTGCCAATGGCTGATGCGCAGAGCTATCTGGATATGGGCGATAGCGTTACCGGTATCGCTATCAAGGTCAATGACGTCTTCAATGCCAATAAGCTTGTGCGCGATGCCGGCGAAGTTACCAACGCTTACGTCTATATCAAAAGCTGGATTGGCACCTACGGCTATATGTATCGCGATATTCAAATGATTCGCGCCATCATGTATCTGGCGATGGTGCTGGTTATCGGCGTTGCCTGTTTTAACATCGTTTCCACGCTTGTCATGGCGGTTAAAGACAAGAGCAGCGACATTGCTGTATTGCGTACCCTTGGGGCAAAAGATGGTCTGATTCGCGCCATTTTCGTCTGGTACGGTCTGCTGGCGGGGTTGCTGGGTAGTGTAAGTGGTGTGATTGTTGGGGTGCTGGCCTCCTGGCAATTGACCAATATTATCCACGTGATTGAAAAATTAATCGGTCACCAGTTCTTGTCAGGCGATATCTACTTCATTGATTTCTTGCCATCTGAACTGCATTGGCTGGATGTATTTTATGTGCTGATCACAGCATTGCTACTGAGTTTACTTGCCAGTTGGTATCCGGCGCGCCGAGCCAGTAATATCGATCCGGCGCGAGTATTAAGCGGACAATAAATTCTTCACCAAAATATATACCCTGAGTACTTCAAGTTGCAGGTAGGCTGCACCCCTGGAGCTTGAAGTATGACGGATATAGGGAGAAACGATGTATTACGGATTTGACATTGGTGGCAGTAAGATGGCTCTTGGGGTCTACGACAGTGAGCGTCGTTTGCAATGGGAAAAACGTGTTCCCACCCCGCATGACAGTTATGAGAACTTTTTAGCGGCTATCGCTTCCATGGTACAGGAAGCCGATAGCCGTTTTGGTATTCAAGGCTCGGTGGGTATTGGTATCCCCGGAATGCCCGTCACAGATGATGGCACGTTATACGCGGCGAATGTCCCAGCAGCCAGCGGGAAACCGGTACAGGCCGATCTGAGCGCGATGCTCGGGCGTGAAGTACGCATGGACAACGATGCGAACTGTTTTGCGCTCTCTGAGGCCTGGGACGATGAGTTTCGTGATTACCCGGTGGTCATGGGCCTGATTCTCGGCACGGGTGTTGGTGGTGGCATCATCGTCAACGGTAAATCCATTACCGGGCGCAACTATATTACCGGCGAGTTTGGTCATACCCGCCTGCCAGTTGATGCACTGAATGTGCTGGGCCGTGATATTCCCCTCACGCGCTGCGGTTGCGGGCAACATGGCTGTATTGAAAACTATCTTTCTGGCCGTGGATTTGCGTGGGTTTATCAGCACTTCTACTCTGAACCACTGGACTCTAAAGAAATTGTTGCCCGCTATCGCGCAGGTGATGAAAAGGCTGTAGCCCATGTCGATCGCTTCGTTGAGCTGCTGGCCTGCTGTCTTGGCAGCCTGTTAACGGCAATTGATGCGCATCTGGTCGTGATTGGCGGTGGGTTGTCTAACTTTACTGAGATGTACCAGCAGCTGCCTGAGCGTCTACCTAAGTATCTTCTGCCTGTGGCAAAAGTACCGCGTATTGAACCTGCGCGACATGGTGATGCCGGTGGTATGCGTGGTGCGGCATTCCTGCATCTCACGGAGTAAATTATGCTATCGCGTCGTCAACATCGGCTAAGCCGGTTTCGCAAAACTAAGCGTCTGCTCCGTCAGCGTTTACGTCAGCGTGCTTTTTTCAGAGATATACCTGGACCCGAAGCGATGGAAAAACCCAGAGTTGTGGTTCTGACCGGCGCGGGCATTTCCGCTGAGTCAGGCATTCGAACTTTCCGTGCCACTGATGGTTTGTGGGAGGAGCATAGGGTTGAAGATGTTGCGACGCCTGAAGGCTTCGCTCGCGATCCTGAATTGGTACAGGCGTTTTATAACGCTCGCCGCCAGCAACTTCAGCAGTCGGAAATTAAACCGAATGCTGCCCATCTGGCACTGGCTCGTCTGGAAGAAGAACTGGGTGATCACTTCCTGTTGGTGACGCAGAATATTGATAACCTCCATGAACGAGCTGGCAATAAAAACATCATCCATATGCATGGTGAGCTGCTGAAAGTTCGCTGTGCGCGCAGTGGGCAAGTGCTGGAGTGGAAAGGGGATATTACCCGCGAAGACCGCTGCCATTGCTGTCAGCTTTCTGCACCGCTGCGCCCACATGTGGTGTGGTTTGGCGAAATGCCACTGGGTATGGATGAGATTTATCAGGCAATTGCTACGGCTGATTACTTTATTGCTATCGGCACCTCGGGCCATGTGTACCCAGCTGCCGGGTTCGTACACGAAGCCCGTTTACAAGGCGCGCATACTGTTGAGCTGAACCTTGAACCGAGCCAGGTTGGCAGTGAGTTCGAGGAAAAATTCTACGGCTTAGCCAGTGAAGTGGTGCCGGAGTATGTCGACCGCTTGCTGAAAGGGCTATAACAAAAAGCGGGTAGTCGATGCTGCCCGCCTATTAATATCAAAAAATTACACTCTCGCCGCGACAAATAACTTCTCTTCCCGCAAAGCCACGACAATCAAAAATAGCGAAATATACGCGCAGCAAAGCAATGCCAATGCACTGATATACCACGACAATCGGGTGACATACACTGCGCTGCAAGAGAGGATCACCATAATGATTCCAGCGTACATCGGGTGAGCTATCCACGAAAAGATCCCGCTGTGTATACGCGGTGCTTGCGGGAGGTAGTATCCCGCCCAAGTATGATGTGCCCCTAAATCGATTTTTCCTTTCACCACCAGAACGGTTCCTGCAATTGCTATCAGCAAACAAACCCAGTCCAGTGGCGTAACGTATTCCACAAGGAAAAGGCTCCAGGCGAAGGCGATTATTGGTAGTAAATAAGTCAGCCGTAAGAGTTGTATCGCTCTGATATCAATCAGTGGTTTAGCCTCAGGCTTCTCTTTCCTCGCGAGAATAAATGTGGTGAAAATACCAAGGTTGAGCAGTTGGGCCAGTATAAAGAATGTATTCATCACGATTTTCACTCAGTCTGCAACGAGCGGGTGTAGTGAGATAACGGCAACGGTCAGGCGCTCATTCAAGCGTAGAAAGAGAGGGAAGAGATACCATAAGGCGAAAGGATGAATTAAAAAGGCGGGACGATTGCCCCACCAGGTATAAAAATTAACGTCCCGCCTTCAGCTTCTGATAGTAATTCTCATAAATCGTGCTGGCATCGCCGACATCGTTCTGCCACTCACCATTTTTCAGCACCGCTTCATCCGGGTAGAGCGTCTTATCACCGGACACTTCTTTCGGCAGCAGTTTGCGTGCTTCAAGATTTGGCGTCGGGTAGCCTATGGTTTCAGCCACCTGTTTTGCCACGTCCGGGCGCAGTAGGAAGTTAATCAGTTTCAGCGCACCGTCGACGTTTTTGGCATTTGCCGGAATAGATAGGTTATCCATCCAGAAAATCCCGCCTTCTTTTGGCCAGACAATTTCCAGTGGCGTACCTGCCTGGCGTGCGACATACGCAGAACCGTTCCACACCATACCGAGATTAACTTCGCCTTCCATAAACGGATTGGCTGGGTTATCTGAGTTAAATGCCGCCACGTTTGGCATCAGTTTTTGCAACTCGTGATACGCCGCCTCAATCTCTTTTGGATTGGTGGTATTGCCGGAATAACCCAGTTTACGCAGCGCCACCTGGAACACTTCACGTGCATCATCAGTCATCAACAGGCTTTGCTTATATTCTGGTTTCCATAAATCGGCCCAACTAGTGATGGTTTTCGGGTCAATGGCATCACTATTTACGCCAATAGCCGTCGCACCCCAGATATAAGGAATGGAGTAGTCGTTATTCGGGTCAAACGGCTTGTTGAGCATCTCCGGATCGAGATTCTTGAAGTTGCTCAGTTTGCTTTTGTCGATCTTCTGGATCATGCCTTCATTGCGCATTTTCGCGACAAAGTAGGTCGATGGCACGACTAAATCGTAGGCACCTTCTTTATAGGTTTTCAGCTTGGCGTACATGGTTTCATTCGACTCGTAAGTCGAATAAATCACCTTAATACCGGTTTCTTTAGTGAACTGCTCAAGCAGGCCTGGCGGCACATACTCGGTCCAGTTATAGAAGTAGATCGTCTTGCTATCGTCGGCATGTGCAGCGCCCATACCCAGTACCAGAGCGCCCGCAGCGAGCAGGTGGCGTGGCCATTTAGTCATTTTAACGTCCCCTGAGTTTTATCACGAAGAATAAGCTGACTGGCAACGACCAGGACCAGCGAGAGTACCAACAGAATGGTAGCAAGTGCATTCACCTCGGGTGAAACACCGACCTTCACCATTGAGTAAATCTTCAACGGTAAAATTTCATAACTTGGCCCGGTGACGAACGACGAAACCACTACATCGTCCATCGAGAGCGTAAAACTGAGTAACCAGCCTGCGGCAACGGCAGGCATCGCGAGTGGCAAGAGGATCTTGCGCAGAATCGTCAGCTCGCTGGCACCTAAGTCTTTCGCCGCTTCTAACATGCGTACATCAAACCCTTTGAGGCGGGAATAGACGGTCACCACCACAAACGGCAGGCAAAAGGTGATGTGCGAGAACAACAGCGACCAGAAGCCGAGCGAAACGCCCAGCAGCATAAACAGCACCAGCAGTGAAATCGCCATCACGATATCGGGCGACATCATCACTACAAACAGCATACCGCTGACGAAAGGCTTGCCGCGAAAACGGTAGCGGTATAACGCCACCGCCGTTAACGAGCCAATTAACGTCGCCGCAGTGGCAGAAAACACCGCCATAGTCAGCGAGTGTTGAGCAGCTTGCAGCAGGCTATCGTTGTTCATCAGCAGGCTATACCACTTGCCGGTAAAGCCTTGCCAGTTGATACCGAAACGCGAACTGTTAAATGAGTTTACGATCAAAATGATAATCGGGATGTACAGATACGCGTAGATGGCGGTCATAAAGCCGCCACGGAGCAGGCGACCCATCATTCTAATTCCACCTTTTTATTCAGCAATCTGGCGGCACGCCAGTAAATCAGCAGCATCAGACCCATCACAAGTGTCAGTGTAATGCTGGTGGCCGCGCCAAACGGCCAGTCACGAATATTCAGGAATTGGCTCTTAATGACGTTGCCAATCAGCAGGTTTTTCGCGCCACCCATCAGGTCTGAAACGTAAAACAGCCCCATTGCAGGCAGCATGACCAGCAGGCAACCGGCAATAATTCCCGGCATCGTGAGCGGAATAATAATCCGGATAAAGGTCTGTAGTTTGCTGGCACCCAAATCACGCGCCGCTTCCAGTAGCGGTTTGTCGAGCTTTTCGATGCTGGAGTAGAGCGGCATCACCATAAACGGCAGCAGGATATAAACCAGGCCGAGGATGACCGCGCTTTCGGTGTACATGATTCGAATCGGGGTATCAATCACGCCGAGCCACAGCAGGAACGCATTCATATAGCCTTTGGTGCTGAGGAAAATCTTCAGCCCATAAATACGAATCAGCGAGTTAGTCCAGAAGGGAACAATCAGCAAAAACAGCAGCAGCGGGCGCACGCGTTCTGGCAGGCGAGCAAGGAACCAGGCAAACGGATAGCCCAGTACCAGGCAAGCGAGGGTGGCTATCACCGCCATATTTAGCGAGTGAAGCAGCACTTGCGCATACAGCGGGTCGGCAAGCCGGGTGTAGTTATCCAGCGTGAAAACCATGCTGACGAAATTAGCATCATCACGCGTCAGGAAACTTGTCCCGATGATCATCAGATTGGGCAAGAATACAAACAGCAGCAGCCAACCGACGATGGTGGCGATCACCAGATTCTGGAACTTACGTGAGCTCTTCATCTGCCAGCACTACCTCCCAGCTTTCAACCCAATTCACAGCCATCTTTTGATCAAGTGTATGGTCAAAATCAGGGTCGTCTTCATTGAAGAATTCGCTGACCATCACCATTTTGCCGTTTTCCAACTCAACGTTAGATTCCAGCGTCATGCCTTTATAGTTTCGTTCACGCACATAGCCAATCAAGCCATCGGCAACGTGGGTATCGTTGATCTCTTCAACACGCAGATCTTCCGGGCGCAGCAGCACTTTTAATCGTTGGCCTGCGGTGACGGGCATCGTTACGTAAATATGGCATTCGCGGCCTTCGACGTTCGCCAACACGCGCTGTTCATCTACGCGCTCAACGACGATTGCATCGAAGATATTGATTTCACCGATGAAACTCGCCACAAACAGGTTTTTCGGCTCTTCGTAGATTTCACGCGGCGTGCCGTCTTGCTCAATGTGACCATCGCGCATCACCACAATCCGGTCGGACATGGTTAATGCTTCTTCCTGGTCATGAGTGACGAAGACAAAGGTGATACCGAGTTTACGCTGCAACGCCTTTAATTCGTTCTGCATCTGCTTGCGCAATTTGTAATCGAGCGCGGAAAGTGACTCATCAAGCAGCAACAAACGGGGTTTGTTGACTACCGCACGCGCAATCGCCACGCGCTGTTGCTGGCCGCCAGAAAGCTGATGCGGTAAACGTTGCGCAAATTCCTCAAGCTGCACCATTTTCAATGCGTCATTCACGCGCGGAGGTATTTCGGCGGCAGGTGTTTTCTGCATTCTTAAGCCGAATGCCACGTTTTCAAAAACGGTCATATGAGGGAAGAGAGCGTAGCTCTGGAAGACGGTGTTGACGTGGCGATGCTCAGCCGGAACCCGCGTAATGTCCAGGTCCTCAAGACAGATAGTCCCGGAATCAACGCTTTCCAGCCCGGCAATTAAGCGCAGCACAGTGGTTTTGCCACAGCCGGAAGGGCCAAGGAGTGTCAGGAATTCACCATCATTAATGGTGAGAGATAAATCAGAAATAACGGTTTTGCCATCAAAGCTCTTTCTTACTCCCACCAGTTCTACCAGCGGAGAGAGCGAACATTGCTGTTTATTCAATTTTTTACGCTGTCCCATATAAGACGCATCAAATTGCGGGCTGATGCGGGGTTTGTGATTAACCACCTTGCGGTTTCTGCACGTTTAAGTAAGGGCAGGCATTCTACGGCAAAGCATTGAAATCGCCAATCCTTGATGCTTTCCTGGCGATTGATTATGAAGATGTTTAAAGCAGCAAACACCAAATCCTCTCGCATTGCATTACATTCGTGACTATTTTCAACACTACCAGGCTAAAAGTGACCTAACGCAATATTTGCATCTGTGGCTTACTGATAATGAAGTCACAAAAATTGAGGGTAGCGCGACATGGATAAATTACTTGAACGTTTCTTACATTATGTCTCTTTGGATACGCAGTCCAAATCCGGCGTAAAACAAGTTCCCAGCACTGAAGGCCAGTGGAAGTTGTTGCGGTTGCTAAAAGAACAAATGGAAGATATGGGTTTAGTGAATGTGACTATTGCTGAGCATGGCACAGTCATGGGAACACTTCCGTCTACCGTCGATAAAAAAGTCCCGGCTATTGGTTTTATTTCTCATGTGGATACCGCGCCTGATTTTTCGGGCAAGAACGTTAATCCGCAGATTGTCGAAAATTATCGTGGTGGTGACATCGCACTCGGAATTGGCGATGAAGTGCTGTCTCCAGTGATGTTCCCCGTACTACACCAGTTACTTGGGCAAACGCTGATTACCACCGATGGCAAAACGCTACTCGGCGCGGATGATAAAGCCGGTATTGCTGAAATCATGACGGCTCTGGCTGTTCTGCAAGAGAAGAAGATCCCGCACGGTGACATTCGTGTGGCGTTCACGCCGGATGAAGAAGTGGGCAAAGGTGCAAAGCACTTTGACGTTGAAGCATTTGATGCGCGCTGGGCCTATACCGTAGATGGCGGTGGTGTTGGCGAGTTGGAGTGTGAAAACTTCAATGCCGCATCGGTCACTATCAAAATTGTTGGCAACAATGTTCACCCGGGTTCTGCTAAAGGGGTGATGGTCAACGCACTTTCGATTGCCGCGCGCATTCACGCTGAAGTGCCTGCCGATGAAAGCCCGGAATGTACTGCAGGCTACGAAGGTTTCTATCATTTGCACGGAATTAAAGGCTCGGTCGATAAAGCGGAAATGCACTACATCATCCGCGATTTTGACCGTGAACAATTTGAAGCACGTAAACGCAAGATGATGGATATCGCCAAAAAAGTCGGCAAAGGTCTGCACCCGGATTGCTATATCGAGCTGGTGATCGACGACAGCTATTACAACATGCGCGAAAAAGTCGCCGAGCATCCTTATATTATTGAAGTGGCGCAGCAGGCAATGCGTGACTGCGACATCGAACCGATCATGAAACCGATTCGCGGCGGCACCGATGGCGCACAACTGTCATTTAAAGGTTTGCCTTGCCCGAACTTGTTCACCGGTGGCTACAACTACCATGGCAAACACGAGTTTGTGACGCTGGAAGGGATGGAAAAAGCGGTGGCGGTGATTGTGAGAATTGCGGAGCTGACGGCGAAGCAGGGTTGATATAACCAATTGCTGGTGGGGCAGTCGATAATAAAGGGGCGGAAGCCCCTTTATTATTAGCTTATGAGTAATATGACAGTCTGTTTAGTGCCAGAAGCGGACCTGTTTGAATAGCCCAGAACGATAGTACCCGTCCGTCTGGAGACTTCTCACCCTGATTTGTTGTCATTGTCATACCGCACGAATTACTTATTCATCACTCTATAACTGACGAAAAGTTTGCTATATGCTTTTATCTAGCGCACTATATAATCATCAACAAGATAATGGGTTGGCATATGAACATGCAGTCACGACAGGAAATAGGGACACAACTTTCTTTTGCGCTCTATGGTGCGGCGAGCCGCATGAACCGGTTACATAAGCCGTTCCTGGATCCGCTGGGCCTTACCTTTCCCCAGTATCTGGTCATGCTGGAGTTGTTTAACGGAACCCCACGCACCGTGGGTGATATTGGGAATAAGCTTGGCATGGACACCGGCACCATTACTCCCATTCTCAAAAGACTTGAGGCTGCCGGACGCATAACCCGCACGCGGGATCGCGCAGATGAAAGGCGGGTTCTCATTACCCTCACCGATGACGGGCTCGCGTTGCAAAGCGAGCTGTGGCGCGTAACCGAAAGAATCAAATCAGCCTGTCAGTTATCGGATACAAAGCTCGAGGAGTTACGAGATACCCTGAATAGCTTTGCCCATCCCGCTGATAACTGATCATCCTCCACTCAGATAAAAGGTACTGGTATGAAAATAGGCATTATTGGCGCCGGAAACATTGGTGCGACGCTGGCACATAAGCTCTCTGTGCAGGGCCATGAGGTCAAACTGGCGAACTCAAGAGGACCGGAAACCATTGTAGAGTTGGCGCGAAGAGTGGGTGCGCTGGCGGTTGAGCGCCAGGAGGCCGTACGAGATGTGGACGTCATCATCTTCTCTATACCCTTTGATAAGCATGCTGAATTGGCTGAACTCTTGCGTGATGTTCCGGAAAGCGTCGTCGTCATTGATACCTCTAATTACTACCCCTTCCGCGACGGGGACATTGAAGAGCTCCGTGAAGGCAAACCTGAAAGCGTGTACGCCAGTGAAATAGTCAAACGCCCTCTTGTCAAAGCCTGGAACGCTGTTCTGGCCCAGACGCTTCAAGAGAAAGGGCTGGCTGCCGGTTCACCGTCGCGTATCGCTATCCCGGTTGCCGGCGACAGTCCGGTAGCAAAATCTGTTGCGCTTGAACTGGTCAGTCAGACCGGTTTCGATGCAGTAGATGCCGGTACACTTAGCGAATCATGGCGGCAACAGCCCGGCACGCCAGCCTACTGTACTGAGCTAAAAACCGGAGAGCTTGAAGCAGCCCTTAAGGCAGCGGATAAAACTCGCGCTCCACTGAACAGGGATGCGTTGATCAGGGAGTTTATGTCTGCAGGCGAACAACTCACTCATGATGCTATCGTCAAACGTAACCGTGCAGTAACGGCCTGAGCCAAAAAGGGAAAATTATGATTAGTAATGAAAAGTACCGGATTGCTGTTCTGGGAACCGGCCACATCGGTAAAACGCTTGCTCGCAGTCTCGCATCTGCCGGTTACTCCGTTAAGGTCGCCAATTCACGCGGACCTGAAACGATATCCCCCGACGTGGTTGAAACGGGCGCTGAAGCAGCTGATGCAGTCAGTGCCATGCAGGATGCACAGGTTGTCATCCTTTCCATACCTATGGCAAAGCTTGCGGATATCGCTCCTCTGATCCGGAAATTACCCCAGCATGTTATCGTTGCTGATACGTCTAACTATTATCCACATCGCGACGGCAACATTGATGCGTTCTCAGATGGGGAGGTCGAAAGCGCGTGGGTGGCGGATCTCCTGAACCGTCCGCTGGTGAAGGCCTGGAATGCAATAGGTTCAGATTCTCTCGCTACAAAAGGTACAGCAGAGGGCACGGCAGGACGAATCTCAATTCCGGTGGCTGGGAATATCGAAGAGCACAAGAAAATGGTTATGCGTCTTGTCAGTGATACGGGGTTCGACGCCTTCGATGCAGGTACTGTTGAGGAGTCATGGCGTCAACAGCCGGGTGCACCTTGCTACTGTACTGACCTCACATATGATGAAATGAAGTCAGCTATCGCCGCAACGGAAAAAACACGGCTGCCTGCGCGTCGGGATATTGCTGTTCAGGCTATTCAGGAGCGAATGGGCGATAAGCGATCCAATCCGACTGCAGATTATATTGTTCGATTACACCGGGCTCTTTTTATGTAATCCGTAAGCCATATTTCATTTATCGATGCATGAGCGAAAATGCAAACGTCTGCTGATCGCTCATAGCTGCCCGTCAACTTTGTGCCAGAAGCGGACCAAAGAATATGTGTTAATTGTTGATAACCGAATAAGGTTCTTATCGCTACTTTCTCTCTATCTGCCTTTGAGAGCAGCGGCAGTTTGAATACCTTCACTACCGAACGATCTATAACCACACTTAACATGCGTGGCACCTCTGCCATAAGCAGTGAGGGCTCTCACAAAAATCGCTTCCTATAAGAGTAATACCCCGTTATCAGATCAATGAAAAACGTGAGCATGATCATCTGAGTTGAGCCAGATTAAGTTCGCTGAGGAGCCACGTTTTGAACACCTCCAGCGCAAAATGCATGTGCTGATGCTGCGGAAAAACCAGATAGTGTCCAATGTAATGAATTTCACTGGTGCTACTAACCAGCGGGCAAACCAGCCTGCCGCTTGCTATTTCCCGTTCTGCAAGCAGCTTTGATTCGAGTACCACCCCTAATCCGTCAACTGCTGCGGCAATTGCCATAAAACTGCGGTCAAACTGAAGCCCATATTGACGGGGCGGCTTCATGTCATTCGCCTGAAACCATCCTTTCCACTGATACAACTGCACATCGCACTGAATTAATGTGAGCGCATAAAGATCTTCCGGTTTCCGAAGGCGCTCAGCCAGCTGTGGGGAACATAGTGGCGTCAGTTCTTCAACCGCGAGAGGGATTTTCTCATAAGGTGATGGACGGGGCTCGCCGTAGACGATATCCAGGTCAAAGTCATCCTGTTCAAAACGCGCGTATTCAGTGCTGGCTGAAAGCCGCAGATCGATATGAGGATTCTCGCGTATGAAACTGCCGAGACGTGGTAACAGCCACTGATGGGCAAAACTTGGGGCTGTATGAAGGCGCAGAGGTCTGGATTCATTGGCCGTGACTAATGAAAGGCCCTGCTCCAATTCGTTAAACCCGCGTTGTATATGCTCAAGCAGTATTGACCCTTCTTTCGTTAGCGTGATTTCCCGCGTGCTGCGATGAAAAAGCCGGACCTGCAGCAAATTTTCGAGTTTGCGAATGGCATGACTAATTGCGCTGGGCGACAGTTCCAGCTCAGTGGCTGCCAGCGCAAAACCACCTGTACGTCCCGCCGCTTCAAAAGCCCGCAAAAGGTTAAGAGGCGCTTTTCTTAAGAGTGTCATTCATGAATCCTTTTCAGCAGTTGCTGCATTTATTGCTTTTGTCAGTCTTACTCTGAACAGCATAACCTCATCACATACCGCAACAGGCGGGGATTCATAATGCGTTACCTCTTAAAACAGAGCCGTAACCGCTTATGAAAGATGACTTCATACGTGAATAAGCTAGCACACTGTATGGGCGTCACCTATCCGCGATCCCTGACTGTTTTGTAATCACCCTTATAAGGAGCAGCAAATGAGCATGATTGCAGATCCCGCCATCGCATCAGCTGATTCACTTAACAAACTTGCCCGGCATGCCTGGCATATACGCCGCTTTGCCCTGAGGATGGGGGAAGTGCAGGGTCAGGGATACATTGGTCAGGCGCTGGGTCTTGCCGACGTGCTGGCTGTGGCCTGGTGCCACGCCATGCGCTTTGATCCTGAAAATCCGGAATGGGAGGGACGGGACCGCTTTCTGCTCTCCCATGGCCACTATGCCATCGCCCTTTACGCAGCGCTGATTGAAGCTGGTGTCATCCCTGAAGAAGAGCTGGAAACCTACGGCTCGGATGACAGTCGGCTGCCGATGTCAGGAATGGCAACCTATACGCCAGGTATGGAAATGTCCGGTGGCTCGCTAGGTCAGGGACTTGCCATTGCCACAGGTATGGCGTTGGCGCTACGTCATAAAGGCAACTCAGCTTTTGTATACAACTCCATGTCGGACGGTGAACTTGATGAAGGTGCAACATGGGAAGCCGTCATGTCAGCGGCGCATCACCAGCTCGATAACCTGATAGCCCTGGTTGATATTAATCAGCAGCAGGCTGACGGTCCCTCACAAAAAATAATGGGTTTTGAACCTCTGGCCGATAAGTGGCTGGCGTTTGGCTGGGATGTACAGCGCGTTGATGGTAATGATATTGCAGCAGTCAAAGCGGCATTTGACCGCGCGCGTCAGCTGAAAGAGCCCAAACCGCGCGTCATTCTCCTGGATACCCTAATGGGTAAAGGCGTTCCCTTTCTGGAAGCGCGTGAAAAAAACCATTTTATCCGCGTTGATGCAGATGAGTGGCAAAAAGCAATCGCCATTCTTGATAAAGTAGAGGAGGAGCGCGCATGAGCAGCGTCACAGAGAAGAAACCCCGTTTAACCACCTCGGCCATGATTGCTTCCATCGCAGCAGAAGGTCAGAAAACCGTGTCGGCACCCTTTGGTCATGCACTCGTCAAAGCGGCACAGGGCCGGCCTAATATCGTTGGCCTTACCGCCGATCTCTCTAAATATACTGATCTGCACATCTTCGCCCAGGCCTTTCCTGAACGCCATTTCCAGATGGGGATGGCGGAACAGCTGCTCATGGGTGCGGCGGGCGGCATGGCCAAAGAGGGCATGATCCCTTTCGCCACCACTTATGCCGTTTTCGCTACTCGTCGCGCTTACGACTTTATTCATCAGGTGATAGCAGAAGAGAACCTCAATGTGAAAATCTGCGCGGCATTGCCGGGTCTCACCACGGGTTATGGCCCCAGTCATCAGGCAACCGAAGATATCGCATTAATGCGCGGAATTCCTAATCTGACCATCCTTGATCCCTGTGATGCTCTGGATACCGAACAGGCCGTCGCCGCTGCGGCCGATCATAACGGCCCTGTGTACATGCGCCTGTTGCGTGGAAAGGTGCCGTTGGTACTGGACGAGTACGATTATCAGTTTGAACTGGGGAAAGCCAAACTCCTGCAGGACGGGCGTGACGTATTGCTTATCTCCAGCGGCATCATGACCATGCGGGCGCTGGAAACAGCAAAAGCGCTGGTGCAGGACAAGGTGGATGTCGCCGTGCTGCACGTGCCGACCATTAAGCCTCTCGATACGGCCACCATTCTTGAACAGTGCCGCCGCAGCGGACGTCTGGTAGTGGTTATTGAGAACCACAGTGTAGTTGGCGGACTGGGTGAAGCAGTAGCGACGACATTAATGCGTGCACAGGTCATGCCTGCGTTCCGTCATATCGGGCTGCCGGATGAATTCCTGGCCGCAGGTGCGCTGCCGACGCTGCACGATCGCTATGGCATTTCTACCTCATCCCTGATCAACGCCGTTAAAGGCTGGCTTGCATAAGGAGCACGACATGAAAGTTGTATTCGTCGGCATGGGCGCTATTGGAATGCCTATGGCATTAAGAATAAAGGCAGCCGGACATGACGTACAGGGCGTGGATGTGGCTGAAACGTCCCGGCAGCGCGCGCGTACTCAGGGCATAGAAGCCGTAGGGCGATATGCCCTGACAGGAAAAGCTGACGTGGTTGTGGTCATGGTTGCCACTCCTCAGCAGCTTGCGGCACTTGTGGAGGAGGCATTACCGAATGTGGCTGGTCAGCACTGGGTGATTATGTCGACCGTCGGCCCCGAAGCCATCATTGCCGCCGCCGCACAGCTGCAGCAAGCAGGCGCCAGCGTGGTTGATGCGCCGGTAACCGGCGGCACTGCGCGGGCCAGCACCGGGGATCTGGTGATTTTTGCGGCGGGTGAGGAAGTTTCGCTTAACCATGTCGCACCGGTTCTGACAGCGATGGGCAGGATGAAAACGGTAGGAAACCGGCCTGGCGACGGACAGGGAATTAAGGTGATTAACCAGCATCTTTGCGCCGTCCACATCGTAGCCGCCGCCGAAGCGCTGAACCTTGCTCATTCGCTTGGATTAGATCCAGCACAGGTTTTACCGCTTGTCGAGGGCGGCGCGGCAGGCTCCTGGATGTTGTCAGACCGAGGCCCGCGCATGCTACAGGGCACAGATGTGGAGGTTTCCAGTGCCGTAAATATCTTTGTTAAAGACAGCGGTCTGGTAGCAGACGCAGCAGCGGCATGCGAGGCAGAAGTTCCACTTTTAAACGTGGCACATGCCCGCTATGTGGCCGCAGCAAAAGCTGGCCTGGGGCAACATGATGATAGCCGGGTGATTGAAACCTGGTAGGGGCCATAAGTGTTTGCCGGGATCTTCCGGGTAAACTATCGAAACGGGGTCAACAATGAAATCTAACTCTGTACCTGATAATCATAAAAACAACCCGGTAAAAGTATCCATCGCCTCAATGATAGGCTCAGCGGTTGAAAGCTACGATTTCTTTATTTACGGTACCGCAGCCGCTGCGTGGTTTGGAAAAATCTTCTTCCATACCGAGGAACCTATTGTCGGTATCATGGCGGCCTTTGCTACCCTTGCCGTAGGCTTTCTGATGCGGCCGGTTGGCGGTTATCTTGCCGGGCATTTTGGCGATCGCTATGGCCGTAAAGCTGTACTGTTCTGGTCACTGCTGGCAATGGGGCTTGCAACGGTCCTGATCGGTGCTTTGCCGACCTATGAGCAGGTGGGTATTTTGGCACCCATTCTGCTGATTCTGCTGCGCATGATCCAGGGTATCGGATTTGGTGCTGAATGGGGCGGTGCAGTGCTGATGGCATTTGAACACGCCCCGGAGAGGAAACGGGGTTTTTATGGTGCCGTTCCGCAACTCGGTATTCCGCTTGGCCTGCTGCTGGCTAACGGCGCTTTTCTTCTCTCTGGCGCCTTGTTTGAAGGTGACTGGGTATGGCGGGTGCCGTTCCTGATTTCATTCATCATGGTGGCAATCGGCATCTTCATTCGCATGAGCGTAGCGGAATCGCCAGAGTTTGAAAAAGCAAAAGCGGAGAAGCGTATTGTTAAGCAACCGGCTCTGGAAGTCATCCGTCGTGACTGGCGAACGATTTTGAATATTGTGGGGTTACGACTGGCTGAAACCGGCGGCTACTATATTACGACAAGCTTTATGCTTTCCTATGTTGTTCTTGCAGAGATAACGGACACTCGTCACGTGTTGTGGGGAACGCTCATCGGCTCTGTGCTTGGTCTGGGCAGTCATCTCTTTTACGGCGCATTAAGTGACAAAATAGGCCGCCGCCGGGTATTTCTGATTGGCGCCCTGTTCACCATAGCATTTGGTATCCCGATGTTTATGTTGATTAATACCGGTGCTGTTGTGCTGGTGATTACGGCGATCGCATTATCACTGGTGCTGAGTCATGATCCAATTTTTGCGGTGGAATCAAGCTGGTTTGCCGAGCAGTTTCCGGCCCATATACGCTCGTCAGGTATTTCACTGGGTTATAACGGGGCATCTGTCGTTGCAGGATTACTTCCATTTATTTCTACCGGTGTATATAGCATGGTTGGCTGGATCGGGCCGGCAGTTATATTCTCTCTTCTGGGCGTGCTTTCTACCTGGTGCGCGTTACGTACGCCAGAGACGGCACCAGCCAGAATAAATAAAAAAATAAAATAGTTTCCAGTGTTGTAAAAACACATATGGATAAAAGTTACTAAGCTTCTTCCTTGGAGAAATAGTCACATCCCTGAATGCAATATTAAGGCTTTCAGGGACGTGATGCAGTAATGGCGGTGTGCGTCCCGAAGGCAATAAAGTCAAGCGCCGAAATGCTGCGTCCCGGTCAGGATATAGTTTTTACTTCACAGGCTAAACGTCCGCTCTTCGCTGTGAGTTCAACTAATGGATGCAACACACAGCTCATAGCTGACAGAGATCAACCTGTGGCTGATAAGTACCGAAGCGGACGTTGCTAACGCCACGGTGTTTTAATTGATTAAAAGCAGGTGTAACTAATACAAAAATAGTTGCAGACGCCGTTAGGTAGGATCGGGATATAAAGAAAGTTGTTTCTATCAATCCGTCATTTTTACTTCTGATGGGCGCAATTAGACGCGCCCCTTTTTTAAGCGATTATCATTGATAATTACTTAGATGCATCCCGCAGAGCTTGCTTGATAAAGGCGACGGAGCTCTCAAGAGCCTGCACCGCTTCTGGCTGCAGCGTGGAGAAGAAATGCCAGGCGTGGAACATACCCGGCCAGACTTCCAGATTTACGCGAACCCGGTTATCACCCAGATGAGTTGCGAGCCGCATCGCGTCGCTCAGCATCAGTTCATTCTCTCCAATCTGAACCAGCACCGGCGGCAGACCTGTCACATCGGCAAACACCGGTGATGCCATTGGGTGATTAGGTAACGCATCGCCCAGGAAGGTACGTGCCAGGAAATCCAGACCGGCCTTGGTGTTCAGAGGATCAAGACCTTCCCGGTTGGTCATGGAGACGCCCGTGTGCTCAAGGTTGGCCCATGGGGAAATGGAAACACCGCCGGCTGGAAGTGGCAGGCCTTTATTACGTGCAGCTACCATAACGGTAACCACCATTGCTCCGCCCGCAGACTCGCCTGCCAGTACGATTTTGCTGGCGTCAAATCCCTGTTCAATTAACCACTCATACGCACGAACGGTATCGGTAACGGGCGTAGGGAAAGGATACTCCGGCGCCAGACGGTAATCCGGCATGTATACCCGTGCGCCCAGCATGCTGGCGTAGTTGCCACCAATACCGTGATAGCCCGACGATTCGCCGACAATGTAAGCCCCGCCGTGGATGTACATCACGATGGCATCTGTTTCAAGGTTGTCAGGAGTCACCAGCGTTCCCGGCACGCCCCCCATATCAACCTCAGTAAAGCTGACACCGGCAGGTGCGGGATTTTTAGCCAGCATCCGAGCGTAGGCGTCACGCACCTCACTCATAGGCGTTACGGTATCCTCACCCGTAAGGATTGGACCCAGACCGGCCAGACTTTCAGACCATTCTTTTACGGCTTGCTTAGTTTGTTGATTCAGCATTGTCATTCCTGTTTGCATTTGCGTTATAAGTGAACAGGAATCTATAATATATAAACATTTGGGGAATGTGCTTCCCATATTAGGGTACTTTATCGCCCGTATTGGATGAGATAAATAAAGCATGGAGATCAACAGCATTGGTGACATCGCCGCGTTCGTCGCGGCTGTAAAAGCCGGGAGTTACACCCACGCCGCGGGTTCTCTTGGGCTCACACGTTCTGCCATTGGCAAGAGTATTGTCAGGCTCGAAACGCGTATGGGGGTTCGTCTCCTTAACCGTACCACCCGGAGTCTGAGTCTCACCGATGAAGGGAGGGTCATGTTCGATCGTTGCCGACAGATACTGGATGACCTAGAAGAGGTCGATGCCGCCATGGCCATGCGCAGGGGTAAGCCAACGGGGACTCTCCGGCTGAGTGCGCCGCTTTCTTTTGGGCAGCGCCATATCCTTCCCATTCTGGATGTTTATCTGAAAAAGTGGCCGGAACTTCGTGCGGAGGTGTCCTTTAGCGACAGGTTTGTTGATCTTATTGAAGAAGGCTTTGATATTGCCATTCGCATTGGTGAACCTCGCGATGACTCACGTATTCTTACCCGTACAATTGCTTCGCAGCACATTGTCACTTGTGCATCACCCGAGTATTTATCCTCACGGGGCGTTCCAGAAACACCCGCAGACTTAACCGGGCATGACACTATCTTTCTTCTGAGTGCAGAAAAGAGACGCAGCTGGCGGTTTGCGACCCCGGAAGGCACTTTTGTTTATGAAGGGCCTGGCAGGCTTAACCTCGACAGTTCGGAAGCCATGCGGGCATCGGCTATTTCTGGATTTGGTATCGTTCACTTACCAACCTATTTGCTAGGGGAGGATTTACGTAGCGGTAAGTTAATACCGGTGCTTGAGGAGTATCCTTTCCCTCCGGAACCTATTAGGCTCATTTATCCCAGTAAACGACATTTATCACCGCGAATTCGGGCTTTTATTGACCTGCTTGTGGAAAGCTGGGAGCAAGGTTTACCTTGGGAATGAAGTATATCCAAACGCAGTTGTCCGCTGCATTTTCAGGCACAATGTCCGCTTCGCTCAATGCAGACCTGTTGTCTCTTCAATCTGCTGCGTGAAGCGGGCTGACACAATGGCTCCAACATACGAATCAGTCCACAATAAAGAGTTTTGCGCCTTTCGTAGTTCTGGACTGATGTGGCTCCGCGTTATCACCAACCTGATAGCTCATCCCCGCAGTTAAAATGAATTTACGACCATCTTCGAGCATTGTTTCTAGTTCTCCCTCCATGCAGAAAAGAACATGCCCTTTTTGGCACCAATGGTCTGCAAGATAGCCTGGGGTATATTCAACCATTCGCACACGGATTTGATTCGGTTTCTGACCAAAGTGTTGCGTGCGCCAGTAAGCCATACCTGTTTCCCCTGGGTGCTCTGTTCTTTCGACTTCACTCCAGTTGGTCGTGCCAAAAGCAAATGCCTCAAGATTCATTTTGTCGCCCTTCTTTATTAAGTAAAATCTCTCATGCTCAGACTAGAGCGATTTAACGATATGAAAAACTAATTTTTAAATCAAAACCTTAAATGTCAAATGTGGTAAGAAAGTGGAAAGTGGAAAGTGGAAAGTGGAAAGTGGAAAGTGGTGCAGGTTATTTATCTATTCAGGGATCTACACAAGTAAACGGCAGCGGTTACAGATAATGTCTGCTTCACGCTCATGAGGGACAATCATACTTAAATCTCCTACATTGCAGGAGGTTTGAGCATGAACACGTCACCGTGGAACAAAAATCGTATCATCGGACAAAAAAGACCGCTTCAGATATCTCATATCTGGGGGATTCGAATCAGACTTGAACTGGAAGGCAAAACGCGCGATCTAGCCCTGTTCAACATGGCTTTAGACAGTAAACTTCGGGGCTGTGATTTGGTAAAACTCAAAGTATCAGATGTTGCATATGGCAGTTCTGTTTCGAGCAGAGCAACGGTGTTACAACAGAAAACCGGTAGCCCCGTCCAATTTGAGATAACCAAAGGGACAAGAGAAGCAGTTGCAGCGCTAATAAAGCGGGGCAATCTGCACAGTAAAGACTACTTGTTCCAATCTCGGGTCGGTTCTTGCCAGCACATTTCAACCCGGCAATACAACCGTATTTTTCATGGATGGGTAGAAAAGCTTGGTCTCGATGATTCACTGTACAGCACACATTCCATGAGAAGAACAAAACCGTTCCTAATTTACAAGAAGACCAAGAATCTCCGGGTGATCCAACTTCTGTTGGGTCATAAGAAAGTAGAAAGCACAGTGCGTTATCTGGGCATTGAAGTAGATGATGCGTTAGAGATATCTGAGTCGATTGAAGTCTAAGATTGTCAGGGCTGCAACAGCAGCCCTGTGCGAGAGCGGACATTAAAATGATTAAAGAAGCGCTATTCCAGGCTGATTAATATTTTGCCGATAGCCTTACCCTGCTCCATAGCCTCATGACCAACGGCAATATCAACAAGAGGAAGCGTTAGCGCGATCTCAGGAGTGTATGCCTCCATTCTCAGACAGGCTGTGATATCACGGATGGCTTCATTTCGTGCTTCTTCCGGCATGGTATAGACAAATACAAAACGAAAGACAAAACCTTCAAACATTGTTTTCAAAAAAGGAATATGCAGCTGAGCCGATGGCTCTTCAGTGGCGTAGGCACTAATGACGCCAGATTTTTTCAGGCAAGTCACATCTATATTGAGGTTACTCACTAAGTCGACATCGACAATTCGATCAACACCGAACCCACCGGTTGCTTGCTTGACTCGCTCAGCCACATCTTCGGTATGCCGGTTAACAATAATATCGGCGCCAAGTTTACGAACGACATCTTCTTGCTCCGGACGACTCACTGTGGTTATAACTCTTGCCCCAGCCCATTTACTCAGAAGAATGGCTGCTGTTCCTACAGCCCCTGCACCGCCCTGAATAAGTACCCATTTTCCACGTAAATCTCCATCGGCAAACAAACAGCGGTGTGCTGTCATCGCGGGAATACCGAGGCATGCACCTGTTTCAAAAGAAATATTGTCCGGTAATACAACGGCATTTTGTGAAGGAATAACGACATATTGTGCAGCGGTTCCAAAAGCACGCCCTGATTGTGCCTCATAAACCCACACTTTCTGTCCAATGCGCTCTGCCGTAACTCCAGATCCGACCATATCAATCACGCCGGAACCATCCTGATGCGGAATAATTCGAGGAAATTTCTGTTTTGATCCCGCAAAGCCAGTACGAGATTTGATGTCAGTCGGATTGAGTCCGGAGAAGGCAATGCGGACGCGCACCTCACCTGGTCCAGGGATCGGATCGGGTAACTCGCTTATTAGCAAAACATCATGTGCTGTACCGCACTTTTCATAAAATGCTGCTTTCATTCCATTATCTCCATAAATCCCATTAAATATTTCGCCAAAGGGTTATGTGATAATCAGTCCAAGAGTATAAAATCGCAAGTAGGCACATTTTTTATATATAGGTGTATTTTTTACACTAATGGGATTGGCATGAAATCAAAACCGTTTAACTGCCCGGTTGAAGTGACCATTGCCGTGGCTGGAGGAAAATGGAAACCTCTGATTATTTTCCATTTAATGTCAGGTACTAAACGGTTCGGGGAACTCCGTCGGCTCGCAGGGAATGTATCTCAGCGTTCGCTGACGCTACAGCTTCGGGAACTGGAATCGCATGGCATCATAAACAGGGCGGTCTTCGCCGAAGTACCACCACGGGTAGAGTATTCTTTGACTCAATACGGAAAAACTCTTGAGCCCGTTCTATATGCAATGAAAAATTGGGGGGATTCATATGTAGAACGTAATGGGATTCAATGTGTTCAGCTGGAAACACGGAACGTTAATCTGGATAGCTCTGTAAGTTAAGCGGAGTCCGCGCTCCATTGGTGACATTGGGTGTGAGTCCTGGCCAGAGGTGCGATGTGTACCACTCGCTATACATCCAATTGTGAATAGATTATCGGTAAAGTGGTTACTTCAACGGCTCAATACACTGTTAGGCCAATTTCCCCTTCTCGCTCATAGCTGACGTTCGTTCATGGCTTTCATCTAGTCTCGCCAAGGCGAACTCCAGGCAACTGAAGCGCCTTCCAGACATATAGTATTCCCTTTGGCAATAAGTCTTGGTAGTGGCTAGAGCTATGTTTTTTGGCACCAAATTAAAACGTACATTCTAAGTAGCCACCATCAAAAATAATTGCCCCATAACGAAATATAAAAAATATAACTCAGTAACTCATTATTTATATAAAATTAAAAACGATTAAAGCAGTCATTAATTCTTCTGAAATTTCCACTGCTAGTTTTCCTTTAATTGTGACCTGTGCCGAAGACTTTTGGTTTCTAATAATTAAGCACAGCTCCACTGTTGACTTGTACAGTGCTTTTAGCCGAGAGTAGGTGGATAGAAAACAATATTATCCTATACCCAAAATAATTCGAGTTGCATTGAGGCGGCAAGTGAATGAATCCCGCTGAGCTTACTCAAGTAAGTGATGCGGGTGAGTGAGCGCAGCCAACAAAAATGCAGCTCGAAGTATGAAGGGTATTAAATGAAACGCCCCCGCCTGGTGCAGCAACACCAAACGAGGGCTAACCACAACGTTAACTTCACAGGAGTCACGCTATGGCTGTTGCCAATAGTAACACATTTGCTCGCGCTGAAATTACTGCTACTCAATCCATTATTGCAGGGGATATCGCAGCTTTATTAAAATTACCGTTGGGTGCCACGCATGATTTATTTCAGGTTGTGGATATTTGCCAACGTTATGCTGATGAATTAATCGAAGTTGATAATCACGCTGAATATATGGCGCTGTGTGGGCGTTTACTGGCGGGGTTGAATGTATTGAAAGTGGTTTTGAACTCGCCGTTGCCAAAGCATCTTATTGAGCAATTAACGGTGAATGAAAATAATGCCGATGAATATCGCAGTCAACTTTCCACAGATTCAGAGACTACCTGCGAATATTGCTCCGCATTAACCATGGTATTACTGAATCAACAGGTCACTGAGGATCAGCAGGAGCATATAGAAGAATTGCTGTTTGAATTACTGACCATGCTGGCTGAGGATTTGAAAGCGCCGCGCTTTATCCGTACGGCATGCGGGTTGGCGATGATTGGTGGAGAAGTCATTCCAGCCATTCATTAAAACTGTGTTAACTCCTTCTCAGCCAATAAGCGGCTGAGAAGGCGGGATAGACGTTAATCCTCGAAATACCAGTATCCGCTGTTAACCAGCGCGGCCAGCATGGCAAGGAACGACGGGTCTTCGAGCGCATCACCAAACATTTCTGCTTTCAGTGTGATATGGCTCGCCAGTGCTTCAAGCGCCGGGCGATGCGGGCTGTCAATTTTCTCGCCGTTGACGTAAATCTCATCGGCGATACGCAGCACACGTAGTCCACCGAGGCGAGTAATAGCATCACCTTGCTTCAGGGCGTCATAAATCTCGTCAGGCTGATATGGCGGCTCTGGTGGCGCGACGTCAAGTTCGTGGCGTGACTGGGAAACAAACTCACCGAACCAGGTTTTAAAATGCTCCGGCTGGTTGATGAGCTCCAGCATCATTTCGCGTAACTTGTCCATTTCCTGCGGCAGCACATCGGCAGGGTGCTGGCGTACAGGCACGTCAGGGTCGGTATAACGCTGGCTGCCCAGTTCGCGTTGCAGCACGTAATCGGCAAAACCACTGATTAACTCGCGACCGCTTGGCGCACGGAAACCGACTGAGTAGTTCATCGAGTTTTCCAGCGAGTAACCTTCGTGCGGGAAACCAGGCGGAATATAGATAATATCGCCCGGCTCTAACTCTTCGTCGATGATGGCGTCGAACGGCTCCACTTGCAGTAAATCAGGATGCGGGCAGTGTTGTTTCAGGGCGACTTTTTCCCCGACACGCCAGCGGCGGCGGCCAACGCCCTGAATGATAAACACGTCGTACTGGTCGAAATGCGGGCCAACGCCGCCGCCTGGAACCGAGAAAGAGATCATCAGATCGTCAATTCGCCAGTCGGGCAGAGCGCGGAAGGGGCGCATCAGGCGGGCACTTTGTTCATGCCAATGGTTAACTGCCTGAACCAGTAAAGACCAGTTGTTTTCGCCCAGATGATCGTAGCTCTGGAACGGGCCGTGGCTGACTTGCCATCTGCCGTCGTTATGGCTGACCAGGCGGCTGTCCACCTCGTTTTCCATGGCAAGGCCTGCGAGTTCATCCGGGGAGATAGGGTCGATGAAATTTTTGAAGCCACGTTTTAGAACCACCGGGCGTTTTTGCCAGTAGTTCGCGATGAAATCGGGCCAATTTAGGTCGAGTTGATAGTCCATATTATTATCCGGCAGGTGAAGGAGCCTGCCGAGGATTATAACGGATGGCGCCCGCCGTTACGGGAGTATTTTCAATCTTCTTCCCGGTCTGGACGCTGGCGCGCAAAAATCACTTCCATGCGTGCGCCACCGAGTTCACAGCTCGAGGCCAGAATCTCCCCGTCGTATTGTTCGACGATTTCACGTGCAACGGATAAACCCACGCCCTGGCCGGGTCGCAAGGTGTCGGCGCGTTGCCCACGGTCAAACACCATGCTGCGTTTGCTTTCAGGAATGCCCGGTCCGTCGTCATCAACGATTAAATGCAGCGCGTCATCGAGCTGGCGGCCTGAGATCTCAACAAATTCAAGGCAGTATTTGCAGGCGTTATCGAGAACATTGCCCATCACTTCCATAAAGTCATTTTTCTCGCCCACAAAGGTGATTTCCGGTGAAATATCGAGTGTGATATTCACCCCTTTACGTTGGTAAACCTTGTTGAGTGCGGAACACAGACTGTCGAGTAGCGGGGCGACCGGATGAAGCTCGCGGCTGATAAGTGCGCTGTCGCCGCGCATGCTGGCGCGATGCAGGTAATAGCCAATTTGCTGCGAGATACGGCTGATTTGTTCCAGCATCAACGGTTCTGCTTCTTCAATATTCAGCTTCTTCGTGCGCATCGATCGCAAGGTGCTCTGTAAAACCGCCAGGGGTGTTTTCAGACTGTGCGTTAAGTCGGTAAGTGTGGTGCGGTATTTATCGTAACGATCGCGTTCCGTGCGCAGCAGGCGATTGAGGTTGCGCACCAGGCTGGTCAGCTCGCGTGTTGTTTCTGGGTTCAGGCTGTCGCGGTCATGTTTTTCCAGCTCTCGCACTTCTTTTGCCAGTTCTTCGATGGGGCGCAAGCTCCACCGCGCGGCGACCCAAAGTAACGGTATGACTAACAGCAGGTTGGCGAGGAAAACACAGGTAAACAAACTCCAGACCGTATATGAGCGTTTTAGCTCAATAGGAATGGTGTCGACAACCACAATGGTTAAGGCGGGCATTTTGCCCATTGCCGGGTATTTGTTGACTGCAACGGAGTGGCTGACTTCATCGCTATAGTCGCCATCATAAAAATCTTTTAGCTGGTTCTGGAGATTTTGGTCGTTGCCCAACAAGTCATGGCTGGTATCAAAATTGGCTTCCAGGTCGTGAAAACCATCGGTGGTGAGCCACTCTTTTTTAATTTGCTGCGCGACATGCGGCAAATCACGCTGAGCCCACATCAGCTTGCCTTTAGCATCGTAGATAAGGGCCATAGTCGGAGTTTTCAGATTCAGGTTTTCAGGAATCACTACATTTATCTTGCCGTTCTCGTAGGTCGCAAGGGTATAAAACAGGTTGCTCTCGCCGCGCAGCAGACGGAAAGTCGTTTTATCAAAACTGATGTTATAACCCACCAGTGCCACAACGCCGTAGGCCAATGACAGCACCAAAACTACGGCGGCGGTTGCGAGTAAAAAGCGAACTCGTAACGATAACGGTAAAAAATGGCGGATGAATTTCATGGTTAACGCAAATCGAAGCGGTAACCCTGACCGCGCACCGTTGTGATGGCTTCGTGGGGATATTCAGCCAGGATCTTCTTGCGCAGACGTCCCATCAATACATCAATGGTGTGGCTTTCACGCAGTTCGGCATCGGGGTAAAGCTGAAGCATGAGTGAATCTTTGCTAACCACTTTGCCATTGTTACGAATCAGCGTTTCCATAATGGTGTATTCAAAGGCGGTCAGCTTGATGAGGCTGTCGTTGATAAGCAGCTCGCGGCGTGACAAATCGACCTGAAAAGGGGGCAGGGAAATAACCTGAGACGCCAGGCCGCTGTTGCGGCGCATTAACACCTGCATGCGGGCGACCACTTCTTCGAGATGAAACGGCTTGGTCACGTAATCATCAGCACCCGCACCCAGCACTTCGACCTTGTCTTGCCAGCCTTCACGCGCGGTCAGAACCAAGATAGGAATCGTCACGTCATGGCTGCGCCAGCGGCGAATCAGGCTCAGGCCATCTTCATCGGGCAGGCCTAAATCGACTATGGCAATATCGGGGGTATGTTCATTCAGGAAATAGTCAGCTTCTTTGGCATCTTCAGCAGCATCGACCTGATGCCCGGACTCACGTAGCTGAACCTTGAGATGGTGACGTAACAGAGCATTATCTTCTACAACCAGAACTCGCATTCTTTATCCCCCAGAATATAAACGGCATTGATAGTTTAACGCTAATTATCAACGAGGGGGCATAAACCATGTATAAACAGGCGGGGATGAAAAAAACGCCACCGCGAAGGGTGGCGTTGGAAGGTTATTTCAGTTCGTCAACCATGGTGATGGCGCGGCCAATATAGTTAGCCGGGGTCATCGCTTTCAGGCGAGTTTTTTCCTCTTCTGGCAGCTCAAGGCTGTCGATAAACTGCTTCATGCCTTCCGCATCAACACGCTTACCGCGAGTCAGCTCTTTGAGCTTCTCGTATGGCTTCTCAATGCCGTAACGGCGCATCACGGTCTGAATTGGCTCAGCCAACACTTCCCAGTTGAGATCCAGTTCTGCCAGCAGGCGGTCACGGTTCACTTCCAGCTTACTCACACCTTTCAGGGTTGACTGGTATGCAATCAGCGCATAGCCAATACCCACGCCAAGGTTACGCAGCACGGTGGAGTCAGTTAGGTCGCGCTGCCAGCGTGAAACAGGCAGTTTGCTCGCCAGGTGTTGCAGCATTGCGTTAGACAGACCCAGGTTGCCTTCGGAGTTTTCGAAGTCAATTGGGTTAACTTTGTGCGGCATAGTGGAAGAGCCAATTTCGCCGGCAATCGTTTTCTGCTTGAAGTGGTTCAGCGCGATGTAACCCCAGACGTCACGATCGAAGTCGATAAGAATGGTGTTAAAGCGTGCCATGCAATCAAACAGCTCAGCGATGTAATCGTGCGGCTCGATTTGCGTGGTGTACGGGTTCCACTGAATGCCCAGTGAAGTCACGAACTCTTCGCTGAACTGGTGCCAGTCAACTTCCGGGTAAGCAACCATATGGGCGTTATAGTTACCCACCGCGCCGTTGATTTTGCCCAGAATGTCCACTTTCTCTAACTGACGGAACTGGCGCTCCATGCGGTACGCCACGTTTGCCATTTCTTTACCCATTGTTGATGGGGTGGCAGGCTGGCCGTGAGTACGGGAAAGCAGAGGAATATCACGATACTGAACCGACAGGTCTTTCACCGCGTCGATCACTTTGCGCCAGTACGGCAGCACCACGTCCTGGCGTGCAGTTTGCAGCATCAACGCGTGGGACAGGTTGTTGATATCTTCAGAAGTACAGGCGAAGTGAATAAATTCAGATACCGCATGCAGGGCAGGGACGGCCTCTACTTTTTCTTTCAGGAAATACTCAACCGCTTTTACGTCGTGATTGGTGGTGCGTTCAATGGTTTTGATGCGCGCGGCATCTTCTTCACTAAACTCAGCAACAATTTTATCAAGGTAACCGATTGCGTCTGCGTCAAAAGCAGGAACTTCCTTGATCGCTGCGTGCGTGGCCAGTTTTTGCAGCCAACGTACTTCGACTTGTACGCGGAATTTCAGCAAACCAAATTCGCTGAAAATAGCGCGCAGAGCGCTGACTTTGTCGCCGTAACGTCCATCAACGGGGGAAACGGCGGTCAGTGAGGATAATTCCATAAGTTACAACTCCAGAGAGGTTAACATTGAGCAAGAATTTGTTTGGCCTGAGCACACAGGCGACTACGAGAAAACATTAACTGCAAGCGGCCGCCGCCAACTTGATGCCACAATACGGCGGCACGAATACCGGCCAATAATGAGGCGCGGACTTTGCTCTGCACCTGCGGGCTTTGCAGCACAGCAGGGGAGCCGGTGACCTGAATACGTGGGCCTAATGGACTAATCACATCCACATAAATCCCGGCCATGGCGCTAAGCAGTGTGTCGGACTCAAGATCAAAATGATCAAGCTGGCGCTGCAACCCGGCAATGCTTGAGCCAAGTTTATCCATTGCGCCTTTGCTGCCGTGAAGTTTACGTTCTAGCACCATCAGGCTTAATGTGTAGCGCGTCAGTTCAGCGTTCAGACCCTGGCGATTACTGGCGTTCAACACGCCGAGCAAGGTTTCCAGACCGAGTTTAAGATTGGCTTCGTTGCCACCAAAAACATCCAGCGTGGAGCCCGGGTTTTGATCGATAACGCTGTTCAACGAGACATGCAGCGCATCGTTATCGCAATGCCCCTGGTGTGCCAATTGCTGAACCAGACGGGCAGACTGGCAGATCCCTGCCAGTGCGATGGTGATGTCATAGTAATTCTTGGCCACGGAGCTTCTTCCTTGCTGACAATTTTTAAACAGTGAGCGGCAGACGCTGCTCAATAACACCACCACCGAGGCATACTTCACCGAGATAGAACACGGCAGACTGGCCTGGTGTGACGGCAGCAACAGGTACATCAAAACGCACTTCAATACGGTCTGCATCCAGCGGTGTAATCACGCATGGAAGGTCAGTCTGGCGATAGCGGGTTTTGACCGTACACTTCAGTGGTTCGGTCAACGTTTCACGGTCAACCCAATGAAGTTGCTGTGCAATTAAGCCAACGGACATCAGACGTGGATGCTCACTACCCTGAGCCACAACCAGGATATTGTTCTCAACGTCTTTATCGACGGTGTACCACGGCTCTTCGCTACCGTCTTTGGTGCCACCGATGCCCAGGCCTTTACGCTGGCCCAGAGTGTGGTACATCAAACCCTGGTGCTGACCAATGGTTTCACCATCAACGGTGACAATTTTACCCGGTTGTGCAGGCAGGTATCGGCCAAGGAATTCGCGGAATTTGCGCTCGCCGATAAAGCAGATACCGGTGGAGTCTTTTTTCTTCGCGGTGATCAAATCTAACTCTTCAGCAATGCGGCGCACTTCGGGCTTTTCCAGTTCACCGACCGGGAACAGGCTTTGTGCGATTTGCTCGTGCCCCAGCGTATAAAGGAAGTAGCTTTGATCTTTGTTGCTGTCTAAGCCGCGCAACAGGCGACTTTTACCGTCCACATCTTCGCGACGCACGTAGTGACCGGTAGCGATGTAATCGGCACCTAAATCTTCGGCGGCAAATTCGAGGAAGGCTTTAAATTTGATCTCTTTGTTGCACAGAATATCCGGGTTAGGTGTGCGCCCGGCTTTGTACTCTTCCAGGAAGTGTTCAAATACGTTATCCCAGTATTCTGCGGCAAAGTTTACGGTATGCAGTTCAATGCCGAGCTTGTCGCAAACGGCTTGCGCGTCAGCTAAATCAGCAGCTGCGGTGCAGTACTCCTCGCCATCATCCTCTTCCCAGTTCTTCATGAACAGGCCTTCCACCTTGTAACCTTGTTGCTGCAACAGGTAAGCGGAAACGGAGGAATCGACACCGCCGGACATCCCGACAATCACTTTTTTTGGGCTTTCAGACATTGGAGTAACTCACGACATTGAACTTATAAGGCGGCGTATTCTATCACGCATCCCCAAAGCTATCACCCCTAACTAAACGGCCAGTTAAATGCGCCCAGAATGCTGAGTGGATAACGTTCCGCACGTTGGTAGCAGCGAATACTTTCGGCAACCAGCGGTGAGCGCAAATTATCAGCGTTAACAATTTGTTGCGCATCGAGCCATAAACAACGATCGATGTCGCTATCGTGGGGCGTTGTCGGGAGTTGCTCGTCGAGATCGATGGAAAACAGGAATCGCAGGAAAGGGGTTTTATCCGGGGCTATCCATTGGTGCATGCGGATAAAGGTTTGCGGTTGCGCACAAATACCGGTTTCTTCATATAATTCGCGCGTAGCCGCTTCTATTAACGTTTCGTCAGCTTCCAGGTGCCCGGCAGGCTGATTCCACGTGGCTTTGCCATTGATTGTTTCTTCAACAACCAAAAATTTCTCTTGTGCCTGAACGACGCAGGCTACGGTAACGTGCGGTTTAAACATCGTTATTTTTCCTGTCTCAAATTCGTTAGTACGATCATTATAAAGTGATCTGGATCACATATTTTTACTGTGACCTATACTCTGTTGGATTTCAAAAATCCCACGAGGGCACCATCATGCAGCTTACCACGCGTATTATGCCGCAACAGAAACGTATCGCTTTAGTAGCTCACGATCCTTGTAAACCCGACTTGCTGAACTGGGCGGTTGATAACCAGACGGCTCTTAGCCAACATATCATTTACGCAACAGGCACCACTGGAAACCTATTGCAGGCACACACTCGGTTATCCGTTCTGGCGTTGATGAGTGGTTCGATAGGGGGCGACCAACAGCTAGGATATCTGATTGCATCAGGCCAGATAGATGTGCTGATTTTCTTCTGGGACCCGCTCAGCGCAGTGCCACATCATTCTGATGTCAAAGCTTTGATGCGGCTGGCGACGGCTTGGAATATCCCGATTGCCAGCAACGCATGTAGCGCCAATTTCTTGATTCATTCATCGCTCTTTGAGCAGGCGCTGGAAATCACCGTACCTGATAGCGATGCTTTCCTCAGTAGCCGTGTTTCGCATGTCACTCAACACGGCGTGAATACCCAGCACCTTTTATAGCGTGTCCATTGGGATTTCGCGCCATTCACCTGGCACTAAATCTGCCAGTTCCAGCGTACCCATTGCATAACGCACCAGGCGCAGCGTCGGGTAACCGACATGCGCCGTCATCCGCCGAACCTGGCGATTACGGCCTTCATATAAAGTGATCTTCAACCAACTGGTTGGAATGGCCTTACGCTCACGAATTGGAGGGTTACGCGCCCATATCCATGTTGGCTCATCAACTAACTCCGCGCCTGCTGGCAGGGTAGGGCCGTCGTTGAGCGTCACGCCATTTCGCAACGATTCCAGCGCTTCTTCCGTCGGCACACCTTCAACCTGCACGAAATAAATTTTACCGGTGCGTTTACCAGGCTCCGTCAGTTTTGCCTGCAATGCGCCGTCATTGGTTAACACCAGCAAACCTTCGCTATCTCTGTCCAGACGTCCCGCCGCGTAAATTCCTTGTAACGGTATGTAATCTTTCAGCGTGCTGCGCCCGGATTCGTCGGTAAATTGCGGTAGCACATCATAGGGTTTATTGAAGATAACCAGCCGCTTCGGTCCGCTATGCTGTGGTTTTTTGGCAGGTCGTTGTGTGCTGAATCGTTTAACTTGCTGGTTTCTAAAAGAAGTTTTATTCATAGTGTTTTCAGATGTTAGGTATTAACGCATTATAACGGAAATCACCAGTGATTGGCGCGGGCCTGATATTCAAGTAGTATTGACACGCACATTACAAATCATTAACAAAAAGAAGCGCTCGAAGGAGAAGGTTAATGGAAAGCAAAGTAGTTGTTCCGGCGGAAGGTAAAAAGATCACCCTGCAAGATGGCAAACTGAATGTTCCTCACAACCCAATTATTCCTTTCATTGAAGGTGATGGTATCGGTGTGGACGTGACGCCAGCTATGATTAAAGTGGTTGATGCCGCCGTGCAGAAGGCCTACAAAGGCGAGCGGAAAATTTCCTGGATGGAAATCTATACCGGCGAAAAATCTACCCAACTTTATGGCCAGGATGTCTGGCTGCCAGAAGAAACTCTGGACCTGATTCGTGATTACCGCGTGGCGATTAAAGGGCCACTGACCACGCCAGTTGGCGGCGGCATTCGTTCTCTGAACGTTGCTCTGCGCCAGCAACTCGACCTGTACGTATGCCTGCGTCCGGTGCGTTACTACCAGGGCACGCCAAGCCCGGTTAAACACCCAGAGCTGACCAACATGGTTATCTTCCGTGAGAACTCAGAAGATATTTATGCGGGCATCGAGTGGAAGGCTGACAGCGCAGAAGCTGAAAAAGTCATCAAATTCCTGCGTGATGAAATGGGCGTAACGAAAATTCGTTTCCCAGAACATTGCGGTATCGGCATCAAGCCTTGCTCAGAAGAAGGCACCAAACGCCTGGTTCGTGCAGCCATCGAATACGCAATCACCAACGACCGTGATTCCGTGACCCTGGTTCACAAAGGCAACATCATGAAATTCACCGAAGGTGCTTTCAAAGACTGGGGCTACCAACTGGCGCGTGAAGAATTCGGCGGCGAGCTGATCGATGGCGGTCCATGGGTGAAACTGAAAAACCCTAACACCGGCAAAGAGATTATCGTTAAAGACGTGATTGCTGATGCATTCCTGCAACAGATCCTGCTGCGTCCTGCTGAGTATGACGTAATTGCATGTATGAACCTGAACGGTGACTACATCTCCGACGCCCTGGCAGCTCAGGTTGGCGGTATCGGTATCGCACCAGGCGCTAACATCGGTGACGAATGCGCACTGTTCGAAGCCACCCACGGCACAGCACCAAAATATGCAGGCCAGGATAAAGTGAACCCAGGTTCCATCATCCTGTCCGCAGAGATGATGCTGCGTCATATGGAATGGTTCGAAGCGGCTGACTTAATTGTTAAAGGTATGGAAGGCGCGATTAACGCGAAAACCGTAACTTACGATTTCGAACGTCTGATGCCTGAAGCTAAGCTGCTGAAATGCTCAGAGTTTGGCGACGCAATGATCGAACATATGTAATTAGCGAAGTTTGCTAATGCTGAAACGGGAGCCTGGTGCTCCCGTTTTTTATTATTAGCATTTCAATGGTTATCAATATTTAATCAAAAATCTTTCCAAAAATTCCTAAACTGTTTTTTTAATATTTAATCTGCACACTTTGTTCTCAGGCTTAGTCATATCTAACAGTCAGCTCAAAGCAGACTGACAGATTGAATCATGTCCTAAAATCTGGACTGGAAAACAGTTTGTATCACTATCCTTCTAAAACTCTTCTGTCAAACCTGGCAAAATACTTCTGCAAAACGGTTATAAATTAATACAGATTAAACAATTCCATTTTGCATTCGATTATTTAACATCTTTAAAACCATCCAGTGTTTGCCCCCAGCTCATCTCGTGTTATCTGCGTTTTATGCTCTTTGTAATTCATAAACGTTCCCGTACTGCTAGTCACATTAGCGTTAACTTTATAAATTTCATCAGCCAGAGTTTGTGCTTGTATCGGCGTCAAACCCATAGTTTTTGCGTCTTGTCCCAGTTGGTATACCTGATTATAAGCCGGGGAATTTGCTTTTTCCGTTGCGTCTGGCCTGCTTGCATAATTACCGCCCATGATAGTTGGATCATGCTTAAGCAGCTGCAACCATAAAGTCTATAATTTAGATACGCCAAACTGGCGCGGCTCGCCTATTCAAGGAATTATTTATGAATAAATATGCATTGATACTGCTGGCTGCTTCAACGCTTATCACCGCTATACCTTCGCAAGCAACTGAGCAGTCCAGGCAACGGCAGGGTGCCCGTGATGTAAGGCAGGGCACACGGGAGGCATCGCGTAACGTCAAGCAGGAGTGCCGTCAAGGTGTTGTCGGCAATGCCGACTGTCGACAGGATCACCGCCAGAACAAACAGGAAGGGCGTGATAAAGCCCGCGATATAAAATATTAATCATAGGGATGGGTACGTAAATTTAAAATTGTATTTCTTCTGGCACGACGAGCAAAGCAACTGAAGTGTATTATTTGGGCCCGCCATGATGGTGTGCTAACCCACTTTAGGGATTTAACACGTTAAGGAATTTACAATGAAAAAATATGTATTAATGCTGCTTGCTGCGTCCACCCTGATGACTGCATTACCCGTTCTGGCAACGGAGCAGGCGCAGGAACGCCAGGATGGGCGTCAAGCCAAGCAAGAGTGCCGTGACGGTCTGGTCGGTAATGCCGATTGCCGCCAGGAAAAGCGTGATATCAAGCACTGATAGAGCAAAGGGTAAGAGTCATTCCATGTTCGTGCAGTAAAAATCCCGCCACGTTAGCGGGATTTTTATTATCTGGAATTAAAAGGTGTATTTGATACCCATTCGATAACGAACTTCCATTTCGTCTTTCTCATGGTCTTCGTTGTAACGAGGAACATATCCAATTTCAGTATAGGGCTTCCAGTGCTTGTCAATATTATAGCTGGCGACAACATTATACAGCCAATAATTATGGTCGCCTTCATAATCATCATAGTTAGTAAGACGATATTCCAGATCGCCTATTATTGAGAATTGATCATTTGCGTAACCAAATTCCCAATTGAATTGGTTGTAGTTTTTATTTTTAACCGATTGGTTCTCATTAACTTCAATACCCGGACGCCAGCGCAGTGTTGTCAGCCAGTTATCATTTATTTGGTAGTTAGCTTTAATTTGAGCACGGTAAGCAATATAACTGTCGCCTACATCTAGGTTAATGGCAGGTGCTAGCGTAAGTTGTTCATTAATAGTAAAGTTTTTACCAAATTCAAATTCGCTGCCACTGCCACTGTACTTTTCAATACCATTTTTGAAGCCTTCACTATCAGTTTCAGTCTTTTCAGAGACTCTCCCTTCTACGCTCGCAAAATAACCATCCTGGGTAGTGTGACCAATTTTAATCCTGTCTGCATTGGTGCCGCTCTCAGGTTTATATTCGTGACGATAATCAAGTGTAACCGCGTTTGAAGAAACAGAGATCAATAGTGTTGCGCAGGCACTAAGTTTAAAGAGACTCTTCATTTAATCTTTCCATGTTGTGAATTAAAAATCAGTCATCGGACTGGTAACGATGCTAATTAATTTTCAGTTTGGAAATAGATAACTTGATCAAATAAATGAAATGGTGTTTCAGTTACTTTGTTTTTTATTAAATAAAATAATTATTGTTTTCCACACGGCAATATTGACAACGTGTGAATACAGCCTCTATTAATAAACCCAGTATAGAAGCAAGTTATTCAGGAGTTTTAAAGTGTTATTCGTGATTTAGCCGGGGCCAAAGCGGGAAGCATTTTCTCCCGCTTTTCCGGGAACCTTATGTGTCTGGTTTTTCATACCTAGGCAATTGGGTTATCTGATAAGTCTTCGTGCTTTCGATTGTGCAGCGATCTGGATTCGGGTTTCCCGAATAAAACATGAAGTACTGTTGTTTTTCAGGGAAGAAAACCAGGTCATCTCCGTTTTGGAAGCTGGTGACGCGGAAGGGAACATCATTTTTTGTTTTGGATTTTTTCACACCTGAAGCAACCAGAAAGTGATCGTCCCACTTCATGGTAGAAAGGTCATGGTTAAACCGTGATATGACAACATTTTCCCGCATTGAGCACGACAATTGGGTGGCTGTGGCGGCGAAAGCAGAGGATTGAACGAGGCCCAGAAGGCTAATAAAGAGAATGAGTTTCATAAACTAGCTCATTTTGTAATGAATTTGAATGGAAGGGTAACATCTCTCACTAAATAATTTAACCGCAGTAAATTATTGGTTGGATTTTAATCTAAATGGCTATTTTTTATTTATGACTGGTTGATTTAATAGCAATAAGTTGGTTTTTTAAGCGAACGATTCGCAGGGGTTTGCATAGCGGCTCGGCTTTGTATAATATGTTTTCCACGCCGACTTAGCTCAGTAGGTAGAGCAACTGACTTGTAATCAGTAGGTCACCAGTTCGATTCCGGTAGTCGGCACCATACATTAAAAAAACCACCTTTCAGGTGGTTTTTTTTCGTCTGTATTTTACCCAATGAAAAGAAAGGAAGGCTAGCTGTTGGTAGCGCTTCCTTTTGTACTCAATTAGATCCAACCCTGTTGGCTTGCCAGCCACACAAGAATGGCTACCACGATTAATACTATTGTTGTTTTTCTCATAACTGCGAAACCCGTTTAAAACATCTGACGATGAGTGGCGAGGATGATATCAGGAGTTGAAGACGGAAAACCTCACGTTTTTACTGAACCGCCAGGCTTTACTCTTCGCAAACCAGCCAAAAATCTGCTTCGTCAAACATCTCTTCAACCAGACGGTTAATCTTTTCTTTTTCATTTTTGGTGCAGTCGCTGTGAACTGCATTGGTCTGCATCGGTTTTACCCTGACGTCGGCATCGGGGAAAATGGCCTGGACCCGTCGAGTCAGTTCATTAAGAATTTTGTCATTTGCACCGGGAAGGCCCGCTACATTTCGTTTGTCGTAAACCAATTCAACGAACATAAAATGCTCCTTCTAAAGCTGTATTTATATACAGTAATAAATATCGGTATCCAAGGCAAGCCTGTTCCCGAAAAACACAGTGTATGCAGAGGAGTGGTGAGGGTTATTCTGCTTTAACGCCTGTAAGCGGAGTCTCATGTTCACGTGCTTTCATCTGTTCCATGATTAATTGGTAAGCAATGTAATACTTGAAGATATTGCTCACGTATTGCACGGTTTCATTGCCAATTCGTTGCTGGGCAATGCGTTCGACATTATCAAACCAGATGTTGGGATCAAGACCTTTAGCCTCGGCTTCTTTACGTAGCCGGGCAATTTTAGCTGGCCCTGCATTATAGGAAGCAAAGGTGAACAGCAGTTTGTTCATTTCAGTCATCGGCTGGTCTGCAAAATAGCGGTCGCACATAAAGCGGATATATTTCACACCCGCATTGATGTTTGGGTCGATTAACCGTATATCACCGACTTTTAGCTCTTTCCCTGTCGTGGGGAGCACTTGCATCACGCCAATCGCACCGCTTTTACTTCGCACCTTCTGGTCAAGACGGGACTCCTGGTAGCCTTGCGCTGCCATCAAAAGCCAGTCGACATTATATTGCTCACCATATTTGCGGAAAATTTCTGTCACCTGATAAAACTTATCCAGCTCTTCTTGGGAACGCGCATCTTTCACCCATTTCGTATTGCGCAGGTACTTATAAACCTGCTGGTTGCCGAATGAGGTACCGATTTTATGCGTGGTCATAAATTTATCGAGTTGCGCGCGCAGGAGCGGGGAATCCTTGCGCATTGCCAGGGCAATAGATCCATCATCACGCAGGGTAATGTTTTCGTAGACCACCAAATTGGGGTAAATCTGTTTCCACAGCAATGCCAGGTATCTATCGGCGACGGTGTAATCCGCAAGGTTAGCATTCACCATCTCAAGAATATCTTCTGGTTCAAAATTACCAGGGGCTTTAGTGACGACTGCCGAAGGAAGTTTCTTCTCTGCTAAGCTTTTATTCAGTGCATCAATACTGGAGATGTAGCTGGTCGAAGGATTCACAAACAGAGATTTACCTGACAGGGATTCAACATTCTTTAATTTAGGCGCTTTACTACTGGCAATAACGACTTCACGGACGTTTTGTGCCAATGGAGCGCTGAAGTCGACGAGTTTTTCGCGCTCTTCGGTAATCGTCAAATTAGCCGCAATTATATCGCCACGCCCGGCCACAAGTTGGGGGATAAGTTGATCGCGAGCGGTCGGGATAAACAGAAGATGTGTTTTCTTAGAGGGTTTTAAGCCCTTATTAATTTGTTTATCAAACTCTTGCATCAGTTCAACCATGATGCCGCGTTGTGTCCCGCTGTTATCAATAAAGTAGAAAGTTTTGCTGTAAGGAATCAAAACGCGCACGACGCGCCTTTTTGCATCACATCAAAGTCGCCCATAACCGTATTAACTTTGGTGTCGAATTTCAAAGGGGAGGCTTCGGTGGCTGCGTGCGTCATCGGTATAAACGTAAGTACTAAGAGTAGTACCAACAACAAGCGGGCCATTGTTACACCATCTATTCATTCCAGCCGGGTACTGTTTAACTATAGCTGGTGCTAAATCGTTCTGGTTAAAAACTGTGCGCTATATTGTTGCAGTAAAGTAGAGGGAAAGAAGGCTAGCCGTTCAGATGAGAAAATTATTATTTGAAAATAATTCTTGCTTCCAATGAGCGTCTATGAGTAAATGCGTCATCGGTTTGGAAGACAGACCTTATGAAAGCAGTTTTAGTAAAGCAGTCCTCAGTTCAAGCGCTATCAAGTCATCAGATACCCTTCTTCGTGAGTCTCCTCCTAAGTGCCTAAATAAGAAACGTTCTGCAATACAGACCACGTTCGCCATATTAAATGGCTATAAAATATCGAGGAAGTATCTATGTCTAAAATGACTGGTTTAGTAAAATGGTTCAACCCAGAAAAAGGTTTCGGCTTCATCACTCCTGACAATGGTAGCAAAGATGTGTTCGTTCACTTCTCTGCCATTCAGAGCAATGATTTCAAAACTCTGGACGAAGGTCAGAAAGTTGAGTTCTCTGTTGAGAACGGCGCTAAAGGTCCTTCAGCAACTAACGTTGTTGCTCTGTAAGACTGCTAACGCATACTAAGACTGACGCATGCGAAGACGGTGAATAACCCGAGCCGTTAAGTCAAAGTGAATAAACCCGCCATGTGCGGGTTTTTTGTTGTCTGAATTTCCTGAAGCCCGCCTTTTATCCTTATTATCAATGCCATACATCTTCTGTGGCTAATCAATTATTTACATTAAATAACGCTGTACCCTCAGTTGGTTTACACCCGGTAGACTATGCTTCCAGTGAAATAGACTTATTTCAGCATCGCATGAATTAATAACTGGAGTTTTTTTATGGGCTTTTGGCGTATTGTTTTTACGATTATTTTACCACCGCTTGGTGTCTTGCTGGGTAAAGGGTTCGGTTGGGCATTTCTTTTGAATATTGTACTGACGCTACTGGGTTATATCCCTGGCCTGATTCATGCCTTCTGGGTGCAAAGTCGCGATAAATAAAATAAAACACGCAGGCAAGTTTTTACGTGCGTTACGCAAGCTATAAAGTTGCGTAACGTGCGAGCGGCAACACCTTTTGCCGCGTTCCTCGTATTACTGCTCATCACCCCCCTGTTTACATTTTCACCTAAGAATGTTCTGATATAGCCAATTATTTAATGAGCTACAGAGTCACTTTATGTTTCAGTTAAAACCGGGAATGCTGGCAATAATCATCGGTTCCCGTACTGCCGCCGGGCGTGTCAATGTGGGTAAATCAGTCGAGCTTTTTGGGCTGTGTGAGCCGGGTGAAAGCTTTGTTAACCCGGTAACCGGTGTGGTGACACAACTCCCACATGATGCGAATTATCCACTGTGGCTGGTCACTGGCAATGTCGTGGCATTTGATGGCCGCGAAGGTTATACCTTTGTTCGCGGCGAGTATCTTATGCCACTGGATAAGACATTATTGCCTGAGGTTGATGAAGCGCAGGTGGTTTATTAAAGAGTATGAGGGCAGAGCAGGTGAGCTATTCGCAACCCTTGCCTTTATTCACGACTATCAGCTATTAGCCTTATCTAGCTCGTCGACTCTGGCAATCAGTTCGACGAGTTCAGTTTCCGCATAAACTTCGATACCGTGCTGTCGCAACAATGCGGCTGCAACGCCCATCCCTGGCTGCGTTACCCCTTGAAAAGAGCCGTCATAAATTTTCTGACTGCCACAGGTAGGGCTGCCATCCGTCATTAAAGCTAGCTGGCACCCGGAATCTTGTGCGGTTTTTAAGGCTAGCCATGCGGCTAATAAATAGTGCTGACTGACGTCCGATCCATCACTTTCCAGAATGGTTGCCATGCCTTTTAGTGCTTCCTGACCGCCACCGCCGACCAACTCTGCCGGGAGTCGTGGCGTTGCAAGACCTGCGGCTAATTCCGGGCAATGAACGACCAGACGCTGCTCTTGCTGCCAGCGTGCTAACACCTCTGCAATCAGCGGTTTATCTTGACCGTTATAGCGAATTTTAAAGCCCATCAGGCAGGCACTGACCAGTATTTTTGTTTTCATTACATCACGCAGAAGTGAGAGACAAAGCACGTTACTACAGTATGTTGTATTTACGCCACCCTGCTAATTTTGGGCGTTGCAGGGCAAAAGGTAATGGCATACTCTATCATTCCTTATGCAGCAGGAATTACTAAACATAAGGATAATCAATTAAATGCCTCCATTGCCTTTGAAACAAACCCTTCGCGTTGCGCTGGTGGGTGATTATAACCCGTCGGTCATTGCACATCAGGCTATTCCTCTTGCTTTAGATAATGCTGCTGAATATGTTGGCGTAACTGTTGACTATGATTGGCTGCCGACACCAGAAGTCACAAGTCCGGAAGATCTGGTGGGGTATGACGCCATCTGGTGTGTTCCGGCCAGTCCTTATCAGAATGAAGAGGGGGCTTTTTTGGCAATTCGTTTTGCCCGAGAGCACCAGGTTCCATTCCTGGGAACCTGCGGTGGGTTTCAGCACGCAATTATCGAGTACGCACGGAACGTAATGGGCTGGGAAGATGCTGGTCATGCGGAAACTGAAAGCCAGGGCCGACTGGTTATTGCGCCACTCATCTGCGCGCTGGTGGAGAAATCCGACGTTATAGAACTCGAAGCCAACTCAATAATTGCTAAAGCGTATGGCAGGGGGAGAATTGAGGAAGGCTACCATTGTAATTATGGGATAGCCGAAAATTTTGCCGAACAGCTGATCCAGTCTCAACTACACGCCACCGGGTGGGATGGACAAGGTGATATTCGTGTCGTTGAGTTAAGCGGCCATCCCTTCTTCGTCGCAACGCTTTTCCAGCATGAGCGTAACGCCCTGAAGGATAAACCTGCGCCGCTGGTTGAAGCGTTGCTCATTGCGGCGCGGCGTTAATCAGGAAGAGTGATGAGAACGCGCTGGGCTGATCTCCGCATCACGCCCGGCGAAACCACCAAATACCGCCATCACGCATGCAAGGACTGCGCATCCCAATAAAGGAAGACTCCACTGACCAGAAAGGTCGTGTACTTTCCCCATGACTGGCGGCCCGAATGCAGCCAATAAATAACCTACGCATTGTGCCATGCCAGACAGCGCCGCCGCCTGGTGTGCACTATTAGCTCGCAGGCCGATAAACGTCAGGCCGAGGATCATCGTCGCACCTGTGCCAAATCCAAATAACACCACCCAGAGGCTGGCAAGAGCTGGCATAAACAGTAGCCCGATGGCGCTGGCTGCACACAGCAAAGCCATTAGGATCGCGATCCCTCGTTGATCTTTCAGGCGGCTTAGCATCAAACCAATCAGCAGACCAGGTGCAGCGGTCGCCAGTTGCATCAGCCCATGGAGTGAACCGGCCTGCGCTTCGCTATAACCGTAGCTGATAAGTATCGAAGGCAACCAGCCAATCACGACATAATAAATTAGCGAGTTAATACCTAAGAAGAGCGTGACCTGCCATGCCAGTGCGGATGTCCATATCCCACGGCTATGGAGAGCGTTACTTGAACTCAACGCAGCTTTAGTGTGGTTCGATAGCTGCGGTAGCCAGATAAACAAAGCGACTATTGGGAAAATCATCAGCGCCATTAGTGCACCGGGCCAGCCGTAACCTTGTTGTGCGATCGGGACCACCATCATTGAGCCTATCGCCGCCGCAACGCCCATGGTCAGCGAATACGCTCCGGTGAGGCGTGCGACCTGGCCTGGAAAATCACGTTTAATCAGGCCGGGTAATAGCACATTCCCCATGGCAATACCGCAACCGATAATAGCTGTGCCGACATACAATAATGCGGTATTTCCCGCAGAACGCAGTGCGATACCTGCACAGATAATCAGCATGGCAGCAAACAGGCTGCGTTCGATACCAAAGCGGCGAGCGATACCCGCAGCAAGCGGAGAAACGATGGCAAATGCCAGCAACGGCAGCGTGGTGAGGATGCCCGTTTGCGCCGTAGTCAGCCCAAAAGTATCGCGAATCATATCCAGCAACGGTGCAGCGCCGGTAAACGTAACGCGAAGTGTTGTGGCAATCATTAAAATGCCGAGCAGCAACAAGCCGTGTTTTTTCACGCTTGTGGAAGAAATTGACGTCATAGAAATATCCCTTAATACGAAGCGCTCAAGATACACGCTTTAGGAATGGATGAAATCAACGTAAAATGCCAGTTTATCCCTAAATTCGGACAAGGTTATGGAGCGCGGTTTAGCCCTCGAAGGATTCGACCCTGATAGCAATTGCCAACCTGCGCAGGCATTTCGCATCCTGGTATCAGAAAGTGAGAACGAAATTGCCTTCCATCAGCATAGAAAAGGGCAGCTAATTCTGGCTTTGCACGGTGGGATTACTTGTGAAGTTGAGCAGGCGCTGTGGATGGTGCCAACTCAGCATGCGGTCTGGATCCCCGGGGAAATGCCTCACAGTAACCGGGCCACGGCTAATGCACGTTTGTGTTTTTTGTTTATTGAACCGGGGGCGGTAGAGATGCCCGCTCAGTGCTGCACCCTGAGAATTTCACCGTTGGTCCGCGAGCTTATCCTGCATCTGACTGAACAACATGAAGGTGATTTATCGCAGCCCACAACTCAAAGACTGGTGCAGGTTCTGTTTGATGAGTTGCCGCGCCAGGCGGTAGAGCCGCTGCATTTACCGATGTCTGGGCATCCGAAGATTCGCTTTATCGCTGACCAACTGGTGCAGCATCCGCAGCAACGACAGACTCTGCAACAGTGGGCTTCACAATTGGCGATGAGTGAACGCAATCTGGCCCGCCTGGTGGTAAAAGAGACAGGGCTTAGTTTTCGGCGCTGGCGGCAACAGCTGCAATTAATCATCGCGCTGAGGTTATTAATTAGTGGTTCGTCTGTTCAACAGGTGGCGAGCGAACTCGGATATGACTCAACCAACGCCTTTATCACCATGTTTAAGAAAGCCCTTGGCAACACGCCAGGGCGTTATCTTGCATCCCTGGAACCACAGTAGTGCTGTTACTGTTTCCCGATGACCAATGAAACCAGTCCGGCAGCGATAAGCGGCCCTACAGGTACACCGCGGAATAGAGCCACGCCAAGAACAGTGCCTACTAAAAGGCCCGCCACTAAACTCGGCTGGCTACTCATGAGCGTAACGCCACGTCCGCCAAGCCATGAAACAAATACCCCCACAGCGATAGCAACCAGCGATTTCCAGTTGGTGAAAGAGTGCAGAAGAGTACTGGCGGGCAGAGTGCCGCTGGCAATCGGGGCCATTACACCGATAGTCAGAATAATTATCCCCACAGTCAGACCCTGTTTTTCAATCCACGGGAAGAAATGACTTAAAGGTGTGACGCGGACAATAATCAGTACCAAAATTGATACGGCAACGGTGGTGTTATGGCTGACAAACCCAAGCCCAGCGAGAGCCAGAAGGATTAATAGCGTGGAGTCGAAAATCATCTTTGTTCCTTGCGAAATATAATAAGAGAAAACTATTTTTATTGTTATTAACCACTTTACGTGCAATAGGGTTATGGCGTCAGCCTTTTTAAGTTATTCCCCGTTTTTTTGTGCAAATGCATGATGTTTATTGATATTGCAGATTTTTCGCAGGTTATGTCTTTACTGAGGAATATAAAAATCAAATGACTTTATTTGAGGGATATAAAGAAAATCAGCCAGTATAAGACTGGCTGATTTTGGGGTTAGTTGTAACTTTTACTCGCCTGCTTTTGGAGCAGATAACCAACGCGTAACCTATTGATTTTACAATTCATAAAACCCTCCCCAAAATCACTCCAAAATTCTTCCCCAAAACGAATTTTAAATTCTTTTGAGTTGGCGGGTCCTGTCACCCTCAGAATTTACGCAGCTAAACAGCAAGCGTAATCCAGCCTAGACCACGCTCATCCTTGTATTGCTCACTCATAGCATCCGTTTTATGTCCCAGTAGCGTTTTTACATTTACCCCTTGGGCTTCATAGAGACGTGAGGATAATGAGCGCTGCTCGTGAAATGAAGGAGGAGTACTCCCTTTAGGAAACTTTAAGCCGGATTTGATTCTTGCTTCCATGAATACGCGGCTGAGGCTATTCACATCAACTTTTTCTCCAGCCTTGTTAGCAGCATGATTTCGTTGGCTGTGTATCATGTATTTGCTTACTACTCGATCCCGGCATCGTGAAATAATCTCACCAAGAGTTAAATTTATAGCTTCGCATCGTAGTGTTAACGGAAGGGCAAGACGAACCCCTGTCTTTGACTGAATAATGTGTAGATAGCCATCCCAAACGTCACTGAATTTCATTTCAACAAGATCCCCGCGCCGCTGCCCTGTAACCAAAGCCAGGAGCATTGAATTTTGAGCGAATGGTGCTAGTTCTGATGCGTGGTCATAAATTTGCTGCCATTGTTCAAATGTAAGCCTTGATCTAGCTACCTTAGCTTTAGGGTTGCGCACCGCAAGTGCTGGGTTATATCCCGCAGGAACCTCGCCAGCATGTTGGGCTTCTTTAAACACATCAATCCAGACGGCACGCAAAAGCTGTCCCATTCTAACTTTCCCTGCCGCTTTATATTCATCAATAATAGTCGCCAGCATTTTTGTATCGACATCCTGCAGCCGAATATTTGGCATTCTTTTAACGAGGGTAATAGAGCAATTTTGTCGACTTTTAAAAGTAGGTTTTTTTATTTCACCAATATCCATTCTCTCTTGCTGTATGAGTATATAGCGATCAACCCAATCCTTAACTCTAATTCCAGGCTCACGTTTCGCCTGAGCTTTTATTGCCATATCAACCAAGAGATAAGATTGCGTACTCTCTTGTTCTGAAATAATTCGGTTCATCTCTTGAGCGGCTGACTTTGCAGCATCTTCATCAGTACCGAATCCAACAAATACCCCTGTTAAAGGGTGGCGATATTGCCAGTATGTTTTGCTATTTCGTTTATCTAACTTGCAATAAAGGTTAGGGGTGGAAATATTATGTTTACGGGGTCTTGCAGCCATTGAGTGCTTTCTCCACTAGTGAGCGGGCGCTAGGGGGTAAATGGTTTGATATTTCTACTCGACCCACCATGCCGATAAACTTTGCTTCTTCATCGACCACCCACCGACGGCCCTGTTTTACTGCTGGTGGATAGGTCTGCTTGGTTTTCGCAATACGATGAAGCGCAGCCATGCCTGGCGGCTCTTTAAAACCATTTGGCCCTGATGCCCAGTCTGATAAAGAAACTAATTGGCCCATGCTATTTCTCCATAAAGCCCGGCTGCACCCGGGCATTACTGTAAAATTTATAAATTACTGTTAATTAATATATTTCCTTATTTATAGGTCATATATGGTCTTTAATGATGAAATTTATTCTAAATGGCTCATGTATAAACCGTTACAGGTGTAATGGCTCACATGTGAGCTTATTTGCGTGTAATCTGGTGGTTATGGTTCATTTGTGACACTTTTCGGCGTTGATTTTCTCGGCATCAATATCAATGCCTTCCGCGCGAACAGCGTCAATTCCAGCGCGCAACCCAACTACCTTTTGATGCCGACGCTCATACTTGATTCCGTGCACCGCCAATGCCGCCATGACCTTCTCAAGTTGCACAACAACTCCATGCTCGCTGTGGAATTCAGTAGGCAATTTAACTACAGAGACACCCTCTATCTCCATTAGCCGCTCATCGTCTGTTGGCTCATCCGGCACTGTCACCGTCTGGAGTTGTGGGGACGCGTAAAGTGGTCGCGTAAAATTACCGCCCGGTGTTTTGTAGATGTTACCGTGGTCATTAGTGAAGAAGTGGTCACATTGGTGAACGTAACCGAATGGTGCCGCCAGCTCCTTGCTCGCGTTCCGGCGCGCCAATGCCTCACGCGCTAACTCCATCTGCTCGCCGCGAGTAAGCCCATTATCAAGCGGCTGGCTGATGAACAACTCAAGCCGCTCATCACTCAGTGCGCTCTGCTCTATTCCCATGCGATTGGTAGTCATGGTGCTTCCTCAAATTGTGCGCCAGGCACTGTATCCGCAAGCCAGCCGCCGCATTTTCTACAGCTAAATGAAGTCACCAGATGATCTGGGTAATCATCTATATTCACCCCGGTACCAGCCAACTGTTCAGCATTTGTCTCATCGGGATAGAAAGGTCTTTTTCCATCTTTTCTAAAGGCTTTAGGGTCTGCGCCGATTTCAATGCTGATTGGCTCGCCGCAAGAGCACTGGCTTTTAATAATTTCACCCATCTCACTCACCCCCTTCAACAGTGCCGACCTTCATCAACCAATTACGCATAGTTTGGTATTCAGCGTTCCTGAAGCCCGATTTCACATAAATAAACGGCAATCGCAGGTTGTGGCCGTTACATGCCAGGTAGTCTTTGCAGCCTTGCTCAGTGAAGCAGCAGGTAACGAAATCGGTGATTTCCTTCACAGCTATACGCCGCCATTTCTCTGGTGCTTCACGGCTATTTTCGTGGAGCAGTTCAAGGCGCTTTCTCTGATGTGCGGTGGCTTCGTTACCATCTTCATCAATCCATACAATGCGATCATGGTCGTAATCTTCGTCAGTAACGATTTCGCGTTTCTGGAATACGCAGAACATCGGATCGGAAGTGACGCGGTTGTCCTGGGAACGCAAGTTTTCACCAATGCGAGCAAATTCATCAGGCAGCTCAACACACTTCCGCTTAAGCCCCGCGATTTCATTGAGCTGCTTCAGATTTGTTTTGCGGGGTTCTGATTCGAGTGTCTCGATATACACTGCAGCATTAATGAGCTTTTGCTCGATGGCCTTATACTCCTGCTGCGCCTGCTCCAGCGCTGCAATCAAAGATGAAACCGCAGGGGTATAAGACCAATATTTACCACCTGGTGCAGATATTGCCGCTTGCAGTTGAGCTTTTGCTTTTTCGATGTCCATTCCCTTATCCATTGCTGGCCTCCAGAGCGGCATGATTAATCCATAGGCATTCAGTACGGACTTTCGTACCTCTGCCAGCACTAATACGTGAACCCTTCGTTTCTTTCTTCCATCCGCTCAATATGTCGTTATACAGTTCACTTTCGTACCCACTAATCATCACCATTCCCTCAAACACTCCGGAGACAGCTAGCAGTTGCTCATGCCCTTCAATGGTCATTTCGTGGTTGTAGTATCGGTTGCCATGCACACGGGTTTCCGGCACATAAGGCGGATCGATGTAATGCAAAGTGGTTTCAGCATCGTGAGAACGCATTATGTCCAGGGCGTCTTTATTCTCGATAATCACGCCCTGCAATCGCTGGCATACTGCTGCCAGATTTGACGGATAACGCTCCCAGAGATGGGCGGCAGTTGCGTACTTGCGTTTACTGTCGCTACGAAATCCGGAGTTACCGCCAATACCTGCCGCAGAACCGAACCCCATACTGGCTCGAACCACCATACGTCTAGCCCGTTCTATCGGATCATCTGTTGGCACCAGGGCAGAGCAAAACTCATCGCGGGAATATGGCGTGAGCGCACAGACATCCTGTAGGCGTTGGTTCATTTCCGGATCGCGTAGCACACGGAACAAGTTAACTACTTCGCCGTCCAGATCGTTGTAAACCTCTGCGTAGCTACGCGGCTTTTGCAGCAGTACGCCAGCCGCACCACCAAAGGGCTCTACATAACAAACATGTCCAGGCATGCGTTCAATAATCCACGGCGCCAGGCGAAATTTACCGCCGTGGTAGCGGATAGCTGGGTGCTTGATTGGCTGCTCCAGCGCTTCGATGTTATTGCCCATTACCGGCTTCCCTTGCTTCGCTTTTAAATGCCGCATTATCAACAGCAAGGTTAACTACCTGCAGGTTCAACGCATCGCGCTCTTTCGTGAGAGCTTTACGCAGTTCTAAAGATTCAGTTAGGGCAGTAAAAGTCACACTTAGCCTAGTGGCGACTTCGCGCATTAACTTGGCTTCTGCTGGTGGCAGAATTGGTACCGCAGCATAAGCGGCGGCGACCAGGTCTTTTACTTTCAGATGCTGGTGCATGTGCGAAGCTCCATCAGTTCGTTGAAGCGGGTCATGAACAACCCAAAAGCCTGTCCAGGACGCAGCGGCACAATCTGGATCATGTCGCTGGTAGGGATACCCTCAAGTACAGGCCATTCGGTACCGTCATCAATGTCCAGATCCCGGCGTTCGGTAGCCAGCATTGTCAGGTCGGCATATTTCACAACAGCAGATTGCATTAGCGGCAATTCGTACTTAAAGCGAATAAGGCCGCCTACGAAAGTTTCGATCCGTTGGTAGTCTGGCAGCAGGGCTTTAAGTGGTGCGGGAATGTCCTGGCAATATGCCTCAGCCGCATCATGCATCAACGCTTCAAATGCGAATTCAGGCGGTACCAACTGGCTGCACAATACGGAGTGTTGAGCCACGGAATAGAACTCAGGTAAATGGCCAGTGAAGCGGCAAATATGCGATAACGCGGTGGCGATATCTTCAATCTCGATATCGTCAACTGTGGCATTGGTATAATGAAAATGCTTGCCGGATAACGTCTGTATAAAACTCATCGGTATATTTCTCCATATATTCGCAGCTGCATCTGCGGTTGATTTTGGTTGCACGAATCCCTCGCCGGGTGGCGATTAAAAAAGGAATTACGCTTCACTAATTGCCCCATGGTGCAGGGCAATTAAGGCAGAGCAATTACGCTTTGAAGTTACCGATAAATGTATCGACTGGTTTCTCGTTGAACTTGCCAATCAGCAGGTCACGGAATTCGTTAGCGATAGCTTCTTCCTGGGCTTCCAGTTGGACGATACGCAGCACGAAACATGGCTCGCTGCTTTTCAGGAGGCTGTTACGCATGCTGAAGGCACGTTCACCCAGGCCTTCGTACGGAACACATTTGAACTCAAAGGCCACTGGCATAACGTCTTTGCTGCTGGCTTCGATGCTTTGCATCAGGGATTTTTTACCGCTGAAATCACCGTCTTCATGGTCAGCCTGAGTTGCCTGCTGGATAGTAATGCGGCGAACAGCTTGCGCGGCCTGGGCGATCGACATTGTCTTACCGTCAGCATCGAACGCAGTCAGGTAGTCACTCCAGTCTTCCAGCCACTCAGCGATTTGCTTCTGGCTCAGGCGGTCGCCATCGATAGTCAGTAGTGCGCGGAATGGGGCTGTTTTTTTCAGCTTGATGGTTGAAACGTTATCGGCGTGACCAGGATTATCGAGAGTGCCGATATTGAAGACAGAGCGGGCGCTCATGTTTTCCGCATCAATAAAGCAGCGTGCCGGTTCTTCATCACTGGCATAACCAACAGAGTAACGAACAAAGTCATCGATGCTGGTCGTATCCATGGCGCCACGGAAGCGGAAACGCTCCAGGCGTAAATGCTCCAGACTTTGAATCTTTGTACCTTCAGGAAGAATGGCTGTTGGGCATGCAGCATCCTGAATATCATTAAGATGATAACCAGAAAGGACCAGGTCTTTAACTTGCTGGATGGCGCTGCCGTCTAATTGAGACATACAAAATTCCTTATAAATAAATTGGTAAAAGTAATTGCAGTGAATTAGTCAGTCGCGGTTCACTGAGCCGCTTTAAGCTTTCCGTCAGTAGCGCCGTTGATCCCGAAGAGTTGCCCCTGGTCTTCCTGCAAGATGGTGAGCTTGCCGCCACGGTTAACCCACATAGGGGTTTCGGTGGTGTCTTCTTCCGTCGCCTTGCCGCGTGGAGTAGGGGTGGTGTACTGCAATTTGTGCTTGATCTTGACGCGCTTCTCTTCGACAGAATTACCCATGCGTTCAATATCAAAAGTCAGAACCACTCTGCCTTTTCCGCCGTTATTCAGCGTGCCGAGTGCAGTGGTATTGAGTGAGGCGGCGATCTTATTCATGAATACGCCTGCATCCAGTTCGCCCAGGAAGTCGGGCACTACAGTCATGCGGTCATTGCTCATCGTTTTACCCTCGTAATGGCAGCTGCAACTGCCAGTTAGAAATCCCCATACACACGATTAAGTTGTGGTGCCGGGTGCCTCCCGGTGCTGTCTGGCGGCAAACCATCCAGCGATGACCTATACCGATAATGACTTGATGTTTTGCCTTTCATCGCGAGCGCTGAGCCGCATTCACCACAACTGCAAGAGCGCTGGCAGCCAGCTTATCGTCTCGTTTATCTACCGTTCTCCGTCGAGGCAGGTAGCGCCAACGCTCTTGCATGTTATGTGCCTGTCTTTTATCCACATCAGGCTCGGTGCATCCTGGTTATTCCCCAACAACAAGGATTCGGTTAATCTTTTGTCACCCCAACAGCGAGTGATGGAACTACTCTGATGAATAACCCTTTATCCAGCCTAAAACTGGACGTGTGGTACAAAGTGGCTATCGTAATTTGCACCATTGTTTTTCTTTCTACAGCAGCAGGTTTATTACCAAAACTTCCAACGAATGCGACTTTGCTTATTTCGCTCGGTGGAGTCTTTTTCTTTTGCGGTGAATGGAAAAGTCACACGCGCTTTAATCATCTGGTACCAGCCTATGGAAAGGTTTGGCACGGTACGGGATTCAAGCGGAGTTTCAGCTTTCCCGGAGTTGCCCTTTATTTCATCGGTGCGTACCTGATTTACCGAGGCATTAAGATCCTGTGAAACTGGCATTCCACAGTGCGGGCATTTAGTTTCAACCCGCACGTAATTAAATCCCGGCTCCAGTTCGAATCGTTCCATCTCAACCTCACAGCTAACTATTGCGAATCATCCCCATCTTCATACGCCAGAGGCGGCTACTTAGTGGGCGTCCTGCCTGTTCACTGCCGTTGAGATGAATGTACCTTTAGTTACCTTGGTGGTCAAGGGTGAAGTGTACCTATTGTTACCTTAATGGGCATAAAAAAAGCCAACAATTGTTTGCTGGCTTTCTTTTGGCTAGGAGTTACAGGGGGTTAGATATTTTGTGTTATTTGAACAACTTTCCCTATTATCCGGCAGTTGCCATCAATTGGAATTGGCTTGAAGGCAGGGTTTAGGGGCATTAAATAAGAATAAGGGCCATCCCATACTAATTTTTTCACAGTTGCTTCTGATGAGCCATCTAGTACTGCAACCACTATCTTTCCGTATAAATTATCTAGCTGCCCATAGTTTGGTTCAACAATAACTATTGAACCTTCTGGTATGGACGGTAAGCCATTGGGATTCGTCATCGACTCTCCACGAACAACCAGCCCAAATACCTCATCACTTACATCAGCCGTCGTTTGAGTCCACGAAATCACATCAGTTAACCTTGAGCAAGCATAGCTTTCTGTCCAGTGGCCCGCCTGGACAGCAGAAATAATAGGAACAGAAACAGGTGCTTTGAAATAGGGTGTGACTCGAATGTCATCTTGTCCCTGATCTCCCTCTCCATAGAGGAGCCACTCTGGCGTAGTGGATAACGCTATGGCTAGTTGATGGAGATTCTCACCGTCTGGTTTGGTTGTTCCTGCTTCCCACTTAGTCACAGAAACACGGCTAACACCTAGCTTCTTTGCCAGTGCTAGTTGAGTTATTTCCAGCTGGACGCGCCGGGATCTAATTCGGTCTTTCATTTCTGTTTTCATGTAACTAATGTTACATCCTTTTGGTGTAACTGTTGTTTGCTATTTAATGTACCTTTTGTTACCTTTGGGAGGTCGAACTAAGGAGAATCAAATGCTAAAGAAAGTCGTTGTAAAGCACTTCGGTGGTATTTCCAAGACCGCGAATGCTTTGAATATTTCCCACCCTGCAGTCTGTCGATGGGGTGAGGTGATACCAGAAAAGCAAGCCTTCGTTATTGAACGGATTACCAAAGGAAAGTTGAAGTACGACGCTTCTCTTTACCTGAAGACTAACGAATCAGCTGCTTGACCGTAACCACAGAAATAAGGAGTGAACAGTGGGTAATGAACCTAAATGGAAATTTGAGAAACAGCCGCTTTGGCTGGTGGCTGCAATCAGGAGAACTATTGCTGATCTCCCTGGCGGCTACGAAGAGGCAGCTGAAATTCTGGGGATCTATAAGTCAGACGATGTAACCCCATCTGTAGATGCGCTGCATAACCGTTTACGCACTGATAGCGATCAGATATTTCCGCTTGGTTGGGCGATGGTTTTACAGCGTGCTGGTGGTACTCATCATATTTCCAATGCACTTGCTCGTGACGCTAATGGTGTTTTTGTCTCCCTCCCTGATACAGAAGAAGTTGAAAACGGGGATATCAATCAGAGATTGCTGGAGGCCATTGAACAAATTTCTCGTTATTCACAGGAGGTGAGAGAGGCAATTGAAGATGGAGTTATCGATCAGAGGGAAAGAGTAGCGATAAACGACGAACTTTATCTAGCGATTGCGAAGCTTCAGGAGCATTCAACGCTAGTTTATCGAGTGTTTTGCACCTCAGAAAAGAGTGACGCCCGCGAGTATGCAGCTCCGGGCGCCTTGGCGAAAAACTCTACGTTGTGTATGGAGAAATAATCCGCATGAGCAATTTAACCGAAAATTGTCATTTACCGCAACTAAGGATGCATCCGGTACCGGGCGCTCCGTCGTTTCGGTATGTATGCATGGTACGTGGCCAGTGGGTTTCATGTAACCACAGTAGCGCTTACATGATTGTGGGGGTATTCAACCGGAGGGCTGCGCAATGGTTCAGCAAATGAGTAACGCTGCGGCGTCTACAGCGGTGTCTGTATTTTCTTCCGGCCTGGTAACTATGAGCAGTCGAGAAATCTCCGACCTGGTTGAATCGCGTCATGCTGATGTTTGCCGAACCATTGAGAGATTAGCGGCAGCTGGGGCCATTCAGGGGTATACGCCAACGCCGTATACCCACCTTCAGAACGGGCGAACCTACAAAGAGTATCTGATTGGCAAACGCGACAGCTACGTAGTCGTTGCACAATTATCTCCACAATTTACCGCTCGTCTTGTGGATAGATGGCAGGAGTTAGAAAACAAAACAGCAGTCCCGCAATCATTACCTGAAGCACTTCGCCTGGCTGCCGATATGGCTGAACAGAATGCCCAACTGGCTAACAAGGTTCAGCAGGATGCCCCAAAGGTCGCGTTCGTAAACCAATACGTCGAAGCCGGTGGCAACAAAAGCCTGCGTGAAACAGCGAAAATCCTAAACATGCCAGAGAAGGCGATGATTGACACTCTGGTCCGTGACAAAGTGCTGTTCCGTCAGTCTGGCAACCTGCTACCCCATGCCCTGCGTCAACGCGATGGTCTGTTTACGGTGAAAACTGGTACTTCCGATTTTGGTCACGCATTCACGCAGACTCGAGTTACGCCAAAAGGGGTTCAGTGGATAGCAGAACGCTACGCCTCTGAACTGATGGGGGGTTGATAGTGAGTGTTAAATTATCTTCCTATGTCTGGGATGGTTGTGCGTCGTCTGGCATGAAGTTATCCAGCGTAGCAATTATGGCTCGCCTGGCTGATTTCAGTAACGATGAGGGTGTTTGCTGGCCTTCCATTGAAACCATTGCGCGTCAGATTGGCGCCGGTGCAAGTACAGTAAGAACTGCTGTCGCAAAGCTTGAAGCTGAAGGCTGGTTATCCCGCACAGCTCGTCGAAAGGGCAATCGCAATGCATCCAATGTATACCGTCTTAACGTGGCGAAATTGCAAGCGGCGGCATTTGCTCACCTGTCAGAATCTGATACATCAAAAACTGACGGGTCAAAATCTGTCGCATCAAAATTTGATGGGTCAAAATTGAACGAGGAAAGTGGTTTTGACCCGGCAGAATCTGGCGGGGATCCGTCAGTAAAATCAAAACAAGATCCATCAGAAGTAAAAGACTCTCGTCAGCCTGCTGCGCAGACCGACCGTGAAGTAGAAATTACTGATCAAGCTAAACAAGTTCTTTCTCACCTGAATCTCGTGACAGGCTCCCGTTACCAGGTCAGCAAATCCTCGATGGAAAATATCCGTGCCCGACTGGGGGAAGAATTTTCCCTCGAAGACCTGAATCTGGTTGTCGACTACAGCCAGGCGAAGTGGGGGCACGATATCAAGATGGCTGAATACTTGCGCCCTGTAACGCTGTTCCAGATCTCCAAATTCCCTGGCTACCTTCAGTCTGCAACCAAGTGGCATGCCGCTGGGCGCCCTGAAAATGTGAATGGGAAATGGGTCAAAGCTGGTGAAACTCCGGTTGGCGATACCAGAGAACGTGATGAAGAATATGGGCGATATATGCGCGGATTACTGCTGCCAAACGAACCAAGTGAACTCGCTTTGAGAGTTTGCAAGGCTGCAGGTGCGGTGAATCTTCGCAATCAACGCCCTGAGTTCGCCATGAGCCGCTGGAACGCTATCTGGAAAGAACAGGCACAGCGCGGAAACCAGGGGGAAGCAGCATGAGAGTGCAAATTCAAAACCTGATCCTTAATTTCATCAGTGAAAACCCAGGCACCCAGATCTCTGCGGTTGTTAAAAGCATGCCTGACGTTGATCGTTCCTCGGTGTCTTCTGCGCTTACCCGCCTGACTATGCAGGGAAAAATAAACCGCAGGACGGGCAGTAATAACCGATTCTCCTACACCATCGCTGCAGGTGAACCTGTTCCTGTAGTTGCCATCTCTGCACCTGTCCATGTTCCAACTGCGGTACCGAAACAGCAAATCATCAGCCCTGAAGAGTGGGAACGCCGATTTAGCAAAGCAGAAGAGCTGCTGGTCAAAGGATTATTGCGCCGCGCAAATCAGGCATTTCTGGAATTACTCGACGTGACATCGGAAACAACGTTACGCGAGAAAATTGTTAGCTGCCGGAGCCGCTGTGGAAGCAAACCTTCTGGCGATAGCTCAACTGTGGCAGGTCACTTTGTGGGAGTGGGGTTGATATGACGAGTAATTATTGCAAAAACCTTGAGGCCCTTCGTTCAAAGGCGGCTCATGAGCTTAAAGAAGTGGGCGATCAGTGGCGTACACCAGATCACCTTTTCTGGGGTATCAATGCCATGTTTGGCCCGTTGGTTCTGGATTTGTTTGCAGACGATAGCAACGCGAAATGCCCCACCTGGTATACAGCAGAAGACAATGCCCTGACGCAGGACTGGGCCGAACGCCTAGCCGAGCTTGGCGGTGGTGCATATGCAAACCCGCCATATAGCCGCTCGCAGTATCACGAAAAACAGGCCGTTACTGGAATGACTCACATCATCAACCATGCCATGGCGATGAGAGAAAAGGGCGGGCGTTATGTGTTCCTGATCAAAGCGGCTACGGGCGAGGCATGGTGGCCGGAAGATGCGGACCATGTGGCATTTATTCGCGGGCGTATTAGCTTCGACCTTCCTTATTGGTACCGACCAGATGTAGGGCAACCAACCGAATCATCTGCTGGTTTTGGTGCGGTGATTGCCATCTTTGACAAGTCATGGCGCGGTGAGCGTTTCAGCTATATCCAACGTACGGAACTTGAGGCAAAGGGGCGGGCATTCATGGCACTGGCTCATTTTGCTGTAGGTAAGCCAGATGCACTAACCACTGTTCTTCCTGTTTCCGAACCAGCTCAGGTAATCGATCAGGTAGAAACGGAATTACCCCTGACCCAACGGGGCATTCTTGAAACCAGTGGTATCGAAACATGGGCATGCATTGTGGCTGCGTTCGGCAATAAAGAAGAATATACCTTCAGTGAGTCTAAATTTGCACATACCTGGGCTGCGGATTCAATCGATGCACCTGAATTCGCGAGGGTGTCACCAATAACGATCGACAGGGCGAAACAGCTCATTTGTGAAAACATCCTCGATGGCGTAAATGCCTGGCTGGAATCTTTGACATTCAATGATGAAGAAACCCGTGCTGATATGTCAGAGCGAATCCGCACAGTAGCTCTTGAATCATCGAGAGAGCACGGGATGTCTCATGCTGACTTTATATCGATCATGGAAAGTTTGGAAAAAGATAAATGGTCAAATATCCGCAATATCCGGGCTCACTTCCGCGAGAAAATCGAACCAAAGAAAGAACCGTTACATGAATCGCGCATCTGGCCACTGGAAGTAGGATTGATATTCAATCAACTGGTTGATACTGAAAATCTTTCAGCCCCACAACATGACATCGTCAAAGCGCACATAAATCAGCTGTGGCTTGAGCGAAAGGATGCTGGCGAAATTATTGAGTCTGCTGGTGGCCTGATCTTAAGTATGCAGCCGGAGGTGGCATGAGGGTGATTCTTACCCCTGAAATTGCCCCGCGTCTCGGCCTGGCGCTATTCCGTCCAGGCTCAGATGTGATGGCTCTATTCCATCAGGGTCGCGTGCTGATTGAAGGTGTTCCCGAGCATTTAAAGCATCTGCCGTCCGGTATTGTACCGGCAGCATTACAACCGCTATCTGGTGATAAAGCGCTGCTACCTTTTTTCACCAATGCGCGAGTGATTCAGGTTGCTGGTGGCCTTTCGACCCTAAACGCATCCCTCCTCAGGGAGAATGGTTGTCAGTATCCGCACGGTGATTACCACCACCCCGAAATGGTCATCATGTCTTATCCACCGGGTTCAATTCGCGTTTGCTGGCATTGCGATAACAAGTTGCGAGAGCAGGCGACAGAGCTACTTGCGGATCTGGCGCACCGGAACGTGGTGGAATTCGTCATTGCTTCAGCACTGCGCAACCTTGGTTTTGATGGCACTCATCAACTTACGCTGCCAGAACTCTGCTGGTGGGCGATACGTTATGACCTGGTTGATTGCCTTCCTGAAGGGATGGCTCGTAAAGCATTGCGAAAGCCGGAAGAACCGATTCTGTCGGTGTACAAAGAGAGTGACATTGTGCCCTCACTTCCGGCCACCAGCATTGTTAAAGAGAAAGTGAAAGCGGTCAGTGCAGTAGTTAGAGCTCACGCAGATACGCTCGAAGAGCCGGTTAAACCCGTCCTGAAACTTATCGCTGATCCGGAAAGCCCTGAATCATTCATGCTGCGACCGAAGCGGCGGCGCTGGATAAATCCGGTTTATACCCGCTGGGTGAAAACTCAACCCTGCGAATGCTGCCGCCGACCAGCTGACGATCCTCACCATATCATTGGGCATGGTATGGGTGGTACAGCCACAAAAGCCCATGACCTCTTCGTGATCCCTCTGTGCAGAGAGTGTCACGACGAATTGCACGCCGACTTAGCAGCATTCGAACTGAAGTATGGAACCCAGCTTGAGCTGGTGTTTCGTTTTCTGGATCGCGTGATGGCAATTGGCGTAATAGTTAAAGCGTAAGTGTATGGAGACCGTATGAACCTTGAATCATTACCAAAATTTTATTCGCCAAAGTCACCAAAGCTGAATGATGTCGCACCGGCTACTGGCGGTGATGCACTGACTATTACAGACGTTATGGCAGCGCAGGGGATGGTGCAGTCCAAAGCACCACTAGGATTTAATTTGTTCCTGGCGAAGATGGGGATTCAGTCACCAGAGCCAGCAATTGAAGGGCTGATAAATTACGCCATGGCACTTAATAACCCCGTACTCAAGAGACTTAGTGATGAAGCCCGCAATGAAATAGTGCCATGCCTGGCTAGATTCGCATTTGCGGATTACTCGCGTTCGGCGGCCAGCAAAGCCATATGTGAACATTGTGTTGGGGCTGGCCTGCATCGTTCTATTCGGGATGTGGTTAAACACCCTGGCGTGAAAGGAGTGGGTCCGCATGTTAAACCGGAAGTAGTCGAGGAGATGTGTCACCACTGCGGCGGTAAAGGTGAGGTAAGCACTGCATGCCGTGGATGTAAAGGTAAGGGTTCAGTACTTGATGAGAAACGTACCAAGCTGCATGGTGTCCCGGTCATGAAGGTGTGCGGACGATGCAACGGAAATCGCTATAGCCGCGTGCCAACAACTCTGGCCCGTGTAGTGGTGGAAAAACTCGTTCCGGATCTGTCGAACTACCAGTGGTACAGCGGGTACGCAGACATTATTAATCGCCTGGTAACCAAATGCTGGCAGGAAGAGGCATTTGCCGAGGCTCGATTGCGTGATGTCACAAGATAGCAACGTAGTTATGAATTATACCGACACGTTGCTTGCAAAGTTCAAAAAAACTGGTTAGGATTTCTCTAACGATGGGCTTTGTATGTCTACCGTTACTAAACCCGCTTTGGCGGGTTTTTTATAGGCAAATTATGGTAGTTTCTTTTGGGGTAGGTTTTTCCCGCTCAGTTTTTTGAACATATGAAAGTGTTAATGCACAAATAATAAAAACCACTGCTAGGCCAATTATATATTTTATCATCGCGGATGAAGTTGATAATGTTTTATTGTACTTCTCAGATGTCTCATTAAGTAATTTATTTTTTAATTTGTTTATTTCATCTTTTAATTCATTTAATCTGAAGGTATATTTTCTGATTTCGTAAGATGTGTATTTTATATCTGGGGTAGTGTGGTTTGGGTTGTCGTATCTCCAGTGCCCGCAGACCTCGGTTGTCAGGGCGCCATGTTTTTTTGTAATTAATTCAAATTGTTCAAATATCTCTTTATCAAAAAACATGATGCGAACTCGTAGTTCTCGAATCTTTCTTACATCTATATCTACGCGGTTGTATGCGTCGATTATATTTTCTCTGGTTAATTCTTTATTTAGTTGAAATGTGTACGATAGCCAGCTTGTATTGTGTTCAACTCTTTCAATAATATCATGCGCATCTATCCCAAGTTTTTCATATACAGCTAACTTAACCTCCTTTTCTTTAGTTGATAACGATGCTGTGTAAGTCAGTAACCCAGTTATTATTGCAACTATTAATGTACAAATTACGGTTATCGTTGTTGAGTCCATAAATTCATTCCTTATATAAAATGGATTTCATGCATTGAGGAAATGTTACGTTAAAACAGGGCGATAGTAATGCATTCTTTCTCTACCGCTGTTGGAGCGGCTCTAAATTAAAAGGGGTTGCAATGTCCGCAGAACCTATCTCCGGCACTGCTACAGCTCATGCTGTGGTGACTACTGTCACGTTTGCCGGTTTGTGGGCTAACACTGATGCCGGGGTAATACTTGGTGCTTTCGCTGGCGCCACGCTTTATGTGCTGACTTCCAGAAACCTGCACTGGTGGGAAAAGTTGCTTTATGGCTTGGCTTCATTCTTGGCAGGTCTGATTGGCGCGAAGTACATGACCGCCATACTCAACGCCACACTGAATACCACACTGGGAAAGATTGCCCCAGGAACCGAAGTTATCCCTGTTCCTGAGTCCATCGGCGCGATGGTAGCTGCTGCGGTCATTATCACTTTTGTCCTCATGTACAAATCACGGCTGGAGAAGCAAGCGACCGCCGGGGAGGGAAAATGATAGTTGATGCGTCTTTCATCTGGCTTCAGGCAAATGCTGTCATCAGTCTGGCGACGGCAATCATTATTGCGACATACCAGCGCACTGACTCTCGTCACAAGCTGCATTACTCGATTATTGCCTGGCTGGCGATGGTCGCCCTCATCTCAATACCAATTCGCGTATGGGTAGGTAACTACACAATTGTGGACCGCTCCGAAGTCATTGTGAATTTCATACTCCTGCTGGTGATGTTGAACTCGCGGGGGAACATTACTGGAAAAAGGAGTTAGAAATGGAAGAACCACGCTGGCTGGTGGAAGCTCGAAAGTATTTAGGTCAGTTAGAAATCAAAGGCCCACGTCATAACCCTCTCATCCTTCAGTTCTGGAAAGACATCAAACGCAGTGGAATCAAAGATGACGAAACGCCATGGTGTGCAGCCTTTGTCGGTTCCATGCTCGAGCGAGTCGGAATCAAATCAACCCGCTTTGAATCTGCGAAGTCCTACCTCAACTGGGGCGCAGAGTTACGCGAACCAGCCTTCGGTTGTGTTGTTGTATTCAGTCGCGACGGCGGTGGCCATGTTGGATTCGTTGTCGGGCAACGTGAAAACGGTGATTTGATGGTGCTGGGCGGTAATCAGTCCGATGCCATTAATATCCGCGCTTTCCAGCGTCCGCGTGTATCTAGTTATCGCTGGCCAGTGATCGAGGCGAAAGATACTCGACCACTACCGGTGATGAACGGGAGCCGTTCGGAGAGCGAGGCATGATTGAATATTTCCTGCTTTCGCTTAAAACACACTGGCGCTGGTGGCTAACTATTGCCGCGCTGGTGGTGATTGCGTGGCTCTGGAATGAAAACACACGCATTGATGCCAGCCTGACCACGCTAGAGGGTGCGAACAACAGTAACCGCGCGATTATGGATAACGTCCTGAAAACCGTGGCTATCACCAACATTGTCCTGGAGACAAACCAGCATGCTAAACAGCAAATCGCACTGGAGTCACAGAGAGCCGCGAGCGACATCAAAGCTGCTGTTACGGGTGATGATTGCGCTCCTGTTGTTATCCGTACTGGCGCAGTTAAGCGGATGCAGCAATACAAAGACGGTCTACGTGCCGGTACCGCCAGTACAGTTGCCAGCAAGCCTGACCGCTGAAACACCATACCCAGATATTCCCGACAATATGACGTGGGGTGGAAGTCTTGATTTGAACGTTAGCCTGCTGTCGGCGCTGGGGCAGTGCAATAGGGATAAAGCAGATATACGCACCATTGGGCAATCACGAGCCTCGCAATAGCGGGGCTTTTTACATTAAGAGGAAATATCCATGTTTAAGTTCGAACTTAATCAAGTGGTAAAAATTGCTGTAAGCGGTGAAGCGGGCCACATCAAAGGTCGGACGGAGTACTCCGATCATATCAATGCTTACTATGTGCATTACAAAGCAGGTGATGGGCGTGCAGTGAATTCATGGTTTGATGAAACAGACATTAAGGCGATTGATAAGGTAGGTGCTCCTGATGTTTCGAATGGATGGAAATAAGTAAAAATATCCTATTAAAAACCAATGAGATTATCGGGTCGCACAGACGATGCGCTCATCCCCGCTGATGAGATGTGGCATTACGTCTAAGGCTCACTAAGCTTAAAAACGGATAATGTTACTTCGTACTTGTAAATCTTTATGCCGCTCTGTCCGAGCGGCTTTTTTATGCGCATCGCACGCGCACCAAAGAGAGTCTTTCAGCAGTGAGCCTAGGTAATACCGTTACCTCTCGGGCAGTATTGTCGTGCGACAGGCTCACATCTAAAAGGAAATGAATATGAAGAATACTCACCAGATAAGCCGCGTGAAGGTGGCATTACCACCGATGGGTATAGTCACCCATGATGACCAGGGCAATGCGATCAGGCTTGGCGAGAAGTATCGGGTTCACCTGTATGCCGTCAAGCCAGGATGGGAACAGCGCGGAACATTTGATGGCTTCATGGTTGGTTGTGCGGTTGGTTCGGGTAGTAGCTCAAGTGAATACAACATCATTCGCGATGTGATTGTGCCAGATGGCTACCAGATTATTGCTTTGCGTATAGGTGATAATAACCAGCCGGTGTCATGGGAAAGCCTGCCGGTTGAGTTTGTCGGTGGCTACTTGCCAGGGTCTGATGCCGTTGGTTTTGATGCATCATTTCTCGGGGAAAACCCAGCCAGTAGCAAGCTAAGCAGCGGCTACACCATTGAAGTGGGCACTGATAAGGGCGGAAAGCAGTACGCTGCAGGTATGGCTGTCGGTGTAGGTGACGCCGCCACGAAAACCCGACTATCTGACGATATGCGCGATGCTGTTATTGATGCAGTGCGTGAGAGCGGATTGTTCGCTGAGCTAATACCTCAAAAAGAGGTCGTGTTTCAGGCTGAGCATTTCACAGTTAGCAGTGGTGAGGTGAAGTTTGCAGGTGCTGTTATAAGCAATGCCCTTGCCAGCGCCAACGCGCTCAAACAGCCACAGAACGGCAATGTCATTACTGTGAACATCAATACCCAGCACAATGATGAAGAGTTAAGCGCCGTTATCGCGAAAGCTATTCAGGCCAGCCTGCGTCCAGGCGGCCTCATTCATAACTCTATTCAAAAGCGTTAGTTCATATCAACCCTTCAATCAGGCAGGTATTCCAATGGCTAAGAACTACTATCAGGACGGCAGTACCATGGACTGGAAGAACGGTACCGGTAAAGACGTGGCATCAGGTCAGCCGGTAATTGTTGGTGATCTTATTGGTATCGCCCAGCACGACATCCCAGTTGATGTAGACGGTGAGCTGATGATGACCGGCGTGTTTGTCTTGCCCAAGGTTGCCGCAGGAACGTGGCAGCGTGGTGTACAACTGTGGCTGACCAAAGACGGCAAGCTGACATCTGATGAGAAGGACGGTGCAGATGCTAACGCATTCGCTGGCACCGCGTGGATCACGACTAACCCGAACGACCCCGAAGGGCGCGTTCGTCTTGGCTTCTGACCCGCACCGACCAAAATCACATTAAATGATAATCACTATCATTTGAAAAGGTACTCCCGGGGATCCGGCCTGCCACGAGGCGGCGGGCACGCGGAAAACGACTAGTTTTCATGTTTTAGGGTCATCATCATCATGTGCGTAAGTTGCTGTTTTCTAAGAATGGCAATTTGCAAAGATGTCGAAACGTTCAGAAAGTGTTCACCATCATGGACCAGGAAGTAGCTACCCAGAAACTCAACATCAATCAGCTAGCGGGAATTACTGGCGTTCATCGCCAGACCGTCGCCGCCCGTCTTAAAAACGTCCCTCCGGCACCCGGCAGTAACAGCAAACTGAAGCTCTACCTCATCACCGATGTGTTAACTGAGCTGATGATCCCGAGCGTTTCAGTTTCCACTGAAGATATGCAGCCATCCGACAGACTCTCGCACTGGAAAGCCGAAAACGAACGTCTCAAGTTTGAACAGGATACGGGCCAGCTGATCCCGGCTGACGAGGTTGCGCGTGAATTTTCAGTTATGGCAAAAGCCGTTGTGCAGGTGCTCGAAACACTGCCGGATATCCTGGAGCGTGACTGTGCGCTGACGCCTGTCGCGGTGAGCCGGGTGCAAAGCATTATTGATGATTTACGTGACCAGATCGCCCAGCGCGTTCTGGACGCTGAACCGGAGGAGGAAGAGCCAGAGGAGGACTGATGGCGAAGCGGGCATCTGCCCGGGGCATCCGCAGGGATGTGCCTGGAATACTTCGTGCCCCAAGCCGCATGCTGGTGGCCGATGCGGTCAGTGAATATATGCGCGTGCCGATGGGGGCTGGAAACTCTGTCCCATGGGACCCGAATTTAGCCCCGTACGTTATCGAGCCAATGAACTGTCTGGCCTCGCGTGAGTATGACGCCGTGGTATTTGTCGGCCCGGCGCGAACCGGTAAGACGATTGGCTTGATTGACGGCTGGGTGGTTTACAACGTTGTCTGTGACCCGTCCGACATGCTGATTATTCAGATGACGGAAGAGAAAGCGCGTGAGCACTCTAAAAAGCGTCTCGATCGTACTTTTCGCTGTAGTCCGCAGGTCGCGAAGCGACTCAGCCCAAGGCGTAACGATAACAACGTTTACGACCGCACATTCCGGGCAGGTAATTACCTCAAAATTGGCTGGCCCTCAGTCAATATCATGTCCTCATCAGACTACAAATGCGTAGCGCTCACTGATTATGACCGTTTCCCGGAAGATATTGACGGGGAGGGTGATGCCTTTTCACTGGCATCAAAACGTACGACCACCTTTATGTCCTCCGGTATGACGCTGGTGGAAAGCTCTCCGGGGCGTGATATTCGCGATACCAAATGGCGTCGCAGCTCCGAGCATGAAGCGCCACCTACAACCGGAATTTTATCTCTTTATAACCGCGGCGATCGCCGTCGCTGGTACTGGCCTTGCCCGCATTGCGGTGAACATTTCCAGCCTGAGATGAAGGCCATGGCCGGATATCGCGAAATCAGCGACCCGGTGAAAGCCAGTGAAGCTGCTCATATTATGTGCCCGTCGTGTTCCGGGGTAATTACTGCGGATATGAAACGCAGCCTGAATATGAAGGGCATCTGGTTGCGTGAAGGTCAGAAAATTGACCGAGGGGGCAACGTAACGGGTGATGCCCGTCGTTCTCGTATCGCTTCATTCTGGATGGAAGGTCCGGCAGCTGCATACCAGAGCTGGCAGCAGCTGGTTTACAAACTACTGACCGCCGAGCAGGAATATGAAGTCAACGGCAGCGAAGAAACACTCAAGACGGTCATCAATACCGACTGGGGATTGCCCTATCTGCCGCGCTCCAGCCTCGAGCAGCGCAAAGGTGACGAACTTCAGCTGCGTGCGGAGCTGGTCGAGAAACGCAGGGTTCCGGCTGGTGTGCAATTTATGGTGGCGACCGTCGATGTTCAGGGCGGTAAGAATCGCCGCTTCGTTGTTCAGGTCATTGGCTATGGCGCCCAGGGTGAGCGCTGGATTATCGATCGCTACAACATTACTCAGTCCATGCGCTGCAATGCTGAGGGCGAAAGCCTGCACATTGACCCTGGTAGCTATCCAGAAGACTGGGATTTATTGCGCACTGATGTCCTCGATAAAACCTGGGCGCTCGATGGCGAACCCGGAAAGCGGATGAGCCTGCTGGCAATGGCAGTGGATTCCGGTGGTGAGGATGGTGTTACCGACAATGCCTATGAATTCTGGCGCCGCTGCCGCCGTGACGGTATGCAACGCAAAGTCTGGTTATTTAAAGGTGACAGCCAGACACGCAGCAAACTGATCACCCGCACATTCCCGGACAATACTGGTCGCTCAACCCGCCGGGCAAAAGCGGCTGGCGATATCCCGCTTTACCTTCTCCAAACCAATGCTCTTAAAGACCGGATCAACAATGCGTTGTGGCGTGATGTGCCGGGGGCGAACTATGTCCACTTCCCGGACTGGCTGGGCAGCTGGTTTTACGACGAACTGACTTATGAGGAGCGTTCTGTAGATGGCAAATGGACGAAGCCCGGTAAGGGCGCTAACGAAGCGTTTGACCTCATGGTGTATGCACATGCTCTGGTCATTCTCCACGGCTACGAAAAGATTAAATGGCCTGATGCGCCGGAATGGGCGCGTCGTGAAACCTATCTTGTGGATGAACCCACAACAGATGCGCCGGTTGTGGCGGCAGTTGCGAAACCGCTACCGCCAGTATCTGCAACAAAGACAACGAAACCTGCCCGCGAGTCGGCATGGGCACCATCTAATTCAGGGGGTGGGTGTGACGCTTAACACTACAAGTATTCAGGACATGATCCAACGCTACACCGAAGCAGAGCTGGCAATCCTTCAGGGTAAGTCCATCGTTTTCAACGGTCAGCAGATGACAATGGAAAACCTGAGCGAGATCCGCAAAGGTCGCCAGGAATGGGAGCGAAAATTAGCTACGGCCAATGCGACTAATAGTGGTCGAAGTGGATTCAAACTGGCGAGGTTCTCGCGATGAGTTCACTCGACAATCTGATCGGTTTGTTCTCTCCTGGCTGGAAGGCCGATAGGCTCAAGTCCCGCATGATGATCCAGGCTTACGAGGCGGTATTACCCACTCGTACACACCGGGCAAAACGGGAAAATCGTTCGGCTAATCAGCTTACTCAATTTGGCGGACGCTCTCTGCGAGAGCAGGCCCGCTGGCTCGACTGTAACCATGATTTGGTTATAGGGCTGCTCGACAAGCTCGAAGAGCGCATTGTGGGAGCAAAGGGGATCATCGTTGAACCTCAGCCATTACTGAAAAACGGAGGGCTTGCCAACGCGCTGGCTGCTGATATTCGTGCCAAATGGGCTGAGTGGTCAGTTTCACCTGAGGTAACGGGGCAATTTACACGTCCGGTACTCGAACGTCTGATGGCACGAACCTGGTTACGTGACGGGGAGGTTTTTGCGCAGCTCGTGAGTGGCACCGGAAATGGCCTGGAGCCGGTTGCAGGTATTCCATTCTGGCTGGAAGCGCTGGAGCCTGATTTTGTGCCGATGGAGCGTAGCGAACCGGCTAACAAATTATGCCAGGGTGTCTATCTCAATGACTGGGGCAGACCAACCCGGTACCTGGTCTACAAAAACCTGCCAGCCGAAGGTATGAAGCAGGGCGACACCAAAGATATTGGTGCTGACAAAATGTTGCACCTTAAATTCATGCGCCGTCTGCATCAAATCCGTGGAAATTCATTGCTCGCTGGTGTGCTGATGCGCCTTTCCGCACTCAAAGAATATGAGGATGCGGAATTAACCGCTGCTCGCATTGCTGCTGCGCTGGGCATGTTCATCAAAAAAGGGGATGGGCAGTCCTACCCGGACGATGAAGTCGGCTCACGTGAACTGAACATTGAGCCGGGCATGCTGTTTGATGATCTTCGCCCCGGCGAAGATATCGGGATGATTAAATCAGACCGGCCAAATCCTAACCTTGAAACCTTCCGTAATGGTCAATTGCGTGCGGTTGCTGCGGGTTCTCGCGGCAGCTTTTCCAGTATCGCCCGTAATTATGATGGCACCTACAGCGCCCAGCGACAGGAGCTGGTGGAGTCCACGGAAGGGTATTTCATTCTGCAGGATGCCTTCATTGCCGCTGTGACCCGTCCGATGTACCGCGCCTGGCTGAGTATGGCAATTGCTTCGGGGCAAATCACCGTCCCGGCTGGTGTGGATAAAGAATCGCTCTACAGCGCGGTATTCTCCGGTCCGGTAATGCCATGGATTGACCCCGTTAAAGAGGCTAATGCCTGGAAAATACTGCTACGCGGTGGGGCTGCAACAGAAAGTGAATGGGTTCGTGCCCGTGGGGCGAACCCGGATGATGTGAAACGACGCCGTAAAGCGGAAATCGATGAAAACCGTAAACAGGGGCTGGTGTTCGATACCGACCCGGCTAATGACAAAGGAGCCACCAGTGGCCAGGAAGAAAAACCGGGTAATGAACCGCCCGAAAGCCAGCGCAAAAAATAGCTGGTTCCGGATGCAGGCGCAGGAAGGTAACTCCGCCGACATCTATATCTACGATGAAATCGGCTACTGGGGTGTGACGGCAAAACAGTTCGTGGCCAACCTCAAAGCACTGGGTGATATCACTCATATCAACCTTCACATTAACTCCCCTGGTGGCGATGTCTTTGATGGCATCGCCATTTTTAATGCCCTGAAACACCATGGCGCATCGATTACCGCTTATATCGACGGTCTGGCCGCATCGATGGCGTCGGTCATCGCCATGGTAGGCAATCCGGTCATCATGCCGGAAAACACCATGATGATGATCCACAAGCCGTGGGGCTTCACGGGTGGTGACGCGAACGACATGCGTGATTACGCCGACTTGCTGGATAAGCTCGAGGGCGTCCTTATCCCTGCCTATATGGCAAAAACCGGAAAGTCTCAGGAAGAGATTGCCGCCATGCTGGAGGACGAAACCTGGTTATCCGGTGCTGAATGTCTGGCGCTGGGTTTTGCCGACGAAGTTACTCCATCCCTTCAGGCCATGGCCTGTATTCAGTCAAAACGTATCGAGGAATTCGAGAAGATGCCACGCACAATCCGCAACATGATCACACCACCACGTAATACAGCACAGCGTGACCCGCAGCCAACTATCACCCAGCCGGTGACCACCGCACCGGAGAACGCCAACGCAACTGACATTCGCCAGCAGGTGATTGCCGAGCAGAAGGCCCGCGTAAACAATATCCAGGATTTGTTCGCTATGTTCGGCGGTAAACACCAGGAACTTCAGGCTCAGTGTGTGGCTGATGTTGAATGTTCGGTTGAGCAGGCGAAAGATAAGCTGCTGGCAGAGCTGGGTAAAAGCGCGACGCCTTCCAACAAGTCGACGCAGACTCAAACCCAGGCACATGTGTACGCTGGCAACGGTAATTTTGTCGGCGATGGTATTCGTCAGGCACTGATGGCGCGTGCAGGTTATGAAGACATGCAGCGTGATAACGTCTACAACGGCACAACTATGCGTGAGATGGCGCGTATGTCACTGACAGAGCGCGGTTTTGGTGTGGCTTCCTATAACCCAATGCAGATGATCGGTTTTTCACTCACGCACAGCACCTCCGATTTCGGCAATATCCTGCTTGATGTGGCGAATAAATCCCTGTTGCAGGGCTGGGAGGAAGCGGATGAATCCTTTGAGCTGTGGACTAAAAAAGGCCAGTTGTCTGACTTTAAAACGGCACACCGCGTCGGCCTGGGCGGCTTCCCATCTTTGCGTAAGGTGCGCGAAGGGGCTGAGTACAAATACGTCACTACTGGCGACAAAGGCGAAACTATTGCGCTGGCGACTTACGGTGAAATTTTCTCCGTTACCCGCCAGGCGATTATTAACGACGACCTGAACCAGTTAACCGATGTGCCGATGAAGATGGGCCGCGCAGCTAAAGGAACCATCGGCGATCTGGTTTATGCGGTTCTGATTGACAATGAAAAACTTTCCGATGGTAAAACCCTGTTCCATGCAGATCACAAAAACATGGCTACTGGTGCGATCAGCACAACCAGTCTGGATGGCGGTCGCAAGTTAATGCGCACTCAGAAAGAAGGGACTCGCGCACTTAACATTCGTCCAGCTTATGTGCTTGTTCCGGTTGCTCTGGAAACCCTCGCTAACCAGACGATTAAGTCTGCCAGCGTGAAAGGCGCTGATGTTAATTCCGGTATTAATAACCCAATCCAGAACTTTGCCGAGGTTATTTCCGAAGCGCGTCTGGATGATGTTGATTCGGCTGCATGGTACCTGGCTGCTGCAAAAGGTTCGGACACCATCGAAGTGGCGTATCTGAACGGTGTTGATACGCCATACATCGACCAGTTGGAAGGCTTCACCACTGACGGTATCGCCACGAAAGTGCGCATCGATGCAGGTGTGGCGCCACTGGATTATCGTGGCCTGGTAAAATCCTCCGGTAAGTAATCATTACCCCCTCCAGTGCCCCGAAAGGGCTTTTTTTATATCTGAAAAACGGCTCCTGAGCGGGGCCGTGGAGAAATCTCATGAAAAATTACCTTCAGGATGGTCACACCATCACGATTAAGAACACCGGGACCGACGCCATTCTTAGTGGCACGCCTGTTCCTGTGGGCGATTTGCTGGCAGTAGCCATAGCAGATATTCCAGCGGGTGAGTCGGGTGAAGGGGTGACCAGCGGCGTCGTCAAGTTGCCTAAGCTTGCCAGTGACAACATCCCTCAGGGCAAAGCACTCAACATCAAAGATGGAAAAGTCCAGATTGATGGAACTGGCGCCACGCCTGCGGGTAAAGCGTGGGAGGCGGCGGCAGCGAACACGACCACGGTTGCCGTTCGTCTGAATGGCTAGTCCGTTAGCCCAGTTTACCGCCCGCATGGATGCGGCCACGGTAACCGTTATGGGAGAGCCGGTACTGATTAATGGCGAGCCCACCCGCGCTATTGAAAGCCAGTTTGATGCCGAAATGGGGCCGTTGGCAGGTGAGGGGCTGTCGCTGGTGGTGTTCTCCACCACACTGAAACCCCGCAAAGGAGATGAAGTTGTCTGGCAGGAGAAAACGTACAAGGTGACCCGCCAGAAAACCTTTAACGGTAAACCCCAAATCTGGCTCGAGTAGGAGGCATTATGTCGATCAAGGGACTGGAGCAGGCCATTGCCAACCTCGACAGCATCAGCAAGACCGCCGTACCCCGCGCATCCTCGCAGGCGATCAACCGTATCGCTACTCGAGCAATCAGCCGTAGTACCCGCGAAGTAGCAAATGAAACAAAGGTCCAGCGCAAGCTGGTAAACCAACGCGCCAGATTAAAGAAAGCCACGGTGCGTAAACCTCAAGCCACCATCAGGGTGAATCGCGGTAATTTACCCGCCATCAAGTTAGGTACCGCAAGTGTCCGTTTGTCGCGTCGTAAGCGGGATAAGCATGGTGTGCGTAGTGAGTTACGCGTGGGGAAATTCCGTTTTCCGGGGGCATTCATCCAGCAGCTCAGTAACGGTCGCTGGCATGTTCTGCAACGAACAACGGCGGCACGTTATCCCCTGAAGGTCGTCAGCATTCCGATGGCTGAGCCTTTAACCACTGCGTTTAAAGCGCAGAGTACAAAGCTCACCGAAACTGACCTGCCCAGAGAAATGGCTGTAGCACTCCGTAAGCAACTCAGACTGGTACTGATTAAATGAAACATCCGCAAATACGCGCGGCGATCCTTACTGCGCTCAAAAAAGGGATCACAGAGTCGGTTACCTGGTTTGATGGTCGTCCTGCGGTGCTCGACCCCGAAGACCTTCCCGCGCTGGCTGTCTACTTAACCGATGCGCAATCATCGGAAGATTCCATCGATGAGGATATGTGGAACGCAACCCTGCATATCGAGGTTTTCCTGAAAGCTTCCGAAACTGACTCTGCTCTGGATGAGTGGATGGAAAGTCGCGTTTATCCCAGCTTAAGCAATATTCCCGACCTGAATACTCTTATCGAAACCATGGCAGCACAGGGCTACGACTACCAGCGCGATGATGAAATGGCGACCTGGGGCTCAGCTGACATGAAATATTCTCTCTCTTATACAATGTGAGGCTTTTATGCCAACCCCTAACCCTCTTTTACCCGTCAAGGGTGCAGGTACCACACTCTGGATTTATACCGGTACTGGCGATGCGTACGCCAACCCGACCAGTGATACCGACTGGACCCGAACGGCAAAGATTAAAGATATTACGCCTGGCGAGCTGACGGCTGAATCGTACGACGACACCTACATTGATGACGAGGATGCCGACTGGGCAAACACGGCTCAGGGTGAGAAATCAGCGGGCGAAGCCAGTTTTACTCTGGCATGGAAACCTGGTGAAAGTGGGCAGCAAGGTCTGGTGGACTGGTTCTACGCCGGTGATGTTCGCGCCTACAAAATCAAGTACCCGAACGGCACCGTTGATGTGTTCAAAGGTTGGGTGAGCAGCCTGGGTAAAACTATCCCGGCGAAAGAAGTTATCACTCGTTCGGTGAAAATCAGTAACAACGGTAAACCATCGCTGGCTGAAGAAACCCGCGCACCTGTTGTGGCAGTAACCGGCGTTACGCTCGATAAAACCACCTCAACTGTTGCTGTCGGCGCAACTGACACCGTTAACGTTACGGTCAATCCAGTTGGCGCTACGGATAAAACCTTCCGTGTTTCCAGTTCTGACCCAACCAAAGCGACGGTCGCAGTCAATGGTGATGTGTTAACGATCACCGGTAAAGCGACTGGCTCGGCTGAAATCATCGTGATGACCAATGATGGTTTGTTCGTCGGCATCGATAAAGTCACCATTTCCTGATTGAAGGGGCTGCGGCCCCTGTTTCCTGGAGTCCCCCATGTTTCTGAAATCAGAACCGTTTGAATTTAACGGTCATACCGTCACGCTTTACGAACTCTCAGCGCTTCATCGTCTTCAACATCTGCAGCACATTGCAGATGAGGAGAAAAAATCCCTGAAGGTTTGGACGGTGATGAACTCTATCGTCTTTTAATTGCCCGTAATATTCGCCTTGGTGGCCGTGTGGTCGCCATGTCGCTCTGGCAGGCTGATACTTCCGGGCCTGATGTAGAAGCCCTGTATCAGCAGGTCATGTCAGGCTGGCCGGTTGAAATGGTTGGTGCTGCGGATCTCAAGGTTAAAGAGTTGTCAGATATGATCCCGCCAGTGCCAGAAGCGTCGACCGGGGGTGAAAGTCAGGCGGAGCAGGAAGACATTACAGCGGAAAAGCTTACGCCGGTGAGCTGAATTTTGTCATGAAGCTGGCGAGGGAATTTAACCGTCCGGACTGGCGCAACATGCTCGCCGGCATGTCATCTACTGAGTTTGCCGAGTGGGGTCGTTTTTACAGCTATCAGTATTTTCAAACTGATCAGCTCGATACCCACTTTTCCCGCTTGAGCCATCTTGTCGTGTCAATGCTCTGCAAGGATACCGACGCCACCCCTCGTGATTTTAGTCTTCTTAATCCGCCTGTTGAAATACCAGCACCTGGTGAGATGGATGACGACACCATCATGTCAGTTGCTGAAAGTTTAGGAGGTATGCGCTATGGCCCAGGCAGTGGGTGATCTGATTGTCGATCTTGACCTGGACGCTGCAAAATTTCAGGAACAGGTTGAGCGAGTCAAAAAGTCGTTTGGTGTTACGGGAAAGGCAGCGAATGATGCCGCTCTTCAGGTGCAGCAATCATTCTCTAAGCAGGAAATTGCGGCGAAGAAAGCAGGCTTGTCTGTTGGTCAGTACAGCAACGCCATGCGCATGCTACCTGCACAGTTTACCGATGTGGCCACGCAGCTGGCTGGGGGCAAAGCCCCTGGCTGATCCTGCTCCAGCAGGGTGGGCAGGTCAAAGATATGTTTGGCGGTATCAGACCGATGTTTTCGGCGTTACTGAGTACCGTTTCCCCTGCAGCTTTGGGAATTGGTGCTCTTGCTGCGGCAACCGGAACGTTGGCTTATTCGTTCTATCAGGGTTCCGCCACCCTTTCTAATTTCAATAAAACGCTGGTCCTGTCGGGCAATGCTGCCGGGTTAACAGCGCTGCGCATGCAGAGCATTGCCGAAGCGGGTGAAAAGTCTGGCTTAACCTTCAATCAGACCAGCGAGGCACTGACCGCACTGGTCAATTCGGGTGTGCGTGCCGGAGCGAACTTTGAAGACCTTGCTGTCTCCGTCGCGAAATTTACTGACGCTTCCGGATTGCCGGTTGAAAAGGTGGCTGAAGCTTTTGGCAAGTTAACGAATGATCCCGCGTCCGGCCTGTTGGCCATGGCGCAACAGTTTCATAATGTCACTGCCGAACAGGTTGCTCATGTTGCCGCGCTCCAGCGTGTTGGCGATGCCGCAGGGGCGTTACAGGCGGCAAATGAGGTTGCTACTGCTGGTTTTAATGAGCAGAGCAAATCTATCCGCGACAATATGGGAACAATTGAATCAGCAGCTGATTCACTGTCCAACGCGTTTAAATCGATGTGGGATGCGGCGCTGGATGTCGGGCGTCCGGATACTTCCGAGCAGATGCTGAAGAAAGCGCAGGATGCTTTCGATAAAGCCGACAAAATCTGGAGCCTGCGTAAGAACGATCCGTTCGTTAAAGATGATGCCCGCGCAAGTTACTGGACAGACAGAGAACAGGCTCGCGTGGCGCTCGATATGGCGCAACAGCAAGCCCGTAATTCCCAGTTGGGCCTGGAAAATTCGAAGCGTGAAGCGAACGCAGAAGCCGATAAGCTGAAATACGCTCAGCAGGCACAGGCGAATTACACCAAATCACAGTCTGCGATTGAGAAGTACACCGCACGCCAGAACGAACTGAATAAAGCGCTTAAAGAAGGGCGAATCGTTCAGGCTGACTACAACGTCAACATGGCTGCCGCCAAAAAAGAGTACGAGGATTCGTTAAAGAAACCCGCGAAAACCCGCACACCTGGCGGCACTAAACTGACCGATACCACCAATGCGCAAACACTTGAGCTTCAGACTCAGCTTGAGGTTCTCGGTAAGCATTCCGGTATCAACGACAAAATCAGCCAGCAGCGCCAGGAGTTATGGAAGCAGCAGGCAAAGTTTACCATCCTCGAGCAGGCATCCCGAACCCGCACGCTCAGTGATGATGAAAAGTCTTTGCTGGCCAACAAAGATAAGGTATTGGCGCAGGCTGAGATAAACGCCGGTCTTGGTGATCAAATTGTTATCCAGGAAAGGCTTAATCGCCTCCAGGATGCTTCGCAGAAATATGTCACGCAGATGGGGGAGAAGACCAAAGCGTTAACTGAAAGCGCGGGGCAGAGTAGCCGCGCCACCCAGCGTCGTCTTGAGGAAGCTCAGTTATTGCAGGGTTGGAAAAATGCAGGCGGCTCCGAGAATGATCAGGGTTACCAGAATGAGCTTGCGGCACTAAAAAAATATTATGGCGAACAGGATACGCTGCGTAACAACTGGGAGGCTGGCGCCAAAACCGCGTGGGCGGATTATGCGGATTCTGCTGGAGATGCTTACGGTCAGATGAAGTCGGTCGCTTCGGCAACATTTGACGGTTTGGGCAAAGGGTTATCAGACATGTTGATGACCGGGAAATCGAATTTTGGCGACTTCACAAAATCGATTCTGGGTATGTTGAGCCAGATCCTCGTTAAACAAGCTATGGTCGGGATGGTTGATTCTGCCACCACGGCTATGGGTTGGGCTGACGGTGGTTACACAGGTTCTGGTGGGAAATATGACCCTGCCGGCGTTGTCCATCGTGGGGAGTTTGTTTTCACCAAAGAGGCAACCAGCAGAATAGGCGTTGGGAATCTTTATCAGATGATGCGCGGGTATGCATCAGGTGGTTACGTTGGAGGCGGCGGTGGGACGAGGTCATCTTTGGTTGCTGGTGTATCAGTTTATGCACCTGTTTCTGTGCAAACTGGAAATGGTCAGACTCAATCCAATAGCAATAATGATGCGTTAGGGCGGGCATATCAGCAGACCGTTGATTCGAGTATCCAGGAAGGAATTCGGAAGGCATTGCGCCCGGGTGGGATAATATGGAGTGCGCAACAGAAGCGGTAGTTGCTTTCATTCACCCCCTGGTTAGTATGTGCAAAACATATTAATCAAAGGGATAACGATGAAAGTTTTAATTCTGGCACTTACTTTGATTGGTTTAGCTGGATGTTCTTCTACAGTAACTCCGCCCAGCCAAGCTAAATTAGCACCTTCTGAACGATTATTTAAATTTCAAGATCCCACTAAAGAGAAGGCTAGCCTGACAATCATTCGTGACCGCGGATTTGGTGGGGCGGGTTGTTTCGCATCTGTTTATATTGATGGTGAGGTAGCCGCGAAACTTGATCCAGGTGAGAAGGCAACCTTCTATGTTAAAACTGGCGAAAGTGTAGTTGGTGCGGGTCTTGAGGGGCGAGGACTCTGTGGTGCCAGCGGAGAACGACAGGAACGCTACATTAGCTTAAGACCCGAAGAGCACAAATATCTCAGAGTGTTTACCAGTGCTGATGGTGATATGGATATTCGACCCACAACTCTCAATTAAACAATTATCTAACCACCTTCGGGTGGTTTTTTTATGGGCGGTTTATGGCAATAGAAACTTTCAACTGGCCTGTTCAGACTGCTACACAGCCTACGCTCGATGTAAAAGACCGAATCCGCAAAGCTCAATTTGGTGATGGCTATGAGCAAGTAACGGGCGATGGGTTGAACCCCTCGCAATTTTCCTTTCCTTATTCTTTTACTGGGAAAGCAGCGCGAGCGATGGAAATCTACAACTTCCTTTCTCGTCATAAAACAAAGGCTTTTATTTTCACGCCACCATACGGAGAGAAGGGGCTTTATCGGGTTGCAGCTGATTCCCTGAAGCGAGCCGTGAAAGGCAAGACACTGTTAATTGTTACAGCAACATTTGAACAGGCATTCGCACCATGATTAATAATGATGTTCAGAAACTTGAACCAGGTAATACAATCCGGCTCGTTGAAATAGATGGCTCAGCCTTTGGTGCGGGCCATTTTTATTTTCACGCTAATACTATTCCTCATACGCCTGAAGAAATTGATGCTGCTGGTGGCGATGAAGACAAGCTATCCGCGAAATCCGTCTGGTTCGGTGGTCTGGAATACAGCGCCTGGCCGTTTGAAATTACGGGCCTGGACACCTCCAGTGACGGTCAGACTGCGGAGCCGTCACTAAAGGTTGCAAACATCGATGGTGTGGCGACTGCGATGTGCCTTCGGTTCGATGATATGGCCCAGGCGAAAGTCTCAGTTCTCGATACCTTTACGCACTATCTCGATGCCAAAAACTTCCCCGAAGGTAATCCAACAGCAGATCCGCAGCAGGTAAAAAAGCAGGTTTGGTATATCGACAGCAAGACAAATGAAGACGATGAGGTTGTTGAGTTTAAGCTATCCAGCCCTATGGATTTGCAGGGGCTGCTGATACCGACACGGCAAATTACGGCCAGTTGCTGCTGGGCAAATCGCAATCAGTACCGTTCTGGTGATGGCTGCTCTTATAACGGTCCTCGTATGTTCGATCTGAAGGGGAACGCTGTTCCCGATCCGTCACAGGATAAATGTTCTGGCCTGATGGTGGATTGCAAAGCTCGCTTTGGCGCTGACAACCCGCTCGATTTTGGAGGTTTCCCCGGCGCAAACCTCCTGAGGAGATAGCTATGCGTGAAACAACACTGCAGACCATTATGGCGCATGCTGCGGCCGCATATCCTGCCGAATGCTGTGGTCTGGTTATCCAGAAGGGCCGGGTGGAACACTATGTTCCCTGCAAGAACATTACTCCGGTGCCAACGGAACAATTTGAATTATGCCCTGAGGATTACGCGGCAGCGGAAGATCGTGGAACCATAATTGCGATAGTGCACAGTCACCCAGGTGATGGCGCGACCACACAGCCGAGTGAGCTGGATATGCTTCAGTGTGATGCGCATGGTGTGCCATGGATTATTGCTTCATGGCCGGAAGGCGACATTCGTACCATTTACCCTCGGGTTGAACGTGAACTGGTTGGTCGCGGTTTTGTGCTCGGCCATGCTGACTGCTGGTCACTGATTATGGACTGGCACAGGCGACAGGGCGTTGAGCTTAAAAACTACAGCGTGGAGCGCCCATGGTGGGAGTCCGGAGAGGAAAATCTTTATCTCGATAACTGGTACGCGGAGGGTTTTCGCGAAGTTGATGATCCCCGCCCAGGAGATATGGTTCTGATGCAGGTTTCCGCACCGGTGGTGAATCATGCGGGCATTCTCCTTGAAGATAATCAGCTGCTTCATCACCTCTACGGGCAACTCTCCTGCAAAACACCCTATGGCGGTTACTGGCGTGAACGAACCGCCCTCATTGTCAGACACAAGGATTTACCATGAATCAGTATAAAACTGTTTTGCTGAGTGGAAGCCTGGCGGCACTGTTTGGTCGTGCGCACCGGCTGGTTATCGATACGCCAGCGGAAGCGTGCCGCGCTCTGTCTGTCACCATCCCCGGATTTGAAACGTTTATGCAAAACGCTCATCTTAAAGGGCTTCGCTTTGCCGTCTTCAAAGGCAGACACAACATCACTAAAGAAGAGCTGAAGCATAACAGCGGCGATGAAGTGATCCGCATTGTACCGGTGATAGCCGGGAGCAAGCGGGCTGGAGTTTTGCAAACTGTTCTTGGGGCGGTACTGGTAGTTGCCGGCGTGCTTATTGGATATTTCTCCGCGGGCACAATGTCTGCATTTGGTTACGGAATGGCGAAGTTTGGAGCGGCCATGATGATTGGCGGTGTCGCTCAGATGCTTTCACCGCAGGCAAAAGGGCTCGCCTCCCGCCAGGACCCGGACAATATGCCGTCCTACGCTTTCGGAGGCCCGGTAAATACTGTCGCCATGGGTAACCCGGTTGGTGTGGCTTACGGTCTACGTGAGCGTGGCGGGGCCATTATCTCTGCGGGTATTTATACCGACGATTATCAGTAATAACTTCCTTTCACTACAGGGTCGCTCAGGCGGCCCTTTTTTGTGGGCGCAATATGGTAAATATTCAGGGGCGCAAAGGCGGGGGCGGTAATGCGCAATCCCCAAAAGAATCGCCAGATTCACTGCATTCTGTTGCTACCGCCAAAATACTACTGGCACTGGGCGAAGGGGAATGTGCGGGCGGACTCACAGATAAAGATATCTATCTCGATGGTACGCCAGTTCGGGCGCAGGACGGGACACTGAATTTTCCCGGTGTGACGTGGGAGTATCGCCCCGGCACTCAGGCGCAGGAATATATCCAGGGTATTCCCTCAGTTGAAAATGAAATCTCGATCAACACGCCGCTAAAGCAAACCCAGCCGTGGACCCGAGCCATCAGCAATACGCAGCTTTCTGCGCTGCGTATTCGTCTTGGCCTTCCCGCGCTGCAAAAGCAGAAAGATAACGGTGACGTTGTTGGCTCCCGGGTTGAGTACAAAATTGAACTGGCCACCGATGGTGGTGCATACCAGATTGTCGTGAACGGTGCCTTCGATGGCAAAACGACTTCGCTTTATGAGCGCTCACACCGCATTGACCTGCCAAAAGCCACCACTGGCTGGCAGGTTCGCGTTACCCGCATTACTGCTGATTCCGTTTCCAATCGAATTGCTGATGCGACAAATATCGAAGCGTACGCTGAAGTCATTGATGCAAAACTTCGCTACCCGAATACTGAGCTGCTGTTCGTTACATTTGATGCAAAGCAGTTCAGCAATATTCCACAAATCAGCGTTAAAGCACCGGGGCGGCTCATCCGCGTGCCGACAGCATATGATGCTGATTCACGCACCTATAGTGGTACATGGGATGGCTCGTTCAAATGGGCATATTCCAATAACCCAGCGTGGGTGTTTTACGACATGGTCCTCAATCCTCGCTTTGGCCTGGGTGACCGTCTTGATGCGACTCAGGTCGACAAATGGGAGCTCTACCGCATTGCGCAGTATTGCGATCAGCTAGTTCCCGATGGCCTTGGCGGGAGTGGTACCGAACCGCGTTTCCTCTGTGACGTGTACATTCAGAGCCAGAACGAAGCGTTCAACGTACTACGCGACCTGGCGAGTATCTTTCGCGGTATGACGTACTGGGCCAATAATCAGCTTTTTGCCCTGGCTGACCAGCCACGCGACATGACTTATGTTTTCACCCGGGCAAATGTCATCGGTGGGAAATTTGTTTATGCCGGTGGCAGCGAGCGTAACCGCTATTCGACAGCAATGGTGTCCTGGTCCAACCCCGACAATCATTATGCTGATGAAGTGGAAGGCGTGTTTGAACAGGACCTGATTCGTCGTTACAAAGTGCGTCAGACTGAAATTACCGCCATTGGCTGCACCCGCAGGACCGAGGCAAATCGTCGTGGTCGCTGGACACTACTGACGAACGCCAAAGACCGTCTTGTGACATTTTCCACCGGGATGGAAGGGATGATCCCATTGCCTGGGTATATTATCGGCGTGGCTGATCAGAACCTGTCTGGCAAGGTGATGGGTGGACGTATCAGCGCAGTAAATGGGCGGGTTATTACGCTAGACCGTGTTGCTGATGCGAAATCGGGGAGCCGCCTGATAATCAACTTACCCTCCGGTAAATCTCAGGCGCGTACGATTCAGTCGGTCACTGATAAGCAGGTCACCGTCACCACGGCTTACAGTGAAACGCCGGAAGTACAGTCGGTGTGGGTTGTGGATGCTGATGATCTGTTTATCCAGCAGTATCGGGTGACGGGTGTCACTGATAATGACGATGGCACATTTACCATCGCGGCCATAAACCATAATCCTGATAAATATGCTGCCATCGATACCGGCGCACGCCTTGATGAGCGACCAATATCTGCCATTCCTCCGGGCGTTCAGGCACCCCCGGCAGCGGTCACTATTACCAGCTACAGCCGGGTGGTACAGAACATCAGCGTTGAAACGCTGCGTGTGAACTGGGACGCGGTACCGAATGCCATTGCGTACGAATGCGAGTGGCGAAAAGATAATGGCGACTGGGTAAATGCGCCGCGCACCAGTTCGCTGGGATTTGAAGTCCCGGGCATCTATTCAGGGCGGTACACTGCGCGCGTACGTGCAATTAACTCAAGCGATATCAGCTCTATCTGGACGGTAAGTCCTGAAGTAGAACTGAAAGGGAAAGTCGGTTTACCCCCTAAACCGTTGGGCTTATCAGCAACCGATGATGTGGTCTTTGGCATCAACATTTCCTGGGGATTCCCGGCAGATACGGGGGATACACTAAACACGGAGCTACAGTACAGCGCGGCCTCAGATGGTTCGGCTGCAATGCTCCTCGCTGATGTCCCTTACCCGCAGCGTATCTACCAGCAAGCAGGCTTGAAGGCTGGCATAGTCTTCTGGTACCGGGCGCGTCTTGTTGATCGTATTGGTAATAATAGCGACTGGACTGAATGGGTAAGGGGAATGTCGAACGCTAACGCTGATGATTACCTGGGCGATATCGCTAAAGACTTCCTCACCGCCGAAGATGGCGAACGGCTCTCCAGCCAGATTGATACCAACATTGAAGGCTTGTTGCAGAACGCACTGAACAACAACTCTTCGGTTGACCATCAGTTCAAAATGCAGGGAGAGATTCGCGCGGATGTTCTGACGGTGAAAACCACCGTTGCCGACCTCGATAAAGCGTTCGCGGAGCAGACCACCCTGGTATCGGCTCAGTTCCAGACAGTTGGCAATCAGTTGATATCTAACATGAATGGACTTGATGCTGTTGGTAAGCAACTGGTGACGAATACTGCTGCGCTCGAGCAGAAAATGACATCCGTGTTTAGCAGCTCTGGCGGGTCAGCAATTTACAGCATGAAAGCAGGCGTGAATCTGAATGGCAATTACTATGACGCCGGGATGACTATCGCTGTATTAGCGCCATCCGGTCAGCCGGTTACCACGCGTATTGGTTTTAATGCCAATCAGTTTGTTGTCACCAGTGGCAGCGGTGGTAATGCTTATTCACCGTTTGCGATCGTTAACGGCCAGGTGTTTATCAGCGATGCATTTATTCGGGATGCCAGTATTGATAATACCAAGATTGGGAGTTTCATTCAGTCCAATGACTATGTTGCGGGTAGCTCTGGCTGGCGGCTGGATAAAGTGGGCACTTTCGAGAACTATGGCAGTGATGGTGCAGGGGCAAGAAAATCGACAAATGTTACCGACAGCGTAAGGGATGCGAATGGCGTGTTGCGCTGCCAATGGGGAAAACTGACGGGGGTATTCTAATGGCATGGGGCCTTCAGACATGGGATGCGAACGGCAAACCGAACAATTACGGGGTTAAGCCGGTCTCTGTGGTGGGGAGTATACCGCTCGCGATGGGCCAGAACACCGGCAGTTGGTCTTATACAGTGCCAGCAGGGATGAAGGTGGGCTTCGCCGTATCGCTCGATGAGGGTGGAAGTACTGTCGGGCGCAGGATTGCTGCTTCGGGGAATACGATAACGATCACTGCCGCCTCTAATACCGGAGTGGGGAACTACCCGGCATCAAAGTGTGAGTTGATTGTTTTCATGGAGAAGGCGTGATGGATGATTTCGGCGCAATGTTCCTTATGGAAAACGGTCAGCCGTTTGTCACCCCTCAGTCGACGCCATTTTGCCTGTACGGTAAATATGAGTTTAATTCGGTGGCAAACGGCACCGCTCAACACGTAGAGCGGAATATTGCTATAGACGCCAATTACCCGGTCATGGTGTTCGTTAAAACGACGAATACTGCACAACCGACACCTGTGATTGCATACCGTATTGGGGGGAATATCTATATTGCAGGTGATAATCCATATGGGCAGTCATTCACACTGACAGCATATGTTTTTGCGGTATTCCCGCAGACGTTGCCGCCATGGGGTTTCGCAATCTGGGATGCGACCGGGAAACTCGTGCTCACGAACGAGTCACGTGTGTTAACTGATCTACAAACCGTCGGCACGCCGGGAGATAATGGCGGGATTAATATCGACCAGACGCTGCAGGGGTCATATGCTGTAGCGCCTTGTATATTAGGCTCGTCAACATGGCAGGTCACTAATAGCTCTGCAGGTCAGCCAATAATCATAAATATCACCGCTTATGCGGGGGCGAGATTTGATGGAACAAACACACGTATTAATGCCGCAGGGAACCGAATCGGGCAAGGAAGTCCTGTATATGGTACCAATACAGGAATGGCAATAACGGCAATAAATACTGCGGCGTATGATTAATTAATTGTTTTAAGTTATTGGGCAGCACCCGACGCACAACGAATACCAACCCTGCTACGGCGGGGTTTTTTATTGCCAGAATTCAGGAGAGAACCATGCCAGCAGGCACTATCACCCTAACCAATAATTCTACCGCTGTTACCGGCACCGGTACCGCGTTCCCGACTGAGCTCAAAGCTAATGATTTCCTTGTCGCCATAGTGGGCGGCACAACCTATACGCTTGGCGTGAAGTCTGTCGAATCGGCTACAGCACTGACACTGACCACTGCTTACGGCGGCCCGACAACGGGCGGCCTTGCCTGGACACCGATACCAAATGGCACGCTGGTCGGGATTACTGCACAGATTGCCGCAGATACAGCGCGCGCCATACGTGGGCTGAATTACGACAAACAGAACTGGCAGCAGGTCTACAGTGTCAGTGGGAATATCACTGTCACACTACCGGATGGTTCAAGTTATACCGGACCATCATGGAATGGCATTGCGTCGGCACTTTCAGGAAAAGCAGATAAGTCCAGTCTGGGCTCATCTGCAACAAAAGACGCGGGAACAAATAGCGGTAATGTCATGCCTGTTGGTGCCTTTGGGTTGGGCGCACAGGTTAACATCTTGCCGTCATGGGCTTCACCACAAAATGAAACGCAGTTTATACGCGTCCCGCAAGAGGGTTCTCCTTTCGGCAACGTCGATGGTGCAGGTATTTCATTTTCACTTGGCATCTATGGGGCTCAGATTGTCTTACCAATCGTAGGCGAAAGAATTCAGATGAGGAGTTGGCTGCCCTCAGGGTTTTCGAATGGCGTTGAATTCTGGAGTACAGGGAATACTACAGTAGATGCATCGGGCTTCTTAAAGCGGTCCTCTCCAGTCGTGAAGGTTTTTTCAGATGGCACGTATGAAACGAATGGTGAATCCGAAGGAGTAATCGTTACCCGACAGTCCTGTGGTGAGTATCTGATTCAAGGCTGTGTAGGGCTAAACAGTGATGCCGGTTGGGGAGGGATTGATGGCGGTTTTGAAATCCCACTAGACCGCAATAAACAGCCACGAATTTGGCTTGATTATGAAGTCGATGCTGATGGTTCAATCCTTGTTAAAACCTATCATCGGACGTATCACGATGCACCTGTGTTCGCCCGGAATAAGATTGATGGCTTTGCTGATGGTGACCCGATTGATATTCCATCGGACCAGTTCGTTTCTGTGCGTGTTGAAATGCCACAAGGCAGCATTTTCAACCAGAAACAGGCAGCGGCTCAGAAGGCGATGGAAGAGGCTGAGCGCGCAGCGACGGAACAGCAAGAGGGACGGGCTGACTCAAATCTAGAAAATTTACACAACGCTTAATCCCTTCATCAGTAAAGCCCTTTAATCCCGTTAGCTCATAACATCGCCAGCCCATATTGCCGGTTCGCTTGATCTCGTCTTTAATAAATTTATACTGTTTAAATATACAGTATGTTTAAGGAGGGGAGCATGCCACGCCGCGACGACATTTCGATAGCATTCCGTAATGCTATCAAGTTTGAACAAAGCGGCCGTCGCACAGTCACGACGGTCGATTTTGTCAGCCAGCTTGAGAAAGTGAACTGGTTCTGGAGCGAGAAAGAAGCCAATCAGTGGATCGAATTCTACGTTACGACATTTAAGGACATATCAACTCAGGAAGGGGAGGCTCGTACCTATATGCTTTATAACCCCAATGGAGGGTTATGATTATGGGCTTTCCATCTCCAGCGCTCGACTTCACAGAGCAATGCATCAGTCTTGATCAAAAGCTTATCAGTGAGCCAAGTGCCACATACGTACTTCGCTCAACTGACTCACACTGGAAAGCAGGCATCATGTGTGGCGCATATCTTGTCGTCGATAGCAGTAAGACACCATGCGATGGCTCGATCGTTGTTGGAACAGTGCATGCTGAGTTCAGAGTTTTGCGGTACCGAAAGTTTCCCACGCCTCACCTTGAGGAAATAGATGAGCCAGAGAGGAAGTTCAATCTGCTGGATGACTTCGAGGACGATGGTGTTTTCGGTGTTGTAACGTGGATACTTAACGATGCGCGGGCAGGTGAATTTGACGATGTGCCGGTGATGTGAAAACAGGAAACAAAAAACCCGCACAAGGCGGGTTTTTGTTGGGACCGGGAGCCGCGTATCTTTTGCGTATCCTTTTTAGTCCCGTTTGTGTCTCGACAGTGTCCGGTCTGGAGCCGTAACATCATGTTTATCAAGGTGTTGTCCTTGCACTGTCCTATCCTAAGTGGTGGAGCTGGGGGAGTTGAATACACGGTTAAACATTGGCATTTGCTGCCGGGTTTCCCGGAATTGTTCCCCAAAACTAATTGCAACTCACTGTAAATTAAAGAAACTTTTGAGGAATGAATTAAGAGAAAAACAGCCAGAAAAACGATGCTAACTGGCTGTTTTATATAGGCTAATTGTAACTTTTACTCGCCTGCTTTTGGAAAAGTTCACGGAATACAGGGTAGATATCATCCTGGTCGCGAATATGCTGCATCGCGAAGTTATCAAACGTAGATTGTAAATCCTCATATTCGCGCCACAGGGTTTGGTGGGCGCGGCGCGTAATTTCGATATAGCTGTAATAACGCACCATTGGCAGTAATTTCTTCGCTAGTAATTCATGACACAACGGCGAATCATCTGCCCAGTTATCGCCATCAGAAGCTTGTGCAGCGTAGATGTTCCACAACGCCGGATCGTAGCGCTCCTTCATGACTTCATCCATCAGTTTCAGGGCGCTTGAGACAATCGTGCCGCCCGTTTCCTGCGAGTAAAAGAACTCGTGCTCATCGACTTCTTTGGCCTGGGTGTGGTGGCGGATATAGACCACTTCCACGTTTTTATAGGTTCGGCTCAAGAACAGATAGAGCAAAATATAAAAGCGTTTTGCCATATCTTTGGTGGCCTGATCCATCGAACCAGAAACGTCCATCAAACAGAACATTACCGCCTGGCTTGAAGGCTCAGGGCGCTTTTCGTAGTTTTTGTAGCGTAAATCGAAGGTATCGATAAACGGTACACGGGCTATTTTCTCGCGCAGTTCGGCAATCTCTTTGCGCAAGCGTTCTTCTTCAAGCAACTGGGCTGGTTCGCTGTTGCTTACCGTTTCAAGACTGTCTTCAAGTTCGTGTAACTGACGGCGTTTACCGGCAGTCATTGCAGTGCGTCGCGCCAGCGAGTTTTGCAATGAGCGGACAACACTGATATTCGCCGGTACACCATTCGAGGTGTAACCCGCACGGTGTGATTTAAACTCGGTTATCTGGCGATGCTGATTCTTCTTCAGATTCGGCAATGCCAGGTCTTCAAACAATAAGTCGAGATATTCATCTTTTGAGATTTGAAAGACAAACTCATCCTGGCCTTCACCATCCTGACTTGCCTGGCCCTGGCCACCACCTGAACCACCGCCACCACCTTGCGGGCGCTCGATACGGTCGTTCTGTACAAAGTGATCGTTACCCGGGTGAACACGATGACGCAGCCCACCACGCCCCTGATGAAACATCGGTTCGCTGATATCTTCACTTGGGATAGAGACGGATTCGCCGCTGTCCACGTCGGTTACCGAACGCTTGTTGATGGCCTCGGAAATCGACTGTTTAATCTGTGCTTTATAACGGCGCAAAAAACGCTGGCGATTTACCGCGCTTTTATTTTTTCCGTTCAGTCGCCTGTCAATAAAATAGGCCATATTTCCCCCAAACTTCTTTGCCAACTGCGCAGGGGTGCCACGGTTGTGGCACCCATTTTGACTTAGACGTTATGAAGATTTGCGCACCCGCAGATACCATTCGCACAGCAGACGGACTTGTTTGCGGGTATAGCCTTTCTCCATCATACGATCGACAAAGTCATCGTGTTTCTTCTGCTCGTCGGTCGAGGTTTTGGCATTGAACGAGATAACGGGTAGCAGCTCTTCGGTATTCGAGAACATTTTCTTCTCGATAACCGTGCGCAGCTTCTCGTAGCTGGTCCAGTTAGGGTTACGACCATTATTGTTGGCACGGGCACGCAAGACGAAATTAACGATTTCATTACGGAAATCTTTCGGGTTGCTGATGCCAGCCGGTTTTTCAATTTTTTCCAGTTCCGCGTTCAGGGATTCACGGTCAAACAACTGACCGGTATCCGGGTCGCGGTACTCCTGATCCTGAATCCAGAAGTCAGCGTAGGTTACATAACGGTCGAAAATGTTTTGCCCGTACTCTGAGTAAGATTCGAGGTACGCCGTCTGAATCTCTTTACCGATAAATTCAGCGTATTTAGGGATCAGATAGCCTTTCAAGTGCTCAAGATATTTCTCTGCAATATCCTGCGGGAACTGCTCGCGCTCTATTTGCTGCTCCAGTACGTAGAACAGGTGTACCGGGTTAGCAGCTACTTCCACGTGGTCAAAGTTGAACACACGGGAGAGGATTTTGAACGCAAAACGTGTCGACAACCCGTTCATGCCCTCATCTACGCCAGCGTAATCACGATACTCCTGGTAGGATTTCGCTTTCGGGTCGGTATCTTTCAGACTTTCACCGTCATATACCCGCATTTTGGAGTAAATGCTGGAGTTTTCCGGATCTTTCAATCGCGACAGAATCGAAAAGCGTGACAGCGTTTCCAGCGTACCAGGGGCGCACGGTGCGTGCAGCAACTCGCTGTGGGTCAACAGTTTTTCGTAGATCTTGATCTCTTCAGAAATTCGCAGGCAATAAGGCACTTTGACAATGTAAACACGGTCAAGGAACGCCTCATTGTTTTTGTTATTACGGAAAGTCACCCACTCAGATTCGTTGGAGTGAGCCAGAATAATGCCGTTAAACGGCAGGGCGGAAATGCCTTCGGTCCCGTTATAGTTCCCCTCCTGGGTTGCGGTCAGCAAAGGGTGGAGCACTTTGATTGGGGCTTTGAACATCTCAACGAATTCCATGATGCCCTGGTTTGCACGGCACAGAGCACCGGAATAGCCATAAGCATCTGGATCGTTCTGCGCGTGGTTTTCCAGTTTACGGATGTCCACTTTACCGACCAGCGCCGAGATATCCTGGTTGTTCTCATCACCAGGTTCAGTTTTGGCAATCGCGATTTGCGCCAGAATCGACGGCCAGACTTTTACCACGCGGAATTTGGTGATATCGCCACCAAACTCATGCAGACGTTTTGCCGCCCACGGTGACATAATCGTGCCGAGATAGCGGGTAGGGACGCCGTACTCTTTTTCCAGAATAGAGGCATCTTCTTGTGGGTTGAACAGACACAGCGGGTGGTCATTTACCGGACTGCGTTCACCGTTGGCACTCAATGTGTAAATCGGCACACGTTGCATCAATGCTTTCAGGCGTTCAGCAAGTGAGGATTTACCGCCACCGACCGGCCCCAGCAAATAAAGGATCTGTTTCTTCTCTTCCAGACCCTGGGCTGCGTGTTTGAGATAGGCAACAATCTGCTCGATGGCTTCTTCCATGCCATAGAACTCTTCAAACGCCGGATAACGGGAGATCACCCGGTTCGAAAAGAGACGGGATAGCCGTGGCTCAGTGGCAGTATCCACCATCACTGGCTCACCAATGGCCATCAATAGCCTTTCTGCCGCGTTAGCATAGGCACTGCGATCTTGCTTACATACAGCAAGAAACTCCTGCAGTGTGAACTCTTCGTCCTTGGCAGCTTCATAACGCTGGCGATAGTGATCGAATATATTCATGGCATGCCGTCCTTTCGTTTTTAGCACAGGTTAGAGAGCCGAAGGTAATAGTAATGGGGGCTCCCGGAAGACGTCTCCTGAATCTTGAGCAACCCTTATGCCAACTTGATTAGTGGCAGTTTTATTGCTGCGTTCAGCGTATTTCATCTTCCTAAAATAAAGCGTAGATGGCATTTGCAAAACTTGCATACGGCCACAAGCCAATTTCAATGACATATCAATAACTCATCCATTTATTTCTCCTTTTGTTGTTAAGGGAAGCTACGGCGTTCATATGTCGTACATAAAAGTGAAAAGAAGGTGAAACCTGTATGCGAGATGTTGATAAGTTGATTTTAGGTTTAGTTTGAGTAAAAAATTTGGGGTGAAGAGCTTGGGAGGTTACACTCTTACCGCTGATTATTTGATTAAAGGACTTAATGGATTGTGAGCAAATTCAAAATTCTGACATTAGGGGCGTTGCTTGCCTCATCTTTTTCTGCTGTGCATGCCGCTGACGGCCCATGGTCTTTAGGTGCTGCCGCACTGGTTACCCCGAATCCTTATAAAGGTGATCAGGACCGTGTTTATCCGGTTCCACTGGTCGGCTATGAAGGGGACAGTTTCTATCTGCGTGGTCTAAACGCGGGTTACTACCTCTGGAATGACAAGACCGACAAACTTTCCATCACCGCTTACTATTCACCACTATTTTTCCGTGCGAAAGACAGTGATTCAAAAAGTATGCGTCAGTTGGACAACCGCCACGCGACGCTGATGGCTGGGCTTTCCTATGTGCATTACACCGATTATGGTTTCCTGCGTACCGTGCTTGCAGGTGATACCCTGGACAACAGTAATGGCGTCACATGGGATACCGCGTGGTTGTATCGCTACAACAGCGATAGGTTGACTCTGACGCCAGGAATCGGTGTGCAGTGGAGCAGCGATAACCAGAACGATTACTACTATGGTGTCAGCAAGAAAGAGTCCAGCCGCAGTGGCCTGAGTTCTTACGAAGCTGAAAGCAGTTGGTCACCGTATGTTGAGCTGTCGGTGAATTACAAACTGACAGACAGCTGGAATGTATTCGGTATGGGTCGCTATGTTCGTCTGGCAGACGAAGTAACTGACAGCCCAATGATCGATAAGCAGTGGACTGGGGTATTGCTGACAGGCGTGACTTACAGTTTCTGATGGTGCAAATCATGCACTTAAACGGGGCGCTTGCGCCCCGTTTTCATTATGGTGGTGCAATCATTTAAGGAGAGTTGTCATGGCGAATCAAATTTCTTTCTCTGCATCAAAACCTTTATCTGGTATCGGGCAAGGTACCTGGTATATGGGTGAAAAACCCTCGCAACGTGCGGATGAAGTGCGTGCGCTCCAAACGGGCCTTGATCTCGGCTTAACGCTTATCGATACCGCTGAAATGTATGCTGATGGTGGCGCGGAAAAGGTGGTGGGTGAAGCTATTAGCGGCAGGCGAAATGAGGTTTTCCTCGTTTCAAAGGTGTATCCGTGGAACGCCGTAGGGCAGCAGGCAATTGCCGCATGCGAGGCGAGCCTGAAAAGGCTAAAAACAGATTATCTTGACCTTTATTTACTGCACTGGCGTGGTGATATTCCCCTGCAAGATACGGTCAGTGTTATGCAGCAACTGATTGAGCAAGGCAAAATTCGCCGTTGGGGTGTTTCGAATCTCGACTATTCAGATATGCAGGAGTTATGGAGTACGGCTGGTGGGCGCGGTTGTGCTACCAACCAGGTGCTTTACCACCTTGCATCTCGTGGGATTGAACATGATTTACTGCCATGGTGCCAGCAACAGCAGATGCCTGTTATGGCTTATTGCCCGTTAGCCCAGGCAGGGCGTTTGCGCAGTGGGTTGATGAACCATCCGGCACTCAATGAGTTGGCTAAGCGTAAAGGTGTGAGCGTCGCGCAACTATTACTGGCATGGGTTATTCATCACGATGGTGTGATGGCCATTCCGAAAGCGGGGAGTGTGGCGCATGTGAAAGAAAATGCGGCGGCACGTGAAGTTGTCTTGAGTCAGGAAGAAATAGCACTGATGGAAAAGGCGTTCCCGGCACCGGGCCGCAAAACGCCTTTAGATATGGTTTAAGCTTTTTTCGCTACACGGATAGTTGTCGCTAAACGAGCTGGTTTATCAGCCGTCGCTTTCTGTGTTGCGCTTGCACATGCGGTTTCAACACACACGAAAGTCTTGTAACCATCATCTGGCATATCAGCCATAGAAGTAGACAATGCCGGGCCTGGGTTCCAGCCAACCACATTGATGTGGTGGTGGTGAACAACGTCAATGGTGCGGTTCAGGCTTGCATCATGAATAACGCTGCACTCTTCTGGGTCCAGATAAACACGGTCTGTGCGGTCCGGGAAGGTCTGCACGCCGTCGGTCAACTGGCCTTCAGAAGCGTTAAGCACTTTATCAATATACTTGATACCCAGCCCACTCACTTTCACATCAGCAATATCGCCAACGTTGAAATAAGTATGCAGAGCGGAGTTAACTTCGAACTCGCCGTGTGCTTCCAGTTCCATTTCACATGTTTTACCCAGCTTGTAACGTGCGTACAGGGTAAAGTCATGTGGCCAGTACTTGCGAGTCGCATCGCTGCTTTGCAATTCGAAGGTCAGGGCAACGCCACTTTCATCTTCGTTATGCGCAGTCAGTGTCCACGGCAGGTTGCGAGCAAAACCGTGTGCTGGCAGGTCTGCTTGCGCACCTGGGCCAAACCATGGCCAGCAGATTGGCACGCCGCCACGAATAGCCGTGCCGTGCTTGAACGGTGTGTTGCCGCTGAGCCAAAGCACTTCTTCTTCACCAGCTGGTTTCCATGACAACAGGTGTGCGCCTTGCAAAGTCACAGCACCACGAGCTTGTGGATGTTCAACCACGATAACTTCCAGCTCATCAATCTGACGGCGGGAAATAGAAGGAGTGATTTGTTCAACTACTGGAAGGGCAAAAATTTTGTTAATCATTGACTCACCTATCAATCGAAGGCAAAAAAAAGGCGACCGCATGGGTCGCCTTCAGGACTAATAGCTCATCTCAACTTATTTGGAGATGTGAGCGATCAGGTCCAGTACTTTGTTTGAGTAGCCAGTTTCGTTGTCGTACCAGGAAACCAGTTTCACAAAGTGGTCGTTCAGTGCGATACCAGCTTTAGCATCGAACACAGAAGTACAAATTTCGCCGTTGAAATCAGTAGATACAACGTCGTCTTCGGTGTAACCCAGAACGCCTTTCATTGGGCCTTCAGAAGCCGCTTTGATTGCTTTCTTGATTTCTTCGTAAGACGCAGCTTTTTCCAGACGAACGGTCAGGTCAACTACAGACACGTTTGGAGTTGGAACGCGGAACGCCATACCAGTGATTTTACCGTTCAGCTCTGGCAGTACAACGCCTACAGCTTTAGCAGCACCGGTAGAAGAAGGGATGATGTTCTGAGCTGCGCCGCGGCCGCCGCGCCAGTCTTTGTGAGACGGGCCATCAACAGTTTTCTGAGTAGCGGTAGTTGCGTGAACTGTGGTCATCAGGCCTTCAACGATACCGAAGTTGTCGTTGATAACTTTAGCCAGTGGAGCCAGGCAGTTAGTGGTGCAAGATGCGTTAGAAACGATATCCTGGCCAGCATATTTCTCGAAGTTAGCACCTTTAACGAACATAGGAGTGCTGTCTTTAGAAGGACCAGTCAGAACAACCTTTTTAGCGCCAGCAGTGATGTGCTTACGAGCAGTTTCGTCAGTCAGGAACAGACCAGTTGCTTCAGCAACAACGTCTACGTTGACTTCGTTCCACTTCAGGTTAGCCGGATCACGTTCTGCGGTAACACGGATAGTTTTGCCGTTAACAACCAGGTGGCCGTCTTTGACTTCTACAGTGCCGTTGAAACGACCGTGAGTTGAGTCGTACTTCAGCATGTAAGCCATGTATTCAGCGTCTAACAGGTCGTTGATTGCAACGATCTCGATGTCAGAACGTTCCTGAGCAGCACGGAAAACAATACGGCCGATACGGCCAAAACCGTTGATACCTACTTTGATAGTCATATATTCCACCAGCTATTTGTTAGTGAATAAAAGGTTGCCTGTAAAATTACAAAAACCTTACTCAGCGTCAAGCGGAATCGTGTCAATCATTGCGACAAATCAATCCTATGGACATCATTTGAACGACTGAACCGCCTCGCGCTTCCCTTTTGGCTCTTTATCCAAATGGGGACGATGCGAGGAATTTTAAAGGACCATTCCAACAAAAATGTGACGGCGATCACAATTGACGCTGCGCCAGAAATTCAGGGCTAAGTTTAGAACAAAAAACAGCACGGCGTTGTTAATTTTTTGTTAGAATCATGCTGTTATCAGTTACAGTTCCCACTGCACGAGATGCACGCATATGGCTAACCAATTACCTCCTGATTTATCGAAAAAAAACCTTTCTGAGATGCAGTTTTATGTCACCCAGAAACATGGCACTGAGCCACCGTTTTCCGGGCGTCTGCTGCATAACAAACGGGAAGGGGTGTATCACTGCCTGGTCTGCGACGCACCGTTGTTTATGTCAGAGTCTAAGTATGACTCAGGCTGCGGCTGGCCTAGCTTCTATGAACCTGTAAGCGACAGTGCTATTCATTACATCAAGGACTTCACCCACGGTATGGAGCGGATTGAAATCCGTTGCGGCAATTGTGAAGCCCACTTAGGCCATGTTTTCCCGGATGGTCCGCAGCCAACAGGTGAGCGTTACTGCGTGAATTCAGCCTCATTAAACTTCACCGACGACCAAAACGGTGAGCAAATCGAAGGTTGAAAAATCGATTCAGCAAATTATTCCACAGGAACTTGCCACATGATGAACCTGGACGAGATGTTAGAAGCAATGACACCGGAAGTTTATCAACGTCTGGTGACCGCCGTTGAGCTGGGAAAATGGCCAGACGGTGTGGCACTGACGCCCGATCAAAAAGAGAACAGTTTGCAGTTAGTGATGATGTGGCAGACGCGCCATAACACTGACCCGCAGCATATGACTATCGGCACTGATGGCAATATCGTGATGAAGAGTAAGCAGCAGCTTAAAGCTGAGTTCGGCATTGAGCCTGCGCCGATTATGACCGTGAAATTGTAACGGTGAGCTTAAAGGGTGGATGGCGCAATGCCACCCACCCTGGTTTTTAAAATTAATGCTCTGTTTTAATACCCAAATCTTTGGCTAACTCTTTTGCCAACTGATTATTGTCATCTGCGCCATACTCCCAGAACATCGCGCCACCTAATCCTTTAGCTTTGATGTACTCCGCTTTGGCAGCCACTGAACGTGGGTTCTCATACGAGATAGCAAACAGATCTTTGCCCTCAGCAGATTTCATTGTCATATAAGGCACCTGCGCGTCGTTATCCCAGTGCTCGGTAAAACGTTTTTGCGGATCGTTGAGCATTTTGCTCACAATATCGTTGTATTTCAGATAAGTGTCTTTCGACAGATCTAACCCAAACGATGTAAATACGGTTTTTTCCGGTGCGCCAAAGTAGGGTTGGGTGACCGGGTTTTTAGCTGCGTCTGGTTTATCCCAGTCAATGCCTGGCTCTACTGCGCGCTTAGGTACGCGGCCATAGAAACCAATACCCAGATTTAGCTGCGCCGGTTTCATGCCCGCAGCAATGTAGTTACTCACCACATAATCAGCGCTGTACTTATCCGCTTTCGCAACTGTTGGCCAGGCTTTCGAGTCATAAAGATTCGAGTTGAAATACTGAGTGCCGTACGCCATGTCGTAAGCCATCAGATTGATGTAATCAAGCGCAGGCGCAATGGCTTTCATATCGACCCATTCGGTCGGGCCTTTCACGTTTGCAGCCACTGCAATGGTCAGTAATTTTTGTTTGCCCAGCGCAGTACGTAACTCATTGAGCAACGATGTGAAGTTAGCGCGATCTTCCGGCATGCTGGCTACCAGGCCCCACGCACCGTTGACCGGATATTCCCAGTCTAAATCAATACCATCCAGCCCGTATTTGGCAATAACGTCTTGTGCCGAACGGATGAACACTGCACGATTTTCAGGTGTTGCAGCAACGCCTGAAAAACCACGTGCTCCCCAGCCACCAACCGACAGTAAAACCTTCAACTGCGGATTTTGTTTCCGCAGCGCAGGGATCTTTTCAAGGTCTGAGATGACTTTTGGCGAGAGCCAAATTTGATGCAGTTTTGATGCGTCTTTCAGTGCCGCGTTGGTTTCGTCTTTCTCATCGTTGTAAATCAGGCCAAATGAGTAGTTGAGGTGGGTTATCTGGCGCACATCAAGTTTATTGATATCGCCACCAGGCCCGGCAGTAACATCACCGCCACCATTGAAATAACCGACGGAGAGGTAAGAGCTTGCTTGAGCCGCACCGGCACAAGCGATTTGTATTACTGCCAGCAAGGGCAGCAGTTTACGCGTGAAGACCATAGGGTAGTTCCTCTTTGACGAGCAATATCGATTAAAAGCCTGACGTAACCCAGCGGGGCGACAGGTAAAAAACACAGCTAACATGCTGCATTAATAAACAAATTCATTATGAGAGCGCTCTCAAAAATGAGCGAGTAATAAAAGTTCAGAATGAGAGCGGAATCGAGAAAGGGGGAAGGGCGCGATAGCGCCCTGGAGGAAATTAGTAAGTAAAATCAGCAAACGTCATTAAAGTGGCACCTGCTGCAGACATAGTCTGGAATGCCTTCAGGCTGTCCTGAGGATGAAGGTTCACGCCCCGGCAACCATCTGTAATCACTATCACGTCATAGCCCAATGTCAGGGCGTCCAGTACTGTGAACTTCACGCAATAATCGGTTGCCAGTCCCATCACCACGAGCTGTTTGATCTCATTGCGAAATAGCCAGCTGTCGAGTTCCGTTTTCTGGCGATGCCCATTATCGAAAAAGCCACTGTAGCTATCAATTTGAGTATTTTCGCCTTTGCGAAAAATAGCATCGATCTCCTGAGTGTTCAGCAAAGGGTGAAGTTGCGCACCTTCGCTGTGTTGTACGCAGTGATCAGGCCACCATGTTTGTCTCAACCCGTCAAGTTTTCCCTGGGTGTAAGGCTCGGTTTTTTGGACGCTGGCAAAGCTTCCGTGATTAGCTGGATGCCAGTCTTGTGTGGCAACAACTGCATCTCCACGCGTTTTGCAAAAGCTAATCAGCGCATTCGCCACATCAACGATGCCATCGCCGTCAGGGACAGCAAGGGCACCACCGGCACAAAAATCATTCTGTATATCAACCATCAACAAAGCACGTTTCATGGTGTCTCCTTACTCGTCTGGGGTGAGTTCACCACGCAAGTTGCGCGTCATGGCCTCGCGAATGGCCTGCACATCCAGATTCTGGCTGAGCAAATAATGAAGCTTAGTCAACGTCGCTTCTACAGTCATATCATAGCCGCTAACTACACCCGCCTGAGCCAGTGCGTTACCCGTTGCGTAGCCACCCATATTGACTTTACCGGACATACATTGCGTCAAATTTACAACGATAATGCCGCGTGAACAGGCTTCTTGTAACTCTTTGAGGAACGCGCCGTGCTGCGGAGCATTACCCACACCGTAAGAACGAAGGATCAACGCTTTTACCGGCTGGCGTAAAAAGTTGCCGACAACGTCTGCTGAAATCCCTGGATAAATCGTCACCACACCAATCGGCTGCGGGGTAATCGGGTGAACAATTAACTCGCCTTCGCTGTGTGGCGCAGCGGGTGTATTCAGACGGCGAATGTGGATACCCGCTTCAAGCAACGGAGCAAGATTTGGTGAGGCGAAGGCATCAAAACCGTCGGCATGGGCTTTGGTGGTGCGGTTGCCACGATACAGACGGTTATTGAAGAACAGCGTGACTTCGTTAATTGGGAAATTGGCCGCGATGTACAAAGAGTTAAGCAGGTTAATCTGCCCATCAGAACGAAGCTCAGCCAGGGGAATCTGCGAACCAGTAACAATCACCGGCTTGCTGAGGTTTTCCAGCATGAAAGAGAGCGCCGAGGCGGTAAACGCCATGGTGTCGGTGCCATGCAGAATCACAAAGCCGTCGTATTTGTCGTAATTGGCTTTAATGTCATCAGCAATATGCTGCCAGTCCTCAGGCGTCATATCAGAGGAGTCCATCAGCGGCTGATATTCGTGAATCGTGAAATCAGGCATTTCCTGGCGATGGAATTCTGGCATCAAAGCCAACTGGCGTTGTAAGTGGCCGGAAACAGGAATGTAACCGTGCTCTGAACGCTGCATACCGATAGTACCGCCGGTATAGGCAACGTAGATTGATTTTTTTTGCATGAGTGAGCTCAGGGCTGGCTTTTACGTTATGGGGCGCAGTATAAGGCGGTGGGTCAAAAAAAACAGCCCGGTAAATACCGGGCTGGATTAAAGATTATCGCACATCACCGCAGGTCAAGCAGAAGGCGTATCGGTTTTGCGGATCATTCATCGTGCCAAACTTATCGTTTTGCGCTTTTACCGCCAAGGCCGCATCCGCTAACGGTGCTGGTAAATATGCCTGCAACGCTTGTGGCAACATGGCGCGTACCGAGCCGCTCACGCTGTTGAAGACCATATCAAGCACGCTTGGCTCATCCTGCCAGAAAACCAGGTGCCAGCTTTTAAGTTTCGCAAGCTCAGCGGCTTTCGCTACGGCATCATCGAAATCACCCAGGCTGTCTACCAGGCCGTTTGCTTTTGCATCCTGACCGGTCCAGACATGTCCCTGAGCGATGGCATCGATTTGCTCCGGTGTTTTCTTGCGGGAGTCTGCAACCAGGTTCACAAAGCGCTTATAACCGTTCTCGATGGTCAACTGCATCATCTGTTGAACTTCCGGTGGCAGAGATTTGGTCACTGCAACATCGGCTAATGGTGAAGTCGCCACTCCATCAGTATGAACGCCAATCGAATCGAGGCTGTTTTCAACGGTATTGATGACGCCAAAGATACCAATTGATCCGGTTAATGTATTCGGGCTTGCCACAATGTAATTGGCTGGAGTTGAAATCCAGTAACCGCCGGAAGCCGCCATACCGCCCATTGAAACCACAATTGGCTTACCCGCCGCGCGTGCCGCTTCCAGCTCATCACGAATCACTTCTGATGCGGAGACGCTGCCGCCAGGGCTATTTACGCGCAGAACAATCGATTTCACTTTCGGGTCAAGGCGCGCCTCGCGAATTTGCATTGCTGTGGTGTCACCACCAACCTGGCCTGGCGTTTCCTCTCCATCCATGATCGCGCCATTGGCGATAATCACTGCGATAGCATCACCTTTATCAGACGGTTTTTTTACCACGTAGTCATACATGCTGGTGTAGCTGAAATCTTTGTTTTCTTTGTTCCAGCCAAATTGTTTCACCATGGCTTTATCAACCGCGGCGCTGCTGGCAAGTTCATCAACCAGTTTGTTATCCAGGGCATATTTCGCGGTATCGCCCCCCAGTTTTTGCAGGTTATCAAGCAGACCCTGTGCACCCGGGAACACTTGCTGTGCTGTAATCTGGCGGTTAGCTGCAATAGTGGTGAGGTAGTTTTGCCACAGCTCGCCAATCCAGCGGCTATCTGCTTCACGCGCAGCAGGTGACATATCATCCCGAATAAACGGCTCAACGGCGGATTTATAAGTCCCGACGCGGAAGATATGCGTGGAGACTTTCAGTTTATCGAGCAGCGTTTTGTAATAGAGCGAGTTAGTGGCAAAGCCGTGAAGATCCACCACGCCCTGCGGTGAGAGCCAAATTTTATTGGCAAAACTTGCCAGGTAATATTGCCCCTGGTTGTAGCTGTCGCCCACGGCATAAACCGGTTTACCACTGTCGCGGAATTCACGCAGTGCTTTACCGATATATTGCATAGATGGCTGGTCGCCACCGGCAAACTCTTTTAAATCCAGCACAATGCCGGTGATATTGCGGTCATCTTTTGCCTGTCGAATAGTATCGACCACATCAAACAACGAGTTTTCCTGCAGACGATCTGAGCTTGCGCCAAGCAACTGGCGGCCAATCACGCCCAGTTTATTGCTGACTGAAGGCTTATCGACCACCACGCCGGTGATATCAAGCAATAACGCACCGCGTGCAGGTTCTGCTGGCGCGCTGTTAATCTGCATCCAGATCCCTACGCCAACCAGCACCAGCAACACTAAAAATAGGTTGAGAATAAATTCTCGAATAAAGTTAAGTAGACGCCAGGTCCACTTAAAAAAACCGGCAATAAATCGCCCAATGGTGCGCATGTACTCTCCGAATTACTCAGTTTTAGCTGAGGTATAGCTAAAGTGATTGCTATCCTAAATACCCCCAGGGCAAAAGTCAGCAGGAAATCTTTACTGCGCTGTAACAAAATTTACTGCTGTGTTAGTTTTGCCGCTTAAATGTCGTTTTACCCATAAGCTGACATAAGGTACCCATAACCTGACATAAAATGGAAAGTTAGGTCGCTATAATCTAAATTTGTAGTAAAGCAACAACATGTTGGGGGTACTATGTACCGTCGGCACTTGAAGCACTCACGGGTCAAAAACCTCTTCAAATTTGCCAGTATAAAGATGAACACTGTTTTCACAGTCGAATCATCGCCGGAGTTTGATACCTGTTTTCATCTTGAATTCTCCCCACTGGTCCAGACTTTTGAATTGAGGATGAATTCGCTCAACCTCTACTGAGCCTTGTGCGTGAAGTTTATCGCGAAAGTAATGGCACGGATTACAGGGATACTTACACAACGGCGTGCAGTACAACCAGTAGCAGACGCCGACAACCTGATATTTCACGCATGCAGGTGACAGGGCCGAGGCGGCGATTTCAGGTGTGGTAATGGCCCGAGTCGGCAGCGAGCTCAGCGCCAGCACAATTAAAAGCCGTTGAAGAGGGATAAACATAAGCACCTGCGGTAACGGGTAATACCGCAGGTGTAAGGTTTTTTTACCGCTCAGGCCTTATGAAATTGAATACTGGCTGTGAATAATTTCAGACCGTTATCTCACCCTTGGCCAGCTTAAACGTTGTACTGGCGACGCGAGCCGTAAGGATAAACGGCCCACGGGTAATAGCCCGAATATCAGCACAACGCGACGGGCTTGCCGCTCTCCAGGCTCTTGTGCACCGCCTCGCAAATCCGACTGGCCTGTAATCCGTCGTTTGCTGTTGCCGTATAAGGCGTTCCGTTTTTTACTGCTTTGATAAAGTCGTTAATCGGGTCAATACCAAAGCCGCTGGCGACGTTATCCCGATAGGTAATAAAATAGCTGTTCGGCGTTTTCGTCCGTTCCGGGGTGACGATCTCCAGCCCGCGATCCTGCGAGTTGGACCGTATATAAGCGTTGTCGCAGACTATCGCGATGCGCCCGTCGTTATCTTTCGGGAAGCCGTCCGGCAGTACTCAGCCGTTTTCCACCACCCATGAGCTGCCATCTTCCATCAGCAGGGTGCTCTGCACACTGTCCCAGGTATCAATGCCCCGCTCGGCCAGCAGGCGCTTCTGCCCGACGGCGTAGACCGATTTCACCTCCTGTCCGCTGATATAGCGCACCAGATCGAAGCAGTGAGAGCCAAGAAACCACACCGGCGAACTCTGTGCCGACCAGCCAAGCCATGTGGTGGGAACGGCAATCACATCATCCATGCTGATATAGCCCCGGATAATATTCCCGGCGCTGGCTTCCTGTGTAGCCATGCGTACGCGGATCGTTGCCGGATCCCAGCGTTTGTGAAAATCAACGCCAATGGTCACACCGTGCCGTTCGGCAGCATCAATAATATCGCGGCAGTCAGCAACCGAGGTCGCCAGCGGCTTCTCAATCAGCACATGCTTACCCTTCGCGATAGCCTGTAAAGCGGGTTCTTTGTGGTATGGATCGGAGGTGGCGATAGAAATAACGTCTACATCCTCCTTATCCAGCAGCGCCCGGAGGCTGGCGTAACCCGGCAAATCCAGTTCATTTGCCACACTATCGCAGCGTTCTGGATCTGAATCGCAGACGGCAATCAGTTCGACTTCGGGGTTATTTAAGTAAGCATTAATGTGGTGTCTGCCGTAGATGCCAACGCCCACCACGGCGGTTTTGATTTTTTTCATGATGGTCACCTTTAAAAAAGTCCGAGGGAAAATGCCCAGCCGATAATGACCGCCAGCGGCCCGGTTAGCTGGCGGGACAGCAGGAACGCAGGAACGCCTTTGGCGATAGTCTCCGGTTTCGCCTCCTGCATCGACAGCCCTACCGGCACGAAATCACAGCCCACCTGGACGTTGATGGCGAACAGGGCGGGCAGCGCGAAGGCCGGGGAAATATTGCCTGCGCCAATCTGGGTGCCTATCATCACGCCGATAACCTGTGAGATAGCGGCCCCCGGGCCGAGTATCGGCGACAGAAACGGAATGCCGCAGATAAAAGACAGCAGCACCAGTCCCCACAGCGAACTGGCGAGCGGCGTCAGGGCGTGCGCAATAAGGCTGCCCAGGGCAGTTTCCTGTACCACCGCAATCAGCACCGAGACAAAGGCCATAAATGGAATGACGTTGCGCAGAGAGACATCCACCGCCTCGCGGCTGGCGGCAAACAGCAGGGCAACGACCTGGCCCGTCGCAGTACCGGTTTTCTCCACCAGATGCACCAGTCGAGCCATACCCTGTTCCGGCGGCTGATGTTCAGACCCTGTTGCGGTGCTCCCTCGCTCTGCCGCAGTCACCCCGACTGACGGCGAGCCATAACGGTCATCGTTCTGTTGCATTTCAGGCTGCTGCAGCTGCGCCAGCGTAACGCCTGAAACGTAGTTATCCTCCGTGATAAACTCCGCCAGCGGACCAGCCTTGCCGGTGGGTAGCACATTGATGGTGGGGATGCCTTTCTTTGGATACAGCCCGCAGCGCAGGGAACCGCCGCAGTTAATCACCACACAGAGCAGTTCTTCATCTGACGGCACGCAGGAGAAACCGTTCACCACTTCAGACTGGGTGAGCGCGCCGATTTCGATGGCGAGCGGATGGGGTTCCCGCCCGGTGAGCGACAGCACCTTTTTGCCACTGCCGACGGGCAGCAGCAGGCCGTTACCGTAGCCGCCAGGGCCGGGAGGAATATGAAGATTATTCATGATACGGCCTCCACAATAATCAGATTATCTTTTAAGTCAGACAGGGGCGGGCAGGTGCCGCAGAGATGCAGGCAACCGGCATGGCGGGCGAAAAGACTGGCATCAAACAACAGGGTCAGATGACCGAGTTCATACAGATTGTGCTGTGCCTCACGGCCAGTCGCAGTTATCAGATATTCCTCCCCGGCCACCTGTAGCCGATCGCCGGGAAGTATCTGCACAGTGGGATGCTTAAACACGGGGGATAACACCAGGGCATAGTCGAGGCAGTCTGCAGGCCCTGCGGCATCAAAGGTAATCAGCATATTATCTGCCAGCCCGTCCGCCACGCATGGGCCTGTTCGCACGATACGCGCATTGTAGATAATCATGGCGTTGCCCTCCCGCTGGTATCTTTGCGGCTAAGACGCAGAAACAGATACTCAGTGATGATGCCCCGGATCAGGCCGATAACGATGGCGGCAGCGATATAGCGCAACGCCAGTTCGGTGACCGGAAGATGAAGGGCTTTTAACCCTGCAGCCACCCCGAGCCAGACAAACAGCTCTGACGGCACCACGTGGGGAAACAAACTGGTTAGTGGATGGGCGGTCGTACCGAGGGCATCCTCATAACCGGGCTTGCTCTTTTCCGGCAGCAGCTTGCCAAGCGTGAGTGCCCCGGGGCTGCTCATAAAGAACCAGCCGAGCACCGGAAGGACGCCATACGTAAGGATGCGTGAGCGGCCAAACAGTGCCGCCACGCGCTGCATGCGGGCTTCACCGGTGAGTTTCATCAGAAAGTTAATTGCCAGCAGCAGGGTGATGAGCATAGGGATAATGCCGCTCATCATATCGAGAAAGATCTTACCGGCGGCCTGGAACAGATGAATAAAGCCTTCAGCAAGGGAGATAATGAACATGGGCTCCTCCTGTCTGAAAGCGTATTACAGCGGGTTGCAGTGATACATCCTGGATTTTGGTACGCATAAACAACTCCTCTTGGTAGCACGATGAGAATGCCCTGCCTGAAGACGAAAAAACGATTCCGGGAACAGGGCGTTAACGTTTTTCCGGAACCGGAAAACAGGGTCCTGGTGCGACGACTTTCATGCCCGGCAACGGCTGTTTTGGCAGGCGGTACTCCTCCTGGCCGCTGTAACGGGTGGGCCAGATAGTGGCCGGATGAACTTTCAGGGCAGTTGCGATTAACCATTCGCCTTTGGGCCATGGACGGCTAAGCGTATTTGCCAGCGTGGAAGACGCCAGCCCCGCTCCACGCGAGAGCGCCGCCAGGCTGGTGCCACGTTTGTGCAGGGCGGCGATGATGTCGGCTGGGTGCCAGTCTTGTTTAGTCATTCTGGTTACCTCTCCAATCCTGATACTACGTTTTTCGTAGTATCTAAGTCATTAAAAAACTACGAATCTCGTAGTTATGCAAAAACGACTCAGACAACGGGATGTTTTCATCCGTCGATTAAAAGAAGCCCGACAGCACTTAGATATTTCTCAGGCTGCTGTGGGGATTGCTGCGGCTGTTGATCCTTCCGTTGCAAGTACCCGGTTCAATCGCTACGAGAAAGGTATTCATGAGCCTGATATGGAAACCGCTGCACGTATAGCTGATGTGCTGAATGTCCCATTACCATGGCTATTCGCTTCGGATGAGAATCTTGCTGAACTGATACTCAATTTCGCAGCCCTTTCACCTGATTTACAGCTTCAGTTGCTAGAAACCTCCCGACAGATGATGAACATCTCCCCTAAAGATGGCGCTTAAGGTACGGCCTCTTTTAACCTGCCACTGTAATACTACGTTAATCGTAGTATCGGCAGCAAGCAAAAACTACGATTCTCGTAGTTATGAAAACGACTAGTCATTACAACGACATATTTTGCCGACGCCTGAAACAGGCTCGGCTAGCAAGTGGGCTTTCACAAAAACGTCTGGGTGTCGCGGCAGGTATAGATGAATTTGTCGCCAGCACGCGTATCAATCGGTATGAAAAAGGGGTACATGAGCCTGCAATCGAGATTGTGAGGAAATTGGCCGAAGTTTTATGTGTTCCGCTAGCTTATTTTTACGCCGAAGATGATGATTTGGCTGAGCTAATGCTGATATTTTTGTCATTATCAAGCAGGCAACGTGAGGTACTACTGGATTATGTCAAACATCGTTTAGTGGGTTAAGGAATCATCCTGTTCCACGGTATCAAAATCCCTTACAATTTTGAGTTATTAAAAGGTGATTTGATTCAATCACCTGCCAACAAAAATCTCTGATAATGTTTTCTGCAAAGGGAGAATGCCATGTCAGAGAGTCTGCGATCCAGTATCACCCAAACCTTACCCGAAGACAGGGAAGCGCTATACCACCTGGTCTGGCGCGAACCAGCGGAACGTATTGCTTCTCTTCACAACATCAGCATCGAAGGGCTAGCCAGGCGATGTGCTGAATTACAGATACCCAGGCCACTTGCCGGTTACTGGAAAGCACTGGCGAAAGGAGCTGCACCTGCGGTGCCAGCTCTGCCAGCCTTGAAAAAAGGCAAAATGGCAAAGATCCCGAAGAAGGCTGGCGTAATAGCACCATCATCTACCGTAACTTTACCAAAGCCATTACCTCCAGCGACGCGAAAGCAAGCCGCGATCACAGGCAATGGCTACGCGTTAATCAATGATCTTAAAACGTATCTCCCTAAGGCCAATGCGACTGAAGATGGTTACTACAAGCCTGCGAAAAAGAAGCTCCTGGATCTCAATGTTTCGGATACGGGGTTTGATAGCGCAATAGATTTCCTGAGCCGGTTTTTTGATGCCTTAGGGAAACAGAGCTATCGGGTAACGCTGGATGTGCCGGGAGAAAGGCTCCATCGGGCAGATATTGATATCAAGGAAGATCCAAAGGGAGAAGGGTATCGCTGGGATAATTTATGGCGACCGTATACACCAAGTATTATTTGCGTCGGGGATATGCACTTTGCGTTCAATCTTGCCGAAATGACGGAGTATGTCCCGGCGAAGAAAGTTAAAAATCGCTATGTTCACGACGAACAGATGTCGCGGTGGATCCGTGGAAAAAACAGTGCGCCTTTTCTTCATGTTTCAAAGCATACGCTGCCTACCGGGCGGTTTCTGTTGCAGCTTTACTCGCCTTATTCATCTGCAAAATGGTTGGTTCAGTTCCGGCAGACCAAACAGTGTGGGTTAATAAGCCAGATCCCCAAGATGATTTTGGCGATGCAGGACGCTGTTCCGCTAATTACCAGGCAGTTAGAAGAGGCCAGAATCAAAGCCGAAGAGTGGCGTATTCAGTATGAGCGCGAACACGATATCTATCTTGAAAAGGAGCGGATACGTCGGGAGGAAGAAGCCTATAACGCCAGCCGTGCCGACTAAAATCTATTATGGCGCAATTGGCAGAAGACAAACGGCTGGAACAATTTTTCCGTGAAGCAGAGCAGGATGCGGCGCGTCTGGATGAGCAGCAGAAGGTTCAGGTAATGGAACGCCTGCAACTGGCCCGCCAGTTCTTATCTGGGGATACGGCGGTTGAGCGATTACTGAAATGGAAAACGCCACAGGAACGGTTAGATAAGAAATAACGGTTTTTTCTACCTTCGATAAATTTGTGAATCTTGTTATTAATACTCTGATTGATAGTCGGCTAAGAGCGAGGAACGGAAGTTCGTTTTCGGGTAACATAATCCATATGCAAGAGGATCTCTAAAAGAGAATGGGGCGTCTAAGCGGGATAATTACAACGATTCTTGCCGTATTCACAGTAAGCACTCTGTTTGGCGTATTTTTATTCAAATAGCAAACACCAATAAAAGGAATTTTCATGAACAATACCCCATCTATGCCGCAGTTAGGGATTTATGTCTCAAAAATCGATCCCACCCTTCGCATCACTGTAACCGACGTTGATATTGTTGATGACGATGATGACTCTCCTGATGATGAATTGTTTTATTTAGTCCGCTGGATCGAGGGGGAAGATGAAAGTGATATGTCTGCGATGGAATTTGAGCTAGACCCCGTAGAGTGGCAGGCTTTCGTTGAGTCTGAGCAATTAGTGTTTGAGCGCGATCCTTACATGGATTCAGTCCCCGAAAATTCACACCTTGCGAAAATTCGGGATTTACTCATGAAGACTAAATAGAATGACCGTTCGTAAGCACCCATCAGAAGTGGCTTAGCGGGTGTTATCTATTTGGGGCAAACGGCAAACGAATTCGCATACAATTTGCCACCAAAGGTGAAGCACTTTCACATGAACGCTGTTTAATAAATAACGCGTCTGACCTGCTCCCCGTTGATCAACTCAGACTGTTGTTAGCAACGTCCACTTCTGACACACAGCTGCCCACAACGTATCAGGGCAGCTATGAGCGAGAAGCTGAAGTTGGCATTCTGGCGTATACAATGGAGGGGAAATTGGTCACAACTATCAGTAGTGCAATTTCGATTACTTGTATTTTTTGAGAAAAAGGCAATTTTTTGCTTGTCCGAATAGTATTGATAGGCAATCAATTGATACACTGGGTTTTTATGTAACTGGTAGCTAAAAATGTCTGGTGGTCAAAACGGTAACAACGATAGAACAGAAGTCGTCAAAGCATCTTTAAGCGCTGGAAGCACGCTCTTAGTCGCGATAATCGCAGCCATTGGCGGAATAATTGGTTCATACTTCACTGGTTCAAAGCTAGTAGAAAGTACGAGTGTGCCAGCATTGATAAATGCCAGAACAATTTGTATCAACGCGGTTAATGAAGATGAGCAAAAATTTCGCGAAAGAGCATCTAGCTTATTGACTGCCGTAGCTGCGTTTGATGCGGATAAATCTCTCTTATTTCAACCTAATCATAATCAACTTTATCAACCAGCCAAATCAGCTATTACGCAGGCAATGTCCATCAGTACATATACTTCAGAACGTCTTTCAGTGCTTGCGATAAACATTGCGACATCTATAAAAACACTTGCAATTGCTGATATGAATTATGGTGCATCAGGTGAAGCTTATAAGATGCTGTCATCCTCTATGGGGGAATGGCCAGAAGCATATGGTGAATTTATGAAAACATTCGATATCAAACGAGCTTCTTGCAATTTTGATGAGTCAATGCATAAATCAGAAAAATGATACTCATCAGACTCTATCCTATTTATATCCGTCATACTTCAAGCGGCTTATGCGCTGGCCACACTTGTTCACTCCAGTCACTTACTTGAGTAAGCTCTTGGGGATTCTCGAGTTTGACACCTTTAAGTGACTCGAATTATTTTGAGTTTACATGTTTCTTAGTGCAAAGAAAAGTTGTCAATGCCCACTCCTAGCACTCAGTAGGCGCTCGGAGCATCTCCAACAGCTTTGAGCGAGGTGCGGACGGTATAGGCATTGAAAATAGTAGTAAATGTAGATAATCCAATAGATACACAGCCTAATCTTTATTGATATAATGGAAATTACAATTCACTACGATGAGGTCTAGTGTATCTATGGGAGCAGTTACTGGAGCGGTGTTAACCTCAACGGCTAATGAGGTCGTAAAAAAAACAATAGGGCCAGTCTTTGATTTCTTAGTTAAAAAATACGAACTTTTAGATATACCAAGATTCAAGGAGCACTATCTAGAGTATTGTGAAAAAACTCTAGAAATAAAAACGCTGGTCTCTCAAGATAAATCCTTTCATGTTGATGATATTTACATCCCAATCGATATAATGCAATCTGGTACCCAAAGCAGATTGGAGATAAATAATTTCACAGCTTTAGATAATGATAGGGCCATATTAATAAAAGGGCTGGCCGGGCAAGGGAAGTCAACATTGCTTCGAAAATTATTATCTAATAATGCGAAAAGGTTCAGCCGGCTTCCAGTTTTCTATGAGCTTAAAAATTATAATGGTGGTACCTTAGAGCTTGCCATATCAAAATCATTAAGCCATTTTGGAGTTCAAATATCAGAGTACGCGCTGAAGAAATTACTTTCAGACAGTAATGTTAAAATATACCTTGACGCATTTGATGAGGTTAAGCCTGAGTTTAGGATTGAACTAATTGATGAAATAAAGCGTTTTATCAATTCGTTTAAATGCCATGTAGTCTGTACAAGCAGACCTAGCACTGAAATTGATTCCTTATCAGAATTTAGAACATTCTCTGTGTGTGAGTTAACTGAAGAACAAATTTTTGGAATTATCAAAAAAACAGCATCTGATCATGAAAAGTGCGATGAACTATGTGGCGCTCTTAAACGAAGTCCTTGCATACAAAAAAAGACTCCATCCTTAAATCACCTATTTTAGTTGTTTTATTCTGCATCAGTTACAATTTAGGTGAAGATATACCAAATACATTATCACAATTTTATTCAAATATTTTTGATACTGTTTTTCATCGCCATGACAATATAAAGGGAAAAGTATACAGAGAGCGTCACTGGAATGATAATAGACGTGTTTATAGAGAGCTTTTTGATTGCTTGTGTTTTATTTCCCTAAGCGATGGTCTGAATGGATTTAGCCATGAAAAACTAGTAAATTTCGTATCAATCTCACTCAAGCATATAAATGAAGAGCATTCCATAGCTGAAAAGGCTGTGAAAGAGTTATCTTCCATTACAAATTTAATTATTGAAGATGGCTTTAATGAATATCGGTTCGTACATAAGTCAATTCAAGAGTTTTTTGCTGCATCCTTTATTATGTCATTGCAGCATGATAAAAAAACCTCATTTTATAAAAAATGCTTTAATGACTATTCTTTTTACACCACCTTTCATAATAGCTTGTTTTTTCTAGAGGAATTAGACTATTATAACTACCATGAGTATGGGTTTATCCCTGCAATAACCAACTTCCTTTGTTTATCTTCCAAGACTATGAAAATTGATAGCTATGCAATACCAACCGCTGTTAAGGATGTTTTTTTGGATGAAATCAATCTTCGCGCAAAATTCACTTTCTTTAAAGTTGGCAATAAAGAAAGCTATGAAATAGAGAAAACAAACTTGACCTTCGATAAGTCAGATTCATATCCCAGCCTATTCTCAAGCATATTTACGTTCTCTATTGACTTTATAAAAATAGAGTTATCTGACAAGGAGTTAATGATTATCATTAGACAGAATGAGAATGCATTAGATAATGGTTGGTGTGTTAAGCATTAGAAAAATTCTTAAATTTAAAAACCTGCCTGATACAATTGCTTCAGAAGCATTAAAGTTAGGCATTGATGTGCTCACTAGAAATAAGTTTAACAATGCTGTTGACAAGTTAAATAATCGAAGGGATTCATTAAATTCCACAGATTATTTCAACTTCTGATTAATAGGGTTGTATAATTTGCACTATGTTTTAATAATATATAATGCTGTTTTGGCGACTTTCTTGGGAAAATAAAAAAATTAGATAGAGATAGTTATATCTTAACGATAAAAAATGTCCGCTCCAAGCACAGAGCGGACGAGCTAACTGAATTGAAGGTCCGCTCTGAGCGAAGTATAGTCATTCGCACCCTGAGAATTACACTATTAAGTGATTCAGGGTATGCGCTTGCTGGTTACGAATATTGAGCGAGAATCATGCGATGATCGCCGCTTTTCTTTCGAACCAGTAGGTGCTCCACGTTCGCTAACGAATACTCAGGGCATGCAGATAAACTGCTGGCTATATTTCTTTCGAAGAGCGTGGAATGCATACCAATCCCCTATAAAAAGGAGTTGGTGATGACTGTGACTAATCAATTTGCTGCGCACGTTGGTCTGGACTGGGCGGATAAAAAACACGATGTCTGTGTTCAGTTTAAAAATGGTGAACGCGTATTCGATGTGATTGAACATACAGCAGAAGCGCTTGATGCCTGGCTTACTGAGTTACACCAGAAAGTAAAAGGTAGAATCGCAATTGCTCTCGAACTGAAGAAGGGCCCCGTGGTATATGCTCTTCAAAAATATCCCTTTATCACCGTTTTCCCCGTCCACGCTTTGTCCCTGGCTCGTTACCGACAAGCCTTCTCGCCCAGCGGCGCTAAAGATGATCCGCAGGATGCCGAGCTGGCATTAGAGTTAATGCTGCGTTACCCCCAGAAGATAAAAGCTATTGAACCCGACAATGCGGATATTCGCTTTCTTCAGCAACTGGTTGAGCAACGTCGCTAGTTGGTTGAAGATAAACGACGCTTTGTGAACCGGATAATCAACACGCTTAAACAGTATTATCCTCAGCCACTGGAGTGGTTCTCACATCGGGGTAGCTTACTGTTGTGTGAGCTGATTATCCGGTGGCCCAGTCTGCAACAACTGAAACGAGCCAGGCGCGACACGATCCGCAACTTTCTCAATGCCAAAGGTGGCCGCGCAATGGCCCTTACCGAGCAACGTGTTGCGAGTATTGATAACGCGATCCCATTGACTACAGACCCGAGTGTTATAGAGGCTAATGCTTTGATGGCAACAGCACTGGCGACACAAATTAAAGTCGTGAGTGAAATCATCAAAACCTATGACGAACGAATTGAAACGCTGTTTGACACATTACCAGATGCGGGACTGTTCAAATCCCTTCCGGGCATGGGGCCGTGTATGGGCCCACGGATGCTTGCTGCACTTGGTGATAACCGTGACCGGTTTAACAGCGCTGAAGAAATTCAAAACTATGCAGGTATTGCCCCGGTGACAGAAAGAAGTGGCCAAAAATCCTGGGTTCAGTGGAGATGGCAGTGTGCCAAGTTCGTCAGGCAGACCTTTGTTGAATGGGCTGCCAAGACGGTTAACTCATCATACTGGGCCAGACTTTATTATCAGGGACTGCGAGAAAAAGGAAAATCTCACCAATCTGCAATCCGAGCTCTGGCGTTTAAATGGATAAGGATCATTTACCGCTGCTGGAAGACCAGAACCCGCTACGACGAAGCGAAATATTTGCTGGCTCTCGAAGCGCGACACTCGCCCTTACTGAAGCCATAAAAAGCTTGTCGAATGTCTCAGGGCGTGAAGCTGACATTACTCATATCTATGTATATTAAAAGACAAAGAGCAGGTCAATCAAACGGCTTAATGGATGATTATTCATCAGTTATAATATTATTTTCTGATAACCCTAACTCGTTCATTTTATTATTTGTATATTCGTCAAAGACATTTTGATATTCATAATCTTTTACTCGATGAAAATTTTCACTCCATTGAACTGATAAACTGGTGAGGAGATGGCTAAATACTACACCGCCTAAGCCAGCGAGTATAATCGCTGCAGCTTGCATCCAGGTTACGGATGAGGAATCCATTTCAATTGCTGATTGAAATATAGCTAGCAAAACTGAAATATATGCTAAGCTAGCAAAAATAGAGTTTGTATTTGTTAATTGTTTTTTTAAACGGGCCAAGGGTTTATGCTTAATTATTGAAATTTGATAAGGGGAAGAATAATGGAGTCTTCCCTCAAGCTTACTAAAGTAACCAACGGGTTTGTTATGCTTAGCCATGATTTCAATTAACACCTCATGATAAACTGGATCTTTTATGCCTGTGATATGAGTATTAATATCATTTTTCACAATTTTTAATTGAGGATGACTCTCAAAACATTCTTTATTTAGCTTTGACAACTCAAAAACATCATTTACCCTTAGCTCTTTATTTTTAAAAAGTGAGGATGTCAATGCTGCAACACCAGCAACTAAAGCTACAGATGAAAAAGCCATGTTTACACCTTAATTTTTATTAGTTGACCATTCAACTCAATGTAGTTAATTTTTACGAAAACATTCTTAATTAAATTTTTTGACTTTTGGATGGTGGCGGTTTTGTTTTATTGATGATTTCTTGTGGTTCCATATCTCAAAATTTCAATATGAATGGTAATTCAAAGTTTTTAATTATATATACCATACATGAATCCGCAAGAAATTACTCCTATTAGTGACAACGATTGGTATCTTCATCTAAGCGCTAAGATATAACGGAATGCGTAGACACGAATTCACTAGCCTAATAGGTTTTCACACGATTCCTTAACGCCATACAGTTCAGCAACGTCCGCTTCTGGCACTAAGCGGAATAGCTAACTGAGCGGGAGGTCAGCTATGAGCGATGAGCAGACGTTAGGCCTTAAGAAATATCTTGAACAGTAGCGTTTGGGATATGTATGGATGGAAATTCCTTATTCCCAAGGTGATCCTTGCTCCCATCTTTCAATAAGCAGGTCAATAAAAGAGCGGATTCGTGGTGATAAGTGTCGTTTACTGGGATAAATCACTCGAATAGGTTCCGGAGGAAAAGGATATTCCTCAAGAACAGGCATCAATCTTCCACTACGCAAATCCTCGCCTAGCAAATAGGTGGGTAAGTGGACTATTCCGAACCCAGAAATAGCCGATGCACGCATGGCTTCAGAACTGTCGAGGTTCAGTCGCCCTGGTCCTTCATACACAAATGTCCCTTCCGGGGTGGCGAACCGCCAGCTACGTCTTTTCCCCACGCGCTCACCGCACATTAGTGTCTGGCTTTTGTCAGCCCCTCAGCGTCGTCAGACTGGACGCTCAAAAAAATGAAAGCAGATCGAAATTCAGCACCCCTGAAGCCCTTTGACAACTTATAAATCCGAAACAATGCAGCTTGCGGCCATTCATGCCACAGGGATCGCTATGCTTCCCGGCTGACGTGGGTTAGAGGAGGGGGAAATTTATGCGGTAATGCCTTCAGCCCACTTCTTCCAGCGAAAACGTTCGTTTTTGTGGATGAAATTGTCAGCGCATTCACAGGTGGATGGAAACAACCGCAAGGTTGATCCCTCAATATCCCACCTTTTAAAACCTCCCCATAACACGCTGCTGATCTGTCTCCCAGCAGACAGCCGCTTCCAAACGTATTCAATTTCATGTTGACTTATTCCTTAGTGATCACTATAAATTACAAATTACATAGTGATCACTACATATTTATCCTGACTGCTGATGGCTGATAGGGCAGTGATAAATGAATAACGCCTGGGCAGGAACTGAATGGATCCAACAATTACAGAGGAACTGATCGCCAGGCTACAAGCGATGGGGTCACTCGGGCGGCTTTGTTTGCTGGTGTTTTTATTCTTGCCACGTTGTTGTTGTTTCCCGCTTCACCGCTGGCGATGTTGGCAGGATATTTGTACGGTCCGCTGAGCGGTTTGTTGGCAACTTCCATTGCCGGACTGATTTCGGCGGTGCTGGCTTTTCTGATTAGCCGTTATCTGGCAGGAGCACGCATTAAAGCACGGTCAATGCACTACCCAGGATGCAGGCCATCAATACAGTCATCTCTGATGACGGATTTCGGGAGGTGTTCCTGCTCCGTCTGGTATCGATTCTGCCCTTCGTCCCTCTCAGTTATCTACTGGGAATGAGCCGTATCAGTACCCCCAGTACCTTCTGGCTACATGGGCCGGTCTGTTGCCGGGCACTGTTTTATACGTATTTATTGGCTCACTGGTTTCAGGGGTGAGTCAACTCTCAGAGAGCGGGGAAACTGTCTCTCACATTACTTAGGCTCTGACCATTGCAGGAGGAATTGTGGTCATTATTTCACTGACAATGATTGCCCGTCGTGCGCGCAGGGTCCTTAATCAAAAAGCAACCCGTTAAGCATCATTCAGATGCGAGGATTTAAGCATGACCAAACCAATATATGTACAGGAATACAACGCGATCGTTAAGGTACTGAACCAGTATAATGAAGGTGGCAAACAGGCTGACAGCAGTATCATGAAACCGGCTTTCAGCAACGAAGCAACCATTTACGGCGTTGACGGTGACGGCAAACTGACCGGTGGGCCTATCCAGGGATTGTTTGACGTCATTGACTCAGCCTTCCTCCCATCGCCTGAAGCACAGGGAGTTATCGTAAACATCGATATTGTGGGTACCGCTGCCAGTGCGCGTATTGATACTAACGATATCTCTGGTTTCTGCTTTACCGACTTTTTCAATCTGCTCAAGGTCGATGGCAAATGGATCGTGTTCAGCAAAATCTATCACACTCATGTTGCCCCCTGATTAACTGAACGTTGGGGTATGCACCCCTGATGCCTTGTCCTATAGCCTCGACCCAGAAATGACAGGCATCGCTTTTATTGTTCCGTCGTCAGCCATCCTGCGAAGAACTGTGGCCTGAGACGAACAATTATCCTTCATTACAGGTACGAATATGAAAAAGGTATTTATCATCGGTGGTGCCGGAAAAGTAGGGCGCCGGCTGGCACAGAAGCTGTCTGAGCAGGGAAATCAACCCCGTTCACTCTATCGCCATCCGGAACAGGAAGAGCCGCTGCGCGCGCTCGGTGCCATTCCCGTCATGGGAAGCCTGCTTGAACTTGATGCTCAGGGACTCGCTGCCCTGTTTAGCGGTAGCGATATCGTGGTCTTTACGGCTGGTGCTGGCGGTAAAGGTGGCCAGGACATGACCCGAGCTATCGACGGTCACGGTCTGGAGCTGGCCGTTGAGGCTGCAAAACTAGCTGGGATCAAAAGATTCATCCTGGTGTCGGCGTTCCCTGAATCCTTCCGCGCGAAAGGTATGCCGGAATCATTTGAGAATTACATGTCCGTCAAGAAACTTGCTGATGTGTATCTGGCAGAAACCGATCTTGACTGGGTGATCCTCCGTCCTGGCACACTGCTTGATGAACCGGGTCAGGGTAAAGTTCGTGCCGGTCTTGCGATTCCCTACGGTGATGTTTCACGTGATGACGTGGCCTGGACACTGGCTGAAATCATCAACCGTCCGGCCATCAGCCGGGTCATCATTGAGCTGACCGCGGGTAATGAAGCTATCAGCACAGCTGTTATGCACATGGAAAAGCCCTGATACAGGAAGAGTTGTGATGAAACTGATTGTGCTGGGTGTCCCATCCCAGGCTGTCAGCACCTGTTATCGACTTCAGGTACTTACCTGATTGTGGGGACTTCTGGAAAGCGGATGCCACGCTGGATCCTGTTCCGGGTAAGAACGTGGTGCAGTCGGAGCAGATGCTCTGAGGTCTCTGGCTGATGTTAATTTTGAAAAAGGAATGAACTATGGCAACGGTAACTATTACCCCAGTTGAATTATCAAAGGCATTTCGCCTGATAAACCACGGACCGACGACGCTGGTATCGGCCCGATATGACGGTGTGGATAATGTGATGGCGGCATCATGGGTTTGCGCCCTGGATTATGCCCCGCCAAAGCTGACCGTGGTGCTGGACAAGATGGCTCGTACGCGCGAGCTTATTGAAAAAAGCGGACAATTTGTTATTCAGGTTCCGACTGTTGCACAGATAGCGCTGACACACCATGCAGGAACCCATAGCCTCCACACCGATCCGGAAAAAATGGCTCATCATGGCATTCGGGTGTTTGAAATGCCCGGTACGGATATGCCTTTTATTGAAGGCTGTGCTGGATGGCTTGCCTGCAAGGTTATCCAGGAGCCGCATAATCAAAGCACTTATGATCTGTTTATCGGAGAAATCACGGGAGCCTGGGCGGATTCGCGAATCTTCAGCAACGGCCACTGGAAGTTTGATTCCGCTGATCCAGCATGGCGAAGCCTGCACTACATTGCAGGTGGACAGTTTTATGCCACCGGTGAGGGTATGACTATTGGTGGTCAGGAAATGCCATGATTAACCCGCCTATGCGGGGCGGGATCAAAGTGCCGGATGTCTTAAAATCGCGGCAGGAGCCGAACGGCTTGGGCTGAGATGCGCTTTAGTTCAGCCTGCGAGATACCATCCTGAGCGGGTATGGACATGCCTTCCAGCAGTGTATTCAACGTCAGGGCAAGACCATCCACATCCGTATCAGACGGCAAATGACCAGCTTGCTTACCAGCCTCCAGGCGTTCCCTGAAGTAAATCCTGCCTTCCTCTCTCAATGCCTTAACCGCATCGTAGACATCTTTCGAATCCGGTGAAACGTTGATGGCCGCCAGAACAACCAGGCAGCCACAGGGCGCCTCCTGACTCGTGAGAATAACGGCGGCTTCTTCAAAAAAGTTATGGATAGCGTCATATACGTTTTCTTCCTGACGCATTCTTTCCCATGGCTCATCCCAGAACGTTCTTTCGTAATAATTCACCGCCTCCATAAACAGCTGCGCCTTACTGCCAAAGGCCGCGTACAAGCTGGGCGGATTAATATCCATCACTCGGCAAAGTTCGCCGACAGAAGCTGGTTCATATCCGCATCGCCAGAAAACACCCAATGCGCGAACCAGGGCCTTGTCCCGGTCAAAATTACGGGGGCGTCCTCTTCGTGAGGGGGGACTTTGCGTCGAATCTGTCATATTCCTGCCTGATGAATAAAGTAAAACTGATGGCTCACTATACAAGATTTTGAGGTCATGTGTCGTCGGTAGGCCGTGGTTACCCCGCCCATTCAGTCCCCCTCATTCAGCGAGGTGAAGGCGCGCAGCCTGTTATAACCGGTCAGGATCATTTGACGCAGCAGCGCCTCATTTTCAACTTTAGCCCGTCTCAGTACATAGTGATGACTGTTGAATTGTATCGATCACTACATAATAGTGTCATTACGTAGTAAGTGCTACACAAAATATGGGATTTTGTCACTGAGTTAAACCATGATGCATCAGATGTTATCCACCGACGGGATCCCGTCAAAAGGGCGCCCTCGCGGCTATTAATGTTTCCTCATCCGCTCGCAGGTAACCCGCTGATAAAAAGCGATAGCTAAAACACCAATTACAAAAAACAGCAAAAATGTTCAGAGAGAGAAAAATATGCTTGCCTTTTTATGTAGTGATCGCTATAAATATAATAATATTTAGTGGTCGTTACATAAATATGGCGTAAGACACTTTTTGTCGCAGCGTACGTTTTAGCATTTAAGACATAAACATTACGTCGAGAAAAATGACACAGGAAACAGAATGAACCCGAAATTTGCACCTTTATTTGAACCCTATGCCCTTAATAATGGCGTCATCATTAAAAACCGTTTTACCGTTGCGCCAATGACACATTTTGCCTCGCATGAAGACGGCAGCATGAGTGATGAAGAGCGTAACTTTCTGACCAATCGCTTTGACGGCTTTGGCCTTTTTATCGCTGCAGCAACTCTGGTGTCCCCGGAAGGAAAAGCGTTTGTCGGCCAGCCAGAAGCTATTGGTGAGAAAGATTTACCCAGCCTGCGTGAAGTCGTCCGAATTGCTAAAAATCAGGGCGCCACAGTTATTCTTCAGATCCACCACGGTGGTCATCTGAGCATCCCTGAATTGCTAAACGGCCGGGATATGGTGGCTCCTTCAGCAGATGAGAAATCGGGAGCCAGTGGCTCTGACCCACAAGGAAATTCGCGATCTGATTACAGCCTTTGCCAATGCGGTGCATCTGGCCATTCAGGCAGGGTTTGATGGCGTTGAGATACACGGAGCCAATAACTATCTGATCCAGCAGTTTGTATCAGGAGAAAGCAACCGCCGTACCGATGAATGGGGCGGTACAATTGAGCAGCGTCTGCGTTTCCCGCTAGCCATTGTTGATGCCGTTATGGACGTGAAGAAAAAGTATGCCAGCGAAAAATTTATCGTCGGTTACCGCTTCTCTCCGGAAGAACCGGGTACGCAGGGTCTGACGATGAAAGACACCTTTGCCCTGATTGATGCACTGGTACAGAAACCACTGCAGTATCTGCACGTTTCACTGTGGGACTTCTACAAGAATGCTCGTCGCGGTGCAGATACCTCGCTGACCCGTATGCAGCTATTGCACGAACGTATTAACGGCAAACTGCCACTGATTGGTGTCGGTAACCTCTTTACTGCAGACCAGATCCTCGAAGCCAACCTGACGGGGTGGGCAGAATTTATTGCGCTAGGTAAAACCGTAATGATGAACCCAGACCTTATCAGCCTGATCACGTCAGGTCAGGAAGACCGTATTGTGACGGCTATCGATCCGCATAAGGAAGACCGTTACCGCATTCCGGATAATCTATGGAACCAGAATATGCAGCGTCTTTCTTACCTGCCTCCGGTAAAAGATGACGCGAACTGGCAGTCGCCGGATATTTGATCCACAGAGCAATAAATGCCGTTCTTTTGCTGTTCTCTTACTGTGATTCCGGGCGTTATCAATACGGGCTGGGCTGATAAAGTCAGTGATCCTGAAGGTCGTAAGGCCGATCAGGAACTGAACAAGTTTGCTATCAGTTCTGAAGATGATGCCAATGCTGTTATTTATGCGCTGAACCAGCCGGATAACGTCACAGTAAACGATCTGATTATTTCTCCTACCCTACAGAACTGGTGACAATTCTGCATTATCAATGCGTTATAGAAAATGCCCTAGTTTACCGAAAGGTAGAAAATGTCAGGGCATTTTTTTGTACTACCTGAAGTGCAGGGGTAATCCGAATGTAGATATCCAGATATAAAAAAACAGTCGCTTTTGATAATTACTATTGTTTAGATATTTGCCACTGTACCTCCGCTCCTCGCTCAGAGCGGACGTTTTCCAACTACCACTCCGGAGAAAATGGAAACCGTCATTCTTGCTGCACTTGAAGTCTAAGTGTTCCAGTCATTCGAACCTATCACATTAAAACGAAGGGTTAGTCAGCGGTTCATACGAAGGAAATGAGATGTTTTTGCCAGATGCAAGCTTTACAAAAACCGTATATCAATCGTCATTTGAAGAATGAGTCGTCAATTTTTTGTTTCTCTGGATGGGCCCAAGGGGGCCGGTAAAACCACATTGCTGGAGGCCATTACGAAAGTACTCAGGGCAGACAACAAGAAGGTCATCCGGCTTTGCGAGAAAAAAGCGATCCTTACAGGGGCGAAACAATGGCCCTGGTTAACAAGCTCGCCAGAAATCCCACTCTGGATTTGGAACGGGAGGTTTGTGTGCGCCTTGCAGATAGCCGTGCCTGGATTTCCAAGCATGTGCTGACTAAACAGCCAGTGGACTGCATTATCCTGATGGATCGCTGGTATCCGTCGGATGCCGCGTTTCGCCGGATGATTCCTTTTGCAGAGATTTTACAGCTTAACATTGAACGAAACGTGCGAACGCCAGACCTGCATGTCGGGGTGGTGACTGCACCTGACATTTCATGGGCGAGGGCCGCGTCCCGTTCGCGTGGGCTGGGTAGTACGGTGATTTCTAAGCTGGAAGAGCATGTCGCTTGTACCACCGCGTTCGAGCGAGAAATAGCCAATCATGAATGGATTTTATGCCGTAATGAAGGAACGATCGAAGACGCAACGATGCAGGTAATTTCTGAGATCTACAAAGTGCCCGGATGCCCATAGGCATCGTCTTTTCCCTACGCATACCATTTATTTGACACGTATTACGCTTGTGGATAAGCGTTACAGGAACAAAAAAATGTCCGGAGTTTCCTGACTGAGCAGTGCGGGTAGACTTTCGGTTCGAAAGTAATTTTATGGCCTGGGTACGTAATGAGGTGCCTAAAACTCTGGGCGATGTGGCTGATGAGTGGAAGCGCAGGCAGTCACCATAACGCTGATATTTTAAATTCTGAGTCCTCGATGCCAAGGACTCAGTTCACAAGATCCTTAGTTCATTTCGTTCAGCTTTTCGATCACTTCATCAGAAAAATTCAGCCGTGCGCTGGCCAGATTCTCCTGCAAATGTTCCGGCGATGACGTGCCGGGGATCAGCAAAATATTCGGTGAACGTCTGAGCAACCAGGCCAGCGCCTCCAGCTGCAGTTCTAGTGATCCTTCTTTCGGCTGATGAATATCCAGCATACTGCGCAGATTCACCACTTCCATCGCCTCAAGCCCCAGATTGCACAGGTTGTCTTCCACCGCGCTGACCAGTTCCTGCGGCGTGAATGCCGTTAACCAGCCACCTTTTTCATCACGACGAGCACCGACTTTGGTGACGATGCACAGATTGTCAGCGTAAGGATGCAGGGCTTTTTTGATCAGCTTATTGGTTTCATGCGGACCGTAGAAATCGCTGGCATCAATATGATTCACACCGCTCGCCACGGCATCACGCAATACCTGAATGGCGCGGGCTTCATCTTTTACCGGACCAAAAACACCCGGACCCGCCATCTATTGAAAGCATGCCCCCGTCATTTGGACGGGTGTTTTGTTAACGTAAACGAACGGCTATCTCTTCTTTGTTGCGCTTCACTACACCTCCAACTGATCAGCCAGCTGTCTGGTCGCTGCCACATGGCAGCCGCGTGAATGAAAGTTGAGGATTTTCAGTATTACCTTAAGGCAACACCATCATTAATAAACCAGACTTATCCTTTATCTTAATAAGGACGTCTCGTTATGCACCATTTTTTCATGTCGATTTTCTCAAGCCCGGAGTCGTTATTACAGGTCATCAGTCATCAGGAAATTATTGAAGCTCTGGAAGATGGTGACCGGATTATTATTGACCAGGATGGTTACGCCTCGGTTAATTTCAAAAGCAAAGAGGTACGACAAGATTTCCTGCGTCATGTTAACGCCCTGAAGAGGGCATAATATGGGAACGGCAATATTCATGGTGCTAATGGTTTGCGGTTACTGGTACACCAGTCGCGACCTGTCTACTCGCTTTAAAATCAAGCGCTCCTTCGGCTGGGATGTCTATTTTCTTGTCGCGCTGTATGGCTGTATTTTCGTCCTGCAGGGCGTACTCGCAACCGGTCTAATCTGGTTGCTATTGCTAGGCTTGTCAGTGGGCGTTAATACCTTCCACCTTGCACCTCAGCACTATGCCAACTGGCAAATTGAGTTTATGAACTGGAGCTTTCTCGGCATTCAGGCTCCGGTCGTCATTATGCTGGCATTTGCCATACTATTTTGTCTCTATCGTTCTAACTGGGCTGGGAGCGCCAGACTGGATGGTGACGGCAGGAAAAAGCTGTATAAGCGCCTGGCGCAGTCGAGCGGTATCGAACAACTTCTGTATCAGTGTATGGAAGAAGGTGAGCTGGCGCTGGTGACCCTTAAGTCGAGGCGGATCTATATCGGTATGATACATACGGCGACTCTGGAGTATGAAAAGACGGCAAATATCGTGCTTATCCCGATGCTGAGCGGCTATCGAGATGGTGAGAAAATGAATTTATGTATCGAGCATAATTACAGTAAGTGGTATGCCGAACATGACATTACTCTTGATTCAGAGCCCAGGAGTGCAATGGAATTCAGAAGGGTGATTATGCTGAGTCAAATTGAGAGTCTTTCACTGTTTGATCCGGCCAGTGCGAGTGCGCTGGCAATGGAGCAGCATCCTGAGAAAATAGACTGAGCCAGTTTCCAGGCCAGGATACAAACCCTTTCACGGCATTTATGTTTTGATGAGTGGAGGAGAAAGTTTGGTCTGTGCAGATCTAAGGGATGGCGGCCATAGGGCCGCCCGATATTATTTTTTAGCTGATTTGGCTTTGCCGGATTTCTTCTGCGCGGGTGATTCAATTTCAACAGGAGGTACCTTGCCAAGGTCAGTCCCGGTAACCGGATTTACCCCAGGGTCAGAGGCCGTACGATTTGCCAGTTTTTCCAGATTCGCGTTCTGGGTTGCGGATAACGTGACACTAGCCGTGCCATCTCCGCCATCAACAGCCGGTTCAGGCTGCGCTACATAGGTGAAGTTCTCGTCTGAATTCCAGCTGCCGCGGACATCGTTTCCTTCGGACATGTTGTAATAAACCGTCGCGTATTTCTCCACTGGAGGGAGTTTTCCTGGTGGGAAATTGTTGCTAATAGCGTACAGCGCTTTTTCAAAAGACATCTGATGTGCCACTTCACGCGTCATCGTTATGTCGGCTGCAATGGCGTCAATAATTTCCTTATCTGCGCAGTAAATATCAGATAGCTCATGAATAAATAAATAATCAAATGAACTTTTGTTTATCTCTGGCATGTTTCCCTATAAAGATTGAAAAATGTGATTCATCTTGCCTTTGCGGTGTTTAAGCCTGGCACAACTTTGCGGGTGGTGAATTAGCTAAAGTCTGTTAGCGTCCGGCGAGAAATTCTTTCTACTTTTTGGTAAATATTGACTTCAATGTAAGTAATTGAATTTTATTGATATTAAAATTAAAGTAAAAAAATGAAACTTTTATTCAGTAAAAAAGAATAGTCTGAAAGTGCCATTTAACTGGTTTGTGGCAGTTAAAGGAAAGTCATTTTGTTAAAGTTAACACGCGGGTTGCCATATTATTGATGCCAGGAAAGAGTAACCAAAATTATTTTCTTGGTGGAGTGGTGAGATTTTTGATTGATGGCTGAATCAATGTCAGACCAGCTATAACGTTGCTGGTCTATTTTTTGATTTTTCTTTCAGGTTTAATTACTCAAAAATCATATAAAATATGCTAATGGGAGCTTACTGCCTGAGTAAGATTATTAAAGATCATCCGGGGTTCTGCGTAGCAAGCTTTCCAGAACATTTCTAAAAATGTCTTTTTGCACATCACATTTTTCTGTTTCCAGAAGTTCAATGAGTTTAATTATAATGTCTTTATTGGTTACCAGGGCTTTGGATGACATGAGCTGTTGAGTAATGGTTCTCAACGCGATATATTCATTTTCATATGGAGCGGGTATTTCTAACTGAGGAGAAGCGGGCTTAAAGTCTGTCTGGGGTAATATCATTCATTTCTCTAAAATAGTGTTGCAGTAATAAATATCTGAATTGTTTCGATGCAGCCATTTCAAGGTAGTTTAAAAACAAGTAATTTACAAGTTGTTAACTTTATTTATTTTTCAAGCGTACTTTTCTTACCCGACAATTTCCACTGAACATTTTGACGAAAACTCACGTTGATAGATTAATGAATGTGATGTATTTCAATTGTTACGTTTCTACATATCTGTTCATTCTTGTCTGTTTAAAATAATTCCTGACGTTTTTGAGCAGTGATTTCAGATGGTCTGTAATTATGTTGAATTGAGAGGAGGTGCCAACCAGAATATTATTGAATAAGATTATTCCTGGTTATCTGTTTAATTTTATTATTCTGCAGAATGAGACAGGAAAAAATATTTTATTTTTAGCTGTTGTACAATTTGCACTATGGCAACTACATTTATTACTCACTTAACAAAAGAGAGTTGATGTTCCAGATGGCCGATATGATGCATGATCACGTGGTTCACTGTATTCCAGAGCGATTTCTAGCTAATTCAGTGCTGCTGATTTCTGTTAAACAGGAATTGTTGATCAAAAACCAAGTGGTAACCCGCGACAGTCTTAAAATGGCGCTCGTAAATAAAATGAAGCGTGAGCCTAATGTTATTCTTGCTGATCTCTACAAGCAAATAATTGGCTATTACAGCTGAAAATTTATTTAACTTTTCCTCCGAGGTAGCGTAAATCTTATTTCATTAAGAATTTATTTCTCATTGATTTATGTTATCACGTGCGCAAGGCTATTCTGAGCCTACCAAATTACCTGGTAAACTATTCCCCTGTTACATCAAACCTGACGTAAAGTGCTGCCAACGTGCGTGAAATATTTCACGCACGGTGGTCAACTGGTTAAGTCTGGGTTGTGATGGAAAATTGAGTAACCCTGTTCATGCCAGTATTCCAACTGTTCTTTCTGACGAGAGGTAATCAGTTTACCGGCCCATACAAATATATGGTGACCAGGGAAGAATTCGGGGCGAGGTAATTCCACGGGTTCAGCGAGTAAATCTATATGCCACCCCTGAGTGGAAAGGCGCCATGCTTCAAGCCACAAACGTGTACGGTCGGGATCATCCCAACTTATCAGAAGGGCAGGTTTTCCCTTTCGTTTACGGGATAAAATCAGCTGGTTTGCAACATATTCAATCAATGCTCCATCGAGCAGTCCACAAATGTTTCGCACCGTATTTTGTTCGAAGCCAAGCCGTTGACGAACGGGGGTGTAGACGTGATCAATCAGAGTTGCAGCATTAAATTGCTGGCTGTATTCCACAATTTTGAAACGTAGATCATCCGGGCGCACACACCTTAAAATAGTGATCAACTCTTCCTGTTGTGTTATCCAGCCTTTATCTACAGCACCCTGATTTGTATCAAGAATGGCCTTTACCTTACTTACCGATATCCCTGATTTTATCCAGCGTTGAATTTCTTCAATACGCTGAATATCTGCTTCATCAAACTGACGGTGCCCGCCTTCACTGCGCAGGGGTTTTAGCAATCCATATCTGCGTTGCCAGGCGCGCAAAGTCACTGGGTTAATTCCGCACTTATCTGCCACATCACCGATACTGTAAGAAGCCATAAGTCCCCCTTAAACTGATGCAGTCCTTGTTAAATATTTCCAAAAACATTGTACAACTTAGTCGAGACTGTACAACATTAATTTAATCTTATTCCTATATGTACAAAAAACCAGATGGGGTGAGGAAGAAGAACATCAATCTTTGAGAGTGCTTTGCTACCACAGTGGTATCATGTTCATTCCTCATATTTTCAATGGTATAGGGGTTTTTTGAGTTTCCCGTAGTCGGAGAAAGTGCTCCGCCAGGACCAGTACCAGGCCAATGAAATCAAGTATTGGGAATTCAGTAGCGGCAGGAGGAAGTTAAGCTCACAACGTAATGGTGTACAGTTTTTAAAAATTCACAATCAACATAACTAGTTGATATTTAATTTAATTGTTTTTTGTGTGATATTGATTTTAAAAAATTGTACAACTTTTTCTGTACAAAATGAGCATGTGCATTTAACTTTAACCAAAACTTAACTACTTGCAGCACAAGAGAAGCTTATATGCAACAGGGCGCTTACAATCCTTCCATCAATTCATCCGTGGCAGACTTTATGTCTGCAGTGAGTGAGCCATCCGAGCAGGAGGTGATGGGTAAGGTGGTCAGGGATCTTCTTAATGATGGCCAGCGGTTGAGCCGGAGAACACTGTGCACCAGGCTGTTAAGTCAACTAGACCGGGCTTCGTGTAAAAAAGAACAAGCTATCTATCAGACTCTGGTTGGTTATCTTTTTGTTCGCTAATGGATTAATAACGAATCAAATACTCAAATGATGACATCTGAATTTTTATGCATTGTCTGAGAGGAAGGGAAATAGATTCTGGCATGACGCAAAAAATGTAACTAGCTTGGCCCTGGGAAATCGATATCTGATTATAAGTTGTTTACGCGGCCTAATATAAAAACGTCTGTATAACAGATGCCAGTCGGCACAGCATTTTGACGATAAACAAAATTTTAATTTCAACCGGAGTCCATTATGATTCAGACATTATCAGATAATTTACATCATCTGCCTTCAGGGACTCGGGATATAGTCAAGGTCATTGAGGCTGGTTTATTAGATCAGCATGGTTACATTGCAGAACAGGATGTGGTATTCGAATTACTGTCATGGATGGAAAAAAATGAACACAGCATCCTGCGTGAAATATATGCTCAGGCGTTAGAGTACGTAATCAGTAAGGATTATGTGCCTTCTCAGCAGGATGTTACAGTTCATACAGAATATAACCACAGCGCTGCAACTGATATTATCGTCCAGGAATAATCTATATTTCAGGCTTCATACAGCAATTTCTCGATTCATGTCTAAAATTAAAGAGTATCACCCAATACCATTCATGCCGCTACGGTGGTAATAAGGAGTCACTTCATGAACGAAGATCGTATCAGTGGAAACTGGAAGCAATTTAAGGGCAAAGTGAAAGAAAAGTGGGGGCAGTTGACCGACGATGATCTGGATGTGGTTGAGGGCAAGCGTGAACAACTGGCTGGCCGTATTCAGGAACGCTATGGTTATAATAAAGACCAGGCCGAGAAAGAGCTTAAAACCTGGGAAGATGATAATCGCTATAAGTGGTAATCTTCTCTGCGGCAGCCTGAACGGGCTGCCGTAAGCATTACCTGTTAACTCCTCTGATTAAATGTGCAGTATTCTTGAAGCGGGTTCTTGTCTGCAACACTCTTATATTATCTGAATGACCATAAAGCCTCGGTATGCTTTAACTCTTCTCTTTAAATTATCCCCAGCATTATTTGAAGCGATATACCTTAGCGCGTGCAATAACAAACGGGTAGTTTTTCGCTCAGAGACAGTGACACTCCAGGCGAAAGGGCTTTGTTGATTAACTATCCGTTCCGGCAAGCTCTCCTGGCCAGGCAATTAGCTGACGACTTCCAGGTTGGCTCAGGGTTCGGTGAGGCCATGCAAGAAAATTGGGCTTACTGAGCGGAAGACTGAGCTCATCCACGATGACAAGCATCCCGGATGCGAGTTCATTGGCAATCAAATTACGCTGGCCAAGTATCACCCCCGCACCTGCAACAGCGGCATCCAGTGCCAGTAAAGTGAGATTGAAGATAAAGGAGGGTTCCGGTTCTTCCATCTCTTTAGCCTGAAACCAGTCACGCCAGTTGGGTAGAAAACGCCCCTCATTCCCCCAGTCGAGATGAATCAGTGGCGCCTTGCTTAACAGTTTCCGCCCCTGATAACGCGCAATCAGCTCCGGGCTAGGTACAGGTAGCACCTCATCGTGAAATAAAAACTTCTTTTCCAGTTTCGGTCAGTATCACTCCGTTTGGAGTGCGGACAAAAAGAGCACTGCCTAAATAGCTGCGCGGAATAGTAGATCACTTAAAGGGAACTCAGCCCGGATTGTGCGATCTGATCAATCGCCAAATATCCCACCTCACCAACCGGACTGAACGATGCCGATCATAGTACCCATATCCCGTTTCGAACGACGCCTGAGCAGAAAACTATCCATAAAATGCGTGACAAGAACCATGCCCGCAGACTGACCGCCATGCTGAAGTTACACAGGGGAGACAGAGTCAGCGATGTCGCCAGAACACTCTGCTGTGCCCGTTCATCCATCGGTCGCTGGATTAACTGATTTACGCTGTCGGGTGTCGAGGGTCTGAAATCCTTACCCGCCGGGTGCGCCCGTCGCTGGCCATTTGAGCATATATGCACATTGTTACGTGAACTGAAAAAGCGCTCTCCTGCTGATTTTGGCTATCAGCGTTCACGCTGGAGTACTGAGCTTCTGCCAATAAAGATCAATGAGATAACCGGGGGCCGATTACATGCCGCTACCCCTATGTGAGAACCACTCCAGTGGCTGAGGATAATACTGTTTAAGCGTGTTGATTATCCGGTTCACAAAGCGTCGTTTATCTTCAACCAACTGACGACGTTGCTCAACCAGTTGCTGAAGTAAGCGAATATCCGCATTGTCGGGTTCAATAGCTTTTACCTTCTGGTGTAACTCGGTAATCCAGACATCAAGCGCTTCTGCCGTATGTTCAATCACATCGAATACGCGTTCGCCGTTTTTAAACTGAACACAGACATCGTGTTTTTTATCAGCCCAGTCCAGACCAACGTGCGCAGTAAACTGATTAGTCACAGTCATCACCAACTCCTTTCATCGGGGATTGGTATGCATTCCACGTTCTTCGAAAGAAATATAGCCCGCAGTTTATCTGCATGCCCTGAGTATTCGTTAGCGAACGTGGAGCACCTACTGGCTCGAAAGAAAAGCGGCGATCATCACGTGATCCTTGCTCAATATTCGTAACCAGTAAACGCATACCCTGAATCACTTCAAAGTGTAACTCTCAGGGACCGAATGACTATACCTCGCTCATAGCAGACCTGATGACCACCCACCCTGTCCGCTGCGTGCCAGGAGGGGACGTTCCGTGGTTCTAGAAATGCTCTCATGTCGTGGCCAAATTTTGTCGGCCACTTCACATGATGTTTTAAAAGGAACTTGTCCGCAGGTTTGTATGACTCAGTGGGGTTATTCGTATATACATGATTTGACCGTTACGCCGTCAGCGTTGACTACATCTACAGGGTCTGTCCTGAGTAAGTAAATGGTGGTGCACGTCGATGTAGTAATTTTCCTACAGAATAATCCGACCTGCATTTGAGCCTGTCACTTTATGTCAGCTTATGGGTAATTTTTATGTCAATTTATTGGTATATATACCACGGTAATTAATTGATTATTGACACATGCCTATGTCAACTTATGGGTAAAGCAACATTAAAATCATTGCAGGAGTTATCAAATGGATGCACTTGAACTGCTTCTTAACCGCCGCAGCGCCTCCCGTCTGGCAGAGCCAGCACCGGCCGGTGATGTTCTGGAAAATATCATTCGTGCAGGTATGCGCGCACCTGACCATGGCACATTACAACCATGGCGCTTTATCGTCATTGAAGGCGAAGGTCGTGAACGCTTTAGTAAAGTGATGGAACAGGCTGCTGTTGATGAAGGGCAAGACGAGAAGGGCATCGAGAAAGCACGCACCGCGCCGTTCCGTGCTCCGATGATTATCGCAGTTGTCGCACATTGTGATGACAACCACAAAGTTCCGGTCTGGGAACAGGTTGTCTCTGCGGGTTGTGCGGTAATGGCAATGCAAATGGCTGCTCTAGCGCAGGGTTTCAATGGGATCTGGCGTACTGGCATTTGGACTGAAAGCGAAGCCGTGCGCGACGCACTAAACTGCCGTGAGCAAGATGAAGTGGTCGGGTTCCTGTATCTGGGAACGCCACAACTCAAAGCCTCTACTACCGTTAGCGTGCCGGATATCACTGCGTTTGTGAGCAAATTCTAAGCAAACAAACAAAAGCTGTCTGGATTGTGACCAGGAATGGCGCAATTCAGACATGCAGTCTTACTACTGAACGATTTGAGCGCTACCATGTACACTCAATTTTTGTTTATACCCTAAATAATTCGAGTTGCGCGCGGCTGTAGTCAACGCACCAGCAGCTTGAAGTATGACGGGTAGTGACCAGGAGTCGTCCATGAGTGAGCCAACCGTTCGTTTGACGCAGTACAGCCACGGAGCTGGTTGCGGCTGCAAAATTTCTCCGAAAGTCCTGCAAACTATTCTGCATTCCGAGCAGGCTAAATTTGTCGACCCTAACTTGCTGGTTGGCAACGAAACCAGTGATGACGCTGCGGTTTACGATCTGGGCAACGGCACTTGTGTCATCAGCACCACCGACTTCTTTATGCCGATTGTCGACGATCCGTTCGACTTTGGGCGCATTGCCGCCACCAACGCGATTAGCGACATTTACGCGATGGGCGGCAAACCGATTATGGCTATCGCTATTCTCGGCTGGCCGATCAACACCCTCGCACCAGAAATTGCCCGCAAAGTGATTGAAGGCGGGCGTTTTGTTTGCCAACAGGCGGGTATTTCCTTGGCTGGCGGCCACTCTATTGATGCGCCAGAGCCTATCTTTGGCCTTGCTGTTACCGGCATCGTACCAACTGACCGCGTGAAGAAAAACAGCTCAGCCACCGCAGGCTGCAAACTGTTCCTCACCAAGCCACTCGGCATTGGCGTGTTGACCACTGCTGAGAAAAAATCCCTGCTAAAACCTGAGCATTATGGCCTCGCCGCAGAAGTGATGTGCCAGCTGAATAAGCCGGGTGCCGAATTTGCCGACATCGAAGGTGTTACCGCCATGACCGATGTCACCGGCTTTGGCCTGCTGGGTCACCTCAGCGAAATGTGCCAGGGTGCGGGCGTTCAGGCCGAAGTGTGGTTCGATAAAGTCCCTAAACTGCCGGATGTCGAAGATTACATCGCGCAGGGCTGTGTGCCTGGTGGTACTTCGCGCAACTTCGCAAGCTACGGCTCTCTGATGGGCGAGATGACCCAGGCACAGCGTGATTTATTGTGCGACCCGCAAACTTCCGGCGGCTTGCTGTTAGCTGTTGAGGCAGATGCTGAAGCGGCGGTTGCCACCGTTGCCGAAAGAAATGGCATTAAACTGACGGCTATTGGTGAGCTAAAAGAAGCTCGTGCAGGTCGCCCGATGATTGAGATTCGTTAATCGGATGCGTCTGTTCATTGCCGAAAAACCCAGCCTTGCTCGTGCTATTGCTGATGTGCTTCCTAAACCCCATCGCCGGGGTGACGGGTTCATTGAGTGTGGAAACGGGCAGGTCGTGACCTGGTGTATCGGTCACTTGCTGGAACAGGCTCAGCCAGATGCATACGATGCGCGTTACGCCCGCTGGAACCTTGCTGATTTGCCTATTGTGCCTGAAAAATGGCAACTGCAGCCGCGTCCTTCAGTCACCAAACAGCTTAACGCCATCAAAAAATTACTCGTCCAGGCTGACGAAGTGGTTCATGCAGGTGACCCCGATCGCGAAGGGCAGTTGCTGGTGGATGAAGTTCTCGACTACCTCGAACTGGCACCAGAAAAGCGTCAGCAGGTTCAACGCTGCCTGATTAACGATCTCAACCCGCAAGCCGTTGAGCGAGCCATTAGCCGCCTACGAGCGAACAGCGAATTTATACCTTTGTGTGTTTCCGCGCTTGCCCGTGCACGTGCCGACTGGCTTTACGGCATCAACATGACTCGTGCTTACACCATTCTTGGCCGTAATGCCGGTTATCAGGGCGTGCTTTCGGTCGGCCGTGTGCAAACGCCAGTGCTTGGGCTGGTGGTGCGTCGCGATGAAGAAATTGAGAATTTCATTGCGAAAGATTTCTTTGAAGTAAAAGCACATATCGTCACGCCAAAAGATGAACGTTTTGTCGCAACATGGATCCCCAGCGAGTCTTGCGAACCGTATCAAGATGAAGAAGGGCGTTTGCTGCACCGCCCGCTGGCTGAACACGTGGTCAACCGTATCGGCGGGCAACCCGCCATCGTCACTGCGTATAATGATAAACGGGAATCAGACGTCGCCCCGTTGCCATTTTCGCTCTCGAGTCTACAAATCGAGGCAGCAAAGCGTTTTGGGCTAAGTGCGCAGAACGTGCTGGATATCTGCCAGAAACTCTACGAAACGCACAAACTGATTACCTACCCGCGCTCGGATAGCCGCTACTTACCGGATGAACATTTTGCCGGGCGTCACGCAGTACTGAATGCGATTAGTGTGCATCAGCCCGATCTATTCCCGCAGCCTGCGCTGAATACCGATCTGCGTAACCGCTGTTGGGACGATAAAAAAGTTGATGCCCACCACGCGATTATCCCGACGGCGCGCAGCTCCAAAATTTCGCTTTCTGAAAATGAAGCTAAAGTTTACAACCTGGTCGCCCGACAATACTTAATGCAGTTCTGTGCCGATGCGGTGTTCCGCAAATGCACCATCGATCTCGACATTGCTGGCGGCAAGTTTAACGCCAAAGCCCGCTTCCTGGCTGAAGCCGGCTGGCGCACATTGCTTGGCAGCAAAGAGCGTGATGAAGAGAACGACGGTACGCCATTGCCGGTGGTCGCAAAAGGTGATGAGTTGCTGTGTGAAAAAGGCGAGGTGAATGAACGCCAGACCCAACCACCGCGCCACTTCACTGATGCGACACTGCTGTCAGCGATGACCGGGATTGCGCGTTTTGTGCAGGATAAAGATCTGAAAAAGATCCTTCGCGCCACAGACGGGCTGGGCACTGAAGCGACCCGCGCCGGGATCATCGAGCTTTTGTTTAAGCGAACCTTCCTGGTGAAGAAAGGGCGCTATATACATTCATCGGATGCCGGACGTGCGTTAATTCACTCGCTCCCGGAACTGGCCGCAAGGCCGGATATGACGGCGCAATGGGAATCGACGCTGACGCAAATCAGTGAAAAGCAGTGCCGTTACCAGGACTTTATGCAGCCGTTGGTGCAAACGCTTTATGAGTTGATTCACCAGGCACGCGCCAAACCTGTACATCATGCTTTCAAAGGCGTTAAAGCGCCTGACGAGCAGAAAAAACCGCGCAAGCAATGGGCAAAAAAAGAGGGAAGTAATGATGCGACTAAAAAGCCTGCTCGCCGCCGCCGCGGTGCTGATGGTGAGCCTACCGGGGATGGCGCAGCGTCTTGATCCGCAGGTAGATATTTCAGTGCCACCGGAAGTGTTCAACTCCCAAGGGCAACGCGCAGCACCCTGTAACCAATGCTGTATCTACCAGGATCAAAACTATTCTGAAGGGGCGGTGGTGAAAGCGGATGGTGGCGTTTTGCTGCAATGCCAACGCGATGAAAAAACGCTTAGCACGAACCCTTTAGTGTGGCGTCGCGTAAAGACATAAACGCCTCAAGTAATGGAATATCTGCCGGGGCAAGGTCGTAATCAAACGCCTCGGCAGGTAAACACCACGCCAGTTCACTGTGGCAAAGCGCTTTCATTTCACCGTGAAATTGCGCCACATGCCAGGCATGAAGATGAATAATGCGGCCCGACACTTCACGCTGATGGCTCGCCACGTAATCGCCTACTGTTGCATAAATCGCTAACTCTTCAGCCAGCTCCCTCACCAGTGCTTCCGGCTGCGATTCTGTCCCATCGACTTTGCCACCAGGAAACTCCCATAAACCTGCCTGATCGCCACTTTCCGGGCGACGCGCGAGCAAAATTTTGCCGTTCTGCTCGATAATAGCGGCAACAACATCAATGGTTTTCATCATACCAATCCATTCTTTATGCGTGGGCGTGGCATAATACGCGCCACCCACGCTTATCTAAAGATCTTCCAGAATGATGACAAAAAAGAGTTCGCCCTGGATTGCGCCGTTAACGTCACTTCCCGCAAGTTTACGGCCCATTACTTCCATGCAAGAAAAACACTTTGGCGCGGTGCTTAACCCCACGCGTTGGTGGGGGCGGTTGCCATATCTGTTCTGGCTGGTGGCGTTGTTCGTGGGTTTCCTTGAAAGGCGACGTGCGAAAATTGACCCGGTGGTGCGCTCGCTGGTGATGACGCGTGTTTCCCAACAATGTTGCTGCGATTTTTGTATCGACGCCAATAGTCTGCGACTTGCTGAACGCAGCGGTTCGATGGATAAAGTGCTGGCGGTGGCGAACTGGCGTGAAGAGACACTGTTCTCAGCTAAAGAACAAGCGGCCCTGGCTTATGCGGAGGCGATGACGGCGACGCCACCGCAAATCAGTGATGCGCTGAAAGATGAGCTGAAAACCCATTTTGACGACAAAGCGATAACCGAATTGACCGCGCTGATTGCCTTTCAGAACCTTTCCGCACGCTTTAACGCCGCGCTGGACATTCCGGCACAAGGGTTATGTGTGAGCGAACCGGGGAAAAAACCGAATGTTTGATAGCTACCTTCACCCGCGCATAAAACCGCTCCTTGAGCGAGCGGCTGTCGCACTGGATAAACCCTCCATTTCGCCTGACGGAATCACCCTGGTGGGTTTCGCTGTGGGCGTGCTTGCGTTACCGTTTCTGGCATTGCAATGGTATGGCGCAGCGCTGGTGGCTATTGTCCTGAACCGCCTGTTTGATGGTTTAGATGGTGCACTGGCACGGCGGCGCGGGCTGACAGACGCGGGTGGTTTTCTCGATATCTCGCTGGATTTTCTGTTTTACGCGCTGGTGCCGTTTGGTTTTATCCTTGCCGACCCCATGCAAAACGCGCTGGCGGGCGGATGGTTGTTGTTTGCGTTTATCGGCACCGGCAGTAGTTTCCTGGCTTTTGCGGCGGTGGCGCAAAAGCATCAGCTTGATAACCCAGGCTATGCGCACAAATCGTTTTACTATCTCGGTGGATTGACCGAGGGCACTGAGACAATTGCGTTATTTGTGTTGAGTTGCCTGTTTCCACAGTGGTTTGTCTGGTTCGCATGGGTGTTTGGGGCGCTGTGCTGGATGGCGACGTTCACGCGGGTGTGGAGTGGGTATGAGACGTTGAGGCGTATTCATGGGTGATGGACCCCAAGAGTCGTCTCTTATACACAACGTTGAGGAAAGTTTCCTGCCGATCCGGAGAAGATTCCGTTCACTAAACGTTCAGTGTCCCCTGTGCTTACCGAAACAGTGAACGTATCAAGGGTGCTACCGCAGCACCCTTGATAATCCCGGCTCCCGGCGATTAAATCGCTGCTTCGCAGTAAACCTCCGTTTTTCCTTTCAGTCCCAGGGTCGGTTGTGACTCGCTCCCGGCGATCACAACCTCTCGCCGTTCCCGACGGCTCGACCCGGCCTTACAGTCAAAACGGAGGCGATTTATGCCGGACTCAAAGGTCAACGTCAAAAGCTAAGGTCAAAATCCGAACCGGTTTTGACCTTGTTCCCGCTATATATTACAGCGGCTTCCGCTCCCCACTCACAACCGGGTTCTTCGGATTACTACTCCACTCATACCAGCCGCCGTCGTACACACCCACATTCTGCCAACCCATCGCACGGGCATACATGAAGGTTTCAGACGCACGCCAGCCGGTGCCACAATAAAACGCGACATGCTGATCCGGCGTAATATTCCAGCTTTTCCACATCGCCGCGATGTCGTCAGCAGAACGCATTGTGCCATCAGGATTGTGGAAATCTTCCATATGCGTGGAGTCAGAACCGGCATGACCCCAACGAGCGCCTGCAATCTCACCTTTTGGCTTAATGTAGCTATAGCCGCTGGTGGCGCCGATAAACTCAGGCCATGAACGAATACTGACCAGTGACGCATCTTTACGGCCCAACAGCCCACGAGCCTGCTCTGTATCAAGCATCAGCTGTGGCTGGCCTGGGAATGGCGCACCAAAGTCTGCCGCAGGTTTAACATTACCCGGTAAACCGCGTTCCACAGGCAATTTGGCATCGGACCAGCTCTGCCAGCCGCCATCAAGCAAACGTACATCTTTAACACCTGCATACAGCAGAATTTGTGCGACGCGTGCCGCAGCGTAGACATCACGCCCGTACATCACCACGGTGGTGTCATGGCGAATTCCGTGTTTGGCTAACAACGCCTTGAGCTTGTCGTCGGATACTTTATTCCACAACGGCTCACTTTCGATATCGTTGGTATCGATGTAATCAGCACCTGGAATATGGCTCAGCAAATACTGCTTAGGCGCCCCCCAGGCGGCTTCGATAATTTTCACTTCGCCTGCAGGCTGTGCCGCAACAGGCTTATTCTGCATCAGGTTATGTAACCACTGCGGGTAAACAAGCTGCTCGAAGTGAGCCATTTTCTGCAAGCGCGCAGGCTGCTGCAAAGCATCGGAGAGCAGGGCGATATGTGTGTAGCCCAGATTAGTCAGGCGCTCTTTAACTGCTTTTGTTTCAGCGCCTTGACCATACAGCGCAATCAGGCTGTCTGGTGCAATAGCGTGCTGTTTTGCCCACTCTTGCAGCTGCTCATCATTCATCATGCCCAACCAGCTGGCAGATAAATTCAGTGCAGCAGGTTCATGCCCACCCACACCGTGAACGGTTTGTGGCCAGCCGTTATAAAAAGCACTTGGACGTGTATCAATAACCACGCCTTTTTGCGCCTGAATATTGGAGAAAGTCATCTGAGAAGGCTGACCTGCGGCGAAAGCCATGTGCGCCAACCCGGATAACATCAAGGCGGCGGTTAGTTGAGAAACACGTTTCATCTTATAACCTGAAAAGAAGAGAAAAAAGAGCCGCTATTCTTGCCGAATAACGGCGGCTATTCTTTGCGATAACGCATAATTATGTATGACAAATTAATAGTCGGAACCATTGACCGTAACAATATGCCCGCCTGTGGGTATATCTTGCGGATCGTGTGTTACCAGTACCACCGGAATGGCTTGTTGCTCAACCTGCTGCCAGACGAACTGACGGAACTGCTCACGTAAGGTTTGATCCAATCGTGAAAATGGCTCATCGAGCAATAACGCTTCGGGTTTCGCCAGTAAAGCCCGCAACACGCTAACGCGCGCGCGCTCACCGCCGGAAAGTGTTGCAGGGTCGCGACGAGAAAAATGGGTTAGCTGCGCATTTGCCAGCGCTTGTTCGACATAAAACCGCCGCTGTTCGCGCCCTTTAATTGTCGCGGGAAGGGCCATCGCCAGGTTTTGTCCAACATTCAAATGCGCAAACAACAGCGCATCCTGAAACAGAATGCCAATATTTCGCCGCGCGGTTGGGAGCGTATCGCGGCGTTGCTGGTTAAGCCACAGCTCCCCTTTAACGCTAAATTCCGCTGGCAGCGCGCCAATCATCCAACTTAGAAATGTCGATTTTCCTGCCCCAGAGGGGCCCATCAGCGTCAACACCTCACCGGGGGAGACGGTGAAGCTCATATTCTGAATCAACGAGCGGGTGGCATTAGAAATAGAACAATCCTGAACACGCAGCATTAGCGTAATCCTTGTCGATAATGGGTGAACAGACTGCTGAGCTGTCGCATGGCAATAAACATGATTGCCGGAAGTAGCATTTGTAGCAACGCCTGAATGGCCTGCTGTTGCGGGTCGCCGCCGCTACTGAGTGCCACAGTTTCTGTTGTGACAGAGGTAAAGCGCCCGGCACCTGCGTATAGCGTCGGTAAATATTGCGCCACGCTCACCGAAAACCCGACAGCCAGTGCTGCCAGTAGCGGGCGGATAAGCAATGGCAGCTTGACCCAGCATAAAATCTTCCACGGTGACCAGCCAAATGTTTGCGCGGTAATCGTCAGGCGCGAATCAAACTGTTGCCATGCGGGGCGTGCGACCAGAAGCATGTAGGGGACAACCCACAGCAAATGGCTCCAGATAACACCGAGCCAACTACCGTCCTGCTCCATAACCAGCAATATCTGATATTGCCCAGCAACCAACGGTAGAGCGGGTAAGAAAAGCGGTAGCGCAAGGCAGAGATCAAAGCGTGAACTTCCCCCTTCCAGGCACAGAACAACCACCAGTAAACCTGTCAGGCTACTTGCCAGCGCCAGCACTAACGTGGTGATTAAAGGTGACAGTTCAGCTGCTTGCCAGCCGGAAAGGGCGAATGCATCGGGCAAGAGTGCCGGGTAAAACCAGCCGTCTGCAAATGACCACAGCACCAGCATTGCTATCGCTGCAACGCCTGTGAGGGTCATGATAAAACCTGAGCCTAATGCCAGAGGCTGAATGCTGAGTTGATGGCGCTTCCCGGAAAATTGTCCCAAGCAGCGGCGGCTCAATCCCCATATGGCGTAGCCAATGGTGCTAAAAATTACCAGCATCACCACCAGCAGCATTGACGTTAACATGCCCATTGCCACACGTTGTGGATCGGTATCGTTAAGCCACTGCCAGGCCAGAACGGCGAGTGTTGGTGGATTGGATGGACCCAGAATGATTGCCACATCCACGACAGACAGGCTGTAGGCCACTACCGCCAACAACGCCCATTTCAGGCGCGGCAATAACTGTGCGACCAGCACCCGCATACGGCTTTGCAATGGGCCATAACCCAGGCTTTGTGCCACGGTAAGCTGTTGGGAAAGGGATTGCTGGTTGAGCTGCGTGCTGGCAATCCATAGCAGGAACCAGCACTCTTTCAGCGCCAGCAAGATACCTAGCCCAACACCATTTTCATCAAGATGAAACGACACGCTGCAAAGACGCGCCAGCCAGCCGTTATCGGAAAGCAGGAATAAAAAACCGCTGGCAAAAGCGACGTGCGGTAGCGCTAAAAGTAATGGCAGTCGCGAGGTCAAACGTTGCCAGTGCGCGCCAGGCCATAAGCCGCAAAGCAGGATAAGGCAGAGAGTCAACGAGCCGACAACACTAATCATGGTCGAATATAGTGTTGCTTGCAGTGCACCGGGCCACTGGTTGTCGGCCCAAAGCTGATGCCAGATATCGGGCACCAACATCGGTTTTGCCATCATCACCAAGCCTGGTAGCAGCGGAGCAAAAACGCACCCCACGGCAAGCAAGGCTAAGGCGCGTTGCAGCCCGCGGTTACTCACTTCGCTCCGTAGCGCTGTAACCACTCTTTTTCTAGCGCATCAACCCAGGCAGCATGAGGTTCAGCCAGATATGGCACCGCTTGCTGATGGGTTGGTTTTTGCGCATCGAGCTGTTCATTTAATGGCGCAGGTAGCGTTGCGTTATCCAGAATGGTGGCATCACCCCAGATTGACGGAGTGGCCTTACGAATTTGCGCTTGTGGCGACATCAGGAAATTTGCCAGCACCTGAGCTCCAGCCCGGGCGCGGGCATTGGCTGGGATAGTCACAAAATGGACATTGCCCAACATGCCCTGTGCAAAGCCAAAGGCCTGTGCTGTTTTTGGCAGTTGCTTGCGGTCGATAAGGTTATCGACGTGTGCGGGATTGAACGTCATAGAGAACAGTAACTCACCGTCTGCCAGCATACGGTCCATGCGCGCGGGTGTTGGTGGGAAAGCTTTACCTTCGCGCCACAGTAGAGGATGCAGTTTATCCAGGTACTCCCACAGTGGAGCAGTGACTTGCTTAAAGGTTGTGGGATCCGGCGGCAGGCGTAGCGCCTGTGAGTCGTGGGTCAACACAATCAGTAACTGCTCGATAAACGCCGTACCGGTGAAATCAGGTGGGCGAGGATAACTCAGTTTGCCAGGGTGTGCTTTGGCGAATGCCAGTAATTCAGCCGCGCTGCGTGGGAATTTCATATCCGCTTGCTTGTTGCCAATCAACATCAACTGTGCGCTACCCCACGGCGCTTCGGCCCCCTCCGTCGGCTGGGAGAAATCTTCGCGTACCGGTTTTTTCTGGTCAACATAGCGCCAGTTGGGTAATTCCCATGCCCAGCCTTCTTTCAACAATCCAGCTTGTTTCAATGTGCGGAAGTTTTCACCGTTGACCCACAGTAAATCAACCGAACCATTTTCTTTGCGTCCAGCGGCGGCTTCACTCTGAATGCGTTTTACCGCATCAGCGGCATCAGCCAGGCGCACTACTTTCACCGTCACGCCGTACTGCTGCTTCATTTCACTTGCTACCCAGTCGAGATAACTGTTTACCGCTGGGTCGCCACCCCAGGCGTTGAAGTAAACGGTCTGGCCGTTCGCCTGCTGGCGCAGAGCGTCCCAGTTGGTGGGTTGTGCAAAGGCTGTGAAGCTGAACGCAACAAGCGACAGCAAAAGCGTTAAAAGGCGCAAAGTGGGGTCCTTATGATTTTCGGAGCATGCGGACTAACCGGCGTGACGCCAGCGGCAGCAAACCCAACAAAATAAACATCACGATCATGCCGGGTGAAAGAATATCGCTAAGGGTACGCAACTGGCTCAGTTGGCGCCCTGCGTTGAGATAAACGACGATCGCCGGCAGCATCCCGACAAGGCTAACGGCAAAATAGCGCAGCGTTTTGATTGGCGTCAGGCCCATCAACAAATTTATCAGAAAGAACGGGAAAACCGGTGTTAGTCGCAGCGCAAAAAGATAGTACAACCCTTCGCGCTCCATGCCGCGGTTAATCGACGACATCGGCGCGGCAAAACGAAGCTGTACCCAGTCACGTAACAAATAGCGGCTGATGAGCATCGCGAGTGTTGCACCACAGGTTGCAGCCAGCGCCACCAGCACGGTTCCCTGAATCAAACCAAATTGCGAACCTGCCAGCAGCGTTAAGAGTGTGGCACCGGGAATCGAAAGGGTGGTGACCACAACATAAATCACAAAAAATGCCAGTGCCGTTTGCAGCGGATGCAGCTGATGCCAGGTAGAGAATTGTGCCTGGTATTGTTGCAGTGCCGCCAGGCTTCCCGGCGGCAGGAAGATAATTAGCAGGATAAAAACAACCACCAGAGCGGCAAAAAGTAACTTACGCATCGGGCAAGAAACCGTAGCGCCAGGTGATGTTCATACAACGTCCTTACAGTTTAAATTCAGCCCACACTGGTGCATGGTCAGAAGGTTTTTCCATGCTACGAATATCGTAATCAATGCCGGTTGCGATGCAGCGCTCAGCCAGTGGTTGGCTTGCCAGAAGCAGGTCAATACGCAGACCGCGGTTGTCATCAAAGCCTTTTGAGCGGTAATCAAACCATGAAAACTTGTCGTTGGTTTCCGGGTTAGCGTGGCGGAACGTATCAACCAGGCCCCAGCTTTTCAGACGATCCATCCATTCACGTTCTTCTGGCAGGAAGGAGCATTTACCTGTACGCAACCAACGTTTGCGGCTGTCTTCACCAATACCGATATCCAGGTCCGTCGGGCTGATATTCACATCGCCCATAATCAGCACCGGGTTGTCTTTATTCAGTTCGCTATCGAGGAAGTTTTGCAGGTCTTGGTAGAACTTCGCTTTGGCCGGGAATTTGGTAGGGTGGTCGCGGCTTTCGCCCTGTGGGAAGTAACCGTTAATCACCGTCAGGTTGCCTAAAGGCGTTGGAAGCTCCGCCATAATGATACGGCGTTGTGCCTCTTCATCATCACCCGGGAAGCCACGGCGAACCGAAATCGGCGTCTCTTTAGTTAATAACGCCACACCGTAATGGCCTTTCTGACCATGATAAAAGACGTTGTAGCCCAGCTTAGCGACATCTTCGAGCGGGAACATATCGTCGTGGACTTTTGTTTCCTGCAAACCGATAACATCAGGCTGATGTTGTTCGACAATGGCTTGAAGTTGATGTGGGCGGGCGCGCAGGCCGTTGATATTAAAAGAGACGAATTTCATAAGTCGCTGCCGTGGTTGCTTAACAATGTTGCAGGATGGTAGCAGAAAAAGCGGGGAAGCGAGACTGATGGCAAATTATTTCATGGGGGCGAATTCGAACTGAGCAAAATCTGCACCAAAATACGCCATGTCGCCCCGTTTTGGGGCGTAAACAACGTGCAAACCCCATCATCGATCACAAATCCAGTATTATATTTTACCACTGCATAATCTTTCTTGTTTTTATCTGGCGATCCAAGCGGCACCGTAAAACTATGCACTATATATTCACTTTATGTGAATAGTGGTGGTGCGTAAGCTATTGATTTAACAATCCAACCTCTCTGTTATTCATTTATATCGCTGGCTGGCACGAAGCGTGCAATCTACATTTACAGCGCAAACACTCAATTATTTAACATCTAAATAACTTTTTATTTACCGGAAGAGGTCGCTATGTCGCAGTCAATTACCCGCCAGAATTTCGACGAATGGATGATGCCCGTTTATGCTCCCGCCTCTTTTATTCCGGTACGAGGTGAAGGCTCGACATTGTGGGATCAGCAAGGCAAAGATTATATCGACTTTGCGGGTGGAATTGCGGTTAACGCCCTGGGTCACGCCAACCCGGAACTGCGCAAAGCGCTGGAAGAACAAGCGGCAAAATTCTGGCATACCGGCAATGGCTACACCAACGAGCCGATTCTGCGCCTGGCAAAACAGCTGATTGATGCCACGTTTGCCGATAAAGTCTTCTTCTGCAACTCAGGGGCGGAAGCCAACGAAGCGGCGTTAAAACTGGCACGTAAATATGCGCACGATAATTTTGGCCCGCAGAAAAGCGGCATCGTTGCTTTCAAAAATGCTTTCCACGGCCGCACGCTGTTTACGGTTTCGGCGGGTGGACAACCTGCTTACTCACAAGATTTTGCGCCATTACCGCCGCAAATCAGCCACGCCATTTATAACGATCTGCAATCTGCCAGCGAATTGATTAATGAAAATACTTGCGCAGTGATTGTGGAGCCAATGCAGGGCGAAGGCGGAGTGGTGCCTGCTGATCCAACGTTCCTGCAAGGTTTGCGTGAACTGTGTGACCGCCACAACGCAGTGCTGATTTTTGATGAAGTGCAAACCGGTGTTGGCCGCACCGGTGAGTTGTACGCCTATATGCATTACGGCATCACGCCGGACGTACTTTCTACCGCTAAAGCTTTGGGCGGCGGTTTCCCGATTGGCGCGATGCTGACCACCGATAAATTCTCTAAAGTGATGGTAGTAGGCACTCACGGCACAACTTATGGCGGTAACCCGTTGGCAGGTGCTGTTGCAGGCCGGGTGATGGAAATCATCAATACGCCTGAAGTGCTTAACGGTGTTAAACAGCGCCACGCCTGGTTTGTTGAGCGTTTAAACAAGATAAACCAGAAACATCAGCTGTTTAGTGAAGTACGTGGCCTGGGGCTGTTAATTGGCTGCGTTCTGCAACCGGAATACAGCGGAAAAGCTAAACTTATCTTACAGGCCGCGGCACAGGAAGGCTTGATGATGCTAATCGCCGGGGCGAATGTCATACGTTTTGCTCCAGCGTTGATTGTCAGCGAAGCTGAAGTGCAAAAAGGGCTGGATCGTTTTGAGCGCGCCTGTGAACGCTTTATTGCGGGAGAGCAATCATGATGATTATCCGTCCGGTTGAGCGCGGTGATTTATCCGGGCTGCTGGAGATGGCGGGTAAAACAGGCGGCGGCTTGACTTCACTGCCTGCGGATGAAAAAACGCTGTCTGAACGTATCGAACGCTCAATTAATACCTGGCAGGGTGGCCTGCCAGAAGGCGACCAGGGCTATGTTTTCGTGCTGGAAGATACTGTAATCGAACGTGTGGTGGGGATTTGTGCCATCGAAGTGGCGGTTGGGCTAAACGACCCCTGGTACAACTACCACGTGGGAACCCATGTTCATGCCTCTAAAGAACTGAATATTTACAACGCGTTGCCGACGTTGTTTCTCAGCCACGATCACACCGGCAGCAGCGAGCTTTGCACGCTATTCCTCGACGCTGACTGGCGCAAAGAGGGCAACGGTTACCTGCTTTCCAAATCACGTTTTCTGTTTATGGCAGCCTTCCGTGACCGTTTTAACGAAAAAGTGGTGGCCGAGATGCGTGGTGTGATTGACGAGCATGGTCATTCACCGTTTTGGGAAAGCCTCGGTAACCGTTTCTTCTCTATGGAATTTAGCCGTGCCGATTACTTGTGTGGCACCGGGCAAAAAGCGTTTATCGCCGAATTAATGCCAAAGCACCCGATTTACACCGATTTCCTCTCACCTGAAGCGCGGGAAGTGATTGGCAAAGTCCACCCGCAAACTGCGCCTGCACGGGCGGTGCTGGAAGCCGAAGGTTTCCGTTATCGCAATTACGTGGATATTTTTGACGGTGGCCCAACACTTGAGTGCGATATCGACCGCGTAAGAGCGATTCGCAAAAGCCGCCTGGTTGAAGTAGCCATCGGGCAACCGGCGACTGAAGATCTGCCAATGTGCCTGGTAGCCAATGAAAAATATAATGATTTCCGCGCCATGCTGATTAAGGCAAATCCAAAAGGTGACCGGCTGGTTATGGATGCCAAAACCGCTGATGCCCTGAAATGCAGCGCTGGCGATAAAATACGGCTGGTGCGTTTGTGCCCCGAGGAGAAAAAAGTATGACTCAGTGGATTAATGGACAGTGGCTTTCCGGGCAAGGCGAATCATTACAAAAACATAACCCAGTAAACGGTGATTTGCTGTGGGAAGGGGTTGCAGCTAATACAATTCAGGTAGAGCAGGCGTGTAGCGCTGCGCGCGCCGCATTCCCGGCGTGGGCAAAACGCCCGTTTGCCGAGCGCCAGGCGATTGTCGAAAAGTTCGCGGCGCTGCTTGACGCGAATAAAGAAGCCCTGACCGTGACCATTTCCCAGGAAACTGGCAAGCCGCGCTGGGAAGCGGCGACTGAAATTACCGCGATGGTGAACAAAATCTCCATCTCGATTAAGGCTTACCACACGCGTACCGGCGAAACGCACACCCCGATGCCAGATGGTGCAGCAACATTGCGCCACCGCCCACACGGTGTTCTGGCAGTCTTTGGTCCGTACAACTTCCCTGGCCATTTGCCGAACGGGCACATTGTGCCGGGCCTGCTGGCTGGCAATACCATCGTATTTAAACCTAGCGAACTGACGCCGCTGATTGGCGAGCAAGTGATGAAGCTGTGGCAGCAGGCGGGTGTGCCGGATGGCGTACTCAATCTGGTGCAGGGCGGGCGAGAAACCGGCCAGGCACTGGCGCAGCAATCGACGCTGGATGGCCTGTTATTTACCGGCAGCGCCAATACCGGCTACCAACTTCATCGCCAGTTTGCCGGGCAGCCGGAAAAAATTCTCGCCCTCGAAATGGGTGGCAACAACCCGCTGATCGTTGAAGATCCACAAGATATCGACGGTGCCGTTCATCTGGTGATTCAGTCGGCATTTGTCACAGCCGGGCAACGCTGTACTTGTGCGCGTCGCTTGCTGGTAAAACAGGGTGCGCAGGGTGATGCATTCTTAAAACGCCTGGTAGAAGTGGCGGCGCGTATTCGCCCCGACGCGTGGGATGCCACACCGCAGCCATTTATCGGCGGGCTTATCTCCGTTCAGGCGGCAGAGCGCGTGCTAACTGGCTGGCAGGAACATATCGCGCGTGGCGGCAAAGCGCTGCTGGAGCCAAAACTGGTGAAAGCGGGCACATCGCTTCTGACGCCGGGAATTGTCGAGTTAACTGGTGTCGCAAATGTGCCCGATGAAGAAGTGTTTGGGCCGTTACTGACCGTTTATCGTTATGCCGATTTCAATGATGCTATCGCGATGGCGAATGACACACGTTATGGGCTGGCAAGCGGCCTGATTTCTCCGCATCGCGAGCAGTTTGACCAGTTGTTACTCGAAGCTCGCGCCGGGATTGTTAACTGGAATAAACCATTAACGGGCGCGTCGAGTGCGGCACCGTTCGGCGGCGTGGGCGCATCTGGTAACCACCGCGCCAGCGCCTGGTACGCGGCTGATTACTGCGCATGGCCGATGGCGACACTGGAAAGCCCGTCATTCCCGCTGCCCGCCACCCTGAGCCCGGGACTTGATTTTAGCGGTAAGGAATAATCATGAAAGCGCGTGAAGTTAATTTTGATGGACTGGTGGGCTTGACCCACCATTACGCCGGGCTTTCTTTCGGTAATGAAGCATCAACCAAACACCAGTTCCGTGTTTCCAACCCAAAGCTTGCTGCGAAACAAGGTTTGCTGAAGATGAAAGCGCTGGCGGATGCGGGGTTTGCACAAGGTGTCATTCCACCGCAAGAGCGGCCCAATATTCCGCTGCTGCGCCAGTTGGGTTTTAGCGGCAGCGATGAACAGATTGTTGAACGCGTAGCAAAACAAGCGCCACAACTGCTGTCGGCGGTGAGTTCAGCTTCCTCAATGTGGGTAGCAAATGCCGCGACGGTCAGCCCATCAGCAGATACCCTCGATGGCAAAGTCCACTTCACCGTGGCGAACCTGAACAACAAGTTCCACCGTGCAAGTGAAGCACCGACCACAGAAAAGGTGTTACGGGCCATCTTCCGTAATGAACAGTATTTTTCTGTTCACGGCGCACTTCCACAGGTGGCGATGTTTGGTGACGAAGGGGCGGCAAACCATAACCGCCTCGGTGGCGCGCATGGCGAGCCATCGACACAGCTTTTTGTCTATGGCCGCGAAGAGGCAAAAGCAGGGCTGGTACCTGCTCGTTACCCGGCTCGCCAGACGCTCGAAGCAAGTCAGGCTGTCGTCAGGCTTAACCAGGTGAACCCGGACTTAGTGGTTTACGCACAACAAAACCCTATGGTTATCGATCAGGGCGTGTTTCATAACGACGTAATTGCGGTTTCGAACCGCCAGGTATTGTTCTGCCATGAGCAGGCATTTCTTCATCAACATGCGTTATACGAGCAGTTGCGTGTTAAAGTGCCCGGATTCACGCCTATTGAAGTTCCCGCAAATAAAGTTTCAGTGGCCGATGCGGTCGCAACTTATCTGTTTAACAGCCAGTTATTAAGCCGTGACGATGGCAGCATGACGCTGATTTTGCCAGAAGAGTCCCGCCAGCATGTAGGGGTCTGGAATTATCTCAACGAAGTGCTGGCAGCCGATAACCCAATCAGCGAACTCAAAGTGTTTGACCTGCGCGAAAGCATGGCAAATGGCGGCGGCCCGGCATGTTTACGTCTGCGAGTTGTACTGAACAAAGCGGAACAAAAAGCGTTAAACCCAGCGGTGATGATGAACGAAACGTTGTTTGTCACGCTCAATAACTGGGTGGACCGTTGGTATCGTGACCAACTGACTCAGGCTGATTTAGCTGACCCACAGTTGTTGCGAGAAGGGCGCGAAGCACTCGATGAACTAACCCGTATACTAGACTTAGGTTCTGTTTATCCATTTCAACATTAAGAGCCTGCCTGGCAGGCTCTAACAGGAGGCACAATGTTGGATTTTTTGGCGCAAACCCTGGCGGGTAAAGTGCCAACTCCGAGCGCCGGAGAAAATGCCCATCTGCATTGGCAGTGGTGGGATGAAGGTATTTTGACACTGGCCCCACATCAGGCGACGCAAAAGACACTGGTGTTGTCGGCAGGAGTTCACGGAAACGAGACTGCGCCGGTAGAAATTCTTGCGCAGCTGGTGGACAGACTGGTTGCCGGTGAAATAGCGTTGCAGTGGCGGTTGCTGGTTATTCTGGGCAATCCTGCGGCACTGCGCAGCAATCAGCGCTACCAGCACAGCGATATGAATCGTATGTTTAGCGGCGGTTGGCAGCAATTCCCTGAAAGCATTGAAACACAACGTGCCTGCCGACTTGAGCATGCGTTGGATCTGTTTTTGGCGGAATGTGAAGAGACCATCTGCTGGCATCTGGATATGCATACCGCAATTCGCAGCTCTTATCACCCGCGTTTTGGAGTCTTGCCTTCGCGTCCATTGCCATATGATGAGGAATTTCTCTCCTGGCTGGGCTGTGCGGGATTGCAGGCGCTGGTGTTTCATCAGGAACCTGGTGGCACTTTTACCCATTTCAGCAGCGAACATTTCAATGCGCTCAGTTGCACACTTGAGTTGGGCAAAGCACAGCCTTTTGGCGAAAACGATCTCAGCCAGTTTGAGGTGACAAAGCAGGCATTGCAGGCATTGCTAAGCGGCGAGGCGTCAGAGCCCATTGACGGTAAACCGTTACGCTATAAAGTGGCGCAGCAGATTACGCGCCACAGTGATGCCTTTGTGTTGCATATGTCAGCGCAAACACAGAACTTCACCGCATTCCCGAAAGGTACATTGCTGGCCGAAGATGGCAACACGCAATATGTGGTGAAAGAAGATGTCGAGTTTGTTTTATTCCCTAATCCTAATGTTGCAACGGGATTACGTGCGGGATTGATGCTGCGCGAAATTTAATATGTATTGGCCTCAGCAGTGGGGCCAATAAATAATCACCGGGCAAACAACAATATACAGATAAATCTTAGTTGGTGGCTTTATCCATTCTGCATATTGCTATACAATCTCTTCATAATTTCTTTAAAATCATTGCTTTGTTATATACTGTTTCAATTCCCCTTTGTTTATCCTTATTCTCTTCATAATTGCTGCAATTTTGTTTTTCTCCCTTTCAATGCTTTACCTATGGGGACTATTACTTGACGCACAACCCCGTAAACTTAATTTCGTCAACGCGGCAAACCTTGTCGTAATAGAAATCAGAATAGGAATAAACAATATGCGTAAATTAACAGCTCTCTTTGTTGCTTCAACTCTGGCTCTCGGCGCGGCGAACCTGGCTCACGCGGCTGATACCACTACCGCTGCAAAAACTGATGCAACCATGACGCACCATAAAGGTATGCGTAGTGGTCACCACGATATGATGTTTAAGGATTTAAACCTGACTGACGCGCAGAAACAACAAGTGCGCGACATCATGAAAGAACAGCGCGGTAAAATGGAGCGCCCTTCAGTAGAAGAGCGCCGTGCGGCGCACAACATTATTGCCAGCGACAGCTTCGATAAGGCTAAAGCGCAGGCTCAGGTAGATAAAATGGCTGAGCAGAACAAAGCTCGCATGATGGCTCATATGGAAACGCAGAATAAGATCTACAACATTTTGACGCCGGAACAGAAAAAACAATTTAATGCCAATTTTGAGAAGCGTCTGACAGAACGTCCTCATCATGAAGGTAAAATGCCTGCTGATCAGGAATAACTGATCGACTGACTTAAGACCGCCGGTCTTGTCCACAATAGCGATATCGCAGTGGACAGGACCGGCGGTTTTCTTGTTTTTGTCGGATGTCGCTGCGCTAATCCGACCTACGGAAAATGGTTTGTAGGGGGGATTAGCCGCAGGCGACATCCACCATTTTGAATATCAGGCAATCTGCTGCGCGCTACTCAACATCGAGCGGATAAGTTGCTCAAGTAACGGTTGCAATTGCTCGGCACGATCGGAGCGCCAGGCAAACGGCGCCTGCTCATCCATATAATTGCACTGCGCAAGTTCCAACTGCACCGCATGAACCCCTTGCGCTGGTTGACCATAGGCGCGGGTGATATAACCGCCTTTAAAGCGCCCGTTCGCCACCCAGCTAAATTGCTTTTGTGATGCCGCACAAGCCACCAGATGCTCTTCTATCAACTCATCACAGCTTTTACCGCCGTTAGTACCGAAATTAAGATCCGGAAGCTTACCTTCAAACAAACGCGGAATATGGCTGGCGATGGAATGGGCATCAAACAGTAGCGCATAGCCGTGCTCCGCTTTCATTCTCTCCAGCTCACTTTGCAACTGCTGATGGTAAGGCTGCCAGATATTGACCAGTGCCGCTTTGCGTTGTTCCGGACTCGGCTCTTTTCCTGGAATAAACACCGGGGTGCCATCAAATAGCGTTTCAGGATACAGACCGGTGGTGGCGGTGGTATAGAGCGGTTTATCGTCCGCCGGGCGGTTGAGGTCGATAACCATGCGCGAATAATTGCCGGTAATCACGCTTGCGCCCAATGCGTGAACAAAATCATAAAGCTTCGGGATATGCCAGTCGGTGTCAGGCAATGGTTTTGCTGCATCGCTTAGGGCCGATTCAACGTCTGGCGTTAGTGCGGTGCCTGCGTGTGGAATGCTGATAAGGATTGGCAATTTCCCACGACTGAAATCAAAAGGTGCTGTCACGTTTCTCTCCCTGATAAATAACGGTGCAGGGCAATTGCCCCCCTAACCAATAGACCAGTTCTGCGGGACGTGCCACGGGCCAGTGCACAAAGTTAGCAACTTTTCCGCACTCAAGGCTGCCGTGGCTTTCACGGATACCCAATGCCTGCGCGGCATGCAGAGTGACACCCGCCAGCGCTTCTTCAGGGGTTAAACCAAACAGAGTACAGGCCATATTGAGCATTAAACGCAATGATAATGCAGGCGAGGTGCCAGGGTTGGCATCACTTGCGACCGCCATCGGCACACCATGTTTGCGGAACGCAGCAACCGGCGGCTGTTGCTTTTCACGTAACAGATAAAACGCGCCAGGTAGCAATACGGCAACCGTATTGGCTTCAGCCATTGCTTGCGCGTCAGCATCAGTTGCGTATTCAAGGTGGTCGGCAGATAACGCCTGAAAACGAGCGGCAAGAGTGCTGCCGGCCAGTGCTGAAAGTTGTTCAGCGTGGAGTTTTACAGGCATTCCCAGAGTGCGGGCGGCACTAAAAACCTTCTCGGTTTGGGCCGGGCTAAAAGCCAGATGCTCACAGAATGCATCTACGGCATCAGCCAGTTTTTCCTGTGCTACACGCGGGAGTAATTGTTCGCAAACCACTTCAACCCATCTGTCGCTATCACCGCTAAATTCAGGAGGAACGGCGTGAGCCGCAAGGCAGGTGGCGTACACTTCAACCGGGAGGATTTCGCCTAGTCGACGGATAACGCGCAGCATTTTGATTTCATTTTCGATATCCAGCCCGTATCCCGACTTAATTTCGACAGTCGTCACGCCTTCTTGCAGCAAATGTTGCAGACGCTGGCGGGCAGAATGCAGCAAATCATCTTCATCGGCTTCGCGCGTACTGCGGACGGTGGAAATAATGCCGCCACCACGTGCGGCAATTTCTGCGTAACTCACTCCATTCAGGCGCATTTCAAATTCTGCGCTGCGGTCGCCACCAAATACCAAATGAGTGTGGCAATCAATAAAGCCCGGAGTGATTATCCCGCCATCAAAGTGGTGATGTGCCTGCGCTGTAATGTCGGGCAGCTCAGCACGAGCGCCCAGCCAAACGATTTTCCCCTGATGCACTGCGATAACACCATCTTCAATCAACTGGTATTGCCCATTCGCCATTGTGACAAGCGTTGCACCGCTCCACAGGCTGTCGATGCTACGAGGGTAAGTCATGACATTCTCCACATCAGGTTGTATAGACAATTGACTACAAGCTAGCGCAGCATGTACTTTTCGGCAACTTCAGTCATGCGAATTATGACGGGGTTAAACAAGTTTAAAATTTGGTTTGCGTTAGTCTGATTTAATCGCTAAATCATTGGCATCGCAAAAGAAGGAATCAAATCCATGCCTGCATTTTTTGCTCCAGTTGTGATGCTCCCACAAGGTTGGGGGCACAATGTGCGTATTAGCGTCAACGAACAAGGAACGATTACTCACGTCGAAGTTGGTGCTTCAGGAGAAAATGCCACACTGCTACCGGGCGTTGTGATTCCTTCTATCTCGAATTTGCACTCTCATGCGTTTCAGCGGGTGATGGCAGGGTTGACGGAAGTGGCGGGCAATCCGCAGGACAGTTTCTGGACGTGGCGCGACATGATGTATCGCATGGTGCAGAAACTATCCCCTGAACAAGTCGGTGCCATTGCCACTCATTTGTACATTGATATGCTCAAGGGTGGTTACACTCAGGTTGCTGAATTTCACTATTTACATCATGACGTTAACGGAAAACCGTATGCGTCAGGTGATTTGATGCTACAGCAACTGCTGCTTGCTGCCGATAACAGTGGGATAGGGCAAACGCTGTTGCCAGTGTTGTACAGCCATGCAGGTTTTGGCGCACAACCACCAGCCGCGGGGCAAAAAAGATTTATCCAGGATGTCGATCGTTATCTGCGCCAACAACAAGCGTTGGGCAATGTATTACGCCGTTATCCTTTGATTAATCACGGTTTGTGTTTTCACTCATTACGAGCGGTAACACAGGAGCAAATGGAGGATGTTCTGGAAGCGAGTGATTACCGCTTGCCGGTTCATATCCATATTGCTGAGCAGGAAAAAGAAGTCGACGACTGCCTTGCCTGGAGCAATGAGCGCCCGGTGGAATGGCTCTATAACCGCTTTGCGGTGGATGACCGCTGGTGCCTGGTTCATGCCACGCACTTATCGCCTGAAGAGTTAACCCAAATTGTTGAAAGCCGCACAGTGGCAGGTTTATGCCCAACAACCGAAGCAAATCTCGGCGATGGCATTTTCCCTGCGACCAATTTCATCGCCCAGGGCGGCCATTGGGGCGTGGGTTCTGACAGCCATGTGTCGGTTAGTGCACTGGAAGAATTACGCTGGCTTGAGTACGCACAGCGCCTGCGTGATAAAAGGCGCAACCGCATTGTGTTGCCAGAATTGCCTCAGGTTGGCGAAGTTTTGTGGCGGCAGGCTGCAGTTGGCGGCGCACAAGCCTGCGGTGTGACGATGGGGATGATTGCTCCGGGGCAGCGTGCGGACTGGCTGGTACTCGAGCGTGACTCATGGCTTGCGCATGTTGAAGATTACGCGATTCTTAACCGCTGGTTGTTTGGTGGACGCTGCGAACAAATACGAGACGTGTGGGTTGCTGGAAAACAGGTGATAACCGACAGGCAGCACCCACTCGATGAACAAAGTAATGCACAGTTTGCGCAGGTGATGCGCACTCTTCAGGAGTGGTGATGGAATTCTTTGATATACGGAAAGTGCCCGTCAGCTTGTGGCGTAACGGGGCCGGAGAAACCCGCGAAATTTGCTGTTTTCCGCCCGCTACGCGCGATTTCAACTGGCGCGCCAGTATCGCGTCAATCGCCAGCAGCGGCGAGTTTTCAGCTTTCCCTCAGGTAGACCGTGTCATCACCTTGCTTGAAGGAGGGGAGGTGGTTCTGGATGCCGGAAAGGCGTTTCGTCATACCCTAAAGCACTTTCAGCCTTTTGCTTTTGCCGGTGATTACACGGTTAAAGCCGAGCTAAAGCAGGGTATGTCGATGGATTTCAATATCATGACGCATCGTGACCGTTGCCGTGCCAAAGTGCGTGTTGCTGACCGCACGTTTACGACCTTCGCTCCGCGTGGCGGCATTGTTTATGTGCTCAGCGGTGAGTGGCAACTGGGCGACAAACTACTGACGCCAGAGCAAGGTGCGTGGTGGCAAGATGGCCGCCATACCTTGCGCTTACTGAAGTCGGAAGGAAAACTGCTGTTTAGCGAAATTACTTATCTCTGATCACTGCCCGGTAAAACTGCCGACCAATTGATAACGCGAGCCCGGATACAGCAGTCGGGCTACCGTCACCACCTGCGAATGGTGCCAGGTGCGGCGTTGAATCAATAAACAAGGCTGGTTAGCCGTCACTTCAAGCAATCCTTGCTGCGTTTCATCTGCCAACACCGCTTCCACAATATGTTCACCCGAAGTTAGCGGTGCGACTTTGCTCAGATAATGGTGTGGCGTTTCCAGACGGAAATCTTGTTGTAGATAGTCTGGGGCAAGCGCCGGGTTCACATAGCGAGTTTCCAGCTGTACTGCCATATCGTTGTCGTAGTGAATCAGTTGCGAATAAAACAGCGGCTCGCCAACGTTGACTGAAAAGGCATGTGCCAGTTTTTCATCTGCCTTAACTTGTTCAAGCGCTACCACCTGATTGCGGTAGTGATGACCTCTCGCGGTAATCTCTTCGGCAATGCTACCCACTTCAAGCATTGCAGTATGGCCTTTTTGCTCAGCCACAAAGGTTCCCACACCTTGCATTCGTACCAGCCAGCCTTCGCCTGTGAGTTCTCGCAACGCCCGGTTGATAGTCATTCGGCTGACATTCAGCGCATTAACCAGTTCCGTTTCCGAAGGCACTCTCTGATGAGCAAGCCAGTTACCACTGCGGATCTGGCTGATGATTCCTTGTTTTACCCGCAGGTAAATGGGCGCAGGTAAATCACTGATGGCGGCACGCAATTGATCCAGAGGTTGGATTTCAGACATCAACGGTTCCTTAAAAATTGCATTTTGCGGCGAAAGCGCGATCTCGCTCACTGTTCAATAAAAATTACCTATGACCCGCTGGCGGTCATTTGGGTTTATTAGTTAGGTTGTCTATACAACTCTATACGTTCACATGAATTGATGCCATCAGGATGTCGCTATGTCGCTGCAAAAAAAGATTTGCTGTCTTACACCGGGGCACGTAACGCTCGCCACACTGCGTGAAATCTACCATGGAGTCGTGACTTTGAGCCTTGATTCTGGGGCCATTGATGCGGTCATTAAGTCCCAGCAAACCGTTGAGGCTATCGTCAATCATGGCGATGTGGTTTACGGCATTAATACGGGATTTGGCAAGCTGGCGCAAACCACCATTGCCAAAGAGCATCTGGCTGAATTGCAACGCAATCTGGTGCTTTCGCATAGCGTGGGTCTTGGGCAACCCTTGCCAGATGATGTGGTACGTCTGGTGATGGCCAGCAAAATTATTAGCCTTGCGCGTGGCCACTCTGGCGTGCGTATGGATGTTATCGATAGTTTATTGCGCCTGTTTAACGCGGGTGTGATGCCGGTTATCCCGGAAAAAGGCTCGGTTGGTGCATCGGGAGATTTGGCACCGCTGGCGCACCTTTCGCTGATGTTGTTGGGTGAAGGTAATGTGCGTATCAATGGCGAGGAGCTTCCAGCAATCGCCGGGTTGAAAATTGCCGGGGTCGAACCGCTGGTGCTTGGTCCAAAAGAGGGGCTGGCGTTACTTAACGGCACGCAAGTTTCTACCGCACTGGCGTTGCGTGGCCTGTTTGAAGGCGAAAAAGTGTTTGGTGCAGGCCTTGTCGCCGGGGCGTTATCACTGGAAGCAATTAAAGGCTCAGTGAAACCTTTCGATGCACGAATTCATGAAGCGCGTGGGCAGACCGGGCAAATCGACGTAGCGGCGGCCGTCAGAGCATTGCTTGCCGACAGTGAAATTGTTGACTCTCATCAGCATTGCGGGCGTGTGCAAGATCCGTATTCCATCCGTTGCGTACCGCAAGTCATGGGAGCATGCCTCGATAACCTGCGCCATGCAGCACGCGTATTGCAAATTGAAGCTAACGCCGCATCTGACAACCCACTGGTATTTAGCGAAACCGGAGAGGTGATTTCCGGTGGGAATTTCCATGCTGAACCTGTGGCATTCGCCGCCGATATTATTGCGCTGGCAGTTGCTGAAATTGGCGCAATTTCTGAACGTCGCCTGGCATTACTGCTGGATACCGGTCTTTCTGGCTTACCGCCATTCCTGGTGAAAGAGGGCGGAATTAACTCAGGCTTTATGATTGCGCAGGTGACAGCCGCAGCGCTGGCATCTGAAAACAAGTCATTGGCTCATCCGGGAAGTGTGGACAGCCTGCCTACTTCAGCAAACCAGGAAGACCACGTTTCAATGGCAACTTATGCCGCGCGCCGCCTTGGCGAGATGTGTTTCAACACCGCCGCCGTAGTGGGTATTGAAGCGATGGCTGCAGCCCAGGGGATCGAGTTTTCCCGCCCATTAAGCAGTTCGCCAATCATGGAGCAGGTCTTTAATGGCGTGCGAGAACGTGTTGCCTTCCTTGATAAAGACCGCTTACTGGCTCCGGATATCGAAAGCATGCGCCAGTGGGGCTGTAGTGGTGAATTACCTGCTGTTATTACACAACTTTTCCCTTCTACGTCGGCCTGATGCCGGGAGCCACTATAATGACTGAATCTGTGAAACAGGCGGTAGCCCGCACGGTACGCGCACCGCATGGTACGACATTGCACTGCGAAAACTGGCTGATTGAAGCGGCTTACCGCATGATCCAAAACAACCTCGATCCTGATGTCGCCGAGCGCCCGGAAGATCTGGTGGTGTATGGCGGGATCGGTAAAGCCGCTCGCAACTGGGATTGCTTTGAACAGATCCTTTCCTCGCTGCGTACACTCAAGGCCGATGAAACGTTGCTGGTGCAATCGGGCAAGCCAGTCGGTATTTTCCGCACTCACGCCGATGCTCCGCGCGTGCTGATTGCCAACTCTAACCTCGTACCGCATTGGGCAAACTGGGATCATTTCCATGAGCTCGATAAAGCTGGATTGATGATGTACGGCCAGATGACCGCGGGTTCGTGGATTTACATCGGCGCGCAAGGCATCGTGCAGGGCACCTTTGAAACCTTCGCCGAGGCTGGTCGTCAGCATTACGGTGGGGATTTGCGTGGCAAATGGATCCTGACTGCTGGGCTGGGCGGTATGGGTGGCGCACAGCCGCTGGCGGGCGTGCTGGCAGGCGCTTCGGTGTTAGCCATCGAGTGCCAGGAGTCGCGCATTGATTTCCGTCTGCGTACTCGTTATCTCGACTATAAAGCGACAACTCTTGATGAAGCGCTGGCAATGATCGAAAAAGCGAACGCGGAGAAAAAAGCGATCTCCGTCGGTCTGTTAGGCAACGCCGCCGATCTGCTACCAGAATTGGTTAGACGCGCGAAAGCGGGGGGCATTAAGCCTGATATTGTGACGGATCAGACTTCGGCCCATGATCCGATAAACGGTTATTTGCCGTTGGGCTGGACGCTGGAGCGTTGGCAGAGTGAGCGTGCCTCACAACCGAAAGCCGTGGAAAAAGCCGCGCGATCCTCTATGGCGGTGCACGTTCAGGCGATGCTCGATTTCTGGGAAATGGGTGTCCCGACGGTGGATTATGGTAATAACATCCGCCAGGTGGCGTTTGATGAAGGCGTGGAAAATGCCTTCGATTTCCCGGGCTTTGTTCCGGCCTATATTCGCCCGTTGTTCTGCGAAGGCAAAGGGCCGTTTCGCTGGGTAGCGCTTTCAGGTGACCCTGAAGATATTGCGAAAACTGACGCGAAACTCAAAGAGCTATTCCCGGATAACCAGAACCTGCACCGCTGGTTGGATATGGCGCAGGAGCGTATTGCTTTCCAGGGGCTGCCGGCGCGTATTTGCTGGTTAGGTCTTGGCGAGCGTCATCTTGCTGGGCTGGCGTTTAACGAAATGGTGCGTAACGGCGAGCTGAAAGCACCAATCGTAATTGGTCGTGACCATCTGGATTGTGGTTCTGTGGCTTCGCCAAACCGTGAAACGGAATCCATGAAGGATGGCTCTGATGCGGTTTCCGACTGGCCATTGCTCAACGCGCTGCTAAATACCGCAGGCGGGGCGACCTGGGTGAGTTTGCACCATGGAGGTGGCGTAGGAATGGGCTTCTCGCAACATGCTGGCGTGGTGATTGTAGCCGATGGTACGCCAGAAGCAGCCGTGCGCTTAGGTCGTGTGCTGTGGAATGACCCAGCAACCGGCGTGATGCGCCACGCCGATGCGGGTTATGAGAGTGCGATTGAGTGCGCGCATCGCCATGATTTAAAACTTCCGATGACTAAAACTCATACCGCAAAATAATTCGAGTTGCAGGTAGGTGGCAAGGTAGCAAATCCTCAGGAGCTTACATAAGTAAGTGACTGGGGTTTGTGAGTGCAGCCAACACCGCTGCGGCTCGAAGTATGAAGCGTTAGCTATAACGGCGGGTCGCTAACCAACATAACAATGACCCGCCTACCACCATCATCACACCCTGCCAGAACACCCAACCCGGATGTAAACCCAACCACAGGCTTGCGATTAACGCCGATAGCACTGGCGTAAAGTACGATGCGGTTGCCAGCAACGTCATGTTCCCGCGCTGAATGCCGTGATTCCAGGCCGTGTAGGCGACAGCTGTAGAAACACCCATGAACAGGAGTTGTATTGTCGAAGGCAGCGTAAAGTGAATTGGTGCTTCGCTAACGAAAGCAAATTTAACCCACAACACTACCGCAGTGGCACAAAAGAAAAGAGATACGCCATTTTTCCCACCACTCCAGCGGCGCGTAATATTGCAATACAGCGCCCAGATTAACGCAGCGGCAAAAGCCAGGCCGTATGCCAGCGGGTTATCCAGAATGTTGTGCCACATCTGAATCGGTGACCAGTCACCATCGCCTTTCATCACCTGAATGATGCCCGCCAGTGACAGCGCAAGACCAGGCCAGAGCCATAAATTACTGCGTTGCTGGTTGATAAACAGGGCAAGCAAGATGGTCAGGCTCGGCCATAAATAGTTAATCATTCCCAGCTCTAATGACTGGCTGCGGCTATGCGCAAGCCCGATAGCCAGTGCGAGGAAGATTTCATAAGTGACAAATAGCACGCCACCAATCCACAAGTAGCGGGGTGGGATTTCACGAACTTTCGGCAAACCACGCGCCAGGCACAGGCAAACTGCGCTGACGGTATAAATCAGTGCGGCACCGCCAACGGGGCCAAAATGTTCGCTGATACTGCGCAATAAACCAACTGAGGTGCTCCAGAGGAGAATGGCCACCAGGCCAAAAGCCGTGGCACGTTTTGCAGAGCTATCCATGTGTATCCAGAACGGAGTAATGTTGGATGACGCGGCGGCCATCCAACATTATTTTCAGAAACTACTGTTTCCAGAAATCATCAAATACGGTGATTGGTGGACGGCGTTTGTGTTCGGTTTTCAGATACCAGCCTTCGATGATTTTGCTGGTGGAATCGTCCAGGGTTTTGCCTTCCAGGTAGTCATCAATTTGCTCGTAGGTTACGCCCAGGGCAGCTTCATCAGGCAGAGAAGGGCGGTCATCTTCAAGATCAGCGGTTGGCGCTTTCTGGTATAAATGTTCCGGGCAGCCGAGTGTTTTAAGCAGCGCTTTCCCCTGGCGCTTGTTAAGACGGAAGATTGGGTTGATATCGGTGCCGCCATCGCCGTATTTGGTGAAGAATCCAGTCACCGCTTCAGCACCATGGTCAGTACCCACAACAACGCCTTTAGTCATGCCAGCGATACTGTATTGTGCTTTCATGCGCTCACGGGCTTTTTCATTGCCACGAATAAAATCGCTCAACTCAATACCTGCTTCACGCAGCGCTTGTTCGCTCGCCAGTACAGCACCTTTGATATTCACGGTTAGCACGCGGTCTGGCTCAATAAAGGTAATGGCATCCTGACAGTCTTGTTCATCGGCCTGCACGCCAAACGGCAAGCGTACGGCGATAAACTGGTAAGTTTCGTCACCGGTTTCATCACGCAGTTCATTGATGGCGAGCTGACAGAGTTTACCGGTAAGGGTTGAATCCTGGCCGCCGCTAATACCCAGCACCAGCGACTTAATAAATGAATATCTTTTCAGATACGACTTTAGGAAATCAACGCTGACACGAATTTCGTGTTCTGGGTCGATCTGTGGTTTCACTCCTAGTGCCTGAATAATCTCTTGTTGCAGAGCCATTTAACCCTCCGGTGCAATTTACCTGCGTATGCAGGTAGCAAAAGTCAGATTTGTTAAAACTACCCGTTTGTGGTTAAAACGACAAGACTCATGGGAGAGAGGTTGTGCCGTTTGGTGTGATTTAGAGCTATCTGGTACGTTTTGGAGCTAACCTGGTGTTTTGTTTAATAATCCTAAAATTTACTCATTTGGTCTGCTTAGTTGAAAAATGCGCTTTTATATTCCAGGCTTATCTAACACGCATGAGCAATACCCTGAAAAACGAGGATAAAATATGAACAAGACTTTTGCAGGAATTTTAAGTGCAGCAGCGGTTATGACAATGCTTGCCGGTTGTACGGCCTACGATCGTACCAAAGATCAGGTAGCAACACCGGTTGTAAAAGATGTGAAAAAAGGCATGAGCCGTGAGCAAGTTCAACAGGTTGCAGGCAAACCGTCTTCAGAAGTGACCATGATTCACGCACGTGGTACTTGCCAGACTTACATTCTTGGCCAGCGTGATGGTAAAACAGAAACTTATTTCGTAGCGCTTGATGAAACCGGGCATGTGATGAATTCGGGTTATCAGACCTGTGCTGAGTACGATACTGACCCGCAGGTTAAAAAATAATTTCCCGTCATACTTCGAGTTGCAGATGAGTTGACTTTACCCATTAGCCTTTTTGCAACGCGAATTATTTAGGGAAATATTTTGAATAGAAAGCCGTCACTGATGTGACGGCTTTTTTGTGGGTTAAGCAGGAATATGGCTAATTTTATTACTGCGCGACCAAACGCGGTGCGCAGCTAAGAGTTTCAGGAAATCATCGGTAAATGCAGTAGTGACAGTGTCACCTTCTACCACCCCTTCCTCACCCTGGTTATTATCGATTCCTAGCTGAGTTTTGAACTGGCGGGCATCACCTGCAAGGCCAATGACCTTTAAGTGTTTATAAGCTTCCAGTAAATAATAAGCTGCGTCACCGTTATTGAGAATTGAAGTGAGATCGCCGCCCGGAACAATTACCGCATCCACTGTGACCGATGGCGAACCGGTAAACGTAGCGGCCACCGGGAGCAGGGAGCCGTCATCAGCGCTTGTTTCACCCATGCGGGAAAACAGTAATTTAGTGTGCACGCCCTGAGCTTTCAGCTCCTTCATCGCTACCAGGACATCCGCAGCATTGGCTTTTTCACTCAGCAAAATAGCCACCACACGGCCTTTCACTGAACCGCTTGGCACGGCATACAGACTTAGGCTTGGATCTTTCTTAAGGCCGTTCACATCTTTTGGCGGTGCAACATGCATCTGTTCATCAGACAGTTCAACTCCGAGATTTTCTGCGACCGGATGGGCAAGGGAAATATCAATATGTGTCAGATGATCCAGTACACGTTCGCGGATATACGGCCTCGCGACTTTAGATAATTCGAAACTAAAGGCACTGATGATGTGCTGCTGTTCCACCGGAGTCTGGCTTTGCCAGAATAGGCGCGGTTGTGAATAATATTCGCCAAACGATGGGCTGCGCTCACGGACTTTATGGCCCTCAATACGCTCCTGGTAACTTTCGAAACCGCCACGTTTTGGCCCCGGAGGCGTTTCACGCGGCCAGTTGTCGTTGATGGAGTTGGGTTCGTAGTTGGCTGGATTGTTGTCGATATCCATGCGATGCATGCCGTCACGCTGGAAGTTGTGATAAGGGCAGGTCGGACGGTTTATCGGAATTTCATGGAAGTTCGGCCCACCGAGACGGCTGATTTGTGTATCGGTGTAAGAGAACAAACGGCCTTGCAACAGCGGGTCGTTACTAAAATCTAATCCTGGAACGATATGGCCCGGATGGAATGCCACTTGTTCATTTTCGGCAAAGAAATTATCCGGGTTACGGTTGAGCGTCATTTTGCCCACCAGATGAACCGGCACCAGCTCTTCGGGGATCAGTTTGGTTGGGTCGAGCAGGTCAAAGTCATATTTAAATTCATCTTCTTCCGGAATTAATTGCAAGCCCAGTTCATATTCCGGGAAGTCACCCGCTTCAATCGATTCCCAAAGGTCGCGACGGTGGAAATCAGGGTCACGTCCGGTCAGTTTTTGCGACTCATCCCACAGCAGAGAAGCTTTACCCGCGGTCGGTTTCCAGTGGAAGCGCACGAAAGTAGCTTTACCTTCTGCGTTAATCATGCGGAAAGTGTGAATCCCGAAACCTTCCATGGTGCGGTAGCTGCGCGGCAGGCCACGGTCAGACATCGCCCAGATGACGTTGTGTAGCGTTTCAGGTTGCAGCGAGACATAGTCCCAGAAGGTGTCGTGCGCGCTGCCACCTTGCGGGATAGCCCAATGTGGCTCAGGTTTCACTGCATGGACAAAGTCCGGGAATTTATGCGCATCCTGAATGAAAAAAACAGGAGTGTTGTTACCGACTAAATCGAAAATGCCTTCTTCAGTGTAGAACTTAGTGGCAAATCCGCGGATATCGCGCACTGTATCGGCCGATCCTGCGCCACCTTGCACCGTTGAAAAGCGCACAAACACCGGAGTGATTTTGTCGGGGTCAGAAAGAAAATCTGCTTTGGTCACTTCCGCCATATTTTTGTAGGGCTGGAAATAACCGTGTGCCGCTGATCCGCGGGCATGAACGATACGCTCGGGAATCCGCTCATGGTCAAAGTGAGTGATTTTTTCCCGCAGGATAAAATCTTCCAGAAGCGTAGGCCCACGCGTACCAGCACGCAGCGAGTTCTGGTCATCGGCAATGCGCACGCCCTGATTGGTGGTCAGAGGGAAGTTTTCACCGTTTTTGCGATGCTTATCGAGCAATTTCAATTTTTCGTTGGAGGTGTCCGGGCTTTTATAACTCCCTGCCGCAGTGGGTTGCGCTCCCGGAGGGCTGGGTTCAGTTGAAGGGCGATGAGAGCCATCTTCGGGTGCCAGCGAATCCATACCAGGCTTCGATTCATTGGCGTCATGTATAGGCGCACTGTGATTCAGAGGGTGCTTATCGTTAGTCGACATTGAACTCATCTCCTGTTTTAGTCCTGCTTTAATTGGGCTTCGTATGGCCCAAAACAGCTTTAACTATAGGACAAGGTCATCTCGACGCGAGACTTATGGGACAGTTCTCCGTTATCATAGCGAAGTTGTTCATCAATTTAGTTTTGATTCCATTGCCTATGAAACCTTTACGCCAACCGAATACTCGTCCCGTTCTTACGTACCAACCGCGTGTTGAACCCTCACCACCTTCTCATGCTTTTCGAGTGGATGGGTTTAAGGATGTGTGGCTGCTAAGCAATCGCTACGTGGCTTTTGTGCTGGTAGGAAATGCGTTCCGCCAGTCACCGCCCTTTACCTTACCGGAATCGGCACAACGCTGGGCAATACAGGTCAGACATGAAAATGAGATTTACTGAGAGAAGAACGAGCTCAGAGCTGTTTTAAGATACGTGAGTTTAAAGGCCTGCCGGGTGCAGGCCCTGAACTCTGATTGACTTACCCACCGTTACTGAGCCGCTCAAACTCTTCACAACCGGTATCAAAGCCTTCCATGCAGCTCAAATTTAACCACTGCAATGCACGCTGTTTATTGACGCCGATAAAACCTTTTTCGCCGTTTAAAAATAACATTCCAGCCCAGTACTCGGCGTATCCGGTGCGGGAGAGTGTAGAGCTGCGTTTAAACCAGAAAGTGGCTTTTTCGTCATCTTGCGCTGTCCCTACACCGTTGGCGTAGATTAACCCCAGGAACATTTGCGCATCGACTGCTGAGTCACTTTCTATATCCAGCGAGGCGCTTTCAAGCAGTTCAATGGCCCTGGTGTAATCGGGTTTACCCGCTTGGGTATTAACGAAAATGCGTGCCAGAGTCACTTTTCCAGACTGGCTGCCTCGTTGTACGGCCTGCTCTGCTAACGATTTAGCCTGTGGGTAATCAGCGGTAGCAGGATCAAGTATTTTGAGTTGAGCCAATAACGCCATGGCGTCGGCATCACCCTGAGCGGCTGATTTTGCAGCCCAGCTTTCTGCCTGCTGATATTCGCCGGCACTAACCAGGGTATCGGCAAGATAGAATTGTGCGCGGCTGTCACCTTCCTGCGCATGTTTCAGGTAAGGGCTATCGATATTTTCTGCCCAGGCGCCAGAGACAAAGAAGAAAAGTAGAATGCAGAGTCGTTTCATTGAGGGAAGAGGTCCGTAGAAGGCGAAAGTATTTTGGCACCCTGAGAGGGGCTCTAAGTTATAAATAAAAAAAACGGTTCCCTGTTACAGGAACCGTTTATTGTCGCAGATTATAAGGTGGTTTTGCTACTGATTAGCGATGCGCCAATTCCGCTTCTTCATCGCTATTGAGTAATTCTTTATCCGTCTGCTTCATTAACTGACTGGTGATAGTACCAGCAGTCATTGAACCGCTAACGTTCAGAGCAGTACGACCCATATCAATAAGTGGCTCAACAGAAATCAGCAATGCTACCAGTGTGACCGGCAAGCCCATGGCTGGCAGAACAATCAGGGCTGCGAAGGTTGCACCGCCACCGACGCCCGCAACACCTGCGGAGCTTACGGTTACGATACCAACCAGAGTTGCAATCCAAATAGGGTCCAGCGGGTTAATCCCGACGGTTGGAGCGACCATCACCGCCAGCATGGCAGGATACAAACCAGCACAACCGTTCTGGCCAATGGTGGCACCAAAGGACGCAGCAAAGCTTGCGATGGACTCAGGAACACCCAGACGGCGAGTTTGCGCTTCAACGTTCAATGGAATGCTGGCGGCGCTTGAACGACTGGTGAAGGCAAAAGTCAGTACAGGCCAGACCTTACGGAAGTATTTCAGCGGGCTCACGCCGTTTACGGCCAGCAATACTGCGTGCACGCCGAACATAATTGCCAGACCGAGATAAGACGCAACCACGAAACTACCAAGTTTGATGATGTCTTGCAGGTTTGAACCGGCAACAACTTTGGTCATCAGCGCAAGTACACCATATGGCGTCAATTGCATGACCAGGCGCACCAGCTTCATTACCCAGCTTTGCAGCGTGTCGATAGCCACCAGAACACGTTCACCTTTCGGCGCATCGTCTTTGAGTAATTTCAGTGCGGCGACACCCAGGAATGCGGCGAAAATCACTACGCTAATGATTGAGGTTGGATTCGCTCCAGTCAGGTCAGCAAACGGGTTTTTCGGCACGAATGACAGAATCAGTTGCGGCACGTTCAGGTCAGCCACTTTGCCCACGTAGGTGGTTTCAATAGTGCTTAGACGAGCGGTTTCAGCTGTACCTTGTACTAAACCTTCAGCCGTCAGACCGAACAGGTTGGTCACCAACACGCCGACAAGTGCCGAGATCAAAGTGGTAAACAGCAAGGTTCCGATAGTCAGGAAGCTGATTTTCCCCAGTGAAGAGGCATTATGCAAACGAGCTACCGCACTAAGAATTGAGGCGAACACTAATGGCATGACGATCATTTGCAACAGTTGTACATAACCGTTACCAACGATGTTAAACCACTGGATAGATTGTTTAAGTACCGGGCTGTCTTCGCCATAAATGGTGTGCAGCGCAAGGCCAAACACTACGCCCATTGCTAAACCAAGTAGTACTTTCTTTGCCAGACTCCACTGTTTGTGGCGAGTTTGCGCCAGCAACAGCAGCAGAATAACGAACACGATAACGTTCGCTATAAGTGGAAAATTCATCCCCGTATCTCCTGAGTGTTTTTTAAATAGATGGACTGATTGCCATCTTTATTCTGTAAATCGTACCAGAAGCTTAGAATGACACTTATATTCAAAAGGAATTGATTATTACATTTTGATTAGTTTCGTCTAATTATTGTGCTGAATGGTGATTTAAAAGGCTGTTGAAGGTCATTTGCATTGAAATTATCACCTGTGATGACCAACGTACCGCACTGTTATCGGGCAAACTTTGCGGCATCCACACAGCCAGACCAAACAGCGCCATACACAAAACGCGTTCAAGTTGGTTGCCTTTTTGCGGTCTGACAATCGGAAAGCGAAATCGCAGACGGCATGGCCACAGCAGTGGAACTCCAGCAGGCGTAAGCATATCTGCCAGAATATGGCTCAAATAACCCAACACCATGCCTTGTAGCGCATCGGCGGGAATAACCCAGGTTTCAGGGACTTTAAGATAGAACAGTGCAAGGCTTGCAAACACCGCAAACAAACTGTGTGTAAAGCCCCTATGACCGCAGGCACGGGCGATAGGTTTGGAAATCCACGGCAGGCGCTGGCCCAGAAACGACTTTGGATGGTCGATATCTGGTAATAAGCAGGTCAGAATGGCTGACGGCACAATATGCCACCAGTCTCCTTGAGCAAGCACAGGCGTGAGTTCGGCGTTTTTTGCGAAAACTGCGCAGGCAATTGAAAAAAGAAGATGGCCTTCCGCCGTCATGATACTACCTGGATGAAAACTGTCGATTCATACAGTATAGGGATTTTATACAGTAGACGGAAGAGGTGACGGCGTAACATTTTGCTACCGCCGGTTACCCGGCGATAGCGGATTTACCGGGCTAGCCAGCCACCGTCGACTGCAATGGTATATCCGTTGACGTAATCGGACGCGCTTGACGCGAGAAAAACTATTGGGCCTTGTAGATCCGCAGGTACACCCCATCGGCCCGCTGGAATACGGCCGAGTATTTCCTGGCTGCGCACTTCGTCCTCACGCAGTTGTTGAGTATTGTTAGTAGCCATATATCCCGGTGCAATGGCATTCACATTAATATTGTGTTGTGCCCATTCGTTTGCCAGCAGTCGCGTGACACCGAGCACCGCGCTTTTTGATGCCGTATAAGAGGGAACCCGTATACCGCCCTGGAATGACAACATTGAGGCGATATTAATAATTTTCCCGCCACCACCTTGCCTGATGAATTGTTTTGCTACCGCCTGAGAGAGAAAGAACACTGATTTAATATTCAGGTTCATCACGTCGTCCCAGTTTTTCTCGCTAAACTCAAGGGCGTCTTCGCGGCGAATGGTGCCCGCGTTATTGACCAGAATGTCTATTTTTCCCATTCCCGCCACAGCTTGTTCGATGATGCCCGGAATGACCTCGTGCTGACTTAAATCTGCCTGGATGGCGAGAAAACGTCGCCCCAGCGCTTCCACTTTTTGCGCGGTTTCGTGCGGAATTTTGCGGTTCACACTAACGATGTCACAACCAGCCTCAGCAAGGCCGATCGCCATTCCCTGACCCAATCCAGTGTCACAACCTGTGACGATAGCGACTTTACCCTGCAGATTAAAAGCATCGAGAATCATAGTTACCCCGGTATCCGGAAAAGCGCATATGCGCGTGTAAATCAAGAATAGATACGGGATGGGGGAAATTCAAATTAATATGAAATAGTGTTTCAATAATTTTGACGGAGGTATGATTTCGAGAAAGATGCGGGGAGTCCCGCACCTTATAAAAGATTAGCCAAGCAGGTGTTCAGCGCGTAATTCAACCAGTGACGAGAGTTTAACGTTGGCAAGACACCAGCGCACATCATCATGGTTTTCTTCGGCGGGAACCACGATTGAACGCATCCGTGCAGCTTTGGTGGCAATCATTCCATTTACGGAATCTTCAAGTGTCACACAGGTAAGGGGATCGACACCTAATTTTGCTGCGGCATCCAGGTAAACCTGAGGGTGCGGTTTGCTGTAAGAAAGGTGTTCAGCTGAGGCGATGGCATCAAACTGGTCACGCAGATCAAACATTTCCAGAACGCGTTCAAGCATATGCAGAGGTGATGCAGAAGCTAAACCTACTTTCAGCCCCTGTGCTTTGCACAATGCAACGGCTTTACGCACACCTGGCAAGAGAGGGCGTTTTTCTTCAACTAAGGAGATGGCTCGGGTAATGACACGGTTGGTCACTTCTTCACGCGTTGGACCATTCCACGGTTGGTGTGAGAACCACAGGTCGACGACTAGATCGATACGCAAGCCGAGCGTATCGGGTAGTTCGCAACGGCGGGAAATATCTACGCCTATGCTTGCCATAACCTCCAGCTCTGCTTCATCCCATAACGGTTCTGAATCAATCAACAAACCGTCCATATCAAAAATTGCAGCTACAATTTGGCGAGTAACAGCCATTTATCGACTCCTGTCATTTATGTATTAAAGATAAGATCTCTAATCAATAGCTGGAATTACCCGAGGATGCCACTGCTTTGTGAAATTCGCCCGTAAAGCTCAGGCGAAATCACACCGGACAAGGTAGACTTTGTGCGTACAAGTTGCGTCTTAACCAAGGGGAACGAATGACGTATCAACAAGCTGGACGCATTGCCGTACTCAAACGTGTGGCTGGCTGGGTAATTTTTATCCCGGCGGTAATTTCTACACTGATTTCGATTTTGAAGTTTATGGATGCACACAGCGAAAAACAGGCAGGCATTAATGCCGTGATGCTGGATTTTGCTCATGTCATGATTGAGATGATGCGTTTCAATACGCCATTTTTAAATTTCTTCTGGTACAACTCGCCTCAACCGGAGTTCCACCAGCAGGCAAACATACTGTTCTGGGTCATCTACGCACTGATATTTGTTGGCCTCGCATTACAGGCATCTGGGGCACGTATGAGCCGCCAGGCGAAGTTTTTGCGTGAAGGTGTGCAAGATCAGTTGATTCTGGAACAAGCAAAAGGCACCGAAGGGTTAACGAAAGCGCAGATCGATGCAAAAATTGTCGTTCCACGACACACGATTTTCCTGCAAATTTTCCCGCTCTATGTTTTACCCATCATCATTATCGTCATCGGCTACTTCTTCTTTTCATTACTGGGTTTCATCTAATAAGACCGCTCTCCTGGAGATGGAGAGCGGTTAATGTTTTGCTTCAGTGGGCGATTAAGTAAAACAACCCGGTTAAAGCTGCACTCATCAGATTGGATAGAGTGCCTGCCAGAATGACTTTTGCACCCATTTGAGCGATAAAACTTTTCTGTGCGGGAACAATACCACCCAGTACGCCAATCAGTGCCGCGGGTGCGGACAGATTAGCGAATCCTGCCAGTGCCATAATCACGATGATTTGCGAGTACTCGGAGAGTTCCGACTTGAGTGATATAAAACTGGTGTAGGCAACAAACTCATTTAGCACCAGCTTTTGTCCCAGCAAACTCCCAACTTGCAGCATCTCGGCTCCAGGTACACCCAACAGCCATGCAATGGGAGCAAAGAGATAACTAAATATGAGTTGTAGCGTGATGTTAGCGACGCCAAAAAGATTGAATGCCCAGCCAAGCAGACCATTGACCATGGCAATCAATGCAATTAATGCCAGTAGCATTGCACCGACATTCACCGCTAACTTCAGGCCAGATATAGCTCCGTTAGTTGCTGCTTCAACGATGTTAATCGGCCTTTCTTCATGGTTTTCATTATCCTCAATGTGAATATCGGCAACCTTGTCAGGTTCGGTTTCCGGGTAGAGAATTTTTGCCATTAATAGCCCGCCGGGTGCGGACATGAAAGAGGCCGCAACCAGATAACGCATTTCAATCCCCATACTGGCGTAACCGACCAGAACCGACCCAGCGATGGAAGCAACGCCGCCACACATCAAAGCAAAAAGTTCTGAGCGTGTCATTTTTGGGGCGTAGGGGCGCATTAGCACGAATACATCGGTGTTACCGGCAAAAATATTAGCAGTAGCCGCCATGGATTCTGCGGGACTGGTTTTTAACAACTTATGAATGGCGGTACCGATAATACGGATCACCCATTGCATAATGCCGAGGTAATAGAGCACGGAGAAGAGTGCTGACATAAAGATAATGATCGGCAAAACGTGAAACGCGAACAGGAAGCCCATTTTAAAGCGGCCTAAATCACCAAAAAGAAAATTAATCCCCTCAGATGAATAAGTTAGCACTCCAGAAAGGCTGTTAGAGATGGAAAGTAAGATTCTCTCGCCAGCGGGAACATAAAGTATGAATGCCGCCACGGATGCCTGAATAGTAAAAGCACCGATGACTGTGCGTAACTTAATTGCTCTGCGATTTGACGAAAATAGCAGTGCGATGGCCAGCAGAACAAGAATACATAGGCAAAGAATAAATATGCGCATGTTTATTCCTTATCGGCATCAATAATTTTACGAAACAGATCTTTAAACAGATCGTCTCGTTCGATAAATTTCACCACCCGAATCTGGTGGCGACGGTTATCAAAACTCCAGTTCAGATTGTCATTAACCAGTGGCGCAGCCAGATACTGGCAGGTAAACCATTCAGGGTTCAGTACATAGCCTACGGTGGTGATATCCCAAATAACTTTGCGAGAAGCGAAGCCAATCCACGGACAGCGTGGTGCTATCTCGGCGATGTAGTTGCCAAAACGACTGGTATTCGAAAGATAAAATTGTAATTCTGGTACTGAGGTTGCCATACAGTTGGCTACGCCAAAGCAGGGGATTTGCGTAAGTGCGGCACCGCTATCAAACAGAATGCGGCTGGCGAAAACATCCTGCATCAGATTAAATTCTTGGTTATTTTTCCAGTCATAACTGTTGCCGCCAAGCCAAATAACATGGATTTTATGGATAATATCAGGGGCAGTAAGTAGCGCATTGGCAACATTAGTTGGCGCACCAATACAGAGAACCTGAAGCGTCTGTGTCGCGGTGCGTGCGCGAGTAATTAAATCTTCTACGGCTGGTGATATTTCTATTTCATCACTCTTGGTCAGGTACCGCGTAGAACCTTTAAATATTGCCGGGAGTGGCTGCCGGTGTGGAAGTTTTTCAAATACCCGGTGAATTTCGTCAAAACTCAATTCCATTCCTACGGCAGGATTATCAACATAGGTGTGAGAATTGCCCTCACCAAAAAAATGGTTGGTAAAAGGGGCGGCATAAATGGCTTGAAGGTCTATACGTTCCGGATGCAGGTAAGCCCAGGCGATGGCTATCTGATCGTCAATTTCATTATAAGTATCGCTATCCATCACGACAGGAATCACGCCGTCGGACGGAATGGACATCAGTGCTGCGCGTTGTACCGGCGTGAGTTCCGGCCATAGTGAGATTTTCATATGAATAGATTCCGTAAGTTAAAAGTCATAAGCGAGACGATAAATTAAAATATCTCCGTAACCATACGCCCCCAACTTGTTATAAAAATAGCGATACATAAATGTTGTTGAAATATGGTTGGTTAGTTTCCATGTGATATTTAAACCGCCATTTAAACCTTCACGACCAGAGTTATTGGCTGTGTAATCATCGTTGCGGTCTAGTTCTATTTCATTCCAGTTGGTAAGCAATAAATCCTGGTTGAATAGAGTGAAGGCATAACCTGCATTCCAGCCGATACTGAAGCCATTTAGACCGTTAACATCATGCGCGGGGCCAAAATTATTATGGGCGGTAATATATTGCCGTGCTATCCATGGTTTAAACCACCAGCCATCACCTTTTATATCGGTATAACCTAACCCAATAAATTGGTTGGTTTCTTTAAAGTCGGGACTTTGCGAATTATACACTTTAGCAAATAGACTTACGCCGCTGCTCCATAAATAAGTATGGATTTCACCATTGGCGGTCTGCCCCTGATTACCTTCTTTGTCTAAGATGTTTTCATAATCATAAAAACCATACATCTCTCCCCAATCGAAACCCATACCGCCTTCAATACCAATTAAAGCCTGCTCATATTCAAGATCTTTAACGCCTGAGTCCCAGGATTGATAGTCAAAATGGATATTCCCCCATCCATATTTTTGTTCGGACTGTACAAGAAATGAAGTTGCTAACAAAATCAAACTAATTATGATCCGTGTCATTTTAATTCCCTTAAAAATAATTAGCTCACTGAGTTTTTTATTTTCTCAATGACGAAGTGATGCTCAGGCATATTCGCAGCACCCTCTCGTTCAACGGCTAAAGAGGCAAATGCAGTGGCGTAGTTGAGTGCGGTTGAAAGGCTAAGGCCACAAGCAAGCTGAGCGGCTAGCGCGCCATTAAAGGCATCTCCTGCGCCAGCAGTATCAATGTTGACTGCAGGGTAGGCTGGAACTTGACGATGTTGTTTGCCATCGTAGAACCAGCAACCTTTGCTCCCAAGCGTGATAATGACAATTTGCGGCCCCATTTGGTGGATAGCTTCCGCAGCACGGAGGATCTCTTCATTTGTCCGAATAGAGGTGGCTGTGATGGATTCGGCTTCGGTCAAATTAGGTGTTGCAATGCTTACCCATGGCAGCATGTCGCGCACTTCCTCGCGCCACGGGGCCGGGTTAAAAATGGTCGTTATTCCACAAGAGTGGGCAAATTTTAGGGCTAGTGCGGTTGCATCTGGGTTATTTTCCATTTGAGTTAGGAAAACATTGGATTTCTTGATAGCACCGTAGCAACTGATGATTTCATCTGCGGTAAAGGTCTGATTTGCACCAGGGTTAATGATAATGGCGTTATCACCCGCCTCTTCGGACACCATGACAACAGCACTTCCGGTAGGAGTCTCGGGTTGGGTAAAAAGAGTTAATGCTTCGAAGCCTAAATTGTTAAGGAATTGTTGTGCTTTAGCGGCAAAATCATCGTTACCTACCTTTGCGACAAAATCTGTTCGTGCGCCCGCCATACAGGCTGCAATAGCCTGGTTACTTCCTTTCCCCCAGGTAAGCAACATGAATACAGGGCTCGGGTGGTTTCACCAGAGCAAGGAAAATTTTGCAAGCGGTATACCAGATCCGTATTGAATGAACCTAAAACAAATACTTTTCCCGTATTTTCAGGGGAAAGTACAGTCATATCAAATGAGTTAATTTTCATATTTGTATGTAGATAAGGTTGGTTATTTTTATAAAGAGCGGATTCTTTAGTGCTGAGTAGAACAGCACCACCATAACGCGGTCGAATCATTCCCGTTAATTCCAGCTCCTTAATATCCCGGCGTATTGTCCTTTCTGTAACGTTTAGTATTTTTACAAGCTCTTTAATTTTTACGGATTGATTCTTCTTTATTTCTGAAAGGATATATTTCTGGCGCTGTTGATTATAGGGTCCGAACATAATGAAGAACCTCAATAGCTATTGGTGTCTGGTGAATAACCCCCGCATAAAATACGTGCGAGATCGTAATGGCGTGTTTTTAATAACATTAAAAAGTTATTGATTCAGGCGGGTTGGTTTATATTGGTATCCTCTGCTTTTTATTGTTTGGTGTATATCCATAGTATATAAAAATCTAAATGATTGACTGTGGAGGAAATCACATAAAAAATGAACAATCGGACATTATGTCCGATTCATGATTAAATTAATGTATTGATTCATTTTTATAAATATCGGTTAATTATTGATTCAAATAATAGAATGCTTTTTGATAGGGAAATGTTTTGGAGAGCAGGCAATGCGGGGAGATGAGTCTACCCGCATTGGAGGATTGGATTTACGCCGCCAGAACTCTATCTAATGCTTTTTGTGCGGCCACTAAATGCTGGCCGCCAAAAAGAATCGCCCGGTTAAATAGGGTATAGAGTTGATAGACCGGTTGGCGTAGGAAGAAATCAGTGGGAAGAGGGGATATCGACTGGTAACCGTCATAGATTTGCGGTGGTTGATCAGGATGCAATGGCAACATTGCCAGGTCGCATTCACGATCTCCCCAGTAACACGCCGGGTCGTAAATAAATGGACCATCAGGCCCCATTGCGCAATTTCCTGACCACAAATCACCATGTAGCAATGATGGCTGCGGCTGGTGGGAGGCAAGTGTTTGGTGTACAAAATCGACGATAAGATCGATATCACCAAATTGGATCCCTTTTTCAGCTGCGAGTTCTAACTGCCAGCCAATGCGTTGCTCCGCAAAAAATGTTGACCAGCGTCGTTGCCAGGCATTGGGTTGAGGGGTAGTGGAAAGATCATTATCAAAATCGAGGCCAAATTGCGGTTGCTCGCTCCATAGATGCAACCGTGCCAGCTGTTGCCCCAGCAAAAAGGCGTTATGCGCATCCAGCGGTTTTGATGGCATGTATTCGAGCAGCAGGAAGCTGTAATCGCGATCGCTGCCAACCGCCCAGACTTTAGGTACGCGTACCGTATTGCTGCGCGAAAGTAACTCAAGCTGGTCGGCTTCAGCAGTGAAGATGGGTAACATTTCACGCGCATCGCTTTTGACAAAGATCTCATGACCGGCATAGTGAATTCGCCATGCGGCATGTATTTCTCCGCCGGGTAATTCCGTGCGTTGTTCAATTTCAGCAGTGCCGAGTTGTTCACTTAACAGACGACTAATAGCTTGCCACATGATGCTTCTCCCCAGGTTTTCTGGTAGATCATTAGCTTACCGCTGTTAACCAGGTCAAACTTCGAACTGACGCACATCCCCGGTCATGATATTTAAAACAAGGTTATTTACTTTCTTGTAGCCAGTTTTCCCATGTTGTTACTGACACTTCGGGTTCGATACCCAGTGCTAACTGGCCAAGGCCACGGGATAACTCTTCAACTTCTGTCTGGCTTGATGTGCTTATTAACCCAAAAGTATTGATACCTAACTCGTGAATTTTCCCTTCGTCATCTGACATAGTGAGCAAAAAACCGCCGCGTGTCAGTTGGTTATTGAGCTCGTTAAGATCCGTGAGATTATTTTCCTGGAACTTAAATGTGACAACATAGCGCACGATGTCTCCGCTACTCATTATTCACCTCATTGTTATCCCGAAGGTTTTAGCATAGTTGATCTATATGAAATGGCGACTTTTGGCGAAACGACAAGCCACCATTCAGGAGTTAGTCGCTAACTACGCAAGTAATTGTAGATTTTTTGCGTATTTTCCCGTGAGCACAAACGAGTGCCATGATTTAGGGTGGCAGCACTACCCGCGGCGACACCGAAACGAACCATATCTAATAAAGGTGCGCCTTCCGCCAGTTTCAATGTCATTGCTCCGACCATGCTATCGCCTGCGCCAACCGTACTTTGGCTTTTGACTGGCGGTGGAACAACTTGCACACAACCGCTGGCATCAACACCAAGAGCACCTTGTGGACCAAGAGAAACCACCACGCGTTTCGCTTTGCCACTGTCGACAATCTCTTGTGCAGCTTGGCGCACATCGTCAGGCTGAGTGAGATCACGGTTTACTAATGCACTGAGTTCTTTTTGGTTTGGTTTAACCAACTCAATATTGCCGATTTCAAGGGTTGCTTTTAAGGCTTCGCCAGAGCTATCCACGATGCAGCGGATTCCTGCTTTTTGAGCTGCTTTTACTAATGCGCAAAGTTTAGAAACGTTAATACCTGGTGGGAGACTGCCACTAATAACCAGAATGGCTTCGGGTTCAATGGACAATATTTTTTCTTCGAGCAAACGGAATTCATCATCGGTGAGTGCGGCTCCTGGCATCACAAAACGATACTGTTCGCCAGTTGATTCCGCATGAACATGTAAGTTTTGTCGAGTCCAGTCGCATGCATTAACAGTATCAATAGCGACATGTTCATCAAGCAGGAGGGCGCAAAGGTGTTCCCCGGTCGCGCCACCGGAAGGAAATATGGCTGTTGCCTGGCCTCCCAAATGCACAATCGCACGTGCAACGTTAATGCCGCCACCGCCAGGTTCAAACACTGGAGCGGTGCAACGGAGTTTTCCCTCCGGGTAAATTTGTGCGGTTAATGTTGCACTATCGAGTGAGGGAGCAAGTGTCAATGTATAAATCCGAGCCATATATCCTCCTTAATTTAGCGTTGGGATAAAGCGTAGCACTGTTTTAGCCCAAAGAATGTCAATTAACACAATGATTTATCAAATGATTTGTAAAAAGCAATAGAACACTATGTTTATGAAAATAAAGATGTTTTAAGAGCTCTCTTATTCAAAAAATGAAAGAAGAATTCATTGCTATGTTATTCGGGCTTTTTTATAATTTGTAACCTTTCTTGGCTCATAATTATTTGATCCACAGAAGAGATTCCGGAACCTTGATGGTTTCTTTTTATGTTGTACGGACGATTAAATGAATTTAGTTAAGACAGTACCGGCTGCAATTTTGCTGACCGGAAGTGCGCTATTGAGTCACTTTGCAATTGCAGATAATTCGGTTTTCACTGTCATGGATGACCCATCTACCGCTAAGAAACCGTTCGAAGGTAACCTGAATGCGGGTTATCTTGCGCAATCAGGTAACACCACAAGCTCTTCGTTGACTGCGGACACCAACATGACCTGGTACGACACCTCTACCGCGTGGTCACTTTGGGGTAATGCAAACAACACGTCTTCTAACGATGAGCGCTCTTCTGAGACTTATGCTGCTGGTGGTCGTAGCCGTTACAACATGACTGATAGCGATTATCTATTTGGTCAGGCAAGCTGGTTAACAGACCGCTACAACGGATATCAGTCGCGTGATGTGCTGACCGCAGGTTATGGTCGTCAGTTCCTCAGTGGCCCGGTACACAGTCTGCGTGTGGAATTTGGTCCTGGCGTGCGTTATGACGAGTACACAGATGGTGGGCATAAGACCCAACCGCTGGGTTATGCGTCAGGTATCTATAACTGGCAACTGACCGATAACGCCAAATTTATCCAGGGTGTTTCTGTGCTGGGTAGTCAGGATGCGACGGTAAACTCTGAAACTGCTCTTGAAGTTGCAATCAATGAGCACTTTGGTTTGCGGGTTGGCTACAACGTTACCTGGAACTCAAATCCACCTGATTCAGCTCCAGAGCATACAGATAGACGTACCGCAGTTACTCTTGGTTATAAGATGTAATTGGCAAAGCCGGGTAATACCCGGCTTTAATGTTTTATTTTATCACTATGTGCTAATATTATTTTGGTCCATGGTTTTGTTTTAAATAAAATCAAATATGCCTACTTTTCCTTCATAATCTCTCCACAATCTATCACTTCGACATATATTCAGTATCTTTGAAACTCTTTGACAAATAAATTGACTGGGAAAAAGTGTGATCTGGATCTACTCTTATTTGGTGTAAGGCAATATGCCTGCTGGTCCACTAAATAAGAGAATAATGAATATGAAAACAATTAAATATACCGCTGCAGCAGTCGTACTTTCTGTGATTTCATTTGGCGCATTTGCAGCTCAACCTGCAACTACCACCACTTTAACAAGCACTACAGCCACCACGCAGACAGCACCATCTAATACATGGCATGCCACTGATATTGAAGCTGGTTCAAATATCCAGCCGGGCGCTCAGTCAACTGGCCGTTCAATGGATGATGCTTTTGATGTCCATACCTTGGTTGCTGGCGAGTGGTATTAATAACTAACCAGTGATGTTTAGTATTCATTTATACGAACTTGCTAATTGATCGCTCTTTTTTCAAATTCGTATGAAATAAAAAACCGGAGCAAGATGCCCGGTTTTTTATTTTCCTAATCTTATAAACCGATAATGTAATTATTGGTCAGCGCAATGTTTAGAAAATCTTATTAGTTTCATTTGTATCTTTTTCGAGAATACAAACGTATTTTCACTGATAGTTGCGTGAAAAAATGGGGATAAAACAGTCAGTTATTATTACCGGTGTCAAGATGATTCTGGACTGCAAAACGCGACATACCCTCCTTAAAGTGATAGTATTCTCAACCGTCGTGAAGCTGTGAACTTCGCACTCACGCATAAATTGTGGAGTCGGCCTTGCAATTGTGGGCGAGATGACGACACAACCGGTTGAAACCAAAGTAAAATACATGTTGCATGTGATCTTGCGTATGGGTCACCACTGCGAATAAGGACTTATAATGCCTGTTATTACTCTTCCTGATGGCAGCCAACGCCATTACGACCATGCTGTTAGCCCGCTGGATGTAGCCCTGGACATCGGTCCTGGCCTTGCCAAAGCGTGTATCGCTGGCCGTGTTGATGGCGAACTGGTTGATGCATCTGATGTTATTGAGCACGATGCTAAACTCGCGATTATCACCGTTAAAGATGAAGCTGGCCTGGAGATTCTCCGCCACTCATGCGCCCACTTACTGGGTCATGCCATCAAACAACTGTGGCCGCACACCAAAATGGCGATTGGCCCGGTTATTGATAACGGTTTTTACTACGACGTTGACATTGACCACACGCTGACGCAGGAAGATCTTGAGCTGCTCGAGAAGCGTATGCACGAGCTGGCTGAGAAAGATTACGATGTCATCAAGAAGAAAGTGAGCTGGCACGAAGCCCGCGAAACTTTCGTCAACCGTGGCGAAAGCTACAAGGTTGCGATTCTTGATGAAAACATCAGCCATGATGATAAGCCAGGTCTGTATCATCATGAAGAATACGTTGATATGTGCCGTGGTCCGCACGTACCGAATATGCGTTTCTGCCATCATTTCAAACTGCAGAAAACATCTGGTGCATACTGGCGTGGCGACAGCAGCAACAAAATGCTGCAACGTATTTATGGCACCGCGTGGGCAGATAAAAAGCAACTGAATGCATATCTGCAACGCCTGGAAGAAGCCTCTAAACGTGACCACCGTAAAATTGGTAAGCAACTCGACCTGTATCATATGCAGGAAGAGGCGCCAGGTATGGTGTTCTGGCATAATGACGGCTGGACTATCTTCCGTGAGTTGGAGGTGTTTGTACGCTCCAAACTCAAAGAGTATCAGTATCAGGAAGTGAAAGGCCCGTTCATGATGGACCGTGTGCTGTGGGAAAAAACCGGCCACTGGGACAACTATAAAGATGCGATGTTTACTACTTCTTCCGAGAACCGTGAATACTGCATCAAGCCAATGAACTGCCCAGGTCACGTGCAGATCTTTAACCAGGGTCTGAAGTCTTACCGCGACCTGCCATTACGTATGGCTGAGTTTGGTAGCTGTCACCGTAACGAGCCGTCAGGCGCGTTGCATGGCCTGATGCGCGTTCGTGGTTTTACTCAGGACGATGCTCACGTATTCTGTACCGAAGAGCAGGTTCGCGATGAAGTGAACAGCTGTATCCGCATGGTCTATGACATGTACAGCACCTTCGGTTTTGAAAAAATCGTTGTGAAGCTGTCTACCCGCCCGGAAAAACGCATCGGTACCGACGAAATGTGGGATCGTGCAGAGGCGGATTTGGCCGTAGCGCTGCAAGAAAATAATATACCGTTTGATTATCAACCGGGTGAGGGTGCATTCTATGGCCCTAAAATTGAATTTACCCTGTATGACTGCCTGGATCGTGCATGGCAGTGCGGCACTGTACAGCTGGACTTCTCTTTACCATCACGCCTGAACGCGTCTTATATCGGCGAAAGTAACGAACGTCTGGTTCCGGTAATGATTCACCGTGCAATTCTCGGGTCAATGGAACGTTTCATTGGTATCCTTACCGAAGAATTTGCGGGCTTCTTCCCAACCTGGCTTGCGCCGGTACAAGCAGTGGTCATGAATATCACTGATGGACAGTCTGATTACGTCGAAGAATTGACCCGTAAACTGCAAAATGCAGGCATTCGTGTAAAAGCAGACTTGAGAAATGAGAAGATTGGCTTTAAAATCCGTGAACACACGTTGCGTCGTGTCCCTTACATGTTAGTTTGTGGCGATAAAGAGGTCGAAGCAGGCAAAGTTGCCGTTCGTACCCGTCGTGGCAAAGATTTGGGGAGCATGGACGTAAACGAATTGATTGAAAAACTGCAGAATGAAATTCGCAGTCGCAATCTTAATCAACTAGAGGAATAGAGTTATTAAAGGCGGAAAAAGAGTTCAACCGGCGCGTCCTAATCGCATAAACAGAGAAATTCGTGCCACAGAAGTTCGTCTGACAGGCTTAGACGGCGAACCTATTGGTATTGTCAGTCTGAATGAAGCTTTAGAAAAAGCCGAGGAGGCTGGGGTTGATTTAGTTGAAATCAGTCCTAATGCTGAACCGCCTGTTTGTCGCATTATGGATTACGGCAAATTCCTCTACGAAAAAAGCAAATCTTCTAAGGAACAGAAGAAAAAGCAAAAAGTTATTCAGGTCAAGGAAATCAAATTCCGACCTGGTACCGATGATGGCGACTATCAGGTAAAACTCCGCAGCCTGGTTCGCTTTCTGGAAGAGGGTGATAAAGCTAAAATCACACTGCGTTTCCGCGGTCGTGAAATGGCTCACCAACAGATTGGTATGGAAGTGCTTAACCGCGTCCGTGACGATCTGAGTGAACTGGCAGTCGTCGAATCCTTCCCATCGAAGATCGAAGGCCGCCAGATGATCATGGTGCTCGCTCCGAAGAAGAAACAGTAAGGCCATCAAGTAACAGTTCTCGCGAGGTTTCGGCCTCGTGAGTTTTGTTCGCCTTCTGGTTCGTTTTATTAACAATGCGAAGTGGAAAGTTATTAAATGCCAAAGATTAAAACTGTACGCGGCGCCGCTAAGCGCTTCAAAAAGACCGCCGGTGGTGGTTTTAAGCGTAAGCACGCTAACCTGCGTCATATTCTGACTAAAAAGTCTACTAAGCGTAAACGTCACCTGCGTCCGAAAGGTATGGTCTCCAAAGGGGATCTGGGCCTGGTCATCGCTTGCCTGCCGTACGCATAAGTAGCACTTTTTAATTAATTCAGAATATAGAACAGGAGAGCTAATATGGCTCGCGTAAAACGTGGTGTTATCGCACGTGCTCGTCACAAAAAAATCCTTAAACAAGCCAAAGGCTACTACGGTGCGCGTTCACGCGTATACCGCGTTGCTTTCCAGGCTGTTATCAAAGCTGGCCAATACGCTTACCGTGACCGTCGTCAACGTAAACGTCAATTCCGTCAGCTGTGGATTGCACGTATCAATGCTGCAGCTCGTCAGAACGGGATCTCTTACAGCAAATTCATCAATGGCTTGAAAAAAGCTTCTGTTGAAATCGACCGTAAGATCCTGGCTGACATCGCCGTATTCGACAAAGTGGCATTTACTGCACTAGTTGAAAAAGCGAAAGCAGCTCTGGCGTAAGCCAGTTATTAGAGGGAGCTTGCTCCCTCTTTTAATTTCTAACGGTAATGTTTAACACTGCTCAATAAGGTAACTGCAAGCATGAATGCTGCTATTTTCCGTTTCTTTTTTTACTTTAGCACCTGAACTAGGGGGCTTTGCGCGTAAGAAAAGAAACGAAAAATAGCGCCGAAAGCCTCCATTAGGAGGCTTTTTTTGCATCCTTTTTTATCTTTGTATACGGATCAACTACCCCGGTAATTATGCCGGCATAAGAGGAATACCATGCCACATCTCGCAGAGCTGGTTGCCAACGCAACGGCCGCCATAAACGAGGCCCAGGATGTTGCCGCGTTAGACAACGTACGCGTCGAGTATTTAGGGAAAAAAGGTCATCTGACCCTCCAGATGACCACCCTGCGTGAATTGCCAGCAGAAGAGCGCCCAGCTGCGGGTGCAGTAATTAACGAAGCCAAAGAGAAAGTGCAGGAAGCATTGAATTCTCGCAAAAATGCACTTGAAAGTGCTGCACTGAATGCTCGCCTGGCCGAAGAAACTATCGATATCTCACTGCCTGGCCGCCGTGTTGAAAATGGTGGTTTGCATCCAGTTACTCGCACGATCGACCGTATTGAAAGCTTCTTTGGTGAGTTAGGCTTCACCGTAGCTACTGGCCCGGAAATCGAAGATGACTACCACAACTTTGATGCACTGAATATCCCAGGCCATCACCCAGCTCGTGCTGACCACGATACATTCTGGTTCGATGCAACTCGTTTACTGCGCACCCAGACTTCTGGCGTTCAGATTCGCACGATGAAAGACAAGCAGCCGCCGATTCGTATTATCGCGCCGGGCCGCGTGTATCGTAACGACTACGATCAGACACACACGCCAATGTTCCATCAGATGGAAGGCTTGATTGTTGATACCAATATCAACTTCGCCAACCTGAAAGGCACGATTCACGATTTCCTGAACAACTTCTTCGAAGCTGATTTGCAGATTCGTTTCCGCCCGTCCTACTTCCCGTTCACCGAACCATCCGCAGAAGTTGATGTAATGGGTAAAAATGGTAAATGGCTGGAAGTATTAGGCTGCGGCATGGTGCATCCGAACGTTCTGCGTAACGTTGGTATCGACCCAGAAGTTTATTCAGGCTTTGCTTTCGGTATGGGCATGGAACGTTTAACCATGCTGCGCTACGGCGTAACCGATTTGCGTGCATTTTTCGAAAATGATTTACGTTTCCTCAAACAGTTTAAATAAGGGCGGGATATCCAATGAAATTCAGTGAACTCTGGTTACGCGAATGGGTAAACCCAGCCAACAGTAGTGAAGAGCTTTCCGGTCAAATTACTATGGCTGGTCTTGAAGTTGATGGTGTTGATGCCGTTGCGGGCGAATTCAACGGTGTGGTTGTGGGTGAAGTGGTTGAGTGCGGCCAACATCCAAACGCTGACAAATTGCGTGTAACAAAAGTTAATGTCGGTGGCGACCGTCTGTTAGACATCGTTTGTGGTGCACCAAATTGCCGTCAGGGCCTGAAGGTTGCTGTGGCAACCGTTGGTGCTGTGTTGCCAGGCGATTTCAAAATTAAAGCTGCAAAACTGCGTGGCGAGCCATCAGAAGGCATGCTCTGCTCATTCTCCGAGCTGGGTATTTCCGATGACCATAACGGTATTATTGAGCTGCCGCTGGATGCGCCGATTGGTACTGACATCCGCGAATACCTGAAGCTTGACGACAACACTATCGAAATCAGCGTAACGCCAAACCGTGCCGATTGCCTCGGTATCATCGGTGTTGCCCGTGATGTTGCGGTTGTGAACCAACTGCCATTAAACGTGCCAGAAATAGTTACTGTCGCGGCGTCTATTACCGACACGCTGCCAATTCGTGTCGATGCGCCTGAAGCATGTCCACGTTACCTGGGTCGTGTGGTTAAAGGTATCAACGTCAAAGCGCCTACGCCGCTGTGGATGAAAGAAAAACTGCGTCGTTGCGGTATTCGTTCTATCGATGCGGTAGTTGACGTAACTAACTACGTGCTGCTGGAACTCGGCCAACCGATGCATGCGTTCGATAAAGACCGCATTGAAGGTGGCATCGTTGTACGTATGGCAGAAGAGGGCGAAACCCTGACACTGCTTGATGGTAACGAAGCGAAGTTGAATGCCGATACTCTGGTCATTGCTGACCACAACAAAGCGCTGGCAATGGGCGGCATCTTTGGTGGTGAACATTCTGGTGTGAATGATGAAACCCAGAACGTACTGCTTGAGTGCGCATTCTTCAGCCCACTGTCTATTACCGGCCGCGCGCGCCGCCATGGCTTGCATACCGATGCTTCTCATCGTTATGAGCGTGGTGTGGATTCAGCGTTGCAGTACAAAGCAATGGAACGTGCTACTCGTCTGTTGATCGATATCTGTGGCGGTGAAGCAGGCCCGGTAATTGATGTGACTAATGAAGCACATCTGCCAAAAGCTGCCACAATTACTCTGCGTCGCAGCAAGCTGGACCGTCTGATTGGCCATCATATTGCAGATGTACAGGTTGGCGACATTCTGCGTCGTCTGGGCTGCGAAGTGACTGAAGGTGATAACCAGTGGACGGCAGTGGCTCCAAGCTGGCGCTTTGATATGCAGATTGAAGAAGATCTGGTTGAAGAAGTGGCGCGCGTTTATGGTTACAACAGCATTCCTAACGAGCCTGTTCAAGCGGGTCTGATCATGGGTACTCACCGTGAAGCTGACCTTTCGCTCAAGCGTGTGAAAACAATGCTGGTCGATAAAGGCTACCAGGAAGTGATCACCTACAGCTTTGTTGATCCTAAAGTTCAACAACTGTTGCACCCGGGTGAAGAAAATCTGATTTTGCCAAGCCCAATTTCCAGCGAAATGTCAGCAATGCGTTTGTCCCTGCTGACCGGTCTGCTCAATACAGTGGTTTATAACCAAAACCGCCAGCAGGCGCGTGTGCGCATCTTTGAGTCAGGTTTACGCTTTGTTCCTGATACGCAGGCAGACCTGGGTATTCGTCAGGATCTTATGCTGGCTGGTGCGATCTGTGGTAACCGCTACGAAGAGCATTGGGATCTGGCGCGTAACACCGTCGACTTCTATGATTTGAAGGGCGATCTGGAAGCAGTTCTGGATCTGACTGGTAAACTTTCAGACATCGAATTTAAAGCAGCAAGCAACCCAGCCTTGCATCCTGGCCAAAGTGCTGCCATTTATTTAGGTGGGGAATACGTTGGTTTCATTGGTGTTGTGCACCCGGAACTTGAACGTAAGCTTTCACTCAATGGTCGTACACTGGTGTTCGAAGTACTGTGGAACAAGCTTGCAGACCGCGCTGTGCCTGAGTCTAAAGAGATTTCTCGTTTCCCTGCGAACCGTCGTGACATTGCAGTTGTGGTTGCAGAAAACGTTCCCGCAGCAGATATTTTGGCAGAGTGTAAGAAAGTTGGCGCAAATCAGGTAGTTGGCGTAAACTTGTTTGATGTGTACCGTGGTAAAGGTGTAGCCGAAGGTTATAAGAGCCTTGCCATAAGCCTTATCCTGCAGGATACGGGCCGTACACTCGAAGAAGAGGAGATGGCCGCTACCGTTGCAAAATGTGTAGAGGCATTAAAAGAGCGATTCCAGGCATCATTGAGGGATTGAACGTATGGCGCTTACAAAAGCTGAAATGTCAGAATATCTGTTTGATAAGCTAGGGCTTAGCAAACGTGATGCTAAAGAGTTGGTAGAACTGTTTTTCGAAGAGATCCGTCGCGCTTTGGAAAACGGCGAGCAGGTTAAACTATCAGGCTTTGGTAATTTTGACTTACGCGATAAAAACCAACGTCCCGGGCGTAACCCGAAGACTGGTGAAGATATTCCTATCACGGCACGCCGTGTAGTGACCTTCCGACCTGGTCAGAAGTTGAAGAGTAGGGTTGAAAACGCGTCGCCGAAAGACGAGTAACCTGAATTAACCAAAAAGGCCGCTTTAGCGGCCTTTTTCTTTGCTTTGACCCGTCCTGAATAACGTTGACACATTTTCCAGAGGCTTTAAGGAGGATGTGATGAAACAATACGTTAAACGCACGCAACGCGATTACCCGCTATCCTTTAAATTATCAGTTATTGAACAGGTCGAAAAAGGTGAAATGACCTATCGCCAGGCCCAGAGACGCTATGGTATCCAGGGTGCCTCTACCGTTCTGAAATGGTTACGTCAATATGGTCACCTCGACTGGCAATCTTCCATCAGAAGCTATGTGACAGGAGATAATATGGTCCCGTCTCTTCCCCTCACTCCTGAGCAACGCATTAAAGAACTTGAGCAGCAACTGGCTGAAGCTGAAGGCAAAGCGCAGTTTTTTGAAGCCGTCGCCAAAATCATGAATACTGAATTTGGAGCCGCCCTGACAAAAAAGCAGTTAGCTGCCTTATCGCGCAAACACAAACACCCGGACTGACGGTTGTTAAAATCTGCCGATTTATGAAAATAAGCCGCCAGGCGTGGTATCAGGGATGTGAGCGTGAAAAACGCAGAGCAGAGCGCGTGCAACGCATTACCCGAGAGGTCACCACACTCAGGCTCAAGCAGCCGCGGCTGGGGACACGCAAACTCCATTATATCCTGCAAAATACCCCCGAACCGATGCTGCATATCGGACGAGACAGGCTGTTCACTATCCTGAGACTGGCTCATCTTCTGGTCCGCCCCAGGAGGGCCTACCATAAAACAACAAATAGTCATCACCGTTTCCATAGACATCCAAACCTGCTGAAAGAGGGGCCTGGAAAGGTCGTGATATCGAAGCCTGAACAGGTATGGGTCGCGGATATCACTTACCTCCCGACGCAGACGAATACGGTGTATATCAGTCTGGTAACGGATGCATTTTCACGGAAGATCGTGGGCCATCATGTTCATGAAAGCCTGCATACGGAGCATGTCGTGAAAGCGCTCACGAACGCGTTGAAGACACGACGAACAATGACGCCGTTGATCCATCATTCAGACCGAGGATTTCAGTACTGCTCGGGAATGTATCAGTCAGTGCATGAAAAGCATGGACTACTGTGCTCAATGACGGACGGATACGACTGTTACCAGAATGCGCTGGCAGAAAGGATAAACGGGATACTGAAAAATGAGTATTTGTTGAGTCGGCCGGCAGATCTGGAACAGGCGAGAAGGATGGTGGATGAGTCGGTGAAGATCTATAACCATCAACGCCCGCATCTGTCGTTAAAATACAAAACGCCTGATGAAGTGCATCAGGCGTTTTAGAAGCATAAAAGTGTCAACCTATGCTAGGACGGGTCACTTAAAATCCAGCAATTCATCTCATTTTAATGCTGCAGCAAGAACTATCTCTATGCCAGATTCGCAATTTGCGTCGCCATATCATCCAGTAACTGGAAGCGGCGACGATATTCCGCCCGTTTCTTACTGGCGATGCTCTCAAGAGTTTTTCGTTCCAACTGCAAAGGAAGCTGCCAACGGCATGCGTGGTCTTTTACACCTTCAATGGATTGCCAGAAATCATCATAACTTGCGTGGAAATGGCGGCCTTTACTTAACCGGTAACGCAACGCCCGGAAGACATGACCATTATCGCTGACGCCATATAAGCTGGAAATTCCGCTCCGGGCTGCAAATTGCCAGATAAACTCCATCAGCAGACGTTTAGGGAACAGACCATAGCAGGCTCTTGTTGCCTGCTTTATTACCTCATGAGGTACTTCCCGTCTTGGCCCCTGTAGGCCACCAATCACAAGCTGCCATTGGTCTTTGGCGCGTAAAACGCTAAAAGTGAGGCTGGCGAGCACGTGTTGGTTGCCGTCCCGAAGCCACAGTGTACTTTCCCCTTCACGTTCAGCACTTCCTGCACAAGAAGACGAGAGCGAAAACTGACTGTCATCTTTTCCTGTAAGGGTCACCAGTTTTTTTCTTGTCCCGCAATTAATGCGCCGGCCAACTGCTTCGATGATAATGAGTCCACGAACTGATAATGCCCGATCACCGCATCAGCACGTTGGCTGGCGTTTAATCCCCGAACTAAATATTGACGATGTGGTTTACTTGGTAACGTTATTTGCGCCTTTAACATCTGCTCAAAATCAGGTCGCAGTGCAAGACTCTCGAGCATCCGGCGAGTGGGTGAGTAGAAGAGGGCTGTGCGCATCATAAATTTAAGTCGATAATTACGCTTATGCCATATTGCACCCGGGCGCAGTTTTCCTGTAATGAGATCAGAAATAAGGTTTCTGTCGGGAGTTCGCAGATATGTATTTTGCAGAGTGTTGTCAGACACGGTAATTACCTTTCCTTGAATTTTTATTTATTTTAATCCCTGCAGTCTGCAATGATCACGCCTTGCCTCCTTATAATCACACTTCGTTTATTCTCGATTTAATATTCTTAATGCCTATGATAAACAATGGTTATTTATTAAATAATTACAAAGCTAATTATGACGCGGTGGGGTTTTATGATCACTGTGGTTGGTTATATATGGTAGTGAAGCCATCCGTGCTATTTCCTCCATAAATTATTGTCTATTTACCTTTCATATATTATTGCGAGCGTAGAATAGAAGAAATCTCACGCGCAGACCCGCGCGCTTCCTTTAGCGCTTGTCGGATGTAGGAAACTCCCCGTAAAATCAGTTGCATGAATTCTCTCTCATCGGATCTTTCCAAGCAGATGCTCACTTTTGTCGCTCAACAACGCCGCCACGAACGCCGTTGGCTACTTGCATTGTTTGCCACAATGTTGGGGATGGTGGTGCTGAGTTTAAGCGCCGGGGACCAGTGGTTTGCTCCTCAACACTGGATGCGTGAGGATGCACAGTTGTTCATCTGGCAGATCCGTATGCCCCGTACCTTAGCAGTGCTCTTGGTTGGCGCGGCATTGGCGATTTCTGGCACCATTATGCAGGCCCTTTTCGAAAACCCACTGGCCGAACCTGGCCTGCTTGGTGTCTCCAATGGTGCAGGTGTTGCGCTGGTAGCAGCGGTATTACTTGGACAAGGGATGTTGCCAGATTGGATTCTGGGTATTTGCGCGATCGCCGGTGCACTGATTATCACTTTTATCCTGCTGCGTTTCTCGCGGCGCCATCTTTCTAATAGCCGATTGCTGCTTGCAGGTGTGGCCCTGGGGATTATCTGTAGCGCGCTGATGACCTGGGCTATCTATTTCAGTTCAAGCCTCGACTTACGCCAGTTAATGTATTGGATGATGGGTGGTTTTGGAGGTGTAGACTGGCGGCAATGGTGGCTGATGATAACTCTGCTTCCGGTGATGCTGTGGTTATGTCGGAACTATGCACCATTAAACTTAATGGCATTGGGTGAAATGTCAGCTCGTCAGCTAGGTCTGCCTGTCTGGTTGTGGCGCAATATTATGGTTATTGCAACAGGCTGGTTGGTAGGTGTGAGCGTGGCACTTGCCGGCGCTATTGGTTTTATCGGCCTGGTCATCCCGCATATGCTGCGTCTGAAGGGGTTAACGGATCATCGTATTTTATTGCCTGCCAGTGCGCTGGCAGGTGCAACAGTGTTGCTCGGCGCTGATGTCATTGCACGTCTGGCGTTGGTTTCAGCCGAATTGCCGATAGGTGTTGTGACAGCAACGCTGGGCGCTCCGCTATTTATATGGCTACTATTAAAAGCTGGGAAATAATCCATCGTTTGATTTCAATTTAAGGGAACACAATGCAAGACATTCTGAATACTGAAGTCACCACCATTGACGGTGAAGCGACAACGCTTGAAAACTGGAAAGGTAAAGTACTGCTGGTGGTAAATGTAGCCTCTAAATGCGGTCTGACGGTGCAATACGAACAGTTAGAGAATCTGCAAAAAGAGCTGCAGCACGAAGGTTTCTCGGTTCTCGGTTTCCCATGCAATCAGTTCCTGGGTCAAGAGCCGGGTAGCGAAGAAGAGATCAAAACCTTTTGCAGCACCACTTATGGTGTAACGTTCCCGATGTTTAGCAAAGTGGATGTCAACGGAGAGAATCGCCACCCGTTGTACCAAAAATTAGTGGCTGCTGCGCCAACTGCGGTTGCGCCTGATGGGAGTGGTTTTTTTGAACGCATGAGCAGCAAAGGTCGTGCGCCCGCTCATGTTGGCGATATTCTGTGGAATTTCGAAAAATTCCTTATCGGGCGCGATGGCCAGGTTATTCAACGTTTTTCACCTGATATGACGCCTGATGATCCAGCGATTATTGATGCTATTAAGTCGGCGCTAGCGAGATAATGTCGTTGTTACAGCTTAACGATGTGGTTGTGGCGGAGCGGCTTGGGCCGATTTCCGCCACTGTACACACGGGCGAACTGGTGCATCTCGTCGGGCCAAATGGTGCGGGGAAAAGCACTCTGTTAATGAGAGCTGCGGGGTTGAGTTTGGGGGCGGCGAAATAACCTTCGCCGGCAGTAACCTGAATGAATGGCAACCCACGCAATTGGCTCGCCATCGTGCTTATCTCTCTCAGCAACAAATGCCACCATTTTCCATGCCTGTCTGGCACTACCTGCAAATGCATCAGCAAGTCAGTCCTGACGATAGCGTGATGCTCAAGCTCGTTAGTAGTCTGGGTCTGACAGATAAACTCACGCGCAGTGTTAACCAGCTTTCTGGTGGCGAATGGCAGCGTGTTCGTCTTGCAGCAGTCGTGTTGCAAATTCACCCTGAAATTAACCAGCATGGGCGCTTGCTGCTGTTGGATGAGCCAATGAACAGTCTGGATATTGCTCAGCAAACTGCGCTGGACAGAATTCTGATGGCATTATGCGAAGCGGGCATTGCGGTAGTGATGAGCAGCCATGATTTGAACCACAGTTTACGTCATGCACATACTGTTTGGTTATTGCGTGCGGGTAAAATGATTGCTCAAGGTAAGCGGGATGATGTGCTGTCTGTGCAACATTTAGCGATAGCCTATAACATGCACTTTCGCAGAATGCAGGTTGAAGGGCATAGCATGCTGATAGCCACACTTTAGTTGCTGGTAAAAACTTGCACCAAATCATAGGTAAGCGCTAAATTACTGGAAATTATAAACGGGTGAGGATTAGCCTGAAAATGCGTGTATGGATTCTTGTAGTGGCATGTCTGGTGCTCGCTGGGTGTAGTCATCATGCGCCACCTCCAAATTCTCGTCTCTCAGACTCGATAACGGTAATTGCCAGGCTTAATGATCAACTCAGTGGCTGGCATGGCACTCCGTATCGTTATGGTGGCATGAGTCGTCGTGGCGTCGATTGCTCCGGTTTTGTGTCAATTACTTTCCGCGACCGGTTTGATCTTCAACTGCCACGCGAAACGCGCCAGCAGGCCAAAATTGGCACTGAAATTGATAAAGATGATTTACTCCCGGGCGATCTGGTGTTCTTTAAGACGGGGTCCGGTGAAAGTGGCCTGCATGTTGGTATTTACGATACGGACAACCAATTCATTCATGCCTCGACCAGCCGCGGCGTGATGCGTTCGTCGCTCGATAATGTCTACTGGAGCAAGAAATTCTGGCAGGCCCGCCGTATCTAGCACAGTTTTTTCTCGGGCAGGGCCGGGCTATTGGCCCTAAACGTGACTCCCTTCAGCAATTCCGTGGCTAACCCAGGTGCGTTTCACAATATCAGGTAATATCTGGCAGCATTTCGCTCCCACTAAAGGATAGTTCATGGTTACTCTCGAAGATGTTGCCGCCAGCGCAGGTGTATCCCGGGCGACCGTCTCGCGCGTGGTGAATGGCGATAGTAAAGTTAATGCGCAGACACGAATCAAAGTTGAAGCGGCGATCACTGAATTAGGCTACACGCCGAATCCTGCGGCCCGAGCTTTAGCGTCCAGTCAAAGCAATACCTTAGGGCTTGTCACGACCTCTTATCGTGGCGGTTTCTTCGGGGCACTAATGGATACCATTCAGAGTGAAACTGAATTACAGGGCAAACAGCTATTAGTGACTCAAGGGCGGGATACTGCTGAGAAAGAACTCAATGCTATTCAGCGACTGTTTAATTTACGTTGCGACGGTCTGATATTACATGTCCGCGCTATCACCGATGCCACTCTTGTGCATTTGGCTGAACAAGACCGTAAATTCATTATTCTGGACCGAGATGTACCAGGGCTTGAACCACGCTGTGTGGTGTTTGACCATCGTGCGGCGAGTGCTCTTGCCACTGAGGTTCTTATTGATGCCGGCCATACTGCAATTGCTTGTTTGCATGGGCCGAGTGGGCGATCTTCAAGCTTATTGCGTCTTCAGGGCTTTATTGATGCCATGAATCAGGCGCAGCTTGTGCCCATTGCGGTGCTGGGTGGGGAGTACGACATGCCGGGTGGCTATCAGCTTGCATCTCAGTTACTTGAAAGTGCCCAACCGACGGCTATTTATTGTTGTAATGAGGAATTGGCAGTAGGTGCGATGCTGGCAATCACTGAGCGTGGGCTGCGAATTCCCCAGGATATCTCACTGGTTTGCTACGACAGTGGAGAAAGAGCCGCGTTTGTTCGACCTGCAATTACCAGTGTTCATTTTCCGATAAGTGAAATGGCGCGTTTTGCGATCCGTAAATTATTGGAAAATGATTATGAGAATGAATCTTTTTCTCCCGCGATAATCCACCGTGATTCTGTCCGTCATATTCGCTAAAACTGGCGATAGGAGGATAACCAGGATAATATAATTATATTCGAAAAGAATCTGATACACATATCAAGGATGACCTTGCGTCTAAATACAATCAAATCAATCCAGTTAACGCTGGATGTTCATCGTGTCACGATGCCATCCACCTCATTTGAAACACGGCTGGCAACATGATCCTCTCACTCGATGCACAATATCGTTCGGATTTTTATTTCCAGCCTGTTTACTTGCCGAAGGGCGAAGTTTTAGGTGTTGAATTATTGGTTAATTTTGTTGGGGTCGATGCGCCGGTGCGTATTCCAACAGAATTAGTTACGCCAGTTATTAAACCAGAACAGCAATTAATATTATTTCATGAGCAAATAGAATTACTCGAAAACTATCAAGAATTCTTTAAGGCTCAGAGCATGGTTGTCTGGGTAAATATAAGTGCGGTAATTGTTGATGAGGTTTTAGCCAATCCCGCGCTGGCTTCCCGCCTGGCGCGGCTTCCGTTCATTGAGTTTTCTATCAATGAAAGCTTCCCCGATTTAAATCGTGGCAATGAAAATACGCGTTTGGTAACAATGTGTAAGCATTATTCATTAGTGTTAGCTAATTTTGGTGCGGGAGTAGCGACGACTAAACCGATTTTTGATGGGCTATTTAAACGTGTATTTATGGATAAATTATTTATTCATAAACAAATTAAACAACGTTCTTTTGAACCCTTTATGCTAGCAATGCTTGCCCAACTGACTCCTTTTTGCCAGACATTAGTTATAACGGGAGTTGATGACGATGCAGCGCGCAAGAAAGTCCTCTCATTAACTACCCTCGCCATGCAGGGTAATTGCTGGCCGGCCATTGCACCTAAGGCATTAACCGACTGGTTTCATTCTAATTAACCCGCTCGAGTAAATACCCCTGCCAACGTGCTGTGTTTAAAACCTCGTACAAGCACTACACTATCGGCAGGAGGTAACATGACCAATAAACCTGTATTTAACAATAGCTGGCACGATGAGTTGCCCGGCTTTTATACGGCTCTGAAGCCAACGCCGCTACATCATTCCCGGCTTTTTTATTATAACCGTCCATTGGCTGATGACCTCGGGCTTGATGCCTCATTGTTTGACGAATCTCATGCGGGTATCTGGAGTGGCGAAATGCTGCTTCCGGGTATGCAGCCTTTAGCTCAGGTTTATAGCGGGCATCAGTTTGGTGTCTGGGCGGGGCAACTTGGCGACGGGCGCGGTATTTTGCTCGGTGAACAACAGTTGGATGATGGTCGAAAATTTGACTGGCACTTGAAAGGTGCAGGCTTAACGCCTTATTCGCGTATGGGCGATGGCCGCGCCGTGTTGCGCTCAACGGTACGTGAATTTCTCGCCAGTGAAGCGATGCATGGGTTAGGGATCCCAACCACGCGTGCGCTCAGTATCGTCACCAGCGACACCCCAGTACGCCGCGAAAGCACTGAGCAAGGTGCTATGCTGATTCGTGTGGCGCAAAGCCATGCCCGGTTTGGTCACTTCGAGCATTTCTACTATCGCCGTGAACCCGAAAAGGTACAACAATTGGCAGATTATGTGATTGCCCATCACTGGCCGCATCTGGTTGATGAAAAAGATAAATATCAGCTTTGGTTCCGCGATGTTGTCGAGCGTACCGCGCAGATGATTGCTAGCTGGCAAACTGTCGGTTTCGCCCATGGCGTGATGAATACTGACAATATGTCGATTCTCGGGCTGACGATGGATTACGGCCCGTACGGTTTCCTTGATGACTATCAGCCTGATTTTATCTGCAACCATTCCGATCATCAGGGGCGTTATGCTTTTGATAATCAACCTGCAGTAGGTCTGTGGAACCTACAACGCCTGGCGCAGACGCTGTCACCGTTCATCTCGGTGGAATGGCTCAACGAATTGCTCGACCACTATCAGTTCGCACTGATGAAAGCATTCGGGGAATTAATGCGCGGCAAACTGGGCCTGTTAACCGAACAAACGGCAGACAATGAAATTCTCACGGAACTGTTTGGCCTGATGGCAAAAGAGGGTAGCGATTACACGCGCACTTTCAGAATGCTAAGCCTGACTGAGCAAAATTCAGCAAGCTCACCGCTACGGGATGAATTTATCGACAGAGCCGCTTTTGATAGCTGGTTTACCCGCTATCGTACTCGTCTCCAAATCGAGCAAATCAGTGACGAGCAGCGGCAGCTGGCAATGAAAGCTGCCAATCCTTCAATTGTTCTACGTAACTGGTTGGCTCAGCGTGCTATCGATGCCGCCGATAAAGGTGATGTAAGTGTTCTGGCTGAACTACATGAAGCACTGCGCCAGCCATTTGCTGAACATTCGGACGATTTGACACAACGTCCGCCGGACTGGGGCAAACGGTTAGAAGTGAGCTGCTCAAGCTAAAAATGGTGGATGTCACTGCTGTAACCAAACCTGAGGCACCGGGTATTCTGGATGATTGAATACCCGTAAATCCGCCTTATACCAACGCTGTAGCGTGGACTCTTCCAGCACCTGTTGCGGCGTACCATTTGCCACCAGCTTCCCTTCATGTAGCAATATAATCCGGTCAGCCCACAGTGCGGCCAAGTTCAAATCATGCAGCACCACGCAAACCGACAATGTTCCCATCAGCGATAAACGGCGCAGTAAACGCAAGATATGTTGCTGATGATAAAGATCGAGCGCGGAGGTCGGCTCATCTAAAAACAGCCAGCCGTGGGGTTGCCCATCCAGCCATAGTTGCGCCAGTGCACGAGCCAGTTGCACGCGCTGTTGTTCACCGCCAGAAAGCTGGCAGAAATCGCGCCCGGCAAGCGTATCGCACCCCGTTAGCGCCATCACTTCCTTGACGACAGATTTAGTCTCTTTCTCCGGCCACGGCGCACGCCCCATAGCAATCACATCTTCAACAGCCCAACTGAACGCCATACCGCTGCGCTGGCGCATGACTGCACGTTTACGCGACAGAGCATCTCCAGACCATGCCGTTAGTGGACGCCCAGCAAGGGTAATTTCGCCACCGTCTGGTGGCTGGAAACCAGTCAGTACCCTCAGCAGCGTAGATTTTCCGGCACCGTTAGGGCCGATTAGTGCCACGACTTCACCGGCAGCCAGCGTCAAATTAATGTCATCGAGTAATTTTCGCTCGCCTGGGCGAAACGTAACGTTTTTCGCCTGCAGTAAATCAGCCATCAGTTTCCCTCCCTGGGCGGAAAATCATTGCTAAAAACCATGGGCCGCCAAGCAGGCTGGTAAGCAGTCCAACGGGCATTTCAGCGGGTGCAACCAGCGTGCGGGCGAGGGTATCGGCAACCAACAGGAGCATTGCGCCAGCCAGCACTGATCCGGGAATAAGCCAGCGATGATCGGCACCTAGCCACATCCGTACTAAGTGCGGAACGACTAAACCAACAAAGCCAATCACACCGCTTACGGCGACGGCTGCTGCGACTAACAACGCGCTTAAAATCAGCAGGTGCCGTTGGGTTTTTTTGACATCTACGCCAAGATAATGGGCTTCTTCATCTCCAAGCTGTAACAGGTTAAGGCGTCTGGACAGAAACGTGATAGCCAGCGAAGCCGGGAGAATAAACGAAGCGGTAGCAAGTAAGGTTGACCACTGGGCTTGCCCAAGACTGCCCATGCCCCAAAGCGATAACTGGCGCAATTGGGCATCGTTACTGATCCAGGAAAGTACGCCGACCGCCGCACCACATAATGCATTTATGGCGATCCCCACCAGCAACAGACGAGAAAGACTGTTGTTACCCTGGCGGCTTAAGAAGAAGATCACCAGCGTGACCGCGAGACTGCCAACAAATGCCGCAAGCATTGGGACATATAATGCCAGGACTGCCGGTAGTGCGATTGGTAGGACTACTGAAAACCCGACTGCCAGTGCCGCACCGCTGCTGATCCCAAGTAAACCTGGGTCAGCAAGCGGGTTGCGAAACAGCCCCTGCATCACGCAGCCTGAAAGCGCCAGTGCACCGCCAACCAGCGTCGCCAGCAGCACGCGCGGCAAGCGAATATTGAGCCAGATATGGCGCAACGCTTCATCCTGGGCTTGCCACAACACGGCGATAGAAAGGCGCATAGCGCCTAAATTGGCAGCAACCAAAGACAGCGCCAGTAACGCCAGAATCATGGCGAGCAGAGCGCGTTGGGGCAGGGGACGGCGTATCAAGGCAATTGCTCCGCTTTTTTACGTAATGCAAGGATCGCATCGGGTGTTTGCAGGCCGAAACCAAGCAACGCCATATCGTCCACGACTAACAGCTGACGGCTTTTCCCTGCGGGAGTTTGCACAAGCCCCGGCAGTTTCCAGACGTTATCTTCACCTCCCAACGTTTTCACACCGTCTGCTGTCACCAGTATCAATTGCGGCTGGCTAGCAATAACGCCTTCCTGCGACATTGGCTGATAACGTTTGAAACCTTGCATCGCATTTTGCAAACCTGCGGCGTGAATGGCGGCATCTGCCGCCGTTTCTTGCCCGGCAGCCATGGCAGTCATGCCACCGTGACTCATGATAAACAGCACTTTCACCGGCAATGGTTTTTCCGGAATCAACGCCAGTTTGCTATGCACTTGCTTGCGCAAAGCATCGCCCTGAGCCGTTTTCCCCATCGCTTGCGCGACTGCGTCAATCTTCTCATCGATAGCATCCAGCGAATTACTCGCCGGAATAGTGACCACTTTGACGTGGCTGCTGGCGACTTGCTCAAGTGCGAGCGAAGGTTTGGCCTGTGCACTCGCGAGTACCAGCGTCGGGCGCATAGCCAGAATCCCTTCGGCATTAAGCTGGCGCATATATCCGACATCAGGCAGCTTTGTTGCAGCCTGCGGATGCAGACTGGTGCTGTCCCGGGCGACCAGTTGGTCGCCCGAACCTAATGCGTAGGCAATTTCCGTTACGTCGCCGCCAATTGCCACTACTCGTTCATTGGCGCTCGCAATCACTGGCATTGCAAGCAGGGCAATTAACCAGCGTTTCATGCGGCCAGCCCTTTGCTTACCAATACTTCCAGCTGTGAGCGCCACTGCTGCTGCTCAGGTTCGCCTTCTGTACGTTGACCGTAAAGCTGCGCGATTTGCGTGCCGTCAGCCGCAAACAGTTCCAGGCTTGTCACGAAGCCATCGCCGCTTGGTTTACGCGTCACCCAGCTTTCAGCAATGGTGTCACCCATCAAGTGCAGGGTGAACTGAGGGTTGAAGATATTGATCCAGTTATCCATTGGCACAACTTTTTCCACCTTACCGGTGAAAATCTGCACGGTGCCCTGGTTGCCGACGAAGATCATAATTTCATTTTGATCTTGTTTCGCCTGAGCTAACAGCTGCGCCAGTGCGCTGTTATCAACCTGGCAGGCCAGGTCTTCAGCGACAAGGCGAAATGCTTGCTGGCGTGTTAGCTGGTGGCGTTTGAGCAGACCAAAGAACTGATGCACGTCACGCAGGCTGCGCCACTCGGCTTCAACCAGGCTTCCATCAGCCGCAGGCGTCATCACGGTTTGTTCTGCGGCTTGCAGCTCAAGCTCCGGATTATCGGCATAAATAAACTTCGCCAGCATATCGCCCCAGGCAGCGAAATCGGTGTTGTCGGTGGTGTACACCTTCAACAGCGCATCACCCTGATGGTCAAAAAACTGAATGCTCTGGCGTTCACCGCGAGCAGTTTCCTCACGAATATGGAATGCGAAAGCCCATTGGTTCAGAAATAGACGCAAATCCAGCGCGCGGGGGTTAAGAACCAGCCCGGCATGGCCGTGAAGTTGTTGGTTCTCAAAACGTCCAACTTGTTCATGCACCGCATACTCATTACGGCAGATGGACTTAATTTCGCCCACGCTTTCAAGGCTTGCAAGAATGTCACGAACTTCCCCTTTAAGCGCCAGGCGTCATGCCCAACGCGGGCATGAGTCAGTTCGGCCTCGCTAATGTTCATCAGTTTTGCGATGTCGCGAGCATATTTTTTAGGGTGCTGTTGTTTGAGCTGCAACCAGTTTTCATAACGCTGAGTCATATTGCTTCCTTACCATTGATAACTAACGAAGATTTTGCCGTTACGGCCATCTTGTGGGAGCCCCTGTGGCGACCAGTATTCCTTATCAAAGGCGTTACCCAGTACCAGGGAAGTAGTTAGCCCGCGCAACTGCTGCTGGCCTGTATAGCTGACATAGAAATCGTTCACGCCGTAACCCGGCTGCGCGCTGTAGCTGCTGCTGATATGCGTTGAGCGTTCAGCAAAAGTGCCAACCCAGCCTACGGAGAAGCCACTTTGTGCCACCGGAACATCGAGGATGCTGGTGACAGTGTCCGGGTTCAGGCTTGAAATCCAGTCGCCGGTGCCGGTGTCTTTACCACGGGTGCGGTTATAAGCCAGATCAAGGCTGAACCACGCGCTGGTGTACTTCGCCGTCATATCCCAACCCCAGATTTTGGCATCAGGAACGTTATAGGACATGGTGGTCGCTTTGGCGAAATCGACGGTGGTAGAAATGTAGTCTTTTGCTTTGGTATCGAAGTAGCTGGCTTTAAATTCGAGGCCATCATCCGCCAGCATCAAATCGTCGAAGCGCAGGCCAAAACCGCCTTCCAGCGTTTCGTTGGTTTCCGGGCGCAGATTCGGGTTCGGAACCCAATAGTTGGTGTAACGCGTGCCGATAGAGAAGTGTTTCGCGTCGTTATACATTTCGCCCATGGTCGGGGCGCGGAATGCCTGGGCATAAGAACCAAACAGCATCAACCAGTCGGTTGGCGTAATGGACAGTGCGCCACGAGATGACCATTTATCGGCGTTCACATCGTCATAGCCCTCGCTGCTGCCGCTGTAATTGTCATAACGCGTACCGGCTAACAGGGAAACAGGCAGATCGCGCAGGGTGATTTCATCTTGCAACCAGCCTGAGCCGAAGTCGATGTTGGCCTGTGGGAAGCCCGTGGTGTTGCCGCCAGGTTTTTGATCCTGACGATAATACTCACCGCCGTAAGTCAGCAGGTGGGCTGCGAAACTGTCGGTAAATGCACGGCTGCGGTTTTCGACTTTTCCACCAGTGGTGGTTTGCTTGCGGAACTCAGCACCATCAGTTTGGCCCTGCGCGTTGATGCGCGCTTCAGACCAGTAGGCGGTAGCATCGGCATTTAGCCAATCGCTTTGGTCCGGCCCAATGTGGTATTTCAGCTGTGCGTCGCGCTGAATGGTCGAGCGGTCAACCATCGGGTTACTCGGGTCTGCATTCGTGGTTTGCGGGTTTTTAGGCTCCTGCGCGGCGTTATTGTAGTAACGCAAAGAGCCTGCAAGTGACTGCGCCGGGTCGATATACCAGGTGCCTTTAGTCAGGAAGTTACCGATGTTTTCGTCGTTTGGCGCAGTTTCGCCGTCGCTCTGACGAATGTCGCCACGGTCGCGACTCGACCACGCAACCAGTCCATCAAGGTCATCCGTGCGACCAAAGGCGCTGGCACCCATTCCGACACTGTGATCGCCCGTCGCACCGCTACCAAACACGCGGAAACCACTGTTCTGGCCTTCATACAGCAAATCGCTGGCATCGGCTGTTTCATAAGAAATCACGCCGCCGAGTGCACCGCTGCCGTACAGCAGAGCTGCCGGGCCGCGCACCACTTCGATACGCTTGATTAATGCCGGGTCAAGAAACGTGCTGTTTAGATGCCCGGTGTCCGTGCCCTGGCGTACGCCATCAACCAGCATCAACACGCCACGGCGATCGTAACCGCGCATGCTGACGTCCTGACCATTGGTGCGGCCAGTGCCGGAAAGGGTGATCCCAGGCACCCGGCGTAACATATCAGCGGCAGATGATGAGGTTTGGCTTTCAGGGGTAGTGGCGTCAATGACGGTGACCATCATTGGCGCTTCAAATGTGCTGCGTTGGTTGCCGGTGGCCACCACGGTCATTTGATCGTCTTTCGCGAAAGCGGGCAGGGCAGAAAAAACCGCAACAGTCAGTAATGACAGACGGAAGCCGACTGTGTGTAAAGCAGGCATGCGCAAATCTCCATAAGAAAATTTAAAAGCGCTGGCTGCCTGGGAAAAACCTGGGTGGCTTGCGTTTCTCCTTCATATTTCAAGCCGCATCTTTGTTGGCTGCGTCACTCACCCGAATCACTTACTTATGTAAGCTCATCGGGATTCGTTCCCTTGCCGCCGCGATGCAACTCGAACTATTTCGGAGAAATAATTTGGGTTGTATTTCGGTTCTGTTCCCCCTAAATAATTCGAGTTGTAGGAAGGCGAGTCGCCAACGCATCAACAACTTGAAGTATGAAAGGGATTTACTTGGTCAGGATTAGCTTCCCGGCCTGAGTTTGTCGTAAATGATACTGCTGGCCTTCGTGGACAATAACCACGCGTCCGTCAGGGCCGAGCAAAAGTTTGCTGTCTATCTGACGTGGGCCAGCCGCAGATTGCGGATTCGTAGGGGTGAATGCTTTATCCATGTTTCACTCTGTTTACAAATGACAATCAATGTAACAATGATAATCATTATCAATAAACTATGTTTCATCATCAAGTGTTATTTGTAAGAAATTTGTGAATGGATCAATTTTGAGCGGAAGAGGGGAAAAGGTCGGATGTCGCTTACGCTAATCCGACCTCGGAAATGCGGTTATCGGGCAGATGATTGTCATCCACCGAAAATTTAGAAACGGCTATCCGTTGCGTCTGCCAGCATATCGAGCAGCGTTTCGGTGTCTTCCCAGTTCAGGCAAGGGTCGGTAATTGATTGGCCGTACACCAGTGGCTGTCCGGCAACAATTTTCTGTGTGCCTTCACGAATGAAACTTTCAGCCATCACACCCGCAATGGCCCGCGAACCATTACGAATCTGGTTACAGACATCTTCACAAACTTCGAGCTGGCGACGGTGCTGCTTCTGGCAGTTGCCATGACTGAAATCGATCACTAGTTGTTCTGGCAAATCAAACTCATGCAGGCTGTCGCAGGCAGCGGCGATGTCGGCTGCGTGATAGTTCGGCTGTTTGCCGCCGCGCATGATGATATGGCCGTACGGGTTGCCGCTGGTTTGGTAAATGGTCATCTGGCCGTGTTTGTCCGGCGAAAGGAACATATGGCTGGCGCGGGCGGCACGAATCGCGTCTACCGCAATACGCGTGTTTCCATCGGTGCCATTTTTGAAGCCGACCGGGCATGAAAGGGCGGAGGCCATTTCACGGTGGATCTGGCTTTCGGTAGTGCGTGCGCCAATGGCACCCCAGCTAATCAAATCGGCAATATACTGGCCGATCACCATATCGAGGAATTCTGTTGCGGTCGGAACACCCAGTTCATTGACCTGCAACAACAGGCGGCGTGCCTGTTCGATGCCGTGGTTGACGCGGTAGCTGCCGTTTAAATCTGGATCGGAAATCAGTCCCTTCCAGCCCACTACGGTGCGCGGCTTTTCGAAATAGGTACGCATCACGATTTCAAGACGATGCTGGTGTTTCTCACGCGCAGTCTGCAATCGACGGGCGTAATCCATTGCCGCATCCAGATCATGAATGGAGCAAGGACCAACAATCACCAGCAGGCGATTATCTTCACCATTAAGGATTTTTTCGATACGACGGCGTGAGGCTGTTACGTTTTGCGCAACTTCCTGGGAAACAGCCAGACGCTGTGCCAGCTCCGCAGGTGTGACCAGACTATCGATGCGCGCGGTGCGCAATTCATCTGTTTTATTCATTGGGTGTCTCAAAAATTTTGTCTTCAGCTCGGCAGGAGTACCGGGAAGTGATGGCTGTCACGATAAACCAATCTATGTTGAATTCAACCGTAAAACTGAATCGTTACCACCAGATTGCGTACAGCCTGACATACAAAATTGAACTTGTGAACTAGTTTGTTAGTACATACGACGATTCAGTCCCATGATGTCCAGAATCTTGGTCGCCATTTCCTCAACCGAATAATTAGTGCTGTTCAGGTAGCGAATCTGGTTCTTGCGAAACAGTGCTTCGACTTCCGCCACTTCCAGACGGCACTGGCGCATCGAGGCATAACGGCTGTTTTCCCGGCGTTCTTCACGGATTGCCGCAAGGCGCTCCGGGTTGATCGTCAAACCAAAGAGCTTATGTTGCAAAGGCTTAAGTACCGCTGGCAGCTGAATGTTATCCATATCGTCGGCAATAAACGGGTAGTTTGCGGCGCGAATACCAAACTGCATAGCGAGGTACAAGCTGGTGGGTGTTTTTCCGCAGCGCGAAACACCCAGTAAAATCACCTGTGCCTGATCGAGGTTGCGCATTGAAATGCCGTCATCATGAGCGAGTGTGTAATCAATGGCGGCGATACGCGCATCATATTTGATTAAATTACCCGGGTTCAGACCATGCGTTCGGTGGGCAATCGGCGTGGGTTCAAGTTTTAATTCTTGCTGCAAAGGGGCAACCAGCGCTTGCACAATATCCTGACAAAAACCTTCACTTTGCAAAATAATGTCGCGAATGATCGGTAATACGATGGAATAGAAGACCAGCGGGCGTACGCCAGACTGCTGGTAAATCGCATTGATTTGCTCTTTCACTGCATTGGCCCGGCTTTCGTTTTCAACAAACGGCAGCGTGATGCTGTTAATGGCAACAGGAAACTGTGACATAACCGCGTGTCCAAGGACTTCGGCGGTAATTGCGGTGCCATCGGAGATATAAAAAACTTGCCTGTCTGCTGAGTTATCCATTTTTTTCCTGAAATATTTCACATAGGCTGAAGCATAAATTAAAACCTTCCATTCTGGATCAATCTCATTTCATTTTTAAAACTGAAACGTAGTTTTTATTTTTAATGAAATGCCCGGTTCATTTTTACTTATCTCAATAAACCTTTATTAATATAGGGATTAAATTAAGAATCAACAAGTTAGGCAATATGTAAATATATCTGAAAAATTCAAATTTTTATTTTGCTTGAACGATTCACCTGTTTTATTCCCTCATCTAATTATGCCAATCTAAAAGGGAGGTAATGTATTTCTCATTCATATATCACAAAAGGATTGTTTCGATGTCCAACTCGTCACCGCTGGTGCTTTGGTACAACCAACTCGGCATGAATGATGTAGACAGGGTCGGGGGCAAAAATGCCTCTCTGGGTGAAATGATTACTAACCTTTCAGGTATGGGTGTTTCCGTGCCGAATGGTTTTGCCACCACGGCCGAAGCATTTAACTTGTTTCTTGACCAAAGTGGCGTGAACCAGCGTATCTATGAATTACTGGATAAAACGGATATTGATGATGTGACTGAGCTTGCCAAAGCCGGTGCCCAAATCCGCCAGTGGATAATTGATACGCCATTCCAGCCTGAGTTTGAAAAAGCCATCCATGATGCCTACGAACAGCTTTCTTCAGACGATGCAGATGCCTCTTTTGCCGTGCGTTCTTCTGCAACCGCCGAAGATATGCCCGATGCGTCGTTTGCCGGACAACAAGAAACTTTCCTCAACGTACAAGGTTATGACGCGGTGCTGGTTGCCGTGAAACACGTCTTTGCTTCCCTGTTTAACGACCGCGCTATTTCGTATCGCGTTCATCAGGGTTACGACCACCGTGGCGTTGCGCTCTCGGCTGGCGTGCAGCGCATGGTGCGTTCAGATCTCGCATCATCCGGTGTGCTGTTCTCCATCGACACTGAATCCGGTTTTGACCAGGTGGTGTTTATCACCTCCGCTTATGGCCTGGGTGAAATGGTGGTGCAGGGTGCTGTTAACCCTGACGAATTCTACGTTCATAAGCCTACGCTTGCTGCCGGCAAACCGTCGATTGTGCGCCGCAATATGGGCTCGAAGAAAATCCGCATGGTTTATGCTCCAAGCCAGGAGCATGGCAAGCAGGTGCGTATTGAAGATGTACCGCAAGCCGACCGCGACCAGTTCTCTATCACGCCTGAAGAGGTGCAGGAACTGGCGAAGCAGGCGGTGCAAATTGAGAAACACTACGGCCGCCCGATGGATATCGAATGGGCCAAAGATGGGCACACCGGCAAGCTGTTTATCGTCCAGGCTCGCCCGGAAACCGTGCGTTCTCAGGGTCAGGTGATGGAGCGTTACCAGCTGCATTCCCAGGGAAAAATCATTGCTGAAGGACGTGCCATCGGCCATCGCATCGGTGCCGGTCCGGTCAAAGTCATTCATGACATCAGTGAGATGAACCGCATTCAGCCAGGTGATGTTTTAGTCACCGACATGACTGACCCGGACTGGGAACCAATCATGAAAAAGGCGGCGGCAATTGTCACCAACCGCGGTGGGCGCACCTGTCACGCGGCGATTATCGCCCGTGAATTGGGTATTCCAGCGGTAGTGGGTTGCGGTGACGCGACAGAACGCCTGAGCGAAGACCAGAACGTGACGGTTTCCTGCGCCGAAGGGGATACCGGTTATGTCTACCAGGAACTGCTGGATTTCAGCATCAAAAGTTCTACGGTCGATACCATGCCGGATTTGCCGCTGAAAATCATGATGAACGTCGGTAACCCGGATCGCGCATTTGATTTTGCCTGCCTGCCGAACGAAGGCGTGGGGCTGGCGCGTCTGGAATTTATCATCAACCGCATGATTGGCGTGCACCCGCGTGCGCTGCTGGAATTTGACCAGCAAGAGCCTGCGTTGCAAAAAGAAATTAGCGAAATGATGAAAGGTTATGACGACCCGGTTGAATTTTACGTCGGTCGCCTGACGGAAGGGATTGCGACACTCGGCGCGGCATTCTGGCCGAAGCGCGTTATCGTGCGTCTTTCTGATTTTAAATCTAACGAATACGCCAACCTGGTGGGCGGCGAGCGTTACGAGCCGCATGAAGAAAACCCGATGCTTGGTTTCCGTGGCGCAGGCCGTTACGTGGCTGACAGCTTCCGCGACTGTTTCGCGCTGGAATGTGCTGCAATGAAACGGGTACGTAACGACATGGGCCTGACTAACGTCGAAGTAATGGTGCCGTTTGTGCGAACTGTGGCGCAGGCCAAAGCGGTGGTTGAAGAACTGGAACGCCAGGGGCTGAAACGCGGTGAGAACGGACTGAAAATTATCATGATGTGTGAGATCCCATCTAACGCCTTGCTGGCAGATGAGTTCCTGCAATATTTTGATGGTTTCTCCATTGGTTCAAACGACATGACTCAGCTGGCGCTGGGGCTGGACCGCGACTCTGGTGTGGTTTCTGAACTGTTTGATGAGCGCAACGACGCGGTGAAAGCACTGCTGTCGATGGCGATTAAAGCAGCGAAGAAGCAGGGTAAATATGTGGGTATTTGTGGCCAGGGCCCATCTGACCATGAAGATTTTGCTGCCTGGTTGATGGAAGAGGGGATCGATAGTCTTTCCCTGAACCCGGATACGGTGGTGCAAACCTGGTTAAGTCTGGCGGAATCTCAAAAATAATTAATATTCATCATAGTAAGGCTCCTCATTGCTGAGGAGCCTTTTTTATCATAATGCTTTCGGTGTCATTACTCCGGTAACTCCGCTTTCGCTCTGGAATTTACCCATTCGCAAATCACCCACAATACTGTTCATTCTCTCTTCGGTAAGTTTGTAATAGTGAATCGAAATAGCCGTAATGATGTAGAAAATTGCCGGTAGTACGGTAAACAGAATCAATACACCACGGACGGCTTCAGCTGATTGTTGCTCTACACCTGCCTGATAACCAAACCAGGCCAGACCCCATCCGGTTAATGCACCACCAATCGCCACACCTAATTTAATAATGAATATATTCGCCGCGACGTTCATTCCGGTAATTCGACGCTGAGTTTTCCATTCACCGTAGTTATTAGCATCGGTAATCATTGACCATTGCAGAGGGGCATTTATACCCTGCAATATATTAAGGGCAATATGCACGATGAATGCGGGCACCCAGTAGTTTGTCGGCAGTACGAGGAACAATAAACCGATTAATGCGCTTAACACGTTCACCCAAATGGAGGCGCGAATTTTACACATCCAGCTACCGAGATGCTTTGCAAATAAACTGCCGAATACGGCAGCGATAGTCGTGGCAAGCATGAACATCGAAATAATGCCACTGCCCTGATTAAGGATATATTGTACGAAATAGACCAGTAAACTCCCGCGAACGACGACACCGCACAACATCGCAAGGTTATAAACAGACAAAATACGCCACTGATCGTTTTTTAATAAAACTTTTACGTCGCGCATAATATTCAGGTTTTCTTCTTTCACTGGCGTAATTCGTTCGCGAGTAGTGAAAAAACAGACCAGGAACATGATACAGCCGATTACACCGAAGATGCCCATTGCCCACTGCATACCCGTAGCTCTGTCAGTTGGGGAGATGAAATCAGCCAGTGGCAGAATCAGCGCCGTACCCATCGCACCGCCGATTGGCGCAATGGCAAAACGCCATGATTGCAGGGAAAGATTTTCCTGAGGGTCAGAAGTAATCGCAGCACCTAATGAGCAATAAGGGATATTGATCGCGGTGTACATTAGCGTCATGAATATATACGCAAATACGGCGTAGACAATTTTACCGGTTTGTTCAAAATCAGGCGTTGAATAAACCAGCACACAGCTGACTGCAAACGGGATACAGATAATCAATAACCATGGGCGGAAGCGCCCCCAGCGGCTTTTTGTCTGGTCGGCAATCGCACCCATAATAGGGTCAGTAATCGCGTCCAGTACTCTGACGAGTAAAAATAGAGTCCCCATGACCGCAGGAGGTAAACCATAAATATTGGTATAAAAATAAGCGAGAATAGCAACGGAAGAGTCAAAGACAATGTGACTTGCCGCATCGCCCAGCCCAAAACCCAGTTTTTCTTTGATGGTAATTTTTTCAGTTAACACCGACATACATTCACCTTTATTAAGAGCCGGAATATGTCCTTAGTTATATGTGGTGAAACTTAAGATGAGTATTGTAATTTTTTATTTGTGTTTTATGTTTCTTACCAACTGTGACGGAGTTATCTCTTATTTGATTCTCCTCGTCGTGAATAGGTTTTATTTCATGGATATTTTTGAAACCCATCACATTTATCACTTAAAACCAAAAAACGTAATCTTGCAGGTTATTCTGGCAATTGTTTGCACCCGCACTCATCACCCATATTGATGATTAAAAATCATCTCCGCGAACAGTTTCGCGGATGGCTGAACTCGAAAGGGGAATATTATGCCTGCAATTTATCAGGATGCTCGCCGCCCGGTAGATGAACGTGTCGCTGACCTGATGTTACGCATGACGCCGGAAGAAAAATTTGCCCAAATGCATGCGTACTGGCTGATTTTATCGAGCGATGGTAACCACCGGGAGCGCACAGATTTAAGCGATGAATTTTCAGGGGTGACAGAACAATCTGCACTTGCCGAACGGCTCAAACTGGGTGTGGGGCAAATTACCCGGCCACTGGGAACCCACATTGTTGATGCTAAAGAGGGCGTGCGTGCCGCTAACCGCTTACAGAAAACACTGGTAGAAGAAACGCGGCTGGGCATTCCGGCGCTGTTTCATGAAGAGTGTCTGGTGGGCCTGTTGTGCAAAGATGCCACCTTATTTCCGTCATCACTTAACTATGGCTCGACGTGGGATTTGGATCTGATTGAGCGCGCGGCTGCTGCGATTGGCGAAGAAGCGCGTTCAACTGGCTGCCATCAGGGGTTGGCTCCGGTGCTGGATGTTTCGCGCGATGTACGTTGGGGGCGCACGGAAGAGACATTCGGTGAAGACCCGTGGCTTGTGGGCATGATGGCGACACATTACGTCAAAGGTTTGCAGGGCAAAAACCGCGACCTGCTGGCAACGCTGAAACACTATGTCGGCCACTCGTTTAGCGAAGGCGCTCGCAATCATGCACCGGTTCATCTGGGTTTTTGCGAGTTAAACGATACTTTCCTGCTGCCATTTGAGATGGCGGTGAAGCTCGCAAATGCCGGTTCGGTCATGCCGGCTTATCACGATATTGATAATCAGCCAGGGCATTCTGACGAATTCTTAATGACCACAATTTTGCGCGAGCAATGGGGCTTTGACGGCCTGATTGTGGCGGATTACGGCGGTGTGAGTCTGTTGCATCAACATCATGGTATTTCACATGATGCAGCGGAATCTGCGGCGCTGGCGTTTAATGCCGGTCTGGATGTGGAATTACCAAAAGATGATTGCGCGCGCCATCTCTCTGAAGCGGTAGAACGCGGCCTCATCACGATGCAAAAAATCGATGAGATTGTGGCTCGCGTACTAAAAGAGAAGTTCCGGCTGGGCTTATTTGAGCACCCTTATCGCGATGAAAACGGTGTCGTGCTGCAAAGTGAATCTACCGTACAGATTGCGCGTGAGGTGGCGACACGTTCAATCACGATGCTTGAAAACGACGGCATATTACCGTTGAAAGGGCACCCGCGCGTGGCGGTGATTGGCCCGACGGCTGATGACCCGCTCGCGCTGCTGAGCGGCTATAGCTTCCCGGTGCATCTGATTATCAGCGATATGCTTGAACAAACATCGCAAGTCACCACGCCATTAGACGCCCTTCAACGGCAACTTGGTCGCGATAACGTGCGTTATGCCAAAGGCTGCCACATCATCGAAAAACGCATGGCTGGCGCGCCAGTTTTCCCCGGTGACAGCGGTGGAAAACCGATGCAAGCCTCTCCGGTTTCACACGATACCTCACTGATTCCGGACGCCGTGAAAACCGCTGATCAAAGCGATGTTGTGGTGCTGTGCGTGGGAGATTTATCCGGCTTATTCCAGAGCGGAACAGTCGGCGAAGGTTCGGATACTGACAGCCTGGAACTACCGGGCGTGCAGCAACAACTACTCGATGCATTGGTTGCTACCGGCAAACCGGTGATCGTGGTGATGACTGGAGGGCGCCCGTACAACTTAGGCGGCCAGGAAGATAACGTTGCTGCGCTATTGATGGCCTGGGCTCCAGGGCAAGAGAGCGGCCATGCAATTGCCGATATTATTACCGGGCGTGCAGAACCTGGCGGCCGCCTGGTGGTGTCCATTCCTAAAAGCGCCGGGGCAATGCCGTATTACTACAACCATAAACTGAAGAGTGGTGGTACGCCGTTTGCCTTCCATTTTGGCACGCGTTACCCGTTTGGCTACGGAAAAACCTGGGCTGAGTTCGACTACAGCCCGCTACATATCGAAAGCGAAAACGTTCCCAACGAAAACGGCGTGGTGACTGTTGGTGTCATCGTTCGCAACAGCGGAACCGCTGCCGGTAGCGAAGTGGTGCAGGTTTATGTTCACGATAAAGTGGCTTCCATGGTGCGCCCGGTGCAAGAGCTAAAAGCCTTCCAGCGCGTTCACCTCGAACCTGGCGGCAGGGCAAAACTCACCTTTCACATTCCCACGGATATGCTGAATTTCACCAGCCGCAAAGGCGAGCGTATCGTTGAAGCCGGCGAGTTTGACATTCGCGTTGGCGCGTCGAGTACGGATATTAAAAGCTCGGGAATCGTGCGGGTCACTGGTGATACGCGGGTTATCAGCGGAAAGTGGCGCATGGTAAGTCATTGCGAAGTAGAGAATCTACAAAAGATGCCCTAAATAATTTGCGTTACAGGAAGGCGGCAAGTGAACGAATCCCCAGGAGCTTACTTAAGTAAGTGACTGGGGTGAGCGAGTGTAGCCAACGCCGCTGTAGCGCAAAGTATGACGGGCAAAACGGCACGCAAAAAAAAGCCCATCGAAGATGGGCAAAGACTACACACAGCAATTCGTTGTTTCACTCAGGGGATTTCCATGCTTATAAATCAATGTGTTGATTCATAGCCGTGAAGTAATAGTAGGCATCTCATCCTGGAGCGTCACTCGGATTCGTCTCAATAGTTAATAGAAAGTAAACGGTTGGGGTCACATTACGGGATGTTTGATGCATCAAGGAGTTCTGGGGAGGGATTCAAGCCTGAAATTGATAAGTAGTGTTAATCAGTTTGGTTATGTTGCTCCTACAACTGTAGGAGCAACATTCGTTTTAGGTGGTGTACTTATTCGTGCTCTTCAAGGACTTCCACGACTTCATTCGGGTCATCCTGCGGCGCTGGTGCCTCATGCATCCATACCGAAATCAAACGGTAAGAGACTGCAAGTAGAACTGGCCCGATAAACAAGCCAATCATGCCAAAGGCAATCAACCCACCGATAACGCCGGAAAGAATCAGGATCATCGGCAAGTCCGCACCCATACGAATCAGTACCGGACGGATAAAGTTATCCATCGTGCCGACTACGCAACTCCATACCAGCAGCACCGTGCCCCAGGTGTTATCACCAGTCCAGTACAACCAGGCGATTGAGGGCACCAGCACCAGCAATGGGCCGATTTGCACCAGGCAACATAACATCATCACTACGGTTAGCAGTGTCGCATTTGGGATACCGGAGATGGCAAGCCCCACGCCACCTAAAACCGACTGAACCAGTGCGGTGACAACTACACCAAGTGCTACAGCGCGAATCGCTTGTCCAGCTAGTAATACAGCGGCATCACCACGCGTTCCCGCGAGGCGGAATGCAAAGTGGCGAATCCCATTACCTAGCGTTTCACCTTTCGCATACAGCAGCACACTAAACAGCAGCATCAGACCACAATGCATCAGGAAACTGCCTACGTGTATCGCCTGGCCCAGGAACCAGGTTGTTGTGGTGCCGATATATGGACGCACTTTCGCCATAATCGCACTACCACCACTCTCGACCAGTGTATTCCAGCCTGCGTAGAGTTTGTCGCCAATAAGCGGAATGGTATTAAGCCACTCAAACTTCGGTAACTCCATATTGCCTTTGGTGGCCCAATCAATAACCGGGCCGCTGTTATCCACCAGGCTGTTCACCAGCAACGCCACCGGAATAACAAACAACATCAACAGCAATAGCGTCATCACCAGAACGGCGAGCGAGCGTTTTCCCCACAATAATTTCTGAACTTTGAGCATCAGTGGCCAGGTGGCGAGCACAATTGTACCTGCCCAGGCAAAACCAAGAACAAATGGGCGGACTATCCACAAACAGGCGATGATCATCACCGAGATAAACAACACCGACAGCAGGATTTGTAGCAGATCCTTTGGCTGACTCACTTTAACCATAGATAAAATCCCTTAATTACTGATAACGGGCAAAACGCCACGTTAAAACCGCGAAGCGGATGTGTTAATGATGATGTATTTCCTCGATTTTGGACAGGTACAAAACAGACGGGAATGTCTGAATAAAATGTGTTAAAAACGAATACCCGTCATAATTCGAGCCGCAGGTGTGTTGACTGCACCCGAGTGCCCCAGTCACATAGCAATCTATGCTCCTGGGGACTTACGGCCTTGTCGCCTTCCCGCAACTCGAATTATTTAGGGTATTAGAATTAATAAACGCAAACGATAACTCACAACTCTTACAACGTCAGGCAGGGTCGGAAAGTCAATGATCCCACAAATTTCTCAGGCACCAGGTCTTGTTCAATTGGTGCTCAATTTTTTGCAGGCACTGGAACAACAAGGTTTTACCGGCGATACCGCCACCAGCTACGCTGACAGGCTTACTATGGCCACTGACAACAGTATTTATCAGCTGTTGCCAGATGCGGTGTTATTCCCTCGTTCTACAGCAGACGTGGCATTACTTGCCAGACTGGCCTCTGAAGAACGCTTCAAAACTCTGGTCTTCACACCACGCGGTGGCGGCACCGGCACTAACGGTCAGTCTTTGAACAAAGGCATCGTTGTCGATATGTCGCGCTATATGAATCGCATCATTGAAATTAACCCCGAGCAGGGTTGGGTGCGGGTCGAAGCGGGCGTCATTAAAGATCAGCTTAACCAATACCTAAAGCTGTACGGTTATTTTTTTGCACCGGAACTTTCCACCAGTAACCGGGCCACGCTCGGCGGGATGATTAATACCGATGCTTCGGGGCAAGGTTCATTGGTTTACGGTAAAACGTCTGACCATGTTATGGGCGTTCGTGCTGTGTTATTGGGGGGCGATATTCTCGACACACACCCGATGGCGACAATGCTTGCTGAAGAAATGGGGCGCGATGAAAGCCCAACCGGCAGGATTTATAGCACGGTGCTTGGGCGTTGCCGCGAACATCGCCAGTTGATTATCGATAAATTCCCGAAACTTAACCGCTTCCTGACCGGCTACGATCTGCGCCACGTCTTCAACGACGATCTTTCGCAGTTCGACCTGACACGTATTCTTTGCGGCTCAGAAGGCACACTGGCGTTTATTACCGAGGCGAAACTGGATATCACGCGTCTGCCAAAAGTGCGTCGCCTGGTGAATATCAAGTACGACTCCTTCGACTCCGCGCTACGCAACGCGCCGTTTATGGTAGAAGCCCGTGCGCTCTCCGTCGAAACCGTCGATTCAAAAGTCCTCAACCTGGCTCGTGAGGATATCGTCTGGCATTCGGTCAGTGAATTAATCACCGACGTTCCTGGCAAAGAGATGCTGGGTCTGAATATCGTGGAGTTTGCCGGTGATGACCTCGAGCTCATCGAAGGCCAGGTTGCTTCACTATGTGAGCGTCTCGATTCGCTGATTTCACAAGGCGAAGGTGGCGTTATCGGCTGGCAGGTTTGTACCGAACTGGCAGGCATCGAGCGCATTTATAACATGCGCAAAAAAGCGGTTGGCCTGCTGGGTAACGCGAAAGGGCAGGCGAAACCCATTCCGTTTGCGGAAGATACCTGTGTACCGCCGCAACATCTGGCCGATTACATCACTGAGTTCCGCGCATTGCTTGATAGCCATAACCTGAGTTACGGCATGTTCGGCCACGTCGATGCAGGCGTTTTACACGTGCGTCCGGCGCTGGATATGACCGATCCTCATCAGGAAGTGCTGATGAAGCGTATTTCTGACGATGTGGTTGCGCTCACCGCGAAATATGGCGGTTTGTTGTGGGGCGAACACGGTAAAGGTTTCCGTGCTGAATACAGCCCGGCATTCTTTGGCGAAACGTTATACGAAGAACTGCGTCGTATCAAAGCGGTATTCGACCCCGACAACCGCCTGAACCCTGGGAAAATCTGCCCGCCGTTAGGTGTAGATGACCCAATGATGCAGGTCGATGCGGTGAAGCGCGGTACTTTCGACAGGCAAATCCCGATTGCGGTGCGCACCTCATGGCGCGGTGCAATGGAGTGTAACGGCAATGGTCTGTGCTTTAACTTCGATGTGAAAAGCCCGATGTGTCCGTCGATGAAAATCACCAGCAACCGTATTCACTCACCAAAAGGGCGGGCGGCGTTAACGCGTGAATGGCTGCGTTTGCTTGCCGATCGTGGCGTTGACCCGGATGCACTCGAAAAACAGATGCCGGAAAAACGTGCCAGTTTACGCACGCTCATCGAACGCACACGCAACTCCTGGCATGCACGCAAAGGCGAATATGATTTCTCTCACGAAGTGAAAGAGGCGATGTCCGGTTGCCTGGCGTGTAAAGCGTGTTCAACGCAATGCCCAATTAAAATCGACGTGCCGGAATTCCGCTCTCGCTTCTTGCAGCTCTATCACACCCGTTATCTGCGCCCAATGCGTGATCATTTGGTGGCAACCGTCGAAAGCTACGCACCGTTAATGGCGCGTGCGCCAAAGACCTTCAACTTCTTTATGAGTCAGCCGTGGGTACGCAATCTATCTGCGAAACATATCGGCATGATCGATCTCCCAATGCTCTCGACGCCATCGTTGCAGCAGCAGTTAGTAGGGCACACTTCAGCAAATACCACACTTGAACAGCTTGAGAGCTACAGCGCTGAGCAGAAAGCTAAAACGGTGCTGGTGGTTCAGGACCCGTTCACCAGTTACTACGATGCGCAAGTGGTGGCAGATTTTGTGCGTCTGGTGACAAAGCTGGGATACGAGCCGGTGGTGCTGCCGTTTTCACCCAACGGCAAAGCGCAACACATCAAAGGCTTCCTGCAAAAATTCGCTCGCACCGCCCGTAAAACCTCTGAATTCCTCAACCGCATTGCGAAATTGGGAATGCCAATGGTAGGGGTCGACCCGGCTCTGGTGCTCTGCTATCGCGACGAATATAAGCAGACGCTCGGTGAAGAACGCGGTGATTTCCACGTTCAACTGGTGCATGAATGGTTGCCTGCTGTGTTGGAAAACCGTGAAATGACAAGCGTTGGTGGTGAGTCTTGGTATCTGTTTGGTCACTGTACCGAAGTCACCGCGCTACCCACTGCGCCAAACCAGTGGGCGGCGATATTTGCACGCCTGGGCGCAAAACTTGAAAATGTCAGCGTCGGCTGTTGCGGCATGGCGGGAACATACGGGCATGAAGTTAAAAACCATGCTAACTCACTGGGGATTTACGAGCTTTCGTGGCACCAGGCAATGCAGCGCCTGCCGCGCCAACGCTGCCTGGCAACCGGCTATTCCTGCCGCAGCCAGGTCAAACGTGTGGAAGGCAACGGTGTTCGCCATCCGCTACAGGCACTACTGGAGATTATGGGATGATCTGGCGACGTGAAGTAAACCTGGATGCGCTTAATAAAATGGGCGCCGACAATATGGTGGAGCATGTGGGTATCGTATTTACCCGCATCACAGAAACCGAGCTGGAAGCCACTATGCCGGTTGATAACCGCACTCGCCAGCCATTTGGCCTGTTGCACGGCGGTGCGTCGGTGGTGTTAGCTGAAACACTCGGTTCTGTGGCCGGGTACTTGTGTACCGATGGTGAGCAGAAAATTGTCGGGCTTGAGGTTAATGCCAACCACCTGCGTTCCGCGCGTGAAGGTATCGTGCGCGGTGTTTGTACTGCAGTGCATGTTGGGCGCAGGCACCAGGTCTGGCAAATCGAAATCAGCGATGAGCAAGGGCGGCTTTGTTGCACATCGCGCTTAACAACCGCGGTGGTGTGATAAATAGCCTGAGCCTGGAATTATTCAAAAATAAATAATAATGGCGGTGGGGTATTATCCCGCCGCTTTTTATTTACATCCTGAAATGAATAACCGTGCTTTTCTGTATTTATTGAGTGATCCACTTCACCTTTCCCAATTAGTTGCCGAAATTTGTTATTCCCTTTTGCGGTTTATTGTCAGCATGGCGGTAATTCTTCAGGAGGCGCAATGGAAAAGGAACGCATTATTCAGGAATTTGTTCCTGGAAAACAGGTAACACTGGCGCATTTAATTGCCCACCCAGGCGAAGAACTGGCAAAGAAAATAGGTGTGCCCGGTGCTGAAGCCATTGGCATTATGACGCTGACTCCCGGTGAAACGGCAATGATAGCAGGTGATCTCGCCACAAAAGCCGCCAGCGTACAAATAGGTTTTCTGGACAGATTTAGCGGCGCACTGGTGGTTTACGGTTCGGTCGGATCGGTAGAAGAAGCATTACAACAAACGATTACCGGCCTGAGCAGCATTCTTAGCTATACCGTCTGTACCATGACGCGGAGCTAGGCCTGATGAAACGCATCGTTTTTGTCGGCACCGTGGGCGCGGGAAAAACAACGCTGTTTAACGCATTACAGGGAAATTATTCACTGGCGCGAAAAACTCAGGCGGTTGAATTTAGCGATGCAGGGAATATTGATACGCCGGGGGAATTTATCAGTCACCCACGTTTATATTGTGCATTAATAAATACCCTGATTGATGCGGATTTATTGATATATGTCCATGCTGCCAATGATTCGCAGTGCCGTATTCCCGCCGGTTTACTGGATATTTACCCGCACCTGCAACAGGTTGCGGTAATAAGCAAAATTGATTTGCCCGATGCAAATATTGCCCAAACGCAGGCGATGTTAATTGACTCAGGATTTACGTCGCCAATATTTGCACTGAACAGCCTGGATGCTGAGAGCGTCAGGCAACTTGAGGATTATCTGGCCGAAGTCGCAGGCCTGAAGGAACCTGTTCAATGAAAAAGCTGATTACTGCAAACGATGTTCGTGAAGCCCAGACTCGTGGCCTTAAAACTATCGCTTTCGTGCTAAAAGAGTCGATTGTCACGCCCGAAGCCCGCGTGGTTGCCGACCAACTCGAGATAACCTTAGTCGAAGAGGGGGCGAGCCCGGTGGCAGCAGACAATACGCCGCCTCGTTCTGAACGCCAGCGTATTCGTGAAGAAATCATCTCTCAGTTACCTGAAGGCAAGTTCACGGAAAGCCTGATGGCACAACTCATCGATAAAGTTGAGCAAGAACAGAAACAGAAAACCCGTTCGAGCACCGGAATGCAGCCCAGCTTCAACGCTGTCACAGGTAAGGGCGGAATTAAAGTCATTGATGGCAGCTCGGTAAAGTTTGGTCGTTTCGATGGTGCGCAAGAGCCGTGCGTTGGGCTAACTGATCTGGTGACAGGCGCAGATGGCAGCAGCATGGCCGCGGGTTTTATGCAGTGGGAAAACGGCTTTTTCCCCTGGACACTGAATTACGACGAAATCGATATGGTACTGGAAGGGGAATTACATATTCGCCACGAAGGCGAAACGCTTATCGGCAAAGCCGGGGATGTGATGTTTATCCCGAAAGGCTCCAGTATTGAATTTGGCACCCCAGGGCACGTTCGTTTTCTTTATGTTGCCTGGCCTGCCAACTGGCAGGAATGCTAAGGCGAGGCGCGTATGAGCACCTTCATCACCGAAGACTGGCTGCGGGCAAACCATACCCTCAGCGAAGGGAGCGAAATTCGTCTACCTGCTGACAGCCGTATGACGCCATCTGCCCGTGAGTTGATTGACGCTCGCCATTTACTGGTGAAATTCCAGGATGACGACGGTCGGCTGTTTGTTGAAGCGCAGGAGCAGTTACAGCCAGTTCATGGCTTGACGAGTGAGGCAGTCGCGCAGGTAGCCCATTGTGAACTGTGCCAGCAGCAAGTGAAGGAAAAACCAGACACGCTAACTCATCTCAATGCGCAGGTATTTGTGGCGAAAAACGATCCTCGCCTGGCGTTTCGCGCAAGCCTTGATAGCGCCATTGCTACTGCGGTGTGGCTACAAACTGAGTTTGATAAAACCGCGGCACTTTGGCTTGCAGATATCCGATCTTTGCTTGGGAATATCATGCGTGCTGATGCTCTGGATCAGGCGCTACCAGAACAGCAAATCGTTGGGTTATCGGCTGACGATTTACATCGGTTATCTCATCAACCGCTGAAATATCTGGGGCATGATCATCTGGTGCCAGATGCGGCTCACGGGCGTGATGTGGCATTGCTCAATCTTCTACGTACCAAGATCCGTGAAACCGAAATTTGTGCCGCAACAGTGTTTATCGGTGTGGATTATCACGTACAAAAAGCGGATTTGTTGCAGGCGCTAAATCGCCTCTCGAGTGCGGTTTATGTACTGATGATCTTGTGCCTGAAAAAAGAGTGGCCGGATGCATCTGCGCTACAACGGAGCCTGGCAGGAGGCCAACATGCTGCTTGATCGCTGTCGCCGTCAGGCCCAAAACCAGCCACGCCGGGTTGTTTTCCCGGATGCGAAGGATGCTCGCGTAATAGACGCGGCGCATTACCTGCAACATCATGGCCTGGCACAACCTATCATCCTGGCCAATCCATTTGCCTTACGCCATTTTGCTCTGGCGGCGGGGCTGCCGCTCGATGGGCTACATATTATTGATCCGGCAACATCACATGACTGGCTGGTGCAATTTCATCAGCAGCTTTCTCAGCGCCTGGGTGACAAAACCCCGGATGACGCAACAGAACGCTTGCGTGACCCTCTCTGGTTTGCCGCCGCAATGGTTAAAGCCGGGAAAGCCGATGTGTGTATTGCGGGGAATATTTCATCAACTGCAGCTGTATTGCGTGCTGGCTTAAAAGTCATTGGACTACAACCGGGCGTTAAAACGCTTTCCTCACTGTTTCTGATGCTGCCACCAGAAGGGGAGCGGATTCTTGGATTTGCTGACTGCAGCGTAGTGCCACAACCAACCGCGGTGCAGCTTGCTGATATTGCTATCAGTAGTGCACAAAGCTGGCAGGCCATTACCGGGCAACCCGCTCGCGTCGCCATGTTGTCATTTTCTACCAACGGCAGTGCCAGGCACCCTTGTGTCGCCACCGTTCAACAGGCAACAGACATCGTGCGTGAACGAGCACCTGAACTGTGTGTGGATGGTGAATTGCAATTCGATGCGGCCTTCGTTCCCCAGGTTGCTGCGCAAAAAGCGCCTGAAAGTGTGCTGGCAGGGCAGGCGAATGTGTTGGTATTCCCGTCACTTGAGGCAGGCAATATCGGCTACAAGATTGCACAACGGTTGGGAGGGTTTCGCGCTCTCGGCCCGTTGATTCAGGGGTTAAGCGCTCCCTTGCACGATCTTTCCCGTGGATGCAGTACCCGTGAAATTATTGAGTTGGTGCTGGTGGCACAAACCACCCTCACCCCAACCATCTCCCTCAGGGAGAGGGCAAACAGTGAAGCTGGATAAAACTAGATTTTTAACCGAGTGAGAGGAAATAAATCATGGAAGCATTAGGACTGATCGAAACCAGAGGTTTGGTAGCAGTGATTGAAGCATCGGATGCGATGGTCAAAGCGGCTCGCGTCAAACTGGTTGGAGTAAAGCAAATCGGCGGTGGGCTGGTAACAGCAATGGTTCGTGGTGATGTGGCGGCCTGTAAAGCGGCAACCGATGCCGGAGCTGCCGCAGCCCAACGCATTGGTGAATTGGTTTCCGTTCACGTCATCCCACGTCCACATGGCGATTTGGAAGAAGTGTTCCCGATTGGCCTGGGTAGCGACAAGACTATCGATTGATAGCCGGTGACGTCACCCCCGGACGTCACCTTTCTTTAATTCAGTCATCTGGCAGCCTCAGGGCGGCACGGGATAGCTGTACCTGAATTTTGTCCGGAGGCGAGCATGAAGCTGGCAATGGTCATTGGTCAAATCGTTTGCACAGTCCGCCATAGCGGACTTGAACACGACAAGTTGCTGATGGTGGAGATGATTAACCGTCAGGGTGAGCCGAGCGGCGAGTGCGCAATAGCCACCGACAGCATTGGTGCCGGAAACGGCGAATGGGTGTTGCTGGTGGGCGGAAGTTCCGCTCGCCGTGCGCACCATAGTGAAGCCTCTCCGGTCGACATGTGCGTGATAGGCATTGTCGATGAAGTGGTCATGGACAGAGAAATCATCTTCCATAAATAGTGAGGATTGAACGACATGGACAGGCAACAAATTGAGCAGGTGGTGAAAGCCGTGCTGGCAGGAATGGCCGCTAACTCAGCGCCAGAACCTGTTACCCCACCTTGCGGTGCAGGCGTTTTTGCCTCACTGGATGACGCCGTTCGGGCAGCCAGTGTCGCACAAAAAGCCTTAACCAGCGTGGCGATGCGCCAGAAAGCCGTTGCGGCAATTCGCCTGGCGGGCGAACAACATGCGCAACAGCTTGCCGAAATGGCTGTCGCGGAAACCGGAATGGGCCGTGTTGCAGATAAATGCGCCAAGAATATTGCTCAGGCTCGTGGTACTCCGGGCGTTGAGTGCCTGACCCCTCAAGTGTTAACGGGTGATAACGGCCTGACACTCATCGAGAATGCACCGTGGGGCGTGGTGGCCTCGGTTACACCTTCTACAAATCCTGCGGCGACCGTCATCAACAACGCCATCAGTATGATTTCAGCCGGAAATAGCGTGGTATTTGCTCCACATCCGGCGGCAAAAAAAGTCTCGCAGCAAACTATCACCTGGCTTAACGATGCCATCGTTGCGGCAGGTGGCCCAGCGAATTTACTTGTGACGGTGCTTAATCCTGATATCGAAACCGCGCAGCGATTATTCAAATATCCCGGCATTGGTTTATTGGTGGTGACAGGGGGTGAAGCGGTGGTAGAAGCCGCACGTAAGCACACCAACAAACGTTTAATTGCAGCGGGGGCGGGTAATCCACCGGTCGTAGTGGATGAAACTGCCGACATTCCTCGCGCCGCAAAATCCATCGTGCAGGGCGCTTCATTCGATAACAACATCATCTGCGCTGACGAGAAAGTGCTGATTGTGGTGGAAAGCGTGGCCGACGCGCTGCTTTTAGAAATGCAGCGCAATCACGCAGTTTTACTCAGTGATGCACAGGCCGAAAAACTGCTGCCAGTGCTACTGAAAAATGTTGATGAACAAGGTAAAGGGCAAGTCTGCCGTGACTGGGTCGGGCGTGATGCTACCAAAATTGCCGCAGCTATCGACCTCAACGTTGCCCCTGAAACACGTTTGCTGCTGGTACAAACCACTGCGCGCCATCCGTTTGCTGTAACTGAAATGATGATGCCAGTGCTGCCGATGATTCGCGTGGCAAATGTCAGCGAAGCCATTGCGCTTGCGGTGAAACTGGAAGGTGGCTGCCATCACACCGCCGCCATGCACTCACGCAATATCGACAATATGAATGCCATGGCGAACGCCATAGACACCAGTATTTTCGTCAAGAACGGCCCTTGTATTGCCGGACTGGGATTGGGTGGCGAGGGCTGGACTTCCATGACCATCACCACGCCAACCGGTGAGGGTGTGACATCAGCCAGAACCTTTGTGCGCCTGCGTCGTTGCGTACTGGTAGATGGATTCCGCATCGTTTAAGGAGGCAGTAATGGCACGCACGGAGCAAACCTGGCTCAACGACCGTTTAAGCAACGCGTCTTTGCTGTGTAACGGGCAACCGAAAACGGTACAGCAACCGCTGTGGCTCGGTATCGATCTTGGCACTTGCGATGTGGTGTCGCTCGTTGTCGATAACGACTGCCAGCCCGTTGCCGTTTGCCTGGACTGGGCCGATGTGGTTCGTGACGGCGTGGTGTGGGATTTCTTTGGTGCGGTGCAGATTGTGCGCCGCCACCTCGACACGCTGGAGCAGCAACTGGGCTTTCGGTTTAGCCATGCCGCGACCTCATTCCCACCGGGAACAGACCCGCGAATTTCGGTCAACGTGCTGGAGTCCGCGGGGCTTGAAGTGAGTCGTGTGCTGGATGAACCGACAGCCGTTGCGGATATGTTGCAGCTCGACAAAGCGGCCGTGGTGGATATTGGCGGTGGTACAACCGGCATTGCAGTGGTGTCACAAGGGAAAGTGATTTACTCAGGGGATGAAGCGACTGGTGGGCACCATATTTCCCTCACGCTCGCAGGTAATCAACACATTGCACTGGAAGACGCCGAACAAATGAAGCGCAGTAGCGACGCCAGCCTCTGGCCGGTGGTTCGTCCGGTTTACGAAAAAATGGCAGACATTGTTGCTCACCACATTGAAGGTTACGACGTTGAACAACTCTGGCTGGCGGGTGGTTCTTGTATGCAACCGGGTGTTGCAGGGTTATTCCGCCAACGTTTTCCAGGTATCACCGTTCAGCTTCCCCCTCATTCCATTTTCATGACGCCATTAGCCATCGCGGTATGCGGCATGGCACAAGTGGAGGGTGCTCATGCACAGTGAAGAAATGCAATCCGCGCTATATCAGGCGCTGGACATGATGAATGCTCGCAACGTGCGTGAGTTTGCTGTTCCGCCCGCCACGTTTATGGGTCCGGGGGCGGTGGCGCGTTGTGGTGAAGCGCTGCGCGAGCGCGGTATTAATCGCCCTTTGGTGATGGTCGATGGCATGTTGCACTGTGCTGGAATGACTGATGTTCTGGAACGTAATCTGAAACATAGCGGCATCGCATATGAAATCTGGTCTTGCCCGCCGGGTGAGCCTATCGACAGTGATATAGGTGCGGCGGTTGAACAAATCAGCCGTTGCCAGTGTGATGGTATTGTCGCACTAGGTGGTGGTTCCGTTCTGGATGCTGCAAAAGTGGTCGCCGTTATTGCTACTAATCCTGAGCTCCCCCTTGAAAGTCTTGTCGCCGGAACACGCCTCAATCGCCGTCTGCCGTTTATCGCTATTCCAACTACATCGGGAACAGGCTCGGAGGCCACCAATGTCGCGGTGATTATTGCGGCACAAACTCACCGTAAACAGGTGCTGGTTCACGCCATGTTGATCCCAGATTTAGCGATTATTGATGCTTGTCTGACGCTTGGTGTCCCGCCACATATTACCGCCGCAACAGGAATCGACGCCTTAACCCACGCTATTGAAGCCTACGTAGCAAGTAATGGTACACCGCTGACTCGTGGGCTTGCGTATCGCGCGATTAACAGCATCTGTCAGGCGTTACCGCAAGCTGTTGGGCAAGGGCATGATTTGGTGGCGCGTGAAGCGATGATGCTTGCGTCTTACATGGCGGGAATGGCGTTTTCTAACGCGGGACTAGGGTTATGCCACGCGACGGCTCACCAGATTGGCGCGGCATACGGCATTCCACATGGCAAGGCAAACGCCATCATGTTGCCCGCAGTCATGAAGTTTAATCAGTTAGTTTGCAAAACAGCGTATAGCGAAATTGGCCACGCGTTGACGGGAAAATCGTGTGCGGCAAGCGAGAGTATCGCTTTTGTAGAACACCTGATTGATGAACTTGAACTTGGCAGCGGCTTACGCGCCGCTGGTGGGCATGATGCCGATTTTGCCGGTTTTGCCCACGCAGCCATGAGCGACATTTGCATTACCACCAATCCACGCACTGTGACGGAAGCCCAGATTATCACGCTGTATCAGGACGCCTGAACGGACATTACACCCGCCTGCCCGCAGGCGACGAAGGAGAAGGGATATGGGTATTAACGACATTATCATGTACATCATGATGATTTTTATGCTGATTGCCGCTGTTGACCGGGTGTTTACTCAGTTTGGCGGGTCAGAAAAAATCCTCGGTTTCATCGGGCTTGGCAAACTCGGCAAAAGCATTTCCGGTTCTGGCAGCCAGTTTGAAGAGGGCTTCATGGCAATGGGCGCGCTGGGATTAGCGATGGTCGGGATGACTGCGCTGGCCCCGGTTCTGGCTTACCTGCTTGGCCCGGTGATTATCCCAGTCTATGAAATGCTCGGCGCGAACCCTTCGATGTTCGCCGGAACACTGCTGGCTTGTGATATGGGCGGTTTCTTCCTCGCCAAAGAACTGGCCGGTGGCGATGTAGCAGCCTGGCTATACTCTGGGCTTATCCTCGGTTCAATGATGGGGCCAACCATCGTGTTCTCGATCCCTGTAGCACTGGGCATTATTGAACCTTCCGACCGGCGTTATCTGGCGCTGGGCGTGCTGGCGGGGATTGTGACGATCCCAATTGGTTGTATTGCCGGTGGTCTGGTGGCGATGTATTCCGGCGTAGAAGTGAACGGGCAGCCGATTGAATTCACTATGAGCCTGATTCTTCTCAATATGATCCCGGTACTGATCGTGGCAGTTCTGGTGGCATTGGGTCTGAAGTTTATCCCCGAAAAAATGATTAACGGCTTCCAGATTTTCGCCAAAATTCTCGTCGCGATTATTACTGTTGGCCTTGCGGCTGCAGTGGTGAAGTTCCTCGTAGGCTGGACACTGATACCAGGCCTTGATCCTATCTTTATGAGTGAGGGTGATAAACCCGGCGAAGTGATGCGTGCTATCGAAGTGATTGGTTCGATTTCTTGCGTGTTACTGGGCGCTTACCCAATGGTGCTGCTGTTGACTCGCTGGTTTGACAAACCGCTAATGCGCGTTGGTAATTTGCTGAAAATTAACAATATTTCAGCGGGTGGCATGGTGGCGACACTTGCTAATAATATCCCGATGTACGGCATGATGAAGAATATGGATGCGCGGGGAAAAGTCATCAACTGTGCGTTTGCAGTCTCGGCGGCTTTTGCACTGGGCGACCATCTGGGCTTTGCTGCGGCCAATATGTCACCGATGATCTTCCCGATGATTGTCGGCAAGCTGGTGGGTGGCGTGACCGCGATTGGTGTCGCAATGATGCTGGTGCCTAAGGAAGAAAGTGCTCAGGTTGTGGCTACGTCTGTGGAGGCGCAATCGTGAAAATCCGCGAACTGATTAGCGTGGGTATTGATGTCGGTACCACGACAACACAGGTGATTTTCTCCTGTCTTGCGCTGGTAAACCGGGCTGCAATTTCGCAGGTGCCGCGCTATGAGTTCGTGAAACGTGAAATTACCTGGCAAAGCCCGGTGTTCTTTACCCCTGTTGATGTTGACGGCCATCTGCGTGAGGACGAGCTATTAAACCTTATCCTCGCGCAGTATCAGGCTGCGGGCATTGCACCTGAAACAATCGATTCTGGCGCAATCATTATTACTGGTGAAACAGCTAAAACCCGCAACGCGCGGCCAGCCGTGATGGCGCTAGCCCAGCGGCTGGGCGATTTTGTTGTCGCCACCGCAGGGCCGCATCTTGAGTCGGTCATTGCTGGTTACGGCTCCGGGGCGCAGGCGTTATCGCAGCGTCAGTTAAACCGGGTGATGAATATTGATATCGGTGGCGGCACGGCAAACTACGTGCTGTTCGAAGGCGGTAAAGTTGTCGCCTCGGCTTGCCTGAATGTGGGTGGGCGCTTGTTTGAGACCGACACTCAGGGCAACGTCACGTTTATCCATCGCCCTGGGCAGTGGATTGCCGATGAGCTGTTCGGGGAAGGTAAAAAAACATTAACCCCTGCACAGCTTGAAGTCGTTGCAGACCGCATGGCACAACTGCTTTATGAAGTTATCGCAGGCGAGATTTCACCACTGGCGCAACGTCTGCTAATGACGGATGCACTGCCCGCCGGAAAGCCAGCTGATGTGGTCACGCTGTCTGGTGGAGTGGGGGAATGCTACCGCCAGCCACCAGAAACACCATTTATCTTTGGTGATATTGGCCCGCTTCTGGCGCAGGCGATTCATCGCCATGCTGGATTTGCTTCGCTGCCGGTACAAGTTCCCGATCAAACCGTTCGTGCCACCGTAATTGGCGCTGGCGCACATACACTCTCGCTTTCGGGTAGCACCATCTGGCTTGATGAGCTGACATTACCGCTGCGCAATATTCCGGTTGTTCATCCTGTCGGGCACGACGGGCTAGCTGAGAACTGGCAACAGGGGCTGGCGCTAATGGACCTCAATGCCACGCAAGACAGCTACGCGCTTGCCATTCCACCAGAGCTTTCTACCAGCTACGCCACCGTGCAGTTGGTCATCAATGCAGTGAATATTTTTTCCCAACGCAACCCAAGTCTGCAGCCGCTTATTGTTGTCGCGGAACAGGATCTGGGCAAGGCGCTGGGGATGCTGCTCTATCCACAAATGGAGCAGCGCAAGCTTGCGGTGATTGACGAAGTGGTCACCCGCACTGGCGATTATATCGACATTGGTTTGCCGTTGTTTGGCGGAGCAGTCGTCCCGGTAACCATTAAATCACTCGCCTTTCCTTCCTGAGGGATCGACACAATGAAACTAAAAACCACGCTGTTTGGGCAAGTTTATCAGTTCAAGGATGTTAAAGAAGTGCTGGCGAAAGCCAACGAATTACGTTCCGGCGATGTGCTGGCGGGCGTGTCTGCACACAGTTCACAGGAACGTGTGGCGGCAAAACAGGTGTTGTCTGAGATGACGGTTGCGGATATCCGTATGAACCCGGTTATCGCTTATGAAGATGACTGCGTGACGCGCATTATCCAGGACGACATCAACGAAACGTCCTATGCGCGGATTAAAAACTGGAGCATCAGCGAGCTGCGCGAGTACATCCTCAGCGATGAGACCAGCGTTGATGATATTGCCTTTTTACGTAAAGGCATCAGCTCCGAAGTGGTGGCAGCAGTGGCTAAAATCTGCTCGAACGCGGACTTGATCTATGGCGGCAAAAAAATGCCTGTCATCAAAAAAGCGAATACCACAATTGGCTTGCCGGGCACCTTTAGTGCACGCCTGCAACCGAACGATACGCGTGATGATGTGCGCAGTATCGAAGCTCAAATTTACGAAGGGCTGTGTTTTGGTGTGGGCGATGCGGTGATTGGCGTCAACCCGGTAACAGATGATGTAGGCAACTTAACCCGCGTACTCGACACCATTTACAGCGTTATCGACAAGTATTCGATTCCGACGCAAGGCTGCGTACTGGCGCACGTCACCACGCAAATTGAGGCTATCAAGCGCGGCGCACCCGGAGGGCTTATCTTCCAGAGTATTTGTGGCAGCGAGAAGGGGCTAAAAGAGTTCGGCGTTGAGCTAGCCATGCTGGATGAGGCTCGTGCGGTAGGGGCGGAGTTTAACCGCATCGCCGGGGAAAACTGCCTGTACTTCGAAACCGGGCAAGGTTCGGCACTTTCCGCCGGGGCAAACTTTGGTGCCGATCAGGTGACAATGGAAGCCAGAAATTACGGCCTGGCACGCCATTACGATCCTTTCATTGTCAACACCGTCGTCGGGTTTATCGGGCCGGAATACCTCTATAACGACCGGCAGATTATCCGTGCCGGGCTTGAAGACCACTTCATGGGCAAGTTAAGTGGCATCTCTATGGGTTGTGACTGCTGTTACACCAACCACGCCGATGCGGACCAGAATCTCAACGAGAATCTGATGATCCTGCTGGCAACCGCCGGATGTAATTACATCATGGGGATGCCGCTGGGTGACGACATCATGCTCAATTACCAGACCACGGCATTCCACGATACCGCTACTGTGCGCCAGCTTCTAAACCTGCGCCCTTCGCCGGAGTTTGAAGCGTGGCTGGAAACAATGGGATTGATGGCTAATGGCCGTTTAACGACCCGGGCTGGCGATCCGTCGCTGTTCTTCTGAAATCATTAGGGAAATCATCATGGACCAAAAACAGATTGAAGAAATTGTACGCAGCGTGCTGGAGAAAATGGAAACCCCAGCCAATGCCGTGCAGCCTGCGGTTGTTGCTTCCCCAACTACGCCAGCCGTAGCGCAAACCACAGAAGAGAGCTGTAGCGTCGATTTAGGTTCTAACGAGGCCAAAATGTGGATTGGCGTGCAGAACCCGCATCGCGCTGATGTGCTTGAAGAGTTGCGCCACAGCACGGTTGCGCGTGTATGCACCGGCCGTGCCGGGCCGCGCCCCGCACTCAGGCTTTGTTGCGCTTCTTAGCTGACCATTCACGCTCGAAAGATACCGTTCTTAAAGAAGTGCCCGCCGAATGGGTGCAGCAGCAAGGGTTGCTGGAGTTGCAATCAGAAATCAGCGACAAAAACCTCTACCTTACACGCCCGGATTTGGGGCGCCGCCTTAGCGCTAATGCCATCGAAATGCTGCGCACCAGTTGCAAACAGAACCCGGATGTTCAGGTAGTCATTTCCGACGGCCTTTCAACAGATGCTATCACCGCCAATTACGGCGAAATTTTGCCGCCGCTGCTGCAAGGGCTGGAACAATCCGGGCTGCATGTCGGTACACCGTTCTTTGTACGCTATGGGCGCGTGAAGATTGAAGATCAAATCGGCGAGCTACTGGGGGCGAAAGTGGTGATTTTGCTGGTGGGCGAACGCCCAGGGCTTGGGCAATCGGAAAGTTTGTCTTGCTACGCCGTTTACTCACCAAAAACTGCCACCACGGTGGAGGCCGACCGCACCTGTATCTCTAACATTCACCGGGGTGGTACACCGCCAGTAGAAGCGGCTGCCGTCATTGTCGAACTTGCTAAACGTATGCTGGCGCAGAAAGCGTCGGGCATCAACCTGACTCGTTAAAGGGAGCATTACCATGCCAGCTTTAGATTTGATTAAACCGAATGTGAAAGCGATGCGGGTTATCGCCAACGTCAATGAAGGGTTTGCCCGTGAGCTGAAACTGCCTGCCCATATTCGTAGCCTGGGTTTGATTACTGCTGATTCTGATGATGTAACCTATATTGCCGCCGACGAAGCGACTAAACAGGCACAGGTTGAAGTGGTGTTTGGGCGTTCGTTGTATGCTGGCGCCGCACACGGCCCGTCACCTACAGCCGGGGAAGTTCTGATTATGCTGGGTGGGCCAAACCCCGCGGAAGTGCGTGCCGGGCTGGATTCGATGTTTGCCACTATTGAACAGGGGCCTGCTTTTCAGTGGGCTAACGATGCGGAAGATACCGCATTTCTTGCTCATCTAATCTCCCGTACAGGCTCTTATCTTTCAACAACGGCAGGGATCTTGCTGGGAGACCCTATGGCTTACCTGGTTGCACCGCCGCTGGAAGCCACGTTTGGCATTGATGCTGCGTTGAAATCTGCTGATGTGCGCATTGTCACTTACGTGCCGCCACCGTCGGAAACCAACTACTCGGCAGCGTTTATGACGGGCAGTCAGGCCGCTTGTAAAGCCGCCTGTAACGCCTTTAGTGAAGCTGTGCTTGAGATAGCGCGTAATCCAATTCAGCGTGCATAGGGGGTAAACGATGAACTCACTCGGTTTGCTCGAAGTGTACGGCCTGGTCGCGGGGATTGATGCTGCGGATGCAATGCTAAAGGCAGCAAACGTGCGCTTATTGAACCACGAAGTACTCAATCCTGGAATGGTGACGTTGGTTGTTGAAGGGGATCTCGCGGCTTGTCGTGCAGCGCTGGATGCAGGTTCTGCTGCTGCCAGCCGCACCGGACGAGTAGTAAGCCGCAAGGAACTGGGCCGCCCTGATGAAGACATTGAGCGGTTGGTTTGTAGTTTTGGCCGTAAGCCCGCAGCCAAACGGGTGGCAGTCAAACCCATGGAAACACAAGCGTTACTCGATGCGCTGCAAACCCAGGAGCACGGCATGACGGCGGGTGAAGTCGCGGCACACTTTAACTGGCCGCTCGAAGAAGCCAGAACGCAACTTGAGGCTTTATTCCATGACGGAAAATTGCGTAAGCGTAGCAGCCGTTATCGTCTGAAGTCTGAGTAGTATCGCAAGGAGTCGCGTATGAGTAAGAAAATTAATACTGACTTACATCATCTGCGTAAAACGGAGTATGCGCGGGACGAAAAGGTGACACCTCTGATTGAAGATGATGTCATTCAACAGCGTGTGACAAAAGATGTCTATGAACATGCCTGCACCATCACTGCGTGGCAGCAACTTTACGATCAGCTCCAGCCTGGGCATTTTCAGGGTGAACTGACTGAGATGCTATTTGATGACATCCAAATGTTCCGTGAATACACCAGCCTTGCCCTTCGCCAGTCTTGCATGGTGTGGCCGAATGCCTTCTGGTTTGGCATTCCGGCCACGCATGGCGAAAAAGGGTTTATCGGTACTCAACTGTTGGGAAAAGAAGAGATCGCGGCCCGCCCCGGAGGGACGGAGTTTGAGCTTAGCACGCCAGATGAATACACTATTCTTGGCGTGGTAATTGCCAACGATGTGCTATTTCGTAATGCCGGATTGTTTCAGCAACCCGATGTTTTGTTTGAGCTTTTGCAAAATAACTCTGCGCTGGATGTGTGCCAGCAGAAAAAAGAGACAATCTGGCGTTTTATCAATGAAGCGCTGGCGCATGGCAGTCATGACCCTGAATGTATGCGCAACGAAAACGTGCGCAGAGTACTGACACATAATTTGCTCTCGGGGATGAGTGAACTACTGGAAAGTGCCCAGCCGGTAGCATCAGAACTGATGTCCCGTAAAATCAGCTACCAACGCCTGGTATCACAGGCACGTGACTGTGTGTTAAGTCGCACATCGGAACCGTTAACGGTACTAGAGCTGTGCAATGAGTTACACGTTAGCCGCCGTACTTTGCAAAATGGTTTCCATGCAGTGCTGGGTATCGGGCCGAACGCATGGCTTAAAACACTCCGTTTAAATGCAGTTCGCCGGGAATTGATAAGCCCGTGGTCTAACTGGAATACGGTGAAGGACGCGGCGATGCATTGGGGCTTTTGGCACCTCGGACAGTTCGCCACTGACTATCAACGCTTGTTCCTGGAAAAGCCTTCTGAGACATTGCATTTGCGTGGTCGTGAATGGCAGTGATAGAAGGAATTAATCTTGGATGACGCTGCGCTAACCCGAAACCGTTTCCAGATACAAGGTGGATTAGCGCAAGCGATATCCAATTTTCATTGTGTAAAAATTAGCGTATTCGGACGAATAAAATATTTCGAACAATAAATAGCATAAATGATTCGTGAAATATGAAGATCAGTAAAATCATTAGATCATAAAGAGTTACAGCAACCCAATACGTTTTAAAATGTGATAAATATCACATTTTGCCATATAAACTGGCCTGCAATCTTAAAGTTGCTATGAGATTATCGACGATTGTTGTTCAAAAAATAGACTTATGAAGGAATCTCTTATGCACCACCGTTCATTGCTCATCGCCACGCTTTTAATTACTGCCACTCAATTTTCCTATGCCGGTGTAATCAACCCAGACTGCACCGTATCTAAAGCGGCAAAAAGCACCGCGATGAAAGCGACTGTCGGCGTAGGCGGCCGTTGTGATGCAAAAGAAACCGTAAAAGACCAGACACCTGATGCGGTGAAAAATGGTGTTTCTGATGTGAAGCAGACAAAATCGAACGTTCAAAGCGTGGGTCATAATGTCTCTAATACTGTCGACGTAATTAAAAATAACTAGCGTAATAATTAAATTGGGCATTCTGGCGTATGCTTAGAATGCCAAAATTTCTGAACATTTCGATAAATTCTAATTACCTTTCTCCTCGCAAATATCTAATTATCATCGTCAGAGCCATTATTCTCGCTGAGACTCACGAGCGCATTTCTGCTAACGTCAGAAAAACTAAAGACATCAGGAGGTCGTATGCGCCAGAGAGTTATCGTTTGTCCAATTATTGAAAATAACGGTGAAGTACTGCTGTGTAAGATGGCAGACGATCGCGGAGTGTTTCCCGGGCAATGGGCGTTATCCGGCGGCGGGATGGAGCCGGGTGAACAAATGGAAGAGGCGTTGCTACGAGAAATTCGTGAAGAGTTGGGCGTTGAACTCCAGATAATCACCATTAAGCCCTGGACCTTTGCCGGCGACGTGCGAGTAAAGACCTATGCTGATGGCAGCAAAGAAGAAATCTACATGATTTATCTGTTGTTTGACTGCGTGAGCGCCAATCGCCATGTCACGTTTAACGAAGAATTTCAGGAGATCGCCTGGGTTAAACATTCAGAACTGGGCAACTATGATTTGAATGAAGCGACACGAGCGACCTTCAGCAAAAAAGGCTGGCTTTGATCTCTATTGTACAGCTCCGAAATTAAGGAACCCGATGCGTAAAGTCCTCATCTGGCTGATTCTCACTGCGCTTTGTGTCGGGGCGTGGTGGTCTATGCTCTGCATCAGCAGTATGAGGAACAAAGCGCTGAGTTCCGTATTTTGTATCGCGATATCACGGTCAAACTTGCGCAAAACGATGTCATTCTCGCCTTGCTTTCAAACAGTAGCGACCCGGCCTTAGTGCAGAAGAAATTCACCACAAGGTTCTTTGTTAATTGATTTATCCCGGGCTTCTTATTATTGGGCGGCGGAATACCGGTGAAAGTTGATAACCAAACCATCTGTGCCATTGGTATTGGCGGTGCACCAGGCGGCCATTTGCATCAGCAATGTGCCGTTGATGCGCTAGAGGCAAATAAAGCAGCCCTCAACGCATCCTGATATCGAGTTTCATGACGTTGTAGGCGTATTGTGGCGTGCAACGTCATGCGTAAATCCACTTGTGCAACATATTCTTCTTTGCCCCTGTTGAGATTATTTGTCAAAATAATGTATTCAGCGTCAAATACTTTGCGTATTACACGGACGTTTTTTATACATTGATGAGAAGTAAGGGAGTTAAAATGAAGTATATATTCGCGCTTATGTTGAGTCTGACATTATCCGGATGCACCGCGAGCGATTGGGTCGATGCTGCTGGTGGAATAATGCAGGCTACTGATAAAAGTGAAAAAGATTCAAGAAATAAGCGCATAAAAGCGGCTAACAAAGCTGCGGGTTATTAAGATTTAAACAAACTGTAAAAGTGGATTAAGTCATTCCTCTTCTGAACGTATTGAGTAAGAAGAGGAATGATCTTTTACTGACTAAATACTCCCTTAGCTCTCGCCTCCTGGCACGAGATATAGCCATAATGCTTTCGGTTTCCATTCTTATCGAAAGCGACATAGAAAGGCATTGTCTCTGTATCTTTTTTTAGTCTGTAGTTAATGCAAGTTCCGTTGATTTCTGGAACATTCATCTCACTATCTGGTTCCCCTCCTGCAGCAATAACCGTACTTTTTGTCGCGCTATTTGCGTATGTTGCTTGCACCACAGGTTCATTATCAAACTTCATAAAGCTAAAACTACAGGCGCTTAATAAAGGCACAATTATAAAAAGTATATAGCGCATTAAATATCCTTCCGTAGATGAAATCTACCACTAAAGTAATGTAATTAAACCGGGCAATTATTGCCGTTTAAATTCATCTGCTCATATATTTTGCTCATATGGGAAACGTATTTCTCATATCTCTGAGCAACAATTGACTGACTACAACATTATCGCAAAAAGAGAAGACGAGAGCGATAAGACAAACGTTGCCTGGCTTAGGTTATATCCATGTTTTTTGTAATGACAAGTGCTGGTAGTCTTCGTATTATACGATGTCTAAAATTAAAGCATACGAATAATCTCATAACTATCATTGTGTTAATAACATTTTATGCGCGAGGAATCATGAAGCTCAAACTAGTCACAGGCCTGTTTTTGATGGCTGCTGTGGGTAATGCCTATAGTGAGACACTAATGTCTAATGGTCAGCCCATATCAGTTAATTTAAGCAACAAAGGTACGGCAAGTATCTCAAACTGTGCTGAATACGTTGCGTTGAGAAAGGAGGGCGGGACGGTCAACGATTACCCAGGTCTTTCTGACCCGGATTTCAGGGAGGCGCAGGATGCACTGAAAAATTGTTATCTGGATGCATATGCCAATGACAATGGTTTAAAGGAAGTTACGCCTTCATTGACGACTTTATCTGTAGCAAACGTTGTTGAACATTTTCCAGCTCAAGCTGCCCTGGCGATAAGTGATGAAGAAGTTGCAAAACTGAAAAAGAACTTTATCGGCAAGACAATTATTGATACTGCGCCAGATTTAAAATCCGACGGTGGGCGCATGATTTCTACAAAAACGGATAGCGGCTACATGGTTTGGAATCGTCGGGCTTTCGAAGATAGTGCCGGGAAGATGTATTCATTTATAACTTTATCTTCTTTCCCACTCTCCGGTACATATGCATCTTTAAGGACATATCAGATATTGTCAGAACAAGAAAAAGTTTGGACGATTAAAGAAGTGACTGAAAATAGTCCACTATAAAATGGGAAAAGGCGCTATCAAGCGCCTTTGAAAGTTGAGAGTTCATCTTCAATGCTTCGAATGGAGCTCATGGGGCTATGCACTGGCAATACGTGATAAGCACGAACCCGCCTTATGCGGTTCTGCTCGAGAGTGACAGTTTTATAAAAGTGAAATTATTTCAATTGGATACAAAAGTTGATTTCAATCTACTCGTGAGTATTTCATTTCGCTGACAATCCCTCTTTGTGGCTTTTTTTATGGAAGGGAAAGTGAAGAATTTTAATTTCAGATTCAGCGGGTCTGGCCTGGTATTAATCGTGATTGCCTGTACCGTAATATTATCTGGATGTGTTAAACGTCAACCAAGCACCCCTTTGTTGCAGCCTCTAGAATGGCGTGCCTGCCCACAGGTTCAATATCCAGCCAGGGCACATGCAACGAAACAAGAAGGTATTGTTCATGCCGTAATGCATGTCGATTCTGGCGGGAAAGTTACTTCAGTGGACACATCAGGTGATGAGTTATTTTTCCGTGAGACTGTAAACGCACTTAAACGGTGCAAGTTTCCTGAAGGAACGGCAGCACAAGTCTGGAGAACGGTGACATTTAAACTGCAAGGCGGTGCTTCAATTGAATACCCATCACCTAAAGAAGTGGATGATTTATTAGGTGATCTTTCATCGAGCGAAGATCATAACAAATTAAATAGTGAGGTTGGGAGTTACGCTGGCGAGATTAAAACGGCAATAGAGAGCAAGTTTTATGATCACGTTTCATTTAATGGAATGACCTGCTATGTCCGAGTTAATCTGGCACCTGATGGCTTACTCATGGTAATCAGAGCAGAGCGTGGTGACGCTTCTTTGTGCCAGGCCGCCCTAAAGGCAGCCAGTCAGGCTCATATACCAGCACCACCAAATAAGGCTATATATGAAGTTTTCAAAAATGCGCCATTAGATTTCAAACCATAAGATTTAAACAAACTATAAAAGTGGATTAAGTCATTCCTCTTCTGAACGTGTTGGGTAAGAAGAGGAATATTGATGAAGTTAATTGCGTCTGAAAAGCTGATTATTTTTCATATAAGCGTTCGAGCTTGAAGCACTGCGCTCCTTTATATAAGCACTCATCATAAATACGGTAACCGATATGTTGAGCAACGCGAATTGAAGCCGGGTGATGCTTCACAATAAGGCACACGGTTTTGGATGGCGAAAACGAATCGACATACCAATGGTGTGCGGCATCGGCAGCCTCTTTTGCAATCCCGCAGCCCTGGGCCGCGCGCGTAATGACCCATGAAGCTTCAGCGCACTTATCAAACGCTTCATCAACGTTGCGATGAAAATTAGCCAGCCCCGTTTCCCCTAAAAAAACACCATCAGATTTTTGGAAGATGGAGAAGATCCCGAATCCAAATGTTGACCAGTGCCCGATGTTTCTCAAAATACGATTCCATCCTTCTTCCGGTGTAAACCCTGGAGAATTGGTCACATGGAAAATTTCAGGGTCCGCATACATGGGCAACCACACATCAAAATCTGCAATGGTTTGAGGACGTAAAATTAATCTTTCCGTTTCAATGATTGTCATTAATTTATCTTTTACGTTTTTATCCAAAAAAACAGGGCTTTCTAGTCTAAAAAGTAATCCCATCTCGCTTTCATTACCCAGCCTCGACGTTCTGAGTAAAGGGCTAAAAGCATGACTTCTAGCCTGGGGGTAAACTCATTCAGCAGCCGTTTCACCAGGCATACTTTTCAAAGCTTCAAGATCAATCTCAGCATCGTTTGTTTCCAGCAGTTGCGTTAACAAAAGAAGGTTATTGAATTCATTTAAAAGTATCTCAGCGTCAGTCTTCAGGGGAGTATCAGCCGCATCTAAAGCTGCATTGATTGCTTTTCTGACGTTCTCAAGCATTTCATTCATACCGCCATTTTTACCAATGGTCAGTAACAATGCTCCTATAAGCAAAGATTGAGCTTCGACTTTTGCCGCCAGTTGCTTGGCTTCGGCATCCATTTTAGAAATTTTTGCTATCACACCCAGTATCAAGTTTTTCATTAAAGCCCCATTTCTAGCCAGATAACCCCTAAACAAAATAAGGGTGAGATTTATTTGATGAAAATGAAAATAGCCTAAGTTGTGACTGTGCACCACTCCGCCGGGTGAACATCATGTGCCTGACGTTTATTAGAATGCGCATGTATGCATTGGCGATGAACATCATCGTGCTCACTGGAGCTACCAATCGCATAAATCGGTATTCTCTATACATCTTTTACTTTCTATCACCTAAGCTTTCTTATTCCAGTTAAATTCTCTTAATTTCATTGGGTTAAATAGCTCATTTCACCGCCTGCAAGACTTTCAGCAGGGTCTATCCTTAGTTAAGACGCCTAAAAATAGCGCATTTCGTGAATACCCCTGTTATCAGGATGTTGTATTGATAATAGTTATCATTAACATAGGGTATTGGCCTTTGGGCGGCAAAACATAAAGAGGTGAACTATGGATGTGCAAACCGGTAGCTTCGATCCCAGTGAGTTTGCCTGGAAGGGACTGACGTTAACCCCTGATGCTGTGGCTCATATTCGCAAACTGGCCAGCCAGCAGCCGGATTTCCTCGGTGTACGTTTGGGCATTAAACAGACCGGGTGCGCGGGTTTCGGCTATGTGCTGGATACCGTCAAAGAGCCTAAATCTGACGACCTCCTATTTGAAACGGACGGTGCAAAGCTGTGGGTGCCACTTTCAGCAATGCCGTTCATCGACGGAACGGAAGTCGATTATGTGCGCGAAGGATTAAACGAAATATTCAAATTCAACAACCCGAAAGCACAGCACGAATGCGGCTGTGGTGAAAGCTTTGGGGTGTAGGCGGGATTATGTCACGTAATACTGAAACGTCTGAAGAAGTGCAAACCTGGGCGGGTGGCCACTCTTATAAAGAAGGCTTTTTCACCCAGTTGAAAACCGACGAAATGGCTCACGGCATCAATGAGGATGTGGTGCGGGCAATCTCTGCGCGGCGTAATGAGCCTGAGTGGATGCTTGAGTTTCGTCTGAGTGCATATCGCGCCTGGGTTGAGATGGAAGAGCCGCACTGGCTGAAGGCCCATTACGATAAGCTGAACTATCAGGATTACAGCTACTACTCGGCACCGTCGTGCGGCAGTTGCGATGATAATTGTGAATCGCAACCCGGCGCGGTCCAGAAGCCTGGTAGCAACGCTTATCTGACCGGTGAAGTGGAAGAGGCATTTAAACAGCTCGGTGTTCCGGTGCGTGAAGGCTCGAATATCGCCATGGATGCGATTTTTGACTCTGTTTCTGTGGCGACCACGTACCGTGAAAAACTCTCTGAACAGGGCATTATTTTCTGCTCTTTTGGCGAGGCCATTCATGAATTTCCGGAGCTGGTGCAGAAATATCTTGGCACCGTCGTGCCGAGTAACGATAACTTTTTTGCGGCCCTCAACGCAGCAGTGGCATCCGACGGGACGTTTATTTATGTGCCGAAAGGTGTGCGTTGCCCGATGGAACTGTCCACCTATTTCCGTATCAACGCTGAGAAAACAGGCCAGTTCGAACGTACCATTTTAGTGGCCGACGAAGGCAGTTACGTCAGCTATATCGAAGGGTGCTCGGCACCGGTGCGCGACAGCTACCAGCTTCACGCCGCAGTGGTGGAAGTCATCATCCATAAAGATGCTGAAGTGAAATATTCCACGGTGCAAAACTGGTTCCCGGGCGACGGCAACACTGGCGGCATTCTGAACTTCGTGACCAAACGCGCCTTGTGCGAAGGGGCGAACAGCAAAATGTCCTGGACGCAGTCTGAAACCGGCTCGGCGATCACCTGGAAATACCCAAGTGTGATTCTGCGCGGCGATAACTCGATTGGTGAGTTCTTCTCGGTGGCACTGACGGCAGGGAATCAACAGGCCGATACCGGCACCAAGATGATTCATATTGGTAAAAACACCCGCTCGACCATTATCTCGAAAGGGATCTCCGCCGGGCACAGCCAGAACAGCTATCGCGGCCTGGTGAAAATTATGCCAACGGCGACAAATGCCCGTAACTTCACCCAGTGCGATTCCATGCTTATTGGGCCGGACAGCGGCGCGCATACTTTCCCGTATGTTGAATGCCGCAACAACACCGCCCAGCTTGAGCACGAAGCAACTACATCGCGCATTGGTGAAGACCAGCTGTTCTATTGCCTGCAACGTGGGATAGCCCAGGACGATGCCATTTCAATGATCGTCAACGGGTTCTGTAAAGACGTGTTCTCAGAGTTGCCGCTCGAATTCGCGGTGGAAGCACAAAAACTATTAGCGATTAGCCTTGAGCACAGTGTTGGTTAAGGATTAAGGGAAAATTATGCTGAGCATTAAAGATTTACAGGTAAGCGTTGAGGACAAAGAGATCCTGCGCGGTTTGAGCCTTGAAGTGAAACCCGGCGAAGTGCACGCCATTATGGGGCCGAATGGCTCAGGGAAAAGTACGCTTTCCGCAACGCTTGCCGGGCGTGATGACTATGAAGTCACCGGGGGTGAGGTTCATTTTAAAGGCAAAGACCTGCTGGAATTATCACCTGAAGATCGCGCAGGCGAAGGCATCTTTATGGCGTTTCAATACCCGGTGGAAATTCCCGGCGTTAGCAACCAGTTCTTCTTGCAAACCGCGCTGAATGCGGTGCGAGAGTATCGAGGCCTTGAAGAACTCGACCGTTTTGATTTTCAGGATTTGATGGAAGAGAAGATCAAACTGCTGAAAATGCCGGAAGATTTGCTGACTCGTTCGGTGAACGTGGGTTTCTCTGGCGGTGAGAAAAAACGCAACGATATTTTGCAGATGGCGGTTCTTGAACCTGAACTTTGCATTCTTGATGAGACCGACTCCGGGCTGGACATTGACGCCTTAAAAATCGTGGCGGAAGGGGTTAACTCCCTGCGTGATGGCAACCGTTCGTTCATTATCGTTACTCACTACCAGCGTATTCTTGATTACATCAAGCCTGATTTTGTTCATGTGTTGTATCAGGGGAAAATTGTGAAATCGGGTGATTTCAGTCTGGTGAAACAACTGGAGGAGCAGGGTTATGGCTGGCTTACCGAACAGCAGTAACGGCAACGCCCTGCAACAGTGGCACCACCTGTTTGAAACGCAGGGCGAGAAACGCAGCAAAGAAGCTCAGGAACATATGCAGCAAATGCTGCGCCTGGGTCTGCCGACTCGTAAACATGAGAACTGGAAATACACCCCGCTTGATGGGCTGCTCAATAACCAGTTTGTCTTGCCTGCACCAGAGGCATTAACTGAGATTCAACGCGATGCGCTGGCGTTGTCAGTGGATGCGTGGCGGCTGGTGTTTGTCGACGGGCGCTACAGTGCGCAATTGAGTGACGACTTAACCCAAAGTGGTTTTGAGGTGACGGTTGACGAAGCGCGCGACTCGCTACCGGCGGCAGTGCAGGGCGAAGTGTTCTTGCATTTGACTGAAAGCCTGGCTGAAACGGTGACCCACATTCGCGTGGCGCGTAATCACAGCCCGACGAAACCACTGTTGCTGATGCACATTAGCCGGGGCAGTGAGCAGGGCGAGATGAATACCGCTCATTATCGCCACCACTTGTCGCTTGGCGAAGGTGCTAAGGCAACGGTGATTGAGCATTACGTCAGCCTCGATGAGCACGCCCATTTTACCGGGGCGCGTTTTACGGCTGAAGTTGGTGCAAACAGCCAGTTGCATCACGACAAAATGGCTTTTGAAAATGCTCAAAGCTACCACTTTGCCCATAATGATTTAATCGTTGGTCAGGATGCGACAGTTGAAAGCAACAGCTTCTTGCTGGGGGCTGCGGTATTACGCCACAACACCAGTTCGCAATTAAACGGCGAGAACACACAACTGCATATGAACAGCCTGGCGTTGCCAATCAACAACGAAGTGTGCGACACCCGCACCTGGCTTGAACATAACAAGGGCTACTGTAATAGCCGCCAGTTACATAAAACTATCGTGCGTGACAAAGGTCGTGCGGTATTTAACGGTATGATCAAAGTGGCGCAGCACGCGATTAAAACCGACGGGCAGATGACCAACAATAACCTGCTGCTGGGGCGACTTGCGGAAGTGGACACCAAGCCGCAACTGGAAATCTACGCCGATGATGTGAAATGCAGCCACGGTGCCACGATTGGCCGTATTGACGACGAACAGATGTTCTATCTGCGCTCACGTGGGATCAAAGAACAAGCCGCACTTCAGATGATTATTTTTGCCTTTGCCGCGCAGCTTACGGAAAGCATCAGTGACGGGGCATTAAAACAGCAGGTGCTGGAGCGTATCGGCCAGCGCTTTGCAGGAGGCGTTGCATGAGTTTTTCCATCGAACGGGTGCGTGATGATTTCCCGATTCTGAGCCGGGAAGTGAATGGGCAGCCGCTGGTCTATTTAGACAGTGCTGCCAGTGCGCAAAAACCACAGGCGGTGATTAATGCCGAACTGGATTTTTACAGCCATGGTTACGCGGCGGTGCATCGCGGTATCCACACGCTGAGTGCAGAAGCCACCCAGCTGATGGAGAACGTGCGTAATCAGGTTGCAGGCTTCATTAATGCACGAACCCCGGAAGAAATTGTCTTTGTTCGCGGGACAACCGAAGGGATTAATCTGGTTGCTAATAGCTGGGGGCGCGCCAATATCCAGTCCGGGGATAACATCATTATTTCCGCGATGGAGCATCACGCCAATATCGTGCCATGGCAAATGCTCTGCGAGCAGACGGGCGCTACGCTGCGCGTTATTCCGCTCAATCAAGATGGCACCTTGCAGCTTGATGTGTTCCCGACGTTGATTGATGAGCGCACAAAACTGTTAGCGATTACCCAGGTTTCCAATGTGCTCGGCACCGAAAACCCGGTACGTGAAATGATTGCTACCGCGCATCAGGCAGGCGTGAAAGTGCTGGTGGATGGCGCCCAGGCGATTATGCACCACGCCATTGACGTGCAGGCGATGGATTGCGATTTCTATCTTTTCTCCGGCCACAAAATTTATGGGCCGACCGGGATTGGTGTGCTGTATGCGCGCGAGGAGATCCTACAAAACATGCCACCGTGGGAAGGGGGCGGGTCGATGATCGCAAGCGTTAGTCTGACAGAAGGCACCACGTATGCCGCAGCGCCGTGGCGTTTCGAGGCTGGCACACCTAATACTGCCGGGATTATCGGGCTGGGAGCGGCTCTACGCTACGTGGAGAGCCTGAATCTTGCCGAGGTCAGTGAGTATGAGTACTCGCTAATGCGCTACGCTCAGCAGGCACTACAGGCGGTTCCTGATTTGACCATCTATGGCCCTGAACATCGTCTTGGGGTTATCGCCTTTAATCTTGGTAAGCATCATGCTTATGACGTGGGCAGCTTCCTTGATAACTACGGCATTGCAGTGCGCACCGGCCACCATTGTGCGATGCCGCTGATGGCGTTCTACAAAGTGCCAGCAATGTGCCGCGCTTCATTTGCTATGTACAACACCGAAGAAGAAGTCGACCGCCTGGTGGCAGGTTTACAGCGCATTCATCGCCTTCTGGGCTAACAGGGAGAAAGCCATGGCTACGTTGCCAGATAAAGATAAATTGCTGAAAAACTTCAGCCGCTGTAGCAACTGGGAAGAGAAATATCTCTATATTATTGAGCTGGGTGCGCGCCTTCCTGAATTAGCGCAAGCTGAACACAAGCCAGAAAATATCATTCAGGGCTGCCAGAGTCAGGTATGGATTGTGATGCATCAGCAACCCGATGGCGTGATTACCCTTGAGGGTGACAGCGACGCTGCTATCGTCAAAGGCCTGATTGCTATCGTGTTTATTCTCTACCAACAGATGACTTCGCAGGATATTGTCGCGTTTGATGTTCGCCCGTGGTTTGAGAAACTTGAACTGGCTCAACATCTTACGCCGTCTCGCTCTCAAGGGCTTGAAGCAATGATCCGTGCTATTCGCACCAAATCCGCCAATCTTAGCTAAACTCAAAGAACAGCTTTCATCCTGTTAACGCGAGGTAATTCTATTACCTCGCATGGCTTTCAGCATTCCGGCATTCAGCCGGTGAATACAGGAATTCAGTATGAAACGCGCGTTCTCTCAAATAACATTACTTTTGATTAGCGCCCTGGCGGCAAGCCAGTCGGCGTGGGCTGTCGATTATTTACTCCCGCCGCCGGGTAGCCGGATAATCGGCGAAAACCAGACTTATATCGTGCCTGATGATGGTAAAAACCTTGAAGCGGTTGCCGCGAAATATAATACCGGCGTGTTATTACTGCTTGAGGCAAACAATACGGTCGATCCCTTCCTGCCAAAAGCGGGCAGTGAGATAACGATTCCATCGCAAATGATCCTGCCAGATACGCCGCGAGAGGGGATTGTTATTAACCTTGCTGAGTTACGGCTCTATTACTACCCGCCAGGACAGAATCGTGTTGAGGTTTATCCATTGGGTATTGGTCAACTGGGGCGTGAAACCCCCGTGATGGTGACCCGTATCAGCCAAAAGATCCCAAATCCAACCTGGACACCAACTGCTAACATTCGTGCGCGTTCCGCAGCGCAGGGTATTACGCTGCCTGCTGTCGTGCCTGCGGGGCCAAATAACCCGTTGGGTCGCTATGCTTTACGTCTTGAGCAGGGCGGTGGTGAATACCTGATTCATGGCACTAATGCGCGTAATAGCATCGGTTTGCGGGTGAGTTCGGGTTGTATGCGCATGCGAGCACCCGATATTAAGGCACTGTTTAGCCAGGTGGCCTGGGGTACGAGAGTGCAAATTATCAACGAACCGGTGAAATTCAGCACTGAGCCTGATGGCAGGCGCTATGTGGAAGTGCATCAACCGCTGTCGCGTAACGACTGGGAAAACCCACAAACCGTCCCGATTGCGATTTCAGCTTCGTTTGGGTCGTTTATCGACAGCCCCATGAGTGACAAGGCGCAGGTCGATAGTGCTATCTCGAGAAGGTCGGGTTATCCGGTGCTGGTGAACGCGCCGCAGGGTGTGCCGTCGCAACCGGTCAATATCACGCCGATACAGAGCGTCAGGACGACGACAGGCAGTGCGCCAGTAACAAGTAGTGGTGCAAGTGTGATAAGTGGCCAAAGCAGCGTGGTGATGAATTAGAGGGGTATTTCGAGTTGCAGGAATTTCAGGCAAAAAAATGGCGCACAATGTGCGCCATTTTAATACAAGTACTCTTACTTACGGTAAGAGTGAGCTTGGTTGTCCAGACGCTGGTTAGCGCGTGCTGCGTCGTCTTTAGCAGCTTGAACGTCAGAACGCATTGCGTTCACGTCGTTGCTCAGCTGATCAACTTTAGCGTTCAGAGTCTGAACGTCAGAAGACAGTTGATCAATTTTAGCGTTAGAAGAACAACCTGCCAGCATAGTAGAAGCCAGGATTACCGCGCCCAGTACCAGTTTAGTACGATTCATTATTAATACCCTCTAGATTGAGTTAATCTCCATGTAGCGTTACAAGTATTACACAAAGTTTTTTATCTTGAGAATAAATTTTTGATGGGAATGCACTTAAATTTGATCGTTCGCTCAAAGAAACACCGAACCGGGGCTAAAAACTAAAAAAAATAGAAAAAACAGAGGATTTTAATCGGATTCATCTTACTAAATTGCGACTTAAATAGAGCAAGCCGATTTGCTTTTTAGTGCAAATTGTCTATTTAACCGAATAAAAAAAGCGCCCGAAGGCGCTTTTTAAGCAAATTATTCGTTCACAGGAAATTTACAGTACGTGAACAGACGCAGTATTGGTGGTGCCACTTGGTACCAGAGCACCAGAAACCATCACTACGATGTCGCCTTTACGAGCCAGGCCGCTTTCCAGTGCAACTTCTTTACCCAGACGGTAGAAATCATCAGTAGATGCGATTTCTTTAACCAGCTGAGGAATAACGCCTTTGCTCAGAACTAACTGACGAGCAGTCACTTCGTTGGTGGTCAGAGCCAGGATGGTTGCGTTAGGGAAGTATTTGCGCACAGCTTTAGCAGATTTACCGCCTTGAGTCGCAACAACAACAACTGGAGCATCCAGTTTTTCTGCAGTTTCTACTGCACCACGGCAAACTGCTTCAGTAATACGCAGTTTACGGCTGTCTTGATTGTTATCCAGACGGCTGGTCATCACGCGGTCAGTACGCTCACAGATGGTAGCCATGATGGTCACAGCTTCCAGTGGGTATTTACCTTTAGCAGACTCACCAGACAGCATTACTGCGTCGGTGCCGTCGATGATGGCGTTAGCAACGTCACCAGCTTCTGCACGGGTAGGGCGTGGGTTTTTGATCATGGAGTCGAGCATCTGAGTTGCAGTGATTACAACTTTACGAGCGCGAACACATTTCTCGATCATCATCTTCTGAGCGAAGATAACTTCTTCAACTGGGATTTCAACGCCCAGGTCACCACGAGCAACCATGATGCCGTCAGAAGCTTCGAGGATTTCGTCGAAGTTGTTCAGGCCTTCCTGGTTTTCGATTTTGGAGATGATCTGGATGTTTTCGCCGCCATGAGCTTTTAAGTGCTCACGGATTTCAACAACGTCAGAACGTTTACGGATAAAGGACGCAGCAACGAAGTCAACGCCTTGCTCGCAACCGAAGACCAGGTCTTGCTTGTCTTTTTCAGCCAGTGCTGGCAGAGCGATAGAAACACCTGGCAGGTTAACGCCTTTATTTTCGCCCAGGTCGCCGTTGTTCAGTACTTTACAAACAACGTTTTTGCCTTCAATTGCAGTCACTTCCATACCGATCAGACCATCGTCTACCAGTACGGTGTTGCCCACGCTCAGGTCGCTGGTGAAACCTTCGTAAGTTACAGCAACGATATCGCTGTTACCCACAACAGTTTTGTCAGTGGTGAAAGTAAAGGTCTGGCCCGCTTTCAGGGAAACGTCGTTGCCGCCTTCCAGTTTGATTGTGCGGATTTCAGGGCCTTTGGTGTCCAGCAGGATAGCTGCTTTCTTACCAGACTTTTCCATCACGTTGCGCAGGTTCTTGATACGCTGACCGTGTTCTTCGTAGTCACCGTGGGAGAAGTTCAGACGCATAACGTTCATGCCAGCATCAAGCATTTTGCTCAGCATTTCTTCGGATTCGGTTTTTGGACCGATGGTGCAAACAATTTTAGTCTTTTTCATGACAGTCTTATCTGTAAGTTGAGAAGGATTGTGAAAATTCGGTTCCGGTCGATACGGGCGCCGGAGCGCAAACTAAAGCTGGTATTGTTCATGTGCCACCCGGTAAGGATAGGTGACAGAAATAAAGCGTGCAGAGGAAAGTGTGCTTGCGGTTCAGCCTGCCGGGGATATTGATTGCTTTCTATTGTATTAGGACAGTTCAATGCGCTGAAACCATTCAAGTCAAGACGCGCACATTATAGAGGTAACTTGCACCGAAAGGAATTGAAAACGCTGTTTCAAATTCAGAATGCGCATAAATACAGCGAGGTGTTATCGGTGGGTTGCAAAAACATGAATTAAATTGGTAGGCAAAAACGTAGGAAGCGGTTTTTTTCTTATAAGAAAACTTACTTAAAATATATTTGTATAATATAATATTTTTTTGAATGAGTTAATCAGCACCCAAACAGCCCTCCTCATTCACTGTTTTTATTAAATGAAGAAAACAATTAATGATTAAGTTTATGGTTCCTGCTGTCATCGCAGTTGCTTTTTTTGTTGCTTGTGGGAATGCCCCGGCGAAACGGATTGCGCAATGTGAGAACCACGGCAACAGTGACGGCGTTTGTGCTGCGCAAGAATGGGATTTTTCCATGGAAAGCCCATTCCCCGATAACGACCTATCAACACTTGCAAGCCGCGTTACCGCTCAGAAGTAAGCCGGCACGCGGGTTTCTTACAGCCTCCATGCATCCTTGGCGAATTTGTGAAAATATCGCTTACGGCATACGAGCGATGTTCTCACCCGCCCGACGTGCGGTTGCAGGCAAAATACTTGCCGTAGCCACATAGCCATCGGGATCGAGACAGCGATCCCGCTCCAGCGCCTGGTCAATAATTTCGGCATCCCAGTAAATTTTCTTACGCTGATCGCCCTGAGTAGTCAGCGTCGCTTCCATTACGCCGTCAACCGCGCGGTATTTCCGCCAGCTCCCCGCAGGCACTGAGATCACCGAGCCTTCTTCCGCCACAATCGTCACTTCTTCACCTGGTCGATTCCACGTGATTTCCAGCGTCCCTTTAAACACCATTAGCACCTGAACATCCGGGCAGGAATGCAGCCCAACACGATGTTGGTCCTGAATGCGCAACCACTCAACAGAGAAACCATGTGGGTTAATAATCGGCGGCGTGTTATGTAAGTCCTGCGAAATTCCGTAGCCAATCACCGGTGCGATTTCGCCACCGTGGCCCGGCAGAACGGAATCCAGCAGTGCATTTGCCGACCATGTCCGCTGCTCGCCAGTCACAGCACGCTGGCTCATTTCCTCTATTGAATAATCGCGCAACGCGGCGATATGCTCCTCGCCCAGCGGCTTTAACAAGTCAGCTTCATCAGGGGTTTTACCCCCCGTCTCGACATCAATCAGCATATTGTCGCGGCTCAGATACAGGCCGTATTCGCGAGCCGCGTCGAGAATCGACGGATGCCAGATAATCCCGCCAGTGTTATTGCCGCCCAACACGGTGAACACCATACCGCAGGTATCCGTTGGGCTGACGTTGGTAAAGCCACGGAAAATCCACGTTGGTATCGACAAAATAGCAGGAGCGCTAAATTCTGCCTGATGTTCACCGTTAGCGCCCCAGCGGAAACGCCAGCTTCCTTCATGAATCAAAAACACTTCGGCGGTGAAATGCAGATGCAGATTGTTGGTCACGCCTTTTGGCATCGCCGCCGCACCGATATTAAAGCCGTGCGGCTCGGGAATATTCACCACCTGTGAAGCCGACTGCGTCACGCCTGGGCCAATAAATGAATAGTTTTGCTTGAGGTGCGAACCCGGCAGCTTGCAGTCGATAAATGCCACGCTACAGGAAACGCGATCTTCAGGGCGTACCAGGCGGCGTTGGGCTTCTTCCTGGGTCAGAGTGATGGTTTGCATAATGTTCTCCATTAATATCCAGATGCGCCACTAGCTGGCGGGGTTTCACCTCGTGCGGCGGCGATGGCAATGCGCGAAGCACTGCCGAGTTGCATGACGTCATTTGCCGGGGTGACAAAGTTAAAGCCTTGCGCAATTCGATTCGCGGCTGCCTCCCCGGAAGTGCAAAAAATTCCGGCGAGCTTGTTGTGGGCGCGACAGCGACCAAGCACTAACTCAATAGCCGCCAGCATTTCCGGGTGCTGCGACTCAGCACTCGCGCTGCCCGTGAGTGTTAAAGAAAGGTCGTTCGGCCCGATAAACACGCCGTCCAGCCCGTCGATATCCAGAATCGCATCGAGGTTTTGCAGGCCATCGCGGGTTTCAATCATTGCCAGCGTCAGGATCTCTTCATTGGCATACTGCGGGTAATCTTTACCGCCGTATAAAAGGGCGCGCGCCGGGCCAAAAGAGCGGTTACCGAGCGGTGGGTAGCGGCAGGCTGAGACAAACTGCTGCGCTTGTTCTGCCGTCGAAATCATCGGGCAGATAATTCCCCAGGCACCAGCATCAAGCAGGCGCATAATTTGTGCCGGTTCGTTAGTGTTCACACGCGCCAGCGGAGTGGCAGGCGTCGCGGAAATCGCCTGAAGCATCGACAACGCGCTGGCGAAATCAATCATGCCATGCTGCATATCGACGGTGACCGAATCATAGCCCTGATGGCCGATTATCTCGGCGCTATAGCCTGAAGGGATCGCCAGCCAGCCGTTAATAATCGGTTGCTGCTGACGAAAGGCCGCTTTGAGCGGATTTTTTCTCATGATGCTGACTCCTGTATCCAGTTGCGCATGGCGATTGCCACTAATTGCGGCGACTCAAGGGGGAGGAAATGGCCGCTTTCCGGTAGCGTTAACCAGCGGGATTGCGGAGCGGTGGCAACAACCGCTTGATGATGTTGTGGGGTACAAATAGCGTCATAAGCGCCGTTGATAATCAGAATCGGCGAGTTAAAAGCTGCCAACGCTGCACGACGATCATCGCGGGAAATCGCCACTTCTGTTTGTCTTGCAAAAACGTCGATACCGCATTCTTCCGCCATCTGAACTATCGTTTGGTGAAGTGCCGCATCATCCAGACGATGCGGCGCAACATACTTCGCCCACAAATTTTTAGTGAGCCACGATGTGATCCCAAGGCTTGCGGCTTCCTTTATTGCTGCCCGGCGCGTGGCCGCATTTTCCGGCAAATCCCGCAGCGGATTGACAGACAACAATGCCAGCCCGGCAATTCGCTGCGGTGCCAGCGCCACCATTTCCAGCGCGACCATCGCGCCAAGGGAAAATCCCGCCAGGCAAAAACGCGGTGGTAGCACGTCAAGTAATCGCTGAGCCAGCGCGTGAGTGGAATTGCCGTCGTTCAGCGTGACGCAGCTATAATGCGCGACATTTAGCTGCTCGATGAGCGGCTGCCATAGCCGCCCGTTGCACAGCGTTCCGCCTAGCAGAATCAGTGGCGCGTCATGATTTTCCAGCAAAGGAGAAGTATTCATGTTGCTGTCCACCCGCCATCGACCATTAATGCCGTGCCGGTAATTAGGGCGGAAGCAGGCGAGGCGAGAAACACCACCGGCCCCATCACATCTTCCAGCGTTCCCAGCCGTTTCAGCTTGATGTTATCCAGCACATAGCGACTGAACGCCGGGTCCGCGAGATTCTCGCGCGACAGCTCGGTTTCGATAAGCGTCGGGCACAAGGTATTCACCCTAATCCCTGATTCGCCCAACTCCAGTGCCATCGTTTTAGTCAAACCCTCAAGGGCAAACTTAGAGGCACAATACACGCTGCGCTGTGGCCCGCCGACATGGCCCATCTGCGAAGAAATATGAATGATGGAACCGGCTACCTGGCGCAGCTTCATACTGCGGGCAACTTGCTGACTCACAAAGAAAGTGGCCCGCAAATTCAGCGCCATCACCGCATCAAAATTTTCTTCACTCACTTCAAGGAAGGGTTGATGGCGCGCAAGCCCGGCGCTGTTCACCAGAATGTCGAAGCCCGGCAACTCCATCAGCGTTTTGCCAACCTGCGTGGTATCGGTAATATCCAGCGCCACGCTGTTTAATTGCAGGCCTTCTGCGGCGGCGCTTTTGACCGCCTCGTCAAGCTGTTCGGGCTGGCGGGCGATAATCCACACCTGCGCCCCAGCTCGCGCAAGAGCTATGGCCGCCGCAAAACCGATACCACGGGAACCGCCAGTCACTAAAGCCCGGTGATTATCGAGTCGAAATTCCGGTGTGTGAGGAAGCGCCATCATTACGACGCCTTCTCGATATCCACTGCCGGAACGCTACCAGCGTATGGCACATCCTGGTTGCCATAGCGACGTACGCGAATATTGGCTTGTTCCGCATGGCCGGAAAAACCTTCCAACTGGCACAGGCGCGAGCAGTAGCTGCCAATTTCCGTGGAAGCTTCATCACTGAGCACTTTCTGCCAGGTGCAGGTTTTCATGAATTTGCCGACCCACAGTCCGCCGGTATAACGCGCGGCTTTTTGCGTTGGCAAAGTGTGGTTGGTGCCGATAACTTTATCGCCGTAAGCGACGTTGGTGCGCGGCCCCAGGAACAGAGCGCCAAAGTTGGTCATATTGGCGAGGAACCAGTCATCGCGGTTAGTCATCACCTGCACATGTTCGGAGGCGATGCGGTCGGCTTCCTGCAACATCTCTTCGTAGCTGTCGCAGACAATCACTTCGCCGTAGTCGCGCCACGCCTGGCGGGCAATTTCTGCGGTTGGCAGTTGAGTCAGCAGTCGTTCGACTTCACGCATCGTTTCCTGCGCCAGTTTTAGCGAGTTGGTGAGCAAAATCGCAGGCGTGGTTACACCGTGTTCGGCCTGGCCGAGCAGGTCGGTGGCGCACATTTCGGCATCTACCGTTTCGTCGGCAATCACCAGCGTTTCCGTTGGCCCGGCGAACAAGTCGATTCCCACGCGACCAAACAGCTGGCGTTTGGCTTCTGCTACAAAAGCGTTACCCGGGCCAACCAGCATATCAACAGGCGCAATAGTGTCGGTGCCGAGGGCCATCGCGCCAATCGCCTGAATCCCGCCGAGTGCGTAGATCTCGGTTGCGCCTGCCATCGCCTGTGCGGCAACAATCGCCGGGGCAGGGCGACCATTAAACGGCGGCGCGCAGCTAATAATGCGTGAACAACCGGCGACATTGGCGGTAATAATCGACATATGCGCGGAGGCTAATAGCGGATATTTACCACCAGGTACATAACAGCCGACCGCATTAATCGGAATGTTTTTGTGGCCAAGAATAACGCCGGGGCGCGTTTCAATTTCAAGATCGGTCAGGCAACCTTTTTGCGCCGTGGCGAAATTGAAAACTTGCTGCTGGGCAAATTCAATATCTTTAATATCCTGACGGCTTAATTGTTTAATGCAGGCATTAATTTCACTTTGCGATAAACGGTAATCCTGGCGGTCGTAATTATCGAACTTAATGGATAGCTCACGAATTGCTTCGTTACCGCGTTGCTCAATATCGGCCAGCGTATTTTCAACCACAATACTGATTTGTTTATTGGCCTGCTGACGTTCAGATAAAGACTTACTGGTTTTTAAATATTGCGCCATGACGCTCTCCTTTGATTTTTAATGCGTGTTTATCCCGCCCGGCATCGCGGGTGAATGGGGTGAATCGGATTAAATAAATGACTACGGGTTAAATTTACTGGCTGGTTTTTATTGGCATATTCCTGTGCCGATGAAACTTTCGGTAGACTCTTTTGCGCCGCTTTAATCTGGCGCTGCTCCACACTGCGTGCCGCCATCGGTGTGAGGAAAGCTGCAATCACGCACAGCGCGCCAATCATCAGATACCCGGAAGACAAGTTAATGTGTTGCAACATCAAACCCATTGCGACCGGGCCGACAAACATGCCGACAGAATAAATGGTCTGGAATAAGCCCATGCGCGTTGATTGTTCATCCTCAACCGTATTCACCACGCTTAAAGACATAAACACGGCGAACGCCATACCAAACGAGAAGCCCGCCATCGCCTGTAAGAAATAGATCAGGTACATATTGCTGGTGAAAGGAATGCCGATACTGGAAATCACTTGCAGGATAATGCCGATAACGGCGGTTTTCACCAGCCCGAGGCGTTTATAAAACACCGAACTACACATCGCTATCGCCAGCGCGTAGAAAATCAGATGAATATTGCTGAGCAAGGTCAAAATACCTGCTTTTGCGCCGAGCTGCTGTGCGTAAATTGGCGTTAGCGTGTCGCGTGTGGCGAAAGGCACCAGGATGACAATGGTGGCCAGCAGGCCAATAAACCATACGGAAGAGTCCGCGAGCTGGCGCTTCGCACTATTGATACAGGCTTTAAGTGTGGGTGCGCGGGCAGCATCGTGAAATTCTTTAATGCGAAACGTCAGAATCAATGCCAGTAGCGCCGAGACGCTTGAGACAAAATAACCGATGTTCTTGTCAAAAAAGTGGATTAACGCGCCACCAATACAGTTGCCGAGGAATACCCCTAATGGCCCGGCAAGTGCCAGTAATGCCACAGCGGCAGGCGCATCTTTTTTATCAAAATAGCGAATAAACAGGATGTTATATAAAACCCATGTCGCCGCAGTGAATCCATCGGCGGCTTTCGCCAGGTATAACGTCATGGCGGTGGGTTCCAGGTAGGCTATCGGCCAGGTCACCATCGGTAGCAGCAGGCTGAACTGGATAAATATTTTTCGGCTCTTTACCACATCCGACAAAATGCCAATCGGGAAACGGATAAACAACGTGGCTAACCCACTGGCGCCCATAATCATTCCCACCACTTCTGGCTGCATTCCTTCGCTGATTAACATCGGGGCGAGGAAGGCATCAATACTGTGGATGCAAATGAAGAACAACACGCTAATGGTAAAAAAAAGTCTGACTTCGGAACGACTAAAGAGTGCACGAAACATGTGGTGAACCTCTTAAATATTAATGGGTTATAACCAATCAAGTACGGCATTAACCGGTGCAGTCCTTTGTCGCTCATTTGCGTCACCGGTAAAACTGACGGCGTATTTTTTGTTTTCTGCATACGTATTCAAAAGTTGAAGTTACGAAAAGGTTTCAGATTTGTAAAGGTTGATAATGTAAATGTGAAAAAAATAATTTTGTCTGTTGCATACGCATGCAAAGATGGTGTAAGTATAAAAAACAGGCATTCCAGAGGGATGTGGATAAGGACTACCAAATCATGAAACGTAAGACTTTTGGCCCCGTGACTTCGCAGCAGGTGGCGCAAGTGGCGGGAGTATCACAATCGGCGGTATCGCGAACTTTCACTCCGGGGGCGAGCATTTCGCCAGCCACCCGTGAAAAGGTTCTAAAGGCGGCGCGTGAACTGGGCTATCGGCCAAATGCCATCGCCCGTTCGCTGAACACGGCTCGTTCGCGCATCGTCGGCGTGGTGATGTCCTATTTTGATAACCAGTTTTACCCGCAGGTGCTGGAAGCGCTGGCGCAAAAGCTCGATGAGCTGAACTACCACCTGCTGCTGTTTGTGGGCGACCGCGATGGTAATGTCGACCGGATTTTCGACCAGATCATGCAATACCGGGTTGACGGTATCGTGCTGGCTTCGGTTTCGCTTTCCGTTGAGCTTTCAGAAGAGTGTGTCGCAGCCGGGATCCCGGTGGTGCTGTTTAACCGCAGTGAAGAAAATGCCACGGCCTCGAGCGTGAATACCGATAACGAAGCCGCCGCGCGGCAGATTGCCGAATTTTTACTGGCGGGGGAGCACCAGCGCTTTGCTTATGTCGCCGGGCTTTCCGATTCTTCGGTTAACGTGGCGCGCCAGAACGGGTTTATCAGCACGTTAGAACGCAATGGAATCCAGGACGTACGCGTGGTGCAGGGCGATTACGATGCCAAAACAACGGCAAAAGCGGCGTGGGAGCTGTTTTCATCTCCCAATCCGCCAGATGCCATTTTTGCCGCCAACGATCATATGGCGCTCACCGTTATGGATGTCGCCCGCTTTGAGTTTGGCCTGCGCATTCCTGAAGATCTCTCGGTGATTGGCTATGACGACACCGGCCCGTCCGGCTGGCCGTCTTATGCGTTGACATCGGCTTCGCAGCCGGTGGATGCCATGGTCAGTGCCACGTTAGCACTGCTGATGAAACAAATTGAAAGTGAAAACATTGAGCCGGAACAGGTTGTGGTTCCCGGCGTGCTGGTGGTGCGACACTCCGCAAGGCGTCCACGCTCTGGCGTTATCGAAAAAGATGGGCTGTTTTTATTCCAGCCGCAGGAGGTTGAATGACCAGGTTGCCGGGCTTTAGCCCTCAGTTTGACTCTATCCAGCAGTTTATTTTGACGCTGACCCATGTGGTGTGGGAGCAAAAAGACATCGGCCAACTGGCGGATTTTTACGCCAATCCGGTGGTGTTTAATACTCCTGAAAAACAGCTCAACGACCTGTCGCAGTTTATGCGCCTGACGCTTGAAGCGATGCACAGCTTTCCACAGCGCACGGTGCTGACCGAAGATATTCTCTGCTCCCAATCACCGCATTCAGAACATTACGCCGCCCAGCGCACCGTGGCCTGTATTCAGCACCAGGGCGAAGGGTTCTTTGGTAAGCCGAGTGGCAAATCTATTTGGGTGCGTACCTGGGCCGATCGAGTGTGTGCAGATGGCGCGGTGCGCCAGGAATGGTTGCTACAGGATCGTGCCGCCATCATTTTGCAAACCGGAATAGAAGTGCGTGATTTTGCGAGACAACTCGCAGATTCGCGCCGTGAAGCCGGGCTGGAAAATATCAGCGCCGAAGAGATGGACGCGCGCTGGGCGGGCGGCCCGGAAGGCGATGACATCGATGGCCCGCTGGCGGGACTGGTCGAACGCTATTTGTCTATGTGGGCGGGCGGCAACAGCGGCGTGGTGCCGGGGCTGTACCACCCAGCCGCAACGCTGCATGGGCCAGGCCATGCTTTATGCACCGGCGAGCAGGATATCGGCGGTTTCCTGTCGGGATACCGCGCGTCGTTTGCCGACAGCGAAACGCATCTCCATCATTTGGTTGTGCGCCGCGACGCCAATGAACCGGTGCGTCTATCGTTGCGCTGGTCGCTGTTAACCTGGCACGACGGATACGGGAAATTCGGTACGCCGACGCGTCGCCCGGTTTCTATTACCGGTATAAGCCAGCTGGAATTACGTGATGGTTTAATTATCCGTGAATATCTGGGTGTAGATGAATTAGCTATCTGGTCTCAGATTCTGAATTAAAATTAGTTGTGGGGAGGCCATCCCCAAATAAATAAAACACTTGATAATGACAATTAATTTGTCAGGTGTTTCTATCGCCTGAATATTTAATTAATGATTATCGCCATTGCAGGTGAGGGGCATCTTCATCCCCAAACAATATGCACTGTAATAACCTCAGTGCATTCAAATAACGCAGGAGGTCATATGTCTTCAACTGAAACAACCAATAAAACGCCAGTAGCTTCAGAGAAAAGTAATACCAAACCCACTCGCGATGAACCTGTATTACAAGTCGAACGCCGCGACTTTGTTGATTTAGTTCCGGAGAAACGCCCGCGCGTGCAATCATTACGCGGCTTTGACGATTGTTATACCGATATTGTCGATTACATCGTGCGCTGCACCCATAAAATATGGGACGAACGCGATGTTGGTTTAATTTATTCCCATTACACTCACAACTGCGTTTTATATAACGCGCTTGGCACCATGTATAACCGCGAACAGGTAGTGCAGGATACCCTACAGCGTTTAATTGCCTTCCCGGAACGCCGCGGCATGGCGACTCAAGTTATCTGGAATGGTAACGACGTTGAAGGTTTTTACACCTCCCACCTGGTGACCGGCACGGGCCGCCACACGCAATACAGCCATCTCGGTAAGCCGACCAACCGCACTTTTGTTACCCGCACCGTGGCGGACTGCATGATCCACGAAAACAAGATTTACCGTGAGTGGGTGGTCAGTGACAACATGGCGATGATGCGCCAGTTGGGGCTTGATACCGATGTGATAGCGCACGGCATGGCAAAAGAGCAGTTCGATAAGGGCTTCCGCGTCACCGATATTGGCGAAAACCGCCGCATGGTCGGGCAATATCCGCCGGAAATGGAATGCGACGTTTCAATCGCCCACACCGATACCGAAGAACAGTGCCTGCGCTGGCTGCACGAAATTTATAACCGCCGCATGCTCGGCAAAATTAAAGATGTCTATGCGCCGAACGTGCAGTGGCACGGTCCATTAATGAAAGAGCTTTACGGCCAGGCGGCGGTTATCCACCAGACGCTGGCGCTGATTGGCATGATCCCGGACGGTGCGTGGATGCCGCAGCACATCTGTTCTAACCCTTGCGACGAAGGCGGCACCAAAGTGGCGGTGCGCTGGATTATGGAAGGCCATCACCTCGGCTATGGCGAATTAGGCAAACCAACCGGTGAACGCCTGTTCGTGATGGGCATGTCTCACTATCACATCGTCAATGGCAAAATCATCGACGAATGGGTGGTTTACGATCATCTGGCACTGTTGGCGCAAATCAAACTGGGACAAATGGGGGAATAAGAGATGGGTACGATTTCTGAAGCTGATGTTGAGTTTATCAAACGCCCTCAGGGGCAGGATGTTCAGGCCGACCGCACGCTAACCGAGACGGTACAAAATATTATTGACCAGGTGCGCGAGCGTGGCGATGCCGCGCTGCGCGATTATTCGGCCAAATTTGATAAAACGACACCGGACAAATTTGAAGTTTCAGAGCATGAAATCGTCAGCGCGCTGGCGGGGCTAGATCCGCAAACTCGCAAGGACAGTGAGTTTGCCATTGCCCAGGTCAAGCGTTTTGCGCAGGCGCAGTTGGCAACCATGCAGCCGCTGGAGATTGAAACGCTGCCGGGCGTGCATTTGGGGCACCGTATTATCCCGATTCAAACTGTGGGCTGTTATGTGCCTGGCGGGCGCTACCCGATTTTATCCGCGCCGGTGATGTCCATTGTTCCGGCGGTGGTCGCAGGCTGCGATGAGATTATTGCCTGCCTGCCACCGGGTGCGCATCCGGCGATGATCGCCATTTGTCACCTTGCGGGCGCGCATCGCATCTTTAAAGTGGGCGGCGCGCAGGCCATTGCTGCCATGGCTTGGGGAACGGAATCTATCCCGGTGGTGGACAAAGTTGTCGGGCCGGGCAACGCGTTTGTTAATGAAGCTAAACGCCAGGTGTTTGGCAAAGTCGGTATTGATGCGTTGGCGGGGCCAAGCGAGATTTATGTGATTGCAGATGACAGCGCCGATCCGCGTATTTTGGCCGCCGACCTGCTGGCTCAGGCCGAGCATGATGTACATACCCGTGTCGGTATGGCGACAACCAGCCCGCAAATCGCCCGCGCCACGCTTGCTGATATTGAACGCCAGTTAATGAATCTACCAACGGCGGCAACCGCCGGTGAAGCCTGGAAACGGCAGGGCGAAATTGTTATCTGCCGCGATGAAGAGCAACTGATTGCGTGGGCAGACCATATGGCAACAGAGCATTTGCAGGTGCATACCCGCGACCCCCACGCAACGGCGAGCAAAATCCGCAACTACGGCTCGTTGTTTATCGGGCAAAACGCCAGCGTGGTGTTCTCCGACAAATGCTGCGGTACCAATCATACTTTGCCGACTATGGCAGCCGCTCGTTATACCGGCGGATTGTGGGTGGGCGCGTATGTGAAGATTTGCACTCATCAGTGGATTGACGACCACGGCATTGCGGCTGTAGCGCAACCCGCCGTGCGTCAAAGTCGTACTGAAGGGATGCAGGCTCATCGCCGTGCGGCAGAAATTCGTTTGTTACCCGATAGCATTGATGCCATAACCAACGGGGAGCATGATTAAAGATTATTTCCAGGTGAACAATATAACGCCAATTCACCTGAAATATTTTCAACTTAAGTTTTATTAATGTTTATTAGCTTGATAAGGTTATTTCTTAACTACATTATTATCTTGTAAGGGAAGGGCGGTAAATGAATTACCCCCAAGTGTTAATATTAATCATGGATTTGGATTATGCTGTCACTGGAAATGGAAGAAGATGTTGTCCTGCGGGTAAAAGGCATGGAAAAAATGCTTGAAGGGATTGTCCGCGAACTCAAAGCTAATAAAGGCGTTGTTGATGAATTTATTCGGGATGATATCGCAAGGTTCCGGCACTGTTCAAAAGATGTAATAACGCACCATGTTCAGGCATCTCGTAACGTGCGTAAAAGACTGGAAGATGTCACCATCCATTCTCAAAAACGCGTACGTAAAACGGCCCAGAATAATTTGTTATATGGTGTATTGTGCGGAATGTCATTCTGCATGCTTCTACAATTGATGTAATTAGCATCGATGTATTATGGGAGAAAGTTACCTTTCTCCCTTTTTTATTACGGGGAAGTTACGGAATAGGGTTAAGACTTTCGAGTAATGTAGTGATACATTTCCGTGGAAAGAGGGAGATGTAGATTAATATTTTTCCCAGGTAACTTACTGTTAAACCATTGCTCATAAAATTGCTTAAAATCGCTACGATTGAAGCGTGCAGCAAGATTCTTATCAACAAGGTTTTTTAGTTCAATATCATTATGACGCAGCATTATACCTAAGTCTTGCGGCGTCCCTAATGTCAGTGTAGATATCTGATATTCTTTCATATCTTCACTAGTTTCAATGAGTTGTCTTAGAGAAACTTCATTCATCGCAGTGGCGTAGCTTTTATGGCTACTCATCGCAGCAAATGCGCCTTTCATCGTGGGTTGAGTAAAGACCATAATGTTAAGCTTCTGCAAACGGTTAAGGCTATTCATATTAATTAAATCAGTTGTACCTTTTGCTACGCTGATCGTTCTGCCTGCTAAATCTGAATAGGAACTAATATTTCCTTTAAATGAACCAAATCGCGTATAAACGGACAGGTAATGACGGGAAAACAGAACGACGTTTTCCCGACTCACTGTATCCGTATTAACGGAGCAATCCATATCAATAATATTATGATTTAGCATGGTGGTACGCATAGTTACTGGTGTTGGAATGAAATTAACAACCAAATCTTTAATATGCAGATCTTTTTTCATAGATTCAGTTACATCTTTGCATAAATCAATGACATAACCCACCACATGCCCCTCACTAGTTTTATAAGAGTAGGGCGGTGCATCACGATAACCAATATTAACAACTTTATGGCTAGATATTCTTTCCAGCGTGGACGTGTTCGTCTCTGCCTTCAAAAGGACGGCGTAGCAAAACAATAATAAGCTCAGTACGTAGTTAAGAAAGTGTTTCTTTTTCATTTATCTTTTTTATGGTTGATCGCTATCTTCTCGGTGGAGTACAAGCGAATAATAGCTAATAAGAATAAAGTTCCGTCGAGGAAAGTGACTGTTTTAGTTCAGGTGGCATTGGCCAGTTGAGAGTAATCCCTTGAGGCATGATGGGCTCAAAAAACCATTTATTATAAATGCTGATGAACTCTTTGCTCAACATCAGCCGCTTCATGGAGTGGTTAATCAGATCGGCAAAATGGTCATTATCTTTTTGCATCGGCATACCAATGGGCAGTTGTGGGCTAAGGGTATCAGCCGATATAGCAAAAGCCTGGGGGTGTCCAGAAAGTGCTATTTGCCCAAGTAACAGAACATCGCTTGAGACTATCGCGGGTGTTTGCCCGCTTTCAAGCGCGGAGAAAGCTTTAATATTGTCGGTTCCAAGATCAATATTCAGTGAGAGTTGATGCTCAGAATTAGCTTGCTGGATGTGTCTGACAAACACGGTGCCGCTTTTTACCAACACGGTATGGCCATTGAGCTCGCTGATAGCCGAAATCCGATCTTCTTTGCGTGATACATAACGGGTTGCGGAGAAAAAATAGGGTTCCGAGAACGTCACTATTTTTTGGCGTTCCGCTGTGTAGATCGTGGGAATGCACCCCATATCGATAGTTTTGTTCTCAATGGTTAAAAATTGAGTTGCTGTGGTGACAGGGACCCAATGAATTTTCAACGCCGGGATTTGTAGCTCCTGCTTAAGCATATCGACCAGTCGATTGCATATTTCAATGGAGAAGCCTTGCGGTTTATGACCTTCAACATATGAAAATGGAAATACATCAGTCTGGTAACTAAGCGTGATAGTCCTGGTTTGTACGATACGTGATAAAAGGTCATCGGCGCGGCTATCGGAAGGTGTCAGCAGGCCAACACTGATTAACATGGTTACTGCCAGAGAACATAGCGTCCGATATAAATGAGTGGTTATAAATTGCATGTGCTCTCCATTTTCTCCAGCTCCAGCTCCAGCTCTGCCACGACACTGGCATTCTCTACCGCCCGGCTAAAATAATATCCCTGAACGGTTATTTCTTCTCCACCAAGGGAGGCTAAAAACTCATACTGTTGTTGTGTTTCAACGCCTTTGGCGGTGACTTTCAACCCGCGCTGTAATGCGTAACGAACCAGCATACCTACTAACACCTGGCTGTCTTCGCACTTGTCGAGTACATCAATAAGAGAGCGAGCAATTTTAATGTGGCTGAATGGGAAAATAATCAGGTAGTCCAGTGTGGCGAAACCTGTTCCAAATTCGTCCAGTACAATGCCAACGCCTAATGCCTGAATTGCATTCAGGGCCGGCAGGATAATTTCGCGATCGAGTTGCTCAGAGCCAGTAATTTCAATTTCCAGCCGCGCGGGATCTAAACCACTTTCTTGTAATGCGTTGCGAATGATGTCCAGTATTCTTGGACTACGCAGTTGGTGTGGAGAGACATTCACCGCCACTGTTTTAGCCGTTGGCCAGTTAGCGGCGTCCATACAGGCGCTGCGGATCAGCCATTCACCTAACCTGGTAATAAGTCCAATATCTTCAGAGACGGAAATAAAGTGGTGTGGTTGTAGCAGGCCTCTAGTCGGATGTTGCCAGCGAACCAGAGCTTCATAACCGTCGATGGCGTAATTTCCGAGGCTGGTAATTTTTTGATAATGAAGGAAGAACTCATTATTTCTGATGCCATCTTCAATTTCCTGACTAAAGAGCAGGTTATTTGATGGATTCATCGTCATTCCGTGGGAATAGAAATGGAAGCAATTTCGCCCGAAACTTTTGGATGTATAGAGCGCAAGGTCTGCGTGAGTGAACAAATCTTCTCGGGTATTACCATGCCGAGGTGCGCAGGAAATGCCAATGCTACAACTGATAGAGAAAGTATGCCCGCTGCAGGTGAAAGGTTGGTTGAGCGCCTCTAAAACTCTTCTAGCCAATGTTTCAGCTTCAGAAATCGAGTCTTTGTTAATCCGCTGAAGAATCGCAAATTCATCTCCACCGAGACGGATTGCCATATCCCCATCATTAAGTAAGTCCGTTAGACGTGTCGCAGATTCGACCAGCAGTTCATCACCTACGACATGACCATAGGTGTCATTGACGGGTTTGAAATTGTCCAGGTCTATCAATAGCAGATTGAAGATACAGCCTTCAGTTCTTAATCTTATTAGCCTATCGTCGATGGAGTTGCGGTAAGCCACTCTATTTGGCAGCAATGTCAGAGAGTCATGGTGCGCCATGTACTCCATCTTTTGCGCCATCTCTTGCATGCGTTGTAGATAACCGCGGTCAACCATTGCCACGCGTAGTTTTTCAATCGCTTTTGCCAGTTCACCTATCTCATCTTCTTGATTCTGGAACGGGGTGACCTGATCAGTTTGCTCATCAGCTATCAACGTCACTGCTTGCACAAGGCGAGGTACCGGGCGGAAAAGATTACGCACTAACCAATTAACGACAACAACCGTAATACCCAAGATTAAAATCAGCATCAACAAGGTATTTTTCAACAACTGATTATGAGTAGCAAATAGGGCATTGCGCTCACCAATGCTACTGACAACTGCACCGATCAACTCGCCTGAAAGATTAACGATGGGAATTGAGCCTACGAAGTACTCTTTCCCACCAATAGAGACAAAGCCTTGGTAATACTTTTCTAGTGCAGCACCATTTGCGGTGTCGTCAACGGCGGTAATTTTTTGCACTGTTTGAGTGTCGGTAAAACCCTTGTTTTTGTCGTACAGCAATAGCCACGTCGGATTATGGGTTTGTGTTGAAACCAGAGTCAGCATATCGGCTGGATCAAAGCCTGTCTGGATTACGGTCTCGTCATCGCAGAGCGGGCGTTCGGATTCGATGGAAATGACCTGCCCTTCGTGGTTGGATTTTACCGTTACTGAGGTGTAGATATTGCGGATGATATAACTGGTAATTTGCGAATTAGTTGATGCCTGTTTAAACCATTGTTCATGAGATATTCGGTTAACCTCGAAAAGGCCCGCCCCAGAGCCAACTCCATAGGCAATTAGAATCCCCAACATAAGGTAGATAGCAACTTTTCCAGTAATCGAATGATACCAGTGATATTCCCCACGTAAGCTAGAATCCTTTTTACAGGGAGGAACAACCTCATGTTGAATGAGCTCTTTATCTACCATTTTTCTATTCGTACTCTTTTTTAAGCGACTAAAGAAGGCTCAAGAGGGATATTTAATTATATAAACTATTATTTTAATTGTGGTTTATATGACGATATTTGTTAATGCGTTATTTTTTCAATGTTAGCGCATTGTGAACTTGCCAGTGAGTCATGCTTTTTAGAAGACATGCTAGTACGGCCAGGTCGTAGGTTTATTATAAAACACGGAGTATAGAGTTGGCTAATTAATGCGTCAACGATAAACATTAACATATCCATGACTCTGCACATATATTTTAAATTTCTCATAACAAACGAAATATCCAAAAAATAGATTTTTTGAAAATGAGAATATCCATTATTCACGATGAACAGAGTTAAGCATTAACTACTAAAAGGTTACATAATTTGTTAATGGGCTGTGGTCGATGAAACAGGAAGCCTTGTGCTAAATGGATACCACAGTTCTTAACTATTTGATGTTCTTCATCTGTTTCTACACCCTCAATCAATACCTGACTGCCTGAGCTTTTGCAAAGTTGCACAACATGGTGGAGAAATGCTTCACCGCCTTCACGTGCTAATCCGAGCACAAGCGTACGGTCTAGTTTGATTTTATCCAGCTGATATTGTGTTAAATAAGACAATGTGGAATAGCCTGAACCAAAATCATCAAGAGCAATTTTAATACCCAATCGCCGTAGTTCAGCGAGAACCTCAATAATTTGCTCGGGTTCTTTAACTCTTTGTGATTCAGTAATCTCCATTTCTAACTTCCACCCTGATGGCAACGGATTGCGCAATAACTTACTCACCAGACTTAGGAAACTAGGATCAAGTAATGTTTGTGGCGAAATATTCACCGAAAGTGTCATGCCTGGAAAACGAGATAGTTCATGATGAATGGCTTCAACAGCATTCTCAAGTACCCAAAAATCCACCTCCGGCATCATACCAATTCGTTCATAATATTTTAAAAAGTAGGGCGGTGTTATTTTCCCATCATCACTTTGATGACGAAGTAACACTTCCATGGCTACAATTTTCTGACTATCAACAGTTATCTGTGGTTGATACCATAATACAAAATTACCACTGTTCTGCAGGTCATTAATATTACGCCTTGCATCTATATACTCATTTACTTCGGAAAGATAATGATGTGGTGATTCAGCTTCACGATAGCCAGGCACAGGTAATTGAAACTGATTTCCTTTCAATGGAACAAAGCTTGTATTGCCAGAGGGCAGAGTGATCTCTTTATAATCACGTTTTTCCATATAGCGCAGGAAAGGCCAGTAAATCCCAATTCCGGTACAAATTAAAAAAATCTGGAACAACACGGCACTTATTGCGCCATTTGTGCCCAACCAGGCGTTAATGATGGCAGGCGTCGCCCAACCTACCATTTGTTGAAGAGGTGGTACAATGTGCCAAAGGGTAGCGTAGTAGGCAATGATGTAATCCACTGCAGGAGTCATTACGAAGGGGATAAACATCACCGGATTCAATACTACCGGTACACCAAAGATGAGGGGCTCATTGATATTGAAGATGGCCAGAGGCAAGGAGACGTTGATTAAATGTCGATTCGAAGGATTGCGGCTAATGAGTAAACAAATTAAGAGGCTAAGCGTGCCTCCGCTGCCACCAGATGCGCACCACGTCTCATAAAAAGGAACACTTAATATATTTAATGATTCTTTGCCAGCTTTCCATGCAGCTATATTAGATATCGTTTCATTCGATAATCTCAAACCGATATCCTGGAAGATATAAATACCATGCACACCAAAGAACCAGGTGCCTTCACGCACTAACTCATAAAGAAGTCCATGGGTAAAGTTATCAGGGTATATTACTTTGGAAATATCCTGAGTCAGCCAATCACTAGCATGTAAAATGAGATGACCAACCAGTACCAGAGCAAGCAGTTTACTGATGAATGTTAATAATGTCTTTATTGAAATCCAGTTAAATTTTATTCTATTGGTACGGAATAGCTTGATGTTTTTTTCTAAAATTAAGTTGGTAAAGATCGCAGCCAATAGAGCGACTGGCAGGCTTACACCAATAAAAAAGTTAGCTTCATTATTGTTATGCTCAAGACCGGTAATACCAAGTAATACAGTCAGGCTAAGAGAAATGCTGAGCATTATAGATAAACGATATCTGACAGCCCATTGTAGAGAAAAAATGATATTTAAAAGTATAGGAAGGAATACCAACATGCTTTGTTGCAGGTTTTCTAACCAAGCTGAAGTTTTAACCCAATGAAAATTCAGACATAACGTGCTTGCAACAATAACCAATCCTCGTAACACAGAAAATGGCATAATTGCCATAGTGCAACTGAGGACTGCTTGTGAAATACGATTGTTAATGAAATTTAATTTTATTTGGTGAAATATGCTAATCGCGTTTCTTTTAGTTATAGTGTAATTCATTCGTTACTTAATTGTGGGTTGATTTGTTATTGTTGTTACAGTGTCAAAAGTTACTATATCACCATATGCCAGGTGGTGATATAGAATTTTATTACTGGTGCCAATTAAGCAAGGCGGTTATTGATTATTCGTTATATTGTTTGAACAGTCATCCGACCTGATGTGTTTCTTATCCAAAAATACACATTTATTCAGGATGATTTATTTATGGGTGGCTTTGGTAACAACGCTCTTGATAGATTCCTATATTTAAATTTTGATCATGACTTGAAGTAAATTCACCTGATGTTTTATGTTTTTTACAGATATGTTAAAAAATTGGAGCGTCTGGCTATGCCACAATCCACTGCATCAAGATTAACAGAAAACCACAAAGGCTGGGCATAGTGGCAGTCCCTCTACTCTGTTGGGCTGTTTCTAACCTTGATACTGAAATATATTGTGCGGAGAGCCGAACTTTCACACGATATAGTTATATTATCCCCACTACTAATGTGCATAATTCCCCCGGTCAATAAATTACTGCAAGTAATAATAAATATACAGTTAAGGGATGTCGTTTATGGCGCAGTCAGAGCAAAAACAGTTGCGATGGTACAACATCGCGCTGATGTCGTTTATTACCGTCTGGGGGTTTGGCAATGTTGTCAATAACTATGCCAACCAAGGGCTGGTCGTTATTTTCTCTTGGGTGTTTATTTTTGCACTTTACTTTATTCCCTACGCGCTGATTGTTGGGCAACTGGGGGCAACATTTAAAGATGGTAAAGGGGGCGTCAGTACCTGGATCAAACATACCATGGGTCCTGGTCTGGCTTATCTGGCTGCATGGACTTACTGGGTGGTGCATGTTCCATATCTTGCGCAAAAACCGCAGGCAATTTTGATAGCCCTGGGGTGGGCCATTAATGGCGATGGTTCGCTTATCAAAGAATACAGTGTGGTTGCCTTGCAGGGGATTACGCTTGCGCTATTTGTCCTGTTTATGTGGGTGGCCTCCCGAGGAATGAAATCACTGAAGATAGTGGGATCGGTTGCTGGTATCGCCATGTTTGTCATGTCACTACTGTATGTTGTGATGGCAGTAACCGCACCCGCCATCACAGAGGTGCATATTGCCACGACCAATATCACATGGGAGACATTCATCCCTCATATTGATTTCACCTATATCACGACCATTTCGATGCTGGTATTTGCTGTCGGTGGAGCGGAAAAAATCTCTCCTTATGTCAACAGTACCCGCAACCCGGGCCGTGAGTTTCCCCGTGGAATGCTAATACTAGCCGTGATGGTGGCCGTCTGCGCGATCCTTGGCTCTTTGGCGATGGGGATGATGTTCGATTCGAATAATATTCCCGATGACCTGATGACGAATGGCCAATACTACGCCTTCCAGAAACTGGGCGAATATTATCATCTGGGGAATTGGTTAATGGTTATCTACGCGGTGGCTAACACGCTTGGTCAAATTGCCGCCCTGGTATTCTCCATTGATGCGCCGCTGAAAGTATTACTGGGCGACGCTGACTCCCGCTATATTCCTCAGAAACTATGCCGGACAAATGATGCGGGTACGCCTGTGAATGGCTATCTGATGACACTGGTACTGGTTGCTATTTTGATAATGCTGCCAACGCTGGGTATCGGGGATATGAACGACCTGTATAAATGGCTACTGAACCTTAACTCCGTGGTTATGCCATTGCGTTATCTATGGGTCTTTGTGGCCTTTATTGCGGTACTACGCCTCGCGGAGAAATACTCACCAGAGTATGTTTTTATCCGAAATCGCAAGCTGGCACTCACCGTTGGTATCTGGTGTTTTGCTTTTACGGCTTTTGCCTGCCTGACGGGGATTTTCCCGAAAAAGCTGGATGCATTTACGCCTGAGTGGATTTTCCAGTTGTCGCTTAACATTGCCACACCAGTAGTGCTGGTTGGGCTGGGGTTCATTTTCCCACTTCTGGCAAGGCGACATACCCGTGGGCAGAAGCCAGCCGTGCGGAGCAGTTAATAACCTGATGCAGTGTTAATCTGCGGTCACCACAATCCGGTTATGATTTTGTGGTGACCGTCTAAATGTTAAATCCTGTTATTTCAATGTAATGGATCTGCCGATAGCTACCATTCAGTTGGCGATGTTTTTCACGGGCATTGCATTGGCTTTATTACTGGAGTAAATAAAGAAAAGCGCTATTCCCAGGCAGACTACTGCACCAAGGCGCGTCCCAGAAAAGTGAATCGCTTCATTTCCTAACCAGCCAAAATTATCAATGAGCATGCTCATTGCCAGTTGGCCAAAGATAACCGCAACAGTAGCAACAGCCGCTCCAATTCGCTGAACAGCCAGAACCATAATGACAATGTAAGGAACACCACAAAGAGCGCCAAGCAATTGCCATTTCGGCACATCCAGCAAGGTCACAGCATGCTTTGGTTCGAAGAAGAAAATGAGCAGGGCAGTCACCAGTGCGCCAACTGAAAAAGTCAGAAATGCGCTGCGAAATACTCCAACATTGCTACCCAACTTGCCATTAATTGCAGCCTGCATACTAAGAAACGCACCGCCAACGACAGCTAAAATGATCATTAATATATTCACGAGTTCACCTCAGCCCTTTGCCATGAGGAATAGGGCGGCAATAATAAAAATCAGCGCGATAATACGCTTACTGTCAATTTTTCGATGAGAAGAACCAAACAGCCCGTAATGGTCAATGACCAGACTTTTGGAGACCTGCCCTGCCAAAATACCAATCATGGTCATCGCAATACCAATAGTGGGAACGGCAATGGTGAGGATCACGACATACACAGGGCCCAGTATGCCGCCCAGCAGAGTCCATGATGGTTGGGTAAAGAAGGAAGGGCTGTTTCGTGGACTAAAGAACAGCATTAACAAGAATGTCAGCGCAGCTCCGACTCCGAAAATACTGAAGGTTGCCCATAAGTCTCCGACTTCGCTGCCCAGTGGTCCTAACAATCCGGCTTCTACGGATAGCCCCATCCCGCCTGCAACGACGAGTAATATAAATAAAAGCTGCATTAAAACAGTCTCCAATGGTTGAGGTGGAGAATCCTATAGCAGTGAAGTGTAATGAAAAACGGTATAATCCAGGAAACACCTTTGCAGAAGGCGGGATAATGTACGACCCAAGCGCCATAAATTTTCGCACACTGTTATTTTTTATCGGTGTCTTTGATACCCAAAGCTTTTCAGTCGTAGCACGGCGTGAAGGGGTTTCAGTATCAATGATTTCACGTGTCATCCTTCAACTGGAGGACGCGCTCGGTCAGCAGCTTTTTTATCGAAATACCCGAGCAGTTATTCCCACTGAAGCTGGGCGGTTATTTATTAGCTATGCCCGTACCATGACTGAGCAACTGAGCGAAGCCCGAAAAGAGATGCAGGATAGAGCCCTTGAACCTGCAGGGCTGATAAGGATTAATGCGCCTGTATTTTTTGGCCAGCGTCATATTGCCCCCTGGCTTAGCGAACTTTCAGCTCGCTATCCCCGATTGCTGATTGAACTGACGCAGACTGATGATTACATCGATCCTCTCAGGGATGCCTCAGATGTAATTTTCAGAATCGGCACGCTGACGGATTCTTCTTTCCACGCACGCGTATTTGGAACTCAGCGCTATCATCTGGTCGCTTCTCCCGGCTATATAAAAAAATTTGGAAAACTGGAATTCCCAGCCCAACTGAATGACCATAAATGCCTGGTTTACAGAGGGTCATCGGGTCCTAACCGATGGTTGTTCAGGGAACCTGCTGGCTCCTGGACTCACTATCCCATTACTGCGTTACTGACCTCCAACAATGCTGAATCTCTTCTTACCAGCGCACTTAGCGGCATGGGAATGGTGTTATTTCCCGACTGGCTTATTGGTGACAGTCTTAAAAAAGGTGACCTTGTCAGATTGATGGAGGGATTTGAGGCCGCGATCAATACCGAGCCACAGCATATCGCAGCTATCTATCCCAACGCGCGCCATCCCCCGCTTAATGTTCGGGCAGTCATTGATTATTTCGTAGAGGTTTATGGCACGCCGCTTTACTGGCAGTTCGACTGAGATTTTGCGACAAAAGTTGGGATATAGTTCCCTTAGGTGAATAAAGACACGAACAATAACCGGGTTATGGAAACCTGAATTAACTGAATCTGGTAAGGGACCTTATAATGAGTGTGATTGAAAGATTGAAGACGAAATATCCGGGAGCACCGGCGTGGTCCTTTGGTGACAATCCTGATATGGCAAACGAGCTTGCCGACTTAGTCTTGAAAGGAATTAAAACTGCGTCATGTGGTTCTCTTTCCTCTTTTCTGTCGGAAGAACCTTCCCCAAAAATAGGCAGTTATAATATTGTTCTCAATGGAGAAGGTGCCCCGGTATGTGTTATCAGAATAATTTCGATGAGCCTGATGTGTTTTTCTGACATAACTGAAGAATTTGCCAGAAAAGAAGGTGAGGGGGATATGAGCCTTGAATATTGGAGGAAAGAGCATAAAGCGTTTTTCACCCGGGAAGGCTATTATTCTGATGATATGGAACTTGTTGCAGAAGAGTTTAAGTTGATTGAAATTCTATAATTTGAGCGAGGCTAAGGTTCATTTGCATTTGAAATAGTAGCTGTTAGCTCACTTTTTCGAGCTCATGCTTTACCGCCGTCAGTGTCCTTTGCCTGATCAAGCCGCTTCCAAGTCTGATTGCCAGCCAGTATCCGGCCATTTTTAGCTGTGTCGCTCGATCAGGGCAGTATATGAATGTCTCTGTGCACAGAGCATATTCATTGGTGTTGAGTTGTTGTACCTGATACCGGAGCAGTAGTTTTGCGTTACCAGGCCGAAGGGCTGCGCAGTATGCCCTCACATCAGGGACATCCTCAAGACCAAAATCGGGTCTCCAGAGGTTTAAGGTTGGGCTATAGCTGCCGTTTTTCATTTTTCCTGCTCTTGATAAAATTAAAGCAGAATAAATTTCATTTCTTTTAACTTTGTCCAGGTCTACCCAGTTAACCGCTCCAGGCCGCTGGATTCCAGCGATGAATCCTATGAGAAGGGGGCTACTTTCCTGATATCGACTATAACCATTCACCTCAACATGAAGATAATTCATGTTCGCTGAAATTTAATCACTTTTCCTCAATCAATGACTCTGGCATAAATTACCTACTGCAATTCGCTACAGACAATATGAAAACTACTGAATAAATAACCTGAAAAGAAATTTGGTAATGCTGAAAAAGCAAAAATAAATTCAGGTTTTATCAGAAATCAGGAAACCATCGCGATGAATAAAGAATTTACCTTTACTATTAAAAGCCTTTCTTTCGATGAGAATTACAATCCATCTGAAAATACACGCATTACGACTAACTTCGCTAATTTAGCCAGAGGAAGTCAGCGCCAGCAGAATTTGCGCAATACCTTAAAGATGATTGATGATCGTTTCAATTCTCTTGCGCCTTCCGATAACCCTGCAGGGGACCGGTATTGCATCGAACTTGAAATCATTTCCGTTGGGATGGATGTTGAAGGAAAGGGCGATACCTTCCCGGTGATTGAAATATTGAAAACAAATATTGTCGATCAAAAAACTAACGCGCGTATTGAAGGCATTGTGGGGAATAACTTTTCCTCTTATGTACGAGATTACGATTTTAGCGTATTGCTGTTAGACCATAACAAGAATAAGGCCGGTTTTAGCACGCCAGATAATTTTGGTGATTTGCATGGCAACATATTCAAATGCTTCATTAACTCAAGTGCTTACACAGAGCGCTTTAAGAAACCACCGGTTATATGTTTAAGCGTGTCCAGTAAAAACACTTACCACCGCACTGAAAATCAGCATCCTGTATTGGGTGTCGAGTACCAACAAAATGAACTCTCTATGACCGACCACTATTTCAATAAAATGGGCTTACAGGCTCGCTATTTTATGCCGCCAAATAGTGTTGCGCCGCTGGCTTTCTATTTTGTAGGTGATTTAACTGGCGATTACACGGATCTTGAACTGACGGGTACCATTAGTACGATGGAAACCTTTCAAAAGATTTATCGTCCTGAAATTTATAATGCTAATTCTGTAGCAGGAAAAGAGTATCAACCTAGCTTGAATCAACAGGATTATTCATTAACTCAAATTGTTTATGATCGAGAAGAACGCAGCCATTTAGCGATTGAACAGGGCAGGTTTACAGAAGAGAACTTCATCAAACCATACCGAACTCTCCTTGAGCAATGGTCCGCTAACTACGTTCTTTGATTAACTAAAAATATAAGGTCATCTATTATGAAAATATTATTACCGACGTCGACTGCGGGTAGTTTACCGAAACCTTCCTGGCTTGCACAACCTGAGACACTTTGGTCACCGTGGAAATTGCAGGGCAATGAATTAATTGACGGCAAGCAAGATGCTCTGCGTTTGTGCCTGCAAGATCAGCTACAGGCCGGTATTGATATCGTCAGTGATGGCGAGCAAACGCGCCAACATTTTGTCACTACGTTTATTGAGCACCTCAGTGGCGTTGATTTTGAAAAACGTGAAACAGTTAGAATTCGCAATCGCTATGATGCCAGCGTTCCTACGGTTGTTGGCCCTGTATCCCGCCAGAAGCCTGTGTTTGTTGAAGATGCCAAATTCTTACGCCAGCAAACCAGCCAACCTATTAAATGGGCGCTGCCAGGTCCGATGACCATGATCGATACGCTTTATGATAGCCATTATAAAAGTCGTGAAAAGCTGGCCTGGGAATTTGCCACAATTCTTAATCAAGAAGCCAGAGAATTAGAGGCTGCTGGGGTCGATATTATCCAGTTTGATGAACCGGCATTTAATGTGTTTTTTGACGAGGTGAATGACTGGGGGATTGCCGCTTTAGAAAGAGCAATTGAAGGGCTTAAATGTGAAACTGCCGTACATATTTGCTACGGCTATGGCATTAAAGCCAATACAGACTGGAAAAAGACATTGGGCTCGGAATGGCGGCAATATGAAGAGTTTTTCCCGAAGCTGCAGGCCTCTAATATCGATATCATTTCGCTTGAATGTCAAAACTCTCGTGTTCCAATGGATCTCATTGAACTCATCCGGGGCAAAAAAGTCATGGTCGGGGCCATTGATGTGGCAACCAATATCATTGAGACACCAGAGGAAGTCGCTAACACGCTACGAAAAGCACTGCAATTTGTAGATGCAGACAAGCTTTATCCAAGCACTAACTGCGGCATGACCCCGTTATCTCGCCAGGTCGCAAGAGGCAAGTTAAGTGCATTAAGTGCAGGCGCGGAAATTGTACGTAGAGAACTCTTAAACAAATAACTTCGGTAAATATTAGGTCATTGAAGTGGAGTGATACACTGAATTTAGGCACTTGGATAGAGGTGATATGCTCACCTCTTCTTGAGTCTGGATCAGGCAGCCAACCAGCGCTTACCTTCAACTTTCATTTTTGCTTCCAGTTCGCTGCCGCGGGTGGCAAATACGCGGCTAAGTGGGAAACCGCTCTGCTCTAGTAAATAGGCCAGTGCTGCATATTCACGCGGATACTTCGTCACAACCGCCTGGTCAATTTCCACAGGACCTAAAGGGAAGGTGAAGGTGCCGATATCGTAAACACTCTGACGGTGGAACAACTTCCACACTCCATCTCGTTTTTCTGCCAGGTCGTAAAAACGGTTATGACACTCACAACCAATGTTCAGTTTTACGTTCTCAGCGAGGATGATGGCATTGGTTTCCAGAATTGCTTTATCTCCGGCTTCATTAAAGGTAATAGCAGGTGAAGCAATGAGATGCTTGGTACGCAAGTCGGAAGCACCCATACGCATTGAACCATCAACAAAATCGCTTCCCAAGCCTTCAAACCAGGTGATTTCAATCGTGCCGTCAGGGTGGAACAAGTCGCGTAACTGATCCCATTCGCCTAAATCACGGTGCATCCAGCCATTCATAAGGTCGTTAAGTTGTTGGCGGTCTTGAAGTTGGTTTTGCATATTTTTAGTTCCTGTTTAGTTGACTGGATTCAGTTTGGAGGCAAAGTAAGATAACCTCAAATATATAGATTTTACTTATTAATCATTTTTAATGATTAATGGAGCATTGATGGATTTACGCCACCTGAAGTATTTTTTGGCCGTCGCAGAAGAACGGCACTTTGGCCGGGCGGCAGAACGGCTCAACATAGTTCAACCCGCGTTGAGCATGCAGATTAAAGCTCTTGAAGCGGAGCTGGGTGGCCCACTGTTAATTCGTACCAGCCGTCGTGTCGAACTGACCGAAGCCGGCAAGCTCTTGCAGGCAGAAGCCACGCGCACGTTGGAGCAAGTGGAAAATACCCGGCTTGCCGTGGAGCGTTCTATTCGCGGTGAAACAGGCCGGGTGCGGATAGGGTTCGCCGGTAATGCTGTCTTCAGCGGAAGGCTGATGCAGGATGTGCGATCTTTTCATCAGGCATACCCGGACGCTGAAATAATCTGCCAGGAGCTTGCGCCACAGCTTCAAAAGGAAGCCATTCAGAACGGGACGCTGGATGTGGGCTATATGCCTGATTACTACCCGGATCATGAATCAACTCTTGTCTACGAGTCTGTGGGCGAATGGGGGCGGGTTGTGGTGATGTCCAGCGAGCACAGATTCGCCGGTAAAGAGAGTCTGACGGTAGATATGCTGGCCCATGAACCTTTGATTATTTACGCAATCAATGACATGGATTCACAACTGGATACGCAACTCGGTAAACTGCTTGGCGACTCTTTGCATATTGCTTATCGGATATCCAGTTCACTGAGTGTGCTCGCCATGGCCGGAGCCGGGTTGGGTATCGCCCTGGTCCCAGCACCATTAGCACAGGTGGCGATTCCCGGGGTGGTGTATAGGGTTCTTGATTCGAAGGAGCTGGCGGCTAATTTGATGATGGTTAGTCGTAAAGACGAACCCAGTGCCGCCGTGCTTGCCTACCTCAACCACACTCGAACTGGATGCAATATATATCCAGGGGCGTTCGAGTGACTTTGATATGAAATGAAATTGTCAGACACTATTTTGAGTTTTGCATAATGAATGGTGAAGCATATATTTCAAAAGTTTCCAGCCGATTATTAAGGTTGTTTAAACCACCAAATTTGGTAGTTGCCTTTATCGATAATACAATCGTGGAAAGAATTAGCCTAAAATAGATCGATATCAGTTGTAATGTTTGCCCCCAATATATAACTACCGAAATTGGATATTGACTATATATCTGTCATACTCCAGGCTGCATTTTTGTTGGCTGCGCTCATTCACCCGAATTAGTTTCTTATGTAGGCTCATCGGGTGGGTTCGTTCCCTTGCCGCCTCGATGCAGGTCGAATTGTTTTGGGTATAGAAGTAGAAATGGTAATTTTATCTCAATTATCTATATCATCGAGCTGTTCTGGATTAGCTTTGTTTTGATTATCGTTAACTTCGCAACATAGTTACTCCTTATCTGTATGGTTGTCGGCTTGTTTGGTTTATCTGTCCTTAATCAAAATTATTAAAGGGAAGGCCTGCCTGAGCGAAGATAAATTACTAAACACAATAAAGTGAACTTGAGTACCACTATCAAAAGTTATCAATGTCGCCATTGGTAGCTTCTTCGCATTCATAAAAATGATCACAGACGGGAATAAAGATGAGCGTGTCACTTCGCAATTTAACCCTTCGCAGTTTATTGGTTTTGACGATAGTTCTTGGGTTAAACGGCTGCTCTGTCCGTTACGATAAAAACGGCAAGGTTCTTTTTAAAACCGATCTGGCGAGTGTTTTGGGAAATGAGGTTGGCCAGTTTGTGCTGGCTGATGGTTCCAAAGGCGCATTAAGGGAGCTGAATGGCCGTTATAGCCTGAAATGGAGCAATCTGATGATTGAGCGCCCGCTAGAAGGTGTGAGCTGGGCCAGGATCATTAATCAATATCATATCGAAGGGCATACTCTGCTGTTGTTGAAAGTGGCAATACCCTCTTGTCCGGCACAATATCGTCTGATAGACCTGCAGAATACGAGTTCTCAGGAGTGGGCATTTACAGGAATATGCGATGTCGGGCCGGAAATTACGGCCAGTGCGGACAAGCTCCAACTGAATTTCACATCTGGCAATCGTATTGAACAGTTCAACTGGCAGCATGGTGAGGTTTACCATAGTCGGCTACCTATTCAGAAGCAAAAAACTGCCCTGAACGAAAAGGTCAAATCAACCCGTAAGCCCAAGTCCCAGTCACCAGAAAAATCGACAAAACAGGTCAAGCGCTCGCCAGCAAAAGCTGTAGACCCGTTGCCACCAAAGGTCGCGCAGCCTGAGCTGGACAATTCATTGCCTACGGAAATTTATAGCCCGACAAAAACGCGTCAAACGAGTCTGGAGGTAAGGCCGTGACAGTGCTGACTCAGGAAGAAAAAGGGCGGCGAGATGGGATCAAACGCTCGATTCTCCCTCCCTGGCAAAACTGGCTTGTGACGTGTATTACCCTGACGTATCTGATTTGTGAATTGGCATTCAATTCTCGTTTGTTGGACCTTGTCGGCAGTATTTCAACCGCAGAAGAGGTCCACAACATGGAACGTTATGGGCGGTCATTAACTGCAATCGCGGCAGCGCTGCTCGTATTACAGTTTGCCCTAATGGGCAATGCCAGGTTGAAGAAGAAAAACATCTATCTGTCGGCAAAAACAAGCGTAAGCGCGGTGCTTTTGCTGTGCCTGACAACGGGCGCATTAACGTGGCATGCCGTGGAATGGGTAATTGAACGTCAGGTATCGAAGAGCACGAGTGAGTTTCGTCAGATGTCGCTTCTGGCGCAACTTTATCAGCAATCTTTGATTGATGGGCATCAGACGCTGGAAGGCATTCCACTTGATAGCAGCGGTGGTCAGGTGCAAACATGGAGCAGCCCGTCAGGAAAAGCATTTCTGGCGATGCTGCCGATCCTGCTCAGTTCTGTTGATCGCTATCATGCGTTACTCAAAGGAAGTGCGGAACAGAATTTGCGCGACAGTATCAGCGCCAGAGAGGGTGGTGTTCTGGGCTATTACAAAGCATGGCTACAGGCTCGTGAAGCCGTCCATAAACAATATGTTGCCTATTACAACGATGATATGGATATCAGTGGGCCGATCCTTCGTGAACAGAATAAAGCCTGGCAACGATATGAACGTTCACTGAGCGCCAAAGGGCTTAAAACCTGGAATGTCCCAAGACGCTATTACGCCAGTGTTCGTAACCATGTCCGTAGCCAGGGGGTGCCTGTCACCAATGGCTGGTCGCCGTCAGATCGTTCCGGCTTCAACGATGCGGTGGTGAAAACCGTCCGACAGCAATATCTCGCCAAGCGAACTGTTGTATTTAACGGGGTCACCATTCCCAAGCGTCTCGACTGGGACGATTTTTTCCGCCAGAACGTCGTGCAAAAATCATTGCGCGAGAAGTTATTGCTCCCGGCTGGCACGCTCGTACGTGCGCAATACCCAAAAAATGACGGGTTAAAGCTTTTTTCCCTTGAGCTGCATACTCCCCATCTTGATGAGGCTGTGAAAGAACAATTACCCAGGCTGCAGGCTTCATTATCAAGTTATAGCGTTGGTGGAGAAAATGAAAAACAGGGAGAAGATGCTGCACGTGCCGCGATTGTGCCACCTATTGCGTTGATTTTTTCTCTGATGGGGGCACTCACTCATCTGGCAAAACTGCTCTATTTATTACTCGTTCCACTGACGGCCACTATTTTAACCAAGAGATCCTGGCATGCAGTACAGTTGCTAAATCGCCATCCTTTAGTTTTCCCGGTAGCGCTAATTTCAGCGCTGCTGGTGATGTTTAACTACATGAATAACAGCATCACCGTTTCACCGGCTTATCAGGATTTAAAAAACGCGTTGCGTGGAGCTGAAATCACGATTACAGACGAGCCTTTATTTTTGCGAGGTGGGGCTCTATTACAAGTTGTTCACGCGGTAAGCATAGGGCAAAGCTACAGTTATCCGATGAATCAATACCTGCGAGAAACCCTCCTGAGAGGCTTTGATTTTGGATATGCCACCCACGAAAACTCACTTCCCGACCGGGAATAAATTGCTAAAAAGAAGAGGTTGAAATGAATAAGACATTATTAGTTATTGCTTTGCTAGGAATGAGCGCATCGGTTTATGCCGGAGACGCGCATGTTTGTGGTTCCCCAGAGGTTAAAGCCTTATCAAACAATCAAAAGACCCTCGATGACAATACTATTTTCACCTGTGGTGGCGGCGTAAAAGGGACAATTCCAGAACTGGCAAAACAGGGATGGAAGATTGTGCAAGTAACCGATCAAATGGGAACTCTTTCTCCAACAGATCCGACCAAATCAACAACCTATTCAAGCCTGATTATTCAAAAGGACTGAGTGGACAATGGCAGGATAACTCCTGCCATTGTCGTCGCTTTAAAACGGATGTTACTAAATGCTGTTGCATTTAGGGAGTGAAAATGAAAGAGGCGTGGGTAAGTTGTTGCTCTGAGACAATACAGGAGTTTGTTGAGCGTTCTACCAGACTACAACCGAATAAACTTGATTTAACATTAGTCGAGAAAATTGATTTCGACTGCCAGATTAACTTAAGTCTATATTTCAGGCTGAAGCAAGAAGACCAATATCAGGCGGGTCGCGTCCCCGCTGGAAACGGCATTCATGTTTTTTACCAAGCCTTTCAGTATAAAAGTGCCCTACAAGCTGAAACTAGCGCTGTTCTATCTCGTAAAGAAACGCTTCGAGAGGCCCGTGAATGGGTACTTATGCAACCTTATGGTGCGGTAAAAAAAGAGGCGGTGATTTATTCTCACCCGGAGCGCCTGTGTTTAACAGAAAACTGCAATACCTGTAATGGCCGTGGGAAGGTCAATTGCACCCGGTGCTATGGTTCAGGTCGAGGGACCTGTACAGGCTGCGGAGGCAGTGGGCAAGTATTAGGTCAACGTAGTTATTACGATCACTACGCTAAGCAGAACCGTGTCGAAAGTTATTACCACAGTTGTCATAACTGTGGTGGTGGTGGCAGTGTCCGTTGTCACTATTGTAGTGGTTCGGGCAATCAGCAGTGTTCACCCTGTGAGGGGACGGGGGAAACAACCCGAATTACGCGCCTTTATAGTGTTGCCACGCCGAACTATCAATTGATTTATTTCCGTGAAGATGTGCAAACGTTCATCAAGGATGGTCTCTACAAAGCGGGTATTACCGAGCTTGGGAAATTAGGCTCGGTTGAGTTGGCAAATTCAGAGATTGATGATGTTTCTCGCAGCGTTGATTTCCGATTTAACGCGCAGATACCATTTGCCAGATTTAATAGCCAATTACCGCAGACGCAAACTGACGATCGGAACATTCTCTGGATTGTTTACGGCATTAAGCCGCAAATACTGGATGCAGGCCATGTTATTGAGTTGATGTTAAAAAGCGATCTGAACAATCTTGTCTACCAGGCCTCCGGCGGGAAATTATTGAACCCTCTGGTTGCTGCGTTTAGCCGTAAAACGGTATCTACGTTTATGGAATCAGAAGCCCACCAAGAGATGTTGGATGCCAACCGGAAAGGTAAGAGCGGTGAGTCACTCCGCGAAGCACTTAACCGTGGGGTGACGACAACCTACCTTGATGAGGCGTTGACCAGCCTGAAGTCGGTGATGAAAGCTATCCAAAATTGGTCTGTCGTGAAATGGGCCATCTTCAGCACTATTATTATCTACTTGCTTATGCCGCTCTATACGGCCTTTGGAAATATCTGGACGAGCCATAACGCGACGGAACGGGTATACCTCACCCCATTCACTCGCTGGGATAATCAGCAGAATTTATTGTCCTCTTTAGAGGTATTGGTTCGCTATTGCGGTCTGTTTATTGGAATCGTGGCCTTTCTTGTGCCCTTGCTGGGCTACCTATGGCGCAGGGGATGGGTTTATTGGCGGGTCAATCAGCATCTAGCGGCATGGGCGGTTGAACAAAATATTTTGCGTAGTGGCTGGTTGGTGAGTTTTTTTATGACAAGCCTTTTCAGCCTTTCCCTGTTGTTGTTTTTCCCTATCTGGGTGCCGCAAGATGGCTCGCTCTTCGGGCAATATCCGCTAACGGATTTAATCAGTTGGATGGTTAATTTTATCAGGTAGTTGAATAGGCTTGTGGTTCCCGCGGTGCAGAGGGGGCCACGATTGAGCTTTATCTCGTCGCTTCAAATTGTGATGACCGTCCCCCCACCGATTACTCGTGGCAAATTTACTTTGCTACAACATAGTCAATTAAAATCAAGATAGAAGAAGGGTGTAATCATAGAGCCACTCATTTTTGACTGCGCTTGCATGAATTGATTTGAGATGTTGTGAAAACAAAAATCCACGCAATTGCGTGGATTTTATGGTGCTTGTCAGTCCTCATGAGATTCAATGAAATCTCATGAGGTAACAAAACTTTAGACGTTGAACAGGAAGTTCATTACGTCGCCATCTTTCACGATGTAGTCTTTGCCTTCTGCCCGCATTTTGCCTGCTTCTTTCGCGCCTTGTTCACCTTTGTAGGTGATGAAGTCTTCGTAGGCGATGGTCTGAGCACGGATGAAGCCTTTTTCGAAGTCAGTGTGGATTTTACCTGCGGCTTGTGGAGCGGTTGCGCCAACAGGGATAGTCCATGCACGTACTTCTTTCACGCCAGCGGTGAAGTAAGTTTGCAGGTTCAGCAGCTCGTAACCCGCGCGGATTACGCGGTTCAGACCTGGTTCTTCCAGGCCCATTTCTGCCATGAATTCATCACGGTCAGCATCGTCGAGTTCAGCAATGTCAGACTCAACAGCGGCACACACTGCAACAACCACAGAACCTTCGGCGGCGGCAATTTCACGCACTTTGTCGAGGTAAGGGTTGTTCTCGTAACCGTCTTCGTTGACGTTTGCGATGTACATAGTTGGTTTCAGCGTCAGGAAGCTCAGGTATTTGATAGCTGCTTTGTCTTCTTCAGTCAGAGGAAGCGCACGCAACATACCGGCGTTCTCAAGCTGTGGCAGACATTTTTCCAGCGCAGCCAATTCAGCTTTTGCGTCTTTATCGCCGCCTTTAGCTTTCTTCTGCACGCGATGGATCGCGCGTTCGCAGGTATCGAGGTCAGACAGGGCGAGTTCGGTATTGATAACTTCGATATCGTCAGCCGGGTCGACTTTGTTATTTACATGAATGATGTTGTCGTTTTCAAAACAACGCACCACGTGGCCGATAGCTTCGGTTTCACGAATGTTGGTCAGGAACTGGTTGCCCAGGCCTTCACCTTTGGAAGCGCCTTTTACCAGACCGGCGATATCGACGAATTCCATGGTAGTAGGCAGGATGCGCTGTGGTTTAACAATTTCGGCCAGTTTATCCAGACGTGGGTCCGGCATTGGTACCACACCAGTGTTCGGCTCAATAGTACAGAACGGGAAGTTTGCTGCTTCGATTCCCGCTTTGGTGAGCGCGTTGAACAGGGTTGATTTACCAACGTTCGGCAAGCCGACGATACCGCATTTGAATCCCATGGTTTAATTTACCTTAATTACTTGATATTCAATGAGTTGATGGTGTCTCATTGATAAAATGATCATAACTTTCCACATTATACACGCAAACAGCATATAACGGGCGCAGAAATCCTCGTTGGCCGTTGTTCAGGCTAGGGTTGCGCCTTAAAGGTATGCAGACGGTTAGTGGCTTTAGTTAACCCTTCCTTTAGCCAAACTTCAGTACAACGTGCCGCTTCGTCTACCGCATCATCAATCAGCTTCTGTTCGCTGAGTGGCGGTTTGCCTAATACAAATCCGACAACTTTGTTTTTATCACCCGGATGGCCAATTCCGATACGTAAGCGGTGAAAGTTTGGGTTATTACCCAATTTGTTAATGATGTCTTTCAGACCATTGTGTCCGCCGTGACCACCACCGAGCTTAAATTTCGCAACGCCTGGAGGGAGATCCAGCTCGTCATGTGCGACCAGAATTTCATCGGGGGCAATGCGGAAAAAGGTCGCCATCGCGCCGACCGCTTTACCGCTAAGGTTCATAAACGTGGTTGGCACTAACAGGCGAACATCTTCTCCGGCAAGGTTTATGCGCGCCGTGTAGCCGAAGAATTTACTTTCTTCTTTAAGCGACTGGTTATGGCGCTGAGCCAGCAAATCCACATACCAGGCTCCAGCGTTATGGCGGGTAGCCGCATATTCCGCACCTGGGTTTGCCAGGCCAACTATTAATTTAATACTCACGTTTAATTTCCTGAAAACAGACCAGAGCCGCGTAGTTTACTGTGCTCAAGACGCGTTGACAAAGAGCCAATGTATCATCTATTGAATTCTTGAATAGTTCATTGAATGAACCATTAGAATTTGATGCTATTCAGCGAGTTATTTGTAAACTTTTGTAGCTTTTTCATTCGTTATTGTGATCGCTGACGCACATCATCCGAAGCGGTGTTGTCTATACTTTACACACAAGGAATGGGGATTTTCCCCACCGACCCAAGAACACCCGGAGGTGACATATGAAACGCAAAAACGCTTCATTACTCGGCAACATTTTCATGGGGTTGGGGCTTGTCGTTATGGTGGGTGGCGTAGGTTATTCCATTTTAAACCAACTCCCTCAATTCAACTTCCCGCAATATTTCGCCCACGGTGCTGTTTTAAGCATATTTGTTGGTGCGGTTCTTTGGCTGGCAGGTGCTCGTGTAGGTGGGCATGAACAAGTTGGTGACCGTTATTGGTGGGTTCGCCACTTTGATAAACGTTGCCGCCGCGACGATAATCATCGCCACAGCTAAAAAAGTCTGGAAGTGAAAACGGTTCTGGTCATGAACCGTTTTTTTTGGCAAAAATCTTATTCAGCCAGAGCTGCATGGATATCCGGGAAGAAAGCAAGACGACCTGGAATCGGCTGAACACCAGCACGTGCCAGCGTTTTTAGAGGTTGGAACTCCAGATTCGTCACCCGCAATTCGCAGCCATCCGGCAATTTTTCTACAAAGCGTTGAAACGCATCAAGGCCGCCTGCATCAAGCACCGGCACGGCATCCCATTGCAAAATGATCAGCTGATTTTGCTCAACACGCTGGGCGAGGTCATTGAATAATCCCTCGGCTGCGGCAAAAAACAGCGGGCCTGTTATACGCAGCGCCAACACGCCTTCCGGTGTATGGACATTGACAGGGGCGAGCCGCGTCATACGCGCGACACGGCGCATGAACAGCAACGATGCCAGTACAATCCCAACACTGATAGCAATGACCATATCGAACAGCACCGTCAACGACATACAGATAAGCATTACCACGATGTCATCTTTTGGTGCCCTCCTAAGAAGGCTCAGTACCTTGTGCGCTTCACTCATATTCCACGCAACCATCAGCAGCAGAGCCGCCATGGCGGAAAGTGGTAGCCATGAAAGTAATGGGGCTAGCACCAACAACGCCATAATTACCAGCAGCGCATGAATAATTGCGGCAACAGGTGATGTTGCACCAGCACGCACGTTTGCCGCCGAGCGCGCAATGGCCGCAGTAGCCGTAATTCCACCGAAAAATGGCGCAATGATATTACCCAGCCCCTGGCCAATTAGTTCACTGTTGGCGTTGTGTTTGGTGCCGGTCATGCCGTCTAACACCACGGCACACAACAGCGATTCAATCGCGCCGAGCATCGCCATAGAAAATGCCGCAGGCAGCAGGGCACTAAGTGAATCCCAGCTCAGGGTAAAGTTCGAGTCAGGAATGTTCCATGGCAGCATCAATTGCGGCAGTAATTGCGGAATACCGTTACCTTGTGTGCCATCTGCCAGCACATAGTGAAAACGAGAGCCGATAGTTGCTACATCGAAACCTGCAGCATGGACAATCGCCATTACCGCACAGCCAGCCAAAAGCGCTGGTAAATGACCCGGCAAACGGATACCCAGGCGTGGCCATAGAATCAGCACGGCGAGCGTTACCACACCAATTGCGGCATCACCAAGATTAATCGTTGGCATCGCCATCGCCAGAGCAGCCACTTTATTCAGGTAGTGTTCCGGCACGTGTTCCAGCGTCAGACCAAAGAAATCTTTTACCTGCATGGTGGCGATGGTAATCCCAATCCCGGAGGTAAAACCGAGTGTCACAGAAAGTGGGATGTATTCAATCAGACGGCCAAATCGCGCCAGACCAAATAAGATTAGAAATACGCCAGACATCAGTGTCGCAATCAGCAAACCGGCAAGGCCAAACTGTTGAGCAACCGGGTAGAGGATCACGACGAACGCAGCGGTCGGCCCGGAGACGCTAAAGCGTGAGCCGCCGCTTAATGCGATAACAATCCCGGCGATAGCCGAGGTATATAGACCATACTGTGGGGCGACACCGCTGCCGATAGCCAGAGCCATCGCGAGCGGGATGGCAATAATCCCAACGGTAATACCGGCAATAATATCGCGACTAAAACGGGAAACTGTGTATTTCTCGCGCCAACAAGCGTCTACCAGAGCGCGGAAAGGTAATACAGAAGAAGATACGTTTTTCACTTTGATTCCATCCGTGAGCGCATCATCTGTCATTAAGGCAGGTGAAGGAGGCTAAACTTAATTACATACTACTTAGCGCCGTAGCGACCTTGCTACAGCTCCAGTTACCTTGTGGCTTTACATGCTATAAAAAGAAAAAACCCGCCGCAGCGGGTTTTTTTATGCGAGTTCTATTAGTGCTCGAACATCGCAGAGATTGATTCTTCATTGCTGATACGGCGAATTGCTTCAGCCAGCATACCGGACAGAGTCAGGGTGCGGACGTTTGGCAGTGCTTTGATTTCTTCAGACAGTGGGATGGTGTCACATACGATAACTTCGTCGATAACGGAGTTACGCAGGTTGTGAACCGCATTGCCAGAGAAAATCGGGTGAGTTGCGTAAGCAAATACACGTTTAGCACCACGTTCTTTCAGAGCTTCAGCTGCTTTGCACAGAGTGCCGCCGGTATCGATCATATCGTCTACCAGTACGCAATCACGGCCAGATACATCACCGATGATATGCATAACCTGAGAAACGTTAGCGCGAGGACGACGTTTGTCGATGATAGCCATGTCGGTATCGTTGAGCAGTTTTGCGATAGCACGAGCACGCACAACGCCACCGATATCTGGAGAAACCACAATTGGGTTTTCCAGGCCGATTTGCAGCATATCTTCTAGCAGGATTGGGCTACCGAAGACGTTATCTACAGGTACATCGAAGAATCCCTGAATCTGTTCTGCGTGCAAGTCCACGGTAAGAACACGGTCAACCCCAACACTTGAGAGGAAGTCAGCAACCACTTTCGCGGTGATCGGCACACGGGCAGAACGCACACGGCGATCCTGACGAGCATAACCAAAGTAAGGGATAACAGCGGTGATACGACCTGCAGAAGCACGGCGCAGGGCGTCTACCATAACAACCAATTCCATCAGGTTGTCATTCGTTGGTGCACAGGTGGACTGGATGATGAAAATATCACCACCGCGTACATTTTCGTTGATTTGTACGCTTACTTCTCCGTCGCTAAAACGACCGACGGCGGCGTCACCAAGGGAGGTGTACAGGCGGTTGGCAATACGTTGTGCTAGTTCCGGGGTGGCGTTACCAGCAAAAAGCTTCATATCAGGCACGAGAAAAACCTCAGGCATGCGTCCAGTGGCGGATGGTACTACCGCAGCTTATGCGGGCGGGGTAGCGCCATCCAGGCGGTGTATAAAGAGCTTGATGCAACGTCTGAAACAAGGTGACGTTGTCACCAATACTCAGCTTTCCCGGATATGGCCTGATGCAGCGGGGAGACATTAACGCCTCGCGCAACAAACCCATGCAGCCATTCCGGGGCTTGCTTAAGCACCTGGCGGGCAGCGTCCTCGGTGTCAAATTCAGAAAACACACAAGCGCCGGTGCCGGTCAGGCGCGACGGCGCGTATTCTAACAGCCAGGAAAGCAGCTCATCAACCTTACGAAAACGTTTTCTTGCGATAACCTCACAATCATTACCAAATTCACAGTTTAATAACGTGTCAATTGATCTGATCGGGGTGTTTCGTGGTAGCTCTGGATCTTTAAAAATGACCGGAGTGGGAATACTGACTCCAGGATGTGCAACAAGGTACCATTTTTCCGCTGGTGAAACCGGCGTGAGCTTCTCACCAACACCTTCTGCGAAAGCGGCAAACCCACGGACAAATACCGGCACATCAGCACCGAGAGTCACTCCCAGTGCAGCAAGCTGATCTTCAGTCAGGCCGGTGTTCCAGATATGGTTAAGCGCCACCAGAACTGTTGCTGCGTTTGACGAACCGCCACCCAATCCACCACCCATTGGCAGCTGTTTTTCAACGTTGATATCGGCTCCAGCACCTTGCGGTAATGTGCCCATTAGCAATGCTGTGTCTTGCAATAATCGGGCGGCGCGGACAATCAAATTTTCTTCATCTGGCACGCCTTCAATCGGTGTCGCAAGACGAATTTGACCATCGTTTCTCGGCTCAATGATGATTGTGTCGCCATAATCGAGGAACTGAAATAAAGTTTGTAAATTATGATAGCCGTCCTCACGACGACCCGTGATATACAAAAAAAGATTCAGTTTTGCTGGTGATGGCCAACGCTTTCTCATTATTTAACCGTCCAGCTGTCCATTTTGAGTTTGATGCGTTGATCCCCTTCGCGCAGTTCCATATTAGATGGCAGGGCAGGTTGCACCTTGTCGTCATAATCACTGTAAACCACTTTCCAGGTTTTACCGTCTTGGGTGTAGTTGATTTCACTCAGGCGATATTGCGAGTCGATTTTATAGTCGGTCGCCTCGCCTGGCAGGCCGAGAATCCATTGGCGCAGGCTGTTGAGCGGAATTGGCATCCCGGTCAATTTGCCAATCATCTCTTCGGCGTTATCAGCAACGTATTTTTTACCATTGCGATCGGTTAGTTGTACAACGCCCGGTTGCGCATTCAGTTCAAGCTCAGTGCTGCCTAATGGGTTAGTCAGCAGCAAGCGATAGCGTTCTGGCGTAGTCTGTTGCCAGTTGAAACGTGCATATACTTTTTGGCTATCGGAAAGATAAGCAAAAGCACCACGCGTCTGGTATTGGGTGATTTTTTGTACTTGTTGCTGGTGTTGTAACCATTGCGGAGAGTCAGGACTTTTTGCCGGACCGCTTGGTTGATGAATAGAACAAGCAGCCAAAACAAGGCTTGCCAGTGGCGCAAGGCGCAGCAGACGGGCTTTCGTCATAAACATAGTGGCAGCGGATCCTTCTCATTAATTTTAGTTGTTAACTGTTTATGCTAGCGGCGCATAGCGAGGTCGTCTACGTTCAAGTTGTCTTAAATCATGAATTGCTACGATACTCCCCATGGGGTGGCTCCCTTTTATTGACTGCGCGCATCCTGTATGATGCGCCGAGTTAATCCTTATCAACGTCGGTGTTACTCACAGTCGCTCAATGACCCTTTTAGCTCTTGGTATCAACCACAAAACAGCTCCAGTATCGTTGCGAGAACGTGTTACGTTTTCGCCGGACACGCTCGACCAGGCATTGAACAGCCTACTCGAACAACCGATGGTACAGGGTGGGGTGGTGCTGTCGACGTGTAACCGTACCGAGCTATATCTAAGTGTTGAAGAACAGGAAAACCTCCACGAACAACTGGTGCGTTGGCTTTGTAACTACCACAACCTTGAAGAAGAGGAAGTGCGTAAAAGCCTTTACTGGCATCACGATAATGAAGCGGTAACGCATTTAATGCGCGTTGCCAGCGGTCTTGACTCCCTGGTGCTCGGCGAGCCACAAATCTTAGGGCAGGTCAAAAAAGCCTTTGCCGACTCCCAAAAAGGACATTCGCTTTCCAACGAACTGGAGCGCATGTTCCAGAAATCCTTCTCGGTTGCCAAGCGCGTACGAACCGAAACAGAGATCGGCGCGAGTGCTGTATCCGTAGCCTTCGCGGCCTGTACCCTGGCACGTCAAATCTTTGAATCCTTATCGACTGTGACGGTGCTGCTGGTCGGTGCCGGTGAAACTATCGAACTGGCGGCGCGCCACTTGCGCGAACACAATGTCCAGAAAATGATCATCGCCAACCGCACGCGCGAACGTGCTCAAGTACTGGCAGATGAAGTTGGTGCAGAGGTTATTAGCCTGAGTGACATCGATTCACGGTTACAGGAAGCCGATATTATTATCAGTTCCACCGCCAGCCCGTTGCCTATTATTGGCAAAGGTATGGTAGAACGCGCCCTGAAAGCTCGCCGCAACCAGCCGCTTTTGTTAGTGGATATTGCCGTTCCTCGCGATGTAGAACCCGAAGTCGGCAAACTGCCGAATGCCTATCTCTACAGCGTTGATGACCTGCAAGCGATTATTCAAAGCAATCTTGCGCAGCGCAAAGCTGCTGCAGTTGAAGCCGAAACTATCGTTGAGCAGGAATGCAGTGAATTTATGGCCTGGCTGCGCGCTCAAAGCGCCACAGAGACCATCCGCGAATATCGCAGTCAGGCTGAACAGGTTCGTGATGACCTGGCTGCCAGGGCTATCGCCGCTCTTCAACAGGGTGCCGATGCCGAAACCGTTCTCCAGGATCTGGCGTGGAAGTTAACCAATCGCCTGATCCATGCACCAACTAAATCGCTCACGCAGGCTGCCCGTGACGGGGATGAAGAACGCCTGCAGATTCTGCGCAACAGCCTCGGGCTGGATTAGCAAATAAACTCTTATTACAAGGTGAAACACCGCCCATGAAGTCTTCTATCGTTGCCAAACTAGAAGCCCTGCAAGAGCGCCATGAAGAAGTTCAGGCGCTTCTTGGAGATGCATCCACCATTGCCGACCAGGACCGTTTTCGCGCATTGTCCCGCGAATACGCCCAGTTAAGCGACGTTTCCCGTTGCTTCCTGCAATGGCGCCAGGTGCAGGAAGATATTGAAACCGCACAAAGCATGCTCGACGACCCAGAAATGCGCGAAATGGCGCAAGAAGAGTTAAACCAGGCCAAAAGCGACAGCGAAGAATTAGAACAACAACTGCAAGTGTTGTTGCTGCCAAAAGACCCGGATGACGAGCGTAACGCGTTTGTTGAAGTTCGCGCAGGTACTGGTGGTGATGAAGCGGCAATTTTTGCTGGTGACTTGTTCCGTATGTACAGCCGTTACGCGGAGTCGCGTCGCTGGAAAGTCGAAATTCTTAGTGCCAACGAAGGTGAGCACGGCGGCTTCAAAGAAGTGATCGCCAAAATCAGCGGTGATGGTGTGTATGGTCGTTTGAAATTTGAGTCCGGTGGCCATCGCGTGCAACGTGTTCCTGCGACTGAATCCCAAGGGCGTATTCATACTTCAGCGTGTACCGTTGCGGTAATGCCAGAGATTCCTGAAGCGGAATTACCAGATATCAATCCTGGTGATTTACGTATCGACACCTTCCGCTCTTCGGGGGCGGGCGGCCAGCACGTTAACACCACCGACTCTGCAATCCGTATCACACACTTGCCAACTGGCATCGTGGTCGAATGTCAGGACGAACGTTCACAGCATAAAAACAAAGCCAAAGCGTTGTCTGTATTGGGCTCACGTATTCGTGCTGCCGAAATGGCTAAACGTCAACAGGAAGAAGCGTCAACGCGCCGTAACCTGCTTGGCAGTGGCGATCGTTCAGACCGTAACCGCACTTATAACTTCCCGCAGGGCCGCGTAACAGACCACCGCATCAACGTGACGTTATATCGTCTGGATGAAGTGATGGAAGGCAAGCTCGACGGACTTATTGAGCCAATCGTACAGGAGTTCCAGGCAGACCAACTAGCGGCGCTGTCTGAGCAGGACTAATGGATTTTCAACACTGGTTAAAACAGGCAATTGCCCAGCTTGAGGATAGTGAAAGCCCGCGTCGTGACGCGGAAATCCTGCTGGGTTTTGTCTGCGGGAAAGCGCGAACCTTCATTCTGGCATTCGGTGAGACCGAATTGACCGTGCAACAACAGCAACAGCTGGATGTTTTGCTGGCGCGCCGTGTGAAAGGGGAGCCCATCGCGCATCTGGTGGGCGAGCGTGAGTTTTGGTCGCTGCCGCTGCGTGTCTCTCCCGTGACGCTTATCCCGCGCCCGGATACGGAATGCCTTGTCGAACAAGCCCTCGCCAGAATGCCTGCAGCTGCATGTTCCGTGCTGGATTTAGGCACGGGTACAGGCGCAATTGCTCTGGCGATTGCCAGTGAGCGCCCGGATTGTCATGTGACAGCACTTGATCTGGTTCCTGAGGCGGTAGAACTTGCGGGTGATAATGCGAGCCGCCTCGGAATAACCAATGTTAAGGTCTTGCAAAGCAATTGGTTTAGTGCTCTCAATACCCAACGTTTCTCCGTGATAGTCAGCAACCCGCCTTACATCGACGAGGAAGACCCGCATCTTTCACTGGGTGATGTTCGTTTTGAACCGCGTAGCGCTCTGGTGGCAGATAATCACGGTTTGGCTGATCTGCGCATTCTTGTCGAATCAGCTCGCAATTTCCTTGAGTCTGGTGGTTGGTTATTACTCGAACACGGCTGGCTTCAGGCTGCGCAAGTCCGCGAATTGTTTACACAAGCAGGATATACCGAGATACAAAGCTGTCAGGATTACGGTGGTAATGACCGACTGACAGTAGGACGCTATTTCTAAATAAGGAACTGAGCAAAATGGCTACTTACTTCGCGCTCAAGCATTTGCATATTCTGACGGTCTTCATTTCCGTGAGTCTGTTCGTTTTGCGCTACTGGTGGCAATACCGTGAATCAACCATGTCAAACAAGCGCTGGGTGCGCATTGTGCCGCATGTGAATGACACCGTATTGCTGGTCAGCGGCATCGCTCTTGTGATGATTACGCATTTCTATCCCTTCACGCCACAAGGTGCATGGCTGACTGAGAAGCTATTTGGCGTTATTATCTATATCGTTTTAGGGTTTATCGTGTTGGGCAAACGCCCACGCAGCCAACAGATACGGTGGTTTGCCTTTCTGTTGGCCCTGGTGGTGCTTTACATCATCATTAAACTCGCCACCACAAAAATACCATTACTGGGGTAAGTCATGAGGTCGTTAGCCGATTTCGAATTCAATCAGGCGCCGTTATGCGAGGGCATGATTTTAGTCTCGCAGCTGATCCGTGATGATTTCCCGGCAGAAGAAGTGCGAGCACAACTGGAAAGCCTGGCCCGCCTTGCGCGTGAAGAGATCTGCGAAGGTCTCCACCAGGATGTGCAGCTCGAAAAATTAGTCGAACTGTTTTATGGCACCTGGGGTTTTAAAGACTCCAGCGGCGTTTACCGTTTATCCGATGCACTGTGGCTCGATAACGTACTGACCAAGCGTCAGGGCAGTGCAGTGTCTCTGGGTGCTATTCTATTGTGGATAGCCGACCGTCTTGATATCCCGTTGAATCCGGTAATTTTCCCCACTCAGCTGATTTTACGCGGCGACTGGATGGACGGTGAAATGTGGCTCATCAACCCATTCAACGGTGACACGCTTAACGAACACACGCTGGAAGTGTGGTTGAAAGGTAATGTCGGGCCGACAGCCGAGCTGTTTGATGAAGATTTAGATGAAGCAGACAACGCGGAAGTGGTGCGTAAATTGCTCGACACCATGAAGTCCGCGCTGATGGAAGAGCGTCAGATGGAGTTGGCGCTGCGCACAAGCGAGGCCTTGCTCCAGTTTAACCCGGAAGATCCTTATGAAATTCGTGACCGTGGCTTGATCTATGCTCAGCTCGATTGCGAACATGTGGCACTCAACGACCTCAGCTACTTTGTTGAACAATGCCCGGAAGACCCGATAAGCGAGATGATCAAAGCGCAAATTAACTCTATTTCGCAAAAACAGATCATTCTGCACTGATGCCAAATTTTTAAATGTTTCCCAACAAGGCGAGATTAAGATGAAACAGAAAGTCGTAAGCATTGGCGATATTAACGTCGCAAACGACCTGCCATTTGTACTGTTTGGCGGCATGAACGTGCTGGAATCACGTGACCTGGCGATGCGTATTTGTGAGCACTATGTCACTGTGACCCAGAAACTGGGCATCCCTTACGTATTTAAAGCGTCTTTCGATAAAGCCAACCGTTCATCCATCAACTCTTACCGTGGTCCCGGCCTGGAAGAAGGGATGAAGATTTTCCAGGAGCTGAAGCAAACTTTCGGCGTGAAAATAATCACCGACGTTCATGAAGCAAGCCAGGCACAACCTGTTGCGGATGTGGTTGATGTGATTCAGTTGCCTGCTTTCCTTGCTCGCCAGACTGACCTGGTTGAAGCGATGGCGAAAACTGGCGCGGTTATCAACGTCAAAAAACCTCAGTTCGTAAGCCCTGGCCAAATGGGTAACATCGTTGATAAATTCCACGAAGGTGGCAACGACCAGATCATCCTGTGTGACCGTGGTGCGAACTTCGGTTATGACAACCTGGTTGTCGACATGTTGGGCTTTAGCGTGATGAAACAAGTTTCTAATGGCTCACCGGTTATCTTCGACGTGACTCACGCACTGCAATGCCGTGACCCGTTTGGCGCAGCATCTGGCGGCCGTCGTGCGCAGGTTGCTGAATTGGCACGTGCGGGTATGGCGACTGGCCTTGCTGGTCTGTTTATCGAAGCACACCCGGATCCAGATAAAGCGCGTTGCGATGGCCCATCAGCACTGCCACTGGCGAAACTTGAGCCGTTCCTCCAGCAAATCAAAGCTATTGATGACCTGGTGAAGAACTTCGAGCCGCTGGATACCAGCAAGTAAGAATGAATGAATCGCGGTTGGCGTTGCGGTTAGCCACCAAAACAAAAAGCCCTTATCTCACGATAAGGGCTTTTTTTATGATGCTGACCCGTCAGGCAAATATCGTCATCAGATAAGCGGCAAACAGCGCAAGGTGCGCGGTGCCGTTGAGGACATTTGTGCGCCCTGTCGAGAATGAAATCTGGCACAACACAAGCGAAGTCAACATCACAACCAACTCCGGCATTCCTAAACCAAAGGTCAGATCGTTGCCCGTCAGCATAGCAATTATCGTCACAGTCGGAACTGTCAGCGAGATAGTTGCCAGTACAGAGCCGAAGAACAGGTTCATTGCGCGCTGAACCTGATTATTTAGCACTGCTTTAAGCGCCCCTAAACCTTCAGGGGAGAGAATTAACAACGCTATCAGGAAGCCGGTAAATTGCGCTGGCGCATTGAGCGTCGAGAGCAATGACTCTAGTGGCACTGCGTTCATCTTGGTGACGGCAATTACGGCAATCAGATGCACGATCAGCCAAATGGCATGCCAGGTGCTGCTGTGTGCCGATGGTTTACCGTGATGCGGGTCGTCATCGTCAGCCTCGTCTTCATGCTCGTAAACAAACAGGCTTTGGTGTGTTTTAGTCTGAATCAGTAAGAACACGCCATACATTGCAGCGGAAATGGCCGCAGCCATTAATGCCTGCCCGGTACTGAAGTTACCTTCTGGCAATGCAGTTGGAAGCACCAGCACGATGACTGCTAGTGGGAACAAAGCAATTAAGTACTGTTTGATGCCAAACAGATTCATATATTGCGTCGCGAATTTGTTTCCACCCAGCAGAAGAGAGAAACCGACCAGCCCCCCGTCACAATCATAATGATCGAGTACAACGTGTCACGCATCAGTGTTGGCGCGGCGTCGCCTGTCGCCATTAATGCGGAAATTAAGCTGACTTCAAGAATAACAACGGACAGACTAAGAATTAGAGAACCGTAAGGTTCACCCAAACGGTGGGCGAGTACGTCTGCGTGACGAACTACGCTAAATGCGCTACTTAAAATGCCCACCAGGGCCAGAATATTGATCCCAATAACCGCTGGAAAAGACTGGCTTCCTCCCCACATCACCAGTACGACCAGCGCTAATACCGGGAAAATGAGCGAACTCTCCTTATGACGGGTTTTCACCGCCTCATGTTGTGTTTTGGTCAAAATACATCTCCATCTGTGCAGGCATTAAGCTATTTATTGATTATAGTCGGACATTATGTCCCCGTTAAAATAGCAAAGAACGGGCGTTTTCTGAGAAAATTTACTCAGTTTTACCGCTTTGACAGCAATAGTATTTCTGATGAATGAAAATAGATGTTTTCTGATATTAATCAATACAAAACATAAGGATGTATTTTCCATAAACACAATTATTGATTTTAGCTGGCAGGATCGGACCTCGTGTTTCAAACTTTAGGTTTAACTGATTCAGGATAACGTGATGCCTTATAAAAGCCGAAATGACCTCCCGGAAAGCGTACAAAATGTCCTTCCCGCTCATGCCCAGGATATCTACAAAGAGGCGTTTAACAGCGCGTGGGATGAGTACAAAGATAAAGAAGACCGGCGGGATGATGCCACCCGTGAAGAAACCGCCCATAAAGTTGCGTGGGCTGCCGTGAAACACAGTTACCAAAAGGGTGATGATGATAAATGGCATAAGAAAACTTAAACCTTGCACAATGTATTGATATTCATCTTCAATCTTCCCCTCACACTCCAGTATGGCAAGTTAATATGACATTTTTATTGTTTTGTGATCGTCATCAAACTTGCCAGCGTGTCGCTAATTGCTTATGTTCACTGATATGCTGCTCTAATAGTAAGCAGTAACTAAAAAGCCCGGAAGGCGCATCTGACGTAGTCACACGGAAGTATGCAGTGGCGGAGGTGTATGGTGTTAACGCGTGATTTCTTAATTAAAGCAGATTGTAAGACAGCTTTTGGCTCCATTGAGGAATCGCTGTTGTGGACCCCTGAGCAGCGATCGGCATCACTCGCCGCGACGCTCGCTTGCCGTCCCGATAGCAGTCCTGTGTGGATTTTTGGCTATGGTTCCCTGATGTGGAACCCTGCATTTGAATATGAAGAGTCAGCGGCAGGTACACTTGTTGGCTGGCATCGGGCCTTTTGTCTGCGTTTGACGGCAGGGCGCGGAACAGCATGCCAGCCTGGTCGCATGCTCGCCCTGAAAGAAGGTGGGCGCACTACAGGGCTTGCTTACCGTTTGCCAGAGGCCATTCTTGAAGACGAACTGACGCTGGTGTGGAAGCGTGAAATGATCACCGGCTGTTATTTGCCGACGTGGTGCAAACTCGAGCTGGATGATAGTCGCGTGGTGAATGCGCTGGTGTTTATTATGGACCCGCGTCATCCACTCTATGAAGCTGACACGCGTGCTGACATTATCGCGCCGTTGATTGCCGCCGCCAGTGGTCCATTGGGTACCAACGCACAGTATCTGTTCTCACTTGAACAAGAACTGATAAAGCGGGGCATGCACGATGATTGTCTTGATGAACTGGTGAATAAAGTCAGAGACTGGTTGCAACCGAAAGGTGAGGATGGGGAGTTGCAGCCCGGCTTTGCCTGACCATTTCTGAGCCTCATCCTGCAAAAAAGTAGCCCTCAAAAGAGGGCCGGGATGAGGTTTTTATGCTGCTACATAACTGATTGAGTGCTCAAGCGATTTACTGTGGCTATCAATCAACACTTTCCACGTCCCGCTGTACGGCACTGTCAAATAAGCAGACTGCTTATCTTCAACGCTAAGAATATCCGCCTGTGGTTTACCCGCAGAACTGGTGTCGCTCATCAAATGAATATGGCTTTTATTTGAACAGTGAACCACCACGGTGTCACCGCCAAAAAGATGCAAACTGGCTTTCACTACTGGCATTTTTATACTCCGCTATCACATCAAAGTTAGACATCCATGCGCCGGGTTATCCTTGCAATCAGTGATGCTGCTCACAAATTACACTTCATGCATAACACCAGACCCCAGCCTCACAAATGCTGACTTTGATCAAAAAATGCCATAAGGATTAAACAAAAATGCAGATGTACCTGAAACCATTCAGCTGATGGTTTTTTATACGGATAATTAGCGTCAGGTCATCATTAAATTTGGTTTCAGGCCAGAGCTATAAGCTCGTTTATTAGAACGTTAAAACCTTATCCGCACTCAATGTCCACTGAGCTAATTCCACCAACGTGCCAATTTCCACACCATCAGCCAGCGGTAATGACGTGATGCCACGCCCGTCGGTGCAGGTCTTACACAATTTCACCGGCACATTTTGCGCGGTTAAAATCTCCAGCATTTGCTGGATGTTATAACCTTCAGCCGGTTTCTGACCGCGTAATCCGGCAGTCACCGCATCAGACATCAAAAACAGTTTCACCTGCGGTTGTGGCTGCTGGTCGCATAATGCAATCGCCAGGCGCAGGCTGTTAAACAAAGACTCACTGCCGTAAGCAGCCCCGTTGGCGATAATCACAATTTTTTGCATTGCTTCTCCTTTGCCCCTCAAGGCACATTTCTTGCTTATCTGAATGACTCAAATCATCACTCGCCGTTCAGGAGCGTTTATGAATTCAACCGCCCGTGACTTTTTAATGGTGGCGCGAACCCGAGGGCGCGAGCAGTTGCAGGACATTCTGCAAATCGGGCAGCTTACCGGACGGATAGCCAAGCTTGCACACATGCTACAACGTGAGCGCGGGGCTTCCAACATCTGGCTGTGTTCATCGGGCCACTTGTTTGGTGCCGAACGGCAGCGTTGTATGCAGGAAGTTGACCACGAACTGGGTCTTTTCAAACAGGCGATTGAGCAACCAGATTACCTACCCGGCAGTGCGCTGTTGGTCAGTCTGGCCTGCGCCCTGCATTACCTTGAGCATTTACCGGTGCTGCGAACAAATATTGCAGAGCACCAAATCACGCCGCTAAAGGCGATGGAGCAATTCAATATCACGCTGCGGCACTTGCTTAGTATTGTCCCCGAAACCAGCAACGTGGTGGACGATGCAGGCGTTGCTCGTACGCTTGCGGCATTGTTCAGTTTTATGCAGGGCAAAGAGTTTGCGGGGCAGGAGCGGGCGATTGGTGCACTCGGTTTTACGCAAGGGGAATTTAGCGACACGCTGCGCCAGCAATTGGTGGATCGTATTGATAGCCAGCAACGCTGTTTTGATGTGTTTTGCACCATGGCCGATGAACCGCAGCGCCTGCAATACCAGGCCTGTGGCGAACCGTGCCGGGAAACCGAGCAGCTCAGGCGCATGGCTTGTACTCGCCTCCCGGCTGATGGTGATAAGGCGCTGCTGGCATTACGCTGGTTTACGCTGTTAACCAGCAGAATTGATGCCTTAAAAGAAGTGGAGGATAAACTTATCGACGCGGTGATGGCGCAGGTGCAGCAGGCGCTTGGCCAGGTTTTACAGCAAACACCCCTTAACGATAACGAATTTGCTCACTGGGTTGCGGGGCGAGACGGCAACCACAGCGAGCACTATCTTGACCGCCATCTTCTGCCGCTGGTACGCCAGCAGGCCCAACAACTCGAAACCATGGCACAGCAACTGGCGTCGCTTCAGACCACGGTGGATGAGAGAAAAGTGATAGACCAGGCAAAAGCGTTGCTGATTTGCCATCAGGGATACACTGAAGAACAGGCCTGGCAAACGCTGCGCAAAATGGCGATGAACCAGAATAAACGCATGACAGAAGTCGCGAGCGCGATGGTTTCCGTAGCAGACATCTGGCAGCTACCTACTAAGGAGTAGTTGCACAAAGGGTGGGCATTTAGTGCGTTTTGGTGGTGCGAATGGCCACGTGTTTTCTCGCAAAAGCACGGATTCACAGGCTTCCCAAACTGGCACGCGAGTTGCAATAACCTATTGAATCTAACTTTTACCTGAATTGCGCCAATGGCGGTGTGCTTCAGGTTGGACAAAGGCGTCCCTCAATGTGCTGACCCACATTGATGGGCGCTTTTTTTACCTTTTATCAGGATGAAGCCGATGAGCAAAAAAACCATAACTTTGTCGCGCCGTCGATTTCTACAGGCGGGTGCTGTATTAGGCGGGGCGTATTTACTGCCGGGCATGATCAATTCCGTGTGGGCTGCGGGCAGCGATAAACCGGAACAAAGCACGGTAAAGGTCGGTTTTATCCCACTCACTGACTGTGCATCAGTGGTGATGGCCTCGGTAAAAGGCTTCGACAAAAAATATGGCATCTCGATTGTACCGAGCAAAGAAGCAAGCTGGGCGGCGGTGCGCGACAAAATGGTTTCCGGTGAACTTGATGCTGCCCATGTTCTGTACGGCCTGGTTTATGGTCTGGAGATGGGTATCGCCGGTAAACAACAGTCGATGGCGAACCTGATGACGCTTAACAACAACGGGCAGGCCATCTCCCTTTCGATGGATCTTGCAAAGCAGGGCGTGACGGATGCGCAAAGCCTGAAAAAACTCGTTGCCAGCAAAGAGCCGGGAAGTTTCACCTTTGCGCATACCTTCCCGACGGGTACCCACGCGATGTGGCTCTATTACTGGCTGGCACAGGCGGGAATTAACCCGTTTACCGATGTGCGCACCGTGGTGGTGCCGCCACCGCAAATGGTCATGAACATGCGCATCGGCAATATGCACGGATTTTGCGTCGGTGAACCCTGGAACCAACGGGCAATCAGCGACGGCATCGGCTTCACCGCTGCAACCTCGCAATCCATCTGGGCGGATCATCCGGAAAAAATCCTCGGTACCCGCAGCGCCTGGGTGGAACAAAACCCCAATACCGCACGAGCGTTAGTCGCCGCCATTCTTGAGGCATCGCGCTGGATTGATGCCAGCGACGACAACCGCCGCGAAACCGCTAATGTGCTCGCCGGGCGGGCGTACCTCAACACCAAAGCCGATTTCCTGACTGGGCGCATGCTCGGGCAATACGACAATGGCATCGGCAAGAAATGGCAGGACGACCACGCCATGCACTTTTTCCGCGACGGCGAAGTGACCTTCCCGTGGCTTTCTGACGGCATGTGGTTCCTGACCCAACACCGCCGCTGGGGTTTGCTGGACCACGACCCTGACTATCTTGCTGTCGCTCGCCGCATCAACCGTATCGACATCTATCAACAGGCTGCTAGCGCCGTGGGCAACATTTCTGTTCCCACAAGCCAGATGCGCACCAGCACCTTGATGGATGGCAGTACCTGGAACGGCAGCGACCCTGCCGCTTACGCCGCAAGTTTTGCCATTAAACGCTAAGGGGAATGAGATGAACAATTCTGCACACAAACCGCCCACCACGGCGCTTAGCGCCCCGGTTGGGGAAGTGATAACACTACCGCCCGTCACCGTTCGCCGCCGTAAACCACAATGGCGCCAGTTTAGCCTTGGCCTTTTTGAGCGCCTGATCCCCGCGGTTCTTGGTATGGGGTTACTGGTGGTGGCATGGCAAATCGCGGCGCTGAACAGCAAAGGTTTCCCGACGCCGCTACGCACACTGGAATCAGCCATTACGCTGTTTTCCGACCCGTTCTATAACGCCGGGCCAAACGACCAGGGGATTGGCTGGAACATTCTTGCCTCGCTCCAGCGTGTCGCCGTTGGGTTCGGCCTCGCCGCCATTGTCGGTATACCGGCAGGCTTCCTGATTGGTCGCTTTACCTTCTTAGCCCGCATGTTTAACCCGATTATCTCGCTCTTGCGCCCGGTCAGCCCGCTGGCCTGGCTGCCGATTGGTCTGCTGCTGTTTCAAAAAGCGGAGCCTGCCTCGAGCTGGACCATTTTCATCTGCTCAATCTGGCCGATGGTGATTAACACCGCCGAAGGGGTAAAACGCATTCCGGACGACTACCTCAACGTGGCCCGGGTACTGAAACTTTCCGAATGGACGGTGATGCGGAAAATTTTGTTCCCGGCGGTTTTGCCCGCGGTATTAACCGGTGTGCGGTTATCTATCGGCATTGCGTGGCTGGTGATTGTCGCCGCCGAAATGCTGACCGGCGGCCTGGGCATTGGCTTTTGGATCTGGAACGAGTGGAACAACCTCAACGTCGAAAACATCCTCATCGCGATTGTGATTATCGGCGTGGTCGGGCTGCTGCTCGAACAGGGTTTAATGCTGCTGGCGCGTCGCTTCAGCTGGGAAAAATAAGGGGAAACCAATGAAGAAGATCATCCAGGTTCAGAATGTCAGCCAACGTTTTTCCACTGCCAGTGGCGAATTTTTAGCACTCAGTAACGTCAGTTTTGATATCGCTGAAGGGGAAACCATCAGCCTGATAGGGCACTCGGGGTGCGGGAAATCAACACTGCTTAACCTGATTGCCGGGATCACCTTGCCCTCTGAAGGCGGACTGCTTTGCGACAACCGCGAAATCGCCGGGCCGGGGCCGGAGCGCGCCGTAGTGTTCCAGAACCATTCACTGCTGCCATGGATGACCTGCTTTGAAAACGTGGCCCTGGCGGTGGACCAGGTTTTTCGCCGCACCATGAACCGCGCCGAGCGCCGTGAATGGATAGTTCACAACCTCGAACGCGTGCAAATGGGCCACGCGATAAACAAACGACCCGGTGAAATCTCCGGTGGCATGAAACAGCGTGTCGGCATTGCCCGCGCGTTGGCGATGAAACCGAAAGTGCTGCTGATGGACGAGCCGTTCGGGGCGCTGGATGCTTTGACGCGCGCCCATTTGCAGGATGCGGTAATGCACATTCAGCAAGAGCTGCACACCACCATCGTGCTGATCACTCATGACGTTGATGAAGCCGTTTTGCTCTCCGATCGCGTGCTGATGATGACCAACGGCCCGGCGGCCACGGTAGGTGAAACGCTGCATGTCGATTTGCCGCGCCCGCGCAACCGCGTCGAACTGGCAGAAGACAGCCGTTACCACCATTTGCGCCAGCAGGTGCTGCGTTTCCTGTACGAAAAGCAGCCGAAGGCTGCCTGAGGAACGGCTCATGAAGCAACGTCTGATTGTTATCGGCAACGGCATGGCGGCAATCCGCCTGGTGGAGCAAATTGTGGCGCGCGCAGCGGGGCGATTTTCTATCACCCTTTTTGGTGAAGAGCCCGCCCTGAGCTACAACCGCATTTTGCTCTCGCCGGTACTTGCCGGGGAAAAAACTGCCAGTGCAACGCAATTACACACTGCGGCCTGGTATCGTGCCCATGATATCGAGCTGTTAACCGCTGAAGCGGTGTTGGACGTTGATACAAAGCGCCAGATTGTGCGCTCGGCAAAGCGTGCGCTTGAGTACGACGAACTGGTTTTCGCCACCGGCTCACGCCCGTTTATTCCGCCAATAGACGGCCACACATTGCCCCACGTTCACGGCTTTCGCACGCTGGCTGATGTTGACGCCATTCTTGGTGGCGAAGGCGATGCCGTAGTACTTGGCGGTGGTTTGCTGGGTGTGGAAGCTGCTGCTGCATTGTGCGCCCGGGGTATTCCCGTCACTCTGGTGCACCGCCAGCCGTGGCTGATGGATATTCAGCTTAATCAACAGGCGGGCGTGCTGCTTGAGGAACATCTCGCGCAAAGGGGGATTTCATGCCAGTTAAATTGCGGCATTCAACGCATTTCTGATGCCAGTGTGACGTTAAGCAACGGCGAGGTACTACCTGCCGGGCGGGTGATTATCGCCACGGGTGTGAAGCCGAATATTACTTTGGCACAAGAGTCTGGAATTGCCTGTCAGCGTGGAATTACCGTCGATGCGCAACTGCGCAGTGCAACACTGCACGTCAGCGCATTGGGTGAATGTTGTGAAATTGATGGGCAGACATGGGGCCTGGTGGCGCCATGCCTGCAACAAGCCGATGTATTAGCCGCTCGCCTGTGCGGAGAAATCAGTAATGACTTCCACTACCTAGATCGTGGCACACGCCTGAAAGTGAGCGGCATCCCGCTATTTTCCGCAGGCGACATCCGCGAGCAGCCAGATACGCGTGTTCTTACCGCTTTTGATCCCCTGACAAAACATTATCGCTGCCTGTATCTGCGCGGTGACAGGTTGCTTGGCGCGTTACTACTTGGGGATATCACACCCGCCAACGCGCTGACCGACATTTTACTCAACGCGGCACCCGTTACGCCTGGCGTGCTGTTTGATGAATATCACTCTGATGAGCAGCCGCCGGCTGCCGGAAATGACGACATGACAAAAGAAACGCTGGTAGTAATTGGTCACGGCATGGTCGGGCACCATTTTCTGGAGCAGTGCGTGGCACTGCAACTGCATAAGCGCTACCACATTGTGGTGTTTGGTGAAGAGCGTTATCCGGCCTATGACCGCGTCCATCTGTCGGAATATTTTGCCGGGCGCAGTGCTGACTCACTCTCGATGGTGCAAGGAGATTTCTTTAACGAACACGGCATTGAACTTCGTTGTAACAGCAAAATCGTGGCGGTTGATCGCCAGCAACGCCTGGTGCGTGACAATGACGGGCGCGAGACTTACTGGGACAAATTAGTGCTGGCGACAGGCTCATTTCCGTTTGTGCCCCCTGTGCCGGGGAACGATCTTGCTGGCTGTTTTGTTTACCGCACGCTCGACGACCTCGATGCCATCGCGCAATGTGCCCGCAATGCCACGCGCGGGGTGGTGATTGGCGGTGGGTTATTGGGGCTGGAAGCCGCCAATGCCCTTAAACAGCTGGGGCTGGAAACCCATGTGGTGGAGTTCGCGCCCAACCTGATGGCAGTGCAACTCGATAATTCCGGGGCCGCGATGCTGCGCGAGAAAATCAGCGATATCGGCGTTCAGGTGCATACCAGTAAAGCGACAACAGCGATTACCGATGCTGACGGTTTGCAACTCAATTTCGCCGATGGAGAAACGCTCAGCACCGATTTAATCGTCTTTTCAGCCGGTATCCGCCCGCAAGATGCGCTGGCGAAAACGTGCGGCCTGGCGCTTGGCGAACGTGGTGGCGTGGTGATTAACGACCAGTGCCAGACCAGCGATAGCGCAATTTATGCCATCGGTGAATGTGCTCTGTGGGAAGGGAAAATCTTTGGTCTGGTCGCACCGGGCTACCAGATGGCGCGTGTTACGGCGGCAACGCTTGCCGGGCAAGAAACGGCTTTTCGTGGTGCGGATATGAGCACCAAACTCAAATTGCTCGGCATTGATGTGGCGTCATTTGGCGACGCTCACGGGCGCACACCCGGCAGCCAGAGCTATCAGTGGACTAACGGGCCACAACAGGTCTACAAAAAAATCGTGGTGTCTGCCGATAATAAAACACTCCTTGGCGGCGTACTGGTGGGCGATAGTCAGGAATATGCCACGCTGCTGCAAATGATGCTCAACGGCATGGCGTTGCCCGCGCAACCAGAAAGCCTGATCCTGCCTGCGTCGGCTGGTGGTGCGCCGAAGGGGCTGGGCGTGGCAGCACTCCCCGATAGCGCGCAGATTTGTTCATGCCATAACGTCAGCAAAGCGGATATTTGCTCTGCCGTGAGCAACGGTGCGGGCGACATGGGCGCCATTAAAACCTGTACCAAAGCAGCAACGGGCTGTGGCGGCTGTTCGGTGCTGGTGAAACAGGTGATGGAATACCAGTTGCAAGAGCAGGGTGTGGAGGTGAAAAAAGACATCTGCGAACACTTCCCGTTCTCGCGTCAGGAAATCTACCACCTGGTGCGCGTTAACCATATCCACAGTTTTGAACAGCTGATAAGCCGTTACGGTCATGGTCACGGCTGTGAGATTTGCAAGCCACTGGCAGCCTCGGTGCTGGCTTCGTGCTGGAACGAGTACCTGCTCAAACCGGCACATCTCCCGCTTCAGGACACCAATGACCGCTATTTCGCGAATATCCAGAAAGACGGGACTTACTCCATTGTGCCACGTGTACCTGCCGGGGAAATCACGCCGGACGGGTTGATTGCCATCGGGCAGGTGGCAAAACGCTACCAGCTGTACAGCAAAATTACCGGCGGCCAGCGCATCGACCTGTTTGGCGCACGCCTCGAAGAACTGCCCGCCATTTGGGAGGAACTGGTCGCGGCAGGCTTTGAAACCGGGCACGCCTACGGCAAATCGTTGCGTACCGTGAAGTCTTGCGTGGGGTCAACCTGGTGTCGCTACGGCGTGCAGGATTCTACCGGCCTGGCGATTGAGCTTGAGAACCGCTACAAAGGTTTGCGTGCCCCGCACAAAATCAAAATGGCAGTCTCCGGTTGCACCAGAGAATGCGCCGAAGCACAGAGCAAAGACATCGGTGTGATTGCCACTGACAAAGGCTGGAACCTCTATGTTTGCGGTAACGGCGGCATGAAACCACGCCACGCCGATCTGTTTGCCAGCGATCTCGACCGTGAAACGCTTATCCGCACAATCGACTGCTTGCTGATGTTTTACATCCGCACCGCCGACCGTTTGCAGCGCACCAGTACCTGGATGGATAACCTCGAAGGGGGCATTGAATATCTGCGTGACGTGGTTCTCAACGATAGCCTGGGCCTTGCCGATGAACTGGAAAAAGAGATGGTGGCCGTAGTGGACACTTACCAGTGCGAATGGCAGACCACGCTTAACAGCCCCGATCGCCTTGCGCTATTTCGTTCTTACGTCAACAGCGAACAGCCGGATGAGGCGGTCCAACGCCAGACGCTGCGCGGGCAGTTGCAGCCGGTAAATGAAGTGGTGCAACACCAGACGGTCGTCCCCGTTAAACCCTGGCACGCGGTGTGTGATATCAGCGCCATTCCTTTGCAGGCAGGCATTGGCGCGCGTTTAGGCGAGCTGCAAATCGCACTGTTCCGCTTTGGTGATACGATTTATGCGCTTGATAATCTTGAACCGGGCAGCGATGCCAACGTACTTTCCCGAGGAATAGTGGGTGACGCTGCGGGCGAGCCGATTGTGATTTCCCCGCTCTACAAACACCGTATTCGCCTGCGTGACGGGCGCACGCAGGACGGGGAGCAGGCTGTTCGCGCCTGGCCGGTGAAAGTAGAACAAGGCACCGTGTGGGTGGGGAGTCAGGCGCTTATCTTGCGTGCGGAGGCATCATGAATACGGTGGTGCGCTCTACTTGCCCTTACTGTGGTGTCGGGTGCGGGGTTGAAGCCCGGCCAGCAGTCAACGGCGGCCACGAGATTACCGGTGATAAACAGCACCCGGCAAATTTTGGGCGGCTGTGCGTCAAGGGAGCAGCGCTGGGGGAAACACTCGGTCTGGAAGGGCGTTTGCTTTATCCCGAAGTGGACGGAGAGCGCATGACCTGGAACGCTGCGCTCGATGAAACGGCCAGCCGCCTGCAGGCCATTATTGATGAGTTCGGCCCAAAAGCGGTGGCGTTTTATGCGTCCGGCCAGTTGCTGACCGAGGACTACTACGCGGCCAATAAACTGATGAAGGGGTTTATCGGGGCGGCCAATATCGACACTAATTCACGGTTGTGTATGTCGTCGGCGGTGGTGGGTTACAAGCGGGCATTGGGTGCGGACTTTGTGCCTTGTAGCTATGAGGACCTGGAGCAAACCGACCTGGTTGTGCTGGTGGGATCGAATGCTGCATGGGCGCATCCGGTGCTGTATCAACGCCTGGTGCAGGCAAAAAAACTGCGCCCGCAGATGAAAGTGGTGGTTATCGACCCACGCCGTACCGCCACCTGTGAAATTGCCGATTTGCACCTGGCGTTGCGCCCCGGAAGCGATGCAGGGCTATTTGTCGGGTTACTGAATTATTTGCTGCAACAACAGCCGTTAATGACTAACCGCTTCGACGGGCAAAGCGATGCAACAACCCTGGCCGCAGGCTGGAGTCTGGCGAAATGTGCCGATTTTTGCCAGCTCGAAAGCGCTGCGGTGCAGACATTCTGGCAATGGTTTGCCAGCACTGACCGTGCCATGACGCTCTACACCATGGGCATCAACCAGTCATCAAGCGGCAGCGACAAATGCAACGCCATCATTAACGTGCATCTGGCGAGTGACAAAATTGGGCGGCCAGGCTGCGGTCCTTTTTCGCTGACCGGGCAGCCAAATGCGATGGGCGGGCGTGAAGTGGGCGGACTGGCAAATCAACTGGCCTGCCATATGAATTTCGAGTCTGCGGATATTGCCCGTCTGGGGCGCTTTTGGGGCAGCGAACGCATTGCGCAAACGCCAGGATTGATGGCGGTTGAACTGTTCGAGGCGATAGCGCGTGGCGACGTGAAAGCGGTGTGGATTATGGGCACCAACCCGGCGGTGTCGCTACCGGATAGTTCCCGCGTGGCGCAGGCACTGGCGAGTTGCCCGCTGGTGATCATCTCCGATGTCGTGCGCAATACGGACACCTCGCGCTTTGCCACAGTCAGGTTCCCGGCGCAGGCCTGGGGGGAGAAAAACGGTACGGTAACTAACTCGGAGCGCCGTATTTCACGCCAGCGTGGGTTTTTACTCTCGCCAGGCGAAGCCCGTGCCGAGTGGTGGATGATTTCGCAAATCGCCCGTCGCCTGGGATACGCAGAAGCCTTTAGCTGGCAGCACGCTCATGAAATTTTCTGTGAACATGCCGCGCTCTCCGGATATGAGAATAATGGCACCCGTGCCTTTGACATCAGTGGCCTGGCACACCTGAACCTCGAACAATATGACGCGTTAGAACCGGTGCGCTGGCCTGTAACCACAGCCAGTGCCCCGGCATTCAAAAGCTGGCGCGCCAACGGTAAGTTTCAACTTGTCCCCGTCGAACCGGAGTTGCCTGAGGCCACCGCCGACCATCGTTATCCATTGATACTGAATACCGGGCGCATCCGCGACCAGTGGCACACGATGACGCGCACTGGCGGTGTGCCACGGCTAATGCAGCACATCAATATGCCGCTTATCGACATTCACCCACACGATGCAAAACGTTACGGTGTCACTGAAGGCGATCTGGTACGAATCGCCTCGCGCCAGGGCGGGATGGTGGCGCGTGTACAAGTGAGCGACAGCCAGTTGCCGGGAAATGTGTTTGCTCCGATGCACTGGAACCAGCAATTCTCGCGACGAGGCCTGGTCAATGGACTGGTGGCAGGGGTTTGCGACCCGCATTCCGGGCAGCCAGAAAGTAAACAAACGGCGGTGCGCATTCAGCGCTGGCAGCCTGCGTGGCGTGGGGAGATCTTCGCTCGTGAAAAGATTGAATTTACCGATGAAATTCAGTGGTGGCGGCAGACTTCACATGGCGTGCAGCACTTTGTTTGTGCCGCCGAAAACCTGCCAGCAGCATGGGCTGAAACCTTAACCGCAGGCCGGGGCTGGCAATTGCAGTATGCTCGCGGTGACGGCGATTTTTACCACCTGCTTGCCTGGCACAATGGTGAGCTACAGCTGGCATTTTATGCAGCAAAAGGGTGGCCTGATATCAACACCAGTGCGGTGGTTTCCGCCTTTGAAAGTGCGCCGACAACCGCCGCCAGCCGTCACCTGCTATTAGCCGGGAAATCGGCAGGTGTGCAAAGAGATGCAGGTGCAACCGTGTGCAGTTGTTTTGGCGTAGGGGAGAAAACGATTCTTTCGGCAATCGCAACGGGTTGCCAGTCAGTCGGGCTGCTGGGTGAAAAATTACGTTGTGGCACCAACTGTGGTTCATGCATTCCTGAACTCAGGGCATTAATCGCTAAAGCGGCCAAATAACGGCTTAATATTCACCGGACAAATCTGTGTTTGCCAGTTTGGGAATGATTTGCTGTGGCGTGATGTTATAATTTCCAGATGTTTAGAAAAGCCGTTCCATTTTTTACCCTGTCTTATGTACTCCTCAGCGCAGGAGGGGCTGCCAGTACCCGGCAGACTTTTATCGAGAAAGCCGAAAACCCTTTCGACCAGAGAACTGAACAACTGCCCGATTTGGGTCTTGCGCCGGAATCCGACGCTGCGGCGCGTGAAATCGCCGCTATGGCGAAGAAATTCGGTGAAGACAGTATGGTCGATAACGGGCTGGATACTGGCGAACAAGCGCGGATGTTTGCCTTCGCGCGTTTGCGTGATGTGCTGGCTGATAAAGTGACCAGCGAAGCCGAGTCACTGCTGTCGCCGTGGGGGAAAGCCAGTATCAATTTGCTGGTGGATGAGCACGGTAACTGGGACGGTAGCAGCGCCTCGCTGTTTACACCGTGGGAAGATAACAACCGTTATCTGACCTGGAGCCAGGTGGGATTTACGCAGCGCGACGACAGTGCAATTGGTAACCTGGGCGCCGGGCAACGCTGGGTGGCGGGCAACTGGCTGCTTGGTTACAACGCCTTTTATGACAATCAACTCTCCAGCAATTTACAACGTGCAGGGTTCGGGACCGAAGCCTGGGGCGAATATTTGCGCCTGTCGGCAAACTATTACCAACCGCTCTCTGGCTGGCAGTCAGGAAACAGTGAAACGCTCGAGCAGCGCCTGGCGCGGGGCTATGACATTACCGCGCAGGCGTGGCTGCCGTTTTATCGACATATCAATACCAGCCTCAGTTTTGAGAAATACTACGGTAACAGTGTGGATTTGTTTGATAGCGGTACCGGTTATCGCAACCCGGTGGCGGTAACTATGGGACTCAGCTACACGCCGATCCCGCTGCTGACGCTTACCGCGCAGCATAAACAGGGGGAAAGCGGCGTTTCGCAGGATAATCTTGGTCTGAAGCTGAATTACCGTTTTGGCGTCCCGGTGGCAAAACAGCTTTCTGCCGCCGAAGTGGCGACCACCAGTTCATTACGCGGCAGCCGTTATGACAACGTGGAACGTGATTCTCTGCCGGTGATGGAGTATCGCCAGCGCAAAACTTTATCGGTGTTTCTGGCGACGCCGCCTTGGGAACTGCACGCGGGCGAAACCGTGGCGCTTAAGCTGCAAATCCGTGCCAGCCACAAGATTCGCAATATTACCTGGCAGGGCGATACCCAGGCGTTAAGCCTGACGCCGCCTGCGGATAACCGCGACACCAGCGGTTGGAGCATGATCATGCCGATGTGGAACGAAAACGGCCCGAATGAATATCGTCTTTCGGTGGTGATTGAGGATGATAAAGGCCAGAAGGTGACGTCGAACTGGATTACGCTGAAACTGGCGGAGCCGCTGGTGGTCAGCCCTGTGGACGATCCGCGTTATGAGTTGTTGCCTGAATAGCAGATAGTGTCGGATGTCGCTTACGCTAATCCGACCCTATTGATCATCAGAAAATCCGATCCTGATGCACCCAGACTGCCGCTTCTACGCGGGACTTAAGCTTCATCTTCTTGAGCAAATGCTTAACGTGTACTTTCACCGTGCTTTCGGTGATATCAAGGCGACGAGCAATCATTTTGTTCGGCAAACCCTGGGCGATAAGTTTGAGAATATCGCGTTCGCGTGGTGTCAACAGGTTCACGTCACGATCGGAAGTGGCACGGTTGGCGCGCAAACTTGCCGCCAGCACGGGCGTTAACGCCTCGCTCAGTACCATCTCTCCGGCAGCTGCTTGTTGCAGCGCTTTGAGCAAATCTTCTGGTTCCATATCCTTGAGCAGATAACCATCCGCACCGCGTTTCAGCGCCGTGACCACATCTTCTTCGTGGTTCGATACGCTGAACACCACAATACGGCCTGACAGCGGTTTCTCACGCAGGCAATCGAGCGTTTCCAGACCGTTCATCCCCGGCATATTCAAATCCAGCAGGATTAAATCCGGGTCGAGTTCCTCGGCAAGCAGTACGCCTTGCTCTCCGTTGCCCGCTTCGCCGACAACCGCCAGTTCCGGCGCCATACTGATGAGCTGCTTAACGCCAGTGCGCAGCATGGGATGATCGTCGATCAACAAAATGGTCGAGGCTTCCGGGTTACTCATGATTGGCTCCAGTGGTTATTTCGGGGATAAAGCTGACGATGACTTCGGTGCCGCCGCCGGAACGTGTTCGCACCTGGCAATCGCCTTTCAGGCTTTGCGCGCGGTCACGCATAATAATTAATCCGTAATGGTTACGGCGGTCACCGTTGTCGGGAATACCCCGACCGTTATCCCATATGGTTAAGGTAATTTGGTTTTCATGGTAAATCACGCTGGCCCCACATGCGGTTGCGCTTGCGTGTTTCAGGCTATTGTTCAGTGCTTCGCGAGTGATTTGCACCAGATGAATAGCCTGATGCGACGGGACAAGGCGCGGTGGAACCTGGTAATTGAGGTTCACCGGGAAGCCGAGCTTTTCACTAAATTCACGGCAGCTTGCTTCAAGCGCGGGGCGCAGCCCAGGCTCGGTTAATTGCAGGCGGAAGGTGGTCAGTAATTCGCGTAATTGCCGCCATGAGGTGTTGAGTTCGCTGCGCATCTGGCCGAGTAACGTCTGCGTTTGGGCAGGCAGTGTCTCGCCCTGCATTTGCATACAGCTGACCTGCATTTTCAGGCAGGAAAGGGACTGTGCGATGGAGTCGTGTAATTCGCGGGCAATGGCTGAACGCTCTTCCATCACCACCAGTTGCTGCTGGCGTTCGTACTGCCGCTCAAGCGCCAGCGTGGCGGTGAGCTGTTCCATCAGCGTTAAGATCAGTTGCTGTTGATCGTGCGTCAGGCTACGGCCGAGCGGCAACTGGGCGAGCACCAGGCCATATTGGATATGGTTGTCGGTTAAACGCCATTTTTGCGCGGTGGTTTCACCCGCCTGCAAAGCGGGTCCACGCGGGCAGAGGTTACACCCGCTGGCTTCGCAACTGCTGTCAGGTTGGTAGGTATACTCTTCGTAATTCTCTTCGTCTTCATACTCATAGACCCGCAGCTCAATGTTACGCAACGGTGTCAAATGTTGTAATTCACTCAGCACCGGAGAGAGCCGCTGGCACAGGGGGGCCTGCGAATGCAAACGGCGGTTAGCCTGATACAAAAAAGAGAGGATCTGGTTTTTTTGCTCCAGCCCGGCGGTTTTCTCACGCACGCGCTGCTCAAGGCTGGCGTAACTTTCGGCCAGCTCCTCAGACATGCTGTTCAGGGCAATGCCGAGCGTTGCCATTTCATTACGACCACGTACATTCACGCGATGGGTGAAATCCCGTTGACCGATGGCCTGCGCCATTGCCAATAACTGCTGCCAAGGGCGTAAAAGCCGTTTGCGTAACCAGATGACGGTGAAAATAATCAGTAACCCCATCAACACCGCCATGCCAAGTTGCAGCTGGATAATTCGATGCAGGCGCAGTTCGGTGGTGTGATCAAAGGTGGTCACCAGTTGGTCGATGCGTTCGACAAAACCCGCCACGTGTGGTTTCACCTGGTCGGTGTTTTTCGCCCGTCGCAGCGCAGGCTCTAACTCTTCGCGCCAGTAATGTTGTAGCGCGGCTAACTTCTCTTGCTGACCGTCCTGTTCGGCTGCTTCTTTTAAATCCGCACTCCAGGTGGTTTGCTCCATCTCATCAAGCAGGACGTTATCTTTTTCGTTAAGCGGGATGGCGGCCAGCAGGCGATAGCTTTGCATGCGCATCGAACCGGCTTTATTGATAGCGTGCGCGTTTCCCTGAATACCTTGTGCCAGCCAACCCGCAAGACTCATACCCGCGACACCCAGCAGCGCCAGCAACAGCACAATTAATGCCAGCTGGTTGAACAAAGTGAGGGGAGAGAGCAGGCGTTTTAGCATCGACAGGTGAGCTCCGGAGTGTGGAAAAGCATGTAGCGGGTATTCTCAGACATCCCCTGGAGTATACCCATACCCCTTAAGGATTACCCACTAATTGCCAGAAGTGGCATATTGCGGAGTAAGGTGGCTAACACCTGTAGTCAGCCGTGTGAAAAACCACACTATTTTCATATTTTCGCCTTACCCCCAAAGAATGACGGTGATTTTTTAACCGTTATTCAGATGGTTTATCCCTTGATTCACATCAATTTTTATTATTGATTACCCCCTACTGTGGCGGCAATTACTCATACTTTTTTGAGGTGTTTATGTCACAGTCACCCGATAGTCGCTCAAAAACGGGATCGCTCATTACCGAATGGCGACCGGAAGAACCTGCATTCTGGCAAAGCAAAGGCCATGGTATTGCCAGCCGCAATTTATGGATTTCCGTTCCTTGTTTGCTGCTGGCATTCTGCGTATGGATGCTCTTCAGTGCGGTTGCGGTAAACCTCAATAAAGTGGGGTTTAGCTTCACCACTGACCAACTCTTTATGTTAACCGCGCTGCCGTCTGTTTCCGGCGCATTGTTGCGTGTGCCTTACTCCTTTATGGTGCCGGTATTTGGCGGCCGCCGCTGGACGGCATTCAGCACCGGGATTCTGATTATCCCTTGTGTGTGGTTGGGTTTTGCGGTGCAAGACCCATCAACATCATTTAGCGTGTTTATCATCATTGCATTGCTGTGTGGTTTTGCGGGCGCAAACTTTGCTTCCAGTATGGCGAACATCAGCTTCTTCTTCCCGAAGGCGAAGCAGGGTGGAGCGCTGGGTATCAACGGCGGCCTGGGTAATCTCGGTGTGAGTGTTATGCAGTTGGTTGCACCACTGGTGATTTCACTTTCCATGTTTGCTGTGTTCGGTGGCATAGGTGTTGAGCAGGCCGACGGCACTATGCTGTTCCTGGAAAATGCGGCGTGGGTATGGGTACCACTGTTGGCAATCTTTACCGTTGCAGCCTGGTTTGGAATGAACGACCTGGCAACGTCCAAAGCTTCTTTAAAAGAGCAGTTGCCGGTTCTTAAACGTGCGCATTTGTGGATTATGGGTGTGCTGTATCTGGCGACCTTCGGTTCATTTATCGGTTTTTCTGCCGGTTTCGCGATGCTGACGAAAACCCAGTTCCCGGATATCAATATTCTGCACTTCGCCTTCTTCGGCCCGCTGTTTGGCGCGCTGGCGCGTTCGGCGGGTGGGGCCATTTCCGACCGCTTTGGTGGGACACGTGTTTCCCTGCTGAACTTCATCTTTATGGCGATTTTCAGTGCGCTGCTGTTTACCACGCTGCCACACAATGGCGTGGGCGGTAACTTTATTGCCTTCTTCGGCGTATTCCTGATGCTGTTCCTGACGGCCGGTTTGGGGAGTGGTTCTACCTTCCAGATGATCTCCGTTATCTTCCGCAAGCTGACCATGGACCGCGTGAAAGCGCAGGGCGGCACAGAAGAGCGTGCATTGCGTGAAGCGGCAACCGATACCGCCGCAGCACTGGGCTTTATCTCGGCAATAGGCGCAATTGGCGGGTTCTTTATTCCGAAAGCATTTGGTACATCCCTCGCGCTAACCGGTTCGCCTGCGGGCGCAATGAAAGTGTTCCTCGTGTTTTACATTGTTTGCGTAGTGATTACCTGGGCTGTTTATGGCCGGAAGTCATCGAAATAAGTTTTGACCATTTTGGTTATCCCTTGCGCGACTTCGGTTGCGCTTTTTTTTGTCTCTAATTCCCCCTCGAACCACCTTTATTCTGAGAGAAACCTCACATTTAGAATAACTACCCCACCAGACACCATTGTCACATTCGTTGGCTAAGAGTACCGTGACGACAAATCTGGTTTAAACCAAATGGATTAAAACATGAAAAGCCACTCCACTGTAGAGACAGCAAAAGAGATGCTCAATGACTGGCTGAGCAAAGGGGTCGTCCAGCCGGGCGGTAAATTACCTTCCGAACGTGAGCTGGAAGAATTACTGGGCATCAAGCGCATGACACTGCGACAGGCGTTGCTGTTTCTTGAAGGGGAAGAAAAGATCTTTCGTAAAGATCGTCGCGGCTGGTTTGTGGCCTTGCCGTGTTTCAAATACACCCCGAACACTTCGACCAGTTTTAAGCAAGCAGCTCTGGAGCAGGGGCGTTTGCCGTCCTGGGGCTTTCTGGAAAAAGAACGGGTTTACACCGCAGAACCCGAAATTTTGTCGCAGCTGAATGTAAAAGACGGTGATGAAATCTACAAAATCTGCGGTTGGGGAGCGCTTGATAACCATAAAGTTTTCTATCACGAAACCTTTATCAACGCGCAGTCCGCTCCCGGTTTTATCGACAAATTAGGCGATCGTTCTTTTGTTGATGTGTGGCAAGAAGCCTTCGGCAAAAGCTCGCACACGCAGCATTTAGCGTTTAAACCGACACGACTTTCGGCAGGCGCTTGCAAGGGGATGGGCGGCACGGCGGGGACTCCGTCTATCCGGGTTGAAAAATACCGCGCCGACGAAGCCGGGCAAGTTATTCAGGTTGATATCGAATATTGGCGTTTTGAATCAGTAGAGTTTTATATCGATTTATAGGAGTTTCCATGAACAACATCCAGGCTACAAAAATTGTCGATCGCGCTGCAAATTTGCCGCTGTATCTGCATGCCTATGCGTTTCATTTAAACATGCGTATGGAGAAGATTCTGCCGGAAGACTTGCTGGATATTGCCAGCCAACAGCAACTGAAAGGGGTGAAAATTCATGTTGTGGATGGAGAAAGCCAGTCTTTAAGGCATGCCAGTGATGAGCGGCTTGCGAATTTTGCAGATAAATCGCGCCAGTTGGGGTTGGATGTTCACATCGAAACCAGCGCCTCAGATGCCCGAACCATTGATGAGGCCGTGAGAATTGCGCTGAAATCGGGTGCGACTTCGGTGCGGTTTTATCCGCGCTATGAAGGGACACTTTCTGAGGTAATGGAAATCATTGCCCAGGATATTCAATACATTAAAGCGAAATACCAGCATAGCGGGCTGACATTTACGCTTGAGCAACACGAAGATTTGCAAAGCCACGAACTGGTGAAGCTGGTTCAACAGGCTGACTTTCCACAGCTTTCCCTGCTGTTTGACTTTGCCAACATGATTAATGCCAACGAAGAGCCGCTTGACGCGCTGGCGGTGATGGGAAAAGAAGTCACTCAGGTGCATATCAAAGATGCGTTAATCAATCACGAAGGTGAAGGGCGCGGGCATACAGCCTGTATTTCTGGGGAAGGTGAATTACCGTTTAAAGAGTTATTACTGCAATTAATTTGTCTGGGCGAAGATAAACCGCAAGTCACCGCATTCGGTCTGGAAGAAGAAGTGGATTATTACGCTCCGGCATTTCGTTTTACCAACGAAGATAAAAACCCGTGGATTCCATTGCGCCAGATGAGTGAAACCCCGTTGCCAACCTCCGGACTGGAAGAAAGATTAAATAAAGAAATTGACGACGCTATGAATCAAATAATGCATGTGCGTAATATTCTTGGCGATCTTCATAAAGATGCTGTAGCTATTTTAAGATAATAATTAATCCAAAACATTTAAATTCAGCTGTCTCACCTTTCGTGAGGTCACTGTGCTCTCAATATAATAATTAATTCCGCTAATTCAGGGGTGGGGTGTCTTATGCTATCCAAAAAAAGATGGACTATATTTAGCTTGTTGGTTCTGTGCGGTGGCACAATATATAAATTACCGTCATTGAAAGACGCATTTTATGTTCCTATGCAGGAGTATTTTCACCTGACCAACGGTGAGATTGGTAATGCGATGTCGGTTAACTCCATTGTCACGACCATTGGTTTCTTCTTATCAATTTACTTTTCTGACAAATTACCGCGCCGCTTTACCATGTCGCTTTCACTGATTGCGACGGGCCTGCTGGGGATCTACCTTTCTACCATGCCGGGCTACTGGGGGATACTTTTTGTCTGGGCGTTGTTCGGCGTGACCTGCGACATGCTCAACTGGCCGGTTTTGCTAAAGTCGGTGAGTTTGCTAGGCAACAACACTCAACAGGGGCGCTTGTTTGGCTTCTTTGAAACCGGGCGAGGGATTGTCGATACCGTTATCGCTTTTAGCGCCCTGGCGGTGTTCACCTGGTTTGGCAGCGACTATTTCGGGTTTAAAGCCGCAATATTGTTTTACTCTTTCATCGCAATTCTGGTCGGAGTGGTTATTTTCTTTGTATTAAAAGAAAGCCCGGAAGAACAAGTGGCTAAACAAGAGAAAGCAGAGAAAAAAGAAGCTAATCCAGGTCTGGGTAATGTATTAAAAAACAAAACCGTCTGGTTAATCGCATTTAGCGTGTTCTGTGTTTATGCGGTGTATTGTGGACTGACATTCTTTATTCCATTTTTAAGAAATGTTTATGCTCTACCGATTGCATTGGTAGGGGCATATGGGATTATAAATCAATATTGTTTGAAAATGGTAGGCGGCCCTATTGGTGGTTTAATTGCTGACAAGGTTTTAAAGTCTCCCAGCCAGTATTTGTTCTATACCTTTATTATTAGCGCTCTGGCGTTGGTTGCCTTGATATTATTGCCGCATGAACAAATGCCTGTTTATTTAGGCATGGCCTGTACCCTGATGTTTGGCGCGGTCATTTTTACTCAGCGAGCGGTATTCTTCGCCCCTATCGGTGAGGCGGGAATCAGTGAGAAAAACACCGGTGCGGCAATGGCGTTGGGAAGTTTTATCGGTTATGCCCCAGCGATGTTCTGCTACAGCTTGTATGGCTACATCTTAGATACCAACCCAGGGTTATTGGGCTATAAAATCGTGTTTGGTTTGATGGCTGTTTTCGCCTGCGCCGGGATTGTGATTTCGGGCCTGCTTATCAAAAACATTCGTGCGCAGCGCAAAACTGAACCGCTAACCTCTGTCTGATTGTGACACCATTCAACATGGGGCTTCTCTGAAAGGGGATGCCCCATTTTTGGTTTCACGCCCTCCATCTTGGCAGAGTTACCCCTTAATACCCAGTCGCCCTGATTTCTACTCCTTACCGAATGTAGAGAACAGATATTTTATTTATATATCAGTTAATTAACTATCAATTCTCGATTGCCACTTTGGTGGTATACCGGCTTTTCGCGTGCAAATCTTCCTCCGCCCCAGTTGATCGTTATCAATTCTCCCTTCATATGCGCGAGTTACCGTGCCGCCATCGTTAGTAATGTCGTTTTCATAAGATAGAGCCTCCAGGCTCCACATCAGGAGAACCCCGATGAGCAAATTTCTTGACCGGTTTCGTTACTTCAAACAGAAGGGCGAAACTTTTGCCGATGGACATGGCCAACTGCTCGATACCAATCGTGATTGGGAAGAAGGTTATCGCCAGCGTTGGCAGCACGATAAAGTGGTTCGTTCCACTCACGGTGTAAACTGCACGGGCTCCTGTAGCTGGAAAATCTATGTTAAAAGCGGCCTGGTGACCTGGGAAACGCAGCAAACCGACTACCCGCGTACCCGCCCGGATATGCCAAACCATGAGCCACGCGGCTGCCCACGCGGCGCAAGCTACTCCTGGTATCTCTACAGCGCCAACCGCCTGAAATATCCATTGATGCGCAAGCGCCTGATCCAACTTTGGCGTGAAGCGAAAACCCTGCATGAAGACCCGGTCGATGCCTGGGCTTCCATCATCAACGACGCGGAAAAAGCCAAAAGCTATAAACAAGCCCGTGGTCGCGGTGGTTTTGTCCGTTCAAGCTGGGTTGAAGTAAACGAACTGATTGCCGCAGCAAACGTGTTTACCGCAAAAACCTTCGGCCCGGACCGTATCGCGGGCTTCTCGCCGATCCCGGCGATGTCGATGGTTTCTTACGCGTCAGGTGCACGTTACCTTTCCTTGATTGGCGGGACTTGCCTGAGCTTCTACGACTGGTATTGCGATTTGCCGCCAGCGTCACCAATGACCTGGGGCGAGCAGACGGACGTGCCGGAATCTGCCGACTGGTATAACTCCAGCTACATCATCGCCTGGGGCTCTAACGTTCCGCAGACCCGTACACCAGATGCCCATTTCTTTACCGAAGTGCGCTACAAAGGCACCAAAACCGTAGCGGTGACGCCGGATTACGCTGAAATCGCTAAATTATGCGATCAGTGGCTGGCACCAAAACAGGGTACCGATGCCGCGATGGCACTGGCGATGGGCCACGTGATGCTGCGTGAATTCCACCTCGATAACCCAAGCCAATACTTCACCGATTATGTACGCCGCTACACCGACATGCCAATGCTGGTGATGTTAGAGGAGCGTGAAGGGTTCTACGCCGCAGGCCGTATGTTACGTGCCTCTGACCTGGTGGATGGTCTTGGCCAGGAAAACAACCCGCAGTGGAAAACGGTGGCGATGGATAGCCAGAATGGCGAACTGCTGGCACCAAACGGTTCCATCGGTTACCGCTGGGGCGAGAAGGGCAAGTGGAACCTCGAACAGCGTGATGGCACCAGCGGTGAAGAAGCCGAATTGCGCCTGAGCCTGCTGGGCAGCCACGACGAAGTGGCAGATGTTGGCTTCCCATATTTTGGTGGCGAAAGCACTGAACACTTCAGCAACGTTAAACTTGATAACGTGCTGATGCACAAACTGCCGGTGAAACGCATTCAACTGACTGACGGTTCCACCGCACTGGTGACCACCGTTTATGACCTGACGCTGGCGAACTACGGTCTTGATCGCGGCCTGAATGATGAAAACTGCGCGACCAGTTATGACGATGTAAAAGCGTATACCCCTGCGTGGGCTGAGCAAATCACTGGTGTTTCTCGCCAGAACATCATCCGTATTGCGCGTGAATTTGCCGATAACGCTGATAAAACCCATGGCCGCTCGATGATTATCGTCGGTGCCGGGATGAACCACTGGTTCCACATGGACATGAACTACCGCGGTCTGATCAATATGCTGATCTTCTGCGGTTGCGTCGGCCAAAGCGGCGGCGGCTGGGCACACTATGTCGGCCAGGAAAAACTGCGCCCACAAACCGGCTGGACACCACTGGCGTTCGCACTCGACTGGCAGCGCCCGCCGCGCCAGATGAACAGCACTTCGTTCTTCTATAACCACTCAAGTCAGTGGCGCTATGAGTCGTTGACCGCGGAGGAATTGCTTTCCCCGCTGGCGGATAAATCCCGCTATAGCGGCCACCTGATTGACTTTAACGTGCGTGCTGAACGCATGGGTTGGCTGCCATCTGCACCACAGCTCAATACCAACCCGCTGACCATCGCGAAGCAGGCGAAAGCGGCGGGCATGAGCCCGGCTGATTTCACCGCACAGCAACTGAAAAGTGGCGATATTCGCTTCGCCGCAGAACAGCCGGATGCGGGCAATAACCATCCGCGCAACTTGTTCGTCTGGCGTTCAAACCTGCTGGGTTCTTCCGGTAAGGGCCACGAGTACATGCTCAAATATTTGCTCGGTACAGAGAACGGTATTCAGGGTAAAGATCTGGGCAAAGAAGGCGGCGTGATGCCGGAAGAAGTCGAGTGGGTAGATAACGGGCTGGACGGCAAACTGGATCTGGTGGTGACACTGGACTTCCGCCTGTCGAGCACCTGTCTGTACTCCGATATCGTGCTGCCAACGGCCACCTGGTATGAGAAAGACGATATGAATACGTCGGATATGCATCCGTTTATTCATCCGCTTTCTGCAGCCGTTGACCCAGCCTGGGATTCAAAAAGCGACTGGGAAATCTATAAAGCCATCGCGAAGAAATTCTCCGAAGTGTGCGTGGGGCATTTAGGCAAAGAAACCGATGTGGTGACGCTGCCAATTCAGCACGATTCCGCCGCAGAACTGGCGCAGCCGTTTGGCGTGATGGACTGGAAAAAAGGCGAATGTGATCTGATTCCAGGCAAAACTGCCCCGCATCTGGTGACGGTTGAGCGCGATTACCCGGCGACCTACGAGCGTTTCACCTCGGTTGGTCCGTTGATGGAAACCATCGGTAACGGCGGGAAAGGTATCGCGTGGAACACGCAGTCTGAAATGGATCTGCTGCGTAAGCTCAATTACACCAAAACCGAAGGCCCGGCAAAAGGCCAGCCGATGATTAACACGGCTATCGACGCCGCAGAAATGATCCTCACCCTGGCACCTGAAACTAACGGCCAGGTTGCCGTTAAAGCCTGGGCGGCGCTGAGCGAATTTACCGGTCGTGACCACACGCACCTGGCGCTTAATAAAGAAGATGAAAAGATTCGCTTCCGCGATATCCAGGCGCAGCCACGCAAAATCATCTCCAGCCCAACCTGGTCGGGTCTGGAAGATGAACACGTTTCCTACAGCGCCGGTTATACCAACGTTCACGAACTGATCCCGTGGCGCACGCTGTCAGGCCGCCAGCAGCTTTACCAGGATCACCAGTGGATGCGTGATTTTGGCGAAAGCCTGCTGGTGTACCGTCCGCCGATTGATACCCGCTCCGTCAAAGGTGTGATGGGTAAAAAATCCAACGGTAATCCGGAGAAGGCGTTGAATTTCCTGACGCCGCACCAGAAATGGGGCATTCACTCAACCTACAGCGACAACTTGCTGATGCTGACGCTGTCGCGCGGCGGGCCGATTGTCTGGATGAGTGAAATCGACGCCAAAGCGTTGGGTATCGTCGATAACGACTGGATTGAAGTGTTCAACAATAACGGTGCTTTGACCGCGCGTGCGGTGGTGAGCCAGCGTGTGCCGGAAGGCATGACCATGATGTACCACGCGCAGGAACGTATCGTGAATCTGCCGGGTTCTGAAATTACCGGTCAGCGTGGTGGTATCCATAACTCGGTCACCCGTATTAGCCCGAAACCGACGCATATGATTGGCGGTTACGCGCAACTGGCGTACGGCTTTAACTACTACGGCACAGTCGGTTCAAACCGTGATGAGTTCGTGGTGGTGCGTAAGATGAAAGACATTAACTGGTTAGACGGTGAAGGGCGTGACCAGAAACAGGAGAGCGTAAAATGAAAATTCGTTCACAAGTCGGCATGGTGCTGAATCTTGATAAATGCATCGGCTGTCACACCTGTTCTGTGACTTGTAAAAACGTCTGGACCAGCCGCGAAGGGATGGAGTACGCGTGGTTCAACAACGTAGAAACCAAACCAGGAACCGGCTACCCAACTGACTGGGAAAACCAGGAAAAATGGAAGGGCGGCTGGATCCGTAAAATCAACGGCAAACTGCAACCGCGCATGGGTAACCGCGCGATGTTGCTGGGTAAAATCTTCGCTAACCCGCACCTGCCGGGTATCGACGATTACTACGAGCCATTCGATTTTGACTATCAGCATTTGCATAACGCGCCAGCAGGCAAACATCAGCCGATTGCGCGCCCACGCTCGCTGATTACCGGCCAACGGATGAACAAAATCGAAGCTGGCCCGAACTGGGAAGACGATCTGGGTGGCGAGTTTGAAAAGCTCTCCAAAGACCAGAACTTCCAGAACATGCAAAAGGCGATGTACGGCCAGTTCGAAAACACCTTTATGGCGTACCTGCCACGCCTGTGCGAACACTGCCTGAACCCGGCGTGTGCGGCGACGTGCCCGAGCGGTGCCATTTACAAGCGTGAAGAAGATGGCATTGTGCTGATTGACCAGGACAAGTGCCGCGGCTGGCGCATGTGCATTACCGGTTGCCCGTACAAAAAAATCTACTTCAACTGGAAGAGCGGTAAATCTGAGAAGTGCATCTTCTGTTATCCGCGAATCGAAGCGGGCCAGCCAACGGTGTGTTCTGAAACCTGTGTGGGCCGTATTCGTTACCTCGGTGTGTTGTTGTATGACGCTGATGCCATTGAACAGGCGGCGAGTACCGAGAACGAGAAAGATCTCTACGAGCGCCAGTTGGGTATTTTCCTTAATCCGAATGACCCAGCGGTTATCGAGCAGGCACTGAAAGATGGCGTGCCGCGCAGTGTTATTGACGCCGCACAACAGTCGCCAGTTTATAAAATGGCGATGGACTGGAAGCTCGCTCTGCCGCTGCACCCGGAATACCGCACGTTGCCGATGGTCTGGTATGTACCGCCGTTATCGCCAATTCAGTCTGCGGCTGACGCGGGTGAATTGCCGCATACCGGGATCCTGCCAGACGTAGAAAGCCTGCGTATTCCGGTGGAATACCTGGCGAACTTGCTGACGGCGGGCGACACCGCTCCGGTGCTGCGTGCGCTCAAACGCATGATGGCAATGCGCCATTACAAGCGCGCTGAAACAGTCGAAGGGGTTGTTGATACGCGTGCGCTGGAAGAAGTTGGGCTGACGGAAGCGCAGGCACAGGAAATGTATCGCTACCTGGCGATAGCCAACTACGAAGATCGTTTCGTGGTGCCATCAAGCCATCGCGAACTGGCGGCAGATGCCTTCCCGGAAAGCAAAGGTTGTGGTTTCAGCTTTGGTGACGGTTGCCACGGTTCTGACAGCAAATTCAACCTGTTCAATAGCAAACGTATCGACGCGATTGATGTGTCCAGCAAAACGGAGCCAAAACCATGATTGAACTTCTGGTGATTTCCCGTCTGCTCGAGTACCCGGATACTGCCTTGTGGCAGCACCAACAGGAATTGCGCGATGCGTTAGCCGAGGGTGGGGCGCTTAATTTGCAACAGGCCGCACAGCTTAATAATTTTATTTCGACGCTGTGTGGCGGTGATTTATTAGATGCGCAGGCAAACTACAGCGAGCTGTTCGATCGTGGTCGTGCCACTTCTATGTTGTTGTTTGAACATGTCCACGGGGAATCCCGTGACCGTGGCCAGGCGATGGTCAACTTGATGAACCAGTATCAGCAGGCTGGAATGGAAATCGATAGCCGTGAGCTGCCGGACCATTTGCCGCTGTATCTGGAATATCTGTCCCAGCGTGAAGAAAGTGAAGCGCGAGGCGGTTTGCAGGATGTGGCACCGATTCTGGCTCTGCTGGCGGCACGCCTTAAGCAGCGCGAAAGCGTTTATGCGGTGTTGTTTGATGTGCTGCTTGGCCTATCGCAAAGCGATGTGGCGGTGGAAAGCGTGAGCCTGCAAATCGCGAACGAAGCGCGTGATGATACGCCGCAGGCGCTGGATGCAGTATGGGAAGAAGAGCAGGTGAAATTTGTGGCGGACGCAGGGTGTGGTGAGTCTGAAATCAGCAGCCATCAGCGTCGTTTTGCCGGGGCTGTCGCTCCGCAGTATTTGAATATCGGAGGACAGTAACCATGCATTTTCTCAATGTGTTCTTCTACGACATTTATCCGTATCTGTGCGGCACGGTATTCCTGCTGGGCAGTTGGTTGCGTTATGACTACGGCCAGTACACCTGGAAAGCAGGTTCCAGCCAGATGTTGGATCGCAAAGGCATGACACTGGCTTCAAACCTGTTCCATATTGGGATTTTGGGGATTTTCGCCGGGCACTTCCTTGGCATGCTGACGCCGCACTGGATGTATGAGTCATTCCTGCCAATCGATGTGAAGCAGAAAATGGCGATGTTTGCCGGTGGCGCGAGCGGTGTGATGACGCTGGTGGGTGGCTTCTTGTTGCTCAAGCGCCGTCTGTTTAATCCACGTATCCGTGCGACATCGAGCGTGGCGGATATTCTGATTCTTAGCCTGTTGGTCATTCAGTGCCTGCTCGGTCTGTTGAGCATTCCATTCTCAGCGCAGCATATGGATGGCAGCGAAATGATGAAATTAGTGGGCTGGGCGCAGGCGGTGGTGACATTCCACGGTGGTGCATCTGAGCACCTGGATGGCGTGGCGTTTATCTTCCGTGTGCATTTGGTGTTGGGGATGACGTTGTTCTTATTGTTCCCGTTCACCCGTCTGGTGCACGTGTGGAGTGCACCGGTTGAGTATTTGACGCGTAAGTATCAGGTTGTTCGCGCACGCCGCTAATTATCGCGTTTTTTGTTCCAGGCCCTGCGAGAGCAGGGCCTTTTCTTTTGTGCCCCAGCCGAGATTATTTCCTGCCGCAGCCAGCAAAATCAGCGCACCCCCGATAAATTGCACCACGCTCAACGTATGACCAAACATCAGGCTATCTACTGTGACCGCCACCAAAGGATAAATAAAAGAGAGTGAGCCGATGATCGGCGTTGGTAGTTTCTGAATCGCGCTATAAAGCAACTGGTACATCACTCCGGTGTGAACGATTCCGAGCGTCAGTAAAATTCCCCATGGGAAATTATCCGAGAGAGTGACGAAATGGGCCTGCGGCAACAATATAACCACACCAACCAGCACCTGGATAAAGGCAATATGTTGCGGTGGAAGAGGGCGTAATTTGCGGGTGATGATTGCCGTCAACGCGTAGAAGAAAGCGGCACCAAGCGCCATGGCAATACCTGTTATCAAGTTAGCGTTATGCGCCTTAATAAGCTCACTAGAAAGTAGAATCGCCACGCCGATAAACGCCAGCAGCAGCCAACCCCACTTTATCAGTGTCACCCGCTCACCCATTAAAATGCTTATCAGAACCAGCATGAACGGCTGGGTATTGTAGACCACGGTCGACATGCCGATGGAAATCTGGTCGTAGGCGGCGAACAGCAGTAACCAGTTGATGACCAAAACCACCCCGCCGATTACGGACAGCAATAACGTGCGACGTGTAAAGTGGCTGAAAGGCTGTTTGCTCACCAGGATAAAAAATCCAAGCGCTGCAGCGCCGATCGCACAACGCCAGAATACGACGTCAATAACGGGTAAACCTGACAACAATACAAATGCGCCAATGGAGCCTGAAATAAGCATTGCCAGGCACATTTGCCAGATACCCGTTTTAAATTCACTCATAGAAACCTCCCGAATCAGATGTCTCTATTGTGAAAAAATCGACGTGTGCTTTACAGAGTTGTTGTAAGGTAAAAAGAGATAATTTCTTTTTTTATGAAGGTAAATTAGATGGAATTCCTTATTGATGATATCGACCGGGCGATTGTGACCTGCCTGGCGCAGGATGCCAGGTTGCCGCTTAAAGTACTGAGTGCGCGAGTGGGGCTAACCTCGCCGAGTACGGCAGAGCGACTGAAGCGTTTAGAAGAGCGGGGGATTATTCAGGGCTATAGCGCACGAGTGAATCTGGCGGCGCTGGGGTATACATTGCAGGCTCTGGTCAGAGTGAAACCGCTGCCAGGAATGCTGCAGAAGGTGGAAAAATATCTGCAAGCCATGCCGCAATGCATTGAGTGTGACAAAGTGACTGGAGAAGACTGTTTTGTGGTGAGACTGGTAGTAAAAGATATTGCGCAGTTGGACACGCTGCTCGATGGGCTTGCCGAACAGGCTCAGTCTAATACGGCGATTGTGAAAAGTTCGCCAGTTACGCGGCGATTGCCTGCGATGTAAAGACGCTGGTGGGCGGTTGGCGTGGGTGTGTCGGATGACGCTGCGCTTATCCGACCTACGGATCGATTTTGAGTTTTGGTTTTGAATTTGTAGGTTGGATAAGCGCAGCGTCATCCAACAAAAAGTGTTGAATAGGGTGCGATTTGGATAATTTGGGAAGGTACTAAAGAGATGGTGGCGGGGGAAGGATTACTCGATGCTTTGCATCTCGCCCTTCGGGTCGTTGCCTGCGGCAACGCTTTCTCGCTTTGCTCGAATCGAACCTTAGTCGAAGCTTCTCATCCTTCCCCAACGGGAATATGAAAGTTTATGCGATTTGGATAATTTGGGAAGGTACTAAAGAGATGGTGGCGGGGGAAGGATTACTCGATGCTTTGCATCTCGCCCTTCGGGTCGTTGCCTGCGGCAACGCTTTCTCGCTTTGCTCGAATCGAACCTTAGTCGAAGCTTCTCATCCTTCCCCAACGGGAATATGAAAGATTGTGCGATTTGGATTTGTTTGGAGGTATTACTAGAAGATGGTGGCGGGGGAAGGATGACTCGACGCTTTGCGTCTCGCCCTTCGGGTCGTTGCCTGCGGCAACGCTTTCTCGCTTTGCTCGAATCGAACCTTAGTCGAAGCTTCTCATCCTTCCCCAACGGGAATATGAAAGTTTATGCGATTTGGATAATTTGGGAAGGTACTAAAGAGATGGTGGCGGGGGAAGGATTCGAACCTTCGAAGTCGATGACGGCAGATTTACAGTCTGCTCCCTTTGGCCGCTCGGGAACCCCGCCAGGGGTATAGGTACTACTGAATTTTGATAAGTGCTCATGTTGATGAGAGCTTATCGTCTTAACCACAGCCAGTGGTTAAGAATGGTGGCGGGGGAAGGATTCGAACCTTCGAAGTCGATGACGGCAGATTTACAGTCTGCTCCCTTTGGCCGCTCGGGAACCCCGCCAGGGGTATAACATTTTGTTGGCTTTCTTACTCGCCTCCTTCGTCTGGAAGCGGGGCGCATCATATCAAATGAAGCGCCGCTGTAAAGCATTCACTGTAAGAAAATGAATCGTTTGCCGTTTTTTTACACGTAACGTCGCAAACCTAAGCAATTACATGATTGATCTACAGAATAATCGTGCGATTACCGTATACAAACACACGCTGGGCCAGCACTTGATACAGTGCGCGGCTGAGAACATTTTTCTCAACATCACGCCCGGCACGCATCATATCTTCTGCAGTGTAGGTGTGATCGACGTGAATAACATCTTGCATGATGATTGGGCCTTCATCCAGATTGTCATTCACATAGTGCGCAGTGGCACCGATGATCTTCACTCCGCGTTCATAGGCCTGGTGATAAGGACGAGCACCAATAAAAGCAGGCAGGAATGAGTGGTGGATATTGATAATCTGGTTCGGGAAGCGTGAAACAAATTCAGGAGTTAACACGCGCATGTATTTAGCCAGTACCACATAATCAGGTTTGTGCGCTTCAATAGCGTCAGCCATCTGTTTATCGTGATCTTCACGCGTCAGCCCTTCATGGCTCACCAGTTCGAACGGAATATCAAAACGTTCGACCAGGGTACGCAAAGTCTCGTGGTTACCAATTACCGCAGCGATTTCGACATCCAGGCCGCCGTAGTTAGCTTTCATTAATAGATCGCCCAAGCAGTGCGCTTCTTTGGTGACCAGAATCACCACGCGGCGACGGCCCGCAGGAATCAGTTCGCGCAACGAACCTTCAGGCAGTGCGCTATCTAAATCGGCCAGCAGAGTGTTGTCGTTAAAAATACCTTCGAGTTCGGTACGCATAAAGAAGCGTCCGGTGCGATGGTCGACAAACTCATTGTTCTGAACAATGTTCAGTTCGTGCTTGTAACAAATATTGGTGATCTTGGCGATCAGGCCCTTTGCGTCAGGGCAGATGGTGCGTAGTACTTTTCGTTGTAATGCTTGCATTGCAGGCTAAGTCCTGTTGTACGTGTGTTTGCTAATTGATTTGTGCCATGACGAGTCATTACCCACAACACTTTTTATATTTTTTTCCAGAACCGCAAGGGCAGGGGTCATTTCGACCAAACTGCGGGCGGGTTCCATCAACATAGTACCACCGGCCGTTTTCCTTTAAGAAACGAGAACGCTCGATAATCGCACTTTCTTTGCCTTGTTCTTCAAAGCGCGCGACAAAACTAACGTAACCTTCGTTTTCATTCTCACCTGCGGCGGCTTCATAAACTGTCAGGCCCAACCAGTGAGTACTCCCAAAACTTCCCAAAAGATCTGTTGTCAGAGCAGGACTGCGTGTTTGCGGGTACCAGGTGGCAACAAGATAGTCTGCATCCTGCATCACATAAGCGCTATAACGTGAACGCATGAGTTGCGATGGGGTTGGCGCAAGCTGGTCCGCGCGTAGGTAAGGCTGGCAACATAAGCTATACTCCTGACCGCTACCACAAGGGCAAAGTTGCGACACAGCATCTCCTTGGTTACAAAAATAGTCGGCGTAAATACGCGGAGTAGTTATGTTAACTGAGCTGTGGCGAGTTCGCCACGAGGTGATATATCCATTGGCATTTGAGTTGCAATCAACACCCCCGCAGCTTGAAAAATGATGGGTATAAACCGGGGAAGAAAGACCGAGGCGAAATGAGACAGGTAAAGATCGGCCTTGCATTAGGGTCGGGAGCAGCAAAAGGATGGGCGCATATTGGTGTCATTAATGCGTTAAAGCGGGCTGGCATTCAGGTTGATATCGTTGCAGGCTGCTCGGTTGGGGCACTGGTCGGTGCCGCGTATGCAAGTAATCGCTTACCTATGATGGAACGATGGGTGCGCTCGTTCGGCTATTGGGATGTACTGCGACTAATGGATCTTTCCTGGCGTCGTGGCGGTTTGTTGCGTGGCGAAAGAGTGTTCAACAACGTCCGCAAAATCATTACCGAAGAGAAAATTGAAGATTGCGCGCTGCGTTTTGGCTCTGTTGCCACCAATTTAAGTACTGGACGTGAATTGTGGTTCACGGATGGTGATTTGCACCAGGCTGTTCGAGCCTCTTGCAGTATGCCGGGGCTATTGTCGCCGGTCGGGTATAACGGCTACTGGCTAGTGGATGGCGCAGTGGTTAACCCGGTGCCTGTTTCGCTAACGCGTGCGTTGGGTGCCGATATCGTGATTGCCGTCGACCTGCAACATGATGCGCATTTGATGCAGCAAGATTTACTCTCCGTCAATATGACGACTCCTCTGGCTGAAAATCAGGTGCAGCCTGATTCATGGCGTGGTCGTTTGCGCGAACAACTCGGCAAAATCACTACCCGTCGTGCCAATACCACGCCAACGGCCATGGAAATCATGACCACGTCAATTCAGGTGCTGGAAAACCGCTTAAAGCGTAACCGTATGGCAGGTGACCCACCGGATATTTTGCTGCAACCTTTTTGCCCCCAGATTTCAACGCTTGATTTCCACCGTGCCGCGGAAGCGATAAGCGCGGGCAGTCTTGCCGTCGAGAAAAAGATGGATGAGCTGCTGCCATTGGTTCGTACCCATGATTGAGTATGGTGAAAACTCGCATCTTCAGGCAATTCTGACAGGCGGTGATTGTCATACCATGCCACTATTGATCTATCGCCAGTCAGGGGAGCGAAAATGACACAGCCACTCGTTGGAAAACTGATTCTGATTGTTGAGGATGAGCCCGTTTTCCGCTCTTTACTGGAAAATTATCTCTCTTCCTTAGGTGCGGTCATTGTTGTTGCCGTTGACGGTATAGATGCTCTGGAAAAGATGACCAGTTTTGCGCCCGATCTGCTGATTTGCGATCTGGCTATGCCGCGCATGAATGGGTTGAAGCTGGTAGAGCACTTGCGCAATGAAGGCGTGCAGACCCCAATACTGGTGATCTCCGCCACCGAAAACATGTCTGATATCGCTAAAGCGTTGCGCTTTGGGGTACAGGATGTCCTACTCAAGCCAATTAAAGACCTCAATCGTCTGCGTGAAACCGTTTTCGCCTGCCTCTATCCCAACATGTTTAATTCGCGTGTTGAGGAAGAAGAAAGGCTATTTCAGGACTGGGATGCGTTAGTCAGCGACCCGCAGGCTGCATCAACGCTACTGCAAGAACTTCAACCTCCTGTACAACAGGTGATTTCGCATTGCCGGGTGAATTACCGCCAGTTAATTACTCATAATCAACCAGGACTTGTTCTGGATATTGCTGCGTTGTCAGAGAACGACCTGGCTTTTTATTGCCTTGATGTGACAAGAGCAGGGGATAATGGGGTGCTGGCGGCACTGTTATTACGAGCACTATTTAACGGGCTATTGCAGGAACAACTTTCTAAACAAAACCAACGTTTACCTGAGCTCGGTAATTTACTCAAACAAGTGAATCAATTATTACGCCAGGCCAATCTCACGGGGCAGTTTCCCCTGATGGTCGGCTATTATCATAGTGAGTTAAAAAACCTGATTCTGGTATCTGCGGGGCTAAATGCCACCTTAAATACCGGTGAGCATCAAATTCAGGTCAGCAATGGTGTGCCATTAGGGACGCTGGGCAATACTTATCTCAACCAAATCAGCCAGCGTTGTGAGTCCTGGCAGTGTCAGGTATGGGGGACGGGCGGGAGATTACGCCTGATGTTGTCTGCGGAGTGAGCATTTGAATGGTTGAAATCATTTAGGTTTTCTCCCCTATCATTGCTGGTGGTAATATCGTATTCAACTCATTCGTATTTATCTTAAATTGCCAACGCAACGGGTAAACAGCCGTAGATCTCACTTTTAAGCTGATATACTCGAGACGTTTTTTTAATTGACTTGCAAGTGAAAACTTGAACAGTCCAGGAGATTTTTCAATGGCTGCCATTAATTCTAAAGTAAGAAAAGCAGTAATCCCTGTCGCGGGATTAGGTACGCGTATGTTACCGGCGACCAAAGCAATTCCAAAAGAGATGTTGCCTCTGGTTGATAAACCATTAATTCAGTATGTGGTAAATGAATGTATCGCTGCAGGCATCACTGAAATTGTGTTGGTGACGCACTCTTCGAAAAACTCCATCGAAAACCACTTCGATACCAGCTTTGAACTTGAAGCCATGCTGGAAAAACGTGTTAAGCGCCAGTTGCTGGATGAAGTCCAGGCTATTTGCCCTCCGCATGTCACTATTATGCAGGTTCGTCAGGGCCTGGCGAAAGGTTTGGGTCACGCTGTTTTGTGCGCGCACCCGGTGGTGGGTGATGAGCCAGTAGCCGTTATTCTGCCAGATGTAATTCTTGATGAGTTCGAATCCGATCTTTCCCAGGATAACCTGGCAGAAATGATCAAACGTTTTGACGCTACGGGCAACAGCCAAATCATGGTTGAGCCGGTAGAAGATGTTACCGCTTACGGTGTTGTTGACTGCAAAGGCGTTGAGTTAAACGAAGGCGATAGCGTGCCAATGGTCGGTATCGTTGAGAAACCTAAAGCCAACGTTGCACCGTCTAATCTTGCAGTTGTAGGCCGTTATGTGCTGACTGCTGATATTTGGCCGCTGCTGTCCAAAACACCTCCAGGTGCAGGTGATGAAATTCAGCTGACTGACTCCATTGCTATGTTGATGGAAAAACAGACTGTTGAAGCTTATCACATGAGAGGCGTGAGCCATGACTGTGGTAACAAACTCGGTTATATGCAGGCGTTTGTGGAGTACGGTATCCGTCACAGCACTTTGGGCGCAGATTTCAAAGCCTGGCTAGAAGAGACAGTTGGCGCGAAAAAGTAATTCATTTCAACGCAGGATAGAAAGATGAAAGTTACTGTATTTGGTATCGGCTATGTTGGACTTGTTCAGGCAGCAGTGCTTGCGGAAGTTGGTCACGATGTAATGTGCATAGATGTCGATGCGAAGAAAGTCGAAAATCTGAAAAACGGCGTGATCCCAATTTTTGAACCCGGCTTAACGCCGCTGGTGAAGAAAAACTATGAAGAAGGCCGTTTACAGTTCAGCACCGATGCTGAATTGGGCGTCCATCATGGTGAAATGCAATTTATTGCCGTTGGTACGCCACCGGATGAAGACGGTTCTGCTGACCTGAAATATGTCACCGCTGTGGCGCGTACTATCGCGCAGCACATGACATCCCACAAAGTTGTGCTCGATAAATCTACCGTTCCTGTCGGAACCGCAGACAAAGTGCGCAACGTAATGGAAGAGACGCTGAAAGCCCGTGGCGTAGACATTCCATTTGATGTGGTTTCTAACCCGGAATTCCTGAAAGAAGGTGCGGCAGTTTCTGACTGTATGCGCCCTGAGCGTATCGTTATTGGTACTGATAACGATGATGTGGTGGATTTGCTGCGTGAACTGTACGAACCGTTCAACCGTAACCACGATCGCATGATCCTGATGGATATCCGTAGTGCCGAGCTGACCAAGTACGCCGCTAACTGCATGCTGGCGACTAAAATTAGCTTTATGAACGAAATCTCTAACCTGGCAGAACGCCTGGGCGCAGATATCGAAAAAGTGCGTATGGGTATTGGTTCAGACTCTCGTATCGGCTACAGCTTTATTTACCCTGGCTGTGGTTATGGTGGCTCCTGCTTCCCTAAAGATGTGCAGGCTCTGATTCGTACCGCTCAGCAGATTGGCTACACGCCACGTATTCTGCAAGCGGTAGAAGAGGTTAACCACGACCAGAAGTTAAAACTCCCTGAGTTTATTACTCGTCATTTCGGTGAAGATCTGAAAGGTAAAACCTTCGCGCTGTGGGGACTTTCCTTCAAACCGAATACCGACGATATGCGTGAAGCCTCTAGCCGCGTCCTGATGGAAGCGCTGTGGGAACGCGGTGCTCAGGTGCAGGCGTATGACCCGGAAGCAATGGACGAAGCTCAGCGCATTTACGGACATCGCCCAGATCTGAAATTGATGGGAACTAAAGAAGCTGCATTACAAGATGCAGATGCTCTGGTTATTTGTACTGAGTGGCAAAGTTTCCGTGCACCTGATTTTGATGCAATCAAGAAATCCCTAAAGCAACCAGTTATCTTTGACGGTCGTAACCTGTATGATCCTGAGAGACTTAACAAACGCGGCTTTGTTTATTATGCAATCGGCCGCGGAGCGTCCATCAATATTGCGTAATATATCCTAAATAATTCAAGCTGCATCGTGGCGGCAAGTGAACACATCCCGATGAACTTACATCAGTAAGTGATTCGGGTAAGTTCACAAAACCAACAAAGATGCAGTTTGAAGTATGACGGGTATAAATGAGGATTATATGAAATTTTTGGTTACCGGCAGTGCAGGCTTTATTGGATTTCATGTCAGTGAACGTCTGCTGGCAGCCGGTCACCAGGTTATCGGTATCGATAACCTGAATGACTATTACGATGTCAATCTTAAGCAAGCTCGCCTTGATCTTCTCGCACCACACTCTTCATTCCGTTTCGATAAAATTGACCTTGCCGATCGTAATGCCATGGCAGAATTATTTGCCAAAGAGAAATTTGATCGTGTGATTCATCTTGCTGCACAAGCAGGTGTACGTTATTCCATCGATAACCCTCACGCCTATGCCGATTCAAACCTTGTTGGGCATTTAAATGTTCTTGAAGGTTGTCGCCATAATAAAGTGGGGCATCTGTTATATGCTTCGTCAAGTTCAGTATATGGGCTAAATCGCAAACTTCCGTTCTCAACTGATGACACTGTTGATCATCCAATATCATTATATGCGGCAACCAAAAAAGCTAACGAGTTGATGTCGCATACGTACTCGCACTTATATGGGTTACCGACGACCGGCTTGCGTTTTTTCACCGTTTATGGTCCATGGGGCCGCCCGGATATGGCGTTATTTAAATTTACCCGTGCGATTGTCGAAGGAAAGAGTATCGACGTTTATAATCATGGGCAAATGCGTCGTGACTTCACTTATATTGATGATATTGCAGAGGCGATTGTTCGTTTGCAGGATGTCATTCCACAAGCCGATGCCATGTGGACAGTAGAGGAAGGAACTCCGGCGACAAGCTCAGCGCCTTATCGAGTTTATAATATTGGGAACAGTAATCCAGTTACGTTGATGGATTATATTACTGCGCTTGAAACCTCGTTAGGTAAGGTTGCCCAGAAGAATATGATGCCTATGCAGCCAGGAGACGTTCTGGAGACCAGTGCGGACACGAAGGCGTTGTATGATGTCATTGGCTTTAAACCACAGACATCGGTTCAGGATGGCGTACAGCGCTTTGTAGACTGGTATAAGGCATTCTATAAAGTCAGCTGATGCTGAGATTGCTGAGAAGTTAAAAGAAAAAGGAAGCCTGGCTTCCTTTTTTTATGAGCGCTATTTGTAGCAACAAAGATTTTGCTAATGATGTACCCAAAATAAAAATCCCGCCGAAGCGGGATTTAATAAGCAGCACTAAAAGCGAAAATTAGGCGATCAGGAAGTCTTCCAGTTTCTTGCCTTGCTCTTCCATTGCTTTTTTGATTACAGCTGGAGTACGGCCCTGGCCAGTCCAGGTTTTGCTTTCGCCGTTTTCGTCGATGTACTGATATTTAGCTGGACGTGCAGCGCGTTTTGCTTTGCCTGCAGTTTTAACAGCAGCCATGCTATTCAGTAATTCATTAGGATCAATGCCGTCAGCAATTAGCATTTCACGGTATTGTTGCAGTTTACGAGTACGCTCTTCAATTTCTGCAGCAGCAGCGTTATCTTCTTCACGGCGTTCGTTAACAACAACTTCTAATTTTTCCAGCATTTCTTCCAGCGTTTCCAGGGTACATTCTCTGGCTTGTGCACGAAGAGTACGGATGTTGTTCAGAATTTTAAGTGCTTCGCTCATTTTAGTAATCTCAAACTTATATTGATGGTTGGCTTGTTGGGCTAATAATAGAGGCTTAAATTAAGTTCTGCAATAGGAAGTAATGTAAGGAATTCAAAATTCCATAATATTTTGTCGATTTATAAAAGGGTATTAACTTAAATTTTGGCTTGCATCTAAGGTAAACAAAACGTGGGGAACTCACTTTTTCTACAACAACCCTGATAGTTTCAGGGTTGCCGAAGGAGTAAATTGAGACATAAACGCATTAATGGTGAAATATCAACCTTTGGTATTATTGCCTGTAATGGTGGATATTTTTAATAGATAATTATTATTAGCGATTCAATAGGTTTCTTGGAATTGCAGCAAAAACACTGAAAACTCCGTAAGTTAAGCGCAACGTGATGAACATCAACCCTCTGCCGATTTCAGGCATTCCACGCTATGGTTTATATATCTCTCGAACACTCTATGAATTCTTCCAGGAGTCATAAGGTAAAAGCAACTCCCTAACGGCTTATGATATAATCCTGTGTTAATAATATTTACATTTTAACTCAGGCTAGCTGACCAATGGCACAACTCTACTTTTACTATTCCGCAATGAACGCGGGTAAATCTACGGCATTACTGCAATCGTCATACAACTATCAAGAGCGCGGAATGCGCACATTGGTGTATACCGCAGAAATTGACAATCGGTTTGGTTCTGGAAAGGTGAGTTCGCGTATTGGATTATCGTCTCCTGCAAAGCTCTACAATGGCTCAACCCAATTATTCAATGAAATACGTGAAGAGCATCAGCGGGACGCTGTGCATTGCGTTCTGGTAGATGAATGCCAATTCCTCACACGCGATCAAGTTTTGGCGTTATCAGACGTCGTAGATGAATTAGATATTCCCGTATTATGTTATGGCCTACGCACTGATTTTCAGGGCGAGTTATTTGGCGGAAGCCAATATTTATTAGCGTGGTCAGACAAACTGGTGGAATTAAAAACTATCTGTTTTTGTGGACGTAAAGCCAGCATGGTTTTGCGCCTCGACCAGGAAGGTCGCCCGTATAACCAGGGAGAGCAGGTTGTGATTGGTGGGAACGAGCGCTATGTATCTGTTTGCCGTAAACACTATAAAGAAGCACTGCAGACAGGCTCTCTGGAAGGCATTCAGAGCGAATAAAATTAAACGGGAAGGCAAGGGGTTGCCTTTCTCAATCATCGTCGTGAGAGGCTTTGTGCGACGTTTTTAGAAAACAGAAACAAAAAAACCCGCCGAAGCGGGTTTTTTATTAGGCTTTACAATTAAGCGGTTTTCTTCGCTTTCTTGTCAGCTTTAACGGCTGGAGCTGCAGTTGCTTTAGCAGATGGTGCTTCGTTGCCTTCTTCGGAGAATTCACGACCGTAGAAGGTATCCATCAGAATTTGTTTCAGTTCAGAGATCAGCGGGTAACGTGGGTTAGCACCGGTACACTGGTCATCGAACGCATCTTCAGACAGTTTATCAACGTGAGCCAGGAAGTCAGCTTCCTGAACGCCAGCTTCGCGGATGGACTTAGGAATACCCAGTTCAGCCTTGATGCTGTCAAGCCATGCCAGCAGTTTCTCAATCTTAGCAGCAGTACGGTCGCCCGGTGCGCTCAGACCCAGATGGTCAGCGATTTCAGCATAACGACGACGCGCTTGTGGGCGGTCATACTGGCTGAATGCAGTCTGCTTAGTTGGGTTGTCGTTCGCGTTATAACGGATAACGTTAGAGATCAACAGGGCGTTCGCCAGACCGTGAGGAATGTGGAACTGAGAACCCAGTTTGTGAGCCATTGAGTGACACACACCCAAGAAGGCATTCGCAAACGCGATACCCGCGATGGTCGCGGCGTTGTGTACACGCTCACGAGCAACTGGGTTTTTAGAGCCTTCGTTGTAAGATGCCGGCAGGTTTTCTTTCAGCAGTTTCAGTGCTTGCAGAGCCTGACCGTCAGAGAACTCGCTCGCCAGAACAGAAACATAAGCTTCCAGTGCGTGAGTTACGGCATCAAGACCACCGAATGCACACAGGGACTTAGGCATGTCCATGACCAGGTTGGCATCAACAATCGCCATATCTGGAGTCAGAGCGTAGTCAGCCAGTGGGTATTTCTGGCCAGTTGCATCATCAGTTACAACTGCAAACGGGGTCACTTCTGAACCAGTGCCGGAAGTGGTGGTAACCGCGATCATTTTCGCTTTTACGCCCATTTTCGGGAACTTGTAGATACGCTTACGGATGTCCATGAAGCGCAGAGCCAGTTCTTCGAAGTGAGTTTCTGGGTGCTCGTACATGACCCACATGATTTTCGCAGCATCCATCGGTGAACCACCACCCAGCGCGATAATCACGTCTGGTTTGAAGGAGTTCGCCAGTTCTGCACCTTTACGTACTACGGACAGAGTCGGATCAGCTTCTACTTCGAAGAATACTTCAGTTTCAACGCCAGCTGCTTTCAGAACAGAAGTGATCTGGTCTGCATAGCCGTTGTTGAACAGGAAACGGTCGGTAACGATCATCGCACGTTTGTGACCATCAGTAATCACTTCGTCCAGCGCGATTGGCAGAGAGCCACGGCGGAAGTAGATAGATTTCGGAAGTTTATGCCACAACATGTTCTCAGCTCGCTTAGCAACGGTTTTCTTGTTGATCAGGTGCTTAGGACCCACGTTCTCAGAGATGGAGTTACCACCCCATGAGCCACAACCCAGAGTCAGGGAAGGCGCGAGTTTGAAGTTGTACAGGTCACCGATACCACCCTGAGAAGCAGGGGTGTTGATCAGGATACGTGCAGTTTTCATTTTGTCGCCGAAGTGCTTAACGCGCTCTGGCTGGTTGTCCTGGTCTGTGTACAGGCAAGAGGTATGACCGATACCGCCCATCTCAACCAGTTTCTCAGCTTTAACAACAGCGTCTTCGAAGCTCTTAGCACGGTACATAGCCAGGGTTGGAGACAGTTTTTCGTGAGCAAATGGCTCTGACTCGTCAACAACGCTAACTTCACCAATCAGGATCTTGGTGTCAGCCGGTACTGTGAAGCCTGCAAGTTCAGCAATTTTAGTTGCTGGCTGACCAACGATAGCTGCGTTCAGTGCACCATTTTTCAGGATGATGTCCTGAACCGCTTTCAGCTCTTGACCCTGCAGCATGTAGCCGCCGTGGGATGCAAAACGCTCGCGCACTGCATCATATGCAGAATCAACAACGATAACTGACTGCTCGGAAGCACAGATTACGCCGTTATCGAAGGTTTTAGACATCAGGATAGAAGCAACAACACGTTTGATGTCGGCAGTTTCGTCAACAACAACTGGGGTGTTACCTGCGCCTACGCCGATTGCGGGTTTACCGGAGCTGTATGCTGCTTTAACCATGCCTGGACCACCGGTTGCCAGAATCATGTTGATATCTGGGTGGTGCATCAGAGCGTTAGACAGTTCGACAGATGGCTGGTCAATCCAACCGATCAGATCTTTTGGCGCACCCGCAGCGATCGCAGCTTGCAGAACGATGTCTGCGGCTTTGTTGGTCGCGTCTTTTGCACGTGGGTGTGGAGAGAAGATAATCGCGTTACGCGTCTTCAGGCTGATCAGAGACTTAAAGATAGCCGTTGAAGTCGGGTTAGTCGTTGGTACGATACCGCAAATGATACCGATCGGCTCAGCGATAGTGATAGTACCGAAGGTCTGGTCTTCAGACAGAACACCGCAGGTCTTTTCATCTTTATAGGCGTTGTAGATATACTCTGAAGCAAAGTGGTTTTTGATCACTTTATCTTCAACGATACCCATGCCAGATTCGGCAACAGCCAGTTTCGCGAGAGGGATTCGAGCATCTGCGGCAGCCAGAGCGGCGGCGCGGAAGATTTTATCAACTTGCTCTTGAGTAAAGTTGGCATATTCACGCTGGGCTTTCTTGACGCGCTCTACAAGTGCGTTAAGTTCAGCGACATTAGTTACAGCCATAATGCTCTCCTGATAATGTTTAAACTCTTTTAGTAAATGAGCTGCTCGAGACGAAAGTATAGTCAGCGGGCAACAGCTTGCGTAAAAGACGAGCCACGACTATCCAAAAACTTCCCAAAACATCTTGCTGACTTACTAAAAGAGCCTACCTAAAAAAACCTATTCATCCTCTGAATCATTTGCTCTTCAGATGCATCAAGAGTACTCACTTCTGAGTAGGTTTTTTGTGATGTAAATCACAATATTTTAAGGCTGACTCCATTCAGCAGGGAGGATTCAGGTAACTGATAAGTCTTTAAAATTTTAGTCACAGCAAAGATAAAACAAATTACCATATTTTCAACAAGTGGGTAACATTATCGTTTAATATCGCATTTGCTAATAAAAGTAGTTATCTATGCTGCGAAAGTGCGTGGCGCCAGCACCTGTTTTCCATTACATTACGCCGGCCTTTGCTACGTTCATTCGCGGAGTTTTGAGTGGCCCAACCCTTGTTCGATTTGCCTACCTATTTTAAGTTCTTTATTGGCTTGTTCGCGCTGGTAAACCCAGTGGGGATCATTCCTGTATTCATTAGTATGACCAGCTACCAAACGGCGTTGGCCAGGAATAAAACAAACCTTACCGCCAACCTGTCGGTAGCGATTATTTTATGGACATCGTTGTTCCTCGGTGACGGTATTCTGCAATTATTTGGTATATCAATTGATTCTTTCCGCATTGCCGGCGGTATTCTGGTGGTCACCATTGCGATGTCGATGATCAGCGGTAAGCTTGGGGAAGATAAACAGAACAAACAAGAAAAATCAGAAAGCGCCATTCGTGAAAGTGTGGGTGTTGTGCCATTAGCATTGCCTTTAATGGCCGGTCCTGGTGCAATAAGTTCGACCATCGTATGGGGCACGCGTTACCATAGCTGGAATTATCTGGTCGGTTTTACAATCGCTATTGCGCTCTTTGCATTTTGTTGTTGGTTGGTGTTCCGCCTTGCGCCATGGCTAGTACGCCTGCTGGGTCAAACCGGCATCAACGTCATTACCCGTATAATGGGTCTGTTACTGATGGCTCTGGGTATAGAGTTTATTGTGACTGGCCTGAAAACGATCTTCCCGGGACTGTTAAGTTAGTTCTGCTGAAAGGTTCGTATGAAAAAGCAGAATAATTATTCTGCTTTTTTTGTTAATTTCACACCAATACCAATAAAGCATAAGCATTTTTTCAGTTTTCATAAGAAAATTATCCATAAGAAAATGCTTTGGAAACCGCGTATTAACTACCTTCACTTTTCCCCGCTGTACATAAAACTGACAATCAGTTCGTTATTTAACTCACACTACACAATGATGCTTGCTGCCGCTTTATTGAGATGATATTAGTTAATCATGCTATCCAGCAGATGAATGTGCTAAAAAATAACCAATTGTTAATTTTTCGTGAATTAGGGGTGGGTGCCGTCAGTCTGCGCGAAACTCATCTTTTTGATCACCGGTATACCTTTTATTTTTAAAGAGTTAACCGAGTGTTTTACACGGAAAAAGCATCGTTACGAACCAGTCTCCGAATAGATAAAAGAGAAATGGTTAACAAATTTGCAAATTGTATTGGCGAGCGTCAGAGGCTTTTGATACTTTCCGGGCAACACAATTATCTGAGAAATGTTTCATTTACAGATGACTCATAAAAATCAACCTGAGTACAGGGTAGGTTGATTAAGAATCGACGGAGCAGGGTGCCAATAAGAGCGTCCCCAAAAATAAAGTCGGTGATAGCAAGTAAGACAAGAAGTTAATCCGGACAGTCGCATAACGCTCTTGCGCTGTTAAGGAACCCTAAGGGGAAGAGGCTGGCTTTCGGGTCGGTAATTATAATGAGTGGAGTATCAACACAATGTCCATCATCACAAAAAAAAGTCTGGTAGCAGCAAGTATTTTATCCGCGCTAATCGTAGGCAATGTGGCCATGGCGGCCGAAGTTCCTGCAGGTGTTCAACTGTCAGAAAAGCAAACGTTGATCCGAAATAACGGTGCTGAGCCACAGTCTCTGGACCCAAATAAGATTGAAGGTGTTCCTGAGTCAAACGTGAGTCGTGACCTGTTTGAAGGTTTATTGATTACTTCTCCAAAAGACGGTCACCCAATTCCGGGCGTAGCAGAGTCCTGGGATAATAAAGATTTCAAAGTCTGGACCTTCCATCTGCGTAAAGATGCGAAATGGTCTAACGGCGAGCCAGTCACAGCACAAGATTTCGTTTATAGCTGGCAGCGTCTGGTTGATCCAAATACTGCTTCCCCATACGCAAGCTACCCGCAATACGGCCATATCGTAAACGTTGATGCTATCATCGACGGAAAAATGAAACCAAGTGAACTGGGCGTAAAAGCCATTGACGACCACACTCTGGAAGTCACTTTGAGCGAGCCTGTTCCTTACTTCTATAAACTTCTGGTTAACCCGGCGATGTCCCCGGTGAATAAAACCGCCATTGAGAAGTTTGGTGAGAAGTGGACCCAGCCTGCAAACATCGTGAGTAACGGTGCTTATAAACTGAAAGACTGGGTTGTTAACGAACGCATCGTCATGGAACGTAATACCAATTATTGGGATAACGCGAAAACCGTTATTTCGCAAATTACCTATCTGCCAATCTCTTCCGAAGTCACGGATGTTAACCGCTACCGCAGCGGTGAGATTGACATGACGTATAACAACCTGCCAATCGAGCTGTTCCAGAAGCTGAAAAAAGAAATTCCAGCTGAAGTACACGTTGACCCGTATCTGTGTACTTACTACTACGAAATTAACAACCAGAAAGCTCCATTTAACGATGCGCGTGTCCGTACCGCTCTGAAACTGGGTCTGGATCGTGACATTATCGTTAATAAAGTGAAGGCGCAGGGCGATCTGCCAGCATATGGCTATACCCCTCCTTATACTGACGGTGCAAAACTGACTAAACCTGAGTGGTTCTCATGGACTCAGGAAAAACGTAACGAAGAAGCTAAGAAGTTGCTGGCTGAAGCGGGTTACACCAAAGATAAACCGCTAACCTTCGACCTGTTGTACAACACCTCCGATCTGCACAAGAAACTGGCTATTGCAGCTGCTTCTATCTGGCAGAAAAACCTCGGTGTGAACGTTAAGCTGGTAAACCAGGAGTGGAAAACCTTCCTCGATACGCGTCATCAGGGCAACTATAACGTTGCGCGTGCTGGCTGGTGTGCGGATTACAACGAACCGACTTCCTTCCTGAATACGATGCTGTCTACAAGCTCAATGAACACCGCGCATTATAAGAGCCCAGCCTTTGACGCCATTATGGCGGAATCGCTGAAAGCGACTGATGATGCGCAACGCTCTGCCGCATACGATAAAGCGGAACAGCAATTGGGCAAAGATTCTGCAATCGTTCCGGTTTATTACTATGTGAATGCCCGTCTGGTGAAACCATGGGTTGGCGGTTATACCGGTAAAGACCCGATGGATAATATCTATACTAAAGATATGTATATCATCAAACATTAATGGCAATTCGTGGGGCAAGTTTTATCCCTCATACTTCACGCTGCAGGTGCGTTAACTGCACTCATTCACCCCAGTCACATAGTTTGTTTATGTTCCTGGGGATTCATGAGCTTGTCGCCTTCCTGCAACGTGAATTATTTAAGATAAAAGGGTAGAGCTTGCCCCATCGTGTCTTATTTTATCGCACTCTAAAGGCACAGCCAGAAGGTACGGGCAATGTTGAAATTTATTCTGCGTCGTTGTCTGGAAGCAATTCCGACACTATTTATTCTTATAACAATTTCATTCTTCATGATGCGCCTTGCGCCAGGTAGCCCTTTTACCAGCGAACGCGCACTGCCGCCGGAAGTTATGGCGAACATTGAAGCCAAATACCATTTAAACGATCCGATCTCGACCCAGTATTTCAGCTATCTGAAACAACTGGCGCACGGTGATTTTGGCCCGTCATTTAAATATAAAGATTATTCAGTGAACGACCTGGTGGCTTCAAGCTTCCCAGTCTCGGCAAAATTGGGTGCTGCTGCATTTATCTTTGCCGTTGTTTTAGGGGTTTTCGCTGGGGTTATTGCCGCACTGAATCAAAATACTAAATGGGATTACGCCGTAATGGGGATAGCCATGACCGGGGTAGTTATCCCGAGCTTCGTGGTTGCGCCATTACTGGTTTTGATTTTTGCGATAACCCTCAAGTGGTTGCCCGGAGGCGGGTGGAACGGAGGGGCTATTCAATACATGATCCTGCCGATGGTCGCGTTGTCTTTGGCTTATATTGCCAGTATCGCGCGTATCACTCGTGGCTCAATGATTGAAGTTCTGCACTCCAACTTTATCCGTACCGCCCGTGCGAAAGGTTTGCCGATGCGCCGCATTATTTTGCGCCACGCGTTGAAACCTGCACTGCTACCCGTTCTGTCATATTTGGGCCCGGCATTTGTCGGTATCATCACAGGCTCGATGGTTATTGAAACCATTTACGGATTACCGGGTATCGGCCAGTTGTTCGTAAACGGAGCGTTGAACCGTGACTATTCATTGGTTCTGAGCCTGACCATTCTGGTTGGCGCGCTAACTATTCTCTTTAACGCGATTGTTGATGTGCTGTATGCCGTTATCGATCCGAAAATCCGTTACTGACGCTGGAGTACGCCATGATGTTGAGTAATAAAAACAGCGAGGCGCTGGAAAACTTCAGTGAAAAACTAGAAGTAGAAGGCCGTAGCCTTTGGCAAGACGCCCGTCGCCGCTTTATGCATAACCGTGCAGCGGTAGCGAGTCTGATTGTCCTGGCACTTATCGCGCTGTTCGTGACCTTCGCGCCAATGCTGTCGCAGTTTAGCTATTTTGATACCGATTGGGGAATGATGTCGGCCGCACCGGACATGACCTCTGGTCACTATTTCGGTACGGACTCTTCAGGTCGTGACCTGCTGGTTCGTGTCGCAATCGGTGGCCGTATCTCATTGATGGTGGGTGTTGCGGCGGCACTGGTCGCGGTAGTCGTTGGCACATTGTATGGCTCGCTTGCAGGTTATCTGGGTGGCAAAACCGACTCTGTGATGATGCGTCTGCTCGAGATCCTCAACTCCTTCCCATTCATGTTCTTCGTTATTTTGCTGGTGACATTCTTCGGGCAAAACATCCTGCTGATTTTTGTCGCAATCGGCATGGTTTCCTGGCTGGATATGGCGCGTATCGTGCGTGGCCAAACGCTGAGCCTGAAACGTAAAGAGTTCATTGAAGCAGCCCAGGTTGGCGGTGTTTCTACCGTTAACATTGTTGTTCGTCACATTGTGCCAAACGTACTCGGCGTAGTGGTGGTTTATGCCTCGCTGCTGGTGCCAAGCATGATCCTGTTCGAATCTTTCCTGAGCTTCCTGGGGCTGGGTACACAAGAGCCACTAAGTAGCTGGGGTGCATTGCTGAGCGATGGTGCCAACTCCATGGAAGTTTCCCCATGGTTGCTGATGTTCCCGGCAGGCTTCCTGGTTATCACTCTGTTCTGTTTCAACTTTATCGGCGATGGTCTGCGTGATGCCCTCGACCCGAAAGATCGTTAAGGAGTGCCGCGATGAGCACAATTGAAAATCCTGCGGTGGTTACTCCACTGAGCCAGGCTTCTACGTTGTTAGACGTAAAAGATCTGCGCGTCACCTTCAGTACGCCAGACGGTGATGTTACTGCGGTAAACGATCTGAATTTCAGCCTGCGTGCCGGTGAAACACTGGGTATTGTGGGCGAATCCGGTTCCGGTAAATCGCAAACGGCTTTTGCTTTGATGGGTTTGCTGGCGGCGAACGGCCGTATTGGTGGCTCAGCGAAGTTTAATGGCAAAGAGATTCTGAACCTGCCCGAAAGCCAGCTTAACCGCCTGCGTGCAGAACAGATTTCGATGATCTTCCAGGACCCAATGACCTCACTGAATCCTTACATGCGTGTAGGCGAGCAGTTAATGGAAGTGCTGATGTTGCACAAAAAATTGGGCAAAGCGGAAGCGTTTGAAGAATCTGTTCGTATGCTCGATGCGGTTAAAATGCCTGAAGCACGGAAACGCATGCGTATGTTCCCGCATGAGTTTTCCGGCGGTATGCGCCAGCGCGTAATGATTGCCATGGCGTTACTGTGCCGTCCAAAACTGCTGATTGCAGATGAGCCAACGACAGCATTGGATGTGACCGTTCAGGCACAAATCATGACGCTGCTGAACGAGCTTAAACGTGAGTTCAACACCGCGATTATCATGATCACCCACGATCTAGGTGTTGTTGCCGGGATCTGCGACAAAGTACTGGTGATGTATGCTGGCCGTACTATGGAGTATGGTCAGGCGCGGGATGTGTTTTACAACCCGGTTCACCCGTATTCTATCGGTCTGCTAAATGCGGTACCGCGTCTGGATGCTGAAGGTGAATCACTGCTGACTATTCCTGGCAACCCGCCAAACCTGTTGCGTTTGCCGAAGGGGTGCCCGTTCCAGCCTCGTTGCCCACATGCGATGGAAATCTGTAACACAGCACCGCCGCTGGAACAATTTGGTGAGGGCCGCTTACGCGCCTGCTTTAAGCCAGTGGAGGAGTTAGTATGAACGCCGTGACGCAAGAGAAAAAAGTCCTCTTAGAAATCGCTGACCTTAAAGTTCACTTTGATATCAAAGACGGCAGGCAGTGGTTCTGGCAACCCTCTAAAACCCTGAAAGCGGTTGATGGCGTGACGCTGCGTTTATACGAAGGCGAAACGCTGGGCGTGGTAGGGGAATCGGGCTGCGGAAAATCGACATTTGCCCGTGCGATTATCGGCCTGGTGAAAGCGACGGAAGGCCGCGTTGCATGGCTGGGTAAAGATTTGCTGGGCATGAATCAGGACGAGTGGCGCGATGTGCGTAGCGACATCCAGATGATTTTCCAGGACCCGCTCGCGTCGCTCAACCCGCGTATGAATATCGGCGATATTATCGCTGAGCCGCTGCGCACCTATCACCCGAAAATGCCGCGCCAGGAAGTTCGTGACCGCGTAAAAGCGATGATGATGAAAGTGGGCTTGCTGCCAAACCTCATCAACCGTTACCCGCACGAGTTTTCAGGTGGCCAGTGCCAGCGTATCGGGATCGCCCGTGCTTTGATCCTTGAGCCAAAACTGATTATCTGTGACGAACCGGTTTCTGCGCTCGACGTATCAATCCAGGCTCAGGTTGTGAACCTGCTGCAAAAACTGCAACGTGAAATGGGGCTTTCCCTGATCTTCATCGCGCACGATTTAGCAGTGGTAAAACACATCTCTGACCGCGTTCTGGTGATGTATCTGGGCCATGCCGTTGAGCTGGGCACCTATGATGAGGTGTATCACAACCCGCTGCACCCTTACACCAAAGCGTTGATGTCTGCGGTACCAATTCCTGACCCGGATCTGGAAAGAAATAAAACGATACAACTTCTCGAAGGGGAGTTGCCCTCGCCAATCAACCCGCCGTCAGGCTGCGTGTTCCGTACGCGCTGCCCGATTGCAGGGCCAGAATGTGCGAAAACTCGCCCAGTTCTGGAAGGCAGTTTCAAGCATGCCGTTTCCTGTCTGAAGGTTGACCCGTTATAATCTCGCAGGGCTGGCATTACGCCAGCCCTTTTTTTACAGGCGAGGTTTTCGTGACAGGGAATAAGAGTTCTTTAAGACAACGTTGTTACCACGTTTTATTTGACCAACGAACCCGCTCAGGGCGCCGCTCCGAAGTATTATGGGGTTTGCTGGCGCTGCTTAGTGTCATCACTGTTTTTATTGAATCCAGCATCGGCAATCAAGTCACTTTCACACCTGAACAGTGGCGGATGTTTATCGCCATCGAAATCGGTTTTACCCTGGTCTTTACCCTTGAATACGTATTGCGCGTGCTTGTCTGGCCTGAGCCAGTGCGCTATGTATTCAGTTTCTGGGGGTTTATCGATCTTGCGACAATTCTGCCGCTTTATGTTTTATGGTTGTGGCCGGAGCTGGCGATACACTATTTCTTTGCATGGCGTGCCATGCGGGCAATTCGCGTACTACGTATCCTGAAATTACTGCGCTTAATGCCTGCGTTAAATAGCTTATGGCGTGCGGTGGTCAATTCCCGGCATCAACTCATTCTATTCTATTCATTTATCGCCATCGTATTAGTCACCGCTGGCGCATTAATGTATGGAATTGAAGGGGCTGTTAACGGCTTTACGAGTCTTGGCGTTTCGGTTTATTGGGCTGTGGTGACGGTTGCGACAGTAGGTTACGGCGATATTACGCCTCATACTCCGTTAGGAAGGTTCGTGGCGTCATTACTTATCTTGATTGGTTACTCGGTGATTGCTATCCCAACGGGGATTTTGACCGCGCAAATGGCGACGGAATTACAACGCAAAAGGCTGGAGCGAAAATGCCCGTTATGTCACCAGCAAGATCATGAGACTAACGCTCAATATTGTAAGTCGTGTGGTGGGCGATTACCGCTAATAGGGAAAGAAGAGTAGCGCGGCAGCAGTGCCGCGCTAAAAAGCATCACTCGCGCCAGAGAATATGGCAGAGCTTGTGATCTTTTTCGCGGCACAGCAGCACACGAGCAAAGATATCGTTGATTTCGCCACCGTCTGTGTCGGCAAGGCCAATCACTACTTCGGCAAAAAAGTCAGGGTTCAGGTCGAAATCTACATGCTCCTGCCAGTCTTCAGCGGGGTCAAAAAGCTCGGCACCGCCACGCTCTTCAAATTGCAGGTTAAATAAAATCACATCTGCCGGGTCGAGGTTATCAACCGCCAGTTCGAGAAAAATATCGTAAGCCTGCTCGAGAGTTTCATCTTCTGTCAGGCGGTTGTTCAGATCCATTTCCATGTCTGGTTCCACTTATTAAGTACTGATGCGCCACGTTTTACAGCAACGGGCTAAAGAAGTAAAACAGTCGCTCTACCACACGTTGCCACATTGGGCGTTTCAACCACAAGCGTAGATCAACCAGCCGTGAGCGGGAGATATAATCGTCCTGTACGGCGGCAAGGTCGCTGGCAAAACCGGAGTCATCGATAACCAGGGTTATCTCGAAATTGAGCCAAAGACTACGCATATCCAGATTAACCGTACCCACCAGACTGAGTTGCCCATCGACCAGTACGCTCTTAGTATGCAGCAGGCCGCCTTCGAACTGGTAAATCTTAACGCCAGCTTCCAGCAATTCGGTAAAGAATGCCCGGCTTGCCCAACCCACCAGTAATGAGTCGTTCTTGCGTGGCACAATAATACTGACGTCGACGCCACGTTGTGCCGCAGTACAAATCGCGTGAAGCAAATCGTCGCTCGGCACAAAATAGGGGGTCGTCATAATCAGGTATTCACGTGCCGCATAAACTGACGTCAGCAGTGCCTGATGAATCAAATCTTCCGGGAAGCCTGGGCCTGAAGCAATCGTGTGAATAGTATGCCCGGTCGCTTCTTCAAACGGCATGATATTGGCATCTGGCGCGGGAGGTAAAATGCGCTTACCGGTTTCGATTTCCCAGTCACAGGAATAGACAATTCCCATTGCTGTGGCAACAGGGCCTTCCATACGTGCCATTAAATCAACCCATTGCCCAACACCTGCATCTTGTTTAAAGAAGCGTGGGTCGACGAGATTCATACTGCCTGTGTAGGCGATATAGTTATCGATCATCACCATCTTACGGTGCTGACGTAAATCCATGCGGCGCAAGAACACACGCATCAAATTAACTTTGAGTGCTTCAACGACTTCCACGCCGGCGTTACGCATCATGTTGGCCCAAGGGCTGCGGAAGAAGGCGACGCTGCCAGCTGAGTCGAGCATTAAGCGGCAGTGAATGCCACGGCGAGCCGCAGCCATCAGCGATTCTGCCACCTGGTCTGCTAACCCTCCTGGCTGCCAGATATAAAACACCATCTCGATGTTATGACGAGCCAACTGGATATCACGAATCAACGCATGCATCGTTTCATCAGAGGTGGTGAGCAGTTGTAGCTGGTTGCCCTTAACGCCACCAATCCCCTGGCGACGTTCACACAATTGGAATAACGATGTCGCGACTTCGCTGTTTTCTTCGGCAAAAATATGTTTGCAGCTTTTAAGGTCGTTAAGCCATTTTGCCGTTGATGGCCACATAGCACGCGCACGTTCGGCACGACGTTTGCCCAGATGCAACTCACCAAACGAGAGGTAGGCGATTATCCCTACCAGAGGAAGAATATAAATAATCAGCAGCCATGCCATGGCCGAAGGAACTGCGCGGCGCTTCATTAAAATTCGCAGCGTTACGCCGGCTATTAGAAGCCAATAACCTAAAATGATCAGCCAACTAACAACTGTATAGAAGGTTGTCATAGTTCAAAAATCCTTTAGAAACCGTATGCTTTTGAGTTTACGCACAACCGCTAGAGGTTGACACTAAAACTATACCCAAAATAATTTGAGTTGTAGTAAGACTGCGAACCGACAACTTAAGTATGACGGGTATAATCGTAAAACGACTGGTCTGGCGTGAAGAACGCTCTATAATGGCGCGTCTTAAATGCAACCCGAGTCGTAAAAATGAGGCGTAGTAGAACTGAGGTCGGACGGTGGCGGATGCTGCGTCAGACACAACGGCGCAGATCGCGTTGGCTGGAAGGTCAGTCACGCCGTAACATGCGCATTCACGCCATCAGAAAGTGCCAGACAAACCGCCAGCGTAACTCCTTGCTGTTTGCCATTCACGATCAATGGGCGTCGTAAAGAAAAGGGCACCGCTTGCGGTGCCCAGTATCTTCAAAATCTTCGGTCTTACGAGAAATGCATTGCCAGTAAAATAATCAGCACAGTGACCGATGCCGCCGCGACAATCACCAAAGGATGTTTGGCAAGCCAGGCGTTCCAGCGTGCTTCCTGATTACCCACAGATTGCTTGTGGCGCTCATAAGACTCATCAAACAAATCCATAAGAATTTCCTGATAACTTCATTCACCGTACGAATAGTTGAATCAGAATACCTTTTTATATGGCTTGATAGCCACCTGCTTATAAACACCCGCAGCAATATAAGGGTCAGCTTCGGCCCAGGCTTGCGCATCTTCAAGTGATGCAAACTCAGCAATCACGGTTGAACCGGTAAAACCCGCAGCACCAGGATCGTTACTGTCGACCGCAGGCATTGGACCAGCCGTCAGCAGGAGGCCTTCATCGCGTAACAATTGTAGACGCGCGAGGTGGGCAGGGCGCACTGCCGTACGCTTTTCGAGAGAGTCGGCATTATCTTCCGCATAAATGACATACAGCACGTGCAGCACTCCTTAATAATATGGGGGTTGTAAAGTACGGTAAGTGAATGACGTTAAGACTGCAATTGAAAGATAAACAAGATGTTAAATCGGTGAGGTGAATGAGGGAAAATCCAGCGTCTGGCAGGAAAAAAAACGACTTTATACGATGCGTTGTTGAATATGATTGCTATTTGCATTTAAAATTAACGCCTGTTTAAGACACCTAAGCCATTATGACGTCAATGACCCTTGATTTACCTCGCCGCCGCTTTCCGTGGCCGACCGCACTTTCTGTTGTACTTCATGGTGCTATTGTCGCGGCGGCTCTCTATACCTCGGTACATCATCAGGTTGTTGAGTTGCCAGCACCTGCACAGCCTATCAGTATCACTATGGTGACTCCGGCTGAGCTTGAACCACCACAACCTGAAGTTGTTCAGCCACCGCCAGAGCCGGTAGCCGAACCTGAGCCTGAACCGATCCCTGAGCCGCCGAAAGAGGCGCCAGTTGTCATTCATAAGCCAGAACCGAAACCAAAACCTAAGCCAAAACCGAAGCCGGTGAAAAAGGTTGAAGAGCCGAAGCGCGAAGTCAGGCCGGTTGAACCGCGTCCGAGCGCACCGGTAACTAACACCGCACCAGCGCGTCCCGCACCGGTTGCAAACACTGCACCTGTTGCCTCATCAGCACCTGTTGCAACTGGGCCGCGTGCGCTTAGCCGTAATTCGCCACAGTATCCTGCCCGCGCGCATGCGCTGCGCATAGAAGGCAAAGTGCGTGTGAAGTTTGATGTTGCTGCAGATGGTAGCGTGAGTAATGTGACGATTCTTTCCGCGACACCTGCCAATATGTTCGAACGCGAGGTGAAACTGGCGATGAAAAAATGGCGCTACGAAAGCGGCAAGCCAGGGCAAGGAATGATTGTCAACGTGGTGTTCAAGCTTAACAGCGGTGCGACGATGGAGTAATCCATCTCCGGCACCAAATAAAACGGAACCTGATGGGGTTCCGTTTTTTATGCTTATAAGAATGTGTAACTCAGGTTCACCCCCACACCATAATTGCGCCCCGGCGCGGGTTCGTAGTAGCGACCATTACTTTCGTTAACAATAACGGAACCGACATACTCGCGATCGAACAGGTTATCGACGCGTCCCCAAATATCCAATAACCAGCTTTCCTGAATCCGCAGTTTATAACCACTGTTGAGTGAGGCGACCGTGTAAGCAGGTGCTTTCGCAGTATTCTCGTCATTGGCCTGAATATCACTCATATAACGCACGTCGGCTCCTGCATAGAAACCCTCTGGCGGCGCATATTCAAGTGAAGCGTAGCCCATGTTGCGCGCGATTCCCGGAATGCGATTGCCTTCGCAATTATCAGCGCCACACGCATTACTGCGATAGGTAGCATCGAGATAAGTCCACGCCATTTTTACACGCCAGTCGTAGCCAAGTTGGCTATCAGCAGAGAGTTCCACCCCACGGCGGCGGGTTTCACCGGCATTTTTATAGGTTGTGCGCCCACCGCTGCTTTGGTCTGCAACAATCTCATCGTCGGTATCTGTCTGGAAGAGTGCCGCAGCAAACAAACTATTGCCGACGCGCGTTTTAGTGCCGATTTCCACGGTATCGCTGGTGGATGGTTTTAATCCAAAATTCAAACCTGACTGGCCATTATCACGATACGAGAGTTCGTTGATGGTCGGCGTTTCAAAACCACGGCCTGCCGAGGTGTAAATATTCCAGGCATCGGTCACGGCGTATTTCAACGCGGCGGCAGGTAGCCACTTGTGGTAGCTCGCATCGCCGCTGTCATCACCGTTTTTAGCGGTAATGTACTGATCGTTCGAGTCGAACCAGACCGAACTGAAACGCACGCCTGCATCAAGACTGAGTTTATCGGTGAGTTGCCAGGCCGTTTGCAGATACGGGTCAACGTTCCACATTAGATTACGTTCGTCACGCCGAAGGTCGCCTTTCTCGCCTAAAACTGTGGTGCCGTTTTCTACCACAAAGTTTTCATACCCTTTGCGCTTTTCCGACATGGTTTCGTAATCAAGCCCGGTGGTAAACGTCACCGGCACAGACAGAAGATTGCCTCGATGTGTCCAGCGAGAATCTATCCCTTGGTAATGGCGCGAAAGTTCAATCACACCACCTGGATGCGTTGGGTTTAGCTGAGGGGCAACGGGAATGGACTGATATTGCGTAGTTTCGCGCACCCCTGCATAGGTCATGACACTTAAATCATCATTGGCGCTTAGCTGTCTGTCATAGCGCAGACCAGCCTGAGTCTGTTTGGTGGTCTTGCGGGTATTGTACTGTTCGGCGCGAGGTGCCTGAGTCGGGTCATTGCGCCATTCCTGCTCGGTTAAACCGCCAGGATCATTGGCATCAATATCTACGCTGTTGAGCAGCAGGGTTAATTTGCTTGCTTCATTGAGACGCACACCCAGTTTGGCATTGCCGAGATTTTTTTGTGCACTGCTGTGGTCGCGATAACCATGAGTCGTAAAGCGTGAAGCTGATACGGCGTAATCGACATCACCTGCCTGCGTACCATCACCCGTGGCTCCGGTTGCTTTAATACTGTTACGCCAGCTTCCAAAGCTGCCGTAATAGCTGCTGGCTTCAAAAGTTGGCGGTTGTGTACCCGTTGTTGTGCTGACATTAATCACGCCACCCGATGCGTTGCCATAAAGTGCCGAGAAGGGGCCACGTAGCACTTCGATACTTTCAACGCTGTTTATATCGATATTTGAGGTTTGCCCTTGGCCATCAGGCATGGTCGCGGGAATACCATCGACATACATTCTTATGCCGCGCACACCATAGGTGGAGCGAGAACCAAATCCGCGCACCGAAAGCTGTAAATCTTGCGCATAGTTCTGGCGATTCTGAACTTGCAGGCCCGGTACGCTGCTAAGACTTTCTGAAAGATTAACGCGTGGCGCCGCCTGGCGCATATCGTCGCCATTGACGACACTCACCGCCGCTGGTGTATCCAGCTCGGAAATCGTGCCTTGTGTTGCGGTAACGACCATCGTCTCTTCGGCGGCAAGTGCCGGAAGGGCAAAAGACGAAAGGGCCGGGACTAATATCAGTGGCAGGGAGATCTTTCCATGGTGCACAATTTTCATCAGACATTTTCACAGGTGGGAGCATTTTACGTTCCGGACGAACCATCTGGAACATTCAAGAGGGTATGTTAATACTTGTGATGAATGTTTGAAAAGTGTTAATGGCACATAACGTTAATGCAAGTTTTTATGAGCGAAAGTGTTTTGTGAGGATTTCCGCGGCGATTGGAGTGATTTTTCCGGAGTGAAAAAATATTTTCATATTCCTGCATCCAGTTCATTTCCTCGTACGTATATCAGAGTGTGAGCCAACAACGTGCTCCTGACTCAATGAGGAAATAACCATGAACAGAATCCTTACTGCTGCTATCTCTACCTCGTTACTGTTTAGTGCCGCCAGCATGGCTGCCATGATGTCAGACTCCGTGATGGTGGGCGGCGCTGCGATGTATCCTTCAAAAAACATCGTTGAAAATGCGCTCAACTCTAAAGACCACACAACCCTGGTTGCAGCGGTAAAAGCCGCGGGTTTGGTCGATACCCTTCAGGGAACAGGGCCGTTTACGGTGTTTGCGCCAACTAATGCAGCGTTTGCAAAACTGCCCGCAGGGACCGTTGAGAATCTGGTGAAACCGGAAAACAAAGCGGTACTGACCAACATTCTGACTTATCACGTCGTGGCTGGAAAATACGACATGAAGCAGCTTGAGAAAAAAATTAAAGAGGGTGGTGGCCATGCGGAACTGAAAACCGTGAACGGGCAACCTTTATGGGTAATGAGTAACGGCCCGCATAACATCCAGTTGAAAGATGCCCAGGGAAATATCGCGAATATCAGTACTTATGACGTAAATCAGAAAAACGGTGTAATTGACGTTATTGATACTGTTCTGATGCCTAAATAAATCCTGTCTATACTCGGTGTGAGTGACTGACTCACACCCAATCAGGAAAGATATGGATAATCAGCAAGTGCAACAACAGGTAGCGCTTGTGCGGGCGGTTGCCGATGGTGACCGCCGCGCCTTTGAACAACTTTATCGCCAGACGTCACCGATGCTTTTCCCGGTAGCGTTACGTATGTTGCGCCGCTCATCATGGGCCGAAGAAGTTCTGCATGACAGTTTTCTTGCCGTCTGGAATCGCGCTGCAACTTATGATCCTGCCTCCAGCTCCCCGATGACCTGGCTTACGCATATTGTGCGCAATCGTTGTATCGATTGGCTAAGAAGTGGCACCGCTCGTAGTAGTGAACTGGAAGATGAACTGACTGAATATACTCCAGTAACGAGTTATCAAAATGAAGATAGCCAGCACGATGATAAGCAGGTCGACAAACTCACACATTGCCTTGCTCATCTGCCGCCAGAACAACGGCAAAGCGTGGTGCTGGCCTACTATCAGGGGATGTCTCACAGCGAAATTGCGACCTGGTTGCATCAACCGCTTGGTACAGTAAAAAGTTGGGTGCGCCGGGCTCTGGACCACCTTAAGGACTGCGTAGGATTATGAAAAGCAGACACGATATCGACAGCGCATTGAGCGCGCAGTATGCCCTGGGCACCCTGCGTGGTAATGCGCGTCTGCGTTTCGAAAAACGCCTTGCGCAGGAACAAGAGTTGGCACAGCAACTTGGTCGTTGGCAAACCTTGCTGGCACCATTTGAAAACAATACACAGCAACAGATTCCGCCAGAACGAGTATGGAAAAAAATACAGCTCAGCTTACCGCCGCAAAGACCTACGTCATTGTGGAACTGGAATTACCTGGGATGGGCGCTGGCGGCTGGACTTGCCGCGGTTATTCTGGTGCCGTATTTCACCAGCCGATCACCCGATCTCACACCGCTGGTGGTGTTAAACAGTAGCGATGCAACCAAAGGTCAATGGGTTGTCAGTGCTGACAGTGAACGTAAAACGCTGCAGTTGGTTTCGGTTCAGCCTCGCACCATTGCGGCCAATAACAGCTTGCAGTTATGGGCGATACCTTCGGGTGCAAAACCGATTTCACTTGGCTTAGTGAATGCCAGCGAGCCGACACAACTTACTGCAACCAATGTGGCTTTATCGCCAGGCACGACGATTGCAATCAGCCTCGAACCGCAAGGCGGCTCTCCAACGGGACAACCGACCGGGCCAGTGATATTTAGCGGGACATTGTAAATAGCAGCAAAAAGGGCAGAAAATATTCTGCCCTTTTTCGCTACGAAACATTGGCTCAGTATGGGTTTACTTGACCTTGTGCGGCGCTTCCTCAGGGTGATCGTCGGGATTGTGGGCAAGTTCTTGAACACGCTTACGTGCGCCAAACCAGCCAATCACCAGCAACAAAGAAATCAGCGGAATAGATGCAATGGTATAAGTTCCGTTCGGGTAATCGAACCCCATCAATACCAATACGCTAAACAGGAAGAGCAGGGTTAACCATGAGGTGAACGGTGCGCCAGGTAATTTAAAACTAACGTCTTCAGCTTTCCCCTCTTTAATCGCTTTACGCAAGCGCATCTGGCAAACCATGATAAATGCCCAGGAAGAGATAATCCCCAGCGAGGCAACGTTGAGGACTATCTCGAACACTTGTGATGGCACTAGATAATTCAGTACCACACCAATCACATATATCCCAAGCGTAACCAATATCCCGGCATAGGGTACGTGCTGCTTGCTCATTTTCGACATGAACTGAGGTGCTGAACCACCCATCGACATTGAACGCAAAATACGCCCGGTGGAATAGAGGCCAGAGTTTAGGCTGGAAAGCGCAGCAGTCAGAACCACCATATTCATGATGTCGCCAATGTATGGCACACCGAGTTTAGAGAAAAATGTCACAAACGGGCTTTGTCCCGCCTGATAGGCGTTCCATGGCAGCAATAAAACCAGCAATGTCACGGAGCCTACGTAAAAAAGACCAATACGCCAGATAACGCTGTTAATCGCTTTTGGCACCATTGTCTTTGGATCTTTGCATTCACCCGCCGCGGTACCCACCAGTTCGATTGAAGCAAAAGCAAACACCACGCCCTGAATAAGCACTAATGCAGGCAGTAACCCATGTGGGAAGAAACCACCGTTATCAGTAATTAAATGGAAACCTGTCGTGTTGCCATCAAGCATTTTCCCGCTGCCAAGGAACACCGTCCCCACTACCAGGAAGGCGACGATTGCGAGGACTTTTATCAGCGCAAACCAGAACTCCATTTCTGCGAACCATTTCACACCGATCATATTCATGGCACCGACAATACCAAGCGCACCGAGAGCAAATACCCACTGTGGCACATCGCCAAAAGCGCCCCAATAGTGCATATAAAGTGCCACTGCGGTGATATCGACAATGCCCGTCATTGCCCAGTTCACGAAGTACATCCAGCCTGCCACGTAGGAGGCTTTCTCACCGAGAAACTCACGGGCATAAGAAACGAAACTACCGCTCGAAGGGCGATGGAGCACCAGTTCGCCTAACGCGCGTAAAATAAAGAAAGAGAAGATGCCGCAGACCAGATAGACGAGTGCCAGAGCCGGGCCAGCCATTTGTAGACGTGCGCCAGCGCCCAGGAAAAGCCCTGTGCCAATTGCGCCACCGATGGCAATCATCTGTACCTGGCGGTTACCCATTGCTTTGTGATACCCGGAATCATGCGAATTTAGCCAACGGCGTTTAGCTGCGTGCTTTTCCGCTTCCGTTTTGTGTGTTGTGTTCATGTAGACCCTGTTCCTTTGTTAAAAAGACCCCTACGTAATGCCTGACGTTTTTATAACTTCCACGCCATGACAAAATCGGGCGACAGATCCTATCCATAAATGGTTAAGGACGCTAATGCCTTTTTTCAAAGAGTAGAGATTGTAGCGATTATTCGAAGATGGCCTGCGACTACACAGGCCATTGTTGAAGAAGGGATGTTAGCGGCGCTGCCAACTTAACTGGTAGTGATAATGCTGCTTATCAAGCAAGTATTCCGGTGAAACGCTTGGGCTCCAGGAGTCATCGCCACCAACACCCATATGGAAACCATCCAGGTTTAAGCAGGTGCCTGTTTCTGCAACAAGCAAATGGCGATGCGAGGTTTCGCGCAATTGTTGTTGGCTAAAGCGGCTGATATTGAAGTGGAAATTCCCGCGCCACTGGTTGTCGCCGTATTCCAGTATTTGGGTATCGCAGCGCAAGCCATTATCCGTTGGGAAAACATACGGTGTGTACAGTTCGTCAAGTGGAAGCTGCCAACTATCGAAGAGTGCAGATTGCTTGCGATCGGGGTAGTTTTCATGTGGACCCAGACCAAGCCAGTTCACTTCAGGATAGACTTCCGCCAGTTGGCAGGTCAGACCGATGCGCGCAGGTGGAGGTGTGCCATAAGCAATTTCAACATCAACATTGACGTGGAGTTCGCCCTGGCAATCAATTCGCCAGAGCTTACGGCTGATAAACAGCGTTTTGCCGTTGTGCTGCCAGCTATGAACGGTGCGCAGCTGCACTTCATTGTCCAAAGCCTCCGCTTCGCAGCTCTCCACACGTGGCTCAAGCTCATACATTCCTGCTGCCTTCCAACGCTCGACCCACGCGTTCGGGTCAATGCGCGTCACTTCGCTGACACCAATATCGTTATCAAGCGGTGCGCGGGTGAACTGATCTTGTAGCGGCTTTAATAGTGCAGGCTGCTGTGCCTTCCACCACTGGTTTAACAAACCAGTTTCGCGGTTGAACTGCCAGTGATGCAGGCCGAGGTGAATATCGAAATGGCAGTTACTGGTTACCAGTTCAGGCGCTTTACCATTAAAAGGCAGTGGGGTTGCGCTGAGAATACTCGGCAGTTGCCACTGATCCCATGCACAAATATGCCCGGCATCAGACCAGTCTGTGGCGTTGGTTTGCAGTACTTTTACCGTCAGCCACACATCACCGCTACCGCTGATTGCAGGGAGGGAATCGAACGTCATCGTCTGCTTACCTTCTGGCGCAATATCGAGCAGCATTTCACCTTCTGCGAGGGATTCACCTACTTGCGAAATCTGCCAAACCAGGCGTTCGTTGTTGCTGTAGCGGAACAGGTACTCGCTGGTTATTTCGAGGCGTAACGGGGTTTCACGATGAAGTTCAAACTGGAAAAACTGTTGTGCTTGTTGTGCTTCATACAATGCCGGATGCGCTGTGCGGTCGGCAAAGACAAGGCCGTTCATGCAGAACTGACGATCGTTAGGTTTGTCGCCAAAATCCCCGCCGTAGGCTGCGAAGGGCTCGCCATTTTCATCGTGTTTAATCAGCGACTGATCGACCCAGTCCCAGACAAAACCACCTTGCAGACGCGGGTGCTGGCGGAATGCCTGCCAGTATTTATGGAAACCACCAAAACTGTTGCCCATGGCGTGGGCATATTCGCAAAGGATCAACGGACGGGTTTCATCGGGCATGCCAATCCACTTTTTAATTGACCATTTAGGCACTGCCGGGAAGGGTTGGTCCTGGTCAACACGCGCATACATAGGGCAAATAATATCGGTTGCTGCGCTGTTGGCACCACCACCTTCGTACTGCACCGGGCGGGTGGGGTCGACAGATTTTATCCAGCGATAAAGTGCATCATGATTGGCACCGTGACCGGACTCGTTACCAAGCGACCAGATAATAATTGATGGATGATTAATATCGCGTTTCACCATACGAGTGACACGTTCCGTCATCGCGGGCAGCCAGCCAGGATCGTCACTCAGGCGATTCATCGGCACCATGCCGTGGGTTTCAATGTTTGCCTCATCCACCACGTACAGACCGTAACGGTCGCACAAGCGATACCACAACGGATGGTTCGGATAATGCGAGCAGCGCACCGCATTAAAGTTGTGCTGCTTCATCAACATAATGTCGCGGCGCATGGTTTCGACATCCATCACCTGGCCAAATTCCTGGTGATGTTCATGGCGGTTGGTACCGCGAATGAGCAAAGGTTTGCCGTTGAGTTTTAACAGCCCTTGATGGATTTCGACTTTACGAAAGCCCACGTCATAGGCTTCTGCCTCTATTGTCACGCCTGCGCTATCCAGCAAAATAATGACAGCACGATAGAGGTCGGGGATTTCCGCACTCCACAACAAAGGGTTTGCGACAGGCATTCGGATAGTGGTGCGGTCGTTATAGGCTCCACGTTCATCAATAATCTCGCTGACCAGCGTTTGTTGCCGCTCACTCACGAATTCTTCGCCGCGCCACAGCTGCACTTTTACCTGTAACGCGCCATCGGTTTCGCCTTTCACCGCAACAGCTGTTTCCAGTATCGCATGGCTGAAATCTTCGTTTAAATAGGAGGCAATATGCACATCGCTCAACTGGGTGGAAGGTTTATGCAGTAGTGTCACATCGCGGAAAATACCGCTCATACGCCACATATCCTGATCTTCCAGATAACTTCCATCGCACCAACGTAGCACCATCACCGCAATGCGGTTTTGCCCCGCGTGCAGGACTTCACTGAGGTCAAATTCAGAGGGCAGGCGACTATCCTGACCGTAGCCAATCCAGTGGCCGTTACACCAAAGATGGAATGCCGAATTCACACCATCGAAAATAATCCGCGTCTGACCATGATCAAGCCAGCATTGTTCGACATTAAATGTGAGCGAGTAACATCCAGTCGGGTTGTCTTGTGGCACAAATGGCGGTGTAACCGGGATGGGATAAGTGACATTGGTATAAATCGGGGCATCAAAGCCATGCATTTGCCAGTTTGATGGGACTGGTAAGATTTGACCATCGGCTAAATCAACCTCAAGCCAGCTTTCGGGAACACATTCGGGCTGAGAGAAGTAGCTAAACTGCCACTCACCATTAAGACTGCGCAGACTTTCAGATGATGAGTCGTCACGCGCGGCGAGCGCATCACGCCAACTGGAAAATGGCGGGTGAGCAGGCAAGCGATTTAATTGCGTCACTGCTGGGTTCTCCCAGTCGCGTCGCCCAAGGATCGCGGCCAAAGTGGCCGCAACAGAACCCGATCTGATGGTCATACTTGATGTTCCTTTACATTTTGCGAAGCGCTCACAATTATTAATTAATATGTTTTTTACCTGCGCAGATGTAAAGCAGTAAAATAACTTCAGGTGAGGCGATTCACAAAAATTACTTTAGACGCGCGACCTGACGGGCAAGCACCGCAAGCGCGTCGGCCAGGGTTTGTGGTGACACAGCTTCAGAATCTGGTGCCGCCGTCGTTTTACGCTCAATAAGCGTGACGGGAAGGACGGTGGCATGGCCCGGTAAAGCGGGCGTGTGGATTTGGGCAATCAGTTGGTCAACGCTGGTATTCCCCAGTGCTTTAAAGTCTTGCTTGATGGTAGTGAGCGGCGGGATAAAACAGGCGCTGTCTTCGGTATCGTCATAACCCACCACTGAGACTTGCCCAGGAACGGATAACCCTGATTCATTGAGTGCACGTAATGCACCTAACGCCATTTGATCGTTAGCGACCAGCAGGGCGGTGAACTTCGATCCCGTACTAATGAGCGCCAGTGTCTGGAGATAACCGGAGATTGAACTCCAGTCGCCCTGCAATTGTGCGACAGCCATCAGATGATGCTTTGCCAGAGCCAGTTGCCAACCTTCCAGGCGCAGGCGGGCTGAAACTGAGGTCAACGGCCCGCTCAGTAAAGCAATATGCTGGTGGCCTTGTTGGACGAGATGAGTTACTGCCAACTGCGTGCCGGTGGTGGCATCAAATGTGATGCTGTGGATATTGAGAGTCGGGGATACATCGAGGAACAATACCGGCACATTGCCGCACATGTCAGTGATGGCTCGAACCTGGTCATCTTCCAGAGGAATATTCACAATCAGCCCATCAACCCGCTGGGAAAGCAGGCTATTCACTGCACCTTTGCAGGCACTCAAATCAGGCTGCTCAATCATCGATATCACCACGTTAAAGTGGAGTTTGCTGGCCTGAGACTTAATGGCTGCGGCGATTTGCGACGGGGCGTGGAGGGACAAATTGCTGGTCACAAGCCCAATCGTATGGCTCAGTTTTCCGGCTAGTTGCTGCGCCACCCGGTTAGGAACGTAGTTAAGTGCCAGCATCGCTGCTTCGACTTTACGGCGCGTTTTATCAGAAACGTGCTCTGCCTGATTGATAACCCGCGAAACGGTCTGATAGGAAACATTGGCATGTTTTGCCACATCATAGAGAGTCATCGACTTGGGTTTCATGGCACATCCTTCTGGCACTTAATTTCCGGGGAATAGTCTACAGGCCTGTTGTAGCCAGAGCATTATCGATCATTTGCCATGAAAAAAACGCTTTATAGTAAAGACATCGGATTTTAAGAGATTGAGATGATGACTTTCGATCGACAAACCTATTTTGCGCGTATCGGTTTTCATGGTGAAGCCGTACCCACCTTAGAAACCTTGCAACATATTCATCTGCTGCATACTTGTTCCATTCCTTTCGAAAACCTGGATGCGCTTCTTGGTCGAACCATCAGGCTTGAGCTCGATAATGTTTTTGAAAAGCTTGTTGTCGCTGGGCGAGGAGGCTATTGCTATGAGCAAAATGCCTTGCTGCGCGCAGCGCTTGAAGACATTGGTTTTGGAGTGGAAGACCTGGCGGCGAGAGTGTTGATAACGCAACCGCCTGAAATGCCAGCAAGAACGCACCGACTATTGCTGGTGACGATAAATAAACAGCGTTATCTGGCAGATGTAGGATTTGGTGGGAAAACACTGACTTCCCCTTTGCGGCTGGAAACTGATGTTGAGCAGCCTACGGCGCATGGTGTCTATCGCTTAACGCATCTGGACGGCGATTACTTGCTGAGCATCAAACAACAAGATGGCTGGATGCCTCTGTATCGGTTTGATCTGCAACCCCAATATTTCAGTGATTTTCAGGTCGCAAATCACTATGTTTCGACCTGGCCTGAATCGCATTTCCGTCATCATTTAATGTTGTGTTTGCATAAACCCGATGGCACGACGTTAACGCTGAGTAACCGGCAGTTTAGCGGCGAGCAACGCGAGGATATGGCTGATGAGAGGGCGGTGTATCAACTACTGCAAGAAAAGTTTGGCTTGCGGTTGGACCACGAGCAGTACGGCATCAGCTTTGATGAGTTTGCCTCCATCTGCCCCAAATGATTTTCTATTGCTATAACTTGATATTTTAACGTAAGAATAGAGTTCGCCGTTCAAAGGAGATTTGTTGTGCCGCATATTACCGTAAAGCACTTTCCGCGTGAGTTGACTGAAGAACAAAAAGAAGCGCTTGCCGCTGATATTTGTGCCGTGCTGAAGAAGCACTTTGATTCATCTGACGAGTCGCTCTCTGTTGCGCTAACCCCTATCCAGAAAGATCGCTGGAAAGAGGATGTCTACGATAAAGAGATAGCTCCGGCACTGGATACTTTGGCCAAAAAACCGGGTTACAGTATGTAGTGTCACTACATAGCCGCTCTGTTATCCGGAGCGGCTATGGCTCTTTAGTTATTGGTCACATCACTCAACAGCACGGCAATACTCTTGCCACCCTCGTTTTGTTCAAGTGCTATTTTCACCGCGATAGTCAATGGAACCGACAGTAGCATTCCCACCGGGCCCAGCAGCCAGCCCCAAAAAATCAACGACAAGAAAACCACCAGAGTAGATAAACCTAATCCTCGCCCCATCATGCGTGGTTCGATGATATTGCCAAACACCAGGTTGATGGCCAGATAACCGGCAACGACAAGCAGTGCATCATACAGTCCACTAAATACCAGCACCTGCGCAACCGGTGGGATTGCGGCGAGAACGGATCCAATATTGGGAATATAGTTGAGTGAGAAGGCGAGCAGCCCCCAGACAAAGGCAAAACGCACATCCAGCATGGCTAACATTATCCAGACCACCAACCCCGTCACCAAACTGATAGCGGTTTTTAGCACTAGATAATGGCTGACGCTGTCCAAAGCTCGCTGGATAGCACCCATACCTTCTGCCGGTCGGGACATCAATTGTTGAAGTTTTACCGGCAATTGCGGTACTTCAATCAACATAAATACTACGGTCAGAAGCAGTAAAAAGATTGAGGTCATCGCATTGGAAAGCTGAGTGATAAGACTTGTGACTAACGTCATTGCCGCGTTCGGGTCGATATACTTAACCAGTTCATCCACCGACACAGAAATCCCGACCCGTTGTAGCCACGGATCAAGTGTTTGCAGAGGGGAGATTAACAAGGAACGGTATTGCGGCAGCGTACGCGTCAGCTCATTAAGCGTGGTTCCCAGGTAGGCGAGCAGTACAGCCATGAAGAAAATAATTACTGAAATGACGAAGGTGATCGCCAGCACTCGCGGGACACGTATGCGCTCCAGACGACGAATCATTGGGTTGAGGATAATGGCAATAAACAGTGCCAGAATAAATGGCACGATTATCTCAGCAGCCACTTTTATCCCCACAAGGATGATGACTAACATCCCCAACATAATGACTACTTTTAATCCACTTAACGTAATAATGGGTTTTGCCATTATTGACGGTCTCCATCAGAATAATCCGTTCCTTAATTGGCTATATAGTACGGGTGGGGAAAGGAGGGGTATACACTTATTTTCTGCCACACAAGCGTAAAGAATTGAAAATGGAAGTCAGGCATCTTGCGAAATATGGTACAAATTCAGCGTGTTTGACTACTGAGGACAATTTACTATCCGCAACTGATGAGAAGCAACACCGCGGATACGTTGTGAAAACTATGGACATTATGCTTACGAACAAGCTGTTCAAAACGTTATTAACCCATCAAGCCCCATCTTTCTCTTCTGCTTTCTCGCTTTCCGGTGAACAACACTGGCGTAACGCGCTGTAGATTCACTCTCCTGTTTTTCCCTTGATACTTCGCGCCCAGTTGCGTTGACTGCACCGGCTTGCTTACGGTCTTGTCGCCTTACTGGTACACGAATTATTCCGGGTAAATAAGCTTATTTTTTATTCAGCTTGTGCGCTTTATTTAGCACCTTACAAGCATTAGTACGGCTATTTTCTCTATCAGGAGAGGAATCATGATCTATTGGATATTATTAGCATTGGCTATTATTGCCGAAATTACCGGCACGTTATCCATGAAATGGTCCAGCGTCAGTGATGATAATCTCGGCTATATTTTTATGCTGTTGATGATCACCTTGTCTTATATTTTATTATCATTTTCGGTTAAAAAAATCGCCCTTGGTGTCGCGTATGCCATGTGGGAAGGAATTGGTATTTTATTTATTACCCTTTTCAGTGTTTTGTTGTTCGACGAATCGATCTCACTACTGAAAATCATCGGTCTGACCACGTTAGTGGTGGGGATTGCTTTGATTAAATCGGGAACCAGCGCTAAAAAAACGCGAACGGTAAAACCAGCAAAGGAGAGCGAACATGCAATCATTTGAATGGGTTCACGCGCTATGGCTGTTCCTGGCAATCGTGTTAGAAATTGCCGCTAATATTTTCTTGAAACACTCTGATGGTTTTCGCCGTTTTGGCTACGGCATATTGTCGCTGTGTGCAGTTCTGGCAGCTTTCAGCGCGCTGGCGCAGGCAGTAAAAGGAATTGAACTGTCGGTCGCTTATGCACTATGGGGTGGCTTCGGCATTATCGCTACCGTGGCGGCTGGCTGGATTTTATTCGGCCAGCGTCTTAACCGTAAAGGCTGGGTGGGGCTGGTTTTATTACTAGCGGGCATGGTGCTTATCAAACTTGCATAAAAGCAAACCGCCGGGCGTGATACCCGGCGGTAAAATTATTGGCTGGCTAAACTCTGTAGCTGGTCACGAAACCCTGTCACAGAAATCGCCCGATTATCTGCACGATAACGATCTTTCGCCGCAGGCGCTGAGCTCTGCACCGCAATCAGCTGCCAACCATTTTCCGTTTTCAGCATCAAGGGTGAGCCACTATCACCAGGCAATGTATCGCACTGATGCGAGAGAACAGTTTTCTGTGCCCAGCCGGTAATCAGGCAATCATTATGCGTATAGAGATCGTCCAGATGATCCTCGGGATAACCCGACTGCGTGACTTTACGATTCTGATTTTTAAGCGCTTCGGTTAGTGCGTCACGATCACCCTCAAACAATGGCAACGGCGTGATACCTGAAGGCGGGTTGTGCAAAATAATCAGACCAAAATCATGAGGTGCTGCACTGGCAGGGACAATCCAACCGTCGCCATCGGGTTTAAGGCGACGACCCAGCGTTGATTCAACCCGACCTTCAATATCATGAATTTCATAACGCCATTTGCCTTTATTAGACACAAAGCGCAAAGCGATGGCTTTATCGGGTTTCCCATGGGGTGGTTGCAGCAAACAGTGCCCGGCGGTAAGTGCCAGGTGAGGGGAAATTAAGGTCGCGGTGCAAAGATTGCCGCTCGCCGTCTCAAGTTGACCGATAGCATCCCACGGCGGTGTTGCGGGATCATTCACTCTTGTGCGGTCATCCTTGCCAAAAAACAGCGTTTTGACATTCGCAGCACTTTCGTCATCAGCATGAGAAAGGGCAGGCAACAAACACAGTACACCTAACAACATCACAACTTTTTTGCGCATATCACTCTCTGTGGGGCGATTAATTTTGATTGTTATATAAACCCAGCGAATGGACTAACTATAGACGGGTCGCACAAAAAGTGGGAGTAAAAAGTCATTACAGCCAGAAGCTTAGCGTAATAATGCCGCAAAGAATAAGCAGCGTGAGGATGATTTCAAAGCTGTAGCGTCGCAACATCATCCAGACTCCGGAAGTAAACACCCGGCGAACCGGGTGTTTTTAACCGTCATACTTCACGTTATCGGTGTGTTGGCGTCGGTCGTTCATCCCAGTCACATAGTTATCTACGCTTCTGGGGACTCACTTGCTTGCCACCTGCCGACAACTCAAATTATGCAGGTTAGTAGTGTGGCTATGCTTTCGGGATAACCCCGATAACCTTATGCAGCTGGCTGAGTTGCAGGTTTTGCTGCTTCAGTTTTAGCGGTAGGTTTTTTGTGGTGCTTTTTAGCAGCCTGGGCTTTCTGTGCAGCTGGTTTTGCTGCTTCAGTTTTGGTTACTGCTTTTTTGTGTTTTTTGGCAGCCTGAGCTTTCTGCTCGGTCTGTGCAGGTTTTGCTGCTTCAGTTTTCTTCACTTCTTTTTTGTGTTTTTTAGCGGCTTGTGCTTTCTGCTCGGTAGCTGCTTTTTTGTGTTTTTTATGATGAGTAGTTTTTGCAGCAGGAGCTTTAGCTGCAGCAGAAGTGGTAGCAGGAGCTGGAGTCGCAGTAGTTTCAGCAGCGAAAGCAGCAGAAGACAGACCCATTGCAGCGGCAACAACCAGAGCTAATACTTTATTCATCTCGACATCCTCAATTCATGTTTGAATTCATGTTTGTTTGAAGCCCTGCGGGGCCGTTGAGATGAACTATAGACTTGTGGATCAATACGTTCAGTGAGTGATTGGTTTCGGCGTGTAACGGTTTGTACACGCCGGGGAATTGATGAAGAAATTTCGTGGTAGGTCGGATTAGCGCAGCGACATCCGACATAACCTGCGTCAATGGTGGATGTCGCTAACGCTAATCCCCCCTATAAAACCCGAATTATTTAGGGCGCGGACAGGTGAGGAAGATTAAAGGTAACGCGCTTCTAAATGTTTGCGGAAATACAACGGGTTAAGGTCTTCACCGGTAGCGTTGGTAATCAACTCTGAAGTGGTGAAGCGGCTGCCGTGTTGCCAGATATTCTGACGTAGCCAATCGAACAATGCGCTGAAGTTTCCTTCCGCAATATCGCTTTCGAGCTGTGGCAGTGCGAGTTTTGCCGCATTGAACAGTTGAGCGGCATACATTGCGCCCAGCGTGTACGAAGGGAAGTAACCGAAAGCACCGTCCGTCCAATGAATATCCTGCATACAACCATTAAGGAAGTTATCTTTGGTGGAAAGCCCCAACCATTGCTGCATTTTTTCATCCCACAGTGCCGGGATGTCTTCCACTTCAATTTCACCATCAATCAGCGCACGTTCGATTTCGTAACGTAAAACTACGTGGGCCGGATAGCTGACTTCATCTGCATCAACGCGAATAAAACCACGCTCAACACGCTGGTTAACAGCAATAAAGTTTGCTGTTTCAAATGCGGGTTGTTTGCCAAAACGCTCAGTGACCATCGGTAGCAGCAGTTTAAGAAACTCTTTGCTACGCCCTAATTGCATCTCAAAGAAGAGACTTTGTGACTCATGAATCGCCGTGGAACGCGCCAGAGCAACAGGCTGGCCGAGCCATTCACGTGGCAGGTTCTGCTCGTAACGCGCATGGCCCGTTTCGTGGATAACGCCAAACAGTGCGCTTACCAGATCTGTTTCATCGTAACGCGTGGTAATGCGTACATCTTCCGGCACGCCGCCGCAGAACGGATGCGCACTGACATCCAGTCGGCCGCCGTTAAAATCAAAGCCCAGCAGCTTCATGGTTTCCAGACCAAGCTCGCGCTGATCGTGCGTGGCGAATGGGCCTACCGGAGAAATGACGGACTCTTTTGCTTGTTTATCGACAACTTTTTGCAGCAACTCAGGCAGCCAGGTGCGCAAGTCGCCGAATAGCACGTCGAGTTTGGCGCTGGACATGCCGGGTTCATAAATGTCTAACAGCGCGTCGTAGGGGGATTTGCCTTTTGCTTCTGCGCGCAGTTTCGCCTCTTCACGGCTAACACGAACCACTTCTTTTAAATTGGTGGAAAAACCCTGCCAGTCGTTGGCTGGGCGTTGCGTGCGCCAGCCATGTTCACAGCGCGTCCCAACCAGCGATTTTTCTTCTACCAGTGATGCGGGTAATAATATGGCTTCCTGGTACTGGCGTGTCATTTCACGCAGGTTTGCACGTTCAACATCATTCAAATTTTCCTGAACCGCGGCCTGCAATAGCGTAGCGATTTTTTTATCGGTCAGGATTTGGTGCTGCAAAACACTCAGTTCGGCCAGGGCTTCGCCGCGTGCTGTGCTGCCGTTTGGTGGCATATTGGTGAACATATCCCAGCCAGCGATGGCCGAGAGATGTCCAAAACGTGAAAGACGCTGGAAGGTGCGGGTGAGATGATTATAGTTTTGCTTTTCCATAGGGCCTCATAAAGAGATGGTTTACGCTGCGAAAATAGCAAAAAGCCATCCCGAAAACGAGGCCGTAACGGGGTTATTGTGCGCGATGATGCAAACGCGTCCCCACCAGTAAGGATATGACCAAAAGTGAGCCAATAAAACTGGCGACTCCCGGCCAGCCAAACTGGTGCCAGAACACTCCGCCGAGCGTTCCGGCAAGACTTGAACCGAGGTAATAGCTGAATAAATAAAGTGACGAGGCTTGCCCTTTAGCGCGTTTAGCTCGCGGGCCAATCCAGCCGCTGGCAACAGAGTGTGCGGCGAAGAATCCAGCTGAAAAGAGCAGCATGCCGATGAAGATAATCGGCAACGGTGAAAAGACAGTTAACACCACGCCTGCCAGCATCACCGCGGTGGAAAAGACCATCACCGGGCCACGGCCAAATTTTGCGGTCATGGCCCCGGCTTTTGGCGAACTCCATGTTCCGGTTAAATACGCTACAGACAGAAGCCCGACCACCGCCTGGCTTAAATACCATGGCCCCTGCATCAGGCGATAACCAATGTAGTTAAACAGGGTGACAAACGCCCCCATCAGCAAAAAGCCCTGCACAAATAACAGAGGTAGCCCCTGATCGCGCCAGTGCAGCCGGAAGTTGATAAACAGCGTTTTTGGCCGCAGCGAAGAGGGGCGGAAATGTTTTGAGGCGGGCAGGATTTTCCAGAACATTAACGCTGATGCCAGAGCGAAACAGCCAATAGCCGCAACCGCAATCCGCCAGTTAAAGAAGTCGGTCAACACGCCGCTTAACAGGCGGCCACTCATGCCACCAATTGAGTTCCCACTGATATACAGCCCCATCGAAAATGCCACCACGCTTGGGTGGATTTCTTCACTCAGGTAAGTCATGCCAACCGCAGCAACACCGCTAAGAGACAGCCCAATCAGGGCACGCATCACCAATATGCCATGCCAACTTGTCATCATGGTTGAAAGTAGCGTGCAGCATGAGGCGAGTAATAGCGCCGTAACCATTACGGGTTTACGACCGATGGCATCAGACAGCGGGCCAGTAAAGAGCAGCCCAATCGCCAGCATAGCAGTTGAAACAGATAGCGAAATACTGCTACTGGCCGGTGAGACACCAAATTCATGAGAAAGAACCGGCAGTATCGGTTGTACACAATAAAGGAGCGCGAAGGTGGCAAGTCCTGCGGAAAAGAGCGCAAGTGTAACGCGCATAAATTGAGGTGAACCACGCTTGATGTAAGTGACCGGCTGGGGAGATCGTCTTTCGTCAATATCTGCTGCCGGGGCGGTGTTGACGAGGGTTGTACGGCTCAAAATCGGTCCTTAAAAATACACAAATGAAGTCTTCTTTTCAGAGTAGAAAATTGTAATTGTTCTGTCTAATATATTAATAATCTCAATTGATATTTTAAAAGTATGAATATTGAATTGCGGCACCTGCGTTACTTTATTGCCGTTGCTGAAGAGCTGCATTTTGGGCGGGCTGCCGCGCGTTTACGTATCTCTCAGCCACCTCTTAGCCAGCAAATCCAAATCCTTGAACAGCAAATTGGTGCGCGTCTACTGGCGAGAACTAATCGCAGCGTGAATCTGACCGCCGCAGGCAGCCAGTTTTTGCAAGATGCCCGGCAGATTTTAAGCCAGGTTGATGCAGCGGCAGGGCGCGCAGCCCGGCTTCATCAAGGGGAGACCGGCGAGTTGCGTATTGGTTTCACCTCATCCGCGCCCTTTATTAAAACGGTATCCGATAGCCTTTCGACATTTCGCCGCAGCTACCCGGACGTACATCTCCAGATGCGGGAAATCAACACCCGCAAGCAAATTGCACCGTTAAACGACGGCGAACTCGAACTCGGTTTAATGCGCAACACGCGGCTCCCGGATACGCTCGACTGGAGTCTGGTTCTGCGTGAGCCACTACTGGCAATGGTGCACCGTGACCATCCGTTGGCCCAATGCTCAAAAGTTTCTCTGCAACAGCTCGCAAATGAACCTTTTGTCTTCTTTGATCCGCTCGTTGGGACGGGGCTGTATGAAGATATTCTCGGCTTGCTGCAACGCCACGGGATTTCACCCTACATCACCCAGGAAGTGGGCGAGGCCATGACCATCATTGGACTGGTGTCCGCCGGGTTAGGGGTATCGATACTTCCGGCGTCATTTAAACGTGTCCGTCTATCGGAAGTGGTGTGGCTACCCATTGATGAGCCGGAAGCGCAATCTGAAATGTGGCTCGTTTGGCCAAAGCATCGTGAACTTTCTGCGGCGGCACTTCGCATCTCTGCGCTGCTCACTGAGTCAATAACGACGTTAAAAGGTGGTTAATACAGCAGATTATGTGCGGTAAATCACAACCCTACCTAAATATTTGACTCCTTCGCTTGAAGTGTTTCACCATAGCCCAAAGTTTATTTCGAAGCGCGAAAATAAAGGGAGTCGCAAGTGGTTGCTGATAGTCAACCGGGCCATATCGATCAGATCAAGCAAACCAATGCGGGCGTAGTTTATCGCTTGATTGATACCAATGGGCCGGTGTCGCGCATCGATCTTTCTCGCCTGGCGCAACTTGCGCCTGCCAGCATCACGAAAATTGTTCGTGAAATGATTGAAGCTCATCTGGTGCAGGAAACGGAAATTCAAGACCCTGGTAGCCGGGGCCGTCCAGCTGTGGGCTTGATGCTGGAAACTGAAGCATGGCACTATTTGTCCGTGCGTATTAGCCGTGGGGAAATCTCCCTTGGCCTGCATGATTTAAGCAGTAAGCTGATTGTTGAAGATACGGTTGATCTTGCTATTAGCGACTCACAACCGCTTATTGAACGCATCATTGCGCAGATTGACCAGTTCTTTATCCGCCATCAGCAAAAGCTTGAGCGCCTGACGGCGATAGCTATCACTATGCCGGGTATTATCGACACCAAGCGCGGCATCGTGCATCGGATGCCGTTTTATGAAGTCTGCGATATGCCGCTCGGTGAGATTCTGGAAAACTACACCGGTGTGCCGGTCTATATTCAGCATGACATCAGCGCCTGGACGATGGCGGAAGGGCTATTTGGCGCCTCAAAGGGCGCTCGTGATGTGATTCAGGTGGTTATTGATAATAACGTCGGTGCCGGTGTGATTACCGATGGACGCCTGCTCCATGCGGGCAGTAGCAGCCTGGTTGAGATTGGCCATACGCAAGTTGATCCTTACGGCAAGCTTTGTTATTGCGGTAACCACGGTTGCCTGGAAACGATTGCCAGTATCGACAGCGTGCTTGAATTAGCACAGCTTCGCATGAGTCAGTCGATGGGTTCCATGCTGCATGAACAACCTCTGACGGTCGAATTTCTCTGTGACGCTGCGTTAAGTGGCGATCTATTAGCGAAAGATATCATTCTCGGTATTGGTACTAACGTCGGCCGTATTCTTGCGATAATGGTGAATCTGTTCCATCCGCAAAAAATCCTGATTGGTTCCCCGTTTAACCGAGCCGCAGAGATTCTGCATCCGGCAATCACCAGTTGTATTCGCCAACAAGCACTCCCTGCTTATAGCGAGCATATGGTTGTTGAATGTACCCAGTACAATCATCGCGGAACAATGGCGGGAGCGGCGCTGGTAAAAGATGCAATGTATAACGGTTCATTATTGATTCGCTTGCTGCAAGGGTAATGTCATTGCCTGATCCACTAAAAATTGCGCTATCTCAATCTGGTCGAATGACTATTCTTTTAGACTTTCACTCCTGAATTATTCAATTTTTAATCACTCATACCCTAAATAATTTGAGTTGCAGGCGGGCTATATCCGTCCCTGCGACTTGAAGTTAGATGGGTACTTAAAGCATTACCTTGGGAGTTAGTCATGCTTACGCGTTTCTTTATAACGGGTACCGATACTGCAGTCGGGAAGACTGTGGTTTCTCGCGCCTTGTTGCAGGCTCTTGCAGCCAGTGGCAAAAGTGTCGTCGGCTATAAGCCGGTAGCCAAAGGCAGTAAAGAGACGCCAGAGGGCCTACGCAACAAAGATGCGTTAGTTCTACAAAGCGTTTCCACTGTCAATTTACCTTATGAAGCCATCAATCCTATCGCTCTTAGCGAAGAAGAAAGCAGCGTGAGCCATAACTGCCAGATTAACTATTCGCTGCTGTCCGATGGGCTACAGCGTTTGGCCGGGCAGGTGGATCATGTTGTTGTCGAAGGCACTGGCGGCTGGCGCAGCCTGATGAACGACTTACGTCCATTGTCGGAGTGGGTGGTTCAGGAACAGTTACCTGTGTTGATGGTGGTTGGGATTCAGGAAGGGTGCATCAATCATGCCTTGCTGACAGCGCAGGCGATTGCCAATGATGGCTTGCCACTGATTGGTTGGGTGGCAAACCGTATCAATCCAGGGCTTGCACACTACGCAGAAATTATCGATGTATTAAGCAAGAAATTGCCTGCACCGCTGGTGGGCGAATTGCCTTATTTGCCTCGAGCAGAGCAGCGTGAACTGGCAAATTACATCGATTTATCCCGTCTTAGCAGCGTTCTGACTGTAGACCGTTTGCGGGCGTAACCAGCGCGAAAGCGCAGAAGCAATTACGCACGCCAGCAGTAAACCGGGGAGCAAAGTAAATTCCCCGGTCATTTCACAAACCATCAATGTGGACATAATCGGTGCATGCGTGGTCGCCGCTAAAAGCGTTGCCATTCCGGTTAATGCCAGCAAAATAGCGATGCTATCGCCACTCCACGCCCAGACTCCAAACCCTTGACCGACCACCATTCCCAGTGCCGCCCCGACAAATAGCGTTGGCGTAAAGACACCACCTGGCGCACCAGAACCGCTACTTGCCAGCACCGCCGCCAGTTTGTAAACCAAAATACCGGCGACAAACAGCAGTGCCGGGGGCTGTGAGAGGAACGATTGCACTACGCTATAACCATTTCCCCAAACCAATGGCGTAATCAGCGAAAGCAGCCCAACTAGCAATCCCCCTAACGCAAGCTGTAGCGGGGGCATTAAATGCAAACGCTGGAATAGCTTGCTGCTATGTGACATCAGCCAAAGAAACAGTGGCCCGGCAAGACCTGCAAGAAGGCCGAATGCTGCCATCAGCAAGTATTGTATAGGTTGCGGAGCGCTTAACGCTCGCACGGTATACAGCAACGCTTGTTCGTCATTGAGTAAATGAGTCATCAACAAGGCGCTGACGGCAGCAATTACTACTGGGCCAAGTGAGGCGAGCATCAGCGTGCCAAACAGAATCTCTGCGATAAACAAACTGCCAGCCAGTGGTGCGTGGTAGGCGCTTGCCATCCCGGCTGCGGCACCGCAGGCGACCCACAATTTCCATTCATCTTTATTTGAGAAACGCTGGGCAAATACCGAAGCAAAAACGGTGGCCAATAATACCATCGCGCCTTCGCGACCAATGGCACTACCGCTTGCTACCACAATCAGTGACGCGGCCGATTTGACCAGACTTGCGGATACATCAAGACGCCCGTCGCCGGTTTCTATGGCTTCCATATAGTCAGTGGGAGCAGAAGGGCGCTGGCGTGTGGCGCGTTGCCAGCCCCAAAGTAAGGTGCCTGCAAGTAAACCACCAATAGCCGGAGTGAGTAATCTGCGCCACGGCGATAGTGCAGCAGCGGCGGCAACCAGGCTTCCGCTATGATCGCCAAGGAAAAGGCCTTCAAGGAAATACATTGACTGGCGAAACAGCCAGACGACCAATGCAGAGGCAACGCCAATCCAGACGGCGAAAATTAGCCGTCGAAGCATGCCTTTCATATCGGGGAAGTGGTTTAGATGGCGCATCAAAGCATTGTAAGGTGGATAAGCGTGAGCGTCATCCACCGTTTGTTGCTGTTTTGTCGGATGTCGCTGGCGCTAATCCGACCTGGAGATGAGTAATATTGGCGTTGAAACTACGAAATATTCAGCGCTCGGCGGGTACGGCCTGAACTGAGGTAATCGGCGATATAATCTTGCGAAATTTCACCGCTGTAGCGGCCATCTTCGTCAGTAATCGGCATCCACACCATGTTGTGCTCGTAGAGCTTAGATAGCACGATTCGCAGATTATCTTCCGCACGTCCGGTCACGCGGAACGGGTGCAGTAACTCAGAGCATGGGCCGATAGCACCACGTGCTTCCCGGCGCTTCACAAAACCTAATGGCTTACCTTCACCATCCACCACGGTTATCGAGCGCATGTCGTTATCATCCATGGTAGAGAATGCTTCCGGTAACGGTGTGGACTCACGCGCGGTAATTGTCGGTTGTTGGTCGGTGACATCACCAGCCTGAACCAACAGCAGACGTTTCAGGGTGCGATCCTGGCCAACAAACGACCCCACAAATTCATTGGCAGGCTTAGCTAAGAGTTCATCGGGACTGGCGCATTGCACAATTTTCCCCTGACGGAACACGGCGATACGGTCACCCAATTTCAGAGCTTCATCAATATCATGGCTCACCAGCATGACGGTTTTCTTCAGCTGACGTTGCATTTCCAGAAATTCATTCTGTATAGCTTCACGGTTGATAGGATCGACCGCACCAAACGGCTCGTCCATCAGCAGTACCGGAGGATCCGCCGCCAGTGCCCGAATCACGCCAATACGTTGTTGCTGCCCGCCTGACATCTCACGCGGGTAACGGTTCAGGAAACGGTTAGGGTCGAGCGCCACCATACTCATTAATTCGCTGGCGCGTTCTTTACAGCGCGCTTTATCCCAACCCAGCATCCGCGGGACGACAGTAATGTTTTCTTCAATCGTCATGTTCGGGAACAGACCGATTTGTTGAATCACGTAGCCAATATTGCGGCGCAGCGTGACGGTATCCAGCTCGTTAGTGTTTTTACCGTTAATCAGAATATTGCCGCCGGTTGGGGCAATCAGGCGGTTAATCATCTTCAGTGTGGTGGTTTTGCCACAGCCAGAAGGGCCAAGCAGCACGCACATTTCGCCTTCAGGCACATTCAGGCTGACGTTATCAACCGCGTTAAATGTTTGGCCGTTCTTCTGAACGAACTGTTTGGTGAGATTTTCCAGTTTAATCATTATCGAATCCCCTTAGGAGTCAGCACCACTTGTAAGCGATGCAGTAACCAATCAAGCACAATAGCCAAAACACAAATCATCACCGCACCGGCAATCAACATACGGATGTCGCTGCTGCCGATACCGTTAAGCAATAACAAACCTAAGCCGCCAGCACCGATCACCGCAGCAATTGCCATTACGCCAATATTCATGACCACTGCGGTACGAATGCCGCCAAAAATGACCGGCAGGGCCATCGGGATTTCAACCCAACGCAGGCGTTGCCAGAAGGTCATGCCGATACCACGCCCGGCTTCACGCAAACCCGGAGGCAAACTGTCGAGTGCGGTGTGCGTGTTGCGCACAATCGGCAAGAGCGAATAGAGGAAGACGGCGGTAATGGCGGGGAATACGCCAATCCCTTGTCCAACCAGCGAAAACAGCGGAATCATCAGACCAAACAGTGCGATAGAAGGAATGGTCAGCACGATGGTGGCGATACCCAGTACCGGTGTGGCGAGCCATTTATGGCGCACAATTAAAATCCCCAACGGCACGCCAATAATTATCGCCAGCCCCACGGCTAATAAAACTAACCACAAGTGCTGTAGTGTCAGGCTGCCAAGATAACCTGCGTTATCAATCATATAATGCAACGTTTCCATGATGCCTCCTTAGAGCAAGCCTTTGTGCTGCAGGAATTCTTGCGCAACTTTTTGTGGGGTTTCATGGTCGATATCCACTTTGGCATTCAAGGTGGATATCACGTCGTTATTGAGTGATGCGGAGAGGGTGTCGAGAGCCTCCTCAAGCCCAGGGTTCGCCGCTAACGTCTCTTTACGCACAACAGGTGTCACGGCATAACTTGGGAAGAAGCCCTTATCGTCTTCCAGCACCTTAAGATCAAAGCCTTTTACGCGCCCGTCAGTGGTGTAAATCAACCCAGCATCCACAAACCCATCGCGCACCGCGTTATAGACCAGACCCGGGTCCATCTGGCGAATCTGCGGGCGGTCGAGCGGCATGTTGTAGGCTTGCTGCAAAGGCTTCATGCCATCGCTACGCCCGGCAAACTCCAGATCCAGTCCTAGCATCCAATTTTTATCCGGGTCTGTTTTGCGAATTTGTTCAATTTTCGCCACCAGTTGCGACATGGTATTGATGTTCTCTTCTTCAGCGCGTTTGCGCTGCATCGCGAAGGCGTAGGTGTTGTTCATATCGGCAGGTTTCAACCACACCAACCCGAGTTTGGCATCGAGTTTCTTAACGGTGTCGTAGGACTCTTGTGGGGTCATACGTTTGTTGATGTGATTAAAAATAATCAATGACGTACCGGTATATTCCCATGTCATATCCACCTGTTTGTTGATCATCGCATTACGGGAAATCACGGTGGCAATGTTGGTCTGCGGCGTCACCTGGAAGCCTTTCTTACGCAGGTACTGTGTGGTCATGGCAGACAAAATATGTTGTTCGGTAAAGCTTTTTGTTGCCAGCACGATAGGTTCAGCTTTTGCAGCACCTGCGAATAGCAGCGTTATGGTGAGTGCGGCAAGTAACGGTTTAAACGGTTTCATGACGGGTTCCTTTTTATTGTTTTTATTTCACTGTGTGGGGACTTAACACGCGACCTAAGCCCGCGAGTGCAACATCAAGGATCAGGGCAAACAGCGCTGTGGCAGCTGCACCCAAAATCAGTGTCGGGAAATCATTGAGGTAGATGCCCGGGAAAATAAGCTCACCATAACTGCTGGCACCTATCAAAAACGCCAGCGGCGCAGTACCCACGTTAATTGCGGTTGCAATACGGATGCCCGAAAGCATGACTGGCCATGCGTTAGGTAACTCAACCTGGCGCAAGCGTTGCCATTTAGTCATGCCAATGCCGTTGGCAGCTTCGATAAGCGAAGAAGGGACACCGGATAAACCCGAGTAGGTATTACGGACAATTGGCAGCAGCGAGGCGAGGAACAGCGCGATTATTGCAGGTTTGTCGCCAATCCCGATAAACACCATCGCCAACGCTAAGACGGCCAGCGGTGGCAAGGTATTTCCGACGTTAAAGATTTGCATCGCATATTCAGCGAAACGGCGAGCAGCAGGGCGACTGAGCAAAATTCCGCTTGGTATCCCTACTAGCAGAGCCAGTGCCATCGAACTAAACACCAAAATTAAGTGTTGTTGCCCGAGATAAAGCAAATCCACTTTACGAGCGACTATGGTTTCGGGGCCAATTCCCCAAATCAATAATCCGAGGACGACGATTATTGCCAGTGCACCAAAAAAAGTGCGTTTTACGATGGAAGTATTATGCATTGCAGTGTGTCTCCCTGGGTGCACGTTATAGCAACCTTGAGGTCGCTTGTTGTTATGCCTTGTGTCGGCAGGGTGTTTTGACCTATAGCAACGCAGCGGGAATGATTCCAGTAAATGGGGAAATTACCTGGTGAATGATTAGTGTGTAAATTAACGAGTTAGCCTTGTGCCGCCTCGCTTAAAGCGTGGTTGTAAAGAATTGTCTTAAAATTAGCTGAGTGAAGTTACGTTGTAACTTTTGCAGAGGAAGTGACGGAGAGTAACTGTAGGATAATGTGGGGTTAATACGCGGGATCGATAAGAGAAAAGTAGTCGGTGGATAAGCGCGAACGCCTTCCACCGTTACTCAGATTCTTAGGAGTAGAGCTCTTTTTGTGCGACAGGAATCTGTAAACCTTGACTCCACTGAGCAAGTGTCAGGTGAGTTAATTCGCCTAACGCTTGATAGAACGGATGTTCAGCATTAGCGATAAACAACTCCAGGAAACGCCCGCTCCACGGCAGGATGTGCCAGGCAAGAAGTTCGTCAACTTTCGGCTGCAATCTTTCTTCAGCAAGCCAGGCGGCCAGCATCAGTAGCAAACCGAAGTGATCTTCGGGTTCGTTGTTATCTTGCTCGTTGGAGATGTCGTTTTTACGCATCCAGCGGCGTAATTCAAGCATCGAATCACCAAAAAGCACTTGTTCTTTATCGAGATAGACCGAACCCCAAGGCGAGGCAGGTAAAGCATCCGGGCCGATGAACAGGCGCTGCCAGGCTTCACTCAAAGACTCAGGCTCATAGTTAAAACCTTCCGCCATACGCTGCGCGATACTCGCCAGTTCTTCATGTTGTACTGGCCATTGCTCAGTCCAGGATGGATCCTGAAGTGAGGCATACAGTGATGCGACATCCCGGCTTTTAGGTTCTTGATAAAAAAGCGCACCGAGCACTCTTCCTGTCAGGGCGATAGTCGCCAGTCGTTGCGTTGTTTCAGACATCATTCTCTTCCTTGTTGCGCGAGTTATGCCGCGCATTCTCTACGGATTACCGGGCAATTGCTATGCATTAGACATCTACATCCGTTTTAATAGCTATTGTGGCTCACTTTGTGACCCATCCTGCGTACTACCACCGCTTACCGGATAGTTTCCGCTGCTGGTACGCGTATAAAGGATTTTTTGCGTATCATTACCACAATGGCCAACAACTTGGGCATCAGGCTTATCAGCTTGATCGTTAGGAACAATTGTTAAACTAAAGCCTGATTCAGGGACACCGTTATTGATTATTTTTTGCTGAATGTCAGCCTTGACCGTATCGCAAGAAGTCTGTGCGGCCAGTACGGGAGTTGCTGCAACCAACAGGCATACACCAAGCCAAATTGAACGTTTCATCGTATCTTCCTTCTGTTGAGGGGCTGTAGTAAGGATAGTATCTGCAGTGTAAATTGTTGTATTTGCTTATACCCTTCATACTTCAAGTTGCATGTGCGTTGGCTACGTTTACTCACCCGCATCACTTACCAGAGTAAGCTCATCGGGACTCGCTCTCTTGCCGCCTTCTTGCAACTCGAATTATTTTGGGTACATCATTGTTGTTACATTTCAAGTCGGGGACAGGAATTACGTGAAGAAAATCATTATCCTCTGTGCGCTGGCAGCGTCTGTTGCCGGGTGTGACAATCAGAACAATACGCTTTCTTACACGCCAGAAATGGCGAGTTTCTCGAATGAATTTGATTTTGACCCGTTGCGTGGGCCGGTAAAAGACTTCAGCCAGACATTAATCAATGAAAAAGGCGAAGTCGTTAAACGCATTGTTGGCCTGATATCGGAAGAAGGGTGTTTCAACGAGCTCGAATTTCACGATCTGGAAAACAATACCGGTGCAACCCTGGTGTTGGATGCTAATTACTATCTTGACGCCATCACCCGTGAAAAACGGGTAAAGCTTCAGGGGAAATGCCAGTTGGCAGAATTGCCGAGTGGCGCTATTACCTATGAGACGGACGATAAAGGTTTTGTGGTGGCAGCGCACAGTGAAGCGACATCCATTGTTTATAACTATGACGCTGATGGATATCCGTTAGGTAAGGTAACTAAAGCAAAAAATGACACCCTGGCTATCAAGGCGAAATCCGGTAGCGACAATAAGAAAAAACTCGATTACACCTCTGAAAGCACCCTCAACGGCAAGTCTATCGCTTTGGTCAAACAAACTTGTGATTACGACGGGTATTTCAACCCACTGGAATGTGTGCTGAATATAACCGATGAAAGTGTCAAACCGCCGAAGGTTGAAAGTTTTACGATTAAAAATAGCATCAATTATTATTGATACTTAGGGTAAAACCTCGTGTTAATGGCATTGGATTTACGCGCGAAACAGCAAAAGAAAGCTTGAGTCAGCTTCCTGACTCAAGCTCTTGTTCGAGCTACGCGGCGCGAACCTTAGCAATCAGCGCCTGTTTTTCTGCATCAGATAAGAAGGCAATTCTTAAACCGTTCTCTTGTGCGGTACGGATATGTGCCGCACTCAAACCTGCCTGCGGTGCAGCCACATTATATTCGTGAATAATATCGATACCCTGGACGGCTGGGTCATCAGTATTGATTGTTGCCAGCACGCCTTTATCCAGGAAGGTAATCAATGGGTGCTTATCCATTGAGGCTATCGTGCTGGTTTGGATATTGGACGTCAGGCAGGACTCGATGCCAATTCCATGTTCCGCAAGGAAATCCATTAGCGCCGGATCTTCGATTGCCTTAACACCATGTCCGATACGCTCGGCGCCCAGCTCACGAATTGCCTGCCAGATACTTTCCGGGCCAGCGGCCTCACCGGCATGAACGGTGATATGCCAACCCGCATCACGTGCACGGTTAAAGTGACTCAGGAACAGACTACCCGGGAAACCGAGTTCATCACCGGCAAGGTCAAGGGCAGTAATGCTATCGCGATGTGCCAGCAGGGCCTCCAGCTCAGCCAGACATGCAGCTTCGCCGAAAGTACGGCTCATAATGCCAATTAAACGGGCTTCAACACCGAAATCACGGCAACCCTGGCGAACGCCTTCAATCACCGCTTCCACCACACCCGCAACCGGCAGATTATGGGTCATGGCCATATAGCCTGGGGAGAAACGTAATTCGACATAATGCAGGCCATTCAGGGCTGCATCTTCAATGTTTTCCCATGCTACGCGGCGGCAGGCATCGAGATCCGCGAGGACTTTAACGCCCCAGTCCAGTTTTTGCAGGAAGCTCACCAGGTCAGGTGCTGTTTCCACAACTTGTACATGAGGACGAAGTGCTTCAAGGGAGTCAGCCGGGAGCGGAAAATTAAACTGACGGCCCAGATCGAGAATAGTTTGAGCACGAATATTGCCATCAAGGTGGCGGTGCAAATCGGTTAACGGCAGGGTGGTATCAATCATGGTCGCACTCTTTTTTTGATTTAAGTGCGCAACAGTATAAGAACAAACGCACCTAAATAGCTACGTTGCGCAAACAAAAAGGGGAGTTTTCTCCCCTTAACTTCACTGGAGAGATTTAATCGCCGCAATCAGGCGCTTCACACCTTCTTCAAGCTTAACTCGTGGGCAGCCGGCGTTCAGTCGCACAAATCCTTTTCCTTCCTCGCCGTAGGTATATCCCGGCATGATGGCGACTTTTTGCTGCTCGATAAGCACTTTTTGCAGCGCATTGTCATCAATACCCAATGGGCGTAAATCTATCCATGCAAGATAAGTGGATTCTGGCGGTTGCCAGTTTAGTTGCGCAAACTCTTCGTTCAGGGCATCGGCGACAAAGCGGAGATTACTTTGCAGGTATATTCGGAGCTCATCAAGCCAGGCGGAACCTTCTTGATAGGCCGCGATATGGGCAACAACGGCAAGAATGGCGGGGGATGATAATCCATCCTGACCTTTGAGCACATTTAAGTATTTCTGGCACTCATCACTATCATTAATCAAGCCATAAGCACCTGTTAATGCAGGAATGTTGAAGCTTTTGGAACCCGACGTGAACAGCGCCCATTGGCCTTTGCCTACTTCATTCCACGGCGTGTGCTGGTGGCCTTCCCATACCATATCCATATGGATTTCATCACTGATAACTCTGACGCCATGACGTTCGCAAAGCATTGCCATGGTTTCAAGTTCAGTACGTGTCCAGACTTTGCCGGTAGGATTTTGCGGGCTGCAAAGCAGCATGATCTTGCATTCAGGTTTCGCCAGTTGCGCTTCAAGAGCAACCATATCGCACATCCAACTGCTTTCGGTTTTATGCAACGGAGCGCTAAATACCTGGCGTTGGTTGCCCTCAATGGCTTTATAAAATGCGTCATACGCAGGGGTATGGATAAGCACTGCATCGCCAGGTTCAGACCACTGGCGAATGAGTTGCGACACCATGTAGATAACCGACGGGCCGTACACTACCGACTCTTTATTAATCACACTGTTAAAACGCGTGTGATACCAATGCACGATCGCACCAAGAAACTCGTCATTCTTCCAGCGGCTATAACCTAATACACCGTGAGATAAGCGTTGTTGCAGAGCTTCAAGTATGACTGGAGCGGTAGGGAAATCCATATCGGAGATGGTAAAGGGCAGGAGGTCGGCGGCACCGAAACGGTCAGCGACATAATCCCACTGAGTACACCAGGTTCCGTGGCGGTCAACGACTGTGGAAAAATCGAACATATTACCTCGCAACAAACGGGCGCCGTAGCGCCCGTTATGGTTTACGCCTGAGCAGTTTGCATCAGATGCGCCATTTCATCTTTCACCGACTGGACCTGCGGACCAATCACCACTTGCAGATTGTGCTGGTTGAGTTGCACCACACCGATGGCACGGAGGTTTTTCAGTGCTGCACTGTCGACCAAAGTCATATCTTTCACTGACATACGCAGGCGAGTGATGCAGTTATCGAGAGAAACAATATTCTCGGCACCGCCCAGAGCTGCGAGCATGGCTGGAACATTGTAACCCGATTTACCCACCTGGCCGGCAATCGCTTTTTCAGCGCTGGTGGTGTTATCGATATCACGACCCGGCGTTTTGATGTTGAAGCGGGTAATCGCAAAGCGGAAAATTGCGTAGTATGCCGCAAACCAGATAGCTGCAACCACAGGCACCATATACCATTTTGTCGCCAGGCCGTGCAGGATCCCGAACACGACGAAGTCGATGATGTTGCCATCGGTATTACCGATAGTCACACCCAATACCGCCATCATGGTAAAGCCAAGGCCAGTCAACAAAGCGTGGATGACATACAACACAGGAGCGACAAAAAGGAACAGGAATTCCAGCGGTTCAGTCGTTCCGCCAACCACGCAGGCAATCACGCCAGAAATCAGCAGGCCTTTAATTTTGTGACGGTTTTCAGGGCGAGCACAGTGATACATCGCCAGGGCTGCACCCGGTAAACCGCCAAGGAAGGCAGGCATTTTACCCTGTGACAGGAAGCGGGTCGCACTTTCAGAGAAACCATGAACCGTTGGGCAGCTCAATTGCGCCTGGAAGATAGTCAGTGCGCCGCTGACACTATGGCCACAAACATCCATCGTTCCGCCTGCATCAGTAAAGCGAATCAGCGCAACAAGGATGTGGTGCAAACCGAACGGCAGCAATAAGCGCTCACCGGTACCGAAGATCATCGGCCCAAACATGCCAGCGCTGTTGATCATGTTACCCAGTGCATTGATCCCAGCGGCAAAAACCGGCCAGATTAACGGGATAACCAGACCAACCAGACCCATCACTACGGTGGTGATGATTGGCACAAAGCGGGTACCACCAAAGAAGGCCAGCGCATCAGGCAAGCGCACGTTGTGGAAACGCTCATGCAGCAGGAATACAATCACACCGACAATAACCGCACCCAAAATGCCGGTATCAATAGATTGAATACCTAGAATATTTTGGATGTTGTTTGCTTTCAGGATGGCGGCATCTGTTGTCGGCAAAATACCTTTAGCCGTCAGCCAGAAGTTCACTGCAAGGTTCATTACCGCGTAACCGACAAAACCAGAAAACGCCGCTACACCTTTGTTTTCACGCGCAAGCCCAAGCGGGATTGCGATACAGAACATAATTGGTAGGAAGCTAAACGCAAACGAGCCGACTTTCCCCATCCAGGTGAAAATTAGCTGTAAAACAGGATTACCTAATGCTGGAAGCAGAGTCACTACATCGTGGCTACTGAGTGAACTCCCGATACCGAGCATAATGCCGCAGAACGACAAAAGTGCCACGGGTAACATAAAGGTTTTGCCAAGGTTTTGAAAAAACTCCCAAAGCGTAATTTTTTGTGGTGTATTAGCCGCCATAACGACTCCTTAAACCCTGGTTGATAGATGGGTGGTGGTAAAGAACGAAGCGGATGATAAAACGTTTTACCAACCTTTATTGCGCTATAGTTCACAGATCTAAAGCTCACTAGAGTGCTTAATACCTCATGTTAGGTTAAACGTTTTATCACTAAATTTTGTTTTATGGAGGGTCCGTCGGCCTAATGACGACTCAGGAAAAGAAAATAACAATTAACGAAGTCGCTGAAGCCGCTGGAGTTTCTGTTACGACAGTTTCTCTGGTTCTCAGTGGCAAAGGGCGCATTTCACCAGCGACCGGATTGCGCGTGAATGAAGCCATAGAAAAATTAGGATTCGTGCGTAATCGCCAGGCTGTTTCATTACGTGGTGGCCAAAGTGGGGTTATTGGGTTGATCGTGCGTGATCTATGCAATCCTTTTTATGCCGAGCTCACCGCAGGTTTAACGGATGAACTAGAAAAGCAGGGCAAGCTACTCTTCCTGACCCAAAGTGGCGCGCAGGGACAGCATATGCAGCGTTGCTTTGACATGTTAATTGCACAAGGAGTGGATGGCATTATTGTCGCCGGAGCAGCGGGACAGGGGGCGGATATGCGTACCATTGCGCAACAGAAAAATTTACCCCTGGTATTTGCCTCTCGCGCCAGCTACCTCGATGAAGCCGATATTATCAGGCCTGACAATATGCAGGCCGCTCAGCTTGTCACCGAACACTTGATCAAGCGTGGGCATCAACGGATTGCCTGGCTCGGTGGTGATGGTGCCTCTTTGACTCGCGCCGAACGCGTGGGTGGTTATTGTTCCACGCTTCTGCAATACGGCTTGCCATTCCACAGTGAGTGGATAATCGAATGCGAACCGAGTCAGAAAAAAGCGGCGGACGCGATCACCACACTTCTTCAGCACAACCCGACAATTACTGCTGTGCTCTGCCACAACAGCACTGTAGCGATGGGGGCATGGTTTGGTTTACTGCGCGCTGGAAGACAAAGTGGCGAGGGAAGTATCGATAGTTACTATGACCGCCATGTGGCATTGGCAGCTTTCGCTGAAGTGATGGACGATGAACTGGATGACTTGCCATTAACCTGGGTTTCTACACCTGCTCGTGAGATAGGCCGTATGGCTGGGCAGCGTATCCTGCAACGTACACAGAAAGGCGATACCAGTGCGCTCAGTCAGATTATGCCAGCACGATTGGTGGTGAGAAAAAATTAAAAAAGCCTCCCTAAAGGGAGGCTTTAGCCAGGCATTGCTCACAATTATTGCTGAGGAACAGCTGGCGCTTCTGGTGCGGCAGGTGCTGCAAGTTCTGGTGCTGGGGCAGCTTCTGGTTCACTCATAGTCGGCATGCCAAACATTCCTAACAGATCGCCCAGTGCCATTTTCTGGCCGTTCAGTGTCACCTGACCGTTAGAGTACTGCAGGCTGGAAACCACATTGTTGCCTTCCATAGTGGTCACGCGGAACATTTGGCCCATTGCGGCCAGACCTTTGATTTGCTGCTCGGCAAGTTTAGCTGCTTCGGCAGGCTGGTAGCCTTCAAACTGTGCAACTTGCGTCATCAACTCAGTCGCCATATCGACTGGAATAACCAGTTTACTGTCGAGAGATTTAACCACACGGTTCAGTTGTTCTTCCGGAGTTGTTGGTTCAGCCTTTGATTGCGCCGGGTCTTTCAGGAACAAAGAGAGATTGAAGCTGCTTTCGCCTTTAGCATTTTTCCAGCTTAATGGCGCAACGGTAATCACCGGATCACCTTTCAACAATAGCGGCAGGTTGGCGGCAAACAGCTCAACAATTTGCTGCTGATAAGCTTCAGGATTCTGCGCGAAAGCAGGATCTGCCAGTAATTTTTGCGACTCAGCGTTATATTTCTGGCTAAATTCGCGCACCGCAGCTCCGTCAAGATTGCCTATTTTGAGCGTTAGCTTACCGCTACCAATATCTTTGTTCTGTATCTTCAAAGAATTAATCGCGTAATCGATTTGGCCGGTAAGATGCTTTTTATCTTCCTGAAGCTCAGATTTGGCGTTGATGTTAAAACCTTCCACAACGGCCATTTCTTTGCCTTCGATGGAAATGGATAACTTATCGATCGAGGCTTTCTGGCTACCAATTCGCTCGAGAAATTCGCTACGCGCACTATTGCCTTCGGTTTTGATACCGTTAAAGGTCATCTGTACGTGCTGGCCGTATTCGTTGACGGTATTGACCAGGCCGCTTTGTGCTTCACCACTCACGGCAATTTTATCACCCTGGGCATCCACATCAGCCTTGAACTCACCACCGCTAAAGGCAACTTTTTGTTCGCCATTTTCATAATTCAGTGGCAGCAAGTTGATATCAGAAGAGGTGTCACCGCTATAGCCAATACGCGTTTGGGCATCAATAAAGGACTGGCCTTTAGCAATATCAAACAATGGTTTGGTGGTTGGGTTGTTCATCAATGTGGTATGAACTGACGCCATGGAAGGCAACAGATTGAATTTTTTCAGTTGCGCGAACGGGAACGGGCCATGATCTATGGTTTCGTTAAATACGATAGTTTGGTCAGGCTTGAGGAGCGCGCTTGTCATTCCTGCGGTTGGCTTGATGACTAACTGCATGGTGCTGCTGAACAGACCACGATGATAATCCTGGTAGCCCAGCGTCAAGCCAGCTTCGGGCGAGGCTTTGTTCAATGCGGTATTAGCGTTGCTGATCATCTCCGCCATACGGCCTTCGAGCTGTTTACCGGTGTACCAGGCTGTGCCAGTCCACACCACACCCAAAGCAACAATAACACCTACTGCAACCAGTGATTTTTTCATTCTGTCGTAGTCCATATTAAGTGCATCTGCCGGTAGTCCTCCGGCAGATGATTGAAATGCCCGCGGGCATTGAAGAAACTGATTCTACACAGCTTAGCAATCCTACCCAAAAAGATCAGTAAGTTGCTTTAAACTCAGATTTTAGAGAATACACGAGCCACACGACCTACACCGCTGAGAGATACCGGTGATTCTTGCGCAGAAATAAACGCAGACTCACCAGGTTTGAGCGTCAATTGCTGCTGGTCTTTGCTTAAAATTGCTTCACCTTCAGTGCAGAACACAATGGCCGCACTTGGTTGGGCAAGCTGCACTTGCTGAGAGCCGAGATCGTGCAATGAGAAGGCGAAGTCATCAACTGGAATAGGGAAGTCCAGTTCGCTGCCATTTTTCTCTGGCTGAGTCAGTAATTCAGCGGCAGGTTTTGGCTCAAACTTAACGTTTGCGACCAGCTCAGGAATGTCGATGTATTTTGGCGTGAGCCCTGCGCGTAGGACGTTATCCGAGTTTGCCATCACCTCAAGAGCCACACCTTTCAGGTAAGCGTGTGGGGTTTCTGCAAACAGGAACATCGCTTCGCCCGGCTGTAATTTCACCACGTTCAACAGCAGTGGTGAGAATAAGCCACTGTCGTCCGGGTAAAACTCAGAAATTACGCGAATGGTTTCCCACGGCTCGCCTTGCTGATTATTCAAGGCTGCCTTCAACACGCCGAGTGCCAGGGATTTCTCATCGCCTTTCATATTCAGCAGGCTTGCGAAAAGTTGTGACAAACGTTCCGCATTTGGCTCTTGTAAGAAATGAGCAATCGCCGGGTGAGCCCCGGAAACCGGCTGGAGCAAAGAGACGATATCGCTAAACTCACGGAAAGCGTTCATTGCCAGGAACGGCGTTAATGCGAACACCAGTTCTGGTTTGTGGTTAGGATCTTTGTAGTTACGCTCGGCGGCATCTAATGGAATGCCTGCTGCGTTCTCTTTGGCAAAACCCAGTTCAGACGCTTTTTTATTAGGATGGACCTGAATAGAAAGAGGTTGATCGGCGCACAGCACTTTGAAGAGGAACGGTAACTCACCAAAACGCTCTGCAACGGCCTTGCCTAACAGTGCGGATTTGTCGGCATCAACCACGTCACGCAGTGAACGAGCTTTGCCGTTATCAAGAATTTTTGAGCTGCTTTTCGGGTGAGCCCCCATCCATAATTCTGCCATAGGCAGGTTTGCTGGGTTTTCCACGCCGTAAAGTTCCGTTAACGCAGTTTTACTTCCCCAGGCATAGTTTTGCACTGAGTTAATGAGTTTTTGCATTATCAAGCCCTGTTGTAAGGTATATAAAGTTCCGACTATTAAACCAATTATCTGAGATGAAGTAACCAGGCGAGTAAAAAGTCGTACTAGTCTCAGTTTTTGTTAAAAATTTGTGTAGGATATTTTGACTTGTGTTACTAACGCAGCGTGTCATTTTGCGCAGAAAAGATAAAAACTAACGTATACCCAAAATAATTCGAGGTGCAGGAAGGCGGCAATTGACGGAGTCCCGATGAGCTTACTGAAGTAAGTGATTCGGGCGACTGAGTGCAGCCAACGCGCCTGCAGCTTGAAGTATGAAGGGTATTTGATGTTGTAAGTGAGAGAACAATGCCTAACAAAGCCTTTCATTATCAAGAGCCGTTCCCGTTAAAAAAAGACGAAACAGAATACTACCTGCTCAGCAGCGATTATGTTTCCGTGTCAGAGTTCAAAGGGCAGGAAGTCCTGAAAGTTGATCCTAAAGCCCTCACGTTGCTCGCCAAACACGCCTTCCACGATGCCTCGTTTATGTTACGCCCGGCCCACCAGCAACAAGTAGCCGATATCCTCAATGACCCTGAAGCCAGCGAAAATGATAAGTATGTCGCGCTGCAATTCCTGCGTAACTCCGAAATCGCTGCAAAAGGTATTTTGCCAACCTGCCAGGATACCGGTACGGCAATTATCATGGGTAAAAAAGGCCAACGCGTCTGGACCGGCGGTGGCGATGAAGAAGCGCTGTCCCGTGGCGTCTATAACACCTTTATTGAAGATAACCTGCGCTACTCGCAAAACGCGGCGCTGGATATGTACAAAGAGGTGAATACCGGCACAAACCTGCCTGCGCAAATCGACCTTTACAGTGTTGATGGCGCTGAATACAAATTCCTCTGTATCGCCAAAGGCGGCGGTTCAGCAAACAAAACCTATCTCTATCAGGAAACGAAGGCGTTGCTGAGTCCTGGCCGCCTTAAAGATTACCTCGTCGATAAAATGCGTAGCCTCGGGACTGCCGCGTGTCCTCCATATCATGTGGCGTTTGTAATCGGCGGTACATCGGCTGAAGCGACGCTTAAAACCGTAAAACTCGCCTCAACCAAATACTATGATGGTCTGCCAACCGAAGGTAACGAACATGGCCAGGCATTCCGCGACGTAGCACTTGAAGACGAGTTATTAAAAGAAGCTCAGAACCTTGGCCTTGGCGCGCAGTTTGGTGGTAAGTATTTTGCCCACGATATCCGTGTTGTGCGCTTGCCGCGCCACGGTGCGTCATGCCCGATTGGCATGGGTGTTTCTTGTTCAGCCGATCGCAACATCAAAGCAAAGATCAACCGCGATGGTATTTGGATCGAAAAACTCGAACACAACCCAGGTAAGTTTATCCCGCAGGAACTCCGTCAGGCGGGTGAAGGGGAGGCAGTAAAAGTCGATCTGAACCGCCCGATGAGTGAGATCCTAAAACAACTGGCGCAGTATCCTGTTTCAACTCGCCTTTCTTTAAGCGGCACGATAATTGTGGCGCGTGACATCGCCCACGCTAAACTCAAAGAACGTATCGACAACGGCGAAGGTTTGCCGCAATACATCAAGGATCACCCGGTGTATTACGCGGGGCCAGCTAAAACGCCAGACGGTTATGCATCAGGTTCACTTGGGCCAACAACAGCCGGGCGTATGGATTCCTATGTCGACTTATTGCAAGCCAACGGCGGCAGTATGGTGATGTTGGCAAAAGGCAACCGTAGCCAGCAAGTGACGGATGCCTGCCATAAACATGGTGGTTTCTATCTTGGTAGTATCGGCGGCCCGGCGGCAGTTCTGGCGCAGCAGAGCATCAAGAGCCTTGATTGCGTCGAATATGCGGAATTGGGTATGGAAGCCATCTGGAAGATTGAAGTTGAAGACTTCCCGGCCTTTATTCTGGTGGATGATAAGGGCAATGACTTCTTCCAGAAAATACACGCCTCGCAATGTACGCGATGTGTGAAATAGATAACTCAAGCCGCCCACAAGGGCGGTTTTTTTATCCCCCTTCATTCTTCGAGTTACGTCTGTGTTGGCTGCTCTCGCTTACCCGAATCACTTACTTATGTAAGCTCATCGGGATAAGCTCCTTTGCCGCCTTGACGCACCTCGAATTATTTTGGGGGATGCGAACAGTCTAAGGAGAATGAAATGGTAGCCAGTCGCAGTGAAAAAGACTCAATGGGCCCAATTGACGTCCCGGCAGATAAACTGTGGGGCGCGCAAACTCAGCGCTCACTTGAGCACTTCCGTATTTCCACCGAAAAAATGCCCACGGCGCTGATCCACGCATTGGCATTAACCAAGCGAGCTGCCGCGAAGGTAAATATGGATCTCGGATTGCTGGTGGAGGATCAGGGTAACGCCATTATTAAGGCGGCCGACGAAGTTCTGGCGGGAAAACACCCGGATGAATTCCCACTGGCTATCTGGCAAACGGGCTCGGGTACACAGAGCAATATGAATATGAACGAAGTGTTGGCAAACCGGGCGAGCGAAATTCTCGGCGGCGTGCGCGGCATGGAGCGAAAAGTTCACCCTAACGACGATGTGAACAAGAGCCAAAGTTCGAATGACGTTTTCCCAACGGCGATGCATGTTGCCGCTGTCATTGCGGTGCGCGAACAACTTATCCCGCAGCTAAACGTATTAAGAGAGACGTTGCAGGGTAAAGCGGAAGCTTTCCGTGACATCGTTAAAATTGGCCGTACTCATTTACAAGATGCAACCCCGCTTACCCTGGGCCAGGAAATTTCCGGTTGGGTAGCGATGCTTGAGCATAATCTCAGGCATGTTGAAAACAGTCTGCCGCACGTTGCCGAACTCGCATTAGGCGGCACGGCGGTGGGGACAGGGCTTAATACCCACCCGGAATACGCAGTACGTGTCGCCAAAGAACTGGCAGAAATTACCGGGCAACCGTTTATCACCGCGCCGAACAAATTCGAAGCACTGGCGACCTGTGATGCGCTGGTTCATTCGCATGGTGCGCTAAAAGGGCTGGCGGCATCACTTATGAAAATTGCCAACGATGTGCGCTGGCTATCTTCAGGCCCACGCTGCGGCATTGGTGAAATCGCTATTCCTGAGAACGAACCGGGCAGCTCAATCATGCCCGGTAAGGTGAATCCTACCCAGTGTGAAGCGGTGACGATGCTCTGCTGCCAGGTGATGGGCAATGATGTGGCGGTGAATATGGGTGGGGCGTCAGGCAACTTTGAGCTCAATGTTTATCGCCCGATGGTGATTCATAATTTCTTGCAATCGGTGCGTTTACTGGCTGATGGCATGGAGAGTTTTAATCAACATTGCGCGGTGGGTATTGAGCCGAATCGTGATCGCATTACGCAATTACTGAACGAATCACTGATGTTGGTGACGGCACTCAATCCACATATTGGATATGACAAAGCAGCAGAGATTGCCAAGAAAGCCCATAAAGAAGGGCTAACTTTGAAAGCTTCAGCGCTGAAACTTGGCTATCTGAGTGAAGACGAGTTTGATGCCTGGGTGCGGCCAGAAGAGATGGTTGGCAGCATGAAACAGTAAGCCCCACGCGCCTGCATTTACTCCTCGCAGTACAAATGCAGGCGCGGGATTACCAACCGTAGCGGTTGCGCATCCGGCTTATAGCGATGACGAATATTCTCCGCATCATAATTCAGTAACTCCCCCATATCCGGTGGTATTTCGCCATTATCACGATTACACAGCACCACCAAAGGTGACGGGCAGGCATGTTGTACCTGTTTTTTACGCGCCTGGTACCAGGCGCGGGCAACGGGCTGTACTTTTACCGGGCGTTTAATCTTCAGGCGTACGTTATCTGAAAGGCTGGTAATGGAGTTCAGCTCGCGGGTAATTTGCTCCGCCCATTGCTCACGGGTATAGGGCGGTACAGCGCGATTCGCTTTGAGGCTCTTTTCCAGTATTTCAATAACTTCCCTGCGTGAGTAATTCTTGATGATTTGTTTATTTGCCCAACCAAAATTCAACGTAGTAGGGTTTTCCAACAGTGTAATAGAGCGGTAAGCATTAAGGGTTATAAGCCCAGGAAGCTGGCGGTGAACCCACTCAAACCGCTGCACGCTGGGCAGTCCCGACTCCACGCTGATAATGTTTTCAAGCTCCTGTTTACGCTGATTAATGCGAAGAACCAGGGTTTGAGTCTGAAGGCGGGATGTGTCGTCAACCTGATAGCAAACCGCACCAGGCAGGCGCACAGCGGCTTTACTGCTGGTTTTCTCGGACTGCTGCTGGATAAACAAATGAGTGAAATGGGCGAGGGTGGCCTGATGTGCTTCTCTACCTAGTCGTTGTGTCACCTCGATTTTGCTTACCGCATCGTGTTCATTCCCTTTATCAACCGTAGGCAGTTGAAAGACACGGCCAACTAACAACCTGTAGCTGTCGAGTTGTTCACTGAACTGACGTAGATCTCGCTCGAGCTCGCGAAATGTACTGTTAAGGCGTTCAATCAAATCATATTTTGTCATTTCGCCACCAAATTAGTTACAACATACTGATGTTTGTTTATAACACAAGGAGATGAGCCTGACCATCTGTGTTGCAATAGTCAGGCAGGAGATAATGTGATTTTTAGCGGCTTGGCTTGATGGATGCCAGTGTCATTGCGGATTCAGTTTTAATTGGCCAGCTAAAGCGAAAACGCGCACCGCCCAAGGCACCGCTATCAACTACTACAGAGCCTTCCATAGCGGTTGCGACAGAATGCACAATTGCCAGCCCAAGGCCACATCCACCGGTAGCACGGTCGCGGCTTGGGTCGAGACGAACAAACGGTTCAAATACTCTTTCGCGTTCTTCTGCGGGTATACCTGGGCCATCGTCTTCCACCTGCAAAATCGCGGTTTGTCCATCAAGCCACAGGCTAATGCGTAATTTCTCGTTACTGTAACGCAGTGCGTTGTTGACCAGGTTATCTGTCACTCGTTCCATCAGACGCAGGTCAATCAGGCCAAAATTGCCGCTGGGTGGGGTATCCAACAAGATATCGAGATGCGGATGAATAATTCTGACGTCCGCAATGTGCTCATCAAGCCAGCGAGGAACGTTGACACTTGCCAGTTGTAACTCCGTTTGCGGGCGATCCAGACGTGCGTAGGTTAGCAATTCTTCAATTAACGCTTCCAATTGTCCAATGTCGCGGTTTAGCGCCAGTGACTCTGCTTCGGTAAGATTATCACTCATCTCGAGGCGATAACGTAAACGGACTAATGGTGTACGCAGTTCATGAGCAATTCCGTCAATCAGGAGCTTCTTACTGGCAATTTGCGCATTAATGCTATCGGCCATGTGGTTAAATGCGACGCCCAGGCGCTCAAAACTTGAAGCACTGTCGAAATGAATTCGCTCATCCAGATGTCCTTGCCCCAATCTTTGCGCCGCCGTTTCTAGTTTGAGCATGTCCTTCCAGTGCGGTCGCATCCAGATAAATACGGGGAAGGCGAGGGAGATGGCAATAAATGCCATCAGTGCGACGTCCAGTAAGCGCATTTGGTGTAAGAAAAAGAGATACGGTATTGGCCCTACGGCCAGTACATAGTGGCTGCGAGGGATGCGCTGGATAAATGTATATTCATCGTCGAGAGCGACAATTTCGCCTGCGCGCAGGTGATGCATGGTCATCTCATCAAGCTTGAATTTATCCATTGGCTCAATGTGCAGCTTAAAGGATAAATTAAGGTCGAGATCTTTAATGGTGCGGTTCCAGTCGCGAGGAGGAATTTCTCGCAACTCGCTACGCATTAAATACAGTGAGCTTTTCATCAAATCATCTAGCGACTGGCGACCTGCACGTTCGGCGGTGAATTTGTATACCAGGCCAACCAGCATGGTCATCACCAAAAAGCAGACAAACAGTAAAAGATAGAATTGTATAAATAACTTTTTCAATGAAAATCACCGGGTTATTGCGTATCTGAAGACTGGCCCCTGCTTTACAGGAGCGCTATGGGGATATGAGCGATGTCATTCTAGAATTTTCATACCCCATCTGGGAGGCTATGAAAGCAGGGTTTGCCCCTGCTGACAATATCTGGTGTGTGTTAGTGTGGTGTTTAATGAGAATGGTGGCTTAAGCGATTGCTTCAACCTCAGGTAGAGAATGGCCCGGCTGCATTTCCATCTTGTGTTGTTCCGCCAGAAGTTGACACACGATTTTTCCCGGTAAAGGGCGGTGGAACAAGAATCCCTGGCACAACTCAATGCCGGCCATTTTTACTAGCTCTAATTCTTGCTCAGTTTCAACACCTTCGATAAGTATTTCGCACTGAACCACCATACATAATTTAACTACCTGCTGCAGGAAGCTAAAGCCATCCGGCTTGGCCAGACCGAGAACCATCGATCTATCGAGCTTTATCTTGTCTAGTGGGTAGCGGGTCAAATAGTGCAGAGTCGAGTACCCTGAACCAAAATCATCGAGTGCGATTTTGATACCTAGACTGCGCAACTTTTCCATCACCTCTGCCAGACGTACAGGCTCTTGAATCTTCTGTGACTCCGTTATCTCAAACTCCAGACTCCAGCCAGCAGGTAGTGGTTTGGCCAGCACTTTGTTCACAATATGCAGAAGTCGATAGTCGACCAAGGTTTGTGGCGAAATATTGACTGACAGAGTCATGCTCTCTGTCTCAGACATATTTTCGCGTAGGTAATCCAGTGCGTTTTCCATCACCCAGAAGTCTATCTCTGGCATCAGACCTGCACGCTCATAATATTTCAGGAAGATAGGGGGAGTAATCTTGCCACTGTCGCACTGATGGCGGATCAGCACTTCAAGGGCGACAACCTTGTTATCAGATAAGCGTACTTGGGGTTGGAAATAGAGAATGAACTGACCACTGGATTGTAGCTTTTCAATTTGTCGCTGAGCTTCAATGTAGCTGTTTTCTTCAACAATATGACTATAATTTGGCACCATCTCAAAATCAGTTGGCTGAATGACTTTCATCTCACCGGTCAGTAAGTCCATGTCATTATTTACAGCGCTTTTTTGTTTTAATGTACTTTTGACAAATGGGTAATAAATAGCCACACCCAGGACGACAAGAGCAATATATAGCAGTACGGCGGCACTTGATTCTCCGCTGGCTAACCACACCTTGATAGGCCCTGGAGTTGACCAGCTCACGATAGCGGTAATTCTTGGAATGAAACTATAGTAAGTCGCGCCATACGCCACGATGTAAGAGACTAACGGGGTCAGGACGAACGGAATAATCATTACCGGATTGAGAACAATCGGAAAACCAAAAATGAGTGGTTCGTTGATGTTAAACAATGACATCGGCCCAGCGATGGTCAACAGACGGCGGTGTGGGCTGTTTTTCTGCATTAAAATACAGATCACTAAACTCAGCGTATTTCCTGTACCACCGGAATTACACCACATGTCGTAGAAGACTGGGCTGAGAATGTTGAGTGCACCACGTCCTGAATACCAATCATTAATATTTAATTTTGCAGCAGCAGTAAAGGCAACATCAATGTCCATAAATAGATAATAGCCGTGTAGACCAAAGAACCATGGAACACTGCGCAATAGGACGTATAAAATGCCATTTAGAAAGTTAGTAGGGTAAAAATAAAGTGACAGTTGGCTGAAAAAACTCATTGCATGATGCAAGCCAGTTTCAGCAGCAAATTTTATAATGCTGCTGAATAGAGCAACCATCATCAATGTAACAAAAAATGAAACAATCGTAACGTTATTGTTATCACGCCACTGGCGAAGTTTTAACAGATTTTTACTGACTATTTCTTGTAATACATTACCAATTATTCCGGAAGCCAAAGCCATAGGAATACTGATATCCAGGTAAAATTGTGCATTATCATCCAGTATTCGCCGGAAGATCATCAATGTGCTGATACTTAACGCAATGCAGTATATTTGTGACAGGCGGTTTCTGACGGCCCAATGAACAGCCACATAGATATTCATAACCAGCGGAGCGAGCGCTAAAAAACCAATTTGCAACTGTATAAACCACTGAGCTGCCTGGTCAAAACCTGCTGTTTCACAGAGTACCGATGCGGTGATGACTAAACCACGGACAATCGATAAGGGAACGATAGCCATTGTGCTGGCAATAATGGCATGGGCATAGCGATTGTTTAATAACTTGATTTGGCTGTTATTTAAACGGTGTAAAAGATTGTTTTGTAGCCACACTTTTATCACAAAATTACCTGAAGCAATTACGCTTGTAATGGTTTTTTAAACAGATAACTGTGTTGTCAAAGCGAGTTATCTGGTGTTAACAGAAAGGTGAAATTAGCTATTTTTCTACATTATTCACGGTTGCTTTCCCGCGAATAAAGTTTAAATCTTATTTTTGTTAATTCAGATAAGTAACAAAAAGAACACAAAGTAATAATGAAAATAGTTTTTTTGTGAAATATTCATCTGATTTTTTTTGAAGCAAATCACAGACAGAAATCTATCATATAAGTTAGGTGTATTTCTATACATAAGTTTACAGAATTAAAACTAGTCTGGTGGGTAGTGAAATATATGAGGAAGGATTTCGAAAGGAAGTCGTTGAATCAAAATAACCGCTCATTAAATGAACGGTTATTTCTAGCGTTAAACAAGTAAAATACAGAACACCTAAACTTCACTCTCCCAGGCGTGGGGGGCGAATAAATAACCTTTATTACGCACTGTTTTGATACGAAACGGTTCAGTAGCACTGTCGTAGAGTTTTTTTCTAAGGCGTGAAATAGCGACATCAACGCTACGATCCAGACCGTCGTAAGTCACCCCACGCAAGTTTTTAAGCAACGCATCGCGATCCATAATTTGCCCTGCGTGAGTCGCCAGTTCCCAAAGCAGATCGAAATCAGCAGTAGAAAGCGTGATGTTCTCTGAACCAAGCGTAACTTGACGATTGACCGGGTCAATACACAATGCGCCAAAGCGCATAGCTTTGTGTGGTTTAAGCGCTGTAGGGCTACTTTCAACGGTATGTTGTGCAGAAACACGTTGGCGTAGGTGCAAGCGTAAGCGTGCAAGAAGAACGGCTGGAGGCGTGGTTTTGAGGATATAGTCGTTAGCGCCCATCTCCAGCGACAATATGTGGTTCATATCGCTGTCCAGAGAAGTCAGTAACACAATCGGGCCATCCCATTGAGGACGCAGGTCACGGCACAATGTCATACCATCTTTGCCGGGGAGCATGACATCCAGCAACACAAGGTCAGGGCGCTGCTGCTGGATTGTTGCCTCAGCGCAATCACCGCGGCTTTCAACAATAACGTCAATGTCATGTTTGCCGAGATAAGCGGCAATTAACGCTCCTACTTCAGGATCGTCTTCTACGTATACGATTTTGTTCATAGCCCGATACATTGGATCAAAAAGAAAACATACACTGCAAAAGGTTTTAATGCCATAAATCGAGGGTAAACAAAATTATCGAAGCGGGCGGCCGCCATCAACACAGTGGGTGCGGCCTGTGACGTAACTGCTGTTCAACAGATAATTTACTAATCCAACTATTTCTTGTTCACCAGGCGCTATTTTCATCAAAGATTTATTCAATGCAGCTTTTCGGTACTCGATATCGTCATGCTCATTGAACATGATCATTGCAGGCGCAATGGCATTCACTTTGACTTCAGGTGCCAGTTTGCGGGCAAATGAGCGAGTCATATTATCAAGCGCAGCTTTACTGGCGGCATAGGCAATGTGCTTATCGCTTCCACGTTCTACAACGTAATCTGTGAAATGAATGATATCGGCACTGGAATGCCCACCTCCACGCAATAGTGGCTCAAGAAGATGATTGAGAAGATAGGGGGTGTTAACGTGAATTTGTAGCATTTCAGCCAGCGTCTGCGCGTGTGACGAGTGAGAGGACTCTGGAAGCCAGGCACTGGCATTGTGCAGAATGGCTCGCAGGCCGTCGCAACGCTGTGTGACGTTCAGGGCAAATTGCTCAATACCCTGATTAGTTGAGAAATCTGCGAACAGGCAAGTTGCCCCTGCCTGTTCTAGCTCATCTACCGCCGGATAACGCGTACGGTAGCTGATAATGACGGGTTGCTTTTGAGCCAGGAAGTGTCGCGCCAGTGCCAGGCCAATTCGTTTACCGGCACCAGTAATCAAAATAGGGCTGGCGGATGATGTTATCTCCATCGACGACTCCTTACTGTTGTTATCTGGTGATTTACTTCACCAGTACCCATGTTGCAGGAAACGCAGCCACCAGCATCAGGAAAATGACAGATCTTTCCTTGAAGTTAAGTTTGATGTCATGCGTATGCGTGCTGCGCGTATACATAAAGACTAATAATCCCGGCGCATACAATACCACCGAAAGCAGTAAATGCATGGGGCCTGATGCATACAACAGCCATAAGCCATAAATGCATGCCCCAAAGCCAATTGCTTTATGCAGAGGGCGTGTCGACACTTTTAGCAAAAAGGCACCGACCAGGAAGTAGGGAACCAGAATCATCTCTGAAGCGATTGTCAGCAGCGTATTGTAATCTGAGCCCGTCAACCAAATCAAAACCAGGCAAATCTGGACACTAATATTGGTAAGCCACAGCGAAGCAGACGGTGCATTATTCTTGTTCTGACGAGCAAAAATTTTCGGGAAGGCCTTATGTGTGGCTGCAAGATATGGCACTTCTGCGGCCATGATAGTCCAGCTCAGATAGGCACCACATACTGAAACAATGAGTCCAGCAGCGATAATGACTTCACCCCAAGGGCCCATCATTTCGACCATTAATCCGGCCATCGAAGGATTGCGCATTCCGGCGAGTTCCGGACGGGCAATGACCCCCAACGAAAGCAATGTGACGAGCAGATACACGCCTAATGCCGCAGTCACAGCAAGAAGTGTTGCTCGCCCGACATCATTTTTATTACGCGCACGAGCAGAAACAACCACCGCCCCCTCAACACCAATAAATACCCAAAGGGTAATCAACATGGTGTTCTTGACCTGTTCCCAAACGGGAACACCCAGCGCAATCCCGCTAAAATCAAGGGTGAAGGTACGAAGTTTAAAGGCCAAAGCGGCGAGAACGATAAACAGACCTAAAGGCAATAACTTCGCAAGTGTGGCAACCAGATTGATACTGGCCGCAGTTTGCACGCCGCGAAGTACCAGGAAGTGAACCATCCACAGTAGCACCGATGCCCCAATAATCGACTGCCAGGTATTCCCATCACCAAACAGGCGTAGTTCCGGCGTATCGGTGAAGAAACTCAGTGCGGAGAAAACAATAACCAGGTAGGAGACATTGGCGATCACTGCACAAAGCCAGTAGCCCCACGCGGAGAAGAATCCGATCAGTTCGCCAAAACCTTCGCGTGCATAAGTAAAAATTCCGCCGTCCAGATCTGGCCGCAGGCGGGTTAGCACCAACATTGCCAGCGCCAGCAACAAAATACCTGCACCCGTAATGGCCCAGCCAATCAGTAATGCTGAGGGACTGGCCACACTCGCCATGTTTTGCGGCAGGCTAAATACACCAGCACCGAGCATCGAACTCAATACCAATGCAGTTAATGCGGCGAGGCCAAGTTTCTTTTCCATAGCAGTCCCGTGATATTCAAATAAGACCCAGAATAATTATCATGTTTTTATGCATAAAAATGGTGGGTAACACTAAGGCGCGGAATTTTACGGAGTGTAGACGCTGCTTGCAATGACATGAGCCATAAAATGCCAGGGAAATAAAAAAAGGGCGGCATAGCCACCCTTTTTGCTACAAAAGCTGCGCTTATTTATACAAATCAGCGCTAATTGTCATGTTACCGCCACGTTCATCCCATTGACGAGTGATGTGGTAGAACTTCGCACCTTTCTTGGCCGCACGTTTTGCAACCTGGTAAGAAATTTCAGTACCGCTGCCATAGTGGCCAGTGAATTTCACGCTATCAAATGGAACCATTTGAGCGGCAGTCACTTTATTCAATTCCTGAATTTTAGTGCCGTCTGGCAGCGTTACAGTGTAACGACCACCTTTGCTTGTTTGTGTTTCAAAGAAGCGGCCAACATCAGAGCTTGGCATGCTGGAGCTTGCTACACCTGGAATCTCAACTTTGGCGGCTGCGGCGCCACCGGCTGCCAGCGCTGCTTTACCTGCTTCTGAATCAGCAGGAATCGCGTCAGCGCTTTGCAGAACACGTTTTTTCGCATCTTTTTTATAGATGAAAGCTGTAATACGCTGGTTACCACCTGAGTTTGCATCAACCTGGCGCACGATAAAGAAGGAGTCCGCACCTTTTTCTTTAGCTGCACGGGTAATCACATCGTTAACTTCTGGTTGGCTGCGGTAGAAGCCCTGGACTGTCACAGTATCGAATGGCTCAAGCGCATATGCCTGGTCTTTCGGTAACTCCGTCACACCATTAATAACGCGATTGGACGTATTTTCGGCTTTAGGGGCATCAGCATGATACACATCAGCGACTACGCGCCAGTTACCGCTGTTGCTGGCATCGTTAGTGCTCTGAACATAGAAAGATGCAGCGCCGATCTTATCTGCACGACGGGAAACAGCATCGACAGCGTCACTAATCGCATTAAAACGACCGGTGATAGTAATGCGATCAAATGGTTTAAGAGCCGCAGCTTGATCCGGTGTCAGTTCTGTTGCTGCCTGAGCAGACAGCGCCGTTAAGGAAATCAGTGCTGATGCCAGAAGGGTGTTCTTGAGCTTCATAAAAATAGTCCTTCGCCTTGCGCAAAATGAATACAAATACCGCATTCTCTGAGGGTTACCTGTTAGCCGCAGATTATTGCATTGAAATAGTGGCTAATCTACAACTGATCGATTTAGCTTGTGATGACAGGTTAACTAATTGATATTAATGAATATTAATAGTGTAATAACTGTCATGTACTTTAGCTGTTTTTCGGTTCAAAAGGCTGACTTGATCCGAGTCCAATCCGGAAATTCATGCAGAGTAGACCGTATATACCATTTGCGCATTCTCATGTCCCAACTGTCAGGCAATAAAAGCAGGATTTGCACCAGCTGAAAGCGCCCTGTAAGGGTGTTTATGACGCGTTTGGTTAGTACGGTGGTTATCTCAAGAAAGACGTGAAGCAAAGAGCAGAAGAATTTGCGAGTTAGTCTAGCTCAACGATTTTTACGGCGTCGCTCTGGAAAACATATCGACAAAGAATCTTGTAACTGTCCCGGTCAAAATGTGAGGGAGGAGTAATCATTGCTTTACCTGACTCCAGAGAGTTTACCGTTCCCAAATACAACCAGTTATTCAATATATGGTACTCAGTTTGATCTCCTGATTTCTCTTTTAACGCAATGCGTCCAGGGTATGGCCAACTCCGGACTCTTATCGATTCAAGAGAACTTCTAAGCCGTTCCTGGTGACGCTCAATAGTCTCTTTCCCGCAACACGCACCCGCACATTTGTTCAACGAGAAACGGAAGCACGGCCTGCCAGCAGTCAACTTTTCAAGGCCTAATACCCCACAACAAAGTTGTTCCTTGTCTGCCAACTCTCTTAACTGGTCTATAGCTGCATGCCTGGTTTTAAACAGCCCAAATAAGCCCTTAACATTTGTGAAGTCGGTTTCGCTGCTGAATACAAATTGTGTTGTTTGATCAGTAATACGAAGAGAACAAAGCTTTCTCGTCACCCGTAACCTTTTGTTGAAGAGTGGGCTGTGATTCTTTATGAGCTGGGACTCAAGTAACAGGGCGCCAATTTCACCAATGGTTTGGTGAAATTCAATACGAGTGGTCATGTGCAGTAATTTCGCTTCAGATTGCGTTCTGAAATGCGACTGAACACGACTACGAATGTTGATGCTTTTCCCGATGTAGAGAGGAAAGCTTTGATCCGAACCGTAGAAAATATATACACCAGGACTTGATGGAAGAGTTTTAAGTGTATGACGGAGATGCTCTGGATATTGATACTGTAGGGTCATGCTTTTATTGGCTAATTTATTTGAAAGTGGATTTGCTCAAAGGCGGCTGTTTGAGACGTCTGTAGATTGCGCGTGTTTTAATCAGTTCATCGTAATGTTCTCTCGTCATCCATGCAACTTTATGGTGTGTGTTAATTGCTCGCAGAATGTGTGTTTCATGGTTTTTATCACGTACCAGGGCTTCAGAAAAAGGTCTTAGAATTCGGTGTTCTATGACGAATGGGGCATGAAAAGTGGAAAAAATTGTGTAAGTTGGCAGGCTTAAGGTTGAAGGTTGCAACCTCTAACTACCTGCGGCATTTTGCACTCTGCAGTTATTGATTCCAGCTATTTTTCATAACGAAAATTTATAGCTTCATAAAAGAGTGCTTTGACCAGTAAAAGTGGTAAAGCTTACAACTTAATTGGTTAATGTAATGTTAAATGTGCAATTTGCAGCGGCGCAGAATCGTGAATTGCCGCACTGATGAAGCGTATTATCAGGTGTTGTAGATGAAAATTAGTCGAAAAGAGCTGTCTTAAGGCCCTGGAGCTAAATTTTTACGATAATGATACAAATACTGAGATCCTGATCTAGATCACAGGCGTTATTTTCAGTAGGTTATAAATAGTTTGTTACAGATGCATTTTTAATTGAACTGGTAACGGAACTGACGATTGCCAAGGCAATGTCTGACAAACCATCAACAAAAAATCAGATGGAAGGGAATACTATGCGTATTGGGGTACCAAAAGAGCGGTGGGCGGGCGAATCCCGCGTGGCAGCCACGCCAAAAACAGTGGAGCAATTGCTGAAACTGGGCTTCACCGTCACTGTCGAAAGCGGAGCGGGTAAACTGGCGAGCTTTGATGACGAAGCATTTGTACAAGTTGGCGCGACCATTTCAGATACCGCTGACGTCTGGCAATCTGACATCGTTCTGAAAGTGAATGCACCGCAAGATAGCGAAATTGAGCTATTGCGTGAAGGCTCCACGCTGGTGAGCTTCATCTGGCCTGCTCAGAATCCTGAGTTGCTTGAAAAGCTTGCCGCTAAAAATGTCACCGTAATGGCGATGGACTCCGTGCCACGTATTTCACGTGCGCAGTCGCTCGATGCCCTAAGTTCAATGGCTAACATTGCGGGTTATCGCGCAATTGTTGAAGCCGCTCATGAATTTGGCCGCTTCTTTACCGGGCAGATTACCGCTGCGGGCAAAGTGCCACCGGCTAAAGTGATGGTCATCGGTGCTGGTGTTGCGGGCCTTGCGGCGATTGGTGCAGCCAACAGCCTGGGCGCTATTGTGCGCGCCTTTGACACCCGTCCAGAAGTGAAAGAACAAGTGCAAAGTATGGGCGCTGAGTTCCTTGAACTGGACTTTAAAGAAGAAGCAGGCAGTGGCGATGGCTATGCCAAAGTGATGTCTGAGGCCTTCATTAAAGCGGAAATGGAGTTGTTTGCAGCCCAGGCCAAAGAAGTCGATATCATTGTTACTACGGCGTTGATCCCAGGCAAACCAGCTCCAAAACTTATCACCCGTGAAATGGTTGATTCCATGCAAGCAGGCAGCGTGATTGTCGATCTTGCAGCGCAGAACGGCGGTAACTGTGAATATACGGTTGCAGATCAGGTGACTGTAACGCCAAACGGCGTGAAAGTTATTGGTTACACCGATTTGCCAGGACGCCTACCAACGCAATCCTCCCAACTTTACGGTACCAACCTGGTTAATTTGCTGAAACTGCTCTGCAAAGAGAAAGATGGCAATACCGTGATTGATTTTGAAGATGTTGTTATTCGTGGTGTGACGGTTATTCGTGATGGTGAAGTCACCTGGCCGGCACCGCCAATTCAGGTTTCTGCGCAGCCTCAAGCTGCGGCGAAGAAAGCAGCTGTTCCTGTCGAAGATAAAAAACCGGCTTCACCATGGCGCAAATATGCGTTTATGGCGTTGGCGATCATTCTGTTTGGCTGGCTTGCAGACGTTGCGCCTAAAGAGTTCCTCGGCCACTTCACAGTGTTTGCGCTGTCGTGTGTCGTCGGTTACTACGTCGTCTGGAATGTTTCTCATGCACTTCATACCCCGCTGATGTCGGTCACTAACGCCATTTCAGGGATTATCGTGGTGGGTGCATTGCTGCAAATTGGTCATGGCGGTTGGGTTAGCTTCCTGAGCTTTGTTGCCGTACTGATTGCCAGTATCAATATTTTTGGTGGTTTCACCGTCACTCAGCGCATGCTGAAAATGTTCCGGAAGAACTAAGGGGTAACACATGTCTGGTGGATTAGTTACAGCAGCATACATTGTTGCCGCTATTCTGTTTATTTTCAGCCTGGCGGGGCTGTCAAAACACGAAACATCTAAGCAAGGCAACTTGTTCGGAATGGCCGGTATGGGTATCGCATTGGTTGCGACCATCTTCGGGCCAGAGACTGGCAATGTGGTCTGGATTATCGTTGCCATGGTGATTGGTGGTGCCATCGGTATCCATCTTGCTAAGAAAGTCGAAATGACCGAGATGCCGGAGTTGGTTGCAATTTTGCACAGCTTCGTAGGTCTTGCTGCGGTTCTGGTTGGCTTTAACAGCTATCTGGACCATGCTCCTGGCCTTGAGCCGATTATGGAAAACATCCACCTAACGGAAGTCTTCCTCGGTATCTTTATTGGTGCGGTGACCTTCACGGGTTCCATCGTGGCGTTTGGTAAACTGCGCGGCAAGATTTCCTCTAAACCGTTAATGTTGCCACATCGTCATAAACTGAACCTCGCGGCGCTGGTTGTTTCCTTCGCTATGCTAATCATCTTCGTGCGTACTGAAAGCGTTGGCTTGCAAGTATTAGCGTTGCTGGTGATGACTATCATCGCACTGATTGTTGGCTGGCACCTGGTTGCGTCAATTGGTGGCGCAGATATGCCAGTTGTCGTCTCAATGCTGAACTCCTATTCCGGTTGGGCAGCAGCGGCCGCGGGCTTTATGCTCAGCAATGACTTGCTGATTGTTACCGGTGCATTGGTTGGTTCGTCCGGTGCGATTCTGTCTTACATCATGTGTAAGGCAATGAACCGTTCCTTCATCAGCGTAATTGCCGGTGGTTTTGGTACTGACGGTTCTTCTACTGGTGAAGATGACGAAGTCGGTGAGCATCGTGAAATCACAGCTGAAGACACAGCGGACATGCTGAAAAACTCAACGTCTGTGATCATCACTCCAGGGTACGGCATGGCTGTTGCGCAGGCGCAATATCCGGTGGCAGAGATTACTGAGAAGCTGCGCGCACGTGGCATCAAAGTTCGCTTTGGTATTCACCCGGTTGCCGGGCGTTTGCCAGGCCACATGAACGTTCTGTTGGCGGAAGCGCGTGTTCCGTACGATGTGGTTCTGGAAATGGATGAAATCAACGATGATTTCACCGATACCGACACAGTCCTGGTTATCGGCGCGAATGACACCGTTAACCCGGCAGCACTTGAAGATCCGCGCAGCCCAATCGCTGGTATGCCAGTGCTGGAAGTGTGGAAGGCGCAAAACGTAATCGTGTTCAAGCGTTCGATGAACACAGGTTACGCAGGTGTGCAGAACCCGCTGTTCTTTAAAGAGAACACTCAAATGCTGTTTGGCGATGCCAAAGCCAGCGTTGAAGCGATTCTTAAAGCGCTCTAGTTTTATCGGTAGTTTGCAAAAACCGCCTTTCGGGGCGGTTTTTCTTTTCCGAAATTTTTTTCCGAAATAGCACCAATAAAAAATCCGTCGCAATGGACGGATTTTTTATTATTCAAACGACGTACTAATCGTCTTCTTCGTCATCCATTTCTACCGGTGTTTGGTAATCATCAGGTTTGATGACCAGCAAATCGCAACGCAAATGGTCGATAACTTGTTCGGCAGTATTGCCAAGGAATGCAGCAGAAAGGCCGGTGCGACCTACAGTGCCGAGCACCACGATACCCGCTTGCAAATGTTCCGCGAGATCAGGAATAACCTCTTCAGGTAATCCTTTCTCGACGTGAGTCATTTTCTCATCGATTCCAAATTTTTGGCGTAACGCTTTCATCGCAACTAAATGCTGGCCGCGAATAGCATCGTTATAAACGCTTGGATCAAAATCAGGGAGTTCAATGGCAATGTTAATTGGAGTAATTGGGTAGGCACCTACGAGGTGAACTTCAGTGTGGTTAACATCCTCGGCTAAGCGAATGGTCTCTTTAACCAGCTTTTCATTGAGCGCGTTGTGGTATTGCTCTTCACTTGCAAGGTTGACCGCAACGACCGCTCGGCCGCCTTCAGGCCACTGTTTTTCATTAACCATCCATACCGGGCTTGGGCACTTACGCAGCAGATGCCAGTCGGTTGGTGTGAAAATTACCGCTTCCAGTTTATCGTGCTGATGCGTCATTTTGAGCACCAGGTCATGACCACCGCTGATCACTTCCTGAATAATTGCCTCGAAGGGACGATTATGCCAAACCACTTTAATCTCAATCGGTATACCCGAATCGATGTAGTACTGGGCTTGTTCTTTTATCCAGGCTGCACGTTGGCTAATAACGCCTTTGCGCATAGCTGTGCGTTCATCTGGTGACAGAAGGGTGGTCATTTCGTAGGAAAAATCATAGATAGGCAGAAATGCTTTGATCCTGCCACCAATCCGTTGATGCAAATAAACAGCACGCCGCAGGGCGGGTTGATCGTCCTGATTAGGATCTATAGCGACTAGCATGTTTTGATACTTTGCCATACAGGTCTCCTTACAACTGCTTAACCACAGTCTGTAAATTAAGATTAACCCATATGTGATGAATGAAACAGGTGATAAGTCTCTGTGGGATCAATAAATCAGGAAAATTTAATGATCCCACATAGGAAAGCAGATACTAGGCGACGTTACGCGATTGACCAGCGAGTTGTGCAAGAAGATCGATATTTTCGATAGTAATGTACTTTCCTTTCACGGCCAGCATGCCACTTTTCTGGAAACGGCCTAACAGGCGACTAATGGTTTCCACCGTCAGCCCAAGATAGTTACCGATGTCACCACGAGTCATGGTCAGACGGAATTCCCGAGGGGAGAAGCCGCGCTGGGCAAAGCGACGTGAAAGATTGTAGATAAATGCGGCCAGACGCTCTTCTGCATTCTTTTTGGAAAGCAACAGGATCATATCCTGGTCGCCCTTAATTTCGCCGCTCATCAAACGCATCATCTGCTGGCGCAGATTTGGCATTTTACCCGACAAATCATCAAGGGTTTCGAATGGGATTTCGCAAACCATTGAGGTTTCAAGTGCTTGCGCAAAGCTTGGGTGCATACCCGTGCCAATAGCGTCAAAGCCCACAAGATCGCCTGCTAAATGGAAGCCGGTAATTTGCTCATCACCTTGTTCAGTAATGGTGTAGCTCTTGATGGTCCCTGAACGAATTGCGTACAGCGACTTCAGCTCATCACCAGCCTTAAACAGGGTCTGTCCCTTCTGAATAGGCTTCTTACGCTCGATGATATTATCAAGCTGATCAAGCTCATGTTCATTGAGCGTGAAGGGGATGCATAATTGGCTGATGCTGCAATCCTGGCAATGGATAGCACAACCGCCAGACTGAATGCGTCGAATAATTCGCTTTTCAGGGATCATAGATATGCTCGGGCCGTTATTGATATTGGTCAATTTTAACATCTTTTTCTTGAGCACGTAAGTATGATGAAAGCGCATTCAGAATATATCAGCTAATAACCTTGTGGTTATAGAGCTATCCTATTGAAATTAATAGAACTGTATATTAATCCACATTATTATTGTGTGAATAAAGAACATTCTTCCGCACTTAGGGTGCTACAACAACAAATATCCTTCATGCCGCAGCAACCACTCTTTCCTACTGACGCCTCCCGCATAGCCCGTCATCGTGCCATTACGGCCAATCACGCGATGGCATGGCACCACCACGCTTACCGGGTTTGAACCATTTGCAGCCCCCACTGCGCGCGCCGCTCCCGGTCTGCCAAGTTGGTCTGCTAACTGCCCGTAATGCATGATTTGCCCGCAAGGAATGGTGCGTAATGTTTGCCAGACTTCACGCTGAAATTCGGTTCCCGCAGTTGCGGTTGGCAGCGTTTCTATTACTGCCAAATCGCCGTCGAAATAGTCGCGCAGTTTATCGCTCAGTCCATTTGGATTTTTGCACGCCACGCGCTGATAGCCGCTGACACCATAATGAAGACCGAGCAGTTGCACCATTCTATTGCTATGTTCTTCCCACTCAACCGCGCGTAAGTGATAAAGCTCGTCGCAAATTATCCATAATGGCCCAAGAGGCGTAACGATTTTGTCTTCTAACAGTGTCAGCATGATGCGCTCCAGTTAATTGAGATGCGGGTAAATTCCCGGTCCAATAGGCAAGCCGACAAGATACCACGCAACCAGTAACAGCAACCAGACTACCAAAAAGATCAGCGGGTAAGGCAATATCAAAGAGTAATAGGTGCCTAATTTGGCATCCGGTTTATAGCGCTGTAAAAATCCGAGGAATAGCGGGATAAACGGTGAAACGGGGGCCAGTGGAATGACCGATGAATCCGCCACGCGGAACAGAATTTGTGCGAAAGCAGGGTGGAAACCCAGCATCATAAACATCGGTACAAATATCGGCGCCAGAATCGACCAGATGGCCGAGCCGCTGGCGATAAACATGCACAGGAACGAAGACAGCAGAGCAAGGCCGAGGAACGCCGGGATCCCATTCAGCCCTGATCCTTCCAGCATATCGGTCAGGCCGACTGCCATGAATTTGCCCATGTTGCTCCAGTTGAACATCGCCACAAACTGCGCCAACGGGAACACCATCACGATAAAACCGGCCATCTCCTTCATTGGCTCAATCATTAGCTGCGGTAAATCAGCCTGGCGGCGAATCTTTTTCGTCGCAATGCCGTAGGCCAGCGAAACAACAAAGAAGAACATGATGATCAGCGGCACGATCCCACTGATAAACGGTGAAGGAATAATGGTGTGTTTAACCGGGTCGCGCAGCAGGCCATTTTCTGGCACCAGCAGCACGGCAACCACGGCGATAAACAACAGCGCCACAATACCCGTTACGCGCAAGCCAAAGCGCTGTTCATCATCGAGCTGCTGAAGTTTCTCTTTATTCTCTCCTTTCCAGGTTCCCAGGCGCGGCTCGACGATTTTATCGGTAATCAGCCCACCGACAATCGACAGCACGAACACGGACGTTGCCATAAAGTACCAGTTATCAATCACGCTAACGTGCATCAGCGGATCGATAGTGTGGGCGGCTTCGGTGCTGATCCCTGAAAGCAGCACATCGGTGGTCACAATTAATAAATTAGCCGTAAACCCACAACCGACACCGGCGATGGCCGCCAGCAAACCAGCGATTGGGTGGCGACCCACGGCAAGAAAGATCAGCGCCCCCATCGGTGGCATAATAACCAACGCCGCATCGGACGAAATATGGCTAAAGAAGGCGATAAATAACACCATATAACTGGCATAACGCGCGCTCACGTGTGACGCCATCTTTACCATCAAACTTGGCAACAGGCCGACGCGCTCGGCAAGACCCGCGCCCAGCACCAGTGCCAGAATTGCCCCTAACGGCGCAAAGCCGCTGAAGTTTTTAATCACATTAGGCAAAAACCAATGTACGCCTTCGGCGCTCAGCAGGTTATTAACCTGCACCAGGCTCCCATCCGCCGGGTTACGAACGCTGACATTCAACGCAGAAAGTACCGCAGTACTCACTGATAAAATGACAATCAAATAGACGAACAGCAAAAAAGGATGGGGCACTTTATTGCCAATTTTTTCGACAAGGCCGTACAACTTGCCAGAGCCGGAAGGAGTGGGTAATGAAGAAAGACTCATAGACGGGCCTCTATCAATTGCGATGTTATGTTGTGTAGTAAGGCGGAGTACGCAGCGCCAATCCGCCTTACAAAAACCATTAATGTATGGTTATTAATTATTTTAAAGGTGACGGTGTAACGTTTTTCGGGATCGGACACTGGTATGGGCGTTCAGCAAGTTGTGCGTGCAACTCGCTTTGGCAGGCTTCCAGTGTCTGAGGTTGTGTAAACAGTTGCAGTGCCGTCGCCGCCATCACTTTGCCCGCATGTAGCATTCCTTTATGCGCGATAGACGTGCGACCCTGGCTCACCAGTTGCCAGGTATGGAGTGGAGTCCCAACCGTAAAGCATGGGCTAAAGCATTGTGCCACCGGGACTTTCCAGCTGACATCGCCAACATCGGTGGAACCCGGCAGGATCTTGTCGTTTGCAGCATAAGGCGCAATTTCATCTATCAGCAACGTTTCGCGATGGCGACGAGCAAATGCTTTACCTTCTTCATTTGAGGTATTTGCGATGTTATTTAAGCTATTTTGCAGGTCGTTTTCGGTAAGCGTCGCACGAATTTTTTTCGCAAATGCCAGCTCTTCGTCATTCCATTCAGGCAAGCCAAGCGCCTGTAAAGCCTGATACATCACGCCTTCAAGCTCGCGGTTTGGCAGGTAGTTAGAACAGGCTTTATCAAAACGCACATTCACAGTGGTTTCAGTCATCAGCGCAGCCCCTTCGGCAACTTTATTGATGCGCTCATAAATATGCTGTGCCTGCGCCATTTCCGGTGCGCGAATCAAATACAGCACTTCCGCTTGCGCCTGCACCACGTTTGGCGAAATGCCACCGGCATTGGTTATCGCGTAATGCACACGCGCTTTTTCAATAATGTGCTCGTTGAGGAAGTTAGTGCCGGTCGTCATCAGTGTGACGGCATCCAGTGCGCTACGCCCCAAATGCGGTGAATTTGCCGCGTGCGCTGCGATGCCATTGAAGCGATAAGCAACCTGAATATTGGCCAGCGAACTGGTGCTAAACATTCCGGCGTAAGCTTCCGGGTGCCAGGTAACGGCGGCATCGACATCATCAAAAAGCCCTTCGCGCACCATAAATGTTTTACCGGAGCCACCTTCTTCGCCAGGGCAGCCATAAAAACGCACGGTTCCTTTAGCGCCAGATTGCTCAAGCCAGTTCTTCACCGCCACGGCACCGGCAAAAGCAGCCGTGCCAAGCAAATTGTGGCCGCAGCCGTGACCGTTTGCATCTTCAACCAGGGGATTAGGCGAATCTTCACCGGAGCATTGGCTTAAACCGGCCAGCGCGTCGTATTCCCCCAGCAGGGCGATGACCGGTAGACCTGAGCCGAAACTCGCTACAAACGCTGTTTTGATATTCCCGGCATTGCGCTCAACGCTAAAACCTTCCGCTTCTAACGCGCAGGCCAAACGTTCCGCAGACCAGTGTTCTTCAAAACGGGTTTCAGGGTGATCCCAGATATCATCGGCAATATCAGTAAACGTACCTCGTTTTGCTTCAATGACGTCATCAACAAACTGATAAATAGGATCCATTACACACCTCGCTGCCACGGGAAATTAAGGGCGAGGCGAGCCATCGTACAAACGGCAACTTCCATCACCTTCTCATCAAAATCAAACTTTTCGTTATGGTGCCCGGCGCTTAATTCAGTGCCGAAAACCATGTACGACGCTTTACCGCCTTGCTCCTGAACACGCGCCATCATGAGAGTGGCATCTTCGGAACCAGCAGCGCCTTTCACAGTATCGACAACTTGCGTTACACCATTCACGTCGAGCGCCTGCTGGTGGATAAATGCCACCCATTCTGGTGACGGCACGCTGTTGGTTGCCGCCCCCATCAAACGGACTTCGGCTTCGATGCCGTACATCGTCGCGACACCACGAATGATCTCTTGCGCACGTTCAAACACGTAGTCGTTGATAACGTTACTTTCACCACGCGTTTCCACTTTCAGCAGCGCGTTCGCGGGCACCACGTTACGGCCACTTCCCGCCTGTAAAACGCCAACGTTAACGCGCGAAGCCCCGGCACTATGCGGTGCGATACTGTGCAGAGCCAACGCCGTTTGAGCCGCAGCGAGCAGGGCGTTGCGGCCTTCTTCCGGCTTGCCGCCTGCATGCGCAGCAACGCCAGTGAATTGCACATCAAACTTAGTGGTCGCCATAAAGTTATCGCTTCCACACACCACCGTGCCGCCTGGGATACCGGTGCCGATATGAATCGCAGTAAAGTAATCGATATTATCCAGTGCACCTGCGGCAACCATGGCGCGCGCACCGCGTGTGCCTTCTTCTGCAGGCTGGAAAATGAGTTTGATGGTGCCATTAAGCTGGTGGGAAAACTGTTGCAGAACAGTGGCGAGGCCAAGTCCAATTGCCGTATGCCCATCGTGGCCGCAGGCATGCATCATTCCGTCATTACAGGATGCAAAATCTTCCGCAAATGGGCGATGTGACGGCTGTTGCATCTCGCCCAGGTCCAGAGCGTCCATATCAACGCGGAAAGCGATAGTTGGACCGGGACGGCCTGTGTCCAGCGTGGCAACAATCCCGGTGAAACCGCCAGAAAAATGCCCTAGCCACTGCGGCAATGCACCTTGCGCTTGCGCTCGTTGTTCTTCACGTGCCAGTACTTCAGCCGATGGCAGCCCCATCCGTGCCGCGTCATCTACCACATCACGGCCTAAAGCCAGCTGATAACCTAATTGATGAAGTACTTCGGCAACGTGAGTGGCAGTACGAAATTCCAGCCAGCCAGACTCGGCAAAATGGTGAAAATCGCGCCGCCAGTGCTGCATGCGTGGAGCCAGTTCATGTACTGCCAGTTCTAGTTGCTTCATATCCCATCCCGTAATAAGCATCTTCTGTGATCAAGTTCACGCTGTGATAGTTTTTACTTATCACCCAGCGATTTTTGGAAGTTTTCGCCGTACCTGGATTACCCTGGCATAAGAGATTGAATTACAGTAGATGACAAAATCTTTCAGCTGATAGCTATTGGTTATCAGGAGGCCATGTGACCTTCCAGGTTAAGCTCCATCAGATCCGTGCATTTGTGGCTGTGACGCAGAATGGCAGTATTCGCGGAGCCAGTCGGGCGTTAAATCTTTCGCAGCCCGCGCTCACAAAATCGATTAAAGAGTTAGAAGAGGGAATGTCGGCACGCTTGTTTATCCGGCGTAGCCAGGGCGTTGCTTTAACGGAGTGTGGTGAAAGTTTTTACCAGCATGCGCGTTTGATTCTGGAAGAACTGAGGGCTGCCCAGGAAGATATCTTGCAGCGCCAGGGGCAACTGGCGGGGCAAATTAATATTGGTCTTGGAGCCAGTGTTTCCCGCACCTTAATGCCGCCGGTTATCACCGCGTTTCATCAAAAACATCCGCAAGTTAAAGTCCGTATTATGGAAGGGCAGCTGGTTTCGATGATTAACTCGCTGCGTCAGGGAGAGCTGGATTTCACCATCAATACTTACTATCAGGGGCCTTACGACCAGGAATTTACGTTTGAACGGCTGTTTGAAAAGCCGTTTGCAGTATTTGCCCGAGAGGGCCACCCGGCAACCAATGCCACAACGTTAAAAGAGTTACTGCACTATAACTGGACGTTGCCAACGCCACGCGGCAGCTATTACAAACAACTGGAAGAGTTATTCCAAAAGCGTTCAGAAATTCCCAATATCAGTGTGTTCTGTGAAACCTTTTCAGCCTGTATTAGCCTGGTGGCACAGAGTGATTTTCTGAGTATTTTACCCGCTGAATTAGGGCACGACCCGATGTTAGCCCATAGGTTGAAGCAAATTAACATCACCGAAACGCTGCCCAATGCTACTTACTACCTGATTCAACGGCGAGATGTGACCCAGGCTCCACTCACTACTGCGCTTATCAACCAATTTCGTCGCGAATGCCGTTAATAGGGCATTGAGCCTCGGTTCATCGGCGGCTATAGTGACTTCAGAATTAAGACTGGAGGATTTGCACATGAACCTTGATGAAAAATCGCTTTTTCTTGACGCCATGGATGACGTCAAACCGCTGAAAAACTGTAACAGCAGCCAGTGGTTGAAACCGGTGAAGGAGAAGGTGGTGCAAAAGCTCGATACTGTTCAGTTGGATAACTTTCTGACCACCGATTTTCTGGAAATTATTCCGCTCAACACATTGCTTGAATTTAAGCGTGAAGGGTTGCAAACCGGTGTATTGGATAAGTTGCGACTAGGAAAATACAAGCAGGAAGCAAGTCTTAACCTCATCCGCCAACCCGTCGAACAATGCCGCCAGATGCTTTACGCCTACATGCAGGAAGCCAAAAAAGATGGCCTGCGCAATTTACTGATCGTTCATGGCAAAGGGCGCGAAGATAAATCACATGCCAATATCGTGCGCAGTTATCTCGCTCGTTGGCTGGCGGAATTTGACGAAGTGCAGGCGTTTTGCAGCGCCATGCCGCATCACGGCGGCAGTGGGGCGTGTTACGTGGCGCTCAAAAAATCCGAGCAGGCGAAAGTCGAGAACTGGGAACGCCACGCAAAACACAGCCGCTAATCTGCCTTTAACAACAATGACAACTCCTCTGCCGCTTCCTGCAACTTAGGCAGCACACGGTTCAGCAATTCCTGGGCGGAAACCTGTCCGGCATGAACGCCAACGTTGAGTGCTGCAACCACCGCTCCTTCAGGATTTACCAGTGGAACGGCAATCGAGCGCAACCCCATCTCCAGTTCCTGGTCGTTAAGCGCGTACCCTTGCTGACGCACGCGTTTTAACTCTTCGCGCAGTTTGCTCACCGAATCCACCGTCTGCGGCGTGTAACGGATCATAGTTATGCGACCCAGGAAATCGTTGAGCTGTTCTTCCGGCAGATAACTCAGCAATACGCGGCCCATGGATGTTGACCACGCTGGCAGGCGGCTGCCGATATCCAAATCAATGGTCATGATGCGTGAGCTGGAAGCGCGGGCGATATACAAAATATCGTCGCCATCCAACGTGGCGATTGAACAGGACTCGTTGAGCATTTCACTCAGATGTTTGAGCACCGGTTGCGTGGATTTCGCCAGTGGTGTCGAGGCCAGATAGGCATGGCCCAGCGATAAAATTCGTGGGCGCAATTGGTAGTATTTACCGTCTTCGGCGTAGACAAAGCCAAGCTTGCCCAGAGTGTACAAACAGCGTCGCACCGCAGCGCGGGGATCCCGGTCTTCTGGCTAATTTGTGAAATAGACATTTGTCGCCGCTGTGGAGTGAATGCCTGAATCACCTCCAGCCCACGAGCCAGTGATGCCATAAAATTCGGGTCGCCTTTAAAGGGATCGACTTCACCTGCTACCGCTTCATCACGTTGAATTTCCATTCCGTTCTCCTCAAATTTCGCCATTCATCACACTCTGAAAACAAAGATACATGATGTTCGATAATCGCACCATATTTCGATTATCGCCCTTGACCAGCTTCGTTAACGGGGTCACATTTTGTTCGAACAAAGCAAACTTGTGCGAATGACGCACACCAAGGAGCAGAGTGATGATCAACAAAAGTGTGGCTTCGCTTGAAGAAGCGGTTGCCGGAATTTTCGACGGAGCCACCATCATGATTGGTGGCTTCGGGACCGCAGGACAACCCACCTATCTTATTGATGCCTTGATTGATCAGGGCGCTTGTGACCTGACCATAATCAATAACAACGCAGGGAACGGGGAAGTGGGGTTGGCGGCACTTTTGAAGGCAGGACGAGTGCGCAAAATGATCTGCTCATTCCCACGTCAGGTGGATTCACAAATTTTTGATGACCTGTATCGACGCGGCAAAGTTGAACTGGAACTGGTGCCACAAGGCAATCTGGCGGCACGCATCCAGGCGGCGGGAGCAGGGCTTGGGGCGGTATTTACGCCAACTGGTTTTGGCACACCGCTTGCCGATGGTAAAGAGACGCGTGAAATCGATGGCCGCCAATATGTGCTGGAATACCCGCTAAAAGCCGATTTTGCATTAATCAAAGCGTATGAAGGTGACCGCTGGGGAAACCTGGTGTACCGCAAAGCGGCGCGTAACTTTGGGCCAATTATGGCCACTGCCGCCACCGTGACTATTGCTGAAGTCAGCCGCCTGGTGCAGCTAGGTGACCTTGACCCTGAAAATATCGTGACGCCTGGCATTTTCGTACAACGTCTGGTCGCCACCGAAAAATCACTGGCACAAAGCGCATAAGGAGCCTGCAGGTGAAAAAACTAACCCGTGATGAAATGGCACAACGTGTCGCACGTGATATTCCCGAAGGCGCTTATGTCAACCTCGGCATTGGCTTGCCAACACGCATTGCCAACTACCTTCCGGCGGATAAAGAGATCTTCTTGCACAGTGAGAACGGCTTGCTAGGCATGGGGCCAAAACCGGCCGAGGGCGAAGAAGACCCTGAGCTTATCAATGCCGGAAAAGAGTTTGTCACTTTGTTGACCGGCGGCTGTTTTTTCCACCATGGCGACTCTTTTGCCATGATGCGCGGCGGCCACCTCGATATCTGCGTGCTAGGCGCGTATCAGGTTTCAGCCACAGGCGACCTTGCAAACTGGAGCACCGGTGCGCCGGACTCTATCCCGGCAGTAGGTGGAGCGATGGACTTAGCCATTGGCGCACGCCAGGTCTTTGTGATGATGGATCACCTGACCCGTGATGGCGAATGCAAGCTGGTGGATAGCTGCTCTTATCCACTAACCGGAATCGGCTGTGTCAGCCGTATTTATACCGACCTCGCAGTGATTGATATCACTGAAAAAGGCCCCGTGGTGCGCGAAATCTTCAATGGCCTCTCTTTTGAAGAATTACAACGTATTACTCCGGTCACCCTGGGCTTCGAACAACTGGCAGAAAGCGCGTAAGGAACTATGATGAATCAAGCATTTATCTGTGATGGGGTGCGTACTCCGTTCGGTCGTTTTGGTGGCACACTGTCCAGTGTTCGTAGTGATGATTTAGCTGCATTACCGCTGAAAGCCTTGATCGTGCGCCATCCAAATCTCGACTGGTCGGCGGTTGATGATGTGATTTACGGCTGTGCAAACCAGGCGGGGGAAGATAACCGCAACGTGGCGCGTATGGCTTTGTTGCTGGCGGGGCTACCAGAGTCGGTACCGGGGAGTACCATCAACCGTTTATGTGGATCAAGTCTTGATGCGTTGGGTGTTGCGGCAAGGGCTATCAAAAGCGGTGAAACGCAGCTGATGATTGCCGGTGGCGTGGAAAGTATGTCGCGCGCACCGTTTGTAATGGGCAAAGCGGAAAGTGCCTTTAGTCGCAATATGAAAATGGAAGACACCACCATCGGCTGGCGTTTTATCAACCCGCTAATGAAAGCGCAGTATGGTGTTGATGCGATGCCCGAAACGGCAGAAAACGTCGCAACTGATTTTAATATTAACCGTGAGGATCAGGACGCCTTTGCCTTGCGCAGCCAGTTACGCACCGCTCGCGCCCAGGAAATGGGTATTTTTGATGATGAGTTAATTCCTGTTTCTATTGCACAACGTAAAGGTGAAGCGTTGCTGTTTAATCAGGATGAACATCCTCGCTCCACCTCGATTGAGGCACTGGCAAAACTCAAAGGTGTGGTACGAGCCGACGGCACCGTCACCGCAGGAAACGCATCAGGAGTTAATGACGGGGCTTGTGCTTTGCTGCTCGCAAGCGAACAGGCGCTTAACACTCATGGTTTGCAGCCGCTGGCGCGTGTCGTGGGTGTGGCGACTGCAGGTGTCGCACCACGGATTATGGGTTTTGGCCCGGCTCCGGCAGTGCGCAAAGTGCTGGCCCAAACCGGGTTAACGTTGGCACAAATGGACGTGATTGAATTAAATGAAGCCTTTGCCGCCCAGGCACTGGCGGTGATGCGCGACCTGGGTCTGCCTGATGATGCCGACCATGTAAACCCGAATGGCGGGGCCATTGCGCTTGGGCATCCGCTTGGCGCATCTGGTGGTCGTCTGGCGATGACCGCCGCGTATCAACTCAAGCGTAGCGGCGGACGTTACGCGCTTTGTACCATGTGTATTGGTGTCGGTCAGGGGATTGCACTGATTATTGAACGCGTTTAAGGAGCAGGCATGACACTGTTTACCCCAATGTTGCGTGCATCATCGCTAACTGAAATCTTCAGCGATGAGAAGACGTTACAAGGGATGCTGGATTTTGAAGCGGCACTGGCGCAGGCCTGTGCGCAATGTGGCGTGATCCCTGAGTCGGCGGTTAATGTCATTTCTGGGCAGTGTCAGGCCACAAAACTCAATAGTGAAGCCTTAGCGCAAGCGGCGGCAGGTGCTGGAAACCTTGCGATCCCGCTGGTGAAACAGCTCACTGCCAACGTAAAACAGCACGATGAACAGGCCGCACGTTACGTTCACTGGGGCGCAACCAGCCAGGATGTGATTGATACCGGTCTGGTGCTGCAACTGCGCGCTGCATTCGATGCTTCTGAGGTACTTATCGGGCAGTTGATCGATGTTTTAGCCGTACAAGTCCAACAACACCAGCATAGCGTGATGCCTGGCCGCACCTGGATGCAGCACGCATTGCCGATTACTTTTGGCCTTAAACTGGCAGGAACGCTAGATGCACTTTTGCGCTGGCAGCAGCGTTTGTCTGAAATAAAACCGCGTGTTTTGGTTCTGCAATTCGGCGGTGCTGCGGGCACGCTGGCATCGCTTAAAGATCAGGGCATGCCTGTGGCGCAAGCGTTAGCAAGCGTCCTGGCGCTTAAACCGTCCGACACACCGTGGCATAGCCAGCGCGACAGATTGCTGGAAGCCTCCACCTGGTTCGCAGGTGTCAGCAGCACACTCGGCAAATTCGCCAATGATTTTTCGTTACTGATGCAAACCGAAGTCGCAGAAGTAGGCGAGCCGATTGCCGAAGGGCGCGGTGGTTCATCCACCATGCCCCATAAACGTAATCCGGTGAGCTGTGCCGCTATACTGACTGCCACCATGCGCATTCCAGGAATGATGGCAACGCTGTACGCCAGCCAGAATCAGCAACATGAAAGGGCACTAGGTGGCTGGCAAGCCGAATGGGAAACGCTCCCACAGCTTATTATGCTGACTGGGGGTGTGATGCAAACCTCGCTGGATTTGATGCAGGGAATGCAGGTTAACACCGCGAAAATGCGCGCCAATTTGGATATCACTCACGGCCTGATTATGGCGGAATCTGTGACTCTGGCGCTGGCGAAATCAATCGGAAAACAGGCCGCACACCATCTGGTGGAACAACTTTGTCATCGCGCGTTGGACGAAAATCAGCCCCTTGCAACATTGCTCGCACAACACCCTGATGTCAGCGCCCATCTTTCTACGATACAAATCGAACATTTGCTCGACCCGCAGCACGCCATTGGCAGTAATGATCATTTCATCAGCCAGGTTCTGGCGCGGGCGGCACAACAAACCAGGAGGGGAAAATGAGTCTTTATTATCAACTGGAAGGGCCTGCTGGTGCGCCAGTGCTGGTACTATCTAATTCTCTGGGTACCACCTTTGAGATGTGGCAGCCGCAAATGGCGGCGTTGCTTGAGAACTTCCGCGTGCTGCGTTACGACACGCATGGCCACGGACGTACTACCAAAAACGAGAAAACTACACTGCCACAACTGGCGGAAGATGTTATCAGTGTGATGGATGATGTGAGCGTTAAGCAGGCGCATTTCTGCGGAATTTCAATGGGTGGTTTGACTGGCCTGTGGCTGGCGCGTTTTGCGCCGGAGCGGTTTCTTTCGGTAACTGTCGCCAACAGTGCCGCGAAAATCGGTGAGCAAAGTGGCTGGCTGGAACGCGCTCGAACTGTTCGCCACGATGGGATGTCGGCGATTGCCAAAAGTGCGCCGGCACGCTGGTTTACTGATGATTTTGTTCAGCACCATCATGCGCAAGTCGATGCGTTATGCGCAACCCTGGCGCAGACCAATCCAGAAGGTTATGCCGCCTGTTGTGAAGCACTGGCAGCAGCGGATTTGCGAGCAGAAATTGGCAATATCACAATACCGATGCAGTTTATCGCCGGAGTCAACGACCCGGTTTGCACCGTGGCTGACAGTGAGTTTATGCATCAGCAGGTGCATGGTTCGCACCTTGTCACTCTCAAAGCTTCACACCTCTCCAGCATTGAAGACGCGCACGGTTTCAACATCGCATTGCTTAACTTTATTCAACAGGGCGACTGAGATGAAGGATGAAGAACATTATCAACGAGGCATGGAAGTTCGCCGCGCGGTGCTGGGTGAAAGCCACGTCGATCGTACATTGTCGCAGCTTACGCCGCTGAATGAGGAGTTTCAGGACTTCATTACGCGTTATGCCTGGGGCGATATCTGGACACGTCCGGGACTTGAGCGCCACACACGCAGCATGATAACCATCGCGATGTTAATTGCGCTTAACCGTGAGGCCGAGTTGAAAATGCATCTGCGAGCGGCTTTTAACAACGGCGTGACGCGTGATGAGCTCAAAGAACTGATTATGCATTCAGCACTGTACTGCGGTTTACCCGCAGCCAACGCCACTATGCATCTTGCACAACAGGTGTTTGATGAGATGGATGCCGCTGGTTAATTAATGTCGGATGGCGCTAACGCTTATCCGACCTACGAAAACGGTGTTGTAGGGTGGATTAGCGTCATCCACCCTTGTTACTTAACCCGGAATAGATTTCCGAATCGAAGACAGCAGAATTTGCGCGCCCGCTGAAAGCGGTGTATCCACGCGAGTCAAAATACCAATTGGCTCACCAGCACCTTGCGTTGCCACCGGCAACGAGGTCAATGTTCCCTGGCGTAAATCTTCTTTCACCGCGCCAGATGGCACAAACCACACGTAGTTATAATCCACAGTCAACTGGCGAGAGAGAGAGGCGGAAAGCGTTTCGACGCAGCCTGCAGGCATTTTACAACCCTGGCTTGAAAGCAGCGATTCGGCATTCTGGCGTGGAATTGTTCCTTTTGGCGACACCACCACCGGCCACTCCATCACGCGGCTAAGGGTGATGTTTTCATGCAGAAGTGGGTGCCCAGGACGAACCACCAGTTTTAACGATTCAAGAAATAACAGTTCATAGTTCAGCCCGGTCATCAATTCAGGATCGGACATTCGGCCAATACCTAAATCCAGCTCACCCGATTTTAAACCCGACAGCAGCATGGTGTTATTCATGGTGGCGACTTGCAGCGTAACGTCACTTTGCTGCTTGTGAAACTGGCCAATAACTTTTGGTAATATGCCCAGTGCTGCAGTTGGCAAGGCACCAACACGGATAACCGTAGTGTTTTGCCCATCTTTTTGATTAAACGATTGCCCGGCGTGATTGAGCGCATCGAGCACCTTTACCGCGTGCGTCAGAAACTGCTCACCCATCAACGTCATTTGTGCGCCAAGCCGCCCACGCTCAAATAAACGCGTGCCGGTTAGCTGCTCTAATTCATTAAGTGTTTTCGATAATGCAGGCTGGCTAAGATTAAGTGTTTCAGCCGCGCGCCCCAGAGTTCCCTGTTGAGCGACAGCCACGAAAGTATGAAGATGGCGCAAGCGAATGCGCTGACTAAACAAACCGTTTTTTTCCATAACCTGATGTTAAAAACAGACCCGTAGCGCTGACAAGATAAGTTGTTTGATTTTGATAACTTGCTAGCAAAATTTCATTAACATCACTCGGTAATTTATAACAATAGGTGAGGGAAGGTTAATTTAAATTAATGATTCGAGTCAGGAGGGGTTTATTGGAAATGGGTGGGGTTCCAATAAATATATAGTGATCGGAGGTATTCCGTTCACCCGTTAATTCTGCGTTCCCGGATACACTTGTTAACGGTGAACGTGTCAGGGGGATTACGGCATCCCCCTGACAACCCCGCCGCCCGGTTTTAAATTGCCGCTGCGCGGTAAACCCCAGCTTTTCCCCAACGTTCAGGGTCGTTCGCGACTCGCTCCCGGCGATCGCTCTCTTTCGCTGCTCCCGGCAGCTCAACCCTGACTTATGGGGAACACTGGGGCAATTTATACCGGGAATAAGGTCAAAACCGGTTTGGTTTTTGACCCTAGGTTTTGCCGTTGACCTTTGGTCCGGCATAAATCGCCTCCGTTTTGACTGTAAGGCCGGGTCGAGCCGTCGGGAACGGCGAGAGGTTGTGATCGCCGGGAGCGAGTCACAACCGACCCTGGGACTGAAAGGAAAAATGGAGGTTTACTGCGAAGCAGCGATTTAATCGCCGGGAGCCGGGATTATCAAGGGTGCTGCGGTAGCACCCTTGATACGTTCACCGTTTCGGTAAGTACAGGGAACACTGAACGTTTAGTGAACGGAACAATCGCTACTCTAACAAAGGACACAACCCAACAAGTGAATGGCAATCCACCTATACATCAAAAAACACCGTCTCCTTCTCCCCCTGAAGAAACACATCAAACGTATACACCACCTCATTACCGCGCTTCTCACGCTTCCCAATCAGCGTATTACGTCGCACTTCCCACTCGATGAGATTAAGCACCGGGTCGGTCTCATTCGCTGCTTGCTCATCGGAAAAATACATCCGCGTATTCAGGCCAATATTAATGCCACGCGCCACAATCCACAGGTTCAAATGCGGGGCCATCATTCGGCCGTCGCGCCCGGTTACAGCACCCGGTTTAATGGTGTCAAAACGCCAGATACCACTGTCGAAATCTGAACAGGTTCGTCCCCAGCCGCGGAAATCTTCATCCAGTTCTTTATCTGTTTGCTTGTCTGCAGGGTGGTTGTAACGTCCGGCCGCATTGGCTTGCCACACTTCCAGCAACACATCGCGCACTGGCGTTCCTGAGCCGTCAAACACCCGTCCTTCAACAATAATCCGCTCGCCCTGAGTGTGAGAATTGGTTAGCACGTGGCTAAAGTTTTTCTCGAAAATGTTAAAACCAGCGGCTTGCGGAGCCAGACCAATGTGGACGTATGGGCCGGCAGTTTGCGATGCGGTTTCTGCTAAATAATCTTTCATCACGCGGCCCCCTGAGTACGGTTTTCAAACAGTGTGGCTCGCTGGCCACGCAGTACTAAATCAAAGCGATACGCCAGGCAATCAAGCGGCACCGCCGCATGGGTGTCCAGTTCGGCAATCAATGTGCGAATGGCGTCATCGTTATTAATGGTTTTCACAATCGGACACTGTTTAATCAGCGGGTCGCCCTCAAAATACATCTGGGTGATGAGACGTTGGGCAAAAGAGTCACCAGAGAGTGAAAAGTGAATGTGAGAAGGGCGCCAGTCACTTGCCTGGTTACGCCACGGATACGGGCCTGGCTTGATGGTGCGGAAGAAGTAATAGCCGTTTTCATCGGTCAACACACGTCCACAGCCGCCAAAGTTTGGGTCAATTGGGGCGAGATACTTATCTTTCTTGTGGCGATAACGCCCGCCAGCGTTGGCCTGCCACACTTCTACCAGGGTATTTTTCATCGGGCGGCCGAATCCATCGCGAACGTAGCCATGCACAATAATGCGTTCGCCAATCGGCAGGCCGTCTTTGGCATAATTCATGATCAGGTCGTTATCAAGCGGGTCGAGATCTTTGGAGCCAAATATTGGGCCGGTAATTTCAGACAGCGAGTTCTGCAAAGAGATCAGCGCATTGCGCGGTGAGCGTAATACGCTGGTTTTATACCCCGGCGCGAAAGCCGGAGGGTGGGAATCGTAGTCGCGATGTACAAGCTCACGAGGTTGCCAAATCTGTGACATAGCCAGCTCCAGTTGTGGGATACAGGAGGCGATGCATTCTAATTTTAAATATCGCCACCGACAGTCTCAGTTAATGGCTTGTTAAATTAAAGTGAATTTAAAGGCTGATTTACATAACCTGTAGCTATGAAAATCCCAATAAATATTACTTATAATCTATGGCTGTATAGTCGATCACAAAACGAAAATTCTTAGCCCAAAACCTCCGCGCGACATTCTACTCTTTGAGCAATATTCACAGGAGTACGACATTATGGCGAACAACATCACGGCTGATGATATTCGGGAAAAATTTTCGCACGCAATGTCGGCGATGTACCAGCAAGAAGTACCTCAATACGGAACCTTGTTAGAGTTAGTCGCTGACGTAAATCTGGCGGTGTTGGAAAATAACCCCGATCTGCAACAGCAATTAGAAAATGCCGATGAACTGGCGCGCCTGAATGTGGAGCGCCACGGCGCAATACGGGTGGGTAAAACGGAAGAACTGGCAACCTTACGGCGTATTTTTGCGGTAATGGGGATGTATCCAGTCGGCTATTACGACCTTTCGCAGGCGGGTGTACCGGTGCATTCCACTGCGTTTCGTCCAATTGATGACGCGGCTCTGGCGCGAAATCCGTTCCGTATTTTCACCTCGTTGCTACGCCTTGAGCTGATTGACGATGCTGAACTGCGTAAAACTGCTGCAGCTATTCTCGCAGAACGTGACATTTTCACCCCTCGTTGCCGGGCATTACTGGATATTTACGACCAGCAGGGCGTATTTAGCGAAGAGCAGGCAGACGAGTTCGTGAGTCAGGCGCTGGAAACCTTCCGTTGGCACAGTCATGCCACGGTAGATGCACAAACTTACCAGGCATTCCACCAGCAGCATCGCCTGATTGCCGACGTCGTCTGTTTCCGCGGCTGCCACATTAATCACCTGACTCCGCGCACGTTAGATATCGACCGCGTTCAGGCATTGATGCCGGAATATGGCATTGCGCCAAAAGCGATTATCGAAGGCCCTCCACGCCGCACATTCCCAATCTTGCTGCGCCAGACCAGCTTTAAAGCGCTGGAAGAACCGATTATTTTTGCCGGTGTACATCACGGCACACATACCGCCCGTTTCGGCGAAATTGAGCAACGTGGTGTAGCGTTAACGCCAAAAGGGCGTGCGTTATACGATGAGTTGCTAAACGAAGCCGGTAATGGGCAGGATAATTTCAGCCATCAGCAACATTTGCAGGAAGTATTCAGCCGCTTGCCCGATAGTGAAACGCTAATGCGCTGCCAGGATCTGGCTTATTTCCGCTACCGTTTAACCCCTGTGGGCGAAATGCACCGCCGGGCGATTAAACCAGGTGATGATCCACAGTCGCTGATTGAACGGGGTTGGTTGGTGGCGCAGCCGATTATTTATGAAGATTTCCTCCCGGTCAGTGCTGCGGGAATTTTCCAGTCGAATCTGGGGAGTGAAGGCGGGGCGCGCAGCCATGGTCACTCCAGCCGCCAGGAGTTTGAACAAGCGCTCGGTGCACCGGTTGCCGATGAGTTTGAGCTGTACCAGCAGGCGTCGGATCGCAGTAAAAAACGCTGCGGATTGCTGTAGCGACGTCAAAACTTTAGAGAAAAGTCGGTATTGTGCGCAATGCCGACCACTCAGTCAGAGATCTTCCGTTTAGCCTGCCGACACTACAGTGTAGATACATTGTTGACACATTAGATTGGCTGAATTACTGTTGCTACAAACGTATCAACAAAGGAGTTCTCGCATGGCACAATCTGTCGTCAAAAAATGGGGTAATAGCCCTTCAGTTCGCATTCCCGCCGCTATCATGCAAGCCGCTAGTTTGAATGTTGATGATACGGTGGATATTGCCGTAGAAGATGGTCGTATCATTATTGTTCCTGTGAGAGCGAAAGCCTATTCGCTTGATGCGTTGCTAGCCGGAATTACCCCGGAAAATCAGCATGAGAAAGCGGAGTTTGGCGCACCGGTTGGCAAGGAAATGCTCTGATGGTTTCTCGCTATGTACCAGATGCAGGCGATTTAATCTGGATTAATTTTGACCCTGTTGAAGGGCATGAACAAGGGGGGCATCGCCCGGCGGTTGTACTTAGCCCGTTTGCTTATAACAACAAAACGGGGCTGTTGTTGTGTGTGCCTTGCACTACAAAAGCAAAGGGATATCCTTTTGAGGTTGAAATAACACAGAGCCGTGAAGGCGTCGCATTATCCGATCAAGTCACCTGCTTGGACTGGCGAGCGCGAAAAGTCGAGAAGAAAAGCAAAGTTAACGCCACAGAACTGGCTGATATCCGGGCGAAAGCAAAAGCGTTGATCGGTTGATATCGAAAATGGCCTCCCGTCACGGTGGTCATTTCAGAACAGCTTGTCATCACTCGTAGGGCCGCATTGCTGCGGCCCTTGTTTTTACGCCGCATCAGCCAGCATAAACATGCCGTACGGATGGATTTCCAAATAATAATTGTCACCTACGTCAGGCTGTAAGCGAGTTGCGTTCACCTGCAATAACAGCGCCTGGCCATGCCACTCCACAGTCACTTCATATTGCGGCCCCATATATGCCACATGGCGTACCACGCAGCGCTGGCTTTCGTCGCCATGTTCGCTGAGAGTAATCGCCTCCGGGCGCACGCCAACCGTGCCTTCTGTTTGAGTTACGGTCAACTGCGGCGGGCGCGGTAAACGGTAGCCATGGATCTCGACAAAATCGCTGCCAAAACGCGCCGGAAAGACGTTTGCATCACCCATAAAGCTCGCCATAAAGCGTGAGGCGGGCTGGCGATACAGCGTTTGCGGGCTGCCAATCTGCATGATTTCACCTTTGTTCATCACCAGTACCGTATCCGACACGGCAAACGCTTCACTCTGATCGTGAGTAACGTACAGCGACGTGATGTTGAACTGCTTTTGTAGCTCGCGGATTTTGTCACGCATGCTACGGCGCAGGTTGGCATCAAGGTTACTGAGCGGCTCATCAAACAGCAGCACTTTCGGTTTCAGGATCAGTGCGCGCGCCAGTGCCACACGTTGCTGCTGGCCGCCGGAGATCTGGTCAACAAACCGGTCTTCGAAACCCTCTAAATCGACCATTGCCAGCGCTTCTTTCACGCGTGTTTTAATTTCCCCACGCGAGGTGCCGAGCATTTTCAGTCCGTAACCGACGTTATCGCCCAGCGACATATGCGGGAACAGGGCGTAGGACTGGAACACCATGCAAATGTCACGCTGTTGAATGGAACGGTGCGTCACATCTTCGCCATCAATAAAAATCTGCCCTTCAGTGGGTTTTTCAAGCCCGGCAACCAGGCGTAAAACGGTGGTTTTTCCGCAGCCGGAAGGGCCGAGTAACGTCACCATTTCACCCTTTGGGATCGCCAGATTAATGCCTTCAATAACGGTGTTATTGCCAAACCGTTTCGTGACATTGCGCAGTTCTACAAAATGAGGTTGTGTCATGTGTTACTCCGTAATCACGCGTTGGTTTTGGCTTTTGAACGTGAAATACGCGCTTCACCAATCAGCCAGTCAAAAATGAAAATAATGGTCAACATTACGACGATAAGAATCGAGCCGTAGGCTATCGCCACCCCGTATTCACCATCTTCCACGCGGTTAAGAATGTAGGCGGTTGCCACACGAGTATCCGGCGTGACGAGGAAGACGATGGCACTAACAGTCGTAATGGCGCGCACAAAACTGTAGATCAGCGCGGATAAAATCGCCGGGCGCAGCAATGGCAGCAGGATGTTGATAATGGTGCGCATTGAACCGGCACGTAGGCTTAAAGACGCTTCATCGAGAGATTTGTCAATTTGCCCAAGCCCGGCAATTCCGGCACGAATCCCCACCGGCACGTTACGCATCACCATCGACATAATCACAATCGCGGCGGTACCCGTCAGGTAAACCGGCGCGCTGTTAAAGGCCAGGATGTATGACACGCCCGCCACGGTGCCCGGTACTGCAAAGCACAGCATAGTGGTGAACTCGATGGTCTTTTTGCCACGGAACTGCTGGCGCACCACAATCCAGGCAATCAGCAAGCCGAAAAAGGCGGTGATCGGTGCGGCAATCCCGGCGTACAGCAGCGTGTCGAGCAGTGAAGGCCACGCGCCATCACTCATGCCCTGGCCGAAGAGCTTGATGAAGTTATCGAACGTCAGCGTATAATCCACGCCCCAGTTAACCGTGAAACTGCCATAGAAAATGCTGCCGTAAAGTAGGGCGTTAAAGGCAATCCACACCGCTAATAACGCAATGACCGCCCACACCAGTGTCACTGGCAGCGGCTGAACGTCGCCTCGGTTCGATTTACCGGAAACGGTGACGTAGGAGCGTTTTCCAATCCACATGTACTGAATGCAGAACACCAGTAGTGAGAAGACCAGCAAGAATGCGCCTAGTGTGCTGGCGGCCTGGTAATCAAGTTGCGAGCCAGTGATGTAGAAATAGATTTGTGTGGCGAGTACGTCGAAGTTACCGCCAAGTACCAGCGGGTTACTGAAGTCCGCCAGCGATTGCACAATCACAATCAAAAAGGCGTTAGCCAGTGCCGGTTTCAGCAGCGGTAAAAACACCCCTTTAAAGGTCTTCCAACGCGTAGCACGTAGGGTATAAGAGGCTTCTTCCAGCGACGGGTGAATGGTTTTAATCGCACCATCGAGGATCATAAAGGCCATCGGCGTAAATGCTAAAACTTGCGCCAGCCAGATTCCGGTAAAACCGTACAGCCAGTTGGTGTTGGTCAATCCGAACCAGTCGACCATCAACTCGGTGATATACCCCGAACGGCCCATCATCAACGTGACGCCAAGGCCGACGACAAACGGCGGGGTCACGATAGGCAGAATCGAGAAAATACGGCCAATAATAGCGCTACGTTTGGCGATGCGGGTGGTGTAAATCGCCAAAACCAGGCCGAAGAAGGTGCAGCCAATTCCCACCGCAATCGACAGCGCGATGGAGTTGATAATTACCTGGATGATATGCGCCTGGCTGAGTACCGCCATAAACGCTAGCGGCGCAAACTCCCCGGCATCATTGGTAAACATCGGAATGAAAATCGCGATGCTCGGCCAAACAATAAACACACCAATCAGCGCGATAATTGTCACCAGCGAACCAATCACAAAGCTGTCGCCACCGAGCCATTCAAGGCGAGTCAGGGCGAGGGTGATAACCATGCCAAGGGCGATAAACAGCACAATAGTGGCGTAACCCATTCCACGCTCGGTAAGGGTTGCACTGACTACCACAAAGGCCATGCAAAAGAGTGCCCAGCCTGCGTCGAAATAGTGACGCTGACGCTTTTCTGGCCCCAGTTCATTAAACGGGCGCAACAACAGCAGCGAAGGGAGTAGGTACCACAGCAGACTGATGTTGAGTCCAGACCAGCTGTAAGCATTGATTAGCTCATCACTTGTCGATTCAAATAACCCGTAATCAAGGCTCCAGCTTGGCAGCAGGGCAAAAGCCAGCCAGCACAGCGCCACCCACCAGATAATAACGTCCCGCTTTCGCGTAGGTCGCAAAAGTAAAGTTTCAGACATAAGTGCCTCATCGGCCTAAAGAAAAGGAGGGGGAGCAGGTGACGTGACGCTGTCACCTGCTAACGGGTTAGTTACCCATTTTTACTTCGCTAACCCATTTGTTGATCAATGCTTTGCGCATGTCAGTCGCACCGTATTTGTCCATGTCGTAGTTGATGAGTTTCAGGTCATCAAGCTTGAGCGACAACGGTGAGCTTTCGGCGGTGGTGTTGGTCAGAATTTGATAAGACTTGCCTTTTTTCCAGGAGAGTTCCTGCGCTTCTTTTGACAGCACCCAATCAACAAACAGTTTGGCGTTGTCCATATTGCGTGCACCTTTCAGGATGCTGACACCACCAATCTCATAACCGGTGCCTTCACATGGGGAAATCAATTCCAGCGGAGCACCGTTCTCTTTTTCCAGGGAGTAATCGTGCAGGAAACCAATGCCGATGGCGGTTTCACCACGCGCGGCGTTACGCGCCGGAGCAATACCAGATTTGGTGTACTGAGAGATATTGCCGTTGAGTTTTTTCAGGTAATCAAATGCCTGATCTTCACCCCACAGTTGGGCGAACGTTGCCAGAGCGGTATAAGCGGTGCCCGAGCTTTGTGGGTCAGCAACCTGGATTTCACCTTTATAAATTGGGTTGGTCAGATCTTTCCAGCATTTCGGCACCGGCAGGTTCTTCTCTTTCAGGCGCTGGGTGTTAACACCAAAACCGAGAATGCCGATATAAACCGCTGAGGAGTAGTTGCCTTTGCGTTTAGCCGGGTCCTGGAATTTTGGCATGATTTGCGCGAGATTTGCTGATTTGTACGGCTCAAGAAGATTCATTTCCCCCGCCTGGGATTGCGGATCTAGCGTACCGCCATACCAGACATCAGCCTGCGGGTTTTTCTTCTCGGCATCAACTTTCGCAAGCGTGCTGCCCGAGCCGTTGCGGATAAACGAGATTTTCACATCGTATTTTTCACCGAACGCTTTGGTTTCGGTTTCACACATTTCGTTGGTAGCGCTGCAATACACCACCAGACGGCCTTTGGCTTGCGCGGCACCTGACAGGGTAGCCAACGCAACACCCGCAGCAACCAGAGAAGAGAGCACGGTCAGTTTCATATTATTATCCTAAGTGTCCTGAGGTAAGGTAACTGCCGGGTCCATGGCGCCAACACTCCTGTCCTGCGCGCTGATGCCCGCCATTAACAGGGGCATCAGCAAAAATCCAATTAATGCGGCGGCAACGGTGAGTAGTGCGAACATCCCGGACCAGCCATAGCGCTCAATCACCTGCGACAACGGCCATCCCGCCAGAGCCGCACCTAAGTAGGCGAACAAACCCAGAAACCCGGTAACGCTGCCTGCCGCCTGTTTATGGCTGCACTCCACGGCGGCGAGACCAATCAACATCTGCGGGCCAAAAACAAAAAAGCCGATGGCAAAAAAGCAGACTGCCAATAATGCGTAGTGGTGCACTGGCGATAACCAAAGTGCGGCGACCGAAACAAACAGCCCCAACGCAAAGAGCAAAATCATCGGCCCACGCTGGCCTCGAAACAGCAAATCTGAACCCCATCCGGCAAACAGTGCGCCCAGTAATCCGCCCATTTCGAACAACATCACCGTGGCGTTGGCGCTGAGTAAATTCACGCCGTGGCTTTCATAAATCCAGATGTTGCCCCAGTCGTTGAGTGCGATACGAATCAGATACACCAGCACATAACTCACACCGAGAAGCCAGACCATCGGGTTTTGCAGCACCGTGCTGCGAAACATTTGCCACTGCGGCATTGGCGGACTGAGCTGTTCCTGGCGCATTTCCAACGGGTCATGTCGCCATAAGCCAACAGACGGTAACCCCATCTCTTGCGGTGTGCCGCTTAGGCTGCGGCACAGCCAAATCCCAATGACAATGCCGATGGCACCCGAAACAAATAACGATGCCTGCCAGCCGTACCAAAGCGCCATCAGCGCGGAAATCAGCGGCACCGCCGCACCGCCCAGGTTGATGGACGTGTTCCAGCACCCCCACCAAAAACCGCGCTCGTTGCGCGAATACCAGTGCGTTAGCAACCTTGCGCACGGCGGCCATCCCCATCCCTGGAAGAAGCCGTTTAACGTCCAGATAATCAGCAACATCGGCAGGTTAGTGCCGAAGGCAAAAAGAATATTCAGTACCCCGGTTGCCAGTAATCCTGCGCCCATAAACCAGCGAGCGCCCCGGCGGTCGTGCCACAATCCTGCGGCAAATTTCGACAGGCCATAGGAGAGATAAAACAGCGTGCCCAGCAGGCCGATATCACTTTTGCTTAAATCCAGATCGAGCTGCATCGCCGGAAGGACAAAACTGACGCTTTTGCGTGTCAGGTAAAATGCGGCGTATCCCACGACCATCGACAGCAGCAAACGTGGGCGCCAGTAACGATAATCACGGCCGATTGTTTGCTCGGAAATCATCTGATTCCTCCCGGTTGAAATGACTATAGAAAACGCTGACAGAAAGGGGATGAGACAAGGTTTTAGCCAACCAGGAATTATTCCTGGTTATCCCTGTTTTTGTTCAAAAAATGTGGGCAGGTTAACAATTACGCGCGTGCCGGACTGGCTTTCGAGTTGCAAATCTCCGCCTAAAGCGCGGATTCGTTCGGCAATCCCTTGTAATCCGTGGCCGGTGTGGGTGCTGCCGCTAAAGCCGATACCATCGTCTTTGACTTCAAGGCGCACGCCGTGGGGTTGCTGAGTTAACGCGATCTCAACCTTGTGGGCATCAGCGTGTTTGCAAATGTTATTGAGCAACTCCTGCACCAGACGATAGAGCGTAAACACCACCGGGTCGCTGGCGGGCTGGCCGGGTAAATCGTAATGGAAACGGCAGGTGATACCGCGTTCATCAAAGGCGAACTCCTGAATCAGATGGTGCAGCGCTTTATCGAGGGAAATTTCGTCCAGCACCGGTGGGCGAAGCTGGCGCAATAAGTGGCGGGTCGAGTGGTGAATACGTTGGGCAAGCTGGTTGATTTGCTCGGCGGCGAGTACCGTCGCATCACCGCTGGCAGTGCGCTTAACCAGCATCGACTGGATTTGAATCGCAGTAATATTCTGACCAATTTCATCGTGCAGTTCTCGCGCCAGATCTTTGCGCGTGTCCTCTTCGGTGTGCACCAGTTGTTCCATCAACTCGCGGCGCGCCTGTAACTCAACTTCCAGCCGTTGGCGGTAACGATGAAGATTATTTGCCAGATGCTGCTGGCGACTGATGGCAATCCCAAGACCAATGCCCAACAGCGCCTGGGTTGAGAGAAAAAGTTCCATCTCCATCAAGCCGTTAAAGCCGCTGCCAATTTGCCGGGCGATGGTAATCATCATGCTGCCAAGGAGCGCTGCCAGTACACCGCCTTGCCAGCCAAATTTGTAGGCCATGACTACGTTTGGCAGGAAAACCACAATCAGCAACAAACGCTCGATTTCCGGCGACACCACCATTTGTGCGCCAACACCGATGATGAAAAACAGGCTGCACCAGATAAGCAACGAAGTGCGTAGCGGGGGATTAGGGGTTTCTTGTGCCAGCAGACTTTCCAGATGCTGTTGGCGCAGATATTCATAAATCAAATAGACGAACGGCGTCAGCACTACACCACCAGTAAACGCTGCCAGCAGTGTTTGTGAAGCGGAACTCGACAGAAATGGCGTCAGCACCAGGGTGTGTAACAGCGCATCGCCAGTAATGGCCGCCATCAGCAGCGAAAGCCGCTGCCAGTACAGCGTAAAACGGTGCCAGTAATGCTGAACTAATAGCGCAGGAATAGCGCTAAGCAGCGGGGAAAGCAACATGACGGGTTCTGTCATTAATTGTTGCAGCCAAAGCCAAATAAGTAGCCCGATCACCGGAATAAATAGGGCTGGCCAATAGCGACGATGTAGCAAAATCAACAATGCGAGATGAACGCCCTGCGGCAACAGTAAGGTAGCCTGCTGGCCGTTATCGGTGAGATAAAAACTGATCGTCCACAGGGCAAGCCAGGTCAGCCCCCAGGCAAAGACGATAAACAGCGATAACAGCAGATGACGCCACGCGCGAGACATTTAGTGCCCGGTTAACAATTGGTGTTCAAGGGCAAAATGCACCAGTTCGATGGTGCTTTCACATTGCAGTTTGCCGAGGATGTTGGCGCGATGGACATGGACTGTTTTGTGGCTAAGGTTGAGCTGTTCGGCAATGTGTTTCACGCTTTCGCCTTTGATCAGCAAATCGAAAACTTCATGCTCGCGTGGAGTGAGAACTTCCAGAACTTTGGCTGGTTGCCCTGCGTGCCGTAACGCTCGTAATGCATCCGCACATAAATAATGGCCGCCCATACCAACGGAACGAACCGCCTGTACTAATTCCTCCGGGCCGCAGCGTTTGGTGAGATAACCGCTGGCACCGGCATCCAGCGCACTTTGCACAAATGCTGTGGTGTCATAAATGCTCAGAATGATGGCGCGGAAACCGGGGCGTTGTTGGCGCAGGCGTTTGAGTAGGCTTAGGCCGTTTTCGTCCGGCATTGCCACGTCGAGCACGGCTACATCGGGCTGATTTTTTACCAGCGCAGGCCAGGCTTCGGCGGCAGAGCTGTACTGCCCGACAATCTCAATATCGCTCTCAAGGCTAAGTAACTGCGCAAAACCGGAGCGCACCACAACATGGTCATCAACTAAAGCAACGGCAATCATCGTTCTGCTCATCAGAAGGGAGTCTGGCGACATCATGAGGGCGAATGGATTCTGCGCAATGGGGATGTTGGGTTTATGTTACAGGGGTAACAGAAAAGGGGGAAGGCGTAGGCTTATGGCTTATGGTGGATCGAGATTTTCCGTTCACCTGAAAGTTCACCGTTTCGGTAAATACAGGGATCAATAAACGTTTAGTGAACGGAATAGTCCGCTAACTCGCATAGAAATCCCTACTCACTTACTGCCAGCAACCCCCGCTTAAACGCCTCAATCCCCGCATGGCTTTCCTCCCCTGGCCGCAGCGCCAGACAATAACACGCTCCGGTCTTCACGCTCCCCGCAAACGGCTGCACCAGCCTTCCACGATGCAAATCCTCTGCCACCAGTGTGGCATCGGCTATCGCAATGCCAAACCCCTGAATCGCGGCGCTGATAGCCAGGTCCATAGTATCGAAGTGTTGATTTTTATTCATAGCAGGCGGGTTAGGGACGTTTTGCCCAAACCACAACGACCAGTCGGTGCGATCGCGCGTCGGATGAAGAAATGTATAACGACTCAAATCTTCAGGTGTTAAAGCGTTTTCAGGCAATAAATGCTGGCTGATCACGGGCGTAAGCCGCTCCTCAAACAGCAATGCACCCGTTGTGGAAGGCTTGCCAAAAATAATCGCTGCATCAAAAGGTTCGTTTTTGAAATTCACGCCGTGTTCAACGGTGGTGGTTAACGCAACCTGAATCTCTGGCGATGCAATTTCCAGTTGGACAAGTTTTGGCACCAGCCAGCGCATAGCGCAGGTCGGGGCTTTCAGGCGGATCACACTGGATTTATGGCAGGCATTACTGGCGACATTGAGCAAGTGCTCAAAAGATTGCTGCAATTCCGGCAACAGCGCAGAGCCTTGCGGTGTGAGATGCAGCCCGCGGGCATGACGCTCGAAGAGCGCATAGCCGAGCCATTCCTCAAGCGTGGAGATTTTGCGGCTGACGGCACCTTGTGTCAGACAGAGTTCTTTTGCCGCGCGAGTCAGATTCAGATGTTTGGCTGTCACCAGGAAAGCATCAACAGTATTCAGGGGGAAATTGCGCCGCATTCGATTGCTCTCCGCTGAGCTATGAGTTTTTTGCATGGCTATTATGACAACAATTCGGTTGTGGTAGCAACCTGTTGCATATTGAATAGTTATGCAAATCGCGTTTTAACAGGAGAGGCCATGACTATGCAAACCCCGGTGCAATTTCGTTCAAAATTACCGGATGTTGGAACCACCATTTTTACTGTTATTGGCCAACTCTCGGCGCAACACAACGCCATTAATCTTTCTCAGGGTGCTCCAAACTTTTCGCCTGACCCAAAGCTGATAGCCGGTGTTACCAAAGCGATGCAGGATAACCATAACCAATACGCATCCATGACTGGTTTCAGGCCGTTAAAAACCCTGATCGCAGAAAAGGTCGCTACGATTTACGGTTCAACGTATGACGTCGACGATGAAATCTTAGTGACTGCCAGCGCCAGCGAAGGGCTTTATTCCGCCATCAGCGGGTTAGTGCATCCTGGTGATGAAGTCATTTACTTCGAACCTTCTTTTGATAGCTACGCGCCCATTGTTCGCCTACAAGGTGCAACACCCGTAGCGCTGAAACTGGTGTTGCCCGATTTCACCGTCAACTGGGATGAAGTACGCGCGGCTATTACGCCTCGTACCCGTATGATCATCGTAAATACACCACACAACCCAAGCGGGCAGGTGTTTAGCGCACATGATCTGGAAATGCTGGTGGAGCTGACGCGTAATACCGACATCATTATTTTGTCCGATGAAGTCTACGAACACATCGTCTTTGACGGTGAGCGCCATCACGGCATGGCAACACATCCGGCACTGGCTGAACGCAGCGTTATCGTTTCGTCATTCGGCAAAACCTTCCACGTGACCGGTTGGCGTGTGGGCTATTGCCTGGCTCCGGCAGAATTAATGACTGAAATCTGCAAAGTGCATCAGTTTTTGATGTTCTCTGCCGATACTCCTATGCAATATGCCTTTGCTGAATATATGGCGAACCCAGATACCTACCTGTCGCTGGCGGCGTTCTACCAACGCAAACGCGATTTAATGCAGACACTGCTGGCTGAGTCTCCGTTTAAATTGCTGCCGAGCGCCGGGTCTTTCTTCCTGCTGGCGAAATTCGATCATTTCACTGATGAATCAGACAGCGAATTAGTAAAACGTTTAATTACTCAATATGGCGTCGCGACCATTCCGCTCTCCGCGTTTTATACCGACGGAACAGACAACAAGTTGATTCGTTTGTCATTTGCAAAAGATGAAGCTACGTTACGTGCGGGTGCTCAAGCACTTTGCCAGGTTAAGCCACGCTGATACGAGGTCATAATGAAAAAAGTTTATGCGTTAAGTTTGTTGGTTGGGATGTGTGCGTCATTCTCGGCATTCGCAGCAACCGAACTGCGCTACGGCGTGGAAGCGGAGTATCCACCGTTTGAAAGCCGTAACTCGGCGGGCGAGCTGGAAGGGTTTGATATCGACTTAGGCAACGCGATTTGTAAAGCGGCGAGCCTGAAATGTTCATGGGTTGAAACGTCTTTTGATGCGCTGATTCCAGGGCTGATGGCGAAGAAATTCGATGCAATTAACTCCGCAATGAATATCACCGAGCAGCGCCGTAAAAGTATCGACTTTACCCAGCCAATTTACCGAATTCCATCACAGTTGGTGGGCAAAGCCGACAGCGGTATGGAAGCAACGCCTGCTGGACTGAAAGGTAAAACTATCGGCGTTCTGCAAGGATCCATTCAGGAAACTTATGCGAAAGAACACTGGGAAAAAGAAGGCGTAACAGTGGTTTCTTATAAAGACCAAAATATGGCGTGGGGCGATTTGCTCAATGGCCGTATTGATGCGTCTTTGGTTATGTCAGCAGCAGGTCAGGCAGGCTTCTTAAGCAAGCCGCAGGGCAAAGGTTTTGGCTTTATCGGCAAGCCGGTAAGCGACGATACGATTCTGGGTAGCGGTATCGGTTACGGGTTGCGTAAAGGCGATGAAGCGACCAAAAAACAGCTTGATGCCGCTATCGATAAAGTACGTGCTGATGGCACGATTACCGCACTTGCCAAGAAGTATTTCCCAGGTATCGATGTAGCCGTCAAATAAGTGTTCTCCAGGTCGGATTAGCGTAGCGACATCCGACACTGCCTGTGTAAATGGTGGATGGCGCATTCGCTTATCCACCCTACAAACCCCACCCCGCAAATTTTGCGTAAAGGTCTGTGTCTCCGATTGGTTTTTCAGTGATTTTTGTCTAGAGTGTGCGGTCTAGATTTTGCCGTTGTTCTGCCTCTTGTGGGGGCGAAACACATCGACAATGAAGGACAATTTTTCAGGCATGAACCGCAGACGTTTTATCAAAGCCTCAATGGCTCTCGCCGCTGTCAGCGGCACAACTTCAATTGCCACGCTCTTCTCGCGTGCAGCTTACGCGGCAGAGTCTGAAATTGCCGATGGTCGCACCACCGCATTCGATTTTTCTGTGCTCCAGTCAATGGCCCATGATTTGTCGAAGAAACCGTGGGTTGGCAAACCGCGTCCGTTGCCGGACACACTGGCAAACTTAACTCCGCAGGCTTACAACGCGATTCAGTATGATGCTGAACACTCGCTGTGGAACAACATCGAAAACCGCCAACTTGACGTGCAGTTCTTCCACGTTGGTATGGGCTTTCGCCGCCGTGTACGCATGTTCTCCGTAGATGCATCCAGCCATCAGGCACGTGAAATTCACTTCCGTCCTGAGCTGTTTAACTACAACGACGCAGGTGTTGATACCAAACAACTCGAAGGCCAGATTGATCTTGGCTTTGCCGGTTTTAAAGCATTTAAAGCGCCAGAACTGGCGCGCCGTGACGTGGTTTCTTTCCTCGGTGCGAGCTATTTCCGTGCGGTCGATAATACATACCAATATGGGCTTTCAGCGCGTGGCCTTGCGGTAAACACCTACACCGATCAGCTGGAAGAGTTCCCGGACTTTACCTCTTTCTGGTTTGAAACCGCGAAAGCGGGTGACACGAAGTTTGTGGTCTACGCATTGTTAGATAGCGCAAGTGTCACCGGGGCGTACAAATTTACAATCAGTTGTGAAGCTGAGCGCGTGGTGATGGATGTCGATAATCACCTGTATGCTCGTGAAGATATTAAGCAATTGGGCATCGCGCCGATGACCAGTATGTTTGCCTGCGGCACTAACGAACGCCGTATGTGCGACACCATTCACCCGCAAATTCATGACTCCGATCGCCTGGCAATGTGGCGTGGAAACGGCGAATGGGTAACGCGTCCGCTCAATAACCCACAGAAGTTGCAGTTCAACGCTTATCTCGATAACAACCCGAAAGGCTTCGGTTTGCTGCAACTTGACCACGAGTTTGCAAATTACCAGGACATCATGGGCTGGTATAACAAGCGCCCAAGTCTGTGGGTTGAGCCGCTGAATAAGTGGGGTAAAGGCGCGATTGGGCTGATGGAGATCCCGACTACGGGGGAAACGCTTGATAACATCGTCTGCTTCTGGCAGCCGGAGAAACCGGTGAAAGCCGGTGATGAGCTGGAATTCAAATACCGTCTGTACTGGAGCGGTTTGCCGCCGATTCAGTCGCCGCTGGCGCGAGTTTACGCGACCCGCACCGGTATGGGCAGTTTCCCGGAAGGTTGGGCACCTGGCGAGCATTTCCCTGAAAAATGGTCACGCCGTTTCGCCATTGATTTTATCGGTGGTGATTTGAAAGCTGCGGCACCGAAAGGTATCGAGCCGGTTATCACGCTGTCTAACGGCGAAGCCAGACAGATTGAGATTTTGTATGTCGAGCCATTCGACGGCTATCGTATTCTGTTTGACTGGTATCCAACAGATGACTCTACCGACCCGGTAGATATGCGAATGTTCTTGCGCTGCCAGGGTGATGCCATCAGTGAAACCTGGCTGTATCATTACTTCCCACCAGCACCGGATAAACGCAAATACGTTGATGACCGCGTGATGAAGTAATAGCTTAAGCCCCGTTATAAATACGGGGCTTTATCTTTTGTAGGTCGGATAAGTGCAGAGTCATCCGACAGATTCACTTTAGTTTCATCTGCTTGCTGAGCATTTCAACAATATAGCTATTTACCGACATGCGCTGTTCGGCGGCGGCAATCGCCAGGCGTTCGCCAAATGACTCGGGGTAGCGCAGAGTAAAGGTTTTGATCTTCTCTTCGCGCTCATACGGCTCAATGCCATTTTCTTTGCAATCCGCTAGATACGCTTTCAGCGAAATCTCACCTTCCTGCATCAAGCCCATAGCGCTATCTGCCACAAAATCGCAGTAGCCTGAAAGCCCGAGAAATTTGCCGCGAAACAGGCTAATTTCAGGAACCCAAGTGATTAACGCCGGTTGGCCGCAAATCACCATTGTATTTGGAATTGAATGTGAATCCGTCATGGTGTTACTCCAATACTTGCCATAGCCCATGAACCCTTCCGTGAAGTCAATTTATGAAGTCATGCTGGCATATAAAAAAATGACGTCAATTTCTGACGTCATTTCTGGAACATCCTTCAGGATTTGAATGAAAGATTGTGCAACGCTACTCCAGCGGCCCACCGAGAATCGTTTCGCGCATGCCCGACAATACGCGCTCACCGGTTTCGCTTTTTAGTTCTTCATACCAGCTATGGGTGATGTTCATATCTTTACCGTGGGTCACATCGCAGCGTTTGCGCGCCTTGAGCACCAGGTCTTTTACGCGATACGCGCGCTTCTCCTGATAGCGTAGCAATGCATCTTCTACACCGAGAGAGTTGGTTTGCAGCGCGACGGCCAGTACAACGGCGTCTTCCATGGCAGCGCATCCGCCCTGGCCGATGTCTGGCGTGGTGCTGTGGCCTGAGTCACCAAGCAGCGCAACTCGCCCGCGAACCAATTGCATAAATGGCTCAATATCATGAATTTCTATGCGATTAGTGGTGTCGGGGTTAATTGTGGAAATCAACTTTTGCACCGGGTCTGCCCAACCAGAAAAATAACGGGTTAAATCGGCTTTTACCGTGCTGCGATCTTCCGGCAGTCCTTTTTCTAATGGCACATCAAAGAAGAAGTAAAAACGATTGCCCGCAACTGGCATCAGCGACACACGCTTACCTTCGCCGACAAATGTCGTCCACTGGTTGGCAGGTGCAATAGATTCATCAATATCGACCAGACCATTCCAGTTAACGTAACCGGCATAACGGCGCTCTGTCTGGTGGCCGAGCACATAGGGGCGGATCACCGAATGGGTGCCATCGGCGGCGATTAACACATCACCTACTGCAACATGACCATCTTCAAAATATGCCCGCACGCCACCGTCAAACTCTTCGATACGCGCTACGCGCTTGCCAAACTGAATATCCGCACGCCCGTAATTATCAATCAGCATGTCTTGCAGTTCCGCGCGAGCCACCGGATAGGCGCGCTCGCCAACACTTTGAATTAAAGGATCAAGACTAAAACGTGTCAGGGTTTGGCCGTGGACAAATTCTTTGTAGGCCATATATTCCATCGACCCACCCAATTGCTGGAGCTGCTCTTTCATGCCGAGCCAGTTGAGGCACTTCACGCCATTTGGCCAAATCGAAATTGCCGCACCAACCGGTTTGATTTCTTTGACCGCTTCATAGACTTCCGTTGTAATGCCACATCTTTTCAGGGCAATTGCCGCCGAGAGTCCACCAATGCCGCCGCCAATTATGATCGCTTTCATCTAAGTCTCCTTTGGGTTACAAAGATGTTAAGCAATATCTATACCAGCATGAGAAGCAGCCCAGCAGCGGCGCGAGACGTGCGTTAAACTGATTTGTGCATTGGTGGGGATCGTCTGTGGTGCAATCTATTTTTCTGCACCATTATTTTCCACAGATAAAAAGAAGGAGAGGGTGCGTGCGCGATTCTGAGAATTGGCAAGACGACGTGATTAATATTGATGACCACATAACACTTCATTCAATCAATGAGCGGTATGTGGATGAGATTTTTGCTTTGGTACAAAAGAACAAAGCCTGGCTACAAACAGCGATGGACTGGCCGAGGTTCGTGTTGTCGGTTGAAGACTCGCGCAAAATGGCGCAGGGCAACTATATCCTGCATCATCGTGGCTACGCGAAAATGTTCCTGATTTTCCAGGATGAAAAAATGGTAGGGGTGTTCTCGTTTAACCAGATAGAGCCGACCAATAAAACCGCCTATATCGGTTATTGGCTGGATAAAGATGTCCTGGGGGCGGGGATTATTTCGCGAGCTTTAGACGCGGTCATTCACAAGTACGCCCGTGAAGGCCTGGCCCGCCGTTTTGTGATCAAATGCATTGTCAGTAATGTCGCCAGTAATAAGGTGGCGTTGCGTAATGGCTTCCTGCTTGAAGGGCGCCTGAAACAAGCTGAGTTTTTAAATGGCGAGTTCCATGACCAGAACATCTACGCGCGGATTATTGGTTAACGCGACGGTTCTTAAAACACGCCATAAAACGGTGAGCGAGTAACTCGCTGCTCACCGTTAATATCCTTAATGCCTCGTATATGAATGAGCTCACCGTCCAGGCCATCAACCGCTGCTTTATCGTAAATTTGCACATTGTTCTCTATCAGAACATTGCCGGTGATTCGCGCCTGGCCGTAAATCTGCACCTGGTTATCTAATTGGATAGGGCCGCCAATGAGTGTTGCATCATCGAAGATATGCACCTGGTGTTTTAGCACGCAGTCGCCCTCAATAAGCGCATTGCCGTAGACCTGCGAGGAATAGCGAATGGTTGGGATCTGGTCATCACCACGCCCTGCGATAATACGCGCGTTGTCGAACACACGGGCGCAGTCGCAGATCCAGATATTGTTCTCGTCATTGCCTTCGAGAATTGCCTGCCCGAACACTTCAGCGCGGTGTTCAATAAAAGCGTTGTTCACCACCGCGTTACCAAAGATCTGTGCCTGATGAACCACGCGCGATGCGTTTACCGTAGCGTTGCCATAAATTTGCAGCACTTTATCGTTGTCGGCGGTCAGTCCACGAACCGCAATCACCTTGCTGCCGTTAACAATGCGCGCGGCATCGTAAATACGGCATTCACCGCTAATCAATGATTCTTTAACGATGCTTTTCCCGCTGATATGGGCCCGGTGGCAAAGGGTGGAACTGCCATGAACTTGCGCATCATCGTTAACACTTGAGCCGCCGTATACCATGCACTCGTCACCATAAATCCAGCAATTCCCGAGCTGGCTAAGGTTATCTTCGTTTTCAATCCAGCCACCCAGTTGCCCGGCTTTGATGTCGCTGAAATCGCACAGGGCCACAACTTGCCAGAGTTTGACCTGCTGTTTTTTGCCATCGACCAGATAATCATGTAGTTGCGAGTCGCCCGTTAACTGATACTTGTTCATCATCTTCGCCTTAGTTTTCTTTCTGTTTAAAACTTAGCAGGTAAATCCTCAGATGGCGTTCTTCGGTGCAATCACATAAAATGCATCTAAAATACATTTTAAGTTTTAAACGAAATGAATAAATCAGTAACGCGAACCATGCTTAATCTCCCGGCTGGGTATTTTGGTATGGTTCTTGGGACCATCGGAATGGGTTTTGCCTGGCGTTACGCTGCCACGATTTGGCCAGTATCATCGGTAATTGGTGAGGCGTTTGAGAGCCTGGCGATTGCTATCTGGCTCGCTCTGGCGCTGGCTTTTATCATGCGCCTGGTGAAATATCCGCAAACCGTTTTAGATGAGGTCCGCCACCCGTTGAAGGGCAGTTTTGTCAGCCTGTTTCCGGCGACAACCATGTTAGTTTCGATTGCCATCGCGCCTTATCTTCGCCCGTTAGCCGTGGACATGTTTGCTTTTGGGGCAATAGTGCAATTGGTATATGCCGCATGGCAAAGTGCCGGGTTATGGCGTGGCAGCCACCCGCATACCGACACTACGCCGGGACTCTATTTGCCAACAGTTGCCAATAATTTTATCAGCGCGATGGCTTGCGGTGCGCTTGGTTTCCATGACCTCGGTATTTTGTTTTTTGGTGCGGGCGTATTTTCCTGGTTAAGCCTGGAACCGGCGATTTTGCATCGTTTACGCAGCGCTGGTGAACTCCCGGAACCGACGCGAACTTCACTTGGCATTCAACTCGCACCTGCGCAGGTTGCTTGCAACGCTTATTTGAGTGTTAACGGTGGGCAACCTGACTTCTTTGCCAAAATGCTGTTTGGCTACGGGTTGCTGCAATTACTGTTTATGTTGCGCCTGATGCCGTGGTATTTGATGCAGCCATTTAATGCCTCGTTCTGGAGCTTCTCGTTCGGTATATCAGCACTTGCTGCCACGGCCCTTCATCTGGGCATGGGGAGTAACGACGGGCTTTTTACCGCACTCGCGGTGCCGCTATTTATCTTCACTAATTTCATTATTGGCCTGCTGCTGGTGCGCACGGTTATCCTGCTTTATCAGGGTAAATTGCTGCTGCGTGTCGAACGGCCTGCAAAAAGGACGAATTAACATGGTTTCTGAAAATTATTACACCGAGAAATATGGCTTAACTCGCACCCATTCTGACGTGGTGAATGCGGTAACGGTTGTCCCGCCTGGGAAAACATTAGATCTCGGTTGCGGTAGCGGTCGTAACAGTCTGTATCTGAATCAAAAAGGGTTTGATGTAACAGCGTGGGATAAAAACCCGATGAGCATCAGCAACCTGAATAAAATTATTGAAGCGGAAGGGCTGAAAAACATCACTGCAGACGTGGTTGATCTCAACACATTACATTTCGACGGCGAGTACGACTTCATTCTTTCAACCGTAGTAATGATGTTCCTGGAGCGTAACACCATTCCAGGGCTTATCGCCAACATGCAGCGTTGCACCAAAGTTGGTGGTTACAACCTGATTGTTGCTGCGATGGACACCGAAGATTTCCCTTGCACCGTCGGCTTCCCATTTGCGTTTACTGAAGCTGAGTTGAGTCATTATTACGCGGGTTGGGAATTGCTGAAATACAACGAAGATGTCGGTGAATTACATAAAACTGACGCGGAAGGTAACCGCATTAAACTGCGATTCGCCACTATGCTGGCACGCAAAGTCTAAGCCGCAGGCCAGGCGAGGTTTTGCAACACAATGCGATAACCATCGTTATCAACAAACGTGCGCCCGGCGATATCCCAGTACGGATTAAAACTGTTAATGGTGACAAAACCTGCATTCAGCATTTGCTGGCAGGTTTTTTGCCATTGAGCGTTATCCGGATAGTACAGTACTAAGAGGTCATCAACCGTTGCGGCGGGTTCCACCGGATGGCGGTGGCAAACAGTAAATTCAAGATGCCAGCTTAAATCATCACGACCCAGCATCACGCCGCTAAAACCGTCGTGTTCGCTAAAATTCCCGAGTTCTTGCAAACCCAATCCCAGACAGTACATCTCTTTACTTTGAGCAAGATCGGTCACCGGACGAGCAATACGCAGATGTGGAATCATGGCTACTCCATATTTGTTTATTGTATGTAAGGCTATCTTATATACGAAAAAATGTGTAATTCGAGCTAAATAATGAGCATGTTAAAAAGAAATTTCGCGATTGTTATCTGAGTTTGGGGGAATAGCATTTATAACTTCATGCGCAATCCCAATTTTTTGCTATAACTGAAAGGCTTACATGCAATTTACAGGGATAAAATATGCGCACTTCTTTTTGTGTTAAAGCCGCCTGCCTCACAGGCCTGCTAGCCTTGGCCGGCTGTTCCTCGTCTGTTACCGCTCCTGAGAAGTATTCTGGTTTTTTAAAAGATTATTCCAGTCTTCAGGAAACAACATCTCCATCTGGAAAAACCATTTTACGTTGGGTTGATCCAAGCTTTAAAAGCAGCAACTACGACAAACTTATCTTCAATCCGTTGACTTATTACCCAGTGCCGAAACCAACCACCCAACTGGGTGCCCAGACACTGGATAAAATTCTGGCGTACTCCAATCAACAGTTGAAAGCGAGTGCCGAGAAGCGCATCCAACTGGTCAGCAAGCCGGGTCCGCGTACTTTGATTTTCCATGGTGCAATTACGGGCGTAGACAGCAGCAAACAAGGTTTGCAGTTCTATGAAGTGATTCCAGTGGCAATGATTGTTGCGGGTACTGAAGCAGCAACAGGCCACCGTACGATGGAAACAAACCTCTATTTTGAAGGGGAGCTAATTGACTCCTCAACCAACAAAGTCGTAATGAAAGTAGTACGTAAAGGCGAAGGTAAAACGGTAAGCAATGAAAGTGCACCTATTACCGTAGACTCGCTGAAATCAGTGATTGATGGCATGGCGACAGATGCGTCCATGTTTGAAGTTAAATAACGCGCTATCACACGGGAAAAGGGAGCTAAGCTCCCTTTTTTACCTCTTATGCTGCCCGCTTGCGCCATGGCAGTGCACTAAACATCCCCGGTTTTGAAAACATCACCAGATTGCCCAGCAAGATCATGATAAGCCCGATAATGGCGTTGCTATGCCAGACATACCCTTCATAAACCGTAGACAGACTCAATGCCACCAGAGGGAATAACAGCGTGCTATAAGCGGCCTGGCTTGCACCGATACGCCCAACCAGCGTGAAATAGGCACCAAAGGCGATAACCGAACCGAAAATTGCCAGATAGAACAGCGAGCCCAGATAGCGCAGCGTAAATTCCGGCATAAACGAATCACCGCGCACCAGTGCCAGCACTCCCATAATGACGGTGCCGTAAAACATGGCATAAGTATTGGTGGAGAGCGTCTCCAGCCCACGACGCTGGTGGCGAGTGCTAATCATATTGCCGAGTGAAAACCCGTAAGTGCCCAGTGCACTCAAACCGATTCCCAACAGTAGAGAAGGGGCAAGTTGTGTCGCCACCAAATCATGCCAGAACAGTGCAACAACCCCGGCAATGCCGAGAACTGCGGCGGGTAGCAAATTTTTGTGTGGACGCTGACGGAAGAAAATCATGCTGTTAACCGCATTAAACAACACGGCCATGGAGAATATTACTGACTCCAGTCCCGAGCTGATATATGCCGCAGCATGATAAAAACAGAAGAAGTTAAAACCAAAAACACAGCCACCTTGCAGCATGCAGAACAGATGGTCACGTAAGCTGATACGGCGCAAGCGTCCAAGCGCCAGTAATACCACCAGCATCACGACGGCCGCTACGGCAAAACGCCAGAAAATAGAAACGGGTACCGACACCACACCTTGCTGCATGTAAATTGCAAGCCAGGTTGTACCCCAAATCACCACCACCGAAATATAAAGCAATGCATTCATTTTGTTATCTCCCCAAACGGTTAAGGGGAGTATCCGGAAATATACCGCTCGTTGCTTTCACCGGCTTGCGTGGCTTGCATATTCTTGCGGTTTTTTTGCAAGGTGGATTGTTAATGGCTGGTAACGAGTGCTGGCACTACATACACTGTCAGTCCCGAACCTTGATGGTAATAAGTTATGACCCAGCCGTATCACGCATTTGAAAATCTTCGCCAGCACAACGCCGTGCTGGAAGATAACGTGCAGCTGGGTTCCGGGATTCAACTGTCGGCCTGGTCAAACAGTCTCGACCGTGTGACGCAATGCAGCGATCACCATACGTTAAGCATGTATGTGAATGAAGGTTATGAAACCTACCAAAAAACCAATTCAGGTTGGAAAAATGGCGGCGGGCCAGACCGGTTCTGTCTAATGCCAAAAGACGGGGAAACTACCTGGGATATTCGCAACCATTTTTCATTTGTGCATCTGTATTGTACGGATGAACATCTGCGTCATATTGCGGAGCAAATCTGGGATCGCAGCCCGGCAGCTCTTCAACTCGATGAGAAAATCTTCAGCGAGGACCCGCGTATTACACAGTTGTATCGCCACTTTCTACTCAGCAGCGATTGGCAACAGCAGGCGAACCATTTGATGTTGAGTACGGCATCAACACTGCTGTTGACCCACCTGGTTCAGACGTACAGCAACGTGCAGTGGCGTTTGCCTAATGTGCGTGGAGGCCTGGCACCTGCGGTGCTGCGAAATATCCAGGCATATATTGAACAGCACCTTAGTGAACCATTAACGCTGACTGAACTGGCTCAAGAAGCAGGGCTCAGCGAGTTTCACTTTGCGCGCATGTTTAAGCAATCAACCCAGCTCGCACCACATCAATTTGTCATGCAAAGACGCATGTTACGCGCCGAAGCATTAGTGAAAAACAGCCCGTTATCGCTCACAGATATAGCGATGGCCTGCGGGTTTAGCTCGGCAAGCCATTTCAGTAATCGTTTTAAAGCGACGATAGGCGTGACACCGTCGCAGCTACGCGCGGCGGGTAAATGAGAACAACGCGTAACATATCCCGCCAGCCACCAGCCCCCAAAAAGCAGAACCAATCCCCAGCAAACTGACGCCAGATGCAGTGACCAGAAACGTGACGATTGCCGCATCGCGCTCACGATCGTGGTTTAACGCCTGATACAAGCTTCCTGCAATGGTACTCAACAACGCCAGGCCTGCCAGCGTATGAATATAGGCGACAGGCAGTGCGGTGAGTAACGTGGTGATGGAGCCGCCAAAAATACCGGCAAGCAAATAAAACACGCCAGCCGCAGCGGCGGCAAGCCAGCGTTTTGACGGATCGGGATGCGCTTCAGAACCCTGGCAAATTGCGGCAGTGATCGCAGCAATACAAATAGAAAACACGCCAAAAGGTGCCAGTATCAGAGCAATCGCTGCGGTGACCACAATCAGTGGCGATACCGGAATCTCATAGCCAGAGGCTTTGAGTGTGGCAACGCCTGGTGCGTTTTGTGACGCCATGGTCACCAGGAAGAAAGGGATACCGATGCCCAACAGGCTCGATAGTGAAAAATGTGGTGTGGTAAATTCTGGCATAACCATTGCGACCGGCACGCTACCGCTTTGCAGGCTTCCGCTGATGATGCAAACCAGCAGGCCAACTACCATTGCCACCACAACGGCATAACGTGGAGCCCAGGTTTTTGCCAGTAGCCAGCCGAGCAACATACTGGCACTGAGTAAGAAATTCCCCTGCAAAGAAGTAAATGCATCGAGGCCAAAGCGCAGCAGAATGCCTGCCAACATCGCTGCGGAAAGTGTTGAGGGAATAAGACGCATCAAACGGGCGAAGAGGCCGGTCACACCGCACAGCAGAATTAAAAATGAGGCGAAAATAAACACGCCGATAGCTTCATTGAGCGAATGGCCTGGTAAACTGGTCGCGAGCAGAGCTGCACCCGGAGTGGACCAGGCGGTGAGAATGGGCGTGCGGTACCAAATCGTTAGCACGAGAGTACTCACCCCCATGCCAATCCCAAGCATCGTCAGCCAACCCGCGATTTGCAGCGTGTTAGCACCAGCAGCTTCCGCCGCCTGCCAGATAATTGCCGCCGAGCTGGCGTAGCCAACTAAAACAGCAACAAACCCTGCCAGGATCGTGGGCAATGGGATGGATATTGTGCGCATTTTTTTCCTTCATAGTTTTTAGCGTTGTCGAACTATAACATCACAAATCATTAACAACAGGCGTGATGATGTTGAAAACTCTGCAAGTTCATTGTTATGTGAAATGTTTAGCAAGGGCAAAAATAGGGGGATTGCTCTCCGGGGGGAGAGCAATTAAAACTCTTACGCGTATTCGATTGAGGATTCTTGTTCTACGGCCACGTTGATATAAGCCAACGCATTTGGGCGTTCCAGTGGTCGTGAGAAATAGTAACCTTGCATATAAGGGATGCCACATTGCTCAAGTAACTGGCGCTGTTTTTCCGTCTCCACGCCTTCGGCGATAACACTGAAGTTGAGGCTTCTGGACATATTCATCATCGCCTGAACAATAGATAGGCCTTTGTGTTCAATATGCTGAATAAACGAGCGGTCAATTTTAATGTAATCAATATTCATATTCTGGATGACGGACAAACTTGAATAGCCCGTCCCAAAATCATCTACTGAGAATTTCACGCCACATTGTTGTAACTGACAGACCTTCTCATTAATCATCATCTGTTCAGACTGGAAGAGCGATTCAGTGACTTCCAGATGCAGTAAATGCCCTGGTATTGCATAGCGTTCAATAACCCGGTTGACGTTATTGACGAAACCTTTGTCGTAAAACTGAATCAGTGAGATATTCACGCACATGCAGATTTGAGCATTTGTTTTATGCATTTGCGCCAGTGTTTTACAGGCCTCTTCCAGTACCCAACTTCCCACCTGAACAATGCGGCCGCTTTGTTCCATTAATGGGATAAATTCAACTGGCGAGATTTCCTGCTCCTGATAACGCCAGCGCATTAAGGCTTCAAAACTCACTATTTGGCCGGTTGCGTCAACAATCGGTTGATACACGAGACGGAACTCATCACGCTCAAGTGCACCTTTTAGTGCTTCGTTGAGAGTCATCTTGCGGCGCAGGTTGTGTTCTAGTTCGAGATTATAGAAAGCAAAACGTTCAGGATATTTGCCTTTTTGCGAATACATGGCGATATCCGCAAGCTGAATCAGTCGCGTGATGGAAGAGTCATGCTCAGGACAAACTGAAATACCGATTGTTGCATTCAGGGCAATAGTTTGGTCATCAAGACGGATCGGTAGGGAGAGGCTGGCGATGATATTCTCAGCAAGCTCACTGGTAATGTCATGAGAACTTTCCTTAACCAACAGAATAAATTCATCACCGCCCCAACGGCACATAAAGTTACCATCACCGATAAAGCTTTTAAGTCGGGTACTTAATGCAATGAGTACTTTGTCGCCGACATTGTGGCCTAGCGTGTCATTAATATTTTTAAAACCATCGAGATCGATAAAGAAAATGGAGAAGCCCGCAATATGGTTCTGCTCAAATTCGCGCTCAATGCCTTCTACCGCCGACAAAAATGCAGTGCGGTTATACAGACCCGTGAGGGAGTCTATATTGGATATAACATACACTTCCTGCGTTCTTTCTCGGATGGTCTCTTCCATGCTGGAAACAAGTTTTTTGTTTCGGTAACGCAACAAGATAGCTTCTTTAATATAATTGGCTGAACGTGCAGAAGCGATAATCATGATTAAAGTAAAACATACGCCCAGCCCGCCGAGGTTAATTTTATATTGTTCTGGCTGCAGCAGCAGCAATATGGACATCGGCATTAAAATAATAATGTTATAGAGCGCGGATAGCAGAAAGCTTGCTGAGAGGATACTTGTGGCTCCCCCAGCCATCGCGGCAAGTATCACATTCGTAGAGCTAAGTTCTTCAATGGTAAATTGCGGGTAGAAAGTGACCGCATAGGCGCTCCACAACATAGCTGTTATTAAGCAGCCTATTGAAAAGCGCACCACCCAGTCCTTCCGGCCTTTACATTCGGCGTCACTTTTTATCCACATATGGGTATCAATGACGCGAATAGCCAGCACCAGGGCCATGATCAGCCACCAGGTGATTTTGGCGTGGAAATTATTATTGTCGATAAAAGTGAAGGCAAGAGTGGTAGACGCAATAAAAGTAATCAGAATGCCTGGTAATGAGTTGTTGTATAACAACTTAACGCCTTCTGACTTATAAAGCCTTGAATGTTCTGTGTTTATGGTCATTTCTAATCATCTTAATTGAGTCATTTAACTAGCGCCCACTTTAATAGGTCTAATATGATCACTCTTTGTAATTATTCCTTCTGGAAGTATAAGTTAAAACATTTTGTAATACACCGTCTTTAGCAGCCGCCAGCATTATTACCAGCCTATGTTGTCGCGCCGTTTCATACGACTTGAAGTATGACGGGTATATGCTTACGCGGCCAATCTGACTACAATACCCGCCTTTCGCCCATAACATAGAAACAGACCCACTATGCGCCTGCACGCCAATCATCTTGAATTACTCAGCCCTGCCCGTGACACATCCATCGCCCGCGAAGCCATTTTGCATGGCGCGGATGCGGTCTACATCGGCGGGCCTGGCTTTGGCGCTCGCCATAATGCCGGGAACAGCCTGCAAGATCTTGCTGAACTGGTGCCGTTTGCTCACCGTTATGGGGCGAAGATTTTTGTTACGCTCAACACCATCCTGCATGACAACGAACTGGAACCTGCACGTCGTATGATCCACGACCTTTATCAGGTGGGTGTTGATGCGCTGATTGTGCAAGACATGGGCGTGCTGGAAATGGATCTGCCCCCGATTGAAATCCACGCCAGTACCCAGTGCGATATTCGCAGCGTAGAAAAAGCAAAATTCCTGTCTGATGCGGGATTCTCGCAAATCGTTCTGGCCCGTGAGTTGAACCTCAATCAAATTCGTGCAATTCATGAAAATGTTGATGCCACGATTGAGTTCTTTATTCACGGTGCGCTATGTGTGGCCTATTCAGGGCAATGTAATATCTCCCACGCTCAGACCGGGCGCAGCGCAAACCGTGGTGATTGCTCCCAGGCTTGCCGTTTGCCGTACACCCTGAAAGACGATCAGGGCCGCGTAGTGGCCTATGAAAAACATCTGTTGTCGATGAAAGATAACGATCAAAGCGCCAACCTTGCTGCATTGGTAGACGCTGGCGTGCGTTCCTTCAAAATTGAAGGGCGCTACAAAGATATGAGCTATGTGAAAAACATCACCGCTTATTATCGCCAGTTGCTGGATGAATTAATGGAGCAGCGCACCGATTTGGTTCGTGCCTCCGCCGGCAAGACTTCGCATTTCTTTATTCCGTCACCGGATAAAACCTTCCACCGCGGCAGCACAGACTACTTCGTCAATGAGCGCAAAATCGATATCGGTGCTTTTGATTCACCAAAATATATCGGCTTACCGGTAGGTGAGGTCCTGAAGGTGGGTAAAGACTTCCTGGATGTTAGCGTGACCGACACACTGACCAATGGTGATGGTCTGAACGTGTTGATCAAGCGCGATATCGTTGGCTTCCGCGCTAATACGGTGGAGAAAACCGGTAAAAATCAGTATCGCGTCTGGCCAAATGAGATGCCGGAAACACTGAAAAATGTCCGCCCGAACCATCCACTCAACCGTAACCTTGACCATAACTGGCAGCAGGCGTTGACGAAGACCTCCAGCGAACGCCGTATTGCGGTGGATTTGGTGCTAGGTGGTTGGGAAGAACAGCTGATTTTAACCCTCACCAGTGAAGATGGAGTCAGTGTAACTAAAACGCTGGAAGGGCAGTTCGAAGTGGCGAACAACCCGGAAAAAGCGTACTCGAACCTGCGCGATGGCCTGACAAAACTGGGTCAAACCATGTACCAGGCGCGAAAAGTAGAGTTGAATCTTCCCGCTCCATTGTTCGTTCCAAACAGCCAGTTGAATCAACTGCGCCGTGAAGCTATCGACGAGCTGACCGATGCGCGCCTGCAACAGTATCAGCGCGGCACCCGTAAACCTGTTAGCGTTCCGCCACCGGTCTATCCAGATGAGCATCTGACGTTTCTCGCCAATGTTTACAACCATAAAGCGCGTGAGTTTTATCAGCGTTATGGCGTGAAACTGATTGATGCCGCTTATGAAGCCCACGAAGAAAAGGGTGAAGTGCCGGTAATGATCACTAAACACTGTCTGCGTTTTGCGTTTAACTTATGCCCGAAACAGGCGAAAGGTTCAGTAAAAAGCTGGAAAGCCACGCCAATGCAGTTGGTGCATCAGGATGAAGTGCTGACGCTGAAATTTGACTGTAGACCGTGTGAGATGCACGTTATCGGTAAGATGAAGAATCACATCCTCAAGATGCCATTACCAGGCAGCGATGTTGTGGCGTCCATCAGCCCGGATGAGTTGTTGAAGACAATGCCGAAGCGCAATAAGTAAGCCATAGAGAGAGGGCATCCAATGCCCTCTCTTTTAATTCTGTGCCCGCAACTGATCAATCATCCATCTTCCCGCAGTGCCTGGCGGCGTTTTATTTGACCACAAAACATCCACGTCAATGCGCTGGGGCCACCCAGCAATGGGTAATTCCTGCAAGATCCCATGACCAAATTGCTCTACCAGCCAGCGCGGCAAAATTCCCCAGCCAAACCCTTGTTCTGCCATTTCCAATAGCATCAATAACGATGGTGATGACCACATTGGGCCACCGCTTTTATTGCGAGTCGGATCGGTAAAGGTGCTCAAACAGAGCTGGCGTTCAGTCTGTAGCATGTCCATTTCAACTGCAGGCAGACGGGCCAACTCATGCTGGCGGTGAATAAAAATCGCCATCTCCGCACCGACCTGTAAACGAGCGACCGTTACATCCACCGGGTAACGTGGCTGTACCCGCAACACACCCACATGCGCACGGCCAATTTGTATCAGGTCGATGACATCTTCATCCTCAGCAATCAGACACTCGAATTCGATATCGGGAAAGCGCTGTGAAAAACGCTGGAGAATCGATTCGTGGTGTGAAGTTTGCCAGACATCAGAGAGCACAAAACTCAGACGCGGCTCAACGTTGCCTGCAAGGCGTACCGAGACTTCATTGAGCCTTTCGCTTGCCGCAAGTATTGACTGGATATAGGGCAAAACGTGTTTTCCCTGGTCAGTCAATACGGGTTGACGGCTCTGACGATCAAATAAGGTCACGCCCAGGTCGGCCTCGAGATTTGCAATCGCACTGCTTATCGTCGACTGGCTTTTCTTTAGCTTACGCGCCGCCGCAGAAAACGACCCCGTTTCAACCGCATGTAAAAACGCTTCGAGGGATTCAGGGGAGTAATTCATTATGTATCGCTTTTCTCGATGGCTACTAACTTAATTCTATCAGTAATAGCGATAATAATACGCAGAGCCATATTGCTTTTATTTCGTCTGGAGTTAGTTATGCAGTCTCAAAAGAGAACATTTGCCGAACGCATCCTGCATGCGGTGGGTTTTGAAGTCATCGCGATTGCGATTTGTGCGCCATTGGCCGCGTGGATTATGGATAAGCCACTGTTTCAGATGGGTGCGCTGGCAGTAATGCTTTCGACCGTCGCCATGGTGTGGAACATCATATATAACGCCGGGTTCGATAAAATCTTCCCGATGGGGCAAAAACGCCGCTTGCCACTGCGCGTCGCTCACGCGCTGGGCTTTGAAGGGGGCTTTATCCTGATTGGCCTGCCGCTGGCGGCCTGGATGCTGGATATTTCTCTACTGCAGGCGTTTATGGTCGAGATCGGTTTCTTCCTGTTCTTCCTGCCGTATACCGTAATTTATAACTGGGTGTACGACACTCTGCGTGCTCGCTGGACACAGTGCCAGGCGTAACGATAAACCACAGAACGCACCGCCATGGTGCGTTCTTTTTCTGAGCGACTGTTTTTGCCTCAAAAACAGACAAATCCCCCCTGAAATGCACCAAAAATGGCCTGGCATATTTCCTGCTTAAACATGTTATCTCCACACGACATGAAGTGAGGAATTATGATCAATATGGACCCCGGTGTTGCGTCATTTTTTGATGAAATGTTTGCTCTCGATGGCCATCATCGTGGCCATTATGGGAATTACTGGAATTGGTTGCAGCAGGCAGACAGCTCAGCGGTGATGCGCAAGAAACAAGAAGCCGCGTTACTTTTTCACCGTGTGGGGATTACTTTTAATGTCTATGGCGATGAAGATGGTGCCGAGCGTTTAATTCCTTTTGATAGCGTGCCGCGCATCATTCCCGCCACGGAATGGGCGATGCTCGATACCGGTATCCGCCAACGCGTGCAGGCGCTAAATCTCTTTTTGCACGACATCTATCACGATCAAAATATCCTCAAAGCAGGTGTAATCCCGGCGGAGCAAGTGTTGGCGAATGACCAATACCAGCCCTGTATGCAGGGAATAAATCTGCACCGCGATATCTACGCGCACATCATTGGCGTGGATATGGTACGCGGTGGCGATGGGCAATATTACGTGCTCGAAGACAACTTACGCACCCCGTCGGGTGTCTCGTACATGCTGGAAAACCGCAAAATGATGATGCGGTTATATCCGGAATTATTTGCCCAGCAGCGCATTCGTCCGGTCGAGCGCTACCCCTCACATTTGCTGCAAACTCTGCGTGAAAGCTCGCCAGTTAACGACCCAACGGTAGTGGTTCTTACGCCAGGCCGCTTTAACAGCGCCTATTTTGAACACAGCTTCCTTGCGCAGCAGATGGGCGTTGAACTGGTTGAAAGCGCTGATTTATTCGTCAAAGAAGGCGCGGTGTTTATGCGCACCACGCTTGGGCCATGCAAAGTCGATGTGATTTATCGTCGTGTAGATGACGCCTTCCTCGATCCATTGGCCTTCCGCCCGGACTCTATGCTCGGCGTACCCGGCCTGCTCTCGGTGTACCGCACAGGTGGTGTGGTGCTGGCGAACGCCATCGGAACCGGCGTTGCTGATGACAAATCCATTTATCCCTACGTGCCCGCGATGATTCGCTTCTATCTCTCCGAAGAGCCTATTCTCAATAATGTGCCAACATGGCAATGCCGCCATCCTGACCAACTGGGCTATGTGCTTTCACGCCTTGATCAAATGGTGGTTAAAGAGGTCCATGGCGCAGGCGGCTATGGCATGTTGATTGGCCCAGCGGCCAGCAAAGCTGAAATTGAAGCCTTCCGCTCGGTATTAAAAGCGCGCCCGCAAAACTACATCGCTCAGGACACCCTGGCGCTTTCAACCTGCCCGACGTTTGTTGACGAGGGTCTGGCACCACGGCATATCGACTTACGACCTTTTGCTCTCTACGGCGCAGAAACGCGCCTTATCGCTGGTGGGCTAACACGTGTAGCGCTGAAAAAAGGCTCGCTGGTAGTTAACTCATCACAAGGCGGTGGCACCAAAGACACTTGGGTTCTGGAGGATGACACATCATGTTAAGCCGCACAGCCAGCGAACTCTATTGGATGGCGCGTTATCTGGAACGCGCTGAGAATATCGCACGGGTATTAGACGTGACTAACCGCCTGTCGATGATGCCATTTCGTGAAACCGGGCATCAGGATTTGCAGGTGCCGCTGAATTTAACCGGCAGCGGGGCGGCTTACTGGGAGTATTACCAGCAACTCACCATGCCCGGTATTTTCGACTACTTTGCACTTGATACCCGTAACCCGAGCAGCATCTATAGTTGCCTGCAATCGGCCTGGGAAAACGCTCATGCGGTGCGTGGCAGCCTCTCTTCTGAGGTGTGGGAAAGCATCAATACCGCATGGATAGAAATGAAGCGGCTGCGTAAAGAAGGAGTCAACAGCAGTAATGCCGATGACTTTTTCGACTGGGTGAAAGAACGTTCGCATCTGTTTCGCGGCGCGATGTTTGGCACGTTGCTGCGCAATGATGCGATGTCATTTATTCGTCTGGGTACTTTGCTGGAGCGGGCTGACAGTACTGCACGTTTGCTCGGCGTCAAAAATCAATTGTTGGATAACGACCCTGACGCGGTGCGCGAACACTACCGCATGGACACCCTGCTGCGTGCCGTGAGTGCACGAGAGGCATACCACAGTATCTATAAGCAGCAACTGGTGCGCGAAATGGTGGCTGACCTGCTGATTTTGCGTAGTGAAAGCCCGCGTTCATTACGTTCCTGCATTGAGGAAGTGGTGAATCAACTGGAACTGATTGGCGGGCATAGCGCTAATGCTCCACGTCGCCTGGCGCATGTTCTGCATGCTGAACTGCGTTTTAGCACGCTGGAGGATGTTTTCGACACGGGGCTGCAACACTGGCTGACAGGTTTTTTAAGCCAGGTGAATGCGATTTCCGAAAGTATCCAATATACCTATCTGGAGGCACAATGAGACTGACGATTGAGCACAGCACACTCTACAGCTACGAGCAGCAAGTGAAGCACAGTACTCAATATTTGCGCCTCACGCCGCAGGAGTCTGAACATCAGCGCATCATTTCATGGCAATTGGCGCTGCCGGAAGAAGCAGTGCAAACCACAGATGCCTTCGGCAATATTCTTCATGTACTCACGCTTGACCGCCCGCATCAGTCAATCAGCATTAAAGCCACTGGTGTTGTGGAAATTGCAGAAGATGAAGTGATGGATGATGGAACGCGCGAGGCTCTTTCACCACTGGTATGGCTGCGTCATACGCCATTAACGCAACCAGATAGTGCCATTCTGGCATTTGCCAGGGGTTACTGGCAGGACGGTTCGCCACTCGATAGCCTGACGGTAATGATGGGGGAAGTGCTGGAGCGGATGCCGTACACGCCGGGCGGCACGAATGTGAAAGATACCGCAGCCCAAGTCTTCGACGCAGGGGTTGGCGTTTGTCAGGATCACGCACATGTATTTGTGGCCTGCTGTCGTAGCCTCGGACTTCCGGCGCGTTATGTTAGCGGCTATCTCTATACCCCAGACAGCGCTCATGTTGCGACCCACGCATGGGTTGAAACGCTCATCGAAGGGCGCTGGCACAGTTTTGATATCACCAACAATACGCGCAATACCTGCCACCATTTGAAGCTGGCTGTCGGTTTTGATTATCTGGATGCCTGCCCGGTGCGTGGTGTGCGTCTTGGCGGTGGCGACGAAGGGATGGAAACGGTGGCGGCGGTGCAGCGTATGCAAAGTGCACAGTGATTTTAAAATGTTCGTCTTCATCCTCATCCTCTTCCTGAGGACCAAAATGAGGGCATTAAACAGACTCAACAAAATCGAGAGTTCTCTATGACCTACTGCGTCGCCATGCGCTTATCCAGCGGCATGATTTTTGTCAGTGATTCGCGCACTAATGCGGGTGTTGACCATATCTCCACGTTTAAAAAACTGCATGTCTTCCAGCGTGGCGATGACCGAACGTTAATCATGCAAAGTGCAGGAAACCTGGCGACCACCCAAAGCGTCATCAATTTATTGCAGCATCGTGCACAAGACGCCACCACGCAAAATCTCTATACCGTCAGTTCGCTATATGATGCGGCCGTGCTGGTGGGGCAAACCTTAAAAGAGGTGATTGCGCGTGATGGAGCAGATTTCACCGCCACGTTTATTCTAGGTGGGCAGATTCGCGGTGAAGGTATGCGCCTGTTTCATATTTACGCCGAAGGGAATTTCATCGAAGCCACCAGCGACACGCCGTATTTCCAGATTGGCGAAAGCAAATATGGCAAACCGATCATCGATCGTATCGTCAGTTACGACACCGGGCTTGAGCAGGCGGTGCAGTGTGCGTTGATTTCGATGGACTCCACGTTGAACTCGAATTTATCCGTGGGCTTGCCGCTGGATGTGATGATTTATCACGGCGATTGCTTTGACGACTCACAGCAGTACGCCATTACCGCACAGCATGAATACTTCAGCGAAATCCGCAATATGTGGGGGAGTTGCCTGCACTCGGTGTTTGACCAGTTGCCGCCACTACGGCTCTAACGATAAAGGGGATGTTTGCAGGATTGTTCAATCATCTAACAGCATTGCGCTACTGGAAATGCACCGTCTCAGGCGACACTGAACCGGTCAAACATACCTGGAGCGCATCATGAAAACTATTAATCACATCTATATCAATGGCCAGTTTGTTACCCCACATGGCAATGAGCTGTTCGAGCTTGTTAACCCAACTACCGAAGAAACCGTCGCGCAAGTGCAACTGGCAGATGTTGAAGACACTCGGCAGGCAATTGCTGCTGCAAAAGCGGCGTTCCCAATAATGCGCAGTGCTTCCCGCGAACAGCGTATGGCCTGGCTGCAACAACTGCATGACGCCGTAAAATCCCGCGAAGTTGAACTGATTGATACCATGGTGGAAGAATACGGCTGTATGCCTGCGTTTGCTCAGGGTACTGTGAATCATGCCATCGACAGCTTTATGCAAATGCGCGATGTGCTGGCAAAATTCCCCTTTGAAACCCGTGTTGGCAACGCTCGTGTGATCATGGAGCCTTTGGGGGTGGTGGGGCTGATTACACCGTGGAATGGTAACTATGGTTTTATTGCCTCTAAGCTTGCGACGGTAATTGCTTCTGGCTCAACGGCGGTGATTAAACCTAGCGAACTGAGTGCCCGCCAGACGGCATTAATTACTGAGTGTCTACATGCCGCAGGCCTGCCGAACGGGGTGATAAATATTGTCACTGGTCGTGGTGACGTGGTCGGTGCTGAAATTACACGTCATCCTGATATCGCAAAAATCTCATTTACGGGTTCTACCGCCGTGGGAAAAACCATTGCCCGTGGTGCGGTGGATACGCTTAAGCGCGTGACGCTCGAACTGGGCGGGAAGTCTGCCAATGTACTGCTTGATGATGTCGATCTTCAACAAGCCATTCCACTGGCGTTGCAGGTGATGTCCTGGAACAGCGGCCAGGCATGTATTGCCGGTACACGTTTGTTAGTCCATGAAAACCGCCTCGAGGAAGTTAAGGCACAGTTACGCCAGGACATATCTCAGTTGGAACCTGGTAAGAACGTTGGTACCGCGGTGACGGCACAGCAATATGAACGCGTGCAGGCATACATCCGCAAAGGGGTTGAAGAAGGTGCTGAATTACTCTGCGGGGGTGAAGGCCGTCCGGCAGGTTTTGAACGCGGTTACTTTGTGAAGCCAACTGTTTTTGTGAATGTTCGTAACGATATGACTATCGCCCAACAAGAAATTTTTGGCCCGGTGCTGTCGGTGATTACCTATAAAGATGACGCAGAAGCTATCGCAATTGCCAACGATACCGTTTACGGATTACAGGCATATGTAAGTGGCAAAGATGCGCAACGTACACAGACGGTTGCAAGCCAACTTATCGCCGGACGAGTATTTGTTAACGGTGTTTATAATGAGCCACAAGTGCCATTTGGCGGTTTTAAACAGTCAGGGATTGGACGTGAATTTGGTACTTTCGGGTTGGAAGGGTATCTTGAGCCAAAAGCCATAATGGGGCAGTGATATGCCGGAACGAGAAAACATTCTGCGGCCTGAGGGCCGCATTTTAGCTGAGCTTTGTAAAAGCGTGGCGCGGCATTACCAATGTGCGGAAACGTCTGAGATGGAACTGCAAACCGCAGTGCCCTGGCTTCGATTTATCCGCGTATCTGAACCAACGCTGTTTAACCGAGGCATGCTGGAACCGTCGATGTGCATGCTGCTTCAAGGGCGTAAAAAAATGCTCATAGGTGACAATGTCACGGAGTATGGCCCGGGGAACTACTCAATGGCGGCGGTAGACATGCCGGTCTCCGGTCAGGTGACTCAGGCCACTGTGTCCGAGCCTTATTATGGCGTGCGCATTGACCTCAATAGTCGAGAAATTGCCGATTTAATCGTCTCATTGCAAATTACGCTGCCTGAAAAACAAGGTGAGAGTGTCAATCCTGGGGCCTGGATATCCAGTGCTGATGAAGCCTTGCAGGATGCCTTTTTACGTCTGGTGAAAGTGCTGGATACCCCTGATGATTTACCGGTGATGTCCAAACTGATTAAGCAGGAAATTCTTTATCGCCTGGTGACATCGCCATCAGGTGCGACGTTCTGGAAACAGACGCTCTCCTGGAATCAGGGCAAAGGCGTGGGGGAAGCTCTGGCATGGATTAAGCGCCATTTTGCTGAACCGCTAAAAATTGATGAACTGGCAAAGCGTGTCGGCATGAGTACTTCAAGCCTGCATCACCGCTTTAAAGCCCTGACCGTGATGAGCCCGTTGCAATATCAAAAGCAGATCCGTCTGCTCGAAGCCAGGCGATTATTACTCAGTGGCGGCCAGGATGTGGCAAATGTCGCCTGGCAAGTAGGCTATGAATCGCCATCGCAATTTAACCGTGAATATCGTCGATCGTTTGGCGCAGCACCTTTGCAGGATGTCGAAACGCTACGCCAGATGGGCGTTACGCTATAGTTTTTCTTGCCACAATAAACAGGCGTGGGAACAGCATCAACACGTTGCCATCGTGTCGCGGCGGATACGCCTGCTGCAAAAGCGTGTGGTAACGCTCCAGAAATGCCTGTTGCTGAATGCTGTCTAGGTTTGCGAGATAAGGCCGTAAACCGGTAGAGCTCAGCCATTCAATAATCGCCTGTGCTGACGGCATGACGTGGAAATAGGTTGTACGCCAGATATCCACCGCACAGCCCGATTGCGCCAGCAAATCGTAATACTGTTGTGCAGGTAGCAACGCTTCTCGCCCGGAGTCAGGGTTCCCCAGTTCAGCAGCGACCTGGCGCATTAATGTATGCGTTGGCTCCTGCCAATTATCCGGCATTTGCACCGCTAACACTCCATTTTCGGCAAGCTGTGTCGCCAGGTGGGGAAACAGTTCTGGATGGTTGATTACCCACTGCAATGACGCATTAGCATAGATAACATCTTGCTTTACCGCCGGCGTCCAGGATGTCACATCAGCCTGTTCAAACTGGCAGTTGGGCAGGGCGGCGCGAGCTTTTTCCAACATCGCCGGAGAGCTATCGATGCCTGTCACAGTTGCATCCGGGAAGGCCTGGTGCAATAAAGCGGTACTGTTGCCTGGGCCGCAGCCTAAATCGGCAATATGTTTTGCTTCGGGTTGTTGAATGCGCGCGGCGAGTTCTGCTGCCGGGCGCGTACGTTCAGCTGCAAACTGCAAGTAAAGCGCGGGGTTCCAGTCCTGCATAGCTTTCTCCTGTGACTTAATTGCATTAAGCGTAGTGATGAATTAAGAAATTGTGCATGGTTTAGAATCTGATTAATTACTGTAACGTAGTGACTAAACTCAGGTAAGGAAAACCGCTATGAAAGTGACACGCAAACAGGAAAAGATCGTCAAGCGCACACTAGAGGGCTGGCGTCAGGAAGGGGTGATTGATGCCTCAGAACAGCAGCGTTTGCAACAAAACCTCTCGGTTCAGCTTTTTGACTGGCAACGAATGAGCCGCTATGCATTCTGGATAGCGCTGGCCTGCTTTATTATCGCGATGGGCAGCCTGGTTGCTGATGAATATTTGATGGCGTTGCTGTTTAATTTTGGTTACCTCACGCGCGCGGTCATTTTGCTGCTTATCGCCATTGCCTTTTTATTGCTGGGGATTCTACCGCCAGAGAAAGACGCCGGATAAACGCTACAGCAATGAGGCCATTCTGTTCCTGGGCGTATTATTCACCGCACTATTTTTATGGCAGCTCGGCATGGCGTTTGATAACGGCAGCGGAAATGTAGCACCGCTATTTTTGCTCGGCTGCGCGATTTACGGCGTCATTGGCTACCTGAGCCGTTCGGGTCTTATCTGGCTATTTTTCCTGCTGACATTAGGCAGCTATTTCGGGACATCGACAGGCTATTCTTCCGGCTGGGGCGCTTATTGGCTCGGTATGAACTACCCAATTCGCTTTGTATTATTCGGCGGGGTATTACTCGCGGCATGTTACCTGCTTAAAAAACCTTTGCTGCAACGTAACGTGTTTGCAGTCAGCAAAGCGATGGGGCTGCTGTATCTGTTTATCGCTTTGTGGATTTTGTCGATCTTTGGCAATTACGATTTTGATATCTGGCAAAGTGTGCGCCAGATTGAACTGCTGCACTGGTCATTGCTGTTCGCCCTGGCGGCAGGCGCATGTATCTGGATTAGCCTGAAAACTGACGATGGAATGCTGCGCGGATTTGGCCTAACGTTCCTCGGTATTAACCTCTACACCCGCTATTTCGAAATGTTCTGGGACGACACCAATAAAGTGATTTTCTTCTTACTGCTCGCCATCTCGCTGGCCCTTGTCGGGCGCTATGCCGAGAAGATTTGGCGGCTAGGGGAGAAGTGACAGTCGCCGGGCGGGTAAGCACAACATTACCCGCCCGCGAATAGCAAAAATCATTCAGGGGTAAAAGTCAGATACCCGGCCACGCCACCGCCACCATCTTTCGGGTGATGGGCGCCCTCCATTACCGTGACTTTCGGGAAGTCGAAAGGAGAAACGCCTTCAATGCAGGCGACATTCACGCCATATTGCTCAGGGTTTGAGCGGCGCTGGTGGAAAGTATAAATCCCGCACACGGAACAGAAGAAATGCACCGCTGCTCCGGTGTTAAAACGATATTCGGTGAGTTTATCCTGCCCTTTAGTAATCTTAATCCCCGACAACGGAGCAGAGACAGCAACTGCGCCGCGCATTCGGCAAAATGAACAGTTACAGCGGCGGATAGTGTTAAAACCATCGCTAAGTTCGACGGTAAAAGCGACAGCACCACAATGACATTGAGCAGAAACTTTTTGTTGCATAGCCACCTCAGTCCAGATTTTTAATTCTCCTGAGTTTAGTGGTTAACTGAGGCTTGTCATTACGCTCAGGCTGTCTTTTCGTCTCATCTTTTGCGAGGATAGCGCGGAATTTACAGCTATCAACAAAAGGTAACGATATGGCTAAGCATCCAACGGGTAAATATTTGCGCGCCCCAATTACGTCCAACGATAAAAATCTGCTGATTTACGTGGTGCGTGGCTCGAAAATTGACGATATGCCACCCGATGAAGATGAGGATTACCCGGGCGATATGCAGATGTTGATGCCGCAGTTATCTAAAGATTTCGATGCGGAATTAAACGAAGCACTCGACGAGTGCGAGTCAGGCGATGTGATTGTCTTTATGTGTACGACGGATATGATTTTTGAGCACGCTTACTCGAAGATTAAAGCCATGCTGCGCGCTTAATTAACGCCTGTTTGAAAACCAAACCCCGGTGCGATGACCGGGGTTTGTGCTATTAATGACCGTAAAAAATCTCGCCTTTCATGGCGCGTAAAATCTTCCCTTCCGCGTCGGTAATTAACACATAATTCCCGCCCATGTATGTCCAGTGGCTGCCCGCTTCTGGTGCTGGGAGGTGCCTGATTTGCCAGGCATCAATCTGGTAAGGCTTCGTGCGGTATAAATCAGGCACGATGTCGCCAATTTTAAATGGCTTGTAATCGGCATGAAATTCTTGAATTTCAAACGAGGAAGCTGGCTGCGGAGCGGCTGGCGCCGGTGCGACAGCAGGCGCATCAGCTGCTTGAGCCGTCATCGCCAATGGTAGAGATCCGGCCATCAGGGCCACAGAAAAAACAAACACATTCAATTTACGCATATCTTCTCCAGATACATTCATCTGCTAACTTTCAAATAATGCCGTTATCTCTATCACGTTGTTTCACGAGTGATAATCAATTTTTCGTTACTTGAAGTAAATGACTTGCGGTAGGCGGCGGGTGTGGTGGCGAACTTAGCGCGGAAATGGTGGCGCAGAGTCGCCGCACTGCCAAACCCGACACGCTCGGCTATTTCATCAATGGAGAGAGTGCTGCTCTCCAGTAAATCCCGACAGCGCGCCAGGCGCATATTCAGCAGCCAGCGTGTGGGCGTGGTGCCGGTTGTTGCGGAAAAACGGCGTAAAAATGTTCTCGGGCTCATGCCGGTAAACACCGCCAGCGACTCTACCGAGTGTTCATCCGCCAGATGAATTTGCAAATAATCGAACAGCGGGCTTAGACGCTTGCTCTCATAGGCAACCGGAATAGGTTGTTCGATAAACTGAGCCTGCCCGCCAACGCGATGAGGGGGGACGACCAGTCGGCGCGCCACGCTGTTTGCGGCAGCCTGGCCGTAATCCCGCCGCACCAGATGCAAACTCAAATCGATACCAGCGGCACTTCCGGCAGAGGTCAGTACCGATCCGTTATCGATATACAACACATCTGGCATCACCTGAATGGCAGGGTAGCACTGCTGAAGTTTTTCGGTATAACGCCAGTGGGTTGAGGCTTGTAACCCATCGAGCAGGCCGCTGGCTGCCAGCACGAATACGCCGGAGCATATCGACATAATCCGCGCACCGCGTGAATGTGCCGTGCGTAACGCTTCGCACAACTGTGGTGGAACCGGCTCATCGGCACCTCGCCATCCGGGCACAATAATCGTTCCGGCATCTTCCAACAAAGAAAGACCACCATCGACCGCCAGCCGGATACCTCCAGTCGCTCTAAGCTCGCCTGGTTCGATTCCTGCGACCGCAAACTGATACCAGTTATCGCCCATTTCCGGACGCGGCAGGCCAAACACTTCAACAACGACACCAAATTCAAAGGTACACAGGCCGTCATATGCCAGCGCAACAACTAGAGGGTTTTGCAAAGGGATATCCCGAACGATTGTCATGATCTTCACGTTATCTGTCATTTCTGCCATACGTCAAGCCACACGCTGCGCTCTATAGTGAGATCTCACCATCATGAGGAGTATTTATGAGTTACGTTACTGATTATCCAGCCGCCGCCCCAGAAATCGCCGCTGCTCATTTTCTCCAGCGTTTGTGTCTCGAAACAGACTGCGATGATGTGCATAGCGCAATGAAAGACGAAGATATGGATTTTGTTCTGCTGCATGTTGTCGGCTCACCGGAAGCATTCGCCCGTCGCCATATTCCTGGTGCTTTGCATTTGCGCCATCGCGATATGTCGGCTGAACGCATGGCCGAATGGCCTGCAGATACCTTATTCGTGGTTTATTGCGCCGGCCCGCATTGCAACGGTGCTGATCGCGCAGCTTTAAAACTGGCGCGTCTGGGCCGCCCGGTGAAAATTATGATTGGTGGAATCACCGGTTGGGCTGATGAAGGATTTAGCTTTGCGTGAGTCGTGAATTTGCTATCCGCAGGGCGTTAAGTGGGTGTAATCTTTGCCTCAAATTTGTCATATCTAAAGGAAGTCACAATGTCGATTTACAGTGAAACCAATGCACAGTTCATCCTGGGTTTAAGCAACCTGTCTGCAATCCTTGAGAAAGCGGCTAACTGGGCGAAAGAGAACGGCAAAACGGAAGAGAGCCTGCTGACTGCATCACTGGCGGAAGATATGTATCCGTTGGTGCGCCAGGTGCAAATTACCACCGATATGGCTAAACGTGCCGTTGCTCGCCTGGCGGGTGTTGATGCTCCGGTAATGGAAGATAACGAAACCACTATTGAACAGCTTCAGACCCGTATCAAAGCAACGGTTGAGTTCATGAAAGGTATTAGCGATGAGCAACTTGCTGGTGACGACGAGCGCCCAATTGTCGTGATGGCCCGTGAACACGAATTGCGTTTCACCGCTCGCAACTACGTGTACAAATTCGCTACGCCGAACTTCTATTTCCACTTCACTACCGCTTACGACATCTTGCGTCAGGCAGGGGTGGCGTTAGGCAAGCGTGATTTTGTCGGCCCAATCTTCTAATACTCGTCATACTTCGAGCTACTGATGCGTTGACTGTACCCGTGCGCCCCAGTCACATAGTTATCTATGTTCCTGGGGACTTACGGCCTGGTCGCCTTTCCGTAACTCGAATTATTTAGAGTATACAAGAATAAATAGTGCGCCTAGCTCAACCGATAATAGCGATTCGGGCGCAACTTCTCAGGCAGTTCCTCACTCTCATCCATATCCTGTAAATCCCGCTCAATAGTGTTGCAAATTGCATCCAGCGGCAGGTCGTTGTCTTCTGTGCCAAACGGCTCTTCCAGCTCTTCAGCCAGCGTATCAAGCGAAATAAAGGTATATGAAACAAATACCGACAAGAACGGTGTCATATAGTGTAGGTCGGTGACCAAAGCGAACGGCAGCATGATGCAAAACAGATAGACCGTGCGATGCAAAATCAACGTATAAGCGAACGGCAACGGAGTGCTGGCAATACGCTCGCAACCTCCGGCAACCGCTGAAAGATCGTTCAGATGATGGTTCAGGCTGCTCCACACTACATCGGAAATCAGGCCCTGTTTGCGCTTATCGGCGAGCCAGTCACCCATCAGCAATAGTATGCGGTTACAGGGCGCGTGGCTTTTCATCACCCACTGTAATTCATCGGCAGTTAAGAATTTTTTCAGCGTCTCCTCTACCGGGCGCTTACGCAATGTGAGCCTGAGCGCGTGGCAAAAGGCAATCTGCAAATTCACAAACGACGTATTCTGACTCTGGTTTTCCCCCAGCAGACTTTTAGTCTCGCGCAAAAACGAACGCTGAGTAATCGCCAGTTGCCCCCACAGCGTGCGAGCCTCGTTAAAGCGTGCGTAACAGACGCTGTTTCTGAACCCGAGAAAAATCGCTATCGCCACACCAAGAATACTAAAGGGTGCGATGGTGAGTTTTAAACCAAGCGTCTCATACCATGGCAGGAAGAAGATAACGCTTATCGAGAGCGCAACATTCAATAACAGGCGGGAGTAGATTTTTTGTAGAACCGAACCGTGCCAGACGAATAAGCGGATAAACCAGTGTTGCTGCGGGCGAACAATCATAATTGGGAGGCTCAAAAACAGGACGTCATATTTAACGGCAAACTGTGATGTAGATCAACTTGCAATTCACATTGCCTTAACAACATGAATTATTTTCAATAACCATGAAAGATCTTCGTTTGTCCTCATGTTCAGCATCTGCCATTCTCAATCACACAAACAGCCGTCCAGACGGCTAAATATTCAAATAATGAATTATCACCTGACTAAATTAATTAGCCGGGTTAGCGGAGAAAACACATGCCACAGTCAACACAATATCGCGCTCCATTCCGTGCCGACATCGTCGGTAGTTTCTTACGTCCAGCCACTATCAAAAATGCTCGCCTTGCATTTGCTGCAGGTGAAATCGATGCCAATCAATTGCGAAAAGTTGAAGATGATGCGATTCGTGCTTCGGTCGAGCAGCAGTGTGCATGCGGTCTGCATGTGGTGACTGATGGCGAGTTCCGTCGGGCGTGGTGGCATTTTGATTTCTTCGACGGCCTGCAAGGTGTGGAACGTTATGAATCTGATCAGGGCATTCAGTTTAATGGGGTACAGACCAAGGCGCATAGCGTGCGTGTGGTGGGCAAGCTCGGATTTGGTTCGCACCCAATGCTGGAAGATTTCCGCTATCTGAAAAGCATCAGCGGCAACGCGGTGCCAAAAATGACCATTCCAAGCCCAAGCGTGTTGCATTTCCGTGGTGGCCGCAATGCTATCGACAGTAGTGTTTACCCTGATTTAAAAGAGTATTTTGACGCCCTGGCGACTACATGGCGCGATGCGATTCAGGCATTTTACGCTGCAGGTTGCCGCTATCTGCAACTTGATGACACCGTTTGGGCTTATCTGTGTTCCGATGCACAACGTAAAGAGATCCGCGAGCGTGGAGATGACCCAGACCAACTGGCGCAAATCTATGCTCAGGTACTGAATAAAGCGCTGGAAGGAAAGCCGGATGATTTGGTTATCGGCCTGCATGTTTGTCGCGGTAACTTCCGTTCCACGTGGATTTCAGAGGGTGGCTACGAGCCAGTTGCCCAAGTGTTATTCGGCAGCGTCAATGTGGATGCTTTCTTCCTTGAATACGATAACGACCGTTCCGGTGATTTTGCACCGCTGCGCTTTGTGCGTCCGGGTCATCAACAGGTCGTTCTGGGGTTAATCACCACGAAGAATGGCGAGCTGGAAAACCCGGAGTTGATTCAACAGCGTATTAACGAAGCGGCGCAATATGTCGATATCAGCCAAATCTGCCTCAGCCCACAGTGCGGCTTTGCCTCAACAGAAGAGGGTAACAGCCTGACGCCAGAACAGCAGTGGGACAAAGTCCGCCTGGTGACGGAACTTGCCGATAAGGTTTGGTAAAAGGGTGATTGTGTCGGATGTCACTGACGCGAGATTCGACACAATCACATCTTATAGTCAGCTATGAGCGAAAACCGGAAGTGCGGAATGCATCCTTATATCGAGGGATCTTGAGTTATGGGAGCAGATCACAGGTCCTGCAGCACTTGGGCCAGATTAATCGTTGTGTTATTCAGGACGGATGCTTGTGCATCTGTGTATTCAATAAGAAAAATGTACATATCTGCAGTAGCAAAAAAAGAGCTGCTTTACCATTTCACATAAAACAGCCCTGTATTTCTCTTATAGCTTACTGATTAAAAATCAACGAGTTCTAACTGACGCGCCATATTTAATTCATTACGCTCCACTATTTCCTCAACAATTTTGCCGGACGTATTGAACCTGAAATAGGTCAGGCTGGTCCAGGTGACATCCCTGCCTCTGACGTCAAAACCGTTCCAAGTATTAGAGCCTGTCGCAACATGAGTCAGGGCGACAACAACCTGGTCGTCAGCAACAACCTCTTTTTGAAATGTCGTCACAATGGCTTCATAGCGGTCGGTCACATTCTCGCGCAGCCCTTTTTTAAAAACTTCAAGACCGACTAATGGCCCGGGGCAGTCAGGACGGTGAATCACCACGTTTTCATCAAAAAATTCATTCACGCGTTCGACATCTTTTCCGTCGACACAATATTTAAAATAAGCTTTAACCACATCCAGGTGAGTCATCTTCATTCCTCCGGGTTAATTAATCAGGGCCCCACCCTCAATATCCACTACCGAGCCGGTGACAAAGGGGTTATCCATGACAAACAGATACCCTTTTGCCAGGTCTTCTGCACGACCATACCTTCTGGCCGGTAGATTTTCTGCCGCCCGCGCCAGCATCTGTTCACGTGCTTCCGGTGCCATGCCTGCGTAGGCTTCAGTATCTGTCAGCCCCGGACTGATGGCGTTAACGCGCAGGGGAGATAACTCTTTTGCCAGCATTTTCACTGCAGCTTCCAGAGCCGCATTCATCATGGTTTTCACCAGGGTACCAGGAACGGTACGGCGGGCAAGAAAACCACTGGTCAGGGTCAGTGTTCCACCGGGTTTAATTTTCCCGCTCAGATGACGGGCAACCGCCAGACTGCCCCAGAATTTGGTATCAAACGCCTGTTTTGCGGCCTTCAAATCCAGGGGGTGAATGCGCCACCCGGCGCCTGGGAGCCCGCCGTCACCACAATGTTGTCCACCGGTTCAAGCGTCCGGGCCAGGCGCTCAAGTTGCGCTTCATCGGCGATATCCAGTACCAGGCTTTCCGCTGTCGCACCGGTTGCCTGAAGTTGCTGACAGGCATGTTGAAGTTTATCGTGATGACGACCGGCAAGAATAATATGCTCTCCACGGGTTGCCAGAAGCTGTGCCACGGCGAAACCAATCCCCGTAGCGCCACCAATAATGAGTGTGCGTTGTGTCATGATTCAGACCTCCGTCGTCAGGAACGGATAATCGGTATAACCGACTTCAGTACCGCCAAACAGCGTTGCCGGATTGCCCATCTCTGCCAGCGGCAGGTTTTGTTTCAGACGGCGCGGGAAGTCGGGGTTGGCGATAAACGGGCGACCGAAGGCCACCAGGTCCACCACACCTGCCGCCAGCAGTTTGTCGGCTTTTTCACGGGTGTAATTCCCCGCCACAATAATGGCGCCGCTGAAGGTTGCCCGCAGGGTTTCACGGAACTCATAAGGCACCTGCGGTGCATCATCCCAGTCAGCTTCAGCCAGATGAATAAAGGCGATACCCTTTGTTTCACACCAGGCCGCCAGCGCCAGAATCGCTTCAATGGCCTGTGGGTCGTCCATGCCACGCTGGGTGATAAAGGGCGCCAGGCGAATACCGGTGCGCTCTGCACCAATGGCATCGCTGATGGCTTCCAGCACTTCCTGAGCGAAACGCACGCGGTTTGCCAGGCTGCCGCCATATTCATCGGTCCGTTTATTCGAGGAGCGACGCAGGAACTGGTCAATCAGGTACCCGTTGCCACCGTGGACTTCCACACCGTCAAATCCGGCTTCCATAGCATTGATGGCCGCCTGGCGGTAATCCGCAATCACCTGCTGAATATCGCCATGGGTCAGCTCACGCGGGACCGGGCAGTCAACCATTTCACCCACACCCTCGCTGTTGACTACCCACACCTGTGCCTCCGGCGACAACGCTGAAGGAGCAACAGGCTTGCCATCCGGGTGAAAACTTTCATGAGACATACGCCCCACATGCCACAACTGAGAGAAGATTTTGCCGTTCACTTTATGAACCGCATCGGTCACCAGACGCCAGCCTGCGATTTGTTCAGCGGAATGAATACCCGGCGTCCAGGAGTAACCCTGACCCTGCGGAGAAATCTGCGTCGCTTCGGTGATGATGAGACCTGCACTGGCGCGTTGCTGGTAATACTCCGCCATCAGTGCAGTGGGGATATTGCCCGGCTGCGCGGTACGTGCACGGGTCATCGGCGCCATCACAATACGGTTTTTTAGCTCAAGATGGCCAATCTGTGTGGTTTCAAAAAGCGGTTGTTGTTGCATGTTCTGTTCTCCAGGGCGGTCAGTTATGGCTTGACTTTACGTCCTGCGCGTCGCTTTGATAATGGCGGGAATAACTGATTCTATTTTCAGGAAAACGGAATAATGGGCAAGTTTGAAGATATGACGTTACTGGTGGAAGTCGTGGAGGCGGGTGGACTGGCCGCAGCCGGACGGCGGATGAATCTTTCTCCTGCCACCATGACGGCCCGGTTAAAGGCACTGGAGGAACGCTATCAGACCCGGCTGTTTAATCGTTCCACCCGGGCAATTGCACTGACACGTGCCGGTGAGGATTTTTACCACGCCGCACTTCGCGTGATGGAGGAAATGGCGCAGGCCGAGTCGAAACTGACACAGAAGGACGGGATGCTCAGCGGCAGCCTGCGTATTTCAGCGCCATCAGATTTTGGCCGGCAGTATCTTTCGGCCGCACTGCTCGATTTTTCCCGTCTGCATCCTGAAGTCAGAAGCTTTGTCTATCTGAGTGAAAGTGTGGTGGATTTGATTGCCAACCGTCTGGACATGAGCGTGCGCTTCGGCAACCTCCCGGACAGCAATCTGGTGACGAAATTTATCCGCCCCAATCGCCGTGTACTGGTTGCGTCAAAAAGCTACCTTGAAACACATGGGGCACCTGTGCATCCGGATGACCTGCACGGGCATCGTTGCCTGGTGATGGAGCAGCGCGGCACGCCGATGAACGAGTGGCGTTTTGAAGAGCATGATGTGCCCTCCATGGTGCGGGTCACGCCGGCCATGGTGTGTGATGATGGTGCCCTGCTACGCCAGTGGGTGCTGGCCGGTGCGGGTATCGCCAGCAAATCATGGTGGGATGTGAAGCGCGATGTCGAACAGGGGCGGCTCATCGTCTTATTTGCCGACACCTTTATCGGTTTCAGTCGCCATGACAAAAAACAGGTTGGCCTCCAGTTTGTCTACCCGCAACGCCGTTTTCAGCCTTTGCAAGTGACGGCTTTCAGCGAGTTTTTCATCAACTGGCTGGATAATGAATGATCCGGTAACAGGTTTATTCATAAAAACAAAATAATCCATTCCATATTACTGCCATTATCAAAAGTGATTCTTTAGCCCAGAATGACTCTCATCATTCATCTGTCAGAGTCACTTATGAAACCGCAACGTATCCCTTTAGAGGTCTGGATACTGACCTTATCCGCTTTTGCTATCGGCACCGCCGAGTTTGTTGTCGCCGGGTTACTCACCACCATGGCGCACTCCCTTAATATCACCGACGGTCAGGCGGGAAACGTTATCACCGCTTACGCGATGGCAATTGTTATCGGTGGGCCGGTGCTGACGCTGTGGCTCGCCCGTTTTGAAAAACGTAATGTCCTGGCCGGATTGATGGTGATGTTTATTGCCGCCAACCTCGTCAGCGCCTTATCCACCAGTTATTCGGTGCTGCTGGTCAGCAGGGTGCTGGCGGGCCTGGTACAGGGGCCGTTTTACGGTATCGGTGCGGTGGTCGCAACGCGACTGGTGGCAGAGAATCTTGCGGGTCGCGCAGTAGGGCAAATGTTTGCCGGGCTGACGCTGGCCAACGTGTTGGGTGTGCCGTTCGGGGCCTGGATTGGCAATATCTTCGGCTGGAACGTGACGTTTTATGTTGTCTCCGCCCTGGGTGCGGTGGCGCTGGTTGCTATTATGCTGACCATTCAGCGCCAGCCTCCTGAGCCGGGTAAAAGTGTCCGTCAGCAGCTGGCGGTATTCCGTCATGGCCCGTTATTGGCAAGCCTTGCGATCACCGTTCTGTGCTGGACGGGCTTTATGACGCTGTATGGTTACATTGCACCACTGGCAGAGCAGGTGGCAGGTTACAGCGTACAGGCGTTAACCGTACTGCTGTTTGTGGTCGGACTGGGCCTCGTGGTGGGTAACCATATCGGGGGTATGACGGCTGACCGCAACCTGCGCCAGGCGCAGCTTTTATGGCCGGTCCTGATGGTCGTATCACTGATTGTTGTTGGCCTGGTCAGCAGCCATTACTGGTTGTTTATGGTGGCGACGTTCCTGTTCGGCATTGCCTCATTCGGTAATGTCCCGCCATTACAGATGAACGTACTGAAACATGGCAGTACTGCACCGGAACTGGCGGGTACCGCTAATATCTCAGCCTTCAACCTGGCGAATGCACTGGGCGGGATTATCGGTGGTATGACCGTAGACAGTGCCCTCGGCGCGGCAGGTATTCCGTGGGTGGCAATACTGATCCCTGTGGCCGGCATTGCGTTTGTGCTGTTTAACCGTCGTACCACTAGCCTGAAAGTCCAGGCCGCGAGGTAAGATCACGGCAACACCAATGCGTTCAGCCAGGTTAAGGGCTTCATGACGGAATTCAGGCGAGTGCTGTTTTGGGGATCTTTTTGATGGTTGATGCTGATTTTGTCATGTGAGCTACCTCTGGTTGAAAGTTTACTCACCTGGCAGCGTGTCCACTATTGTTGGGTAAGAGCAATTTACCGCTCTGGACTTCAAACCCCTTTACTGAGCAAGAGATTACGACGCAACCGAAAGGATCCCGGGAAGATCCTTTCGGTTGTTCACACATATTCCCACCATCGAACCTAACGATAGTCACGCAACCGGTAACGAAATCCTCCTCTGCCTCACCAATGTGACTTGCGCTATAACACTAACAAGGAAGGAGGTCGAGAAGGTCATACCCTGCATTTTATTTATTCGACATTAAATCGAGCATACCCAGGGAGTGGGCAGTAAGAGCGCCACAATTTTCACATAGCACATGGAAAATCGGAGTGTTCATTCTATCAACAATGGTATGACTATCTATACACTCTATTAATGGAAGTAAGGATACTCCATCTAGTAAAGCAAATTTTACATTCCCACACCTATGGCAGGGATATATCGCTGCTTTTTCTATTAACGTATCAATGGCTTGCTGTTTGTTAAATTCATTCACAATTAAATTAAAATCCTTTTACAATTTCATGATGCCCACATATTTTCCATGGGACATTTAAGTTCCCCCACTTCCAGTCGTTTATTTAATGCGACAGTTACCATAAAAAAATTAAATTAGAATACTTATTTTTATAAAAGCTATTTTACAACTTGCATGGAGCATTGTAGTCACGTGAAGAACACTATATCACATAAAAGCATTTACATTTTAACGACCAGCACCTTTATTCCATTTGTTATAATGTTTCTATATTCATTTTTATCCATGGATGTAAGAAATAAAGGGGAGTTTATCGAGACCATGTCTCGATTTAATGAAAATAGTGCCAGAAATGCTATAGAAAGACCCGTCCAGGAAATGGAGTTATTACTTCACTCGCTTTTAGGTCAACTGACGTCAAAAGACATTGAAGGTTATATATCACCTACACATACAGAACTGAATTCGATAATTCCATCTATCGTAAACTCAACAACTTTTTTCGAAACAGTTATTTTGTCAGATAAAGAAGGTAACTACAAAATTTACCCAGAGAACCTAGGGGCAAATTTTAAGGTAAATGAAAGACCCTGGTATCCCTTCTCAGCAAGGAAAGATGAGGTGCGATTCTCTGCACCATATAAATCCGTAACCAAAACACCGAAGTATAATAACGGAATGGCCGTCACTACCAGTATGAATATTTTTAATGACCATTCAGAATTCGTAGGTAATATTGCTTTCGATCTAGACCTCCATAGCTTGAGTGAATTGATAAAATACAACCAAGCCCCTTACAACGCTCGATTCAAAGTTGTTTCATATGATGGCCACTTAATCATGTATTCCAATACTAAAGAATTATTTAAAAGAGCAATACCTCAGGCCTGGATAGACATGGCAACAGAGTCAGAAGGTTATTTTTTTGATGAAAAACGAAACAAGTATGTTTTTTATCGCGTTTATGACAACCCCGCATGGATTGCGTTCAGTGTAGTCAGCGAGGCTGATTTTGAAGCACACAGTAATTCTGAAAAGAATTTATTTTTGTTAGTGTCACTGGCATGTTTAATATCTTATTTAATCGTATTATTTATAATTAAATTATATTTTAAACAGGCCATCACCGCACTCTACTTAAACATTAACGGTATATCCATTGACAATGAAGGCGATAGCATTAAGAAAGTTTCCGAGTCTTTAAAAGACAATAGCAAAAAACTTGAGGCCGCTATACATGATGCTGAAACGGATGGCCTTACCAATTTACATACAAGAAAGAAATTTGACTGTGATTTCCACCATCTTTTCCACTCTGAAAGAGCGTTCTACTTCGCTATAATTGACGTTGACAATTTTAAGAAGGTAAATGATACATTTGGGCATCACACAGGGGATATTGTACTAACGTACATTAGTAAAGCAGGCAGCGAGTTCCTGACGAATATATATAGATTCGGAGGCGAGGAACTCGTCGTAATTTATAGAGGAGGTAATTATGATGATTTCTATACATTACTGGATCTATGGAGAAAAAGAGTAGAACAAAAACAATGGCGTGAAGAGGGTTTGAATGTAACCTTTAGCTGTGGTGTTTCATCATCTAATGAAGGTTCATCTCCTGATGAGATATTGAAAAAAGCAGACATTCGACTTTATCAAGCTAAAAGTTCAGGTAAGAATTGCATTGTTGGTTTGGAGTAAGTAGAAAAACATCATATCCAAAAAAAGTATTTAATGAGTAGCCAAATTTAAATGCATGCCTGAGCCTGACAGGCATGCATTTAATAGACATTGACCATAACATCCATGCAGCGCCAGCAGTAAGAATCTGCGGCCACAGACTGGCGCTGTCCTTCACCACCTTTACACCTTCAGTCGCAATAAACTAGTTAGCCATATTTATTCCTTTATTAATAAATCCCGCCTCGATTCTTATTACGACTAACTAAGAGTTTAAAGGCGATCCAGAAAGTCCAGTTGGAAACAGTCCAGTTCTTCATCTCCCTGAAATTCATATTCAAGGAGGAAGTCTTCGGGCTATGGTTACCATTGTTCAGGGGGAGCTCGTTCTCCATTCCCATTACCCGGTCGAGTTAATCTGGCGTGCAAGTTCACGTGCCTCGTCATCCACTACATGTACTAGCGGATACCGGCATTGACCGAAATATTACGAATTTTACGTGCTGAATGAGCAACTGATTACCCATCTATCACCGCTGGGATGGGAACATATGAACCTGAGCGGGGATTACGTCTGGAGAACAAACCTCAAACTGGGACAGGGTAAATACCGCACATTAAGCTCAGTGAATAGTAATCTGTACAAAAAATAGGCGTGGCGTAGGATGTTTTCCGTTTCCCAAGCGGACCCCGTGATGGGGGCTGTAACCTATAGGTTTTGCATATACATATCGTCATAAATAAGAATTGTTTGTTCACCTTAAAACTTTTAATCTCATTTCAAGAACTCAGAATTAATAATGATTATATTTGGATTATAGAGAGTAATAGCAATGCTATGTCTCAACTCTGACAATATCATTCCAGCGGTAGGATTTTAATCCTAAGCTTCAATATATTATGTCTTAACTGATATAAACCCACATATCTTAGTAAATACATGGTGGCTATTATGAAAAACGTTTACACTTATCATTCCGGTGATTCTCTAATAAAAAATTCATTATTAAATAAAGGGAGCGCATTTACATCTGAAGAGCGAGATGCTTTTAATCTTAGCGGACTGATTCCACCAAAAATTGAAACATTAGACGACCAGGTGAAGCGTGTTCATATGCAACTTAATCGCTTCATCTCAAATGAAGCCAAACATGTGTTTTTGCGAAATTTACAGGATACAAATGAAGTTCTTTTTTATAAGTATATTACAACGCACATTAAGGATTCACTTCCTCTGATCTATACCCCCACAGTAGGCTATGCCTGTCAGCATTTCTCTGAAATCTATCGTCGTGCCCGCGGCCTGTTTATTTCCTGGTCTGAGCATGAAAATATAGATACCCTTTTACAGAATGTCAGTAATGATGATGTAAAAGTTATTGTGGTAACTGATGGTGAACGCATACTTGGCCTTGGCGATCAGGGCATTGGCGGGATGGGGATCCCTATTGGTAAATTGTCGCTATATACCGCTTGTGGGGGTATTTCTCCACAGCAAACCTTACCAATAACCCTTGATGTCGGTACTAATAATCCGGAGCTTTTAAGCGATCCTCTTTATATGGGTTCTCATCATGCACGTATTTCTGATGAAGATTACTATGCCTTTATTGATAAATTTATAACCGCTGTACTGAATCGCTGGCCTAATGTTCTGCTTCAATTTGAAGATTTTGCCCTCCGTCATGCCACACCTTTACTTGAGAAATACCGTAACCGCTTGTGTTGTTTTAATGACGATATTCAGGGTACCGCTGCTGTCACGTTAGGTAGCCTTCTCGCTGCCAGTAAGGCGGGAGAAATGACACTCAGCGACCAGCGATTTATGTTTGTCGGGGCGGGAACTGCCGGATGCGGTATTGCAGAACTTATTGTCGCGAAAATGATGCAGGAAGGTATTACCGAAAAAGAAGCCAGAAGTAAAATTTTCATGGTAGACAAAGATGGTTTGCTTACTGACGAGCACGAAGGTCTGACAGATTTCCAACTCAAGCTGGCAAAACACCGCACTTTACTTAAATTTGAGCCGAAGAACATGTCGCTGGATGAACTGGTGACACAAATACGCCCAACAGCTCTTATTGGTGTTTCAGGCTGCCGTGGTATTTTCACGGAGAAAGTTATTCGCAATATGTATGCGAACTGTAAACGACCGATTGTTTTCCCGCTTTCAAATCCTACTGGGTGTGTCGAAGCTATCCCACAGGACATTATCGACTGGACAGAGGGGAATGCCATTGTTGCCAGTGGAAGCCCGTTTGATCCAGTTCAGTACAACGGGAAACGGATACCTATTGCACAGTGCAATAATTCTTATATCTTCCCTGGAATTGGGCTCGGTGTTCTCATCAGCAATGCAACCCGTGTAACTGAAAATATGTTCCTTGTCGCCAGTGAAACCCTTGCTGAAAGTTCGCCAATGCAGACGGGACGCGATCAGGGATTACTGCCTGCATTAAATGATATTTCATTACTGTCAAAACGAATCGCACTAGCCGTTGCACACGCGGCGATGAGAGATAACGTTGCGCCAAATATTAACGATATTGAGCTCATTAACAACCTCGAAAAAGTCTTCTGGGAGCCACGATACCCAATTTATAAACGAACTTCGATTTAAGCCTCTCGTCGTTATGACCCGCATATCATCAGATATGCGGGTGTTCAGGAGCGTATGTCATGAAAAATAAAATCATGTTACTCCTGCCGGTAATAGTGGCACTGATCATTGCCCTTATTCCCGCTCCGGCAGGCATGGAGTCTTATACCTGGTATTTTTTTGCCATTTTCGTAGGATCAATCGTCGGTCTCATACTTGAGCCCTTACCAGGCGCGGTAATCGGGCTTATAGCGGTACTGGTGATCAGTACATTCAGTCCGTGGCTTTTGTTTTCTGCACATCAACTTGCTAGTCCGAAGTTTAATGCAACCAATGAGGCCTTTAACTGGGCGGTTTCAGGCTTTTCCAATAGTACTGTCTGGCTGATATTCAGCGCATTTATGTTCGCGCTGGGATATGAAAAAACTGGGCTTGGACGTCGTATCTCGCTGATGCTGGTAAAAAAACTAGGTAAACGAACACTAACTCTTGGGTATGCGATTGCCCTTGCAGACCTGATCCTCGCGCCCTTTACCCCTTCGAACACAGCAAGAAGTGGAGGAACCATTTATCCGGTCATTCGTAATCTTCCGCCCCTTTATGATTCAAAACCGCATGATGAAAGTTCCAGGCGGATAGGTTCTTATCTGATGTGGGTCTCTATATCGGCTACCTGTGTGAGCAGCACTCTGTTCCTGACCGCCTTGGCTCCCAACCTTCTGGCCAGTGCGCTGGTCACTGAACTGACCGGACTTACCATCAGTTGGATGGACTGGTTTATTGCTATGCTCCCCGTAGGGATTGTGTTATGGCTTCTTACGCCGGTAATGGCATATTATTTATATCCTCCTGAGATTAAGAGTAATAACCAAGTCCCCGTGTGGGCTGCAGGAGAATTGCAAAAACAAGGCTCCCTTTCACTTCACGAAAAACTACTAATCATTTTTGTGATGCTGGCGTTGATACTATGGATAGGTTTCGGGAGCGTTATCGAACCAGCAATTTCTGCACTCATTGTGATAGCTCTGATGTTAATTACCGGGGTGATTAGCTGGGCAGATGTCACCAGCAATAAGGCCGCCTGGAATACTTTTTTTGGTTCGCTACGCTTGTAGCCTTAGCATCCGGGCTTTCCAGTGTCGGGTTTGTTCACTGGCTGGGTGTGAGAATTTCAAGCGATCTGGTAGGCTTTTCCTTGCTTGCGACTATAACCGTTCTGTTAATTGCCTTTTTTGTTCTGCATTACTTCTTTGCCAGCGGAACGGCACATGCCACAGCACTGGTGCCGGTTATGATTGCCATTGTAGCCGGTATGCACGGTATGAACGTTTATGCATTCGCCATCCTTCTGTGTGGTACGCAAGGAATTATGGGGATTATAACGCCCTATGCAAATGGTCCCGCCCCCATTTATTATGGAAGCGGCTACCTACCAGCAAAGGATTACTGGCGAATGGGAACAATTTTCGGTGTGATTTATTTCTTGCTATATCTGGTTATTGAAATTCCATGGATTGGTTATTTATTTGGTTTTACAAAATAAATAGTTTTACAGGTCATAACCAGCTTGAAATAAAACATATTCACAACTAACGTTTGCGTCGTGAATATTTTCAACATAACTTCTAGCCCGCTCAATAAATTATAAAAGCGGGCCAGATTATTTATCTCTATACCTTACGTTTCTTTGTGCATATTCACTATACTCTCAATGAAATTCTTTACCATTACCGAACGTTCATATCGGCGGCTCACCAGGGACAGTGGCACATAAGCCTCATCATCTTTGATAGTATAAAATTGAATGCCTTTCATATGACTGAAAATACTTCTCATTGAATCAGGCACAATGGAATAACCCAGACCCGTTGAAACAAGATTGATGATTGAGGATATTTGTGGGGTGGTTTGTTTCATAAGTGGGGAGCACCCGGCCTTATCAAATATATTCATAATTGTCTCGTACATATGTACACTGTATTCACGTGGGCATAATATTAATTCTCGATCTGACAATTGCTTCACACATAATTCTTCTTGAGGTGGAAATACGGTATTAACTGAAGTCACTAATGATAGCTTTTCCTGAATAGTCAGATTAATATCAAGAGTATCGAATGTCTCTTCAATGACTGATTTTTCTGCCCTGACAAATGCAATATCGATACTACCGTTGTTGACGCGTTGAATTAAACTATCAGTATGTGCCTCATCTATTTTTAGAATGGCATTTTTATATTGATCTTTAAAATTTTTAATACCCATTGTCACAATCGGATTGAAGGTGGATGAAGAGGTAAATCCTACTTTTAGTCGTCCCAGTTCCCCGCGCGAAGCCATTCGCGACGAGAGCGTGGCTCGTTCAATCAGATGAGGTATCTCATGTATATTTTTATAAAACTCTTCCCCCGCAGCATTGAGTTCCACCCCTCGGGGTAGGCGATGAAAAAGGACTGCCCCGACTTCTTTTTCAAGATCCCGTATTTGCATGCTCAGTGGTGGTTGACTAATACCCAGAGCATCAGCGGCATACGTAAAACTTTTTGCATCGGCTACGGCCAGAAAATAACGTATATGCCTTAATTCCAAAAATCACCCCTTTAAATATAAAATTTGTTAAATGTCTCAAGGAATTTGAAAGACTCCTATTCAATATCAGTAACACCACTAACTAACAATCTAGGTAAATTAAATTTTTAGTAAGGAATTCTATTAATTGTCTGGGGAAGAAAGGTTATGTAAAGTAAGCGAATCACATTTAAGTTTGGCATCATTAATGTCGCTTTTATAATAATTATAAATCTTCGAATACATCACTAACATAACAGAATAATAAATGGACAAAATGTGGCGAACTATCCTTACTCATTTACTCATTTACTCATTTACTCATTTACTCATTTACTGATTTCCAGAGGCTCGTCATTTTGTGTCATCCCGTTCCCGTCATGATAGCCGTTGTGGTGGAAATGAATGACTGAACGTATACCCGTTAGCCATCATCCTGTGTAGCACGCTGTGGAACATGGGCATTATTACCCCTTATGCAAATGGTCAGGCACCTATCTATTACAGGAGTGGTTATTTATCTGCAAAAAGCTATTAGCGCCTGCGGACATTGTTAGGCGCGACTTATTTCGTCCTGTACCTGGTGATTGAATTGCCATGGATGAACTACCTGTTTGGTTTCTCAAAATGAGGAGATAAAGATGTCAAATGTTGCTATCGAAAGACCTAATTTACGTGTCTCGCGAGCCCGTCAGGTTGTGGAGAAATTGCTGTCACCAGCAGGGATCCGCATTAATGGTGATAAACCGTGGGATCTCTCAGTGCATGACGAGCAGTTTTATACCCGGGTTATCAACGAAGGGTCGATAGGTCTTGGGGAAACCTATGTAGAAGGTCTTTGGGATTGCCCTGCGCTAGATATCTTTTTCACCAAGATTTTACGCGCAGGCGTGTCAGAGATGATGCCGTTCAACTTTAGAGAAATGTTCCATATCTGCATTTCACGTTTGCGGAATATGCAGTCCCGTAGACGAGCATGGATTGTTGGAGAGCACCATTATGATTTGGGTAATGATCTTTATGCCATTATGCTGGATTCGTGGATGCAATATTCCTGCGGTTACTGGAAGCGAGCCAAAACACTGGAGGAGGCACAGCAGGATAAGTTACGACTTATTTGCGAGAAACTCCACCTAGAGCCGGGCATGCACCTGCTGGATATTGGTTGCGGCTGGGGAGGTCTGGCAGAATATGCTTCAACGCATTACGGAGTTAAAGTGGATGGAATCACTATATCAGTTGAACAACAGTCTGCAGCAATAGCACGATGTACCGATCTGGACGTGAATATTATTCTCTCGGACTATCGTGATCTTGACGGAACAGATAAGTACGACAGGGTAGTCTCAGTCGGGATGTTTGAGCATGTTGGACCAAAAAACTATGCAACCTGGTTCAATGTGGTCGGTCACTGTCTGAAGCCTGATGGTTTAGTGTTACTTCACACTATTGGCAGTAATAAGAGTGGGCATAATGTTGACCCATGGATTGATAAATATATTTTCCCGAATGGTTGCCTGCCATCCATAAAACAGATTGCAGAAGCAAGTGAGCGTCATTTTATTGTTGAGGACTGGCACAACTTTGGTGCTGACTATGATAAAACGTTGATGGCATGGCATAAGAAATTTAATGACCAATGGGAGGATATTGAAGGCTCCTATACACCCAATTTTCAGCGCATGTTTAATTACTATCTGACAGCTTGCGCTGGGGCATTTCGAGCCAGACAAACTCAGTTATGGCAGATTGTGTTCTCCAGAGGAATAATTAGTGGGCTGGATATTCCTCGATAAAGAATTACTCTGCGTAAGATAGTAACTGAATATAGCGAAATAAAATTCCTTGTACTTAACAAAGTGGAGTTCGAATGTCCGAACTCCCTTTTAAAATACAGCCTGTCCCCTCATGAGGGCATTTCTCAATTTTCCCTTGCCATGCTCGGCAAGAATAACAGGTACTATTGCAAAGCTCGTAACTCTGATAAAACTTGCTGTCTTTTTCACCCGTGACGCAAATCATGAACGTATTCAAGGATCGGCACTTCAGTCGTGACATTATTATGCGGGCGGTACGCTGGTACTGTAAATACGGTATCAGTTATCCTGCTTTGCAGGAAATACTGACCGACCGCGGTGTCAGAGTCGACCACACCATGCTTTACCGCTGGGTTCCAGTCGATTTCAATACGAATAAGGCTTTTGCAATGAATTAACCCAAAGCTTAAATTGAAGAAACACGCTTTACTGAGTTTGCAGGCACTGATGAGAAAACGGCTACCGCCCCTGTAACAGCCTGAAATTGACCAGGGTAATCATATACCGGTGTAGTGATAAGGAAACATGGCTCAGATGACATCATGGTGCGGGTTATGAACCCAATAATGACGCCGGATATTTGGTCGCAAACCGCATCAAACCAGTACTTGCATCAATCACCCGGGTCGTCCATATATGGTCAACAAAAACTGGCCACAGTTTAAGAGTATTTCCAGAATAAACGTTCTGAATAATTCGGCGTCAAACCACCGTTATATTGTGGGGTCTGAACTTCCACTCTGAGCGAGGAACGGACCTCAAAGGTCGTTAGCGTGAAGAGTGGCTAACCCTGATTTTTATGTTCGAAGGGTTCAGATATCGCCCATCGGGAAGCAAAATGTTCCTGATACTGAGAAACGATGTGTGGCATGTTTTTAATAACGATGACATTCTCACTATTGTTGTACTCTGCTGATTTGGCGTAATTAAATGAGCCTGTCTCTACAGTTGAACCATCAACAATCATCATCTTGTCGTGCTGAATATGATAATGCCCATCAATTCGCAGCTCTGCTCCATGCCGAGTAATATCGCGCATTGCAGCCAGTGATGTACTACCTTTGTTTCGACGTTTATCAATAACTACTTCTACTCGAACGCCTCGCTTGTGAGCCGCATCCAGTGCAGCAACAATATCTTTAGCCTGGAATGCATATGCAACCATCTGGATAGAAGAATGTGCTGCATTGATGGTATCCAGAACCAGCTTTTGTGCACTGCCCTCCGGAGAAAAACCCACTTCAATTGAAGGAGCAGCAGAAGCTGTCCCAGCAATAATGAGCAGTAAAAAGGCCAGTTTATTCATGGTGACAGTTCTCAGTGAGTATTCGATACGTCTCAGGATTTCTCAGAGTGGATCTGTTGCTTCAGTGATGAGGACATCAATCATACTCTCAACGTCCGCTCCTTGCACGAAGCCGCCTAGAGGTTAGAACTCAGGCAGCTCTGAGCGAGGAGCAGACGTTGTGTTTGAATCAGGATAGCTCAGGTCGGATGGGCCTTGAAGGATTAAAGGTAACGACTATTTCAGGTGACGTAAGTGTGTAGCAATCCCCCATTTGAGTGCGACACATCTTCCATTAATCAGTTCGAAAACGGAGTAACTCGCATTGGGTTGTGCATACCAGGGGAAATCATCGACAACTCCTCCTTTTAGAATCGCAAGAACACCCTGACTGACGTGTCCGTGAGACACGATACATATTGTTTGATGAAGTCGTGTTTCTTCCAGATTGTATAAAAAACGCATAATTCGCTGAGAAGCGTGTGAGAGAGATTCACCACCTGGTGGACAATACTCTGCATCAAGATTGAATAGCGCATTTGCATCGTTCGGATGGTATTGAAGGAACTGTGCTGATGACATTCCTTCAAACTGACCAAATGCCTGTTCTTTAAGGGCCGGTTCAGCCATCAATGGGCAACGAAAGCATTCAGCCAGGCTCTGTCCCATTTGCCTGGCACGCTCAAGCGGAGAAGCGTAAACACATTCGACCCGGTAATCACTTGCACCAAATGCTGCCAGTAGGGCTGAGGTTTGATGCAACCCCCGATGGGTTAACTTGCTATCACTCTGCCCCTGAATAATTCCTCTCACATTCCACTCTGTTTCCGCGTGTCGAACAAATATCACTTTCATCGTTAGAGGGCCATGCATCTTGTTGATTTAAAATCTTTCAGACCAAACATACCTGACTGATGTAGTTGTTCTGGGCGAAAAATATGAACAAGTGTAGCTGAATGCGGTTATGGTCAGCCTCAGAAGTGATGCTTTGACAGTAGATAACGTCCGCTCCAGGCACAGAGCGGACTGTCACATAAGGTTAAGCTCGATGGTATGACAATGTCAGGTAAGGTCAGAGCTAATACACATCACGCGAGCTTAAATACCGCTACCGTTTCATTTAACGCTTGCGACTGCTCTTTAAGCGACATTGCCGCCGCTGAAGCCTGTTCTACCAACGCGGCATTCTGCTGCGTCACCACATCCATTTGCACCACAGCCTGGTTAATCTGCTCGATACCACGGCTTTGCTCGCCTGTAGATACAGCAATCTCCTCCATCAGCCCGGTCACTTCTTTAATTGCGTTGGAAATGCGCTGCATGCTTTCGCCCGCACGGTTCACCAGATTGCTACCGATATTGACCTGCTCGCCAGAAAGCTCAATAAGCTCTTTGATCTCTTTTGCTGCCACCGATGAACGCTGCGCCAGGTTACGTACCTCTGTTGCTACAACTGCAAACCCACGGCCTTGCTCGCCTGCGCGTGCGGCTTCAACCGCGGCGTTCAGCGCCAGAATATTGGTCTGGAAAGCTATGTCTTCGATAATACTGATAATGTTGTCGATCTTGCTGGAACTGGATTCAATATTACGCATTGAATCAATCACCTCGCTAACAATCTCATTGCCGTCATTGGCGGCTATCAACATGCCATTTGCCAGCTTATTTGCCTGGTGAGAATTGTCGGAAGTAGATTTCACCGTCACGGTTAACTGTTCCATGCTGGCCGCTGTTTCACCCAGCGATGACGCTTGCTCTTCGGTACGTGCAGAAAGATCGGTGTTACCGGCGGCAATTTCTTCGGAGGCGTATGCCACGGTTTGGCTGGACTCACGCACCTGGCCAATAATGCTTGCCAGTGACACACGCATTTGCTCAAGCTCGCGCATCATTGCACCAATCTCGTCATTGGCACTGGCCACAATCGGCGTATGCAACATACCGCTGGCGATTTCAGTGCAATGCTCTTTGGCTTTATCCAGTTCGTTGAGTACCCGTTTTTTCAGCAGCCAGAACACGGCACCCAGGATAACGGCGAAGATGAGTGCAAAAATCGCGATACTCACCAGACTCTGTTTGAAACCAGATTGAGCATCTTTGTTGAGCTGCTGCGCATACTGTTGGCGGAATGCCAGTAATTTATCCAGTGCTACTTCAAATTGCTTATCCAGCTGTGGCAGGGTAGATGTCACCAGCGCACGAGCACGCGGAATGTCGTTGGCGCGGACAGCATCCAGCAGGGGCTGTAAGCCTTGCTCACGATAATTCACAAACGCGCTTTGATAAGAATCAGTCAACACCTTTTCACCAGGTTGCTTGGGTTCCTCAAGATAAGCTTGAAATGCGGCGTTTGCCTTCTCAAGTACCGATTGTGCGCCGTTGAGTGCCTGTTGCCCCTGATCGTTTAACCCTTGCTCACGCTCTTCTAACGCTTCCATTGCACGAACGCGCATGGTGCGGCTGTGGTTGATCGGGTCGATTACCGATAACACCACACGGATTTCGCGATTTACATTATCCAGAGAGTGGTTGCTACGGGTGAGTGACCAGATGTTGGAGGCTGTGCTGGCTAAGAAAATAAGCAGCAATGTGCTGAAAACTAAAATAGAAAAACGCCTTACGGACATGAAATACCCTTATCGTTAGAAATAGACCTGACTCGTTTCAGCCAGTGCTTGTGGGTTATCGGCACGACAAGGCAGAAATTTAGAGCATCTGCGTAAAGTCATATTTGTGTCATATAGCTGCTTTATACATTGTTGAACAAAACAGGTGACCAAACCCAAGGATGCGAACATCATGAAATTAAAACCTTTTGCGCTGTTATTAACCTCTTTATTTCCTCTGGCAAGTCAGGCAGCAGAGCCGCAGGTTGATCGTTACGTTGTCACATTCCCGCAAGGTGACCATGTTGAATATAAAGGGGCTTACGCCAGCAACTTCCCGGGTGGTTTACCGGTTGGCGTGGGTTCGGGGCTGCAATTTATTCGTAAAGATGGTGATGCGCTGGTGTTTGCTACGGTGACGGATCGCGGTCCGAATGCCGATTCCCCGAAAGCCGGTAAAAAAGACTCGAAGATTTTTGCCAACCCGAAATTTACCCCATTACTGATGACCATCCGCGTTGCTGATGGCAAAGCCCAGGCTACCGATGCACACGCGTTACATGATGAGAATGGCCCTATCAGCGGTTTACCGCTGCCGGAAGGCTTGATTGGTGCAACCAATGAGATCGCTTTGAGTGATACCTTGCAGCAGTTATCGAGTGATAAACGTGGTCTGGATACCGAGGGGATCACCCCGGACGGCAAGGGCGGTTACTGGTTGTGTGACGAATATGGCCCGTTCATCATCAATATCGACGCTAATGGCAAAATCCTCAAAAAATATGGCCCGCAAGCAGAACAAGGCGAGCAGGGGGTGGCGGGTGGCTTGCCAAATATTATTAAATGGCGTCAGGCCAACCGTGGTTTTGAAGGGATTACACGCATGCCGGACGGGCGCATTATCGCCGCCGTGCAAAGTACGTTGGATATCGACGGGAAAAGCAAAAACAGCGCGCAGTTTACCCGTCTGGTGAGCTTTAACCCGGAAACCGGCAAAACGGAAATGTACGGCTACCCGATTGACGTAGATGTCTATAAGAAAGCCAAAGACGCTAAAATTGGTGACATCGTTGCACTGGATAACAACCGCCTGCTGCTGATTGAGCAGGGCGGCGACAAAAACAAAGTCATGCGCAACCTGGTGTATGTGGTTGATCTCAGCCAGGCCAGCGATCTGAGTTCGTTTGATAAAGAAAAAGCACCCGAGTTTGACGATGCGGCGCAACTGAAAGCGCGTGGTATTAAGCTGGCGGAGAAAAAAGAAATTGTCGATCTGCGTAAACTCGGCTGGCAGCAGGAAAAAGCCGAAGGGATGACGTTAATTGATAATCAAACCATTGCGGTGATTAACGACAACGATTTTGGCCTGCAAGCGGTGCTGGAAAACCTGGACGCTGACGCTAAGAAAGCAGATGACTATGAAGTGGATGGAAAAGGGCATTTGACGCGTGATGGTAAAGAAGTTGCTACCAAAATCGCTTTGAAACCACTGGAAAAACCGGAATCCCAAAATGAGCTTTGGGTTATTAAGCTGCCGGAAGCGTTGAAATAATTATTGGCTCTTTGTTGGGTGGACTAGCGCGAGCGACATCCACTCTTTTCATTTCTGAGATCAAAAATCCCTTTCTAATCCTAAGCTGTTACTGCCAAACATATAACTCACAACCATCCATAAATTATTTGTATCCATAAGTGGCGAAATGTAACTCCTTGGTTATATTTAAAAAACGCAAATGTTCAGCAGCAACTTTTATTATTTAAGTTAATGAATAATTTCTCGAGGTAACTACTCGAAGTAGCTGAGTGGTTAGGCATTTTCATATGAGGGTTACAGATGAGACTTACGTTGATCGTCAAAAGTCTGGCACTGGCAGGGTTACTTTCCTCCACTGCTCTGACACCTTTGTTCGCGCAGGAAGCACCAAAAGGTGCCACCGCGTCAACAAAGCAGGCTAACGATGCACTTTATAACCAGCTTCCTTTCTCCGATAACACCGATTTCACGAATGCTCACAAAGGCTTTATCGCCGCTTTACCGCAGGACGTGATTAAAGGCGAGCAGGGAAATGTTATCTGGAACCCACAGCAGTATGCATTTATCAAAGAAGGGGAAAAATCCCCTGACACTGTAAACCCTAGCCTTTGGCGACAGTCTCAGTTGATCAATATCAGCGGTCTGTTTGAAGTGACTGAGGGCGTTTACCAGATCCGAAACCTCGATTTATCCAACATGACCATCATTGAGGGTAAAGAGGGGATTACCGTCGTTGACCCGCTGGTTTCAGCGGAAACAGCAAAAGTCGGCATGGATTTGTACTTCAAAAATCGCGGCAATAAACCTGTTGTTGCCATCATTTACACTCACAGCCATGTTGACCACTACGGCGGTGTACGTGGTGTGGTAGATGAAGCGGATGTGAAATCCGGGAAGGTAAAAGTTTATGCGCCAGCAGGCTTTATGGAAGCTGCTGTCGCCGAGAATATTATGGCAGGCAATGTCATGAGCCGCCGTGCCAGCTATATGTATGGCAACCTCCTGAAACCTGATGCCACCGGCCAGGTCGGCGCGGGTCTGGGCACCACCACATCAGCGGGTACCGTGACGCTGATTGCCCCAACGAACATCATCGAAAAAGATGGCCAGAAGGAAGTCATTGATGGTCTGACTTATGACTTCATGCTGGCTCCGGGTTCAGAAGCCCCGTCGGAAATGCTGTGGTATATCGAAGAGAAGAAACTCATCGAAGCCGCAGAGGATGTGACTCACACTCTGCACAATACTTATTCCCTGCGCGGTGCGAAAATTCGTGAACCGCTACCCTGGTCGAAATACATCAACGAAGCCATTGTGCGTTGGGGTGACAAAGCCGAAATCATTATGGCTCAGCACCACTGGCCGACATGGGGCAACGAAAACGTGGTTGGCCTGCTGAAAAGCCAGCGTGACCTGTATCGTTATATCAACGACCAGACGCTGCGTATGGCCAACGAAGGCCTGACACGCGATGAAATTGCTGCCAACTTCAAACTGCCAGACAACCTGGCGAAGACCTGGGCTAACCGCGGCTATTACGGCTCCATCAGCCATGACGTGAAAGCGACCTATGTGCTGTATCTCGGCTGGTACGATGGCAACCCGGCAACACTTGATGAATTACCACCGGAAGAAGCAGCGAAGAAATTTGTTGAGTACATGGGCGGTGCCGATGCGATTCTTCAGAAAGCGAAAACCGACTTTGACCAGGGTAACTACCGTTGGGTTGCTCAGGTGGTGAGTAAAGTGGTGTTCGCCGATCCCAATAACCAGAATGCGCGTAACCTGGAAGCGGATGCACTGGAACAACTGGGTTACCAGGCTGAATCTGGCCCATGGCGTAACTTCTACCTGACCGGTGCTCAGGAGCTGCGCAATGGTGTGGTTAAAGGCCCGACGCCGAATACCGCAAGCCCGGATACCGTTCGTGCGATGACGCCTGAAATGTTCTTCGATTTCCTGGCGGTACATATCAACGGTGAAAAAGCGGGTAATGCCAAAGCGGTATTTAACATCGACCTGGGCAGCGATGGCGGCAAGTACAAGCTGGAGCTGGAAAACGGTGTGCTGAACCACACGCCTAATGCAGAAGCGAAAGACGCGGATGCTACGATTGCACTTAACCGTGACACGCTCAATAAAATCATCCTGAAGGAAGAGACCCTGAAACAGGCTGAAGACAAAGGCGAAGTTAAGGTCACCGGTAATGGTGCAAAGCTTGATGAGATGCTGGGCTATATGGACAAGTTCGAGTTCTGGTTCAATATCGTTACACCATAAACAAATCCCCTGTGGCAGCTATGCCGCAGGGGATTACTCTAAATACCCGTTATCACTTATTACTGCTCTACACCGATCCCCGTACCAATAACTTCCAGTCGAGAATTTCATTCACGGTTTCCGCTTCCGGGTTATCAATGCGCTCGAGCAGCAACTGTACGCTGCGCACGCCGAGCTGATGCATGGGTTGTTCGATAGTGGTGAGCGGCGGAAAGGTGACGGAGCCAAACGGCACGCCATCAAAACCCATAATTGCGACATCTTCAGGTACGCGCAGCCCTTGTTCGTGGGCGTAATGTAGCGCGCCGCCAGCCAGTGCGTCAGAAATGGCGAATACCGCATCTGGCGGTTCCGGTAGGGTAAACAGTTCGGCCATCGCTTGTATGCCAGCCTGGTATTCAAGGCTGTCGGCATATACCACCGCCTGCCAGTTTTTGCCGCAGGCCGCGCGATAACCGGCTTCACGCTGTTGCGAGTAGAGATAACGCAAATCGCCGTTAATCAGCGCAATTCGCTTATAGCCCGATGTCATCAGGTGATCAACCGCGGCGGAAGCCGCTTTGAAGTTATCAATGGTCACTGATGATGCGTTATAACCCGGATCGCCTTCGCCGCATTGCACCCACGGTGAATCACCAATTAGCGTGGTCAAACCCGGTAAACAACTGATGGCATCCATAGTGATCACGCCGTCGACCACTTTACCGCTTAGCAGGCGCAAGTAGGCCGATTCACGCGTCAGGCGCGATTCTGAATTGCATAGCAGAATGTGGTAGCCATGCTTTTCCGCTTCCTCTTCAATGCCGCGCACCACGCGGGCGCAGAAGGGGTTGGTGATGTTCGACACCAGCACTAGCAGCATTCGGCTACGCGATGTGCGCAACTGGCGGGCCAGCAGGTTAGGTTGATATTCACATGCTTCGATCGCCGCCAGCACTTTGTCGCGGGTGTCCGGTTTAACGGCCGGGTTGCTGTTTAATACCCGGGAAACGGTCGCGGTAGAAACACCAGCTATTCGCGCCACTTTATCTATCGACATGTTGATCCTTTGCACGATCGGTTGATTTGTGAACCACATTCCAGATTTGAATCAATAGTATCAAATAATTCACACGCATGATGGAAACCTCCATGAAATCGATTACATTTTTAGTGATATGCGAATGTAATCGATTACAAAAATAACCTCTTACCCTTAAAACAATACCCTGCACTGGAGGATTTATGTCTTCTCACTCGGCCGTTGGGGCACAAGTGGTTACCCATAAATGGGTGATCCCACGCCTGTCGTTAATGATGTTTCTTGAGTTTTTCGTCTGGGGGGCCTGGTATGTCACCCTCGGCGTGGTAATGGGTAAATACGGCCTGAGCGCGTTGATTGGTGATGCGTATTCCACCGGGCCGATTGCCTCTATTTTGTCGCCATTTGTTCTCGGCATGCTGGTGGACCGTTTCTTTGCCTCGCAGAAAGTGCTCGGCGTGCTGCACCTGATTGGCGCGGCATTGCTGTGGTGGTTGCCGGGCGCGTTTGAAAGCGGGCAAAGCAGCCTGTTGTGGATAATCTTCGGCTACATGCTCTGCTACATGCCAACCATTGCGTTGAGCAACAACGTAGCGTTCCACAGTCTGGCAAACAGCGAAAAAGGGTTCCCTATAGTCCGAGCGTTCGGCACCATCGGCTGGATCGTGGCGGGACTGATTGTCGGCACCAGCGGCCTTTCAGACAGCACCGGCATCTTCACACTGGCGGCAGTCGCTTCCGTGGTATTGGGGATTTACAGCTTTACGCTGCCCAATACGCCAGCGCCGGATCGCGGTAAGCCGCTTTCGATGCGTGACCTGGTTTGTGCCGACGCGTTTGCATTGCTTAAACAGCGCCATTTCATGGTGTTTATCATCTGCGCCACGCTTATCTCCATTCCGCTGGCGGCTTACTACGCTTACGCCGCACCGTTTATTTCCGCGGTTGGGTTCGAGAACGTCAGCGGCGTGATGGCATTAGGGCAGATGTCTGAACTGCTGTTTATGCTCTTGATTCCGTTCTTCTTCCGCCGTCTGGGCATCAAAATGATGCTGCTGATTGGTATGCTGGCATGGTTTGCACGTTACGCGATGTTTGCCCTGGGCATCACCGAAGAAACCCGCTGGATGATTTACATCGGCATCATTCTGCATGGGGTGTGTTACGACTTCTTCTTTGTTATCGGCTTTATCTATACCGACAAAGTTGCAGGCAACAAAGTGAAGGGGCAGGCGCAAAGTCTGCTGGTGCTGTTTACCTACGGGCTTGGCATGCTGATTGGTTCGCAAATCAGCGGTGCGGTGTTTAACCGTTCGGTTACCGCTCAAGGTGCTGAAGGCTTACTGCAATGGCAGCAATTCTGGTGGATGCCGGCGATTGCGGCGGTGGTGATTGCCGCCATCTTCTTCTTTAGTTTCAACTATAAAGAGGGCGAGCAGCATGGCAAATAAGCCGCTGCGCGTACTGGTTGTGGGCTGCGGGAATATGGGGGCTGCCCACAGCCTTGCGTATCAGCAACTTGACGAGTTTACCCTTTGCGGGCTGGTGGCCCGTGGGGATTCAAAAACCCGCCTCAAAGCACAACTCGCGGCAGATATTCCACTGTTCGACGATCTCAAACGGGCGATTAGCGAAACGCACGCCGATGCGGTGTGCATCTCCACCTGGCCTGATTCGCACGAAGCGCTGGCACTGACCGCACTCGCCGCAGGCTGCCATGTGTTTCTCGAAAAACCGCTCGCCACAACGGTGAGCGGGGCGAAACGGGTGGTTGCCACGGCGCATCTGGCGGGTAAAAAACTGGTGGTCGGGTACATTTTGCGCCACCACCCGGTTTGGCGGCAGTTTATTGCGTTATCGCACGGGCTGGGCAAGCCGCTGGTGATGCGCATGAACCTCAACCAGCAAAGTAGCGGCAGTGCCTGGCACACTCACAAAATGCTGATGCAGTCGCTTTCGCCGATTGTCGATTGCGGTGTGCATTATCTGGACGTGATGTGCCAGATGACGCAATCCACCCCGCAGTCGGTGAGCGCTATTGGCGTACGCTTAAGCGATGAAATCCCGTCCGAGCAGTTTAACTACGGCCAGCTTCAGGTACGTTTTGAAGACGGCTCCGTCGGCTGGTACGAAGCGGGATGGGGGCCGATGATGAGCCAGACGGCATTCTTTATTAAAGATGTGATTGGCCCGCAAGGTTCTGTTTCTATTGTCGCCCGCGAAGCCGCTGGTGAAGGGCAATCCGCCAATGTTGAAGCGCACACGCGCACCGAATCACTGCGTATCCATCATGGCGAATTAAACGCCCTGGGCGAGTTTGTCCACCAGGATGAATGGCTGACAGCAAGCGATGAGCCGGATCATTTTGCTTTGTGCCAACGCGAACAGCAGTTTTTTGCACGTGCCATTCTTGAGGAAAGTGATTTGTCACAGCATTTGCAGCAGGCGGTCGAAAGCCTGGCTGTGGTGCTGGCGGCAGACCGGGCCGTTCGCGAGCAGCGCACGGTTTTAATTAAGGAGATGTTGTAATGAAAACCCTGAAAGGGCCGTCCATATTTCTCTCACAGTTTATTTCCGACCAGCCACCGTTTAATTCGCTCGAAACAATAGCCGCATGGGCTGCGGGTCTGGGCTATAAAGCGGTGCAAATCCCCACGCACTTGCCGCATATTTTTGACCTCGCCAGAGCCGCTGAAAGCCTGGAATACTGCGCTGAAATTCGCAATCTGCTGGCAAATGTTGGGCTGGAAATCAGCGAGCTTTCAACGCATTTGCAGGGGCAACTGGTAGCGGTGCACCCGGCATATGACGCCGCATTCGCCGGGTTTGCGCCGCCGGAACTGGCGCACAATGCCGTTGCGCGTCAGCAGTGGGCGGTTGATAGTCTGAAGCAAGCAGCTCGTGCCTCGCAAAATCTCGGGCTAAAGGCACACGCCACGTTTTCTGGCGCACTGGCCTGGCCTTATTTTTACCCCTGGCCGCCACGCAATGAGCAACTGTTGGATGAAGCGTTTCATGAACTCGCTTCGCGCTGGAAGCCGATTCTGGACTGTTTTGACGAAGCAGGCGTTGATGTCTGTTTCGAGCTGCATCCTGGCGAAGATCTGCATGATGGCGTCACATTCGAGCGTTTTCTGGCGCTGGTTGATAACCACCCGCGCTGCAATATTCTCTACGATCCAAGCCATATGCTGCTGCAACACATGGATTACCTCGGTTTTATCGACCATTACCATGCACGAATCAAAGCCTTTCACGTCAAAGATGCTGAGTTTTTACCGTCGGCAAAAAGTGGTGTTTACGCGGGTTACCAGCCGTGGATTGAACGCCCGGGGCGTTTTCGTTCCCTCGGCGACGGGCAGGTTAATTTCAACGGGATCTTCAGCAAACTGGCGCAATACGACTACAGCGGATGGGCTACGCTTGAATGGGAGTGTTGCCTGAAAGCAGGCGATGCGGGCGCGCGCGAAGGGGCCAATTTTATCGCTGAGCATATCATTCCGGTTGCCGAATATGCCTTTGACGACTTTGCGCATCATGACAGCGAGAGATCCGCGGTGCGTCGCATGCTCGGGCTGGAGGAGTAAACATGAAACGTATTCGGTTAGGCATGGTCGGTGGCGGTGAAGGCTCGTTTATTGGTGGCGTGCACCGTATTGCAGCTCGTCTTGATGACCAGTTCGAACTGGCGGCGGGGGCGTTTTCGTCCTCACCGGAAGTGGCAAAGCGCAGCGGTGAAGCGCTGTTTATCGCAGCCGACCGCTGTTATGCCAGCTGGCAGGAGATGGCGCAAAGCGAGGCAGCACACCCGGACGGTATTGAAGCGGTTTCGATAGTCACCCCTAACCATTTGCACGTTCCGGTGGCAAAAGTGTTTCTGGAACACGGTATTCACGTTATCTGCGACAAACCGCTCGGGGTTACGCTTGCCGAGGCGCAGGAGCTTGCGCAGATTATCCATGCAACCGGCCTGCAATTTATTCTGACCCATAACTACAGCGCACTTCCGATGGTGCGCGAGGCCCGTGCACGAATCGCTAACAGCGAAATCGGCGATATTCGCGCCATCGAAGTAGAGTATTTGCAGGACTGGCTGAACGACCGACTGGAATTGACCGACAACAAACAGGCGAGCTGGCGCGCAAATCCGGCCATGGCGGGAGCCGGAGCGATTGGTGATATCGGTACCCACGCCTGGCAACTCGCGGCATTTGTTAGCGGCATGGAACCCGATACCGTGCGCGGTGAGCTTTTGACGCGCATTCCGGGACGAGTGATGGACGACGAAGTGTACGCTGAAATGCGCTACGCCAACGGTGCGCGCGGGCGTTTGTGGGCAAGCCAGGTCGCACCCGGTTTTGAAAACGATCTGCGCCTGCGTATCGTTGGCAGCAGGGCGACTATCAGTTTCCGCCAGCAACAACCTGAAATTCTGGAAATTCATCCGCATCATGGCAATAGTTACACTGTCACGCGAAATGGTGTAAATAACCACGACTCCGTGCGCCATCAGTGCCGCACCCCCGCCGGACACCCGGAAGGGTATCTGGAAGGTTTCGCGCAAATCTACCGCGAAGCGGCGGTGAAAATTCGTGGCGGCGATGCCCCGTGGTTGCCGGGTATTGCCGAAGGGATTGCGGGGATGAAGTTCATCGAAACGGTGCGTGAGAGCAGCAAGCTCGGGGGTGAATGGCTGCCGTGGTGATGACACTGGGGTGGATGGCGCTCACGCTTATCCACCCTTCAAAACCCATTTATCTACCCGCATAGCGCGTCCTGCGCAAAAGTGAAATAAAAAATAACATTACGTGCACCGCGTCGAGAAATCGCGCAAAGGTTAGCCAGCTAAGTTGCCGTCTGGTTCGATTGTTAACTAGCTTTTTTATTGGTGCGTTTAAAACGCACTCCCTCAGGTTTGGTCTGAACAAAAGAGGAAATAATGAAAAAGCTGACGTTAAGTCTTATTACCTTAGCGCTTGCGGGCGTTTCTAACGCTGCGTTTGCCGATACCCTACGCATGGAATGCCCAATCTCTCCTGGCGGTAAGGAATACTGCAAATACGTCAAAGACCGTTTTGAAAAGCAGACCAGCAACAAGCTGGAGTTTATCGAGTTCCCGGCAGCTTCTGACGAAAAGCTGGCTCTGCTACAACAACTGTTTGCCGCCAAAGATGAGAAAGCCGTGGACTTGTTCCAGTCAGACACCATTTGGGTGGGGCTGCTCGATAAGCAAACGCTCGATTTAACCGATGCAGTCAGCGATATGAAAGGTGATTTCTTCCCCGGCCCGTGGGCGAATGACACGGTGAACGGCAAAGTGAAAGCGGTGCCTGCGTACCTCGATACTGGCGTGTTGTATTACCGCAAAGACCTGCTGGAAAAATACAATGAACAGCCACCAAAAACCTGGGAAGACCTGACGCGCATCGCGACCAAAATTCAGGACGAAGAGCGCAAAGCGGGGCACAAAAACTTCTGGGGGATGATCTTCCAGGGCAAGTCGTATGAAGGGCTGACTTGTAACGCGTTGGAGTGGATTGACTCTTACGGCGGCGGCACCTTTATCGACGAAAAAGGGAACGTGACCGTTAATAATCCGAAAGCGGCGGCAGCACTGGATATGGTCGCAGGCTGGATTGGCAAAATCACGCCGAAAGGGGCGTTAGGCTACAAAGAGGAAGAGTCGCGAGCGGTATTCCAGAACGGCGATGCGCTGTTTATGCGCAACTGGCCATATGCATATCTGCTCTCACAGGGCGCGGATAGCCCGCTGAAAGGCAAAGTGGGCGTGGCTCCGCTTCCTGCCGGGCCGGACGGGAAGTCTGCCAACGCTCTGGGCGGCTGGCAATGGTCGGTTAACGCCAATACCAAAAACAAAGATGCGGCCATTGCGCTGCTAAAAATCCTCACCGATGCAGATTCGCAGAAAATGCAGCTGAAATATCTCGGCTTTGCACCGACGCGATCGGCCCTGTATGAAGACAAAGCCGTGCTGGAAGCCGCACCGCATCTGACGATGTTTAAAGATATCTTTGCCAACGCTGTACCTCGCCCGGCAACGGCAACCAAAAGCCAGTATCCGCGCGTTTCTAACGCCATCTTTAACGTGACCTTCAAAGTGCTCAACGGTAGCAGCGATGGCAAAACAGCGGTCGCCGATCTGCAAAAACGTCTGGAGCGCGTCAAAGGTAAGGACTGGCATTAATTGGCGCATACAGGCTATCAACAACGGCGTCGCCGTATCGCGTGGATACTGGTGGCGCCAGCGCTGTTACTTCTGGCACTGGCGGCGGGATGGCCGCTGGTGCGTACCTTCTTTTTCAGCTTCACCAACGCGATGCTCGACAACCCATCGGAGTACCAGATGGTGGGGCTGGCAAACTATTACGCGACACATGACGGCGACACCAGCGGCGTGTTGGTAGACTCGTTGTGGTGGCAGGCTGTCGGCAACACTTTGTGGTTTACCGTGGTATCTGTTGGCATCGAGCTATTTCTCGGGATGTTGCTCGCGCTGCTAATGAACCAGAAATTTCGCGGCCAGGGCTTAGTGCGCACCGCGATTCTGGTGCCGTGGGCGATTCCGACCATTGTGAGCGCCAAAATGTGGGGCTGGATGTTCCACGACCAGTACGGCGTAGTGAACGATTTACTGGCGAAAATATTTGGCTATCAGGCGCATCTTGCGTGGATTGCCGAACCTTCGCTGTCGATGTGGGCGGTGGTGATTGCCGATGTCTGGAAAACCACGCCGTTTATGGCGCTGATGTTACTGGCGGCACTGCAACTGATCCCTACCGATCTCTACGAGGCCGCTCGCGTAGACGGTGCCAGCCCGTGGCAAAGGTTCAAGCGCATCACATTGCCGTTGATTATGCCGGCGATGATTGTGGCGCTGATTTTCCGTGTGATGGACGCAATGCGCATCTTCGATTTGATCTTCGTGCTGACCTCTAACAGCGAAGCGACGATGTCCGTCTCTGGTTACGCCCGCGAGCAGATTATCTCTTATCAGGATATGGGGATGGGTTCGGCGGCGTCCGTGCTGGTGTTTATGATGGTGGCAGGCATTGCCGCCTGTTTCATCCGCGTCTCGCGCTTAAATGAGAAGGAGAAGCGGTGATGAAAACCACTCGTCGGCAGCGCAATTTCGCTCACAAACTGGTGATTTACGCCGGGGCGACTTTTGCGGTGCTGTTTTGCGTGTTCCCGTTTTACTACGCGATTATCACCTCACTTCGCACCGGGCAGGAGCTGTTCCTTCCTGCCTATTTACCCAGCGGCTGGCACTGGCAAAACTACGTCACCGCGCTGATGGATAACGGCATCGCCCGCAGCCTGCTGAACTCGGTACTGGTGGCGACGATAACCGTCGGCATCTGCCTGCTGGTGTCGATTACCGCCTCTTTTGCACTGGCACGGGTGCCGTTCCGTGGGCGTAAATTCCTGCTGTTCACCATTCTGTGTGTCTCGATGTTCCCGCAGGTCGCGGTGCTGACGGGCATGTTTGAGCTGGTCCGTTTTCTCGGGCTTTATGATTCGCTCGGTGCGCTGGTGCTGTCGTACACCACGTTTTCGCTGCCGTTTACCGTCTGGGTGCTCACCACCTTTATGAAGTCTATTCCCATTGAGCTGGAAGAGGCGGCGATTGTTGATGGCGCCAAAACCTGGACCATCATCCGCCGCGTGTTTGCGCCGATTCTTGCCCCCGCGCTGGTGACCACTGGGCTGCTGGCGTTTATCGGTGCCTGGAATGAGTTCATGTTCGCGCTGACATTTATTATTTCCGGCGACAAACGCACGGTGCCGGTCGCTATCAGTATGTTCAGCGGCGCGTCTACATTTGAGCTGCCGTGGGGCAGCATTATGGCGGCGTCAGTGGTGGTGACGCTGCCGATTATCGTGTTGGTACTTATCTTCCAGAAACGCATTGTCAGCGGGCTGACCAGCGGAGCGATTAAGGGATAACCATGGCGCAACTCGTACTCGATAAAATTCAAAAACGTTACGGCACGGCATCTGAGGTGATTAAACCGCTCGATCTGGAAGTGAACAGCGGGGAATTTGTGGTGGTGGTTGGGCCGTCTGGTTGCGGGAAATCAACGCTGCTGCGTATGGTCGCAGGCCTTGAGGAAATCAGCGGCGGCGAGATGCGCATTGACGGGGTTTGCGTCAATGACGATTCTCCGTCAGAGCGCGGCATCGGCATGGTGTTCCAGTCCTACGCGCTCTACCCGCATATGACGGTGTACCAGAATATGGCATTTGCGCTGGAAATGGCAAAATTGCCGCTCAAAACCATCGACGAAAAAGTGCGCGAGAGTGCGCGTATCTTGCAACTCGAGCATCTGCTTGACCGTCGGCCAAAAGATCTCTCCGGCGGCCAGCGCCAGCGTGTCGCTATCGGGCGGGCAATCGTGCGTGAGCCGAGCCTGTTTTTGTTCGATGAACCGCTTTCAAACCTTGATGCTTCGCTGCGCGTGCAGATGCGTATGGAAATCGCGGCGCTGCATAAACGGATTAATGCCACCATTTTGTACGTCACCCACGACCAGGTCGAAGCGATGACGCTTGCCGATCGCATCGTAGTGCTTAATCAGGGGCAAATTGAGCAGGTGGGAACACCGCTGGAATTGTATGACCGCCCGGCAAACGTGTTTGTCGCGCAGTTTATTGGTTCGCCAAAAATGAACCTGATCCCCGGCGTTTTGGTTTCTGGCAACGCCCAGCGCACCGATGTAATGCTGGAAAACCGCCAGCTTATTTCGCTGCCGGTTAACGGCGCTGGTGTGCCTGAAGGCCAGCCGGTACAGCTTGGGATTCGCCCGGAACATATCCAGCTAACCGAACTGGCACAAGCGGATATCGAAGGGGAAATTTTATTTGTTGAGCAGATGGGTAACGAGACTTTGCTCTACGTAAATAGCGGTTACGGTAGCGAACCGCTGGTGATGCGCCATACTTTCAGGCTTGAGATAAAAGCTGACCGACGCATTGGTCTGCGGCTGCCGCCTGAGAATTGCTACTTGTTTAACAGCGACGGGCGGGCGTTTGTGCGAATTTAAGGTGAATGGATCGACAAAACAAGGAGAAATCAGTGGAAAAAAAATGGTGGCACAATGCGGTGGTGTACCAAATCTATCCGCGTAGTTTTATGGACAGCAATGGCGATGGTATCGGTGACATTAACGGCATCATCAGTAAACTCGACTACCTGCAACAGCTCGGCATCAACCTGATTTGGCTCTCACCCGTTTATCGCTCGCCGATGGATGACAACGGCTACGACATTTCCGACTACGAGGATATAGCCGCCGAATTTGGCTCCATGGCGGAGATGGAAACCCTTATTGCCCAGGCGAAACAGCGCAATATACACATCCTGATGGATTTAGTCGTCAACCATACCTCCGACGAACACCCCTGGTTTATCGAAGCACTGAAATCGAAAGATAACCCGTATCGTGACTTTTATATCTGGCGCAAACCTGCGGCAGATGGCGGCCCGCCGAACGATTTCCGCTCGTACTTTGGCGGCAGCGGTTGGGCGCTAGACGAGGCCAGCGGCGAATATTACTTGCACCAGTTTTCAAAACGCCAGCCCGATCTGAACTGGGACAACCCGCGCGTTCACGATGAAGTCCACGCCATGATGAACCGCTGGCTTGCTAAAGGCATCGGCGGTTTCCGCATGGACGTTATCGACCTGATTGGTAAAGAAGTGGACGAGCAGATTATGGCGAACGGCAAAAATCTGCACATGTTGATCCGCCAGATGAACCGCGCCACCTTTGGTAAAGGGGATTACGTGACGGTCGGTGAAGCCTGGAGCGCCACGCCTGAAGACGCGCTGCTCTATAGCGGGGCCGAGCGCGAAGAACTCTCCATGGTTTTCCAGTTCGACCACATCAAACAGTTCTGGGATGAGCACGCTGGGAAATGGCGTAGCAAGCCGTTTGAACTGGCAAGTTTCAAAGCGGTGATTGAGAAGTGGCAAACCGCACTGTCGCACCAGGGCTGGAATTCCTTGTTCTGGAGCAACCACGATTTACCGCGTGCGGTGTCTAAATTTGGCGATGAAGGAGAGTTTCGTGAGCCGTCAGCCAAAATGCTCGCCACCGCACTGCACTGCCTGAAGGGCACGCCATATATCTATCAGGGTGAAGAGATCGGAATGACCAACGTGCGGTTCGGGAACATCGACGAATACCGTGACATTGAAAGCCTGAATCTTTATCACGAGCGGCTGGCGCAAGGCGTCAGCCATGAAGAGATGATGCTCGGCATTCATGCTAACGGGCGCGATAACGCCCGTACGCCGATGCAGTGGGACGACAGCCCAAACGCAGGTTTTACCACAGGCAGTCCGTGGATTGCGGTGAACCCTAATTACCACGAGATCAACGTGGCCGCAGCGCTGGCCGAACCAGATTCAATATTGTGGCATTACCAGAAAATGGTAGCGCTGCGTAAACAGTACCCGGTTCTGGTCTACGGCGATTTCCAGCCTGTTTTGCGCGAACACCCGCAGGTTTTTGCGTGGTTGAGAACGCTTGGTGATGAGCGGTTACTGGTGGTGAACAACTTTACCGCTGAGTACCTGACGCTCGACATTCCGCCTGAAATGCAGAACTGGCATGGCGAGTGTTTAATCAGCAACTATGCACCGCGCGACCAGCTTGCGGTGAGTCTCGAGCTACAACCTTATGAATCTTTTGCTTTATTAATCGGGAGGTAAACGATGGCGAGCTGGTGGAAAGAGGCGGTGGCCTACCAGATTTATCCGCGCAGTTTTAAGGACAGTAACGGCGACGGCATTGGTGACCTGAACGGCATCACCGAAAAACTCGATTATCTGAAAGACCTCGGCATCGATCTGATTTGGATCTGCCCGATGTACAAATCGCCGAATGATGATAACGGCTACGACATCAGCGATTATCAGGAGATCATGGCGGAATTTGGCACAATGGCTGATTTTGACCGCCTGCTGAGTGAAGTTCACGCCCGTGGAATGCGACTGATTATCGACTTAGTGGTCAACCACACGTCCGATGAACACCCGTGGTTCCTTGAATCCCGCTCCTCACGCGATAATCCCAAACGCGACTGGTACACCTGGCGCGACGGGAAAAATGGCGCGGAACCCAACAACTGGGAAGGGATTTTTAAAGGCTCGACCTGGGAGTTTGACCCGCTAACCGAACAATATTATCTGCATCTGTTTACCCGCCGCCAGCCGGATCTGAACTGGGAAAACCACGATGTGCGCCGCGCCGTGTACGACATGATGCGCTGGTGGCTGGATAAAGGCATCGACGGGTTCCGCATCGACGCCATCGCGCACCTGAAAAAAGAGCCGCTGCTGGCTGATGTACCGAATCCTGACAAACTGCGTTACGCGCCATCAATGAAAAGCCATCTGAACTATGACGGGCTGCTCGATTACGTCGACGATATGAGCCAGAACGTGCTTAAGCACTACGATATTGTCACCGTGGGTGAAATGAATGGCCTGTTCGCAGAACACGCCGAAGAGTGGGTGGGCGAACACCGCGAGCGGCTGAATATGGTATTTCAGTTCGAACATGTGCGGTTGTGGGAGCCGGAAGCCGGTTTGCGCCCGGAACCGGCGGTGTTAAAGAAAATCTTCACCGCATGGCAGGAAGCGCTGGAGGGCAAAGGCTGGAATGCGCTGTATGTAGAAAACCACGATCTGACGCGCATTACGTCACGCTGGGGTGACACCGAACACCACTGGCGAGAAAGCGCGACCTGCATTGCCGCGCTCTATTTTCTGATGCAGGGCACGCCGTTTATCTACCAGGGGCAGGAAATCGGCATGACCAATACCCGATTTAACAGCCACGACGATTTTGATGACGTGTCAGCAAAAAATATGTGGCGTGAAATGGAAGCGCAGGGCAAAAGCGAAGAAGAGATTATCGCGTTTCTCACCAATACCGGGCGCGACAATTCCCGCACGCCAATGCAATGGAATGCCTGGCCGAACGCCGGATTCAGCGATGGTGAGCCGTGGTTTAAGGTGAATGCCAACTTTGAAATGATCAACGTTGCCAGCCAGCAGCAAGACCCGGATTCAGTGCTGAATTTCTATCGCGCGTTAATTCAGTTACGTAAACAAGAGCGCACGCTGGTTTACGGTCGTTATGAGCTGGAACTGGAAGACAACCCGCAAATTTACGCCTACCGACGTGTGCTCGATAACACAGAGATGGTGGTGCTGTGCAATATGTCTGCGAAATCGGCACGCTGGACGGCGGAAGAATTACCGCTCGAATGGGCCGAGTGTGTGCTGGGGAATTACCCGCAGGTGGATGAGCTCTATCGGCTGCACCCGTGGGAGGCGCGGGTTTATAAGCTCGCGTAAACAATTTTGTCGGATGTCGCTACGCTAATCCGACCTACGCGATATCAGATGGCTTTGTTTTGTAGGGTGGATTAGCGAATAGCGCCATCCACCGTTGACTCCGGTCCAGCCGGATGTCTCTGCTGCACAAACGATGAAAGTCTCAGAGCAACCTGATGTAGTAACGGCATTGCCTGCGGTATGATGTGCGCTGGTTTTTAACAAGGAGGGGTTATGTTGACGACAACATTTCCAGCTTTGCAGCCGACAACCATCAATGCCATTAATACGCTTGGCGAATGGCTTTCTCACAATGAGTTTGCCGCGCCACCTGCGGTTTGCGATGGTCAATTGATTATCCTCGCGGGTAATGCCGTTATCCCTACCATTGACGCAGCCTGTGAGCTTGCCGCCAATAGTGAATTGCCGTTGCTGATTACCGGCGGAATAGGCCATTCAACGACTTTTTTATACGCGGCGATTGCTAAGCACCCGCGCTACAACACGATTCCCACCACTGGTCGCGCGGAAGCCGCCATCATCAAAGATATTGCCACCGAATTCTGGAAAGTCCCGGCAGAAAAAGTGCTGACGGAAGAGAAGTCCACCAACTGTGGCGAGAATGCGCGTTTCACTTATGAGTTGCTGCAAACACTGGAAATAACGCCCGCTCGCGCGATTATCATTCAGGATCCGACCATGCAGCGCCGTACCGTCGCGACGTTTGAACGCGTCTGGCAAAGCGACTTGCATAAACCGCAATGGCGTAGCTGGCCGGGTTTTGTTCCGCACTTAGTCAGTGACGAAACTCATACCGCTTTTAGCCTGCATGAAAAGGGCTTATGGCCGGTTGAGCGGTATATTTCGCTGGCACTGGGGGAGATCCCGCGTATCAGAGATGATGCGCAGGGCTACGGGCCGAATGGGCGTGACTTTATTAGCCATGTTGATATTCCGACTGCGGTAATGAATGCCTGGGAAATTCTCGCCAATGACGCCGCGCTGGCGCAATTAATGCACGAGCGCGGCTTATAAGTCATTAACGATGCAGGTAACATTTCACCCCTAAATACTTGCTGAACGCCTCCTGCAATACTACACCCGTCGCCGAGTGGTTCATGGCGACGTGGTGTTCAAAGCCGTTATTACAAATCCACGCCAGTAAATTCTCCAGATGTGGCACTTCAATCACCGCGCGGCAGCCAACGGTATCTAACGCATCGTCAACGGATTGCCCTTCACCGACATACGCTTTCACTTCCCCGGTAAAATCATCGGAAGAGAGGCGGAAATAGGTGAGCGGGCCACTTTTCAGGCGGCCATGCACCGCGCCACAGGTGTTCTCTTTGCCGACGGTGGTGCCGATAATATCGGCGGTACCCATCGACGGAGATTCCAGGCTGCTGCTGGCAAAGTTCCCGCAGTGGAACAGCACGCATTTGTTGCGATCGTCGCCGAAGTTATTGTTCCAGTCGGCAATTGAGGCAGGATTAAGCGACGCGCTGGCAAGGGCATACATCGACAGTGCGCCCATCACATCCACTTCGCAGGCGCTTGGCATTAACTGCCCGGACATCACGCTCATAATCGAGCAAACGTTAATGCCGAGGTTTTCCTGAAGCGAGGTCCAGCACTGGATCGCGGTGGTGTCGATGTCGTTTGCCACTACCCATTCGCTGATCACCACAAACAGTTTTGCCATTTGGGTTAACTTATCGGCGGGAATGCCGCTGGCATCGGCGTTTTCAATTAAGATGCCGCGCTTCTCATGCACGCGCAGATCGTCATCGCTGATGTGTTTGATGCGGGTGAAGATTTCCGACAGGTCGAGGGTTTCAACCGCCACGCCCATTTTTTCGAGCAGTTTTTCGCTGTAGCGCACGGTGTTAAAACTGGCCGGACGCGCCCCAATCGCCCCGATACGCACGCCCTGCATTGATTTCACCACCCGGCAGATTTGCGCAAAACGCTGTAAATCTTGTTCGAATACTTCACCGCTTAACGCACACACATGCTGCGTGGTGAGCGTGAAGGGGATGTTGTACTGACGCAGGTTGTTGCACAGGGAAATTTTCCCGCAGAAGCTATCGCGGCGTGTCGCCAGGCCCATTTTGTCGAGGTTGTCTTCTTCTGCCTGAATCAGCACCGGCACTTTGAGGCCGGAAAGACGAATCGCTTCTGCCACTGCTTTTTCATCGCCAAAGTTTGGCAATAACACCACCACACCGTGAATGTCGTCACGATGCTGGCGGAACAGTTCGGCGCAGACTTTGGCATCTTGTCGGGTTTCCACACCGCCGAGATGCGTTTGACCATCTTTTAACATCACGGTTTTGATACCCAGTTTGCCAAACAGGGCTTCAGCCTGTTCATGCGCCTGCGCCACTAAATAGCTTGGGAAGAACCCGCGGTTTCCGATGATCACACCGAAGGTCAGTTGTTTAGGGATTCTGGACATAGCTTCACTCCGCTCAAAATAGATTTAATTCGGCATAAAGCGGCAGCGCGCTACTGCTTCAAGCCATTGTTTATAGTTTTGTTGCATTGTTTTTTGTTGTTCTGCCTGTGGCAGCAAACGCTCGCCACAGTTGGCCAGTGCCGCAAGCGGTGTGCCGTCTTGCCACCAGCCGAGAGTTTTACCTGCTAACAGCGTCGCGCCGAGTGCGGATATTTCAGCCGCGGGTTGAATGATTAACGGGCGTTGTAGCACATCAGTTTGCAACTGCATCAACCAGCGGTTCTGGGTGGCGGTGCCATCAACGCACAGCGATTCGAGGTGCTGGCCAGTTGCCTGTTCCATCGCGAAAAAGACATCGGCAATTTGATAAACCAGTGATTCCAGTGCGGCTCGCGCCAGCACCGCAGGGGTAGCGGCGTCCGTCAGGCCACAAATCATGCCGCGTGCATGGAGATCCCACCACGGTGCACCCAGCCCGGAAAGCGCAGGCACGTAATAGACGCCCTGGTTACTTTCTACGTATTGTGCAAGCCGGGTCAGTTCTGCCGGGTCGCTGATGCCAAGCATTTTCCCCAGCCATGCGGCACCTGATCCGGTGTGGGTGATGTTGCCTTCCAGCGCGTAATTCAGCTCGCCGTCGTGCCAGGCAAGCGTGGTGCTCAGGCGATTGCTGCGGGTTGCCGGTTCGGGAAGCGAAAGCATCAATGACGAGCCGGTACCATAAGTGGCTTTAACCACCTGCCCGCAAACACTGCGTTGGGCGTACAGTGCCGCATGTGAATCACCGATCAATGCCAGCACCGGCGTGCCAATCGGCAAACCGGGAATGGTGTTGATTTGCACTTCGCCATGATGACCGGAAGATGCGCGCACTTCAGCAAGTGCCGCACGCGGAATGCCGAATAATTTGAGTAATTCGTCGTCCCATTCCCCCTGATAAATATTGAACAGCTGCGTGCGGGCGGCATTCGAGTAGTCGGTGGTAAACGAGTGTCCGGCAGTCAGTTGCCAGTTCAACCAGGAATCGATGGTCCCGATACACAGCTCACCCGCTGCGGCACGCTTCATGCCGTCGGGAATAGCATCGAGCAGGGCGCGGATTTTTGCCGCCGGGAACAGAGGATCAACGGGCAGCCCCGTCAGGCGGGTGATCAGTTCACCGTGGCCCTGCGCTAAAAGTTGCTCACATATCTGTTCTGAGCGGCGGTCCTGCCAGCTCACGACGGGCGTGAGCGCTTTGCCATCATGGCGCTGCCACACCAACACGGATTCACGCTGGTTGCTTATCGCAATGCCTGCGATGGTGACGGAGCCAAGTTGTTGCAGGCAGCCGCTCAGTGCTTCGCAAACGGCTTGCCACAATGCAATTGGGTCTTGTTCTGCAAGCCCTGGAGCCGGGTGCGTCATTGCCACGCCGACACTGCAACGGGCGCAGATTTGCCCGTTGCTATCCACCGCCACCACTTTGGCGTTGGTGGTGCCCTCATCAATAGCCAGAATTATCGGGCTGGACATGGCTATGCTCCTTTGCAAAGCGCCGTGGCGGAACGTGTTACCCCTGCGGCATCAATTCCATGATGGGCACGCATCTCCTTGCGATCCGCCGCAATAGCATAGCTACCGTCTGCAATACCGAGCCGCAACAGAGGGATGCCACACCCGGCTTCCGCTAACACTTCAGCGACCAGGCTGCCAACACCGCCATTCACGTTGTGCTCTTCAACGGTTATCACATGGCGTGAATTTTTAAGCATGGTGAGAAGTTGCGCGGTATCGCAAGGGCGGATAGACGGAACGTTGATCACAGCCGCATTAATACCCAAATCTGCGAGTTGTGCCGCCGCCGTGACAGCTTCATGCACCGTTGAACCCATTGCCACTAAGGCCACATCGTCGCCTTCGCGCAGCTGATTAATGGCACCTGGTTTGAACTGATAATCTGCGTCGTGCAGTTCCGGCAATGCTTTGCCGTCAAGACGAATGTAGACCGGGCCAATGTGTTCCAGTGCGTAGTCAATAATCTGGCGGCATTCAATCGGGCAAGAAGGTGCGTAGATTTCAATGTTGCCAAAACCGCGCAGCACGGCGATGTCGTCAATGCTGTGGTGGGTGCTGGCGAGCGGGCCATAACTGGCTCCGGCATTGAGGCCAAAAAGTTTGACGTTGCTGTTGTTGTAGCAAACGTCGACTTTGATCTGCTCATTGGCGCGTGAGATTAAAAACGGAGCCGCATTGCAGGTGACGGCTATTTTCCCGCCCATCGACAAGCCCACCGCCGTGCCTACCAGCGTCTGTTCGGCAATCCCGACGTTCACCAGCCGGTCGGGAAACTGCTTCATAAATGGGGATATTTTTGCCGTAGAAGTTGAGTCGGCCACGACCGGCACCAGGTCTACGCCACGTTCGACGGCGTCAATAAAGGCATTCACCATTACGGTTGCCAGGTGTTCGCTATTACTCATCTTTCAGTTCCTCCAGCGCCAGTTCGATTTCGTCACCTTTCGGTATCCGGTGGTGCCATTCCGCGCGTCCCTGAATAAAGGAGATGCCCGCGCCTTTGGTGGTGTTGGCAATCACGACGTGCGGTTTGCCGTGCGGTTGTAATCCTTCAAGTGTTGTGACCACATCAGCCATATCGTTGCCACGGCACTCGGTGACTTCCATGCCGAATGCGCGCCATTTCTCATCGAGCGGGTCGGTATTGAGGATCTCTTTGGTCGAGCCTGCGAGTTGCAGATTGTTTTTGTCGTTAATAATGATCAGGTTATCGAGCTGGTAATGCGCCGCGACTAACGCCGCTTCCCAGTTGCTGCCTTCTGCCAGCTCGCCATCGCCGGTCACCACAAAGACGCGACGTTTGCTGTTGTCGCGTTTGGCGGCCAGTGCAATGCCAACGGCGACCGGCAGACCGTGGCCGAGCGCGCCGGTGTTAAGTTCCACACCTGGCGTTTTGTGTTTCACCGGGTGGCCGGGCAGGTGAGAGTCGGCATGCTGATAAGTCGGCAACCACTCCACGGGAATAAACCCGGCTTCAGCCAACACGCAGTAATAACCACCAACCGCATGGCCTTTGGACTGAATGTAGATGTCACGTTCGTCGCTGTTAATCAGCTGCGGCGAACAATTCAGTATCCGGAAGTACAGGGCGGTTAAGATTTCTACCTGCGATAAATCCGCCCCGGTATGGCCGCCAGCCGGGCTGTTGGCATTGAGCAGGACGATGCGGCGACGGACGGCGCGCGCTCTCTTTTCCAGATCCGTAACAGACAGTGCGAACGGATTCATAGTGTTACCCCTTGCATTAAAAATCATAGATGAATAATTATTCTGGGTGGGTAAAAAAATACCCGCCGTTCAGGATTTGTGATGCGCTACACTTTCCCGCTGCTTTCCATAATCGCTTTTTGGGCCACGACCGCCGCTTTTTGCTGCATGCGGTTTTGCATCTGGTCGATGATGACCGCCACAATAATCACGATGCCTTTGATGACCATTTGCCAGAATTCACTTACGCCCATCATCACCAGACCGTCAGCCAGGAAGCCAATCACGAATGCGCCGACGAGGGTGCCAAGAATGGTGCCGCGCCCGCCTGCCAGCGATGTTCCGCCGAGCACCACAGCGGCGATGGCGTTCATTTCAAACGCTGTGCCGTTTGCCGGGTGGCTGGCAACCAGTTGAGCGGAAACCACGATCCCGGCAATGGCGGCGCAAAAACCGGACAGCGTATAGACCCAAATCTTCACCTGGCGGACTTTGACTCCTGAAAGTTCAGCGGCGCGTTCGTTATCGCCAATGGCGTAAACATGGCGGCCAAACGGCAGGCGGCGGGCGACATAGGCAATGGCGACGGCCAGCACAATCATCATCCAGATAGCCCACGGAATACCGAACAGCGTGCCGGAGCCAATCAGGTCAAAACCGGTATTGCCGAGTTGTGGGTTTCCGGAAAGTCCGGGGAAGGTTTCACCGCCCGAGGTCAACATGGCGGCCCCGCGCAAGATGTACATGGTGCCGAGGGTGCAGATAAACGGCGCGACGTTGTAGCGGGTGATAATCCAGCCATTACCCGCGCCAATCAGCCCGCCAACCAGCAGCACTAGTGGCACAATCACCCACACACTTGGGAAGATAGCGATACCGAACATCGGCAGCACAATACCTTTGGTTATCAGCCAACCGGCAATCATGCCGCACAGCCCGAGCGTTGCGCCAATCGACAAATCAATGCCCGCCGTGATGATGACAAAGGTGATGCCGAGTGCCAGAAAGGCGTTGATGGCAATGTGTTTAATCATGATCACCAGGCTGCCCATGGCGAGGAAATCAGGCACCATGATGGCGAAGAAGCCGACAATCAAAAACAGCGCAATAAAGGTGCGGAGTTTGAGCAGTAACAGCAGCAGATTTTCCCGCGAGCTGAACGGCGAGCCTGGTCTGGCGTTGAGCGCGACAGTATCATTCGTTTTCATATCAGAACCCTTGTGCACTAGCGGAAACCAATGCCGATTCTTCGGCGTGTTCGCGGGGAATATCAGCGGTAATTTTCCCACCTGACATCACCAGAATGCGGTCGGAAACCGCCATAATCTCTTTGAGATCGGAGGTGGAAAACACCACCGCAATCCCTTGTTCGGAAAGCTGAACCATCATGCGGAACACGTCGGCTTTCGCACCCACGTCTATTCCCCGCGTCGGTTCATCGAGCAGCAGCAGTTTCGGGTTGGTCAGCAGTGAACGGCCAATCACCACTTTTTGCTGGTTCCCGCCGCTAAGCGCCTGAATTTCCACATCCGGCGATGAAACCTTGATGGAGAGGTTGCCAATAGTGCTGGCCACCACCGCTGTTTCATCGGCCTGCGAAATCGCAAAACCACGCTGCAAACGCCGCCATAAACTGGCAATCGTCAGGTTGCTGGAGACCGAGGATATCGGGAAAATCCCGGTACGTTTACGGTCTTCCGGCACCAGGCTCATGCCCATGCGAATGCGCTCGGCGGTGGCAAGGCGCGGCGGCACGGGTTTGCTGTCGAGCCATAATTTGCCCAGATAATTGCGTTGTGTGCCCAGTAAGCACTCAAACAATTCGGTGCGACCGGCCCCCATCAGCCCATAAATACCGACGATTTCGCCTGCGCGTACCTGAAAACTGACGTCGTTCACCACCGTGTTTCCTGCGGAATTGACGCAGGTGATGTGTTCCGCTTCCAGAATAGCCGCGCCAAAATCACGCCCGGGTTTCAGGAAGCTGGACACCGGCTCGCTGCCCAACATTTCGCGCACAATCCACGGCACGTCGATATCACTGACCTGCGCTTCGGCCTGGAATTTGCCATCGCGCAGAATGGTAATCACATCGCCAATCGCCATTAACTCTTCCAGACGGTGGGAGATATAAATAATGGTGACGCCCTGGCGGGTGAGTTCGCGAATCACCCGGAACAGAATTTCCACTTCGGTTTTACTTAATGCCGAAGTCGGTTCATCAAGAATTAAAATGTCGGCGTCTTCTGCCAGCGCTTTGGCGATTTCCACCAGCTGCTGTTGGCCAACTTTCAGGTTTGCCACAATCTCTTTCGGGGAAATAGGCTGATCCAGGCGTTTGAGCAATTCCGCGCTGCGTGCCTGTTGCGTCGCCTCATCAATCGGCGACAAACCGTGTTGCAGTTCGCGCCCGAGGAAAATGTTTTCGGCAACGGTCAGGTTTTCGAACAGGTTCAGCTCCTGGTGAACCATGCCGATGCCATGCGCGGCGGCCTGGCGGGTGCTATTAAATTGCACCACTTCACCGTTCAGGCGAATCTCACCCAGACTTGGTTGCTGAACGCCCGCCAGAATCTTCATTAGCGTCGATTTGCCCGCACCGTTTTCGCCGATGATGACATTCACTTTGCCGCGCCAGACGTTGTAATCGATGTTGTCCAGCGCCACGGTGCCTGGGAACAGCATCGAAATACCACGGGTGCGCAGAATGACAGGATCTTGCGACATTATGGTTGCCCCCGTTCCAGTGAAATAGCTGCTGCGTCACTCAGTGTGCCGTTGCGCAGGGTGACGGCCATCACCACGGTGACGGGCTGTTGCTGCCAGCTTTCATCAACTTTTGGCAGGTGTTTTGCGGCTTCACGGTTATAGGCTTTTGAAAGCTGCGCGAACTGCACCTGGTTGGTGAAATCTTCGAATTTGTAGCCAGTCGCATCACGGATTGCGTTACCACGAATCATCGGCCCGACCTGCACTTGCAGTGACTGATCATTAACGGTGACGGTCAATGTGCGTTCACGTTCGTTATCCAGAGAAACGCTGTCGACTTTGCCCTGAACTTTCACGAATACGCTTTCGTTATTGGCGCTGGCGGCACGGGTTTTCAGCGTGCTGCTATCCAGCGCATGGCTCTGCGCGGGCGTCATCACTTTGCTGTTCCAGGTTTGTTGCGCTATCTGCGTGGGTGTCTGGTTTGCGAAACTCGCTTTCGCATTCGGATCGGGAGGAATAATCGGTTGCCCGTTTTCATCCAGATCCACCACCCGGCAGGCAGTGAGCAACAGGGCACTGCAACATAACAGGCCAATACCCCATTGTTTGAGCGACATACAGCCTCCCGGATTACTTAGCCAGCTTGAAGGTTTTCAGCTGATTGGCATTGCTGTCGTCAATTAACACGCAGTCCATCAGCTGTTTTTCCTGCAATTGCGGTTTACCGTTTTTCAGGTAGAAATCGGCTTGCACCACGGCCATTTGTGCTTGTTCCCAACCGGGTTGCAGCACGGTGGCTTTGATATTGCTCTTGGCGATAATCGAGTCGCGTACATAGTCGCTACCGTCAAAACCCACCACGATGACATTAGTTTTCCCGGCGGCTTTTAAGGCGGCTTCTGCGCCAAGCGCCATGGTGTCGTTACCGGAAATCACGCCAACGATGTCGGGCTGAGTCTGCAAAATAGACTCCATGCGGGTGAAGGCTTCGGTCTGACTCCAGTTTGCGGTTTGCTGCGCCACCATTTTCATATCCGGGTAGTCGTCGAGAATGTCGTGATAGCCCTGCGAACGCACGTGGGCATTGGTGTCTGACTGGCGGCCCAGCAATTCAACGTATTTGCCTTTGCCGTTGAGCAATTTGGCAAACTTCTCGGCACCCAACTGCGCGCCCTGGTAGTTATTGGAAACAATCTGCGCCACGGCGACGCCAGTTTTGTTGATTTCACGATCGATAAGGAAAGTAGGGACTCCAGCGGCTTTGGCTTTTTCTAATGGGCCGACGGTGGCATCCGCTCCCGCGTTATCCAGAATGATGGCTTTCGCTTTACGGGCGATAGCGGTTTCAATCAGCTGGTTTTGTTTGTTTACATCATCGTCATGAGAGGCAACCAGCGTGGTGTAGCCCAGCTCTTTTGCCTTCGCCATCGCGCCATCGGCTTCAGCTTTAAAGAATGGGTTGTCGTGCGATGGGGTAATAATGGCAATCAGCCCGTTATCAGCGGCATACAGGCTGGCAGATGAAGCAAATAGAGCGGCAACGAGCGAGGTCTTCAGTAGGGTAAATTTCATTTTTATCTCCACATTGAATATATATTCAAACATGATTTATTATTCAGTGTAACGATATGCCGCGATTATGGTTCTGTCCATGCGGAATTGAGCAAAATGATAAAAAGGCGAATGTGATCACAAATTGTACGAATTAACGGCAAAAGGAATGCTGTCTTGTTATTTATGCAGGCTTGAATAAAAATATCAGGTAGAGAATCAGGAGGCGCTTATGTCAAAGCAGGACGAACAACGTTTGTTGGTCAAGATCGCGACGCTCTACTTTGTAGAAGGGATGAAGCAGTCGGAGATTGCCGGGCTATTGCACCTGTCGCAGTCATTTGTCTCACGCGCTATCACACGTTGCCAAAAAGAAGGTGTGGTAAAAATCAGTGTTATCCAGCCCGCCAATATTTTTCTCTCGCTCGAACAGGCGCTGGAGAAAAAATACGGTATTCGCCAGGCGATTGTGGTGGATGTCGATGAGTCAGCGCCCGCCTCGCAAATCAAACATGCGATAGGCAGCGCGGCGGCGCATTATGTGGAAACGCGTTTACGGCCAAACGATCTGGTGGGGATTTCCTCCTGGAGTTCCACCATTCGAGCAATGGTCGACGAGCTACACCCGCAGAGCATTAAAGCGCGCGGCGTGATTCAACTGCTCGGTGGCGTGGGGCCGAACGGTAACGTGCAAGCAACCATTCTGACGCAAAACCTGGCGGCGCAACTGGATTGCCCGGCCTGGCTGCTGCCATCGCAAAGTATTGAGCATTCCGTTGAAGAGCGAGCAAAACTGGTCGCCAGCGACGATGTCGCCGAAGTGGTGAATAAATTCGCCGAAGTGGACGTGGCTATTCTCGGTATCGGTGAGCTTGAGCCGTCCCAGTTGCTGAAAAATTCGGGCAACTATTATGGTGAAGCGATGCTGAAAACGCTGGCCGAACGCGGTGCGGTGGGGGATATCTGCCTGCATTATTTCAATGCGCAGGGCGAGCCAGTTTTGAGCAAAGAAGAAGATCCGGTTATCGGTATGGAACTGAGCCAGGTGCGCGACTGCCCGCATGTGGTAGCACTTGCAGGCGGGAATGACAAAGCCAATGCCATTCGTGGTGCGCTACACGGCGGTTATATCGACGTGCTGATCACCGACTATCCGACTGCTCGCGAGCTGCTGTAATTCCCCTTTGATGACCGTTTTCGTACCCGCATGCTGAAAACGGTCATTTTCAGTTTTCAGCCATTCCCAAAAAACGTTCTTTTCAGCCATTTTTATTGAGAACCATCACAGTTCATCACCATATTGCCCGGTTAGCTGTTTTATAAACCTAAAGTGTTCACATGTATTTTACATATTTGAAACAATAAAACAGTGAACACAAAGGAGCCGGTCATGACAGCACCTGTACAACACCCGATGTATATTGATGGTCAATTTGTTCAGTGGCAGGGCGAGCAGTGGATTGATGTGATTAACCCTGCAACAGAAGAACTTATTTCTCGCATTCCTGACGCAGACGCGAAACACGCTCGTGATGCCATTGATGCGGCGCATAAAGCACAGGCCGGTTGGGAAGCGCTACCCGCCATTGAGCGCGCAGGGTGGTTGCGTAAGATCTCTGCCGGTATTCGTGAGCGTACAAAAACCATCAGCGCACTGATTGTTGCGGAAGGCGGAAAAACCCAACAGTTGGCTGAAGTGGAAGTGGCCTTCACCGCAGATTATCTCGATTATATGTCTGAGTGGGCGCGTCGTTACGAAGGTGAAATTCTGCAAAGTGACCGCCCGGGTGAAAACATTCTGGTGTTCAAACGTGCGCTTGGCGTGACTACCGGGATTTTGCCGTGGAACTTCCCGTTCTTCCTGATTGCCCGCAAACTCGCGCCAGCGCTGATTACCGGCAACACTATTGTTATCAAACCCAGCGAATTTACGCCAAATAACGCCATCGCTTTTGCCGAGATTGTCCATGATATCGGGCTGCCAAAAGGGGTGTTTAACCTGGTGCTGGGGCGCGGTGAAACGGTAGGGCAAGAACTGGCGGGTAACCCGAAAGTCGCGATGGTTAGCATGACCGGGAGCGTTGGCGCGGGTGAAAAAATCATGGCGGCGGCGTCTAAAAACATCACCAAAGTGTGCCTTGAGCTTGGCGGCAAAGCGCCTGCCATTGTGATGGACGATGCTGACCTTGATATCGCCGTGAAAGCGATTGTCGATTCACGCATGATCAACACCGGCCAGGTGTGCAACTGTGCGGAACGCGTGTATGTGCAAAAAGGTATTTACGACGAATTTATTACCCGCCTGAGCGAAGCATTCAAACAGGTGAGTTTTGGTGATACCGGCGAGCGTGACGATGTGTCGATGGGGCCGTTGATTAACGCCGCCGCACTTGAGCGTGTTGAGCAAAAAGTGGCGCGAGCTGTTAGCGAAGGCGCACGCGTAGTGCTGGGTGGTAAAGCGCCAGAAGGGAAAGGGTATTTCTACCCGCCAACGCTGCTGGTGGATGTGCGCCAGGATATGGCCATCATGCATGACGAAACTTTCGGCCCGGTGCTGCCCGTCACCACCTTTGAAACGCTGGAGCAGGCGCTTGAAATGGCAAATGACAGCGATTATGGCCTGACATCTTCGGTTTATACGCGTGATTTAAATGTCGCAATGAAGGCAATTAAAGGGCTGAAATTCGGTGAAACCTACATTAACCGTGAAAACTTTGAAGCGATGCAGGGCTTCCATGCGGGCTGGCGCAAGTCCGGAATCGGTGGTGCCGATGGCCGTCACGGTTTGAATGAATATCTGCAAACCCAGGTGGTCTATTTGCAGGTGTAATGATTTACTTTCTCATTTATAAATGATAATAATTATCAATGGTATTTTTCACCCTTTGCTAACGTCCTGTTAGCAAAGGGTTTGTCCGTGCTATTGATAAGGATATTTATGTCTGCTTTACCACAAACCCGCCTGCGTGCATTGCCTGCTTTAATGCTCTCCAGCCTGCTGTTTTCCAGTTCACTGTTTGCCGATACTTCATTCACGGTTGAAAGAAAACCCGTTGGCAAAGGTGCGTATGAAATGGCCTATAGCGCAGACCAATCCGCGCTGTACGTTGCCACTTCCCAAAGCCGCAAACTGGATAAAGGCGGGGTGGTTTATCGCCTTGACCCGGCAACGCTCGAAGTGACTCAGGCTATTCATAACAACCTGAAACCGTTCGGTGTGGCGTTCAACAAAACCACCGGTACATTGTTCCTTGGCAACACCACCAGCAGTGCGGTGACAGCGATTAACAGCAAAACTGGTGATGTGATTAAAACGCTTGTGGTGGATGAAACCAAACGTACCGAAACCGTGCGCCCGCTGATGCCGCGCCAGTTAGTGGTTAACGAGGCCACCAACACGCTGTATATGGGCGGGTTGGGTGAGTCCAGCGTGCTGTGGGTGATTGATGGAGCAACGCTTGAATTGCGCGATACCATTAAAGATCTCGGCAAAATGGCGACGGGGCTGGCGATTGATGCGCAAGCATCACGCATTTACATGACTAACGCCGACAACGAATTTATCGTTATCGACAGCAAAACCAATAAGGTTATCTCGCGCACCAGACTGGACACCGAAGGCGAGCATTTCTATCTGAATATTGCGCTGGATACCGCTAATAACCGCGCGTTTGTCAGCGATTCCAAGACACCGCAGCTACTGGTTGTGGATACCAAAACCAGCAAAGTGCTGAACAAAGTGGATGTGCCGCTGGGTCTGGACGTGTTGTTTAACCCGACGCGCAACGAAGTCTACGTGACGCATCGTAAAGCCGGTAAAGTCAGCGTGATTGATGCGAAGAGCTACAAAGTGCTGGAGACTATCGACACACCTGCATTGCCAAATAGCCTTGCGTTGTCTACTGATGGGCAGCAGCTGTTTGTCAGCGTGAAACAACCGGGCAGTCGCGAAAAAGAGCCGACCAGCCCGGATGATATCGTGCGTATAAGCTTCAAGTAATTCCCGTCTTACCTCGAGTTGCAGCCGTGTTGGCTATGTTCCCTTGTAGCCTGGCTGCAACTCGAATTATTCAGAAGCGGGCAACGCCTTAATCCAGTTCATCAATAATTCCGGCCAGCTGGCAGCAGGTAAACCGACCGTACCGCGGATCCCAAACCCATGTTTACCTTCCTGGAAAAGATGCATTTCCACCGGAACGTGCTGGGCGCGTAAGGCCGAGAACATTACCAGGCTGTTATCAACCGGCACGGAAGGGTCATCCACCGCATGAACGATAAACGTTGGTGGCGTCTGGGCCGTCACATTTTGCTCCGGTGAATATTTCTTTATCTGCTCAGGCGTGGGTTTCTCACCAATCAGGGCTTTGCGCGATCCCGGATGAGCGATGCTTTCCTGCATGGTGATCACCGGATACATCAGCGCCATAAAGTCAGGGCGCGCACTGAGTTTGTCTGTTTCATCCGTTGCCGGGTAAACGGACTCGTTGTAGCGCGTCCCCAAGCTTGCGGCGACATGCCCGCCTGCCGAAAACCCCAGCACGCCAATGCGGTGAGGATCGATTTTCCACTTTTCAGCATCGGCACGCAGGGTGCGAATGGCCCGCTGAGCATCGACCAGCGGCGAATCTGAGCCTTCCGCATGTCCATCAGCCGGCATACGGTAAGTCATCACAAACAGGGTGTAGCCCTGGGCATTGAAAATGGGGGCCAGATCACTACCTTCTTTGTCCAGAACCACGCGTTGGTAGGAACCGCCAGGCGTGACTAATAACGCCACACCATTGGGTTTTTTAGGCAAATAAGCGGTGATGGTTGGGGAACGAATACCTGTTACCGCGCGGTCAGCCAGCCCGCCATCCTTGCGTCTGTCGACCGTTTCTTGTTTAACCGGACTGTTTTTTGCACCCGGTGCTTCACCCTGGGGCCAGACGGCAAATTCAGGTAGTGCATGCGCGGCACCACACATGGACAGTAATATCGAACTAGCAAGCAGAGAGCGACCTAACATAACCTTTCCTTTTTCGAATGATTAACTGAGATATAACATACCGTTAATATGAAAAAGGCGAGGTGGCGCTCATTTATGAATCAAGATACTGATTAAATTGAAATATCGTTTTGAAATGATTTTTCGCGCTTACCTTCACTCTATTATTGAGTGGAAGATAAGCGCGAAACAGAGCGGTTACTCGCTATCAGCCTTTTCCGCTTTACCTGCCATCTGCGCCAGGAAGTCGTAGCGTTTTTGCAAATCCACGGCAGCATCTTTCCACAACTGCTCGGCGACTTCCGGTTGTTGCGCATTCAGGCGACGGAAACGTTGCTCTTTCATTAACGTATCAGCCAATGCATCAGACGGTGGGCGAGAGTCGAGTGCCAGCGGCAATTTACCTTCATCGGCACGACGTGGGTCGAAGCGATAAAGTGGCCAGAAGCCGGTCGCGGTCAACTGGCGCATCTGATCGTGACTGAGTGCCAAATCATAACCATGTTCCTCACATGGGCTGTAGGCGATAATCAGTGACGGGCCGGGATAGGCTTCTGCTTCCTGAATGGCTTTCACCGTCTGGTTAAGCTGCGCGCCGAGTGAAATCTGCGCCACATAAACATGCCCGTACATCATCATGCTGACGCCGAGATCTTTACGTGCTTTACGCTTGCCGTGTTCGCCAAATTTCGTCACCGCGCCTAACGGCGTGGCTTTGGATGCCTGGCCGCCCGTGTTGGAATAACACTGCGTATCAAGCACCAGAATATTGACGTTTTCGGTCAGGCTAAGCACGTGATCTAAGCCGCCAAAGCCGATGTCATACGCCCAGCCGTCACCGCCAATCAGCCAGATAGATTTATCAACCATTGCATCGGCATCGGTGATGAGCTGGCGCGCGTCCGGGTCGTCGATATCCGCCAGATGTTTGCGCAGTTCGATAACCTGTTCGCGGCGCACTTCTGGTGTGGCCTCAGCATGAAGCTGTTCGTTCAGTTCAGCAGGCAGTTTGTCAGCAAACTTACCAACCAAGCGCATCACGCGGGCGCGGTGCTGATCGACTGTCAGACGGAAACCTAAGCCAAATTCGGCGTTGTCTTCAAACAGCGAGTTCGCCCAGGCCGGACCGCGACCGTTGGCATCGGTGGTGTACGGTGTTGAAGGCAAGTTACCGCCATAAATTGATGAACAACCGGTGGCGTTAGCAATCAACATGCGGTCACCATAAAGCTGGGTCAGCAGTTTGATATACGGGGTTTCGCCACAACCAGAACAGGCGCCGGAGTATTCGAACAGCGGCGTCAGCAACTGGGAAGTCCGAATGTCGATACGCTCGAGGCTGGTGCGGTCCATTTCCGGTAGTTTGAGGAAGAAATCGTAATTCTCTTTTTCTTCTTCGACGTGCTCAAGGCGCGACATCATATTGATGGCCTTGATTTCCGGGTTCTGGCGGTCTTTGGCCGGGCAAACTTCCACACACAAATTACAGCCAGTGCAATCTTCCGGTGCCACTTGCAGCACGTATTTCTGCCCACGCATATCACGGGATTTCACATCCAGAGACTGCAAGGCAGAAGGGGCGTTTTCCATCGCTTCTGGCTGCACGACTTTGGCGCGAATCGCCGAGTGCGGGCAGGCGGCAACGCAATGGTTACACTGGGTACAAATGTCCGGCTTCCAGATAGGGATTTCTTCGGCAATATTGCGTTTTTCCCACTGCGTGGTGCCCATCGGCCAGGTGCCGTCTGGCGGCAGTGCGGAAACCGGCAGCGCGTCGCCAAGGCCTGCGAGCATCGCGGCGGTCACGGTTTTGACGAAATCCGGTGCCGCATCGGAAACCACCGGCGGGCGCATCGGGCTGCTTTCGTTCACTTCCTGCAAGGTCACTTCGGCAAGCGACTCACGGGCTAAGGCTAAAGCCTGCCAGTTGCGCTCGACCAGTTCCTGACCTTTGCTGCTGTAACTTTTAGCAATCGCACCTTGCAGTTCTGCCAGGGCGCTGTCGCCCGGCAGAATGTGGGTGAGGTGGAAGAACGCCATCTGCATAACGGTGTTGATACGCGCGCCAAGTTGGCATTCACGGGCGATTTTCGCCGCGTTGACCACGAAGAAACGGGCTTTTCGCTGGTTCAGTACCGCCTGAACTTCTTGCGGCAGGCGGTGCCACACTTCATCCGCGCCATAAGGCGTGTTGAGCAAGAAAATACCGCCCGGTTTCAGGCGTTCGGTCATCTGATATTTGTCGATAAACTGCAACTGGTGGCAGCCCACAAAGTCGGCTTTATCAATCAGGTAGGTCGAGTTAATCGGCTGCTCGCTGACGCGAAGGTGGGAAACCGTCAGGCCGCCTGCTTTTTTAGAGTCATAGACGAAATAACCCTGGGTGAAGAACGGCGTCGAGTTACCGATGATTTTGATGTTGTTTTTGGTGGCAGACACGCTGCCGTCGCTGCCAAGACCGTAGAATAGCGCTTCGAGTTTGGCGCGGTTTGGCAGAGTATTTTCTGGCAATGGCAGAGACAAATTGGTGACGTCGTCGTAAATACCGACCGTAAAGCGTGGGCGCGGTTTGGCTTCTTTTAGCTCGTTAAATACTGCCAGCACACAATCCGGGCCAAATTCTTTCGATGACAAACCATAGCGCCCGCCAATCACGCGCGGCAGCGTTTCGCGCTCGCCACGGTTGAAGGCTTCGGCAAGAGAGGTCATCACGTCGAGATACAGCGGTTCTGCCAGCGCACCGGGTTCTTTGGTGCGGTCGAGCACGGCAATCTGGCGTGCGCTTTCTGGCAACACTTCTAATAAATGGTCGGCAGAGAAAGGGCGGAACAGGCGAACTTTCAGCACGCCGACTTTTTCGCCGCGCGTCAGTAATTCGTCGACCACTTCTTCACAGGTGCCGATGGCAGAACCCATCAGGATAATCACGCGTTCGGCTTGCGGGTGCCCGTAATATTCAAACGGGCGATACTGGCGACCCGTTGTTGCCGCAAAGCTGTTCATTGCCTGCTCAACGTGTTCATACACCGCGTCGTACCACAGGTTACTGGCTTCGCGGGACTGGAAATAAGTATCCGGATTAGCGGAGGTACCACGAATCACCGGATGCTCTGGGTTCAATGCCCGAGCGCGGTGTTCATCAATCTCTTTTTGCGGCAGCAATTCCAGAATGGTGCTGTCAGCCATCGGGACAATTTTATTGATTTCATGTGAGGTGCGGAAACCATCGAAGAAATGAATAAATGGCACGCGACTCTTCAGGGTGGCGATATGCGAAATCAGCGCGAAGTCTTGTGCTTCCTGAACGCTGCTGGCGCACAGCATTGCACAACCGGTCTGGCGAATCGCCATCACATCTGAATGGTCACCAAAAATCGAGAGCGCGTGAGTGGCGACAGTACGCGCAGCCACATGCAATACAAACGGCGTGAGTTGCCCGGCCAGTTTGTAGAGTGTCGGGATCATCAGCAGTAAACCCTGCGATGACGTAAATGATGTGGAAAGTGCGCCGGTTTGCAGCGCGCCATGAACGGCGGCGATTGCGCCAGCTTCAGACTGCATTTCTACAACGCGTGGCGTATCGCCCCACACGTTTTTGCGACCGTCCCCTGACCATGCATCAGCAAGTTCTGCCATGGTTGAGCTGGGAGTAATCGGGTAGATGGCAATGACTTCACTGGCGCGAAACGCCACTGACGCGACTGCACCGTTGCCGTCGATTGTGATCATGGAGACACCCTTACATTGCGCAATATACCTGTCACCCTTCAAGTAGCTCAGGTATAAATGAAAACGAATAGACCCGCATACCTACGCGAATCGAAGAATAATCTTTTAATTCTAGCAAAGCCCACAGAAGGTGATTTTCGCTTTTGTGTCCTGTGTTGAACCTTGATTGAAGTCGTCAAAAGGGGCGGGTGGTTATGTTTTGTGCAATAAAGTGATCCCTATTGCAAAATCACACACATTTTATGGCGTTACGGCCTCGACGTAACGCAACGCCTGCGCTTATGATTCTTAGGTTTTGCAACGTTCAGGGGGAGAAGAGTAATGCGAGCTGCGTTTTTAGCGGGATTTGCCGCACTGTTATTGTCGGCATGTAGTAGTGAACCACCTCAACAAGCCACTGCAGCTCACGTACCGCCTGGTATGCGTGCAGCAATGTCAAATCAAGGGCAGGCGAGTTGTGCAATGATTGGTGGGACGTTGAGTGTCGCTCGTCAACTTGATGGTTCGGCAATCGGTATGTGCGCGATGCCGAACGGCAAACGCTGTAGTGAAAATGCGCTTGCCGCCGGAACTTGTGGGGCGTACTAGCCTAATCAGTTGACCAGATCGGCCAGTTTATAAACTAAAGTATGCTGGCTGGTTTTGAGCGTTAGTTGTTGCGGAGCTAAGTCAACTTTTGCGCCCGTAGTCAGCATGTCGTTAATCATGTGATCCAGCCCATTAAGCTGCGGTTCTGCACACATCATCATGGTCATTCCCAGACCTTTCGCTTTCAGCGTATCGCCTTCAAGCGTCGCCTGGCCCATAAAGCGGTTACACATGCTGCCTGCAATGTGCATGTTCTCACCGAAACTCAGTTCTGGAGTGCGATCAATGCCGCTTAATGGCTTGCCGTCAACACTTTGCAGAACATAGCGGTGGTGTTGCAGGTCTTGTGCGGTAACTGCCGATTTATCGCCTGATTGTGCGCAGCCGGCCAGTACCATTGCAGCCAGCGCTACTGCAGCTAATTTTTTCATCTCTTGTCCTTAAGTTATTCATGTCATCAATGAGTTGCTGGGGATTGTAGCAAATTTATGGATTCATCCACTGGGTATAATCTTAAAAATGGCGGATGACGTTGCGCCATCCGCCATTGATTAACTCACCTGATTAACACAAGGCTCGCCATTCTCTAACTGGCGTAAGTTTTCTAGCGTCGTCTCGGAAATGCTGGTTAATGCTTCCGCGGTCAGGAATGCCTGGTGGCCAGTAAACAGCACGTTATGGCAGGCAGACAGGCGACGGAATACATCATCCTGAATGACATCGTTAGATTTATCTTCAAAGAACAGATCACGTTCGTTTTCATACACATCCATACCTAACGCACCGATTTTTTGATTTTTCAGTGCATCAATAGCGGCTTGTGAATCAATCAAAGCGCCACGGCTGGTGTTGATAATCATCACGCCATCTTTCATCTGTGCAAATGCAGCCTGGTCAAGTAAATGATAGTTCTCAGGCGTCAGAGGACAGTGCAGTGAAATAACATCGGACTGCGCAAACAGCGTTGGCAAATCGACATATTCCACACCCAGTTCAAGTGCTGCAGCACTTGGGTACGGATCGAACGCCAGCAAGCGCATGCCGAAGCCTTTTAAAATTCTCAGCGCGGCAATACCAATCTTACCCGTGCCAATCACACCGGCGGTTTTGCCGTACATGGTGAAACCAGTCAGCCCTTCAAGAGAGAAGTTCGCATCACGGGTACGCTGGTAAGCGCGGTGAATACGACGGTTCAGGCACATCATCATGCCGAGTGCATGTTCAGCTACGGCTTCTGGTGAATAAGCGGGAACGCGCACCACCGGCAGGCCTAACTCTTTTGCAGCGTCGAGATCGACGTTGTTAAAGCCCGCGCAGCGCAATGCGATAAATTTCACACCGTGCCTTTTGAGCTCTTCGAGAACAGGGCGGCTACCATCGTCATTCACGAAGATACAAACACCATCGCAACCATGCGCAGTTTTGGCTGTTTTTTCGGTTAGCAGGAAGTCGAAAAATTCAAGATCAAAGCCGTATTCATTGTTAACCTGCTCCAGATACTTTTTGTCGTACTGTTTTGTGCTATACACTGCCAGTTTCATGAGACTTATCTCCAGAATGATATTGATGTAAAATTATCACGCTTAAAATATTCTTACAAATATTAAAATTTATTTTCAAGCATGAAATTCTACTGCTAACTCAAGGTTGGCTACGCTTATACCAGGCACGACCTTCACGCCCGGTCCAAATAATGCAAGAATGATCGCATATGTTGTTTAAATGGGCACATAATTGTCGCAGAATCAGGATATTAACCACCCATGAAGGGTAAATACAAAGCCATTATTGCGTTGGTACTAATACTCATTCTGCTGCCGTTAACGCTTCTGATGACTATAGCCCATTGGCTGCCAACGCTTGCCGGTATCTGGCTGCCGCAAGGGACACGCATTGCTATGGAAGCCAGCCCACGATTTACGCGTGGTGCGATAATCGTTCCTGATTTGCGTTATCTTGCCGGGGATTGCGAACTGGCGACGATAAAAGATGCCACTCTTAGCCACCCCAAACGCTGGCGCATTCACCTTGATACGCTCAATCTTAACGTTGATTGCCTGAGTAAAATTCCTCTCGACGAATCTGGCCCAGCCGCACCGCGCACTTTGGCCGAGTGGCAATCACTGCTGCCTGAAAGCCTGCTTACTATAGATAGGGTCAATGTAACGCCCTTTCAACAGTTCTCGGGGGGTACGTTTAACGTTAACGCCGCAGCAGCAAACGGTTCATTACCAAGGCCCATCGCTCAGCGTTGATGCTCAGCTAAACGGTCAAATGCTCGATCTGCAAAAGTTAAAAATTCAGGCGTTTGCGGGTATGGACCCGCTGGAACTTGTCGGCACCATTACCTTACCTCCACTTACCGATGAACTGCCTGAACAGGGCCATCTCGCGACTAAATTACGCATTCCACAAGAGCCAGAATTAGTCGATGTCATTCTGAACTGGAACGATGATCAGGGTACATTCTCACTGAAGAACCCAGCTGCACCTGAGGCATTAATGACGCTGCCATGGACCATCAGTGAGAACATTTTTGAAGTCAATGGTGGGCAGTGGTTCTGGCCCTATGCTGGGTTCCCGCTGCGTGGTGGCATTGCTTTACGGATTGATGACTGGAAGCAAGGGCTGGAAAAGGCCTTAATCAGCGGGCGTATGAACGTCGTCACGCAAGGTAGCGCCGGGAAAGCTAACGCGGTGCTAAATATTGGTCCCGGTAAGCTCAGCTTGATCAACAGCTCCTTGCCGATGCAATTAACCGGTGAAGCAAAACAAGATGGCATGGTGTTTTACGCAGTGCTGCCGGGTGAAATTAGCGGTGCGATTGCCGATCCTAAATTATTGTTCCGTCCAGGCGCTCTACTGCGTTCGCGTGGGCGTGTCATCGACTCTATCGATGTTGACGAAATTCGTTGGCCACTGGCGGGAGTCAGTGTCACGCAACGCGGTGTTGATGGGCGGTTGCAGGCGATAGTTCGCGCACACGAAAACCAAAGGGGTAATTTCGTGTTGCATCTGGATGGCAAAGCGGATGACTTTTTGCCAGATGCTGGGTTATGGCGGTGGAAGTATTGGGGCAAGGGTGAGTTTACCCCGATGCAGGCAAAGTGGGATGTGCGTGGGCAAGGAGAGTGGCGCGACAGCGTGATTGAACTTAGCTCGCTTTCTACCGGCTTTGATAAGCTTGAGTATGGCTCAATGCTGGTCACTGAACCACGTTTGAAACTGGAGAGGCCTTTACACTGGCAGCGTGCGCAAACAGCTCCTACTTTTGACGGCGCGTTTATCCTCAATGCGGGAGAAACGACTTTCAGCGGTGGCAGTACGTTACCGCCGTCAACATTAACCTTTAGCGTCACGGGCAAAGATCCTTCTTCATTCCAGTATAAAGGTGACCTGCACGCAGGGAGTATTGGCCCGGTACGTGTGAGTGGTCGCTGGGATGGTGTGCGCCTGCGCGGTAATGCGTGGTGGCCACAGCAAGGACTGACAGTATTCCAGCCGCTTATCCCCGCTGACTGGAAAATGACTTTAAAAGATGGCTCGCTCTATTCACAGGTGGCCTTTTCCGCAGCCGCAGGGCAAGGGTTTGAAGCCGGTGGCCATGGCGTGGTGAAAAGTGGCAGCGTCTGGATGCCGGATAACCAAATTAACGGTGTCGACTTTGTGCTGCCATTCCGCTTTGGCAACAGCACATGGCAACTGGGAACAGACGGCCCGGTGACCTTGCGTATCGCGGAAGTTAAAAACCAGGTGACCTCGTCGAATATCACTGCTGACCTCGAAGGCTGGTATCCGTGGAGTGACACGCAGCCGTTGACGCTCAGTAACGTGAATGTCGATATTCTGGGCGGCAAAATGCGTGTGCAACAATTACGCCTGCCGCAACGCGATGCAGCCTTGCTACGCTTAGAAAATATCTCGTCGAGCGAATTGATTACTGCGGTCAATCCCAAGCAGTTCACTATGTCCGGGCGTGTGAATGGTGCCTTGCCGCTGTGGCTTAACCATCCACAATGGATCATTAAAGATGGCTGGCTGACAAACCCGGGGCCACTGACATTGCGGCTGGATAAAGATATGGCTGATGCCATTGTTGAGAACAATATTGCTGCAGGTGTTGCAGTTAACTGGCTGCGTTATATGGAGATTTCTCATTCCTGGACAGATATCAATTTAGATAATCTTGGCGTGCTAACTTTGCGGGCGAATGTGCGGGGCACAAGCCAGGTTGAAGGGAAAAGGAATGAAGTGCGGCTGAACTACAGCCATCAGGAAAACCTCTTTACGCTTTGGCGCAGCCTGCGTTTTGGGGACAATTTGCAAACCTGGCTTGAGCAACATACCGAACTGCCGGATGTGCGCTGCCAGACTCGCGATAAAGCTTGTGAGGAAACACAATGAAAATCGTCATCGCTATGCTCCTGGTGCCAGGGATTGCTGGGTTAACGGGATGCACGCCGCGTATTGAAGTCGCGGCGCCAAAAGAACCTATCACCATTAATATGAACGTGAAAATCGAGCATGAGATTCATATTAAAGTAGATAAAGACGTTGAAACGTTGCTTAAAAACCGCAGCGATTTGTTTGGCCAGGAGTGAAGCTCATGAGCAAAATCGTTAAGAGTGTTTTACTGGCAAGCATCTTATTTAGCCAACAGACATTGGCATTAACCCTGTCGGAAGCACGCCAGCAAGGGCGAGTGGGAGAGACATTAAGCGGTTATGTTGCGCCAATCAAACAAGATAAAGAGACGCTGGCGTTGGTGAAAAGCATTAATGAAGCGCGGGCGGAAAATTATCAGAAACTGGCAGACAGCAACAATATCTCAGCAAACCAGGTCGCAGAATTGGCCGGGCAGAAGCTGGTGGCAAGAGCACAACCGGGTGAGTACGTGCGCGGCATTAACGGTCAATGGATGAAAAAATAACCCGTGACACAAGGCGCTGGGCTACACTGAAGTTGCTTTGATGACATGGATTGTACACGCATGTATTAGCTATCCCGTTGTTCTGAAATCCGCTCATTTACCTGTATGCGTGAAATAGTATAGGGACAAAAAGTCACTCTTTTATTCCGTACTATGGATACAACTATGGGTACTGGATGAGGAACAACTGATGAAAAAGATTATTTTGACCGTAGTGCTATCTCTGGTTACCACAGCGGCGTTCGCGCAATTAACGATGAATTCTGGTGCAAGTAATACGAGTTCAGGCAGTTCATCGAGCAGTAGCCAGCAAACAGGCACCGTCGACTTGCTCGGCAGTGATACGGTTGCCGGCCTTGGGACTAGCGATACCGTGGCTGGTCTTAGTGGGAGCGATTCGCAAACTATCAACCCTACATCTTCATCCTCGCCAATGCCGGCTTTTGGGCACACGGGCAACCTCAGGCAACCTGGTTCAATCCGTCATTAAGGAAAAAGTGGATCAGCTGTTGTAGAGCATCAAACGGTTACCAACCAGTGTCTTACGAGAAAGGATGAATGCTGGATATTAACGTAAGGTTGTAACCGTCATACTTTTGAATGCAGGTCTCGTTTAGACGCTATTAACGTATATTTATATAGCATCTGAAATAAAAAGCTTATTTTCTCAGCAGGTTAATTTAAAACCAGTGATTGGTTTTTATTCTATTTAAAATATTCACCCTATATTTTTTAAGTACATTTTCAATTAAGAAAAAAGGCCCTCATAAAGTGTCATATCCGTTAAGTAGGATTTACGTGACAGTACCTGTTTGCATCTCATACTGAAAGTGCGCGCATTGAATCATTTGGCTGTAAAAATGTAAATATGCGAAGTTAATGACCACTCAAAAGCAAATATACAGCACAAGTGGCTGGAGTGTAGATAACACACTGATTTTCATAAAATAAGTACAAGATAAAAACATTAGGGCAACATACAGACATTCACAAAATAAAATATTGAGTAGAGAGTAAAAAGAACCTATATTGACGGCGTTTTTTACATGGTGCTCAGTTTTTCTACATTCATTAATTCAACTGCCAAATTAACGAACCGGCAGCTGTGGGAGAGATATGATGACGGATAAAGTCCGTATTGATAGTTTAGGTGCAAATTCATTCAATGGTAACAATGAAACCTATTTGGCGCGTCAAGCTGAATTTGAATCGAATGTCAGAAGTTATCCACGTAAATTGCCTTTAGCAATTGCGCAGGCCAACGGTGTTTGGATCACTGATGTTGAGAATAATCAATATCTTGATTGCTTGGCCGGTGCGGGTACGCTTGCTCTTGGGCATAACCATCCTGACGTGCTGCAAAGCATCCAAAATGTCATTACCAGCGGCTTGCCGTTACATACACTGGATCTTACAACTCCGTTGAAAGATCAGTTTTCTGAATATCTTCTCTCTTTATTGCCTGGTCAGGGTAAAGAATATTGCCTGCAATTCACCGGTCCATCCGGTGCGGATGCAGTTGAAGCGGCACTGAAACTGGCTAAGAAAGTTACCGGTCGTTCAGGCATCATCAGCTTCTCCGGCGGCTATCACGGCATGACTCATGGCGCACTTTCCGTAACAGGTAACCTGTCACCGAAAGAAGCGGTTGATGGCATGATGCCTGAAGTTCAGTTTATGCCTTATCCGCACCTGTACCGCTGCCCGCTGGGTATTGGCGGTGAAGCTGGCGTGAAAGCATTAACTTACTACTTCGAAAACCTGATCAACGACGTTGAGAGTGGCGTGCGCAAACCTGCAGCAGTCATTCTGGAAGCGGTTCAGGGTGAAGGCGGCGTGAATCCGGCGCCTGTTGAGTGGCTGCAGCGCATTCGCAAAGTCACCAAAGAACACGGCATTCTGCTGATCATCGATGAAGTTCAGGCTGGCTTCTGCCGTACTGGTAAATTGTTCGCCTTCGAACATGCTGGTATCGAGCCGGACATCATTGTTATGTCTAAAGCGGTTGGTGGTGGTTTACCACTGGCTGTTCTGGGTATTAAGAAAGAGTTTGATGCATGGTCACCTGGCCACCACACCGGTACTTTCCGTGGTAACCAACTGGCGATGGCAACCGGTCTGACAACTCTGAAGCATCTGACCGAAAACAAGATTGCTGACAAAGTTGCAGCACAGGGCGAGTGGCTGAAAGGCCAACTGGCTGAGCTGCAAAAACGTTACCCGGTCATTGGCCAGGTTCGTGGTCTGGGCTTGATGATCGGTATTGAGATCGTTAAACCAAACGAAGCCAAAGATCATATGGGTTGCTACCCAGCTGATGCTGAGTTATCCGCATTGCTGCAGAAAAACTGCTTCAAAGCAGGATTGATTCTGGAGCGTGGTGGCCGTAATGGCGTCGTGCTGCGTCTGCTACCATCTTTGCTTATCACTAATGATGAGCTGGCTATTTTCCTCGATAAGTTTGAGCAGGCGCTGTTAGCGGCTGGCATCAAGCCTGTTTGAGTGGAGTTAATGACCTCGATGTCTGAATTAAATCCTATCCTGGCAGGCTCAGCGCAAAGCACTGAAGCCTACCAGCAGGCCATTGCACAGACCAGCGCGGCTGTTGTGCAGTGGTTGCAGCAACCTGAGATGTATCAGGGTAAATCTGTTGCTGAATTGCGTGAACGCATTCAACTGGATTTTAATCCTCAGGGCCTGGGCAACCAGGTCGCTATTGAACGTGCGATCGAATACTTCTTAAAAGACAGCCTGTCGGTGCATCACCCGCAGTGTGTCGCGCATTTGCATTGCCCGAGTCTGGTTATCAGCCAGGCAGCAGAAGTGTTGATCAACGCCACTAACCAGAGCATGGACTCATGGGACCAAAGCCCGTCTGCGACCATCATTGAGATGAAGCTGATTGAATGGCTGCGTGCTCAAGTGGGTTATCAGGCAGGCGATGCTGGCGTGTTCACCAGTGGTGGCACCCAGAGCAACCTGATGGGCCTGATGCTGGCTCGTGACGCGTTCTTTGCGCGCCAGGGCCACTCCATCCAGCAAGATGGCCTGGTCGGCAACCTGAAAAAGATTAAAGTCCTGTGTTCTGAAAACGCGCACTTCTCAGTGCAGAAGAACATGGCTTTAATGGGCCTCGGTTACCAGTCAGTGACGTTGGTGAAAACTGACGAATTCGCGCGTATGGATATTAACGACCTGCGTGAGAAACTGGCGCAGGCTCAGGCTAACGACGAACAGATCCTGGCGATTGTTGCAACAGCGGGTACTACCGATGCTGGCGCAATTGATCCGCTGCGTGAAATCGCCACCCTGGCAGCAGAGCACCAGATTTGGGTGCATGTTGATGCAGCGTGGGGCGGTGCGTTGTTAATGTCCGAGAAATATCGCGACTATCTGGACGGTATTGAGTTAGTGGACTCCATCACCCTGGACTTCCATAAACAGTACTTCCAGACCATCAGCTGTGGTGCTTTCTTGCTCAAAGAAGCACGCCACTACGAGTTGATGCGCTATCAGGCGGCTTATCTGAACTCTGAGTTCGATGAAGCAGCTGGCGTGCCAAACCTGGTGTCTAAATCTTTGCAGACCACTCGCCGTTTCGACGCATTGAAACTGTGGATGGGTCTGGAAGCATTAGGTCAGAAGCAATATGCCGCGATCATCGATCATGGTGTGACACTTGCACAAGAAGTTGCGCAGTACGTTACTGAAGAACCGTCTCTGGAACTGGTGATGAAACCACAACTGGCGAGCGTTCTGTTCCGTTTCCGTCCTGAGCAAATGGCTTCTACTAGCGACGCAGAAATTGCACTGCTGAACCAGAAAATTGGTGATGCATTGCTGGACTCTGGCCGCGCAAACGTAGGTGTGACTGAGCATAACGGCGTGACTTGCCTGAAGCTGACTCTGCTGAATCCGACCGTTACGCTTGAGGATATTAAAGTCCTGCTGGCGTTGGTTGAGAAAACAGCACAACCGTTGCTGGTTGGCTAAATAAAGTAAATGGGCGGTAAATACCGCCCATTTATATTTCCCTCGCAAAACATTTTTTTCCTGTCTCCCACTTCTTTTTACTATTAACGATATTGTTCATATTCAATTGTTTCACGCACCGTGATCAGCGCCTGATAAAGAAGATCTTCACTGACGGACCCGAGTGCTATACGAATGGCGTGGGGAACATTTTGCGAAGTACTGAAAGGCTCTGCAGTTGAGATTGAAATATGTTTCTCCAGCAAGCTGCGTACCACACTTTCTGCGCGCACTTCTTCAGCCAGCGGCAGCCATAAAAAATAAGATACTGGATGACTGATATAAGGCAGCGACCCAAATACTTCGCGGGCAATGTTTTGACGTTTTTGAGCATCTTCTCGCTTGAGTGATTCAAGTCTGTTGACCGTTCCATCACGTATCCAGCCACATACTATTGATGTCATAAGGGCAGGCGTATTCCAGGTGGTTGCCCTAATCACTCGTTCCAGCGCCGCTCGGTATGGAGCAGGGCAGACAACAGCCCCGACGCGCAAACCGGTTGCAATATTCTTTGAAAAACCAGTGACATAAATAGTCCGCTCTGGAGCAAAAGTAGCCAAAGGCGGGGGCGGGTCACTGACCAGAAAAGCATACGCCGCATCCTCAATCACCAGCAGATCATGTTCTCTGGAGATAGCTGCGATTTCTTTACGCTGATCGGAACTGAGTACCCACCCCAGTGGATTATGTAGAGTGGGCATAGTGTAGACGGCGCGTACTCGCCTGTGCTGGCATATTTTGCGCAAAGCATTCAGGTCCGGGCCTGTGGAAGATACAGGAATTGCTACCAGTTCGAGGTTAGATGCTACCGCCAGCGTCTTAAAGCCTGAATAGGTCAGCGCGTCGACAGCTATCACATCTCCAGGTTTAAAAAGCCCTAAAACGGTAATGGCCAGGCCATGCTGGGCACCGCTAACAATAAGAATATCGTCCGCGCAAGCGTTTATCCCTGCGAGGACCAGATGGGATGCTATGGTTTCACGTTCGCTGCAACGGCCAGCATGAGGCTGATAACGCAACAGTGCTTCCAGGTCACCGGTGGTGGTGAGTTGTCGTAAAGCATCTCGCAACAGTTCAGTTTGCTCAGGAAGTGCGGGGTAGTTAAAGTTCAAATCCAGTACTTCGGTCGCCACAATTTGCTGATCGATCCCCAATCCGGCGGGAAGAGATATTTCTCTGACAAAAGTGCCGCGTCCGGTTTCCCCGCTCACCAATCCCATAAATTCAAGCTCAGCGTATACGCGAGTCGCCGTAGCGAGCGAAATATGCTTTTCAGCAGATAATGCCCGGTGAGTAGGTAACTGGGTTCCTGCTGCCAGTTGGCCTAAACGGATGGCAGCAGCATAGTCATCAACAATCGCTTTATATCGCGCTTTCACTGAATGTATCCATGACAATATTTTGATTGTCATGGATTGTGCCGCCTATCATGCAACCTGTCTATATAGGAGATGCCGTGGAGCACCCTTCACGTACTGCTGAGATTGAGGTGAATGTGGTTTATAAAAAGAGTGCAGGTTCATTATCAGGATGGCTAAACGGATTGATTGGCGTGGTTATTTTTAGTGGTTCGCTCCCGGCAACACGTTTGGCAGTACACGAAATCGATCCTTTATTCCTTACGTTTATCCGCGCATCTATTGCGGGTGTGTTAGCGCTGATATTGGTACTGAGTTTCAGGGAGCAACGTCCGAAGACGTCTCAAATTGGTTCATTGGTGATTGTCGCATTGGGCGTGGTTATTGGTTTCCCATTATTGACAGCGATGGCCTTACAATATGTCACCTCAGCCCATTCGATTGTTTTTCTTGGACTATTACCGTTATCTACCGCCATCTTTGGCGTTATTCGTGGTGGTGAACGTCCTCACCAGGCCTTTTGGGTGTTTTCAATTATTGGTAGTTTATTGGTGGTGGGTTTTGCTCTTTCCCAGAACGTTTCGATTTCGCAAACGGGTGATTTACTGATGCTGGCATCTATTGCGGTGTGTGGCCTAGGTTATGCCGAGGGGGCGAAACTCTCAAGAGAGCTGGGAGGGTGGCAGGTTATCAGTTGGGCACTGCTTATCTCACTTCCCTTTATGCTGATAGCCTCAGGGGCGACGATGCCAGCAACATTTTCCAGCATCAGCACTCAAGCATGGCTTGCGCTTGGTTATGTCTCATTTTTTAGCATGCTTATCGGTTTCATATTCTGGTACAAAGGGCTCGCGGTGGGGGGCATTGCAGCCGTAGGCCAATTACAACTACTGCAACCTTTCTTTGGTCTTGCACTTTCGGCAACACTGCTTCATGAAACGGTCAGTGTGTTGATGCTAATCGTCACACTTGGAGTCATTGCTTGCGTAGTGGGCTCACGCAAATTTGCATAGTGTTTGAAGCCGCTGCGGACGTGATTGGTGCTGTGAATCCTTGCGAATAAATACAATAAAAAACGGCAAACATGCATGATGTTTGCCGTTTTCAAAAATTAACATCTAGAAATTACGCAGTAACGATGCTGTCAATTGCCGCTTTCGCGTCAGTTTGCGCTTTAGTCGCTACTTCAGGACCGTATGCGATACCTTCAGCGAACACGTAGTTCACATCAGTAATACCGATGAAGCCCAGGAACAGGTTCAGATACGGAACCAACAGATCGGTTGGGGTATCTTTGTGAATACCGCCACGGCTGGTCAGAACCACAGCACGTTTGCCGGTTACCAAACCTTCTGGGCCTTTTTCGGTGTAACGGAAAGTCACGCCAGCACGGGCTACCAGGTCGAAATAGTTCTTCAACTGTGTTGGAATGTTGAAGTTGTACATTGGTGCATTGATAACAATCACGTCGTGAGCTTTAAGCTCAGCGATCAGTTCGTCAGACAGCGCCAGAGCTTCTTGCTGACGTGGTGACAGTGGCGCATCACTTGGGCGCAACGCACCGACCAACTCGCCATCCAGTACTGGAATTGGGTTAGCAGCCAGATCACGCACGGTAATCTCATCTGCGCTATGCTCTTCACGCCATTGCTCTACAAAATAGTCAGACAGCTGATTTGACTGTGAGTAACCTGCCAGGATGCTGGACTTCAGGACTAATACTTTGCTCATGGGTGATTCCTTTGTTGTGTTCATTCGGGACTGATTGCCCGTTCGCTGTGAAGTACTTTATTCACAATCCGATTGCAGTGATAGCGCAATATATCGAACTCAATGTTCGATTTTATTGAACAAGGCGTTGAAAGGTGTGATGTGCTAATCTAGCGCCAATTGACGATATACCCATCATATTTCAAGTTGTCTCTTTGTTGGCTGCACTCGCTCACCCGAATCACTTACTTATGTAAGCTCATCGGGACTCGTTCTTTTGCCGCCGCGATGCAACTCGAACTATTTAGGGTATACATAAATATCTGGATTATCTGGCAGAGCGCTGCCATGACGACTACGCAATGGAAAACATAAAACCCTCACTGTCCTCATTATTCTCTCGCCTCGATGGCTTAATGCTACGCGACAGACAACGCTTCTCGCGCCGTTTACATGGTGCGAAGAAGGTGAAAAATCCTGAATCGCAGCAAGCTGTGCTTGATTCACTGGCGCAAGAGATTGACTCCGCCGCCGGTAAGGTTCTGCTGCGTGAAGCTTCGCGCCCAAAAATCACCTACCCAGAAAACCTGCCTGTAAGCCAGAAAAAACAGGACATTTTCGACGCTATCCGTGACCACCAGGTTGTTATCGTGGCGGGTGAAACCGGTTCGGGTAAAACTACGCAGCTGCCAAAAATCTGCATGGAACTGGGGCGTGGCGTTAAAGGGCTGATCGGCCATACGCAGCCTCGCCGCCTTGCAGCGCGAACTGTTGCCAACCGTATTGCCGAAGAGTTGCAAACAGAGCCGGGCGGCTGTGTTGGTTATAAGGTGCGTTTTACTGACCACGTCAGTGAAAACACCATGGTCAAACTGATGACCGACGGCATTCTCCTGGCGGAAATTCAGCAAGATCGCCTGCTGATGCAGTACGACACCATCATCATCGATGAAGCGCACGAACGTAGTCTGAACATCGATTTCCTGCTGGGTTATTTGCGTGAGTTATTACCGCGTCGCCCGGATCTGAAAATCATTATTACGTCTGCGACCATCGACCCGCAGCGCTTCTCGCGCCATTTCAATAACGCGCCAATCATCGAAGTGTCTGGCCGTACTTATCCGGTGGAAGTGCGTTATCGCCCGATAGTTGAAGATGCTGACGATACCGATCGCGACCAGTTGCAGGCTATTTTCGACGCGGTTGATGAACTCGGCCACGAAAGTGCCGGAGATATTCTGATTTTCATGAGCGGCGAGCGCGAAATTCGTGACACCGCTGATGCATTAAACAAGCTGAATTTGCCGCACACCGAAGTGCTGCCGTTGTATGCACGTTTGTCGAACAGTGAGCAAAACCGCGTGTTCCAGTCGCACGTCGGGCGGCGTATTGTGCTGGCGACCAACGTTGCGGAAACCTCGCTGACGGTGCCTGGCATTAAATACGTTATCGACCCGGGTACCGCGCGTATCAGTCGTTACAGCTACCGTACCAAAGTGCAGCGCTTGCCAATTGAGCCGGTTTCGCAAGCTTCGGCCAACCAGCGTAAAGGCCGCTGTGGACGTGTTTCTGACGGGATCTGTATTCGTCTGTATTCGGAAGATGATTTCCTGTCGCGCCCGGAATTTACCGACCCGGAAATTCTGCGTACTAACCTGGCGTCCGTTATCTTGCAGATGACATCGCTTGGGCTGGGTGACATCGCCGCATTCCCGTTCGTCGAAGCGCCGGACAAACGCAATATTCAGGACGGCGTGCGCCTGCTTGAAGAACTTGGCGCGATTACCAGCGAAGCCGATCTCAGCGTCTACAAGTTGACGCCTTCTGGCCGTCAGCTTGCACAACTGCCCGTCGACCCGCGTCTTGCGCGTATGGTGCTGGAAGCGCAGAAATTTGGCTGTGTGCGTGAAGTGATGATCATCACCGCTGGCCTGTCGATTCAGGACCCGCGTGAACGCCCGATGGACAAACAGCAGGCGTCGGATGAAAAACACCGCCGCTTCCAGGACAAAGAGTCTGATTTCCTTAGCTTTGTGAACCTGTGGAATTATCTTGGCGAGCAGCAAAAAGAGCTGTCGTCGAACCAGTTCCGTCGCCAGTGCAAACTCGATTATCTGAACTACCTGCGTGTGCGTGAATGGCAGGATATTTACACCCAATTGCGCCAGGTGGTGAAAGAGCTGGGCTTGCCGATTAACAGCGAACCTGCGGATTTCCGTTCCGTTCACTGTGCCTTGCTGACCGGTTTGCTTTCCCATATCGGCCAGAAAGATGCCGATAAACAGGAATACACCGGGGCGCGTAACGCCCGTTTCTCTATCTTCCCTGGCTCCGGTTTATTCAAGAAACCGCCAAAATGGACAATGGTCGCCGAACTAGTAGAAACCAGCCGCCTATGGGGGCGCATCGCCGCCCGCATCGACCCGGAATGGGTAGAGCCGCTGGCGCAACATTTATTAAAACGTTCATACAGCGAACCGCACTGGGAGAAATCGCAGGGCGCGGTGATGGCAACCGAAAAAGTCACACTCTACGGTTTGCCAATTGTTGCGGCGCGCAGCGTCAATTACAGCCAGATTGACCCGGCACTGTGTCGCGAGCTGTTTATTCGCCATGCGCTGGTGGAAGGTGACTGGCAGACGCGCCACGCGTTCTTCCGCGACAATCTTAAGCTGCGCAATGAAATTGAAGAGCTTGAGCATAAATCCCGTCGCCGCGACATTCTGGTCGACGACGACACGATGTTTGAGTTTTACGATCAACGCATTTCGCATGACGTCATTTCTGCACGTCATTTCGATAACTGGTGGAAACAGGCCAGCAAAGAAACGCCGGATCTGCTCAATTTCGAAAAGAGCATGTTGATCAAAGAGGGTGCAGAGCAAGTCAGCAAGCTCGACTATCCGAACTTCTGGCATCAGGGCAATCTCAAACTACGCCTGACATACCAGTTTGAACCAGGTGCTGACGCCGATGGTGTGACGGTGCATATCCCGCTGCCGTTGTTAAACCAGGTCGAAGAGGCCGGTTTTGAGTGGCAAATTCCAGGTGTGCGCCGTGAACTGGTGATTGCGCTGATTAAATCGCTGCCAAAACCGATACGCCGCAATTTTGTGCCGGCGCCGAACTACGCCGAAGCCTTTTTAGGCCGCGCCACACCGCTGGAATTGCCGCTGCTGGAAAGTTTAGAGCGTGAATTCCGCCGCATGTCGGGCATTACTATCGACCGCGAAGACTGGCATTGGGATCAGGTGCCCGATCACCTGAAAATGACGTTCCGCATCGTCGATGAGCACAATAAAAAGCTCAAAGAGGGTAAAGACCTCACCGAGTTAAAAGGCGGCCTGAAAGATAAAGTCCAGCAAACGCTCTCGGCGGTTGCCGATGACGGTATTGAACAAAGCGGCCTGCATATCTGGAGCTTTGGTAAGCTTCCGGAAAGCTACGAGCAGAAACGCGGCAATTACCGCATGAAGGCATTCCCGGCGCTGGTGGATGAAAAAGAGAGCGTAGCAATCAAGTTGTTTGATAACCCGCTTGAACAGCAGCAGGCGATGTGGCGTGGTTTGCGCCGCTTACTGCTGCTGAACATTCCCTCGCCGATCAAATATCTGCATGAAAAACTGCCGAACAAAGCCAAACTCGGCCTGTACTTCAACCCGTACGGCAAAGTCATGGATTTGATCGATGACTGCATTTCTTGTGGTGTGGACAAGCTGATTGCGAAAGCAGGCGGCCCGGTCTGGAGCGAAGAGGGCTTTGCGGCTTTGCATGAGCAAGTGCGTGCAGAACTCAACGAAACCGTGGTGGAAATTGCCAAACAGGTCGAAAAGATCCTGACGGCTGTTTTCAATATCAACAAGCGGCTGAAAGGGCGCGTGGATATGACCATGGCGCTGGGTCTGTCGGATGTGAAAGCGCAGATGAGCGGCCTGGTTTATCGCGGTTTTGTTACCGGAAACGGCTACAAACGCCTTGGTGATACGCTGCGTTATCTGAATGCTATTGAGAAGCGCCTCGAGAAAATGGCCGTCGATCCACACCGCGACCGTGTGCAAATGTTGAAAGTTGAGCATGTGCAGCAAACCTGGCAGCAGTGGCTGAATAAATTGCCGCCAGCACGCCGGGTTGACGAAGACGTGCAGGAGATCCGCTGGATGATTGAGGAGTTGCGCGTCAGCTTCTTTGCTCAACAGCTGGGTACGCCTTATCCGATTTCTGATAAGCGAATTTTGCAGGCGATGGATCAGATTACGGCGTAAGCCCAACTCCGCTTCTATACTCCATGAGCGGTCAAATTCTGACCGCTCCACTGGGGTCCTCTCATGAAACGATTAGCCGATAAAGTTGCCATTGTTACCGGAGCCAGTTCTGGCATCGGATATGTCACCGCCAAACTGTTCGCCGCTGAAGGTGCAAAAGTGGTCGTCGGTGCCAGACGTGAAGCCGAACTGGCTCAGCTGGTTGATGAAATCAAGGCTGCCGGTGGTGACGCCGTTGCAGTTAGCGGTGATGTGCGCGAAGAAGCGTACGCCAAAGCATTGGTAGCGAAAGCGGTGGAAACGTGGGGGCGACTCGATATTGCCTTCAACAATGCGGGGACGTTAGGTGAAAATGGCCCGAGCACTGAAGTCTCAGCGGAAGGGTTTGCCAATGCGGTTGCCATCAATCTGACCGGATCTTTCCTCGGAGCTAAACATCAAATTGCCGAAATGCTCAAACACGGCGGTGGCTCAGTGATCTTTACGTCTACGTTCGTCGGCTACTCCTTCGCATTCCCACAAGTGGCCTCTTATGCTGCCAGCAAAGCCGGATTAATTGGCCTGACTCAGGCATTAGCTTCAGAATATGGCCCGCAAAATATTCGCGTTAATTCAGTTTTACCGGGCGCGGTGGATACCGATATGTATCGCGATATGAATGATACGGCGGAATCGCAGGCATTCATTACCGGGTTGCACGCGCTCAAACGGGTAGGGAAACCAGAAGAAATAGCGCGAGCGGTATTATGGCTCGCGTCTGATGAATCTTCGTTTGTGACGGGCACCGCGTCCTTAGTGGACGGAGGGGCATCGATTAACGGCGTATAGCCATTATTCTTTTCGTAAGGTGGATGAATGCGGATTCATCCACCGTGTTGCCAAAGATCAGACTTATTTAGCCGCTAACAAACACAACTTCAGCGCCACGTTATAAGAAGCTTCAAATGCGCGTAGTGGTAAAAACTCGAATTTAGAATGGAAATTATGCGCGCCGGTAAAGAAGTTTGGCGTTAATAATCCTTTTGCAGAAAGGGCAGCGCCGTCGGTGCCGCCACGCATTGGAATGATCTTAGGTTCGATATTCAACTCTTCCATGGCGTCAAAAATTAAATCAATTGCCCGACGGTCGTCTTTGATGGCATTACTGATATTGCTGTAGGTATCGCTGATTGATACATCTACTTTTGCGGTTGGATGTTGCGCGGCAATTTTTTCGGCTACATCGCGTAATTGCTGTTTACGCGCTTCAAAATTCTGAGTATCAAAATCACGAATATTGGCTTTCAGTATGGCGTCATTTTGCGTGGTGTTCATGCCGTTAAACCAAATATATCCTTCGCGGCCTTCGGTATTTTCCGGCGTTTGTTGGCGGTCAAAATGGCTGATGAAATCATGCGCCATTAATAGCGGGTTCACCAGGACGCCTTTTGCAGACATCGGATGCGCGGTCACACCTGTAAAACGAATTTCAGCATGCGCGGCATTAAAGTTTTCATATACCACTTCACCTAATTCGCAACAGTCGATAGTCCAGGCAAAATCAACGTCAAAACGGGCCAGATCTAAGGCTTTTGCGCCACACAGACCAATTTCTTCATCAGGTACAAAGGCGACGACAATATCACCGTGCTTCATCTCAGGCGTCAGGTTTTCCAGTAGCGTCATCACCACGGTTACGGCAGATTTATTATCTGCGCCGAGCACACTGGTGCCATCGCTAAAAATGATCTCTTCGTTTGGATAGGCCAAAATTTCCGGGTGTTCAGCGGTGCGCAACCAGATATCTTGTTGTGGGTTAAGGCAAAGATCCTCGCCGTTAAAGCGCAGCACTTGCGGGTGAATATCCGGCGACAGCCCGACATCGACGGTGTCGATGTGTGTGATAAACCCAACGCGTGGCGCGCCGTCAATCGTGCCTTTTTTGACCGCAGTAACAGTGGCATGTTCGTCGATAACCACATCGTCAAGACCGAGTTCGCGGAGTTCACTTGCCAGCAATTGTGCCATTTCATGTTGACCTGGAGTGCTTGGTAGGGTGTTGGCACCAGCCTGGCTTTGGCTGGTGATCGCCAGATAACGGAAGAAACGTTGCGTTAATTGTTCTGAGAGTTGTGATGCCATGACTTCCTCTTTACTGGATATATTCATTTGTTTGAAATCGACTTTTAATGTTATTTATTAAGTCGCTTTGTACAAGCACTATTCAGGGTGAAAATTATAAATAATAGGGCAGGCATGAAAACTTCCATCACAACAACAACCACAAAACTTGCATTGATAATAGCCGCGCTGACAGTCAGTTCTACTGTTGCAGCTAAAACACTAGTTTATTGCTCCGAAGGCTCACCGGAAAACTTTAACCCGCAGTTATATACATCGGGAACCAGTGTTGATGCGAGCGCCGTACCGGTTTATAACCGCTTAGTGGATTTTAAAGTAGGCACTACCGAGTTACAGCCAAGCCTCGCAGAAAGCTGGGATGTTAGCGAAGATGGCAAAGTTTATACCTTCCATCTGCGCAAAGGGGTGAAATTCCAGAGCAATAAATACTTTAAACCAAGCCGTGATTTTAACGCTGACGATGTCATTTTTTCGTTTATGCGCCAGAAAGATCCAAAACATCCTTATCACAACGTTTCTAACGGAAACTATTCCAATTTTGAAAGTCTCGAATTTGGCAAATTAATTACCTCGATTGATAAAGTTGACGATAATACCGTTCGCTTCACGCTGACTCACCCAGAAGCACCATTTATTGCTGACCTTGGCTGGTATTTCGCCTCGATACTTTCCGCCGAGTACGCTGATTCGATGCTAAAAGCAGGTACTCCAGAGCGTGTGGATATGGACCCTATCGGCACCGGGCCTTTCCGCCTGGCGCAGTACCAAAAAGACTCACGTATTCTGTTCACCGCATTCCCTGAATACTGGCAGGGAAAGGCAAAAATAGACAAGCTGGTATTTTCCATTACCCCGGACGCCTCAGTGCGTCTAGCAAAGCTTGAGAAAAATGAGTGCCAGGTGATGCCATTCCCAAATCCAGCCGATTTGCCGCGCATGAAGGAAAATGCTGACATCAACCTGATGCAAAAAGCGGGGTTGAATACTGGTTTCCTCGCATTCAATACCCAAAAAGCACCAACGGATAATGTGAAAGTGCGCCAGGCGCTGGCAATGGCTATTAACAAGCCGGCGATTATTGACGCGGTATTCCGTGGCACCGGAACGGCTGCAAAAAATCTGCTGCCACCAGGTGTGTGGAGTTCTGATGATTCGCTCAAAGATTACGAATACGACCCGGAAAAAGCCAAAGCGTTACTCACAGAGGCGGGCTTTGCTAATGGCCTGACCATCGATCTGTGGGCAATGCCGGTACAGCGCCCGTATAACCCTAACGCTAAACGTATGGCGGAGATGATTCAGGCTGACTGGGCGAAAATTGGCGTCACGGCAAAAGTTGTCACCTTTGAGTGGGGCGAGTATTTAAAACGTGTGAAAAGTGGCGAGCACCAGGCGGCGCTGATGGGGTGGACCACGGCCACAGGGGATCCGGACAATTTCTTCGGCCCACTGTTTACTTGTCGTTCAGCGGATGGCGGTTCCAACTCGGCAAAATGGTGTTATAAGCCGTTTGATAAGTTGATTCTTGAAGCCCGTACTTCAAGCGATCACGAAAAACGCGTCGCACTTTATAAAGAAGCACAGCAGATGATGCATGATCAAATGCCTGCGGTGATGATTGCGCACTCGACGATTTTCGAACCGGTGCGCAAAGAAGTGACCGGCTATGAAGTCGACCCATTTGGTAAGCACATTTTCTATCAGGTGGATGTGAAGTAACTGAAAACGGGTGCGATAAGCACCCGTTGTTTTATGGTTTATTTCGCGTCTGGCAACGCGTAAGCAATGATGTAATCACCACGGTCAGGAGACTGACGTGCACCGCCTGCGTTAATCACAATATATTGTTTACCGGTTTTTGGTGACACATAGGTCATCGGCCCTGATTGGCTACCAACAGGCAGACGGGATTTCCAAATTTCCTTGCCGTTTGCAGTATCAAACGCACGCAGATAGAAATCCTGCGTACCTGCGAAGAACAACAGGCCCGACTGAGTCGACAGCGATGCACCCAGCGTCGGCATCCCGATTGGAATCGGTAAATGCATACGAATCCCGAGTGGCCCGGTGTCTTGTACCGTACCCACCGGAACCTGCCAGACGACTTTCCCGGATTTCAGATCAACTGCCGACATGGTGCCAAACGGTGGTTTCTGGCATGGAATACCCAGTGGAGAGAGGAAACGCTCACGCATTGCGCCGAACGGTGTGCCGTCCATTGGAACGATACCCATCTCGATACCGCTGGCGTTTTTCGCCACGTTGGCGCGTGGAACCATATAGTTCGCCAGCCCCAGACGCATATCGTTGACGAACATCAGGCTGTTATTTGGGTCAACAGAAACGCTGCCCCAGTTCATCCCACCCAGCGAACCTGGATATTGCAAGGAGCGGTCAAGGCCCGGTGGCGTGTAAACCCCTTCGTGGCGCATCCCTTTAAACTCGATACGACAAATCAGCAGATCGATTGGTGTCGCACCCCACATATCCGATTCTGTCAGGGTTTCGTTGCCAATCATTGGCATCCCGACTGAATACGGCTGGGTTTTTGAATAGCGTTCGCCTTCAATATTGCCCTGCGGAACCGGACGTTCTTCGACTTTCGCAACCGGATCACCGGTTTCGCGGTTGAGCATGAAAATCATGCCCTGTTTGGAGGTCTGAACAATCACTGGCGTAGTGCTGCCTTTACCGTCTGGTAAATCATAAAGCAGTGGCTGTGAGGGTAAATCGAAGTCCCACAAATCGTGGTGGGTAGTCTGGAAATGCCAGCGCACTTTGCCCGTTGTTGCTTCAACTGCAACAATAGATGAGCTGTATTTATCGTCCTGTGCAGTACGCGTACCGCCAAAGAAGTCAGGCGTGGCGTTACCGGTTGGCAGATAAATCAGCCCCAGTTTTGCGTCATAAGACATGGCTGACCATACGTTTGGCGTGCCACGTGTGTAGGTCTGTCCTTCTGGCGGTAAACCGGTAATTGCCGGGTTACCCGGATCCCATGCCCACGCCAGTTTACCGGTGTGAACGTCATAAGCGCGTACCACACCCGGAGGCTCACCGGTGGAGAAGTTATCTGCCACACGGCCACCAACTACCACCACGTTACCTGCAACAAGAGGTGTAGAGGTTTGCTGGTAATAGCCCGGTTTAACTTCACCCATGCCAGCTTTCAGGTCGACCGTACCGTGGTCGCCAAAGTCTTCGCACAGCTTGCCGTTGTCAGCGTTGATCGCAATTAAGCGCGCATCGGTAGTAGGCAGGAACAGACGGCGAGGGCAAGCTGCGGGCTGCGCTGGTTCGGCAAGAGTAGCGGCAGCTTGTTGAGTCGTTTCTTCGAAATAGCCTAAACCACGGCAGCGCTGCCAGTTTGGTGCAGTGGCTTTGCTGTCATAGCGCCATTTTTCTTTACCTGAGTCGACATCCAGCGCCAGAACCTTGCTGTACGGTGTGCAGACAAAAAGTGTGTCGCCAACCTGTAACGGTGTGTTCTGGTCTTCAGCGCCTGAGCCGTTACTTTGGGGTATATCACCCGTGTGCGCAGTCCAGGCTACTTGCAACTCCGAGACATTACCCTTGTTGATTTGATCAAGAGCGGCAAAACGATCGCCATGGGTTGTGTTACCCCAATGCTTCCAGTCTTTTTGTACTTCATCAGGTGCGACGGGTTTTACCGGGACGTCTTCATTGGCGGCAACCTGCACCTGCGGCACAAACATCCAGCCTGCGCTTACCAACATACAAACCGCGAGCAAAGCGGCAATGCCATAGGCCGGCCCTTTTTTTACCGGAACCGTGCTTTTGGCTGTGCGTAAAATGGGCCACGCAATGGCAGCCAGGAAGGCGAGCACCGCAAAGGTAAACAGGCGCGAGAACAGCGGCCAGAAGTCCCAGCCGGCATCGCTAATCGCCCAAAATATTGAGCAGACGAATGCCAGGCTATAGAGCACCAGCCCGGTGATTTTCTTCTTGATAATCAAAATGGCGGAAACGAGCATCACAATGCCCATCAGCAAGAAATACCAGCTGCCGCCAAGGGCAACTAAATAAGCCCCGCCAATACCGATCGCGAGGCCAATAAGTGCCATTAACCCGCCAAGAACCCACAGCAGCCCAAGAGCCAGGCCGCGCGGGGAGTAAGATTTGCCATAACATTCTCCTGTTGAAGCGTGTTCCTTCAGCTTCATATGCAACAACGTCTCCTTGTTGCAGGAGATCGTCTGATTTGTACCTTTTGGTATAAACAAAAACGCATATGGTGACTGTGCTTAGCGTTAACTCGAAAGCAATCTATGCACAATGAACCAAATGGTTAATGCTGGGGTATCATAATCTTCCGTTATGGTATTGCAAAGTTGTTAATGGAAAATCTCGCATTTATTGCGAGTTGGTAGCGTATTGGGTTGAGAGGTCGGGTGGCGTGGGCTACCCGACAAATGCACAGGAACTGGAGGTTTAAGCTATACGCAGGCTTTCAACAGGAGCAGTACGGCAAATTTTTACCGGTACTGATTTCGACGTTGGTGTCCCGGTGCCGTCGCCGACGCTGCTCAGAGGAACCAATGGGTTCGTTTCAGGGTAATAGGCTGCCAGATTGCCGCGTGGGATGTTGTAAGGCACGATTTTAAAACCGCTGACTTTGCGCGAGATGCCATCGTTCCATATCGTTTCGATATCTACCAGGTCACCCTCGTGCAACTCAAGTGCCGCAAGATCTTCCGGGTTAATAAACAGGACTTCACGCTGGCCGTAAACACCGCGATAACGGTCGTCCAACCCATAAATTGTGGTGTTATATTGATCGTGCGAACGTAAAGTTTGCAGCGCAAACGGGGCTTTTAAATCACCAAATAATGATTCTGGAAGAGGGGCCGCGCTGAATTCTGCTCTCCCCGTTGGGGTATTAAAACGTAATTCCGCCGCTGCGTTACCAAGGTAGAAACCACCTGGTTTTTCACATTGTTGGTTAAAATCTTTAAAGCCTGGAAGGGTGGCCGCAATATGGTCGCGAATCAGATTGTAATCCGCTGATAATGCCAGCCAGTCGAGCTTTTCTTGCCCCAGAACCGTGTTAGCAATCCCGCAAACAATGGCGGTTTCTGAACGCTGTGTTGCAGCAATCGGTTTCCCGATACCTTCAGATGCGTGCACCATGCTGAATGAGTCTTCAACGGTGATGAACTGCCGCCCACTGGCCTGCATATCTTCTTCAGTACGCCCAAGCGTTGGCAAAATTAGTGACTCTTTGCCGGGTACGACATGGCTGCGGTTAAGTTTGGTGCTGATATGTACCGTCAGGCCGCAACGTTGCAGAGCTTCCTCGGTGCGAGGGCTATCTGGTGCGGCTGCTGCAAGATTGCCACCAAGTGTAATCAAGACTTTGACTTCATCACGTAGCATTGCCGCAATAGCTTCAACGGTGTTATGGCCTTGCGCGCGCGGAGGTTCAAAACCGAAATGTGCGGCAAGACTATCAAGTAATGCAGCCGATGGTTTTTCATCAATGCCCATCGTGCGGTTGCCCTGCACATTACTGTGACCGCGCACTGGGCACAGGCCCGCACCAGGTTTTCCGAGATGGCCACCCAGAAGTTGCAGATTAACGATTTCACGTACGGTGTTCAGGGAGTGTTTGTGCTGGGTAATGCCCATTGCCCAGGTGCAAATTACACGTTCGGCCTGCTGCCAGATAGTCGCGGCATCACGTAGTTGCTGTTCGCTCAATCCAGATTGATGGGTAATATGCTCCCAGGATGTGTTGTCGATTTCAGCAAACCATGCGTCCACGCCATGAGTGTGTTCAGCAATAAAGGTTTCATCGAAAATACCCGTGCCACCGTTCTCAAGTTTCTGACGATGGGTTTCCAGCAGCGCTTTTGCCATACCGCGAATCGCTGCCATATCACCGCCCAGATTCGGCTGGTAATAGTAGCTACTGATTTTACCGGCCAGTGGTGTCACTACTTCTAACGGCTTTTGCGGATCGGCAAAACGTTCAAGACCGCGTTCACGCAGGGTATTGAAGGTCACAATTTGTGCGCCATTTTCAGCAGCGTGACGCAAGCTATGCAACATACGTGGGTGGTTAGTACCGGGGTTTTGGCCAAACACAAAAATGGCGTTGGCCTTATCAAAATCATCTAAATGAATGGTGCCTTTGCCGACGCCAATGCTGCGTTTAAGCCCGCTGCCGCTGGCTTCATGGCACATGTTCGAGCAGTCTGGGAAATTATTGGTTCCCATCATGCGACCGAATAGCTGGTACAGATAAGACGCTTCGTTACTGGCGCGTCCTGAGGTGTACAGTTCCATCTGGTCGGGATTATCCAGTGCTTTAATATGCCGACCGATAAGCGCCAGTGCGTCATCCCAGCTAATTGCTTCGTAATGGTCAGTCTGCGGGTTGTAACGCAACGGCTCAGTCAATCGTCCTTGATACTCAAGGAAATAATCGCTCTGCTGATACAGATTGCTGACACTGTGTTTAGCAAAAAACTCGTTATCGATAAAACGGCGAGTTGCTTCCCATGTCACTGCTTTCGCACCATTTTCGCAGAAGCTAAAAGTACTTTTATTGTCATCGCCCCATGCACAGCCTGGGCAGTCAAACCCTTTGGCTTTGTTCATGCGCATCAGGTTGCGCAGGTTTTTTATGGCATGTTTGCTGTCGATAACAAAGCGGGTAGTTGCTTCAAGAGAGCCCCAGCCACCGGCTGCAGCGCGATAGGGTTTGATTGCAGATTTAAATTTCATAACGCTTAATTGTTGTCCTTTGAGCGACCGCACGCGGTTACGCCATTTACTGTTACAGTCAGTTTACTCCGGTTTAACCTGAATGTAAGCCTTACTAATTTCAGGGCTAAACTGTGATCTGTATAACTATTCATCGATGATTTGTTAACCCCTCCACAAAACGACAACTTTTTGTTCAATCTTTTGTATTTCATGGCCGATGACTCTTTTACAGAAACACCTTTTTACAAAAAGAGAAACCAAGGACATGGCAACTACAAAAATCTCCCCACAAGGGGCTGTTCGTTTCTGGCACAACATCCGATTAGTGCCGCTGTTTACCTCTATTCTGGTTGGAATTTTAGTGCTGTTCGCTTTATGCGTAGGGCTTGCGAGCTATTTTTTGATCCAGAGCGACAAAGCGCTACAGGACGTGACCAACGAAATCCAGGTGCGGATTGGGCTTTCGGAAAGCTCTACCAATTTGCGTAGCGCGCGACTGAATATCATTCATGCAGGGGCCGCTGGGCGTGTGGCCGACATGGATGATATGAAATTTAATATCGCTGAGGCAGAAAAGCTGATTAAACAAGCACAGGCCAGTTTCGATATTTATATGGATCGTGCCGACAAAGTGGAGGCGGGTGAAGCACTGGATAGTCAGTTGCGCGCACGCTTTGATGACTACCTGAATAAAGGTATGGCGCCGATGATGAAATATGCCAAAAACGGCATGTTTGAGGCCATCATCAATCATGAAAATGAAGAAGCCCGCAAGCTGGATGCCGACTACAACAAGGTGTTAGAGCAAGCGGCGAAGATTCGTACCGAGCGTGCAGTTGCACTTCATGAGCAAGCCCAGGCCCGCTCACATTTAAGTGTGATGGTTATGGCATGCGCATTTGCAATCGCGCTGCTTCTGACGATATTTACCTTTGTCGTGTTACGCCGCGTGGTTATTCAACCTCTGCAACAGGCAGCAACGCGCATCGAACATATCTCCAAAGGTGATTTAACCCAGCCATTGCAATCTTTCGGCAAGAGTGAAATCGGCAAACTGAATCAGAACTTGCAGGATATGCAGGTTTCATTGGTGAATACGGTTGGCGAAGTGCGTATGGGGGCCGAGGCGATTTATCAGGGCACCAGCGAGATCTCTGCCGGTAATACCGATTTGTCGGCGCGTACTGAACAACAAGTAGCGGCACTTGAAGAAACGGCGGCCAGTATGGAGCAGTTAACGGCCACGGTGAAACAGAATGCAGATAACGCCCATCACGCGACCAGGCTTGCCGAAGAAGCCTCCCACAAAGCCGGTGACGGTGGGCGCATTGTCTCAAGTGTTGTGAAAACCATGACCAATATCTCTACCAGTTCGAAGAAAATTTCCGAGATAACTGCGGTCATCAACAGCATTGCTTTCCAGACCAATATCCTGGCGCTCAATGCAGCGGTTGAAGCGGCTCGAGCCGGTGAACAAGGGCGCGGGTTTGCTGTGGTAGCAACTGAAGTACGCACCCTGGCACAGCGCAGTGCACAAGCTGCCAAAGAAATTGAGGGGCTTATTAGCGAATCGGTATCGCTCATTGATAGTGGCTCAAGCCAGGTCGCTCATGCAGGCGAAACTATGACGGATATTGTCGGCGCGGTGCGACGTGTCACCGATATCATGCAAGAAATTGCGGCGGCATCGGATGAGCAAAGCCGTGGTATTGAGCAGGTCGGAATCGCGATAAACGAGATGGATAATGTGACGCAGCAAAATGCTGCACTGGTTGAAGAAGCAACCGCTGCGGCGAATTCCCTCGAGGAGCAGGCGGCACGCCTGACTACCGCTGTAGGAACATTTCGTTTAAGCCGTCAGCCCAACGTTGTAAAAACTCAGCCTGAAAAGCCAAAATCTACCGCTAAGGCGGCTAAAACGGTTATAGACGAAGACGATAACTGGGCAACATTTTAGATGATGTGAATCGGTGGATGTCGCTTGCGCTAATCCACCCTACAAACCCTCAAAAAAGGCCGTTCGTAGGTCGAATTAGCGCAGCGACATCCGACACAACGATTGCACAGACCTCAATAGGCCGGATTAGCCCAACGCTGTCCGGCCCCAACCCTTACTCCATTTCCAGCCGCAGATTAAGCGCGGCAATCTCCATCCGCCATTGCTGCTGAAGCGCTGGTTTCTGATGACTTTGCTTGCGCGCTAAATCCTGCGCAAGCTTCTCCTCCAGCTCAACCAGGCGTTCCAACCAGCTTTCAGTTTCCGAATGAACCTGAACCGCCGTTGATGACTCGTCATTCTGTGACGTTGTCACAATGTCGGCATTGTCATTCGTCAGCTGCGCATACAGCCCCTCAAGTGAGTGCCACTCGCTGAGTTCGCCATTATCAATCAACCAGAAGCGGTTACAGCTTTTAGCGATTAATGTCCGGTCGTGTGTAACCAGCAACACGCCACCCTCGAAACTTTGCAGTGTTTCCGCCAGCGCCTCTTTGCCTTCCATATCCAGGTGGTTGGTTGGCTCATCAAGCAGTAGCAGCGAATAACGCGCAAGAGTCAGCCCAACAAACAGCAATCGTGATCGTTCGCCTCCGCTCAAAGTGCTCACCGTTTGCCCATGGCGTAACCAGGCAAATCCGGCGCTGATTAACGCCATTTTGCGTTCACGCTCGGATAACGGCGCAAAAGGTTCGAGTGCTTCGAGCAAGGTGTCACCGTCACGTAACTGATGAAGTGTCTGGTCGTAATAACCCATCTCTACGCGTGGATGCAGGCGGATTGAGGACTCATCTTGCGACTGCTGATAATGCTGCCACAGCAGGCGTAATAAAGATGATTTTCCGCAGCCGTTCTTGCCGATTATTGCCACCCGATCACCACTTTTCAGGCGCTGCATAGCCAGGTTAAACAGTGGAGGACAATCTGGTGCCGGACTCACCGACAGGTTTTCCATTTCCAACAGGCGATTAGCGGGTAATGCCTCGCCTTTGAGTATCAGTTGCCACAGGTTTGCAGCACTTAACTCGGTTTGGCTGTCCTTAAGTTTGTCGATGCGTTTTTCCATTTGCTTAGCTTTACGGGCAAGGTCTTCGTTGTCGTAGACTTTGCCCCAAATTGCCAGACGTTTCGCACTGGCCGCTATGCGGTCAATTTCCTTTTGCTCGGCCTGATGGCTGTGTGCATCGGTACGGTCACGCTCTTCAAGAGCTGCGCGGGCTGCAGAGCAGGGTAGCTGGAAGAAACTGAGTCCGTGGTCACGCAGGATCCATGTTCCGTTGGTGACGTTATCCAACAGATGTTGATCGTGAGAAACCAGCACAAAGCTGCCGTTCCAGTTACGTAAGAACTGCTCCAGCCACAGTAGCGTGGGTAAATCGAGGTGGTTGCTTGGTTCATCAAGCAACAAGAGGTCCGGCTCGGTGATCAACGCGCGCGCCAATAATAAACGTGTGTGTTGCCCGCCGCTTAACGTTCCGGCGGTGAGTTGCCATGCACTTTCATCAAAACCCATGCTGGCTAAGAGCGCCTGTGCTCGCCAGCCATCGGTATGTTGTTGTGCTTCACTCAGTCTCGCTATCACGGCTTCAAGTAAGGTGAGTGAATGTAAATCTTCAGGTAAATGCTGTTCGACACGCGCCAATAAGCAGTGATGCGCGCGCGTCACGCTGCCACTATTGGGTTCGATTGTGCCATCAAGCAATTTAAGAACGGTGCTTTTACCACAGCCGTTGTGGCCGATTAAGCCCAGGCGATCGCCTTTTTTAAGCGTAAAAGTGATGTCAGCCAGCAGAGGGCCGAAAGCGGTATCAAGGCTAAGGGATTGTGCGGTTAATAATGTGCTCATTGTTGCTTACTCAAGAGTTACAGGCGCGAAAACGCCTCGTCAAATATGGCTGACGATAACCCGGTAAGCCCGAGGGAAGGGATTGCAGTTGGTTGCTTCGCTCAAGCCGGATTATCGCAGTGCGATATCGATAACGCTTGAGCTATGACGATCACCAAAGGTATGTGAAATAAACAAAATTTCACGAAACAGCAGCATGGGTTCCTCCTTATATATTCAGTTGGTTGATGAATAAACAAATCCTGGCAGAAAACAGAAATAAATACCAGCTACCGATATTTCCCAGGGAGCAATTGCGAAAATGCCGCGCTCCTCATGTTTTTAAAATGATGTTTTATTTAAATTGGCCTTTGGTTTTTCAAATAAAACATTAATAAAAGACAGGGGCTTAACGTATGTCATTACCTCGCTACTCTGCTTTAGCTGTGCTTTGTATCCCTCTGGTACTGCAAGGATGCAGTTCACCAAACCTCACCTCTCACAAGGCACCAGGGAGCAGCACTCGCCCGGTTCTTAGCCAGAGCGAGGCGGCTCATTTTACGGAGCAAAACGTCTTCGCCCGTGGCGGAATAATTGCGATGGCGAAAAATGAGCCGTGGCAACCGGAGGCGTTGAATTTAAAAGATATTGATACGCCATGGGTTGTCGGCAAAGATGCGCCGTACCACACAGTGCAGCAGGCGGTGAATGCCGCATTAAAGGCTACGAAATCGAACCAGCGCGTTGTGATAAAAATCCTGCCAGGCGTCTATGAAGGCACGGTTTACATTCCGATGAATGCACCGCCAGTCACGCTGTTTGGCGCAGGTGAAAACCCGCAGCATGTAACGATTCAACTGGCGCTCGACTCAATGATTTCACCGGAAGTCTGGCGCAAAACCGTCAACCCGAGCGGGCAATATCAACCGGGTGATCCGGCCTGGGAGATGTACCAATCCTGTGCTAACAAAACCACGCCGGTGGTCGCCACCACGTGCGCAGCCGTTCTCTGGTCGCAAAATCATGGTTTCCAGTTGGCCAATCTGACGGTGGTTAATTCCATACTCGACACCGTGGATGGTAACGCGCACCAGGGCGTGGCCCTGCGAACCGATGGCGACAAAGTGCAGATTGAAAATGTACGTTTGATTGGCCGCCAGGATACTTTTTTTGTTAATACCAGCGATGAGAAAAACCGCTACGTAACAGACAGAGTCAGCCGCGTATTCATCAAAGACAGCTACATTGAAGGCGATGTGGATTACGTGTTTGGTCGTGCGAATGCAGTGTTTGATAACGTGCATTTCCATACTGTCTCATCGCGACAGTCGCAGGAAGCCTTTGTGTTGGCACCTAACACGTTGCCGGATAACCCTTACGGGTTCCTGGTGAAAAACAGCCGCTTTACCAGCGATGGCGGTTTCAAAAACGGCTACTTCGCAAAACTTGGACGGGCCTGGGATCAAGGGGCAAAAACGACCGGATATTTGCCGGGTAAAACCTCGAACAGTCAGGTGGTGGTGATGAACTCAACGATTGATAGCGGTTATGATTCTCTGTCGCCGTGGGGAAGTGCTGCCACGACCGCACGGCCATTTAACGGCAATAATGCCGCCGACAGAAATTTGAATGATGTAAATTTCAACCGCTTGTGGGAATTTAATAATCACTGAGCGTTTGGCACAAAATGAAATCATAAGGGCACAAAGAGGTGCGCATGTCGTATGCGCTGTCTCAGTTGCAAACCACCGCGCTGCCGATTGGCGAAATTGCCTCACGCAGCGGGTATCTTTCAAGTTCACGATTTACAGCCCGATTTCAGCAGCATTACGGCTGTTTGCCGAAAAACGTACGCTAGAATAGGTTAACGTACGTTTCTTACCGCATCAGAATGGTAACGGTCGTGGCTGGGTTTGCATGGTGATCCAGCGCAGTTCGGTAAACTCTCGTACCCCTGCCTGCCCACCAAAACGTCCGTAACCTGAGTCTTTCACACCGCCGAATGGCATCTGCGCTTCGTCGTGCACCGTTGGGCTATTGATGTGGCAGATTCCGCTTTGAATGCGGCTGGCAATATTCCATGCGCGAGCGGTATCGCGACTGAATACCGCAGCAGACAAGCCAAGATCGTTGTCATTGGCGATAGCCAGCGCTTCTTCATCACCTTTTGCACGAATAATCCCTTTTACCGGCCCGAAGGATTCTTCGTGGTAAATGCGCATTTCATTAGTGACAAAATCCAGCACTGTAGCGGGCATGAGGGTGGAATCCGCTTTGTCACCGGCAACCAGTTTTGCACCTTTTGCCAATGCGTCATCAATCAAATCATTGCAACGCGAAACCGTCTGTACATCGACAACTGAACCCAACACGGTTGGGCCAAGGCGTGGGTCGCTGCACGGCAAACTCGTCGCTTTAGCTGCAAATTTTGCTACAAATTCATCGGCTATCCGTTCGTCAACGATAATGCGCTCGGTTGACATGCAGATTTGCCCAGAGTTCGCGAAGGCTCCGAACGCCGCGCAGTTCACCGCCAAATCAACGTCAGCATCATGCAGAACCAGCAAAGGTGCTTTGCCACCCAGCTCTAAAACCACAGGTTTGAGATAACGAGCACAAGTTTGCGCGATAATCCTCCCGACGTGCGTTGAACCGGTGAAGTTCACTCGGCGCACTGCGGGATGAGCAATCATCGTCTCCACTACGGTTCCCGCATCTTGTGGCGCATTGGTGACAAAATTGACTACACCCGCCGGGAATCCGGCTTCATTGAGTGCATCAATAATCAAACCATGTGTTGCGGGGGAGATTTCAGAACCTTTCAGCACCACGCAGTTGCCGCAGGCAAGCGGGGTGGCGATGGCACGAACGCCAAGGATCACGGGCGCATTCCACGGTGCCATTCCCAGCACGACACCCGCAGGTTGGCGGATTGCCATTGCCAGATTTCCTGGCACATCTGATGGGATAACTTCACCATTAATTTGCGTGGTGAGAGCTGCGGCTTCACGCAGAATCCCGGCGCCTAAATGCACATTAAATTCAGCCCACTGAGCGGTAGCACCTGTCTCGGCCGCCATCGCGGCGACAAATGCAGCTTGTTTGGCTTCCAGCGCATCAGCGGCTTTGAAAAGCAAAGCCCGGCGCTGGTTTGGCGGAGTTTGTGACCAGGCGACAAATGCCAGGCTTGCGGCTTCGACTGCTGCGCGAGCGTCATTGAAGGTGGCAGCAGGCGCGATAGTCGCGACGTGTTCATCTAGCGGATTGCGGCGTTCAAAAGTTGCCTGGTTTTGTGCATCAACGGACAGTCCATTGATCAGCATCGAAATAGAGACAGGGGATGTTCGTGGCATATGACACCTCTTTTGTTATTTAAATGTTAAGGTGTCATCGAGTGTAGTGAGGATTAAATGCATTTCCCAGCAATTTAACGTGGTTACGTGGGCGATATGATCTGTGCAATCAACTCTCTAACCCAGCGATGACCAGCGTGCCCGTGATTGCGTTCGTGCCAGACCAGACTCACGTCAAACTGCTCTGCAAGCCATGGTAATTCAGTGACCCTCAATTCTTGCGGCTGCGTTAGTAATAAGCGGCGCGGAACCAAAGCCACCAAGTCACTCACCGAGACGATTTGCGGTACGAACATAAAGGTTGCCGCCGACATAACCACATTTCTTTTGTGCCCGAAGGTTGCTAGCGCGTCATCAACAGGAGTCGTAAAACTGCCTCCGGTGGGTGACACAACCACATGTTCCAGCTCGACAAACTCCTCGATGGTGAGGTTTTCTTTCAGTGCCGGATGGTCGCGCCGCCCAATCAACACGTAAATTTCATCAAACAAATGGTACGAACGCAGGTGCGGTTTCGAATCATCCTGTGACGCAATGGCGATATCAACTTCACCGCTCGCCAACTGTTGTTCAAATTGCGCAGGATTATAGGCACGCACGGCAATACGCACACCTGGAGCCTGTTGCCGCAGAGCCAGTACCAGCGGCATCACAATTGCGGCCTGGGTGTAATCGGTGCAGCTAATCGTGACGGTCAGGTTCGCGCGTTCAGGGTGAAAATCTTTGTGCGATTGCAGCGTGTGCCGCAATTGTTCGAGGGACTCGCGCACAGGGATAATCAACTCAAGCGCCTTGGCCGTCGGTGTCATTCCTCGCCTGGCAGGAATCAGCAGCGGGTCATCAAACAGATCGCGCAGGCGGTTAAGTTGCGCGCTAACCGCAGGCTGGCTGAGATGCAGTCGTACAGCCGCTTTGGTCACATTCTGTTCGGCAAGTAGCGCTTCAAGTGTGAGCAGTAAGTTCAAATCTATGCGTGTGGTATCCATCGGGTGGATTCCTTAATATAAATCATTCGATTTCTCTTATCCCTCAGATGTCCTGATAATTCAAGCCAGACACGTAAGAATGATCAGGAGAAGGGCCATGTCAGTAAAGAACAAACCATTAATCACCGTGGTAGGCGCGTTGAGCAAACAAGGGTGCAGCGTTGTGCGCACGTTGCTGGAAAGCAAGCGCTATCAGGTGCGTGCATTAACCCGGCGGGTAGATTCACCGCAAGCACAGGAGCTCGCGCATTTAGGGGCTGAGCTCATTAATGTGCCGCTGGATTTGGGGCACAAAGACGAGTTTATTCAGTCTTTTAAAGGCGCACATGGGGTGTTTATGCTGACGCCCGGCATCACCCCGGAAGCAATTAACGCGCAGACGCATGAAACCGCATTAGGCAAAGAAATCGCTGATGCGGCAATTGAAGCAGGTGTACAGCACTTGGTTTTCAGCAGTCTGGAAAACGTCGGGAAAATTACTGAGGGTAAAAAATGGGTGCCGCACTTTACCGATAAAGGCCAAGTTGAGGAGTACATCCGTACGCTGCCTATTTCCAGCTCATTTATTATGATGGCGTTTTTCTATACCAATCTGCTTGAGTATTACCAGCCGCGTAAGGCCGACGATACGTTAATTTTCCCCATCTATTTACCGGAAGATTTTCGTGCGCCTTTTGTCGATCCACTGACTGCAACAGGCCCGGCGGTACTGGAGATTTTTGATAATCATGACAAATACGCAGGCCGTACTTTGCCGGTGATTGGTGAAATGCTCACGCCTGCTGAGATGGTCGAAACCTTTATCCGTGTCACGGGAAAAAAGGCGGTGTATAGCTCGGCTGTGACGCGTGAGGAACTGCTAAACCATTTCCCGGCATTTGCACAAATGGGCGGGTTGGTAGAAGAGGTTATTGGAATGGCAGAATACGCCGTTGAACAGGGTTATTACCGCCCGGACCGCGATCTCTTGTGGAGCAGGCAGACTAACCCACACGCGTTGACGTGGGAGCAATTCCTAAAAACTACCGGCTGGCAGGGTGATGGGTGCTCTTTCAATAGCTGAGCGTAGATAACGCCTCTTCCATTAACTGTGCGAGGCGAGTTTGTACACTGTTATCGACGCCTGATATTTTCAGCTGTTTAAGCGTGATACCCAGCGATCCTGGTGAAGGCAGAAGATGAGATGTCTTATGTAGATTGCTGGGCATACCAATGTGGGTCCGTACCGTCAACCCAAGTCCGGCCTGAACTGCCGCCCAAATACCACTGAGGCTATGGCTGACAAATATAACCCGCCAGGCAATACCCGCCAGGTCAAGACATTCGGTTGCTCTTGAACGCATCAGACATGGGTTTTCAAACATCACTAGCGGCAAGGGTTCACCACTTGCCAGCAGTGCGGAAATGTCTAAGTCCGGATGATGGATCCATTCCAGTTTGCACTGCCCAAGAAGCTTGCCCTGGCTGGATGCTGTTGCAGGCTGCCACATCAGCGCCATATCGAGTTGGCTGTTATCAAGTGCAGTCTGTAGGGCTTGGTTGCGGTCGACTTTTGCCACAATCCTGACACCGGGATGATGGCGTTTGAACTGGCCAAGTATTCCTGGCATCAGTGATTCACCAAAATCTTCCTGCATCCCAATGCGAATTTCACCCTTCAGCAATTCATCTTTCAGGGCGCGCAGAGTTTCATCGTTAAGCTCCAGAATTCGCCGCGCGTAGCCCATCAACATTTCGCCATGACGGGTGAGTTCAAGGTGCCGTCCTTTTTTTACCACCAGAGCGGCATCACACTGTCGTTCCAGTTTTTTCAATTGCGCGCTAACTGCCGAAGTTGAACGGGACAAGCGAGTCGCCGCCTGAGCAAAACTGCCGGACTCAATGCCGGTAACAAAACTTCGTAGTGCATCCAGATCGAGAGTCGGGGCCAGTTTGTTCATTATTGTCCTTAAAATCAGGATGGTTAGTTTTGAATTATGCGATTTTGTGGACGTAACTATTGCGCCATGATGAGTTCACTGTCAATCAGGAGCGAACTACATGAGCAAAACACTCGATAAAAATACGCTTTCCCGCCTCTCCCCGAAGCTTGCTGAGCTGAGCAATAACGTGCTTTTTGATGATATATGGACGCGCGAACAACTGTCGCCACGCGATCGCAGCTTAATCACGGTGGCAACTCTGGTCGCTCTTGGGCGCATGCAACAATTGCCATGGCATCTGAACTTTGCCCGGCAAAATGGTTTGAGCAATGAGGAACTGACGGAAGTTTTCACCCATCTGGCATTTTACGCAGGTTGGCCTGCTGCGGTCTCCGCGCTAAGTTGTATGGATGAGGAGACTCTCTAATGCCTTTTACCCGAATCACCCTTGGTGAACATTATGATGATGAACAGCTGGCAAATATTTCTGAGATTTTGCATCAGAGCCTGACTGGGCAATTTGCGGTACCGCTAAAAGATAAATTTCAGGTTTTCGAGCGATTGCCCATCAGCCAGCGCGTATTTGACCGTGAATATCTGAGCGGTAAACGCAGTGATAACTTTATTTTGTTCCAGATAACTGCCGGGAAAGCACGTACTAGCGAACAAAAGCAGAGCTTTTACCACCAACTTAGCGAGCGTTTGCATCAGGAATTAGCTATCCATCCTGATGATGTGATGGTAGTTATTCAATTTAATCAGACTGATGACTGGAGTTTTAGCAACGGTCAGATGTATTGCCCGCTATGATGGTTCTGTCGGGTGGATAAGCGCAAAAATTATCCACCCGTTGCAGGGTTACAAATTCAACAACGCTTTCAGTTTCGCTTTCTGAGCATCGCTCACATCCAGCGGATGGCGATAGCCGATGTTTTCCACCGCGCGGGTATATAGCGCCACCAACCAGTCATAGACATAAAGCGTGTTGCCGCGCGCGGGTTGCTCGCCCAAGCGCACCAGGCGGTTGCTGGCTGTCGCCTGTTTTTGTGGTGCAAACACAGGTGAGCCTTTATTCACCCGACTTGCCGGGCGCAAAGCTGGGTCAACATGGGCATAACCCAACCAGCTAACAAAATCACCTAATACAGCTGTCACACAGGTGATTTCCTGCGCCATGCTGCCATCACCGTGGCGCAATGCCGACTCTAGCTGTTCAGGTAATTTCAGGCGATAACTGGCGACAATCAACAACTGGCAAAGTGCCTGGCGTTGGGTGTTATCCAGCCCGGAAAGATGAGCAACCTCGCGGTGAGTTGCCAACTGACGCAAATGATTAATCCACAACAGATGTACTACGTTGGCAAAACTGTTGGGGCTGCGCGTTTGCGTTTCACTGCTGTCCACTTCTGCAAACAGATCGATATCCAGATGGAAACCCGCCGGCTGGTGGCTACGTAATTGCTGATGACTTACCCAACGTTGCTGTAAGACATGGCGCTCCGGCAGCAGGCTTGCCAGCAGTTCACCATGAAGGGCCGCGTGGGATTGCAGCGCGCGCACCAGACCTTCAGCCTGAGAACGTGCGTGTTCCGGTGTAAGGTTTTCGTCTTCAATCATATGGGTGAATAGGGCGCTGACTTCCGCATTCAGCGCGGCCTGCAACATCTCAATACGCAGTGTCCGCTGTGCCGGAACCAGCGCATCGGCAAGCCACTCCAGCAAACGGTGCATATTACGGCTATCCAGTGCTTGCAAAGTCCCCCAACGTTTACCTGGCAGACCTATAACACGTTGCACGCCTTCATCAAGGTTAGCGCCGCTAAAACGGGCATCGCGCGGAGTAATCGCCCAAATCAGACCTGGTGTTGTGGCATTACTGGCCTGGGTTTTATCGACCCAACGCGCCAGCATTTTACCTGCTGCATTTACTCCCCGACGCTCGGCTGCCGCATTGCATACCACTAATTTATCGGGCTGTAGATATTGTGCGTAATCATCAAGCTGCGCGAGGGGAATATCGACCACTTCAACCTGCGCCAGTCGTGGCTGGTAGTTAAGCGAAAGCGTAATTTCAGCGCTCAACTGCTGTAAATCATGCTGAGCCAGGCTGGTATGTGTCCCGGCTTGTTGATTGACCAGAGGGCAAACCAGAACATCCGCGTTCATTTCTGGTTCGTCAGGCGTGGTGGGGATCAAAAAGCCTTCTACCGGAATCAGGAAGGTATCCACCAACAGACTGGCGGGAGCTAAAACCTGATGGGCGTAACCTAAATGATTCAACGTCTGCGCAAGATGCTGCCATTGAGCGGTAATAGTGGCGTTATCTCCCCAGAGTGGTGCCAGCAATGTGGCTTGATCGGCGCAGCTTAGCCACGGCAGAAGATCGGCCATTTGCTGCCACAACGTATTATCCAGATGATGTTGGCGGCGAACCACTTGCTGGTAAGTTTGTGCAATATCAGAGAATTGCAGCGGTGTCAGCCCAGGCATCGGTTGTGCCTGGCGGCGAGACTGTAACTCTTTGAGCTTTAATGCGATCACCTCAGGCTGCGTAAAACGGGTAGCACTATTGGCGTGATACTGGCGAATCATACGCTGAGCAAGCGTACTTGTACTGCACAGCGTGATGAGCAACGGGTAATGTTCCGCAACCGGCAGTTCGCGGCGAGTAAAACGCACGGCAATACCGGGCGCATGCCCCGGGTTAATGTGCGTCAGATAATCCAGCACTTTTCCGCCGAGCATAATCTCGATACGTTCATGATTATCGCCCAGTAGCGTGGTCAGTAGGTGATGCTTGCCCGCGACAGAGTGGCCATATAAGCCAATTGTTAGCGGTTGCTCCGCCTGTAAGTCAAGCTGATGCTGACGCTGCTGGAGTGTGGCCAGTTTATGCAGCAGGCCATTGGCTTCATTTTCCACCAGGGGAACAGTCTGGCGAGTCTGTTGTACCCAGTCCACTAAAGGGTGCAGCGTTGAGGTTATTTGATTCATTTTTGATACACGCTCCCGCTGTCAATCCAGTAATGGCTGGCTCCGCTGTAGCTTCCTGCCAGGGTATTCAATTTAAAACTGAGCTGGTTAAGTGGAACTTTGCTGCCATCCTGCAACCAGGCTTCCGCCAGCACAAAAGCATCGGCTTCGCGAGTCTGTTGCAGGCGCACATTTAGCACACCTTCACCGGCTATCTCTTTTGCCAACTGGGGTGAGTTAATCGCCAGTGTATAAAGTGGTGTGGCAGGCCAGCGGGCATCATCAAGCTGGCGGAAACCGAGACAAGCATTGCCGCGCAGTGGGAAATGCAGACGGGTATCAAGCGTTGATTTCGGATCGTCGAGATCGATATCGCGATACCAGACGTTTTTCTCAACTAATGTGTTGTTGCCATCGAGCATGCCCAGATAGCGCACAGTGGAGTAAGCCTGAATGTCAGAGGCTTTGAAGTTAAAGCCCGGCAGGCGCAAGTCCATCGCCAGGCTGCACAGCATGGCACCAACAGCGGCGGTAGATTTCGGGTTGCCAATACGGCCTTGCTGGCTAAATGGATACCATTCATGAGTCTGATAATTATCCAACCAGACGATGCGGTTCACTGGTACCGGTTGTTGGTAGCGCAATAATGCCTGCACGCCTGGTAAGCAGGCCGGGCGTCCGGTCACCAACAGCACATCGCAGCAATAGTGGCTTATCACTTCACACAGCGCCTGAAGCGGGGCGCTCAGAGTGAACTGCCCTGCAAGTAACGCCTCTTGTAGCGATGCCAGTTCAACCTGTAATGGCACGCTGAACAGATCAAACGCCGGTGCATCAGCAGGCAGTGCGTGCTGCACAGCCTGTTGAACATAATTAATCACGTTATCTGTTGGGCGTTGGGCCAACAGTTCGCCAAATGTCGCTTCGAGTGTTGCGTGGTGATCATCGGGATCGCTATTTTCCCAGTAAGACAGCACTGCATGCCCAAGAGGGATAAACAGTTGCAGCGCGGTTTGCTGGCGCAGCGTACCTCGCGTGTCCATGCGCCCGGACTCACCAAACAACGTGGTCATCAGGCCGGTGGTATCAACCACACCTGCCTGATGAATTTGAGCCTGTAATGCTGGGAGCACACAGCGCTGGATAACATCCAGCAAAATGTCATCACCCGCGACTTTAAAGCCTTCGCGGAACAGTAGACGCGGAGCAATTTTCACATTGCTACCGACACCATCATCAAGATGATACTGGGTGATAGCCATATCGGTTGTGCCACCACCGATATCAATGGATGCGACGCGCAGCGTTTTACCCGGTAGTTCATCAGCGGTTAACTCGCGGTCAGGGCGAGCGAGGCTTTTAAAGAAGTTGCCCGTTTGCCCGGCATAGTTGACCAGAGCTTCGTTATACAGCCAAACCAGTTGCCCGCAGGTGGCTTCGTCCCATTCCATCTGCACATCTGGGACCGGGACGACACTTTTCTGGAAATCACGCTCGCTGGTGAAACCATCGTCTGTCGGGTGCCATTCCATTGCTTTCCACACCAGACCTACCGCTTCCTGCATCCGCTGGCGGAAGATCTCACGCTCCTGTTTTGGCATCGCCGAAGGCAGTGTCAGGATCAGATGGCGTAGCTGACGTGGCGCATTAAGGTGCCCCATGCTCTGGCGTGAGCCGACACTGTTAATCTGCATCAGCGCCTGCGCCAACAATTCACACAGCATCAGCGTCATTAACGAACTGCGGCTGTACTGTGGCGAAAACACCGGCAGCCGGTCTTCCAGCGGTAATGAATAGAGCGGTTGCCCGTCGTCATTCATCAGGTTCATCAGGGGATATGCGGTTGCCAGCGGTTCGCGCTGAGTTTTCACACCCATCTGGCTAAAACGCCAATCCTGGTTGGCCGGAGTTTCATCCCATAGATAACGGCGTGGGCTGGAGATGCCACTTGCGCCATCGGTCCCCAAACGGGCAGAAGCCATGCTGCGAGCTTCATCGCCAACGCGGGCAATCGACGGCCAGACAAACGCATCGTCACGGCCACTTTCCACCGAGAAATGCTGTTTGCCGAATTTGGCTTCTGAGAATTCGAGGCGGCTGGTAAACATCGCTTCGTTGATGGTTTGCGGTTCACTGAGCGAGCGAATTTGTAGTTCGGCAGTCTGGCGCAGGCCGTCATTGGCTTCGCCGTGGTCTTCAATTAATACGCCGCAGGTGTGGGTATTGCCGACATCCAGCACCAGATCGACAGGGATCGCCGGGGCTTGCAGCGTTGCGGTGACAATTTTCACTTCTGGCACCGAAAGCTGTGCGCCGAGCATCTCGATAATATTGAGATAGTGCGCCTGGTACTCGAAGGTTTTCAGCGCGTTGCTGATCTCACGCTCTGTTCTGGATTCGTGGCGGGTGGTGAATTGCGTGAACACTTCACGCAGCCAGCCATCAACCCAGGTTTGATCGATAAAGTCGTTAATCTCTTCGTTGTGCCACGCAAGGGCAAAACGGGCTCCGTTACGGACATCATTTTGCGTGGGGGCCAAATGGGCCGCAGGGTTATCATCAGCCAGGATTTTTGTATCCAGTGCGATGGTAATGCGTACCGTGTTTCCAGCCGAATCAGGTGTTTCAAGGCAACGAATCTGCACTCGAGCCCAGTTATCCGGGCCGCCCACAAAAGTTCGTGGCGGGTTAAAACGCAGGAATGGCAGCGGCAGCCAGGTTTTATCCAGCAGTTTCAGAGAATGGCCAAGGGTGATGGTGCTTTCCGGTTTCACTACCTCTGGAGCAGAACCCTGCGTGCCTGGCAGAGTAAATTTGCCCGGTATCACATCGTAATCAAGGCGCAAAAGCGGGCCGTTCGCCGTTTTACGCACAAAGCGCCCGGTATGCGGAGCATTAGGCTGAGGAGCAAGGCCGAAATCCAGAAACTGAATGCCGCTGTCTTTAATGAGCGTCACGCTCGACTTATAGGGATACAGAGTGGCAAACATTGATTAATCACCCACTTTTTTAAATGTCACAGGAACCACGGTGTCCTCCTCGTAGCGCCCACTGCACTCGGCGACATCATTCTCGCCAGGTTTGCAGGATATTTCCGGCAGCGGATAGCGTGAGCCATCGCTACAACGCGCATTGCCACGGGTTTTAATCATCAACGTACCGGACTGCATCAGCCCTGAGAATACTTCTGCTTTGCAGACAATATTGTCGCCATGCACCAGCCGAACATTGCCTTTGTTGTTGGCAATTTGATAACGCAGCGTAGGCGGTTTGCCGGTGATGGAATCTTTAACGTTGATGGCCACACGCCAGTTACCGTTGAGGAATTTAGTCGAGCCAATTTTTAGCGAATCAGCCGGTAAAACCAGCGTGCCTTTAGGTATCTCAGCTGCCGGTGTGGTTGTTGCAACTACAGCAGGTTCTGGTTCCGCTGCCGGTGGTTCAACGACTGCAGCCTGAGCGACAGGCAACGTTGAAACATGGGCCACAGGTGCTGCCTGAATGGCTGCTGGAGCGATGGTTTGAGGTTTAACTTCCGCTTGTTTCTGGGCTAAAGGTTCGGCATGTGGTGCCGATACCAGATAATAAGAGAGCGGGGCGGCGATACAGGCGATGATGGCGGCTGCAACAGGTAGCAACCAACGCTTCGGCTTTTTCGTGACGGGTGTTTCACGCACGACTTCAGGCTCTGGCGCTGATACCAATGGCTCATCATTTTGGGGTGCCACAGGAGTGAGTGCCGCCACGGAATAGAGTGGCTCATCGGGTTCGCTTAACACCACGACAGGTGGCGCAGCAGGCGCCGGTTCTGGCAGGAATTCAATAACCGGCTCGTGTTCTTCAGCAATGCGTAAGCAATCCAGTGGATCAGGGCGGGCACTACTATTTAGCGTCACAAAGCCCCAAAAAGTGATGACTGGCTTCCCGTCTACCAGATAAACATGCTGGCTACCCGGAAACTGCAATGTATTGGCGAGCAACGAGCCAAAAAGTTGGATGGACGTTTTTTCCGCCTGTTGGCAACGCTGAATCAGCGAGGCGATGTTGGCCTGGCAGTTATCGAGATAGCGCAGGGCTTTTTTGCGTTGCTCATCACTGGCGGCAGCCCAACTGACAACGCTACCTTCAAAGGGGGCGTACCAGTCAACACGATCGCCTTCATCGTTTGGCTGAGGGATCGCCAGGCTATCGACCACTGCTTGCTGTTTGCGTAAGCGTAATGTTTCGCGAATTTGTAGTGCTGAGTCGAAAACCGTTTGCCCGTTTTCGCCAAGCGAAAGGAAGTCATCTAAGCATCCGCTGCGCAATAATGTTTTTGCCACGTCATCAATCCTGCTGTTTTCAGCTCCGCTTGAGCCATTTTCACACTTTCCATTTTACGGATTCCTGGCACAGGCAAACGGCGGAAGAGATGGCACTTTTTTCTAATTATCGGGCGATTGAGTGAGCGGCACATCTTCATGCCTGTGAGCGTTTGCAATAAAAGACAGGGGTATTACCCAGAATGATTAAAGCACCCGTTGGGTTCTCACGTTTAAGGCGAATACTTAGCCCCCGCCCGCTGGTGCGAAAGAAATCAGGCACCAGGACGTCAGGGGTGTTCGTATCCACCGAGCTGTTAATATCTTCATTGGACAATAAAGTTAAATTATCGCCTTCCTGAGTGTAGTGGAAGGTAAAGCTTTTACTTATGGGGCGAGTCGAATTGTCTGCGTTTTGTATCACTCCAGTTGCAATATAATTCCCGATCCCATTGTTAAAACGGTAGTGCATAACGACATTGTAAGTCTCATCTAAATTTTGGATAGTTATCTCACCATCGCACGAAAAATTGTTATTATTAGTCTTTACGTACATACTCATCACCAACGGAATGCAGGCCAGTAAACCGATTAAAACCCTCCCGGCAATCTTTTTATAATTTTTCATTTACATCTCCAGAGTAGATATAAGACTTACAGTTTACACCGTCTTTATCAATATTCTGATCACACATAACAATAGATGACATCCGATAGTTGGCATTGAAGGTTAACCAGGCCTTTCCACCCATTGGGCATGTCAACGAACTGCTTTTTATTAATGCATTAAAAATATCTGTGCTTTTCTCCTTGCCAGAATAATAGGAATAGACATCACATTTGTTGATTAACCCTATGTGGGTATACGAGTCAAAATGGTATCTGTTTAGTGTTATTTGTTGGTAAAGGAGAAAACTGCCTGAGATAAAAATGACAAATATGGCTAAGTAGAGAATCTTGATCGGCATTTTTGAATGTGACAACATGGGTTGTATAACTCTGCGAGGCGTCAGCGGTTCTGCTTTATTCTCCGGTGCCGAAAGGGGAGCGGATGATTCCTTTATGACAGGGGGCAAATCCTCTTCTTCTATTGACGCATAAATCTGGAACCCGGTTTTAGGGATCGTTTTCAACATCGTTTCGTCTAAACCAACTGCTTTTAAACCTCGTCTTATGGCCGCGATGTTCTGGTATAACGAATTAGCCGTGACATAACTGCCTTTCTTCTCCCACACTTCCTCAGATAGAAATTGATGAGTCAAGGTTTCACCATTATGACTCACTAATAAGCGCAAGCATTCACTGGCAGGGGTGTGGAGTTGCACCATAACCTCCGGTCTATCCAGAACAACCAACATTCGGGACAAAGGATCGAACCGAACGCTGTGGTTAATCACAAAAACTCTCTTCATTTTATCGCCTGTGCTTATCGAATTATGCATCTTCAGTATTGCCTATCCGGCGGTTTAACTCCTCATAGCAATCCACAAAACTCGGGTAAAAATCTTAATTGAGATATTTTTTATATATTTATCAGTAAGTTGATAAAACCATATTTTTTTCAATACATTGCAAAAAGCTTATCTAATCAACATTATGATAAATAAGAATATTTTTTCTGGATAAGGAAAGTAAAGATTACTAAAGGTCACTTTTCCAACGGGCAGGCGTAATCTTTTCAACAAGGAAATGAGGGGGAGAAGGAAATCACATCCATCCACAAAGCTGCGCCAGACCGGCACCAGGGGGAAAGGAATGATACAGAGCACAAAAATGAATTCTCATCACTTATCAGGCAAACGAAACCGATTGCCTGTGAATATTAAGACTTTCACCTGAAAGTGGGAGTTTTGGTCAGTAAAAACAGGTTGTTATCCTGGTTGATAGATAAAAATGTCATGTGATTGCGTAAGTTCGATATTTAAAACTGCTGAAGTGGTTTTGTTAAATTTTACAGGATTAAAAACCAGTAATTATATATAAACCGAATTTTATACCTACATGTAAGCACGTATTGCAGTACTAAAGTCGATTGCTCTCGGTTGGGCGAGACGAATTGAAAGGACTCGTGTTGTATTGAAAGTAAACGGGGGCATCATATAATCGCTTCACATTAAATGTAGGGTTAATTAAATATATGGAAAGTTCTCGCGGAGCATTACGCCTTTTTTAAGCAGTCAGAGGAAATATGGGACTGAAGCTTTATGGTTACCTGATTGGTAAAGATATTCATTTTGATATCGACAATAAGAGGTTGTACCGTGTTTCCATGTCAGGGAACGAAAAAAACATTGCCTTTTGCGCTACCAACATTAACGAAACAATGATGAAGCTGTTTCTTTATTTGCTGGCGAACGCTCGTGCAAAAATGGTCACTAAAGAAGAGTTGTTGAAAAAAATCTGGGAAGAAAACAACCTGACATCATCCACCCAACGATTATGGCAAGTATTAAATGGATTGAAATTAAAGCTGGATTTACTTGGGTTGCCAGAGGATTTTATAAAAAATGCCAAGGGTAGAGGTTACATAATTACCTATGATGAAATTATGCCTCTGTATTACCGGGCTAGTGAATATCAATATAATTTTAGGTTGCACGCCCAAGAGTTTAGCTGAATTTTATCCAATACGCTTGGTGTGCATTGAATGTAAATGATGACTTAATTACGTCGGCAATGTTTTTAGTATATTTATTGTAATGCAGGCGAATAATATTCACTTCAGAGTCATAGCAAGGAAATAAAATCCTGGCTGGGGGAGCTATTGCCCCGAAATCACGGCCTTTTCGGCGTTATTTTTTCAAGAGTATATCTAATATGAAACATTCTATTTTTTCACTTGACGTGTTACGTCCGTCAGTTTTATTAGCACCACGTTCAAAAATATTCCGTTCAGTCATTATGGGCTCGGTTTTTATTATGGCGGTACACTCGGTCTTTCACCCAGCTTTCGCCAATAAAAACACTCAGGTGACGGCAAATTCTCCACAGGCGAAAGTGCAGAAGAGAAACGCGGAACATGTTGCGTTATTTCAGCAGGCGATTAACGACGATCTCGCGGGGCGTAATGCTTCGGCTCGCAAAGTTTACGACACGCTGGCAGGTACAGAGATGGCGACCCAGATTGCGGTTCCATTGGCAATTAACCTCGTCGCACTCGGCCAGTTTGACGCTGCGGATGAAGCCTTTGGCGTCATAGCCACCAGCGATAATGCCCGTGAGCGTGATTATGCCCATCTTTGGCAGCTATGGCTCACCGCCCGTACTTATGTGGGGAAACCCACAGCCCTCAAAAAAGAACTCGCCATCCTGGCTTCCGGTATGAACGTCAGTTCTGCGGGCCAGCAGGCACTTGTCCGCCTGTACGAAGGAAAAGGCAGCACAGATGCGGTATATGCCGCAATTGCCGCTATGCCCGGTACCGACGAACTCCAGCGTCGCGATGCGTTAACTGAAGCCACCTTCTTTATTGGCGGTTATCAGCAATACGTCGCACGCGATAACAAAGCCGCGCTTGAACTTTATGAACGCGAGCAGAACCAGTTGAACAGTACCTCTCTGGAACGTCCCCTGATTAACAAAGCCGCAGCAACCCTGCAGGCCGCGCAACACTAACTTTTATTCTGGCATGGAGCCGGGAAGGAACACATATGAACAAAATTTATCGTCTGGTATGGAATTCAGCACAACGTGTATGGGTTGTTGCTGGGGAGCTTGGGTCAGCTAAGGGAAAAGGCAAGACTGTGTCTGCTATTACTCGCCGTAGTGGAACGGCTGTGGGGCTTTTTGCTGCGGCAGTACTTTCTACTCCTGCACAAGCCTGGGTCATTGATTACACTGATCCCAATAGTCCTTATCCAACCAGGACCGGGACGGGAGCAGGTTTGGAAAGTGAAGTACTTGGCAACTACGGAACGGCACTAAGCTATAAATCCATCGCAACATACGATGGCGATGTGGCTCTCGGTGCACTCTCGGTAACGGATACCACCGTGGCGACAACGGGCGCCACTATTAACGGAACAGATTACCTGTTTGCCGGTAGCGATCCGGCCGCCACCGTCAGCGTTGGCTCCACGGCAGCTACAGCCAATGGCCCGAGTTTTACGCGCACCATCACTAACGTTGGCGCTGGCCGCATCAACGCAGACAGCACCGATGCCATTAACGGCTCACAACTGAATGCCACGAATTTAGCCATCACTGATTTAAACAATTATGGCATCAAATATTTCCACGCCAACTCAACCGGTACAGATTCATCCGCTACGGGTGCTGATGCTATTGCCATTGGTGTGGAGAGCGTGGCATCAAGAGATAGCGATATTTCGATAGGGCGTGCAGCCGGGCTGGGTGGTGACATTGGTGCGGGCGGGTTCAATATCGCGTTAGGTGATCAAGCTGGGCAGTATGTTTCTGACGGCACTCAAAACATGGCGTTTGGGAAAAATGCGGGGAGTTACGTATCGGGCGGAAATAATACTGCCTTTGGAACCAATGCGGGTAATAACGTATTAGGTTCGGGCAACTATGCTTTCGGAGCTGAAGCGGGATCAGATATCACCGGTGATAGCAATTTTGCATTCGGAGACAATGCGGGTAGCAATGTTCAGGGAAATTCGAACCTTGCTTTCGGTAATGCTAGTGGGGAGTCCATTAAAGGGAATTTGAATGTTAGCGTTGGCGACATGGCTGGTCAGAATATTTCGGGATCAAGCAATAATTCTATCGGTTTCGGTGCCGGAATGCACTCCTCAGGCTCAGAAAACCAAGCAATGGGAGCCTATGCTGGGCACGATGTTACGGGTGACTCCAACGTTGCAATAGGTTACTTAGCAGGCCATAGCATTTCAGCCTCATTCACAGTTGCTTTGGGGCAAAGTTCTAAAGCTACAGCAGACCATGCCATGGCCTTTGGTACTGGTGCAATAGCGTCAGTTGAAGGCGGAGTTGCACTCGGTGCTTTTTCCGGTGCAGCTCGTGAGGCAGGTGTACTGGGCTACCTACCTGAAGGTATTTCAGATGCAGCCAAAGTCGCAATTGAAGCCACGGTATCTCAACAGGGTGCTGTTGACGTTGGTCTGCGACAGATCACCAGTGTATCCGCAGGGACGGCTGATGATGATGCCGTTAACGTGTCTCAGCTTAAAGCTGTTCAGGAACTTGCCAGTTCCAGCGTGACTGACATCAATAATATTTATGCAAACGGCATCAAATACTTCCACGCCAACTCAACCGGTGCAGATTCATCTGCTATTGGTGAAGATGCTATTGCGATTGGTGTGGAGAGCGTGGCGTCAAGAGATAGCGATATTTCGATAGGGCGTGCAGCCGGGCTGGGTGGTGACATTGGTGGGGACGGGTTCAATATCGCGTTAGGTGATCAAGCTGGGCAGTATGTTTCTGGCGGTATTCAAAACATGGCGTTTGGGAAAAATGCGGGGAGTTACGTAGCGGGCGAAAATAATACTGCCTTTGGAACCAATGCGGGAAATAACGTCTCAGGTGTACGCAACATAGCTTTTGGTACGGAGACTGGCTCAAATGTCACCGGTATGTCCAACCTTGCTTTAGGTTACTTAGCGGGTACCGACCTTACAGGTGATGGAAACGTTGCCGTTGGTGAGAATAGCGGTCGAAACATTGAAGGCAGTGCAAATGTTGATATAGGGATGATGGCTGGTCAGGATTCCATTGGTACAAGTAACATCGGGGTAGGTTTCGGTGCAGGGATGGAAACCAATGGTGACAATAACTTTGCAGCTGGACACTACGCAGGCCGGGGAGTGACAGGCGAACAAAATATAAGTATTGGGCATTTATCAAATTTTAGAGTTTCATCGAATTACAGCGTAGCCATTGGTTCGGACACCACGGCCTATGCTGATTTCGGAGTTGCATTAGGTTATGGGGCGGGAGCTTTTGTTGAGGGAGGCGTCGGGCTTGGTGCCGAGTCAGTCTCACGTCGAAAAGCCGGTGTACTGGGCTACCTACCTGAAGGTATTTCAGATGCAGCCAAAGTCGCAATTGAAGCCACGGTATCTCAACAGGGTGCTGTTGACGTTGGTCTGCGACAGATCACCAGTGTATCCGCAGGGACGGCTGATGATGATGCCGTTAACGTGTCTCAGCTTAAAGCTGTTCAGGAACTTGCCAGTTCCAGCGTGACTGACATCAATAATATTTATGCAAACGGCACCAAATACTTCCACGCCAACTCAACCGGTGCAGATTCATCCGCGACGGGTGCAGATGCTATTGCCATTGGTCAGAGTTCCATTGCATGGGGAGATCAATCGATTGCGATGGGCCTGGGTGCACAAAGTACGGCTGAAGATTCGATGGCATTGGGTCGTAATGCCGTTGCCCAGGGTACATCAAGCATCGCATTGGGTACGAACTCGTTTGCTACTAGTGTTGGAGTAGCAATCGGTAATGGGGCGAGTGCATTAGAGGATGCAACAGTGAGTATCGGTAGCGGCGCTTCTTCAGGCAAAGTCGGGAGTGTAAGCGTAGGCGCTTCTAGCTTTGCAGAAGCTGAATATGCCACTGTTATCGGTTATAAAGCACAAGGCATGGGGGGATCAGCTACATCACTCGGTTACAATGCAGTGTCTACCTCGAAATCTACCGCATTGGGTGCAAACTCCACAGCAGTAAACGATGGTGATGTTGCGCTCGGTACATATTCGACGACGGACACCACCGTGGCGACAACGGGTGCCACCATTGCTGGCACAGATTACCTGTTCGCCGGTATCGCCCCGACCAGTACCGTCAGCGTGGGTGCCGTGGGTGATGAGCGCACCATTACTAACGTTGCCGCTGGCCGTATCAACGCAGACAGCACCGATGCCATTAACGGCTCGCAACTGTATGCCACGAACTCAGCGGTTGATAACATCAACAGCATCATCAACAACATCAATAATGGTGGCATTAGCAGCAAATACTTCCATGCCAACTCAACCGGTGCAGATTCATCCGCTACGGGTGCAGATGCAGTGGCGATTGGTCAGAGTTCTACTGCCAGCGCACTGAACTCCATTGCTATTGGTAACGGAGCTGACGCCAGCACTGCACATAGTGTTGCGTTGGGCGATGGCGCTAAAACGCAGGAAGCGGTTGCGACAACAGGAACCACTATTCTCGGCAATGACTATGCCTTTGCGGGTACCACCCCTGTCGGCACAGTTAGCGTTGGCGATAAAGGTCAGGAACGTACCATTACCAACGTTGCGGCAGGCCGCATCAACGCAGACAGTACTGATGCGATTAACGGCTCGCAACTGAATGCCACGAATACTGCGGTGGATAATATCGCCAGCAGCATCATCAACATCAGTAATAATGGCACCAAATATTTCCACGCCAATTCTACTGGGACAGATTCGTCTGCAACGGGTGCAGATGCAGTGGCGATTGGTCAGAGTTCTACTGCCAGCGCACTGAACTCCATTGCTATTGGTAACGGAGCTGACGCCAGCACTGCACATAGTGTTGCGTTGGGCGATGGCGCTAAAACGCAGGAAGCGGTTGGCACCGCAGGTATTACCATTCGTGGCAATGACTACACCTTCGCGGGGACAACCCCGGTGGGTACAGTTAGCGTCGGCGATAAAGGTGAAGAGCGTACGATTACCAACGTGGCAGCGGGCCAGATTAGTGCTACCAGCACTGATGCGGTTAACGGTTCCCAACTGTATGCGGTAACTGATGCGGTGAATAACATCACCGGCGGCATTATTAACCTGGATAATCGTGCAGTTAAGTACGACGCCTTTAATGACGGAACCACTAACTACACCAAAATCACACTGGGTGACTCAACTGTCATCACCAATCTCGCTGCCGGCACACAGGATGGCGATGCGGTGAATTACTCCCAGCTCAATGCCGTCTCAAATGAGGTGAAAAACATCTCTAACGGCACTGATGGTATGTTCCAGGTGAATAATACCAGTAATCGTTCCAAGCCTGTGGTGACCGGTAAAGATGCGACTGCGGGTGGTGCAGGTGCTAAAGCTTCAGGCGATAACAGCGTGGCATTGGGTTCGAACGCGATTGCTACGGCCTCAAACTCTGTGGCATTAGGGGTAAATTCAGTTGCAGACCGTGCTAACTCAGTTTCCGTCGGTTCAGTCGGTGCTGAACGCCAGATAACCAACGTGGCGCCAGGCACTCACGGTACCGATGCGGTGAACCTTAACCAGTTGAACTCGGGTATTGCGCAGTCTAATCAATACACCGACAACAAATTCAATTCATTGAAAAATCTGGTTGATGACAACAAAGATAAACTCAGTGCCGGTATTGCGGGCGCAATGGCGATGGCCAGCTTGCCGCAGCCGTATTCACCAGGTGCCAGCATGGTGAGCATGGGCGGTGGTACTTACCAAGACCAGTCTTCGGTTGCCTTAGGTGTCTCCACGATTTCTGACAACGGCAAATGGGTGACTAAATTATCCGGCATGACCAACAGCCAAGGTGATATGGGTGCCTCGGTCGGTGTGGGTTATCAGTGGTAAGTCTGTTTAATTAATATTTATCCCCCGGCAGGAGAGTTGGGGGATTATTAGCAAATTAGGATGAGATATAAAATGAAATACGCTAACTATACAAGACTGGCTATTATTTTCAGCGCGGCAGTATTGCTTTCAGCTTGCACACGCTCTGTAAGCGATGTTGATTCTCAAGGTAAAACTGATAACCCAATATTCCCTGTTGCATCTAAAGCGGTAAGGGGCGAAGGTAGTTTTGTTAATCTTGATAATCTAAAACAAATGCGTTCAGGACTGACAAAAGCAGAAGTTTATGAACTTATTGGCACACCACACTTTAATGAAGGTGTATTCCGTGTAAAAGAATGGGACTATATTTTCCATTTTAATAAAGCTGATAATTCTGTACTGACTTGTCAATATAAAGTCTTGTTTGATGAACACATGAAAGCGCAAAGCTTCTTCTTCGCCCCTGATGACTGCCTGTCTAAATTAAAACAGCCTGTGGTCAACACTGTTGCTCACAAAGAGTTAAGTGCTGAAAGTTTATTTGCATTCGCGAGTGCAAAGCTTAGCGTTGACGGTAAGCAACAAGTTAATGCGCTTGCTGCCAATCTGAAAGTAAACAATTTAAAAAATAAACGACTGGTCATCACTGCATACACCGATCGTATCGGAAGTGCAGCAAGCAATATGCAACTTTCACTTGCTCGTGCAGAATCGGTTAAAGGGTTGTTGGTTGAAAATGGTCTTGCGGCCTCATTAATTGAAACTCGCGGCTTAGGTGATTCCAATCCACGGATAAGTTGCCCGGGTAAACAATCCACTGCTGTTATTAAATGTCTGGAACCTAATCGCCGCATGACTGTTGATGTTGTAGACTCACATTCAGGTAAGTAATCTATGAAAAATCTAACTAAGACCGCCTTTGGCGGTCTTTTATTCCTGCTAAGTTTTAATGGGTTCTGTGCGGCTGATAGCCTTAATGTTAAATACATTAATGTGCCTGCATATAATCTAATCAGTGACGCATTGAATAATATGAATGCCGTCAATGGAAAGCAGAATGACTTTATCATGAAACAAATATGCGATTTGGCGCGCGGAGATTCTACACAAGATGATGTAAACAGCTTTCTGGCAAAAAACAGTATTAAAGCCAATGAACTCCCTGCTAAAGGGACTTTATCAGCGCTGTTGGTCAATGGGAATCAGCCTGTGCAGGCTTACGTATGTGCCACGTATCTTGCGTCGATGCTATCGCAACCAGTAGATAACACTACCTTTTTGGAAGAGAAAAAGGATAAAAAAGGTAAGGCTACAACCGTTCTTAATGCAGAGAAGTTTGCCTCGGAAATGCGCATGAAAATGTCGCTGACGCAAGCGACGGCACAATTATATGCCGTGATAGCCAGTAACCTACCAACGGACTCAAACTCCTCAAGAGAGGATTACCTGAAAAGTGTGGTAAGCACGGTATACAATTATGCTCCGGAATATCTCAATTTAGTGAAAGAGGCCTATAAATCGGAAGTTGCAGAATACAACCCGGTTACGGTTAGCAAAAACTCGCTCTATGTCGAGGATACTCTAGGCAAAGAGTTGCAAATAACATCTGCTGGTGTTGTGCTCAAAAAAAATGGCGTGACATGGATAGGCAATGGGAAAATTTTAGGAAAGGAATATTTCTCAACGTTGAATGTTATTCCTGTAAAAAAAGACAAGCCGCAAGCTGAGTTACCGGTGGTGAATTCCGGCGTAAAAGAACTGAAGAAAAATAAATCAAATTAATAAAACACTATCTTAAGGACAGCTAATCATGCCTCTGGAACTTCTTTGTTAAAAGGGAAGAGGCTGACTGCGGAAGAGTCAATGTTTGTAGAGGGATGTTATGAATATTTATGTATTGACAGAGAATAGCTATTTGTTTTTGGGTGTTGCAAATTCCCTTAAGCAAAGAATGGATTGCCGCTGTGTTCAATTAAACCCTAATAGCAAAAGTAATAGTGAAATTTTTCACCTTACCAAACCAGGCGACATAGTGTTAGTTGCTCAAGAAAATTCAAATATCGACTTCACGATGTTAATGGAGTTAAATGAAACAAATGCATCCGTAATCATTGCGGCAAACCATGTTGACTGGAAAATAAGCAGTATTTTTAGGTTCGCAACCATTGCTCGTAAATTCTATTTAAGCGACCTACTGCAAAATATGTACTTAGTACAGGCGATTAACAATAAAGAGATTAAGCTCCCTAAGATTACAAAAACTGAGAGGGCGGTATTAAAGTTGGTTATGAACGGTATGACGATTAATTTTATTAGCTCCAGGCTTAATATTGCTACAAAAACAGCGTACTCTCATCAACGCAGTGCATTTAGAAAAATAGGCATCAGAAAGAGCCTGGATATTATTAAATTACCCAGTAACTATTTAAATTATTTATGTAGTGCGTGTTAATCTAATTAGCTTGAGGTTAACTGATTTTATAAATAAAGGTGTCCTGGGGGCGCCTTTTTCTATGGCAGAATTTATTAATAAAGTCATTGAGTCTGTGGGAAGTTTTGTGCTACTGATTATTCTTCTCTACATCGCCGGAGCGATTAATCAATGTCAGAAACACTACCGTTATTGCTAGTTCAAATGGGCCATCCTCCCACTGATATTCGCACGGCTGTTGGCGAACAGCCTGACTGGTTTAAAGCCGCGTTAGGTGATGTTGGCCCAATTAAAGTTGTTTGCCCCTTCGAAGGTGAACGACTGCCAGCGGCGGGTACGTTTAGCGGTGCGGTGATTTCGGGTTCATGGGCGATGGTCACCGACCATGAAGAGTGGAGTGAGCGCACGGCCAACTGGTTGCGGGAGATTATCGGCGCGGGAGTTCCGGTATTAGGTGTCTGTTACGGGCACCAGTTAATGGCTTACGCGCTGGGTGGAAAAGTGGATTACCATCCGCAAGGCAGCGAAGTGGGGCAAATTGCCGTCAGCTTGAATGATGCAGCACGTCATGACCCGTTACTTGAAGGTTTGCCAACATCTTTTGATACGTTTTTAAGCCACGAGCAAAGCGTGCTCACGTTACCGTCATGTGCCGTGGTACTTGCAGCATCCAGTCACGATCCGCACCAAATTATCCGCTATTCATCGACTGCACTTTCGGTGCAATTCCACCCAGAATTTAGTGCGCCAGTGATGAATAAAATCATTACCAGCCGTAGTGAAAGAGTGGCGATGAAAGGCAAGGACCGTGATGCCTTATTAGCCGCAGTGAGCGATACGCCTTTTTCGCGAGCGATCTTACAGCGGTTTGTTGCGTCATTGTAAATGAGTGTGGTGGTGTATTGTGCTGCCGGTGGCGTAAAAACGCACGAATATCACTATTAATGAATAACCTGAGAGCCTTTTGTTATTTGTCAGAATATAAGAGCTATGGTGTTATTGACGCTCAAAATTATAAGTTCACTTTTCATTTGGCAAGCATACAAAAGGCACAACTATGTCGACAGGGAAAACACTTCTCACACTGTTGCTCAGCAGTTTCTTACCCGCAACGGCTGCATTGGCTGCAGCGAATAACACGCTAGTTTATTGTTCAGAGGCCTCACCAGAATCCTTCAACCCACAAATTGCCAGCTCCGGCCCTACGTTTGTTGCCAGTTCGCAGACGCTCTATAACCGCCTGGTTGAATTTCGCCCAAGCGATAACTTACCGGTACCGTCATTGGCTACCGAATGGAAAATCAGCCCGGATGGTAAAACGTATACTTTTACCCTGCGTAAAGGCGTGAAGTTCAATAGCAATAAAGAGTTTAAGCCGACCCGCGATTTCAATGCTGACGATGTCGTTTTCTCAGTCATGCGCCAGAAGGACCCGAAAAACCCGTACCACAACGTGTCGCAGGCGACTTACGAATACTTCAATGATGTCGGGCTCGATAAGCTGATAACCGAAGTTAAAAAACTTGATGATAACCACGTTCAGTTCACCCTGAGCGAACCTAACGCGGCATTCCTTGCAGACTGGGGTATGGATTTCGCTTCAATTCTTTCCGCAGAATATGCTGATGCGATGCTAAAAGCGGGCACACCTGAAAAAGTGGATACTGCGCCAATCGGCACAGGGCCGTTTGCGTTGCAGGAATATAAAGTAGATTCGTTGATTCGCTATGTGGCGAACCCGAACTACTGGAATGGTGAAGTGCCAACCAAACATCTGATCTTCTCCATTACACCAAACGTCCAGACGCGTATGGCGAAATTGCAGAAGAACGAATGCCAGATTATTCCAGCCCCGGCTCCGGTGCAATTTGACGCCATTAAAGCCGACAAAGATCTAACTTTACACACGGTAGATGGCCTGAACGTCGGTTATCTGGCGTTTAACACCACCAAAAAGCCATTTGATAACGTGTTGGTACGCCAGGCGTTGAATTACGCCGTAGATAAACAAGCTATTATCAATGCAGTGTTTATGGGGTCGGGTACGATTGCTAAATCTCCAATCCCGCCAACAATGTTGGGTTTCAATAAAGATCTCAACGATCGCACCTATAATCCTGAAAAGGCCAAAGCACTGTTAAAACAAGCAGGACTTGAGAAGGGCTTCGATACGGATTTGTGGTCAATGCCGGTGCAGCGTCCATATAACCCGAACTCCCGTCGTATCGCCGAGATGATTCAGCATGACTGGGCAAAAGTGGGTGTGAACGCGAAAATCGTCACCTTTGAGTGGGGCGAATACCTTTCAGGCATGCGTAAGGGTGAGCACTCCTCCGCACTGTTTGGCTGGATGAGTGATAACGGCGACCCGGATAACTTCGCAGATACTCTGCTTGGTTGTGGCAGCATCAAGAGTGGTTCTAACGCCGCACGCTGGTGCGACAAAGATTACGATGCGTTAACGCAAAAAGCGAAACTGATCAGCGACCCGGCTGCGCGCGCTAAACTCTATGAGCAGGCGCAAGAAGTGTTCTATCAACAAGCGCCGTGGATCCCACTGGCAAACGGTAAAACTTTCTACGCAACACGCAGTAATGTGACGGGTTATAGCGTTAGCCTGAATGGCAGTGATTTCTCGAAAGCGAAATTGAATTAATCTCGACGGACGCTTCCTGATTTGGGAAGCGTCATATTTTGGACTCGGTAAATACACAAACAAGGATGAAAAATGGTTACGTTCAAACCTATGTTAAACCATGATTTTCTGGCCTTTGTTGATTACTTCGTTGTGGATTATGCAAGTGAGATAGCCAGTAGTTATCGACTATCCGAAGCGGATGCTTTGTTACAGGCGCGACGTGAGACAGAGGCAAGTTTCCCGGACGGTGAAAAGAGTGCCGGGCAGGTCGTGTTATGCATTACACAAACCCATTTGGGTGAAGAACAGCATATTGGCTATCTATGGTATAAGCCGGACTCAGAGCTAAAATCTGTTTATATCAACGACTTTTATCTCTTTCCTCACTTTCGTGGCCTGGGGCTGGGTAGTGAGGCGATGAAAAGTCTGGAAGAGCGGCTAATTCAACAAGGCTATAACCAGATCAAACTTCGGGTGGCTGCTGATAACCGCAGAGCCAGACAGGTCTATGAAACTAACGGTTTTGCTGTCACCGGTATCAATATGAACAAAATATTGGGTGTTTCTTCCCATCCTGCTTCTGAAGATTAATGGTATGGAATCGTTTTTCTCCTCTATCGCAAACTGCCGCGTTCGCTGGCTGGACTTGCCCGATAGCGATTTCACTAAAGTTCAAACCCTGAAAATCACGACTACAGTATTACCAGACTGCGGGCATTCAATGTCGTGGGAAAATCCGTCTGCGTTGTCCGATGCTCTGGATGCATTCTGCAAAATGCATGAGTGAATGGGCAGGACGGTGATACTTATGCTTGAAAAATTGCTGCCGAGTCATAGCGATAGAGATAAATTTATTGATTCCTCACCTGAAAAGGTTAGGGTGTCGGTACAAAAATTAAGGAGATTGTTATGGCGCACCTTGAAGACGTAATTGCCCGCGTAGACGCAGCGGTAACTGAAAATGTGATTGAGCATATGAATGAGTTGCTGATTGAACTGAGCGACGATGCTGAATTAACCCGCGAAGACCGTTACGCACAGCAGCAGCGTTTACGTAACGCCATTGCGCAGAAGGGCCATCATCACAAAGCGGAAGTGGAACAGCGCCGTGATGATTTAACTAAAGGCGGCACCATTATTTAAGTTTCAGAAAGTGTTATCACAAACCGCCTTCGTTGAAGGCGGCGTGATAAGAAACAAAGACGAAGAAGTTAAGCGGTTTTCACTTCCGGTTGCATATTCATCATACGGTTTAGCCACGGCACCATTGCGGCCATAATCAGCGCGATAACAAAGGTCGTGATGCCAATTTTGCTGAATACGCCGGTATAAATCGGCAGCGTTTGCAGCGGGTCGTTAAGGGATTCCGGCACTGCCGTGAAGGTGGCAACGTAGCCGCCGAGCAGGAAGGCTGCGGCCTGTGTCAGGAACCACATTCCGAGAATAAAGCCCATCATATATTGCGGCACCAGTGCTGCAACCATCGCCAAACCTAAGGCGCTTATCATCAGTTCACCCAGGCTCTGGAACAAATACACCAGCACGATAAACCACGGTGAAGTCAGCCCTTGCGCGTCAGCAAACCACATGCCAGCGGCAGCGGCAGTTAAAAAGCCTAACGAACACAGGAACATGCCGAGAGTGAATTTGGCAGGCATCGTCAGATCTTTGCCTTTGGCACCAAAACGGGTATACAGCGAAGCCAGAATAGGGCTGGCGACCACCACCCAGAATGGGTTCAGAGCCTGAAAACTGACGGGGTTGATAGTAAAACCGAGAATTTCATGGCGCACGTTATTGATAGCAAAGAAGTTCAGCGACGTCGGCATCTGGGCATACAGAATGTAAAACAGTACCGCTTCAATCATCAGCACAAAAGCGACGTACATGCGGTTGCGATCGCTTTTGTTTTGCTTCGCGGCCTCACGGAAGAAGAGGAAAATCACGATGATGGACAGCACAATTAACACAATATTGGCCACTTTTACGTTATGCATCAGCCAGGCACAAACGTAAATCATCAGCACAGTTCCCGCTAAAACCAGCAGTAAGTTTTTGTAGCTCATCGGCTTGCTATCGGGTTCCGAGCCAATGTCGCGCACCATGCCACGGCAGCAGAAATAAACCAGCAATGCGAAGACTAAGCCAATGCCGCACAGGTTGTAGGTAACGGCGTAGCCATATTTGTTGGCAATGACAGGAGCAAGAGACAAAGACAACAAAGAACCGATGTTGATAGACATGTAAAAGAGGGTGAATGCGCCGTCCAGACGGGGATCTTTTGGCGGATAACATTTCGAAAGCAGACTGGCCGGGTTGGCTTTAAATAGCCCGTTGCCCACCGCAATGGTGCCCAGGGCAATAAAGATCATATCAGGATTATGCAGCGACAAACCGGTCATAAAGTAGCCCAGAGCCAGTACCACGGCACCAAGAACCATCGTGCGTTTTGTTCCTAATAAATGATCGCCAACGTAACCACCGATTGAGATCAGCCCGTAAACCAGAGCGGCAAAGGCACCAAAGGTAACAAAGGCCTGTTCCTGTGAAAAACCGAGCTCTTTAACGAAGAAAACGGCCAGAATACCTTGCACGCCGTAGTATCCAAAACGCTCCCATAACTCAACAAAAAAATCATAAAAAACGGTTTAGGTTGCTGCAATAAACCGGTAGGGGCGGGCTTATTCATTTTCGTTTGCCTTTAGACATTTTAAGGAAGTATAAGCAGCTATTGGCGCTATACCTAAGTTCGATCTGTGATGGAATCGTATTCTATTCTGCGCATTCGCATGCGGTGTTAATGCCATATCTAAGCCGATACTTAGGGTATTGTATGGTTAATTTGCTTTCCTGGTGGTTGATCACACTATCAAATCATGAGCATGACATTTTTTATGTTTGCCGCGGTTATCTACTCTACAAAACGACCGATTTATTAATAAGCATAAGAAAATATTATGACATTGTTTATTTGCACCTTTCTGGATAAATAACTGAATCCTTCGCTCTATAAGAGTGCGAAAAATGAATGATGCGTTCTTAGGTATATTTAAATCTCTTGATTATCAGCGCCGTAAATACCTGGCACGCTAAATGCTTTATTCATCTCATCTTGTATACCAGATGGGATTCCAGTTTATGTCAGTAGCGACTTTGTCTGAATGGGTAGCCAGTTACCGCCAGCATCCGCAACAACTTGTGGTGGCATATCAGCAATTAGATGCAGATTTATCCCGTGATGATAACGCCTGGATATATATTGCGACGCATGACGAAATCTATGCGCAATTAACCACAATTTTTCAGGCGATTAATTCTGGTGAAAAACAAGCGACCGACTTGCCTTTATTAGGCGTTCCTTTTGCGGCGAAAGATAATATTGATGTCGCCGGAATGCCCACCAGCGCCGCATGTCCTGCTTTTACCTATACACCAGAAAAAGATGCAACGGTAATCGCTCGTCTGAAAGCGGCGGGTGCAATTGTGGTAGGTAAAACTAACCTCGACCAGTTCGCGACCGGGTTAGTTGGCACACGCTCACCATTTGGTGCGGTGAAAAATACCTTTAACCCGGAATATGTCAGCGGTGGCTCAAGCTCTGGCTCCGCATCGGTGGTGGCGCGTGGACTGGTGTGCTTCTCGCTGGGAACCGATACCGCAGGCTCCGGGCGCGTCCCAGCCGGGTTTAACAATATTGTTGGCCTGAAACCCACCAAAGGCTGGATTTCTACCACAGGCGTCGTCCCTGCATGTCGCCTGAATGACTGTGTTTCGGTGTTCGCGCTAACCGTTGAAGATGCACAAACCGTAGCCGCCGTTGCTGGTGGTTACGATCCACAAGATCCGTACTCCCGTTCAAACCCGCAAACTGCACCGGCACGCTTTAGTGAAAAACTCCGTTTTGCCATTCCCGACCGTCTTGAATTTTTCGGTGACACCTTAAGCGAAAACGCATTCGCCAAAACCTTGCTGCGTTTGCAGCAGCAGGGCGCGGAACTGGTGCCGATTGATTTCACGGCCTTTAACCAGTTGGCCGAGCAGCTTTATTACGGCGCGTGGGTGGCAGAGCGCACCGTGGCGGTTGGCGAGATTTTTAAAAACAAGCCTGAAGCGATGGACCCCACCGTGCGCGGTATTGTGGCAAACGGTCTGAATTACACGGCTTGCGATGCCTGGCAGGCGGAATACACCCGTGCTGAGCTGGCGCAAAAAATTAACGCACAGCTCAGCGAGTTTGACGCGCTGGTGGTGCCAACGTCACCGACCATTCATACCCTTGCTGAAATGGCGCAAGAACCGGTGCGCTACAACTCGCAATTTGGCACTTACACCAACTTTACGAACCTGGCTGACCTTTGTGCTTTAGCACTGCCGGGTGATTTCCGCGCCGATGGAATCCCTGCCGGGATAACGCTTATCGCACCCGCATGGCATGACCAGGCGCTGAGCCACTTCGGGAACAGCTGGCAGCAGGCATTGAATTTGCCATTAGGCGCCACCGGTAAAACGCTGCCTGCGAGTAATGCCGCAAAACCATCAGTCAATCACGTTCGCGTTGCTGTCGTGGGCGCACATCTGCGCGGAATGCCGCTCAACCACCAGCTCACCACACGTAATGCGGTGTTTATCGAGGAGTCCTTTACTGCCGCCAATTATCGCCTTTACGCGCTGGCTAATACTCAGCCGCCGAAACCGGGCCTTGCACGCAGTTCCGAAGGGCAACCGATTGCAGTTGAGCTGTGGGACATCCCGCTGGCGCGCTTTGGTGAGTTTGTGGCGGAAATCCCGGCCCCGCTGGGGATTGGCACATTAACGCTTGAAGATGGCCGCAACGTGAAAGGGTTTATTTGCGAACCCGCAGCACTCTCAAATGCCACGGATATCACCGCGTGGGGCGGCTGGAAAGCCTGGCTTGCCCGCCACCATAGCGCTTAAGGAGACGACAATGTTTAGCTCTGTATTGATAGCTAACCGCGGTGAAATTGCCGTTCGGGCAATTAAAACGCTCAAAAAAATGGGTATCGGCAGTGTTGCTGTTTACTCCGACCCTGATGCTAACGCGCAGCATGTGATTGATGCCGATGTGGCGATTGCGCTCGGTGGCGAAAAAGCAGCGGACAGTTACCTCGATATTGAGAAGATCGTTGCCGCTGCTAAAGCGAGCGGTGCGCAGGCGATATTCCCGGGCTACGGTTTTTTATCGGAACGCGCGGAGTTTGCCCAGGCCTGTGCTGATAACGGGCTGGTGTTCATCGGCCCAACCGCCGAACAAATTCGGGATTTCGGCCTGAAACACCGCGCTCGTGAACTGGCTTTTAAAGCTGATGTGCCGATGACACCGGGAACGGGCTTGTTGCTGACCCTGAAAGAAGCGCAGCTGGCGGCGGCTGAAATTGGCTACCCGGTGATGTTGAAAACCACCGCAGGTGGCGGGGGAATTGGCCTAACGCGCTGCGAAGATGAAGCGAGCCTGATTGATGCCTGGTCGAGCGTAAAACGTATGGGCCAGCAGTTTTTCAGCGATGATGGCGTGTTTATCGAGCGCTTTGTCGACCGTGCGCGCCATCTTGAAGTGCAGATTTTTGGCGATGGCAAAGGCAAGGTGGTCGCGCTGGGCGAACGTGATTGTTCGTTGCAACGTCGCAACCAGAAAGTGGTGGAAGAAACCCCGGCACCCAACTTGCCGCAAGCCACGCGTGAAGCGATTCATGCCGCAGCCGTGGCACTCGGTGAATCAGTTAATTACCGCAGCGCCGGCACCGTGGAATTTATCTACGACGCCGCCCGTGATGCGTTCTATTTCCTCGAAGTGAACACCCGTTTGCAGGTCGAGCATCCGGTCACCGAAATGGTCACCGGGCTGGATCTTATCGAATGCATGATTAACGTCGCCGCAGGCGTCACGCTTGACTGGCAGCGTTTAGCGCATCCGCCAAAAGGGGCCGCCATCGAAGTGCGTATTTACGCCGAAGATGCGCTGAAAAACTTCCAGCCAAGTCCTGGCGTGTTGACTGACGTTTACTTCCCGCAGGATGTGCGGGTCGATGGTTGGGTTAGTACCGGCAGTGAGGTCAGTGCGTTTTACGATCCGATGATCGCCAAAGTGATCGTTTACGGTGGCGATCGTCAGCAGGCGTTAAGTAAACTGAACACGGCACTTGCCGCCACGCGTTTACACGGTATTGCGACCAATCTCGATTACCTGCGTCAAATTGTGCAACTGGCGGAATTTAAAGCTGGAGTGATGTGGACCCGCCTGCTGGATGACGTGGTTTACCAGGCTCATGCCATTGAAGTGCTGGAACCCGGCACCTGGAGCAGCGTGCAGGACAGCCCTGGCCGCCTGGGTTACTGGGATATTGGCGTGCCGCCGTCCGGCCCAATGGATGATTTTGCGTTCCGTCTTGCCAACCGCATTGTTGGCAACCATCCGTCTGCCGCAGGTCTTGAATTTACCTTGCAGGGGCCGACGCTGCGTTTCCATAGCGCCGCAACTATCGCGTTAACCGGTGCAGATTGCCCGGCAACGCTTGATGACGAAGAAGTCCCATATTGGCAGCCGGTGATCGTCAAGGCGGGGCAGACGTTAAAACTGGGGCGTGCGACCTCGGGTTGTCGCACTTATCTGGCGGTACGCAATGGTTTCGACGTGCCGGTTTATCTCGGCAGCCGTTCTACATTTGCCCTCGGGCAGTTCGGCGGTCATGCCGGGCGCACTTTGCGCGTGGCAGATGTGCTGGCGATTTCCCAACCGTGCTTACCGGCGTGCACCACGCCTGCGCCGATTTCACTGCCGCAAACGCCGGAACCGGCAGTTATCCCGCAATACAGCGATGTGTGGGAAATTGGCGTGTTGTACGGGCCGCATGGTGCACCTGATTTCTTCACCCCTGAATCCATGCAGACGTTCTTTGAAGCCGAGTGGCAGGTTCACTACAACTCGAACCGCCTCGGCGTGCGTTTAGTCGGCCCTAAACCTGAATGGACGCGGGCTGACGGCGGCGAAGCGGGGCTTCATCCTTCCAACGTTCATGATTGTGAATACGCGATTGGCGCGGTGAACTTTACCGGTGACTTCCCGGTGATCCTGACGCGTGACGGCCCAAGTCTGGGCGGGTTTGTTTGCCCGGTTACCATCGCGAAAGCGGAACTGTGGAAAGTCGGGCAGGTGAAGCCGGGCGACCGTATTCGTTTCCACTCGATCACCTTTGAACATGCGCAGTCGCTGGAAATTGCACAAGATGTGGCAGTTACCAATTTGCTGCATGTGTTAAACCTGCCGGATTTGCACCCGTCGATTAAACCGACCACTACCTCAAGTGCGGCAATTCTCGCAGAACTGGATGCTCAGAGTGATTTACCTGCCGTTGTTTACCGCCAGGCGGGCGACAACTATGTGCTGATCGAATACGGCGACAACGTGCTGGATTTGGCGCTGCGCCTGCGTATTTATCTGCTGATGAAAGCCATCAAACAGGCCGGAGTTTCCGGTATTGAAGAGCTTTCGCCGGGTGTGCGTTCGCTGCAAGTGCGTTATGACAGCCAGCATATTTCCCAGTCGCAATTACTCACTTTACTGCTGGGTCTGGAAAAACAGCTGGGCGATGTCACGAAACTCAAAATTCCGTCGCGTATTGTGCATCTGCCGATGGCCTTTGAAGACAGCGCCACGCTTGCGGCGGTTGAACGTTACAAAGAAACCGTGCGGGCTGATGCACCATGGCTGCCCAATAACGTCGATTTCATTCAGCGCACCAATGGCCTGGCGCACCGTGACGAAGTGCGGGACATCATCTTTAACGCCAGTTATTTGATTCTGGGATTGGGGGATGTATATCTCGGCGCCCCTTGCGCGGTGCCACTTGACCCGCGTCACCGCTTGTTGAGTTCGAAATATAACCCGGCCCGCACCTGGACTGCCGAAGGCACCGTCGGTATTGGCGGTATGTATATGTGCATCTACGGCATGGATTCGCCGGGTGGCTACCAGTTGGTTGGGCGTACGTTGCCTATCTGGAACAAATTCCTTAAGAACGAACAGTTTGGTGATGAGCCATGGCTGCTGAAGTTCTTCGACCAGGTGCGTTTCTATCCGGTCAGCGAAGACGAGCTGACCGAATTCCGTAGCGCCTTCCGCGAAGGACGTGCCGAGGTGCGTGTTGAACAGGTTGAGTTTGATTTTGCCGCTTACACCACCTTTCTTGCCGACAACGCCGACGACATTGCTGATTTCCGCTCGCGCCAACAGCGTGCGTTTGTCAGTGAAGTGGCGCACTGGAAGGAGCAGGAAAGTGCTGCGGTCGAGAGCGCGATGCTTGCGCAAGAAGAGTTGGTTGAAGATCAGCCAGGTCAGCTGGTGAGCGCGGATCTCAACGGCAATATCTGGAAGATCCTTGTGGAGCCAGGACAGGCTGTGAAGCAGGGCGAGCCGTTGATCGTGGTGGAAGCTATGAAAATGGAGCTGATGGTGAGCGCACCTTGCGATGGCACCGTTATTCGTATCAGTTGCCAGCAGGGTCGCCAGGTAGGGCCCGGTGATGCATTGCTGTGGCTGGATGCGGTGTGAATAAGAAACCCGAAGGTATCGCCGAGCGTATCCACCGCTTGTTGAAGCAGGAAATCTTTGATTTCCAGCTTCTGCCGGGTGACAGATTTAGCGAAAACGACATCGCAGTGCGCATGGCCGCCAGCCGAACTCCGGTGCGCCAGGCATTGTATGCCCTTGAGCAAGAAGGGTATGTCGAGGTACAGCCACGCAGCGGTTGGCAGATAAAAGCGGTGGATTTCGATCATCTGGAGTCGCTCTACGATCTGCGCATTGTACTGGAGCTCGAAGCCGTAAAACGTCTGTGTATGTTGCCCACAGAGGTGCGTCCGCTGCCGCTTCAGGCGCTGAAACAGTTCTGGATTGATGCGCCACAACTGGCCGATGGTGCTGAAGTTGCCAGCCACGACGAGGTGTTCCATATGACGCTGGTTGAGGCCACAGGAAACCCGGAAATGGCGCGGGTCCATCGCGAAATCACCGAAAAAATTCATATTGTGCGGCGGCTGGATTTCACCAAACGTCCGCGCGTAAGTGCCACATATCTCGAGCATGGACAGATTTTGCTCGCCATTTTGAACCGTCAACTTCAGGAGGCGCAGACCCGCTTACACGACCATATAGCCGCAAGTCAGAAAGAGGTCCGTCAAATTACTCTCCATATGCTTCATCAGGCGAAGCATGGGGTTATTCGCTAATTCGGGTTAAATCTGGGGTATACACACTATGCAACGTCGCACCTTCATTAAAGCTTTCGCGCTCTCCGCGTCGGTAGTCAGCATGGGGCTAGCCTTCAGCGCACAAGCTGCCGACACCATCAAAGTGGGCATCATGCACTCGCTGTCCGGCACTATGGCTATCTCTGAAACGCCGCTCAAAGATGTGGCGCTGATGACCATCGCTGACATTAACGCCAAAGGCGGCGTACTGGGTAAACAGCTCGAACCGGTGGTGGTTGATCCGGCCTCCAACTGGCCGTTGTTCGCTGAAAAAGCGCGCCAACTGTTAAGCCAGGATAAAGCGGCGGTGGTGTTTGGTTGTTGGACATCGGTATCGCGCAAATCTGTGTTGCCGGTATTTGAAGAGCTGAACGGGCTGCTGTTCTACCCGGTGCAGTATGAAGGTGAAGAGATGTCGCCAAACGTATTCTACACGGGGGCTGCACCTAATCAGCAGGCAATTCCGGCAGTGGAATACCTGATGAGCGAAGATGGCGGAGCGGCGAAACGCTACTTCCTGTTAGGCACGGATTACGTTTATCCGCGCACCACCAACAAGATTCTGCGCGCTTTCCTGCATTCCAAAGGCGTGCAGGATAAAGACATCGAAGAAGTTTATACCCCGTTTGGCTATAGCGATTACCAGACCATTGTTTCCAACATCAAGAAATTCTCCGCAGGCGGCAAAACCGCGGTTATCTCCACCATTAATGGTGACTCCAACGTGCCGTTCTACAAAGAACTCGCCAACCAAGGCCTGAAAGCAACCGATGTGCCGGTGGTGGCGTTCTCGGTCGGTGAAGAAGAGTTGCGCGGGATTGACACTAAACCACTGGTCGGCAACCTGGCGGCGTGGAACTACTTTGAATCGGTTGATAACCCAACCAACAAAGCGTTTGTCGCCGAATGGAAAGCGTACGCCAAAGCTCACAAGCTGCCGAATGCTGACACCGTTGTCACCAACGACCCGATGGAAGCAACCTACGTTGGCATCCATATGTGGGCACAGGCGGTGGAAAAAGCCGGAACTACGGATGTCGACAAAGTACGCGCGGCGATGGCGGGGCAAACCTACAAAGCGCCATCTGGTTTTACGCTCACCATGGACGCCACCAACCACCATCTGCATAAGCCGGTGATGATTGGTGAAATTGAAGGCAACGGCCAGTTCAACGTGGTGTGGCAGACCGATGCACCAGTACGCGCTCAGCCGTGGAGCCCGTTCATTGCAGGCAACGACAAGAAGTCTGAAGAGCCTGTGAAAATGGCGAGTAACTAAAGTAAAACCTGCGTCGGATGACGCTAGCGCTTATCCGACCTACGGTTTGGATTTTGTTGGGGGGATAAGCGCAGCGTCATCGACCAAAAATTCCAGGAGACGCCCATGAAATATGTACGCTGGCTGTTAATCATGGCCTGGCTGCTGCCGTGCTTCGCCCGCGCCGGAGATGCCGAAGATTTTGCCGCGGCGAACCGCACGCAACAGGCGAAACTGCTGCAAACCTGGGCGGCGGCACCGGATGCAAAACGTTTACCGCTATTAAGTGCCCTCGGGGCTGAAAGTCTGGTGGTTGACGAACAACATCATGCTTTTGTGCAAAACAGTTCCACACTCACACCGCTGGGTGATGCAAAAGCGCCAACGGGTGAGGTTAAAAAAGTCCGGCTGACTAATCGTTTACGCATTCTTGCGGGCAGTGCGCTCGCCAGTCATCGACTAATAAGTGACAACGTCACTGAACGTATGCAAGCGGCAAAGACCCTGCAACGCGATGTGCAGCCTGATCTGCTGCCACTGTTACAACAAAGACTTAAAGCCGAAACAAACGAAGATGTTCGCAGCGAGCTTGAGGGTGTTGTGGCACAACTACAACTCACCAGCAGCGACGCAAAAGTGCGCCTGAACGCGGTGGAGTTACTTAGCCATTCTGCTGACCCCGATACACAAGCATTGCTCAAACCGCTGAGTGATGCGCAGACCGAACCCGATGCGCAGGTGCGCAAAGCCGCCAATGAAGGACTGCAAAAAATTCAGCACCGTTTAATGCTGGGCGACATTCTCGGCCAGGCGTTCATGGGGATTTCGTTAGGTTCTATTTTGCTGTTAGCCGCCCTGGGGCTTGCAATCACCTACGGTTTGCTGGGCGTGATTAATATGGCACATGGCGAAATGCTAATGCTGGGAGCTTACTCCGCATGGCTGGTGCAAAGCGTATTTCAGCATTACGCGCCATCATTGCTGACGTTTTACCCGATTGTCGCCTTGCCCGTCGCCTTTGCTATCACCGCTGGAATCGGTATGGCGCTGGAGCGCACGGTGATTCGCCATTTGTACGGTCGCCCGCTGGAAACATTGTTGGCGACATGGGGTATTAGCCTGATGCTGATTCAGATTGTGCGCATGGTGTTTGGTGCGCAAAACATGGAGGTCGCTAACCCTTCGTGGTTGTCTGGTGGCGTACAAGTGCTGCCGAACCTGATTTTGCCGTGGAACCGCCTCGTTGTGATTGGCTTTGTGATGCTGGTATTGCTGTTTACCTGGCTGCTGCTGAACAAAACTCGTCTTGGCATGAATGTGCGAGCCGTGACGCAAAACCGTGCCATGGCTGCCTGCTGCGGCGTGCCAACCGGACGTGTGGATATGCTGGCGTTTGGGCTGGGTTCAGGCATTGCAGGTCTTGGCGGCGTAGCGCTCTCGCAGCTTGGCAATGTCGGCCCCGAGCTGGGACAAGGCTACATTATCGACTCCTTCCTTGTGGTGGTGCTCGGCGGTGTTGGCCAACTGGCGGGAACCGTGGCTGCGGCATTCGGTCTGGGTATCTTCAACAAGATACTGGAGCCGCAAATTGGCGCGGTACTGGGTAAAATCCTCATCCTGGTGCTGATTATTCTGTTTATCCAAAAACGCCCGCAAGGTCTGTTCGCCCTGAAAGGGAGGGTTATTGACTAATGAGCCAGCCGCTAACGTTAACACTCACCCGCAAAGCGCCGCGCATTTCTCTGGTACTGGGTTCACTGATTGTGGTGCTGATGCTGACATTGCCGTTTCTGACGCTGTTGCCAGCCAGCCATCCACTGAGCCTTTCGACTTACACGCTGACGCTGGTTGGTAAAATCCTCTGTTATGCCACGGTAGCCGTTGCGCTGGATTTGGTGTGGGGCTACGCCGGACTGTTGTCTCTTGGACACGGCATTTTCTTTGCCCTTGGCGGCTACGCGATGGGAATGTATCTGATGCGCCAGGCCGCAGGCGACGGGCTGCCCGCGTTTATGTCGTTCCTTTCCTGGGATCAACTGCCGTGGTTCTGGTGGGGAACCCAGCATTTTGCCTGGGCGCTGGCCCTGATTGTATTGGTACCAGGTCTATTGGCGCTGGTGTTTGGCTTCTTTGCCTTTCGCTCAAAAATCAAAGGCGTCTATTTCTCGATAATGACCCAGGCGCTGACCTACGCCGGAATGCTGCTGTTCTTTCGTAATGAAACTGGCTTTGGCGGTAATAACGGTTTCACCGGTTTCACCACTATTTTAGGCATGCAGATTACCGCCACGAGCACGCGCATCGGGTTGTTTATCGCCACGGTGTTGTTGCTGCTCGCAAGCCTTGGGATAGGTTTTGCACTCGCGCGCAGCAAGTTTGGGCGGGTATTGACGGCGGTGCGCGATGCGGAAAACCGCCTGGTGTTCTGCGGTTACGACCCGAAAGGTTTCAAATTGCTGGTGTGGACATTATCTGCTGTGCTTTGCGGGCTGGCGGGGGCGTTGTATGTGCCACAGGTGGGTATCATCAACCCCGGTGAAATGTCACCAACTAACTCTATCGAAGCGGCTATCTGGGTGGCGTTGGGTGGACGCGGCACCTTGATAGGCCCAATCCTTGGCGCAGGGTTGGTTAACGGTGCGAAAAGCTATTTCACCATGGCGGTGCCGGAATACTGGCAGCTGTTCCTGGGGCTGATTTTTATCGTCGTAACCCTGTTTTTACCGCGTGGCGTGATCGGCTTGCTGCGTAAGGGAGAAAAATAATGCTACCAGGTGAACCGCTATTTACTCGGCAGTACGAGGCAGACCGATTCCGCGATCAAACCGATCCGGTGCTGATGCTGGAAAACATTAATGTCAGTTTTGACGGTTTTAAGGCACTGACCGATCTTTCACTCAATATTGGCGTTGGCGAATTGCGCTGCGTGATTGGCCCTAATGGTGCCGGTAAAACGACATTGATGGATGTGATTACCGGGAAAACCAAACCGCAAAGCGGGCGAGCTTTTTACGATCAATCGACCGATTTACTGCGTTTAGAACCGGCGGATATCGCGCAACGTGGTATCGGACGTAAATTCCAGAAGCCGACGGTTTTCGAGGCCCTGACGGTGTTTGAAAACCTGGAGATTGCGCAGAAAACAGATAAATCGGTGTGGGCGAGCCTGCGGGCGAAACTCAACTCTGAACAACGGGATCGCATTGACGAAATGCTGGTGACGCTGCGACTTGGCGCGGAACGCCATCGTAAAGCCGGGCTGCTTTCCCACGGGCAAAAACAGTTTCTCGAAATCGGCATGCTACTCGTGCAGGAGCCGCATTTGCTGCTGCTTGATGAACCCGCAGCAGGCATGACGGATGCCGAAACCGAGTATACCGCCGAGCTTTTTCGCGGGCTGGCAGGTAAGCATTCGCTGATGGTGGTGGAACATGATATGGGCTTTGTGGAAACCATTGCCGATCACGTTACGGTACTGCATCAGGGCCAGGTGCTGGCAGAAGGATCGCTTCGTGAAGTGCAGGCCAACGAGCAAGTGATTGAAGTGTATCTGGGGAGATGAAATGTTACAGGTCAACGATCTAAACCAATACTACGGTGGCAGTCATATTTTGCGCGGCGTCTCGTTTGAAGCAAAAATTGGTGAAGTCACCTGCCTGCTGGGGCGCAATGGGGTGGGGAAAAGTACGCTGTTGAAATGCCTGATGGGGCTGATCCCGGCAAAATCCGGCAGCGTGAACTGGCAGCAGAACAACATCACCAGCCGTAAACCGCACCAGCGTGTGCAGGCGGGAATTGCCTATGTGCCGCAAGGGCGCGAAATATTTCCGCGTCTGACGGTGGAGGAAAACCTGCTGATGGGGCTTTCACGCTTTGCAGGGCGAGATGCAAAGCAGGTACCGGAAGAAATTTACCAGCTTTTCCCTGTGCTTAAAGAGATGAAACAACGGCGCGGTGGCGATCTCTCTGGTGGCCAACAGCAGCAGTTGGCAATAGGTCGTGCGCTGGCATGTAAACCACAGTTATTGATTCTGGACGAACCAACAGAGGGGATTCAGCCATCGGTAATTAAGGAGATCGGTCAGGTTATTGGTAGCCTTGCCGCCAAAGGTGATATGGCTATTTTGCTGGTGGAACAGTTTTATGATTTTGCCGCGCAGCTTGCCGATAACTATTTGGTTATGTCGCGTGGCTCGATTATCCAGCGTGGTAAGGGTACCGATATGGAAACCGATGGGGTCCGGGGGCTGGTGGCGATTTAGACATTATGGTCTGGTTTATCACAAAAATTATGGCTCTGTTTGTTATGCCATCACTTGTTTATATTCAGGTAACTTATCGTTATTGCGCCCGTGGAGGCCTGAATTGACTATAAATGAACATCAACAACCGGTTGGCCATGCACTTCCGGATTGGCAGCCTTGCCCGCGCCCACAGCGTGTAGTGCTGGAAGGGGGTTATTGCCGCCTTGAACCGCTGGCACCTTCTCATACCACTTCACTTTGGGCGGCGTGGAATACGGCAAAAGACAACAGCGGCTGGACGTATTTGAGTGTTGGCCCCTTTGCGGGCCTTCAGCAATTTGCCGATTTCATAGCGACTGCGGCGCAAAGCCACGATCCCATGCATTACGCAGTAGTTGATACCCAAAGCGGCGACGCGTTGGGCACTGTGTCTCTAATGCGCATCGACCCGGCAAATGGTGTGATAGAAGTCGGTTTCGTTATGTATTCTCCATTATTACAGCGCACCGTTCAGGCAACCGAAGCTCATTACCTGTTAATGAAGTACGCCTTTGAGCTGGGTTACCGTCGTTATGAGTGGAAGTGTGACAGCCTGAATGGCCCATCGCGCCATGCGGCTATTCGCCTGGGCTTCCGTTATGAAGGTCTATTCCGCCAGGCCGTAGTGTATAAACAGCGCACTCGAGATACTGCGTGGTTTTCAATTCTCGATAGCGAATGGCCGCAAATTCAGCAGGCGTTTGAAGTGTGGCTAAGTGTTGAAAATATGGCTGGCGGTGTGCAGAAGCAGGGGCTGGCAAGGATTCGTGCAAATCTGATGAGCAATCGCCCAATCCATGCCACGCATGCGGTGCAGGTGCGCGCTCTGGTGCAAAGCGATTACACACAGTGGGCCGCGTTATGGCAGGGGTATCTGACGTTTTACAACTCGCAAATCAGTGACGTTGTCACGAAATTAACATGGCAGCGAATGCTTGATGCCGCCGAGCCTATGTATGCGCTGGGCGCGTTCGATGAGCAGGGTAAAATGGTGGGTATTGTGCATATGGTTTATCACCGTGGCACCTGGTCGGCTGAGGATCATTGCTATCTTGAAGATCTGTTTACCGCGCCTGATTCGCGTGGCAAAGGGGTTGGCCGGGCACTGATTGAAGGTGTTTATCAGCATGCGCAATCGAAAGGTTGCGGGCGAGTGTATTGGCATACCCATGAAACCAATGCGGCAGGCCAGGCGTTATACGACAAGTTGGCGGATAAGCCTGGGTTTATTCAGTATCGCAAAAATTTATAGCCAGTTATTTCGGGTGGATTAGCGAAGCGACATCCACCATTTAATTGAGTGCCAACTGCGGTTTCACCGCCATTCCTTTCACAATCATCAGATAGGCCAGTGCAATTGCCACCATCAGCGCTACGAATAACATTGATGGCGGGAACCAGGTCAGCATCAAGCCGGTGAACAGCGGGGTACATGCACCGCCTAACCAACCCAACTGCTGCGCCGAAAAGTAGCTCGCTTTAAGCCCTTCAGGTGCAATGTTATCAACCAGCATATATTCACCTGGCGCAAAGATTAGCTCACCGAGTGTAAACACTGCCGCAGAGACTCCCCATAACAGCAGGTTATCGCCTGAAATCATAAAACCTGCCAGACCCACTATAAAAAACAGCGTACCGTAGCCCATCAGTTTTTTGATGTTGTCCGGGCGAATGCGTTTGCCGACCATATACTGGAAAACTACCACCACAAAAGCATTCACCGGCAGTACCACTCCCACCACTTTTTGCGCCAAATCTGAATCAGAGATCGCAATCGCGTATTGCGATAAACAGGCAGCAAAAGAGCCAAACACCAGCGAACCAAGAAATGCGGACAAGGTGAAATACATCAATGCCTTGTCTTTAAGCATCTGACGCGGGGAAAGTACTACCCCATCGGTAGAACGTGAAGGAGCAACCGGTACACTGTGCACATAGCGGCTAATCACGATAAACGGGATTATTGCAGTTAGGGCTGAAAGCCAAAATGGCAGGTTGGTGCTGTAGAGCACCGCCAGCGTGCCGATTGGTGGGCCGACCGTCCAGCCGATATTGGCGAAGGTGTAATTAAGCGAGAATATTTTCGGCTTTTGATGAATTTCTAACGTGTCAGAAAAATACCCTTTCAGCACCGTGGCAAATACCGAATACGCGCAGTTTATGAGCGAATAGAACACCACCACCAGAACGGCACTATTTACCAACGGAATAGCGATAAAGCCGCCGAGGAAAATCACTATCGACAACAGCATGTATATTTTCTTGTCGAATTTATCCGCGAGAATGCCAAACCACAGGCTAAATACCACACCCGCCGTTAGCGCGATAGTCAGCGCCATACCAATTTCGCTTAACGGCATACCGTACTGCCGCGAAAGATAAATGGTCATAAATGGCAGTGTCAGACCGCGCCCTACGGTGAGTAGTAGCGAAGAGAGCAGTAAAACGCTGATGGAGAGTTGCTTACCAGAAAAACGCGCCGCTAAAGAAACCATTTTGTTGTGTGTTTTTAGTATGTTCACGAAGATGTGTTTCAGATTTAGCATGAAGAATCGGCAAAGTATAGATGGCGTTTATCATGGAATGCTTTCTGTGCTTATGCTTAAAAGTGCGATCTGTATCTGTTTTCAGATTGGATATAGCCTTAAATTTTAACAAAATTGCAATAAAACGAGGGCAGGGTATGACGCGTAAAGATGGGCTACTGGCGATGCTGGTGGTTGTCGTGTGGGGGCTTAATTTTGTAGTCATTAAGATGGGATTACACAATATGCCGCCGCTGTTACTGGCTGGTTTGCGCTTTCTGCTGGTTGCCTTTCCCGCGTTGCTGTTTGTCGCGCGTCCTAAAATTCCCTTTCGCCTGCTTGCCGCTTACGGGCTGACTATCAGTTTTGGGCAGTTTGCGTTCCTGTTTAGCGCTATCAAGTTTGGTATGCCCGCTGGACTTGCTTCACTGGTGCTTCAGGCGCAGGCATTTTTCACCATTATCCTTGGTGCGTTTGTGTTTCAGGAGCGCCTGCAAGGTAAACAGTTGGCGGGAATAACGCTCGCGGTGATCGGGGTGCTGGTGTTGATTGAGGGCAGTCTCGGTGGGCAGCATGTTGCTTTGCTCGGTTTTATGTTGACGTTAGCGGCGGCACTTAGCTGGGCATGTGGGAATATCTTCAATAAGAAAATCATGCAGCTTGAACCTCGTCCACCCATTATGTCTTTGGTGGTGTGGAGCGCATTAATACCAGTACTGCCGTTCTTTGCCGCCAGTTACTTGCTTGATGGCCCAAACGTGATGTGGCAAAGCCTGATTGCCATTGATATGACGACGATTTTGTCGCTGGTATATCTGGCCTTTGTGGCGACGATAGTCGGTTATGGCATTTGGGGAAGTTTATTGGGGCGCTATGAAACCTGGCGAGTTGCGCCATTGTCATTGCTGGTGCCCGTTGTGGGGATGGCGAGTGCCGCGTGGTTACTGGATGAAACACTGTCGTTCACGCAGTTGGCAGGGGCGTTACTGATTATGGGCGGCTTGTATATTAACGTCTTTGGATTGCGGATTAGACGAGCGATAGTGAGTTAATTTCATCTGGCGGGCTAGCGTAAGTGCGCCCGCCAGATGCGGAAATTAGCGCGTGCTTTCGTGGTAGTAAGGCGTACCCAATAACTCTGATTTATCACCAATCGTTTCGTGGGAACTGCAATTGGTATGGCTGTCAGAAGGAGGGAGAATCATCCCGCCGTGATTGCTTTGGGTGGCGTTAAAACTGCCGGGCTGCTCCGCCAGAGCGTTAGCGGAAGCCAGAATCAGTACCAGGCTTACAGCGCCGATAAAACGTTTCATAAATCCTCGGTGTCTGTTTTAACCAGACGGTTGCATAGCGTTTGTTAATTTTTTAATGATTTAGCGGGTGAATAAACTTTCCTTCGCCACCTGAACACGCAACGCGGTATCTGTGAGGTGGCACAGAGAAGTAATTCTTGAACGTGCGGGTGAGTGTCTGTTGTGACTCAAACCCATAACGCTCTGCTAAATAGAGAATCGGCTCGTTGCTTTCTTTAAGCATGAGGGCGATCTCGGTCAATTTGCGATTGCGGATGTATTGGCCTAATGAATGACCAGTCTCTTTTTTAAACATCCTTTGCAGGTGCCACTTCGAGTAGCCAGAACGCTGTGAAACCTTCTCAAGTGACAGAGGGTTTTCCAGATTCTCTTCTATCCAGTCCAAAATGCTTTGAATTGTTATGGCATCATTGTTCCGTCTGGACATCGTTTCACCTCTTTTCAGGTTTTACGGTAATACTTTTGTCAGCAGTTGATAAAGTGTGTTCACTTCGTCATCTGTCAGGTTTTTAGTTAGCTCTTGATGCAGGTTTTGCCCCACAAGCTGGTGGCATTTTTCGCACAACGTTTTCCCTTCTGGAGTCAGTCGTACCAGCACACCGCGTTTGTCGTTTGGGTTGGGCAAGCGTTCGATCCATCCTTTGGACAGTAGGCGATCTAACATGCGCGTGAGCGCACCGAGGTCTACCGACAACGCTTTCTTCAATTCCACCGGTTGCAAACACCCTTCGCAATAAATGCTGCAAAGCACCTTAAATTGCGTAGCGGTGATATCGAGAGGGGAAAGGTGATCGTTTAGCAGGCGATCCTTATGCTGGTTAACCATATGGATAAGGCGCCCCAAAGGAATGACTTCGTTAAACAGATCGTTGGTGCTTTTCACTATGATTGCCCAGGCAAGTATATTTAATCACGGCAGATATTATTGCTCAGGCAACCATAAGTCAACGTGATGGTTCTGCGATGACACGAATAGCTAAAACGGTTCAGTTTTTAACATTGATACAAATCCGATAACGTAAACGCAGAAGGTTGGCTGCTATACTCAGCAGCGCATAAAGCAACCGAATGAAAGGGTAAAAGATGATGGAATTGGTTAAGGCCATAGGGTTTGGATTAGTGGTGCTACTGCCGCTGGCTAACCCATTGACCACTGTGGCATTGTTCCTCGGCCTTGCCGGAGATATGAACAAAAAAGCGCGTGATAAAACCGCGTTGATGGCGTCAGTCAACGTCTTCATCATCATGATGGTTGCGTATTACGCTGGGCAAGTTGTGATGAATACGTTCGGTATTTCGATACCCGGTCTGCGTATTGCGGGTGGTTTGATTGTTGCGTTTATTGGCTTCAGGATGCTATTTCCGCAACAAAAGGCACATGAGTCCCCCGAAGCACACTCGAAAGCTGAGGAACTGGAACAAGAGCCGGATACCAATATCGCGTTTGTGCCGCTTGCGATGCCAAGCACCGCAGGTCCTGGTACCATTGCGATGATTATCAGTTCATCGTCAACGATTGAACACGGCGTCAATTTCTCTAATTGGGTTGTGTTGGTGGCGCCACCGATAATTTTTGCACTGGTGGGCGTGATCTTATGGGGAAGTTTGCGCAGTTCTGGCGCGATTATGCGTCTGGTCGGCAAAAGCGGTATTGAGGCAATTTCCCGTCTGATGGGCTTCTTGCTGGTTTGTATGGGTGTGCAATTTATTATTAACGGCGTGCTGGAAATTATTACCCACTTCCCGGCGCAGTAAGTTTAATAAGGGCCGCGGTATCAGACCGTAGCCCTTAACTCACTTAGTGGCTTTGCTGTTCTTCCAGCGACACGGGCCAGCGACGGAATATCAACACCGACCAGATAAGTGCTGCCAGGGCTGGAACCGCACCGACCAACCCGATACTCGACATATCAAAATGCAGGCTGACCTGGTTTCCAACCAACGCGCCCGCACCAATCCCAAGATTAAAAATCCCTGAGAATAGCGCCATCGAGACGTCTGTTGCATCCGGGGCCAGCGCCAGTACTTTCACCTGCACACCCAGCGTAATAATCATAATTGCGATGCCCCAGAACAAGCTTAATATCGTCAGGTTTACTGTGCTTTGTGCTGCGGGCAAGAGCAATGCAAGGCAAAGAACTAACAAGCCGATTGAGCCGCTAACCAGCATAGATGAATGGCGGTTGCCCAACTTGCCAAACATCACACTACCAATAATCCCGGCACCACCAAGAACCAGCAACAAGAAGGTGGCTACATTGGCGCTAAGGCCTGCCACGGTTTGTACAAACGGCTCAATGTAGCTGTAGGCGGTGTAATGCGCGGTTACGACTACGGCTACCAGCACATACAGACTCATTAACGCCGGGCGTTTGAACAGCAGTGGCAAACTTTTCAGTGAGCCAGAATGTTCGCTTGGTAATTTAGGCAGCAACTTGATAACGCAAAATAGTGTCAGGGCGGCTATCACGCCAATGGCGAAGAAGGTGGTGCGCCAGCCGAAATACTGGCCGACTACGCGCCCAAGCGGCAAACCTAGAACCATCGCCAGCGCAGTACCTGTCGCAATCAAACTCAGTGCCTGGGCCTTTTTACCCGCAGGTGCCATACGTATCGCCAGAGATGCGGTTATCGACCAGAAAATAGCGTGAGCAAACGCGATACCAATGCGGCTTATTACCAGCACGGTGAAGTTCCAGGCCACGAAAGACAGCACATGGCTTGCGATAAACAAGGTAAAGATGCCAATCAGTAGCCGTTTACGCTCAACTTGGCTGGTCAATAACATAAATGGCAGAGACATCAGAGCAACGACCCATGCGTAGATAGTCAGCATGATCCCGACTTCTGCAGTTTGCATACCAAAACTACTGGCGATATCGGAAAGCAAACCGACGGGTACAAATTCGGTGGTGTTAAAAATGAAAGCCGCAACCGCGAGTGTTACGACGCGTAACCATGCCGTTTTGCGTGAGACATTACTTATTGTCATAGATTGGTTTCGCGCTGATAAATGAACTGTTAGGAGAGGCGGTGATCATAAAACCATCGATCCAGCCATACAACCCATTTTGTGATTTAAGTCTCATTTAATTGTGCTGTTAATCCTGACTCTCATGGCATGGTATGTAATTGGGATATGTGGTGGAGTGAAAGCGATGCAGCAAATTGATTTTTATATGGTAGATGCCTTTACCGATACCACTTTTGGTGGCAACGCAGCGGCGGTGTGTCCGCTTACTGAGTGGTTACCTGATGAAGCCCTGCTGGCAATGGCTCGCCAGCATAACCAGTCAGAAACAGCTTTTTTTATTACTACAGATGATGGCTTTGAATTGCGCTGGTTCACCACTCAGGGGGAAATTAATCTCTGTGGCCACGCAACGCTTGCAACGGCGCATGTGATTTTTGAGTCTCTCAATTACCCTGAGGCCACAATCCACTTTACTACCCGTTTCGTTGGCCCACTTACGGTTACCCGCAATGGTGACTGGTTAACGCTGGATTTCCCGGCAACCAGCAGCGAGCCTGTTGAGCCGCCACAATTACTGCTCGATTGCCTGGGGATTAGTGATTACCAGGAAGTCAGGCTTGGGCGCACATATACCGTTCTGCTCAAGAATCAACGGCAGGTTGAAGCGATAAATCCAGATATTCAATTGATGCTCAAGCTCAACCAAAAGGTCTGTATTACGGCACCTGCCGAAATTGAAGGTTACGATTTTGTCAGCCGTTTCTTCTCACCTGCTGCGGCAATTACCGAAGATCCGGTTACCGGGTCAACTCACACCATGTTGATTCCTTACTGGGCGCAACGGTTAGGCAAAACACAGATGCTGGCTCGTCAGGTTTCCAGTCGTGGAGGCGATATTCGCTGCCAACTGGTCGGTGATAGGGTGTTGATGTCGGGCAAGGCGGTGACTTATCTGGTCGGCAAAGTATTACTGCGCAGCCAGCCAACGTTATGATTTAACGCGCATTATTGAGTTATCCGGGAGGAGAGGCTATGCAACAAATTGATTTTTATATGGTAGATGCGTTTAGCGATACCACTTTTGGCGGCAATGCGGCAGCAGTATGCCCGCTTACTGAATGGCTGCCTGATGAAACTCTGCTGGCAATGTCTCGCCAGCATAATCAATCCGAAACGGCCTTTTTTATTACCACCGATAGTGGCTACGAGTTACGTTGGTTCACCACCCAAGGGGAAATTAATCTGTGTGGCCATGCAACCCTTGCAGCGGCACATGTGATTTTTGAATATCTCAATCACCCGGAAACCACGATTCACTTCGATACACGCTTTGTTGGCCCGTTGTCGGTGACACGTAACGGGGATTGGTTGACGCTTGATTTCCCGGCCTGGGAATCTGAACCCGTTATGCCGCTTCCGTTGCTACTGGAAACGTTAGGTATTACGCAATGCCAGGAAGTGCGTGTCGCACGGGACTACATGGTTGTGCTGGAGAATCAGCAACAGGTAGAGGCTGTTTGTCCAAATATCAATGCGATGATACCGCTCGAAAAAATGGTCTGTATTACTGCCCCGGGTGATGGCGAATATGATTTTGTCAGCCGCTTCTTCTGCCCAGGTGAATCGGTACCGGAAGATCCGGTTACAGGGTCAACACATAGCATGCTCATTCCATATTGGGCGGACCGCTTAGGTAAAACGCAGATGCTCGCTCGCCAGGTATCCCAACGTGGTGGTGATTTGCGATGTCAACTCGTTGGCGACAGAGTGCTTATAGCGGGTAAAGCAGCAACTTATTTGATTGGGAAAGTATTACTGCGCAGCTGAGTTGTTTTCACTTGAATCGCATCGGCTGGAAAGCGCTGTTGCGCGTTTTCATCTGCCTGACGTAGCGGTGGTCTGATATAATGGCGGGCGTAAAATACCCGCCAATCAGGAGTTTGCAGTGCCAGGTCTGTTAGATAATCAATTGCTGGAAGATATTCTCACGCAGGTTCGGCCATTGATTGGTCGCGGTAAAGTGGCAGATTACATTCCTGCACTAGCGGAAATTCCAGGAGATAAGCTCGGGATTGCAGTTTGCACCGTAGAAGGTGAGGTATTTAGCGCAGGTGATGCGACTGAGCGCTTCTCCATTCAGTCGATCTCTAAAGTATTGAGTCTGGCATTGGCAATGGCGCGCTATGACGAGCACGAAATCTGGCAACGCGTGGGTAAAGAGCCATCAGGGCAACCGTTCAATTCCTTACTCCAGTTGGAGCTTGAACAAGGTAAACCCCGTAATCCGTTTATTAATGCCGGCGCGTTAGTGGTATGCGATATGTTGCAGACTCGCTTGAGTGCGCCGAAGCAACGTATGCTGGAAGTGGTGCGTTTGCTTGCGGAGCAACCTGACCTGGCTTATGACTCACGCGTAGCGAAATCTGAGTTTGAACATTCGGCCCGTAATGCGGCGATTGCCTGGCTTATGAAATCATTCGGCAATTTCGACAATGACGTCATAACCGTCCTGCAAAATTACTTCCACTACTGCGCGTTGAAAATGAGCTGTACTGAATTGGCAAAAACCTTCCTGTTTTTGGCAAACCAGGGGCGCGCATTGCATCTTGCTGATCCCGTTATCACGGCTCAACAAGCCCGGCAGATTAATGCATTGATGGTCACCAGCGGAATGTATGATGGTGCCGGTGAGTTTGCCTATCGTGTCGGGATGCCGGGTAAGTCGGGTGTCGGCGGGGGAATCATTGCCGTTGTGCCGCATGAGATGTCGATTGCTGTCTGGTGCCCGGAATTAGATGCTTCGGGGAACTCACTTGCGGGAACGGCAGCACTTGAAATTCTGGCGCAGCGAATTGGCCGTTCAATCTTCTAACATTTTCGTAAGCTATGCATATTAGAGCCTGAGGGATCAGGCTTATAAGCTTTATCTCGTTGACAACAGGTTGTACCAGATAAAATATGCTAAGCTAAAATTCATTTTTTGCACTCATCTCGTTGTATTATTTTATTAAGCAGTGCATGCATAAATATGAGTTAAAATAGCATGTCTAATCAAAATAAATTTAAGATCTTTTCGCCTGAAAAATGGCTGGCTAACGCCATCAGTATATTTGTTATTACTACATTGTTTTACTTCTTTGGGGCTTCACTTCGCCTGATTGATGAGCTGTCTTTGTTCTGGCCGCTGAATGCCGTGCTGGCTGCCGTGTTTGTGCGCAACCCGTTCCTGAATCGCCCTGTATATTATTTCCTCTGTTATAGCGCGATGGTGGTTTACGACGCTTTTACCACGCATTGGGGTTGGCAATCAGCGATAATAAATCTCTCCAATATGGTGTTTATTATCATTGTAGCCCTGCTATTACTCCGTTATTCCCGAGATGAAGATGAAAATAATTGGGCCATTAATGCCTTTAAACTTTTCTATTTTTGTCTTATTGGTTCGCTGCTCAGTTCTTTATTAGGATCTTTGGGCTCCCTTGGCCCTTCATCAGACTATCGCCAGTTTCTTCCATTGTTTGGCGATTGGTTTAGTGAGCAATTCTCTACCGGGGTTCTGATGATGCCATTTTTGCTTATGGCTAAATGGCCGCAGTGGGGGAAGATGCCCGCTTTTCATTTTTCGAAACTCTACCCGCTGCTGGGCGTTATCATTTCGGTGATTGCCTCAGTAGTGATTGGCGGTGCAGGGAGTCTTGCGTACCCGCTGCCAGCCCTTATCTGGTGTGCGATCCGCTACCCATTGCCGATTACTGCGTTGGTTACGTTTTTAACGGGCGGTATGGAGATTGTTCTGGTCGCCAACTCAATAGTGGTCTTTCACCATAGCCAGCCGCTGGTGGTGAATGAGATGTTCTCTGCACGTCTGGGTATTGCCACTATGGCGATTTGCCCGCTGATTGTGTCGGTGAGCGTAGATGCCATTAACCGCCTGATTAAACAGACCTCGCTGCGTGCCGATTATGATTATCTTACCGGTGTGCATTCTCGTTCAGGTCTTTATGAAGCGCTGAAAATCACCGCGCCGTTAATGCATAAACCCGGTCAAAAATTGTCTGTGATGCTGCTGGATATCGATTATTTCAAACGTATTAATGACAACTATGGTCATGAATGTGGAGATGTCGTGTTAAGCGCTTTTGCCGGGCAATTAAGAAAGGCGGTGGGTGAAGAGGGGCTGGTGGCTCGTCTGGGCGGTGAGGAGTTTGTGGTGGCGTGTAGCACCAATTCCGAAGATGAAGGGTATAAGATTGCGGAGAAGATTCGCCAGAGTATAGAACTCACAGCGTTTCGTTATCAGCAACAAACGCTGTTTATTACTGTCAGTATTGGCCTTGCTGCTGCAACACCTCAAAATGAGCCGCTGCTTGATGTGTTTAACTCGTTGTTGGCGGAGGCAGATAAATACCTCTATTTATCCAAGCGCAATGGCCGCAATCAAATAAGCACCGCCACCTTTAAAGAACTGGCTATCAATAGTTAGTCACAGATAGAGAGTTGTTCTACCAAAAATGGGTGTAAAAATAATTGGTATAACAACTCTAACTTGATCAAAACGGGGTTTCACTTCGTTGAGTTCTGGTAATTTGGACAGGATTTTTATGGTCGCTCATCCTGTACACACCAAGGAACAACATAGTGAAAACACTTAATCGTCAAGACTTCCCTGGCGCCCAATACCCAGAACGTATTATCCAGTTTGGTGAAGGCAACTTCCTGCGTGCTTTCATCGACTGGCAAGTCGATCTTCTTAATGAACACACGGACTTAGACGCGGGCGTTGTTATCGTACGTCCTATCGACAGCGCATTCCCGCCGTCGTTATCTACCCAGGATGGGCTATATACCACGGTTATCCGTGGTCTGAACGAGCAGGGCGAAGCAGTAAGTGACTCGCGTCTGATTCGCTCCGTTACCCGTGAAATCAACGTCTATCAAGAATATGAAACGTACCTGAAACTGGCACATAACCCAGACATGCGTTTCGTGTTCTCTAATACCACCGAAGCGGGCATTAGCTACCACGCAGGCGATAAGTTTGAAGATGCGCCAGCGGTAAGCTACCCGGCTAAACTGACTCGTTTGCTGTTCGAACGCTTCAACCACTTCAACGGTGCTGCGGATAAAGGTTGGGTTATCATTCCTTGCGAATTGATCGACTACAACGGTGACGCACTGCAAGAATTGGTTCTGCGTTATGCACAAGAGTGGGAACTGCCTGCAGCATTTACCCAATGGCTGAACGACGCGAACACCTTCTGTTCTACGCTGGTGGACCGTATCGTTACTGGTTATCCGCGTGACGAAGCTGCCGACATTGAAAAATCTTTGGGCTACAAAGATAGCTTCCTGGCCGCTGCTGAGCACTTCTACCTGTTTGTTATTCAGGGGCCTGCGTCACTGGCACAAGAGCTGCGTCTGGATAAATATCCGCTGAACGTGCTGATCGTTGATGACATCAAACCTTATAAAGAACGTAAGGTTGCGATCCTGAACGGTGCTCACACTGCGTTAGTTCCGGTTGCTTATCTGGCTGGTTTGAACACCGTTGGTGAGTCTATGAACGATGCCGAAGTTTGTGGCTTCGTAGAAAAGACCATCGCTGAAGAAATCATCCCAGTACTGGATCTGCCACGTGACGAATTACAGTCATTCGCACAAGCGGTAACCAGCCGTTTCCAGAACCCGTATATTCAGCACCAACTGCTGTCTATCGCGTTGAACGGCATGACCAAGTTCCGTACCCGTATTTTGCCGCAATTGCTGGCAGGCCAGCAGGCTAACGGTACTTTACCTGCGCGTCTGACTTTCGCACTGGCAGCACTGATTGCCTTCTACAAAGGCGAGCGTAACAACGAAAGCTATCCGTTACAGGATGACGAGCATTGGTTGGTACGTTATCAGCAACTGTGGACTTCACTTGGCGACAAACAGATCACCGAGCAGCAGTTGGTTGAAGCGGTACTGTGCGATAGCGACCATTGGGGCCAGGATTTGACTCAGGTTCCAGGTCTGGTTGCTAAAGTTAGCGAAGATTTGCAGGTTATTCTGACTCAGGGTATGCGTGCCGCAGTAGCTCGTTACTGCTAAGTGCCACCAAACCGGTAGAAAACCTTGATATAGTGCCTCCAGGCTTAGCTTAGAGGCACTTTTTTTATGCACAATTCTGCACTCTGGTTCCGCCAGTTTGGCCAACCAGAACACGTTATTACTCTTGAACAGGCAGAACTTACTCCGCGCCCTTGCGCAATGCTGCGCGTACAAATGCGTTATGCCCCCGTCAATCCTTCCGACCTTATCCCGATAACAGGCGCTTATCGTCATCGAGTGATACCACCGCGAATAGTGGGCTACGAAGGAGTTGGTGTAGTTATCGATGCGGATAACCCCGAGTGGATTGGTAAACGCATTTTGCCGTTACGCGGTGACGGCACCTGGCAGCAATGGGTTGATTGCCCCCAGCAATGGGCTGTACCTGTCCCTGATAACACTCCCGATCTTTTAGCTGCCCGAGGATACATCAACCCGCTTGCGGCATTCGTGATGCTAAAACAATGGCCGGTGCAGGGGAAGCGTGTGTTACTCACCGCGGCAAACTCCTCATGTGCGGCATTGCTTGCTCAGTGGGCCACTATTCAGGGGGCGACTGAAGTCGTTGGGGTATGCCGTAATGAAGATCAAAAAGCGATGTTGCTTCAGAACGGCATTAGGCCGCTTACCATGGATGACCATGAAGCGCTGCGGATTACCGCGCAGTATGCCGATGTAGTGTTTGATGCAGTGGGCGGGAGCCTTGCGACTTTGCTGCTATCTCATCTTCAGGCCGATGCAGATTTTGTTTCCTACGGCCTACTGAGTGGTGAACCCTATCAAGCCAAAAATTATGCAACATGGCCTCAGAGATTTCATCTGCGTGATACCCTGGCAGTGACTGACTCAAGAGAATGGCAGCAGTGGTTCGTCGAGCTTTGGCCGCTACTTGCGAACAGCCAGTTACCCGACGTTAAGCTATTTGCATTGGCGAAGTGGCGCGATGCACTACGGGCATTTGCTGTTTCAGGGCGACGTTGTAAGCCAGTTTTGGCGATGTTACGTGACAACGTCACCCATGAATAGTTACTTATCGCCACCCATGATCGTTTTCATGGTCTCTTCATCTGGCAGGCCCTGATGTTGTTGCAGACGCCCATCTTTATTGAGGTAATAAATAGAAGGAGTGGCCGTCCCGCCCAGTTCATCCATTAACGCCAGGTTATCTTCCAGCGCTTTCGTGATTTCTGGTTTGATGGTTGCCGGGATTTTTAATGCCAATTTCCCTTTGCTACTCTCATATTCAGCCAATGTTTTAGCCGGATCGTCAGCCATCATGATTGCTGCGGCTTTTTGCCCACTGTCCGGGCGTAACATCCCAACCATTAAGACGCGTAGCTGTACCTTTCCTGAATTCAGCCAAGGTTGCGCATTCTGCCAAAATTGAGTGCAGTACGGGCAGTATGGGTCGGCAAACGCGTAGACAATTTGCGGGGCATCTGCTTTTCCTGCTGCTATCCAGTGATTTTTCTCAAGTTTCTGCCACATCTCTTTGGCCATGGGCGCATAAACCCATTTCTCGACTTGCGCATCGCTGAGGTTTTTCCCGGTGGCATCAACCAGATTACCCATAATTGCATGCTGTTTATCCGGGGTCAGGAACACTGTTGTGCCTTGCCCCTGGAATTGCATCACGTAGCCTGGTAGGTCGCCGGGGCCTTTAAATTCACCTTTGAGTTCAAATCCTTGCTGCTGTAAGGCGGTAATTGGGGCAGGGAGTTTAGCCTCAGTTGCCAGCGCGGAAGTGCTGGTTAGCAGGGCAAGCGACAGGGTCCATACTGCATGTTTCATTACGTATTCCTTATCATTCTCTTGATGAATGTATGCCCGGGTAGGCTACATGTCGTACGCTTGTAAGGAAAGTTCTCGTTTAGAAAGATGAGGCCGCGTTATTTTGTTATCTTATGCGCAATTATTTAGATCTACTGGATGCATTATGACCCACTCATCAAAAGACCCTCTGCACGGCGTGACGCTTGAAACTATTGTGAATGCGTTAGTTGCACATTTCGGCTGGGAAAAACTAGCAAAACTTATCAATATCAATTGTTTCAAAAGCGACCCAAGCGTGAAGTCCAGCCTCAAATTTTTGCGCCGCACGCCATGGGCGCGTAAAGAAGTCGAAGATCTGTATATCGATATGGTAGAGACCACAAACGAGGCGTCACAAGACCTTCCAGCTGATAGCCCGTGGGCCAACTGGCAGAGCAAGAAAGACCAGGAGTAGTAACCAATAGCGGGGTGAAGTGATGAGTGATTGTCTGGCAAAAATGGGGGCTGCCCGTGTTCGTCGAACATCATTCCATGGTATCGAATGCATTGAAAAAAGCCCGAGCAGTATAGTCGAGTTTCAATTCTATCAATATGTTGCTCCGGCATTTCGCACCGCTGGTATCGCTATCCCCGAGTTGTTAGCGTGTGATGCCGAAACCCAGACATTAACGCTGGAATATATTCCCCACGCTATGAGTCAACATGAGTTAGCGGAGCGCCGCGACGTGTTGACGACAATTACTCGTATTCATCAATATCCCGTCGATAAGCAATGGGCTTTTAAAAACCACCATTGGATGCATAACAAAACTACAAACGCGCTTGATCTGCTGAAGTTACCGAGTAAGTCTGTTGCGATTGTTCTCGATATTGAAAAATATGGCTCATGCCTGTTTAGCCCGCAAACGCTTATCTCTGGTGATACCAATGCAGGTAATTGGGGAATAAGAGAACAGGGAGAAGTGGTGTTATATGACTGGGAGCGATTCAGTACCGGCAGCCCGGCAATTGACCTCGCCCCCTTAATTAAAGGAATGGGAAACATCTCTGATTACATTCATATCGCAAAACGATATCAGGAAGTTTCACCATCCACTGATGCCGCTGCGCTGGCTCAGGAGATTGCTATCTGCAAATTATGGATAGTCACCGAAGTCCTCGATATTCTTTCTCGCAACCATAAGGCCGATCTCAGCAAATATATCGATTGGTATCGCAGCCATTTGCCAACATGGCTAACTCAGCTACGGCAATTCTTAGGTTAAACAAACGGCGCTAACGGGTCGGCTGCCGCAAAGGCGATTTCTTTCTCCGGTTTAGGCGGATAAATCAGTTCGCTAGTGATAGCGATTTTAATTTTCTTGCCATCCGCGCGGGTAGATTTCACCACCTGATCCCATCCCTCGGTGTAAACCGCACCCCATGCACCTAAATCCAGGCAGGTGACGTAGTTGACCTGGCTATAAGGATGGGGAGCCACGCCGATGATGTCTGCTGCAACGTTGTTACCCACGAAACGTCCGAGCATGATCGCGTGCTGGCAGGTCATCAGGGCGGTGTTGCCTTTATCATCGGTACGGGCATAAGCCACATCACCGGTCGCATAAATGTCTTCATGACCAACGACTTTCAGGTTTTGATCAACATGCAGGCGACCTTGTGCATCGCGCGTGGCTGGAATTTGCGCGGTAAGTGGGCTGGCCTGTACGCCCATGGTCATAATCACCGTGTTGGAAGCAATAAAATCGCCGTTCTTAAACTTAACGCCATGTTCATTGATAGCAGCAATTTCTGCTTCAAGCTGCCATTCAACACCAAGTTCGTCGCTTGCTTGTTTGATAACCTGACACAACTCTTCGCTGTAACGGCCGCCAATTACCGGGCTTCGGTCTGCAACAATCACTCGCACCTGAGTTTCATTTCCCAAAATCGCACGTAAACGAGCAGGGAGTTCGGTTGCCAGTTCAATACCTGTGAAACCGCCGCCACAAACCACTACGGTATTACGCGCATGGCTATCGGGTTGCTCCGCTAACTGGTGAAGGTGTTTTTCAAGATGAGCCGCGCTTTCAAGTTTATCGACATCAAAAGCATGCTCATTTGCGCCAGGGAAAATTGGGTTGATTTGACTGCCGGTGGCTAATACCAGGCGGTCATAGTGAAGCGCCGCCAACTGGTCTTGCGCGGTGTGATACCACACTTGTTTGCTCGCGACGTCAATCTCACTGGCGGACCCGGCAATAAACTTCACTCCTGTAGCAGCAAACAGCGGTAATAGAGGCGCTGCAAAATTTTCAACTCCCGCCTCATAAAAGCGTGGGCGAATACGGAGCTCTGGTTGCGGTGCGAGGACTGTTATCTCAATATCGTTGCGATCGTGAAGATCGGTTAAACGTGCAGCGCTCAACGCTGCCCACATTCCGGCAAACCCTGCGCCTAAAATAAGAATTTGTTGTTTCATAATTTATCCCTGGTTTTTCTGCGGTCATTGAAAATCTTAACTACGATCATATTTGTCGTAGTTAAGATTTTCAAGGGCTTTAGGGTGGTCAGAAATGATTTACGCCTTAATCATTTGAAATTAATTGATATTTAAAAACAAATTAATAATGGTAACTGACAGGAATTGCTTCAAAACAAGGAAGGATTTATTATTTAACTCAGAATAAACGGAGCGGAGCATTTATGGCATTTTACAGTTCTGGCGTGGAGTACGGTATCCATAGCCTGATGTGTCTGGTTGATAGCAAAGGTGATGGCCGCGAGATGAGCGTGCGGGAAATTGCTGAGCTACAAAACGTTCCGTACGACTATCTGGCGAAGATTTTTACCAAGCTCTCCAAAGCTCAGTTGGTTGAAAGTACCGAAGGAAAAGGTGGGGGATTTCGCCTGGCGAAACCTGCCGATCAGATAACAGTGCTGGATATAGTCGCGGCTATCGATGGTGAAAAATCGATTTTTGACTGTAAAGAAATTCGCCAGCGCATGGCTATCTTTGATGAGCCAGCTCCCGCATGGGCATGTGAAGGCGTGTGTGGTGTGCGCCATGTGATGCAGGTTGCGCAGCAACGTATGGAAGAAGCTCTTGCTCAGCACACCGTGCTGGATTTGGCGCGCAGAATGTTTAGAAAAGCGCCGGAAGCGCTGCCTATCCAAATTGAAGAGTGGATAGGCCGTCGCCGTAGCGACGCTTAGTATTTAGCTGACGCGGCGTAGCAGTATCACCAGAACAAACACGCCGCCCACACCGGCTGTGATAATCCCAATTGGCAGCTCCTGAGGGGCGGTGAGTGTTCTACTAAGAATGTCGCCCGCAGAGAGAAGTATTGCCCCCATTATTCCCACTAGTGGCAATAATTTCCGGTGACGCACACCAGCAAATGGTCGCGCCAGATGGGGCACCATCAACCCAACAAAACCAATCACCCCGGTTAGTGAAACCAGGATTGCGGTGGCCATAGAACAGCAGAGGAAAACCTCGGTTCGTAAGCGATTGACGTTAATACCCAGTGACCAGGCGGTTTGCTCGCCTGCCAACAGGGCATCGAGGGCTCGCCAGCGTCGGGATATAAGCACAATGAGAATGATCAGTGCGGTCGCGGCAAATCCGAGATTTTCCCAGCGTGCAAAACCTAAACCGCCAAGCGCCCAAAAAAGTGCATTGCTGGCGGCCCGCTGATCGCCGGAAAAAATCAGGAAGTTGGTCAACGCCCCAAATAAAAATGACACCGCCAGCCCGCATATAATCAGCTTTTCAGTTCCTTTATGTGATTGAGACATAAAGATAATCATCACGGCAGCGGCAGACAGCATCCCACCGACAAATGCGGCTATGGGCAATGTCCACGAACCCAGACTATCGCCAAGACGGGTTATCACCAGCACCACGCCTGCAGAAGCACCCGAAGATAGGCCGAATAAAAAGGGGTCGGCTAAATCGTTGCGCGTGGTGGTTTGCAGCAAGGAACCGACCAGGGCCAACCCGGCACCGGCAATTATGCCCAGTATCGTGCGCGGCAACCGTAATTCGAGCACGATGCTTTTTATCATCGGGGCAACCTCACCATGCACCAGGCCGAGGGAGGTCAACACTTGTGAAAAAGAGAGTGCTACGCTGCCATTCGCAACACTTGCCAGAGCGAGCCCAGCAAGCAACAGCGGGGCGACTAGCCACACCAGCAAAAACCGCTTGTTAGCGAACATTAGTTAAATGCTGCCGGATAAAATGCGCGGGCAAGTTTAGTAATCGCGGTGATATTGGCAGGGCCAGGTGTCAGTTCCTGATACTTCAGTTTCAGATAGCGATGATGAAGCACCGCTGGCGTATTCTTCATCAACGGATGCTGTTCCAGGAAACGCCGTAATCCATCAGCGCCACCGTTATAGTCAGACTGATAGTCCATCAGAATAATAAACTCAGGCTCCGCGGCAGCAACACTTTCCCAGTTGGTAGCGGCCCAGCTTTTATCCATCGTATCCATGACGTTTTTACCGCCAGCAGCTTCGATAATTGCCGTTGGCATGGCATAGGCACCGCTGGTGAACGGCTTATCTTCGCCAGAATCGTAGAGGAAAACACGCACTGGTTTATGCGCAGCAGTCTTTTTGGTTAAGTTCGCAACCTGCCTTTTCCAGCTATCGACCAACTTCACGGCATCTTCTTCTTTGCCAAAGACTTTCCCCAGGCGCAGCATGTCGCCATACAGCAGATCCATACTGGCGCGTGGGCGATGGCTATTAACGTGAATACAACTTTCACTCAGGATCAGCGTCTTGATGTTAAATTTTGCCAGCGCCTGAGGCGTGACATCGCCACGTAAACCGTAGTTCCAGCCGGCGAAGAACAGGTCGGGCTTTGCCGCCAGTAACGTTTCCATCGACGGGTATTTCGGCGCAATTTCCGGGATAGAACCCTGCAAACGAGTAAATGCCGGGATATTTTTATACCAGCCAGAAATGCCACTGACGCCTACGATTTTAGGTTGCAGATGTAGAGCGAAGGCCATTTCAGACATATTGATGTCATGAACGACCATGCGCTTAGGCGCCTCGGTAAACGTCATTGGTTTACCACAGTTATCGACGGTGACCGGGAAGCCAGAGGCAACCGCGCCGCCAGAAATCACGGTCAGTAACGCCGCCAGAATTGATTTTTTCACACATACTCCTGATTCACTATTGCCGCAAATGATTGACCTTGCGGACATGAATAGCGGGGACAGGGTGTCCAGAATGGAACCTCACCTGAGCACACTATCCCGGATAGCGACGTGCGCTAAAACGGCAGAACCGAAAGCGAAACTCTCGCTTCCTGATAAACCGCCGCACCATACAGGAATTGATGGGGTGAATAGGTCTGGTCAGATCAAACAATGCTTAGTTATTTGTATTTCAATCAAATTGTGATGGCAGGGCTTCGAAGATGCGTAGTGTTTTGCCACTGTTGGGATGTGTAACATGCAGGCTCTGCATACCGAATATTTTTGCAAGCCAGGTTGAGTCCAGAACCTGCGCCGGCGTACCTCGGCAAATCAGTTGCCCATGGTTCATCATCAGAACCTGGTCTGAAAAAGGTTGAATCAATTCAAGATCATGCAACACCGCAATGGTGGTGATGTTTTTGTGTCTGACGAGGCTAAGCAACTGATGACGGGCGAGTGGATCGAGATGATTGGTCGGTTCATCCAACAACAGCAAAGCGGGTTGTTGGGCCAGAACACGGGCTAAACCTGCTCGCTGACGCTCACCACCGGATAATTTCCCCAACGAAACCTGTTGTAGATGCGTGATGCCAACATCGTTAATCGCCTCGGTAATGGCGTTTTCATGTTCAACATTTGGATATTCGGCCTGCCAGGGAATGCGCCCCAATGCCACATATTCACGCACTGTTAGACGTAAATCTGCATTGTCATGCTGGGTCAGTAGAGCGACAGAGCGCGCGCGTTCAATGGGTTTCATGGTGCTTAACGCTTTACCCTGAATCACAATCTCGCCGTGAGCGGGTAGCAGCTCGCTGATGATAAGCCGTAACACAGTCGATTTCCCGCTACCATTTGGCCCTATTATTGAAACAAATTCACCGGGATAAATATCAAATGACACCGCATTCACCTGTGGTGTTTTACCGGCAAAGCAGTGGGTTAGGTCACGAACAGATAGTAGGCTTTCAGGCGCGTTCATTGGCAATATCATTAGCTGAAAATGGCGCTTAGGATAGCAGCCATGTTTTGCCAGGCAAGCAGTAAGGATCGATAATCAGTTGCTAATGCCATCGCTATATAATTTAATATATATCGAATTTACTCCTTTCCCAGATGGCAACTATGTTAATCCTTCGTAATATCGTACTGGTTCTTGCCAGTATGTTTTTCGCATTGAACGCTCAGGCAGACAGAATCATCACTGACCAACTTGGTCGCCAGGTCACTATTCCTGATCATGTTGAAAAAGTGGTGGTGTTACAGCATCAGACCTTGAATCTATTGGTTCAGCTTAATGCACAAAATGAAATAGCAGGTGTGATGACCAGCTGGAAAAAACAGCTTGGCCCTGAGTTTTCACGCTTTATGCCTAAGATTACCTCGCTGCCGACTCCGGGTGATCTCACCTCGGTAAATATCGAAAGCTTGTTGGCCATTCACCCGCAAGTGGTATTCGTCGCCAACTATGCACCCCCTGAGATGATTCAGCAGATTCAGAGTGCTGGAATCCCTGTCGTGGCAGTCTCTTTGAGAAAGGATGCTGACGGGCAACAGGATAAAATGAATCCGACGATGGCGGATGAAGAGCTGGCCTACAACGAAGGGCTAAAACAAGGTATCCGTCTCATTGCAGATGTGGTGGGGCGCAAACCTGAGGGTGAAGCACTCATCAAGTATACCTTTACGGCGCGTGAGAAATTTAACGCTCCGGTTGCAAATATCCCTGATACGCAGAAAGTGCGTGTCTACATGGCGAACCCTGATTTGATGACTTATGGCTCAGGTAAATACACTGGGCTTATGATGAAGCATGCAGGTGCGTTGAACGTCGCCGCAGCCAGCGTAAAAGGCGCGCGCCAGGTTTCTCTGGAACAGGTATTACAGTGGAATCCACAAGTTATCTTCGTGCAGGATCGCTATCCGCAGGTGGTGACTGAAATTCTGAATGACCCGAACTGGCAGGGTATTGATGCCGTGAAAAACCATCGTGTCTGGTTAATGCCGGAATATGCGAAAGCCTGGGGTTACCCAATGCCGGAAGCCCTGGCGATTGGCGAGTTGTGGATGGCGAAAAAACTCTATCCGGATGCCTATAAAAACGTCGATGTCGATGCCCAGGCGCAAGATTACTACCAGAACTTTTATCGTGTGAACTGGCAGCCCGATGCTAAGTAGTGAGTCATTTATTCCCCAGCAACTGGTACTGATTATCTCAGTGCTGTTGCTGGGAGTTGCTTCACTTTGCTTAGGTCAATATTCACTTACGCTAAGTGAAGTTCTCCATCAGCTAACTCATTTCTCCGATACGCAAAACATTGCCAACCAGGTCATCTGGACGGTAAGACTACCGCGTATTCTGATGGCTTTGCTTGCCGGTGGCGCGCTGGGATTATGTGGAGCAACACTGCAAGGGGTTTTCCATAACCCGCTGGTTGATCCACATATCATCGGCGTGACGTCAGGCGCAGCTTTTGGTGGCACGCTGGCGATTCTGCTTGGTCTTGAACCATTAATGATGATGGGGTCGACATTTTTCTTCGGACTGAGCGCATTGATTCTGGTCTATGCGATCGCCGCCTTGCAGGGGCGAGAAAACGCATTGGTGCTGATTCTCTCCGGTATCATTCTGAGTGGTTTTTTTGCAGCCCTGGTAAGCCTTATTCAATATCAGGCCGATACAGAAGAAGTTTTACCTAACATCGTTTTTTGGTTGTTGGGGAGTTTCGCAACCGCCAACTGGCATAAAGTTTTGATGCTGACTGTTCCGGTCATGATTTCTACCGCGATTTTGTTCCAGTTACGTTGGCGCATTAACCTATTGTCACTTAACGATAAAGACGCGCAGGCGTTGGGTATTTCCGTGGTACCACTTCGACGCAGCGTATTGGTTTGCTGTGCATTTTTGGTCGCAGCACAGGTCGCTGTCAGTGGCAGTATCGCATGGGTGGGATTAGTCATTCCTCATCTGGCGCGTCTTCTGGTGGGGGTTGACCATCGCCGTTTACTCCCGACAGCATTCTGGATGGGGGGCGGCTTTATGATTGCCGTTGATGATATTGCCCGCACGTTAATGCAATCCGAAATTCCATTGGGAATCATCACCGCTTTATTGGGTGCACCGCTGTTTACCTTTTTGCTAATACACTCAAGCCGTAGAGGCCGTCGATGAAAACGGGTGAATTACGTGTTCGGCAACTGTTATACGGACACAAAGTGCCGTTGTTTGAACCGCTCAGCTTTCACTGCCAGCAAGGGGAGGTTTGGGCAGTTCTCGGACGCAACGGTTTGGGGAAAAGCACTTTGCTTGACACGCTGACAGGTACATTAAAACCCCTCGCTGGGAATATAGAAAATGAGGGTGGCATTGGTATTGTTGCGCAACATTCGCACTTGCCCTTTCCGTACTCGGTAAGCGATGTGGTGCTGATGGGAAGGGCGCAGCATGTGAAGCTATTTTCACAACCGGGCAGTGCGGATAAGCAGAAAGTTATCGAGGCGCTGGAGCAGTTAAATATTGCACAGTTGGTTTCAACACCTTTTACTTCTCTCTCTGGCGGGCAGCAGCAATTAGTGATGATTGCCCGCGCGCTTGTGACTGCCAGCCAAATCTTATTGTTGGATGAACCTTGTTCAGCGTTGGATTTAGCCAACCAACAGGTGGTGTTACAACTGATTAGCGATCTGGCTCACCGCCAGCATCGCGGCATCATTTTTACCACCCATGATCCAGTTCATGCATTGCAGGTTGCAACCCATACGCTGCTGCTTTTGCCTGGAGGGAAATGGTTGGCCGGCGCGACCGATACCATCGCTTCTGAAGAGAATCTGTCTCAAGCTTATGGTTTAACGTTGCGGAAAATCAGGATGGGCAACTATGCCACCCCGTTTGTTGCGCCACTCTTTACGATTGAGAAGTGAGTGGTAAAAAACCAGCGCTAGTCAGAAACGCTTGTCCTTCATGGCTAAGAATAAATTCAACCAGTGCCATTACCTCTGCGGAATTATCGAGCACAGCCAACTGATATTCGCAGCGAATATTGTGTTCTGGCGCAATTGGTACGCAACGGATATCCAGCTGCCCGCTCAACGCTTTGCCATAATGCGCATAGCCAATAAACACATCGGCGAAGCCGTGGCGTAAAATCCAGGCGCTAGCCAGTTCACCTGGCGGGACGCTGAGCGTATCACGGCCACCAACCAGCGGAATTGCCCGCAGGCGCAGTTGCTGCCCAAGACCTGGCTGAAGCTGTTCGAGTTTATCAAACAGTGCCCATGTGTAATCACCAGACGGGTCACACCCAGGCGTGGAAGTACCAATCCGTAGTGCTGGGTCAGTGAGCAAATCTAGCCAGTCGCCACTTTTTTGCGTAGTTAATACCAGTTGATTCCAGGTGAAGGTCTGGGTTTTGGTCGCTTTACCTGTCGCAAGTAAGTGTTGGGGATGCTCCCGATTGGCAGAAGCGAAAAGGGCGCAGGGCTCTCCAACTTCAATGCGCTCTCTCAACAACCCTGCCGGGCCAAATTGTGCTGCAACCTCAATCCCTGTGAGTTGGGTAAAATGGTTAAGCAGCGGGGTTAAAGCCAGTCGTAAACTGCCGGCGGCAAGCAAAGGTAAAGCGCACGTCATTATTTTGAGTTCTCTCACTAAATGTTTGGTTCAGCAGATATATACCATCATACTTAACTTTTACTAATGGTTTTTGTTAATTGCAAAATCGCACTGCGTTATTATTCAGGCAGTACGCTGGGGGGTTAATCTGTAAATGCCCAAATGATAAGTTTATATAACTTGTAGGTTAGAAAACCAAAACTTAGTGTGAAGAAAATCGACACTATAGATAGCCTGGGATATAGATATTTTGGCATGTAATAGTAAAGATCAGAAAAAATCCACTTTGTCACCAGGTAGCTTAAGAACGAAAAGAAATATGCTTCAGCTATATTTTTACTTTTACGTTTCATGAGTAAAGACTCCGTCAATAATCAAGTGAAAAATAACCTTATATAACATTCATCGTAATATCCACTTAATTAGCTGATTGGCTGATTTTTGCGCACACCGCACTGACCTTCAATATCAAAATCATTTCCAGTTAAATCTTGTATAAAAATAAACAAAGAAAATAAAAATCAGCACAAATTAAATAACATGCAACACTGCTGAAACATAAAATCCGCATTCTTATTTTTGGTATTTGGCAACAGAATTTGTTCGTTTTGCCGCCTATTTTTTGAATCAGGATATACATGAAGTACAAAAAGCTCATTCTAATTGCCGCTTTGGTCATTGCAGGTTGTAGCGCAAAGGGCGATACGGCTAGCCAGCAACGAAGTGCCATTCAGCAGATGCGAATTGATACGCTGATGAAACTGTATAAGGTCCACCCTGAAGCCCGCAGTGAGATCCTGAAGTCAAAAGGGTATGCGGTGTTCTCCAATAACAGTAGCAAGATTTTGTTATTTGGGTTTGGCAGTGGATATGGTGTTGTGAAAGACCTCCGGTCAGGGAAAGACACCTATATGAAAATGGCACAGGCCGGGGCAGGATTGGGGATGGGCGTGAAGCAACAGCGAACCGTTCTGGTGTTCAAGGACAGCAAAGCGCTGAGCGATTTTATTAAGAATGGCTATATTGTTGGCGCTGATGCAAATGCCGCGGCCAAATATGACGATAAAGGGTTGCCTGCGTTGGGGGCTTCGGCAAGTGCCGTTGCTCCGGACAATGTAGCAGTGCCTAAACCAGTGGGTGTGTATGAGCTCACTGAAAAAGGCCTTGCCGCACAAGCCATGGTTAATGGTTACAAATACTGGCCAGATGACGCTCTGAACAGTAAATAATCTAGAGAAGCTAACGGCACGATGGTGCCGTTTTTTTATAGGGTAATTTTTCAGCTTCAAAAGCAGAAGGGTAAAGAAGTGTAAAAAACTATTTCATTTGCTTATGGCAGTACATAGCTTCAATTTCAATTATGCACTGGCTTTTTCATCAATACCGACAATAAATAAAGAACCAGCAAAACATGTTATAGGGTTAGGTATGCTTAACAACTACAGCGTAAGAACCGTTATCCTTGTTTTTATATCTGCCTCTTTTGTCTTTATTGATCTTATGGCCTTCCTTCTGGTAGCAAATGTGAGTGTCATCCTCATGTTGAACATCGTCGGCGTTGTATTGATCTCAACCTTATGGCTTTACATGACTAAATATCTTGTGAGGCCGATTAACGAGGTTAAAAGAAATATTGATGAAATCAACTCAGGGAATTTATCAATTTCTATCCGCGAGTTTGGCAATAATTGTGCGGGGAAATTAATTCCAGGGATAAATAGCCTCGCAAAAGAAATATCCAGTCTGGTCATGGATATAAGAAAATCATCCAATTCGGCCAGCATTTTATCCGGCACGCTGGCTAACCAAAGTGCCGAACTCTCAGTCAAAACTGAACAGCAATCGGCCATGCTGATGCAAACAGCATCAAGCATGGAAGAGATTTCAGCGGGGACAAAGAGCAATGCAGAAAACACCCGCCAGTTAAACGATATAACCAATGAAGCCCATAAATCTGCAGGTCATGGGAGTGAGTTGATGCATAAACTCACTGAGAATATGGTATCCATTACTGATTGTTCGAAGAAAATGACCGAAATTATTAGCATTATCGATGGGATAGCGTTTCAGACGAATATCCTGGCGCTTAATGCAGCGGTTGAAGCCGCGCGAGCGGGTGAGCACGGCAAAGGATTTGCAGTGGTGGCGGGTGAAGTCCGGGTGTTAGCTCAAAAAAGCTCTGAGTCTGCCAAAAACATAAAAGCGCTGATTGAAAAAACAAATACCAATGTAATGCAGGGTGCAAAACTTGTATCTGAAGCAGAAAAAAACATGCACGACATCGTTTCAGGCTCAGATGATCTTAACATGCTGATGGAACATATTTTCATATCGACGAATGAGCAGGAAAAAGGTATTCAACAAATAACCATTGCTTTGTCCGAGCTGGAAAAAGTCACTCTGAGTAATGCTGCAGTCGTTGTGGAACTCGCAGAATCCTCAGATGTTCTAAAAAACCAGGTGGTAGAACTTCAAAAAAGAACCAATAATTTACGCTTGAATGGTGAAGATAAAAACACGATGCCTGTGGCTGCGCTCTTAGTCCCAACGAAGCAGGGAAAACATGCATCAGAAGGTCACTGGCAGACATTTTAAATTATCATAATTTAACGACCTGGACTGCACCCCAACTGTTGAATATTCAACGCATTAAGGTGCAGTTTTTAATGGTAAATTTTTAATTATATGGCTGCAGATATTTTTATTAATTTAAGATTCAATTGTCTACTGGATAATTTGTGCGCTATTTGATCAGGGCGTGATACGATGAACCTCATTCATTGAAAGGCTAATCCTCATGTCTATATTCGATTATGCAATGAAGCGCTTTAGTAACGCCACAAATGGCACTGTGACATGTCCAATCTGTGGAAATAAAGCCTCTTTTCCCGCCAACAAAATTCGCCAGGGGCAAACATTGCTCTGCCCAAAATGCAAATCACTGTTTGTTGTACCTCGCTAATACTGTTGCCCACAGATCGTAGCGGCTAACGCCAGCAATCCTCATCTTTTATGAAGATTCTCTCTGGCGAATTGCGCCAAAGAACCTGCGCTGAGCTTACAAATCAGCGCATGTAATGGCGATGAAAACCGCTGTAACTTCTCCTGAACATTCATACTTCGCTTACCAACGAAGCATCATCTTATTGAATCCCTATAGTAGGCTTCACAAGCGTACATTCAGGAGCAGTATTATGATTGCGGTACTTTTTGAAGCGAATGCCATACCTACACAACAAGAGCGGTATCTACAACTGGCTGCAGAATTAAAGCCAGAGTTGGAGCAAATTGCAGGCTTTATTTCAATTGAGCGTTTTCAAAGTCTGAATACCGTAGGAAAAATCCTGTCGCTGTCATGGTGGGAAAGTGAAGAATCTGTCGTAGCGTGGAAACAAAACCTAAAACACCAGGCTGCTCAATTTGAAGGGCGGGAATCTATATTTTCTTTTTACAGAATCAGAGTTGCACATGTCCTGCGCGATTATTCATCTGAAAATAGAGATTCTGGCCATGTATGATATTCACGTTATTCTTACCAATACTCCGGGTGCACTGTCATCGCTGGGATCTTTACTCGGCCAAAGTGGGATAGGACTTGAAGGCGGAGGTGTTTTTACCATCGGTGATGAAAGCCATGCTCATTTTCTGGTTGAAGATGGTGAGCTTGCGACACAAGTGCTTAGCGAGGCTGGTCTGAATGTTAAAAATATCACATTGCCATTAATCAGAAAATTAAAACAAGAAAAGCCTGGAGAGCTCGGTGAAATTGCCAAGGTCATTGCTCTGAATGGAGTTAATATCAATGTACAATATAGCGATCATAATAATCGTTTGATTCTTCTGACCGACAATAACGACCTTGCCGCTAAAGTAACCAAACAATGGGAAGTGCCTGCGGAATGAATTTTAAAGTTACAAAAACTGCTGTTGATGAAACTGACTATCTCGAAACATCCATGTCAGTTGTTGCATCAGCCATTGCTGACCCATCGCGGGTCAGTATTCTTTGTGCGCTAATGGATGGTCGGGCATGGACGGCAACAGAATTAAGTACGGTTGCTAATATCGCCGCATCAACAACAAGCGCGCATCTCGCAAAACTGCTTAATAGTCGCTTAGTTACATGCCTGTCTCAAGGGCGGCATCGTTATTACCGCCTGGCTGGAAGCGATATTGCAGCTCTTCTTGAAACTTTGATGGTGGTATCAGTGCACAGTGGAAAGACGCTTGAGACCAAAACACCGTCACATTTACGTGTTGCCCGGACATGCTACGACCATATGGCCGGAGAAGTTGCTGTTGGAATCTATAACTTCATGTTCAAAGAAGGCTGGTTTTCTCCTGATGGTAATCTGCTTTCGCCGACGGGAACGCTTCAGTTTCATAATATGGGCGTGCTCATCGATCCAAATAGCAGGCGCAAAAGCTCCTGTGCTTGCCTTGACTGGAGCGAGAGAAGATTTCACCTTGGAGGCGGTGCCGGTGCTGCACTGATGCTGTTCTTTGAACAAAAGGGGTGGATAACTAAAATCACTGGTTACAGAGAAGTGGTAATTACAGAAAAGGGCAAAGTCGCTTTTTTACGGTTATTCCAGCTCACTGTGAATTGAATAAAACGAAATTTTAAAGCATTGATTCCGAGCAATCCTTTGCTCTACAGCAGCCTGTTAAGCTTCAACGTATGCGATACGATACCCATTATTTTCAGGAATAACGTGAGCAAATCCCGGTCTGGCAAAGTGCATTCCTGCAATGAGCCATTTTTCTCGGGCTGCTTGTTCCAGAATTTTTTTCCTGGTCACTTCGGCTTGAACAGGGTCGCAGTCAAACGCAATAGAAACAGCCGGTTGTGCAGATTGAATATGTGGGAAATGGACAATATCTCCCCATATCACCAGGCTTTTATTATCCGACTCAATGCGAAACCCGGTGTGACCTGGCGTGTGCCCCGGCAGCCAGACCGGGTGAATACCCTTAGTAATCTCATTCCCATCCAAAAATCTGACACTCTTTTCATAGGCATCCAGCGTTCGGCGCACCAGTGCAAAATTGCGTTGACCACGCTCACTTGCTTGTTTTTGCCAGGTATCATTACGCCAGTATTTTGCTTCCAGAGCATTAAGATGGAGTGTCGCATTCTTAAAAACCGGGCGCCCCTCAATATCGAGCAGGCCGCCTATGTGATCAGGATGACCGTGAGTTAAAAGAAGGGTATCGATTTCTTCTGGGCTACTGCCGGCCGCATAAAGGTTTTCCTTGAGCTTCCCTCCAGCATTATTCAGACCACCTGTACCAGCATCAACCAAAATGGTTCGCCCAGCGCCACGGATAAGATAACAGTTGATGTGAATATTGCCTGGTTCAGTAATCCCGGCATTACGCTGTATTTCACCAGCCTCAGCAATATCAATACCGCACAATAATTCAAGGCTTGCAGACATATTTCCGTCGCTCAGGACGGTAACCCGGTAATCACCGATTTGATGAGATGCAAAGGACGGATAGCTCATGAACAGTTCCTCTTGAGAGCAAGACAAATTGTGCAGAAGGAAAAATCCTTCAACTGACATTTCGTCATGCTACACGCTGTATTATCGCTTCTGAATCGATATTATTTCATCATTCAGTGACATTTTGTCACTGAGGATAAAACCCACCCTCACTTAAAAAGGCAGCGGTTATGCGTCGAAACATCCCCAGTAGCGCTTCGTTGCTGGCTTTTGAAGCCGCAGCAAGACACGGTAATTTTGCCCGTGCGGCAGAAGAACTCTCGCTGACGGAAGGTGCCATCAGCCGTCAAATTGCACGCCTCGAATCGCTACTGAAATGTAAGCTATTTGACCGAACGGGAAGTCGCGTGAAGCTCAATCCTGTCGGGGCGCGCTATGCGCGTCACGTGGGTGAAACGCTTGAGCGCCTGGACCGAGATACTCAATACATAACCGGAATGCCGGAAGGAAACAGAAGTCTGGAGTTAGCTGCGCTGCCGACCTTTGCCAGCCGCTGGCTCATTCCTCGCTTAAGCGGTTTCAGAAAACAGCATCCAGACATCACACTGAATATAGCGGCCAGAATCGATCCATTTATTCTTACCGGTAGTGGCTTTGATGCGGCAGTGCATTTTGATCACCCCGCGTGGGCGGGTATGCGCATGGATTTTCTGTTTAAGGAGAATCTGGTTCCGGTATGTCATCCAGAGCTGCTGACAAATACAGATCTTTCCAGCCAGTTGAACGAATTACCGCGAATTCATCGCAGACAAAATCCAGAGGCCTGGTATAGCTACGCTTGTGAAAGTGGAATTGTCCTCGATAACCCGGCTCAAGGGGTCAGATATGACCTTCACGAAATGGCAATCGCAGCGGCGCTGGCAGGGGATGGCGTGGCATTAGTACCGTGGATGTATGTTGAAAAAGATCTCAGCAGCGGGGCACTTGCAGCGCCCTGGCCCAAATCTGTAGTGCTGAGTAAAAGCTTTTGCCTGGTGAAACCAGTAGAGACTGGAATAAATGACGCTGCACTACAGGCTTTCGAGCAATGGCTTAGGGCTGAAATCACTGATAGCGGGCAATAGCGTAATACGATGGAGCAAATATGGCCGCACCAGCGACCATATTGCATCAGTATTGAAAACGTTATGAGTGACTTCGGAAACTTGCAAGTTTGCGCTTTTGCTCTCCGCTGGCTGTGAAATTGCCCGGCGAAAGCCAGCCTGAAAGTGAGCTTTCCACTGTTGGCCATTCAATATCGATAATGGATAACCAGTCCGTGTCACGGTTGCGTTGTTTGCGTGTCATGGCCTGACGGAAGCGTCCTTCAAACTTGAAACCCACTCTGTCTGCAGCATTTCTGGAAGCCAGATTAAGCGAGTCACAACGCCATGCCACGCGGCGATAGCCCAGAGAAAATGCATTTTTCAGCAACAAAAATATGGCTTCTGTGCCCATGGCGGTTCGTTGCATCTTGGGTGACCAAGTGACATGTCCTATTTCTATCGCACCGTTAACAACATCAATATTGCTAAAGCAGACGACACCAACCGGAAGACCACTGTTTATGTCCACCACGGCCCATGCAACCAGCCCGGGATCGTTAATTTTATTCTCAACCCAAAGCTGCATTTGCTGTAAGCAGGTAGGCTGCTCAGCGCCAAGCCAGGTCCAGTCTCTATCATCAGGCGCCTGTGAGAAGGCTTCGAGAAGATCACCGCAATGCCAGGTTTCAAGAGTTAAAAGATTACAGTGATGGCCACTGAGCTGAGCTCGGGCTGGAAAGGGTGCAGGTTGCCAGTCGGGAAGCGGGAAACCCACAGGCTGACCATATTTATTCATATTCAACGATCATTCACCTTCTGCTTTGCAAAATTGCGCGATAGTCATTGTGGTAACGACAAAGAGCCTATTAAAAACATGATGATCGAATCAAGCGTCACACGCTAGATTTCATGCTGATAACCGTTTACTACCCTTAAAACGTTAACACGCCTCAAGTTGCCAGCTACCGTCGGTGATAGATAAGCGTTCCGTTAAGTTCAGGTTCTTCAGGAACGTCTCATCGTGCGAAACAACCACCAATGCCCCTTGATAAGACCGCAGCATTGTCTCCAGTGCCTGAATAGAAGGCAAATCCAGATGGTTGCTGGGTTCATCGAGCAGCAATAGTTGTGGCACGGGGTCAGCGTACAACACGCACGCCAGCGCTGCTTTCAGTCGTTCACCACCACTCAGGCATCCGTTGGGAATCTGAATTTTGTGAGCATCCAGGCCCAACTGCGCAAGCCGCATGCGCAAATCAGCCTCACTGGCATTGCGGTTGGCTTCACGTATCTGGTCCAGAACTGAACGTTGCGGATCAAGATTGTCGAGATGTTGATTAAGTAGGGTATGACCATGTGGGATACGGAAAGCACCGCTCGATGGCTGAAGTTTGCCTGATAGCACGTTTAATAGTGTCGATTTTCCGCAGCCGTTACGCCCAACGATACCGATGCGTTGCTGGGCGTATATCGACAGGTTCAATGATGAAGAAAAGGCTGGCACGAAGGGCAGTTGTATCTGATTGAGTTCAACAACCAGCCGACGCGAAGGAGGGTTAACAGCAAGCGAATGCACAACAATTTCAGCATTATCTTCAACGCGTGTTGCCGCTTCATGCACGCGTTGATCAAGTAATTCCTGAGCGGCGAGATGGAGCTGATTTAATTTCCCGGCCGATGTTTCACTACGCTGCTTTTGCCCGCCCAGCAAAATTTTGGCCTGATTGGCTTCTCGCCCCTGGCGATGACCACGTGATTGCCGCTTCTCAAAGCGTTCCTTCTGATCCTGAAGGTTCTTTTGTTCGCGCTGACGTTCACGTTTTCGCTGTTCCAGCAACTGAAGTGCGCTTTGTGTTTCTTGCGCTTTTTGCTGAGCGTAAAACGAATAATTGCCGCCATAATTGTTCAAACCGATGGATGACAGCTCAACAATCCGCTGCATCGATTCCAGCAACTCTCGATCATGGCTTACCACCAGTAGCCCGGCGGGCCAGCGTTGTAGCTGAGCAATCAATGCAAGACGGTTTGCTCTATCAAGGTGGTTGCTGGGCTCATCGAGAATCAAAAAATCGGCCTGTGAAAGCAAGGCCCCTATGAGTGATACGCGCATGGCTTCGCCGCCACTTAACTGGCTGACAGGTGTTGATGGCGCAACATGCCCCAGTTCGCACCGCTCTAACTCAATGTCCAAACGCTGGCGTATATCCCACTGCTGGCCGACCAATTCAAAATCTGCCATTGAGACACTACCCATTTCGATGCGCTCAAGTGCGCCAATAATGGAGTGAACTCCTGCGAGTTCTGCAACGGTCATTTCTGCCTGATAGTGGGTTTGCTGAGCCAGATAATACGCAACGCCGGAACAGTTACATCTGCCCGATGAAGGAGGGATTATCCCTGCCAGAATTTGGGTGAGAACGCTTTTACCCACACCGTTTCGCCCAACAAGCCCTGTATGGCGTGAGTCGAAAGATTCATTGAGTTGTGAGAACAGCGGAGTGCCGTCAGGTAATACAAAAGATACGCTTTCAAGCGTAATGAATGAATTCGTCATGTAACTACTCCATAGATGCCACAAACTGGCCCGATAAGCCGGGACAAGTAAATCGGCCGTCAGACAGACGGCAGCATCAATGGCGCATTGGACGAATACCTCTAAAGAAGAAATGAATATGGACATTTTAAATAGGGTATGAAAAAAGTAAAGGTTCAGGTGAAGAACGTGATTTAAGTAAATTCGCGCAAATGGGGAGGGAAGCGATGAAAGTTAGATTGGCAACGCCTGCAGAGGCAGAAGAGTGCTGGAACATCAGAAATCAAGCTATACGCCATGGATGCCAGAATAGCTACAGCGCTGCAGTAATTGCAGCATGGACACCTGAAGATATGCCTGAAAATTACAGAGTGGTTATCGAGACCAATCCATTTTTCGTCGTTGACGGGCAAGACAATCGACCCGTTGCAACAGGTTATCTCGATCTTTCCGAGGGGAGTGTTGAGGCTATTTTTACCTCGCCCGATTATATCGGCAAAGGGTTTGCCGGAATTATTCTGGAAGTGATTAAAGAAGAAGGGCGTAAACGTGGCTTTAAACAATTAACATTGTCCTCGACGCCTAACGCGCAATCTTTCTATGAAAAACATGGCTTTATTCTATTACGAGAAAACCTCTATTCTTCTGTTCTTGCTCAGGCAAACCTGCGCTGTATGGACATGTCCATTGAGCTGTAGCCCAATCAATTTTCTCCCTCTCGACTATCCTGACTGATGAGCGTAATGGCTCGTCTTTTCCTCAAAATCGGTCTTGAACTGTTCTGCTTTTTGCAATGTTTAGTCAGGAGAAAGTTTTATGAATGCAGAAATTAAGGGTGGTATTGATATCGCGATTAAAGTGCCGTCACACCAATACCAGCAGACGCTTGATTTTTATCGTAATGCCATCGGACTTAAGGAAATCACGGATAAATCACCTGCTACCGGATTTGAATTTGGCCCGAACCGTTTGTGGATTGATGAAGCACCAGGTTTGAGCCAGGCTGAGGTCTGGCTTGAAATGTTCACACCCGATTTTAAGTCAGCTGAAACACATATGGAGAAGCGTGGAGTTGTCAGATGTGATGCTGTCGAGCCTTTGCCCGAGGGGTTTAAAGGAGGATGGGTCATGAGTCCCTGCAATATTGTACATATGCTTCGCGAACCGGAAGCATGGTGAACCTTGGAATTCTATTGCCGCACAAACGCAGCAGATAGCCGCTGCAAGATTTAAACCCTGCAGCGGCTAATAGTTCATTTATTGTTCTCTATTTATCGATCTTCTTACCTTGCTCATCAACAACCTGCTCACCATCCTCTTTGCTGAATGCGCCACGTTGCCCATCAGCCAAGATATCCAGAACTATCTCTGAAGGCCGACATAGCCGGGTACCCAATGGTGTGACAACAATTGGCCGGTTAATCAGGATTGGGTGCTGCAACATGAAAGCAATCAACTGGTCGTCACTGAATGTGTTGTTTGCCAAACCTAAATGTTCGTAAGGTTCGACATTCTTACGTAATAAAGCACGGACAGAGATCCCCATATCGGTGATTAACTTTCTCAGTTCATCACGGGCTGGCGGCGTTTCCAGATAAAGAATAACTGTGGGTTCAGTACCACTATTGCGAATTAATTCCAATGTGTTGCGGGACGTTCCACACGCGGGATTATGATAAATAGTTACATTGCTCATCATGATGATCTCTCGTTGAGGCCCATAAAATATTTCTTCCAGGGCCGTACTTTAAACAACAGTTATTGTGCTACTGACAACCGCAGGGCTAATGCCGCAAGCGTGACGAACAACACCGGAATAGTCATGACAATGCCTACTCGGAAGTAATATCCCCAGGTAATCGTTATATTTTTCTGCGACAAAACATGCAGCCATAACAATGTCGCCAGACTGCCAATAGGGGTGATTTTCGGCCCCAGATCACTACCTATAACATTGGCATAAATCATCGCTTCTTTGATAACACCCGAGGCTACGCTGCCATCAATTGACAGGGCCCCAATCAGAACAGTTGGCATATTGTTCATAACTGATGACAGGAAGGCTGCCAGGAACCCTGTTCCTAATGTCGACACCCACAATCCTTGCTCTGCAAGTTGATTGAGTAGGGCGGAAAGGTAGTGAGTCAGTCCCGCATTGCGCAAACCGTAGACCACCAGGTACATTCCCAGTGAGAAAATCACAATTTGCCAGGGCGCACCACGCAGTACTTTGCCGGTATTAATGGTATGACCAATCTTTGCCACACCAAGCAGAATCAGTGCACCAACGGCGGCGACCAGACTGACTGGTACACCGAGTGGTTCCAGGCCAAAGAACCCAACTAGTAGCAAGAGAAGGACCAACCAACCGGCTTTAAAAGTACTGGCATCCCGGATTGCCTCTTTCGGCTCTTTTAACAGGGATACATCGTAAACGGCGGGGATGTCCTTACGGAAAAACAGGTGCAACATAATCAGTGTTGTTGCAATGGCGACAAGGTTAACCGGCACCATTACGGCTGCGTATTGCGTGAATCCAAGGTTAAAGAAATCCGCCGAAACGATATTCACCAGGTTCGAGACAATCAGCGGCAGACTGGCCGTATCAGCGATAAACCCTGCAGCCATGACAAAGGCTAACGTAGCCCCCCGGCTGAAACCCAGCGCCAGCAGCATCGCAATAACAATCGGAGTCAGGATAAGTGCGGCACCATCATTGGCAAACAGTGCAGCTACCATGGCACCCAGCAAAACAATCCAGGTAAAAAGCAGTCGGCCCCGGCCATTGCCCCAGCGTGCAACATGCAATGCGGCCCATTCAAAGAAACCAGACTCATCCAGCAGTAGGCTGATGATTATCACCGCGATAAAGGTGGCAGTCGCATTCCAGACTATTTGCCACACTATCGGGATATCCCCAAGGTGAACGACGCCTGTTAGTAATGCCAGACCAGCGCCCAGCATGGCGCTCCAGCCAATCCCAAGACCTTTGGGTTGCCAGATGACCAAAACAAGAGTGAGCAAAAAAATCGCACTCGCCACTAACATTTCAGACTCCATTCATATTTGATTAAGTGAATGTGTTTCTTCGTTATCAACATGAGGATAATGAAGCCGCACTGAGTTTTTTCTGGATGTTATCTCGCTCACTATTCCATGCCGATTCAATAATAGTCGCAGCCCAGGCTGGCATGTGTGGTGACAGGCGATAATGCACCCATTTTCCTTCACGGCGATCGGCGACCAGCTCCGCTTCGCGTAAAAGCGCCATGTGGCGGGATATTTTGGGTTGGGATTCTGCTGTTACTGCGCAGATATCACAGACACACAGCTCACCGGACTCCCGGAGTAGCATCACAATGGTCGAACGGGTTTCATCGGCAAGCAGTTTAAAAAGCTGAACAGGCTGTAGCATGTTGAACCTCGCTATGAATTTATGATACATATGTTAAATCATATATGTTGGCTTTTGAAGCTTAATTTTTAAGATGGAGAAATTTCATGATGCGTTTATCAGCAATCGAACGGGAATGTTTTGATGATGAAATTGCCAGCAAACTGCAAGACGACACCCAAACGATGCCGCGTATTCTGATCCTCTACGGCTCAGTTCGGCAGCGGTCGTACAGCCGGTTTGCAGCCGAAGAAGCAGGGCGTTTACTTAGCGAAATGGGGGCCGAGGTGAAAATCTTTAATCCTTCCGGCCTGCCTTTACCTGATGATGCACCGGAAACCCATCCGAAAGTGCTCGAATTACGGGAACTGGTCAGGTGGTGTGATGGAATGGTGTGGAGTTCTCCGGAAAGACACGGAGCTATGAGTTCAGTGATGAAGGCCCAGATTGACTGGATACCATTGAGCGAAGGCGCTGTTCGTCCGTCACAAGGGAAAACGCTGGCCGTAATGCAGGTTAGCGGCGGTTCGCAGTCATTCAATACGGTAAATCAGATGCGAATACTTGGCCGTTGGATGCGAATGTTCACCATTCCAAATCAGTCATCGGTACCGAAGGCGTGGCAAGAATTTGATGATGAAGGACGTATGAAACCCTCAGCCTGGTATGACCGGATTGTGGATGTCGCAGAAGAACTATTCAAAATAACGTTAATCCTGAAAGGACATACTGCGTATCTGGCCGACCGCTATAGCGAAAGGAAAGAAAGCCATCAGGAGTTGTCCACTAGGGTTAACCAGGAAAAAATCTGAGCACCTTCAAATACTGAAACAAATCGTGGTGGTCAGTCGAACGATGAGATGGCCAGAGTAATTGTATCAGCGCTGGAGAAAGAACTTTCAGAGGCTATCAGCAACCAGGGCAATCAGGTTGATTAATCACTAGATTCTGTCTTAGATGACCTTGGTGCGCATAATGTATATTATGTTAAATTGAATGTCAGGATACAAACTCGATACCATCTCAGAACTCATCAGACTAACTCACCTCACCTTTTACCAGATTCGCATGCCAAGACCCATGGTGGACAGCCTGCAAAAAAACGGAACTGAAGTAGCTGACTTGCAGCCGTCCACAGTTCCGTATTGCGTGCTAAAACACTTTTGATGAGTAATCGGATTTTACTTCGCTTTCTATATAAGTATTCAGGCCCCATCCAGCTCGAGCCAACTCTTTCATCTTTTCCAAATGTTCAGGTCCTGGATGGCGAAGATCGTAGAGATAGACGTGATTATTTTTAAAACGGACTTTGATCGAGTTGGTATCAATCTGGAAACTGACAACTTGTGAATCACCGCTTTTGTTCGCGTAATTTTCCATATTGCATCCTGTTAGCTAAGCCTAAACTCGGGCGAAGCTATCTATTAACCACGTTCCGCGTTTTTATACAGGGTCATAGCTCACGATTTGGTTAGTTAAGGATCAATGCGTCACCCTAATTTATATGCAGCAGCCATGCTGCTAATAGCCTAGACGTCATATACCTTTAGTGCCGTTTCGAGAATATTGATTGCCTCCTGCAATTTTTCAATAGCTGCGTCGATGTTTTTTTGAGAATGGCAGGCTATCTCCAATTGCTCACAGCTATTAGTTAGGACATGTGCATTAAGCATCTTCCCTACCCCTTTAATTCGGTGGGCTATTTGTGATATTTCTGCGATATGGCCCTTTTGTAGCGCTTTCTTGATCTTATCTAGATCTTCTCGATTTTCTTTTATTATGCCTCTGCTTAATTGCATCGCCATCATGGGATCACCACCGGTAATAGTTTCAATGCCAGAGATATCATCAAACATCGGATTTGATAATAACGTGTCCCAATTGTTCAAGCGTCTGCGTAAATGCTCAAGTGTTACGGGCTTGAACAAGCAATCATCCATACCCGCCTCTTTACACCGTACAATTTCCTCATGTTGAGCGTTGGCCGTAATACCGAAGATCAAGCATCTTTTAGTACCCTGTTCGTTTTTACGAATCTGCTGCGTAAGTTCGTAGCCATTCATCACGGGCATATTACAGTCGGTAAGTACGAGGTCGTAATCACGTTGCTGCCATAGTATTAATCCCTTTTCCCCATCTTCTGCCAGCCAAACTTGATGCCCGAGATATGCCAGTTGCTTATCAAGTAACATGCGGTTTGCTGGATGGTCATCGACGACGAGCACCTTGAGAGAGTTAGTATATAAAAAGGATGATGGGTTCTCTGATGCTGCGGGTTCAGGTGCTTGCACAGTAACCACTGGTACACAAAGATTAACCTCAACCTGAGTTCCCATTCCCGGCTGACTTTTGAGCGTTATCTCTCCCCTCATCATTTGGACAATATCTTTGCAGATAGCTAACCCTAGCCCAGAACCGCCACGGGTCACACCGCTGCCTTCAGATAACTGGCTGAATGACTTGAATAATCTATGCTGTTCATCATTCGCAATCCCGATACCTGTATCTTTGACGCGAACATTAATCAGCACCTGTTCGTTGTCCGCAAGGCGTGTCGACAAGTTGACTTTAATACCGCCGGTATCGGTAAATTTCACCGCATTGCTGATTAAGTTATTGAGAATTTGGCGAAAACGAAATGGGTCCATGAAAACATCGTCATTAACGTGATTATCGGCCTCAAGTTCAAGCGTGATTTCTTTTTCACGCGCCAGGCCATTGAAAACATGAATAACTCCCTCAGTAAGTTTCTGAGGATTACAACGCTGTGGAGTCAAAGTTAGTTGGCCAGACTCAATCTTAGCAAGGTCCAGCACATCGCCTAACAGAGCAAGTAATGACGTTGCAGAATTATGGGCGACTACGATCGATTCACGATCCCAAATCCCCTTTTCACTTTGATGTAAAGCCAGCTCTAACATACCGATGACGGCACTTATTGGCGTACGTATCTCGTGGCTCATCGTAGCCAGGAAAGTACTTTTTGCCTTACTTGCTCCATCAGCATGTTCACGTGCTTGCTCTGCGATTAATTTAGCCTGCCTCACTTCGAGCAACAAACGTGAGCGCTCAGTAACGTCAGTCCATCCTCCAATCATACCGGCAATGTTGCCTTGACCATCCCGATAGGGAATGAGCCAAACTTCGGCCTCCATGGTTTGGTCTTTCATTTTTAGTTGTAAGTCGCCGAACAGCGTTTGTTCGCTGTCTAAAGCATCAATATACCTTGCCTGGAAAGCCTCACCCTCCTCTGATGAAAACCAGCCCAGTTCGGTTATTTTTTTGCCAACCAACGCTTTAAGATCAGTATCCGTCTTCAGACAAAAACTGCGATTTGCAGTTACTAACCGACCTTCCCGATCACGAATGTAAATGGGATGAGGAATATTGTCGAAAAACGTCTGTTGAAAATTAACTTGTTGCTGCAGAGTTCGTTCTGCCAATTTACGGCGATATATTTGTCGCCAGAGAAAGGCATTCCACAAAATGACACAAAGTAGAAGTACTGCAGATAACCATACCCAATATTCCCATGGCCAATCTGCAATACTCAAAAGAACACTTCGCTCAGATAAAGAGGCATTGGCATTGATGGGGATTACACCGACTAATAAAACAAAATATGCCTTCTGTGTGTTATTCATTACACTATCCATGGCATTGAGCTAAAGATTCGCAGCATTTCTGCGGGCAAATTCGATAAGATCAACTAACGATCGTGCATTTAATTTAATCATCAGTCTGGTTTTATAGGTGCTAACCGTTTTATTACTGATCAACATCATCTCGGCAATATCGATATTGCTTAATCCATCAGCAAGATATTTCAAGACACTCAACTCTCGGTCTGAAAGCGACTGCACCAATGGCAACTCATCTAATGCCCCATCGTCTTTGCGCATGGATACTGTGGTTAAATCAGGGAAATATCTGAACCCAGAAAGTACCGCGCGAATGGCGCTGACCAACTCGTCTAAATTATTACTTTTACAAACAAATCCAGCAGCACCGGCTAACATACAGCGGTTGGCATAGACGGCAGGATTCAGGGAAGTAAGAACAACTATCTTTATCTTGCTATCCTGGTTTCGTAAACGCTCAATAACTTCCAACCCGTTAAGTTTAGGTATGCCAATATCCAGAACCACAATATCAGGATAGCTTGATCGCGCTAAACTCAGGGCATCAATGCCATTGTCAGTTTCTGCAACCACTGTCATCCCCTGTCGTTCAAGCAGTAATTTTGCAGCGAAGCGTATCATCGGATGATCATCAACTATCAACACATTACTCACTCTTACACCTCTCTAAGTCCAGCGCGCATTGATAATCTTTTATAATTATAGACATGAACTTGGACCTAACGCATCGTTGTCAACAAGGTTTCTCATCACGTCTAAAGCATCAGAATAATCCTACATCTAACGAGACAAGACTGACATATTGACAATGACTACGCTGTCATACTCTGCGAAACACTACTCATAGTGTGGATTATTTCTGTAGTCCAACCTGCTTTCAGGAAGGCTTCCAGATTGAGGAACTGTGATGTGTAACATTCTAATTGTAGATGACCACCCCATTATCCGGCTCGCTATGCATATGCTGCTGGAAAAAGAGAAGTATGAAATCGTCGGGGAAGCCAGTAATGGTGTTACTGCTATCGATTTGGCGCGTAAGTTAAAGCCCGATATTATTGTTCTCGATATTGGTTTACCCGGCCTTGATGGCTTTGAAGTCATTGAACGCCTGCAGTTATCCGACAACAAAGCAAAAATTATTGTTCTTACTGGATTGAGTGCAGAGATTTATGTTGGGCGTTGCATCCGCGCTGGTGTAGCAGGTTTTGTCAGTAAGGATAATAACTTAACTAATTTAGTGGGTGCGATTAAAGCTGTTCAAATGGGCTTTAGCTGTTTCCCTACAACCGAATCTGCAAGCATGATGAATTATGCTACTCCGGTTAATGACCATGAGTTAATTGAATTACTCTCAAACAGAGAGGTTACGGTTTTGCGTTATCTTGCTCGCGGTGTAACGAATAAAGAAATTGCTCGCGATTTACTTATTAGTAGCAAGACGGTCAGTACTTATAAAATGCGCTTGATGCAAAAATTGAATGCCAAAAATATTATCGAGCTGTCTGAGTTTGTTGCGCGTAACTTTTGACTTTTCATGATTACGCCATTTGAATTAATGAATTTAGATAGCAGGTAATTTCCAACTCAAGTTTTTCAGTTGCCCTAACGAGTTCTTCAACTGAATTATTTATAATTCTCTCATCATCTTCATCTCTGACCAAAGTCTCCAACTGTTGGCATAATGTTGCCACTTGCTGCGCGCCTATAATGCGTGCAGCCCCTTTCATTTTATGAATGTGCTGACAAAGTTGTGATGTGTCAGCCATTGGATATTGCGCGCATAAAGCTTCCAGATCCTGTCGATTTTCATGGATGTAGCTTTCAAGAAAACGCTGGGTATTAGCATGGTCCCCGGCAGTAAATTGTTGGATTACACCTGGGTCAAAAACGTTTTGATGCGGATGAAATACAGCAGTAGTGCTTACTCGTGCTTCCAGGCGTGCGTCTAGTTCTTCAAGGCCAATAGGTTTGAAGAGGCAATCATCCATGCCGGCTTGTTTGCAACGTTCGATTTCTTCTGTTTGCGTGTTGGCCGTATAACCAAAGATTTTGCAATGTACTTTCCCTTTTCGATTTTCATCCTGACGGATACGTTTCACCAGTTCATAACCGTTCATGCGCGGCATATTACAGTCGGTAATCAACAAGTCGTAGTAGTTTTTACACCATAATTCATAGGCTTCTACGCCATCACAGGCGATATCAACGTGATGGCCGAGATAGCTCAATTGCTGACTAAGTAACAGCCTGTTGGTTTGGTGATCATCAACAATAAGCACCTTTAATGCCACTAATGACTTCCTGGCGGAAAGTACTTTTTTGGCCGACTGGACAGGCTGCGGGTTGGTAGCCAGCCGTGGTAACAGCAACTTAGCGACCACGGTAGTTCCTTTGCCAGGCGCGCTCAACAGCGAGATATCACCGGACATCATCTGCGCAAGCTTCAGGCTAATGGCTAAACCTAAACCGGTACCACCACGAGAAGACTGGCCTGCATCATGTGCCTGCGAGAATGACTGAAACAGACGGCGTTGCGCTTCCTGGGAAATACCAATGCCGCTGTCAACAACTCGCACTATTAAGGCTAGCTCGCCGGCACGGCTGCTTTCGCAGTCTAACTGGACATGGACACTACCGTGGTCAGTAAACTTAATCGCGTTACTGACTAAATTACTCAAAATTTGCTTTAAGCGCAGAGGGTCCACCATCACCTCAGTATCCGTTTCAGGGCTTATCGTAAGAACAAGATCTAGTCCCTTATCTTTCGCCAGACCGTCAAACACTCTGACAACGCTCCTGGCAATCATCGCGGGGTTTGCGGGTTCAGGACCAAGTTCAAAGCGCCCGGATTCAACTTTAGCGATATCTAAAATATCGCCCAGCAGTTCAAGTAAGGATTTGGCTGACTCGTAAGCGACCGCAATAGGTTCCCTTTCCCACTCCCCTTCCTCTCCCCGCCGTAGTGCCAGCTCGAGCATGCCGATAACCGCACTAATTGGTGTGCGAATTTCATGGCTCATTGTGGCAAGAAAAATACTTTTAGCCTGGTTCGCGCGGTCGGCCTGTTCTTTAGCTGTGCGCAGTTCCAGCAATAGACGATTACGTTCACTCATGTCGACCCATCCCCCAATCATGCCAATCATCTTTCCCTGAGAATCATGGTATGGCACAAGCCATTTATAGACATCCAGGGTTTTGCCTCGTATTACCAGCTGTTGGTCGGAAAGTGTCGGGCGGGCATTCGCCACGGCATTCAGGTATTGGCGCTGATAAATTTTTGCATTTTCAGCAGATAACCAATCCCCTTCAGTAATGTACTTACCGTAAATATCCTCACGGGAAATACCCAAAACATCACACAAACTACGGTTACAGCTGATCATCTTCCCTTCGCAATCACGCACATAAACCGGCAGCGGGATGCCATCCAACAGGGCGCGTTTAAATGCCAGTCGGTCATTCAATGCCCGTTCCGCTGCCTGCCGGCCCGCAATTTTGATGCGTAGATTCCAGTTCCAAAGAAGTGTGATTAAAATCAATATGATACTGGCTGCAATCATCCATATGATATGCGTCCGATGTGTTTCCCACAGCGTGCTTTCGGCTTCTTCTGATAGATACCATCGGTTGGCAATAGCAGAAATTTCGTCCGGGGAAATACCCAATAAGCTCTTATCCAGAATACTGAGTAGCTCAGGCTGGTCTGCCCGCACACCGAAGGCAAATCGACCGGGGTCGCGACCAAGCGACGTGACAATACGTAACTCTCGCGGGTAACGGTGAGAAATTAAATAATTGGCAGAGATAAGCGTATTCACGCTCGCTGCAACCTTACCTGTGGCAACCAGCTTCATCCTTTGTTCAGGGCTATCCTCTTCCACTATCTGAATATCCGGATAGCGCGAACGCAATAAATCAATGAACGGCAGCTCTTTTGAAACCGCCAAACGCTGCCCTTTTAAATCGGCAACTTCATGTATTTTTAGGTTATCGCTGCCCGCGACCACTACAAAAGAGCTACTAAGATAAGGGCGCGTGAGGGCAATGCTATTGCCGGGATCCATGCTGTTCACCAGTGAAGCTGCAGCATCGCCTTTATTCTGATCCAGATACCTGGCCGATTGGCTCATGGAAGGCGATTTGACGATATCAAACGTCAAACCGGTGCGTTTTTGTATCAGCAGAAGTAAGTCAGGCAACATTCCTTTGAGCTGCTCACCGTCAAAATAGCTAAACGGCGCAAACGAGGTATCAACCAGTAAGCGTGGGTGAGGATGCATTTTCATCCACTTGCTTTCTTGCACAGTGAGCACCAGATGTTGGTCATCCAATGAGATGGGGGCGCCGCCACTCCAGCGGTGAAGGATATTCGCTGTTTCGCCTGACGGAATAGCCGACAGAACGCTATCGAAAATTTGCCTGAGTGGCGCATTGCGTGGGTGGAGTACAAAGCTAAAACCTTGCCCATCAAATTTGGGGAAATTGCTCACCCGCAAACGCGAAAGACTTCCCTGATTGATCAGATAATTGGTCGTGAACGCATCGCCGAGGAACACATCAGATTGTTCGAACGCAACGGACTCCAGCGCACGCCTGACAGACGCAAAAGTACTAACGATGGCATGGGGGTAATGTTCATTCAGTTCAGCAGTCGCGACATAGTCCTCTGTCAATGCCAGGCGGCGTTGTTGCATTTCCGTGCTGACGCTTCGCTGGTCATCCAGGCGGGTGACCAGAACCGGTTGGTTTTTGAGATAGGGATGCGTGCTCAGTAACTCCGGAACAGCAGATTCGCGGCCACTCCAGCGCCCCATCACATCAATATCCCCGCGTTTTAAAGCCGTGATAGCTTGCTCACGTGAGGGATAGACAAATACCTGCACTTCTGTTTTCAACGCATTGCGCAAGATCCACAAATAATCAGCTGTTATCCCTTCATACTCTTTTTGGCTGGCGGTGATATCAACGGGCGGGTAATCCGGCACCGCCGTACCGAAGCGAATAACCTTCTTAGTACGCAGCCATTGCCACTGCTCAGCAGAGAGCTGGAAGTTCAGCCCGGATGCGGTTGAACGACCAAGAAGTTTGAGTTGAGAAGCTGGTTGGGTGGAAGAAGGAATCGTAGACTCAGCAAATGCGTTGAGGGGCAACCACATAAATAGCCACAACATCCAAACCAGACGCACACTCATGATTACTGATAGCTCATCGTAAAGGTTGCCACCCCATTTGCTGTTCCACCCACAATGGGAACAGATCCAGATCCAATTCTTACGTAGGTAGCTGAAAATGGAATCGCTACGTTTGCTCCAGTGGTAGTGACCACCATGAACTGATTCGGATTACCAGCAACAGCGCTGTCCGGGCCGAAACTCACCGGTTGCATTGTTGTCTGGTTAATTATGCGGATACCGACCCTCCTTGCCTGCTGCCCGTCGTTGGTTAGCGAAAGAGCGTTGCTGGTATTCGCGGGATTATTGTTGTCGGTGAAAGTCATATTGACCTTCAAGCCCGATGAACAAGAGTCCAGATTTATAGTGAATGCAGAATTAACCAATGAACTACCCGTGGTTGAAATTGCATTACTATTCACTGTACCTAAAGACACCGAAATATTCTTTGAGTTAGTGCTGACCGAACAGGTTTTTGAAGTGAAACCAACGCTTCCGTTAACCATAAGATTGACTGGAATTATGCTACTGCTTCCTGGAATATCGTTTTTATCAACTATCCTAATCTCTCCTACCTTACCCAGACTTGAAAGGGTTCCAGTCTGGATAGTTTCAGTTGTGGAAACCAGTCTGGCACCAAAACTGCTGTTCCAAAAGCTGGTACTTCCTGTGACAATGTCTGTCCAATCTGATCTTAGTGCTGTACCTGGTCTGTCCTGGTCGCGACCTACAAAAATGATACCCACACCAGGAACGTTGGTTTTATATATCTGATAACCATCAATCGTGTTGCCTGTTGTGGGAAGTAATATTCTGCCTTGCATTGTGAACGTAGCGTAAGTACAGCCAGTATAAATTAATGTATATGTCGCAGGACCATATATCCAGTCTGTCAAATATCGATTGCCCGGACTACCCACAGTAGTAATTGAACCTGGTGTCAGACTTACAGTGAGTGAAGGTGTTACTGGGTTAGAAGTGCACGTCAACCCGGCAAATACCGGTAATGAATGCATTAATGCAGAGCACGTTAATAGTATGAAAGATAATTTCCGTACTAATTTAATTATTTGCATAACAATCTCTCTAATTTCTTTCCGGCGAAAGTTGATACCATTTGGAAAATTCATTAACGGCACACTGCCTCGAAGTTAGCCATCCCTTTGCTTTGTATATCCTGCGCTGATAAATGATATTCAATAGCGCATATGCTATTGCTCTTATTTCCGAGACTAATAAATAACTTTCCGCTCTCTTCGCTTACGCGGGCAAAAATACGTCCCCCTTGACCAACAGCACCCACTTCCTGACCAGATGCATCGAATACGCTGGCACCGAAAGGCAATGGACTGCCATCCTGGCGGTGGCTCTTAATCAGCACGGCATGTCCACTGACCGTGTCGAATTTCACCAGCATCACAGCCCCGCTTCTCGGTATCACTTCCTGGCTGGTATTTTTAAGTTCCACATCGTCTGACAGGCCAATTGGGTCAAGTGAAACTTCATTACGGCGATAGGCAGTTAGATAAGGCACCACGGCCTGGCCGCTGCCATCTAGCTCAACGTTTTGGGCATTTAGTACCTGCGCGCCTTTGGCACCAGGCGCGCTGATAATTCCGATGGTATCGCCGAGGCTTTGACCAAAAGTGACACCTTCAGGATGGGCCACCACTGAACCACTAATCCCCGCAGATATTTGGTGATAATCAGCACTTTTACTCAGTGAACCATTAAGCGTGCCGAATGACGTCCGGTACTGCGCATTGCTGCTAAGCGATTTACTGCTGCTTTGTGCATCGCCGCGATCGTACGAAGCGCTAATCCCGTAACTCAGACGTTGATCTTCACCAACCGTGGAGTTAAAGGAGGTTTGCAGATTACTATTGCCATCACTACCCTGGCTGGCGCTTGTCGTCAGATAACTACGGGTTCCAAAAGGCAACGAGAAGCTGACCATCACGCGGTTGTCGTCTTTTCCGTACGGATCCTGGGTACGAGCCACACTGATATTGGTATTTCCCCAACTCCAGCTACGCGTATAGCCGGCCTGTAACTGAGTGTCGTAACCACTGTCATTCCAGTAATCCTGACGCGAACCACTGATATACACATAATCGCTGTCGGTCAGGCGCTGGTTAATGATGACTTCGCTGCGAGTACGCAAACGGCGAATGTTATTTGCCGTCTCGTCACCCTGCGCTTTCACCTGGTCTGTCGCAGACAACGCATCACTCAGGCCAAAATAGCCATCAGTAGAGTATCGATAAGCGCCAAGTGTCACGTCAGTTCCAACATCTGTCAGGATCTTGTTGTAACTAATACGTACAGATTGGCCTGAGAATTTCTCTTTCCCTAAATCAGTACTTGCCTGCGTCACATCCAGGCCAACAGCTCCCCAACGCGTCCCCAGAACCACCCCTATAAGCGCAGCTTTATAATCTTCAAAGCCGGTTACCCCACCATAAACAGTCATGATGTTGGTTAACCCGCGCTGCCAGGTCGCTTGTACAAGATGAGGATCGCTATTGTATTGAAGATTACGTACCAAACCTGCACTGGCGGTAAAACGAGAAACACCGGGGCGCAAAGAACGCGCTACCGATGAAAACGGCACCACAAAGTGCTTTTCTTCACCATTAGCCTCGGTAACCGTCACATCCAGGTCGCCGTTGTTAGTTCCTGGGTTAAGATCGGAAATTTCAAAATTACCGGGTGATACTGTTGTTTCATAAATGACGTAGCCGCGCTGGCGCACGGTAACACGGGCGTTGGTGGTCGCTATTCCACGAACGACCGGAGCATAGTTCGCCAGTGAATCCGGTAACATACGATTATCTGAGGCAATACGACCACCGCGTATGGAAACAGAATCAAAGAGATCGCCATCACTAAACGTATCTCCCAGCGTTAACTGGGCACGTAATGCGTCGATGTCTCGTTGAACATAAGTGCTGATAGCTTCAACCTGACTACCGTTTTCATCATCCCAGTTAACGGTTGAGCGTTGACGTAAGCGCCAGGCACCAAGATTGAGCCCCATATTAACACCGGCATATATATTTTGGCTCGATTGGCCATTACGGCTGTTTTGATAACCGTTTACCGTATAGTCGATAAACCCTGCCGTGACGCCATTATTCCAACGTTCAGGCCCGACATATCCACGCGGGTTATTGCGCATATAAATTTGTGGAATACTCAGCATCAAACTTTGATCGCCGGTATTCACTTCATAGCTAGCGTTAGGGATTTTGGAAAAGTCCACGCACACGCCACCGTCGCTAACGCCTACAGCAGCCGGGAGTTTGTCGGTATTCACGCCAAAACTATCAAGTAATGCTGCGCTGAAACATGGAGTTGCCCGACCCGGGCGGTCAGCCTCATTAAATTTAATATCGAACTGACCGAATGAAAGTGTATTAACAGTCACATCCAGTGTTTGTACACCTGCCTCAATTGGGTTGCCTGCCGCATAACGTGTTAAGTCAATTGCACGAGCACCATGCCCCCACAGCATAGATTTATCGAAATTAGCAATGAGCAACTCATCCCCGGAGTCCGCAAAAACTGGAGAGAATATATGGCAGAGACTCGCTGCCATCGTCACTGCAATCTTTAAAGGACTGAGCTGAAGGTCAGGGCAAATACGACAATATCTTTTCGACATACTGATAGACTTGTTCATAGATAACTCTTGCTCATTACACATCAAGGCGAAAATTTTCCCAGAGTCCATTGAGAAAAATATTATTATTAGTTTTTCAATGGTGATTCCCAGGCTGTGACTGCGCCATAATCATTAATTGTTGCATACTTAATTTTGACCCCTGGTGAGGCGCTGGTATTGATTTTAAAATGCTGATGTTGCTTAGGTGCAATCAACCCATTATTAATATTTAAGGAAATACTTTTATTTTCTATCTGCACGCTATTTAAAGAAACGAAATAGCTCCCTGGGTTATAACAATCCAGATCCATCTGATTACCATTACGCACCATACGCCATTCCAATTGGCCAGCCATTTTATCTACATCATCGTTCAAACCTACCGGGCGGTAGAAGATTTTTAATCGCGTGCGAAAGGCTATTTTTAATTTATTTTTACCATCATCTACTGTTGGGGGTAGTTCAAGAATATTAAGCCAGAATATAGACTCTTTATCCTGTGGCAGTATTTTATCACCGGCAAAGCGAATGCGTAATGTTTGCCCTTTTTGACTGTCAATACGAGCAATAGGCGGTGTAAGAATAAATGGAGAACTGGCAACATCTGGCGTTGCTTTAGGGTCGCCATTATCAATCCAGGATTGAATTAATGATGGTGAATTGCCATCGTTATTCAGCTTCACGGTCACTTCACGGGCATCTGCCGGGTAAATAACACGGGTTCCTGTCACAACAACAGATGCCTGTGTTGTAAAAGGAACTAATAAGATACTGGAAAGTAGTAAGGTGTGTAGCATACCTTTACCGTGCCGTAGAATAGTCATGTTTCTTTTACCTCTGTTACTACATGGTACTTATTTAAAAACGGTGAACCATTTACATGATTCACCGTGTAGCTATGTTCGATTATGGATATACGATGGAGTAAGTTACGCTTGAAGTGACCAAGCCTGCAGTTACAGCGGCAGTTGTGGAGTAATATTTCGCCAGGAAATCCATAGTCGTTGTTGGAGTTGCAGCCGAAATAGTTGAATAACCTGTACCTGCAGCTGGAACCTTGCCCAGCATCAGCGGCGTTGTTTCGTCAGAAGCACGATAAATAGCGATATCCACGTTTTGTGCACCGCTAACCGCAGTATTTTTCAAACGGCCGTTAGCGTTAACGTTTGCACCTTGTTCAAAGTAAACTGCCACATTCTTAGCAGTAGCAAGTTCACCAGAATCACTACTACAGTCACTTAGTGAAATAGAGAAGGGTTTTGCACCAGCAGTTTTATCTGGGGCAGCACCGAATGCGTTCACACCAACAGTAGGCAGAATCACAGTAGCATCACCACCAGTCCCGCCAGCAGAAACAGTACAAGTTACATCAGTAACCTCACCATTAAAGGTAATAGTACCGTCCGATGCCATTGCTTGCTGACCAAACGCTATAGCCATTACAACTACAGCAAACGCAATATTTAATTTTTTCATATTCACATCATCCATAAACACATCATCGATTAAATAAACCTTATAACCTTCATTTTACCCCTGTTTAAAAGGGTCGTTGAAGGATGTCTTACTATGGCGTGTTGAGTAAAATAAATATGTAAGCAGAGATACCTTTGCTGTAGGAAAATTCCTGCATTTACGTTGCTGGATTTTGTATGGGAATGAAGGCTGCGATCTAATACACGACGCGCGATTGATTACCTACACATAAATAGTTGATATAAACAGACGGTAACAGACCAATGTTGGCCCGTTTTTTTAAGCCTATTTTACGTGTTACAATTGCTAAATGTGCGTAAACAGTTTTTTCTGATATCCCCATAGAGTCACTAAGGGAGCGAATACCTACCCCTTTTGTAATATTAAAAAGCACAAAACGTTCACGATCAGTTAGTTTTGGTATTTTATTTTGCTGTAGTGCATTAAAAGGATTGTGTTTATTAATGCAACTGAGTAGTTCTTCAACGTTAAAATGATAGGGAAGAGAGTAAACACCCAAAACAGAGACTAGCGGTGAGTTTCTTGACTCATTAACTATAATAATAGGGATTCCCAAATCTCTGATATTTAGAAGATGATTAAAACTATGGGAAAACATATCCATCGGCATGACGAACACATCTTCTGCATTGGGTTCGTATTGTAAAAAAAACAGATTCGATTCATTTTCATTCAACGTGACGCATTTGCATTTACATCTTTCATGAATCAAGGCGCTTAAGCCAAGGCAGAGGTAATTATTATTTGTCAGTATGTAAATATTCAATTTCAAAGCCTCAAATCAATCAATTGCTGCAATAAATTGCTACTTGCCGCTTGATTTAAAATAGATGTAGGTATTTTCAGTAAGCTTAATTGAAAATCAATGTTCTGACTGTCGGTCAATTCGATTTATTTGTAGGAATATTCTTTCAGCTGAAGAAGCTTGAGTAAATATATGAGGATTTAGAAACACACGTGTTTTTAGTTCATGATGCGGATTAGGATGAGTTAACTATTTTGGGTTAAAAACAATCAATATAAATATGAGTTAATTACCATCAGAGTTTTGAGCTCGGATCTTATTCAACATAAGGCCAGGGTCATTGCGACTCAAAACAACATCATGGGCATACTGCCCATGGGCAAATCATTGCGATGTTGTTGTTTGTTGCCATCAACTCAGGCTCTGGTTACTGACCTGAATGAAACTTAATGGCAAACCCTTGTTTCTGCCAGTGTTCCAGTTGTTCCTGTTGACGCAAAGTTAGTACCTTCCCTGTCCAGACAAAAATATGCTGGCCTGGAAATAACTCCGGTCGAGGTGACTCAAGAGGATCAGCCAGCACATCAGGACGCCAGCCATGTTGTGAAAGACGCCAGGCCTCGAGCCAAAGACGGATTCTATCCTCGCTTTCCCAGCCTACCAGTAATGTGTCTTTACCTTCTTTGTTTCGAGAGTCAGCGAGGCGCTGGATTACATACTCAATCAGCAACCCATCAAGAAGGCTAATCATTGCCCTTGCGGTATTTTTATCAAGGCCAAGACACTGACGTACCGGGATAAAAACATGGTCTATGAGGGTATCAACAGCAAATACTTGACCTAAATCTGCAATTTTTGTGCGGAGTTTTGCGGGTTGTACAAGGCGTAGTACAGTCATCACTTCTTCCTGCTGTGACCGCCATGCTTCATGGTCATGAGTCGTCGTCTGACTCGCTTCCAGCAATGCTTTCACCTTCCCTACGGACACACCACTTTTTATCAGGCGTTTAATCTCTTCAATGCGCAGGATATCTTCGTCATCAAACTGCCGATGCCCGCCTTCACTGCGTTGCGGCTTGAATAATCCATAACGGCGTTGCCACGCACGCAGCGTGACAGGGTTGATTGCGCATCGTTCGGCAACTTCACCGATACTGTATAAGGTCATTAATCCCTCGTTGTGAGCTTAAAACGTCCATGTCGAAACTAACGACTCCGTGCTGGTTGTACAACCTTTTTTACATTGTACAACCTGAATTAGAGATCTGCTTTCCTTTCAGGCCAGGCTACGGCTGATATGCCACTTAGTTGGGCACGGGCAAACAAGTTGCCCTGGAAATGCGAGATTCCGGCTGACTCCAGCCACATCCACTCCTCTGCCTTCTCCACTCCAACCGCCGAAATGGATATCTCAAGCGATGCGCAGCATTTGATAATGGCCTGGATAATTGCCTGCCGTGGGCCACTTTTATGAACATCCTTAATCAGCGCTCGGTTAATTTTAATTCTGTCTGGCTGAAACTGTGACAGCAACAGAAGCCCACCAAATCCGGCGCCAAAGTGGTCTATCGCAACACTTATCCCTGCCGCTTTCAGTTGCCTGATTCCATCGGTGAACTCATCGATGCGCGATATCACCTCGCTTTCAGTAAACTCTACGGTTACCTGCTCTGGAACAAGTCCATTTGTCTGAATCTCTCTTAACAAGAATTCAACCGCATCAGGAATCATCACAAGCGTCATGGGTAACAAATTAACGGAAATAGACTGCTCGCCAAGTTTGAGTGAACTCGCCATCGCAAAGGCGACTTTCTTGCTATTCAGGTCCGTTTCGTAGAGTGCCTTACCGCTTAAGCCAGCAAAATAGGTGGCGGTTGAATCCCCGCCAGGAGTGCGCAGCAAAGCTTCAGTGGACAAGATTTTCTGAGCAAACGGGTCAACCATAGGCTGGAAAGCGAAACTACAATCTGCTGTGTTATCAGCGATAACTGCTTCGATATGAACCCCTTTTTTATCAGGTATAAACACCCAGGAATCCGCAGGTGGAATTTCAAAATAGTTTTCTTTTTCAGTGGCTTCAACAAATGTCCGCAAAAACTTAAGCGCACGGTCGTTGTAAAATAGCTGGTACTTCGAGGTCCCTTTATCCAGCACAGCTTGTAGCACTTCATCCCTGTCGTACTCTCTTAAATCAAAGAGTTCCATTCCCGTCTTTCCAAATCGTCGCGCGGGAGCGTAATCACAAAGCAACTCAACAATGTTGTAGTGGCGCTTATCCTGGCAAATATGTTGGTAAATGCTTAAAACGGTCTCTTCCGGGCCTTCAATCATCTGAAAGAAATGCGTGCCGTTGAACAGCAGTATGCCAGTCACGTCGGCCTGGTCATTTTTAACATTTGCAGCAGCAACCATATCCGTAACCGAGTGAAACGGTACGTTTTTACAGATATGGCTGCGGTAAATGATGGTAGTAAGCATGCTGTGTCCAATAGAAAACTGTTTAGGCATTTACAGTAGCAGATGACCTGCCAAACCACCCATTTAAAATACATTAAAATTAATAACTTATTAACAATAATTGAACATGTGTACGCCTGAATTCGCAGGTTTTTGGCCATGCCTGAGGCCATGAAATTCTGAACCTATACATCAAACGTTGCAGACTCAAACTACTTATCACGCTAACTAGTTGAAATTAAATGTATAGCATTTAATGCTTAAGCTTTTAAGAAAAATCCTTACACTTTTTTATGTACAAGTTTTTAATCATTGTATAACTTTATTTGTACATTTATTTGATACTGCATGTTTACAGGAGTGACTGATGCAACAGAACAACTACGTACCCGATACAGCTAACGCTATCACCCGATATTTCTCCAAAGCAGCCCTGCCTTCCCAGCAGGAAACTCTGGGACAAATCGTCGTGGAGATCCTGAGCGACGGACGCAGTTTGAACCGCAAAGCAATCTGTACAAAATTGTTACGTCGGGTTGAAGAAGCATCAGGTCCTGAAGAAGAGAGTCACTACCACACTTTGATTGGCCTGCTTTTTGACCGTTAAGTTCAAACGGCCTTATAGCGCAAATTACTGGCTTTTTAGATTAACACTTGCGGGAGCATTATTTCGGGCAATATAGAAAGCTTGGCAACCTTCAGCTGACCTCCTGAGTGAGGGCTGATTTCAAGCCACATTTCGGTAACGAAACAAGGTGGCAAGAAGAGACGCAGTTATGAGCAGAAGTAAAAGAGAGCAACTGATCGATCAACTGATTGGAGAAGCAGTTTTATCAATCCTTTACGATAACGGGCCAATCAGTACCCGGTCGCTGATTGAGAGACTGCAAACAATGGAAGCGTCAGAAAGAGATGCACAGAGGCGAAATCTGATAGCGGATGTGATTACCGATATCAGTCACCAACGCCTGGGCATTTCGCGACGTAATTCGCTTCCGAGTCAACAGCAGTGGGACATGGAGAGCCCGATAAAACAAAAAAACAAGGCATATCCGTTATTCGACGATAGCCCTGATCCTGGCAGCAGTAAAAAACACTGACTGCCCTACACACTCAACTTACTCATGGTGAAAGTAAATGACCCAGATGACGCTTCATAAATCAGAAATTTATGCCACCCTGCCAAACACAGCTTTGACCGCATATTTTCGTAACGCTGGCGACATGCTGGCTGATGAGGCCGTATTACTCGGAGCGGTAATACGCAGCATTCTTGCTACTGATGGACATTTAACTAATAAAGCCATAATTCAACGTTTGATTGAGGCTATCGAATCCACTGATGATGTCGTCACCATCGACATCATGCGTAAAACCCTTGAGATTGTCGTTGACCATACTTTTGATGATATTTAATCGTGAAGCCATAGTATCAATTTTACATCTCTTGAATGGTCGGCTTCAGAAAATAGAGAAGTACGCTGTCATCCCTGCTCCGGGATGACAGCAAATCTTGCGGTATTCGGATAAGATTTTCCGCTCGGGGAATCGATTTACTGCAGAATCTCCAGTCAACACCACAGTGTTAACACACCGCTGACTCTAAAATTAACCCCCTCTTTTAATCAATACGTAATAAAGTCAATTTGATGAATCACCAGAAATGTGTGATAGGTTGGTATCAGCCCTCTTGCTACTGTTATTTTTCCGACACAACGTTAATGCTATGGGTGTTGTTGGTTTTGATTCGAATAAATAATATATTTAATTAGCACGCTATTTTAATAGCGTTGTTGATTTATGAAAATGACAGCATAAATACCTTGTCGACATAAAACCAGAACGTAAAGAAATGAAAATATCTCCTACCATGATAAATGATGCGATTTTTTATCATTTGGTTATTCTGGGAGAAATGCTAAACGTCTAAAGCATGGGCGTGTAATTTAATAATGATATTTATCAATTTAGTAAGTTGGTATTTCGTACCTAGCTCAGCAGGAAAAAGCTTGATAACCACCACTCTCTCATTAAGAAAGTCACGTATTGTGATTACTGCCCGACAGAATTGTTTCAAATTTTATTTTTCTCATTAAAAAGTATGAGAGAAGTAACACAAAGAAAAAACCATAGTTATGAATATAACAAAAGTGTCATATAGGGTAAAAACCTCAGCCATATACACGATTCATCAATATTTAAAACCCTTCGCCTTGAATGCACCTGCAAATTCAAACGGCCGAGGCTGCCTGTAACTTACTTAAATTTATTTTTACGAACGAGGAAATAAACTTATTCAGCTAACTATTTTCGCAGGGAGAATAACTCTTATAAGGTATCCAATACTTTAAATTATATAAAAATGGACCTTGGTTGCGTCATTGCAACCCGATAACTCATTTCAACACACACGGTACATTCTCCTGCCTTTTTTGAAAACGACAGGTACGAGTGATGATAGCTAGTTCAAGGTAAAGATAGGGGTAATTATTTATGGCCTCACAATATGACTTTACTGTCACGCTGCACGATCTTGCTTTTATTCTCAAGCAGATAAAGATATCTGAAGCAGCGACAAACCCAGACGGAAGTGTTAACGGCGATGCACTTCGAGATTTAGTTTCCAGCCCGTTGTTACCCTACGGTATCCGTACCGTAGATGGCTCATGGAATAACCTTCTTCCGGGTCAGGAACTATACGGTTCAGCCGATCAAAATATGCCAAGACTAACCGAGTTGAATTGGCAAGATGCGGATGCCATGACCAGTTATACCCAACTCGGTGGGACGGTCATTGATGCAGACCCGCGTATTATCAGTAACTTGATATCGGACCAAACCGCGTCAAACCCGGCAGCAGTCGAAGCGCATAATGGCTTACAAGATTCCCCAGGAGGAGGAACCACATCGGAAAATGGTAGTTTGTCGATTCCTAACCTGTCTCCGGATGTGGGTTTGTCCCCTGCTTTCAATGGCTGGATGACACTATTCGGGCAGTTCTTTGACCACGGCCTGGATCTAATTCCAAAGGAGGGAAACGGCATTGTATTTATTCCGCTGCAACCTGATGACCCCTTATATGTAGAAGGGTCGCCCACTAACTTCATGGTATTAACCAGGGCAAAGGTTGATGCTAACCATGAAACTGTCAACCTCACCACCCCCTTCATCGATCAAAACCAAACCTATACCTCCCACCCTTCACATCAGATATTCATCCGCGAATACGTCATGATTGATGGCAAGCCCGAACCTACCGGCAATTTATTAGGTGGCGCGAACGGCGGGCTGGCAACCTGGGCTGATGTCAAAAACCAGGCTGAAACCATGCTCGGAATTAAACTCACCGATCAGGACGTGTTTAATGTTCCGCTGCTGGCCACTGACCGTTACGGCAACTTGATCTTAAGTGAAAACGGCAAAGTGCAGATTGTTACCACTTCCGGGCTGGTTGAAGCGAATGGTGATTTCCTGCCCCCAGGAACGCTGCGCACCGGGCATTCTTTCCTGGACGACATTGCCCACACCGCTGCGCCAAAAGCCGGGCTGTTGGCCGATGATGATGATGTGATTGGTGGTGTTCAGGCAGCCGGAACCTATGATGACGAGCTTCTCGACCGCCACTTCATCACCGGTGATGGGCGCGGCAACGAAAACATCGGTTTAACCGCGGTGCATGCCGTCTTCCACAGCGAGCATAACCGTCTGGTGGAAGAGTATAAAACTACCTTGCTGGCAACTGGTGATATCGATCTTATCAACCAATGGCTGTTGCCAGCACACCAAATAACTGAGCTACCAGCTGATACCAGCACCCTGGTCTGGAACGGTGAGTATTTATTCCAGGCAGGCCGTTTCACCACAGAGATGCAGTATCAGCACCTGGTCTTCGAAGAGTTCGCCCGCACCGTACAGCCTGCTGTCGACCCGTTTGTCTTCTCCAACACGGCAGATATTAACCCGCTGATCTTTGCTGAGTTCGCACACGTGGTTTACCGGTTTGGCCACTCGATGCTGACAGAAACCGTAGCGCGTACCGATATTGATATGCAAAACGGTGACATTGGCTTGATTGAAGCGTTCCTGAACCCGGTCGCCTTTAATGAAATTAACGGTGGCACGGTTTCCGATGAACAAGCAATTGGCGCAATTGTTCGCGGTATGACAAGGCAAGTCGGTAACGAAATTGATGAATTTATTACCGATGCGCTGCGCAACAACCTTATCGGGTTACCGCTTGATTTAGGCGCTCTTAACATTGCTCGTGGCCGTGATACGGCAATGCCAACACTAAACCAGGCCCGTGAGCAGTTCTTTGAACTCAGCGGCAACAGTGAGTTGCGCCCTTATACCAGTTGGGCTGACTTCACGACTTACCTGAAAAACCCGGCTTCCATCATCAACTTTATGGCTGCCTATGGCCAACATGAGTTGATTCTTGGCGCAACCACCATTGAAGGCAAACGCGATGCAGTGAACTTCTTGCTGTTTGGCGATGGCACTTCCCAACCGCCTGTCGATGCAATGGATTTCTTCAACAGTACCGGTGCATGGGCCACTAAAGAGTCCGGCCTGAATATGGTCGACTTCTGGATTGGCGGGCTTGCCGAGCGTAAGAACGAGTTTGGAGGGATGCTGGGTTCTACCTTCAACTTTGTCTTTGAAACGCAAATGGAAATGCTACAAGACGGCGACCGTTTCTACTATCTGAGTCGAGTTCAGGGGCTAAACATGCTCAATGAGCTGGAAGCCAACTCATTCTCCGCGCTGGTTATGCGTAACAGCGACCTCGGGGAAAATGGCTCATCTCACCTGCCCGCTAACCTGTTCCAGACTCCAGACCATATTTTCGAAGTGAACCGGGCGCTGCAAACGGAAATAGACCCGAAATGGGGTAACCCGCTTAAAGATCTGTTAACGCCTTTGCTGACACGGCGCGCTGCCACTCAGGATGTAAACGGCGATGGTGCGGCTGACGGCGCTTACCTTAAATACACCGGCGATGGGCATGTGGTACTCGGTGGTTCTGCTGGTAACGATACGTTAATCGGCGGTAAAGGTATCGACAGTCTATGGGGCGATGGTGGCGATGACCGCCTTGATGGTGGTGACGAGGCGGATGTGGTTCACGGTGGTGATGGTAATGACATTATTACCGACACCGGCACGCCAGTTGGCGATGCTGACTTCCTGCACGGCGACGCAGGTCATGATGTCATCTTCTCCGGCAACGGTAACGATCTGGTATTCGGTGGCAGCGGCAGTGATTTTGTAGTTGTTGGCGAAGATGCCCAGGAAGTGTTTGCTGGGCGGGACAATGACTTTGTTCTGGGTGGCTCCGGCGCTGATGCTCTGCTTGGTAACGAAGGCGATGATTGGCTAGAAGGCGGTGACGGGTTTGACTCACTGACAGGTGAAAACTCCGAGCTGTTCTTCAACAGTACGATAGTTGGCCACGATGTGCTTAACGGCCAGGGTAACGACACGGACTACGATGGCGAAGCTGGCGACGACATCATGGTTCAGGGCCCGGGGATTCAGCGCAACAATGGCATGGCCGGTTTCGACTGGGCAATCCATAAGGGCGACCCGCATGGTGCTAACTCTGACCTCGGCATTCCGATTTTCGTTAACCAGCAAGAGTTTATCCTGCGGGATCGCTTCGATCTGGTTGAGGGGCTATCGGGCTGGAAACACAACGACATATTAGTGGGCACCGAACAACCGCTTGGGACCGCGCCGGTACTGGGCACCCCGCTCTCCAACAATCTTACCCAGGAAGGTGCTGACAGGATTAGCGGTCTGCAGGCCATTCTCGGTGTTGAACACTCTGCGGATCCTAATGCAGTGTTGGTTAACCCCGATGATGGCAGCGATATTTTACTCGGTGGCGGTGGCAGCGACCGCATAACCGGTAAAACGGGCAACGACATTATTGATGGTGACTCGTGGCTGAACGTGCGAATTGCGGTCAGCGGAATGCCGGGCATCACCAGTGCAGACAGCATGAACGAACTGAAATCTTACATGCTGGCAGGCACCTTAAAACCGCATCAACTCTCGATAGTGCGTGAGATCTTGCGTGAGGGTAATGGCTCTGAAACCGACGTTGCGGTTTACCGCGATGTCAGTAGCAACTATGCCTTCACCCGTATGCCAGATGGCAGCCTCCGGGTTGACCATGCTACCCCCGACGCCGCATTGAATTTTGATGATGGTGTTGACCGCCTGCTGAACATCGAAAAAGTGGAGTTTGGTAACGGTGAACAGTTGTGGGTAACGGCACAACAGGCTACAGGAAATCTCACCATTGATAACCCAACACCCGAAGTTGGCGACCTCCTGCGAGTCAACCTGGCGAATCTGCAGGATGGCAACGGTATTGCGGCTAACGCAGCTATCACGCTGACATGGCAGGCATTTACCAATGGTCAATGGCGTGATCAGACCGTCGGTGAGGAGTTCAGAGTACCTGGCGCTATTTTGGGTGCTCCACTGCGTGTGGTTGCCAGTTTCAATGACCGTATGGGAGATGCTGAAACCCTGGTTTCAGCTCAAACCCAGGCCGTTATGGTACGCGACCAGCCGACTACGGGTGCCCCGGTGATTAATGACCTGACACCGACCGAAAGCGTGACACTTACTGCTGTTGTCTCGGGTATTGCTGATGCGGACGGGTTGACCGGCGGTAACTTTAATTATCAATGGAGAATGAGCACTGCGACCGGGTTTGTGAATATTGTTGGTGCCACAGCGGCCACCTTCACTCCGGCTCAGGCGATGGTTGGCAGGACTCTACAAGTGGTGGTGACAGTCACAGATGATGAAGGAAACGCCCCTGTTGTCCTCACATCTGCCACTACCCAGCCTGTTGGCGATCTTATTATTGGATCTAACGCTGGTAACACTCTCATCGGCACCGCATGGAGTGACATCCTTCGTGGTGAAGGCGGCAATGATACCCTGCTTGGACGTGCGGGTGACGATTTGTTGGTTGGTGGTGCAGGCAATGACAGCCTGTTAGGTGAAGCGGGACAAGATATCTTGCAAGGGGATGCTGGCAACGATGATCTCGATGGTGGTCTGGGAGCAGATAGCATGGCCGGCGGTGCCGGAAATGATACCTATATCGTTGATAACGCTGGCGACATCGTTATCGAAGGTCTCAATGCCGGGACAGATATTGTCCGAACCAGCCTCGCAAGCTACGACTTGACCGATAACATCGAAGAACTGGTGTTTACCGGCCAGGGCAGCTTCATCGGTACCGGGAATGCTATTGCCAACAACATTACTGGCGGCAACGGGAATGACTTTTTGTTTGGAATGGGAGGCAATGACCAATTAACCGGTGGGCTGGGGAATGACTTCCTTGATGGTGGCGATGGTGCCGATAACCTCCAGGGTGGGATTGGCAACGACGTGATGATTGGTGGAGCAGGTGCTGATGTTCTTTCTGGCAGCATAGGCAACGATATCCTCAACGGACAAACGGGTAATGATGCAATGGACGGCGGCACCGGTAATGACATCTTCGCTTTCAGCGCAAGCTTTGGGCAAGACCGCATCACTGGTTTTGATAGTAACGCCGTTGGCGGGCAGGACTACCTCGATTTAAGTTTGTTAGGTATTACTTCGGGTAGTTTTAACAGCAATGTCGCAATTACGGGAAACAACGGTAATACCGTCGTTACTGTTGGTGCTGATGTCATTACTTTAGTCGGCGTGAACTCAACCACCGTTAATATTGGTGATTTCATTCTCGAATTACCATCAACCTTTGCCGCTAATAATGGCAATAACTCACTGATTGCGTAAGGAGAAGACTATGTCGCGCCAGCATACACCAACAGAACTGAAGAGTGCATTAAAGGGTACTAAACCGACCTTTATAATGCTGTTGTTTTTTAGTTGTGTAATTAACATGCTTATGCTGGCGCCGGCAATATATATGCTACAGGTCTATGACCGTGTTTTGGTCAGTAAAAATACGACGACCTTATTGATGTTGACGTTACTTATTGTCGGCATATACATCGTTATTGCGATGATTGAATCGGCCCGTTCAAGCGTCATGATTAGGCTTGGCAACCGGCTCGATGTCAAAATGAATAAGTTAGTCTTTAATGCTGCATTTAAACGAAAAGTTGCTACAGGCGATAGTAACCCTGCTCAAGCGTTAGCCGAACTGGATCAAATTCGGCAGTTTCTTTCCGGCAGTAGTTTATTTGCGCTGCTGGATATCCCCTGGACACCGATATATTTATTCATTGCCTTTCTTGTCCACCCGCTGTTGGGGTACCTCTCTTTGGGAGGAATAACAATATTATTTATCCTGACCCTGGTTTCTGAATTTTCGACCAAACGCCCTATTCAGCAAGCACATGTGTTAACCATCAATAACGCCAGCAAACTCAATAAGCAATTACAAAACTCCGACACAATAGAAGCGATGGGAATGCTTTCCACCCTAAAACTCCACTGGGGGGAACAGCATGACAAAGTGCTGGTATTACAAACTCAGATTGCCGATAAAACGGCCGGATTAAACAGTTTAAGCCGCTTTGTACGTGTGCTGCTGCAATCTATTGCGCTGGGTGCCGGGGCCTTACTGGTGATCGGAGGCCAAATTACCCCAGGGCTGATGATTGCCGCTTCTATCATTCTTGGGCGCGTGCTTAATCCGGTAGAACAAATCATCGGAAGCTGGAAGCAGTTTGTGCAATTTCGTAGTGCATGGCATCAGATATCAACACTGCTGAAGGAGTACCCGGCACCAAAAGAGGTTCTGACCCTGCCTCGTCCGAAAGGAAATATCAGTGTTGAAAGTATTTTTGCCGCAGCACCAGGCCAACATGCTCCACTGCTACGTAATATCTCATTTCAACTCGAGAAAGGTGAAGTGCTGGGTATTATTGGCCCTTCGGCATCAGGGAAAACCTCACTTGCGAAGTTGCTGGTTGGCGTCTGGAAACCTCTATCCGGTAAGGTTCGCCTTGATGGTGCAGATATTTGCCAGTGGGATAAAGAGTTGCTTGGCCCATCTATCGGTTATCTCCCGCAAGATGTTGAATTATTTGACGGCAGCATCGCGCAAAATATCGCCCGCTTTGCCGAAAACGACAGCGAACTTATCGTTGCTGCCGCAACTTTGGCTGGCGTGCACGACATGATCTTACGTCTCCCCCAAGGCTACGACACGCCTCTGGGTGCAGGCGGACACCAATTGTCCGGAGGGCAAAGGCAACGTGTTGGGCTGGCACGCGCGGTGTATAACAATCCTGCATTCATCGTGCTGGATGAGCCAAATGCCAACCTGGATGATGCAGGGGAGTTTGCCCTCGTTAAAGCGATTAATACGCTGCGCACCCAAGGCCAAACCACCGTCATTATCTCGCACCGCCCGACGCTGCTCGGTGTAGTCAATAAAGTCTTATTACTTAATGACGGAGCCATGCAAGAGTTCGGCACCCGCGACCAAGTTTTTGCCAATCTAAGGCAGGCCAATATATTAAAACCGGTAGCGACCTCCTCTTCATCGAGTACTGAACAGCAACGAGAGGCCTGATGATGAAAAAGAATAATAAAGACGCGCAAACCCCCGGTTCTGGCAGCGTTGATACCAATATCTGGCCTCCAATACTACGTGGGATCATCGTTATAACGCTTGGCGTTGGCGGTTTTTTATTATGGGCTGTGCAAGCTCCTTTAGATGCCGGTGTGGTAGCTGACGGGACGGTGACGGTTTCAAGCCACCGTAAAACTATTCAGCATTTAAGTGGTGGGCGAGTCACCGATATTTTTATTAAAGAAGGCGATTTAGTTAAAAGAAATCAGGTGTTAGTGCGGCTGGATAAAATGCAGCTTGGCATGCGTTACAGCACGTTAAATGCACAATATATGTCAGCAAAAAGTATTGAAGACCGTTTGCTGGCAGAACGAGGCGGCCTGGAAACCATTGCTTTTGATAATACATTGACACAACAATTTGCTGAGAATAAACGGCTGATTGAGGTCAGGAATCTTCAAGAAAAGTTATTCGAAACACGCAGAAAAAATATCCAGGATGAATTATCAATGATTCAGGAGACGCTCGATGGCCTTGTAGAACAAACCGATAATTTAAATAAAATAAAAAGTTTTCGGGATCATCAGTCTAACCTAATCAATCGTGAGTTGGGTGCGATAAGAGCGCTGAGCGAAAAAAACTATTACCCTAAAGCACAATTACTGGTGCTTGAACGCGAAGCTGCTGAAATATCCGGCAGCGTATCAGAGGATATTCTGAATATCGCTAAGCTAAAATCACAGCAAAATGAACTGAAGATCAAAGCGTATCAAGTGCGTCACCAATATTTGCGAGAAGTGGAATCCGAACTTACGGAAAAACAAAAAGAAGTCTCTGTGCTTGAAGATGAGTTAGTTTCGACTCGGCATGAACTGGATAATACGGAAATTCGTTCACCTATTGATGGCATAGTTCTGGATGTAAAAGTCAGTACTGTGGGCGGTATTATTCAGCCAGGAGAACATTTAATGGATATTGTTGCTGCCGGGCAACCTCTGCAAATAGATGCAAAAATACCGGTACATGCCATTGATAAACTGGTTCCCGGGTTGATGGTTGATGTGCTGTTCCCTGCCCTTAACCATGCCTTATTGCCATCAGTTCCTGCGCGTGTGTTAACTATTTCTGCTGACCGCTTAATCGATGAAGCCACGCAGCAGCCCTATTATCTGGCAGAAGTTCAGGTCTCTACAGAAGGCGTGCGTTTGCTGGGCGACTACAAAATTAAAGCGGGCATGCCGGCAAGTGTGACGATTAAAACCGGAGAGCGCACATTCTTGAGCTATTTGTTCAAGCCATTAATCGCGCGTCTGGAACTGGCGTTTAAGGAGTACTGATGCCATCCTATTTAAGGCGAGTGGCCATAGTGCCACTCGCTACTATTTTTCTTCTATTTAGTCTTCCCGATGCCCATTAACATAATCTACATCATTGACTTAAATGCGAATCAGAAGAGAATATTCGTTCCTGACTATGTGCCGCAAAATTGGAGTCTACCATCAGCCGCTCTCGTAACTTTCCGCTTATGACAAGAAAAGTGAAAACGTCAGGCGCCTTTGTTATCGCCGCTATGTTACTTGCCAGCTGCTCTTCAAAACCACCGGTCTCACTCGTGACCCCGGTGACTAAACAGACGCATCCAGCATCGCGTTCGCAAAATCAAGAACCAGTACGAGGCGTATGGCTCGCGACGGTGTCTCGTCTTGATTGGCCCCCTGTTGCATCAGTGAATCCCAATAACGCTTCCACTCGCGTTAGCCAGCAACAGCAGGCGCTAAAAAACAAATTAGATAACCTGAAAAGTCTTGGAATTAATACCGTATTTTTCCAGATCAAACCCGATGCCACAGCGCTTTGGCAATCAAAAATTTTGCCATGGTCAGATGTACTGACGGGCAAAATTGGCGAAGACCCAGGTTACGATCCGCTGCAATTTATGCTCGATGAAGCACACAAGCGCGGCATAAAAGTTCACGCCTGGCTTAACCCTTACCGTGTTTCCACAAATACTAAACCGTCGACCGTTGCAGAACTCAACAACACTTTGTCGGACCAACCACCGAGCGTGTTTGTGCTGCATCGCGACTGGATTCGTACATCAGGCGATCGTTATGTATTAGATCCCGGCATTCCAGAAGTTCGTGACTGGATTACCAGTGTCGTTGCTGAAGTGGTATCGCGTTATGACGTTGATGGCGTGCAGTTTGATGACTACTTCTATACAGAGTCCCCTGGTTCCTTCATCAACGACAACCCGACATTCCAAAAATATGGCCAGGGATTTGATTCAAAAGCGGACTGGCGTCGGCACAATACGCAGCAATTAATTGAACAAGTTTCTCGAACTATCAAACAGTTAAAGCCAGGTGTCGAATTTGGTGTGAGCCCTGCTGGCGTATGGCGTAACCGTTCATTTGATCCGGCAGGCTCCGATACCAGAGGTGCTGCGGCATACGATGAATCTTTTGCTGATACACGAAAGTGGGTGCAACAGGGCCTATTGGATTACATCGCCCCGCAGTTGTACTGGCCTTTCGCGCGAGATGCCGCCCGTTATGATGTGCTCGCAAAATGGTGGGCTGATGTGGTGAAACCCACAAATACGCGGCTCTATATTGGCGTTGCGCTCTACAAAGTCGGTGAACCGTCCAGGAAAGAGCCAGACTGGACTGTAAACGGTGGTGTACCCGAGTTGAAAAAACAGCTCGATCTGAACGAATCTTTGCCACAAATCAGCGGCACCATTTTGTTCAGAGAGAACAATCTCAACCAGCCACAGACCAGAGAAGCCGTTAGCTACCTTAAAAACCGCTGGGGTAGTTAACACCTACAACATAACCTATTGAATGTAATGAATTTGTTTTAAAATGACGTCGCTACGTGAATTTTGCTGTTTTGGCAGTACATCGGTGCAGCAGAATTCACGTAAATGCATCTAAAAATTAGGCATCATTTATTCCTAACATGAAACAGCGTTGCCCATCTCTTTTTGTATCCTCGCTATGGTTCAAAAAAACCAATCGAAATAGTCTGATTTTGTTCAGCGATTGGCATATCAATTCCGCCACATTAATTATTTTTTATATTGAATTATGGGGTGAGTATTAATTGAGCAATATTGAGGATAATGTGAAGGGAATGAAATTGAGTTTTATCTGGTTGTTCCAGTTTTATATCCACCGATAATCACTGGTAATGTTAATAGTGAGAAACGGTATCAACCATGAAGAAATTTGTACTAATTATCAGTAGCATAGTAATTATCATGAGCCTGTCTGGCTGTATTTACAGGGATGGTGGCCATCACCACGGCTGGCATCATCACCATTATCGCTAATTAAAAATAAACCCCGGAATAATCAGAGGCTATTTATTTGTCCATCAGGGAAGTGACCAAACTTCCCTGGTACTCTTTATTACTGGGGTTTCACATTGTAACCGGCACCCACAGCTTTTTCGTGACGATTAGGCTCCACTTCGCGCAGTGGTTCAACCTGGTGCATCGTTTGCTGACAGCGGATCACCAAATCCTGGTATTCGCGTGTCCCCTGCTTTTTCCACGCAAGTTCATCCGGGCGTAACTCGCGCACCACTTTCGCTGGGCTGCCCAGGATCATCTGGTTGGGTCCAAATTCCGCACGGGCTTTAACAAACGCCGTTGCGCCAACAATACTGTTTTCGCCAATCTGTGCTCCGTCAAGGATCACCGCATTCATACCGATCAGTGCATTTTTACCAATTAAGCAGCCATGCAGAATCGCACCGTGGCCAATATGCCCGTCTTCTTCAACAACTGTGTCCTGCTCCGGGAAACCATGCATCACACAGTTATCCTGCACGTTAGCGCCATCTTTGACGATGATGCGCCCAAAGTCACCGCGTAAGCTGGCATTCGGCCCGATATACACACGGTGGCCAAGAATCACATCGCCAATCAGCACGGCCGTGGGATGCACATAGCTGTCTTCCGGCACTACGGGTGTGAGTCCATCAATTTGATATACGGGCATAATAACTCCTTACGGCTTGGTATTGATCCCACCAAAGCGCTGATAGTAGCCGCTTCCCGGTTGTGGCAAGTCACCCACTGAGGTTTCACCATGTTCGCTGACAAAAGCCAGTGCGCCCGGTGCGACACGCTGATAGATGTTGATACACAGCTGGCGGGCGCTTTGCCCTTGCCAGTGTGGCGGCAGTAATTCATCAGGAAGCAGCGGATCTTTCAGCACTACGCGGCGGTAGAAATGTATGAGCAAAAGTTGAATCTGGAAACAACGCAACGGCGTCAGTTCGCTGGCATCTGCCTCACGCAACAGCGGCAACAACGGTCGAAACGAGTTGATAAACTCACCGTAGCGCTCATTTTTATCAGTGAGTAGCCAGCACTCTTCGACGCGGGCTTTGAGTGCGGTTTTTGATGTCTGAAGCGGTGAACTGGCTTCAAAACAGATCACGTTATCCGCCACACCAGCTTCATGTAGCAGGTTTTGTACATCGGCGAGATTTTGCGATGGCGACGCCATCAGGCTGGGGGCAAGTGTGCCAAACCCTTGCCAGATAAGCTGATTTTTCACTTGTTGAAGTGTGCTTTTTTCAAGCCCTTCGGAGAGCAAAAGCAACCACTTGCCGTCCCATTCAGGCTGCCCGGCACGGTAGATTTTCGCTTCTGCCCGGCGCGTCATGCGCTGGCCCATTTCTGTCAGGCGATAAAAACTCCGTCGCCCGACGCGCTCCACATCAAGCCAGCCCTCTTTATTAAGCCTGAACAGTGAAGTGCGAACAAAACGCTCACCAAAGCCCAGTGACTCCAGCATGGTCGCAAGGCTACCGAGCCAAATTTCACCGCCGCGATGCGCCAGTGCATCTCCATATAAAGAAACAATCAGCGACGTTCCGCTAATGGGAACGGCGCTGACCGCCTGCTCAATAAACTGTTCCAGTTTGCTGTTCATCATCTGCCAGAAATTCCGTTTTTAACGCACATTAGCCAAAACATAGCACAACAAAGACAATAAAAATCAGGTCATTAACAATGCGATTCACAATTTCTAGAAATACAGATTTTCCGGGTCGGATAAACGCTGCAGCGTCTGATATAACCGACCCAATAGTGGTTGTGATTACTGATTCGCGGCCTGGCGCAAATCACAAACGCGAATCGCTTTCCCTTCCGAACGAGGCAAACTGCCGCAGTTAACAATGCTGATATCGGTTGAAATCCCCACCATTGACTTAATCTGGTGACGCAACTGGTGGCAAACGGAACAACGCTGTTCATGGCTCAAATGCAGACTGCTCTCTTTGAGCTCAACTTTCACCGCCAGCGTGTCGAGATGGCCATCGCGATGTACTTCCAGCTGATAATGCGGTGCCAGGTGTTCAAATTTTACGATCTCTTCTTCCAGTTGCGATGGGAACACATTCACACCACGGATGATAAGCATGTCGTCTGAGCGCCCGGTGATGCGGTCCATACGGCGCATAGTACGGGCGGTGCCTGGCAGTAAGCGCGTCAGGTCGCGGGTACGGTAACGAATCACCGGCAGCGCTTCTTTGGTCAGCGTCGTGAACAGCAACTCACCCTGCTCGCCATCATCCAGCGCGGCACCGCTTATCGGGTTAACAATTTCCGGGTAAAAATGATCTTCCCAGATAGTTGGCCCGTCTGTGGTTTCCAGGCACTCCATCGCCACGCCCGGTCCCATCACTTCTGACAGGCCGTAAATATCCAGAGCGGTAATGCCGAGGCGGCGTTCAATTTCACGGCGCATCGCATGAGTCCAGGGCTCAGCACCAAATACTCCGACACGCAGCGAACAATCTCGCGCATCGCCACCCATCTGACGTTCCAGTTCTTCAATCAAGTTCAGGCACCAGGACGGAGTAACCATAATCATGTCCGGGCGGAAATCGCGGATCAGTTGCGCCTGCTTCTCAGTTTGCCCACCGGACATCGGAATAACGGTCGCCCCGAGGCGCTCAGCGCCATAATGCGCACCCAGTCCGCCTGTAAACAGCCCGTAACCATAAGCGACGTGAATTTTATCTTTTGGCGTACCGCCTGCGGCACGAAGCGAACGGGCGACAATATCAGCCCAGGTATCAATATCTTTTTGCGTGTAGCCGACTACCGTAGGTTTGCCCGTTGTGCCAGATGAGGCATGAATACGCACAACCTGTTCCATCGGCACCGCAAAAGTGTCGAACGGATAGTTGTCGCGCAAATCTTGTTTAGTGGTGCAGGGGAAAAGCCGAATGTCCTTCAGCTCTTTAAAATCATCAGGGTGCACGCCCACCGCATCAAACTTGCGTTTGTACATCGGCACGTTGTTATAAGCGTGATTCAGCGTCCATTTCATACGCTGCGTTTGGAGTGCCTGCAGCTCATCAACTGATGCGGTTTCAATCGGTTCCAGCTTTGTAGTAGAGGTTATCATTATAGGGTACTCGCAGGGTTGATTAGCTCACACGCTCAAGGATCAGGGCAATGCCCTGGCCAACACCGATACACATCGTACACAGGGCATAACGCCCGTTGCGGCGATGAAGTTCGTGGCTGGCGGCAAGCGCCAGTCGGGCTCCACTCATCCCTAACGGATGGCCTAAAGCAATCGCACCGCCGTTGGGGTTAACATGTGGGGCGTCGTCAGGCAGCCCCAACTGTCGTAAAACCCCCAGCGCTTGCGCGGCAAAGGCTTCGTTCAGTTCGATAACATCCATGTCGTTGATGGAAAGCCCTGCCAGCTCCAGCACCTTACGGGTGGCAGGCACTGGCCCAAGCCCCATCAGGCGCGGTTCAACACCGGCAGTTGCCATCGCGACAATGCGCGTTGTTGGCGTTAAACCGTGGCGCTGAGCTGCCGACGCGCTGGCGATGATGAGCGCCGCCGCACCGTCGCTCACACCTGATGCATTTCCGGCAGTAATCACACCGTTGGTACGAAACGGTGCTTTTAGTCCGTTGAGCTGCTGCAAAGTGGTTTCCGGTCGCGGATGTTCGTCTTCGCGAATCTCAGTCACCGCGCCTTTTTTTCCTTTCAACTGCACCGGCACAATTTCCTCGGCCAGAACGCCATTCTCACGTGCCAGCTGCGCACGTTGCTGGCTGCGCCAGGCAAAGGCATCTTGATCGGCACGGCTGATATTTAACAACTCCGCTACATTCTCTGCCGTTTCTGGCATGCTGTCAGTACCAAATTGTTCAGCCATGAGCGGGTTCACAAAACGCCAGCCGATCGTGGTATCAAACATCTCCGCCTGGCGCTGAAAAGGCGTGCTGGCTTTGCCCATGACAAAGGGTGCGCGGGACATCGACTCTACGCCTCCGGCAATCATCAGTTCGGCATCACCGGCTTTAATTGCCCGCGCGGCCATACCTAACGCATCAAGGCCGGAACCGCATAACCGGTTAATTGTGGTGCCAGAAATTGTCTGCGGTAACCCGGCAAGTAACGTCGCCATACGCGCCACGTTACGGTTATCTTCCCCTGCCTGGTTGGCACAGCCGAGAATCACATCGTCTACTGCGTTCCAGTCAAGGTTCGGGTAGCGAGCCATCAGCTCTTTTAGCGGGATCGCGGCAAGATCATCGGCACGAACTGACGAGAGTGCCCCACCGTAGCGGCCAATAGGCGTGCGGACACCGTCACAGATAAATGCGTCGTTCATAGTCTGGCTCCTGAAACTGTGGTTCCAATACGGTGCGATCGCCCACGAAACAGAGCGACTGTTTTCTCATCCTGGTTAATGATTTCAATGTCATATACCCCGGTCTGCCGGCCTTGAGTGCGTACCTGAGCAATGGCTGTCAGCACATCACCGGCTTTTCCAGGTCGGACGAAATCGATACTGCAACCGGAAGCCACTGCCGCCAGCCCCTGGCTGTTGCAGGCGTAGGCAAATGCGGTGTCAGCCAGCGTAAACAGTTGCCCGCCGTGGCAGGTTTGATGGCCGTTGAGCATGACGTCGGTGATGGTCATGGTCAGGCGTGCAAATCCATCCCCCATGTCCTGAATCTCGATGCCCATCTGCTGCGCACAGTTGTCGCGAGCGTACATTTCCCGGGCATTCGCCCATGCATTAATGCTCATGTTGTGTCTCCAGAAGCGTGCGTTGGCGCAGCAGTGAAGTTGGGCGGTAGCGTTCTTCGCCGTAATGTTTTTGCAGGTTTTCCAGCAGGCGCAGTACCTGTTGCCAGCCGAGTTCCGCGCCCCACGCCAGCGGGCCATGAGGGTAATTCACGCCAAGGCGCATCGCGGTGTCGATATCCTCTTCACTGGCGACACCTTTTTGCGCCGCATCGGTCGCTTCGTTCGCGAGCATAGCGACCGTGCGCCAGACCAGCATTCCAGGGTAGTCGCTGATCATCAGCACCTGTTTACCCTGCTGCTGGAAGAAACGAATCGCTTTGGCAGTCTGCACAACTGTGTTACTTGCTGCAGCCGCTAGCACTACCAACGGTGAGCTTTGCCAGTCGTTGACCAGATCAAGCAGCACGACCGGGCGTTGCAGACTTTTAGCCAGTTGAGTCGCTGTTTCGCCTTGCGTCATCTGCACCAGAACATCGTCCAGTTCAAGATACGAATACGTGACACTGTCACCTGAATCGTGATTATTCAGCCATGCGGCAAAACCATGGTGCTGAATTTCTTGCGCATCTGATTCGCCAGGCTCGGCGGGCAGATAAGGCAATGATTCATTGAGTGGCCAGCGGTATACGCCCTGCCCGGTTTTTTTGCCAAGGCGTTTACCAAACACCAGTTCCTGCTGGATAAGCGAAGGCAGAAAGCGGCGTTCCTGCCAGAAACCATTGAATACGGAACAGGTCACGGCAAAGTTCACGTCCTGGCCGATAAGGTCGGTCAACGCAAGCGGCCCCATCGGGAACCCACCGCAGTCGCGCAATGCCGCATCAATCACGCCCGCTGGTGCTACTTGCTCTTCGAGCGCGCGCCAGGCTTCAGCATAAAATGGGCGCGCCACGCGGTTAACGATAAAGCCCGGTGTCGAGTGGCAATGCACCGGTTGTTTGCCCCAACGCATCGCCAAGCCGGTCAGGCTTTCGAGAACCGCAGGTGAAGTTTCCAGCCCGCTCACCACTTCCACCAGTTTCATCACCGGTGCTGGGTTAAAGAAATGCAGCCCTGCCACACGCTGTGGTTGTTCAACGCCGCTGGCAATCGCGGTAATGGAAATCGACGATGTATTGCTGGCGAAAATCGCCTCCGCGGAACAGACCGCTGCCAGTTCACGGAAGATGGCCTGCTTGATGTCGATTTGTTCGGCTGCGGCCTCAATGACCAGTGCCGCATCCGCCAGTTCGCTGATGCTCTGTGCAGTGTTTAAACGGCTTTCAACGTCATGCTTTTCGGACGCCGTCATTTTACCCTTTGCCACGCGGGCACTCAGCGCTGTGGCAATTGCATCAATGGCACGCGCCGCAGCACCGGGATGGATATCGTAAATTCTGACCCGGTGCCCGGCTTGTGCGGCAACCTGCGCAATGCCAGCCCCCATGGTGCCGCCGCCAATCACGGCAATAATTGATTGTGGTGTCAGCATCATCATTTCCCCTTAAACACCGGTGTGCGTTTAGCCAGAAATGCCGACACCCCTTCGCGGTAATCTTCGCTACGCCCGGCCATGCGCTGGTAATCGCGCTCAAGATCGAGCTGTTCTTCAAGGGTGTTTATTTCGGAAGCGTTCAGTGCCTTCTTCACCAGTCCCAGGCCAAAGGTTGGCTGGCTGGCAAAATGCACGGCGAGCTGGCGAGCGGTATCGTTGAGTGCTTCATCATCCACCACTTGCCAGATCATGCCCCACTGATGGGCTTGCTCCGCACTCAGTTTATCGCCCAGCAACGCCAGCCCCATCGCACGAGCACGCCCGGCAAGGCGCGGCAAATACCAGGTACCGCCGCAATCAGGAACGAGGCCTAATTTGCTAAAAGACATAATGAAGTTTGCTGAACGCGCCGCAATCACCATATCGCAGCCCAGGGCAAGCGTTGCCCCGGCACCGGCGGCGACACCGTTAACCGCCGCAATAACTGGTTTTGGCAATGCGGCCAGGCGCTTAATCAGCGGGTTATAGAAGTTCTCAACCGAGGCGCCTAAGTCTGGAGCAGCTCCACTTGGGTCAACATTGCGGTCATTGAGATCTTGTCCGGCACAAAACGCACGGCCCGCGCCAGTTATCAGTAGGCAGCGAATGGTGTCGTCACGTTCGACTTGCGTCAGCACATCAGCAAGCTGGCGATGCATTTCGTCATTAAAACTATTCAGGCGCTCCGGGCGATTTAACGTCAGCGTCATCACGCCGTTTTGCACATCACTAAGAATGAATGTCATGGCTATCGTCCTTTAAACGCAGCGGGTCGTTTTTCGAGAAATGCGGCAATGCCTTCCTGCCGGTCTTCGGTGGCGGCAAGCAGCGTGAAAAGCTGCCGTTCGTGGGCTAAGCCCTGACTGAGAGACAGTTCATGTGCCTGGCGCAGTGCGGTTTTCGCAGCCTGCAATGCCAGCGGCGCATGTTGCGCGATGCGCGCCGCCAGCTTTTCGCTGTATTCCAGCGTTAACGCCGCAGGGCACATCTCTGCAACCAGGCCTGCCTGCTGCGCCTGTTGTGCGGTTATCGCCTCGCCCGTCAACACCATTTTGTATGCCAGCGCTTTGCCAACACTGCGAATCAAACGTTGTGTACCACCCGCGCCGGGCATAATGCCGAGAGTTATTTCAGGCAGGCCAAAGCGTGCGTTGTCACCCGCCATTACGATGTCGCATAGCATCGCCAGTTCGCACCCGGCACCCAACGCATAACCGTTTACTGCAGCCAGCAGCGGTTTGTTAAAACGTTCGATACGAGCCCAAAGCTGTGGGCGTGGATCGTTAAGCGTGGCGGGCATATCAAGGCTCGCCATCTCTTTAAGATCAGCCCCAGCGGCGAAAAATCGATCGTTGCCCGTAATAACGACTGCCCCTGTGCTTTCGTTTTGCTGCGCGGCTTCCAGCGCTAAGGCGATCTGATCAAGCAGCGCGTTATTTAAAGCGTTTCGCGCTTCGGGTCGGTTTAAAGTCAGGGTCAGTACGCGCCCGTTTTGGCTAACCAATAATTCGCTCATCACAGCCCCTGCGCATCAAAGTCGAGCACTACGTCGTCACCTTTCGGCAGTGCCTGGCAACTGAGGATGTAACCCGCCGCCAGTTGGTCTGGCTCGAGGCTGTAATTGACGCCCATCCCCACTTCACCGCTCACCACTTTGCAGCGGCAGGTGGCGCACACCCCGCCTTTGCATGCGTAAGGTAAATCCGCACCCTGGCGCAACGCCGCATCGAGAATGCTTTCGTCATGCGAATCGAGGGTAATTTTGCGGTCGCGCCCGTCCTGGCGAATCGTTACCGTTTTGCCTGCCGCCTGTTCGCGGCGGCGCAAGCTCGGTGCAGTGCCGGGCGTGTTGAAGTGTTCGATAAAAATGTTTTCAGCCGCCACGCCCATTTCCAGCAGTGCGGCTTCGGTTTCATGCATCATGTTCTGTGGGCCGCAGATGAACGTGCGGTTAAAGCCTTTTACATCGAGCAAGTTATCGCCCAGCGCTTTGAGTTTCGCGCCGTCGAGTCTTCCGCTCAGCAATTCGCTTTCCTGCACTTCCTGGCTGAACAGATAGATAAGTTGTAGGCGTTGTGGGTAGCGATCTTTTAAGTCGGCCAGCGCCTGGCGGAACATCATGCTGCGGCTGCTGCGGTTGCCATAAACCAGCGTTACTCGGCTATTGGATTCGGTGGCAAGCGTTGCTGCAACAATCGCCAACATTGGCGTAATGCCGGAGCCGACTGCCAGCGCCAAATAATTGCCCTCAGTTTCAGGCTGCGGTTGGTAGCCGAATGTTCCCTGCGGGATCATTACGTCCATCGCCATACCCGCCACCAAATCGCTCACCGCATATTGCGAAAAGCGCCCACCGTCGATGGCTTTTACCGCCACACAGATTTCGCCGGGTTGTTCGCCGCGACAAATGGAGTAACAGCGGCGTAACTCCTCACCACCGAGGCGAGTTTTTAGAGTCAAATGCTGGCCAGGTTTGAAAGCAAAATGCGTCTGTAATTCTCCTGGCACTTCAAAAGTGATGGCAACCGCGTCAGGAGTTTCCTGCTCAATGCGCGCCACCTTTAGCGAATGAAACGTCGTCATGGCTACCTCAAATACATTTAAAGTAATCAAAGGGTTCGCGGCAACTGTCGCAGCGGTATAACGCTTTACAGGCCGTGGAACCGAATTCGCTGATAAGCGAGGTATGCAAACTGCCGCAGCGTGGGCATTCCACATCGCCGCTGGCTGATATGGCGTGGCAAGCGTGGCCTTGCGGTGGGCTGATGCCGTATTCACGCAGCCGCGTTTTGGCCGCGGGCGTCATCCAGTCGGTTGTCCACGCAGGGTGCAGCATTTGTTCGATGTGGACCGGGCTCAAGTGCGCGTCTTCCATCGCGTCACGAATTGCTGTCAGCAAAAAGTCGGTCGCTGGGCAGCCGGAATACGTTGGCGTGAAACCGATATGCCAACCGTCTTCACGGTGGTGAACGCTGCGCACCATGCCCAGATCGGTGATAGTCAGTACCGGGATTTCCGGGTCGCTGATCTGCCCGAGAATGCGCCATACATCGCGGACTCTAGCCGGTTCCACCACATCGAAAATTTGCATTTTTACCTCACTACCATTGCTGATTGGGGTAAGCGCGTTGCAGATACTGCATTTCTGCCAGCAGCGGGCCGAGATGTTCGGTATGTAGCCCTTGCTTGCCGCCCGTGCGGTATTGCGCTTCTTGTGGTTTAACCAGTGACGCCTCAATCAGGCCGTTAAACGTCTCTTTTTCCCAGGCGGCACGCAAGGCGCGCGGGTCAACGCCAATCCCTTGCTCAGCAAGGCTGATTTCCAGTTCATCTGCATGGAACATCTCGCCGCTAAAGCGCCACAGTTTATTGAGCGCCTGCTGCATTTTTTGCTGAGAAACCTCAGTGCCGTTGCCCAGACGCACTAACCAACCACGGCTAAAGCGCAGGTGGTAACGCACCTCTTTGATGGCTTTTGCGGCAATTGCCGCCAGTTGGCGGTCGCGGCTTTGCGCCAACTGGCTAAACAGTTCAACATGCCAGGCATCCAGCAGATACTGGCGCATGAGGGTGTCGGCAAAATCACCGTTCGGCTGTTCTGCCAGTAGTAAATTGTGGAACTCACGTTCGTCGCGCCCATACGCCAGTTTGTCTTCATCAAGCTGGTCACCCTGAAGTTCTGCGGCGTAGGTCAGGAAATTTCGGGCCTGGCCGAGTAAGTCCAGGCCGATGTTCGCCAGCGCGAGATCGATCTCTAGTTCTGGTGCATGCCCACACCAGGCACTCAGGCGCTGGGCCAGTACCAGGCTGGTGTCGCCAAGGCGCAGGGTGTAAGTAGTTAACGGGGAATAAGTCATTTCACGCCTCACATGTGCTCGATGCCATCAGGGATGGTGTAGAACGTTGGGTGGCGATAAATCTTTGTTTCCGCCGGGTCAAAGAAGGCACCGCGTTCTTCAGGCTGGGAAGCGATAATTTCGCTCGCCTTTACCACCCAGATTGAGCAGCCTTCACTGCGGCGGGTGTAAGCATCGCGGGCGTTTTCCAGCGCCATTTGTTGGTCTGCAGCGTGCAGGCTGCCAACGTGGCGGTGCGATAACCCTTGTTTGCTGCGAATAAACACTTCGTATAACGGCCAGTGAACATTGCTCATAAATCAATCCTTCATATCCGATGTAAATGGTGGATGACGGCTGCGCTTATCCACCCTACAAATTCTGTTTTTCTGCGTACGCCAGCGCCGCTTCACGCACCCATGCACCCTCTTCCCACGCTTTACGTTTGGCGCTCAAACGCTCTTCGTTACATAACCCGCGCCCGGCAATCACTTCGTTAAATTCATGCCAGTCAATTTCGCCGAATTCGTAATGCCCTGTTGCTTCGTTAAAAGTGAGATCGCTATCCGGCACCGTCATGCCGAGCATTTCCACCTGCGGTACGGTGTTGTCGACAAAACGTTGGCGCAGTTCGTCGTTACCAAAACGTTTGATTTTCCATGTAAGGCTTTGGGCGCTATTTGGGGAGTTGTCGTCGTTTGGGCCAAACATCATCAACGCAGGCCACCAGAAACGGTTGATCGCGTCCTGCAACATCTGGCGTTGTTCTTTACTGCCCTGCGCCAGCACCATGCAGGCTTCAAAACCCTGGCGTTGATGGAAGCTCTCTTCTTTGCAGATCTTCACCATCGCCCGGGCATATGGGCCGTAGGAAGTGCGGCACAGCGCCACCTGGTTCACAATCGCCGCGCCATCAACCAACCAGCCGATCACGCCGATATCGGCCCAGTTCAGCGTCGGATAGTTAAAGATCGAGGAGTATTTCATCTTGCCGTCGAGCATCTTCTGGTAGATGTCTTCTCGCGCACAGCCCAGGGTTTCCGCCGCGCTGTAGAGATAAAGCCCATGTCCAGCTTCGTCCTGTACTTTCGCCAGCAAAATCGCTTTGCGTTTCAGGCTCGGTGCGCGAGTCAGCCAGTTGCCTTCCGGTAACATGCCAACAATTTCAGAATGGGCGTGCTGCCCTATCTGGCGAATCAATGTCTTACGGTATTCATCCGGCATCCAGTCCTGCGGTTCAATCGCAATTTCCTGCGCAATTCGCTCATCAAAACGGTGTAATTCGGTCACGGCATCACCTTTATGATTCGGTTTAGATTCACTAAATGCGACATTGTGAATCACTTAATGATTTAAAGTTACAGATAAGTTAACTAAAACGGCAAAATTAACACGTATGGTTTGTGAGCATTATCACGATAAATTTTAAATAAACGAAACTATTCATTAAGTTACGAAATAACCCAAAAAGGCATGCAATCACGTTGTTAATAAATTATTAAATTACATCTTGCTTTTTATGATTCACAAATTAAACATTAGTGTCATTAAATGTAATTCTTAGCGAGGTGTTTGATGCAGCAGTTAACTAGTTATCTGGCAGGCCAATGGGTGATGGGACGTGGCAAAGAACGCACTATAAATCATGCAATTAGCGGTGAGGCGCTGTATCAGGTTACCAGCGAAGGGCTGGATATGGCGCAGGCACGTCATTTTGCTATTGAATCAGGTGGTGCGGCATTACGCGCTCTGACCTTCGTGCAACGTGCAGCCATGTTGAAAGCGGTGGCAAAACACCTATTGGCAAACAAAGAAACGTTTTATGAAATTTCCGCACAGACCGGTGCGACCCGCGCAGACAGCTGGGTTGATATCGAAGGTGGTATCGGCACCCTTTTCGCCTATGCCGGTATGGGAAACCGTGAACTGCCTGACGATGTACTGTGGCCAGAAGATGAAATGATCCCGCTTTCTAAACAAGGCGGGTTCGCCGCCCGCCATGTGCTGACGTCAAAATCTGGCGTGGCGCTGCACATCAATGCATTTAACTTCCCTTGTTGGGGAATGTTAGAAAAACTGGCCCCGACCTGGCTTGCTGGAATGCCAGCCATTATAAAACCCGGCACCGCCAGCGCGCAGCTCACACAAGTGATGGTGAAATCCATCGTCGATTCCGGGCTGGTGCCAGAGGGCGCAATCAGCCTTATCTGCGGTGGCGTAGGTAACCTGTTTGATCTGCTGGATGAACAAGATGTGGTGACCTTTACCGGCTCAGCCAGTACCGGGCAGAAGTTACGTTGTCACTCAAATATTGTTGCCCGTTCAGTCCCATTCACAATGGAAGCTGACTCCCTTAACTGCTGCGTGCTGGGTGAAGATGTGGCAGCGGAACAGCCTGAATTTACGTTGTTTATTCGTGAGGTGGTGCGTGAGATGACCGCCAAAGCTGGGCAAAAATGTACCGCAATCCGCCGTGTCATCGTCCCGCAGGATCAGTTGGAAAATGTGATTCAGGCGCTGAAAGCCAAACTTGAGAAGATCCAACCCGGTGACCCTGCTCAGGAAGGCGTGAAAATGGGTGCACTGGTTAGTCTTGAGCAGCGTGACGATGTGCAAAGCAAAGTGAATCAGTTGGTTGCCGTTGGCTGCCAGATTGTGATAGGTGGCAAAGCGGATGGCTCTCATCCCGGTGCCTTCTTCCCGCCAACGTTATTGCTGTGCCAGCAGCCAGATGAAACACCTGCGGTACATGAGCTGGAAGCGTTCGGCCCAGTTGCTACCGTAATGCCTTATCGCGATTCAGAACACGCGATGGCGCTGGCACGTGCAGGCCAGGGTAGCCTTGCGGGAACGCTGGTCACTGCGAGTGGCGATATTGCACGCCAGTTTGTTCTGGGTGCCGCCCGTGCTCACGGGCGCATTCAGGTGCTAAACCAGGAGTCATCTGTCGAGTCCACAGGCCACGGCTCGCCGCTGCCGATGCTGGTTCATGGCGGCCCAGGACGCGCCGGTGGTGGCGAAGAGCTTGGTGGCCTGCGAGCAGTGAAACATTACATGCAGCGCACGGCGATTCAGGGCAGTCCATCAATGCTGGCGGCGGTAAGCAAACAGTGGTGCTACGGCGCGGCGGTGCAGGAAAGCCCGGTTCACCCTTTCCGTAAGCATTTTGACGAACTGGAAATTGGCGAGAGTTTACTTACAGCACGCCGGACCATCACCGAAGCCGATATCGTCAACTTCGCCAATCTGAGTGGCGACCACTTCTACGCTCACGTCGATAAAATTGGTGCGGCCGAATCGTTCTTTGGCGAGCGCGTAGCTCACGGCTACTTTGTGGTATCAGCTGCAGCGGGATTGTTTGTTGATCCGGGGGTTGGGCCTGTTATCGCCAACTATGGCATGGAAAACCTGCGCTTTATCGAACCGGTGAAAATTGGCGACACTCTGCAAGTGCGCCTGACGTGCAAGCGCAAAACTGCCAAACCGCAAAAGAGCACGGAAGACAAACCGGTTGGCGTGGTGGAGTGGGCAGTTGAAGTGCTGAACCAGGATAAACAGTCCGTGGCGCTCTATTCCATTCTGACACTGGTTGCGCGAAGGGTTTAACGGACCAACTGAAAACTTCTGCCCGATTATTGTCCGTGGCGGAAGTTTTCATAAATGGCTGATTAAGACGCCGTTACACCAGGATTGTCTGATAACGAGATGAATTTCCCGCATTTGCTATCAAAAGCTTCAATACATCCCGATTCAATATCATAAACCCAGCCGTGAAGCGTGATATTGCCCTTCGCAAGCGCTAACGCAACACAAGGGTGAGTACGTAAATTCCCCAGTTGAGCGATAACATTTTGATGCACCATGCCGTCCACGCGGGATTGGGTTGAGCTATGCTCTTCAGCTTCGTTAATGGCTTTTGCGGCATCTGCATAACGTAACCAGTGGGCAACGGCTGGCATATGGTCAAGACACTGGCAGTTGGCGACAGCTGTCATTGCCCCACAGTCCGAGTGCCCGCAAACCACGATGTCACGAACGCCAAGCGCCATCACCGCATATTCTACCGAAGCTGAAACACCACCAGGCTCAGGCCCGAACGGTGGCACAATATTACCTGCGTTTCGAATGACAAACAGTTCACCCGGTTCACGCTGTGTCACTAATTCAGGAACGAGTCGGCTGTCAGAACAGGAAATAAAAAGTGTTTTAGGATTTTGATTTGATGCAAGTTTTTTGAAGAGTTTGGAACGTTGCGGAAATGCTTCTTTCTGAAACCTCAAAAAACCGTCAATAACGTCTTTCATCGTAAGCCCTATATATCTTTTGTGCCAATATGATGCCACGCTGATAATGGCAGATCAATAAACTGTCATGCGATATATATATCCACATATTTATTGTTATTATATTTCACCCTATTTTTCATGTTGCTTTATATCCTCTTGGTTCGAATAATCCGCATTGGTTTCTGGTCACTATCACGCCTCCTCACCCAACCGCGTTATCACCCTGCGCAAATAAGTCAGCACTGCCGTTGCCGTTTCGCTCAACGAGGATTCAGCAAGCGTTACCGCGCCAACATCCATGTAGGTGGTGCTGTCAGCAATGCTGCGGCGCATCACGCGTAACCCTTCGAGCGACCAAGGGCGGTAAACCAGATCCGACAATATCGTCACGCCCTTTCCTTTTGCGACCAGACTGCGCACCGTTTCGAACGATGTGGTGGTGAAAAAGATATTTGGGCTGCCACCACGTGTGCGCCAGTGCTCTTTAATCACGTCAGGATATTCGTCAGTATCCAGCAGCAAGAATGGCTGGTTTTCGATATCTGCCAGATGAATAACGGACTGGTTCAATAGCGGGTGGCCTTGTGCGGCCCAAAGTCGGCGCGGTGAGCGAATAAAGATTTCTGTTTCCAGAGTGTTGTCGTGAGCAATATTTGAGGTTAATAGCAGCGAGAAATCAATATTCTTACGTTTTAATGATTCGGTTAATTCCTGTGGATTCTCCTCAATGAAATTAATCGTCATTAATGGGAAGTGCTGTTCAACTTCAAGAATAATCGCCGGAAGCAAATAGGCGGAAAGCGTTTTGGCGATGCCAATATTCACTGTGCCTTGTTCCAGTTGCGGTTGGTGTAGCAAATCGTCGATGGCAAGCTGGCTGTCATTAATAATCTTACGAGCGTAATGCAGGAAGCGCTCTCCTGCGGCGGTGAGTTCAATACCTTTTGGCTGGCGCAAAAACAGCTGGTTGTTTAACGAGGATTCAAGGTTGCGCATGGCGACCGTCATAGACGACTGCGAGATATTACAGCGCGATGCCGCTTTGGAAATCTGCTGTGTTTGCGCAAGCGCGATGAAAAACTCCAGCTGCCGCAGTGTAAACCTCATAGTTTTAAACTATACCTCTCCATGAAAAAGATGAATTAGATTTGGCTGCCTCGCAACCCTACCATAGTCCTCAGTGAACCGATGATTCAATAACTCGCTGGTGTCCACCGCTAGATCCACGCAGTCTTTATCAGCTGCATGAAATTGCTTATATGCATTGAATCTATACCTGAGTGTATTAAACCGTTTTCTGGAACTCAAATTATGCCGTATTTACTGTTAAGCCTTGCCGCCTGCTTCTGGGGTGGAAACTACGTTGTGGGCCACGAACTGGTCGCGCAGGTTGACCCTATTGTGCTGTCCGAGGCCCGCTGGATGCTCACCGCCCTGTTGCTCATCAGCCTCTATTTCCGGCAGATAAAGGCGCAATGGCAGGCGATGGTCGAGGCAAAATACACGGTGTTTTTCCTCGCTTTATGCGGGCAAGTGTTATTCCCGGTGACGCTATATATCGGCCTGCAATACACCTCATCATTAAATGCGGCGATATATTTATCCACCACGCCCGCATTAGTGTTGCTGATTAATAAGTTTATTTTCAAAGAGGCTATTTCACGGCGCAATATTTATGGTGTGGTGCTTAGCTCTTTGGGCGTGATCTATCTGGTGATGCAAGGCGACCTTCTACATATGGATACGCTTAAAAACCTAAACCGGGGTGATGTGTGGACCATGGGTTCGGCTGTCAGTTGGGCGTTGTACTGCGCGTTCTTGCGCCTCAAACCAAAACAGGTTGGTGGGAATGCATTTGTTGCGGTAAGTGCCGCAATTGGAGCAATAGTGCTGCTGCCGGTGTTATCACTCTATTCGGCGGCCCACTATGCATCTGAGATGAAAGTCTACTTTAATTCAGGCTTCTTATTAGGGCTGGGTTACCTGGTTATCTTCCCGTCATGGCTGTCATATTTGCTGTGGAATAAAGGTATTCAGGCGATTGGTGCTACACGCGGTGAAGTTTATTCGCACCTTATTCCGCTTAGCGGTGGCGTGTTTAGCGTGCTGTTCCTCAATGTACCGTTACACGGTTTTCATCTCGTCAGCGCACTGCTTATCACGCTGGGAATTGCACTTTGCTCGATGGCTACAAAGCAGAAGGTTTTAGCTCCTGACCCATGCAGTCGATAAAATATTCGTAAGCCGGAGTCAGTACCTGGTCTTTTCGCAGCATAAAACCAAAGGTGATATCGGGTAACTGCGTTTGTCGAACGCCACTTACTTAAATCCATTTAACAATTGTAGGTAGTGGCTTAATCGGCATGGAGACATCATCAAGAAAGACGCCAGGCGTGAACTTTTTTAGTGGCGAGAAAAGATAATTGCGATAGGAGTGACTACAGATTCTATCGCAATTATCTAGCCGAATATACGTAGAGTTATTATTCGTCAAACATTTCCATGCCTAAGGCCTCCTCTGAATCATATCGTGCTCTTCAATGTCATTTGAAGACCAGCTTTCGTATTTAATAACTGGAAATTTACCTTTATTGTTTTCAGCTAGGTTTAATGAATTGCTTTTGCCTGCAGAAAGATTGCCAAAGTGCTTTAATTTTGGATCTATATTCTCCATCATAACGTAACTATTTCTATTGATAAATCTCGATATTTTAGTTCGTTCTTCTCCATGAGCACTAATATACGACGTGGGTGTGCTATAAGTCTTAGCAATTGCTAATATCTTAGATATTAGCTGACTCCAAGCGTCGGCCTTTAATATTAGATCAACATGCTCTCCGACCTGTATGCTATTTTTTAGATAAAAGAATTCCAATAATTCCCCCATGGTAAATTGAAATTCAGATCCATATACTGCCTGCGAGCACATCCAATGAGCTTTCCAGTTGTGATTAGTTAATGATGGTGGGCATACACCAAACCAACCGTATGGAGGTGGAGTAGAAATTTTCGGCAAAGTGATGTCATGCAAGCTGGCATGATGCGATCGTGATGTAGGAAATAGATCAAATCTAGGCCATTGACTTAATAGAGTAAGTTCTTTCAAGCTACTGTTATTAATAGTTCTCCCCATATAAACCGGGACAACAGGTAATTCAAGTGTCTTTGCCCTCTTGGCCTGAAATAAAAAAGCAGAACATGATGATGTTGTTGATGAGTTATTTATATCTACAAATAAAGCATCTGCGAGTTCTACTTTCGCACTAATGATTTGATTAAAATGATCTCTGGTATTTTCCGTCATTTTAGCTAACGGAATTTTATCTATCCACGTAACACTTATTTCAGATCGACCTACATTACGTGAATTATTTCTATGAATGATATTTTGATGCAATATTTCATTTAAAACCTTATCAGAAAGTAATTTTGAAAGCTGACTAAGTTCTGAAGAGGAGTTATTTAGTGTAGTCGCTGAGGTGATTGCATCATCAACTTTTTTTGAATATGAACTCATTCTTGACTGTTCCATTATCAGATTGGCACACTTAATTTATGATTGTTTAATCAAGATTTACCGAGCAGTTTCGCTATTCGTTTCTTCGTGAAGACGCATACCACACCTGCTTCAGTATGTATTAGTGGGTAATTGAAGTCACAATATGCTGATGCTGCATTTAGTGGTAGTTGCGCATTCCCCCAAACATCTGGCTGGAAATATGACAGTTCACCTTCCTTGCAATTTTTTTGAGCATCATCATCCGTTTTATAAATGCAAATATTTGATTGATCTATAGATTTATGTTCATCACATGCGGTGATGAATAAGCATGACAGTGCAATGATCGAGGTAGCAATTACTTTAGGCATTTCCATATCTCCAGCTGAGGTTATCGATTTTAACTGCATCATGTGAAATGTAATCTGTTGGGAATTATGGTTTTAAACTTAACTTCATTGATGCTTGTGTTAACCATGATTTCGATGCAAGTCCAAGTCGGATAATGTCGCCAAAGTTAAATAAAAGATCAAGCAATCAATAACATGAGTGCTATAAATGATAGATAGAACAACAAAAAACAGAACTTAAACTAAATTTACGATCCTGAAAAATCGCTTTGATTATTCCCAGCTGTGTAGTGATTAAATTGTCGGTTCATGTCCCGCCATACATTACAAATACACTGTGTAGATACTGATTAATCATAGAAATGCATTAATTGGCTTGTGCTTAAAAAATTAATAAGATCGCACTCAATACTGGCTATGAAATTTTCCATGAAAAACGTAAACATAAAATTACACCTCATGTAACCCTCATTTGACGGAGTCATAACAATCCCTTACCCTGCGCGGCATAATCTCGTTATTACAAGCGTAAATTCAGAGGGAAGCGTGAAGAATCGCACTCTTGGCAGTATCTTTATCGTCGCCGGTACCACTATTGGCGCAGGAATGTTGGCAATGCCGCTGGCTTCAGCAGGTGTTGGATTTGGGGTGACTTTCCTGTTGCTCATCGGCCTGTGGGGGTTGATGTGTTACACCGCACTGCTTCTGGTCGAAGTTTATCAACACGTTTCCGCCGACACCGGGCTTGGCACCCTTGCCCGCCGTTATCTTGGAAAACCAGGGCAATGGCTTACCGGTTTTAGCATGTTGTTCCTGATGTATGCGCTGACGGCGGCGTACATCAGTGGTGCCGGTGAACTGCTGGCCGCAAGTTTGAACCAATGGTTTGCGTCCTCCATCTCCGTTACAAGTGGGGTTTTGCTGTTCACGATTGTTGCCGGTGGCATTGTTTGCATCGGTACCCATATGGTGGATATGTTCAACCGCGTGCTGTTTAGCGCCAAGGTGATTATGTTGGTGGTGATGCTGGGGCTGATGATGCCGCACATCCATCACACTAATTTACTGACGTTGCCGCTGGAGAAAGGCATCGCGCTTTCAGCCATTCCGGTGATCTTCACTTCGTTTGGCTTCCACGGCAGCGTGCCGAGTATTGTCAGTTACCTTGATGGCAACCTGCGCAAACTGCGTTGGGTGTTTATCATCGGCAGCGCAATCCCGTTAGTGGCTTATATCTTCTGGCAAGTTGCTACGCTGGGTGCGATTGATTCGGGTGTGTTTAGCGGGCTGTTAGCCAATAATTCGGGTCTGAATGGTTTGTTGCAGGCGGTTCGTGAAGTGGTGGCCTCGCCGCACGTCGAATTGGCGGTGCATCTGTTTGCGGATCTGGCGCTGGCAACTTCATTCCTGGGAGTGTCGTTAGGGTTGTTTGATTACCTGAGCGACCTGTTCAACCGTAAACGTAATGCATCGGGCCGTGCGCAAACAGGGTTGATGACGTTTGTACCGCCGTTGGTTTTCGCCCTGTTTTACCCACAAGGGTTTGTGATGGCGCTGGGTTATGCCGGTGTTGCGCTGGCAATACTGGCGCTAATCATCCCGTCACTTTTGGTCTGGAAAAGTCGCCAGACCCAAAAAGAGCCTGGCTACCGTGTTGCTGGCGGCAAACCGCTGTTGATTCTGGTGTTTGCCTGCGGTATCGCCGTGATTGTGATTCAGGCGATGATTGCGTCCGGCGCGTTGCCGGAAGTGGGTTAATTAGACAAGACCTGTGTTGACGCGTTTGCCTATCTCTTTAAGCTGCGAGTACTTCTCAAGCAGAGATGGGCCGTCATCAAGGCTCATGGCAAACATCCACATGTAGGTCATGACAGAGTAAATATGCCCGGCGTTCCCGACACCTTTCACGGTCATAAGCCAAATGGTCATCGCGAACAGGAACGCTGCGGCAATACCAATAGATAAATAGCCGTATGCCTCCCGGTCGGACAAACGAATACGCACACGCGCCAAAAAGTTGTAATGCTTATTCAGTGTGTTTTCACTGGCTGTGCCGACAAAACCCACCTCTTTTTCCAGCCTGTCGTTGAGCTTCTCATACAACATTTCGTTTTTACGCGTATAGCTCGGCAGGAACATGGCGAAGAAAATCAACACGCCAAAACAAGCGACACCCGCCCAGAACTCAATAGTCAGCAACATAATCACTGCGCCGATAATCGAAGCGACAGAGGTAATCAGTAGCGGCAGGTGTGTTTCGAAGAAATTGACAAATTCACGTGACAACGTCACGCGGGCGGCAATGGTCGAATGACTATGGTCGTCCTCACGCTGCGCAAGGATCACCGGCACGGCAAGACCGGCATAGATTCTGGCAAATGTCCGGGTATCCATGCTGCGGCGTGCAGCGCCTATCGCCCACATCACAAAGACCACCAGCGCATACAGCAATGCATGTAGCGGTTGCCCTTTAATGATGGCGTTGATGGCAAATCCGGCCATTAATGGATAGAGCAAATAGATGATGTTTTCAGCGACCACCAGCATCAGCGTAATCACTAATTTTTTACTATGGAGTTTTGCGAGTTTTTTTAATGTATTCATTGCGCCGCGTGATGGTTTAAGCTCCGCGGTTTGGGTCGTATGCATGACTTTATATTCTTAAATTGTTATTCTTGAGCGGTTGCTCAAGAGTGAAGGAAGTCTATTTGAGCACTTGCTCAAAGTCAACGAAGGTGCCGTGATGAAAGAGAAAGCGTCTGTTCTGAAAGAGAATATTCTTGATGCAGCGATCGCCCTGTTTACTGAAAAAGGAGTGGAAAAGGTCACCACTCGCGAACTAACAGAACAGGTTGGGATAGCCCGTAGCCACATTTACCACTACTTCCCAGACTGGCAGACGTTATGCATTGAAGCGTTTTCGCGCTTTATGTACGCCGAGTTGGCAGCTTTTAGCCAAAAAACGCGCGCCTTGCCGCCCGAACAGGGTTTGAATATTTTTGTGGAAGATTATTTACCCGACCGCGCTGATGCCGTGTGGGAGTTGTACGGATCGTTATGGCGCCTCGCGGTGCATAACAAGGTTTATGCGGATCTGGCATTAACGTTGACCGAAAAATGGGATGCTTTGTTGGCGAGTATTATTGAGGCGGGTATTGAAAGCGGCGTTTTCCGTCAGACCGATGTCTTGCGAGTAACCCGTCAGCTTGGTGCATTGCTTAACGGGTATTCGGATCAACTGATTATCGACAGCGCGCCACTTGCCCGCGATCAGGCCTTAGACGATATCCAGGCTTTTATCAGCCAGATTTTAATTATGGGTAAGTGATCCCTGGAGGATTCACTTCAGACGAAGCAACTTCTTCGCCCTTTTCTCCCCATCTGTCGAGAACTTGCTGGTATTCACCACGTTTCGCTGCACCGTCGAGGGCTGCCTGTAATGCATAAACCAGCTCGTTCCCTTTTTTGGTAGTGGTAGCAACATAGGCTTTTTTAGGCCCAAGCCCAACAACACGCGTTTTCCCGGTTAACGCGGCTTTATAGGCCGCCACACTCTGCGGGCCGAAGGTCGCATCAGCACGTCCGGCCTGAATATAAAGGTTACCGGAAGCATCATCCGTTAAATAAATCGGTTGAGCCGGTTTGCGCCCTTCTTGTTCATTTTGCTCATTCCAGCCCAACAGGATTTTTTCCTGATTAGTACCGGAACCTAAAATAATCCGTAACCCGCTAACATCTGCAGGCCCTTCAATTTTTTGAATCGGGCTATCTGATTTCACCGAGAATGCCAGCGAATCTATGCGATAGGTCGCAAAATCAAACTTAGTCTTACGCTGCTCGGTTACCGCTATATTGACCAGAGCCACATCGTAGCGACCGGATGTAATGCCAAGCGGCCAGTCTTCCCAGGCGGTTGGCACCAGTTTGAGCTTCAGTCCTAAGCTATCGGCCAGCAAACGTGCAATATCAGGATCACTGCCGATCCTTGTGCGGTTATCACTCGCAAGCATGGCAAGCGGTGGCGAGTTTAGTGCTGAAATGGCGACTGTAAGCGTACCCGGCTCAACAAATTTATAGCCCTGAGGAATTTTACTGATAGCCACCGGGTCTTTAGCCGTATGTATCGGTACTTCATTAGCTTTAAGATCGAGACTTCCCTGTGCAAAGCTCGCCGAACTCACTATCAACAGCGCCAGTGGGACAAATTTCATAACTGCTCCTTAGAGAACTTTTGATAAAAACTGACGCGTTCGCGAATGTTGTGGATGGTTAAGTACTTCGTCGCTGCTGCCTTGCTCAACAATTTTTCCGTCGACCATAAACACCACGTTATCCGCCACTTCACGGGCAAATCCTATCTCATGGGTGACGACCACAAGCGTTGTGCCAGAGCGGGCCAGTTTTTTAATCACATCCAGCACTTCTCCCACCAGCTCCGGATCGAGTGCGGACGTAGGTTCATCAAACAGCATCACGCGTGGACGCAGTGCCAGCGCACGGGCAATGGCGATACGTTGTTGCTGCCCACCGGAAAGATGGCGCGACCAGGCATCCGCTTTATTACTCAGCCCCACCACATCGAGCAGTTGATAGGCCTGTTCAATCGCCGCTTTTCGGCTCAGCTGTTTATGGGCAATCGGCGCTTCAATCAGGTTTTCCAGCACCGTGAGATGCGGGAACAAATTGAAGTTTTGAAACACATAGCCGACGTTAATGCGCTGACGCAGGATCTCTTTTTCTTTCAGTTCATACAGCTTGTCGCCGGCCTGACGATAGCCAATGTAATCACCATCTATCTGGATGAAACCCTCATCTACACGTTCAAGATGGTTAATCGCACGCAACAAGGTAGATTTACCGGAACCTGACGGTCCAAGTATCACCGTGACTGAACCAGGCTCCAGTTCCAGTGAGACGTTATCCAGCGCTTTATGGCGGCCAAAATATTTACTCACACCGGTAATCGAAATTTGGCCAGTCTGGTTATGGGATTGGTACATGGGCGGTCTCCTGAGTCTGCAGCACCGGTTGATGTGACGGATTACGAGCGGGAGTTTGTTGATTAATCGCCGAGCGGCGCTCACTACGTGCCAGCCAACGTTCGACCAGATGTTGAATCAGCGACAGTACGCTGGTGATAACCAGATACCAGACCGCCCCCACCATTAGCAGTGGGATCACCTCCTGGGTGCGGTTGTAGATCATCTGAATGGTGTAGAACAGCTCAGGCATCGCCAGCACGTAAACCATCGCCGTGCCTTTAGCGAGACTGATAATTTCATTAAAACCTGAAGGCAAGATGGTGCGCAGCGCCTGCGGTAGAATAATACGCAGCGTACGTCGCCATGCGGGTAACCCTAATGCCGCTGCCGCTTCATATTGGCCGTGATCCACGCCAAGGAAACCACCGCGAATAATCTCGGCTGTATAGGCACTTTGCACTAACGTCAGCCCAACCACGGCGGTAGAAAACTGCCCTAGCACGTTTATCGTTTGGTAACTTCCCCACTGAATTTGGGTAAACGGAATACCAATCGAGAGCGTGTCGTACAGATAAGAGAAGTTATAGAGAATAATCAGCACCACGATCAGTGGCAGTGAACGAAACAGCCAGATATAACTCCACGCAAGACTATTTAGCAGCCACGAAGATGAAAGCCGTGCCAGCGCCAACATTCCGCCAATCACTACACTCAGCACAGTCCCTATTAGCGTCAGCAGTAAAGTTTGCGCCAGTCCTTCAAGAATTACCGGGTCGAAGAACCAGCGGGCAAATACGCTCCACTCCCAGCGGGGGTTAAATGCAACCGACTGAATAACCACAGCCAGCACAAACAGAGCGATAATTGCACCGAGTGTTCTGAGTGGATAGCGCGCAGGAACCACTTTAATCGTTGATGGGGTATGCATAAGTATTCCTCAGGCCGTTTTGCTCAGACGAGCCAACTCTTTGGTAAAACGTAAGCGGCCGTCGAACGGAGCCACACTGTATTCTTCCCGGTTACGGTGAATATCAAACTGCGGTTGGTAGCCAAGACTCAGATAAAGCTTCACCGCTTCTGGCTGGCGAAAACCGGTAGTCAGATAGATATGGCGATAACCGGCAACCTGCGCCCGACTTTCCAGTTCACGCATCACTCGTTGAGCAAGCCCTTGTTGGCGTAGTGCAGGATGCGTCCAGATACGTTTAACTTCGGCTGTCTGTTCGTCGAAAGGCTTATACGCGCCGGTGGCAATAATCTCGCCGTCACGCTCCAGAACAATGAATAACCCCTGAGGCGCCAGATACCATTCGGTCAGTTCGACTTCCGCATCACGGGAAAAATAGTCCCCATAGCGCGCTTCATATTCGCCAAATAGCCCAGCAATAATCGGCTGCAGTTCTGGCGCCTCGGGTGAAACATCACGAAATTGTTCACGCATATTTTGCTCCTTAATCGCCAAGACCGGCGGGGTTAACTTCAGATGAAGGGATTTGCTCTACACCTTCTCCCCAGCGGTTCAGTACTTTGTGATAATCACCATTTTTGATGACGCCATTAAGCGCGGTTTGTACCGGTTCCACGAGTCCACTGCCTTTCTTCAACGTTACGGCGATATGTGCAGCTTTCGGCCAGCCGCCATCAACCACACCAACTAATTGGGTTTTCTGCGTGAGTGCGGCTTTCCAGGCTCCCGTTACATTGGGGCCAAAGAACGCATCGGCGCGACCGGACTGCAATGCCAGCGTTTGTGCCGCATCGTCTTTGGTATAAACCGGGGTGAAAGGTTTAAGCCCTTTCTTCAGGTTCTCTTCATTCCACGCCAGCAAGATAGATTCCTGGTTGGTTCCCGAGCCGACGATAATGCGAAGCCCGGCAATATCCTCTGCTTTCTCAATCTTCTTGATTGGGCTGTTGGCTTTCACGTAGAACCCGAGCGAGTCTTTACGGTAGGTGGCGAAGTCGAATTTCTGTTTGCGCTCTTTGGTCACGGTAATATTGCTGATTGCCGCATCGTATTTCCCTGATGCCACACCCAATGGCCAGTCCTCCCAGGAAGTGGGTACGACGTTGAGCTCAAGTCCTAAGCTGTCAGCCACCAGACGTGCAATATCGACTTCGCTGCCGAGCAACGTTTTGTTGTCTTCAGCAAACACTGTCAGTGGTGGTGAGTTAAGCGCTGCAACTGCCACGGTGAATTTACCGGGAACCGCAAAATGATGATCTTTTGGCAGCTGTGCCACAGCCGATGGATTCACGGCCGTGTTAATCGGCGTTTTATTGGCTTCGAGGCTGACGCCAGTGCCATTAATGGTGACCTCTTGCGCCAAAGTTTGTGCCGAAGAAAGTGCCAGAGCGATAGCAAGGATTAGCGATATTTTTTGCATAGCAGGTTCTCTTTTTTATTGTGATGTTACGAAAACTGATTTACGGGTTCTGCCAGGCCCAAACTTTCGCGCAGCGTAGTACCGGGATACTCCTTGCGGAACAAACCACGGGATTGTAGTACCGGGACCACTTCATCGACAAAGCGTGGGAAGGTATCTGGTGTACCGCCCTGAATAATGAAACCGTCAGCAGCATAGCCTTCAAACCATTGCTGCAACCCATCTGCCACTTGCTGTGCCGTTCCGTAAAAGCGCGGGCGCGGTGATGCGGCTTCAAGCGCCACCTGGCGCAGCGTCAGATTGCGAGCGTGAGCATTACGTTTGATTTCATCTGTAGTGCTGCGGAAGCTGTTCTGCCCCAGGTCACCGATATCAGGGAACGGTTCATCAAGTGGATACTGGCTAAAATCGTGGTGCTCAAAGTAGCGGCCGAGGTAATTCAGAGCATCGTTAATTGAGACCAGTGCGGCGGTAGTTTGATATTGGTTCTCCACATCGTCAGCATCTTTGCCAACAATCACGCTCACACCCTGGAATATGTGCAGGTCTTCATGACGGCGGCCATGAGTTTCCAGCTGTTGTTTAACATCCCGATAGAAATGTTGCGCTTCTTCAAGGAATTCATGATGGGTGAAAATAGCATCTGCATGGCGGGCAGCTAATTTCTTGCCGTCGTCCGATGCGCCAGCCTGGAATACAATCGGACGCCCTTGCGGTGTGCGGGAAATATTTAATGGCCCTGCTACCTGGAAGAAATCTCCGCGATGATCCAGCGTATGTAATTTATTGGGGTCAAAGAATTGCCCACTGGCTTTATCACGGATAAATGCATCTTCTTCCCAGGAGTCCCACAGCCCTTTCACCACATCCAGATATTCATCAGCAATGCGGTAACGCAGCGCATGTTCCGGATGTTTTTCCCGGGAGAAGTTCTTCGCCGAGCCTTCCAGTGGCGATGTCACCACGTTCCAGCCCGCACGTCCTTTACTCAAATGGTCAAGGCTTGCAAACTGGCGAGCGACGGTAAAGGGTTCGCTATAGGAGGTAGAAAGTGTGCCAACCAATCCTAGATTCTTAGTGACGCTGGCTAATGCTGACAGCACCGTTAATGGCTCAAATCTATTCAGGAAGTGAGGGATCGATTTTTCGTTAATATATAAACCGTCTGCGACAAATAAAAAATCCAGCTTGCCCGCTTCTGCTTTTAACGCCGTCTCTTTCACAAATTCAAAACTAATGCTGGCATCAGCAATAGCTGCCGGGTGACGCCATGCCGACATATTTCCTGATGCGCCATGTAAGATTGTTCCAAGACGCAGTTGTCGATTATTTGACATATGTACCCCTTTATTTTGGCCGCACGCATCCCGGGGAGTGATACCCCTGCAAATGAGCAATAGTTAATTTTTTAGTAATGCCTGTTCGGCAAGTGTCGCGAAATATCGCGCCGCATTCTCAATTAATGCCTCATCCGGATTAAACGCCGAATGATGTAAACCATAAGGGCTGGCGCTCCCAATACTGACAAACGCACCGGGAATGGTTTGCAGATAAACAGCAAAGTCTTCGCCCCCCATATGCAGTTCGGAGGTTTGTGTCTTGTAACCCACATTTTCCGCGACCTGCATAGAAAACGCAGCCCATTTCTCATCGTTGATTAACGTCACCGGCCCGTTAAACCATTCCACTTCAATTTGTGCGCCAAATGCACTGGCTAAGCCGGAAGCAATTTCGCGGATACGTTTCTCGACCTGTTTTTGAATATCGCCACGATGAGTGCGCACCGTTCCTTCAAGCTCAACGTTTTCAGGCAGCACATTCCAGGTATTCCCCCCTTGTATGCGTGTCACACTCACCACCACTGAATCCAGCGTATCGATATCGCGGCTGGCGATAGTTTGCAGCGCGATAACCAGCTGACTTGCCAACACAATTGGGTCGCGGCCTTCATGTGGGCGAGCGGCATGCGCGCCTTTCCCTTTCACCCGCAAAACAAAACGATCAACATTGGCATAAAATGCGCCGCCTCTGGTGGCAAAGGTGCCAACCGGTAAACCGGGTTCGTTATGCATCCCAAAAATAGCTGAGACATTTTCCAGAGCCCCTGCCTTAATCAGTGCCTTTGCGCCGGTAAAATTTTCTTCCGCCGGTTGAAACAGCAAGCGCACGCGACCCGCCAAATGGTCTTCACGCTCCTTAAGTAACAAAGCTGCGCCGAGGATCACGCTGCTGTGAACATCATGCCCGCAGGCATGCATCACGCCGTCGTGTTGTGAGCTAAAAGAGACACCGCTGGTTTCATGAATAGGCAGTGCATCAATATCAGCACGCAGCGCAATCACCTTATCGCCGTGCCCTACTTCAGCCACCACACCAGTGGCCAGTGTGTACGGCAACAGACGCAGCCCTGCAGACTCCAGCCAGTGACGTATGCGAGCGGTAGTCGCCACTTCCTGACCGGACAGTTCAGGGTTCTGGTGGAGCTCACGTCGCCAGTCGATAAGCTGTTGTTCGAATGTCTGTGGGGCGAATGTCATTGTCATCCCCTTACCAGGCTTCATGCTGTGCAGTAAAGGAGGTGGCAAAATCAGACTCGGGTTTCTCGGTCGTTTTACCTGCCAACAAACGCAGCGACTGCAAACGTGCAACCGGGTCGGCAATTGGGGTATCAATAATAAATTCGTCGATGCCAAACTGCTGGCTTAATGCCGCAAGCCCGGCTTGAACGACCTCGGCGGTGCCTTTAAGCAGCGAAGGTTCTCGGCGTTCGATTTTTTTGATGGCGCTGCCTGCCTGGCGAGCAAATGCGTGAGCCTGCGCTTCACTGGCGACACTAACACGTTGGTTGTTTTCAAGCTCAACGCTCCAGATTTCAACCAGGCTTGCCAGTTCATCGGCGGTATCCGCATCAGCGGCCACAATCACCTGCACCGCCACTTGCGTGTCGCGCTGGCTTTTGCTGCGCCAGGCGTTAAGAACATCGCGCATTAGGGTTTTATCGCCATTCAGATGGGCGGCGTAGACGAAATTCCAGTTAAGATTTGCGGCAAGCTCTGCGCTCTCAAGGCTTGCACCCAGCAAGAAGCGCTCAGCGCTTTGTGCAGGAACCGGTGTTGCGCGTAAGGTGTCCTCGTCATCCTGCGCTGCTGGTAGTGAGAGCCAGTTATCAAGCTGAGTGAGTTTTTCCGCGAACGACTCTTTATCTTGCCCGGCACGTTGCAATGCTTGTGTGGAAAGCGGCAGCCCACCCGGCGCTTTACCCACGCCGAGATCCACACGGCCCGGAGCAAGGCTTGCTAATAAATTGAAGTTTTCCGCCACTTTATAAGGGCTGTAATGTTGCAACATCACCCCGCCGGAGCCAACACGAATGCGGCTGGTTTGCCCAACAATCCAGGCAATAAGCAACTCAGGAGACGGACTTGCCAGACGGGAAGTGTTGTGGTGCTCGGCAATCCAGAAACGGTGATAACCCCAGTCTTCGGCTTGTTGAGCCAGATGTAATGTGTGCTTCAGAGCGTCGCCAGGAGTGCCATCCTTTGCGACCGGACTTTTATCCAGCAGGCTGATTCGATAAGACATGCGACAAACTCGTATTGTTTAACATGCCTTAATTAATAAGGTTTTCACCAACACGAGTGAAACAATTAATTTACATTTAGTTAGCCAAAAACTGGATAAGCCCCTTCTCTGCATTTGAATAGCTCATATTTGGTCTCTGCCTGTATTTTTAATCATAAAAAGACCTTTTATGACACCTCTGATTGACATTAGTCCATAAATGACCCATTTTTATAATTGATTTAGTAAAAAGACCATTTATGACACTTTTGATGAAAAATGGCTCATAAAAAACCTATTTATTGTAAAAATATCAATCTAAGGGTCATATATGAACTATGACAATGCAACGCTCGAAGCCAAACTGCATACCATGAGCGAATTATTGAGTGACGTTAAAAAAGCGGTGGCGTTGCAAGCACAAGAGTCGGACCTGGCGCTAACCGAGCAGATCATTACTGAGTCTGAGCAGTTGGGGCAACAACTCAACCAACGGCGCAAAGAATTAGAGATAGATTTGGCAACCCTTGAACTGCAAACGGGTGTGTCGGCATCAACGTTGAAACGCCTGTTTAAAGATCCCGATCAGGTCAAATTTGGTACCGTATTGCGAGTTGCTGACGCATTAGGAGTAAAACTGTGCGCCGCCGTGTAGAAGTGTGGTTATACGGTGAGCCCGTGGGTGAATTGCGCCAGGACGATGACGGTTTTGCGTTTAGCTACCATGCCGACTATATCGGGCCGCCGCTCTCCTTAAGTTTACCGGTGCGTGTCGGCCATTTTCACAGCCGAACACTACCGCCCTTTTTCGCATCATTAGCACCTGAAGGTTGGTTGAAAATGCGTTACAGCCAACTACAACAACGCGATGAGCAGGATCTACTCGGTATGCTGATTGATAACGGCAAAAACCTGATTGGCGCAGTACAGCTGGTCAATATCCAGGAGGATTAACAATGCGCTGCCACATTCTTTTGACTCCGCTGGTGCAGACCAAAGAGCGCGAGTCAGGTTATTCGAACAAAGGCCTCAAGCATCTGACCAGCTCCGGTAAGGTCAACCCGCAGCTGAGTTTTACGCGCAGTGAATTTATTCACGAATTGCCAAAAGCCCAGCGCGGAATGAGTATTTCCGGATATCAGCCGAAACTGCAAATGGTGGTTCGCGATGGCGAGTTTGCAGTGGTAGAACATCAGGGTGAATACATACTCAAACCCTCTCCAGCCGAATTCCCTCATCTGGCGGAAAACGAACACGCCACAATGACACTCATGGCGCGACTGGGGTTTGACGTACCGCCGCATGGATTAGTGAGTTTTGCGCCCGAAGGAAATGATACCGAGCGTGAGTTGGCCTTTGTTATCCGCCGCTTTGACCGGGATATGATAACCGGGGTGGCTATTCACCAGGAACAACTTGATGCGGCGATGAATGTCGGTGAAAAGTACGGCAAAATCGGCAGTGACGGAAAACAATATGTTAGTTATCAGCAACTGGCTGCGTTCCTGACCCAGCATGTAAACAGCAACCTCGCCTTTAAAATCGACTTGTTCCGCCGTATCGCCTATGCGTATTTGCTGGGTAATAACGATATGCATCTGCGCAATTTCGGGTTGATGCACCCGAGGGTCGGCGTACCCACGCTATCCCCAGTTTATGACTTTGTCTCTGTTGCACCCTATCCGGCTATTTTTAGTTCCGGATTTATGGCGCTGCCCCTGCTTATCTGTGAAGAAGGCGACCGAGAGTTGGCCCCAGGTTTTAAAACGGCATATGGAGAATATCTGGGAATGGATTTCCGGGAGCTTGGGTTAGGCATGGGCTTAACCGAGAAGCTGATTGTGAAACTGCTTAACGATTTGCAAAAAGAGAGCCGGGTTGTTGAGTCCGTATATCGTGATTCATTTATGCCCGCAGAAGATGTGGAAGCGACGTTGCAATGTTACCACCAGCGCCTGGATCGTATGATGCGATTAGATGAAGCAGAGTTGTAGGTCGGATAAGCTCAGCGCCATCCGGCCTACAATTAAGGAATATTAATAACTGTTTTTATTGCTGGTTTTCACGGGGGTATTGCGGAACAACGCCAGGCGTGAATCGAGCGCCTGGGTGTACAGCATGGTATCAACGCCGACCGCGACAAAATTCGCTCCCCACTCAATGCACTTGAATGCCATTTCCGGGTTAACGGCCAGGAATCCGGCGGCCTTACCCGCCTGACGAATACGCCGAATGCTCTGCTCAATGATGCGTTGCACTTCCGGATGGTTGGCGTTGTCTGGATAGCCCAGTGAGGCAGACAAATCTGCCGGGCCGATAAAAATACCGTCGATACCTTCGACATCCAGTAAAGCGTCAAGGTTATCCAGCGCGGTTTTGCTTTCAGCCTGAATTAACACGCACAGTTCATCATTCGCCTGCGCCATATAATTATCGACCCGCCCCCAGCGTGCCGCACGTGCAACGCTTGCGCCAACGCCTCGAGTGCCGAGCGGCGGATAACGTGTCGAGCTGACAATTTCCCTGGCTTGTTCCGGGGTATCCACCATCGGAATAAGCAGCGTGCGCGCACCAATATCCAGCATTTGCTTGATGATGCTTCTTTGCCCTTCAACCGGCCTGATAACTGGTTGGCTGCGGTAAGCGGCAATCGCCTGCAACTGATGATAAAGATCCTGCACGGTATTCGGTGCATGCTCACCATCAATAAGCAGCCAGTCATAACCGGAAGTCGCCGCAATTTCAGCTAAATATGAGGAAGTACTGCTCAGCCACAGCCCAATCTGCAGCTCGTTATTGAGGATGCCCTGCTTGAAAGGGTTAGTTAAAATTGAATTCATATCGATTCCTTTTCGTTAATTGTGGCAAGGGGTGCCTGTTTTGCCACGCGCAGCGTGAAGATAATCAATGAGCCAATAATGGCGATGCCCGCCAGCGCTAATAGTCCAGCGGCATTGCTGGCAAAAAAAGTTTCAGCTTTGACGCGAATCAGCGGAGCGAGGAATCCGCCAACCGCACCAAACAGATTCACAAAACCAATCCCTGCGGCCAGCGCTGTTCCTGAAAGAAGTTGTGTCGGCATCGTCCAGAAAACCGGCTGTACGGCAATAAAACCAATGGCTGCGACGCATAACGCGACAATAGCGAAGACAGGACTGACTAAACCGGAAACCCCAATTCCTATTCCCGCCGCGAGCAGCGTCAGCGCCGCCACATTTTTGCGGTCGCCGGTTCTGTCGGAATAACGCGGGATATACCAGGTTCCAAACAGCGCGGCTATCCAGGGAATGGCCGTGACCAGGGAAGCGGTAAAACCCACTTTGGTGCCCATCAATTGCGCCACTTGCGTTGGCAAGAAGAAGATCAGTCCGTATACCGCAATCTGGATAGTCATGTAGATGATGGCGAGCTGCCAGACACGGCTATTGCTGATGGCATCGACAAAACAAGATGTTGTTTTTTTCTCGTCTTCAAGGGCCAGTTGCGCCAGCAATACCCGCTTCTCTTCTTCCGACAGAAAACGGGCTTTCTGTGGGGTATCGTCGAGATAGTAAAAGGTGAAGACACCCGCGCCCACGGCCAGCAACCCCTCAATTACGAACATCCAGAACCAACCTGGGCTGCCCATAAACCCATGCATTTCCAGTAACGCACCGGAAAGCGGCGAACCGAGCGTTAACGCCAGCGGCGCCCCCATATAAAACAGCCCCATAATGGCGGCGCGATTTTGCTGCGGGAACCACTGGGAGGTGAGATAAATCATGCCTGGAAAGAAGCCGGCTTCAGCCGCACCCAGTAACGTACGAACAATCAGAAACTTCGCTTCGGTATCGGCGTAACCCATCGCCGCCGACAGCGCTCCCCATAACAAGGTTGTGCCGCCAATCCAGCGCCGGGCGCCCCATTTACGCAATAGCAAATTGGCGGGTACGCCAAGGAAGGCATACACCACAAAGAAGATCCCCGCCCCCAATGCATACACTTCGTTACTTAACCCGGTGTCTATCTGATAAGTCTCTTTCGCAAACCCGATATTGGAGCGATCAAGAAATGCCAGAATATAGAGCGCGAGCATGAAGGGAATCAGACGTGCACGGTTCTTTTTAACTGCGCTGTTCAATACGGAATTCATAGCAGAATCCATCATAGTTTCCCTCTGAATGAGGCAAATAAAAGTTACAGTGTCACGATTAAAGAATATGAATACCCTGTTAAACGTGACACTGAATGATTAATGGCTATAAGGACGTTTGAGTTTTAAATCCCGGTTCAGCTCAACGCCAAAGCCTGGTTTATCCAGCACCGACTTGTGCATACGCCCGTTCACTGGCACCGGTTCATTAAGCAAGATTGGGTCAAATTGCGGACGCAGAGTTGAGCAGTCCGAGCTGGTCATCAGGAATTCACTAAATGGTGTATTGGTGAAGGTAATCACCGCGTGATGGGAATACACCGAGGAACCATGCGGTACCACCAGTTGACCTCGGGATTTAGCGATGGCGGCAATTTCTACCAGCGTCGTCAACCCGCCGCACCAGCCCACATCAGGTTGCATAATATCGATGCCCGTTTCCGCCAGCGTGCGGAAGGATTGCAGCGTGCCATGGTGTTCACCACTGGTGACCATCATGCCCGCCGGAGCATTGCGTTTGAGCTCGCGATATCCTTCGTATTGTTGAGGCGGCAGGCACTCTTCAATCCATTTCAGATTGTAAGGTGCACAGGCATGAGCCAGTTTGGTTGCGTAATTCACATCCTGGCTCATCCAGCAGTCAAGCATTAGCCAGAAGTCTGGCCCGCATTTTTCGCGATATTCCGCTACCATGGCGGCGTCTTTACGGATTCCTGCGTCACCATCGTGCGGCCCCCAATGGGTTGGCATCTTCCCGCCGATAAAGCCCATCTCTTTCGCCAGGTCCGGGCGTGCACCCGTGGCATAAAACTGAATTTCGTCGCGCACGGCACCGCCAAGGAGCTTATACACCGGCACTTCCAGCACTTTGGCGAACAGATCCCACAACGCAAGATCGACACAAGAGATGGTGTTCATCACCAGGCCACCAGAGCCGGAGTAATACATGGTGGCAGCGAGCATTTGGTCATGGATCAGTTTGATGTCACTGACACATTTCCCTTCAATGAAACGGTTGAGGTGTTTTTCAACGATAAAGCAGCCCATTTCACCTGCAGTGGAAACAGCAAAACCGGTCTGGCCATTATCTGCTTCCACTTCCACCACTAAGGTGCCAAGTACGTTGATCCCAAACGACTGGCGTGACTGCTCATATTGCGCATATTTGCTCATCGGTGTGGCGATATGGTCATCAATCCAGTGCTGATTACCCTGATCGTGGTAATCCGCCCCGCCGCTGCCTTTTTCAGCAGTCGCACCACCCAGGTACCAGGCTCGAACATGTTTGATTTTAGGTAACTTCATTGTTTATCTCCTTATGAAATACGTTAAGAGGCTTTCAGGTCAAATGGACTGCGCCAACCGAGTAAACGGGAAATGTCTTTGGCGCAGGCAATAGTCTGGCTGGCTATCAGGTCGCGATTGTCATCGTTTATCTGGAGTCGGGTTCCTACCACTGAGATAGCGGCAGTAAGATTGTTGTGCCCGTTAAACACCGGAGCGGCGACGCAGCGGACGTCGACATAATCTTCGCCCCGGTCATAGCTCCATCCTTGATAGCGGATTTTTTCTATTTCCTGGAGCATCCGCTCTGGGGTGGTAATTGAGGTCGGCGTGCGTGAGCTGAAATTAAGCCCGGCCACGATATTTTCACGCAGCGGCGATGGCTGCCAGGCAAGAAGGCATTTGCCAATCCCCGAACGGCTCAGAGAAAGACTTTTTCCTTCATGCGAACGCACACTGATGGTGGAGGAAGATTCAATTTTGAGAATGTAATAGGCATTGCCGCCATCAATAATCCCCAGATGGCAAAGCAGACCTGTTTGCTCCATCAACTGAGTCAGCCGTTTACGGGCAATATCTCGCAGGTCGATTTTACTGAGCGCGTGTTCGGCGAGTTCAACAAGTTTTGTCCACAGGCAGTAGTTGTCTTCGACAAGGGTTAAAAACCGGTGTTTTTTTAATTCCGCCAGCAACAGATAAAGCGTGCTTTTGGGGATACCCAGTTCATTCATCAGGGTTGAGGCGCTTGATGGCCCATGCTGCGCGATGAAATTAATAATTTCGATAGATCGCGTCAGTGCGGGGACTTTGCTTGATTCAATTGGCTTCAATTCCATTAGGCTGGACTCCAGTCTGTTCTGATGGAATCAAGTGTGGCGGCGCAGACGATGGGCTTATGTGAATAAGCTCAAACTTTTCTGTCTGGTGGCAGGGAATTAAGATTTTTGCGTACAAATATGTGAGAAAACACGCAGATTTATTCTGCGGTAGTACAACTGGCTGTACTGATTATGCGGATAAGAGAGGAAAGTCGGATATCGCTTGCGCTAATCCGACCTGGTTTTTCAATTTCGAGGGGGATAAACGCAGCGTCATCCCCTCCTTCACATCACAAAAATCAGAAGGTTTCCCAGTTCTCGTTTGAATCGTTTACCGGTGCTTTGCGCTTCATCACCGGGCTACTGGCCAGTTTCGGCTCAGCAGTGCGGGGTTCATTTTTGGTTTCCTGGCCAATACGGAACACGGCAACCGCCTGAGTCAGACGGCTTGCCTGGTCTTCAAGCGCTGATGCAGCAGCGGCAGATTCCTCAACCAAAGCGGCGTTTTGCTGCGTTACACGGTCCATTTCAGAAACCGCCAGCCCGACCTGGTCGATACCACGGCTTTGCTCATCAGACGCAGAGGCAATCTCACCCATAATATCCGTCACACGCGTGACCGCATTGACGATTTCGCCCATGGTTTCACCCGCACTTTCAACCAGCGTTGAACCGGTATCCACTTTATTGACGGAATCTTCAATCAGCCCTTTAATCTCTTTCGCCGCCTGTGCACTACGCTGCGCCAGGTTACGCACTTCACCGGCAACAACCGCAAAACCACGTCCTTGCTCACCGGCACGCGCAGCTTCAACGGCGGCGTTCAGCGCCAGAATATTGGTCTGGAAAGCGATACCGTCAATCACGCTGGTGATGTCAGCAATTTTCTTCGAGCTACCGGCGATGTCATTCATGGTGCGCACCACGTTATCCACCACTTTACCGCCCCTCTGCGCGGTTTCTGATGCGCTTAAGGCCAGCTGGCTTGCCTGACGGGCGTTTTCCGCATTCTGTTTCACGGTCGCGGTTAACTGTTCCATGCTGGCAGCAGTCTCTTCAAGCGAAGCGGCTTGTTGTTCAGTACGGGAAGAAAGGTCGTTATTACCGATAGAAATTTCGCTGGCACCGCTATAAATCGCATGTGCGCCGTTACGAACTTCGTTCACTGTGCTCACCAGCTCGGACTGCATATGACGCAGGCTTGCTGCCAGTTGGCCCATTTCATTGGTCCCTTGCACATCAATAGAATGCATCAGGTCACCGTCCGCAATATGGCGGATGTTATCAATCAAGCGATGCAAAGGTTCGATAAGGGTTTTCTTGATACCCAGCCAAACGGTAATAATCGCCGCAACAACCAGCGCCAGAATTACAACCAGGATCCAGATGGCCTGCGAGTAAGACTGGTTATTGTCGTCTACTGCTTGTTGATACAGGCGGTCATTTTGTTGCAGGTAGGTGACGTACTGCTGCTCAAAGCCATCCTGGTATTTCTGGGTTGGCTGGTCGAAGAACTCATTAATTTTACCTGCGCCAAGCAGTTGAATGAGCTCGGCCAACGCACCGTGGTAAATCACATAGTTGCGTTTGATTTCGTTGATTGACTCTTCGCTCTGACGCGCGTCGCGTGGCAAGGATTCATATGCCGCCCACTCTTTTTCGGCCTGCTTTAACGACTGGCTGGCAATCAGCATCAGCTCATTTACCGTCGCACCGCTACCGATATTGTTGGTATCCATCATATGGCGGATACCGGCACGGTTTAGCGTGTTACGAGTCTGCAATAACGCAACCCAGCTGCCGTTGAGTGTGGACTGCTGCTGGCGAATAGTTTGCAGTACGGTGAAGTTTTCTTTGTCGTTTTTCAGCGCGTTGAAGAACAACCCGCCAGACGTCATTTGTAAAATGCCGAATAAACCCAGCACAAACAGAAGGCTGGTTACAACTTTTATGCGATTTAACATGCTAATTTGTTCTCATGGCAACAGAAGCATATAGTTTCGGCAGATTTGGGCGAATCTTTATGCTTCATTGTCGAGAACTGGCGAAATTAACTGCGTTCGATATCCTTCGCGGCCTGATCAAGGGTATCGATGATTTTATACAGCGTCTCTTTCGGCAAATCGCTCTGGCCAAGTTTGGTATTGAGCGCCATTTTGAAGTTATGGATGGCACGCTGTATTTCAGGAAGCCGGCGGTTATCGCCTAATACTCCTAACGATTCAAGCCTCGAGATAATATGACCGAGGTGCTCATGTTGCTGAGCAAGTTCGGCATGTCCTTCTTCGGTTAGCATCCACGCTTTTTTGTTACTTTCGCTCTGCACTGCACTGATAAACCCCATCTCCTCAAGCAATGAGAGGTTCGGGTAAATAATGCCAGGGCTTGGCACATATTCACCTTTTGCCGTGGCTTCGATGGATTTAATCAGCTCATAACCATGGGCTGTGTTGGCTGAGAGGAAGTGCAGGATCAGCAGACGAATGTCGTTGGCATCAAACAAGCGTTCACGGCGCATCCGCGCTTTACCTTCCATTCCCCCGTGTTCGTGATGACCATGATGGCCACCGTGTAAACCATGCTGTTCATGGCGTTCATGTTTGGCGCAAAAACGATGATGAATATGTTGGATTCTCATGTTCGTTTCCTTATTTGTTATGCCAGTAAGCGACAGCGCGGACGTAATCGGCATCCAGTCCACGGCTTTCCAGAAGCTCATCGCTCAGTTGTTTCACATCGTGCCCTTCGCCGGTAATCCAGACGAAATAGTCAGTCTCCGGGAATTCAAGGGTACGGAGGTTGCTTGCGATGGATGCGGTATCAAGCCACTCAATGCGCGCATGTTCAAACTCGCTGAGATATTCGTGAGTTTGTGCATGGTGACTATTGACCAGCACGACAGGTGAAATGTGTTCGGGTAAGGAGAGCAAGCGGCGACGGACTGCGGGTAAACCACTTTCATCGCAAATATAGAGTTGGAATGCGTAATCAGTTGGGATCACGAGCGACCCTCTTGGCCCGCCGATAAGCAATGTATCGCCCACAGCGGCGTTATCAGCCCACGAACTTGCCACACCGCCGTCGTGAATATAGAAATCCAACGTCAATTCGTTACGTGCGGCATCAAAGGACAAAGGCGTGTAATCGCGTGAAATTGGTCGCAGCCCTTCGCCCCAAACAATACCATCGTCGGTAACTGATGGGCGCGCAAAGTCGCCGTTTTCAGGCGGGAAGAAGACTTTTACATGGTCATCAAACCCCTGTGAAGAAAAGCCAACCAGGTCGGGGCTGGTAAAAACAATACGGTGGAAGCAGCCAGCGACCGTTTGTTTGCTTTTAACGGTTAATTCACGGAATTTAAGCTCGTTTTTTACGCGCTTAGGAAGTTTAGGTTTGGTTTGTATGGTCATCGGTTTCTCATTATTCATTGTGTAAGATATATCATAGATATGTTTTAGCACATGAACATGAGATTGTCGTTATCAATTTTTGCGATTATACAAGCCGCATTCCGCTGAAAGTTTAATCAATTTAACTGACTCGTCTCACGGGTCGCAAATTGACAAACCCTTACCAAGCGGCGCTTTCAATTTGCTTTAAGTGGTGCATACACTGGGGTTGGCAGTGACTGCCAGCAAATTCCATTCACCCACCCTCTACCCAAATAATTCGCAATTGAAGCATGACGGGTAGAACAGTCCAGGAGGTTCGCAATGTTTCCTGAGTACCGTGAATTGATCAACGAACTAAAATCCGCTAACCCACGTTTCCTCAGCTTGTTTGACAAGCACAATCAACTCGACGATGAGATTTTACGCCAGGGGGGACCAAAAGGGACGGGATACAACGAAAAGGTCGTGCAGATGAAAAAAGAGAAGCTGCGGCTAAAAGATGAGTTGTATCAGATGTTGAAGAAAGCCAGTCATTAGGTTCGTTGTCAGGAAGGGGCGATCCCCTTCCTGTTTTTGTGCACTAGGCTTTGGTGACACGCGTAAATACAATCGCGTAAAGCTCATTCAGGCCCGGATAAATTTCAGCAATCACTTCCTTGAGCTCAGGCAGCGTCATATTTTCCTGCCTTGCATGCTCATCGGTCAGTTGGTCAAGAGCCACTGGCGTCACACTGACCACTTCAATAGTGCAAAAATAAACATCATCTTCATAACGCCCGACTCGCAGTTGTTGGCCTGCGGTGAAGTGCGATTCAGATGCATCACGCAATGTGATTGTTTTGCGCCCGGCGACGATATCGTTCTCGAAACGCTGGAAAAAAGTTATGTCATTCATGGAATACCTATTTGGCTAAACCCAACATCATTCGAGTTGTAGTGATTCGGTTTGAATTATGACGGGTTTTAGAACAAAGAAAACATCAAAGCCACCGGAAAGCTCATCGGCCAGGTTGCTCCCACCAACACAGAGCTTAATAGTTTAATTCGTTTGGTATCGCGAGCCAAAAACCAGGTGACAAAAGCAGCGATTAACGACATCGCAGCGTAAAAAACCAGCATATATTGATAAAAAGTCATTTTTATAATGGGTAGTTTGAAAAATTTCCCGCAAAATATGCTCTTTTTTATGACTCAGATCAAGTTTTTGCCCCCATCAAACTCCCATGACCGTCTCGCTTGTTGATTGCACTATATTTAAGTTATCCCACAGGCATTGGGCCTTGGGTATCTGCGGAGATCTTCTATGGGACACTATGTTTTAAAGAAATCAACGAAAGCGACAGCTGAGCCATTTTATTTCGTGCTAAAAGCGTCAAACGGGCAAGTTATTGCACAAAGCGAAATGTACTCATCAAAAGCGGCGGCCCATAAAGGGATTGAATCCGTTCAAAAAAATGCCTCATCGACGGATATACGCGACGAAACTGAGTAATTAACAAAAGAAAAAAGGATGACGCCAGCTTTCATTATTACGACTTTTTCAGGAAAGAAAATACCGGCGTTATCCTGCTCATTTGGGTGGTAATTAATTATTCCGGGTAAATTTTTATTGATTCATAAACCCTGAGTTAGATAACGACTATCTTTAGTAAAAACGGCCGTTTCTCAAACGAGGTCACTATGTTCCTCAACTATTTCGCGCTGGGTGTTTTGATCGTTGTCTTTCTCATTATTTTTTATGGGATTATTATTCTTCACGACATTCCTTACCTGATAGCCAAAGCCCGTAACCACCCTCACGCCGATGCGATTCACGTCGCCGGGTGGGTCAGTTTATTTACCCTTCATGTTATATGGCCATTCTTATGGATTTGGGCAACGCTCTACCGCCCTGAACGGGGCTGGGGCATGCAACAAGATGCCGACGCAACACTGGCTTCGTTACAGCAACGCGTAAGCGAACTGGAACAGAAACTGGATAACAACAAAATAACTCCATCGGAGTAATATCATGGATCTGCTCATTATCCTGACGTATGTGGCATTTGCGTGGGCCGTATTTAAGATTTTTAAAATACCGGTAAATAAATGGACCGTGCCAACCGCTGCCTTAGGTGGGGTGTTTTTAATTGGCGCACTTATTTTATTAATGAACTACAACCATCCATATACTTACTTAGCGCAAAAAGCGGTTATTTCTATTCCACTTACTCCACAAGTAACGGGAATTGTCAGTGAAGTGACCGATAAACAAAACATGATGATTAAAAAAGGTGAAGTGCTATTTAAAATAGAACCTACGCGCTATCAAGCTCGAGTCGACAGGTTGCAAGCTGATTTAATGACGGCAATTCACAGTACTCAGTCACTCAAATCACAACTTGACGCCGCCGTGGCCAACACGACCCGTGTCACCGCCGAACGCGACAGACTATATAAGGACTACCAACGTTATCTTCAGGGCAGTAAAGCCCGTGTGAATCCCTTCTCTGAAAGCGATATTGATAACGCACGGCAAAACTACCTCGCACAAGATGCGCTGGTAAAAGGCTCAGTTGCTGAACAGTCACAAATCAGAAGCCAGTTAGACAGCATGGTGAATGGCGAACAATCACAAATTGTCAGCCTGCGCGCCCAACTTGCCGAAGCCAAATATAACCTCAACCAAACCGTTATTCGTGCCCCCAGCGATGGTTATGTCACGCAAGTTCTGATACGTCCGGGAACCTATGCAGCCGCCCTGCCGTTACGTCCGGTGATGGTGTTTATCCCGCAACAAAAACGCCAGATTATTGCCCAGTTCAGGCAGAACTCTCTGTTACGTCTGGAGGCGGGTGATCAAGCCGAAGTGGTGTTCAATGCGCTACCGGGGCAGGTTTTCCAGGGTAAGCTGACAACGGTTTTGCCCGTGGTTCCGGGGGTTCTTATCAGGCTCAGGGGACTTTGCAGTCTCTGACGTTAACCCCAGGGAGTGATGGCGTACTGGCGGTGATTGAGCTCGCGCCTGATGCACAAGTGGATGCCTTACCCGACGGTATTTTTGCACAAGTTGCCGTCTATTCCGACCACTTTACCCATGTGTCTGTTATGCGTAAGGTTTTGCTGCGTATGACCAGTTGGATGCACTATTTGTATCTGGATCATTAAGTTGCAAAATAATCACCACCTCTCCCTGAGGTGGTGAGATAACGCTAGTGCTTAATCATTACATGCCGAATAACGGTGTAATCCTCAAGCCCGAATAACGACATATCCTTGCCGTAACCCGAAAGTTTTTGCCCACCGTGTGGCATTTCGCTAACCAGCATGAAATGAGTGTTCACCCAGGTACAGCCGTATTGCAGACGAGCACTCAGGCGATGTGCGCGACCGACATCTTTTGTCCAGACTGAAGACGCCAGCCCGTAGCTCGAATCGTTCGCCCAGCCAAGCACCTGCTCCTCATCATCAAAGCTCGTGATGCTGACCACCGGGCCGAACACCTCTTTTTGCACGATGTCATCTTCCTGCTTCGCACCAGCAAGTAGCGTTGGCTGGAAGTAATATCCCGGCCCTTCTACTTTCGCCCCGCCCGTCACCACTTTTACGTGTGCCAGCGCTTTGGCGGCATTCACCGCAAGGCTTACGCGCTCGAGATGAGCGGCAGAACTTAGCGGCCCAAGCTCGGTGGATTCATCGTCTGGCGCACCATATTTCAGGCTGCTGACCGCTTCCCCCAGTTTTTCCACCAGTTTGTCGTAAATACCCTTCTGGGCGTAAATACGGCACGCGGCCGTACAGTCTTGCCCGGCGTTGTAATAGCCGAAGGTACGCACACCTTCAACCACAGCGTCTAAATCCGCATCATCAAAGACAATTACCGGCGCTTTGCCGCCCAGTTCCATATGGGTGCGCTTAATTGAAGGTGCGGTGTGGCTGATGATGTGTTCGCCAGTGGCAATTGAGCCGGTTAAGGAAACCATGCGTACTTTCGGGTGACCGGTCAGCACATCACCCACCGTTTGCCCGCGTCCGAACAGCACATTCAATACGCCAGCCGGGAAAATATCTTTTGCCAATTCAGCGAGTTTAAAAGCGGTAAGCGGTGTGATTTCGGATGGTTTGATCACCACGCAGTTACCCGCGGCGAGTGCCGGGCCGAGTTTCCAGGCCGCCATCATTAACGGGTAATTCCACGGTGCGATAGATGCCACCACGCCCACAGGGTCACGGCGAATCATCGATGTATGGCCGCTGAGATATTCCCCCGCCGCCAAACCATTCAAACAGCGGCTTGCACCGGCAAAGAAGCGGAACACATCCACCACCGCCGGGATCTCATCATTCAACACACAGTGATAAGGTTTGCCGCAGTTTTGCGACTCCAGACGGGCAAACACTTCGCCATTTTGCTCGATAACATCTGCCAGTTTTAACAGATGTTCCGCGCGCTCTTTTGGCGTGGTTTGCCCCCAGGTAGCAAAAGCAATATCTGCAGCCAGGACTGCATCGTTTACCTGATCCGCACTGGCTTCCGCAACCTCCAGCAGAACCTCACCGGTTGCCGGGTTATACACCGGCAACTTTTCCCCAAGGCCTTGCACTAACTGGCCGTTTATTAATAGCTGGCTTTGCATAGTGATACCCTTTTCAACATTATTTACCGCTGCCCGCGACTTCATCTCCACCACGGCTCAGCCAGTACGCCCCTAAAATCGGAATGGTTGTCATCAACATCACCATTAGTGCCACCACATTCGTGACCGGAACTTCGCGCGGACGCCCTAATTGGTTGAGCAGCCACAGCGGCAATGTGCGTTCATGTCCGGCGGTAAAAGTTGTGACGATAATTTCATCAAACGACAGCGCAAACGCCAACATGCCTCCGGCGAGTAATGCAGACCCCAAATTAGGCAAAATCACATAGCGGAAGGTCTGCCAGCCGTCGGCGCCAAGATCCATCGACGCCTCAATCAAGCTGTAAGAGGTGCGACGAAAACGAGCGATGACGTTGTTAAACACAATAACGACGCAAAACGTTGCGTGCCCCACCACAATGGTGAAAAAGCCCGGTTCAAAATTCATCATTTTGAAGGCGGTTAACAGCGCAAGGCCCGTGATAATGCCCGGCAAAGCAATCGGTAACAGCAGCAATAGTGAAATGGCATTTTTGCCGAAGAATTCCCTCCGCCACAGTGCCGCAGCCGCCAGTGTGCCAAGGATCAAAGCAAGTATAGTTGCCAGCGCAGCAATTTTAAGTGACAACGTCACAGCATCTAAAATGTCACTGCGCGATGCCGCCACGCTGAACCAGTGCAGCGTCAGCCCTTTTGGTGGGAAACTAAATGCCGCCTCTTCAGTGTTAAACGCGTAAAGAGCGATTATCAGCAGCGGGAAATGCAGGAAGATGACCCCACCCCAAGCGGCAATTTTTAGCAGTAATGGTGCGCGTTCAGAGTGCATCGAAGGCCCCCAGTCGTTTCACCAGTGAAAGATAAATGGCGATCAATACAATCGGCACCAGGGTAAACGCCGCCGCCATCGGCATATTGCCTATCGCGCCTTGCTGGGAATAGACCATATTGCCGATGAAATACCCCGGCGGCCCCACCAACTGCGGCACAATAAAATCACCCAGCGTAAGCGAAAACGTGAACACCGATCCCGCCGCTACACCAGGAATGGCCAGAGGCAAAATCACATGGCGGAAAGTTTGCGATGGGCGCGCGCCCAAATCGGCGGAGGCCTGTAACAACGACGGAGGCAGGCGCTCAAGTGCCGCCTGAATCGGCAAAATCATGAACGGCAGCCAGATGTAGAGAAACACCAGGAAGCGCCCAAAACCGGATGTGGAGAGCGTATTGCCCCCCACCGCTGGAATGGTGAGCATCAGGTTTAATAGCGGTTCCAGCCCCATATGGTTAAGAAACCATTGCGCTACGCCATCACGGGAAAGTAACAGCGTCCAGGCGTAAGCCTTAACGATGTAACTGGCCCACATTGGCAGCATCACAGCGATATAGAAAAACGCCTTCAACTTGCCGGTGGTGTAGCGCGCCATAAAGTACGCCATCGGAAACGCCAGCACTGCGCTGCCGAGCGTCACCGCAATTGCCATCGTCAGGGTGCGCAGAATAATGTCGTAGTTAGCCGGGTTAAACAGGGCCGCAATATTGGCAAATGTCAGGTCAGGCGTGACCGACATGGTGAAATCATCGAAGGTGTAAAACCCCTGCCACAGTAGCGTGAGTAACGAACCAAGATAGACAACACCGAACCATAACAGCGGTGGCAGGAGCAATAAGGCCAACCAGAATCCAGGGCGCTGCCACAAAAATGTGGCAATGCGCCGCATCAGGCGGTTGTCAGGATGCGATGTGGGGAGGCTCATATCCATTTCATCCTTCCCCCAACAGCGGAACCATCGCCGCGCGAGGCCAGACTGCGGTGACCTGCTGGCCAATTTGATAGCGCTCTTCGCTGATAATCCGCTGCGGGTTCGCTTCACTGACCAGTAGTTTTTCGCCGTCGGCAAGGCGCAGTTCAAGTCGTGTCGCCGCCCCTTGATAATGGATCTCCTGAATCATGCCGCTAACACTGATTCCGCCGCTTTGGCCAGAATGATCGTTGAGAACAATATGCTCAGGGCGTAGAGAAAATAGCCCCTCCTCACCGCACACTTTCCCGGCAAGAGCCGGTTGTAACACGTTTGAAGTACCGACAAAACTGGCCACAAATGCGGTACGTGGCTGCATATATAACTGGCGCGGCGTATCCACTTGCTCGATACGCCCGTTATTGAACACCGCAACGCGGTCAGACATCGACAGCGCCTCACTTTGGTCGTGGGTGACGAAAATAAAGGTGATGCCCAGCTCGCGCTGGAGTTTTTTCAGCTCGCCCTGCATCTGCTCGCGCAGTTTAAGATCCAGTGCCCCCAGCGGCTCATCCAGTAACAACACACGTGGGCGATTCACCAGCGCGCGAGCCAGTGCCACACGCTGGCGCTGGCCGCCGGAAAGTTGCGAAGGTTTACGGGCGTGAACAAAACCCAGGGCGACTCGCTCGAGCGCTTCCTGCGCTTTGGCAAGGCGTGTTTTTTTATCAATCCCCTTTACCATCAAGCCATATGCGACGTTTTCCAGCACGGTCATATGGGGGAATAAGGCGTAATCCTGGAAGACGGTATTCACATCGCGTTGATAAGGCGGCACGTCTTGTGCCGGTTTGCCAAAAATAGCTATCTCGCCGGAAGTCACCTGTTCAAAACCGGCAATCAGCCTTAAACAGGTGGTTTTGCCCGAGCCAGAAGGCCCGAGCATGGAGAAAAACTCCCCGTCATCAATATCAATTGAAACGTTATCTACGGCGCGAACATCACCATAAAGGCGCGAGACGTTTCTGAACTGCACAGCGTACGACATAACTCCTCCAGGCTTAGCGGCCACCCATAATGGCGATATAATCCTGGGTCCAGCGACTGTACGGCACGAATTTACCGCCTTCGGCGACCGGAGTTTTCCAGAACACAATTTTATCGAAGTAGTTGTAGCCGTTGGTTTCACAGCCTTTGTCACCCAAAAGCGTACTGGCTTTACAGCCTTCCGCTACCGCTGGCAGTGAACCGAACCACGCCGCCACGTCCCCCTGGACTTTCGCTTTTAGCGAGTGGTCCATCCATTTGTAGGCGCAGTTCATATGTTTCGCATCAGCATGCAGCATGGTGGTATCTGCCCAACCGGTGACGCCCTCTTTCGGGAATACGGTGGCAATCGGCTGGCCTTCGCCTTTTAGGGCATTCGCCTGATATGGCCAGGCGCTGGAAGCGACCACGCCTTCGTTTTTGAAATCGCTCATCTGAACGGTTGTGTCATGCCAGTAACGGTGAATCAGACCGTGTTGGTCACGCAGCACTTTTAGCACTGCGGCATATTGTTCTTCGGTAAGCTGGTACGGGTCGGTAATGCCCAGTTGTGGCTGTGTGGCTTTCACAAATAACGCGGCATCGGCGATGTAAATTGGCCCATCGTAGGCCTGCACACGGCCCTGGTTAGTTTTACCATCCGGCAAATCTTGTTTGACGAACACCACGCTCCAGCTGTCAGGCGGTGTTGGGAAAGTTTTAGTGTTGTACATCAGCAGGTTCGGCCCCCACTGATACGGCGTGCCGTAAACTTTATCGCCCACGTTAAACCAGGAGCCTTTCACCAGCCGTGGATCGACGTTTTTCCAGTTTGGGATCAGCGCAGTGTTAATTGGCTGCACGCGCTTGCCCATAATCAGGCGCAAGGATGCATCGCCCGAAGCGGTGACGAGGTCATAACCACCTTTCGCCATTAAACTGACCATTTCGTCAGAGGTCGCGGCGGTTTTCACATTCACCTTACAACCGGTCTCTTTTTCAAAATCAGTAACCCAGTTGTACGCTTTGTCGGTATCACCGCGTTCGATATAACCCGGCCAGGCGATAATATCGAGCTGCCCTTCACCGGCACCTATTTTGTCTGGAAGCCCCGCCGCCTGTGCAGAAAGCACGGTCAAACAGAGGGCGGAAAGAGACCATATAGCCTGTTTTGTTCGCATTGCTGCTACTCCTGTCTGAAAGATAAAGGCGGCACGCTCAAACAATCAGTGCCGAAGTCCAAAAAAATCCCCGTACAAAAACAATAGTCTGCGTAAATATGGCAAGCACAGGGCTGCAAGGAAATTTCACCAGGATGTGATAGACAGCGCAGTAAAGCGCGTACCTGAAATTTTTCCTGCGGTAAGATAACTGGATGATTTTTAAAGTGTAGATAAGGTGTAAGCGAGGCTGCTAATCTGCGCTATCAATTTTCGCATTTATTGAAATTTCATATGGATGGTGAAGAGAAATGCAGGTTGCTCAGGTTCACGACGCTCGATGGGCTGGTGACGGATTTACAAGACTGTAATTGCAACCCTGAATATCCAGCTGATTGAGATAACTTCCTAATGCTCTACGCTTAGAATAACTGTTAATCATTAAAAGGAGAGAAAATGACTATTTCCGCACGTAACCAACTCGCTGGCACGGTTAGCCATATCGCGGATGGCGCGATTAATGACGAAGTAGAACTTACGCTAAATAGCGGTGGCAAGCTGGTGGCAGTTGTGACTCGCTCCAGCCGGGAAGCATTAGGATTAAATCCAGGTAAAGAGGCCGTAGCACTGATCAAAGCACCATGGGTGATGTTGGCTACAGAAGACTGCGGTTTCCAGTTTTCTGCGCGTAATCAGTTCCCAGGTTCTGTACTTTCCCTGCTGCGTGGCGCAGTAAATACCACGGTAAATATTGCAACCGATGGTGGTACAGAGTTAACAGCGGTGGTAACCAACGAAGCCGCAGATGAAATGGCGCTGAAAAATGGCAGCCGTTTAATTGCGCTGATCAAAGCCTCTTCCGTGCTATTGGCCGTGAAGAAATAAAACCAGGGCCGGCTAACCGGCCTCTTTTCTTTTAAACGCTAACCTAAATCACCACCGCCGACTGGCAAGATAGTTCCCGTGATGTAGCTTGCCTCGTCACTTGCCAGAAATAAAATTGCATTGGCCTGCTCAGCAAGCGAACCATAACGATGCATAAGGCTGCTCTCTTTGGTTTGGTCTACTACCTGCTGATACCATTCTTGCTCCTGTGGACTTGGCTGCTCCTGGTTACGTGGAGTCAGGCGCGCGGGCGCATCTGTACCACCTGGTGCCGTGGCATTAATACGGATGCCGCTTCCGGAATATTCCATCGCCAACGATTGCGTTAACGCATTGACCCCACCTTTGGCGGCGGAATATGGCACGCGGTTAACTCCACGGGTTGCCACAGAAGAAACATTCACAATCGCACCGCGTTGTTGGGTGAGCATAAAAGGTAAGACGGCGCGACATCCCCACAGCGTAGGAAATAACGAGCGTCGGATTTCAGCTTCAATTTGCTCAGCCTGATACTCAGCAAAAGGGCGAGCCCAAATAGTCCCGCCAACGTTATTAACCAGCACGTCAATTACGCCGAAGTGCAGATGCGCTTCACTCATCGCCTTTTCAGTGCTCTGCCATTGTTCAAGGTCAGCCTCAATGGCCAGCACTTCGCGACCTTGTTGACGCAAGTTTTGCGCAAGTTCGTGAACGTAGCGAGCACGGTCAATCAAAACCAGTCGCGCGCCCTCTTTAGCGGCTTGTTCAGCAACCTGGCGACCAATGCCCTGGGCCGCCCCGGTAATCACCATTACTTTGTTATGAAATCGCATTATGGCTCCTTAGGCAGCCGCGCTGTCCGTTGCATTCTGGCTGGGAGTGAATTTTTCGTAATGAAAATTCGCCGGGGTTATTTGGCGCTCGCGGAAACTGCGTAAAACCGCATCAACCATCGGTGGTGGCCCGCACAGATACACATCCACCTCACCCTGGTTAAGCAACTCTTCACTGAAGTGATCGGTGACATAGCCTTTTTGTGGGCAGGCGGATGCCTCATCTGTGACTACCGGCAGCCAGGTCAAATTTGGCAAGCGAGCCGCCAGTTCGTTAAGTACCTCGACCATCACCAGATCGGTATCTTTCGTCACACCATAAAGCAGCGTAATCGGCTGTTCGGCGGGAGTTTTCGCCAACTGTCTGAGCATTGCGAGAAACGGTGCTAGCCCCGTACCACCGGCCAACATCAAAATCGGACGTAACACCGGGCGCAGATAAAAACTACCCATAGGGCCCGTTAGCGTTAATACATCCCCTGCTTTCGCATGCTGCCCAAGCCAGGTGCTCATCATGCCGCCGGGAACATTGCGAATCAGAAAGCTTGCCTGCGTATCACCAGGTAGCGAACTAAACGAATAGGCGCGTACCTGCGTCCCACCAGGGATCTGGATATTGACGTACTGCCCAGGCAGGAAGTCGACTCCCTTGTCCAGGGCAATGACCAATTCTATAGCGCTGGGCGTCAGTGCTTCACTGCGCATTACCGTGCCTTCGAAACTGCCGATGCCTGTTTTGCAGGCCGCCGCGGGGACAGGCACATCAATCACACAATCAGAGTCGGGCACCATCTGGCAAGTTAGTACCAGGCGTTGTTGTGCTTCATCTTCACTGAGCGCGTCCTCAAGAAAATCTTCACCGAGGTTGTACTCTCCGCTCGCACAGTGGCACTTACAGGTGCCGCATACGCCATCAGAGCAATCCATCGGTAAATTCACTTTCTGGCGATAGGCCGCATCCAGCACCTTTTCACCCACATTGCAGGAAATAAAACGTGTGACCCCATCTTCAAAGTTGAGGGCGATGTTAAAGCTCATGGCATTACCTCTTCTCAGACGTGATAGATGTCGATCACTTGACGGATGTAATCGTTATTCAGATGAATAGTTTTGCGGGTGATTTGCGGGCGACTTTCGCTCAAATCCAGGGTGCAATATGTGGTGCCAAAGAAATAACCACTCTGCTGATAGCGGTGGCTATGGGTCACCCAGTTGTAGCGCACATCAACGCTGTTACCGCTTTGGCCGACAACAGCGATATTTGACAGCATATGCGTCGTCCGTGGCTCGGGTGTACTGGCACCGGAACGCTCCGTTTTAATGCGATATACGCGGTCTTCCAGACCCTGGCGGTTTGGGTAAAAAATCAGTGAAATTTGGCTATAGGGATCGGTGGTGAGTTGATCGTCATCACCCCAGGCTGGCATCCAGTACACCACTTTCGGGCTGTAGCAACTGATCCATTCATCCCATTGACGATCGTCTAACAGACTCGCTTCATAATAGAGAAACTGGCTGATAGCGTTGATATCCAGACTCATGGCGTCACCTCCACACGTTGGGTAATGGAGGCATCGTAACTGCGCTGCTCTTTTTCAATCGCCGCCAGCATGGTTTGCTGCCAGTGATGGTGGTGCGCGATGTACAACGCTTCGTCTTCGGAACGTACGCCACTCATTTGCGGTACAAACCCTGCTTTTTGGGCATGTTCATCTGGCCCATAAACCCAATGCTGTGCTCCACGGCTCAGGTCGCTCCATTCAAGATTTTGCCCCAAATATCCATTCTGGCAGGCACGGAACTCTTCCAAATCATCCGGCGTGCCCATACCGCTGACATTGAAGAAATCTTCGTACTGGCGAATGCGTGTGGCTCGTGTTTCAGGGGCTTCGCCTTTAGGTGCGAAGCAATAGATTGTGACTTCGGTTTTATCCACCGCCAGAGGGCGGATTACACGGATTTGAGTGGAGAACTGATCCATCAGATAAACATTCGGGTACAGGCATAGATTGCGCGTTTCATTCACCATTTGATCGGCTCGCAACTCACCGAACTGGGCAGTCAAACGTTCACGCTCGGCAAATACCGGGCGTACCTGCGGGTTAAGTGCGCGCGTCCAGAGCAGCATGTGCCCATGTTCAAAACCATAGCCACCACCAATGCTTTTCGACCAGCCATTGGCGTCCACCGCCTGAGTCCCCTCTTCTTCATAATTACGGCGCGACATCGTCGAGGCGTAATTCCAGTGGACGACACTGACGTGATAGCCATCGGCCCCATTCTCAGCACCCAGTTTCCAATTACCCTCGTAAATGTAACTCGATGCACCTTGTAGAACTTCGAGGCCATCAGGTGCTTGATCCACTATCAGATCGATGATTTTTAGAGTTTCACCGAGATAATCATTAAGCGGCATCACATCGTCTGAAAGGCTGCCAAACAGGAAGCCGCGATATGACTCAAAGCGCGGTAACTTTTTAAGATCGTGGGAGCCGTGTTGCTTAAAGTTTTCTGGGTAGCCGCCCACACTTTCGTCTTTAGCTTTTAGTAATTTACCGTTATTGCTAAACGTCCAGCCGTGGAATGGGCAGGTGAACGAGCTTTTATTACCCGCTTTACGGCGGCATAACATGGCACCACGATGAGCACAGCTATTAATTAAACCGTGCAATTCATTCTTTTTATCACGTGTAATAATTATTGGCTGTCTACCAAGGGTTAACGTGAAATAATCGCCTGGCTCAGGAATTTGGCTTTCGTGTGCCAGATAGACCCAACTCCCTTCAAATATATGCTTCATTTCGAGTTCAAATAGCTGCTCGTCAATAAAGATATTTCTGTTGTAGCGATAAATGTCATTTTCACGATCAACAATTAGCGCGTTAGCGATCTTTTTCTTTAATAAATTCAGTTTATTTTGCATAGCTTAATCTCCCGTTGGGGATCTTTTATTTCGCGATGTAATGTATGGCCTGAGGTGAAAGCGGTGCCAGCTTGCGCTGGCACTCTTATTATTCTTTGGCGCGCAGGCGAGCGATACGGGACTCTTCTTCCGGTGAATGAGAAACGCAAAGTGTGAAATCAAAATTCACTTCGGTATGCGGGCCATTTAAGCCACGCGTTTTAATGGTCTGCGCATCGGTCACTTCTACCGGATCGGCAATTAATCCGTCACGGGTTGCAAAGGCAAAATCGTCCCACAGATATTTATCACCACTGAGATTAATCTGACTGGTGAGATGTTTATGGCCTGGCGCGGAAACAAAGAAATGAATATGCGCTGGGCGATTTCCGTGACGACCTAACCCATTCAATAGATGTTGTGTCGGGCCGTTCGGTGGGCAACCGTAGCCTGACGGCACAATACTTTGCACGCTGTAACGCCCATCACTATCGGTTTTAATGCGGCGGCGCAGGTTGTATTCGCTCTGACTTGAGTCGAAGAAGGAGTAGTTACCCAGCGTATTGGCGTGCCAGATATCAACAACGGCATTTGCCACCGGGTTGCCTTTCGTGTCTCGCACAGTTCCGAAAAGCCACATGGTTTTACCATCGTCCTTCCCGTCATCCATGCGATCATGGCCCTGAGAAAGTGGCGCATTAGCAACATACAGCGGGCCTTCGATAGTACGTGGTGTGCCGGTTTCAATCTCGGCTGCTGCATCCAGAGCATCCTGGCGTAAATCCAGGTAGTGCTCAATGCCAAGGCCTGCGGCTAATAATGCCGCCTCTTTGCTGCCACCCAGTTCGTGCAGGTAATTAACTGCGTGCCAGAACTCCTCTTCGGTGACATTAAAATCATCAATCAATGCACAAATATTTTCTAACATGCGATGAATAATATTCTTAAAACGCTCATCGCCCTCCGTACTATTTAAACCAGCGCTCTCTCTTAATAATGCTTGTACTTCTGGTTGGTTAATGAAGTTCTTTGTCATAATAATTGTCTCATTGCTTATTTGTAGGGGGCCATACCCTGAAAAAGAGCATGGCTAAGATAGATTATTATTGTTTTTACTTATCGTCGTTACGAATTGATGATGGATGGCGACACAAAGCGTCTACTTGAATATCCATGTAAGGGTATAGCGGTAACCCCATTAATATTTCATGCAGTTCATCAACATCTTTGACATCAAAAATACTGACATTTGAATACAGCCCGGCAACGCGCCAAATATGTCGCCACTTACCTTCTTGCTGTAAAGCTTGTGAATAGGCCTTTTCTTTAGCTTTAATTTCTGTAGCTGTTGCTACCGGCATACCTAGCGGAATATTTACCGTCATTTCAACTTTAAATAACATGTCATTCTCCTCAATCCTTGCGGCGATAATAGTTGAGCTTATCTTCATCAATTGTCACGCCAAGCCCTGGAGTCTGAGGCAATTCGACGGAACTATTGGCAAAATGCAGCGGGTTCTCAACGATGTCATCTTTCAGTAATAAGGGGCCGAACATTTCAGTCCCCCACTGCAATGGCAGCGTTGACCAGGCATGTAAGGAGGCAACTGTTCCGATAGTACCTTCCAGCATCGTCCCGCCGTACAAACCGATTCCCGCAGCCTGAGCCACATGGGCCAGTTGCAAAACACTTGCCTGGCCACCTGATTTAGCAATTTTCAACGCGTATGCGCCAATAAAACCACGGCGAGCAATATCAAAACCGTCCTCGCGGCTGGCAACCGCTTCGTCGGCAAGGATAGCAGCCCGGCAATGCTGGCTAAGATGCACCAGTGCTTCACGGTTTTGTGCAGCCACCGGCTGTTCAATCAGATCAATACCCATTGCATCAAGCTCAGCGCAACCGCGCACGGCGGTGCTGGTATCCCACGCCTGGTTCACATCAACACGAATGCTGGCACGATCGCCAAGTGCGACCACAATGGCGCGGGTGTGTTGCATATCGGTGCGAAAATCTCGCGCACCAATTTTAAGTTTGAAGGCATTATGGCGCCCTTCTTCCAGCAGCTTTTCACCTTCGGCAATGTCTTTGCTGGTGTCGCCACTGGCCAGCGTCCATAGCACCGGAAGTTTCGTGGTGAGTGCGCCACCCAACAGCGAACTTACCGGTAGACCAAGTGCTTTTCCCTGCGCATCGAGCAGTGCGGTTTCAATAGCTGATTTAGCGAAGGTATTGCCACGTACGCACTTGTTCATCAGCGCCACAAGTGCATTCACATTATCTGCTGCCTGCCCGATGATCAGTGGCGCAAGGTAGGTATCAATTGCCGATTTAATAGCTTCCGGGCTTTCTACGCCGTAACTCAGGCCGCCAATGGTTGTCGCTTCGCCAATACCGACAATACCGTCTGAGCGAGTCAGACGAAGGATAACCAAAGTCTGGCATCCCATGGTGGTCATGGAGAGTTTGTGTGGCCGGATGGTCGGCAGGTCAACAATCACGGTGTCGAGTTGTTCGATAGTGGCGCTCATATCTCTTCCCTTGGGCACTTTTAATCAGATAGTTATCACCCATCGGTTGCGGTTGAATAGCCCCTGCAAACTTAACGGTGTTTTCTGACAATAGGAGTTCACTCGACCTGGCGTCAACGGCGGTAATCGAATTTATGTGCGATTATCGACGCGTTTCGGTTATTCACCGTTAATTTGTGATCCCAGTGGAATATTCTTCATATTGATTGATTCACGATTGTCGCTAAGCAGCAGTTAGCGCATTCTGAAGAACATTCTGACGCGACCGTGGGACATTTAAATGGCAGGCAGCAATCCTGATAACATTGAAGTTATGGCGAGCGAAAATGAAGAAATTCAATCTGTTGCAAAACGCGACCCTAATTTTATGCTCTCTCTGGCTCGTGGCCTGGAAGTGCTTAACGCTTTTACCCCCCAGCGCCAGCGTTTGACTATTTCGCAACTGAGTCAGAAAACCCATATTTCACGCGCTGCTGTACGCCGTTGCCTGTATACCCTTGCGACACTGGGTATGGTGCATAGCCCTGATGGGCGCAGCTATGAATTACTGCCGCGAGTACTGACCGTTGGGCATGCTTATCTGGCGGGTACGCCGCTGGCAAAAGCTGCGCAAATATCGCTGGATAATCTGAGTAAAAGTCTGAGCCAATCTTGCTCGGTCGCCACACTTGATGGGGATGACGTGCTGTATATCGCACGCACGGCAGTCAATAACCTGGTTAGCATCGATATTGGCCGAGGAAGTCGCCTGCCGGCCTGGGCCACATCAATGGGCCGCGTACTGTTAAGCGCATTGCCGGAGGCTGAACTTGAAGCATGGCTGGGACGGGCAAAGCTTATCCGCTATACCCAATACTCGATTACGACAATTGCACAATTACGCGAAGAAATTGCGTTAGTGCGCCGCCAGGGGTACGCCATTAACGACCAACAACTTGAAATTGGCCTGCGGTCTGTGGCGGTGCCCATGCTGGCACGCGGTGGGAAAGTCGTGGCGGCGATGAATGTAGGTGTTCCTGCTGCAGAACTTACAGTGGCCGATCTTCGTGCGCAAATATTGCCGCCGTTACGTCGTGCTGCAGCAGAGTTATCGATGTCACTTTAGGTTGGCAATCCGGTAAACAACATGTCGCCGTAAGGGATGTCCTTCATCCAGAAGAGGATGATCAAACTCCTCACCGCGCTGCATACCGATCTTTTCCATCACGCGCTGCGAAGGGATATTATCCAGCGCGGTAAATGCCACAATTTCTTTCATCCCATACTGCTCAAAGCCGATTTCCAATGCTTTACGCGCCGCTTCTGGTGCATATCCCTTGCCCCAGAACGCGTTATCAAGCCGCCAGCCAATTTCAATAACCGGTGAAAAAGGCAGCTCATAGCCGGGAACATTTAGCCCCACAAAACCTATAAATACCCCGCTACTTTTCTCCTCTACAGCCCAAAAACCCCAGACGTTCTCCGCCATTCGTTGTTCGATAGTCTTGGCCATATTGTCACTTTCTTCACGCGTAAGCGTCTTCGGAAAGTGGCGCATCACTTCAGGATTAGCGTTTAACGCGGCAAACGGCTCGCGGTCGCTCTGTTTCCATTGCCGTAGAATCAGGCGTTCGGTGTGGTATTCCATGGCTACTCCTTAATTTGATTTTTGATGAGATTCGCTAATGTCTGCACTGCGTGTTGTTCGCGCTCACCTAAAGCCCATGAAGCATTCAGGCGAAAATAGTTATGCCACGCGCCCCCGGTGGTAAACATTTTGCCCGGTGCGATACTGATTTTATGGGCAATTGCCTGCTCACTGAGCACGCTGGCATCCATGTATTCCGGCAGCTCAACCCAGACGAAATAGCCACTTTCAGTGTGATGGATTTTTATTTCCGCCGGGAAAAGCTGATGTAGCGCCTGCAAGGTTTGCTGTTTACGCTCAGCCAGAACGCGCCGCAGCTTTCGTAAGTGCGTGTCGTAACGCTTGGTCGCCAGATAATCGACCAGAGCCAACTGCATCGGCGAGCTTGTAGAAAGTGTGCTCATTAACTGAAGTTGCTGAATACGACGCGCATGTTTTCCTGCCGCCACCCAACCAATACGAAACCCCGCCACCAGGCATTTTGAAAATGACGAACAATGCAGCGTAATACCCTGCGCATCGTATGCACGTGCCGGTAATGGACGTTCGCGTCCGTAATAGAGCTCGCTATATACGTCATCTTCGATGAGCGTCACATTGTGTTGTTGCAACAATTCAATTAGTTGCTGCTTCTTTTTTGGTGACAACGTCACGCCAAGTGGGTTCTGGGCGTTGGTCATTAACCAACAGGCTTTTACTGGATAATCGTTGAGCGCCTGTTTCAGTGCCACTAGATCGATACCGTTTTGCGGATCGGTCGCCACAGACAGTGCCTTTAAACGCAAGCGTTCCAGCGCCTGTAGCGCACCGTAAAAACAGGGGTTTTCCACAATCACCCAATCGCCCGGTTCGGTCACCGCTTGCAGGCTGAGATTTAGCGCTTCTAGCGCGCCAGCGGTGATGACAATTTCATCCGGCGAAACCTGCATTCCCTGTTGGGCATAACGTCGCGCAATTGCGTGGCGCAGCGCTTCGTTACCCGGCGGCAGATTTTCAATAACGCTCATCGCTGTTGCCGTTTTACTGACGGTAGCAAGCGAGCGGTTAAGTTGTTGCAGCGGGAATAAACGTGGGTCGGGGAACGCGGATCCGAATGGCACTATGGTTGAGTCGCCACTGGCCTGCAACACATCAAAAATGTAGGTATTAATATCTACCGCTTCATCACGCGTCACTTTTACAGGAGCTATCGCACTCCGTGTTGCCGGGCGAGAGGCCACGTAATAGCCAGATTGCGGCCGAGCGACAATTACCCCCTGACTTTCAAGCGTCTGATAGGCATGGCTAACTGTCATAAAACTCATGCCGCTTAGTGCGACTTGCTCGCGCAGCGACGGCAACTTATCCCCTGGTAACCATGCACCAAGAGCAATTTGATCGATAATCTGCTGCGCAAGTTGCTGGTATTTTTTCATTTTTTGGCAGTACCGTTTCTATATCAGTTAACTAAAAATACGCCAATTTAAACAACTGTTATAGTCAAATAAAGCTTTTCATCTGCAACGGTTCATGAGCAACGCATTGTCATTTTTTGACTGGCAGCTTTTTATATTTATTTAGATAAACAGGTTTCAAAAGCAGAACGGGTTTTTTCATATAAATCAGGTGAAAGCATTAAGCTGTCCCATATGCTGTTATGACCTGCCCCCGGAATAATCAGAAGATCTTTTTTGGCAGCATTCGATGCAGAATCCGCCAGCTTTTGGGGTATTTCAGAAGGAATGATCGCGTCATTCTGTGCCGCAACAACAAGCAAGTTACCCGTGAATCTAGCTGCAATATCCCATGCATCTGTGGCTTCCCAGCTTCGATGTTTGCGAATGATTTGTGAAAAATCAGGACCAAATTTGACCTTGTAAGCGGACTTTGCGTAAACACCTGGAACCATGAGAATCAAGGATCGCAGTTGAACAACAATGCTCAAATGCAGTGCATTATAGGCCCCCATGCTTACACCCATACATCCTGACAAAGGATGATTCAGATGGGCAATGACAGCTTCTGCTTGTCTGGTACGACTGAAAAGAGAAGATTCATATAAATCCCCTCCAGTCTCTCCGTGACCGATGAAGTCAAAAACAGTCGTTCCATAGCCTAACTCTTGTAAAAGAAGGCGATATTTAGAGAAGACCTTACGATCTTTACCTCCTCCATGAAGCATTAAAATATGCCCGTTACAACCTGGTGTCGTCTCAGCGATTATTGTTTTACCGTGAAATGGCACATGGAAAGAGTCGTTCAAAGCTCCGTCGGTCATTGCGTTACCATATTGTTATATAAGGTCAGTTATTCATTTTTACTGTGATGCAGTGGTTTATTCAACAAAACAATCAACCATATATAGCTCCGAGCTATATAGGATCAATTCAAGTATTATTGGTAACGAAAATCTTCGAGTGATGACAAAAAACATCGATACATAAAGAGGTCGTTCTGGATTATCGTTGTTTTGAAAAAATAAAAGACAACATTTTTGTTATGTTTAAAATCTTATATGTTACTGTGCATGCATCACCAGAAACAAGGCCAGGTAAATGTTTAAATTTTCGGTAACAGCAGCTTTAAATGAAGATACTGATGAGTACGAAATACGTTCTCGTGACTTTGATAGTTTGCACTCAGTCGCTTTTAGTGAGGATGATATTGAGCTGGAGGCCAGAGATGCTATCACCATGATGATTGGCGAGTTAATTGATTCACGCATACCGGTGCCAACGCCATCCGCAACGATGGAAGGCGAATTAGTCATTCACCTTCCTGTGCTTACATGCCTGAAGGCAACTCTTCACAACGCGATGATTAATACCGGTACAAGAAAGGCTGACCTTGCAAGAAAACTTAATCAGAAAGGCCCGCAGATTGACAGACTTTTGGATGTCAGCCACGCATCGAAAGTAGAAACTCTGGAACAGGCCTTATATCTAATAGGGTATGAAGTTTCAGTGTCTGTCTCAAAAGTCGCATAAAAGAAATAGAAACCATTAGCCGCTACAATTTGTTTGTGGCTAATATTTCAATTTCAAATCATATTCTTATGGGCCATTAGCAGTGACCTTGCATGATTAACCTCTCACCAATACCCTTGTTATTTACAAGCCAATTGAACAGTGTTACTGCGCGCATAAATATTAAATAAACTTAACAATTAAGGTGTATTCAATTGTGGATTTTCAGTTTCTGAATTACACATAAATGGTGTGTACATAAAAAAGATATATACCCAAAATAATTCAAGATGCAGGAAGGCGGCAAGAGAACGAGTCCCGATGAGCTTACTCAGGTAAGTGATTCGGGTGAGTAAACGTAGCCAACGCACATGCAACTTGAAGTATGACGGGTATACATTGCTGTGTTTGAATTCATCCCGGCAATTGCGGAGTCGCATGGCCGGGTTTTTTTTATCGTTAACCTTTTAGACCGCACGATGAAGGATGGGCATTTATTACGGTGTGATTGGTATACAGTTTGGAAGGAATTCTGCTGAAAAGGCCTAAGAAGGAAAACTGTTATAGTTTTATGCTGAAAGTCTGTTTCTACAACCAAAATGTGACGCGCCTTACAATCGAATCGAATCAATTTTTATGCGGAGTACTGCATGTTCGGTTTAGACGCTTTTCATCTGGCAAGAATTCAGTTTGCATTTACTGTCTCCTTCCACATTATTTTCCCTGCCATTACTATCGGGCTTGCCAGCTATCTGGCAGTGCTAGAAGGGTTATGGCTGAAATCTAAAAATCCGACTTATCGTTCGCTATACGATTTCTGGTCAAAGATCTTCGCTGTTAACTTCGGCATGGGCGTGGTGTCCGGGCTGGTAATGGCCTATCAGTTCGGCACTAACTGGAGTGGTTTTTCTCAATTTGCGGGCAGCATCACCGGGCCGCTTTTGACCTATGAAGTGCTGACGGCATTTTTCCTGGAAGCCGGGTTCCTGGGCGTGATGTTATTTGGCTGGAAACGTGTCGGGCCTGGGCTTCATTTCTTTGCCACCTGTATGGTGGCACTGGGCACACTTATCTCGACCTTCTGGATTCTGGCCTCTAATAGCTGGATGCAAACGCCGCAAGGGTTTGAAATTCACAACGGCCAGGTGGTGCCGGTGGACTGGTTCGCGGTGGTATTTAACCCCTCCTTCCCTTACCGCCTGTTGCATATGTCGGTAGCCGCATTCCTCAGTAGTGCCTTTTTTGTTGGTGCATCGGCAGCCTGGCATTTGCTGCGTGGCAACAAAAGCCCAGCCATTAAAACCATGTTTTCAATGGCGCTTTGGATGGCGTTAATTGTTGCGCCTCTGCAAGCCATGATTGGCGATATGCACGGACTTAATACCCTGAAACACCAGCCTGCCAAAATTGCCGCTATTGAAGGCCATTGGGAGAATGTACCCGGGGAGCCAACCCCGCTACTGCTATTTGGCTGGCCAGATATGGAGCAAGAGCGCACGCGCTTTGGTCTTGAGATCCCGGCACTTGGCAGCCTGATCCTTACCCATAGCCTGGATAAGCAAGTTCCTGCGCTAAAAGAGTTCCCAAAAGAAGACCGCCCAAACTCAACGATAGTGTTCTGGTCGTTCCGTATTATGGCGGGCTTGGGCATGTTGATGATTCTGGCGGGCGTGATGAGTTTGTGGCTGCGCTATCGCCATCGTTTATACGAGAACCGCACCTTCCTGCGCTTTATGTTGTGGATGGGGCCATCCGGGCTCATTGCTATTCTGGCCGGTTGGGTCACGACAGAAGTGGGACGCCAGCCTTGGGTTGTATATGGTCTACTGCGCACTAAAGATGCTGTTTCAGCACACGGCAACTTGCAGATGAGCATCAGCCTTCTGACCTTCTTTGTGGTCTATATGTCGGTATTTGGCGTGGGGTATAGCTATATGATCCGCCAAATTAAGAAAGGGCCACAACCGTTTAATGACGATACACCTCCTTCGCACGGCACACCTTCTCGTCCGCTCTCTGCGGCAACTCAATCATTAGAGGAGTTACGTTAATGGGCGTCGATCTGTCAGTTATCTGGTTTGTCATTATTGTCTTCGCAACGCTTATGTACATTGTGATGGATGGTTTTGATCTCGGTATCGGCATTCTGTTTCCGTTTGTTCGTGATGCAGATGACCGCGATGTGATGGTGAACAGCGTGGCTCCCGTTTGGGACGGCAACGAAACCTGGCTGGTTCTCGGGGGAGCTGCATTATTTGGGGCGTTTCCTCTCGCGTACGCCGTTATTATTGATGCACTCACCATTCCGTTAACGTTAATGCTCATCGGCCTGATTTTTCGTGGTGTGGCATTCGAGTTCCGCTTTAAAGCAACGCCTGCGCATCGGCCTTTCTGGGATAAAGCATTTATTGGTGGCTCAATAGTGGCGACGTTTTGCCAGGGCATTGTGGTTGGGGCGGTAATTTCCGGCTTCCCGGTCATCGGGCGCACCTTTGGTGGCTCGCAACTGGACTGGATTACACCGTTTAATCTGTTCTGTGGAGTTGGTCTGGTGGTGGCGTATGCGCTACTGGGGGCGAGTTGGCTGGTCATGAAAAGCGAAGATCCATTGCTTAAAACCATGCGTAAAGTCGTAAAGCCACTGCTGGTGATGATGTTGGCTATTATCGCAATTATCAGTATCTGGACGCCACTTGCTCATCCGCAAATCGCTGCCCGCTGGTTTAGCCTGCCGAATCTGTACTTCCTGTTGCCGGTCCCCCTCCTGGTGGTGTTGTGCAGCATCTGGTTATGGAAAGCAGTCGGTTCTGAGGAAAGCTGGCATAGCACACCGTTTTTGCTGACGCTGGGGCTGATTTTCTTAGGCTTTAGCGGACTGGGAATCAGTATCTGGCCCTATCTCATTCCGCCGTCAATTACGCTTTGGCAGGCCGCAGCGCCACCGCAAAGCCAGGGGTTTATGCTGGTCGGCGCGCTGTTTATTATCCCGATCATTTTGGTTTACACCTTCTGGAGCTACTACGTTTTTCGCGGAAAAGTACAACATGGCGAGGGGTATCACTGATGAAACAGACCGGGATCCGTTTGTTATGGATGGTGGCGTTATGGGGCGCGAGTGTTTTGGCTTTGACCGCTGTGGGGATGGGATTCCGGCTGTTGATGACAGCCGCCGGGTTTAAGTCCTGAGATAAAAATGTCGGATAACGTTTACGCATATCCGACATTGATTTTTACCTGGCTAACACACCGCTTGCCACACTCATATAACGCAATGAGAAGTAGACTCTGTCCTGCCCCGGCGGGACAGGTGTCGCAAGCCATTTTTGCTGATACTCCGCTGGTGCAGGGGTCGCTTTAAAAGTTTTGGCCTGCTTATCCTGACGGAACAGTTCGATAACTTTCCCCGCAGACGGTGCTTTCAGGTACAGCGCCCGTTCAGCAGCAGTCAGCATTTGCGTTCCCGCTCCATCCTGCACCCACACTTTTACGCCACTATGACTAAGGGTTGTTACCCATTTACGGTAAGAGTCAGGTGTCATATTTCCGGCAAAGAAGCTACTCACAGCAACGGGTTTATCAGCAACTGCCGCCAATGACAGACGGGTTTTACTCAGCCAGCTAAGCGCTGCTTGCTGCATTTGCGGGTCACGCCAGCGCAGGTCATCGAGTTCACTACTGATATACCAACCCGCAATCGACTTTTCACCCAGTACGTCTACCCAACGTTTTGCTACCGCAACATCATCAGCACGTAAGCGATTGAGATAATTTTCTAGCGCCGGGAGCGGCTGTTTTTGCCGTTCGAAAAATTGACCGTCTGCAGCAAGGCCGATAACGAGCTTCATACCGTTGGTAGTGGTTAGTTGCGCTTTATGTTCAAGCCAGGCGCGAGATTCACCATCGCGAAACGCATTATCGTAGCGGCTCCACTGCAATACCAGGGTATCAATTCCCTGCCCTTTGAGTTTGTTCAACACGCTCTGCCACTGGGCATCAGTCACTGTGGTATCACGCAATTGCGGCTGATACATCACCGCATTCATGGCATTGGCAAAAGGGGTAACCAGCAGTAACGCGGTTAATAGGATCTTCATTACCAGCGGGCTCCCAGAGTCAGGAAAAGATTATTTTTGGAGTCTGTATCGCGGTTATGCCCGGAGAACGCACGCTGATACTCAAGCCCAACACTGACTTTGTGTGGGAAGGCGCTGTAGTGCGTCTCCCCAAACCAGGTATTCAGTCTCACACCGACACCACCAAGGGTGTTGTCGCGATACGGAGTGTCAGTACTGGCGTTGTACTGGGCATGCCAGTAAGGCTCAATAGTTTGTTTGCCGTTGATTTTTTGATGCCAGCTCATGCGGTAATCGGCGGTATAAACTTGATAATCCGCTTTAACAAAATGAGCCGCATCCAGATAGAGATTTTGAGCCATCCAGCCATTTCCTGTCGGATGCCAATCATCACTATATTTACCGCCGTTAAAGAATGAGGCACTGGCACGCAGCATAACGTCAGCCTGGCCGTGATGATGATCCAACGGGATCTGTTGTTCAGCCGCCAGATAAATAACCTGGTCACGAAGCGGTTTCCAGCGCACACCAACACCCAACATTGGCTCATATACCGGCAGAAAGTTCTGCTGGCCATTGCTGTCGCTACCTGCAAACACACGGCTGTAAACGGAAAGCTGATCGCCGTCGATGAGTTGGTTTTTACCGATACGGTACTCAGCCTCAAATTGTTGATAGCTACGGTAACTTTTCCCCTGCTGAACCCCGTTATTGCTGCCTCCACTATTAAGTGAATCTGGCGTTAAACCGAATGAACCATCGTAGGTGAAAGTCCAGCGACGTTGGCTATCTTCGTGAGTTCGGCGGAACGCAAAACGGTCTTCTTGTTGTTTGTCGCTCAGCTGTTGTTGTGGCGTGATGCTGTTATCAATGTCATCCACAACTTGCTCGCTGTACTGCTTAGTTTTCGGCTTATCGTCCAGTCGTTCATTGAGATACACCAACTGGCGTAAGATCTCTGGCGAGTCCGTGTGGGTTTCACGGGCTTTTTCCAGTGCATCGCGGGCTTCGTGATGCTTACCTTGCGCTAATAGTGCAAAACCACGTGCGGCATCATCCATTACGGGAGCCGATTCCAGTTTCAGATCCGACATTCCACGCTGTGAGGCAACATTCTGCCAATGGCCATAGGCCTTCTCGTCTCCGGCAAGTTTTGCGCTGCGAGCCGCAGCCTGCACATCGTTATCCACCATTTCTGTGGCAGGAACCTGTGCCCAACTCGCTTTGGCAAGTGCGTAATCTTCTGTAGCGTAAGCCAGATAAGCCACCTGACGTTGGTAAAATGGCGAAGGGTCACGCGCAACCGCTTGTTCGGCAGCGTAAAGCGCAAGGCCTGGCTGCCCCGGATAGCATTGCGCAAGATGCGACCAGCTTTCAGCGTCATACTGCGCAGATAAATCACCTAATATGTTTCGCACCTGCGTGCAGTTTTCCTGCCCCTGGAACAGTCGTGCCTGTGCCATACGCTGCGTGGCGGTCGGCAAAGGTCTGGCAAGGCGAGCTTTATTTTCGGCGGTCAACCAATCCGGATGTGCTGCAAGCTGGCTATACAAACGTGTACTCAGTGAATGCTGTAACTTACCGACATGAGTAAATGGCCAGTAACGCAATAGCAATTCGCTAGCCACTTTCCCCTGCCCCATAGAAACCAGCTGAAAGCTGGCAGTTTCCAGTTCTTGCGCTGATAAACCGCGAGTTTGCGTGATTTTACTAATGAGCTGCATGCTGGACTGCGTGTCTTTCTGCGCCAGACTTAATGCTAAACGCTGATCGAGCGCCTGCATTTCCGGGAAGGTATTGAGCAGTTCGTTCGCCCCTTTCCAGTCACCTTTTAGGATGCGGATGGGTACTAAAGTCGATAAAACATACTGTTTGTTTTCTGGATGTTTAACGCTCCATCCCGCAACTGTGCGCCCTGGTTGCTGGCTATAGGTTGCCAATAACCGCATCCAATTACGTTCTTCTATGGCTGAATCAAATACCGGTTTACGGTTTGCGAGATAACGGCGCAACTGAGTCAGAGCATTACGCTCAGCCAATGACTGCGCGTAAGCCAGTTGCATTCCGGCACTGTTCATCACTCCCTGGCTTTGCAAATCCAGGATTCGTTGGTCACGCTGCATATGTAACAGAATGGCAAACCATTGTTGATACTGTGCGTCAGTCAGTGTCGCCTCACTGTCCAACAGGGCAAAACCCTGGTCTGCTGCACTCCACTGTTGCAAAAAAATTGCCCGCTGCGTGTAGTTGTCCGTCAGTTGCTGCCCCTCTTTTGAGTGACGGAATTTCGTGTCAGACAACTGCGCTCGGGCAATATCTAACTGATTGAGTTTGAGAGCATAGTTGCCTACTTCACTGCGACACTGAACGCCCGGTGAGGCATCGCAGTTTTTCTGGAATGCCAGCAATTGCTCGTAGGTTTTGACTTCTGGAGCAGGCACAGGAATCGCCACCAGTGCGCGCTGTAAGTCAGCGTTTTGTGGCCTTTTCGCGAGCTCAGTTTCCAGCAATTCCCGAGCTTTCTTATCGTGGCCGAAGTGCCGATAAGCCTCAGCAAGCCATAACGACAAGCGCACACTCTCGGGGGCCATTGCATGGGCATGTTCAAAACTACGCAATGCACGAGTTTCATCATTTGCTTTCAAGGCTTCATGTGCCCGCTCAATATGCGGATAAACCTTGAAGTAAAGGTAATCATTGAGTCCCAGATCTTGTTTAGTTCCTTCCTTAGCAGCCAAAGCTGGTACGGCAAGTAAAACACCGCAAACCAGAGCTGCCAGCGGGGTTAGACGTATCTTCATCCTGCCTCCCCGTATAGTCGAGCCTGTTGCAATCCGCTGATACCTGCTTTTTGCAGTAGGCCTTTGAACGAGGGTTGCAATCTCTTTTGCTGTGCCAGCGCGTGATCAACAACGTGTTGACTCACTACCCCTTCTTGCACCAGAAACTCGCCGAACATCAAATCGCTGCGTTCATAACGTAATAGAACAGCTCGCAGAACAGCTTCATTGAGGTGAGACTCATTACTCAACACTTCAGCAAACAGAAGTTGCCCGGAGACATATTTGTCCCAAATCTCATCAGCCTGCGCTTTCGTGAGAAGGTTTTCTTTGACGGCACAGTCGAGCAATTGCTTTTCCTTCGTCAATTGTTCATCGCCGTACCAATGACGCAGGCCAATAACTACCTGGCCTCGCGGCACAATAACGTAGCTCACATTCCGCCCGAGTTTGCGGCCCAGCGCCGACAGCGAAACCGGATCGATCGAGTTTTCACAAGCCAGAACAAGGGTGTCGCCTTCCATGCGCAATGGCAGAACCGCATGGTGCTGCACCACTTTTGCAGGAACGCTCTTAATCAATGATTCATCAAGTGCAAGAGGATCGATTGACTCCATCGGCACTTCAGCTTGTTTTGCCAGCGCAACAGCAAGCTGATATGCAGTGATATAGCCCAGTTGCACCAGACTTCCGCCCAGTTTTAGGCCTGGAATGCGCTTTTGCAGCGCTTCTTCAAGTTCAGCCCGGGTAATCACACCAGAATCTACCAGGATATAACCCAGAGGTTGAGCAGAGCGTTGATCGCTTACGGTCGGGAAATCGTGAGTAGTTTTATCCCATGCCACGCGACGTGGATCGCCATGTTGGATAACCTGCTTAATCGCCCGCCAGTTCGCCACAAAGTTAATCAAGTTGCCCCAGAACAAGCGCGGCAATACCAATAAGCCTTGCCCCAGTCCGTAATAACCTGTCACGAATATCATGCGTTGAATGATGCGGTTAGACATCAGCAGTAAGTTAATCCACAGCAACATCGTCAGCCATGTACCACCGACAAATATTGATAAGAATTGCCATGCCCCATCGACCATGCGCTGATAAATGATGATGGCAACCAGTTGCAGCATTACTAGCATTGCCGCGAAACTGAGAAAGTTTGCAATCGCCCCTTTGCGGTCGCGCCAAAGGAAATAGTTGAGAACCGGGCTCGAACTCCAGCGGTGAGTTTTAAAACCCTGGAACACGATGCCGATTATCCAGCGAGACTTTTGGCGCACAGCTGTGGCAAAGGTGTCAGGGAAATATTCGCGCACGCAGATAACATTGGCAGTTCGGGCACGTTGACCAAAGGGTTTGGCAGATTTGTCATTTGCGTCAACAACCGGGAAGCGACAGAAAATCTCTTCCATCCCTTTTTGACGCAGACGGAAACCAATATCGTAATCTTCCGTCAGGCTCTGCACATCAAACGCAATGCCGTCACCATCGGCTAATAGCGCCAAAACCGCACGGCGGCTAAAACATGTACCCACCCCTGCGCTGGGTACCTGCCCCGCTAAGGCCTCACGTACCGGTACATCTTTACCATGCAGCTCTGAAAATTCATCCAGATAACTCAAGCTTGTGAAGTGTGTCCATTTGCGTTCAAACGGATAAACTGGGATCTGAATTAAGTCTTTTCTATCAACCAGATAATTAAAAAGACGCAATTCGAGTGGAGAAATAACATCTTCTGCGTCATGAAGAATAAAACCGGAGAAATTAAAACGCGCGCTGTTTTCAAACTGTAAAATAGCATCCAGAATGTTGTTCAGGCAGTCCGCTTTGCTGGTGGGACCAGGCCGTGCGCATACCACTTTATGAACATTTGGAAAACGTGCGCAGACTTCATCTACATCACGTTGCGTATCCGGGTCATTAGGGTAAGTCCCTACAAAAATATGGTAGTTTTCGTAGTCCAGTGAACTGGCGGCAAGACGCGCCATATTGCCGATAACCCCAGTTTCATTCCATGCAGGGACCATAATAGCCAACGCTTTTTCTTGCGGCTCATATAGGGCTTTATAGTCCAGATAATCATTTTTGCGGTATACCGTAACCGAGCGCCATACCCGGCGAACCCAGTAAACAATATCGATAAATAAATCATCAATTCCGCTAATTAACATCAATATCGCCAGCGTAATAGCGACAACTTTCAAACCGTAGAGATACGTTGAAAAGTAATCAACAAACCAGTCCATTTTTTACCCCAAAGGTCACGTAAAGCCTGGTGCAGCCATCCACAAGAGGTCAGATGCATCTACAGCAAGGACTCAAATGTTACCGGTATCATAGTGTAATAAGATAAATCCAGGAAGGATATAAATCTAGAATTAACGTTTTTTACAATCCATGAAATTGTACCATCAACGATAAAACCAGTGTTTTCAGCTGACATTTACAACTGTTACAGAATATACAGCGAGGAAACAAAATGAGAATTTTCTATGACAGTGAGGGGCATTTCTTGCCAGAAATGGCTTTGATCTTTACATTGACGGCCTGAATAGTGAGGGAGAAACGAACATGACTTATATCTGGCTGATTGTGGCAATTATTGCAGAAGTGATTGCGACCACTTCACTGAAACTCTCCGAAGGCTTTAGCCGTTTATGGCCAAGCGTGGTCACAATTGTGTTCTACGGCGTGGCGTTTTATTGCCTATCGGTAACCATGCGCACCATCCCTACCGGGATTATTTATGCGATTTGGTCAGGTGCTGGAATTGTGTTAATCGGTGCGGTGGGCTGGATTTTTTTGGGGCAGAAACTCGATTGGCCGGCGATTGCGGGTATGGCATTGATCATTATTGGCGTGTTGGTCATTAACTTGTTTTCAAAGTCGGTTGCGCATTAATCCCTCTTTTTATAGCCATGTTTGCGGGCTTTTCCAACACGAAAGCTTGCCAGCATGGCATATCAATTATTAACCATTCGTAAACCAAATCTTAACTATTGAACCTTTTACACTGCTGACAATTCTCTTGCTTTATTTCTAAAAGTTGAATAGTAACTAGACGGAATTATCTATACAGTGTGCCCGTCACGTTAATGAGGTTGATGGTAATGGTTAAACAATTGAGGTCAAAATTAGGGATGATTTTGTTGCTGATAGGCACGGCGTTGTTCTCCGGCCAGACTACAGCGCAAACACATGGTCATTTTTATTTGGTCGTCAAAAGTGCTGACATGTTGCTACGCCATCAGGCTGATAGTGACGAAATCCGTCAGGCTGCCGAAGACTCCGCCGCCGATTTTCGTGAGCAGCATTTTCACGTGAAGGAGCGCCGCGCGGGGACTTATCCACTTTAAGACGATATAACTCAGTTCGATTTAAACGAATATCTACTGTGGTAAATCGAACTGAGCTCTTCAATCGCTCTTACAAATTGCCCACCCCACCATCTATTAATAATTCGCTGCCGACCATAAAGGCAGACTCATCGGATGCGAGAAAGACGGCAGCTTTTGCCAATTCGAGAGCCGTACCCAAACGACCTATTGGCACGAGCGCACGAATCTCTTCGCGGAGTACTTCCTCCGATGCACCATTGCCAAGCTTACCCAAAGCCGGGGTTTCAGTTGGGCCAGGGCTTAATCCATTCACCCGAACTCCTCGCGAGTGCAGCTCGCCAGAAAGGGTTCGCGCGAGAGAAAGGATTGCGGCTTTGCTGGCCGCATAAGCATTGCTTTGTGGCAAACCAATATGTGCACTCACGGAACCACAGACAATTATCGACGATGGGTTAGCCAGAAGTGGCAATAGCGCCTGAATCATGAAGAACGGCCCTTTAAGATTGGTATTCATCAATCGGTCATAACTGCTTTCGTCCCATTCCTGTAACGGATGATGCGTTACGTCACCGGCATTTACATACAACACGTCGAGACGCGGGCACCATTGTGCAATCTGTTCAGCCAAATCACGTTGTTGATCGATATCTCCCGCATCGCTGCGAATGATATGTACATTTCCCAGTTGCTCTTTCGCGGCCAATAATCCTGATTCGCTACGTCCGGTGATAGTAACCGTCGCCCCTTCCGCAAGAAACTGCCGCGCCGTCTCAAACCCAATACCGCTAGTGCCACCGGTGATTAATGCGTATTTACCTTGAAGTCTGCCCATTACCGTTACCCCGCGATTGGCTAGTCAGGGCATTATTTACGCTATAGTATCTTTTGGATAGTAGGCACCGTTTGGATACTAAGGCACTTGATGGGATGGATTGACAATTCACAGGAGCAAACATGATAAATAATTTTTCGGCCTTGCCAATAGCAGGTGAAAGCTGCCCGATGGTCAGTTTTGTGAATCTGATTTCTGGGAAATGGGCAATCCCGATTCTTTACCGCTTGATAATCATTGGTGAGCCGGTGCGCTTTAGCGATCTACAGCGTGCGGTTCATCCCATTACTCAAAAAGAGTTGACGCGCCAGCTACGCCAATTTGAATCCAGAGGATTGGTGACCCGGCAAGTCTTCGCAGAAGTGCCACCGAGAGTGGAGTATCAGATAACGGAATTAGGAAAGTCGCTACGCCCTACGCTTGATTCATTAGCAGACTGGATGCGGGAAAATAGTGAGAAGTTGAGAGAGTAGCCCCCTCACTGATACGCTATTAAATAGAATCAGTGAGGGTTTTTAACGGTTACTTATCGCCGAAATGGATAACGGTACGAATCGATTTACCTTCATGCATTAAATCGAAGGCTTCATTGATTTGTTCAAGCGGCATACGGTGGGTGATGAACGGGTCCAGGTTGATTTTGCCAACCATCGCGTCTTCCACCATACCTGGCAACTGTGTACGCCCTTTCACTCCACCAAATGCAGAACCACGCCATACGCGGCCGGTTACTAACTGGAACGGACGAGTTTTGATCTCTTGACCTGCGCCCGCTACACCAATGATAACGCTTTCGCCCCAGCCTTTATGGCAGCATTCCAGCGCGGAACGCATTACATTGACGTTGCCGATACATTCAAAGCTGAAATCCACGCCGCCGTCGGTCAGTTCGACAATCACGTCCTGAATCGGCTTTTCGTGGTCTTTCGGGTTGATGCAATCGGTCGCACCCATTTCGGTCGCCAGTTTGAATTTCTCTGGATTGGTGTCAATGGCCAGAATACGCCCGGCTTTCGCCTGTACCGCACCCTGAATCACTGCCAGACCAATACCGCCCAGGCCAAATACTGCAACAGTATCGCCCTCTTTTACTTTCGCCGTGTTGTGCACCGCGCCGATACCGGTAGTGACGCCACAACCTAACAAGCACACTTTATCCAGTGGTGCTTCCGGGTTAACTTTTGCCAGAGAAATTTCCGCAACCACAGTGTACTCACTGAAAGTACTGGTGCCCATGTAGTGGTAAATCGGTTCGCCATTATAAGAAAAACGCGTGGTGCCATCCGGCATCAAACCTTTACCCTGAGTGGCACGAACGGCCTGGCACAGGTTAGTTTTGCCTGATTTACAGAACTTACACTCGCGGCATTCTGCGGTGTACAAAGGAATGACATGATCGCCTGGTTTCAGGCTAGTAACACCCTCGCCCACTTCCATAACGATACCGCCACCTTCATGGCCCAGCACTGCCGGGAACACGCCTTCAGGATCATCACCAGATAAGGTGAAAGCGTCGGTATGGCAAACGCCAGTATGGGTAATCTTTACCAGCACTTCGCCTTTTTGTGGCGGTGCTACATCAATTTCTACGATTTCAAGCGGTTTGCCTGGGCCAAATGCAACAGCTGCACGTGATTTCATGTTCTTCTTCCGTCGTCAGGTGGGAGTGATTTTATTTTAGATAAGAGCGAATTAAATTACCGACTTCTGCCATACGTACAGCACGCTGATCCTCAGAGGTTTCCCCCGCGACCAGCTCGTCTTTTAGATGGATCTCCATCATTTCGCCCATCAGGCCGTTCGCCGCTCCGCGAACCGCGGCGATTTGTTGCAAGATGGCGATGCAAGGATCGCCATTTTCCAGGGCGCGCTCTATTGCTTCAGTCTGGCCACGTATGCGTCGCACGCGAGTCAGAATGCGTTTTTTGTCTTCAGGTGAATGTGGCATTTTGACCTCCTGATACTATAGGGGGGTATGGTACACTATTTTCAGAAATATTGATGAATTTCTATTTTTGTTAAATAACAAAGAATTAAGTTCAAGAATAAACACACAGGTGAATCAGCGCTGATAAATGTCTGTCTGCAAATACGTCAACAAGTCGAATGTTTAAACCACGATGGAATCATAGCAGAGCGATTGTTTCACTGAGGAATGGTACGAGTGGAAGAAAGAAGGTGAGAAAAAGTAGCCGTTGGTGTTGTGGCTGTTCCGGTGTCATAACACCAACGGGATTTATGATCTGCTACTTTTTGCGAAAGAGATTAATAGCAACTGCCGTCAGAATCCCTATCAGGGGCATGGCTATAGCGCCCGCTAAAAAATTATGCTGGTCTATTCGCTTTTCCCTGCGGATATCAGCAAAGCGGGCAAGCGCGTGTTTTTCATCAATGGCACTGACCTCTTCGAATTGTTTTTCGTAACCCTGTTCAGTCAACCGAGCGGTTTCGTCCGAGTCAGACCTTTCTAATACAACGGTTTGTTTACCTTGTTGAAAAAAACAATAATCCGGCATTTGGTGCTCCACATTGAGGAATATGTGATTAAACAACATACAGACCGGTATTAATTGCGTACATACCTGCCTGCGGATTCGCATCCAACTGCTCACATATTTGCATTTTAGTTGATCAATTCCAGCAAAATATGAAGTAATACTGGGATAGCTAACTGCAAGGTTCATCTGCTTTCACCCTACTTTGTTTGAGCCATCTGTCGGCACCACATCTTTTTGCGTGCGTGCAACGCTAACGTCATAGCCGCTCTCATCCCTCCATGCAGTATGGCGGCTAACTGGCGAAGTTCTATCACTTCGTTTATCGGAATAAAGGATCGATTCTTTCGTGAAATCTTGGAAAATGAAGATCTATTCCTTAACGCAACCAATAACTAATGGTTAGGATGCGGCGTAAACCAAGAAGTGTTAAAATGTGGCAATATTTTAAAGAAGAACAAAAAGCGAGCTTCGACACATTGATGAAACTAAGTATTATCATCCCATGCTACAACTCTGCCGAATTTATTGAAGATTGTCTTGAATCCGTCCTCCCTAATATCCAAAGTGATATGGAGGTCATCGTTGTCAATGATGGTTCGACTGACAATAGCAGTGACGTTATAAAAAACGTCGGGCACCGTTATCCTGATAAAAACTTGATCATTATTAATCAAGACAACGCTGGTTTATCTGCGGCCAGAAATAAAGGGTTAAGCATAGCTTCCGGAGAATATATTTCACTCCTGGATTCTGATGATATTTATGATCGACAATTTTGGTGTGAAGTTCCTCCTCTTCTTAACGATTCATCGATTGATATCATCGAGTTTAATGCTGAACAGTTTGAGAATGAACTATCGAACATAGTCGAACATATTGATTGTGCAGTTTTTTCTGGAAAAAAGCATATCTCTTCAATCGAACAATTGAAGCCTGCATTTCAGCGTTCCAAGTGGTATCCATGGGCCAGGGTTTACAAAAAATCGTTATTTCTGGACAACAATATTGAATTCCCATATGGAAGGCTATACGAGGACATGAGCACTGTCCCCGCTTTGTATTTAAAATGTAAATGCATTTTTGGAGTTAACAAATCACTTATCTGGTACCGTTTTCACAAAAAAAGCATCACCCAAACTTTCAGGCAAAAAGACATTTCTGATTTGGTTTATGTTGCAACCAAACTATCATCTCTTTCAAAAGAGAACCCTGAAGCAAAAGAAATTATTTTCCCTACCATGCAGAGGGTGTTTAATTTTATTAAATACACTCTGGTTAAAAATAAACAGGCAAATTTTCCGCTGTCAGAACAAAGAGCATTGCGAAAGGCATTAATGTCTTTTATAAGCGAATTCAAGCTCTCTCGTAAAATTCAAATACTCATTCTTCCTGTTTATCTAAATACTATCGTAAGAATAAGAAAAAAATAATTTAGTCTATGCGAGTTGGCCCTTCCAACCATTCTGGATTTCCAGGGCCAACTCGGTTGAATTTAGCCCTTTTTACCTGGCATCATGCGCAGCAATGTATTGTCTCTCCACACATAATGGTGGAACAGTGCGGCAAATGCATGAATGCCAATCACAAAGTAACCGATGTTAGCGATAAGCTCGTGGTAGCTCTTAATGGTAAATTCCATATCCTCATCAGGTTCAATCGCATGCGGCATAGGAATGCCAAACACCGACCAGTCACTGCCTTTAAAGTACACTGTTGTAAAGCCGAGAATCGGTAACACAATAAACATCAGATAGATAATCGTGTGCACCAAATGGGACATTCCCGTAATAGCAGGATGCGGTTTTGGAGTAATTGCTGGTGCGCGATATTTAATGCGTATCAGCAAGCGGGCAATCATCAAAAAGAACACGCTGATCCCACAAGTCACATGAGTTGCGTTGAAGACAGGACGATACGATCGCGGTGCAAAACCTTTCAGTTCCATCGCGCAATATGCCCCCACTATCAATAAAAAAACCAGCCAATGAAGTGTTATCTGTAACGAGGTGTATTTGCTGCGCATTAGGGTGTCCTGCTTAGTCACAATGATTTTTCCAGGATAGCGGCTAATTCTTAGAAAATCATTAACATCTGGTGAAATTATCTAACATCCCCCCTAACAAAACCTGTTTGCGGCACCTCGGTTTATGAACTATCACTAGAGTTGATTAAGGATTGAGCAATTCCTGATGATTAAAAGTGGGGTTCATATCATGAAAAAAATCGGTATCAATGGCTTTGGTCGCATTGGTCGTCTGGTATTACGCCGTGTTCTTGAAACTAAAAGCGAAGTTGAAATTGTCGCTATCAACGATCTTACCTCGCCAAAAGTGCTGGCCTACTTGCTTAAGCATGACTCCAGCTATCATAACTTTGACGGAACAGTGGATTACACTGACGATGCGTTAATCGTCAACGGTAAAAACATTGCGGTGTATGCCGAAAAAGAGGCGAAAAATATCCCGTGGGGGAAATTGGGTGCTGAGATCGTTATCGAGTGCACTGGTTTCTATACTTCGGAAGAGAAAGCCAGCGCACATCTGGACGCAGGTGCGAAGAAAGTGCTGATTTCCGCTCCCGCTGGCGATATGAAAACCATCGTCTTTAACGTTAACTGCAACACTATTACGCCAGAAGATAAAATCCTCTCTGTCGCCTCCTGCACCACTAACTGCCTGGCGCCAATGGCGAAAGCGCTGCACGACAACTTTGGTATTAAAGTTGGCACCATGACCACTATCCATGCATATACCGGTACACAATCACTGGTGGATGGCCCGCGAGGTAATGATCTACGAGCCTCTCGTGCTGCGGCACAAAATATTATTCCGCATACCACAGGTGCTGCAAAGGCTATTGGTCTGGTGATCCCTGAACTGCAAGGCAAACTCAAAGGGCACGCGCAACGTGTACCGACACTTACTGGTTCAGTAACAGAACTGGTGTCTATTCTTGAGAAAAAGGTGACGGTAGAGGAAATTAACGCAGCGCTGAAAAAAGCAACTGAGGGCAATGAATCGTTTGGCTATACCGATGAGGAGATTGTGTCGTCCGATATAGTCGGCACGAATTTTGGTTCGGTGTTTGATGCAACACAGACAGAAGTTACCGAAGTTGGCGATTTGCAATTGGTTAAAACCGTGGCCTGGTACGATAACGAATACGGTTTTGTCACGCAGTTGGTACGTGTATTGGATGCGGTAGCGAAGGAATAACAGATCCCTCTCCCTGCCCGATTCGCAGGGAGAGGTTTTAAAGACTTATTTCAGCAAACGCACTTTAACTGATTTGCCTTTGATCTTGCCCTGTTGCAACTGTTTCCACGCATGGCGTGCAACAGACTCACGAACCGCAACATAAACGTGCATTGGGTGCACATCGATTTTACCGATATCCGCCCCATCCAGCCCCATGTCACCAGTCAACGCACCAAGAATATCGCCCGGGCGCATTTTCGCTTTCTTGCCACCATCAATACACAACGTCACCATTGTCGCTTCAAGTGGTTTGATGCTGCCACCGGTTGGTGCAGGCTGCCAGCTCAGGGACAAGTTCAGCATTTCAGCCAACACGCTGGCGCGTTGTGCTTCTTCTGGCGCGCAAAGACTGATAGCTAAACCACTTTCCCCCGCACGCGCAGTACGGCCGATGCGGTGAACGTGAACTTCCGGGTCCCAGGATAGTTCGTAGTTGATGACCATTTCCAGCGCTTTGATATCCAGGCCACGAGCCGCAACATCGGTTGCCACTAACACCCGGCTGCTACCGTTGGCGAAACGCACCAGCGTTTGATCGCGGTCACGCTGTTCCATGTCGCCGTGCAGCGCCAGCACGCTTTGATTGCTTTCGCTCAGTGCATCACAAACGGCCTGACAATCTTTTTTGGTATTACAGAACACTACGCAAGACGCGGGCTCATGCTTGCTAAGCAGTTTTTGCAGCAGGCTGATTTTGCCGCTACGTGAGATTTCGTAGAACTGCTGTTCAACAGACGGCAGTTCGTCTACTGAATCAATTTCGATAGTTTCCGGGGAACGCTGAACACGGGAACTGATTGCGGCAATCGCGGTAGGCCAGGTCGCAGAGAACAATAACGTCTGGCGATCCTGTGGTGCATGGCTGATAACTTCATCAATTGCATCTGCAAAGCCCATATCCAGCATACGGTCGGCTTCGTCCAGCACCAGCGTTTGCAAAGCGTTTAACTTAACGGTCTCTTTTTTCAAGTGGTCCAGTAAACGGCCTGGTGTTGCGACAATAACATGCGGCGCATGTTGCAATGAATCACGCTGGGCACCAAATGGCTGGCCACCACATAACGTCAGCACCTTGATATTTGGCATATAACGCGCAAGGCGACGTAATTCTTTGGCCACCTGATCGGCCAGTTCACGCGTTGGGCATAGCACTAGCGACTGAGTGATAAACTGGCTCGCATCAATATGTTGCAACAAACCAAGGCCAAAGGCCGCAGTTTTACCACTGCCGGTTTTCGCCTGAGCACGGACATCTTTCCCAGCCAGTATCGCGGGTAATGCAGCCGCCTGAACAGGCGTCATGGTGTGGTAACCAAGTTCGGTGAGATTGGCGAGTTGTTCTGCTGGCAGAACGTTTAGGGTAGAAAAAGATGTCACAGTTATACTCTCAATTAATGGGCTGTCAGACAGCGTCTGGCGCGCATCTTAGCAGATTTGAGGTGGCAACGCGGCAGTTTCAGGCAAAATAGCGCTGGAGTTTTCAATCATAAAGCGACCCTGGATAAGCGTCGGCCCCACTGTTTGTTTGGAACATAAACGGAAATCAAACGATACCCGAGATAATTCTTAAGCATTGCTAGTCGGATTTAATAACCACATATACAATGCGAAGCTGTTTATGGTAACCATAATTAAAATAAGGTATTTATGAAAAAGTTAATGATAGCGGTTGTTGCTTCTATGGTTTTATCTGGCTGTGCTCAGCAAACATTTACGATTAACAAGGATATTGCTGAGAAACCACAGCAAACCACTACACACCATTTCTTTGTTAGCGGAATTGGTCAAACAAAAACTGTTGATGCTGCAGCTGTATGTGGTGGCGCTGATAAAGTTGTTCGCACTGAAGTGCAGCAGACATTTGCTGACGGTTTCCTAGGCTTTATCACTCTGGGGATTTATACCCCTCGTGATGCTCGCGTATATTGCTCTAAATAAATACCCTTGCCGGTGTTATACCCGTCGTACTTCAAGTTGCATGTGCGTTGGCTACGTTTACTCACCTGACAAATCTGCCTGGAGCAGATTTGAACGCTGTTTACAGCGCCCCAAAGGGGCCAGCGCAAGCGCTGTTCAAAAGGCTGAAGCCTTTTGTCCTGCATCTTGAATTATTTTGGGTATATGCACCGATATTAAACATTGTTGATATGGTTAATACAAAATAATAACATGCCGAAATGATACCATCAGGCAATAGTATAAAAATAAATAAGAAGATAATTTTCAATGACATGGGGATTTAAAATAGCAACAGCAATTCTTGTTGTTGTCGTGCTAGTTTGGTTGATGCTAATTATCAATACATTTGATAAATATGCACACTTTCATTATTTGATCGATCAAATTGAAGGGACTTACTTGAGGTGACCTAAGTTAAATCACCTCAATTTATAATATTGTACTGATTCTAAAACCCCACCACTGACACATTGCCATTTCACAAAAATTCTCTAAAATATCAATATATTAACTAGTGTGCGTGTTGATATTGAGATAGACCATTAACTCAGCTTTTGCGCTCTGTTTAGCGGCTGCGTCTTCGGCAACAATATAAAATGTTCTGGATGAACCTTCTGGTGCTTTCTCAGCAGGATAAACGGTGTAATTTAAATCCTTCTTACCTGATGCTATCTGGCATTTCATAGCCCATGCATTCACCTCTTTCTCATCACTCATACATGTCGTCGGCCCGTAGGAATAGCTGAGATAAGAACCCACCCGCTCCTCTGCATCTTTTACATAGGATGGAGCACAGTTGAGCCAATAAACCCCGCAAAGCACTAATGCAAGTGGAGTTGCGACTAAAGAAATAAGATGTGTTTTTTTCATGATCCCAGAGCTATTTTAAATTAGAGGGCTCGAAGTATATAGGAATCCGCTTATTGATTACACATTTTGAAATGGTTTTTTATATTTGTATTAAATCGTATTCAATCACGCCAATTATAACTGTGCGTGAATATTGATTTTGATACTAGTTTGCGGTATCTATATTTTAATTTATTGTTAATAACATGTTGTACTCAGCAGTATAAAACTCGTAAGTAATTAGTTTTTCCCCTAAAAGTATATCCATAAAATATTTAAGCCTTTCTGTTTATTTGGCAATTATCTCTCATCGCCATAATTCCTGGCATCAATACCTGCCCGTGTATAGGCCGTCATTCCATACAAGATTCGAACAGTAGGACATGCTAAAAGCTGCGAGCCATGCCTCTCACTGGAAAAATACCGAACGGGAATCACCTATGGAATGGCTACCAAATTTAGCTTGCGACTCTGAAGGCAGATAATGTCTATGCCAGGTATTGCTTCCACATGCGGTTAGCTACGTCTTAATTGTACATATATGAACAATTCCTCTATGCTTGTAATTAAGTTAACTCATGTCTCAGTTTTTAGCTGGCACAGATTATAGAGGAGGACATATGGCTAACACAGTACAGAAAGACCATCTAAATGGCGCCATTGACCCCAGCAAAGCGCTACCTGTGGTGTTTCGCATTCTGGATAAATGGCACTGCAATTCTGATGAACAGCTGAAATTACTGGGTATTTCATCGCGTTCAACATTGAACAAATACAAAGAGTCTGGCGGGGGAATTCGTCTAACCTTGGACATGCAGGAACGAATGAGCTACATCCTCAATATTCATAAGTGTCTGCGATTGCTGTTTACAGCTGACGACAGTATTTATGGCTGGGTGCGCAAACCTAATAGCCATCCTTTCTTTGCTGGACGTACAGCAATGGATGTGATGAAAAGTGGCCGAGTGGCCGACCTGTATGAGGTTGCCAAACGGCTGCATGCATGGCGTGGGGGAATGGCTTAATGCAAGAGCCGCCACTAACCAAGTTAGAAGGGGAGAAAGCCTATCGGATAATCCCAAGTCGCTATCCAACAATTGATTTGTATGAGGACGTGGCTAGCACCGACGAACTTGAGGCTGTTTGGGCTATAGAAGCAATGACCAATGACCGGTTAAAAGAAGAGGCCGGAGAGTTATCATTGGTACCAAAACACGATTGGTTGGTGGGTATTCATGGAAGCAGTTATGTAATGGCGGCATTCACCCATTTAAATCCGGAGGGAGCACGATTTACCACTGATGATTTTGGCGGCTACTATTGTGCTCCTAAGTTAGATACCGCTATCAAAGAAACGGTGTACCACCAGGAGCGTGTATTAGGTTATACCTGCGAGCCTGCACAGAAAGTGCAGATGCGCGTTCTGTTAACTACATTTGACGCAACCTTGTCTGATATTACAAGCGAACCGTTCCTCTCCTCACCTATCTATCACGCCACGGATTACAGCCAGGCAAAAGCCTTTGCTCAGACTCAGAAGTCCCAAAACGTGGACGGTATCCATTATCGCTCCGTTCGCCATACAGAGCATTTTTGCTATGTACTCTATCGACCTTGCCTGATTACTCATGTTCATCAGGCGCAACATTTAGAGTATCACTGGAATGGAAGCGCCATTACAAACGTACTCAGTATTCAGCTATATGGTGAATAGCGGAAAACCGTTGGTTTGCCTGCGCCATTTTTTCGGTAAACATTTCAGCGGATACTACTGAAATGAGTAGTATCCTTTTGAACTGCCGTAAAAGTATGGTTCTGTTTGTGGCTCATCTGTAACTTAAGCGACAAGCCGCTAGCAGCTTTCTTCTGTGTTAGAAAATATTAGATTTCTGTCCCTAAATTAATCTCTACAACGTGCCGCTGCCCATCATCCATCAGCGGGATAATATTTCCTGGCTGCGATACCCCATCCAGCATGACCTGATATTCGCCCTCACCGCGCTGCGCATTTATCTGATAATCACTCGAGCCATGTCGATAAACCATGCTTACATACGGCCAGTCGCGTGGCAGTAATGGGTGAATGGTGATTGAGTCACCATGGCGTTGAATACCCAGCAATGTTTCAATGATTAACCGATACGCCCAACCGGCCGAACCGGTATACCAGCTCCAGCCACCGCGCCCGGTGTGCGGCGCAACGCTATAAATATCTGCCGTCATTACATACGGTTCGACTTTATAACGTTCAATGGCATCCGCATTGAGTCCGTGATTGATCGGGTTAATCAGCGACCATAGCTGCCAGGCCCGCTCGATATTCCCGCTACGGGCAAATGCCATCACCGCCCATATTGCTCCGTGAGTATATTGCCCACCGTTTTCACGCACGCCAGGCAGGTAACCCTGAATGTAGCCGGGGTTAGGCCCGTTTCCGTTAAATGGCGGGGTAAGCAGTTTTATCAGCCCAGCCTCGTTATCCACCAGGCGTGAGTCCAGCGCCTGCATCGCTTGCGCACACCGCTGCGCACTTCCCGCACCGGATAACACCGCCCAACTTTGGGCGATAGCATCTATCTGGCACTCTTTTGCGCTTTGCGAACCCAAAGCTTCTCCACTATCAAAATAGCCCCGGCGATACCACGCGCCATCCCAAGCCGCAGCTTCAAGATTGATTTGCAGTTTTGTGGCTTCTTTACGGCACATTGCGCCAATTTCGTCGTCGTGGATTTGTTCGGCTAGCTGCGCAAATTGCTGCAAAACATCATAGAGGAAGAACCCAAGCCAGACGCTCTCGCCCTTGCCTTCCAGCCCGACGAGGTTCATGCCGTCGTTCCAGTCGCCCGCACCCATCAACGGCAAACCATGTTGACCAAATCGCAATCCGTGACGAATGGCTTTTACGCCGTGTTGCCAGAGCGTCTCTTCAAGCGCGCTGATAACCGGTTGTTCATAGGCCGACTCTTCTCCTGGCTGTAATTCACGACCTTCAAGGTACGCCAGACGATGGTCGAGCAAACCGATGTCGCCGGTGGTTTTAACGTAGTGGCAAATAGACAGCGGCAACCAAAGATAATCATCAGAACAACGGGTGCGAACTCCATTCCCTAATGGTGGATGCCACCAGTGTTGAACATCTCCTTCAACAAACTGACGTGATGCACACAGCAAAATTTGCTCGCGCAGCCGTTCCGGCGCGGCATGGCTCAGAGCCAATGTGTCTTGCAACTGATCGCGGAAACCAAAAGCGCCACCAGACTGGTAGTAACCGCTGCGAGCCATCAGGCGACAAGCGATGGTCTGGTAAAGCAGCCAGCCATTAGCCAGTAAGTTAACCGCAGGGTCCGGGGTAGAAACGACGATTTTGTCGAGCATGCGATGCCAGTGGCTGTGAACATTCGCCAGCTCACCGCGCGCGGCGTCTTCACTCAGATACTGGTTAATCATTGATTCCGCGTCATGCGGACTCTGCCCGATACCCAACACAAAAATAAATGTCCGTTGGTCCCCATCAATCATCGTTGTAGCAGACTGAACCGCGCCGCATGGGTCGAGCCCCGCGCCCGTTTTATCAGACAAGGTGCGCAGCTTCATGGCTGCAGGGTCGCGCTGTGAACCATTGCGTCCAAGAAATTCCCGACGGTCGCCCGTGACTGAGCAATGCACCCCCGTCACCGCGAAGAATGCCGTTCTCTCCGACCCATTGCTGTTGTAGAAGTTATTTGCCAACACGCCGCAGCCGCGTCCGGTTGTCGACGTTCGAGTCACAACATGCATACCCGATTTACTGCGAGATTCACCCAGAGTCCACTCCACATAACCGGTCACGGAGATTTTGCGGGTGCGCCCTGAAGTATTGCTGAGCGTCAGAATGGCGATTTTTACCGGGGCATGTTCTGCCACCAGTATCGTCAACTCCGTATCGATGCCGGTTTCACGGTGTGCAAAAACGCTGTAGCCAAAGCCGTGGCGGGAAAGATAGTGTCCGTTGCCGCGTACCGGCAAGGTGGTTGGTGACCAAACCGCACCGCTTTCTTCGTCACGCAAATAGTACGCTTCACCAGAACGATCGCTAATGGGGTCGTTTTCCCATGGTGTGAGCCGATATTCGTGTGCATTTTCATACCAGGAATACGCCTGGCCCGCTTCTGAAATGACGGTGCCAAAACTGGCGTTCGCCAGCACGTTGGCCCATGGTGCAGGTGTCTGGTCGTTTTCACCCAGCGTAATCTGGTATTCGCGGCCATCTTCCGAAAAGCCGCCGCGTCCGTTGAAAAACACCAGCGCACGGGTATCTGGCTGCCACGGATCGTGTTGATTGGCGGGGATCGCGAGGCGTGGCGTAAAGGCCGGTTGTGCAGGAATTGTTGCCTGGAGGCGCTGGTTAAGCTGTTCTTTCAGGCCGCCTGCCCGGTCATCGAGCACAATTTGCGCCACGCTCAGTAGTAAAAGTCGGTCTTCCGCCGACATATGTTCGCCGTTGCGCACAAAAATGCCGCCGGATTTATCTATCTGGCTGGCTTCAGATCCGGCCATAATCAACTCTATTATCTGATTTTGTAGCTCTTGCTGATAGCCGCCAGGGTTATCGTTAAGGATAACCAGGTCCACGGCCAGCCCTTTCAAACGCCAGTAATGGTGCGCCTGAATCATCGTGGTGATGAGCAAAATACTTTCATCACTGGTGATGTTAAGAATCACAATCGGCAGGTCGCCTGAAATAGACCACCCCCACAGGCCTGACTGCCCGCGACGGTTACGACAAAGCGTTTTGGCATCCGCTCGCAGTTCGGGGCCTGGGAAAAGCACCGCGCTGGCGAGGCGGTTAAAGAGCGTTGCGTCATCTTCGTTGGCATTAATCTGGCGCAATACTATCTGGCTATGTGACCACGCCAGCTCAAATACGCGATCGGCGATCGGGTGGTCGTGATATTTCTCAATCAGCGCCTGGCTGTGCTGGCGGCTTCCCGTCACGCCGTAAATAATATCGACGGTAACGGGCAATCCGGGTTGTAAAACGACAGACTGACGAATGGCAAGAATCGGGTCGAGCACTGGCCCGACGCTGTTACTGAGCGCGCCGTTTTGTATCGTTGCAACCGCATTGGACGGGGTTCTTCCCCGGCCGAGGAATTTTGCACGGTCGGTTTCAAATGAGGTGTCGCCAGGGGCCTGACCATGTACCACCATGGTATGAAACATCCACGGGCAAACCTCATCAGGAGCGCGAGGCCTGCGGTGGCAGAGAATGGCGTGCTGATCGGGTAACAGCTCGGTCTGAATAAACAAATTGCTGAATGCCGGATGGGCCACATCGCTCTCATTCGGCGCCAACACGACTTCTGCGTAAGTCGTCAACTCAATGGTGCGCGCTTGCCGCCCTCGATGCAGTAGCGTGACACGTCGCAGCTCAATATCGTCTTCAGGTGAGACAACAATCTGCGTTTTAACACTGACCGTTCCCGCCAGCAATTTATACTCGGCTCCCGCGTCGGTAAATATCACATCGTACTGGCTGACCGGCTCACCAAGTGGCTGCCAGGTATTGCTCCACACTTCATTGGTGACAGGGTCACTGATATAGCAAAACGCACCCCAGTTATCGCAGGTTGCATCGCTGCGCCAGCGGGTTAACGCCAGATCTTTCCAGCGACTGTATCCGCCACCAGACTGGCTGACCATTAGGTGATAATCAGCATTCGACAGCAATTGAACTTCAGGGATCAGGCTGTCTACGTCAGTAAACTCACGCGTTTCATACTGAACCGGTTGCAGAACCCCTTCGTGAGATTCGAAATGGCGACGCGGGCTGTACAACTCAACCGCATCAGGAACCCGTTCTTGTAGTAACAAACGAGCCGACTGGAATGACGGGCTGGTCATAAATCGGTCGACCATGGGTGCACCCAACAACACGTGGGAAAGTGCCTGGAACGCCATGCCCTGGTGGTGAGCCATCCATGAACGAACCACGGCATACATCTGGCCACTGGCGAGGCGCGAAGGCGTGTAGTCCAGCGCTTCATAGAAACCATACTCCCCACGAGCACCATTTTTCTCGAGCTTCAGCAGGTTCTCGCAGGCTTTATGCGGCGAAACCGTCAGTGCCATCATGGTGGCATACGGGGCGATGACCATGTCATCTGCAAGTCCCCGTCGCAAACCAAGGCCCGGCACACCGAAAGCGTGGTACTGGTAATTTTGCAGCGCGTCAAAGGAATAATAACCCGACTCTGAAATCCCCCACGGCACGCCCCGCTCCTTACCCCAGTCAATCTGGCGTTTGACCGCCGACTGGCTCATCTCTTCCAGCAAACTTCCCGGATAAGTCGGCATCACCAGGTTCGGCATTAAATACTCGAACATTGATCCACTCCACGACATTAGCGCCGTTTCGTTATCAATGGTGGTAAACAGCCGCCCTAACGCAAACCAGCTTTTCAGCGGCAACTGGTTAGTGGCAATCGCCAGGAAACTGGTAAGACGAATTTCCGAAGGCAACAAATCGTAATGGCTGTTATCGAGCTTATTATTGTCGCAGTTATAACCCACGCTGAGCAGGCTGGTGACCTCGTTATACAGAAAGACAAAGTCCATGCGCGCGTGCTCAGTCAGGCGCTGTTCCAGCTCGGTAATAATATCCAGACGTGTACGTGCCTGGCGGATCACCGATTCTGAAGGGCTGCCTTCGCCGGTATGTTTGGCCTGCGCCAGCCAGGAAAGCGTTGGTAGCGTTTCACCCTGCCAGTTGGCAGGAAGCCAACTGAGAAAATGCGTCCATTCATGGCAGATAAGTACTAACTGACGCTGGAGATGATCCACCCAACGGCGGATGCGCCCCTCTTCATGATTGCAAAGTGCGTGAAGGCGATTGCTTTGCGCACGCATGTTTTTCAATTCAGGAAATAGTAACGCCGGATGGAGTGTTGCGGCGGTTTTGCAGTGATTGCGAAGCTGGCGCAGTGATGTTGGGGCATGCTGCCCCCAGGCTTTCTCGAGGATTTGTAATGTGTCATCGAGGCCCGTCAGCAATTGCTTAGTATTCAGGATTGGCCGGTTACGCAGCCCTGTTAGCCCAGCGCAGAGGGTGAGTAAATGTCCGGCCATATTGCCGCTGTCGACACTTGAGATATAGCGCGGATTCAGCGGTACCAGGGTGCGCGTGTCGTACCAGTTGTATAAATGGCCGCGGTAATGCTCCATTTTATCCAGCGTGTCGAGCGTCAACGTGATGCGTTGCAGCATTTCACCCTGCGGAATATAACCAAAGTCCCACGCCGTCAGGTTAGCCATCAGCGACAAGCCAATATTTGTTGGCGATGTGCGATGTGCAATCACCGGCTGGGGAATTTCCTGGTAATTATCCGGCGGGAGCCAGTTTTCTTTCTCCGTAGCGAACGTTTCAAAAAAGGCCCAAATCTCGCGACTACTTTGGCGCAGCAGGCTTTTGTGTTCAGCATTAAACGTGATGGACGCCCGGGCAGGTTCACGGCTCAGCCAGCTTAATAATAATGGAGCGAGACACCACAGCACGCCGACTGGTAGCGCAACAAAAAGCATCATCGGGGCCAGGAATGCCGCGAGCGCAATCAGTACCAAACCGGCAACAACATTGAGCCACATTGCGCGATAAAAACGCATTGGCGACGCTTTTGCGCTCTCAGTGCTCTGGTCGAAGCTGGCCCACTGGTTGAGATTGTGATGGCTGATACCGAGGCGCCATATCGTCACCGCAATGGAATGCAGCGAATAACCGGCCTCATGAGGCAATGTGATAAACCCGAGGCCAATGCGCATCAGGCGTTTAAGGCCGCCCGATGACACCAGAATCAGATGCTGCAAGAATGGCCGCCGAGCGGGCTTATTGAGAATATCCTGGGCGATAACCAGCACCGTAGGAAGTAGCAATACCGCGGCCAATACGCATATCCAGTAAAATGGGTTCGGAACCAGTAAAAGGGTACAAAACACCAGCACCAGAAATGACGGCGCGACCAGGCTACGACGCAAGTTATCCAGCAGTTTCCAGCGAGAAAGCGTAGTTAGCGGGTTTTTGCCACGCGTACCATCCGCTTTTCTGGGGTTGAGTTTAAGCCAGTTCAGCAGTTGCCAGTCGCCGCGTATCCAACGGGTACGCCTTGCCACATCGGTAAGGTAATTATTGGGGTACTGTTCATAAAGCAGCACTTCACTGAGCAAACCCGAACGGGCATAGCACCCTTCCAGTAAATCATGACTCAGCACCAGGTTTTCCGGGCAGGTATTGCGCGTGGCTTGCGTAAAAGTATCTATATCGTAAATACCTTTGCCGACGAACGAGCCTTCACCAAACAGGTCCTGATAAATATCCGATGACATCATCGAATATGGATCGTTACCCGGCACGTTACTGCACATAGCCGCATAGCGCCCCTGCCCGTTACGCGGGATCTCTTCAGCAAGCCCAGGCTGCAAAATACCGTACCCTTTGACGACGCGCTGTTTTACCGGATCGTAGACCGGATGATTAAGCGGGTGCGCCATAGTTGCGACCAGCTTATGGGCAGTATCGCGCGGCAGGACTGTATCGCTATCCAGAGTGATGACATATTTCACCCCCGCAGGCGGGCTAATTACATTGCTGTGGACTTCGGAAAACTGTTCTGCAGGTTTACGTAACCAACTATTGAGCATCGACAATTTGCCGCGTTTACGCTCATAACCCATCCACACGTTTTGCTGTTCATTCCACTGCGCCGTGCGGTGAAGCAGGAAGAAAAGCGGCTGGGAAACGGAAGCATAGCGGCGGTTCAGATTCTGCATTTGCGCTTCAGCCCAGTGCAGAAGCTCGGCGTTTTCCGGCGAGTTTTCATCTGGGGAATCTGCAAAATCCGTCAGCAAAGCAAAGTACAGATTAGCCGTATTGTTACCGAGGTAACACACTTCCAGACTATTAAGCAGCTTGTCTATCCCCGTGCGGCTGGTAAGCAAACAAGGGATAACAACCATGGTGCAAAACTCGGCCGGAATACCAGTCGAGAAATCCATACGTGGCAGCGGGAGCGGCGAACGAAAGCGAGTCGTCGCCTCACTGAGTAAATTGATCGCTAACTGACTAACCAGCACTACCAACGGCAGCGCAAGAAGCGCCAACGGCCAGTTCATACCTTGTTCGTGTGTATGAGATAAAACGTCGGCGGTAAGTGCGGTGGTCAACAGGGCCAGGCTACCGAGCCATGAAAGCAGCGGAATTTGATTAAAGCTGTGGCGCAGTCGAACGACCCAAGACGTATTGGCCCCAAGATGATGCTCCAGTTTCGAGCGCCCTTCCCCAATAAGATAATAACCAACATGGTTACCATCTGACTGTGCCATCTCCAGAATGTGACGCGCGACTTCTGGTTCACTGTGGTGGCTGTGCCGGGCTAAGATCTCAATAATGTGCCGATAGTGGTCGCGAGTATCAAAATGCATAGCCGGGTAAATACCACCGGGATCCTGGCGCAATGTCTGTTCGACCAGGCTCATGGCTTCGGCAAAGTCTGCCCAGTTGGTTTCGCTTAGCAGACGCAAACCGGCAATGCTGTTACTAACCGATAGCTGGCTGGCAGCAAGTTGCTGGTTGAAGCGGTGAATCAGGTAATCGGTGGTGACGCCTGTTTCAGCAAGGCGCTGTTCAACCCAGGTCAGCGGCAAAGAGAGCATATTCCCCCGCCCCTGCAAGCGGCGAACTAGCTCAGCCACAAAGGCACTGCTCAATGGCGGGCGCGAACGAGCCATATCCGCAATCACCATAATCAAATCTGCTGGCGTGTTCTCGGCACATTCAAAAATACGCGTAACCCAGACATCGGCCAGGTTTCGTTCTTCTTGCGCGTCAGCGACTTCGATACTGACCCGGCGTAAATTCTCGATAAGCGCCAGGCGCAACATTCCCGGCAGTGCCCAAAGCTCTCCGAGTGTTAGCGGCGTGACCTGTTGGTATGCTGCAATGTAGCTTGTCAGACTGGCGGCATCCCAACGGCCATCGGCGTGGGCAATGGCTTCGGAGGCAATGTCATAAATACGCGGGCAATTATGTGGTGCGGCTAACGGCGGCAAACCCTTGCCAAAATTCTTGGGTAAGTGATGGCGAACCACACGAATTTGTTCTTCGATAAGATAGTAATTATCCAGCAGCCATTCGCCAGCGGGCGTAATCCCTGACTTTTCTCCCGCATTGAGCAGGTAACAGTTACGGGTAATGATGGCTTCATTATCTTCCAGGCGCTTGAGTAAGTAGTAAGGCAACTTGGTGGTCGATAATTTATGGGAACGCGCCAACTTCTGGCCATACCGTTCCATTTGGGCCGCAGAAAATAGCTCAGCTTTGATAGGACTTTCATTCGCAGGCTCAGTGCCCAACCAATCAGGGGTTTTTGGATGCAATTCCAGTGACTTACTCGCGGTAAACCACTGTTTAAGGTTTAATTTCATGAATTTGCTCATCAGGCGATGTGAACGCACAGGAGCAGTTGTTCAATCAGATCAGAAACGTTCTCTCAGGATGGGGTGTCAGGCATCAGGGATTTAACAGCTGCAAGAGTCTTCTATAAAGTATAGGTTAAATTTTGTTCGTTTTTCTTGCGTGAGTTTTCATATGCCTGTGAAAAGCATTGCGAGTAAGCCTGGAGCTATAATGCGATTTGCCTTTCAATGAAGGGGGTTCATCCTAGCACGCCCATGAGTAAATAACGCACAGTTATCGGGCGGCGAACTGAAAGCCTGCTGGCTTTCAGTTGAGGAAACCAACCGAGTTCATCAGGATAAAAGTCGCTTCTTTTCGAGTGTATTGATTAATCTGGGGCACAAGACGTTTGAAATGTTCGCTGGCGCAGTGTGCATCCAGAGCCGAACGGTCAGGCCACTCCTCTATAAAGATAAAATGCCCAGGATCTTTCTCATCAATATATAAGTCATAGGCAATACAGAGCGGCTCCTTTTTTGTGGCTTCAACTAGCGCGAGATAAAGTGGCAGCACTATTTCTATAGCCTCTGGTTTTATAAAATCTTCGGCAATCACTTTTAACATTTATACCCACCGGGAAAGTTGAACTGTTCATAAATACTCCTGGGCTTTATGCTAACAAAAACCTCGACAAGTAGTTATTAATGCATGTGTTTTTCAGGGTTAATTATGCCTTTTATCATTATCACCATGATGGAGAATAATATATGTGTCCACATCCCATCCGGCAGGTCATTGAGTCATGCGATAGCGCAATTTCCGCAAAAGACTTCGATTCTCTTATGCAACATTATGCGGAAGATGCAGCCCTTGTGGTAAAGCCAGGTATGGTTGTTAAAGGCAAAAACAACATCCGTAAAGCGTTTATCGCTATAGCTGATTATTTCCAGGGCGAACTGGTGGTTGAACAGGGAGAAATGCAGGTTATTGAAGGTGCGGGAAATGCTCTGGTTATTATGGAAACGTTGCTTCATTTCCTTGATGAGCAAGGCGACAGTGTTGAAACAACGCGACGTGCAACCTACGTTTTTCGCCAGGAACCCGACGGGCGCTGGCTATGCACCATTGATAATTCTTACGGCACTTCTCTTCTGGATAGCGACGCCTGAATATGATTAAAGAGGGGGTGTTTTTATCCCACCAAATTGGTTGAATAAGAAGATTTGTTTGGAGCGTCAGCGGGAATAGAACGACTAACACAACAATATGAAAATAAAAGTATTTCTAATTTATAAGTTGTTTTATACCCCCAACCATACCCCCAAAGCATGGATGCTTTAAATTCGACCAATTTCTAATATTGATAAATCAGCAGATAGCAAGATGATAATAAAATGCATACGCAAAAGTAGCGATGCCGTTGCACCTGACTAGTTACGATTAAGTATACCGAGCGCGCGCCTGGCTCTCATGATACCGATAGTTGTAAGGTATGGTGTTTGTTCCTGCCACGTAAAACCCTTACGATCTGAACGTATCAGTTTATAGCGTTTCACCAGGAAATTCACCGAGTCAGCCAATGTTGTTCCCGCCTCGATATGTTCCTGAATGACCGCGTCCTCATGGAATGGCGTGTCGTTAAGTGTCAGGCCGTAATGCTGCTCCAGCAGATACGTTAACAGTTGTTGCCACACCTAGACGGGCGACAGGGGTGACGAAACCGGCACCGTGGCCGGTACAGTTGATATTTGCATATGTTGAGTCTCTTAAATATAGGAACGGAAGATTTGATGGCTTACAAAGCTGAGATGATGCTGAGGATCAGTCTTTAACCTGATTTGTGGGATAAATTGCTATATACACATACCCATAACTGCCCAGCGTATCGGCTTCACAGGTCAACCCGTTACGGTAGAGCGTGACGCAGTGCGCGTACCGGGGATTCAGCTCGTCAGAGAGCAGCATCAACTCCAGATCTGCGACAAAATGCGGGAAGGCTTCATCCAGCTGTAGGGTCTGCACCTCACTGAATGAGCCCGTGAATCCTGCCCGGTCAGCCAGAAAATGCAGGCGATGACCTTCCTGCACCAGTCGGGCTCCGAAACACGGAGTGATATCTCGTCTAAGACCCCAAGTTTGCGTTGAGTCGTTGTTCATAATTTTATTCCTGTTAAAGAAGACCATGTTCCGCAAAGGAGAATATCTGCCTGCAACCGACAATCAGGTGGTCAGGTACCCGGATTTCCACCAGCATCAGCGCCTGTACCAGTCGTTGGGTAATGGCCTTGTCTGCCTGACTTGGATTCACCTCCCCGGATGGGTGGTTATGGGCGAATATCACTGCCGCCGCGTTAAAGTACAGGGCGCGTTTTACCACCTCACGGGGATGGACTTCAGTGTGACTGAGGGTGCCGGTGAAGAGCGTTTCGTGGGCAAGCAACTGGTTCTGGTTATTAAGGTACAGCACGATAAATTCCTCGCGCTCAAGGGTTCCCATCTTCAGCCTGAGCCAGTCGCGAGCGGCCTGTGTGGAGGTGAATGCAACGCCTGGTTCGCGCAGGTGATGGTCTAGCAGATTCAGGGCACGTTTAATGCTGCGCTGTGCCGGTAAAGGTAGTTCCGGCGTAAACAAAGTCAGTTGTTTCTCCATAGCAAAACTCCTTAATCGATGATGGCGAGAATGGCGTGGGATTCGGGATGGCTAAGGGCGTAATCCCTCAGTCGGTAGTAATGCTCTGTCATGGCATCGCACTCCGTGCGACAGGCATGGTGGCTGTATTCAATCAGACACACCGCAATGCCTGCCGCCTCAGCGCTCATTTCCGTACTGTTGCCATTCATGTTGTTGAACAGCATCCATTTTTCATCACTATCAGCTTCGGGTGCCATAAAAGCGCCACCGTTACTGAGGGTGTAAAACTGCCAGATACCGCAGCTGTAGTCTTCACAGAAGCGGTCCATCCAGCCAAAGATACGGGTCACCATGCTTAATCAACAGGCACGTACACAGTCGGCTACAGCTAACAAAACGGGTCTCTCGTTTCTACTCATTCTCAGCGCCCTGATGGCTGTTACCTCTTTATCAACCGACATCTATCTTCCTGCTATGCCGGTCATGGCGAAAGATTTAAAGGGTGATGCAGAGCTGACAATCACAGGATTCCTTATCGGCTTTTGCATTGCACAACTGATTTGGGGACCGATTAGCGATCGTTATGGGCGTCGACTTCCATTATTCATCGGTTTAGGCCTGTTCATCATCGGCTCGGTGGGCTGCGCATTATCAACAGATATCGTGCAAATTATCTTCTGGCGTGTTTTTCAGGCGTTAGGTGCCTGTACCGGGCCGATGTTGGCTCGAGCAATGATCCGTGACCTGTTTAGCCGCACTCGTGCAGCACAAATGCTTTCGACACTGATGATAATCATGGCCATCGCGCCGATTGCCGGGCCCCTGATCGGCGGGCAGATGATTAAAGTCACCTCGTGGCACGCCATTTTCTGGCTGCTGGCGATTATCGGAACATTAATGCTGATGTCTTTATTCTGGTTAGCGGAGACATTACCTCCTGAAAAACGCTCGCAAGCCTCCGTGACCAGAGCCTTTCACAACTACTATGCTTTGCTAACCAATGCCAAATACATGCGTTTTACGCTATGCCTGACGTTCTATTACGTTGCAGCCTATGCCTTTATCACGGGCTCTCCGTTTGTGTACATCACGTACTTCGGCGTAGATCCGCAGCACTACGGTTGGCTGTTTGCAGTAAACATTGTGGGATTAATGGCAGTGAGCATGGTCAACAGACGCCTGGTTCACCGCTATCCACTGGAAGCGTTACTCAGGAATGCTGTATTCATCGCCACTATTGCGGCAATAGTGCTGGCGGTCACGACCGGCCTGGGTGTCGGTGGAATTACCGTGATTGTCGGCGCTGTGTTCGTGTTCTTCTCTATGAATGGCATCATCGCTGCGACATCCACGGCTTGCGCACTTGACGCCGTTCCTAATGTTGCAGGCTCGGCGTCGGCGCTAATGGGCGCGTTACAATACGGTAGTGGCATCATCTCTTCACTGCTTCTCGCCCTATTCAGTGATGGCACACCATGGACGATGGGCTGGATAATTGCGGTGTTTACGGCAGCCAGCGCCTTGATGGCATTGACTGCTCAGGTAACAAACAACTATCCCCTGCCCGAATGATTTTATGAATTTCATTCATAGTGGCTATTAACCAGGCGTAATTATCTTTCATCCCGACTCCGTTAATCTGAACGATAAATTCTGGATAAGTCGATACCCACCGGGGTATCGACAGATGCGGATTAAATATTCTTATCGAAGAAGACATCCAGCTTTTGCATTGCCTGGTCTACGTATTTAGGTACCCAATACGTCTCGATATGGGTAGCGCCCTCGATCAGAAACAGTTCTTTGTCCTTCGTACCGGTGGCTTTCGCGAACGCATCTTCAGTCATATAGAGCGTATCCGCTTTTGTACCGGCAATCATCAGCAGCGGTTTATTGATGAGATTGATATGGTCCGTTACGTCAAAGCTCATCAAATCCAGCAGACTGCTGGTGGTGTATTTGAACGTGGAGTTCAGGTGCGCGTGGGTTTTCCAGTAGTACTCGTAGCCCTGTCGATACAAGGCAAAAGGTAATTTAGCAATCTGTTCATCAGTCAGGTTGGCATCGCCGGAGTAAAGCACTTCTCCTCCGGTGGCTTCCTGAGCACGTGCGTCAGAAGCCTGCTGAAGACGCTGCTGGATAGTATCCAGCTGTGAATCCTGCATACCATTGCGGCGCACAAGGCCTGAATTAAACATGCTGATGGTTGCTATCGATTTGAACCGCTTGTCAGTTTCGGCCGCAACGAGTGAATAACCGCCGCCACCGCAAATGCCCAGCAGACCGAGGCGGGAAGTATCAACCCCCGGATACTGGCTGATGTAGTCCGCCATGCCGTGGACATCCTCTATACGGTTAGCCGGTTTATCCACGTTGCGAGGCATACCACCGCTAGCGCCTTGATAAGCTGCATCGGCGGTAATCGTGATGTACCCATGCTCGGCAAGGCGCTGCGCATACAACCCGGCGACCTGCTCTTTTACGCCACCATTAGGATGTGCAACCACCACGGCAGGGTATTTTTTGGCGGGATCATAGTTAGCAGGGGTATAGACATTCGCAGCAATCTGGACGCCATGCAGATCGTATTTCACTGGGTGAATGTTGACCTTGCCTATGACGTTCTCGGTGATGGCACCGTCATAGGCCAGTGTGAATGGATTTTTTTGTAATCAGCCGCATTGACTGAGGTCACTCCAGCCATTGCCGTGAGTAGCATTGCACTGATAAGCGTGAATTTCATGATCTCTCCCGATGAGTGCCAGCCTGTTTATGAAGGCTCGCGGAATCAAATTTGCAGGCTCAGATTAGGCGGAGAGGGCTGTCAGCATCGTGACAGGGAAATAACATTTTTGTCAGGAAAGGGACTGGGATGGTTAGTGTTTCTGACAACGCTGTCAGGTAACTGTCAGCTTTATGTTGGCAATCAGGAGGCAGAATGGTCTCATTTAATGTGATTCATATTCAATTTTCTGAGAAAAGGAGCGAGCAATGAAAAGCCAGAATGACCCAACAATGCCAGCGCGACGCAAGCTATTAGTCGCCGGGGCGGGTATTGCCGCCGCCTCGCTGATCCCCCACGTCTCGGCGGCGAGCCCATCCTCTCAGGTCGATTCATCCAGACAAACCAGCCAGCGCCCTGCTGCTCCGGGCAAGCGTAAACTCGGGAAGCTGGAAGTCTCAGCTATCGGTCTGGGCGTGCAGAACATGAGTCGTAAATACGACACGTCTGTTCCCTGGCGTCCCGAGATGGTCAATGTTATCCACCGGGCCTTTGATGAAGGGGTAACGTTCTTCGACGCTGCTGAAGCCTACGGCCCGTTTGAAGTCGAAAAAATTCTCGGGGAAGGCGTCGCCCCGTTCAGGGACAAAATCGTTATCGCCACTAAGTTTGGCTGGAACATTGACCAGCAGACGGGTAAGCGACTGCCGGGTCTCAACAGCAGACCGGAGCATATCAGGCAGGTCGTCGAAAACATGCTCAAACGTCTGCGTACCGATCGCATCGATTTACTGTATCAGCACCGGGTTGATCCGCAGATCCCGATCGAAGATGTCGCCGGTGTGGTGAAAGATTTAATGGATCAAGGGAAAGTCCTGCACTGGGGCCTGTCTGAAATGGGCATCAACACGTTGAGACGCGCCCATGCGGCCTTACCCGTTACCGCCGTACAAAGTGAATATTCCATGCTCTGGCGCGGCCCTGAAAAGCAGGTCCTTCCGGTGTGTGAAGAGCTGGGCATTGGCTTTGTGCCATGGAGTCCACTCGGCGTACAGTTTTTAACGGGCTGGATTGATGAGAATACCCGGTTCGCTGCCGGTGATATACGTGCTATAGAAACGCGATTTTCACCCGACAATCTCCCGCACAACTTACAACTCGTTGAGCTGCTGAAAACCTGGGCGATAAGAAAAAATGCCGCACCGGGACAGATTGCGCTGGCATGGCTCCTGGCGCGTAAACCCTGGATTGTTCCCATCCCTGGCACCACCAATAAAGACCATATGCTGCAAAACACAGCGGCTACCGGCGTATCGCTGACTTCCGCTGAGATGACCGAGCTCACCCGCTCACTGGATGCCATCACTATCCAGGGTCAACGTCTGCCGGATGCCGTGCAGGTTTATTCCGATGTTGAAGCACCGATGAAAAGTTAAAAGGAAGTCCCGTTATGCGCCTGTTGTTAGTCGAAGATGAAGAAAAAACGTCAACTTATCTCAACCGTGCGTTGAGTGAGTCCGGATTTACGGTAGATGTCTCTGCAGATGGTGCTGAAGGTCTTCATTACGCGCTGGAGTTCGACTACGACGCGATAATACTGGATGTAATGCTACCGGGGATGGATGGCTACCGGGTACTTGAGGGTGTGCGAGCAGCTAAACAGACGCCGGTACTGATGCTCTCGGCTCGCGGCTCGGTCGACGAGCGTGTTAAAGGGCTACGTCTTGGCGCGGATGATTATCTGCCCAAGCCCTTTTCGCTTATTGAACTGGTGGCGCGTATTCAGGCACTGGTGCGCCGCCGTGCTACGGATGGCGCAGACATCACCCAACTGCAAATTCACGATCTGCATCTCGACTTACTGGCTCGCCGCGTATTTCGCGCCGGAACGAGACTGGAACTGACCGCAAAAGAGTTTTCCCTGTTAAGCCTTCTGGCCCGGCATCAGGGAGAGATCCTGTCAAAGATGATGATTGCTGAGCAGATATGGGACATGAATTTTGACAGCGATGCCAACGTGGTTGAGGTGGCCATTAAACGACTTCGAGCCAAAGTGGATGCCCCGTTCGATATCAAACTACTGCATACCGTTCGTGGCATGGGTTATGTCCTCGAAGTACGGTCCGAATAAATGAAGGGGATAAGCATGCCTAAGCGTTCCATCTCCGTTCATCTGGCGCTGATGTTTGCCTTATCCGCGCTGCTGATTGTATCCGTTATCGGCATCCTGCTAAGAAGCTCCTTACATGACTCTTTGCAAAAGCAGATGCACAACGAACTGCTGTTCCGGGAATCATTAATGAGTCCGTGGATCACCGCCCGAACCTCGGCTGACGGCTGGTCTACGCTGGCCAATAAATTCACTGTGTTAACCAATTCTGAAGGTGAACGCGTTCGCTACTGGATAGTGAGCGATAACCCACGCTTTAGCATAGGGGGAACACCACCAGTGGGTGTTCAGTGGTCTTCTTTACAGGAAGGCTTTAATAAAGTGCCAGGTACATCAGAAGGTGCATGCTCGCTGTTTCTGTTAGTGAAAACCATCCCCGCCAACGGTGAAAGGCCTGAGCTGCGCTATGTGGTTGCCATCGACTCCACGCCGTACATGGGAACACTTGATGCGTTCACGCGTACATTGCTGATCATTACCGCACTGGGCGTCGTGATTGTCGCCTTACTGGGATACATCGTATCAAGAATCGGTCTTCGTCCGGTTAGGGCGCTCAGTAAACAGGCCCGGCAACTCGCTCCCGGGGACCATGGTCAGCGCCTGAATACCGAAGCATTACCTGACGAATTACAGCAGTTAGCATCATCTTTTAATGGCGTGCTGGAACGGCAAGAGGTCGCCTGGAGGCAGCTCGAAAGCTTCAATGCCGATGTTGCGCATGAACTCCGGACTCCGCTGACTAATCTGATCGGCCAGACGCAGCTGGGGCTCTCACGCCGACGTTCGCAAGATGAACTGGAAGAGTTATTGGGTTCCAATCTGGAAGAGCTTGAACGTATGACATCTATAGTTAACGACATGCTGTTCCTGTCGCATGCTCACGCGGGTGAACATGCTTCCCAGCTTACGCAGGTGTCCCTGAGAGAAGAAACCCTGAAAACAGCGGAGTATGTTGAACCCTCTTTTGCTGAAAAACAGCTCTCTCTGGATGTTCAGGGCGACGTCACCGTGCACATCGACCGACGACTGTTCCACCGCTCACTGGCTAATTTACTGGAAAATAGCGCAAGACACTCGCCCTCCAACAGCACGGTTACGGTGCGGTTAAGCGAAACCGGTCATCAGGCCCGTGTTGAAGTTTCAAACCCGGGCGATCCGATAGCACCAGAGCACTTACACCGGCTTTTCGAGCGGTTCTATCGTGTTGACTCCTCCCGGGCCAGGAGTGATACCCATCATGGGCTGGGCCTGTCGATTGTACGCGCCGTCGCCATTATGCACCGGGGAGATGTCTTTGCGCGAAGTGAAGGTGGCATCAATACATTTGGTCTCACCTTTGCGATGCAAGCGGATAAAGCTGAGGGCAATGCTCACTCCGACACTGAGTCGGGACAAGGGTTAACTGACAGAATTGTCAGGAGGGCGTCAGCCTGACGTCATTACTCGCTCGATAAAATCATCGCAGGCAATTCCCTCTTCATTGATAAGGACGCTTTGCATGATCGGACATTTACGTTACCTCGGGCTGTTATTTCCCTTCTTCACATTTTCATCCTGGGCAGCGGAGCAAAATCCCGCTGTCCATATCGCCCCCGCAGGAAGTCAGAATGCAGTGTTCGGGCCAGCCGAGAACTTTACCGGTCGCGTCCGGGTTGATCCTCTCTTCAAACCGGATAACGACATCAGTGTTTCCGGGGCTTATGTCACTTTTGAGCCTGGTGCTCATTCCGCCTGGCATACGCATCCGGCAGGTCAGCGGCTGATTGTGACCTCGGGTGTGGGGCTCACCCAACAAGAAGGCCAGCCGGTGCAGGTTATCCGCGCCGGTGACGTTGTCTCTTGCCCGGCGGGCGTCAAACACTGGCACGGAGCGGCACCCGGCAGCGCAATGACGCATCTGGCGATAACCGGGATTGTGGATGGCAAAAGCGTTAACTGGATGGAGAAAGTGACAGATGAACAATACCACGCCCATTAAAGCATTAGCGGCAGCGGTACTGCTGACCTTTGGTTTTGGTCTCGCGGCACATGCTGCGCCCGTCAATAAAGGAGCCTCAGAAATGAACCACGAAAAAAGGTTTCAGATACCCTGTCAGCCAGCCAACAGGCCATCCCGTTGATTGCGGCATCAATGGCCAGCAGTCAGATGGACAAGCTGAATGCCGTCCTGAATCAGGGACTTGACGCAGGACTCACGATAAACGAAACCAAAGAGATTCTCGTCCAGCTTTATGCCTACACAGGCTTTCCCCGTAGCCTGAATGCACTTAGCGAACTGATGAAGGTCGTCGAAGCACGTAAACAACGTGGTATCAAAGACGTTGAGGGTAAAGAACCGGTTGCCCCAATCCCTGTCGGAGATGAGCTTCGCCGTGTCGGTACCGCAAACCAGACGAAAATCTCAGGCGCTCCCGTACAGGGACCGCTATTTGATTTTGCCCCGGTCATTAACCGATTCCTGCAAACGCATCTGTTTGGCGACATTTTCGCCCGCGATAACCTTGACTGGCAAAGCCGCGAGCTGGCAACGGTTGGCGCATTGGCGGCCACTCCAGGCGTTGAAGCCCAGCTGTTATCGCATTCACGAGCAAGCATGCGGGTCGGCCTGACGGCAGCACAGCTGCGCCAGCTGGTACTGGTTCTGCGTGAACATGGCGAAAATGATGCAGCAACGCGGGCTGAAAAGGCGCTGCAACAAGCCCTCGCAAACTAACAGGAGCTGGTTATGGAGCATGATCCCAACCGCAGAATGTTGATAACCGCGCTTGCCGGGCTCACGCTGGCGAACGTCTCCCTGGCTTCAGCAGCCACCGGAAATGCAAACGTGCAGGGTAAAAGTCGAATTCTGGTAGCGTACTTTTCTCGCAGCGGAAATACACGGGTGATTGCGGGTGTCATTCACCGTAGCCTGAACACCGATCTGTTTGAAATCGAACCGGCAACGCCTTATCCGGAAGACTATTTCCAGACCGTTGAACAGGCGAAAAATGAGTGTGAGCAAGAAGTAAAACCAGTATTAAAAAATAGCGTCGCAGATATCTCACATTATGAGACCGTGTATTTAGGCTTTCCCATCTGGGGAACCAGCGTGCCGCCCGTAGTGCAAACGTTTCTCAGCAGCCACAACCTTGCGGGCAAATTACTCATCCCCTTTATTACTCACGGTGGCTACGGTAAAGGAGACAGCGACGACATCCTTGCCAGTCTCGCGCCAACTGCGCACCGGGAAAAACCGCTGGTACTTGAATGCGACCAGGAGCGAAGAACAACTGAAACGGTCACCAGTTGGTTAGAAACAATACGCAGTTAATCGTCCGCATTCATGAGTCTGCCAAATAAGGGCAATCAGGGGTGCTAAATAATTAACGCTGACAACTCAGATATGATTGAACAGCAAACATAACAGAGGATGTAATCTTGAAGACGATCTTAAAAACGCTGGCCATTTGCATGATGGCGGGTGGTCTGGTGGCTCAGTCGGTATATGCCGAGCCGCTGGTCATTCAGGAACAGGGAAGCTTTTCTGCTGGTGGCACTATCATCACCGCACCAGGAACATTTGACGCGAAAAAGCCGCTGGACTCAGCTGGCCAAACCTACCATGGCGATCATGCATCTGTGTTCTACCAAATCCCGGAGAATCCGCATAAATACCCTATCGTCATGCTGCACGGCGCAGGTCAGTTCTCCCGTACCTGGGAAAGCACCCCGGATGGTCGCGAAGGTTTCCAGAACATATTCCTGCGTCGCGGTTTCTCAACCTATCTTGTCGATCAGCCACGTCGAGGAAGCGCCGGGCGCACGACTGTAGAAGGTACTGTTTCGCCAAAACCCGATGAGCAGATGTGGTTTAATCAGTTCCGCGTTGGCGTATGGCCAGAGTATTTTAAAGGCGTTCAGTTCTCTCACGACAAAGAAGCGCTGAATCAGTATTTCCGTCAGATGACCCCGAATACCGGGCCGTTTGATATCAATGTCATCTCTGATGCGATGTCCGCCGTCGTGGATAAATCCGGCCCGGCTATCCTCTTCACCCACTCTCAGGGTGGCGGACCAGGCTGGTACACGGCGATGAAAAACGACAAGGTTAAAGCCATTGTCGCCTTCGAGCCTGGCAGCAGCTTTGTCTTCCCCGAAAAAGAACTCCCTGCCCCTATGCCAAGCGCGTTCGACACGCTGAAGGGTGAGCCTGTGCCAATGGCGCAATTTATGGCACTGACCAAAATCCCGATTCTGATTATTTACGGTGATAACATACCGGATAAACCTGTCGCCATGCCCGCGCAGGACAGCTGGCGGGTACGTCTGGCGATGGCTCGTGAGTGGCGCGACGTGGTGAACAAGCATGGCGGGGATGTGACGGTAACGCATCTGCCAGAAGTGGGAATCAAAGGGAATACTCACTTCCCGTTCTCTGATTTAAATAATGTGCAGATTGCTGATTTAGTAGGTCAGTTTTTGAAAGAGAAAAATCTGCAGTAGGACGAAATAGTATTGAGCTTTCATTATTGAGGGCTCAATACAAACATCAATTTTTTTCAAAAAAATGGGAACGTGACGGTCTGCTTTGAGCGAGGAGCAGACGTTCAGCATAAATGATTTACCTCCTATGAATGCTTATCACGGGCGCAACAGAGCCTTTTTTTAATTATCCAACAACATTTTCTCTAAACGATGCCTGTCAATTCGATTCGATGTCTGACAAACATTTCTGAGCACCAATTGGTCATGTGATTCCGCATACTAAACATTCTGAAGCTGGCATCTGATGTGTGGCACATAAACTATCTCTTATATCGAGCCTGGCATTGACAGATTTGAGGCCATTTCTATGAATTCTGGTAGTGAGTAAACACGTTCTGGCGGCAGGTATCGGTATAAAATAGAAAAATTCGTATTCAATATTCATAACTAAAAGTAAATTGTGTATTCATTGTAATGCTATTTTAGTAAATCATTCAGATGCTTAAACTGGATTCACACCTAAATGAGGAGTCCAGAATGAAACTGACTAAAATTGCTTTACTGGCTGCGGCACTGGTATCAGTAGCTTCCGTTAATGCTTTTGCTAATGATGCTGTTTCCCTGAAATTCAGCGATGGTCGCGCGGATATAAAAGGTGTTGAAGCGGTCAATGCCGTACTAAATCCCATTGGCATCAACGTGACGACTATTGATATTCCTGAAGCAGCAAATCCGGTTCTCAAAGTTTCTGAAACTCGCGCTCTGACCAGTGCTGAGCAGGATTTGCTGATTAAAGAGTTTCACCTGAATCAGGAGCAGTTGCTCGAGCAGGTACGCATGTCGGGCCGAACACCCGCAGTCAAAGGCGGTGGTGTGTTAACTGAGGAAACTGGCTTCGGCCCATACCCGAAAGTGTATGACATGAAAGCGATGGATGAAAAAACCCATAAAGCGGTGCTGGAAAAATACGGCCGCATGCATGTGAATTTCGCCGATGACGGAACCGACGTCGATGAAGTAATGACGGTGGTTAACGGTGGTCCGTTCCGCTGGGGCTTTACGCTAAAAGATGGTTCAATCGCGCGGTTCCAGGTTGAAAAAGTCGGTCTGAACGACAAGGCTGTCCGTGTGAGCTACCACGGTCTCGGCATGCACGCCGGTATAATGGATCCCAAACAGGGTCTAATTGTTGCCTTCGGCCATGGGCCGAAAGAATTCACAATGCGTTACAAAGCTGACGTACCACATCAGGAACTGCTGGGAACCAATCCATGGATCGACTTTAGCGGTAATTATCCGGTCGTACTGGATAAAGCCAAGTAATCACCGATATCTGGGTATGTATTAATTGCTTCAGATGAAATAATGCCAGACGGCCATAGAGAGGCATCAGGAAACCACATCCTGCTTCTCGGGCCGTTTTTTGCTAATTTATTACAAGGAAATTCATGCTCATTAAAGCAGCCATAATTGCTGATGCCAACGAACTTGAACGAATTTATACTTTGTCTTTTGAATCGAATGCATCTTATTTCCCTGCTGATATGGAGGATGATGAAGGTGATGCAGAAGATGAATTTTCATGTGAATCCGAAATAAGCATGCCGGGGAAATGTGTCCTGGGGTTTTGGGTGGCTAACCATCTGATAGGCGGGGCTGTCATTTCGAGAGCAGTTCATGAAGCAAACCTCCTGGAAAAGCTATTTATTTTGCCTGAAGAACAAGGAAACGGTTATGGCCACCGTGCATGGTTAGAGATTGAAAAGATGCAACCATGTAAAGAAGGATGGAAGTTGAGAACACCAACCAGTCTTATCAATAACGTTGGTTTTTACGTGAACAAATGCGGATTTTCGATAATCAGCGTCGAGGACCTGGGTAATGACGGAGTTGGAATGTTTGTCTTCTACAAGCCGACAAGTTCGAATTTATAAGTACTAATTTAAAGGAATGTTTATTACCTCTTCCGCATTAGCATCGCTAATAGCCAGAAAAAGGTTTTAACCGCTTAATTCAGAATAATCAAATACTGAGTATTTAAAAAGGGCCTCTTACTTATAAACGAAAGTTTTATCGACCCTCAATGGTTAATCCATCAAACCAAATTGCTTCAACCACTCAGGACGAGGTCCTGCAGGGATAATACCTGTAGGATTGATATGGCGATGAGACAAATAATAGTGTTGATGAATGTGGTGCATATGTACGGTCTGGCGGAACGACTCCCGGGTGAGTAAATTCAGCATGTATCGGTACAGGGCTGAAAACGTCTCAAGTGGTCTGCTATTTGCCTTGAAATGAACGGCATATATGGTTTCAAATCTTACCAGTGACGGGAACAGGAAAAGGTCGGATAAGGTCAATTCATTACCGAATAGGTACAGCGTAGTGGCCAGCCTGTCGTCCAGTATTCCCAATGCCTCAAAAAGAACGGCAACTTCACGTTCATAATCCTCCTGACTAGTCGCAAAACCTACCTGATAAACACGGCGGTTTATGTTGCTATGAAGCCAGGCATTCAATTCTTCTACCTCACTGGCAAGCGATGCCGGAAACAAATCGATGCTATTACGTGCAAGAGTCTTCCAGTCGGTGGCGAGCGTCTCAGCAAGCGCGGCAGAATCGCTACAAACGATTTCCCTGTTCTGCTTGTCCCAAAGAGCAGGCACCGAAACCCGGCCGGTAAAATCTGATTTGGAATGCACATACAGTGAACGCAGGTAGGCTTCCTGGTTTACTGGATCGGGATTTTCCTTACTGAAGGCCCATCCGTTGTCATCCCGGATGGCGGCCACTGATGAAACAGAGATCACCTCATCAAGTCCCAACGTCTGAATAACCAGCCATGGCCGGTGAGCAAAGGGGCAAGCGGCAGAGACGTATAGATGATAACGCCCGGCTTGCGGCAGGACTTTACCCGAAAAGGTATCCTCAAGCGTTAGCGTATCTGCGGACATATTCGGATACCAGCTACCATTTTCCAGAACAGCCATTTTGACCTCCATATAGTTATAGTCAGAGAATTAGTAATTAAATGTTGTCAGATCAGTATGGTCTGGCGTGATTGGTCATGTCAGAAAGTTACAAAGAAATAGCAAAAAAGGCTGCAATCGCAGCCAACAGAAGCAAACTCCCTTGATGAAGGGATAATGATGAAGAAGAAATATCAGAGCTGTGATTCGAACTGAGAAACCAGAACCTGTAGCGCCGTGTCGGTTTCTGTATCGAAGCTGCCGTTCTGATATTTTTTATAAAAGTCCCCCACACTGTAGGTGCCTGCCACCTCACAGCCCCACCATGGCATCAGCTCGCCCATATACTTGAGGTTAGTTGCCCCACCGTTTTGACCCGGCGACGTGCTTAACAGCAGAACTTTTTTCCCATGGATACCAAAGAACGACTCGCCCTGTTCACGTATGCGGGACAACCAGTCAATAGCATTTTTGAGACAGGCCGGCATCAATCCGTTATGTTCAGGTGACACGATAACAAGCGCAGTGCAATCCCTGACAATTTGGCCTAATTGGCTAACGGTATCTGGCAACACATCATTCTCATGGCCTAGTTGGTACATAGGTAATGGAAGGTCGTGAAGGCTCACCTGGCACACTTCATGTCGGGAGAATTTAGTGGCAACCTCGGAGGCCAATAGCCCGTTAATGGATTCTTCCGGCACACTGTTACTGCCATTCAGGATGAGGATTTTATTCATGATAATTGCCATCAGTTAATAGTGCCGTTACGATACTGATTTCCTGAAAGTGTATAAAGATCGTTGTAGTGATAATATAATTCACTGATAGTAAATTAAGAGTAAATATGAACAGAATAACGGCATTGAATATTTTTCGCCGGGTAGTGGAGCTGGGTACCTTTAAGGCAGCGGCAGAAGATCTGCATTTGTCGCAAGCAGCTGTCAGTAAAAATATTAATGAGCTTGAGGATCATCTGGGTACCGCGTTAATTAATCGTACCACGCGCAGGATGAACGTAACGGAGTCCGGGCTGGTCTATTACCGTCAGATTTGCAGCGTACTGGATGCGCTGGAGTCAGCTGACCAGTCCGTCATGGCCTCCTCATTTTCCCCGAAAGGCAGTCTGAGGGTCAGCGCCCCGATGTCGTACGGATTAATTAAAATTAATCCGCTCATCTGCGACTTCAGACACCAGTATCCTTATATCAGTACTGAGGTCATCCTGAGTGACACCTATGTTGATCTGATAGACAAAGGTGTTGATGTTGCTATCCGAGGTGGAGGGGTGCTGAATGATTCTTCCATGCGCTCTCGACTGATCTGTAAGGTTCGCCGGGTGCTTTGTGCATCCCCTGACTACCTCAGTCAGGCCGCACCTGCGACTCATCCGGACAATCTGAAAGAACACGACTGCCTTGTCTACAGCCTTTCTTCTTCACCAAGAAAATGGATTTTTACCCGAGGAAACGAGAGCACTTCTGTAGATCTGATGCCAGCCAATTATTCGGTAAACAACGGCATTGCCCTGAAGCAGGCAGCAATAAAGGGGCTGGGTATTATTCTTATTCCGGAAGAGTTTGTCCGTCCGGAACTAGAGTCAGGAGAACTGGTTGAGGTCATGCCGGAATGGGTGCCTGACACCCATTCGCTGTATGCAGTTTACCCTTATCATAAGGAACAATCGCAAAAGGTCCGCCTGTTCATTGATTTCGTGATGGCAGCTTTCCGGGAGATCGATAAGGGATAAATCTTTGGTCGGTTCAACTTCACGCCGTGACAGGTCGCCGCTCCTTAACGGCCTGTACCTGAAGCAGAACAGTAGCAAGGACTGACAATGCGATACCTGGATAAACGCTAACTGGCAGAGGCTGCCCACTGCTCAGCATGCTAATGAACGCCACAAAAACCGGGTTCAGGTAGATATAAGCTGAAACTTGACGAGGACTTAGCTTCACAGTCGCAATCTGCATGATCCAGGATGTCAGCAGCGTAGCGAAGACGGCAAGGTAAAGCATATGCAGAAATTTCTCAGGATCCATTCCGGAATAATCAGGGATCTCCCCGGAGAGTATCAGCGCACCGGCCATCCATGCCGCGCCTGCGACAAGAGTCGTGAACACAAAAACCAACATCTCTTCGCCTTTGTACAGCAGTTTCATCGACACCGAGAATCCCACCATAGAAAGACATCCCACCAGGAACAGAGCATCTCCATGGTTCAACTTCAGGTGCAGGAGTATGCCCACATCCCCCCGGCTGATCACCCAAACTGTACCGATGGTGCTGATGATGTAAACCAGGAGTGTCCCGGGACGAATTTTATCCCTGAACAGGAAAATACTGGCCACCGCAGTCAGAAAAGGTACCAGGGTATAAAGCGTGCCGGTATTCAGCGTGGTGGTTGTTTTCAACGCTTTAAACATAAGCAGGAAAAAGGTGGCATAGAAAAAACTGATAATTAACCCTTTTGGCAGGATCCGGATAAAGGTCCGGCGCCGTTCCGGATTGAAGATGATAAAGGGTGCCAAAATCAGTGCGGCCAGACAGAAGCGCATCAGCGCAAGCGAAGCAGGGGTGATTTCTGCAGAAAGAGCCTGTGCTGAAATAAACGAACCCGCGATAATAATGGTGCTGGCTATCAGTAACAGGTGGTATTTAAGATGTCCCATGTTTCCCCGGGCAGCCTGAATTGGCGATGAAAATTAGTATTTACGCTATCTTCCGTTAAAATAATATTTACTGAAATAACGATAAAGTAATTTGATAATTCACTATTGGTGATGAATGGTCTATGGACGAGCCTGTATATTCTGACCGGGTGGCTCCTGCATCAGACATAAGCAGGACAAATTTACGGGGGAATGACGCTGATGCATCTGAAAGGTAGTGAAACATTTTTGAAGCCCGGTAACTTCCCCTTAGCAGCTGTAGATACTCAGAAAGTAAAGTTTTTCCCAGAACTCTGTGGCTGGGGCGGGCGATTATGATGAGTTGGGAGAATTTCAGTATGCACAATTAATTATTGACGTTTGCGTAATTAAGGGAGTTTCTACAAGCCAGCATTAATGTGGTTGTATCCGCACTAATGTCCGCTCCTGGCACTAAGCCGACCTTCAGCCCCTCTAAATTAATGAACAAATCTAATAAACCCTAGCTAATTACCCCATCTAATCGAATAAATCAGTTTGCGTTATGCTTTTCCTACACAACAGCTGAAGGATAACGTCATGCAAACTGTAAAACTGAACAACGGTATTGAAATGCCCCTGCTGGGCTTTGGTGTCTTCCAGATGACGGATGCCGGAGAATGCGAAAGAGCCGTTATTGATGCCATAGATACAGGATACCGCCTGATCGATACCGCTGCGTCTTACCAGAATGAAACCCAGGTCGGGAACGCACTGAAACAGACCAGTATTGCCCGTAACGAACTCTTTGTAACGACCAAACTTTGGCTACAGGATACCAATTACGAAGGCGCTAAAGCACAGTTCGAACGCTCCCTGAATCGGCTGCAACTTGATTACGTCGACCTGTATCTGATTCACCAGCCTTATGGCGATGTCCATGGGGCATGGCGTGCTATGGAAGAACTGCAGCAGGCAGGCAAAATTCGCGCCATTGGTGTCAGCAATTTCCATCCTGACAGACTGGCCGACCTTATCGCCTTCAACAAAGTTGCCCCTGCGGTAAACCAGATTGAAGTTAACCCCTTCAACCAGCAGCTGCATGCTGTTCCATGGAATCAAAGCCGTGGCATTCAGCCGGAAGCCTGGGCACCGTTTGCTGAGGGTAAAAATGGCCTGTTCCAGCATCCCGTGTTAACGGCAATTGGTCAGAAGTACGGCAAAAGCGTGGGCCAGGTTGTACTGCGTTGGATCTTCCAGCGAGGCATCGTTTCACTGGCCAAATCGGTGCGAAAAGAACGAATGGAAGAGAATATTAACATCCTCGATTTTGAACTCAGCTCTGAAGATATGCTGCAAATTGCCTCCCTCGACACCGCAACCAGTGCCTTCTTCTCTCACCGCGACCCGGCGATGGTGGAATGGCTGACTGGCCGAAAACTTGATGTTTAAGACGCGATAAAAGAGGTATTTATTCAATGCAAAAACGTTATCTGGGTCAATCCGGGCTCGAAGTCTCAGCGCTTGGACTCGGCTGCATGGGCTTAAGCCACGGCTACGGCCCGGCGACCGATACCCGTCAGGCTATCGAGCTCATTCGCGCTGCGGTTGAACGTGGCGTCACCTTCTTCGATACCGCCGAAGTATATGGCCCCTTCCTTAATGAAGAGGTTGTCGGCGAAGCCTTAAAACCGTTTCGTGACCGCGTGGTCATCGCCACCAAGTTTGGTTTTACTTTTGGCGACGACAACAAGCAGCAGATTTTAAACAGCCGTCCGGAGCATATCCGTGAAGCCGTTGAAGGCACATTACGCCGTCTAAAGACTGATGTCATTGATCTGCTGTATCAACATCGTGTCGACCCGGCTGTCCCCATTGAAGATGTTGCGGGTACAGTGAAAGACCTGATCGCGGAAGGCAAAGTCAAACATTTCGGTCTGTCCGAAGCGGGTGCGCAGACCATTCGTCGTGCCCATGCCGTACAACCTGTCACTGCCTTGCAAAGCGAATACTCAATGTGGTGGCGCGAGCCTGAGCGGGAGATCCTGCCTTTACTGGAGGAACTGGGTATTGGTTTTGTGCCTTTCAGCCCATTAGGCAAGGGCTTCCTGACGGGTTCGATTAAACCAGGAGCGACGTTTGGCAAGGATGATTACAGAAGCCAAGTGCCGCGTTTCGCCGAGCAGGCGATTGAAGCCAATGAAAAGCTGGTCTCATTGCTGGGTGAACTGGCGGCAGAGAAAGGCGTGACGTCTGCGCAAATCGCGCTGGCGTGGCTGCTGGCACAAAAGCCTTGGATTGCTCCTATTCCTGGCACCACCAAACTGCACCGGCTTGAGGAAAACCTGGGGGCTGCCGACATCATGCTTTCCCAGGATGACTCACGTCAGATAACCCAGGCGCTTGAAACGTTTAAAATCGTCGGCGAACGTTACTCTCCTGAGCACCAGGCCCGCGTAGGCCGTTAATATCCGGACGGGTCCGCTGAGATTGGCGGACCCTTTATTCCTGATAGCGAAGTGCATCGATCATCAGCGCAAAAGCTGGCGGATGCTGCTTACGGCTCGGGTAGTAAAGATAATATCCGGGGAAAGACGGACACCAGTCCTGCAGAACCTGAATCAGCTCTCCTGACTTTATATAATCCTGCACCCTGTCTTCAGGTATACAGGCGATGCCAAAACCGGATAAAGCCGCATCAATTCTTTCCGCCTGCAGATTAAACGTTACCTGCCCTTCCACTCTGACGCGTAACGGTTTCCCATCCTTCTCAAACTCCCAATGGTAAAGTCCACCGGCAGTCGGCAGGCGCATATTGATACACCGATGGTTTTGTAGCTCGTGCGGTGTTTCGGGTACGCGGCTAGCGGCAAAATAGGACGGTGCTCCCACCACTGCCATACGCATTTCCGGTCCAATCCTCACCGCGATCATATCCTTATCTACGCTTTCGCCAAGGCGGATCCCCGCATCAAAACGCCCCTCAACAATATCGACAAAACCGTTATCAACCACCAGTTCGAGATTGATTTCCGGATATTCCCTGAGGAAGGATTTTAACTTCGGCCATACCAGACTTCGCGCGGAATGCTCCCCAGCAGATAAACGGATATTGCCGGAGGCACTGCCGTTCAGTTGAACAAGCGATTCTAGCTCCTGCTCAAGATCGGCAATACGAGGTTCAAGGCAGGCAATAATTCTCTCACCGGCCTCTGTAGGGGCTACGCTTCGGGTCGTACGGGTCAGAAGGCGGATATTCAGCCTTTCCTCCAGTGCCTTCATTGCGTGACTGAGTGCAGACTGAGAAACGCCCAGTTTACCCGCTGCTTTGGTAAAACTTCGCTCCCTTGCTACCACAAGAAAGATTTGCAGTTCGTTGAAGTTTTCTTTGAGCATCGTCAATTTCCTTGTGGAGACATTCCCTTCAACGCGCACTCATGAAGGGTGTTCATAGACACAATCATTTTAGCCCCATTACTGACAATAATGATAATTGATATTCTGACTGTATCGAAAATAAGTCTGAATTATCAGAAGGTTTATCATGAAAATACTCGTTGCAGGGGCGACAGGAAGTATTGGTGTTCACGTCGTGAATACCGTTATCGAAATGGGTCATCAACCCGTGGCGCTGGTCAGAAATAAGCGCAAAGTAAAATTACTTCCTCGTGGAACGGATGTTTTTTACGGCGATGTTTCAATGCCTGAAACACTCACCGATTTGCCGAAAAATATTGATGCCATCATCTTCACTCTCGGTTCCGATGGCCAGGGGCGTATTGGTGCCAGGGCGATAGATTACGGCGGAGTGCGTAATATTTTAAGGATATTCAAGGATACGCCTGTTCGCATCGGCTTAATGACCACGATTGGCGTGACTGAACGGCTCAGCACCTGGAACCAGCGTACTGAAGTTCATGACTGGAAAAGACGTGCCGAACGTCTGGTCAGGGCAAGTGGTCATCCCTATACCATCGTCAGGCCCGGCTGGTTTGATTACAACAATGATGATGAACACAGAATCGTTATGCTTCAGGGAGATCGTCGCCATGCAGGAACACCGGAAGATGGTGTGATATCCCGGGAGCAAATAGCCCAGGTTCTGGTCAGTGCCCTGACCAACGACGAGGCAAAAAATAAAACGTTCGAGCTGGTGGCTATACCAGGAGAAGCACAGCAGGATCTTACCCCACTGTTTGCAGACCTGCAGACTGATAATCCACAAAAAAATGATGGAGTTCTAGACATAGACAATATGCCTCTACTTGAAGAACCTGACTGCATTATTAACGAGCTGAACCTGTATTCAAAAAAATTAACCAATCTACAACCCTGACAATTTTGTCATATAGCGGTCAGCCTCATGACAGCTTAGAACTGTATATTTGAATATACAGACGGATGAAGTTACTTCTGATAAAACCCAGTTTCAAACATATTGTTAAATGAGGTGCTAGATATGAAAACACTACTTATTACTACTTTGGTCATGGGATTTTTTTCAGTGAATACCGCCTCTGTTGCTCAGGAAATTAATCATGCAGATGGGAAACAAAAGATTGGTGTAGTCTCAGCCAGCAATGCCTATACGCTTGATGAGTTATCGGATGTCCTTTCTCGTAAGGCTGATGGGGAAGGAGCAACGTCGTTCAAAATTCTGTCAACCACTGGGAATAATCGGTTGCACGGGGTTGCTGAAATATATAAGTAAATCATTAGTAAATAGAAAAGGATGTGTAAGTATCTCACAATATCTCTCTGGGACAGAACAGTGTAAATATATATTTGAATTCTCATATATGAATGAAGATAGCGTCGGGAACAAGTCAACTGAAGCGCCTAAGCCAATCAGTATGTTGATGTTCTTGTTGTATATATCCAGTGGCTGAATCGCCCCAAACATACCTACCTCCCTTATTTTCTGTGTTGAAAATAACATCAGTGTATAGGCAGACCAAGTTTTGACTTAGGCAAAAATTTGTAGCAATAGTCACTACTACTCTGGTTTTTCAACTATTGCAGTTAGCAGCATATATTGAATTAAACCCGTCCAGACGTCTGGACGGGTTTAATTACTTTTCGAGACTGCATTTCAACATATCAGCTTGTAATAATCCCTTTTTTTCCTAAATTACTAGTAAAATCCCCGTACCACTGCATCATATCCCTTCTCCCTTCCAGATACTGAGCGTGGTTATATGTCCCACGAATAGAGTTCTTATCGACGTGAGCCAGTTGTAGCTCAATCCAAGCCGAGTTGAATCCCTGCTCATGCAAAATGGTACTCATCGTGTGACGGAATCCATGCCCCGTAACGAGTCCGGCATAGCCGATGCGCTTGACCAACACAGTCAATGCCATATCACTCATCGGTTTCTTGGGATTATTACGTCCAGGGAACAACAACGCTCCTGCTCCCGTCATGAGTTTAAGCTGATTAAGTAGGTCAATTGCCTGGCTTGACAATGGAACTAAATGGGGACGGCGCATTTTCATGCGTTCTGCGGGTACGTTCCAAACCTTTCGCTCAAAATCAAATTCCCGCCACTCTGCTTGTCTCAGTTCTCCGGGCCTTACTCCGGTCAAAATAAGCAGCTGCATGGATAACTTAACAAGCACACTACCAGTATAGGTGTGCAGGATACGAAGAAACTCTGGCAATTCGTCCTGGGTTAAAAAAGCATAATGCTTTTTCTCATGAGGAGTTACGGCACTGGCTAAATCAGGCGCTGGGTTGTACTCAGCCCTGCCAGTGACTATTGCATACTTCCAGACCTCTCCACACCTTTGACGAACTTTACGGACCTTCTCTGTTGCACCTCGAGCCTCGATCTTAGACAGAACGGCAAGCAACTCCATCGGCTTGATATCTTTGATTGGTCGGTGACCGATATATGGAAACACATCCGTCTCAAAGGTTCTCATCATCTCTTCACGATAGGAGACAGACCAGCGATCATAGCGACGCTGATACCACTCCCGAGTGATAGCTTCAAACGAGTTTTCTGCGTCCTGTTGACGACTAAGTTTCTCAATTTTGCGCTCAAGAGAAGGATCGTTGCCAGCCGCTAATGTCCTTTTAGCATCCTCACGCTTACTTCTGGCTTCAGCTAAAGAAACATCGGGGTAAACGCCAATCGCAAGCAGCTTCTCTTTGCGTAGCGAACGGTATTTGAGACGCCAGTATCTCTTACCGTTGGGATTAACCAGCAAGTAAAGACCACCACCATCGGCCAGTTTGTAGGGCTTCTCTTTGGGTTTTGCAGTTTCAACCTGACGAGCAGTTAACTTCATTGGGGGTACCTCTCAGCAGGGGTACAATTATACCCCCATCCATACCCCCACATTAGGGTTGACCCTGAGGGAGTACTATTGAGTTCAATTGACTAATAGAATGCTATAGCTGCTGATTTATCAAGGGAAAATTGAGTTAGGTAGACTTCAGGAGAGTTTAGTTTGGAGCGGTCAGCGGGAATCGAACCCGCATCATCAGCTTGGAAGGCTGAGGTAATAGCCATTATACGATGACCGCTTTGGTCCGCCACCGGAGCCTCGAACCCCGTACTACAACCTATGATTGCCGCTCTTCCCGATGAGCTAGTGGCGGTTTGGTAATACTACCGACACATTCGATTTAATAATCACACACTCTGGAGAGGGTTAACGGTCGGCGCGGCATAATACATAAGTGAAATTACCCATGCAATCTATATGTATTTATTTAGGTGGTATTTTCATGCTACTGATTATTATAACAACAATTGCGCAAAAATAAGCCAACTAAGCAAGAGAGTCCGCATGTTCTGCATATTTCATCATTGTGAATACAGGAAGAGATAACCGCAACAAATACGCTTCATTTTTGTTCCCGGAATCTGGCTGGATGAGCAAAAACTTTACTATTCACTATCGTCAATTGAGCCCGAATGGAACGCAGCTGTAAAACGTGCTGGCATTCGCGGTGGCAATCCGTACCATACACGCCACACTTACGCATGCTGGATACTTACAACGGGAAGAAACCCGTCATTTATCGCCTGCCAGATGGGCCATGAAATACCCAAATGGTTTATGACATTGATTCAACCTGGATACAGGATATGAACGGCGATCGGTTCGGCATGCTAAACCAAAAACTCGCGCTATAGGCTGTGCCCCTGTGGTGCCCCTGAAACAACCGGCAAATCAATAAAATGCAAGATAAACAAGAAATTACAAAGAAAGATCAATACAACCTGAACAAATTACAGAAGCGCCTGCGTCGTAACGTGGGTGAAGCGATCGCCGATTACAATATGATTGAAGAAGGCGACCGTATTATGGTCTGCCTGTCAGGCGGCAAAGACAGCTACACCATGCTGGAAATTCTACGCAACTTACAGCAAAGCGCGCCGATTAATTTCAGCCTGGTGGCCGTTAACCTCGATCAAAAACAACCTGGCTTCCCTGAACATATCCTGCCTGCCTATCTGGAAAGCATCGGTGTTGAGTACAAAATTGTTGAAGAGAACACTTACGGCATCGTTAAAGATAAGATCCCGGAAGGCAAAACTACCTGTTCTCTGTGCTCTCGTTTACGCCGTGGCATCCTTTACCGTACAGCGACTGAGCTGGGTGCGACGAAAATCGCTCTTGGTCATCATCGTGACGACATCCTTCAGACGCTGTTCCTGAATATGTTCTACGGCGGGAAGATGAAGGGTATGCCACCAAAATTGATGAGTGATGACGGGAAACATATCGTCATTCGTCCGTTGGCTTATTGCCGTGAGAAAGACATTGAGCGTTTTGCAATTGCTCGTGAATATCCGATAATTCCTTGCAATCTGTGTGGTTCGCAGCCGAATCTACAGCGCCAGGTCATTGGTGAAATGCTGCGTGACTGGGATAGACGTTATCCAGGCCGTATCGAAACCATGTTCAGTGCCATGCAAAACGTTGTGCCTTCGCACATGTGTGACACGGAACTGTTCGATTTTAAAGGGCTGCAACACGGTGCTGAAGTCGTTAATGGCGGAGATTTAGCATTCGACCGCGAAGAGTTGCCGATGCAACCTGCTGGCTGGCAGCCAGAAGAAGATGACAGTGAAACGCCAATTCAACGCCTCGATATCCTCGAAATCAAATAGTCATACCTTCCCTCTCTCGCCTGAGAGAGAGGGAAACCTCAACGCTAACTATGCGGTGGTGGTTCGATAATCGGTCTTTGGTCGGGATCTAGTGGTGGGTCTGGTATCGGCTGAGGTCTGGGGATCGGATCAGGTACTGGGGTAGGTTCACTCGGAAACGACGGGTCACTCATCTCTAATCTTCGATAAACAGTCATCATTGCCTCCTTTAAATACTCCTTTTAAGCATAGACCACATATTGCAGACAAAAAAAAGCCGACTAATAGTCGGCTCGTACGAATCAATTGTGCTATGCAGTAATTCTAAAAAAGGAAGTAAGACAATATGGAGCGCAACGCCCATCGCTTGACGTTGCATTCACCTGCGAGAGAGATATTGCCTTGAACCGGCGTTCCATTTATTGACCTTGCTCAACTAACGCAGCCTTTTTTAACCTGCAGAATGTTAAAAATGTTAAATTTTACAGCCATTTACTACGATGTAACCACCAGGCAACACCGCCTATAAGAACCACCAACATGATACAAAATAGGCTGAAGCCAAAATGCCAGCCACCGCCAGGAATACCGCCCAAATTCACACCAAATAGCCCTGTCAAAAAAGTGCTGGGTAAAAAAACCATCGCCATTAGTGACATGGTGTAGGTTCTTCTTCCCATTGCTTCCTGCATAACCTGGGCAATTTCGTCAGTCATAACCGCAGTGCGCGCGATACAAGCATCAATTTCATCAAGCCCGCGCCCTAACCTGTCGGAAATATCCTGCATGCGACGACGATGATCATCAGTCATCCAGGGTAAACGCTCACTCGAAAGGCGCGCATAAACATCTCGCTGAGGTGCCATGTAACGGCGCATGACGATTAACTGTTTACGCAGTAGAGCAAGGAAACCACGCGGCGGAATTTGCTGATCTAGCAAGTTATCTTCAAGGTCGATGATTTTGTCATGTAGTTGTTCAATAAACTCACTTGCGTGATCGGTCAGCGCATCACAAACATCCACCAGCCAGCTTCCACAATCGAGTGGGCCGGCGCCTTCCTTAAGATCATTCACTACATCGTCGAGCGCCAAAACTTGACGCTGACGCGTTGACACAATAAGCCGCTCATCAATATATAAACGCATGGCAACAAGTTGGTCCGGGCGTTCATCGGTACTGCCATTAATGCAGCGCAACGTAATCAAAGTCCCCTCGCCTATGCGCGTAACTCGCGGACGAACGCTCTCTCCCGCCAGGGCATCACGAGCATAATTTGGCAGCAACGGCGTCGTTGCCAGCCAATTTGCACTGGCACTATTGGTATAGTTCAAATGCAACCAACCAGGATGTTCGGCATCAATGGTATCGTTATCCTCGATGGTATCGACACCGCCTTTACCATCCAATTGCCAGGCAAACACGGCATCCGGCACATTTAACTGGTATCCCTTAATGGTTTCCACTGCATTATCTCCACGTGTTACCACAATATTGTTGTCAGTCTAGCTGTCTTCATTTGTTATGTAACTCGGAAAAATATGCAAACACGCTGAATTTGCTGAATAAAAAATGTTACATTTCCGCAGTTTTTTAGACCCAATCATGCCTCGCGGCATTCGGAGATGATGTTTGTCAGAAAGACGTAGGGCTTCACCCAATTTAGACCTTCGCCTAAAGACCATGCGCCAACGGGCAATCACTGTCAGTGGCCCGTGGTTTCTATGGATTAATTTGTTGTTCTGCTTATTTATTTTAGGCAGGCATTACTTCTCACCCTCGCTGCAAATCGCCAGCGTTACGGCATCAGTACCCATACTGGAAATTCTTATGGGGCTAATTCTCGCAGTCTCATCATCAGCCATTTTCATTTTGCGCATGGCGCACGATCAACATGCTGAGTGGTTAAGCAAATTTCTGTACGGAGCATTGCTTTGTATCAGCGCGTTATGGGTAGGATGTTTTTATGTATTTCTGGCGAGCGGCGATTCGCGGATTGTTTTCCCGTTCGCTGCCTTGCTGATTTTCACTGCGCTAATTTCACTTTATTTTGATGGCCGAGTGCTACTGAGTTTCACCCTGCCAATCTGGATCTCGATTCTGGTCTGTAATTTTATTTATCCATCTGATCTGACCGTACTGAACGCGCTGCTCTATCTACTTCTGGCGGGTCTTTTTGAGTCGGGACGTCGAATCTTGCGCGGTTGGTTTGTGTTGGCGATTAGTCGTGAACAAGAAAATAGAGAATTGATTAAACGGCTACAAGACCTGGCGAATAACGATCCACTTACCGGTATTGCCAATCGTCGATCTTTTCATCTGCTTCTAGAAAAAGCTATGCAGCGCCAACAACAGTGCGGTACGCCACTTTCATTGGTCATGCTGGATGTCGATTACTTCAAGAAGTACAACGATCATTATGGCCATCAGGCTGGTGATGAGTGTCTGGTGAAAATCGCTCAATGTCTGGTGGAGGCTACTCGTTCAACACATGACGCTGTTGCTCGCTTTGGCGGAGAGGAGTTTATTATTTTGCTGCCAGATGCGGTGGAGAAACAGGCAATTGAAGTCGCTGAACGAATCAGGCTGAACCTACAGGCCCTCTCTATCCCACACGCAGCCTCACCCATAATGCCTTATGTTACTATCAGTCTCGGTATTGCCACTCTGATACCCGGAACCACCGCGACACGCCTTATCGCACAAGCAGATGCCGCGTTGTATAAAGCAAAAGAAAATGGCCGCAACCGGTGGCAAACGTACCAACACTAGCAAAGAGAGAAAAATGAAAATTGGCGTACTGTTTCCAATAGCAATCATTGTTGCAGCGATTGTATTCATCACCTGGTTTATTGCTGGTGGCTACGCGACATCCGCTTCTTGATAAAGCAAACCACAGAGATGGTAAAGAATATATGTTCAAAGAGCCGGTCAGTTGCGTAACTGGCCGGCATCACGAAGGATGGGCTAAATCTAGTGAGCCACGATATACATCGTGCGGCTATATGCGACATCTTCAGGGTTATTAATTGGATAACCTTTCAACCATGGCTTGATTAAACGGCCATTAGTGTACTGATAGATAGGCGCTATTGGCGCTTTTTCCTGGATGATTTTCTCAGCTTGGTTGTAGTCTTTATTACGCGCTTCATCCGTAGTTTCCTGGCTCGCTTGCTGCAGGATTTTGTCATATTCCGGCGAGTTGAAGCGTGAGATATTGCCGCTGTGGGATGAAGTTAACAATGACAGGAAGGTAGACGGTTCGTTGTAGTCACCTACCCATGAAGCGCGGATAACATCGAAGTTACCGGTGTTACGGCTATCGATATATGTCTTCCACTCTTGGTTTTGCAGCTTCACATCCACACCCAGATTTTTCTTCCACATTGAAGCCACTGCTATAGCAATCTTCTGGTGGTTTTCCGAGGTGTTGTACAAGAGGGTGAGTTTAAGCGGATTGGTCGGTCCGTAGCCTGCGGCCTGCAATAAAGTTTTCGCCTGTGCATTGGCCTCTTCCTGGCTCATTTGCTCAAATGGCGAAGTTTCCGGTTTAAATCCAGCGGTTACATCCGGAGTAAAACGCCATGCAGGTTTTTCGCCTGTCCCCAGCACTTTTTCAGCCATTATATGACGATCAATGGTCATACTCAGGGCAAGACGCACTCGTTGATCGGCAGTCGGGCCTTTTTGAGTATTGAAAGCGTAATAATACGTACCCAACTGCGGTGGGGTGTAAACCTGACCTGGAATATCTTTTAGCAATTTCTGGTAGAGGTTTTTCGGGAAAGATTCAGTAATATCAATATCCCCCGCCAGATAACGTTTTGTTGCCGAAGATTCTTGGTTGATCGGAATAAACGTCACTTGGGTAATAACTGTTTTACTATTATCCCAGTAATGAGGGTTCTGTACCGCCACCAGCTTTTCGTTAACGATGCGATCTTTAAGTGCGTATGCGCCGTTACCCACCAGGTTACCAGGCTTAGTCCAGTCGTTACCGAATTTCTCAACTACAGCTTTAGGAACCGGGTAGAACGAGAAATTGGCCGTAAGATTTGGGAAATACGGTACTGGTTTATCCAACTGAATTCGTAGCGTTCTGGCATCAACTGCCGTCACCCCCAACTTATCCGCAGGCATTTTTCCATCAATGATGGCTTGCGCGTTGTTAATACCTGCAAGAGCTGCGAACCATGCAAATGGTGAGGTGTTTTTAGGGTCAACCAGACGCTGCCAGCTATATACAAAATCTTGCGCGGTTACAGGTGTTCCATCGGACCAACGCGCGTTATCACGCAGAGTAAAGGTCCAGGTGCGGTTATCATTACTTTGCCATTTCGTCGCAACACCAGGTTCGAGTTGCCCTTTCTCGTTTTGATTCACTAGCCCTTCAAAAAGATCACGGATTACCTGAATTTCCGGTAACCCTACTGCTTTGGCTGGATCAAGAGACGCAGGCTCATCTTTGATATGGCGCACCAGACTCTGGTCGGCGGCAAGTTTAGTACCCGCGGGAACATCCGCAGCCCAGGCTTGAGAAAACAGGCACGTAAGCGTTAATGCACAAGTCGTTATACGAAAAGGTATTCTCATGAGTGACCCTGTAGTTGTTAATTTTTAGAGAGGGACGTATCACGCCCAGAACTGACCAGTAATGTATCGCAATTACTTGTTTTGCCAATAAGAAAAATAGCATCCCTACATAAGCGAATAGATGAAAATAGCAATTGTCTGAATTTTTCATTTCAACTGTCTAAACGCATTTTTTATATCATCTTTTGTTTTGCCTTTCTCGTATGATTCGCACCAAAAACCACAATCAATAACAGGGAAAGAAAATGACACACAAACATCTCCTTTTTACAGTACTCATCAGTTGTATTACCACAGCATGGGCAGCAGAACCAACACCAGCAATGCTGGGTAATCTGAAAGCCTCTTTGCATCAGACATGTGGTAAAGAGATTGTTGTTCAGATTGCTGAAATGGAAGGTTCCGACGAAGGGCGAATCATTCTTGGATTGAAAAACAATCAGACTGGCAATATCGATCTCTTCACTTCTCACAACACCAGTAACAAGCAATATGATAAATATCAGCCGGTTAATTATGATAGTTTGTCCAAAACTCTGGTCATTCTGGAAAATGATCGCCCAGCGGTTGTATGGGGCGGAGCCGTGGCCAACTTGAAAGGAATGGAATATAGCCTGGCATTAGGTTCACATGTCTATCCGTGCACTCAGCTTGTTCCGTTTGAGAATGAGATTGCCAATGACCTTTACGGGGAAAAAGACCTCCCTGCTCATTGATTAAGCACTATGGCCTGGCGGCTATTTGTTTCAGATGAGATTTTTGCTAAACACTGATATTAATAACGTATTGCAACTCATCACAGTAAGGACATTTATGTCAGGCCACCGCCCTCGTTCGCAACGAGGCCATTTGCCTCCGGGCAGCGAACGTTATGGTAAATCTGTTTTCGGCGCACCGCTTATTTGGTTCCCCGCAGCACCCAGCGAGCAGCGCAGTGGGTTAATTATTGCCGGTACACATGGCGATGAAAATGCAGCGATGGTTACGCTGTCTTGCGCATTACGCACTCTTGAGCCCGAATATCGTCGTCATCATGTGGTGCTGGCCGTCAATCCAGATGGTTGCCAACTTGGCTTACGCGCCAACGCCAATGGTGTAGACCTGAATCGTAATTTTCCCGCAGCCAACTGGAAATCAGGTGAAACGGTTTATCGTTGGAACAGTAGCGCGGATGAACGTGATGTGGTGCTCTCTACAGGCAAAAAACCGGGTTCAGAGCCAGAAACCGCAGCCTTATGCCAACTGATTCATACTTTACAACCTGCATGGGTTGTCTCTTTCCACGACCCTTTAGGTTGCATTGAAGATCCTGATAATTCAGTACTCGGGGCTTGGCTTGCGAAGGAATTCAAACTGCCGTTGGTTACAAGTGTCGGTTATGAAACGCCCGGCTCTTTTGGTAGTTGGTGCGCAGATTTAGATTTGCCTTGTATTACCGCAGAGTTCCCGCCCATCTCGGCTGACGATGCGAGTGAGCGGTATCTGGATGCCATGATGGGCTTATTGCACTGGCAAAAATAATTATCCGTTACGGATAAAGCTTACCGGTTTCAAAATGCAAGCCAGGCTCAACATCCACAGCCAGCCAGGTTGGGCCATCGAGGTCGGCAAAGCGGACTTTAGCTGCCAGCGGTAACGCTGCGGCTATTGCTCGCGAGGTACACAACATACAGCCTAACATCACATCAAAACCGTGTTCGCGCGCGGCCTGAGTTAACGCCAGAGCTTCGGTTAAGCCGCCAGTTTTATCCAGCTTCACATTTACCATCTCGTAACGACCTTTCAGCTCTCGCAAACTTTCGCGGGTATGGCAACTTTCGTCAGCGCAAATAGGTAACGGATGAATGAAGTTAGACAGCGCACTGTCTTGTCCGGCCGGTAAAGGCTGCTCAAGCATCGCAACATTGAGATCGGCCAGTAACTGGCAACGCGCCGCCAACCCATCGCTGTGCCATGCTTCGTTGGCATCAACAATTAAAACGGCTTCGGGAACCGCGGCACGAATCGCCACCATACGTTCAGTGATTAGTCGGTCATCAATTTTGACCTTCAAAAGACGCGCGCCCTTATCCCACAATAGTTTTGCCGCCGCCGCCATTTGCTCAGGTTCGGCAATGCTGACCGTCTGTGCTGTAGTAATTAATTCAGGAAGCTCAACGCCCGCAGTATATGACAGCGTACGCTTGTTCTTTCTGGCTTCTAAATCCCACAAAGCGCTATCGACGGCATTTCTCGCGGCACCAGCCGGCAAACCATCTTGCAGCTGCGCGCGCGTCATCCCTTTTTCCAGTTGAGGTATAACCGTGGTGATTTGCGCCAGCACCGATTCCACGCTTTCGCCATAACGCGGATACGGCGTGCACTCGCCCACTGCCTTGATACCGTCTTCTTCCAGCTCAACCACCACAACTACCGCTTCGCTGCGAGTTCCGCGTGAAATCACAAACGGTGTATGGAGAGGCCATGCTTCCTGGTAAACCTTGACTGTTCTCATTATTGTTTTGCCTGTGGTCGTTGTTTGTATCCTTCGCAGAGTATACCCAAAATAATTCAAGGTGCATCGAGGCGGCAAGGGAACGAATCCCGATGAGCTTACATAAGTCAGTGATTATTCGGCCCATCCATGGGCCTCACCCCTCCGGGGCCGCTGTAACAGCGTTCAAATCTGTTCCAGACAGATTTGTTGGGTGAAGAGCGCAGCCAACAAAGAGGCAGCATGAAGTATGAAGGGTATATAGCCAGCGAACACTTTTACTTGCACTATCAGTTTTTTATATTCAGACGAGGAATACTGACATACACTGTTCGCGGCGTTAATTATATGTAAACAGGAAAATCAAACATGTCACAAATCGTTCATTTCCAGGGCAACCCTGTAGCGGTTGCAGGTCAGATCCCACAAGCTGGCAACAAAGCTGAAGCTTTCACTCTGGTAGCAAAAGATCTTTCTGATGTTGCACTGAGCCAGTTCGCCGGAAAACGTAAAGTACTGAACATTTTCCCAAGCATCGATACCGGCGTTTGCGCGGCATCTGTGCGTAAATTCAACCAACTGGCAACTGAGATGGATAACACTGTTGTACTGTGTGTTTCTGCCGATCTGCCATTTGCACAGTCTCGCTTCTGCGGTGCAGAAGGTCTGAGCAACGTGGTAACGCTGTCTACTCTGCGTAACCCTGAATTCCAGCAAGCTTATGGCGTTGGTATTTCTGAAGGCGCACTGAAAGGCCTGACTGCCCGTGCGGTTGTGGTTATCAATGAGAAAGATGAAGTGGTATTCAGCCAGTTAGTGAATGAAATCACTAACGAGCCAGATTATGCTGCGGCGCTGGAAGCTCTCCAGGCTTAAGTGTTAATGCCCCCGATAACCGGGGGCATTCTTACTACTCTTCTGTTTTACGCTGGCTCAAACCATATTCACGTAATTTGTTCGCAATCGCCGTATGTGAAACACCCAGGCGTTTTGCCAGCTTACGCGTACTTGGGTAAGTACGATAAAGCTGTGTCAGTACCGAGCGCTCAAAGCGGCTGGTAATATCATCCAACGACCCTTCCATCGCCTCTTCGCCAACAGCCAAACTGACGGTGTCAAAATCAGGCAGCAAAATATCTTGTGGACGCAATTCGTACCCTTCCAACTGCGTTAACGCGCGATAAATTGCATTTTTCAACTGACGCACATTACCCGGCCACCCGTAACGCGTAAGCACATTACTCAGGTCATTTGCCAATTTCGGGCGCGGTACCCCTTGTTCATCGGCAAATCGTGCCACAAACAATTCAGTCAGAGGCATAATGTCTTGCGGGCGATCACGCAAAGGCGGCAGATTCAGCGTCAGTACATTCAAGCGGTAATAGAGGTCCTCACGGAACTCCCCTTTTTGTACCATTTCAACCAGGTTCTTCTGAGTGGCGCAAATCACACGAACATCAACATGTACTTCGTGTTCTTCACCCACGCGGCGGAAAGTCCCATCGTTGAGGAAGCGCAGCAGTTTAGTTTGCATACGCGGCGACATCTCACCAATCTCATCCAACAGAACCGAGCCACCGTTAGCCTGCTCAAAGAAGCCTTTCTTACCTTCAACAGCGTTAGCGTATGCCCCTGGCGCGTGGCCAAACAGTTCGCTTTCAACGACGTCATCAGGCATTGAGCCACAATTGAGTGCCAGATAGGGTTTCTGCGCTCGCGGGCTACCAAGATGGCAAGCATGTGCAAGTAAATCTTTGCCCGTACCTGTATCACCAACTATCAGCAAAGGTGCATTCAGCAATGCCAGTTTATGTGCCTGATCAACGACATGGCGCATTTTCGGGCTGACAGCGACAATCTGACTGAAAGCGCTGACATCAGTGTTAGAGAGATTTTGTAGCTGGCGACCCATACGCACAGTGGAGCGCAGCATAACAACCGCCCCCACCAGTGAAGACTCTTCGTTTTCACTATCCAGATGAACCGGCGTAATCTCCATCAGGAAGTTCTGCCCGTTGATGACCACATGTTCGGTATGCGACTCAGCCGGAGAACTTTCAAGCCAACGCATAAAATTGAAACCATTCACCAGACTTGCGGCATTGTGGTTACGCAGCTTGTCTTCATTCTGTCCGAATAGCGCACAGCTCGCTGGGTTCGCCAGCTCTACTTTGCTTTTCATATCCAGCGAAAGTACAGGCTCAGGTAGCGCTTCAAGCAATGCACTAAGTGCACGATGCTCACGTTCGGAAGGCATCCACGGCACAGTACGAACATCCGTAACGCCTGGAATACGGCGAATTTCAGCCATCAGACTGCTGAACGAGTCAAATTCAAGTGTCGAGAAATTCAGGTAAATTCGCCCAATTGGATCAATTTCGATTCCTCGCAAATCGATACTACGCAGCACAAGTAAATCAAGTAATTCTCGAGTCAGACCAAGGCGGTCCTGGCAAAAAACTTCCAGACGCATGGAGGTGTCCTTCAATTGCAAAAAGCTGAGTCATTGGGTGGAGTGATGATACTCCAGATAAGTTACGGTCAGAAGAGATGTGTTAAGAAAAGTTGACAGATAAGTCTATGAATGGAGGTGATGCCGTAAACCTTAAGGCTCACGGCATCATTAAAGTGTCACTCGACAGGTTTATTTTTGCTCTTACTCATCGTCTCTTTGAGCTGAACCAACAACTGCTTACGGAAGTCACCCAGACGAGGCTTGTCACCATCAATCCACGGCAACGGACGGCAAAGCTCCATTGCTTTAATCCCAAGGCGAGCCGTCAGTAAACCTGCGCCAATCCCCTGCGCTGCACGAGTAGACAGTCGCGCTGCGAGATCCTGACCTAGCCAGTCCATCCCCACCTCACGCACAAGTTCACTCGCTCCGGCAAAGGCGATGTTCAGTAGCACCAGACGGAACAAACGAATACGGCTGTAGTATCCAAGTTCGATGCCGTAAAGCGTGGCGATTCGGTTAATCAGTCGTAAATTGCGCCATGCAATAAACGCCATATCCACCAACGCAAGCGGACTTACAGCAATCATCAATGTTGATTCAGCAGCGGAGCGACTTATTTCCCGACGCGCTTGATTATCGAGCACTGGCTGAACCAGACGTGCATACAACTCGACCACTTCCCGGTCATTTTGCGTTTCGTGAATTGCCGCATACCAGCGTTGCAGCGCAGGATGTCCGTGATCAAGCCCAGCCTGACGTGCCAATTTTTCACAAAATGCCCGGCCTTTGCCCATGCCGTGACTGTTCATCAAATCACGTGCTTCATCGCGTTCTTCGGCTCGTTGGCGTAAACGCCATAACCGTCGCCATTCGGTAGCGACTGAACCAATCCCTGCGGCAATAATTAACCCACCGGCAATACCGCCGCCGAGCGCAATCCAGTCCTGGGTTATAAATGCGTTATGCGTCCATTGGATACCTTGCGCCACAACGCTGACACCGAATAACCCAAGCCCAACCTGAACCATGCGTCGCCAGAGGCTACGTTTAGGATGTAGCGCCGCTTCAATCACCGCTTCCGCCTGCCCATCGTCTTCCATTTCATCGAGTTGAGTTAGTGCTGGTGTGAATTTTTCTGCTTCAGGCTCGCTAAATGCGTGTGGTGCTTTATAAATGGGTTCTTGTTCCACTTCCAGCGGTTGCGCGAAATCTATACGCGGTTTTAATGGTTCATTCATCGCAATTTATCCCCGATTAAAAACTCCAGTGCCGCATCCATCCGAATATGTGGCATCGGTCTGTCTACATCCATGACTTGCGGGCGGAACTGTTCAAACTGAAAACCTTGTTTCTCCCAGAATGCACTGCCTGGCAAACGCGCCGGAACTTCGCCTGGGTAGACAGTCAGCGGCGCACCATCACTTAAACGGTTACCACGCAGTGCCGGGATTTGCTCGCCTTTCACGTCAACCAGGCCACTTTGTGTTGCCTGTACTGACGCAAGCCCCATGCAGTCCATGTCGATACCTTCAAATGCCGCATTCTGCCAGGCGTCCTGCACCAGTTGCTGAAGTAGTGCGACCATGTTGGCGTGTTGGTCTACCGTAACGTGATCGGCCTTAGTGGCGGCAAACAAAAGTTTGTCGATAACCGGCGAAAACAGGCGGCGGAATAGCGTGCGCTGGCCGTAATGGAAACTTTGCATCAGTTGCGTCAGCGCAAGACGCATATCGTTAAACGCCTGTGGCCCGCTGTTCAGCGGCTGAAGACAATCCACCAGTACAATTTGACGGTCAAATTTGAGGAAGTGGTTCTTGTAGAACCCTTTAACCACTTTTTCACAGTAGTATTCAAAACGTGTACGCAAGGTGCCGATATTGGTGGTTTTGTCTGCCTGAGCGAGTTTCGATTCGCCAATGCTATCCACATCTGGCCACGGGAAGAATTGCAACGCCGGAGCGCCAGCCATATCGCCAGGTAAAACAAAACGACCTGGTTGAATAAAATGCAGACCTTCTCGTTTGCAGTGCAGCAGATATTCAGTCCATGCCTCTGAAATGGCTGCAAGGCGATTTTCATCGGCAGGAGCCAGCGGATCCAAACCTTCACATAATTTGCGCCACTGCACAGACCATTCGGCTCGATCGCCGGTAAGCAGACTGGTCATCTGGCGCGACCAGCTCAGGTAATTTTGCGCCAGCATCGGCAAGTCCAACAGCCACTCACCAGGATAATCGACAATTTCCAGATACAGCGTTGATGTGTCTTTGAAATGGCGCAACAGTGAATCGTTAGAACGATAACGCAGCGCAAGGCGCATCTCGCTAACACCGCGAGTCGGAGTCGGCCAGTTCGGTGGTGAACCGAATAACTGCGCCAGGCCTTCATCATAGGTAAAACGTTGAATACCTAAATCACGCTGCGGCACACGTTTCACGCCAAGCAGGCGTTCTTCACGTACCGCATTAAGCAACGGCAAACGCGCGCCGTTATGCACGCTCAATAATTGGTTCACCATCGCGGTGATAAAAGCCGTCTTGCCGCTGCGGCTTAAACCGGTTACGGCAAGACGTAAATGTCGGTCCACACCCCGGTTCATCAGGGCATTCAGTTCATTCTTGATTCTGTTCATATGCGTCCTGGTTGCGCCCGTTGTCTCTCAACTGAGGAGAATCTTCACTGATTGTAATAAATATGGGTTGTTAATACCGAATCAATGGCAAATGAATTGAAAATCAAAAGTGTGGAGAAAAGATTACTTTGCGGTGCCGCCTTGAGTGCGAGCAGAAATTTTGCGCAACACTCGTGCCAGCAGTGGCTCAAGGGTCAGCGCCAGTAGCATTTTCAATGGACGGCGCGCGACAGATTTAACGGCCCAACCCGCGACGCCTGCAGGGCCGTAGCGCAGGGCAGTCAGCAATACTAACTTACCGACAATTTTCAGGCCCGGCTTAGCCTTGTTCGCAGCCGTCTGGAATTTAGACATGGTTTCTCCCGATTACAACGGGGGCAATCGCCCCCATAGAGAACATTAAAGCTGACGGAAACGGCTACGTAACGTGAAGGTATCAGAGGTTATATAGCGTTCCATAGACCGTAAACGCTGTTCCCCTGCCGCAAGTTCAGCATCAACTTCGTCGAGCAAATCGCGCGTGGTCGGTTGAGGCGTTGCCTGGTCAGCACCCGCGGGCATTGGGTCAAGAATAAAAGTCAGTGCGATGTAGGCCACCATCACAAAGAAAAATAGGCCAAAAATCATCGCTAACACGGTAATCAGGCGTACCAATTTGACAGGCACATCAAGATATTGCGCGATACCTGCACAAACCCCCTTCACCATCCCTTTTTCAGGGATACGCCACAATTTACGACCGGAAATTGAGTTCACCATTATTTGTCTCTCCAGTTCGGATGTTCTGCGTCAAGGATCTGCTCCAGCGTCTGAATTCGTTCACGCATACGGCGTGATTCTTCAGTTAGCTGAGCCAGCCGCTGTTGCTCGCCTTGAGAAAGCTGCCCGCCATTCGCGGCACGGTTGTTGTAGTGCAACCACAGCCAGATGGGGGCGACAAACAACACAAATATGGTTAACGGAATGGCAAGAAAAAGCGCGCTCATGTGTACTCCTTTTACAAGTCAGGCCAGCTGCGGCGCGCCATGCACGCCGCAGTTAAAGTGAATTACCCACGTTCCTGGTTATTCATTTTAGCTTTCAGCGCAGCCAGCTGTTCGCTGATCTCGTCGTCGGCTTTCAGTTCAGCAAACTGTGAGTCGAGATTTTTCTGTTTGCCAAAGCTGTGGCTTTCCGCTTCTGATTCCATCTGGTCAATACGGCGCTCAAAAGATTCAAAACGAGCCATTGCTTCATCGATTTTGCCACTATCCAACTGGCGACGAACATCGCGTGAAGAAGAGGCTGCTTGATGGCGTAGCGTTAACGCCTGCTGGCGCGCACGGGTTTCGCTGAGTTTATTCTCAAGCTCACCAATCTCTTTTTTCATACGCGCCAGGGTTTCATCGACGTGCACCACTTCATCTTCCAGGGTGGCGATCAGGTCGGTCATTTTTTGTTTTTCGATCAATGCCGCACGTGCCAGATCTTCTTTATCTTTACGCAGTGCCAGTTCGGCTTTTTCCTGCCATTCGGCTTGCTGTGCGGTCGCTTGCTCTACACGGCGGGAAAGCTGTTTCTTTTCAGCCAGCGCACGAGCCGAAGTGGAGCGCACTTCAACGAGTGTGTCTTCCATTTCCTGAATCATCAGGCGCACCAACTTCTGTGGGTCTTCCGCTTTCTCAAGCAGTGAGTTGATGTTGGCATTCACGATGTCGGCAAAACGAGAAAAAATACCCATAATTCAATCCTCTTTAGTCATTATTTCAGGTGCCCGGCACCCAGCACGACAAGAATATTGCAAGCGGTGTGCCAACTTTTTATCACATTGATTTTTAACAGAATGATTAAATTTGACTCATTATGCATAACGTTTATAGTGGTTATATTCACTAACTATTGGTTAATTTAATCATGGCAGACAGCAAAGATAACCTGATTGGCGAAGCAAACAGCTTTCTTGAAGTGCTGGAACAAGTCTCCCGCCTGGCACCGTTAGAGAAACCCGTGTTAGTGATTGGCGAGCGCGGAACAGGTAAAGAGTTGATTGCCAATCGCCTACACTTCCTTTCGCGCCGTTGGCAAGGACCGTTTATTTCCCTTAACTGCGCGGCACTCAACGACAACTTGCTGGACTCAGAACTATTCGGGCATGAGGCTGGGGCTTTTACCGGCGCTCAGAAGCGCCATCCAGGGCGCTTTGAACGCGCCGACGGCGGTACGTTGTTTCTTGATGAACTGGCAACTGCACCCATGATGGTGCAGGAAAAACTTTTACGTGTCGTGGAATACGGTGAGCTTGAGCGTGTTGGCGGCAGCCAGCCGTTGCAGGTCAATGTGCGATTGGTTTGTGCGACCAACGCCGATCTGCCAAAACTTGCTGAAGAAGGGAAATTCCGCGCTGATTTGCTCGACCGTCTTGCTTTTGATGTAGTGAAACTGCCACCGCTGCGTGAGCGCCAAACCGATATCATGTTGATGGCTGAACATTTCGCGATCACCATGTGTCGCGAGTTGGGCTTGTCCTTCTTCCCGGGTTTTACCGAGCAAGCACAGTTAACACTGTTGAATTATGCCTGGCCGGGAAATATCCGCGAGCTAAAAAACGTGGTTGAGCGCTCTGTTTACCGCCATGGCAACAGCGAGGAGCAGGTCGATGAAGTGATCCTCGATCCCTTTGCGCGTAAGCCCGCGCCTGGTGTGAAACACGAAGCGTCACAACTCTCGTTACCGATGGATCTGCGCAAATGGCAAAACGAGCAGGAAAAAACGCTGGTGGAACAGAGTCTGGTGCAGGCGAAATATAACCAACGAAAGGCCGCCGATTTGCTTGGTCTCACCTACCATCAGCTACGGGCATTGCTTAAAAAACATCAGGTTGTACATCCTGAGTGATAATAAATATTTATGGCTGGCATAAGTCGTCAGCCAACGATTTTATTCTTTTGAATCCCTTTTTCATAACGCCAACCCGCTTTCTGTAGGCTTTTTTAAAGTCGTTACTCAGCACTTTATTAGCCTGCCTATCACTGCTGAAACCACACTGAAACAAATCCTTAACATAACCACCCTACAATCAGCGCCGCTTTGCTTAACTCACTTAAGGATTACTTTTGAAACTCCAGAAAACTTACGCAGCAACAATCATTTATCTATTGTGCTGCGGTGCTCAGGCGGCTGATCTCACGGTAAATACCCCGCGCTTGCAGGGGATGGATAATTTCCGTGACGTTGCCGGAACCACTGCTGCGTATAGCACCAGCCACGATGGAGTGATGCGGGCTGGTGTGTTCTATCGTTCCAACGCCTTAACGCCGACGACTTCTGATCTGGCAATCCTCAATACGCTGAATATCACGACGGTAGTGGATTTGCGCACCACCGCTGAAATTGCGGCGACGCCCGATACCCTACCCGCTGGCGCGCAATATATTAATGCTGATTTGATTGGCAATGCCGGGAATACCAGCAGCATCACCAGCTCCCTGGCGGGTATGTCGTTACAGAGTGTGAATGCCATGATGGAAGATGGCGAACGGAGTTTCGTGACCAACGATTTTTCCCGCCAGGGGCTTGCACTAGAATTCCGGGCGTTAGCCGAAGCCGATGGCGCAGCCATTTTCCACTGCACCGCCGGCAAAGATCGCACTGGCTGGACGGCGGCAATTCTGCAATCTATTGCAGGCGTGAGTTCCACAGACATTATGGCGAACTATCTCGCCACCAACGATTATACTGCCGCGCGTATCAACGCCACCGTTGCCGTCCTTCCGGCTTCAATGGCAGACACTTATCGCACGATAATGGGCGTGCAGGCGAACTGGCTACAAGCAGGGTTCGACCAGATTTTGCTAAGTTACGGCAGTGTGGATAATTACCTGAAGCAAGGATTGGGGTTGGATCAGGCAACGATTTATGTACTGCGTGGAAAAATGGTGAGTTATGCACAGTTGCCAGGTCAGCAGTCATTTACCGGAAATGCAGCAGAAGGTGCTGCATTCCTCGCCGCCTTGCAAGATTCCCCTCTTTCTGGTCGATACACTGCGTATAACTATTTCCTGCAATCGGCCATTGATAGCGGCTCCCTCGGCGGCATGGAAAAACGCATCGGCGGACAGGTTCATGCCGATGCAGAGAGTTACCTTTTGCGCACAGCCTCGCAAATTAACGACAAAATTGCCCCGTGGACTTCCGGTAGCCAGCTCGCTGTGGGTCGTACATCAGTCTGGATGACGGGCGTGGACAGTTATCTTGGCACCAACGCATCGCCATCAACCAGCAGCAGCAATGAACATTCCGCAGGCGCGATTGTAGGCGGCACATGGCGTACCAGTGAACAGGCTTCAGTTAATGGTGGCGTGGGATACAGCCACGGGCAGGTCAGCAGTAATGGCGATGAAGTCAAAACTAACTCGACGTTTATTATACTTGGTGGGCGTTACGCCATCCGCAGCCTGCAAGATGGACCTTATGGCACTTTACAGGGCAGCGCGGGTTACATTGATTACCAGAGCGATCGCCGCCCTGGTGAGGGTTTCGAAACCGCCAAGGGTGACACCAATGGGAAATTTTACAGCGCGCGAGCAGGCGTGGGTTGGCGGGTGCCAGGTGTTGTGACTTTCGACCCCAGTCTCGGCGTGCAGGTCACGCATTTGCATCTGGATGATTTCCAGGAAACCGGTAGCGAAGTGGCGTTGGATATGGATGGCAGCAATGATACGCAAACCAGTTTGGTCAGCAATCTGGATATCAACCTGAAACCATTTACACCGGGCAACTGGGCAGTGACACCGGGTCTGAATGTCGGCTATGAGCGTTTGTTAAGCGACGCGCAGGCGACTTCAAATGGCACGCTGTATGGCTTCGGCATTTCGCAAGTTTCTGCGTTTGATAGCGATAACCTCTATAAAGCGGGCATTAACTTGAGCGCGGCTACGGGGAATCTGATGCTGGCCGCAAGTGCGAATGTGCTGGCCGCAGACCATAGCAGCACCGGTTTTAACGGAACATTAAGTGCCAGTTTAGCATTCTGATTCCCCGGAAAGCGGCCTTTTGACTTTACCCCAAAGGCCGCAAACGCCGTAAAAACCAGCATTTCCTTACCTTTTTTAACGGCATTGTTTAATAAAAAAGCAAAATAGCCTGACATATTTTGGGAAGCCCTACAGAGTGCGATACACTTTGGCTATCACCCGAGAAAACTCAAAAACTTATGCGCGGAATTGTCTCCTCCCTGTTACTGGCGGTTAGCTGCCTGAGTGGCGCGGCATTTGCTGCAACACCTGTTGAAAAGCCAGCTGATATCCGTAGCAGCGGATTTGTTTATTGTGTCAACGGTCAGGTCAATACCTTTAACCCGCAGATGGCTAGCGGTGGTTTGACTGTGGACACCCTTGCCGCACAGCTATACGACCGATTGCTGGATGTTGATCCTTACACTTATCGCCTGATGCCAGAATTGGCCGAGAGCTGGGAAGTATTGGATAACGGTGCGACTTATCGTTTCCATTTACGCCCGAACGTTCAGTTCCAGACCACACCATGGTTTAAACCCACTCGCGCACTGAATGCCGATGATGTGGTATTCAGCTTCCAACGCGTGTTTGATCGCAAACACCCATGGCATAACGTTAACGGCGGCAACTACCCTTACTTCGATAGCCTTCAGTTCCCTGATTCGGTAAAAAGCGTTCGCAAGCTTGATAGCAACACTGTTGAGTTCCGACTGGAAAAACCAGATGCCTCTTTCTTGTGGCATATGGCTACACATTACGCATCCGTGATGTCCGCAGAATATGCTGATCAACTGACTAAGGCCGACCGTCAGGAATTAATGGACCGTCAGCCGGTTGGCACAGGGCCATTCCAGATAAGTGAATATCGCGCGGGGCAATATATTCGCCTTGCACGCCATCCGAAATTCTGGCGCGGTGTTCCATTAATGCCACAAGTTGTTCTGGATTTGGGTTCAGGTGGTACAGGACGTTTATCGAAACTGATTACCGGCGAATGCGATGTGCTGGCCTATCCTGCAGCCAGTCAGCTGACAATTTTACGTGATGATCCGCGACTGCGTCTTACTTTGCGTCCGGGAATGAACATCGCTTATCTGGCGTTTAATACCAACAAAGCACCATTAAATAACCCAGCAGTACGTCATGCTCTGGCGCTGGCCATTAACAACCAACGCCTGATGCAGTCGATTTACTACGGTACAGCCGAAACAGCCGCTTCTATTTTGCCTCGTGCTTCCTGGGCTTATGACAGTGACTCCAAAATTACCGAATACAACCCGCAGAAAGCTCGCCAGCAATTAAAAGCGCTCGGACTTAACAACCTGGAATTGCGTCTATGGGTTCCGACTAGCTCTCAGGCATGGAACCCAAGCCCGCTGAAAACGGCAGAGCTTATCCAGGCTGACATGGCGCAAATTGGGGTGAAGGTCATTATTGTTCCTGTAGAAGGCCGTTTCCAGGAAGCTCGCTTAATGGATATGAACCACGACTTAACGCTTGCCGGTTGGGCAACAGACAGTAACGACCCTGATAGTTTCTTCCGCCCCATGCTTAGTTGCGCCGCGATCCGATCGCAGACCAACTATGCTCGTTGGTGTGACCCGAAGTTTGATGAAGTGCTTCAAAAAGCGTTGTCGTCTCAGCAACTGGCCTCTCGCATCGAAGCTTACCGCGAGGCTCAGGACATTCTGGCCGAACAATTGCCCGTGCTACCACTGGCGTCATCACTGCGCTTGCAAGCCTATCGGTACGACATTAAAGGGCTGGTGCTAAGTCCGTTTGGTAATGCATCGTTTGCGGGTGTTTCCCGCGAGAATGTTGAGGTGAAAACACCATGATTATTTACACTCTTCGCCGCATATTATTGCTGCTGGTGACGCTGTTTTTTCTGACCTTTATCGGCTTTAGCCTCAACTATTTTACCCCTCATGCCCCACTGCAAGGTGCATCACTGTGGAATGCGTGGGTTTTCTGGTTTGAAAGTATCATGCACTGGGATTTCGGCGTATCGAGCATTAATGGCCAGTCTATTAATGAACAGCTGCGTATTGTTTTCCCTGCCACCATGGAACTATGTATCCTGGCATTTGGCCTGGCATTACTGATAGGTATTCCGGTAGGAATGCTGGCCGGTATTATGCGCAATAAGTGGCAAGACCGGCTGATAAGCGCTCTGGCACTGGTTGGTTTTTCTATTCCTGTATTCTGGTTAGCCCTGCTGCTAACAATGTTTTTCTCGCTCACATTAGGCTGGTTGCCAGTTTCCGGGCGCTTTGATTTGCTTTATGAAGTGAAATCAGTGACTGGCTTTGCGCTGGTTGATGCCTGGCTATCGGACTCCCCTTATCGTGAAGAGATGATCGTCAGCGCCATACGTCACATGGTGCTGCCAGTGGTGGCATTAGCCGTCGCGCCGACCACTGAAGTGGTGCGTCTGATGCGTATAAGCACCATTGAAGTGTTTGACCAAAACTACATTAAAGCAGCAGCAACCCGTGGTTTATCACGCCTGACAATTCTTCATCGTCATGTGCTACACAACGCGTTGCCTCCGGTCATTCCACGCCTCGGCCTGCAATTCTCAACCATGTTAACTCTGGCGATGATCACTGAAGTTGTGTTCAGTTGGCCGGGCCTTGGGCGCTGGCTTATCAACGCAATTCGCCAACAAGACTACACGGCCATTTCTGCTGGCGTGATGGTCATTGGCTCATTGGTAATCATCGTGAACGTTATCTCCGATATTTTGGGTGCCATGGCAAACCCTCTGACACATAAGGAATGGTATGCCTTACGATAGCGTCTATCGCGAGAAGCGCCCGCCGAGCACTCTGCGCCTGACATGGCGAAAATTTTACGGCGATACTACGGCAATGATCGGCCTATATGGTTGTGGCGCTTTGGTACTGCTGTGCATTTTTGGCGGTGTTTTTGCGCCCTACGGCATCGACCAACAGTTCCTGGGGTATCAACTGTTACCGCCTTCATGGTCACGCTATGGCGATGTCTCTTTCTTCCTGGGTACAGATGACCTGGGGCGTGATGTATTAAGCCGTCTGTTAAGCGGTGCCGCACCAACAGTTGGCGGTGCGTTTGTCGTTACGCTTGCGGCAGCAGTATTTGGCATTATTCTGGGCGTGTTTGCCGGTTCAACACATGGCCTTCGCTCTGCTGTGCTCAATCATATTCTCGATACGCTGCTGTCTATTCCGTCGCTGCTGCTGGCAATTATTGTTGTGGCATTTGTTGGGCCACATTTGTTGCACGCTATGTTTGCCGTGTGGCTCGCTCTGCTGCCGCGTATGGTGCGTTCTGTTTATAGCGCCGTACACGACGAACTGGAAAAAGATTACGTAGTTGCCGCACGCCTTGATGGTGCATCAACACTGAATATTCTGTGGTTTGCGGTAATGCCTAATACGGCGGCGATTCTGGTTACTGAGATTACCCGCGCACTCTCGATGGCGATTCTGGATATTGCTGCACTAGGTTTTTTGGACCTTGGCGCGCAACTCCCTTCGCCGGAATGGGGCTCGATGCTGGGTGACGCACTGGAGTTGATTTATGTCGCTCCGTGGACAGTAATGTTGCCCGGAGTGGCTATCATGATCAGTGTGTTGCTGGTCAACCTGCTGGGCGACGGTTTACGCCGCGCAATCAATGCGGGGGTGCAATAATGCCATTACTTGATATTCGTAACCTGACCATCGAGTTTATGACTTCCGAGGGTTGGGTAAAAGCCGTCGACCGCGTCAGTATGACTCTGAATGAAGGGGAAATTCGCGGTTTAGTGGGCGAGTCCGGTTCAGGAAAGAGTCTGATTGCCAAAGCGATTTGCGGCGTCACCAAAGACAACTGGCGCATCACCGCCGACCGTATGCGGTTTGATGATATCGATCTACTACGTCTGAGTTCACGCGAGCGTCGTCGTCTGGTCGGCCACAACGTTTCGATGATTTTCCAGGAACCGCAGTCGTGTCTGGACCCATCAGAACGAGTCGGTCGTCAGTTGATGCAAAATATTCCCGGCTGGACCTATAAAGGCCGCTGGTGGAAACGATTTGGCTGGCGCAAACGCCGGGCCATTGAGTTGTTACACCGCGTGGGAATTAAAGATCATAAAGATGCGATGCGTAGCTATCCCTACGAGCTGACTGACGGTGAATGCCAGAAGGTGATGATAGCCATTGCGCTGGCAAACCAGCCGCGTTTGTTGATTGCGGATGAACCAACCAACGCGATGGAACCAACCACGCAACTGCAAATTTTCAAACTACTGACGCGGTTAAATCAGTACAACAACACCACCATTTTGCTTATTAGCCATGACTTGCAGATGCTGAGCAAATGGGCCGATAAAATTAACGTTATGTATTGTGGGCAAACCGTGGAAAGCGCAACCAGTGAAGAGCTGATTGCCACCCCGCACCACCCTTATACACAGGCGCTTATCCGCGCGATCCCTGATTTTGGCAGTCCGATGCCGCATAAAAGCCGACTCAATACCATGCCTGGTGCGATTCCTTTACTGGAACAGTTGCCGATGGGGTGCCGACTGGGGCCTCGCTGCCCTTACGCACAGCGTGAATGTATTGAAACACCTCGCTTGATGGGGGCAAAGACACATCTTTATGCCTGTCACTTCCCGCTGAATATGGAGAGTCAGTAATGGCTGAAACGCTGCTCGAAGTTCGTAATTTAAGTAAAACGTTTCGCTATCGAACTGGCTTGTTCCAGCGTCAGCATGTTGACGCCGTTAAACCACTGAGTTTCACTCTGCGTGAAAAACAGACACTGGCGGTTATCGGTGAGAATGGGTCAGGAAAGTCGACACTTGCAAAAATGCTTGCCGGGATGGTTGAGCCAACCACTGGCGAAGTGCTAATTAATGATCATTTGCTGCAGTACGGTGACTATACCTACCGAAGCCAGCATATCCGCATGATTTTCCAGGACCCGAGCACCTCGTTAAACCCGCGCCAGCGTATTTCGCAGATCCTCGATTTCCCGCTGCGTCTGAATACCGACCTTGAGCCGGAAGCGCGTCACAAGCAAATTATTGAAACGCTGAGAATGGTCGGTTTGCTTCCCGATCACGCCAGCTACTACCCGCATATGCTGGCTCCAGGGCAGAAACAGCGTCTGGGTTTGGCGCGCGCGTTAATCCTGCGCCCGAAAGTGATTATTGCCGACGAAGCGCTGGCATCTCTTGATATGTCGATGCGTTCGCAATTGATTAACCTGATGCTTGAATTGCAGGAGAAACAGGGCATTGCCTATATCTATGTGACTCAGCATATCGGCATGATGAAACACATCAGCGATAAAGTGATTGTGATGCATCAGGGCGAAGTCGTTGAGCGTGGCAGCACCGCTGAAGTTCTTGCCTCCCCGCTTCATGACCTAACCAAACGCCTGATCGCCAGCCATTTCGGTGAAGCGTTAACAGCAGATGCGTGGCGAAAAGATCGATAAAGCCAACATATTAAGGGTGGATGCCGTTCGCGAAGAGCCACCCTTAACACGTTATTTTTTCGCTTCAACATAGCGAGCAAAATTATCCAGGATAGCCTGCCAGCCATTCTTCTGATGCTCGATGGGGTATTGAGTATCAGGGTCAAACTCTAGATATACCTTCACACCGCCCTCCTGCTCCGTAAATTCGACTTTCGCTTCGCGGTCACCAAAAGTGTATTCAATCAATTTATTCGGAATGATGTTCGTATAAACACCTGCAAAATCAAACCCCATACTGCCGTCCTTCGCTTCCATTCGTGACGAAAACTTACCTCCGGGCTTTAAATCCACCTCCGCATTGACGGTATGCCAGTCTGCCGAAGCAGTATTCCATTTTTCAATATCTTGAGGGTGATTGTAAGTATTCCAGACTTGCTCAATGGGTGCATGAACCTGTGTTTCAACAGTGATTTTCATCATTTATCTCCGGTGATTATGTTTCCAGGCAAGTGCGAATTAACACCCTAAAACATAGTATCCATCAGGCATGTCGGCAATGCGTCTACCACGACCGCCACACAACCATCTGTTCAGACCTCTGGTGACACGATAACCAGTCGTCCGGCGTAAGAAAAATAACCTGACACAACAGGCGTTGAGTGGGATATAATTTCACTTTCGTGTTGAAAAATTGTGACTAGTCATCGTCAACTTGATGATTATAAAGTCATAAAATTAGCAGAAACTATAAGGATTCAAAGCTATGGGTTTTCTTACCGGTAAACGCATTCTGATCACTGGCGTCGCCAGTAAACTCTCCATTGCCTACGGTATCGCACAGGCTATGCACCGCGAAGGTGCTGAACTGGCTTTCACTTACCAGAATGAAAAACTGAAAGGCCGTGTGGAAGGGTTTGCTGCAGATCTGGGTTCAAGCCTGGTTCTGCCGTGCGACGTTGCAGAAGATGCGAGCATCGAAGCGATGTTTGCTGAGCTTGCGAAAAGCTGGCCGAAATTTGACGGTTTTGTTCACTCTATCGGTTTCGCACCTGGCGACCAGTTAGATGGCGACTACGTGAATGCGGTTACCCGTGAAGGCTTCAAAATTGCTCACGACATCAGCTCCTACAGCTTTGTTGCGATGGCAAAAGTTTGCCGTGAAATGCTCAATCCAGGTTCAGCACTGCTGACTCTGTCTTACCTGGGTGCAGAACGCGCTATCCCTAACTACAACGTTATGGGTCTGGCTAAAGCATCTCTGGAAGCTAACGTGCGCTATATGGCAAACGCGATGGGTCCAGAAGGTGTGCGTGTGAACGGTATCTCTGCTGGCCCAATCCGTACTCTGGCGGCATCCGGCATCAAAGATTTCCGTAAAATGCTGGCACATTGCGAAGCGGTTACCCCGATTCGCCGCACGGTGACCATCGAAGATGTGGGTAACTCCGCAGCGTTCCTGTGTTCTGACCTCTCTGCTGGTATCTCTGGCGAAGTGGTACACGTTGACGGCGGTTTCAGCATCGCAGCAATGAACGAACTGGAACTGAAAGACTAATTCGGTTCATAACGTGGGCAGGCGTCTGTCTGCCCCGTTAACACCCTCGCCTCACCCACAATCTTGCCTGTTAATTCTGAAATTCCTCTCGTAGTTATACTTTTCCGATATTTATTATCACCGATCATTCTTTTGTCACCTCCCGCGCTTACGCCAGGATAAAGCAGCAAACCAGGCCGTCAGGTGTTTTCCCCGGGCTTGTAAACTCTTTGACCAAGGAATGACCATGGAACAACGCCGAATCTCAGGCAAAGGCCACTGGTACCATGAAACCCAGTCCAGCCGTAACGATGCCGCCGTGCTTCCGTTAGTTCCCGAAGCCGCGTTTCTCGAAGATCGTTTTTTACTTGATTTGAACCTTAGCGCTGACCAGCTCACCTCTGAGTACGCATGGCTTTCGGCTGCACGTGATATCAGTGAATGTTTGTTGCCTGAAAACAGCCCTGTGACCCGCTTACATACGCTGAGTTGCTATGACCGCCTGAGTACAGCGCTCACTGTCGCACAGGTCTACGGTGTTCAGCGTCTTTGCAATCATTATGCGGCCCGACTGGCCCCCCAACCTGGGCCAGACTCATCGCGCGAAAGCAACCGTCGCCTGACGCAAATCACCCAATACGCCCGCCAGTTGGCCAGCCAACCGACGCTGATTGATGATGTCTCGCGTCAGCAACTTGATGAGGTTGCTCTTTCAGTAAATGACATGGTGACATTTAACCAATTGATTGGCTTTATCGGGTTTCAGGCGCGCGTAATTGCAATTTTCCAGGCACTACAAAGTTTACCTGTGCGCTGGCTACCCGGGCTTGATACGCAGCAGGATGCCCCTACCGAGTTATTCCTTGATGGCGACAAGCAGTGGCAACCGGGTTTACCTGAAGTTGAGCCACGCTACGCAAACACACTGCAATTGGACGTACATAACGACTGCCTACTGCAAAATATCTTGCAAGAGATGAGTTGGCTGCTGCTTCACGATGCCACGGCATTTTCCCTATTCGGCCAGATAACTCATTTACTGCTCCCACCGGATGCTCAAGCCTGTGATGATCAGATTTTGGTTGGTCTGTTGACCGCGCGTATTAACGGAAGCGTCAGTTGCTTTACGGATTTTGCAAAAACATGGCGTGGTGAAAGTGGTTTACCTGAAGCAATGCGCAACGGTGAAAGAGCGATACAAGCCTGGAGCCATAACCGTCCACGTGAACGCGCGATAATCCAGGCTGTCCGCGTATTAACTCGCGCACCTGGAAGTTTTAGCGCAGCCCAGCTTCAACTTTTATTCGAACAGGGTTTTAGCGAAGGTGAAGCTTTGCAATTACTGGTGAGTTCAGGGTTGTACGGCTGGCTAAACCGATTGAAAATTGGGCTTGGCAATAATCGCTAGACATTGATAGCACGTGCCTTTGCGGCAAACAGCGCTTGCCGCAAAGGGTGGTTTCGCGTAAAACTGTCAGCCGCTCTTTTGGCCACGAAAACTAAAAAATATGTTCCAGGATAACCCGCTGCTCGCGCAGCTTAAACAGCAACTGCATTCCCAAACTCCACGCGTTGAAGGCGTGGTAAAAGGCACGGAAAAAGGCTTTGGCTTCCTCGAAGTGGACTCCCAAAAAAGTTACTTTATTCCGCCACCGCAGATGAAAAAAGTGATGCACGGCGACCGCGTGAGCGCGGTGATTCATACCGACAAGGACCGCGAAACCGCTGAGCCAGAAGAGCTTATCGAACCGTTCCTCAGCCGGTTTGTTGGTCGTGTACAACGTAAAGACGACCGCCTGTCTATCGTTCCGGATCACCCATTATTGCGTGATGCGATTCAGTGTCGCGCCGACCGCAATGTCACGCATGATTTCCAGAATGGTGATTGGGCAGTCGCGGAGATGAAACGCCATCCGCTTAAAGGCGACCGCGCTTTCTACGCTGACCTAACACAATTCATTACCTGTGGTGACGATCATCTCGCACCATGGTGGGTGACACTGTCACGTCACAATCTTGAACGTGAAGCGCCAGATGGTGTAGCGACTGAAATGTTGGATGAAGGCCTGGTGCGTGAAGATTTGACCGCCCTTGATTTCGTCACCATCGATAGCGCCAGCACCGAAGACATGGATGATGCACTGTACGTTGAAGAGTTAGCTGACGGTAAATTGCAGCTGACCGTAGCCATTGCTGATCCAACCGCCTGGATTGCTGAAGGCAGTAAACTCGACAATATTGCTAAAGTCCGCGCCTTCACCAACTATCTGCCGGGCTTTAACATCCCGATGTTGCCTCGCGAGTTGTCTGACGATTTATGTTCACTGCGCCCTAATGTTACTCGTCCGGTTGTCGCGTGCCGCATGGTTATCGCTCAAGATGGCAGCATCGAAAAAGACATTAACTTCTTTGTTGCGACCATCGAATCCAAAGCCAAATTGGCCTATGACGCTGTCTCCGACTGGTTAGAAGAAAAAGGCGACTGGCAGCCACCGAGCGACGCTATCGCTAAGCAAATTCGTCTGCTGGAACGCGTCTGCCTGAGCCGTGCCGACTGGCGCCGTACCCACGCGCTGGTGTTCAAAGACCGCCCTGATTACCGTTTCGTATTAGGTGAGAGAGGCGAAGTGCTGGATATCATTGCGGAATCACGTCGCATCGCTAACCGCATCGTTGAAGAATCAATGATTGCGGCAAACGTCTGTGCGGCCATTGTGTTGCGCGAGAAATTGGGATTCGGCGTTTATAACCTCCACACCGGTTTCGACCCGGCAAACATTGAGCAGTTGGCGACTATGCTGCAAGGTCACGGCCTTGACGTTGACGCGCAAGAAGTGCTGACACTAAACGGTTTCTGCAAATTACGCCGTGAACTTGATGCGCAGCCAACCTCCTTCCTTGACACTCGTATCCGTCGCTACCAGTCGTTTGCTGAAATCAGCATTGAGCCAGGCCCGCATTACGGCCTGGGTCTGGAGGCTTATGCAACCTGGACCTCACCGATTCGTAAATACGGCGATATGATCAACCATCGTCTGTTGAAAGCGATCATCAAAGGTGAAACCGCATCCCGTCCGCAAGACGAAATCACAGTACAGATGGCTGAGCGCCGTCGCCTGAACCGCATGGCTGAACGCGATGTCGGTGACTGGCTGTATGCTCGTTTCTTGAGTGACAAAGCCGGAACGGATACTCGTTTTAGTGCTGAAATCATTGATGTGAGCCGTGGTGGTATGCGCGTACGTCTGATTGAAAATGGTGCTGTTGCCTTTATCCCTGCCCCGTTCATCCATACTGTCCGCGATGAGATGGTATGCAGCCAGGAGCTAGGAACCGTGCAGATTAAAGGCGAAGTGGCTTACAAAGTGACAGACGTCATTGATGTGACAATCGCAGAGGTTCGTATGGAAACTCGTAGTGTGATCGCACGTCCAGCAATCTGACGGTTAGTTTGTCATTTAGATTTAAAAGCTGAGCCTGGTGCTCAGCTTTTTTTGATCTTTTTTTGTGGTGAATACTCTTAGGATCATAATCACAACGAGGTAATGATTAGCACCATAACTCGTTTTCTTCTTGTTATAAGGTAGGAAAAACTATCAACAAGGTGCCGAAGATTCAGATTTTTCACATCTTCTGCAAAAACAATGTCTTTAACTCACTGTTGTCGCTTTAAGATCGGTTTATATTGCTAATATGAATAACAGACTGACACGCTATGTCGGGCACTGTTCAGGAGAGAGCATGAAAGACGATTTGGAGCAAAATCTGCTCTACCGTTATTTAGGGACAACCAGCCCATACTGGCGTTTACCAAACGATAGCAACGCTCTGCAATTAGCAGCCAGCGAAAGCTCTGATATCAGCCAGGTGGTGGCTCTTGAGCCCGAGCAGGCGGAACAAATCCGCCAAATGACGGTAATAACCTCAAGCGTCACTATGTCGATTTCATTATTTGGTAATGAAGTTTCCGTACATTTAGTGGGCCGTAAGGTATCCAAAAAAGAGTGGGCGGGTTCGGCATCGGCCTGGAATGACACCCCTTCTGTCGCCCGCGATTTGGTGCAAGGACTCTCATTCGCCGAACAAGTCGTCTCGGAGGCAAACTCTGTCATCGTTATTCTCGACAAATTAGGCAATATTCAACGCTTCAATCGTTTGAGCGAAGAGTATACCGGTCTTAAAGAACAAGAAGTTATTGGCCAAAACGTTTTTAAATTGTTTATGAGCCGTAGTGAGGCCGCCGCTTCCAAGCGCAATATTAGCGGGTTCTTTCGTAACGGAAATTCTTACGAAGTTGAACGTTGGATAAAAACACGAAAAGGCCAGCGGCTGTTTTTGTTTCGCAACAAATTCGTCCATAGCGGTAGCGGTAAGAATGAAATCTATTTGATCTGTTCTGGTACTGATATCACCGAAGAGCGCCGTGCGCAGGAGCGCCTGCGTGTATTGGCGAACACCGACACCATAACCGGCCTACCAAATCGTAACGCCATCAACGATTTAATCTCCTCCGCGATTGAAAACCGTGGTGAAACCCAGGTAGGGATCGTTTATCTCGACCTTGATAACTTTAAAAAAGTGAATGACGCTTACGGGCACATGTTCGGTGACCAGTTATTGCAGGCCGTGTCATTAGCGATTCTAAGTTGCCTTGATGAAGGGCAGATACTCGCGCGTTTGGGTGGAGATGAGTTTATTGTTCTCGCCACTGACACCTCTCAGGCTACGCTCGAAGCCATGTCGTCGCGTATTCTGGCGCGACTAAAACAGCCCTTCCGCATTGGTTTGATTGAAGTCTACTCCGGCTGCTCGTTAGGTATATCGCTGGCTCCGCAACATGGTGAAGACCGTGAAAGTCTAATTCGAAATGCTGATACCGCGATGTATACCGCCAAAGAGAGTGGTCGTGGCAAGTTCTGCGTATTTGCTCCAGAAATGAATCAACGCGTGTTTGAGTACTTGTGGCTCGACACCAACTTACGTAAAGCGCTCGATAATGACCAACTTGTTATTCACTATCAGCCTAAAATGACCTGGAGAGGTGAAGTCAGAAGCCTGGAAGCACTGGTGCGTTGGCAATCGCCGGAGCGCGGGCTGATTCCACCGTTGGATTTTATCTCTTATGCAGAAGAGTCCGGGTTAATTGTGCCTCTTGGGCGATGGGTAATGTTAAGTGTGGTTCAGCAGGTGGCGAAATGGCGTGATAAAGGCATTAATTTACGCGTTGCGGTCAACGTTTCTGCCCGCCAGTTAGCCGATCAAACAATCTTCACCGATCTGAAGCAAGCTCTGAAAGATCTTAATTTTGAATACTGCCCGATTGATGTTGAGCTTACAGAAAGCTGCCTGATTGAAAATGAAGACCTTGCGCTTTCGGTAATTCAGCAATTCAGTCGCTTGGGTGCCCAGGTGCATTTAGATGATTTTGGGACGGGCTATTCCTCACTTTCTCAGCTTGCCCGCTTCCCGATCGATGCGATAAAACTCGATCAAAGTTTTGTGCGCGATATTCATAAGCAGTCGGTTTCCCAATCCCTGGTGCGTGCAATCGTTGCAGTCGCCCAGGCGCTTAATTTACAGGTCATCGCTGAAGGGGTTGAGAACCAAAAGGAAGACGCCTTCCTGACTAAGAATGGCGTCAACGAACGGCAGGGGTATTTATTTGCGAAGCCCATGCCCGCAGCCGTATTCGAACGTTGGTTAAAGCGCTATCAGGCCAGAACGGCGCGATAAGCTTTGCGACCAAATTAGCCAGGGAAACCTGGCTATTTTATTTGCGCAAAAACTTCTTTCGCCGCAAATAGACCATTCAACGCGCAAGGAAACCCTGCATACACCGCCATTTGCATGATCACTTCAATAATTTCCTGTTCCGAACAGCCAACATTCAGCGCGCCCTGGATATGGACTTTGAGCTGTGGCGTCGCATTTCCAAGTGCGGTCAGTGCTGCAACAACAGCAATTTCTCTGGCCTTTAAATCGAGACCTGGTCTTGAGTAGATATCACCAAATGGAAATTCAATCAGCAGACGCGCAAAATCCGGTGCTATATCACTCAGACTCTTAATGACATTTTCACCAGCATGCCCGTCAACCTCTTTTAATTTTTCCAGACCTCGTAGATAACGTTCACTTTCCATTTTCGAATCCCCTTCTGTTATGTAGTGAACGAACTCTAAATTTTACTAAGCAACGCATCCAATACCCTTTTTGTGATACCTTTTTGGTATGAATGAATCCATCGATTTACGACAGTTTCGTTATTTTCTGGCTGTGAGTGAAGAGCTCAACTTCAGCCGTGCCGCGTTGCGTCTGCATATTTCTCAACCTCCTCTGAGCAGGCAAATTCGGCAATTAGAAGACCAACTCGGAGTGCAGTTATTTCTTCGTAGCAAGACGGGTGTCACCCTCACAGATGCGGGGGCCGCATTCTTACCAGAAGTGAAACGCACACTCCTTCAGGCAGAAAAAGCGATTGCCGTCGTAAAAGAGATGCAAAGTAACATTGGAGGGAAATTTGTTGTTGGTTACACAACAGTGTTCGAACGAAGTGCAATCCCTGATGTGACTGAGGTCTTGCACCAACGGTTTCCTGCCTGGCAAATCCACACACCAGGAGACCATTCAATAAATCTCATTCGTGCAGTGAAAAAAGGGACGATGGATGCGGCATTTATCGGCCTGTACACGGACGTTCAAGGTCTTGCTGTTGAAAAACTTTTAGAAGATCCACTGGTGGTGGCTTTGCCCGCAGGACATAAACTTGCACACAAACGCGTCATCAGTTTTGACTCACTACGTGACGAGCCGATGTTCTGGTTTGAGCGGAAGTTAAATCCCGGCTTTTATGATTACTGCCAGGCGTTTTTCCACAAGATTGATTTCAAGCCTCATATTATTCCGGAACCGCAAGATCATCACATCATGCTGGGGCTTATTGCGGAAGGAAAAGGTATTGCTCTGGTCCCTTCATCGTTGCAGTGCATCAAACGACAAGGGGTTATTTTCCGTAAACTGAAGGAAGAGACTTATCCTCTGACGATGGGTATTGGCGTTGCCTGGGATAAACAAAATCCTTCACCTGTTCTGCAGGCATTTCTTGAGTTGCTGAGGCGTTAACACCTGAAAGAAGACGCCTTTCTTTAAAAGAATGGCGTCAACAAACGGCAGGATTTAGACCAATGCCCACAGCCGTATTCGAGCGTTGGCTCACGTGTTAACTGGCTTTACGCAAAGCTGTAGCGCTGTGACGATTTTGCATTTGCACTAACCTTTCCATATAAGCGATATCCTTAGCTTCGAGGCAAAATGCTGCATCAACCCAGTCTTCGGTGATATCCATCAACTCCGATCGAGGGAGTTGAAGTACACGCTGACGGGCACGCAACATAGCCCGTACACCATTCAGTTTAGGCTGCAATGTATCAATGAAAGTACGAGTAGCAAGATAACCCTGACCGGGTTCAAACAGTTCATCAACCAGTCCAAACTGCTGATGCCACTCAGCGGTGTGAGACTCTCCTTTATAAATCAGCTCTTCAGCAAGTTTCATTCCTGAACGGCGTGCAACCAATGAATAGGCCCCCATTCCCGGGAAGAGGTTAAAAGCAATCTCCGGGAAACCAAGACGGGCATCTCGTTGTGCCAGCACAAAATGATGTGCTAGTGCTGCTTCAAATCCCCCGCCTAATGCACTGCCCTCAACCATCGCAAGGCTAATTGCACCGCTATCAAACCCTCGTGAGGCTGCATGGACACAGTCGACACAAGCCCTGGCATATGCGCGCAATGCCTCACGACGCCCCTGCTGTATTGATTCAACAAAAAAGCCCAAATCGCCGCCGGTGTTATACATTCCCTGCACCAGAGAGCCTGTCACCCAAAAATCAACCACAAAACCCTCCTGTTGAACCAGATACCGCAGGTTCATAATTTCTTCGATTAGCTTGTGGTTGAAGCAAGGACGGGGCTGTGCTCTTAACATCATCCACACAGTGCGACGTTCCGCCTCGTAGTAACCCGACAACTGAGTGAATCGAGTAGTGTCCGTGAACAATTTGCAGGTTGGCTGGTTAATTACTGTCATTATCTTATCCTCATGTTATGAAAGCGTGTTACACGCAGGATCAGACTAATCCACTACCGCACCAGGATGAATGTATCGGAGTGTTTAATAATTATTACTTATATGTTGTTCAATAATTGATTGATGTGTAAGGGTAAAAATTCGCAATTGAGCCTTCTCTTTCCAGACCTTTTTTTGCATTATGAAGGCAACACTTTTCCGCAACTGACCAGGACGCACTATGCCTTCAGTGGACCCTCTGCAACTCGCAAAACGTATTGATACCGTGCTGGATATTCTGGTGGGGGGCGATCATGCGTCTGCTATTAACAATCTTGAAATCCTGAAAACGGAATTGCTGAACATCGCTAATGGTGAAGAGATAAAAGAAGGCGACTTGAAAAAGTCGCCCTGGGAGATTTGAATCTAACGCCGGTGAAAACCGGCGTTTTTATAGGCTCAATGAACCGAATGCGCCTTGCCAGTCTTTCTCGAAAGTTGCAATCGCAGCATTCACGGCCGGTGTCGTTAACAGTTGTTCAGTGACATCAACAGGTAGCGTAATTGCTTCACATCCTGCGAGTAAACATGACATGGCCTGATGTGGTGTACGGAAACTAGCGGCCAGCACTTTAGATTGTGGGGCGTGCAGAGTCAGCAACTGCTGTAAATCCTGCACCATTTGAATACCATCACCACCCTGCGCATCCAGGCGGTTGACGTACGGCGCAACATACTCAGCCCCAGCTAATGCGGCAAGTAATCCTTGAGCTGCACCATATACCGCAGTGCCCAACGTCGGAATGCCTATTACCTTCAACTGCTTCATCGCCGCCAGGCCTTCTACCGTGGTAGGGACTTTCACAACAAGACCCGGGACACGCTTCACTAGTAATTCAGCCTCTTTCACCATTTCGTCAGCCTGCGCGGCAATGACCTGAGCAAATAGTTTGCCTTCACCACCTAATGCATCCTGCAAGGCCGGTAGTACTTCCCACAAAGAAATCCCCGCTTTGGCAACGATGGAGGGATTGGTTGTTACGCCCTGCAACGGCAAAACACGCGCCAGGCGCTTCACTGCGGCAACGTCAGCAGTATCTAAATACAGTTCCATAAACTCTCCGGATTGGTCATCTATCTGATTCCCGACATCATAACGCCACTGTCTGTTCTTTATCTGATCAAAATCAATAAAACTTTCATTCGAAAGTAATCTAATTTACGAAAGAAGATTAAGGCGGGCTTATGCTATTTAATATCCAACGTTACTCAACACATGATGGTCCAGGGATTCGCACAGTCGTATTCCTTAAAGGCTGCTCTCTGGGATGCCGCTGGTGCCAGAACCCTGAAAGCCGTGCTCGTGGGCAGGATGTGCTGTTTGACGAGCGTCTATGCCTTGCTGGTTGCGATCTTTGTCCACAGACAGCACCACATGCAATCAGCCGTATTGATGACGTTTTGATTATCGCCCGTGAAAAGCTTACGACTGACGACATGACTACGTTGACGGATTGCTGCCCTACCCAAGCATTAAGCGTATGCGGTGAGACACAAAGTATTGATGCAATCATGCAGAAAGTGCTTCGCGACAGACCATTTTACGACCGCAGCGGTGGAGGAATTACACTTTCTGGCGGCGAACCATTCATGCAGCCTGAAATGGCTGAGCAACTGCTGCGTAAAAGCAAAGAGGCAGGAATTCATACCGCCGTTGAGTCTTGCCTCCATGTGCCGTGGAAATACATAGAACCGTCGATTAACCATCTGGATCTCCTGCTCGCCGACCTTAAGCATGTTGATGCGCAGCGCTTCAAACAATGGACCGACGGCAACGTCGAACGTGTAATGGACAACTTTCGCAAATTGGCTGCACGCAACGTAGAAATGACGATTCGCGTGCCGTTGATCCCAGATTTTAATGCCGACGAGCAATCAATTCGCGCAATCGCTGATTTTGCTGCCGATGAAATCGGTGCGAAAGCGATTCATTTTTTGCCTTACCACACCTTAGGTATCAACAAATACAAGCTCCTGAATATCCCTTATCTGGCCGCGCACCAACCCCTTGATGCGCCAGAACTGCTGCAGTTTGCTGAGCAGTACGCAAGCCAAAAAGGGATGACCGCCTGGATAAGAGGATAAACCGATGACCCAACTGAACCTGAACACCTTAAGCCAACGAATCAAAGTTCATAAAGAAGCATTGATTCATATTGTTAAGCCACCAGTTTGTACCGAGCGTGCGCAACATTACACAGCGATTTATCAACAGCACCAGGATAAACCATTACCCGTGCGCCGTGCTCTCGCACTCGTCCACCACCTTGCTGAGCGCACTATCTGGATTAAGCATGATGAATTGATCGTTGGTAACCAGGCAAGCCACGTTCGCGGGGCACCATTCTTCCCTGAGTACACCGTGGGATGGATTGAAACTGAAATTGATGAGTTGGGTGACCGCCCTGGCGCGGGTTTCTCAATTTCAGATGCTGATAAAGCGGTGATGCATGAAATTTGCCCATGGTGGCGTGGGCAAACCGTGCAGGATCGCTGCTACGGAATGTTCACCGACGAGCAAAAGGAGTTACTGGCGAGTGGCATCATTAAAGCCGAAGGAAATATGACTTCGGGCGATGCGCATCTGGCGGTCAACTTCCCACTGTTGCTGGAATTAGGCATTGATGGTTTACGTGCAAAAGTAGCCGAACGTCGTTCACGTCTACACCTGACCGACTGGGAAGATCTGCACAAAGAGCAATTCCTGAAAGCGATTGATATTACTTTCGTTGCATTAAGCGAGCATATTCTACGCTACTCGGCGCTTGCCAAAGAAATGGCGAGCACAGAATCACGTGTTACACGCCGTGATGAACTGCTCGCCATTGCTGAAAACTGCCAACTCATTGCTCATCATAAACCAACCTCATTCTGGCAAGCTTTGCAGTTGAGCTACTTCATACAGCTGGTATTGCAGATAGAATCTAATGGCCACTCCGTATCTTTTGGCCGCCTCGATCAGTTCCTCTATCCATGGTATCGCCGTGATGTCGAACTTGAGCAAAGTTTAGGTCGCGACCAGGCTATCGAACTCCTGCAAAGCTGTTGGTTGAAATTATTGGAAGTGAACAAAATCCGCTCTGGTTCTCACTCCAAAGCCTCTGCCGGCAGCCCTCTTTATCAAAACGTCACCATTGGTGGCCAGACACTGGTTAATGGTGAAGCTGTAGATGCGGTGAATCCACTTTCATACGCCATCCTTGAATCATGTGGGCAGTTACGCTCAACACAGCCGAACTTGAGTGTGCGTTACCATGCTGGAATGAGTAATGACTTCCTTGATGCTTGCGTTCAGGTGATTCGCTGTGGTTTCGGGATGCCTGCATTTAACAACGATGAAATCGTGATTGAGGAGTTTATTAAACTCGGTGTCAGTCGTGAAGATGCATACGACTACGCAGCGATTGGTTGTATTGAAACAGCTGTCGGCGGCAAATGGGGATACCGTTGCACAGGCATGAGTTTCATTAACTTTGCTCGTGTCATGCTGGCTGCACTCGAACATGGTCGTGATGCTACCAGCGGTAAAGTTTTCCTGCCGCAAGAACATGCACTCTCAGCCGGAAACTTCAGCCAGTTTGATCAGGTGATGAATGCGTGGGATGCTCAAATCCGCTATTACACCCAGAAATCCATAGAAATTGAGTGTGTTGTGGATACGGTTCTGGAAGAAAATGCTCACGACATTCTGTGCTCAGCCCTAGTGGATGACTGCATTGAGCGTGGTAAAAGTATTAAACAAGGCGGCGCAAAATATGACTGGGTTTCTGGCCTGCAAGTTGGTATTGCCAACCTTGGAAACAGCCTTGCAGCAGTGAAAAAATTGGTGTTCGAGCAAGGAGTGATTGGTCAACAACAGCTTGCTGAAGCACTGGCCAATGACTTTGAGGGTTTGACTGGTGAACAGCTACGCCAGCGCCTGATTAATGGCGCCCCAAAATATGGCAACGATGAAGATGAAGTCGATTTACTATTAGCTCGAGCTTACCAAACCTATATTGACGAGCTGAAGCAGTATCACAATACTCGTTTTGGCCGTGGCCCTATCGGCGGAACTTACTACGCGGGTACTTCATCTATATCTGCGAACGTACCATTTGGTGCCGCAACAATGGCAACCCCGGATGGACGTAAAGCAACGACGCCACTGGCAGAAGGTGCAAGCCCGGCCTCAGGCACCGACCGTCTTGGCCCAACCGCAGTTATCAGCTCCGTTGGCAAATTGCCAACCAGTAAGATTTTGGGTGGCGTGTTGCTTAACCAGAAGCTGAATCCGGCAACATTAGATAACCCACGTGACCGTGAAAAATTGATGCTTATGTTGCGTACTTTCTTTGAAGCGCATAAAGGCTGGCATGTTCAATACAACATTGTTTCCCGTGAAACACTGATTGATGCCAAACAACATCCTGATAAGTATCGCGACCTGGTGGTGCGCGTAGCAGGTTATTCTGCTTTCTTTACTGCCTTATCTCCAGACGCGCAGGATGATATTATAGCCCGCACAGAACATACACTTTGATAATCCGGCGGTGCATTAAGCACCGCCTCAAAATTGGCTGACATGAACTCCAGACAACAAATTATTTTACAGATGGTGATAGATCAAGGCCGCATGAGTGTGGCCGATCTCGCTAAAAAAACCGGTGTCTCAGAAGTCACTATTCGCCAGGATCTCAATCTTCTGGAGAAGAAAAGTTATCTGAAACGTGCTCACGGTTATGCCGTTCCGCTAGATAGTGAAGATGTCGAAACCCGAATGATGAACAATTATTCGTTGAAGCGTCATCTTGCTGATTTTGCCGCAACATTGGTAAACGACGGTGAAACGATTTTTATCGAAAATGGCAGTTGCAATGCACTGCTGGCTCGCGCGTTAGCCGAGCAGAAAAAAATAACTCTGATTACCGTCAGTAGCTACATTGCGCATCTTTTGAAAGATACCGATTGTGAAGTTGTGTTGCTTGGTGGCATTTACCAGAAGAAGAGTGAAAGCATGGTTGGCCCTCTGACGCGCCAATTTATCCAGCAAGTCCATTTCAGCAAAGCATTTATCGGTATTGACGGTTTTTTACCAGAAACCGGATTTACCAGCCGCGACATGATGCGCGCTGATGTGGTTAATACTGTGCTGGAAAAAGGTAGTGAAACCATTGTACTGACTGACAGTTCTAAGTTTGGTGCGATGCATCCCTACACTCTCGGCCCGCTCTCACACATTAACCGCGTCATTACAGACGATGCGCTTAGCGGAGTTGCTAGCCAACAATTGCAGGATACGGGGATACAGGTCAATATTGTTAAACAATTTCCGATCGCCTGAGAACCTTTTTAGCTGCCTGCGGCCCAGTAGGCAGCTCTCTTATCAGAATTATCCTGCCTATCCTTTAAGATTATTTACCTATTGTTATTTCCAATACAAATTAGAATATTTATCAGCGATATAACAGGAAGTGATAATCACCGTAGTTATCTTTTAGGTCTTATATCGTTATGCAGTTTCGCGGAACGCTCTATAAGTTGGTTTATTGCCACTATACTTAACTAGAGACTATTTCCGTGAATCAATAATTCAGGAGAAAGTATTATGACCTTAAATAACAAAAAAATTGCTGCCGTTGTGCTGGCTTTAACCGTTGCTACCTCTCTGAGCGCCTGCTCAAACTGGTCCAAACGTGACCGTAACACCGCGATTGGTGCAGGTGCCGGTGCTGTTGGTGGTGCTGTCTTGACTGACGGTAGTGCACTTGGCACATTAGGTGGTGCAGCTGTAGGTGGTATTATCGGTCATCAAGTAAGTAAATAAAGCTTGATACCAGCAAAAGCGTAAATGCTTTTACACATTATAAAATCTTTAATATTCAGGTCTGACTTTCAGCAGTCATAATAAAAGGCCACGGTATATTTACCGTGGCCTGATTGTTTCTATTATATCTTAAACGAATCAACCACCTGCTAATTTTACTTTCATACCTTTTGCTTCAAGCAGAGATTTAATCAGGTCACGTTTATCACCCTGAATCTCAATAACGCCATCTTTTAGTGAACCACCACAACCACATTTTTTCTTCAGTTCGGCGGCGAGCGTTGCTAATTGCGCGTCATCCGCATCGATACCGGTAATCAAACAAACACCTTTGCCTTTACGGCCACTGGTTTGTCGTTGAATCCGCACCACACCATCACCTTTTGGGCGAACGGGTGCCGACGCAGGCTCATCAATGCGACCTGTTTCAGTTGAGTAAACTAAACGGCTGTTATCGTCTTTCATCATTCACCTTGCAGCAATGAAGCGCGGATATCACGCAGCGTCTGAGAAGGATTTGCAGATTGGGTGATCGGACGCCCAATTACCATGAAGTCTACACCCGCCGTTTGTGCTTGCTGCGGAGTCATGATGCGGCGCTGATCGCCTGCATCGCTTCCAACCGGGCGAATGCCAGGTGTAACGAGCTTAAATGATTGGCCCAATTCGCTCTTGAAACGCACAGCTTCCTGAGCAGAACAAACCACACCATCTAAACCACAATTTTGTGTCAAACGAGCCAGGCGCTCAGCGTGTTCAGCTGGAGTGGCAGCAATGCCGAGATCGACCAGATCGCTTGCTTCCATGCTGGTAAGGACAGTAACGGCAATCAGTAATGGTGCATCGTTGCCAAATGGCAGCAAAGCTTCACGTGCAGCCGTCATCATACGAGCCCCACCGCTGGCATGAACGTTCACCATCCAGACACCAAGTTCTGCCGCAGCGGCAACTGCATGTGCCGTCGTATTCGGAATATCGTGAAATTTCAGATCAAGGAATACGTCAAAGCCACGTACCTGAATATCTCGCACCAATTGCGGTCCAAACAAAGTAAACATCTCTTTGCCCACTTTTAGACGGCAATCACGCGGGTCGATGCGATCGATGAATGCTAAGGCTTTATCACGATTATCGTAATCAAGTGCGACAACAATAGGAGAATCGGTGGCAACAAGGGAGGAGGATGATGCAGTTGAATTCATGACTAAACCTTCTGATGTTGGACAGCACTGCGCCGCATAGAGATAAACGGCAAGCATTCTACTCGTGGCACACGCAAAATTACAGTTGCCATTACACCCTGCCAGGCATGATTGACTCGATGCTGAGGTGTGTTTTACAGAAAAGATCATTAGTATGTTGTAACTAAAATATCTCTTTTTTTATAAATACCTGTTATTGCCCATCCAGGCCTCGGATAGGTTTAATCGTTGACCATGCCCGGCAAGAAGGACAATGCCAATAGAGCGTAAAAGCCGTGAAGCCACATTTCTGACAACGATAGCGCGGTTTAGTGCGAACCTGTTCACCAACCATGTCACGAAGCACCATCAGGCTCTCTTTCGCACGCCCTTCTTCTGCTTCCTGCAAGTGGTAATCCATCAGACGATGGAACACACGCATAGTAGGATGACGCTGGAGCTGTCGGTTGATATAAACTTGCGCGACTTCAGACCCCTCTTTATGTTCGAGAATCTCAGCCAGCATCAACTCTGCACCTGCTCCGGTGTTTTCTTCAACACAGCGTTTTAAGAACGCTTCCCACTCTTGCGGTTTATTTAATTGCTGATAGCAGGTCTGTAGCATTTCCAGCGTTTCGCTGACTAATTCGCTATCTTGATCAATAACGCGCTGCAATATCTCAACGGCTTTTGCATATTCGTTACGAGCCATGAAGATGCGACCCATCATGATAGATATGCGCGCGCAATTTTTATCGGCAGCAGCCCCTTTCTTAAGCAGAGACATGGCTCGATCAAGATCATCGCTCCCCATCAATTGCACCGCTTGCTCACAATAGAAGTGGGCAATTTCTGTACGCTGCTTATCTTTCCCGAGCTTGACCAAACGTTCTGCTACTTCAATGGCTTTTTGCCAGTCGCTGGTTGCCTGGTGAATCAGCAACAATTGTTGCAACGCGCCGATTCGGAAATCAGTTTCATCGATCAACTGGGCAAACATATCTTCAGCGCGGTCGTACAATCCCGCAGCCATATAATCACGGCCCAACTGCTGCACGGCCAGCAAGCGCTGTTCGTAGGTTAGTGAAGCACTTTCCATTAAAGACTGGTGGATACGGATAGCGCGGTCGACCTCACCACGAGAGCGGAACAGGTTACCAAGCGTGAGATGGGCTTCAACTGTATTCGTATCTTCCTTGAGCATATCGAGGAAAAGATCCACAGCTTTATCTTGCTGGTTTGACAGCAAAAAGTTAACCCCCGCCACGTAGTCACGCGACAGGCGATTAGCCTCTTGTTGTTTATCTTGTTGTGCGCTTCTTCGCCCCATATACCAGCCGTAGGCGGCAGCGATAGGGAGTAGCAGAAACAACAATTCCAGCATGGCAGGTTATTCCTTCACAGCCGGTACAACAGCCGCAGTAACATCAGAATCTGTAGTAATTTGCTGCTCCAGGCGTTTAATTTTACGATCGGCGCGCGCAAGTGATACCCGCAGGCGCAACCAGAACAGGCCACAAATCAGCCAGCCCAGTAAAAAACCAGCAGCAAAAAGAGTCGCCAACAAAGTGGAGACGCGGTATTCGCCTTGTGCCAACAGATAGTTGAAATTGACTACCTGATCGTTTTGCGCGCCCAGAGTGACAGAAATCACAAAAATCGCTAGCACCAGTAAGAAAATGAATAAGTATTTCACATTACTTCCCGTCATGTGGTCTTACGCGACTAAATTATGCCCGAATGCTTTTACCCAACGGTATAAACTACCATTTCCCGGGTGTTCGGGGAATCCATAGAGAGCGTCCAATTCATAAGAAATGGGGATTAAATCAATAATCTCAAGGCTCATCATCCCGTTCGGCTATTTCATCAGCTTCTTGCGGCGGCGGTGAAAGCGGGCCGCATAATTTTTGTGCAAGCCAGGTTGCCAATGTTATCAACGCCCAGGAGATGATTGTGGCTACCACTAAATCCCGTGGCCAATGCATCCCGAGAAGCAACCGGCTGCCCATTACACCTGTTGCCCAAACTAACAGCAAAGCAATTGTCAAAGTTCGCCTGCGAGGCCACAGCAGTCCAACACCCAATAAGGCCCAACTTGCCGCAAACATCGTGTGCCCTGACGGAAATGCAAAACCGGTCTCTTTTTGCCAGTGTTTACGTAACCAACCTGGTACTTCCTGTTGCGTTTCCAGCTGGCTTTTTACCAGTTCGCTACGCTGCTTACGCTTTAAATTGTAGAACTCATCAGTTGGAATATGTTGCGTCTTTTCCAGCCATACAACAAACGGACGCGGTTCCTGCACTTTATCTTTGATGACAGATTTTACGCCCTGCCCAATAAGGATAGCCGCACCGAGTATGGCAAATAGCATTAGAGCTGCTTTTAAGCGAAACCTCAGGCACCACAAAAACCAACCGCACAACACAACATGAGTAATAATGCCCCAGGGCTGGGTTACAGTTTCGGTCACCCAATACATCATTTTAAGCCAGACACTATTTCCTCCCGGAACCCACTGCCACCCCGAAATCCATACGGCTAAAGGCATGATTAACAGTATTCCAGCACCAATTGTCGTTCGCTTTGCTATTGCCCGCATCACTTATCCTTATGCAATTTGAACATTAAGAATACCTGAAAAAGCGCACCGATGGGAAAACGTAGCGTAACGCAAAGCGTAAAAATAGGAGCCGTGGCAGTCAATTAGGTGAAGTACCCGCCGTTGTGGCAAAATAGCCAGAAGTAATTAAACAAGCCAGACAGCTGGCAGGCACGATGAGTGCCAACATAAGTACCTGGAGAATCACATGCAGCTTAAACGTGTGGCAGAAGCCAAACTGCCAACCCCATGGGGCGATTTCCTGATGGTGGGCTTTGAAGAACTGGCAACTGGACAAGACCACGTTGCTCTGGTTTTTGGTGATATTAGCGGGAATGATTCTGTTCTGGCGCGAGTGCATTCTGAGTGTCTGACGGGGGATGCCCTATTCAGCCTGCGCTGTGATTGCGGTTTCCAGCTTGAAGCAGCTCTTTCCCAGATTGCAGAAGAAGGCCGCGGTATTTTGTTATATCACCGTCAAGAAGGTCGTAACATTGGTCTGCTTAATAAAATCCGCGCCTATGCATTGCAGGATAAAGGCTACGATACGGTCGAAGCCAACCATCAACTCGGCTTTGCCGCCGATGAACGTGACTTCACGCTGTGTGCTGACATGTTTAAGCTATTAAGTGTCGACGCGGTACGCTTGTTGACCAACAACCCACGTAAGGTAGAAATTCTCAGTGAAGCGGGGATTAATATCATTGAACGTGTGCCATTGATCGTGGGCCGTAATCCGAAAAACGCGCATTACCTGGATACTAAGGCCGCTAAAATGGGCCATTTGCTGTCCGAAGATTAAGAGATTTCTCCCCCATCGCTGGGGGAGATTTTTGTCTAATTTAGCATGTTGCGAATAACGTAATGCAGGATGCCATCATTTTTGAAGTATGTCAGTTCATTGCCGGTATCAATACGGCAGCGGCACTCCACCACCTCTTGTCTACCATCGGCGAAGGTTAATTTCACCGGAACCGTAGCGCCTGGCGTCAGATCATTGAGCCCACTGATATCAATAAACTCCTCCCCCGTCAGACCTAACGTTTTACGCGTCACTCCCTGCGGGAACTCCAGTGGTAAAATACCCATGCCAATCAAGTTTGAACGGTGGATACGCTCAAATGACTCAGAGATAACCACTCGTACCCCAAGCAAACGCGGGCCTTTTGCCGCCCAGTCTCGGCTGGAACCGGAGCCATACTCTTTACCGGCAAATACCGCAAGCGGAATGCCTTTGTCGCGATATTTCATTGCAGCGTCATAAATTGAGATGACTTCGTCGCCAGGAAGCAAACGCGTCATTCCCCCTTCAACACCCGGCACCATTTCGTTACGGATGCGAATGTTGGCGAAAGTCCCACGCATCATCACTTCGTGGTTACCCCTACGCGATCCATAGGAGTTAAAATCTTTGCGCTCAACACCATGGTTTTGTAGGTAACGCCCTGCCGGACTATCAGGCTTAATACTCCCGGCCGGTGAGATGTGATCAGTAGTTACTGAATCCCCCAGCATGGCCAGCACGCGGGCACCATGAATGTCCTGCAATGGTTTCGGCGTAGCTTCCATTTCATCAAAGAATGGCGACAGACGAATATAAGTAGAATCACTCTGCCAGCCATAGGTATCTGAATGGTCTACCTCGATACTTTGCCACTCAGGCGTTCCCTCAAAGACTTCAGCGTACTCTTTGTGGAACATTTCCGTTGAGACCTGCGCGACTGCACGGGCAATTTCCTGGCTGCTCGGCCAAATATCTTTGAGGTAAACAGGATCACCTTTGCGGTCATGCCCAAGTGGATCGGTGGTCAAATTAACGTTCATATTCCCGGCAAGCGCATAAGCAACCACTAGCGGTGGCGATGCCAGCCAGTTAGTTTTCACCAGCGGGTGAATACGACCTTCGAAGTTACGGTTTCCTGACAACACGGCACCAACGGTCAGATCACCCTTCTTAATTGCCTGTTCGATGGGATCCGGCAACGGCCCGGAGTTACCAATACAGGTGGTGCAGCCATAACCTACCAGGTTAAAACCTAGCTCATCGAGATAAGGAGTAAGTTTTGCCTTCGCAAGATAATCCGAAACAACTTTAGAGCCTGGTGCCAGTGAAGCTTTTACCCACGGCTGACGTTTTAAACCTAAAGTCACGGCTTTTTTAGCCAGCAAGCCCGCCGCCATCAGGACACTTGGGTTTGAAGTGTTAGTACAAGACGTAATGGCCGAAATAACCACCGCCCCATCTGGCAACTGATAGCTCTTCCCGCCCATGGTGTAATCCACGGGTGCGCGATCTTTATGGCTGCTATTTACTTCAAGCTCATTACTAGCGCTAAAGGCTTTTGGCACATCACCCAACGCAACACGATCCTGTGGGCGTTTCGGCCCGGCAAGGCTTGCTTCAACCTCATTCATATCCAGTGACAGTGTGCTGGTAAATACAGGCTCATCGCCCGTATTACGCCACATCCCCTGAACCTTCGCATAGGCTTCCACCAATGCGATTTGTTCTTCACTACGCCCGCTCAGGCGCATGTAATCCAGCGTGACGGTATCAATCGGGAAGAATCCGCAGGTTGCACCATATTCTGGTGCCATATTGGCGATGGTTGCGCGGTCGGCCAGTGGCAATGAGTCCAGGCCATCGCCATAGAATTCAACGAATTTACCAACCACACCGTGTTTACGTAGCATTTGCGTGACGGTAAGTACGAGGTCGGTCGCAGTAATGCCCTCCCGCAATTTGCCGTTAAGTTTAAAGCCTACAACATCCGGGATGAGCATCGAAACAGGTTGTCCAAGCATGGCAGCTTCGGCTTCTATACCGCCTACCCCCCAGCCCAGAACACCAAGGCCGTTGATCATCGTGGTGTGCGAATCGGTGCCCACCAGCGTGTCTGGATAAGCTACCAGCTCATCACCCTGCATTTCGCTCCATACTGCTTTGCCAAGATATTCCAGGTTGACCTGGTGGCAGATTCCAGTACCCGGCGGTACCACACTAAACCGACTAAATGCTTGTTGGCCCCAGCGCAGGAAAACATATCGCTCATGGTTACGTTCCATTTCCAGGCGAACGTTTTCTTCAAAAGCATCGTCATTACCGAAATGATCGACAGTCACGGAGTGGTCAATAACAAGGTCAACAGGGGAAAGTGGATTAACTTTGGCAACATCTCCGCCCAGACGTTTTACGGCTTCACGCATGGCGGCTAAATCAACCACTGCCGGTACGCCAGTAAAATCCTGCATCAGAACACGCGCCGGGCGATAAGCAATTTCACGATCGGCATGAGCATTCTTCAGCCAGGCGGCCAGGGCATGAATATCATCTTGAGTGACGGAGTTTTCATCCTGCCAGCGCAGCAGGTTTTCAAGCAGAACTTTCAATGACTTGGGTAAACGAGTGATATCCCCAAGTTCCTTTGCGGCCAGCGGCAAGCTGTAATAGTGATAGGTTTTATTCAGCGCCTGTAAAGTATCCTTACTGGCCTCTCGTAGGGTTAACGACATAGCTCCTCCGTAAATTTCTTAGGATAGCGGTATCCCTGACTAAGATCAGGGACAGTATTAAAGATAACACAAAGATGTCGTAACGATTTGATAACAACCCAAATTGATAAATCAGGTTGTGTAAACACAGATGGGGGATTTGATTACACCCCGGAGATGGCCGGGGTGTTGGAATAATTAGTGAGTCAGCATCCAGACCATGTGGGCCCAAAATGCAAACGAAACGGAAAATACGCTAAGCCATGACCAATATTTGGCACTACAGTGAGTATCCATAATCCACTCTCTTTATTTTTGGTAAACACTATGACTGAATAATTAATCAGTCTGTTTGAATATTGCTGTGTGTAGTGATTACTTAAAGAGTGAGGTGTTAATCACATATAATAAAAAAGTGTGATTGACCGCAAGTTAAATAAAGGTAAATAAAAATAACTCTTATTGTTCTATATGTTCGTCTGCTGAAAACAGATCGATAAATTCTTTTTGTTCTTGAGTCAACTGCCACGACGCAGGAACCTGTACTTCTCCAGATTTTGCTTCTTGCTGAGACTTGTCATCTTGCTGAAGTACACTTTTTTGCACTTGTGTTTGAGCAAGGGCTGTCATAATTACCCCCAAAAATGCCAGGCTGCCAACGCTACCACAAGCCAGAACAGACCTGATACGAGAAACACCGCCATCCAGGCTTTACGTTTAAGCCCTGTTTCCTTTTGCGGTTCTTCACTTCCTGAAGGCATTGCTAACCTCATACAATCGGCACCACTTATCATAATTCATTAAACAATCGGTATAATTAATCGCCAGCTGGGATTAATCCTAAAGAAACTCTAGTACAAAAGCCAGCGAAATTGCTTTCCAGATACAGGAAAATATTTAATCTTTTGACCTGAAATAAATAATTGAAACAGTAAATTTGCGCAGAGGTTATTTATTATCTACGTTTGTCTCTTAATTGAGACACATTAACCATTCATATGGTGTGGGCAATTAGCGATTTAAGAAGGGAATAAATACGGAGAGAGGTAAATCATATTCTTTATGCAAATGAGAAGAGGTATCTTTCGCGCATGGAAAGATACCTCGCGATATTATTTTGCTGGTAGTTTAATATCTTTAAACATCGCTTCAATATCTTCGTTAGATTTTAATGCTACAGCGGTATCAACCACATCACGAGTCAGATGCGGGGCAAAACGCTGAATGAAATCATACATGTAACTGCGCAAGAACGTGCTGCGGCGGAAACCAATTTTCGTCGTGCTGTGGCTGAACACGCCTTGTGCTTCAATACGCACCAAATCAGGGTCTGACACCGGGTCCACCGCCATGCTGGCAATAACCCCTACCCCTAATCCCAGGCGCACGTAAGTTTTAATCACATCAGCATCAGTTGCTGTGAACACGATACGTGGTGTTAGTCCTGCACGATTAAATGCCGTATCTAATTCAGAACGCCCGGTGAAGCCAAAGGTGTAGGTAACCAGCGGATATTGCGCCAGCTCTTCAATAGAGACAGACTCTTTTGATGCTAGCGGGTGATCCGGCGTGACAACAATCGAACGGTTCCAGTGATAGCACGGAAGCATCACGAGATCGTCGTAAAGGTGCAACGCTTCGGTCGCTATCGCAAAATCGGCATTGCCTTTAGAAACTGCTTCTGCAATTTGTGTTGGTGAACCCTGGTGCATATGCAGCGAGACACGAGGGTAGCGCTCAATAAACCCTTTAATCACATTTGGCAGCGCGTAGCGAGCCTGTGTATGGGTTGTAGCGACATAGAGCGAACCTTTGTCCGGCCAGGTGTGCTCACCGGCGACAGACTTTATAGCATCCACTTTTGAGAGCACTTCGCGGGCAATTCGAATAATCTCTTGCCCAGCAGGAGTCACCTGAGTCAGGTGCTTGCCGCTACGTGCAAAGATCTGAATCCCCAGTTCATCTTCCAACATACGAACTTGTTTACTGATCCCCGGCTGAGAAGTGTAAAGCCCTTCTGCCGTCGACGAGACGTTGAGGTTGTGATTTACCACCTCTACGATATAACGAAGTTGCTGTAGTTTCATGGCGTTCCATCCGCAGTAAAAGCAGCCCCGGTATGAACAACGGCGGGGATCAGACGAGGTGAAAATCTCTGAAACCACTATATCAGTTATACCATCTATGTATAGTTAGAAAGAAAAAATAATAATCAGGTTATATAAGAGGATATAAAAAAGCCGGAGCAATAGCCCCGGCTTTTCACATTAAAGGCGGTTACTTCTTGCCTTCAACCCATTTACCATCCACAAAGAATGCTGACCAACCCGTCGCTTTACCTTCTTTCTCGGAAGAGACGTACTGCTGTTTAGTCTTACGGCTAAAGCGAACAACCGCTTTGTTACCGTCCGCATCTTGTTGCGGAGCATCAGCCAGATAACGCAGTTTTTCTGGCAGACGGTCACGGAAGCGATACAGTTCTTCCACTAATGGCGCACGTGTTTCACGCGATTTAGGGAACGTGTTTGCCGCAAGGAAAACACCCGCCGCGCCATCACGCAGGACGAAATACGCATCTGACTTCTCGCAAGGAAGCTCAGGCAACGGAACAGGATCTTCCTTCGGAGGAGCCACTTCGCCGTTACGCAGGATCTTGCGGGTATTTTTACAATCGTCGTTAGTACAAGCCATGTACTTACCGAAACGGCCCATTTTCAGGTGCATTTCAGAACCACATTTCTCACACTCAACGATTGGGCCGTCATAACCCTTGATGCGGAATTCACCCTCTTCGATTTCGTAACCATCACACGTTGGGTTATTACCACAAACGTGCAGTTTACGTTTTGGATCGATGAGGTAGCTGTCCATCGCCGTGCCACATTTGGTACAACGACGTTTCGCACGCAGCGCGTTAGTTTCCGCGTCATCGCCTTCGAGCACATTGAGGACTTCGTTTTCCGGCACCAGGTTAATGGTGGTTTTGCAGCGCTCTTTAACAGGCAAAGCGTAACCAGAACAACCGAGGAATACACCAGTACTTGCAGTACGAATTCCCATTTCACGGCCACAAGTTGGGCAATCGATGCTGGTCAGTACCATCTGGTTTGGACGCATACCGCCTTCTTCCGGATCCAGCTCAGCTTTACCAAGCTGCTCACTGAAATCGCTAAAGAAGTTGTCCAGCACCCCTTTCCACTCGGCCTGATTATTGGCCACCTGGTCAAGGCTGCTTTCCATTTGCGCGGTGAAATCGTAGTTCATCAGCTCACGGAAGTTTTCTTCCAGGCGATCAGTAACAATTTCGCCCATTTTTTCAGCATAGAAACGGCGATTTTCTACACGCACATAACCACGATCCTGGATGGTGGAAATGATCGATGCGTACGTAGACGGGCGACCAATTCCACGTTTCTCCAACTCTTTAACCAACGAGGCTTCACTAAAACGAGCCGGTGGTTTAGTAAAGTGCTGACCTGGAATGATTTCAACCAGAGCGAGTTCATCACCCTGCTCTACAGCTGGCAATGTACGGTCTTCATCACCCTTACGCAGCGCAGGCATCACTTTCGTCCAGCCATCAAAACGCAGCGTACGGCCACGCGTTTTCAGACGGAAATCACCGGCTTGTACCGTTAAGGTGGTGGAATCGTACTGCGCAGGTGTCATCTGACACGCGACAAACTGGCGCCAGATCAACTGGTAAAGTTTCTGCGCATCAGCTTCCATGTCTTTGAGCGACTCGGCAACAACACTCACATCAGAAGGACGAATCGCTTCGTGCGCTTCTTGAGAGTTTTCTTTGCTGGAGTAATGATTCGCGGCTTCTGGAAGATATTTCTTACCGAAACTCTCTTCGATATAACCACGTACCATGCTCACCGCATCCTGGCTCAAGTTAGTTGAGTCAGTACGCATGTAAGTAATATGGCCCGCTTCATAAAGACGCTGTGCCATCATCATGGTTTTCTTCACGCCAAAACCAAGACGGGTACTTGCAGCTTGCTGCAAAGTGGAGGTGATGAAAGGCGCACCTGGCTTGCTGCTGGTTGGCTTATCTTCACGCTCAAGCACCGAATAACTGGCTTTTTCCAGCTCGCTAACCGCAGACATGGTCTGCTCACGGTTAACCGGGCGGAATGGCTTGTCTTTATGGTGACTGACCTGAACAGGCAGACTATCGCCTTTCGGCGTCGTCAGGTTCGCGTCAACTTCCCAATATTCTTCCGGCACAAACGCTTTAATTTCGCGTTCGCGGTCAACAACCAGACGCACAGCAACAGACTGTACACGACCGGCAGACAAACCACGGGCAATCTTCTTCCACAGCAGCGGAGACACCATGTAGCCCACAACGCGGTCCATAAAGCGACGCGCTTGCTGTGCGTTAACACGGTCAATATTCAATTCACCCGGCTTTTCGAAGGCCTGTTGAATTGCATTTTTTGTGATCTCGTTAAATACAACGCGGCTGTAACGCGTTTCATCACCACCAATAACTTCCCGCAGGTGCCACGCAATGGCTTCCCCTTCGCGGTCAAGGTCGGTTGCGAGATAGATATGGTCTGCTTTCTCAGCCAGTGATTTCAGTTCCGAAACCACTTTTTCCTTACCAGGCAGCACTTCGTACTGTGCTTCCCAGTTGTGCCATGGATCGACACCCATACGATTTACGAGCGCGCCGCGTTCATCCTTTTTGACCTTTTTGGTCCCTTTGGTGGAGGCGGAGTCAGCGCTCTTCTTGGTGGTTGATCCACTGGTCGGCAAATCACGGATATGACCGACGCTGGACTTAACCACGTAGTCATTCCCGAGATATTTGTTGATCGTTTTGGCTTTTGCCGGGGACTCAACGATGACGAGAGCTTTACCCATATTCACCTTTACCTAATGTAATTCTTCCAGGAGACGTCGCACGCTAGTTGCACCTTCCACTGGCGACGCGCTTTTCTATATTGCGACAGCGTCAATGGATATCAACTCTTTTTTCATCACCGGCCAGATTAAGCGAACATTCGCAGGTGATTGAGATAACGAGTCTTTCGCATCGGTGACATAGCACGACGGAACTTTGGTTGAATGTCAAGCAATTCCGTTGCCAGATTTGCGAAAGCGTCACACTCTACCTGATAAAATGAGTTACGCAACTTTATTAGCATGCAGCTCCGATTCCTGCCAGCACACCAAACTGATTAAATCACCTTAGGTTTACTCAGGAGATATTGCCCTTTGCAGTATAGCGGAAGTACACTACTGCCAGTTTTTAAAGGAGGAAATCATGAAACCGACCACTCAACCTATCGATAAACAGTCGCTAATTATTGAAGCCAACAAAGTTATCCGTGCCCATGAAGATTTCATGCATGGAATGGAAGCAACTGACGTCGAACAAAAAAACGGGGTGCTGGTATTCAAAGGTGAATACTTCCTTGATGAGCAAGGCTTACCTACCGGCAAAAGCACCGCCGTATTTAATATGTTTAAACATCTTGCACATGTATTTGCTGAAAAATATCACCTGCAAGACTAAACAAAAAAACGAGGCCAAAAGGCCTCGTTTTTAATTACGCGCTGAATTTAATTACAACAGCGGTTTTTCACCACGTTGCCACCAGCGCAGCAACAGATTATCAAGGCTGTTTGCCGCACTACCGGTAAAACGGTCCATCATTTTTTTACGGCGCGTATAGTGAACGTTGATCACTTCGCGGTCTTTCATCAGATTAATCAGTAAATCATCGCTGGTGCTCACTGCATCGACCAAACCTTTTTCTAAAGCTTGAGTGCCGTACCAATGTTCACCTGTCGCTACGGAATCAATATCTAATGATGGGCGCATATCATGGACAAACTGCTTAAACAGCTGATGGGTTTCGTTGAGGTCTTCACGGAATTTCTCACGCCCTTGCTCAGTGTTTTCACCAAACAGTGTCAACGTACGTTTGTACTGCCCGGCAGTATGCAACTCAACATCTATATCATTGCGTTTCAGTAAGCGATGGAAGTTTGGAACCTGAGCAACGACACCAATCGAGCCAATAATAGAAAACGGTGCAGCGACGATTTTGTCGGCCACACACGCCATCATATAACCACCGCTGGCAGCTACTTTGTCCACAGCAACCGTCAGACGTACTTTGCTGTCGCGCAGACGCTGTAATTGTGACGCAGCAAGCCCATAACCATGAACAACACCGCCAGGACTCTCCAGACGCAACAGAACCTCATCTTCAGGCTTCACTACGGCCAATACTGCGGTTATCTCTTCGCGCAGGGAAGTAACCTCGTGAGCATCCATACTTCCTTTAAAATCCAACACATAAAGTGTTGGCTTGCCAGAAATAACCGTTTCACCTCGTTTAGCGCGTGCTTTTGCTTGTTTCGCTTCGAGTTTGTGTTTTTTCTTTTGAGCTTTATGCCAGAGTTTTTGCTGATGGCCATCAAGCCTTGCCACCTGCATTTCTTCCTGCATTTCCTGGTATTGTTCACTTAAATTGGTGAGACGCAGCTCACCACGTTGATTTCTTTTGCGACCGGCAACATTCACAATAATCGTGACAAGAATGCCAATAGCCGCAACGACCGTGACAATTTTCGCCAAAAACAGCCCATAGTTTGCAATCAGATCCACGCTTTCCGCCTTCCATTCAGAGCATTAAATATCTATCGCCCAGTGTAACCGAGCCGTGATTCTACGTCTGTAAGCAACTATAAATGCTGCGAGCCCTCTTCCTGAATGCCTTTAGCAAAATGAAACTTTTGCAAAATGTTAATCAAAGGTATTGTCTCCTGTTGCCTGATTGAAATAACCAGTCCTTTCAGGCATAAAGCCTAAAGGTTATAAATCCGAGAAATAAGACGTGAGCAAAAGCATCGCGCGAGGAGTTGAGAGTGCACTATCAACCGAAAACAGATTTACTGCAAAATCGCATCATTTTAGTCACCGGCGCCAGTGATGGTATCGGACGGGAAGCCGCCTTAACTTATGCACGTTATGGTGCAAACGTCATTCTGCTTGGCCGCAATGAAGATAAGCTCCGTAGAGTCGCCGATGAAATCAACACCCGTTATGGCAGCTTGCCGCACTGGTTTACGTTGGATTTTTCCAACGCAACACCTGAAGACTGTCATAACCTAGCGCATAAACTTTCAGGGCTAATTCCGCGCTTAGATGGTGTACTGCACAATGCTGGCATCCTCGGCGATATTTGCCCAATGGATGAACAAGATCCGCAAATATGGCAGAACGTGATGCAGGTAAATGTTAACGTCACCTTCTTCCTGACTCAGGCATTGCTTCCTTTATTACTCAAATCTGATGCCGGTTCGCTAGTCTTCACAAGCTCAAGCGTAGGCCGCCTGGGTCGTGCGGGTTGGGGTGCCTATGCGATATCAAAATTCGCCACCGAAGGTATGATGCAAGTGCTGGCGGAAGAATATAAACAACATAATTTGCGCGTCAATTGTATAAACCCCGGTGGTACACGTACTGCAATGCGCGCTAGTGCATTCCCCACAGAGGATCCTGATAAGCTGAAAACGCCACGGGACCTCATGCCGCTCTATTTATGGCTGATGGGCGATGATAGCCGTCGTAAAACAGGCATGAGCTTTGATGCTCAACCCAACCGTAAACCAGGAATTTCGGAATGAGTGAAGATCGTTACCAGCAGCGCCAACAGCGCCAAAAAGAGAAAGTCGATGCCCGCGTCGCCGCAGCACAAGATGAACGCGGTATTTTGATAGTCTTTACCGGAAACGGTAAGGGGAAAACAACAGCGGCTTTTGGCACTGCAACCCGTGCCGTTGGCCACGGTAAAAAAGTAGGTGTGATCCAGTTTATCAAAGGCCAGTGGCCAAATGGTGAACGTAATCTACTGGAACCACTGGGTGTTGAGTTTCAGGTTATGGCTACTGGTTTTACCTGGGATACTCAAAACCGTGAAACTGATACCGCAGCGTGCCTTGAAGTGTGGGAGCATGCAAAGCGAATGCTTGCAGATGAGTCACTGGATATGGTTCTCCTCGACGAAATCACCTATATGGTCGCCTACGATTACCTGGCCCTTGAAGAGGTGCTGACGGCGCTTACACAGCGTCCTGCAAACCAGACGGTTATCGTGACCGGGCGCGGATGTCATCGGGATATTCTTGAAGTGGCGGATACGGTGAGTGAGTTAAGACCGGTCAAACATGCCTTTGATGCAGGCATTAAAGCGCAAATCGGTATCGATTATTAATAAAAAAACCCCTCAACTTGAGGGGTTTAATGTTTTAGCTACTGCGCCCACCGCGACGGCCGCCGCCGCTACCAGTAGTTTGCGTATGGCGTTTCACCGCACGACGAATCTGGTTCGCCTTCATGCGGCGACGGTCTTTCTCTACCGCCACTTTGCTTTCTGTCTCTTCCTGCAACTCTACCAATTTACGCAGGTAGTTAGTTTGACCCAGGTCGAGCTCAGTGTAACCACCACGTGGCAGGCCTTTCGGCAACTGGATGTCACCGTAACGCACACGAATCAGACGGCTAACCTGCACACCTACTGCTTCCCAGAGGCGGCGCACTTCACGGTTGCGGCCTTCAGTAAGAGTAACGTTGTACCATTGGTTAATGCCTTCACCACCGGTAAATTTGATGGTTTTAAACGCGGCCGGGCCATCTTCAAGCTGAACACCACGACCCAGTTGTTTCACTTTGTCGTCGTCAACTTCGCCGAACACACGTACTGCGTATTCACGTTCTACTTCACGACTTGGGTGCATCAGGCGGTTTGCCAGCTCACCGTCAGTTGTGAAAAGTAATAAACCACAGGTATTCACATCCAGACGACCGACAGCAATCCAGCGCGCACCGCGCAGTTTTGGTAAACGGTCAAATACGGTTGGACGCCCTTCTGGGTCATTACGCGTACACAATTCGCCTTCTGGCTTGTAGTAAGCCAACACACGGCAAATCTGTTCTGCAGATTCTTTAATGGAAATCAGGTGACCATCAATACGGATTTTCAGGGCCTGTGTTACTTCAACACGATCACCTAATTTGGCAACTTTGCCATCCACACTGACACGGCCGGCAGAGATAATGGTTTCAATCTCACGACGGGAACCATGGCCTGCACGGGCCAAAACTTTTTGTAACTTTTCGCTCTTATCGCTCATTGAGCTTCCTCGGGTGTCGCCTTCACAGGCGTCGAATTGGGATAATGAAGCATGTCAGCCCCATTTTAGGCCGCACAGTATAGCCGCAGACGCACTTATAAGAAAGGCTTAGCGTCACCGGCACCTTCGCGGATAACAACAGGTGCATCCTCAGTTAAATCAACAACCGTTGTTGGCTGCTGCCCAAGGTAACCACCATGGATAACTAAATCGACAACCTTTTCGAGACGGTCTTTAATTTCTTCTGGATCTGATTCGGTAAACTCACTACCTGGAAGCATCAGCGATGTCGATAACATCGGTTGATCCAGCACTTCGAGCAACGCCAATGCTATCGGGTTGGAAGGAACGCGTAAGCCAATCGTCTTACGCTTTTCCTGCAACAAACGGCGCGGAACTTCTTTGGTGCCTTTGAGAATAAAGGTGTAATTACCTGGCGTGTTATTTTTGATTAAGCGAAACGCCACGTTATCAACAAATGCATACGTTGAAAGCTCGGATAAATCCCGGCACATCAACGTAAAATTGTGCCCATCAGGCAAATGACGGATGCGGCAAATGCGCTCCATTGCCGTTTTATCTTCAAGTTTACAGCCCAATGCATAACCCGAGTCGGTTGGGTAAACAATAACGCCGCCCTTACGAACAATTTCAACTGCCTGGTTAATCAGACGCTGTTGTGGATTATCCGGGTGAATATAGAAAAATTGACTCATACAACTGCCCTCTATTTTGCGATGTGGCCGACATCCCAATTCTGCCAAACAGGTACTACGCCTGCAGGCAGCCAGAGCTTGCGCCCAAGCTCGATCCACGCGCAAGGCATGTGGAAATCTGAGCCTTGCGACGCCAGCAAATTAAATTGCTGTGCGTAACTCGCAAGTTGGGTGCGCTCATTGGGAGCTTGCTGGCACTGCGCGACTTCCATGGCATCGCCACCATTTTCGGCAAACTGCGCCAGTAACCTTTTCAGCCATTTAGCACTCAGGTCATAACGGCCTGGATGCGCCAGAACCGCCTGACCGCCAGAATGATGAATTACATCAATAGCTTGTTCTATTGTACACCACTGTGGCGGAACGTAACCGGTTTTCCCCTTTGCGAGATATTTCTTAAACACATCAGCCATTGTATTGGCCTTTCCACACTCCTTCAAAAAGCGCGCGAAATGGCCGCGAGTGACTTCGCCACCGTTGGCATGGCGCATCGCACCTTCCAGTGCACCGGGGATATGTGCTTTTTCCAGACGTTCAGCGATTAATGTTGCTCGCTGAATACGGCGCTCACTTTGCTGGGCAAGGAACTCAGCTAATTGCGGATTGTGCTCATCAACACCTAATCCAACAATATGTATTTCATGGTTTTCCCAGATGGTTGAGATCTCAACGCCGCTAATTAAACGCAATGGCAATTGCAGGCGTGATACCGCTTCCCTTGCAGCAGCAATTCCGGCTACTGTGTCATGGTCTGTTATTGCCAGAATGCCAACACGCATTTCAACGGCTCGTTGTACTAACGCCTCTGGCGTTAGTAGGCCATCAGACGCGGTGGTATGGCTATGTAAGTCGTGAATCACCGCTAGTGTTGGTTGGCTCAAAATAACTCCGGGTGTGTTAATAAAATGAAAAACGCCGCTCATGATAGCGATTTTCCTTCATAACTAAAAATCGCTATTGACTTTGATTCATCGAACTAGTTAACTAGTACGCAAGTTCACACGAGAAAGGTATCTGATAATGAAAGCGATAATCCGCATGCACAGCTGGTGGCGTACTTCCTGATAACGGGCAGTGTAATCGCTATGGCTGTATTTCAGCCCAGATACCAGGCCCGCCAATGAAGCGGGCCTTTTTTTGAACAAAATATGAGAGCAAAAAATGCAAACACAAAAACCAGCGCTCGAATTACTGATTAACGACGCGCCATATCGTGATAACCCGACAGCCGTTTTCCACCAGTTGTGCGGCGCACGTCCAGCAACCTTACTGCTCGAATCCGCCGATATCGACAGCAAGGATGATTTAAAAAGCCTGCTGTTAGTTGACAGTGCGCTGCGTATTACCGCCTTGGGTGACACCGTCACGATTCACGCCCTTTCAGAAAATGGCGCCTCACTGCTTCCATTGCTGGATGCGGCTTTACCTAGCGGCGTAGAAAATAACCATTCTCCACAAGGCCGTGTGTTGCGCTTCCCGGTAATCAGTTCGCTGTTGGATGAAGATGCTCGTCTGTGTTCACTGTCGGTATTTGACGCCTTCCGTCTGATGCAGGAATTGGTGACGGTGCCGGAAAACGAGCGTGAAGCGATGTTCTTCGGCGGCTTGTTTGCATACGACCTGGTTGCAGGATTTGAAGACTTGCCCGATCTCAAGCAAGACAACAACTGCCCTGACTACTGTTTCTACCTGGCAGAAACGTTGCTGGTTATCGACCATCAGAAAAAAATACACGCATTCAGTCAAGCTTGTTCACCCAATCAGCTTCGGAAAAACAGCGTTTGATTCAGCGCTCTGAACAACTGAGTAAGCAGATGCAGCAGGAACCTTCTGCGCTGCCGGTGCAAAAAGTGGAACGCATGACCTGCGAATGCAACCAAAGCGATGAAGAGTTTGGCGATGTGGTGCGCAAAATGCAGAAAGCCATTCGCATCGGTGAGATTTTCCAGGTTGTCCCATCACGCCGTTTCTCACTGCCATGCCCTTCTCCACTTGCCGCTTACCAGACACTGAAAAAGAGCAACCCAAGCCCGTATATGTTCTTTATGCAGGATAACGATTTCACTCTGTTTGGCGCATCCCCTGAAAGCTCGCTGAAATACGATGCGAAATCACGCCAGATAGAAATTTACCCAATTGCCGGGACTCGTCCACGCGGTCGCCGCGCTGATGGTTCACTTGATCGTGACCTCGACAGCCGTATTGAGCTGGAGATGCGTACCGACCATAAAGAGATGTCCGAGCATCTGATGTTGGTTGACCTGGCGCGTAACGACCTGGCACGAATTTGCACCCCAGGCAGCCGTTATGTTGCTGACCTGACTAAAGTTGACCGTTACTCCTTTGTGATGCACCTGGTATCACGGGTGGTGGGCGAACTGCATAAAGATCTCGACGTACTGCACGCTTATCGCGCCTGCATGAATATGGGCACCCTGAGCGGCGCACCAAAAGTACGCGCTATGCAGCTGATTGCCAAAGCTGAAGGTGTGCGCCGTGGTAGCTACGGCGGCGCCGTCGGCTACTTCACCGCTCATGGTGATTTAGACACCTGTATCGTTATCCGCTCCGCCTACGTTGAAAACGGCATTGCCACCGTACAGGCCGGGGCTGGCGTAGTACTAGATTCCGTACCGCAGTCCGAAGCTGACGAAACACGTAACAAAGCCCGCGCTGTACTGCGCGCTATCGCAACCGCGCATCACGCACAGGAGATTTTCTGATGGCTGACATTCTGCTGCTCGATAATATCGACTCGTTTACCTATAACCTGGCCGATCAGCTGCGTGCTAACGGACACAATGTCGTCATCTATCGTAACCATGTTCCAGCACAGACCTTAATTGAGCGTCTGGAAACGATGGACAACCCGGTTCTGATGCTCTCACCTGGTCCTGGTGCGCCGAGTGAAGCGGGCTGTATGCCTGAGCTGTTGACCCGTTTGCGTGGTAAGTTGCCGATTATCGGTATCTGTCTGGGCCACCAGGCTATTGTTGAAGCTTACGGCGGTTATGTCGGCCAGGCGGGTGAAATCCTGCATGGTAAAGCATCAATTATTTCCCATGACGGTGAAGCCATGTTTGCCGGTTTACCTAATCCATTGCCGGTTGCGCGCTACCACTCATTAGTCGGCAGCAATATTCCTGCGGGTTTAACCATTAACGCCCATTTTGATGGCATGGTGATGGCGGTTCGCCACGACGCTGACCGCGTATGTGGTTTCCAGTTCCACCCTGAATCCATTCTGACCACTCACGGCGCGCGCTTGCTTGAGCAGACTCTCGACTGGGCATTGCTGAAGTTAAAACAAGCCAACACGCTGCAACCGATTCTCGACAAACTGTATAAAGCTCAAACGCTGAGCCGCGAAGAAAGCCACCAGCTGTTTGCCGCCATCGTGCGCGGCGAGCTGAAACCAGAACAGTTGGCGGCAGCACTGGTCAGTATGAAAGTACGTGGCGAGCATCCAAATGAAATCGCCGGCGCGGCGACCGCAATGCTTGAAGCCGCAGCGCCGTTTCCAAGCCCGGATTATCCTTTTGCCGACATCGTTGGCACCGGCGGTGATGGCAGCAACAGCATCAATATTTCCACCGCCAGTGCCTTTGTGGCCGCGGCTGTTGGCCTGAAAGTGGCGAAACACGGTAACCGTAGTGTTTCCAGTAAATCGGGCTCTTCCGACTTACTGGCCGCGTTTGGTATTAATCTGGAAATGAGTGCTGAAGCGTCCCGTCAAGCGCTAGATGATTTGGGCGTCTGTTTCCTGTTCGCACCGAAATACCACACTGGTTTCCGCCATGCGATGCCCGTGCGCCAGCAGTTAAAAACGCGCACCCTGTTTAACGTGCTTGGGCCATTGATTAACCCGGCACATCCACAAATGGCGTTGATTGGCGTTTATAGTGCGGAACTGGTGCTGCCGATTGCAGAAACACTGCGCGTTTTGGGTTACAAGCGCGCGGCAGTAGTGCATAGCGGCGGAATGGATGAAGTTTCTCTGCATGCCACTACACAAGTTGCAGAGCTGCATGACGGCGAGATCAAAAGCTACCAGTTGGAAGCAACTGACTTTGGCCTTCCTGCTTATCACCAGGACCAGCTTGCAGGCGGCACACCGGAAGAAAACCGTGACATTCTCAGCCGCCTGTTACAAGGTAAAGGAGAGACAGCTCATGAGTCCGCTGTAGCGGCAAACGTCGCAATGCTAATGCGCCTGCATGGGCAAGAAGATCTTAAAGCGAACGCACAACGAGTGCTGGAAGTACTGCGCAGCGGTGCTGCGTATGACCGGGTTACTCAGCTTGCAGGAAGAGGATAAGTCATGCAGGAAACAGTATTAAAGAAGATCGTCATTGATAAGGCGATTTGGGTTGAAGCACGCAAGCAACAACAACCCCTGGCAAGTTTCCAGAACAACATCGTACCGGCAACACGTAATTTTTATCACGCACTGCAAGGTGCCCGTACGGCCTTTATTCTGGAGTGTAAAAAAGCCTCTCCATCTAAAGGCGTGATTCGTGATGATTTCGACCCGGCGCGTATTGCTAATGTTTATAAACACTACGCTTCCGCTATTTCAGTACTGACTGACGAGAAATATTTCCAGGGCAGCTTCGATTTCCTGCCGATTGTCAGCAACATCGTCACGCAGCCAGTATTGTGCAAAGACTTTATTATCGACTCGTATCAGATTCACCTGGCCCGTTTTTATCAGGCCGATGCTTGTCTGTTGATGTTGTCCGTTCTTAACGACGAGCAGTACCGCCAGCTCGCAGCTGTAGCACATAGCCTGAATATGGGTGTGCTGACAGAAGTCAGCAATGAAGAAGAGCTTGAGCGCGCAATCGCCCTGGGCGCCAAAGTTGTCGGTATCAATAACCGAGACTTGCGCGACTTATCCATCGACCTGAACCGTACGCGCCAATTAGCGCCTCGTTTAGGGCATGGTGTGACGGTTATCAGTGAGTCTGGCATCAGCAATTACGGCCAAATCCGCGAGCTCAGCCACTACGCTAACGGCTTCCTGATTGGTTCTGCCCTGATGGGTGAAGACGATTTAAATGCCGCAGTGCGTCGTGTAACGCTTGGCAATAACAAAGTATGTGGCCTCACCCGCCCCCAGGATGCCCGCGCGGCATATGAAGCAGGTGCTATTTATGGTGGACTGATTTTTGTACCGACGTCACCGCGATTTGTTAGCGATGAAACCGCAGCATCGGTGATTGCCGCAGCCCCATTGAAATTTGCAGGCGTGTTCCGCAACACTCCGGTAAGTGAAGTGGTACAAAAAGCCGAAAAATTCACTTTGTCTGCTGTGCAACTACATGGTGATGAAGACCAGAATTACATCGACGAGTTGCGTGCCATCCTGCCAGCGAATGTGCAAATCTGGAAAGCACTGAGTGTTAAAGAGAGTTTACCGGCGCGAAATTTAAACCACGTCGACAAATATCTCTTCGACAATGGCCAGGGCGGCAGCGGGCAAAGCTTTGATTGGTCCCTCCTGGCAGGCCAGAATCTGGAAAACGTCATTCTGGCTGGCGGACTGGGTGCAGATAACTGCGTCGAAGCGGCAAAAACAGGCTGCATAGGTTTAGATTTCAACTCGGGTGTCGAAAGCGCGCCGGGTATTAAAGATGCTAACAAGCTGGCTGCCGTCTTCCAGACGCTGCGGGCTTACTAAGGAAAATATCATGACTTTACTTAATCCCTATTTCGGTGAGTTTGGTGGCATGTACGTGCCGCAAATTCTGATGCCTGCACTGCGTCAGTTAGAAGAAGCTTTTGTTGCCGCGCAAAGCGATGCTGAGTTTCAGGCTGAATTTAACGACCTGCTGAAAAACTACGCAGGCCGCCCAACTGCACTGACCAAATGTCGTAACCTGACAGCTGGCACCAAAACCACCTTGTATTTAAAACGTGAAGATTTACTGCACGGCGGCGCACACAAAACCAACCAGGTTCTCGGCCAGGCTTTGCTTGCTAAGAAAATGGGCAAAACTGAAATCATCGCCGAAACCGGTGCCGGTCAACATGGTGTGGCATCAGCATTAGCCAGTGCCCTGCTCGGCTTGAAATGTCGCATTTATATGGGTGCAAAAGACGTAGAGCGCCAGTCGCCGAACGTGTTCCGTATGCGCCTGATGGGTGCGGAAGTGATTCCTGTACATAGCGGCTCTGCCACGCTGAAAGATGCCTGTAACGAAGCATTGCGCGACTGGTCTGGCAGCTACGACACCGCGCACTATATGCTCGGCACCGCAGCTGGTCCGCATCCATTCCCAACTATCGTGCGTGAGTTCCAGCGCATGATCGGTGAGGAAACCAAAGCGCAGATCCTTGAAAAAGAAGGCCGCCTGCCAGATGCAGTTATCGCCTGTGTAGGCGGCGGTTCTAACGCAATCGGCATGTTTGCAGACTTTATTAACGATGCCAAAGTCGGCCTGATTGGTGTTGAACCAGCCGGGCACGGCATCGAAAGCGGTGAACACGGTGCGCCACTGAAACATGGTCGCGTAGGCATCTACTTCGGGATGAAATCCCCGATGATGCAAACTGACGAAGGCCAGATTGAAGAATCTTACTCTATCTCTGCGGGTCTGGATTTCCCATCAGTTGGCCCACAGCATGCGCACCTGAACAGCATTGGCCGTGCCGATTATGTATCAATCACCGATGACGAAGCGCTGGAAGCATTCAAAACGCTGTGTCGCAGTGAAGGTATTATTCCGGCTCTGGAATCTTCTCATGCACTGGCTCACGCGCTGAAAATGATCAAAGAGAATCCAGAAAAAGAACAGCTGCTGGTAGTAAACCTCTCCGGCCGTGGTGACAAAGACATCTTCACCGTTCACGACATTCTGAAAGCGCGAGGGGAAATCTAATGGAACGTTATCAACACGCATTTGAACAGTTGCAAGCTCGTGGTGAAGGTGCTTTTGTTCCCTTCGTTACTCTGGGCGATCCATCGCCAGAGCAGTCACTGAAGATTATCGACACCCTGATTGAAGCCGGTGCCGATGCACTGGAGTTGGGGATTCCCTTCTCCGACCCGCTGGCAGATGGCCCGACCATTCAGAACGCCGCTCTGCGTGCATTTGCCGCAGGCGTTACACCAACGCAGTGTTTTGAAATGCTGGCCGTTATTCGCCAGAAGCACCCGACGATTCCGATTGGCTTGCTGATGTATGCCAACCTGGTGTTTAGCCGCGGTATTGACGAGTTTTACGCGTTGTGTGCCAAAGTTGGTGTCGATTCGGTATTGATTGCAGATGTGCCAATTGAAGAGTCTGCGCCATTCCGCCAGGCAGCGATGCGCAATAACGTCGCACCAATCTTCATTTGTCCACCAAATGCTGATGATGCGCTGCTGCGTGAAATCGCCACTCATGGCCGTGGATACACCTATCTGCTGTCTCGTGCAGGCGTGACCGGTGCAGAAACCCGTGCGCAGTTGCCGCTTCATCATTTGGTAGAAAAACTAACTGAATTTGGTGCGGCACCTTCACTGCAAGGCTTTGGGATTTCCGAACCTTCGCAGGTGAAAGATGCGATTGATGCCGGCGCTGCCGGAGCGATTTCGGGTTCCGCGATTGTGAAAATCATCGAGAAGAATCTGGATAACCCTGATGTGATGTTAAGCGAGTTGAAAGCGTTTGTTCAGAGCTTGAAAGCCGCGACTCGTCGTTAATTTTCATTGTTGCCGGATGGCGCTAACGCTAATCCGGCCTACAACTGCTCGCGTAGGTCGGATTAGCGCAGCGACATCCGACATTACCGTTCTATCAGAAACGATAACCTGCCGAGAACATAAAGACCCACGGGTCAATCCGCGTCTTGATATTCTGCTCTTCACCACCAGCTTTAAACTTCACTTCAGTGTCGATATCCATATACCACACCGACATGTTCAGCAACCAGTTATCATTAACCATATAATCCAGCCCAACTTGCCCTGCCGCTCCCCACGAATCTTTCACACTCAGATCGCTCAAGCCTGCATCTTTGCCAGTCTGATTAAAGTCGGCATCAAAGAAAGTGGTGTAGTTAATACCTGCGCCGATATATGGCCGAACTTTGCTTTTCGCATCTCCAAAGTACCACTGCGCCATCAGTGTTGGTGGTAGTTGACGAACGGTAGCCAGGTCGCCTGTCGGACCTAAACCAACGCGATGGCGAAACGGTGTAGCCGCAAGCAACTCGATGCCGATGTTATCGGTCACCATATAGTCAAATGTCAGTCCCAGTTGGGTATTGTTGCTGACGCTAAAACCGCCCATCCCAAGCACATTGTCAGAACCTTCCGTTGGGCGCACGGTTGCTGAACCCGCACGCATGAAGAATTCACCTTGTTGATGTGCCAGTGCTTCACCAGATAAGCAGGTTAATGCAAGTAACGCCACAGACAATTTTTTCATAGCCCTCTCCTTGTTATGGTTTTAACAGCGGGCTGAATATACTCATTATTGAGTACAAAGTGATCCAGGTTCGATCACACTTTGCTGGCTAATTTAACATTTAATGATCTGGATTAATTTTTCGCATTTTTCTTAACGTCACAACTTTGGTGTCGTTTGATCCATAGCCCGACATAATCTGGCACGGGTAATATTATTCAGAACCAAAATACAAAATGGGCAGAACTGCTCAATAACAGTGCTGCCCATTTGCCTAAGATGTGATGGACGAATCACGCCATCACCACCATCCATTTCGCCGCTCCAGACTCCTTGGTTGATTCGCAATAGCCGAGTTTTTATTACCAGCTTCCTACCATTTTGGGGGTAAATTCACGAATCTCATATTCAGCGAGATTGGGGTAATAGGCGTCTTCTTTCAGAATAGCTTCCAGCTCTTCCCGACTGTCGGTCTGAGCAATAATCACCCCGGCTTTTTCGCGATCCAAATAGGGGCCGATGAGAACAAAATTGCCTGTATTGAAATACTGCTGAAACCAGCTGACATGGCTTGTGAAAAGCGCTTCATGCTGTTCAGCCGTAATATCGTCATTCACCGTAATATTGATGAGATACATTTTTTGCCTTCTCTTTTAGACAGCCATTTTTAAAGTAGGCACAGTTTCTTTAATCGCGGTAACCAGGCGATCGGCGTGATCTTTAGCCATTGCTTTCTGTTCCCGAACTTTAGCTTCATCACGCCCTGCATAGCTGATCCCAAAGGTGTAAACGGGTTCCTGCAATTGCAGATTGCACATCACTGCTGTGGTTTCAAACTGTGTCATGTACTGACCAATATCGTGACCGAACAAACCTTCAGGGGAATACAGGCTCTCTGGTGCGCCGGCGGTAAAGGAGATAATCAGCTTTTTGCCACCCAGTTTTGCGGTTGAACCATGGGCAAAACCGTGAACAAAGACCTGGTCAATCCATAACTTCATTAACCCCGGCACTGAATACCAGGAAAAAGGAAACTGCCAGACGATCACATCGGCGTTAAGCAAGGCTTCCTGCTCCTGCGCCACATTGATTTGGTAGTTCGGATAAAGCGCATCAAGAAAGCGAATTTCGGCCTCGGGCAGCGCTTTAGCGACTTCGCCCAGGATGGTGGCATTGCCAATGGACTCATTAAGATTCGGATGACCTGAAATAATCAGTACATTTTGCATTTTTGGCTTCCTTAACAGTGGTTTGTTTAACTGGAAGTGAGTATAAACAACCCTGATTCTGTTTTTTAGAGCATCAATAGCTCATACACTCTTAGCCAGTAGCTAATAATCTAACTTTTGTTTCTACTTCTGGATGACGCCATGAACAATGTCATTTACAACCAAATCCGTATTTTCCAGAGCATCGCCCGTGAAGGCAGCATTACTGCAGCGGCCAGGAAACTTGAGATCACACCACCTTCTGTGAGCAAAGCGCTAAAACTACTTGAGCAGCATATTGGCCACCCGCTTTTTGTTCGCACCACGCGGCGTATTGAACTGACGGATGCCGGGGAACAATTATTGCAACAAACGTCGCGGGCTGTGGAATCACTGGAAAGTGCGGTGGAAAGCATCAAAGAGCTGAATCAGGAACCATCCGGGCTGGTCAGAATTACTCTGTCACGATTTGCCTACCTGCTTATTCTGAAGCCCTTTATGGCTGAGTTTTGCCAGAGCTATCCGGGAATACAGCTTGAGATATCCGTTTATGACGGAACCGTGAATATGATTGATGAACGTTTTGATTTGGGCATTCGTTTTGGCGATATCCTGGAAGAGAGCGTGGTGGCCCGCCAGTTAATGAAACCGTTTCGTGAAGGTTTGTATGCATCACGAGCCTATCTCGCAGCACACGGTACCCCCGAACTGCCGACGGATTTGCATCAGCATCAACTCATCGGCTATCGCTTTATCACCAATAACCGCATCCTCCCTTTAATGCTGGAAGATAAAGGTGAGCAATTAACCGTTGAGATGTCAGGACAACTTATCAGCAATGATATTGATGTTATGGCAGATGGAATACGCAGCGGTCTGGGAATAGGAAGAATGTTTGAGCCAGTGTACGAATTGCAGCCCGATAAAGAACAATTTATCCCGGTAATGATGTCTTACTGGAAAACCTATCCCCCGGTTTATCTCTACTATTTAAAAAGTACCGGCAAGGTAAAGCGAGTCAAAGCGCTGATTGATTTCTTAATGACGAAAACGAAAAAATAGCCATTAATATTATTTAAGTGATTTAAACAGCAAGCCAACATATTTCTTATCCCGGCTTGCTGTTTAAAATGAATACCATACGGTACGTGGAAATTATTTTAGGCGGCGATTGTTACTGATAAGGTCCGTCGTTTTGCTATTGTTGCCATGACCAGTACTAACATCATCAGGACTTCCATCCCGAGTACACCAATCATCGCTTGCGGATAGTTGCCATGATTTTGTTGTTGCATGTGAAGGAATAAACCGCCGAGTACCGCTGGCCCCAGGGCCAATGTAGATTGCTGTAGGGTGCTGAGAATTGCACTGGCTGCTCCGGCATCATTCGGTTTGATATCTTGCATCCCGACACGGTAAAACGTATTGACGATTAAAGCCTGACCATAACCAATGAAGACCGTTGCTGGCGCAATGATTAGCGCACCGGCAGCATCGCCATAATGATATAGGGTTGCCATAAGACCGATAAGGCCAAAAATTTGCAGTGAAATACCGGTTAACAAAATGGTGCTCATTGAGTAACGAGCAATAAGTTTTGGGGCATAACAGGCCGAGATAAAATAAGAAACGCCAAGCGCAATAAAACTATTACCCGATTGCCATGGCTCCATACCCATACCGGATTGTAAAGTCACTGCCAGGCAGAACATAAAACCTGACCAACAACTGAAAAATAATACTGCAATTAATAAGCCAAACCGAATGCTCGGGAGTTTAAGCAAATGAGGTGCCACAAGAGGTTGCAGGCCTCGCTTTTGTTGCATTAAAGCAGCAGCGCGCATTAAATAACCAAGAGGCAGTACCATTACCAGCATTGCCTGCATATACCATGGCCAATTTAATTCCGGGCCTAAGGTCATCGGAAACAGTAAACAGCACAACATGATTGCCAGAATAGATGTTCCTGGCCAGTCAATACGTGAAGGTGCTTCGCTACTTGTTTCTGGAATATATGAACGGCTCAATAGCAGGAATAACACGCAAATTGGCACATTAATAAAGAAGGCGTTACGCCAGCCTAGTCCCGCTATATCTGCTGAGACCAGCCACCCGCCCCCCATCTGCCCGATAATAAATGCAATACCACCAATTCCGCCATATAGACTTATTGCCCGTGCACGAGCGGGACCTTTTAACGTCACATGAAGCGTGGCAAGTATTTGCGGGACGATCAGTGCTGCGCCTGCACCCTGAAGCACTCGGGCAGCCAACAATTCATTTACAGAACCAGATATGCCGCATAATAAAGAGGCTAAACCGAAAATAAATACACCTAATTGCAAAATACGGCGACGACCATTGTTATCACCCAGTTTACTTCCCACGGCAAGACAGACGGCAAAAGCAACACCATAAAGCGCAACAATAAGTTCCAACTGAGTCGATGTCGTACCAAGCGAGTGAGTAATTGAATCGAGGGCAACATTAGTGATCGAAGTATCTATCATTGGCAACATCTGCGCTGTTAATAATAACAACAGGCCAGCGCGGCCAGGCGAAACATTCATCAAGTACTCCACTGCATAATTTAAAATTCGAATACAGTATTTCTGATGAATTAACACGGTACCAGTATTTGGTTATACTGGTATTATCACTGCTACGATATTGGAATTTTTAATGCCCCTCAAAATCTCGCAAGAGATGCCCGCCAACCTCCTGGATGATAGCAATAAAATATTGGCTCTGTTTCTGCGTACACGGCGCGAAAGCCTTGATCCAGCTCGTCTTGGTTTACCTCGTAGCGGCAGACGCCGCACGCCAGGTCTGCGTCGCGAAGAAGTCGCTATGCTCGCGAATATCGGGGTCACCTGGTATACCTGGCTTGAACAAGGGCGGAAAGTCAATCCGTCAACGGCTTCCATGGCTGCCATTGCTGATGCTCTGCAATGCACACCGGCTGAGACACGTTATTTGTTTATTCTTGCAGGCCTGCAACCTTCAGAAATGCCCGTAGCATCAAAGTATGAAGAGGTCAGCGCTGCATCGCGGCGGATACTGGATACGCTCATGCCGCTCCCTGCCAGTATCGTCATGCCTAACTTTGATATTCAGGGTTATAACGCTAATTACTGTCGTTTGATGGGCGTTGATCTCGATAATGTGCCACACGATGATCGCAACTCAATTTACCAATATCTCACAAACGACCACTGGCATAATTTACTGGGTGACGACGATATTGTTTTGCCCATTTTTATCGCTTATTTCCATGCGGGTATGACAGAACACCGCGGCGACCCACGCTGGGAAAATCTCTTAGAGAGATTTTTCGAGGCATCTCCGGTATTCAGGCATTTCTGGGAACAGAGACACGAAGTTCGTTATATCGAAAATCACACTATGACTTACTATCACCATGAATTAGGGCCTTTCAAAATACAAAAGGTTAACTGGTTCTCCGCCCCCCGCGATGGGTCTCGTCTGCTGGTTTATGTACCGGTAGATGAAAAAGGGGAACGGATTATTGCCATGCTCGAGCATAAAGAGATGAACTAGTAGCCCATGGTCCTGCGAGTGATATTCACTCCTGGCCTGTGATGTGGGCTGCTCATGATGTCACTCGTTGTAATGACGGATTTATATAGCCACATTATATATTTCACGAGAATCATCCAGGCGAACAAGTTAAGAATGTAGTGGTTATCATTTATTCAAAGACGAACCGGTAAGTTACAGCGTAGTCCTGGTGTAAGTCTCCCTGTAACCGTACCAACATGTTGGTCCTGCAGGCGTAAATAATCACTCACAACAGCAGGCTGATCTGTGCCAGAAACCGCATGATAAAAGTCTGAAACACCAAAACCGTGCAGGCATTAGTGACCAGTATCAGGGTAATCAGCTTAATCGCCATATTGCTGTCCAGTTGCAGTAATTACGCTGATAGAACGGTAACTGCGCTTAATGATGAATCACCATGCCTGAACCTGCCATATTCTAGTGAATCTAGAACTTCCGCTCCTGGCTCAGAGCAGACTACCAGGACTTACAGTCCGCTCTGAGCGACAAGATAACTAAACTGTCTAATCACTTATCCAATTCGCTAATTGCCAGCTTCGCAACATTTGACGCAATTGATGTTGCATCACTACTTTCGAGGGACCATGTTGTTGAAAGCCCGCACCATGCAATTATCCATTTGAGAAGGCGATCTCTGTCCAGTTCTGCCGTCTCGGCAACAACACTTAGACGCTGTTTAAATATTTCCGGCAGCGTCGCGACACGAGGCACTGGATTACCAAGATCCGGATTAGTTAAAATATTGGCAAAGTCGATTCCCCGTTCACCTATTAGTCCTTTTGGGTCAATGGCCAGCCAGCCAGATGTTTCAAAATCAAGCACGTTACCGTGATGTTAGTCACCATGTAATGCAACCACATCCCGTGGAGAAGAAAGCAATTCTTCGGAGATTTCTGCGCAACGTGTCAGGATACCGCCATACTTCAAGGCTGCAGGTTTTAGAGGATAAAACCACTCATGTAGAGGCGTAAGCTGGGGTAATGGTTTTTTTGGGAATGTATGAAGCCTGTTCGCAGTAGTACACAAAATACGACAAGCTACATCATCCTGACCTTCTCGTGACATAGCTGACAATGACGCGGAACCAGAGCTCTTGAGAGAAGAATTGCTTCATTTTCATGTGCAATAACCTGCGCCGCACCATTCCCTTCCCACCATGCCATTAGTGCATTACCGGCTTGTTCATCTGTATCATCCGTAACTTTTAACATGGCTTTAATACCATGTATTGCTATTTTAACCGGATATAACTGTGATGTATGAGTTATAAATGGGGTGCCATCAGGAATAAGATTCCAGCGATTTAGCCAATGTTTTAACTTGAACGTTTCCATAAAATTTTCTTTAATATCCTTATATTAAAAGTGGGGAAGCAGACATGCATTCAAGTATTTTAACCCATAGGTGATGAGCTTTCCTGCATGCTGTTTTCTAGTAAGGTATGGGGGAATTAATTATGAGTGTCTCTCATGAACGAGGCATAGCTGCTCAGCCCAAAATACTAATTAGTCTTAAGTTGTAAATATGGCCGGGTTGTGATTAAAACACTTTGTTTAGCTGATGGACTGAGGTCTTTTCCTGAGCATCTAAAATTTACAAAATTTTGACTTGGCTCAAAACATTTTTACCAATGAAGAGCTATTTATTTGCCGTTAAATCATCTCGTATCAATACAACCAAAAAGGAGGAATGATGATGTTGACCTATGATTGCTACCGTAACGCTATCACAACTGGCAGCCGTGTTATGGTGTTCAATAAAGGTCTGACTGGTGTCATTAAGACCATTCACGGCGAAGGTAAAACAGCCGAACAAATTCGTCGTTCTGAATGTGTTGAAATTGAAGGTTGTGGAGGTGTTTTCTGCCCGATGGAGTTAGTTCGACTTGAACTTCACTGATAGGGCTTATCGAGTCAGCAAATTGTTTTACACATAAGATAACCCCGAAAATATATCGCTTAAGGCCACCTAATTGGTGGCCTTTTTTGATGAATTACTTAGCAAGGCTGACCTGCATCTCGAAAATCCCCATCAGCTTTGAGCAAAGAATGGACAATACCCTTTCTACCCTTGCGCCCACCAAAGAAAGGTCGGGGTGATGCCCGCCGCTGGAGTTACATGAACGGCGCGTACAGTATGAACATTATTGTAAATACTGATATTACTTGAGTTGAAATTTCATTGATGGAGATGCATAAGGCATTTACCATTATCATCTTCTATCCTGACTAAGAACTTTATAAAGGGTATCGCATGATAACAGTAGAGAAATCAGATCCACTTTCACCAGATTCTTATTCTTTAATTGAAAAATTGTCAGCAGAGCTTGCCGCTATAACTGGTGATAGTGGAAAAAGTAATTTTGCAATTGACTCAATGGATGGTGACAGGTCGCTTTGGGTTCTGGCAAGAAACAAAAAAGGCGATGCAATAGGATGCGGTGCTATCCGACCAATAACAGAAAATATTGCCGAACTTAAAAGAATGTTTTCAGACCGAAGCATCCCGGGAGTGGGCAAAGCTTTACTCAATTTTCTTGAGAAATCTGCGAAAAACATGGGATATGCAGAGCTCTGGCTTGAAACTCGAAATGTTAACCATAAGGCTGTGAATTTTTATAAGAATAATGGATACGTTTCCATTGAGAATTACGGCCCCTATATCGGCCGAGAAGAAGCGGTGTGTTTCTCGAAAGTATTGCGGGACTGATACACAGCCTGTTTAGCATAAGCGTTTTCTCGTCATACCTTTATTTGCGCAGCGTCCCAGCGGGCGGTTTGGCTTTCCCCAGGCTATAGGTGCAGATGTATGAGCGCGCTGATCGAAAAATGTTAAATGTCCATTTAATCAAAATCTTAAATTTGACAAGATGTACACCTGAGATTCTACAGCATCAACCAGGGCGTAAGAGCCCTGGCATTTTCAATATTACTCTCTGATCCGGGTGTAATTTATTGCTTCACCCAAACCAACTGATCGACCTGGAAGCCGAGAGTGCGCGCAGTGTTTAGGTAATCCCGCTTCACCGCATCCGGAATGGTTGGCGTACGCGACAAAATCCACAAGTAGTCACGGTTTGGGCCACTCACCAATGCGTACTGGTATTCATCATCGAGCCTTATCACGTTATAGCCGCCGTAGAACGGACCAAAGAATGAAACTTTCAGCGCGGCGGTTGTAGGCGCACCGGTAAATGAGGCTTTCCCTTCGCTCTCATTCCACTTGTTTTTAATCGGATCATAGCCACGATTGAGCACGCTAATAGCGCCATCGCTGCGCGTGCCATAGGTAGCAGTCACCTGCTCAAGGCCTCGTTCGAAGCGGTTTTCAAGGCGAGCGACTTCATACCATTTGCCAAGATAGCGGTTGGCATCAAAGTTAGTTATCGGTTGAACGCCTTTCGGTGGCGTGGGAGATTTACAAGCAACCAGTGTCAGTGCGATAGCAACACCAGTTACAACGGGCCATAGCTTCATAAGACCTCCTTTTATCTGAGCGGTTAGAAGTAAAGTGTAGTGCAAACACCCTGCTCTTCATTCAGGCTGCAAATATTCGTAGTATATTGAGAATATTCTTTGTCATCAGGTGTACCTCATGCCCTATTCCATCGGTGAATTTGCCCGGCTTTGCGGGATAAACGCGACCACACTACGCGCCTGGCAGCGTCGTTACGGTTTAATCAAACCGTTGCGCACCGATGGCGGACACCGCCTGTACAGTGATGACGATGTCCAGCAAGCACTTAAAATTCTCGACTGGGTGAAAAAGGGAGTCCCCGTCAGCCAGGTGAAGCCCTTGCTGGCCCGTCCAGAAACTCGCCGTACAAACAACTGGCTCACCCTTCAGGAGAGCATGTTGCAGAAGTTGAAAGAGGGAAAAATCGAATCTCTGCGCCAGCAGATTTACGATTCGGGCCGCGAGTATCCGCGCCCGGAGATGGTCAGCGAAGTTCTACGCCCACTGCGCAGTAAAGTCTCAGCCAATATTCCCGCGATCATGACACTGCGTGAAGTCCTCGATGGCATCATCATTTCCTACACCTCGTTTTGCCTTGAAGGTGATAAAAAAGCGCCGGGGGATAATTACCTTATCACCGGCTGGCACCTTAGCGACCCATGTGAAATCTGGCTCGAAGCACTCAAACGTACGGGGCAAGGGCATCGCATTGATGTGCTCCCTGTGCCGCCTGCCATGCTGGCACCCGAGATCTTCCCTGAGCGAAAATGGCTGCTGGTCACTACCGGTAAAGTTACCGCAGCCCGTAAAAAACAGATTGAACTCTGGCAGCAACAGGTCGTTTCACTCGATGTGATCCCACTCTAAAACCGTACCCCCGCCCCTTTTTCCTCTCGATGATAAGCAACCGTAAAAAGTTGCGTATCTGGCATGTTTTTATAAAAACCCAATCAAAACCAGCAAAATAACACCTACATAATGCATTGAATATATAGAACAATAAAAACACATTCACTTTAAACTTGTACAAATATTAGTAATTGTCTAAGTTTTAATTATACGATTACTTCACGTTTTCTACAGCCAGGGTGAGACTCATGAGCACAATGCCATCCGTCATCGAGCGTTTTTTTGACTATTACACCACCCTGGATAACCAGTCTCCGCTGGAGCTTGCGGCGCTATATCACCCGGATGCCGAACTGGTCGACCCCTTTGGCACACATCAGGGGCTGTATGCGCTACAGCATTACTTTACCCATCTGCTGGCTAATGCGGAGCACTGCCGTTTTTCCATCGATTCACCGCTCAGCGAAGGCCAGCGTTTTGCCGTGAGCTGGACAATGCACTGGTCGCATCCACAGATTTCTAAAGGAGACACGCTCGCTTTGCCAGGGTGTTCAATCGTGGATGTACACGGCAACCTGATTATTCGTCAGCGCGATTACTACGATGCGGGAGAGATGGTTTACGAACATCTTCCCCTGCTGGGCTGGCTGGTACGCAGAGTAAAAAGGAGGGTGCGCTCATGATGACTGTCCTCATCACTGGCGCATCCTCCGGCATTGGGGCGGGGCTTGCAAAATCCTGGGCTGATGACGGCTGGCACGTCATCGCCTGCGGTCGCGATCCTGCCCGGCTTGAGGCCCTTCACGAGCACAACCCGAACATCACGCTACGCCTGTTTGATATGACGGACAGGGAAGCCTGTCGCCAGGCGCTGGAAGGATGTTACGCCGATCTGGTCGTTCTTTGTGCGGGAACCTGCGAGTATCTCGATGGCGGCATAGTCGATGCCGCGCTGGTAGAACGGGTTATCAACACCAACTTCCTCGGGCCGGTAAACTGCCTTGCGGCACTTCAGCCACAGCTGGTTTCGGGCAATCGCGTGGTATTAGTTAGCTCAATGGCACACTGGCTACCCTTCCCAAGAGCGGAGGCGTATGGCGCGTCCAAGGCCGCGCTCACCTGGTTTGCCAACAGCTTGCGCCTGGACTGGGAACCTAAAGGTATCGCGGTAACGGTGGTGTCGCCGGGCTTTGTCGATACGCCACTTACCCGTAAGAATGATTTTTCCATGCCCGGCCGGGTCAGCGTCGACAGCGCAGTGGAGGCCATTCGCAAGGGCCTGGCAAATGGAAAAAACCATATCGCCTTTCCCACTCGTTTGAGCCTTACCCTGCATCTGCTGGCAGCCCTACCGTCCTTTCTACAGCGAGCATTGCTGCGCAAGATGGTGCGATCATGAAAATCGCTATTATCGGCAGTGGTATCGCTGGTTTGACCTGCGCATGGCGGCTGGCAGGGCATCACCAGGTTACCATTTTTGAAGCGGAATCCACTCCGGGTGGCCACACCGCCACGGTTGATGTGACCACCCCGCAGGGCATATATGCCATTGATACCGGGTTCATCGTCTATAACGACCGCACCTACCCACGTTTTATGGGCCTGCTGAGCGAGCTTGGGCTCAGCGGGCAAAAAACGCAGATGAGCTTCTCGGTGCATAATCCACGCAGCGGCCTGGAGTACAACGGGCATACCCTCAGCTCGTTGTTTGCCCAGCGCCGGAACCTGTTCAACCCCGTGTTCTGGAAGTTGCTAAAAGATATCGCGCGCTTTAATCGCCTGGCGAAAGCTACGCTTGCGGGCGAAGTTGAACCAAACGCCACGCTGCATAACTTTCTTGAGCAACACCGCTTCAGCCCGTTTTTCGCACGCCATTACATTTTACCGATGGGCGCCGCCATCTGGTCATCATCGCTGCAAGAGATGCGCTGTTTTCCCCTGCCCTTGTTCTTACGTTTCTTTGAACACCACGGCCTGCTGGATATCACCCATCGCCCGCAGTGGTACGTGGTGCCAGGCGGCTCTCGAGAGTATATCCGCGCCATGCTTTCACAGCTGGGCGACCGCTTGACTCTGCACCTCAACTCGCCAGTACAACAGGTCATCCGCAATGCACAGGGCGTTAAGATCCAGCTTGAAACCGCAAGCCACACCTTCGACCAGGTGATCTTCGCCTGCCACTCTGCGCAGGCTCTGGCGATGCTTGACGAACCGACAACCAGCGAGCGCGAAGTGCTGGGTGATATCGGCTGGCAGCGTAATGAAGTGGTCCTACATAACGATCCTCGCTGGCTTCCGGTACGTGAACGCGCCTGGGCAAGCTGGAACTATCGTCTGAGCGAACAGGATGAAGCCCGCGCCTGCGTGACCTACAACATGAATATTCTGCAAGGGTTACCTGAGGGGAGTCCGCTGTTTTGCGTGACTCTGAATCCAGAAACGCCGGTGGATGAACGCTTTGTCCTGAAACGTTTTGTTTATGAGCACCCGCTGTTTAACCCACAAAGCTGGCGTGCTCAGGCGCGTCGCAGTGAGATTAATGGTCATCAGCAAAGTTGGTTCTGTGGCGCTTACTGGTACAACGGTTTTCATGAAGACGGGGTACGCAGCGCGCTCGACGTGGTAAAGGGAATTGCCGCCGGGAAAGGTGACTAAGATGAACAGTTGTCTGTATCAGGGTGTGTTACGTCATCGCCGCCTCCAGCCAAAAGTGCATCATTTCCGCTATCGCGTATTTATGGGCTGGCTGGATTTGGATGAGCTGGATGCGCTTTCGTTGGTGGGGATCCGGCGCAACAAGTTTGCCGCAGCCGCCTTCTACGACGCGGATTACCCGCTCGGCATGCCGCTTAAAGAGAACGTTCTCAACCGGCTGGAAAGCCTGACCGGAGAACGCCCTGGTGGCCGCGTCATGCTGCTGACCCAATTGCGTTACTTCGGGTTCCATTTTAATCCGATCAACTTCTACTACTGCTACGACCGGACGGACACGCTGCTATGGATTCTGGCAGAAGTGCGCAATACGCCGTGGAACGAGCGCCATTACTACGCGGTGGACGGCCAGGTGGCGCATCCAATTGAGAAAGCTTTCCACGTCTCGCCCTTTAACCCGATGGACATGGTTTATCACTGGCGCTTCAACAAACCCGGCAAAACGCTATATATGCACATCGAAAATCACCAGCAATCGAAAGTGTTCGACGCAACACTGGCGCTGAGCCGCACGCCGCTGACGCGTACCAACCTGGCCTCGGTGCTGCGGCGTATACCGTTGATGACGCTTAAAACGGTGTTCGCCATTTACTGGCAGGCGCTACGGTTGTGGATCAAGCGTGTGCCTTTGTATAGCCACCCCGTTAACAGGAGTGATCGCTCATGACTGACCCTGTATTTGCGTTTGAAGCGAGCACCCCACGCAACGTACGTCTCGCCCGCTGGATGCTGTTTCGTGTGTTGAGCGGTATTCGCGGAGGTTCGCTTACCGTGCGTGACGGGACACATGTCTGGCATTTTGGTGATGCCTGCGCCGCGTTAAGTGCCGAAGTGCAAATCCTCTCGCCAGCCGTTTACTGGCGTTTGCTGACCGGTGGAAGCCTCGCCGCAGCTGAATCCTGGATAGACGGCGAGTGGGAAACGCACCAGTTAACACCACTTTTGCAGATACTTGCGCTCAATGGCCCGGTTTTGGGCCAGCTGGAAAGAGGTTTCCGCCTGCTTGGCAAACCTATAGAGCGACTTCACCACTGGACACGGCGCAACCATCGCCAGCAGGCACGTGAAAACATCGCCGCACATTACGACCTGGGCAACGAATTCTACGCCCTGTTTCTTGACGAAGAACTGCTCTACTCCAGTGCCCTTTTTAGCGCCGATGAGCTGGATCTCACCCGCGCTCAGCAGGCCAAAATGGCACGCCTGTGCGAACAGCTGGCGCTGACCTCCAGCGACCATCTTCTCGAAATCGGCACTGGCTGGGGGGCGATGGCCGAATATGCCGCTCGCCACTACGGCTGTCGCGTGACCACCACCACGCTTTCTCAGGAGCAGTACCTTTGGGCGACACAGAGGATTGCTCGTGCAGGATTGCAGGATCGGGTGCAGGTACTGTTGTGCGACTATCGCGACCTGACCGGAGAGTTCGACAAGCTGGTGTCCGTCGAGATGATCGAAGCTGTGGGCCAACGCTACCTCCCCGGTTTTTTCCGTACCTGTCAGGCGCGTCTGCGTCCAGGCGGAAAAATGGTGATTCAGGCCATCACCATTCAGGACCAGCGCTATCGCGCATACAGCAAAAGCGTCGACTTTATCCAGCGCTACATTTTCCCCGGAGGCTTTCTACCGAGCATCACGGCAATGAGCGAGTTGATGACTCACCACACGGATTTTGTGGTGCGCAATCTCTTCGATATGGGGCCAGACTACGCCCGCACGCTGGCGCACTGGCGGCAGCGTTTTATACACGCCTGGCTCGATATTGAAAAACTCGGTTTTGATGACCAGTTCCGCCGTATGTGGCTCTACTACTTCGGTTACTGCGAAGCCGGGTTTAATGCGCGCACTATTAGCGTCGTCCAACTCACGGCGGAGCGCGTATGAAACGCAATCTGCAGGTTTTTGTCATGGCCATCGCGTTCGATCTCTACTGGACGTTGGTGGTGCTGTTTCGCGAGCACGGCCTGTTTCTTTGGCTCGTGCTCGCCATCCTGGCCTGCCTGATGCTATCGCCTGCCCATCGTTTTTACGCTCTCTTGCTTGCAGCTGGGGGCAGCGGGCTGGATGCACTATGGGCGCTGACCGGGCTAATCGATTTTAATGGCGATGCGCTACTTCCCCTTTGGATGATGGCGCTATGGCTGATGTTTGCCGTCGTCTGGACCAGGCTGACTTGCATAACGACGTTGCCGGGGTGGTTGCTGACTTCAATGGCGACTATAGGTGCACCAGTGGCGTACCTGATAGGTGAACGCCTCGACGCGATTACCTTCCTTGAGCCGACGTTTATCGTCGTCAGTTGGATGGCGACGGGCTGGCTGGTTCTGATGCTGTTTTTCCACATTCTGATAGGGCGGCGTGCATGAAACTCTCTCTATTATTGTTGCTCTGGCTGGCAGCAGTTTCGCCCTTCGCCCATGCCGCCGACTGGTTAAACTGGCGAAAAGTGGGTGATGCGACCCTCACATGGGGGCCGTTTAGCTGGGGCCCCGCCAATCTGAAGCTTTGTGGGCATCTGGCTCGATCCTGGTACTCAATATCCCGCACTGCGCCAGCAGTTAATTGGAGGTGACGAATGAAACGTATTCTGGCACTCGGTATAGCACTGATTCTGTTGCTGGCGGGATGTAGCGCAAACATTAACGACTACCGTCAACAGACGCCGCCACTTGATATCTTTCAATACTTCCAGGGCAAAACCGAGGCATGGGGCATGGTACAGGACCGCAGCGGTAAACAGTTGCGCCGCTTCCATGTTGACATCAGCGGCGTCATCGTCGGCGAGACCCTGACGCTCAATGAACACTTCGTCTATGCCGATGGCGAGAAACAGCAGCGAGTTTGGCATATCAGGCGCGTCAGTTCTGACCGTTACGAAGGAACCGCGGGCGATATTGAGGGCGTGGCAAAGGGTGTGACTTCAGGGAACGCCTTTAACTGGCACTACAGCATGAAGGTGAAAGCCAACGGCAGTACCTGGCTGCTGAACTTTGACGACTGGATGTACCTGCAAGACGGCATCCATCTTTTTAACAAAACCGAGATGAAGAAATTCGGGGTCACCGTGGGTACGGTCACGCTTTTCTTTACCCGCAAAGAGCAGTAAGAGGATTACACCATGAATACTAAACCTATCATTGGGATCAGCGGATGTTTAACCGGCTCGACAGTGAGGTTTGACGGCGGTCATAAGCGTATGGGTTTTGTCATGGACGAGCTGTCTCAGTGGGTGACCTTCAAACCCATTTGCCCAGAGATGGCCATCGGCCTGCCCGTTCCGCGCCCGGCGCTGCGCCTGGTTCAGACTACCGAAGGCGATATCCGGATGCGATTTAGCCATGCCCCTCACGATGACGTAACGCAGAAAATGGCCACATTCGCTGACGCCTGGTTACCACAGCAGGCTAATTTGTCAGGCTTTATCGTCTGCGCGAAATCACCGAGCTGCGGCATGGAGCGCGTAAGGCTGTATGATGAAAAAGGTAATCGTGGACGCAAAGAGGGTGTGGGTCTATTTACCGGTGCGCTGCTGGAAAAATTCCCGTGGCTGCCCGTAGAGGAAGATGGCCGCCTTCACGACCCGGTACTGCGTGAAAACTTTGTCGAACGGGTTTTCGCCTTACACGAACTCAACACCCTGCGGGCAAACGGCCTGACTCGCCGCGCACTTATGGATTTCCACAGCCGCTACAAACTCCAGCTGCTGGCGCACCACCAGCCAGGCTACCGGGAAATTGGGCCTTTCGTCGCCTCGCTACACGAATGGGAAGACCTTGATGCTTTCTTCGTCGAGTATCGCGAAAAGCTCATGACGATCCTGAAAAACCCCGCGTCACGTAAAAATCACACTAACGTGCTAATGCATATTCAGGGCTACTTCCGCAAACAACTGAATACTCGCCAGCGCGGGGAGCTGCGCGACGTGATCCTTCATTACCGCGATGGGCTGTTACCGCTCCTCGCCCCACTCACCCTATTGAACCATTATCTGGGCGAATACCCTGACAGCTACCTACTGACGCAAAACTACTTTTCCCCCTACCCCGAAAATTTATGCCTGCGTCTGTCGGTTAACTGAGCACGCAATGCATTCAGACCTGACGGAAAATAGTGACCCTTAAGTCAATACTTGAGGGTCAGACAGCTTTTGACGCAGTGAATGGATGCAGCCAGCAAAGATGCAACTTGAAGTGTGACGGATATATCAAATAAAAGACGATCCATGATCACTTATTAAATTCGCAATGTATCAATGACGAGTCTCAGAGCGGGTGACACATTGCGATGAGGATAATAAAGGAATGATCCCTCCAGGCGCTGACTGTGAGGTTGTAAGACTCTGATGAGTCTACCCCGCTCTAAATCATGAGCGACCAGTTCCTCAGGGACATAAGCCAGTCCTAGGCCAAGCCTTGCGGCTTCTGCCTCCATATAGCTGTCAGAAAAGACCCACTGGCCCTGTGGTCGGTGGGTTATTTTTTTCTCGTTATGATGGAGTTCCCACTGGTACAAACTGCCGTCGGCAAACTGATAGGCAATACAGGGATGAGCCACTAAATCAGCCGGTGATTGTGGAAAACCGTAGCGCCGAAAATGTTCGGGCGTTGCAACAACGGCCATCTCCATATCGGGCGTAATACGCACTGCAACCATGCCACTGCCAACCTCTGGCCCAAGTCGAATGCCCGCATCAAATCTCTCCGCGATAATATCGACAAACCGGCTTTCACTAATCAGCTCCAGCCTAATGTCAGGGTAGCGCTGCTTAAATATCGCCAGTTTTGGCAGAAGGACTTTATCAATGGCGTGAAGACTGGCATTAATACGCACCGTGCCAGACGGGGTCTGACGGTAATGAGCCAAGGTGGCAAACCCCATATCTATAGCATCAAACCCTGATTCTGCTGTCTGGTAGAGCTGCTCACCGGCCTGTGTTAACGATAGCCTGCGCGTGGTACGCACCAGAAGCTGTACACCCAACCTTTCCTCTAGTTCGCGCACAGAGCGGCTAATACCCGACTGAGCAAGCCCAAGCCGCTGTGCCGCTGCAGTGAAACTGCCTTCCCTCACGACCTGCATAAACAGGTAGAGCTCATTATAGTTTTCCCGTTTTGCCATCAAATCACCCTCCGGACTGATATCAGCGGATAGCACTTATGCCCGCAGCATAATTTTCATTTATAACAATATGATATTAATCCTAGCATTTATCACCCTCTAATCAGAACGATACTTGCTAACTATAATGAACGCATTGAAAAAAGCGCAGCAGTGTTGTCCGTATGAAACCTGTACCTTCATCTCGATTTTCAGGGATTATTTATGAGCACTTTCACCAGGAAACTAAAAGCCGCCGTACCTGCAATGCTGCTATGCGCATCATTAAGTGGAGTTTCAACAATGAGTCATGCCGATGCAATAAACCCAAATGCGCCCATTTCGGTGGTAGAAAAATGGGACAAAACTTTCGCCGAAAGCAGTAAAGTGGACCATCGCAAGGTGACATTCCAGAACCGCTACGGGATTACTTTAGTCGGGGATTTGTACCTTCCAAAAGAACGTGGCGACCGCAAACTTGCAGCAATTGCTATAAGTGGCCCGTTTGGAGCGGTCAAAGAACAATCCAGCGGTCTGTATGCACAGACTCTGGCTGAAAACGGTTTTGTTACGCTGGCTTTTGACCCGTCTTATACAGGCGAAAGCGGTGGCTATCCACGCAACGTCGCTTCTCCTGATATCAATACCGAGGACTTTAGTGCGGCGGTCGATTTCCTTGGATTACAAAAAGAGGTTGATCGTGCGCGTATCGGTTTACTCGGCATCTGCGGTTGGGGTGGTATGGCGCTAAATGCAGCGGCCATGGATACCCGAGTGAAAGCAGTCGCGACCAGTGTGATGTATGACATGAGCCGCGCCATGGGTCACGGCGTTGGGGATGGAAAAGACCGTTATTCAACGGCCGATCGCCGTGCCGTGTTGCAATATCTGAATGAGCAGCGATGGAAGGATGCGCAAAGCGGAACTATAGCCCACGCAGGTCATGATATTTATGTCGACAATAAGGGAAAAGTCAGCACTTCTGAGCGCATTTTGCCGGAAACATTGCCTGCGAATCCAAACCCGGTACTGAAAGAATTCTTCGATTATTACCGGATGCCACGCGGTTTCCATGCCCGTTCAGTTAACTCTACAGGCGCCTGGACTGCCACAACGCCATTATCGTTTATGAATATGCCGCTTCTGAGCTATGCAAATAAAATTGCCATCCCTACGTTGATCGTTACGGGTGAAAATGCGCACTCACGCTATTTTGCTGAAGATGCCTTTAAAGCGATTGGAAGCAAAGAGAAAGAACTGGTGATTGTACCGGGAGCCAATCATGTTGATTTATACGACAATGTCGCCGGCAAGATACCTTTCACTAAATTTGAACAATTTTTTGAAACTAATTTAGAGTAAGCATCTCAGTCAGAGTAATTTCAAATACCACCTGTTATAGGCAGGTGGTATTAATTTAACCCCACACTTTCTTAATCAGAAATTTTACCGCCATAAATTACCTACGAGCCTAAGTCGATTATCATTTAATAATGATTGGGGTAATATTCAGAGAAAAAGATAATGCCCACACTAAGCTATAAAACATCCTGTTATAAAGATCGCGCGTACTGGGGCGGCGTTTTTTCAATGACATTATGCATATTTGTATTGATTGCATCGGAATTTATGCCTGTCAGTCTGCTGACGCCTATTGCCACGGATTTGGGGGTTACCGAAGGGCTGGCAGGCCAGGGAATTGCCATTTCAGGAATATTTGCGGTGTTGACCAGCCTGACTATATCTACCATTTCCGGGAACCTGAATCGTAAATATCTACTGCTGGGGATGACAATTCTGATGGCGATGTCCGGGACCGTTATCGCACTGGCTTCCAGCTATCTGGTTTATATGGTGGGGCGGGCCTTAATTGGTATTGCTATTGGAGGTTTCTGGTCAATGTCTGCTGCGACGGCCATTCGCCTGGTGCCCCTGCATCAAGTCCCCCGCGCATTGGCGATTTTTAATGGGGGAAATGCGTTGGCGACTGTCGTTGCTGCACCGCTTGGCAGCTATCTAGGTGCAACAATTGGCTGGCGCGGGGCCTTTTTGTTTCTGGTACCTGTTGCGATAGTGGCCTTCATCTGGCAGTGCTTCAGCCTACCAAATATGGCAGCTGATAAAAGCCGCCAGTCGCATAGCGCGATATTTCAACTATTTCACCGCCCAATAGTTTCAATTGGCCTTCTGGCCTGCGGATTATTTTTTATAGGGCAATTCGCACTATTTACTTATGTTCGTCCGTTTCTTGAAACCGTACCCCAAGTGGATATCACCACCCTATCGCTCATTCTTTTCACCATCGGCATGGCAGGTTTTACGGGTACCCTGGTCATCGGTACATTTTTGAAAGCAGGGTTTTACCAGACACTGGTAGCCATCCCGTTAATCATGGCCTGTATTACTGGGATGTTGATGTTGACCGGATACAATGTCGGAGTTGTCACTTTACTGCTGGGTTTATGGGGACTTGTTGCTACAGCCGCACCCACTGGATGGTGGACATGGCTGGCACGCACGTTGCCCAATGATGCTGAAGCAGGCGGAGGACTGATGGTCGCAGTTGTCCAGCTCTCTATTGCGCTTGGTTCAACGGTAGGCGGCATTGTATTTGACAACAGTGGCTGGCAAAGCACTTTTAGTTTGAGCGGTGTATTTCTGTTATGCGCAGGGGCACTGACATTGTTCATATCCCGGTTAGAAGGCGTTAAATAAAAACGACAGTCTGCGCGCAGCGGAATATTCGCTATGGTGCAATTTTGTGCCCACGGATGGGTTAAACGACAATTTCCACTCCAGATCAATTTTCACATTGACAGTAACTTACTTACTGCGCGCATCTTGTCGGTGCCAGCGCCCTTCATCCAGGGTACAATTCCCGCTGTTTTTTAACCGAGCAACATCAAGGAGAGTGCATGTCTATCACGGCGGGTTCTGTGTACCGTGACACGGGGAATTTTCTACGCAATCAGTTTGTTACTGTTTTACTGATTGCTTTACTTTGTGCCTTTATTTCGGTTGTGATCGGTCACGCCTTTTCACCCAGCGACGAGCAAATGTCTATCCTTAGTGAGGGAGATAATTTATCGAATAGCATGGGGCTGTTTGATCTTGTGCAAAACATGACACCTGAGCAGCAGCAAATGTTACTTAAAGCCTCTGCGGCATCAACATTTGCGGGTCTGATTGGCAATGCAATCCTTGCGGGTAGTGTGCTGGTTTTAATTCAGATGGTGAGTGCCGGGCAACGCGTAAGCGCCTTGCGTGCGATTGGTACATCTGCGCCTGTATTGCCTAAAATCTTTATTTTGATGTTCCTGACAACCTTCCTGGTGCAAATCGGCATCATGCTGATTGTGGTACCAGGCGTGCTGTTAGCGATTCTGCTTTCATTCGCGCCAGTTATGGTAGTGCAGGATAAAATAGGGATTTTCCAGTCGATGCGCGGCAGTATGCGTCTTGCCTGGGGAAATATGCGCCTTGTTGCACCTGCGGTGATTAGCTGGTTACTGGCAAAAACTGCACTCCTGATGCTCGCATCTTCATTTGCAGCACTGTCACCTGCGGTTGGCGGGGTGGTAGCAAATACGATAAGCAACCTGATTTCTGCGGTGTTGCTCATCTATGTATTCCGTTTGTATATGCTGGTACGCCAATAACACTCACTTACTCCTGAACCTCTAACTGAAGGTTCAGGAGTCATTTTACGGAACAGATTATGAAGCAGTTTCTCGACTTCCTGCCCCTGATTGTTTTCTTTGCATTCTATAAAATGTACGACATTTATGTGGCCTCTGGTGCGCTGATCGTCGCCACCGGTTTTGCACTGATCTATAGCTGGTATAAATTCCGCAAGATAGAAAAAATGGCGCTGATCACCTTCCTGATGGTGGCCGTTTTCGGCGGTCTGACGCTGTTCTTCCATAATGATGAATTTATCAAATGGAAAGTCACCGTGATCTACGGCCTGTTTGCTGCCGCACTACTGATTAGCCAGTTGGTGATGGGAAAACCTTTGATTCAACGTATGTTGGGCAAAGAGATCTCTTTACCACAAGGCGTATGGTCACGCTTGAACGTCGCATGGGCGTTGTTTTTCATCGTCTGCGGCGCACTGAATATTTACGTTGCGTTCTGGCTACCACAAAGCGTGTGGGTCAACTTTAAAGTGTTCGGCCTGACTGCCGCAACGCTGGTGTTTACGCTGTTGAGCGGCGTCTACATCTATAAGCACATGCCGCAAGAAGAGAAGTAGTCCCCCTCCAGAAATGCAAAAACCCGCTTCGTGCGGGTTTTTTTATGTTCGAACATTTTATAACGAGGATTTATCCACGCTGGTGTTGTTGCCAGAGGTGAGAATGCGCACTTTATCTCCTTTATTAAACGTGATGTGTCCATCGTAACTCTGCGTAACCTGAATAATCTGCCCCGCATCGGTTTTGATCGTCAAATCCATCTGCTGGGCGTTTTGCTGTTGGCTCTGGCGGTTACGTGAAACCTGAGCGCCTGCAACGGCACCCGTCGCCGTCAGGATGGTTTTCCCTGAACCACCACCAAATTGGTTGCCAATGGCGGCCCCTGCAGCCCCTGCGGCGACGGTGCGCAGCGGATGAGAACGGGTTTGGCTGGTGATGATCTGCGCTTGTTGCACCACACCATATTCCACCAGCGTTTTCGTCCCGGCAAAACTGGACTGGCTGGATAACGCAAGCAGGCTGACAAAGATAAGTAAGTATTTCTTCATATTGGTTACAGTGTCGATTCAAAGTGAGCATGATTCTGCCAGTCCCCGCCAAAACCCCTTTAGACATTAATGCTACTTAGTGACGCAAACGCCCTTGTCGTATTAAACTTAAGTTAAAGAATTTCAATTATTATTTCAGGAAGACAAATGACCCAGCAATACGCTCCTGCCGGAGAACTGGTTTTACGCACATTGGCAATGCCCGCAGACACCAACGCAAATGGTGATATTTTCGGTGGCTGGCTAATGGCGCAGATGGACATGGGCGGCGCGATTATGGCTAAAGAAATTGCCCAGGGTCGTGTAGTCACGGTTCGGGTCGACGGGATGACGTTTCTCAAGCCTGTCGCCGTTGGGGATGTGGTATGCTGCTACGCGAATTGTATAAAACGTGGAAACAGCTCCATTACGGTGAACATCGAAGTCTGGGTGAAAAAGGTTTCTTCCGAACCAATTGGCCAGCGTTATAAAGCTACCGAGGCGGTATTTATCTATGTCGCTGTCGATACGGAGGGCAAACCTCGCCCTATTCCTCGCTAAGACTGACACCCCAAATGCGCCACAGCGCGCATTTGGGGTGATTAATATTAATCCATAAACAGATGTACCGGCGGATTATGCTTTTTAAGGTTATTAAGAAAATGCAATAACTCATAGTCGGAACTCAGATTAAATTTACTCATCATCAGCCGCTTATGCGCGCTGACGGTTTTGACATTAATCTCTAACAATTTCGCAATTTTAATAATATCGTTACCTTGCAGCATATATTTAGCAATGGTCATTTGTTGCGGTGTTAGCGAGCGATATTTACATTTCAGGCATTTTTTGCAGGGTAACGTGTCGGGGTTTTCGACACTCTGTTTCCACGCTTGCGTAACCTGTTCACGTGCCGTATCTAAGGGTTCTGAACGGTTGATAAATACTATATTTTTTATACACAGTGGTAACTCGTCATGATAAGGCGATTTCTCACTATCATAAATACCGATAATTACCCCAGGCTTGCTGCGATATTTGAATATTGGCTGACAGATATATTCAGCACCTGGCACAAAACTTTTTATAATGACATCAACTTGTGTCGCATTTAACTTTGTCAGTTTATTAAACTGCACGGACTCATCTTGTTCTTTAAGAAATAACTCCTCAAGAAATATTTCCATTCCGTTTCGATACAGTGAATCTGAATCATCAATCGCTACATTCAACATCTCACACCTACAGGGTTAACAATCTTCTATGCTATAAATTAATTTATAAGGGCTTGAGCAATTATTGATAAGTAAAATCAACGTTGACTACGCTTCTAAATGACCCACCACTGCCATTACCCAACGGGCTAATGATTCTCGCTGACAATGGAAATATTGCTTTATGTGTATCTGTTGTTATTGTAACTATTTTCTGGCTGCCATCTCCATAAATCACAGAATGATCGGTATTAGATATTTGCAGAGCGACATTTTTTGCCGAGCCCTGATTTTTAAAAGCTGTTATATCATCAATGTTAGCCTCACCACTGAAAGATGCGGTCACCGATACAGTTGAACGTGAACAGTCTTCTAATAACAATTCAAAATCGACCCAGTTAGAACCCGAACCCGCATTTCTTAATCTGGTAAACATGACCGTACCCAAATTCACAAGTTTAGATTCGGTATCAACATCTATCGTACAGGGCTTATCAACTACACGCCCAGTGATACTAATATCTTCAGCATTTGCCTGCCAGACCAATAATAAGGACAAAATAAGTAGATAACGATATCGCGGCACAAAACCTCCTGAAGGGCACGTCATGATATTAGTGGCCGTTACTGATATACAAATGAAGCCAGGATAACTGTACTAATATCACCAGGCGTTGCGTTACCCTGTGAGCTATATGCGGCAGTTTTTAATTTAAAGGTCGCTTTATTGCTGGCAACTGGAGCCGTTAGCATACTGCCATTACTGAGCATGACGTTGGTCGCTTTATCTTTAAGCTCAACGGATGTGTTTAACGCTTTACTGGCTGCGGTGTTTAACCAACGAGTCCCGTCTACCGTATCAGCGCTGCCAGTGAATGTGGCTTTAACATTAGTCGTGCCAGCCGGACAGCCGGTCAGTGCAACATCAAATTCAACCCATGGTGAGTTACTTCCCGCAGATTGCAGAGAACTGGCGCTGATATCATCACCCAGTGATACCGTTAATGGGTTTTGCCCACCGTTTACCGTTGTGCAGGGTGAAGCAATGACTCGACCTGTAATTTGAATATTGACATTATCTGCTGCCGCATTGGCATATCCTGCAAATAACGTAGTAAATACAGCGGCAGATATCATTTTCAATGTGCTATTCATAAATTCATTCCTTTATATATTGTCATTCAACATCCATGACATTGCTTTTAATTATTACTGATAGGTCAAGGTTAATGTTGCTGATGCGTTTGCATCACCAGTTGTCACAGTTGATTTGGTTTGATAATAGCGTGCGATCAAAGGTAATGATGTTGCTGACGACGTCGCTGTTTTCAAAAATATCGCTGAATTAAGGGTTAATGGGGTTGAACCATAAACCAATTGCACACCAATACCTGTTGCAACTCCCGCACTACCCTGATTGGTTAATTTCAAAACGCTGGTGTTTGTTGTGTCCGGATTTTGTGTACCGCTCATTGTGACATTCACATTCGCGTTAACATCACAAGTTAAACCCAAATTCTGGGTATTCTGTTTAGGGTTAACAAACCCAACAGTGGAACCAAAAGTATTCACATTCACATCACCAATCGGAAATGTCAGATTTGCAGTATTAACGGAGCAGGCAACCGTGGTTACGCTACCGCCTGTTAATTGTACGTTCATCCCGGTCATTGTTGTTGGGCTTACTACCCGAGCTTGTTGCACTAATCCAGTAGCGAGTGCACCACTGCCCGTCGCTGCGACTTTATAAAAATATAAAGTACGTCCACTTGGCCAATATCCGTATCGCCCCGCGCCCATGGCAACAGCAGTTTGTTGACCAAAGGAAATACCTATACCGGGAATATTGGTCAACCAAATCGGTTCAGTTCCAGTCACCGTTGACTGTGTACTGAATATCATCGGAAACCATTTATAGCTCCAGGCGGTAGTACAACCAAACCCTGCATTCGTCCCGGCACTCACCACCGTTGCGAGTAATGTACCCACCGGTGTATCACGCTGCACAACGATATTTCCGGGATTGACCGTTAATGTCACAAGCGAAGTTCCACCGTAATCACAGCCAGCAAATAGTTTTGCGCTACATAGCAATAATGGCAGTAATAATAACGTTTTAAAAAGGGCCTTCATCATTTATTCCTTACAGACAGTTGGCTGTCATTTGCATGACTGGTTCATCTTTTTTAGCCACCGGTAAATTAGCTTTAACACGGCAGCTATCTGTAGGTGTTTCACCCCATTTGACAAACATATCGATACGCTCAGATAACCCAGTCAAATAAACTTGCCCACTATCGCCAACAATAAAACCTTGTTGCTTCGCTGTACTTTCAACCGGTGTGGCCATAGCACCGAACGGTACATATTTCCCGTTGGGCCTATTCAGTGTGAGTAATACCCGCCCGCCCACGCTTGCAATATATTCAGCCCGTACTATTGCACCACGTGTTGGCACCACCGTTTTACTGGTCAACTCTAATTCAACTTCGTCAGGCGTCTGTTCCGGGTCAAGCGTAATATCGTTTTTTCGATATGGAGAAATATTGCTGACTACGGTGTAGCCCCGGAAGTCAGTTTTCACCCCGCTTTCGTTGGCAACACCGACACCTTTCGCCCCTGGTGCTTTCACCAGTGCCAGCGTCTCGCCAAATGGTTGTGCCAGCGTCACGCCATCGGCATGCGCCAGAACGCCACCGGAAATGCCGTAGTTCAGGCGTTCACTATTTTTGTCATAACTATATCCGGCCATCACTTCAGCATAAGTTCCGCGATAATCTGCATTCATGTTACCGGTGTAACCTGCACCGTCCGTGCCGTAACCTTGTTGCACACTCCATCCGAGTGCATCACCTTCCAGCGCGTTCCCACTGATACCAACGGTATGTGTGGTATTGCTCTGCTTACTGGTGTTCATGCCGTAACTTGCCCACGTTTTAGGCATGAAGTAGTCCAGTGGCACGTTAAGCGACAGAGACAGTTGCTGATCTTTATCGTAAATTCGGCCGCCGCTGCTGCCGTTCGCCGTTGAGTTTTTGCTATACGTGTAGCCCAGGCTATAACTGATCCCGTTCCAGGAGTTGTTATAGTTTGCCCCATACGACTCCATTGTCTTGTTAATGCTCCAGTAATTTTCACGAATCGCAGTGATGGTTATCGCGCCAAAGTTTTTGCCCAACGTCTGGCTCAATGAGGTTTCTGCACGATTACGACGGCGTTCAGGGTTTACTGTCTGGTCGCTATAGGAGTCCAGAATTTCCTGCATGCTGTAATAACCAGAGGTCGAATAGCGATAACCGGCGATAGCAAAGTTGGTTCCTGTCTCAGCAAAGTTTTTGCTGTAGCGCACACGCCACGACTGGCCTTCAGATTTGTCACCGTCTTTTGGTGCGGACCAGCCTTGTGTCACATCGACAGAAAGTGCTCCGATATCACCAAAGTTTTTACCCACCCCCATCGCCAGGGATTGATATTTACTCGACTCCTGTAAACCACCATAAACCGTTAAACCATAGGGCAAACCATAGATGATATTGCCTAAAGCAAGCGGTGTGCTATCGACCTTACTGTTATATGAACGATATTGTCCCGCCGTGAGGCTGTATTTGATTCGCCCTTCACGTTGCAAAACCGGCAACGATGCGAAGGGAATAACCAGATACTTTTCGCTACCATCAGCCTCTTTGATGGTGACAAACAGATCACCTGACCCGCCAGTCGGGAACATGTCCGTGATTTCAAACGCTCCTGGCGCTACGTAGTTTTCATAGATGACATAACCGTTCTGGCGAATAATAATTTTCGCGTTGGTTCGGGCAATACCACGCACCACAGGCGCGTAACCTCTCATGCTATCCGGGATCATCTCTTCGTCTGAAGCCAACTGAGCACCACGGAATGGAATACTATCGAACACATCAGAAGGTGTTGAGCTATCACCCAATGTCATCTGGCTCTTCATCGAAATAATATCGCGCAGCAGATAAGTATAAACGGAATCCCATTTATTCTGTCCATTCCCATCTCGGGTCCAGGTAGAGTAATTACGCAGACGCCATGAGCCAATATTTACACCAGGGCGTAGGTTCACATATTGGCTATTGTCACTCGTACTACCATTGTTTCGGGCATGGGTATTACTCCCACTTGCACTGTAATTGAGCAGTAGTGCATTAATACCTTCATCCCATAATTCTGGTGCAACATAACCACGCGCTTGAGTAGAAAGTGCAGCCTGTGGAATGCTCAGTATTAATTTTTGACCTGCAAAAAAGAACTCAGCGGAAGCCTGAGGAATATCTGCAAGATTGATGCACTCTTCATCCATTTTTATTTTTTGGAAAAGTGCTATTTTTACTCCATAACTTTCGAGCATACTGGCGGACAAGCAAGGCTGAAGTTTTGGCTCTTCATTACCTTCCTTGACCAATTTAAATGTCACATCCCTGGTGTCGACCATTTGGTTGTTAATAATCACGTCAACGCGATATATGCCCGGTGCTTGTTCACCATTTTCAAATGCAGCAAGGTCTACGCCTTGTGAGGAAGGGTTATCCACTTCCAATAATGCAGGGTTAAAGTAATCACGTGCCTGCACGGCTTCACTTATTCCAGAGCATGCCAATGCAATACACCAACCGAGATGGGTCGCTCGTAACTGGTGGCGATTATTTGCTATCATTATCAACTTCCTGCCTATTTATATAGGCTATCTCATCTTTCACGTACCACCCTGTACGCACGGGGAAGTATTTATTGCCAATCAAATCGATGCGTTATGAATTTCACCTACGCCACCATAATCACTAATAATCTTAAATATTAAGGCACCGGATGAAACGCCTACCGGTAGGTCAAAGCGTGCGCTGCCTCCAGGGGCGACAAATGTGACATCTGGTAGAGCCTTACCATTGACAGTAATTTGATTGAAATTCATATAAAATTTGGTCGGGTTGGTCACCTGGACCTGATTGCCCACTTTCTGCCAGGTTAATTTATCAGCCTGTAACTCTGGCGCGCTGCCTTTCAATGCGGCTGGTCGATAAATTAATTTGATGCGTGTTTTCACTGCCACTTGCAGCGTATTTTCTTTCTTCGGTGCTGAAGGGATAGATTTTATATTCAGCCAGAACATAGACTCTTTATCTTCTGGTAAATTACCCGCACGCACGATACGCATCACGTTCTGCTGCCCCTGGTCTAAACGGTACAGTGGCGGAGTGATAATAAAGGGAGCTTTCTCAGCACTACCTGCTTGAGTGTCAATCCATGACTGAATTAGAAATGGCACGGAATCTGGGTTATTGACGCTCAGTGAAGCTTCCTTCTTACCGCCATCATAAATAACCCGGGTACCACCAATAACCACACCGGCATTTACGGATGCAGAAAATACAATAGCGAATAAACTCAGCAATGCTGTTTTATGGAATGATTTCATATATAACCTATGTGACAAATACGGGCCAATAATTATCGGCCCGATAAATTTCTTTATGTAAATAAAGAAATTAGTTGTAGTTCACCGTGAAGGTGGTCGTTGCGTTTGCAACACCCGCATCAACGGTATCCGATTTCTGAATATAACGAGCGTAGAATGGCAGTTCATTCACACCTGAAGTCAGATTATAAGCAGTTGAAGCTGTAAACAATGGTAGTACAGCGGCTACGTCAGACAGTTCAATTGCTACACCTTTAGCAACGCCAACTTCCTGAGTCAATTTCAGAACTGAATCATCGCCATCATAACCAGTACCGTCGAATTTGAAACGAGCGGAAAACAAATCTATAGGGCAATCTTTTAGGCGCAGAATGAACTTGGTAGCAGATGCTTTTGATCCTACACCTGTAAATGAACTAATAGCTACTTTGCCAAGATCCACAGTCATTGTATTATTAGTGCCAATATCAACAACACAAGGTGAAGGGATTATTTCACCAGTGAAGTTAACCGTACCATCAGATGCCAATGCAGAAGCAGCAGGCATTAAAATAGTAGCAGCGACAGCAGCAGCAATTAAGTTATTTTTCATTTCGTTTCCTTTATATTAGTAGGCAGGGGTTTTTGATAAAACCAGGCCGCCTCATTATCGCTAGATAATAAGTTGCTTTTCCTACCATTTTGTCCATGTATCATCATGTTATTCATACAGCAAATTATTATGCGCAGTGTAAAGCCTACTTACTTCATTAATACTAATGACCACTTGCAAAGGTAAGTCATCTGAACCGAATTCATATTAATAAATCAGTTTTCTCACCACACATCAATTCACTGCTTGAATCAATTTTCATTAAATGCCGCGTCAAACTCAAGGTGTTTTTCGGTGTAATTTTACACCGTAACATTTATTCACTTAATAAAAGTTCTTAACCATAATGCAGCCATATATAGCGCCTCCAGGAATATTCCTGGTACACAGGAGTGAATCTAAATGACTGTATATGAACAACAAAATCCTTTCTATAATGATGAGAAAAACATTCTAAACCCAAAACCTCTTATCGAAATAGAAGCGCTAATTTCATCACTCAACCCATTTTCTAACAAATTAGAAACAAAACCACGCCAAATCATTAACTATATGGATAGCGATGAGAGAAAGTGTTTTCTTTTACATAAAGGAAACGTTTCGTTATACAGAAGTGTAGATGGAATGGTGCTTAATACTGAATCAGCACCATTTATATTTGGTATGAGCACCCAATTGATGGATCAGGAATATCTCTACATCCGTACTCATGATGAATCTGTGGTTTCCTGGATGCCCTTGGATTTAGCAAACAAGATTATTGCAAAAGAAGGACTTTGGAAGGAGTTATCTACGCAGTTGATTTACTCCATCACGCGGGTATACGACCATTGCACAAAAATATCTTCACTCTCCTCTTATGATATTATTCGCTACCAGTTGTATGAGCTAATTAGTGAAACTGAAGAAATACGAAGCAGTGTGAGTATTGCTAACTACATACAAAGCCGTACGTTTTTATCACGTAGCAGCATTATGAAAATCCTTGCGCAATTAAAAGCCGGTGGTTACATCATCACCGATCGCGGCTGTTTACAGGCAATCAATAACATCCCGTTGAAGTATTAACCTGGCAAGGTGCCAAAATTGGGGGGTATCATTGCTTTATTAAACAACTAGTTGTTACAAACACGATATTTGCCAACTCAGGAAATGTGCTAATATTTAATAAACAGATTTCAGAGTGAATTGTGTCCAAGATGAAAGATTCATCATTACAGGGTTTAACGACAGTTATTCAATCCCAGGCAACATTCGATCTTATCGATTTGTTCAGCCCACATGTCACTTTTGAAAAAATGCCACCTCAGAGGCGTCTCTACTATTTTGTTGACGGTGAAAGGATGTGTTACATCATTCGTTCAGGTGTTATCAAAGTACGCCGGGATGTGGATGAGTTCGTGATGGCTTCTTTACCGACACCTAATCTCACCGGGATGACAAATATGCTTCCTGATGACACAGGGCTTTTTCTGGAAATGCAGACTGAAGCGGAGATAGCCATCATTACGACTGCTGAAGCGCATCAGATAATCGCTGAAGCCGACGCATGGGAGTTGCTGGCCGGGCACATTGCGAAAGTGTCTGCCAACCTGCTAAAAAACAATATTATTATGACGGCCCCCACCACCTATGAAGTGGTGAGGTTCCAGTTAGTGATGCTTTTAAGCGAGCCTGAAAGCATTCGTAATTCGGTGTCTGCTGCAAAATATATTCTCGAACGAACCCGGCTTTCACGTAGCACGGTGATGAAAATCCTCGCGCAGTTAAAGCAAGGCGGCTACATCCAACTCGGCGACGGTTTGTTAACCGCCGTGAATCACTTACCCGCCAAGTATTAACGTGCGTATTTAATCTGCCAGGCCGCGATTTTCCAGCATCGGCTCACTGTAAGGCGCATGTCCACGCCAGTCGTTGTATAGCGCTTTGAGCTCGCGACTGTTCCCTCTAGACAAAATCGCTTCACGGAAGCGCTTACCGTTTTGTGCATTCAACCCTCCCTGTTCCACAAACCATTGATAACCATCATCGGCCAACATTTGCGTCCAGATATAAGCGTAATACCCCGCCGCGTAGCCACCACCAAAGATATGCGCGAAGTAACTGCTGCGATAACGCGGAGGAACGGTTGAAAGATTAATGTGTTCACTTTCCAGTGCATGCGCTTCAAACTGCGCCACATCATCGACAGTACTTCCGGCCGGTAAACTGTGCCAGTTCATATCCAGTAGTGCTGCGGCAAGCAGCTCTGTCATGTCATAGCCTTTGTTAAAGCGGGCGGCACGGAATAGCTTATCTTTCAACGCATCAGGCATCGCCTCGCCAGTTTGATAATGGCGTGCGAAGTTAGCAAACACCTGGGGTTGGCTCGCCCAGTGTTCATTGATTTGCGAAGGGAACTCCACAAAGTCGCGCGGCGTATTAGTCCCAGAAAGTGTTGCATAGCGTTGAGTAGCAAACAGCCCATGTAACGTATGACCAAATTCGTGGAATAACGTCACCACATCGTCCCAGGAAATGAGTGCCGCTTCGCCAGCTGCTGGCTTGCTGTAGTTGCAGACGTTGTAAATTACCGGCGCGTTTTCCAGTAACGTAGATTGCTCAACGAAATTGCCCATCCACGCCCCGCCGCCTTTGCTGTCGCGGGCAAAGAAGTCGCCATAGAACAGCGCCGTTCCACGACCGTCTTTATCGAAGATTTCCCATACGCGGACATCATCGTGGTAGACCGGAATATCGAAGCGTTCAACAAATTTTAGCCCGAAGAGCTGGCTTGCCGCCCAAAAGACACCATCGGTCAGCACTCGATTTAATTCGAAGTACGGTTTGATTTGCGCTTCATCGAGGTCGTATTTAGCCAGACGCACTTGCTCGGCATAAAACGCCCAATCCCATGCCTCGGCTTTAAACCCGCCCTGTTGCTCGTCAATCACTTGCTGGATATCAGCCAGCTCGCGTTTGGCACGTGCGGTGGCGGCAGGCACGATATCACGCATAAATTGAAACGCGGCCTGCGGCGTTTCTGCCATTTGATCGGCAATTTTCCAGGCGGCATAGTTCTCAAACCCAAGCAGTTGCGCTTGTTCCGCACGCAGTGTTGCAAGGCGCGCCACTATCGCTCTGGTATCGTTGCTGTCGTTGTGTTGAGTGCGTTCCCAACCCGCTTTGAACAGTTTTTCACGCGTCTGGCGGTTTTGTAGCGATTGCAACGCGGGCTGCTGGGTGAAGTTAAGCAGCGGAATGACATATTTCCCGTCCTGCCCTTTGCTATTCGCCCGTTGCGCCGCGGCTGCAATTTCACCCGGCGTTAATCCAGCCAGGTGAGTAATGTCGTCAACCACCAGCGCGGCGGCTTTATCTGCTGCATGCAGGCGATTATTAAACTGGCTACTAAGCTGCGCAGCTTCTTTGTTCAGCACTTTCAGGCGCGTTTTTTTATTTTCGCTTAATGTTGCCCCTGCAAGCGTAAAACTCTGCCAGACGACTTCAACTAAACGCCGCGATTCTTCATCAAGACTCAGCGTGTGGCGGTGTTGATAAACGCTATCTAAACGGGCGAACAGCACCGCATTAAGGCGCATTTCATCGGCAAGCTCGGCCAGTTCAGTGGCAAATTCCTCATCGAGCTGTTGCAAGTAGTCGTTGGTGTGCGCCGAGGTCATAGCGAAAAAGACGTTGGTGACACGGCCTAACATTTGCCCGGTTTTTTCTAGCGCAAGAAAGGTATTTTCAAACGTGGGTGCCGCAGTGTCATTGGCAATCGCCGCGATTTCTTCGCGCTTGATGCGTTTCGCTTCGTCAAATGCCGGACGATAGTGGCTGTCCTGTATGTCATCAAAATGAGGGGCTTGGTAAGGCAATAAACTGATGTGATAAAACGGATTTTCCATCTGCATTCTTTAATTCCTGCTGACCGCAAAACTAATTTATAGCTCAACTCGCTACCTGATACACAGCAATAATCTCGGCGGCAATCGCCACAGCAATTTCCGCAGGCAGTTTGCCTTTAACATCTGACAGGCCCACCGGGCAACGCAAAGTGCTCAGTTGTTGCTCAGTAATCCCTTTTCCCGAAAGCCGATATTCAAAGCGTTGCCGTTTGGTTTGCGAACCAATCAAGCCCAGATAGCGGTAATCACCGCGTTTAAGTATCGCTTCGGTCAGTTCAAGGTCGCGCGGATGGTGGTGAGTCATCACAATAAAATAGCTTTGCGCAGCCGCCGATTTCACCGCATCCAATGGGTCTTCAGCCTGCCAGGTTGTTACCCCTTTTGGGGCCGCTGAAAACATATCAGGCCGTTCATCCACCCAGGTAATGTGACAGGGTAATGTTGATAATAATGCCACCAGCGCTTGCCCTACATGGCCTGCGCCGAAAACCATGATTTGTGGCTGCTGTTGAATTAGTGGTTCAAACAAAACTGTGGTCATGCCGCCACAACACTGCCCTAGCCGCGCCCCAAGATTAAAATGCTCGGTATGCGGAGCTGTAGCCTGCTTTTCCAGCATCTCACGCGCCATCGCAATGCACTGGAATTCAAGATGCCCGCCTCCGATAGTCAGGAAGCTCTGCTGTCGCCCGACAATCATCTTCGTGCCGCAATTTCTCGGCACGGAGCCTTTGTCAGCCAGCAGCGTGAGTAATACGCACGGTTCGCGGCGCTCGTGAAGCTGCATCAGAACGCTGATCCATTCATCATTCATGGCACCTCCTGACAGCCCCAGAAAACACGTTCTGGTGTTGCGGGTGCATCAAGGCGCGGGTGTTTCTGGTAATCCGTGACACTTGCCACCGCATCCTGCAAGGCGCACCACACTGAAATGCCCAGCATAAACGGTGGTTCACCCACCGCTTTGGAACGGTAAACGGTGTGCTGCGGGTTGGCGTGGTTTTCCAGCAGGCTAACGCGCAGATCGGCGGGTGCGTCGCTGATGGCCGGGATTTTGTAACTCATCGGGCTGTCGGTCAGCAGCCGCCCTTTGTCATCCCACACCAGCTCTTCACAGGTCAGCCAGCCTGCGCCCTGTACAAAGCCGCCTTCGATTTGCCCGATATCCAGCGCCGGGTTTAGCGAATTACCCACATCATGCAAAATGTCGGTGCGTAATAGACGATATTCGCCAGTTAGTGTGTCAATAACTACTTCAGAACACGCCGCACCATATGAGAAGTAATAGAACGGTTGCCCACGCCCGGCGGCGCGATCGTAGTGGATACCCGGTACTTTGTAAAAGCCCGTGGCTGAAAGCGGCACCTGGTTTAGCCACGCAAGATTCGCGATTTCAGTAAAGGTAAAATGGTGGCCAGGAACTTTTACCACGCCATTGCGGAATTCCACCAGGTCAGCGGTGCATTTGTGCAAGCCGCATAGCATTTCCACCAGCCGTTCTTTAATTATCAGCGCCGCAATTTCGGCGGCTTTGCCATTGAGATCAGCACCCGACGATGCCGCCGTTGGCGAGGTATTTGGCACTTTCCCAGTGTTAGTTGCCGTAACCTGAATCTGTTCCACAGGAATTTGCAGCACTTCGGCAACCACCTGCGCCACCTTGGTATTTAACCCCTGTCCCATCTCCGTGCCACCGTGGTTAAGCTGCGCAGTGCCATCGGTATAAATCAGCAACAGTGCACCGGCCTGGTTGAGAAAACTGGAGGTAAAAGAGATGCCAAATTTGACCGGCGTAAGCGCCAGGCCACGTTTTAACACTGGGCTATGGCGGTTGAATTCGCTGATTTGTTCGCGCCTGGAGTGGTAATCAGAGCTCGCTTCAAGCTGGCGGGTGATTTCCGGCATAATGTTGTGTTCAACAGTCTGGTGATAGTGCGTCACGTTACGCTCACTATCGCCGTAGTAATTACGTTTACGCACTTCCAGCGGGTCAAGACCGAGTTCACGAGCAATGTGATCCATAATCTGCTCAATGGCGACCATACCCTGTGGCCCGCCAAACCCTCGATATGCCGTATTGGATGCCAGATTCGTACGACAGCGATACCCCGTTATTCTTGCATCACCCAGATAGTAGGCATTATCGGCATGGAACATTGCGCGATCGCAGATCGATCCTGAAAGATCCAGCGAGTAACCGCAATTGGCCGCCAGATCGATGACTACCCCATTGAGCATCCCTTCATCCGTAAAACCAACATCGTATCGGACAAAAAATGGATGCCGTTTACCGGTGATACGCATATCGTCACGACGTGAAAGGCGCATTTTGGCTGGTCGGCCGGTTAATGCCGCAGCCAGTGCCGCATGGCAGGCAATGCCCGCTGCTTGCGTCTCTTTGCCACCAAAACCACCGCCCATACGGCGCATATCAACAGTGACTTTATTCATCGTTACGCCTAGTACTGACGCCACTAATTTTTGTACTTCAGTGGGGTGCTGAGTCGACGACCAGACCGTAACGCAGCCATCCTCCCCCGGTTGCACCACGGCAATTTGCCCTTCGAGATAAAAGTGCTCCTGCCCACCGATATGAAATTGCCCCTGAATACGATGCCCCGCACCGGCCAACGCTCGGTCTGCGTCACCACGCTGATGAATATGCGGTTCTTGCACATATTGCTCGCGCTGCAATGCTTCTTCGACATCCAGTACCGGCTCAAGAACTTCATATTCAATCACCGCTTTGAGCGCCGCAGCACGCGCCGCCTCGGACGTTTCCGCAGCCACAGTCAGTACAACCTGGCCATGGTATTCAACCAAATCTCTAGCAAATAGTGGGTCGCCATGTGCCAGCGGGCCAATATCCAGCTCGCCGGGTACATCCTGCCAGCTAAAGACTCGCACCACGCCAGCAATGGAGTAACACTCGGTAGTGTCGATTTTGGTAATTCTTGCATGAGCATGCTGGCTAAGAACCGGGCAGAGATACAACATGCCCGGCAATGTCAGCTTGTCGTCAATGTATTCAGCTTTGCCGCTCACATGCTTATCGGCGCTTTCATGTTTACGGCTCTTACCCGCTCCACCACTCATTTCACGTGAAAATTGCTCGATTAATGCCCGCTCTGAAAGGCGCACCGGGTTAGTTGACATAGTTTTGTACCTCCAGCACATAACCGGGTTCGGTTTGTTGCAACAGCAAACGCCTCAGCAGATTTTGCGCAACAGTCAAACGGTAGCGCCCAGAACCGCGGAAATCCGTTAACGGCTGGAAGTCTGCGGCCAGTGCATGACATGCCAGGTCTAATGTTTGCTGGGTGAATGGCAAACCAGAAAGATTTTGCTCAGCACTTTTAGCCCGCGCGGGGACCGCAGCCATGCCGCCAAATGCCAGTTTCACACTTGTCACAACACCATCACTGAAATGCAGGTTAAACGCGCCAAATACCGTCGAAATATCATCATCCATACGCTTTGATATTTTCCACGCGGCAAATGTCGGGGAGATAGCAGCGCGCTCAATCAGCACCGCGCTGATAAATTCGCCTGGCTGCAAAGCGGTTTTACGATAGCTCAGGAAGAACTCATCCAGCGGCACTATGCGCACGGTTTCGCCGCAACGCAGCTCGAGTTGAGCACCCAGAGCCAGTAACATCGGTGCACCATCGCCGATGGGCGAGGCATTCGCCAAATTTCCTACCAGGGTGCCGTGGTTGCGAATTTGCGGAGAGGCAAAACGATCAAGCACTTGTGCAAAAGCCGGAATCAAAGGTTGTAAGACGTCCTGACACGCCTGTAACGTTGCCATCGCACCAATACGAATCTGGCTCTCCGTCACCGTAATCGTCTTAAGTTCGTCAATCTGGTTAAGCCCGATAATCAATGGCAGTGTCTGATACTGCTGGGTAATCGTCAGCGCCAAATCGGTGCCCCCTGCCAGTAATCGTGCCTGAGGGTTTTGTTGATAAAGTACTGCCAATTGGGAAACTGTTTTAGGTAACAGGCAACGGTTGGATTTTGTAAGTTCTCCCACGCCCGTTGATTGCAGCGCTTTTAATCGCGATACAGTTTGCGGCTCAGTGCGAGTGAACTGATCGTGCGTGGTTGTGCAGCTTTGCTGCATGGCGTCAATAATTGGGCGATAGCCAGTACAGCGGCAAAGATTTCCCGCAAGGCTCTTTTCAATCTCATGGCGCTGTGCGGCTGTGTTCGATTTTTGCAGTGCAAATCCCGACATAACAAAACCTGGGGTACAAAAGCCGCACTGTGATGCATGGCAATCGGCCATCGCTTGCTGCACCGGGTGCAATTCATTGCCTTGCGATAGATCTTCCACCGTCAGCAACTGTTTGCCAGCAAGTTGGCTGATGAGCGTGATACAGCCATTTGCCGTCTGGTAGCGCATGTTCTCGCCGTCTACTTGACCGAGAACTACCGTACAAGCACCACAATCACCAGATGCACATCCTTCTTTACTGCCGCAGCGCTGTTCACTGCCGCGCAACCAGTTCAGCACCGTGGTATTCGGGTCCACATCATCAAGGGTTTTTAACGTTTGATTTAGCAAAAATTGAATCATGCCGCGACCTCCAGCGTATCTCGCTGCCACACGCATTTGCCGTTAACCCAGGTGTGCCAGATGTTGCGATCATCACCAAGAGTCATCAGCACGAACAGTTTTTCGTAAATGTCGCGGCTATTTGCGTGGCGCATCTTCTGTAGCGGAGATACAGCCAGGTCGAGAACCACGAAGTCTGCCTCTTTGCCGGGTAAGAAATTGCCAATTTTATCATCGAGATCCAACGCGTGAGCTCCGCCAAGAGTTGCGTGATAAAACGCTTCGCTGGCACACAAACGGTAGCTTTGAAGTTGCGCGACTTTGTACGCCTCAGCCAGTGTTTGCAGCATATTAAAAGTTGTGCCTGCGCCAACATCGGTACCAATACCCATGCGGATCCCTCGGTCATGGCACTGCTTTAAGTTAAACAAACCACTACCGAGAAACAGGTTAGAGGTTGGGCAAAAGGCGATTGCCGATTCGGTTCGATGCAGACAATCCCACTCGCACTCCTGCAAGTGGATGGCGTGCGCAAAGACGCTGCGTTTGCCCGTCAATTGGTACTGGTGATAGACGCCCAAATAGCTTTCGGATTCCGGCCACAGACTTTTTACCCAGGCGACTTCATCGCTGTTCTCACTAAGATGAGTGTGCAGCCAGGTATCGGGAAATTCCTCACGTAACATTTGTACCGCTGCGAGTAATTCAGGTGATGAGGTTGGAGCAAAACGAGGCGTCAGCGCATAGTTCAGCCGCCCTTTTTTGTGCCAGCGTTGAATAAGCTCACGGGTTTGCAGGTAGCTTTGCTCGGGTGTTTCCGTGAGATAGTCCGGCGCGTTACGATCCATCATTACTTTACCGGCAATAAGCCGCATCGAGAGATGTTCCGCCGCGCTAAAAAGCGCATCGACTGATTGCGGATGCACGGTGCCAAATACCAGAGCCGTGGTTGTACCATTACTCAGTAACTGGCTAAGAAAGAAGGCTGACATTTTTGCCGCGTGCGAACTATCCTGATATTGGCTTTCAACCGGGAAGGTATATGTCTGTAGCCATTCCAATAGCTGTTCACCATAGGCACCAATCATTTCAGTTTGCGGATAATGCAGATGGGTATCAACGAAGCCCGGAATAATCAGCTTACCGCGATAATCAATGTAATCATTTTCAGCCAGCAGATGGCTGCGCCCTTCTTCCCACGGTAACAACGCGACGACAGTGCCTTCATTAAGGAACAGCACAGCATCTTCGTGATGACGAGCATTAGCCAGTAATTCCTCGGGATTCGTCCCGGTTTGAGTAATATCGAAAAACTGACCGCGTAGCGCTTGCGTGTAATTAACTGTCATCGCCGTACCTGTAATTGGTTTGTGAAGAATGAGTTAATAGCTGCAATGTTGATGCCATGTTGGAATTTAGATTTAATCATTTTTATAACAGTAGCTTAGGTTACACACTCTCTTGTTGCGCAACATTTATGCAACTTTTCATCATGCAAACGATTGCTCACACCTGCAAACGGTTGCCTGTTGGTATCATGAGCTGGTTTGTTAAAATTTAAGCAATAGCCTGCACCAACAAGTTGCACAGACATGGCCTTGTTGCACCAGTAATGCACAGGTGCTGCCATACTAAAGTTCAATTATCACTAACAGCCTTAGCGTGCTAAGGTATTGCGACATAAAAAGCGTTGAGGAACAGTGAGATGATTATTCTGGTAACCGGCGCCACTGCCGGATTTGGTGAGAGTATTACCCGTCGTTTCGTGCAACAGGGCCATAAAGTGATTGCCACTGGTCGCCGTCATGAACGTCTACAAGAACTTAAAGAAGAATTGGGCGATAGCATCATTACGCTACAACTTGATGTTCGCAATCGCGCGGCTATCGAACAAGCGATGGAGCAATTGCCAGCCGAATGGCGCAATATCGATATTCTGGTCAACAATGCAGGTCTGGCGCTGGGCATGGAGCCTGCACATAAAGCCGACCCGGATGACTGGGAAACGATGATCGATACCAACAATAAAGGTTTGGTCTATATGACTCGCGCCGTGCTGCCTGGCATGGTTGAGCGTAACCGTGGTCATATCATCAATATTGGCTCTACCGCAGGTAGCTGGCCATATGCCGGTGGCAACGTCTATGGCGCGACTAAAGCGTTCGTACGCCAGTTCAGTCTGAACCTGCGTGCAGATCTGCATAAAACCGCTATCCGTGTGACGGATATTGAGCCAGGTCTGGTGGGTGGTACTGAGTTTTCTAACGTGCGTTTTAAAGGCGATGACGGCAAGGTTGAAAAAACCTACGAAAATGCCAATGCGCTGACCGCAGAAGATGTCACTGAAGCTGTCTGGTGGGTTGCCACTCTACCGAAGCACGTCAACATCAACACGCTTGAGATGATGCCTGTTAGCCAGTCGTTTGCAGGACTTAGTGTTCACCGCGAAGGTTAATCACCTGGCCCATACCCACAACGCGCTTCTGGGTATGGGCGATCGTACAAATAAATGTTAAATTTGCACGGCTCATCAACGATAAGAAAAAATTCATGTCACCGTCAAACTTGCTCAACCCCACACAACCTGTAAACCAACAAATCTACCGCATTTTGCGTCGTGATATTGTTCGTTGCTTAATACCGCCTGGAACGCCCCTTTCTGAAAAAGAAGTGTCGATACGTTTTGAAGTATCACGCCAACCGGTGCGCGAAGCATTTATTAAACTGGCTGAAACCGGGCTGGTACAAATTCGCCCGCAGCGTGGCACTTACGTTAATAAAATTTCTGTAAACCAGGTAAAGAATGGTTGTTTCGTCCGTGAAGCAATTGAACGTGCCGTGGTGAAACGTGCAGCGAGTATGGCAACAGATGAACATCTGTATATGCTTGAGCAGTTATTAAACCAGCAACGAACCGCCATTGACCGCAACCAGATGGATGATTTTTTCCAGTTAGACGATGAGTTCCACCAGCAGTTAGCTCTGGTCGCCGATTGTAGCCTGGCGTGGGACACCGTCGAAAATATCAAAGCGACCATGGACCGTGTGCGTTATATGAGCCTAGATCACGTCACACCACCGGAAATGTTGCTTTCACAGCATCACGATATTTTTGAGGCGCTTAAACGCAAAGATGAAGAGAGTGTGGATCAGGCGATGCATCGCCATCTGCATGAGATAAGTCAGTCAATATTGTTGATTCGCAAAGAAAAGCGCGACTGGTTTAGTGAAGAGTAATATCTCGCCCGTTTCCGGGCGAGTTTAGAACTTTATATTTAGAACTTAGCAACCGTCGCTTTCGCGCCGTTTTCACGCAGTGCCAGATAAGATTCAGTAACCTGGGCTACGAATTTGTCGTTAGCAGGTAAATCTTCACCAAAGATTGTTTTCAGCCCCAGCAGAGCTTTAACACGGGTTTCCCCTTCTTGACTTGCGCTAACCGCTTGCTCGATTGCAGACAGCAGCGGGTCACTTACTTCGATTGGATTGCCCTGCTCGTCAACACCGCCAACGTAACGCATCCAACCTGCAACACCCAGTGCCAGCAGATCAAATTTGCTGCCGTTTGCCAGATGCCAGCGAATGGAGTCTAACCAGCGCTGTGGCAGTTTCTGGCTACCATCCATGGCGATTTGCCAGGTACGGTGGCGCAGTGCCGGGTTGGTATAACGTGCAATCAATGAATCGGCATATTTCGCCAGATCAACGCCCTGCACTTTCAGAGTTGGCGCTTGTTCTTGCAGCATTAATGCGTGCGCAGTGCGACGATAGTTCTCATCAAGCATGCATTCAGAAATGTGCTGATAACCCGCCAGGTAGCCGAGGTATGCCAGGAATGAGTGGCTGCCGTTCAACATGCGCAGTTTCATCTCTTCGTATGGCAGAACATCTTTAACCAGTTCAGCACCCGCTTTTTCCCACTCAGGACGGCCAGCAACGAAGTTATCTTCGATGACCCACTGGCGGAATGGTTCGCATGCGATAGCCACAGGGTCAGCTACACCGGTCGCTTTTGCAACTTGCTCCAGTGTTTCTGCGGTCGCGGCTGGAACGATACGGTCAACCATAGTGGATGGGAATGTAACGTGAGTTTCAATCCATGCCGCCAGTTCTGGGTCAATCGCCTGCGCGTATGCGGTGATAACGTTACGGGTGACGTGGCCGTTTTCAGGCATGTTGTCGCAAGACATGACGCTAAACGCAGGCAGACCTGCCGCTTTGCGGCGAGCCAGTGCTTCAACAATTACACCCGGTGCAGATTTCGGCTGCTGTGGATTGGCCAGGTCGTGAGCAATTAATGGATGATCCAGCAAGATAGTGCCGGTTGCCGGAGTATGGCAGTAGCCTTTTTCAGTCACGGTTAATGAGACAATCGCAACTTCAGGTTGAGTCATTGCGGTAAATACCGCTTCCAGGCCATCAACCTGTGCGTGGATAGCCTCTTTCACCACACCGACAACGCGGCAATGCCATGCGTCGGCAGACATTTCAGCCACGCTATAAAGGTTGTCTTGCTGTTTCAAATCAGCAATTTGCTGCTCGCCACCAATCAGGTTGACTTCGCAGTAACCCCAGTCGCTACCATGTTCATTTGCCAGGATATCGGCGTAAACCGCCTGATGAGCGCGATGGAATGCACCGAATCCCAGATGAACGATACGGGATACCAGTTTGCTACGGTCGTATTGTGGGAGAATAGCTTTTGCAGATAAGAGCTTGTTTTCCATTTTAAAACTCGCTGAGTAGTGAACTTGGGGACTGCCACAGACTACCTGACATGGTAGTCTGCATATTGATTTGCATTAAACTTTAGTGCTTTTGGTATGACACAACAAGAAAGGTGTATAACAACTCACATTTTATCTATTCGGACAGTACATTCCTGGTTGCTCGATGCAGCAGGATGCGCCAACTGAGGCGTCAATCTTGAATGTACTGGATACATGAGAAAGCCGGACGAAAGCCCGGCCTAATGAATTAATGCTTTTGCCATTCCTGATATTCTTTTTTCAGCCGTAGTGGTGCGGTTTCTGGCATAAGAATCAAACCAATAATTGAAATGATTCCCAAAATAATGACATAAGTCGCCAGACCGTAATAATGCCCACCTGTCATTTGCAGTATCTTCACAGCTACCAACCCAAGGATGCCGCTACCAATTAATGAGCCAACCTGCCAAATTAATGCAATACCACTACAGCGAATATGCGTTGGAAATAGTTCAGGGAAGAAGGAGGCTTGTGGCGCATAACACATACTGTGTCCGAGGCTAAGGACAATGATCATCACAATCTGCGTTAACCAAAAGCTATCCTGATTAATAGCAAGGAAGAATGGAACAATCATAATAACCTGGAGTAGCGCACCGAAAATATAAACGGGTTTACGACCCACCCTGTCACATAACGCTCCCATTAATGGAATGGCCAGAATTTCAAGAATTACAGCTACTATCATTGTTTCCATAAGGATATTGGCGTCAAGATTGTTCGCTTTCCCATAAGCAAGAACAATCACGGTGAACATTGCAAAGGTACAAGCCTCAATAAGTTTGGCGCAAACCCCCTTAACAACGATACCTGGAAAATCCCTAATCACTTCTACCAGGGGGCGGGACTCTTCGGCTTTCGTCTCACGAATTTGTGCAAAAACTGGTGATTCGTCAATTTTGAGACGAATAAATAAACCAACGATCACGAGTAACAAACTCAGTAAGAAAGGTATACGCCACCCGTAATCCATCATGTCTTCGGGAGAAAGTGTGGCATTTAATACAGCAAATAGAGCTAGTGGGAGTAAAAAACCGACTGGCGCACCAATTTGTACCCAACTAGCAAAAAAGCCGCGCTTTTCAGGAGCAGAGTATTCAGCGGTCATTAGAACTGCCCCGGCTTGTTCACCTCCAACGCCAAAACCTTGTAAAACGCGGATGAGAATAAGCAAAATAGGTGCCCAAATACCTATTTTTTCATATGTCGGCAACAAGCCGATGCAAAAAGTCCCCAGCCCGACGATTAGAATCGTAATTACTAATGCTTTCTTCCGCCCGACTTTGTCACCAATATGCCCAAAAACAATGCCACCTAATGGGCGAGCTAAGAATCCAACCGCATAAGTCGCAAATGCCGCTAATGTGCTAATTAATGGGTCTTCACTTGGGAAGAATAAATGTCCAAAAAAGAGTACTGCTGCTGTGCCATAGGCAAAAAAATCGTAATATTCAGCGGCGGTACCTATCGCTGATGCTGATGCGACACGTCGAATGATCGGCGTATTATCTGTTTCATTTTTCATATCAACTAGACTGGTCATATAAACGTAACCTTTATTTGTAGGGCTGACATCGAAACCATCTCTGGCGTATTTATTCTTGGATTACCAATTCCACAAAGTGCCATCCTCTAAGCGAGCAACAGGCAAATAAGCGGGTTCGTAGGGATATTTCGCTGCCAGTTTTTCATCGAACTCAATACCAATACCTGGCTTATCACCTGGGTGCATATAACCGTTATCGAACGTCCAGTTATGCGGGAATACCTCCAGCATTTGCTCGGAATAACCCATATATTCTTGCACGCCAAAATTAGGCACCCATAAATCAAAGTGCAGTGCGGCGGCCATGCAGACAGGTGAAAGGTCAGATGGCCCGTGTGAACCCGTGCGCACCTGGTAGAGCGAAGCAAAATCAGCAATGCGACGCATGCCCGTAATACCGCCGGCATGGGTAATGGTTGTGCGGATATAATCGATGAGCTGCTCTTCAATAAGCTGTTTGCAGTCCCAGATACTGTTGAACACTTCACCTACAGCAATTGGCGTGACGGTGTGTTGGCGAATCAGACGGAAACATTCCTGGTTTTCGGCTGGAGTTGGGTCTTCCATCCAGAACAGTCGGTGATCTTCAATACTTTTACCAAAGCGCGCGGCTTCAATTGGCGTCAAGCGGTGATGCATGTCGTGGAGTAAGTGTTCGTTGAAACCAAATTTGCTGCGTACGGCATCGAACAGCTTCGGCGTGAAGTCGAGATATTTTTCCGTCGACCATAACTGTTCTTCTGGCCAGTCGCCTTTGGTTGCCGGTTCGTAAGACAGCCCTTTGCCTTTTGCCATGCCGTAGGTGGTTTTCATGCCCGGAACGCCACACTGCACGCGTATTGCTTTGAAGCCCATTTCTTTATGGCGGGCGTAATCTTCCAGCACATCATCGATAGAATGGCCGGTGGTGTGGCAATAGACCATAACGCCTTCACGCGATGCCCCACCGAGCAACTGATATAACGGCATGCCAGCGGCTTTAGCTTTGATATCCCACAGCGCCACGTCGACTGCTGAAATCGCGGACATAGTCACTGGCCCGCGGCGCCAGTAAGCACCTTTATAGAAGAACTGCCAGATATCTTCGATACGATGCGCATCACGGCCAATTAGCTGTGGGCAAACGTGATCTTTTAGATACGAGGCAACCGGTAGTTCACGGCCATTTAAGGTGGCATCACCCAAGCCTGTTAAACCATCGTCCGTGGTGATTTTTAGCGTGACAAAGTTTCGCCCTGGGCAAGTGACAAATACTTCTGCTTTTACAATTTTCATTCAGGTTCCCTTACTACACATCAGATAATTGGTATTCAATGAGTGTGAAATTAACCTTTGAAATACTACCATACAAGTATGTAGATCGCATTTTGGCGGACTGAGTCACAATTATTTTGTGACTCTTGCAATGAGTTACATCAGAGATGTGGGGGGAATTGAGTGATTTTTAGAGAAAAAGAGGAGCTAATCAGCCCCGGCTCCAGCCAGCAACAATGATCAACATGCCGCAGAATGCCACTGTGGCACCTATCCAGTCATAAGTACTTAATTTGACGCCATCCACCCAACGTAACCACAGTAAGGCGGTCACAACGTACACCCCGCCGTATGCGGCATAAACGCGCCCACTGGCTGCTGGGTGTAGGGTTAGCAACCAGACAAATATCGCAAGAGAGAAGGCGGCGGGAATCAACAATAGTGGAGAACCTTCACGTTTTAGCCACAGCCACGGTAAAAAGCAGCCAATGATTTCAGCAAGAGCGGTGGCAAAAAAAAGCAAGGTTGTTTTGATCATATTGAACAATCTCTGGGATAATGAGGTCAATAATGGGTCGTCTGGTACGCACCCCACTTCATAATTTATTTACTTTAATAAGTCGGGCTTCACCCTAAAAGGAAACAGCAATGAACACAATCCTTCGCAAACGTCTCACCATGGCAACACTGCCATTGGCGTTGCTGCTGAGTGCATTTGCGTTTGTTCAACCACTCCATGCTCAGACCAATAAGCTGATCATTGAATCTGGTGACAATGCGCAGACTCGCCAGGATGCGGCGATGGACAAAGAGCAATGGAATGACACACGCTCTCTGCGCCAAAAAGTGAACAAACGTGCCGAAAAAGAGTGGGACAAAACCGACACGGCTTTTGATGCCCGCGATAATTGCCAGAAAAGTGCTAACGTTAACGCTTACTGGGAACCTAACACCCTACGTTGCCTGGACCGCCGCACTGGTCGAACTATTGCACCCTAATTTTGTACTGTTACCCAATAAGGCTTCTTAACGGGAGCCTTATTCACTTTGAAAGGAATTCAAATGAGCCACGAGCTACAAATCAAGCTTCGCCCACTGGAGCGCGAAGATCTCCGCTTCGTCCATCAACTGGACAACAACGCAAGCGTGATGCGCTATTGGTTTGAAGAGCCCTATGAAGCGTTTGTCGAGCTGTCGGACCTTTATGACAAACATATTCACGATCAAAGTGAGCGTCGTTTTGTTATCGAGTGTAACGGCGAAAAAGCAGGTCTGGTCGAACTGGTTGAAATTAACCATGTTCACCGCCGCGCTGAATTTCAGATAATTATCTCACCGGATTATCAGGGCAAAGGGCTGGCGACTCGCGCCGCTAAACTCGCCATGGATTACGGCTTTATGGTGTTGAATCTGTACAAGCTGTATTTGATTGTTGATAAAGAAAATGAAAAAGCCGTGCACATCTATAAGAAGCTGGGCTTTATGGTAGAAGGTGAATTAATCCATGAATTCTTTATCAATGGCGAATACCGCAACACCATTCGTATGTGTATTTTCCAGCATCAATATCTGGCCGAACACAAAAGTAGTGGCACTATTTTAAAACCGACTGCGCAGTAATCAATGTGGTGGATGTTGCTTACGCTAATCCACCCTACAAATCTCCGTTACGCCAGATTCAACGTTGCGCGGTGTTTCGCAGATTCCATACCCAGCTCGATCATTTCCATGACCTGAATCGCCTGCGCCGCAGGAACCGGATTCTCTCCGTGTCCGGTCAGTGCATCACGAATCCCCGCATAGTAAGCCGGATAATTACCCGGAACCGTCAGCAATGTTTGCTCGGTCATCACCTCACCTTGCGCTAACGTTAATACGCCATCACGCATATCATACCCCCAATCCTCTTGCGGCAAACGTTCGCCAGATTTAAGGCGATCTTCCTGCGGATCCAAACCATATTTGATATAGCTGCCGCGCGTACCATGGACGATATAGCGAGCAGTTTCTGCCGCAGCAAGCAAAGTGCCATGCAGCACGACACGACGCTGTGGATAGGCCAGCACAGCATGGAAGTAGTCCGTTGCTTGCGCGCCTGGACGCAACTGACCCAAATCCACGGTCAGACTAACCGGTAGCCCGAAAAGATTCAGCGCCTGATCGATAAGATGTGGCCCTAAATCGTACCAAATCCCGCTCCCAACACCCGCCTGTTCACGCCAGCGATTACGTACCTGTGGGCGGAAGCGGTCAAAATGCGACTCAAAGTACGCGACCTCACCTAGCGTCCCATCTGCCAGTAACGTTTTCAGCGTTAAGAAATCGCTGTCCCAACGGCGATTGTGGAACACTGAAAGCAATAAGCCGCAGCTTTTAGCCAGTGCATCAAGTTCACGCGCTTGTGACAACGTCACGGTAAAGGGTTTATCGACAACGACATGTTTACCGGCTTCCAGCGCTGCTTTAGCCAGCGGGAAGTGCGTATCGTTTGGGGTCGGAATAACAATTAAATCGATATTTGGGTCATTAAACAGATGATGAGGATCAGAGACTACCGGCATATTTGGCCAGTCAGCATGAACTTTCGTGGCATCGCTGCTGGAAACCCCGGCCAGAACCATACCCGGCGTGCCCACAATTAAGGGGGCATGAAACGTCTTGCTGGCGTAACCGTAACCGATTAATCCAACACGAATGTTATCACTCATTTTCTTTCCTCAAATTTTTGGACAACCTATTGGATACTATCCTGGAGATTGTAACAACAGGTAATTATATTGTTGCGTTCTGGTTGCGTGTTCATCAGCCGACCGTCTTATTGCCAGCGTTCCTGGGCTCAGTTATGCCATTAACCTGCTCATGAAAACTCCTAAAAAATCAATCAGGAGCATTAGGTTATATATATGAATGAGCATTTCCGTTTACTATTCACGCACACCCTACGCACAGCGTGCCCTGTTCATTTACTGCATGGATAACTACACCTCATGACTGCTCTCGATTATTTAATGAAATTTCGTAAAATCAGCTCGCCTGAAAGCCTTGAAAAACTCTTCGACCATCTTAATTACACCCTGACTGATAATACTGACCTGATGAATATGTATCGCGCGGCCGATCACCGTCGTGCTGAATTAGTTTCTGGGGGGCGGTTGTTTGATTTAGGTTGTGTGCCAAAATCCGTCTGGCGATATGTTGTCTAGTGCCGCGACGGTAGCAAAGTGTTGAAAAAACCTTATAATCCCCCCGCCTTATGAATCGCATAAGGAAAGTCTTATTATTTTTCGGGAGGAAACATGGCGACTACCCAAGTCTCTACGCAGGCACCACGTATTGCAGGCTGGCTCCTGGCCCCTCTCGCATGGCTATTAATGACCTTACTCAGCAGCAGTATTGCTCTGGCCATTTATCTTATGATGCTTATCTCCCCAGAAAGCCATCGACTTATGAGCGCACAAGGCCCCAAAATGGTCGTGCTCTGGTACACCTCTATCGCCTGTGCGATTGCCATGTGGGGTTATACCGTGTGGTTGACTATCGCCTTCTTCAAACGCCGTAAGAATGTGGTACGTCATTATATTCTTTGGTTATTGCTGTCGGTGTTGTTGGCGATTAAAACCTTCGCGTTTTCCCCAGTGAGTGACGATCTGGCATTACGTCAGCTAATGTTCCCTCTGTTGGCTGCAGCCTTGCTGGTTCCTTACCTCAAACGCTCGCAACGCGTGAAGCAAACATTTATTAAGCCTTAATTACGCGGTAATAACCCTATAAACGCCCAGTTGTCGTCATCTTGCGGTTAGACGATAATAGGCGGCTTTTTTTGTTTCAGGTCTCATTCATGACAGATTATCTGCTGCTCTTTGTTGGTACGGTTCTGGTCAATAACTTCGTATTAGTGAAGTTTCTTGGCCTGTGTCCGTTTATGGGCGTTTCCAAAAAACTGGAGACGGCTATTGGCATGGGGCTGGCGACCACTTTTGTACTGACTCTGGCGTCAATTTGCGCCTGGCTGGTCAATGAGTTGATCCTTATTCCTCTTGATCTGGTCTATCTGCGCACCCTGGCGTTTATTCTGGTGATTGCAGTAGTCGTGCAATTTACCGAAATGGTAGTCCGTAAAACCAGCCCGGCGCTCTATCGCCTGTTGGGTATCTTTTTGCCGCTAATCACCACTAACTGCGCGGTACTTGGTGTTGCGTTGCTAAATATCAATCTCGGTCATAACTTCCTGCAATCGGCACTTTACGGTTTTTCAGCAGCGGTAGGTTTCTCACTGGTAATGGTGCTGTTTGCTGCGATTCGCGAACGCCTTGCGGTAGCCGATGTTCCTGCACCTTTTCGCGGTAATGCCATCGCGCTTATCACCGCAGGCTTAATGTCTTTGGCGTTTATGGGCTTTAGCGGGTTGGTGAAGTTCTGATGAGTACGATTTGGATTGCTGTGGTTGCTCTGGGCCTGTTAGGCCTGATATTCGGGCTTATCCTGGGTTATGCCTCGCGCCGCTTTCAGGTCCAGGAAGACCCTATCGTTGATAAAATCGATGAATTGCTGCCACAAAGCCAGTGCGGGCAATGCGGCTACCCGGGTTGCCGTCCTTATGCGGAAGCCGTCGGCAATCAAGGTTCGAAGATCAATCTGTGCGCCCCTGGCGGTGAAGCCGTGATGCTAAAGATCGCCACGTTGCTAAACGTCGACCCGCAGCCGATTGAAGGCGATGCAGTAGCCCAGGAGCCTGTGCGCATGTTGGCGGTTATCGACGAACCCAACTGTATTGGCTGCACAAAATGTATTCAGGCCTGCCCGGTTGATGCCATTGTTGGCGCGACCCGCGCCATGCATACCGTTATTAGTGACCTTTGCACCGGATGCAATTTATGTGTCGACCCATGTCCTACGCGCTGTATTGAGCTACGACCGGTCGAAACCACCACAGAAAGCTGGAAGTGGGATCTGCAAACAATCCCGGTTCGTATCATTCCGGTGGAGCAACATGCTTAAGCTATTTACCCGTTTTAAAAAAGATAAAATCTGGGATTTCGATGGTGGTATTCATCCACCAGAAATGAAAACTCAGTCCAACGGCACGCCACTACGCCAGGTTCCGTTACCGCAAAAACTGGTTATTCCTTTGAAGCAGCACATTGGTGCTGAAGGCGAACTGTGCGTAAAACCTGGCAATTATGTGTTACGAGGGCAACCTTTGACTCGTGGGCGTGGCCGTATGCTACCTGTTCACGCCCCGACATCCGGAACCGTAACCGCCATTGCCCCCCACTCCACTGCCCATCCTTCTGCGCTGGCTGAACTCAGCGTAATTATTGAAGCCGATGGTGAAGATAAGTGGATTGAGCGTGATGGCTGGCAGGACTACACATCCCGCAGCCGCGATGAGTTGATTACCCGCATTCACCAGTTTGGTGTTGCAGGCTTAGGTGGCGCTGGTTTCCCGACCGGGAATAAATTACAAGGCGGTGGCGATAAAATCGACACGCTGATTATCAATGCTGCCGAGTGCGAACCGTACATCACTGCCGATGACCGTCTGATGCAGGATTGCGCCGCGCAAATCATCGATGGTGTGCGAATTCTTGCGCATATTTTGCAACCGCAGCGCGTGCTAATTGGCATCGAAGATAATAAACCGCAGGCGATTTCTATGCTGCGTGCGGTGCTCTGCAACACACAGGGTATTGAACTGCGGGTGATCCCGACCAAATACCCGTCCGGTGGAGCAAAGCAGCTGACGCAAATTCTGACGGGTAAGCAGGTTCCACAAGGTGGCCGTTCCTCAGATATCGGTGTGCTAATGCAAAACGTCGGTACTGCGTTTGCGGTAAAGCGCGCCATTATCGACGGCGAGCCGTTAACCGAGCGCGTGGTGACGTTGACGGGCGGTGCAGTTCAACAGCCAGGTAATGTCTGGGCACGATTGGGGACCCCTGTTCGTCATCTGCTCGATTTTGCCGGATTCCGTCCAGGGCACGATCAGCAAGTGATTATGGGTGGCCCACTGATGGGCTTTAGCCTACCGTGGCTGGATGTGCCAGTCGTCAAAATCACCAACTGTTTGCTGGCACCTAACGCCAATGAAATGGGTGAACCGCAAGAAGAACAGAGTTGCATTCGTTGCAGCGCCTGTGCCGACTCCTGTCCAGCAGATTTGCTACCCCAACAACTTTACTGGTTCAGCCGAGGCCAACAGCACGATAAAGCTCAGGCTCATAATCTTAAAGACTGCATCGAATGTGGTGCTTGTGCCTACGTCTGCCCCAGCAATATTCCGCTAGTGCAGTATTTCCGTCAGGAAAAGGCTGAGATCCGCGAAATCGAGTTGGAAGCCAAACGAACAGCTGAAGCGAAAGTACGCTTTGAAGCACGCCAGGCTCGTCTTGAGCGCGAAAAGGCTGCTCGTCTTGAACGCCATAAGCAGGCAGCTGTTCAACCGACAGCGAAAGACAACGATGCTATCCAGGCGGCCCTTGCCCGAGTGAAAAACAAAAAAGCTCAGGGTAGCGAGCCAATTGTTATTCAGCCAGGGAGCCTGCCTGATAACCAGCAGGTGATCGCGGCGCGTGAAGCGCGCAAAGCGCAAGCTCGGGCGCGTCAGGCAGAAAAGGAAGCGCAAGACACTGTGACTGAGACTGCCAGCCCGGACCCACGCAAAGCGGCTGTTGAAGCAGCTATAGCGCGTGCCAAAGCCCGTAAAGCGGCACAATCGCATGAAACAACAGCAGATACTGAAGCCGCTGAGGTCGAAACCATCGACCCTCGCAAAGCGGCCGTTGAAGCAGCTATAGCGCGTGCCAAAGCCCGTAAAGCGGCACAATTGCATGAAACAACAGCAGATACTGAAGCCGCTGAGGTCGAAACCATCGACCCTCGCAAAGCGGCCGTTGAAGCAGCTATTGCCCGTGCCAAAGCCCGTAAAGCGGCGCAATCGCATGAAACAACAGCAGATACTGAAGCGGCTGAGGTCGAAACCATCGACCCTCGCAAAGCGGCCGTTGAAGCAGCTATTGCCCGTGCCAAAGCCCGTAAAGCGGCGCAATCACATGAAAAAACAGCAGATCCTGAAGCCGCTGAGGTAGAAACCATCGACCCTCGCAAAGCGGCCGTTGAAGCTGCTATTGCCCGGGCCAAAGCCCGTAAAGCGGCCCAGGCTGAACAACAATCTGTAGAAACACCTGCCGAAGAACAAGATCCGCGCAAAGCCGCGGTGGCTGCCGCTATTGCCCGTGTTCAGGCACGTAAAGCTGCGCTTCAAATGGCATCAGAGGAATAGATGGTTTTCAAGATAGCAAGCTCCCCTTATACCCATAACCAGCGCAGCACCTCACGGATTATGCTGCTGGTGACCTGGGCCACGTTGCCTGGCATGGCAATGCTTTGGTATTGGTTCGGCTGGGGTAGTCTGGTGCAAATAGCATTAGGCGTTCTGACTGCAGTTGCTGCAGAGCTGTTGGTACTTAAACTTCGCAAACAACCGCTGAGAATCCTCGGTGACAATTCTGCGGCGTTAACCGGTCTGCTGCTAGGGATGAGCATTCCACCATTTGCCCCGTGGTGGATGGTGGTACTAGGAACCGTTTTTGCGGTGATAATCGCAAAACAATTGTATGGCGGACTTGGTCACAACCCATTTAACCCGGCAATGGTCGGTTATGTGGTGTTGCTGATTGCCTTCCCGGTACAAATGACATCGTGGTTACCGCCACACACACTGGCTGCTACGGTTCCAGGCTTTGCTGATTCGCTGCACGTTATTTTCTCCGGCTCTACTCTCGCTGGCGACACTATGACGCAATTGCGCATGGGTATTGATGGGATAAGTCAGGCAACACCACTGGATACCTTTAAAACAGGCATGCGCGCCGGGCATTCCGCCAACGATCTGTTACAAGAGCCAATTTATAGCGGTGTACTGGCTGGTATCGGCTGGCAATGGGTTAACCTCGCGTTCCTGGCGGGCGGCCTGTTCATGCTTATCAAAGGTGCCATTCGTTGGCATATTCCAGTTAGTTTCCTGCTCACACTTACGGTGTGTTCCACGCTCGGCTGGATGTTTGCTCCGGAAAAATGTGCATCTCCTCTGATTCATCTGTTTTCGGGTGCCACTATGCTCGGCGCATTTTTCATTCTCACCGACCCGGTCACAGCGTCGACCACCAATCGTGGACGCTTGATTTTCGGTGCGCTGGCAGGATTACTGGTCTGGTTGATTCGTACCTTTGGTGGTTATCCGGATGGTATTGCTTTCGCCGTTTTGCTGGCAAACATCACTGTACCGTTGATTGATTATTACACCCGCCCACGTGCTTACGGGCATCGCTAAGGAACCGTCATGCTAAAAACGATGCAAAAACATGGCGTTACTTTGGCTCTGTTTGCGATATTGGCAACCGGACTAACTGCGGTCGTCAATGCCTTAACGAAAAACACTATCGAACAACAAGCTGTTGCACAGCAGAAGCTATTGTTTGATCAGGTGATTTCGACCGATATCTATGACAACAATATTCAGGCCAGCTGTGTCGTCGTCAATGATTCACCATTAGGCAAAGGCGAACGCCATATTTATGTGGCGCGTAAAAGTGAACAGCCAGTTGCGGTTGTCATGGAAACCACCGCCCCTGACGGTTATTCTGGCGCCATTCAATTACTGGTCGCGGCTGATTTTAACGGAAAAGTGTTGGGCTCACGTGTCACTGAACACCATGAAACCCCCGGCCTTGGCGATAAAATCGAAACACGTCTGAGTGACTGGATCACGCATTTTGCCGGTAAGACAGTTCAAGGCAATGATGATTCAAGCTGGGCGGTAAAAAAGGATGGCGGTCAGTTTGATCAGTTTACCGGTGCGACCATTACCCCTCGCGCAGTTGTCAATGCGGTAAAACGAGCGGGATTATTCGCCAAAACACTGCCATCGCAAGTTGATAATCTTCCAGCCTGTGGAGCTCAACCATGAGCGAAGTAAAAGATATTGTCGTTCAGGGATTATGGAAAAATAACTCGGCTCTGGTGCAGTTATTAGGCCTTTGCCCACTGTTGGCGGTCACCTCTACTGCCACCAACGCTCTTGGCCTTGGACTTGCGACTACGCTGGTATTAGTGTTAACCAACAGTGCCGTATCCGCCCTACGTCGTTGGGTCCCGACAGAAATTCGTATTCCAATTTATGTCATGATCATCGCCTCGGTAGTTAGTACCGTTCAGATGCTGATCAATGCCTACGCTTACGGTTTGTATCAATCGTTGGGGATTTTCATTCCATTGATTGTTACAAACTGCATCGTTATTGGTCGAGCCGAGGCGTTTGCTGCAAAAAATAGTGTGCCGCTTGCCGCTTTGGATGGTTTAGCCATTGGCATGGGTGCCACCAGCGCAATGTTTGTTTTAGGCTCGTTGCGTGAAATTATTGGTAATGGGACGTTGTTCGATGGTGCCGATGCGCTGCTGGGTAGTTGGGCAAAAGTCCTGCGCATTGAAGTTTTCCACACTGATACCCCTTTCCTGTTGGCAATGTTGCCACCCGGCGCATTTATCGGACTGGGTTTAATGCTGGCAGTTAAGTATCTTATTGATGAAAAAATGAAAACGCGCCGCGCAGCGCAAGCTGCCGCAATGGAAGGTAATCCTGAGAAAGCGTTATGAATAAGAGTAAACGGTTAGAGATCCTCACGCGCCTGCGTGACAACAATCCTCACCCTACCACTGAGTTACAATTCAGTTCCCCCTTCGAATTATTAATAGCCGTGTTGCTATCAGCCCAGGCGACGGATGTCAGCGTCAATAAGGCAACGGCGAAGCTCTATCCTGTGGCTAATACACCACAGGCTATGTTGGATCTGGGTGTTGACGGTATTAAGTCATACATCAGAACCATTGGCCTTTTTAACAGTAAGGCCGAGAACGTCATCAAGACATGCCGGATGTTGATTGAGCTGCATAACGGTGAGGTCCCCGAAGACAGAGCGGCACTCGAAGCATTGCCGGGCGTTGGTCGCAAAACAGCCAACGTGGTGCTTAACACTGCCTTTGGATGGCCCACTATCGCCGTAGATACTCATATCTTCCGTGTATGTAACCGCACCAACTTTGCTCCGGGCAAGAACGTTGAGCAGGTCGAGGAAAAACTACTGAAAGTGGTTCCGGCAGAATTTAAAGTCGATTGCCATCACTGGCTCATTTTGCACGGCCGTTATACCTGTATAGCTCGCAAGCCGCGCTGTGGTTCGTGCATCATTGAAGATCTGTGTGAATTCAAAGAGAAAGTCGATATCTAATCCCCTTCCCACCTGCTGCGTAAGTGGCAGGTTAGTTTCTTGTTCATTCCCACATCGCTGCCTGCCGCATCTAATCTATTGTTTTATTCTACGAATCATTACCGTTTCGGTTTAATCATGTGGTGAATAATCACCCCAACAGGTAAATCGTTTTTTTACGATAAGAATTTTCCATAAATATGTGACACAGATCACACTGATAACTCAATGTTAAATTTAGGTCATCAAAATGAAACAAATAACCTCGCATTCCTCAGTGATTAGCTAACTTAAGCAGTACAATAGGCTGCACAAATCTTTACACCCCGCCCATATCACTACACATTCGACCATAAAGCAGAATATATAACTAAAATGAATTTTTTTAGCATTACCAAAGAGAATAAATCGGCAAAGCGCATTTTGATAAAATTTAACGCTGAATAACAATTTGCTTTTTGGAGCTTTATTCCGCGAGAGATATATGTAACAGAGTATTACAAACCCCTTGCCTGAAGCCGCAGGATAGTGAACATTACCCGCCGTTTCCCCTTTCTTATAACTAAAAAAGCGAATGCCGCTGGCATGACGCTTAGAAAACTCCTGTTAAATTGGGATGTAAAAAAAGAGGTATATGTGTCGACTGCAAACAAGAAACCAGCAGAAAGCATTAGTCTGAATGCTTTCAAACAACCTAAATCGTTCTATCTGATTTTCTCTATCGAATTGTGGGAGCGTTTTGGCTACTACGGTCTGCAAGGTATTATGGCCGTTTACCTGGTCAAAATGCTGGGTATGTCCGAAGCTGACTCCATCACCCTGTTCTCCTCCTTCAGCGCACTGGTCTATGGAATGGTCGCTATCGGTGGTTGGTTAGGCGATAAAGTTCTCGGCACCAAGCGCGTCATTGTGCTCGGTACTATCGTACTGGCTATCGGTTACGCGCTGGTAGCTTACTCCGGTCACGATGTGGCTGTGGTGTATATGGGTATGGCGACTATCGCTGTGGGTAACGGTCTGTTTAAGGCTAACCCATCCTCCCTGCTTTCTACTTGCTACGATAAAGATGATCCGCGTTTGGACGGTGCATTTACTATGTACTACATGTCCATCAACATCGGTTCATTCTTCTCTATGCTTGCCACTCCATGGCTTGCAGCGAAGTATGGCTGGAGCGTTGCGTTCTCCCTGAGCTTCGTGGGTATGCTGATCACTTTAGTGAACTTTATGTTCTGTAAGAAGTGGGTCAAAAACCACGGTTCTAAACCTGACTTCCAGCCGGTGAATTTTGGCAAACTGGGCGCCACTATTGTGGGTGTTCTGGTGCTGGTTACTGCGGCAACCTGGCTGCTGCACAACCAAGGCATCGCACGTATGGTTCTGGGCGTAGTCGCTCTGGGCATCGTGATTATCTTTGCTAAAGAAGCTTTCGCAATGCAGGGCGCGGCTCGTCGTAAGATGATTGTTGCCTTCATTCTGATGGTTGAAGCAATTGTGTTCTTCGTGCTGTATAGCCAAATGCCAACCTCTCTGAACTTCTTTGCGATTCGTAACGTTGAGCACTCCATTCTGGGTGTGATGTTCGAACCTGAGCAGTTCCAGGCACTGAACCCATTCTGGATCATGATTGGTAGCCCGATTCTGGCTGCTATCTACAACAAAATGGGCGACCGCATGCCGATGCCGCACAAATTTGCGTTCGGTATGATCCTGTGTTCCCTGGCCTTCCTGGTGCTGCCACTGGGTGCGAAATTCGCATCTGATGCCGGTATCGTATCTGTAAGCTGGTTGATTCTGAGCTATGCGCTGCAGAGTATCGGTGAGCTGATGATTTCCGGTCTGGGCCTGGCTATGGTTGCACAGCTGGTTCCACAGCGCCTGATGGGCTTCATCATGGGTAGCTGGTTCCTGACTACTGCTGGTGCTGCAATCATTGCAGGTAAAGTTGCGAACCTGATGGCTGTTCCAGAAAACGTAACCGACCCACTGCAATCACTGGCTGTATATGGTCACGTGTTCATGCAGATTGGTATTGCTACCGCTGTTATCGCGGTTCTGATGATGCTCACTGCGCCTAAGCTGAACCGTATGGCACAGCAGGTTGACGAAAAAGCTGAGACCTCTAAGGAAACAGCTACCGCGTAATGTAGCGGGGAACATGTTATTTTCAGCCGTTAGCTTTTATCGCTAACGGCTTTTTTTTGCCCATATGCGCACTAACATAGGGTATCTTAGCGCCCCATAGGAGTTCAGTAATGAAACTGTATTATAAAGCTGGTGCCTGTTCCCTCTCCCCACACATTATCCTGCGCGAAACCGGTGTTGATTTCTCACTGGTGAAAGTCGATTTAGCCGCAAAGACAACCGAAGCTGGTGATGATTACCTTGAAATTAATGCCAAGGGCCAAGTCCCGGCACTGCTGCTAGACGATGGTTCACTGCTGACAGAAGGCGTGGCAATTGTGCAATACCTGGCAGATAAAGTGCCTGACCGCCAGTTACTTGCCCCTTCAGGTAGCATGACGCGCTACCACACGCTGGAATGGTTGAACTACATCGCCACCGAACTGCATAAAGGTTTCTCGCCATTGTTTAACCCGGCAACGCCTGAAGAGTTCAAAACCATTACTCGAGCAGCGCTTGAGAAGAAATTTAAATACGTTAACGAAGAGTTGAACGATAAACAGTGGCTGATGGGGCTGCGCTTTAGCGTGGCAGATGCGTATCTGTTTACTGTGTTGCGCTGGGCAGGCGCGGTCAAGTTAGACCTGGAAGGCTTGACCAATATCGATGCGTTTATGGAACGAATGAAAGCGCGTCCGGCTGTTGCGGCGGCTCTAACGGCTGAAGGGATTTAACGAGTCGGTAATTGAAAACGCCCTCTGTTGAGGGCGTTTATGTTTTATAGCTTCACCGCGGTGAAATAATGCTCTGGTTTCGCAATGCCTTCCTGGGCCGCAACCAGTTGCAGTTCGTACTCTTCCATTTTCTTCGTCACGACCATAATGTCATAAACCGCAGCAGTGACATGTTCCAGAGCCTCACGAAGCGTTGCACCCTGCAACAATTTAACCAACAGCAGACCACTGGTCACATCGCCAACGCCGACGGGCTGACGTTCGCCAAAATCCACCAGCGGACGGTGAATATGCCAGGCTTCGTCCGCAGTCACCAACAACATCTCAAAGCGATCCTGCTGATATGCCGCACGCGCAAGGTGTTTCACCAACACGATTTCCGGGCCTTTCGCGATGAGTTCTCTCGCAGTCGAAACCGCTTCATCAACAGAGTTAACCGCATGACCGCTCAGGATCTCAAGCTCAATCAGGTTTGGGGCAATAATATCACTGGCTGGCAACGCATAGCGCGTATGGAATTCGGCAACACCAGGGGCGACGATGCAGCCTTTTTCAGGATGGCCCATTACCGGGTCGCAAAAATACTTCGCCTGCGGATTGGCCTCTTTCGTTTTACGAACAATAGAAAGAATATGTTCGCCCTGCTCAGCAGAGCCAAGGTAACCACTCAACACCGCGTCACAACGTTTAAGCTGCCCGATGTCCGCAATTCCTTGCACAATGTCGCTTAGGTGGCTGGCAGGCATCACGCTACCAGTCCATTTTCCGTATTGGGTATGGTTGGAGAACTGAACAGTGTTCAATGACCATACATTGGCGCCCAGACGGCGCATCGGGAATTCGGCGGCACTATTGCCTGCGTGACCGAAAACCACATGGGACTGGATGGCAAGGATGTTTTTCATTTTTCTACTCGGATGGAACGATATTGGTTCTGGTTGTGTGTAAACAAATCGACTAAAAATAAAGGGCGTGGTTTCCCACGCCCTTCTGATCTTTCTTAATTACTTCCAGCAAACGAGGCAGTAATTTTTCTTACCCCGGCGCAGTAAGGTGTAGCGATTGAACAGAATATCGCTATCAGCAAAGGTATATTCCGGGTCAGACTGCTTCTCACCGTTGATGGTAATAGCATTTTGCGCGATGGTTTTACGCGCCTGACCACGAGATGGTTGCAGTTCGGAATCAACCAGAGCTTGTTGCAAATCAGCCCCACGATCCATTTCAACCATCGGTACACCATCCTGAGCCAGTTGCTCAAGGTCGGCTTCAGTCAAATCGCTTAGGTTGCCGTTAAACAGGCTGGCGGTAATACGTTTAGCCGCTTCAAGACCTTCTTCGCCGTGAACCAGGCGAGTCACCTGCTCTGCCAGTACGTACTGTGCACGTGGTGCAGTGCCGCTATTTTTATCTTCTTCTTCCAGCGCGTCGATTTCTTCGAGGCTCATGAAGGTGAAGAATTTCAGGAAGCGATATACATCAGAGTCAGCGGTGTTGATCCAGAACTGGTAGAACTTGTACGGGCTGGTTTTCTTCGGATCAAGCCATACTGCGCCGCCTTCGGTTTTACCGAATTTGGTGCCATCTGATTTAGTAATCAACGGTACAGTCAGACCAAACGCTTGTTGCTGATGCAGACGGCGAGTTAAGTCGATACCGGAGGTGATGTTACCCCACTGGTCGGAACCGCCAATTTGCAGCACAACGCCGTGCAGTTTGTTCAGGCATGCAAAGTCATAACCTTGCAGCAGATTGTAGGAAAACTCGGTAAAGGAGATACCTACATCGTCACGGTTCAGACGCTGCTTCACGGCTTCTTTGTTAATCATCTGGTTAACAGAGAAGTGTTTGCCGATATCACGCAGGAAGGTCAGCACGCTCATGCCGCCAAACCAGTCGTAGTTATTCGCCGCAACGGCTGAGTTTTCGCCACAATCGAAATCGAGGAACGGTGCAACCTGGCGGCGGATTTTTTCCACCCACTCTTGCACGGTATCTTCAGTGTTGAGTTTACGCTCAACGGCTTTAAAACTTGGGTCGCCAATCAGACCTGTCGCACCACCCACCAGTGCAACCGGTTTGTGGCCTGCTTCCTGGAAGCGTTTCAGGCACAGCAGTGGAACCAGATGGCCCAAATGCAAGCTGTCAGCGGTAGGATCGAAGCCGCAATACAGCGCAATTGGCCCTTGCGCCAGTCGCTGTGCTAACGCTTCTTCATCCGTTACCTGGGCGACTAAGCCCCGCTCTTGCAATTGTTTTATCAAATTGATGCCTGCCATCAAATTCTCCATCTATATACGACTGCACCTTTACCGGTACACGGTTTTTCGCCTGGTGGCGAAAGGAGTTAATTTCTTAGGGGACATATAATAGAGAGCTGGCACGTGGAGTACCAGCGCTTAACACAACAAATTCCCGATGCTACGGAGCCAGGCGGTCTATTTTCCAGGCTTCGCCTTCGCGCTGGTATAAAAAACGATCGTGCAGACGGTGTTCGCCACCCTGCCAGAATTCCATTTGCTCAATTGTTACGCGATAACCGCCCCAGAAGCTCGGCAGTGGAATTTCGCCTTGCTGGAATTTCTGTTTCAGCTCGAGGAATTTACTTTCCAGAATACCGCGCGCGGAAATACGGCTGGACTGTTTTGAAACCCAGGCGCCAATCTGGCTATCGCGCGGGCGACTGTGGAAATATTTCATCACTTCAAGAGTCGATAAACGCTCCGCTGTACCTTGTACCATCACTTGGCGATCCAGCATATGCCACGGGAAATGCAGGCTGATGCGCGGATTAGTTTCCAGATGATGTGCTTTGCGGGAACCGAGGTTGGTGTAAAACACCAAACCCCGGTCATCGAAATGTTTGAGCAACACAATGCGCTGATACGGCTGGCCGCTTTCATCAACGGTTGCCACGACCATCGCGGTAGGGTCGGCAAGTTTTGCATCACATGCCTGAGCTAACCATCGTTCAAACAAAGGCAGAGGTTGTTCGGTAAGATCATTGCGGCGCAAACCACCTTTGGTGTATTCGCGGCGCAAATGTGCAATTTGTTGCAAAGAGTCGTTATCAGACATGGCTTTACGTCAGGCAATTGTCAGGTGGAGCTATTGTGCGCTCCACCCTCAAAAATCTCTACTCAAAATAACTCAGGTTGCAGGCAGGCGGTAAACGAACGAGGCCCCAGGAGCTTACTTGAGTAAGTAACTGGAATGAGTAAGCGCAGCCAACGCCCCTGCAACTTGAAGTATGAAGAGTATCAATGTTTCGGATTTTGAAGCTGGCAATTATCCAGCACGACCGTGTCTTTGCGGTACACCGTTGCGGTATCACCTTTCGACCAGAATACATAAACACCATCGGTATAGCGCGTACCTGATGCGGACAAACCTTGTGTCAGCGACAAATATTCGTTGTCATAAACAAAGTTCACCATCTGCTTTTGGTTATTTAATTTAACGGTAAGCGGTTTTTCATCACACTGATATTGCAGAGTATCCGTCTGCATCTTCTCAACAAAGGTGTTGTAGTAGCTACATCCTGAAAGCATGAAGGGAATGGCGGCAATAAGTAGTTTTTTCATCTGCATGTCCTGAAGTTCTTTTTTTATAGCGGGGGATAGTACCGTCCCCCATTACCTTCAGTTTAGAGATTTAGTGCGGTAGTGAATTTCAGTTAACTCTGATTATGCTCATCATAATTCAAGTTACCTTTTTGTTGGCGACGTTCAGCCGCGCGAACTAACTAAGGTAAGTACAGCGGGTTGGCTGGGAAAATTGCGCCAATCACGCTTGCTGCAGACGCCCCAGTGACCGAAGGCAAGTTTCCTGGCAGACCTGACATAGTACGATAAGCAAGCCAGGCGAATGCCAGCGCCTCCATATCGTCACCGCTAATTCCGGCCTCATCTGTCGTCGTGACTTCGATACCTGGCAGCAACCCACTCAAACGGGCCATCAACAATGGATTACGGCTTCCACCACCGCATACCATCAGCCGCTCACAACCGCCGCTTAGCAATACTTGCTCTGAAATAGTAACAGCTGTCAGTTCCGTGAGCGTTGCCTGAATATCTTCACCAGCAAGCCCCGGGAATGCGGCTAACTGGCGCTCAAGCCATCCATAATTGAAATACTCACGGCCAGTGCTCTTTGGCGCAGGCATGGCAAAGTATGGATCGCTAAGCATCTGCTGCAATAATGGGAGAATGACTTTGCCGCTGCTCGCCCATTGGGCGTTTTTATCATACGCTTTACCGCGTTGACGCCAGATCCACGCATCAATAAGCATGTTTCCCGGGCCAGTATCAAACCCTCGAACTGGCTGTTCAGGGATAAGCAGAGAGAGATTAGCGATCCCGCCAATATTTAACACCATGCGATGTTCCGAGGGATGCGCCAGCAAAGCATGATGGAACGCAGGCACCAGCGGAGCACCCTGCCCACCCAAAGCCATATCCCGACGGCGGAAATCACCAACCACAGTCACGCCTGTACGCGCAACGATTTGATTGTTATCCCCAATTTGCATGGTATGCGCCGCTTCACCTTGTGGCTCGTGCCAGACGGTTTGCCCGTGGCAGCCAATTGCGGTGATATCTGTATAGGTAAGGCCCTGGTTGTTCATCAATGTCTGAACAGCTTCAGCAAATAATTTACCAAGGCGATTATCAAGTTGGCCGAGCTGAGAAAGGGTTAATGCCTGCCCCTGGCAAATCGCCAGAATGGCATTTTTTATCTCTAAAGGAATGGGATGGCTGTAACTTGCCTGTTGTGCAACAAGATGTTCATCAATCGCGGCCAGAACGACATCAATCCCGTCCAGGCTGGTGCCTGACATCACACCGATATAACGCCCTGATTTCATCTGTTACTCCTTTCGACTTACCAAATTGGGGATAAACTCAACCATAAACTAGCATTCTATGCGATGGTTACTTAATAATTTTTAACAAAAATACTCTATAAATAGGTATTGATGGCGCTATTACATTTATTTATGAATGGTTGATACTCGGTTAAGTGAGGCTTTTCTAATATGAATGCTATTAATAGTCTGAACTTATTTTAAATTCAGCACCTAAATACCATATAATTTAGCCATGAAGGATGCTCAGTTGAGCGTTTCAAGTGTTCAGGAGAGTCACAAATGATTTCACGTATACTGGTAGTCTCGTTAGTTGGGTTAACTCTGGCTGGTTGCGCTAACACCAGCTCACTTTCAGGCGACGTATATAGCGCTTCTGATGCTAAACAAGTACAAAGCGTCACTTATGGTACTTTGGTATCTGCACGCCCGGTTCAGATTCAGGCCGGTAATGATTCAAATGTGATGGGCGCAATTGGTGGCGCTGTGCTGGGTGGTTTCCTGGGTAACACTGTTGGTGGTGGTACAGGTCGTTCACTGGCTACCGCTGCGGGCGCAGTGGCAGGTGGTGTAGCGGGTCAGAGCGTTCAGGGTGCGATGAACAAAACTCAGGGTGTTGAACTGGAAATCCGTAAGGACGATGGCAACACCATTCTGGTCGTTCAGAAACAGGGTGATACCAAATTTACTGTGGGCCAACGTGTAAGACTTGCCAGCAACGGCAGCCAGGTTACCGTTTCGCCAAATTAATTATGAAGGGTGACTTGTTTACAGGTCACCCCTCTTCGCATCTTTGCTAGCCAAATAATCAAAACAGAAAACCTCACCGAATGATGAGGCTTACAATAAAAAACTTATTCTTTCGTCTGCAAATCAACGATATTTTTTTCCAGCCGATTTATCAAATTAAGCAACAGCGTCTGTTCTTCAGCGTTGATACCTAACAAAATTTCCTCGCGCGTTTTCTTGATAACCGTCTCCATCTCATTGATGATAGGCTCAGCACGCTCAGTGAGTTTGATGCGTTTTGCCCTACGATCATTCGCGCAGGTTTGACGAGAAATCAGCCCTTTCTCTTCGAGTTGATCAAGCGTTCTGACCAGTGATGGTTGCTCTATGCCGATCGCTTTGGCCAACTGAATCTGCGACTGCTCGGGCGGCAACTGATGAATATTATGCAGCGTAACCCAATGTGTCTGTGTCAATTCCAGAGGTTTCAGGCGATGGTCAATCAGAGCACGCCAAATGCGCACCAACCGTGCCAGATCTGATCCTAATGGCGATTCCAATTTCATCTCCTTATAATTAGCTTGCTAACTTATTATACTGATTTTAAACTATTGTGCAGGCTTTACTTGAAAAAACAAAATCCTTATTTTTGCTGATGTTATGCAACCAGCTATACTTTTAGTTTACATCTAAGTCTGGGGAAACGGCAGTCTTCCCGCTATTTTAAAGGATTATCTGACGTGAGCTTCAATTTTTTAACATCAGGGCTACCTCTTCAGGACCTGGTGTTTGGCGCTTCTATCTATTTCCCTCCTCTTTTTAAAGCGGTTATCGTCGGCTTTTTTATCTGGTTAATTTTGCATCACCTGCTGCGTGACTGGATGTATTCCGGCGAGATCTGGCATCCAACGTTGATGGATTTGTCATTATTCTCGCTGTCAGTTAGTGCAGCCCTTGTAATTCTGGTGGTGTGGTAAAGCATGAATATGAAAACAATAAAGTACTTTTCCACGCTAGTGATTTTCGCAGCAGCCATAATTGTTGGCTGGCTGTTATGGAATTATTACATGCAATCCCCCTGGACGCGAGACGGGAAAGTCCGGGCGGAGCAAGTCAGCATCACACCGCAAGTGTCCGGAACGATAACTCAGCTGAATATTGAAGATAACCAGTTCGTCAAAGCGGGAACGGTTCTATTCACCATTGATGCAACGCCTTATCACATCGCGCAGCTTAATGCCGAGGCGCAACTCGCTCAGTCTCAGTCCGAACTGTCAAAAGCCAGCAATGAAGCGAATCGCCGCAAAAACCTGCCACGCAACTACATTTCCGCCGAGGATATGGACACGGCAAATATTAATGTCAAAGCCGCGCAAGCTGCCGTAAAAGCCGCTGAAGCTACCGTTGAACAGGCGAAATGGCAGATTTCTCAAACAACAGTTACCGCTCCTGTTGATGGCTGGGTAACCAATCTTTCAACGCGTACCGGTAATTATGCGACCTCAGGACAGCCCGTATTTGCGCTGGTCGACAGCCATTCTTTCTATGTCGTGGGGTATTTTGAAGAAACCAAACTGCGCCATATTCATCCCGGTGATCTAGCAGAAATTGTGCTCTATAGCGGGAATGTGCCGTTATCAGGCAAGGTGCAAAGTATTGGCCGCGCCATTTATGACCAAAGTGTTGAAAGCGACAGTGATTTGGTGGCGGATATCAAACCCAATGTGCCCTGGGTGCGCCTTGCTCAGCGCGTGCCTGTGCGCATTCAGCTAAACCAAATCCCACAAGGTATTACGCTGGTTTCCGGTACCACCTGCACCGTTTCAATTAAACACTGAATCAAGCGATGAAACTCTCGTCACTGGCATGGAAAAACACGCCCTGGGGGAAAGCAAACGCCGGGCAATGGCGTTATGCCCTGCGAAATGCCATTGCGATGTGCCTCGCATTAACCATCGCTTACTACCTGGATTTAGATGAACCTTATTGGGCGATGACCTCAGCAGCGGTCGTCAGTTTCCCCACTGTTGGTGGCGTGGTCAGTAAAAGTCTCGGACGAGTCGCCGGTAGCCTGATTGGCGCGATGGCATCTTTGATTATTGCGGGAAACACACTTAACGACCCCTGGTTGTTTACCTTTGCGATGGCATCCTGGCTCGCACTCTGCACCTGGAGCTCCAGCCATTTCCAGAACAACGTAGCCTATGCTTTTATGCTGGCGGGCTACACCGCTGCGATCATCGCTTTCCCGATGGTCAATACCGTCGAAACAACCCAGCTTTGGGATATCACTCAGGCACGAGTTTGCGAGGTAATAGTCGGGATTTTGTGCGGTGGATTTATGATGATGGTGCTGCCCAGTACTTCAGATGGCACCACCCTTCTTAGTGCGTTGCGAAATATGCATGCACGGTTGTTAGAGCACGCATCAATGTTGTGGAAACCAGAAACCACAGATGCCATTCGAACTGCGCACGAAGGTGTCATTGGGCAGATTCTAACCATGAATCTATTGAGAATTCAGGCGTTCTGGAGCCATTACCGCTTCCGCCGTCAGAATAATTTGCTCAATTATTTAATCCATCAACTATTACGTCTGACCAGCGTAATCTCAAGCCTTCGACGAATGCTAATGAACTGGCCAAATCCTCCGGAAAACCTGTGGCCGGTTCTTGAAGCATTGATTAATGAGCTGGCGCGGGAAGGCACCCATAAATATACCGTTGCCCGACTGTTGCAACAGATTGCCCCTGGGCCCGAAGCTGATTACCGTCATCAGGCATTCTGGCGGCGCCTGCGTTATTTCTGCTGGTTGTATCTGAACAGTAGCCGCTGGTTGCGTGAACTGGAAAATGCCTCCCCGGTTTCACAACTCACCCCGCCAAAAACGCCGCCGCTGGCACGTCATACCGATAATACCGAAGCATTGTGGAGCGCGTTACGTACCTTTTGCGTGATAACCGTAACCGGAGCATGGTGTATTAACACTCAATGGGACGCCGGGAGTGGCGCATTGTCGTTGGCGGCGATCAGCTGCGTGCTCTATTCGTCGGTCGCCTCACCGCTTAACTCACTTACGCTACTGATGCGCACCCTGTTATGGCTGTCGTTATTCAGCTTCCTGGTCAAATTTGGCCTGATGGTACAGATCACCGATCTCTGGCAATTCCTGATTTTCTTGTTGCCGCTGCTGGCGACAATGCAACTGCTGAAACTGCAACAACCCAAGTTTGCAGGGCTGTGGGGGCAATTAATTGTTTTCATGGGGTCATTTATCGCCGTCACTAATCCACCGGTTTATGACTTAGCTGATTTCCTCAATGACAATCTGGCAAAAGTCATTGGTGTCGGTCTTTCTTGGGTTGCGTTTTCAGTTCTTCGCCCAGGCTCCGACACACGTAAAGGCCGCCGTCATATTCGTGCCTTGCGGCGCGGTTTTGTCGATCAGTTAAGCCGTAAGCCGCAGCACTCTGAGAACCAGTTCGAATCGCTGGTTTATCACCACATCAGCCAATTAAGTAACAGTAAAGATGAAGTGGCGCGTCGCTGGTTGCTGCGCTGGGGAGTGGTTTTACTCAATTGTTCTCATGTGGTGTGGCAATTACGAGTATGGGAAACACGCTCCGACCCGCTCTCACAAGTGCGCGATGTGTGTATTCATACCTTGAGGGATGTCATGAGTGAGCGCGGAGTACAACAACGCTCGTTAGCAACCACGTTACAGGAATTGCAGCGAATGTCTGAGACACTCGCACATCATCACAATCCGGCAGCACGCGAGCTTGCGGGAATTATCTGGCGGCTCTACTGCTCACTTTCACAGCTTGAACAAGCGCCACCTGCCGGAACTCTGGCAGGCGGCCACTGATTTTATTGAATGACACCGCAAGCGTAACGTGCTCCACCACCACCAAGTGGTTTGGGTTGATCGGACATATTATCGCCGTCAACATGCACCATCAGTGCTTTGCGTTTTACTTCATCGAGCGTTTTCAGGCGCGGCGCTGTGACCGGTTCGGTAGCACTTCCATCGTTATCGACCACAAGTACAGGCAAATCACCCAGGTGTCCAACACCCATCGGCCCCATGTGTTTTCCAGTATGATCAGGATCCAAATGGCCACCAGCGGCCTCTGCAGCTGAAGGTTTGCCAGCTTTCATTGCAGGTTCACAGCTGCCATTGGTGTGAACATGAAAACCATGTTCGCCTGGAGGTAGAGTTCGGAGATCGGGCGCAAAGACCAGCCCTTTATCGGTTTCGGTGATTTTCACGGTACCAAGAGAGTGGCCAATCCCTTTTGGCGTGACGAGATTCATTTGAACTTCGGTACTCGCAGCCTGAACAGCCGCACAGCTAAACAGCGTTAAAAAAGCCAGACTTATTCGCTTCATATTAACTCCCGGATTCACGTTCAACCTGTTAAGCATAGGTCAGACAGGTTGAATCCTCCGGGAGATAACTGTTTTTGCGGGTTAAGGCACGTCGTAACCCAATGCAGCTTTACGGATACGGAACCACTGCTGGCGGCTCATATCCAGGCTTAAGGAATGAATTGCTGAACGCACGCGTTCGATTTTACCGGAACCGATGATTGGCAACGGTTTAGACGGCAGTCGCATCACCCACGCGTATACCACCTGTTCGATAGTTTCCGCGCCGATTTCATTTGCGACGGCTTGCAGCTCATCACGCAGCGGCTGGAACGCTTCGTCGTTAAACAGGCTACCGCCACCCAGGCATGACCATGCCATCGGATGTATGCGCAACTGTTGGCATTGGTCCAGCGTACCGTCGAGAATAGTAGGCTGATGAACCGGCGAGATTTCTACCTGATTGGTCGCAAGCGTGAATGGCAAACGCGATTGCAACAAAGCAAACTGCGCAGGGGTAAAGTTTGACACGCCAAAGTGACGCACTTTTCCACTCTGATGCAGCGAAGTGAAGGCTTCTGCAACTTCATCAGCATCCATCAAAGGATCAGGGCGGTGGATCAACAGAAGATCGAGATAATCGGTTGCCAGGTTCTCGAGCGATTTTTCAGTCTGGCTGATAATGTGTGATTTATCGGTAATGTAGTGACCCAGTGCGTGTCCTGGGTTTGCCGTAGTGGCAATACCGCACTTGGTGACAATTTCCATTTTGGACCGCAGGTGCGGTGCCAGGCGCATCGCTTCGCCAAATGCAGCTTCACACTGGTAACCGCCATAAATATCGGCGTGATCAGCGGTAGTAATTCCTAAGTCGACATGCTCTTCAATAAAGCTGGCTAGCTGTGGCGCGGACATGTTCCACTCCATCAAACGCCAATACCCCATGACCAGGCGTGAAAATTCCGGGCCCTGCGGGGAAATCGTAATGCGCTGTACCATAAAGCCTGTCCTCAGTAGTAAACGAATTCTGCGACTGAGTATAACGGCATCAAGGAATTAAAAAAGTGAGGGTTGTTGGGGTTCTTCAGGGGGAATGGTCTTGTTTGCTCGCAATTTACGCACTAACCGCTGGCGGCATAACCGCAGCACTTCTTGTTTTTGCCCATCGCTTAATTGCTGCCACTGAAATCGTTCATCACGGCTACGCATGCAGCCGCGGCAAAAACCGCGTTCATCTGACTGGCAGATCCCACGGCACGGGCTTTGAATTGGGAAAAATTCTAACTGTTCAGACACCCTCACACCTCTTTCGTCGCATTGCTTCAATTGAAGCCCGACAAATAAAATGTTGCAAGCGGTGCGGTAAATATTCTTAATGCTTGTCCCGCAAACAAAGATATGAATGAATTTTTGAAACTAAGGTTCACCTAATCTTTATTCATTAGTCTGTGCGCATTCTTTATGATCTTTTATGGCTGTTATGGAATCCCTGAAAAAGTTACAGTGTAACGATTCTAAATTTAATATTTGCTGTGCACTCTTCTTCACATTAATCAATTTCTTGTTCATAAAACGCACCTGGGAAATCATTGCTCCAGTTTCATTCCATAGCTGGCTCTTCGCAATTTCTGTACCGGTGGTGCTGTTCAGCGCCTGGTTAACTATTTTCAGCATGATAAACCTGCCGTGGTTGCGTAAACCTGTGCTGGTAATACTGATAATTGGCTGTGCTGCCAGTAACTATTTTATGTACACCTACGGAGCCGTCATCGACAAAAACATGATGACGAACGTTTTTGAAACCGACTCCCAGGAAGCCGTATCACTGATTACTCCGCAGTTGCTTATTTGGCTCAGCATTGCGGGAATCGTGCCTGCACTCATCCTGGCATCAATCAAAATCAAACCTTCACGATGGTGGTATACCCTCCTGACTCGGTTGGTAGGCGTTTTGGCTGGGTTGTTGATTATTATTCTTGTCGCATCCGTATTTTATAAAGACTACGCCTCACTGTTCCGTAACAACAAAGGGGTGGTAAAAATGGTGACTCCTGCCAACTACATTAGTGCGATAAGCCGCTACAGCTTGACCCGCTGGTTTGCCGGCGATCAAACGCTGGTAAAAATTGGTGAAGATGCGAAAAAAGGCACGTTGATTAGCCAACAGAAAAAGAAAACTGTAGTTGTCTTTGTTGTTGGAGAAGCCTCGCGCGCTGAAAACTATTCACTGAATGGTTACACCCGTGATACCAATCCTGAACTGAAAAAACGCGACGTTATTTATTTCCCTAACGCATCATCTTGCGGTACTGAAACGGCTATATCCGTTCCATGTATGTTCTCTAATATGCCACGCAAAAATTACGATGCATCGTTGGCTCGTCACCAGGAAGGGTTGCTTGATGTCATGGCACATGCAGGTATCAATCTGCTATGGCGTGATAATGATGGCGGCTGTAAAGGAGCTTGTGACCGTATCCCGCATACCGATATGACACAGTGGAATTTAGACGCGTTGTGCAAAGACAAATCCTGTTGGGATGACGCGATTCTACATCGCTTTGGTAACGTGCTGGATGGTTTGCAGCAAGACTCCGTCATTGTATTGCATCTGATGGGTAGCCATGGTCCGGCCTACTATCGCCGCTATCCGGATAAATTCCGCAAGTTCATACCAACGTGTGACAGTAACCAGATTCAGGATTGCGATCGCCAGTCGCTCATCAATACCTATGACAACACCATTTTGTACACCGATGATATTGTTAGCCGCACCATCGATGAACTGAACGCACATGGCGACAAATTCAATACCGCACTGGTCTATCTTTCTGACCACGGTGAATCGCTGGGTGAAAACGGTATTTATCTGCACGGCACGCCCTATATGCTGGCACCTTCGCAGCAAACGCACATTCCGTTCCTATTCTGGCTATCGAAAGATTACCAACGAAATTTTGCCGTCAATGCTGATTGCCTGGCAAAGAAAGCGGTTGCTGAACAAGTTTCTCAGGATAATATTTTCTCAACGCTGCTGGGAATGATGGATATTAAAACCTCAGAATATCAATCTAATATGGATATTCTTGCCACATGCCGTAAAGCCTGACTCTTCATGCGGCAGGAAAATCTGCCGCATGAGCCTTGCCTTAGACCGACTGGTCTATTACAGTCTTCCCCATGAACAGACATCCTGAACATGACACTCGTGAACACCTCCTTGCTACCGGCGAGCAGCTTTGTCTGCAACGCGGGTTTACTGGCATGGGATTGAGCGAGCTGTTAAGCACAGCTGAAGTACCGAAAGGCTCGTTTTATCATTACTTTCGGTCAAAAGAAGCGTTTGGCGTGGCGATGCTTGAGCGTTACTACACTGCTTATAACCTGCGTTTACAGCAGCACTTTTCCCACGATAGCGGTAATTATCGAGAAAAGTTGCTGGCCTGGTACCAGGAAACGGTGACATGGTTTTGCCAGCACGGCAGCTTGATCAGTTGTTTAACGGTAAAGCTTTCGGCTGAAGTGTGTGATCTTTCAGAAGATATGCGAGCGGCTTTGAACAAAGGTGCCGCAAAAATTGTCTCCCAGATTGCAGATGCACTGGAAAAAGGTGATGCCGAATCAAGCCTGAAATTAACCGGTTCAGCGTTAAGCCAGGCCCAGGTAATTTATGCTCTGTGGCTAGGAGCAAGTCTTCAGGCGAAGATTTCACGTAGCGCGGTACCGCTAGAATGCGCCCTCGCCCACGTAACTCAATTATTAGCGGAGCCTGTCTCCTGATAGGCTTTTATTTAATTCAGTACTTTTTATTTAATCAAACACTAGACGACCGGTCTATTAGAGGTGTTTTATATGTCAGCAGATAAATTATTCACTCCACTGAAAGTCGGCGCGATTACCACGCCTAACCGTATCTTTATGGCGCCATTAACCCGCCTGCGTAGCATTGTACCTGGCGATATTCCAACGCCATTGATGGGTGAGTATTACCGTCAGCGTGCAAGTTCTGGGTTAATTATCAGCGAAGCAACGCAAATTTCGGCGCAAGCTAAAGGTTATGAAGGCGCTCCAGGTTTGCATAGCGATCAGCAAATCGCAGCATGGAAGAAAATTACCGCAGGCGTTCACGCCGTGGACGGTCGTATAGCGGTACAACTGTGGCATACCGGCCGTATTTCTCACACCAGTATTCAGCCAGGCCAGCAGGCACCGGTTGCGCCATCTGCAATTTCTGCCGGAACGCGCACCTCATTACGTGATGAAAATGGCCATGCCATTCGCGTCGACACCTCAATGCCACGTGCTCTTGAGCTTAATGAAATCCCTGGTATTGTGAATGACTTCCGCCAGGCTGTAGGTAATGCACGCGATGCTGGCTTTGATATGGTCGAATTACACTCTGCACACGGTTACCTGCTGCACCAGTTCCTGTCACCAACATCCAACCATCGTACTGATGAATACGGTGGCAGCCGCGAAAACCGCGCACGTCTGGTATTAGAAGTGGTTGATGCTGCAAGTAAAGAGTGGAGTGCCGATCGCATTGGCATTCGTGTCTCGCCAATTGGTTCTTTCCAGAATGTCGATAACGGCCCGGATGAAGAAGCCGATGCACTGTATCTGATTGAAGAATTGAACAAACGTGGCATTGCCTATCTGCACATGTCTGAACCAGACTGGGCTGGCGGTCAACCTTATACCGAAGAATTCCGTCAGAAAGTACGTGAGCGCTTTAACGGTGTGATCATCGGTGCCGGTGCTTACACGCCAGAAAAAGCCGAAACATTAATCGAGAAAGGCCTAATCGACGCAGTAGCCTTTGGCCGTGACTATATCGCTAACCCGGATTTGGTTGAACGCCTGCATCACAATGCAGAACTCAACGCCCAGCGCCCTGAAACCTTCTATGGTGGTGGCGCAGAAGGTTATACCGATTACCCGACTTTATAGACCCCTCTCATTGATAGCGGCGCTAGTTCGCCGCTATACTTACCTTACATTTAGAAATTAACCCTTTAATTTTAGCCAAATAATTCGGGTTGTAGGTAGGTTGTACAACTTGAAGAATGATGAGGAAAAGAGGATTTTATGCGCTTACTTCACACCATGCTACGTGTCGGCGATCTGCAACGCTCCATCGAATTTTACACTAACGTGCTGGGCATGACTCTGCTGCGTACCAGTGAAAACCCTGAATACAAATACTCTCTGGCGTTCGTTGGTTATGGCCCGGAAACCGAAGAAGCGGTTATCGAACTGACCTATAACTGGGGCACCGATAGCTACGATTTAGGCAATGCTTATGGTCACATCGCGCTGAGCGTTGATGATGCGGCTGAAGCCTGTGAACGTATTCGTAAAAACGGCGGCAATGTCACCCGTGAAGCTGGCCCGGTAAAAGGCGGCTCCACCGTTATCGCTTTTGTTGAAGATCCTGACGGCTACAAAATTGAGCTGATCGAAAGCAAAGACGCAGGTAAAGGCTTGGGTAATTAATATCCTGTTACGGGTGCTCTCTGCGCCCGTTAGCTTCCCTTGTTAAAATTTGCCATAATACGCGCTGCTTTTTCCCGTATTAAGAGATCCTGATGTCTGACAACACGCAACTGCATAGCCTGTGCGACCGTTTTCGTGGTTTTTATCCGGTAGTAATTGATGTTGAAACCGCCGGGTTTAATGCTAAAACCGATGCTTTACTTGAAGTCGCAGCCATCACGTTAAAGATGGATCAAGACGGCTGGTTATCGATTGACGAAACCCTGCATTTCCATGTTGAACCTTTTGAAGGCGCAATTCTTCAACCTGAAGCGCTGGCCTTTAATGGTATCGACCCGCATAACCCGTTGCGTGGTGCAGTGAGTGAATATGACGCGCTGCACGCCATTTTTAAAATGGTGCGCAAAGGCATTAAAGACAGCGGTTGTAACCGCGCGATCATGGTCGCGCATAATGCGACATTCGATCACAGCTTTATGATGGCAGCGGCAGAACGTGCTTCTTTAAAACGTAACCCGTTCCATCCATTTGTGACCTTTGACACTGCTGCACTTAGCGGGTTGGCTCTCGGCCAGACGGTACTCGCTAAAGCGTGTATTGCCGCTGGTATGCCATTTGACAGCAGCCAGGCGCACTCGGCTCTATATGATACTGAGCAAACCGCCGAGCTTTTTTGCGAAATCGTTAACCGTTGGAAACGACTCGGTGGCTGGCCACTCCCTTACCGGCTGAGCCAGAATCCGAAGCATAAAAAAAGCGACCTTAACAGGTCGCTTTTTATTTCACTCCAGGTCTGACTCCAGTTGCAAATTACTCTGCGTCTGGCTCTTCAGATTTATGCTTGGCAGCAGATTCTTTAATCAGTGCCTGCAACTCGCCACGCTGATACATCTCAATAATGATGTCGCAGCCGCCAACCAATTCACCATCAACCCACAGCTGCGGGAAAGTAGGCCAGTTAGCGTATTTTGGCAGCTCAGCACGGATGTCTGGATTCTGTAAAATATCAACGTACGCGAAACGCTCACCACAAGCGGATAGCGCCTGCACAGCCTGGGCGGAGAAGCCACAGCTAGGCAGTTTCGGAGAACCTTTCATATAAAGAAGAATTGGGTTCTCAGTAATCTGTTGTTGGATTTTTTCAATAGTGCTCATTGCTTGCTTCCTCAAACCAAGTGCTGGCATTAGTCTGCCATTGTAGCGATTGACGCCCTCTCCAGAAAACACCATTTTTTATAGGGCTTTTCTGTCATACGCGATGGAGGGACAACATGTATCAAGAATAACACTTTTCCCGCCACTGAAAATCAGCAAATGACCCTAAGCCTGATCAATAAATAGCCTTGCAACCATTAGTTTGGTTAATTTTTTTGCGTCCGGTAACGAAACAGCAAGACGAATAGTAAAAGGTTATTAACTTTATCGTGCTTAATAGATTAGAATCGGCGGGTTTCGCAAAATCATACACGGGCATGATGGTTTTTCTCATGCATTCATTTTCACCAGGGGATTGTCGAGTGGCGCGGATAACAAAAATTTCTATCACGCTCTGTGCTCTGCTATTTACCTTGCCGTATACACCATTGACGCATGCGTCTGAGCACGCTCGTCCCGTGGCTGCGCAAAAAGCGCACGTTGTTAAAAGCACAACGAAGAGCACAGAAAAAAGCAGTAAGAGTAAAACCACTACCACCAGCAAAAAAAGCACCACCTCAGTCAAAACAGCCAGCAAGAAAAAAGAAACAACTGCCGCAAAAAGTAAAACCGCCCAAAATGCCAGCAGCGCTAAAACAAAGAATCTTGCAAAAAACTCCCGCAATAAAACCTCTAAGCTCGCAAAAGTCCAGCCTGTTACTTTCACCGAAAAATGCAGCAAGCCGCGTAAAGGCCATAAAGCGCATTGTGTAAAAGTTAAATCAGAGCAGCCAACGACGATTGCTGCGGCGCATAAAGTCCGTGTGCAAAAAGCACAAAAAACGGCAATGAACAAATTGATGGGCCAGATAGGCAAACCGTATCGTTGGGGTGGCACCTCGCCGGTTACCGGTTTCGATTGCAGCGGTCTGGTTTACTACGCATACAAAGATTTAGTGAAGTTCCGTATTCCTCGTACCGCTAACGAGATGTATCACCTGCGTGATGCCTCATCTGTAGATCGTGGGGAGCTTGAAACTGGTGATTTGGTCTTCTTCCGCACCCAAGGTCGGGGCACCGCTGACCATGTTGGCGTGTACGTGGGCAACGGTAAATTTATTCAGTCACCGCGTACCGGACAAGATATCCAGATAACCTCACTAAGCGAAGACTACTGGCAGCGCCACTATGTCGGTGCCAAACGCGTTATGACCCCTAAAACAATTCGTTAAACTCTATTTATCGAAAACCTGCGCCTGCCCTTCCTTGGGCAGGTGAGTTCCCTCTTTTGCTTATCCTTTCAATTTGTTACCCTAAACCCGCACTAAAAGTGATGTTTAACAATAGATACCCAAAATAATTCGAGTTGCATCGCAGCCAACAAAGATGCAGCTCGAAGTATGAAGGGTAATAAGGAGTCAGCAATGTCGTTCGAACTACCTGCACTACCATATGCAAAAGATGCTTTAGCACCGCATATCTCCGCCGAAACTCTGGAATACCATTACGGTAAACACCATCAAACCTATGTCACTAACCTGAACAATCTGGTTAAGGGCACTGCGTTTGAAGGTAAAAATCTCGAAGAGATCGTTCGTACTTCCGAAGGCGGCGTGTTTAACAACGCAGCACAGGTTTGGAACCACACCTTCTACTGGAATTGCCTGGCACCAAATGCTGGCGGTGAACCAACTGGAGAGCTTCTGGAAGCCATTAATAAGTCGTTTGGTAGCTTTGCTGAGTTTAAACAGCAGTTCACTGATGCAGCTATTAAAAACTTTGGCGCTGGCTGGACCTGGCTTGTCAAACAAGAAGATGGCGCTCTGGCGATTGTCTCTACCTCAAACGCGGGTACCCCACTAACAACAGCGGCAACACCGTTATTGACTGTGGATGTGTGGGAACATGCGTACTACATCGACTACCGCAATGCTCGTGCTGGCTATCTTGAGCATTTCTGGGCGTTGGTGAACTGGGAGTTTGTTGCTAAGAATCTGGCAGCATAAAACCTAAAATATATGGGCCGCGATTGCGGCCCATTTTAATCAGAGCGATGTATCAGTGCAGTACGGCGGTTAACGCGCCACACACAATCAGTGCCAAAACAACAACCGTGGTCATGATTGAAAATTTCAGATCGGTACTCATTAGCAAACTCCTTTTATTACCCTACAATCGGTGTGTCGGCTTGATTTTCCCACAATCAGACATAAAAATCCCCCTGGTTTTAACCTGATATCGCTTTTCCCTCTTTCACTTTTCTCCTGGATAGGCCAAAATCCCACGCTAATTTATTGCGTACCATCTATTCAACGCCCTCCTCCCGTTTTATGTCGCAATCCCGGCATACCTGCAACCTTAACGTTGCCTCAGGAGTTGGCGTACGCAAACGTTTAACACATTGGTTATCAGGGGTTTACGATATGGCCCGGAGTGAAATTTAATGGCGACAATCAAGGACGTAGCGAAGCTCGCAAACGTTTCCACTACAACCGTATCACATGTGATTAACAAGACCCGTTTTGTGGCGGAAGAAACACGTAACGCGGTCTGGGCGGCAATCAAACAATTGCACTATTCGCCGAGCGCCGTCGCGCGTAGCTTGAAAGTTAATCACACCAAAACGATTGGTTTGCTAGCTACTTCTAGCGAAGCACCCTATTTTGCCGAGATAATCGAAGCTGTCGAAAATAGCTGCTTTGAAAAAGGCTACACCCTGATTTTGGGTAATGCGCACAATAATTTCGAAAAACAGCGCGCCTATTTATCCATGATGGCGCAAAAGCGCGTCGATGGGCTGCTGGTGATGTGCTCTGAATATCCGGAATCATTACTGACTATGCTTGAAGAGTATCGTCACATCCCAATGGTTGTGATGGACTGGGGCGAAGCCCGCGCAGATTTCACCGACTCCGTTGTCGATAATGCCTTCCACGGTGGCTATCTGGCTGGACGTTATTTGATTGAACGTGGTCACCGCGAAATTGGTGCAATCCCTGGCCAAATGGAGCGTAATACCGGTGGCGGCCGCCATGCTGGTTTTATGAAGGCGCTGGAAGAAGCTGGGATCGCTATTCCTGAGAACTGGATTGTGCAAGGTGACTTTGAACCTGAGTCAGGCTACCGCGCCATGCAGCAGATTATCGGTCAGTCTCAGCGCCCTACCGCAGTATTCTGCGGCGGCGACATTATGGCGATGGGCGCAATTTGTGCTGCTGATGAAATGGGTTTACGCGTACCGCAGGATATTTCCATTATCGGTTATGACAACGTGCGTAACGCTCGTTATTTCACACCGGCATTGACCACCATTCACCAGCCGAAGGACTCGCTGGGTGAAACAGCTTTCAATATGCTGCTGGATAGAATCGTCAATAAACGCGAAGAGTCGCAATCAATTGAAGTACATCCGCGCCTGATTGAACGCCGTTCAGTGGCAGATGGCCCATTCCGCGATTACCGCCGCTAAAAACAGTCAAAGGAGCCTGCCTAAGCAGGCTCTTGCAACCACTCCTGATTCATCGTCTCGCTATCCCCTAAATACTCCAGCAGCCAGGCCAGAGCTGGCGAAGCATCATTTTGCCGCCATGTCAGGCAACATGCCGCGTCCGGGAACGGGTTATCGAGCGTCAGCTCACTCCACTGCCCTGAAGCCAACCACGGCTTTGCTATATGCAATGGCACCATACCAATACATAAACCCGCGCTAAGACAATCAGAGCCAGATTCCCAGTCTGGAACCACAACTCGACGCTGGTTATCCAAAAGCCAGGTAATACGCTTCGGTAGCGAACGGGAGGTATCTTCCAGTACTAACGACGGCCAGGCTCGCAGATCATCATCACTTAAGGTTCCGCCCTGCTGTGCCAGTGGGTGATTTGATGACACCACACAGCGCCAACTCAACGTCCCCATATCGCGGAACGCATAACGCCCCCCGACAGGAATAGCTTGTGTCGCACCAATCGCGACTTCAACTCGCCCATCAGCCAGCGCATCCCACACGCCGTTAAACACTTCCTGGAATATACGCAGTTCGATATCCGGAAAATGACGATAAAAATCCAACACCAACTGACGCGTTCGTTCAGGTTTAACGATGTTATCAACTGCGATAGCCAGGTGCCCGCGCCATCCATTTGCGATCTGTTGACACTGCTGCCGTGTCGTCATCATTTTTTTGATAACAGAGCGGCCTTCTTTCAGGAAAAAGACGCCTGCGGGGGTTAATTCAACATCCCGATGGCGACGTTCGAATAACGGAACCGCTAACCAATCTTCAAGTTGCCGTACCGTATAGCTGATAGCTGACGGAACGCGGTGCAGCTCTTGTGCTGCACCACTGAAGCTGCCATTGCGCGCTACCGCATCTATCACTTCCAGCGAATATTCTGACCACATTTCTCTGCTCACAAAATTTTTGAATGCAACCTACAAATATTAGCGTTTCACAAGCCTATTTGCACTCCGTACACTCTCGCGGCGATCAACCTGCAAGATAAAACAAGAGAAAATTATGCAACCATCAAAAGGATTTCTTATCTGGCTGGCTGGATTAAGTGTTCTGGGCTTCCTTGCCACAGACATGTATCTGCCTGCTTTCGCTGCCATTCAGCAAGATTTACAGACCGATGCCTCCGCCGTTAGTGCGAGCCTGAGCCTGTTCCTTGCGGGCTTTGCGTTTGCCCAGTTAATGTGGGGGCCGCTGTCAGACCATTTCGGACGTAAACCAGTTTTGCTGGCCGGTCTGAGTCTGTTCGCCGTCGGTTGTATTGGAATGTTGTGGGTAGAAAGTGCCACCGCTCTGCTGGTGCTGCGCTTCGTTCAGGCCGTTGGTGTTTGTTCTGCCGCAGTAAGCTGGCAGGCACTGGTGACCGATTACTACCCGGCAAACCGCGCAAATCGTATTTTCGCCACGATTATGCCGCTGGTTGGCTTGTCTCCGGCACTGGCACCGCTGCTCGGTAGCTGGATTTTGGTGCACTTCGACTGGCAGGCGATCTTCGCCACCCTGTTTGCAATCACCCTGGTGCTGATGATCCCAACTCTGCGTCTGAAACCACGTACCCAGCATCACCCGCAAACAGAAGACAATAAAGTCAGCTTTATGTCGTTACTGCGCTCTCGTGTTTATAGCGGCAACGTGTTGATTTACGCAGCTTGCTCTGCCAGCTTCTTTGCCTGGCTGACCGGTTCTCCGTTTATTCTGAACGATATGGGTTACAGCCCGGCGGCAATTGGCCTGAGCTATGTGCCGCAAACTATCGCCTTCCTGATTGGTGGTTATGGCTGCCGTAGCGCACTGCAAAAATGGCAAGGCAAGCAAATGCTGCCGTGGTTGCTTGCGTTATATACGTTGAGTGTTTTCGGCACCTGGGCGGTATCGATAAGTGGACACGCAAACCTGACCATGCTGCTCATCCCATTCTGTATCATGGCGATTGCCAACGGGGCGATTTACCCAATCGTTGTTGCTTCTGCACTGTTGCCTTTCCCACAAGCCACAGGTAAAGCCGCTGCGCTGCAAAACACGCTGCAATTGGGCCTGTGCTTCCTGGCAAGTTTGATGGTGTCGTGGTTGGTCGCTACACCACTGCTGACTACCACCAGTGTCATGCTGGTAACAATTGTTCTGGCCATGCTGGGTTATCTGCTTCAGCGTCGTAAAAATGCCGAAGTCTGGCAACCGGCTGAATCGGATGCACATTAAGATTAAAATTGCTCAGCCTCAACATGATTAGCTTGCTAAGAATATGTGATTGAATCACCGCTTAAGCGAGCCTATACTCATAAACGGCTCAACAAATAACACCATAATAATCAAATTAAAACGGGAGCCTCTTGGCTCCCGTTTTTGTTTTACAGCTGTTTTTGGGGCGCCAAGCCCCCTTTCTCTGTTCTACGTCGGATATCAGGCACACGGAATTTTCCGTGACATTTCTCACATGCCCAAAATAGCGTCTACGCTGTTTTAAGGTTCCTTTCACATTGGTGATGGAGAAGCTATGAGTTCATCGTGTATAGAAGAAGTCAGAATAAGAAATAACCCGTGGTATCGGATTGTGAACGATATGCTCACGCGGGCAGGGGTAGAAATTAATGGCCCACGCCCCTTCGATATACAGGTTAAGCATCCCGATTTTTTTAAGCGTGTTCTGCAAGAGGGTACACTGGGTCTTGGTGAAAGCTATATGGACGGCTGGTGGGACTGCGAACGACTGGATATTTTTTTCCATAATGCCATTCGCGCCGGACTTGAGCGGCAACTCCCCCACCATTTAAAAGACACGCTACGTGTAGCCGCCGCGCGCTTAGTTAATCTGCAATCCAAAAAACGCGCGTGGATAGTCGGTAAAGAACACTATGATTTGGGCAATGACTTATTTAGCCGCATGCTTGATGAACATATGCAATATTCCTGCGGTTATTGGAAAGACGCTACTACGCTAAGTGATGCACAAAACGCCAAGCTTAAAATGATCTGCGATAAGCTGCATCTTGAGCCAGGAATGACGCTACTTGATATTGGTTGCGGCTGGGGCGGTCTGGCAGAATTTGCTGCCCGGAATTACGGCGTAGCCGTTCATGGTGTAACCATCTCCGCCGAACAACAAAAATTGGCGCAAGAGCGTTGTAGCGGGCTTAACGTTAATATTGCACTGCAAGACTATCGCGAACTGGATATGCAATTCGACCGCATTGTTTCTGTCGGCATGTTCGAACATGTTGGGCCGAAAAACTATGCCACCTATTTTAATGTTGCCGACCGCAACCTAAAACCCGACGGTATTTTCCTGCTGCATACCATTGGCTCGAATAAAACCTTTAACGGTGTTGACCCATGGATAGACAAGTACATTTTCCCTAATGGCTGCCTGCCATCAGTGCGCCAGATTGCCGATGCCAGCGAAGGTCATTTTGTGATGGAAGATTGGCACAATTTTGGCGCCGACTATGACAAAACATTGATGGCCTGGCATGAACGCTTCAATAACTTTTGGCCGGAAATTGCAGATAACTATTCAGAACGATTCAAACGCATGTTTAGTTATTATCTGAATGCTTGTGCCGGTGCCTTCCGTGCACGTGATATCCAGCTCTGGCAAGTCGTCTTCACTCGTGGCGTCGAAAACGGTTTACGGGTTCCGCACTGATTTCCACCCGGCTCCGCCGGGGTAAATTCAATCCTTGCAAACATGTTGCATTTTCTTAACAAAATGTGAGTCCCTTCACGTTTCCTGCGCTACTTTCTTCACGAGTTTGATCCCGTTAACACTTATCTCTTTATTCATTGGAAACCGGTTTCCATGTTGTTTCACAATCAGTCCACTTTCCAAAAAACAATAGCAAGGATACCGCCATGAGCATGTACCAAAAAATGGTCAATGTGATTGAGCAAAAAGTCACGCCAATGGCAGGAGCAATGGGCTCTCAGCGCCATGTCATCGCCATTCGCGACGGTTTTATCTCCGCCCTTCCGTTTATGATCATCGGGTCTTTCTTGTTAGTGTTTATCTTCCCGCCATTCTCGCCAGACAGCAGTTGGACTTTTGCGCGATCATGGCTGAATTTCTCTCTCACCTACCGTGAACAGTTAATGCTGCCGTTTAACCTCAGCATGGGTGTGATGACGTTCTTTATTTCTGTCGGTATTGGCGCAAGCCTCGGGAAGCACTATAAGCTCGACCCGATAATGACCGGCTTACTGGCGTTTATGGCCTTTTTACTGGTCGCCGCACCGTATAAAGACGGGCAGATTTCAACGCAGTACTTCTCCGGCCAGGGCATTTTCACCGCGCTGATCACGGCGATTTATGCCAGTGAAATGTACGCGTTATTAAAACGCCACAACATCACCATCCGTTTGCCGAAAGAAGTGCCGACAGGCGTTGCGCGCTCATTTGAAATTCTGATTCCGGTTGTGGTGATTGTTGCCACCTTGCACCCGCTGAATTTATTTATTGAGTCAACCACAGGGATGATTATTCCCGAAGCGATTATGCATCTGCTGGCGCCGTTAGTTTCCGCATCCGACTCGCTGCCTGCGATTTTGATTTCCGTCTTTATCTGCCAGATTTTGTGGTTTGCCGGTATTCATGGTGCGCTTATCGTCACCGGGATCATGAACCCGTTCTGGATGGCTAACCTTTCCGCTAACCAGACCGCTCTGGCTGCGGGCAATGTCCTGCCGCATATCTATCTGCAAGGTTTCTGGGACCACTATTTGCTGATTGGCGGTGTTGGGTCAACGCTGCCACTGGCATTCTTGCTGTTACGTAGCCGTGCGATTCATCTGCGCACCATCGGCAAAATGGGCGTGGTGCCAAGCTTCTTTAACATCAACGAACCAATTTTGTTCGGCACACCAATCATCATGAACCCGATGTTCTTCTTGCCGTTTACTTTGGTACCAATGATTAACGCAACGCTTGCTTATATCGCCACAAAATTAGGTTGGGTTGCACAGGTTGTCTCGCTGACGCCGTGGACCACGCCGGCACCTATTGGCGCTTCATGGGCTGCAAACTGGGCGGTAAGTCCCGTAATCATGTGCCTGATTTGTATGGTCATGTCGGCTGTGATGTATTACCCATTCCTGAAGGCTTACGAACGCACCCTGCTGAAACAGGATGAAGAACGTAATACGCAGGAGAATGACAGCCCGATTACAGCAAACTGATATTTTTTATTGCCTGCCCGGATGGCAGGCACGTCAAACGAGGAACGAAAATGAAATACGTATTTCCTGATAATTTTTGGTGGGGCAGCGCCAGTTCAGCACCGCAAACTGAAGGTGAAACGCTCTCTTTTGGCAAGTCTGCCACCATTTGGGATCAGTGGTTTAAAGAACAACCAACCCGTTTTCATAACGGCGTTGGCCCGGCAGACACCTCCACGTTCTATAAGAACTGGAAGCAAGATATCGCCCTGCTGAAAGAGCTGAATCACAATACTTTCCGTACCTCAATTTCCTGGGCACGCCTGATCCCTGAAGGGCGCGGTGCGGTAAATCAGGAAGCTGTGACCTTCTATAATCAGGTTATTGACGAACTGCTGGCTCAGGGAATTAAGCCATTTATCAACCTGTTCCACTTTGATATGCCGATGGTCATGCAGCAGCAAGGCGGCTGGGAAAGCCGTGACGTTGTCACGGCCTATGCGGAATTTGCTAATGTTTGCTTTGAGCTGTTTGGCGACCGCGTGAAGCACTGGTTTACTTTCAATGAGCCAGTTGTACCCGTCGAAGGCGGCTATCTGTACGACTTCCATTACCCGAACGTGGTGGATTTCAAACGTGCAGCCACCGTTGCCTACCACACCATGATCGCCCACTCTCTGGCGGTAAAGGCTTATCACGAGCGTAATGACGGCGGCGAAATCGGTATTATCCTCAACCTCACCCCTTCTTACCCACGTTCGCAAAACCCTGCGGATGTGAAAGCGGCGAACATCGCTGACCTGATGTTTAACCGCAGCTTCCTTGACCCTGCTTTGCGTGGTGAATATCCGCAAGAGTTGGTGGCCTTGTTGAAAGAGCATGGCCAGTTGCCTGCGTGCCAGCCTGGTGACAAAGAGTTGTTGGCGGCAGGTGTCGTCGATTTACTCGGTATCAACTACTACCAGCCGCGCCGCATCAAATGCCGCGATTCACTGGTAAACCCTGACAGCCCGTTCATGCCGGAATGGTTCTTTGAAGCCTACGAAATGCCAGGCCGCAAAATGAACCCGTATCGCGGCTGGGAAATCTACGAGCAAGGGATTTACGACATTCTCACCAACCTGCGTGAAAATTACGGCAACCCAAATTGCTATATTTCCGAGAATGGCATGGGCGTTGAAAACGAACAGCGCTTCGACGAGAACGGCCAGATTCAGGATGATTACCGCATTGATTTCGTGCGCGACCACCTGAAATGGCTGCATAAAGGCATCAGCGAAGGCAGCCATTGCCTCGGCTATCACATGTGGACGTTTATTGATAACTGGTCCTGGTGCAACGCCTATAAAAACCGTTACGGTTTTGTCTCGTTAAATCTCGAGACACAGCAACGCACCATCAAGAAAAGTGGCGAATGGTACAAAGCAACCGCCGCAGAAAATGGTTTTAACGATCGTACGTAATCTCCGCATACGGGCCGCGAGGCCCGTTTCTGGCTGAGAAGCGGGAAACTCACACCATGTCGAATATTAATGATGTAGCACGCCTGGCGCAGGTTTCTAAAGCAACCGTTTCGCGTGTTTTAAGCGGCAGTCGCGGCGTGAAAGAAGAGAGTCGTCAGGCCGTTTTACGCGCGGCAGAAATACTTAACTACAAGCCGAATGCTATCGCTCAATCTTTGAGTTCCCAGTCAACCAATTGCATTGGCGTTATCTGCGCAACCGAACATATTCAGCAGTCAACGGGTTATCTGCAGGCACTTGAGAAACAGCTTAATCAGCATCAGAAACATTTGTTGTTACGCTTTGCCAATGACCATGACAGTGTGGCCCAGGCAGCTCAGGAGCTTTCAAATGGGTTATGTGATGCATTAGTGGTGGTGGGCGCTCGTTTTCCGTTACCGGAACTTGATGACGAAATCATGTTGATTGATTGCCTGAGCGGTTCACATAACCTCAGTATCCAGTGTGACCATATTTTTGCTGCCGAAACGGCAGTGCACTATTTATGCAATCAAAAGCGGCGACAAATCGCTTTGATTAACTTTGCCAGTGGTGAAGCGGCAGCGCTCACACTTGAAGGTTATCATCAGGCGCTTCACAACCATGTGGTGCCCTTCAACCGCCAACTGGTAATTGACGATGAATCATCGGTGCGCATTGCGCTACAACGCTTGATAAACCGTGGAGTGAAGTTTTCTGCGCTGCTGGTCACCGATGATACGCAGGCGCAAGAAGCAGTGATGATGCTCAATCAATACCAGTTAAAAGTACCTGAGCAGGTGATGGTGTTCAGTCTTGACGGCTCAACCCGAATGCCTGGTTCGAATGCTATTCCCGCAATTAAATATCCGCTGGAGAGTATTGCCCGTCGGGCGGTAGAGTTGTTGCTTGGTGAACGGCATACCAGTGATTTGGTGCGCGGAAGTTTGTTGATTGCTTAACACAGTCGGATGTCGCTTACGCTAATCCGACCTAACGCTCGAAACTGTAGGGTGGATAAGCCGTAGGCATAATCCACCGTTTCAACCTCACGCCTTCGGTAGTAACGCATCCAAAGTCGCTTCGCGCTGTGCCAGCACGCGCTCAACGGTATCTACAATTGCCTGGGTTTGCGGGTCAATTTCGATATTAATACGATTGCCAAGTTTCTTGCTGCCAAGCGTGGTGCGTTCAAGCGTTTCAGGAATTAAATGCACGCAGAAACGCGATGCTGTCACTTCACCCACCGTCAGGCTAATACCATCAATGCCGATATATCCTTTATGCAGGATATATTTCATCAACGTTTTATCGCGCATTTTAAACCAGATTTGGCGGTTATTTTCTGAAGTTAAAATTTTCGCCACTTCAGCGGTGGTCATAATATGACCGGACATAAGATGCCCGCCGATTTCATCATTAAATTTGGCGGCGCGTTCAACGTTGACACTGTCGCCCACCACTAGCTCGCCGAGATTGGTGATGCGCAGCGTCTCTTTCATAAGATCAAAGCTGACGTGGTTGCCATTGATTTCTGTGACCGTCAAACAACAGCCGTTGTGCGCAACCGACGCCCCTGTTTCAAGGCCAGGTAACATCGCGTCGGGCATTTCAATGACGTGCGTACGGAAGTTAGGTTTCTCATCAATGGAGACCAGGGTTGCAGTGCCCTGCACAATACCTGTAAACATCGTAAAGCTCCTGGTAATAATTTGGCGGCTGATAATGTGTAATACATCACTTTAACAGTTGGAAAAAATGCTTACCAGCTATCCGCACTACCCCACCATTATTTGGCTGGCGTATTCGTTTTCTGCCGCTACAATAGTCAGGCTAATTCCCCTGCGATTCCTATTTTTCTGCCATTTCTGGCGGTCTTGCTGTCTTTCTAATAACTAAAAATATTCAGGTGTTCAAATGCAGAAGTACATAGTTGAAGCCCGCCAGTTACTCGCACTGGCGATACCCGTGATCCTCGCGCAGATTGCACAAACCTCAATGGGTTTTGTCGATACCGTGATGGCCGGTGGCTACAGCGCAACCGATATGGCCGCTGTGGCAATCGGTACATCCATCTGGCTACCCGCCATTCTCTTTGGTCATGGCTTGTTAATGGCGCTGACGCCTACCGTCGCGCAACTCAACGGTTCAGGCCGTCGTGAGCGTATTGCTCACCAGATTCGCCAGGGCTTCTGGTTGGCGGGATTTGTCTCGGCGCTGATCATGATTGTCCTGTGGAATGCGGGCCATATCATTCATGCGATGAAAAATATCGACCCAGAACTTGCCGATAAAGCCGTGGGTTATTTACGCGCGCTGCTGTGGGGCGTCCCTGGTTATTTGTTCTTCCAGGTTGCCCGTAACCAATGTGAAGGACTGGCAAAAACCAAACCCGGTATGGTGATGGGCTTTATTGGTCTGTTGGTCAATATTCCGGTCAACTACATCTTTATTTACGGCCACTTTGGCATGCCGGAACTCGGCGGTGTAGGTTGCGGTGTAGCAACAGCTGCGGTGTATTGGGTGATGTTTTTCTTCATGATTTCTTATGTGCGAAAAGCACGCTCAATGCGCGATTTGAAATTGCCAAAAGGCTTTATCAAGCCCGACTGGAAAGTCATATATCGCCTGACCCAACTGGGCCTGCCGATTGCCCTGGCTCTGTTCTTTGAAGTGACACTGTTTGCGGTTGTCGCACTGCTGGTCGCACCATTGGGGATTGTCGACGTTGCAGGCCACCAGATAGCTCTGAACTTCAGCTCGCTGATGTTCGTTTTGCCGATGTCACTTTCAGCGGCAGTCACTATCCGCGTGGGCTTCCGTCTGGGCCAGGGTTCAACACTCGATGCGCAAACCGCCGCCTGGACAGGTATTGGTGTTGGTATGTGCATGGCAACCCTCACGGCTATCTTCACCATCGTGATGCGTGAACACATCGCCCTGCTCTACAACAGCAATCCGGAAGTTGTCGCGCTGGCGGCACACCTGATGCTACTGGCGGCGGTTTACCAGCTTTCCGATTCCGTGCAGGTTATCGGCAGCGGTGTGCTACGTGGTTATAAAGATACACGCTCCATTTTCTTTATAACGTTTATCGCCTACTGGGTGCTGGGATTGCCAAGCGGCTATATTCTTGCACTCACTGATTGGGTTGTTGAACCGATGGGGCCAGCAGGATTCTGGACCGGCTTTATCATCGGTCTAACGTCTGCTGCGATTATGATGATGCTGCGGATGCGTTGGTTGCAACGTCAGCCTTCAATCACTATTTTGCAGCGCGCCGCACGATAAACCCGAATAGCCGCCGTTTTGGCGGCTATTTTTCCAGCGGGTTGCACAGATGCGCAGCAAACGAGTGAAATATGGAAGAAAATTGTGGTTTAAAGCTTGCAAGGCTCAGGGGCTGCCGCTAATATTCGTCCCCGTTGTCACAGACAACACAGTGCGTCCGTAGCTCAGTTGGTTAGAGCACTACCTTGACATGGTAGGGGTCGGTGGTTCGAGTCCACTCGGACGCACCATTCTAAGTTTTACCGCAACAAACAGTGCGTCCGTAGCTCAGTTGGTTAGAGCACCACCTTGACATGGTGGGGGTCGGTGGTTCGAGTCCACTCGGACGCACCATTCATAAAGAAACATCCAAAGCTTTATCTCTCCGAACATAAAATCCTAACTAATCCAGCTATATTTCGACTGCTCTACTTAATTCCTATTAAAACTCTTTTCTTAGTATCTCTGATTTTTGTTGCTTACCAGGGCAATGAAGACAATGTGTTACTAATGCTCCAGGCAACATTCACAAGATGACTAAATGAAGCTGGAGCCAAAAGATAGCCTCATTGGGCTACCCTTTTTGTTTAGTTGATGCTGCGACGTCCCATTCCGATCGCTCATTTTTCAGAAGAACGTTCGACTGCCATTGTTATCCCCTCACCTTTTCTTCAGGCTTTGAGCAAAACATCCCTGTTCCGCTCAACTGTAGAGGCTATTTTGTTAGCTACCAATAATTCCGCCATCAGCTTTAACAATAACCACAGTGGAAGATCGTGGGCGACTGTTTTTATCACCGTCAGGCCAGGTGGAGACGGCAGTCGGGTTTGCCGGATCGCTGATATCATCACCAGGTTCACCGGGGTGTTGAATATTAATAAATAGCGTGCGGTTATCTGGGGTAAAGGCGATGCCAGTTATCTCACAGCCACGTGGCCCGGTCAGGAAACGACGATATTCGTTGGTACCTGGAACAGTGGCGAGCATCTGGTTGTTGCCCATTCCCTCATAGGCTTTTTTATTGATAGTGCTGGAGGAGACATCGGTCTGAATCCACAACACACCGCGATGGTCGAATGATAACCCATCTGCGCTGCCAAACTCTGCCCCCTTCATTGAGCCTTTGGTTTTCTCATCTGTGCTATCCGGCTTGCCGCCTAGCACCAGGATATCCCACTTGAAGGCGGTTGATGCAGGGTCACCGTTCTCTTCCGTCCAGTGCATGATGTGGCCGTAGACATTATTAGCGCGCGGGTTGGCAGCATCGACAGGTGCTTTGCCCTCCTTGCCTCGGTCACTATTGTTGGTCAAGGTGCAATAAACACTGCCCGTTGCGTGCGAGTCGACCGCAATCCACTCAGGGCGGTCCATTTTTGTGGCACCAACGGCATCAGCAGCAAGACGCGTTTTAATCAGCAACTCACCCTGACTGGCAAATCCTTTAGTTTCATCAAGGCCCGATTGCCCATATACCAGCGGCAGCCAGGTGCCACTACCATCGTCATTGAATTTCGCCACATACAGCGTGCCTTCAGAGAGCAGGTCCATGGCGGCATCTCGCAGGCTCGCATCATATTGATTTTTGGAAATGAACTTATAGATGTATTCGAATTTCTGATCATCACCCATGTAAGCAACTACACGGTTATCCGCCGCCAGGGTAATCGCAGCGCCTTCATGCTTAAAGCGCCCTAATGCCGTGTGTTTACGTGGAGTCGATGACGGATTATAAGGGTCGATTTCTACCACCCAGCCGAAACGGTTAGGCTCATTAGGCGTTGCATCTACGCTAAAGCGCGGATCGACTTCGTTCCAGCGATAGGATTCATCACTGTCGCTAATGCCATAACGCTTTTCAAGGGCATTTGGCGCAGCTTTTTTAACGAAAATATCCGACCAGTTTTCTTCGCAAGTCAGGTAAGTGCCCCACGGTGTATGGCCGTTGGCACAATTTTGCATAGTACCAAGCACCCTTTGCCCCTGCGGATCGTCCGCAGTTTTCATTAATTCATGATTTTTGGCAGGCCCAGTGAGGGTCATCGGTGTATTGACAGTAATACGACGCGCAAACTCAGAAGGACGAACCACGCTCCAGTTATCGCCCTCTTTTTTCACTTCAATAACCGAAATGCCCATAGCATTTTTGCCCTTGCGCACTTTATCCAGATTCCAGTTCGCCACACCGTCTTTAAACAGCAAACCGTTGTCTATGTATTCGTGGTTCATCGCCAGTAAACCGTGATTCGGCTCGGTTCCTCCCTGCGGCAAACTAAACCATGCCATACCATCGTGGTGCATTCCCGCCTGAGCGGCCTGTTCATCAGTAGTGTTACTGCCATCGGTTTTAAATTCCGGCAGGTTACCCTTTAAACCTACGGCGTCTCCCCAGCGGTAAAATGGTCGCGCGATGTAGCCTTCCGGCACCCGCACGGTATCATCCGTTGAAACTTCAATACTGGTAAAACCAAGGGAAGAAGGACGTGCCAGAGCCGTTTCTACGGCCCATGCAGCTTGGGATTTTAGCAACGTCGGGAAGGCTACTACGGCGCCCGCGACTGCCCCCATTTGCAGGAATCGGCGCCGGCTCAAATACGCACTGGCAACATCTGAAAAAACGGGGTTGGTGCTGCGGTTGCTGATTTCGTCGTTGTGTTCCTGTTTAAACAACGGCTTAAGAGGTCTGCTCATCATGGCTTCCTTTCGATATTGTTATCAGAAGTGAGCAGTGTAAGAAGGTTTTGTTACACATTTATAACAGCATGAGAAGGTCCTGGTTGTTTGATTACCTATGAACAAACATCCAGTAGTAATGTCACCACCCTGTAACAGGCTTAATGTTTTTCGATTACTGTTTGATTATTTTTAATAGTGAAATTTAATGTCTGGGCCGAAGTTTTAGCTTTATTTCTTTTTCATACAACCGAATAATTTCGGTCGCATCACCATATATTAACCTCAATCATGTGAGCAGTTTGCCACCATAAATACCTCATGCATTCCCATTTCAATAATCCTGATCTTGAGCTATTGTTTTATCAAAATAAAAAATATCCTTCTGAATTAGAAAGTTAACAAACCACATTTCATTTACCTTTGTGATTGTTTGCACCTGAAATTATTCTATTATTGCTAATTTTTATATCCCGCATCTCAGGTCGAAATGACTTATAGCAGACTTTCCTGCATGTAATTATCAAACTCGCCTAATAAAACTTAAAGTGCGTATCTGATCATATTAAAAAACTTAATGCATCCCGAAATTGGCATAAAAATGCACCTGATCCTATGGTTTTAATAGACATTCGACATTCATCCGTATGCATTATTGACAAACCGCAGGTATCTGAATAGGTGCAAAGATATGAAATCAATCATTAAAATGCGCATATTTTTTCCTTTCATGATTTTTGCTTTTGTTCCATCTGCAAATGCCGTCGTGGCAACCAACACATTTCAGGTACAAATTACTATTACTGCTTCGTGCGTTGTGACCACTGGCAGCGGGGCAAATATTAATCTGGGCTCTGTCGGTAGTACTGCAACTAACACAACCGGGAATAGCTCCTTTACTGTCCAGTGCTCAAGAACCACGCCTTATTTCATCGGCCTTGCACCATCCACCGTCAATGGTGGCAATACCACAGGTGCTGGATCTATGTCATCGGTCGATAACAGTGGAACAAACAGCGATAAAGTCCCTTATCAATTACATCAAACATCAGGCACAGGTCCCGTCTGGGGTAATACTGCCACCACCTCCGCAGTAGGCAACGGTGTTGGTGGAACTGGTTCAGGAGTGGCGCAAACCTATACGGTATATGCAGTTGCCACCAGCGCAAACTTCGCACCTGATAGCTATGCAGACACTGTAACCGTTAACGTAAACTATTAATATAAAGGACTATTTATAAATATGAAGCCACAGACGCGAACGGTTATTGGGGTTATGTGCCTGTTATCGGCGGCAGTATTTGCACAAAATACGGTGGCAAGCGGCCTACAAGTTTCGCCTGTGACACTGACCCTACAAAGTATACAAAATGCTGATGGCATCTGGTTAATGAACCAGGGTGAAGAGACCATAAATGCGCAAGTTCGTGTTTATAGTTGGAACCAGCAAAGTTATGAAGACCAGCTCAACTCTTCTCAGAATCTGGTTATTAGCCCGCCAATGCTCAAACTGGCACCCGGTGAGAAACAGTTGATTCGAGTGATTCACATGGGGCCTGCCTCAAATACTGTGGAGGAAGCTTATAGGCTGTCAATCAATGAACTGCCTCCAGCCGAACTACAAAAAAATAAAATTCAGTTCGTTTTGCATTATTCAGTTCCCGTTTTTATTCAACCTAAAGGTGCCAGCGAGCATTCAGCAAAATTGCAGTGGGGAATCCAACGTATTGGTAGTGAAGCATTTCTTGAAGTGAGCAATCAGGGGAATAGCCATGCTCAGTTGTCTGGTGCTTCATATATCAACACGCAAGGTAGAAGAAAAGAAATAACACAGGGGCTATTGGGATACGTACTTCCCGGCGCAACCATGCGCTGGAAATTGCCTTTCCCTGCCTCGGATACTGCCCCCGGAAGCAAATTAGAAGTTACTATAAATGGACAAAAAAAGGTGCAGGAACTTTAAGGTAATCATTAGAATAATGATAGTTCTTCTGCTCGGTGGAATATTAGCGCCAGGAATTACCTTGGCCAATGATAATAATTCCATCACACCAGTGATTAGTAACGATAACGAACATTCTAATGCAATAGATTTGTATCTTGACGTCACTTTGAATGGAAACCATATTGGCATCGAACATTTTAGTGAGCTTGCTGGTAAATTATATAGCAACAAAGAAACACTACAAAAAATAGGGTTTAAATTGCCTGATGAATCGGCCCAATCGATTCGTCTTGATAGTTTAAGTCAATTACAATTTGATTATAATGTTTCATCACAAACACTGAAATTGACTGCCCCTCTTAGCACCTTGAATTTAAATACCACCAAACTCAATCAAGTTGATATTCCTCCGCCGGTCGTCTCCACATCACGGGGCATGTTACTCAATTATGATGTTTACGCAGCGCAAGGCGACGGAAGTAACGTCAGCAGCTTTACTGAATTACGCGCATTTAATTCAGCAGGGGTGCTGAGCTCAACTCAATTAACTCAATACTCCACGCAAACTGATGGAGTTACGGCCGATAACAATTTCAGTCGCCTTGATACGCAGTGGCGGTCGTCGTTTCCTGACCGCCTCCTTAGCTTAACCCTCGGTGACACACTCACCAGCAGCCTCACATGGTCGCGCCCGACACGCATCGCGGGTATTCAAATAGGCACTGATTTCAACCTGCAACCTAATATGCCGACCACACCGCTACCCTCTTTTTTAGGTTCGGCAACGGTACCGTCAAATGTGGAATTATTTATAAATGGCATGAAATATTATAACGGAGAAGTGCCTGCGGGGAATTTTGAAATCAACACCCAGCCTAATATCAGCGGTGCGGGCTACGCACAGGTGAATATGACTGATGCATTGGGTCGAACGACGACACAGAGCTTTTCCTTTTACCAGGATCAGCAGCTATTACGCGAAGGGCTGACACAATGGTCAGCTGAACTGGGGGTGGTACGCGAAAATTACGGGATCTCTTCATTTGATTACGCCAGCACACCTTCCTTTAGTGGAACCTGGCGGCGGGGTATCAGTAACAGTTTTACAGGTGGCGTTCATTCTGAAGTAAGCAAACAGTTGCTCAATTCTGGATTCAGTATGGACTGGATACCTGGCGGTCGTGTTGGCACCCTATCAACGTCTCTGGCTATGAGCACCGACGCGGGTGACAACGGAATGTTGTATAGCCTGGGTTATCGCTGGATTGGCAGCAATTTTAACTTCAGCACCTCGACGATTGCCACCGCAGGTGATTACCGTGATATCGCCAGCCGCTATGGTTCAGCACCGCCATCACTTAATAGCAATGTTGTCGTTGGCTACAACATGCCCTCATATGGCAATGTCAGTCTGAGCTACCTGCAATATCGCTACCCACAGGAAACCTCAGTACGTTACGCGGGTGCAAACTGGTATGCGGCGGTAGCAAATAATATTTACCTCACTGCTGGCGTGAATCAAAACGTAGACGACAGCCGGGATCGGAACCTCTACCTGACTGCCACATTTATCCTTAGTAATAACCTTAGCGCCAGCAGCACAGTACAACGCACGAATGATGAAAACGGTTATATGCTTAATGCCAGCCGTACCCAACCTTCAGATGGGGGTTGGGGCTGGAATCTTGCAGCAAGCCAACAATCTTCCCAACAAAACGGCCAGGGAGAATTGGGTTACCTGGGTCGCTATGGCAAAGTTTACAGCGGTTTTAACCGCACTTCCGATACGCAGTATGCCTATGCTGGTGGTAGCGGCTCCCTGGTGATGATGGGGGGCGGTTTGTTTGCCGCGCGCACAATTGATGATGGCTTTGCCGTTGTCTCCACCGACGGTATTCCTGATTTGCCAATCAAACTGCAAAACAATCTCATCGGCACCAGCAACAGCCAGGGCTTGCTGCTAGTGACGCCAATTAAAAGCTATGAAAATAATCTGTTAAGCATCGACCCGATGAACTTACCCGCCAATACGCGTATCGACCAGGTTAATGCTTACGCAACACCTGCCGACCGTTCTGGTTCGCTAGTCAAATTTGGTATTACACCGGTTCGCGCCGCGCAAATAATCGTGGTTGATACACAAGGAAAACCGATTGAGGAAGGGACACAGGTAGAGCTGAATGCTAAGCAAAACCAGCAAACCATCGTGGGTTTTGATGGTCTGGTTTATTTCGATACGCTGGAACTGCATAACACATTAAAAGTGATGGCCGCCAAAGGCACTTGCTCAGTGCAGTTCGATTACCCGCAGAAGGCTGCCAGCATTGCGCAACTTGGCCCACTCGTTTGTCGTTAAGGACGAGATGAATTGCACTTGTTAAGAGAAAGGAAACCTATATGCGTTTAAGAGCGTTATTTTTCTTCGCAGTCTTAAGTTTGTTTCCTGGTGTTAGCCACGCGCTAAGTTGCTCAATCAGTGGCGTGCAGCCCATTAATTTTGGGAATGTAAGTCCACTGTCCAGCACAGGTGCTGAAACGTCGATGACGTTCAGCTATTCGTGCAGCAAAGTCCTTACAGATGTGCTTAGCGCGATCACTCTTTGCTTTAATATTGGCGCGTCGAGTAATGGCCAGACTAACCCTCACGGCATGTCTTTTGCTGGCCCACCAGCCAGCACATTGAACTATCAACTCTATCAAAACCAAGCTCATACTGTAATTTGGGGAAATCAGAACCAGGCTGGAACCCCTCCTCCCATGGCCCAAATAGCGCTCCTCAATCTCACGCCCGTAACGGGTAGTCTGACAGTTTACGCAAAGCTTACGACACCCCAAATCACCGCGGCTCCCGGTAGCTATTTAGATGTTTTTAATTCTGCCACCGCAAGTGTTACCACGAATACAGGCCTGGCTCTCCCCCCAGCTGACTGCGGCAATGGAACCGGCCCGAGTTTCCCGTTTAACGTGACCGCAGTCGTGACCAAGCAATGCAACATTAGCTTCGTCAATAATATAAGTATTGGCCCGGTAACAATGAATCAATCCAATATCGGATCGAGTAATACTCTTGGTGTCGCCTGCTCGAATAATACCCCTTATTCGATAGGGCTTAGTCCATCGAACGGCAGTACCACAGGCAGCGGGCAAATGAAAACCAGCGGGAGCGGGAGCAATACAGATTTAGTCCCGTATCAACTGCGTTCAACGTCGGGCCAGTCCGGGACTCCATGGGGAAGTATTACAGCAAACAGTGTCAATGGCACCGGTACCGGATCGACCACTGCATATACCGTTTACGCAACCGTACCCAATGCAAATTACGCCCCGGATAATTACGCCGATACCGTCACCATTAATGTGACGTACTGAAAAAGGTAAATGGCTCGCGGCCTGATTAACGCGCAGATCGGGTGCCGGTTAGACTTGGCATCACCTCTTTCATTAGCTCAATAAATTTGCGCAGACGTGCCGGGTAGTAACTCGCGTAAGGATAGAGCAGATAGATGGGTAAAGGTGCAGCCTGCCAGTTAGGGAGAACATGCTGCAACGTGCCCTCCGCCAAATCCTCTTTCACAACCCATGATGAAACCATCCCTACACCCAATCCGTTTAAAGCTGCCTTACGCACCGCGTACAGGCTATCCGTGCTCAGTCTCGGGGTAATATCGAAGCGGAAAGGGTCGCCGCTGGTTCCCTCGTTTAACGTCACTTCATTGCGATAAAAACTACTCAGCGCCACCCACGGGAATTTCACCAAATCCGCGGCTTCATTAACCGGCCCATGGCTTGCAAGTAGTGAAGGAGCAGCCACCACGATACGCGGCACTTCCGCCAGTAAAATGGCGACCACAGAAGGATCGGTGATTGCCCCAACATGAATCGCACAATCCATTCCTTCAGGGATAAAGTCCGGCGAACGATCGTTAAGAATCCACTCAATATTGATTTGCGGATAGCGCGCCAGGTAATCGCCAAGCGGCCCAATCAGTTGATCCTGCCCGAATGCGTGTGGCGCACGTACGCGCAGCGCCCCGGCCGGTTCGTCCCTTGCACCACTAACTTCATCTTCCAGAAGGTGCCACTTTTCAATCAACCTGCGGGCATGCTGATAGCAGCGTTCGCCGTCATCTGTCAGCTTCATGGTGTGGGTAGTACGCTGGATTAACTTAACGCCAAGCATTTGTTCGAGGCTTTGCAAGCGTCGGCTTATTGTTGGCTGGGTAGTATCCATTTGTGCGGCTGCGGCTGAAAGGCTGCCGCTCTCAACGATTCGCACAAAGGTTTGCAAAATGGCTATACGGTCGCCAGCGGGATTAAAGTTTTTATTCATACGTTAAGTGTATAACAGTTTTACCCCTGCGGGGGCTACAGCCGAAAGCAAAAAACGACAAGAATGGCCGCACATTAACCCACTGGAGCGAGCCATGAGCCAGCTTTCCACAATGACCACATCAACGTCCAACACCATGCTGTCTGGCAAAATCGTTTTTCTCCTCGCCCTTGGCGCGGGCCTGAGTGTTGCCTCAATTTATTATAGCCAGCCAATGTTGGGGATTATCGGCAGCACGTTCCATGCCCGTGTCGGTGATGTCGGCCTGGTACCCACACTGACGCAAATTGGTTATGCGCTCGGCATTTTGTTGCTCGCCCCACTTGGGGATCGCTTTGACCGCCGTCGTATCATTCTGATTAAAGGCACCCTGCTTTCGTTGACGTTACTGCTGTGTGGATTCTCCACTTCCTGGCATGTGCTATTACTCAGCAGTCTGGCAATTGGCCTGGTTGCGACCGTAGCGCAAGATATTATCCCTGCCGCCGCCACACTGGCCTCTGACAGCAATCGGGGTAAAACCGTGGGAATGGTAATGACTGGGCTTCTGGCGGGCATTCTGCTTTCACGTGTATTTAGTGGCATCGTGGCAGAACTATGGGGCTGGCGTAGTGTTTATACTATTGCGGCGGTAGGTGTTTGGGTCGTCACGCTGACACTCTGGTACGTACTACCCTCTTTCAAGCCGCAAACCACACTACGCTATCCCGCGCTACTGCGTTCATTAGGCAAACTGTGGATGGAGTATTCGACTTTACGTCGTGCCGCTCTGGCACAAGGGTTGTTGTCGATTGCGTTCAGCGCTTTTTGGTCAACGCTTGCGATTATGCTGGCAGAGCGCTTCCATATGGGCTCTGCCGTAGCCGGTACTTTTGGCCTGGCAGGTGCAGCAGGAGCGCTCGCCGCACCGCTGGCAGGTTCACTTGCTGACCGTCGTGGCCCTGATTTCGTCACGAAAATTGCAGCCGCGTTGGTTGTTATCTCCTTTGCCCTGATGTTTGTGATGCCGTTTGTTCCCGTCCCTGTGCAACTGGCTATTATCGCCATTAGTGCGGTCGGGTTTGACCTGGGTATTCAGGCCTCACTGGTGGCACATCAAACCATCATCTATGCGTTAAATCCGGCTGCCCGTAGTCGCCTGAACGCCATTATGTTTACCGTGGTGTTTATCGGCATGGCAGTAGGTGCAACGCTGGGTAGTAAAGCGCTGGAAACCTTCGACTGGACGGGAATGGTTGGGCTGGCAACGTTCGCGGCACTGTGCGGGTTGCTTATCCGCTTAATGGGGCGCTCCGCCAAATAAACAATCACCACCTCTACGGGAGGTGGTGATTCGCCAATGAGCTTCCAGCAATCACAATCGTCGCGGTAACAGGAATTATTGTGCCTCAGTCACCGCGTGAATTTGGCCAGTAAATCCTGTTTTAGCAATTGCCGACAGCAGTTGTTGATTATCAAAATTGTCCGGAACAATGACTTGTGCCTGATGCGTTTTTAATGACGCCTTTGCTTTGATAACCCCATCGGTACTGCGCAAAGCCTGATTTATCGAAATCACGCAGAGCGGGCAGTTCATCTGCCCTATATCTATAGTGACCATTTTATTGGCCGCCCAACTTAGAGGCGTCAACAAAAACAGCCCCAGGCATAAAAATCTCTTCATTCCATACTTTCCCAAATCCAGGGTAAGACATACGGATAAGTGGTCAGGAACAGTACCAATGGCACTGATAACCAATACAACAAGACCAGCACGCGGCGGCTGACAACACTTGTGCATATTGGCTTAGGGGACAAATAGAGCCGCCAGAATCCACGAACCATCAATCCCAGGGAGACAATTACCATGGGAATTTGTAACCAGGGTAGCGTCGGGATCCCTGTGAGTCCTGCAGCTGAAATACCAAACAACAGATACAGCAACGGCCCAATGCAGCACAGTGTTGAAGCGCCAGCGGCAATTAATGCCGCCAGCAACGTGACTAAATTACCCTTAATGCTGTTCGGTGCTGACGTAGTCATAGCTAAATGCTGCCGGGTCGTAGAAGTTTAAAGGATCGCCATCTACTTCGGCATATGGGTAACCCAGATTGTTGACATCACCTTGTTCTGCTGCTGGATAAAGCGCGAAATCACGTGCGTGATTAAAGCCCACCCAGTTCATTTCCCAATTGCCAAAGAGATAATCGCTAACCGCTTTTACAGCCGGATCACCATTCTCTTTCTTCTCGGTCAAACGCATTTTGGTGACATCTGCCGGGTCAGCCGGGATCCATCCAAAGCCCGCCAGCCAGAACATCGCGCGGCAATGCTGGCCACCATTTATTTTTGCAATACCCTGCTCATCAGCGCTGCCGAAAGCTTTCTTCGAATACTGCCCCAAGAGGCGGCTGGCACCAAGACGAATACCGAACATTTCGCGCGCAGGAATCCCAACTGCGCGACACAGCGCGACAAAGACGGAGTTAATGTCGGTGCATTTACCACCCAATTTACCCGCTTTCAATATTTCGCCCACATCACCTGTACCGCAACCAATCACAGCATCATCGCGATGCATGTGTGTGCTAACCCAGTCGTGAATCAAACGAGCTTGTTTTATCGGTGCTTTTTCGCCACCAACAATTTTCAGTGCAGTCTCTTTTACGATACCGTCGACAGGAATATGGGGAGTTGCCAGCAAGAAAGGTTTAATTTCGTCCGGGATGACTGCGTCTTGCTCAGGCAACAACCAGTCGGCCAGTTTATTGTCTTTTAGCACTTCCCAATCACGGGTTTCGACCGTCATATCAACGCGAATATCCAGCGAGCCTTCAGAATCCGGCCAGGTAACAAATAACATTCTGGCACCATAACGGTTATTAGCCGTCAGGCTGGCTTTCTGGTAGTTACCGTTGAAGGAAAGGTCGAGCAAGGTCTGAAATGAAGTGTCTTCTGGTACAGGTATCCACAAATTAACTTTGCCCTGGGAACCTGCCGGCGCTTTGAGACTATACGTTTGTGTGACCACAAAACGGCGGGAGGTATCAGAAGATGCAATTGCCGGATCATCAACACGTTTGGTTCCTGAAAATGCCGGACGAACCAAACCAATAGTTGATAGTGCTGCAACGCTTTTCAGAAAGTTTCGCCTTTCCATTGAGATATACCTTCGGTCGCCAGAAAAAGCTGGCGCTTAACCCCGCACCTGCGGAGGTCGGCCAGTATTATGCAGTTAAGTATTTTGCTCAATTATAAACTGGATCAATTGGTCGGCTGTTTATTGCCTCTATTCCTGCTTTGGAATGGGCAGGCTTGCCACCCTCTTTTGCCGCATCGGGTTTGCCGTTACGCCGAGGTCTCGCGTTTCCGGCAGCAACGACATCGCGCACAAGCTGACGGCTGCAGCAAACAATACATAATAGGCAGGGGCCACAGGATGATTAGTCCACGCAAGAAGTGCCGTCAGAATAAAATGTGTTGTCCCACCAAATAGTGCCGACCCGAGCGCATAGATAAGCGATGTGCCAGTGCTGCGATAACCGGCAGGCAAAATCTCCGGCACAATAACCAACACGGCGGTAGTCGGGAAAACAATCAGAGCCGATATGACGAAGGTCACCGTCAGCAAACGTGTCGCATCCGGTGCTTCATGCAGCCATGAAAACAGTGGCACGACTACGATGCACAACACAACTACCGGCAAGATTAGCACCTTCTTACGCCCATATTTATCGCACAACCTTCCCGCTGCCAGCGCGCCAAAAAACGACATTAGCCCGGCAATAAGGATACTGGTTTGGGCAATACTCGGATCAAGATGAAGCGTTTTGATGGCATAAGATGTCATGTAGTTTATCAACTGCGATGTGACGTTGACGACGAGCATGACACCCAACCCGATAATCAGAAAACGGCGATGGTCACGCCACATGCCTTTGAGCATATCAACGATTTTATCTTCCTTTTTATCCTCCGCATGCAGCGTCTCGGGAACATTGCGACGAATATAAATGGTCAGTGGAACCATCAGCAAACTAAAGATAAACGGAATGCGCCAGCCATAACTTTGCAAATTCTCAGGTGACATCGCAAGCGTAATAATCACACCGATCAGCCCCCCGGTAGTGACCGCAATACCCTGACTTGCTATCTGCCAACATGCATAGCGGCCACGTTTGTCTGCCGGGGCTGATTCGATTAGCAACGATGTCGCTGGGCCAATTTCGCCGCCCAGAGCAATCCCCTGTAACAGGCGACAGCACACAACAATCACCGGAGCAATCATACCGATACTGGCGTAACTGGGCGTGAGTGCTATACCCATCGTACCTAGCGTAATCAGCGATACGGTAAGAATCATCGCGGGTTTACGCCCGACACGGTCTGCGTAACTACCAATAAACAGTGCGCCCAATGGACGCGTGAAGAATCCGACCCCGAAGGTCGCCGTTGCCACCAGCAGACTGCCGTAATCCCCGGTAATAGGGAAAAATGTCTGTCCAATATAAACAGCAAAATAGGCATAAATAACAAAATCATAAACTTCAAAAGCATTGCCTGCGACGGCGGCAACAATCACCCGCCAATGAACTGGCTGTGCTGGTACTGCGCCACCACCCTGCGCCAAACGCTCGGTATTGTGATTCATGCGACTCTCCAGGAATATGTCAGTCTTGATTGCGATTAATACCCGCTACGGCTTGTTGGAACACCAGTTTCCCCTGGGCCCAGATAGCCTCCTGCCACCAGGGATCTTGCGGGTTAAAAGCATCTTTTAGCGTCTGACGAATAGCGGCACATTGTCGTGGGTCATCGCTACCATAACGTGTTAGCCAGTGCGCTCCGCGCATTGCCAGTACCGTTTGTGATTGCGGATAAGTGCCATATTCCAGACAAATATTGGTCTGCTGTGCCTGCTCACACTCACGAAACAGAGCGGCTTGAATCGGCCCCGTTAACGGAACGCTGGTAGAACTACCGGTATTTACCGAAGTAATAGTGTCGCCCCACCAGTCACGAGCCCGCTTAATAGAAATCCCTTCATCTTCACAACCAAAAATCCGCTCACCATAGCCATAAGGGCCAAGCCCAGTATGAATATCCAGTGAGCCTATCCGACGGCAGCGTGTTGCATAACGACGCAAAATCGCACGGAAGGTATCATTGCTCCAGGTCGGTTTATCTCCGCCATAGTGAAGCCCATCAGCAAACCGATATTGCCCAAGACTTACCGCACACTGGAAACCCTTAGCACCCCACAGTTTTGCCAATTCTCGAAGTTTATCTTCGCTATCTACCGGTGGAGGCCAACTTGAAGGTAGCAACAGATCGTGAATCTCGCTGTAACGTTCGTTAGCAGGTAGTGTTTGATTGAAATCGACAAAGTTGCGGTTCAAATCGACGTTTTCCTGAGTGGTACGATGCGACCAGGAAAATCCCCACGGATTGATTGCATGAACATGCAAAATAGCGGTATTGCGCTCGTTTATTGGCCCCATCTCCAACAACCCTTTTTGGATTGCCGAGCCAGGATATCCCTCTACACCATGAACACCGCTGATGGTAATAATCAAATTCTCCGCATCTTCCGGGCCATCAAGCACCACGTCTGTCGCCAGCGTTTCTCCCTCAACACCGGGCAAGTCCAAAATGTAGCTATCAACAGCGAGTCCTCGGGCTTGAGCAGCAGCAAGGAATGCCTGCCGTGACATCGCATAGTTCCTGCTAAACAGCATATGCGCTAATGAACTCATCATTGTCTCCTGTCGATTTAGTGGAAAGTCTGGATTGCTGACGGCGGCGGCATGAGTCGCCAAATGTTGTGAAGAGTTGTTGTGCAAGCGGACTGTGTCCAAGCGACATTTCGGGATGCCACTGTAATCCGAGCACAAGACCAGGGGCCTCAGGTGCGGTAAACGCTTCTACCAGTCCATCAAGCGCAAAAGCCTCGATACGTAATCCTTGCCCGAGGCGATCAACCCCCTGGTGGTGTAGTGAGTTCACCCTGACGGCCTGAGTTCCTGATAACGTTGCCAGCAACCCGCCCGGCGTAACGCTGACCAGATGACTGTCTCCGTACCATTCCTCAATGGCACGCGCGTGATCTCCCTCCCTGTGGTCTATCGCGTCCGGCCTTTCATGGACGGCACGATGCAAAGTGCCGCCATAAAAGACATTCAACTCCTGAAATCCTCGGCAAATCGCCATCAAGGGAATGCCCTGCGCAATAACCGACGGCAAGAGTGAGAAGACCGCCTCATCGCGATGCAGATCTCTCAGTGTTTCTATAGGAAGCGGCTCAGCTTTATAGCGTTCCGCCGCCACATTCGAGGGGCTTCCAGGCAGTAATACACCGTCAACAGTGGCTAGCAGTGTTGTTAAATCCAGCAGCTCAGGACAGGCTGGAATAAGAACAGGCATAACACCTGCTGCTTCATGCAAAGCGCGCAAATAGGTTTCAGGTACAGCATGAACATTGTGCTGGAAGTAGCTAATTCGATCGCAGATCACTGCCACCACAGGACGGGGTAATTCGGGTTTGACCGTTTGCATAGGGGATTCCCATTGAACAAAGATTAATTAAATGTTAATGGTTTGTTTTGATTGCGTGAAATGCAGAATCAGGACGGTTTCCATGCATAAACTGCAAGTGGAGGAAGTATGAATACCCGCCAGCTACAGCACTTTATTGCACTGATGGAGAACATCTCACTCAGTGCCGCGGCGGAGGCTGTACATCTAAGCCAACCCGCACTTTCACGCAGTATCAAAGCACTGGAAGCGCAGCTAAACGTGCCGCTTTTTATCCGTACTGACCGCCGGTTGCGCCCAACACCCTACGCGCAAGCATGGGTGGCGACGGCACGTCGGATGCTGATGAATGAGAAGGAGGGCAAACGTTTATTGAAGATGATGCAATCAGGGGAAACCGGGCGCGTTGCGTTGGGAATGGGATCGTCACTCATAGATGAATTACTTGGCCCGCTTATCGAGACGATGCTCAATACGCTTCCGGAAGTACAGATTAAAGTCAGCGTGGAAACATCAGGCCCGTTGCTATATTTGCTACGCGACCGACAAATTGACTTCTTCGTGGGGGATACAAGTATTGCGCGCCATCAACAAGACCTCGCCGTAGAAGCTCTTTTTACCTGCGGGTTTGCATGGTACGCCAGTCGCCAACATCCTATCGCGCAGCAGAAGAACATTGATATCGCCCAGCTCAAGTGCTGGCCAATGGTGATTGCTTCAGGGTATTTTGACCCTGCAGTAGTTGAACATATGGAAGAGCTGTACGGGTTATCATCGGGGCTTTACAACAATTTCGATGTGCAAAGTAACGACTTCCAAATCGTCAAATACTTGCTCAGTTCAAGTAACGCTATCCTCGCCGCCACTGATATCTCAATGATCAATGACGTGGAGGCAGGAAAAGTGGTGAAACTTCATGTTACTCCCCCACTTTCTCTGACATTGACGCTCGGAATACTTCGGCTTACGGACAGAGTTCTGCCACCGGTCACAGAACGCGTGATGACACTCATTCGTAACCGACTTAAACAGACGGAAATTCGCCGCACTCAGCTTTAGTTCGTCATCTTATTATGTATAAATGAAAACCCCGTCCCCACAGTGCCTGGTATCAAAACGAGCCTGGTAGCTGAAATGATTCCACTAAACTTTGGTTCACCCCAGATGTATTAACCTCTCTGCTCGGTTAAGGCTTCAGTGATTAAAGTTGATAGTTTTTCAAGTTTGATAGCAAGTTGAAGGCTCAACCAGACATACCCGTGGATAGCATTCTCAACGAGTTCATCCCCGGCGTGGGCTACTAACAATTCATGCAATTCTTTCGTTATGTCAGTCAAGCGCTCACTATTTGCCGCTGCGGGTGATGGATTTCCCTCATGCAGCGCCACGGCCAGTGTTTGCAACGTTTGCTGAGTCATCTGCTGCACTTGTGCAAGAGTGTGCGAATTCAGAATAAGAAAGCGGCTGCTGCGCGAGGCCCAATGAGCATTAGCCTGTAATCCTTGTGTAGCAATCATATCTCGGGCAATGGACTGAATCTCATTTAGAAGCGTTTTAGATATTCCTGCCTCTCGACTGACCGGCATAAGCAGGCTGCGCATTTTCACTACATTCCCGAGTATTCGTGAGTCCAGTTTCGTCAAATTCGGGCGGCTCAGAACATTCCAGGAGAAGCCCGTAGCACTTATTTTCGAAAAATCAGTCAAAAAGTCCGCTAACTGAATACGCCAGTGAATAAAGGCCCGTTGCGGGTAGATACTGGTAAAAACCATCGCCAGAATGCAACCAAGGATAATATTTGTACTTCGCCATAACGCAGTTTGGAAATCACCAGCCGGAGCACTACTTACCACTGCCATTGTGATACCAATAAGTAAGGCGGCATATGGGCGCTTACTCATTGTTAAATAACCACATATAAATAGTGCACAACCACACCATGCCATCATTAAAGGCAAGGAGTACATTTCAATATGCAAAGCGATGATACCCAATATCGCACCGGTTAACGTACCTGCAATACGTTCAAATGCGCGAGGAATAACATTCCCCCAAAAGCTTATTGGCCCCATAACCACCACGAGTGTAATAAGTGGCCAGGAGTGGTCTGGTAAATTCGCCATCCTGATTATCAGGAATGTCAGTACGAATGCTACAGCGATGCGGATGCCATGTATTATGCGGTAATTGCGATGGATATATAATTCACGAGGAGTTAATGGCCTGTCACGACGCACTGCAAAGATAGATTTTTTCATTCACTCTTTACTCTGGATAAACAGTGCCCTGGCAATAAAAACTGACAAGTACATTGGGTTACCCTGCATTTAAGCTATTGCTTTATACTTCATGGACTGAACGATACCTGTCAGACATAAGACAGATACCGTTTTTATTGATATATATTATTAAGTTGATATTTTTATTTGCCAGCAATTATTTCAGCCTGTGTTGCAGCGACATTATTAATAAACTTTTTCACAATTGGCGAGCGTTCATGTACCCGGCTGACTATCGACAATGGAATATAAGCGCCCTCTTCCGCGATATCATAAAATGCAACACCGGAGGATGAGTGACTCATGGCTTTCATTGAGGAGGGAACAATCGAGACCCCAATGCCTGCAGAAACCAGATTAATAATGGATGATAATTGTGGTGCAGTTTGCTTCACCGTAGGCACACAACCTGCTTTTTCAAACAACGCAACTATAGTGTCGTGCAGGTGCACACTGTAATCTCGCGGACACAAAATCATCTCTTCGTTTGCCAGCTGATTCAATGTGATATGGCTTTGCGCGATATACGAATGCTGCTCAGGCAACACAATGGTCAAAGGCTCCTGGAGAATTAAATGCAGCTCCAGTAGCTCACTATATAGATGGTCAGTACGAACAAAAGCCACATCAATAGCGCCATTTTCGACGGCTTTAATGAGATTATCGGTATGTGCCTCATCTAATTGCAGACTGACATTTTTGTAATCGCTTTTGAATTTCTTAATACTGCGCGTGACCACGGAATTAAATGCCGAAGATGAAGTAAAACCAACTTTAAGCACCCCCAGTTCGCCTCGCGAAGCGAGAAGTGCTGATGATTTTGCTTCTTCTACCAAACCCGGCAACACTTTTACCGCATCATAAAATGCGGTACCCGCGGAGGTTAATTCAACGCCTCGGGCGATGCGATGAAACAATTTGGTACCAATTTCATTTTCCAAATCTCGTATTTGTATACTGAGAGGCGGTTGGCCAATACCCAGCACTTCTGCTGCATAGGTAAAACTTTTGGCATCGGCAACGGCCAGAAAATAACGAATATGTCTTAACTCCATTCGCATGCCTATTAAATCAATATTAATTAAAGCGGATCAGATGCTTAAAGGTTCTATTGCAACCAGATGATGATAGTATATCTGACACAAAATTATAGATGGCTCGTAGGCATATATTTAACCCAACACTCTTCGTGCTTATCGGTAGTAGGTTCTTTTTTGTAAACACGATAACCAATTGAAAACGCCCATTCTAATGCGGAATTATAATCATCAAATGTCGATAACTGTTTATCTTCTACACGAACGACAATATTTCCTTCACTATTTTTTTCCACGAATGCATTTTTAATCATGAAAATTAACCTCGTTACATCTGCGTAATATAGTTAAAACCGTGTATTTATCACACCGGTAGGCGATGAGCTGAATATATATATCCCCCTATCCTCAAGCAATGATATGGCGCATAGCTTTGGTATATATATTTTATATGGATGGTATGATTTTGATACAGATCATGAATGTTGATTTGTTGCAAACAGGTGAAGATTATGAAGGCCTAATGTTGTGTATTATTCACTACAGCATTAAGCAATGATATGTACAAGCGCTTATATATCGCAGAGTTACATGCCGAAAAAAGTGATGGTAAGTGGGCGATTAAACTGATGAGTAACCGCCCTTATTGATTATGCTAATGGTGTTATTTTCCAACGCGTTTCTATTATCAGTGGCGATTGAACGGATACGACTTCCGGCGAAATGTTTATCGCATTAGGGGCCTGACTCATCGCATTAACGCAGGTGGCATCCGGTTGTTTGTCAAAGATGACCATGCTTTTGCCGTTTGAGGTCATTTCAAGTCTGATTTTCCCGGGCCATTCCAGGCGCGTTTGCAGCCCTTGGTCAAAACCAAAACAGTCATCCCATGGACCTGGACGCATAGAGGTACGCAAGCCCGTCGGCAATTCATCTTCACCCGTCTGCTCCTGCCAATCAGCATCAAAATGAACGTTTAGTTGCTTGCTCCCCTCTTCACCTATAACTTTTGCAAACCATGGATGCCAACCCGCTGAAGCCGGAAAATCCTCATCTGATGAGTGAATTTCAAGACGCAGACGCACTTCTTCGTGAGTGACATCTATCTTTTGCGTCACGACTCCTCGCCAAGGCCAGGGAGCAGCCAGTTTCATTTGCATGGTCACTGAGTCTGTGCCACATGCAACCACCTCCCATGGGGTATAACACGCCATACCATGTAGTGCATGTGGCGGTTTATTAACCGGCAGCGCGTAATCATTCCCTTTGAAGTTGAGGATACCAAACCCCAGGCGTCCAGCCCAAGGCACCATGGGGAAACATCCATACTGAAATGCACGTCGTTCACCATGCCATTGCCGCAAAAGCTCATAGCCATATGCCTGTAGTGATGTGATTCTCGCCCCATCATGCGAAGCAATACGCAAACTTATTGGGCCATGCTTAAGAGTGATATCTGCCTCCTCAGGACCAGGCCACGGCGTGTCAAATGCCTTACGTAAAGCCCGATGATGATCAAAGCATATTTTATCTTCCATTGTACTGTTTCCTTATATGTCGATAAGTATGATGAACCTTATTTCGTGCCACCCTTTGCGATTCATTTTTTTCGGGTTTTATTAGCCAGACGCAGATAAATGACACGACAGAGACAATCAATAAAAACAGAGAGACATACCAGACTTCCCCTTTTCCCAACGCGAGTAAACTTGAGGCGATGAGTGGGCTCATTCCACCAAGAATGGCAGAAAACTGGTAAGCAAAGGAAAGGCCTGTATAGCGTACGCGAGTGCCGAACATACGGGTAAAAAGTGTAGGTTGAACGGCAAACATCATCGTTGGCCCAAAGTTGTAGCCCACAATCATGCTACACCAAATAATGAGGGTGCTTCTGGTATCCAGCAGAAGAAAAAACGGAAAGGCATAAAGCACGCAGAAACCTGCACCCAGCAAGTAGATTTTACGCTGACCTACCCGGTCAGAAATCCACCCCGCCAATGGGCAACAGATAATCCCAACTGCTGACGCAATTAGCATTCCGGTAAGTGGTATATCACGAGAAAGTGCCAACTGCGTCGAAATATAAACGATACCAAACGCGTTGATAATATTAGAAGAAACGCTCTCCGCTAAGCGGGCACCTAAGGCCAGCCAAATATTGCGGGGGTGTTTACGAAAAAGCTCAATCAGTGGTGGCGGTGCTTTTAATGACTCTGGTTGCTGCTGCTGCTTTTTAAAATCAGCGGTTTCCTCCGTATGCAAGCGGATGAACATCCCAACCACCAGCATAATGGCAGACAACCAGAACGGGATACGCCAACCCCACGATAGAAACTGTTCCTGCGTTAGCAAGGAATTACACAAAGCAAAAACACCGGTTGCTAACATGATGCCCACTGATGCCGCCGTTTGCGGTAGCGACCCCAAAAAGCCCCGTTTAGACTCTGGCGCAGATTCAATCGTCATCAGCGCCGCCCCACCATATTCTCCACCCAGGCCAAAACCCTGGATTAGCCGCAATGCCATAAGGGTAATGGGAGCCCAAATACCAATATCCTGATAGGTGGGAATAAAACCGATTAGAAAGGTTGAGGTGCCAACAATACCTAACGTCCAGATTAAGGTTATCTTCCGGCCAACCTTGTCACCAAAGTGCCCAAAAACAATTCCGCCCAAAGGGCGTGTTAAAAAGCCTACGCCAAAGGTAGCAAATGCAGCGATCAACCCAATAAAAGGGTCACTATCAGGGAAAAATAGAGGTGCAAAAACAAGGCCTGCTGCGGTGCCAAAAATAAAGAAGTCATACCACTCCAACAGCGCGCCAGCAAAACTACCAATAACGACACGGCGCAGCGCTTTTCCGGACAAGCCAGGCTCTGGTTTTGTTAAGCTTTCAGACATTTTATTTCCTCTCCAGTTGGTGAGAAAAATGTGAAATTGCTATTCACAAGTAGATAGAGGTAAGCAATGCGCCGGTATACCGGCGCTTAGTGTTATTTTTGTTCCAGCTCACTTAATACTTCTGCGTCTTCTGCATCTACGTTTGCTCCCAATGGTTCCCACTTAATCAGCAGGCAAGTCACAAACCCGATAAACGGAACCGCTGCCAACCAATAAAAAGCATCGGTTTTCAGAGTACCCCACAACATTGGCCAAATAATCAATCCAGCAATCGCTCCTGTGCGCATGATGGCGCGAGTAAAACCTACGCCAGTCGGGCGAATGCTAGGTGGATAAGAGAGCGTCGCGATGGTCATTCCTAAACCGCCAGGGCCTGCAGAATGGAAGAAGATTATCGAACCTAATAGCCCAAGAGAAAGCCATGGGCTTGCAGTCGCCAGTGCTCCGAGTGCCAGCAGCGCAAGTGTTACGACGATAAAACCATACATAGACTGCCGACGAGTACCAAGGCGTTGAAGGGCAAGCGAACCGATTAATCCACCGGTAATTCCACAAAGAGCATTTACCACAGCTGAACCAGAAAGTGCACCAGCCAATCCACCGGAGAGAATACCCGCTAGTGTTAATGGTAGATAGACGCCCACAGCGTTGTACTGCCAGGCTTGCATGGTGGCAACCACGCATCCGAGGATGGTTCTTTTACGGTAGCGTTTATTAAATAAAATGCCGTAACCACCGTGAATTTTGTGTTCTGTGCTTGAGGCTTGTTGACCAGACACTGTCGTCCCAACACTTGCCTGAACACCATAGCGGTGACGCAAAATCGAACAAGCTTCATCGTATCGCCCGACTCGCGCCGCCCACATTGCCGATTCACCAATAAAGAAATAGCGAAAAATCATGATGATAACTGCGAAGATAGCACCCGCAAAAATCCCGTACCTCCACAAATCAGCTTCTGCAATGTCCGACATAAAGAACAGCATCAAAACGAGATAGACCACTGTTGTCGAGACATACCACGCCATTTGCCACAAATTGACCGAGGAGCCTGTTTTCTTCGAGGATGACCCTCTAAGCTCAGCTACCGCATTGGTAGCAAGAGGAAAGTCGATCCCCAACCCAAATCCCATTACAACCCGGCACACAAGAACCCACCAGATATTGGGAGCGATGGCTACTGCTGCGGCCCCTAAAGTACACAGTGCCATACCAATCAAAAAAGCACGACGCTGACCAAATCGATTAATCACTCGATTTGCGAGCAAGCCACCAATTAGCGCAGCTATAAGTACGGAAGCATTGACGGTTGCCGCAAGTCCGGGAGAAATACCGAACTGCACCGCAATGTATTTGTTTCCAAATCCAACCATTGCCGCCTGGTAGGCATCAATTAAGATACCGCCAAGAGCAATAAAAATAACACCTACGCTTGTATTAATAGCAGAGTTTTTATTAACAATATCAATTACATCTTGTGGTCTGCTGATTATATAAGGCGCAGGACTGGTGATTTGTGACATCACGTTATCCTTTTTCATTGTTATCAGGGTGGCGCCGCAATAGTACAGCGCCTACAGAGGCCGTGAGCCTTATTCGTCAGCAAACTGCAGCATGACTTTGATGGAATCGTTTTGCTGAGCACGCTCAAACGCTCGAGCCGCTTCACTAACTGGATAAAGATCCGTTACCAACTCGCTAGTTTCGAACAACCCTTCCGCCAGCCATTTGATAACCACATCGAAATCCTCAGGTATGTACATTCCAGAGTTCAAGAGATCACGTTCGAAACGTTGCATACTTGGCAGAGGAATTTCGCGAGGACCCGCAGGAACCCCCATACAAACCACCGTGCCACCAGCATATACACGCGTACAGGCATCATTGAGGGTGGTCTGTGCGGCTACAACATCAATGGCTCCGGTAAAGCGGACTGAACTCTCCAACTCACCCGGTGCATACACTTCCGCTGCCCCTAGTTTCAGTGCCAGGGCACGTTTTGATGAATCAGGTTCGATGACCGTTATTTTCTCAGCCCCCATAATGCGCAACGCCTGAACGATGGAGAGTCCAATCGTACCCGCGCCTATCACCAGCACGCTTTCCAGTGAATTTTCTGGCATACGATTGACGCAGTGACGCGCGCAGGCTGCTGGTTCTGCAAAAGCCAGTACCTTTAACGGCAGCGAGGCTGGAGCAACATGGCAATTTCTTGCCGGAACAATATGCTGTGAGCGAGCAAAACCTGGAGCCCTGAAACCTGCAACCTGCGGTGGCTCGCACAGATTAAAACGACCGGCCTTACAGGCACGGCATTCCATACAGGCCATAATAGGGTCGACAACTACATGGTCCCCTGGACTCACATTCGTCACGCCACTTCCCACTTCCGTGACTCTCGCTGCAATTTCATGTCCAGGAACAACAGGTGGTTTAGCGAAAGGGTGCCCCCCTTTGAGGACATGCAAATCTGATCCGCAAATACCATAAAAAACGGGTGCGATACGAACTTCATGCGCCTTTAGTTCGTGATGCGGCAGCTCCAGGTATTCGGTTGTGACTTTGCCGATATCTGAAAATAAAACCTGAGTTATCTTATCCATTACCGTTCTCCAAACACATTTGAACTGCGGGGATTAACGCTGAGACATACCTTCATCAACAATTTCAGCCAGTCTCTGAAGACGAGGTACAGAAACATCCCGCAGCATCGTTTGTGGATCAGTTGCACCAATGACAGATGCCCATACCGCACGTCCGGCGAGGAAACCTGAAGCCCCACCCTGCATCGCAATACGTACTGCACGGCCAAATATATCCGCTTCGACACCCGATGACAGGATGACCCAAGGCATGGACATTTGATCGTTGAGCTTCTGGCAGGCTGCCAGTAGTGTTTTTTCATCTCCTTTGCCACCCGCTGGCATCTCGGCTTTGTACAAGTCAGCTCCAGTACTTCCTAATTCTGCCGCCGCGGCAACAATGGCTGCTTCGCGGTCGAATGCCCATCCGCGGCGTGGCGGGCGAACAACGGGTTCGATAATACTCACAAGACCTGCACTGCGGCAGCGAGCCACAAAGTCATCCACCATTTGTAGTCGTGTCTGCGACTCTTCATCTTCACGCCACAGCACTAATAACTTCATCGCTTTTGCCCCCATAGCTCGGGCAGTATGAGGATCGATGGTGTAATCAATTTCTACACTGTCGACAGGAATACCATTGCCGGGGACAAAGTGGTCTGCGGCAACAATCAAGCCGCACGAATCGGCAACCGCACGCTGTTCGACAATTTGATCAAGACAATACTGTTTATCTGCCAACACCGCAGAGGCATACGGTGAAAGAATGCGCGTTGCAGCAACTTTAAAATCGGTAAGTACACTATCAGCAACAGGTTTCTGCTGACCTGCTGCAATAAACATTAAGCGCATGGCTTCGCGCTGGTCGACGGCTAACATGGCAAATCCGCCGTCTGGTCGCGAAATATCCTGCAGGCTAAATGGGGTTTTCTGGGATGACATAAGAACTCCTGATAATTATCAAAAAAATTAATGTTTGTTTACACGCACGGACATTTCGCGAACTTCGGATAACAGAGCGCTCCAGTCCTGTCGCCCACGCCCAGATTGTGTTGCAGCCTGGTAATAGGTTTCGGCAACCGCCCCCATCCCCAGTGGAGCACCTGTTTGTTGCGCGACATCAATAGCGATTCGCAGGTCTTTTAATGCCAGATCAACCATAAATGCAGGAGAAAGATCGCCTTTCAGGACTTTGCCCGGCCAGGTTGTTGTGAAATGACCTTTTCCGGCAGCGGTCCCACTCATCACCTTAATTGCCACGTTCAAATCCAGACCTAACGACTCGCACAGCACTGCAGCTTCGGCCGAGAGAGCATTTAATGCGATGCTCATATAGTTGTTGATGAGTTTCACGCGGATCCCCATTCCTGGCCCACCGGCCTCAACAATTTCCGACCCCATACATAGCAATACCTGGCGGGCACGTTCGACCTGATCCGGGTAACCCCCAGCCAGAATGAGCAAAGTGCCATCTTTTGCATTGATGGATGTTCTGCCTACTGGCGCATCCATCATGGAAAATCCCTTTTCTTTCATCTGCGCAATAAGTGCATCGGTCTGCAAGGGGTGAATAGTGGACATATCAATAACCAGCGCATCAGATGAAAGGGTTTCACAGACCCCCTTATCTCCCATCAATACCTGCCTGACGATGTCACCATTGGGCAGCATAGTAATTACCAGCTCTGCATCCTGCGCGGCATCCGCAGGTGTAAGTGCCGCAACGGCCCCCACACTGACAAGTTGCTCGACTGCATGTGGATTTAGATCAAAAACCTTCAGGCTATGCCCTTTGCTAACCAAATTACTGGCCATGGGAAATCCCATTTGACCGAGTCCGAGAAAAGCGATAGTTGTCATTCATCATCTCCTGCATTGAGTGAGTAAAAATAAACACACCTAAGAACCATTTCCGTCTGTTTTTGAGCATATTTGTAATTTATGGTTAAAAACCAGACATGCATCACCAATTTGATCATTTATGTCATTAAAATGAGTAAACAATGACAACGACACAATGGAATAGACAAATATGACCAAAATTGCATGTATAGGGATCGCCGTTCAGGATCGTATTTATTCAATCAAAGCCCTGCCGGCTGGAGGTGGGAAATATCAGGCACAACAGTATTTCGAAACAGGAGGTGGCCCCGCCGCTACAGCGGCTGTCGCGATAGCGCGATTAGGGGTGGAAGTAGATTTCATTGGCCGGGTGGGTGACGATAGTTGCGGAAATACGCTGATCTCAGAGCTGAACAGTTTTGGCGTGAATACACGCTACTGCCGTCAATATCCACAGGCCCGCTCATCACAATCAGCCATTTTGGTGGACCAACAGGGTGAACGTATCATCATTAACTACCCAAGCCCTGATTTGCCGATGGATGCTAAATGGATTGAAAGCATAGATTTTTCTGTTTACGACATGGTGTTGGGTGATGTCCGTTGGCATGACGGAACACTGCTTGCGTTTACTCTGGCGCATCAGGCGGGAGTTGCTACGTTACTTGATGCAGACGTCACGCAACAAGATATTACGCCATTAGTGGCTCTTGCCGACCATGCCGTCTTTTCCGCTCCAGGCTTATGCCGAATGACGGGTATTTCCGATGCCTGTGAAGGCCTCAAAAAAGCAGCAAAGAGTACTGATGGCAGCGTGTATGTCACTCAAGGTGCAGAAGGCACGCAGTGGATGGATGATGAGCGTTTGTGTCACCTTCCGGCTTATTCTGTGAATGTCATTGATACCACGGGAGCGGGGGATGTCTTTCACGGTGCACTTGCTGCAGCACTTGCAGAAAAAAGGCCTATAGATCAGTCTATTCGCTTTGCCAGTGCAGTAGCTGCGATGAAGTGTACTCAGCCGGGCGGGCGCGCTGGTATTCCTAATCGTGAGCAAACCGAATCATTTTTGTCAATTTGTGCGTAAAATAGTGCGTACTGATAGGGAATCAAACAGGAGTGTTCATGAGTATCACTGAACTAACCGGTAATCCACGGCACGATCAGCTCGTTCACTATATTGCTGAACGCGGATATATGAATATTGAAGATCTTGCACAATTGCTGGATGTTTCTACACAAACGGTGCGACGCGATATTCGAAAGCTTAGCGAACAAGGCTTGATTACCCGCCATCATGGTGGAGCGGGCCGAGTTTCCAGCGTGATGAACACTGCCTTCGAGCAGCGAGAACTCTCACTCACGCAAGAAAAACAGGCAATGGCGGAAGCGATTGCCGATTACATTCCCGAACGATGTACGGTTTTTATCACCATTGGCACTACGGTTGAAGCGATTGCCAGTGGCCCTGTTAGGGCGTCGCGATCTCAGAATTATTACTAACAGCCTACGCGTTGCACAAATTTTGTATAAGAACCAGGACATCGAAGTGATGGTACCAGGAGGAACGTTACGCTCGCACAACGGTGGTATCGTGGGCCCAAGTGCAGTGAGTTTTGTTGAAGGGTTCAGAGCCGACTACCTGATAACCAGTATTGGTGCGATAGAAAGCGATGGCACTCTGTTGGAATTTGATGTCAATGAAGCAACGATTGCCAGAACAATGATGACGCACGCCAGGCATACACTCCTGGTTGCTGATCATACTAAATTCCACGCATCTGCCGCAGTTGCCATTGGCAATGCGCGCAGAGTAAAAGCCTTCTTTACCGATGTTAATCCACCCGCCACCTTTATCCAGCTTCTGGAACAGGAAAAAGTGGAATTGATCATTGCGGAACAGGAAGTCTCTTGAGGATATCCGTAAAAACGAACTAGCTGCCTTTTTTAAAGGTAGCTAGTTGCCAGACCAGCAAAACCACCGAAATGCAATAACTAGCTGATTTTTCTCGCCCCGGAAACTACCGCCGCCCCTATTCATTCCCTCACCCCTCTTTGCAGAATTCAGGAATAATCCCAACGCCTGCGCCGTCTATGATTAATAGTTCGTTATAAAAATTTGAGCATCGCAGAGAGTTCCATTTTCCTGATGCAATCTTTCGAACACTGGAGGCGGTATGAGCAACCATGACCATGAAGCGAATAAAAGGCACTTGTATAGTGCAAGCAGCAACAGGAGCGGTAATCACTACCTTAATATTGAATATATTGGCTTTCGCCTGACAAGGCGGGAGCTTCTCAAGGTCGGTGTTGTGTCGGCCGCAACCGTGGCGATGACGCCAACTCATGCTTTTGGAGCGGGCGCGAACGCCACCACTCCCTCGCCTGCATTAGCGCGCGTAACGTTAAATGTTAACGGCGAATCCCACCAACTGGACGTTGATACACGAACCACACTTTTGGATGCGCTGCGCGAAAACCTGCACCTTACCGGGACCAAAAAAGGGTGCGACCACGGCCAGTGTGGCGCATGTACGGTTATCGTTGACGGTCGCCGGATAAACGCCTGCTTGACCCTTGCCGTGATGCAGCAGGATGCCGAAATCACCACCATTGAAGGTCTCGGTAAACCGGATAACTTACACCCTATGCAGGCCGCCTTTATCAAGCATGACGGTTTTCAATGTGGGTACTGCACTCCAGGGCAAATTTGCTCCTCTGTTATGGTCCTCAAAGAGCTCGAAATGGGCATTCCAAGCCACGTCACCTCCGATTTGAATTCCCCCCTCAGGCCACCGCAGAAGAAATACGTGAACGTATGAGCGGCAACATCTGCCGTTGCGGCGCTTATTCCAACATTCTTGCAGCCATTGAAGATGTCGCCGGGGGGCAAAAATCATGAAAGCTTTTACTTTTGAGCGAGTGAAAACCCCGGCCGAAGCGGCAGCGAGCGCCCAGCGTAATCCTGGTGCCAAATTTATTGCCGGGGGCACGAATCTTCTTGATTTGATGAAGCTTGAAATAGAGACGCCAACCCATTTGATTGATGTGAACGCTCTTACGCTGAACAAAATTGAGCCGACGGACGAAGGTGGCCTGCGCATTGGCGCGCTGGTACGCAATACAGATCTCGCGGCAGATTCGCGTATTCGTCGCGACTATGCGGTACTTTCCCGAGCGCTGCTCGCGGGCGCGTCAGGCCAGCTGCGTAATCAGGCAACCACTGCCGGTAATTTGCTCCAGCGCACTCGCTGCCCCTACTTTTATGATACCAACCAACCTTGTAATAAGCGGCTTCCCGGCAGTGGATGTGCCGCTCTTGAGGGGTTTAGCCGCCAACATGCGGTGGTCGGGGCCAGTCGAGCCTGTATCGCAACCCACCCCAGCGATATGGCCGTCGCCATGCGCCTGCTTGATGCTGGGGTAGAGACGGTCAGCCCGAACGGCCAGGTGCGCAAAATCCCGTTGGCAGATTTCTATCGTGCACCGGGTAACACGCCACATCTGGAGACGGCACTGACTTCAGGTGAATTGATCACCGCCGTTACCTTGCCTCCACCGCTGGGCGGCACTCATATCTACCGCAAAGTTCGAGACCGCGCCTCCTACGCCTTTGCTCTGGTTTCGGTTGCCGCCATTGTGCAGCCCGATGGAACCGGACGTGTCGCTCTTGGTGGTGTTGCGCACAAACCGTGGCGGCTTGAAGAAGCTGACCGGCAATTGAGCAACGGTAGCCAGAGCGTTTATGAAAGGCTGTTCGCTGATGCGCGCCCTACTCCTGAAAACGAATTCAAGCTGATACTGGCGCAGCGCACGCTCGCCTCGGTATTAATGCAAGCACGGGGATAAACCAATGAAATTTGATACTCCGGCAAAAGATAACCCAATAGACCAGCTCACCGTTGTTGGGCAGCCCCATGACCGTATTGATGGCCACCTGAAAACGACCGGCACTGCTCACTATGCCTACGAATGGCATAACGAAGCAGCCAATGTGGCATATGGCTATGTGGTGGGCTCCGCCATTGCTAAAGGGCATATCAACTCAATTGATTTAGAAGCAGCGCGCAATGCCCCGGGCGTGATAACTATTGTGACGGCGGATAATGCCGGCCCGCTTGGAAAGGGTGAAAAAAACCCGGCAAAGCTACTCGCAGGCCCGACGATTGAACACTATCACCAGGCCATTGCCGTGGTGGTCGCAGAAACCTTCGAGCAAGCTCGTGCGGCGGCAGAATTGATTAAGGTCGATTACCGCCGCGAACAGGGTGCATACAATCTTGCCGAGGAAAAACCCAGCGTTACCACAGCAACTGAAGAAGAGCCTGACAAATCAACCGGTGATTTTGCCAGTGCCTTTGCCGCTTGTGCGGTGCAGTTTGATGCCACCTACACCACCCCGGATCAAAGCCACATGGCGATGGAACCGCACGCCTCAATGGCTGCGTGGGATGGAAATAAACTAACCCTATGGACTTCCAATCAGATGATTGACTGGTGTCGTAGTGACCTGGCAAAAACCCTGAAGCTCGCCAAAGAAAATATACGGGTGTTTTCGCCTTATATTGGCGGTGGTTTTGGTGGGAAGCTGTTCTTACGTAGCGATGCGCTGCTGGCGGCCCTTGGTGCTCGCGCGGCAAAACGCCCCGTCAAAATTGCTTTGCAAAGACCCTTTATTCCCAATAACACCACTCACCGCCCGGCAACCATTCAACATCTTCGCATCGGCACGGATAACACCGGGCGGATTAGCGCAATCTCACATGAGAGTTGGTCAGGTAATCTTGCTGGAGGCCCATCGGAAACAGCCGTTCAGCAAAGCGAGTTGCTGTATGCCGGTGCCAACCGCCATACCGGGCTGCGTCTGGCAAAACTTGACCTGCCAGAAGGCAATGCCATGCGCGCACCTGGAGAAGCGCCGGGATTGATGGCGCTGGAAATCGCTATTGATGAGGTGGCAGCAAAAGTGGGTATCGACCCGGTTGAGTTTCGCATTCTCAACGATACCCAGGTTGACCCTGCAAACCCTGAGCGATTCTTTTCACGCCGCCAGTTGGTTGAATGCCTGCGTACCGGAGCCGACCACTTTGGCTGGAAGCAGCGCAACGCTCAGCCTGCACAAATCCGCGATGGGCGTTGGCTTGTCGGCATGGGTGTTGCGGCAGGTTTTCGTAACAACCTGGTGATGAAATCGGGCGCGCGCGTTCATCTTGATGCACAAGGCATCGTCACCGTTGAAACCGATATGACGGATATCGGCACCGGCAGTTACACCATCATTGCCCAGACAGCCGCTGAAATGTTGGGCGTGCCGCTTGAAAAAGTCGTGGTGCGGTTGGGGGATTCAGATTTCCCGGTTTCGGCAGGTTCAGGCGGTCAATGGGGTGCCAATAGTTCAACGGCTGGGGTTTATGCTGCTTGTGTGAAGTTGCGCGAGGCCGTGGCAAACAAACTGGGCTTTGATCCGCAACAGGCGGTGTTTAGTCATGAACAAATACGCATAGGTGAGCGCTCAGCCCCTCTTAATGAGGCTGCTGCAACAGGGACGCTGACGGTTGAGGATGACATCGAATTTGGTGAGCTCGAAAAAAAATTCCAGCAATCCACTTTTGCAGCGCATTTCGTTGAAGTCGGAGTGGATATTGCAACCGGGGAAACGCGCGTTCGCCGAATGTTAGCAGTGTGCGCTGCTGGCCGAATACTTAACCCTAAAACAGCCCGCAGCCAGGTTATTGGTGCGATGACGATGGGGGTTGGGGCTGCGCTAATGGAGGAGCTAGCCGTCGATACTAGACTAGGTTATTTCGTTAACCACGACCTTGCTGGCTACGAAGTACCGGTACATGCCGATATCCCCGTGCAGGAGGTGATTTTCCTCGACGATGCCGATCCGGTCTCCTCACCCATGAAAGCCAAAGGTGTCGGTGAGCTGGGGTTGTGTGGCGTAAGTGCTGCCATCGCCAATGCCGTCTATAACGCGACAGGTGTGCGGGTGAGAGATTATCCCGTTACGCTCGATAAACTCCTGAAAGGGTTGCCCGAGTTAATTTGATACGTCTTTCTGCCTCTAAAAAATGGCAACTGCGCGAAGGTGCAGTTGCCAGTTTTTCCTGCCATCTTGATTAATCACCGCTAACGCTATGAACTTCCGTCCAGTTGTAATTGGTAAATGCCATTTGAACTTGCGCAGTAACATTGCCGTAATTATGGGATTGATGGGCAAGAAAATAGTCTCTGAAGCGTTGAGGAATAAACTCTGCCTGATAGCGTAAGAGTGTGCTGTGCCAGAACGGCGGGGGTAACGGGATGTCACCATGTCGGTCACGTAACTTCTCACGCCAGGGCGAATCCAGCAGTTGGCGCGCAAAGGCTGCTTTAGCCGACTGACTTTCGACGTCTGGTGTTCCTGCAATCAGCAATTGATTAGGTAACGCCACCAGCCGCAGATTGCTAATAGTGGCAACCAGGTTCTGCGCATGTTCGGAGAAAATAGCCGGTAATTGCTGATCGAGCATCGATATATCGCGGAACTGATAAAGCGGCATTGTGATAGCAAAAAAAGTAAAATGCAGCCCGGTGTAAGGCATAACATCAGCGAGCGAGTCGTTATTTACAAGTTCATGTAACTCATGCAGAAGTTGGCTCAATGGCGGAGTCAGCGCGGGCTGTATTCCGCTCGTAATCGCAAGCTTATGTGGCTCGTAAAAAGCCTCTTCACGCACTCGCCCGATATCGGGATGCGTTTTCCACTTAGCGAGAGCTTTCTCACTGGTCCGGGTATAAAGCTGTTGTAGTTCCTCAGAATTTAACAAGTTCACCTCCTCCACTGACTTTACACCCGTTCAAAATACCTCTTTTTTCTCATTGTCTGAATTCTCGGTTTAAAACATTTCAGACCGATTCTCTCAACTACACTTAGTTGCGCAATTAAATCTAAGGAGCTCAGCATGTTTGACAAAACAACAGACAAACTCAACGAAGCAGCAGGCACTGCCAGGGAGTTATATGGCAGACATACCAATAACCCTGATGATGAATTTAAGGGTGCGGCCAGAAAGTATGCGTCGCAAGCCAGTTACGCAGTAAGAGATGCAACAGATAATGTGCGGGATCAGGTGTCAACCAACCCTATTGCCGGTTTAGCGATTGCCGCGGCGGTTGGTGTGGTATTTGGCTTCTTGCTGGGTCGTAAATAACAAAATGGGCTGTTAGCAACAGCCCATCAATCTACTATTTTTTCCAATGGTTTCAGTGATCACCAGCCAGGAACGGCCCCACCATTAAAGATAGTTTCAGCCGCTTTCGCAACTTCCGGTGACTGATAAGATTGCAGGAACTCTTTCACATTTTCCGCATCTTTGTTGTCTTCACGTGCAACCAGGATGTTCACATATGGCGAGTTTTTATCTTCGATAAAGACGCTATCATGCACCGGTGACAAGCCTGTTTGCTGGATGTAAGTCGTACTAATAATCGCCACATCAACTTTCGCATCGTCTAACACGCGTGGTAGCTGTGCCCCTTCCAACTCCATAATATTCAGATGGCGTGGGTTTTCAGTAATATCCAACGCGGTCGGCAGCAGTCCTTTACCCTCTTTCAGGGTGATAAGCTTTTCTTTTTGCAGCAGCAGAAGAGCACGCCCCAGATTGGTTGGGTCATTCGGGATTGCAACAGTGGCACCGTCTTGTAGCTGATCTACCGTCTTAATCTTTTTCGAATAACCGGCCATTGGGAACACGAAGGTATTACCCACGGCCACTAATTTGTAGTTATGCGCTTTGTTGTCTTGCTCGAGGAATGGGCGATGCTGGAAAACGTTGGCATCTAACTCACCATGGTTGGTGGAGTCATTTGGTAGCAATGAACCGCTGAAACCGACCAATTCCACATCCAGGCCATACTTCTCTTTAGCGACTTTTTTCGCGACTTCAGCCACATCCTGCTCTGCGCCGTTAATCACACCGACTTTAATATGTTTCGCATTACTGCTTTGTTGGTCACAGCCCGCCAGCATCAAACCTGCCAACAAGACAGCCCCAATCCGTAAGTGAGGTATCGTCAATCGCACGCTTTTTTCCTTAAAAAATAACTGCCAATGTGTAATGAAACGACTATAGCAGGATGCCTGTTATGGTTTATAAAACCAAAAAGGTATCAATTAGAAGGAAAAAGCATATACGCGTAATCAATTTTTTTCTGGCAGACAAACCAACAACAATCCGAGGAAAATCACGCTCACGCCGACAAGTTTGCCCATACTGAAACTCTCGCCCAGCCACGGAACCCAAATGGCCGCAGCCCACACCAGAACATAACTTAGACTCAGTAGCGGGTAAGCTTTACTCAGCGCTATTTGCCGCAATGCAAAAAACCAACAAGCCATTGAAAAGACGTAGGCAAGTAACCCGACTAGCAACGCTTGCGCGCCAGGGGTTGCACTCATAAAAGCGGCAAACAGTTCGTCGTGCTTTTCAACCGGGGGAGTGCCATCATCGCCCATTTCATGATGAGCTGCGCGCAACTGACTAACAGCACGCTCATCAATGCCCAGAAGTAGCCCATCAGGCAGCACCTCCCAGAATGGAGATCCCAACGATAATCAACAAAATCCCCAACCAATGGCGAAGCGAAACAACCTCACGCCAGATAAAGCGCGCAGCAAGAGTGATAAAGATGAAATTCAGGCTTAGCATCGGGTAGGCCACGCTGACGGGGATGCGCTGTAATACCAGCAACCACAACAGCATAGCGCAACCGAGTAACGTAACGCTTAATGCCAGCCAGCCGAATAAGTGGCGGCGACCTGGCCGCCAGGTGGCCTGTTTTTGGCAAAGCTGGCCTCCACAACTCAATAGGCTGGCCAGCACAATCAGCAAATAACTCATGGCGTTTGTTCGTAGAAGAAGAGAACAAAGCGCCCTTTGCGATAGAGTTGGTCTGGCGCAGGTACATCATTATCTTCTGGCACTTTGTTTTTCGACAGCAACATAACCAAAGAAACATTCCCTTCTTTACGGTGAGTTGCCAGCCACTTGGCAAAGTCTTCGCGAGAGACAAAGTTATCTTTGGCATCAGCGAAGTTTGTCAGGCCGTAGTTCAGCTCACCTGGTTTTGCATACATCGTAATGTCATCACGCTTTAGCTCCCAGGCAATGCCGGCACCAACGCCAACACTGTCGGCAAGAATGTAGCGGCTGCTCTCCAGTTCCGGGCGTACCACATCGATAAAGGGCTGCGGAAGTTTAGAATCGATAACTTTGTCTGGAACAACCCCGCCAACCAGTAGTGCCAGGCCAAGTGGACACAGTGCGGCCCACTGCCAGAGTTTCGCGTGGTTGCGCGTGGTGAAATACCCCACCAGTGCCCAAACCAGAAACGCGATGCTGGCCTGAATCACTTTGAGTACTTCATTGCTGGCATAGACCGGATGTTTCGCAAGCCCCCATGGTGCCAGCACCAACAGGATAACCAGCGTACAAATCCCACCAAAAACAGTGTTAATCCAGCCATTCACTTTTAGCGTTTTTGCAGATGCAGCCAGTTGTGTCGCGTGGCGTGCAAGCAAGATAGCCAGCGGTGCGAAGCACGGCAGAATATAGGTTGGCAGCTTACCTTTCGCGATACTGAAAAATAGCAGCGGCATGACCACCCAACCCAGGACATAAAGCGTTCCGCTCTCTATTTTGCGCTCTTGCCAGCCACGCTTTAGCGCGCCAGGTAACAAAGCAACCCACGGTAAACATCCGGCAATCAGGAACGGGATGTAATACCAGAATGGCGCTTTATGCTGCGCATCTTTCTCAGCAAAGCGTTGGATATGCTCAACCCAGAAGAAATAGTGCCAGAAAGTTGGCTCCGCTTTAGCGATAGCCAGTGCCCATGGCAAGGTAATGACAGTCGCACTCAATACTGCAAGTGGCCCGAACAACAGCACCTCTTTCCAGCGTTTTTGTGCAATCACCCACGGCAACACGCCTAATACTGGGACGGCTAGCGCCAGAAAACCTTTTGTCATAACCCCCATGCCGCAAACGAGGCCAAGCAACAAATAGCCCCCTGCTTTTGCCGCCGTCGTTTGCGCATTTGCCGCCCACCAGAAACTGCACATAGCAGCCACCAGCCAGAGTGTGATCATCGGGTCAAGAACCGCATAGGTGCCGACACCGTAAACCAGCAGGCAGGTCAGGAATATGACACCTGAGAGCACTGCGACTGTTTTATCTCGCCATAAACGAAATGCCAGCCAGGCCACCATTAGCGCACTGAGCGTAATGGAGAAAACGGACCCAAAACGTACCGCAAAGTTGTTATGGCCGAAGATCAGTTGGCTGAGGTTATTGATCCAGTATCCGGCAACAGGTTTCTCAAAATAACGTACATCCAGAAAATGCGGGACAATCCAGTTCCCCGCTGCCAGCATTTCCCGGCTTATCTCCGCATAGCGCGTTTCATCCGGTTGCCAGAGCGCGCGAAATTCCAATGGCAGCAGGTAAAGCAATGCAAAACCCAGGATCAGAAAAAGCGAATATTTGACTGATTTCATCCATCTATACCCAAATATGCCCAAAATAATTCGAGTTGCAGCCAACACCCCGCAGCTTGAATTATGATGGGGATTGGCAACCCAGCCAGCCTTCGCGGCCAGAAATAACACCACGCACCACTTTGCCCAACGGCAATGTAGATAAATCTTCAGGTAACAGTTCGCTCAATGGGCAAAACTGAATACCTTCCTGCGCAGCCATGGTGAGCAACTCACTAAAATCCTTACGCATTACAATCCCTTCCACTTCAGCGTGGATGGTATACACCGGGGTTCCGGCATCTTGTTTAATGCGATCAAGGATAAAACGGTTATAGCCTTCACGACTGACACCCTCGCCAATCACTTCATCCCAGGTTGGGAGCGTTACCGGAATTTGCACCGTCCCCGTACTGCCATCAGGAAGTAACGGTAGAAAGGGTGTTGTTCCACGGCAATCGCTGTTGTAGCTGAAGCCGAATGGCTCTTTTGCCCGCACGACCCGCTGGTCTGCTCGCCAGCCAGCAACTGCTGAACATGTCACGGGTTGTTCGATAATTTGCGCCAGGGTGTCCATCCCGAGACGAATTTGTGTCTCGAGATGATTGTTGTCCCAGACACCCGCCCAGGTTTGCCACGCGAAGTGATCCCAGGCGTGCAAGCCGACTTCATGATGATCTGCCGCCGCCGAGATTATCTCCGCATTGCCTGCGCCAATTTTGCGCCCAGGCCATGCGGTTCCCGCCAGCAGAATATCCCAACCGTAGAGCGATGCCGCTTTAGAGCGCAGCATCTTCCACAAGAATTGCGGTTTCACCAGCCGCCACAAATGGCGGCCCATGTTATCCGGGCCGACGCTGAAGAAAAATGTGGCCTGAATACCGTGCAAACTTAAGATCTCAAGAAGATGCGGAACCCCTTGTTGGGTACCCCGCCATGTATCTACATCAATGCGCAGGCCAACTTTTCTCATGCCTGAGGTTCCGTCAGTTCAACTGTTTTCAGGAAGAAATCCAGGGTCTCATCAATGGTTTGTTCCATTTCAACCGTAGGTTTCCAATTCAATAAACGATGGGCATTGCGAATACTTGGCTTGCGGTGTTCCACATCCTGGTAACCCTTGCCGTAATAAGTGCTGCTTTCCACTTCACGGAAACCGGCAAACGGCGGGAAATGGCTACGCAATGAGTGCTTTTCAAAGCTCTCCAGCAGCATTTGCGCCAGTTCTTTAATACTCGCTTCGTTATCCGGGTTACCAATGTTGATGATTTGCCCATCACAGTTGCTGTTTTTATTCTCGATAATGCGGAACAACGCTTCGATACCATCGCTGATATCAGTAAAGCAGCGTTTTTGTTTACCACCATCAATCAACTTAATCGGCGAGCCTTCGACCAGGTTAAGAATCAATTGGGTAATTGCGCGCGAGCTACCGATACGTGCGGCATTAAGGTTATCCAGGCGTGGACCCATCCAGTTAAACGGACGGAAAAGCGTGAAACGTAAGCCCTCTTTTTCGCCATACGCCCAGATAACGCGGTCAAGAAGCTGTTTAGAAACCGAGTAAATCCAGCGCTGTTTATTGATAGGTCCAACAATCAGGTTCGAGTTATCTTCATCGAACACTTTGTCGGTGCTCATACCATAAACTTCCGACGTAGATGGGAAGATAATGCGTTTTTGATACTTCACGCAGTCACGAATGATTTTGAGGTTTTCTTCAAAATCCAGCTCAAACACACGCAGCGGGTTACGGGTGTATTCAATTGGTGTGGCGATGGCAACCAGCGGCAGCACGACATCACATTTCTTAATGTGATACTCAATCCATTCGGAGTGAATACTGATATCACCTTCCACAAAGTGGAAACGCTCATTGCCGATGAAACGACTAATAGCATCAGAACCGATATCCAGGCCGTAAACTTCGAAGTTATCGTCCTGCAACAGGCGTTCGGTCAGGTGGTTGCCGATAAAACCATTCACTCCGAGGATCAGCACGCGAGTGCGACGTTTTATTGCGGATACCGGCTGGTTACTGAGCAAAGCACCCGCTACCAGGCCAAGGGTTTGCGCCAGTTGCGAACCCTGCATGTAGACGCCGTTTTCGGTTTGACCAGTAACGATTTCCAGTGCACCGCCACCGGTGGCAATGACAAGCGGACTTACAGATAACACTGTTCCCGCTTTCGCAGACTGAAGCCCTTCGAGCACACGCCCTTTCCAGACAACAAATTTAGCGCCACCCACATAGCTAAATGCACCCGGCCAAGGATCGGTCACCGCGCGAATCAGATTGTTAATTTCGTTCGCCGGAGATTGCCAGTTAATGCAGCCATCCTGTGCCGTGCGACGGCCAAAAACGGTCGCTTCGCTGTGGTCTTGCTCAACCTGTGGGAAATACCCAGTTTTGATAACCGGAAGAATACCTTCCAGCAGGTGGGACGCCGCGTTAGTCAATTTATGATGCAGCGTTAAGGCCGTTTCTTCCGGGGCAATAGCCACTCGATGTTGCGCAACAATGGCACCAGCATCTGCACGGCTAACCATACGATGCAGCGTGACGCCCGTTTCAGTTTCGCCTTTCACCAGCACCCAGTTCAGCGGTGCACGGCCACGGTAATGCGGCAGCAACGAACCATGCAGGTTAAAGGCCCCTACCGTCGCGCTATTGAGAATTTCATTGCATAGCAAATTGCGGTAGTAAAACGAGAAAATCACATCGGGCTGAGCGGATTTAATACGATCAACCCACAAAGGGTGATTCACATCATCCGGGGCATAAACTGGAATGCCATGTTCTGCGGCGGTGCGAGCCACTGACCCAAAAAAATGGTTTTCAGAAGGTGAATCAGGGTGGGTGTAAATAGCTGTAATGTCATAACCGGCAGCTACCAGTGCATTAATGCCTGCACACCCAATGTCGTGATAAGCAAATACAACAGCTTTCATTGATGATTTTCCTCTGAAGTTGAAACTGAGTCGCGGCTAACTACGCGCTGAATAAAGTAACGAGGGCGGGCGCGGACATCGGTATAAATACGGCCGATGTATTCACCCAGCAGTCCCATGCCCACGAATTGCGCGCCGATAAACATAAACAGCACCGCAAATAGCATGAACACCCCTTCTGCCGCCCATTGCGGCCCGAAGGCAAGACGTAAAACAACCAGCAGAACTGAAAGCGTAAAGCCCAGCACCGCGATGATGCTGCCGAACACACTGAGCATGCGCAGTGGCGTGGTGGTCAGGCAGGTCACCAGGTCGTACATAAGGTTAATTAAACGCATAAAGCTGTATTTGGAATCGCCAAACTCACGCTCGGCGTGATGTACCGGGATCTCGGTCGCTTTACGGGCAAAGGTGTTTGCCAGAATAGGAATAAAAGTGCTGCGTTCATGGCAATTAAGCATCGCGTCGATGATATGGCGGCGATAGGCGCGCAACATGCAGCCATAATCCCCCATCGCTTTGCCGGTAGTGCTTTGAATCAGGCGGTTAATCAGGCGCGAAGCACGCTTACGGAACCAGGTATCCTGGCGGTTCTGGCGTACTGTCCCCACCACGTCGTAGCCTTCATCAGCTTTTGCCACCAGACGTGGGATCTCTTCCGGCGGGTTTTGCAAATCTGCGTCGAGGGTAACAATCAAATCCCCGGTGACGTGGCTAAACCCAGCCATTATCGCGTTATGTTGGCCGTAATTACGGTTGAGCAACACCGCAACAATATGGCTACCGGGCAATTGGGCCACATCATTCAACATGGAAGCGGATTCATCGCTGCTGCCGTCATCGACCAGCAAAATTTCGTAATCCTTACCCAAGGTTTCGCAGGCGGCCGTAGTGCGCCTGATAAGTTCGGGTATGCTTTCTTGTTCGTTATAAATCGGGATAACCACAGAGACTTTGTGGATCGGTAAAGGTGTCATCATATTATTTTCCTGCAACTTCACGTAATGCGTTGATTACGCGTGAGGCGTCGTCATCTGACATCGTTGGAAATAACGGAATGGAGCAAATACGATCGCTGTTCCATTCGGTATCGGGTAAAGAGAGTGTTGGATAGCGTTCGCGGTAGTACTTCTGTGTATGTGCGGCTCGGAAATGCAGCCCAGTGCCAATACCCTTATCTTTTAAAGCCCCCATAAATTCATTACGGGTAATTCCACAACGAGATTCATCAATACGTAAAATAAAAAGATGCCAGGCGTGTTTATGTGCCCATTGAGGATGAATTAGCGGTAAATAAGGCGTGTTGACCAATTCAGCTAGATAACGTTCTGCTATTTCAGTACGCCGCGCGTTATGTTGTTCAAGTTTGTTTAACTGCACCAGGGCAATGGCTGCATTAATATCTGCGAGATTGTATTTGTACCCTGGAGTGATCACTTCTGCCTGTGGAGCGCGCCCCTGGGTCTGGCGGTCAAAAGCATCAACACCGAGTCCGTGAAACTTCAGACTACGCATCCGGTTTGCAAACTGATCGTCGTCAGTGACAATCAACCCACCTTCAGCACAAGTCATGTTTTTAATGGCATGGAAGGAGAAAATTGCCGTCCCACGGTCGCCTACATGCTTGCCTTTATAGTGGGTTCCAGCGGCATGTGCTGCATCTTCAATTACAGGAATTCCGTGACGTTCACCTATCGCGCGGATGGCGTCGATATCTGCTGGAGCCCCGGCGTAGTGCACAGGAATAATGGCTCGTGTGCGTGGTGTAATGGCCGCTTCAATGCTTTCAGGCGTTACCATCAGGGTGTCGCGGTCAACATCGATCATCACCGGTTCGGCACCTAACAACACAATCATGTTCAGTGTGGAAACCCAGGTCAAAGAAGGAGTAATCACTTCATCACCAGCCTGGATGCCCAATGCCATCAATGCGACATGCATGCCCGCCGTCGCAGAGCTGACTGCAATGGCGTGCTTATTGCCTGTTAACTCGCAAAATGCCTCTTCGAGAGCCTGATTTTTGGGGCCTGTTGTTATCCAACCAGACTGCAAAACTTCACTCACAGCAGCGAGTTCTTCTTGCCCCATAGCGGGGCGTGAGAAGGGCAGAAATTCACTCATTGGATATCCCTGTAATTAAGTAGAAACTGTATTAATCATGAAGCAGGTTAATTAAATAAAAGCACAACATGATTGATTCACAATGCTGCTATCTAAACCGCTATTAAATTAAAGCCAACTTAGCAGAGATTTCTTAGGCCAATATTAAGACATGAATAATTCGAATAAATAAATCGAGATAAACACCAGGCAATTAAGTTCACACAATTGCCACAAAAGCCGAAAACCAAAAAGTTCCCCACTTCTTTTCTTTATATGAATTCATTGAATAGCCGTTTAGTTTTTATCGCGTGGAATACATTAAGGTTAAATTAAGGTTGGTCGTTAATAATCACACTCACACATACACCGCTTGTGGTCTACAGTAGAAATGCCGATGGCAAACCCATCCTGCTCGCCTGTGTATCAATAGTATAAAAATGAACCTGTTGGAGATGTTAATGCCCGTACTTTTCAGGATGAAGGTTGTCCCGCTGATTTTACTGTTGGCGGTGGTCTTTGCCTTCTTACTCAACTGGCCCGTGTTACTGCATTTTTACGATATTTTGACCCATCTTGAGCATGTAAAAATCGGTTTCGTTATCTCCATACCTTTCGTGTTAGTTGCGGCTCTCAATTTCGTCTTTATGCCCTTCTCTATTCGCTTTCTATTGAAGCCATTTTTTGCCTTGCTGTTAATTACTGGCTCCATGGTCAGTTACTCCACGCTGAAATATAAAGTGATGTTTGATCAATCAATGATTGAAAACATCATTGAAACGAACCCGCAAGAAGCTCATTCCTATCTGAATGGTTCGATAATTTTATGGATTCTTTTGACCGGTGTACTGCCTGCTATCTTATTGTTTTTAATTAAAATTGAATATCCAGCAAGATGGTACAAAGGCATCGCATATCGCCTGTTGTCGATGGTGGCATCGCTGGCGCTTATTGCAGGTGTTGCAGCGCTTTACTACCAGGATTACGCCTCTGTTGGGCGTAACAACTCAACGCTTAACAAAGAAATTATTCCGGCTAACTACGTCTACAGCACCGTTCGCTATCTGAAGGATACGTACTTTACGACCAAAGAACCCTTCCAGTCGCTGGGCGATGACGCCAAACGTGTTGCCAATAAAGAAAAACCAACGCTGATGTTTCTGGTGATTGGTGAAACGGCCCGTAGCCAGAATTTCTCGATGAACGGTTACTCGCGTGATACCAACGCCTTTACCAGCCAATCCGGCGGCGTTATCTCATTTAAAGATGTTCACTCCTGTGGCACCGCCACCGCAGTTTCCGTACCGTGCATGTTCTCGAATATGAACCGCACCGAGTACGACGGTAAGAAAGCGTACAACAGCGATAACTTCCTCGATATTGTGCATAAAACGGGGGTTTCTGTGCTCTGGAAAGAGAACGATGGAGGCTGTAAAGGTGTGTGTAGCCGCATTCCGACTATCGAAATCAAGCCAACCGATAACCCAAAACTGTGTGATGGCGAAACTTGTTATGACGATGTGATGCTGGAAAATCTTGATGCTGAAGTGGCTAAAATGGCCGGAGACAAACTGGTCGCCTTCCATATGATTGGCAGCCATGGGCCGACCTATTACCAGCGTTACCCAGCAGAGCATCGTCACTTCATGCCGGAGTGTTCACGCAGCGATATTGAAAACTGTACCCAGGAGCAGTTGGTCAATACCTACGACAACACCATTCGCCACACTGACTATGTGTTAGCGCAAATGATTGAGAAGCTCAAAAAATACAGTGACCAGTACAACACCGTGCTGCTGTACGTTTCCGATCACGGTGAGTCATTAGGGGAAAGTGGCCTGTATCTACATGGTACGCCGTACAAACTGGCCCCGGATCAGCAAACGCATATCCCGATGCAGGTGTGGATGTCACCGGGCTTTATCGCCGAGAAACACATCAACATCTCTTGTTTACAAGATAACGCGGCGAAAAAACCGTATTCCCATGACAACCTGTTCTCATCGGTTCTCGGGCTTTGGGACATCAGCACCAGTGTCTACCAGTCGGGCAGCGATCTGTTCCGCGAATGCCGGGGTTAACTCACCGCGGGTAGAGGCATAATGCTTTGCGGCAACCGCAGTCAGGGTTGCCGCATAACTTTATAAAGGCTTATATGAAACAGATTACTTTCAGTGATATGCAACAGCAAAGTGAGCTGGCGGCAAACTCCCCTCGCTTACGCACTCACCGTAATTTTCATCCCGAATTGAGCGACCCGGTGCAGCGACTGGCTGTTGCCATGGAGCCGGGAACCTATGTTCGCCCCCACCGCCATCCCCACACGTTTGAACTGTTGATATCACTCAGCGGCCGCTTTCTGGTATTGAATTTTGATGATCACGGCGCAGTGACTCGCCGCGTTGTTTTAGGCGAAGAGTGCAAGGCGCTGGAGATGGACGCCGGAACCTGGCACACAGTGTTGTCACTGGATAAGGGCGGTGTAATTTTTGAAGTGAAACACGGTGGCTATCAGCCCATTGCAGAACAAGACGCTGCCTCCTGGGCACCCACCGAAGGTGAAGTGGGCACCGTTCAATTAATGAAATGGTGTGCGCAAGCCCAGGTGGGTGACGGCGGTTTTACGCTGTAATTGCCAACTTTAATCCGCCAGAACGCAGGCATGACCGTTGACCGCAAGTTTCACCGCCATCCCAATTTGCCAATTTTGCTGGCTGATAGTTTTCACCTGCAAAGGTGTGGGCCAACCCGGTGAGGACAGCGTCAGCGTCGAAAGATAACCAGTAAAATCCACATCAATGATTCTCACAACAGGCTGAGGTTCTGAATCGCCCTTAAGTGGCGAAATAACCACTTGTTCCGGGCGCAGCATAATACGCCTCTCGCCGCTAAAGTGAGGATTATCCGCTGGGATACTACCCAGTTCACAGCGTGCAAATCCCCCACTCAGCTGCGCTTTGAATATCAACGCATCGCCAAGAAACAGTGCGGTGGCCTCATCGACAGGCTGCGAATAGACCTCGACGGGTGAGCCCACCTGTGTAAAGCGCCCATCACGAATCACCGCAATCTGGCTGGCAAAAGAGAGGGCTTCATGTTGATCGTGCGTGACCAGAATAGAGGCGACACCAGCATGGGTCAGTAATTCAGCCGTGGCTTTGCGGGTCGCAGCTCGCAGCCCGGTATCGAGTGCCGAAAAAGGCTCATCCAAAAGCATTAACACCGGCTCTTGTGCCAGTGCCCGAGCCAGCGCCACACGCTGCTGTTGCCCGCCAGAAATCTCATGCGGCCAGTGGTGCTGCAGGCGACTGTCGAGCGACACCAGTTCCATCAACTCCGCCACGCGTCGGCGATTTTCATGTTTTGAGCCATTCAAGCCGTAGGCAATGTTATCTCCCACTTTCATATGCGGGAAAAGCGCACCTTCCTGTGGCACAAAACCAATACCGCGCTGGTGTGCTGGAACAAATGTGTTCTCGTCAAAAAGCGTTTTCCCGGATAGCGTGATTCGCCCGCTATCCGGCGTTTCAAAACCGGCGAGAATGCGCAGCAACGTGGTTTTCCCCGAGCCGGATGGCCCCACAATCACTGTACGGCTCGCAGGCAGTACCGATAGGCTGAGATTTTCCAGTACCGATGTCTGACCAAATTTTTTAGAAATATTCGCAAGTTCAATCATCTTACAGACCCGCTAGTTTTTGAGACTGCACATAAAGAATTCCCGTCAGCGGCAGTGATATAAGAATCATCAGCAGCGCATAAGGTGCTGCGGCAACATAATCTATTTCGCTGGTGAGCGCCCAGAAGCCCGTCGAGAGTGTACGTGTGCCCAATGGCGACAGTAAAAGCGTTGCGGTGAGCTCATTGGTTATGCCAAGAAAAACCAGCGCCGCCCCAGCGGCAGCACCTGGTGCTGCAAGCCGCAAAGTGATAGTGCAAATGGCCTGAGCCTGAGTTTTACCTAAACTACGGGCCACGTTTTCAAGTTCTACAGGGGCTTGAGCAATACCAGCGCGCAGGTTGATTAGCGCTCTTGGCGTAAACATCAGCAAATAAGCAAGAAACAACGTGATTTCAGTCTGATAGATAGGACGCATGTAATTAATGGTTACCGTGACCAACGCCAGTGCGACCACAATCCCCGGCAGCGAGCTAGTAAAGTAATTACATGCTTCAAGCACACGAAATAGCGGGCGCGGATGGCGTACTGAAAGCCATGCTATAGGGACCCCGGCAAGAATAATAAGCAACGCGCCGCCTGATGCCAGCAGCAAGGTCTGGCGCAGTGAAAGCCAGAGATCGGCATGATTCCAGTTTTCTATACCGCCCAACCATAGCCAGCGGAACAACACCGCGATCGGGACAACTAACGCCAGCAGTATCACGGTAAAGGAAAATAGCTGGCCCAAAACACTCAACGACGCATTCAGATGCAGGCGATTTTGTTCGCGTGGGGATCCGGCTCCCACTCGGGCGTAACGTGCCTTGCCCCGAGTGACACCTTCAAGTACCAGGAATACCAGACAACATAGCGCCAGTACGCCTGCCAACATGTTGGCCGCAGGCCCACTGAATGTAGACTGGAACTGGTCATAGATGGCCGTGGTGAAAGTATCAAAACGGATCATCGCATACAGTCCATACTCCGCCAGCAAATGCAGCGTCACCAGCAAGGCCCCGCCCCAAATCGCGAGCTTTAGTTGCGGCAGAACAATACGGAAAAAGACCGCCCATGGCGGTGTACCCAACGAGGCGGCAACGTCTTCCAGCGTTGGGTCCAGCCGGCGTAAAACAGCCGCAACAGGGAGATAAATAAAGGGGTAATACGCCAATACAGACAAAAATACGCCTGCTGATAAGCCATGTATTGATGGCACCGCGCTGACCCAGGCATAACTTTGTACAAAAGCAGGAATCGCAAGCGGTGCTACGGCAAGCATCGACCAGATGCGCCTGCCCGCAAGCGTGGTTCGTTCAGTAAGCCAGGCAAGTAACGTGCCCACCGCCACAGACAGTGGCACAGCGATGGCCACCAGCAGCAACGTGTTGATGAGCAGCTCAGCAACACGCGGGCGAAAGATGAGTGCCTTCACTGTTTCCCAGCCAGTATCAAAACCGATGATCACAACAAAAGCGGGCGGGATTAGCGCGAGCATCGAGAAGAAAATCGCAAGCAGCACCATCACAAACGCGGGCCGGCGTTGCACTGTACGGCTGTTAATATTGAGGCTATCGGTAATATTGACCACGGACATCAGGCACTCATCGCTATATTAAGGAATCAAAGAAGGCCAGCTTCAGTCATTAGATCAATGACTTTTTTGCTGTTGAGCGAAGATGCTTCAACTTTTGGCGCATCCAGGTCTTTCAGCGAAACCAGTTTCGGGTTAGAGGCAGCATTCACGCCGACGGCATATTCAAACGCATCATTAGTACGCAAAGTGTCCTGGCCAGATTTACCCGTAATCCACTTCATGAATGCCTGAGCTTGCTGCTGGTGTTTGCTTGAGGCCAGCACGCCGCCACCAGAGATACTGACAAATGCGCCTGGATCCTGATGTTTAAAGTAGTGGAGTTCAGTGTTTTTGCTGTTTTCACCAGTTTTGGCCTGGTCAACGAAACGGTAATAGTGGTAGATAACCCCGCCGTCGATCTGCCCGGCATTCACCGCTTTCATCACGGTGCTGTTGCCTTTATAGGCCACGAAGTTGGTCTTCATTGCTTTGAGCCACTCAAGGGTTGCCTTTTCGCCTTTCAATGCCAGAACAGCACTGACGATAGCCTGGAAATCAGCCCCTGACGGAGAAGCGGCCCAGCGCCCTTTCCACTCGGGTTTCGCCAGATCCATTAAGGATTTCGGCAATTGTGCTTCGCTCAGTTTTGCTGGGTTATAGACGAAAACGGTGCTACGTGCAGCAATACCAATCCAGCGACCATGCTCAGGTCGATAGACTGGTGCAACCTGCTCCAGCGTGCTTTTATCCAGAGGCGCGAACAATTTGGCGTTATCAACCAGCACCATCGCCGGTGAGTTTTCAGTCAGAAACACGTCCGCCGGAGACTTGCTGCCTTCCTGAACCAGTTGATTACCTAGTTCGCTGTCGCCGCCATTACGCAGTGTGACTTTAATGCCGGTTTCTTTCGTGAAACCGTCAACCCACGACTGAACCAGGTTCTCATGCTGTGCGTTATAAACCACGATTCCTTCGTTGTTATCGGCTGCACCGGCGAACGGAGTCAGCAAAACAGAGGAAGTCACCATTGCGATTGAACACAGGGACGATACGCCAAATTTCATAAGTTAATCCTTCATAATAATGAGTACATAACACCAGAATGCATAGCGAGGCGGATTAAACCACAGCAAAATGGGAACGCTAATGAAAATTGTTATCATTTTTAAACAAAGGTGAGAAATGTTGCAGAACGAAAGATTACTAAGATAAAAATCCTGATTTGGCATTGCGGGAGTTAGGAAGATTAAAAAAACCTTAAGAACAAACTGCTAAATCGGGTGTATTTGAACGGGAGCCTCCGTGCTCCATACGTTAATAAGGGTCTTTTACAGGATTTTCTTCAGGTTCATCTCTTTCTGAATGGATACACAATAGGCCGTATGTGCTTTGCTAGCCTCTTCAACAACCGCTTTCACAGCTCCGGCCTTTATCCCGAAACTGCAAAGGAGAAAGTTGGACATGGTTCTTAAAAAAACGTGAGTAAACGGAATGCGAAGAGAATCCCAGGCAGTCGCTGATTTCCTGAATCGAGAGCGTCGATTCACGCAGCATGCGCATCGACAGTAGCAACTGCTGCTGGTTTAGAAGCTGAGTGAACGTCGCTGACTCGAGTTGCAGGCGGCGATTGAGTGTCCAGCGGCTAATCCGCAGATCCTGGCACACCTTTTCCAGTATTGAATTTGCTGATGTTTCCTGCCCTGACAAATAGCAATGCTCAATCAACGTATTTACCGCCGCTGTCAGCGGTGGCTCTTTGAAAATCTGTTTTTTGAGTGCGCTGACATGGCTCTTTTGTAAGCGGTTCAACAGCGGGTTAAATGTGGTGTTTTCGCAATCCAGATAGCGGTTATCCAGAATAATGGCGTCGTGCTCCTGGCGCAGCAAACAGTTTTTATTGAACAGATCGTTCACCAGCGTCTGATGGTGGACCGCTGATTCCGTCAGTTCTATTTGCATACTCATACCTGGGGAATAACTCTTCAAGATGCTGCCAAGCAACACCAGATTAAAGATGGCTGAAGGATTATTAACAGAGTGTGGAGCATGGTTTTTATATCTTACACGGGTATGTGACTGCCCTTTTTCTATAAAAAGATCATCACAATTACCAATCAGAAACCGGTTATCCGAATAACTCCATAATGCTGATTCCAGTGTTTTTTCATTCAGGCACAGACCTATTAACTCGGGGAAAATAGCGTGGGAATGTTCAACACTATTAATGTAAATAGTTTCCGGAATAGCACTTCCATAGAGCGTTTTGTTAAGCCCACTAATTTTTGCCATTAATTGATAATGGTTATGTTCAGTAATACGCCCGAAGGGTTTGTCTATTTCATGAGTTGACAAACCCAAGCCCCCTAACAAGCTATTTGTGTCAATTCCTTTTTGACGTAAATTATTAAGACTTGTCCTATATATTGAATTAGATACGCTTCTGCTAAGCATGTGGACCTTGCACAAAGTTGAACGTTAATATTCTTTTTGTAATGTTAATGTATTGTAGCATTCTGCATTATTTTGAGATACCACTCACAAAAAAACGCCCTGCTCCCAGGAGCACAGAATTAGCTTTCCATTGCAAAGTCGCCCGCCATTTATCTGGTTATTATTCCGCTGCTGTTGATGTACTTACCTTTGCGAAACCTGGATATATACCCTACATAAATAAGGCCAATAACAATGGAATCCTTAAGCGTTAAATCAAAATTGAATACCCTGACAATCTGTCTCACCCTGGCATTAGCCGGAATGGTTTCTGGTTGTAATGACGACGATGATGACGACAACCAGGAAGAACCGCCTGTCTCACAAGTCAAAGACGCCGCGTATTACCAAAAAATGGCCAAAGAAGCCGCGGGTAAAATGAGCGTTGAAGAAAAGCTTAATATGGTGGTCGGGCCAGGAATGGATCTTGGTAATGGCGAATATCCGGCAACCAATAATAAAAATGATGTATCCGGTGTTGCCGGTTATATCAATGGCGTAAAAAGCGATAAACTGGATATTCCTGCGGCAAAATTAGCCGATGGTCCCGCTGGATTGCGTATTAATAGTACGCGTAACGGCAGTTCTGAAACTTTCTATGCCACCGCCTGGCCAATTGGTTCTTTACTGGCTTCATCCTGGGACACCAAATTAGTGGCCCAAGTGGGTAAAGCGATGGGCGAAGAAATTAAAGAATATGGCGTCGACTTTATTCTCGCACCGGGTATGAATATTCAACGTAACCCGCTGAATGGGCGTAATTTTGAATATTACTCTGAAGACCCACTGCTGAGCGGGAAAATTGCCGCCGCTATGGTAGATGGTGTGGAGTCAAATGATGTCGGCACCACCATTAAACACTTTGTTGCCAACAACTCAGAAACCAACCGTAACTCCATCGATACCATCGTATCGCCTCGCGCCATGCGTGAGATTTATCTGCGCGGTTTCCAGATAGCTGTAGAAGAAGCGCAGCCGTGGGCGGTGATGTCGTCATATAACAAACTTAACGGCACTTACACCAACGAACGCCGCGACCTGCTAACCGATATTTTGCGTAATGAGTGGGATTTTAAAGGGTTGGTGATGTCCGACTGGCTGGCAGGAACCCCGCAATTAACGGGCTGGAAACAGTTAAAAGCGGGTAATGACCTGATTGAACCAGGTGGATTTACCGACCCGGTAACCGGTGCTTTCAACAATACTGGTGTGTTGGCCGCACTGAAAGACTCTTATAAAAAGGGGGATATCAGCGAAGCAGATGTCACGGTTAACGTGGAACATATTCTCTCGCAAGTCTTCCAGTCCCCTTCTTATAACAACTACGCCGCGTCCAATAAACCTGATCTCGAACAACACCGTGTACTAGCACGCCAGGCTGCGGCAGAAAGCATGGTGTTGCTAAAAAATGACAACCAGGCGCTGCCATTAACGCCGCGTTTGAAGCTCGCAAGTTTTGGGGTTAGCCAGATTGAAACCATCAAAGGTGGCACCGGTAGCGGCCAGGTTAACAATGAAGCGACCATCATGCTGTCCGAGGGCTTGCAACAGCAGTACACCGTTGATGAGTCGCTAACCTCCTTCTACCGCGATTACTACGCGCAAAATAAAGTTGAGCACCCGGGCTTTGTGGCCTCGATCGGCACCTACTTTACCTGTGACGACCCGGCAATTGACCCAGCAGTGGTTGAAAGTGCCGCGCAGAACAATGATGCAGCACTGATCACTATCGGGCGAATCGCGGGTGAAGGTGTGGACCGCACCAATACCCGTGGCGACTACCTGCTGACCGAAAATGAACTCAATTTGATTCAGAATACGTCTGATGCATTCCATGCTGCAGGCAAGAAAGTGGTTGTCGTGCTGGATGTCTCTGCCATCGTCGATACCAGCGAGTGGGCCGATAAAGTCGATGCCATTTTGCTGTCGTATCTGCCAGGCCAGGAAGCAGGCTTTGCCATCACCGACGTTCTCTCAGGCGTTGTCAACCCAGGGGGCAAACTGGCACAAACCATTCCACAGTCTTATGCCGATGTCCCTTCTGCGACCACCTTCCCGGGCAAAGACACCAACGGCGACGGCACACCAGATGAAATCTCTTATAACGATGACATCTACGTCGGCTACCGCTACTACAGCACCTTCAGCAAACCGGTTGCCTGGCCGTTCGGCTACGGCCTTTCCTACACCACCTTTGGTTATGACGGCGCGGCAGTTGAGTCGAACACCCTGGGTAATGGCGCAAAAGGTGGCATCACACTCAGCGTTTCGGTGACCAACACCGGCAACGTTGCCGGTAAAGAAGCAGCCCAAGTCTATATCAACGCACCAGAAGTTAAGCTGAAAAAACCGGCTCTTGAGCTTAAATCCTTCAGCAAAACAGACAGCCTGCAACCAGGTGCAAGCCAGAAGCTGACCTTCACTATCCCTGCCAAAACGCTGGCAAGCTTCGATCCGCAAAAGAACCAGTGGATTGTTGAGCCTGGCACTTACAAGGCCTGGGTTTCTCCTTCTTCCGACGTAACGGGTCGTGAACCTGTGACCTTCAACGTTAGCGAAGAAATTGTGGTCAGCAACACCACTCCGGGTGCGCTTGCACTTCCGGCGGGTGTGAACGCCGCTGATTTTGTCACCGTAAGCCAGTAAGTCAATCCAGGGCGAGTTCGCTCTCGCCCCGGTCAAAAAGGCAATCAGTGTTAATGAGTAAACCGGTGTTCAGGCTGAGTTTTTCTCAGCCATTTTTAGCGCAGATGGCGACAGTGGTATTGCTCTGCGGCCTTGGCTATCAGTTGGCTGTGGCTACATGGTGTATTGGTGAAATGCTTTATCCGCAAGCACCACTCCCGGCTCAGGCACACAACGCTAACCCGCAGGCCACACCTGCTGAAATCAGGTTCAAGACGCTATTCCCTGGCGGGGATAAAGAGATCGCACCAGTGGCAACACTCTCCTCGCTAAAAGTACGACTGACCGGGGTGATAGTCAGTAGCTCACCTGAGAATTCGCTAGTGATAATTGAACAAGGTGGACATCAAAATAGTTACGGTATTCATGATGTTATCGACGGATCACAGGCGAGTGTAGTCGCTATTAAGGATGACCATGTTGAACTTCTTAACGGGGGGCAGCATGAAATCCTACGGTTGTATGACGACGGTGCGACAAGCGCGCCTGACGCACTTGCCACCACCCGGAATCAGTTACTGAAAGAGCCGAAAAAATTGCTGGAGATGGTGGCAATCACACCGGTGAACAAAGACGGCGTGATGAAGGGATATCGCCTCAATCCAGGCAAAGAGGCCACGCTTTTTCAGCAAAGTGGATTACAGCCCAACGATTTAGCAATCGCCATCAATGGCTTTGACCTGCGCGAGCCGCAAGAGGCCGCAAAGTTTATGGGCCAGCTCAGTGAATTGACGCAGCTTGATATCACTATTGTGCGTGATGATGCTGAGAAGAATATTTTTGTAGATTTATCAATAAAGTAAGGTTGGGTATGTCATTACAAATAACAAGAATTGCCCAGAGCCTCACTCTGCTGATTGCTCTCTTGCCTGCTGCCTGGGGAGCCAATTACAGCGCAAGTTTCAAAAGTACCGATATTCAGGAATTTATTAATATCGTCAGTAAAAACCTGCATAAAACCATCATTATCGATCCCGCCGTACGCGGTGTCGTCAACGTTCGTAGCTATGACTCACTCAATGACGAGCAGTACTACCAGTTCTTCCTGAGCGTGCTGGATGTGTACGGTTTCGCCGTGGTGCCAGGAGCCAGTGGCGTGCTGAAGGTGGTGAAAGCCGCCAATGCCAAAACTGCAGCCATCCCACTAGCAGATGATTACCATGCGGGAACCGGAGACGAAGTGGTGACGCGCGTTATTCCGGTGTCAAACGTCGATGTGAAAGAACTCGCCCCACTGTTGCGCCAGCTAAACGATAACGCCGGGGCCGGAAATGTAGTGCATTACGAGTCCGCCAATGTGCTGCTGGTGACCGGACGCGCGGCGGTTGTGAATCGTCTGGCAGAAATTGTGCGCCGCGTAGACTCAGCCGGTAATCAGCAATCGGATATCATTAAATTAAAGTACGCCTCTGCACGTGAGATGGGCTTAATCCTTAATGGTTTAAATAAAAACGACCGTAAAGGCAGTGGTCTGGCACCGAACGTGGTGGCTGATGAACGCACCAACAGCGTGGTGATTTCCGGCAGCGCGCAGGGCCGCCAGCACTTAATCACTATCGCCCGTCAGCTTGACCGTGAAGAACAAAACCAGGGGAACACCCGCGTTTTTTATCTTAAATACGCCCAGGCGAAGAACCTGGTTGCGGTCCTGAGCGGCGCAAACTCATCGCCATCTCAACCAGCCAAAGGTGAAACCACGCCTGCCAGCACGGGTGTCGGTGCCAGCAGCAGTACATTTAATGGCAAAGAGGTCAGCATCGTTGCCGATGAGCAAACCAATTCACTGGTTATTACCACGCAGCCTGATGCCATGCAGGCGCTGGAACAAATCATCAATCGTCTCGATATCCGCCGCGCCCAGGTGTTGATTGAGGCAGTCATTGTAGAAATGCAAGATGGCGACGCGCTCAATTTCGGTGTGCAGTGGTTTAACGAAAATGGCGGCGCAACCCAATTTACCAGCACCGGGCTGCCGATAAGCGCCGTGGTCGCCGCCGAAAACAGGAAAAACGGCTCGTCTGGCAGTGCTGCGTTACTCAGCAGTTTTAACGGTATCGCCGCCGGTTTTTATAACGGTAATTGGGGCGGGCTGGTCACTGCACTTGCCAACAACTCACGCAGCAATATTCTCGCCACCCCGAGCATCGTTACGCTCGATAACAAAGAAGCAGCCATAAACGTTGGCCAGGAAGTCCCGGTCATTACCGGCAGCCAGGCCAGTACAACCGGCAGCGTGTACAACACCGTCGAGCGCAAAACGGTGGGCACTAAGCTCAAGGTAATCCCGCAGATTAATGACGGTGAAAGCGTGCTGCTTAATATTGAGCAGGAGGTTTCAAGCGTGGCCTCTGCCAGTTCCGTTGACTCATCTTCAGCCGGGAGCGATCTGGGTGCCACGTTTAACACCCGCACCATCAATAATGCGGTAATGGTCAGAAGCGGCGAAACCGTGGTGCTCGGCGGCTTGCTGAACAACCAAGCGACGGAGAGCGTCAGCAAAGTGCCGATCCTTGGTGATATTCCGCTGCTCGGTTATCTGTTCCGCTACAACAGCACCAGCACCAGTAAACAAAACCTGATGGTGTTCATTCATCCGGTCATTCTGCGCGATGGCGCCAGTTATAACGGCGTTTCCAATGAAAAATACCGTCAGTTCCGTGACGAACAAAAATCCGATCGTCTCAATCGCGATCCTCTCGCCCTCCCCACCCCTGACCTGACTCTGCCTGCAACTCCGGGTGCCCGGCCGCGTGGAGGCTTCTTCAATGAGTAAGGAGCGAAAATGGGTAAAGCTCCCCTTTAGCTTTGCTCGCGATCACGGCGTGCTGGTGCAGTGGCAAAATGAGACACCAGTGCTGGTGCATCATGGAGAACTCAGGCCACAAATCCTGCTGGAGATACGTCGTGTCATGCGCCAGTCATTTTCCGTCGCTGCCGTCGCCACAGCGCAGTTTGAGCAACTCTTGATCAAAGAGTATCAACGCGATGGCAGCGAAGCGCGCCAGTTAATGGAGGATTTGGGCAATGATGTGAGTTTTAGCGATCTCGCCGGGCAACTGCCTGGTACGCAGGACCTGCTCGATATGGAGGATGACGCGCCGATAATTCGCCTGATTAACGCCATGCTAGGCGAAGCGATAAAACTTGCTGCCTCCGATATTCATATTGAAACCTACGAGTCCCGGCTTGCGATTCGCTTTCGTATTGATGGTGTTTTACGTGAGGTTATCCAGCCACAGCGTCAACTGGCGGCGGTATTTATCTCGCGCATCAAAATCATGGCACGTCTCGATATTGCCGAGAAACGTGTTCCGCAGGATGGTCGTATTAGCCTGCGCATCGGCGGGCGGGCCGTCGATGTCCGTGTCTCAACGCTGCCTTCCAGCCACGGAGAAAGGGTCGTGTTGCGCCTGCTGGATAAAAACACCGTCCATCTGGCGCTTTCTCATTTGGGAATGTCAGCGGGTTTACAGCAGACCATGTCCACACTGGTACGTAAACCGTATGGCATTATTCTGGTCACCGGCCCAACGGGTTCGGGCAAGTCCACCACTCTCTATGCCGCGCTATCTGAAATTAATAACCACGAGCGCAATATTTTGACGGTGGAAGACCCCATCGAATACGACCTCGATGGCATCGGCCAGACGCAGGTCAATAACAAAGTCGATATGACTTTTGCCAGAGGGCTGCGCGCGATCCTACGCCAGGACCCGGATGTGGTGATGATCGGCGAAATCCGCGATACCGAAACCGCGAAGATTGCAGTTCAGGCCTCATTGACCGGGCATTTAGTCTTCTCGACGCTGCATACCAACAGTGCCATTGGCGCCATTGCCCGCTTGCGAGATATGGGCGTGGAGCCTTTTTTGCTCGCATCTTCACTTACGGCGGTGCTTGCCCAACGCCTGGTGCGCACACTATGCCTGCACTGCAAAACCCCTCAATTGTTGGATGAACAACAACGCCTGCGTTACGGCTTTGGTAGCGATGTTACCCATCTATGGCAACCGGTCGGCGGTGAGTGCTGCAACCATACAGGCTATCGCGGGCGCACCGCGCTGCACGAATTGGTTGTTATCGATGAATCCGTTCGCAAAGCGCTTAACCACGATGCTACGGAAGATGAGCTGGAAGCGCTTATTCGCACCACTACACCGGCCTTGCGCGATGACGGTCTGGAAAAGGTGCGGCAAGGCGTGACGTCACTCGAAGAAGTGCTCCGCGTGAGCCGGGAAGAATAATCATGGCTGATTTCCGCTGGCAGGCGCTGGACAGTAAAGGCAAGTCAAAACAAGGTTCGCTCGAGGCAGACTCCGTCCGTCACGCTCGTCAACAACTGCGCGAAAGGCAATTACTGCCTGTCTCAATTAGCGAAGTGGGCGTATCAACAAGCGCCTCCCGTCATTTTTCTTTCCGCCGCGCGCCGGGAATGCGCAAAAGTGAATTAACCCTGTTTACCCGCCAGCTTGCCACGCTTCTGGGATCGGCAATTCCGCTTGAGGAAGCCCTGAATGTGGTCTCGCACCAGACGGAAAAAGCCCGAATTCAGAGTGTAATTAACGGCGTGCGTAGTCGCGTCCTTGAAGGGCAAACGCTGGCGAAAAGCATGGCTGCAAGCCCTGCCGCCTTTGATGACCTTTACTGTGCCATGGTGGCGGCCGGTGAAAAGTCGTCCCATCTCGATGATGTATTAATGCGGCTGGCAAATTACACCGAGCAGCGCCAGCAGATGCAAAACAAACTGCGCCAGGCGATGGTTTACCCCTGTGTTCTTACCGTGGTGGCTGTAGGTGTCATCGCCATCTTACTGGTGACGGTCGTCCCTAATGTGGTGGAGCAGTTTGTCCACATGAAACAGGAACTGCCGCTAAGCACCCGACTGCTGATGGGATGCAGCGAAATGCTGCAACGTTTTGGTGTGCTTTTCCTGGTCGCCATAACCTGTGTGGCACTTTACTGGCGTCGCTGGTTAAAAACCCCGACCAACCGCCTGCGTTATCACAATTTAGTGCTGCGTTTACCGATAGCCGGGAGACTCAGCAGGGCCACCAATACCGCCCGTTTTGCCAGCACACTCAGCATACTCAATGCCAGCACCGTGCCGCTACTGGATGCCATGCAGATCAGTGGTGAAGTGCTACAAAACGCTGAAGCGCGTCTACGCATCAATCTTGCCCAACAACGAGTACGCGAAGGCAGCACCTTGCGCGGAGCCTTAGAACAGACACGCCTGTTCCCACCGATGATGCTGCATATGATTGCCTCCGGCGAACGAAGCGGCACCCTGGATAGCATGTTGTCTCGTGCAGCTGACAACCAGGATAACGCGTTGCAGCAAGAGATGACCCTCGCACTGAGCCTGTTCGAGCCACTTCTGGTGGTCAGCATGGCAAGCGTGGTGCTGTTTATCGTACTGGCAATTCTCGAACCCATTTTGCAACTAAATAACATGATCAGTCATTGAAAAGGAGTCGTTATGCATAAGCCTCAGCAGCAAGGTTTTACCTTGTTGGAAATTATGGTGGTGATCGTCATCCTCGGCATTCTTGCCAGTATTGTGGTGCCGAATCTGATGGGTAATAAAAATCAGGCCGACCGACAAAAAGCGGTCACCGATATTGTGGCACTCGAAAACGCGCTGGATATGTACACCCTCGACAATGGGCGCTACCCCACCACCGAACAAGGTTTAGATGCGCTACTCAACAAACCCGAAGCCGCACCCGTGCCGAAAAACTACAAACTGAACGGCTATATAAAACGCCTTCCGGAAGATCCATGGCAAAACGCTTATCAGCTGGTCAGCCCCGGCGAGCATGGCTCGGTTGATATCTTTTCCGCAGGCCCTGACGGGCAAGCGGGTAATGATGACGATATTGGCAACTGGGATATGAGCGGAGCCAAAAGCTAATGACCAGGGCTACGAGCAACCGGGGATTTACGCTCATCGAAATGATGCTGGTAGTGGCAATCATCGCTACGGCATCAAGTCTGGTTGTGATGGCGTTACCAGCAAACTCCCCCCAAAAACAGGGGCGCGAAATGCTGGCCCGGCTTGCCGATGCCATTCCAGTGCAACGCATGGAAGCGATGGCACAGGGTTCACTATTTGGCCTGAGCATCAAGGCTCACGGCTATCAATTTATGGTGCAGGATCCCAGCAGTTCTCACGGCTGGCGGGTGATATCAGCCCTAGAGCAACCTGATGGCGAAACCATCACATTACAGCTTTCGCAACAGGATCTGCTGCTTGACGAATCTCCAGCAGATGAACGGGACAATAAGCCGCAGCTGCTGCTATTTCCCGGTGGTGAAGTCACTGCATTTGAGCTGCGCGCCTTCGCGCAAAAACAGGCCATTGCGACATTAATCGTCAGCGAATCAGGTGAAATGCAATTGGTTGATGCGATGGACACCACACCATGAAGCAACGCGGAATGACATTACTCGAAGTGATGGTGGCTATGGTCATTTTTGCCGGTGCCAGCCTTGCATTAATGAACAGCCTCAGTAGCCAAATGATGGCGCTGCAATCGATGGAAGAAAGTTTGTTTAGCAGTTGGGTAGCGGAAAATCAGATGGTCGACGTGCGCCTCGCTGGAGGTTGGCCAGCACTGGAAAAGGTTTCCGGAAAAGAGCCGCTCGCAGGGCGCAACTGGTACTGGCAACGCATGGGAGAGACAACAAGAGATCCATTGTTACGCGCCGTTGAAATCCAGGTGCGAAGCACGCCGGACGACGATCCGCGCATTCAACTGCGCAGCTATTTTTTCCGTCAGCCATGAGCGGTAATCAGCGTGGTTTTACGCTACTGGAAGTGCTGGTCGCATTGGTGATTTTCGCCCTGCTAAGCCTCACGGCTCAAGCGGTATTCCAGGGTGTATTACGAAACAACGCCGTGACCAAGGCGAAAATATCACGCCTGACTGAACTCAGTTTTGCCATGCAGCAACTGGAAAATGACTTTATCCAGAGCTTCCCACGCACCGTACGTGAAGCAGGAGCGCCGGGGAACACGGTGTTTAGCGCAGCCGATGGCCTACTGCAAAGCAAAGGCGATGGTGTGATGTTTACCCGCAGCGGTTGGTTTAATCCCGATGCCCGCCTGCGCCGCAGCGAGCTGCAAAAACTAGGCTGGCGTTTACAGGATTCCCAGCTTGAACGAGTGACATGGCGTTACCCGGATAACCTCCCGGGTACCGAGCCTAACCAAACTGTGGTGCTGAAGTCGGTGCGGCAATTCCGCCTGCGTTATTACCGCGACGGCCGCTGGTTAACACAATGGACCGCGGTGCGAGAACTGCCACAAGCGGTAGAGGTCACGCTGGACTTACCCGATTACGGTCTCATTACGCGGCGCTTTTTGCTGGCAGCAAGTGAGAATGCCCAATGAAATATCAAAGAGGTATGGCTTTGCTTGTCGTCTTACTTTTGCTTTCTGTTATGGCGCTTCTGGCTTCGCAAATGACGGTCCGTTACCGGCAGATGTGGCAGCGTAGCCATACGCTACTGAGCCAATTACAGATGCGTGAGTATCTTCTTGGAGGCGAAGCATTCGTCGCCCGAGTGCTGTATCAGGACATGATGGATAACCCACAAAAAACCTCCCGCGCTCAGTATTGGGCGACGCAGCAAGAGGTCTGGCCGATTAACGAGGTTACGCTGCGTGCTGAGATCCGTGATGAGCAAGCCTGCTTTAATCTCAACAGCCTACAAAACCATGACGAGAATAACCCGGACAATCTGGCTCAGTATCGCGAACACGTATTTGTCTCGCTTTTACAGGGGCTTGAGGTAGACAACCTGCGCGCCCGGACGCTCGCGGCGACCATCGAAGATTGGTTGGATGCTAACAGTGACCCACAGTTATTAGGGGCAGAAGATCATGATTATATGGCCCTTAATCCGCCCTATTTACCCGCTAACCAACCGATGAGACACCTGAGCGAATTACGTGCTGTCAAAGGTATAAGTGGAGAGTTATATCAAGCACTCATACCACTAGTTTGTGCTCTGCCCGAGCGCTCTCTTGCGGTGAATATCAACACACTTGAGGAGCCACAGGCCCCGCTGTTGTCAGCACTGTTTCTGAATATCCTGTCCGTTCAGTCAGCCCGTGAGCTGATTAAACACCGCCCAACGGAAGGCTGGAAAAGTGTCGATGAGTTTTTAGCCCTTATTCCTGGCGGTGATGAGCGGATTGCCGGGCCAGAAATCACTCACTCACTCACGGTGAACAGTGACTATTTTGTCTCGTCACTCACCATCGAGAACCAACAACAACACAGCCGAATGATCAGCCATTTTTATCGCGCCAGCGACCGCAAGGTTATCGTTCGCAGCCGTGAAACGGGAGTGTGGCCATGAGTGAAACTTTATTAATCCGTCTCGCAAGCCATGCACATCAACCTATGTTCTGGTGGCTATTCTCCGCAGACGATCGGCTGTTGTTTTCCGGCGAACTGCCCGATGCAGCAACGCTCGCAAGCTTGCAGGAATACGCTATTTGCAATCAGGTAATTGCGCTGGTGCCAGCCTGTGATTTGGTGCTGCGCTCCGTTAATTTGCCAGGAAGATTGACGCATAAAACCCGCAACGCGCTGCCTTTTCTACTCGAAGATGAAGTGGTTGAAGACCCGGCCCGATTGCATATGGCGGTGCTTGCCCACGAATCACCATTAGTTCATCTGGCCGCGGTAGAACACACCTTAATGCAGGAGTGGTTGCGTTGGCTGGATGAGGCAGGTTTGCAAGCCAGCCGGATGCTGCCTGATGTTTTAGCGCTGCCGCAAACTGTAGGTGGATATCGCTGGTCACTTGATGAACAGCATCTGATTCGTGAATCGCGCTGGCAAGGCATGGTGCTTGAAGATGAATTGATAGCCTGTTTACCCGCAACGCAAGTCTCGGGGTGGCAAACCACAACACAAACCTTGCCGCTGCGTGCGGTCCATCTTCCGCCCGTCACCTTGCTGCAAGGCACATATCGCCCACAGAGGAATAAATCCGGTAGCTTCGGCATGTGGCGAACGCCAGTGTATTTGCTGGCCGCAAGCCTGGTAATGGTACTTGCTGCCCGCGGGTTGGAGAGTCTCAACTTGAGCCACCAGCAATCTGCGCTTCAGGAGCAGATGACATCTGTCTACCGCCAGGCCTTCCCGGGTAGCAAACCGATGAGTGACCCGTGGTTTGCATTTAAAAAGAAGATGGAGGGACGAAACAGCCAATTCCTGCCTTTAGCCCGAACACTTGATAGCGTGCTTCCCGCTACTGTTCGCGTGCAAACATTGCAATTTGATGCTGCGCAAAAGGAGTTGGAGGTGCAAATTTCAGGCACATCAGCTATCGCGTTACAGGCTATAGAACAGCGAATTCCAACTGGTTTCTCAATGCGTATTGGTGAAGAAAACACCAAATCGGGCACGATTACGGTTTACCTCAGCCGGAAACCAAAACGCCAAAAAGAGAATCTCCCGGCAATGTCGCACCTTGAGCAAATGAAGGCTCAACTGGCCCAGATGCAAAGTGAGATCGGGCAAAAACCGACGATTTCGCAGCCAGTCACCAATATGGCCGATGTAATGATCCGCACCAGTACCCTTGCTCATTTGCCTGCCCCACCGGTGACGCGCAACGACAACGAACTAGAGATCAAATACGCCACGCCAGTGCCTTTTACCTCGTTGGCAAACTGGCTACAAACCCTCGAAGTTCAATATGGCATCGTCCCACAGCAGGTTGAGCTGACCGATAAAGGCCAGGGAAACGTGCAAGTGGAGCGTTTAGTGCTATCCGGGCGTAGCCGCTCATGAAAAAACGATATCTGCTACTGCCCGTGGTGCTGGGTTATCTGCTGGGGCTGATATTGATGATACCCGCCCGCTTTGTCATCGAGTGGCTGCCTTTGTCCTCGGGAGTCTCATTACAGGGTGCCAGCGGCACGCTCTGGCAAGGTCAGGTGCAGTCCTTAGTGCTAGGCAAGCAACAAGTTGGCCCACTTAGCTGGAACTGGCGTAGCGCGGCATTGCTCAAGGGAAAAATCGCGGCAGATATTGAACTGGCGGATCCTCGCATGATCAACGGGCGCGGGATTGTTGGCTGGAACGGCGAATGGAGCATTCAGGAGGCTACGCTGCATTTCCCGGCGGCGGTTTTGGGCAATGCCATGAGACTTTCAGCCGAACTCAGTGGCGACATAAACGCTCATCTGACACAGCTTCGTTTTACTCCTCGCAACTGTATTGAGGCGGTGGCCGATGTGCGCTGGAGTAATGGGAACCTGGTGGATATTGCCGCGACTGTGAATACCGGCAATACCCGCCTGCGCATCAAGTGCGTGAACCAGCAATGGCTTGCTGACATCACGCAAACATCCGAACAACTTCACAGCAAAGGGCAGCTCTTGTTACAGGGAGCACAACAGTATCGTTTGCAAGGTGAGGTCACGCCCGGCCCTGCTTTCCCTCCTGCGTTATTGATGCTACTGGCGCAAAGTGCCGGTCATGAATCACAAGGCCGTTATACATTCGAAACATCAGGGCGTTGGTAAGCGCCTGTAAGAGGAACATGAACCATGTACCAGGATTTTTTCGCGCTGAATGCGGCACCCTTTACGCTCTCACCCGACCCTGATTATCTCTACCTTAGCCCAGCGCATCGAGAAGCCCTGAACCTGCTGCATCGCACCATTTCCTCAGGCGGTTTTATGACCCTGGTAGGTTCACCCGGCACCGGTAAAACCACCCTGACTCGCCATATTTGCCTGCATGCTGGAGTCGAAACCGAAACGGCATATTTGATTGCCCCGTTAAATTCCCCCACAGCCCTAATGACGCAAATTTGCCGCGCGTTTCATTTGCCCGATGAAACCGATCTGGAGACCTTTTTACGTCATAACCACAGGGGGCGAAAACAGGCGGTATTACTGATTGATGAAGCGCAGCATCTCACCGAGGCCCAGCTTGAAACACTGTGCGCCCTGACCAATATTGAAACTGACGACAGAAAATTGCTGTCGATTGTGCTTATCGGCCAACCAGAACTCGAAGATAAACTTAATGGCCCTCGGCTGGTTCAGGTAAAGCAACGGGTAACAACACGCTATTTCCTCACACCGCTGTCGGCAGAAGATGTGGACGCGGCAGTGCGGTTTCGCCTGCAAAAAGCGGGCTGCTTACACCCTATCTTTTCGCGTGGTGCGATCAGTGTCATTACGCGCATCAGTAAAGGTATTCCACGCATTATCAATCGGCTTTGCGAGCAAATGTTAGTGGATGCAGCTCTGGAAAGGCGCTGGCGCATAACCTCATCGCATGCCGCGCAGGCTGCTCATAAGGTCACGGGGCGGGTAGATATTGGAGGAATTCCCGGAGCCATGACCCTCATTGTGGCCTGCATGCTTGTGTTTGTTGTCGGTGGGTTTAGCTGGAAACAGTGGGGATGGCTGCCACAACCGGAAGTACGCACAGTCAAAGTTCCGGTGAGTATTGCTCCCGACCCTAAAACTCAGGCGTCGTTTGCGGCGGCTGTAAATAAGGCCCGCAATCAGAGTGATGCCTTTTCGTTACTGAACGCAACATGGGGTTATGAGAGTGCGGATGACATATCGCCATGCGAGACAATATCCCCCGCTGGGCTACGCTGCTTTCGCACTTTTGGCGATTTAAGTGAGTTAGTCTCCCTGAATTATCCAGCTGTCGTGCATCTCAAAGATAAGACTTTTGGCCACTGGTTTGCGGTACTCAGCCACGTCAACGATGGCAAGGCATCGCTTCTTTTCGCCAACCAGGAATGGGAGGTTTCCCTCGACTGGCTTAATCAGCGCTTTCAAAAAGATGCCACGTTAATCTGGCAAATGCCCGCCAGCGGCGCGACTTATGTGACCAATCATAGCCCGACAGAAGATATTCAATGGGTGGCTCAAAGACTCACGACAGCATTGAAAACGCCGGTGAGTGAAAAGAGTGCAAAAATTCAGGCGGGAATCCTCGCATATCAAAAACTGCAGCACCTGCCTGCTGATGGGATTGCAGGAGAGCAAACATTACTGCGTTTGAGCAACCAGCCCGGACTGGAAATTCCCACTCTTGATGGCACGATTCCTGCCCGCGACCAGGCAGTCAACGATACGACAGAGCAGGAGAAACCATGAACCTGTCACTTACCCTCAAACCACACTCGAGATTGTCAGCTAAAGGGTTTCTGATTTTAACCTGGTGTTCAGGCTTAACCTTTGCGGCACTCTCCGGTGCTGCTGCCTGCTACGGTTGGCACAGCCTGCATAATCCGCCGACTGTCAAAAGAGTTGAAGTACCTCACCAGGCAACTCAACCCTGGCGCATTATCAGCAACACGCTGGCGTTTAACACACAGCCTTTGCCTGCCGAACCAGAACCAGAATCGGAAGCCGTTCCAGAGGAGGAGTCACCAGAGGTCAAAGAACCAAGTAATGTCGTGTCGGATGAAAAAATGGCGAATGAAGATACCTATCCAGGCCTTGAGCAGTTATCAGAAGACGCGCGGCGGCGAATGCCTTCCATCAAATACAACGCCCACGTGTACTCCAGTGAAACGGGCAAAAGCGTCATCAATCTTAACGGTAATGATTACCACGAGGGAGCCGCTGTCGGTGCGGGAGTAAAGCTTATGAAAATTGAACCTGATGACAGTATTTTCTCGTTTGAAGGGCAAACGTTCCGCGTAACGGCACTGTCGGACTGGTGATTGTGATGATGTTACTTGAGTTGGCCTCTTTCTACCCTATAACCTGGGGCGCAATGCTGGGTGTTCTGGGGTTACTGATCGGTAGTTTTTTAAATGTTGTCGCCTGGCGTTTACCCAAAATGCTCGCCGACCAATGGCAGGATGAGGCCTTGCTTGCTCTGAATATCCCAGCTCCTTCCCGGCCGAACTATAATTTGTGCTGGCCACTTTCAGCCTGCTGTTCTTGTCAGCATCCGATATTACGCCGTGATTTGCTGCCGGTCGTGAGTTGGTGCCTGTTACGTGGGAAAAGCCGCTGCTGCCAGCAGCGTATTTCCGTGCGCTACCCGCTGGTCGAATTAACCTGCGCTGCCTTATTTATCTTTGCAGGAGTGTTATGGCCGCCTGGAATACAGCTCGCGGCGAGTTTGTTGTTTATATCCGTGTTGTTAACGCTTGCTGTTATTGACGCGCGGACGATGTTATTACCCGACGTCCTGACCCTACCCTTAACCTGGTGCGGTTTGCTGGTGAACTTTAACGGTTGTTTCGTCACGCTACAGGATGCAGTAGCCGGCGCCATCTGCGGTTATCTGGCGTTTGCCTTGCTGTCAGTCACTTTCACAAAATTGACCGGAAGAGCCGCACTTGGCGGTGGCGATGCTAAATTATTGGCGGCTATTGGTGCGTGGTTAGGCTGGGAAGTTTTGCCACAATTAGTCATGATTGCGGCCATCACTGGCTTATTGGCGGCGGTTATGATGCATTTATTAAAACGCCAAAAGTTAAACCAGCCAGTAGCCTTTGGCCCCTGGCTTATTCTTTCTGCTGGTTATTTTTTGTACCTTACAGCTTAAGATTTTGGGCAGGGAATCTTACTGCTACTCAGGTGACAACGTACGGTATGCCGCGCCTGGCGCGCTTGCTTTCACATAGTGCTGTAATACTTTACTCATTGGCATATGCAAATTTTGCTGCAATGGCGGGACGGGCGACATAAACCATTTGTTATATAGTTCGACGTACCTTCCGCTGTTGATTATTTCGCCTAATGACTTATTAGCCAGATCGGTTAATTCAACGGAATCTTTTGCCATCATTAATCCATAAGCATCCGTAGCGCCGAAATCGACATAACTGATGGCATAATTTTCGGGGTCCCCGGCTTTAAATGCAGCGAGTAAAACCTCGTCGTTAGCTAACATTTTGACGGTTTCAGACTTAAGGAGTTCTAAAGCCGATGCAGAATCTGGCGTCGTTACCATCAGAAGCGAATAATCCAGTTTATGGTTCAGGTTGTTAATACGCTCAATGGCGGAACCACCAGATACAGCCGCTATTGTTTTGCCGCGTAGCTGACTTGCTTGCTGTACAGATTCACTTTTCTTAGAAAGTAATGCAGTAGTAGTAATAAAATAGGGGTTAGAGAAATTATAAGTTTTAAGCCGAGCATCTGTACGGGTAATTGCCGAACATGTCATATCAACAGTATGCCCCTTTACTTTTTGTAAAGTTACGTTCTGTTTTTCCCCGACCCAATTAATCTCAATGTGAGGGATATTTAACTCTTTTTCTAACTGACCAACAACATCACGACATATATCAATTGCCATGCCAACTGGCTTGGTATTATCAATATATGAGAAGGGAAAATCATTATACGAATAGCTTAATGTTATTTTGTGATTTTTCTTTATATTCACAAGGCTATCATTAGCATGAGTATAAAATGCTGGAAATGCGCACATAATAAAGAACAGAGGTAAATATTTTTTCATATGAAATGCCAATATAGAACCTATATACCCAATACCTTGAACTTTGCCATCATTGATGATGAGCCACACAACCTTATGCGCGCTGAAGATGACACACAAGCCAGCAAGATTAAAGAATTATCCATAAATAAAACTTTGGCTGATGTAGATGTCAATATCTTCCCTGCCATTAGTTAAGGTGAGGAAGGTTATTCGTTAACAGTTGGTTGCTATGGTGATCTGTTTGCCAGAGTGGATAAGCAATTACACCACCCACTCTAGCAATAAATAATTATTTCTGTGCTTCTTTAACTTTCACAACATCATCCTTACTGATAGGCGCTGTACCACTTCCCCAACTCCCTCTTACATAATTAACCACATTAGCCATTTCATCAGCTGACATTGAATCTTTATATGCTGGCATTCTAAAGGAAATATTACCCTTGGTTTGCGGTGTTTGCGCACCTTGATAAATAACCGAGATCAATGACGCTGGATCTTTCGCCGTGACTATTGAGTTATTCACTAAAGAAGGTACGGTAAAATCTTTACCTTTACCGTCATCACCATGGCAGGTCGAACAATACATTGAATAGAGTGTTTTCCCATCCGTCGGTGAATAATTTATTGAACCATCTTTTGCAACAGGCGTTGAATTTTTATGGTTGAAATTCAGCAAATAAAAGGAAATAGCATCTAAATCACCATCGGTAAGATATTGCGTACTTTGCGTAACGACTTCACTCATTGGCCCCGAAATTGCTCCATGCTGGCTTCTTCCCACCCGCAGAAGATCTTTTAATTCCTCCGATGGCATCGAGATATTTCGTAGTGATGGCGCATACCAGCCATCAATCGTTGCACCACTAAGATAAATATCGCTGGCCCCATTATAGGCTTTTTCCTGCATTGAGACGCCTCTTGGGGTATGACAGGCACCGCAATGGCCTGGACCTTCAACCAAATATGCACCTCGGGCCAGTAATTCTTTATCCTGCTCCGTAGTTTTTGGCGCTGTATTATCAGGATGAGCATCCTCAACATATAACCAATTCCAGATATGCAGTGGCCACCTGGCGGAGAGCAGCCATGGAATATCATTCTCTTTATTTTTCACGTCAGCGGCGGGAACCTCTTTCATGAAATAGTCATAGAGATCGTGGATGTCTTTATCGGACATTCTGGCATACGACGGATAAGGCATTGCGGGATAGAGTGGATGACCATCTTTCGCAATCCCCTGCCTTACTGCCTTCTCAAAATCTTCATACGAATACTGACCAATGCCGGTGGTTTTATCTGGCGTAATGTTAGTAGCGTAAATATTCCCAAGCGGCGTGGAAAATTGTTTCCCTCCCGCCATCGGTTGGCCACCTTCGGCGGTATGGCAAGCCACACAGTCCGAGACCTTTGCCATGTATTCACCCGCTGAGATAGCCGCTGCATGGCCGGTATATAAAATGCATCCGATAGCTAATAAAGTCTGTTTCATGTCAGCTCATCCCATCGCCTTGAGTTCATTGACCGCGCGCCACGCCTGGTCAATCGCAGTATGCGCATAGGCGTCCCAATCTGAATCGGAGTTAGCAATCGCGATTCGCCCGATAGGCTTACGCGCCCGCTTAATAATTTCCGGCATCTTATCCATATCGTCGAACAACGCGCTGGCGTAATAAGCGTAGCCATGAGCCCAGCGATTCACGGTTATAGCAGTGATATCCCGTTCATGATCAAACCCGGTTTGCCCCAACATTTCCTGAAGCTGTTCGCGGATCATCTTTTCATGAGCATCAAAAGTGGTGCCAAGTAAATAAGCTCGCCCCTGGCGGAACTGTTCACGGGCACTCATTTTGCTGCCCGGGTATGTGGGCACATAAACCATGTGCAGGCACATAGGTTCATCCGGATTTTGCGGGTGGTGATAACTTCCCATGCTCACCGGATAGTCGAGCTTCACGCGGCTGTAAGGGGCCGCAGGAGAATAGAATTCGTGGATACCGAGTTTGGTGAAAGCATGCCAGTTCTTGACCACCACATTGGTATATACCAGCGGCGCTTTGACGTTCAGGCGCAAGTCAGCCTTTTGCTCTTCCGGGGTTTCAGGCACCAGATACGGGATCATCATGTTGTAGCCCGCCATGATGGCCTTCCGCCCTTTGACGCGATGCGCTTTGCCGTCATTAACGTAGGTCACGACTACGCCATCATCGGTATTGGCCGCATTAATCACAATGCTGCTCAGGCGAATGCGGGTAATGTTCTCTTTGTTGTCGAGTTTTTGATAATTCAGCCTGGAGGTGATGGAGTCTTCCATCGTGTTGCCAGGTAGCGCTTCGGGCACCAGGTGCCTGACTATCAAACGAGCCAGACCCGCATTACCATCCGGTAAATGATAGACATAAGGCTCTTCCAAATCGGCAAGGGATTCTTCATCAAGAGGAGGCAGGCCCATCTTGTCCATTCCCGGCAATGCGCAAGTGCGCGCATCACCACAACTCACGCCTTCAATGCCGATAGCAAAGAAGTCATTGGTGCGCTGTTGGAAATACATGATGGCCATTTTGCTCAGACCCACTTTCTCCACCAGGAAATCGCGGTAGCTATGGGTGTCCATCCATTCGGTTTTCTCGTCTACCGACATCCCTTTCAGGTAATCCTGCGGATTGACGTACAAATCCAGAATGGCTTTGCGGTCGCTCTCACTCAACGGGAAATCATTGATAAATGCCTCAAGGCTGCGGCCATTGAGTCTGTCTGGCGGGATATCATCGGCGACTGCGCGCCCAGGATCGCCGCCGACAATTTTGGTTTCACCGAAGTTCTTTTTGTCGAAGAAAACCCCACGACTCAGATTTAAGTCGGGGTAAAAATTGACCTCAAAGCTCTGCTTCATGCGCGCTATGCTAACGCCAACCTTGGACATCAGGCCATTTACCACCGGGCTAAAGTTACGCGTTGGCGACTGAAAAGCTTCGCTACCGCCGTAACCAATGATTTTTTTGCCACCGGCGTTAAATTCATTGCGCTTCGCGTGGCCGCCAAAATCATCATGATTATCAAGCACCAGTACTTTGCTCTCTTTACCCATCAGGTCGTGCCAGAAACTGGCTGCCGCAAGGCCGCTTAACCCGCCGCCGACAATAACCAGATCGTACTCTTCTTCAATCGGAAGATGGTCTGTGCTGAATTTTTCATGGTCACGGCCAATTGCGTGCGCCATCTCGAATGAACCGGGATGGTTACCGCGCAATCCGGTAAGTTGGGGCGGATAGTAATCCTCCCCGATAACCGCGCGAGCATTACCGGCAGCTTTGGCAAGGTCAAGAGGTGTTAACCCTGCAGCAATAGTGATGGCAACTCCGTTGAGAAAATCACGTCTGGTTATGGACATAAAAGACCTTACTTATTTAGCCTGTGGTTTTAATTCTTCATCCAGTTTCCTGGAGTCGTAGTAATCGCCTTGCCATGTAATCTTGCCGTTATTGACGGTGATATAGCTGACGCCTTCAAATTTAATCGGGTTATTGGTAGCCGGGCTGCCAGCCCACTCACCACTATTTTTACCGCTAAACTCCCAGCGGAAGGCGATGGTGTCGTGGTCATAGACCGGCTTGCTGGTCATTTTCCATGTCAGGTCCGGCACGGCTTTAATAAAAGCACCTATAACGTCTTTTTCCGCGTTTGCCTTCCCGTTAACCGGCGTGCCATTTGCTGCATCGTAATAAACCACGTCTGAGGCTAAATATTGTGCAGCTTTTGCCGAATCATGGGCGTTCCAGGCGGACATATAATCTTTAACCACCGTCAACGGGGAAACATCCGCCAACGCCAGATTTGAGAATAGAGCGAAGGAGAGTACGGCAACTTTTATTGCTTTCATTTCATCACCTTAATATTAAGAGTCAGAGGTATCGCACATAATGTGTTTCACACGGGTGTACTCATCCAGCGAGTAGGATGACAAGTCCTTCCCGTAACCGGATTTCTTGAAGCCGCCATGGGGCATTTCAGCGCACAGCGGAATATGGTTGTTAATCCACACCGTGCCAAAATCGAGACGCATGCTGAAGCGTTGGGCGCGGCCGTGATTACTGGTCCAGACACTGGATGCCAGGCCATATTCCACGTCGTTGGCCTTATCCAGCGCCTCTTCTTCTGAGGAGAATCTCTGTACGGTCATCACCGGGCCAAAGACTTCGTGCTGGATAGCCTCGTCGCGTTGTTCAAGGCCGGAAATAATCGTCGGTTCAAAATAAAAACCAGGGCCAGCACCAGGCTTACCGCCAGTTTCGATTTTGGCGTGCGCCGGCAGTCGACTAATAAAGCCTTTGACCTGCTCTAACTGATTGCGGCTGTTCAGTGCGCCGTACAGCGCATTCTTATCTTCAGGCACACCGAATTTGATTTCGCTGGTTTTGCTTACCAGCTTTTCGAGGAATGATTCATAAATCGAATCTTCAATCAGAATGCGCGTCGCCGATGTGCAATCCTGGCCTGCGTTGAAGAAGCCCGCGGTGGTGATGATATCGACCGCTTTATTAATATCGGCATCGGCAAAAACGATAACCGGTGCTTTGCCGCCAAGTTCGAGGTGAGCCTTGGTAAGGTTTGCTGCAGCAGATGCCGCTACCTGTAAACCTGCGCGAACCGAGCCGGTAATTGAAACCAACGACGCTTCTGTGCTCGATACCACGAGAGAGCCGGTTTCTGCTTTGCCAAGCAACACGTTAAACGCGCCCTGTGGGAAAATTGGTGCGGCAAGTTCTGCCAGAATTAACGTACTGATAGGCGTGGTATCGCTAGGTTTAAGCACCACGGTGTTCCCCGCGGCCAATGCCGGGGCAATTTTCCACACTGCCATCATAAACGGGTAGTTCCACGGCGTGACCTGGCCGACAATCCCTAACGGCTCGCGGCGAATAGTTGAAGTTAAACCGGGGGTATATTCGTATGAGGCTTTGCCTTCAAGACATCGCGCCGCACCAGCAAAGAAACGCAGTGCATCGCAGGATGCTGCAATTTCTTCCTTTTCAATAAAGTGGCGTAACTGCCCTGTTTCCTGGCTTTGCGCTTGCGCGAGTCGGTCCACATTGTGTTCAATCGCGTCGGCCAGTTTTAACAGTGCCAGCTGTCTTTGGGACGGGGTGGAATGTTTCCAGACGGCAAACGCGCTTTTCGCTGCGCTATAGGCCTGATCTACCTCGCTACGGCCTGCACTTGGCGACAGTGCGTAGGTCTCTCCGTTGACCGGGCTGACCAGCTCAAAGAGGTTATCCTCAGAACCTGCTACATATTGCCCATTGATAAAATGCTTCAGGATGTTCATTACGCTCTCCGCTCGTTAAAACATAAACTATATTATGTAATATGTTTTATACGGCGCGAGTTCAATAACATTTTACTAACAATATGATATACATCCCATTTCGAAGTGATATTTTAATGTGCAATTGCGCAGCGTTCATAAAGCGCGATGGAAAGGTTCAAAACGAGCGACACATGTTGCATGTGGACCAGCATCAACACTTAAGCATTCCTTCATTAACAAGGGGTTGTATGCTATGTTCAGTGAACTATTTAAAGGATTATCTCACCAGGGAAAATTATGATTACTCATGCGGTGATATTCGCGCCAATAGGCCAGGCCAGCCGTTCCGATCAGATAGTTCAGCGCCTTTCAAATGCCATTATTACCGGGTTGCTTGAGGCAAATGAGCAATTACCGAATGAAGCCGACCTCGCAAAAATGATGGGGGTTTCGCACATCACCATCCGCGAAGCGTTAAATACGCTGCGTGCCAACAACTTAATTCACACTGTTCGTGGGCGTAATGGCGGCAGTTTTGTTTGCGAGCAAGTCTGGGAATTCAGTAATACCCTTAATCCATTTAAGACCCTAAGTACCGATTACTTGTCGGATTTAGGTGAAATGCATTGCGCTATTATTAGCCACAGCACACGTCTGGCATCGCGTCGTATGACGAACGCAGATATCACTCGCCTACGTGAATTTGTTGAAGTACTCAATTCTGCGACATCACCTGAAGCACGCACTCAGGCTGATATGCGTTGTTTGTTAGCTATAGCCGCCTGTTCTCAGTCAGCGCGTCTCGCTAACCAAGAGCTCATTTTGCAGTCCGAATGGTCGTCACTGGTGGCTATTTTATTCCGTTCAGAAAACATCCACCGTGAGATTGTTGAGCTATACACCACGTTAATTAACACGCTGTCTTCACACAATGAATCCGAGTCAGTTAACATCGCCAAAAAGCTAATCGATACGTTTACTTTCTATCTGATAGAAAATAAATTGAAATATAGTGCAACCTGACAAACTATAAAAATAGGCATAAATATGCTATTAACAACATCACTCCATGCCCTAACCCAAAAAATTGATAGCATCATTAACTCCACCATTGAATCCACCGGTTTGCTTGCCCGCAATATTGAAACTTCGCTGGCAGAAATTGAGGATGTTAATCTGGAGCATTTGCTTGAGCCTTCCGTCAGAAAAACCATTCAGGATCACATCAAAGCGACCTTAAACAGTAATGTTTACTGCTCCGGCGCTGGCTTCGCCAGCCATATCGAAGGCTCAGGAAGTAATAAAGAGTTTTGGCTGCTCGAGTGGTGGTATAAGAAAGCTGATGGTGTAAAACAGGTGAATCTTGATTTAGACCAGGCCACGCAACAGCGTCTGGATTTCAGAACCTTTGAGTGGTTTAAGCAAGCCCCAGCTGTCGGTAACGCATTTATTCATGGCCCCTACGTCGACTATATTTGTAATACTTCTTACACCATCACCAGTGCTGTACCAGTTTATTTTAATCAGCAATTCTTAGGAGTAGCTGCAATAGATTTGCTGGTCAGTCGTGTTGAGGATGAGTTATTACCTTACGCCGCTGATAATAAAGTCATTCTGACCAACAAAGACAGCAGGATTGTTTTTTCAACACATCCTCGTTTCCGGGTGGGCGATTTGCTGGATATCAGTGTGGCGAAGATTGTCTTTGAGAATGATTACTTTAATTTGTATCAGGCTAAATAAATTTAGGGAGGATTAGCATGTAGCGCTAATCCTCCCTAAAATACGCATGTGTTAGTTCTGTTCAGCGCTTAGCTTTCGCGCATACTCAATCGCATCATTTTCTGGTGCGTTCGAACGGCCAAACGGCTTAGTGATGAACATGTAAAGCAGTCCTGAGATGATGACAATCGCAAGCCCCACCAATACCGTCCAGCGGTCAATAAAGCTTTCACCTGCGGCCGGTTGCGCCAGTAACCAAATACCGCACAGGCCATAGGCTAATGCCAGAACGTTTACGATTAACCCCCATGAACCCACAGTCCACTCACCTGCTGGTTTCCAGCCTTTCAGGCGTTGACGCAGTGCCGCCAGTACAACCATCTGGAATGAAATATAGATTCCAATAACCGCGAAGGCCGTGATACGCGCCAGGCTATCCGGCTGGAAGTAGACCCAGACACAGATAATCACTGGTAATAAACAACTCACCATCATGGCGTTATCCGGCACGCTATGTTTAGAGATTTTGGACATCCACTCGCTACCCGGCAGCATCTTATCGCGGGAGAAGGAGAATATCAGACGGCTTAATGCAGCCTGAAGGGACAGAATACAAGAGAGCATGGCAATAATAGCGACAACAATAAAGATGGTTGCACCTGTCTCACCCAGCGCCTGGTTCAGAATCATTGGAATTGGGTCAGCAATTTTACCGTTCACAATATTAATCAAGTCCGGGGATGAGAGCAGATAACCCAGAATCGAAATCACCGCGGATATTGCGCCAAAGACAATACTCAGAATCATGGCGATTGGAATCTTCTTACCTGGGTTTTTAACCTCTTCAGCCACGTTACCGCAAGCTTCAAAGCCAAAGAACATAAACAAACCCATCAGCGATGCAGACATAAACGCAGTGGTGTAATTACCATCGGATGCCAGAACACCCATTGAGTCAAATACCACAGAGAATGGCTGTGAACGGTGGAAGATTAACAGATAGATACCTAACGCAATGACGCTGACTATTTCACACCAGAAGCCAATTTTGGCGACACGGGCTAAATTCTTCGTCCCGGACATATTCACGCCCATCATTATCAGCAGCAGCACGACAGATGTGAGCATCATGTTGCCTGCACTGGTTGCGTAGTGAAATAACGACGCAACAAAGGTGGAGGTGTATTCAGCGATAGAGGTAATGGTGACGACTAAAGCCCACAGGTAAATCCAGGCTGCAATCCATGCATATTTTTTCCCCCATAACCTTCTTGCCCATGGGTATAACCCGCCGGTAATTGGATATTGGGATGCAACTTCACCGAATACCAGTGCCACCAGCAGCTGGCCACAGGCAACGATAAGAATCCACCAGATCGCCGGTGGCCCGGCAAGCGTTACCGCCAGCGCAAACAGCGAGTAAACCGCTGTCAGTGGTGAGAGGTAGGTAAATCCCAGCGCGAAGTTAGACATCAGCCCTATCGAGCGGTTGAATTGCTCGCCTTTAACTGGCTGATGTTGCAGATTTTCTTTGTCTGTCGTCTGTTCCATATCTTTTCTCTTTATGTGGCATAAGGGCAGGCAGTGTTCATATTTTATAAAACATAATATGTTATATGTATACGCCTAATGTCACATAATTGTTAAGATCGTGAGCATGATTGCAACATTCGCAGGTGAGCAGTTATTTGGGGCAATCTGGGGTGAAAAGATCAGAGGAAAAGTCGGCTGTCGCTTGCGCTAATCCGATCTATGGTGCGCAGAAGTAACCCAAAATAATTCGTGTTAAAACAAACCCCAGTCACTTACACAAGTAAGTGACTGGGGTTGTGAGTGCAACCAACGCTGCTGCTGCGCGAACTATGAAGGGCTTAGAGTTTCACGCAGACGTATTTCATTTCTAAGTATTCATCAATACCAAAGCGGGAACCCTCACGGCCGAGACCTGATTGTTTAATCCCGCCAAATGGCGCCACTTCATTGGAAATCAACCCGGTATTCACTCCCACCATGCCATATTCCAGTGCTTCCGGAATTTGCCATTGGCGTTTCGCATCACGGGTAAAGATATAAGCTGCCAGGCCAAATTCCGTGTCATTGGCGTAATTCACTGCTTCATCATCAGTTTCAAATTTAAATAGCGGAGCAACCGGGCCGAATGTCTCTTCTCTGGCAAAACGCATCTCTTGCGTGACATTTGCCACGACCGTTGGCGAGAAGAAATTCCCACCGGAAGCATGTTTTTGCCCACCCGTTAACACCGTGGCCCCTTTATCCAGAGCATCGCTAATATGAAGCTCAACCTTCTCAATCGCTTTAGCATTAATGAGTGGCCCCTGAGTGACCCCATCATCCATGCCGTTACCGACTTTCAGAGCCTCAACCGCTTTGACCAACTCAACACTCAGTGCCTGATAAATTCCGCTCTGTACGTAGATACGGTTAGCGCAAACGCAGGTCTGGCCGCTATTACGGAACTTGGACGCCATGATGCCTTTAACGGCAAGATCGATATCAGCATCATCGAAAATGATAACCGGTGCGTTCCCACCCAGTTCAAGCGACAGTTTCTTAATCGTTGGTGCACATTGCGCCATCAATAAGCGCCCTGTCTCGGTTGAACCCGTGAAGCTGAGTTTACGAACGGTGGCGTTGCGACATAGCTCGCCACCAATCTCTTTTGCATCACCCGTGATGACCTGCAATAACCCTGCCGGTAGACCAGCTGTTTCTGCCAGTTTCGCCAGTGCCAGTGCGGTTAACGGTGTTTGCTCGGCCGGTTTGACGATAATTGCACAACCCGCCGCGAGTGCCGGAGCTACTTTGCGGGTAATCATCGCCGCCGGGAAGTTCCATGGCGTAATGGCTGCACAAACGCCAATCGGCTGTTTGGAGACGATAAAACGCTGATCGGCACTGGTAGGCTGCAACAAGACGCCATCCACCCTTTTGGCTTCTTCAGCAAACCAGGTAATAAACGAAGCAGCATAGTTAATTTCACCCCGCGCTTCAGCAAGCGGTTTGCCGCCTTCGAGGGTAATCAATCGGGCTAGATCTTCGCTATTTTCGTGAATCAGGCTCACCCAACTGTGCAGAATTTTGGCGCGACTTGCCGCAGTCTGTTTTTTCCACTCTTTTTGCGCGACTTCAGCCGCAGTAATTGCCTGCGCAGTCTCGGCCTGCCCCATAAAAGGAACCTCGGCGATTTTCTCGCCTGTCGCAGCATTCAAAACTGGAGCTGTTTTACCAGACAGTGCATTACTCCACTCACCATCAAGCGGACAGGTAGTTAGCAGCAAGTCTGCATTGTTTAATTCAATCATCTGTAGTCTCACAATAGCGTCGCGTTCTTAATAATATCTAATGCCTGGTCAAACTGAGCATCCGGAATAGTAAGCGGATAGAGGAAACGAATCACATTGCCATTTTGGCCGCAGGTCAGTAGCAGTAACCCCTGCTCTAATGCTCGTTTTTGAATCTGCTGGGCAATAGCGGCAGATGGCTCACCTGTTGATGGGTCATAAAACTCAGCGGCAATCATCGAACCCAACCCGCGAATTTCAGCTAATGCTGGGCAATTCTCTTTAATATCAAGCAAGGTTTTTGTCAGACGCTCACCTAATGTGTCAGCACGTTGGCACAGTTTTTCTTCCGCAATCACATTCAGCACCGCATGAGCCGAAGCAATCGATAGCGGGTTACCTGCGTAAGTACCACCCAGACCGCCAGGTGCAGGTGCATCCATGATTTCCGCTCTACCCACCACACCTGATAGTGGCATACCACCAGCCAGGCTTTTCGCCATGGTCATGAGATCGGCTTGATGCGCGTAATGGTCCATGGCAAACATTTTACCGGTACGGGCAAATCCGCTTTGTACTTCATCGGCAATCATCACAATGCCGTGGGTATTACAAATCTGACGAATCGCAGCCACAAATTCAGGTGGCGCTACATTAAAGCCCCCTTCGCCCTGCACTGGCTCAAAGATAATCGCTGCAACCTGGGTGGCTTCGATATCGGACTTGAACAGTCGCTCAATGGCTTTCACCGCATCATCAGTCGAAGTACCGTTCAGCTGCGACGGATACGGCACATGATAAATGGAGCCAGGGAAGGGCCCGAAGCCGATTTTATAGGGAGCCACTTTGCCGGTTAACGCCATAGTCATATAGGTACGACCGTGGAAGCCACCGCTAAAAGCAATCACGCCAGGGCGGCCAGTATGGGCACGGGCGATTTTTACGGCGTTCTCAACTGCTTCAGCGCCGGTGGTGAAAAATGTCGTTTTCTTAGGCCCAAAAATCGGAGCCACTTTGTTAATTTTTTCCGCCAGTGACACATAACTTTCGTAAGGAACAATCTGATAAGCGGTATGCGTAAATGAATGGAGTTGCTGCTCAATGGCCTGTACCAGGCGCGGGTGGCGATGGCCGGTGTTCAACACAGCGATACCCGCTGCAAAATCGATATATTGCTTCCCTTCTACATCCGTGATGGTGCTATTTTCTGCCGTCTGGGCAAAGAAATTACACATCACACCTACTCCACGTGGAGTAGCAGCCAGACGACGTTGATGGAGTTCGTTATTACTCATTTTTTTATCCCTCGCACACAAAACAGATTTACAGGTTGAATTACGAGATCCATTTAGACAGTATCTGGTACCTGAATCGAGTGCCAAATCGTTTTATTATTAGGATCCAAATGCGTTCACTTGCCGTAGATGTGATTAAGCAGGCATTTAGCCAGACACCTGCCGAGAAACTTCATAAGAAACTTTATGTTGCGATATGTAATTGCATTCTTGAGGGGAGTCTTCGTCCGGCCACGCGGATGCCGCCTTCGCGCGATTTGGCCAGCGAATTGGTGCTGTCGCGTAATACGGTTTTGCGGGTCTACGAGCAGTTGCAGGCTGAAGGCTATATCTCGACGCGCACCAGCAGCGGCACTTTTGTCACCGAAAGTGTGCTGGATAACCTCAACACACAAGTTGCGAGAACAATCCAAACCTCCCAACCTGAAGACCGCTCGAGCCTGTCGCTACGCGGCCTTGAACTGCTTGAGAACGCCAGTGCCAGCCCTGCACAATGGGGGGACTTTATTCCTGGCGTGCCCGATGTAAACAGCTTCCCGCATCGGACTTTTAAGAAGATTTATGACCGTATTTCCAGGCGCTTAAACCCCGAATACCTGACTTACGATGCGGTTGGTGGGCTGGAGGATTTAAAGGCTGCGCTATCAGATTATCTGCGTACCGCGCGCGGTGTGAAATGCTCAACCGATCAAATATTGATAACCGAAGGTATTCATCAGGCGCTGGATTTAGTCACTCGTACGTTGTGTAACCCAGGTGATCATGCCTGGATTGAAGAACCCGGTTATTGGGGAATTAAAAATATCTTACGCATGAACGCCGTGAGTATTTCAGCACTTGAGGTCGATGACCAGGGCCTGGTTCCGCAAGCATCGCCGGCTGAAAAGCCGAAATTGATTTTCGTCACCCCTTCGCATCAATACCCACTGGGTTCAGTAATGAGTTTACCGCGTCGCCAGTTATTACTTTCCCAGGCGCGGGAGTTCCACAGTTGGATTGTAGAAGACGATTATGACAGCGAGTTTCGTTTCTCAGGCCAGCCCATTCCTTCGCTTCAGGGGCTCGAAGAAGATAGCCCGGTTATTTATATCGGCACCTTCAGTAAAACTCTATATCCCGCGCTACGACTGGGTTACGTGGTGTTACCCAAACCCTTAGCCGCCCCGTTGAAAAAGGTACATAACGAGCTATACCGTAGTGGCCATCAGGTCATACAGGCAGCCCTGGCTGAATTCATCAAAGAAGGATATTACGCCGCGCACATTCGCAAAATGCGTCAGTTATATAGCAAACGCCGCAACCAACTGGTTGAGTTAATTAAGCAGCATTTGGGTGAAGAATATCTGGGCTATTTCAACAGCAATGCCGGGCTGCATCTGATTATTCAACTTCCGCCCGACGCAGATGATATGCAGATTGCAAAACAGGCGAATGCAGAAGGCATTTTAGTCAGGCCATTGTCCCGCTATTACTTTAATCAACAGAAATCCAAAGGGTTATTAGTTGGGTTTGCCAGCATCAAAGATAGCGATATGCTCCCGTCATTTGTACGTCTGGCAAATATCATTAAGCAAAAGTACTGACCTGCCACTCCGGTTTTATGTGCAAAGATATTGAATCTCGATATTGTTATGTTATAACATTCTTTCATTATCTGAAACACCAACGGAGAGACTGATGACCGCACGGATTACCACCATGGTTCTTAGCATGGGCATGTTACTGAGTAGCGCAAATGCATTTGCACACAGCCATACGCATGGCACCCCCCTATCTGAAGCAGAGCGCAAAGCCAGCGAAGGCGTATTTGAAAATAAACAGGTGAAGGACCGCGCATTAAGCGATTGGGATGGGGTGTGGCAGTCAGTCAATCCTTATCTGTTAAACGGCGACTTAGATGTGGTGATGGAGAAAAAAGCGCGCAACGACAGCAGCAAAACTGCGGCGCAATATAAAGAGTATTACAAGAAAGGCTATGCCACTGATATTGATATGATTGGCATCGAGAATAACGTCATCGAATTCCATCGCGGTGACACGGTAAACTCCTGCCAGTACACTTACGCAGGTCATAAAATCCTGACTTACACTTCAGGGAAAAAAGGTGTGCGCTATCTGTTTGAATGCAAAGACAGCCAATCAAAAGCACCTAAATACGTGCAATTTAGCGACCATATTATCTCCCCGCGTAAATCCGAACATTTCCATATATTCATGGGTAATGATTCACAACAATCCTTACTTAATGAGATGGATAACTGGCCGACGTTTTACCAATACAACTTGTCCAAAGAACAGGTTGTCCATGAGATGCTTGAGCACTGATTGTTTATCAATTTCACACCACCTCGCATATTGATTTACCTGCGGCCATCATCTCCAGATGGTCGCAAACCCTTTCCCCGAACGATTAATGTACGTAATTAAAACAACAGTTCAGTAATGCGACATAATCGGCTTTCACAATCTCTCGTTCCGCTACAATTAATGCCATTCACAGATTCAAGCAATGAGCTTTTCACGGACAATAAACTCAAAAACCTGCAGGAGTAGCTAATGAAGCAACCTCGTTTTAGTGGTGTTATCCCCCCGGTTCCCACATTGTTTGATGCGCATGGTGAATTTGATGGTGTCGCACAGGCAATGTTAATTGAACACCTGGTCTCATCGCCTGTTAATGGCCTGTTCTTTCTCGGCAGCGCCGGGGAATTTGCCCATATGTCTGAAGCACAGCGGGCACAGGTTGCAGAGTTTTGTATAAAGAAGGTTGCAGGTAGAAAACCCGTTTTGATAGGGATTGCCCACTGTGGCACGCAACAGACTATTGATGCCGGGCTTCATGCCCAAAAACTGGGTGCCAGTGGCGTGGTAGTGGTCAACCCGTGGTACAACCCATTAAGTGATGCAAATCTGCTGAGTCATTACAAAACCATCGCCAGCGCGCTTGAGTTGCCAATTCTTCTGTATAACTTCCCCGCCCTGACAGGCCAGGCTATCCCGGTGCATGTTATTCGCGAGCTGGCGCTAAGCTGCCCAAATATTGTCGGGCTAAAAGATACCGTTGATACCTTGTCCCATATTCGTGAAACCATCCACGCAGTGAAAGCGGACAGACCCGACTTTGCGATATTCGCCGGTTACGATGAATACCTGCTGGGAACATTGATCCTTGGTGGTGATGGCTGCATCCCTGCCAGCGCGAACTTCGCCCCGCAACTGACCTGTGGGATCCTTGATGCATGGCGCAAACAAGATCTTTCCCGGGCCATTGAATTGCAACAATCGCTGTCCTGGATACCACCGCTTTATAGTATGGACTTGCCGTTTTACAACGCGGTGAAATATGCCCTGCGCCTGGTAGGCCTGAATATCCCGGTGTATTCGTTGCCACCTGCCACGCCGTTAACTGAAGATATGAAGGTTGAAATAGAAAATATTCTTAATCGGGCGGGAGTCATTAACACTCAGGGAGAAGCGCTGAAGTAACGCTTATAACCGCGGTCAGCAGTGGGCTGACCGCAAGCTGGACACCTTAATCAACCCAAAACTTCAAGTGCACGACAGGCAATCACATCACTACAGGTAGAGATGCCGGACGAGTCGAGTCTGGGAGACAGTGACTTCTATCCGGCATAGTTTTTATTATCCAAGTTTGGGTAAGATATTAAACATATTTCCAAACCAACAAAAAATCACAACCACCCCAAAGACAATAACCACAGCGGGAATGACTCGGCCACCCCAAACTGTAAAGATCTGCTCAGGAAACTTTTTCCTTGATTTTAATGCAAGAATGGCAGGAATGATGACCGCCCAGATTGTTGCACAGAGTCCGGCACCGCCTATGCCATAAATAAAACCATTAGGGAAAATCAGATATAATAGTGCCGGGGGTAGAAAAGTGAGTAATGTTGTTTTAAGCCGACCGATATGTGAGTTATCAAATTTAAATAAGTCAGCCAGAAAATCGAACAACCCTAACGTGACGCCAAAAAAGGAGCTTGCTACAGCCAGGTTAGAAAAAGAAGTAAACAAAACTCAATCATACCGCTTTGGTTTGTTCCGAGGAATGAACCTACCAAAGAGTCAACATTCCCACCTGAGGCAATAATCCCTTTGAAATTATCACGTGAGATGTTACCCATCGTACAGTACAACCAAAACAGATAGACAATCAGAGCAAGTAAAGAACCAAAGACAATACTTTTTATTAATTTATCTTTTTTCTTTCCGTAACAGATGATAAGGCTAGGAATATTGCCGTGAAAACCGAAGGAGGCCAGACATACAGGTAGCGCCATAAAAATATAAGGGAAGTATGATTGCATAACCTCACCACCCTCACCTGTGCCACTTAATATCGAATAATCCACCTGAAAGAAAAGTGAACCAAAGACAATAACAAAAGCAATTATTTTTATGCCGAGAAATAGAGAGGTAATCCTGCTGGCCGCAAGCGAACTAAACCATAAGACACAAGCAACAAAAACAGCTGTAGAAATCCCTATAACCCTCGGGTTCATGTTAACCCCAGAATTCATTCTAATGGTTTCACTAATAATCGCACCATTTGCCGAAATATAAGCATACGTTAATATATACAAAACAAAGGCAACAGTGATTCCACTTACAATATTCCATTTATTACCAATTAGATCTTTTGTGATCGTGTTAAAACTAGAGCCTACGGGATAGTTTAAGTTAGCCTCTAATAGCAACAAACCGGAATGCAGCATTGAAAACCAAGATATTATTAATATAAATGCGCCCCAAAAAAACCAGGCTCCGGCAAGATCAACCGGCAAAGCAAACATTCCCCCACCAATTACGGTTCCTGCAATAACCATAATTCCCCAAAAAGATGAATGCTTGGTACTGGAGTTATCTTCCATATGGCCTCCTATTTAATGTTATTTTTCTTTATCTATATACCTTCAAGCAGAAAAAGAATGGCCACGGGAAATGTGACCATCCCAGGTAGATTGTAATTAATTAAATTTCTTTGAGCTTAGCGGTAAAGTGGCGTAATACTTTTGGTTCGTATGTAAAAGTTAATCCCTTAATATTAACTGCATTTTCTTTTACATGACTGAAGGCTTCAATTATGAAGTCCATATGTGATTGGGTATAGGTTGCCCGCGGAATGGTTAAACGGAGCAGTTCTGCCGGACATGGTAATTGCTCGCCTGTTTTAGGGTCTCTGCCCAGTAAGAATGAACCGATTTCAACTGCACGAATACCTGCAACCTTGTATAGCTCACAGGCAAGTGCCTGAGCCGGGAACTGTTCTGCAGGGATATGCGGCAGTAATTTACCCGCATCAACAAATGCAGCATGGCCACCCGCCTGCTGGCAGGTAACACCGATAGCTTCAAGGCCGTCTACCAAATATTGAATCTGCGCGATGCGATAAGCCAGCCAGTCTTGATTCATGCCATCACGGAGCCCTACTGCAAGGCGCTCCATTGCGCCGCCTTCTAAACCGCCATACGTTGGGAAGCCTTCCTGGACAACACAAAGCGTTCTGCACTCGGTATAAACATCAAAATAATTATCGTCTTTGATACAGAGTAATCCACCCATTGGAACCATGGCGTCTTTCTTCGCAGACATGGCTAACATATCGGCATATTTATATGTTTCCCGGGTAATTTCCTCTATGCTCCAGTCCTTATAGCCAGCTTCTCTTTGCTGAATAAAATAGGCATTTTCAGCAAAACGTGCTGAGTCCATGACTACCGGAATGTCATATTTTTTAGCAAGCTGATACATCGCCTTCAGGTTTGCCATTGAAACAGGTTGCCCACCAGCAGAATTACAGGTGATTGTAGCAACAATATAAGGAACATTACTGGCCCCGACTTCATCAATTCCTTTTTCTAACCCTTCGAGATCAAAATCACCTTTAAAGTCATAGCGAGCGGAGGTATCAAATGCCTCTTTGATATAAACATTACGCACGGTACAACCGTTTATTTGACTGTGCCCTTGGGTGGTGTCGAAGAAATAGTTTGAGAACGCAACCATTTTGCTTCTGTCCAGCCCTTTTTCCTGCTCGCGCTTTTTGATTAATACAGGAATATAAATTTGCTCTGCACCACGCCCCTGGTGAGTAGGAATAGTGTGCTGGTAGCCAAAAATATTTTTAACCGCATCGGCTAAGGCATAATAACTTCTGCTTCCACTGTAGGCTTCATCGCCACGCATCATTGCAGCCTGCATATTCTGGGTAATAGCACCCGTACCACTGTCTGTCAGTAAATCAATAAAAACATCTTCACTGTCGAGCAAAAATGGATTCATACCTGATTTTATAATGGCATTTTCACGGTGTTCACGGGTAGTGCGTTTAACAGGCTCGATGACACGAATACGGAATGGCTCTGGCAAATGTTTGAAGTTATTCATTGTAAAATCCTTAATCATATTTATATATAGCAGGACCCGCAGTCATTCACCTATTATGAATGGCTGTCATAAGCTGTATGTATCCCTTAATGGTATTATGCCGCACAAACATAGGCAGAATTACCGCCATAACCCTAAACTTTGCCAGATAAAGGCAAATAGGAAATCAGGCGTGAGTATTTCGCCAACAGGACATAATCATTTGGGGCATGCGAAACAAAACAGATGACGCAGTATCTGCGCTTGTTTATATCGCATTAATCAGGAGGGGTACTAGGGGCGATGGTTGACGATAATGGTGTCAATGTTGAACCACTTAGAGATTGCATATGAATTAATTACGATAATCATAATAAATCAACTCTCGTTAAACATAATAATACATTATTGCAATGGATATATTTGTCTAATAGTAATGAGCTTATCTGTGAGTTAAATCACCATAAATTAAACTTATTGAGGTTTAAATTATAACTGCACCGCAGTCTCAGCAATTAATTCAAGCCTCAGCCCAGATTTTACTTCAATCGCACAAAAACGCCTTCAACGGTAAATCATGGCTATGCGAGCGCGCACGGATCTGGGCCAGTAGTACTTCTGCTGTCGCCACCGCGTCGCACAATGCATGATGTGCCGGATAGTCAGGAAGATGGTAATCACGGCGAATACTCGATAGCCGCAAGTCATTCTGCATGCGTCTTGCCGCTTGCTGATGACGTCGTTCAAGCTCCAGCGTATCAATCCACAATAAGGGCAGCCCTTCTCGCCCGTAACGCGTAAATAGCCAGGCGTTAATAAATGCCCGCTCAACCATTCGGCCATGAACCACTGCCACTCGCCCCGTAAGGCTCGCGAACAAAGCCTCCATGGCTTCATCCTGGGCAATGCCCTTGCGCAGCATTTCCGGGGTGATGTGATTGATAATCGCGCTACGCGCATTCACTGGATTACCGGTGGAAATATAGTGGTGCTGCGCGCTCGCAAGCCCGATTTGCCCTTTTTCGGCAACCACACTGCCAATCGACAAAATACAATCCGTAGTGGCATCAAGCCCGCTGGTTTCAAAATCAAACACCAACCAGGGAACATCAGTTACGGTCGCGTTGAAATCCGGCACTGGGGTATCTAATAGGCGTTTCAATGCATGACTCAGGCCTGGCACACGCAGCCACTGCTCGCGCTCGGTCTGCAAACGATTTTCTCGTGAAGGCGGAAAAATACGCGATAGAAAACTCATTATTACCCCTTCACAAACAGCATACGGGCCAGCTCTTGTTGGCGGGCAATAATTCGAAAGGCATCTTTCAGATGCTTGCGCTCAAAGCTGCCAAACTCACGCGGATCAATCTGGTTATCGGGGGTAATACCTTTACGCAGCTGCGACAACTGGTGGTTAAAACGCAGCCGGGTTAAAAAATGAAAAGCATCAATGATGTCAGTACACCCACCGGGTGACATTAATCCTTTATCTCGTGCGGCACGGAAACGCGCTTCGGTGTTGGTTTCACTGCTCCCTGCTGCCAGCGCGTATATCCGCGACAAGTCGATGATAAGCGTTAGTGCAAAGCGTTTGATGTTAAGTGTCTTACTGTCGTTGCCACTTTTTTCCAGCACCAGATTGTTAAAGATACCAAGTGGCGGCGAAGTATTGGCCGAATCACGGGTGAGTGAACGTAAGAAGCCAGGATGAGCCGCAATATCGTTCAGCAAGGATTGCTGGAATGCATCATGCAGCCAGGTGTTGCCGTAAAATGCGCGCGTTTCCAGAAATACTGTGGCATTCAATAGCTGCGTATATTCCGGGTTAGTGACCCATTTGCGAATACAGGCTTGCCATACCGACAGCGGCTGGCACCAACGGCTCTCAGAAGCCATAAAATGGCCTGTGCATAATGGATAGCCACACTCATCAAGCCCCAGGCAAACAAATCGGGCAAAGCGTAAAAACCACATTTGCTCTTCAATACCTGCATTGTCGGGCAAAATAATCGCGCTATCCTGGTCGGAATGAACATGAACTTCATTTCGGGAGTGCGAGCCTGCAACTATCCATGAGAATTCACAAGGTGGCTCGCCAAACTCGCCGAGGGCAAGTTCAATTAACCTGCGGGTGAAGGCATCCATCAGCATCGACATCACCATTTCAACCACGCCACTGCGCAAATTCCCCTCCACCAACGCTTCGAATATTGCCTGGCGTTCAACTTTAAGAACGGCTAGTTCATCGACAGATTGGCAGTGGTTAATACGCTCGATCAGGAAAATGGCCTGCACGCGATGATGCTGCACCAAATGCGAAGCCGTCAGTAGGCCAACTGGTTTTTCACAATCAACTACCGGCAAGCTACTGACACCGTGGCGCATCATCAGCGCCACCGCATGCATCACCAGATCACCCGATGAAACAGTTATCGGTGCAGCGGTCATCACATCCCTAACCGGGCGTGAAATATCAAAACCTTCCGCCACTACGCGTCGCGTCATGTCCCGGTCACTGATGATGCCAATGATTTTATCATCATCCATTATCACTGCCGTTGAGCAGCGATCGACCCAGCGCATCTGCCTGGCCGTTTCTTGTATGGACGTTCTAGCATCAACGACGGAAATCGTGTTGCTCGCCAGATCCGCAACCTTACGCACAAACATACCTTTGTCTTCATCGCTCCATACGACGTCCATCGCGCAATTCAGGCGTTCATGAGCGTTAATCGAAAAGTGTGTCGCGTATTGGGGATATTTTTGCAGCATCGATTTCAACACGCTGTGTGGGATTTGATAGAGCAGCGTGTTTTCGATAGCAGTGACGTTGTAACAATCTTCAGGGTTACCCGGAATCCCTTCAAGGAAGGTGAAACCAAACAAGTCTTCTGGCCCCAGACGGGCACGTAGCACCCCATCGCTCCAGCGTTGCTCAAGCGAACCGGTACGTACGATGTAGAGATAGCGCTCAACAGCCGCAATATCGAAAGGCAGCGTCTCGCCAACCGCCAGATAGCTAATGCTGATGGAGCGCGCGATTTCATTTTGCGCCTCCACCGGGAGCGTGTTAAGTGGCGAAACATGTGCAATAAAATCGCAGATATTAGGCAATAACGGTTCCATCGTCATACTCAGTCCTAAAATTGAAATCATGTTTTATAATATATGCTACTGGTTAGCTTTAAGCATATAACATTCAACTTGTGAATTATCATTGCAGACCCTGTTCTTGACCCACTTAACACTTAATGATGTCAATCAGTTACATCAGCATTGAATTGTGAATCAAGCGATGTAAAATTAAAGTTACTATGTATAAGCAGTGTGAATAATTCTTCAGATTCCTGGATTTCTTCTTCGCCATTTTTACCTCCTCCCGGCGACCAGGTTTGAATCATATTTTCAGGGAAAGTTACGATGAAATTGCGAAGCCTGTTGATCCTTGCTGTTGTTGCCACTGTAGTGGGTTGTAAAGCACCGCCGCCAAAAATGACGGACGATACTATCGTGACTAGTGAAATCAATGGCGTCACCCTCACACACCGTTACGCTGTAGCCGCGCCACAAGAGTTTACCCCAGTTAACGCCAGTTATCGGGCACTCTATCCGGGCTCTATTTTGAGCAAGCCGGATTTTGGTGGGAAAGTGATAAGTACCCTTGAAAACGGACAAAGTTATACCGTGCTTGGCGAGGTCGAGAACAAATGGCTCGCGATTGCAGAGCAAGATAAACAAGAAATGTTGGGCTATGTTCCTGCACGTGCTCTGGTCAAAAGTGAATTGTATGCTCAGGCGCTAAAAAAAGATCGCCCACGTCCGCGTAAGGCTTCTAAGAAAACGACTTGTGTTGCCGTCGATGACGCCAGCAAAGCCTGTCAGAACGCTAACAGCGGCACCTGGATTATTGATTAATCAAAGGCATTTTGTGTCACGGCCTTTTATTTAATATTGCTCGGCTAACAAGGATTTCTATGAAACTCTGGCTTTCGGGTCTGGCGCTGTTGCTGGCATCTACAACCGTATGGGCTGGGAACTATCGTATCGTTCAGTCTCCTTCGCAAAAGCTGGATGTCTGGATAGATGATGTGCAAAACAACACGCCACAGAGCTGGTGTGCTGCCGAACTCCCCTTACGAATCGTAGCCAATGGCGATAAAAATCCGTCTGTGCTCAACGTTTTTATGCCGCGTCTTGGCACCTTGCTGGAAAGCCAGTGTAGCTCTGTTCAACTGGTGAGCTGGAAACTGGAAGATCCGCAAGGCCAGACGCTTGCCGTCGGCACTGCGACCAAAAACAGTGATTGGGCAGTCATTGTTGCGCCGGTAGTTTCAGGTGAACCAAACACACTGCCACTTCCCAATGAGAGCTCGCCTTTAGCAGACCGCACCCCATGGCAAGAATTTACGCTGCAGGATGGCTGCCATCTGCGCACCTTCTGGCAAGGTGACGCCAATGCTTCGGCAATGTTTATCCCTAACGGGAAATGTGAAAACGGCGGCTGGCTGAATGGCCGTAGTGAAATCATTCAAAGCGGTATTCACGGTGAAAAACGCAATGAGATGACCTTCGTGCATGGTTTCCCGGTCAGTGGACTGAGCGCCGATGCGGGTTCTGACAGCCTGCTTATCACCAGCCTGAACAATGAACGCATGGTCGTCAGTAATGAACACGCGCCGCAGAGCTGGATGATTTTGCCCTATAACTCCGAGCTAAATGGCTGGCAAGCCACCGGAACCGTGGCTGTTGAAGTTCCGCGTGAAATGACGGTTGATGAGGCTGGAATCCAGGCGCGTTTAAACCAAGTACGCAAAGTATGGTCGGCATTGCTTGCGCCAGATACACCTATTACCTTGCTGTTGATTGACTCCCTGCGTCCGCAATTGCGTGATCCGGCGGTGGGCGCATGGCGCACCCAGAAATAACCTGTGAACATTCGTCGATTTCGTGCAGAGAAAGGCCATCATGACTGATAAAGATTACGAACAAGAACTTCCCGATGCTCTGCCACCAGGTTTCCGTTTCGACGAGTTTGAAATTCAGAAAGTGACTGAGTCCACCAACACCAGCGTGGTTTATAAAGCGTGGGATCATCAACTCGAACGACCGGTAACTATCAATGAGTTTATGCCGCGTGCGCTGACCATACGTAGCGACAATATGCAGCTGGTTTTGCGCAGTAAACAAGATAGCCAGGCATTCAGCTCGGGTATGAATCGTTTTGTGCAGTCGGCTCGTCAGCTTGCGCAATTCAACCACCCAAACCTGCTTCAGGTTTTAAGCTTCTGGACGCAAAACGAAACCGCTTATGCGGCAACACGTTACTCCAGCGGTATGACGCTTGCCGAACTTCATCAACAACATCCTGAAATCATCAACGATGCCTGGTTACGCAGGATATTGCCGATGCTGTGCGGGGCGCTGGCAACATTGCACGACGAAGGATTTATTCATCGTGATTTGTCCCTGCGCAGTATTCAAATTCAGGACAACGGAGCGCCGCTGCTACTTAATGCAGGTGCTCCACTGCGCGCCAATTCAGAAAACAGCGACGAGATTAAAACGCCGCTTAATCCTGGTTTTGCCCCGCTGGAACAGTACGCTGACGATCTCGAAAACCAACTAGGGCCGTGGACTGATATCTATGCACTCGGCGCCATTCTTTATACGTTGATAACAGGCACCTGCCCTCCAGCCAGTGTTACCCGCACGATTCAGGACCCTTGCGTTAAGCTCGCGAAGAATCGCCCTGAAGGCTATTCCCAGAGTTTGTTGCAGGCCGTCGATCACGCCCTGGCGCTAAAACCTGAAGACCGCCCGCAATCTATTGCTGAATTTGCAGCCCTTGCCGAGATTCCGATGAGCGGTATCAATGGCCTCGCATCGCTAAAACAACCAGGGACCATGTTGGTTGCTCTGGAAGATGCAGAGATTACCCCGCTGTCTCCTTTACGCAAACGCTACAAATTGCCACTACAGATAGCGGCCAGTGTGTTGGTCGGCGTGGCTGTAGGTGCGGTTATTTTTGGTGGCCATTTCTCGACAACACCGACTTCCGAGACAGCTAAACTTGAGTCACCCGCGGTACAAAAAGTCCAGGCGGTGGCAACTCCAGCTGCTCTCCCCGCCACTGAGGGTATGCTGGCGCGCGTTTATGTCCGCATGAATGACGGTGAAGAGTTGAATGTGAATGGCAAAACAGAAAAAATCACGCCGGGGGCCAATGGTTATGGTTTCCTGCAACTGCCTGCCGGAAAATATCAGATTACCCTGCGTGATAATAACCAGACGCGAAACATGACGTTGTCTGTGGAAAAAGCAGGAACATGGTTGATTAATCCGCAAGGGTAAGAGCCAGTGCCACCGGTAAATTATCTGCTTTCCTTTAATATGCGACATGGCACCTGGTACTGCCCGCAAATTCGTCTAAGGTTTTCATAGGGTTGATCGCTAAAACTTCACGCGATCATGAAAAGGAGAACAATAGATGATAAATCCTGCTTTGCGCCGTCCTCGTAGTTTATTGCTTGCGATTCAAATAGCTATCGGTTGTGCGTTCGTCGCTTTTACCTTGCCCGCTTCGGCGGCTGACGAACAACAACCGCAGCCCCAGCCACCAGATGTGCTCCTTGGCCCGTTATTTACCGATGTCCAGACTGCAAAATTATTCCCTGACCAAAAGACATTTGCAGATGCGGTTCCTAATAACGATCCGTTAATGATCCTTGCGGACTACCGCATGCAGCGCAATCAATCTGGCTTCGATTTACGTCATTTTGTGAATGTGAACTTCACCTTGCCGCGCGAGGGTGAAAAATATGTTCCACCTGAAGGACAGACGCTGCGTGAACATATCGATAGCCTGTGGCCGGTGCTAACGCGCACCACAGATAGCGTTGATAAATGGGACTCGTTGCTGCCGCTACCTAAGCCGTATGTCGTACCCGGTGGGCGTTTCCGCGAAGTTTATTATTGGGACAGCTATTTCACCATGCTTGGGCTTGCAGAAAGCGGTCACTGGGACAAAGTGCAGGATATGGTGGACAACTTTGCCCATGAAATTGATGCCTGGGGGCATATTCCCAATGGCAACCGCAGTTATTATCTAAGCCGTTCGCAACCACCGTTCTTTGCCTTTATGGTCAAACTGTTGGCCAGCCATAATGGTGATGAAACCTACATCACTTACCTGCCGCAATTGAAAAAAGAGTACGCCTACTGGATGCAGGGCAGCGATACGCTGCAAGCGGGTTCTGAAAACCTGCGCGTGGTGAAACTTAAAGATGGTTCAGTCCTGAACCGCTATTGGGATGACAGAGATACGCCACGTACAGAATCTTATCTGGATGATGTGACTACCGCGAAGAACAACCCGAATCGCCCGGCAACAGAAATCTATCGTGATTTGCGTGCCGCTGCCGCCTCGGGCTGGGATTTCAGCTCTCGCTGGATGGATAACCCAGAACAACTTGGTTCGATTCGCACCACCTCAATCGTGCCGGTGGATTTAAACGCCCTGTTATTCCAGATGGAAAAAACGCTGGCGCACGCCAGCACTGTAGCGAAAGACACCAGTGCAGCAACGCAATACCAGCAACTGGCAGATGCTCGCCAGAAAGCTATGGAAGCGCATTTGTGGAATAGCAAACAGGGCTGGTATGCCGATTACGATCTCAAAAATAATGCTGTTCGTTCTCAGTTGACCGCCGCCGCACTGTTCCCGCTTTATGTGCATGCGGCCTCGAAAGAGCGCGCGGACAAAATGGCAACCATCACCCGTGCGCAACTGCTGAAAGCCGGTGGGCTTGCGACAACCAATCTGAAAACGGGCCAGCAGTGGGATGCCCCAAATGGCTGGGCTCCCTTGCAATGGGTAGCCACCGAAGGGCTGCAGAACTATGGGCATAAAGATTTAGCCATGGAAGTCACCTGGCGCTTCCTCACCAATGTGCAGCATACCTACAACCGCGAACAGAAACTGGTTGAAAAGTATGATGTATCCAGCACGGGTACGGGCGGTGGTGGCGGAGAATATCCTCTCCAGGATGGTTTTGGCTGGACCAACGGCGTGACGCTGAAAATGCTCGATTTGTTATGCGGTAAAGAGAAGCCCTGCGATTCCACACCGGATAAATTGCCTTCAGCAACACCGGGGCCTGTGACTGAAACTACGAAACCTACTGCGGCCTCAACCCAGTAACGTCGTTCCAACGGCCTCACTCCCTCCTTCTCCTTCTCTCAAGGAGAAGGAGTAAAAATTCTCCCACCACCGATTCCCCTTAGACCCTCTCCCATGGAAAGGGTCGTACTCCTCTGTAAAAACACCAATATTTTCATGGGTTTTAATTCTCTACCTGCCAATATTTGCACTTGCTTACACAAACAATAACAATAATAATTCGCATTCCTATTCGTTATAAGATCGCCTGAATTTATACCAACCTCTCCGACACAGATCGGCCCTTCAGGTGATAACAAAAAGACATTCTCGGGAAAATAATAAAATGAAACTGGCATTTACCGTAAAGCGTTCCGCTTTACTCTGCGCGCTTGCTCTTGCTGCTCCAACCTACGCGATGGCGGAAGATACCGTTATTGTGACCGACACACTGACAGAAACCTCCACCAGCCCAACTCAGGGTTACAGCGCGACGGTTAGTCGTGGTGCTACTAAAACTGATGAGCCGTTAATCACTACCGGTCAGTCGGTGTCTGTCGTGACTCGTCAACAAATTGATGATCAGGGTGCATTATCTGTAAACAGCGCGCTCAACTACACACCGGGTGCTTTCACTGGTTTTGCTGGTGGTGCAACTCGTTATGACACTGTCGCACTGCGCGGTTTCCACGGCGGTGATGTGAATAACATCTTCCTTGATGGCTTGCGCCTGATGAGTGACGGCGGCAGCTACAACGTGGTGCAGGTTGATCCATGGTTCCTTGAGCGTATTGACGTTATCAAAGGGCCTTCTTCAGCTCTTTACGGACAAACCATTCCTGGCGGACTGGTAATGGAGACCTCAAAGCGACCGCAGTTCATTGAGGAAGGCCACGTTCGCGCCATGTACGGTAACAACAATACCACCGGCACCGCATTCGACTATACCAATGCGATTAACGATGAATGGGCCTGGCGCCTCATCGGTATGACAAAAAATAGTGATACCCAGTATGAGAAAACCCGTGAAGAACGCTATGCCATCTCCCCGTCTGTGTTATGGCAGCCGAGCGAAAATACCTCATTGGTGATGCGTGCATACCTGGAAAAAGATCCTTCAGGTGGCTTCCACGGATCGGTTCCGGCAGATGGTAGTCTCTATTCGTCTACTGGCCGTAAACTCAGCACCGGCTTCTCTGATGTAGAACCGGGCAATGACGAATTCAAACGCCACCAGCAGATTTACAGTTACGAGTTCGCTCATAGCTTTAATGACACTTGGGCGTTCCGCTCCAACGCCAGCTACACCCACTCAAACGTGGGCCTCAAGCAGGCTTACCAGATTGGCTGGGCAGATGCCGCGCACGACGAATTGATGCGTTATTACAGCGGTGAAACCTCGTCTCTCGACGCTTACGCCATCGATAACCAACTGGAAGCAGATTTCGCAACCGGCGAACTGGACCACAAAGTGGTGCTTGGCGGGGAGTTCCATAAATACACCAATAACCTGTCTGACGATTCTGCTTATACCACCAACCTAAACCCATGGACGGGCGAGTCCGGTGGACCTGGCGGTTTCTACTATTACGATCCGCGTGACCCGACTTACTCCACTATCAACCAGGGTCTGTTGACCAAAGCAGGTAAGCGTCAGTACGAACAAACCGGCGTCTATTTACAAGATGATATGAAGTGGAATCAGTGGCATATGACACTCTCTGGTCGTTACGACCATATGGTGACCAAAAGCCATATCGTGGCTGAAGCCATTGACAGTGACGTGACAGATAACCGCACCGATGATCATTTCAGCGGACGTGCCTCCCTGCTGTATGCGTTCAACAACGGGGTTTCTCCTTACGTCAGTTACAGCCAGGCAATTACACCGCAGGTTCTGCCTGATGCTGAAGGCAAATTGCTGAAGCCGACCACTGCCGAGCAGTACGAAGCGGGTGTGAAATATCAGCCAGCTGGCACAGTAGATATGTATACCGTTGCGCTGTACGACCTGACACAAAAAGATGTCGGTAACCGTGTAGTTCAGGGCAGCTATTTTGAGCCAGCAGGTAAAGTTCATTCGCAGGGCGTTGAGCTGGAAGCGCGTTCGCAGTGGAATCAGCGTTTCTCAACCATCGCTGGTTACACGTACAACAAAGTACGCTTTAAAGATGCAATCGACGGTAACGACGGCAACACGCCGTATGTGACGCCTGACCAAATGGCAAGCTTGTGGGGAATGTTCAAAGCCGACTTAGGTATCAGTCTGGGTGCTGGTGTACGCTACATTGGCAAGCAATGGGCAGATAACGAGAATACCCTGCGTGTACCTTCTGTCACTCTGCTTGATGCGATGGTACGTGCCGATATGGGTGCGTGGACGCCATCTTTGAAAGGGGCTTTCGTACAAGTTAATGCCACCAACCTGACAGGCCGTGATTACGTTGCGGGCTGTTACGGTACCGGCTATTGCTACTGGGGTGCAGAGCGTTCTGTTATTGCAACCGTGGGATATGATTTTTAAGTTTTGTTAACTCCAGTGTCGGATGTCGCTTCGCTAATCCGACCTGCGAAACATAGATACGGCCCCGTTTGGGGCCGTTTTTCTATGGCTGACGTGTTATCGCGACCTCACCTGCGAGCGGTGAAGCTGGCTTTCCCTGCTGCTGTTCCAGTGCGATTTGTGCAAGCGGTGTATCCGCTTCGTAACGCGCTCTGGCATCCAGCCCTTTCTCATATTTGTTGTATTTCCACCAGGCGTAGCCCAGGAAGATAACCAACCCACCGACGTTATAAAACACGATAGTCATAATGCTGGCACCGGTCGGGAATGTGGATGCAATAAACCCGACGGTGAAAATGACTATCAACACACTCACAATGGTGATCCCCTGCATCCGTGTGCCCATACGGAAATCACGATTGACCTCATCGTATTTCATACGCAGGTTCAGGTAGGCAAGCATGATAAACAGCGGCGGTAACATTGACGCGGCAGCGGTCATATTAATAAGCGTGTTCATCAACTCCTGTACGCTACCCGAACCCACGGTTGGGATAAGCATCAATGGGATAACAATCAGGAACTGAATCCACGCTGCACGAGTCGGTACGCCATGCTGGTTAAGACGCACGGTTTTCTCACCAAAAATACCTTTTGGAATTTCGGTAAAGAAGATTTTCACAGGAGCAGCAGTCCACATCAGCAGTGAGCCAAACATCGCAGTAAAGGAGACAATCCCGACAAAGCGGTTCATCAGCGACGTTGGCAAGCCAAAGTGATTCGCCAGCCCTTCAAATACCTGCACCGTACCGCCGGTGTAATGCAAATCAGCTTTATGAACAAAGACGTTAATCAGCAGTGAGGAGACGGTATAAAGGCCACCGATGAATAAACCAGACAAAATGATCACTTTAACAAAGGCTTTGCTGCCGCCTTTTACGTCATTGACGTACACCGCAACCGACTCAGCACCACCTGCGGCCTGGAAAATCCACGCGATAATACCGAGGAATGCCCAGCTAAACTGCGGTGTAATCGCCTGCACGTTGATTGGGTCAGCCGGTTCGACGCCACCAATCACGGCAGCCCCTGCAAGAATGATGTAGGAGAACGTAAGGAGAAGCATCAGCGTGGAGGTGACTGAGGTCATCGGCCCCAACAATTTTGCTCCGTGGTTTGAAATCCAGGTGGAGAAAGCAAACAGGCAAATGCTGATTATTGCCGTCGTTATCGGCGTGAAAATATAGTCATAGCCAAGGAACGCATATGAGGCGTAGGCAATAACTCGCGGTAGTAACGAGGTAAAGAAAAACAGGTTAACAAACCAGTAGGTGTAGGCGGTGATAAATGCCCAGCGGCCACCTAACGCACTCTTCACCCAGGCATAAACTCCCGCTTCGGAATTACGGTTCAGAGAGACGAATTCCGCGATGATTAAACAGAACGGAATAAAATAAATGAGTGTCGCCACCAGGAAAACCGGTGCCGATGCGATACCTAACTGAATATTGTTATTAATGACGTTATTGAAGCTAAACACCGCCGCAAATGTCATCGCTAATAACCCGAACTTGCCAATAGTATTTCTGTTTGTTGAAGCCATACGAACTCCACACTGTAGGGTAAATTTTAGTAATTTTTTCGTAGGTCGGATAGCGCTTGCGCCATCCGACACCAGTCAGGCGTTTAACACCCTATTTATTTAGAAAATACGTTTCTTCAATCGTGACTTTTAAAATCACTTTTTTGACGTCTTTCCCCTGCGAAAACCGGTGTGCTTCGTGGTTTTCACAGATGATGACGTTTCCGGCGTTAAGCTGATGTTTAACACCCTGCCCGCGCAAAAACTCACGGTCAGTTTCATCGCTGTAAGCAATTTCTGGGGTTAACTCGTTTTTCGCTGCAACCTCAACGGTTTCTTGTCCCGCAAGGTAATAATGAACATCGAAATAACGGCGATTCCCTTCGAATAAATCCATGTTATTTACTGGGCCTTCTGCAAGGCGATAAACCAAAGAATCACCAATTGAATAAAAAATATTAGGCTGAATATTTTCGAGGTTATTAATAGCTTCGATACAACGCTGCCATTTTTCCCCGCACGATAAATCTGCTTAAAATCTTCTAAGGTATTTAAAATAATCATTACGTTTGCCCTATCAAGAAAGTGCGCGGTTGGTTTGCGGTTGGAAATCGTATTTCGCGAGATCAACCGTCTCCACCTGTGCTTTACTGAACGGCACCATAGTGAAACCGTAGTGGAATGGTTTGAGGTAAACGCGGAATGAATCCAGCACTTCGGAACCCCATGAGTTGGAGCCAAGTCCGAGGATTTGATCATCGAGGTTTAATGTCAGGTAATCGCCCTTTTCCAGCTCATTAATGTGCTGCGCCTGTTGCAACATTTCTGCGCTATATGGCCATAGGCTGAAGTTAATCGGCTTAGATGGCTGGATGAAAATACCGTTACCCTTTTCATCTTCAACACTCAACCAACGCACATCCTGGCGGTTGCCGTTATCCTGTGGGAACGGGTAGTTTTCAAAAAGGCTTTCTACCGGCTGGCGGTAATGGCCGATCAGATTGCTTTGGCAGCTGTCAGCATAGTTTTCACCTGGCCCGCGGCCATAATACTCAACCTGTTTAAAGCGTGTGCTGATGCCGAAATCGAGGCCAATTTTTGGAACAATGGCCTGATAGTTTCCATATGGTGTACCTGACAAATCCAGGCTGACATGGCCTGCCGGAGTTATGCGCCACTGATAAGTACAGCGCATACCGAAATCAAACACTGGTGGTGCAATCGTGCTGGTAATCTCAACAACGGTATCTTCACCTTGCGAGAAATGACGCATGGTGCGGAAATTATGCTGCATCAGGTGCACGTGATACGGCTGCCACAAACCCTCAAATTCCTGCTTGTGGTTATCGATAGTCGGTTTAAAGAAGGTTAGATGCGGCGCGCGCCCAACAATTTCCTCACCGTCTACCAACCATGAAACCAGCTCTCCGGTCAGTTGACAGAAAGTCAGAGAAAATTGATTGCCGCTGATAACCAGGCTGTTTTGCTGGGTTTCACAGCGTAATGCGCTGTGCTGATTGAGTGGCAATAGCTCACGAGAAACCGCCTGCTGGCGCAAGATCTGGAACTGACCAAGCGAGTGCATCGCATCACTCCAGCTTGTCGCACTGCGCTTAACAACTTCAACATTGATAAACACTTCACCTGCTGGCACCACAGGTGCAGCCAATTGCAGCTCTTCGGCTTCACCTGGCAGCAAGTGTGGCAGTGACAATGTTTGCTGTGCGATGGTTTTACCATCGACCTGATATGCGACCTTGAACTCGATGTCACCAAGTGTGCTGAACCAGTAGCGGTTCTCCACCAGCAACACATCACACTGTTGCGTCGGGCGAATATTGACCGGGCAAAGCACCTGCTTGTACTCACGCAAGCCTGGGCCTGGACGTTGATCCGGATAGATAAGCCCATCCATGCAGAAGTTATAGTTGTTTGGGTAGTCGCCGTAATCACCGCCATACTGATAGCGCTCACGCCCCTGCTCGTCATGCACCAGTAAACCATGGTCGCACCACTCCCAGACGTAATGCCCCTGCAAACTTTTATGCTGATTAAATACGGCCTGGTATTGCGCTAACCCGCCAGGCCCGTTACCCATTGCATGGGCATATTCGCAGATAATGCGTGGTTTAGGATGAGGGTATTCACCAAAGGCATTCATCATTGAGACGCGTGAATACATAGTGCTAATCACGTCCACGACTTCGGCGTCACGATCTTCTTCGTAATGCACCAGACGAGTGGGATCAAGTTGCTTACAGCGTGCTGCCATCGCACGTATATTGCAGCCGTAGCCTGACTCGTTACCCAGGGACCAGATGATGACAGAAGGATGGTTTTTCTGCGCCAGAACGTGGCGTTCAATACGCTCGACGTAGGCTTGTTCCCACGTTGGATCGTCAGTGATGCGGCTAATATTGCCGACGTTTGCAAAACCGTGACTCTCGACATCAGTTTCCGCCATCACAAACAGGCCGTACTGGTCGCACAATGCATAGAAACGCGGATCGTTCGGATAATGGGCTGTACGTACTGAGTTGATGTTGTGTTGCTTCATCAGGACGATGTCACGCTCAACACGCGCCATATCGACTGCACGGCCTTTCTGGCAATCGTGATCGTGGCGGTTCACACCATGCAATTTCAGGTAACGACCATTAACGTAAAATAGGCCGTCGCGCACTTTGATGTCGCGGAACCCGACTTGCTGCGGCACTACTTCGATGATTTCACCGTGGTTATTGCGCAGCGTCAGCAGCAGTAAATAAAGATTGGGGTGCTCAGCATTCCACTGCTTCGGCTGTTTTACCGGTATCAGGAACTGACAGGTGGCACTGTTCTGTACGCTAAGTGCATCAAGGATTTGCTCAGCGATACATTTTTCACCATCAAACAATTGTGCATGCAGTTGCAAACCTGCGACAGGTGCGGCCGATATATTGTTTAAGTCGCACGATACCCGGAGCTCAGCATCACAGTAGTTTTCATCAAATTCCGTCACCACGGTTAAGTCATGTACATGAACGTTCGGCTGACCAATAAGATAAACATCACGGAAAATACCCGCCATCCACCACATATCCTGATCTTCGATATAGGTGGAGTCAGCCCATTGCATCACCCGCACGCTCAGCAAGTTTTCTCCGGCCTTCACATACGGGCTGAGATCAAACTCGGCACTCAGACGGCTGCCTTTGCTAAAGCCTACATAGTGGCCATTTACATAAACTTCAAAGTAGGTTTCTACGCCGTCGAATTTAATAATGACCTGGCGTTGTAACCAGTCTGACGGTAGCGAAAACTGGCGCTGATAGGCACCGGTTGGGTTGTTGGTCGGAACAAAAGGCACATCAATAGGGAAAGGATAACCTTCATCGGTATATTGCAGTTTACCGTGGCCTTCCATTTGCCACATTCCCGGAACAGTGATTTCACCCCATTCAGCCATAGGCTGGTGGTAAAACTCGGCCGGTACTTTTTGCGGATGGTCGAAATAGTTAAACGCCCATTTTCCGCTTAGCAATGAAAAGCCCAGGCTTTGCTCGCGGTTTAGCTCTTTTGCCTTTTCAACACTGTCATAACCGTGGAACCAGGCGCGCGGTGGCAGTCGGTTCTCAGATTGTTTTTCTATGTTTTCCCAATTGTTCACGCCAACATCCTCATTACGTGGGTATGGGCAAACAATAGTAAATATTTAGTAAAACTAAAAATTAAAGTTTACTAAATGCCGCGGCGATCACAATAAATCAACACGCGGTATAAAACAAAAAGCCCTGCTGATGTAAGAAACCAGCAGGGCTTATGGGATGAGTTGTTGATTTTATTCAGATGTTGTCGAGTCACGCAATTGCAAAGAGCTGGGGACAAATACCGATAGCGGGATGGTGCGATCGTCACGCAGCCGTTCCATCAGCAGGTTAACGCCCTGCGCACCGATGGTTTCAGAGTGAATTCTTACCGTTGAAAGCGCCGGGTAAACAAAGCGCGCGGTAGGGATATCGTTGACGCTTATCAGAGCCAGTTGCTCTGGTACTTTAATACCGTGTTCATGCAGAGCGCGTAGAACACCAATCGCAATAGAGTCGGTCGCCACAAACAAGGCTGGTGGGTAATCGCTTGATGATGCAAGCATTTTCATCGCGCACTGGTATCCGGCCTGGCTACTAAAGTCCCCATAGTAAACATCCTGCGGCTGAACAACTTTTTTACTACGCCCATAATCAACAAACGCCTGTTCGCGCTGATCGGCATATTCCGGGTCATCCCGGCCACCGATAAAGCCGATACGCAGGTAACCACGTGAAATAAAGAAGTCGATCACCTTCTGGCTGATTTTCGCTAAATCAACGCTTACGCAGTCAAACCGTGGATCGTTAGTTACCCCATCGAGATACACCAACGGCAAATCCTGCTGCTCCAGCACCGCCTGTGTTGCAGGCTGGGGTTTACCAATTACCAGTAAACCGTCGGCTGCCACCAAGGGGCGATCGCCTTTGAAGTCGTAACAGGAAACCAGCGTAATACCCAGTTTTTCGCATTGAGTTTCAATGCCATAACGCATAGCCAGGTAATAGGGATCGTTGATTTCCAGCTCTTGCCCATGAGTATAAAGAGCCGCAAAGGTAAGACGCTGACCGGCCTGACGTTTGGCACTGGGGACTTTGTATTCCAGCCGCTCTGCCGCTTCGAGAATTTTCTGACGGGTCTGACTCTTCACGCTCAGTGTGGGATCGTCATTCAGGACCCGTGAAACCGTAGCCACAGATACCTGAGCCGCATGAGCGATTTCCTTCAATGTAGCCATAAGATCCCAATAATCAAGAGGTGAAAACAATAGCTTAATGGCATTGCGACTACGTGTATAGCCCTACTCGCATTGTGATCCACTTATCGCTTTACCGATTTAAGTATATATTTTAGTAAATATTTAACTAGTATGAGCGGCATTCCACGGATCGATAACCGCAATAACAACAAGGAGTGGATTGTATGGTTAAGATTTTATCTATGGCACCGCTGCTAACACTGTTCGCACCCGCAGGGGCATTGCTGGCAGCAGAAAGCGTTGTTCCGGCAGCACGCCAGACTCCGCAACCACCTTCGCTTACAGCAGATACTAGTAACACCGCCTTTCGTTTTTATGGCGAGATGGGCCTGGGTGGCAGCGTTTACCTTAACGGCGACGACAAGCATAAATACAGCGACGGGACTTATATCGAAGGCGGCCTTGAGGTCAAACACGGTAACTGGTTTGGTCTGCTATATGGGGAAGGCTGGACGGTTCAGGCAGACAATAATGGTAATGCCTGGGTTCCCGATCACAGCTGGGGCGGTTTTGAAGGTGGGATTAACCGTTTTTATGGCGGCTATCGTACCGATAAAGGCACCGAGTTTATTTTAAGTGCCCGTAACGATTCATCGCTGGACGATTTGCAATGGTGGGGAGATTTCACGCCGGAGTATGGCTATGTCATCCCCAATACCCGTGATTTAACCTACGCCGCTAAGATACAAAACCTGACTGGGAAGCTACGTTACAGTGTCACAGCAGCTCCAGAGAGCCGTGTCGACGAGAGCAAAGCGTGGTTGCACTTCGGTAAATATGACCGCTATTCAGATAAATATACCTATCAGGCGATGATCAACGGCTACCTCCAGTACGACATTCTTGATGATTTAACCATGTTGAGCGGGTTGGAAGTGACCGACGGCACCGGGCTGATGTATCTGCTGGGTTTACAGGGTAAACACCTCGCAGGACGAGTCTGGCACCATACCGGCAAAGGCGATGGTTATAACCCTGGTAGTGAGAGCGGGATGATGATCAGCGGCATGGTTGAACCTGCTAAAGGACTTTATCTTTCAACCGCCTGGAGCTACGCGCAGCATCTGTTAGATAACGCCGAAGACCAGACCACCTCTTACGCACAGTTTGGTATCTGGTACGAATACTTTGGTGGAAAACTCGCCACTGCACTCGACAGCCGTTTTTATCTTCATAACGACACCACGAACGCCAGCAATTCGATATTCGTGATGCAATATTTCTACTGGTAAGGATACTTCATGAAAACAATTTTCCGTCTTGCCCCGCTCGCGATGCTGCTTGTGCTCGCGGGTTGCCATTCAACAAAGCACGACACCACCACGTTAATGGCCAATGATTTCCAGAACGTTATCGATCGCACCGGTGCACCACACGCGATGCTTGATTACGATTTCGACGAACATCAACGATTTAATCCGCTTTTTGATGATGGTGCCTGGCATGGGCATTTGCTGCCAGCAAGTAGCGAAGGAATGGGTGGTTTCCCAGGCCCTGCTTTGCTGACCGAAGAGTACATCAACTTTATGGCGAATAATTTCGACCGCCTGAGCGTGTACCAGAATGGTAAAAAAATCGCATTTACAATGAAGGCATACAGCATTCCTGGGGCATTGATACAGACACTCACCTCCCCTGGTGTCACTGTGAAAATGACGTTGCGCTTTGTGACATCACGCACCTCCTTGCTGGAAACAGAAATCACCACTGACGCACCGCTGGAGCTAGTTTGGGATGGCGAATTACTGGAGAAGTATCATCTTCAGGAGCAAAAACCTCAGTCTGATGAAACCATTGAGCAGGCGTTTCCGGGCTATACCCGCACGCTACATGCCACATCAGATGGTCTGAATGTCACTTTTGGCAAAGTGCGTGCCGACTCAAACCTGATGACATCAGGCCAATCACAGTACCAAATCCATAAAACGCTGCCGATGCGCACCCAAATTGACGGCCACCGCTTTATTGCAAAAGCCAATATTGAAAGCTCGATCACCCTCTACACCACTTATTCTCATTTATTGACGGCTACTGAAGTACAAAAAGAACAAAGTAAAATCGCCGATATTCTCAAGCATCCTCAAACCTACCAGACAGCATCCGAGCAGCGCTGGGAAGGTTATTTGGAATCCGGGCTAAAAAACCCTGCCGCGACGGCGGCGCAAACCCGAGTGGCAGTAAAAGCTATCGAAACGCTGAATGGAAACTGGCGTGGCGTGGCGGGTGCGATGAAATTTGACTCCGTCACACCTTCTGTAACTGGACGCTGGTTTTCCGGTAACCAAACCTGGCCGTGGGATACCTGGAAGCAGGCTTACGCTATGGCACATTTTAATCCTGACGTGGCAAAAGATAACATTCGCGCAGTCTTCGCCTGGCAGATTCCAACCGATGACCCATTACGCCCATGGGATGCAGGCTTTGTTCCAGATTTGATTGCCTATAACACCAACCCAGAACGTGGCGGTGATGGTAGCAACTGGAATGAACGCAATACCAAGCCAAGCCTTGCCGCCTGGTCTGTGATGGAAGTCTACAAAGCCACGGGGGATAAAGCCTGGCTTGAGGAAATGTATCCGCATCTGGCGGCTTATCATGACTGGTGGTTACGTAACCGTGACCACAACAGAAATGGTTTACCTGAGTATGGTGCCACTCGTGACAAAGCCCACAACACCGCAAAGGGTGAAATGATCTTTACCGTCAAACGCGGCAGCAAAGAGCAAAAAATGGTAGGGCTTGAGAACTACAACCAAGTTTTGCGTAGCGGGAAATATGACAGCATTGATATTCCGGCTCAGGTTGCTGCTTCGTGGGAGTCCGGGCGTGATGACGCTGCCGTATTTGGCTTTATCGACCCTGACCAACTGCAACGTTATCTGGATAAAGGCGGCAAACGCGAAGACTGGCAGGTGCTGTTTGCTGAAAACCGCGACTCAAGTGGGCGCCTTGTCGGTTTTTCACTTTTGCAGGAGTCAGTTGACCAGGCAAGTTACATGTACAGTGACAGCAGTTATCTGGCTGAAATGGCGAAAATTCTCGGCAAACCGCAAGATGAACAACACTTTAGCCAGCACGCTAAGAAACTGGCCAGCTATATCAACACCTGTATGTTTGACGATGCCACGGGCTTCTATTACGACATTCGGATTGAAGATAAACCTTTGGCCAATGGCTGTGCCGGCAAACCAATCGTTGCGCGGGGCAAGGGACCGGAAGGATGGTCACCGTTATTTAATGGTGCTGCAACTCAATCCCATGCTGATGCCGTCGTGAAGGTCATGAAAGATCCAAAAGAGTTTAATACTTACGTGCCACTCGGGACCGCGGCACTGACGAATCCGGCATTTGGTGCTGATATTTATTGGCGTGGACGAGTGTGGGTGGATCAATTCTACTTTGGGCTAAAAGGAATGGAACGGTATGGCTATCGCGCCGATGCCGTGGAGATGGCTAATCGTTTCTTTGCCCACGCCAATGGCCTGATGAGCGATGGTCCTATTCGCGAGAACTATAATCCGCTTAATGGCGCGCAACAGGGGGCACCGAATTTCTCCTGGAGCGCCGCACATCTCTACATGCTGTATAACGATTTCTTCACGCAAAAGTAGCAAACGTAAAACGGCCCCAAATGGGGCCGTTACAAAATAGATAAAGACCTATCCTCTAAATAATTGGAGTTGCATCAAGGCGGCAAACTCAGGAATCCCCAGGAGCTTACTGGGGTGAGTGAGTGCAGCCAACGCCGAGGCGACTTCAAGTATGACGAGGATAGTTAGCGACGAACCATACGGTAAATAACCAAAACAATAATCGCACCTGCTACTGCGACAAGGAAACTTGGCAAGTTAAAGCCCGTGACGCTGCCGCCGATATGAAGAAATGTTGCAATCCATCCACCAACGACAGCACCAATAATCCCTAAAATACAGGTCAGGATAAAACCGCCGCCGTCTTTACCAGGCATAATTAATTTTGCGATAACACCAGCTATCAAACCGAAAATAATCCAGGCCAGAATACCCATGTTGAACATCCTCTTCATTATTGTGTGTGGTAACAAGCCAGAATCCACATCAGTATCGTCGCGGGTTCTGTCTGTCGGTACGCTAAGTATAATCAAATGTTAGGAAAATGTGATTAGCATCACTAAGTTATTGAATTTATCCGCATCGCGCCTTGAGATTTATCTTAAGTTTTTTACATTATTGCCGATAAGATTGCTTACCGCTTTCAAAAAACCACAACATGGACCTGGCCTTGAGTAACTATAACGAGCAGTTTCTGAAACAAAGTCCTCTGGCAGTATTAGGCGTGTTACGTGATCTCCATAAAAACCAAGTCCCGGTTCGTCTGAGTTGGCCATCGGGGCAATTTATCAGCAAAATCCTTGAGGTTACGGCGACTGGTTTGATCGTGGATTTTGGAAGCCAGGGGCATGAAAATCAGGCGGCGCAAAAAGCGACCAACATACAGTTCATCGCTGAGACGGAAGGAGCAAAGGTAGAATTTATAATGCCTAAGATGCAGGTAATAAGTTACCTGAACTTACCGGCATTCCACGCCCCGCTACCTCCCGCTTTGTGGTTCGTACAACGCCGGGAATACTTTCGCATCAGTGCCCCACTTCAGCCCTATTACCTCTGCAATACCACGCTCTCTAATGGCTCGCCATTCCAGTTCAGGCTATGTGATTTGTCATTAGGGGGAATGGGCGCACTGGTTGATGGGCCTCTGCCAGAAGGGTTGAGTACAGGAATGCGTTTCTCACAGGTGGAAATAGATTTAGTGCAGTGGGGTAAGTTTCACTTTGATATGCAGCTGATAACGCTTTCGGAACGAAAAGTCATCGACGGTAAAAATCAGACCATCAGCACCCCTCGCCTGAGTTTCCGCTTCCTGAATGTGAACCCGGCCGTTGAGCGCGAACTACAGCGCATTATTTTTTCGCTGGAACGATCGGCGCGTGAAAAAGCAGAACGAGTGAAGTAAACAGTTTAAGACAGACACTAAAAAATTCGAGTTGCATAAAGGCGAAAGGCCGCAGACCCCAGACGCATAGAAAACGATGTGACTGGGATGTGCGGTTGTGCTTTAAAAATGACTTGTTACATGGCGTTTAAAGCCCGCGACACCTTATATAGATAGCGCGGTGCCTGAGGTGCCGGGTGGTTCTTCGCAATGTAATCGTAAAACTCGTCAGGGCTCAGGTCATTAATCTCGTTAATGGCCTTTTTGCGATCCGATGAGAAGGTTCGGAGCAGAGCCCCTGCACCGTTAGCATAAGAGGCCAGCAACGCATATTGCATAGTTTGCGGATTTTCAATACCAGCCAGAATGCCATGTTCCAGAATGCTTAAATAAGCCGTGCCAATCGAAATATTACGGGCCGGGTCTTTGAGCTCGCTAGTTGACGGCTCGCCGCCCCATCCCAGGTGGCGATACACATCGCGGCCAGCGGTTGAGGCTTTAATCTGCATCAGACCAACCGCGTTGGACTTGCTGACGAGCGTAGGATTACCGCCTGATTCAACAGCAATAATCGCCGTAACCACTCGTGGACTTACTCCCCACTCTTTTGCGGCCTGATCGGTTATTGGCATCCAGGTTAATGCACGTTGTACCGGTTTTGTAGGGTCCCACTCGGGCTGTTTGGTGGTATGGCTTGAACAGCCTGCTAAAAACAAAACCAATACAATGAGCCATCTGATATTCACGCATCTATCCTTATAAAGTTACCCGGAATATTGAAATCTGTGGGGTAAACAACATTGATTCATCGCCGCCTGGCGGATGACAACCACCTTTGATAACGGCATGATAACCAATTCACTTTCAGCAAGGAAATGCCATGTCCACGATTCGTTTGATTGCTCCTTCAGGTTTCTGTGTTAATCAGGCTGCTGCTGCGCGCGGTATCGAACGCCTGAAAGCCGCGGGACACCGAGTGGAAAACCAATCCGTCGTTACCCGGCGCTTTCAGCGTTTCGCCGGAACTGACGATCAACGACTTGCTGATATTCAGGATTTATCCGCACTCCCGAATGAATGCGATATCGTTCTGGCGGTGCGCGGTGGTTATGGTGCATCCCGTTTGCTTGAAAATATTGACTATTCGAGCCTTGGGCACGCGTTCCACGAACGTACACCGATTATTTGCGGGCATAGCGATTTTACCGCAATCCAGTTAGCCCTCTTATCCCAGACAGGTGCCATTACCTTTAGCGGGCCGATGCTTGCGGGTAATTTTGGTGCCGATGAGTTAAACAGCTTTACCTGGCAGCATTTCTGGCAGGCGATTACTGAGCCGCAATTTACCCTCACCTGGCAAAGCCCAACGCCTGCATGTTCAGCAAGTGGGACGCTGTGGGGCGGCAATCTCGCGATGCTGGTATCAATGATTGGCTCGCCGTGGCTCAACGTGATTGATGGTGGCATTTTAGTGGTCGAAGATATTAACGAGCACCCTTTCCGCGTGGAGCGACTGCTATTGCAACTCCACCACGCCGGAATTTTAGCTCGCCAGAAAGCCCTGATTCTCGGAAGTTTCAACGGAGCAACGTTAAGTGACTACGACGGCGGTTACGATTTCGATGAAATGTGTCGCATGTTAGAGCAGCGGTTATCCATTCCCGTGCTGCGCGGTTTACCGTTTGGTCATGAACCAGAAACTGTCACTCTGCCATTGGGCGCTTTTGGCGAACTACAGCATGACGGGCAAACCGCCAGTCTCACCGTCAGCGGTCATCCGGTAATGAGACAAAATAAGTAGAATATGCCCCTCAGAAAGCACAATGAATCAATGCTTTCCGTGTTAAAATTTGCTTCACGAATAGATACACACGCAAAGGAGAAAGATAATTTTGGACGCAGGGGCGATAGTCAGTCTGTTTATTTTAGGTTCCGTATTGGTAACTTGTAGCATCTTATTGAGTTCTTTTTCCTCGCGTCTTGGTATCCCCATCCTGGTTATATTCCTCGCTATTGGTATGTTGGCGGGGATCGATGGCATTGGCGGCATTCCGTTTGATAATTATCCTTTCGCTTATTTAATCAGTAACTTGGCACTGGCGGTGATTCTGCTTGATGGCGGCATGCGCACCCAAGCAAGCTCCTTTCGCGTAGCGCTTGGCCCGGCACTTTCGCTTGCTACAGTTGGTGTACTTATCACCTCAGGCTTGACTGGCATGGCTGCAGCCTGGCTGTTTAATCTCAATGTCATCGAAGGCTTGCTGATTGGCGCGATAGTCGGCTCAACGGATGCGGCAGCCGTGTTCTCGTTGCTCGGCGGCAAAGGGCTGAACGAACGTGTTGGTTCAACGCTTGAGATCGAATCAGGTAGTAACGACCCAATGGCGGTGTTTCTGACCATCACGCTGATTGAGATGATTCAGCATGGGCAAACCGGCCTGAGCTGGATGTTCCTGGTGGATATTATCCAACAGTTTGGTTTGGGCATTTTGCTTGGCCTCGGCGGCGGTTATCTGCTGCTGCAAATGATTAACCGCATTACGCTACCACAAGGTTTGTATCCGCTGCTGGCATTAAGCGGCGGGATTATGGTGTTTGGCATCACCACCGCATTAAACGGCAGCGGTATTCTGGCGGTCTATTTGTGTGGCTTCCTACTCGGAAACCGCCCTATTCGCAGCCGCTTTGGTATTCTACAAAACTTTGATGGTCTGGCGTGGTTTGCACAAATCGGCATGTTCCTGGTGCTGGGCTTACTGGTCAATCCAACCGATCTGTTGCCGATTGCTATTCCGGCGCTGTTGCTGTCTATCTGGATGATATTCTTTGCTCGTCCATTGTCTGTTTTCCTCGGCTTGCTGCCGTTCCGTGGTTTTAACCTGCGCGAACGTGTGTTTATCAGTTGGGTTGGCCTGCGTGGCGCGGTGCCAATCATCCTTGCCGTATTCCCGATGATGGCGGGCCTTGAAAATGCACGCCTGTTCTTTAATGTCGCCTTCTTCGTGGTCCTGGTGTCGCTGTTATTACAAGGCACGTCGCTCGGTTGGGCGGCGAAAAAAGCCAAAGTTGTGGTTCCGCCTGTCGGCTGGCCGGTATCCCGCGTTGGCCTGGATATTCATCCGGAAAACCCTTGGGAGCAGTTCGTTTATCAGCTTAGCGAAGACAAATGGTGCATCGGTGCCTCTTTGCGGGATCTGAAAATGCCGAAAGACACACGAATTGCCGCCCTGTTCCGTGACAATGTTCTGATGCAACCAGGCGACCGTACACGTTTGCAAGTGGGTGATGTGCTCTGTGTTATTGGACGTGAGCGCGACTTACCGGCTCTGGGTAAGATGTTTAGCCAGTCGCCACCAGTGGCACTCGACCAACGCTTCTTCGGTGATTTTATTCTCGAAGCCAGCGCCCAGTTTGGCGATGTCGCGACCATTTACGGCCTTGAACTTGATGACAACGTCAATACTCAACAAACATTGGGTGAGTTTGTGGTGGGCATGTTAGGCGGTGCGCCGGTGGTTGGTGACCAGGTAGAGTTCGCGGGCATGATTTGGACTGTCGCCGAGAAAGAAGATAACCAGGTGCGTAAGATTGGTGTGCGCGTCGAGAGTGAAGAGACTGAGTAATAAAACGATATGGCGGGTAAGGTAACTTACCCGCATATCAATACCGATGTGCAAAAGAGCGTTAATGCAACAATAGTCAGGATGTTGTAACTACAGGGACGCGTGGTGCCAGAGCGCACATTAATTCGTACCCCACCGTGCCGGCTGCATGGGCCACATCATCAATTTTCACTTCATTGCCCCATAACTCGACCGGGCTACCAATACCGGTGTGCGGACATGGGGTGAGATCTACCGCCAACATATCCATGGAAATAGCCCCGACGGTATGCGTTAGCACACCATCAACACGCACTGGCGTACCATCTGGCGCATGGCGTGGGTAACCATCGGCATAACCACAGGCAACAATACCAATACGCTGCTCGGTATTTGTCCGGTAACGACTGCCATAACCCACCGCATCGCCCGGTTTAAGGTTCTGCACGCCAATAATCTCACTTTGCAGGCTCATCACTGGCTGCAGGCCGGTGGTGGCAACGTCGCACCATTGCCCGCTCGGTGATGCGCCGTACAGCACAATCCCTGGACGTACCCAATCGAAATGCGCTTCCGGGTGCCAGAGTGTTGCCGCCGAATTGGAGAGCGAGCGCGGGCAATCTAAACCTTCAGCCGCCTGCTCTACCCGCTTCATTGGTTCAACAATGCCATCAGGTTGTTCTGCATCAGCAAAGTGTGCCATCAACGTAAGTTGACCGACATTCGGGATAACACGCAGTTGCTGCCAGATAGAATGCACGCGGTCCGGGCTGAACCCGAGTCGGTTCATTCCACTATTCATCTTCAGGTAAACATCCAGCGGCGCATTGAGTTTGGCATTAGCTAAAGCTTTTACCTGCCAGTTGCTGTGCAGGCTGGTGGTCAAACGATACTGGTCAAATAGCGGCAACTCGTCGGCGTGGAAGAAGCCCTCCAGCATTAAAATCGGCCCTTTCCAGCCTTGCTCACGCAGCAGGATCGCCTCTTCAATATTAAGCATCGCGAAACCATCGGTTTGCCTTAACGACGACCAGATACGTTCAATTCCATGACCATAAGCATTCGCTTTAACCACCGACCAGACACGCGAATGAGGAGCGGCCTGGCGAACAACATTTAAATTGTTACGTAGCGCGCTGAGATTCAGCGTCGCAACAACAGGACGGGACATTGTCCTCTCCTTGTTAGAATTTAATTATGGGCGTTATGCAGACGCGGTGATCCTGTCGGCCTGAACCCCGGGGAATAACGTGCAACCGAGAGGTCATCAAATGGAATCGCAGGCGTTCTCCCGGAAATTAAATCACTTAACATCTGGCCGGAACCGCAGGCCATCGTCCAGCCTAATGTCCCGTGCCCGGTGTTAAGCCATAGATTTTTGAACGGTGTACGCCCAACAATTGGCGTACCGTCTGGCGTCATTGGGCGCAGACCCGTCCAGAATGTGGCTTGCTCAACATGCCCTCCGCGCGGGTACAAATCACGAACAACCATTTCCAGGGTTTCGCGACGTGGTTGCAGCAATTCCGTATTGAAGCCGACAATTTCTGCCATTCCGCCAACGCGAATACGTTGATCAAAACGCGTGATAGCAATTTTGTATGTCTCATCGAGAATAGTCGAAACCGGTGCGCCTTGCTCATCCGCAATGGGGATTGTCAGCGAATAACCTTTGAGTGGATAAACAGGAATATCAACGATATTTTTCAATAGGCCAGTGGAATATGAGCCGAAAGCAACGACGTAAGCATCGGCCTTCACGACCTCTTTGCCGCACTGCACGCCGTAAATACTTTGGCCTTCGTACAACAGACGATCAACCGAAGTATTAAAGCGGAACTCAACACCGGCTTCTGCCGCCATCTGAGCCAGGTTTTGCGTAAACAGCTGGCAGTCGCCAGTTTCATCATTCGGTAAGCGCAAGCCGCCCGTGAGCTTATGAGCTACATCAGCCAACGCGGGTTCAACTTCGGCTAAACGGCTTGCCTCCAGCAATTGATATGGCACACCCGCATCTTCGAGTACTGCTATATCTTTGGCCGCATTTTCATACTGCTGGGCGGTGCGGAAAAGTTGTAGCGTGCCACCCTGGCGGCCTTCGTACTTGATATTGGTGGTGTGGCGCAATTCCTTCAGGCAATCACGGCTGTATTCCGCAAGGCGCACCATGCGACCTTTGTTTTCCATATAGTGGCGCATATCGCAATTGCGCAGCATTTGCAGCATCCACTTAAGCTGAAATTGCGTGCCATCAAGGCTAATAGCGAGCGGTGCATGGCGCTGGAACATCCATTTAATCGCTTTAAGCGGCACACCAGGAGCCGCCCATGGGGCAGCGTAGCCCGGTGAAATTTGCCCGGCATTCGCCGCGCTGGTTTCCTGAGCAGGACCCGGCTCCCTGTCGATAACAGTGACATCATGCCCTGCCTGGCGTAAATACCAGGCGCTGCTGACACCCACTACACCACTACCCAGCACCACAACTCGCATATCCATTCCACCATTTAGCTAAAAGAATAATCTTCTGATTACAAATTGATAACTCAGATGAAAATGTTATTCAACATATGGCTTTGTTATAGTGACTTTCCTCACATCCTGGCCTGTTATAGCAGGATAGTGATAATTAGAATCTCCTGCGCATGAAAATATTCTCAACAAAATATTATGCTGACTATCAGAGAATTAACGGGGCATTGGAATATGTAAATCGCGTGGAAAAAATTTTGCTTGCGGCAGCTAAGTTTCAGGAGTTGTCTATTCTTGAAAGTGAGGCTTTCCATCCAGAGAGAGCCGCCAACAATGAGGGCGCGCTGATGGCTATTGTTACCGATTCCGCCACAAAGGATTCTAAACGTCTAAGTGATGGACCTGACTGGACGTTCGAACTACTTGATGTCTACCTCGCAGAGATAGACCGTGTTGCCAAACTCTATCGGCTGGACACCTATCCTCATCAAATTGAAGTGATTACCTCCGAACAAATGATGGATGCCTATTCGAGCGTTGGGATGCCGATTAACTATCCACATTGGTCGTTTGGTAAGAAATTCATTGAAACGGAGCGGCTGTACAAACATGGGCAACAGGGGCTGGCCTACGAGATAGTGATTAACTCCAACCCGTGCATCGCCTATCTGATGGAAGAAAACACCATTACGATGCAGGCTCTGGTGATCGCCCATGCCTGCTATGGTCATAACTCATTCTTCAAAAACAACTATCTGTTCCGCAGTTGGACCGATGCCAGTTCGATTATCGATTACCTGATCTTCGCCCGTAAATACATTACCGAATGTGAAGAGCGTTATGGTGTGGACGAAGTGGAGCGCCTGCTCGACTCCTGCCATGCGCTGATGAACTATGGCGTTGACCGTTATAAACGCCCACAAAAAATTTCGTTGCAGGAAGAGACGGCGCGGCAGAAAAGCCGTGAGGAGTATCTGCAAAGCCAGGTAAACACGTTGTGGCGTACCCTACCACGTCGTGAAGAAGAAAAAACGGTTGCCGAAGCGCGTCGTTACCCTTCTGAGCCCCAAGAAAACCTGCTCTATTTTATGGAGAAGAATGCGCCGTTGTTGGAATCCTGGCAGCGCGAGATTTTGCGCATTGTGCGTAAGGTCAGCCAGTATTTCTATCCACAAAAACAGACCCAGGTTATGAATGAAGGCTGGGCGACGTTCTGGCACTACACCATCCTTAACCACCTGTATGATGAAGGAAAAGTGACTGACCGCTTTATGCTGGAGTTCCTGCATAGCCATACCAATGTGGTATTCCAGCCTCCGTACAATAGCCCTTGGTACAGCGGCATCAACCCGTATGCACTCGGTTTTGCCATGTTCCAGGACATCAAGCGAATTTGCCAGTCGCCAACGGAAGAAGACCGCTATTGGTTCCCGGATATTGCGGGTAAAGATTGGTTAGAGACATTGCATTTTGCGATGCGCGATTTCAAAGACGAGAGCTTTATTAGCCAGTTCCTGTCGCCAAAACTGATGCGTGATTTCCGCCTGTTTACCGTGCTGGATGACGACCGCAATAACTATCTGGAAATTGCGGCGATTCACAATGAAGAGGGTTATCGCAAGATTCGTGCTGAGCTTTCTGCACAGTACAATCTCAGTAACCTTGAACCTAATATTCAGGTCTGGAACGTTGATTTACGCGGCGACCGCTCGCTGACTTTGCGCTATATCCCGCATAACCGTGCTCCGCTAGATAAAGGTCGTCGTGAAGTTCTCAAACATGTACATCGTTTATGGGGCTTTGACGTAACGCTTGAACAGCAAAACGAAGATGGCAGCGTTGAGTTACTAGAACGTTGCCCGCCACGACTCAATAGCTTGTAAGCATAAAAAAACGCTTCCCAAAGGAAGCGTTTTTCATTTTACAGATGGTGATGACATGGCCAGACTAACGGGTGTGCATTGCCAAATCACCCGGTAGGTTTTTCTGCATCCGATGCCAGATTTCACCACTTTCACGCCCGTAGGTACGAACAGTATCAAATACCTGATCGTGCAAACCTTGTTGGCAAATTTCCGCCAGACGATGGTAGAAACCTAACGCCAGACTGCGCGCTTCCGGACTTGAGAAGTAGTGACGCCCGATGCGGGTATACAACCCTTTCATTCCATTGAGGATCAGCCCGTAAATCGGGTTCCCGGAAGCAAAAGCCAGACCACGGAAAATGTTGTAATCAAGCTTAGCGAACGCATCAGCGTGATCTTCAACGCTGTTTGCGGTAGCCAACACTTCTTGCGCTTTATCCGGATGCTGGCGAACAGCAGTACGAATAAAGATAGTGGAAATGTTAGTTCGCACTGACAGTAGGTTATCAATTAACTGCGGCACGCTGTCATGATCGAGACGCGCCAAAGTTTCCAGAATGTTTAAACCGGAGGTTTCCCAGAAGTTATTCACTTTGGTCGGCTTGCCATGCTGAATCGTTAACCAGCCATCACGCGCCAGGCGCTGAAGCACCTCGCGCAATGTGGTACGGGTCACACCGATTAGCTCGGATAACTCACGCTCAGCAGGAAGAATTGTTCCCGGGGCAAAGCGGTTATTCCAGATACTTTCGATGATGTATTCTTCCGCGAAACCCGCCGGGCTCTGCGCCTTAATGACCATAGTATGCTTTCCATTACACAGGTTTTGCTAAAGAGACTCATCATACCAGATGCCATGCGGCGCAGGTAGCAGCGAGGTGCGCCAAATTTGGAATCATGGTTTAATTTTGCAGACCATCGCACAACCAAAGTATATTCCTATACCTTGATTGATATCTTATGCGCGGGTAACCTGAAACAACTCAATTGACGCAACTTTATCTTTATCCGAAATATTTCTGTTTTAAGTTTTGGGGAGAAAAGATCAAATCTCCGGCACTTTGACATATTACGGATAAGTGGAGCATGAAAATTCTACGATGGAAATGTCTACCGGGCGTGCGCTTTTTCGCAACTTTTTAGGTCAGTCACCTAATTGGTACAAGCTGACTTTACTGACTTTTTTAGTCATAAATCCTTTAATATTCTGGTTTGTTAGTCCATTCGTTGCAGGCTGGATGTTGGTTGCCGAGTTTATATTCACTCTGGCAATGGCTCTGAAATGTTATCCGCTGCTTCCAGGCGGGCTACTGGCTATTGAAGCCGTGTTCATTGGAATGACAACGCCAGACCATGTGCGCGCAGAAATTGCATCAAATCTTGAAGTTTTGCTGCTACTGATATTTATGGTTGCGGGCATCTATTTCATGAAACAGCTTCTGCTGCTGCTATTTACCAAGCTCCTGCTAGGTATCCGCTCAAAGATATTGCTTTCCCTCGCTTTTTGTATCGCAGCCGCATTTTTATCGGCCTTCCTCGATGCTCTTACCGTGGTCGCTGTCGTTATCAGCGTGGCGGTTGGCTTCTATGACATCTACCACCGCGTTGCGTCGACTGGCGATCTTGAAGATGGTATTCAGGATGACACCCAACTTGATTCCGACACTCGCAGCACACTCGAGCAATTCCGCGCTTTTCTGCGCAGCCTGATGATGCATGCCGGTGTGGGCACCGCGTTGGGTGGTGTGATGACAATGGTCGGCGAGCCGCAAAACCTGATTATTGCGAAAAATGCTGGCTGGCACTTTGGCGATTTCTTCTTACGTATGGCTCCGGTGACCATTCCGGTTCTAATCTGCGGCTTACTCACTTGCGTGTTGCTCGAGTCCACCAAAATGCTCGGTTACGGTGAGAAACTGCCAGAAAAGGTGCGTGGGATTTTGCAGGACTATGACACTAAAAGTGCGCAAAAACGCACCCGTCAGGATAGTGTAAAACTGATCGTTCAGGCACTGATTGGTATCTGGCTGGTGATTGCTCTGGCACTCCATTTAGCCGAGGTAGGGTTAATTGGCCTTTCAGTGATTATTTTTGCCACCTCATTGTGTGGTGTGACTGATGAGCACCAGATAGGTAAAGCTTTTACCGAAGCGCTGCCGTTTACCGCCCTGCTTACCGTGTTCTTTGCGGTCGTCGCCGTGATAATTGACCAGCATCTGTTTACGCCTGTTATTCAGTTTGTTTTGCAGGCCGAACCACATTCGCAACTGGCGCTGTTCTACTTGTTTAACGGCATCCTTTCATCGATTTCCGATAACGTGTTTGTCGGCACCGTTTATATCAACGAAGCGAAAACTGCGCTCACCAACGGCATTATTGACCTCAAGCAGTTTGAGTTCCTGGCAGTGGCGATTAACACCGGCACTAACTTGCCGTCAGTTGCTACACCAAATGGCCAGGCAGCCTTCTTATTCCTGCTCACTTCCGCGCTGGCTCCGCTGATTCGTCTTTCTTATGGCCGTATGGTGCTGATGGCTCTACCGTATACGCTGGTATTGACCATCGTTGGATTATTAGGTGTTGAATTTACGCTGGTGCCAGCAACCGAATGGATGCTGCATGCTGGCTGGATTTCCTCACCGGTGATGAACGCCATTCCGCATTAAGTTATTCTAACGGGCGGTATAGCGCCCGTTTACCTTATTTGTCTGAATAACATTCAATTAGCGTGTTATTTTGATGTGCGTACTGGCGCAGAAATCGAATTCGTTTACACTGCCGACTCAACGCATGTTGCAGGGATACTGATTATGTTGCGATATTTAAACCAATGCTCCCGTGGGCGTGGTGCCTGGCTTCTTCTGGCATTAACAGCCTTTGCCCTGGAAATGGTGGCATTGTGGTTTCAGCACGTCATGATGCTGAAACCTTGTGTTATGTGCATTTACGAGCGCTGCGCACTGTTTGGCATTATGGGTGCAGGGATTGTCGGTGCCATTGCGCCAAAAACTCCGTTGCGTTACGCCGGAATTGCGCTTTGGATCTACAGTGCAGGGAAAGGTCTGCAATTAGCGTGGGAACACACCATGCTTCAGCTTCATCCTTCCCCGTTTGTGACTTGTGACTTTGCCGCACGTTTCCCAAGCTGGCTGCCGCTAGATAAGTGGATGCCGTCAGTATTTGTGGCAACAGGTGACTGTTCTGTACGTCAGTGGGAATTTTTGTCGCTGGATATGGTGCAGTGGTTAGTGGGGATTTTTGCTGTCTTCCTACTGATTGCCGTCCTGGTGTTAGTTGCTCAACCTTTCAAACCAAAACGTCGCGATCTGTTCGGCCGCTAAGTTCGAAATTCAGATACACAAAAACCCGCCTTGGCGGGTTTTTTATTATTAGTGGTCGCGACGATAAAGCGTCCACTGATCTATTCGCTCGCCACTTGGCAATATGCAATCGCCACCTTCACCCAGATCGGTTTTCACCGTTCTCAACTCACCGCCTTTGTCTTTGCAGTAAACTGACGCCGGGTTCGGCATGCCGATAACCTGCGGCGGTTTAGGTGCCACGGGTTCAGGCGATGAACAGCCGCTGAGGATGAGTGCCCCAATTAGTAATGTTATTTTTTTCATTATTCCTCCGTTATGGAGGCTGAATGTTAACAGTGCAGAAGTGGGGAAAGCAAAAGCAGCGCAATTCGCTCTTAGCGAGCAGCTACACTATATTGATGAATCGCACTCATCGGACGATGAAGAAGATGCATCCCTGATTTACAGAAGATACAAACAGCGCCATGGGGATTTGTTTCTCGGACATCGTAAGGGGAGGTGCGATACTGTGAACCGCCACATGACGGACACTTAAATGTTAAGTACTGGATAAAAACCTACTTTTATTTGTTATTGAAAGAACACCGTATCATAAAGATTTCGTTTTGTACGATTTATTTTTGTGTTCTTTCTCGAAGCTGGTGGTTTAGTCTGCCCACTCAGGTTTGTTTAAAATATGATCTTGCCAGTCAGTCACTTCAGACTCTTTCACTGCAATATGGCGCACAGAAATGCGTTCACCATGCATTGCGGCTTTTGAACCTGTCAACAAGGGATGCCATACCGGCAAGTCCTTGCCTTCAGCTAAGAGACGGTACGCGCACGAATGCGGTAACCACTCAAAGGTTGGCAAGTTATCACGAGTCAATTTGATACAGTCCGGCTCATACTCAAATCGGCGTTCGTAATTTTTACACTGACAAGTTTTGATGTTTAATTGCTTACAGGCGACATTGGTGAAGTAAATTTCATCCGAGTCTTCATCCATCAATTTATGCAGACAACACTGGCCGCAGCCGTCACAAAGTGATTCCCACTCAGTGTCACTCATTTCGTCAAGAGTTTTGCGCTGCCAGAACGGTGCTGTAGTCATGATGTTTGTCCGGTAATAAAAAACAAGCGCACCTTATAAACAGTCTGAGCCGCAGATGCAAGTTTTGCCGCCCTCAGGCGGCAAATTGATTATAGAACGCGGGTGGTCAAGTTGCGGTCTGCGAAGCTGACTTCGAGTTCGTCGCCACTCACAAGCGGCCCCACACCTTCCGGTGTTCCGGTCAGGATCACATCACCGGCTCGTAAGGTGAAAAAGCGGCTCATATAAGCAATCAAAGGCACGATTTTATGGATCATGTCTGAAGTACTGCCCTGCTGGCGAACTTCGCCATTGATCTTTAATGCAATAGGCGTATTTTGCGCATCGCAGTTAAACTCGCTGGCTGGAATAAACCCAGAAATCGGGCAGGAATTGTCAAACCCCTTCGCTTTTTCCCAGGGTTGGCCCGCTTTTTTTAATTTCCCCTGCAAGTCACGAAGCGTCAGATCAAGTGCTATACCATATCCTGCAATGGCCTTAGTAACATGCTCATCTGTTGCCTGTCTCAGCGTAGATCCAATCAGAATCGCAAGCTCAACTTCATGATGCACCGAACCCAAACCATGTGGTAGAACCAGTGGCTGGCGAATATCACACAATGCACTTTCAGGCTTAATAAACAACACCGGCTCTTCCGGCGTTGCACTGCCCATCTCTTTGATATGTTTTGCGTAGTTACTGCCTACACACACTACTTTGCTGACCGGAAAATCCAGCAGCGCACCCTGCCAGTTATGATGCTGATACATGCCTTTCCTCTGCGTCGTTGTGTTAATTACCTTTGATACTAGTGAAAAAAATCGCGGCTGAATACTGATGAGTATCAGTTATCGTACGATAGCGTCAGCCATAGTCGCGATGCTTATCGCAAAGTAGTAAGAACGATTCCAGTGCATGATGGTGCGAAAGTTATTGTAGACAAGGAACGAGCGCCCCAGGTTGTCATCGGGTGTGATAATCCAGGCTTTTTGCGAAGGTGGAGGTGGTGTGGTTGCGTCTTTTAACGTGATTCCTAATTTTTGCCATTGGCTAACTGTTTTACCCTGCTCTGTTTTGGTTCCGGCAAGCGTGCTGTCGAAACCTTCGGGAAGCGTGACTTCTCTGCCCCATTCTCCGCCCGCCTTCCAGCCTTCAGTCTCAAGATAATTAGCGGTTGAAGCAAAAACGTCACTGGTGTTAGTCCAGATATCGACTTTCCCATCACCATCACCATCCGCGCCATAGTGCAAATAGGAACTTGGCATAAATTGGCTTTGCCCCATTGCCCCCGCCCATGAACCTTTCAGCTCTTGCACGGTGATATGGCCCTGGTCGAGAATTTTTAATGCAGCCATCAACTCTTTGGTAAAGAATGCTTCACGCCGCCCTTCAAATGCCAGCGTTGCCAGTGCAGAAACAATGTCCTCTTTACCCTGGATTTCGCCAAAATGGCTTTCCATCGCCCACAGAGCAACGATGTACTGACTTTGAACGCCAGTACGGGTGCTGATAGCTTCTAATTCATTTCGGTGCTGCTGATACTGCGCGCGCGCTTGTTCAATCTTTTGTGGCGTAATCACCCGAGACAGGTATTCATCCAACATAATTTTCTTTTCGAGTTGGCTCTGGTCGGATTTGATGACCCGATCAACAAAATGAATGCTAGCGAATGCGTTGCTGATAGTACTGTCGCCAATTCCCTGAAGGCGGGCTTGCTCTTTTAGTGTCTCAACAAAAGCTGGAAATTCGGCGGGGTTTCGCCCTTGCTGCGCAAGCGTTGTGGGTACAGGCGTACTCTCAGGTTGCGTCGCAACTGAGGGATTAACAATGGATTGCGCCTGTTCGTCAGAAGATAAAGCGCTAAAACTGGTCAACATAAAGGTGATGACGGTTAAACAAATTGCTGGAGTGTTCATCTTTTTCCCCGCGGTTATTTGTTCTAAATATCATCTACCTTTATGTTCAGGAAAGATTTGGCAGTAGTCTGAAACTTATTTTTTCGGACTGTTTTCGAGATGCATTTTTAACAAACTTTCAGGTGGTGGTGGCAATTGTAAATAATAGCCAACATCTTTGAGAGCTTGTTTTACTTTATCAAAATCAGCATTAGCCAGTTTTTTACTCCCATCAAGCGGTAATACCATTGCCAATTGTGGGGTACCAAAACCTTTCATCAATTCTTCAGGTACGCGTGAGAAATCGTCTTTTTTTTCGACATAAAGATAAGTTTGGTCACGTTTACTACTTCTGTAGATCACACAAAACATTTTTTTTACTCTATTTTCGCCAGATGGTGGCTTGCCTGAATATATCTGTGACTATAACATGCCAGATGTACTTCGGAATATCGTCCCACACAGGTGGGGATTAAAACTGAATTGAGTAAGGCCAGGATGTCAAACACGCCAATCGAGTTAAAAGGCAGCAGTTTTACCTTATCAGTGCTTCATATACATGATGCACAACCCGAAGTCATTCTCCAGGCCCTTCAGGACAAAGTATCCCAGGCTCCGGCCTTTCTGAAAAATGCACCAGTGGTGGTGAATGTTGCCAGCCTCGATGGTTCAGTTAACTGGAAGAAAGTCCAGCAAGCGGTTGTTTCTTCCGGTTTGCGAGTAGTCGGTATAAGTGGTTGTAAAGACGAAGCTTTGAAGAGGGAAATCGAACTCGCTGGCTTGCCACTGCTGACTGAAGGGAAAGAAAAGAATTCGCGTTCCAGGGCCACTCCCGCTGAGGTTGCGGCACCAGTAGAACCAATTGTTAGCCCGATCACAAAAACGCGTTTGATTGATGCCCCGGTTCGTTCCGGTCAGCGCATTTATGCGCCAAACTGTGATTTGATTATCACCAATCACGTCAGTGCCGGTGCAGAACTTATAGCAGATGGTAATATTCATGTTTACGGCATGATGCGTGGCCGTGCTCTGGCGGGCGCCAGTGGCGATCGTGATGCACAAATATTCTGTACTAATCTTGCTGCTGAGCTGGTCTCAATAGCGGGAGAATACTGGCTAAGTGAACAAATACCAGCCAATTATTATGGGAAAGCGGCGCGCCTGAGTTTGGCGAGTGGTGCTCTCTCCGTTCAATCTTTGAATTAAGCCCTTTTAACAAGGAATTCCTTTATGGCACGCATTATTGTTGTTACGTCGGGTAAAGGGGGCGTCGGTAAGACCACGTCCAGCGCGGCCATCGCTACGGGTTTGGCCCAGAAGGGAAGAAAAACCGTCGTTATCGATTTTGATATTGGCCTGCGTAACCTGGATTTAATCATGGGTTGCGAGCGCCGCGTGGTATACGACTTCGTTAACGTTATTCAAGGCGACGCCACATTAAATCAGGCGTTGATCCGAGATAAGCGCACCGAACAACTCTACATTCTTCCAGCATCGCAGACCCGCGATAAAGATGCCCTTACCCGTGAAGGTGTGGCGAAGGTACTCGAAGATCTGAAAAATATGGACTTTGAGTTTATCGTTTGCGATTCACCTGCGGGTATCGAAACAGGCGCATTAATGGCGCTCTATTTTGCTGATGAAGCAATTATCACGACTAACCCTGAAGTTTCATCAGTGCGCGATTCAGACCGCATTCTCGGCATTCTTTCTTCAAAATCTCGCCGTGCCGAAAACGGTGAATCGCCAATTAAAGAACACCTTCTGTTAACTCGCTACAACCCGGGCCGTGTAAACCGCGGCGACATGCTGAGCATGGAAGATGTGCTGGAAATCCTGCGCATTCCTCTGGTTGGTGTGATTCCTGAAGATCAATCTGTGCTGCGTGCTTCAAACCAGGGTGAGCCGGTCATTCTTGACCAGGAGGCTGACGCTGGTAAAGCTTATGCAGATACTGTTGAGCGCCTGCTTGGCGAAGATCGCCCTTTCCGCTTCATTGAAGAAGAGAAGAAAGGCTTCCTCAAACGCCTGTTCGGAGGATAAGTTATGGCATTACTAGACTTTTTTCTCTCACGGAAAAAGAACACCGCCAACATTGCAAAAGAACGTCTGCAAATTATCGTCGCAGAGCGTCGCCGTGGTGATAGTGAACCTCATTATTTGCCGCAGTTAAAACGCGATATTCTGGAAGTCATTTGCAAATATGTAAAAATCGATCCTGAGATGTTAACAGTCGTTCTCGATCAAAAGGATGACGATATTTCTGTTCTGGAGCTTAACGTCACGTTGCCAGAAACTCAGGAAGCAACAACCAAATCCGCGTAATACATTTTGCGTAATAAGCCTCCTGGAATTACTCCGGAGGCTTATTTATTTTTACGAACTGACAATGTTTAAATACGGACTATTCTTAAAGGTTAATGGATATATTCTATTACCATTTAGCAAAGTACTGTGATTATTCCCAGTAACCTTCAGCAAATATTAAAAATCAGCCAGCAACGTTTTTAAAGCTTCACCCATTACACGTCCACGCCAGCCACTGATTAATTCCGGCTGTGTAGTCTGGGTTTTTAATTGCCAGTGCCAATTCAGCAACTGGTTAATTTGTCGGCGTGAAGCGAGTAACTCTGCACTCAAACCACAAGTTTCACTCACCTGCTGAACCAACGCTTTGATAGCTTTAAATACGCGGCGATATCCCGGCATATCAACCAGATTACTCAGCGGTTCAGGTAGTTCATCATCAGATAACGCCTGTGCTTCAACAACCAATGCCAACAACGTTTTACCATGAAAACGAATTTCACTGCCGCTCAGGCCAAGGTGTTCAAGTTCACCTAACGATCCCGGCATATAGCGTGCAACCTGCCAGAGGTGTTCTTCGCGTACGACGAAGTTAACCGCCATATCACGCTCACGCGCTTTACGCAGACGCCAAGATGCCAGTTTCTTCAGGCAAGCCAACTGGCGCGTTCTTAACTGCCATGCGTTACCAATTTCACGCCAGGCTTCTTCAGGATCGAGAACATCCTGACGACGGGAGGCCATCAGGTTGCATTCATCCAGAGCTGCTTCCATCCAGCCCGCAGCTTGTGTCTCTTCCATCAACTTGTGTGCAATTGGCAACAGATAGAGCACATCAGCGGCAGCATAATCACACTGACGCTCAGTCAGAGGACGTGCCAGCCAGTCGGTGCGCGATTCACTTTTATCCAGTGCAATACCGGTAAACGACTCAACAATGGTGGCAAAGCCACAGGAGAGTGGGCGCCCACTAAATGCGGCCAGAATCTGTGTGTCGATAAACGGGTCGGGCAACATGCCGAACGCATTGAGGAACACTTCCAGGTCTTCGCTGCCAGCGTGCAGGAACTTAATCACCGCAGTGTCTTGCAACAACATTTTGAATGGCGACCAATCAGAAATCGTCAGCGGGTCGATAAGCGAAGCGGTTTCACCGTCGTACAGCTGGATCAAACCCAGTTGCGGGTAGTATGTCCGGGTACGAACAAATTCAGTATCCAGCGCAACAGCCGGAAATTGACGTGCAGCCTCACAAACGGTAGCCAGGCCTTCGTCGGTAGTAATCATTTGGTAAGTCAAATTCAGTTCTCTTAGGTTTGCGCCCATAAAAAACGCCGGCAGAACCGGCGTTAGGGCGACTGACTCGGAGTTCAGGCGTTATTGTTGCCTTTACTGACCGATTCGTCACGTAGTTCTCGTCGTAATATTTTGCCCACGTTTGATTTTGGCAGCTCTTCGCGGAACTCCACCAGCTTAGGCACTTTGTAACCAGTAAGCTGACGACGGCAAAAAACAATCAGCGCTTCTTCGGTGAGTGATGCATCTTTTTTCACGACGAAGATTTTTACCGCTTCTCCGGAAGCACCGCTCGGAACACCAACGGCTGCAACTTCGAGTACACCGCTATGTTGCATAACGACGTCTTCAATTTCGTTCGGATAGACGTTAAAGCCTGAGACCAGAATCATATCTTTTTTGCGATCGACAATGCGCATAAAGCCTTCGTCGTCCATCACCGCAATATCACCGGTACGCAACCAACCGTCTTGCAGAATTTCATCCGTTGCATCCGGACGCTGCCAGTAACCCAGCATCACCTGCGGGCCTTTCACGCACAGTTCACCCGGTTCGCCAGCAGGGACCTCTTCACCTTCATCGTCGATGAGTTTTACTTCGGTGGACGGTACTGGTAAACCAATACTGCCGCTGTGGTAATCCATATCGTGAGGATTGGCGCTCACTAATGGGGCACACTCGGTCAGACCGTAACCTTCAAGCAAGAAGCGTCCTGTTAGTTTTTCCCAACGCTCGGCTACCACTTGCTGTACAGGCATACCGCCACCCGCGGAAAGGTGCAGGCTTGAAAAATCAAGCTGCTGGAATTCTTTGTTGTTGAGCAACGCATTAAACAGCGTGTTTACGCCAGTCATGGCGGTAAACGGATACTTTGCAAGTTCCTTCACCAGCCCCGGAATATCACGCGGGTTAGTGATCAGCAGGTTCTGTCCGCCAAGTTCAATAAATAGCAGGCAGTTCATGGTTAACGCAAAGATGTGATAAAGCGGCAACGCCGTCACCACCAGCTCTTTGCGTTCGTACAACAGCGGGCTATATGCGGCTCTAACTTGTTCAAGATTCGCCAACATATTGCGGTGCGTCAGCATCGCACCTTTGGCAACCCCGGTCGTCCCGCCGGTATATTGCAGGAATGCGAGATCATCGTTGATTATTTCAGGCTTGATGTACTGAAGACGGTAGCCGTGTTGCAAAGCACTACGGAATGAAATGGCATCAGGAAGATGGTATTTCGGCACCAGACGTTTGACGTACTTAACAACAAAGTTAACCAACGTACCTTTTGCCGCAGAGAGCTGATCGCCCATACGCGTCAAAATAACGTGCTTAACCTGGGTTTTATCAACCACTTTTTCCAGGGTGTGAGCGAAGTTCGAAACTATCACAATCGCACTGGCACCACTGTCATTAAGCTGATGCTCAAGCTCACGCGGTGTGTACAGTGGGTTAACATTCACCACCACCATACCCGCGCGCAGAATACCAAACAGCGCGACCGGATACTGCAACAGGTTCGGCATCATCAACGCAACACGGTCGCCCTTTTGCAGGCCCAGACCCTGTTGTAAATATGCAGCAAACGCACGGCTCCGCTCTTCCAGTTTACGGAACGTCATCACTTCGCCCATGTTCATGAATGCAGGCTGATCGGCATAACGTGCCGTTGCTTGCTCAAACATATCAACCAGGGACTGATAACGGTCAGGATTTATCTCAGCCGCAACATCGGCTGGGTAGCGGTTAAGCCAAACCTTCTTCAAGGATCCACCTCTGAATTTAATATTCGTCGTCATCACAACCCCAATATATAAACATGCCGTTAACATAGTATTAACTCAGCGTACCAGTTTATTAATTAGACTGATTTAAGGTTGCGAAGCGCATCACTAATTATTTTTATTCCATGATAAAACGAAGAGGCAGCGGACATGCCGCTGCCTCTTCGTTTCAGTAAAGCAATTTGTTACTCAGTTACGATGGTCTGCACCTGTGCAGGGCCTGGATTATACCATCCGCCGCCCCACATACCGCCATAGCCGTAACGACCACGATAAGGATACGGCCCGCCCCAGAACCACGGGTCTATCGGTTGTGGTGGCATTACCACTTGTTGAGTGACACGCCAGCGTTTATAGCCATTCACCTGCATCACCATAAACTTGTACGCACTCTCACCCACTTTACCTTCAACTACACCAGTAATTGGGCCAACCACGGTAATCAATTGACCACGGAAGTCTACAGGGTCGAGGAAACCATTCACATCTGCGTAGATACGCCCTTTGGAAGGCTCACCTAACTCTGGACGCGCACCTTCATCGAGATTAACGGTGGCAATTTCCAGCCGTGTTCTGCCCTGCTTGTTATCAATATTCACCACTCGCCCGCCGAAGCGTGCTTCTTGCCCGATATAGAGCTGTGGTGCATTCATCACCCGGACTAAATCTTGTTGAGGCATGGCGCTGGTGCCTTTTATGGCATCAGGTATGCTGACACAACCGCTAAGCACAATGACTGCCGCGATGGCTAAAACCCGGGTAACAATCCTGACATGTAAACCAGCCATATCCTTTCTCCTTAACGCAATTTCGCTTCACGAAAACGTCGGGAACTACTCTCTGCCAGGCAATTTCTTCCAGGTCACTTCATTACGCAGATAAACCGGTTCGGCATGTTCAACCGCAACTGTCTGTCCGGCATTTAATGCCTGAATCGCCAAAGGCAACATATCTTCCGCCGCAGGCAAGTTGACTTCTCCATCACGGATTATCAGTTCACTGTCCTGCGCCATATCCGGCCAGGCCTGCCAACCCGTTCCAACAGTAGCCCACTCACCCTGTAGTTGTTTCAACCGCGCAGCAACCGCTTCAGGTTTTAATACCGCTTCAGTTTCTTCACCGCGCCAGACACCATTTTCATCACGCTGATATTCAGCCCAATAAACCTCTCCCATACGCGCGTCAATTGCGGCCAGCACACGGGTAGCGCCCGTCACACGCCATGCACCTTGCGCCATGGTGGCAAGTGTTGATATGCCAATCATCGGCAATTCAGCACCCAAGGCCAGTCCTTGCGCAATACCAATACCTATGCGCACGCCGGTAAAACTACCAGGACCACGGCCATAAGCAAGGGCGTTCAATGCGGTCAGACCAACGCCCCCTTCATTGAGAATATCGCGGACAAGCGGCAATATGCGTTGGGTATGTTCACGTGGGCAGAGTTCGAAACGGGCACAGGAAGTCCCCTCGTTATACAGGGCAACCGAACAAGCTTCTGTCGCGGTGTCGATGGCTAAAATTCGCATGATTTGCCAACCTCTGGCGGTAAAAAGTGGGGTCAAAAATCGGCGCGCATCATACCATAGCCTGGCACAAATTACTGCGCCGGACGGAAGTTAAGGAACTCAACTGCCCGATTTATATCCCGCGTTCGCGGCGTCGGTGGCAGGCTATTGAGGAATACGGCACCATATGGGCGCATCACCAGGCGGTTATCGCAAATCACTAACACACCACGGTCATCGACATCGCGGATTAAGCGGCCGACGCCCTGTTTTAAGGTGATAACAGCATCAGGAAGTTGCACATCCTCAAAGGGATCGCCGCCACGCAGACGGCAATCTTCCATGCGTGCTTTCAGCAGCGGATCGTCAGGTGAGGTAAACGGCAGCTTGTCGATAATCACCAGGGAGAGCGCATCACCGCGCACATCAACGCCTTCCCAGAAGCTGCTGGTTGCCACCAGCAAGGCATTACCCGCATCAACAAACTGCTGCAATAGCTGGCCTTTGCTGGTTTCACCTTGCAGTAAAACTGGCAGCGTCATGGTGGCGCGAAATTGTTCGGCTAAATCACGCATCATTGAGTGAGATGTGCACAGCATAAAGCAACGACCATTGTTGGCTTCAATTAGTGGCTTGAGCATTTTGGCAAGATGCCTGCCTGCTGCTGGTTGATTGGGTGTTGGTAGTCCACGTGGCACACACAATAATGCCTGGCTGGCGTAATCAAACGGACTGGCTAGTAACAACGTATCTGCGTTAGCGATCCCCAGGCGTTCAGTAAAGTGGCTAAGTTGATCATTTACTGACAGCGTTGCCGAGGTGAAGATCCAGGTTCCTGCTTTTTGGCTGATAACTTCCTGGAATTTATCGGCCACAGACAACGGTGTCAGTGCAAGCGTGAAGTTACGCGCATTGCATTCATACCAGTAGCTATAGCCTGGCGTATCAACCTCTTTGAGTCGCTTGATACGCCCACGCAGAATTACCGCCCGCTCAAATGCGGCATCCAGTAATGCGGAGCGGCCAAGTGAAAGTTTTGCGACGTCGTAGCAAAGTTCAAGCGCATCATCGAGTAGCAGCAAGGCCCGTTGAATTGACGGTTCAGCCAGTAATTCGCGTAAGTTACCGCGATAACCGGGATCGCCCATTTGCAGACGAAAATCTTGTGTGCTCTGCGCCAGACGGTCAGCGCTTTTTTGCAATTGCTGCGCATCACGCACTTCAGTGCGATAGGCAATAGAGATGTCTTTAGCAATATCGAGCAACTGGCGGCTTGAGACTGACTGGCCGAAATATTGGCTGGCGATATCGGGGATTTGGTGTGCTTCATCGAAAATCATCACTTCGGCCTCGGGAATAAGTTCACCGAAACCGCCCTCTTTCACCACCATATCGGCCAGAAAGAGATGGTGGTTCACTACCACCACATCCGAATCCATGGCTTTTTTACGCGCTTTAACTACGAAACAATCTTTGTAGAGCGGGCAGTCTTGCCCAAGACAGTTATCGTTGGTACTGGTGACCATTGGCCAAACGGGTGAGTCTTCAGCAACACTTGCGCAGGTGCTGATATCTCCATCAACGGTTTCAATCGCCCAGCCACGCAGTTTAACGATATCGCTTAACGTCTGGACTTGAAGATCACCACCCGCCAGCGCATTTTGCTCCAGGCGCTCAAGACACAAATAGTTAGATCGCCCTTTAAGCAGCGCCAGCCGCCCTTTGAAATCGAGTGCTTTTGCAACGGTGGGTAAATCACGGGAAAAAAGCTGATCTTGCAAAGCTTTTGATCCGGTCGAGATAATGACTTTTTTGCCTGAACGCAGAGCTGGGGCCAAGTAAGCGTAGGTTTTACCGGTGCCAGTTCCAGCTTCCACCACCAGCTCACGCCCGGAAGTAATAGCTTTAGTGACGGCTTGCGCCATCTGCCGTTGCGGTTCACGCGGTTTAAAACCTTTTATCGCCGTGGCGAGTTGGCCATCTGCTGCAAAATCGTCTGTCACAATACCCCCTGGGTTTATTGACAGTGATTATGTCAGTGTGAGCGGTGTTAATCCAGCAAGCCTGTGGAAGCCACCTGCGGATTGTGGCAGGCTGTCACGCAATATAAGTGAGCTGAAAAGGAAACAGTGATGAGTATTGTGCGTATAAAACCTGAAGCACGTTGGTCAGATGCGGTGATTCATAACAACACCTTGTACTACACCGGTGTGCCGGAAAATCTGGATGCGGATGCTTACGAACAAACCGCAAACACCCTTGCGCAAATTGACGCAATGCTGCTCGAACAAGGTAGCGATAAGAGTAAGATCCTCGACGCCACGATCTTCCTGCCAGAAAGTACTGACTTTGCCGCGATGAATAAGGCCTGGGATGAGTGGGTAGTCGCGGGCCATGCGCCGGTACGTTGTACCGTGCAGGCAAAATTGATGAATCCGCGTTACAAAGTAGAAATTAAGATTATCGCAGCAGTCTGAAACTACGCGGGCTGCGGCCCGCGTTACTTATCGTCGTCGTTTTCTTCGTAATGATCGACGTAGTGTTCTTCTTCGTCATCATCGTTAGCGGTGTCTTCGTCGTTTTCTGCGTCGCCGACATCGTCATCCTCAAAACGGACTGCGACCATTTCACCGGTGTGATTGGCACGAATCTCTGCGGCCACTAAAGTAATAGCTTCGCCACTACTCATGCCGTTAGCCATCAGTTCCTGAATTCGCTCAACGGCTTTTTGCTGTTGCTCGTGGGATAATGAGGGTAATCCTGAAATCATTTTCGACTCCTGTTACATTGCCTGGGTTAATTATTTCACGCTGCTTTCATTGATTCCAGAGGGTTTCCAGGTAAGCAGGATGATCTGTCTCTTTTTTAGTTGTGGTTTATGACGTTGCAAACTCTAACTTTTCGCACTTTGCCATGGCATCCGAATGCCGTTCAACACACGTTCAAAGCTATTGCACTGCAACCATGGGCAATGCTGCTGCATTCCGGTTTTGCTGAACATCCCCATAATCGCTTTGATATTCTGGTGGCCGAGCCGCGTGCAACCTTAGTAACCCGTGACGCTCAAACGACAATCTGCGTGGAAGGAGTCAGCTCGACCCATCATAGCGACCCACTACAACTGTTGCAGCAAACGCTGGATAGTTTTGGCTACCAGTCAGCAACTCACCCGGAATTACCTTTCTTAGGCGGTGCGTTGGGGTTATTTGGTTATGATCTGGGTCGTCATTTCGAAAAAGTACCAGAAATTGCACAGGCCGATCTCAACACTGCGGACATGGCAATTGGCATTTATGACTGGGCTTTGATTGCCGACCATAAACTAAAAAAGCTCACGCTTATTTGCTGGGGTGAATGTTCTGCACGACTTAACTGGCTGGAAGCGCAAAAAGTTCCGGTTGTTGAGCCATTCCGCCTGACAAGCGCGTGGCGCTCCAGTATGACACGCGAGCAGTATGGACTTAAATTCCGGCAGGTACAGGAATATCTCAAAAGCGGCGATTGTTACCAGGTCAATCTCGCGCAGCGCTTTAACGCCTGTTACGAAGGTGATGAGTGGCAAGCATTCGAGCAACTGAATGCCGCTAATCGAGCACCATTTAGCGCCTTTATTCGTCTACCTGAAAGCGTAATTCTTAGCCTGTCTCCTGAGCGTTTTATTTTGCTCGAAGGCAAGAATATCCAAACACGCCCGATTAAGGGGACTTTGCCGCGCCTTGCCGATCCGATTGCCGATGCGCAGCAAGCTGAAAAACTCGCCAACTCGCCAAAGGATCGGGCCGAAAATTTGATGATTGTCGATCTGCTGCGTAATGACATTGGCCGGGTTGCCGTGCCAGGCAGCGTAAAAGTGCCGGAACTGTTTGTAGTCGAGCCCTTCCCGGCAGTTCATCACCTCGTCAGTACGATCACCGCACAGTTGCCACAACATCTACAGGCAACAGATTTGCTGCGTGCATGTTTCCCGGGTGGTTCTATTACCGGAGCACCAAAAGTACGCGCTATGGAAATCATCGAAGAACTGGAGCCGCAACGGCGCAATGCGTGGTGTGGCAGCATTGGTTATCTGAGCTTCTGCGGCAATATGGACACCAGTATTACCATCAGGACACTCACCGCCGAAGGCGGCAAACTGTACTGCTCAGCAGGTGGTGGCATAGTTGCCGATAGTGTTGAATCTGCGGAATATCAGGAAACCTTTGATAAAGTTAATCGTATTCTGCCGCAATTAGAGAGTTGATGAATGTCTGGTTCCTCCTTGACCATGAACGATTTTTTATCGCGTTTTCAACTGCTGCAACCGCCAGCAACGCGTATGAGCGGTAATAAACGCCAGGCCGCCGTATTGATCCCTATCGTCCGCCGCCCGCAACCCGGATTGCTGCTGACACAGCGTTCAGCCATGATGCGCAAACATGCTGGACAAGTGGCCTTCCCCGGTGGGGCGGTTGATGACACGGATGAGTCGTTAATTGCGGCCGCACTGCGCGAAGCCTGGGAAGAAGTCGCCATTTCTCCTGACAGTGTCGAAGTGATTGGTACTTTGCCACCGGTTGATAGCGTTACAGGATTTCAGGTCACGCCGGTTGTAGGCATTATTCCGCCCAACTTGCCCTACCATGCCAGCGAGGATGAAGTCGCGGCTGTATTTGAAATGCCATTGATGGAGGCCCTTACACTTGGCCGTTACCATCCGCTGGATATTCACCGTCGTGGCAACGCCCACAGAGTTTGGCTTTCCTGGTATCAGCACTATTTTGTCTGGGGCATGACGGCCGGAATCATCCGTGAATTAGCCTTGCAGATAAGTGTGGAACCCTGATCACTCTTTAATCCTGTAAAAACGGCTATATTTAGCAGAGTGTCTTGCTGAGGTTTTATTCCCTTATTTGCATCATGGGTAAAAGAAATGGTGAATGACTCTGGCCTTATCCCCCGACAACCGCCTTTTCAGGCCGGATTAGTCAAGTTATAGTTAACCATTAGTTTAATTCATGTGAATAGTTTACTACAGTGAGCAATAAATTTTTAAACTAGCTGACTGCGATTTTGCAGCAGCAAATTTTATTTATCTGGTGCCTTGGAAGGAGTTTTGTGTGATTAGCATATTCGACATGTTCAAAGTCGGCATTGGGCCATCCAGTTCCCATACCGTCGGTCCAATGAAGGCCGGTAAGTTGTTTGTCGATGATCTGGTCGAAAAAGGATTACTGGAAACTACGACGCGTATCGCTGTCGATGTTTACGGTTCCCTGTCGCTGACAGGTAAAGGGCACCATACCGACATCGCTATCATTATGGGTCTTGCAGGTAACGAACCCGCGACTGTTGATATTGATTCTATCCCGGCGTTTATCCGTGATGTAGAAACCCGCAGCCGTTTGTGGTTGGCTCAGGGTCGCCATGAAGTCGATTTCCCGAAAGACTCCGGCATGTGTTTCCGTAACGATAATTTGTCGCTACATGAGAACGGCATGACCATTCATGCGTTCAGCGGCGAGCAAGAGATCTACACCAAAACCTATTATTCCATCGGCGGCGGTTTTATCGTTGATGAAGAGCATTTCGGCAAAGAAGCGGCCGACGAGATCGTCGTGCCTTACTCGTTCAACTCTGCCGAAGAGATGCTTAAGCACTGCAAAGAAACGGGCATGTCGCTGTCTGGCGTGATTATGCAAAACGAACTGGCTTTGCATAGCCGTAAAGAAATCGAAGAGTATTTTGCCAACGTGTGGCAAACCATGCGTGCGTGTATTGACCGTGGCGTGAATACCGAAGGTGTTCTGCCTGGCCCATTGCGTGTGCCGCGCCGTGCATCGGCATTGCGCCGTATGTTGGTTTCCAGCGATAAACTGTCAAACGACCCAATGATCGTGGTCGATTGGGTGAATATGTTTGCGCTGGCGGTTAACGAAGAAAACGCTGCTGGTGGGCGCGTGGTAACTGCACCTACTAACGGTGCCTGCGGTATCGTTCCTGCTGTTCTTGCTTACTATGACCACTTTATCGAGTCAGTCAGCCCGGATACCTATATCCGCTACTTCCTCGCATCAGGTGCAATTGGTGCGCTCTACAAGATGAATGCGTCTATATCTGGTGCAGAAGTCGGCTGCCAGGGTGAAGTAGGCGTGGCCTGTTCTATGGCTGCCGCAGGTCTTGCTGAAATTTTAGGCGCAAGCCCAGAGCAAGTTTGTGTTGCCGCGGAAATCGGTATGGAACATAACCTGGGTTTAACCTGTGACCCGGTTGCAGGCCAGGTTCAGGTGCCATGTATCGAACGTAATGCCATCGCTTCCGTGAAGGCTATCAACGCCACTCGTATGGCGATGCGCCGTACCAGTGAACCGCGAGTGTCTCTCGATAAGGTTATCGAAACCATGTACGAGACAGGCAAAGACATGAACGCCAAATACCGTGAAACTTCACGTGGCGGCCTGGCAATCAAAGTACAGTGTGACTAATCCCTTCTGGCCCTCTGCAAAGAGGGCCAACCTACTCTGCCAAACCTACCACGGATAATTTTGACACTGCTGACGCAGCGCTAATAAAAATTGCCGCGCAGTTGCTGTCAAGTCTGACTTCTGTGACCAAATAACGCAATACTGTGCCGACGGCAGCGTCGTTATAGGTAATACGGTAAGCCGGTCTTGTAAGAATAATGGTGTGCTCATCGCTCGGGCGACTATCGTCAAATAATCCGAATGCAGCACCATATTAAGCCCACAAATCACTGAATCTGTTCGAATCGGTGCTTCATGCATCTGGCCATAAAACTCATTGAGTTCATCTTGCAGCTGTTGGTAATAACCGATATTTGCTTCCGGTAATAACCATTTCGCCCTACGTAATTGGGCAAGTGATGTCGCCTGCGCTAAGGGATGCTCACGCCGGGCAATCACGCAGAATGGTGCGCTAAACAGCGGCTCAACAATGACATCTTCTGGCACTTTGGCAGGATTGATTGTCCCAATAGCCAGATCGAGCTCTCCTTGTTGCAATAGCGGCAGCAGTGTTGTCAGTTGCCCTTCTTTGATATGCAAACTTGCTTGCGGCAAGCGTGATTTAAAACTGTCGGCTACGGCCGGAAAAACACTTAACGCAATCAATGATGAAAAACCAATGGTCAGTTTGCCTTGGGAAAAGTGGTTAATTTGTTCCACTTCCTCGGCCGCACGCTGTAGTTCCTCCAGAATCCACTCAGCCCGACGGGAAAATGCCTCTCCTGCCTCGGTTAAGGTGATGCCTTCGTTTCCACGTAGAAATAGTTGCGCTGATAAAGTTTGCTCCAGCTCTCGTAATGTCCTGCTCACCGCTGGCTGAGATTGCCCCATTACTCGCGCAGCTCCACGGATGCTGCGGCTGCGCACCACTTGTCTGAAGACATGTAACTGCTGCATTTTCGGCAAATACTTCATGCGTACCCCTATCAAGAAAAAGCATCACCCTAAACAAAATTGCATCTTTTGCGAGAATACCCGCACTGCTTATATAGCTATCAGAGTTATCCATATGAACGTTGCAACCAACGGGGCGATTCGCTCCTGGAACGGAATTCCGCATAAGGGTCCGCACGATGAAAAAAAATCACTCCTTGATGATTTTCCTGTTATTTCTGGGCTATGTCATTGTCTATATAGATAAAACGGTGATGGGCTTCGCATTATTGCCTATCGAAAAAGAGTTTGGCGTCTCCACACAGCAACTGGGGTATATCACCGGCATTTTCTTCCTCTCTTACTCACTGTTTCAGATACCCGCAGGCTGGCTAAATGACCGCATTGGTTTTCGTAGCATGCTGGTTGCTTCACTCTGCCTGCTCGGTGGATTTGCGCTTTGTTTCGGTGTTCTGGGGCTAAGCTTTGGTATGTTGATAGTCTTCCGCTTCCTGGCGGGAATCGGACATTCTGGATATCCATGCTCCTGCGCCAAAGCGGTGGTCAGTAATTTTAGCGTTGAAAAACGGACATTCGCCCAATCAATCCTGCTCTCATCCGCTGGCCTTGCAATGACCATTGGCCCGATGGTGGCAGTCAGTGCATTAACGCATATTGGCTGGCGTGGCTCGTTTGCCGGGCTCGGTTTGATGGCTTGCGCGGTCGCGATTGTTATTTTTATGCTGGTGCAAAAACCTGCCGTTGCACCGAAATCAGCATCGTCCGTCAGTTATCGCACGTTACTGAAAAGCCCGACGGTAATTCTGCTGTTTATTGCGATTTTCTGCATCAACATTCCAAGCTACGGGCTGATGGCCTGGTTGCCTAAATTCCTGGTGCAGCAACGTCATATGCCGCTTGAAATCTCCGGGTTGGTAATTGCAGCGGGTGGGCTGGGGATCTGGATTTCATCTCTGGGAACCGGCTGGCTGGTCGGCAAATATTTCCAGGGGCGTGAGCCTGGGGTGATTGTCATTTGCTCACTCATTAGCTCGCTGTGTATTTTTGCGATTTATCACACGGGTTCGCCTGTCGCCGCCAGCATCTTTCTGTTCCTGGGACAGGTGTTTTTGATGGGTAGTTTTGTCACCGTCTTCACTCTGCCGATGAAACGTCTCCCTGTCGAAACCATGGGTGCCGCGATGGGGCTTATCAACACTGGTGGCACATTGGGCGGTTTTGTTTCACCTATTGTGATGGGGTATTTAATTGGCGTTAGCCAGGACTACTACACCACTTTCATTTTCCTCGCGTTAGCTATGGTCTGTGCAGCACTTGCCGTCATACCGCTGTTGACGAAGAAATCTGCTTTAAAACCTGTTACTGATTAACGGAGACATTATGACCTTCAATATCGATATTCTGACTGACGAAGTGGCCCATGACGTGTCTCGCTGGCGCCAACATATTCATGCCAACCCGGACCTCTCTTTTCAGGAACAAGCCACGGCTGATTATATCGCCGCAGAGTTAGCAAGCTTTGGGCCGCTTGAGTTGCGTCGTCTTACACCAAATAGCGTTGTGGCCGAATTAAAGGGAAAGCTCCCCGGCCCAGTATGGGCGCTACGTGCGGATATTGACGCCCTACCCATTCAGGAAGAGAGCGGCGAAGCTTTCTCCTCATGTAAACCTGGTGTGATGCATGCCTGCGGGCATGACGCCCATGCGGCGATGTTAATGGGGGCGGCAAAAGTGCTGTGTCATTTTCAGGACAAGCTTAAAGGCTCGGTACGTTTTATTTTCCAACATGCGGAAGAAGTGCCACCGGGTGGCGCTCAAGAGCTGGTAAATTTGGGTGTGTTGCAAGATGTCGAATACATCTTTGGCCTGCATGTGATGCCAGATAAGCCCACGCAAACCTTGTCATTGAAAGAAGGCGTATTCAGCGCATCAAGCGATAACTTCGATATTGTGATAACCGGGAAAGGCGGTCATGGCTCAATGCCGCACTTGTGTATTGACCCAATTGTTATCGGTGCAGAAATTGTCAGCGCATTGCAGCAAATTGTTGCTCGCAAACTCGACCCTCTGCACGCACCAGTATTAACCATCGCAACCTTCCAGTCGGGTGAAAGCTACAATGTCATCCCGAATAGAGCCCATCTTGCGGGTACGCTGCGTACACACGACCAAAAAGTGCGTGAACAGGTTCCTCAACTCATGCAACAAGTGATTTCAGGGATTGTTGCCGCTCACGGAGCAAGTTTTGATATTCAGTGGCAAGCGGGTTATGCCGTCGGGAATAATCATGCTTCTGCCTGCGAGATTGCGCGCAAAGTTATCGAAGAAAATTTCCCTCCTCAAACGTTGCACACGGTAACAACACCTTTATTTGGTAGCGAAGATTTCTCTTCGTATCAGCAACATGTTCCGGGATGCTTTATTTTCGTCGGCTGTAGAAATCCCGACAAAGGTGCCGTTTGGAATGTTCATAATCCTCACTTCCTGCTGGATGAAGATGCAATGAAAGTGGGGGTTAAAACGCACCTGAGTTTGATAAGCCAAATGTTTGTTTAAATATTAACTAAAATAGCAAGCGTCGTGTCTGCGACGCTTGCACGTAATACTCCATTAGCTTTCATCTAAAAGTATGATTTTGCCTTCGGATATCCAATCCCCCACTACACTTGGAATGTTCTGTGTGCCGATTTCGGTCGCGGTTCTAAACAAGGTGGTCGCGGATGCAAACGGCACAACGCATATTAAGAGATTATCGCCGCAGACGTTTGACAGTCTGCGTTGCGTTAGCCGTATTAGTCCTGCTGCTGACACTCAGTGCGCGCTATATTGCCGATCGTGATTCGAATGAACAACGTATGCAGGCATTTAACCAACGGGCTGTCAGTTCACTTGAAAACGTCCTGATACCGCTTGATTTAGCAAGCAAAGATGCAATGCAGTTAATGGGGTTATCATGTGAAGCCGCGCAACTGAGAATGCGGGAATTAGTGGCTCGTATGCAAACAGTACGTGATATTGGCCTAATTAAGGATGATATCTTTTATTGCTCAAGTATTTTTGGCCCGCGTTCAATACCCATTGATCTGGTGCAGCCCCGGTTGCCATCATCATTGCCACTCTTATTCCTCTCGATAGACCATACGCTACTTAAAGGCACGCCGATTCTTCTATCCTGGCATCCTCTGCGCAATAGTCGGCATGACGGTGTCATGCAAATTATTAATATTGAGTTGCTATCGGGATTTATGCTTGAACCCAGACGCCCCTGGGTTTCCCGTGCGATGTTAAATGTCGCCGATTCGCATTATGAATATGGGAAAGGGTTACTACCCCGAATTACTGTTGAAGACGGGCAAGTCAGCCATGAACTGGAATCCGATATATTTCCTTTTTCCGTCACCATTATTGGCCCATCCTCCAGTCAGCTGGCATTACAAAATATGCCAACGCAACTGCCGCTGGCACTAATTCTCAGCATGTTGATTGGCTATATAACGTGGCTTGCCACCGCGAACCGAATGAGTTTTTCCTGGGAAATTAATCTTGGGCTTGCATTACATGAGTTCGAAGTTTTTTGTCAGCCTCTGGTCAGCTCACGTAATCTTCAATGTGTTGGCGTGGAGTTACTTTTGCGGTGGAATAATCCCCGCCAGGGTTGGATTTCACCTGATGTATTTATCCCACTTGCCGAACAGCAAAATTTGATAGCGCCATTAACACGTTTTGTGCTTTCGGAAACAGTACGTAATCTTGATATCTTTCCGAAATCCCCTGATTTCAATATTGGGATCAATATCGCAGCTAGCCATTTCCATAATGGGGAAGTTATCGAAGATTTACGCCACTACTGGTTTCCAGTCCACCCCATCCAGAAACTTACCCTTGAACTTACGGAGCGTGATGCCTTACCAGATGTCGATCTTCGGGTGATACGCGATTTACATCGCATGGGGGTCGATTTAGCCATTGACGATTTCGGTACAGGCCAAAGTTCACTGGCTTATCTCGAAACATTAAATCCTGACGTGCTGAAAATCGATAAGTCGTTTACTGCAGCGATTGGGACCGACGCGGTCAATTCGACAGTGACTGATATTATTATTGCGCTGGCGCAGCGGCTAGATATTGGTTTAGTTGCGGAAGGTGTTGAAACGCCGCAGCAAGCAGAGTACCTGCGTAACCACGGCGTAAATGTACTACAAGGATTTTTGTATGCGCGGCCAATGCCTTTGAAGGAGTTTCCACGCTGGCTAGGGAGCAGCACGCCACCCCCACGCAGGAATGGTCACGTTATTCCCATTATCCCGCTACGCTAATTTACTCTTCCTCGTCTTCATGTTCAGAGCGTTCTTTTACCACACGAACCAAGTCCACACGGTAATCGTTGGCCTTCACAATCTGGATGCGTAACGGAGCCAGTTCAATAACATCGCCCACTTTAGGGATTTGGCCATTCACCGCGATAACCAAACCGGCGATAGAGGCAATATCTTCCTCATCGTTCACCAGATTGTTGATATCAAGATGCTGCTGAATCGCATGCAGGTCGGTTGAACCTTTAACTAACCAACCATCGCCATCTCGCACGATTTCGGGTGTTTCGTCGGCATCAGGGAATTCACCAGCGATAGCTTCCAGAACATCCAGCGGCGTTACCAGGCCTTGAACCACGCCAAACTCGTTATTCACGATAACGAAACTACCGCGAGCACGACGAAGCACACCCAGCAAGTTAATCGGGTCCAGTGTTTCCGGAACCACAATTGCAGGTGAACGTGCAGCAATAGAAACCACATCACCACCATTTTCCAGTGCTACCAGTAACTCTTTGGCACGCACAATACCGATGATTTCATCAAGCTCACCATGACAAACCGGGAACAAGCTATGCGGAGATTCCAGCAGCTGCTCACGAATTTCAGCAGTGGTTTTATCGGCATCAACCCATGATATTTCACCACGCGGCGTCATAATGCTGCGTAGCGAACGAGATGCCAGTGTCAGCACACCATTAATCATGTAACGCTCTTCTTCGGCAAAAGATTCTGCTTCAATTGGCGTGATGGTTTTGTTGTCTTCGTTAGACGAACGCTGTTGGCGTTTACCATTCATCAAACGCAAAATCGCATCAGCCGTACGGGCACGTAACGGCACATTCGACTGATGGCGAATAAAGTTACGGCGCGCAATCTGGTTGAAAAATTCGATGATTATCGAGAAACCAATTGCCGCATACAGGTAACCTTTCGGAATATGGAAACCGAAACCTTCTGCTACAAGGCTCAGACCAATCATTAACAAGAAGCTCAGGCACAGCACGACGACCGTAGGGTGTTGGTTAACAAAATTCGTCAACGGTTTGGACGCCAACAACATCACACCCATCGCGATAACTACCGCCGCCATCATCACTGGCAGGTGATTTACCATGCCCACCGCGGTAATAACCGCATCCAGTGAAAACACCGCATCCAATATAACAATCTGTATAACCACAACCCAGAAACTGGCGTAACCTTTGCCATGCCCATCATCATGCTGGCGGTTTTCCAGCCGCTCATGTAGTTCCGTCGTTGCCTTAAACAGCAAGAACAGGCCACCAAATAACATAATGAGATCGCGCCCGGAGAACGTCATTTCGCCAACGCTGAACAGCGGTTGCGTTAGCGTCACCATCCATGAAATTAACGACAATAAGCCCAGTCGCATTACCAAAGCCAAGGATAAACCGATGAGTCGTGCTTTATCTCGTTGTTTTGGTGGAAGTTTGTCTGCAAGGATGGCAATAAAGACCAGGTTATCAATACCCAGCACTATTTCCAGCACAATCAGCGTCAGTAAACCCACCCATATTTGGGGATCCATTAAGAGTTCCATGACAAGCTCCTGCTTTGGGAATAACTCATCGGCATCGCGCGCAAGGCGGACGCAAAGAGGCAAATTGAGGTATTAACGGGGCGTGAAACGCCAATATGAAGGACTGAGTTTTCAGACCTGAAATTGAAAAGACGTCGGTGACGGTCCATACGGTGGGCTACTGCCCTTTACTCCTTAGTAATTAAACGAGATGCAAACAATATCAGAGCAAAATACCCTTTTGCAAAGATTTACCTGATTTTGCAATTTTACTGTCATTGACCTCGTTCATTATTTGCCCAGCGAATCATTAAGTTGTTAGCAAACCAAAATTACGGATCTTCATCACATAAAATATTTTTTTCACTGACTAAAATAAATCCGTCTTAAGTTACACATCTTTACTCATACCGTTATCTGAATCGATTCGCTTGAGAAACGGATAATCTACAAAACACCTATTAAGGGTGTGGCTATACCAACACAGGAGGTAGCAAGTGACTATTGCTATTGTCATAGGCACGCATGGCTGGGCAGCAGAACAATTGCTGAAAACCGCAGAAATGCTATTGGGCGAACAAGAAAATGTTGGCTGGATAGATTTCGTTCCCGGTGAAAACGCCGAAACTCTAATCGAGAAGTACAACGCTCAACTGGCAAACCTGAACACCGACAAAGGTGTGCTGTTTCTCGTCGATACCTGGGGTGGTAGCCCGTTTAACGCAGCCAGCCGTATTGTCGTCGATAAAGAGCATTACGAGGTCGTCGCCGGGGTCAATATTCCGATGCTAGTTGAGACCTTGATGGCTCGTGATGATAACCCTTCATTTGATGAGTTAGTGGCAATCGCTGTTGAAACAGGTCGTGAAGGGGTTAAAGCCCTGAAAGCTAAACCTGTTGAAAAAGCTGTACCTGTTGCGCCTGTTGCTGCACCTAAAGCCGCAGCGCCGCTCAAGCCAATGGGTCCGAAGGACTACATGAATATCGGTCTGGCGCGTATCGATGACCGTTTAATTCATGGCCAGGTCGCAACCCGCTGGACCAAAGAAACCAACGTAACACGCATTATTGTTGTCAGTGATGAAGTGGCAGCCGATACCGTACGCAAAACACTGTTGACGCAAGTTGCTCCTCCTGGTGTGACGGCACACGTCGTTGACGTCGCTAAAATGATCCGCGTGTGGAATAACCCGAAATATGCAGGCGACCGTGTGATGCTGCTGTTCACCAACCCAACCGATGTTGAACGCGTCGTGGAAGGTGGAGTGGACATTAAGTCAGTCAATATCGGTGGTATGGCGTTCCGCCAGGGTAAAACCCAGGTTAACAACGCGATTTCTGTCGATGAAAAAGATATTGAAGCCTTTAAGAAACTTAACGAGCGCGGCATTGAGCTCGAAGCCCGTAAAGTTTCAACCGATCAAAAATTGAAAATGATGGATCTGATCGCGAAGGTGAAAAGCTAATTACTGATGTGATTTGCTTAATTCTACGTTTTGCTCAGTTTTCACACATAAGTCATACGTTTAAGGAGAAGTACAATGGAGATTACCACTCTTCAGATTGTGCTGGTGTTTGTCGTAGCCTGTATTGCCGGTATGGAGTCGGTGCTCGATGAATTTCAGTTCCACCGTCCGCTGGTCGCCTGTACCTTAATCGGTCTGGTACTCGGTGATATGAAAACCGGTATTATTATCGGTGGTACGCTTGAAATGATCGCGCTGGGTTGGATGAACATCGGTGCGGCAGTTGCTCCCGATGCCGCACTTGCGTCGATTATCTCAACCATACTGGTTATAGCCGGGCATCAGGGCATCGGTTCTGGTATCGCTCTGGCCATTCCACTGGCAGCAGCAGGCCAGGTACTGACCATTATCGTTCGTACTATTACCGTGGGCTTCCAGCACGCAGCAGATAAGGCCGCCGAAAATGGCAACCTATCGGCGCTCTCCTGGATTCACGTTTCCTCCCTGTTCTTGCAAGCAATGCGTATCGCAATTCCTGCCGTTATCGTCGCAGTTTCCGTCGGTACAAGCGAAGTACAGAACATGCTGAATGCCATTCCTGAAGTGGTAACCAGCGGTCTGAACATCGCCGGTGGCATGATTGTTGTTGTGGGTTATGCGATGGTCATCAACATGATGCGCGCAGGCTACCTGATGCCATTCTTCTATCTGGGCTTCGTTACCGCGGCTTTCACCAACTTCAACCTGGTAGCACTGGGTGTGATTGGTGCTGTGATGGCAATTTTGTACATCCAGTTGAGCCCGAAATACAACCGTTCCGCAGGTGCTCCAGCCTCTGCTGCCGGTGCTAACGATCTCGATAACGAATTAGATTAATAGGTGAGCGAAATGGTTGATACCACCAAAACAACGACTACCGAGAAGAAACTCACCCCAGGTGATATTCGTGGCGTGTTCCTGCGTTCAAACCTCTTCCAGGGTTCCTGGAATTTCGAACGTATGCAAGCGTTGGGCTTCTGCTTCTCCATGATTCCGGCAATTAAACGCCTGTATCCTGAAAATAACGATGCTCGCAAACAAGCAATTAAGCGTCACCTGGAATTCTTTAACACCCATCCATACGTTGCGGCTCCTGTATTGGGCGTTACGCTTGCGATGGAAGAACAGCGTGCAAACGGTGCAGAAATTGACGATGGTGCCATCAACGGTATCAAAGTTGGTTTGATGGGGCCGCTGGCTGGTGTAGGCGACCCAATCTTTTGGGGTACCGTACGTCCAGTATTCGCAGCACTTGGTGCTGGTATCGCAATGAGCGGTAGCCTGCTTGGCCCACTGTTGTTCTTCATCCTGTTTAACGCCGTGCGTTTGCTGACTCGTTATTACGGCGTCGCTTACGGTTACCGTAAAGGGATCGATATCGTTAAGGATATGGGCGGCGGCTTCCTGCAAAAACTGACTGAGGGGGCGTCAATTCTCGGCCTGTTTGTCATGGGGGCGCTGGTTAACAAGTGGACACACGTTAATATACCGCTAGTCGTGTCGAAGATTACCGACCAGACTGGCGCTGTGAAAGTGACCACCGTTCAAACTATTCTTGATCAGTTGATGCCGGGCCTTGTGCCACTGCTGTTAACGTTTGCTTGTATGTGGCTGCTGCGTAAGAAAGTCAACGCGCTGTGGATCATCATGGGCTTCTTCGTTATTGGTATTGTCGGTTATGCTATCGGCCTGCTAGGCCTGTAATTAGTTTGTTATACGAACCGGGGCACTTGCCCCGGTTTTTTATTGTTTAGAGTGAAGGTAGTGTTATGACTTTGACGGATGTAGTTCTGCTGGTATTTATTGTGCTGTTGCTTGCCTGGGCGGTTTACGATGAGTTCATCATGGATAAGCTCAAAGGCAAAACCCTGCTGAAAGTTCCCCTTCTGCGCCGCAACCGTATCGACGGAACCATTTTCTTCGGGTTGGTTGCTATCCTCATCTACAACAACGTCACCTCTGGCGGCGCCCCGGTCACCACCTGGTTATTATCTGCGCTGGCACTCATTGCTATTTATATTTCGTGGATTAGACAACCTAAATTACTGTTTAAAACAGAGGGCTTCTTCTTCGCGAACGCGTGGGTTTTATATTCTCGAATTAAAGAGATGAATTTATCTGAGGATGGTGTTCTGGTTTTGCAATTAGAACAACGCCGCTTGCTCATCCGAGTGAAAAACATTGATGACCTGGAGAGGATTTATAAATTAATGGTTGTTACTCAATAAGTTAGCAACATAGCAAAGTCTATATTTTTATATTTTTTGTACAATCTATAAAATATAGCCGCTGCTATTTCGCACAATTAGTGTGCTCTTATTTTAACGATTAGGTCATCAATTAAAGTTAATGAAAATCGTTATCATTTAAGCATTAAGAATAATAGCTTCACTTATTGTTTTATCTTTAAAGAATATGTTAAGGTTGCGCCCGTCGTTGGGGAGTAGCCGATTTTCGCGATTGCGAAAATGTACATGTCAACATACTCGTTACTTGTTTAAGCAAGATTTATAACGTGGCATGTACGACTCAAATACTGAGTAGGCGAGACCATAGGCACGTAACCGTCATTTAAGTTGGGGATGGTTGACGTGTATATGGATATTCCCAACTGAGGCATTTGCATGAATCTCTCCGCTACTATTATTCTCGCTTTTGGCATGTCGATGGATGCTTTCGCTGCATCAATCGGGAAAGGTGCCTCTCTCCATAAACCTAAGTTTTCTGAAGCGTTACGAACCGGGCTTATCTTTGGCGTCATCGAAACCATCACCCCGCTTATCGGCTGGTGCCTGGGTCTTCTGGCAAGCAAGGTCGTGCTGGAATGGAATCATTGGGTTGCATTTATCCTGCTGGTGTTTCTCGGCATTCGTATGATTTATGAAGGTGTGCGCGGTAACGATGACGAAGAAGCGCCAAAGCTTCAACGTCATGGATTTTGGCTATTAGTCACCACGGCTATCGCCACCAGCCTTGATGCCATGGCGGTCGGTGTCGGCCTCGCATTCCTGCAAGTCAATATTATTGAAACCGCTCTGGCTATTGGTTGCGCGACCATGATTATGTCCACGCTAGGTATGATGCTGGGCCGGTTTATCGGCCCTCTGCTCGGTAAGCGCGCCGAGATCCTCGGCGGTGTGGTGCTAATTGGGATTGGTTGTCAGATTCTTTATAGCCACTTCAGCACATTAAACTGATGATTCGCGTCGCCAGACGCGAATGACAAAATCTGTCTCGCAAGTGAATGCCGTTTCAGCCGTCAAAGCCTGCCACACTTCCGGGCGGGCACGCCAGGCGAACGGCGTCATTTGCAATAGCGCAACCGCTTCATTTCCCTGTAACGTCATCGGCCAGCCAATACTCTGCGTCTGTTCTGCTACAAAACCGGGTAAAGACTCAGACTCGGTACTGTGCAGCACCACGTTGTCATAAATTAAACCTTTCAGCTGCATTAAATGGCGTGGGCCCGGCGTGGCAGTGATGACGATGCCGCCAGGTTTCACCACCCGCGCCAACTCTTCAGCTTTGCACGGGGCAAAAATGCGCACCACGGCATCCAGACTATTATCATCAAACGGCAAACGGTGGCTCGATGCCACACAGAACTGCACCTGCGGATAGCGCTTTGCCCCATAGCGAACCGCTACTTTTGCAACATCTAATCCCCAGGTCATTCCTTCATTTTTTGCGACAATTTGTGCAAAACCCGCCGTGTAATACCCTTCCCCGCAGCCAATATCCAACAAAGTAACCGGGGCAGCCTGTTCTAAAATAAGGCAGATAGCATCGCGCAGCGGCTGATAATGCCCGGCATCAAGGAATGTTCTGCGGGCCTGCATCATTTCGCTGCTATCGCCCGGGTCTTTTGAACGCTTATGCTGAACTGGCAGCAAATTCACATATCCCTCTTTTGCCTTATCGAATTGGTGGCCTTGCGGGCAAACAAAGCTCTTCCCCTCGGGGGCAAGCGGTGCATGACAAAGCGGGCAAAGATAAGACATAAGAACTCCAGGCAATCGTAAAGGGCGCAAGTGTACCGCTTACGCTCCGCTTCGAAAAGCCACTAACCTGCAGGACCCTCGACAACAGCCTTATTTAACACCGTTAAATTGGTATCTCCCTGTGGCAAACCATCAGGTTCGATATTCTCCAGTCGCAGCACATCGCTCATTATCTGGCTAAAGACCGGTGCCGAAACTGCACCGCCGTAGTAGGCACCATTTTCCGGATCGTTAATTACCACCACCAGCGCAAAGCGCGGATTACTCGCAGGAGCGACACCTGCGGTGTAGGCAATGTATTTGTCGATGTATTTGCCATCATCGCCAATTTTCTTGGCCGTTCCGGTTTTAATGGCAACTCGATAGCCGCGCACCGCGGCTTTAATCCCACCGCCGCCAGGCAATGCCACACTTTCCATCATATGTTCAACCTGATGGGCAATGGTTTCAGACATCACCCTTTGCCCAACTACTGGCGGATCAACACGGGTAATAGAAAGTGGGCGGGCAATGCCATAGCTACCGATAGTGGCGTAAACATGCGCCAGTTGCAGAGGTGTGACCATCAAACCATAACCAAATGAAAATGTGGCCCGATCCAACTCTCCCCAGAACTTACGGTGCGGTAACAGGCCACTGCTCTCCCCTGTCAGCCCCAATCCTGTTGGCATCCCAAAACCGAAGTTCTTATAGGTATCCAACAATTTTTGGATTGGCATCGCCAGAGAAAGCCGTGAAACCCCTGTGTCGCTCGATTTTTGCAGGATTCCGGTCAACGTAAGCTGCGGGTAGTAACCCACATCGCGTATACGGTGACCATCGATGGTGTAAGGATGGGTATCCACCACGCTATCTGGTTGGACAATCCCCTGCTGAAGTGCGGTCATAACTACCATCGGTTTAACAGTTGAACCTGGCTCAAATGTGTCGCTAATTGCCCGATTACGGAAATCGTTCAGCGTGGCACCGTCACGATTATTTGGATTAAACGTCGGGCAACTCGCCATCGCTAATACTTCGCCAGTATTCACATCAAGGATAACTGCTGCGGCAGATTCAGCTTTATTCCAGGAGACAGCATTACTCAGTGCGTCTTCCGTGACCGTTTGCAGTCGTTCATCAATGCTTAGCATGAGGTTGTGAGCAGGGTTTGCTGCAGTTTCCGTGATATTTTCTATGACGTGCCCATGCCTGTCTTTACGAACCAGTCTCTCGCCCGCTTTACCCGTCAACTGGCGATTGAAGCTCTTCTCAATACCTTCAATACCTTGATCATCAATGTTGGTAAAGCCGAGCAAGTTTGCTGCAATATGGCCTGCGGGATAAAACCGACGTGATTCATCACGTAATGAAATTCCTGGCAGTTTCAGGCTCTCGATGTATTGCGCTTGTTGCGGATCAATTTGGCGGGCGAGGTAAATGAAGCGATCGGCTGGATTACGGCGAATGCGGGCGGCAATTTCATTAAGTGGCATATGTAAGGTTGTTGCCAGAGCCTGCCAGCGGCTACTAATTTGCACGCCACCTTTTTCCATTACTGTTTTCGGGTCAGCCCAGATTGCTTTTACCGGGACGCTCACCGCCAAAGGTCTGCCATTGCGGTCTTCTATCATTCCACGCGGTACGACGATGGGTTCTTCACGTAATGAACGCATGTCTTCCTGCTTAACCAGATTTTCGGGCGAGATGATTTGCAACCAGGCAACACGCCCCAGTAAGAACACCAGACACATAAAGATAGCGATGCAAAGAAGAGCAAAACGCCACTGAATAAAATTACCCACGATTCCAGGGGCGGTTTTTCTCACATTCAATCCTTAACGACAACTAAGCGATTGAAAATTTAAACATAATGGGGAAACTAACCAGACAGGAACAGTGCTACAAGATGCGCTGCTTTGCTACAAGACATAACTGAGAGAGCTTTCCAGAAACACATAGAAAAATAATGGTCAACATTCAGACATGAAAAAGCCCCGCTACAAGAGCGAGGCTTTCATCAAAATTTGGCGTTATTCGCGCCAGGTCTAATTCAGACGAATTAGATAGCAGTTACGTTAACCGCTGCAGGGCCTTTCTGGCCGTCCTGGATTTCGAACTCAACGTTCTGGCCTTCAGCCAAAGTTTTGAAGCCGTTACCCTGGATTGCAGAGAAGTGTACGAACACATCTTTGCTGCCGTCAGCAGGAGTAATGAAACCAAAACCTTTAGACTCGTTGAACCACTTAACTTGACCTTTAATCTTTGCCATTTTGCAAAATTCCTTAGATTGTTTTCTTTGCCCGGAGGCATAACTTAGCTAAAACAGAGACATTACTGCATGAGGCACTAATATAAGGCTCGGCAGAGAAGCGGTATTCAACGACAACGTGTTTACTCAGAACTTCTTTACTGAAAATGCCACACATAAACAGAACTGTACCTCGTTTAACCCAACGTGTTATCACATACAACGCAATCAATGGCAAGCCATTTTTCGGCGTGTATCGATCTGTCGCACAAATTCCGAAACTCATATTGTAATGAAAATGAAATGCACAATTTGTGCATAGATTAACAGTAAACAATGATGATTCCGTGCATTCATATGACGACCACAGACAACGTTTTTACCATAGCCCAAAGATATCTTTTCGTCCAGGCGAAGTGCGAAAAAGTCGCTATCACCGGCATTATGCTTATGATTTTTTTAGCATAGCTATGCAAAAAATGAACAATCTCACATTGCTACTAAAACAATATAACTGGTATAAGAAATAGCGAGAATGGAAAAATGAATAAAGCTTGAGCAGTTGTCTGTTTATATTGCACCAAAAGAATGAAAGTTTAATCAACCCATGCTTCATGATGAGGCAATAAAAACGTTTCGCTATATTTTCATGTAATAAAGTAACCAAAAGATAGCTCGTAATAGCGTCTTAAAAATTTTTAATAATGTTTAAGTCTTAATTTTAAATAAGTGTGAACTTTGACCAATACACAACGGCGAAAAGAGTCGCCCATCCTCACCTTCATCATCAAGAGCGGTTAGTAACTCTTGCGGTGGCATGTCCAGTGATTCATCAGCCAGTTCAAATACTCCCCAATGGATAGGAACCGTAAAAGGCCTGCCCAACTGCTGCCAAAGCGTAACCGCCTGCTGCGGATCCATATGATGGCTACTCATGAACCAGCGCGGGGAATAAGCACCTATTGGTATCAATGCCGCATCCAGGGAGCCTCTGAACAAAGCAATATCAGCAAGTCCTGCTGTATAGCCTGTATCACCGCTAAACCATATCCTTAAGTGACTACTTTCGATAATCCACCCGCACCACAAACTCCGGTTACGATCCCAGAATGAACGCATGCTCCAGTGCTGTGCCGGCACCGCTGTAAAAGTCATTCCTTGCAGGGTAAAGCTCTGCCACCAGTCAAGCTCAGTTACATGGCGTATACCACGACGGGTAAACCACTGCTTTAAGCCCAGCGGGACAAAGAAATGAGTGTCGGGGAAACGACGGACAATCTGTTGAATGGTGGAACGGTCCAGATGATCGTAATGATTATGTGAAATCAAAACAGCATCAAGTTGATGCAATTCATTGATATGAATTGGGGATGGAGTCTTGCGCTTAGGGCCTGCAAACGATAATGGGGAAGCTCGCTGGGACAACACGGGGTCGGTAAGTAAATACAGGCCATTGATACGCAACAATACCGTTGCATGCCCTAACCACCACAGCCGGTCATCTTCTCCCTGGAGTTCAGCCTTTTGCCACCAACGTTCAGTGAAGGCGGCATAACCATTACTCGGAGGATGGGGCAATCCCTGCGCTTTTCGCTCTTTACGCCAACGTTCAACATCACCCGGTTTTCGTAAGCTTGACTCCAGATTACGAAAACCGTCAATTTGGTGATGAGATTTTAGGGGATCAAACCAAGGATTTTTCCACCGCATGGTCACTCCACAGCAACACAAACAGGTTAATCAGGATTAGCGCTCAGCGACCAGACGAATAAAATCATCTTCCACTTCGTCATCTTCCTTTGCTACTTCTGGTGCTTCCTTGACTACTTCAGGCTCGTTCGCTTCACACAAACGTCGTAACAGTGCAGTCTGCCGCTTTTGCTGATCCAGCAACTCTTCAAGAAGCTCGATCTGTTCATTGGTGCGGCTACTTGCACGGTTAACAAAGAACCACATTACGAGGCCGATAACCAGTACCACCAGGGAAACTGTCAGGGACACGATATTCAACGCGCCAACACTTAATTCGTTCATATTACCACCTCAGCAAAACGCGCTATTCTACACCTGCCGGGTCTTAAGGTAAGCACTATGTGGATAAAAACACACTACCAGGGAATAAATTTATTAATTGTACAAATGCCGCTGAAAAATTGTACATCCTGATCGCACATTACATTGACCATTTGGGTCCATAGCAGCATGCAGACGAAAAAAACCGCAATCAGAATAAGCCATCTGTACTTTCTCACTACACTCTCCACCTCTTTCCTATTTATTGTAAAGTCTGACATAGACAGCCTAAACGACACATAACTCTCACGTATATTATTTAAGAATCATCACATTGCTAGTACAGTGCAATCCGCTACGCTTAGAAGTCTAATTACTTAATAATAAGAGGCACCTATGCGTATTGTGATCCGCACTATTATTGTAATAGCGCTTTTGTGGATCGGTTTACTCCTCTCTGGATATGGAGTTTTGATTGGAAGTCATGAAAATGCTGCAGGTATGGGGCTTCAATGCAAATACCTAACTGCTCGAAATGTCACCACCGCACAATTTGTTCATACCAGTAGTGGAATTATCGGACTTAGCGATTGCCCAGTATTGCGTAAAAGTGATGAAGTTATCGATACGGGTAACTAGGAACATATAAAGAAAACGCCGCTAAATAGCGGCGTTTTCTCTTTCATCAGAATGGATATTCGTGATAACCCATTTGTTCAGAAATAGTTCGCGCTGCGTCATGAAGCATCGCTACATATTCATGGAGCCTGTCTTCAGAAAAACGAAGTGTCGGGAATGAAATACTCAAACCGGCAATAACAACTCCAAATCGGTCAAAAACAGGTACGCCGATGCAGCGTAAACCTTCTTCCTGTTCTTGGTTATCTTCACCGTAACCCTGCTCACGCACGGTATCCAGAACGTCCAACAATTCGTCGGTACTCATGATAGTGCGCTCAGTGCTGCGGTTATATTCCACATCAGCAAGGATTTCACGCACTTCATTGCGATCGCGCCACGCCAGAAGCACTTTACCAATCGCGGTGCTGTACAATGGGTTACGACGACCGATGCGCGAGTACATGCGCAGGTTGTACATAGAGTCAATCTTATGGATATAGACAATACTGTCTTCATCCAACGCACCCAAGTGGATGGTTTCTTTCGTCAAACGCGATAGTTCTCGCATTTGAATGTCTGCGCTACGAATCAAATCAACGTTCTGCAATGCACGCGCACCCAGCTCAAACAGCTTTAGGGTTAGCGAGTATTTTTCAGATTCGCCTTCCTGAGCAACATAACCCAGGGATTTCATAGTCTGCAAAAAGCGATAGACGGTGCTTTTTGACATCATTACGCGTTGCGATAATTCAGTAATACCAATTTCGCGTTCTTCGCCAAGCGCCTGTAAAATGCCAAAAACTTTCAGGACAGAAGAGACAGAATCAGGTTGTTTATCCAGATCTGCGATAGCCATTAAATCACCTCGATCGCATTTGTTTTATAAAAATCAGAACTGGTTTTTAGTATAAGTTGACTACCATGTCATCGCAATGAATCTATTCTATTTCGTTACAAATCTGCGACATATCCCTTAAATTTAGTGCTATTATTATTGCTCTTCGAATAAATCACCCATGAAGTTAAATTTCCCTTATGGATAAAACCCTTGCTGATGGGCTGCCAATACCGCAGCGCTATGGTGCTATTTTGGCCATTGCGTTGGGTATCACAATGGCAGTTCTGGATGGCGTGATCGCAAACGTAGCACTTCCAACTATTGCCCGAGAACTAAACGCCAGTCCGGCAGAATCCATCTGGATAGTGAACAGCTATCAAATCGCGATAATTATTTCGTTACTGTCGATGTCATTCTTAGGCGATATTTTTGGTTATCGCCGGGTATATCAGTGCGGGCTGATTCTGTTTTGCATGACATCACTATTCTGTGCGCTGTCGAATTCATTGCCCATGTTGACGTTTGCTCGTGTGCTTCAGGGCTTTGGCGGTGCCGCATTAATGAGCGTCAATACTGCTCTCATCAGGCTTATCTACCCGCAAAGACATCTCGGCCGCGGAATGGGAATTAACTCGTTTATTGTCGCCGTATCCTCAGCTGCCGGGCCAACTATTGCCGCCGCTATTCTTTCTGTCGCGTCTTGGAAATGGCTGTTTTTGATTAATGTGCCAATTGGTATTCTCGCGCTATTGCTAGCAATTCGTTTTCTACCTCCCAATCAACAAAAATCACAGGGCCAACGCTTTGATATCCCCAGCGCGATTATGAATGCCTTGACGTTCGGTCTGTTGATCTCGGCAATTAGTGGTTTTGCCCAAGGGCAGTCAGGGTGGCTGATCATTTCCGAGCTCGTTGCATTAGCTGTGATTGGCTTCTTCTTTATTCGTCGCCAACTGAAACTGCCCTTCCCTCTGTTACCCGTGGATTTATTGCGTATTCCTGTATTTTCATTATCTATGGGAACGTCCGTTTGTTCCTTCGCCGCTCAAATGCTAGCGATGGTTTCACTTCCCTTCTTCCTGCAATCAACATTAGGACGCAGCGAAGTCGAAACGGGTCTGCTTCTCACACCGTGGCCAATTGCAACAATGATAATGGCTCCGGTTGCAGGTCATTTGATTGGGCGAGTACATGCAGGGCTGCTGGGTGGGCTCGGGCTTGTTATTATGGCATTCGGTTTATTTGCTTTAGCGCTGTTACCACACAACCCTACCGATATCGATATCATCTGGCGCATGCTTTTGTGCGGTGCTGGGTTCGGTTTGTTCCAGTCACCTAATAACCACACCATTATTTCTTCAGCGCCGCGTAACCGCAGCGGCGGTGCTAGTGGCATGTTAGGCACGGCTCGTTTATTAGGACAGAGTTGCGGTGCAGCCCTGGTGGCTTTGATGTTCAACCTTTTCGCGATTCACGGAACGCATGCCTCGCTTTTACTGGCAGGGAGTTTTGCAACCATCGCCGCCATTGTCAGCAGTTTACGCATGTCCCAACCTACGACTTCGCAGGCATAAAAAAAGCGTGCCAGCGATGGCACGCTTTTTTACCACGTTTTACGACTACTTCAGGTATTCGCCGTTACGCAGCGCTTCAATACGTTTATCCAACGGTGGGTGAGTCATGAACAATTCACTCATAGACTTCGCCTTACCATTGATACAAAACGCCATCATGCTGCTGGCTTCTTGCGGTTCATAGCTGGTTTTCAGGCGCTGCAGTGCGGCAATCATTTTTTCACGACCGACCAATTTTGCAGATCCGGCATCAGCATGGAATTCACGGTGACGTGAGAACCACATTGTGATGATGCTCGCCAGAATACCAAATACCAGTTCCAGAACAGTCGCAATGGCAAAATAGACAAACGGGTTGCCGTTGTTGCTCTCACCTTCATCCCGATTACCAGACAAGAAGCCAGAAGCGACTTGCGCGATGATACGAGAAATAAAGATTACGAAGGTGTTCACCACGCCCTGAATCAGCGTCATGGTTACCATGTCGCCATTCGCGATATGGCTGATTTCGTGTGCGATAACCGCTTCTGCTTCATCACGGCTCATGTTCTGCAGAAGACCGGTGCTAACAGCAACAAGCGATGCATTACGACGAGCGCCGGTGGCAAACGCATTAATATCTGGCGCATGGTAAATAGCCACCTGCGGCATGGCGATACCCGCTTGCTGAGACTGTTGGCGCACTGTTTCCATCAGCCAGCGCTCTGTTTCATTGCGCGGTTGCTCAATCACTTCCCCGCCCACTGAACGCAATGCCATCCATTTGGACATCAGTAATGAGATGATTGAACCACCAAAGCCAAACAACACCGCCATGATCATCAGACCCTGCACGCTGCTCGACTGGATCCCCGTCAGGCTTAGCACTAGCCCGAAAACGACCATGACTGCAAGGTTGGTCAACAGGAAAAGCCCGATACGCATCATAATTTTCTTTTTACCTCGGTTAAAAATACGCATTCTGCGTTACCCCACATCGTAGGGGCAAGCTTGCTATTTTCAAGCATTCATCGTTGCCAAGTGGTTAATAATACATAACTTTACATTTAAGAAGAGGTTGATTTACGCGGCTTGATAGAGGTAAAAAAAACGGGCACAAAATTTTGTGCCCGTTGGAGGAGTTACTTAGCAGGAGCGGGTTGCTCAGCTGGTTTATCTTGCTGCATTTTTGCAAAATCCAGCGCGATATGAACCGTTTCATCGAGATAAGGATCAGGTTCCTGATAATCCTTCGGCAGGTCGTCGAGTTTCTTCAACGGCGCTTTTCCTTCTCGTTTATAGCGGTCATTAATCCGCTCCAGACGCGTAGCATCATCTTCCTGGTTCTCTTTCTCGCGCTGAGCAAGATTCAGGGAAACAATATTGCGCTTATCTTTCAGGGCATTGAAGCGAGCAATATCCTTCATGATGTACTGGAACTCAGGATCGGCTGCTATTCTATCCTGGTGCAGTTTAAGCAATTGCGGCTCAAACTGAGTCAGATCGCCTGACTTAACGTAAGTAGCGGCGTTGATGCTATCCCAAGGGAGCGCATTATCTTCAAACTTCTCGCCAGTCTCAGTCTCTTCAGTACCAGTAGGCATCATGATGTCTGGCGTTACACCTTTACGCTGAGTACTTCCGCCATTAATGCGGTAGAACTTCTGGATGGTGTATTGCACAGAACCAAGCGCAGGCCACTCCGGACGCAGCATCTGATCATAGATACGATTCAAAGAACGGTACTGTTGAACAGTGCCTTTACCGAAGGTAGGCTCACCCACAATCAGTGCACGCCCATAGTCTTGCATTGCTGCTGCAAAGATTTCAGAAGCCGAAGCACTAAAGCGGTCAACCATCACCACCAGCGGACCTTTGTAGTAGACAACGCCGTCAGTATCGCTATCTTCACGCACTTTACCGTTGTTATCACGTACCTGAACAACTGGGCCACTTGGGATAAACAGGCCAGAAAGTGAGACAGCCTCGGTCAATGCACCGCCACCGTTCGAGCGTAAATCGATGATCACGCCTTTCACGTTCTGTTTTTCCATCTTCTGAAGCTGGACTTTGACATCATCTGTCAGACCAACGTAGAAGCCGGGGATATCCAGCACACCCACTTTATCTTTACCGACCGTTTTAATCGTCAATTTGACGGCGCGATCTTCAAGACGAATGCGTTCACGGGTTAAGGTAACCACACGTGTTTTAGTACCCTTACCTGCAGGTAAGATTTCCAGGCGAACCTTGCTACCTTTAGGCCCTTTGATCAGCGCAACGACATCGTCAAGACGCCAGCCAATCACATCAACCATAGGTTTCCCTGTTTGGCCGACACCAACAATACGGTCACCAACGGTAATCGTTTTGCTTTTCGCAGCAGGACCACCCGCTACCATCGAGTTGATAACCGTGTAGTCATCGTCCATTTGCAGCACAGCACCAATACCTTCCAGAGATAAACTCATTTCGGTATTGAATTGTTCTGTGTTGCGTGGCGATAAGTAATTGGTATGCGGGTCGATTTCGTGGGCAAAGGCTGTCATCGCAAGAGAGAAAACATCTTCGCTATTGGATTGAGCCAGACGGCGAATGGCGAACTGATAACGCTTGGTCAGCGTTTCACGAATTTCCTGATCGGTCTTACCGGTCAGCTTCAGGCTCAGTTCGTCAAATTTAACTTTACTGTCCCACAGGGAATTTAACTCTGTAACGTTTGCAGGCCACGGCGATTTGCTGCGGTCAACATTAAAGGTATCGTTACCCGTGAAATTCATAGGTTTTTCCAGCACCTTCAACGCGTATTGATAACGTTCAAAACGACGTTGTTGGGCCAGATTGTAGAGATCGTAAAATACGTCCAGTTTACCGGTGCGCAATTCATCGCCAATGTGTTTTTTCCGCGACACAAACTGCTCAACATCACTGGCTAGCAGCACGTTGTGGCTATAGTCGAGGAGGTTTAGATAGCGATCGAAAATTTTTGCGGAAAAATTTTCATCCAGGTCAAACTGACGATAGTGCGAGCGAGTGAAGCGTGAAGTTACACGCTCACTCACCGTTGCATGCTGTGTCTCTTCCTTTAACTGCGGGATTTGAGAAGCTTGCGTGATATTTTCGACGGCCAGTGCGCTACCTGCAAGAAACAACAGACTAGCGACAGCCGTACGCTTAAAGAATTTGTTCATGCCCGGGTCTGGCCTCCGTTTCAGAACTGCAAGTGTTCTGCGCGTACGATCATTGCCATACCAGAAGTCAGCTGTACACGGACGCCATCTTTGGTAATTTCCAGTACTGTGGCATCCATCGCGTTATTACCCGCTTTGACTTTGATTGCCTGACCCACCTGCAAAGCAGAAATGTCTGTAACCGGAGTGCGTTTTTCTTCACGCGGAGCTTGCGGCGCCGGTTTTTCTACACGAGGTTTACGTTCTGTAGCTTCTGGACGACGCGGAGCAGGACGAGGCTTGCGTTCGCGACGAGGTTTATCGGTAACGGTTTCGCCGTTAGCAATAGCCGCTTCACGTTTTTTCGCTTGCTGCTCTGCACGCTGTGCCTGAACACGAGCTTTTGCTTCTTCAAGCTGCTTGCGAGCATGCTCTACGTGCTGCTCATCGAGTTCACCACAAGGGTTACCGTCGAGATCAACACGGATTGCGCCGACTTTGATACCGTACAGGTAACGCCAGCTTGAAGTATAAAGACGTAACGCGGAGCGAAGTTGAGTTTTACTGAGACTCATCTCCCCTTCAACGCGCGCGACCAAATCCTGGAAGATACCAATCTTCAGGGGGCGGGCTTCACCTTCAGCGCTAAAGCACTGTGGGAAACGCTCTGCCAAAAAGGCGATGACTTCTTTGCTACTATTCAACTTAGGTTGATTTTCCATGAAATTTCCTGATTACAACGGAGTTGCCAACAATCCGCAGGCATGAACAGGCGACATTATAATGACGCTATCAGCAAATGCCACGTTATCCGTTGTTTATCATGCTAACGAGTGAAGAATTTTTTAAAATCCGTGTCGGCAAGCGTCAGCGAAAGCTGCGTCACCAGTTGAGATAAGCCGAGTTGGTCTTCAGGTGTGAAGCGCCCAAACTCCGTGCTATCAATGTCCAGAACACCTATTAGCTCGCCATTTACCGTAAGTGGCAGGACAATTTCGGAGTTGCTGGCAGCGTCACAAGCGATGTGACCATCAAAAGCATGCACATCTTCGACGCGCTGGATGCTTTTAGTGGAAGCCGCAGTACCGCAAACACCTTTTCCTACCGGGATACGAACGCAAGCAATCTTGCCCTGGAAAGGTCCCAGAACCAGAGTCTCGTCTTCTAATAGGTAAAAGCCTGCCCAGTTAACACCGTCGAGACGTTCGAACAGCAACGCGCTGGTATTTGCCAACGTCGCCAAAAAACTTGTTTCACCTGCCATTAACGCACTGAAATCGCGGTTCAAGTCCGCGTAAAATTGTTCTTTGTTCATTGATTAACCATAGTATGTTGTCTTACTCAACTGCATAGCATAGTAAAATAAGCATTAAATGCCTTATGCCACAAGGTGTATCATTCAATGAATTACTATACGCTTAACGAATATTTCATAACCCATTGAGATACCCCATGCGCCAGCGGTATTCCCAGTTTACGATGACACATGAAAATACACGCCATTAGCCATGCTGTACCGCAGGCACGTTATCAGCGTTGCCCCCAATGCGATACACTTTTCTCGTTACCGTCGGTTAAATCCTCGCAGAGCGCGTATTGCCCACGCTGCGATGCCAAAGTTTACCATGGACGCGACTGGTCACTTACTCGTCTGGCGGCAATGGCAATTGCCATGCTACTGCTTATGCCTGTCGCTTTTTCCGAGCCTCTGGTACGCATCTATTTACTGGGTACACGAATAGATGCCAACTTGTTCCAGGGCATATGGCAGATGACTAGCCAGGGGGATCCCCTGACAGCCGCAATGGTGTTGTTCTGTGCTGTGGGTGCGCCAGCAACATTAGTTGCCGCAATTGCTTACCTCTACTTTGGTAATATTCTTGGGATGAATTTACGCCCGGTCTTACTCATGCTTGATAAACTCAAAGAATGGGTAATGTTAGATATTTATCTGGTCGCTATCGGTGTGGCCTGCATCAAAGTCAGAGAGTTTGCATTTATCCAACCGGGCGTAGGTCTCGTGGCGTTTATTGCATTAGTGGTGCTGAGCCTGTTGACGCTAATTCACCTAAATGTAGAACAGCTATGGGCTCGCTTTTATCCACAGCGACCTCCTCGAGCGTGGGGTCCCCAGTTACGAGTTTGCCTGGGCTGCCATTTCACAGGAGTGCCTGACAGCCGTGGGCGTTGCCCTCGTTGCCATGTGCCATTAAGAGCACGTCGTCGCCACAGCTTACAAAAATCATGGGCAGCATTAATCGGTTCGTTAATTTTCCTACTGCCGGCCAACCTACTGCCAATTTCGATTCTTTACGTCAATGGTTCGCGTCAGGAAGATACTATTCTTTCCGGCATTATCTCTCTAGCTAGCAGTAATGTTGCCGTCGCCGCAGTGGTTTTCATTGCCAGTATTCTGGTGCCATTTACTAAGGTTATCGTGCTGATTTCACTGCTGGTAAGCATTCATTTCAAATGCGAGCGAGGACTTAGAACGCGAATTTTGCTGCTACGCTTTATTACCTGGATTGGCCGCTGGTCAATTTTAGATCTCTTTGTTATTTCGCTAACGATGTCGCTGGTTAACCGCGATCAATTACTGGCATTTACTATGGGACCGGCTGCGTTTTATTTTGGCGCAGCGGTTATTTTAACTATTCTTGCAGTCGAATGGCTGGATAGCCGACTACTTTGGGACGCACATGAGTCAGGAAATGCCCGCTTCACCGACTGAAGCGCGAATTAAAACAAAACGCCGAATTTCGCCCTTCTGGTTACTGCCAATTATCGCCTTGATGATTGCCAGTTGGCTCATCTGGACAACCTGGGAAGAGCGCGGCACCACGGCGACTATTGATTTTATTTCAGCCGACGGCATTGTTGCCGGGCGCACACCTGTACGCTATCAGGGTGTTGAAGTAGGCACGGTGCAAAGCATCAGCCTAAGTAAAGACCTGCGCAAAATTGAAGTTAAAGTCAGCGTCAAAAGCGATATGAAAGACGCACTGCGTGAAGATACTCAGTTCTGGCTGGTGACCCCGAAAGCTTCGCTGGCTGGGGTTTCTGGGCTAGATGCGTTGGTAGGCGGTAACTATATCGGCATGATGCCAGGTAAAGGCAAGCCGCAGGAGCATTTTACCGCGCTGGATACCCAACCGAAATATCGCCTAAATAACGGCGAGTTGATGATTCATCTTCATGCTCCTGACTTAGGTTCGCTTAACAGTGGATCGCTCGTTTATTACCGCAAAATTCCGGTAGGCCGAGTGTATGACTACACCATCAACAACAATAAGCAGGGCGTCACTATTGACGTGCTTATTGATCGCCGCTTCACCCAACTGGTGAAGAAAGGCAGCCGTTTCTGGAACGTATCCGGCGTAAAAGCCAACGTAAGTCTTTCCGGCGCACAAGTTCAGCTAGAAAGCCTGGCGGCGTTGGTCAACGGCGCTATCGCCTTTGACTCACCTGAAAACTCAGCCGAAGCCAAAGCTGATGATGAATTTGGCCTGTATGAAGATCTGGCGCATAGCCAGCGTGGCGTAATCATCGATCTTGATTTGCCGAGCGGACAAGGTTTAAACGCCGGTTCAACCGCGCTGATGTATCAAGGGCTTGAAGTCGGAACGCTGACAAAACTAAACCTCAATCCAGGCAGCACGGTAACCGGTCAAATGACGGTGGACCCAAGCGTTGTCAATCTGATGCGGAGCGGGACACGCATTGAATTGCGCAGCCCAAAGATTTCCCTCAGCAACCCGAATATCAGCAGCCTGTTAACGGGAAGTACTTTTGAATTGGTGCCCGGTGAAGGTGAACCGCAAAATCATTTTGTGGTTTTCCCAAGCGATAAAACTCTTTTGCAGCAACCTGATGTTCTGACCCTGAACCTCACGGCACCGGAAAGTTATGGCATTGATGCAGGCCAGCCGATTATTTTGCATGGCGTGCAGGTAGGGCAGATTCTTGAGCGCAAATTATCGGCAAAAGGCGTCACCTTCTCCGCAGCTATTGATCCTGAATATCGCCATTTGATTCAGGGCGACAGCAAATTCGTCGTCAACAGCCGTATTGATGTAAAGCTGGGTATTGATGGCGTTGAATTCCTGGGCGCCAGCGCCAGCGAATGGGTCAACGGCGGTGTCAGGGTCATTCCAGGTAACAAAGGCGCTATGAAAGATAGCTATCCACTCTACGCCAACCTTGAAAAGGCAGTGGAAAACAGCCTGAGCGACCTACCAACGACCACATTAACGTTAACCGCGGCCAGCCTGCCAGATATTCAGACCGGCTCAGTGGTGCTTTATCGTAAATTCCAGGTCGGTGAAATTATCAGCGTGCGTCCACGAGCGAATAGTTTTGATATCGACGTCAACGTTAAACCGGAATATCGCAGTCTGCTTACCGCCAACAGCGTCTTCTGGGCTGAAGGTGGCGCACGCGTGCAACTTAACGGTAGCGGCCTGACGGTTCAGGCTTCACCGCTTTCACGCGCCTTAAAAGGGGCAATCAGTTTCGACAACTTAAGTGGCGCAAGCGTCGGCCTGAAAAAAGGTGATAAGCGGATACTTTACGCCTCTGAAACCGCCGCCCGTGCCGTTGGCAGCCAGATTACCTTGCACACCTTTGACGCAGGTAAGCTTTCCACAGGTATGCCAATCCGTTATCTGGGTATTAACATCGGCCAGCTTGAGTCGCTGAATCTGACAGCTTCACGCAGTGAAGTAGAAGCCAAAGCTGTACTCTACCCTGAGTTTGTAGAGACATTTGCTCGCAGCGGCACACGCTTCTCTGTTGTCACCCCGAAAATTTCGGCCTCTGGCGTGGATAATCTCGATACTATCCTCCAGCCTTATATCAACGTTGAACCCGGCCGCGGCGCAGCACGTCGTGACTTTGAATTGCAGGAAGCCTCTATTACCGACTCTCGCTATTCAGACGGTCTGAACATCGTTGTAGAAGTGACTGAAGCGGGCGCACTAAACATCGGTACGCCAGTACTATTCCGCGGCATCGAAGTGGGTACGGTGACCGGGTTAACCCTCGGCAACCTCTCTGACCGCGTGATGGTCGGCCTGCGTATCAGCAAGCGCTTCCAGCATCTGGTGCGTGATAGCTCAGTATTCTGGCTGGCCTCTGGTTATAGTCTCGATTTCGGTCTGACGGGTGGTGTAGTGAAAACCGGCACCTTCAACCAGTTCATCCGCGGTGGTATCGCCTTCGCCACACCGCCTGGTACACCACTGGCACCGAAAGCAGAAACGGGTAAACACTTCCTGTTAGAGCAAAGTGAGCCTAAAGAGTGGCGTCAATGGGGCACCGCACTGCCTCGCTAATACTTTCGCCCCGGTGTCTCACCGGGGCGTTTGTGTTACCATCGCTCCTTCATTTTTTTCTGGACTTCCTTAGTGGCTCACTCTCACACCGCCTTTCTCCCGCAAGCTTTTCTTGATGTTATTCGTGATGCACTCCCGGCAGATCAAACTCTCGAGAGCTTTATCGAGTATTGCCAGCGCCCATTGCGTCGCAGCTTGCGTGTAAATACCCTCAAGATTTCGGTCAACGATTTTCTTGCGCTTGTCGCCTCTTATGACTGGCATCTGACACCGATTCCGTGGTGCGCAGAAGGGTTCTGGATTGAACGAGATGATGAAGAAAGCCTGCCGCTGGGTAGTACTGCCGAACATTTAAGTGGTCTGTTCTACATTCAGGAAGCCAGTTCAATGTTACCCGTTACGGCATTGTTTGCTGACGGCAATCAACCGGACCGGATTATGGATGTCGCGGCGGCACCTGGTTCCAAAACCACGCAAATTGCTGCGCGTATGGGCAATCATGGCGCTATCCTTGCCAATGAATATTCCGCTAGTCGGGTAAAAGTGCTACACGCTAACATCAGCCGCTGTGGTATCAGCAACGTCGCGTTGACGCATTTTGATGGCCGGGTGTTTGGTGCTGCGCTACCGGAGTGTTTCGATGCAATTTTGCTGGACGCCCCGTGCTCAGGTGAAGGTGTGGTGCGTAAAGATCCTGACGCCCTGCGCAACTGGACGCCAGAAAGCACTGCGAGCATTGCCGATACGCAGCGTGAGCTGATTGCCAGTGCTTTTCATGCGCTGCGCCCCGGCGGTACGTTGATCTATTCCACCTGCACTTTAAACCGTGAAGAGAATCAGAAAATTTGCCAGTGGTTACTGGATGAGTGGCCTGATGCAGTTGAAATCGCCCCGCTTGACGATCTGTTCCCAGAGGCGAATAAAGCTATTACCGCCGAAGGCTACCTGCATGTTTTCCCGCAAATTTACGATTGCGAAGGATTCTTTGTTGCTCGTCTGCGCAAAACTGCATCCGTAGAAGCGCTCCCGGCCCCCGGTTACAAAGTGGGGAAATTCCCGTTTGTACCAATGCACGGAAAACAAGCTGCGGAAGTAACCGCTGCTGCAAAACAGTCTGGGATCGCCTGGCAAGCTGACCAACAACTTTGGTTGAGAGATAAAGAAATCTGGCTATTTCCCAAAGAGATTATTCCGCTATTTGGCCAGGTTCGTTTTTCACGTATTGGTTTGCGCCTTGCTGAGCAATACAACAAAGGTTACCGCTGGCAGCATGAAGCCGTCATAGCCCTGGTGCCTGGTGATTCACCGCTAGGATTTGCGCTTACTGAATTTGAAGCGGACGAGTGGTATCACGGTCGCGATATTTACCCCGATGTATCACCCGCGCTAAATGAGGTTGTTGTGACATACCAGGGGCAACCTCTTGGTCTGGCAAGAAAAGTTGGATCTCGCCTGAAAAATAGCTATCCGCGTGAATTGGTTCGCGACGGAAAACTGTTTGCCGCCAGGGGCTGATGCGTAAAAAAAATAGTCGCCATGTAGTTTGCAGTTTTTGTACGTTTGTCTACGCTCTACTGTGGGAGGCCTTACTGGTCATACCACATGTACCCAGACCCAAGGAGAGCGAGATGACGAAAACTAGCGTACGAATAGGCATCTTCGAAATTGATGATGCTGAATTACATGGCGAGCAGCAAGGGGACCGCACGTTGAGCATCCCTTGTAAATCCGACCCGGACCTGTGCATGCAACTTGATGCCTGGGATGATGAAACAAGCATTCCCGCCGTCCTTGATGGCGAACATTCAGTCCTCTACCGTCACCATTACGACCAAAAATCTGATGCCTGGGTCATGCGCCTTGCATAACTCAAAGTGACCCGTCGCCCAGACGGGTTAATTAATTGACACTGATTACCCTCTTCTCGTGACTTCCCCTACAATTAAGCCAAACGGTGCAACTCAAAGGCAATCATGTTTGCGTTGGTTTTATTTGTTTGCTACCTGGACGGCGGCTGCGAAGATATTGTGGTAGATGTCTTTAATACTGAACAGCAGTGCCTGTTCGCTATGGATGAGCAGCGGATACGCTACGGTGGCTGTTTCCCGGTGGAAGATTTTATTGATAGTTTCTGGCGCCCGGCGCAAGAATACAGCTCGTTGTAGTGTTACTGAACCTGCACCATAGTCAGCTTATTACCAAACACCGCGCCGGTATCAATATAATATTGATTATGAAAATGACTCACTTCTTTGAGCGGCGTGTGCCCGAAGTAAAACTCATCAGCTCCGTCGATATCCTCGCCTCGTCCCTGTAAATTCTTATTAAGCCGATCCCTGCTCCAGACCAGTAAATGTTCATCGACGGGCTGATTCCAACTGTAATGTGCTGAAGGGTAGTCTGCATGAGCAATAACCAGCGTCTTGTCGTGTGTATGAAGTTCAATCACCAACGGCAAATCGCGGCACTGTAATAAGGCTAGCTGCACATTATGTTGACGCTGTTCTGGCAATTCCCGATACCAATCACCACCGTTCATCTGCCAGAGGATCCCCTCACCTTCGTCAAGCGCCTCTAAAGCCATCGCTTCATGGTTGCCCTTTACTGCTTTGAACCACTTACTACCGAGCAGTGCCAGGCATCCCGGGCTGTTTGCACCGCGATCGATAAGATCACCCACCGAGATAAGTAAATCCTGATGATAGTCAAAATGATGAAGTTTAAGCTGGCTAATTAATTCAGAGAGACAGCCGTGTAAATCACCAACAATAAACACATGCCGCCACTCTTCGCCGTCAATTCTCTGATACATACCGCCCCCACTTTGTTTATTTATTGCTCAATTATAAACCAGTGGGCAGTAATGGTTAGCGGGCAGAACGAATGAACATTTTGATTTGCTTGCCGTGGTATTCAACAAAATGCTGGAACTGGAAACCAAATCGCTCAGCCAGATGGATGGAACGCAGGTTGTCATCATCAATAATGCAACAAACTGGTGTCGTAAACTCACGGTCAGCCCATTGCAGAATCGCGTTTAGCGCTTCGCTGGCATAGCCTTTACCGTGAACAGCTGGAATCAGTGACCATCCTGCTTCTGGAAGTTCAAGCGCTGGAGTTAACTCACGTTGTGCGTCCTGAAAACCAAACGAACCAATATAACGCTCAGTCTCTTTTTCAAAAACAGCCCAGTAGCCGTAACCCAGCGCCTGCCAATGACCGATGTAACGCAGCAATCTTCCCCAAGTCATTTCCGGGCCTTGCGGTTGTCCACCACCAATAAACCTCACCATTTCTGGGTCCGCCCAACAGGCAGCTAATGCCGGAAAATCATCCAGCGTAAAATGGCGGAGAATTAGACGTTCAGTTTCCAGGCGAGGCGCTGCATTAACCATGCTCATATCCTTCAAACGTATTATTGGCGTACGATTTTTTACTTATTTTGCCGCCATACGGCTTGAGACACAATCAGCACACTGCGTTCGTGGGAGTTGAAGGAAAAGCAAGTCAGCGTTACAAATAGAAAAGGCTGCATAAATGCAGCCTTTAGAGAGGTGATACGAGTTGTCTGGTAAATACTACGCTTCTTAAAGCGATGAAATATGGCTTACGCCCCAAGGGAATGTGGTCATTAAACCTACCACGAACCCACCAGTTTACTTTTGAGGATCAGTTTCAAAACTATCTGGCACCTCCGTTTCACTCTGGAACTAAAGCTAATCTAGCAGCCTTAACATTGTAAAAGTAACGGCAGATTCACAGTTTTGCCATTTTCTCATCAAATAAATCTGGATTACCTCGAGAATGGTCGTCAAATTTTGCCGCTCAGCCGCTCGTGGAAGTCGCTGCTGCGTAAATCGAGACCGACAATTTGTACTTTGCTTTCATAGCGTTGATAGCGGGTTTCGATAGCATCAAGCACGGCAACTGTCGATACATCCCAAATTTGGGCCTGCGACAAATCAATAATCACGTTTTGCGGATCGTCGGCATACTGGAAATGTTCAACCAAATCGTTGCTACTGGCAAAAAACAACGGCCCGGTTACCGTATATCTTACGGATTGCCCGTTTTCAGCTAATGTTCTTTCTGCGCGTACCACGTGGGCAATTCGGCGAGCAAACAAGATCATCGCAAAAACCACCCCACCGACGACACCCAATGCCAGGTTTCCGGTCGCAACGGTCACTGCGACAGTACTCACCATCACTAAAGTTTCCGGAATGGGAATTCTTTTTAAGGTAGCGGGTTTAACACTGTGCCAGTTGAGCGTTTTCACCGCCACAATCACCATAATTCCGGCTAAAACCACCATTGGAATTTTTGCCATCAGTTCACTTAAACCGGTGACTAACAGCAACAGCACTAAGCCAGCAGCAATTGTCGAGATACGCGTACGCCCCTTGCCAAGTTCCACATTGACCATGGTCTGGCCAATCATAGCGCAGCCGGCAATACCACCGTAAAAACCGGCGAAGATGTTAGATACTCCCAACCCCCAACATTCACGACGTTTACTCGATGGTGTGTCAGTCAGCTCATCAACGAGTTTGGCGGTTAACAACGACTCCATTAAGCCAACGAAGGCAATGCTCAAAGCGCAAGGCCAGATAATTCGTAAAGTGTCGACATTCAACGGCACCAGCAGTTGCGTCAGACCCGGCAACCCCGCCGCCATTGGCCCGGCCTCACCCACAGTTGGAACTGAAAGCCCCATTCCGATGCACAGCGCGGTAATGACAATTATCGCCACCAGTGGCGATGGGACCGTTTTGAACACGCGCGGCAGAAACAGTACGATGAGCAGCGTCAGCGCAAACAGCCCCCAGATCAGCGGGTTATCCCCCCAAATATGCGGCACCTGCGCAAAGAAAATGAGAATGCCCAACGCGTTCACAAACCCGGTCATCACCGACAGCGGTATATAGCGCATCATACGAGCAAGACCAGTGATACCGAATAAAATCTGGATTAACCCTGCCAGCAACACCGCCGGGAAAATATATTCAACACCATGCAGATGCACCATTGGACCGATAACTAATGCTACTGAGCCAGCAGCAGCTGTCACCATTGCAGGGCGCCCACCAAGCAGTGACATGGATAAACAAAGCACAATAGAGGCGACGAGGCTGACTTTCGGGTCAACACCAGCGATTACTGAGAATGAAATGATTTCAGGTACGAGTGCCAAGGCCGTTACCACTCCCGCAAGGGATTCGCGAGCGAGCAAACGAGGGCTACGCAAAACCGAGGCGAGAGAGTTTTCCCGACGATGTGTTTCAGTTTGAGTTGTGGTCATAGTTTTGTCTTTGCAGGTTTGTCGTTATTAGTTGAAGCGACCTTCAGGTCGGGCGTGATTGTACAGAGAGGATAGTATGGATGCTAATTAATGTGATCCCTATCTCAGACCTATCCTCTGAGCAAACAAGGGTTTTCATGTGGACGATTTCAGGGAGATGAATATTGAGGCATACCACAAAGATTGATATTAATGGCTATTATTGGAAAGACAATTATTAGTAAACCAACATAAAAGCAATTACAATACCGCCGATATTTTCGAAATATATAATTTTACTTTAGCCATTTTAATTAATGGAGGCTTACTTTTGCTTAGTCATTTGACTTATTGTAAAATGATTGGTTCTTTTCTGTTGGCTGCTATGATATTTTTTTGCAGCAATGCTGTTGCCGATCCTGTTCTTAATAAAGTACTTAGCACGCATAGTATTACCTTGGCTTGGGTGGGTAGTTCCAAGCCTATTTCCTGGGAGCTAAATGGAAAACCGACGGGTATGGCGGTGGATATCTGCCAGGGTGTTGTCGATAGTATAAAAAAACGCTACAACACAAATATAAATATACAATGGGTAGAAATTTCTTCAGCTGCGCGCTTTGAATATATAATTCATCATAAAGCAGACATTCTCTGTGCCATTGCCGGAAATACAGCGCAGCGTAATAAATTTGTTAATTTTTCAAAGCCATGGTTTTTTACACGGACAAATTTTCTGGCTAAAAAATCGCAGCATATAAATAGCCTGGAGATGCTCTCGGGACGGACCGTGGGTGCTATTAGTGGCGGAACATCTGCATTATTACTCTCTGCAATGAACCAAAACATTAACTATTCGATCTCAGTTAAGCTGATGAGAAGTTTCGATGAAGGATTTGATTTACTAGAACAAGGGCACATCTCGGCATTTGTCACTGATGACATTATCATACATAGCAAGTTAGCTGAAATGGCTGACAGAGATGACTATCAAATGAGTACCGAAGGATTTGGTGACGTAATACCCTATGGAATGGTGATAGCTAAGGATGCAGATGAAATAGAGCCCATCATCAATGAAGAGTTAAAAAACCTGTTTATCTCAAAACGATTTGATGAGTTATATAATAAATGGTTTATGTCCCCTATTTCCCCTACTGGTGAAAACATGCGGCAACCTATGTCAAAAGATCTCCTCAAAGAAAAAAATAGCTATCTACCTGCAACAGAAACTCCAACTACAGATTAAAAATGAACAGAGAAATATTAAAAGAATGTAAGCATCTCCTCAAGACTACTCACCTCATTTTAGAATGATAAATAATCAATAATTGAAGCGCAGTCAGAAAACATAGCAAATACATAAATATTGGCAGGGCATTCCGTGGGTGTAATAAGTGGTGGGACTGCCGCATTAATGATGCAAAAACTGAATCAAGGCTACAAGTATTTGCGGGAAATACACAAACCTGGAAAACTGAGAGCAATATCAGATGAATACGGAAGATTTAAGTGATGATAATTCATCAAAGTTGTGATTCTGATACTGTTCCCACTGAAGTGATATTTTCAATATAAAGCTCAGTAAGTTAATGGATTCTGACATCAGGTGAACAGAAGCTTTTGAAGAGTGTTTTGATTTTTTTGGCTTAAACAGTCCCATCTTCACCCAGAAAAATGCTCGAAAAGTATTTGGATTCATCCAAAAAGAAGTTTATGTTGTTATGATTCTGTTACGGGGTTTACGTCAGTTCCAATAGGGAAAGTTGAAATTTTTTCGTGAACATCCAGACAGTGTACCGCCAAGCCTTTGTATATAAAGACATATAAAAAAAGACCGAATACGATTCCTATATTCGGTCCAGGGAAATGGCTCTTGGGAGAGAGCCGTGCGCTAAAAGTTGGCATTAATGCAGGCAGACATCGCCTTGCCTTCTAAGAATAGATTACCGGCGCAGGTTTTCCAGTCTGGCGCAAAAGTGTTCAGAAAAAAACTGCGGTTTAGGTAATATTTTAGACAAAAAACCGCAATATCCGGTCTACGGTTATTGCGGTTTTTTATTGTTAATTAGTGAGTTATAGCATTTTAGTTACACAACTTCTCAGCACGCTCAATAAATGGAGCAAGACTCTTTTTTTGTCCCGGTGTCTTAGGATCATCAATTTGAATCACGGAGATAGACTGGCCAGTGGTTTTGCCGCTACTCACTTGTTGTTGCGCTACGTCGCTTAACGGGTATTGCATCAAGGTACTTGGGTTGATTGCAAAAAGCGCATGTCCAGGGCGGCAACTTAGCATTACCTCTTCACGGTTAAATGCCCAGTTATCTTTGCCCATTTCAAAACGGCTTACGGTGATAATTTGCGGTGCGGCTAACGCACTACCTGTGCAAGCCAGTAATAACAGCGTCAAAATACTTTTTTTCATGAATATCTCTTGAGCTAATAACGTCTTCAGTATGGTTCCCAGGTAGCGAAAATGCTTACAGCAAGGAGCACCACCACCGACAAAATGACTTCCAACCACGTTAACTGGATGAACTGCTTTATGGCTGTTGGCATACGATTGAATCTCGGCACCAAAAAATAGCGGTTATACAGGGCGATAATAACCATCACGGCAACAAAGGCAACCTTCACCAACAAGAAGCGCATGTAGTTACTTTCCAGTGGGAGTGACCAGCCTAAAATCATCAGGCTGTTGATTAGTCCACTGAGTATTACAGCAGCAACCGCCAGATGCCCGTAACGCGAAAAACGCATCATCGCGGTAATCGCACAGCCCCGCCAGCGCGGTTTTTGAGCCATGCGCATGCACATCAAAAGCGGCAGTAATCCGCCAGCCCACCAGCCAGCGCTAAGAAGATGCACTGCATGATTTATGCGTTGTAAGCCACCGACAATCCCTTCACGCATCGCGGCATGCCCGACACCTGCCAACAAAATAAGTTGTGCCGCCGCAAGGATCATTAGCATGGATTGCAAAGGGCGCGGTTTCAGCAACAACACTACAAGTGTCACCACACTCAATAATATCTGCCACAACCAGATGGACCCAAAGCTCGTGCCAAGAACCGCCAGCCAAATCTGGGGGTTAATGACATCTCGCCAACCACTGCCCATCATCCCAGCCTGAGCACATAACAACAATATTGCGCTTAGCAACGTCATCCAAACGGCAGAATGCCATTGCCATTTTAGTCGGCGAATAAGAACCGGTTTAAACGCTTGAGGAGCAAGCAATGAGCATGAGATGGTACTGCCAAGCAGCACCATTAATGCAGTAAAATGAATAAATCGCAGCGCGATATAGAAACCTGATAGCATCCGGCTTACTTCACCGAGAAGTGATACTTCCCTTTAGTCTTATGTCCGTCAACGGATACTACATGCCAATCAACCTGGTAATCACCCGGTTTCATAGCCTCATCGACTGGAACAATAAGCTGCTTATCATCTTTTTCGTTGCGCTTAGCCGTACCAGTCTTCACGACTGTTTGCTGTGGCCCGGTGAGCGTAAGTCCGCTAAAATTCGCTTCAACTCCTTCAGAGAAATTAAGGGTAATCGCCTGCGGCGCAGCCGTTACCGCAGCATCTGCCGCTGGATATTGATGCTTTAGATGCGCATGTGCGAAAGCTGAGCTGGAAACGGTAAGTGCGGTAAAGAGAGTGGCGATGGTAATGAGACGAGTTCGGGTGAAAGCCATATCAACTATTCCTTTTTCTTATTCGAGACGGCAAAAGGATAACCTTGAGCCCAGGTTAAGTCGAGATGAGAACAGCTATCATTGAATGTAAAAACTTGTCATCACGGATATCAACAAGTACCTTTGCGGCAAAAAATAGGAGGCCAATATGAATTACAATCTTGCTGAATTACCCCAGGACGAAATGGATAAGATCAACGTCGATCTTGCGGCTGCTGGCGTAGCATTTAAGGAACGCTACAATATGCCGGTGATCGCTGAAGTGGTAGAACGCGAGCAACCGGCGCATTTGCGTGACTGGTTCAGAGAAAGACTGACTGCTCATCGACTGGCTTCAGTCAATTTGTCCAGACTGCCGTACGAACCTAAAGTGAAATAAATCTTATCCACACTAAACTTCCTGACAAAAATGGTGTTAAGATTTTTCCCGGTTTATATATCTAAACACAGGAATTACTTGTTGCGGTCATAGGATGATGGCCGTTGGGTAGATTGATTAAGGAAGAACGTATGCCTGTCTGGAATGTTGCTGCGGCGCAGTATGGCGCCACACCCGATGACCTCGATGCGAATATCACACATCATTTAGATTTTGTTCACTGCGCGGTTGCTGAACGAATAGATCTGCTGATTTTCCCCGAACTTTCACTCACCGGTTTTAACATTGAAAACCATCACGTTTACGCCCTTCCCTTCTCCGATGAACGCCTGAATCCTTTGCAAGCTGCCGCCATAAAACACCAAATGACTATTGTCGTGGGTCTACCCTTGCGCAGTGAACAAAGTGTATCTCCAGGATCAGTGGGTTTTTTGCCTGATGGTTCCCGAGTTGCCTGTTGCAAACCACAATCCTGCGATATTGATCTCTCCGATCAACACACGCCATTGGTAGGTTTGCAAAACCGTAGCGTGGCAATGGGTTTTAGCACCGACAGCGATGAAGAAACCTGGCCGCGTAGTGCAGCTGAAATGGGTGCAAGTCTCTATGCCACGGGGAAATTCATTAATGAAATCAGCTACCAGAAAGATGAAATGTATCTGCAACGCTGGGCCCATAAATACAATTTGCCCGTTTTATTAGCTAACCACGCGTTTTCTACCGGTAAATATCGGTCTGCGGGACGTAGCGCTTGTTGGGACGATCGCGGTGAATTAGTTGTTCGCGCCGATCATGGCGAGCTACTCGCAGTTGGAAGACGTGATGCAAAAGGTTGGCACGGTGAAATCATTCCATTACGCTAGCGCATTAATAAAATACGCTAAGGCTTGATGGAGTATATATGCTGCGCATTATTGATACTGAAACCTGTGGTCTACAGGGTGGCGTGGTAGAAGTTGCCTCTGTCGATATCGTCAATGGTAAGATTGTTAATCCGATGAGTGACCTGGTACGCCCGGATCGTCCTATTAGCTACCAGGCGATGGCCATTCACAAAATTACCGAAGAGATGGTCGCGGATAAACCGTGGATTGAGGATGTTATTCCACGCTATCACGGCAGCCCATATTATGTCGCTCATAACGCCAGTTTTGACCAGCGCATGCTGCCTGAACTGCCCGATAGCGAGTGGATTTGCACGGTAAAACTGGCGCGTCGTTTATGGCCAGGTATCAAATACAGCAATATGGGTTTATATAAATCCCTCAAGCTGGAAGTTGAAACACCTGCCGGGCTGCATCATCACCGCGCGCTGTTTGATTGCTATATCACCGCTGCTTTACTGATTCGCATTATGGATGAGTCAGGCTGGACGCCAGACCAAATGGTGACCATTACAGGTCGTCCCGCACTTGTGAAAACCATGGCATTTGGTAAATATCGCGGCGAACCGATTGCAGAAATTGCAGATAAAGATCCGGGCTATTTACGATGGATGTTGAATAACATCAAAGAATTAGCGCCGGATCTTAGAATGACATTAAAGCATTATCTCGAGGATTAGTAACAACCTACCCCGCCCGCCCTGGTAAAGTTCCTTGTGCCAGGGCTATCAAGAAAGCGAACTCCAGAGCCACGCCTTCGTAAGATTTAAATCTGCCCGATTTCCCACCATGCCCTGAGTCCATATCAGTACATAGCAAGAGCAAATTATCATCGCTACGTAATTCACGCAGCTTTGCGACCCACTTGGCAGGCTCCCAATATTGCACCTGGGAATCATGTAGTCCGGTGGTCACCAGCATGTGCGGGTAGGCTTGTTCGGTGATTTGATCGTACGGGCTGTAATGTTTGATGTAGTGGTAATACTCAGGGTCTTGCGGATTCCCCCACTCTTCAAACTCGCCGGTCGTGAGTGGAATGGACTCATCGAGCATCGTCGTTAACACATCAACAAATGGCACCTGCGCAACAACACCGTGGAAGAGCTCTGGACGCATATTAATTGCGGCCCCAACCAGTAAGCCACCTGCACTCCCGCCCATCGAATAGAGCAAGTTTTCGTTGCCGTATCCCTGTTTAAGCAAGCTATCACAGACATCCAGATAATCATTGAAGGTGTTCATTTTCTTCAGGTACTTACCATCTTCATACCACTGCTGGCCGAGTTCGCCACCTCCTCGTACATGTGCAATGGCATAGACGAATCCTCGGTCGAGCAGGCTTAAACGGCTGCTGCTGAAATCCGCATCCATGCTGCTTCCGTAAGAGCCATAGCCATATACCAGCAAAGGGTTTTTCCCTCGTTGGAAGTGGTCGCGGTGGTAGACCAGGGAAACCGGCACCTGCACACCATCACGCACCGTGACCCATAAATGTTCGCTGCGGTAATGGCTGGCATCAAAACCCGCCACTTCGGTTTGTTTAATCACGCGCCGCTCGCCGGTATCCATATCCAGCTCAAACAATGTATCTGGCGTGGTCATTGATGAGTAACCGTAACGCAGACGAGAAGATCCCGGTTCCGGGTTATGTCCAAGCCAGGTGACATAAGCAGGGTCATCAAAAGCAATTCCCGTCACTTCTCGAGTTTTGCGATTAATTTGGCGTAAGCTGGTCAGCCCTTGCTGCCTTTCCTCAACGACCAACCAATCGGTAAATAATGTAAAGCCTTCCAGCATGACATTTTCGCGCGGAGGAATCAGCTCTTCCCATTGGCTTTCATCACGCACTTTTGTGCGGTACAAACCAAAGTTTTTACCTGCCCGATTCGAGCGCAGATAGAAATTATGTTGGAAGTGATCGAGGGTATATTCGTGATCTTTGCGGCGTGGCAAAAAGCTTTGCGGTTGCGCATCTACTAGCTCTGCATCCAGCAACAGTACTTCGCTGGTGGTAGCACTGCTGAGATAAATTAGAACGAAGTGTTTCGACGTGGTTTTATGCACACTGACATAAAACATTTCGTCTTTTTCTTCGTAGACTAATTCATCTTCGGAGGATGGATGCCCCACCGTGTGGCGCCAGACCTGATACGGCAATAACGTTTTGGGATGCTTGCGGACGTAATAAAGCGTGGCGGAATCATTCGCCCAGACAAAACTACTTTCGACATTATCTAGCACTTCCGGGTACCAGTTCCCGCTTTCCAGATTTCGGAAACGCAAGCCGTACTGGCGACGAGAAAGAAAATCTTCAGCCAGTGCCATGACGGTGTTATCAGGCGTAATACTCATGCCGCCCATGGTGTAAAACTCGCTATGGGCAGCTCGGCGATTACCATCTACCAGCGTGCTCCACTCTTCCCACTCCTCCGACACTACAGACTGACGCTGATAAATAGCATATTCATTACCGGTTTCGAAAATCTGGCGATAGCGATAGCCATTTTGCGTGTAAGGTGCGGAAATATCACGCTGGGGGATACGGTCGATCATCTCTTTGAGCAGGCGTTCTTGCAATGCCTGCTGCGTACTCATGATCTGATGACCGTAGTCATTCTCCTGATGAAGATAATCAAGCACCTGTGCATCAGAACGCTCATCATCGCGCAGCCAGTAATAGTTATCGATGCGGGTGTCACCATGCATGGTCATGGAGTGGGGGATTTTTTTTGCTTTTGGTGGCATGTCATTTTTCTTTTTGAGTTAACACCCTGTAAGGGTGGCAAATTCAGACAGCCTTGCAAGCGTAACGTGGGATTTTAGGGAAAATGCCGGGATTAACCCGGCAGATTTAGTTTCTGCTGCTGAATATCTTGTTCGATGCCTTCGCGTACATCCTGAGGAATTTTTAGCGCATCGCCGAGCGCATTGAGATAACTGCGCTCCATAAAGTGGTCGATGTCGATTGCAGCACAGCTCAGGAAGTAAAGCTCCAGCGCTTCTTCTTCATTATTAACGCCTTCGACGAGGCGTTGCGGATCAAGAGGTTGATCGATAGCTTGCTGAATTAGATTACGCCCCGGCCCTTCGATACCGGCATCACGTAGTTGCTGCTCGATAATCTGACGCTCTTTATCATCAATATGACCATCGCTTTTAGCCGCGAAAACCAAAGCGGTAATCAGGCGCTCCGTACGAACATCGACAGGCGAAGTTTGCTGCCCAAACTGCGGCTCACCCTGATGGGCTTCACGCACTCGGTCTTTATATTTGTTCCACAGTACGCTTCCCGCAACCGCACCACCACCGACCAATAACGCGCTGGTGCCGTACTTTGTCAGTAGTTTCCGTGACGATTTGCTCGCCAGCAGCAAGCCCGCTAACCCGCCCAGTGCGCCAGGCACCAGTAACTTACTCAGCCCCTGAGAATTGTTTCCCTGAGGAGTTTGTGAGGATTGATTCTGACCAGTGTGATTCTGGATGGATTGCGTCGCTTGCCCCAGCATAGACTGAAGCTGCTGTAACCAATTGCTCATTAGAGACACCCTTTGTGAGAACTTAACATCTGAGGTTAAGCCAAAGGCTGTCAAGAAGTGTCTGATTAGGCTAAAGATGAGAAAAGAACCGCGCCGGTAACCCGACGCGATAAAACTTATGCAGCTTTAGTGCGTTTACGCGGGTGTTCAGCCACTTTATCGTCTGCAACAGACTCTTCAGCGTTATCGGCTTCATCTGCGGCTTCACCGGCAGTTTCAGTACTTTCAAGGTCCGGCAATTTACCGCTTTTCAGCACGCTGGAAAGCACGTCTTTGTTTTCTGCCATCCACATAGCCAGCACATCGCTTTGCCCTTCTTCGAAAGCAACAGGGCTGTGTACGAGCCACTCGCTCAACACTTCTGCCAGATCGAGCATTTTGTCGTAGGCGTCTGCATCTTTTTTACTGGCAAAAGACATTTTTTCTTGCCCCTCTCGTACAACAACGTATTTGATTTCAACCGCCATTTTGCAGCTCCGGTTTAACTGTTTATTTAAACAGTGTAATGATATTGCCCCTGTATCGCAAGTGGGAAAATCGCTGCGTACGCAAACGTTTTCGTTTATAATCCGCCGGTCTATTTTCTCCGTTCGGGTATACAGATTATGTCAATTTTGGGAACAGCGCTTCGTCCATCAGCTACACGAGTTATGTTGTTAGGATCAGGCGAATTAGGAAAAGAAGTGGCGATTGAATGCCAGCGTCTTGGTCTGGAAGTTATCGCAGTAGACCGCTACGCCGATGCCCCCGCTATGCATGTTGCTCACCGCAGCCATGTCATCAATATGCTGGACGGTGCCGAGCTTAAAAAACTGGTTTCCGTAGAAATGCCGGATTTCATCGTTCCCGAAATTGAAGCGATCGCAACAGACATGCTGGTTGAGCTTGAGCAGCAAGGTCAGTGCGTGGTGCCTTGCGCGCGCGCAACCCAACTGACCATGAACCGCGAAGGTATTCGCCGCCTGGCCGCAGAAGAACTCGCTCTGCCGACCTCCAGCTTCCGCTTTGCCGATAACGAAGCTGCATTTTTACAGGCAGTTGAAGAAATCGGCCTGCCTTGCATCGTTAAACCGGTGATGAGTTCTTCCGGCAAAGGGCAAAGTTTTATTCGTACAGCCGACCAGTTAGCGAAAGCGTGGGAGTACGCTCAGGAAGGCGGTCGCGCAGGTAAAGGCAAAGTTATTGTCGAAGGTGTGGTGAATTTCGATTTTGAAATCACCCTGCTGACGATTAGTGCTGTCGATGGCGTGCATTTCTGTGCCCCAATCGGCCACCGCCAGGAAGACGGTGACTATCGCGAATCCTGGCAGCCGCAACAAATGAGCGATGCCGCTCTTGCCCGTGCGCAAGAAATTGCTGAAAAAGTGGTGAAAGCGTTGGGGGGTTACGGTTTGTTTGGCGTCGAACTTTTCGTGTGTGGCGATGAGGTTATTTTTAGTGAAGTCTCCCCTCGCCCGCACGACACCGGCATGGTGACGATGATTTCTCAGGACGTTTCCGAGTTTGCATTGCACGTCCGCGCTTTCCTCGGCTTGCCGATTGGTGACATTCGCCAGTACGGCCCGGCAGCTTCTGCGGTGATCCTTCCAGAATTGAGCAGCGACAACGTGCACTTCGGCAATGTGGGTGCCGCAGTGGGCGCAGGTTTGCAAGTGCGTCTGTTCGGTAAGCCTGAGATTAACGGTAAACGCCGAATGGGTGTGGCACTGGCAACGGGTTCCAGCGTGGAAGATGCCATTGCACGTGCTATCGCTGCAACCAAAGCCATAATCGTCAAAGGATAAAAAAATCCCCGCTCATCTGAGCAGGGATTCAATAACACGAATCATTCGAGTCGTAGGAAGGCGGCAAGAGAACGAATCCCCGGGAGTATAGATAACTATGTAACCGGGGTGAGTGAACGTAGCCAACGCATCTACGGCTCGAAGGATGACGTGTTATTTCGCGCCTTCGACAGCTTCACGGGCGAGAGTAGTAATACGATCGTAATCGCCAGCTTCCAGCGCGTCAGCCGGAACCAACCATGAACCACCGATACACAGCACGCTTTTCAGCGCCAGGTAGTCACGGTAGTTAGCCGGTGTGATACCGCCAGTTGGGCAGAAACGAACCTGAGAGAATGGACCTGCGATAGCTTGCAGCGCTTTGGTGCCGCCATTTGCTTCAGCCGGGAAGAATTTGAATTCTTTCAAGCCGTAGTCCAGACCCAGCATCAGTTCAGAAACAGTGCTGATACCTGGGATCAATGGAATGGAGCCTTCGGTTGCTGCTTTCAGCAGTGGCTCGGTCAGACCTGGGCTGATGGCGAACTGCGCGCCAGCTGCGGTCACTTCTGCCAGTTGCTCTGGGTTCAGTACGGTACCCGCACCAATAATCGCTTCTGGTACTTCTTTAGCGATTGCACGGATTGCGTCCATTGCGCATGGAGTACGCAGAGTCACTTCCAGAACGCGCACGCCGCCAGCAACTAATGCTTTAGCCATTGGTACTGCGTGTTCCAGTTTGTTAATTACGATAACCGGGACAACCGGTCCTGTTTTCAGGATCTGTTCCGCAGTAGTTTTCCAGTTTTTCATCTCAAGCCTCTTCAACCAACTTTATAATTCGTTTCCAGCGCAGCAAGTGCTGCCTCCGGTCCTTAAAATTTAATGCAGGTCGCGCCCTGTTCCGCGCCAGATAACTGCTCGCGTAACGCGCTAAATAGTTCACGGCCGGTTCCAACACGATCCGCGCTGAGATCCGGGTGGTATGCAGTGCGTTTTTCCAGCTCGGCATCATCGACCAGCAATGTCAGTTCACCCGTTTGCCCGTTGACGCGAATCATATCGCCATCCCGGACTTTTGCCAGTAGCCCACCATCATAAGCTTCTGGGGTAACATGGATGGCAGAGGGCACCTTACCTGAAGCGCCCGACAGCCGTCCATCAGTGACTAACGCTATTTTGAAACAGCGGTCCAATAATACCCCAAGTGGCGGCATAAGTTTATGTAATTCTGGCATGCCGTTAGCTTTTGGCCCTTGATGGCGGACAACAACCACGCAATCACGGTCAAGATGGCCTGCTTCGAAAGCCGGTAAAACGTCGTGCTGGCTTTCGAAAATGACCGCAGGCGCTTCAATAATTTGGTTTTCTACTGGCACCGCAGAGGTTTTCATTACCGCACGACCCAGATTACCGCTGAGGACTTTCGTGCCGCCATGTTTAGAGAAAGGTTTTTCGAAGGTCGCGATAACATCAGTATCGAGCGCGGTTGTTGCGCCTTCACGCCATGCCAACTGACCGTTATCCAGCCACGGTTCCATGGTGTAGTGATGCAGACCAAAGCCCGCAACGGTGTTGACATCTTCATGCAGCAAACCGCCTTTGAGCAATTCGCGCATCAATACCGGCACGCCGCCCGCCGCCTGGAAGTGGTTAATGTCCGCAGGGCCATTCGGATACAGGCGAGCCAATAATGGCACCACATCAGAGAGGTCAGAGAAATCATCCCAGTTGATGATAATCCCCGCCGCACGCGCCATCGCCACCAGGTGCATAGTGTGGTTGGTGGAGCCGCCTGTCGCAAGCAAAGCAACAATGCCGTTCACGACCACTTTTTCATCAATCATTTTGCCGATCGGCATCCACTCGTTGCCGTTTCCGGTCAGACGCGTCACCTGCCGTGCTGCCGCGGCAGTCAATTCATGGCGCAGAGGGGCATCCGGGTGAACAAATGAAGAGCCTGGCAACTGCATACCCATGAACTCAACTACCATCTGGTTGGTATTGGCAGTACCGTAGAATGTACAAGTACCCGGTGCGTGGTAAGAAGCAGCCTCAGATTCCAGAAGCGCGATGCGATCCACTTTGCCTTCAGCATAAAGTTGGCGAATACGTACTTTTTCTTTATTCGGTAAACCGCTAGCCATTGGACCTGATGGCACAAATACCGCAGGCAGATGACCAAATGACAACGCCGCCATGGTTAAGCCCGGGACGATTTTGTCACACACGCCGAGGTACAGTGCACCATCGAACATATTGTGAGACAGGCCAATTGCCGTAGACATCGCAATAATTTCGCGGCTGAGCAATGACAGTTCCATGCCATCCTGTCCCTGCGTCACGCCATCACACATGGCCGGAACCCCACCTGCAACTTGCCCTACCGCGCCAACGGAATGCAGCGCTTTACGAATCTGGTCAGGGTAATGCTCATACGGCTGGTGCGCGGAAAGCATGTCGTTATAGGACGTAATGATCGCAATGTTGTTACGCAGCATGCTTTTCAGCGCGGCTTTATCTTCTGGCTGGCAGGCGGCAAAACCGTGTGCCAGATTGCCACACGCTAATTCAGAGCGATGTACGGTGTTCGACTTCGCTTTTTCAATCCGTGCCAGGTAGGCTTCACGGGTTTGGCGGGAGCGTTCAACGATGCGTTGTGTTACGCGTAACAAATTAGGATTCATAACAAGTCCTCATAAAGTGGCTGCCGTCGCTGTGGGCAGGTGGTCGACGTTACCGGCTCTTTTCTCTTCTCGTGAGGCGGCAATCCGTACCATCAGGGCAAAATCGCTTCAGCTAGTGTAAATAAAAAAGCCCTGCTGGTGAATCCAGTCAGGGCTTTTAAATTAAAAAATTTGCACCACTTTGGTGTTAGATCATGTTACCGGTAAAATATGAATCATTTGTTACACGATTTTTGCAAAATCCGAGGAGTTTAATCTCCTAAATCATTCGAGTTGCATTGAGGCGGCGACGCAGCGAATCCCCAGGAGCTTACACAAGTAAGTGACTGGGGTGAGCGAGGAAAGCCAACAAAGAGGCAACTCGAAGGATGACGGAGATTTATTCGAACTCGTTCCACGAACGCCCATCACGGGTGATCATTGCCACTGAGGCAACCGGTCCCCAGGTTCCAGCCTGATAAGGTTTAGGTGCATCGTTGTCCGCGGCCCAAGCCTCGGTGATGGAATCTACCCACTTCCACGCTTCTTCCACTTCATCACGACGCACGAACAGTGCCTGAATCCCACGCATGGTTTCCAGCAACAGGCGCTCGTAAGCATCTGCCAAATGTGACTCGTTGAAGGTTTCGGAGTAGCTCAGATCAAGCTTAGTGGTTTGCAGGTTGTGCTTGTGTTCAAGCCCTGGCACTTTGTTGAGCACCTGAATATCCACACCTTCGTCCGGTTGCAAACGGATGGTGAGCTTGTTCTGTGGCAAATCTTGCCAGGAGTCTTTGAACAAGTTCAATGGTGGGCTTTTGAAATAGACCACGACTTCAGAGCACTTGGTTGGCAGACGTTTACCGGTACGCAGGTAGAACGGGACTCCTGCCCAGCGCCAGTTATCAATATCGACACGAATGGCGACAAAGGTCTCGGTGCTACTGCTTTTGTTCGCACCTTCTTCTTCCAGGTAACCCGGGACTTTTTTACCCTGCGCAAAGCCTGCGGTGTACTGGCCACGGACCGTTTTCTCGCGCACATTGCTGCGGTCGATACGGCGCAAGGATTGCAGTACTTTTACTTTTTCATCGCGAATATGGTCGGCGGTGAGATCGGACGGTGGAGACATGGCAATCATGCACAGAATTTGCAGCAAGTGGTTTTGAATCATGTCGCGCATCTGCCCGGCCTGGTCAAAGTAACCCCAGCGCCCTTCGATACCCACTTCTTCCGCTACCGTGATTTCCACATGATCTATGGTTTTGTTATCCCAGTTATTGGCAAACAGGGAGTTTGCAAAACGCAACGCCAGCAGGTTCAGTACCGTCTCTTTACCTAAATAGTGGTCGATACGATAGACCTGGCACTCTTCAAAATACTCGCCAACCTGGTCGTTGATTTCCTGGGAAGTCGCAAGCGAGGTGCCAAGCGGTTTTTCCATCACAACACGAGCAGGTTTAGCGTTGAGTTTCGCCTTGCCCAGACCTTTGCAGATTGCGCCAAAAGTATTCGGTGGCATAGCAAAGTAGTTGATGGTGACGCGATTTTGCTGATCGAGCATTTTACCGAGTTTGGTAAAGGCTGCAGTATCGTTAACATCCAGGTTGCAAAAATCGAGACGGCTGCTCAATTTATCCCACAGGCTTTCGTCGATCTTTTCCTTCATAAAGGTTTCGATCGCTTCGCGCACTACTTTGGTATAAGCCTCTTTATCCCAGTCTGCGCGGCCCACGCCCAGGATGCGCGTCTCCGGGTGGATCTGCCCTGCCTTCTCCAGTTGATACAGGGATGGCAGAAGTTTCCGACGCGCAAGGTCGCCCTTTGCGCCGAAAATCACCAGGTCACATGCCTGAGCTGTCTGTGTTACCGCCATGTCTTTTCTCCTCGTTTCGGATGTCCGGGCTCTCCCATCATGCTTCAAGCTGCAGGGGTGTTGGCTGCACTCACACATCCCAGTCACTTACTCAAGTAAGCTCCTGGAATGTGCTCTTTTGCCGCCTACCTGCAACTCGAATTATTTCGGGAGGTTAACTCCGGCCCGTGTGTAATTTAATTACAGAATAATGTACTGCTTTTGCTGAGTTCAGGTAAGTCTTCAGCCATTATTTGATCGCATTCATGGGCAAGATTTGGCCGCCAGTGCCATTTCACGGCAATAAATCGAATTTTTCGAAGTTTCGTTGTTGATGTATATCATGTCGAAAGTTAGACACTGATCATGTTATGAAAAAAAACAACATCCTTACATCGATTAACTTGTCCAATCACTAATGGGCAAGCGTATATTCTTGCTAAATCGCGTCACGATTTCTCCATTTGTTGAAATCGATAAAATCCATGAATGCCGGACACCTATGAATATGCTGGACAAAATCCAGTCTCAACTGGAACACCTTAGCAAATCAGAACGTAAAGTCGCAGAAGTGATTCTTACCGCACCACAAGATGCCATTCACTCAAGCATTGCAACCCTTGCCCGCAGTGCCGATGTCAGCGAACCGACAGTCAACCGCTTTTGCCGCCGCCTTGAAACCAAAGGCTTTCCAGATTTTAAATTACATTTAGCGCAAAGTCTGGCGAATGGCACTCCATATGTAAACCGGAATGTTGACGAAGACGATAGCGTTGAAGCTTATACCGGCAAAATTTTCGAATCCGCTATGGCAAGCCTTGACCAGGTACGGCAATCATTGGATATGGCAGCAGTCAATCGTGCTGTGGATTTACTCACCCAGGCCAAGAAAATCGCTTTCTTCGGTCTAGGTTCTTCAGCCGCTGTAGCACATGACGCAATGAATAAGTTCTTTCGCTTTAATGTGCCCGTTATCTATTCCGACGATGTCGTTTTACAACGCATGAGCTGCATGAATTGTAGTGAAGAAGATGTCGTTGTACTCATCTCGCATACCGGGCGAACTAAAAATCTGGTTGAACTCGCTCAATTGGCGCGTGAAAACGATGCCATTGTACTGGCGATAACCTCAGAAGGCTCGCCGCTGGCCCGCGAAGCGACACTCTCTTTATTGCTCGATGTCCCTGAAGACACTGATATCTATATGCCAATGGTGTCACGGCTTGCACAGCTCACGGTCATTGATGTGCTGGCGACAGGCTTTACTTTGCGTCGTGGTGCGAAATTCAGAGATAACTTGAAGCGAGTCAAAGAAGCGCTCAAGGAATCGCGTTTTGATAAGGGGCTGTTTGTCTCTGGCGAGAACAAGTAAGTTTTTATAACAAAGCTGTAACTTTTTAGGTCATTCGGTTAAGTTGTTGCTTTGCGTTTTCAACGCACGCTGATTTACCGAATCTTTTGTTAACGCAACACCAAAGTTGTTTCAGTCAACGGAGTAATACATGTCCAGACGGCTACGTAGAACCAAAATCGTTACCACTTTAGGCCCGGCCACAGATCGCGACAATAATCTGGAAAAGATTATCGCAGCTGGCGCTAACGTGGTGCGTATGAACTTTTCCCACGGCACCGCAGAAGATCATCAGATCCGTGCCGATAAAGTTCGTGAAATTGCAGCGAAACTGGGGCGTCATGTCGCTATTCTGGGCGATCTGCAAGGGCCGAAAATTCGTGTTTCTACCTTCAAAGAAGGTAAAGTTTTCCTTAACATCGGCGACAAATTCTTGCTTGATGCCAACCTGGGCAAAGGCGAAGGCGACAAAGAAAAAGTCGGTATCGACTATAAAGGTCTGCCTGCTGACGTCGTGACCGGTGACATCCTGCTGCTTGATGACGGCCGCGTACAGTTAAAAGTGCTCGAAGTACAAGGCATGAAAGTGTTCACCGAAGTCACCGTGGGTGGCCCGCTGTCGAACAACAAAGGTATCAACAAGCTGGGTGGCGGCCTGTCCGCTGAAGCGCTGACAGATAAAGACAAAGCCGATATTCTGACGGCTGCGAAAATCGGCGTTGATTACCTGGCGGTTTCCTTCCCACGTTGTGGCGAAGACCTGAACTACGCTCGCCGCCTGGCGCGTGAAGCAGGTTGTGATGCGAAGATTGTCGCTAAAGTGGAACGTGCCGAAGCCGTTTGCAGCGAAGAGGCAATGGACGACGTGATTCTGGCATCAGACGTGGTGATGGTTGCCCGTGGTGACCTGGGTGTTGAAATCGGTGACCCAGAGTTGGTCGGTATTCAGAAAACCCTGATTCGTCGTGCACGTAAGCTTAACCGTGCGGTGATCACCGCGACTCAAATGATGGAGTCGATGATTACCAACCCAATGCCAACGCGTGCTGAAGTGATGGACGTGGCGAATGCCGTGCTGGACGGTACCGACGCGGTAATGCTTTCTGCTGAAACGGCTGCGGGCCAATACCCTGCTGAAACCGTTGCTGCGATGGCGCGTGTTTGCCTGGGTGCTGAGAAAATCCCAAGTATCAACGTTTCCAAGCACCGTCTGGACGTACAGTTTGACAACACAGAAGAAGCGATTGCGATGTCTGCGATGTACGCGGCAAACCACCTGAAAGGTGTTACTGCAATCATCACCATGACTGAATCTGGCCGCACCGCACTGATGACTTCACGTATCAGCTCCGGTTTGCCAATCTTCGCTATGTCTCGCCATGAGCGCACGCTGAATCTCACCTCTTTGTACCGTGGTGTTACGCCTGTGTTCTTTGATAGCCCAAGCGACGGTGTTGCAGCTGCAAACGATGCAGTCAATCTGCTGCGTGATAAAGGTTACCTTGTTTCTGGCGACTTGGTTATCGTCACTCAGGGCGATGTGATGAGTACCATTGGTACCACCAACACCACGCGTATTCTGTGTGTTGAGTAATCCATTCACAGCATAAATGCAAAAGGGGCCAATCGGCCCCTTTGTTATTTCTTATTCTTTATTTCTTAGGATACAACTCTTTGCGGCGGTAAGGTTCAGTCTCCCCTTCCTTACGCGTTTTAAGCAATTTCAGTATCCAGGTGTATTGCTCAAGATTCGGACCCACCAAAATTTCCACTTCTTCGTTCATACGCCGAGCAATGGTGTGGTCGTCTGCATTAAGCAGGTCGTCCATCGGCGGGCGAATATGAATATCCAGGCGATGCGTCTTGCTGTTATAAACAGGGAACAGCGGAACAACACGCGCACGCGATATTTTCATTAAGCGGCCAATCGCTGGTAATGTCGCTTTGTATGTCCCGAAGAAATCAACAAATTCACTGTGCTCGGCACCGTGGTCCTGGTCTGGCAGATAATAACCCCAATATCCCTGACGCACAGAGCTTATAAACGGCTTAATCCCATCGTTACGTGCATGCAGGCGGCCACCAAAACGGCGACGCACGGTATTCCACATGTAATCAAATAGCGGGTTGCCCTGATTGTGGAACATCGCCGCCATTTTCTGCCCTTGAGACGCCAACAGCATCGCAGGGATATCCACAGCCCAGCCGTGCGGTACGAGGAAGATGACATTTTCTTCGCGTTGTTTGAGCTCATCGATAATCTCTTTACCGTGCCAGTCAACGCGCTGCATGACTTTTTGCGGATCTTTAATCGCAAGCTCCGCCATCATCACCATCGCCTGAGGAGCGGTGGCAAACATTTCATCAATAACAGCTTCACGTTCAGCTTCCGGCATATCGGGGAAGCAATACAGCAGGTTTATTTGTGCACGACGGCGCGCACTTTTACCCAAGCGTCCGGCAATACGCCCTACTTTGCCCAAAAGCGGATCCCGTAATGACGGCGGTAACATTGCAAGCCCTGCGAAAGCGCCAACGCCTAACCAGGCGCCCCAAAATTTCGGATGCAAGAAGGCCTTTTGAAATTCAGGAATGAACTCACTGTGACTTTTTTTTGCTTTTTCCATGCATATTCTCAGTACAGCATCAAATCGTTGATGACATGAATTTGTAAGTATCTTAGCGGGCTAATGCCCATCAGACAAAGAAAAAGCCGGCAACAAAGTACCGGCTTTTTTCATAATGATGGATTAATTAAAGCTAAGTTGCGGTGTGACTTCACGAACTTGAGCCAGATAATCGTTACGATCCGAGCCTGTCAGCCCCTCGGTACGAGGCAATTTCGCGGTTAATGGATTTACCGCCTGCTGGTTAACCCACACTTCATAATGCAAATGCGGCCCCGTAGAACGCCCGGTATTACCTGAGAGAGCGATACGGTCTCCACGTTTCACTTTCTGCCCTGGCTGAACCAACAGCTTTTTCAGGTGCATATAACGAGTGGTATATGTACGACCATGGCGGATAGCGACAAAGTAACCTGCCGCACCACTGCGTTTGGCCATAACAACTTCACCATCACCGACAGCCAGCACCGGAGTACCTTGCGGCATCGCAAAATCGACACCTTTGTGCGGGGCCACACGCCCGGTTACCGGGTTGAGACGGCGTGGATTAAAGTTTGACGAGATACGGAACTGTTTTGCAGTCGGGAAGCGCATAAAACCTTTCGCAAGACCGGAACCGCTGCGGTCATAGAATTTGCCGTCTTCCGCACGAATGGCGTAGTAATCTTTACCACTGCTGCGAAGGCGCACACCCACCAATTGGCTTTGTTCACGTTTGCCATCGAGCATTTCGCGTGACATCAGCACAGAAAACTCATCGCCTTTCTTCAGTTTGCGGAAATCCATTTGCCACTGCATGGCTTTGATAACCGAGCTAATCTCGGCACTGGTCAATCCGGCATCTTTCGCACTACTTACAAAACTATTGCCAACCGTGCCTTTCAGCACATTGTTAACCCATTCGCCTTGCTGCATTTCACTGCTGAGTTTGAAAGTACTGCCTGAACGGTCGTATGTGCGCGTTTCGCGGCGTGACATTTCCCATGTCAGGCGCTGAAGTTCGCCATCGTCGTTTAACGTCCAGGAGATCTGTTGGCCGATTTTCAGGTTACGCAGGTCTTTATCTACCGTCGCGAGTTGGCTGATATCGCCCATGTCGATACCATACTGATTCAGGATGCTACCGAGCGTATCCCCTGTCGACACGACATATTCATGAACACCCGTTTCACCGGCAGTTTTATCGTCCAGCTCATCTTGCGGGATTGTGTCGTCTTCTGCGTCCGGAGACTGATCTAGCGGTTCACTGGCTTCAGGGAGTAACGAACGAATTTCGTTTTTCTCAAGCTCAATGGTTTTAATGACGGGGCTGGCTTCAGGATGATAGACGTACGGTCGCCAGACAGCGACCGCAAGTGTAAGAACTGTAAGAGACCCCAGCATAACGCGGTGGGGCCGGGACAAATTGTCGAATGCCAGGGCGACAGAGCGGGCTATCTGTTGCACGTATTCACTTCCTCATTAATCTCCTTTCAGGCAGCTCGCATATTGGTTCGCAAGCCCGTTCAAAAACTGCATATAGCTGTTTTTGCCGAGCTTAACTTCAATCCCCAGTGGGTCCAGCGTTCCGTTTCGAACGTTAGTGCCACGGGCTACGGCATTAATTACTGCTGGCCTGAACTGCGGCTCAGCAAAAACGCACACGGCTTTTTGCTCAACCAACAGTGTTTTGATGTCATGTAAACGCTGCGCACCAGGTTGGATTTCTGGGTTTACGGTAAAGTGACCAAGAGGCGTTAGACCGTAATGTTTTTCAAAGTAGCCGTAGGCGTCGTGAAAAACGAAATACCCTTTTCCTTTGAGGGGCGCGAGCACGCTACCAACTTGCTTATCGATATTGGCTAATCCTAACTCGAAAGTTTGCAAGTTGGCGTCAAGTTTGGCTCTATTTTGGGGCATAAGTTCCACTAATTTATCGTGGATTGCAACCGCTGACAGGCGCGCCACCTCTGGAGAAAGCCAAATATGCATGTTGTATTCACCGTGATGGTGATCTTTGTCACTATTTTCGGCTGAATGGTCATGTCCTTCGTGACTATCACCATCGTCGTCACTCCCCTTCATTAGCAAGGGTTGCACGCCTGGCAAAGCGGCCAGTTGCACTTGTTTTTGTTCAGCTAATTGGCTAACGGACTTCTGCATGAACGCTTCCATTTCTGGACCGACCCACACTACTAAGTCCGCGCTTTGTAAGCGTTTTACATCAGACGGACGAAGTGCATAATCATGCTCAGAAGCGCCATCTGGCAGTAAAACTTCAGTCGGTGTGACGCCATCAGCAATCGCTGCGGCAATAAAACCTAACGGTTTAATAGAGGCAACGACAGCGGCCTGTGCCGGTACAGCAGCGGCACCCAGAAAAGCAGTTGTTAAAGCTGCGCAAAGAAATGAGTTTTTATGTAACATAATGCGACTTTTCATCGTTATGAATATGAGATGTGTGATATTATAACATCCGCTAACTTCTGCAACCCCTGAAATTGTCATGACAAATCTGGTATCACTGGAAAATATCTCTGTTTCTTTCGGACAACGCCGTGTGCTGTCTGATATTTCACTCGATCTCAAACCGGGTCGCATTCTGACGCTGCTTGGGCCAAACGGTGCAGGAAAATCAACGCTTGTCCGCGTGGTACTGGGCCTGGTAGCACCTGATGAAGGTGTGATCAAGCGAGACCGCGACCTGCGAATTGGTTATGTGCCGCAAAAATTACACCTCGATGCCACCCTGCCATTAACCGTTAGCCGGTTTATGCGCCTGCGTCCGGGTGTGAAAAAAAGCGATATCCTGCCCGCATTAAAACGCGTTCAGGCAGCCCATCTGATTGAAGCACCGATGCAAAAACTCTCTGGCGGCGAGAACCAACGTGTTCTGCTGGCCCGTGCGTTGTTAAATCAGCCGCAGTTATTGGTGCTCGACGAACCGACTCAGGGCGTTGATGTTAACGGGCAACTGGCTCTGTATAACCTGATTGATCAACTGCGTCAGGAGCTGAATTGCGCAGTGATGATGGTTTCACACGACCTGCATTTGGTGATGGCAAAAACCGATGATGTGTTGTGCCTGAATCACCATATTTGCTGTTCTGGCACGCCAGAAGTGGTGTCTATGCATCCGGAATTTATTTCGATGTTTGGTGCGCGTGGTGCTGAACAGTTAGGGATTTATCGCCACCACCATAATCATCGTCACGATCTTACCGGACGTATCGTTCTGCGCAGAGGGAATGGCCAGTCATGATTGAATTGTTGTTGCCCGGCTGGCTTGCCGGGATTTTGCTGGCATGCGCTGCTGGCCCGCTCGGCTCATTCGTTGTCTGGCGTCGGATGTCCTACTTTGGTGATACCCTCGCCCACGCTTCTTTATTAGGCGTCGCTTTCGGCCTGCTGCTCAATGTAAACCCATTTTATGCCGTGATTGCGGTCACCTTGATGCTGGCGTTAGGTCTGGTGTGGCTCGAAAAACGTCCACATCTGGCGTTAGATACCTTACTTGGAATAATGGCTCACAGCGCGTTGTCACTGGGTCTGGTCGTAGTCAGTTTGATGTCTAACGTTCGTGTCGATTTAATGGCGTATCTGTTTGGCGATCTGCTTTCAGTCACGATGCCCGATATTATCTCTATTGGTCTGGGTGTTGCCGTGGTCGTTGGCGTGCTGCTTTGGCAATGGCGAAATCTGTTGTCGATGACCATCAGCCCTGATCTTGCTCATGTTGACGGCGTAAACCTACAACGCGTGAAGATGCTACTTATGCTGGTGACCGCACTGACTATTGGTGTGGCGATGAAATTTGTTGGTGCACTGATTATCACCTCACTGCTGATTATTCCTGCGGCAACAGCGCGTCGCTTTGCGCGTACACCTGAACAAATGGCAGGTTTTGCTGTGATTATCGGCATGCTTTCAGTGACGGGCGGGCTAACGTTCTCCGCATTCTATGACACACCTGCCGGGCCTTCTGTGGTACTCAGTTCAGCGGTGTTGTTTATTCTGAGTATGGCAAAGAAGCAGCCTGCTTAAGATAGTGTTGGATGGCGCTTGCGCTTATCCAACCTATAAATCCTCAAGGCGGATTAGCACGAACACCATCCGCCGTTTTACTCACTGCTATGCGTCTGGCGGCACAATCCCAAAGTGAGTCCAGGCTCTTGGCGTTGCGATACGCCCACGTGGAGTACGTTGCAGGAAGCCCTGCTGAATCAGGAAGGGTTCCAGCACATCTTCAATCGTTTCCCTCTCCTCACCAATTGCAGCCGCGAGGTTGTCCAACCCGACCGGGCCGCCAAGGAATTTGTCTATCACCGCCAGCAATAACTTGCGGTCCATATAGTCAAACCCTTCGGTATCAACGTTGAGCATATCCAGTGCTTGCGACGCTATGTCACCATTAATGGTGCCATCATGTCTGACTTCCGAAAAGTCACGCACACGACGCAGCAGACGGTTGGCGATACGTGGTGTCCCACGCGCACGACGCGCCACTTCTAACGCGCCCTCCTCGCTCATTTCCAGACCCAGCACGCTCGCGCTGCGGCCAACAATGTGCTGCAAATCAGCGACCTGATAAAACTCAAGGCGTTGCACAATGCCGAAACGGTCACGCAGTGGAGATGTCAGAGAACCGGCACGGGTAGTTGCGCCAATCAGAGTAAAGGGTGGCAAATCAATTTTGATTGAGCGTGCGGCCGGGCCTTCACCAATCATGATATCGAGTTGGTAATCTTCCATTGCCGGGTAAAGCACTTCTTCGACAACCGGTGAAAGGCGGTGGATTTCATCAATGAACAACACGTCATGCGGTTCAAGGTTGGTCAGCATCGCCGCCAAATCCCCTGCTTTTTCCAGCACAGGACCAGAAGTGGTTCGCAGGTTCACGCCCATTTCGTTGGCAACGATATTCGCCAGTGTGGTTTTACCCAACCCTGGTGGGCCAAAAATTAACAGATGATCGAGCGCATCCCCACGCAGTTTCGCCGCCTGGATGAAAATTTCCATTTGCGATGTAACCTGCGGCTGGCCGACATAATCCGCCAGAAAACGCGGGCGAATCGCGCGGTCGATTAACTCATCAGGGGTGATAGTATCTGGCGAAACCAGACGGTCTGCTTCAATCATCCTTCATCTACCTCAGGGGCTTTAAAGTGCTGCGCGTAATGCTTCGCGGATCAGGGTTTCACAATCGGCACCGGCTTTGCCGACTTTGCTAATCATGCGGCTGGCTTCTTGTGGTTTATAGCCCAGCGATACTAGCGCCGCAACAGCTTCTGATTCGGCGTCATCTGTTGCGCCACTTTCTGGAGCGGTCAGCACCAAATCTGACGCCGGAGTAAACAGGTCGCCATGCATTCCTTTAAAGCGGTCTTTCATTTCGACAATCAAACGCTCAGCAGTCTTTTTACCAACACCTGGCAACTTAACTAATGAGCCAATTTCTTCGCGTTCAACAGCATTAACGAACTGCTGTGCCGACATACCAGAGAGGATAGCCAGCGCAAGTTTCGGGCCAACACCATTCACTTTGATCAGCTCGCGGAACAGGGTACGTTCTTGTTTGTTATTAAAACCGTAGAGCAGTTGCGCGTCTTCACGCACCACAAACTGGGTAAACACCACCGCTTCTTTGCCGATTTCCGGTAATTCATAGAAGCAAGTCATTGGCATGTGTACTTCATATCCAACGCCGCCCACTTCCATCAATACCAGCGGTGGCTGTTTTTCCAGGATGATGCCTCTGAGTCGTCCAATCACACTGCTTCCCCTACTGTTGCGTAAAAAATTTTGCCTATCATATAAAAAAGGCTGGATAAATATCCAGCCTATAGCCAAAATAATTCGAGTTGTAGGAAGGCGGCAAACAAACGAATCCCGATGAGCTGACTAAAGTCAGTGATTCGGGTGAGCGAGAGCAGCCTACGCACCTACAGCTTGAAGTATGAAGGGTATATTTATTTTAGTCGTCCCCGCGCCAGATTAAGCCGCGTATCGCTCATCTGCATCGAGTTCTGCGTCACATGGCAATGCGTAATCGCGATAGCCAAAGCATCTGCAGCATCCGCTTGTGGATTCGCAGAGAGTTTCAACAAAGTGCGTACCATGTGCTGAACCTGGCTTTTCTCGGCACTACCGATGCCAACAACCGTCTGTTTAACCTGACGAGCCGCATACTCAAACACCGGCAAATCATGGTTTACAGCGGCAACAATGGCCGCACCGCGCGCCTGACCGAGTTTCAGTGCAGAGTCGGCATTCTTTGCCATAAACACGGACTCGATAGCAAAATATTCTGGCTGGAACTGGGTAATGATTTCGCTCACCCCCGCGTAGATAAGCTTCAAACGCGAGGGTAAGTCGGTAACCTGAGTACGAATACAGCCGCTACCTAAATAGGTAAGCTGCCGACCAGTTTGGCGAATGACGCCATAACCGGTAACGCGCGACCCCGGGTCGATGCCGAGAATAATCGCCATCACGCGTCTCCTGTAAACAGGTGTACGGTTTCAGACAACACCATTACAGGGTTGCCGCAACCTCGTCAGAGATCTCACCATTGTGATAAACCTCTTGCACGTCATCACAGTCTTCGAGCATGTCGATAAGGCGCATCAGTTTCGGTGCAGTTTCCGCGTCCATATCTGCTTTGGTAGATGGGATCATGGAAACTTCGGCTTCGTCTGCTTTAAGCCCTGCGGCTTCCAGTGCATCACGTACTGCACCCATCTCTTCCCAGGCAGTGAACACGTCAATTGCGCCATCGTCATATGCAACAACATCTTCAGCGCCAGCTTCAAGAGCGGCTTCCATCAAGGTGTCTTCGTCTTTGCCGGGAGCATAAGAGATAACGCCTTTTTTGGTGAACAGATAAGCAACAGAGCCATCAGTTCCCAGGTTACCACCGCATTTGTTGAACGCGTGACGTACTTCAGCCACGGTACGGTTACGGTTATCACTCAGGCATTCAACCATGACTGCTGAACCACCAGGACCGTAACCTTCATAAATGATGGTTTCCATGTTGGCGTCTTCATCACCACCCACACCACGTGCGATTGCACGGTTTAAGGTGTCACGCGTCATGTTGTTGGATAACGCTTTATCAATGGCTGCACGCAGACGCGGGTTAGAACCCGGATCACCACCGCCCAAACGGGCTGCGGTTACCAGCTCGCGGATAATTTTGGTGAAAATTTTACCGCGTTTGGAATCTTGCGCAGCTTTGCGGTGCTTTGTGTTGGCCCACTTACTATGACCTGCCATAAAAATATCTCCAAAATGGCTACCTTGCGGCAGCATTAATTACAAACTCTTCAATCGCTTGCCGGTTGCTCCACGACTTGGTCATAGCAGCCGCAGCTTGTGCGTCTGTCCATTCCCATGCCAGATGTTCCGAAATGGTAATCGGCTGTTCGTTTGGCAGCGCAAGACAGAACCAATATTCCATATTGCGCGTAATGCCCGGCGCATAGCGATGACGTAAATGTGTAAAAATCTCGAATTCCACACAGCGTTGGCAGTCAATCAAGGCCAGTTGCTCTGAGACAACATCAATATCGACCTCTTCCTTTACTTCACGCTGCGCAGCATACAGCGCGGTTTCACCCTCTTCTATGCTGCCGGTAACCGACTGCCAGAAATCAGGATCATCGCGCCGCTGTAACATGAGCACCCGTCCGGTGTCTTGAGCGAAAATCACAATCAGTACCGAGACGGGACGCTTAAAGGCCATATCACTCGTTCTCGAGGGAAATGTCATTTTTGACTTTTTTAATCACTTCTATGCCCAGCTCAGTCAGAGACGCTGGGTTTGCAAAGCTTGGTGCTTCAGTCATCAGGCACGCTGCTGCGGTTGTTTTAGGGAACGCGATAACATCACGGATGTTGTCGGTACCGGTCAACAGCATAGTCAGGCGATCCAGACCAAATGCCAGGCCTGCATGCGGTGGTGTACCGTATTTCAGGGCGTCTAGCAGGAAGCCGAATTTCTCGCGCTGGTCTTCTTCAGCGATACCCAGAATGCCGAACACAGTCTGCTGCATCTGACCGTTGTGGATACGCACGGAACCGCCGCCCACTTCATAACCGTTGATAACCATATCGTATGCGTTCGCAACCGCTGCTTCCGGATCGGCCGCCAGTTCTTCTGGTGACATATCTTTCGGTGCGGTGAACGGGTGGTGCATTGCGGTCAGGCCGCCTTCACCATTGTCTTCAAACATTGGGAAGTCGATAACCCACAGCGGTGCCCAGGCTTTTTCATCGGTGATGCTCAGATCTTTACCGATTTTCAGACGCAGTGCGCCAAGCGCATCAGCAACCACTTTCTTGTTGTCTGCGCCGAAGAAGATCATGTCGCCGTCTTGTGCGCCAGTACGGGTCAGAATCGCTTCAACGATTTCTGCATTCAGGAATTTAGCTACCGGGCTGGTGATGCCTTCAATGCCTTTAGCACGCTCGTTCACTTTGATATAAGCCAGCCCTTTCGCGCCGTAAATCTCAATGAACTTGCCGTAGTCGTCAATCTGTTTACGGCTTAACTGTGCGCCACCTGGCACTCGCAGTGCAGCAACACGGCCTTTAGCATCATTTGCCGGGCCCGCGAACACTTTAAACTCAACGTCTTTGAGCAGGTCAGCAACGTCCACCAGTTCCATTGGGTTACGCAGGTCTGGTTTGTCAGAACCGTAACGACGCTCCGCTTCAGCAAAAGTCATGATCGGGAAATCGCCCAGGTCAACGCTTTTCACATCAAGCCACAGGTCGCGAACCAGTTTTTCCATCACTTCACGCACTTGTGGTGCAGACATGAAGGAGGTTTCAACGTCGATCTGGGTAAATTCTGGCTGACGATCAGCACGCAAGTCTTCGTCACGGAAGCACTTAACAATCTGATAGTAACGGTCAAAGCCAGACATCATCAGCAGCTGTTTGAACAGCTGTGGGGACTGTGGCAACGCGTAGAATTTACCTTTATGCACACGGCTCGGCACCAGGTAGTCACGCGCACCTTCCGGTGTGGCTTTGGTCAGCATTGGGGTTTCAATATCCAGGAAACCGTGGTCATCCATAAAGCGGCGCACGAAGCTGGTGATTTTCGCACGCGTTTTCAGGCGGTTTGCCATTTCCGGGCGTCGCAGGTCCAGGTAACGGAATTTCAGACGCGCTTCTTCAGTGTTGACGTGGTTTGAATCCAGCGGCAGCGCTTCAGAACGGTTGATGATGGTCAGGTCGGTTGCGAAAACTTCCACAGCACCGGTAGCCATATCTTTGTTGATGTTTTTCTCATCACGCGGACGAACAGTACCGGTGATTTGGATGCAGAACTCATTACGCAGTTCAGATGCCAACTGGAACGCGTCCTGACGATCAGGGTCGAAAAACACCTGCACGATGCCTTCGCGATCGCGCATATCAATAAAGATAAGGCTACCGAGGTCACGACGACGATTGACCCAACCACACAGTGTTACTTGTTGTCCCACATGGGATTGATTTAGCTGCCCGCAATATACTGTACGCATGAGATATCCCTTAAATTAGCCGCTCACTGTCCACTACCTGCAACGGTGGCCACTATTTCTGTCTGTCATCTATTGATAAAAAAGGGGGTTATTATACTGGAAATAATGCCCCGCGATAAGCCCGATACGACTGACTGGCGTGTTTGAAAGCGCCATGTTCTGGTAAAACTCACAAAAATTAACAAAATTTGTAAACTATCGGCCCCTGGTTTCATCGTAAGGTATTAGCCGATCACCTTATTTTTCCCCGGAGTCACCCAATGTTAGAACTGAATACTTCACGAACCGCGCTGGTAATCATTGATTTGCAGGAAGGGATCCTGCCGTTTGCAGGCGGCCCGCACAGTGCACAGGATGTGGTGGCTCGTTCAGCAAAGCTTGCTGAAAAATTCCGTGCCAATGGTGCCCCCGTTATTATGGTGCGCGTTGGATGGTCAAAAGATTTTGCTGAAGCACTCAAGCAGCCCGTAGATGCACAAGCAGGTGCACATGCGCTGCCTGAAAACTGGTGGGTTTATCCGCAAGCACTGGGTAAAAAAGAGAGTGATATTGAGGTCACTAAACGCCAGTGGGGCGCATTCTACGGCACGGATTTAGAACTTCAATTGCGCCGCCGTGGTATTGATACCATTGTACTGTGCGGTATTTCTACCAATATCGGTGTGGAATCAACCGCCCGTAACGCCTGGGAACTGGGCTTTAACCTGGTCGTTGCCGAAGATGCCTGTAGTGCGGCCAGCAGCGAACAACACCAGGGCAGCATGACGAATATCTTCCCGCGTATAGGACGTGTTCGTAGCACTGACGAGGTCCTTGCAGCGCTGTGATCTACATTGGCCTTCCGCAATGGTCGCATCCTCATTGGGTGCGCCTTGGCATAACTTCTCTTGAAGATTACGCTCGCCATTTTAATTGTGTGGAAGGCAACACCACGCTTTATGCACTACCTAAAGCGGAGATTGTGTCGCGCTGGCGCGATATGACTGATGACGATTTCCGCTTCTGCTTTAAATTCCCGGCGACGATTTCCCACCATGCGGCCTTACGCCAGTGTGGAGATTTGACGGCGGAATTTCTCGACCGTATGTCCCCCTGGCGAACCGCATCGGGCAATACTGGCTACAGCTTCCCGCTGCATTTGGGCCAACTGATTTACCGGCGCTGTGGAATTTCCTCGATTCGTTGCCCAAAGAATTTACTTATGGCGTTGAAGTTCGCCACCTTTCTTTCTTCGATAAAAGTCCCGATGAGCAAGCGCTTAATCGTGGACTGCACGAGCGCGGCGTCAATCGCGTGATTCTTGATAGTCGCCCGGTTCACAGCGCCAAACCACACAACGAAGCCATTCGTGAAGCGCAACGCAAAAAGCCGGTGGTTCCGGTTCACGCACTCGTGACGGCCAAAAATCCACTGGTGCGATTTATCGGCAGCGACGATATGGAGCAGAATCTGGCGTTCTTTAGCGCCTGGATGAAAACCTTGCCCAAGTGGGAACAAACCACCACGCCATATCTCTTTTTACACACCCCGGATATCGGCCTGGTGCAAGACCTGGTTCATACGCTATGGCCGGGTTTGCAACAGGCTTTTCCGGCATTGGGCAATGAACCGGCGATTCCAAAGCAAAACTCACTATTTTAGTAATAGCGACAGTTAACAGGTTGCACTGCTATCATATGCGGTGCTGGAACTATCTCTAAAGGATGTGGGTATGGTAAGCGCGCTCTACGCCGTGTTGGGTGCTTTGTTGCTAATTAAGTTCTCGTTTGATGTTGTTCGTATGCGTTTGCAGTACCGCGTCTCATATGGTGACGGTGGTTTTAGCGAACTCCAGAGTGCAATTAGAATTCACGGTAATGCGGTGGAATATATTCCAGTCGCGTTGCTGCTTTTATTACTGATGGAAATGAACGGCGCCGAAACCTGGATGGTGCATGTTTGCGGGTTGCTGCTCATTGCTGGTCGCCTGATGCATGCATACGGTTTTCACCATCGCTTAATCCGCTGGCGTCGCTCTGGTATGAGTGCAACATGGAGCTCTTTAATCCTGATGGTGCTGGCTAATCTATGGTATATGCCATGGGAGTTGGTTTTCTCGCTGCATTAACGCAAAATATGCCCCTTTCGAATTTCCGGATTTAACGTTATGTCTGACCGCGATACGCTGTTTTCCGCCCCGATCGCCAAATTAGGTGACTGGACCTTTGATGAACGCGTAGCTGAAGTGTTCCCCGATATGATTCAACGATCGGTGCCTGGCTACTCCAACATTATTTCTATGATTGGTATGCTGGCGGAGCGCTTTGTGGCACCAGGTAGCCAGGTCTATGACCTTGGTTGTTCGCTTGGCGCGGCAACGTTATCCGTGCGTCGTAACATCCAGCATGACAACTGCAAAATTATCGCGGTAGATAATTCCCCTGCTATGGTCGAGCGCTGCCGACGCCATCTTGACGCGTTTAAAGCGCAAACCCCAGTTGATGTTATCGAAGGCGATATCCGCGATATCGTTATCGAAAATGCCTCGATGGTGGTGCTGAATTTCACGCTGCAATTCCTTGAGCCTGATGACCGCAAACTGCTGCTGGAAAAAATCTATCAGGGTCTGAACCCAGGTGGCGCGTTAGTGCTGTCGGAAAAATTCAGTTTTGAAGATGGTGAAGTCGGCGAATTACTGTTCAATATGCACCACGATTTTAAACGTGCGAACGGCTATAGCGAGCTGGAAATCAGCCAAAAACGCAGCATGCTGGAAAACGTCATGCTTACCGACTCTGTCGAAACACATAAAAAACGCCTCAAACAAGCCGGATTTGACCACGCAGAATTATGGTTCCAGTGCTTTAACTTTGGCTCTTTAGTTGCACTGAAATCAGGAACTTCTGCATGATCGACTTTGGTAATTTTTATCAGCTTATCGCGAAAAGCCCGCTGGCTCCGTGGTTAGAAACCCTGCCTGCACAAATTGCCACCTGGCAGCGTGAGAACCTACACGGCCAGTTCAAGCACTGGTATAACACCGTTGAATACCTGCCAGAACTTGCGCCGTATCGTCTGGATTTATTGCACAGCGTCACCGCTGAGTCTGAAACGCCACTCAGCGATGGACAGCGACTGGGGATTGAAAAACTACTGCGTAACCTGATGCCATGGCGCAAAGGGCCATATTCTCTGTATGGTGTAGACATCGATACCGAATGGCGCTCAGACTTGAAATGGGATCGCGTTTTACCGCATATCTCCCCGCTTACCGGGCGCACAATTCTGGATGTCGGCTGCGGTAGCGGTTACCACCTGTGGCGGATGATTGGTGCGGGTGCACACCTCGCGGTGGGTATCGACCCGATGCAGTTGTTTGTTTGCCAGTTTGAAGCGGTGCGTAAACTGTTGGGTAATGACCAACGTGCCCATGTGCTGCCGCTTGGTATCGAACAGCTTCCTGAACTCAATATCTTTGATACCGTGTTCTCGATGGGCGTGCTTTATCACCGCCGCTCCCCACTCGACCATCTTTATCAGCTAAAAAATCAGCTAGCTAAAGATGGCGAACTGGTGCTCGAAACGCTGGTTGTGGAAGGTGATGAGAATACGGTGTTGGTGCCAGGCGAGCGTTATGCGCAGATGCGCAACGTCTATTACATCCCATCAGCTTTGGCGTTGAAAAACTGGCTGGAGAAATGTGGTTTTGTTGATGTGAAAATTGTCGACCATTGCTACACCACAAGCGAAGAACAACGTCGTACTAGCTGGTTGACCACCGAATCACTGGCCGACTTCCTTGATCCGAACGATGCGAACAAAACCATCGAAGGTTATCCAGCCCCTCTGCGCGCCGTTCTTGTAGCTCGTAAGCCATAATTATCTTAAGGCCACAGAATGTGGCCTTACTTATTTCGCCTCAAATCCAAGCGCACGAATGACTTCTTGCATCGCACTACTCGTCAATTCAGAACGCTGAATCTTGCTATTAGCAGACATGGCTCTGACAACACCCGCAATAACAACATGTTTAGGTTCCTGGCCAAGATCGCGCATCTCAAGCACCACCTTTCCAACAACACGACACATTTCATCGTAAAGCTCTTTATCTGTGATACTCATACCGTCCTCCATTGTTTAGAGGGAGCCTAACACGTTTAAATCATTTAAATAAAAAAAGCCCCAGCAAAACGCCGGGGCCATAAAGTAGTGAATCTCGTCTTCAGACGTTTTCTTCAAGCCAGGCGGCCAACGTTGCTGGTGTCTTCAACACTGTCGCCACATCTGTTGGTGGAATGGCACAACCAAATTCGGCCTGCACCTCCAGCACAACATCAACCGCTGTGATTGAGTCGAGAATACCGGACTCAACCAACTCATCGTTAAACGCCACTTTACGTGACAACACGTTTTCAAAGAGGGCTAAAATTTTCTGTTCCATTTTCTTATCCTTTAATGATTAACAGGTACGCGCCTGTGCATCGAGTAGTTTGCGGTCAATCTTCCCGTTAGGGTTGAGAGGTAATATGTCCATGACGACAATCTGAGATGGCACCATATAAGACGGTAATGTTTTGGTGAGATTAGCTTTGATCTCTTTCTCAGAAAGCGATGAAGAACAAAAAGCCGCAAGGCGTAGAACAGCCCCATCTTTTTTAGTCAGCGGTAACACAACCGCTTCGCTAATTCCTGAAAGTGCTAACAGCCGGTTTTCGATTTCATGGATTTCAATGCGATAACCGTTCATTTTAATCTGGCTATCGTTGCGCCCCTGGCAATATAAATGCTCTTTATTAATACGACCCAGATCGCCCGTTTTATAGCCACGCCACTGTTTGCTTTCATTCCATAACAGTTTCTCGCTATTTTCTTTCGCCAACCCGAGATAGCCACGCATGACGTTCTTACCCCAAATAATTAATTCATTATCTGCGGTTATTTCCATTTCAGAATGGGGCATCATCTGGCCTATTGGCAGAAGATCACATTCGCTTTTAAGCATTTCATCGCTGATTTCAACAACCGTCGTGGCAATGGTCGCTTCCGTTGGGCCATAAGAATTGAGTATTTTGGCTTCAGGAAAAAGACGACGCAGATGCTTTACCAGTGCTTTACTGAGAACTTCACCGATAAAAATAAAGACTTTCAGGTCAGTTAAATATTCAGCACAAAATTCTGGAAGCAGCAGTTTTTGATAGGTAAAAGAAGGGGTCGAAACCCAGGCAGAAACCTTTTTCTGCTTTAACGTCGCCAGCCAGTTTTCAGCTGCAATGTCCTCTTTTGCGTTAAGAACGATATGCCCGCCAGTCGCAAGATTTCCCAACAGTGGAATTAAAGACAGATCGAAGCTAAATACCGCATGGTTCATCAGCACCGGGGTTTCAGGCAGGGAAAAATCATTGCGCACCCACTGCATGAAATTCCATACACTTTCACGGCCAATCTGCACCCCTTTTGGTTTACCCGTACTGCCTGAGGTAAACATAATGTAGGCCAAATCCTGCTGTTCCAGTTCTTGCGCCTCGACTCCGGTCGCCACAAAACAACGCAGCCTTACATCATAATAGTAAGGCGCACTAGCTAATTCACAGATCTCTTTCAGGCGCTCTGCCGGATAGATATTATCCACCGGGATATAGGGAATGTTATTGAGCAGGCAGCTATAAATAGCGCAGGCAAATTCCGCTTGCTGGTGACCATAAAGGACAATGGGTATATTTGGCGTTAAATTTAGCCCGGCGAAACGCATCTTCCAGTCAACTACAGCTGAACTAAGCTCCTGCCAGGTCAAGCTATTATCACTGCCAGTGATCGCTAATTGGTGACTGTTTTGTGGTTCAAGTAAAACCGCCTGCAGATAATCATTGAGTTGTTGTAAATCAGAATTATTAATCATACTGGAGACATTCCACTAAAAATATAAAGAGAGACTGCCGCACTTGCTAAGGTTAAAAACCGCCCCGTCAGGACAATCAGTGGTTTTTGTAACCAGCTGGTCATTCGTGGGCTATGCTTTGCAAGCCAAAGAATCATATTGTGGATAACGGAAATACTGCCGAACAATGCACCACTGACAACATAATTAAGCTCCAGCCCATTCCAGGCCCCCATACAAAACAGAGTGCAGAAAATACCGATATTTTGTGCCGTGACCTTATGATTTCTGAAAAAATCGATCTTCATCAGATTCATATAAATCGGCATAAAGACCACATCACGAAGCCACTCTGACAGGCTAATATGAAACCTGCGCCAGAAATCCTGCGGATTCTTTGCCAGTAACGGCAGGTTAAAGTTGGCGGGGAGATTGAGCCCGAACAAACGTCCTGCGCCAATCGCCATATTGCTGTAGCCGGCAAAATCGAAATAAAGATAAAAGCTATAGGAAAGCGACATCACCACCCAAACCGTCATAGTAACTGGACGATGACTCCAGTGGCTGATAATGAAATTATCAATCAGCATAGCAAACAGAAACTTCTGCACGATGCCATAGAATATTTGCTCCATTGACTGCAAAAACACCGCAGTCGTGAGGCGAAAATTGGGTTTAGAAATATCCTGTACCCAACTACGCCAGCGGTACATCGGCCCCGCCAAAATAATGAAAGGTAAAAAGAGATAGCTAAAATACTGGAAGAAATCACGGGAGTCTTTCTTGTTGCGATAGAGTAAAACATCTATCGCTCTGAAGGTCATAAATGACAACCCGAGCATGCCCCAGTGGTTATTTAAATGCAGTTTTACCAGTATCAGTGGTAGCAAACTCAAGATGACTGATTGCCAGGTTTTAAGCCATGTTTTGTCTTTTAATGTGGCGATGGTATACAAATAGCCAAACATTAAAATGGGAATAGTGATCTGGCTTTTGAAGACATATCCCCATACGGCAAACAGCGCAAAAGCAGAAAATAGCGATGCATAAGTCAGGCGATTACCCAACAAGCGATTAGCTACTGTAAAAATGAGTGAGCTCGCAAATAACACAGCAAAGAAAGGTGCGCTTGTGTACATTCTCTTATTCCTTAAAACTGCTGATATTCAAAATGCAGCTTCAAATTCATACTGTTATCAATTGATGACCAGGCAATAATGGTGATCATCAAAAAGAAATAGAGGAAAAAGAGTCGAATCGCTTTTTTCATTTGTTAAATGCCTCTGCAATATAACGGTCCATTGCGACCCATGCTAATTCGGTTGGATGAAGACGGTCCCAATTCCATCCCGGTTGATATATTTGGTCGTACATATCAAAATATGGAATATCATATTTTTTCAGTGTCTGTTGGATGAAGCGGTCGGTCGGCTGGAATTTTTCAGTATTCTTTAAAGCCCACGAGTTGAGCGGATCGATAATCACGACTACATTGACCTGACGCTCGTGCAGCAGCTTTATCATAGCTGTAAACGCCTGTTGTTCTGGATGCGATGGAGGCGCGGTATACCACTCCTCTACCGTTTTATCGTCTGCAAATATGTCTTTATCCATCCATAACGTGGCCGCACTTTCATGACGAGAACGATTCAGTTTCTGGGCCAACTGCAATTCAGCGTTCCAGTCAATATTCGACCAGTTATCGCGGGGGGCAGGCCACGGCTGCATATTCGATTGACCAAAATGGGAAAATGACAGGAAATAATTCCTGATCAATTCACAGAATGATGAGAATTGATATTTAATTTCACGCCAGACAATTTTGTAATGCCAGCCAAAAATGCGCATCTGGCTAAACGTCAAATGGTCAACATCTTGCGGGTCGATATGGGTTAAATAGTGGGTCAAGATGGGATGCATTGTTGCATCCGACATCAATGGTTTAAATACCGAGTCAGGGAAATGATCAGCGAAAATTGTCGGTGGAATGCCATCAAAAAAGAAACTATCAGGTGACAATAACAACACCAGTTTCGTTTTTGGCGACAGTTCTTGTTTAAAGCGCGTCAACAAAGCAAGCTGCGTCATGTTATCGACAAAGCTGTCACCGTAGGCAACGGTCGGTTGATGCAGTTTTGTATTGAAGAAATTATAGACCGCAAAATGCTCATCTTCAGAGGTTGAAACTTCAGATGCCCCGAGGAAAAATATCGCATTACCATTTAAAGCATGCGAAATGGTCGCCATTTTCTCAGACTGAATTTTGCGCGTGCCTTCCATTGTTTTAATGAGTGGTTGAAATTTTAGCGCAGGTTGTAAGCTATTAATAAATGGCGGCAGGGTTAAGACCAAAGCAGCAAGGATCGCCATGGAAACATGCAATAAAATAGCTTTATTTATTTTCATAATAAACACAACTTTGTCGACACTAAATAAAAATAGAAAATATTATTCAATCAATATTTTTAAATGGATTTTAATAATAAAGAAATGAACTACTCTATTCATTGAGTGATTGGTATCCGTATGTAACGCTTTGTACAATGTAGCAATTTCGAAATATGTGGTTAACAATTTTACCACATGAGGTAGGCAGGATAGAATTGGCATTGTGCCATGTAAATATGAAGAAATTATGGTGAATTTTTGCAGAACTGATCCTGGGCCAAGGGAAACTAAAAGCCCGCAAACGGCTCACAGCCACAGGAAAGGGTTAACCGTATTTCTATTTAATTAATTGCTTATGCAGTTGATCTGTGATGATTTCGATACGTTCTGTTAGCTGCTTAGTCACGTTAGTCAGCTCAGTATTCATCTCAATCAATTTAATCATCTGTTCGGCTTGTTCGGCCGCAAATTTTAATCGTTTTTCATTAGCCTGAGCTAAGTCTTCACGGTGCAATGCATCGGCTTCCCCGTGCGCTTTATCCCTCTCCGCCTGGCGTGTTTGGGCCAGCAAAATGAGTGGTGCCGCATAAGCGGCCTGCAGACTGAATGCCAGGTTCAGCAAAATAAAGGGATAGAGATCAAAGTGGCTCACACCCGTCACGTTGAGAACTATCCAAACTAAAACGATGATAGTTTGAGCGCCCAGGAAGAAAGGCGTACCAAAAAACCTGGCAAAGGCTTCGGCTTTTAATGCAAACCAACTTTCCCCAAACGTTGGCATTAAATGCTGGTGAGCACGATGGAAACGTAAGTGATCCCTGGCCGTAATCTTTCCAGATGACTCTTTGTTGGATAGCGCCATTTCCGTTACTCCTCAGCAATGAATGACTATTTATTACACTAAAGTCTAGCAGAGGAATTAACAGGCTTTTGGGAAGGGTTGAGGCTAACAAGGCGCGTTGATTAAATCGGAAACCGTATTTATTTCAGAAGGATAACTAAGCGCCTATACAGCACTCGATAAAATCGTAACTTATTAATATGGATAAAAAAAGCCCCAGCAAAACGCCGGGGCCTGGTACGAGCAACATCACATGGGCGACATGATGCGCGGTTAAAATCTTTAAGTGTCAGGCTGCAGTCTTCCCTGCAACCAACACGGCTTTCATTGCTGCCACTACATCACCATCAACGCAGTAACGATTAAACTCATCAGCTTCCGCATCAGCGCTCATCGACACACCCGCTTTACGGTAACGCATCGGTGATGGCACGGTCTGCCCGGCTGAACTGTGCATTTCGTCAATGCCTTGATCGACAAACTTTTTCAAGTTGCTCAATCGCACACCAGCACCGGCCATAATGATTGGAGCACGGGAATGCTGTTTTAGTTCCCTAAGTAATGAAAGTCCTAATTCTGCATTCTGCTGTTGGCCTGAAGTCAGGATGCGCGCCACCCCTAAATCGGTGAGCTGTTCCAACGCCTGGTGGGGGTTATGGCACATATCAAACGCTCGGTGGAAAGTCACTGCCATACCTTTAGCCTGCTCCATGACTCGCTTCATGCGAGATACATCAACATGCCCTTCCCCATCTAACATACCGATCACCAGCCCCGGATAACCGAGCTCGCGTACGAAAGCGATATCTTCAATCATGGTCTCGAATTCGGCATCGGTGTAACAAAAATCACCACCGCGTGGGCGAATAATTGGATGCACAGGTATCGAAACTCGTTCTTTCACTTTACGCAGCACCCCAGCAGAAGGGGTCAAACCACCCTCTTTGGGGGCTGAACATAATTCAAGCCTGTCCGCTCCGGCAAGTTGCGCAGTGACTGCACAGTCAATTCCATAACAACATATCTCAAGCAAAGGCATTGATTACTCCTTAAAATCTTTAGCCTGGCGGTTGTGTCAATGACACAAAATGATAATGTGAAAACACGATCACAAAAAGGTAATAGCTAATCATGATGGCATTCAATTTTGATGAAGGCATCGACCGCCGTCACAGCGACAGTTCGAAGTGGAATAAATATGGTGATGAAGTGTTACCTATGTGGGTGGCAGATATGGATTTTCGCTCACCACCTTGTATTCTCGAAGCCCTTCATAAACGCGTAGAACACGGAGTTTTTGGTTACGGTAACCGGCCGCAAGAATTAGTGGATATTGTCGTTGAAAGAATGTCCAGCCGCTACCAGTGGCAGATTAAACCAGAGTGGATCGTCTTTTTACCGGGCATTGTCGCGGGCCTGAATTTGAGTGTTCGCGCCTTTACGGCCGCCGATGAAACTACCATTGCGCCAACACCTATTTACCCTCCATTCCGAAAATCATCTGCATTTGCCAATCGCTCACAACTCAACGCGCCACTGCTCCTTGAAAATGGCCGCTGGGTTATGGATTTGCAGGCGCTGGAATCTCAGCTAACCGGCAAAGAAAAATTGCTGATGTTGTGCAACCCACAAAACCCAGGCGGCACCATCTATACGCGTGAGGAATTACAACAGCACCTGGCATTCGCCCAACGCCACGACATGATCGTCTGTTCTGATGAAATTCATTGTGATTTGCTGCTTGATCCAGGTGCTAAACACATCCCTTTCGCGACACTGAGCCACGACGCAGAACAGCGTTCTATCACGCTGCTTTCACCTTCGAAAACCTTCAATATTGCCGGGCTTGGCGCATCACTTGCGATAATCCCTGACCCGCAATTGCGTAAGCAATTTAATACAGTTCGCGATGGGATTGTACCGAGTGTGGATGTGCTGGCGCTGACAGCCGCCACCGCAGCGTGGCGCGATGGTGAGCCGTGGTTGCAAGAGTTACTTCCTTATCTGCGTCGCAATCGCAACACGTTGGTGAGTGCCGTGAATAATATGCCAGCTCTTACGATGGCATCACCACCCGCCACTTACCTCGGATGGGTGGATGCAAGCGCTCTGCCGGTAGAAAACCCGACGCTCTTCTTCCAGAAAGCCGGATTAGGTTTTTCTCCTGGGGCTGATTTTGGCGAAGCGAAATTCGTGAGAATTAACTTTGGCTGCACCTCAGCAACGCTTAATGAAGCCATTAAACGCATGGAAGCAGCCGTGAGATCAGTCTGCTAGTTCGCTGGCAACGATCTCTTCAATACTCCATGGATGGAATTTGATGGTGACTTTGCCGTCGGTCACTGCAAGTGTTGGGTTTGGCAAGCGCTCGCGTTCGCCTTTAGGCGAACTGGTTTTCACTGAAATTCCGGTCTGGCGTAAACCCGCGTCAGACATTAAATCCAGCGCTCGTACATTTAGCGTTTCAGACTCCCCCGGCAGCACAATTTCTACATGCTCCCAACCTTCGTGCGGATAGCGTTTCTCACCCGGCCACGGCAGTTCAACCACGCTAAATTCCCAGTGTGCCACACAAACGGGGTCGTCTAATTTGAACAGGCAAATTGGGCGCTCATTAATGATATTTTCCGACAGCAATGTGCCGCACTTTTCCAGGCCTGCACGCCAGCGTTCCGCCGTCGTATTCTGATGGCAACGCAGAGAAATGTGATCGGCGTCGAGTGGTGCGATTTCAAGATCAAGCCGCGCGGCAAGTTCTGTTAACGCTTGTGTAAATCGCGGGAGATCCGCTGAAATATCATTCAATTCTGCAATTGTCTGCCAGTTGGCCATCACCCTATCCTCTCAAGTCACGAATGCGGGCTAATCTACCAATTTAGGCAGATATCACCAACACCCGAAACGAGGCTATATTTCTGAATGGTTATTCACTATACCGTTGATATTAGTCCAGGGCGCACCGGGCAAGGCTTTTGCTGACTAAGGGGGTAAATACAGTTATACTTACGCCCTAATTTTATCCCCAATGATACGGCTGCTGTAAAAGTCACGGCAGCCCTTAGCAAAAAGTAAGGTATCCCGGTGAATATTCAGGCTCTTCTCTCAGATAAAGTCAGTCAGGCACTGATTGCCGCAGGTGCACCTGCGGATTGCGAACCGCAGGTTCGTCAATCAGCAAAAGTTCAGTTCGGCGACTATCAGGCCAATGGCGTGATGTCAGTTGCAAAATCACTGGGCAAGCCACCACGACAAGTCGCAGAGTTGGTGATTGCCAATCTGGATTTGACCGGAATTGCCAGCAAAGTTGAAATCGCCGGCCCAGGCTTTATCAACATTTTCCTCGACCCAGCATTCCTGGCAAAAAATGTCGATGAAGCTGTTGCTTCTGACCGTGTAGGCGTGAATACCGTTGCACCACAAACCATCGTGGTCGATTATTCCGCACCAAACGTGGCGAAAGAGATGCACGTCGGCCATATCCGCTCCACTATCATTGGTGATGCTGCGGTGCGTACGCTGGAATTCCTTGGCCATAAAGTTATCCGTGCCAACCACGTGGGTGACTGGGGCACACAGTTCGGGATGCTGATCGCGTATCTTGAAAAGCAGCAACAAGAAAACGCGGGTGAAATGGCGCTGGCCGACCTGGAAGAGTTCTATCGCGCAGCAAAGAAACACTACGATGAAGACGCAGAATTTGCGGAACGTGCTCGCGCATACGTCGTAAAACTGCAAGGCGGCGACGAATACTGCCGTGAAATGTGGCGTAAGCTGGTCGATATCACCATGACGCAGAACCAGCAAACCTACGATCGCCTTAACGTGACGCTGACCCGTGACGACGTAATGGGTGAAAGTCTTTATAACCCAATGCTGCCGGGCATCGTGGCAGATCTCAAGGCGAAAGGTCTTGCGGTCGAGAGCGAAGGCGCAACCGTAGTCTACCTGGATGAGTTCAAGAACAAAGACGGCGACCCAATGGGCGTTATCATCCAGAAAAAAGATGGCGGCTATCTCTACACCACCACCGATATTGCTTGTGCGAAATATCGCTATGAAACCCTGCATGCAGACCGCGTGCTTTACTTTATCGACTCCCGCCAGCATCAACACCTGATGCAAGCATGGACCATCGTGCGTAAAGCCGGTTACGTTCCAGAATCTGTCACCCTGGAGCACCAGATGTTCGGCATGATGCTGGGCAAAGACGGCAAGCCGTTCAAAACCCGTTCTGGCGGCACGGTAAAACTGACCGATCTGCTCGACGAAGCCATGGAACGTGCGCGTAATCTGGTGGCAGAGAAAAACCCGAACATGCCTGCGGATGAACTGGAAGCGTTAGCGAAATCCGTCGGTATTGGCGCAGTGAAATACGCAGACCTGTCGAAAAGCCGCACCACCGATTACATCTTTGACTGGGACAACATGTTGGCCTTCGAGGGCAACACTGCACCGTATATGCAATATGCATACACTCGCGTGCTGTCCGTGTTCCGCAAAGCTGAGATTGATGAAGCTGAACTGCTCAAAGCGCCAGTAGTGATTCGTGAAGATCGCGAAGCACAGTTGGCTGCACGCCTGCTGCAATTTGAAGAAACGCTGAATGTGGTTGCGCGTGATGGTACACCGCACGTGATGTGTACTTACTTATATGACGTGGCAGGCCTGTTCTCTGGCTTCTACGAGCATTGCCCGATTCTGGCTGCTGACTCCGAAGAAGCGCGTAACAGCCGCCTGAAACTGGCTCTGTTAACCGCGAAAACGCTGAAGCTGGGTCTGGATACCTTGGGTATCGAAACCGTAGAACGTATGTAAGTTCCTAATTTCAGTACCCTAAATAATTCGAGTTGCAGGAAGGCGGCAATTGAGAGAATCCCGATGAGCTTACACTAGTAAGTGATTCGGGTGAACGAAAGCAGCCAACACACCTGCAACTTGAAGTATGACGGGTACTTGTTAGCGAACAATTCCCCGCGCTGACCGCGCAAAAAACCGATCATAAAGGCCAATCACCGGGAAATCACTTTCCAGTATTTTCAAAGACCTCTTCACTTCTTCTATCGCCAGCGCCTGGTTGTAAAACCGCTCATACAATGTATGAATCAAATCCTGCTGTTCTAGCTCTAACGCCTGAAACGCTTTCGAACTTGCGTTGATACCCAGCGGCACAGCGCGGTTTCCACCCGCCGTCACAAACGGCGGCACATCCTGAACCACTGCTGATTGGTCGAGGATCTTAACCCCACTCGCCAATATGCAAAATTGATGGATAGCACACATAAAGCCTATCTGCGCATCATCATCTAGCTCAACGTGCCCGGCAAGCCCACTGTTATCACCTATTAATGTGCCATTACCGACCACACAATCATGACCAACATGGACACAACTCAAAAAGCGATTGTCATTACCGATGATAGTGGTGCTAAGCCCCTGAACCGTTCCACGATGAATAGTGGCATTTTTGCCAATCTGATTCCGGTCACCAATAACGACCGTCGTGGGTTCACCGGCATATTTAAGATCCTGATTCGCATCGCCTATGGATGAAAACTCGCCAAAAGTATTGTTACAGCCGATTGTTGTCAGGCCATTAATCACCGAGTAAGCGCCAACAACAGTTCCTTCGCCTATCACTACACCTGCGGAAATAACACAAAACGGGCCAATACTTACATGCGCACCGAGCACCACACCCGGTTCCACAATACTATTACTGGCAACCCGGGCTAACGGGGAAATAGACATCAAATTATCCTGATGACGGCACGAAACGGAGAACGCCGGTCATCGTTTGTTTATTAATCCAGAGTAGGGATCAACAAGAAAAGAGGGGTCGAAAGAGAAGCTCCGCTTCGCCATTCGCATAATCGTTAAGGAGGGTAAAAACCAGTGAAGGGCTTATCGACAGCGGCAGCATAATGAATTGCGTCACACATTACGCCATTTATTTATTATTAAATTGGAGGAACTTTATGGGGTTTGCCCGTAGGTTTGATTTAGTAGTAATTTGCAGGCCCGGTTCCCCAGGCCTGTTGTGAGTGCTTACAAATAAATTCGCAGATACTCGCCCAGACAAAGTATCGCCATCGCCTGTCCGTACGGCATTGAGGTGAGAGGGATTTGGCGATAAAAATCCAGATTGCTGCCCATTCCGGTACCAAACGAAACCTGCAACAACTCCCCTTCTGCCGAGATATTTTTGACGATACCTTTCATCGCCTTTTCCGCTACTTCTGCATACTCTTTGCCGATATAGCGCTTACGAATACCTTTCAGAATGCCGTAGGCAAAACCGGCTGTCGCGGATGCTTCCAGGTAAGAGTGCGGATCGTCGAGCAGCGTGTGCCATAAACCACTGTCGTCCTGGCATTTTGCCAACGCGGCAACTTGATTTTCCAGTACTTGTACCAGATAGCGACGCACCGCGTTGTTCTCAGGTAAATCCACCAGCTCAAGGAAGTCTGGAATAACTATCGTCAACCAACTGTTACCACGCGCCCAACGCGCCTGCGCAAAGTTATGGTTGCCTTCATAGTTCCAGCCGTGGAACCACAGCCCGGTTTCCCGGTCCATCAGGTTCTGTACATGCAGTAAGAACTGGTAGGTCGCTTCTTCCACATATTCCGGGCGATTTAGCAATTTGCCAATTTTTGCCAACGGTAATACGGTCATCATCAGCGTGTCGTCCCACATCTGCTGATGGTTCTCTTCCGCAAGCGTAATGTGCTGCATGCCACCATGTTCGGTACGTGGCATTTCATACATTGCCCACTCAGCCCAGCTTTCAAGCCAGGGTAAGTAAGATGGATCTCGCGTCTCTTCGTAGCGGTAAGCCAGCGTCAGGAACGGTGCCATGGTATTGACGTTTTTGGTGGTCGCGCCTTCTGCGAAACGGTCGGCAAACCAGCTATCAATAATTTCGCACATCTTCTTATCACCGGTCTGGCGATAATATTGATACATGCCGTACAAACCGACGCCATGCGTCCACTCCCAACCAGCCCAACCTTTGGTATCAATGACTCTTCCGTCATCCAGTCGCAGCAAGAATTGGCCCGTTTCATCCTTAATATTAATCAGATTATCCGTCACCTTGTGGATCAGGGTTTTCAGCTCATCCCGGGCAATAAAATGCTCCGGCTGGCACAGTAAAGCGCTGTGTTTGACGGGATAAATAATCATTAACTTAACCTCTGTGATGATGTATTCGAACGCATTGCGGCAGCCTCTTTCAATGATGGAGCCGCAGGTTTATTACGGTTGAGATAACCAATATTGTTGTTGCCCCAAAGCGTGTCGTAAGGCATACCAGCCAGCATTTCGACTGTGGCGCGAGCTTGTGGTGTGGTTGCTTCCGGAACCGGACGGCCCGCAACACGCATCTTCGCCGTCTCTTCACGTAATACGCTGTGAGTTTGTAAATTGAGTTTAAAGCGCAGAGAAACTAAGAAACCGCACGCCAGTACCGCAACTGTACCGAAGCTTAAAATCATCAGAATAGTGTGGCTAACCGCAGGTGGCTGTGTGGTTTGCCCGGAAACAAAACCAGAAAGCTGCATCACGATACCCACCAGCATCACAGCCCCTGCCTGAGATGCTTTACGCGTCAGAGTCATGATCCCGGCAAAGATCCCTTCACGACGCTGACCGGTAATCACTTCATCAACATCAGCAATATAGGTGTAGGTATTCCACGGCACATAGTTGATGCCGCCACGGCCCAAGCCAGCGATAGCAGAAACCAACATCAGCAGTGAGAAGACATCGCTTAATCCCGCGTAATACAACAACGCATAAGAGATAGAACTCAGGCCAAAGATCACCACAACCATACGGTAGGACGGAGCCGGGCCATATTTGATACACAGTGGAATCATGCCGATAACCGCGATAAATTGCAGAATCGCCATAGTGCCGAGCAAGCTGGAAGCCATGCTTGCGCTTTGCATCAGCACGAATACCACATAATAGGTAAACACGGCGTTGAACACGTCCTGCGCGATATAACCGCCCAGATACATGCCCAAGTGTTGGCGGAAGATCTTAACGCGCAAAGTGGAGGTCAACTCGACATTCAGGCGCTTCATGCTTTGGGCAAATGTCAGTGTTTTCTTCTCTTCTTCTGCTCGCAGTGCGGCTTCTGTCCAGTCTGAACGAGGGCGTTCCCAGGTGAAGAACCAGACAAATGTCAGCACGATGGCGCAGATGGTGGCGAATACCAGGCTTGAATAGAAGAAGGAAATTGCGTTGTCTTTACCGAAGTGGTTTAACAAAATACCCGGCAGGAATGCAGCAAGAATTGCGGAAAGTTGCGCCATGGAAATACGCGCGCCGGAGAATTTGGTTTTCTGTTTGAAGTCATCGGTCATTTCCGGGACCAGTGTTTCATACGGCACCAGAATCATGGTGTAGACCACGTCAAAAATAAGATAGGTTACCAGGTAATACCAGTAACTCATCTCCCCTACCCACATAAAGCTGTAGCTGAAGACTAATGGGATACCGAGCAATATAAAAAACTTACGGCGACCAAAACGCTTACCAAGCCATGTCGAACCGAAGTTATCCGTCAGGAAGCCCATCAGCGGACTGACAACGGCATCCAGCACCCTGGCCATCGCAAAGATAAACGTCGCTTCAATCGGTGAGAGGCCACAGAAGGTCGTATAAAAGTAGAGCAACCAGGCGGCGGTCAGAGCCGTCGTCCCGGCACCGAGAAAATCCCCGGAGCCGTAGGCAAGATAATTTGCCAATCCAATTTTGCGTGTTTTCATTGCCGTCAAACCCCGTTAATTTTTTTATGGAGATTGCACGTCCCGGTACTTGTCGGGCTTGCGAGAACCTTACCTTGCTAAGGTAGAAGGACGGGGCAATTGAAACCTTTCCATTTTTGCCATCGTTCGATGAATGGTGGCAAAAATACAAAGTGTCTCAGCACTCGTATCACCGATTTATAAAACAGGGGTTTGTTTTTATCAAAAGTGCAGACTAAAAATGAGAGGTAGACGAGAAAAAGCCGCATCGTGAATGCGGCTTTGAGGACTAACGATAATTAACAATAACCTGATTAGTACGCACTTTTAAGGTGGGGAAAAGAGCGCCGCCGCCGGGAACTTCCCAGACAAAACGCAGTGGCTCATTTGCCGCCACATTGGTCAATTCACGCGTCGTACCGCTCTGCCCTTCTATCTCAACACAGCGCGTTAGCGAACATAATCTTACGTTAAGTCCGGCTGGGGTTGGACCAATCAGCTCATAACGCCAGGCGACCATAGTCATTACCCCACTCACGGGTTGCGAAGGTGCCAGAGCACGGGATGATGCTGAAATGCCCCGGTGGCTGAGCGTGGCACCCACGCCACTAGCCTGCCATGCTCCCTCACCTGCCGCATGGGTCATTAAAGGAAAAAGGATCAGCAATAACAGGCGGCTCATTATTTCGCTCCGATGGTCGCAGTCATACGGATATTACGGTTTTCAGAAAGCTCAAGGCTAGAAAGCACCATTAGTTGCGGCAGGCTGCGGCGTAAGAAACGCGCCAGTAATGGTCGCAGCGCATGGTTAACCAACAACACTGGCGGTGCACCGAGCATTTCCTGGCGTTTGAGCGCTTCCTGAGCTTGCTCCAGTAAACGGTCTGCTAGCCCCGGTTCCAGCCCACCTCCGCCCTGCAATGCCTGTAGAAGTAAGCGTTCCAGCGCCGCATCCAGGCCAATAACCTGCACCTCACCGTTGCCCGGGAACCACTGTTGAGTAATAGCCCTTCCCAACGCCACACGCACCACCGCCGTTAATTCATGCGGGTCATTTTGTATCGGTGCATGTTCTGCCAAAGTTTCAAGAATCGTGCGCATATCACGAATCGGCACTTTCTCAGCCAGCAGGTTTTGCAGAACTTTATGCAGTGTGGTTAACGTCACCACACCCGGCACCAGGTCCTCCGTGAGTTTCGGCATCTCCTGGGTTACACGGTCGAGTAATTGTTGTGCTTCCTGGCGGCCAAACAGTTCTGGCGCAAACTGCCCAATAAGATGGTTGAGATGTGTGGCGACCACGGTACTGGCTTCGACCACGGTAAAGCCCTGAATTTGCGCCTGCTCTTTAAGTGCGCTTTCAATCCAGGTGGCGGCAAGGCCAAACGCTGGGTCAATTGTCGCTTCGCCTGGCAAGGTACCTGCCGCAGTCCCAGGGTTAATAGCAAGCCAGCGCCCAGGATACGCATCGCCACTGCCAATCTCGACGCCCTTCATCAGGATACGATAACGTGCCGGCGGCAAGTCCATGTTGTCGCGAATATGGACTACCGGCGGTAGGAATCCCATATCCTGCGCGAATTTCTTACGGATACTGCGGATTCGCCCTAACAGCTCGCCGTCTTGCTGGAAATCCACCATCGGAATCAGGCGGTAACCTACTTCCATTCCCAGCGAATCTTCCAGTTGCACATCATTCCAGGTGGCCTCAACCGCCTGCGGGTTTTCCTGGGGTTTGACCGGGGCTGATGGGGCTGCGGGCTGCTCCATCTGGCGGCCACGCATCCACCATGCCAGCCCAAGTAATGCGGCCGTAAACAGCAGGAAGACAAAGTTTGGCATCCCCGGCACCATGCCAAGTAAACCAAGAACACCGGCACTCAGCAGCATAACGCGCGGGTTGTTGAACAGCTGGGTGACCATCTGCTCGCCAACATCCTGGTCGGTTGCAACACGGGTAACGATAACACCCGCAGCGGTCGAGATGACCAGCGCCGGGATCTGCGCAACCAGGCCATCACCGATGGTCAACAGCGTATAAGTTTCTGCTGCTGCGCCAAAGGGCATGTCGTGCTGAAGCATGCCGACCAACAGGCCACCCACCACGTTAATCACCATGATCATCAGACCGGCGACGGCATCACCACGAACGAATTTGCTGGCACCGTCCATCGAGCCGTAAAAATCAGCTTCCTGGGTGACTTCTGAACGGCGTTTTTTAGCCTCTTCTTCACCAATCAACCCGGCGTTAAGATCGGCATCAATGGCCATCTGTTTACCCGGCATCCCGTCCAGCACAAAGCGCGCGCCAACTTCAGCAATACGCCCGGCACCTTTGGTAATAACCATAAAGTTGATGATAACGAGGATGATAAACACCACGATACCGATGGCGAAGTTGCCGCCAACGAGGAAGTGACCGAAAGCTTCAACCACTTTACCCGCAGCCGCACCACCGGTATGGCCATCCATCAAAATGATACGTGTCGAGGCCACGTTCAGCGCCAGACGCAGCAACGTGGTAAACAGCAGAATGGTCGGGAAAGCCGCGAACTCCAGGGTTTTCTGAGTGAACATCGCCACCAGCAGAACCATGATCGACAGCGCGATGTTAAAGGTGAACAGCAAATCCAGTATAAACGCCGGCAGCGGCAGTACCATCATCGACAAGATCATCAAGATCAGTATCGGTCCGGCAAGAATTTGCCATTGCCCGGATTTCATACTGGCAGGCAGACGCAGTGTTGCGAGCAAATTAGCCATCGGAGTCCTTCTCGTTTGCAAAGTCCAGCGCTTCAGGCACTGGAAGGTTTTCAGGTTTTTTCGGGATTAAACCGCCAGCGACACGCCAGCGCCGCAGTTGCCATACCCATGCCAACACTTCTGCTACAGCGGAATACAACTGCCCAGGAATTTGTTGCCCTATCTCAGCATGACGGTATAACGCACGCGCCAGTGGTGGGGCTTCGAGCATTGGAATACGGTGCTCATTGCCAATTTCACGGATACGCAACGCAACCAGCCCAGCCCCTTTCGCCAGCACTTTTGGCGCACTCATTTTGTTTTCGTCGTATTGCAAGGCCACCGAGTAGTGCGTCGGGTTAGTCACAATCACGTCGGCTTTCGGCACATCTGACATCATGCGGCGACGTGCGGCCGCGCGCTGTTGTTGGCGAATACGCCCTTTAACATGCGGGTCACCTTCTTGTTGCTTGAACTCGTCGCGAATATCCTGGCGGCTCATACGAAGCTTTTTAATGTTGCTGAAAATTTGGAAGAACACGTCAAAGCCGACCATTGGTGTCAGCCCCAGCACAATCAGCAAACCACACACCGCCACCATATTGAGTGCGTGTCCCAAAGCAGCCAATGGCGGTTCACTCATCAGGCGCATCATCTCTGGCCATTTATGCAGTAGATACCAGGCCGTTACGCTGCCAACCAGGATGGCTTTTAGGAAGGCTTTAAGGAGTTCAGCGCCCGCCTGGGCTGAGAACATCCGCCCGAGCCCGGAAATTGGATTCATTTTGCTGAATTTAAACTGTATCGACTTCCCACTAAACAGGATGCCACCCAACAGCATGGGGGCGGCAATCGCCACAATCACCAGCCCGAAAATCAGCGGCAACAGTGCCCAAACGGCCTGTTTTATCAATTGGCTGATTTGTTTAACGATAAGATTGGGGTCGTTAATAATGCTGTGATCAAAATGAAGACCAGTAGACAACATTGCCGCTAGCTGTCGTGCCAACGGATCTCCGCCCATCCAGATAATGCTGATGCCTACCAATAGCATAAGCAGTGAGGTCAACTCGCGGGATCGGGGAATCTGCCCATCTTCGCGTGCTTTTTCAAGTCGGTGGGGTGTGGGGGCTTCTGTTTTGTCGTCGTCGCTTTCTTCTGACACTGCAACAATCTCGTGGCCACAATTACCAGCACAGCATGTCAGAAAGGGGTAACGCTAATGGGAGGAAAACGGGGGGATTTGTGGGTTTGTTTGTGGGTTAAGCGATGCGCAGCGCCCATTATCAGGCACTGCGCGAAGCCTTAAAACCCTAAACTATCCAGTAAATCATCAACCTGATCCTGGCTTGCAACCACACCCGCTGCGGTCGCGTTCATTTGCGGGCCGTTGAGCAGGCTGTCGGCTGGGCGTTTCGCACGCGCATCCAGTTCTGGCATGTTTTCCATTAACACCATCAACAACTGGCGTTCAATTTCCTGGATAACATCCATCATGCGCTTGATGACCTGACCGGTTAAATCCTGGAAGTCCTGCGCCATCATGATTTCCAGAAGCTGGGCATTGGTAAAGCTGGTGTGACTCGGGACGCCAGACAAGTAGCTGCGCGTATCGGTAACCAGTTCACGGGCATCACCCAGCTCGATTGGATTTTCAAACCAGGCATCCCAGCGGCCATTGAGTGCTTTGGCGTCGGATTCAAGTTTGTTCTGATGAGGCTGAGCCAGCTCCACACAGTTTAGCGCGCGTTCTGCGGCCTGCGCGGTCATCTGCACCACGTAGTCCAGGCGGTCGCGAGCATCGGGAATCGCTTCCGCCGCTTCGGCAATCGCCTGGTCAAGGCCCAGCTCGCGTAAGCTGTCGCGCAGCATTCGGGTCAGGCTGCCTATCCGAACGATAATATCGCCGGTTGAATGTAACTCTGACGCGGGATTGGTAGATGAGTGCATGAGCCTCTCCTTACATGCCGAGCTTTTCGAAGATTTTGTTTAACTTCTCTTCAAGTGTTGCGGCGGTAAACGGTTTTACTACATAGCCACTCGCCCCCGCCTGTGCTGCGGCAATGATATTCTCTTTCTTCGCCTCAGCGGTCACCATCAATACCGGCAGAGCCGACATTGCGCCGTTGCCACGAATGGTTTTCAGCAACTCCAGACCGTCCATGTTCGGCATGTTCCAGTCAGAGATAACAAAACCAAAACCGCCACCATTAAGTTTATTGAGCGCATCGACACCATCTTCTGCTTCTTCGACGTTGTTGAAACCCAGCTCTTTTAGCAGGTTACGGACAATGCGACGCATGGTAGAGAAATCATCCACCACCAAAAATTTGAGTTCTTTATCTGCCATTAATTGGGTTCCTTCTGTTAAATACGTATTGCCTGTCCGGCACTAATTTTTATCAACATTTGTTGACTGATTTCGCTTAAATCGACCACTTCGCTAACGCCACCACTGTTAATGGCCTCACGTGGCATGCCGAACACCACACAACTTGCTTCGTTTTGGGCGATAGTCCATGCCCCGGCTTTATGCATTGCCAACATCCCTGCGGCGCCGTCATTCCCCATTCCCGTCAAAATGACGCCCACGGCGTTTCGCCCGGCAAATTTCGCGACAGAATGGAACAGCACATCCACGGCCGGACGATGCCGGTTCACGGGTGGGCCATCATGAATTTTGATTTGGTAGTTCGCCCCGCTACGGGCAAGCTCCATATGTTTATCGCCCGGTGCGATGTAGGCGTGCCCCGGTAGCACACGCTCGCCATCCTCGGCCTCTTTCACCGCTATCTGGCATAACTTGTTAAGCCGGTCAGCAAACGAGCGCGTAAAACCTGGTGGCATATGTTGAGTGATTAATACCGCCGGGCTTGAAAGCGGCAGCGGCTGCAACACATGGCGAATGGCTTCAGTGCCACCGGTTGACGCACCGATTGCTATCAATTTTTCTGAACTGAGCAACGGCCCGGCTTTTATCACCGTGGGCGCTGCAACGGGTGCGCGAGCCGCCAGTTTTGCCTTCGCAGCAGTACGCACTTTCTCCGCAATAGTTTCGCTGTAAGCCAGCATCCCTTCACGAATGCCTAACTGAGGCTTGGTGACAAAATCAATCGCGCCCAACTCCAGCGCCCGCAATGTCACTTCCGAACCTTTCCCGGTGAGCGATGAAACCATCACCACTGGCATCGGGCGCAGACGCATTAATTTTTCGAGAAAATCCAGGCCGTCCATGCGCGGCATTTCGACATCCAGCGTCAGCACGTCAGGGTTGAATTTCTTAATCAAATCGCGAGCTACAAGCGGGTCTGGTGCGGTTGCCACCATTTCCATGTCATCGTGGCTATTCACAATTTCGGTCATGATCTGGCGCATCAGGGCGGAGTCATCGACGCACAGCACGGTTATTTTTGTCATGATCTTTCCTTACTCAGTCCGTACACGGTCTGCCCACGCAGTAAGAACTCGCGGCTGAGGTTACTGAAGTTTTCCGAATGCCCGGCAAACAGCAATCCGCCCGGTTTTAGCAGCGGTACAAAACGCTGCAAAATTTGCTGCTGAGTCGCTTTATCAAAATAAATCATCACATTGCGACAAAAAATGGCGTCAAACGGTCCAGGAATTGGCGCTTGCTTGTCCAAAAGATTGATTGGCGCAAACTCCATATGGCTGGACAGATCGCTACGCACCCGCACCAGCCCATCATGTGGCCCGGTGCCACGCATGAAGTAGCGCTGCATCTGGAGCGGAGCCAGTGTTTTCAGTTCATCCTGGCGATAAATGGCACTCTGGGCTTTCTCCAGCACCTGGGTGTCGATATCACTGGCGAAGACTTTCCAGCGCCCAGGCGCCATACCCAGCACATCCGCGAGCGTTATAGCGATGGAATACGGCTCTTCACCGGTTGAGGCCGCCGCACTCCAGACTTTGTACTCCCCACTACGTTTACGCGCATGTTCTGCAAGAATCGGAAAGTGGTGACCTTCGCGAAAAAAAGCCGTCAGGTTAGTGGTCAGGGAGTTAATGAACGCCTGCCATTCGGCATTACTGCCGTTGGCCTCCAGCATGCTCAGGTAGTGCCCAAAATCCTCCAGTCCCAGGGTACGTAAACGTCGCACCAGGCGGTTGTAAACCATGTCTCGCTTGTGATCGGCCAGCACGATTCCTGCACGCTGGTAAATCAACTGGCATATCCGGCGAAAGTGCGTGTCGGACAGCGGTAGACGCTGTGTCATCTGTAACATTAATGACGATTGTCCAGTGGACAGTGGTGATGTCATAGCGCCTTCTCAGTCACAATCAGGGGGTAACGAGCACCCCGTTGGTTACTAAATCTCTGGTGACGTCTTCGTTGCCGACACTTTCCAGATTAAACACCGATACCACACCGCTGAGGTGTTCGGCCTGGTTTGCCAGAGCATCGGTTGCTGCTGCCGCTTCTTCTACCAGCGCGGCGTTTTGCTGTGTCACTTGATCCATCTGGCTTACCGCGAGTGCTACCTGCTCGATACCACGGCGCTGTTCGTCGGATGCCGACGCGATTTCGCCCATAATGTCGTTAACTTGCGTGACCGAACGCACGATTTCCGCCATCGTCGTGGCCGCTGTATCAACCAGTTGTGAACCGTGCTGCACGCGGTCGACCGACTCTTCGATCAGCACTTTGATCTCTTTTGCTGCCTGCGCGCTGCGTTGTGCCAGGTTGCGCACTTCGCCTGCCACCACAGCAAATCCACGCCCTTGCTCACCGGCGCGAGCAGCTTCTACTGCGGCGTTCAGCGCCAGGATGTTGGTCTGGAATGCAATGCCGTCAATTACGCTAGTGATGTCGCCAATTTTCTTCGAGCTGCCCGCGATGTCGTGCATGGTGCGGGCAACGTTTGCGGCCTGCTGACCACCTTGCTGTGCGGTGTCCGCAGCAGTACGGGAAAGCTGTGCGGCCTGGCGGGCATTATCGGCGTTCTGGCCCACTGTTGCGGTCAGTTGCTCCATGCTGGCGGCCGTTTGCGCAAGCGATGCGGCCTGTTGTTCGGTTCTGGAAGAGAGATCGTTGTTGCCTGCGGCAATTTCAGCGATCCCAGTGTGCATCGCCCCGCTGCCCTGGCGCACTTGCTGTACAGTCTCTTTCAGCGCTTGCTGCATGTTTTTCAGGCTGCGGAAAATCTCGGAGATTTCATTACGCCCATACACGCTTATCGGGCGTGCTAAATCGCCTGCGGCAATGTGCTCAAAGTGGCTACGCACAATATCCAGCGGCTGCACCAGCATACGGCGCGACCAGATAATTGAACCCACCAGCATCAGGATGGCGATCACCGTCACGCTGGCGAAAATAATCGCCGAGATCTGGTAGTTCAATTTGCTGTCAGCACTCGATGCCGCCACGGTGTCATTGATGCTTTGCTGCCAGGCGTTAAAGTAAGCGTCAAAAATATCCTGTGATTTCTGAATCGGCGCACTCAGAAAGTCAGAAAGCTGGTTGCTTTCAAGCCAGGTCGCCTGATGCTGTAAATCATCGCGATAAGCGGCGTAGCTCTGCTTCGTCGACACCACCATATCCTCACCTTCTTTATTTAAAGGTGGGATTTCCAGAAACTGGTTAAACAGCATGTCAGCCTGTTTCAGGCTGCCACGGGCATTTGCCATCAGGCGCTTAATGTCTTCCGGCGGGTAACTGAGTGCTGTCAGCGTACCGGCACGGCTTAAGGCAGTACTGGCCTGCAACAAAGCCGCACGGCTTTGCGTTAAGGTGTCACGTTGCTGGTTTCCGACTTCAACCATTTTAAGATTCTGAAAATCATCCCTGAATGCCCAAAAAGACAATCCATTACTGCCAATCTGCAGCACGCCGCAGACGATCAAGATTAACAACAGAGTGGTCGAAATTCGGATACGGTTGAACATCACAGCCCCTCAGCCGACACGTCTGCCGGCCATTAATGTTTCTTAGAAAGTTTCCCAGTTATCGTCGCGCCCGCTTACGGCCGGTTTACTCGTTTTGAGCGTCGGCGCAGGCGAAGGTGTGGTGCTAACCGAAGGTGTCAACGCAGGTTCCGTTGTTAAACGGAAGGCTGCGACCAGCTGGTTAAGCATGCTGGCTTGTTCTTCAAGTGCTGCGGCGGCAGAGGCTGATTCCTCCACCAGCGAGGCGTTCTGCTGAGTCACGCGGTCCATTTCTGAAACCGCCAGCGCAACCTGTTCGATACCGCGACTTTGTTCATCAGAGGCAGAGGCAATTTCACCCATGATGTCGGTGACACGCGTCACCGCATTCACGATGTCGCTCATGGTTTCTCCGGCGCTTTCAACCAGCACAGAGCCGGTATCCACGCGGGAAACTGAATCTTCAATCAGTGATTTGATCTCTTTCGCCGCCTGAGCGCTGCGTTGTGCCAGGTTGCGCACTTCACCGGCAACTACCGCGAATCCACGCCCCTGTTCACCGGCACGAGCTGCTTCTACTGCGGCGTTCAGCGCCAGAATGTTGGTCTGGAAGGCGATACCGTCAATCACACCGGTAATATCAGCAATTTTCTTCGATGAACCGGCAATGTCGTGCATGGTCTTCACTACCCCATCCACAACTTTGCCGCCGCGCTGAGCGGTTTCGGAGGCGCTTAATGCTAATTGAGATGCCTGACGGGCGTTTTCCGCATTCTGTTTCACGGTCGCGGTGAGCTGTTCCATGCTGGCGGCAGTTTCTTCAAGCGATGCCGCCTGCTGTTCGGTACGGGAAGAGAGGTCGTTATTTCCGGCGGCTATTTCCGTCGCACCGCTGTAGATGGCATCAGAACCATCACGCACGCTGCCGACGGTTATGATCAGTTCTTGCTGCATATGGCGCACACTGGAAGTCAGTTCGCTAATTTCATTGCGGCCATTTGAGACGATATTTTCAGTCAGGTTGCCGTTGGCAATTTCACGGATATGACCGATTACCACCGACAGCGGTTGCAGCAAAATCCGGCGCATACCAACCCACACCAGCAAAATCACAACTGCCAGTGCTAACGCAAGGCCAACAATTTGCCATTTCGCGAAGTTGTAATCCTGAGTGCTGGCAATGTAAGAGTGCTCGTACATGCGGTCATTTAGCGCAATATAGTCGCTATATTCTTTCTCCAGCGCGTTTTGCAGGCTTTGGGTGGACTGCGCAAAGTAGGCGTCCATATTGCCGCTTTCGAGGTAGCCCACCAGCTCGCTTAACGCCTGGTTGTAGTTCCGGTAGTCGTCATCAATACCGTTAACCACAGCTTCGAGCTCCGGGTTAATGGCAGGGATTTGTTTAAACAGGGTGTAATGTTTCTGAGCATCGGCAAGGGATTTTTTGGCGTTATTAAGCAAGTCGGTTTTTGCCGCGCTTTGCCCGTTACTGGCATCCATCATCATGCGGGCAGCCGAACGACTGAGGTTAATGCGCGTTTGCAGCATCAATTCCCAAGTGTTTGCCAGTTCCGATTGCTGAACTCGTAACTCTTTGGAAACTTTAAAACTATCGTTATTTTGTTTGAGCGAGTTAAAGAACATTCCGCCAGAGATGAGTTGGAGGAGAGCGAACACCACCAGCACCATCATTAGCATGGTGACAACGCGAATACGGTTCAACATATAACACCCTTTTAATGATTTCTTATCGGTGTTATCGGCATGAAGAAACGGAACTTTAACGGAAACCGGGCGGGATGCGGGTTATTGCATTAATGCAGTGAATTTAACAACCAGATGCTGAGAAGTGTTTGCAGTTGTGCTGTCAGGTTTACATTTTCGCAAGGCATCCAGAGTGAATCCTTTTTTTGTTAAACCTTCATTTTAAACACCCTTACGTTCGACTGCCTGAGCGCTGAATAAGCGCATGCATTGAAATTTAGCTCAGGAATTCAGAAGCGCTCAGAAATCGAACAAGCGACTGGTTAATGGGATGATGTGAAATATTTTCCCGCTTAATCAATTCATTACTCATGCCAACATTGGGTAACTCTGCGGTTTTGCGAAAACAACAGGATTTTTTCGTGATGAAAATCACATTGTTACGTCAGCGTTTCCGAATTAACAAATATGACAAATAGTAAAAAATAGTTGAATCCTGGCGAGCTTTGGTTCAATTTATGGGCCGAATGTATATTGGCCAACCATAAAAATTACATATGGCTCAATAAGTTAATTAATTGTTACTAATCGACGGGGTTATTACGTAATTGTCTAGTTCAAACAAACTCACGCTGTTCATTCTTCTGTTCATGTTTGCCGGGATCCTCTCGGGTGCTGCAATCCATGAATACGCAGCCGCAGAAAACATCAAAAGTTATGCCGAAAACATCACGCTGTTTACCGACATCTTTTTACGCCTGATCAAAATGGTTATTGCTCCATTAGTGTTCAGCACCCTGACCGTGGGCATTATGAAGATGGGCGAGACGTCCACCATTGGCCGCGTCGGTGGCAAAGCGATGGTGTGGTTTATCTCTTCATCTGTGCTGTCTATCCTGATTGGCCTGTTCATCGTCACGCTCCAGCATCCGGGCTCAGGCATGAATCTTCAGGTGCCAGCGGGTGATGTGCAAACCGGTCTTGCGGTAAGCGGCATGAACCTCAAAGCGTTTATCTCTCATACCATTCCAACCAGCATTGCAGGCGCGATGTCGAACAACGAAATCCTGCAAATTGTGGTGTTCTCTCTGTTCTTCGGTATTGCTGGTGCATCACTGGGTGAGAAATTTAACACCCCGTTAGTTGCGGCTTTGGATGTGGTTTCTCACATCATGCTGAAAGTGACAGGCTATGTAATGTATGTGGCACCACTGGCTATCTTTGCGGCTATTTCTTCTGTCGTTGCGACGGAAGGCCTGGGGATTTTGCTTAACTACGCATCCTTTATTGGTGGTTACTACCTCGCAATTATCCTGACCTGCATGGTGCTTATTGGTGTTGGCTATATGGTCCTCAAGCGCGATGTATTCCGCCTGATTGCGATGCTGAAAGATCCGGTTCTGGTGGCATTTACCACCAGCAGTTCTGAAGCGGCTTATCCGAAAACACTAGACCAGCTCACGCGCTTTGGTTGCTCTCGTAACATTGCATCATTTGTTCTACCGATTGGTTATTCGTTCAACCTGGTCGGTTCAATGGTGTATTGCTCTTTTGCTTCCATGTTTATCGCTCAGGCGTACAACATCCACCTGACTTTCTCTGAGATTGTGGTGCTGATGCTGACATTAATGCTGGCGTCAAAAGGGATTGCGGGCGTACCGCGTTCTGCGCTGGTTGTACTGGCAGCAACCATCCCAAGCTTCAATATTCCGGTAGCAGGTATTTTACTGCTGATGGGTATCGACCACTTCCTGGATATGGGCCGTTCTGCCATCAACGTATTGGGTAATGGCGTTGCAACAGCAATGCTGTCGAAAAATGAAGGTGAGCTGGAAGAACAAACTGAAGCAGGTGAGCGCGTAGAAGCGTAATTTTCCTGTATTTGCTTTAATAGTGGCGGATGGCGCTTGCGCTTATCCGCCCTATAAAGAAGTAACTATTAAGCCACGCGCGCCGCGCTATCGACCAACGCCATCTCTTCGCTGTTAAGCAGCTTCTCAATATTCACCAGAATCAGCATACGGTCGCCTAGTGCACCGAGACCAGTCAGATACTCAGTTGAAAGCGTCACAGCAAACTCTGGTGCCGGGCGAATTTGCTCAGCGGTCAGAGATAACACGTCAGATACACCATCTACCACAATACCCACCACGCGCTGACCAAAGTTCAGCACAATGACCACGGTGTTATCGTTATATTCCACGCCATCCTGGTCAAACTTAATACGCAGGTCGAGGATCGGGACAATCACACCGCGCAGGTTAGTGACTCCCTTGATAAATGCCGGAGTATTGGCGATACGCGTGACTTGGTCGTAACCGCGAATTTCCTGCACTTTTAAAATATCGATGCCGTACTCTTCATCACCGAGGGTAAAGACCAGGAACTCTTGCCCTACCGTTTCCCCGGTCAGTTTTGTCACATTGGTTAATCCACTCATTTTCTTATCCTTTCTCAAAACCCGGAGAATCAGGCGGCGGTGCCGGCCATACGTTGTTCACGGTTCAAACCTTGCAGCGCTGAGACATCAACAATCAGTGCCACACTGCCATCACCGAGGATGGTTGCTGCGGAAATCCCCGGCACTTTGCGATAGTTGCTTTCAAGGTTTTTAACGACCACCTGATGTTGACCAATCAGCTGATCCACCAGCAGCGCGTAACGTCGACCAGCGCTTTGCAAAATCACCACAATGCCTTGCGTCGCTTCAGTTTTCGCACCCGCAACATCAAATACTTTCCACAACTCAACCAGCGGCAGGTATTCGCCACGAACTTCAAGTACGCGCTCACCACCGGCAAGAGGATGCAGATCGTCTTCTTTCGGCTGTAGCGACTCCATCACCGCATTGAGTGGCAGGATAAACACTTCGTCGCATACTTTTACCGACATCCCATCAAGAATGGCGAGGGTCAGCGGCAACATAATGCGGATGGTGGTGCCAACATTGGCCTGCGATTTAATTTCAACATGGCCACCCATTTCCTGGATGTTACGCTTCACCACGTCCATGCCTACACCGCGCCCGGAAACGTCTGTAACCTGCTCGGCGGTAGAGAATCCAGGGGCGAAAATCAGCATGCCGACTTCGTCGTCCGACATGTTTTCATGCACTGGCATCCCCTGCGATAGCGCTTTAGCAAGAATGCGCTCACGGTTCAGGCCCGCACCATCATCAGAAACTTCAATGCAGATGTTCCCGCCCTGGTGCTCGGCAGAAAGAATTAAGTTACCAACTGCTGATTTCCCCGCTGCAAGGCGTTTTTCCGGGGTTTCGATGCCATGATCGAGGCTATTACGCACCAGGTGAGTCAGTGGGTCGATAATGCGTTCAATCAGACTTTTATCCAGTTCTGTGGAGCTACCTTGCAGAGTCAGTTCAACCTGTTTATCCAGCTTACTTGCCAGATCGCGCACCAGACGCGGGAAGCGACTGAAGACATACTCCATTGGCATCATACGGATAGACATCACCGACTCTTGCAAGTCACGGGCGTTACGTTGTAACTGACCCATACTGGTAATCAGTTCGCCGTGATCAACCGGGTCTAATTCATTGGATCGCTGTGCCAGCATCGACTGGGTAATCACCAGCTCGCCAACCAGGTTGATTAACTGATCAACCTTCTCAACCGCAACGCGAATGCTGCTTGATTCGCTGACACGCGTAGGTTTGCTTTCTCTTTCCGTACGTGGTGCGACCGGAGCCACAGGCGCGGCAACTACTGGCTGAGGTGCGTTAACCGCAAGTGCCACCGGCACTTCTTCTGACTCAACTGCAGCGGCTGGCGCAGCAGTTGCCGTTAACGGAAGAAATTCGATTTGCTCAGGCTCGATGACAAAGCAGAGCACCGCGCTAATGTCGTCAGCACTTACCGTCGTTTCAATAGTTGCAGTGACAGAGTTTTCACCCTTTTCCACTTCACTTAAGGTACCGAGGTTACCCAGCTCTTCGAGCAGTAAATCCAGTTCAGTCGATTTCAGCCCGGTAATCGCAATGCGCAGATTGCCATCGTTAGTTGGCAGCGCATCGACTGACTCTTTTTCCACGACGGTCAATTTTGCAGGCGGCGCAGGTATTTCACCTTTGGCTTCCAGAGCCAGTTGGCGCAGCGCTTTGCAGATATAATCGAAACTCTCAGCATCTGGGACCTGTGAGTTTTTATAAGCGTCCAACTGTTCCTGCATAATATCTTTGGTTTCCAAAAACAGGTTGATGATATCGGTGTTGAGGTGCATCTCACCGCGCCGGGCATCGTCGAGCAGGTTTTCCATTAAATGCGTGGTTTCCTGCAAAACGCTGAAACCGAAAGTCCCGGCGCCACCTTTTATCGAGTGTGCTGCGCGGAATATGGCATTCAGCAGTTCTGAATCTGGCGCTTCAGGAAGCAGATTCAGCAGGTGCTGTTCCATATCGGCCAGTAGCTCGTCGGCCTCGTCAAAAAATGTCTGGTAAAAATCGCTGATATCCATACTCACGCTATCACCTCGTACCGGGTTGTGGCGGTAATGTGTTCTGCGCCGGTTCCGCGGCAGCAGGTTGTTGGAGAATGCTTATTGGCTGGTTATCGCTTTCTGCGTTTTCATGCACGATGGCATCCTCAGCTTGTTTGTTGAGCACCAGCAAACTAATGCGCCGGTTAATAGCATCACCTGGTCCGCGATTAGTCAGGCGCATGGTTGATGACATACCTACGACGCGCAGCACTTTGCCGTCGATTAAACCGCCAGCCATTAATTCACGCCGCGAGGCGTTGGCCCGGTCGGCGGAAAGTTCCCAGTTGCTATAACCGTGCTCACCCATGGCATAAGGCAAGTCATCAGTGTGGCCAGATAAACTAATTTTATTTGGGAAATCATTTAGTAACGGCGCAATGCTGCGCAGAATATCGCGCATGTAAAGCTCAACTTCTGCACTGCCGTTTTTAAACATCGGGCGGTTCTGACTGTCGATTATTTGTATCCGCAGCCCCTCCTGCACCAGATCAATTTGCAGATGTGGGCGCAGCGCACGCAGTTTAGGGTCAGATTCAATCAGTTGATCCAGTTTGTCGCCCAAGCGCTTAAGGCGGTTGGCTTCCATCCGTTTTCTGAGATCTTCAATATTCGGCTGTCTTTTCACTTCGCCTTGTTGCTGTGTCACATCGTCGCCACCGCCTGGAATGGGACTTTGGCTGTCGGCGATACGCTGCCCGCCGGTAATGGCGGCAGAAAGTGGCGTACGGAAATAGTCGGCAATTTGCGCTAGTTCTTTAGGGCTGGAGATGGAAATCAGCCACATCACCAGAAAAAAAGCCATCATCGCAGTCATGAAGTCAGCGTAGGCAATTTTCCACGAACCGTGCGCGCCGCCGCCGTGGCCTTTATGCTTACGGCGTTTTACGACAATAATCGGGCGCGCGTTGTGCTTCATACTTCTTCTTCCGTGGCGCGCGATTGCGCGTTCGGAGAACGAACAGCACGAACATGTTCTTCAAGCTCAACAAATGATGGGCGCTCACTGGAGTAAAGGGTTTTACGACCAAATTCGACAGCAATCGGCGGCGCGTAACCATTCAGACTCGAAAGCAAAGTGACTTTTACGCACTGCATCATTTTGGTCGTTTCAGCGCTTTTTTGGCGTAAAACGGTCGCAAGCGGTGAAATAAATCCGTAGGCCAGCAAAATCCCCAGGAAGGTTCCAACCATGGCGTGGGCAATTAATGCGCCCAATTCTCCTGCCGGGCGGTCCGCAGAAGCCAACGCATGCACCACCCCCATTACCGCAGCGACAATACCGAATGCCGGAAGTGAATCCCCCATAATGGCAAGGCTATTGGCCGGTATTTCAGCCTCACTTTCATGGGTTTCAATCTCCTCATCCATCAATGCTTCAATTTCAAATGAATTCATATTCCCGCTGATAATCAGACGCAGGTAATCAATAATGAATTCCAGCATCAGAGTGTCGGCAAGAATACGTGGGTAACTGGCGAAGATTTCGCTTTCTTTCGGATTTTCGATATCACGTTCGAGCGAAAACATCCCTTGTTGGCGGGACTTCGCCATCAAGCGATAAAGCAAGGCCATGAGATCCATATACATGCTTTTGGTGTATTTCGAGCGGCGAAAAAGTAATGGCAATGCTTTCACCGTTGCTTTAATAGCCTTACCGTTATTTCCAACGATAAATGCCCCAATTCCCGCCCCACCAATGATGATAAATTCAGCTGGTTGATAGAGTGCGCCAAGATGACCACCGGTCATCATATAGCCGCCGAATACAGTCGCGATAACGACCAGATAGCCTATTACAATCAGCACGAGTACATCCTTCTGCTGTTAAATGTGACGAGGAATCACAAATCAGAGGTGTTTATGGCTCAGTGCAGGGCAAAAAAAAGCAGCGATAATTGCTTATCGCTGCTGGAGTGTTTACCACACCGAACTGTTAAACGGCCTGTTTGACCTGTTCATCCAGCAGTTGTGGAATAATATCGGCAGTATTCGTAGAAAGTTTACGTCTTTTTACCGCTCTCGACGGCGGCTGGCATAAACTGCAAGCAAAGCTACCTGCGGGCTGATGCGCATGAGTAATAAAGTTACCACCACAGGAATTGCAACAGTTCAATTCAAGCATGTTACTTTCAACAAAACGCACCAGTGTCCAGGCGCGAGTCAGCGCCAGCAGCGGCCCGCTTTCTTGTGCCGGGCATTGTTCCAGGTACAAGCGGTAAGCCTTAATGACTGCATCGACACCGGTACATAATCCGGTGCGCAGCAAGAACTGCCAGGCGTTGCAAAACATAGAAGCATGAATATTCTGCTCCCACGTCATAAACCAGTCGGTAGAAAAAGGCAGCATCCCTTTCGGTGGTGGGCTACCACGGAGCTCTTTATATAGTTTGATCAGTCGGCCACGGCTTAATTGCGTTTCGCTTTCCAGCATCTGCAATCTTGCACCGAGCGTGATTAACTCCATCGCCAGTTGTATATCACGGGCTTCCTGAACAATACTTTTTTCGCTCATTTTGTTACGCCCTTTTTTTGCGAGGTGCCTCGTCTATTGCGGAGACCTCATTTAATAAGCGGGTGGATAACAAAATGCCAGTATGAATTTGCTGTAAATCATCCACACGAGAGTCTTGTGTCAGGCGGGTAATGGTTTGGTTATCGTTAAAGCGGAATTGGCAAATCAGCTGGTTGGTTTCCGCCAATTTCACCATTTGCGGCAATGTTAATTCACTCAGGGAATTGGCCATATCCTCGGTCACTCCCAAACGAAACATTGCTGAGGCTTTATCGCTACTAATAAGGCGCTGCGCAAGCAACAAATACGATAAATTAATATCGTAGATATGTTTCAACAACTCGGATGTATGCATTTTGTTCATCCTGAAAAACTTACTTTTATACATGCGGTATTACCGCACCCCGTGAGTCGCCGAGAAATCCCGGTTAAAATTAGAACAACCAAAAAAGACAAATTCAATTGACTGATAACACGCACTGAATCCACCGACACGAAAATGCAGTGGAGACTTCCTTGTGGGTACGTTCTTATCGGAGCTTAAATTTCTGACATTAAATTAAGATTTTTCCTAATTCCGGGCAAACTCTACTCGTAGCCCTTTAGACATACAATGCGGATGCCTGCGAATTTTGAGTTATATGTGACGCAGATCACATATATTTGCTTTATGACTCCCCTTAAAACATCAGCAAGACTTTTCATTTGCTCGTTAAACAACCAAACTCGAAATAACCGTTACGTTCATCTGGTAAAACCTTTTCGTTTGCCTAACAATCTGATGACTTAACATCAATAACGCGTCTTAAGAGCTACTTAGCTATGTGATTTATATCGCATTTTTTATCAAGTAATTTAATACACTGCATTAATGTTTGTTTTTAGCACATAACGCCTTGAGTTTTTCAATTTCGCGTAAGAATGGTGATAAATTCTTACACCAGGATGACAGGCGCAGTATCAATATAAATTAATACTAAAGTTTGATGGAAAAATGAGCTACCCAGGCATTCAGGCCACTTCACAAGTTGTTTACATTAGAATTATTAATCATTTTTCATGAGCAGACTCACATTTTCCATGGGTACTATTCTTGCGTAAGAATGTGAGTTGTAGTAAGGAAAATGTAAGTGATTTGTTATCAATAAGTGGGAGGTTGTCATGAGTTACCAACATATATTGGTTGCTGTCGCCATCAGTCCAGAAAGCCAGATCCTGGTTGAAAAGGCGGTTTCAATCGCCCGACCGGTGAATGGGAAAATTTCGCTGATTACACTCGCATCCGACCCCGAACTTTATAATCAATTTGCCGCACCCATGATGGAAAACCTGCGGGAATTAATGCTTGAAGAGACTCAGCTTTTTATTGATGAGCTGGTTAAAAAGGCAAATTACCCTATTACAGAAACGGTTATTGCTACCGGCGAATTAAGTGAGCACATTCTGGCAATATGTAATAAGGGTTCTGTGGATTTAGTGATTTGTGGTAACCACAATCAATCCTTTTTCAGCAAGATAATTTGCTCCGCGAAAGCAGTGGTAGCATCCAGTCAAGTTGATGTTTTGCTAGTCCCGCTGAGATAAGCAGTATTTAAGTTAAATCTGGCTTATATCATCAGAAATAACAGGGGTATCTATCTTAAATTGATGTCACTCAAAGCTAACTTCAAAACAAAAATTCAAAAGCCCATTCGATTTTGACCTGGCTCCGAATATAAATTGCTTAAGCTTTACCGTGAAATGGCAATTTAATGATCTGGCGAGGGTTGTCAGGGGGAAAATACCCCCTGACACGTTCACCGTTAGCGGGTTTGCAATGCAGGTAAATCATCTATGCGAACGGAATAATCACCGCCCGACCATGGGCGATGGGATAGAGTCACGCCAACTTAGGAAACGTTGCCACCTTCTTTCCCATCTCAAACTCCTCATTTCGTGGAGCAACCTGCTTTAGGTCCTCTATAAACCGCTTCTGCCAGTGGTGAATATCATTCTTCTCAATCACCGTCATCATTTCGCTATGGCGTGATATACGTTCGGCCAAAGGCATAGTTAACGCACGATCCAGGGCTGCGGCAACGTCGTCACGGTCGTAAGGGTTAACAATGAGTGCCGAGGATAATTCATTTGCGGCACCGGCGAATTTCGACAACACCAGCACCCCCGGATTAGCAGGGTCCTGAGCCGCAACATACTCTTTCGCCACCAGGTTCATCCCATCACGCAGTGGAGTCACTAAGCCAACATCCGCATGGCGGAATACTTTCATTACCAGTTTGCGATCAAAATGTTGATTCAAATAGTACAGCGGAGTCCAGCCCAACTGACCGTACTTACCATTGATGCGCCCTGCTTCAGTTTCCAACTGATGACGAATATCCTGATACGCCTGCACATCGCCACGCGAAGTCGGTGCAATTTGCGTGTAACGGATTTTCCCGTGATGCTGGGGATAATTTTCCAGTAGCGCTTCAAAAGCGAGAAACCGTTCAGGCAATCCTTTGGAGTAGTCCAGTCGCTCAACCGAGAAGATGTTTTTGATACTCCCCAATTCCGCTTTAAGCTGCGCCAACTTCGGCGGTAGCGGACCTTGAGCGCTCTTTTTAATTTCTTCTGGTTCGATACCTATCGGATACACTTCAGTGCGAAACGTATTGCCATACGCCTGATGCTGGTTTTTATCCAGGCTATCAAGCCGCGTCTGACTTGCAACACAATCCAGGAATGCCTGGCGATCGTTTTCCGTCTGAAAACCCAGTAAATCGTATTCACACAACGCTTCTAGTAACTCCTCATGCGGCGGGAGCGCGTTAAATACTTCAGGCGTTGGGAATGGAATATGTAAGAAAAAACCGATGCGGTGATTTAGCCCTTGTTTGCGGCAATCTGCGGCGAAGGGCAGCAAATGATAGTCATGTACCCATAAGACATCGTCTTTTTCCAACAATGGCTTAAGCTTGCTCGCAAGCATGGTATTAACCCGTTGATAGCCTTCCCAGGCTTCACGCTGATAATCGACCAGGTCCAGACGATAGTGAAATGCTGGCCAAAGGACAGCGTTGGAAAATTGCAGATAATAGCTTTCATAGTCTTCTTTGCTGAGATTGAAAGAAGCCCAGGTGATGTTGCCCCGTTTAGTCTTTTGTAATGCAGCATCGGGGTCACCGACCTCTCCACTCCAGCCAAACCACAGCCCACCGGCCGTCTTTAAAGCACCCAAAATCCCCACAGCCAAGCTCACCTGCACCACCTTTCTTATCGTCCGGTGGCGCAATGCGATTAGAGACTACCACTAAGCGACTCATAATCTTCTCCCCGTAAAATATCTGACTTTTGTTGTTCTATGTGTTGCGTTAATTTGCCAAGCCAGTGATAAACCATGCGCACGTTTGCCAGTCGGAAGTTAGCAATCGTGTCGCCATTTCCCACTTTAATGGTCACCCCTCCAAGGGCGTTAACCTGTTTAAACCCTGCTTCATCTGTTAAATCATCACCAATAAAAATCGGTGTGCGGCCCGCAAAGGGTGCCTCCTGCATAAATGCACGAATAGCAGCACCTTTATCGATACCCAAAGGTTTCAACTCCACGACACATTTCCCCGGTTGTAACGCCAGTTCAGGAAAGCGCAGTGTCATTTGCTGTGCCAATTCAAAAATAGCCTCTTCTGCTTCGGGCGCCTGGCGGTAATGCAGCGCAAAAGCCATCCCTTTAGCTTCAAGTTCAGTACCCGGAAGCTGTAAAAGCGCATTGCTTAAATGCTGATGTAATGCGGTTACTACCGGTTCAGGGAGCGCCACTACATGGGTTTTATCATTGATATCACGGCGTTCTGCCCCATGCACACCCGCGAGCGGGAAGTGAAATGGAGTGGCGAGCTTATCAAGCTCAGTCATTGAGCGCCCTGAAATCAATGCCAACGCCCCACCACTCATGAGCGACATTTTTTGCAGCAATGTGCGCACCGCAGCGGGGATATAAACCTGGTCCGGGTGCGGTTTGATTTCTGCAAGCGTGCCATCGAGGTCGAAGAAAAAGGCAAGGTTTCCTGAAAGTAGAGGCGGTACAGATGCAACTTCAGCCACCAGCGGCTCCTCCTTACATAGTTAGTATTACTACCGTAACGGTAGATTATGATTAGCCATGTAAGTATAGACAGGGTGACGGGTGTCGCAATTTTCCAGGATAAATCGCCAGGCCGCATATGGCCTGGCGTTTCGGTTTGGCAGGTGTCAGAAGAAGCTTGCGATAAGTCCTGAAATAGCCACGAGCCCCATAACCGTAACGAAGATATTGCTCACTTTGCCACGGAATTTCGCCAGCGCAGGTATTTTGTGGATAGCGTACATCGGCATGATAAACAGGATCATCGCGATGATTGGGCCGCCCAGCGATTCGATCATGCCAAGGATGCTTGGATTAAGCGTTGCCACCAACCACAGGCTCAGTAGGAAGAACAGAGCGATAGCTTTATTCAGCTTGCGGTCATCAAAACGCTTGCCGTTGTGGCGGGCAATTTTTTTCACCAGTCCATGCAGACCTTCGCGTGCTCCCAGGTAGTGGCCGAAGAAGGACCTGGAAATTGCCAGAATTGCTACCAGTGGGCCAAAGATGGAGATCAGCGGGTTATCGAATTTGTTGGCAAGGAAGCTCAGCATTGAAATATTTTGCTGTTTTGCTGCCATCAAATCTGCCGGAGTCACACTTAGCACGCAGCTGAAGACAAACAACATAACAAACGCCAGCAAAATGGTGGATGTTTTGCGCAGTGTCTGGCTGGCTTTTTCATCTGCCTGGTTGCCATATTCACGACGTTGAGACAACGCAAATGAGGAGATAGCCGGGGAGTGGTTAAAAGCAAATACCAACACCGGAATAGTCAGCCACATAGTGGTAGTGAAATCTATCGCAGTAGGTACCTGGGAAAGAGCTGCCGTGTTCCAGTGTGGAATCAAATATAAAGAGAGGAACAGCAGGATACCGACTAACGGGTAAACCATCAGCTCGGTAATTTTCAGCATCACACGCTCACTCGTCAGCATCACCGCCATCAGCGCGACAATCAGCACAATCGACAAAATCACACGCGGTGGTGAAGCCATTCCCAGTTGGTTGACCATTAGCGAATCAATGGTGTTGGTGATACCTACACCGTAAATCAGCAGAATTGGATAGATTGCGAAGAAGTACAGCAGAGTGATTAAGATGCCCGCTTTAGCTCCGAAATGTTCTTCCACAACTTCGGTGATATCGCTGCCAGGGTTACGTGATGATAAGACAAAACGAGCAAGCCCCCGGTGAGCAAGCCAGGTCATTGGCCCAACGATAACCGCCAGTGCCACTAACGGCCAGAATCCGCCCATCCCTGCGTTGATCGGGAGAAATAACACCCCTGCCCCAACCGCCGTACCAAAAAGGCTCAGAACCCAGGTGGTATCAAACTTACGATTCCCGGGAATATGCACTTTACTACGGGTGTAATTAACATCACTGCTCATTGGCTCATCTCCTTGAGGCCGAATTCAGGCTGCCGACTCTACTTTAGCCGCGTGATTGTTACAGTGATTCATATCCTGGTTTGAATTAGTTTATGGAGGGAAATACTAACAATCTAATCAATATCACATTTAAACACTGGATATCTTATCTGAGTGAAAATTAAACAATGTTGATGGCAAAAAAATGGTGGATGTCGCTTTCGCTAATCCACCCCCAAAAAAGAACTCACACCCTTTACCGCTACAATGTATTCCCACTACCCGAAATCTGCGCAGCAGAACCAAGCCGTTAAACCGTACGTTTTGCTTTCTGTTTGTAGCGATCGAAGATGACAGCAGCAAGCAGAATCAAACCGCGCACCACATATTGCGAGAAAGGCGAAATGTTCAGCAGGTTCATGGCATTTTCCACGGTGCCAAGAATCAAAATCCCGGCAATCACGTAGGAAATTTTACCAATCCCACCTTTGAGTGATACCCCACCCAACACGCAGGCTGAAATTACAATCAACTCATAACCAATAGACGTCATTGGCTGGCCACTGGTCATACGCGAAGCAAGGATAATCCCTGCCGCTGCCGACACTAACCCGGAGAGAATAAAGATGATGATTTTAGTGCGCACCACTGGTACACCCGCCAGACGTGCCGCTTCTTCGTTGCCACCAATCGCTAATGTGTTACGGCCAAAGGTCGTTTTGTTGAGCAGGAAACCAAAGATTATCAGACACGCAACTGTCAGCCAGATGGGTGCAGGCAGCCCAAACCAGTTGGCATAACCCAGTGCAAAGAAGCGTTCATCCTCGATGCCCACCGCTTTACCATCAGAAATAATGTATGCGAGGCCGCGTACAATTTGCATGGTGGCAAGAGTCGTTATTAGCGCGTTGATTTTTAGTTTTGCAATAACAAAACCGTTCACCAGGCCGCATAACACACCGAGCAATAGCCCTGCCGCCACACCAATCCACAGGCTTTCGGTCATGTTGATGACTACCGCCGTGGTGACCCCGGCACAAGCAATCACCGACGCTACGGACAAATCGAAATCACCAGATGCCAGGCAGAACAACATGCCACAAGCCACCATTCCCGACATTGAGATGGCAAGCCCTAATCCCTTCATATTCACGAAAGAAGAGAAATTCGGTACGAAAATAGCGCAGGCAATAAACAGTACGGCGAACACCACCAACATGCCGTAGTTATCCCAGATACGCCCAAGACTTAGGGACGATTTCTTATTGCTGTCACCTGATGTAGTTAATGCAGACATTTTTATCTCCTTACTCATGCGGCAGACGCACTGGTTTTTGGCATTGCCAGACTTAATGCTTGTTGCTCATTGGTTTCGCCATGCAGCAATTCACCAGCTATTTCCCCTTCGCGCATCACGATAATGCGGTCCGCAAGGCCCAGTACTTCGGGCAGATCGCTTGATGCAAACAGCACCGCCACACCTTGTGCAGCAAGCGCATAAATCACGTTATAGATTTCGTGTTTTGCCCCTACATCAATGCCGCGCGTTGGCTCATCGAGCAAAATCACTTTCATCTCTTCCGACAGCCAGCGTCCTAAAATCGCTTTTTGCTGGTTGCCACCAGAGAGATTCATGATCAGCTGTTCAGCTGAAGGGGTTTTGATGTTCAGCGAACGGATATGCGAGGCGGCATTGTCTGTTTCCCAGCGGTTGTTGATCAGGCAACCGGCGCTAATATGCTTACGCCGCGCACTGATGTTGATATTGTCGCGCACCGAATGCACCGGAATAATGCCGTCAGCTTTGCGGTCTTCCGGGCAGAGCATCATGCCGGCACGAATCGCGTCGGCGGGCTTATTGATATTGATAACTTCACCATCAATAAACACTTTGCCATCGGTGATGCGCGTACCGCCAAACATGCCCTTCATCAGTTCACTCCGACCGGCACCGACCAGACCAAACAGACCGACAATTTCACCACTACGCACTGAAAGCGAAATAGGTGTCCGTACACCTGGGGCTTTTACACCATCAAGGCGTAAACGCTCAGTCCCATGCTCACGAGGTTTCCAGCCATAGACATCACCAAGATCGCGGCCGACCATCGCCTGCACCAGCGAGTCATGACTGACCTGCTTCATATCATCAAAGGTGCGCACGTAGCGCCCGTCTTTAAACACGGTGATGGCATCACTGAGAGCAAAGATTTCTTCCATACGATGCGAGACGTAGAGGATCACGCGGCCTTCGGCGCGTAACTCACGGATGACGCGAAACAGGTTGTCTATTTCACGACGAGAGAGAGAACTGGTCGGCTCATCAAAGGCGATCACTTTCGCATTACGAGCCAGCGCCTTAGCGATTTCGACCATCTGCCATTGGCCGATGGATAAATATTTGAGCGGCGTGCTCGGGTCAATATCCAGCCCAAGATGCTCAAGCTGTAACTTTGCTTCGTAATTCAGTAAAGAGCGGTTAACGAACCCCGCTTTATGAGGTAGCTGTCCGAGGTAAATATTCTCTGCGACCGACATTTCCGGCACCAGATGAAGCTCCTGATATATAATCGCGACTCCGGCATTAAGCGCTGCGGGAGTGTCGGCAAAAGCAACTTTTTCACCGCGCAGGGCAATACAGCCCTGGGTGGGAGCATAATTGCCGCTCAAAATTTTCAGGAGCGTTGATTTCCCGGCGCCATTCTCCCCCATTAGTGCGTGAACTTGCCCGGCATAACAGTCGAAACTGATGTCCTGTAAGGCTTTCACGCCGGGGAAAGTTTTGCCTATACCACGAAAAGAGAGATACGGTGTCTCATGTTGCATGACATACCCCAATGTTGAAGGGCGGATGGGCATAAACCTCATCCGCCAAAGAGATTACTTGCCGCCGAGGCCTTTTTTAGCCAACTCTTCTTTAAAGTTGTCGCGAGTGATCAGCACCACGTCGGTAACTTCAGTGAACTTCGGTGGCTCTGCACCTTTGGTGACCCAGTTGTAGAGCATTTCGCTACTTTTATAGCCGTGTACATCCGGGCTTGGCAGCAAAGATCCGTAGAAACCAGTGGCCTTAGCTTTCGACAGTTCACTTACAGCATCCACACCATTAATACCTACACCAATAACATCCGGCGCTTTAAAGCCCTGCCCTTCAGTGGCGCGCACGCCACCCAGCACGGTGTTGTCGTTCATGCCAACAATTAACCAGTGTTTCACTTCAGGGTGTTGAACCAACATCGAGTTAGCGGCATCGAAAGCCCCGGGGATGTCGTTAGATTTGGTCGGTACTTTGTAGATTTTTTTTCCGGGAAACCAGCTACTTTCAGAGCTTCCATTGAGCCAGAAGTACGGCGGCGGGCAGTATCGAGCTCGTCAGACGTAATCGCCATAACTGCGGATTCTTTCACGTCCCAACCGCGTTTTTGCATCTCTTTGTACAGCTCTTGCCCCTGGCGTTCGCCGATTTTAGTCGCCGCCATCATCACTAATGGCACGGTATCCATTGGCTTGCCTTTCGCGTTGACGAACTGGTCATCAACGGCAATGACTTTCATGTCGTAGCTTTTGGCTTTCGCCACAATTGCCGAACCCAGTTTTGGATCCGGAGTACAAATCACAAAGCCTTTCGCGCCGCTGGCGGCCAGGCTATCGATAGCATTAAGGGTTTTTTCACCGTCGGGAACGGCGATTTTAATCACTTCAAAGCCAAGATCTTTCCCGGCTTTATCGGCAAATTTCCATTCGGTCTGGAACCATGGTTCTTCTGGTTGCTTCACCAGGAAACCCAGCTTCATTGTTTCTGCGATAGCGGATTGTGACATAATTGCAGCAATGCCAATTGCCGCTAGCGCTTTAGTAAATTTGTGCATGGTATTCTCCAGCTCGATTTTATTTTCTGTAGGGTAAGGTTTAGTTAAAACAAGCCATTAGCCGTATGAGCTTTTTGCTTCGGGGCTGGAGATAGTTGTAGCGGGAAATTAATAATCCATAGGAGAGCGCAATCACATGGCAGAAATACAGTAAGACCGTGCATGTATTCAGCAATAAAAGACATAAAAATAGGGCGTTATGTCGGACAAATGAAATATGGACTAGCAGATATATCCATAAATTCAGCGCTGAGGTGGATAAGCTGATTGATAGAAATACAGATTGAAGAAGGCGGGTAAGTATTGCGCTCACCCGCCGCTATTCCTGACCTATTACCATTGGTAATAAATATGTTCCGCGTGATCTCGCGCTGGGGCTTCGTCGCCTTCAAGGCGCGCGGCAACAGTGAGTGCAAAATCAAATACTTTACCTAACCCTTTCCCACTTATCAGATTGCCATCTTCGACTACGTCAGCATCAACATATTCACCGTCCGTCACCTGCTGCCACAAATCACCAGAACAGACGTAGCGGCGGCCTTTAAGCAAACTGTTACCACCCAGGACACGTGCCGCTGCAGAGCAAATCGGGCAGATTAATTTGCCAAGATCGTCATGGCGACGCACGAATGCAATAACGTTCGCGCTTTGGGCTAGAAAGACACTGCCTTCCGGACCACCGGGGAGCACAACTGCGTCAAAGGTTTCATCAAAACATTCACTTAGCGTAGCGTCTGCCACCATCGGGATATCGTGATAACTCACTACCGCGCGTGTATCGACGCAAGAAAGGGTACGCACGTTAATTTTTAAACGACGTAGAATATCAATGGTAACAATGGCTTCCCCTTCTTCAAAACCCGGGGCTAGCAAAACTGCAACAGTTTTCATTTTACTCTCCATGTAGCCCCCGCTGTCTTGCGGGGGCGCAAAACTTACCAATAAAGACTCCACACTTGTCGCACACGTATAAGTGCTTCAAGGTAGAAATAGTCTCCCCAACTACAACATTCATCGACACCTTTGCCGCTTGCCATGTGATACACAGAATGTTTCAGCAAGCCCTCACATGGCTCATCGTCCCGCGCCAGATAGTTATCAGTGAGTGACTGGATAATACGCAGCGCCATTTCTTCATAATGGGCACGATGTTCATCCAGCACGGGTAATGTTTTCACCAGTTCCAACAAACCACAGGCAGTGATTGCCGCAGCTGAACTATCACGCACCGCATCCGTTCCGAGCAATGCTAAATCCCAGTGGCAAACATCATCTTCCGGCAAGCGGTTGATGAAGTAATGCGCAAGGCTACGGGTGAGGTCCACCATGCTTTTATCACCGGTATACAAATAAGTGAGCAAGAAACCGTAAATCCCCCACGCTTGCCCGCGCGACCAGCATGAGGTGTCGCTATACCCCTGATGCGTATTACCAAATCGCGGCTCACCGGTTATCACATCCATATAATAAGTATGGAACGTTGAAGCGTCCGGGCGAACGATATACTTCGCGGCCTGCTGCGCATGTGCGGTAGCAGCCTGCGCGTAACGCGGATCTCCAGTTTGCTGGCTTGCCCAATAAAGCAGCGGAAGGTTCATATTACAGTCAATAATCATCCGCCCCTGTTGTTCTGGATCATTCAAATCTCCCCAGGCCTGGATGATTTTCGCCACCGGGTTATAGCGCTCCATCAGAATATCAGCCGCTTGCAGCGCGATTTGACGGGCTGTTTCATTGCCAGTTAAACGCCAGGCATTCACACACGACAACGAATACAGAAAGCCCAGATCATGAGTGGCTGTTTCGATACGCTTGTCTAAGCGCTCCGCAAAAGATGGCAAATAACGCTCTGCCGCCTGGCGATATTTGTCATCTCCAGTCATCTCCCACGCAAGCCACAGTTGGCCTGGCCAGAAGCTAGTCGTCCACTCGACGTTGTCGGTCGGCTGCCATTTACCCCCTTCACAAGCTTCGTTAGGGAATTTGTTCCCGACGATGGCAATAGTTTTATCCAGCTTTTTTGTCACGCTATTAAGCGCATTATCAAGCTTACGTTTTAGGGCCAGACGGTCTACCTGATGCAATTCAATAGGGCGCAGTGGCTCGGTCACCACATTTTCAGTGACTAAATTACAGGTCATAACGTTTCCTTTAATTAATGTTTTGCCGGCTCAACCGGAGCGGTATCTAAAGCGGATAAGAACGTATTGGATTCATCGCGTTTTGACTGGCAGCGCGAGAGAGTGAAAGCAGAGATCAGAGTGAATATCAGTGCGCAACATCCCATCATTAAGTAGGTGTGCTCGAAGCCGATTTTGTCGTACAGGTAACCCGCAGGCGGTGCCACCACAACTGAGCCGACATAAATCATCGCCTGATAACCCAGTAAATACATGGTGGCATTGATTTTCTTATGGAAATGCTCGGCGATATATTTGAAGACCGAGATTAGCAACAGGGCAATTTCAACACCGTAGAACGGCTTGATGATTGAAATCACCAGCGGGTCGGAGGTCAGCCCCGAAGCAATCAAGCGTAACCCCACTACGCAGCCGCACAACAACAACCCTTTTTTAGCACCGTAGTGATTCACCAGCAGCGGGATGAACATCATCATCACGAATTCCATGCCGGACTGTAGCGTGCTGAGGTAGCCGTACCATGCGTTGCCCTGCTCTTTGGTATCGAAGAAAGAGACGAAGTAGCGTGGGAATTGCTGTTCAGCAACAAACATCATCCACGCGACACCTGCCACATACAGGCTGAACATCCAGAATTTGCGGTTTTTCAGTAGCATCAGAACATCAGCGAAAACGATTTTATTCGCTGAAATCACATTGTTATTACGCAGTTGTTCATCACCAATTTTCAGGCTAATCAGCACCAACAGCATTAATACGGAGGTGGTACTACTGACGATGAAGTTTGCCAGCGGCGTGTAGTTGAAAAGCAGACCTGAAACTGATGCCGCCATTGCCCAACCAAGCGATCCCCACATGCGAATGCGCCCAAACTCCAGACCATACAATCGGCTAAAGCGGTCGGCATAAGATTCAGAAGCCGCAACACCTGCGTACCAGCCGAGGCTCAGGTAAAAAGCACCGATCACAATGCCAAGGGTGGTATGCGTCAGCAGCAACGGTTGATAAACCGTGACAAAGAACGGCGCCATCAGTGCCGAAATCGCGCAGACAAAATAGAGCAGCCACTTGCTCATACCAATTTTGTCCATGATGTAGCCATAGACCGGTTTCATGACTACCGCAAAGACGCCATTGATAGCAAAAACACTGCCAATGGTGATGCTGTCCAGCCCCACTTTCTGGCTCAACCACAGAGCATATAACCCGAAGCTTGAGGACCAGGTGAAAAAGTAGAGAAAGATAAAACTGCTCATTTTAATCTGTGCGGTACGCGTTGGTGTCGAGATGTTCATGGGTGTTTCTCCAGAATAAGGAGTTTGCTTTGATTGCCCATCACCAGGCGTACAACACCCTCGCTGATAATGGCTTGCGGGCAAGATTGCGCATCAAAATCGTCGGTATCCCCTGCCCAGGTGGCACTGATTAACAGATGTGTGCCGATACTCAGTTCACCTTGCAGCAACGGCACTGCTGCCCGCTCGGCAAAGAGTAGATTGCTGTTTGGTGGTGTCAGAACTAACTGTGCACTGCGTGATTTCGGGCTTAAACAATAAATGGCGCTGGTATCAGTTTTGGTTGTAAGCAAACAACTCCCCTGCGTCATGTGTGCTTGTGGAAGCGGACGATTTGGCAGGCAGAACCCCCTTCCGCACAATCGAGTTCACGCGCCGTTTTGAGGTGATGAACCCGTACTTGCCAGTCGCCCAACGGCAGTAACCAGGTATCGATATTCACGTCGTGCCACGGCAGCCAACGGCTGAAAATCATTCCGTCTGCGGTACTGATTTGCTGGCATTCACGGCGTCCACGCCAATAGTTATCTTTCTCGGATAACAGCAACATCGAGTCAGGTGCCGCATGATTCAGCGCGTAGCGACCACGCTCAATGGTGAATCCATAACGAGTTGAATAGGCAAATTTGCAGTATTTAGCTTCGGTATTCACGAAGTTATTTAGCTCAAGCTGCCCGGATGTCAGCATCCATAAATGGTGCTTTTGATGAACCAGAATTTGCGACGCATGGGGAATGCTATGAGGCGTTTCACGCTCAGGTAACGGCATTTCCTCTGCTTGCCAGAAGGCATTTTGTTCGCTCAACGCCAGCACCAGCATGGTTTTCAGACCCCAGTAAGGGGAACCCGGCGCGTTGTAATCTTCCGCCATTATTAGGTTGGGATAGCTGTAGCCAACACTCAGCACACCGTCACGATCAAACAATGGCTGTTGCAACCACCAGCGCAAATGACGCAACACAATTCCTTTCACTACTCCAGGTTCGTAGACTTCCAGACCTGCAAATGCAGCAGCACTCCAGAATGCGGCCTGCGCAAAGCGATAAGTCAGGCTGCGACCAAAAGGAATAGCTGCACCATCGTCGGCAAAGAAATGGATGAAATCTGCGGCAAAGAGTGTTGCGCGCTGGCGTAGTTTTTTGCAGCGCTGCGGGTCAACATCGGCCATTAATTTGGAATAGATGAGACCATAGAAATGGAAGCCCATCGAAATATAGTAATCACGTGGTCGGCCTGGGCCATCGGAATACCAACCGTCACCGAGGTAATAATGCTCCATGGCGTCGAAATGCTTTTCTAACGTATCGGCATTGTTCAACATCCCGCAGTGGTGGAAACCGACCTGCACCAGAATTGGGAAGAAATGCCAGTTGTTGTCAGGTATATCCAGAGTTTCACTCTGTTTCAGCCATTGCCAGAGGTTGTGTTTCTCCTGTTCATTAAAGTGCGCCAACAGCGGTTTATGGGCGACTGCCAGTAAGAGTCCATATGCTGCCATTTCGACAATCCGTTGATCGTATGCCGCGGCTTCTCCCCAATACTCGGCATGTTTAGGGTCTGTGCCATTTTTAATGGCCTGAATATAAAAAGAGAACTCTTCAGGCTCGTACCCACCCGCCAACAGTGGCGTTACACCCCACAGTAAACGAGAGAAAGTTTCCATATTGGCTACTTGCTGGCCGTAATGGGCGGTGAAATTAGCAAGGTCTACGCCACTGGCCTCTTTTTTAAAGAATGGCGAAACGGCATTTAATAATTCATTCACCAGTTTATGAAGATCTCCCCGACTTTTAAGGGGGTTATTCAGGGTAATGTTTTCAGGTTGCACAATGTCCTCCCGCCAGACACGAGAATATTATAAGTTGTTGTTATTAATATTCGTCTTCGCACTGCTTATGTGCGTTGAGGCAAAGAGTAGTCGCTTTTATTCCTGGCTCAGAGTGAGCAGCATCACAAAAATAAACCGTTATTTCATTTTCACTGGATTTTTCAATTTGCGAGGGTAATAAATTACAAATCATGGCGTAAAAATTTAAATTTGTTGTCCTGGAGGGGAAATGAGTGAACCACAATTGATGGAGAGAATTACACTCGACAGCCAGGTTATCTCATTTCACCGCCTGCGAGCGTCCAGCGCCAGGTACTATCACTGGCACCAATGCGTTGAGTTTCTCTATATTTCAAAGGGCTACGGAATCGTTGTGGTGGACAACCAGCATTACACCGCAAGGCCCGGGCGACTTTTTATCTTCCCACCTTTTCGGCTACACAAGGTTCATGTCGATGCCGATGACAAAAACCAGTATCACCGCACAACCATGCACATTGAACACTCTTCTGTTATCAGTACCTTGCATGGCTTTCCACGCCAGCAGGCTCAATTTTCTGCCCTCGCTGCAAGCAACGTTCCGGCACAAATTTACGATTTAAGTGAGCAGGCCGATTATATGGAAGTGATTCTCGAGCAGTTCGACAAACTCGACCCCACGGAGCACTCCACCGCCAGCGACGTTGCGTTTATGGTGATGCAAATTATGGCCTTCCTGCCCGCTCAACCGCAGCTATTTATCCCGCAGCAACAGACTGTTGCATCACGCATCATGCAGTGGGTTGAGAGTAACTATAGTGAGAAGTTTTCACTGGATGAGCTGGCGCAATCCATTGGCTTATCACGCAGCTATACCTCGCGGATTTTTCGTCAACAAACCGGCGGCAGTATTCATGAGTATTTGCTAACGCGACGCATAAAGAAAAGTTGTGATCTATTGCGCACCTCACCATTAAGCATCGAAGCTATCGCCCAGGAGGTAGGGTTCATAGAAGTGACCTACTTCATCACCTGTTTTAAAAAAATGATGGCCCAGACACCATTGCAGTATCGTAAACGGTCACGAGCTCATTCAACTTAAGGGCTCAAATATGATCTGACACAATAAACCACCTCATAGCAGGTTAATTATTCAGTGATGAATCACAGTTTTGGTCATTTCACTTAAATTATTTAATATAGATAAACCAGGAGATAATTATTTAATTAGTCTTTTTTAATATTTCCTGTTGAATAAATTTGTAAATAAGAATGAAACACCAGAATCAACTGTTTTATTGATAACCCTAAAGAGGTACTATTTTTTACAACGCAGTCAGGACGCGGACTCACAGGACATGGATACAATCTTTTTTATCTATATACCCGTCATATTTCATGTCATACAAAATTCTAATCCTAACCGATGTTCCGGCTAAATAAGGAAATTATCATGGCAACTTCCGGCATGGTTCAAAGTCTCAACTTACAGATAAATCGTGATTTTTATTCCTCAAATCTGTATTTACAGTTGAGTCACTGGTGCTCAGAAAAGAGTTTAACTGGCACGGCGAATTTTTTAAGAAATCAGGCTCAATGTAATGTTACGCAGATGATGCGTATATTTAATTTTATGAAACAAGCGGGCGGCACTCCCATTGTAGGGACGATTGAAACCCCACAAAGCGAATGTGACTCTTTGGAAGCTCTATTTGAAAAAACGGTTGAAGATTATCAGCAGCGCTGCGCCACACTGACTAAATTGACCGCTGAAGCAACAGCATTGAAAGATTATTCAACCCTCAAGTTCCTGAAAACTATGGATCAGGAACAACAAGACGAAGGCCTGTTGCTCAACACTATTCTTGATGAAGTACGTAGTGCTCATAAAGCCGGATTGTGTATGAGCCAAACAGATGAGCACCTGACAAATTTAGTGAATCATCAACAGCACTAGGTCTCATTGTGTCGGGTAATACAGCGTTTATTACCCGAGCGACAAAACCGATTCATTCACTTTTGTCGCCATCGTCAATAAATGTTGCTGGCGCTAATCCGCCTTAGTCATGCACACCACATCAACTGTTCACGTAGACTGAGCGTATCTTCCGGGAAATTAGCCAGCACGACTTTATAGCACGCCATCTCCTTTGGATATCCCCTCATGGATTGCAGTAACAGGCGCAACGCGCTGTCCCAGACGATACCCTGCAAATCACTGTAAGGCCACAAATCGGGGTCTGCGATAAATGGCATCAGATAATCGATACCAAGCTTCACGCTCCTGCCATCTTGTACGGCATTCCAGCGGTCAAATTCGACGTGTTCCGCATAACGATTAAGCAACAGATGGGCTTCGAGGTTAAATAAGGAGTAATGGAATGGCACCGGACGTTCCAGCTCCATCGTCTGTTTACCTTCCTGATCGATTTGAGCCGCCATTCGTTGGGTAATGCCCTGTTGAATAATGCGTGCCACCAGCCCTTTGTCACCATAAAACAGTGCATTAGCGACACGTTGTGCGTCATACCAGGTGCCGTGGTTGTTATGCCACACGTATTCAGAATGACCCACGTCGCTGTAAAACATCCAGTGGTTGAAGTCCCTGAACCATTGGTGCAAACCAATAATGTCATCGGTATCCAGTACACCCGCAGGGCTAATCAAACCAATAGTATCAATCACCATCCATAAAAGGCGTGTATCGATTAGCCCGGTACCGCGCCCGGAAACAATACCGGGGATCGCCTGGCCATAGTTCAGATGCGGGTTCATACGCGTTTGTTCGTCAAGGAACCAGCACTTGATTTGCTCTGCTGCGGCCTGGGCATATTTTCGATGGCCGGTAAAATACCAAGCCAGCCCAAGCGTCAAACAGCGTTCGCACATGCGGATGATACGCGTGGTGTCCGTGTCATTATTCTGGCATTGCGGATTAGTATGTCCGTCACGGCGAATATATGGCAGGCCATTTGGCCTGCGCGGATTTGGCCACCAATACGTCCCCAGACTGTAATAATCATGAGGATCACCGCTTACCGGGCGTAATTTCTTATGCACCACACTTTCCGGTGGCTGCCCACGAAGCTTATCCGCTTCGCTAACCAGACGACCCAACGCCAGCTGCAAAGGAGAAAAAGGCTGCTGTAGGCCACGGCGGGCATTCTCAAGACACGTCTCATCCAGGGTGTACAACTTCATCTATCGCTCCTTAATGGCATGCTACTCGTTGCCCGCTTTCGGCATCAAATATATGAATACCGGTCAGTTTGGGTTGTAGCCATACCGTTTCACCTTCCTGAACATTTAAGCGTTGCTTAAACACCGAGGTAAATGAACCACCTCCAGTGTTACAGAACAATTGCATATCAGAACCGGTGTTTTCGATGGCGGTAATGGTCGCTTTTAGTGCCCCATTACCCTCGCCTTCTTCCACAACATTGACCTGCTCCGGGCGAATCGCATAAACCACTGTCTGTTGCGGTTTTACCTGCATACCCGGCGGCAAGCTTAGCAGGGAGCCATCGGCGAGGCGCAGCATCATTTCACCATTTTGTAGCATGACTTCACCTTTTAACTGATTGATTTCAGGAGAACCAATGAATCCTGCCACGAATAGATTTGCCGGGCGGTCATACAACTCCAGCGGGCTACCCACCTGTTCAATACGCCCTTCATGCAACACCACAATCATCTGCCCCATCGTCATGGCTTCAATTTGATCGTGAGTGACATATACAGATGTCGTTTTCAGGCGGCGGTGCAATTCACGGATTTCCCCACGCACCTGGGTGCGGAGTTTTGCATCGAGGTTTGAGAGTGGTTCGTCGAACAAAAACACCTGTGGATTGCGTACAATCGCACGCCCCATTGCTACACGCTGGCGCTGGCCACCCGAAAGATCTTTTGGCAAACGGTCGAGTAAGACGCCTAATCCCAGAAGATCGGCTGCGGCCTCAACCTTACGGCTGATTTCTGCTTTTGGCAGCTTCGCCATTTTTAACGCGAAGCCCATGTTTTCGCGCACGGTCATCTGCGGATAAAGTGCGTAGCTCTGGAATACCATCGCAATATCACGCAGTTTCGGCTCAACGTCGGTCACATCTTTTTCGTTGATGGCCACCTCACCGCCCGTTATCTCCTCAAGTCCGGCAATCATGCGTAATAACGTTGATTTACCGCAGCCACTTGGGCCCACCAGCACACAAAACTCGCCGTCAGGGATAGTGAGAGAAACATCTTTAATGACATGTGCATCGCCATAAGATTTACAGACATTCTTCAGTACAACGGAACCCATGAGATTCTCCTTATCCTTTGACCGCACCGGACATAATCCCGCGGTTGAAATGTTTTTGCAGACCGAGATAAACGATGATGCTTGGCAACATCGCCAGAAGCGTAATGGCTATAAATATGTTCGGGGTGATACTTTCATCGGTACGCAAGCTGCCGAGAATCACTGGAATAGTGTTCAGGCTGTCGTGGTTGACGACAATTAGCGGCAGCAGGTACTGGTCCCAAATCATGATGAAGCCAAACGTGACTACCGTGCCTAGAGCAGGTTTCACCAACGGCAAAATGACGTGGAAGAAGATTTGCCATTCATTCGCACCATCGATGCGTGCGGCCTCTTCTAGCTCTTTGGGAATAGCGGCCATGAATTCGCTCAGCACGAAGATGGAAAATGCCCAACCCACTACCGGCATGATCATCCCTAGATAGGTGTTATAGAGCGACGCATCAATCAGCGGCAGCTTCCAGTTGATTATCATGTACAGCGGAATAGCGATGACTTCTTCCGGCAACATCATGGTGGAGAGGATCACAAGACTCACCAGCGACACGCCGATGAACTTTTTACGCGCCAGGGCATAAGCAGCAAGCGCACTCACCGACACCTGCAAAATGGTGCCGACAAAAACGACAATCATTGAGTTAAGCAGATATTGCCAAACGCCAATGTCGTTCCAGGCGAATATAAAATTCTCCAACGAAAACTCATTAGGCCATGCCAGCAACTCGCCCGGTTTGACCGGTGCCCCGCTAAATGCAGTAGCAACAATGCCCCAGAATGGCCCAACGAATACAATCAGCAACAAGCCATAAATCATCCAGCGGCCTGCGATATCCCAACGTTTACCTAACATCGGTGGCTCCTTAATAACGGGCAATACGCTTTTTCAACGTGAGGTGACAAATCGTCAACAGCACGGTGAAGGCGAATAACAGGAACGACACCGCCGAAGCATAGCCGTAGTCAAATTGCTCAAATCCGAGTTTGTAGATATGGGTCATGATCATTTCAGTGGCGTTAGATGGCCCACCGCCGGTTGTGGCATACACTTCTGCAAACACACGGAACCCACGAATAAAGGAGAGCATCAACACGACTGAAATCGCCGGGATCATCCCGGGCAGCGTGACGTAACGCAGACGGTTCCACCAGTTCGCGCCATCAACGTTTGAGGCGTCATATAAATCGCGGCTAATGCCTGCCAGGCCTGCGATAAAGATAACCATGTTGTACGGCACCGCTTTCCAAATATGCAGCAACATGATGACCCACAGAGCCTGGTCTGAACTTGCAAGAAATCCCTGGTCGGCAATACCAAACCAGCTCAGGATGTGGTTCATCACACCATTCGGAGTTGGGTTAAACAAGATTCGCCACATTTCGGCGACGATAGCCGCACTGGTTACCGCGGGCAGGAAAATGGCGGTGCGGATAAAACGCAGATGACGAGCGGGCCCTTCAAGTAACATGGCGAGGAAAAATGCCAGTACTGCTCCAACCACCATGGTCACCACGACATAAAGGAAGGTATTGAATACCGCAGCATGGAGTTCAATATCGGCAAAAGCGCGGGCAAAATTGGTAAATCCCACCCATTCGTCTGGTTGATTGAAGTTCACCTTGTAGAAACTCATCACCAGGCCTTGCAGCATGGGGATAAATTTAAACCAGGTGAAGATGACCAGTGCCGGAGCAAGAAACATCCACGGCACCAGATTCCGTTTCTGGCGAGAAGTTAACATCGTTATTTTCACTCTATAAAGATTCAGGCTGTGACTGAGTGTCAGGTGACGCTTCGCTTACCCGATCTACATTTCGGGGCATGCAGATGGATAAGCGTAAGAACCGTTCACCGAATTCAAAAATCAAACTTATTTCGCCAGCACCTGCTGTTTATCAAGCTCGGCATTGACCTTCTCATTGGTCGCTTTCAGTTCGGCTGCAATATCACCATTACAGTCAGCCAGAATACGGTTGAAGCCATCGGCGGTTATCTGACGAATTGGCGTCCAGTTAGGCACTTGCGGCACATAACGCCCGTGTTCAGCGTAAAGTTTGGCGAAGGTTGCCCAACGTGCATCGTCATATACAGTCTGGATATCAACCTGTTTATTCACAGGTAAGCGCACCACCGGCATGTGTTTCGTGCCTTTGCCCATACCGATTTCTTGCCCTTCCTGGGAGATCATAAATTCGATGAACTTCCGCGCGGCTTCTTTATTCTTGCTACTTTTCATCATGAAGACAGTGGTGCCTTCGGCAAGAGTCGCACTACTTTTCGGCCCTTCGAGGGTCACGACTTCAAACTTGTCTTTACCAGGATCTTTATCAAACAATGCAATGTGATACGGGCCGGTGAAGAACATACCGGTCTGGCTTGAGCGGTATGATGGGATAATGTCTGCGGTTGTCGCGTTGATAGCACCAGGCTGAACAACTTTGTCGCACAGCATTCCTCGCATAAATGCCATGGTTTCAGCGGCAGCTGGCTCATCAAGCGAGGCTTTGAATTTACCCTTGCCTGATTCGCGAATGAAATCACCACCTGCCTGCCATAAAAATGCGCTCATAAACCAGCTGGCGTAACCACGCGTGGTGGAACCCGGCAACAAAAAGCCGTAGGTATCGTTTTTACCATTGCCGTCCGGGTCTTGTGTGGTAAAGGCTTTAGCCAGCTTTGCCACATCACTCCAGGTTTTGGGCTCAGGCATACCCAGTTTTTCACGCCAGTCTTTGCGAACAAACAGCGCAAAGGTTTGGGCAGAAGTGGGCACCCCATAGAATTTCCCATCGGTGTAGCGAGTACTTTCCCAGGCTGTAGGATAAATATTTTCGCCACCTGCAATGGATTTCGGATCTATTTCATCAGCTATTCCGAGTTGGATGAACTGACCAATGGCTACCGCATCATTGAAGATCAGATCGGGCAATGCGTTGCCTGCAGCGGCACGAGCAAGGCGCTGTTCAAAGTCTGTCGTAGCATTAAAATATTCGATTTTAATGCCTGTCTTCTTCTCAAAAGTTTCAGCCTCTTGCTTGTAAATATTTTTAGAATCATTGCTGGCACGGATCCAGACATTTAGTGTTTCAGCCGCAAATGTTTGCGAAGCACTAAAACCGAGGGCGGAGATCAGTAATACGGATTTTAATTTTGTGGAAAACATTTATATTCACGTCCTTATTTTAAGAGATTTGATTATTGAGGAAATGGAGTGAAGCAGATTATTTCAAGAATGAAAAAAGGCTGCGGAGTAATTAAATAGAATGCATGAGGTAAAAACAACGGGGCGAAACAGAAATAGCGTTTCATAATGTAGAAGTGTGCTTCAGGTCACGCAGCAAAGTCAGTCAAAAACCTCAGTTAAAAACATAACCATTAAATTCAATGAATTACATAAATAAAAAATACTCGTAACATTTGAAAAATAATTTAAAACCATTGATTTACGTGACTCCAGCCTCACTTTCTGAGGCTATTTACCCTTGAAAGCGTTAATTTGATGTGAGTCACATAAAAATTCATTCTGTCTCTTACACTGCGCACTCGGCATCATAAATATTATTCCCAATCTTATATTTTACGAATTAACAGTGCCTCTATAGATATATACCCAAAATAATTCAAGATGCAGGAAGGCGGCAAGAGAACGAGTCCCGATGAGCTTACTCAGGTAAGTGATTCGGGTGAGTAAACGTAGCCAACGCACATGCAACTTGAAGTATGACGGGTATAAATAACCAGATATTATTCCATTGGTGGACGGAGAAAATATGCGCCCGATGAAACCCATTTTATTGTCTTGCTTGTCATTACTTTCGTTAGCGGTTGCTAGCGTATTAACAGCATCGCCACTGTACGCCGCTGATGCACATCCATTGCAAATCAAACTTGATGATTTACGTTACAGCCAACAACAGCTTGCGGCGAGAAACCCTGAGTTTCTTGGCGCATATGAAAAGCTCATTGCCGGGGCTGACAAAGCGCTGGGCAAACCACTCTACTCGGTTATGGATAAGACTCTGACAGCCGCAAGTGGTGACAAACATGATTACTACAGCTTCCCTCCATACTGGTGGCCCGATCCGAACAAAAAAGATGGTCTGCCTTATATTCGTAAGGATGGTCAAACCAACCCGGATGCCAACAGCGACGCCACGGACAAAAAGCGCCTGGTGAATATGAGCAATGACGTTTGGACACTGTCGCTTGCATGGCAATTTACCCAAAAGCCAGCCTATGCCGAAAAAGCACGTGACCAGTTACTGAACTGGTTCGTTAATCCTGACACGCGCATGAATCCTAACCTACAACACGCTCAGGCGATCCCTGGGATTAATGACGGACGTGGAATTGGACTCATCGACAGCCGCGCATTGGTGGAAGTCATCGATGCCGTGGAGTTACTACGCCCGGCTAACGTGATTAGTGATGATGAGTATCAAAAAATTAAACAGTGGTATGGCGATTTCTACCACTGGATGACAACCAGCCAAAATGGTTTTGAAGAAGATAATTGGCACAACAACCACGGCACTTACTTTGATTTGCAGGCAGCGTCTTTTGCACTGTTTAGTGGCGATCTCGCTGCGGCTAAAAATCGTCTGCAAATCACCCAACTGCGTCGTATTCCCGCTCATTTCGACAGAGATGGCCGCCAGATGGCGGAAATTGAGCGTACTCGTCCCTGGCATTACAGCAATTTCCACCTGGAAGCCTACAACAAACTTGGCCGCCTTGGAGAAATCGCGCAGGTGGATGTCTGGAACTTCACCCTTGATGACCGAAGCCTGCGTAAAGGTTACGCCTATGTCGCCAACTATGTTCACAACAATGAGCCATGGCCGTGGAAAGATATCGACAAAATGGATGATGAAAAAGCGTTAGTGAACATGGTCAGTGCGGCTCGTGCATGGCCAGATGACAGCGCCTTTGCCGAAAAAGCACAATGGCTAATGGCAAAATATCCTGATGATATCTCCCATCTTATTACCCCATTAAAACAACACTGAAAGAGAGTAAGGATCGAGCGATGAAGCAGTTCACCACGCAACAACTTATTCTCCTTCGCCAACGCATGACCCAGCAGCCTGAAATAGTGGCGCAGTTGATTGCCGAAAATACCGTGGTGCTTAACAACCCGGTCAAAGTGCCGGAAACCGCACGGGCAACCTGGAACCTCTACTATTTCTGCCCGGATCACGGAGTCAGACTGAAGTGGGATCGTCACACCCCAACCTCCCATTGCTGCCCGGTTGATGGGCAGTCGTTTAGCGGAGAACCCTATGACGGAGCCTGGTGGCGCGAGCTAAATGGGCTGAATGCCAAAGCCTGCCACCAGCTTGGCTTGCTGTGGCAACTCACAGGTGAACAAGGTTATCTGGATAAGGTCCGCGAACTGTTAATGCGCTATGCCGAGTTTTACCCGGGCTACGAAATCCACGGTGGTATCCCTTACAACGGCCCCGGAAAAATGAACGCACAGACGCTGTGCGAAGCCAATTGTATGCTGGATTTCACCCTCGGCTATGATTGCATCGCTGAAGCTTTGTCCGCGCAGCAGCGTGAATACATTACTAGCCGCTTATTACGCGAAGGTGCGCAATTCCTAATGGCCCATCGCACTGCCCAATTGCATAACCATGAGGTAAAAATCGGCTGTGCCATAGGGGTTCTCGGCTTTGTTCTCGAAGATGAGGCCTTGCTGGAATTTGCGGTAAATCAGCCTTACGGGCTGCGCTATCAACTTGAACATGGTCTGTTTGAAGAGGGACTGTGGTTTGAAGGGTCCATTCATTATCACTTCTACGCACTACAAGGATTCCTGGCATTCGAAAAGTTGGCTATTGGTTCGCGCTGGAGCTTGCTTGATGAGCCTTTCTATAAAAAAATGCTCAGCTTCCCTCTTGCGCTACTGATGCCCGATGGCACCTTTCCACGTATCAATGATTGTATCTATGGCCAGGAAAAGCTCGATCATAGCCATCTGTATGAGTTTGCCTGGTATTACTACCAGGATGAGCGATACGCCGCGGCGCTAAAGGCTATTCGCCAGCAGTATCCAATGCCCCATTTTGATACCTTTGTTTACGACTCGTCACTGCCAGAGAAACTGCCGGAACTGATTCCTGAGTGTCACCTACACGCTCCAAATTGCGGCCTGACTATCTGGCGCAACTCGCAAAAAAACGCGCATTACTGATAAAACACACGCCATTCGGCGGTGAACATGACCACTATGACCGCCTGAATATCCTGCTTTTTAATGGTGGGAAAGAGATCCTCCCCGATCTGGGCACCACCGGTTACGGCGCGCCCATGCATTATGCGTATTACAAAAATAGCGCCACCCACAATACGATCACGGTAAATCAAACCAACCAACCGCCTGCTGTGCCTGTGGTGCATCATTATCACGAAAGTGATGCATTTTGCTGGCTGGATACTGGAGTAGACTGGCGGCAAATTCCCCCGGATCTCGATAGCCATACGCGTGTGCAGTGGGATAGCGAAGCCTGGCGCGATGTGCGTTTTCGCCGTCGTTTACTGTGGCTGGATAACGCGATTATTGATATCAGCACTGTGCAAAACCCGCACAGCCAACAAATTGACTGGACGTTGCATCTTCAGGGTAAAGCGCTGGATAGCGAGGGAGAATGTGCGCAATTTAGCACTCAAGGCCCTCTGGTGATTATGAAGGATGCCCGTTGCGTACAGTTAATCAATAGTCAGCCACGTCACTTCGCCACCCCTCATAATGGACAAGCGTTATGGCTGTACGGTCATGCTGAGTTATGGCAAGGAAATGCTCCTGATAACCCGGCGGTTCAAGATCTGAGCTATCTGGTTCTGCGTAGCAAAGAACAAACCTCTCAGTTCATTTGCGTCTGGGATTTTGACCATCAACAACCGATCACCGATATGCACGTCACGCCGGATTCTAACGGTATGACTATCCAACTCAGACGTGGAGAAAGAACCTTACTAGTTGATCTTTGTGAAGAATATGCAGTACTCCCACAACTTAAAACCTCACATATTCCCTTTTAAATTGCTGGGCGGATGCTTCTCCGCCCAACTCAATTAAACGCTTAATTTGCCAGGTTGGCATAGATACCGTCCATTAAATTGTTGACTTTTTGTTATAATCAATTGTTTTAATTGAGTTTTAACAAATCCGATCTACGTCTCAATGGTAATCCTTACAATCTGTAATGCTTTATACGATTGAATTTTAAAAGGGATTGTCATGATTACTATTGAATTTATTGTCATTATTTTATGCCTGCTGGTCGGGACTCGCTTTGGCGGGATGGGGCTTGGTTTAATCAGTGGAATTGGGTTGTTTATCCTGACTTTCATTTTTGGCCTTGAACCAGGAAAGCCGCCCGTTGATGTAATGCTCACCATTCTTGCCGTAATCGGTTGTGCAGCTACATTGCAAACCGCGGGCGGCCTGAATGTCATGATGCAGTTTGCTGAACGCCTACTGCGTAAACACCCGCAACACATCACACTGCTTGCTCCTTTCACTACCTGGATGCTGACGTTCCTGTGTGGAACCGGGCATGTGGTCTACACCATGTTCCCGATTATCGCCGATATTGCGCTAAAAAAAGGGATTCGCCCGGAGCGCCCAATGGCGGTGGCATCTATTGCTTCGCAGATGGCGATTACCGCATCGCCTGTCTCCGTCGCCGTAGTTTCCCTAATCTCAATTCTGGCCGCTAACCATGGCATTGGTCATGCCTGGGGCATTCTCGATATTCTCTGTGTTTCCGTTCCCGCATCGTTATTTGGCGTGTTAATTGCTGCACTGTGGAGTTTGCGTCGCGGTAAAGATTTGCAGGACGATAAAGAGTTTCAGGAGAAGCTCAAAGACCCAAAACAGCGTGAATTTATTTACGGCAGCAGCGAAACGCTGATGGACCAGGTGTTCCCAAAACAAGCCTACTGGTCAACCTGGATTTTCTTTGCTGGGATCCTGGTGGTGGTGTTACTGGGTGCGATCCCATCGCTGCGTCCGGCGTTTGAAATCAAAGGCGCGTTAAAACCGCTATCAATGAATCTGGTTATCCAGATGATGATGCTGATTGCGGGTGCCGTAATGTTGATAGTCTGCAAAGTAAATGCATCCGCTATCTCTAATGGTGCGGTATTTAAAGCCGGGATGGTGGCGATTTTCTCGGTGTTTGGTGTCGCCTGGATGAGTGATACCTTCTTTCAGGCACACCTTGAAGAGCTGAAAATGGCACTGGAAGGCGTGGTGAAAAGCCACCCGTGGACTTATGCCATCGTGCTGTTTTTGGTTTCTAAACTGGTAAATAGCCAGGCGGCTGCGTTAACAGCTGTGGCACCGATGGGATTGATGCTGGGTGTTGAGCCGAAAATGCTGATTGCCTTCTTCCCGGCATCTTACGGCTACTTTGTCCTACCTACCTATCCGAGTGATCTGGCATGTATTGGCTTTGACCGCTCGGGCACCACGAAGATTGGTAAATTCATCATCAACCATAGCTTCATTTTACCAGGGTTGATTGGCGTGAGCTGTGCTTGTGCGGCGAGTTATATGCTGGTGATGACGTTCTTCTAAAAATACCCGTAATACTTCAAGTTGCCTCTTTGTTGGCTGCATTCACTCACCCGACAAATCTGCAGGAGCAGATTTGAACGCTGTTTACAGCGCCCCGAAGGGGTGAGGCCCATGGACGGGCCGAATAATCACTTACTTTAGTAAGCTCATCGGGATTTGTTCTCTTGCCGCCGCGATGCAACTTGAATTATTAGGGTATTTAACGGATGAAATTAATGCGCTTCGTTCTGTGGCGTAAACTTCAACTCAATCAAGCTAATCGCTTTCTGAATTGCGCGGCGGGTCACCGGATCTGCCGCTGCCGGATGAGTGGCGAAATCAATGGTCTTTAATTGATTAGCCATTTTTTCGCGCACTTCTACCGGTGCAATCACATCAATTACATCCAGAATTTGCTTAATCACCAGCTGGCATGCCACCACATCGGAAACCAGTTCCTGGTCGGCAGATAATTGTTCAGACATCATTTCTCTCCTGTTTCACAATGGGCGACATAGTACATTTCTGCACGCTGAAACGGTATCGGTAATCGACATCCCATTACTTTATTCGCGCAGCGAATTTTGTGGCTTTTACAACAGTATTTTTATGGTCACACGATTAGAATGCTGCCAATAAACATAAGGGCAGAACAATGACAGAACATGAAAAATTGCTGGCGGGTTTGCATTACAACACCCGAGATCCTGAATTGCTCGGGATGTATCACAACGCACGGGCGGTAACCAAACAATTGGCACAGCTGGATTCTCATGACTTTGAAGCCAAACTTATGCTGCTGCGTGAAATGCTGGGTGGTTTTGGTGATGAAAGTTGGATTGAATTACCGTTGTGGTGTGACTACGGAAAGCACGTCACCATTGGCCGTAACTGCTTTATAAATACCAATGTGGTGTTTCTTGACTGTAATACCGTGACGATTGGCGATAACACATTGGTAGGGCCAAATGTTCAGTTCTACACCCCTGTACATCCGCTGTCGGCGAAAGAGCGCCTGACCGGAGATCCCGATTATCCATTCCTGACCAGCGCCAAACCGATTGTTGTTGGCAGCAATGTCTGGATTGGCGGCAATGTGGTTATTTTACCGGGTGTGACGATTGGTGATAACACCACGATTGGCGCGGGAAGCATTGTCAGCAAAGATATTCCTGCTGGTGTGCTGGCAATGGGGCAACCATGCAAAGTAGTGCGGGAGCTTGAATAAGCTCCCCCGCTATTAATCACGAGTTTTCAAACAACCAACACGCAACCCGATGCCCAGGTGAAATCTCTTGCATCACCGGGCTTTGGCTTTGGCATTTATCCATCGCCCTTGGGCAGCGATTGCAGAATTTGCAACCTGGCCAGTCGCTCATGGCACTTGGTAATTCGCCTTTAATGCCACCTTGATCAAGCATTTGCACATGCGGATCGGCCACCGGGATTGAGGCAAGAAGTGCCCTGGTATAGGGATGCGCAGGCTCTGTATATAGAGTTTCAGCCGGTGCTTCCTCAACCAGAGTGCCAAGATACATCACACCAATTCGGTCTGAAATATGGCGCACCATGGACAGGTCATGTGCAATAAACAGATATGTCAGCCCCAATGCCTGCTGCAAATCCTGCAAGATATTAACCACCTGCGCCTGCACGGATACATCCAGTGCCGACAGTGGTTCGTCGCAAAGCACAAACTCAGGGTTTACTGACAGAGCTCGGGCAATACTTATACGCTGCCGCTGGCCACCGCTAAACTCATGCGGGAAGCGGTTTAAGTGTTCCGCTTTTAACCCCACTTTTTCCAGCAGTTCAAGTGTGCGGGTTTCGCGCTGTTGTTTACCATAACCATGGATTTTCATCGGCTCGGCAATTAATTGCGCGACAGTCATGCCCGGGTTAAGCGATGAGTATGGGTCCTGAAAAATTGCCTGCATGCGACGGCGCAACGGTTTAAGTTGCTTGTCGCTCATCTTTGCAATGTCCTGGCCTGCAAACTCAATTTCGCCATCGGTAATATCAAACAGGCGCAGGACGCTGCGCCCAAGTGTTGATTTCCCGCACCCAGACTCGCCAACCAGCCCGTAGGTTTCACCTGGATAGATATCGAAACTCACGCCATCGACAGCTTTCACCGGTGGCGTTTTATTAAACCATCCCTGTTGGCTATGGAAATATTTGCGTAAGCCCTTTACACGGACTAATGGCTTAACGTCCTGCATTGTTCACCTCCGAATCCCATAACCAGCACATTGCCTGATGACCCTCTCCGGTTTGGTACATCGGAGGCAGGCTGCTACAACGATCCATGCGCTGCGGGCAACGTTCTGCAAACGGGCAACCAGGAGGTGGGTTGAGTAACCCTGGTGGCGAGCCTTCGATAGGTGACAAACGAGCGCTTGCCTCGCCTGGGCGCGGCAATGATGCCAAAAGCCCGCGGGTATAAGGGTGCGCTGGACGGTAGAAAATATCCTCCACGCTCCCCTGCTCCATCACAAGCCCACCGTACATCACCACCACACGTGAACAAACCTGGGCTACGACCCCAAGATCGTGCGTGATGAGCATAATTGCGGTGTCGGTTTGCTGTTGTAGTTGTTTTAGCAGGCGTAAAATCTGCGCCTGAATGGTGACATCCAGTGCAGTTGTTGGCTCGTCGGCAATCAGTAACGCCGGGTGGCATGAGAGTGCAATAGCAATCATCACGCGCTGGCGCATACCGCCACTGAACTCGTGCGGATACTGGTTGTAACGCTGCTCCGCATTACCAATCCCCACCTGCTGCAACATGGCAATCGACTTTTCTTTGGCCGCTTTTTTACTGAGGTTCTGATTGCGTATCAGGATTTCGCTCATCTGCTTGCCAATGGTCAGCACCGGGTTAAGTGCCGTCATGGGATCCTGGAAGATCATGGCAATATCGTTGCCACGAATATGGCGCATTTGTTCGGGAGTTTTACGGGCTAAATCTTCGCCCATAAAATGGACATGGCCGCCTACAACTTTACCGTTGCTACCCAACAGTTTGAGCACTGATTTACAGGTAACACTCTTGCCGCAACCTGATTCACCAACAATCCCTACCACTTCACCGCGTTTGACTGCAAAGCTTACACCGCGCACCGCCTTGACTTCCCCTTCGCGGGTGAAGAAGGACGTTTGCAGGTTATCGAGTTCCAGTAAGTTATTCATCGCGGTTAGCTCCGGGCTCAAAGGCAGTACGTAATACATCGCCCAATACGTTAAAACTCAGCACCGTCAGCAAAATAAGGACACCCGGGAACATCGCAAGCCATGTTGCTTCACCAATAAAGGATTGCGCATTGTTGAGCATGCTTCCCCATGAGGCATTTGGCTGCTGCACACCAAGTCCGAGGAAGCTCAGCGTCGACTCCATCAGAATTGCTGAGGCTATATTCAGCGTTGCCGCAACCATAATGGTCGGCAAAATATTCGGGATGATATGGCGCGCAATAATGATTAACGGATGCTCACCACACGCGCGGGCGTACACCACATACTCACGCTCTTTCACCGACAAGGTTTCAGCCCGCACCAGGCGCGACATATTCATCCAGGTCAATGCACTGATAATCAGGATGATATTGGCAATGCCGGGCTTCAGGTATGCGTTCAATACCAACAGCAGGAAAAAGGCTGGGATCGACATCAAAATATCGACTACCCGCATCATCAGGTTATCGATTCGCCCACCAAAATAGCCGCTGACAGTGCCTACCAGCGTGCCAATCAACGTTGAAAATATCATTGCCAGAAAACCGACCATTAACGAAATCTGGCCGCCGTATAAAGCGCGAGTGAAATAGTCACGTCCGTAGTCATCAGTTCCGAACCAGTGTTGCGCATCCGGTGGTGTGAGCCTTGCGGTCAGTGACATCTGGTTTGGGTCCCAGGGACTGAATGTTGCCAGTAATGCTGCAATGCTGAAAACGACCAGAACCAGAAGTGACAATTGAGCTGGACGATTACGTTTCAGGCCATGTTTAACTTGTTGCCAACGTCTACTCATCGTCTTACCTCAACGCCTTAATGCGCGGGTCTGCCACGCGATATAACATGTCAGCCAATAAATTGCCGACGATAAGCATCGTTGAAGAGAGCATGATCATCGCCATGATTAACGGGTAATCCAGGGAAGTTATCGACTGAATCCCCAACAGGCCCATACCTGGCCAGGAGAAGACGCTTTCAGTCACGTACGCCCCCACCACCAGCTCGCCAAAGGAGATACCAAAGAGTGTGATAACCGGCAGCAGCACGTTTTTAAGGACATGGCGGAATAGGATTGAACGACGTGTAGCACCGTATGCCAGCTGCGTTTGCACATAATCAGCCGACAACTGCGTAATGGTGTTGGAGCGGATGTAACGCACGTAATTGGAGAGGTTATAAAAACTCAGTGCAATGCACGGTAAAATACCGTGACGAACCACATCAAGCCACGAGTCTTCCATACCAATTGTTCGCATGCCCATACTCGGCAACCAGTTTAGCTGCACCGAAAACACGGTTATCAGCAAAATACCAAACCAGAAGATAGGCACCGAAATACCAATATAGGCAAACATATTCAGGAAGTGATCAAGCCAGCGGTGTTTGTAAGCGCCCGCCACTAAACCCAGCGGGATAGCCAACACCATAGCCAGAACTAGTGATGCACCCATCAGGCCAAGAGTTGCAGGAATGCGCTCGGCAATCATAGTTAACACAGGGCGATGGTAAATCAGTGAGTAGCCCAAATCCCCTTGCAGCACGTTTTTTAGCCACAACAGGTATTGCATAAACATGGGCTTATCGAGCCCCAGGCTGTGGCGGATACGCTCGATATCCTCCGGGCTCATACGCGGAGTAATATAAGCCTGCACCGGGTCGCCGGGAGCAAGTTTGACCAGCAAAAACGACACCAGCGAGATGAAGAACAGCATCGGCACCAGTTGGGCCAGGCGTCGGACTAACACATTGTTCATACTGCTTTCCAAAAAATAAGCCCCCAGAAGGGGAAAACTGTAGGGCGGGTAGCTTGCGTTACCCACCCTACGACTACCTCAGGGCAGTGTGTTCATTATTGTTGATAGATCTTCGACCAATCCTGGAACATATAAACAGGCTTAGGTTCAGCCTCTTTGGTTCCGGCAAAACGTTTATCTACCGCAACAACCGCATTGGTATAAGCAATTGGGTACCATGCCATGTCGTTTGCAACGGTCTGCTGGATTTGCTTATAGATTTCAGCACGTTTGGTTTTGTCAGTTTCAGTTGCGCCCTGGTTCCACAACGCATCGAACGCTGGGTTCTTGTAGTGGGCATAGTTATAAGCTTCGTTGCTCAGGTACAAAGACTTATAGCCATCAGGTTCCATACCCATGATGTAGCCACCCAGACTCAGCTCATAAGAGGTATTTTTCATATCCAGGCTGCGTTGCGACATGGCGTTAGCATCCAGTGGCATCAGCTCAACCGCAATACCCACGTTTTTCAGCTGCTGCTGAATATACAGCCCCATGCTTTCCTGAGTTTTATTGCTATTGATGTAGGCGAGGCGCAGTTTCAGATCGGCAGGCGTGCCCGCTTCTTTCAGCAATGCTTTCGCTTTTTCAACATCGTACTTGTAGGTTTCAACATCGTTGGTCTGATACAGCGTGTCTGGCGTCAGAATAGATGCGGCAGGTTGCGCATATTCCAGCGAAGAGAATGCAGCCTGAACCAGTTCATCTTTATTGATGGCATAAGCAATGGCCTGACGCAGTGCCTTGTTCTTCATACTGTCAATATTCTGGTTAAACGTCATATATGCCAGACGCCCTTCCGGGTAGATAACGAAGTCAAATTTACCGCTATTTTTCAAACGATTGACATCCTGCGGGTCAATCATCTTCATATTGATTTCGCCGTTTTGCAGCGCAAGATTGGCAGAGTTGCTGTCTTTAGCGAAACGGTAAGTCACAGTCTCAAGCTTCGGCTTGCCGTTCCAGTAATCATCAAAGCGTGTCAGCGAGTAATACTGCCCGGCGCGATATTCTTTGAATTTGAACGGGCCTGAACCGACTGGAGCATCGTTTTTGGTACTCTTTTCCAGATCGTCACTGTCATTAGCAAACACATGTTCTGGGATTGGGTAAATCTGTACCAGGGTGCCTACAAACGCAGCACTCACCTGTGGCAGAGTAAATTTCACGGTCAGGTCATCAATTTTGCTGACCTGAATTGGCTTATCGCCGTACACAAACATGCTGCGGAAGAAGCTGTGCTGTTTCTCATCAAGCAATTTGTTGAAAGTGAACACCACATCGCCTGCGGTAATAGGCTTGCCGTCTTGCCATTTCAAATTCGGTTTGAGTTTTAAGATGTATGAGAGGTTATCTTCTGAAGGCGTAAGACTCTCTGCCAGAGCCCATTCAATTTTATCGCCATTGAAGCTATAAAGCGGTGCGTATAGCGTCTGCATGATAGTCAGCGTAGTACGGTCGCTGGCATACAGTGGGTTCATCGCTAGCGGATCGCCGGTGGTCACGCCAACAATTAAATTGCCGCCATCCTGGGCTGCTTGTTTAGCCGGTGCAGGAGCAGCCGCAGTTTCAGTTTTTGCATTATCACAGCCAGAAAGGGCCAGGGCCAAAGAGGCAAACAGCGCAGATAACAACAGGGGTTTACGCATTTATTCACGGACTCCATCTCAATTAGAGACCGCATAGTGCACCAGCCATACCCACAATGTAAATAAGTGTAAAACGCATAACGTTATGCGAAATAGTGCTAAAGAAGAAATTGTGGATATAAAGATTAATATCGTGGGTAAAAAGGCAAATTTCAGACATAAAAAAACCTGCCGCAGCAGGTTTTTTTTCAAGCGGGCAGATTAAAACATGCCAGCCGGCGGTACATCTTTAAAAGTCTTGCAGTATTGCTCGAACATGCTTTTCAGGATTTTGCGCATTTTCATTGTGTGCTCCAGTTTTTTTGTTTTGCAGGTGTTGCTTGTTATGGGGCTAATAATAAGACATCCGTCACATAAATCAATAGTTTTGTGATGCGCATCACACATTTTCAGTGTGGATTTTACATCTTCGTCACACAAAATGGCTTGCATATCCACGACTTAACTGGTTAATTGACTCAACAATTTTTTAAAACATTATTTTAATTTTGAATTTCACTCATGACTAACTCCCCTTCTCCGGCAGCAAAGCGTGGCATTTCAGGAATGGCACTCCTGGTCGCTGGCGCTTTTTTTATGGAATTTCTCGATGGGACGGTCATTGCCACCGCGCTGCCGGAAATGGCCCGAACTTTTGGTGTTGATGCCGTTGATCTGAATATCGGTATGAGTGCCTACTTGCTGACTCTGGCGGTATTGATACCCGCCAGCGGCTGGATTGCGGACCGATTTGGCGCACGTAAAGTTTTCACCCTGGCACTAGGGATCTTCACCTTCGCCTCGGTACTGTGCGGCATGGCCAATACGATTGAGCAGTTTGTCGCGATGCGCATTTTACAGGGGGTCGGTGGTGCGCTAATGGTGCCAGTCGGGCGGTTGGCTGTGCTGCGTACAACCCCTAAGCATTTACTGATCACCGCGATTGCCACCCTCACCTGGCCCGCGCTGGTTGCTCCTATTATTGGCCCTCCTCTGGGCGGATTTATCACCAGCTACGCGTCGTGGCGTTGGATTTTCTATATCAACTTACCACTTGGGTTAATTGCCATGGCGCTGGCGTGGCGATTGATTCCCGATATTCATGATGATGACCGCCGCCCGTTTGACGGCATTGGTTTTACCGGCACTGCGGTGGCAATGATTAGCCTGGTGTACGGCCTGGAAATGCTTGGGCAATCGCAAATTAAGGTGCTGCCAACTGTGAGCTTGCTGGTATTAGGTGCAGCGGCGCTGTGGTTCTCACTGTGGCACTTTAAACACGCTAAGCACCCGATGATTCGCCTTGATGCTTTAAAGGTACAGACCTTTGGTGTGACGATGTACGGGGGCTCTTTATTTCGTACCTCCATCAGCGCGGTCCCTTTTTTATTGCCGTTGCTATTCCAGGTTGGTTTCGGAATGGATGCTTTTCATTCGGGCTTACTGGTATTGGCAGTCTTCGCCGGAAATCTCGCGATGAAACCTGCAACGACATCGTTAATTCGCGCATTAGGGTTCAAGAAATTACTCATTATTAATGGCCTTCTGAACGTCGCTTCTCTGCTGGCTTGTGCGTTTCTTACTCCGCACACCGCAGCATGGGCGACCATAGCAATACTCTTCTTTGGCGGGATGTTCCGTTCGATGCAGTTTACGGGCATAAGCACCCTCGCCTTTTCAGATGTGCCATCCACGCAAATGAGCTACGCCAACACGCTATTTAGTACCGCCACACAGCTTTCTGTAGGGCTGGGAATTACGCTTGGTGCGATAGGGATTCGTCTGGGGGAGAAAGTCAGTCAGTGGCTCGATTTAACTGCAATCCCAGGCATTTCTATCAAGATTTCTTTTGTGATGATTACGCTCATTTGCCTGGTAGGTTTGTTTGATCTGCTGCGTTTACCACACAATGCGGGTAGCAGTGTGTCGAAAAAACACTAACCCGGTCGCTGGCCTCAATTACACTTAACTATAGGTCAGGTGTGTGAGGCCACTATGAAACGCTTATCGATATTCTTACTGATGATGTTATCGCTGATAGGGTCTCAAGCTCTTGCTGTTGAGATCCAACCTCTTACCAACCCTTCTTTGCATAACCCTTATCCAAAAACCAGTGCTGTGCAGCAAGACTGGCCGGAAATAATGCCGGAGCAAGGAATAAACAGTAAACATTGGGATGAGCAGCATATGGCTGCCGAACATCAGAGGTGGCCGCAAGAGCCAGTTGCGCATTTTAGCGGGCGAATCGAAGGATGGCGCTAAAAGCGCCACGAGTTAAAGCGGTGTTGGCACAAAAAATACGGCCAGCAAAGGCTGGCCGTAAGCATGGCTAAAAGAGATTAAGCAAGGATTTCGCGTACGAATGCTTCAATATCTTTGTTCTGGCAGTTTTCGAAGAAACATTTCTGGAAGCGTTCGCCGGTCACAGCGGTTTTCACTAGTTCACGGTCGATAGAACGCAGGGTATCCAGGTAGTTTTCTTTAACAACTGCAGCTTTAACCTGGTTCAGGATACCGGCGTTACGAACCTGTGGTTCTTTACGCTCAATCGGGTAGCCTTCGCCTTTACGGCCAGTAAATGCTTTTTCAAACATGTAACGAACGTTGAGCTCAGCGCCCCAGCCGAAGCCTTTAGCGAATGCCAGTGACAACGCATTACCGTTGTTGATTTGTGAGAACAGGAATGCATCAGCAGGGTCCAGGCAGTAGCCACAAACCACACCTGGGTGGATGTTCAGAGACATCATTGCGCCCTGACCTGTGCCGCAACCGGTCACAACGAAATCTACAGCTTTAGAGTTCAACAGGATACTGGCCATAATACCGAGGTGGATGTAGGTCAGGTGGTGATCCTGCTCATCGCTCATACCTACGTTGTAAACCGGGTACTCTTTCTCAGCAGCAACCGCTTGCAACTCATTAAGAATGATTGCATTTTTGCCAGCCTGACTGTTTTCCATCATCAGTGCTATTTTCATTTCCGTCTCCTGATTGGGTCACGGGATTTTCCGTGGTGAATAGCTTTGGTATGCACTAACGATACTAGCTCACAAACACACTTTCAAATTTAATGAAATTTTGTTTTAAAAAATTAAGGTGCGCTCACACTTCTGTGTTCAACTGAGAGTATTCCCACATTTTCAGCCGGGTTTAGCGATGCGAAACATCGACACAATATCGTTAAGCTGGTGCGCTTGTTTTTCCAGTTCCACTGACGAAAGTGCAGATTGATGAACCAGATTGACGTTTTGCTGCGTGACCGCATCCATCTGTCTTACTGCAACCCCTACCTGCCCAATACCCTGGCTCTGCTCACCCGACGCATTGGCAATATCGCCCATAATATTGTTCACTTGAGTGACCGCATTCAGAATCTCCCCCATCGCTTCACCCGCTTTCTTCACCTGTTCAGAACCAGTATGAATGTTATCAACGGACTCTTTGAGCAAGGTTTCTATCTCTTTCGCCGCCACTGCACTACGTTGAGCGAGATTACGTACCTCACTTGCTACTACTGCAAAACCTCGCCCTTGCTCACCGGCCCGAGCGGCTTCAACTGCAGCATTCAACGCCAGAATATTGGTCTGGAAGGAGATGCTGTTAATCACGGTGGTGATATCGACAATTTTATGAGAGCTGCTGGTTATCGTCTCCATCGTGGTCATCACTTTTTTTACCGACTCCCCGCCGTTTACTGCCGTCTTAGTCGCATTTTTTGCAAGTACGCTCGCGTGGCTGGCATTTTCAGCATTCAGCGTAACCGTGCTACTCAATTGCTCCATGCTGGCAGTCGTTTCTTCTAACGCTGCGGCGAGTTGCTCAGAACGAGAAGACAATTCGTTGTTCACCTCAGCCACTTCCGTGGCATTTCCGCGAATGGTGTGAGCGCTGGAACGAATGTTGGAAACGGCTTTTTCCCAATTCGACTGCATTTTTTGGATCGGTGAAACCATCAAACCAATGCAGTTACTGCCTAAATCAGGTAATTGGGTTTCGAGTTCACCACGCGCAAGAATATGCATATGTGCGCGAATGTTCTCGACCGGCTTCACCAGGCAGAAATAAAGATAGCGCTCAGTTACCAACGTAATGGCAATGCTTGCTAACACCGAAGCCCCGAGCAAGAAACGAACGATACCGATCCACATTTCTTGTTGCGCATTCAGTACCAGGTTTTGTTGCAAATCATGTAAAAACCACAGCGCCAGCCCGGAAACACCGAGCCACGCCACTGACGAGAAGATCAGTATCAGCACCACCATGACGCGGATTTTGATATTACGAATAAACTTCATGTTTTGTATTTTCCTGGTGAAATAATAAAAAGTCTTTCCTGCACCAGCTGTAGTCACCTCAGCTCCGTTTATTCGGTTTTTGTATACCAATACTGAGAGAAGACCGTGCATTACCAGTATTGTCGGCACGATTCAGCCAAACTTGATGGCAGTTGTGATCAAAATTTAATCACACCACAAATATTGGTGATGCCCATTTTCACCATTATTAAGCCCCAAAATTTATGTTAGGAAAATCCATTTACCTCGCCCTAATCGAAATTAAACAGCTTTATGCTGTTGGTCATTTTTCATTTTTGTGCGTGCTAAAATCATTAAAAAATCATTCGAGCATCAGAATAATGAAAACTGTTTATTTAATTTTAACCACGGCGTTATTAGCTGGATGTACGGTGAATAAAACGCCTGTGCCCGTAAAAAGTAGTGAAGTGGTGGGTGTGGTTCGTCTGGGATTTGACCTTGCGCCATTACAAACGGCGAAAGTGGATACTTATGTTGCGCAATCAGCAGCCAGCCACCAATGCCAGCAGTGGGGTTATATCGCCGCATATCCTTACGGAGAGCCAATCAAAACCTGTAGCGTGACCAGTGGCTCTGTGTGCCTGAGCCAAAAAGTAACGCTTGAGTACCAGTGTCGCGGAGTGGGAATGGAGCGGTATCTGAAAGATGAGAGTGTTGTTCAATAATAGAACAATCACCTTAACGTCATTAAAATTAGGGTTAGCTAAGATTTATCTTCTGACCCATAAATAAACAGTAATAATTCTTATTTTCAGAACGAATTAATTATAAAAAAGAAACAATATTAACAACCATTCTCATTACAATAATATAATTAACAATTCCTTTGCATTATAGAAATAATAAAATTAAAGTAGCGACATTGTTAAATATACATTCTCGTGGAGCGCACCATGCTAAAAGCTGAAATGATCGAAAAACTTAACGAACAAATGAATCTTGAGCTTTATTCCTCCCTGCTTTATCAACAAATGAGTGCCTGGTGCAGCTACCATAGCTTTGAAGGGGCTGCCGCTTTCCTGCGTCGCCATGCTCAGGAAGAGATGGAGCATATGCAGCGTCTGTTTTCTTACCTGACTGACACTGGAAGCTTGCCACGCATAAATGCGGTCCCGGCACCAGACCATGACTACTCATCTTTAGATAACCTGTTTAATGCCACTTACGAACATGAGCAGTTAATTACTCGCAAGATTAATGAATTGGCTCATGCTGCGATGACATCTCAGGACTATCCAACTTTCAACTTCCTGCAATGGTATGTTTCTGAACAACATGAAGAAGAGAAACTGTTCAAGTCCGTACTGGATAAATTAAGTCTGGTTGGAAAAAGCGGCGAAGGTCTGTATTTCGTAGATAAAGAGCTTTCTACCCTCGATACTCAAGCTTAATAAATATTCCCGGCAAGTATATCTTGTACTTGCCGGTTCTCCTTAACTAAAACTCCCCTCTCCCTTCAGTAATCCCTGATAATCACTTTTCCGCTAAAAACCTTACTCTGTGGCGGATATCTGTTAAGCGTCTATACTCCAATTCAGCACCTTCTCATGTCAGTTTTCTATGGCTACTTGCTGGTGCAATGAGCTGCTCCACACATCGATTGTTAAGCATTATTTATAATAATAAGCGTCATGTTTTTCCTGTTACTTGCAATAACTAATATGGACAATATGATAAAATGTTAAGTAAAAACAATAAATTAATTAGAAAGTTATTTTTCCATGAATCATGGGATATTATGATCATCAAAAATAACTCTCATTCTTTTCCTGAAAATACCCTGGATATTTTAAATAATTCACAAGCAAAATTACTGAAGAAAAAATATACCTTCCAGGCAGATCCTTTTATTATAGAGAAAGATAATAAACTCTACCTTTTCTATGAAGCACTTAGCTTTCTAAATTCTAAAGGCATTCTCAGATGTCGGATTCTTGACGATAAACTTAATGAGATTCAGGATATCAAACTAGAAGGGTTTGATGATTTAAAGTGCCATTTATCCTTCCCATATCTTTTTTATCTTAATGATAATCTGTTTATGATTCCTGAGTCTTCAGAGCGAAAAGAAGTGATACTCTTCCAATCCACTGAGTTTCCCACTCGCTGGAAAAAGGTGAAGGTGCTAATTTCTGACGCTGAATTTACCGATAATATATTCTTCACCTTAGAGAATACCTGTTACCTCATTTCTACCACACTTAACAATGAGATGGTTATTCACACTGCAGATCAAATACTCGGTGAGTGGAAAAAAATAAACCCGTCTTTAAAACTGTGCAACCACCATCACCGTGGGGCCGGTGCTTCTTATTTTATCAATGATAAGAAATATATCCTCACTCAAGAATGCACATCTGACTCTTACGGGAAATCCATTTTTATCAAAGAATTAATCACCATCAATCCACTGATTTTTGAGGAGAAACTGGCGGCACATGTCACACCTGAAATCAACCAAAGCGCAGGTATTCACACGTTAAACTTTTCGAATAACCATCTTGTTTATGACACCAAAAATTGGGTATTCAGCCTTTTGTCTCCTTTAAAAAAAGTTTTATTTAAGGCTTGGGTTAAATACCGTAAAAAATCGTTTGCCTGAATATACATAAGAAAAATCCATCGACCGGTGCTAGGTTTTCAATAGTTGACAGTAAATTAAGCACCGAATACCACACTAGTTTTGTAATATTTATCTGGAGATATTATGGCAATTCTTGTAACAGGTGGTGCTGGCTATATAGGCTCCCATACTGTATTGGCTTTACTGGAAAGAGGTGATGAGGTCATCGTTATCGATAATCTCTCTAACTCATCTCAAGAATCTTTAGTCCGGGTTGCAGAGTTAACAGGAAAAAACCCTACTCTCTATGTTGCTAATGTTTTAGATAAGAATATTTTGAGAACTATTTTTTCAAAACATTCGATTACTGATGTGATTCATTTTGCTGGTTTAAAATCTGTTGGTGAATCAATTAAAAAACCACTGGAATATTATGAGAATAATGTTACTGGCACAATAGTGTTACTTAGTGAGATGCTAAATGCCGGTGTAAATAGCCTCATCTTCAGTTCATCGGCAACCGTCTATGGGAATCCCGAAAAAGTGCCGTTGAGCGAAGATTGCCAGACTGGCGGCACCACAAACCCTTATGGCACATCCAAACTTATGGTTGAGCAGATTCTGCGTGATTTCTCCCTCGCACAACCGGAGTTTCGCATTACCTGTTTGCGCTATTTCAATCCGGTTGGCGCTCATCAATCGGGGCGAATTGGCGAAGATCCTAACGGTATTCCAAATAATCTGGTTCCCTATATTTCACAAGTGGCAATCGGCAAACTGAAGTGTCTGTCGGTATATGGCAATGATTACCCTACACCTGATGGCACAGGCGTTCGCGATTATATCCATGTGCTGGACTTAGCAAGTGGACATCTGGCGGCATTGGATCATCAAAATGAGGGTGCATCTTTTAAAGCGATAAATCTGGGTACTGGCGTGGGTTATTCCGTCATTGATCTCATTGAGGCATTTGAAAAAACATCTCAGACTAAGATTAACTATAAGATTGTGGAACGCAGGGCCGGTGATATTGCGGAATGCTGGTCAGATTCATCTTTAGCAAAACAAACATTGGGATGGCAGGCCACGCGAACGATTGATGAAATGATGCGTGATACCTGGAACTGGCAGAAAAATAATCCGAATGGTTACAGCTCGTAGTATGGCGAGGCCCGCGAATGGACCAAGTATTGCCAACGCATATGCCGCTTAAAGTATGACGGGTATTTACACTCTGAGTCTGTCTTGACAGACTCAGAGCCAATTAATCACTGAACATTTAACTTAGAAATCCGATACCAGCTACCACTACGTTTCCCTTCGTTAGCCAGATTAATTCTCGATTTCCCCGTCCCATCCAGTATTGCCACTTCGATATAATACTGCCCATCAGCCACCGTCCCAGGTATTGGCAGTTGATATGCGATTGGCCGCTTTCCGGGTAACCAGGTGCGAATATCATCACTGGTTTTCCCCTGAGCAATGACTTTGTTCAACTCGTTGACCACACGCCATGTCACGTTGTATTTCAGGTAAATGGGTGCGATACCGTCATTTGCCCACTGACTATTAAGCGTCAGAACACCACCTTTCGCGACAGCAGAATTATGGCTCAATGAGACTAAACGAAAACGATAACCAAGCCTGGTCAGCGCCTGGTCGACAATGCCGCGATACTCTTTTGGCACCGCCCGTGACTTCAAATTAATCGTACTGGCGTGTTGTGCGATGGCCCAGTCAAATGTGCGTTGCACTTCGGTAAGACTGTAATGTTGCTCGGTTTTCCACTCCGGCATGTACCCGCAGATTTCGAAACTCACAGGTGCTCGTTTCCAGGCATCATTGAAACCGGAATACGCAGCTTGAGCCGCCTCTAAGCGCTGCGGATAATCATCTTCCATCAGATTCCAGGTTGCCGAAAAGTTACGCCAGTCACCCAAACAATCAGCCCGCCAGCCTGCGCCCTGCTTCACGGCGCTGACCAGGTTGTCGCCACCGGCAATCAGCATAATTTTCGGTGTTTTTGGAAACGCGGTAAAATGCATTCTGACGTACTGTTCTAATTGCGCTGGTGTGTAGCGTTTATCGAGCGGTTTAAGTGAGGGGAAATTGCTGTTGTGCCACTCTCCCCACGACCCCACCATGCCGATATCAAGGTATGCCAGGTTTTCATTTCCATCGTAGTGCTTGCCGAAAGCATTGAGCAGGCGCTGGCTGTATTGCAGAAATACTGGGTCATCGAGATTGGGGACGAAGGTTTTTCCGTCTGAAGTCCATACGCCCTTAACTTTTTTAATCAACCAGTCAGGGATTTTTGAACCGCTTTCCGGGCCATCGAGGGCCATAAAGCGCAGCCCGACGTTCATCGCGGGCGTGTGCATCGCTGCGAATTTAAAAGCGTCGTCAACCAATGCGTAGTTAAATTGCCCTTCAACCGGTTCAAGCTCGCTCCAGTAGAAGCGTTCGTATTCAATGCCGGGATTCGGGTAGTCGGCCTCAGTGTGTTGCTCGCCGTAACCCTGGTGAAAACTGGCGATGCCCATGCCTGGGTTAGTGAGTGGGCCTGAGAGTGCCTTAGGTGTAACGACTGTCATCGACTCAGCCAGTACGGCTCCCGGAACGACCATGCACATCAACGCTATAAAAGTTTTAATATTCATGAGACTCCGTTATCCGTAGAGGGTTAATGAGCCAAAAGCTATTTGTTCCTCAGACTGAGCCACCAGTCCCAAATCCCAACATGGAAATCATGAATGAGATCAATGCCTACGGCAGACTTAATCATATATAGCGTGAGTAACACGCAGAGCGTTGCGAACAGCAAGCCTGAAAGGATCAAAATCGTCACGACGATGCGCACCAGTGTGGATTCTTTGCGTAGTCGCTTGCGGAAATCTCGCCCTAACAAAAAGACCAGATAATAGCGCCTGCCAAAAAATGGGAAGCTCTTGCGGACATCGATGCGATGACGTGACGACAACGTGACTGAAACTATCGCATCTTCTATATCCTGCTTTTGTTCAGCAGTCAGTTGTGCCTGGGTTTGCTCATCAAGCACTTCATAAAAACGATCAAGTACGAGTGGGCGTCTGGTTGAATTGCTCAATTTTAACCTATTGATTTGTTTATTGAGTGGTACACTTTGACTGTTTTTCTGGCAATTTCAAGCCAGTCATAATTTCGCAGGAAGTCACTGTAATCGGTATTGTTGAGTACTACTCTTGCCTTAATTTTTTCGGCTAAATCAGCCACATTGCCGACTTTAAAATAGGCTTCAGCTGGCAACCCTACTTCCAAATTCGCCGGAATATCACTGACTACAGCAGGCAGTGAATACGACATTGCTTCAAGCAATGCTATCGGCAATCCCTCGTGATACGAAGGCATTATAAACAGCTTAGCCTGGGAAAAGACTGCCTTCAGTGCATCACCTTTTAAGAAACCGGTCAAAATAACATTCGGTGTTTTTATCGCTAATTGCTTCAGCTGCATACTGTAGTCAGAAGGATGATCTGCATCACCAACCAATACTAATGTCTCTGAGACGCCAGATTTATGATAGGCAGTAATCAAATCGTGTAACCCTTTTTCTTCCACAAAACGCCCTACCGCTACAAGATAGTTCTTAGGTTTTAACGCGTACCGACCCAGTGTTTTACTAATGGTTTCTGCTGCCAGCGGTTCCGGAATATTAACCCCGTTATGGATTAAATGTGCATCCATACGCCGATGTTTTTTTTGAATTAGCTGATTAATAACCTCGGAAATAACAATGACTTCATTGGCATAATTAACGGCAAGTTTTTCGCCAATCAGTAAAGCCTGTTTTGCAATGTATCCCCATTTCTGACGCTCATAGTCAGGGCCATGATGAGTAAATACTACTTTCTTGCCCAGCAAACGTAGTAACGGCACGACAAGCCCAGGGCCAATGGCATGAACATGAACAATTGATGATTTATCAAACACGGTGCTAAATGCCGCTAAAACTGAATGGGCAATGGCTTCTAAAGAACGTTTTTTCGGTGCCCACAGTGCGCGGGTTTCGATATTTTTATATTGCGAATGACGGTAATCGACATAAGGAGCACGAGCAATAACGCAGATATCGATATCAAATTGTTGTTTGATTGCGGGATAGAGATTTTGGCAATGCGTTTCTACCCCGCCTAGTACATCAGGAATTCCACGAGTGCCCAGAACCGTAATTTTTCTGGTCATATTATGACTTACTTAACAGTTCTTGATACAAATTCAGTAATGCCTGAAGATGATCGCGCATTGCATATTTACCGCAAAGGCGATCATGGGCATTTAGACCCATGCGTTGGGCTTTTTCTGGATTAATTGCCAAATCGTCAAGTATATCGGCAAGCTGTTGCGCATTTCCTGGTTCGAATAATGCCCCATCGACACCATCACGGATTTGTTCAGGTATTCCGCCAATGCGTGACCCAACGATTGGCCGAGCAAAAGACATGGCTTCAAGTACTGACATTGAGCAATTTTCATTACATTCCGAAGGCACAATAATCGCTCGCGCGTGCTTTATCAGATTGTCTAATTCTTCACCCTGATGTACAAAACCAAGAAACTCAGCATCGGGATACTTCTCAATCAATTCATTGTAGATAGGACCATGGCCGACAATTTTTAGTGGTATTTTATTACGCATCATCTGATGCGCTTGAGCCAAGGTTTCAATTCCTTTTTCAGGGCTGATGCGACCAACAAAAAGCAAATAGCCTCTATCTTCTATATTGTCAAATGGTTGGCTGTCATCAATGCCATTAACTATAACGTCAATGCGCGAATTGGGTAATGTGTGCTTTATCACCCCCCGCAAAAACTCACTAGGGGAGATAATAACGTCAATGGCCTGATAATTTTTTGCAATATATTGCCAGGTTGCTTCTAAAGAAATTAATAAACTCTTAAATGCCGAGCCTTCATAGCAACGATATTTGAATGCGTTATAGACGGCACCGTTGATACAAGCATCACACACCTTGCCATCGCGCAACATCGCGTATGATGGACAAGCAATTTTGTAGTCGTGTGCAGTTAACACCGTTTTACAACCAAAATCACGGGCAACTTTTATAATTGCAGGCGTTAGCTGATGATAGATATTATGAAAATGAACAATATCCGGGCGCTCTTTCTCCAGTAACGCTTTCATTTTCTTGCATGCTTCAGCATTATGAATGAAATTTACAGCTGTTTTAACCCCGCCTAATAAGTTACTGCTTTTATGATAATCAACATTACTGACAAAATATTCTGCGTAATCTGAGGGGAAATTTTTCTCATGTTGCATAGAGAAATCAATAACTTCGATACCAGCCTGCTTCAGCATATCGCGTTCTTGAAAATAAACTGTTTCCGCGCCGCCTTTGATGTAGAAAAATTTATTTACCAGTAATATTTTCATCATGGCCGCCTATTCATGAATAACTTTGCTATCGGGTGGAACCATAGGATCTCGTACTGGATGAGTCAGCCCTTTGACTAACCCAGCAGAGAGCACGGCTAAATTTATTACACTATGCAACCCGTTAATTAATGAGCGATTTTTAATCGCTTTCAGGATAATAAATGCAAGTAATGGCAGTAGCGCTACACCAATAATTTCAGCATTGAATGTCAATATCGAAACCAAAAGCAAAAACATATAGATGGAAAAAATAATCTCGTTTTTGACCATACTCAGAACATGACTCAGATAGGGTCTCCCCCATGCACTGCGTAGTAACTCACCTGTTGCCTGGTTATAACCACTGCGCCAACGGTACATTATTAATTTGAATGTCGGCATGTTATGTGAGGTGTGACTGAAATAAGGAACATCAAGGCGATGGAGTTTATAACCGGCATGTAATAAACGCATCCCGAGCTCTGCCTCTTCAAAGGCATGCAGATTACGGTTGGTAAGATAACCAATTTTTTCAATTGCCACGCGACGGTATAAGCCTCCCCCCTAAATGATCGCAATCACCTATCGGATATATTTCATGTAGTCGTTGCTTGCGTGACTTAAACTCATAATTTGCTGCATCATCCATTTCAACGGTACCCGCAACGCCCGCGTATTCTGGGTGTGCCTCAAGAAATGTAACTGCACTATCAATAAACCCTTTTTCCAGTTCCATATCGCCATCCATTAACAACAGATATTCACCCTCGCTATACAGATAACCTAGTTGATGCCCCACCCCACAGCAACGATCCGCAGGCTGCGTTAAAGACACCACGGTCACGCCTTTAGCGCTTGCTAATTGTTGAGTGTTATCGGTCGATAAACTATCAGCCACGATGATCTTATGCGGATAATCAGCAATCTGCTGTTGGATACTATCGATGGTTTTCTCGATGCACTCGGCTTCGTTAAGGGTTTTAATACTCACTGTAATAAACGGTTTATTAGCCATACTATTGCTCCGCATAACGATAAACGGACCGACGAATTACCAGACTCGAACCCAGCGATAAATAAAAAATAAATTGCAGCATTGGGGTAATTGTGAGTATTTGGCTATAGGGTAGACTCAATAAACAGCTAATAACAAAAACACTAAAAGCAGGTGAGAAACTCAGTAACTGGAGGTCTTGTTGATCTAATTTCTCGCGATCCAACAAGGGCTTAGGCTGCACGATTTTTAGCGTATAAATAATTAGGCCAATAAATAGCAGAGTTCCTACTACACCCACTTCCCAAAGCAACATACTTAAAGAGGTCGAATCCAGAATCAAGTTATAGGTAAGGTTTAAAAAACCCTGCGAGACAATACTGCCACTGTTTGTCGCATTCAGACCATAGCCAAATAACGTGCCCGACAACCCCCAAAGATCGTTATTTTTAAGCCAAAAAGTCAGTGTGGTAAAGCGGCCCACCTCCCCTGATGGCAGAATATAATTTGGATCAAAAATGTAGTCTAACGACGACAGGAAGACACTTAATGAACTCTCTGTTGGGTCACTACCAAAGGCAGATGAATAACCAGAAGCCAGGATAAGTATCGCAAACGTAATCAATAGAGCCATGCCTGCAAAAATCAGCAGCAATGCTTTTAGATTTACTTTACTCATCCCTTTAACGTAGCTTGGCATTAGCCAAACCCAGCACATGAGTATCGGCGATAACAAGATAACAAATTTTACTTCGCCAACGATACATAAGCCAAAGCCCAATATGATATGCAGTGCCATTGATTTAAATGTCGTTAGTCCGTGCTTAAATTCAGAGATTTTCAACAGCATAATCAGCAGGCAAAACAGCCCCATGGCCGCAGTATTACCGCCGCCCATCGGGTCACCACCGAAGGTTCCAACCACTGAATCCCATTTATCTTCCTCACCATACGTGGCCACACGCTGGGGAACCACAAACAACAACTGGTAAAGAACCATCGGGAATTGTGCGTAAAATACCCAGTATAAAGTTTTGGTTACACGGTAGACCTGCGATTCACGGCAGAATCCTAATAACAGGCAGAGCATGATTAGAGATAGTGCAATTTCATTTTTAAATCCGACAATCGCATCCGTTACCCCTTCCTGCAAAATTGTCGATACCCCCGCCATGACCAGGAAAACGAGATACAGCGTGAGCACAATTATTTCTTGCTTATCCAGCTGTAATGTTTCGTAGCGCGTTTGCATGACCAACAGGCTAAACATCAGCAATGTCAGGAAAAATGGGATCCACAGCACCGACAATAAGCCGGTGAAATATTGAGCCACCCCACAAAACACAAGGGTAATTAAAGAGTAGGTCTGTAAATAGTGCCCAGTATTAAGATTCATAATACAACCGGTCTGTCTTTTAAGAGGTTGGCGCGCTTATTGACCTTCAGATAAATAAACGCATAACGGACGAATGTTAGTACCGAGAACAGAATGATTGATGTGGCATAGTCATTATAAAAATAGGGTACGACAACAAACGAAATCAATACGATAGCCAATTGTTCAAACTGAATGCGTAAAAAGTAACGGTGAGAGCCAAAAATAAGCTCAATCACTGTCAGTGGGCAGACAGCTAAAGCCGGGAACAAATAAGGCAACATATATCGCGAAGTCGGAATTGAGTTAATCCAATCTTCACTAAAACCAAGGTGCATAACTATCGGATAGAAAATAAATACGCCTAAGGTACAAATAACCCCCAGTACCAGCAGCAGCAAGCGTACTTTTTTGTACTCGTCATAATTGAAGGTGTTATGTCTAAAATCGATAGACCATTTTGAAAAAATAGCATTGCGAACGGCATTTCCAACGATCACCACCGGAGCAAGACAGAAACGGCTGACAATAGAAAAATAGCCTGCAGTCAGTGCAGAGAACCAAAAGTTAATCAGCATAATAGGTAAATTACCGTTTGCCATTGCCAGCACTTCAGCACTGCCTACTTTGGTGATGTGATGAACGTGTTTATTAAAGAACGCGAAATTATTTTTCGGACTTAAATGTTGTAATGTCACCGAGCGCAAATCAAATGCGCAAAGAATGCAGCCAATCGTCAGAAGCATCATTGAACCTGCCCATGCCCAATAGAACGCCTGAACATGTGTGGTGAGCATGACAGAAAGCACCACCACCACGGAAACAGATATTCTCTGAAAGACTAAAAAGCCAAAATTAGCCGTACGTAACGATAAGTTCTCCGATATCAACACCCACGTATTAGAAAGCGTAAGCAAATAAAGGAAGAAGATATTCTGGTCAAATAACCACGCAGTTAGCAAAGCATACGGGAGAGCAGTAATCAGACTTTGCAGTAAACAAAACACGACGTTTTGGGCTAGTTCATCATCTTGTTGCTTCGGAATCAAAAGTTGCGAAGCAAATGTGCATACCTGGGCACCAATCAGCGCAATACTGTAATTAAGCGCGTAAAGCCCTACCTCGGCCAGATCATATTTGTGAGAAATCAACCAAATAGAGAGCGCACCAATCAATTGCGAAATGACTGATGAACCAGCAATTGTAGACGCGCTCTTCAGTAAACTCATGCCCGGCCTGTGCCATTCATCAGTTCATTAGTTTGCAGGTTGAGTGAACGTAATCCCTCTTTGGTTTCCAGATTTTTATCAAAAACTTGATTAATGACTACGCCGATAACAACAGACTGATTGGTTTCGATTTTATCCAGCGCGTGGATAATGTGCTCAGCCGGTGCCGCACCTGCTTTTAGTACAAATATCAGGCCATCTGTAACCCGACTAATTAACTGGCTATCCTGGCTCTGATTCACCGCCGCAGCATCAATAATAATGCGCTGATACTTGCTGCGTAGTTCGCGCATTAAGTGCTCAAGGTTCTCTGATGACAGCATGAGCAATGATGAAACCGTCGCATTACCACGCGCCAGGAAATCAAGATTTTCATTCACTTTAACAATCAGATTTTCGGAGGTAACTTCACCACGAAGCAACTCGGCAACACCTTGCGCGGAATGCTTAGCAAGTTCGCTCGACAAACCCTCGTTATTGTAAAAATCCAGGTCGATAAGCAGTGTTTTTTGATCGAAGCTAAATGAGTTAGCCAACAGATTTGCCAGCAGTGTACGTCCATCACCATGGTCCGCTGATGTCACAGTAATCGCCTGAAGCTGCCGATTATCCAACATAATATGGGTGCGGATGCTGTGAATGATGTCTGCATTGAGCGGGTTATTAGAGATAATATCGCGGATTTGCGCACGACTCCCGAGCCCCTTATAGCGGCGAATCTCACCGAGTGGTTCGAGGTTCAAGCGCTTCTTCACCTGGCTCAAGTTGTTAATCGTGCTGTCCATCGCCGCTTTCACAATGAAGTACATGATGCAAAATGCCAGCGCTAACAAAACCACCATAATAAACAGCAGCGATTTATTAGGCTTGGATGGGCGTTCAGCCGGTACTGCCGGGTCATACAATACAGCATCCGCTTCAGCATAATTACTCGAAAGTGACTGCTCTTGAGTACGTTGATATAACGTTTTGTATGACTCTTCAGTTTTATCCAGCGCCAATTTCAAACTGTTATAACCATCGCGCTTGGTTGCCAATTTCTGGAATATTTCTTTTTGCTGATCTAACTGTTTCTGGTAGCTATTTTCATCTGCCAGCGCTGCCTGATATTGCTGACGCAATCCAGTTTCCAGCTCACCCAGCACACTATAGGTTTGATCCTGGATCGCCTGAACCTGAGCCTGAGCCTCCTGAATTTTGGCATGCTTTGGCCCATAGGATTTACGCAATTCGTAAAGCGAACGTTTCGCCTGGATCAAGGCAATACGTAAGTCCTGAATCTGCGCATGGTCCGAAATTACCGGGAGAGAAATGACATCTTCGAGAGATTGTCCTGTCCCTTTACTAACTTCGTTGTAAAGCGATTCAGCAACCACGCGGCGCTGGGTCGCATCGGCCAAACGGTTAGTCACAATACCTAACTGCTCTGTTTCAAAACCATCTACACCACGGAAGGTCAACAACCCTTCTTTATTGAGATATTCATCAATTGCCTGTTTTTGTAAGGCAATTTGTTTTTGCAAATCGTCCATTTTCTGCAGATTGCTTTCTCGAGCTTTCTGCGTATTGATACGCTTTTGCTCAGCCGTATAGTTGATAAACGCCTGCGCAACACCGTTAGCTACCTTTGCTGCCATTTCTGGGGAAGGTGACTCATAGGAAATAGATGCCAGATGGGTCGTGCGAATACTGGTAATAGTGAGATTTTTCAGCATAGTTTTCAGCGCATTATCAATGCGTTGCTGCTGATTTTCGTGAGTGTTGGCATCTTTGCTGTCTGATTTAACGCCATTGAAATCTGGATTTTCATCCAATTTCAAATTTCGAACGGCCTGTGCAAGCACAATACGTGACTGCATCAACGCATATTGTGTTTCGTAGTAGCCGTTACGTGTCGAGTCATAGCCATCAACTTGCGGGAAAGGTGAGACATTATCAGGCTGAGCCTTAACCAGCACTGTCGCCGTTGAGACATATTTCGATGTCATCATGTTGATAAGTGGCCAGGCAATCGCCCCAGCAATCACACCGCCGAGGAGGATTTTCCAACTGTTTCTTTTAATTTCCTTGGCAAACCGGGAGAAATCGATAGAGCTTTCTCGTTTCTTGCCATTTTCAACTATTGATAGTTTCATAGTTAGAAGAAGCCCATGCCAATAATCACGATATCACCAGGGTGAACGGAATGTCTTACGTCCACGTTCTCAAGCAATTGGTTTGTGCCAGCTAAGCGAATATTGATATCTTTGCGATCGGCTCTGTCTGTAAAGCCACCGGCCTGCGCAATCGATTTTTCAACTGTGAGCCCAGGTTCATAGGAAAATCCATTCGGATTTTTTACCTCACCTGAAACATAGTATTTTCGGAACTCAGCAATATTAACCGTCACCATTGGATTTTGCAGGTAATCGCCTCGCAGACGATTAGTTAACTCTGCACTCACCTGTTCTGGAGTTTTGCCTTTTAGCGTGAGTTGCCCAATATAAGGGAAAGTAATAGTTCCGCTTTTATCGAGTATAAATTTCATTGTTAGATCAGGTTCGCCGTACACATTAATACTAACGGCATCACCTGCATCAAGCAGGTATCCTTTTGATTCAGAATCAGGATTATCCATTAGTGGCGGCTTAGATGCAGAACATCCTGCCAGAAGCACACTGAAAAATAAAAATACCCATAATTTCATTATTTTCATTTTAAATCTGCACCTTAGCTGTAAACATAATCAGCGAATTGTCATAACCCAACGTTCTCAAGACTTCTCTGTCGTCGTCAGGTCCGATATAAAACGAATCGGTCTCTTTATTTGAACGCAATGTATCTATTTGATATTTCAACTCAAAGTTAATAGAGGGCCTGAAGTCATAACTCATGGTGAAGGTGAACACACCATCCTTGTCATTTCTGTCCTTATCTTGCTTCTTATAGTCTTCTGTGGTGTACGAGTAATCTAACAAGGTGGAGAAACGGTCATCGAACCAAAAATGTTGATACGAAATGCCATACTGTGAAACCAAAATATATCCCCCCACTTCTGAAGGGTCTTTAATGCGTTGTGAGGTATGTGCTGTAAAAATAGATTGTTTGAGCGGCTTCCACTCGCCCTTAATATCCCAGTTTAGCCCATTAAAATCCTGTGAGTTGGGATTGTTCTCAAATGTTTTATACAACCATGCCAGGTTCATATCGATGTTAGTTTTACCAGTAACCTGTGATTTTATTCCATAAAGCAAATAATATTCGTCACTGTCTTTTTCAGAAGCATGATCATAATGGATCTGGTTGGTAATAAAGCTATAACGGAATCGCGTTTGCGATGTGTACTGGTCAAAAATTTCAGCAACGAGGCTGTTTTGATGCCATTCCTGCTGCCGGATATAGTTGTAAAAATCATTGTCAGTATTCTGCACATCCTGCGTATTACCGAAACGAAGTTTTTTATAAATCAACGCAACTTCTGCTTTGCCACGCCCTTCAGGAGCGCCGTAACTATAACGCAGTTCACTATTTAATAAGTTAGTGCTTAATGGAGAATTAACGCCAAACTCTTGAAATTGTTCAGGTATAAACCCTTCAGTAATGCCACGACCACGGTCTTCATGTCCAAGTGCATCTTCAACATTTAACATCAGGCCATGCATTAACCCATAGCGCCACGCGCCATTGAAACGAAAGAAATGGTCGTTGTAATTATCAGTTGAATCATTGTTATAATTGCGATAATCACCTGAGTACATTAATAAGTATTTATCCTGATACCTTTGGCCGGTTAAACTTAACTCAGGTGTAGCACTGATAAAGTTTGAACCAATAGCATCTCTTTTATGTGGCTGATAAGTCACATTATCTTCATAACCATAATTCACACCAGCGTTGCTCTGAAAATCAATACCCGCAATGCCGATATGTGATTTCGGTGTTAGATCTGCCATGGCCGGCGGCGATAAAACCATTCCGGCAATAATAAAATATTTAATATGCATTTTTACCGACAAATCCTTTGAAAATAGTCTTTATAATAATTTTAATATCTAGCCATAACGACCAGTTTTGGATGTATTCGATATCATATTCAACACGCTTTTCCATTTTATAAAGTGCATCAATTTCGCCGCGATAACCGTTAATTTGTGCTAATCCTGTGATCCCAGGCTTGACTTTATGGCGAATCATGTAGTTTTCGACTTGCTTACGATACTGTTCATTGTGTGTGACTGCATGAGGCCTGGGACCAACAATCGACATACTACCCTGCAATACATTGAAGAACTGCGGTAATTCATCGAGTGATGTGCGACGCAAAAATGCACCGAAACGAGTGACACGTGGATCGTCTTTTGTTGCTTGAACCACCGTATCAGAATTTTCCATCACGTGCATAGTACGGAACTTCCAGACTTTAATTTTTTGCCCACTCAAACCATACCTGTCTTGCTTGAAAAATATCGGCCCGCGTGAAGTTAGTGTTATCCCGATACTAATTAGTAATAACAGTGAGGAAATCAATACCATAATAATGCTGCCAAGAACTAAATCTTCGGCACGCTTAATAAAAGAACCAAATCCTTCAAACGGAGAACTCAGGATGCTGATCGTTTGCAAGTTATGTATAGAGCGCAACTTCGACATGTGAGTACTGTAGGAGTTAAAATCAGGAACGATATAAGTATTAACCGTGGTATCTGACATCATCGACAAAAAGTGACGAATTCTCTCTAATGCCACTAGCGGTAATGCGATATAGATCTCATCTACCCTTCCCGCTTTGGCCTCTTCAACAAGGCCACTTACTGACCCCTTAAAGGGGCTATTGATTTGGCCTATAAGTGTGCTGAATCTTGAAACATCACGTTCATCGTAGAAAGCCAAATCCAGTTTCATATCCGAGTATTCCTTAAGAAGCGCCTCTTCGGCCGCCAGACCATTGTCTGTAACTCCCACAATAGCCACATGAATGCTTTTCTTAGCTGAATACTTAAGGACAATTAAATGGATTAAATAGAGTAAAAACAGTGGAATGGCATACCAGAAGAGCGTAGCTGGGAAAAAACTATTCTCAAAAATTCTTAAATAACCTAGTGATTGCAGTCCGCCAGCTGAAAACCTGACAAACTCAACAAAAACAATAGTTAAAAATGAGCACAGGATCAATCTTAGCTGACCACGTATGCTCCATTTCTTAGGTTTATGTAGATAAAGCTCAGTGTACTCGCCAAATAGTAAAAAAGTGGTAGAAAAAAGAAAGCTAAGCATCAAAACAGTACTTGCTGATTCCATGGCTAATAGAAATGCGCTCAATATTAAAATCGAGTTTATAAAGAGAAAATCAGCAAACTTTATAAATACTGGATACCCTCCATGGGTAAATTTCAAAGAATTTCTCGGCATAAGTAGACTCGTTATTCATTGAATTATCGTTGTTGATACTTGCCTTTCCCATCTTGATTATATCATAAATGTAAAGAATACAAGGGAATTTGTTAAGAATTGTAAAAGAAGGTGTTAGTGGTTAGTGTTATTTTAAACACTATTAGGAATAGTGAAATTTGCCATGTAGATGTTTGTTTTACCACAGTAAGTTAACACAGCGATTTAAGCTGTTTTAACTTACTTATGGAAATTCGCTGTGGTAATTGGAAGGTTTTTTTCAAAAGCCAGACAGCACACCGAATGCTGCCTGGTTATTAAAAGAAAGACTTTGCTGCATGTAATTAATGTAAAACCGCCGACCCAGCCTCACGCTTTTCTTGCCAGAAGCGATGCAGTTGTAACGCAGCAGGACCAATTGCTGCCTGACTTGCTTCATATTCTTGCTCAGTCATTTGCTCAAGCTTTGCAATGTGCGCTTCATCCCCATGGAGAGCTATCGTGTCCAGCGCCGCTTCCAGTTGTTCTGGCAATGCCTCCCAATGACTCAGTTCTACACCACGCATATAACCAAAGCACCACTCTTCTACAATGGTGTATTCCTTGCCATCAATTTCGCGTAAACCAAATAGCGGCTCGAACTGATCAGGAGCATGACACAGACGTTCTGCAATATCGTTCATATGCTGACATGCGAGATCGTTAAAGCGTTGCTGCTCCTTTTCACTCTCCCAATGAGGCAGCTGGGATTCGCCGCCCCAAAGTGCAGTTTGCCACTGCGTGAGTTCAATCGTTCCAGGGGCAGAAAGAATAGCAGTGAGCATCCCGTCCAACTCGGACACATCCAGTACGGAGTCATCGTTACCATACTGAGTGAGTGTATCATCCAGCCATTCCAATTCTTCTTCGTTTAGTGGCCCTTGATTCATACTGAGTTCTCCAGAAGTTGTGCGATTTTTAAGTCAATGTTGATACAAAGACTCATACGATTGATTTCAGCCTGTAGTATGCCGTGATATTCATCTAAGAATGAAAGATTTGTCAGAATGGATTCATAAAATACCGATCACCAAAAGAACAAAACCACCGAGAGGTTCTCTGAAGGAACGGCTTATCATTGATTTTATTATCAAGGTGCTCAAAGTGGGAGTTGTCGCCTACTTACACGTAAGTGCGATGGCGTTGGATAGCCATAGCGGGGAAAGAGCAGTCTTCTCTATAGCACAAGTGCAGCAAGCCAAAACGAGTACGATTATAAAACCACAAACTAAACAAGCTTTGAGTATAAAACAGTCAAATACTCGTGATTAATTTATTATCAGTATTCATAGCCAATACTAACGTTAATATATGAAAAAATTTAAACCAGGAAAAATGATAAAGTCCTGGTGCGCCGATATCACTTATTGAGTCTTCGTTGCACATGCGCTTGTGTAACTCATCAATACAACATACCAAAACCATTAAATAACATTAATTTAACAATTGATGTTTTGATAGGTCTTAACTGTTATTTTTAGAGTTAATGACCTTAAAAAACTATCACAAAATATTTTTATATTGATTCATTGAACGTTTTGAACGATTATTTATGTGATACAGAAACATCTCTTTCATCTGTTTGGGTGGCTAATTACGATGGTTTTATCAATCCGATGTAGAACCAACTTTTTGACGGCATATCACCCCTTCAAGTTGCAGTAAAGAAATATTCTGAGATTGCGGGCATATTTAATGTGTAATTTTACACATTAAATATATCCAACTATAAAAATAAACTTATTAAGCAGAGAATAAAGCATGTTATTGGCAGAAGCCAAAGATGATATTTTACTGAAAAGAATGATAGGCCCTTTTTGTACCGGTGTGGCATTTTTCATCTTTCAGTTTCTGGCCGAGTCCCTTACCGCTCAGGAACATATTGCAGATGCAACAATCCGGTTTTATGACCTTACACTGCCGCTGATTTCTGCTTTGCTGGTGTTATACAGAAAGAAGGCGCTTCCTATACTAGGGATATTTTTCCTTTATTCGATCACTAGTCATCCATTATCAGCGAAACTGACACTCACTTCCCAGCTGCTAGCAGCATTAATCAGTCAGTTACTGTATTACTGGAACACGGGAAAACGTGGTACGGTCAGTTTTGGGCGTAGCCAGTTAACTCCGCGGCGCATAGGCTGGCTTGTCTGCTGCAACTCTCTGTTATATATATTTTTTCAACACTCACTTCAGACTTATTTTGATCCAGAGTCAGCCACTGAAATTTTTACAGTGCAGACACTGATTAACCTGCAATGGATGATGAACTCTTGTATTACGGGTATTCCCTTTTGCTATCTTTTGCTTCGGGTCTGCCATAAACCTGCATGGGGACTTCAATATTTAAGACACGTAAGGGCATCAGTAAAATCAGGCCCAGCCATTTTATATCAGGCAATCTGGTGGCTTTTACTGCTCATAATTATGTACTGCCTGATTTCAGAAAATCTCAATACACTGCTTTTTACCGACTATTCTTTACTGTGGTTATTGCCGGTAATGTTATGGGGGACAGTACGTATTGGGCATGCTTTGGTAGCTCCTGTATGGGTTATCATACTGGCATTGCTGGGAAATTATATTGATGGATATATTTCAATAGCAAATACGCTTACAGATGCCAACCATCTACACAGCTTAATCATATCATCCACAACTATTTTCATTTTCTCCCTGACAATTGTTGCTACAGGAGTGATATCTGCGCATAACCTAAAATACTCCCAACATGTCAGTAGATTATATCGCTCCGAGCCAAACACTGGGCTTCTAAATTTTCAGGCTCTGAGTATGGATATAGATAAACACTCAGCAGAAGCATTATGCCTGATTCGTTGCCCAGAGCTAAATGAGCTTGAACAGACTTATGGTGTGGAGTTTCGTTTTGAATTTGTTAAAGCGCTAAGTTCGTATATAACAGGTTTATTGCCATGCTGTGACCAGGTTTATTACAGCCCTGGTCACGGTATAATTCTTAGGCTGAACACGCTACCGGACGTCCCAGTATTTTACAGATCACTCAGGGTTTTTCGCTTTCAATGGAAAACATCTATCCTCGGGCTCAATTGTGGGGTGGCCTATACTAGTGATAAAAGAATCATTCGCAATTTATCAGAAGCAATAAAACAGTTAAATATTAACAGTTATATTTCTTTGTTGCATGGAAGACCGTTATCTCTGAGCCCAACAGTTCCTGGTGATAACATTGTTGAATCAGGGATGATACGCGATGTTCTGCAACAAGCTATCGACAGACAATCGTTGTTGCTTATGGCACAGCCCATTGTATCCACGGTGCTCACTGCGCAACCCGTCATCTCTGTTCGGGGTAAAATTCATTACCATGAGATTCTTATTCGCCTCAAAACAGCAGATGGAAAATTAATTTTCCCGGATACCTTCCTTCCCTGGCCCGCAAAGGTGGCCTGCTGCCTGCACTGGATATCACGGTAATAGAACAGACCTTCCGCTTTATGCAGACCCGAAAAACCTCTGATCCTGATTGTTATTTTTCAATCAACCTGACGCCAGAGTCACTTTACCAAACGGACTTTCTGGATAATGTCTCTACATTATTCAAGAAGTACAGCATTGCTCCTTACCGTATTATTTTTGAAATTATTGAGTCTGAAATTCTTGATAATGAAAATGTCTCAGACATCCTGAGGAGTCTGCGCAATGCGGGCAGTAAAATTGCCATTGATGACTTTGGCACAGGCTCCTCAAGTTATGACAGATTACGTGTTCTGAATGCAGACATTTTAAAAATCGATGGTTCTTTTATCAAAAACATCATTGATGATCCATTTAGCTACTGTGCCGTTAAATCATTTTGCGAAATGGCGAAATTAAAAAATATGGAAATAGTTGCAGAGTTTGTCGAAAATGAAGAAATCGCGAAAATGCTAACTGAGATGGGTATCGATTGGTTACAGGGATACCATATTGGGAAACCTATCCCCGTTGAGCAAGCAGAACTGTAATTTAATATTAAGTTAGTAATCGCATTTTACTCAGAAACCGCTTAATCACCCGGCAGCCTAAAATCCTGGTTGGCTACCGGGTGATTTTGACTTAAAAATAAAGGCGCGACATGCAGCTACGCTGGGCATGATGAAATATGGCGTACGAGGAAGACGACAATCCTACAGCAACCACAAGAACCCAGCCTCCGGGATCGTTATTCTTTGGGATCGGGATAGGGGCTGATCTCACGACCAGCCTCCTCCCACACCACCGTACATACGGGTCCGTATACGGCGGTTCGGTTATGTTTATCGTCACCCGCCTAAAGCTCCGGCAGGCCCAGTCTGACGAACAGATTATTGGGGAGGGCTATGTTCAGCGCCGGGCTACAGCTTATCCGCCACTGTTTATGGCAACTCCCTACCGTTTGCGCTGCAAGGTCTTTTCTCACACCCCGACCATGCAGCTCTTTGAAGCGCTTGCCGCTCGTTTTCCACTGTTTCCAGAGAACGCTTCGCAGCCTGCGCCTTATCCACCCGTTCAGCTCTCTTATCAGCGATGGCCACTCGTTCAGCCTGTAGTAGCTTTCCCAGCCCATCATATATCGCTTTAACGACTCGATAAGCTGCTCCAGACTTCTGCCCGTGTTACGCCCCGTCAGTTCTCTTATCCGCATTTTGAACCGCTTCACCGATTCCGGTGACACCACGCACCACGCCTTTCTCCCTCTTCTGAAGCTGTAACCCAGGAACTTACGCGACTCCGGATGCGCTACCGCACTCTTCTTCACGTTGACCTTCAGCTTCAGTTTCCGGCTCAGCCAGTACGTCAGTCCCGCCATCACACGATTGCCTGCACGTTCGCTTTTCACATAAACATTACAGTCGTCTGCGTAACGGGCGAACTTCAGGCCACGTTTCTCCAGTTCCTTATCGAAGTCGTCCAGCAGCAAATTTGATAACAGCGGCGACAGCGGGCCGCCCTGCGGCGTCCCTTCTGTCACCGGCCTTACCAGCCCTGCTTCCATCACGCCTGCGTTCAGGAACCTGCGGATAAGTGACAGTACCCGTTTATCCGACACCCGTTTCGCTATCCGGACCATCAGCACGTCGTGGTTCACCCGATCGAAGAACTTCTCCAGATCGAGATCGACCACCCAGTGATACCCGGACCCGATATATTCCTGAGCCTGGTTCACTGCCTGATGGGCCGAGCGTCCGGGGCGAAACCCGTAGCTACTGTCGCTGAACGACGCATCCCATTGCGCCTGCAACACCTGCATCATCGCCTGCTGGATAAAGCGATCCACCACCGTCGGGATACCCAGCTGGCGTTCGCCGCCACCGGGTTTCGGGATGGTCACTCTTCTTACAGGGGATGGGCGATAGCTGCCGGACAGCAGTTGCGCTTTCAGTTCGGGCCAGTGGTATTTCAGGTACTCCGGCAGTTCGCTTACGCTCATGCCGTCGGCTCCCGCCGCACCTTTATTGGCCTTCACTCTTTTCAGGGCTTGCCTGAGATTGACTGGTTCGCAGATGGCTTCCATCAGCCATACTGTTGACGACGGACTTTCTCTGGTCGTCGGTGCCTGCACGGTTTCAGCCCCCTGAGAACCGGCGTCCGGGGCTTCACCCCGTCTTCGGATTTCAGGGCCGCGATGCGTTTTCTGCTGCATGACCGTTCAGAACCTCCGCTGATACTCATCACTCATTACCGTTCGGGCCTTCAGACATTGCGTCCTACTATGCCCTCTGCTGACTCCTGTCCGCCGGTCAGCGCACCTTACGATGCGCTCAGTTCTGAATACAGAACGCCGGACAGGCCTCCCGGGGTAAGCTCAGCCGCTTTCACCACACACCTGCCCAATCTACCACCCCGGCTCTTGATGGTTATGGCCTTCGCAATCAACGGCTTGCTCCGCCTGCCGGGTAGGCCTCATATTGGATTTCTGTTCGTCAGGTCATGGTTTTGCTCCACGCTTCCTTCAGACCCCGCCTCGCGGCGACGCCCTTGCGCTTCACTAGTCCTTCACCACCATCAGGCTGGACAGGGGACTTTCACCCCCGAGCTGCTGAGCATGCCCGGCACACCGTAAAAAAACCCGCAGGTTGCGGGTTTCATTTGCACGGATAGCACAGTCTAAAAGTCTGTCGCCACCCCATCGCCATTGACTCAAATTGCAGAAAGTAAAAAACCACCCGAAGGTGGTTTCCACGACACTGCTTTATCATTGATTTTATTACTTTTATTCCCATGGTGCCCGGGGCGGGACTTGAACCCGCACAGCGCGAACGCCGAGGGATTTTAAATCCCTTGTGTCTACCGATTTCACCACCCGGGCTCGGGAAGAAAGTGGAGGCGCGTTCCGGAGTCGAACCGGACTAGACGGATTTGCAATCCGCTACATAACCGCTTTGCTAACGCGCCAAAACCTTTTACCTTCGCAGGCTGTAACAGAAACTCTGCTACATAAATTTGGAGCGGGAAACGAGACTCGAACTCGCGACCCCGACCTTGGCAAGGTCGTGCTCTACCAACTGAGCTATTCCCGCAAAATCTAATCAATTAACCTTAAAGCTAATCATTTGATTTTACTATCTTCTGGCAAGCTGTGCTGCCGTTCGATGCGTTGCATTCTACTTACCTGACGCGATGAGTCAATGAAATTTTCCGTCATCGCACTCCGTTTGCTGAATTTTGCACCGTACCGATCACGGTTCGAGCAAATAAGCCCCTACTGCGTGCAAATATTGATGCATTAACCAGTGAAAGGGAATCAAATTTGATAATCCAATACCGTCTCTTCTGGCTCTAGCGCCAGTCTTTTAATGTCGGCAACAGAAAGCTCAGGATTGCACAGCTCAATAAAGCGCCAGACATAATTCCGTTGTAGCTGACCTCGCTTCAATCCAAGCCATACGGTGTTAGTGTCAAAAAGATGACGAGTATCGAGTCTGACTAACTCCCCTTCCTCGCTGCTTGCCTGAAATGCCACCAGACCGATACCCAATCCCAGCTCAACGTAAGTTTTCACCACGTCAGAATCCTGCGCGCTCAAAACGATATCCGGCGTTAAACCACGGCGGGAAAAGGCTTCGTCTATGCGCGCACGGCCAGTGATCCCCTGGCGATAGGTAATAATCGGCCAATGGCTAATATCATCAAGCGTGAGAGGATTAGCATGGATCAGTGGATGACCGCGTGGCACCAATAAAGTATGTGACCAGCGAAACCACGGATAAGCAACGACTAAGGGATCGGTACTCAAGCGCTCACTGGCAATACCAATATCTGCCGTACCATTATGTAGCAGCATCTCGATTTCTTGCGGCGTCCCCTGGATTAGCTCAAGGCGTACTTCAGGGAATAATGAGCGAAACGATTTGATAACCGACGGCAAACTGTAGCGTGCCTGAGTATGTGTGGTAGCAATTGTGAGCACACCGCTGGTGTCGTTGGTAAATACATCAGCCAGACGACGTACATTACTGGCTTCATTAAGAATACGTTCAGCAATCACCAGCAGGGCTTTACCCGGCTCTGTCATGCCCAATAAACGTTTACCACGACGGATGAAAATCTCGATACCGAGTTCTTCTTCGAGCTCGCGGATATGGCGGCTTACGCCCGATTGCGAAGTGAAAAGCATGTTGGCGACTTCGGTCAGGTTGTAGTCCCGCCGGGCCGCCTCGCGGATGATTTTGAGTTGCTGGAAGTTCACATTGCCCCCGGGGCATAACCATTCTTTACACTATTGTTAAAGTGGCAACCCCGATATAACAAATAATAAAAACCAGCAACTTATTCGATTTAGCAATAAGCCGAATCACCCTACCAGTAGCAGTTCGCGATTTTCCTGCGCAGGACGAACCACCAGCGACATCAAAATGTCTTTTACTGCCTGCGCCTGAGGGGTCAGCGCGGTACGGGCCGATAAATTCACCGAGAGTGGTAAATTCAGTGATGGGCTGGTGATACGCGCCATCCAGCCGTTTGCCGAACTCACCAGCGAGCGTGCCGCTGATTCTGGCAACACTGTTACCCCCATACCGCTGGCAATTGCCGCCGTCAGCGTCGAGATAGAATCAATCTCACCGATAATTTTTGCCGTCAGGCGGCGTAGCGAGAACGCTTCATCCACGCGTTTACGTACGGCGCTATAGTCTCGCGGCAGGAATAGGTTCATTTCGGCAACCGCAGAAAGATCGACTGTCTGACCTGGACAATCGCGGGTGCCGACCAGAAACAACTCCTCTTTAAGTAACGGTTGGCTGATGATGCCCGCCGTTGGAGAACGGTCATACAAGACCGCCATGTCAAGCTGGCCGCTTAACAGCTTGTCATTCAGGACAGAACTACTGTTCTCATGCAGATAGACCAGCACGTCGGGTAATTCCGCACGTACTGCCTGTAATAAAGGCATGGTAATTGAAGAAGCTGCGGTACCGGGAGCCAGACCAATAGAAACCTGGCCTCCTAAAGTTTGGCCCACATTGCAAACCGCTAATTGAGCCTGTTCACACTGGCGCAGAATAGTCCGCGCATGGGTATAGAGAATTTTTCCTGCTTCTGTTGGCGTTACGCCGCGTTTGGTACGAATTAACAGCTGCTGATCCATTTCACCTTCAAGGGTAGCAACTTGTTGGCTCAGCGCCGGCTGCGCAATATGCAGCACTTCTGCGGCCTGAGTCAGGCTACCAATATCGACGATTTTCACGAAGTACTTCAGTCGTCTTAAATTCATTTTGCCCCCTACACGGAATGCCAACGCCAGTCTCGGCAGTGATGTCTTTCTAAGAATTGCAATATGCTTGCCACTTTTGAGAAACATCCGACCAGATGTGCTAACAAGCTGGATAATAAGCGAAAGTGATTTAAAACGAGGAAAAATGAGTTTGAAACAGTGGTTCTCTTATGCCCCATTAGAGGTATTGGCGCACCATTACGGTGCGCCTGTTCATGCCATTACAATGAGGCCCACCAAAGACGTAGTTTCATTCCCCAAAGCGTAGTCCATCCGGTCGTTGACGAGACAACCTCTCCTTTATAAAGCACAACCAACGTAGGCGTGACACCAATCTGCCAGTTGCGAGATAACTCTCCTGAGGCATCATTGACCACTGGAAGATGGATCTTTTTCTGGGCTAACCAACGCGTCACATCCTGAGGTTCGCCTGAGCGTAGCGCAATTGTCATCACGTTTTCTCCCTCTCCCACCAACTGCGCAACAGAAGGTGTTGTATAGCGACACACGCCGCACCAACTGGCCCAGAAATAAAGGAGTAATGGGCGCTCTTCACTCAACGCGCTCAACACTACTGCCTGGCCATCTAGTGTATGAAGTGGTGTGCTGTCGAATGTCGTGGGCATTTTCGGCGCTCGCCACCAGTCCATCAGAAAGACAATGGTGATGAGGACAACCATCATCACCAACGCTTCCCGTCCCCAGCGCTTTAATTTACTTTTCATTGGCCTGTGCCCGCTTTTCTATTACTAGCGTTTCCAGAGACTCCCATGGTACTGCCCCTGCCAGTAAAGTATCACCCACCAACGTTGCCGGCGTGCCTTCCACACCGACGACCCGAGCCAGCTGTAGGTTCAGACTCAGTGTTTCCCTACTCAATTCATCCGGCTTAACCACTGTCACCCCACTTTTGACGAACGCGGCATCAATAGTGGTTGCGGTGTGATTACCCTGTTTCGACATCAAACTGTGATGCAATGCCAGAAACTGCTGCGGGTTCTCGCGCCAGGTTGTTAAGGCGACACGCGCAGCAAGCGATGATGATTCACCACGAAATGGCAGCAGTTTGAACACTACCGCCACGTCGGGATACTTCTCCACAATCTTCTCAAGCATTGGGTCGAATTTTTTACAGTACGGGCAGTTGTAGTCGGTAAACGAAATGATGGTTAATTTCGGTGAAGTTGCACCAATCCTTGGGCTGGCAGGATCGTGATACAACGCTTGATAGATCATCTGCTGTATTTGTTCTTCATTATTAGGTTGCGTCTCGGCAGTGGCACCAAAAGTGGTCGCCAACAGCAGTACAAGCGTCATGATCATTTTCATTTTTTATCTCCTTTCGCATCATTTAGCGCGTTCAATACGACATCTCGTGTCAACAGAGTTGGCAGGGCTTTTCCTTCCGGTGTGCCGGGTCCATAGACCTGGTTGAATGGCACACCAACTTGCCCACGCTGTTTGAGGAATGTGGTTATCTCTTTTGAAGGGAGTGTCCAGTCACCGCGCAGCGCAACCACATCAGATTGCTGCAATACCGCTTGCACGTCGTCACGGGAAAGGACGTTTAACTTGTTAATTTTGCAGGTGATACACCAGTCGGCGGTGACATCAATAAACACACGCTTGTTTTGCGCGATTGCATCCTGAATTGCCTGTTCACTTAGCGGCTGCCAGGCAATATTTTCTTTAACGGGAGTATTTACTGCTGACCCAAAATGCACCGGTAACAGACTAACCAGCCATAAAGCTGAGCCCAGCATCATCACAGCCAGGATGCGGCGCAACCACACCATCCAGCGCCCGGGTTTCGGCAGTCGTAATGCCAATGAAGGGCGCATGGCAATAAGCAGCCACGGCAGGCTCATTCCCACACCAAGTGCTAAAAAGATGCCCCACAATGTTGGTAACGATGCACCAAGTGCCACGGCTACGGCTGTGCCGAGGAATGGAGCACTGCAAGGTGTTGCCAGCAGCGTTGCCAGCGCTCCCTGCCAGAAATGCCCACTTATGCCATTGCCACCTTGCGTAGCAATCCTGGTTGTCACTTTTGAGGAAAGTCGGAATTCAAATAGCCCAAACAGGTTGGCACTGAACACCAACATCACTACGGCCATAAAGCCAATAAACCAGGCATTCTGGAACTGAATCCCCCAGCCCACCGCCTGGTTTGTCAAACGCAGTACCGTCATTAATAGCGCCAGCGCCATAAACGAAACGAGAATACCGGCAAATGAGGCGAGGAACTGTTGGCGAATAACGCGCTTTTCTTGTTTTTCAGCCAGTAACACAGAACCGAGTTTCATTCCCAAAACCGGCAACACACATGGCATCAGGTTAAGAATGAACCCACCCACCAGGGCCAGCAGTAACACTTGCCAGAGTACAAAGTCGCCCCCTGCCTCAGGTACAACTGGCGTTTCAGCTATCGTGACATTGCTTTGCTGAGCAATGCCATTATCGGCGATAACCAAAGAGAGATTGCGCCCACGTAGATCGGGTCCGGCGCCGTCCCAACCATCACTAACTGGTACGGTTGCCCATAACGTTTCACCTTCGACACGATATTTTGGTTTACCGAAACTGGCATCCTCTGGCATATCAAAAAACAGCTCGGGTTTCTGCCAACCTGCGGAACGTGTGGCCTGCACAACCAGCTCAGCACTGTGATAACCAGCTTTCAGGCTATCGGTTAGCCCGTTATAAAGCGGCACTTTACCCATCGCTTGTGCATAATCGTGGGCAAATGCTGCGTTGCCATTCTCAGGTGTGATTTCAAAGGGAAAATCTGTCAGCAGGCAGACATCTTTGCAGGTCGAGAGCGTAAGTACACCTGCGATTTTCCCTGTAAATGCACCATCAAGCGCCAGTGGAATACTGACTGCGTTGTGGTAACCCTGAGTGGTGATCCCCGCCACATCAAAACGTTGCGGCATCGGCCAGAACCACTGGGCCGATTTCACGGGTTCGCTCCAGACAATAGTCGGCGCAACGCCACCGTCACCCGGCGAACGCCAATAGGTTTTCCACCCTTCTTCCAGTTTCACATCCAGCAGGACGCGAGTTTCATCTGGCTGTGAAGTATCTGCACGCAGCCGAACGCTGGCGTGTTGATTATCCGTAGATTGAAGCCAGCCGGGTTCCGCAGCCCACGAAAATGGCATCCATAGCAGTAGCAGGCAGAGCAACGCTCGCCTAAAAAGACTCAACATATTTTTTCTCCGTAAATGAATTATCGAACTGTGTTAAACAGCCGGTGTTTCATTCACGAAAAACGCAGAATCGCAGATGGACTCTTAGGGTGGGCGAACTAAATGCCCTGGCGGGAGAAACAGATGATCGTTCAGCTTGTAATGGCGCAATGAGCGCCAGAAGTAGACTGAAAACAAAAAATGCAGCTTCAAACAACACTGGAGGTGCGGCAAGTAATGACTTTGCACTCAATTCGCAAGGGGTAATCGATGCGTTATCTTCAACTTCAGAATTGCTGCTTTGCGAGAGCATGACGCTTTGGGCAGCTTTCATTTGCAAAGCGTGCAATCCCGCCATGCGCTGCGCGGTGCAAACTAACACCACCAGACATGCCAGCAATAAAAACCACTTTGCAAAATGCTTCCGTTTAAACATAAATCCCTCGCACTATATGAACCGCATATCTTAAACAGTCGTTCTCGTTTGGCAACTGATGTGCTGTAAAGATATGTCTGCATGCCTGCATAGCCAGGTTTGATTGTTTTATCAGCAAACAAACCAGCAGTGTGATAACAGCCTTTGACAACCCCGAAGCGCATCGCTAATATGCGCCCCGTTAACCGATTCCTCTGTAGTTCAGTCGGTAGAACGGCGGACTGTTAATCCGTATGTCACTGGTTCGAGTCCAGTCAGAGGAGCCAAATTCGAAAGCCCGCTTAAGGAAACTTAAGCGGGCTTTTTTGTTTTTAGGCATCTTTTCGAATTTCTATTTTATTTTGATTCAATAAGTTAGCGTGAAAAACCTTCCCGATGTGTTTTCATTTATCTGCATGCATCGGGCGAAAATGGTGGTCAGATATGGGGTCTATCCGGTTCGATTGTGAAGTGACCACCAAATGTCTTTAAATGATTCTAAAATCCCCAGTTCCAAACCTTCTGATAAATTCTTCAAACTGAGCGATGCTCAGGTTTTCTATTTGCTTTTCAATCCCGACAGTTCCCTTCTCTGGTATCTCAAATATCGCTTTAACGGCAAAGAATCTCGCATTTGTTTAGGGAGTTATCCCGCATTGTCTCTTGCAGAAGCCTGACAGCAACGTGATGGTATCCGCAAACTGCTGACTCAGGTGATAAACCCGGCTTTTTCGTTTCTACCGCAACCAGTCATTCCCGCACCTGCTGCAGGCGGTTCACCAGTTCGGCCAAGCTGCCTGCCTGCATTTTTTCCATTACGCGGGCACGATGCACTTCTACTGTTCGCACCGCAATATTCATGCTGTCGGCAATTTCGCGGTTGAGTAACCCGTTTGCCACAAGCCCTGCCAGTTCCCGCTCTTTGGGGGTGAGTTGCTGATAACAGGTAACAATTTTTTGCCGGTCAAACTCTTGTACGGAAACCAGTAACGCGTGCTCTAACGCCATCTGAAGGGGCTTTGCCGCAACAGGCTTTTGCAGAAAATCAACGGCGCCGCGTTTCATTTGCTCCACCGCCATTGGCACATCGCCGTGCCCTGTCAGGAACACCACCGCCAGCGTACTGCCGCGCCGCAACATCTCCTCATGCACGCCCTGCCCGTCCATCACTGGCATACGCATATCCAACAACAACACGCCAGTCTGGTAAAGCTCGGCCTGAGACAAAAATACCGCCCCCTCATTCCAGCAGCGAACATCGTACCCCAGGCTTTCAAGCAAAAATGCGCAGGCTTTGGTCACTGCCACATCGTCATCCAGCAAATGAATTATCGCCATCGCGGCTTCGTTCCTCTCTGTCCGTGAAATCTAACACTATGGCCACACCTGTCAGGCCATCCGGAGCTTTGTGATTCTGGATAGTAATTTCGCCCTGCCCGTAACGGACCAGGCGTTGGCAAATCACCAGCCCTAATCCCATCCCTTCTTCGCGGGTTGTCACAAAGGGTTGGAATGCCTGACGCAATAACACTTCATCAATCCCTCCAGCATTATCCTGCAGGGTGATTCGCGCGCCGCCATTTTTATGCTCCGCCATAATCCACACCGTTGTCGCTCCCGCCTGAGCTGCATTCAGGATAAGGTTCGTCAGCACCTGCTCAAGCAGGACCGGCGGCAGGTGCACGGTCAACTCAGAATGCACTTCCATTTGCAGCGTGACTGCCGGGAAATTCTGCGCCATGCGCAATAGTCGCCAGACGTGCAAAATAGCGTCATGAATATTGACCTGCCCCCACTCCTCCGTCATGACTGGATTTCCCTGTGCCTGGCTAACCCAGTGGCGCAAATTTCGCAGCGTGTCGGCTGCACGTTGTGCCTGGCTGTCAATTTCTTTCAGGGCGGGAAGCAACGGATGCTGCTCATCCTGCGCCTCAAGGCGGATCAGGCAGCCCCCGGCATAGTGACGAATAGCGCTAAGTGGTTGATTAAGCTCATGGGCAAAACCGGAGGTCATCTCCCCCAGGACACTCATTTGTCTTGCCGTTTCCAGTGCCTGTTCTTGCTGGCGCAACAGTACATTATTGCGTTCCAGTTGCTGACCACGCCGCCGCACCAGCAGCATGACCCAGATGTAATTTAGCATGAGCAACAGTAACACCAGCGCAACTGCGCCCATCGCGACCTGGTGCTGAATCAGCCAGCTTTTGATATCCAGCCACAAACGTCTCTGTTGCGGATGCTGGCGCACGTCGTGTAACAGCGCTTCAACCTGGCTGGTAGAAGCCGGAGCCCCCCAATGAAAAGGGGCGGTTTCTGGCGCATTAAACAGTACCCGCGTGACACGGTCCGCCAGTTCATCACTGACCGTCGGCAGTGCCGCAAAAGACCAGTCGGGATAAAGGGGTGTGCTGGTTAAACAGGGAATGGGAGCAGGATGGTTTATCAGCGCCACAAAATCTTCTTTACGGATAAGCCCTTCTTTATCCATATTTTCCAGCAGGCACACCGGCACTATCGCCGCCTGAACGGCTTTTTCGCGTAACAAATACACCAGGGCATCGGCCGGGAAGCCGGTAAAACGCAGTTGCAGGTCCCTTTCAGGGCGAATGCCGGCATCATTTAACGCCTTATACCCCAGTAAATAGCCGCCAAAAGCCTGTGCATCAATAGCGCCCACCGTTTTGCCGATCAGATCGTGTACCGAGGTGATTCCGCTGTCGCGCCTGGCCAGGATAGCACTGCCGATAACATTGCTCGCCGCTTTACCGCCGCGAGTGGAACGCAAAGAGGCCAGCCAGCGTAATGGTGAATGGCTGTTCAATTGCACAAACTGCGCGGGGTTAGTCACCACGAACTGCACCGTTTTACGGTTCACCGCCTCCTGCATTTGATGGAGGTCCAGCGGCTGGATATGAAACTCCTCGCCAGGCAATTGTTGATTGAGGAGGGCTTCCAACGGTTGCCAGTGGCTGCGAGTCTGCACCTCGCCACGCATCGCCAGAATGCCAATATTCCACGACCCCGCCCATGCGGCACTACTCATCATGATGGCTGACAGCAGTAATGCCAGGCGTCTCATCGTTATGCCTCTCACCGAATTATCCCTGTTGATTATGTTGTTTTAGATCAACAACAAGACGGGTATGTGGTTAACCACAATAGAGTCCCCCCTCCCTGATTTTTACACTGTAAATCATAGACATTTTTAATACATCACCAGCCAGTCAACGACGTGACTTATGTTTTGTTGTTGCATCACGACGGGAGAAAATATGGACAGCAGTAAACGGCAGTTTCTCCAGCAACTGGGTATCCTGAGCGCGGGTGCCTCTTTAGTGCCGCTGGCTCAGGCGAAATTCCCCTTCTCCCCTGAGCGACATGAAGGCTCCACACGCCATCGTTATGCCATGCTTATCGACCTGCGCCGTTGTATTGGCTGCCAGTCTTGTACGGTTAGTTGCGCCATTGAAAACCAGACACCTCAGGGCGAATTCCGCACCCATGTCAATCAATATCAGGTGCGACTGGAAGGCGAACTCAGCGTCACCAACGTGTTGCTGCCCCGCCTGTGCAACCACTGCGATAACCCACCTTGCGTTCCCGTTTGCCCGGTTCAGGCAACCTTCCAGCGGGAAGACGGCATTGTGGTGGTAGACAACACGCGTTGCGTCGGCTGCGCCTATTGCGTTCAGGCCTGCCCTTATGACGCACGCTTTATCAACCACGAAACACAAACTGCCGATAAATGCACCTTCTGCGTCCACCGTCTCGAGGCCGGGTTGCTCCCCGCGTGTGTTGAATCTTGTGTTGGCGGCGCACGAATTATTGGTGATTTGAAGGATAAGAACAGCCGCATCGCGCAGATGCTTCACGAGCACCGCGATGCCATCAAAGTGCTGAAACCGGAGAACGGCACCCTACCCCATATTTTCTATTTAGGCCTGGACGAGGCCTTCGTCACCCCATTGATGGGGCGTGCTCAACCCGCACTCTGGCAGGAGGTTTAAATGACGCATTCTCTATTAATCGAGGAGGTACTGGCACGCCCGCAAGAGATAAGCTGGCTTCCCTGGGCTGTGCAATACTTCTTTTTCATCGGCATTGCCGCCTGTGCGGCCCTGTTTGCCTGTGTACTTCACTGGCGCAAAAGAGAGTCCGCAAAACTGGAAAACCTGACGCTGTTGATTGCCTTAACCTGCGCCATTACTGCCCCTCTGGCGCTAACGGCCGATCTGCACCAAACCGCTCGCTTCTGGCATTTCTACGCTTACCCTACGCCGTGGTCATGGATGCCCTGGGGCGCATTATTTTTACCGCTGTTCACCGGGTTTCTGGGATTGTGGTTTCTCGCACAACTTATCAAACGCTTCACACAAAAAAGCTACCGCGTGACGAAATGGCTGGCGCTGGCAAGTGCCTTAACGGCAGTGGGATTACTGGTGTATACCGGTCGCGAAGTGTCTGTGGTACAGGCGCGCCCTGTCTGGTTTAGCTACGCATTTCCTTTCGTGATGTTTCTCAGTGCCTTCCACACCTTTTTTGCGCTGCTCATTGTGTCGCTGCGCAGTGAACAGGCATTACAGCGGAAACTGGCCCAAGGGCAACTCTGGATTCTGGGGCTGCTTGCCATCGTAGTCGTGTTTTGGGTCAGCGGTGACATGCTGTCTGGCACTGCTATTCGCGACTGGCTTGCAGTGGCCCCTTCCGCCAGAGGCTACGCTATCAGTTGGGCCGTATTCTGGTGTTTATCTCTTGGTATTAGCAGTATGGCATTGCTTAAACCGTTATCCACGCCGTTACGCATTTTGCAGGCGTTCAGCGCCATGGCGTTGTGCTGGCTGATACGCTGGACCTTACTGATTCAGGTGCAAACCATACCGAAATTTAACGCGCAATTTAACCCTTACACCCTGCCCGCAGGAACCGATGGCTGGCTCGCCATCTTCGGCACCTTTGGTTTGTGGATAGCGCTGCTCATTATTGTTCGTGAAACCGTGAATGGTCTGGCAAGGAGAATGCAACATGGCTAATTTAACCCGTCGTCAGTGGCTTAAAGTCGGCCTCGCTCTGGGCGGAATGGTGACTTTTGGGCTGAGTTATCGGGATGTCGCAAAGCGTGCCATTGACGGTTTGCAAAACGGCACCTCCGGCAAGATAACACGCGACCGCATCTTCGGTAATGCGTTGATTCCCGAGGCTAACGCGCAACCCCACTGGCAACAAAACCCGCAACAAGTGATCTCGATGACGCAATGCTTTGGCTGCTGGACGCAGTGTGGCGTGCGAGTGCGGGTTGACCGCGAAAAAGAGAAAGTGCTGCGAATTGCAGGCAACCCTTATCACCCTTTATCCCATGAACACCACATTAACGCCTCCGTCCCGTTTGCCGAGTCGATGGCGCAACTTGCAGGAGAAACCGGCCTCGACTCCCGCTCCACCGCCTGCGCCCGTGGCGCAACCATGATGGAAGGCCTGTACAGCCCGCTACGTATTCTGGAACCCATGAAACGCGTCGGTAAACGTGGAGAAGGAAAATGGCAGCGCATCAGCTTTGAACAACTGATAGAAGAAGTCGTGGAAGGTGGCGATCTATTTGGTGAAGGGTACGTAGAAGGTTTACGCGCGCTTCATGCCCCCACTACGCCCATCGATCCGAAGCATCCTGGATTTGGCCCGAAAACTAACCAATTACTGGTGACCAATGCGGGTGATGATGGCCGCGATACGTTCCTGCGACGCTTTGCGCTCAACAGTTTCGGCAGCAAAAACTTCGGCGCACACGGCGCCTATTGCGGCCTGGCTTATCGGGCCGGTTCTGGTGCACTGATGGGCGATCTGGATAAAAACCCGCACGTGAAACCTGACTGGGATCATGTTGAATTTGCGCTGTTTATGGGTACCTCACCGGCGCAGTCCGGCAACCCTTTTAAACGCCAGGCGCGGCAACTCTCCAGCGCCCGCGTGCGCGATAACTTCCAGTATGTCGTCGTCGACCCAGCGCTGCCGTTAACTACAGTGCTGGCCGACGATCGCGGACACTGGCTGCCCGTTATTCCTGGTACTGACTCGGCGCTGGCGATGGGCATGATCCGCTGGATCATCGAGAAAGAACGTTACAACGCAGACTACCTTGCCACCCCTGATGCGCAAGCCATGCAGCAGGCGGGTGAGAAAAGCTGGACCAACGCCTCGCATCTGGTGATCACTGATGAGCTCCCGCAACTTGCCGGGCAACATTTGACGCTGGCGCATCTGGTGGCTGATGACGCAAGCGATCCTGTGGTGCTTAATGAAAACGCAGAAATAGTTGCCGCCAGCCTTTGCCAGCGCGCGCAGTTATTTGTGACTCAGCAAGTCACGCTGGCTGACGGACAAATCGTCACCGTGAAAAGCGGATTCCAGTTGCTCAAAGAGGCTGCCCACAAACTCACAATGGCGCAGTACAGCCAGCAGTGCGGAGTGTCGGAAGCAAAAATTGCCGCGCTGGCGGATGCCTTCACCCGCCACGGGCGAAAAGCCGCTGTCATTACCCACGGCGGGATGATGGCAGGCAACGGGTTTTACAACGCCTGGGCCGTCATGATGCTCAACGCGCTGATTGGCAACCTCAGTCTGGAAGGCGGCGTGTTTGTTAGCGGCGGTAAATTCAACGGTGCAGCCGATGGCCCGCGCTACAATATGGACAGCTTCCCTGGAAAGGTAAAACCGAAAGGGCTGAGCATCGCGCGCAGCAAAACGGCCTATGAATCCTCCGAAGAATACCGGAATAAAGTCGCCGCCGGGAAGTCCCCCTTCCCAGCTAAAGCACCGTGGTATCCGTTCGTGGCGGGGCAACTGACAGAACTGCTTACTTCGGCACTGGAAGGCTACCCCTACCCGCTGAAAGCGTGGATCTCCAATATGACGAATCCGTTTTACGGCATCCCTGGGCTGCGGGCCGTGGCGGAAGAGAAACTCAAAGATCCTAAAAACCTGCCGCTGTTTATTGCCATTGACGCGTTTATGAATGAAACCACAGCGCTGGCAGATTATATCGTGCCGGATACGCACAACTTCGAAAGCTGGGGATTCAGCGCGCCGTGGGCTGGCGTTGCCAGCAAAGCCACCACCGCCCGTTGGCCTGTCGTTTCGTCCGCAACTAGCCAAACCGCAGATGGGCAGCCGGTATCAATGGAGGCCTTCTGCATCGCAGTGGCTAAACGCCTCGAACTGCCAGGTTTTGGCGACAATGCAATTACCGACACGCAAGGTAACAGCTACCCGCTTAATCGCGCGGAAGATTACTACCTGCGTGTTGCCGCCAACATCGCATATATGGGCAAAGCCCCAGTCGCGGCAGCAAATCAGGAGGACGTGGCTCTAACCGGCGTGCAACGCATTTTGCCCGTGATGCAACAGACGCTAAAACCTGATGAGGTCAGCCGCGTCGCCTTCATCTACTCCCGAGGCGGACGTTTTGCCCCAGACTGCAGCGGGCGTGAGGATAATCGCGTCGGCAATGCGTGGCAGAAACCGCTGCAAATCTGGAATGCAGAAGTCGCCGCACATCGTCATGCCATTACTGGCGAACGTTACAGCGGCTGTCCGGCCTGGTATCCTGCACGGCTGTCTGACGGGCGCTCCGTGGACGAGATATTCCCTGTGCAGCAGTGGCCACTGAAACTGATTTCGTTTAAATCCAATACCATGTCCAGCAGCACATCAACAATCCCACGGTTACATCAAGTCAAACCGACTAACCTGGTGGCGCTCAATCCTGAAGATGGCAAGCGCTACGGCCTGGCGCACGGCGACACCGTCCGTATCACGACACCGGGCGGGCACGCGGTAGCACAAATCAGTCTGCTTCACGGCGTGATGCCTGGAGTCATTGCCATTGAGCACGGTTACGGGCACCGTGAAATGGGGGCGGCGCAGCATTATCTCGACGGTGAAGCCATGCCAATTGATGAGAAAATAAAAGCAGGGATAAACCTCAATGACCTGGGCTTTGCCGACCCTACACGCAAGGTCGTAAATACCTGGCTGGATTGGGTGTCTGGGGCATCAGTCAGACAGGGGCTTCCGGCAAAAATTGAACGGATATAATCCTTTCACAGGTGCAAAGGCCTGCATGTTTCCTGAGCCGGCTTTTGCTTTTCTGACCACGCCCCCTTCCGTTCCCTCCTCCCGATGACATACTATCGAAGCTGCAAACAGCCCTGTAAAAATCAGCAGGATGAGGAGAAAAGATGACGCATCAGACAGCCGCCACAGCCCTTACCCCGAACCAGGCCCTCGATAAACTAGAGGAGCTGTACGATGCCTCGGTCAACGCACTGCGCGACGCTATTGGCCAGTATGTTGAGAACGGCACACTACCCGAAATTGAAAAACGTGCCGCCGGTTTATTTGTCTACCCGGAGTTACGCGTCAGTTGGGATGGCACCGTACATCACCCAAATAAAACCCGTGCCTATGCCCGCTTCACCCACTCTGGCAGTTACACCACCACCGTCACCCGTCCTGCTTTATTCCGCCATTATCTCGCCGAACAACTCACACTGCTTTATGACGACTATGGCGCGCAAATTGAAGTAGGGTTATCGCAGCATGAAATCCCGTATCCGTATGTGATTGATGGTTCCAGTTTGTCGCTGGACCGCTCAATGAGCGCCGGTTTGCCGCGCTATTTTCCCACCACCGAACTGTCGCAAATTGGCGATGAGACCGCCGATGGGTTGTTCCACCCTGGCGAGTTCTACCCGCTTTCGCATTTTGATGCCCGTCGCGTCGATTTCTCACTCGCGCGTTTACGCCACTACACCGGCACCCCGGTAGAACATTTCCAGTCATTCGTGTTGTTTACCAACTACACCCGCTACGTGGACGAGTTTGTACGCTGGGGCTGCCAGCAAATTCTTGACCCTGAAAGCCCGTATGTTGCACTTTCCTGCGCAGGTGGCGTGTGGTTGACGGCCGACAGCCAGGCCCCGGAAGAAGCGATTTCCGATCTCGCGTGGAAAAAACACCAGATGCCTGCGTGGCACTTGATCGATGCCAACGGTACCGGCATCACGCTGGTGAATATCGGTGTTGGCCCGTCGAATGCGAAAACCATTTGTGATCACCTGGCGGTGTTGCGCCCAGCGGCGTGGTTGATGATTGGTCACTGCGGCGGTCTGCGTGAAAGCCAGTCGATTGGCGATTATGTTCTGGCTCATGCGTATCTGCGTGACGATCACGTTCTGGATGCAGTGCTGCCACCGGATATCCCAATCCCAAGCATTGCCGAAGTGCAGCGTGCGCTCTATGACGCAACCAAACTGGTGAGCGGCATGCCGGGTGAAGAAGTTAAGCAACGTTTACGTACCGGGACTGTCGTCACCACCGACGATCGTAACTGGGAGTTGCGTTATTCCGCATCGGCCTTGCGCTTTAACCTCAGCCGCGCCGTCGCTATTGATATGGAAAGCGCCACTATTGCCGCGCAGGGTTATCGCTTCCGCGTACCGTATGGCACGTTGTTATGTGTTTCCGATAAACCTCTGCACGGTGAAATTAAACTCCCCGGCCAGGCCAACCGCTTTTATGAAGGGGCGATTTCGGAGCACTTGCAGATTGGTATTTGCGCGATTGATCTCTTGCGAGCTGAGGGCGAACGCCTGCATTCACGCAAATTACGTACTTTTAATGAACCTCCTTTCCGTTAAGAGAAAATAATAATGCAACACACCTCACCCCTGGCTGCCTTGCGCAGCCTGCTTAAAGAGCGCGAACTGGATGGCATGCTGGTTCCACGCACCGACGCATATCAGAGTGAATATTGCGCGCCTTATGACGACAAACTGGAGTTTATCAGCGGCTTTGATGGCTCTGCGGGCCTGGCGCTGATTCTGGCTGACCGCGCGTTGCTGTTCGTTGATGGGCGCTATCAGGTTCAGGCGCGCCAGCAGGTGAATCTGGACGAGTTTGAAATCCACCATTTACACGATGAGCCGATTCACCTCTGGCTTCATGAAAACTTGTCAGCCGGTAAACGTATCGCATTTGAACCACTACTGATGGTCAACAGCCAGTATGAAAACCTGCGTACCAGCGGCTGCGACCTGGTTGCCGTTAATGATGACCCGATCAATCAAATCTGGGCGACACGTCCGGCGATACCTCGCGGCCCGATACGCCAGATGCCTGATGAGATTAGCGGCGAATCAACCGCCTCCAAATGCGCCCGCGTCGCGCAGGCACTGACGCACGAAGGTGTCGATTATCTTGCCCTCACGTTGCCAGACAATATTGCCTGGTTGCTTAACGTTCGTGGTTCAGACATCCCAACAAGCCCGGTGCCGCTTTCTTTTGCGCTGGTTAAAAGCGACGGTGCCGTTGAGTGGTTTGTTGACGAGGCGAAGCTGCAACAACTCGACAGTTCAGTGCTGGAGTCAATAGCCCTCCACAGCCCGGAAACATTCCTCGCGCGCTGCCAGCAACTTGCGGCCGGCAAACGCTTTTTGCTTGATGGCGACAACACGCCTGTCGCCGTGCGCTTTGCTGTGGAACAAGGCGGCGGTGACATCGAATGGCAGCCAGATCCAATCACACTGATGAAAGTCAATAAGAACGATATTGAACTTGAAGGCTATCGTTCAAGCCACGTTCAGGATGGTGCCGCATGGGTTAATTTCCTTGCATGGCTCAGCCATGAAGTACCGCTGCGTGAAGCCGCTGGCAACCCGATTACTGAACTTGAAGCTCAGGAAAAACAGCTCGCTTTCCGTCAGGAATGTGACAATTTCATCGAGCAAAGCTTTGGCACCATTTCCGCCGCAGCAAGTAACGCCGCGATGTGTCACTACCACAGCGCGCCGGAAACCAACTTCGCCATCGTCGGTAATGAATTTTACCTCAATGATTCCGGTGGCCAGTATTTCAACGGCACCACCGATGCCACCCGCACGCTGAACTTTGGGCAACTTGATGCCCAACGCCGTCTGCACTACACCGCGGTTCTGAAAGGCTTCCTGTCGCTGATTTCGCTGCAATTCCCGCAAGGTGCACAGGGCCACCAACTGGATGCATTTGCGCGTCGTCCGCTGTGGGAACTGGGTCTGGATTATGACCACGGTACGGGTCACGGCGTCGGGCACAACATGCTGATTCACGAAAACCCGCACCGTATGGCAAAAAAAGTGAACCCGTGGCCAATGCTGCCGGGCAACGTGCTGACTATCGAGCCGGGTTATTACCTCGCTGGCAGCCACGGCATTCGTATTGAAAACCAGGTTGAGGTTGTCGCCTCACAGCCGGGATTCTGTAAATTCGCCTCGCTGACGCTGATTCCGATTGATTTAAGCGCGGTAGAGTTACCGTTGTTAAGCGAGCAAGAGATTGCCTGGCTTGATGATTACCACCAGTTGGTGCGGGAAACATTGTCGCCGCTCGTTTCCAGTACTGCGCGGCCATGGCTGATAGAGGCAACAGCGCCAGTTAGAACGCAACGCATGTAAATCCCTCAAAGAGCCGTGTTTTTGCGGCTCTTTTATTCTTTTTGTTGATTAAACCAGCAATCAAACGCATTTCACCTAAACAGCCTTTGACAACCCAGTAGCCGCTAGTTACTATGCGCCCCGTTAACCGATTCCTCTGTAGTTCAGTCGGTAGAACGGCGGACTGTTAATCCGTATGTCACTGGTTCGAGTCCAGTCAGAGGAGCCATATTAGAGAAGCCCGCTTAGGAAGCTAAGCGGGCTTTTTGCTTTTTAACATTTGCGTTTTATAGCTGACCTGCTTTTCTAGATTCAATGCTAATTGGCACCGGCATCCCGGAACGACGGGTCAACGCTGCGCTCGCCATACCTGCATCTACGCCAGAACCTTGCGTCATATCGCGCAGTGCCGATGTCATTGGTAGCGGGACTTTCTTGTCAGATTCAAACTCCGCGCGGTTACGGGACAAAGGCTCATGCACTTCCAACCAATGCCTTCCGTCAGGTTCGACGGTTGCTTTCACCGGCTGATCAATCAGCTGCACGCGCGCGCCCACCGGCACATTATCAAACAGATATTTAATGTCGTCTTTGCGTAGGCGGATGCACCCCTGGCTAACGCGCAGGCCGATACCAAAGTTGGCGTTAGTACCATGAATAGCATAAAGCTTGCCGATGTAAATCGCATACAACCCCATCGGGTTATCCTCACCCGGCGGCACGTACGCTGGCAAAGTTTTCCCTTCTTTCGCGTATTCGCGTCGGGTATTAGGTGTTGGTGTCCAGCCTGGAGCTTCCTGCTTACGCTCAACCCTCGTCACCCAGTTACGCGGGGTTTCTCGCCCGGCCTGTCCTATGCCAATGGGGAAGATCTCAACCGTGTTGCTCTGATCCGGATAGTAGTAAAGCCGCATTTCGGCGACGTTTATCACGACGCCCTGGCGTACGGTATCAGGCAAAATCACTTGCTGCGGAATCGTCAACTGGGTACCGGCTTTTGGCAGAAATGGATCTACCCCTGGATTGGCTTCCAGCATATTGCTTAGTCCCTGCCCGTAGAGCGCGGCAAAGTACTCTAGCGGCTGGGTATTCCCTTCAGGTACGCTAACGGTTAGCGGCGAGCCAACCAAGCGGCTACCCTCGGGTGGAAGCATATAGGTAACGGCCTGGGCGCTACAGGTAACGGCGGCAAGCACAAGGGCAAGCGAGGATAAGCGAATCATAATTTCCCTATTATCGGATATGGCATCGATAGGTTAAATATAACCTTCTATTGAGATTCGGTGAGGATTTCGGTATTTGGATCTGGGGGAGTTTGGTGCTTGTAAGAGATGAGCCCGAAAGGAGCTCATCTCTTGTGTCTGATACGGTTATTAAGTGCCGGAGCTGTCGAGCAGATCTTTGCTTGCCGCTTTTAAGTACTGGAACATTGACCAGAAAGTTAGTACCGCAGCGATAAAGAATAAACCGATCCCCGCATACTCAACCCACATATTTGGGCGCCAGAGCATACCAATCAGTGCCAGCATTTGCGCCATGGTTTTGGACTTACCAATCCACGAGACCGCAACACTGCTGCGCTTGCCAATTTCAGCCATCCATTCGCGCAACGCAGAGATAATAATTTCACGGGCAATCATAGTGGCCGCAGGCAGCGTCACCCACCATGAGTGGTAGTGTTCCACTACCAGCACCAGCGCAACCACGACCATAACTTTGTCCGCTACGGGGTCGAGGAAGGCGCCAAAGCGCGTGCTTTGGTTCCAGCGGCGCGCCAGATAGCCATCAAACCAGTCTGTTATTGCAGCAAACCAGAAGATAAACGCGCATAGGAAAGGTGCCCAACTGAACGGCAGATAAAAAGCCAGCACAAAGAATGGGATAAGGACGATACGAAACAGAGTAAGCAATGTCGGAATATTAAATTGCATAGTGCTGGTTAACTGTCTGTCGTAAGTGGAAATTGTCTCTATGTTGCTACAGAGCCCTTAATGTTTCAACGAGTAGAAGATCTTTTCTGCCAACGCTTGCGAGATGCCTGGCACTTTTGCAATTTCTTCTACGGATGCATTCTTTAATGGTTGCAATCCCCCCATATATTTCAACAACATCTGGCGACGTTTTGGCCCAACCCCTTCGATTGTCTCCAACGCACTGGTATTTTTCACTTTTGCGCGTTTTTTACGATGCCCGGAAATGGCATGATCGTGGGATTCATCACGGATATGCTGAATGACATGCAGCGCCGGGGAATCCGGCGGCAGAGAGAAACCTTCCCCTTCTGGTTCGAAGAACAACGTTTCAAGCCCGGCTTTGCGGTCCACGCCTTTTGCCACGCCGAGCAACAGTGGATGATTTTTATCCCACTCCACATCTAGTTCTGCGAAGACGGTTTTTGCCTGGCCGAGTTGTCCTTTGCCACCATCAATCAGGATAACGTCCGGGACTTTACTTTCGTCGATAGTTTTACCGTAACGACGACGCAATACCTGGTTCATCGCGGCATAGTCATCGCCAGGTGTTATACCTTCAATGTTGTAGCGGCGATATTCCGCACGTAGCGGGCCGTTAGCATCAAAGACCACGCAGGAGGCTACTGTCTGCTCACCCATAGTGTGGCTTATGTCAAAGCACTCCATCCGTTTTATGGCTGGCAACTCAAGCACACTGGCTAAGGCTGCTAAACGTTGATGGATAGTCGACTGCTGCGCCAGACGCGTCACCAGTGCGGTAGCCGCATTAGTTCGGGCAAGTTTAAGGTAACGAGCGCGATCGCCTCGTGGTTTGGTCTGCACGTTAATGCGCCGCCCCGCCAGTTCCGTCAGTGAATCTGAGAGCAGGTTTTTATCCGGCAAATTGAAGTCGAGCAGAATTTCAGAAGGTAAGGTGCGCATCTGGCTGCCCTGCAAATAGAACTGGCCAACAAATGTTTCAACCACTTCTGACAGTTCTGTGCCATTGGGTACTTTCGGGAAGTAACTGCGGCTGCCCAACACTTTACCCTGGCGAATAAACAGCACATGTACACACGCCATACCCGAATCAAACGACACACCGATCACATCCAGATCGTCGCCGGTATTTGAGACAAATTGTTTTTCTGTCACACGGCGAACTGCCTGAATCTGGTCACGAATTCGCGCAGCGGCTTCAAATTCCAGGTTTTTGCTCGCCCCTTCCATTCTGGCGATCAATTGGTTCAGAACCTGATCGTCTTTTCCTGACAGGAACAAGCGCACATATTCCACCTGCTGGGCGTAATCTTCTTCACTGACCAAACCTGCAACACACGGCCCAAGACAGCGTCCAATCTGGTATTGCAAACATGGACGAGAGCGATTGCGATAAACATTATTTTCGCACTGACGAATCGGGAAGATTTTTTGTAATAACGCCAGCGTTTCGCGTACTGCGTAACCGTTCGGGAATGGCCCGAAATATTCACCCTTCGCATGTTTCGCCCCACGATGCATAGCAAGTCGCGGGTGAGTATCACCGCTAAGGAAAATGAAAGGATAGGATTTGTCGTCACGCAGCAGCACGTTATAGCGTGGCTGATAAAGCTTGATGTAGTTATGCTCAAGCAGGAGCGCTTCTGTCTCGGTATGGGTTACCGTCACGTCGATATGCTGGATGAGAGCAACCAGAGCTTCCGTTTTACGGCTGGCAAGATTGCTCCTGAAGTAGCTCGACAGGCGTTTTTTCAGATCTTTGGCTTTACCAACGTAAATAACCGTCTCACTGGCGTCATACATACGATAGACGCCAGGTTGGCTGGTTACTGTCTTGAGAAAAGCTCGTGGGTCAAAGATTTCACTCACTACTGATTAACGTCTCCGCACTAAATAAACCATGACGAATGGCCAGGTGTGTCAGCTCAACATCGCCACTGATATTCAGTTTACTAAACATGCGGTAACGGTAACTATTGACCGTTTTCGGGCTTAGACTAAGCTGCTCAGAGATCTCATTGACCTTCTGGCCTTTGGTGATCATCAGCATAATCTGTAATTCACGCTCAGACAAACTGGCAAACGGTGTGTCCGTTTTTTCTGGTTCGATCTGGCTTAAAGCCATCTGTTGGGCGATGTCTGATGCAATGTAACGCTGACCCGCGTTTACTGAACGAATCGCATTAACAACATCCTGCGGTGCTGCACCTTTACTTAAATAACCCGCAGCACCTGCCTGCATGACTTTCGCCGGCAGCGGATTTTCAGTGTGAATCGTCAGCATAATCACTTTGATATCAGTTGAGTATCGCGCGATTTTGCGTGTTGCTTCAAGGCCGCCAATGCCCGGCATGTTCATGTCCATCAGGACAACATCAACCTGATGGCTACGGCACCACTTAACGGCATCCTCACCGCAATTTGCTTCACCTGATATCTTGATCCCTTTGATATCTTCAAGAATGCGTCGTATCCCTGCGCGCACCAGTTCGTGGTCATCAACAAGAAGTACGTTGATCAAAGGGGACTCTCCAGAAAAGGAATTACGCTACTAAAAATTATCACGCTATATTAACGGGTTTTCCGGTAACTTTAAAATGCAAAAACAGATTTTCAGAGTTTCCACTGTTTTTGGAAATTTAATTGTACAGTGGAAACTGTACAAGCAAATTGATTAATTTATGTCTTTAAATAATAAAAATGCTTTTCACATTAAAAAAAACGATAATCCATTAATATTAGACGTATTAAATAATGCTTATACACCCTAACTTTTAACTACAAACAAACATAATCAAAACAATTTAACAGCATCGTACAGATTACAACCTGGACGATCAGCGTTAGCACTAATAAAATGGTTTACGATTGTGCTATACTCCGCCGCCTTACGAAACCGTTACACAAAACAACGGTGTACCAACCGAGACCGAGGAACACAAATGAGCACTCCTGATTTTTCCACCGCAGACAACAGTAGTGAACTGGCTATTGAAGTTACCTGCCTGAAAGCTATGCTGACTCAGATGCTGAAAGCCATGGGCCAAGCCGATGCAGGCAAGGTTATCATCAAAATGGAAAAGCAAATTGCTCAGATGGACGACTCGGCACACGCAGAAGTCTTTGGTAATACTGTTAAGCAAATTAAACAGGCTTACCGTCAGTAATCGTTAAACGGCGGCTGGATGAGGAATTTTTCTCCAGCCGTTTCGTTGAAGAGTCATCGAATTAACTCCCCTTTCAAATTATTCCAATCGCTGCCGCATAACAGGCAATTTGTGTTTTATTTGGCGCGTTAAATTTCTTCTGCATATTTTTCTGATGAAAATTGACGGTATTTTCTGATATCGACAAAATAATAGCTATTTCAGCCGATGTTTTTCCTTCCCCCGTCCACTGCAATATTTCCCGCTCGCGCTTGCTGAGTTTTAATGTCAGCGCATCCATAGACGGATCGTTGAGACGCGTTAATGTCATCAGGCTCAATTCACCCAAATACTGCAGACGTAACTGAAGCTCATCACCAGGTAATACTTTCCCTTTGCCCTGAGTACGTGAAACCGAGTAAAAACCGATTGCCCGATTAGGTGCCATTACACACTGACTAATGCCGCGGCGCAGGCCGTGATCCCTTGCCGCATCCCAGAACTGCGGGGTATCACTAAAAAGCTCGTCATCCCAGGGTAAATGACCACGCATAAAGTTTTCCGGGCGTAGCACCGGGTCAATCGCAAAGTAGTTTTCTGCATGGTAGTGATCGAGCCAGCTTTGAGGATAGGAAGACCTTAAAGAGGTTTTAGGACGAGTAAATGGCACCGGGTGACGTATACATAGCGAGTAATAGTCAAACTCCAACAGCTCAGTTTGCTGATGCAGAATTTTTGTTATTTCATCAGCCTGAGTGACAGACTGGAAGATATTAAGCGCATCCAGCCGCCAGCTAAAAAAGTTACGATCATCCATTATATCTGGCGAATCTCCTGACATTGAATTCATTTTCAAATGTAATGCTTAACGCTATCACATTTACCAACATTCTTTATATGATTTAACTGCAACAACAGCTGAATATTGAAAGTCATTACTCAATAGTTATTTTTTATTTATAACGCTTATTAATTATAGGGTTAGTTCACTATAAATAAATGGCCCCATTTGGGGCCGTTCAAGCTACTGCGTCAGGAACTTTTCAAGAAATTGCTGGGTACGAGCCTGCTTAGGGTTAGCAAATAACTCACGAGCCGGACCCTGTTCAACAATACGCCCCTGGTCCATGAAAATAGCTCGGTCAGCAACATCACGAGCAAAGCTCATTTCATGGGTCACAATCACCATGGTTCGCTTCTCTTCAGCCAGCTGGCGGATTGTACTCAACACTTCCCCCACCAGCTCCGGATCGAGTGCTGAGGTTGGCTCATCAAACAGAATCACTTCCGGGCGCATCGCCAGCGCACGGGCAATCGCTACACGCTGTTGCTGGCCACCTGAAAGGCGGCGCGGGTAACTGGTTTCTTTGCCGCTTAACCCAACTTTCGCCAGCAGCTCGCGAGCACGTGCTATTGCCTCTTCCTTCGGCTCACCTTTAACAATCACCGGCCCTTCAATGATATTTTCAATCACCGTGCGGTGCGGGAAAAGGTTGAAACTTTGGAATACAAAACCAACATGCTGGCGCAGTTCGCGCACTTTATTCTTTTGCTTATTCAGCGAAAGCGCTGCATCAATGGAGATATCGCCAACCCTGATGGTTCCCGACTCCGGTTGTTCCAGCAAGTTAATGCAACGTAAGAGCGTAGTTTTACCTGAGCCGCTTGGCCCAATAATCGCCACCACTTCACCCGCTTTTACTTCCAGATCGATGCCATGCAGCACGGTCTGCCCATGGAATTTCTTGATCAGTTGTTTTACGTCGATGGCACTCATTTTGGATCCCTGTCCTGGCGATTGAGTTGATTTTCAAAGTAGTTCTGCAACGAAGAGAGCACCGTTGCCATCACCCAGTAAATCAAGGAAGCCGCGAGATACATGGTAAACACCTCAAGCGTGCGCGAAGTAATAAGCTGAGCCTGACGAAACAACTCGGGAACCTGAATTGTGGCTGCAAGCGAGGTGTCTTTCACCAGACTGATAAAGCTATTACTCAGTGGTGGTAATGCCACGCGCGCGGCCTGCGGTAAAATCGCCCGACGCAAAGTTTGCCACGGCGTCATACCGATACTTGCCGCCGCTTCCCACTGCCCTTTCTCAATTGATGAAATGGCAGCACGCAGAGTTTCTGATGCATATGCCGCCATATTCAACGACAAACCAATCATTGCAGCCGGAATAGGATCTAGCTCAATACCAAACTGCGGCAGGCCGTAATAGATCATAAACAGCTGTGCGATTAACGGCGTACCACGAAAAATCGAAACATAGAAACGTGAGAGCAGTGAAAACGGCCAAAATCGTGACAAGCGCATCAGCGCCAGTAAAAAACCGAGAATCAGCCCAAAGAACATACCGCCGATGCTGAGTTGCAGCGTGAACACCGCACCTTTGAGCAGAAATGGCGCTGAATCCAGCACCAGTTGAATACTTTCTTGCATAGTAACCCTGTATTTTATTATGACTTAGACATGCGGATGGTAAGCAAACAACGCTGGCGCCCCACCGGTATGAATAAAGATAATCGGGCCTTCGTCTTTAAAACGCTTCTGGGTAACGCCGTCTATCAACCCCGCCATCGCTTTGCCAGTGTAAACCGGATCGAGCAGTATCCCTTCCAGGCGGGCGAGAATTTTAATCGCCTCAAGCCCTTCTTCGTTCGGCGTGCCGTAGCCCGGAGCGAAGTAGTCATCCCAAAGTTTAATCGGATTGTTTGCGCTGACACTAAGCGACTGCGCCACAGCCTGCTGCAATGCTTCCACTTTCGGTAATTGCTGAGCAATGGTGCGCGACACGGTAACGCCAATTAAATCAACATCCGGCATAAGCTGTTCAAGCCCTACCGCAAGTCCTGCATGAGTCCCGGCGCTTCCGGACGCAACAACAACAGATGATACGCTCACCGCACCTTCACACTGCTGGGCGATTTCCAGCGCGCTTTCCACATAACCCAACGCACCCAGTGCATTCGAGCCACCCACCGGAATCACGTACGGGCGAAAACCCTGTGCTTCAAGACGAACGGCTATTTCTTCGAGTTGTTGGTCCGGCGAATGCAACGCATCACACATTTCAATTTCGACATCAAACAGGTCGAGCATCAAACGGTTGCCATTGGTGAGATAGTTTTCTGCCTGTGTACCAATCGGGTTTTCCAGCAAAGCGACACATTTCAGGCCAAGCTTTGCAGCAACCGCTGCAGTTTGGCGAACGTGATTCGACTGAATTGCCCCTGCGGTGACCAGCGTGTCAGCCCCTTCACGTAATGCGTCAGCCGCCAGAAACTCAAGTTTACGCAGCTTATTCCCACCCATCGCCATAGGGGTTGTGTCGTCACGCTTGATGTAGATTTCACGGCCGAGATAGTCAGAAAAACGCGGCAAATATTCGAGTGGCGTCGGGGCGCCGATAAATTCCAGACGCGGGAAACGCGTCAGATTGTGCAGTGACATGAGCAACTCCATACACTTATTAAAAATTCATATCTCTTCATTATGCACGAGCCTGGCCGAATGCCCGCAAATGCAAATAAAAAAAGGTGCTGAAATCAGCACCTTTTTTCAGGCTTTCGGAAACTACTTAGTCACGTCAGCACCAAACCACTTCTCGGAAAGCTTCGCTAAAGAACCATCTTTCTGCATTTCAGCGATACCTTTGTTGATAGCTTCAACCAGGTCTTCGTTGCCTTTACGTACGGCAACACCTGCTTCCTGACGAGAGAATGGAGCGCCAGCTACTGCCAGGGTATCTTTAGTTTTCTTCACCAGATCCAGTGCCGCCAGGCGGTCAACCAGAATGGCATCGATACGACCTACGCGCAGATCCTGATACTTAGTTGGGTCATCATCATAAGTGCGGATATCAACGCCCTGCACATTGGCACGCAACCACTCTTCGTAGTTTGTCCCAAGGCCAACGCCCACTTTCTTACCTTTCAGCGACTCAGGTCCGGTAATGCTGCCTTCATTGCCTTTCTTCACCAGCGCCTGAATACCAGAAACGGTGTATGGCGTGGAGAAATCATATTTTTGCTTACGCACATCGGAAATTGTGACCTGATTAATCACCACATCGATGCGTTTGGAGTCCAGTGACGCCAGCATGCCGTCCCATTTAGTCGGCTTAAGCGCGGCTTTCACGCCCAGGTGCTGTGCCAGTTGTTCTGCAAATTCCACTTCAAAACCGGTCAGTTTGCCATCATCACCCTGGAAGCTAAACGGAGGGTAAGTCCCTTCCAGCCCAACCAGCAACGTGCCGCGTTCTTTAACTTTATTGAGTAAGTTTTCCGCCGCAAACGTCTGCACACTCGCGCCAGCTACCATTGCCACAGCCAGCACGCCCATTAGCGCCTGACGCCCCACCATTGCTAATTTCATAGATACCCCGAATGTCGATAATTTGATGTAGTGTAACGACTTAATATAATCAATCAAAACCACTACGCTACAAGTTATGCCATTTTAATATATACCCTTATCTTTCAAGTTGCAGGTGCGTTGGCTGCTCTCTTTCATCCGAATCACTTACTACAGTAAGCTCATCGGGATTCACTCGCTTGCCGCCTTCCTGCAACATGAAATCTTTTGGGTAATGATCAGAAGTTGATTTATTTTCCTGGAAATGGGCATGGGTATTTTGGTTCAGGGTCTGGAACTGCCCGTACTTGCGCAGTGCAATACGGTAATTGTTGGTGCTGGTTGGCGGTAACCATTCTTCCAGGGAATCGTCGAAGAAGGCCTTAGTTGAAGTGGGAGATGGGATGTTTTGTAGGGCAAAATGATTCCCCAGACGACGCAGGCGCACCACATATTCGCGGATAGTGCCGTGGCTCATCTCAGTTTGCTCGAACAGGTATTCTTTAAAGCCAATGATATCGAAATAGTGTTTCTGCTCTTTGCAATACAAATCACCGCAAAAACGGCACAGTGCTGCCCAGGACTGGCGTTCAGCCTGCCAGCCATTTTCATCTATTAAGGTATCAAGTTGGGCAATTGCGGTTTTGCTGACAATCTCACCCCCACGCGTAAGCGTGATTCTGTCGAGCAATTTTGCGCACTGCGCGCAATGCGTTTGTGTGTGTTTAAAGTCTTTCAAATAACGGCTTAATGGCCGTTTTTTTAATTGCTGCACCGTCATTATGTAATCCCGATTATCTCGCCAAATACCCAAATAATTCGAGTCGCACCGCGGCGGCAAGAGAACAAATCCCGATGAGCTTACGTCAGTAAGTGATTCGGGCGCGTGCACGCTGCCAACAAAGATGCGACTTGAAGTATGACGGGCATTTACAACTTACCGAGCTTAGTGCGTAAACGTTTAATCGCCTGGCTGTGCAACTGACTGACGCGCGACTCCCCTACTTCCAGCACCGCGCCAATCTCTTTCAGATTCAGCTCTTCCTGGTAGTAAAGTGTCAGCACCATCTTTTCGCGATCGGGTAACGCATCAATTGCGCCCATCACACGTTCACGCAAATTCCCTTCCAACAGTTGTTGAAGCGGGTTTGCCTGCTGATGCTCTTCAGTAATCAGTTCGATACTATCGCCATGCTCTTCACGCCACTCATCATAAGAGAAGAGTTGGCTGTTATTGGTGTCGAGCAACATCTGACGGTATTCGTTGAGCGGGATATCCAACCGGTCAGCCACTTCAGTTTCAGTCGCATTACGGCCCAGCTCTTGCTCCAGTTGACCAATTGCCTGCGCCACGCCGCGGGCATTACGCCTGACGCTGCGGGGCACCCAGTCACGGCTGCGCAACTCATCAAGCATCGCCCCACGGATGCGCTGCACCGCGTAGGTAGTAAATGCCGTTCCTTGCAGGGCATCATAACGGTCCACTGCGTTTAACAACCCGATGCCGCCCGCCTGTAGCAGGTCGTCAAGCTCCACACTCGCGGGCAGGCGTACCTGCAGGCGCAATGCTTCGTGACGCACCAGCGGTACATAACGCTGCCACAGCGAGTGTTTATCCATCACACCTTCAGCGGTATACAGTGAATTCACGATAAACAGCCCTGCGTTAGTTGAGTTATCGGCATGATTATCCGTTTCTGGAGGGTTTTTAATCGCAAGAATAGTGGGTGAAATAAGGGGTTATTTGGGGGTTATGGGTAACAATGGATATGAAAAAACCCCGCAAGCGCGGGGTTTGGTCAGGAATGTGCGTTTTTTTATGAAACTTAACGCAGCAGAGACAGAACGCCCTGCGGAACCTGGTTTGCCTGTGCCAGAACAGAAGTACCCGCCTGCTGCAGGATCTGCGCTTTAGACATGTTGGAAACTTCGGTCGCGTAGTCAGCATCTTCGATACGGCTACGAGCAGAGGTCAGGTTGTTTACGGTGTTACCCAAGTTGGTGATAGCAGAATCGAAACGGTTCTGTACCGCACCAAGGTCAGAACGTAGAGCGTCAACTTGAGCCAATGCTGCATCAATTTTAGTCAATGGATCAGTAGCTTTAGTAGTCGAGATAGACGTTACAGTGTCAGTTTTAAGGTTTTTGCCACTTAGATCGCTTGCATTATAAGTTTTTCCATCAGCGGTTTTAATGACTTCTGTTTTACCTTCAGAACCCCCTAATTGCACTTTTACATTATTTTGTGCAGTACCTGATGCATCTGTGTAAGAAGCGGTTTTAACAGAAACATCACCTGATTTTTCATCCACAGTTGCAGCATATTGCTTACCATCATCACCGATCAATGCATAAGAGCCGGTATCTTTGCCATTTGCATCTTGTAATTTAAAGAGCTTGGCGTTGGTAATTGATGCCGTTGCTGCATCAGTTCCAATTTTGACAGCAACTGTAGAGCCATCTGAACCAGAAACAGTTGTGGCAGTTGTTAAGTTACCAGGTGTAGGTTGAGTAGTAGCTTTATTGCCAAGGGTAAGCTGACCAGCAGTAGCTGATGCTGGATCTTTATCAACAGCAACTGAATAGTAGCCGTTCTCCGCTGGCACATCAGAGCCTGTTACTTCAACAAACAGATTTCCATTTGTGTCAGTCATGACTACGCCATTGCGTGCACCTGCTGTACTTGTACCAGAAGCTTTAGCTGCAATATCGGCATCTAATGTTGTGGCTGCATCGAGGGTTATAGGTGTACCAGCAGAACCAAATGAAGTCGTAGCCTGCGCGGCAGGTTTTAAGGTAGTTGCATCTTTAACACCAAAACCAGTCAAACCTAAAGTTTCAGAGTTAATTTCCTGCAAATTGATAGTGATAGTCTCACCATCATTAGCACCAACCTGAATAGTCATTCCCTGTGTTTCAGACAAAACTTTGACGCCGTTGAATTGAGTTTGTCCAGAAACGCGGTCAATTTCATTCAAACGCTGTTGGATTTCAGCCTGGATAGATGACAAATCGCTATCTGAATTAGTTTGGTTAGATGATTGCACAGCAAGTTCACGAACACGTTGCAGGTTGTTGTTGATTTCATTCAACGCACCTTCTGTGGTTTGTGCAAGAGAAATACCATCATTGGCGTTACGAGAAGCCTGAGTCAAGCCTTTGATATTCGAAGTGAAGCGGTTGGCAATGGCCTGGCCCGCTGCATCGTCTTTAGCGCTGTTAATACGCAGACCAGAAGACAGGCGCTCGATTGCGGTGCCCAGAGTTGACTGAGATTTATTCAGATTGTTTTGGGTCAACAGCGACAGGCTGTTAGTGTTGATAACTTGTGCCATGATTTTATCCTTATCAATTCACATTTTGTGGTTGGGCTGTTGCCCACGGTTTCTCACCGTCTACCCATGTATCGGCACACTATTTTCGAACTTTAGAAAAATTTCACTTTTTAACTAGCCGCAGAAATAACCCGCAACGCCTTCATTATTCCCTCCATTAAATACCTTCAAATATCATTAAACTTTGCGCTCTCAATGCCGATACCAACATGAATAATTGTTAGTAATGAAAAGGGATTAATAATGGCTAGCGTTTCTTCATTAGGGGTCGGCTCCAATCTACCACTGGATACACTGTTAACTAACCTAAGTACGGCTGAGAAAGGCCGACTCACTCCGATAACTGCACAACAATCCAGTTATAGCGCCAAACTGACAGCTTACGGTTCACTTAAAAGTGCGATTGAAAAATTCCAGACCGCGAATACCTCGCTTAATGACGCCACCCTTTTTAAAAGCAGTACCGCAACCAGCAGCACCACGGATTTGGGTGTTAGCACTGGTGCAGGGGCCGCTGCAGGTAAATACACTATTAGCGTGACTCAGCTGGCGCAGGCACAGTCTCTGGCTACTGGCGGAATCGCCAACGCTACGGACAAGCAAAGCACTGTTACATCAACCGACCGTACGCTGGTTATCAACCAGCCAGGGCGTGAAAAGTCACTGGAAATCAAACTCACCGACGATCAGACGTCGCTGAATGGTATTCGCGATGCGATTAATACTGCCGACGGTGGTGTTTCTGCGAGCGTTATTAAAAACAGTGAAGGCAAATTCCAGCTGGTTATTACTTCTACCGAAACCGGCGAAGACAAAGCAATGACGATTAGTGTCACTGGCGACAGCGAGCTAAACGAACTTATTGGCTATGATTCTACCGCCACGAAAAATGGGTTAACTGAAACGATTTCTGCTCAAGATGCCGAGTTAACCATCAACAATATTAAAGTAGTAAGCGGTAGCAATACCGTTAAGGACACCCCAGAAGGAGTCACTTTAGTTCTTAATAAAGAAGTGACTAACGCTACCGTCACCATCACTAAAAGCAACGACAAAGCGACAACCGCGATTAAAGCCTGGGTTGATGCCTACAACTCAATGCTGGACACCTTCAGCTCCCTGACGAAATACAGTGCAGTGGATGCAGGTGCTGACCAAAGCGCGGGTAACGGCGTGTTATTGGGTGACAGCGTGGTTCGCACCATCCAGACGGGCATTCGTGGTCAATTTACGACGGGCGACACTGGTTCGAAATTTAGTACCCTGTCGCAGATCGGCATTGCTCAAGATCCCACGACCGGCAAGCTCAAAATTGACGACGATAAGCTCAAAACAGCTCTCACAACTAACTCTGTTGATACTCAGAAATTACTCGTCGGCGATGGCAAAACAACCGGTATCACCACAACAACCGCCAACCTGGTAAAAAGCTACCTGGCTGACGATGGCATTATCGACAGCGCCACCACCAGCATCAACTCCACACTGAAAAGTCTGACCAAGCAATACCTTGCTGTCAGCACCAGCATTGACGACACCATTGCCCGATATAAAGCTCAGTTTACGCAACTCGATACAATGATGAGCAAGCTGAACAACACCAGTTCATATCTGACTCAACAATTCTCATCCAGCAGTTCCTGATAACAAGGGGTAATTATGTACAGCGCGCGGGGTACACAAGCATATGCTCAGATAGGTGTGGAAAGCGCCGTCATGAGCGCGAGTCCTCATCAATTGATTGTTTTGCTTTTCGATGGAGCATTAAGCGCCCTGGTTAGAGCTCGCTTGTTTATGCAGCAAGGAGAGGTGGCAGCGAAGGGTGAAGCACTGAGCAAAGCTATCAATATTATTGATAACGGTCTGAAGGCAGGACTCAATCATGAACAAGGTGGCGAATTAGTAGACAGTTTATCTTCTCTATACGACTATTTGGTTCGCCGTCTATTGCAAGCAAATTTACATAATGATGTTAGTGCAATAGAGGAGGTCGAAAGGCTATTAACCAATATTGCGGATGCCTGGAAACAGATCTCACCTCTGAATGCTGCGCGGGAGCCTGCCTAATGTCGCCGTATGTAGAACTGATCAGCCGCTGGCAGAACGTGGTGCTGTTAAGCCAGTCGTTGCTGGAACTGGCACAGCGTGGCGAGTGGGATTTATTGCTGGAGCAGGAAGTCGCTTACCTGCAAGGCATTGAGACGCTTAACGCCAACCCTATTCCACCAGGGACGACGAAAAGCGTGCAGGATATGTTGCAGCAAAAACTAGAGCAAATTCTGGAAAATGAGCAGGCGCTTAAAAACTTATTACAGCAGCGCCTGGACGAACTGAGTTCGTTAATCGGCCAGTCATCGCGCCAGCAAACCCTGAACCACACGTATGGAAGGTTATCAGGCCAGTTACTGGTACCTGATGCACCACAATAATTTTGCCTCACACTGCAAAGCATTCAATAACTAATCCGCTAATCATCCTAAAATCTTCCATACTCCAGTGGTCAGCTAAATGACTCCTGGAGCGTGGACTCGATGAAAAACCCAACCTTGTTGCAATTTTTCCATTGGTATTACCCCGGTGGGGGTCAGTTGTGGGCAGAAGTCGCCGAACGCGCGGCAACGCTCAATGATATCGGCGTCAATATGGTCTGGCTGCCACCGGCTTACAAAGGTAGCTCCGGTGGCTATTCGGTGGGATATGACTGTTACGATCTTTTTGATCTCGGTGAATTCGACCAAAAAGGCTCTGTGGCGACCAAATACGGCGATAAAGCGCAATTGCTGGCAGCAATAAAAGCCCTAAAAGAAAACGATATTGCTGTGCTGCTTGATGTGGTGGTTAACCACAAAATGGGCGCTGATGAGAAAGAGCGCATTCAGGTCAATCGTGTCAACGAAGAAAACCGTAATGAAATAGACGACGAAGTTATCGAATGCGAAGCCTGGACGCGTTACACCTTCCCTGCCCGTGCCGGTCAATACTCGAAATTTGTCTGGGATTACAAATGCTTTAGTGGCGTTGACCACATCGAAAACCCAAATGAGGACGGTATTTTCAAGATAATCAATGATTATACCGGTGAAGGGTGGAACGACCAGGTTGATGATGAGCTCGGCAATTTCGACTATCTAATGGGCGAGAATATCGATTTTCGCAATCACGCCGTAACAGAAGAGTTGAAATACTGGGCACGCTGGGTAATGGAAGAGACGGGTTGTAACGGCTTCCGCCTCGATGCGGTCAAACACATTCCGGCGTGGTTCTACAAAGAGTGGATTGAACATGTTCAGGAAGTGGCTGAACAACCGCTGTTTGTTGTTGCAGAATACTGGTCCCATGAAGTCGATAAACTTCAGGAATATATCGCGCAGGTCGATGGCAAAACGATGCTGTTTGATGCACCGCTGCAAATGAAATTCCACGAGGCGTCAAAACAAGGTCGCGATTACGACATGAGCCAGATTTTCACCGGCACGCTAGTTGAAGCTGACCCTTTCCATGCCGTCACTCTCGTTGCCAACCATGACACGCAACCCCTGCAATCACTTGAAGCACCTGTAGAACCGTGGTTCAAACCCTTAGCTTATGCTCTGATTTTGCTGCGCGAAAACGGTGTGCCGAGTGTGTTTTATCCCGATTTATTTGGCGCCAGTTACGATGACGAAGGTGGCGATGGCGAAACTTACCACATCGACATGCCGATAATTGAGCAGTTGGATGATTTAATCCATGCCCGTGAACGCTTCGCCCACGGCGTGCAAACGCTATGGTTTGATCACCCTAATTGCATCGCCTTTAGCCGCAGCGGTACCGATGAAAATCCAGGTTGCGTGGTGGTGTTATCAAACGGTGATGATGGCGAGAAAACTATTACGCTCGGCGATAATTACGGCAGCAAAAACTGGCGGGATTATCTGGGCAACCGTGAAGAAACCGTCACCACCGATGAAAAAGGTAGTGCGACATTTTCCTGCAACGGCGGAAGCGTCAGCGTGTGGGTAATGGAAGAGGTGTTATAGATTGACTGAAACTTCCCTCTCCAGTTAAAGGAGAGGGAATCATCACTTACGGTAATTTGCTATCCAGCGGGTTCTTCTGCAAATAATCAGCACATTCTTGCGTCGGACGATCAACACGTTTCAGGGTCATACCGGCATATTCCAGCGTATCGCCTTCACGCTCAACGCTATAAACATCGCGTTTGTTGGTCACGTTATACCAGTCATCTGAACGCACAGTCAGTTTACCTGGCAGAGCAAGCACGCGCTGCCACTGGCGGCAATCGAGCGTATCCCCTTGCGGTGTGACCACAAGAGTCGCGATCGCTTCCGGGCTCACCATCTCACTTTGTGGGCCTTGTGACTGCCAGTAACCAGCAAGCCCTGCAGGCGCTGGGGTTTTAACCACTTCGCGGTAATTATCAACCTGCACACAACCGCTTAACGCCAGCAACACTGTCAATAATGCAATCTTCTTCATCATCTATCCCGACTGCGGAGAAAAAATAATTTTCGCATTAAAGCACTTAGCCCGCCAGTGTTTCAGTAGCTTGCAACCCATCGAAGGAGATTAAGACTCCCCATCTTCACGTCTGAGTGTATACGGCTCATTCTTATCGGCTACTCAACGCCAGTTTTGTTGCAAACAGCATGAACACTCCGCCGGTGGCACGATCCATCCATTTCACAATGGCTGGGATCTTAAGCAGATCCGACGCATAACGCGTTGCCATAATTAAGGTTAATGACCAAAGTGTGCCTAAAACGACATGAATAGAGACCAACAGGAATGTCCAGATAATGGGCGAATGCCCTGCAGGTATAAATTGAGGTAAGAACGAAACGTAGAACACACCGATCTTAGGATTTAATACGTTTCCGAGCATTCCTCTCAAAAACCAATTACTTGAGGTGGGCCGTTCAAGCTGACTTGTATCAAATGTATGACGAGGCCTAAGAATGAGTTGTATCCCAAGCCAGAATAAATACACAGCGCCACACCACTTGAGAATATCGTAAGCCAGCTCAGATGCAGCAAGTAGCGCACCCAGTCCAAAAGCGACTAAAGCGCCCCAGATAAAACAGCCGGTATCGATGCCTAGTGCAGCCTGAAAGGCCTTTTTTCCACCTTCGACAGTAGCCGTCCGCAGGATAAGTGCGGTATCAAGCCCAGGAGTCAGCGTTAAGAGGAGTGCAGCAATTGAGAAGGCAAGAAGGGAATCCGCGACAGACATTTTCTATCTCCGAAAGAGCGGATGTTACTGAAAAGTTAACATTCGCACAATTGAAACCTACTCAAGTTATAGCGACTTTTTCATGATTATCCTGGCCTGGGCCATTCCAGTAAGGCGCGGCACAGCAAATCTTTTACCAGACTCAATGGCGAGTTGCAGATTATGAATTAAGATTATTCTTATAAATCTTAAAAGGAATATCGCCATGCGTGATTTCTTTTCCACATTAAAATATGACTTAAAAATCAACACAGCCAAATCTAAGCTGATTATTTTAATTTTTAGAATGGCCACTATTCATGCCAAAACAAAGGCTCTTTACCCGATTTCGCTGATGTTTGTGATACTCAACCGAGTTATTAATGAAGGCCTGTTTGGGGTAGAGCTGTCTTACCATTTGAAAATTGGCAAGGGCTTTAAGATATGGCACGGTAACTCAATGATTATCAACAGAAGTTGTGTGATTGGAGAAGGGTTTACTATCAGGCAATTCTGCACCCTTGGCAGCAATAAAAATGGTGTCGACATCAAATTTAAAGTGGGAAACAACGTCAATATGGGCGCCCATTCCTGCATCATTGGCGATGATATAGAAATTGGCGACAACGTGACAATTGGCGTAGGTACGCTGGTTTTAAAAAGCGTTCCGTCTAATAGCACGGTCATTTCCAGCAATAAAATGGTTATTATCGAAAAGCCCGAAACGTTAACCATTTAATTAACTAGCGCAATACCCAGCATCGGAAACATGTTTTAAGCCGCTCATATTCCACAACTTTAGGCGGACTCAAATTCCCCTTCTCGGTCAGTATCTGACCACGGCACGCTCTCTGACAGTAGAAGCGTTTGATGGATGGCAGGCTAAATAGAAAAAGGCCGACGATTGTCAGCCTTTAGAATCATTTTAAAAATCTTGCTTACTTCTGAACTTCTATACATTTTCCAGCGGATGGGGCCTGGACAGTACCGTAACTTCTATCAGGAATTCCCTTCATCACCTCTTTTAAGGTGAGTTCGCACACTTCCATGCTAGGCATGGGGGTCACGTTCCATGAAACATTACTCGTATAACCTGACGCCAGAAGCATAAAATAATAAACAGTTGCCACAATACCCCCTATAAACAGTCGCGGATTATGTGAATCGAATCAGGAAGCGGCAAGTCATTTATTACATTTGAGGAATTTTTAAGGCATTAATGACAAAAAAATAATGATTATCATGGGTTAGCAATGATGATAATTAACAAGTCCACAAACTTTTTCACAATAACACTTCTTCGTAGGCGCATATGTACTGACCTACGCTCTCTTAGTTTAGTGATAAAACTGTACGTCTATATTTTTATATATCTTATAGATCAAGCAACTACACCTGCATGTTCATTACTTCCTGGTAGGCGGACACCATCTTGTTACGCACCTGAATCCCCATTTGTAACGAAACTGACGATTTTTGCAGATCGACCATCACATCATTTAGCGCAACACCGGGAGTTCCCAGGGCAAATTTTTCAGCCTGGGTACGCGCAGCGGTTTGGGTTTCGCTGATGCGACCAAGTGCTGCCTGCAACTCACCAGCAAAACTCACTTTAGGCTCGTTATTCTGAACCGGATTCCCCGCCGACAGCGCGGTTGCCTGCAACTGCTGAAGAACGCCTTCAATGCCCTGAATTGCCATTTACCTGCCCCAATGATTTTTAACGCGGCAAGATTAACACCTTGTCAATAGGACAAAGGCGGTAATTAGCGTCAATAAATAGAGCTAATTCAGCCATCGAAAGTTTTGAGAAAGAAAATAATGACGGTGCCATCTATGTGGAACTTTTGTTGTGGGAGCTCGTTTTGTTCACTCTTTATAGTAAAAATGATGTCTATGTTCAGCTGCGAGGTGCTCAATGACCGCAGCGGACCAGGCACAAACGTCACAAAACAAACCCCAGGAGTGGCTGACCCGCGTTCGCGCGAATCCTAAAATCCCACTGATGGTCGCAGGTGCGGCGGCGATCGCCGTTATTATCGCGCTGGTACTGTGGGCCAAAACACCTGATTACAAAGTGCTATACAGCAATCTGGCCGATCAGGACGGTGGCGCCATCGTCACGCAACTGACCCAAATGAATGTGCCTTACCGCTTCTCCGATAACGGTAGTGCCATTGAAGTTCCAGCCGATAAAGTCTACGACCTGCGTCTGCGCCTCGCCCAACAAGGGTTGCCGAAAGGTGGCGCAGTCGGCTTTGAGCTGCTGGACCAGGAAAAATTTGGTATTAGCCAATTTAGCGAGCAAGTGAACTACCAGCGTGCACTGGAAGGTGAACTGGCGCGAACAATCGAAACACTCGGCCCGGTAAAAAATGCGCGAGTGCATCTCGCCATGCCAAAGCCGTCTCTCTTTGTTCGCGAGCAAAAATCCCCTTCTGCTTCCGTAACGCTCAGCCTCGAACCTGGCCGCGCTTTAGATGAAGGGCAAATCAGCGCCGTTGTCCATATGGTTTCCAGCGCGGTTGCAGGGCTGCCACCAGGTAATGTAACGCTTGTTGATCAAGGCGGGCATCTGCTCACGCAGTCCAATACCGCAGGCCGCGACTTAAACGATGCCCAGCTGAAATATGCGATGGATGTTGAAAGCCGCTTCCAGCGCCGTATCGAATCAATCCTTGCACCTATCGTGGGTAGCGGGAATGTCCATGCTCAGGTCACCGCCCAGATAGATTTCGCCAATAAAGAAAAAACTGAAGAGCAGTATCGCCCGAATAGCGATCCTTCTCAGGCCGCCGTGCGTTCACGCCAGCTAAACCAAAGTGAGCAGGTTAATGGCCGTAACCCAGGTGGTGTTCCGGGTGCTCTTTCAAACCAACCGGCTCCGCCGAACAATGCCCCTATTGCCAACGCACCACAAAACAATGCGGCAAATGCACCTCAACAAAATCAAACGACGCCGATGGGTGGGTCTACCCCAACCGGCTCAAGCAATACTCAGCGCGACGAAACAACCAACTACGAAGTTGACCGCACTATTTTGCATACCAAGCTGAACGTCGGTGATATTCAACGCCTGTCTGTGGCAGTCGTCGTGAATTACCGCCAGCTAACCGATGGCAAACCGTTGCCGTTGACCGCCGAGCAGATGAAGCAAATTGAGAACCTGACGCGTGAAGCGATGGGCTATTCCGATACACGTGGCGACACGCTCAATGTTGTGAACTCACCATTTAGTGCAACAGAAGAAACCAGCCTTGAGCTGCCGTTCTGGAAGCAACAAGCCTTCTTCGAAATGTTGATGTCCGCAGGCCGTTGGTTGGTGGTACTGATTGTTGCCTGGCTGCTGTGGCGCAAACTGGTGCGCCCACTTATTCAACGTAAGGTCGAGGTGCAACAAACGCAGGTGGCAGCACAACGCCAGCGTGCGGAAGAGGAAGATGCAGTTTCAGTTCGTCTGACGAAAGACGAACAGCAGCAGCAACGCAAAGTGAATCAAAAACTGAGCGCTGAAGTGATGAGCCAGCGTATTCGCGAGATGTCTGATAACGATCCGCGCGTCGTTGCGCTGGTGATACGCCAATGGATGAGTAACGAACTATGAGTATTAGCGGAACAGAGAAAAGCGCAATTCTGTTGATGACCATTGGCGAAGACCGTGCGGCAGAGGTGTTCAAGCACCTTAGTCCACGTGAAGTCCAGCATCTTAGTGCGGCCATGGCCAGCATTCGCCAGATTTCCAACAAACAGCTGACCGAGGTGTTAGCTGAATTTGAACAAGAAGCCGAGCAATATGCGGCGCTGTCGATTAACGCCAACGACTACCTGCGCTCTGTGTTGATCAAAGCATTGGGTGAAGAGCGTGCTTCCAGCCTGCTGGAAGATATTCTGGAAACCCGCGAAACCACCTCGGGTATGGAAACGCTCAACTTTATGGAACCACAGAGTGCCGCCGACCTTATTCGCGACGAGCACCCGCAGATCATCGCCACGATTTTGGTTCATCTCAAACGCGCTCAGGCGGCCGATATTCTGGCGCTGTTCGACGAACGTCTACGCCACGATGTAATGCTGCGTATCGCCACCTTCGGCGGCGTGCAGCCTGCGGCCCTGGCAGAGTTGACCGAAGTGCTTAACAACTTGCTCGATGGCCAGAACCTCAAACGCAGCAAAATGGGCGGCGTGAGAACGGCAGCAGAAATTATCAACCTGATGAAAACGCAGCAGGAAGAAGCGGTTATCTCCGCTGTTCGCGACTTCGACGGCGAACTGGCACAGAAAATTATCGACGAAATGTTCCTGTTCGAAAACCTGGTCGAAGTGGACGATCGCAGTATCCAGCGACTGTTGCAGGAAGTGGAATCCGAATCGCTGCTTATCGCCCTCAAAGGTGCCGAGCAACCGCTGCGCGAGAAATTCCTGCGCAACATGTCGCAGCGTGCAGCAGATATTCTGCGCGATGACCTCTCCAACCGTGGCCCGGTGCGCCTGTCGCAAGTGGAAAACGAACAGAAAGCCATTCTGCTTATTGTTCGTCGCCTGGCAGAAACCGGCGAGATGGTAATTGGCACCAGCGAGGATACTTATGTCTAACTCGCTGCCATGGAAAATCTGGACACCAGACGACCTGGCCCCACCATCACAGACCTTCGAGCCGATGTTCCAGTCGGAATCGGATGGCGATGAGCCTGACCAGGCTCAGGAAAGCGTGCCTGATTTACAGCAACAACTTGCTCAAATGCAGATGCAGGCTCATGAGCAAGGCCATCAACTGGGCTATGCCGAAGGGCAAAAAATTGGCGTGGAAGAGGGTCGTAAAACAGGTTTTCAGCAAGGACTTGAACAAGGTCTTGCTGAGGCTAAGCAGCAACAAGCGCCGGTACATGCGCGAATGCAGCAACTGGTGAGCGAGTTCCAGTACACGCTCGACGCGCTCGACAGCGTAATCGCTTCACGTTTGATGCAGATGGCACTGGAGGCGGCTCGCCAGGTTATCGGCGAAACCAAAGGCATTGATAACAATGCGCTGATTAAGCAGATTCAGTCGCTTTTGCAGCAAGAACCATTATTCAGCGGCAAACCGCAGTTGCGCGTTCACCCGGATGATTTGCAACGTGTTGACGAGATGTTGGGCGCAACCCTCAGCCTGCATGGCTGGCGTTTGCGTGGCGACCCAAGTCTGCATCAGGGCGGCTGCAAAGTCTCCGCCGATGAAGGTGACCTCGACGCAAGCGTTGCAACGCGCTGGCAAGAACTCTGCCGCCTTGCAGCGCCAGGAGTGTTGTGATGACTGCGCGTCTGACTCGCTGGCTTAATTCGCTCGATACTTTTGAGGCGAAAATGTCTCAACTGCCGACCGTGCGTCGTTATGGTCGTTTGACTCGCGCAACCGGTCTGGTACTGGAAGCCACAGGTCTGCAATTACCGCTTGGTGCAACCTGCATCATCGAGCAGCACTCACGAGATATCGAGTGTGAGGTCGTCGGCTTTAACGGTCAAAGACTGTTTCTGATGCCACTTGAGGAAGTCGAAGGCATTCTGCCCGGTGCGCGTGTTTATGCCCGCGCCACCAGCGAAGGTGGCCTGCATAGTGGCAAACAACTGCCCCTCGGCCCGGCGCTTCTGGGCCGTGTACTGGATGGCAGTGGTCGCCCACTCGACAGCCTTCCGGCACCGGAAACCACCACGCTAGGCGCATTGGGTGCCGCCCCGTTCAACCCTTTACAACGCACCCCCATTGAACACGTGCTCGATGTTGGTGTGCGCCCTATCAACGCGCTGCTAACCGTGGGTCGTGGCCAGCGTATGGGCCTGTTTGCCGGTTCTGGCGTGGGGAAAAGTGTGCTGCTGGGCATGATGGCACGTTATACCCAGGCCGATGTAATCGTCGTGGGGTTAATCGGCGAACGTGGGCGAGAAGTAAAAGACTTTATTGAAAACATTCTTGGCCCTGAAGGGCGTGCCCGCTCGGTGGTCATTGCTGCTCCGGCGGATGTTTCGCCGCTGCTACGTATGCAGGGTGCCGCTTACGCCACGCGCATCGCCGAAGATTTCCGCGACCGTGGCCAGCATGTGTTGCTTATTATGGACTCCCTAACCCGTTATGCGATGGCGCAACGTGAAATTGCTCTGGCGATTGGCGAGCCGCCTGCAACCAAAGGTTACCCACCGTCGGTGTTTGCCAAGCTACCTGCGCTGGTTGAACGTGCGGGTAACGGCATTTCTGGCGGCGGTTCGATTACCGCGTTTTATACCGTTTTGACCGAGGGTGACGATCAACAAGATCCGATTGCCGATTCCGCGCGCGCCATTCTTGACGGCCACATTGTGTTATCGCGCCGTCTGGCCGAAGGCGGTCACTACCCGGCAATCGATATTGAAGCGTCTATCAGTCGTGCCATGACTTCGTTAATTACCGATCAGCACTACGCACGCGTGCGCCATTTCAAACATCTGTTATCCAGTTTCCAGCGCAACCGCGATTTGGTCAGCGTAGGCGCGTATGCCAAAGGTAGTGACCCGCAGCTCGATAAAGCAATTCTGCTGTGGCCGCAACTGGAAGCCTTTTTGCAGCAAGGGATTTTTGAGCGCAGCGGCTGGGAAGAAGCTTGCCAGTCACTGGAGATTATTTTTCCAACGGTTTGATAAGCCATAGTAGGTCGGATAAGCATCAGCGTCATCCGGCTTAAGCTTGACGAGAGGTAACAATGAACCAAAGCACAGCACTGGATACCCTGCACGACCTGGCAGAAAAAGAGGTCGAGGACGCAGCAGTACGCTTAGGGGAAATGCGCCGCGGCTGCCAGGCGGCAGAAGAACAGCTCAACATGCTGATTAACTATCAATTTGAATATAGCTCCAGCCTCAACGACAGCATGAGTCAGGGCATTGCCAGTAACCGTTGGCAGAATTATCAGCAATTTATACAAACGCTTGAGAAAGCTATCGATCAGCATCGCCAACAGTTGATGCAGTGGAACGGAAAGGTCACTCAGGCGCTGAATGTATGGCAAGAGAAGCAGAAGAGATTGCAGGCCTGGAGCATGTTACAGCAGCGCAAAGCAGCGCAAGTCCTGTTGGCTGAGAACAAGCTTGATCAAAAACTGATGGATGAATACGCCCAGCGGGCAACATTGAGGAAAGCAGAATGATTATGCAGCCCCTGATTACAACCTCTCCCGATGTCGCAAGTACTGCGTCTGCTCCGGGTAGTGTAGTTCCTGGCGATATAGACTTCAGTGAGGATTTCCTGAGCCTGCTGAGCAAAGCGCTGCCGGGTGAGGTTACTCTGGCAGATGGTAAAACCGTGTCTCTGGAAGCCGCTCTGGATAAAACAGCAGGCAAAGACGCGCCTGCTATTGCTGCTGATACCGCTGATGAAAAAACCACGCTTGCCGCGCTATTAAATAAACTCGATGCACCACAGGCATTATCTGCCTTGCTCTCTAATGTGAAGAAAAGCAGCAACGATGAAAAAACGGTGCAGGTCGATGCGCAACATGAGCAAACCCACACGCTTAGCAATGCTGACATGCAGGCATTAAGCGCGCTGTTTGCCATGCTGCCACAGCAATTGCCAGCAGCAAGCACACTTGCCCCCCTGCCAGATGGTGAGAGCAGCGCGGCGGTTAGCCTGAATACTTTGCTTTCCAGTAGCGGCATAAAAAATGCGCCGATGGTTGATGCACGAACCAACAGCACCATCGCGACAGATAACACCTTGGCTCTGGATAGCGCAGTTACAGCAAAAAATGCACCCGCAACAACCGACTCACCGGTTGAAGCAAAAGCTTTCACCATAAGTAGCACTGAAAATGGCAACCGTGATGCCGCAGCGAACAACACCAGCACGGCTTCGGCACTAACCACGCCAACTTTCAGTACCGCAACGGTGGCGACACCTGCTTCGGCGCAAATTGCTGTGCCAGTCGCACCACAAATTAGCGCCCAACTTGGCAGCCAGGAGTGGCAGCAGGCAGTTAGCCAGCACATCACCCTATTCACTCGCCAGGGCCAGCAAAGTGCCGAGCTACGTTTACACCCTGAAGATTTAGGACAGATTCAAATCAGCATGAAGCTTGATGACAACCAGGCACAATTGCAGATGGTTTCAGCCCACAGCCACGTTCGCGCAGCACTTGAAGCGACATTACCAAACCTGCGTATTGCGCTGGCAGAAAGTGGTATTCAGCTTGGGCAGAGCAGTATCAGTAGCGAAAGTTCTGCCGGGCAGCAGCAACAGCAATCAGGCCAACAGCAGCAACAAGCATCACGATCGGGCGCTACTTTCCCATCAATGGGTGATGCTGATTCGCTGGCAGTTCCTGCCAGCGTACAACGTTTAGCGTCGGGTAATAACGCGGTGGATATTTTCGCCTGAGCCACGTTCCCTAAGCTAAACGTCAGAGGTAACAACAAATATCACCTGTTTTCGGGCCTTTGAACGCCCGCCGACACGCGATAATTAACCGATACCCAAGCTACTTCAAGGTGCAGGTAGGCGGCAATCGAATGAATCCCGATGAGCTTACTTGCGTAAGTGATTCGGGTGAATGAGAGCAGCCAACACCCATGCAACTTGAAGGGCGATGGGTATATATGCAGTACCGATACAGGAAAGATTCATTTTATGACTGACAACGCTTTGCCAAAAAGCCGCAAGCGCTCCATCTGGATGCCATTACTGGTCCTGATTACACTTGCCGCGTGTGCTACCGCTGGTTACAGCTACTGGCGTATGCAGCAGCAACCTGCTGCCGCACAGGCGAAGGCACCAGAGCCACCGCCAGCACCGGTATTTTTCGCACTGGACACCTTCACCGTTAACCTCGGTGATGCTGACCGCGTCTTGTATATCGGTGTCACATTGCGCCTGAAGGATGAAGCCACGCGTCAACGTCTGAGTGAATTCCTGCCAGAAGTACGTAGTCGTCTATTGCTGCTGTTTTCCCGCCAGGACAGTGCAGCCCTTGCGACCGATGAAGGTAAACAGAAACTGGTTGAAGCGATAAAGAATACGCTGGCACCGCCTCTGGTCGCCGGACAACCTCAACAGGCAGTCAGCGATGTGCTGTATACCGCCTTTATTTTGCGGTAATCCCATGGGCGACAGCATTCTTTCTCAGGCCGAAATTGACGCACTGTTAAATGGCGACAGTGACAACTCCGACGAACCCAAGACCAGTGTCGTTAATGAAACCGACATTCGTCCTTATGACCCCAATACCCAACGTCGTGTGGTGCGCGAGCGCTTACAGGCTCTGGAAATTATTAACGAGCGTTTTGCTCGTCAATTCCGTATGGGGTTATTTAACCTGTTACGTCGCAGCCCGGACATTACCGTCGGGGCTATCCGCATTCAGCCGTACCACGAGTTTGCCCGTAACTTGCCCGTGCCTACCAACCTCAACTTGATGCATCTGAAACCGCTGCGCGGCACAGGTTTGTTCGTATTCTCCCCAAGCCTTGTGTTTATCGCCGTGGACAACCTGTTTGGTGGTGACGGACGTTTCCCAACTAAAGTTGAAGGCCGGGAGTTTACCCATACCGAGCAGCGCGTGATTAACCGCATGTTGAAACTGGCGCTGGAATCTTATAGCGACGCGTGGAAAGCCATTTATCCACTAGAAGTGGAGTATGTGCGTTCCGAAATGCAGGTGAAATTTACCAACATTACGACGCCGCCCAACGACATCGTGGTGAATACGCCATTCCATGTGGAAATCGGCAACCTGACCGGCGAGTTTAATATCTGCCTGCCGTTTAGCATGATTGAGCCTTTGCGCGAGCTGCTGGTGAATCCGCCGCTGGAAAACTCCCGTCAGGAAGACCAAAGCTGGCGCGATACCCTGGTACGTCAGGTTCAGCATTCTGAGCTTGAGCTAATTGCCAATTTCGCTGACATCCCGCTACGCCTGTCGCAAATTTTAAAATTGAAACCTGGTGACGTGTTGCCGATTGATAAACCGGACAGGATTCTGGCGCACGTTGACGGTGTCCCGGTACTGACTAGTCAGTACGGTACGCTTAACGGCCAGTACGCTCTGCGCGTCGAACATTTGATCAACCCGATACTGAATTCGCTGAACGAGGAACAGCCCAAATGAGTGATATTAATCAACCGTCCGACGACAATGCAGACTCCGTGGACGATCTGTGGGCTGACGCGTTAAACGAACAGAAAGTTACGACCAACAAAAGCACCGCAGACAGCGTATTCCGTGCTCTTGAAGGCAATGACATAGCGGGCGCGATGCAAGACATCGACCTGATTATGGACATCCCCGTCAAACTGACTGTGGAGCTGGGCCGTACCCGTATGACTATCAAAGAGCTGCTGCGTTTGTCGCAAGGTTCAGTGGTAGCGCTGGATGGCTTAGCAGGTGAACCGCTGGATATTTTGATCAACGGTTATCTGATTGCTCAGGGCGAAGTCGTGGTAGTGGCTGACAAATACGGTGTTCGTATCACCGACATTATCACGCCATCTGAGCGTATGCGTCGTTTGAGCCGCTAACACCATGAAAACCCAGGCAACTGTTCAGTCACAACCCACTGCCAGCACCGGCTCTCCGTTGGTGCAAGTGAGCGGCGCATTAACGGCGATTATCATTTTTATTTTACTCGCGGCCTGGGTGGCAAAACGTTTTGGCTTTACGCCGAAAACTGGCTCCAGCAAAGAGATGAAAGTCAGCGCCAGTTGTAGCGTTGGCCCGCGTGAACGAGTGGTGATTGTCGACGTGCAAGATGCGCGTCTGGTGCTCGGCGTGACTGCCGGGCAAATCACTCATTTGCATACGCTCCCCGCCGCGATAGTGAGCGAAACTGTGTCTCCAGCAGCACCTGCTGATTTCCGCGAATTGATGAAAAACAGTCTGATGAAAAATCTGCTTAAACGTAACGGGAAAGATTGATGAAACGTTGGCTCCCTTTCTCGTTGCTTGGCCTGTTGTTAGTCATGCCAGCCGCTTTTGCACAACTACCCGGCCTTATCAGCCAGCCGATGTCTAACGGCGGCCAAAGCTGGTCGCTGCCGGTTCAGACGCTGGTATTTATTACTTCGCTGACATTTTTGCCGGCGATTCTACTAATGATGACAAGCTTCACACGCATCATCATTGTTTTTGGCCTGCTGCGTAGCGCATTGGGCACACCGTCTGCACCACCCAACCAGGTATTGTTGGGACTTGCGCTGTTTCTGACCTTTTTCATTATGGCCCCGGTATTCGACAAAATTTATACCGACGCTTACCAGCCATTTAGTGAAAACAAAATCCAGATGGACGAAGCCCTCGAGCGAGGTTCGAAGCCGCTGCGTGAGTTTATGTTGCGTCAAACCCGTGAAGCGGATCTGGCACTGTTTGCACGCCTGGCAGATACACCGCCGCTGGAAGGGCCTGAAGTGGTTCCGATGCGCATATTGTTGCCGGCATACGTGACCAGCGAGCTGAAAACCGCATTCCAGATTGGCTTTACAGTCTTCATTCCGTTTTTGATTATCGACCTGGTTATCGCAAGCGTACTGATGGCGCTGGGGATGATGATGGTGCCACCGGCAACTATCGCCCTGCCCTTTAAATTAATGCTGTTTGTGTTGGTGGATGGCTGGCAGTTGTTGGTCGGCTCACTTGCGCAAAGTTTCTACAGTTAGAGGGGAAAAAGATGACTCCTGAGTCGGTCATGATGATGGGCACCGAAGCCATGAAAGTGGCTTTGGCGCTCGCAGCCCCATTATTGATGGTGGCACTGGTGACAGGTCTGGTGATCAGTATGCTGCAGGCCGCGACCCAGATAAACGAAATGACCCTATCGTTTATCCCGAAAATTCTTGCGGTGTTCGTCACTATTATCGTTGCAGGGCCGTGGATGCTTAATCTGCTGCTGGATTATATGCGCACGCTGCTGACGAACATCCCGATGAACATTGGATGATTCACATTGATAGCGGGCAGTGGCTCACGTTATTAAGTATGGGGTTCTGGCCATTTATTCGTATTCTGGCCCTGATTTCAACTGCACCAATACTCAGTGAACGCGCGATTTCAAAGAAGGTAAAAATTGGCCTCGCGTTGATGATTACCTGGATAGTGGCACCGACCCTTCCGGCAACTGAGGTCACTATTTTCTCGGCGGCCGGATTCTGGCTCGCAGCACAACAAATTCTGATTGGCATTGCGCTTGGCTTCACCATGCAGTTTGCCTTTGCCGCCATTCGTACTGCAGGTGAGATAATCGGCCTGCAGATGGGGCTCTCATTCGCTACCTTCTTTGACCCTGGTAGCCGCCTGAATATGCCAGTCCTTGCCCGTTTTATGGACATGCTGGCCATGTTACTTTTTTTGGTGTTTAACGGCCATTTATGGCTGATATCGATGCTGGTCGACACTTTTCACACCCTGCCAATCGGTGGCAATCCGATTAACAGTAACGCGTTTATGGCGCTGACTCGAGCAGGCGGCATGATCTTCCTCAATGGCTTAATGCTGGCCCTCCCACTCATCACTTTGTTGCTCACGCTAAACATTGCCCTTGGTCTGCTAAACCGTATGTCACCACAACTGTCTGTGTTTGTTATCGGTTTTCCGCTGACACTTGCTGTGGGCATGTTGGTGATGACGGCATTAATTCCCTTAATGGCTCCTTTCGCCGAACACTTATTTAGTGAAGTATTTAATTTGCTCTCAGATATTGTGAGTGAAATTCCCGCGAATTAACCCCCAGGTTTTGTGGAGTCTTACTGAGGATATTCCTAAAAGCTTTCTTGAATAACATCCACCAGGATATAACTGGCGCGGCTTATATGCTTTTAGCTATCTCACATAATGTAACATTCACTTTACTTTGAGAGCATTCTTAACAAATTATACATAACTTTACTAGATAGTTGTAACCGAAATAATTCGAGCTGAATCGCGGCTGCAAGAAAATAAGTCCCGATGAGCTTACATCAGTAAGTGATTGTGACGAGTCAGTGCGGTCAACAAAGATGCAGTTTGAAATATGCAGGTTAGTACGCCTAAAAATACTTAATTACGGGTGGGGGGTGTTATGTCAACGATCATTATGGACTTATGCAGTTATACCCGGTTGGGGTTAACAGGTTATTTAACCAGCCGTGGCATCCGAAAACGACAGATGACCAATGTGGAGACGATTGAGGATTTAGCGCTCGCTTGTGAGTCCCAGACACCCAATGTGGTGTTTATTAATGAGGACTGTTTTATCCATGACGCTCAAAGCAGCGAGCGAATTAAGCAGATCATTAATCAGCATCCCAGTACTTTATTCCTGGTCTTTATGGCAATTGCTAATATTCATTTCGATGAATATCTTTTGGTGCGTAGTAATCTGTTGATCAGTTCTAAATCTATTAAGCCAGAGTCACTGGACGAAATACTTTCAGAATATTTAGCAAAAAATGCTCACTGCATCGGGCATATTAATTTACCCACGTTATCATTAAGCCGAACTGAGTCCAGCATGCTTAAAATGTGGATGTCTGGACAAGGCACAATTCAAATATCCGACCAGATGAATATCAAAGCAAAAACGGTTTCGTCGCACAAAGGGAATATAAAACGCAAGATAAAGACACATAATAAGCAAGTGATTTATCATGTGGTGCGCCTTACAGATAATGTCACCAACGGTATCTTTGTAAATTTGCGTTAAGCCGACCAGGATGGTTTTAGGGTGGATTAGCGCAAGCGATATCCACCGCAAATATTTTACTCAGAGCGTTCAACAAAAACGCCATCCGGGTGCCCCAGTTCGTTAAAGAACCAGATCCCCAACGGATACTCTTCCAGCGATACGAGGTACATCGTTCCCTCGCTAAATTGCTCGACAGCTAATACCACGCCAGGCCGACGCGGGCCGCCATCGGTTTTGACTGTCACGCGATCGTTGATATTCATAACAAAAATCTCCAAGTTTCTTTGTGCCAGTGTAGATCAAAAACGACTCATTCGCATCGCATGATGCGCAAGGTTATGCATTTTGTTAAGCGTCTATACTTAAACACGGGTACAGCCTGGAGGACGACTGCATGAAGACCGCGAAAGAGCTTAATGAAACCACACGTATCGATGTCGATGCGCTATTGGCGGCCATCAATGAGATTAGCGAAAGTGAAGTGACACGTGCGAGTGACGATCCGCATCGAGTCAGTATCGATGGGCGCACATGGCACACCTATTCCGAATTAGCGGAAGCCTTTGAACTGGATATACACGATTTTAGTGTTAATGAAGTGAACCGCTGAATTCCCCGAAATAATTCGAGTTGCAGGACAAAAGGCTTCAGCCTTTTGAACAGCGCTTACAGCGTTCAAATCAGATTTCAGCAGCTTGAAGTATGAAGTGGATAAAAGAATCCCGGCAGGAAAGCCGGGATTAAACTTGCGTTAGCAAGAAGCAATTGAAAAATTCGTTACACCAGGAAATCTGATGTGCATCCACCATACATCAGATTTATTTCAAAACAATGAAATGATTCGTTCTATGAATATTCAATTTTTCGCAACGACTTAGCTGAATCGTGCCGCCATTCCTTATTCTTAGCGGTTTCCAGCAATAATACGGATACTCATTAATGATTAGGCTGCGAATTTAATTGAGATTTATCCTACTCAACCAATCATTTAGCCTTTGGATTCAGGAGAAGTACCATGCTGCATCTGCACGATCCGCTATTAATCATTTCAGATCTCGATGGCACACTGCTGGAACACCATTCCTACCGTTGGGAGGCCGCAAGTCCCTGGATTAACATTTTGCGCCAGAACGAGATCCCACTGATTTTGTGTAGTGCGAAAAGTGCTGCGGAAATCATTGAGTGGCAAAATGAGTTTTCATTAACCGGACAGGCGTTTATTGCTGAAAACGGGGCGGTTATCCAACTTGATTCACGCTGGAGTGACAGCGACGATTACCCTCGTCTGATGACGGGTATTCGTCATGAAGAGCTGTTTTCTGTTCTGGATAAGTTACGGCAGAAATTTGGTTTTAAATTCACCTGCTTTGCCGACGCCGATGAGAATACCCTCTGTGAATTAACTGGCCTTACACGCAAACAGGCAGCCCTTGCAAAGCTCAGTGAAGCATCTGAAACCTTAATATGGCGCGATAGCGAAGAAATGATGGCCGCATTTAACGACCAGTTGGCAAGCCTGGGTTTAATGATGCTGCAAGGCGGGCGGTTCTGGCATGTATTAGATATGCAGGCCGGCAAAGATAAGGCGCTACACTGGCTTCAGGAGCAGTTTCAACAACGCGAAGGGAAAACCCACATCACAATAGGTCTGGGGGACAGCCCGAGCGATGCATTACTGCTTGATAGCGTCGATTACGCCGTGGTTGTCAAAGGCTACAGCCGCCAGACAGTGACGCTGCAACGGGACGACCCACAGCGCGTGTATCGCAGCCAGAACTACGGTCCTGAAGGGTGGAAAGAAGGTCTCAATCATTTCATCACCCCTGAGTAATCGGTTTAATCGTGATTACAGACCTGATTACGACCACCCTGCTTCGCTTTATACAGCCGATGGTCAGCGTAAGTTTGCAGGCGTTCGAAATCGTAATCGCTAAATTCAAACGAACTACTCACACCAAATGAGGCACTGATCCTTACCGTATTGCCTTGCTTGATGAGTAATTCCTTAGTGTTAATGCGCACTCGGATGCGTTCAGCCACTTTTGTCGCCTCTTCCAGCGTTGTTTCAGGCAGCACGATACAGAACTCCTCACCGCCGACGCGTCCGGCAATATCGCCCGTACGAAACGCATCACTGAGCATCGCTGCCGCATGGATAAGTACTTTGTCGCCACAGCTATGGCCAAACCTGTCGTTTATGCTTTTGAAGAGATCAAGGTCCATCTGAATCACCGAGAAAGGTAATCCTTGCTGCTCGCACTCCTGCGACAATTTACGCGCAATCTCGAAGAAGGCACCGCGATTGTACAAACGAGTTAGCGTGTCGTAGTTAGCCCGCCAGGTCAGGGTTTGTTGCAAGCTGAACATGTTATTGACCAGGCGGCGAATCACCATCCATGAAGCAAACAGCATAAGCGTAAACAGCATCCACAGAATGCTCAGGACAATACTAATCCGCCCAAATTCGCCCTGAACCCCTTCTTCCAGGGTATGGACTTTAACCAGCAAACCATCAAAGTTATTCAGCTTCGCCCAGGTGATAAAACGGCTATCCATACGCAACTCACCCTCTTCCCCCTGTTTTGCAGCAGTGACCACGTTGGCAATTCGCGCCAATTGGGGTGCGGTAAACAGCTCATGCTGCGGCAAATTCCTGGCCGAAGTCGCAATAGGATTTAATTCGTTATCGTAGAGCAGCACCGTGCCTTCATGGTCATCATATTTGGCTTCCCGCAAGAAGTTATGGAGTGATTCGATAGGATAATCGAGAGCCAGTACGCCATACCAACGCCCGTTAAAATCAAGCGGGACCGAAGCGGTAACAATCTGCCCTGATGTATCGTTGCCATTAAAAGTATGTGTCCACTTCAAAGACCGCTGTGGGTTATTTTGCAGCGACTGAGAGGAAAAATAGGGTCTGGCGATCAAGCGGTAGTAAAGCGAGACGATATTCGGATCGTTTGCGGGCGGCGTGTTCGTCAAAAAGAACCCGCTGCGCGAGGCATAGAACATGCGCTGTGGCATTTTCCCGGAACTGTCGGATAAGCGCATGATATAACTTAATTCCAGCGCCGAGCTTAATTCTGAGTGAAGCGTATGCTCATCTCGGTCGAGCAATGGGCTTTTGTTTACAAATTCATCAGATACGCCACTCATCGGCAAACTGCGGCTTAAATCGAGGCGCAATTGCCAGAAAGGCTGGGTACGCAAGGTATCAAAATCGGCCAGGGATTTGCGGGTTCTATCCGTTGAGATCGGGGATTGCAGCGCATACAGCATCGCATTGCGATAAAACAGCAGATTGTCGATGCTGTGCTGGAGCTGTCGGTCAAGCAAAGTGGCAACGCTATCGAGACTATTACGCTGGTTGGCGACATAAGCCCCTTCTAGTACCACTGCCTCTCGCCATGTCAACACGGTGGAGAACAAAAATACGAAGATAAAACAAAGGTTAACGACCTTTTGCGGATTTTTGAAGCGGCCGATCACGCGTTGTAATGCATTGCCTAACACTAACACTCTCCCTGAAACCGCAATCATCTAAAATCTGTCAACACTGCCGGTGCCATGACACCCAGGTCATGGGTCGGTTCTAATATGTAGAGAATACATGACCACTCAGGATTATTACTAAGGGTAAATATATTCATAGGAATTATATTACCCTCAAAACGAAAGGTAATCAGGAAATAAAAATGCCCTATCAATGACAGGGCATTTGAGGCTTATCCTTGCGAGCCGCCCCCTGTTGCCAGTGGGGCCAAATCATCCTCTCGGAAGGCCTCGCGCTTTACACCAAAACCATCATACCAACGACACTCCACCATACCGCTGGAAAACCCGGTAACAATCATCCTTGGGCCACCATTCTTAGGTTGGACTTCATCGCTGACCATAAAGACCATAACTGCCTCCTGTATCAGGGGTGAAAACTTCTACAGTTATAGACAATGACCTGGTGTTTTGCCTGGCAAACCAGGCAAATTTACGCAAAAAATTAGTGAACTGTGCGCCCGCGCAGGCGGCTTATGCCATTAACGACTACCAGCACAATGGCGCCAATGACAAAACCGATAACCAGGTTTGCTACGGTTGGCCCAAGTAAATGAACGGCTCCACCCACCTTCTGCGCCCAGTTTTCAATGGCATGATGAAGGACCGGAATACCGTGAACCAGAATGCCGCCGCCGACCAAAAACATAGCCAGAGTTCCGACAACCGAGAGGAATTTCATCAGCCACGGTGCCAGCACTAATAACCCTTTGCCAATCCCGCGTGCGATAACCGAGGTTTTTTCAACCAGCCAAAAACCAAGATCGTCGAGCTTAACGATGATTCCTACCAGGCCATACACCCCGATCGTCACGACCAGCGCTATCCCCGATAGCACCAACACCTGGTTGAGCAAAGGCGCGTCGGCGACAATGCCTAACGTAATCGCTACGATTTCAGCCGAGAGAATAAAGTCGGTACGAATCGCACCTTTCACTTTGTCTTTTTCGTAAACCATCGGGTCTTGCGCGGCAATATCATCTAACCGCTTCTGGCGCTCTTCCGGTGTTTCCTTGTGCTTACGGGCCTGAAGCGTGTGAACGACTTTTTCCACGCCTTCATAACACAAGAAAGCGCCGCCAATCATTAATAACGGCGTGATAGCCCACGGTGCAAAAGCGCTAATAATAAGAGCCAGAGGAACGAGGATCAGCTTATTGATGGCCGACCCCTTCGCGACTTGCCACACCACCGGCAATTCACGGTTTGCCCGTACACCTGAAACTTGTTGTGCGTTAAGGGATAAATCGTCTCCCAATACCCCGGCAGTTTTCTTCGCCGCCAGTTTCCCCATCATCGAGATATCGTCCAGCAAAGTGGCGATATCATCCAGCAACGTTAGTAAGCTACTTCCAGCCAAAATGAGCATCCTTTTTTGTTTGTCTACTCAATAGTATGGAACAAAACTTAGCTGGCGAAAATCAAACTCATCTGTCAATAAAAATTAACATTCTACAAACAAGTAAAATCCTCGCCAGAAAGATAGTTTTGACGTTAACTATTAGCTCTATTAGCGTTAGTTACCCTGAATAATTCGAGTTGCAGGAAGGGTAAAGAGAGGAAACATGCGCGTTCGTTCTGGTCAGTTATTGCCGCTGGTTGCTGCATTATTTGCGTTGTACATCATCTGGGGCTCCACCTATTTTGCTATCGCCGTAGGCGTGAAAAGCTGGCCGCCATTTATGATGGCTGGCGTGCGATTTATGGTTGCTGGTGTGTTGTTGATGAGCGTTTTATTACTGCGGGGCCATAAGTTACCCGCCATGCGCCCAATGCTTAATGCCGCGTTAATTGGCGTGTTGTTGCTGGCCGTTGGCAATGGTTTTGTGACCGTCGCAGAACATCAGCATGTTCCCTCGGGTATTGCCGCAGTCATGGTCGCAACGGTTCCGCTCTTTACCTTGTGCTTTAGCCGACTGTTTGGCATTCAAACGCGCAAACTAGAATGGCTAGGCATTGCCATTGGGCTTGCTGGCATTGTGTTACTTAATAGCGGTGGAAACCTGAGTGGCAATCCCTGGGGCGCGTTGTTAATTCTGATTGGCTCCTTAAGTTGGGCGTTTGGTTCGGTATACGGGTCGCGTATTGAATTGCCAACCGGCTTGATGGCAGGCGCGGTTGAAATGCTTGCGGCAGGTGTCGTGTTGCTGGTCGCTTCCGCGTTAACCGGTGAACGCCTGACTGCAATGCCTACACCAGCAGGTTTTATAGCGGTAGCTTATCTCTCACTATTTGGTTCTATTATTGCGATCAGCGCTTATATGTACCTGATTCGTAATGTGGCACCTGCGGTGGCAACCAGTTATGCCTACGTCAACCCAGTAGTGGCAGTGCTTTTAGGTACGGGTTTTGCCGGGGAAAGCTTGTCGCCAGTAGAATGGCTGGCGCTGGGGGTGATTATTTTTGCGGTGGTGCTGGTGACGTTGGGGAAATATCTGTTGCCCCCAAAGCCGGTAGTAACGGCGTGTGAAATAGAGAAGTGATCTCTCATTCGGGTGGCGCTTGCCACCCGCTTTCATTTAATGCATGTATTCCCTGCGTATCAATTTGCGCGTGATTGCCACCACTACAGACCCACTCTTCAAGCCGTTCGCAAAGCGCGCTATCACTGAGTTTTTCGCGCCCACGCAATGAGCATTCCCAGACTAAAAGCACCCGCCAACCTTCGTTCAATAAAAGCTGTATATCTCGCTTATCGCGCTGCACATTTTTACCTATCTTCTCAAGCCAGAACTCGGTGCGGGTTGCCGGAACCTTGAACAGATAACAGTCGTGGTGATGCCAGAAACAGCCATGAGCAAAAATAACGCAGCGATACTCATCAATAACAAAATCCGGACAACCAGCAAGCGAGTCATCCTGCACGCGAAACGCAAAGCCACAATCGCTCAATAAACCAGACAATCGTTTTTCAATAGCCGTGTCACGCGTTGCAATGGCGCGCATGTTTTTGCTGCGAATCGCCTTACTATGCACATCAACCATTAGCGGCTCTCTTACTCGTTATTAATATACTCAGACCAATATTAGCAACAACCACATAACATACGTTATAAAAAAGAAGGGCTCCGCTGCGAATAATTAAAAATGATTTAATAGGAAAATTATTTTCGCTGCCGAAAATGAATATCGCTGAATTTAATTATGTATACTTTTGGACATTCCACGACAGCAACTATTCTCCTAACATCATGTATCAACTAAAAATACACCAATTCCCGCTCATCATTTAGCCACTTTTGAAATAATTTCAACTTTGATCTGTAGAATTAAAATGGCAATCTATATTCCGTAGCACCCATTATGAAGAAGAAAAACTCAAGTTGTTAACATCAGTTGCATTATTTTGTTGGCATGTAACAGCTCTTCATTATATCAAATATTCTAATTAACTTTTTATGCCCGGACTGGGCTTTTTTAAGACGATAACATGAAGCTATACAAAGCATTATTCATCCCAACTTTGTTGTTGAGTGGCGTATTCAGCACATGGGCTGGGGACGTGGAAAATAATATTACTCTGGATTATATGGCTCACTGGAATGAAGCCATTGATGGACAGGCCAATCCTATCTCACAGGCCGCAATCCTCGATGCTGATATTGTGAAGAGTTGCAAAACTGTAGCGCCAAAGACTTATCGCAGTGCAATGGTCAATTTGTGGCAACATAAAACCGGCACGAAAATGACAGAGACGGCATTTCTGTCCGAAGATTTACAGCTATTTGACCGCCTGGCAACAATATCCTGCATTGAAGGTGCGAGCTATGAGCACAAAGGAAATGGCGAGCTGTTAGTTAAAACGCTAAGTGCACAGCTTCTGGATATGGATGTTAAAGATGGCAACGATGCCTTTGAGCAAATAAAAACGATGGAATTCCAGACTGGCATCGTGACCGCCAGATATGGAGTCAGCATTGAGAAACAGAGACAGAATCGCGCAAATTAATTTTCGGTGCTTAAGAAATTTGGGGTCGTATTATTGCCATATGACCCCAAAGTTAATCACTTATTATAAGTGCGATTTTTAACCGCCAATTTTATTGTGCTCTCAAGCAGTTTGGCGACCGCAGCAAACGCAGGCACCACCACTGAATTACCAAACTGTCGGTAAGCCTGAGTATCCGAAACCGGAATACGGAATGCATTGCCTTGAACCGCTTCAAAACCCATTAAACGCGCACATTCGCGGGGCGTTAAACGACGGGGGCGGTTAACCTGATTATCTGCGTTGTCAAAGTCGGCTTCCCCAAGAGATTTATCCCATCCCCGGTCGATAAGTATTTCCGCGCCATCTTTGTAATACCGGGCTGATAATGTGCGGGCCACACTTGCGGGGTTCTGGGGATCAACTAATCCATAACCAAATCCATTACCCTTCGCCTGATGTTTTTTGGCGTAATAATAAAGATACTTCCACAGCGTTGGCGTCAGAATATATTTACTATCGACAGAAGGTTCCAGTAATTCACCAAAGGTTGGGCGGCGTTGAGGATATAGCTCACTGAGTTTAGTTAATGTGAAATCTTTATGCAGATTGAGGTCGCGACGAAAACCTACCAGCACAATACGTTCACGGTGTTGTGGCAGGAAGTTTTTACCATCAATAATTTTTGGATCCCCCGCCCCCATTATTGCGGCATCAGCCACCTCATAACCCAGGCTATCGAGGGTTTCCATAATGATACGGAAGGTGTTGCCTTTATCATGGCTTTTGAGGTTTTTAACGTTCTCGAGCACAAAAATTGCCGGACGTTTCGCATCAATAATGCGCGCGACATCGAAGAACAATGTGCCCTGCGTTTCACAAGCAAACCCATGTGCTCGCCCTAATGCATTCTTCTTCGACACCCCAGCCAGAGAAAAAGGTTGGCATGGGAAACCCGCCAGCAAAACATCGTGATCGGGCATCGTTGCCTGAATATGTGCCGCAGCCTCTTCATCACTGACATCGTCACGATGGCTCAAAGTGACATCGCGGATATCCTGATTGAACTGATGATTCTCCGGGCTGCAATACCAGTTGGCTTTATAAGTACGTACCGCGTGCTTGTTCCACTCGCTGGTAAATACACATTCGCCGCCAATTGCTTCGAAACCGCTACGAATTCCGCCAATCCCGGCAAATAAATCGACAAATTTAAATGCGTATTTCCCATGATGCGCTGGCAATGGCGGCAACATGTTTTGCAGCATTTCGCTTTCAGCAGGCGTCAAGGTACGCGGAGACGATTTACGGTTAAACCAGCGGTTTAACGATTCACGAGTCCAGTCACCGCTCACCTGACGCAAATGGTGCGCCACTGTCTTCTGGTCATAGATTTCCAGAATGTGGCTCACGAGTGCGTAGTCTTCTTCTAGTTGTTGCTGCTGCTGGCGGAGGGATTGTTGTGAGATTTGCACGGCAATAGTGTCGAAGTCGTTCATCATGAACCATAGCAGGGAAAATAGAGTGTCACTCTATCACTGATTTGACCCAGAGAGAATCAGAACAGCCCGCAACCATGCGGGCATCTATTTAATTTTAAGAGGGAATTTTTTGGGAAGAAAATTGATGCACAACGTCCTGCTCAATACCGCAGTAATCACCTTTCAACTCAGCACAAAGTTTGGCCATGTAATTCACCAAGAAATCTGCATTAAGAAGAGCCAGCGCACGCCCTGCCTCGGTTTGCATGGTATCAGGCAATTTAAGTAACTTTTTCTGGAAGTGATCAAGGGCATAAGTGGCATCATCCAGCTCGCGATGGCATGCCAGTGGATCTTCGCTGTCAAACAGTGGTCGCCCTAACGCACCAGAAGTATAGAAAACCCTCGCAAGTCCTATTGCTCCTAAAGACTCCAGACGATCGGCATCTTGCACAATTTTCGCTTCAAGTGTTTGAGGTGCAATCCCGGCGCTAAAGCTATGAGCGCGCACAGCATGTGCAACGGCATCGTATAACGGATGCGGAAAGTCGGGAAAGTGAGCATCCAGAATACGTAAAGTCTCTTGAGCGGCCTGTGTGGAAGCAAGATGACGTTCAGGATGGTTCTTCGGCAAGTTGACAATATCATGGAAGTAACACGCGGTTAGGACCACCAGCCTATCGGCCTCTGTGGTTTCCATGATCTGCTGTGATGTTTTCCATACACGACGAAAATGTGCCACATCATGGGCTTTATCGTCCTGCAACCAGTTGTGTTGCAAATACTCATCAAAACGTTCTTGCCAGTGGGCTATCGGCATACGTACTCCTCACTTCGCAGCTGGACCCGGTACTTAATATGAGTACAAGATCACAAAATAAGCAAGTAAAGCGCTGACAACAGACCACATTGGCACGATTTTATTCACCTGGCCCGCGTATACCAGGCCAAACCACCTAATAAGGCGGCAACCGATCCCAGAACTAATAACCCCATTAAGGCGCCAAGCAACTTTCCACCGAGCGATCCCATATCGCCACCGGTTACGTCACTGACAACCCAAAAGTAACGTACCACAGCCCAAACCGTGTACAGGCAAAATCCATAAAACAACCACAGCGCCAATTTTCCGCCCGGAGTACGAGTCGGTTTTTCGTCCATAACCTCTGACATATGTCCCTCAATTAATTAGCTGATGTATTGAGATAGGTGGAGCATCTCCATGGGTGTGATTTTTATCACATTTTCATTGTTTTTTAACAGCATGAAATAGCTGTTTTTAATCAGGATAATTCCTAAAATTGTAATATATCATGTCATTTCTCACCAAATTAACAACCCGCAAACATAAGGTCACTTATTGAACGATTTTATAAATATGTAATTTTAGACATTGTTAACTTAATATCCAGCCAGTTTTAAGCACAAACACCAAAACAATACCCAACTGAATTAAAGTCCAGTAAAAACAACAACAAAAATCATGAATGCATTCAAAAATATTAGCTCTTAGTTTATCCGGTTAGATTAAATTAGAGATATAAGACAAAAAGACATTTTGGATTATAAAAATGCAGGCAATAGATATCGATAATAATACTAATTAGACTTCGAATACCTGCGGGCTCCCCTGTCAAATGCTCAGACTATAGATGCAGTCTGGCAACTCGCAACCCCCCTACCCCAGGATCTCCCCGGAACGTGCGTTCATATAGCTGATACATATATTTCTACTGCAAACATTGAGGGGTGAAATAATTTTATGGCTTCCCGCCCAAGCTGTGACCCGCGTCGTTGAAAGAAAAAGTGGTAAGTGTTTGAATAATGGCACAGAGATATAGGGTGCAACCCATCTCTCGGCGGTCCTGTTCTGGTCGCTGCCATGTGCCCCACTAGTGCGGCATTTTCACAGTCACGGTATAGTAGTTTTCCGTTCAAGAGATGACATTGCGAGCGAGTAACATGATTAAGTGGCCCTGGAAATCAAATGATTCATCCGCTGTCACGGTACTGCCGTGGGAGCAGGCTTTAGCCATTCCGGTCCTGGGAACGCTCACGACTGCTGAGCAAAAAAAACTGGTCCTTCTGGCTGACCGGTTTTTACAGCAAAAACGGCTGGTGCCTTTGCAGGGGTTTGAGCTTGATGAACTAAAAAGCGTGCGGATTGCGTTACTGTTTTGTTTACCAGTGCTTGAGCTTGGTATCGAATGGCTGGACGGTTTTCATGAAGTCCTCATCTACCCTGCTCCATTCGTAGTGGATGATGAATGGGAAGATGACATTGGCCTGGTACATAACCAACGCGTTGTTCAGTCTGGTCAAAGCTGGCAGCAAGGTCCCATCATTCTTAACTGGCTTGATGTGCAGGACTCATTTGACGCTTCTGGCTTTAACCTGGTGTTCCACGAAGTGGCGCATAAACTGGATATGCGTAATGGCGATCGTGCCAGCGGCGTTCCGTTGATAGCGCTGCGCGATGTTGCGGGCTGGGAACACGATCTCCAGGCGGCAATGGGTAACATCCAGGACGAAATTGATATGGTGGGAGAAAACGCCGCCAGTATTGATGCCTATGCGGCATCTGAACCGGCAGAATGTTTTGCCGTGCTCTCAGAGTATTTTTTCAGTGCCCCAGAGCTTTTGGCGCCTCGTTTCCCTTCACTTTATCAGCGTTTTTGCCAGTTTTATGGTCAGGACCCGTTATTACGGTTACGTGAGAGTGAAAACTTCGAGTCATCCAATGGAAATACGGTGCATTAATTCAGCAAGCTGGGTTTAATTTAATCACTTGAATCAATGTGTTATTTTTATCATTGACTCTTTTGGAACCTGAAGCTACTATTTGCCTCGTTCAAACGATTCCTCTGTAGTTCAGTCGGTAGAACGGCGGACTGTTAATCCGTATGTCACTGGTTCGAGTCCAGTCAGAGGAGCCAATTCTAGTTCTTTGGTATTCCAGCGAATACCATAGATGTTTGAAAATCAACACATTATATAAAAATCGGGTTCTTCTCGGTTCCATATAGTGTGGTTGACTGCCAACTCATTTGGGGGCTTTATTAGGGCCTGTCCGGTTCGATTTAGTCGAGATCCCCAATGTCCCTGAATGATACTTCTATTCGTAATGCCAAACCCTGCACTAAGCCATTCAAAATGGCAGATGGTCAAGGGTTGTACCTTCTTGTTAAACCCAACGGTTCAAAACTTTGGTATCTCAAATACCGCTATGCGGGGAAAGAGAAGAAGCTCGCTTTCGGAGCATACCCCACAGTATCTCTTGCTCAGGCCTGAAAACGGCGTGACGATTCCCGTACCCATCTAAGCCTGAGTGCTGACCCCAGCAAACTGCGCCTCACTGAAAAACAAGCCCGAAAGTTGGGAGACCCGCTGGAAGAAGCCGCACGTAACTGGCACAAGAGCAATCGCACCTGGTCTGCTCATCATACGAACCGCATACTCAGAAATCTCGAAATCTATCTCTTTCCGTACCCTGGACAACAGGCTATCACCACGGCTGCTCTGATCGCGGTTTTGAAAAATGTTGAAGAGAGAGAATTTCTTGAGGTGGCACTGCGTTTAGAGCAACGGCTTGTCAGTATCATGCGCTACGCGGTTCAGAACCAGATAATCAAATACAACCCGGCTGGCCGTGCTGTTTAATCTCTATATCTTTGTGCGCTCCAGTGAGTTGCGCTTTGCGCGCTGGGATGAAATAGATTTTGATAATGCCCTGTGGACCATACCGAGTATCCGTGAATCCCTCCACGGAGTCCGCTATTCCGAGCGAGGTTCAAAAATGATGCAGTGCTGGGTAGATTATCTCGATGCTAATCAGCTGACTCACGTTGCGCCCTACCATTTCAAAAATAACTGACGTGATATCCAGAGCGTGTCATATGCAGGTCTGACTATTTTTATTTATCGCTTTGCAGGCCAGTTGAACGACCCCCTCGCTGAATATGTAAGATTTATTCTGTAAATCCAAGTGGTTAAACCAACGCACAGCAAAAACGTCCGATGCGGCAACTGGCATACCACTCTGATACATGCACAGCAGCGGTATCATAAGATAGTGGTAACGAAGATAACCGGCCCATCGTAGTCAAAAGCTTCAAGCAGGGCTTCCCTCGACTGGCTCACCACTTCCAGTCCGGTTTCTTCGTATACTTCACGGACTGCGGCCTCTTCGATAGTTTCACCTGCATCAATTTTCCCACCCGGCCCCCCCCACAGTCCAGCATCAGGCGGATTGGAACGCCTGACGAGTTTCCTACTGATGTTCAAACCAACGGGATGATTAGGTTATTGGCCTAAGTAACGGCAAGCACCAGAACCTGTCGATGACGAAGGATGAAGTTGCAGTGATAGATGCACAGCTACACCGCAAGCACCCCAGCGGCCTGAATATCTGGATGTGTGACGTCACCGGACCACGTAAATCACGACAGTTGCATGGGTATTTGTTGCAGGATCCATTGGTGATATTTACAGAGCTGCCGCTTCGCAGTTACGCTGCATCCCACCCTCGCCACGCAAAACAAATGACCGTATAATTTTACACTTGAAAACAACGAAAAACCCACACCACAACCACTAACTACAAGAAAACGTTACAATAACCACTAAATTCAATCCATCTACTCAATTTTATAAAATGATCTAAAAACCAAACATATGTCACATCATGTTTTACACATGACAAGATATAGTCAGCACATGTAAGGAGCACAAGCAGCGAAGCGAATTATCAAAGCATCTTGAGAAAAGAAAGGAGATCTATCATGTCGAACGCTATACCCGCAGGTTACAAACCGCAGACGAATGAAACATTGCCCGATTATCTCGCCAGAAAGCTTCCCGGCGCACTTAAGCTTGGAGGAACACCCGACCAGTGGCAGGTGGAAGAAGTCGGTGATGGAAACCTGAATATGGTTTTCATTGTGAAAGGTTTAGAGAAAACCATCATTGTGAAGCAAGCTCTGCCCTGGCTACGGGCCGGAGGAGAAGACTGGCCGTTATCCCTGACCCGTGCAGGCTTCGAATACAACGTACTCTGTAATGAAGCGCAATTCGCCGGCCACGACCTGGTGCCCGAAGTGTATTTCTACGATCAGGAAATGGCCCTTTTTGCCATGGAATACCTGACTCCGCACGTCATCCTGCGTAAGGAGCTGATCGCCGGGAAAAAATTCCCGAATCTCGCACGGGATGTCGGCACTTTCATCGCCAGAACGCTTTTTTATACCTCCGATATCGGAATGGCGGCGGAGAAGAAAAAAGCGCTTACCGCTAAATTCTCCCTTAATCACGAACTGTGCAAGATCACTGAAGATCTGATTTTCACTGAGCCGTACTACCCAGCAAAACGAAACGACTGGACGTCACCACAACTTGACGCTGACATGAAGAAAGTCTGGAACGACAAAGAAATGATTCAAGTCGCGATGCGTTACAAATTCAAGTTTATGACTGAAGCGCAGGCACTGTTACATGGCGACTTGCACTCTGGCTCAATTATGGTAACCGAAAGCGATACCAAAATTATCGACCCAGAATTTGGCTTTATGGGGCCAATGGCGTTCGATATCGGAAACTATATCGGCAACCTGTTGCTCGCCTTCTTCTCACGGCCGGGTTGGGATGCCACAGCACAGGCGTGTGAAGAGTATCAACACTGGTTAATCGGCCAGATGGAAGAAACCTGGGCTGTTTTTGCCACTCACTTCCGCCAGCTATGGAATGAAAAAACACAGGGTGAAGCCTGGCCTGTCGAAATCTATCAGCAGTGCCCGGATAACGACCTGGATCATAACGCACGGGAAATAGCGCAGGACCAATTCCTCGCGACACTCTTTGAAGACACCCTGGTCAATGCCGGTATGGAAATGAACCGACGGATTATTGGTTTCGCCGGTGTAGCCGATTTCAAACTGATTGATGACGCTGATTTACGTGCGCAATGCGAACGCCGCGCACTTGCAATGGCACGCGAACTTATTGTTAACGCCCGCCTGTTTAAAAATATGTCTTCTGTTGGTCAATTTGCTAAAGCACGTTAAGAGGGAATTATGAATATAAGTGGTAAACACTACCGAACGGTCTGGGTTTCCGATAATGGAGAAGCGGTAGAAATCATCGATCAGACCAAACTTCCTTTCAAATTTGAGGTGGTAGCGCTTACTTCCGTTGAACTGGCGGCCACTGCAATTAAGGAGATGTGGGTACGTGGTGCACCTCTGATTGGCGTGCTGGCAGCTTACGGTATGGCATTGGGCATGAAAGTAGACACCAGCGATGAAAACCTGCAGCGCTGTTATGACCTGCTGATCAAAACCCGTCCTACGGCCATTAATCTCAAGTGGGCCCTGGATAGAACACTTGCCATATTGCAAAGCACACCGCCAGCAGCACGTGTGAAAACCGCCTGGCAACTGGCGGCAGAAATTGCTGATGAAGACGTCGGCCTGTGTGAAAAAATCGGGCAAAACGGTGCCGACATTATTCGCGCTATTGCTCAGAAGAAACCCGCAGGCAGCGTGGTGAATATTCTGACGCACTGCAATGCGGGGTGGCTGGCCACTGTGGACTGGGGTACGGCACTCTCTCCCATCTACAAGGCGCACGAATCGGGGATTAACGTTCACGTTTGGGTGGATGAAACACGGCCACGTAATCAGGGCGGACTGACTGCTTTTGAGCTGGGTTCACATGGCGTACCGCACACGCTGATTGCCGATAACGCCGGCGGGCACCTGATGCAACATGGTGAAGTCGACCTGTGTATCGTGGGTACCGACCGCACCACAACCCGCGGCGATGTTTGCAATAAAATCGGCACTTACCTGAAGGCGCTGGCGGCTCATGACAATAATGTACCGTTCTACGTAGCCTTACCTTCCCCCACCATCGACTGGACCATTAAGGACGGATTAAAGGAAATCCCAATCGAGCAACGCAGCGGAAAAGAGCAGTCGCATGTTTACGGCATTAATCCGCAAGGTGAATTGAGCTGGGTCGATACGGCACCGAAAGGCACGGCATGCGGGAATTACGCCTTTGATGTCACCCCTGCCAGATACATCACCGGTTTAATCACCGAACGGGGCGTGTGTACCGCCAGTGAAACCGCGCTGGCTGATATGTTTGGCGACCTGAAATCGAATTTTGCATAACAGACCAGCAGTGGGGAATTCCCCACTGCTGTAAGGATCTCAAATGGAAAGAAATTCGTTAGCGCAAAATATTATTGATACCTGTCTGGAAATGAATGCCACAGGTCTCAATCAGGGCACCTCAGGAAATGTCAGTGTCCGCTATCAGGACGGTATGCTGATCACGCCCAGCGGTATTCCATACGTCAAACTCACACCAGAAATGATTGTGTATGTGGATGAGAATGGTGTATCTGAACCCGGCAAAGTAGCGTCCAGTGAATGGTTGTTTCATCTGGCCTGCTACCGGGCCAGAGGTGAACTCAATGCCGTGATCCACACGCATGCCGTCAATTCAACAGCGGTAGCAATAATGAACCACGCTATTCCAGCGATTCATTACATGGTAGCGGTAACCGGTACCGATCATATTCCATGCATTCCTTATGATACGTTTGGTACTAAAGAACTGGCAGAAAGTGTATTTAGCGGAATAAAAGAAAGCAAATCAATATTAATGCAACACCATGGCATGCTGGCCATGGAAATTAATCTGGAAAAAGCACTGTGGCTTGCTGGCGAAACTGAAACGCTCGCCGAACTGTATTTAAAAGTAGGTGGGTTACACGCCCCTCCTCCCGTACTCCCGGCTGACGAAATGAAAAAGGTTATCGGAAAATTTAAAAATTACGGTTTAAAAACTGAGAAGTAAAATTTTAAAACTTCTATGAAGACACGACGACCACCTTAAATGGCGGATGTCACAGTTTTTATCCATAGGAAATCATTACGACTGCCACAGGGAGTTATTTATGTTTGTCGTGGGGTCTTATATAGAAGCAATAATTTATAGCTACCACAAGGAGTTACTTATGTTTATCGTGGAGTCTTATACCGTTGCAATAATCATGTGTTTCATCACCATGATTTGCTGGGGATCGTGGGCAAATACCACGAAACTCGTCAGCAATAAAAACTGGGCATTTCCACTTTTCTACTGGGATTATTCGATTGGCCTGTTACTGTGCTCCCTGCTTTTCGCTTTTACTCTCGGGTCGATGGGAGAGTCTGGTCGCAGTTTTATAACAGATATTCAGCAGGCGGGTGCCGGTAGTCTGTTCGCGGCATTGCTCGCCGGTATCATCTTTAATATCTCGAATATCCTGCTGGTTGCATCAATCAACCTGGCCGGTATGGCGGTTGCCTTCCCGGTGGGTGTGGGTCTGGCCTTGGCACTTGGTGTTATCACCACGTATATCGGCAACCCTCAGGGGGATGCCCAAATCCTCTTTCTGGGCGTTGCCTGTATTGTTGTCGCCATTATCCTGACCGCCATCGCCTATGGTCGTGTTACGCAGGAATCAGACAAATCCCGTCGAAACAAGGGGCTTATCACCGCAATTCTCGCGGGGATCATTATGGGCTGGTTTTTCCGCTTCCTGGCCGCGTCCATGTCGGACAACTTCAGTGAACCGGTTGCTGGTTTAATGACGCCTTATTCAGCACTGGTGTTGTTTGCTGTGGGGCTGTTTTTATCCAACTTTGTTTTCAACACGCTGGTGATGAAAAAGCCAATAACCGGTGAACCGGTCAATGGAAAAATGTATTTTTCGGGTAGCTTCCGGGATCACCTCTGCGGTGGAATTGGTGGAATTATCTGGTGTGTGGGTCTGGGCTTTAGTCTGATTGCCTCCGGCCAGGCAGGATACGCCGTGTCCTATGGACTTGGGCAAGGCGCCACCATGATAGCCGTCATCTGGGGCGTCTTTATCTGGCGCGAGTTTGCCAAAGCGCCAGCCGGTACCAATAAGCTGATCTTTGCCATGTTTATCTTATATATCATCGGGATTATCCTTATCATCGCCGCCAATCAGTAAGCATTCGGCCCCACCCTCACGGTGGGGCATCATTCAGGATTTCGCAGAGGGCAATTCACACGTCAGTAAAAATTCGGCGGTACCTTCGTCAACAATCAAGTCGGTAACATAACCGCCAAGCAATGCGCCCAACGTGGCGGCGTATCCCCGCTCACCACCCGCCAGGAAGATTTTTCGTTCAATTAACCGCAACTGAGCAAGACTGATCCCGAGTATTCGTTGATCAACATCCATCACAATCGGCATGCCGTTTTTATCGTAAAACCGCCCGCAAATCACGCCCACAGCACCTGAATCACGATAGGCTTGCATCTCTTTGGTACTTAACACGCCGACGCGAATCAGGGGGTTTTCATCCAGTGCGTTTCCAACAACAAAAAATGCTTTGGTACAATGGGTTAACACATCAAAGTTAGAGCAGATGATTGGCTCTGCCTGCAATTCCATAGCAAGCCTGGCACTCGATACCACGGCAGGCACGTGCAAAGACGCAACACGACCAGAAAGCTTATAAGCAATCTGGGAAGAGGATTCGATAATGGTGAGATCGGGCTGCGAAGGCATAGACCCCAACATCTGGATGACCGTAACGCCTTTACACGATTTTGGCGTCATGGTTTTGCTCATCTGGTGGATAGTTCTCCCCCAGGCAACACCGAGCACATCATTGTTTTCTATCACCTGATTAAGGTACATCCCCCCGGCACGTGAGAGCCTCTCTCGCATGAGCTGTGCATCGTCACGCTTACCGACGTGCTCGCCGTCTGGCACAATAATAACCTGATGCAGACCAAATTTTTCGCGGATGCGCAAAGAGGCATCGATAGACCCGAAGACATTCATATCAAGGTTAATTTGCACCAGACCGCTCTCTCTTGCTGTCTGCAGGTACTTAACCACCGTCACTCTGGACACACCTATCAATGCCGCGACTTCACTCTGGCTCTTCCCTTCTTGATAGTACAGCCACGTCGCATGCAGTACAGGGTCATCTTTGAACAAGCTGCCGTTTTGCAGTCCGATATCCACTTTTGTTATCCCAGTTTGTCTTTACTTCATCACAGCAGCGCCGGACAAAGTGCTTTCAAATATTAACCACTACTTTACAGCTGCAAACCGATTATTGGAACGCCTAATCCCCTAAAGAATGTGCATCCCGGCGGGGTTACTAACATTATTATCGACTGTTTTAAAAGGACTTTTAACGGCATCGCTATCTGAAAATTTTCTACAACGTTGCCGCCTTGATACCTCAGCAACACGGAAACAGCAATGATGAAGTGTCACTCTCTGCTGACGCAACAAAATAATATTCTAAAATTACTTTATAAAACTCATAAATATATTAATTCCGCATCGTTAATTTTAATATTAAAATATATTTTATAGAATAAGAAACAGTTATTTAACTATTAATTACACTAGTTAACCTTACTAAAACCAATGGTAATAATATAAATTATGTTACATAATGTACTATGAAGGAATAAAAGTAATATTTTAAATATATATTTAAAACTGACTCCCGGATGAGCCCATTAAAATATGTCACGAAAACAGAACACCCTAAGCATAGGTTTATTTCCTCTGGCATTGATTCTTTATGAATTTGCTGCATATCTGAGTACCGACATGATCCAACCCGGAATTATTGATGTGGTCCGGGATTTCAATGCCGATGTCAGGCTTGCTCCCGCTTCCGTTAGTTTGTACATGGCTGGCGGTATGGTATTGCAGTGGCTGCTTGGGCCACTGTCCGATCGCGTTGGCCGTCGACCGGTACTACTCACCGGGGCAATGATTTTTACCCTGGCCTGTTTTGCCACACTGTTTACCACCTCAATGACGCAATATCTGATAGCAAGATTCATTCAGGGAACCAGCATCTGCTTCATCGCCACCGTTGGATACGTATCCGTGCAGGAGATCTTTGGTGAAAAAAAGGGCATTCAACTCATGGCTATCATCACATCGGTGGTGCTCATCGCCCCTATTATAGGTCCGTTGGCAGGGGCTACGTTGATGCATTTCGTTCACTGGAAAGCGTTGTTTGGGATCACGGGGTTAATGGGGCTCATCGCATGGACAGGATTACTGTTTAACATGCCAGATACGGTAGGCGCAAAAAGCACGCCATTCAGCGTATCTGGCGTACTCCATGATTTTAGAAAGGTGTTTCGCAACAGCATTTTCCTCAACGGTGTAGTCACCATCTCGTTATGTTACATACCGATAATGAGCTGGGTGGCAGTATCCCCCGTGATACTCATCGAACATGGGGGGCTTACAACTTCACAATTTGCCTGGACTCAGATACCGGTTTTTAGTGCCGTGATCCTGGCGAATATGGTCGTGGTTAAGTTTATCGACGATCCTACCTCTGCGCGTTTTATCTGGAAGGCAGTCCCCATCCAGTTGCTCGGCCTGGCCACATTGATTATCGGCAATATCGTTTATCCGCACGTCTGGTTGTGGTCAGCAGGCGGAACCAGTATCTATGCTTTTGGTATCGGGCTCATCTTCCCGACACTCTTTCGTTTTACTTTATTCTCAAACGAGCTTCCGAAAGGAACGGTATCAGCATCACTCAACATTGTTGTGTTGAGCATTTGCGCCGCGTCCGTTGAACTGGCTCGCTGGCTGTGGTTTGAAGCCGGAGGGCGTATCCCTTTTCATCTGCTGGCAGTGGTCGCGGGTGTTACGGGGGTCTTATTCCTGTCACGGTTGCTGCGTTATCAACACCTGCATAAAACTTATCTGCAAGGCGACTAAAATGGATAACGGAGCAGTTTTAAATGCGGAGCGAGCGAGGATTTCTCGCTTCAGTTACCCCTGGTAAGGAGGAGATATGTTTTCTTATATCATGCTGGGCACCAATGACCTGCCAGCCACTTTCCCTTTTCGGATCACGCATCTCTAAGGGATAACCAAATTAAATAACCCAGTAAAAGGAACTCTGAAATGGACATCCCACGTATTTTCAACATTAGTGAAAGTGCTCACCGTATTCATAACCCGTTCACGCCCGAAAAATTCGCCACGCTCGGCAACGTGCTACGCATGGAGCCAGGTACCCGGGTGCTCGACCTCGGCAGTGGTTCAGGTGAAATGCTCTGTACCTGGGCACGTGATTTCGGGATCACCGGTATCGGCATAGACATGAGCCAGTTATTCAGCACGCAAGCCAAAAAACGCGCAGAAGAACTTGGCGTCACCGGTAGTGTCGATTTTATTCATAACGACGCCACTGGCTACGTAGCCGAAGAAAAATGCGACGTAGCAGCCTGCGTGGGTGCTACCTGGATTGGTGGAGGCGTCACCGGCACTATTGAGCTTCTGACCAAGAGCCTAAAACCTAATGGGATTATCCTCATCGGCGAGCCCTGGTGGCGTCAGTTACCGCCGACGGAAGAGATAGCCAAATCATGCGGAGCCACTTCTATCTCCGATTTTCTCACCCTTCCTGAATTTGTCAGCTCTTTCGACAAGCTCGGCTATGACATTGTAGAAATGGTCCTGGCCGACCAGGAAGGCTGGGACAGATACGAAGCGGCCAAGTGGCTTACGATGCGCCGCTGGCTTGAAGCCAACCCTAACGATGACTTTGCGAAAGAAGTCAGGACACAATTAACAATATGGCCTGAACGCCACGTCACCTATACGCGTGAATACCTGGGATGGGGCGTATTCGCCCTGATGGCACGGTAATGTCAATACTGGCGTTTATTTTCTGAACTGAGGTTTTCCTCCGGGTGGCTAACGCCACCCGCTTTCCTTTGGCGGATCACACTTTTCAGACTCCCTCATTCCTGCATAAAAATCCTGTGATAGAATTAACCGGTAAATACCTTTCAACTCAATCCGAGGCTTTGATGCTGGAGAATGTAATCATCAGATAATCAGCTTCCCGACCTTTTCAGGCCGGACTGATTATCAATGCGCCGAAATCGAATGCGGACACCGCTGTGTGTTTGCACGTTTTGCACATGATGATTAACAGGGTTTTCCAGTATGAATTTATCCCGTCAGGAACAACGCACCTTACACGTTCTCGCCAAAGGTGGACGTATTGCGCACATCCGCGATACTTCAGGCCGCATCACTTCCGTTGAATGCTACACCCGCGAAGGGCTATTGCTCAGCGACTGCACACTCGTCGTGTTCAAAAAACTTAAAACCAAGAAGCTTATCAAGTCCGTGAATGGTCAGCCGTACCGTATTAACACCACGGGGCTGAACAACGTTCGCGCCCAACTGGACAACCGTTAAGGAAAATATATGGATATCAGCTGTTGACGCAACACGGTTGGGATGACGCCACGCAAACAAGCTCAACATTATTCTGGGCCGTAGAAGAAAATGGCGCGGTAACGCGCTTCGGTAGCCAAATGACGGCATGGCAGGATAACGGATACCAGCAGCTACTGACAGAATGTGGCTTTCAAAAACCACAGCGGATAGAGACTTCAGCCTGGCCCACAAGTGACACGTTTCAAGGCAAGCTGTATACGCTTTTAGCGCATACCCAGCAGTAATCCTTCCCTTAACGCCCTCTCCCTACTGTGGAGGGAGAGGGCGAGGTGATTGCACCTGCATCTTTAAAGTGTTCGGGTACATACATCATCTGGAACAATAATTTCAGGGCAGACTAAATAAAACAATCAAGCACTTACGCAAGAAATGAATCTTTTAATTTCAGCCAGTTGGTAAGGCTCGTAAACACATTGCCCGACTTCAATTTTTGGCTTGTTACGCCCATGAAAGTCACTGCCACAGGTAACATATGCCGAACGGCTAACGGTAAAGTCATATAACTGATCGGTCAGTTCCGGTGAATGGTAGCTTGAGAACACCTCAACGCCCATCACACCAATTTTCAGCATCTCTTCAATAACCTGCGTATGATCTTGCTTAACGTTAGCGCCGATATGGGCCAAAATCGGTATCCCGCCATTATGGCGAATCACATCAACCATCTCGTTCATTGGAGGAAACGTAACCGGTAAATGGCAGGCTTTGCCTGGGCCAAAGAAATCCCAGAAAAAATTAATCAGCGGCATATCCGCCCGGGCACCGCCAGTGCGATATGGCAACAGCAATGGGTGGCCGTCATTGCGCTCATCTTCGAGAATCACCTCTCCCATCTGTTCTTCTTGAGGAATGGTATCGCCACAAACCTCTGCTAAACGTGTTTCATCAAGAAAAAATTCAACTCGCGCAGCTTTGCGAGTTTTTTCGGCGTCAATTCCCGTTGAATTGCGTTGAAATTGTTGTGGATCTCAACAAAATCATCACTGGGAGTGAAACCATAGCCCAACAAATGGTAGTTATTCCCGGCAAAGGTACAATCAATCTCAATACCGGATATCACATTCAGATCGGATGATAGCCATGCCTTAGCTTCTGCCACCGAGTGAGCGCTGTTATGGTCAGTGACTGCCAGAGTACTCACGCCATTCGCCTTACAGCGCGCGATTAACACATCAACGGGAAAATCCGCATCATCGCTATAACGGGAATGCATATGTAGGTCGATCTTTTCCATGAGTTACCTCTTCTTGATATGATCAATTACTTTCTTTATTGCATGCTGGTTTTTTTCGCAGCATTTTGCTTAGCAATCTCCAGAACCTCACCCAGCCTATCGGCTTTTGAGATTGCTTTTATTACTTTTTCGTCTGTCATAGCAAGCTGTCCATTAGAAACTCGCAGCGTATAGATTTTAAATTTCCGACCATCGAGCTTAAATTGGCAACTTACCAGTGACGTGCCCCTCAGCTGTTTACCATTATTGGTTCTTATGTCAGTAATCTTAGAAACATCGACAAGGGAAAATTGTGTCGGATTATATTTCCACACAACACCAAGGCGACCATCAATATCAATGTAGAAAACTGCATTATTGGAAACGTACTTCTGTTGATAGATGAATCCTTGTGAGGGAAATTCCTTCTCCAACGCGATAGCACTCTTCTTCATTATATTCCCCATGACCGCAGGGATAATCACTATTGCCAAAGCAAAGGAGATAGCCACTATCAAGAGCAACAAATTCATATTAATCATTTCGAAAATGAAAAAAATAATAACCGCTAACACAGCAATAGCAATGACTAAAAACCCAACAACCCATTTACCAACATAAGCAACATCAACTCTCTTCATTTCAACATCCTCTTTGACTAACATTCATTATCAACCGCAAAGACGCATTCTTACCGCGAAACAATCGTAACAGTCTGCTTTGCTTTCCGATTCTTAAAATAATACAACCCACCAAAAACGCACAAATAGAAGGCACTCGCAGAGAAAAATAAAATATATTTTAAGCGAGCACGGTTTGTATAATTAACCGTTGTTTCTTCTGACCCTACCGTAATAAAATCCTTGGTGTTTTTAAGTGAGAAAATTTTTCTTTGGATAGCAACGTGCTCACGCACAAGGTTCTGCCCGTCAGTTTTTGAATCTACTTTCACGAGATGACGATAACCGTCTTTATGCGCGCGATATTCCACGACATTCACCGATCTGGAACGTTCCTGCCAACTGCGAGAAATTTTAATTTTATATTTCTCCTGCATGGTGTAGGTTCGTGATGGCATAAAGGTATAGATTCCTTTATCCACATAGTCATCTGCAGACGGTAATGAATAATATCCTTTCACTGCAAAAAAGATAACAATCAGAGAAATAACAGCCCCCATAATGCTGATTACTTTCACGATATTTCGCAGCGAACGTAACACTCCCGCTGTTCCGATAGCCGCCCGCTGCTCTTTTCGTAGCGTAATCACATCGGTTGCCATCTTAGTCCTCTGTTGCATCTTATTCCCTTTTCTATTTTCGTCAGTAAAAACGGCACCAGGATAACAATCCCCTGATGCCTTTTTTCCACTACTTTTTATTTACCTTAATAGAAAGTAGTGCCTCACGCCCTACAGCCAAAAATGTTGAAGCCTGCACTTCAGGGGTATTAAATGTGACCATCAACAAATTTCCGTCGACGGACATTGCCAATATAAGAGAGTGTACATTTAAGCCATCTGTTGCAGGTGCGACATAGTCAATGAGCTGTGCTTGTTGGCCATTTATTTTTAACTTACTCACTTTTGGAGAATGCTTTGCCAACATCTGATTCATTTTCTCCGCAAAAGCATCAAGTTGATTGTCAGCAACCTTTCTCGTGGTGTAGCTAAAAACAAAATTAGCAGCATTTTTTACGTGAGTGTAAGCTTCCGGAGGAAGTTTATAGGTTGAACTTTTGATATCTGATTCGGGTATTTTCGTCGCCTTGAATGTCGCAGGCATCTCTATTGACACTAACTTATCTAATACCTCCACCCTTTGCGTTTTACCTTGCCCCGCCATTGCAGATGCAGCAAAAACAAGCGCAAACACTCCAAATAAAACATTTTTTAAACTGATCTTCATTTCCAACTTCCTTACTGGTTTTATAGTTGAACACAAACATTACAAATATCTTTAACCTGCAACACTTTACGCCGGGGTGAGGATGGCATCCTTAATCAAACAGGATATACACCGTACTTAAAACGTAACTATCCTTCCCAAACAAGAAAACGCTTATTGGGTTTATTTAAAAACGGGTAAAAAAATAGTATTCTTTATTTCTTCCCGGATTTCACCTTCGCCGCAGAATCAATAACCTGAATATCAACAAAGTACTCCTTACCCATAATTTTTCCGTTTCCTAACCAGTCAACCCCACGTGATACCAAAAGTGACTCCATGCTATTTTGAATAAGCCGACGACCATTACTGTCTTGTACATCATAACCACCGACGGTAATGTCCCGCGGGGTGTACGTCGCCTGATTAGCAGCAAAAATTCGCTTTATAGAACGTAAATACTCAGGCGCGTAGTCTGCGGTAATACTGGCTACATCCTTCTGATAATCTACCCACGTCATATTCTTTTCTTTTTTCAGGTTATTGGCGATCACGGCATAAAATTGTGCTGTCGCTTGGGCAATCGACATCCTCACTTTCATTTCCCGGGCAAACCCCGCCGAATCCAGTGTCGTGACGTCCTTACCCTTCTCATCTTTTTTCGTTTCAAAAAGCACACTATTATCCACAGGGAAGAATAATGATGTTGCTATAAAACTGGCGCAGGCGGCTTGCTGCTGGGGTTTATCATTGTTTACCAGCAGTGACAACGAACTGCCCTTTGCAGGAATGCTCTCTGGATTAAGGTTGTTTTCCGTGAGTATCGCATTAACCGCCTCCTGACTTTTACTGTCACGCGCCAGATCGCACACTAACTGCATCATAAACTCATTGCGCTCACCTTTTATCCGCGGCGTAATATCAATCAATGTCTCGGTAATTAAATTATAAACGGGCACACTGATGGTTTTTACGCGCAAATCTGCTGGCGCTGAAAACACCTGGAGGCTACTTAGCCATATAAGACCGCCAATGACGGCCTTTAAAACATTACCGAACGCCTTCATGATAAAACTCACTCGCCTTTAACGCTTTCAACATCCACGGTGATACGTCTGTTCGGTGCCAGGCACTCGATAACCGCTGGGGTTTTACTGCCAGGGCAATAAACACGTGGTTCGTTGGCTCCCAAACCGCGGGTATCAATCATCGAGGCGGGAATACCATTAACCACCATCTGCTGCTTTACAGAATTTGCCCGCGCCAGTGACAAACGCTGATTACTCGCGGCAGGACCAAAACGGTCTGTATGACCAACGACAGTCACACGTTTACCTGCCAGCGGTTGTGTTTGCAGATTGGCAGACAGCGCCTGAATCTGGGCAACCCCACCCGGCAGCAGCATTGCACTGCCAAAAGCAAATAACCCTTCACCGCTTAGCTCCTGATGTTGGCGCACCACTGAAGGTCTGGCAGGTTTCACGTCCAACTGCGATAAACAGTTTTCTGGTAAAAAGTAGAAACTCTGCGCTGTCATTTTGCTATCAAACAGCACTTTATACTGGCAGGTTAAAACCGACTTATCGGCTTTCGTAAAGTGGAAAATGTAGTTCCACTCTTTGACCTTTAACACACCTTCAGAGAAGTGCGGCGTACCCAGCATTTCATAAATCTGTGCTTTGGTATTACCTTTCCTCACCTGTTGCAAGTTATCCAGATTAACAAAGCTGCCTTCACGTTTAACCGCACAGTCAGGGTTTGGGAACACCGGGATCGCTGTTGTGCCGTTGTCTGCCACATCGCTTACGGAACGGGTACACCCCGACAACAACAACACGCCACCCAGTATTAATGCCCAATGTATTTGCTTCGATTTCACTAACATGATTATTCTCACTTCAATAGATTTACGGGATACCCCCGGCGAATGCCGGGGATATCGCCTGCCGATACTACGACGTTTGACGAATTACCACTGGTAGCCCACACCGACAGACACACCGAGATCATTCTGGGTATTGGTACTCCCTGAGAACTTAGTTACCCACTTGCCGTTATCAGAGATAGTGGAGACGCCTAACGCAACAGAGGACTGATTCTGGAAAGTCGCCCCGCCCATGCTCACCATGCTTGCACCTGGTGAATAAGGTTGTGGCAAACTGGCCATCGCCATGGCACCCGCAACACCGGCGCTCATTTTGTCCTTGTTATCGTCAATCATATTTTTCAGTGAGCTGAACTTGTTATCCGTGTAGTTATTCGCATTGCTAATACTGCTATTGAGTTGAGTCACGTTGACCGCATCGGTGCCCTGAGTCCCTGCTGCCACATTTGCTATCTGACGTTCTGAACCAACAGAACCAACAGAAATGGTATTTTCACGATCCGCTACAGAGTTAGCCCCCAATGCCACCGAGTTTTTCGCGGTTGCATAAGAAGAATTCCCCAGTGCGACTGAATCTACCCCGCTCGATTTCGCGCTAGTCCCAACCGCCATACTGTTATCACCGCTGGCTGCAGAACCGGCACCACCGGCCAATGCGTTTTTGCCCTCCACAACAGGTTTTGGTAAGCCATCGGTATTGTTCACCTGGAACATGCCGTCGGTACCGCTAGAGATATTGTTCACCGTATTATCGATGTTGGTGATATCTCCGGTCACCTTATTCAACTGGGCCAGGTTTACTGCATCGGTATCCCTGGTCCCTGCTGCCACGTTGACAATCTGGCGCTCTTTACCTGCCGCACCAACCGACACGCTATCAGCACGATCCGCCACCGAGTTGGCACCCAAGGCAACGGCGTTGGAGGCTGTGGCATTCGCACTGTTACCTATTGCCACGCTATCCAGGCCAGATGCTTTGGCATGATTACCGGTAGCAATACTGCCATCGGCACTGGCATTGGCTTCCGTACCCATCGCAATAGAACTCAGACCTGAAGATTGAGCACCTTTACCAGAAGCGATAGAACTGTTCCCGGAGGCAACCGCATCCGGCCCAATGGCTATCGCTTCAGACCCCGTAGCCACCGATGCGGTGCTGCTGGAGTTCACCTTCAGGTACTTCACATCTGTCGGCCTCAGATTGTTGATAACGTTTTCCAGATTGGTCACGTTATTGTTAACCGCATACAGTTGCGCACCGTTTACTGCGTCAGTACTGGTTTCACTCAAGGTCCCCTTAGCCACATTGGTGATCTTATTTGGTCCACTTCCTGTATGGTTGGCACTGAACGCACCCAGCGAGGTATCCCACAGCAGTGCATCTTGTTTCAGCCCTCTGATATCGACAGTGTGATTCGCAATGTTAGTGGTATTGATATCCACCTGATCATTGGTGGACTTCAGCTGTGCACCGTTGACCGCATCAGTACTGGTACTGGTCAGTGCCCCAGCCGCCACGTTAGTCAGCGCCACCGGTGCCGTTGCCCTGCTGCCGCCCAGCGTCACGCGGTTGTGCGCACTGCTGTCATACATCACCGCATCGGCCACCGATCCTGCAGTCACCTCTCTGAGCTGAGCCACGTTCACCGCATCCGCATCTTCCGCACCGGCAGACAGCCCGGTGATCCGGCGATTGCCGACGTTCACTTCACCTGTTGCCGTACCGCCCACCAGATACGCCTGATGAGACAAGGTGCTACCATCCGCCAGTGAACCCGCCCCCAGCGCCACGCTATTGTTTGCACTGGCAAGGGCACCCATACCAATCGCCACCGCATCCTGCCCGGTCGCCGATGCAAGGGCGCCGGTGGAGTTGGCATGGAAGTACTTGATGCCCTGCCCGAAGATATTGGTCACCTCATCGCCCAGGTTGGTGATGTCATCGCCCAGGTTGCTGATATCGGTGGTGTTGATATCCACCTGGCTGTTGGTGGCAAACAACTGCGAGCCATTGACCGCATCGGTGCTGTTGCCACTCAGCCGTCCGGCCGCCACGTGGGTCAGGGTGCGCTCGGCACCCACATCGCCCACGCTGACGGTGCTGGTCGGCGCCGTCCCGGCAAAGAGGTAGTCGTTGCCGCCGATGGTGGCCCCGGCCGTGCCGACCGCCGCCGCAGTCTGTGAACCGGCGCCCAGTGCCACGCTGTTGCTGTGGCTGGCAACCGCACCCATGCCGATGGCCACCGCGTCCTGCCCGGTCGCCGATGCCAGGGCACCGGTGGAGTTGGCGTGGAAGTATTTGATGCCACGGCCGTAGATAGTGGTGATGTCATCACCCAGGTTAGTGATGTTATCGCCCAGGTTAGTGATACTGTTGTTGGTTTCCGTCAACTGCGAGAAGTTCACCGCATCACTCGGCGCAACACCGTTCGCCACGTTAGTTATCCGGGTACCGCCAGTTTTCGTTACGCTGTTGTAGGTGTCGCCACCCAGCGTCACGCTGTTGTGGTTCGTGGTGCGATCTACGTGCGTGTCGTAAAGCACGCTGCCAGTTTGCAGACCGTCGATTGCCTGGTTGGTGGCAAACAGTTGCGAACCGTTTACCGCATCGGTACTGATACCACTCAAACGACCTGCCGCCACGTTGGTAATAGTACGTTCTGCCCCAAGGCTGCCTACACTGACCGAGCTGGTCGGGGCAACACCGGCAAACAGATAGTCAGTGCCGTTGAGCGTAATGCCCGACGTTGCCACAGCAGCGTTGACGGAAGACCCATCACCCAAAACCACCGATCCGTCTAATCCTGCGCCAACCGTAACGTTGTTGCCCATGACAAAGACTTTGTTGGAATCGATTCGGTTTTCGTTGCCCAGGGAGTAACTGTCATCACCATTAACCACTGTTGGATCACCAATCGCTGCTGAACGCGCCCCATTAACGGTGGTGCCATAGCCCAGACTGATAGAGTGATCCCCGTTTGCTTCTGCATTCACACCAGTCGCAACAGCCGCTTCGCCTGTCGCTGCAGCATTGATACCTGCAGCAATGGAGTTAACACCTGTGGCTCCCTCGTTGTCGTAGTTAAAACCACGGTTTTCCGCATCGTTGAAACTGTAGTAATGGTTCTTAAGCGTGCTCAACTGCGCCACATTCACCGCATCTGTATCATCTGCACCTGCAGCCAGCCCGGTAATACGACGTTCGCCGACGTTCACTTCACCCGTCGCGGTGCCGCCTACCAGATATGCCTGATGAGACAGCGTACTGCCGTCCGCCAGCGAGCCAGCACCCAGTGCCACACTGTTATCGGCACTGGCAATGGCGCCCATGCCGATCGCCACCGCATCCTGCCCGGTGGCCGACGAGTCGGTGCCGGTGGAGTTGGCGTGGAAGTATTTGGTACCGGTGTTGGTCAGCGCCGTCAGCTGCGAGACGTTGACCGCATCGCTTGCCGCCACGCCGTTCGCCACGTTGGTGATCGTCGTGCCGCCGGTCTGGGTGGTGGCGTTGTAGCTGTCGCCGCCCAGGGTGACGCTGCTGTAGTCAGGGCTGCCGTCCGGGTTTGTGTCATACAGCACGCTGCCGGTCTGCAGGCCGTCGATGGCCTGGTTGGTGGCGAACAGCTGCGAGCCGTTGATGGCGTCGGTACTGGTGGTGCTCAGCGCGCCGGCCGCCACGTTGCTCAGTGCCACCGGTGCCGTTGCCCCGGTGGTGCCCAGTGTCACCCGGTTGTGCGCCGTGCTGTCATACATCACCGCATCCGCCACCGAGCCGGTGGCCACTTCCATCAGCTGGGCGACGTTGACCGCATCGGTGCCCGCAGCACCGGCAGACAGCCCGGTGATCCGGCGATCGCCGACGTTCACTTCACCTGTTGCCGTGCCGCCCACCAGATACGCCTGCTGAGACAGCGTGCTGCCGTCCGCCAGCGAGCCGGCGCCCAGTGCCACACTGTTATCGGCACTGGCAATGGCGCCCATGCCGATCGCCACCGCATCCTGCCCGGTGGCCGACGAGTCGGTGCCGGTGGAGTTGGCGTGGAAGTATTTGGTACCGGTGTTGGTCAGCGCCGTCAGTTGCGAGACGTTGACCGCATCGCTTGCCGCCACGCCGTTCGCCACGTTGGTGAGGGTCGTGCCGCCGGTCTGGGTGGTGGCGTTATAACTGTCGCCGCCCAGGGTGACGCTGCTGTAGTCAGGACTGCCGTCCGGGTTTGTGTCATACAGCACGCTGCCGGTCTGCAGGCCGTCGATGGCCTGGTTGGTGGCGAACAGCTGCGAGCCGTTGATGGCGTCGGTACTGGTGGTGCTCAGCCGCCCGGCCGCCACGTGGGTGAGGGTCCGTTCGGCACCCACATCGCCCACGCTGACGGTTCCCACCGGGGCCTGACCGGCGAAGAGGTATTCGGTACCGTTCAGGGTCACGCTGCGCGTGCCCACCGCGGCCTGGGTTTTAGCGCCGTCGCCCAGCGCCACGCTGCGCGCCACATCGGCGACCGCACCCATGCCGATGGCCACCGCGTCCTGCCCGGTCGCCGATGCCAGGGCACCGGTGGAGTTGGCGTGGAAGTATTTGATGCCACGGCCGTAGATAGTGGTGATGTCATCACCCAGGTTAGTGATGTTATCGCCCAGGTTAGTGATGTTATCGCCCAGGTTGCTGATATCGGTGGTGTTGATATCCACCTGGCTGTTGGTGGCAAACAACTGCGAGCCGTTGATGGCATCGGTGCTGCTGTCGCTCAGACGCCCGGCCGCCACGTGAGTGAGGGTCCGTTCGGCACCCACATCGCCCACGCTGACGGTGCTGGTCGGCGCCGTCCCGGCAAAGAGGTAGTCGTTGCCACCGATAGTGGCCCCGGCCGTGCCGACCGCCGCCGCGGTCTGTGAACCGGCACCCAGTGCCACGCTGTTGCTGTGGCTGGCAACCGCACCCATGCCGATCGCCACCGCATCCTGCCCGGTGGCCGACGAGTCGGTGCCGGTGGAGTTGGCGTGGAAGTATTTGGTACCGGTGTTGGTCAGCGCCGTCAGCTGCGAGACGTTGACCGCATCGCTTGCTGCCACGCCGTTCGCCACGTTGGTGAGGGTCGTGCCGCCGGTCTGGGTGGTGGCGTTATAACTGTCGCCGCCCAGGGTGACGCTGCTGTAGTCAGGGCTGCCGTCCGGGTTTGTGTCATACAGCACGCTGCCGGTCTGCAGGCCGTCGATGGCCTGGTTGGTGGCGAACAGCTGCGAGCCGTTGATGGCGTCGGTACTGGTGGTGGTCAGCGCGCCGGCCGCCACGTTGCTCAGCGCCACCGGTGCCGTTGCCCCGGTGGTGCCCAGTGTCACCCGGTTGTGCGCCGTGCTGTCATACATCACCGCATCCGCCACCGAGCCGGTGGCCACTTCCATCAGCTGGGCGACGTTGACCGCATCGGTGCCCGCAGCACCGGCAGACAGCCCGGTGATCCGGCGATCGCCGACGTTCACTTCACCTGTTGCCGTGCCGCCCACCAGATACGCCTGCTGGGACAGCGTGCTGCCGTCCGCCAGCGAACCGGCACCCAGCGCCACGCTGTTATCGGCACTGGCAACCGCGCCCATGCCGATCGCCACCGCATCCTGCCCGGTGGCCGACGAGTCGGTGCCGGTGGAGTTGGCGTGGAAGTATTTGGTACCGGTGTTGGTCAGCGCCGTCAGTTGCGAGACGTTGACCGCATCGCTTGCCGCCACGCCGTTCGCCACGTTGGTGAGGGTCGTGCCGCCGGTCTGGGTGGTGGCGTTGTAGCTGTCGCCGCCCAGGGTGACGCTGCTGTAGTCAGGGCTGCCGTCCGGCAGTGTGTCATACAGCACGCTGCCGGTCTGCAGACCGTCGATGGCCTGGTTGGTGGCGAACAGCTGTGAACCATTCACCGCATCGGTACTGGTGGTGGTCAGCGCGCCGGCCGCCACGTTGCTCAGCGCCACCGGTGCCGTTGCCCCGGTGGTGCCCAGTGTCACCCGGTTGTGCGCCGTGCTGTCATACATCACCGCATCCGCCACCGAGCCGGTGGCCACTTCCATCAGCTGGGCGACGTTGACCGCATCGGTGCCCGCAGCACCGGCAGACAGCCCGGTGATCCGGCGGTCGCCGACGTTCACTTCACCCGTTGCCGTGCCGCCCACCAGATACGCCTGCTGAGACAGCGTGCTGCCGTCCGCCAGCGAGCCGGCGCCCAGTGCCACACTGTTATCGGCACTGGCAACCGCGCCCATGCCGATCGCCACCGCGTCTGCACCAGAAGCAACCGAATCCGTGCCGGTAGAGTTGGCGTGGAAGTACTTGGTGCCGGTGTTGGTCAGCTCGCTCAGCTGCGAGACGTTGACCGCATCGCTTGCTGCCACGCCGTTCGCCACGTTGGTGAGGGTCGTGCCGCCGGTCTGGGTGGTGGCGTTATAACTGTCGCCGCCCAGGGTGACGCTGCTGTAGTCAGGGCTGCCGTCCGGGTTTGTGTCATACAGCACGCTGCCGGTCTGCAGGCCGTCGATGGCCTGGTTGGTGGCGAACAGCTGCGAGCCGTTGATGGCGTCGGTGCTGCTGTCGCTCAGCCGCCCGGCCGCCACGTGGGTGAGGGTCCGTTCGGCACCCACATCGCCCACGCTGACGGTTCCCACCGGGGCCTGACCGGCGAAGAGGTATTCGGTACCGTTCAGGGTCACGCTGCGCGTGCCCACCGCGGCCTGGGTTTTAGCGCCGTCGCCCAGCGCCACGCTGCGCGCCACATCGGCAACCGCACCCATGCCGATCGCCACCGCGTCCTGCCCGGTCGCCGATGCCAGGGCACCGGTGGAGTTGGCGTGGAAGTATTTGATGCCACGGCCGTAGATAGTGGTGATGTCATCACCCAATTCGGTGATGTTGTTATTGGTTTCCGTCAGCTGCGAGACGTTGACCGCATCGCTTGCCGCCACGCCGTTCGCCACGTTGGTGATCGTCGTGCCGCCGGTCTGGGTGGTGGCGTTGTAGCTGTCGCCGCCCAGGGTGACGCTGCTGTAGTCAGGGCTGCCGTCCGACAGTGTGTCATACAGCACGCTGCCGGTCTGCAGACCGTCGATGGCCTGGTTGGTGGCGAACAGCTGCGAGCCGTTGATGGCATCGGTGCTGCTGTCGCTCAGCCGCCCGGCCGCCACGTGAGTGAGGGTCCGTTCGGCACCCACATCGCCCACGCTGACGGTTCCCACCGGGGCCTGACCGGCGAAGAGGTATTCGGTACCGTTCAGGGTCACGCTGCGCGTGCCCACCGCGGCCTGGGTTTTAGCGCCGTCGCCCAGCGCCACGCTGCGCGCCACATCGGCAACCGCACCCATGCCGATCGCCACCGCATCCTGCCCGGTCGCCGATGCCAGGGCACCGGTGGAGTTGGCGTGGAAGTATTTGATGCCACGGCCGTAGATAGTGGTGATGTCATCACCCAATTCGGTGATGTTGTTATTGGTTTCCGTCAGTTGCGAGACGTTGACCGCATCGCTTGCCGCCACGCCGTTCGCCACGTTGGTGAGGGTCGTGCCGCCGGTCTGGGTGGTGGCGTTATAACTGTCGCCGCCCAGGGTGACGCTGCTGTAGTCAGGGCTGCCGTCCGACAGTGTGTCATACAGCACGCTGCCGGTCTGCAGGCCGTCGATGGCCTGGTTGGTGGCGAACAGCTGCGAGCCGTTGATGGCGTCGGTGCTGCTGTCGCTCAGCCGCCCGGCCGCCACGTGAGTGAGGGTCCGTTCGGCACCCACATCGCCCACGCTGACGGTTCCCACCGGGGCCTGACCGGCGAAGAGGTATTCGGTACCGTTCAGGGTCACGCTGCGCGTGCCCACCGCGGCCTGGGTTTTAGCGCCGTCGCCCAGCGCCACGCTGCGCGCCACATCGGCAACCGCACCCATGCCGATCGCCACCGCGTCCTGCCCGGTCGCCGATGCCAGGGCACCGGTGGAGTTGGCGTGGAAGTATTTGATGCCACGGCCGTAGATAGTGGTGATGTCATCACCCAATTCGGTGATGTTGTTATTGGTTTCCGTCAGCTGCGAGACGTTGACCGCATCGCTTGCCGCCACGCCGTTCGCCACGTTGGTGAGGGTCGTGCCGCCGGTCTGGGTGGTGGCGTTGTAGCTGTCGCCGCCCAGGGTGACGCTGCTGTAGTCAGGGCTGCCGTCCGGCAGTGTGTCATACAGCACGCTGCCGGTCTGCAGACCGTCGATGGCCTGGTTGGTGGCGAACAGCTGCGAGCCGTTGATGGCATCGGTGCTGCTGTCGCTCAGCCGCCCGGCCGCCACGTGAGTGAGGGTCCGTTCGGCACCCACATCGCCCACGCTGACGGTTCCCACCGGGGCCTGACCGGCGAAGAGGTATTCGGTACCGTTCAGGGTCACGCTGCGCGTGCCCACCGCGGCCTGGGTTTTAGCGCCGTCGCCCAGCGCCACGCTGCGCGCCACATCGGCAACCGCACCCATGCCGATCGCCACCGCGTCCTGCCCGGTCGCCGATGCCAGGGCACCGGTGGAGTTGGCGTGGAAGTATTTGATGCCACGGCCGTAGATAGTGGTGATGTCATCACCCAATTCGGTGATGTTGTTATTGGTTTCCGTCAGCTGCGAGACGTTGACCGCATCGCTTGCCGCCACGCCGTTCGCCACGTTGGTGAGGGTCGTGCCGCCGGTCTGGGTGGTGGCGTTGTAGCTGTCGCCGCCCAGGGTGACGCTGCTGTAGTCAGGACTGCCGTCCGGGTTTGTGTCATACAGCACGCTGCCGGTCTGCAGACCGTCGATGGCCTGGTTGGTGGCGAACAGCTGTGAACCATTCACCGCATCGGTACTGGTGGTGGTCAGCGCGCCGGCCGCCACGTTGGTCAGTGCCACCGGTGCCGTTGCTCCGGTGGTGCCCAGTGTCACCCGGTTGTGCGCCGTGCTGTCATACATCACCGCATCCGCCACCGAGCCGGTGGCCACTTCCATCAGCTGGGCGACGTTGACCGCATCGGTGCCCGCAGCACCGGCAGACAGCCCGGTGATCCGGCGATCGCCGACGTTCACTTCACCTGTTGCCGTGCCGCCCACCAGATACGCCTGCTGGGACAGCGTGCTGCCGTCCGCCAGCGAGCCGGCGCCCAGTGCCACACTGTTATCGGCACTGGCAACCGCACCCATGCCGATCGCCACCGCATCCTGCCCGGTGGCCGACGAGTCGGTGCCGGTGGAGTTGGCGTGGAAGTATTTGGTGCCGGTGTTGGTCAGCTCGGTCAGCTGCGAGACGTTGACCGCATCGCTTGCCGCCACGCCGTTCGCCACGTTGGTGATCGTCGTGCCGCCGGTCTGGGTGGTGGCGTTGTAGCTGTCGCCGCCCAGGGTGACGCTGCTGTAGTCAGGGCTGCCGTCCGGGTTTGTGTCATACAGCACGCTGCCGGTCTGCAGGCCGTCGATGGCCTGGTTGGTGGCGAACAGCTGCGAGCCGTTGATGGCGTCGGTACTGGTGGTGGTCAGCGCGCCGGCCGCCACGTTGCTCAGCGCCACCGGTGCCGTTGCCCCGGTGGTGCCCAGTGTCACCCGGTTGTGCGCCGTGCTGTCATACATCACCGCATCCGCCACCGAGCCGGTGGCCACTTCCATCAGCTGGGCGACGTTGACCGCATCGGTGCCCGCAGCACCGGCAGACAGCCCGGTGATCCGGCGATCGCCGACGTTCACTTCACCCGTCGCGGTGCCGCCCACCAGATACGCCTGCTGGGACAGCGTGCTGCCGTCCGCCAGCGAGCCGGCACCCAGCGCCACGCTGTTATCGGCACTGGCAACCGCGCCCATACCGATCGCCACCGCATCCTGCCCGGTGGCCGACGAGTCGGTGCCGGTGGAGTTGGCGTGGAAGTACTTGGTGCCGGTGTTGGTCAGCGCCGTCAGCTGCGAGACGTTGACCGCATCGCTTGCCGCCACGCCGTTCGCCACGTTGGTGATCGTCGTGCCGCCGGTCTGGGTGGTGGCGTTGTAGCTGTCGCCGCCCAGGGTGACGCTGCTGTAGTCAGGGCTGCCGTCCGGGTTTGTGTCATACAGCACGCTGCCGGTCTGCAGGCCGTCGATGGCCTGGTTGGTGGCGAACAGCTGCGAGCCGTTGATGGCGTCGGTGCTGCTGTCGCTCAGCCGTCCGGCCGCCACGTGGGTGAGGGTCCGTTCGGCACCCACATCGCCCACGCTGACGGTTCCCACCGGGGCCTGACCGGCGAAGAGGTATTCGGTACCGTTCAGGGTCACGCTGCGCGTGCCCACCGCGGCCTGGGTTTTAGCGCCGTCGCCCAGCGCCACGCTGCGCGCCACATCGGCAACCGCACCCATGCCGATCGCCACAGCGTCCTGCCCGGTCGCCGATGCCAGGGCACCGGTGGAGTTGGCGTGGAAGTATTTGATGCCACGGCCGTAGATAGTGGTGATGTCATCACCCAATTCGGTGATGTTGTTATTGGTTTCCGTCAGCTGCGAGACGTTGACCGCATCGCTTGCCGCCACGCCGTTCGCCACGTTGGTGATCGTCGTGCCGCCGGTCTGGGTGGTGGCGTTATAACTGTCGCCGCCCAGGGTGACGCTGCTGTAGTCAGGGCTGCCGTCCGGGTTTGTGTCATACAGCACGCTGCCGGTCTGCAGGCCGTCGATGGCCTGGTTGGTGGCGAACAGCTGCGAGCCGTTGATGGCATCGGTGCTGCTGTCGCTCAGCCGCCCGGCCGCCACGTGAGTGAGGGTCCGTTCGGCACCCACATCGCCCACGCTGACGGTTCCCACCGGGGCCTGACCGGCGAAGAGGTATTCGGTACCGTTCAGGGTCACGCTGCGCGTGCCCACCGCGGCCTGGGTTTTAGCGCCGTCGCCCAGCGCCACGCTGCGCGCCACATCGGCAACCGCACCCATGCCGATCGCCACCGCATCCTGCCCGGTGGCCGACGAGTCGGTGCCGGTGGAGTTGGCGTGGAAGTATTTGGTACCGGTGTTGGTCAGCGCCGTCAGTTGCGAGACGTTGACCGCATCGCTTGCCGCCACGCCGTTCGCCACGTTGGTGAGGGTCGTGCCGCCGGTCTGGGTGGTGGCGTTATAACTGTCGCCGCCCAGGGTGACGCTGCTGTAGTCAGGACTGCCGTCCGGGTTTGTGTCATACAGCACGCTGCCGGTCTGCAGACCGTCGATGGCCTGGTTGGTGGCGAACAGCTGTGAACCATTCACCGCATCGGTACTGGTGGTGGTCAGCGCGCCGGCCGCCACGTTGGTCAGCGCCACCGGTGCCGTTGCCCCGGTGGTGCCCAGTGTCACCCGGTTGTGCGCCGTGCTGTCATACATCACCGCATCCGCCACCGAGCCGGTGGCCACTTCCATCAGCTGGGCGACGTTGACCGCATCGGTGCCCGCAGCACCGGCAGACAGCCCGGTGATCCGGCGGTCGCCGACGTTCACTTCACCTGTTGCCGTGCCGCCCACCAGATACGCCTGCTGGGACAGCGTGCTGCCGTCCGCCAGCGAGCCGGCACCCAGCGCCACGCTGTTATCGGCACTGGCAACCGCGCCCATGCCGATGGCCACCGCGTCTGCACCAGAAGCAACCGAGTCGGTGCCGGTGGAGTTGGCGTGGAAGTATTTGGTGCCGGTGTTGGTCAGCTCGGTCAGCTGCGAGACGTTGACCGCATCGCTTGCCGCCACGCCGTTCGCCACGTTGGTCAGCGCCACCGGTGCCGTTGCTCCGGTACCGCCCAGCGTCACCCGGTTGTGCGCCGTGCTGTCATATACCACCGCATCGGCCACCGAGCCTGCAGTCACCTGCCGGAGTTGAGCCAGGTTCACCGCATCTGCATCATCCGCACCGGCAGACAGCCCGGTGATCCGGCGATCGCCTACGTTCACTTCGGCTCGTGCGGTCCCACCTACCAGGTACGCCTGGTGAGACAGCGTGCTGCCATCCGCCAGCGAACCGGCGCCCAGCGCCACGCTGTTATCGGCACTGGCAATGGCCCCCATACCAATCGCTACCGCATCCGCACCTGAAGCAAACGAATCCGTGCCGGTGGAGTTGGCATGGAAATATTTAGTACCTGTGGTGTCGATGGAATTCAGCTGCGAGAAGTTCACCGCATCGTTTGGCGTAGAACCAGCCGCCACGTTGGTCAGCGCCACCGGCGCTGCTGCCCCGGAGCCGCCCAGCGTTACGCTGTTGTGCGCGCTGTTGTCATACAGCACTATATCAGCGGTGGTAGCCTTCAACTGGGCCACGTTTACCGCATCGCTATCTGCGGCACCTGCCGCCACACTATGGATCTGTCGGAACTGACCGTAATCGGCATTCCCCACGGACACACCCGCCAGGTTGCTGGTTGTCGCAGCGATCGCGGCAGTCCGCTCGGCGTTAGTGCCTGCCGGTATAAATCCGGCAATCCCCGCCGCCTTGTTCGCGATCGAGCCACTGCCTAGCGCCACACTGCCATCACGGTAGGCCATGGATGTATAGCCTAATGCCATACTAGTATCGCCAGAAGCTCTCGCTTCCCCCGCAAGGGCAACACTTCGAGCTCCTGAAGCGTAAGAAAAACGACCAATTGCTGTCGCATCCAAACCACTCGCTTCCGCATTCAGGCCCATGGCCATGCTAGAATGGCCGCTAGCTTTAGCACGTGTTCCTAATGCTAACGAATAGAAACCTGTAGCATTGGCCGAATCACCTATAGCCGTATCGTTTGCATTAATAGCACGAGCGTTCAAGCCAATCGCTATATTGAAAGCCGCGCTAACGCTATTGCCGCTAGTAGCACCGACACCTAATGCGATGGAGGCGTGTCCTAGTGAGGTAGCGGAATCCCCAATTGCAATCTGCCCTCCTCCAGCTATTGCCCCCACTCCAGGAGAGAACAGAGACAATGCTGTGCTGTTCCTGCCGATGGCAATAGAGGACAAATCATAGTTAACGTCAGAATCAGCAAGAGATCCACTGGCAGAGGCATTGGTGCCTATTGCAATATCGTTTTTTGTCAGCGCTTTGGCGGTATACCCGGCCGCAAACGATCCCGCCCCTGATGCCTGGCTGGCAGCCCCCAGAGCCATACTATCCACGCCACTGGCCTGGGCCGCCTGGCCGACTGCGATAGCGTCCGCCCCGGTCGCCTGCGAATCGTCACCAGTTGAGTTAGCATGGAAATATTTAGTGCCGGTGGTGTAAATGGTGTTTAACTGTGAGAAATTCACCGCATCGCTTGGTGCAGTGCCGTTCGCCACGTTGGTGATTTTAGCGCCGCCAGTTTGTGTGTCGCTGTTATAGGTATCGCCGCCCAGCGTCACGCGGTTATGCGCCGTGCTGTCATACATCACCGCATCGCCCACGGCTCCCGCACTCACCGCTCTGAGCTGAGCCACGTTCACCGCATCTGTATCATCCGCACCGGCAGACAGCCCGGTGATCCGGCGGTCGCCGACGTTCACTTCACCCGTTGCCGTGCCGCCCACCAGATACGCCTGGTGAGATAGCGTGTTGCCATTCGCCAGTGAACCGGCGCCCAGCGCCACGCTGTTATCGGCACTGGCTACCGCACCCATGCCGATGGCCACCGCATCCAGCCCGGAGGCCAACGAATCCGTGTCGGTGGAGTTAGCATGGAAGTATTTGAGCGGGGTTTCGGCCAGCGCGCGCAGTTGCGCCACGTTTACCGCATCGCTGTCCATGGTGCCTGCAGCCACGCCGTTAATCTGGCGGAATAAATTACTTGATGCATCCCCCACAGAAACAGCACCCTGCGTGCTGGTGGTGGCGGTAATAGCGGCAGCTTGTGCAGCGCTGGCACCGGCTGACTGGTAACCAGCAATGCCAGCATCCGTAGTTGCTTGGGAACGATGACCCAATGCCACGCCGCCAATCGCGCTAGTTGTTGAGTAAGAGCCTAACGCCATACCATAATCAACACTGGCATTTGAGTTGATACCCAGAGCCATACTTCTTCTGCCACTGGCCTTTGTGTCGGCACCCAGAGCGATAGCGCCTGCCGACGCCGCCTGGGATTGATATCCCATCGCGATACCGGTACTCTTGGCTGTACTAAAAGATCCAATAGCAATAGAGCCGGTGGTATTTGCGCCGGTCACACCACTATATGCAGCATTACCTATAGCAATATCGTCATTGGAATACGCGTTTCCCCCAATCCCAAAAGAATTTTCCCCCGCTGCAAGCGATGAGCCCAAAGCCACTGAATATTTACCAACGGCATCTGCCCCATTTCCTATCCCCGTTGAACTTAGGCCCCGCGCGTTTGCTCCACTGCCTATTGCTACAGCGGACTCACCAAGGGAATAACTCCTAAAACCTATAGCTGTAGAAGACGGGGCTAAGGCATTAGAACTGTAACCAATCGCTGTACTTTGTCCAGACGATGTAGATCCGAAACCTATTGCCGTACTCCCTTTTGTCGCTTTGGCGCTCTCCCCAATCGCAATGTCTCCAGAACCGGATGAGCCATCGTCTTCGCGTGTCCCAGCCTGACTGTTATGGCCAATAGCAATAGCGGATAAATCTATTGCACCGTACAATGTACTAACACCACCTCTGGCAGATGAACCGGCACCTATAGCAATATCATTATTTAACATGGCTTTAGCACCATACCCAGCAGCAAGAGCGCCTGCCGTCAGTGCCTGGCTATCGCCACCCAGGGCCATGGCACCTTCACCCACCGCGACTGCGGCATGCCCCACCGCAACGGCTTTTTTGCCGAGAGCTTGCGACTGAGCGCCGAGTCCTGTTGCTCCCATTCCCGTGCCGATTGCGTAGCTGCCTACTACGGTTGCGACGTTTGATTTATCCGTTATTGTCGCATTGCTGCCTATGGCGGTCGAATAGGTTGACGTGGTGCCAATTACCGAGCTGTTCGCACCAAGCGCGGTGGACAAATCGGCATATGCCCCGCTGCCGGCACCCAGGGCCGTGGCATTTATGCCCGTTGCGGCTACGTTATGCCCCACCGCAACGGCATTTTCATTGATGGCTTGCGACAGAGCACCAAGTACTGTCGCCCCCTCTCCCGTGGCAGTTGATTGGCTACCTAATGCTGTCGCACTGCGGGAGTTGCCACTCACACCGGTACTGTACCCTATGGCGATTGAATACGTTGAATCCGCACTGTACACGCGGGCCTGCCCGCCGATAGCTGTAGATCCAGCCGCTTCAGCTAAACTCTCTGCTCCAATCGCGGTTGACATAGCGGCCGATGCCCTGGCAAGCCACCCCATCGCCGTGATAGCGCCATCATTGGCGCTTGATGAAGCGATTGCGTTATCACCAATCGCAGTATTTGTGTTAATTCCACCATCTGTTGCTGCCGAGCCATTCGCGATAGAGCCCGGGTCCACCATCCAGGCGCGCGCGGGCTCAACGGCAAGCAGTGCCACCATTCCTGCTCCGGCCACCCCGGCCAATTTAACAGACAGACGGCGCGGCATGGTTTTCCCCTTGCCTTTGGCCGTGGCAAATTCCCCTGCAACCACCCAGGCGCGTTGTACGGCATTCCATACCAGACGATAAATTTTATTCATGATGTTCCCATCTCCTTCCGGCATTTTCTTTTCGGCCGGAATCTGTTCCGTAATTAACTGGCAGAGGCAATTACAGCGCTGCCATTTCCCTGGTGATTAGTGGTTTTTCTAGCGAAACACTGCAAAGTTGATTTTCTTGTTGGTGATACAGCTTTTGTGCCGCGGGCCTGTCATGCTGCACATGCAGCAACCAGCCGAGGGTGAAAAACGTGGCTTCGGTTACGACATTCTGGCGATCGAGGGGGCTGTTAAAGCGCATAGCATTGATGGCGTTAAACACGGCTTGCGTGCTGCCGGTGCCGCCATACAAATCGACAATGGCTTGCTGGTAAGGGGTAGCCAGCCGGATGTTAGCGGCGGCCTGGCGAAGCTGTTGTTGCATAACAGCAGGCCCGCCGATTTCCATGCGGGCGGTTAGCCATAGCTGCCACAGCTGGGCATAGCTGGCTTCGCGTGGGTCTGGGCTTGCAGCCAGTTCGGCGAAAGCCACTCTGGCAGAGGCGAAACGTTGCAGCGCGACCATGTTAATGGCCGAGGGGATGGCAATGTAGTGCGCCAATTCCGTTATTTGCAGCGCATCGTAGCCCGGGCGGGCAAGCGCCGGGTTGCCGGCCAGGTCGTTTGATAACGCCTGATTGAAGGTATCGAGGTGCTGCTGCGCGAGGGCTGAAGGGTTATTTGTGGTTGTTTCTGGTGTGTTGGCTAAGGCAGCTCCAGATAATAATAACAACAACACCAAGAGCAACGGCGCAACCAATAACAATTGCACAACCAAAAACCCACGAATTCTCTGCAAGTGCTCTTTGAAAAAAGAAATAGCGCATGTTGATGATTCTCGTAATTGACTCATCCCACTAACTAATAAACTCATAATTTCCTCATATGCCTGGCATGCGCGGATAGGTGTCATCGCACAGGTTTGTTACGTAGTGATAATTTCCGGGAGCCGTATATCGGCAACAATTTCGTTACATCAAAAATAAAATTGGTTACATAAATTCATCAAATACCTTGTGCGACGTATATTTACATCGCCTTAGTAGATTATTAAGAGGCCTGTCAATTACCCGAACCAGTAAAATGAAATCGTTATTAGGCGTTGCCTTTTGATTATTTAGTTAATTCACCAGCAAAGCGTCATTCTGTGATAGATGTGTTTCGCACTTGTTAAGCTAATTCTTATTATTTTTAGATTACCGTGCTTGATTACACCGTGTATCCGGTGATTTCCTTTTACTGCTCGGGTAAGAGAATAACGGAGTTAGATATCTCAATGCTTAAGGTAAAATTAAAGAAAGATTAAGGTTAGCTTAAAATATCGCGCGTCCTGTTCGACATTATCCAATGCCGTTACGCGAGCGGAACACATGGCATAGCGAACCGTGGGCGCGAATATCCCATAATTATTCCTGCTCCTCGTGAGCCAGTGCGGCATGCGGGTGCGTCAGTACTGCGGCTCAACCGCGCGTTGGCGTGCTTACCTGAATTTTGAATTATTCAATGTGCATGCATATTTACATTGGAAATAAACTATTTGCATTGGTGGCCCATTGTTTTATATATCTACAGATTAAGGATAAAGAAAGAATATGCTTGTTTTATTACTTCACTCACCCGCAAGCAAAATAATGACGTTATTCTGTTTTATATTTGCCTTTTATGGCTGTTGCGCTCTCTCTCCGGTTCTCCCCCTGGAGAGGGAGCGGCCACGTGATTGATTTAAATCCTCTCTCAGTGACCCAGAACTATCTGATGAGATGCAATGTATGGCGGTCTGCATCTTTGTAGTAGTGAAGTTTTCGTATTCATGCCCAACAAGCACTAACAGCATGATTTTATTACCGTTCATGATTTCAGGGTATTTTCACACTCGTCTGCCTCGCTCAACGCCTCGAAATAAGATATTCATGTAATATATTGATTTAATTTTATTTTATTTTTCTTAATCAGACCTTATTAAGATTTTTTCACTGGCACTCTGTCAGGCCTGGCGCATTAGCATACACTTGTTAGAGTGCCACAGGCGCTGTAACGCAAGCTGCTTGCCGGCCCAATGACGAAGAGCGGCATTGCTGTAGCTGTTGATGTGATGTGGTTTGAATAGCTTTGGGCACAACCTGAAGGCTATAAAAGGTAAGATATTGAAAATGAACATAAAACACATTATTAATGGTAGTGTTTTGTTTGATTCCGAAGAACGGACTTTAACCCCCTGGACCAACCCGATCATTCTATTACCCTCAATACCCCTGCCAGCAGATGTTTACTGTTGTTGATTGAACATGCAGGGACGGTGGTGAGCCAAAAAGAGTTTTTTAGCCAGATTTGGGAACAAAACGGTGCCTATGTTACGGCTAATACGTTTTACCAAAATATCACTATCGTGAGGAAAGGATTAAAATCGGTTGGTTTATCGTCAGATATCATCAAAACCGTCCCCAAAGAGGGTGTGAAGTTAGTTGCAGATATTGAGATTTTCACCCCTGAAGAGGTTGTATTGGCGGCATCTGATGCATTGGCCGATGAACCTTTCGTTGCCGACGCGCCATTGGCTGAATCCCCCGAGCCCGTTTTACCCACCACGACGGTTCAATCTGCTTATCACGAGGAAGCGTTGGCGTCAGGTATCGGGCCTTCGGTCACGCCTGCAGAGGTGCGTGATGAACAAACCGCGGCAAGCCGTGGCAGCGTTGTAACAAAACGCCTGACAAGCGCCAGAAGGTTGAACCTGTGGTTGTCGTTTGGAGGGGTTATCTTCGTGTTCTGTTTACTGGCGGGCTATACGTATAATAAATTAAATTACGGGAAGCATTTTTTCAGTGAATACAACAAGATTGGCGAGGTGAATGGTTGCCTGTTGTTTTCGTCATACTTTGGCAGGGAAAAAAGCACAGAGGAGTTCATCAACTTCTTTCGTAACGGCAAAATCAGCTGCTCTGCCGGCGGAGTGGCTTATCTCACCATTAATCGGCACAATTTGACGTCGTCCATACTCGTTTGTGATAAAGGCATTGAAGATAATAATTCACGTTGCATATCAAATCTTTACCGGGTAGACGAATGAAAAATAAAAACCTGATGTTACTCGCGGCTTTTGGATTGTTTGTGGCTTTATTACCGTTGCTGGTGCTCTGGTACTATGACTACCAAAGCGATCATTTTTCTTGTGAGAGTGAGACTACGTTTTATAAGAATGGCTATACTTTCTCGACCATTCTGCACTTCAGCTTTCGCAATGGAACAGGCACCTTTGATGCGCTGGGTGAATATAAAGCACCCGGCAAACCTACGCAAAAAGTGACCCAAAAGCTTGATTTTGAGTACTGGAAAGAAGGTCATCATATTTTGTTGATGTCGAAAGAAAATGACCGAAACCAGAGCAATATCAATTCGCTGTCTGCGATTGTTCCTGATTTCTTCCTGCTGCGCTCCCGAGGGTTGAGTTTAAAGTTTCTGGCTCAGAATTCGACGAGCTATCTGGTGGTTGAGGATGATATGCCGCTTTTGTATTGCATTCGGACGGATCATTAATAACGGGGGTTATGCCTCAAACGTATTTCTTTTGCCGCGCGGATAAACGCCGCGCTCGCAAATAAGAACCAAGCCGCTGACCCGTAACGCTTTTAAATAATCGCTGCAGATGCCATTTTGAATAACCCACCCGAGCTGTTACCGCATCCAGTGTTAAGGGGCGTTCAAGATTACTCTCTACCCAGAAGCTTATGACGAGATACTCTGAGGCAGGTCGATGACAAATCCTATCCCTCTATTTCCGAGCCCCTGTGTAACCAGCAGGTTGCCACCTATTTTCTGCGTCAGGCAATATGCAATTGCCAGCCCCAGTCCGCTTCCACCTTGTATTACCCCCGGCACCCGGAAGAAGCGCTCAAACAAGGTACTTCGATGCTCGGCAGATACGCCAGGACCGTCATCACGAATGGTGATTTTACAACCAATCGGCGCATAGGATTGAAGGTGAACTTCAATCATGCCGCCGTGGTTGCCATATTTTATGGCGTTATCGAGCAAGTTAGAGAGGGTGACATTGAGTGATTGTCCATCAGTATCGATAACAACATGTTTGTCTCCTTCCAGAGAAATGTTGATGCCTTTCTTCAATCCGTAGGGGGCATAGAATGCAATGCACTTTCCAATTTCATCATAGACATCTACGGGGCCGACTTTTAGCGTGAAGCTGTCCGATTCCAGCCGGGAAATATCGATTAACTGCCGTGAAAGAGAAGCCGCCCGATCCAGTCCACGTTGCATGTCCTCTATGACTTCTTGCCTTTCTTCCCAGTTCTGCAACTGGGCCAACAGATGCAACTGGGCGAGCGCTGCCGCTATCGGGGTGCGTAATTCATGTGCCGCATCGGCCATAAAGCGTTTTTCACGCATATCGGCAGCTTCAATGCGCGCCATGAGCTGGTTAATTTCAATAATGATCGGCCTGATTTCCTGATACTGATCTTTAACTTCAATAGCGGTAAAGTTTCCAGGTTGGCGCGAGGCGATCATTTTCGCGGTCATGGATAACGGTCTGAGACTGTAGTAAGCGGTAAACAGTATGGTGAGGACAATTGTCCCCAGAATAATGGCCAACGGGATGGCAGTTAATCCCACTGGACTGCCTAATCTGACTGCACGATCGCTGTGTGTTTCACCCACAATAACGCGATAATTCTGGTTCTTACTCATGCTGCCAAAGATATGCCAGCGATCTCCTGCATAGTCCAACACGCCAGACATCTTATTGTTCGGCAATGTACGGATGACGTCAGACATAGTGTCAGGAGAGGTATAGATTAATTGATTTTGTTTATCGAAAACGGCAATCAAAGGACGATAGTTAAATCCATTGTTCAATCCTGTGTCGATAGCCTTGATAAACATGTTTTCAAAGTCATATACAAATTTTACGTAATTACCTTTCCCTTCATCAATATCCTCCGACATGTCGGCAATGCCTTGAGAAATGGATTGCAGCTGTTGATCAAGGGATTTTTCTCCACTGTCTGGCAGATAGTAAAAGGTTAACCAGAAGATCAAGACGCCCCAGAGGAAAAAAATACCGACGACCTGCAAGAATGCGGTTCTGACGAAGAATGACCGTAAGTGCATGTCATGGTCCCTCTTTATTCAGCAAGTATCCCACACCCCGTATGGTGACAATTCTTTCACTGCCCACTTTGCGCCGTAAATTATGGATATGGACTTCCAGTGAATTACTCTCTATCACTTCCCCATCGTCAAACAGCCGCTGCTCCAGAACCATTTTACGCACCACCTGGCCTGGGGAGCGCATCAGTTCGTGTAGCAGCCGGTACTCTTTTTTTGACAATAGCAACAGGGTGTCGTTTAGCATCACCTGATGGTTATCCGGATTGAGCGTCAGGTTATCCAGCGTCCATACCTGGGATGCATATCCGGCAATGCGGCGACTGATGGCGTTCACGCGCGAGATCAACTCGGGAACAACAAAAGGTTTAGCCAAAAAGTCGTCGGCACCTGAATCAAGGCCCTCAACCAGGTCCTGCACCTGGTCGCGCGCGGTGAGGATAATGATAGGAATTTTCTCGCCCGCCTTGCGCCACTCAACCAGTTTTGTCAGCCCATCACCGTCGGGCAACGTTAAATCCAGCAGCATTAAATCGAAAGATTCACTGCCGAGCCTCTGTTGTGCATCATTTACCAGTCGTACCCAACACAACGTAAAACCTGCAAGCTCCAGGGCGCGGCAGAGTGCTTTCCCCAGGTGGAGGTCGTCTTCAACAAGTAAAATTTTCACTCGCGATAACTCCTGAATTAAGGGAACAAGCGATAATTTAATTTAGTGATATTCCCGCAGGAATACAACGCAACGCCCGCCCTGACCCCCACGATTTTAAGGCTATCTTAATCTTTCTTTAACGTCCCCTTAAGGGTTGCTGCGCCTAACTCCGTTACGCTCTTTTTCATGACAACCGAGCGCTGGTGATGCGCAGTTGAAGCATATGACACACGGTGGCTTTAAGGGTCTGAAAGTAAAGGAAAGCGAGAATGGATGGATTAAGAATAACGCTTCAAATTATGACGTTGTTTTCTTTTTGTCACGGACAGCAAAAAGCCAATTGATGGCAGGGATGTTATGACTATGAAGAGTACTTTTAGATGTTTAAGGGCGCTGTGTTGTAACGCATTTCTTATCGTAGCACTGCCAAGCCATGGCGTTGAGACTCATTTGCAGGTGCGTACCGGTATCGCCGTCGCTCCGGTCTATCAAGGTGCCAAAACCTATAGCCCGGCTCCCATTATTGGCGTTGAGGCAGGTATGCATCAGCAAGATTGGGGGGCCTTGACGGCGAGCGAGACGGGATTGACCTGGCAACTCCCTATTGATAAACCCTTCGGCGTTGCGCTTGTGGCTGGATACGATGTTGGGCGTGATGAAGAGATACGAACCTGGGGCGGTCGGGACAAGACGCTTAAAGGAATGGGGGATTTGAACGGTGCCATAGAAGCAGGGACACAGTTCAGTTACGACGTTGAACCTTACCGTTTCTATGTGAAAGCCCTGCGAGCACTGAAGAAAAGAAAATATGGCGGTGAGGAACTTAGCTATACCACTCATGGCTATCTGGGTGCAGAGGTGACTTTCCCTCTGCCAGGGCATGTGACAACGGTACTGAGTCTCATCTCAACCTGGGGCGACAAAAATATGATGAATGCCTATTTTGGCGTTACGCGCCAGCAGGCCCAGAATACGTCGTTCCGTCAATATCAGCCAAAAGCGGGTTTTAAGGATGTCATGATGCAGGCCGCGTTGAATTATGAACTTTCTCCCTCAGTAAGTCTGCAAAGTGGTTGTGGCGTTAACTATCTGGTTGGCGAGGCAGCAAAAAGCCCCCTCACCGAGAAGAAACTTGCTGGAATAGCGTTCTTCAGTGGCAGTTATACGTTTTGATATTACGGTCGTTGATTTAATTCAACATAATAAACAATACCCAAAAAGGTGGCGAAATGATTTCTCTCGGACAAATGTTCATTTATGTTCTCGTTATAATTGCTTATATGTTCCCTATGACAAAAATAGTTATGCGCACCGGCTTTAGTCCACTGTTTAGTTTATTGCTTCTCGTCCCTGTGGTTAATATTTTAGCACTTTATTATCTGGCCTTTGCCAGATGGCCTAACCAGGATGAGTAAAGGTATTGATACGACATCAGCCAAGGAGTGATATTTAAAAAGAAAAGGAGATATTTATTTTTCTTAACATAATCAATGCAGCGCAGCGTCGGGAAAAGTGATAGTCCTTTTTTGACTTGTTAGCATATTGCAAAAAAATAATAACTACCTTTTCTTGCTATTGGGATGTTTGCATTTCAATGTGAGAAATCGTTAACACAACCAAATCAACACATGGAGTTAACATGGGATTATATGTATTGACCGAAAACAATTACCTTTATGCCGGGTTTAATCATTTATTTTCCCAATATTTCAATCAGACTTGCATTCATCTTACGCCAAAGAATGTGATCCCGCTCTTTAAGCTTACGCCTGCGAAGCCAGATGATATTTTCATTATCGCTTCTGACTCTCTTTTTCTGAGTTTTTCTTTGCTTCTTTACCTTAATAAGCTCGAGTCACGTGTTTTACTGATTAAAAACAAATCCAACGAAAAACTGGTGGGGAATTTGGCCTGTGATTTTTTAGATGAAAATCTTCCGCTTGATGCTATTTTGAGTGTGTTCCTTAATAGAAATAAGAGACGTGATCTGTTTTCTTTCCCGGTGATAACTGACCGTGAGAAAACGGTCCTGCTCTATACGCTTAATGGTCTCTCGGTATCATCCATCAGTGAGCGTCTTAACATCGCAATGAAGACCGTGTATGCACATAAACATAACGTGTTGCGTAAGATTGGCGTTCGAAAAGTAGGGGATATTATCAGGTTTCCAAATGATTATATTGCTCATCTGCATTCCCCGGGCGAACTCACTACGGTTGGATGTTGTAAGGTGGACACGTTCGAGGAGGTTGAATACGACTATGCTTCAGGTTACGTTTAATGAGAGTGGCCTGTGGTTAGCGTATGGGAATATACGTAAGCTTTATTGACCGTTGATATGCAACAGTTTATTCGCAATGAGATCCAAAGTGGTACCGAGTTCACATCCTTTGATGTACTTCGATAATATGTCGATAATTCTGGAAAAGTTCAGAGAAAAAGGTAATCCGGTTATTCATGTTCACCATAAAGACCCCAACCCAAATGCGATCCTGAACCCGATATGAAAGCGACGAGTGATAAGTACTAAGCTATGAATGCCCGCAAAAAACCTGATTTCATCCCCATGTTTGTCAATCGCGCAGATGGTTACGGGTTATAAAAACAGTGCTCACTCATTGTCGGGGTTTTTCATACCGTGGATTGAGACTACGCTTCTGATGTCGGGCTATTGAATTCTTTAGAATGGTCGATAAACGTTTTTATTGAATGCTGATGACTTCAGGAGATGAGGTGCGCATTTTTCCTGCTGCAGGATAACACGGCGCATGGCCCACCTTTCAATATTAAGACAACCTTAATCTTTCTTTAATACTTTCTTAAGGCTTGAAGCATCCGGCTCCGTTATTATTTATCACATCAGAGTGAGTGAGAAGTTAATTTAAACGATATAACACCTTTCAGGCGTTTGTGAATTGAACGTGACGGAATGCGAAAACAAAAGGATGATTATTATGGTCACAGGCAAGTAAAACACAGCTTACTGATATTAAATTTTTTCGCTGCTAGTTTGTGTTAACCCGACTTATGATTTATTGAAGGTAACGAAATGACTTCTCCTGGACAAATGTTCGTTTATGTTCTCGTTGTGATTGCCTATGTGTTTCCTATGACAAAAATCATTATGCGTGCAGGATTTCGGCCACTACTTAGTCTGTTGCTTTTTATACCTGTTGTAAATATTTTGACGCTTTATTACTTTGCTTTCACACGTTGGCCAAACCAGGACAAATGAAAAAAAACATAGTTAACATGAGGCTAAGTTTGGAGAAAATAAGAACACCACAAAATAATTAAACTTACCCCATAGATTATGGTATTCATATTTTAAAATGACGACTTCACTTTCAAAGTGACATTTCTATTTTTAGTTAAATTCAACTCAATCATGACTATGCGAAGGTTAATATGCTGACTATTGCTATTGATGACAAAGATGCATTTTATCGTCATGGTATGGAGATTTTACTTCAAGACATATTTCTGAAAGAAAATTTCAATACTATTCATATTGATAAGCTAACTGTCTCAAACTCAATTAATGTTGATGTTATCATTAAAAGCTTTGTTCCTGGTGAGGAATACGTTTGCCACCCCTTACTTAAATTCCGCAACAAAAGCGGTTTGATTATTGGAGTTTATGACTCAAGAAAAAAACCCGAGCTTTCAGAACTACCTATATGCATAAAAAATATAGTGTTTATCTCCCGTAATGAGTCGATTAACCAAGTCAGACAAACTGTAATTGAGTCATGGAGATCTCGTCCGGTCCCGGCGGAATTGAAGTTTTACAGAAAATGTCTACATTGCTGCCGTCGAACTTTTACTGATAAGCAATATGCAATCTCAAGGCTTTTTATTCGTGGTTACAACATAAAGCAAATTGCTTGTAATTTGGATATGTCGGTAAAAATAGTCAGCGGGCATAAGCGATTAATAATGGTGAAGTTTAATTTAGATTCTGACGCTGAACTGGTGACGTTTCTTCATAATATGAGAACCCACAACCCTCCCGTGAATCTATATCTCACCTAATTCTAGTGATATTATCAAGCCAAATGACGATGGTATTTATTTCACCTGAACAGAGATTCTAACATTCAATTTTCAGCTTCGCTCTGCACAATTATCGGGTGCGGATGAAATGTCATCTTACTCAAAACTTGTCACTTTCATGCATTGTCTTTTTAGCTATACGATTCGTTTGCATAAGTAAGGAGAGAAAAATGTCTGTAGCTTTACTGATCGTTGATATGCAGCAATTTATTCGCAATGAGCTCCGAAGTGGTACCGAGTTCACGTCTTATGAGAACATCGAGAATATGTCCAGAATTCTGGTAGCATTCAGAGAAAAAGAATATCCAATTATCCATGTTCGCCATAAAGACCCCGACCCAAGTGCAATCCTGAGCCAGGATTCCCCGGCTTACCCATTTCATGGGTTTAAAGAAGTTGCAGGGGAGCCAGTTTTCATTAAAACAACGTCCTCCGCCTTTGGCTGCGCACCACTCGTAGGTTATATCAATGACTCTGCTATTTCGTCGGTTGTCGTGGTTGGCGCTGTTGCTGGTTTTTGTGTCAACTCAACGGTTCGTGCCGGTGCTGATTTGGGCCTGAATATGATCGTTGCCAGTGATGCGCTGATTAGTTTTGAGATTAAAAACAAGCATCTTAAATCTGGAGTGATCCTGGAAGTCACGCTCGCCTTGCTTGAAACGCGTTTTGCGACGGTTTTGGATACCAATGGCATTCTGGAGAAAATTGGCCACTAAGCTTGTTTAGGGTGGTTTTTAACAGGTTTTAAAACGGAAGTAGCGTGCTTTGAACACTGCCTTAATGACGGTGAGGCCGATGGTTAGAATATTGAGGCTGTTTTTTTGAGGCAATTTGGCCCATTTAAACCAGCCTGGTTGCTCTTATTGAGAGAAGCTCCGGTAAGTGAGCTTATGCCTGGAGCTTGCTCGGGCTAGGCTGACAGGCCGGGGAGCCAAGATAGTCGGGGCAGATTTAATTGGCTTCGCTATGATTGATAGCCTGGTGCTGTTTTAGTTCAAAATCAATGAAAGCCTCGATCATAGAACGGTAAATTTTCTGGATAATCTCCTGAGGCAGGCCGTGCTCTTGCGCGAGGATGCTCACCTTATCGATAACCTGTTGCACTCTGTCTGGTGCCCTTACGTCCTGAGCATCCTTTTTAAATGCAGCCGCCGCTTTAACACATTCCCCGCGTTGCGCAATCAACTTAACCAGCTGAGAATCAAGCTCATCTATTTGCTTTCTGACGTCTGAAATTGACTGGTAATGCATAGAAACCTCTGATTTGGCGTGATTGGTTTGGTTACCCATGCGCTACCACCACGGAGACGGTAGAGCAGATGCAACTGATGGCCTACAAATTCAACGGAAGGTATGGTCATCAGCGATGAGTGAAGCGAAAAACCCAATTAGGCATTTTGGATTTTAAGAGCTTTAATGAAGGTTGCTAATGCAGACGGCGAGGTGAAACGGTAAACCTGACCGGAAAATCCAACCATTTTGTCCATATCCTTTTTCCTTGTTTCATGGCGATAAAGTATTACGTAGCGCAGGAATTCCCAGTTAAAACGCTCCTTACATCCTGAAGCAAACTCTTCGTCCCGATTACAAGCTAGTCCATTGAAAGTTCGGAATAACACCCTCCAGACACACAACCATGTGGGATAATCCAGATGAATCAGTGTATCTGCCTTTGTAAGGCGCAATTCAAGGGTATTACTGTAGTTTCCATCGATTATCCAAGTAGGTCGACTGACCAGTTCTGAAACGATTTTACTCCATTCGTCATTTTTTGGCTTTTTCCAACCGGGTAACCAATAATGCCGATCAAGATGAATGAGTGTAAGACCTGTCACTTGGGATATTTCCCTTGCAGCTGTCGATTTACCCGCTCCCGGGCAGCCAACAATCAGTACTCTCTTCACTGGTTTTATTTTCCCTCAAACAAGTCCATTTCAACAATCGCCTGTGCTTCTCTTTTTGTTGTATTGAATATTGCATCACAGTTGTCGAGAGCCCAAACCGTACGACCATCTACATGAAAAGTCACTTTTGGTACTGATGTATCTTCTCGGTGACCATCGTTGTTGCTGTTCAAATAATTACCATAATACCCAGCGCGAGGAATTGGTTTGTATCAATTTTCAGCTAATCAGTGATCCCACATTCAAGAACAATATCAAGGGTCGCGGTAGGCGGGTGGTCAGCAGAGCAGCGTCTGTTGGAACGACAACGAAGGGCAACCCCGTTGCTAAACGGGCTGGAAAGCTGGCTGCGGGAAAAGATGAAAACGCTGTCGCGACACTCGGAACTGGCGAAGGCGTTCGCCTATGCGCTGAACCAATGGGCAGCGCTGACGTATTATACCAAGGTCGGTTCGTCCGAGGTGGATAACAACATCGCCGAGAATGCCTTGCGGAGGGTCAGTCTGGGGCGCAAGAACTTCCTGTTCTTCGGCTCGGATCACGGAGGTGAGCGAGGGGCGTTGCTGTACAGCGTGCTAGCGGCACGCGGAACGTACGAGGAAGGGGCAATCGCGGCGCTGATGATTGTTCTTGCAGGCACGCTACCGGTTATTTTGTTGGTGCGTCACCAGATGACCCGTCAGGGCTAAGGAATGATTAATGTTAGAAATTGCGTTACGCCTCCAGGATGTACATGTTGCCTATGGCAACAGCCAACAAAGGGTACTGAAAGGGTTTTCGATGTCAGTACGCAAAGGTGAACTGGCCTGCCTGTTAGGTGCTTCTGGCTGTGGGAAAACCACGGTATTGCGGGCTGTTGCCGGTTTTGAACGGCTGCAAAGCGGTGAGATTTATGTTTCACAACGCCGTGTCGCAGGAACAGGCGTTCACCTGCCACCGGAAAAGCGCCACGTCGGCATGGTGTTTCAGGAATATGCGCTATTCCCACATCTGACGGCACAACAGAACGTGGCATTTGGCCCGCGCCGGTTACCGCGCGAGGAGCAACAGGCGCGAGTGACTCAGTTGCTACGAATGGTGGAATTGCATAGCCATGCCAGCCACTATCCGCACGAGCTTTCCGGCGGACAACAACAGCGCATTGCGCTGGCGCGAGCACTGGCCCCGAATCCTGAAATCCTGTTACTCGATGAGCCTTTTTCAAGTCTTGATAAGAAAACGCGTGAACGCCTCAGCGGCGAGGTGCGTGATATTTTGCGTGACGCGGGGCAAACAGCATTGCTGGTGACGCACAGCGAACAGGAAGCCCATCTCATGGCCGACCATATCGGTTATGTGCAACAAGGCGAGTATTGCGCGAGTCAGCATTCTCGCGCGCAACAAACGGAACGTTTAGTTTAACGCTTCAACCGCGGCGGTTTCGTGCAAGCGTAACCAGAGCAGATCAGAATCCGTCTTACTGAATACGACGGTGGAATGGCGCAGCGTGTTTTCTTGCCCCGGTAAACTTTGCCACTCGCTATAGCTGACCACCGCACCAGCAGGCCACTCGGCAATCACTGTTATCTGGTCCAGTGAAATTTTCAATCCAGGTTTTGCGGCTGGCTGAGCCTGAAAGAATGCGCTTAGTGAGTCAAAATCCAATGTGTTGCCACCGGGCGTGACCATGGTAAATACCGGTGAAAAGCGAGCCAGCAACGCCTGCACGTCCCCTTCTCCTTTGCCAAGCCAGTTTTCGATTGCCACGTGTGCCTCTATCACTTCCTGAATGTAGCGATTCATCTTCTCTCCTTTTGAGCCTTGAGTTGACGCAAGATAGCGCCGTTAGCGATGCGCAGACAAAGCAGCGCAGGAATTACTGTGCTTGCCGCCGCCAGATAAAAACACCATTGATAAGCCGTGGCGGGCGCAAGCGTTTCCAGCAAGGTATTGAGCAGCAGACTCAATATCGATATGCCCATACAAAAGCTCAGTTGGCGGTTGATGTTCCACAGTGCGCTGGCCTGGCCAAGTTGCTCATCTGCCACCTGTAAAAAGGCACAACTTTGCGCGGTACTGCTACACAAACTGCCACCGAACCCCATCATGGCGAATGCGGCCAGCAGAAGTGGATATTGTTCCGCGCTGTGAACCTGGGTCAACGCCAGAATACCCAACCCTTGCAGCAGACAACCCGTTATCAGCATAGGGCGTGGACCAAAACGGTTGAACTGTTTTCCGGTGAACGTTATCGCCAGTAATGAGGCAATCGACCAGGGCACCATTAGGCTGCCCACTCGCGTAGCACTCAGGTTAAGTTGATTTTGCAGCCAAAGCGTCGCAATCAGGCTGACGCCAATAAACATCCCCGGAATACACTGATAAATCATCATCGCGCTGCGTAATAACGGATCCTTCACCAGGCGGAGATTAATCAGCGGTTGTGGATGACGTAGGCTTTGGCGAACGAACCCCGCGAACAGCGCTATCGCGCATAGCAACAATACGATGCCATTCAACATCTGACCGTTTTCAGCCAGCATCGTGAAACCCAGTAAAGTACACATCAGCGCACCGCAACCGCTAAGCATGCCGATAAAATCCAACGCTGTGGACTGCGTGGTACGGGGTTCTTTTTCTAGCCAGACTGCCGCCAGCAGCAGCGCGATGAAAGCCAGTGGCAGATTAGCGAAGAAAACCCAGCGCCAGCTGAGTGAATCGACAATCACCCCGCCAATCGCTGGCGATATCGCCGGCGCTAACAGGCCCACGAGCATTATCGCCGCCGATAGTGCGGCGCGTTCATGGCTGCGATAAAGCTGGTAGGTTAACGTCTGCCCAACGGGGATCAGCAGTCCGCCGCCCAGCCCCTGTAAGAGCCGCCAGCCAATCAGTTGTTCGATAGAGTTCGCAATTCCCGCGCCCAGTGTCGCCAGTAAAAATGAACTCAGCGAAAGCAGCAAAACTGCGCGCCCACCGAGGCGCTGCGCGAGCCAGGCACTGAGCGGAATCACCAGCGTCAGCCCTAAAATATAAGCGTTACTGACCCAGGAAAGTTCGCTGACTGAAGCCCCAAGCCCGCGCCCGATAGCGGGGTACGCAACATTGGCGATAAACATGTTGATCAAATCAACGAAAAAACCCAGCAGATAAACAATGGCAACTTTGGTGCGATAACGCATAAAACCTCCGGTTAGAGGCGACGAAGTGTAGCGGTATGGAAGATGGGGATAAATCGTCTGGCAGGCGTTACACTGTCAAAATATTTTTGACAGTGACGAGGGTTATTGTGCTGAATCTGCAACGGTTAACCATATTTGTCGCCGTGGTGAAGGCCGGGAGTTTTACCGCAGCGGCTACCGCGCTGGGCCTGACTAAGGCGGTAGTGAGTTTTAACATCAAACAGCTTGAGGCCGAATCAGGCGTGTCGCTGTTGGTGCGCAGCACCCGGCGGCTTTCGCTGACTGAGGCGGGAGAGCGTTTTTATCCCCGTTGCCAGCATCTGCTCGAGGAAGCTCAAAACCTGCTGGACGATGTGCAGCGCGATCACCAGGGGTTGAGCGGCGTACTGCGCATAACCAGCACACCGGAATATGGCTCTCAGGTGGTGGTGCCTGCGCTTGCGGCATTTTCGCGTGAACATCCGCAACTGCGCGTCCAGCACGTTTCTTCTTCGTATCATGCGGATTTGATAGCGGAACGATTCGATGTGGCTATCCGCCTCGGCCAGCTTGCGGACTCGAATCATCGGGCCGCACCTGTCGATAGCTTCGCGATTTTACCCGTAGCCGCCCCGGCTTATCTGGCCGGACACCCCATAGAAAACCTGGCTCAGTTGGCGCAAGCCGCATGGCTGGCTCACAGCCGTCTTGCTTCGCCCCTTAGCTGGCAAGTCACGACCCCAGAGCGGCAGGCGATATTATTTGATGTGGAAAAAGCGCCAAATATCGTCGCCGATAGCGCAGCCGCGCTGCTGGCCTTTGCTCTTGCAGGTGCAGGCGTCGCACTGTTACCTGAATGGCTGGTGCGCCCGGCGATCGCCTCGGGTCAGTTACAGGCGGTATTGAGTCAACACCAGTTTCCTCGCCAGAGCATCTATGCGCTTTACCCTAATACTCGCCATGTCCCTGAGAAAGTACGCGTGTTTATTGATTTCTTTCAAGCGTGGGTGGGTCGTACGAAAAGGTAAAAAAAAGCCGCCACAGATACTGTGGCGGCCTCGGTTCGGTGGTTCAGAATAGAGAAATACAGTCAGGGCTTATGGTTCAACCGCATTCAAACGAATGAGCTGTAACGGTTCTGCCAGCAATGAATCCATCTGCTGCACAAACACCTGGAAATGTGGCAGCGCAATGTGCACATCCAGCGCTTCCTGCCCTTTCCAGGACTCGCGCATATAAAAGACATCTGGCGTTTCCTGCAGCTGGAATAAAGCGTAATCCAGGCAACCTTCTTCTTTACGTGTCGGTGCAATCAGCGCTTGTAACGCGGATTTCAGATTGTCGCGTTGCCCTTCTTTGGCCTTCAGTACAGCGATGATCGACAGTGTGTTATCGGACATTTTTAGCACTCCGTTAAAATTTCGCTGAACTCAAGACGCGATTTTGGCAATGACGCGTTGAAGTCTTCCACGCTGCGATAGCCAATTGGCACGATAACCAGGCTGGTGAAGCCTTTCTCACGCAGGCCAAACTCTTCGTCCAGAATACGGGCGTCAAAACCTTCGATTGGCACCGCATCAATATTCAGGGTGGAAACACCCAGCAAGAAGTTGCCAACGTTCAGGTAAACCTGCTTTTCCATCCAGTGCTGCGCATCTTTGTAATCAAAGCGGTGCATATTCACAAAGTAAGAACGACCTTTGTGCTGCCCTTCCATCGCCTGCTGGCTGGCAAAACGGCCATCGGCATTTTCCTGGTCCAACAGTTTAGACAGGTGCGTTTCATCAATGGCTGTTTTCGAGCAGAACACCACGACATGTGAAGCATCAAGCACTTTGCGCTCGTTGAACACATAGAAGCCGGATGTCGCTTTAGCAATGCGCGCTTTCGCTTCGTCAGTGCTTGCCAGAATAAAATGCCACGGCTGTGAGTTAGTGCTGGACGGGCTGAGGCGCAGCAAATCCTTCACTTTCTCGATATTTTCTTCGCTAATTTTTTTGTCTGCATCAAACGCTTTAGTCGAGTAACGTGATGCTGCTGATTGAATAATGTCCATGATATTTTCTCTATGATTTTTATGTAATTAGAAGCCTTCGAGGACGATTTTACCGACCGCACGATTGGTTTCAATTAATTCATGGGCGCGACGTAAGTTGTCGGCATTAATGATGCCGAAATGCTCGCCTAGCGTCGTCTGCAACACCTTCTGGTCAATCAGGTCAGCCACACGGGTCAGCAGGCGATGCTGCTCAATCATGTCGCTGGTCTCAAACATGGAACGAGTGAACATAAACTCCCAGTGCAAAGAAATGCTTTTTACTTTTAGCGGGCGCGCATCCAGTGTTTCAGGGTCATCAATCAATGCCAGTTTCCCTTGCGGAGCCAGCACTTCAATCAGTTGAGCGTAATGCTGTTCGGTTTGATTCAGGCTGGCAACGTGAGTCACATTTTTTACGCCAATACGCGCCAGTTCTTCCGTCAGCGGTTTGCTGTGGTCGATAACATGATGCGCACCCAAATCTGTAACCCATTTCTGGCTTTGCGGGCGTGAAGCGGTGCCGATAACAGTGATATTGGTCAGCTTACGGGCCAGTTGCGTAAGAATGGAACCCACGCCGCCTGCCGCGCCGACAATCAACAGTACATCATTTTCGTTGCCGTTTTCTGCCACACCCAGGCGGTCAAACAACATTTCCCATGCGGTGATTGCTGTTAAAGGCATAGCCGCTGCGGAGGCATTATTAATAGATTTTGGTTTCAGTGCGGCAATGCGCTCGTCTACCAGCTGGAATTCGCTGTTGCTACCAGGACGGGTCAGCGAACCGGCGTACCACACTTCATCGCCGGGTTTAAACAGCGATACCGCTTCACCCGTTGCAACCACAACACCTACGGCATCCCAACCTAACACGCGTGGCTGTTCGGCGTTAAAACCGGCACGCACTTTGGTATCGACCGGGTTCACCGAAATCGCTTTCACTTCTACCAGCAAATCGTGCCCTGTAGCGACCGGAGTCGGGAGAGTAATCTCACTAAGAGATTCCAGATTGGTGCCATTTTGTGCAGCTTGAGTAATCGCGATAGCTTTCATGGTTGCTCCAGAGATTAAAGGGTTCATCGTGTGAATGAACTCATGGTACAAGGTGTGCTGCGGGCGAAAAATAGTGCCTGTAAAACAACACTTATACTCGGAGAGTTAAAATGCTCAGGTTGGAAGACCTCACTTTGTTTGTCAGAGCCGCTGCCTTAAACAGTTTTAGTGAAACCGCGCGTGAAGCTGATTTGCAGCCCGCACAGGTCAGCACCGCCATAAAGCGCCTTGAGCAAACGCTGAATATCCGATTATTTGCCCGTTCTACGCGCAGTCTGCGGCTAACGCCGGAAGGGGAAACCTGGCTGCCGTACGCCATCAGCGCCCTGCAAACACTGGAGGCCGGGCTTGAGCAAATCCAGCCTGCGAGTGACGAAGTGCGCGGCGTATTGCAAATTGCGGTGCCATCAGACCTTGGGCGCAATATGTTACTCGCGGTATTTCAGGCTTTCCGGCGTGAACACCCGGCACTGCATCTTAAAATTCTCTTCTCTGACCAGATTACCGATGTGTTCAAAGATCCGGTGGATATAGCTTTCCGTTACGGCAACAACGACGACGCCTCGTTTGTCGCACTCCCGCTCGCCCCTCTTAATAGCCGGGTTGTGGTAGCGGCCCCATCCTATATCGCACGTTGTGGTGAGCCGAAAACGATTAGCGAACTGGCTCAACATGACGCGTTAACCTACGCGCTTCGCGGGCGGGTTTACGATAAGTGGACACTAAGTTTAGACGGTGACATGCACCATGTGGCGGTGAAAAGCGCGATGATGAGTGATGATGCCGAAGTCATTCGCCGCTTAGCGGTGGCAGGAGAAGGAATTGCTTATAAATCCTGGCTGGATGTCAGCGAAGATGTGAATGAAGGCCGTCTTAAAATTATTCTGCCACAGTATCAGGGTGATAGCGTGCCGCTCAATATGATTTGCCCGCATCGTAAGCAGCTTTCGGCAACGGTGCATTTGTTGCATCAGGCAGTGAAACAGCGTTGTGACGTGTTGCAAAGCCTGATGCCTGCATAAATGGAAACCGGCCATCAAAATGGCCGGTTGAAAAAACACTTACTGAATCGGATAGGTATACGGCGCGTTCACGCCCAGCGGCAGACCGACCGCCCACCACACCAGCAGGAAGATGCTCCAGCAGATGAAGAAGATAACCGAGTAAGGCATCATCATCGACACCAGCGTACCCACGCCTGTGGACTTCACATAGCGCTGGCAATACACCACCACCAGCGGGAAGAACACCATCAACGGGGTAATAATGTTGGTAGTGGAGTCACCAATACGGAACGCCGCCTGCGTCAGTTCCGGGGAGATACCGACAGCCATCAGCATTGGCACCATAATAGGTGACAGCAGCGCCCATTTCGCCGAAGCCGAACCAATCAGGATATTCACGACCGCAGTCAGCAGAATCATACCGATAATGGTCGCTTCGCCCGGCAGCGCCATGGTTTTCAGCACGTCAGCACCCGCCAGCGCAATCAGCGTACCAATATTGGAATCACCAAACGCTTTGATAAACATGGCACAGAAGAATGCCATCACCATGTATGAACCCATTTTGCTCATGGATTGGTTCATCGCATCGATGACATCTTTGCCGCGGCTAAAGGTGCCAGCCACAAAACCGTAGACAATACCAGGGATGATAAAGATCAGGAAAATCAATGGCACGATGGACTTCATGATAGGCGCGCCATAACTGGTCAGCGAGCCATCTGTCGGGCTACGAAGCAGAGAGGTTTCAGGCCACGCCAGCGCCGCAAGACCTGCCAGCCCCAGAACCATCACCAGACCCGCGACTTTAAAACCACGGCTTTCTGCAGCGGTGTAGCTGCTCATATCTTCGTTATGTTGATAATCGCCGTCGATTTCTAGTTTCGACACGCGTGGCTCAACAATACGTTCAGTCACCCACCAGCCGACCAGCGTAATCATCACTGTCGAACCGATACCGAAGAACAGGTTACATAAGGTGTTGACGGTATAAGTCCCGTCCAGCAACTGCGCGGCAGTTTGGGTGAAGCCCTGTAGCAATGCATCGTTACCGGTTGGCACCATGTTGGCCGCAAAGCCGCCAGAAACCCCGGCAAATGCCGCTGCAATGCCCGCCAACGGGTGGCGTCCGGCAGACATAAAGATAATCGCACCCAATGGGATAACCAGCACATAACCCGCATCAGCGGCAACGTGGCTGAACATCGCGACGAAAATAATCATCGGAGTGAGCAGTTTTTTCGGCGTCACACGCAGCATTTTTTTCAGGCCGGTATTAATAAAGCCTGAACTCTCTGCCACGCCCACACCTAACATCGCCACCAGCACGATCCCCAACGGGGCAAAGGTGGTAAACGTTGTCACCATTGAGGAAAGGGTTACGGTTAACGCCTGCGCCGAAAGCAGGTTATTAATTCTGACTGCTTCATTGGTCACAGGATTGACGACATCAAAATCAACGGTGGAAAGCACCGCCGACATCGCCATCACAACCAGTAAAAAATAGAAAAAGATTAATGCAGGTTCGGGTAATTTATTTCCTGCTTTCTCAACAGCGTTGAGAAATCCTGTCATTAGACGACCTTCCGTGTTCCTTGTCGTTGTGCTCATCACTACCTCGTCTTCCTGTTATATTCACCAAAGTCATTGCTTGCGGCAATTAATAACATTTTAGAATATTTCACTGCCAGTAACTTTACGTTACTAGTCAAAACGAGACATTGCAGGGTGATGAATATCATGGTTTTAAACGAAAATCGCCCCGTGAGTTCAATAAACACACGGGGCAATTAAGATAGCGTTCAAAAGCTTCCAGTAAGAGCTTTATTCTGTTTGTGAGAGCGACTCTCTTTTAAGGCGCGGGTATTTTTTCAGCCAGCGCCCACTGATCATTCGCCAGTAGAACAACACGCCGCGCACCGTCCAGTCGAAGAACATCCCCATCCAGACACCGACCACACCCATCTCTAGCACAATCCCTAATGTGTAGCCTGCAACTACGCGGCAGCCCCACATGCTCGCCATGGAAACCCACATGGCAAAACGTGCATCGCGAGCGCCTTTCAACCCGGCGGGTAATACCCATGACGCAGCCCAGATAGGCATAAACGCGGCATTCAACCAAATTAGTATCTTGACGACTTCTTTTACATCATCTTCATGGGTGTAAAACGAGGCCATCAACCCAGCGAAAGGCGCGGTTCCCCAGGCGATGATCGTCAGCCCCAGCGTTGAGAGCCAGAACACATGGCGCAGCTGCCTTTCGGCCTGGCCAATCTGCCCTTTCCCCAGACGCTTGCCGACAATAATGGTGGACGCAGAACCCAGGGCGTTACCGGGCAAGTTAATTAATGCCGCAATCGAGAACGCGATAAAGTTGCCGGCAATGACGTTGGTGCCCATCCCGGCGACGAACATTTGTGTCAGCAGCTTACCGGCGTTAAACAGCACCGATTCAATACTCGCCGGGATCCCAATCCCTAACACTTCCCACAAAATGCCCACTTTGAGCGGTCGGAAATAGCTTTTTAGCGAGATACGCAAAGAAGGAGCAAAGCCAATCACCAGCACATAAACGAAACCGATAGCGCCGATATAACGTGAAATAGTCAGTCCTAAACCGGCACCAAAAAAGCCCAGCCCGTTCCAACCCAGCGCGCCGTAAATCAAGACGCTACTGATGATAATGTTGAGGATGTTCATCCCGCCGTTAATCAGCAATGGGATTTTAGTGTTCCCTGCCCCGCGTAACGCGCCGCTGCTGATAAGCGCAATCGCCGCTGCCGGGTAACTCCAGACGGTGGTTTGCAGATACGAGAGCGCCAATGCTTTAACTTCAGGTGTGGCAGCCCCAGCAATAACGTTAACAACATGCTCACCCGCCAGGTGAATGCCCGCCGCCAGGAAAATCGCAATAATTGTCATTAATATCAATGACTGTCGCGCGGCATCTCGCGCACGTTTTGGGTCACGTTTACCGAGGCTGAATGCCACCACAACGGTGGTGCCGAGATCCACAGCAGCAAAAAATGCCATGATCACCATGTTGAAGCTATCAGCAAGCCCGACGCCTGCCATCGCCTCTTTTCCCAGCCAACTCACAAGGAAGGTGCTCAGCACGCCCATCAGTAAAACGCAGGTATTTTCCAGGAAGATAGGCACCGCAAGCGGTGTAATTTCGCGCCAGAACAGGACTCGGTTGCTTTTCCGTTTGGCGTACCAGCGAGTTTTTTCCACGCGCTGATGAAGTGCTGCTTTTAAGTTCAAGATTGACCTTGGGGAGGAAGTGAAACCACATTTCAAATAATGATTTACAAATCGTTATCCTGCAAAGAGTTTTTTGAAATTAGTCGAAGACACTGGTGGATGTCGCTGCGCTAATCCCCCCTACAACACCAAAATTTGGAAACATTTACGGTTTGTGTAGGTCGGATTAGCGCAGCGACATCCGACAGAATACCCGTCAACCATGCCCGCCCAAATACGCCTTGCGCACATCCTCATTCCCCAACAACTCCTCACCACTGCCGCTGAGCCGAATCTGCCCGTTTGCCATCACATAACCGCGGTCGGAAAGTTTCAGCGCGTGGTGCGCGTTTTGCTCGACTAAAAAAATCGTCATACCGTTACGCGCCAGTTCGCGCAGCGTCTGGAAGATTTGCTTCACTACGATAGGCGCGAGTCCAAGACTCGGTTCATCCAGCAACAACAGTTTCGGGCGGCTCATCAACGCACGCGCAATCGCCAGCATTTGCTGCTCGCCACCGGACATCGTCATCGCCCGCTGTTTGCGGCGTTCTTTTAAACGCGGAAACAGATCAAACATGGTTTGCAAATCCTGCGCGGCAAATTGGTTGCCGATGGGAATCGTGCCCATCAGCAGATTTTCTTCGACGGTCATATCCGGGAATATTCGCCGCCCTTCCGGGGCCTGGGCAATTCCGCCAGACGCCACAAAGTGCGTCGATTTATGGCTGATATCTTCACCGCGAAACAGGATTTGCCCGCCGCGAATACGTGGCTGGCCGAAAATAGACATCAGTAACGTCGATTTCCCTGCCCCGTTCGCGCCAATCAACGCCACCGTTTCCCCTTCGTTCACCTGCAAAGAAACCTGTTTTAGCGCCTGAATCGCGCCATAAAAAACGTCCACATTGCGAAACTCCAGCATCGCCTCACTCATACACTGACCTCGTCTTCGTCGGTGCCCAGATAGGCGGCGATCACTTTTTCATCGTGTTGGATTTGTTCGGGTTTACCCTCGGCAATCACATCCCCGTGGTCGAGCACGATAATGTGGTCGGAAATATCCATCACCATGCCCATATCATGCTCAATCAGCAAAACAGTGATGTTGTGGTGGTCGCGCAGGAAACGGATGATTTTACTCAGGGTGCGCGTTTCAACCGGGTTCAGACCTGCAGCAGGTTCATCCAGGCAAATCATTTCTGGCGCGGTACACATGGCGCGGGCGATCTCGAGGCGCCGTTGCTGGCCGTAAGACATCTCCCCGGCGAGGCGATTAGCACAATCCACCAGTTCCACCACTTCCAGCCAGTAAAACGCACGATCAAGAGCACGGTTTTCCGCCCGGCGATAAGCGGGCGTGTTTAGCACACCGGCGAGCAGATTGCGGTTGACCTGCATGTGTTGCGCCACCAGCAGGTTTTCCACCACCGACATTTCGCGGAACAGGCGGATATTCTGAAAGGTTCGCGCAAGCCCGGCGCGGTTCACCAGATGGGTGCCGCCAAACATTTTGTAGAAAATACGCGAACCGAGCCGGGCCGGACTAATCCAGTCGCCAGGCTGGAATTTCTGCCCCAGTATCTGAATCACATTGGTGGTTTTGCTGCGCGTGTTAAACAAAATATTGCCGCCGGAAGCCTTATAAAAACCGGTCAGGCAGTTAAACACTGTGGTTTTCCCGGCACCATTAGGCCCAATCAGCGCGGTTATCGAGCCGCGCCGCACCTCAAGATTCACATCATTGAGCGCTTTGATTCCACCAAAGTGCATCATCAAATGCTCAACACTTAAAATCATCTCGCTCATGGTGCCACTCCCTTGCGCACCGCAAAGCCGCTGCGGTTGATGCGAATCAGGCCGCGTGGCCGCCAAATCATCATCACCACCATCAACATGCCAAACAGCAGAACGCGATACTCGGCAAAGCTGCGCAGGAGTTCTGGCGTCACCGTCAGCACAAACGCCGCCAGCACTACGCCAACCGTCGAGCCCATGCCGCCCAGCACCACAATGGCGAGGATTAATGCCGATTCAAAGAAGGTGAATGATGTCGGGTTTACAAAACCCTGGTAGGTCGCGAAAAACACACCAGCAATACCCGCCGTTGAAGCGCCCAGCGTAAAGGCGGAGAGCTTCACCAGCACATGGTTGAGCCCCATGGATCGGCAGGCAATTTCATCTTCACGCAACGCCTCCCATGCGCGGCCAATCGGCATACGCGTCAGGCGGTGTTTGATGTACAGCACCAGTAAAACCACCAGCACCAGAATGGCGTAGATGAATATAAACTTCAGATTCGGGTTATAGGTGAGATGGAAGAACTCGTGGAAAGGCACGCCACCTTCTTCTTTGGCACGCCGTCCAAACTCAAGGCCAAACAGCGTCGGTGGTGGCGCTGAAATGCCGTTAGGGCCGCCGGTAAACGTCAGCCAGTTATTCAGCACCAGGCGGATAATCTCCCCGAAGCCGAGGGTCACGATCGCCAGATAATCGCCGTGCATGCGCAAAACCGGGAAACCGAGTAAAGCCCCCGCTGCCGCTGCCATCAGCGCCGAAAGCGGCAACATCGACCAGAACCCCAGCCCGAGATACTGGTAACCCAGCGCCAACCCATACGCGCCAATGGCGTAGAAGGCGACATATCCCAGATCCAGCAAACCTGCGAGCCCAACAACAATGTTTAACCCAAGGCCGAGCAGCACATAGATAAGCCCGAGGATCGCCACCGTCAGCACATATTTGGTCGCCACAAACGGGAAGCAAATCGCCAGCGCTATCACCAGTGGAATTATCCAGCGCATGCGGCTTTTGTATTCTGGCGGGCGCACATACACGCCTGAGTTATCCGTTTCAAAACGGCTTAAAAAACGCATTCCGGTAGAGGTGGTAAAAAAAGCACTCAGCAAAAATCGGCCGACCATCACCACCGCGATAATCGCCACCAGCCGCTGGCCTTCGAAGTTAAAGCTGTAGCCATCGAGCACCACGCCAACTATCGGGCCAAAAACAATTAACGCCACTAACCCTGCAAAAACCGCATCCAGCAGGCAACGTTTTAGGGAAAAGCCTTCATGCAAAGCCGTTTCAGATGTCATGTTTTGCTCCCTCACACTTTGGCAACGATAGGTCGGCCAAGCAGCCCCTGAGGACGGAAAATGAGGATCACGACCAGCAACCCAAACGAGAACACATCTTTGTAATCAGAATTCACCATGCCCGAGAATTGCGCCTCGGCAATGCCAAGAATCAGCCCGCCAAGCATTGCGCCGGGTAATGAACCAATCCCGCCCAGTACCGCCGCCGTGAAGGCTTTAATGCCAATAATAAAACCGGCGTAAAAATCGAAAGTGCCGTAGTTCATGGTGATCAGCACCCCGGCAAGCCCGGCCATCGAGGCGCCAATCACAAACACTATGGAGATAATGCGGTCGGTGTTAATCCCCAATATCGAGGCCATTTTGCGGTCTTGCTGCACGGCCCGGCACATGCGCCCCAGTTTGGTATTGCCGATAATCCAGGTGAGCAGCAACATGCCAGCAAACGAGGCAATCAAAATGAACACTTTGGTGTAAGTGATTTGCACAAAACCATCGCCAATATGGAAACGGAACACACCATCAAGCATGGTTGGGATCCCCTGCTGGCGCGGCCCCTGACTGATTTGTGCGTAGTTTTGCAGGATTAGCGACATACCGATGGCGGAAATCAGCGGCGCTAAACGTGTGGAGTTGCGCAGCGGTTTATAGGCGATGCGCTCAATAGTCCAGCCGTAAACGCCCGTTACCACAATGGTGAACACCAGCGTGCCGAGAATGAGTAAAGGAAACGACTGCAAACCAAAGTACGACAACAGCGCAAGCCCGATGGCGCACAGATATGCGGAGATCATATACACTTCGCCGTGAGCGAAGTTAATCATGCCAATAATGCCGTAAACCATGGTGTAGCCAATGGCTATCAACCCGTAGACGGAACCTAGCGTTACGCCATTGATCAATTGTTGCAGGAAGAATGCGTCCATAGATAGGCAATCTCTTTTGTGACTGCGCCGATAACGACGCAGCCAGAATTAATAAGGCGTAATTGTTGCAGCCAGTTTGGACACGGCCTGCGCGGAAGAACCGGAGCGTACATGAAGTACGTGAGGATTCTGAGCACAGCCCGGGTTCAAAATGGCAAATAAAATAGCCTTACTGAACCTCTTTGTATTTGCCCTTATCATCCCACTGATAAACCACGTAATCGGACACTTTCAGGTCGCCTTTATCATCCCAGGCTTTTTTGCCCATCACGGTATCCACCGGGTTTGCTTTTAGCCAGGCACTGGCTTTGGCTGAATCTGTGCCGCCAGTGGCTTTAAATGCCGCAGCAATCGCCTGAACAGAAGCGTAGGAATAGAGGGTGTAACCTTCCGGTTCAAATTTACTGGCGCGGAATTTGTCGATTACCGCTTTGCCATCAGGGATTAAGCGAGGATCTTTACCGAAGGTCATGTAAATACCATTGGTGTATTGTGGGCCGCCTGCCGCAGTCACCATCTCTTCATTCACGATGCAGTCGCCGGAGAAGAATTTCGCCTGCACGCCCTGCTCACGCATCTGGCGCACCAGCGGCCCCGCTTCCGGGTGGCAACCGCCGAAGAACACCACGTCTGGTTTTTGCGCACCGATTTTGGTGACCAGTGCGTTAAAGTCTTTTTCACCGCGCGACAAGCCTTCGTACATCACATCATTGACGCCGCGTTTTGCGAGTGCCGTTTTGGTGGCATCTGCAAGCCCCTGCCCGTAAGTGTCTTTATCGTGAATAATCACCACACGTTTGGCTTTGAGCTTATCGATAATGAAATCGCTGGCGACCTTCCCTTGCTGGTCATCACGCCCGCACATGCGGAACATATCGCTCATCTTGCGCTCGGTGATAAGCGGGTTGGTCGACCCCGGGGTGATAGCAAGAATACCCGCGTCGTTGTAAACCTCAGAGGCAGGCATGGTAGACGATGAACAGAAGTGGCCGACCACGGCTTTCACTTTATCCTGATCCACCAGACGGTTAGCTACGGAGACCGCTTGTTTAGGTTCGCAAGCGTCATCGCCCTGGACCAGTTTGATTTTTTCACCATTAATCCCACCAGCAGCATTAATATCTTCGGCGGCCTGAGTCGCGCCATGCCAGTACTGATCGCCATAGGTCGCGTTCGGCCCGGTAAACGGCCCTGCGACACCGATGACAATATCGGCATGGGCGGAAAACGCCGTTACCAGACAACCAGCCAACACCAGAGAAAGAGGACTTCTGATCAATTTCAGCGACATTTGTATGTTCCTTAGCAAATCAGCAAAGAGGTTTATGCAAAACGGTGTAAGAGCCATTTTCAAAAGCAAAAACGCGAACAAAATGCACTATCCAGTCAATTTCCTGTGGGTTACAGCGAGGTTTCCATACGGGGTTTCCTTACGATTTTCACGGCCTTGAACATTAAGCAAAATGGTTGCCAGATTTGGTTACCGGTTGCCTGGTTCAGACTTATTTGAGTATAGAGCGCCGTTTTAAGCGCTCCGGCACCTTGCAGTGAAATTACAGCGGGGATCACATCTGGTTAACAATAAAGCAGTGATGTACAAAATTCATACGCCTTTGCACCAATATAGTCCGCATATAAATGATGGTTAATATTCAGCAGAGAAATAGCTCGATGCGTGATTTGCATACACTGATTGCAGATAAGACAAATTCGCCTTAATACTCAACAAGTTGAACATAAAAAGAGCAAACGAAAAACTTTTTCGCGAACCCTTTGACATGCCCCTCCCGAATCGCTAATATGCGCCCCGTTAACCGATTCCTCTGTAGTTCAGTCGGTAGAACGGCGGACTGTTAATCCGTATGTCACTGGTTCGAGTCCAGTCAGAGGAGCCAAATTCGAGAGCCCGCTTAAGGAAACTTAAGCGGGCTTTTTTGTTTTTGTGGGTTTTGATAATTCTCTGGCAGCACTAACGGGCACATCCTGATGTACCTGTGTGCCAGGCTGATTGTGTTTTAAAAGACACCAGAGCAGTCATGCAGATACTACCCTTTCACACTGCTCCCTTTAAAACTGGCTTAACCAGAATAGAGAGGACGACTCAATGATCACGTTATGCAAAGCTTGCGGCACATCTTATGAGGCCAGCGGTTTCCATCCAGAACATTGCAAAATCTGCAAAGATGAACGCCAGTATCTGCCAGTAACGGGGCAGCAATGGGTCGATTGTGACAGCCTTTTTAGTTCACATACCAATTCGTGGAAACAACATGAAACCCACCTCTTCAGCATTCAAACCGTGCCTGAGTTTGCGATCGGTCAACGCGCTTTTCTTCTGAGAATGCCGGAGGGCAATATTCTGTGGGATTGCATTGCCACACTCGACGACGCAACAAAAACGCTGATTCATTCACTGGGCGGTCTCAAAGCTATCGCCATATCGCATCCTCATTTCTACAGCACCATGCAGGATTGGGCCGCCGAGTTTGAAGCCCCGATTTACCTTCATGCCAGCGATAGCAAGTGGATCATGCGCGACAGTCCATGGATTACACTTTGGGAAGGCGACACCCTTAAACTGGGCACAAACGTCACTGTATTACGACTCGGTGGGCACTTCGCCGGCAGCAGCGTCCTGCACTGGGCACAAGACGAAGGAATGCTGCTTTGTGGGGACACCGTTCAAGTCACCCCTGGCGCGGATGCGGTCTCCTTCATGTGGAGCTACCCGAATATGCTACCGCTGCCAGCAGTGACGGTCGGCAACATCATCAGCCAGCTGAGCGGCGTGAAATTTTCGAAACTCTATGGCGCGTTTGAAGGAAAGGAGATCGCAAAAAATGCCGATGAGATAGTGCGCCGTTCAGGCGAAAAGTATATTGCCTGCCTCAGTTAACGATGTAGCCAGATTCGAAAGCTGGTTTAAAAATCGTTGTTGGGAAATTCATCGGGTGCTTATCGTTAAACCTGGCGGGCGATGCAGAGTCCGGAAATGAAGACTCACTTCCGGATTTTGTTCCTGTGGGCAAAACTAGATTTCAAATGGGAATTTCATGCCCCATTCTTTACGCATATTATCCATGATTTTTAATACGGCGATTGTGTCTTGCGGTTTCATTACGTCACTTGCCGTTTTTCCCTGACGAATACAATTGTTGGTGTGCCTTAATTGATATTCAAAGCCATCGAAATCAAACGGGAAGTGATACTCTTTTTTATTGTCATTCTGGTAAACAGTAAAACCATTTGCCGCATGAGGTGTGTCGATAACAATATAGCCATTCTTACATTGAATAACCGCTTGCTGGCGCGACAACGCTTCTACCGATGAGCTTAGCAAAGCAACTTGCCCTTTTTCATACTGCATATAGTAGAAACTTGACAGGTCGACGCCACCTTCTGATAACACGGCATTGGACACCACGCGTTCAGGCTTATACCCCAACAGCATGCAGGTAATACCAATAACGTAAATTCCCACATCATAAAGTGCGCCCCCAGCCAATTCAGGGTTTATTTTACGATCATTTCTGCTTCCCGGCGGGTTAATACCAAAATCTGCGGCGATATTCACTACATCGCCCAGTTGACCACTGTTTAAAATTTTATGTATTTCAGCATATGCTGGTAAGAATTTCGTCCAGAATGCTTCCATAATAAACAAGCCATTATCAGATGCTTGTTTAAATAAATGCTCAGCCTGGCTTACATCAATCGTGAAACTTTTTTCACATAACACATGTTTATTATTTTTTAAGCACAGCAAGCTATTTTCATAGTGCGAGTTGTGCGGTGTTGCGATATACACTGCATCTATATCAGCGCTCTGTGCCAGTTCCAGATAACTGCCAAATGCCTTCTTCGCACCATATTGCGTAGCAAAAGCCTCTGCATTTTCAATGGAACGTGATGCCACACCAACAAATTCGCACTCATCTGATAAGTAACCCAGAGTCCCGGCGAATTTTTTAGCAATCGTTCCTGTACCAATGATGCCCCAACGGATTTTTTTCATTTTAATGACCATTAACTGTTTTGATGTTGTAAAAAATAACGCCGAGCCACATCAGTTTCAACGAGTTATTCGAAAATCGGAATCACATAGCCAATCTGCATGACAAGGCGAATAGCCAGATTCGCCTGACGGTTTAAAATTCGTTATCATCCGCTCCCACTCACCCTCCAGGCAGCCTGATGTCTACGATTATCGATACCTTTATTGCCCCTGCGTGCCATGACAAGATAGAGGTTCTCTATCAGGATGAGCACCTGGTGCTGATCAATAAGCCCAGCGGGTTGCTCAGTCTGTCGGGGAAAAACCCGCGAAACCTGGACTCGGTGCACCACCGGCTGGTGCAAATATTCCCTGGCTGCACGCTGGTCCATCGCCTGGATTTCGGCACTTCCGGGCTGATGGTGATTGCCCTTAATAAGGTTATCAATGCAGCCCTTTGCCAGCAATTCAGCCAGCGTGCGGTGACCAAAGTGTACAGCGCACTGCTCTGCGGGCATCTGAGCGAAAATGAAGGGGTGATAGATGCGCCGATTGCCAAAGATCCGGCGATCTTCCCGCTGATGTCGATTTGTGCAATCAATGGCAAGCCTGCACGTTCCGGCTATCGCGTCATTGAACGCTTTTATCGCGAACTGGAAGATGGGACGCTACTGCCATTAACACGAGTTGAGCTAACCCCGGAAACAGGGCGTACTCATCAACTGCGCATCCATTGCCAGCAGTTGGGCCACCCTATTTTGGGCTGTGACCTGTATGGCGGACTTTTGCTACCAGGTACTGAACAGACTCCACGGCTGATGCTGCACGCCAGCGAACTGCATTTTGTTCATCCGGTTAGTGGGGAGTGGATTAGAGCGCGGAATGAGAGTTTGTTTTGAGGGTATTAACACTCGTTAAACTAGATTTGCGTCTGCTATGAGCTGTGAGTTCAACCGATGGATGCAACACACTTATTGAACCGCTCTGCGGGTGATTCATAGTCTAGCGTTTTTCTCGGCCTTTCATCTAGCAATCTACAATGGAAAGAAAACTGTCCCACGAATTAGTTTTCATTTCAGAGCATATAATAAACTTAGGCAGTTCCCGTTGCTTCATGTCAATTAACTTTGTAAATCCCAGAAGCGAGAGCTGTACGGCATTCATCTTCTGGTTTGTCACCCAACAGACACCCACCTTTTTTATATTTTATATAGTTTATCTGGTGTGTAGATGAGTGAATATCTGGGCCAACTGTTTACAGGTTTCTTACATGGAAACGATGTACTTCGTTGAAGTCGACGTCTTTATCAATTTATTGGGTTGAGGATTCATTTACGTCTGCGGATATGTTGTACTCGCGCAATATCATTTCTCAAATGAGTAGAAAGTGGCACGTTCAATAAAACATTTTCAGGTGGAATGGGAGTTAAGAACCATTTTTTATATATCTTTTCAAACTCGCCACTATCAAATAAATCATGTAATGTCTCATTGGTTTTTTCCTGCAAATATATTGACCCCTTTGCTGAAACTAATGCAAAAGGCTGAACTTCACTCAATCTATCGCTTGAGATTTCATATTCTCCAGCCGTAGAATACTTCGACATTAAGGAGTAAAGCAAAATATCATCCCCAACAAACACAGAATTATCATTATTTTCCATGTTGTGAAATCCTGAAACAGATGACTGTGATAAGTGAATAAAAAATGAGTAATGCAATTCGGCATTCAGAAGAGTTACTTCTGGCATAGCAACGCCACCTGAAGTAACAAAAACTGTATGTCCTGAAAGCAGTTCTTTTTTTCTAAATGCGCTTTCTTATGATAGATATAAGCTGTTGATGAGTAGAAAAAAGGTTCTGAAAATAACAGTCTTGCCCTTCTTGTTGGAGTATCAGTAAGGTTAGAGCACTCAATGTCAGATTTGTGATTGAGTACCATCTGAAACCTGGCTGCCGGATTAGTTTTAATCCATTTTATATTAAGAGTTTTTATACCTAAATCATTTGCTATATGGCTGGCAACTTTCCTACATAAGTCGATAGCCATTCCAACTGGTTTCTCCATGAGAGTATATGAAAAAGGGTATTGATCATCTATGTATGAAATATTTATTGTGTGCGTTTCCCTGATATTTTCTATGATATTTTTTGCCTCAACCCCATGAGAGAAGAACAAAAAAATAGCTATTACCACATGACTACATTTCATCAACATACTTAACAAGCCTTTACTTCACGGGAATTTGAATTAGTATATCCATTTGCAATGGAAACGCTTAAATGTAACATCTTTCAATAAACGGTAATACATTAAACATTATTAATGTGTCATTGAAAATGTTATCCCTATAGTTAAGCTTTTAAAAAAATGTTAAAATAAACACTCTGAAATTGATGGCATTTAAATCAAAATATATCTATTTGTTATTTCCCTGCTCAGTTTCCACTCTATTTATAGAGCGCTATGTTAACAGAAACGGTGGGAATTTTTATATATGCAATGCTAACTCTTTCCCTTCAAACTGATTTTCTCGTTTTATTTTGATGGCCAACGAGGCGGGTAAACATACAATATCTTAGCTTTCCGGGACATTGATGTTCAGACTGGCTCATGGATCCGTCTGTTAGCGTACACTTCCACTTTCTGTACAAGCGGGATAACAGAAATATCTGTTTTGCCTTTAAGTCGGTGTAGGTATTCTGAATAACCTATCCACTGGTGGGTGGTCATCCAAAACGGAAGCAATGAGGGCGGAGTCAATAGGTTTAGTTGTTTAAAAGGGAAGCCCTCAATGTTGTGTCATAGTGAATTTGGCCATCTATTAATAGGCGCGAATATTCCGCTCTTGGCACAAAGCCGCCAGCAAGACCTCCCTGGGCAGCTAAGCGCGTAGTTTTGACACCGCTGAATTTGAGATGATCACAGGTCCAGTTATGCATGGCGATTACTGCATCATAAAAAACAGTCTGATTCAGAGGGAGTAAATAGCGCGGCTCGAATACAACTGTAGCTTACTGTACGAAACCATAACGTATAGCTCATGGCTAATAACGGTGAGAGTGTCACAGCTCGGCACTCGACTTTCCATATTACGACTAAAGAAGTTTGCATATTCAGGCTTAATGCATCAGCACGTATTAGAACTGATAACTGTAGTTTACGTTGGCGAACCAAAAGTAAGGATCATCATAACTACCTTTGTAAAGTGCAGGAGATTGTACGTGCGAGGACTGCATATGCAGATATGACGCGGCAACCCCAATGTTACTTTGCTGAGTGATTTGGTATTGCGCACCAGTAGCAAAACGCCACTCGTCACCGGTGGGTAACGTGAGTGCGACGTCACTCTGTGAATCGTAAACCGTACTGTCAAAAGCAACGCCTGCGTTTAAACGCCACTGCTCCGTCGGGCGAAACTGCGCACCCAGAGCCGTGTGCCAGGAGTCTTTCAGACGGCTGTTTTTATCGAGATCCCGGCTTGATACAGTTATCTGCGGCGCACCGAACTGGCTCCAGTCCTGCCAGCCAAGATCCCCCATCACAGACCACTGTTTATTTATGTCATGTACCAGACTCAGCATAATTTGCTGTGGAGCCCTCACCTGCGCAGAAATGGGCAGGTCATATTCTACATTGGGCAAGTTCGGGAGCCGGACTTTACCGTCAATATCAAAATTGTATTTGGTTTGACTGGTCCAGGTGAGACCGGCGCGGGTTTGATCGGTCAGCTCCATCAGCAGGCCGAGACGATAACTCATTGCCCAGTCGTGATCTTGCTGTTTTTCATCGTTTTCCCCGACGTTACGCGTTAGCGAAAGGAAACCGTAGTTAGCGTTGACAGATCCGCCCACGGAGAGCCTGTCATTGAGTTTATAGGCTACCGAGGGGCTCAGCGTCATGGCAACCATAGTGCTTTTCTTAATCAGGCGATCTCCCTGCCAGTTACCAAAATCAATGCTTAGCCCATAGTTACCGTAGAGCCCAATCCCCGCGTAGAGATCGTCATTAACCTTTTGCGTATAGAACGCACTGGCGTTAGGAAATAACTGCATGATATTGCCCGGGCTTTTACGGCCAGTCTCATCCTCAAGTGAGTAAGAGACATCACCATTCATTGCCTGTAATCCGCCGGTAAACATATGCTCCGGTAGCCGTGTCATCCCTGCCGGATTGGTCACTATAGTGGAAGCGTCCTGAGCACGCGCGGCCTGCCCCGCTCCCGCCAGAGCCGTATCTTCGGTACCTATCTCGTAAAAATAGAGCGCGCTCGCATGGGTTGTCTGCGAGAAAAACAGACCGAGACAAATCAACATCGGTTTTTTCATTTGCCACCTGATTATTATTGTCATTATTGAAATAGTTAATGCTAATAACAGCGTAGATTACGCCATTCAAATATCCACTATTACGATGCTCATCCCTGCAATAACGATTTCATAACTGAAGCGATTAAATAACCACTAGCCCTGTTTCCAGCGCGTTAGCGAAGAGGCATTCATCGCCAGGCAAACCGCATATTTACATCCAGCTTTAACGTGTTATTTCCCTCTTTGTGGAAATATCAAATGTAAAATCTCAAATCTAAACTACTATTTTCAATAACATTCCCAGCCCCGGAGGCTGCAATTTTATGAAAAAGGTACTTTGTCTGAGTATGCTGGCTTTGTGTGCCAGTAATGCATGGGCTGCGGACGCTATCAGTCTTGATAAGGTCCGCGAACTCGAAACGACGCTTGTTGGGAAAAAGGATGTCAGTGTCACCCCTGAAAACTATGCCTTTGCCGAACTCGACGTGGCGATGAACGAAGAAGTGAAACATGGTGCAACGAATAAGTTTTATCACCACCGTATGCCAATGGAGATTGATAAGCAGCCTGCGGTATTAATGAACCGCGATACTCTCTATTCTTTTGCCATTATTGATGCTTCTCACGGTGCGACAGTTCACGTTCCTGAAGGGGATGGTCGGTATATTTCTCTGCACGTCATGGATCATGATCACACTACTGAACATGTGTATTACGGCGCAGGCGATTACAAAATTGACCCTGACAAAGCGACTCATTTCCTGGTTCTGAATATTCGAACTCAGGTGAATCCAAACGATCCGGCTGACATCCAGAAAGCACATGTCATCCAGGATGAATATAAGGTCACCTTCCCGGACGGATACACGCCAAAAGCGTTCAAGATGATTGACTGGAACACAGATGAGCTGAAAAAACTTCAGGCCCATTATCGCCAGCTCGCAGATAAACGTGGCGTCAGTAAAACGTCCGGCCCACGTGGTGATTATCCGCAAGAGGATGTGAATATCGGTGCGGCAGTGGCCACGGGATTACTGCCTGACAAAGATGCCTGGTACTCATTTAATACCTATAAGGTGGATAAAAATACCTGCTATACCGCGACCTATCAGGTTCCGGGAATGGCAAAACCCGATCTCGGTTTTTATTCCCTGACGATTTACGGTGATGACCTTTACCTGCATAACGAAAAAGGGTCCAGTCTTTCTAACAAAGAACTGAAACTCGATTCGGGCGGAAAAACGTTCACCATGCATTATGGTACTGAGCAAACCTGCGGAAAAGACGCACAAAATTTGCTTATTTCGCCAACGGATAACTGGACACTGGCTTTACGTGTTTATTTCCCAACCCCGGATATTCAGGACAATAAATATAAACTTCCTGAACCAAAGCCGGTGAAGTAATTCATTCCCTGGAGGAAGGCTGAGCATTCAGTCTTCCTCGTACCCTGAAGAAGATACCTATGAAAACAACATTACGCGCTTTAGCAATCGCTGTCGCCATGCTAACCAGTTCTGCAGTACTTGCCGTCGATACTGGTGTACAGGCTGACGGACAAGTCACGGCCCAGAACCCTTCGTTCGCCGCGACCAACGGTGCCAAGGTCACTATGGATAATCTTATCCGAGCCGAAACAGCCAAATATTTCGCCGCAGAGACATTAACGTCAGGGGGAAATAAATTCCGCCATGAACGTAAGGGTATTGATCTAAAAAATCAGACGGTTATCCGCTCAAATTTCGATTTGATTTATTCGTACGGTGTTTTCGATACCAAAGAAGGATTAACAGTTTCAGTTCCTGCTTACGATCTTTATCAGAGTGTACATATTTTCGATGAGGATCATTTCACTATCGCCGTGGTTTATCCGGGGCAAACCGTCACCGTTAAACAGTCGGACTTAACACACGGTCGTTTTGTTTATCTCTTCATGCGCACTCAGCCCAAGAGTCTGGACGAAAAAGGAATAGCAGAACTGAATAAGCGGCAGGATATGGTGAAAGTAAGTTTTGGGGGCACACCTGAACCCTATAAAAGTGACGTGAAATACGATGTTGATTCCTTCAACAAACTGCGTGCTGAAATTGTTCGCCGTGGCCCGAAAGAAGCGGTGATTTATAAAGGTTTTGTCTCTAAAGGGGATAAAATTATCACTCCACAATACCAGTTAGTGAATATTGGCGGTTGGGGTGGGCTACCGGCAAAACACGCTTTTTACTGGGTAGTGGCTCCGGCTGATGAAGGCGCGAAGAATGCACAATGTAGCTCGACCACCATACGTCCTCTTCCCGTTCAGTATGACAAAAATGGTTACTGGTCCTTGACGGTTTACAATGCTGAAGGCTGGGTTAAATCTGACCCATTTGTGATTAATTCACATCATGCCAAAGCGAATAAAGATGGCAGCTACACGCTTCATTTCAACTGTGGCGACAAGGCGATTAACAATTTCCAGACTACGAAGAACTGGAACGCATTAATGCGTGCCTACTTGCCAAATTCCGTTGACGATATTCTTAAATTCTCCAAAGACATGCAGGAGAATCATCCTGTCATTAGTCAGAAATAACCTGCTATTAAGAGAAGTATCGTCAGGTCGACGGTATTTCTCTCCCTCAGGTTAGACCGCCGATAATTATTTATTACCGTGGTGAGGCATAGTCCGTGAATCTAACAAAACTACTTTTTGCACTTTCTCTGCCTTTGGTCGCACATGCTGCTGAAGAACACGCACCGGATGCCGCACAGGCAAATAACCCTCTGGCAAATATGACTGCATTCAATATGCAGAACTACTATATCGGCGATATCAGCGGGACGGACAAAGATGCCAACCAGTTCTGGTTTCGCTACGCCCAGCCTTTTTCTCTGGGAGAAAGCAATTGGTTGTTACGTGCTTCTCTTCCCGTTAACACCTATCCTTCTCCGCCTGACGGAGGGCATCAGACCGGGCTGGGTGATCTGAACCTTTTCACGGCGTATCTGATTGATACAGGCAATCCTGCCATCAGTTTTGGCTTCGGACCTCAGCTTACTGCACCAACCGCGACGGAAAATTCTCTCGGCAGCGAAAAATGGTCAGCTGGGCTGGTTAACGTACTCTTCGATGCCAGTTCACCCAAAATTCAGTACGGTTATCTGGCGTCATGGCAGCACAGCTTTGCCGGGGAAGGGGATCGCAGTGACGTAAACCTCGGCGCTTTCCAGCCCTTTGTATTCTATCAACTGGGCGGCGGTACCTATCTGAGATCTGCACCTATCTGGAACTATAACTTCCAGAATGACAGTTACGGCGTGCCTCTGGGGCTGGGCGTGGGGCAGGTCATAAAACAGGGCAAGACGGTTTATAACTTCTTCATTGAGCCACAAGGCTCCGTTGCCGATCGCGGACCCGGGCAACCACGCTGGCAAGTTTTTGCCGGTCTGAACCTTCAGTTCAATTGATACGAAAGCGTGTTACTCACTTATACCAGAGGTCATAATGATAAAAGTAAATGCCATACTGATGACGACATTGATAATGGGCTCTTCAGCATACGCTGCTCAAACAGTTACCCCAGAAAACTATGCCCGTGCCGAAGTTGACCTTTCTTATCAAAACGTGGTTAACGACGTTGGCAGCAATAAATTCCGTCATGATCGCACACTGATGCCGCTGGATAAGCAACCTGCAGTGACCATGAACCGCGACACAATTTACTCCTTTGGCGTCTACTATGTTCCGAATGGCACGACGGTAACGTTGCCAAAATCAAAAGATGGCCGCTACCAGTCGGCAATGATCATGCAGAATGATGACTTCACCGATCAGGTCTTTTATGGCCCGGGTACTTTTGAGATAAAATCAAAAACCGAGTTTGCGGCAATCGTGGTGCGCACTCAGGTGAATCCAGGCGATCCGCAGGATATTGACTATGTCCATAAGTTACAGGATGAAATAACCGTTAAATGGCCTGCAGGTACCAAAGTTAAGTCTTATACGCCCGTAGACTGGGATAAAGACAGCCTGATGACGTTGCGTAAACAGTACCAGGCTGAGGCAGCGAAATTACCTAACTTCAATGACACCGCAGGTGCACGGGGTAAAATTGACCCGAAAATGCTACGTCTTAGCGCCTCTGTCGCGCTCGGTTTGCTTCCCGCAGAAGACGCAGTTTACCTCTATCGTGATTTTGGTCTGAGCGGGGATAAATGCTACAAAGCTACCTACAGCAAACCAGATTTCAATGAAGGTGGTTTCTTCTCCTTCACGATGTATGGTGCGGATAAATACCTGCACGATGAGAATTCTATTCTGAATAACCGCACCATTAAATTCGATCCGGATGGCAAATTCACTATTTACTATGGTCCTGAAAAGGTCTGCGGTACGCAGAAAAACTGGCTACCCACTCCTGGAGATAACTGGTATCTGGGAATGCGTATTTATCGCCCTGGGGAGTCTGTCATTAATGGTTCTTATACCGTACCGACACCTGTCGAAGTGAAATAAGATTGTGAACGCGGGCCAGGTAAAACTGGCCTTTGTGTATTCCCGATGTCTTTGCGTCAGGTGTTTCTGTTGGAGTGACTCTTAACACTAAGCGCTCTTTCGGGCGGCTGTGAGCAAGAAGCGGAAGTTAAACATGAAAACAGGTAAACACTTTGCCAGATGTCCGTCCATTTCTCGCAGCTGTTTATATTTTAACTTTTGATACAGCCTGGTTTTCTGAAAGTTCTATTTTAAATATCATGAGCGATTTTTATTTTATTGCGCAATGTACTTTTACTATCTGATATATAAAATATTCCAACCCCCTTCCCTCCTGCATAAGAATACGCTACTCTCAAAAATGCGTTCGCTACCCAAATGGTTTTGGTGCTATATTCTTGCTTAATTCATAAAAATCTTAGACTAACATCTGATATATAACTTACAATCAAAGGTTAAAAAATGGAAAAAACACCCCCAGAATATACACCTGTTGACTTAGCGCGTTGGGCAAGGAAGGAGCATTTTGAAGTATTCCAGTCATTTGCTCAAAGTACAATTAACCAAACTGTCCTGGTAGATATTACCGTGCTGCTAAAACATATAAGGGAAGTTGGCTGGAAATTTTACCCTACTATTATTTTTCTCCTCTCAAAAATCGTAAACAGTCATGCGGAGTTCCGTATGGCCATAAAGAACAATGAGCTTGTCATATGGAATGAAATTCATCCAAGCTATACCATTTTCCATAATGAAACGGAGACCTTTTCATCATTATGGAGTCATTACGATGGCAATATTCATCACTTCCAGGACGTTTATTCAGAAGATGTTGCACAATATGGTAATAACCTTTCTTATTGGCCTAAGGAAGAGTCTCGGGAAAATGTATTTTTCGTATCAGCTATTCCTTGGGTAAGTTTCACCAGTTTTAATATCAATGTTGCTAACATGCAGAACTTTTTTGCCCCCATGTTCACTCTTGGAAAATACTACGAACAAGATGGAAAAGTACTGTTGCCTCTCGCCATTCAGGTACATCATTCCGTGTGCGATGGTTTCCATGTGGCAAGACTGTTCAATGAGTTACAAGAGATGAGTGTTGGCATAGCCACCATCGCAGCAAACTGAAAAACAGGGCTGGCAACAGGAGTTTGCTACTCCTGTCGTTTTTCCATCGCGTTTAACCAGGAGGAGATATTCCGGTGTATGACCAGGCAGAAAGAACATTTTCCATTTAACCGTATCTGGTTTTCCCATCTATATAAGGCTGAGGTTTACCAAACAGATAGCCTTGTATGAAATCACAGCCCAGCACCTGAAGGCTTTCCAGTTGCTCCTGTGTTTCAACACCTTCCGCAACGGACTTCATATTGAGGGATTTCGCCATGCCGATGATGAGCCTGATAATATTAAGAGCGTCTTCATGTGTCGATATCGAATTCACAAAGGACTTGTCTATTTTTATTTTATCGAAGGCAAGCCTGCTCAGGCGCGAAAGAGAAGAATAACCGGTACCAAAATCATCGAGGGAGATTTTCACCCCCAGAGCCCGCAGCCTGTTAAGCGTATTCATCGGCGTATTGCTCTCAGTAAAGAGAGAGGATTCTGTCACTTCCAGTTCAAGACGCTCCGCGGGAAGTCCCGTTTCGTTCAGAATGGACAACACCATTCCAGCAAAGGTTTTACTGCTTAGCTGGACAGGAGAGACATTGACTGAAATTTTAGCCGGAATAACCCAGGAAGCGGCTTCCCGGCAGGCCATTTCAAGCACCGATTTACCCATCTCGTTAATCATTCCTGTTTTTTCAGCCACAGGAATAAAATTGTCCGGCGACAGTAGGCCCTTTTGAGGATGTATCCAACGAATAAGGGCTTCATAGCTGTAAATTTCCTGGCTGAAAGAATCGACAATAGGCTGATAGTAAACCACGAATTCTTTATTCACTAACGCCAGTGCCATATCATGCTCAAGGGTTCGGCTTTCTTGCAGCTTATCTAACATCCATTGCCGGAAGACTTTTATCTTACCAACGCCTTCTTTTTTGGCTTCATAAAGGGCCAGATCGGCAAATTTATAGAGATAGTCGGAGCGGCGTTCAGTGTCTGAGATGACAATGCCGACACTGGTGGTTATATTGATAATCGTATTATAAATAGTGTAGGGCTGGTTGATAGCATCGCATATATTTTGGGCTCGTGAAACGGCACTGCTCTCCGTCAGACCACTCGAGAGAAACGCAAACTCGTCCCCGCCTAAACGATAAAGCGTATCGGAAGCCAGGCACATAGAAATCAGACGGTGTGATATCTGGCGTAATAACGTATCACCGACATCATGACCATACGTATCATTGACCTCCTTGAATCGATCTAAATCAAACAACATCACATTCACAGAATTATTGTTTTTTACTGCGTTTTCGATGGTTTCATTTAAATTCCCCCAGAAAAAATGGCGGTTATTCATCTCTGTCAGAGAGTCATGGTAGACGTCATACTCCAACCTTGCATTCTGGACTTGCAGTTTTTCTTTAGATTCCTGCAGTGCTTCAGCAAGACTCTTTACCTGAAGATGCGCCTTCAGAATATTTCTGTTTTGATAAAATATCAGCAGACCAAGTATCGCACTCATTATTATCAGCAATACAGATGTCGCTGAGTAAATATAGTACAGGGTTTTAATTTTGAGGTTGGCGTCATTAATCGTGTTGATATCTTTGTCTAAAGCGCCGGACGACAGACGAGCCAGTTGTGGGTCAAGTGTCTGCATTTTTTTCAGGTATGCCTGGAGTTCTGAGCGGTTCATTTTCTCAAGATTAATATCCAGATACTCAAGTGTCTTTTCAAGCTGTAGAGCCAGTGCATGATGGGCTTTATTGCTTTCTATGTAATTACTCAGATCACCTTCTTTCATTAAATCACTCTGGCTGAGCATAATGTCGAGACGCATGCGTACATCATCCAGCGTCATCGTCTCATCGATAGTGTAAAGACCAAGCAACGATTCGAACCGGTAATACTCTGATACCATCTGTGCAACAGACCACGAAGCGGCGTAGTGAGTCAGTTTCTGTAACTCTTGTTGCCTTTCATGCACAAGGAAAGAAATATATCCGGTAGATATAAAAAGGAAACAAATGATGCCAGCCAAAATTCTGTTCATGTTGGTCTTCTGACCCCTTACTCAATATTCATTCTGCTGACCTGCCAGGCTGACCTTGAATAATAAATCTGATTATTCAGTTCAGGCAGGCTGTCATAGGGGTAAACAACAAACATCGGGCCTTTATCACGGATACGCATATATGTTCCGTTGATTTTTAAAGCAAGGATAACGTTGTATTTCTTAAAATCACTGAGGGGAATTTCGGTGGTGTAGTCATTGAGCGCAGTGACTTTAACAACTGAACCTTTCGCCCCGACATAATCCATGAGCTTTTGCAGTGGAATACCCGTAAAGGTAGTGCGGCCATCATACCAGGGAGAAGTGCTCTGAAAGCTGACCATACCCAATTTCTCAAGGCTGGCGAGATCAAAAACGGCTTTTCCACCTTCATTTGTATTTTCGATATTACCAGACAGCGTTAAAAGGACTTTACCGGCAGGTTTAGGAAATTCGCCCGCCCAGACCTGTGTGGAGAGCACAAAGCTTAACAGCATGACAATTAACCGCATTCTGACCTCGTATTTCAACCGGATGTTAAAGAATTATAATTTAGTTACTGGGCTATTTATATATGCTCCATGGCTATTGTTGATGCAATCAGCCCACCAACACTTTAACTCATTAAAATCAATCAGTTAAAAAATACTTTATTTTTTATAGTGAATAAAAATGGTCGGCACCGTTATTTGATATACACAAAATAGCGGTGCGCCTGTGCAAAAAAAACCACTTATTTACCCTTCGCAAATAAACACACAGCAATATAAAGGTTTATTTGTTTGTGAGTCGGCAGAGATTTCACGCAAGCAATTTCCTCTCCTGGCACATAACAGACCTTCTGCGTCTACCAAATACAAAGGCCTACTTAGAGTTACCTAAGTAGACTTTCTTAGCTTTATGGAAATATTTATGTCATTCGCCGCCTGGAACACCACCAGAAAAGTGCTTCACTTCATTTAATTCACTAAAACTCACCATCACTTCCAGATAATCACCTTAAGCTGTACCAGCTTCCGGTTCGTTATCAAATAGAACTGAAATGGACTTTAATGCCGCCTTATAATCTTGCTAAATACGGCCAAAAATACCCGCACACTCTGTAAAGTTTTGCATATCCTTTTGACCCTCCCCTTAGGGGAAGGTCTAGAGTCGAGCACAACTCAACTCTCTTTTGAAAGGAATCATAGATGAAACGAAATATGCTGTTTGCATTACTGGCACTGAGCATCAGTGGCTCTGCAATCGCCGCTCAATCTGATGCAGAATTTCTCGCAGCACACGGTTTAGCGGGCAAAACTACCGAGCAAATGGTGGAGGCGATCGACGGTTCGACTCAGGCGCGACCATTGCCATATAACGCAGGTATCACCAGCACCGAATTGAAATTGTCTGATGGAACCCAGCAGTTCAGCTATCCGCTGGGTGATAAGTTCTATTTGTCTTTCGCACCTTATCTGACGCAAACCCATCCGTGCTTTAACCACAGTCTTTCTGGCTGCCGTGGCGAGCTTGCGAATACGCCGTTTGATGTGAAAGTAACGGATAAAAGCGGCAAGGTGTTGATGCAGAAAAAGATGACCAGCCACGCGAATGGCTTTGTGGGTATCTGGTTGCCTCGTGATATCAAAGGCACGATTGAAGTGAGTTATCAGGGGAAAAAGGCCACCGCACCGATTGCGACACATACCAGTAGCCAAACCTGTTTAACCACGCTGCCGCTTCTGGGCTAATAGGAACGTTAATGTCGGATTGAGTTGTCGGATGTCGCTTACGCTAATCCGACATCCACCGTTATCTTCCCGCCCAAAACGCCTGCTGCATCGCCCTTGTCTCTTCGATAATCTCTTCTACTGGGCCAATCAATTCCACCGGTTTCTGGCAATGCTCGAAGACATATTTCGACGACACGCTCATGGTCGGGTTTTCTTGATGGCTGCCGGTCGCTTCCAGTAATTGGCTTTCATACATACCGAAAACCACGCGCCCGATATTCGCCCAGTACGCCGTTCCCGCGCACATGCAGCAAGGTTCGACGGCGGTATACAGCGTGCATTGCCATAAATATTCGGCGGTGTAATTGGTTGCCGCAATGCGCGCAAGTGTTGATTCCGCATGGTTTACCGTGTCGATATTGCACTGTTCAAGTAACACCGTTTCGTTATCTGGCGCGACTAATAGCGCACCAAACGGATGGTGCCCAAGCGCCATCGCCCGTTCTGCCACCGCATTGGAGCGGCGCAGGTGGCGCAAAATTTGCTCTTTACTTGGTGCAGGCCCACGTTTTAATGACATGTTTTTCCTTCCTTATTTTGTATCGAGGCTCCACGGGAACAGCCGTTTTTGCAGCCAGCTCACCAGCCCGTAAAGCGTCAGGCTACACACCACCAGCAAGAACAAACTGGCGAAAGCCAAGGGGATTTTGAACGATGATGTGCTGAATAAAATCAGGTAACCCAGGCCCTGGTCGGCTGCAACAAACTCCGCGACTACTGCCCCGATAATCGACAGCGTAATCGCTACTTTTAATGCGCTGAAAATATACGGCACCGCATAAGGCATGCGGATTTGCCAGTATTCGCGGTTGCGTGGCGCACGTAATGTCTTCGACAGCTCAAGCAATTCGGACGGCACGGAGTTCATCCCTGTCGCCGTAGAAATTACCAGTGGGAAGAAGGAGATAAGTGTGGTGATCACCACTCGTGGCAGCATGCCGGAACCCAGGGTCACGACAATAATTGGCGCAATCGCCACCACCGGTGTGGACTGAATCACAATCAGCCACGGCAGTACCAGGCGGGCGAGCAATTTAGAGCTGACAATCGCAATGGCCAGCGGCAGCGCAATCACAATCGCCAGCAGGAAACCGCTCAGCGCCACGCTTAATGTTGCAAGGATATGAGTCGCCCAGCGTCCGGCATCTAACGTGCTTACTGAAGCAAAAATGGCCGATGGCGATGGCAGAATAAACACCGGGATGGCGAATAATTTACACGCCCCTTCCCACAGCAAAACCGCCACCACCAGCGCCAGCAGCGCGATGTACCTTTCCAGAAACGCTTTCATGCATGCTCCTTGCGGCGGCTGAAGACTTTGTGGCGGATGTCCGCCGTTAACTCATGGAATAGCGGATGGTTGAGTGTTTCCTCATCTCTTGGGCGTGCCAGCGGCACATCTATAATTTCACTCACGCGGCCCGGGCGAGCGCTCATCACCACGATGCGGTCAGAAAGCAGCAGCGCTTCCTGAATCGAGTGGGTGACGAACAGCACCGTTTTCGGGCGTTCGTTCCAGATACGCATGAGCTCGAAACTCATTTCATCGCGGGTTAGCGAATCGAGGGCGGAAAACGGTTCGTCCATCAGCAAAATATCCGGGTCATGCAGTAACGAACGGGCGATGGAAACGCGCTGCTGCATGCCGCCCGACAGCTCCGCCGGGCGTTTATTGGCAAACTGCGTCAGGCTGGTCATTTCCAGCAGTTCATGCCCGCGCGCCATATCTTTAGCATCCACGCGGCCATACTTGTGTTTCATCGGAAACGTGATGTTATCGAGCACGGTGAGCCACGGCAGCAGCGTCGGTTTCTGGAACACAAACCCCATTTCATCGCGTGGTTCGGTCACCGGTTTGCCATACACCGAAATGGTGCCGCTGCTCGGTTTCAAAAGCCCGGCAATCAGGCGCAAAATGGTCGATTTCCCGCAGCCTGACGGGCCAATAAACGAGACAAATTCATGGCGGCGTAGCGTCAGATTGACCTCTTCCAGCGCGGTGACCTGCGTGCCATCTGCGGATATAAATGTCTGATTAACATGACTCAACTCTATTACAGGCTGCATGGCATTCCCTTATTTGGCGAGATAACTGCGGTCGACCAGCGTTTCCGGGTTCACTTTATCGAGTGGATATTTCATTGATTTCGCCACCCACTCCCAGGTGTGTTTCAGAAGCGTCGGGTCGAATTGCCCCAGCCCATCGCGCTGGCTGATTTCGTTGTTAATCAGCGGTTTTGTTACGTTAAAGTCAGCTTCCAGCATCGCGACGTCGGCTTCTGGCACCATGGCTTTTTGATCAGCAGCCGCTTTGTCCGGGTGGGCAAGGCTAAACTCGATAGACTTTTTGGAAGCACGCACAAAGCGCGTGACAACATCTGGCTTTTCTTTGATGAGTTTGTCGGAGGCAAAGAACGACAGGCCGTAGCCATCGAGACCGTAATCGGTCCACGCCAGTTCGAGCGGTTTTTTACCGACCTGAGTCAGCGTCGCTTCTATACTCGGGCGATTAGTTGACCACACCACCACGCCATCAACACGCCCCTGCGCCAGCATTGGCACCAGCGTGCCAGGATCTGCTTTGATCTGTTTTACGCTATCGGGATCAACGCCATTATTTTCCAGCATGATGGGCAACAACGCATTAGAAGCAGAGAACGTCGGGATGCCCAACGTTTTGCCTTTCAGGCTTTTCATATCGGTCACGCCGCTGCCCTGCCAGGAGTAAATGGCATCCGGCTGTTTTGAGTAGATGCTCATGATAGCTTTAACTGGAATGCCACCTTCAGCTTGCGCCATCATTAAAGAAGCAATCCCGCCAGTGCCGACATCGGCGGCTCCGGAGGCAATTTTGGTCAGCGTATCGCTGCTGCCACGACCTGGTAAAATGGTGACATCCAGCCCTTCCGCTGCGTAAAACCCTTCCTGCACGCCAACAAAGACAAAGGCTTTGTCACCGCCATTCGGCATCCAGTCGAGTTGCAGTTTTAATTTATCCGCAGCGGCGGCATGCGCACTTATCAGTGCCAGAGCTACAGCAGTTGTCAGTCGAATCACACGCATGCGTTTATCCTCAAAATTGATCGAATTGGCCCGGCGGGCAGATGTGAAACATTTGTCACAACGGTTAGAAACTTTTGTTTCAAACATACGAGTAGCATGGTCAAAAGTTAAAATAGGAAAATCTTATAACCAGCTAAAAAGCAGGCATTTAGCCACCAAATAGAGCTGTCTTCTTTATTCTCAGGCCATAGGGGTATACCGTGTTGAGCATTAGAAACATCTCAACCGAAACACTCGGTTCAAAGAATGAGGATTGATTATGAAAGCGGTAGTACTTGAACAAGTTGAAGGTCAGACGCAAGCCGAAGTGAAGCAATTTTCAGCTCCGGCGGCAGAGTTGGGGAATGTGCTGGTCGATGTTGAGTGGTCAAGCCTGAACTATAAAGATGCGCTGGCGATTACCGGCAAAGGCAAAATTATCCGTAACTTCCCGATGGTGCCTGGCATTGATTTCGCAGGCCGTGTGGCGAGCAGCGATGATGCGGCTTTCAGCGCAGGTCAGGAAGTGGTGTTGACCGGCTGGGGCGTTGGCGAAAACCATTGGGGCGGCCTTGCCGAGCAAGCGCGTGTTAAATCTGAGTGGCTGGTTGCGCTGCCTGCGGGTTTAACCGCACGCAAAGCGATGATCGTCGGCACCGCAGGCTTTACCGCAATGCTATGCGTGATGGCGCTGGAAGAAGCCGGTGTGACGCCAGAAAGTGGTGAAGTCGTGGTGACCGGTGCCAGCGGCGGTGTGGGCAGTACCGCAATCGCCCTGCTGCATGCGTTGGGCTACCAGGTTGTCGCGGTTTCTGGCCGTGAATCAACGCATGACTACCTGCGCCAGTTGGGTGCCAGCCGCATTCTGCCGCGCAGTGAGTTTGCTGAGACTCGCCCGCTGGAGAAACAAGTGTGGGCCGGTGCGGTGGATACCGTGGGTGGTAATGTGCTCGCCAAATTGCTGGCACAGATGAACTACTCCGGCTGTGTTGCGGCCTGTGGTCTGGCGGGTGGTTTCTCGCTGCCAACGACTGTGATGCCATTTATTCTGCGTAATGTGCGCCTGCAAGGTGTGGATTCAGTGAGTGCGCCGATTGAACGCCGGGTTGCCGCGTGGGAGCGTCTGGCCAAATTGCTGCCAGAGAGTTTCTATGAGACGGCGACGACCGAGATTAGTCTGGAGCAGGCACCGAAATTTGCCGATGACATCATGAACAATGCGGTTCAGGGGCGGACGTTGGTGAAGGTGAAGTAAGCTCTCACCTCTTTCACAAACTATCTCAATAAGGATAAAAATTGAGATAGTTTGTTGTAGTTATCCCTTGCCCCGACCAACCCTGGAGACACTCCATTGGTCGGGATTTTTTATCAGTCATCAATTAGCTGGGTAACGCGACATCTATACAATTGAGCGAGTTTTTCTAACGTGGAACGCTGAGGTTTAGCGCGTTTCTCCATGTTTGCTACACCCGCTTGAGAGATGCCGAGCACTTCCGCAACAGCCTCTTGGGATAGACCACGATACATGCGCCAGGCGGCATGTAAAGTCGCGCCCTTTCTCATTTGGTAACCTACGACTTCATGTGGGATTGTCTCATCGTCGTTAGGGCCAGGAGCATAGGGAGCCGATTCGTAAAAATCATCCAAGTCTGCGGCTTCTACCAGTTTATTAAACAGGTCAATAGGTATCACAGCAGATTGACGTGCACCATTTTCATCGGTCAAAAATTGTATGTTTTTCATTCTTACGGGTCTCGCAAATATTGGAGAAAAGTCGAGCTTTCTCACTGGTTGAAGCGGGTTGCCTCGCCTCCACTTAGTATGTATTTGATTGTCTGCGCATTACCTCTTCAATCTGGATTATGGTTGGATTTCCATCTATTACCGTAAACAGCATCCGATAAACACCCACCCTTACCCGATATTCTTTCCCTTTACTGCCTTGCAGCTTCTTTAAATCTAGCTGCACATCAGGGAATTCTTCTAGCTCACTTATCCGGGCATATATCGCTTCACGGTAGCGGCTATCTATGCGGAGAAGCTGTTTCATTGCAGTCTTACTCCATTCAACATTCGGCACTTTGGCTTCCTTATGTCGATCCGTGATAGTTAGCATAACTAAATTTAGTGATAAATAAAGTAATTTAGTGATAATCACACTTAAAAATAGTTAAGCTTGAGCGCCCGAACTACAAAACATCTTCTTACCGGGAACAAGGTCAAAACAGGTTTAGCTTTTGACCTTAGCTCCGGCATAAATTGTACTGAAAGGTTAGTGAGCGGAACTATCACGAGCCTGGCAAATTCAGATTAGTGATCCGAGAAAATCACCCAGGCAACACAATATTGCTGTCTGCCAGCGATCCCATATTGTTATGCATCGCACACGCCGCATCGACAATATGCATCGCCAGTGCAGCACCACTACCCTCGCCTAAACGCATCCCCATCTGCAAATACGGCTCCAGACCTAACTTGTTCATCGCGATCACTGCACCTTTTTCCGCCGATAAATGCGAAGGAATTAAGTAATCACGCACGCCTGGTGCAATCTGGCAGGCGGCTAGTGCTGAGGCATACGACAGGAAACCATCGAGTACAACCGGCAGGCCAGCTGCTGCCGCACCGAGCATCACGCCCGTCATGCCGACCAGGTCAAAACCACCGACTTTTGCCAGTACGTCGATACCGTCCGCCGCATCTGGCTGATTGGTTTCGATAGCTTTGCGTACCACGGCAATCTTGTGGTGCAGTTTGTCACCAGGGAAGTTAGCCCCCATGCCCACCACATCATCGGGTGAGCTGTCGGTTAACACGCTGACCATCGCCGCTGCTGGGGTGGTATTTGCCATGCCCAGTTCACCCACACCAAACAGCGTGACACCTTCCGCGGCTTTCTGCATGGTGAGTTGCATGCTTGCCAGCAGTAAGTTTTCAGCCTGCTCACGGCTCATCGCCGGGCCTTGTGCAATGTTGCCACTACCACGCGCCACTTTCATGTCCAGCACGCCAGGCAGTGCATCGCTGTCGATACCGACATCTACCACGTGAATTTCGGCACCCACGGTCGCGCCCAATACGCAAACGCCAGTGTTATGGCGCGTCATATTCATCGCCTGAATTGCGGTGACGATTTGCGGGGAAATCGCCACGCCTTCTGCGTACACACCGTGGTCAGCACACATCACGAGAATGGCTTTGCGTTCGGTGTTCAGGCCATTTTTCATGCCCGGCATTCCCGCCAGTTGCACCGCTAACGCTTCGAGGCGCCCAAGGCTGCCAAACGGTTTTAGCAGGCCGTCAATATGTTGTTGTGCGCGAGCCATTGCATCGCTATCAAGCGGGGAAATTGTTGCCAAAAGGGAGTTCAGTGTTTGCATTTTTTATTCTCAGATTCACATGGGTAATAATTATTTGGGTGAAGACAATCAACGCAGCAGCGCCAGTAAAAACACCACTTCGCCCAGTTCAATCGCCGCACCGAGCGTGTCACCGGTCTGCCCGCCAAGCGTGCGCTTCAACATCAGGCCAAGGCCATACATCGCCAGTATGGTGATGACCAGCGCCAGCAGCCCGGAAGCTGGCAGCAGAACCGTGCACAGCACCGCGCCACCGATCAGCGTCAGCAATGCCTGCGTACCGGTCACTTTGCCGATAAACAGATTGCCCAGCCCTTGCTCACGCGCATATTTATGGTTGTACATCAGCAACACACAAGCACTGCGCCCGGCAACAGAAGCCGCCGCCAGCACCATCAACATATTGTTGCCGCGCAGCGAAAGTTCGCTGACCACCAGCACTTTGGTGACAATCACAAAGATCAGCGCCAGTCCGCCGTGCGTGCCAAGGCGGCTATCGCGCATGATTTCCAGCATCCGGTCACGGGTCCGCGCCGAGAAAATGCCATCGCATGTATCGGCCAGGCCATCGAGATGAAAACCACCGGTCAAAAGCGCGAGCGCCAGCACATAACCCATTGCGGCTAAAGGTAAACCCGCCCAGGGTTGCAGCAGCGTAAACACGCCTCCAGCCAAAGCGCCCAGCAGCAGGCCAACAAACGGAAACGTCACGATACCGCGCACGTACTGGTGCGTTTCGATACCATCCGCCCAGCGCGCGCGCACCGGAATGCGGCTCATAAACTGCAAAGTGGCGAAGAACAAACGGAAGATCATTTAATTTTTACTCCAATCCCTGAAACAACCAGCCAGACCTCGTCGGCACGCTGGGCCAGGCGCTGGTTAACTCGCCCGGCAATATCGCGGAAATGCCGCGCCAGGCGGTTTTCCGGCACAATGCCCATCCCTACTTCGTTGGTGACCAGAATCACCTCCGCAGGGCTTGATTCACAGGCCGCCAGCAAAATGTCTATTTGCTGGTTCACCACCTGTTCCATCGACTCAAAATCCCAGTCGTCTTCAGGTTTATCACCCGCCGCGTCATACATCACGTTGGTGATAAGCGTGGTGATGCACTCCAGCAGTACGGCCTCATGGCGCTGGTTTTGCTGATGAATCACCGTGTCTAAATCACGATACTGCTCAACGGTTTGCCAGTGTGCCGGGCGACTGTCGCGGTGATGCGCAATTCGCTGTTCCATTTCAGCGTCGAAAATTTTCGACGTGGCGATATACAGCACACGCTCAAAGTTTGCCGCCAGTTGTTCGGCGTGGCGGCTTTTCCCGCTGCGTGCGCCGCCTGTAACTAATTTCATACCGCTTGCTCCTGGTGCTCACGCATAATCTGGTAAATCTTTTCGATATTAATGTGTTCGCGCATAGCGTCGGCCAGAATATTAAACTGCTGATCTTTATGATCTTGATAGTCGAACACCTCACCTTCCCAGGCCTGCAACCCTTTGCGCAGGCGCAAACTGTCGAGCAGGCTGCGGGTAAACTCGCCGCTATCAAACAGGCCATGCAGGTAAGTACCCAACACGCGGCCATCTTCACTTATTGCACCGTCAAGATTGTGATAAGGCTGAGTATTACACTCGGTGAAAGTGGCAAACGGTGCGGTATTTTCGCCGCGCTGCGTTTCGCCCATATGGATTTCATAGCCCTGCAAAGGAGTACCTGAACTGGCGGCGAAAATACCCGGCAGTTGCGCCTGAACAAGCCCTGTGACGCGCGTCGTAGTTTTTTCACTGGCAAAACGGGTCACCACATCCAACAGGCCGATACCCGGCATTTCGCCAAGCCCGGATTCTACTTCGTCGTAAATATGCTGCCCGAGCATCTGGTAACCGCCGCAAATTCCCAGCACCGCACCGTGATTACGATGATGCGCCAGCAGCGCCTGTTCCAGGCCGTTTTCACGCAGCCAGCGCAGGTCGCCGAGGGTATTTTTACTACCCGGCACAATCACCAGGTCACTGTTTTGCAGTTCATCAGGCTTGGCTACATAACGCAGGCGCACATCAGGCTGTGCGGCCAGCGCGTTGAAATCAGTGAAGTTCGACATGTACGGCAATTTCAGCACCGCTATATCCAGATCTTTCGCTGTCACTTCGTCGTATTTTCCGCGCTGCAACACCACGCTATCTTCGTCTTCCAGATCGACATTCAGCCACGGCATCACGCCCAAAACCGGCACGCCGGTTAACGCTTCAATCTGTTCGATACCGGAATAAAGCAGCGCAACATCACCGCGAAACTTGTTGATGATAACGCCTTTGACGCGCCATTTTTCATGCTCCAGCAGCAGCGCAATGGTGCCGTAAATTGCCGCAAACACGCCGCCACGGTCGATATCGGCTACCAGAATCACCGGGCATTGCGCCAGTTCAGCCATACCCATGTTGACGATATCGCGGTCGCGTAAATTGATTTCCGCCGGACTGCCCGCCCCTTCGAGCACCATCACATCATGTTCTGCCGCCAGGCTTTGATAGACTTCGCGGATTTGCGTTTTCAGCTGCGGTTTGTAGTTGTGATAGGTCACCGCGTCCATGTTGGTGGCAACTTTGCCCATCAACACCACCTGCGCTTTGCAGTCGCTGGTGGGCTTGAGCAGCACCGGGTTCATGCGTACATCGGGGGCAATCCCTGCCGCTTCGGCCTGGAAAATTTGCGCGCGCCCCATCTCTTTACCGTCCGGCGTAATGCCGGAATTGAGCGCCATATTTTGCGATTTAAACGGTGCGGTGCGGTGTCCATCCTGGGCGAAAATCCGGCAAAGCCCTGCCACCAGCATGCTTTTGCCCACATCAGAGGCGGTGCCCTGAACCATGATTGAAAGGCTCATACTGCTTCCTTTGCAACGCGTAAGGCGTCGAATAATTGAGTTTCGGTTTTGCACAGCGGAAAGCCGAGTTCGCTGTGTAATTTGACCAGCCACGGCTGCACCAGCCCGGCTTCGCGCAGCATGTCTGGCTGGCTAAACACAAAGCCTGGCTCGCCTGATGCCACGATTTTGCCGCCGTTCATCACATACACGCTGTCGCAAACTTCATAAATCAAATCAATATCGTGGCTTGAGATCACCACATGTTTACCCTGCGCAGTAATACGGGCAATGATTTCAATCATCTGCTGGCGGCCCGAAGGGTCAAGCCCGGCGGTCGGTTCATCGAGCAATAAATAGTCGGCTTCCATCACCAGCGCCCCGGCAATCGCCACGCGTTTCTTTTGCCCGTGGCTAAGATACTGAATCGGTTTGTGGCGGAAAGATTGCGCATCCACCAGCTGAATAGCGTGTTCGACACGGCGGGCGATTTCGGCTTCATTCACGCCAAGGTTGCGCAAGCTAAACGCGATATCGCTGTCGATATCGGTATAGAAGATTTGTTGTTCCGGATCCTGAAACACGGTGGTGACGCGTTGGCGGTGCTCAATCAACCCGGCTTTGCTGTAATTTATCGCTTTGCCCTGCCACAAAACTGCGCCGTTCTTCGGGCGCAAAACACCGTTAAGGTTCATAAACAGCGTGGATTTTCCACAGCCGTTTGCACCGACGATTCCCGTTACCGGCTGCGCCCCAAAATCAAAGGTCAAATCGTGCAGAACGGTATCGTCCTGATAGCAAAAAGATAAATTTTGGGTTGTCAGCATCGGTGCGGTTCTCACAGGTGGAAATCACCCTGGTAAAGTTTAACATCCAGCGTCGTGACCATTTGTTGGTATCGCAGCAGCACGCGCGAAAAAAGCATGCTGACTAACATGGCAAGCGAACGGTAGCCACCAGGCAGCGTACGATAACCGAAACGCAATGTCTGAGCACGGTGAATGGCCTGTGCTTCGTCCAACAGGATAAAAATAAAACGCCAGGTGAGCAGGATTTGCTCTGTCAGCAAACGCGGAACACGCAGGCGTTGTAGCAAGATAATCAATTGCGGAAACGGCAGGTTCAGCACCAGCCAGTAAGTCGCGGCCAGAGCCGCAAGGCTGCGCCAGAAGGTCTGGTTTGCCATCACGAGGCCCTGCGCATCAATGCCGATATAAAACGAGCCGAGCGGCACACTCCACAACAAAGCCTGCGCGTGGTGCGCGGCACTAAAGATAATCGTCACCACGCCGACCAGCAAAAAGCCCAGCGGCACCGCCAGCCAGCGCAAATAACGCACTGGCCCGACGCGCAACAGCCAACAGGTAAAAGCGGCAATCACTAGCAGCAAAACCGCCTGCCCGACGGGCGGCAATGCAAACGCCAGCACCATCATCACCAGATACAGCGCAAATTTGCGCAGCGGCGAAACACGGCACCAGCGGCTTTGGTAACTGAGTTTATCAATCCCCAGCATGGTCTTCGCGGCGGCCCCGGTAATAGCCAAGAATGTAGAAAATGACCGCCGTGCCAAGAGAGCCTTGCAGGGTAAACAGCAGGCTCTCGATTTCACCGCTCGCAGGTTCATAAAGCGGCTGGAACCACGGTTTGTAATGCGGGGCGACGACCAGTATCTGGCCTTCCGCCTGGTCGTCAGAACCGCCGTATTCACCACCGTGAGGTACAAAGAACGGCACAATCATCAGCCCTATTACCAGGGCGAGCAATATCAGCGTCTTTTTCATCTTATTGGCTCCTGGCAGGAAGCAGTTGTCGTTTGGTTAGCTGGTCGTAAATCATCACGGTGAGCAAGCCTTCGGCGATGGCAATTGGGATCTGCGTCAGGCAGAAGATACCCATGAATTTCATCGAGGAACCGGTAACGCCAAAGTGCGGATCGGGGAACGCGACACCGAGTTGAATCGAAGTGACAAAGTAAGTAGTTAAGTCAGCAATCATCGCACACAGGAACACCGCCACATCGCGGCGAAAGCCCGCTTTACATGCCAGTTTCCACACCAGATAACCGACAACCGGCCCAATAACCGCCATCGACATGCCGTTGGCGCCAAGCGTGGTCAGGCCGCCGTGTGCCAGTAACAGTGCCTGGAACAGCAGCACAATGGCGCCCAATACCGCCACAACGCCCGGGCCGAACAGAATGACCGCAAGGCCAACGCCAGTTGGGTGTGAACAGCTTCCGGTAACCGAGGGGATTTTTAGCGCCGAAAGCACAAAGATGAACGCACCGCAAAGTGCCAGCAGCACTTTCTGGTTGCTGTCATGTGCTACGATTTGGCGCAAACGCACCAGCCCGACGTACAAACACGGCAGGAACAGAATCCACCATGCCAGTGCCCACATTGGCGGCAGGAAACCTTCCATAATGTGCATCGCGAAGGCTTCTTGCGGCACGATGAGCAACAACATCCCCATGCCCAGCCCGCTTAGCGAGAGTTTTTTAAGTAGTGATTCCATGAATTAGCCCCGATTACGCCATTGCTTGTTAACTAAAATGGTCGAGAAATACGGCAGTTTCTGGTCATCAGGCACTTCGTTAAGGTTTCGCCAACATTGCTCGCCCGGTAATGTCGCTTCGGCCATTAACACGGCGTGGTCGATAAGCCCGAGGTGTTGCAGCAGCGCTTTGATTTGCGCGAAACGCCCGTAGACTTTCATCAACACCACGCTGTCATGCGCGCGCAATGCTTCTGACAATGCCTGATGTGATGCGGTGCAGGACATCACCGCCAACGACTGTTGTTCCATCGCTAATGGCAACTGCGCCCGCGAAGCGATAGCGGCAAAAGAGGTGACGCCAGGGACGATTTCCAGCCACTCCGGGTTGCCGATACGTGCCAGCAAAAACACCCAGGTGCTGAACAGCATTGAATCACCGAGCGTGATAAACCCGACCTGTTTACCCTGCTCCACTTCGTGTTGCAGCGCCGCCGCGGTTTCATCCCACACCACCGCTTTTTCGTCGTTATCGGCACTCATTGGGAAGTGGCAGGTGCGTATTTCGGTAGTTTCACTGAGGTATTCACGCACAATGGAAAGCGCCAAGCTGTCGCCGCCTTTGCGCCCTGCTGGCGCGTACAGCACATCAAGCTTGCCAATGATGCGCGCCGCGCGAACAGTTATCAGGTCACTGGCGCCAGGGCCGGTGCCGAGAGCATATAAACGGCCGGTCATGCTGCCACCTCCGCCGATTTTTCCAGCGCACGCTGCAAATGGTTCACGAACATGGCGCGAATTTGTGGGTTTTCACCCAGCCCCTGCAACCAGGGTTGCGCCTCAATACCCGCTTCCTGTAACTGAGTTTTCCATGAGTCTTCTTCATCAGATGCCATGTCGTTAATGGCATGGTCGCCCGCCACCAGCATTAATGGCATCAGGTGTACTTTGCGCACCTTTTCTTGCAGTAAACCGCGCACGATAAGGTCGATTTCCGGGTAGCTTTCTACCGCGCCAACACGCGCAGGTATCTGGCGCGCCGCCATTAAGTGGTCGAGACAGGCATAAGCAGAAAACGCATGGTGACTGGCACCGTGGCCCATAAACACTACGCGCTCATCGGCTTCAAGTGCTGGCATCTGGCTTTGCAAAGCACTAAGCAGCAGCTCGTAATCATTGAAATCGCTGAGCAATGCTGTGCCCAATGCCAGGCGCTGGAACAAATGGCTGTACGCCTTAACTTCACGGGAGATTTTTTCGTACTCGTCACCATTAATCACATGCAACGACTGCACAGCCACATCCTGATAACCCAGTTCAGCAAGGCGCAGCAGTGCCTGCGCAGGTGTATCGATGTCCAGGTTATCGCGGTTTTTTAATTTGCGAATAATCATGCCGGAGGTAAAGGCGCGGAACCGATCGCGGTCGGCAAAGGTGCGGCCAAGTTGTTCTTCACAGGCAACAATATTTTTGGTGCAGGTGTCGTGGTAACTGGTACCAAAACTGATAACTAACAGGGCTTTCTTCATGATTTTCTCTCTTGCAGCCAGCGTGTGACACGGCGGCTCACATCTTCACGGCTTTCCAGTAATTCAGGGCCACAAACCAACGGTTGCGGGCGAGTGACCACCACACAGGGAATGTTTCGCGCCAGCGCCGGGTTCACTTTGTCGAGATAACCGCCTTCGGCACCGGACTCTTTGGTTATCACCACATCGGGCGCACAGAAGTCATAAGTGGCGGCGTTAAACTCAGCGCTGAACGGGCCGCGCAGCGCAATAATATTGTCGACGCCTAACCCCAGCGCTTCGCACTCGGCAATCACTTCGCTGGTTGGTAACACCCTCACCAGCAACGTTTTCCCCGGTAAACCTTGCTGATACGCCGCCAGCTCTTTGCTGCCGGTGGTCAACAGTACGCGTGGGCCGAATGTTTGCGCCACGGCACAGGCGGCTTGCAGGCTGGCCACTTTGTGCAGCAACGAGTGTTCCAGATCATTGAGTTCACTACGGCGTTGGTAACGGCTAAGGGTGACCCCTGCCGTTTCGCAGGCGCGGGTAATGTTGTGGCTAAGCAGTTCGGCATACGGGTGCGAGGCATCAATCACCCATTGCACCGCATGGTTCACCAGCCAGTCAGCAATTTCATCGCTATCAATACGCCCGACGCGAATCTGCCCGCCAATATTGCCTGCCAGCGATTCCCCGACCGCCGTCGCCACCGAAAGCGTGTACGAAATGCGGTGTTCATCGAGGATCTGGCAAATAAACCGGGCATCGCTGGTGCCGCCAAACACCAGCACCTGCTTCATAACGTCGGAAGTCGCTTCGCTATTGCGACCTACGAGAGGCAGCGTTTCACTCACAGCTCGTAACCTCGGGGGTAATCATTAAGCCGTTGCGTACAAAGGTCGTTTTGTTGCCGACGATCACCAGACTCGTCATATCAACCGGTTCAAAGTCCATCTCGCCAAAGGTGGTCAGCCATTTTTGTTCTTTCTTGCGCCCAGCAGCTTTCACGACACCCACCGGGGTTTGCGGGCGGGTAAATTCGCGCATTAATTCAAATGCCCGTGCCAGATGCGCTTCGCGGCCACGGCTGCGCGGGTTATAGAAGCAGATAACAAAATCAGCGGAAGCGGCGGCGATAATGCGCTTTTCGATAACCGGCCACGGCGTGAGTAAATCGCTAAGGCTGATATGGCAGAAATCGTGCATCAGTGGCGCACCCAACAACGATGCGGCAGCGATACTGGCGGTAATCCCTGCCACGAGGCGCACTTCAATATCCAACTGTTGTGAAGTCACCAGTTCCAGCACCAGCCCCGCCATACCGTAAATTCCGGCATCACCGCTGCTGATTAACGCCACTTTATGCCCGGCTTGCGCCAGTTCGATGGCGGTCTGGCAGCGTTCGATTTCTTTGCACATGCCGGTTTTGATCACCTGTTTGTCGCCGGTTAAGGGCTTCACAAGGTGGGTATACGTTTTATAGCCGACGACAATTTCCGCTTCTTGCAGGGCAGCAATGGCTTCCTGAGTCATCATGGCTTCACTGCCAGGGCCAATGCCGATTACCGTTAACATCTGTCTGAAACTCCTAAAGTTATGGTGACGCCCTGCTCTCGCACAGTGCGGCCGACCAGGTTTCCGTTGCTCATCAGCCATGCTGTTGGCTGTGACACGCTGCCAACACCCAGGGTCTGGCGCACAAATTCCGATGCCGGAAAGCGGTGCTCATGTTGGGAAAGTTGGTCAACGCTAAATAGTTCAAATGGGATTTGATGCTGCTGTGCCAGCTCCAGCAGTGCAGGCTCATCTTGCTTGAGCATCACACTGCCGATGGCGCGCAACGCCAGCGGGTCAAAATGGTTTTCCGCCAGTTGCTGACGGAGCAGCGCGGCCACGGTTTGTGGCGGCGTGTCACGGCGGCAGCCGATGCCTGCGACGACGCGCTTTGGCACCAGTTTATAAACGGGAATAGTTAACGCAGGCTGCGAATCACGCAGCGTGACGCACACCAGCGCATCAAGCTCTGGCAATGCATCCAGGCTTTCGACCGGGATTAAGCCACGCGTGTCGTAACGCTCAGCATCTGGCGCAAATTCGCTGCCCCACCACAGGCCAACGCGCTGCTGGCTGACCAGCATTTGGTTGACCGTTTTCACCGCCAGGCGAAAACCCTGCATGGTGGCGTCAAGTTTTGCGGCCAGCGTATCGAGTGCCGCCAGTTGGTTAACGTCTGTGGCGGTGGTGATGACCGGATCGGCACCTAAAATTTCAGCCAGTTCACGGGTGAGTTCATTGGCCCCACCCATGTGGCCGGAAAGCAGGCTGATCACGTGTTCTGCACGTTCGTCCATCACCACCACCGCCGGGTCTTGCAGTTTGTCGCTCAGCATTGGCGCAATCACCCGCACCACAATTCCAGTCGCGGCGATAAACACCAGTGCGGAATACTGGCTAAACGCCTGCTGTACTGTTTGGGCAAAGCTGCCGCCGAACGGGATAAAACCCGGTTGCAGCAGCTTTTCACTGGTAAAGCAGGTCACGGGTAACGCATCACGCAGACGTTGCGCTAAAGCCACGCCACCGGGCGTCAGGCAAAACAGCGCAATCGACTCAGGCTTTGCGGTATTCATGGCTGAACCCTGCGTCGTAAAGTTTCGAGTAGTGATACTCCTCACCCAAAAACGCCCCAACCATAATCAGCGCGGTTTTACGGATCCCGGCCTCACGTACTTTTTCGGCAATATCGCTCAGGGTGCCGCGCAATTCCTGGCAGTCCGGCCAGGTGGCTTTATACACCACAGCAACGGGTGTATCAGACGGGTAACCGCCTTCAATAAGGCGCTCTGCCACGCGGTTGATGCGCTGTACCGAGAGGAAAATCGCCATCGAGGTCTGGTGTCTGGCAAAGGATTCAAGTTGTTCGAGCGGCGGCATCGGCGTGCGGCCTTCGATACGCGTGATGATCAGACTCTGGGAGACTTCCGGCACGGTGTATTCCACGCCAAGCTGCGCGGCGGCTCCCAGAAATGCGCTCACACCTGGCACTGAAACGTAGCCGATGCCAAGTTTGGAGAGGGTTTCACCCTGTTCACGAATTGAGCCATACAGTGAGAGATCGCCCGTTTGCAGGCGCACCACCAGCTTGCCCGCTTTGACACCGTTTTCCATCAGCTCGATAATTTCTTCGAGATTGAGCGCGGCGCTGTCGTGGCATTCGGCGCCAGGCTGGCAGTAATCCAGCAGTTCCGGGTTGATCAGAGAACCGGCATAAATCACCACTTCGGCCTGTTGCAAGATGCGGTAGCCTTTCAGCGTGATCAGCTCTTTGTCGCCCGGACCTGCACCAACGAACCAGACTTTGCGGGTATCAAATAACTCAGTCATTGCTTCCTTCCTTGCGACAAGAGATCAAATAAGTGGGATTGTTCGGTTTGAAGTAGTGCCCGCTGCCAAGCGTTGTGAGGTTTGCCACCTGCAATTGCAGGCAGTCGAAATCGCTCACCGCGCACTGTTCAAGGTGAGTGAGCGCGCAGGTTAAGTTTTCGAGCAGGATGAAGGTCATCACCAGCCGTCCGCCGGGCTGTAAATGCGCCAGCGACCAGTCGATAAGTTCGGTTAGCTGCCCGCCGCTGCCGCCGATAAACACCGCATCGGCCATCACGTTCAGCGCAATCGGCGCGTAGCCACTGATAATCTCAACGTTCGGGCAGGCGAAAAGCTCGCGGTTTTCCGCCATCAGCGCCAGCGCGTCGGGGTTACGTTCAATCGCACTCACCTGCAATTGCGGGTAACGCATCGCCGCTTCAAGCGACACGCTGCCGGTGCCTGCGCCAATGTCGATAAACCGTTTAGCGTTGTGAAGTTGCAAGCGGTCGAGCGCCTGAGTGCGCACCACTTCTTTGGTCATCGGCACGCGTGCGCCACGTAAAAACAGATCATCTTTCATTGAGAATTATCACCACATTCATCGCGTAGCTTTGCGCCACATCAGCGGCTCGCAGGCGATGGATTCGTTCATCTGCTGACGAAAGTTTCTCGCCAATAATGAGAATAGGATTGAGGCCACGCATCAGAAATGCCTGGGCGATGGCATACGGCCCGATAATGGTGTCGGTCACCATTGCCACTTTTTGGTGCGCCACAATCGCTTTGAAATCGGGTTCACGCCCATGGCTGCTGGTGATCCATAAGTCGTTCATATCGACGGCGGCTTTGGCGCACAGATATTGAACCGAGCTAATACCGGGAATGATACGCAGCTGTTCTGGCGGGAAACTTGCTGACAGGCGTTTGCCAATGCCATAAACCAGCGGGTCGCCGGAGGCCAGCACCACGACTCGAAGATCGATTCGTGCACGAAGCCAGTCGATTAAGGCGTCGAGGTCGCTATCCAGCAGGCGCGTTTCACCGCTGAACTCAGGGAAAAGTGCCAGCTGGCGTGCGCCGCCGACCAGTATTTGCGCCTCACTGATGGCGTTGTGTGCCTGGAAGGTCAAATATTCACGGGCGCCGGGGCCAATGCCTGCGACGGTCAGCATCGCTTTTCTCCAGCAAGATCCTGCGCAATCTCAGCCACCGGGCGGCTACTGCCTAAAACCTGGTTATCGAACGAGAACAAAATGGCATCGCACTTTGGCGGGGATTGGGTAAAACGCAGCATCTCTTCCACGCGTTCACAAATGCGAATCGCCAGCCGTTCGAACACGCTTTGCCAGCCCTGTTCGCTGATGATTTCGAGTGCCGCTTCTGTGGTGTCGCAGCGGCTTACGGCTTCCAGCAACGCAAACGGCGCGCCCATTAATGCCAGGTGCGCAACCAGCGTTTCCATGCGCCCGTCGGCAATGTGGCTGTGGGTGTGGAAAATCCCGGCGGCAACCTTCACCAGTTTGCCAGGATGGCCAATCAAGACGATGTGGCGATACTCAAGGCGCACCGCTTCCTGAATCATGTAGCCGACGAAATTGCTCATCGTCACCACGCATTCACAGTCCAGCCCCAGTTGCTCGCGAACAAAACGCTCGCCGTGGTTCCCCGGCACCAGAATGACTTTGTCCAGTCCGGCGGCGCGCTTCATTTCCAGCTCGAGTGCCAGCGAACGCTTCCAGCTCTCTTCGGACATCGGCATCACAATACCGGTGGTGCCGATTATCGAAATGCCGCCCAAAATCCCGAGGCGATGGTTGTAGGTTTTCTTTGCCCGCTCTTCACCTTCCGGCGCAAAGATTTCAATTTCGGCACCACGTTCCGTGCCGATCACCTCACGCACCGCCGCTTCAATAGTCTGGCGCGGCGTGCGGTTAATCGCTGATTCACCAATCGGCAAGCCGATCCCTTTGCGTGTGACTTTGCCGACCCCGGTGCCGCCACGCAGTGTGATAACACCGCTGTCATTAAGCTGCACGCGGGCGAAAATCAGCATGCCGTGCGTGGCGTCGACATCATCGCCGCCGTCTTTACGGATTGCCGCCGTCGCCTGCTGGCCTTCGATAATCGGCATTTCAACGTTGAGATGCAGTGTGACGCCCGAAGGGGTGACGATAGAAACCTGGTCGATCACATGCTGGCGCAATATCATCAGGGCCGCGACTTTTGCCGCAGCAGTGGCGCATGAACCGGTGGTATAACCTTTCCGGTATGCCTTGCCTTTATGCCAGACGCAATCGGCGGTTTGCTCGCTCACTGAGCCTCCCGCAAGCGGTAAAGCAGCGCATTCACAATGGCTGCGGCAACGTTACTGCCGCCTTTGCGCCCACGGGCGGCAATGGCGGGTAAGCCGCTTTCAACCAGCGCTTCTTTAGACTCCTCAGCCCCGACAAACCCGACGGGCACGCCGATAACGGCTGAAGGTTTGGCCCCTAACTCTAACAAGCGGAACAGTGCGGTCGGCGCGTTACCAAAGACAAAGACTTTCTCGCCTTCTTCCTGCAAGGCGAGATCCACCGCCGCCATTGAGCGCGTCACACCTTGTTCTTTGGCATGTGCCACCACGCGCGGGTCGCTAATAAAACAACGGCAGCTGCAACCAAACTCCGCCAGCAGGTTTTTGTTGATGCCCGAAAGCACCATTGTGGTATCGGTATATAAAATGCAACCACGCTGCAAACTGGCGGTCAGTTTTTCGATAACATCGGGTGAAAACCACAAAATATCCAGCCACTCAAAATCGGCGGTGGTGTGAATAACGCGCTTGATCATCGCCTCCTGAGTGGCATCGTTAAAACGATATTCCGGGCGCTCAGCGGCAATAATCTCACTGATAATTTCAAAGCTGTTTTGCTCGATAAGCTGCGGTTGTTGCAAGTAGTTCATTGGGTGTCCTTAAGCGGTGCCAAGCGCGAGTGCGCGCAATGCGGCGAACAGCAGCAAAGCTTGCAGTGAGGCCAACATCATGAGTTGAATGGTGCGGGTAATATCGTCGAGCGCGATGCCGCGCCGTTCATCACCCATCCAGGGTTTTTCTACCCGTTCGCCAAAATAGGTGTTCGGCCCGCCCAGGCGGATACCCAGCGCACCGGCAACCGTGGCCTCAGGCCAGGCGCAGTTCGGGCTGCTGTGCTGATAGCGGTCGCGCCAGCCGATGTGCAATGCGCGTCTAAAATCAGCTCGCACGAACCAGGCCGAGATGCTTAACAGCAGCCAGCTCAGGCGTGCTGGAATAAAGTTGGCGACGTCGTCAAGGCGAGCGCTGACCATACCGATAGCGCGGTATTTTTCAGTTTTGTAACCCACCATTGAATCAAGGGTGTTAACCGCTTTGTAGGCCATGGCCAGCGGTGCGCCGCCCAGCATTAAGAAAAACAGCGGTGCAATCACGCCATCAACGCTGTTTTCAGCGACGGTTTCTACCACCGCGCGGGTGATTTGCGGGCGCTCAAGTTGCGAGGTGTCGCGCCCGACTATCCAGGATAATTTCTCGCGGCTTTCAGCCAGCGTGCCGTCTTTTAAGGCGCGGTAAACCTCCATTGCTGCATCCCCCAGGCAACGGGCGGCAAGCACGGTGTAAATCATCCACACCTCAACCAACCAGCCGAGCCACACAGATACCTGGTTTGCGAGGTGCAATACTCCCCAACTCACACCCCAGGTCGTGCCCACCACAACCAGCCATAACACACCGCCGCCGATTTTCAGTGCACGGTCGCTTTTGCAGCACCGGCGTATCTGGCGCTGCATAAAGCTGATGAGATTGCCAATCCAACGCACCGGATGGGGCCAGTGATGCGGGTCACCGAGCCAATAATCCAGTAACCACGCAACAGCCCACGCAAGGAGTGTCATAGGTGGTTCCTCGCAAGTGCTAACCAGCGATTGAGTAATGATGGACGTTGAGCGAAATGAACATGCAGGTAACTTGCAAAGGTCGCATGATGCTGAAAACCGCCCTGCCAGCGCGAAATAGCAACACCATCGCGCCATTTGCAACAATCGAGAGCTGCGGGTAATGAGCCGCTGAAATCTGAATAATGGAATTCGTGCCCGCGCAGGGTTTCGCCTTTTTTGGCAAGTAACGTGTCGTGTAATGCCGTGGCTTCGCAGTAACCGAAACGTGTTAGCCGTTTGCCCATCTGGCTGTGGCCTGGCAGCACGCCACACATGGCATGGGTTTCATCATTGCCGTCAGTCAAAGATTCACCCAGATACATCAACCCGCCACATTCGGCATACAGCGGAATGCGGCGTTGATGCGCTTCACGCAAGGACTCACGCATGGCGGAATTGGCAGCAAGTTTTGCGCCATGGACTTCGGGGTAACCGCCGCCGAGCCAGATCATCTGGCTGTCGGGGAGTCGGGAGTCATGCAACGGGCTGAAACGCTGGATTTTCACCCCGGCCTGCTCGAGCATGTCGAGGTTATCCGGGTAGTAAAAGTTGAAGGCTTCGTCTTCGGCAACGGCAACGGTTAGCCCATGCGCTAAGGCTTCGTCAGCAATCGCGGGAGCTTCGCCGTGCGGCAGAGAATTTAGGTGAGATAACGCCAGCAGGCGGTCAATATCCACAGTTTCTTCAAGCTGCTGCGCCAGGCGCTGCCAGCGTTCATCTTGCGGGGAGTGTTCTTGTGCCGGAACAAGACCAAGGTGGCGCGAGGGTAAAGCGACATCGGCCATAACGGGTACTCGCCCCAACACCGGTAGCCCGCAATATCGGGTAATCGCATCGGCAAGCAACTGATAATGGCTATCGCTATTAACGCGATTAAGTATGACTCCGGCAATGTTAAGCGTGGGGTCAAAGCGCTGGAAACCCAGGACTGTGGCAGCAATGGACGTGGACACAGCTTTGCCATCTACCAGCAAAATCACCGGGCAACCGAGCTGTTTTGCCATAGCCGCGCTGCTGCAATAGTTGGGGTCCGTTCCGTAACCGTCGTACAGCCCCATCACGCCTTCGATAACGGCGACATCAGCGTGCTGCATTTGTTTTGCAAACAGACCGTTAAGGGTTGGAGTGGGCAGCATGAATGCATCGAGATTGCGTGAGGCAATGCCGGACACAGCACTGTGCCAGCCGCTGTCGAGGTAATCGGGGCCGATTTTGAAAGGTTGAACGCGCAGACCGCGCAGCATGAGGGCACGGAGCAGCCCGAGCGTGACGGTAGTTTTGCCACAGCCGCTGCTGGTTCCTGCAATGACGAATGCGTGTTTCGCTGCCCCTGCCATAATTGCCTTTTTACTTACTTCGGCAAAATGCGGATGTCAGCACGTGCGCGCACCTTGCGGCTGCACGCATCTGATGACAACTGGCTTCCCACCGAAGGAGTTGTTGTGAGTCCAGATAATTCGCAGTGCAGGCAAGGCTCTGCAAGTTGAAGTATCAAAAGTATTCTGACGAGTCGGTCTTCTGGCTTAGCTTCATCCTCATCCGCCCTTCCCAATCAAAGATCAGTGGTTACGCGGGTTCGTCGGCATCACAGCAGCGGGGGCTGCGGGGGAGTTTCACCCCCTTCCCAGCCATGTGTCACACATGGCATAAACGAGTCAGTTGTATCGTGCATGATTCTCAAATTATCATGCACGTGAATATGTAAAAGCTGGCACAGTGTAAAAGCTAATAGATATTGAGTGTTGCGCTATAACAATTTTTACTGATTTTTTAAGCCCTGAGGTAATGAAATAATGAATCCCAGCATAAATGAGCGTTGCCCAAAAGATGGCTGAAGCGAGCTGCCCGGCATCTTGTGGGGAATTTATTCAGGGATGGATTAGCGGCAGCGAAAAACTGGTGTCCTGCCCGATAGACTGGTTTAGCACCGTTGAAGTGCGTGATGGTGCAAAAAAACCAACTGAGCGCCCGCGTATGCGCCAGATACTGGAACAGGTGGTGGCGTATTTTGGTCACCCCGCTGCATTATCAGAGAGCCTGAGCACCGCTCTCGAGTCCACGATCCCCGTAGGTAAAGGCCTTGCGAGCAGCACCGCAGATATTGCCGCAACGGCAGTGGCGACCGCCCGGTATTTGGGTGAAACGCTCAGCGAATCCACCCTTGCGGCTTTATGTGTAAACATTGAACCGACCGACAGCACGATTTTTGTTTTGCCGACGCTTTTCTCCCACCTGAATGCGCAAACTCAGTTTAGCTGCCAGGCCGCGCCAGCTATGGATATCCTGTTGCTTGAAAGTGATACCACGATTCTGACTGAGGACTACCGTCGTCATCAGCGCGAATCTGCGTTAATTAGCCATGCCGCAGTACTTGATGACGCGTGGCTTCGCTTGCAACAAAGTTGCAAGATGCAAGAGCCTCGCTTGTTGGGAGAAGCCGCCACGCAAAGCGCGATCGCCAGCCAGGCGTTACTGCCAAAACCGATGTTTTCGCAGCTGTTAGCGCTAGTTGAAGAGTTTGATTTATTCGGTGTGAACGTGGCGCACAGCGGGAGTGCTGTGGGGTTGATGCTTGATACCAGTAAGCATGATGTTGGGAAATTACTCTGGCAGATTAATCAGTTCGCTATTGATGTGCCTTATCCGCAGCAACATCTGGTGAAGACGATTGCAGGCGGCGTGCGTTAAGTTCTTGCGAAAAAAAACCGCCGAATCGGCGGTTTTCACAATTAACACTAATTTCCCTAAATAATTCAAGTTGCATCAAGGCGGCAAGTGAACACAGCCAAGGCAGAGGCAGCTCGAAGTATGGCGGGTAAATTTACTCGGGTTTGATTTCACCCATCACTTTCAGTTTTTTGGAAATTTCACGACGCTCTTTAGACAGTTCAGCATTCTTGATGATGTAATCATCAACACGGTCTTCGTAGTCGGTTTTCATGCTGGCAATGATGCCCTGAATAGCTTCAATGCTCATACCTGGCTTAATGTAGTCACTCAGGTTATCAAGAAGCAGAACACGTTTTGAGTTATCACGGATCTTTTTCTGAACGTCCTGAATCTCACGCTGCAGTTTGTTTTTACGACGGAACAGACGCACAAACTCAAGCACGTCCTGGAAAGAAGGTTTAGTTGGTTCCATTTTTATACCCCTGCTAATTTCATACTCGGATTCGTTAAGACAACCGCCATAAGATTACCTTAATGGTAGCGGCGGCCGCTGACAATTCTTTTATCCCCGTCCGTTCCGGGCTCTATAGCCAAACAGTACAGGCGATTAGTCTCTTTCGCTATCTTAACCTCAATTGGTGCTGAATCGAAACCAGCAATTCGCTCCGCACCCCGCAATTATTTACGTAACGCGCGGCAGATCAACTGCGAGAGTAATTCCAGTTGACGAGCAAGCTCCAGACTCAACCAGACATAACCGTGAATTGGGGTTTCCTGAAGTTTCCCATTTCCCCCTTCCTGCATGAGCTGGCGCAATTCGCTGACGATCTCGGTCAGCTTTTCGTTATTAGCAGAAATCGGTGATGGGTTACCGTCATGCAATGCATGGGCAATCGCAGCGAGTGTGCGTTGCGTCATCTGCTGAGTATCACGCAGAGTATGAGCATTGATCATCAGGAAATGGCTCTCTCGGGAAGCCCAGTAAGCATTGATTTGCAGCTCAAGCGTGCACACCATATTACGGCTGACAGTTTGTATCGCTTCGAAAATAGATTTCTGGATGTGCGTTTCTTTGCTGCTCGGCCCAATCAGTGCGCGCATTTTCACTACATCGGTCAACACCTGATGCAGATGTTTTTCCAAACGCGGGCGCTCCAGCAAGTTCGGAGAAAAACCTGCGTTATAAACCCGACCAAAGGCGGTGACGAAATTCGCCATTTGAATGCGCCAGTGGATAAACGCACGCTGCGGATAAATACTGGTAAATAGCATTGCGAGTAATGATCCGAAGATAACATCACCACTGCGCCACAACGCAATTTCCATATCACCAGCCGGTGCACCCACTACGACTGCGAGGGTAATACCAATCAGCAGAGCCTGATACGGGCGTTTCCCCAGCGCCAGGTAACCGCAAATAAACATCGCAAAAGCGCACCAAACCAGCATCAGCGGCAGAGAAAACAGCTCCAACCTTAGCGCAATAAGCCCCATGGTTGCGCCACAAATGGTGCCGCCAATACGTTCAAAGGCGCGAGGTACTACATTTCCCCAAAAGGATATTGGCCCCATCACCACCACTAAAGTGATTAATGGCCATGTGCCTTCCGGAACTTTCAGAAGATGAACTATGAGAAAGGTAAGAACAAATGCCAGCGCGATACGAACGCCATGCACAATTCGGTAGTTGCGATAAACGCGTAGTTCAAACGGACTTAGTGATTTGTCGGGGCGCACACCCGGCTCTCCTGAAACAAAAGCGTGATTGTACCTGTTTTTTAAGTGTGGGCATCACAAAGTTAGGGGGCTTACGCCCCCTTCAGCTTCACTCTTGATCTGCAACCGGGATATACATATCAACTTCCCACACTCCACTTTCAGAGCCATCATTCAGATAGTGCTCAAAGCAAGGTTTGCCGGTTAACTGGAAGCGGTTATCTGCAAGGAGACTATCAAAGAAGAGATTCCATGGTTTTGCAAAATCGCCGTCGTCGACTTTTGCACGCGCGACGGCATATTGCCCTGCTTCAATGCGTGTAGTGATGACACCTTCACTGTTTTCAGGCACGGTAAAATCTTCCGCAACAGAAACAACCGTGTCGCAACGCAGCTTTTCCGCAGGTACAACATCTGGGTTATCGTAGTAAACCGCCAGCCACTCTTCACCGACGACTTTATGAGATTTAACCCATAGAGAAAGTTGCTCAAATCCTTGTTGAACCGTTTTTTCCCACGGCCCTACCATATGAAAACCCGCTACTTTTCGCTCATGAACTTGTTGTACGTTAAATTCCATATGACCTCCTGACCCGATTAAAAGCACTGTATATAAATACACCACTCTATTACTGGGAAGCAATCCTTTGGCTGGGTGATGTGGTTACTTTGCGAGCAAGATCGCTTTTCGCCAATAAATCGTAGTACAGACGAGAACCACAGGTTAGAACTAAAGGCGAAAAAAAAGGCCGACATAAAGTCAGCCTGTTGAAAATTTTAAGCAACTACAGCTTGTGGCTCAGATAATCACTAAATCGCGACCATGCACTGCCCTTTTTAACATCGGTTAGCGTCACCAGCGGCCAGTGTGCAATCAGCTTGTCGCGGTCAAACAGTTCAATTTCACCAACATGTTGGTTAGCGGCGACAGGCGCTTCCATCTCCGGGTTATCAAGGACATATTTGGCTTTAATATTTGGAACTTCCGATTTTGGCAGTGCCAGATAGACATCCTGATTGGTGCCGACTTCAACTTTCTTTTGGTCGCCATACCAGACAGTTTCGGTGCCAATTTTTTTGCCTTTATGCAGCACCTGCACAGTATCAAAATTATCCTGACCCCAATGTAGCAGTTTGCGCGCCTGGTCTTCGCGGCCTTTCGGGCTTTCAGCTCCCATTACAACTGCAATTAAGCGGCGCTCGCCATCAACACTTGAAGCGATAAGGTTAAAGCCTGCACTGGCAGTATGGCCGGTTTTCAAACCATCCACATTCAGCCCTTTATCCCACAATAGGCCATTGCGGTTCTGCTGCGTGATACCATTCCACGTGAGGCTGCGCTCGCTATACATATGATAAAAATCAGGCTCGCCGTGAATAATGGCGCGAGAAAGTACCGCTAAATCGTACGCCGAACTATGCTGGCCTGGCGCATCAAGACCGTGAACAGTTTCAAAATGGGTATCTCGCAGTCGCAGTTGCTGCACGTATTTATTCATCATCGCCACAAATTGTGGCTGCCCGCCAGCGACATAATCGGCTAACGCGACACAAGCGTCGTTCCCGGAATCAATAATCAGCCCGCGGCTTAAATCATGTACCGTTAGTCGGTCACCGGCTTTCAAAAACATCAGCGACGAACCGTCAAAAACCGGATTCCCTTTCGCCCAGGCATCTTTACCGACGGTGACCATATCGTTTGCCGAGATACGCCCGCTATCAATGGCGCGATCCACTACATAGCCGGTCATCAGTTTGGTCAGACTCGCCGGGTTGCGTCGCACATGTTCATTTTGCGCAGCCAGAATTTGCCCGGTGGTGTAATCCATCAATACCCATGAACCCGCCTGGATTTGTGGCGGTGGTGGCGCATTAACAAAGATATCGTCGGCAAAAGCGGTGTGAGCAGATAATGACAGCAGTGAACAGACAGCAAAAAGACGGATCTTCAACGATATACCCTCGGTAACAATAAATTCAGCCGCTTCTTTTACTGGAGTTTGCGATAATTTTCGCAATTAAATTGCAAAAAGTTATGAATAATCAAATTTGCTCGCCGGATTGGATACTTCTCCCGGTGGTGCAGGCGGCGGGTTAATGGTTTACCATGGCGTTATGCAGCACCAGCAAATAATGATGAATACATGGAGAGAGTTTTAGTGGGATTTCAGTTTAATAACAGTATGTTAAACATCACTCAAGGGCGGGGGTAAACCGTGGAAAATTCAACGCAACAACCGACCTTCCTCTTTCATGATTATGAAACTTTCGGCAAAAGCCCATCCCTTGACCGCCCGGCGCAATTTGCGGCTATTCGTACCGATGAACAATTCAATGTCATCGGTGAGCCAGAAGTCTTTTACTGCAAGCCTGCGGATGATTACCTCCCACAGCCAGAAGCCGTGATGATTACCGGCATAACGCCGCAGCAAGCCCTGGCGCGCGGTGTTAATGAAGCCGATTTTGCAAAGCGCATTCACAGCATCTTCACTGTGCCGAAAACCTGCGTGATCGGTTACAACAACGTGCGATTCGATGATGAAGTTACGCGTAATATTTTTTACCGTAATTTCTACGATCCTTATGGCTGGAGCTGGCAGAACGATAATTCTCGTTGGGATTTACTCGATGTGATGCGCGCCTGTTACGCGCTGCGCCCAGAAGGAATTATCTGGCCTGAAAACGAAGAGGGGCTGCCGAGTTTTCGCCTCGAGCACCTGACCAAAGCCAATGGCATTGAACATGCGAATGCGCACGATGCGATGTCAGATGTGTATGCCACTATCGCCATGGCGCAATTAGTCAAAACACGCCAGCCGCGCTTGTTTGAGTACCTCTACAGCCATCGTTCTAAGCACAAGCTCAACACGCTGATTGATATTCCGCAGATGAAACCACTGGTGCATGTTTCCGGGATGTTCGGCGCATGGCGTGGCAACACCAGTTGGATTGCGCCGCTGGCCTGGCACCCGGATAACAAAAATGCGGTGATAATGGTCGATTTAGCAGGTGATATTTCACCACTACTGGAACTGGACGCCGATTTGTTACGCGAACGCTTATATACCCCGAAAACCTCACTGGGCGATGCCGCAGCCGTACCAATCAAACTGGTTCATCTGAATAAATGTCCGGTACTGGCGGTGGCAAATACGTTGCGCCCGGAAGATGCCGAACGGTTAGGAATCGATCGTAAGCGTTGCCTGGATAACCTGAAGTTACTGCGCGAGCACCCTGTGGTGCGTGAAAAAGCTGTGGCTATCTTTGCTGAAGCCGAGCCTTTTGTACCGTCTGATAATGTTGATGCGCAGCTTTATAACGGCTTTTTCAGCGATGCTGACCGCGCGGCGATGCGCATTGTGCTGCAAACCGATCCGCAAAATCTGCCTGCTCTGGATATTACTTTCGCCGATAAACGCATTGAAAAGCTGTTGTTTAACTATCGCGCTCGTAATTTCCCAGGAACACTGGATGAAGCAGAACAACAGCGTTGGTTAGAACACCGCCGTGATGTGTTGTCTCAGGAAGCGTTGCAAGCCTACGCGCAAGAACTGGAGGCGCTGTATAACCTGCATGAAGGGGACAAGGAAAAGACGGCGTTGCTTAAGGAGCTGTTTGAGTACGCGCAGTTTTTGGTAGGGTAATAGATAGCAAAAAGGCCGCTTTCGCGGCCTTTTTCGTATTTAGCTGTTACGCTAAATCTTCGTTGAATTGTGGAACCGGGTTACGGAAGCGACGAGTCACGAAGGCCAGATAGGTCAGGCCGATGGCTGCCCAAATCAGACCCAGAATCATCGAGCTTTCTTCCAGGTTAATCCACAACGCACCCACTGTCAGCGCGCCACAAATTGGCAGCACCAAATAGTTGATGTGATCTTTTATGGACTTGTTGCGCCCTTCACGAATCCAGAACTGGGAAATCACTGACAGGTTAACGAAGGTAAACGCCACCAGCGCACCAAAGTTAATCAGCGCGGTTGCTGTTACCAGGTCAAACTTAATCGCAAACAGCGCGATGATACCGACCAGTACCACGTTCAGTGCCGGGGTACGCCATTTCGGGTGGATGTAGCCGAAGAAGCGCTCCGGGAACACACCGTCTCGACCCATCACATACATCAGGCGAGAAACGCCCGCATGTGCCGCCATACCTGACGCCAGAACGGTAACACAGGAGAAAATCAGGATGCCAAACTGGAAGGTTTTACCTGCCACGAAGAGCATGATTTCTGGCTGTGACGCGTCCGGATCGTGGAAGCGGGAGATATCCGGGAAGTACAATTGCAGGAAGTAGGACACCACAACGAAGATCACGCCGCCAATCAGGGCAGTCAGGAAAATCGCTTTCGGGATGACGCGGCCTGCATCTTTGGTTTCTTCAGACAACGAGCTAATGCCGTCAAAACCGAGGAATGAGAAGCACAGAATGGTCGCTCCGGTAATCATCGGCACCACATTCGCGTGTTCCGACCAGAACGGACGAGTACTGGTTAATGTGCCCGCACCTTCACCATTTGCCACACCGTAAATAACCAGACCGGTGATGACCACCATGACGATCATTTGCAGCACAACAATAAGGCTGTTGAAGTTAGCCACGGTTTTGATGCCGCGCAGGTTGGAGATAGTCATAAAGCCAACCAGCAGCACCACGAAAATCCACGACGGGATAGACGGCACCAGGGCTTCAAAATAGATTTTCGCCAACAGGATGTTGATCATCGGCATAAACAGATAATCAAGCAAGGCAGACCAACCCACCATAAAGCCAACCACTGGGTGGATTGCTTTTTGAGCGTAGGTATAGGCGGAACCCGCTGATGGGAAGCGGCGTACTAGCTTTCCATAACTTAACGCGGTGAACAAAATTGCCACAAGGGCAAACGCGTAAGCCGTAGCGACATGTCCGTCGGTAAGGCCAGATACAATCCCAAATGTATCGAACAAGGTCATAGGCTGCATATAAGCAAGGCCCATCATAACAACCGGAATGAGCGTCAGGCTCTTACGGAGTTCAACACGAGATTTTGCACCTGCGGTGACGTTAAGCGACATGGTCATTCCCCCAAACGGCGAATACCTGCGCAAAAGCAAAAAGCTGCCCCATCTGAATTTCCTCGGCGACACGACTGTCGTTTTTTAAAAGCTAGTATCTATCCGGTACGAAGCCCGGCCTCTTGGTTTTTTTGGCGGATGCCTGTTTGACTACTAGAACTTAATGCAAAAAAATAACCGACGCGTTTAACGTCGGTTTTTTGTTCTCATTTAGTGAGGCGCGTATTTTGCACCAATTCGAGGCAGGATGACAAGATATTGAGGCCTTCATTAACAATTTCTTTTTCAGCCGTTAACGGGACGAGAAAACGAATGACATTCGCTCTCACTCCACATGACAGCAATACCAAACCTTTTTTGCCTGCTTCTTTCACAAGTTCCTGTGTTAACTCTTTATTTGGGCGGTGGCTATCGCGTGCTTCCACCAGCTCCATTGCAATCATGGCGCCATAACCACGCACATCACCAATACAGTCAAATTGCTCGGCCATCTCATGCAAACGATGGGTAATGAGCTCACCAATTTCCTGTGCTTTTTGATTGAGGTTTTCTTGCTCAATAACATCAGTAACCGCAAGCGCCGCTGCAATGGCCACAGGTGAGCCTGCATAGGTGCCACCAAGACCACCTGGCATCGCCTTATCGAACAGCGATTTTTTGCCAACGAGCGCTGAAAGTGGGAAGCCGCCTGCCAGGCTTTTTGCCATGGTGATGAGATCCGGCTCCACCTCGCTATGTTCAATTGCGAAGGTTTTACCAGTGCGGCAGAAACCACTTTGGATTTCATCTGCAATCAGAACGATGCCGTGCTTATCGCACAACGCACGCAGTTGCTTCATAAAGGAAGGCGACGCGGCATAGAAGCCCCCTTCCCCTTGCACTGGCTCAATAATGATCGCGGCGACTTCGTCTGGCGAAACATCAGCAGCAAAAATACCCGCCAATGACGCCAGCGCCTGCGTGTCACTCACGCCAAGATAGGCCGCCGGATAAGGGGCGTGATAAATGCCTGCCGGGAATGGACCATAGCCCTTTTTATACGGCTGCACTTTGCCCGTTAGCGCCATGCCCAGTAAGGTCCGACCGTGGAAGGCCCCACGAAATGCGATGATGGCCGAACGCCCCGTCGCAATACGTGCCACTTTAATGGCATTTTCAACCGCCTCGGCACCCGTGGTAAGGAACAGCGTCTGGCACGGTTCGCTTATCGGCACCAGTTTGTTGAGCCGTTCGGCAAGCTCGATGTAGTTGCCGTAAGGGGTCACCTGGAAACAAGGATGGGTAAATTTTTCAAGTTGTTGACGCACCGCATCAATGACTGCGGGGTGATTATGCCCGGTATTTAGCACCGCAATACCCGAGGCAAAATCGATATAGCGTTTGCCTTCAACATCCCATAATTCGGCATTTTTCGCTTTTTCGATGTATACCGGCAGTGCATTGCCGACCCCATGAGGAACCGCCTGTTCACGCCGCGACTGCCATTGCTGATTGGTTTGCTTCATACAGACTCCTTGCGTGCAAAAAAACTCCGCAAAACAACGCAGAGAAGAAAATTTAAACGCGAAGACATATTCAGAAGAAATAACGAGCCACTTTAAACAATAGATGTGAGCCAGGCGCTCTGCCACTCACCCAAAAGCATTATTTTTGCGCAGTTCCGTATACCAGCGCGATTTCGGGACTGTTGACGATTTGCTCTCGCCACCATTCACTGGCAAGCCCGGCAGTCTGTTCGTTCCAGCCAATCCATACCGGAACAAAAGGCACATGGGAAACAACCTGCTTTTCCACCAGTACGCCACTTTCGATAAAACGTTGCGCCATGTAACGGGGAACGTAACCACAGCCAATGCCGCTGATTTGCAGCTCAAGTTTGGTTTTGAAATCAAAAACGGTGATGGCATCTTGTTCTTCGAGTAAATGCATCGAACGTGACGGCTCAAGACGCGATGTGTCGCCAACGACGACTGCACGACTGCGTTTGATAACCCGGCGAGTGAGTGGTTCTTCAGCTTCAGCAAGTGGGTGATGAGGTGCAATAACAAAGATACTTTCAAGCTGACCAAGCAGCGTAAAACCAAAACCGCTCAACGATGGTGGGTCGCTCATAGCGCCAACAATAATATCGGCCCGGCCTTCAGTCAGCGCTTCCCACGAACCACCCAGCACGCCGTTGATGAATTTCAGCCGCGTCACGCTATAACTTTTGTAGAAAGCTTCAATAAGTGGTGTCAGTAAGGAGAATGGGAAAGAGTCATCAACGCCAATCACCAGTTCGTTTTCCCATCCCTGATGAAGTTTGATTGCCTGCTGTTCCAGTTCGCGCACCGTATGCAGAACTTCGCGCCCTTTTTCCAGAAGAAGCAGACCCGTTCGCGTAAAACGCGCGCGATGCCCTGAACGGTCGAGAATTTGAATGTTGAGATCGTTTTCGAGTTTTTGAACGGTGTAACTGAGTGCGGAAGGCGTTTTAAAGAGCTTTGTTGCCGCCGCAGCAAAGCTCCCTTCTTTATCGAGGGTATCGAGAATGATCAGTACATCCAGCAGTGGTTTCATACTCGTTCCTGAAAGTCACGAGCAACACCCCACAGCGGTTACTGCATGGGCATTACCAGCGGGTTTGGATACTGATATTCAAACCCAAGTTCATTGCAAATACGGTTGCCATCCACCAGCTTACCGTGGCCATTTTGCGTTTCAGTGCGAAAAAGGGGTGCGTCTAAATTCATCTGTCGTGCCATCAAAGAGTAGAACTCGGCACGCGTTGGGTGAGCTGGCGCACATAAATTATAGATGTGCCCGCCTTTCGGAGCCTGTAGCAACAGCGTAATTGCTGAAATAACATCTTCAAGGTGTACCAGATTGACTCCATGAGCGCCATTTACCACGTCGGTTTTTCCTGCCAGAAAACGCCCAGGATGGCGTTCCGGCCCAACCAAACCCGCAAGACGCAGAATATCTACCGAAGTACCAGGCAAATCATGCAGCCAGGTTTCCAGCTCTTTTAGCACCCGCCCACTGGCGGTAACGGGCTCAAGCGGCGAAGTTTCTTTCACGCTGCCTTCAGCTTCACCATACACAGACGTGGAGCTGGTAAAAATAATACGCGGAATATTATGAGCCAGAGCGCTATCAACAATTTCTTGTACCGCCTGCAGGTAAAAATCGTCGCCTTCGCCAGTACGACGAGCGGGCAGCGTTATCACTAATGCATCCGCATCCAGCAGTGCATCCAGATCGTCGCTGTCACAAACCAGTTCAGGAGTCAGTTGCAACTGATAACTGTCAATTCCACTCATTCTTGCGGCGTCGACACCATCAAGGGTGGTTTTACTTCCTGTCACTTGCCAGCCACGCGCTGACAATGACATCGCCAGTGGCATTCCCAGCCACCCTAACCCGACAATCGCAACCTTTTTCATGCCTTCTCTCCTGGATTACAGCATATCTCTCTGCTGTGCTTTTTAGCCCTTCATTAAGGCTACGCCACGTTACGACAACTGACAATCAATGGCACTAAACAGAATATTAATTGGCGGGGTAAAAAGCCCTTGCACAAGGCACTGCATATGGTTTACGTTAAAAGCACATCATGAATAAACATTCATACGAGAATTTTATGACACGCGTTCAAACTGCTATCCACCATCATCACCATCATCCTGACTAGTCTTTCAGGCGATGTGTGCTGGGAGACAGAAAAATCTTCCAGTGGTGCATGAACGAGTCAATAAGCCCCCGGAAGATTTCTTCCGGGGGCTTTTTTTGGACGTCAGACAAGAATTAATTAGGGGAAACCATCAATGTTAGACAACACACGTTTACGCATAGCTATTCAGAAATCAGGCCGTTTAAGCGATGATTCACGCGAATTGCTCGCGCGCTGTGGCATAAAAATCAACCTGCATACTCAGCGCCTGATTGCGTTAGCAGAAAACATGCCTATCGATATTCTGCGTGTTCGTGATGACGATATTCCTGGGCTGATTATGGACGGTGTGGTGGATCTGGGCATTATCGGCGAGAACGTGCTGGAAGAAGAGTTGCTAACGCGCCGCGCTCAGGGCGAGGACCCACGTTATTTCACGCTGCGTCGTCTGGATTTCGGTGGTTGCCGCTTCTCTCTGGCGATTTCTGTTGATGAACCTTGGGATGGCCCTGCCAGTCTGAACAATAAGCGTATCGCGACTTCTTACCCTCACCTGTTGAAGCGTTACCTTGATGGCAAAGGTGTGCAGTTTAAATCCTGCCTGTTAAACGGTTCTGTTGAAGTGGCTCCACGTGCGGGTCTGGCGGATGCCATTTGTGACCTGGTTTCCACTGGCGCAACTCTTGAAGCCAACGGCCTGCGTGAAGTTGAAGTGATTTACCGCTCCAAAGCCTGCCTTATTCAACGCGACGGTGAAATGCCTGAAGCCAAGCAACAGCTCATCGACAAACTGATGACCCGTATTCAGGGCGTGATTCAGGCGCGTGAATCGAAATACATTATGTTGCATGCGCCAAGCGAGCGTCTGGATGAGATTATTGCTCTGCTGCCAGGTGCTGAACGCCCAACCATTCTGCCGCTGGCAGGGGATCAACAGCGTGTAGCAATGCACATGGTGAGCAGCGAAACGCTGTTCTGGGAAACCATGGAGAAACTCAAAGCGCTGGGTGCCAGTTCAATTCTGGTGTTACCAATTGAGAAGATGATGGAGTAACACCATGGCAAACTTCAATACGTTGATTAACTGGAATGAGTGCGATGAAGCCGCACAGCAGGCTTTGCTGACCCGTCCGGCGATTTCCGCATCGGAAAGCATCACCCGCACGGTCGCTGACATCCTGAATAATGTGAAAGCTAAAGGTGATGCTGCATTGCGCGAATACAGCGCAAAGTTCGATAAAACCGATGTGCAGCAACTGAAGGTCAGCGAGCAGGAAATTACCGCTGCCGTCGCGCGCCTGGGGCCAGAGATAAAAGAGGCGATGGCCGTTGCTGTTGCGAATATCGAAAAATTCCACGTTGCTCAGCAACTGCCAACTGTTGATATCGAAACGATGCCAGGCGTGCGCTGCCAGCAAGTTACGCGCCCGGTTGCCTCTGTTGGCCTTTATATTCCTGGCGGTTCCGCACCGCTGTTTTCAACCGTATTGATGCTTGCCACGCCTGCCCGTATCGCAGGCTGCAAAAAAGTGGTGCTGTGCTCACCGCCACCGATTGCCGATGAAATTCTGTATGCCGCGCAACTGTGTGGCGTGCAGGAAGTGTTTCAGGTCGGCGGTGCGCAGGCCATTGCTGCACTGGCGCTGGGCACCGAAAGCATCCCGAAAGTGGATAAGATCTTCGGGCCAGGCAACGCGTTTGTTACCGAAGCCAAACGCCAGGTCAGCCAACGCCTTGATGGTGCGGCCATCGACATGCCAGCAGGCCCTTCCGAAGTGTTAGTCATCGCCGATAGCGGTGCAACGCCTGACTTCGTGGCATCGGACCTGCTTTCACAGGCCGAACACGGCCCGGACTCACAAGTGATTCTGTTAACGCCGGATGCAGATATGGCGCAAGCCGTCGCCGAAGCCGTTGAGCGCCAGTTAGCCGCTCTGCCGCGTGCTGAAACCGCTCGCAAAGCGCTGGAAAGCAGCCGCCTGATTATTGCTCGCGACCTCGAGCAATGCATTGAAATCTCCAACCAGTACGGCCCGGAACACCTGATTATTCAGACCCGCAACGCCCGTGAGCTGGTCGATAGCATCACCAGTGCAGGTTCCGTGTTCCTCGGTGACTGGTCACCGGAATCGGCTGGCGACTACGCTTCCGGGACTAACCACGTGCTGCCGACGTACGGTTATACCTCAACGTGTTCAAGCCTTGGACTGGCTGATTTCCAGAAACGCATGACGGTTCAGGAACTCTCACCACAAGGTTTCGCAAGCCTTGCGAAAACGATTGAAACTCTGGCCGCCGCTGAGTTGCTGGATGCCCACAAAAACGCCGTTACCCTGCGTGTTGCAGCACTTAAGGAGCAAGCATGAGCATTGAAGAGTTAGCCCGTGAGAACGTTCGCGCCCTGACCCCTTACCAGTCGGCTCGCCGCCTGGGTGGCAATGGTGATGTGTGGCTGAACGCGAATGAATATCCAACCGCGGTTGAGTACGAACTGACGCAACAGACGCTGAACCGTTACCCGGAATGCCAGCCAAAACTGGTCATCGAACGTTACGCCGAATACGCAGGCGTGAAATCTGAGCAAGTGCTGGTCAGCCGTGGCGCAGACGAAGGTATTGAACTGTTGATCCGCGCATTCTGCGAGCCGGGCAAAGATGCCGTTCTCTACTGCCCGCCAACTTACGGTATGTACAGCGTAAGCTGCGAAGCCTTCAACGTGGAATGCCGCGTCGTACCCACACTGGCAGACTGGCAGCTCGATTTACCGGCAATTGCGGAGAACATTGAAGGCGTAAAAGTCATTTACGTTTGCAGCCCGAATAACCCAACGGGGCAGTTAATCAATCCGCAAGATTTGCGCGTATTGCTGGAAATGGCTCGCGGTAAAGCCTTAGTGGTGGCGGATGAAGCCTATATCGAGTTTTGCCCGCAGGCGACGCTCGCTGGCTGGTTGAATGAGTATCCGCACCTTGTGGTGCTGCGCACGCTATCCAAAGCTTTTGCGCTGGCTGGCCTGCGCTGTGGCTTTACGCTGGCAAATGAAGAAGTGATCAATTTGCTGATGAAAGTCATCGCCCCTTACCCGCTTTCGACCCCGGTCGCGGATATTGCCGCTCAAGCGTTAAGCCCGCAGGGTATTAACGCAATGCGCGAGCGCGTGGCGCAAGTTCTGTTGAATCGCCAGTACCTGGTCACAGCACTTCAGGAAGTGGGTTGCGTAGAGCAAGTTTTCGACTCAGAAACCAACTATGTTCTGGCGCGCATCACCGCTTCAAGTGCTGTATTTAAATCTCTGTGGGATCAGGGCATTATCCTACGTGACCAAAATAAACAACCATCGTTAAGCGGCTGCCTGCGGATAACCGTTGGCACCCGTTTAGAATGCGAGCGCACTATTGCAGCGCTGCGTGAACAACCAGGCCTGACGGCCACGGAGGGCGTGTGAGCCAGAAAATTCTTTTTATCGACCGTGACGGCACTTTAATTTCTGAACCACCTTCAGATTACCAGGTGGACCGGATGGACAAACTGGCCTTTGAGCCAGCGGTGATCCCAGCCCTGCTGCAATTGCAAAAAGCAGGCTACAAGCTGGTCATGATCACCAATCAGGACGGTTTAGGCACCGAGAGCTTCCCGCAAGCGGATTTCGACGGCCCACACAACCTGATGATGCAAGTGTTTACCTCGCAGGGCGTCAACTTTGATGATGTGCTAATTTGCCCGCACTTGCCGACTGACAACTGTGAATGCCGTAAACCAAAAATTGCCATGGTGAAGGGTTATCTGGAAGAAGGCGTGCTTGATAAGCCAAACAGTTATGTGATTGGCGACCGTGCGACCGATATCGAACTGGCTGAAAATATGGGTATTCAGGGTTTACGCTACCACGGCGAAACGCTGAACTGGCCGACCATCAGTGAACAACTGACTAAACGTGACCGTTATGCCCATGTTGAACGCGCCACCAAAGAGACGCAAATCGACGTGCAAGTCTGGCTCGACCGTGAAGGTGGCAGCAAAATTAACACTGGCGTGGGTTTCTTCGACCATATGCTGGACCAGATTGCCACCCACGGCGGCTTCCGTATGGATATCAGCGTGAAAGGCGACCTCTACATCGACGACCACCACACGGTTGAAGACACGGGTCTGGCGCTGGGTGAAGCGTTGAAAATCGCGCTGGGCGATAAACGTGGCATTACCCGTTTCGGCTTCACTTTGCCGATGGACGAATGCCTGGCCCGTTGTGCGCTGGATATTTCTGGCCGCCCGCACCTGGAATATAAAGCCGAGTATAACTTCCAGCGTGTCGGCGATTTAAGCACCGAGATGGTTGAACACTTCTTCCGTTCGCTTTCTTACACCATGGGTGTGACGCTGCACCTGAAAACCAAAGGCAAAAACGACCACCACCGTGTCGAAAGCCTGTTTAAAGTCTTTGGTCGCACGTTGCGCCAGGCTATCAAAGTTGAAGGCGACACGCTGCCCTCCTCAAAAGGAGTGTTGTAATGAACGTGGTGATTCTGGACACAGGATGCGCCAACCTGCACTCGGTGAGCTCAGCAATCCAGCGTCACGGCTACGAGCCACTGGTGAGCCGCGATCCTGATGTGGTGCTACGCGCCGATAAACTCTTTTTACCGGGTGTAGGAACAGCACAAGCGGCGATGGATCAGATTCGTGAGCGCGACCTTATCGATCTGATTAAAGCCTGTACGCAACCCGTGCTGGGCATTTGCCTAGGTATGCAATTGCTGGGTTCGCGCAGTGACGAAAGCAACGGTATCGACATGCTCGGCATCATCGCGCAGCCGGTGCTGAAAATGACCGACCATGGTTTGCCTTTGCCGCATATGGGCTGGAACCGCGTCTATCCCAAAGCCGGTGACCGCTTGTTCCGTGGCATTGACGATGGTGATTATTTTTACTTTGTGCACAGCTATGCGATGCCGGTATGTGCAAACACCATCGCGCAGGCAAGCTACGGTGAAGCTTTCACCGCTGCCGTGCAAAAAGATAATTTCTTTGGCGTGCAGTTCCACCCGGAGCGCTCGGGTGCTGCTGGCGCGAAATTACTGAAAAACTTCCTGGAGATGTAAGCACCATGATTATTCCTGCTCTCGATTTAATTGACGGCACAGTGGTGCGCCTTCATCAGGGGGACTATGGCCAGCAACGCGATTACGGCAACGACCCGTTGCCGCGGCTGCAAGAGTACGAAGCGCAAGGTGCGCAAGTGCTGCATCTGGTCGATTTAACCGGCGCAAAAGACCCTGCCAAACGCCAGATCCCACTGATTAAAACGCTGGTTGCGGGTGTGAAAGTTCCCGTGCAAGTGGGTGGTGGTGTTCGTACTGAAGAAGATGTTGCCGCACTACTTGAAGCAGGTGTTGCACGTGTTGTCGTCGGGTCAACGGCGGTGAAATCACCCGAGGTTGTCAAAGGCTGGTTTACCCGCTTTGGTGCTGATGCACTGGTGTTAGCACTTGATGTGCGCATTGACGAACAAGGCAATAAACACGTCGCTGTCAGCGGCTGGCAAGAGAACTCTGGTGTTTCATTGGAAGAACTGGTGGAAATATACCTGCCCGTCGGGCTCAAACATGTGTTGTGCACCGATATTTCACGCGACGGAACACTGGCAGGTTCTAACGTGTCGCTGTATGAAGAAGTTTGCGCGCGTTTCCCACAGGTGGCGTTCCAGTCCTCCGGTGGCATTGGTGATATCGATGATATCGCCGCTTTACGCGGAACAGGCGTTCAAGGCGTGATTGTTGGGCGTGCACTGCTGGAAGGGAAATTCAACGTAACGGAGGCAATCTCATGCTGGCAAAACGGATAATTCCTTGCCTGGATGTACGCGACGGGCAAGTCGTCAAAGGTGTGCAATTCCGCAACCATGAAATCATTGGTGACATCGTCCCACTAGCGCAACGATACGCCGCCGAAGGTGCAGACGAACTGGTGTTCTACGATATCACCGCATCGAGCGATGGCCGTGTGGTTGATAAAAGCTGGGTGTCACGAGTGGCAGAAGTTATTGATATTCCATTCTGCGTGGCCGGTGGCATCAAGTCGATTGAAGACGCCGCACAGATTCTCTCTTTTGGCGCGGATAAGATTTCAATCAACTCCCCCGCTCTGGCTGACCCTGAACTGATTACCCGCCTGGCTGAACGTTTTGGTGTGCAGTGTATTGTGGTCGGCATTGATACCTGGAATGATTGCGAAACCGGGAAATATCACGTCAACCAATATACCGGCGACGAAAGCCGCACGCGTGTCACCAAGTGGGAAACGGCAGATTGGGTGCAGGAAGTACAAAAACGTGGGGCCGGGGAAATCGTTCTGAACATGATGAACCAGGATGGCGTGCGTAACGGTTACGACCTGGAGCAATTAAAGAAAATACGTGAAGTTTGCCACGTGCCACTGATTGCCTCTGGTGGCGCGGGAACCATGGAACACTTCCTCGAAGCTTTCCGTGATACAGATGTTGATGGTGCGCTGGCAGCCTCAGTGTTCCACAAGCAAATTATTAATATTGGTGAGCTGAAACTTTATCTGGCTCAGCAAGGCGTGGAGATAAGAGTGTGCTAACAACAGAACAACAAGCTCAACTGGACTGGGAAAAAACCGATGGCCTGATGCCGGTCATCGTCCAGCATGCGAAATCTGGTGAAGTATTGATGCTGGGATATATGAACCCAGAAGCTCTGGCGCAAACCATCGATAGCGGAAAAGTCACCTTCTTCTCTCGCACGAAACAGCGTTTGTGGACCAAAGGTGAAACCTCCGGCAATTTCCTGAATGTCGTGAAAATCGCGCCAGACTGTGATAACGACACGCTTCTTGTTCTGGCAAACCCAATTGGCCCAACCTGCCATTTAGGTACCTCAAGCTGCTTTGGTGATACCCACCACGACTGGCACTTCCTGTACCAACTTGAGGAACTGCTGGCATCACGCAAAGCTGCCGACCCTGAGAGTTCGTATACCGCGAAGTTGTATGCGAGTGGAACCAAGCGTATTGCGCAGAAAGTCGGTGAGGAAGGCGTGGAAACTGCGCTGGCGGCAACAGTTAATGACCGTTTTGAACTGAAGAATGAGGCATCGGATTTGGTGTATCACCTGCTGGTGTTACTGCAGGATCAGGATTTGGATTTGAGCGCGGTGATTGAGAATTTGCGGGAAAGGCATAAGTAAGTTTGCTTTGATGTGAAAAAGGCCGCGAAAGCGGCCTTATTCACATCTAGACAAGTCTTACACAATTGGCTTGTAGTTACGCAGTGCGTTACGTCCAAGGACAACACCAGCCCCTAGAATCAAGCCAACCAGAGCACCCAAGACTAATGTCAGTCCTTTTTTCGGGCTATCACGGCGAATTGGCAAGCTTGGTTTCATTACATAGCGGAAGGCGTATGTAGTATCTGGTTTAGACTTCAACGCATTGATCGCTAACAAAGTTTGACGAGCGCTGAAGTAAGACTCATCCAGCGGCAGTGGACGCGTCGCTTCATTCTTAATGGTGGATGAAAGCGCATCACTACCCAATACAAACAATGTGTCTTCAGACAGCGTTTCAGCCTGCTGAACCAGGGTGTTTTTGATGTTGGATTGCTGCGCAACTATCAATGCCTGATTCAGGATCTCCAGACGCTTGTCTTTCTTCTCTTGAGCAATTTTCTCTTTGGTTGCCAAATCGACTTTCAGATCTTCAACTTTAGAATTGATACTGGTCTGCAAGTCATCATCAAGCTCGGTAACAATGCGTTTATTAATTTGCTGAATGTAGTTGGTGAGTGTTTTTTGTGCCTCACCCGCAGTGGTTGCAACATAGCTCACTTTCAGTGGAACAGGCTGGCCTTTTACCGATTCTTCAATCGTCAGTTTTTCAGGCTTATCTTGATTGTCTAACTGTTCGGACAAAGCAGACAACGCGGAGTTAAACCGGCCAAAGAAACGCTGCTGTATCTCTCCAATACTCGGAATACTTGACGGATTTTGGCTATACAGAATATTCATTGAGTTATTGTAGTTCGCAATTTGCCCTGAATCCGGCAACGTAATGATAGCTTCAGAAGTCCATTTCTCTTTAGCAACGAAAAGATAGATAACAGCAAGGATTATAGCTGCGACAGCAAAAGCGATTATGGTAACTTTACCCTTCCATAACTGCATTAAAATATCAATTAAATCAATAGATTCCATTGGTTCAGCAATGTGGTTTTTGCCCGCATTATTGTAATCTTGGTTCATGTTTACCCTAGAGAAAGTAGTCACATTCATTTAATTAAGCGCACAACATAAGTGTAGATGAAATATATAATTGAAAAATAGGAATTTTGTTCAAAAACAATATCTATTTTCACTTGTGTTAATTTTGTGTTACCGCTTATTTTCTAACTGTATCATGTTCAATCGAGAAAACTAGTCGGTTAATCCGAAAAAAAGCGGCCCTGTAAAGGGCCGCTTAAGTAAGCATTTATTATTAAGAAAATGATTATTCAAGCCATTCCGTATGGAACACACCTTCTTTATCAGTGCGTTTGTAAGTATGCGCACCAAAGTAGTCGCGCTGCGCCTGAATCAGGTTGGCAGGCAGAACCGCTGAACGATAGCTATCGTAGTAAGAGATAGCGGCAGAGAAAGTCGGTGCTGGAATACCATTTTGGACCGCATAAGAAACTACGTCACGCAGTGCTTGCTGATATTCGTCAGCAATTTGCTTGAAGTATGGCGCCAACAGCAAGTTTGCAATCGCTGGATTTTCAGCATATGCATCAGTGATTTTCTGCAAGAATTGCGCACGAATAATACAACCCGCACGGAAAATCTTAGCAATCTCTCCGTAGTTGAGATCCCAGTTATTCTCTTCAGAAGCAGCACGCAGTTGTGAGAAGCCCTGAGCGTAAGAAACGATCTTGCCCAGATACAATGCACGACGCACTTTCTCGGAGAACTCAGCTTTATCACCAGCAAATGGTTTAACCTGTGGGCCACTCAGTACCTTAGATGCAGCAACACGTTGCTCTTTTAATGAAGAGATATAACGCGCGAACACAGATTCAGTGATAAGCGACAGTGGCTCACCGAGATCCAGCGAGCTTTGGCTAGTCCACTTGCCCGTACCTTTGTTCGCAGCTTCATCAAGAATCACATCAACCAGGTAGTTACCTTCTTCATCTTTTTTAGTGAAGATGTCTTTAGTGATGTCAATCAGGTAGCTGCTTAGTTCGCCTTTGTTCCAGTCAGTAAAGGTTGTTGCCAACTCTTCATTGGACAGATTCAGGCCATTTTTAAGCAGTGAATAGGCTTCAGCAATAAGCTGCATGTCACCATATTCAATACCGTTGTGAACCATTTTCACATAATGACCAGCGCCATCAGCACCGATATAAGCAACACATGGTTCGCCGTCTTCTGCAACTGCTGCAATCTGCTTAAGAATTGGTGCAACCAGTTCGTAGGCTTCTTTCTGACCGCCAGGCATGATAGATGGGCCTTTTAAAGCACCTTCTTCACCACCAGAAACACCTGTACCAATAAAGTTAAACCCTTCCGCAGACAGTTCACGATTACGACGAATGGTATCGTGATAGAAGGTATTACCACCATCGATAAGAATGTCACCCTTATCAAGATAAGGCTTCAAGGAATCAATGGTTTTGTCCGTGGCTTCGCCTGCCTTAACCATTAATAAAATACGACGAGGAGTTTCCAGAGATTCAACAAACTCTTGAACTGTGTAATAAGGAACCAGCTTCTTGCCCGGATTCTCAGCGATAACTTCTTCAGTTTTATCGCCTGAACGGTTGAACACGGAAACGGTATAGCCACGGCTTTCGATGTTGAGCGCTAAGTTGCGCCCCATCACTGCCATACCAACGACGCCGATCTGCTGTTTGGACATTACAAACTCCTGTCTTTTGGAAGGTTACTACGACTTCAACGCCGTACTAATGTTGTCTTGATGTTAACTCAGGTTTGTAGGGTGTGGGTAGAGTTTGATCAACAATGCCCACCTACTGATGAACTATCATTCAATATAGTCAAACCTTACTGTCGCAACAGTTTCAGGATTTCTTCTGTTTTTTCTTCCATCAGCGCGATGTTATTACGCGATTCCACATTCAGGCGCACCACCGGCTCGGTATTTGAACTGCGCAGGTTAAAGCGCCAGTCCGCAAACGCCATGCTCACGCCGTCGGTGTGGTCCACTTCCTGCGCGTGCGGCGCAAAGTGCTGCTGCACACGCGCAATCGCGACTTTCGGGTCCGCCAGCTTGCTGTTGATTTCCCCGCTCGCCGGCCACGCCGCCATACGGTCACGCACCAGCTCGCCAAGGGTTTTCCCTTTCAGGCACAGCAACTCGGTCACCAGCAGCCACGGGATCATCCCGCTGTCGCAGTAAGCAAAATCACGGAAATAGTGGTGGGCGCTCATTTCACCGCCGTAGATGGCGTCTTCCTGGCGCATACGCTCTTTGATAAACGCATGACCGGTTTTCGACATCACCGGCGTGCCGCCTGCGCGCTCAACGATATCCACCGTGTTCCACGACAGGCGCGGGTCATGAATAATCTTCGCTCCCGGCTGTTTTTCAAGGAATGCCGCCGCCAGCAGGCCGACGATGTAATAGCCTTCGATAAACTGCCCTTTCTCATCGAACAGGAAGCAGCGGTCGAAATCGCCGTCAAAGGCGATGCCCATATCCGCGCCATGTTCAATCACCGCGTTGCGGGTATCGTCGCGACACTCCGGTAGCAGCGGGTTCGGGATACCGTTCGGGAAGTTGCCATCAGGCTGGTTGTGTACTTTGATGAACGTCAGCGGCACGTTGAGTGCCTTAAAGCGTGCTTCGATGGCATCAACAATCGGGCCCGCCGCACCGTTACCGGAGTTAATCACCAGTTTCAGCGGCTTGATGTTTTTGACGTTGATGTACGAGAACAGATGGTCGATGTACGACTCCACCACCGAAACTTTCTGGTAGCTGCCGCGTTTTACCGCGTCCACCGGCGGGAAGTCGTTGGCTTCCGCCAGGCGCTGTACATCACGCAGGCCGGTGTCGCCGCTAATCGGGCGAGCCCCTTCGCGCACCAGTTTCATGCCGTTGTAGTCCATCGGGTTATGGCTGGCGGTCACTTCAATGCCGCCGTCCACATTCAGATGCCAGGTAGCAAAATAGATTTCCTCGGTGCCGGACAGGCCGATATCCAGCACGTCCACACCCGCATCCTGCAGCCCTTTTGCCAGCGCCAGCTTGAGCGCTTCGCTGGTCAGGCGCACATCGCCGCCCAGCACAATGGTTTTCGGTTTCAGGTACTCGCCATAGGCGCGGCCAATGCGTTCGGCAATCTCTTCATTCAGCTCTTCGCCCAGCTTGCCGCGAATGTCGTAGGCTTTAAAACAGGTTAAATTAGTCATAATTATTTTAGGAATTGTGGAAGTTTAGAAAAGTTTTTACATAAAAGAACGACAGGCCATAATAAACCATTGTTTCTCATCGCTCTGATATCTTCTTTGGATTTTTGTACGATATTGGAAAGGGACCGATTGCTCATACCACCAACACGCATTTTGGTGAGCACTTTAGGCAAATAATTCAATTTGGCATTATGCGTCCATAAATACCTAATCAATGAATCATAATCAGCCGATATCTTATAATCCAGGTTGAAGCTCCCCCAATGTAAATAAAGTTCTCGCTTCATATAAAAACTTGGGTGGGGTGGCATCCAGCCAAGTTGCATTTTAAAGCGACTAAATTCGCCACTTTTCCAACGGCGGACAACCTTAGTCACATCGTCTTTGGAAACATACTCTAGATCACCATAAACGGCATCACAATGGTTCTCTTTGAACCTAGCGACCACATCTGTAATCACATCTGGATAAGCAAAGATATCGTCTGAGTGCAGAAAACCAATGATATCACCTGTCGCCGCTTGAATACCTTTATTCAGTGCATCGTAAATGCCTTTATCCGGCTCACTAATAATTGTTGTAACTCGACGCGAAGTACTGGTAATCAACTCAATTGTTGAATCCTTTGATGCACCATCGATGATGATATATTCAATATCTGCATAACTCTGCGAATCCAAAGAAGCCAAAGTATCAGCCAGAGTTGCTGCACTGTTATAAGTAGCAGTAATAATGCTAACTTTCATGATGAGATACCGTGAGAGTATTGTTCCAACCGTACAACATCATCATCCTTCAGATAAGCACCAGTTCTGACCTCAATAATTTCTAAAGGGATTTTTCCTGGGTTTTCAAGATAATGAGGGATACCAACCGGAATATAAGTCGATTCATTCTCTGTTAATAAATGAACGCTTTGATTGCAATAAACTTTTGCCGTACCAGTCACTACGATCCAATGTTCGGCACGATGGTAATGGATCTGGGTTGCGGTTCGTTCCCCCGGTTTTACTGTCACCTTACGGACGTGATAGCGACTTCCTTCGGATATGGCATCAGAAGTTCCCCACGGGCGATAGAGTTCTCGATGCTGCAAATACTCATTGCGAGAAAGTGATTTAAGTGTGTTTACAACATCTTTTACCGACTGTACTTTATCTTTGTGTGAAACAAGAATTGCATCTTTAGTTTCGACAACAATGACATCCTCTAACCCCACAGCACTAATTAATCGATGCTGTGAATAGAGATAACTACGCTGTGTATCAATCGCGATTACATCACCATGAATAACATTTTCATTATTGTCTTTAGTATCAACTTCCCATAGAGCCGACCAAGATCCAACATCACTCCAATTTGCATCTAAAGGTACAACAACAGCATCAGATGTTTTTTCCATTACAGCATAATCAATGGACTCATCGGCACACTGAGTGAAAGCATCAATATTTAAACGAGTAAAATCAAGATCCAGAGAAGCATTCTCAAGGGCATTAATACAGGCTTCTAATATATCAGGACGATATAATTTTAACTCCTCTATATATCGAGAGGCTTTAAAAATAAACATACCGCTGTTCCAGTAATATGTGCCTTCATCAAGATATTTCTGTGCCGTTTCCAAATCTGGTTTTTCTACGAATTTGGACACTTCGAAAGCATTTGCCGAAACACGCACCCCCTGTTTAATATAGCCATAGCCTGTTTCCGGTTTGTTGGGAACAATACCGAACGTGACTAACTTACCGTTCTCAGCCAAATCCAGAGCGTTTTGAATGGCAGTAAGAAAAGCGACATTATCCTGAATAACATGGTCGGCGGCCAGAACCAGTAAAATCGGATCGTTTTGGTGTTGAATGGCGTGTATGGCCGCAAGTGCAATAGCTGGTGCGGTATTTCTACCAACAGGTTCAAGAATAATACCGCTATGCTGCAAACTTAGCTGTCGAAGCTGTTCAGCAACAATAAAGCGATGCTCTTCATTACAAATAATCAGAGGATTTTCGTGTGCTAGCCCATCGAGCCTCATAATGGTTTCCTGAAGCATGGAAGAGGTCGACGTCAGTGAAAGAAATTGTTTAGGATATAATGACCTAGATAGTGGCCATAATCGGCTACCCGTTCCCCCGGCCATTACTACAGGTAAAATAATATTAGACATCTTAACCTTCTAGTTAAAATATTGCTGAGAATAGGAATGAACAGTGGTGTCTTTTTTTGCCTCCGCCACACTCATAAAAATATATTGATCATGTTGAACAGGGGGTAAAGCAGTTAGTTCAAGATCCAGATTTAGCTCATATGCTAAAACAACATAATGTGTGCTAATATCCGCTCCAACAAAAGCATCATGATAAAAGTGTTCATAGACGCCAAGAGATTTAGCGGATGAAATATCAGTATGCAAACCTAACTCAGCCAGGCAAATCCGTCGAAAAGCAGCGTCAATTGTTTCATTCTTATAAATTCTCCCCCTGGCACAAAATAGTAATTTCGTGCTGGGGAATTAATCCGTTTACCAAGTAATACTTCTGACTTGTTATTATAAACAATAAGGTCAATTGATATTAGTGGTGCATTATTTACTACCATCTTAAATAACGCATAATCTAACATTAGAAATTCCTATTTTCGGAAAGAATTTTGATTTTCCAGGAACCATTTATAGGTTAATGTTAGGCCGTCACGCAGAGAAGTAGACCATTTCCATCCCATATCGGCTAAGCGTTCAACGTCCATTAGTTTACGCGGCGTACCATCAGGTTTACTGGCATCAAAAAGGATTTTTCCTCTAAAACCAACCACAGAAGCAATGGTTTCTGCAAGCTCACGAATTGTGCAATCAACACCTGAGCCCACATTGATATGTGAAAGCATCGGTGAGGTGTTTTTAGCATAATTCTCTTCTGATAAATTCATGACATGGATAGATGCTGCTGCCATATCATCAACGTATAAAAATTCACGCATAGGATTGCCACTTCCCCATACAGTTACAGTTTCTATATCTGCTAATTTAGCTTCGTGGAAACGTCTAATTAGTGCAGGAATAACATGTGAGTTTTCAGCGTGAAAGTTATCATTTTGTCCATAAAGATTAGTTGGCATTACGCTACGGTAATCACGTCCGAATTGTCGATTGTATGATTCACATAGTTTAATTCCAGCAATTTTCGCCACGGCATATGGCTCATTTGTACTTTCTAAAACTCCCGTTAGCAGCGCATCCTCACGCATTGGTTGTTGCACATCTCTCGGATAGATACAACTTGAACCAAGAAACAATAACTTATTAACATCGTTTGAATGCGCCCCATTAATAATATTGCATTCGATCATTAGATTCTGATAAATAAAATCGGCTGGATAAGTATTATTCGCATGAATACCGCCAACTTTAGCAGCAGCTAGATAAACTTCATCTATTTTCTCGCTTGAAAAGAAATCATTCACCGCTTGTTGTGAGAGAAGATCCAACTCATTTCGGTTCCTAGTGATAATTTCAATGTCTTTAAGTTGTTGTAGTTTTCTAACCAGAGCCGAGCCTACCATGCCGTTATGGCCAGCGATGAAAATTCTCTTAGTCATTCATTAATTCTCCAAGGAGATTGAGACATCAAATCCATTCGCTTTAAGTAAAGCATGCTGCTTGGCTTTTTGAAGATCACTTTTAACCATTTCCTGACACATCTCTTCAACGGTGATTTCCGGAACCCAGCCAAGTTTATCTTTTGCTTTAGTTGGGTCGCCCAGTAACGTTTCGACTTCTGCTGGACGAAAATAACGAGGGTCTACACGAATAATAATATCGCCTACTTTTACTGAATGCACATGTTCACCAGAAATTTTTAGCACAGTGCCAATTTCATCAACACCTTCACCACTAAACTCAAGTTCAATACCGGCTTCCAAGGCTGACATTCGAACAAATTCACGCACAGAAATTTGTTTACCTGTTGCAATTACAAAATCCTCAGGTTGATCCTGCTGCAACATCATCCACTGCATTCTTACATAATCTTTCGCATGACCCCAGTCACGCAGCGAGTCCATATTTCCAAGATATAAGCATTCCTCAAGCCCTTGTGAAATATTCGCGATTGCGCGTGTAATCTTGCGTGTCACAAATGTCTCACCGCGGCGTGGCGATTCGTGATTGAACAGAATACCGTTACAGGCATACATGCCATACGATTCACGATAGTTAACAGTTATCCAGTAGGCATAGAGTTTAGCAACTGCATAGGGAGAGCGTGGATAGAAGGGAGTGGTTTCTTTCTGCGGGATTTCCTGGACCAAACCGTATAGTTCGGAAGTGGAAGCTTGGTAGAAACGGGTTTTCTTCTCGAGTCCTAAGAAACGAATCGCTTCCAGCAGGCGCAGTGTACCCATAGCGTCAACGTCTGCCGTGTACTCAGGAGATTCAAAAGAAACGGCAACATGGCTCATAGCGCCTAGGTTATATATCTCGTCTGGTTGAACTTCTGAAATAATTCTTGTCAAGTTAGATGTATCGGTCAGGTCGCCGTAATGAAGATGAAATTTGGTGTTACTAGTATGCGGATCTTGGTAGATATGATCAACACGCTCAGTGTTGAAAGAAGATGCACGACGCTTGATGCCATGAACCTCGTAACCTTTCTCTAGAAGAAACTCAGCTAAATACGAACCATCCTGGCCAGTAATACCAGTAATTAAAGCAACCTTCATTTTGCACCTCTTACGCTATTGTAAAATTCTTGAGTTTCTAACGCCATTTTATCCCATGAATAATTCTTGGAATTTTCGAGACCTAATGATATTTTTTCCATTCTAACTTTTTGATTTTTGAGTTCTAAAATGCCTTGTATTATTGTTTCTGCAGAAATACTCTCAAATAATATTGCAGCATTGTTAGAAACCTCTTCAATAGATGAGGATTTTGATGCAATTACTGGGCATCCAGCTTTCATCGCCTCGATTACAGGAATACCAAAACCTTCATAATACGATGGGTAGATTAATGCCAAGGCATTATGGTATAAGTTTTCGAGCTCAGCCTCAGAAACAAACCCAGCATGTCTAAAGCGCCCTGGTATTGTATTGTTTAATATTTTACACTCATCATCACTAAAGTCACCGCCACCAATTACGATAAGATTAATATCATTTAATTTTTTTAAGGCAGTGACACACATAGAAAAATTCTTATAGCCACTTCTTGCACCTACAAAAATTACATACGGCTCATAAGAACCAATTTTGGGTGAAACAGTGAAATTTCCAACTCCATTGTAGATAACTTTTGTAGTAATATTTACAGATTCAGGGATAAATTTATGCATATCTTTCATTGTATTATTTGAAATGCATATTACTCCATCGCTATGTAAAATAGCATGTTTTTTTTGCGCAGTAAGAATCTTAGAATTAATACCTCGCGGATAAATATCGTCCGTGAAATCATGAACAGTTGTAATTACTTTTCCTGAAAATTCATTAGTAGGCAATCTATAATAGCTAGAGTGAAAAATATCCCCCTCACCACCTAAAACATTGACGCGTCTGAATCTTTCAGATGCTAAATTCCAACGAATTTTTCTATTTACATCACGGTTTTTAGTGTAACTATTTTGATTCTCATATAATAAATGATATATTTTTTCTTGTTCCTTATCCAACCGGCTTAATAGTTCATTAAAATAAACTGATATTCCTCCGGATCTTTGTAGGGAAAAGATAATCCCATCAATTACAATCATAACTTCATCTCCCTCTCAATGAAATTAATATCTTTGAAACCATCACATACATCCAAGGTATAATTAATCCTGTAAAAAAAATAACTTTATTTACAATGCCAAATCCATCACGATAAAACATAAATGGTAAAACAGCGCAACTCATTAGATACATACATCTAAAATATATTTTTTGGGAATATTGTATTTTACTTATTGTGAAACCTAAAATATAAAGATATAAGTACGTTCCTAAAATACCAAAATTAGCGCTGAGTGACGTAAAAGCGCTTGTTGCACCTAGAGGTGAAGAAAAAACATACCCCATGGATTCAATGCCAATATTTATACTTTCTTTATAATTCATTATATTTGGTGCTAACATTAAGAAAGAACTAACAAAATTTGAGGGAAAACTCATGAGATTGAAATTTTCAGGGACAAGCAGAAAAGTTATTGCTGAAAAACTTGTAAACACAGGCTCAGCTAATCCCATATATAAAAACCCCCCAATCCGTCAGTGTTGTTGACACGAAACATGCCGACTGCCACCAGTAAGGTACATAATGAAAATATCAATAATAATAGATATTTAGGGATTTTTTGTTTGTCGAAGAAATAAAATAAAACAAATAATGCACTTGTAATAACATACATCCTACCGCCCATACTTAACAAAAAAACACTATTAACACACAACAAAAAGAAAAGTGTTTTTTTCGCAAAACCATTTACAAAAAATGCGGTAACCAATAATAGCAAATTTAATGTTGCCATTTTCCCCATAAGTTCAGTATTATATTCGCCTGAATACCCTTTAAAAAAAGACTATTGGCCGCCCCCCAAATCAAAGCCGTAAATATAATGACAATCGAACTTATAATTACCCCCTGTTCGCCCGAGTGAAGCATTTTCAAAAATATACTTAGAACTATAGTATTTTTTCCTATTTACTGTCCGATATGCACATGAACTTCCTAAATGATACGAAAACAAAATCATTAACGAGTTGAATAAAAATAATAATTTCTGTTCTAATGTTATCTCGCTATAGACCAAAAACCATTTATCAAAGCTAGGTATATTTAACGAATTAAAGTATTCGCCCACAATAAATGGAGTTAGAAAATAGTATAGAGTACCGAAAACCAAGCATTTTCTATGATCAATACCTCCCTGTAATAAATAAACCATCAGAAATATAAAAAAAACGATATAGAAGAAACTGGCCATCTTTAGTTCCTTGAAAAGGAAAACAATACTAAACGATTTAAACTATTAAGAATATAATATATTACTATATGTGCAATAGAGTGTTACTAATTTTCAACTCAGAATCTGAACTAAACTTACAAAAGAGAACCTAGAAATAGATATTTAATAATTCTGATCAAAGAAAAGAATAGTTTTGAAATACAACGTTTCGTGAGTATAAAATTAATGGCTCTTTTTTGATTGTTTTAATAATGATTTAAGTTTTCTACATATATTTAGAATATTGACAACTATATTTTTAAGGTTTTTTGCACAATGATGGCTTATATTCCCGATCTAATTCTTTTTCATATTAATGAATTTTATGTATATTTTTGAAAAAAATGAACTCTCTAGTTTCGCCAAGTTTATACAATCTATTGACTCCAGAGTCCTTAAAAAATTATTTCTCGTAGCCTTATAACTATAATTATATGTAAAGAAATTATTTACATTTTTTTAAGGATATTATGTTCACGATCATTTAGATAGATAATATTTTCTAACGTCATCCCATTTCTATTTTCAAAGGGTGTGTCTAAATACTCACCAAGAGATATACTCTGCTGACGATCAATATATTTATAAACATCATCCCTATCAACAATAGGGCTATTAGTTGCAGCTAGCAGCACTGTAGGGATTCCCCGGCTGGCACCTTCAAGAGCCGCAGTACCCATTGCAAAAAGTAAGTCAAAATAATTTTGTGTTAAAAACTTATTTAACATATCATTTTGAATATAACCATGAAAAACTAATTTTATATTGTTTATCTTACCACATTCTTCTATTAGTGAATCGCGATGTTCTCCATCACCAATTAAATGTAATTCGAAAGTTCTATTCTCTTTCTCAAGCCTTTTTAAATCTTTAAGTAATTTATATATACCATGAACTTTAAAGTCATCTAGGCGGCTAATAACCAATAACCTATAAGTTAAATCTGAATGATGTTCACTCCTATCTTTAATGGAAGAATTTACTTCCAAATTTGTTACAAGTGGTAATATTGTATTATTTGCTATTTTTATATCTAAAGCCCACTCGCTTTCTGCCTTACACGATTCATCCATGAACCATAAATTATTGTTTGATATTAAATACTCAATATTTCTAGAAAACATTCTGAAACCAGGAAGAAGTTTAAGATAAGATTTTAATAATGGATAACCTAATTTTTTCTTTATAGCAGTGCTTCCAATACAATAGCCAGAGTAAAGTTCAGAAGGATGCAAGAGCCAAAAAAAGACATGAACTTTAGTGGCTGACCCAATAGTGTCAAATAGTCTGTTTATATTCCTTGCACTTGCCAAAACTAAGCTGGTTGAGACATATTTGATCCATTCAGCATCTCGGACATTATAATATGTCACACCATTCTTCTTTAAATTCGCTGATAAGATCCCCGAGTTATAATCAACGACAATAATTTCTTTAAAATGCGACTCAAGAAATATATCAATAACTCTAGAGAAAAGGATTTCAGTCCCCCCTAAATACTTGCTAGGGTGATAAATTATTATTTTCCCAAATTTCATACCGCATCCTTATTAGATTTAATCATTTTTTATGATCCTGTCCAGACATAAATACATAACTAAGAAATATAATATGTAATTTAACAGGTAAGCAAAGTTTGCCCCTTGCGCTCCATACAAATAAATTAGAGGCCATCCAATCAATACAAAACTAGTTGCAAATACTAATTCCGTAGTAACAAACCACTTAACATTACCTCTTGCAAGCATAGGATATGCAAAGAGCCATGAAATAATCTTGACCACATCACCAATGAGTTGATACAGGAAAAAATCACGAGCCAAATTAAATTCATTGCTAAATAGCAATGAAATAATCATGTCGCGACTGACATATACACAACTAGATAATACAACAGTCAAAGGCGCGATGATCAGCAATGATGAATAAATTTCTTTTTTTAATTTGTTATTGTCATTTATTTTTGATAAAAAAGGTAAATAGTATGTTGATAAAGCTAAGGTGATTATCGCCAGATAAGCTTCAGATATTTTCCATACCGCATGCCATTGCCCTGTAACATCCCATCCGGCATAATGGGCAATAATACGTCTCAATAAAATTAATGAAATAGGCATGGCAAGAGCACTAACAACTGCCATGATTATATATTTTCTAATATCATAGAAATACTTTGCTGCGGTATTGCCGTATAAATATTTTTTCTTAAACCAAGGCATCCTGATTGTGAGCAATAAAACAATAATACCAATTAGGCCAGCCTGCAATGATGCAGCAATTAAAGCTCCATTAATGCCGTATACTTTTGTTAGAACGACCATGATTACAGCGGATATTATAACCGAAACCATCCCAATGGAAATATAATATTTATAACCTTGAAAACCATTTAATATGGATGTCACCATAGTTCCAAAAGCAGAAATAGGTAATGTAGTGGCTATAATTATGATAAAAATCCATTTATTACTTTCACCTACTATTAAATATGATATCAGTGGTGAAATAATGCAAACTATCGGTATTAATATACCACAAAAAATAAAAATCCACTTTGTAGACGCTTTCCACCATGTGGAACATGCCTCAAATCCTTTCTCAGAATGCTCTGCAGTATACCTTACTACCCCAGTTCCCCCTGGGGCGTTGGTAATTCCTGTAAGAATATTTGATACGCTCTGCAATTGGCCCAAAAGGGCCAATCCTGTTGGCCCAGTGTAAACAGCTACAACCTTACCAATAAGAAACCCACATCCCATACGAAGGAAAGTAAGAATAGCAGTGAAGATTGTAACAGATAAAAACTTCTTCATTCTTCATAGCCATTAATAACTTGAATTATTCTATAAGTCTCTTCTTCCGTTTGTGTTGGCCCAATAGGCAATGAAAGAACCTGCTCATGAATCACTTCAGTTAATGGCAGTACTAGATGATTTAACTCCGCATAAGCAGCTTGTTTATGCGGTGGTGTAGGATAATGAATTATAGTTTGCACACCATTCCCCTCTAAATATTTTTGCAATTTCTTTCGGGCTTTTACTCTAATTACAAATAGATGCCAAACATGGGACTCTTGACATTCAACTTTAGGTAGTTGTATTAACGGATTGAAAATATTATCAATATATAAATTTGCGATTTTTCTTCGTATAGAAACCTCCTCATTTATATACTTCAACTTAATATCAAGAAAAGCAGCTTGCAATTCGTCTAAACGACTATTAACGCCAATATAAACATTCTTGTACTTTTCACTCGAACCATAATTTCTTAGTGCAAAAAGTAGTGTTGCTAATTCGGAATCATTGGTAGTTATAGCCCCTGCATCGCCCAGTGCTCCTAAATTTTTTCCCGGATAAAAACTAAAACCAGATGCATTTCCCCAACTACCTGATTTCCTTCCATCTATCGATGCCCCATGTGCCTGAGCACTATCTTCAAGAACGAGTAGATTATTTTCATTAGCGAAATCCATGATCTCCCTCATTGGAGATATTTTCCCGTATAAATGCACAGGCAAAATGACTTTAGTTTTGCTTGATAACGCTCTTTTAATCCCTGTCAGATCAATATTATAAGTTTCTTCATCTGGTTCAACAAGAATAGGCTTTAACCCACATTCAGAAATTGCCAATACTGATGCAATGTAAGTATTTGCCGGAACGATTACTTCATCTTGTTCTTTAACTACGCCCATTATTTTCCATGCTTTTAATACTAAAGTTAAAGCATCTAGACCATTAGCAACACCAATAGCATATTTAACACCACAGTAACTGGCGAAATTTGATTCGAATTTCTTCAGCTCATTCCCCATAATAAACCATCCCGAGTCAATTACCCTTTCGGTAGCAGTTAATAACTCTTTTTTATAACGAGAATTTATTTTTTTAAGATCGAGAAAATTTATCATATTTAATCCAAGTGCTTGATGATTTTTGCAGGATTTCCAGCAACAACTACATTCGCAGGTACATTTTTTGTGACTACTGAACCAGCACCAACTATACTATTCTCCCCAATCGTAATACCAGGAAGAATAGTTGAATTAGCACCTATCGATGCGTTTCTTTTAATGGTGATAGTTTGGAATTTATCGGGATAAACTTTTGAACGAGGGTATTTATCATTTGTAAGAGTAGCACATGGACCTATAAATACGTTATCCTCAACTATTGTGCCATCCCAAATATAAACTCCTGATTTAATTGTAACGTTATTCCCAATAATAACATCATTTTCAATTAAACTATTAGCACAAATGTTGCAATTCTCACCTATTTTTGCTCCTTGGAGTATAACAACAAACTGCCATACTTTCGTCCCAACACCAATACTGTCACTCTGTACATCGCTCAAACTATGAATATTCATTTTTGGCCATCGTTTTGAATTGCTCATAATCTCTGACATAATCAGACTCATCATATTTACTATCAGCAAGTACCATCAACACACAATCTTGAGAAAATTCAGACATCTCTCGCCACATAAAAGATTCAATTAATAATCCCTGAGCAGGATTGTTTAGTACAATATCTATTCTTTCATGCCCATCATCTAGTGTGAAGCGGCAAGATCCTCTTACCACAATTGCTACTTGTTTCAATGCCTTATGTGCATGATACCCTCTAACAACTTCTTCTTTAGTATCGAAAAGGTAATACACCCGCTTAATATCAAATGGTATATTTTTTTCAGTTTCAAGAGAAACAAGAGAGCCACGATCATCACCATGAATCTGCAATGGAATAAGTTCTATTTTCATCTAATATCTTATTTTAGTAGCTTTAATAAATACTGACCATAGTCATTTTTCTTTAGCAAATTGCCTCGAGTCTTTAGCTCATCAATATCTAACCAACCATTCCGCCAAGCAATTTCCTCAGGGCAAGCAACCATCATCCCCTGTCTTTTCTGAACGGTTTCAACAAAACTCCCAGCTTCAATTAAACTGTCATGAGTACCAGTATCAAGCCAAGCAAATCCGCGGCCTAATAATTCAACACTAAGCTGCCCACGTTTCAAATACTCATCATTGATCGAAGTGATTTCAAGCTCCCCTCGGGAAGAAGGTTTCACATTTCTGGCAATTTCAACAACGGAATTGTCGTAGAAATAAAGACCTGTTACTGCCCAATGAGATTTAGGTGAAATAGGTTTTTCTTCAATTGATATAGCTTTATTATTTACATCAAACTCAACCACACCGAAACGCTCTGGATCCATCACCTGATAGCCGAAAACAGTCGCTCCAAATTCGCGCTGTGCAACAGCTTTTAATCTTGGGCTGAACCCTTGTCCAAAAAATATATTATCACCTAATACTAGGCATACAGGGTCTTGTCCAATGAAATTCTCGCCGATAATGAAGGCTTGAGCTAAGCCGTCTGGACTAGGTTGTATCGCATATTCTAAGTTAATACCAAATGCTGAACCATTACCTAATAGGCGTTGAAATGATTCCTGATCTTCTGGTGTAGTAATAATGAGAATATCTCGAATGCCTGCTAACATTAATACAGATAGCGGATAATAAATCATCGGCTTATCATATATTGGAAGCAGCTGTTTCGATACTCCCATAGTTATAGGGTACAAACGAGTTCCGGACCCACCTGCAAGAATAATTCCTTTCATTATCTATTTAATCCTAATCGTTCACGTTGATAACTACCATCCTGAATTCGATGGCACCATTGTTGATTAGTTAAATACCATTCAACCGTTTTGCGAATACCACTTTCAAACGTTTCTTGTGGTTTCCAGTTTAAATCTTGGCTTATTTTGCTGGCATCAATAGCATAACGACGGTCATGCCCAGGACGGTCAGCAACATAGGTAATTTGTTCGCGATAAGTGGTATTTTTTGGAACTAACTCATCCAGTAGATCACAAATAGTCAAAACAACGTCGAGATTTTTCTTCTCATTATGACCACCAATGTTGTAAGTCTCGCCGAGAGAACCTTGAGTCACAACGGTATAAAGTGCGCGAGCGTGATCTTCAACATATAGCCAGTCACGGATCTGATCACCTTTGCCATATACAGGCAAGTTCTTACCTTCAAGCGCATTAAGAATAACCAATGGGATTAGTTTTTCTGGGAAGTGATATGGGCCGTAGTTATTTGAACAGTTGGTTACGATACAAGGCAGACCGTAGGTCCGCTGCCAGGCACGAACTAAATGGTCGCTGGACGCTTTCGACGCAGAATAAGGGCTGCTTGGTGCATATGAAGTTGTTTCGGTAAATATCGGAAGATCCGTTCCTACCGCACATTCATCAGGATGCGGCAAATCACCATAGACTTCATCAGTAGAAATATGGTGGAAACGGAAACTTGCTTTACGTTCTTCGTTTAATTTCGACCAATATGCTCGTGCTGCTTCAAGCAATGTATAAGTGCCAACTATATTGGTTTCGATAAATTCCGCAGGCCCGGTGATCGAACGATCAACGTGGCTTTCCGCTGCCAAATGCATTACCGCATCCGGCTGGTGCTCGGCAAAAATTTTGTCCAGTGCATTTCTGTCGCAAATATCTGCTTGCATAAAAGCATAGCGAGCATTGCCAGAAACTTCAGCCAATGATTCAAGATTGCCGGCATAGGTTAATTTATCGACATTAACGACGCTGTCTTGAGTATTGTTGATGATATGACGAACGACCGCTGAGCCTATAAAGCCGGCACCACCAGTAACAAGAATTTTCACGGATGCAATCTCTCTTTAATCTTGTAGTAATTTTCTTCGATAAATGAATATCGTACGTTTCAATTAATTTAATTCAGTTAATAATGGCTAATACAAAAGGGGGAATAATTTAATCAGCCATGCTACCGCCCCTGGCTTAACAGCTACCAGAACACTAAACACTTATGTATAGAACGAATTCCCTGCTCTATATCGGCTACATTTTATGAAACATTCGAATGAACAAGAGCTTACTGCATCAGTAGCTTCTAAGATGACTACCCTATTTTGTTCATTCGAATGTCTTGCCATCACCGGCAAACACACTTTGTAACATGCAACTCAAAAAAACGGCAATCAGTCTTGGCAAGGCTTCAAACAACCTCACCGCCACTATTGACTGCCGTTCTTAGCATCAAACTGTCATCACTGTCGTTATCAAACTCTCAGCGAGCCAGCAACTTCTGAATGCTGTCCCTGAACTTCTGGCCTTCTTTATGGTTACGCAGCCCATATTGCACAAATGCCTGCATATAACCCATTTTCTTGCCGCAGTCGTAGCTTTCGCCAGTCATCAATGCAACTTCTACCGCTTGCTTTTTATTAAGTGCAGCGATGGCATCGGTAAGCTGGATACGGCCCCAGGCGCCTGGCTCGGTTTTCTCGAGTTCAGGCCAGATATCAGCTGACAGAACATAGCGCCCTACCGCTGCCAGATCGGAATCCAGTGTTTGTGGTTCATCCGGTTTCTCTACAAACTCGACAATGCGGCCAATCTGCCCATCATTATCTAGCGGTTCTTCCGTTGTGATAACTGAGTAGTCAGACAAATCAACATTCGGCATGTGTTTTGCCAGAACCTGGCTGCGCCCTGTCTCTCTGAAACGCTCGACAATAGCAGCTAAATTATAACGCAGTGGGTCAGCACTTGCGCCATCAAGGATAACGTCAGGCAATACCACAACAAATGGGTTGTCGCCAACAATCGGACGGGCGCACAAAATGGAGTGACCAAGGCCTAGCGGTTGAGCTTGACGTACGTTCATAATCGTCACGCCCGGAGGGCAGATTGACTGAACCTCAGCGAGCAACTGGCGCTTAACACGCTGCTCAAGCAGAGCTTCAAGTTCATAAGATGTGTCGAAGTGGTTTTCAACAGCATTCTTGGATGAATGCGTTACCAGTACGATTTCCTTGATACCAGCAGCTACGATCTCATCGACGATATATTGGATCATCGGTTTATCGACGATCGGTAACATCTCTTTTGGGATAGCTTTTGTTGCGGGCAACATATGCATGCCCAAGCCTGCTACCGGAATAACTGCTTTCAAATTAATCATATTCAAGCCCACCTCAAAATGGTTGGGGGATTATAGTCTTTTCGTGCGCTGATGCCAGCATGAATTGATCCCCAGAATTAGTACTTCATCTTAACGTTCTCAATAAAGTACGCAAAACCAAAACCTTGATTTATGCATTGTAAAAGCTCAGATTAATCGCAATGTGATTTGACAATCTACTTAGTCACAACTGGTAGCACAAAATTCAACCCGCTCGTGTTCACGTGCTGATGGTCAACCCGGTCGATATCCACCGAACTCTGCCCCTTCTCATTCACGGCTCGCACATTCGCAAGTGACAGGAGCGTATCACCCTTAGCCATAAAGCGGCCACGCACGTCTTTGCGTAGGTCGAAGTTAAGCTTCAGCGCAGGTCCAGTGGCAGCGTACTGCATGACGTCAACGTTGCGCAGAAACAAGTGTTGCGGTTTGTTATGCAACTCAAGCGTTGCGCGCTTTAGCGCCACATTGGTGATGGCAACGAACGACGTCGCGTTACCCGAAGAAATCTGTATTCCACGGCTTTTATACTGCATGTGAGTATTATCAAGTGCTATATCGTTTAGTTTAAAATTTTGCGGAATAGATAAATACTTACCCTTGACAACACCATAACCAATAAGAAAACCCGCACTCTCTTTCATATCGATATTATCAATCACGAAATTATCACAGCCATAAATTGCTATTGTGGCGTTATCAATTCCCGCTTTCTGGCTGAAAGTATGATTAATATTACGCGCCTTAATATTACGAATAACAAAGTGTTTGCCATTCTCGACATGTATTAACTGCCTACAATTGCTGCCAGTAATATTCGCCACCACAAAATTCTTCACCGCCTGGTCTTCCGGGTACTCGTTGTCGTAAGTACTGCCCGCAAGCCCAATCCCAATGCCCCAGTTGATCTTCCCATTGGTGCAATCAATGTTTTCAATCACATGGTCAGAGATAAGCAGGTTATGGTCGTTGATAGCAACATTCCATTCTATAGCATCACCCTGCAAGTGGCTAAAATGCCCGTTGGTGATCTTCACGTTCTCCATACGATTATGGAAGCCCTGGCGCAGAATCGCGTAGTTCGCATCGTGCACCGTAATCTGGTCGATCACCAGGTTGCGCATGGTGCGCTGCTCTTTTCCGCCAATGTAGATCTGCGTGACAGGCACAAAACCGCTCATATCAATGCCTTTGATAGTGCAGTCAGAGCCACGCACATCGAGGGTGATATTGTTAAACCGCCCGCCCTTCTCCCCTAACACCTGGCAGCCATGCTGCAGCACAAAACGCCCTTTGCCATTGCCCTTTAAGCCACCAGCGACGTGCAAAGTTTTGCCTTCCGGCATAAAAATGGCGGTATTAATGTTGTCGCAAACCAAATCGGCCGGGACGGTCACGATATCAGCGGCTGAGAAGGCTTGTTTGAAAGCGGCAATCCAGTCACCGCTATAGAACTTTTGCACGTTGACCTCGCTTTTGAGGCCTGTGGCAAACAGGCTACGAGGTAAAATGAATGGCACCGCAGCCAGTACTGAACTGGCTTTAAGCAATTTGCGGCGGGAGGAGGAAAACGAAGGGTGAGTCGATTCAAATCTTTTGCGCATACATCCTCGTGAGGTTTCACTCGGTGGGTTTACAGCGTTTGTAGCTGACGGGCTAATTCTCGGTAGATAACTTTCTGGTTAAATTCAGTTTCGACTTTCGCGCGGGCAAGGTTAAGCATCGGTTTCAGTTCATTGGCTTCGATGTGGCCGAATGCCTGCAAGGTATCCGCGAGTGCTGGCGCATCTTTTTCAGGCACCAGCCAACCGGAACGGCCGGCATCAATGAGTTCTGGAATACCGCTATGTACGGTGGAGATAACCGGAATACCTACCGCCATCGCCTCCATTAATGCCACGGGGATGCCTTCCATATCGCCATCTTCACCGGTTATCGACGGCAGTAAGAACACATCGGCTTCATCGAGCATCGCTTTCACTTCATGGTTCGGCTTAAAGCCAGGCATAAACACCACGTCATCTAGCTGATTTTGTTCAATAAGCGTACGCAGGCGTGTTTCCCACGGACCAATACCGAGAATGTTGTAACGGAACTTCACGCCGCGTTCTTTGAGCAGCAGGCAGGCTTCAATTGCGACATGCAGACCTTTCTTCTCGGTCAGTCGTGCTACCGAAATAATCTCCAACGTTTTGGCAGGGGCTTTAACAGCGCGCTGCGAAAACCGCTCCATATCCACGCCCATTCTTGAAACACAGATTTTATCCGCCGGGCAGCCCATTTTTTGCAAACGCCCCGCCCATAAATTGCTTATCGGCAGCATCAAATCGCCACGGGTAAAGAGTTTTTGATATTCCGGTGTGTAGTGCGCAAGCGCCTCGCGCCCTGAAATATCAATGCCGTGGAACACCGTAGCAATATTGCCTTTAAGCAGGCCCAATTCACGCAGCTTTGCTGCCGTGACACCTGCCGGGCCGAAGTGGGCGATAAATACATCAGCCTGTACGGTTTGCGGGTTACGGCCACAAATAGAGGAAAGGATCAAGTTGCGCGCCTCCTCGCCATAGCGCTTCGAATTTAGCGCGTGCCAGGTCTGCGGGCGAAGTGCGCCACGCAGAGTATTCAGGGCACGGTTTTGTAGTTTCGCCACTTTGCCTTGAGGTTCGTCCATCAGCCAGGTGGTTTTCGCAGCCAGGTTGTACTCTTTAAATGCCGAGTGCGTGTTGTTCAAATCCCCTTTCTGGATGGCGACAATTTCCACCTCATAGCCCATATCGATAAATGCGGTTATCTGGTTGAGCACAAAGGTTTCGGATGCCACTGGGAATTTGAGTAGAAAGAAGCCAACTTTCATTTTTCCCCCTTAACACGCGTCAATACAGATTCCACCATACGCAAACCATCTTCACGTTCGGCGCGCACCGCATGAGCCAGGCGTTGGTTAATTGCGGGTAATTGCCCCAGCACATCCGCTACCACACTCTGTAAAGATCCATTCAGCAGCTGGCGAATTTCAATCGCCATTTCCGGCATGCCAAGCTGCTTCATGATGCCCGCTGATTTGTGTTCGTAATTGATAGCAATCGCAGGCGTGCCAAAGTTCATGGAAATAATGGCGGAGTGCAGGCGTGTGCCAACCGTCAGTTCGCATTCGCCAAGAATCTTGCCCATCTCCAGATCGTTAAGCTCATCCATCACCACATGGTATTGCTCAGGGTCATTCACATACTGGCGCAGATTTAGCGCCACCATGCGGTCGTCCTTGTTGTAGCTATCGATACCGGTACAGGTCGACAACGCCAGCACCTGGTAACCTTGCTCAATAACACGATTCACGACTGAGGCGAATGCCTGCTCATAGGCCTGCTGCGTGGTGCCAAGGCGTTTGTCGAACGGTGCCAGTTCACGCAGCGTAATAGCGACGGTCTTCTTGCGCTTGATGGTTTCCAGCCAATGCTGCACCGCGTAGCTCGGCACAAAGCTGTCATTGTGATGATCGACAAGCCAGGCGGTGTCGACGCCCTGCTCCACTTTGCTGCTATCAATATTGCTTTGCTTCATCAAGTCGAGACTGACGGACTCACGCAAAATCAGCGACTCGGCATTACCGAAAACATAACTCGCCAGGTGATTAAACTGCGGGTCCTGGAATGGCCCAACGCTATGGCCAATCATGTACACCGGCTTTTTGGCCATAAAGCTACACAGCGCGTGCTCAAACTGAGAAACGCCGTATAGATCGACAAAAAATGAGCCGCCGACCTGAATAATCGCGTCATATTTTTGCAGCGATTTCACAAAATCAATAAAGCCCTGCGGGATGGATATATTGCGCAGGCGCCCGTTGTCCGTGGCTTTCGCCAGCAAAACCTGGTGTTGATACTTGCGGCGCAGCACTTTTTTTACCCGCCCCATCAGCCCAACCGCATTGTTGTGCTGTTTCATCTGCTTATACAACCCGTCACCCATTACCGGGCGGCCCAGCAGCCATGCAGAACTCACCGGATAACGGCTCATCACATCAACCTGCACGGTGTCATCAATGGTGGTAATCGCATCGATCAGTCCGCGCAGAATGGCGCTGTCACCACGGTTGCCGCAAGTGTGGTTGCCAAGAATCAATAATTTCATATAAATCAGACCTCTTATTAAGGGGTTTTAGCTTGCGCGAAGCAGTGTTTTTAAACGGTCGTTACGGCAGAACTGTCGCTTCATCTCAACCACCAGCGCATTACGTGAGAGCACCAGCATGACGATAAAGGCGAATGCGCCAGCCGCGATTTGTACGCCCACCAGCAAACCGAGCGCGAGATGGCCTTTCAGGGCAATTCCCAGCGCACTACTCACCACAATGGTTGGAATCGAAAGATAAAACGGTAGCCAGATGCTCTGAATGTACTGGCGGTAACTGGACCCCAGCACCGGTTTAATCATGATGAAATAGCTAAGAACGGTGTTCACCACCTGCACGAACAGGAAGCCGAGCGTCACGCCCAGTGCGCCAGCAAGGTGCCCGCCGACAATAATCGCCGGGATAAACAGGCAGGTTTTGAAAACGTTGAATTTAAAGCTGATATCCACTCGCGCTTTTGCCATCAGTAACGACCCAATAGGGTTACCGATAGAACGCAGCAGCCCCACAACACAAAGCAGTTGCAGAATTGGCGTAATAAACTGCCACTTTTCACCAAACACCAGCGGCACAAAGTTGTTCGATACCACCAGCAGGCCGAGCAGCGCCGGGAAGTTTATAATTCCGACAATCGACAGCAATTTGTAGAAGTTAAGGCGTAACTTGTCAGTGTCGTCCTGAATTTTGGCGAATGCCGGGAATAATACGCGAGTGATGATCGGGTTAAGCTTCATCGGTGGCACCACCGCCACGTTATAAGCGAGGTTATAGCCGCCGGCGATGCTCGCGCCAAGGATACGCGCCAGCACCAGTGTAGAAAGGTTGGTATTCACATAATTGATGATGCTGTCAGCAGTCAGCCATGCGCCAAACTTGAGGTTAGAGCCGACGGACTTGAGCGAAAAATGCAGGCCCGGGCGATATATCTTGCGGCCGAAGAAACCAAACAGAGAGGTGCGCACCACGGTGTTCACCAGGTAGCCGACGATCGCGGTCATGGCGAACGGGTAATACATCGCCGCGCCCACGGTGACAGTAAAGCCCGCCATCACCGAAACAGTTTCAATTGAGCCGATTTTTGAAAACTCGAGCTCCTTTTGCATGAGCGCACGGAACTGTTGGCCGTGGGGAATGACAATAAAAGCAAACGACAGGGTTTTGATAAGCGGTGCAAGCTTAGGTGCGTGCAGTACCGAGGCGATAAAATCGCTCAGCAAAAACACCAGCGCAAACACCACTAGCCCCAGGCCGACGTTCAGCCAGTAGAGTGTTGTTAACTCAAGATGGCTGATTTCTTTGCGCTGAATAATCGAGTTGGCAATACCAAAATCCGACAGCGTATCGGCCAGCGCGATAATCACCAGTGAAATGGTCAGCAGGCCAAACTCGTGGTTGTCGACAATGCGCGCCAGCACCGTCATCTGCACCAGGCCCAGGCTAATAATAATCACCGTGGCGATGGCGGACCATTTCGCGCCGCTGATGGTTTTTTCTCTCAGGCTCATTAAAGACTCACTTAATACGCAGCTTTATTAACAAAGCCTTTGAAGATGGTCAGAAAGACAATTTTGATGTCAAACCACAGGCTCCATTCGCGGATGTATTCCAGGTCAAACTCAACGCGCTTTTCCATTTTCTCAAGCGTGTCGGTTTCACCGCGCCAGCCGTTGATTTGCGCCCAGCCGGTAATGCCGGGCTTCACTTTGTGGCGCAGCATGTAGCCTTCAATCAGCAAGCGGTATTGCTCATTGTGCGCAACCGCATGGGGGCGAGGACCGACAATCGACATCTCACCCATCAGCACATTAATAAACTGCGGCAACTCATCGAGCGACGTGCGGCGCAGGAAATTCCCCACCGGCGTAATACGCTTGTCGCCTTTGGTGGCCTGAGTCACGACAGCATCGTTTTCCATCACTTTCATGGAGCGGAATTTCCATACTTTGATTGGCTTGCCATCCATGCCGTAACGCGTCTGGCGGAAGATAACCGGGCCTGGCGAGGTCAGTTTTACCGCAGCACTAATGCACAGCAGTACCGGGGAAATAAACAGCAAGATCATCGCCGACAACACGATATCTTCGAGGCGTTTCAGAATCCGGTTAATACCATTCAGTGGAGTAGCAAACAGCGGTACTACCGGCACACCGTTAACTTCTTCGGTGCGGGAGTTAAGAATATTGAAGGTGAAGACATCGGGGATTAGCATCACCGAACAGGTGGTATCCGTGAGTTCGCGGACCAGAGTTTTAATCTGCGCTTCTTCACTCATCGCCATGGCGATGTAGATATTGTCGATTTGCCCTGCGCGCGCCTGTTCAACCAGGTCGGCAAAAGAGCCGGCATAATCACCGTGTGGGGATTCAGGCTGCTGGTCGTCATAAACCCCGGTGACATCAAAGCCTAACCACGGTTCGTTACGGAAACTTTCGGCAAGCGTGTAACCCACCGGCAGTGAACCCGCGATAGCAATACGACGTGTGTTGTAGCCCATATTGCGCAACCAACCAGCACCGAAGCGAATAAACGAACGGCACATCACCATGCCGAAACTGGTCAGCACATACCAGGCCAGATACACCCAGAATGAGCCATCAAAGTCAGGGTTAAACGCCAATAATCCGGCACTAAAAATCAGACTTAGCGTCCAGTTTTGCAGCAGCAGCATCAGTTCGCTGGAAATTCTCACTCCGCGCCAGGAGCGATAAAAATCGGTCATTCCACCAATCATCTGGAAGACCACGAGGGCGAGTAGCGCCATCAGCAAATGCATATACAAAAACGGTAACGCGTTAACCTGACACACTACCCATAACCCAACAAACATGATGGTTATGTCAGAAAAACGTTGCACCATAGAGATTAACGATGCGTTCGTTTTTGGCAGCTCGCGCTTTTTTAGGTTTGTCATCGTTTTACCTTTATTAAAAGGGTGACGGATCCCCTTTCCTGCCTCAGGAGATTTCCGTCCCCACAGATCACTGATTCAACAGTTCCATAATTTCCTGCGTTCGCGCCTGCATCAGTTGTTCATTACTGCGCGATTCCACATTTAGGCGCACCACCGGCTCGGTATTTGAACTGCGCAGGTTAAAGCGCCAGTCGGCAAACGCCATGCTGATACCGTCGGTGTGGTCCACTTCCTGCGCGTGCGGCGCAAAGTGCTGCTGCACACGCGCAATCGCGACTTTCGGGTCCGCCAGCTTGCTGTTGATTTCCCCGCTTGCCGGCCACGCCGCCATACGGTCACGCACCAGCTCGCCAAGGGTTTTCCCTTTCAGGCACAGCAACTCGGTCACCAGCAGCCATGGGATCATCCCGCTGTCGCAGTAAGCAAAATCACGGAAATAGTGGTGGGCGCTCATTTCGCCGCCGTAGATGGCGTCTTCCTGGCGCATACGCTCTTTGATAAACGCATGACCGGTTTTCGACATCACCGGCGTGCCGCCTGCGCGCTCAACGATATCCACCGTGTTCCACGACAGGCGCGGGTCATGAATAATCTTCGCCCCCGGCTGTTTTTCAAGGAATGCCGCCGCCAGTAGGCCGACGATGTAATAGCCTTCGATAAACTGCCCCTTCTCATCGAACAGGAAGCAGCGGTCGAAATCGCCGTCAAAGGCGATGCCCATATCCGCGCCATGTTCAATCACCGCGTTGCGGGTATCGTCGCGGCACTCCGGTAGCAGCGGGTTCGGGATACCGTTAGGGAAATTACCGTCAGGCTGGTTGTGTACTTTGATGAACGTCAGCGGCACGTTGAGTGCCTTAAAGCGTGCTTCGATAGCATCGACAATCGGACCCGCCGCACCGTTACCGGAGTTAATCACCAGTTTCAGCGGCTTGATGTTTTTGACGTTGATGTACGAGAACAGATGGTCGATGTACGACTCCACCACCGAAACTTTCTGGTAGCTGCCGCGTTTTGCCGCGTCCACCGGCGGGAAGTCGTTGGTTTGCGCCAGGCGCTGTACATCACGCAGGCCGGTGTCGCCGCTAATCGGGCGAGCCCCTTCACGCACCAGTTTCATGCCGTTGTAGTCCATCGGGTTATGGCTGGCGGTGACTTCAATGCCGCCATCCACATCGAGATGCCAGGTGGCAAAATAGATTTCCTCGGTGCCGGAAAGACCGATATCCAGCACGTCCACACCCGCATCCTGCAACCCTTTTGCCAGCGCCAGCTTGAGCGCTTCGCTGGTCAGGCGCACGTCGCCGCCCAGCACAATAGTTTTCGGTTTCAGGTACTCGCCATAAGCGCGGCCAATGCGTTCGGCAATCTCTTCATTCAACTCTTCGCCCAGCTTGCCGCGAATGTCATAGGCTTTAAAACAGGTTAATTCAGTCATGTTTTACCTCTTTTCAGGCAACAGTCAGCCCTCTCCAGTACGGAGATAACTTTTTCTAAAATGTATAACCATTAGATTTCGCGTTGCAGGAAGGCGGCAACTGCGTGCATCGCCGCGAGCTTAGTTAACTAAGTGACCGGTGTGCGCAAAGGAAGCCAACGCATCTGCAGCGTGAAATATGATGGTTAGATGCGTCCGTAGCGATCCTCGAAACGCACAATGTCGTCTTCTTCGAGGTAGGTGCCGGAACGCACTTCAATCAGATCGAGCGGGATTTTCCCTGGGTTTTCCAGGCAGTGGGTGACACCCAGCGGAATGTAGATGGACTCGTTTTCACCGAGCAGTTTCACTTCCTCACCCAGGGTCACTTTCGCGGTGCCGGCTACCACAATCCAGTGTTCGGCGCGGTGATGGTGCATCTGCAAAGACAAACCTTCGCCCGGTTTTACGGTGATGCGTTTCACCTGGTAGCGTTCGCCTTCGTCGATGGAGTCGTATTTGCCCCACGGGCGATACACTTCGCGGTGGTTGTGGTGTTCATGGCGACCATCGAATTTGATCTGCTCAACCACTTTCTTCACGCTTTGCACGTGATCGCGGTCGGCAATCAGCACCGCATCTTTGGTCTGCACAACAATCAGATCTTTCACGCCAACGGTGGTGACCAGGCCGGATTCGGCGTAGATGTAACTGTTCTCGGTAGAGTGACTGATCACATCACCGTGATGCACATTACCCTGCTGGTTTTTGGTGCTGATTTCCCACAGCGAAGACCATGAACCAACGTCGCTCCAGCCAGCATCCATTGGCACAACTACTGCATCGGCAGTTTTTTCCATCACCGCGTAGTCAATAGACTCGTCCGGACATGCCAGGAACGCGGCTTCATCGACACGCACAAAATCGAGATCCGGGTCGATGTTCGCCATCGCTTTTTCGCAGGCGCTGAGAATATCCGGGCGGAATTTTTTCAACTCTTCGAGGTAGCGCCCGGCGCGGAACAGGAACATACCGCTGTTCCAGTAATATTCGCCACTGGCGACGTAAGCCTGCGCGGTGGCGATATCCGGTTTTTCGACAAACTGCGCCACACCAAACGCAATTGCATCCACGTCTGGCGTATTCGGGTTTGAAACTTCGCCACGGCGAATGTAGCCGTAGCCCGTTTCTGGCAGATCCGGGACGATGCCGAAAGTCACCAGTTTGCCCGCTTCGGCATACGGCAGCGCATTACGCACCGCGCTTCGGAATGCATCTTCATCCTGGATAACATGGTCAGCGGCCAGTATCAGCATCAGCGGGTCATTTTCTGGCTGATTGCGTATTGCCGCCAGCGCTGCCAGCGCGATGGCTGGAGCGGTGTTGCGCCCGGCAGGCTCCAGCACAATATTTTCCGTCAGCTTGTTCAGCTCACGCAGCTGTTCAGCAACGATAAAACGGTGTTCTTCATTGCAAATTACCACCGGGCTTTCGCAATCGACGCCGTTTAAACGGCTAACGGTGGTTTGCAACATCGTCAGTTCGCCTTTCAGGCACAGGAACTGTTTCGGGTAAAGCACGCGGGACAACGGCCACAAACGGCTACCGTTTCCTCCAGCCATGATGACCGGATAGAGTCTGGAATTAGTCATAATTAACCCTGAATGTCCGCAATAAATTGATTCAACACGCTGTTTTTCTCGAGCGTGCGCTCGGCATATTCGCATGCCACGATGTTATGTTCCGGCAGTTGAAGGCAGCGCTGAATGCCATCGGCAAGGGCATCAACCGATTCCGGCTCAACACACACCGCGATACCGGAAAACGCATCGCAAAGTTGGCCGAGTTCGGTATCCGGTTCTGCGGTAATCACCGCATTACCGCCCACCGCAAGAATGTTGGTCAGTTTTGATGGCAGAACAGCATCAGCCGCACCTCGGCGCTGAATGACCAAATGGCAATCGGCAAGCTTAAGTAACGCTGGCAGCGCGTCGTAAGGCTGCAACGGATGGAACACCACGTTGTGCAGCCCTTTGTCCTGCGCCAGTTTTTGCAGGCGAGCCTTGCCGCCGCCCTGCCCGACAATCACGAATACATACGGCTGGAGGGCAAAACGCTCCGCCACTTCAATTACCGTCTCCAGTCCCTGTTTTTCGCCGATATTGCCGGAATAAAGGATGATTTTTTTATCAGCAGGCAATTGCAGGCTGTCACGAACCGCCAGAATTTCTTCACGGGAAATACCGCGAAAACGCTCTACTTCGGACCAGTTAGGGAAGAAGATCACTTTCTTCGGATCCACACCCTTTTCAGCCGCTTTGTTCATCATCGAACGCGAAATGGTCGAAACGTTGTCAACGTTATGCAGGCCACTTTGCTCAAAACGGCTGGCCAGTCGGGCCACTTTTCCTTGCTTTTTGCCCGCCATTCCGAGGCCGAGCATGGCGTCGACTTCGTAATCCTGAATATGTAACAGCGTGCGCGCGCCGCTCAATTTTGCTAGCAACCGCATGCCCGGCACAGAAAACAATGTTGGCACCACACCGATAATGCGATCCGGCTTCCAGCGGTGTTGTGCCAGCAGCGGAAATAATGAACTCAGTGCAAAGCTGCCCAAATGAATCAGGCGCTTTATCGTTGAAGGCTGCTTTGGTACATACAGCGGGCAGCGCCAGACAGTGGCGGCCCCCACTTCCTTCTTGTACTTCCAGGCGCAATAATCGGGATGCACTTCCCAAACCGGATAGTAAGGTGGGGCGGTAATAACACGCACTTCATGGCCCTGGCGTGTCATCCATTCAACCATTTCGCCGGTATATTTGCCGATGCCAGTTAATTCCGGGGAGTAGTTAATGCCGTAGACTAAAATTTTCATTTACTCTTCATCCTTCAACCTGCTTCTGCGTTGGCTGCACCCGCTCACCCCAGTCACTTACTTGAGTAAGCTCCTGAGGATTAATGAGAGACTCCTGTCTCTCACCGAAGGCCAGCCTTTGGCTGGTCAAATTCGTTCCCGACGAATTTGTCTCGGGTTTGCCGCCTTGACCCAGGCCGAATGATTTCGAGTAATAGCCCGGCGACTCCGCGCGTTTCTTATCAAGGAAATAAGCCCGACTGTTGTCATGCACATCATCACGAACCAACAATTCTTCAGGCGTTAACCAGCGATAAGCACTGTGTTGCGCATCCGGCAGTTGCAGCGCATCGGCATCAACACGCAGGCGGAATCCCAGCACGATGTAGTGCGTGGAGAAATCTGTGCCGGAGAAGTTGTCGTCATAGAAGTGCTGCCACACGCCGTAAAACTCGCCATCCTGCAAGGTGAACGCCGTACCTAATTCAGCCTCGGTTAAGCGCGCAAAAGCACGCTCCAGCGTTTCGTCTTTCTGTACCCGGCCTCCCGGCACGAACCAAAAGTTCTGCGCCGGGCGCTGAGTGCGTTGCCCCAACAGGAATTCTCCTGCCTGATTTTCAACGATCAGATCGATTGAGATCAGCGGTGTGGAGCGGACAACGGTTGAGAAGTCTTCAGCACTCAGAAACATATTTACCCCCGGAACCGTTGCTGGTTTTCGAGGAACCACTGGTAGGTGCTGGCAAGGCCAGGCTCCAAAGTGATTTCCGGATACCAGCCCAGGCGGCGCAGGCGGGTAACGTCCAGCAGTTTGCGCGGCGTGCCATCAGGCTTAGTGGCATCAAACACTACGCGCCCACGGTAACCCGTGACTTTGGCGATGGTTTGCGCCAGCTCGCGGATAGTGCAATCCACACCGGTGCCGACGTTAATGTGCGACAGCATCGGCTGGGTATTTTCCTGCCACACTTCGCTGGCCATTTCCATAATATGAATGCTGGCTGCCGCCATATCATCGACATGCAGGAATTCACGCATTGGCGTGCCGCTACCCCACACCACCACATCCGGCGAGTTTTGCTGCGTCGCTTCGTGGAAACGGCGCAGTAACGCAGGAATCACGTGCGAGTTACTTGGGTGGAAGTTATCGTTCGGCCCATACAAATTAGTTGGCATCACCGAACGATAATCACGACCGTACTGGCGGTTATATGACTCACACAGTTTGATACCGGCGATTTTGGCAATCGCATACGGCTCGTTAGTCGCTTCAAGCGTGCCTTGCAGCAGCTCGCTTTCCGCCATTGGCTGGTGAGCCATTTTCGGGTAAATGCACGATGAACCGAGGAACAACAGCTTATTCACATTGTGCGTATGCGCGCTGTGAATAATGTTGCTCTCAATAATCAGATTTTCGTAGATGAAGTCGGCCGGATAAGTGTTGTTGGCAACAATTCCGCCCACTTTTGCCGCTGCGAGGTAAACCTGGTCAATGCGCTCCTCGGCAAAGAAGGCATTCACCGCTGCACCATCTAACAGGTTCAGTTCATCGCGATTACGCAGCACCAGTTCGACATCAGCGCGTTGTTCAAGCTGACGGACGATGGCCGAACCGACCATCCCCCGATGGCCGGCAACAAAGATACGGTGTTTATTCATGCTCAGGACTCCAGCGCGATGGCAACCTCGTAACCATGGGACTTAAGCAACGAGTGTTTTTTCGCCGCTTCCAGATCTTTAGCGACCATTTCGCCAACCATCTCTTTAAGCGTGATTTCTGGTTTCCAGCCCAGTTTTTCGTGTGCTTTAGTTGGGTCACCCAGCAGGGTTTCCACTTCTGCAGGACGGAAGTAACGTGGGTCCACAGAGACAATCACATCACCTGGTTTCACACCCGGCGCATCGTGGCCCGTGACAGAAACAACAATGCCCTTCTCTTCCACACCCGTACCTTCAAAGCGCAGTTTGATACCCAGTTGTGCCGCTGACATTTCCACGAACTGACGCACGGAATACTGCACACCGGTGGCAATCACGAAATCCTCTGGCGTCTCTTGTTGCAGCATCATCCACTGCATTTTCACGTAGTCTTTGGCATGGCCCCAGTCACGCAGAGAATCCATGTTGCCCAGATACAGGCATTTTTCCAGGCCCTGAGAAATGTTGGCGATGGCGCGGGTGATTTTACGGGTCACGAAGGTTTCGCCACGGCGTGGGGATTCGTGGTTAAACAAAATCCCGTTACAGGCATACATACCGTAGGATTCGCGGTAGTTGACGGTGATCCAGTAGGCGTAAAGTTTGGCAACGGCATACGGAGAGCGCGGATAGAAAGGTGTGGTTTCTTTCTGCGGGGTTTCTTGTACCAGGCCGTAGAGCTCGGAAGTGGATGCCTGGTAGAAACGGGTTTTCTTCTCAAGGCCTAAGAAACGAATCGCTTCCAGCAGGCGCAGCGTACCCATGGCATCAACGTCTGCAGTGTATTCCGGGGATTCAAAAGAAACCGCTACATGGCTCATCGCGCCCAGGTTATACACTTCATCCGGCTGCACTTCGGAAAGAATACGGGTCAGGTTTGAGCTGTCCGTCAGATCACCGTAGTGCAGGTGGAATTTTGGGTTGCTGGTGTGCGGATCCTGGTAAATATGATCAACACGTTCGGTGTTGAAGGAAGAAGCACGTCGCTTAATACCATGAACTTCATAACCTTTTTCCAGCAGCAGTTCCGCCAGATAGGAGCCGTCTTGCCCGGTTACACCCGTGATGAGAGCTACTTTAGTCATAATAATTCCTATGATTGAAGATTAAATTAAGAGCTTTGCTTTAAATAAAGCGCTCACGCTCGATCGCGTATTTTTACTGCTGGGTTACCCCGGCAAACGGCATTCGCCGGTAATGATTTATAAATGCTGCTACGCGCACCCACGACGGTGCCATTTCCAATATTCACGCCAGGTGAAACAAATACATCGGTTGCCAGCCAGCATTTCTCACCGATAACAATTGGCGAGGCGGTAATATCAAAATGCTTACTCATATAATCGTGGCTACCGGTGCACAAATAACACTTTTGTGACACCACAGAATTCGCCCCTATCGTGATATCACCCAGCGTATACAACACTGCGTCATCACCTACCCAGGCATAATCACCTAGCGTTAATTTCCATGGGTAAGTAATTTTGACCGATGGACGAATCACAACACCTTTACCAATTCGTGCACCAAACAGGCGTAATAAAAAGGCACGCCAGCGATAAAATATTTGTGGCGACCAGGCAAATAATGTTGCTTGTACCGCCCACCACAGTTGAACCTTAATAGGGTGCCCACCCCGGAAACCTTTCGGTACCGAGAAGCCATTTAATTCCTGCATAATATTCCCTACGTTTTTGTCGGATGTCGCTGACGCTAATCCGACCTACAGAATCAGGCTTTGTTATAAAGTGCTTTTGCTTTTCCGGTAGTACGCAGACGGAGCTTATAAGATAATTCCGCAATAAATCCCGGCACGCCTAATATCTTGCGCTGAACATTTTTTGCATCCCGACACAATTCAATATTATTTGATGTCGACACGCCGCCCATGGAAAATTCAGATACCAACCCCTTGACGCGTTTAAATGCATAACCTTTTTTATACATACGTGCGGCAAGCGCATAATCCGATGAGACTTTATATTGCAGATCGTAAGGGTATTTACGCAGCCCTGATACTGGGAAAAATATCGCCTGATGGCTGGCTGGTAAACTGTGGTAGATATACCAGCCCTGCTTTGCGCGGCGTTCTATTTTTGTACCGTCGCCGAAATCTAATAACGCATCGCCAATCACCATCGCATTATCAGTCGAGGGCATAGCAGCCAGTTGATGCGCGACGGTGGCAATATCCTGGTGGAAAATGTCACCGGAATTGAGGAACAAAGCAAAGCGGCCCTGGGCCATCTCAATACCTTTGTTCATTGCATCATAAATGCCGTTATCTTTCTCGCTTACATAGCGTAACTGGTACTGACCATTGAGGTTTTCCAGAAACTCTGCGGTGCCGTCATTTGAGGCGCCATCCACAACAATCCACTCAAATGTGATGCCCGCAGCCTTCGCTAAGTGAGCCAGCGAATGCCAGGTTTTTTCTATTCCGGCGAGATTTTTATAAGCAACCGTGATGACACTTAGCAGCATTGTTATTGACCTCAGGTGTTCGTAATTTTGAGCGCCTTACGTAAAATAAATGGGCACACAATCAAGAACGCATATTCAGGGCTAAAAATTGAACCGGTAAAAAATAATGACACGGGTGTAAAAAGCCATAATTGAACGCGGTAATTTTCATTATTACCAAAAGCTGTGCGCATCATTTTAATGACTTTCCACATATACCAAATGGTCAGTAATACCGCGAACCATGAAAAATAAATAATTAACAGATACAAACCATTGTCTACTGTTTTACCGACATCCGCACCGTTAAAGATTCCGAATGATGCGACATATTCATATAAAGATCCGAAACGCACTACCCCGTCGATATTGGTTAATGAATACCCAACCATCGCTAACGGGCCAATAATTCGATAATAAGATGAAGAACCTTCGGTTCCCAAATCGCCAAGGCGGGTCGCGATATAAGGGAATGCGAATATTAACCCTACTAAAAACACGGAAAGAGAAATAATTGCTAATGGCAACTTCTTCTTTATGGCATTTTTATTAAGGTACTGGAATGCCCATTCAAGAAGATAGAACAGGATAAAAGTCATTACCCCTGAAAATGAACCTGAAAGCACTATCCCTAAAAGAATCATACCATCTGTTTTCGGTGTTTTGATACCAAACTGTTTGATACTGAGCCAAATTGAGATTAATGCCAGAGCGAAGAACGCCGGTTCAAAATAGAGTGCCGTGGTGCGCTTGCCACCGAAGCTAATAAAGTTCAGAACATAGCTATTACTGTATATAAGAAACTTCGAAATTTTCTCAATCAGGCTACTTCCACCGGTCAGAATAATCTGAGCCATTTCCGCCGCCGCAAGCATCACAATAATGCCCACCACACCATAAAATAACCGCAGAATTTTATGGTGATTACGCTGTGAAATAGTTTTGAAACGGCAACTCCATGTCATTGCCATAATCAGCACAATATAGACGAACAATAATGTCGAGGTGACGTATTTGCTGGCATCAAGCGATTGGCCAAAAATGTAGTTAAATGCAGTCAGTCCGGCACCGATACCCAGCGCAATCATCAATTTTTTGACGCTGATTCGTTCAATGTACAAAAAGAGGATTGCAGGTAAGAAGGTGACTATCGTTATTGGGAAGCTTTCCCCCAATGAGGCCAACTTGACGTTGACCACCAGATAGATAAACGGTAACAGCAGATAACTACAGATTCTGATAGAACGAGACATACTCCTCCAGCATCTGTTGCCCACTAAACGCCTGGCGGCTTGCAGCTTTAAATACCTGCAACTCTTTGCCAAACACCTGCTGCGCTAACTGCTCTTTTGGCATTTTCACCAGTTCGAGCACCCGAGCATCACTAAAGGTTTTGCCGCCAACTTTACGCAATACTTCGTCAGCAGCATCACTTTGCGTGGCGATAACCGGCACGCCAATGGATAACGCTTCACACAGAATCAGCGGGTAGTTATCTACCTGCGAGCTGAACACCAGCGAGTCCATTTCGTTAAGCTCGCTCATCAGTGCTTTTTTATCGGTCATATAACCGTGGTTCACCACGTTCGGGCCATTAAACGGCGAGAACTTACCGAAAGTGTGCAACTCGATTTCGTCGTCCAGCGCCATAATGGCCTGCACCAGTTGCTGATTAGTTTTGCCGTCGTAACGCAAATCATGGGCTACCACAGCTACTTTTGGCTTAACGCCCGCGGCTTGCGTGAGCGGTAATTCAGCCAGAATCGCTTCGGTTGCCACATCAATACCGTTATTGATGATTTTGCAGCGCCCTGCTCCGTAAATCAGGTTAAAGGCATCGGCCACATGCTGGCTTGGCGAAATAAACTTGCAGCCTAGCGCGAGCATTTCGCGGAACAACTGGCGTTTGGTGTGCACCAAAAGATGTGCACGATCCTTTTTCACGGGCGGGTAGTTGTTTAGCGTCGGGCATTTCTGGCAGCCAGTTTTCCAACCATCGCAACCATCCAGAAACGCACAGCGTCCGGTGATGCTCCAGTGGTCGTGGAGCGTCCAGACAAAAGTGACATCCGGTTTATGCGCTTTTACACGCTGGCAAAACGTCACCATCTCTTCGAGATTCAACCAATAACTGTGTACCACATGAAAATGCAGCACTACCGGGCCTTGGGCACGAGTCACTTTGCGATACAGGTTATTCAGGTTGCCGAATGGGTCGCGGTTGAAAAAGCGAAACAGAATAATGTTGGCGATAGACGTCAGGCGTGGGGTGTGTTTTTCCACGCCCTGGAACTTGTCATGGCTGGCACTTTTCTTGCCGCCTTTACCGTAGCCGTAAATAAATCGCGAGCTAAAACCTGCGGCATTGGCACGCTGATGAAGATCCAGCGCCACGCCCGCTGCGCCGCCTTCAGCGAGGCGCACGTTAAATTGCATGATATTCATTTGATTATTTTTACCTGTGCTTTTTCGCCAACCACCAGCGCATTGTCTGGCACGCTATCGAGTACCACGCTCCCAGCACCAACAATGACGTTATTCCCAAGCGTGATATCGCCAATAATCACCACGTTGGCACCCAGTTCGACACCGTTGCCAATCACCGGGCAGGCGTTGCTTTTGCCGCGATTACCGATGGTGACGCCGTGGCGAATGGTGAAGTCATCACCGGCGACCACGAATTTATTAATCACAACGGCATAACCGTGGTGAATGGTAAAACGACGCCCGATGGTTGCACCCGCCTGGATTTCATAGCCAAACAGGCATTCGGTCACAAAGCGATAAAGCAGGATTATCGGAGCTGCCCAAAGATTGTTGATGACGTTTTTTTGCGCCATACCGAGCAAAAGTGGGCAATACGGTAAGCCATCACCATGCAGCAAGGGCGAAGGCTCCAGGAGTTTGCGCGCAGGTCTTCAAGCACCGTTATTTCCCCCGCAATCCGTCAGCCAGACGCTTAGTATTGCGCACGCTCAAGAGCGCTAATAATGTGCGTAACGACATACGCTTGTTGCGGATCTGGTAAAGGGTAAATAGCTGATACTTCTTGCTGGCACGGTCGAATTTATCTTTGTGCTTTTGATAGAAATGGAAGTAACCGGCAAACTTTTTCGGTGATTTTGTGATCTGCATTTCACCGTGATTGATATGCAAAATTTGCGTAGCTTCTTCCACTTTCCACGGCTGACCATACTCCACCACCATACGCAGGAAAATATCGTAGTCCTGAGCCGCCGCGAGAGTGGTATCGAACAGGCAAGCTTTGAAGCGGTCAGCATAAGTAAACACCTGATTACCTATGATATTGCGCTTGTAAAACAGCTTTAATGAGAATGGAGATTTAGGGTAGAGCGGCAAGCTTGCGGGCTGCGAATAGACCTGGCCTTCACAGACATAGTCATTGGCGTAGAGAAATGCATGAGTCACCAATTGGTGTTTTTGCTCCAGGAATACCGACAGGCGGTTTGGCGTCCACTCATCATCGTCATCAATACCCGTAATTAATTCACCCGTGGCATTACAGATGGCCTGGTTGCGCACTGAGCAGGCACCCGAATTGAAATCATTGCGGGTATAACGCACGCGTGGGTCACCCAGCTCATCAACAAAGCGCTGAAGCTGCTCGAAAGAGGAAGAGCAGTCATCAACGATTAACATTTCCCAGTGTTCATAATCCTGGCGCAGCACCGATTTGATGGCGCGAATAGCCAACTGCTGGCGGTTCCATGTCGGCATATAAATAGAGATAAGTGGGCGTTTCATGGCGCTCCCCCGGAAATCGTTTTTATTTATTGGTAGATGGGGCTATCGCTTATCCACCCTACGGCGAGATTTGTAGGGCGAATAAGCAAAACGTCATCCGCCAGTTGATGCCTGATTACTTAGCATCAGATTTATATTCGTACTCGTAGTAACCGTAATCCTCGTACCCTGCCGCACGGCGGAAGATGGAGTTGAGGATCACACCACGTACGGTGACGCCATTTTGTTCAAAGCGGCTGAGACTGGTTTCGACCTCTTTGAGCGTATTTACCGCGTAGCGCGCCACCATCAGCGTGGTGCCCGCATGGCGACCCACAACAGCGGCGTCGGTAACGGCGAGAATCGGCGGGGTATCAATCAACACCAGGTCATAGCTTTTGCTTGCCCATGCGATTAACTCCGCAAAGCGCTCGCTCATCAGCAATTCGGAAGGGTTCGATGGCACGACACCGCGCGGCACAAGGTCAAAATTGGGTACGGAGGTTTTTTGCGCACAGCGGGTAATTTCTGCCTGGCCTGAGAGCACTTCTGCCAGACCGTTGTTGTTGGTGGTGCCTAGTAGTTCGTGGGTATAACCTTTGCGCATATCGCAGTCGATTAGCAGAACACGCTTATTGGTCTGGCTAATCACGGCAGCCAGGTTGGCACAAACAAACGTTTTACCAATCGACGGGCTAACACCTGTCAGCATCAGGACGTTATTGGATGCCTGCATCATGGCGAAATGAAGGCTGGTACGCAGGCTGCGAATCGCTTCAATGGCCAGATCCGTCGGATTCCCCACCGCCAGTAGTTGGCTTTGCTTATTGCGCTTCGCCGCTTTAACACTGCGCACCGTGGCGTTGTCGCGCGATTTCTGCCATTCAGAAAGTGGGATGCTGGCGTACACACCAATCCCGGCCTCTTCGAGTACCGCTGGGCTTTCGATACCACGGTTGAACAAGGAGCGTAACAGCACGCCCATGATGGACAACATCAGGCCAAGAATAATGCTGCCGAGAATAATCAGGGCACGCTGCGGTTTCACCATGCCTGGTTGAGCAATGGCCGCATCGACGATACGCACATCACCCACGGTACTGGCTTCGGTGATTTTCAACTCTTGCTGCTTGTTCAACAGCTGCATGTATACCTGTTGACCAGACTCGACATCACGCGTTAAACGCACGATTTCTTGCTGCGTTTTCGGCATCGCGGTAACACGCCCGTTCAGCCGCGCTTTTTCATCGAGCAACGTCTGACGTTTTTCCAGTAAGGTGCGATAAGCCGGGTGAACCTTGGTATAGAGTTTGGAAATCTCCGCCTCTTTGAAGGTCAATTCATTGAGCTGCGCATCAATGTTCACCATGGTGTCGAGCACGGATTTGGCTTCCAGTGACAGGTCAACCGAGTCTTGCTGTTGGCGATAGGCATTCAGTTTATTTTCGGCAGCATCGAGGCGGCTGCGGACTTCCGGCAACTGCTGCGCTAAGAATTGCAGGCTTTTGGCCGCTTCTTCCGATTTACGCTGCACGTTCTGCGCCAGGTAGTTACGCGTAATGCTGTCGAGGATAGTGCGGATTTGGTCTTTGTCTTCACCGGTATAAGAGAGGCTTAACACGCCGGTATCTTTGCCGTTTTCAGCCACGGTCAGGTTGCCCTGAAGCTGATTGATCATGCCAAGCGTTGAGTATTTATTAACGGTAAAGGTATCGCCCACTTGCGCTTTAATCGCGCTCACTAACATCGTGATGCCGCCCTGACTCAGTGGCTGACCCACCTGCCCTTTGGCGCTAAAACCGTTGTCGTTAGTCAGCAAATACTGTGTTGGACTAACCACTTCCACAGTAAATACATTTTTGGCCTGCCCTGCCGGGAGGTTAAAGGTATCAACAACAACGGTATCGTTCTGGCGGCCTTGCAGCCTGTCCCAGCCCGCACCTAATAACCAGAAGCTATTTTTTTCGACTGAAATATCCAGGTTAAGATCGTCGACCGTTTTACCCAATACCAGGCGCGACTGAATCAGCTGCATCTCGGCAGCGGAAGCAGGCGGCTTGTTAGATAGCGCGGAGCTGATGTCGTTGACTAACGAATTACCGGCGTTTTGTTCGATTTGCACCAGTGCATCGGCTTTATAAATTGGCGTGGCGAACATGGCATATATGGTGGCAAGTATCGCAAAGATGGCGGTGATCCCCAGAACCCACCAACGGGCTTCAAGGACCGTTCCGAACAATCGGCCAATATCGATTTCGTCATTGCCCTCAGTCGGGGCGCTCGAACGGCGTGCTTTTTCTGTCATTGTTATCCCTGATGAGCGTTGAGTGCGTTAGCCCATTTTTGGGCGTTCTGGTCCAGAAGACCGTAAACCGCTTCAAAAGCGTCGTGGCTTTTGCGATACGGATCGGGAATTTCCCGTTCCGCATCCCAGTGACCAAACAGCATCACTTTGCCGCGCATCTCTGGAGCCATTTCGCAAAGTGCGGAGATATGGCGTTTTTCCATGGCGAGGATCAGGTCGTATTCGCGGCACATTTTGCCGGAAACCTGTTTTGCACAGTGCCCCTCAAGGGAGAGGTTATGCTGCTCGGCGACGCGAATGGCACCAGCATCAGCCCCCTTCCCGACCAAAGCCCCCAGCCCCGCCGAAGTCACAGTCAGCTCCGGGTGATAGCTTTTGAGTAACCGCTCAGCGGTTGGGGAACGGCAAATATTCCCCACACAGACAACCAAAATTTTGTTGAACATAGCGCGTTACCAGGTATGGATATCTTTGGCGGTATCCGTCATATAACGAACGCCACTGATCGTCGGCAGCAGTTGGTTGATCAGACGATTCCAACGCGTGACAGGTGCTGTGGTCACATACACCACATCGTAAGGTTGCAACTGGAATTCGGTGCCCATCACCAGCGACGTCGCATCCGACATATCGAGCTGATAAATGTTGGCGATTTTGCCGCCCTGCTTCTCTTTGATTGGGCGAATCACGAAGATGCCGCTGGCATTGGAAGCCGTCATATCCAGACCTTCGGCCTGACCCAGCGCTTCGGTCAGCGTCATGCCGCTGAAGTCCATTTTCAGGGTGGTTTGTTTCTTCACTTCACCCATCACGAACACTTTCAGATCGTCATTGCGCGGCACGAATAAAATGTCGCCGGGATAAAGCAGATGGTTCTGGCTCAGGTCGCCGTTTTGCATCAGCGCTTGCAGGGAAATCCGTTTTTCCTGGCCGTTGTGCGTCAGCACCACATTGCGCCAGTCAGCGGCATCAGTCAGACCGCCTGCGGCATTGATAGCATCGAGAATAGTGAGCGGTACGTTGGTAATGGCCTGCTGGCCGGATTTATTCACCTGACCTGAGACATAGGCTTTTTGCGAGCGGAAGCCAGCGATATTAACGTCCACCTGCGGGTCAGCGATGTACGTCGCAAGGCGGCCGGTAATATCACTGCGGATTTCAGACAAGGTTTTACCCGCGACTTTTACTTTGCCGACATACGGATAAAACATGGTGCCATCTGACTGTACCCAGTTACCCGCATCGCTTGAGCTACGGTATTGGCCTGCTGGAGTGGTGAGTTCTGGGTGATCCCAGACCGTGACATTCAGAACATCTCCTGGCCCCACACGGTATTGGTAGGCGGAGATCTCCTGGTCGAGAGACATATTTGGCTGTGCGACCGCCGGACGTACACGTAATTGCTCAACCAGACGCGGCGTTAACGGATACACGTTGACCATGCGGTCCAGATCAAAATCTGAATCCTGTTGCTTGATAACGTCTTTCCCCATCGTAGACATATTGCTACCGGGGAGTACTGTGCAACCACTCATAAGGGCTACTGACACCAATAAAGGCATCAATTTAAGTTTGTATTTAATCATTGAGTATTTATCACTATGGCAGAGTAATTATCCTGATCGAATAAAATAAGTGGCTCGTTAGGCTTATCAGTGAGATATAAAATTGGCCCCAAATGTAGATCTAACTAAATGGCATAATTCCTAAAAAGCACTTATTTAGACATCATGATGGCGACAGAATAACCGAGGCTTATTCTCTGGCCTTCGGGCATGCTACCGCCCCTGGTTTACAGTCACCAACCTACTGAAAAAAGACAATTTATAAGAAGTAACGATTCCAGGAAGTAAACCCAAAGAATAATTCTCTGGAGATAAGCCCTATGGCACCAGGTTAAATATCACAGCTTCAGCGAATATAAAAAATACATCTAATATCAGACACCGATATCGATTGTTACAGCTAACCCTATATCAGGCAAGGTTCCACCGAACCAGACAGGGACTTTTAAGAATAATATTAACGGCACATTTACACACGTTTAGGAATTTCTTTATATTGACAGAATATGAATAAGTGATAAGTCACAATGTGATATACAGATATATCTCATGTGAATTTCATTATAATAAGAACCACTGAACCATTATTAAAAAATAATTAATAATTTACCTTAGTGATTAAATGGAATTAACCAGGCAATATTTAACATTTAAAGGGCAACATGATTTATCCCACCCTGCGGCATTGCAATTTCCCGCGCGGTTAACCATCCTTTAAGTGTGACGTTTGTCATCTAACAAGAGGTGCATTAAGGCATGGAATGGATTGCCGACCCCTCAATCTGGGCCGGATTGATAACGTTAGTCGTTATTGAACTGGTCCTCGGTATCGATAACCTGGTGTTTATCGCTATCCTTGCCGAAAAGCTCCCCCTTCTCAACGCGACAAAGCACGCGTTACCGGGCTCATTCTTGCCATGTTGATGCGCTTACTGTTGCTGGCCTCCATTTCATGGCTGGTCACGTTGACACGGCCACTATTCAGCGTGGGCGAACTCGGATTCAGCGCCCGTGATCTGATCATGCTCTTTGGTGGGTTATTCCTTTTATTTAAGGCGACTGTTGAGCTCAACGAACGGCTTGAGGGCAAAGATAGCGAAAACCACACGCAGCGGCGCGGTGCACGGTTCTGGCCCGTGGTCGCACAAATCGTCATTCTGGATGCAGTCTTTTCCCTCGATTCGGTGATAACCGCCGTGGGCATGGTCGACCATCTGCCCGTGATGATGGCCGCAGTGATAATCGCGATTTGCCTGATGCTGCTCGCCAGTAAAGCACTCACGCGCTTCGTGAATAACCATCCTACTATTGTGATTCTGTGCCTGAGTTTCCTGCTGATGATAGGTTTTAGCCTGGTCGCAGATGGCTTTGGCTACCATATCCCGAAAGGCTATTTATACGCTGCTATCGGGTTCTCGGTGATGATTGAAAGTTTAAACCAGCTGGCAATATTCAACCGCCGCCGCTTTCTATCTGCCGATCAATCGTTGCGCCAACGCACCGCCGAAGCGGTGCTGCGTTTGTTGAATGGTAAGAAGGAAGAGGCTGAACTGGATGCTCAAACCGCATCGCTGATTGCTGACCACGCCCGGCAAGATGAGATATTTGAGCCACAAGAGCGGCTGATGATTGAACGAGTGCTTAATCTCAACCAGCGCACGGTGAGCAGCATCATGACATCACGTCACGATGTCGAACACATTAAACTGGCCGACCCGGAAGAACAAATACGAGCCTTGCTTGATAAGAACCAGCATACACGCGTGGTAATAACTGGTGAGAGCGATGAGATTCTGGGCGTAGTACACGTCATTGATTTGCTCCAGCAGTCACTCAAAGGCGAACCGCTCAACCTCGAAGTGTTAATTCGCCAACCGCTTGTCTTCCCTGAAACACTGCCTTTATTGGCCGCACTCGAGCAGTTCCGCAACGCCAGAACCCACTTTGCCTTTGTGGTTGATGAGTTTGGCTCGGTCGAAGGTGTGGTGACATTGAGTGATGTGATGGAAACCATTGCCGGTAACTTGCCCAATGAAGCTGAAGAGATAGACGCGCGCCATGATATTCAGAAAAACCCTGATGGGACGTGGACCGCAAACGGTCATATGCCGCTCGAAGACTTAGTGCAGTATGTGCCAATACCACTGGATGATAAACGTAACTATCACACGATTGCTGGGCTGCTGATGGAGGCGTTACAACATATTCCGGTAACAGGAGAAGCTGTTCAGGTAGGGGATTTTCTGTTGCGGACATTGCAGGTGGAAAGCCATCGCGTACAGAAGGTGCAAATTGTGCCGAAGACCCGCGACGATGAGATGGATTTTGAGGTGTGATTTAAATAAAAAAGTCGGATGTCGCTGCGCTAATCCGACCTACGAAATACAGTATTTGTAGGAGAGATTAGTGTAGCAACATCCGACGATTGAAATGACTACTAAAGCTTATCTAGCAAATCTTTAACGTCTTTCGCTTTGCTGCTGTCTTTATGCTTGCCCAGCCAGTCATTCAGGCGACGTTTTGCTTCACTCTGCAACTGCTTACGCAGTACCTGGTCCACTTGCAAAGAGTAATTCAACTTCTGCCATGGCCCATATACTCGCAGCGGGATTGGGGTGGTTTTCAGCACCTCAATCAACTTGCTATCCCCTTTCCAACCGTCAACTACGGTGACATCAAAGCGGGTATCGCACTGCTGCTTAACAAGATCAAGAGTCCCCGCGCCTGTCAGCGCCAACATGGAAGATGCGCCAACCATTTTCTTGAGGGATAACTCGCCATTATCGAGGCTTGCCTGCGCCGAGAAATTATCCAACATGGTGACATTGTCATAATTTTCCTGGGCCTGAACATCATCATTGCTACGGGTTACTGCTTGCTGTATTAGCTGTTGGAAGTTCATACCCTGCATTGTGGTATGTAGCATTGTTATGCTCGCATCCCCTTGCCAGCTACGACGGAAAGCTTCGGCATTGAGTCTGTCACCGCTGAACTCCCCTTCCATCGATAGCAATCCAGACAACGCGATTGGATAGTTAAACGCAGTCAGAATCGGCCCAATTTCTATGTCTTCAACTTTTGGGCTAAATGATAGTTGCGGCTGACTCTGGCGTGCATCAAGCTCGCCCGGGAATGACATACTCCCTTTGCCAAATTTCCCCATCAGTTCAGAAACCGTTAGCAAGCCATAATTGTTAGTTATTGCCGCTTGAACATCGGTGAAATCCAGCCCTCGCCACACCACACTCGACGCGGCAATATTAACCTGGGCAGTAAAATCGCGCAGACTCTGATAGTTGGTCTCTTCGACCCCGGAAGCAATGATCGGACGTGGTAGCGCACTTTGCTGCTGTGCCTGTTGCTGCACGTTGACATTCGTCACTGAGTTGCCAGCAACCAGGCCATCCAGATTCAATTTACTTGAGCGTAAATCGATTACCCACTGAGTTTTGTCTTCCAGCACAGCACTGGCATTACCTTGCAAGTCGCTATCATTGGCAGTCAGTTGCAGCTGATTAAGTTCAAGACGGCGCTGTGGTTCAAGCCAACGTGCAGCAAAGGTTCCACTGCCCGTAACCCCTTTAGCAGGAAGGTCTGCACCTTGAAGTTGGTAATCGAGTTTGGAGATATTGGCACTGAGTTGCTGCGGATAATTGCTGGCATCAAGATCAGCCACCAATGACAAGGTCAAATCACGTTGGTCACGATTAATACGGCTGCTCAGTTCAATGTGCGCTTGTTTTCGCTCATTCTGCTCCATTTGCAGATTGATATTGCGCACCGTAATTTGCTCGTCATCAGCATGCTGGAAAACCAGCACGCTGTCGGCAACTTTGAGTTTAGCTATGTCAAAAGACCAACCGCTGTCTTCATCAGGTGGAGGCGTGGGGGATGACGGCCCGACAGGGGCATCTTTGGCACGGCGCTCTTCTGTCTGGGGAGTGAGTTGAATTACTGCACCTTTCAACATCACCTGGTGAACCTTAAGCTGATGAGAAAGCAGAGGTAATAAGGCAACATCAAGGCGCATATTGTCGGCTCGTACCAAGGGCTGGCTAGCGCCTGGTGCGGTCAATGACATACGTCCTGATAAAATACTAAGTTGTGGCCAGACGTGCCAACGCAGCGGCCCGTCTAAATCCAGTTGATAGCCACTGCGAGCTTCAACCTGGCCTACCATATATGCACGAAAATCATTGGGGTTAACCAATAACACCAACGCAGAAAGGCCGGCAACCAGCACAACCAGCAAAATCATCAGCGTGGTAAGTAATCGTCTCATACAATCCCCATAGAGATGCAACTCAGTCCTTATCAATACGACTCGCCACAGCCCCTTGCTGATCGCGATATTTCGCGTCCTGGCGACTGTTGTAAGGGCGTGCGGCAGGGCCTGAAAGCGGTTCAAAACTCAAAGCGCCAATCATCATACCAGGGCGCAGGGCTAAAGGCAGCTTACCGGAATTATAGAACTCCAGAACAATGCAGCCATGCCAGCCTGGATCGATACGGTGTGCGGTTACATGGACCATCAGACCCAAACGCGCCAAAGATGAACGACCGTCTAACCAGCCGACTAAATCAGCAGGTATCGTTACGGACTCAAGCGTTACCGCTAAAGCCAGTTCTCCAGGGTGTAAGTAGAATGCTTCGCCTTCATTGAGGACGATTTCGTCGCTCATGACGCGTTCCAGAGCTTCGGTCACTTCATCTTTTGGACCGCTTAAATCTATAAACGGTGCCGTATGGCCGCTGAAAGTACGGAATTTGTTCCCCAAACGCACATCGACAGTAGCACCGCTAATGCGTTCAACTGGCGGACGAGGGGTAATCGTTAAGCGCCCGTCATCGAGCCAGGCTTCTATATCGCGGTCACACAAACGCATCAGTGATGCTCCTTATCTCAAGCTCAGTTTTGTTTACCCTGCCACAGCGGGGCTAAGATAGCCACGCTACGAAGGGTAAATACCGGGATTTCATTACGTTTTTGCGAGCGAATAAGTAGAACTCGTCCGCGAAAGGCTGTTATGTCTGAAGATTACTCAAAGAACTGACTGATTTTTGCCTTGAGGATATCAATGGCGATACGGTTTTTACCCCCGCGCGGCACGATAATATCGGCATACTGCTTGGAAGGTTCGATGAATTGTAAAAACATAGGACGAACGGTTTTCTGATACTGGGCCATCACAGAGTCCATTGAACGGCCACGTTCATTAACATCGCGTTTCATACGGCGCATCAGGCAAATATCCAGCGGCGTATCAACAAAAATGGAGAAGTTCATCTCTTCGCGCAGACGGGCATCCGTCAGCAACAAAATCCCTTCCAGAATGATGACTTTCTTCGGCATTAAATGAACAGAGTTACCGGTACGGGTATGTTCAACATAGCTATAGACAGGCAGCTCAATAGGGTTACCTGATTTGAGCATTTGTAAATGCTGAAACAGCAAGTTGTGATCCATCGCGTTTGGATGGTCGTAGTTGGTCTTAACTCGTTCTTCCATCGAAAGATGGCTTTGGTCTTTGTAGTAACTGTCTTCTGGAATGACACCAATGTGTTCATCACCAACTTGATCGCGCAGTTCGCGATACAGCGTGCTGGCAATAAGACTTTTTCCTGAAGCCGACGCACCGGCTATCCCGATGATGACGCATTGATGGGACTTGTCAGTCATGTTGTAACGAGCCTTGTTGACTTAAATGTTGAGGAAGGGCGACGCAAAAGACGTCAAACGCGGCAATTATAGGGAGATCCGCCCGCTGATACCAGAGTAATGCACACGCGAGGGTGATTTTAACTGGCTGGTAGCAGGTAGATGGAAGTCAATCAATAACCACTGCATAAGAATGGTTATTAACGAATGGTAAAAATAAGTATGTCAAATAACACTTTTTATTACTTCTTGATGTTAAATTATGACCGACCTGCATAGGAATTGTAAATTGTTTGTACTAGCATAAAACCGAAACTTATCTTTTTATTTGCATCCGGGCATGGCACCTGGCGGCACGCCTTAACGGATTTGCGGTAATGATCAAACAAAGCACAAAAGAGTTAATCGCAATGCCTTCCTTCATTCTGCCTGCGGGGTTGGGGTTTTTAAGCTTTATATTCACTTTGTACTCCCTGGAATTATCTCTGGTCGGTACTGTTTTAGCACCGCTTTGGTTCCCAACATCCATCATGATGGTGGCCTTATTCCGTAATCCAGTCCGTCAATGGCCAATGATCATTGTGGTATGTGCTCTCGGAAGTCTTTGCGCTTCCGCTATTTTGCAGCCCATACATGAAATTAATCTTGGCTACAGCGCTATAAATATTATCGAGGCATTGTTTGGTGCATCGTTAATGCGGCGTTTCCTCACGCAAATTAACCCATTGCAAAACCTCAATAATTGGGTTCGCCTGGTTTTCTGCAGTGCAATAGTTCCCCCTCTTATTGGCGGCGTGCTGGCAGTTTGGTTGGCGGGTCCTGATGGTGGAAACATCGCTAAAACTTTTTTCGTTTGGATCTTATCCGAAACTATCGGTACTTTAGCGTTAGTTCCAACAGCATTATTGTTTAAACCAAGCTATTTATTACGCCATAAAAATCCGAAACTATTATTAGAAACAATATTCACTTTTGTTATCACCCTGACACTTAGCTATCTTGCTCTGCGTTATATGCCGTGGCCATTTACCTTTATTATTGTTTTTCTGATGTGGAGTGCTATTCGCCTGCCACGTCTGGAAGCTTTTGTTATTTTCCTGGCCACATTAATGGTTGTCTCTTTGATGATGGCAACCAATAGCACGGTAGACATGCAACCGCACACGGACATCATGAATAACGCCCCCTGGCTGCCGTTCCTGATGATTTTATTGCCAGCTAATGTGATGACAATGGTGATGTATTCGTTTCGAGAGGAGCGTAAACACATCACCGAAAGCGAAGCGCGTTTCCGTAACGCGATGGAGTATTCCGCCATCGGTATGGCGTTGGTATCAACCGATGGCCAGTGGTTGCAGGTCAATAAATCGCTTTGCAAATTCCTCGGGTATAGCGCCGAACAACTACGCTCACTGACATTCCAGCAGATAACCCATCCGGAAGATTTACACGCTGATTTACAGCAACTCAATATGCTGGTGAGTGGCAGTATCAACAGCTATTCGATGGAAAAACGCTATTACACCAGCAAAGGCGATGTCGTATGGGCATTGCTGGCGGTGTCTATTGTGCGTGACATTGACGGCACCCCGCTCTATTTAATCGCGCAGATTGAAGATATTAATGATCTCAAGCATACCGAGTGGGTGAATAAACGCTTGATGGAGCGCATTACACTTGCCAATGAAGCGGGTGGCATCGGTATCTGGGAATGGGATCTTGGCAGCGATGTAATCAGTTGGGACAAACGTATGTTTGATCTCTATGAAGTCCCGGCGCATGTAAAACCCACCTACGCTCTGTGGCTTGAATGTATCGTCGCCGATGACGCGCCAATGGCTGAGAAAACAGTTCGCGATGCTTTGCAGGCTCGAGTGCCTTTCAAGATGGAATATCGTATTCATGTCAAAGAAGGTATCCGCCATATTCGCTCACTCGCAAACCGGGTGTTGAATAAAAATGGTGATGTTGAGCGCCTGCTCGGCATCAACATGGATATGACGGAAGTTAAACAGCTGAACGAAGCGTTGTATCAGGAGAAAGAACGTCTACACATCACGCTTGACTCGATAGGTGAAGCGGTCATTTGTACCGATGTAGATATGAATATCACCTTTATGAATCCTATTGCCGAGAAACTCAGCGGCTGGCCACAACAGCAGGCAATCGGTCAGCATATTCTGGCCATTCTGCACATCACGTTTGGCGACACCGGGCCCGTGATGGAGAATATTCATAGTGGTGATTATGCGCGAACGACCATCGAGCACGATGTCGTTCTGCATTGCCGCAACGGCGGCAGCTACGATATCCACTACAGCATCACCCCGCTAACAACGTTGGACGGGCAAAGCATCGGTTCGGTGCTGGTCATTCAGGATGTCACCGAATCGCGTAAAATGCTTAAACAGTTGAGCTACAGTGCCTCACATGATGGGCTGACACACCTGGCAAACCGTGTCAGTTTCGAAAACCATCTCAAACGTTTGCTGCAGAGTGCTGGAGAAAATCGCCAGCGCCATGCTCTCGTGTTTATCGACCTCGATCGTTTCAAAGCAGTGAATGATACCGCAGGGCACGCTGCGGGCGATGCGCTGCTACGCGAGCTCTCCTCTTTGATGCTAAGCATGTTGCGAACAGGTGATTTTCTGGCTCGTCTGGGCGGTGATGAGTTTGGTTTGTTGCTCCCGGATTGCTCTTCTGACAATGCGCGCCATATTTCTGAGCGTATTATCCAAAGCATTAATGACTATCACTTTACGTGGAACGGGCGTTTGCACCGCATTGGCGCCAGCGCAGGTATAACCCAAATTGATGCCGATAACAGAATTGCTTCTGAAGTGCTTTCTCAGGCCGATATCGCTTGTTATGCCTCGAAAAATGGTGGCCGCGGCCGCGTGACCGTCTTTGAATCTTCTCAGCATGAGATTCGCAAAGAAGATCAACATATGACCGTCGATGAGCAAAAGCGCATCATCAACGAGAACCCGATCCTGATGGTAGCCAGAGGCGTTGCCCCGCCACGCGTTCCGGAATCAACCAGTTTTTATGTGGTGTCGTTACGCTTCTGGGGAAGTGATAATGTCGTGATTGATGAGTCCCCTTTCCGCACAGCCGTTACCGACAAAGAGTTGCAATGCGCTCTCGACCTGAGGGTTTTTAACGAATTCTTCAGCAAGTTTTCTCAACAAGTAGCAAGCAAAGGTTTTGGCATCGCGCTTCCTATTTCTTCCCCGGGCCTTGCGAATGATAAAGTTGTCGACGAACTGTTAAGAGGCTTATCCCGTAGCCCACTACCTGCTCGTCTGTTACACCTGATGGTCAATTGCGAAGTGTTGCAAAGTGATGATGAGAAGATAGACAGTAACCTGAAAAGGCTGCGCGATAGTGGATGCCAGTTGATCCTAAGCCACGTTGGTCGAGACCTGGATATCTTTAAACACGTCTCTCGCCAGCGTTTCAGCTACATCATTGTGGATGAAGAACTGATTAGTAATGTTCACTGCAATCTGATGGATGAAATGATGGTGACCATCATTCATGGCCACGCCCAGCGTCAATCATTGCAAACGATCGCAGGACCTGCCGATATGCCAATGGTGATGGATACGCTCTCAGGCATTGGCATCGACCTTATTTTCGGTGAGGCAGTGACTCAACCAACCCCGCTGGAAATACTGCTGAACACCAGTTATTTCGCGATTAATTAATTCGCTATTAAGTACCTGGCACCCAGCCCTCACTATACCAAATATGCAATAACGCGTAGGAGCGCCAGGGCTTCCAGCGTTCGGCGTAACGGCGAATTTGAGTTGGCGTCATACCTGGAAATCGCTGCTTAATCAGATAGTCGTCTGGTAAGAAAACATCATTTGCCTGCCAACCACGCAAAGCAATGTAGTTTGCCGTCCAGCGTCCAATCCCTGGATAAGTGACAAGCGTTTTCACACCTTGCTCAACATCCACAGGGCTATGGAGTGGAAACTCGCCTTTTACCATTTGTTGCGCCAGATGAATGATCGCAGCACCACGTTTTAAGGGCATACCAAGCGGCTTTAGCTGTTCAGGGCTCAACGATGCCAGTCGTTCAGGGGTGGGAAAAAGTCGCCAATCAGGAAAATCCACCAGCGGTTCACCAAAAACCTGCGCCAGTTTACTGGCAAGTTTTGCTGCCATTGCTACGCTCACCAGTTGCCCCAGGATGGCGCGAACAGACTGCTCAAAGGTGTCCATGCAACCTGGCAAACGAAGGCCAGGACGTGCAGTCGCTAAATCCCCAAGACTTTCAAGAATGGTATGGGGCTGACAGTCAAGGTCGAGCAGTTGTTTCACTTTTTGCAAAACCTCATCGGCAACCGGCTCCAGACCCGTACTCAGCGTCACTTTTAGCTGGCAGGCTTTCTCATCGGGCTCAAGCGTAACTAACCCTTGATACTTCCCTAAAGCAAAACTGCGGCAGTAATTCTCATCTGTGACAATCTCGACGCCACTAACCGCTCGCCCGGCCAGGAAACCAAACATCCACTTCCAGTCGTAAGGTGGGTTGTACTCCAGTTGATACATTGTCTCTTCCTGTCGTTAACTATCGCAATAGCATAGGTGCACGCCACTAATAATGCCTTGCTTTGATATTCAGTTGCCCGATGCTTCACATTCCGCTAAAGTCGCCCCCTTCTTCACCGGCATGGGGATTATATGCAATTTATTGGCTTCGATTATGGTACTGCAAACTGCTCGGTAGCAGTAATGCGTGACGGCGTTCCACAGGCGCTGGAGATGGAGAACGGCTCAAAACTGCTTCCGTCAATGTTGTGCGCTCCGACACGTGAATCAGTAAGTGAATGGCTATATCGCCATCACGAGGTTCCTGCCACTGGCACCGAAACCCAGGCATTGCTGCGTCGCGCGGTATCCTTTAATCGCGAAGAAGATATCGATGTCTTGCCTAACAGTGTGCAATTTGGCTTGAGTTCCCTGCGCCAGTACATGGAAGACCCGGAAGAAGTTTACTTCGTTAAATCACCCAAATCCTTCCTCGGCGCTACAGGCCTAAAACCTCAGCAAGTCGCTTTGTTCGAAGATTTAGTCTGCGCGATGATGCTACATATCCGTAATCAGGCGCAAAGCCAGGTTGCCGAGCCGATTACTCAAGCTGTGATCGGCCGCCCGATTAACTTCCAGGGTTTAGGTGGTGATGAAGCAAACCGGCAGGCTCAAGGGATCCTTGACCGCGCAGCTCATCGGGCTGGTTTTAAAGATGTGGTGTTTCAGTTTGAGCCGGTTGCGGCCGGACTTGATTTTGAAGCCACATTAAACGAAGAAAAACAGGTTTTAGTCGTCGATATCGGCGGTGGTACCACTGACTGCTCAGTATTGCTGATGGGGCCGCAATGGCGTGCTCGTCGTGATCGCGAACAAAGCCTATTAGGCCACAGTGGTTGCCGAGTTGGCGGTAACGATCTGGATATTATGCTGGCCTTTAAACAGCTTTCCCCATTACTGGGTATGGGCGGACAAACCGAAAAAGGTATCGCCTTGCCGGTATTGCCGTGGTGGAACGCGGTCGCAATAAGCGACGTCCCGGCACAAAACGATTTTTACAGCAGTGCCAATGGCCGCATGCTTAACGAACTGGTGCGCGATTCACGTGAACCTGAAAAAGTGGCATTCCTGCAAAAGGTCTGGCGCCAGCGCCTTAGCTATCGCCTGGTGCGTGCTGCAGAGGAGAGTAAAATCGCGCTCTCCGATAGTCAGCAAGTCGCCACCATGCTGCCGTTTATCAGTAAAGAATTGGGCTGCGAGATTACTCAACCGGATCTGGAAAGTGCTATCAGTCAGCCACTGCAACGTATTCTCGAGCAAGTCACACTTGCGCTGGAAAACAGTGCCGTGAAACCGGATGTGATTTATCTCACTGGTGGTAGTGCTCGCTCACCACTGCTGAAACATGCATTGGCTCAGCAATTACCGGGTATTCCGCTGGCGGGAGGCGATGATTTCGGCTCCGTTACCGCAGGCCTGGCCCGTTGGGCTGATGTGGTGTTCCGCGATTAATCAAACCGCCGTGGGGAAACCTGCGGCGTTTTAAATCTTTAGCTGTTTAACGCCATCCGGAAACTCAATTTGCAGTGAAAGCTTGCCACCCAACGCTTCGATATAACGCTTTAGTGTCCCCAGTTTGACTTCATTGCCGCGTTTTTCAATTGCCGTGACGGCTGGCTGGCTACTTAACGACCATAACCTTACGAGCCGCCTCGTAAAAAACCGCCATCTCAGACTTATCCATACAGTACTCCATATTTCCTCCATTTTTCCGCCGCCTTAACTCACTACACTAGTATCATTAGGCCTAACCCCTGAGTACGACGGGGATAATCGTTTCAGGAAGAGAAGACGTAAATCTATGAAAGGCACATTCACCGCACGTGGGTTATGGATTGCAGCAGCAGTCATTGTCGTTATCGCCGCCATTTTTTACTGGCGCCATTCGAGCACGGGTAATGACACCGCAGGTTCGCAATCAACTCAGCAGCGCCATGCCGGCAACCGCCAAGGGATGCGCGGCGGTGCATTAGCGCCGGTTCAGGCCGCAACGGCGACCAGTGAATCTGTACCGCGTTATCTCACAGGTCTTGGCACTATAACTGCCGCGAACACCGTTACTGTGCGCAGCCGCGTGGATGGGCAATTACTGGCGATCCACTTCCAGGAAGGGCAGCAGGTAAAAGCAGGTGATTTACTGGCTGAAATCGATCCAAGCCAGTTCAAAATCACCCTTGCCCAGGCACAGGGCCAGTTAGCAAAAGATCAGGCAACACTTGCCAATGCACGCCGTGACCTGGCGCGTTATCAACAACTGGTTAAAACCAATCTCGTGTCACGTCAGGAATTAGACGCGCAACAAGCATTAGTCAATGAATCTGTCGGCACGATTAAAGCTGATGAAGCCGCCGTTGCCAGCGCTCAGTTGCAGCTCGACTGGAGCCGAATCACCGCACCAATCAATGGCCGCGTGGGGTTAAAACAGGTCGATGTTGGCAATCAGATCTCCAGCAGTGATACCGCCGGGATTGTAGTGCTGACCCAAACACATCCTATCGACCTGATCTTTACCCTGCCTGAAGGTGATATAGCGACCGTGGTTAAAGCGCAAAAGGCAGGAGCAACGCTGAGTGTTGAAGCCTGGGATCGTACTAATAAGCAGAAGCTCAGCAGCGGCTCACTGTTAAGTCTGGATAACCAGATTGATGTCACCACTGGCACCATCAAACTCAAAGCCCGCTTTAATAATGAAGACGATGCACTGTTCCCAAACCAGTTTGTTAACGCACGCATGCTGGTGGATACCCAACAAGATGCCGTGGTTGTTCCCACTGCTGCGGTACAAATGGGCAATGAAGGCAGCTTTGTCTGGGTGCTCAATAGCGAAGATAAAGTCAGCAAACACCTGGTGACTACCGGCATTCAGGATAGCCAGAAAGTCGTTATCACCGCGGGCCTTTCTGCAGGTGAACAAGTGATAACGGACGGAATTGATCGCCTGACTGAAGGGGCGAAAGTGGAAGTTGTCGAGGCACAATCAGCGAAATCAAGCTCTCCGCAGAGCAACACCGAAGCCGCACCAAAACACAAACGTAACGGAGCGACCTCCTGATGCAGGTGTTACCACCGAGCTCCACAGGTGGCCCATCGCGCCTGTTTATCCTACGGCCAGTTGCCACCACACTTTTGATGGTGGCCATTTTGCTGGCCGGGATTATTGGCTATCGCTTCTTGCCTGTGTCTGCATTACCCGAAGTGGATTACCCAACAATTCAGGTGGTAACGCTTTACCCTGGAGCCAGCCCGGATGTAGTGACATCAGCAATTACCGCGCCTCTTGAGCGCCAGTTTGGCCAGATGTCGGGCCTCAAACAGATGTCATCACAAAGTGCCGGTGGGGCATCGGTTGTAACATTGCAATTCCAACTCACGTTGCCACTGGATGTTGCCGAACAGGAAGTACAAGCCGCTATTAACGCCGCCACAAACCTGTTGCCAACCGACCTGCCGAATCCGCCGGTTTACAGCAAAGTAAACCCAGCGGATCCACCAATTATGACTCTCGCTGTCACCTCAACTGCCATGCCGATGACCCAAGTCGAAGACATGGTAGAAACGCGCGTGGCACAGAAAATCTCCCAGGTTTCCGGTGTTGGTCTGGTGACGCTTTCCGGCGGCCAGCGCCCGGCGGTGCGCGTGAAACTTAACGCCCCGGCGATTGCCGCACTTGGCTTAACCAGCGAAACCGTGCGCACAGCAATTACCAGCGCCAACGTTAACTCAGCAAAAGGCAGTCTGGATGGCCCGGAGCGCGCCGTTACGCTTTCAGCAAACGACCAAATGCAGTCGGCTGAAGAGTATCGCAACCTGATCATTGCTTATCAGAACGGTGCGCCAATTCGTCTTGGCGATGTGGCAACCGTTGAGCAAGGGGCAGAAAACACCTGGCTTGGCGCGTGGGCGAACAAGCAACCGGCGATAGTGATGAACGTGCAGCGCCAGCCGGGGGCGAATATTATCGACACCGCCGACAGCATTCGTGCGATGTTGCCCGCGCTAACCAAAAGCCTGCCGAAATCGGTTGAAGTCAAACTGCTCAGCGACCGCACGACCAACATCCGCGCCTCCGTTACCGATACCCAGCATGAGCTGATGCTCGCCATCGCGCTGGTTGTCATGATTATCTACCTGTTTCTGCGTAACGTTCCGGCGACCATTATCCCGGCAGTTGCAGTGCCACTGTCATTGATCGGGACTTTTGCGGTGATGGTGTTTCTCGATTTCTCAATAAACAACCTGACGCTGATGGCGTTAACCATCGCTACCGGTTTTGTGGTCGATGATGCGATTGTGGTTATCGAAAACATCTCGCGTTATATCGAAAAAGGCGAAAAACCACTGGCCGCATCGCTAAAAGGTGCCGGTGAAATTGGTTTCACCATTATTTCCCTGACATTTTCGCTTATCGCAGTACTGATCCCACTGCTGTTTATGGGCGATATTGTGGGCCGCTTATTCCGGGAATTTGCCGTCACGCTGGCTATTGCGATTCTGATATCGGCGGTGGTGTCGCTGACACTGACACCAATGATGTGCGCAAGGATGTTAAGCCACGAATCACTGCGTAAACAGAACCGTTTCTCCCGCGCCAGTGAGCGCTTCTTCGATCGCGTAATTGCCGGTTATGGGCGCATGTTAACCCGCGTATTAGACCACCCATGGCTAACGCTGGGAGTCGCTTTTGGCACTCTGGCACTCACCGTTGTACTGTGGATTTTCATCCCGAAGGGGTTCTTCCCGATCCAGGATAACGGCATTATTCAGGGCACTTTACAGGCACCGCAATCTGTCTCCTTTGCCAGCATGGCGCAGCGCCAACAGCAGGTTGCAGATGTGATAATGAAAGATCCTGCGGTAGAAAGCCTGACCTCATTTATAGGAGTGGATGGTACCAATCCGTCTCTGAACAGTGCACGTTTGCAAATTAACCTCAAACCATTAAGCGACCGTGACGACCGTATTCCAGTGGTGATTGAGCGTTTGCAAACTAACGTGGCAAAAGTGCCGGGGGTCGAGCTTTATCTGCAACCGGTGCAAGACTTAACCATTGATACCACAGTTAGCCGTACGCAGTATCAGTTCACCTTGCAGACAACCTCACTCGACGAGCTGAGCACTTGGGTGCCGCAATTAACTGAAAAATTGCGAGCATTGCCGCAACTGGCTGATGTCAGCAGCGACTGGCAGGATCAAGGGCTTGTGGCCTATGTGAATGTTGACCGGGCCAGTGCCAGCCGCCTTGGTATCTCCATGTCAGATGTCGATAACGCGCTCTATAACGCATTTGGTCAGCGCCTGATTTCCACTATTTATACGCAGGCCAACCAGTATCGCGTGGTGCTTGAGCACGATACCAGCACCACTCCTGGCCTGAGCGGGTTGGATAATATTCGCCTTGCCAGCACTGACGGCGGCAGCGTGCCGTTAAGTAGCATTGCTAAAATCGAGCAGCGTTTTGCCCCGTTGACGATAAACCATCTCGATCAGTTCCCGTCGAGTACCTTCTCGTTTAACGTCACTCAAGGTCATTCACTGGAAGATGCGGTTAAAGCGATTACAGCAGCGGAAAAAGAGCTCGCCATGCCTGCTGATATCACCACTGAGTTCCAGGGCAGCACCCTCGCCTTCCAGGCGGCATTAGGCAGCACCATCTGGCTGATCGTGGCCTCAGTGGTGGCGATGTACATCGTGCTTGGCGTGTTATACGAAAGCTTCATTCACCCGATAACTATCCTGTCGACACTGCCAACTGCGGGCGTAGGCGCATTACTCGCGTTGATGCTAGCAGGAGCCGAACTGGATGTGATTGCCATTATCGGCATCATTTTGCTTATCGGCATCGTGAAGAAAAACGCCATCATGATGATCGACTTCGCCCTCGCGGCGGAGCGTGAACAAGGCATGAAACCGTACGATGCGATTTACCAGGCCTGTTTACTGCGTTTCCGTCCGATTCTAATGACGACTCTCGCCGCCCTGCTAGGTGCATTGCCGTTGATGCTCTCAACCGGTGTGGGTGCGGAGCTGCGCCGCCCGCTGGGGATTGGCATGGTCGGTGGTCTGCTGGTGAGCCAGGTATTAACGCTGTTTACCACGCCGGTTATCTATTTGCTGTTTGATAACCTGTCGCATGCGGTGCGCCGCCGCTTTGGTCGTCGTGATGAGGAAGTGCTGTGAAATTCTTTGCACTGTTCATCTACCGGCCCGTCGCCACCATTCTGCTGACCGCCGCCATCACATTGTGCGGCGTGTTGGGCTTTCGCCTGCTGCCTGTGGCTCCGCTGCCACAGGTGGATTTCCCGGTTATTATGGTCAGCGCTTCACTGCCGGGTGCCTCACCTGAAACCATGGCATCGTCAGTGGCAACACCACTTGAACGGGCACTCGGGCGTATTGCTGGCGTGAATGAGATGACCTCATCGAGTTCGCTTGGCAGCACGCGTATCATTCTGGAATTTACTTTTGACCGCGATATCAACGGAGCAGCGCGTGATGTGCAAGCCGCGATAAACGCCGCGCAAAGCCTGCTGCCAAGCGGAATGCCAAGCCGCCCGACCTATCGCAAAGCTAACCCGTCAGATGCACCCATTATGATCCTGACGCTAACTTCCGATACGTTTTCGCAAGGCCAGCTCTACGATTTCGCCTCCACACAACTGGCGCAGACCGTCTCGCAGATTGATGGTGTGGGCGATGTGGATGTCGGCGGCAGTTCATTGCCTGCGGTGCGTGTGGATCTCAACCCACAAGCACTATTCAACCAGGGCGTTTCGCTCGATGCCGTCCGCACCGCTATCGACAATGCTAACGTGCGCCGTCCGCAAGGTGCTGTGGAAGATGGTTCTAAGCGCTGGCAATTGCAGACAAACGATGAGCTAAAAACCGCAGCGGAATATAAGCCGTTAATCATTCACTACAACAATGGTGGTGCGGTACAACTGAGTGATGTCGCTAACGTCACCGATTCAGTACAGGACGTGCGTAACGCCGGGATGACCAACGCGAAACCCGCGATTTTGCTGATGATTCGCAAATCCCAGGAAGCGAACATCATCGAGACGGTTGACAGGATCCGGGCGAAAATCCCTGAGTTGCGTGAAACGATTCCTGCGTCGATCGATTTGCAAATCGCCCAGGATCGCTCGCCAACCATTCGTGCCTCTCTTGCTGAAGTCGAGCAGTCGTTGGTTATCTCGGTCGCACTTGTGATTCTGGTGGTGTTCCTGTTCCTGCGCTCCGGGCGCGCAACACTGATACCCGCAGTCGCGGTTCCGGTGTCGCTCATCGGCACCTTCATCGCTATGTACCTGTGCGGCTTTAGCCTCAATAACCTGTCGCTAATGGCGCTAACCATCGCCACCGGTTTTGTGGTGGATGACGCTATAGTGGTGTTGGAGAATATTTCCCGCCATCTAGAAGCGGGCGTGAAACCATTGCAGGCAGCACTTCAGGGCGTACGCGAAGTTGGTTTTACCGTGTTGTCGATGAGCCTGTCGTTAGTCGCCGTTTTCCTGCCTTTGCTATTAATGGGTGGCTTGCCAGGCCGGCTGTTTAAAGAATTTGCAGTCACGCTTTCAGTCGCCATCGGTATCTCACTGGTGGTGTCGATTACGCTTACACCGATGATGTGTGGCTGGTTATTAAAGAATAAACCGCAGCATACCCCAACCCGTAACCGTGGATTTGGACGCGTACTTGTCGCGATGCAACAAGGTTATGGGCGTTCGCTGAAATGGGTGCTAAACCATACGAAATTGGTGGGTGTTGTGCTGCTGGCAACCATCGCACTGAATATCTGGCTGTATATCGCGATTCCAAAAACCTTCTTTCCTGAACAAGACACCGGGCGCTTGATGGGCAACATTCAGGCCGACCAAAGCATTTCATTTCAGGCGATGCGTGGGAAGTTACAGGACTTTATGAAAATCGTCCGGGATGATCCGGCGGTGGACAATGTAACGGGCTTCACCGGTGGTTCACGGGTAAACAGCGGCATGATGTTTATCTCATTAAAGCCGCTTTCTGAGCGTAAAGAGACGGCACAACAGGTTATCGATCGTTTACGTAAATCACTGGCAAAAGAACCCGGTGCGAGCCTGTTCTTAATGGCCGTGCAGGATATTCGTGTCGGCGGACGCCAGGCCAATGCCAGTTATCAGTACACGCTGCTGTCGGATAATTTGGCCGATCTGCGCACCTGGGAGCCCAAAATACGCCAGGCGCTGGCCAAACTGCCACAGCTCGCTGATGTGAACTCCGATAGCCAGGATAACGGCGCAGAAATGGATCTGATTTATGACCGTGAAACCATGTCACGGTTGGGCATAAGCGTTCAAGATGCCAATAATCTGTTAAATAACGCCTTTGGCCAGCGGCAGATTTCGACAATTTACCAGCCGCTTAACCAGTACAAAGTGGTGATGCAAGTCGACCCGCGTTACACCCAGGACATCAGCGCGTTGGACCAAATGTTCGTTATCAATAAAGAAGGCAAAGCCATCCCGCTTTCGTATTTTGCCAAATGGCAACCGGCAAACGCGCCTCTTGCCGTTAACCATCAGGGGTTATCAGCCGCCTCCACCGTGTCATTTAACTTGCCTACTGGCGTGTCGTTATCGGAAGCCAGTGATGCCATTGACCGCACTATGACGGCATTAGGCGTGCCTTCAACCGTGCGCGGGATGTACGCGGGAACCGCGCAGGTATTCCAGGACACCATGAAATCCCAGGTTTTGCTGATTATTGCCGCCATCGCCACGGTGTATATCGTGTTGGGGATTTTGTATGAGAGTTACGTTCACCCGCTGACAATCCTCTCCACCCTGCCTTCTGCAGGCGTTGGTGCTTTGTTAGCCCTGGAGATATTTGGCGCGCCGTTTAGCTTAATCGCGCTCATTGGCATCATGCTACTGATTGGTATCGTGAAGAAAAACGCCATCATGATGGTCGACTTCGCCATCGACGCGCAGCGTAACGGCAATCTGCAACCGGAAGAGGCGATTTTCCAGGCCTGTCTGCTGCGTTTTCGCCCGATTATGATGACCACGCTGGCCGCACTTTTCGGTGCATTGCCATTAGTGCTCACCAGCGGCGACGGTGCGGAACTGCGCCAGCCGCTTGGGATAACCATCGTTGGCGGTTTAGTCGTCAGCCAGTTATTGACGCTGTACACCACGCCGGTGGTGTATTTGTTCTTTGACCGCCTGCGGATGCGCTTTGCGCGTAAAAATGATCGTCTTGCGACAACGGATTAATCATCCCATGGCACTGGAATATCCAAAATAATTGGAGTTGCAGCAAGGCCGCAAGTGAATGAGTCCCGATGAGCTTACTTGAGTAAGTGATTTGGGCGAAAGAGCGCAGCAACGCTGCTGCAGCTTCAAGTATGAAGGATATTTAAATGACTGAACTGCCTGCCGCCGTGCGCTGGCAACTGTGGATTGTCGCCTTTGGCTTCTTCATGCAATCGCTCGACACCACTATCGTCAACACTGCCCTGCCTTCGATGGCGGCGAGCCTGGGTGAAAGCCCGTTACACATGCACTCGGTTATCGTGTCGTATGTGTTGACGGTCGCGGTGATGTTGCCCGCAAGCGGCTGGCTGGCAGACCGTGTTGGCGTGCGCAATATATTCTTCACTGCCATTGTGCTGTTCACCATTGGCTCACTACTCTGCGCGCACGCCTCCACGCTGAACGAACTAGTGATGGCGCGAGTGGTGCAAGGGGTTGGCGGGGCCATGATGGTACCCGTCGGGCGCTTAACGGTGATGAAAATCGTTCCGCGTGAGCAATATATGGCGGCAATGACCTTTGTGACTTTGCCCGGGCAAATCGGCCCACTGCTTGGCCCGGCACTCGGCGGCGTGCTGGTGGAGTATGCCTCATGGCACTGGATTTTCCTGATTAACCTGCCGGTTGGCATTATCGGAGCCATCGCCACGCTATGGCTGATGCCGAACTACACCATGCAGACACGTAAATTCGACATGATGGGCTTTGTCTATTTAGCGTTTGGCATGGCGGCGCTGACCATTGCGCTTGATGGCGCAAAAGGTTTAGGCGTGAGCCCATCCACGGTGTGGATGTTAGTGGGTGGCGGTGCTGCGGCAATGGCGCTCTATTTGTGGCACGCCAAAGCCAATGACAACGCCCTGTTCAACCTCAATCTTTTTAAGACGCAGACTTTCTCGCTCGGCCTGTTAGGTAGTTTTTGTGGCCGTATCGGCAGCGGAATGATCCCGTTTATGACACCAGTATTCCTGCAAATCGGCCTTGGCTTTTCGCCTTTCCACGCGGGCCTGATGATGATCCCAATGGTATTGGGAAGCATGGGCATGAAACGCATTGTGGTGCAGGTGGTTAACCGCTTTGGCTATCGCAATGTTTTAGTCGCCACCACGCTCGGTTTATCACTGGTTATTCTGCTGTTTATGGCGACGGCACTACTGGGTTGGTACTACTTGCTGCCGGTAGTCTTGTTCCTGCTTGGCATGGTCAACTCCACGCGCTTCTCGTCAATGAACACGCTGACACTGAAAGATTTACCGGACGATCTGGCAAGCGGCGGCAACAGCATGCTCTCAATGGTGATGCAGCTTTCAATGAGTATCGGTGTCACCATCGCCGGATTGTTACTGGGAATGTACGGTCATCATCAATTGACGGCGGATAGCGCCGTAGTCCACAGCGTCTTTATGTACACCTGGTTCAGTATGGCGGTGGTTATCGCCCTGCCCGCGCTGATTTTTGCTCGCGTCCCGAAAGACACCACCAAAAATGTCGTGATTGCGCGACGCAAAAGGAGGAGCTCATGAAGCTCTGGCGGCCTGGTATTACCGGCAAACTGTTCCTCGCGATTTTCTCGACCTGCCTGCTGGTGCTGGCAATCATGCATTGGGGTGTGCGGCTCAGTTTCGAACATGGGTTTATTGACTACATCAAGCGTGGCAATGAACAACGCCTGGAGATGCTAAGTGACGCGCTGGGCGAACAGTATGAGCAGCACGGCAACTGGCAGTTTCTGCGCAATAACGATCGCTTTATGTTCAAGCTGCTGCGCTCGTTCGAACATGGCGATGAAGAAAACCATAACCTGCCGCCACATGGTTGGCGCACCCAATTCTGGGTCGTCGACCAGGATTACAAAGTGCTGGTTGGCCCACGCGGCCCGGTTCCGACCGACGGTATGCGCCGGGCGATAAACGTTAACGGTCGCGATGCAGGCTGGGTTGTCGCCTCGCCGGTCGAACGCCTGACGCGCAACACCGATATTAATTTCGACCGCCAACAACGGCGCACCAGCTGGATAATCGTCGGCCTGGCAACACTCCTTGCTGCAGCAGCAACATTCTTGCTGGCACGTGGGTTATTAGCCCCGGTGAAACGCCTGGTTGAAGGGACACACAAACTGGCCGCCGGGGACTTCACCACCCGCGTGGACTCCACCAGCCAGGACGAACTCGGCAAGCTGGCGCAAGACTTTAACCAACTCGCCAGCACGCTTGAGAAAAACCACAATATGCGCCGCGCTTACATGGCCGATATTTCCCATGAATTGCGCACCCCGCTGGCGATTTTACGCGGCGAGCTGGAGGCCATTCAGGATGGCGTGCGCAAATTCACGCCTGAATCCGTGGCGTCACTGCAAATGGAAGTCGCCACACTGACCAAACTGGTTGATGACCTGCACCAATTGTCGATGTCAGACGAAGGCGCACTGGCCTACCAAAAACAATCTCTGGATATCATTAACCTGCTGGAGATTGTGGCGGGCGCATTCCGCGAACGCTTCAACTCACGTGGTTTAAGCATTAGCCTGGCGCTGCCAGATAGCGCCACCATTTTTGGCGACAGCGACCGTTTAATGCAGTTATTCAATAACCTGTTGGAAAACAGCCTGCGCTACACCGATGCGGGCGGCCAGCTGGTTATCTCCGGCGAAGTGGTGAATCAACGTTTTGTCATGCACTTTGCCGACAGCGCGCCGGGTGTCAGTGACGAGCAGTTAACCATGCTGTTTGAGCGTTTTTACCGTACTGAAGGTTCCCGCAACCGCGCCAGTGGCGGCTCAGGACTTGGCCTGTCTATCTGCCAGAATATTGTTGCCGCCCATAACGGCAAGCTTTACGCCTCGCATTCGCCTTTCGGCGGGGTAAGCATTACAGTAGAGTTACCGCTGGAGCCAGAATCGTTGAGACCTGTATGACCGAATTGCCAATTGACGAAAACACACCGCGTATTTTAATTGTTGAAGACGAGCCAAAGCTCGGCCAACTGTTAATTGATTACTTACGTGCTGCGGGATATGCGCCAGAGTTGATTACCCACGGCGACAAAGTGCTGCCTTTCGTGCGCCAGACGCCGCCGGATTTGATCCTGCTCGATTTAATGCTGCCAGGCACCGATGGCCTGACGCTGTGCCGTGAAATTCGTCGTTTCTCTGAAATTCCGATTGTCATGGTGACCGCTAAAATCGAGGAAATCGACCGCCTGCTTGGCCTGGAAATTGGTGCCGATGATTATATCTGCAAGCCTTATAGCCCACGCGAAGTGGTAGCGCGCGTCAAAACCATTTTGCGCCGCTGCAAACGCCAGCGCGACCCGGTTGCAGCCGATGAAATCAGCCCGTTAATCATCGACGAAGGTCGTTTTCAGGCGAGCTGGCGCGACAAACTTTTGGATTTAACACCAGCTGAATTCCGCCTGCTTAAAACGCTGTCCCACGAGCCGGGCAAAGTCTTTTCCCGCGAACAGCTGCTTAACCAGCTTTATGATGATTACCGCGTAGTGACTGACCGCACTATCGACAGTCATATTAAAAACCTGCGCCGCAAGCTCGAAGCGTTAGACGAAGAACAGTCGTTTATCCGTGCGGTCTACGGCGTGGGTTATCGCTGGGAAGCCGACGCCTGCCGAATTGCGTGAGGGTAGTTTCTGGAATCAATATGCTCAAAATAATTCGAGTTTCAGGTAGGCGGCAAGGGAATTTATCCCGATGAGCTTACTTATGTAAGTGATTCGGGTAAGTGAGCGCAGCCAACGCCCCTGCAACTTGAAGTATGAAGAGCATTAGCGCTACAATTCCCGCCCTAAAACTGTGCCTTATGCACACGCTTTCAAACCACCGCACCATATGCGGTGGTTTCTGACCTGAAATCAGACGAGAACCCCATGTTTAAACCAGAACTTCTATCCCCGGCCGGAACGCTGAAAAATATGCGTTACGCTTTCGCCTATGGCGCAGATGCTGTCTACGCTGGCCAGCCGCGTTACAGCCTGCGCGTGCGCAATAACGAATTCAACCACGAAAACCTCCAACTCGGCATCAACGAAGCCCATGAGCTCGGCAAAAAATTCTACGTGGTTGTCAACATTGCCCCACACAACGCTAAGCTGAAAACCTTTATCCGTGACCTGAAACCGGTTATCGATATGGGCCCGGATGCGCTGATCATGTCTGACCCTGGTCTTATCATGATGGTGCGTGAAGCATTCCCGGAAATGGACGTTCACCTGTCAGTGCAGGCCAATGCCGTAAACTGGGCAACCGTGAAGTTCTGGAAACAGATGGGTCTGACCCGCGTGATTTTGTCACGCGAACTGTCGCTGGAAGAAATTGCTGAAGTGCGTGAACAAGTGCCAGATATGGAACTGGAAATCTTCGTTCATGGCGCATTGTGCATGGCCTATTCTGGCCGCTGCCTGCTGTCGGGTTACATCAACAAGCGTGACCCGAACCAGGGCACCTGCACCAACGCCTGCCGTTGGGAATACAAAGTTGAAGAAGGCAAAGAAGATGATGTCGGCAATATCGTGCATCTTCATGAGCCGATTCCGGTACAAAACATTGAGCCGACTTTGGGCGCGGGCGCACCAACCGATAAAGTGTTTTTGATGGAAGAAGGCAAACGCCCTGGCGAATACATGACGGCGTTCGAAGACGAACACGGCACCTACATCATGAACTCGAAAGATCTGCGCGCCATCGAACACGTTGAGCGCCTGACCAAAATGGGCGTGCACTCGCTGAAAATCGAAGGCCGCACCAAATCCTATTACTACTGTGCGCGTACCGCTCAGGTTTATCGCCGTGCAATCGACGATGCCGCAGCAGGCAAACCGTTCGACCCAACGCTTCTGACCACGCTGGAAGGTCTGGCACACCGTGGCTACACCGAAGGTTTCTTACGTCGCCATAATCATGATTCTTATCAGAATTACGAGTACAGCCACTCAGTTTCTGAAAGTCAGCAATTTGTCGGTGAATTTACCGGTGAACGCCGTGGCGGTCTGGCAGAAGTGAAAGTGAAGAACAAATTCCTGCTCGGCGACAGTCTGGAATTAATGACGCCGCAAGGTAACGTCACCTTCACCCTTGAAGTGCTGGAAAATACCAAATCGCAGCCGATTGAAGTCGCACCTGGCGATGGCCATATTGTATGGATGCCGGTGCCAGAAGATGTGTCGCTGGATTATGCGTTGCTGATGCGCAATTTAGTTGCTCAGAACGCGCGCTAAGTCACTCATTATGGGTATTTTTTCCGCGCCAGAACATTTCTTAGAAACCGATCACATACCGCTTCGCTGTATACGGTTATTATCGCCGGGCTGAAAAACATAACCCATAAATGCTAGTTGTACCAAGAACCACCTCATTGGCCTGTGGAATCTCCCTTCCGCAGGCCACCTTTTTATCGTTACCGATTCAACATTTGCAAACACCGTTGCGCCAGTTTCAATCCAGAAACATTAATTGCCTTTATTAACCTGCCCCATTAATTCGCTGAATAAATCCAGGATTTGAACGTCACTCATCTGCAACAAGCTGTCACCTATATAGAACTCAGTTTTACACCAACCAGGCACTTCCGCCTCGTCCATATTGCTGAATAACCAATACCCATGCCGACGGGCAATGTCATCCCGTGCATTTAGTAATGCTGTTTTTTCTGCGTCAAAATACGCATGAAACATATTTACCTGAGGAGTGCGCGGCAAAATACGAATGCCCGGTATTGTTTGAAGGCAGGCGGCCAGGCTCAATGTCCGCTGATAACAAGACTCAAGTATGGCTAATTGCTTATCAAAACGCATCGCGGTAGATATCACCATTGGACTTTGCGTCACCAGGTTGCCGCCTAATCGTCTTTGCCAGAGGCGTGCCTGTTGTATGAAGTCGGTATCGCCTGCCAGCAGTGCGCCAGCAAGACCGCCGAGACCTTTATAGGCTGAGACATAGACTGACGAGAAACCATCAGCAATTTCGGCATATGACCGTTGGTAATAGGCTTTGGTTTCCCACAGGCGCGCCCCATCCATATGCAGAGTTGTACCTGACTGCGCGGCACTCTTTTTCAGCGCCTCCAGTTCTTCCCACTCCGGTAGTTGCCCGCCAATCTCACGTGCTGGTAACTCTACGACCAGACAACCCAGAGGCTCAGCAACAGCTGACAAGTCTTCCTCCACAATAGGCCGAAGTCGATGTCCTACCGTCACGCCATGCAACTGCATTAAAGCCTGATAGGATTGCTTTTCGTGAAGCAGGAGATGTGAAGATGCATGTACCCCAAAGCGCTGCAGTCGCTTTCTCTCGCACCAGATATTTACTGCTATCAACTGCGCCATAACACCGCTGGGCATGAATACGGCCGATTGCTTGCCCAGCAGTTTTGCCACTTTCGCTTCAAAGTGTTGAATGAATGCACCTTCACCATAAACGTCATGGGTTACATCATTAGACTGCGCCCATTCAGCCATTTCCTGAAACATCTGCGCTGGCGTCGATTGAGAAAATCCCTTTAATTCGACAGTGCAGGACGCTCTGAGACGCCCACGTTCTTCTTCAATGTTGTTCATCATCATATTTCTTTTTTTATTGAGTGAATGTTGTTGTGTATTTTTAGTTATTCAATGCGTTGAAAGCCGTCAGATATAATACTTACGCATAAAACTCTATGTATGTCATTTATCAATAATATGCTTTGTCCCGAACTATTCATCGCTGAACCCCGCAGACTCAGTCTGTTCTTACCCGCAAATCCTTCACATAAGATACACTTTGAATTCAACTACATTTCCAGAGGTCCGCCATGGAGCAGTTTCCCGTATCACTCGTCATTCTGAACGGCAAAGGTGCCAACAACGACATCTTGCGTAGCGCCGTAAAAGTCATGCGTGACGAGGGTTACACGTTACACATCCGCGTTACCTGGGAACAAGGTGACGCGATTCGTTACGTTGAAGAAGCATCTCGTATGGGTGTCGATACCGTCATTGCTGGCGGCGGCGATGGCACGATAAACGAAGTGGCAACCGCGCTGGCGCAACTCGCTCCGGAACATCGCCCGGTATTAGGTATTTTACCACTCGGTACTGCCAACGATTTTGCCACCAGCATAGGCATTCCGCAGGAGCTGGATAAAGCATTGCAGCTGGCAATAGTCGGCAAAGGCGTGCCTATCGACCTGGTACAAGTGAACGAATCGGCCTGGTTTATTAATATGGCAACCGGCGGTTTTGGTACACGCATCACCACTGAAACACCTGAAAAGCTGAAAGCTGCGCTCGGTGGTATCGCTTATTTTGTTCACGGATTGATTCGCCTGGACACGCTCAAACCAGACCGCTGCGAAATTCGTGGACAAGATTTTGAGTGGCAAGGCGATGCGCTGGTGATCGGTATCGGCAATGGCCGCCAGGCGGGCGGTGGGCAGGAACTTTGCCCGCAGGCGTTGATTAATGATGGTTTATTAGAGTTGCGTATTTTTACTGGCGAAGAGTTGCTGCCAGCAATTTTTAAAACGCTGACGCAACCTGGCGACAATCCAAATATTATTGATGGGCGTTCATCCTGGTTCGAGATAACCGCCCCGCACGACATTACTTTTAACCTTGATGGCGAGCCGCTGACCAGCCAGAAGTTCCGCATTGATATACATCCCAATGCGATAAGCTGCCGCCTGCCACCAAACTGCCTGCTGTTAGGCTGACGAGTTACTTACTGCATAGCAAAGAAGGCGATCGGCTGGTTGTGAAAAGCCAGCTGGAGCCAGTCAGTTGTTTGATATTAAGAAAAAACTTCGCATCGGGTTCTAAATAGAAGAGCGGAAATGTTCTCTTTAATAATGGGATATCCGTTGGGCTTCCGGTTGAATCCGTCACTGACTTTGAAATGAGAAAATAATCATTTCCCTTACGCTGAAAATCAAAAAATACATTCTGACTCACTTGTTCAACCAGATTGTTGTTCAATATAACCTCACCCCGTAGCAGCACCGCCCCGGTATCACCATTAAAAACATATTGCATCGTAACATTTGCAACATTGTCTTTACGATGAAGTATTAATTCGCCAGTGCAGCTAAAATGCGTATTTTTCCAATACAGATATATCTTAACCGCCGCGATACAGGATGTGATGATCAGTAAGCCTACTAATAACCATGAAGTATTATTTTTCAAACGCATTTCCATTATCCGCTATAACATAATGTGTGACACAGTGGTTCTTTCGCCAGGCACTAAATGGACCTTCGCAGGCCACAGCAGAAAAACGGGCAAAATTGTTATAAGCCGTTAAATAGACATAATGAAAATCTTCACAACTCAATTTAAAATCACGCACAAATAAACGATGTTTTTTATAGTCAGTGGTATCGGAATTCACAAAATAGCTGCAGTTACTCTGAGTAATTAGCGGTTTAAATTCTGTGAAGCGGTTATCCATGCTGGCTTGCCAGGTTAAAAGCGCCCCACCTAAACAGAGCACTAGCACCATTGCACTTACGCCAAACCACCCCTGGTGAGCGAAGAAGACAAACGTTGCACGACCTTACGCGGCTGTGTTTGCACAGGTGTAGAAGGTTGCGGTAGCTCCGTAACAATGTTTTCGCCTTCTTCGCTGCGGGTTATCTTCAACGTATTTTCAAGTTTGACCCCGACCTTTGGGACGGTGACGATATAGTCCTCATTAAGGCCAAACTCTTTAAATGCCCGCCGCAAAAGGGAAATATTTTGATAGAAGGTATTATTGGTTACCTGGGCTCCATTACTCACCCAGACTTCATGGAAAAAGCGTTCCCGAAGAACCACTTCCCCTTGATAATTAACCAACAATGCCAGGCATCTGCTCGCAGGTATACTCAGTGACAGGGGTGGCTTGTCGCTATTAATAGCGATAATCCTGTGCTTTTCAGGTAGAAAGGCCGCCACGCCATTCAAGATAATTTGTTTATTCACGCTATTCCTTACGCATTCAGATCTGGGGGGTGTAAAAGGCTTATTAGATCTGTTTATTTAATCGACAAAGCATAACCCCACTGATTTCCCTCATCGTTTATTATGACAAATTTAACTACACCATCCTGTAAATCTACCTTATTAAACGTAAAGAGCGGTTGCTGCGAAAAAGGACTTAAGGTTATTCCCGAAGCAGAATACCCGGCTATTTCTACCTCGGCCAAAGAGATATTCCAGGGTGTTGGGTTGGATACCGTCACTCCCTCACCCGAGCGCGTAAAACGTAATTGATTCCCCGCATCCTCGGTCAACCGCCCCACTCCAACTGGACGCCAAAACACTTTCAGCTGCGTACGAAATGCCAACAGGATTTTTTCATTTTGTACCTCTGACTGATTAGGCGGGATCTCATAAATATTTAGCCAAAACAGAGATTCACGGTCATCTGGCAAACCTTTAGCGCTGGTTAGCAGCCTGATAGAACGCTGCTCAAGCGGCGCAAGGCGAAAAATGGGCGGCAGTACTACAAACGGCGATTCGGCAGTTTGCGGGAGACCTTGAGGGTCACCATCGTCAATCCACGCCTGCACCATCACCGGATAATCGGCACTGTTGGCAAGCGTAATGGATTGGTTCACCGCTCCCTTGTCAAAAACCACCCGCGTGGCACTCAGGTTAACCACCGCCTGTACGGGTAAGGCTAAACATAGCCACAAAAACAGCAGTCTACTGAAGACGCATAAGGATTTGGGCATGAGCCTGATACCTCCCTGTTTCCAGTTGATCACTTGAGAAGCGTTCAAGACGCGCTTCAAATGTTTCCTGGTAACTATCAACACCACTCTGTGTTCCGGTTTTTACCTGCGAGCCACCCAAAACAGGCACCCAACCGGCGCTTGCGCCTGTTCCAGCAACGTCGGTGGTCAAGAAGTTCATCGGCAAACCATTGCGTAATATTCTGACGCCAACACCCCGCGCATGACCCGGTGCGCCGTAAGCATCGTCAAGTAAGTGAGTCACCGCACTCCCGCTAGTCAGGCCATATTTTTGTGCTGCCAGGACATTCGCCTCAGGAGCCAGAAACCCGAGTGCGACGTTCTGCTTGTTGGTGACAACTCCTGAAACCACGTTGGATTCGCAAGTAAACTCCAGTGAGAAAGGTGCACTGACGCTACGCCCTGCTCTGATATCCGTGGCACTAACTCGCGGTAATTGCACAAAAGGTGTGAAATGGATCACCTGACAAATCGCCCCTCGCCGCACGGTAATCCCATTATTGTAGAGGCTAATCACCGACGGCCATTCGTGATACCAGCCAGCCCAGTTACCGCCACGATGCGCCTGGCCCACTTTGATGCCATTCGAGTCGAGCCCTGGCCCGCGAAACACAACATAAGCATTCGGGTTTACCCCGGCAAAAGTGTAAGTCGCAGCCGAGCTAATAAAATATCGCGTATCCGCTGTTTTGATCAGCTCCACACGAATCGGCGAAAAGTTTTTGGCTTTAATTAAAAAGTTGCCGTCTTTATCCGTATCAAGGTTAGTCATTGCGATCTGCTGCCAGATATCCGTGAATACCTGTCCGGTCGCTTCCAGCGTAATTCGCATCGCCACATTTCTGGCAAGCGTCAGATAAGCCCCCGGCACATCTTGCGCTTCATACCACCCGGCATAAGCGTCATCCCCGTTGGTGGAAAACGCCTGGTAAAGCTGGCCTGCGGTATCCGGCGTACAGCGGAAAAACACCAGTTCAGGGTCCCACCCGCCTTTGTGTGCATATTGGGTAAAAGGAATCCCCCCAGCTGCCGCCAGCACCGTACCAGGCGGTTGGAAAATATTATTGCTGCTGACATCAATCGATTTACTCACGCCGGTCAGTTGCCCGTTCTTAGCATCGGCCCCACTAAGACCCCACCAGGCTTCAGCTTTGCCATCGCTGGCGGAACTCAGGCGATGTGAACCGAATTGACTGTTCGCACCGGTATACGGGTAAATAATGTATTCACATGCCGCCTGCGCCGTAGCGCTTAACATCATCAGTATGACGATCGCGAGTTTTGTCCTGATTTTCACTTAATGGTTTCCTTACGCGTCCAAACACTGGGCAGTTAGCGCGATCATCGCCTGCTGGGGGTCGTCATCTGTTAACTGATATTTAAATGCGCACCTTTCATCAGGGCCATCGCCCCAGCGCACGGTTAACTGTCCTTTCATTGCCGGTAAACGGGCATACACTTGGTTTGCCTGCCCCACCATCCCGACAACCTGATTGTGTTCATCAAAGACTTCCGCACCTTGGGGGAGCGAGCCACGGCGAGTAGTGACATCTATCAACGCCGCGGTTCCTTTTATCGTTGAGAACGATAACTTCACTGCGGCTCCGGCATACGGTGCAACGCGTTGTTGGTTATCCTCAAGCTCAATGTCGGCCGCCATATTACGGGTGTCTAACTGAACATTATTAAAACGATAAGGTGTTAGCGACGGCACTAGCGCGAAGCCTTGAGCGTTGATGGCTGCGCCCTGGCCATTACTCACGCGAGCCCCTTCGGCTCCCTTAGCCTCCACCAGCGCAAAGGTGTCGCCAAGCCATGGTCCAAGCGTCACGCCGCCACGGTGCACAACTGCTGCACCACGCATTCCTCCCGACCATTGCTTATAGTTTTCGGCTTGTGAATAGCTGCCGTTCAAGGTGCCAAACGAAGTCATTTTTTGCAGCGAGGCGCTCCAGTTCTTTTGTGCAGCCTCGCCCGATGCGTTCTGGTATCCCGCAGAAACGGCATAGCTTGCGCTATCGTCCTCACTGATTGAGCCCGCAAGCGAAGCCTGATAACTCGTGCCACTGGTTTTACTATGGCTAGTTGAAAGCGAGAGATAATCTTCACCCGTACCAAACTTCAGCGGCACAGAGAATGTCAGTGTGACAATATTTTCCGCCTGCCCATGCCTGACATTCTGCCCTGGCTGCCCATCTGCACGTCGCGTGGTATCACGCCAGAATGTTTGCTGGCGGCTCGCGGCCAGGTTGTAGCTAATTTGTCGCCACTGATTGGCATAACCAAACTGAAGCTGTGTATTGCGCCCGCGCTCGCCGTAATAATCCATCACCGAACCGGAAAGCCATATCGAGCCATAGTCACCCAATTGCTGGTTAACGGTGGCTGTAAACTGGTTGCGCTGTGAAAGTGTATCGGAACGCCAGATATCACTGCTTTTAGCAGCATTTCGTTCACCCAACACATCACTGAAATCACGGTACCCAGCAGTGGAATAGCGGTAGCCTGCCAGTGCCACGTTGGTACCGGTTGAGTTGAATGACCGGCTCCAGGAAAGCTGTGAACGCCAGCCCGTTTGTTTGCCTTCCGGGAGCTGCGCAGATGATGCCGTCACATCCGCACCAATCGACCCAAGCTCTGAAGCCCAGACGCCACCCAGTACCGTGGAGGCGTACTCTTTCCCCAGACGAACACCACCGTTAGCCGTCAGGCTATTGGCGATACCGCGTTCAAGGGTGAAATCACCGAACCAGTTGTCATCCGTATCGTAATCACGCGCACGCCCGATAACCGCGTTATAGCGCCAGACCCCAGGACGTAAAGAGAGCGGTAGAGCTGAAAACGGAACCGTAAACTGGCTGCGGCTGCCATCGACTTCAATCACATCAACCTGCAAATCCCCCTGCCAGGCGGTGCTGGCAAGGTCGTTAATCACAAACGGCCCCTGTGCCACATTGGTTTGGTACAATGTGCGCCCGTTCTGGCTGACTACCACACGAGCCGCACTGGCCGCGGTACCGCGAATTTCTGGCGCATATCCCTGGCGGGATTGAGGCCACATCCGTTGGTCGGTTTCCAGTTTGACGCCAGTAAACGCCATGCTGCTAAACAGGTTGCCACCACTATAACTTTGACCAGCACTCAACGTGCTTTGCAGCGCCGCAACCGGGCGTTGTAGCCAGGCTTGTAAGTTATCCCACTGGTAGCGTTTTTTATCCCCATAACGGCTATAGCTTGCTGAGGATTGCTGGCGCAGTTGCCATAAACCAAAGTTAATACCCGACGTCAGCCCCAACCAACCATATTCGCTCTGGCTTCCACCGGCATCACTGTAATAAAAGTTACTGTTGTAGTTGGTAAACAACAGACTTTCCCCCGCCTGCCATTGCTCGGGGGCGACGTAATCGTGCGGCACCTGCACCATTTCAGCCTGGGGGATGGCAATATCCAGCCGCAACTGCGCGCTATCAAACGTGTAACTGGCCCCCGCGATGCGCTTTGCCGGGCTTAAACAGGTTTCGGTGCTCGCCGGACTTAATGGCAGAACGCCATTTTGCTCATAGAAAATCAGCGGTAAGCAAGGAGCGACCTCCTCACCCTCACCACCAAACACCACTCCATCACGGGCGACATAGCGCCCATTTAGCCAGATATCAACCAAATAGCGGCCAGGTGCAACCGATGACGCCTGGTCAAAGCGGGCCAGTCCTTGCCCGTAATCGCTGCCCAACAACAACGCGTTATCGAAGGTGTAGCTTTCCGCTTTGGCATACAGCGGCAATACCGCTCCGCCCAGCAAGCAGATGCTCAGCCAGTGATGTCTTTCCATAGTGTTTTTTACTTTTCTACAAGACCGCTAGTTCTTCAAATGAAGCGTGCCGCTCAGATAAGCGCCCTGGTCGTTAATCCAGGTCATCTGCACGGTTTTACTCGAAGGTGCTCCTGCTAATGTCCATACTTTTGTCGCACCTGGAGCAATCATTTCGCCCCCTAACGCCACGGGTTTGTTCGCCACCGTCACCACCACTCGCGCCAGCGAGGTGAAATAGCCGCTGTTGTTGGTGAGGCTCAGTTGGTGGCCTGAAACCGAAGCGATAGTCGTTTTGTCCAGGGTGTCCGGCGAGCCCTGTAATCCAGCAGGACGCCAGAACACTTTCATACGACTGCGCAGCATCACGATCATCTGATTGGATGCTTCACTCCCTTTAGCCACCGGCGGGATTTGCAAGGTATTGAGCCAAAACACTGACTCTTTATCTTGTGGCAAATCCGCGCCGGTAAACTGCAAGCGCAGGGTTTGGCCACTGTGCGCGGCCATGCGAAACATAGGAGGAGTCAGCATAAAAGGTGCTCGCGCGGTTTTCGGTGTTGACTGCTCATCGCCGCTATCCAGCCAAGCTTGCATGACATTCGGAAAGTCATCCTGATTGGTTAACTGCACGCTAACTTGCTTTGCATCTGCTGGATACACCACACGATTGCCCGTCATCACCACACTTGCCTGGCTGCTTAAACAGGCACCCAGCAGGGCAAATGTCAGCAAACTTCTCCCTAAACTCATATTTCATTCCCTACGCCGTGCACTATTAAAGATAAGAAATCGCGTACTGCACTGCGGCGACAACATCACCCGCAGTAGCATTGCCGGTTGGCGAGAAGTAACGCACGGCGTAGTCGTGTTCACCGGACTGTTCTCCTGCCGGGATAGATATCCCTGCAACAGCCATTGGGTTACTTAGGTCGATAACCGTGCTGCCCGATGCATCCGTTAGCAATTGCAGTTCAACGTTATTAGCCGAACCGCTGGTTGCAAGGTTTCCGCTACTGGTGACGTTAGTGCCGATAAATAAGGTTTTAATCTCTAATGTGGAGCTGTCTACGCTGCATCCACTGACGCCCATGGTGAACGTGGTCAGCCCTGCCGAAGAGGCAGCGTCCTTAAGCTCACTTTTAGAGATGGTAGGCAACAGTACGACAGGGTGAGCATCTGAACCGTTAACGGTCACCGAACAGGTTTGTTCTGTGATCTCACCTTTGAAGGTAATAGTATTTGTTGATTCCGCGAAAGTCGCTCCACTTAATAAGGCTGCCGTGCCGAATACTACAGGTAATAAAGCTTTCATCTTGTTATCCTTGTTGTGTTGCTTTTGTCCTTATCGTGCAGTGCGGAATCCCAGAGCAAATAAGCCTGTTACTGATAAATAAACAGATAAGGTTAAGCAGTTGAGAGTGAGATATATCACCTTACACAGAAACACTGCATAAGGTATGGGCATATTATTGCTTCTTAGGAAAATTCCTAGATTTGTTTTCTGAATAATCTTTTCCACCTTTCTTATATAAGAAAAACATCTTATATAAGAGTATGTGAATTCATAAAATTCATGCGGTTATGATGATTATCAAGAAAGGAATTCGAAAGGTGAATGGTGCAGAATTATTAATCTTAACAATAAAAAACGCGCCAGGGGGGTAACCTGACGCGCGGTATTATGGAAGCCAGTATTAATTAAAATTGAGCCACCTGACTTGCCATCTCCCGACTATATTGGCGACTGGCATTCACCAGCATTTGGGTATAAGGATTTTGTGCCGCACCGCTTATTAAATTATCGGTACTGAGTGACTCAAGAATCTTCCCATGTTGCATTACACCCACGCGATGACATAAATGTGCAATGACGCCTAAATCGTGTGTCACCATTAAATAGGTAAGTTTCGATTCTTGCTGTAAATCCGACAGTAAGTTGAGAATTTCCGCCTGCACCGAAACATCCAATGCTGAAGTAGGCTCATCAAGTAGCAGCACTTCCGGTTCAAGTATCAGCGCACGCGCAATCGCCACACGCTGGCGCTGGCCACCGGAAAGCTGATGCGGATATCGGCTGCGAAAAGCGCGGTTTAAACCAACTTTATCGAGCATCATATTGATACGCCGGTCGCGGTCAGTGAATCCCTGGATTTGCAACGGTTCTTCCAGAATGTCGCCGATAGTGTGGCGCGGATGTAGCGAACCGTAGGGGTCCTGAAATACCATTTGCACCATGCGGCACCGCTCGCGGCTGATTTTGTGCTCGAGTTCAGTTCCGTCAATCACCAACTTGCCCTGCCAGTGGGTAAATAAACCCGCCAGGCATTTCAGCACCGTGGTTTTCCCGGAGCCCGACTCCCCCACCAGGCCAAAAATCTCACCATGTCCGACGTTAAAATTCACGTCGAATAGCACCTGATTAGTTTTCGCCCCTTCACCAAAGGTTAAATTAAGCTGGCTGACTTCAATCATGGATGACATACGTTGCTCCTTATTCCGTTAGCCAACTAGCCTGGCGCTGTAGAACCGGTAGATGTGACCGGCGCATATCCATATCCGGCAAGGCACTGATAAGCCCTTGAGTATAGGGATGCTGCGCATTATCGAGATCATTTGCGGCGATAGATTCCACAACGCGCCCTGCATACATAACCAGCACACGATCGCAGAAACTGCGCACCAGGTTGATGTCGTGGCTGATGAAAATCAGCCCCAGCCCGCGCGACTGTACCAAATCATCGAGCAGCGCCAACACTTGCAGGCGCACTGAAACATCGAGTGCTGAAGTCGGTTCATCAGCAATGACCATTTCAGGGTCAGTGATAAGCATCATGGCAATCATGATACGCTGCCCCTGGCCGCCGGAAACTTCATGCGGATAGAGGTTATAGACGCGCTCCGGCTGGCGAATGCGCACCACTTCCAGCATCTCCAGCACTTTCTGCTTCGCTTCTTTATGGCCGACGCGGTGGTGCGTCAGCCAGGCTTCAGCGATTTGATCCCCCACACACATCACCGGGTTCAGTGAGTATTTCGGGTCCTGCATAATCATGGAAATTCGTTTGCCACGCACATTGCGCATTTGTGCGTCAGTAGCATTAAGCAGATCAACATCGCCAAATTGCATACGATCGGCGGTGATCTGCGCTTTTTTAGGGTGAAGTTGCAAAAGCGCGCGGCCCACTGTGGATTTCCCGGAGCCGGACTCGCCAACGATGGCTAGTTTCTCGTGCCCGAGCTGGAATGAAACACCACGCACCGCGTGGGTTTGCTGGCGACCATTAACGAATGTCACATTCAAGTCGCGTACATCAAGCAGTTGCGGCGAGTTATTCGCTGCGAGGATCGAGGATGTCACGTAAGCCATCTCCCAAGAAGTTGAATGCCAGACTGTTGATTAAAATCGCCAGCCCCGGAATCGTTACTACCCACCAGCACTCCATCATGTAAGTGCGCCCGCTGGAGATCATCGCGCCCCACTCCGGCTCTGGAGGCTGCGCGCCAAGGCCCAGGAAGCCCAGACCTGCGGCAGTCAGGATGATGCCCGCCATATTCATCGTAATGCGGATAATCACCGACGGCATGCACAGCGGCACGATGTGACGCCACAGCACACGAACCGGCGAAGCCCCTTGCAGGCGGACGGCAGAGATAAAGTCAGCTTGTCGTAATGAAAGGGTTTCCGCACGCGCAAGGCGAGCAATCGGCGGCCAGGCTGTGAGCGTAATTGCAATCACAACATGCTCAAGGCCGGGGCCGAGTGCCGCAACAAATGCCAGTGCCAGTACAAGACTTGGGAACGAAATAAAGATGTCAGTTACACGCATCAATACCATATCGACTTTTCCGCCGAAATAACCGGCGGTTACTCCGAGCAACAAGCCAAGCGGACCTACGGTTATCGACACCAGTAATACGATGTAAAGCGTGATGCGTGAGCCGTAAACCAGGCGGCTAAAAATATCGCGACCAAACTCATCGGTGCCAAACCAGTGCGTGGCGTTGGGTGCGGTTAGCGCGTTATTCAAATCCTGCACCAGCGGGTTAAAAGGCGCTATCCATGGGGCGAAAATTGCCACCAGCAACAACAGGAAAACAATCCCTCCCCCAATCGCCGTCAGTGGATTGCGCGCCATTTTGCCAATAAACCCAACAGCCCGCAGACCGGCTCGTTTGAAGCGTAATGAACGCTCGTCGGCGGCGGTGAGTTGTGGTGTTCCAAAGGAGACAGTCATGATTTTGTCCTCGGATCAAAGAGTTGGTAGAGCATGTCGGACAGCAGGTTCAGCAACACAAAGATCACTCCCACCACCAGCACGCAACCCATCACCGCGTTCATATCGCCAAGCAGCAGACTACCGGTGAGATAAGAACCAAAACCCGGCCACGAGAACACAGTTTCAATTAACACCGCGCCTTCCAATAAAGAGCCGTAGGCCAGCGCCACCACCGTCAGCAACTGCACCAGAATATTGCGGAACGCGTGGTTCCAGATAACCTGGCGCTCGGTCAGCCCTTTGACGCGTGCGGTGATAATGAATTCCTGCGACAGTTGAGCCAGCATAAAGCTGCGCGTCATGCGGCTGATATAGGCCAGCGAATGGAAGCCCAGCAGAGAAGCCGGAAGAATCAGATGGTTTAGCGCGTTAAAGAACACCGCGCTGTTTCCCGCCAGCAACGCATCCACTAACAGCAAACCTGTACGGCGCGGCACAATGCCATCCAGCCCTAAATCAATACGCCCTGCGCCGCCCACCCAACCCAGCCAGGCGTAAAACAGCAGCAGTCCCATCATCCCAACCCAGAAAATCGGCGTGGAATAACCCGCAAGACTGATGATACGCACGGCATAATCGACCACGCTGTTACGGCGAGCCGCTGCCCAGACGCCAAGCGGAATACCAAGGCCCGCACCGACGATAATCGCCACCGTCGCCAGTTCAAGCGTTGCCGGGAAGACACGCAGAATGTCGTCAACCACCGGTTTCCCAGTCAGCAGCGCATTGCCCAAATCACCATGCAGCAAACCGCCAAGGTAAATCCAAAACTGAGTAGCCAGCGATTGATCAAACCCTAACTGGTGATAAACCTGCTGATAAGTGCTTTGGTCTGCATCCGGGCCGACAATCGCCAGCACCGGGTCGATTGGCATGACGCGGCCAATAAAGAAGGTAAGCAGCAGTAACCCAAACAAGGTGACCAGCACCTGGCTTAAGCGCTTTGAAAAACGCCGGACACGGCCGCCCGGAGCCAGCAAGATCATGCTCATCCTTTGTTCTCCCCATTTTCAGCAGCAGGCGTTTTATAAACATCACGCAGGAAAGTGGTGGCTGATGGGTGCGGCTGGTAGTTCTGCACTTCGTTGCGTACCACCACCGAATCCACCATTTGTGAAAGCGGCAATAATGCAGGGATCAACTCGTCATAACGGGTCTGAATCGCCTGATACTCTTCACGCTGCTTAGTTGGGTCACGCTCCACCAGAGCTTTATCGATTTGCTGGTTCAGCGTTTTGTCATAGAAGCTGGTACGCCAACCCTGGAAGTTAGTCAGACGAGCCGCGTCACTGTTATCCGGGTTGTAGACCAGAGAGCGCAGGCTGGAATGCGGATGCGGTTCTACGCCACTGCCGCCGCGCCCAACCAACATGTCGAACTTACGCTCGCGCATTGCGCCGTAAATCTGGTTGCCCGTGCCGGTTACGATTTTCGCGTTGATTCCCGCCTGCATCAGCGTGGATTGCACCGCAATCGCGATATTCAGGAAGGGTTGGTCCGCCAACACGCGCAGCGTGGTATCAAACCCGTCAGGATAACCAGCTTCAGCCAACAGTTTTTTGGCCCGTGGAATATCCAGCGCATAGCCTGGGTTCGGAAGCGTTGCAGGCATACCTGATTGAATTGGACGCTGATGCAGCACGCCGTATCCCGGCATCAATGCTTTATTGATACCCTGATAATCAATCAGATAACGCACAGCTTCACGCACTTTCGGGTTGGCGAAATGCGCTTCCTTCATGCTCATGGCAACGTAATAAATGGTGCCTTTTTTTACGGCATCGACGGTCAAATCGGGATCTTTTCGCAAGGCGTTTACGTCAGATACCGCCATGTTGCTGGCAATATCCAGATCGCCTTTGGAGATCATCAGCCGTAAAGTTTGCGACTCCTGGAAGTGACGGAATACCACGCGGGAGAGTTTAGGCGCGCCGCGCCAGTAATCCGGGTTGCGCTTCATACGCAATACATCTTTTGCTTGCCACACATCAAGGCTAAATGGCCCAGAACCCGCTTCGTTGGTCGTCAGCCAACGATTGCCCCAGTCATCGTTTTGTACATGCTGTTCTACCGTTTTACTGTCCAGCACCACGATACTTCCGAGTGCGGCCAGCGAATAGATAACCAGCTGTGGGTCGTTGGCTTTAGGCAGCGTGATTTCAACCGTTGAAGCGTCCAGTGCTTTGACATGCTCATCAACGTTCTTTTTGCTAAAACCGTAGGATTTCCATACTGATGCCTGCGCCAAATTGAGGTGTAAAACGCGGCGCATTGACCACACCACGTCGTCTGCGGTGAGTTCGTTACCAGAGTGGAATTTCACGCCATCACGCAGGTGGAACGTCAGGCGGTTGCCATCTTCCGAGATATCCCAGGAGGTTGCCAGTGCCGGGCGCACGTTGGTGAGTTTCGCCGGGTCTAACTCCACCAGCGAGTCATAGAGGTTTACCACCAGTCCCACCACTTCGTTACCGGTCATGGCGGCCGGATCGAGAGTGAGCAGGTTATTCATATTCATGCCGATGATCAGCTGGTCAGGTGGCGTTTTCGCCATCACCGAGCTACTACCGAACATGAACAGGAGCGTGAGCAGCCACGCCCCCAGTCGGGAGCTTCGATTCATGATAGATACCGTTTTGTAGGGTCAGTATTCCCCGGCGTCTTTCGCGCCGGGCTTATTATTTTTACGGCTGTTAGTCTTTGCTTACGGTATGCGTTTCGATATACGAGAAATTAATGTCTTCACCCAGGCCCGGACGCTGTGGCAAATGCACAAAACCATCGGCATCCATCGGGTCAACGATGCTGTTCAGGTACGCTGCTGGCTCATCGTATTCAAGGAACGGGTGCAGTAAACCACGCTCGTACCAGCGGCAATTACGAATTGCGCCCACTACTGCGAGGCTTGCCGCACCATTGCCATGAACTTCGCAGTCCATGCCGAAGGACTCAGCAAGTGCGGCAACTTTCATGGTTGGTGAAATGCCACCAACGCCGTTCGCCCCCGCACGCAGGATGTCGCACGCGCCGGCTTTTACCCAGTCTGCACGACTATGGTGTTTGCCGCCGAGGCTTTCTGGCCCGACAACGTCGATAGATAAGTTCTCAGAAAGCCAGACGTAAGACGCCATGCTCTCTTCTTCCATCGGCTCTTCGAACCAGGCAAAGTTGAGTTTTTCCAGCGCCTTGCCAATGTAGAGCGCCTGACTGCGGCTGTACCAGTGGTAGCCATCAAGCATTAAATCGATATCCGGGCCAACGGCTTCACGCACGGCGGCACAGGCTTTAACATCCATTTTGGGGTCTGGAGCGAAGGCAACCGGTGGCATCCAGGTGTGAAGTTTGATGGCTTTATAGCCGCGAGCGACCAGCTTTTCAGCGAACTGGCCGAATTCGTCTGGCGTAGATAAACCGCCTTCCAGTTCGTCGCCGCACATGGTGCTGCCGTAAGCCGGCACTTTGTCGCGGAATCCACCAAGCAATTTGTAGACCGGCACTTTCAGTTTGCGGCCAATTAAATCCCACAGTGCTTGCTCAACAAACGAGAGCGCACGTTCGGTAAGTTGGTGTGCGCTGCCACGCTGCCAGTGCACCAGGTCTTGCCAGATGCGCTCGCGGTTAAACGGGTCTTGCCCGACCAGCACTTTACGGAAGAAGGCATTGACGACATAAGGGCGCACCACTTCCGGTGGCGCGAAAGAGTAACCACAGTCACCTTCATCGGTGGTGATCGTCAGCATCGCCATTTTCGCGAGGCTTTCCGGGCCAGGATGAGAGTGACCTGCACTGTCAGAAACTCGGCGGGTTGGGTAAGTAAAAACGGTTACGTTTACGGATTCTATTTTCACGGCTGTTATTGTCCCTTTGTTAATTTAAAACAGCGTTTCATCACTTACTCTATGCGTAAAAATTCACCTCCGCCTCGTTCAAAGGTGCTTAAATGCGCGTGATTTTTTGGACATATGTCCAGGGGGGCGTGATGCTTTTCACAAAATGTTATGGAACTGTGATGAAGGTAACTGATGGATGTGGGGAAGTTTTCGGCGGGCGTCGCTGCGCTAACCCGCCAGCAATACGCAGAAAATCAGGCGATAGTCACTTTGCTGTTCAGATACACATCCTGCACAGCATTAATCAACTTAACACCCTCAGACATAGATTTCTTAAAGGCTTTGCGGCCCAGAATCAGCCCCATGCCACCCGCACGCTTGTTAATGACAGCGGTACGCACTGCATCTGTCAGGTCGGTTTCACCTCCAGCGGCACCACCCGAGTTAATCAACCCTGCGCGACCCATATAGCAGTTGGCCAGTTGGTAACGCACCAGATCGATGGGGTTATCACTGGTCAGTTTGGTGTACACGCGGTCGTCGGTGTATCCAAAGTTTACCGCCTTGTAACCCCCGTTATTTTCGGCCATTTTCTGCTTCACAATATCCGCACCAATAGTGGCGGCCAGATGGTTTGCCTGGCCAGTGAGATCGGCACTTACGTGGTAATCCACACCGTCTTTTTTAAAGTCCGGGTTACGCAGATATGCCCAAAGAACAGTGACCAGCCCCAGCTCATGTGCGCGTTCAAACGCCGCTGAAATCTCTTCAATTTGGCGACGTGACTCTGGCGAACCAAAGTAAATGGTCGCCCCCACTGCCACCGCGCCCATATTGAACGCCTGCTCAACGCTTGCGTACAGCGTCTGGTCAAAAGTGTTTGGGTAGCTGAGCGTTTCGTTATGGTTAAGTTTGACGAGGAAAGGAATGCGGTGCGCGTAACGGCGCGATACCGAGGCCAGCACGCCATAGGTTGAAGCGACACAGTTACAGCCCGCTTCAATCGCCAGTTCAACTATGTTTTTCGGGTCAAAGTAGAGAGGGTTTGCCGCAAACGATGCCCCAGCGGAGTGTTCAACACCCTGATCGACCGGTAAAATGGAAAGGTAGCCAGTGCCAGCAAGCCGCCCGGTGTTATACAGCGTTTGCATGTTTCGTAGCACTGCAGGCGGGCGGTTGTTATCCACCATCACGCGGTCTACATAATCCGAACCAGGCAGATACAACTGGTCTGCCGGAATAGTCATACAACGATGCTGTAACAAGCTGTCGGCATCTTTGCCAAGCAGCTGCGCAATATCAGTCATAATACGCTCCCGTAAATTCAGCGAGCACCCTGCCCGCTGAGGATGGATTCTCCTGGCCTGCTTTTGTTAAAACAGGCAGACATAATCCTGGCCGTGACTCACGGTATTCGCCACCTACGGGAGCACTATCGGTTTGTTTTATGGTGTAACGTTTTATGCCCGGCGGAGATTTACGCCATTACCACCACTCGTGAAAATGATGAACTGGTCCAATTCCGTTGCCCACTTCCAGCGAATCCGCCTGTTCTAATGCCTGAGACAGCCACTTTTTCGCCGCAGTGATAGTTTGAGGCCAGTCGTTATAGCGTGGATAAAGTGCCGCAAGTGCGGCGGACAGTGTGCAGCCCGTACCATGCGTATGACGCGTTTGCACACGTGGTGCAGTAAAACGCTGCGCTCCACTTCGAGTAAACAACCAATCTGGGCTTTCAGCGTCATCAAGATGACCGCCTTTCATCAGCACGGCCTTGCATCCCATCCCCAGCAACGCATCCCCCTGCTCTTTCATTTCGCGTTCATTCCGGGCATGAGGCGCATCCAGCAGCGCGGCGGCTTCCGGCAGATTCGGAGTGATCAACGCCACCTGCGGCAACAGCCGACGACGCAGGCTTTCTACCGCAGAGGGCGCAAGCAACGGGTCGCCACTTTTCGCCAGCATCACCGTATCGAGCACCACGTTTTTGACTTGGTAAAATGCCAACCGCTCCGCCACCGCTTCAACGATATCGGTTTCAGCCAGCATACCAATTTTAATGGTGTCGATACGCACATCGCTGAGCACAGAATCAAGCTGGGCGGCGACAAACACAGGTTCGATACGATAAACCGACTGCACTCCACGTGTGTTTTGTGCAACCAGCGCGGTAATAACGCTGGTGCCATACGCGCCCAATGCCGAGAACGTTTTAAGGTCAGCCTGGATACCCGCGCCACCACTTGGGTCGGTTCCTGCAATAGTTAGCGCGTTAATGCGTTTAACTCCTTTCATACCAGAGCCTCCGCATTTAGTGCGTAAAGCGCATCCAGAAAGGCTGGAGTGAAACTACCAGGCCCGCGGCTTGCAGCAATTGCCTGTTCGCCAGCACATTTCATAAACTGGCAGGCGGAAGCGACATTGTCTAACCGGGAGCCAGGCAATGAACAACAGGCAGCAACAACTGCGGAAAGTGCACATCCTGTGCCAACAACACGCGTCATCAACACGCCGCCACCGGCAATGCTCCAGGCATTTTCCCCATCGGTGACGTAATCCTCCTCACCTGTTACCGCAACAATCGCACCAGTAATCTGGGCAAGCTTAAGTGCCGCGGGTAGAGCTGAAAGCGCCTCTTCAGAACTGTCCACACCTCGCCCACCACTGTGCTCGCCCGCAAGCGCCATGATTTCCGACGCATTACCACGAATTGCGGCCGGTTTTAATTCAAGGATCGCGCGTGCAAATTGTGTACGAAACTCCAGGCCACCGACGGCCACGGGGTCGAGCACCCAGGGGATAGAAGATTGGTTCGCAGCATGAATGGCAGCAAGCATTGCGGTACTGCGCTCAGAGGTGAGTGTGCCGATATTGATGAGTAGAGCGCAGGCTATAGGGCTAAATTGTGCGGCTTCTTCTGGCTCAATGACCATTGCCGGAGCCGCGCCAATAGCGAGCAACACGTTGGCGGTAAAACTCTGCACCACATCGTTAGTCATGCAGTGAACCAAAGGAGAAGCTTGATGTAAATTGTGTAAAACCGACGCGGCAAGGTGGCCGGGTAGCAGGTCAGGCTGCATATTAAAAGCTCCTGCCCGGCGTGAAGAAGAGATGACCTGGCAGGCATCTGACTTCCCTACGCTGGCATTATCCAGATCAGGTGGTACGGGTATTTCTCAGCCTTCACAAAGAAGGGCACCCCGAGTCATTTAATTCAAAATCAAATACTTGCGATTAACGCTCCGTTAATCCCTGCTCAGGATAATGCCAGCAGGAAGTCAGACAAACAAGTTCTTAATCTAAGTGCGCACAGTGAAATAGTGACCAACTCTCTCAAGCATCATCTTTATCAGGATTTGACTATTAATGAAAACACCGCCCCACACCTATTAACATAAATCTAAAAAATTAATTGAGCATAGTTAACGAGTTCATCATTTATTATTTTTTACCAACCAGTAAAATTATTTCCATGGATTATTTAATCTCACAAAACACTGTTAACACATTGAAATAACTTGACCATTAAATGATCGCAATGTATTTAAAACATACTAAATCACTCCTCGGAACTATCTGATTCGTTATAATGAAATTGGCAACAGCATGCTTTATGTGTATAACTAGAAACATATAATTACCTATGATCTTTTCTTATAAAAAACATAAAATTAACATCCTATATGAATATCGATAACAAAGTTTTACTTAATAAAAACAGCAGTGCTAAAATATTCAATTGGTTAAATATGTGTGTTTTTCTTGTTTCTGGGCTGTTTGTCTCTGTTGCTCAAGCTCAGCTTTCAAAGACAATAGAGAGCATCACAAAAACTCATCAAATAAACATCGCCTATCGTGATGCCCCACCTTTTTCTTATGTAGCATCGGATGGCAAAGTTGTTGGTTATGTTATCGATTTATGTAACGTTATCGTTAGTGATATCAGCAAACATCTGAACATACCGGATTTAAAAGTTAATTATATTGAGAACAAATATCTACCAGAAAGAGATGAATTATTGCGTGAGAAAAAGGTAGATATGATCTGTTCAGTTAATGCTAACGTTATTGAATGGAAAACGATTGCAGACTATTCAAGTCCCTATACTTATTCATATACACGATTCGCAACTTTAAAGAACAAAAAGATATCATCCATTGATCAATTAGCGGGTCATACTGTTAGTGTAACTTCGGGATCAGTTGATGCTCTTGCGCTTAACCAGACCAATCGTGAGTTGAATCTCAATTTATTCGTTATTACGACTCCAACCATGGAAAAAGCTTTTGAACTGATGCGCAGTGGCAAAACATCGGCTGCTTTTATCAACGATATTTCATTAAAAGAAATCATTGAGGCTCATAGCGATAAAAATTTATTTTCAATTAGCGATAAAGGTGTTGGGAAACCACAGTTCTTTGTCATACTACTGCCGCACGATGACAAAGAATTTAAGTCACTGGTAAATCAGAGTCTTTGTAAAATTAGAAAATCACCAGATTTTGGTAAGATCCATGATGTCTGGTTTAATAAACCGATTCCTTATTTAAAGCTAAACTTACAAACTCCTTACTCAAAAGAAATGGATAAAGTATTAACGCAATTTGACGATTGTTTAAGAACAGGGCGATAAATAATTAGTTGCTCAAGACATCAGGTGACTTAAGGAATGTATTAGAATCCTAACCTTGCTAAAGAAATGTCTATTTCTGGATATATTTTCAATTCACTTACTTATGCTTCACACTATTACTCAATGAAAATATATCAACTCATTTTTAAACTTTAATAAAACATATAAGCATCATAAAACAACATTCGCAGCATGTTAATAACATTTGTTTTTGGTTAATCATATATTCCGGTTGACTAGTTACTAAAATTTATATGAAAATTAATAGCAACTTATTGGTTTAGTGTTTGTTGAATGAATCACGGATAAGATTAAAACCTCATGGCTATCATTAGACTGTTTATAATCGAAAAGTAAATCATTGAGAGTAAGTACCATGGGGCTTAGAAGTTTTCTTGTAAAAATGTACACACCTGTGGTCATGGAAACTGAGTTAACTAAAAGAAACTCAAAGATCAGCAAAAGTACAGTATTCAATCAATGGAAAAATTTTCCATTGATGCATTTGGCACGCCCTGAAAACTTAAAAAAATACATCGTGCTCTGCCTTTCATTTGCTCTTCTGTATTCATTTGCGGATAAACTGAGTAATAGCATTGAGATTTCTGGTACAACTATCAGGCTCTACGATCTCACGTTGCCAGTAATTTCCGCGCTGCTCATTTTGTATAACAAAAAAGCAATTCCTGTTCTCATTTTGTTTGCCCTGTATAGTGTTCATACACAGCCTTTACCCCACCTCCTTGGCACAATATCTCAACTCATAGCGGCTTTAATCAGTACTAAAGTCTATTTTTATGCTGCTGGTAAGCGTGGGGCCGTCAGTTTCGGACGCAGTAGCCTTAGTGCCCAGCGCATACTTTGGTTGATATGTTTTAACACCCTTATTTTTACAGTCATTCAACAGTGGTTATTACTAAAATTTCATTTCATATCAGAAGTCAATATTCTTAGTATCCCAACACTGATTAATGTGCAATGGATGTTGACATCCTGTATTACAGGCACCCCATTTTGTTATCTCATTCTTAGGGCTTGTTACCAGCCGCTATGGTTTTTCAATTACTTAAAACAATTAAAAAAATTAATCACTTCTGGGCCGCGGGCAATTTATCAATTACTCTGGGCCTTGTTGGTAGTCGGAATCATGTATTGTCTGATTTATTTACAAGGCGATACTTTAATATATACAGATTACACTATTGTATGGCTTTTACCGGTAATGCTCTGGGGGGCAATTTGTCTCGGCCATGCACTAATGTCCCCTATTTGGGTCGTCATGCTCATTTTATTGAGTGACTACATTGATAATTACATATCAATAAACAATGAGTTTACTTTTAGTCATTATGTTAGCCATTTGGCTTTAACCTGCTCTATGTTTTTTACATTTTCACTAACAATTGTTATTGTTGGTGTATTGGTTACACGCATTTTAAAATATATAAGAAGCCTCAAGAGAATTTCTTTATCAGAGCCCCACACTGGTTTACCTAATCTTCTTGCTTTAAAAAATGATATAGTTCGTTACCCACATGCTGGGTTATGTATTATTCAATGTCCAGAATTAAACACGCTAACACAAACTCATGGAATAATGTTTCGCTTCGAATTCGTTAAGGCTGTTTCTTCTTATTTAAGCCCATTGCTTCTGGATAATGAAAAAATGTATTACAGCCCTGGATATGGGCTTCTTCTGCGCCTTAACAAAGTTGATGACAATATTATTCATCCTTACTATAAAGCAATGTCATCTTTCCGTTTTTCATGGGAAGAAATGGAGCTGGGCCTCAATTTTGGCATCGCGTACATGGAATACGGAAAATGCATCAATAACCTTTCTTATGTCGTGGGCCAGCTTAATGCCCGTACTTATGAATCGCTAAAGCAAGGTAAAGCTGAAGCACTTAATGTCATATACCCCGGTGATCAAACCATCAGTTCGGGAGCTATACGCCATCTTCTGCAAAAGTCGATAGACCGTAAATCATTTATGCTCGTTGCTCAGCCAATAGTTTCAACTAAAAACAGCAGCCAGTATTATGAAATTCTTATTCGAATGAAAACAATCAATAACAAGATATTCTTCCCGGATACTTTTCTACCAGTGGCTGAAGAAGCAGGATTGCTTGCAGAAGTAGATCTGACCGTTATTGAACAAACATTTCAATTTATGCAATCCCTAAATAAAACTGAATCTGAGACTCGTTTCTCCATCAATTTGACACCTCAGTCGCTATGTAGAAAAGATTTTCTGGATAGACTGAATGTTCTTTTAAAGAACTATTTAATACGTCCTGATCGCATAATATTTGAAATCATAGAGTCAGATATTATCGATAGTATTAATGCATCCCGTGTTCTGCAGGAGCTACGCAAACTGGGATGCCAAATTGCGATTGATGATTTTGGTACAGGAGCATCCAGTTACTCTCGTCTAAAAACATTAGATGTCGACATACTGAAAATAGATGGCTCCTTTATTCGCAATGTTGTTGAAGATAAGTTTGACCGACTAATCGTCATGTCATTCTGTGAAGCGGCAAAATTTAAAAGTCTGGAAGTTGTCGCGGAATTTGTTGAAAATGAAGAAATAAAACAAATGCTAATATCGATGGGAATAGAGTGGTTGCAGGGATATCATACCGGGAAACCTGTCCCAATTGAGTCTCTATGGTCGTAATTAATAGACACTTGAATTCATATATTTCTCTAATGTGTTGATAGTTAGATTGGGAAGTAACCTGAAATGATACTTACGCTGAAGAAATTTTTCTATAATTGTTATCCAATGATAACATTATTTATAGTCACTACGCTGACAACCTTCATAGGTATTATTGAAAGAGTTAATGGCCCATTTTCTTTAGTTTGGTTGACCAATGCTATAACCATTGGTGTGTTATTACGCTTCTACAAACATGTTAACTGGCAACATTATTTAATTTGTTGCGCCGGCATGGTGTTGCCAGATTTATTAATCGGTACAAGCCTTAACCAGGTTTTATTGATGACCATTGCAAATGTTATCACAATTTCAATAGGTTATATTACCCTGCAACGCTTTGCTACGCGTACTGAAGAAGGCGAATGGCTGGGTAGCTTGCATAGCGTTCCGCAATGGTTATTGCTCTGCCAACCCTCTCTTATCATAGGTTCGTTAGTAGGATCAGGGGCATTATTTGCTCTGTATGATAATGCTTTTTTACAGACAGCATTTTATTGGTATTTAAACGAGTCGCTTGATTTCATAGTGTTTTTACCAGTCATTTTGGCAGCCCCAAGAATACTTAAATCTTTCGCAAATGATTTTTTTAATGCATCCTTACATATTATCCCGTCTATTTTATTATTGTTTGCCTTTGTTTTTATAAAAGACAAAATATATTTCCTGATGGCGTCTATATTAATCATTCCAACAATAATATGGTTGGCACTTTCAGGTAATCTATTTTTAACAACCTTTGGTATCAGTATGAATGGTGCATTCTTCTTTATGTGGATCATTCACTCTACACATGGTTATCTACATTTTTCCGAGAATATCTACATCTCTGCAGTCAGGACGATTGTCGCAGTATTGGCGCTTTGCGCGCTTACAATTGCGGTTGCCATTTCTGAACGAGATAAACTTTTTTCTAAGCTATCCCAACTTGCTAATCACGATGATTTGACCGGTATTCTCAATCGCCGGGCATTTACTAAAGCAGCTGAGGCTATTACGTCGTCATTGAACAAGGGCGATATCTGTTCAATGGTTTTAATTGATATTGATTTTTTCAAGAAAATAAATGACGTATGGGGGCATCAAAAGGGAGATAAGGTTCTCGTTGCCTTTTGCCAGCGATTAAAACAGTGTATCCCCGAGAGTCAATTATTTGGACGCGTAGGCGGTGAAGAGTTTGCCCTGTTGCTCACTAATACTCCTGAGATAAATCACCAGGAATTAACTAATACCATTGTTAATGAACTGTCCAGAAACCCTCTTTCTATTGATAATGAGCCGTTCCCACTAACAATTAGCGCTGGTATGGCCGCCTGGTCTGAAGGGCAAAAATATGAGACGTTGTTTAAATATGCTGACCTGGCTTTGTATCAAGCAAAAAATAATGGGCGCAATCAATGGCAGGAGTACCTACCTTGCGAAAAAATGCTCCCTAACCAAAATTTGACACCGTCATTATTATAGACATTTATATCCAGGCGGTAACCGTCTGGATATAAATACCCACCTCCCTTCCCTTGGTTATTGTTTTAAGAAACCCCTTATATTTACTTAAGTCAATTCTAATATCTAACATCATTATTTCATGTCAGGATTTATCGCAACGATATAATCGTAAGCTATATAAAATTAACTTACGATTATCAGCGGTATTGACAAAGAGTATATTTCAGCACTGACAGGTGCTGTTGATGAAAAAATATGGAAATGATGATTGATGCACCACTGACTCACGCCCGAATCACTATCCACAAACCTTTTCTTTGTGCTGCGGGTTACTGAAGATTTGTACATAGCCGCGCGCAAACGTAGATTTCGACGCATCAAAAATGGCGATCTGACACATTTTCATAGCCGGTTGGCCCCAATTGTCTTTGACCGCATTGAGTCTCTACAACAGCAAATGTATGCAAAGCAGTTGCCGGAACCACTCGATATCATACTTGTGACCAGTGACTACTACTTGTCGCTGGCACTGACTGAGCACTTTTTTAAGTTCCAGCGAACTCACGTCTGTGTAAACCTGGAGGAGGCTGAAGTGATGCTTCAACAAACCCCACAACCGCGAGTGTTCATCGATCTGGATGGCGTAAGCGAGCCAGCAATTGATGTGCTAAATATGATCAGGCAATGGCAACAAACCTGGCCTCGCCTGAATATGATGCAACTGACAGCCTGCCGTTGTATGGAAGTCGCCCGACTGATTGATGCGTCATCAATCTTCCCTGTGGTGGAACGGCGACTAAGAATTACCGATCTTCTTATTCTGCTGACTCAAAAGCGAGCCCGGCAAGATTGGTCCATTGCTCAGAATGGGTCACACTCAGTCCCACTTTCAAAGCGTGAATGGAATATTCTGCTGGCCGTGGCAAAAGGAGAGTCGCTGAAAACCATTGCCGCGTCATTTCACAAACCCTACCACTCTGTGGTTTACACCCTTGGGCGGGTTGCCGCACGTATTGGAGTAGGGAACAACAAATCACTGATACATTTGCTGAATAAATTGTCCTGCACGTCATCCGCTAAAGTGTAGCCGCGCTAACTAACCGCCTTCCGAGTGAAAGCCAGGAAACGACTTATTTTCAATGTTTCAATTTTGTTAAATGAGATCTATTTATTAACAATTACAACTATTCCTGGAAAATCAGTTTCCCGCAAACTATGCCGCTTCCCGACGATTAACCACGTAATCACTCTGTGCTACGGATAACAAATAGTAAACATTCGATACTTCGCACTATTCTTCATGTTCAAAACAATCTTTTTTCCCAAATATTTCACTTAACACAGATGCATTCCCCAAATAACAATTAATTAACCAATTTAATTAGAATTTAATCACAGTATTATTCCCCGAGCATAACAGTGGCCTTTTTCTTAAATAATATGGCTGTATAATCAATCTATTCATTTATCTAATATGAATAGCTTGTTTTTCTTACTGAAATAACTCTCTTTGTTTCACTCGTAGCAATTAGAAAATAGCACTTATGAAGGAAGTGTTTAAGTTCAAGGGAGTATCTTGCATACATTATAAAATACGAAATAGTGAAACACCTTTTCACTTTCGCCGCCAGTGACTTTGCGTCAATGCGATATGTTCCTCAAAAAATTCGAGGCAAGAATATGAAACCTGCATCCGTAATTATTATGGACGAACACCCTATTGTCAGAATGTCGATAGAGGTACTGCTACAGAAAAATAAAAATATTGATGTGGTGATGAAAACTGACGATAGCCGGGAGGTAGTTAACTATATGCGCTCTAACCCTGTCGATTTGGTGATTCTCGATATTGAACTGCCATCTATTGACGGCTTCACTTTATTAAAAAGAATCAAGAGCATACAGGCTGACACTCGGATATTATTCTTATCTTCCAAGTCTGAAAGGTTTTATGCGGGCCGTGCTATTCAGGCCGGTGCAAATGGGTTTGTCAGTAAAAGGAAGGAGCAGGAGGATATCTATCATGCGGTTGAAATGTTGCTTGCAGGGTATTCATTTTTCCCCTCCGAAACGCTGGAGTTAATCAGTAATCCGGGTTCACGCAGCGGAGTTACTGACGATACGCCATTATCTAATAGAGAGATAACCGTATTACGTTACCTGGCCAATGGTCTATCCAATAAAGAAATTGCCGAACAACTTCTGCTGAGTAACAAAACCATCAGCGCACATAAATCTAATATATTTTCCAAGCTGCATGTATCATCGATTGTCGAACTTATCGATTACGCCCGAGTAAAAGAGCTATTATAACTGCACGCCCAATCACTGTTTTAAATCAAAAAACCGGGTTGACGTCCGGTTTTTATTTAATTTAATGATGCCTGAGAGGTTTTCTAATAATAACTAATCATAAACGTAGCATCTGCGTCGGCTTGCCCGGCTTGTGGGTTATCGGCAAGCGCGATGTAATTCGCAAAAAAGGTTAATTCCGCATTTCCGTTAGCATCAACTGGCACATCCTGGCTTGCCTCCTCAAGAGGCAGGCGGGTTTTATCTTTATCGCGCAACTCGACGGCCACATTTGTCGCCCCACTCGTGTTATTAAGCCCCAGCAAGCCGGCGTTGCCCGTGGCTTGCTTTCCAGAAAAGGTGATGGACGCAGCACCCGGTGGGCAGCCGTTAAGCTTCAACGTGAACGGCATGCTTTGCGTAGTGCTGCCTGCGGTGCGCAGTTGTTTGGTCGGCCAACGCCCAAGCTGCACTGTTTTATTGTCATCCCCAATTTCGACGTAACAGCTGAAATCCACCACGTTGCCACGCAGTTCTATATTGATGGCACCGAGCGAAGTGTCGGCCTGAGCATGACTCACAAGGCTTGCCGCCAACCACAGCAGCATTGCAATTTTAGTCATAATCCACCCGCAAATAGCCCCGCGCACTAAACGGCCCTTCCGCCGGTTTGTTCCCTGTCACGCTTACCGGCCAGGCCCGAATCCCCACTTGCGCCGCAGCTGCATCGTCAAGACGGAAATTGATTTTGCTACCCAAATTGTTAGGAATAAATGGCGTTCCGCTGCTATCGGCGACGATAAACCCGAGATCGTTATTATTTGAAACCATCATATTACCGGACGCCTTCTCTGCCTCCACCCGCAGAGAAAGATAGGCCTGCGCCGCCACATTGGTGCATTTAATAGCGATGGTTTTAGTTTGCGGCGTCACACCTTGCGGTCGATTCCCGGCTCCGGCCTGGCTAAATAGCGCGGCACCAATGTCGCCAAAATCAAATTCAACGATTTGCCCGGCGTTGATTTCACAGCTTTGCGGCACTTCAATTTTGCCGCTATAGCTAATGGTATAAACCGGAGTGGTGAGTGGGTCGGTGTTCCGCGTCGTGACATATACCGTAAACATGGTCTGCCGTGGAATCGGCACCATATTGATAAAGCGCCGTGTCACTTTGAGTTTAAAAACCAGCTTCGAATCCTGAACCGGAAACGGCTGCTGTTTGGACACATTGTTGTGGGTTCCCATCTGAATATAGTTGCGTGGCGGATAAAATTGACCGGCGTAGCTGTCTGTGATGCTCATCGCTCCTTCGAGATAATCATTGAGCTTGATGTACTGGTAACCGCCGATCACTTCTTGCACCGGCAAGGTACTCACGTAACTGCGCATCGTGGTGTTGCCGGTGGTTCCTTGCGGGCAAGTGGCATTGACACCGATCCAACCCGACTTTTCTGCAAGGGTGATGATTTGCCCGACGTTATTGTTTGCGCTGGTGAATACGTCAGACAGATCGTAAAAAATATCCGCTGGCACACCATTGGTGTTTTGGCAGACTGTGGCAAACGCCGGGAGCGCACATATCCACAGCGCCACCCCTGCTAAAGATGTCATCAATTTCATAAACAGATCCCTGAATCCTATGAACAGGTCGCACTCGCCACGACGATCGCCTGAGTCAGGCTTTCTGGCGGTAATGTAAATGGTGCGAAACACTGTGATCCTTTACCCTCGCCCCACTGAATCAGCAGTTTTCCCTGGAGTGGCAAGCCGCTGAGGTAAATTTGCCCGTCATCACCAACCATACTGGTGATGCCCGTGGTTTCTTCGCGCACCACAGAGCCGAACGGTACCGCTCGCCCACCACGGGTTACGGTGATGATTGTCCGCACGCCCACACGCGCCTTAAATTCCGCACGCACCAATGCGCCTTCCGTTGGCACCACGCTGCTGACGTTGTTTTCAATGTCGGTGTGGTTGTCCATGGTGTTGGTATCGAGAGCGATACGGTTGTGGCGATATACCGTGGCGTAAGGCATCACCGCGTAACCGCGCCAGTCAGTTTTCACCCCGGTCTGGTTTTCGACGCCAACCCCGCTGGCTCCCGGCGCTTTTATTAACACGTTGGTGTCACCAAGCGGCTGGCTAAACGTGATGCCATCTGCGTGACCCACCACGCCGCCAGAAGCCTGCCAGTTGTAGTCATGTTGGTCGCGGTCGTAGTTGTAGCCAAGCCCCAATGTGCCGTAGGTAGCCTGCCAGTTAGCCGTGGCACTTCCGCTGTATCCGTTAGTGTCGCTGTGGCCTTGAGTGACGCTGTAATTGAGGTTTCGGTCTTCAAGTAATGTTCCGCCGATACCTGTTTGCACGGTAGCATCGCCATCTGAGTTGTTACTGACAGCAAAAGTGGCGTAAGCGTGATCGATGGTGCTGGTGCGCGAATAGCCATGCCCCAGCAAGGTGCTAAATGGCACCGAAAGGTTAAAGGCCATAATGCGATCGCTATCGGCGATCCCGACGGATTTGCTCCACGACATCGAAAGTGAGTAACTCATCCCGCGCCAGCCGCTGGCATATCCGGCCTGATACCATGTGTTGTTCTGGTTGGTTTCCCAGTAAGTTTGCTGGCTGCCTGAAACATAGAGTGACCCGTAATCACCCAGTGATTGAGAAACGTTGATTTGAAATCGCCCGCGCTTGCTGTAACGCAAGTTGTGGTAGCTCTGCACAACCGGCTCATCTTTGCGTCCACCATCCGCTTCGTCGGCGTATTCGTAGCCTTCGATATTTTTGTATGCCACCTCATCGAGCGTATAAAAACCACGCGTGGAATAGCGATAGCCCAACAACTGGAAGTTAGTGCCGTAACCGCTGAGGGATTTGGCGTACAGGAATCGTAGCGACTGACCTTGATGGTCGCTGTCATCTGCAAGTCGGCTGCGAGCGTGGGTAACATCCATTGAAAGCGCGCCCCACTCCCCGAGGTTTTTCCCAGCCCCCAGCGCCACAGCGGTGTAGTCTTCGGCAAGCTGAGTACCGCCATAGGCGGTAAAACCGTAGGGTAAACCCGCAATCAGCGTGACCTGGGTGAAGAATGGCGTATCCTGCTGGTCGCTTCCGCTACGGAAATCCCCGGTCACCAGATCGAATTTCAGCCGCCCGTCCCGTTGCAATAACGGGACGGTGGAATAAGGCACGGTGTATTTTTGCTGAGTACCATCTTTTTCTTCGAGAGTGACCTCCAGGTCGCCGCTGGAAGAGGTGGGATTGAGGTCACTGATGGTAAATGCACCCGGTGAAACGTAGCTTTGGTAAATCACAAAACTGTTCTGGCGAATGGTGATTTTGGCGTGGGTACGCGCGATACCGCGTACCGTTGGCGCGTAACCTTGCAGGCTGTCGGGGTACATACTGTCAGCCGAATAGAGCCGCGCCCCGCGAAATCCCAGACTGTCGAACACATCGCTACCTGTGTTGCTGTCACCTAATACCAGCTCGCTTTTGAGTGGAATAATCGTCCGTTGCGCATAGGTGCTGATGTTGTTCCAGCTGTTAGTGTGGTAGCCATCTGCGCGAGTGTAGTTCCAGGCACCGCTGTTACGCAGCCGCCATGCTCCGTAGTTCAGGCCACTTTGCAGGCTTAAATAATAGTTATCGTCGTCGCTGCCATGGTTGCCGGTAAAGCTGTAGTTGAGGAGCGCTGCCGGAACCCCTTCGTCCCACTCCTGCGGCGGTATATAGCCCCGGGCGCTGTTAAGCAGCGATGCCTGCGGCAAGCTGATATCCAGGCGTAGTTTGGCAAAATCAAAATTTGTCTCGGAATCAGGGATCAGCACCGCGAGCGGTACACATTCCCCGGACTTAAACTTCGCAAGCGCCGGATAAGCCAGCATGTTCAGTCCCAGCCGCTTCAACCAGTCAGTGTCAAGGCACGGTACCAGGCCGCTCGATTTTGCTTTTCCGCCACTGACGTCGCTGGCAATAAAACGGAGATCCTGGGTCGAGATAAATTCATCGTTACGCCAGATGTCCACGCGATAGACACCAGGTGCCTGATGGCTGCCTTTTTCAAAACGCGATAAATCCGCCATTGCGGCATCTTCTGCCGACAAAAACCCTGGGTTAAAGTAGCTTTCCCCGGAGCTGATTACCGGCCATAGCGCGGCCATTATCATCGCCGCAAGCGGGGTGACTGACTTGTTGATCATCTGCCAGATATCCTTGTTGCACAGATTACCTGCATTACAGCATTACGCCCGCTTGCACAGGCGTCACCGCACCATAGTCATTGACGGTCTGGAAGGAGATAGCACCTTTTAGCGCGGTCGAAACCACCACGTGCGACACGCTTTTTGGCGCGACCATGGTATTAGCCAGTTTCTCGTTGCCAATTTTAAGATTGACCGTGCTGACGTAATACGGTGAAGGATTGTGAATACTCAGTTGCTCGCCGTTGCGGCTAAAGCGCAGTTGTTTCAGCGCCTCTTCTGGCTGCATTTGCAGGTTTTTAGGGCGCACAAACAGCTTGATGCGCGACAAAATCGCCAGTTGCAGTACGTTGCTGCCTTCGAGATTATTTTTATCGACCGAAGGAATCGCTTTCACGTTCATCCAGAAAATAGTTTCGCGGTCTGTGGGCAACGCTGGCCCGGCGTAAATAATCCGCAGTGTATTTTCGCTCGAGGGCTCACTAACAAAAAGTGGAGGCGTGACAATAAAACTTTTATCTCTGGCACCTGCACTATTTTCAATCCACGAGTTCACCAGAAAGCGTTCTTTGCTATCGCTATTATTAATTGAGAGCGAAGTTTGTTTTGCCTCGGCAGGATAAATAACCCGTGTCGCACCCAATGCAACGCCTCCGGCAGCTTGCGCATTAAAGCACAGCATTAACAGGCACAGCATTATGGCCGAGCATTGTTTAAATAAAGTCGTCATTACACGGCACCATCATTATTACTATTATTAAATCTTTAATTCAGAAATAATGAATTTCTGTTCGTCAATAAAAGAAGCCTCATTTCTGAGGCTTGCGTTATCCCTACAAAATTTGATTATTCGTATTTCATTACAAATGTCGCATCAGCGTTGGCCTGGCCTGCTGTTGCGATGGCTGCGGTAGATTTATAGCGCGCGGTGAACGGCAGGGTGTTCGTCCCGTCAATCAGTGTCTGCGCGGTGGAGAAGACAGTACCATCCGGGGTCAACACTTTCGATTTGCTATCGAGGATTTCGATACCGACGCCGCCTGCCGTGGTGCTGTTGTCACCCGAGTTAATCGCCAGAAGCGTAGGGTCGGTGCCGTCAGTTTGGCCTGAGAATGAGACAGAAGCCAGGGTGGAAACTGTGGTATCGCAATCGTTAAGCACGATGGTGAATGGGATCTGCGCGGAGGTGTCACCCACTTTAGTAAACGCCGCCGTACGGTATTGGCCCAGTTTCACCGTTTGATCGGAAGACTGCGTGCTCACCGCACAGGCCGCATTCACCAGTTCACCTTTAAAGTGAACCGTACCGCCATTTACAGTCACTACGTCGGCCTGTGCTGCACCGCTCACTAATGCAATACCTGCAACCAATGAGGACGCAATTTTGCTGAATTTCATCGAGATTCCTTTAATTATTTAATTACCCTTATTGAATAATGCATCCTTCATTATTCCAGTGAATAACCGGGGCCATAGATAGTCCATCCCCTCCCCTCAATCCATAAGGAGATATTTATTTATCGTCATCAATGAAGTCTAAATTAATATTTAAAACACCATCTCTTCGACGATGAGTAATTTAAGTCAAATAAACATTTAATAACATGTAACAAACCTTTATCTTGCCTCAGTAATGTCCTATTAAGTTCTAAGATATCGACCAACGACTTCCGGATGGATGAGTGATGCTGACGAAGAAGCACCATGAAGGGTGACGCTGGGTGAATGAAACAGATAAAACCTGGTATACTCAGCGCCAATTCAAGATATTCTTAGTAAATTCTTTTTAAGCCGCTAATTTATTGATTCACTGGATCTGTCCTGATGATACCCAAAATGTTAAAAATGCCGCTGCTGCTGGCATTGTTGTCTTGTTTAATGATGATGTCTTTCCCGTCTCATGCGGATGACCCTACTGGGCAAACAGCCAGTGAAGAGCCGGTTAAGATCAATGCCAGCACGGTAATTCCCGCGTTGCAAAAGCGCCTGGATTCACTTAAGCAGCGAGTGTCCACGGCAAAAACCGATAAACAATTCACCAGCCTAAATGACGATTCGCAAAAATTGGTGAGTGAAGCCGATAAGCTCGCCGTTGCACTGGCACCGCAATTAACTCAGGTTCAGGCACAGTTGGATGTTCTTGGACCGGCACCGGCACCAGGTGCACTGGCCGAAACACCGCAAGTTGTAAGCCAACGCAAACAACTGAACAACAGTAAAACTTTGCTCACCACACAAATCGAGCAAACCAAAGCCATTGCAGTTGCCGCGCAAAACCTCTCTTCGCAAATCTCTGGATTGCGCCGCGATGCACTGAAAACACAAATTGCCCTGAATACCGGCAGTATTCTTGGCGAAAAATTCTGGTCACCCGTATTCGAACCCAACGACAAAGACGCTGTACGCTTCGGTGAATTTGGCGCTCAGATTAGTGATGCCTGGGCCGAGGCCTGGAGCGATGAATGGCGAATAGGTTCGGGTATCTATCTGTTACTGGCGCTGGGGATTGGGGTATTTGGTCGTTTCGGACTGGATAAACCAATGAACTGGATTCTGCCTCGCTGGCTGCCGCAAGGCCGTTTTCGCCGCAGTTTCCTCGCCTGTTTCACAACTTTAAGTACTACGCTGACGCTGGGTATCAGCATGCAGTTGCTGTGCTATACCTTCACGCGCCTGCCTGATACCTCACCATGGGTTAATGAGTTTGCCGGACAACTGGTCGAGCTGACCTATTTTTCCGCGGTGATTGCCGGTCTTGGCATCGCATTGCTATCTAATAGTCACCCGTCCTGGCGACTGCCGGGTATTGCCGACCCGCTGGCAAAAACGCTGGCGTCATTCCCGATTTTACTGGCAGCCTTCATATTTATCTTCGGTATCATCGAGCAGTTGAACTCGCTGGTTGGAGCGAGTATTGATGCCACGTTATTTGGTAATGGTCTGGCCGCTTTGCTAGTTGCGCTCAATTGCCTGATCGCACCTGTTCGCGTCAACCGGATACGCAGGCAAATGCGTGCTGAAGGCGAGCAAACAGAAGCGCGTTCAACCGTTGCGGGCCTTATTCACCTCGTCATCAGCCTCACCGCTTTGGTTATCTTGCTGGCACTGTTGATTGGCTACATTCCACTGGCCCGTTTCGTCACCTTTGAATTGTTGTGGATTGGCCTGGTTGTTTGCAGCCTGTATCTGCTGATTCACTTCGTGGTGGATTTGTGTGAAGCAGTATTCTCCCCGTCAACCCACAGCGGGAAAATCCTTAAAAGCACGCTAAGTCTCAACGACCGCCATCTGTCGCTTGCCGCGACTCTGTTCTCAGCGGTTGGGAAGACATCACTGCTGGTAATGGCAGCAGTCGCTTTGCTTAACGGTACCTTCGGCACTACGACGCCAATGGAGTTACTGACTAAAATCGCTGATATGTGGGGTGGTAAAGGTCTCGAAGGGATGAACATCATCCCGGCACATGCACTTAATGCGGTGTTGTGTCTGGTGGTGGGTTGGTATGTTCTGCGCTCTACTCGTCGCTGGCTGGATAACGATTTCCTGCCAAAAACCAATATGGACCGCGGCCTGCGTGCTTCGCTGGTAACGCTGTTCACCAACGTCGGTTACGTGCTGATTATCATGCTCACGTTGTCGATGCTCGGTATTGAATGGAACAAACTGGCCTGGATAGTCAGCGCCCTGTCGGTTGGTATCGGTTTTGGCTTGCAGGAAATTGTGAAGAACTTTATTTCCGGCTTGATTCTGTTGACCGAGCGTCCGGTAAAAGTGGGCGATCTGGTTAGTATCAGCGGGGTTGAGGGTGATATTCGGCGTATCAACGTACGTGCCACAGAGATTCAATTAGGTGACAAATCAACGGTAATTGTTCCGAACTCGCAGCTAATTTCGCAAAACGTGCGTAATGCCACGATGGGAAATGCACAAGGTGTGGCAACTATATCTCTGACTTTCCCATTGGATATCGACCCTGAGCAAGTCCGTAATTTACTGCTTGAGGCGTATAACCTGCATGAATCAATTCTGGAAAACCCTCAGCCCTCAGTCAGCTTTAAAGAACTGGGGCCAACCGGGATTGTGCTGAGTGTTACCGGTTATGTGAATAGCCCGCGAATGGTTAGCTCAACGCGCAGTGACCTGCTTTATGAGATCCTCAAAATGCTGCGCGCCGCAGGCATTAGCCTTAGCCAGACACAAACGATGATCCTTGAACAGCCGACAACTAAGGCTGTAATAGAGGAATAATCAACAAAGCCACTGGCCGTCCATGCGCCAGTGGCTTTCGAATGTAAGAGTCAAAACAGCTCTCATTGGCCAATCATTATTTTTAAGAATACTTACCGAAAACACATTCATGAAATTGATTTATATCAACAACTGCTAACGCACTCGGCAGCATTATCTCGCCACGAAAATACATTCCACTTCTTAAACTTTCCCAATGGGTAATAATTAAGAAGATCTAATATATAAGAGAGTTAATGATGAGCAAATTCAACGTAGCAGTAGCAGCCCTGGTGGGCGGAATGTTGTTGTCTCCTGCAGCGATGGCACTCGATTTGGCCAACGGTAGCTGGAAAGGCGCAGGTGATTCAGTAAAAGTCGTGGTTAACAACAAAGCCGTGACAATTAACGGTAAAAAAGCGACCCGAACCATTAACAATCCTGATTTCGCAGAATGGAAAGGCGCTGGCTACACCCTGAGCTTCACCCGTAGCGGTGATGAAATGAGTGGCGAATGGTCTGCACCGCATAAACATGGCGCACTGCAACAAGTCAGCAGCACCAGTACCTCAAGTGCGAAGAAACTCGAGAAAAAAGATCTGATGGACTTAACTACCAGCCAGGTCGAAGCAAAACTTAAAGCTGCAGGCTGGAAAGAAGTGTACCCGTATACCGAATACACCCTGAACGGCCAGCGCGTGAAGATTCAATACCGCGCCGATCACGCTAATTCAGTCATTTTTCAGTAAGTAAAAAGGCCGGTCAGGGATGACCAGCCTCAAGTTTAACTATCAGGAAAGCAACTCAATAGGTTCTGAATTCCCGCGAGCGCGCCACAGCACGACCTAGCGTTGAATCGATGCCACCATAATCACCGACCCCAACAGCACCATCACAATTGAAATCGTCCCATTGAAAATGTTGAAGCCTTTGGCTGCACTATTGAAGTAGACGTTTTTCACCATCCAGTAAGCCGCGTAGTTTACCGTCACATACAGATAAGACAGTGGCACCAGGCAGGTCAGCACGTACCAGCGTTTTTCTGACATACGCAGAATAATGGTTGTGCCAATCATCAGACCAATTGAAGCCATTAGCTGGTTAGAAACACCAAACAATGCCCAACGCTCCCAGAGCCCGACGCAAATCGCTACAGGGATAGTCATAAACACAGCGAACGTGCCCCATCGGTTACGTTCGAGTGCATGCACCACCACCATCGACAAACCAGCCATGGTAATGGTGATGACAAATAGCATAGCAAGACCGGTACACCAGCCAGCCACCGGGCCAAGTTCCGCTGTTGCCACTTCTGAGAGTGACTTTCCGCGGTGTTTCATCGAGGCGAAAAGCACTACGGTGTCGTGCACCGCGCCGCCTACCACACATCCGATAAGCAGCCATAAGAAGCTTGGCAGATAACCGTATTGAGCCGCCCTAACGGTCCTGCTGCCGCGATTGCGGCAAAGTGACTGCCGAAGTTAACCCATTTTTTGTCGGGACGTAGTCTTTGCCGTCCTCAAGAATATGTGACGGTGTGATTTCTGAGTCATCTGCATTCAACACTTTACGGACGAAAAACACCCCGTAAAGGCGATAGGAGAGAACGCCCTCTCCTTGGCAATCCTGGCGCCCGGTGATTAAATTGCCGCTGCGCGGTAAACCCCAGCTTATCCCCAACGTTCAGGGTCGTTCGCGACTCGCTCCCGGCGATCGCTCTCTTTCGCTGCTCCCGGCAGCTCAACCCTGACTTATGGGTAACGCTGGGGCAATTTATACCGGGACTCAAGGCCAAAACCGATTCGGTTTTTGACTTTAGGTTTTGACGTTGACCTTAGCTTTTGGCGTTGACCTTTGAGTCCGGCATAAATCGCCTCCGGTTTGACTGTAAGGCCGGGTCGAGCCGTCGGGAACGGCGAGAGGTTGTGATCGCCGGGAGCGAGTCACAACCGACCCAGGGACTGAAAGGAAAAACGGAGGTTTACTGCGAAGCAGCGATTTAAACGCCGGGAGCCGGGATTGCAAAGGGTGCTGCGGTAGCACCCTTTGCACGTTCACCGTTCCGATAAGTACAGGGAACACTGAACGCTCAGTGAACGGAATATTCACCCTTCAGGCATAAACGTCCAGTTTATTTCTCCACCCTCAGCGCCTTCACCTGCTCGGCAGTCACATCCCCCGGCAAACCACCCCATGTCACTCGCAGGTAATTCACCAGTTCCGCAACTTGCTCATCGTTCAGTCGCTCACCAAAGCCCGGCATGCTTTGCATACTTTCCCCGTTCGGGAAGTTCTGCGCAGGCAGGCCATCGAGCACCGAAACAATCAGGTTTTTGGCATCAGGCTGGCGCAGCGTCGCGTTGTTCAGCATCGACACCGCCACGTGCGGTTTGCCTTCGCCTTCACGGGCATGGCATCCAGCGCACTGGTCGAGATATGTCATCCGTCCGGCTTCGTTACCGTTACCGAGTGCTGCAGGCACTGCCGCTGGTGGCGCTTCGCCCATCAAATACGTTGCCATCGCTTTTTGATCGGCAGCCGTCAAATGCTGAGTACTGAGGTCAACCACCATATGCATTTCGCTAAACGCGCTGCCTTGCGGGGCAATCCCAGTGGTGAGGAATTGCTGTACATCCTGCGGCGTCCAGCCTCGCTGCGCTAACGCTTTTGGTGTGATGTCAGGTGCCATAAAGCGCCCTAGTTCTCCGCCCTGCATCGCTTTGTCGAGTTTCATCTGACCGAGTAAACCGCGCTCGGTATGGCATTCGCCACAGTGCCCAAGCACATCAGCCAGATAACGCCCACGATGCCAGTCCGGTGAATCACCCGTTGAAATTGCAGGAAGCGGATCTTTGTCATGGAACATAATATTCCAGCCAATCAACGCAATACGCTGGTTGAACGGGAAGGCCATTTCGTTATCCGGCGTCTTAACATCCACCGCCGGGCGCGTCATCAGATAAGCATAAATATCGTCTGAATCCTTGCGCGAAATATTTTTGTACGAGGTGTAAGGCATAGCCGGGAACAGATGACGCCCGGTTGGGGTAACGCCTTCGGTCAGTGCTTTGTAGAAATCATCTTTCGTCCAGCGGCCAATACCGTAATCGGCAGAAGGCGTCAGATTGCTGCCGTAAATCGTGCCATATGGGGATTCCAGCGGGTAGCCGCCAGCTAATGGAGCACCACCAGAAGCGGTGTGGCAAGCCGCACAGTCAGCTGCTTTGGCCAGATAACTACCGCGTTCGATTTGATCTTTACTGGCGGTGACTTTTTGTACCGGGCCGTCATAAGTGCGATATTCCCGCCAATACAAAATGGCGACAATAATGACTACAATTGTCAGCACAATCAGTGCGAGACGTTTTTTCATTTCACCGTCTCCTTCAGAAGCCCCGGCGTTTTTAGCACCACGTCACGCACCGCTTCGTAATAACGAACGTAGCCTGTACAGCGGCAGATGTGGTTTTCCAGCGCATGTGAAATCGCACCTTCCAGCTCTTCACGTGCAATCGGTTGACGTTTGAGTTTCTCGACAAAAATCGTTGCTGCGTTAACAAAGCCCGGCGTGCAGTAGCCGCACTGGAAGCTGTAGTGGTCGAGGAATGACTGCTGAATTGGCGACAGTTCTACGACGCCGCCCTGCTCATCAACTTTTGCATGCCCTTCAACGGTGCGGACTTTTTTGCCGTTAAAGAAATGGGCACCGGTAATACAGGTGCGCACTTCTTCGCTGGTGCCGCTTGGGTTATCAACAATCGCCACACACGCGTGGCAAATGCCCTGTCCGCAGCCCAGGCGAGAGCCGGTCAGATAGACATATTCGTGCAGGAAATCGATCATCATCAACCCTTCTGGCACATCAATTGGGCCATACGGTTTGTTGTTGATGGTCAGGGTCATTGGTTTAGTTTTGATGCTCATGGTAATACCTCACGAATATTTTCTGCACGAACGGGCAAATCACGGAAACGGTGGCCGGTGGCATCGGCAATCGCATTCACAATCGCGGCAACAACCGGGATCATCACGACTTCAGCCATGCCTTTTGGTGGGTCAGTTTCCGAAAGTGCGGGGAGGATATCGCCAGTCTGTTTCCAGACCGCCACATCGCTGGCTCGCGGCAGGTGATAACGGTTGAAGTTCCATGTCCCGTTGCCCGGTCCGTCTTCATAGAGAGGTAAATATTCGTGTAGCGCATGGCCGATACCCATCGCCAGGCCGCCCTGCAACTGCCCGGATACCAATTCCGGCACAATTAAATTGCCGCACTCCATAATCGAGTGATGGTTCAGCAGTTCGACATCGCCGGTTGCGAGACTTACCGCAACTTCGGCGAGTGTGCCGACGGCGCTATAGTAGGTCACCGATGCGTTGTTACGCTGAGTTGGCGGATAGTAGACATGTTCACGAGCAAGCGTTACGAATTCGCCATTGCCGTTACGCACCGACAAGCCGTCAATCGGCAGGCGTTTGCTTTGTTCGCCAATTTTGAAATCGGCTTCTGCCCATTGCCAGCGGTTAAAGACATGCACCGCGGCGCCGGTCATTAACCCCATTTCATGGGCTTTTTTCGCCACCCGCTCAAGGCTTAAAATTTCCATACCGGCAGCGGTTAGACCGCCTTCTACCCAGCGGGCGTCTTCGATACGCACCACTAAAGGTGCTGCCTGGCCGCCGCCAATTCCGGTGGTCCAGATTGCCATTGCCGCCGGCCACAAGCCGTGTTCGAACACTAAACGCGCCGCTTCACGCGTGCTGTGCGAGAAGTAATAAGCTGAGTTACTGGCACTCGATGGCGAACAGTACGACGGTGACCAGGATGGATTAGCAGCCAGTTTGTCCTGATCTTCCTGGGACATAATGTATGGGTCACCACTGGTGACAATCGGCAGCGAACTCCAGTCGGTGACCGAGAAATGCGCTTCGTCTGCCGGTTTGCCCAGCCATTGTGCGCACAATACGGACTGTGATGTTGACATACCGGTGCCCATTTCCGCACCGCTGTGATGCAGCACAATACGCCCATCGGCACCGACTTCTACGCGCGCAAAGGAGGTTTCAGCCCCGGTACCAAAGTCTTTTTGTACGCAACCAAAGCCCACGCCGTAGCGTTTACCAGGGTTTTTCATCTCAAATTCGGCTTTCCGTTCGGCACGTTTGATCCAGATTTCATTTTTCGCCGCTTTAGCCAGCACTTCATCAACACGAATCGCACCAGCAGGAATCGCACCCTGGGTGTTTTTCATGCCAGATTTCAGCGCGTTACGCATACGGAATTCAATCGGATCGATTCCCAGCTCGTCAGCAATTTCATCCACCATCATTTCGGTAGCGGCCATACTTTGCAGCGTGCCGTAACCGCGCGCGGAACCGGCGTCGATAGCGCGTGAAGCCACGCCCACCGCCGACAAATCACTTTTCGGGAAGTAGTAAATAGACTGCGCCGCCGTCGCGCCCACCATTGAGACTGACGGGGTAAAGTTGCTGCGTCCGCCGCCGTTGGCGGTCATATCGCCCAAAAACGATTGCAGAATACCGGTCTTTTTATTTACCGCGATGGTGTAATTCATATCGAACGCGTGGCGTTTGAGTGCGCTCTGGAACTGCTCGTAACGGTCGTTCGCCAGACGTACCGGGTGACCGTCGCCATACATTGCGGCAACCGCACCGTAATACGGGAAGTTGTAGTGATCTTTGGAGCCATAACCCACGGTGTAACACGGATGGAGAATCAGCTGTTTTACCGGCTGCGTTCGTTTTGCCAGCATGCGCGGCATCTCGTCAGCTACTTCCTGCGGGGATTGCGTTGGCACCACCATATGCAGCGTTTGTGTCGCTTCATCAAACCAGCCGTTGGCATTATCCGGCTCAAGGGCGGCGGTGTCGATGGATTGCGTGGTGTAGCGGCGTTGTAGCACCAGCCAGTCTTCAGGCGGGTTCTTAAGTTCATCTGCAATCATGCCCGCGTAATACATGCCTTCCTGATCCAGCTTGCCGCCTTCTCGCCCTTCAGGCCAGACCGGCAAATGCTTTTTCATCGATACCGGGAAAATCGGCATGTCTTTCAGGCTGGAGAAATGATCGTCGTCTTGCGAGGTGGCACCGCCGACGCGCACAAAGCGGAATGTGCCCCACGGGTCGCGTTCCAGCGGGCCGGTTTCGGCACCGTACTGAATCACTTCGTCTTTAAATTTCAGTTTGTCTTTGGCAAAGCGGAAACGGGCAAAATCGTGGTAAATCAGGATGGCAACAGCTTGCCCAAGATAGGCCGGCGTTTTGCCGGTCGGCAGCAGCATGTCTTCACCGTAGAACGCCGGGAATGCCAGGCCATCACGCACCAGATCTTCGGCAGTCACCAGGCGATCGGGTTTCAGATCATCGTCCAATAAGGAGAGATCGATACCGCTAAACAACCTGTCGGCTTTGGTGGTGCGCAGAATAAAGGCGTGAGCCTGTTTCTGCGGCCAATGAGGCATGTCTACCGCGCGAATATCGCGGGCAAAGACTTTCTGCCCCATCACTTTTGATTTCCCGTCGATTCGGAAACGGATGCGCTTATTTTTGGCATCCCAGTTCGGCGAGTGAAGGATTTTTTGTTCAAATAGCGCGGCATAAGCACGGCTATAGAGAGGGGCAAGATACACCGCGACTCCGGCAACCACCGCACGTTTAATAAAACTGCGCCGTGATGGATTAAAATTGCTCATAAAACGTCCCGTTTAAAATTATTATTGTCTTTTTTCAAACAATTATGCGTAGATCTTATACATTTCCGTAGTGAATATAAGTATATATATTTAAGCTAAATCATGTGAGAATTAACATCTCATTTTCATAAAAAAAACATTGTTGCGCAAATTACTCATGGCATTGCGTAATCAGGAAGGCAGTGAGGAATCACCCTTGAATATGAAAGCGGGCATTATTATTGCTGCGGCAGGATGTGCCGAACGCTTCAAAAAAGCGGGCGGCGAAGGCAATAAACTTAACGCGTTGCTCAACAGCAGCAGCGTGTTTGCGCAAACGCTACGTAATGCACTGGCTTCTGGCCTGCAAGTGCATGTAGTGACGCGGCCGGAAAACAGCCAGGTTCAAGCGGTGTGCCTCGCACAGCAAGTTCCCGTTACACTGATTGAGAGTTCTGGGTTGGGTGAGTCGATCGCTGCCGGTGTTCGCGCAAATGCGAGCTGGCAAGGCTGGCTGATTCATCTTGCGGATATGCCTTTTGTTCCACCGGCTGTGTTTGTGGAAGTGGCTGATGCACTGAAATCTCACACGCTGGTGCGGCCATGCGTTAGCACGCAACCGGGTCATCCCGTGGCCTTCGACCATAACTGGTACAGCAAACTCAGTCAGTTAACCGGTGACAACGGCGCGCGTGAGTTGTTACGTGGCGAGTCCATGCACCTCATCGAAATTAAAGATGCCGATTCCCAGCGCGATATTGATCTCCCATCACAACTGGTTCAAAGGAGTGAGTAATCATGCAACACCTTGATATTAGTGTGATTCACCAGGCTCGTGAATGGCTGGAACAACAACCCGTCTGGTTATGTACGGTTTTAAATACCTACGGTTCCTCACCCCGCTCACCAGGGGCGTTAATGGTGGCAACAGCCGACAATCGTTTTTGTGGTTCACTTTCCGGTGGCTGTGTAGAAGAGGATTTTTTGCAGCGTATTGCTCAGGGTGAATACCAGCAAGCCAGCCAGATTGTGCGTTACGGCGAAGGCGGATTAGAGCCAGGAATTGCCCTGCCCTGCGGTGGCGTGCTGGATATTTTGGTCGAATATCTCCCTGCCACCCCTGGCAATATTACGTATCTGGAAAAGATGGCCGCAGCGCTAGGTGGCCATTTTGCCTTGCAGAAACGTCTGACGCTTCCTGAGCCTTGTCGCCACCTTGAAGTTACCGAATTTGCCGATATCACCCAGGTTGAGCGCAACGGGCAGCAGATTACCGTGCATGTTGCCGCAGCACCGCGCTTACTGATTGCAGGGCTCTCGAGCGTTGCGTTGTACTGTGCCGATTTTGCCAGCTCACTGGGTTTCGAAGTGTTGGTTTGTGAGAGTCGACCAGACGCCTTAGAGAATTTCGCCGCCCAGCTTAAACCGGGGATTACTCTGCTCAGGCAGTTCCCTGCGAATTATCTCGAGCAACAAAGTTGCCACGCCAACACGGCGATTGTCGCGCTAACGCATGATCCACGTATGGATGACCTGACGATGATGGAAGCGGTGAACACGCCTGCGTTTTACATTGGGGCGATGGGGTCGCAGAAGAACAGTGCGCGACGGTTGGAACGATTACAGAAAATAGCGGAATTAAACCCGACTCAGTTACAACGCATTCACGCCCCTATAGGCTTGCCATTGGGGAGCAAAACTCCGGCGGAAATTGCACTGGCGGTGATGGCAGATATTGTGAAGCGCAAGAATGAAGCGCGGGGATAATTTTTTGGGTGGATGTGCGCAAGCGACATCCACCGCAATAAATCTTACTTCTTCGCTACGTGTACGCGAGCAGTTAAACCACGCAGGAAATAGCGCAGGAACTGGTCGCCACATTCGCGGAAGTTTTTGTTCTCTGGTGCGCGCATCATCGCGGTGATTTCTGGCATAGAGATACGGAATTCTTGTGAGGTCAGAATTTCCAGCACGTCATCGGTTTTCAAATCAAACGCAATACGCAGTTTTTTCAGGATGATGTTATTGGTCATCTTGCGTTCGATTTTTGGCGCAGGCTTGCTTTCGTCTTTGCCGCGCTTGAAGTAAATCAGGCCGTTCAAGAAGTTTGCCATCAGGATATCCGGGCAAAGTTTAAAGTTCTCTTCGTCTTCTTTTTTGGTCCAGGTAACAATCTGCTCGGCAGTAACGGCAGTGTCGGTCAGGGCGAAGATTTTCACCATGTCGTCGTTGCCCAAATTCAGCATGTAGCGCACGCTGCGTAATACGTCGTTATTCATCATAGTGGTGATTCTCTCGTTCTAAATCTTGAAAGCGGGGGTATTTCGAAAGCGGGCAGTATATAGCGTTCTGCCGCCGCGCGCAGATTTAGTAATGAAGTCGGCACTGAAAAATAGTCAGGTATTCGTCGCTCACGCTATAGACCAGTCAATCGGCGTCGTTAATGCGCTTTAAGGTCTTTTTATCCTGCATCTGCCACCAGAGATAATCATCCCTGGCGTGATTGGACCATGCGAGCGGCCTATTCGTCGTCTTCATCAAGAACCGTTTTGAGCCGATTACGTGCTTCAGAGAATGTAATAACCTGCATGACTGCTCTACTTGTGCAATTTATGCCAGGGGATGGATAAAAACTACACTGTCTTAAGCCCCAGCGCTTCTTTCAGGCTCTTTAAATAACGCCGACTCACCGGGACTGACTGCCCGTCACGCAGCATCAATTCGGCTTGCCCGCCATCCTCAAAGCGGATCTCTTTGAGATGCACCATATTGACCAGGTATTGATGATGCTTGCCAGGTATATTCAGACGAGATCGGGCTGCCTGGTAAATGATGGTCGGCTCCGATATCCAACTCCAGATGGAGCACCTGTGCCACTTTCATACTGTTTTTTCACCCGTGCGTTCAGTTATCTCTTTAATTCCCGAAAACGGTGAACGGAACCTTCTCCGGATTGGCAGGCCCCTCTTCAAAGTTGTAACTAAGAGACAGCTCCCAAGAGAGGGCTACAAAGTTTGCTCCTTCTCCCTGAGGGAGAAGGTCGGGATGAGGGTGGTTTTAAATTACACCGCTCTGAACGCAATATCCGCTGGGATCACTTCACCGTCCCAATAAAGCTGCGCTGCAACGCTACCCGCCAGTTGACGGTAGATAGCTGTGAACTCGCTTTCAGGACGATTGATAACCGTTGGCTTACCGGCATCAAGATCTTCACGCAGAGTAATGTGCAGCGGCAACTGGCCCAGTAATCTGGTGTGGTATTGATCCGCCAGTTTCTGCGCTCCGCCGGTGCCGAAAATCGGCTCATTGTGACCGCAGTTACTGCAAATATGCATGCTCATGTTTTCGACGATACCCAGCACTGGCACATCGACTTTCTCAAACATCACAATGCCTTTACGGGCGTCGATCAACGCAATATCTTGCGGCGTGGTCACAACAACAGCACCCGTTACTGGAATATTCTGCGCAAGCGTCAGTTGAATATCACCGGTGCCTGGCGGCATATCCAGCACCAGATAATCTAAATCTGGCCACATGGTTTCTTGCAGCATCTGCAACAGTGCCTTGCTGGCCATCGGCCCGCGCCACACCATGGCGTTTTCGTCGGTCACCAGATAACCAATGGAGTTGGTTGCCAGTCCGTGCGCAAGAATTGGCGTCATATGCGTGCCGTCGGGAGACGTTGGGCGTTCGTGTTCCGCACCCAGCATCGTTGGGATAGACGGGCCATAAATATCCGCATCCAGAATCCCGACTTTCGCCCCTTCGGCGATGAGCGCCAGCGCCAGGTTCACCGCAGTACTCGACTTGCCAACCCCGCCTTTACCTGAAGTCACCGCAATAATGTTCTTCACGCCATTAATGCCGGGGTGATTTTTCACACGCTTTAAGGTGGCAATGTTGTGGCTGAGTTTCCAGTCCACCGCTTTCGCCCCAGTAATGCGTAACAAATCCGAACTGCACTGCTCTTGCAAGGCTTCAAAACCGCTGCGCCAAACGAATGGCATCAACAGCTCAACATGCAGCGTGTCGTCTAACATCGCGACATGATGCAGTGCTTTAAGCGCGGTCAGATTATGTTTGAGGGTTGGGTGCTGAAAATTGGCCAGTGTCCCGGCGACCATAGCGCGTAGCTGCTCGGGGGAACGACTTGACGGGGATTGCGAATTCATCCCGGCTCCTTATGTTTTTATTGTCGGACATTGCAGTTTGTTAAGCATACCAGAACCCGCCAGGCGCGATAAAATTTCCTTGTTCAGCTTGTGTGGTTTACCACAAGGCGGCTCTCAGTTAACATCTAAGGCCCTTTTCTATTTATGAAGATGCAATTTCTACTATGGCTCATACCGCGAAAAAATTATTGGTAACGTGCGCACTTCCGTACGCTAACGGCTCAATCCACCTTGGTCACATGCTGGAGCACATCCAGGCTGACGTCTGGGTCCGTTACCAACGAATGCGCGGAAACACGGTCAACTTCATCTGCGCGGACGATGCACACGGTACACCTATCATGCTGAAAGCACAGCAGTTAGGTATCACACCAGAGCAGATGATTGCCGAAATGAGTCAGGAGCATCAGACTGATTTTGCTGGCTTTAACATCAGCTATGATAACTATCACTCCACGCATAGCGACGAAAACCGCGAGCTGGCAACGCTGATTTATGGCCGCCTGAAAGAGAACGGTTTCATTAAAAACCGTACTATTTCTCAGCTTTTCGACCCGGAAAAAGGCATGTTCCTGCCTGACCGTTTCGTAAAAGGCACCTGCCCGAAATGTAAAGCACCGGACCAGTACGGCGATAACTGCGAAGTTTGTGGCGCAACTTACAGCCCAACCGAGCTGATTAACCCGCAATCTGTTGTTTCTGGCGCAACGCCTGTCATGCGTGATTCCGAGCACTTCTTCTTTGATTTGCCATCGTTTAGCGAAATGCTGCAAGCCTGGACCCGTTCTGGTGCGCTGCAAGAGCAAGTGGCGAACAAAATGCAGGAGTGGTTCGAGTCTGGTCTGCAACAGTGGGATATCTCCCGCGATGCGCCTTACTTCGGCTTCGAAATTCCTGATGCACCGGGCAAATATTTCTACGTCTGGCTGGACGCGCCAATTGGTTACATGGGTTCATTCAAGAACCTGTGCGACAAACGCGGCGACACCACAAGCTTTGACGAATACTGGAAGCAAGATTCGACTACCGAGCTGTATCACTTCATCGGTAAAGACATCGTTTATTTCCATAGCCTGTTCTGGCCAGCCATGCTGGAAGGTAGCGGTTTCCGCAAGCCAACCAACCTGTTTGTTCACGGCTACGTAACGGTAAACGGCGCGAAGATGTCCAAATCTCGCGGCACGTTCATTAAGGCGAGCACCTGGTTGAACCACTTTGATGCCGATAGCCTGCGTTACTACTACACCGCGAAGCTCTCTTCACGTATCGACGATATCGACCTTAACCTGGAAGATTTCGTGCAGCGCGTGAACAGCGACATCGTCAACAAAGTGGTTAACCTGGCATCGCGTAACGCCGGCTTTATCGCCAAGCGCTTTGACGGCCAACTGTCTGCTGAAATCGCTGACCCGGCGCTGTACAAAACCTTTACCGATGCGGCGCAGTCAATTGGTGAAGCGTGGGAAAGCCGTGAATTCGGTAAAGCCGTGCGTGAAATTATGGCGCTGGCAGACGTGGCAAACCGTTATGTCGACGAACAAGCGCCGTGGGTTGTGGCAAAACAGGAAGGCCGCGATGCTGACCTGCAAGCTATCTGCACCATGGGTATTAACCTGTTCCGCGTACTGATGACCTGGCTGAAACCAGTTATTCCAACGCTTGCTGAACGTGCTGAAGCATTCCTGAACTGCGAACTGAGCTGGGATAGCATCAATACACCGTTGCTGAACCACAAAGTGAATACTTTCAAAGCGCTGTATAACCGCATTGAGATGAAGCAGGTTGAATCACTCGTCGAAGCGTCAAAAGAAGAAGTGAAAGCGGCTGCCGCTCCGTTGACTGGCCCACTGGCTGATGACCCGATTGCAGAAACCATCGCCTTTGATGATTTCGCTAAAGTGGACCTGCGTGTTGCGCTGATTGAAAAAGCAGAATTTGTTGAAGGTTCTGACAAGCTGCTGCGACTGACGCTGGACCTTGGCGGCGAGAAACGTAATGTGTTCTCCGGCATTCGTTCTGCTTATCCAGATCCAGCCGCACTGGAAGGCCGTTTGACCATTATGGTGGCAAACCTGGCACCGCGTAAAATGCGCTTCGGCATCTCGGAAGGGATGGTGATGGCGGCAGGTCCTGGCGGGAAAGATATCTTCCTGTTAAGCCCGGATAGCGGTGCGCAAGCGGGTATGGCAGTTAAGTAATCGCATATCAGTAAAATCTTTAATGGCTCCCCTAACCGGGGGCCATTTTTATTTCCCGCCAATAATGCCCCCCTTCTGTCTATACCCAAAATAATTCGAGTTGTAGGAAGGCGGCAAGGGAGCGAGTCCCGATGAGCTTACTGTAGTAAGTGATTTGGGCGAGCAAACGTAGCCAACGCACAAACAACTTGAAGTATGACGGGTATATATCTAAAAATTAACTAAGCTTTCCCACCAGCAAATCTTTAAGTTATGCATAATCGTTATTTAAGTTATCAATTTGTAATTTTTATACTGCGGACTCACTTCACCATTAATGGTCCACCACTATGACAATTCATTCTTCACATCCTGACGTTGAATTTAAAAATCTGACTATTCGCCGCGTTGCCGGAAATATTGGCGCTGAGATTGTTGACTTCAAAATAATACCTGACATCGATGAAAATATATTTTCACAAATAGAAGCTGCTCTGGTGAAATATAAAGTTCTCTTTTTCCGTAAGCAGACACAATTAAATGACGAATCTCACCAGGCATTTGGTGCACGGTTTGGCAAAGTGGTGGCACACCCTACCGTTCCGGCGCCTACCGGCACCAAACTCTTCGAACTGGATGCCTCAAAAGGCGGCGGCAGAGCGGATTCCTGGCATACCGATGTCACCTTCGTTGAGGCCTTCCCAAAAATTTCTATTTTACGTGGCGTCAAAATCCCTGAATACGGTGGCGATACCGTGTGGGCAAATACCGCGACGGCTTATGAAAACCTGCCTGAAGAGTTAAAGCGCTTTGCTGAAAGCCTGCGAGCGGTGCACAGCAATGATTATGACTATGGCGCAGACCGTATTGTGGCCGAACAGCAGCGCCTGGATCATCACCGTAAGGTCTTTGTTTCTGCGGTTTATGAGGCTGAGCATCCGGTTGTCCATGTGCACCCTGTCAGCGGCGAAAAGGCACTACTGCTCGGGCATTTCTTCAAACGCTTATCCGGCTTTAGCAGCCGTGAATCGGCACGCCTGTTTGAGCTGCTGCAAAACTGTGTCATCCAACTGGAAAACACCGTGCGCTGGCAGTGGCAGCAAGATGACGTAGTGATTTGGGATAACCGGGCCACCCAGCATTACGCGGTCAATGATTACGGTACGCAACCGCGCCTCGTACGCCGCGTCACCATTGAGGGCGATGCCGCTGTTGCCGTTGATGGCAGCCGTAGCCGCACCTTGAGCCGCCCGGACGCGCAATCTCCCGTCAGCGAAGTGGCCTAAGCCGCGCAATAACAATCCACCTGACGACCTGTTCCCGACACTTGATACCCCAGAGGCTATTGCCGCTGCGGGCAGTTCAGGCGGGGTACGGTTCACCAACACGTCGGAGCGATATTGATTCCCAGGCCTATCGGAGTAAGCAAATTATCAACGGTGTCGATTGCCGATCTCAAACGCTCGGGCGCGAAAATCTAAGGAGCCTTGATGAAGGGTAAAACCAACTGGCGTAGCCAACAGCGCAACGCCTGGCTGGCCGGGTTAATGCCGTCGATTATTTTGCTGGTGGTGATTACGTTATTACCGGCGATGGCATTAGTTATTACCAGCCTGACACCGTTAAGCCTGACTAATCCCCAGGAAACATTTAATTTTAGCGATCCGCTGATTAATTACCGGCAACTTCTCGACGATCCACGTTTTCTTAATTCTATTATTACGCAAATAAAATTATCGTTAGTCAGCGTGTTATTCCAGGTGATTATTGGGCTGGGTTTAGCGTTGCTATTAAATGGCACCTCTGCGTGGTTGCATACTGCCAGGACATTATTTTTGATTCCCATGGTGCTCCCACCGATTATCGTGGCGCTTATCTGGAAAATCATTTACACGCCGGATATTAGCCCACTGCATCAAGTGTTAGAGCTTTGGGGGATCACGCTTAATTCGCTGATTGCCAATCCTGCGACAGCATTATGGGCGATTGCGGGCCAGGCACAGTCACTGAAGTCACCAACTATTACGGCTTCATTCAGGCATTTAATTTCTCGTACTGGGGCTATGGCAGCGCGATCGCCGTGGTGATTCTTGTCGGGGTATTTGTCCTGAGCTATATCATTGGCAAAGCGGGGTGGAGCGATGAACGCGTCGCTCAAGTGGCACAAACGCTGGGTTTATCCTCGTTGCTCAAGCGAAAACCTGGCCAGCTTTCTGGTGGCCAGCGTCAGCGTGTGGCTATGGGGCGAGCTATTTTGCGCAACCCGCGCGTGTTCCTTTTTGACGAACCGCTGTCAAACCTCGACGCCAAGCTGCGGGTCGAGATGAGAACGGAAATTAAAGCGCTGCACCAGCGCCTGAACGCCACCATGGTTTATGTGACTCATGATCAAGTCGAAGCGATGACGATGGCCGACAGGATTGTGGTGCTTAAAGACGGGGTCATCGAGCAAGTCGGGACGCCACTTGAGCTGTACGACCGCCCGCGCAATGCTTTTGTCGCCGGGTTTATTGGCTCCCCTTCCATGAATTTACTAAGCGGCAAAGTCGACCGTGAATCGGTGGTCACCGATGATGGTTTGCGTCTGCCGTTAGCCAACGTGCCTGCCGGCGTGCAGGGGCAACGAGTCTTGTACGGCGTGCGACCAGAGCATTTCTCTCAGGTTTCACAAGGAGGCGTGGTGGCAGTAGTGAATGTCGTAGAACCCACCGGTGCGGAAACACAGATTGCCCTTAATATCGGCAATCAAAAGGCGATTGCCGTCTTCAGAGACAGGATACAAACAAAACCGGGGAGTGAAATGCGCTTACTGCCAAACGTTCAGCTAACGCATCTGTTTGATGAGCACAGCGGCACACGGATTAATTAGTGCTGGCGTTCAGGGGAACAGTACAGAACCATTCCCCTGAACGTAACGAATCCTCATTGGCCTTTACCGCAAGCCCGGAAAATTACGCATCCGTTCTGTTGCCGACGGTCTTATCTTTTAAGAACACAAACATCAAACCTAACCAAATCACGCCGCCCAGCAAATTCAACAGGCTGAACAAACCGTTACCGCCGAACAGATAGGCATGTTTGCTCACTTCGATACCCACGGTGAAGATAAACATCTGTAACATCCCCATCGCCGCCGAAACCGTGCCTTTGCTCATATCACTGGCAAACAATGTCAGACGCACCAGTCCTGCGTTGGCAAGGCCAATACCAAATGCGTAGATACTCAATCCAGCCGTCATCCACAAATAAGCATGTGTTGACGCCACGGTGGCTACTGCGGCGACGACCAGCCCTGGTACAATCCACCAGCCGCCCATGATAATCAGCGAACGCACGCTACGACGAGAAGTTAACCGCGCCAGCACCAGGTTGCCGATAATCAATGCGCCAAAAATTGGCACCTGCAACAAACCATATTCGTAAGTCGAAAGCTTTTCGCCGCTAATGATAATAATCGGCGACTGCGCAATCCACGCCAGCAGCGGCAGGCTGACAAAACCAATCGCCAGCGCACCGGCAACAAAGCGCCCGTTTTTCAGCACCAGTTTGTAGTCATGCCCTAAATCACGCAGTGAAAGCTTTTCCCCCAGGCGCGTGGCGGTTTCAGGCATCGCGCGGTGTAAGCCGTAGAAGGAGAACGCCGCCAGCGCTGCGAACAGTACAAACATCGTTTCCCACGGCGCGTAGTGAATCCACGCGGCACCCACCAGCGGGCCGAGCAGCGGCGCAATCAGCGCCACGTTCGCCATCAGCGCTGTGATTTTGATACACACCGCCTCTTCGAAAGATTCCTGAATTGCCGCGTAACCCACCGCGCCAATAAAGCACAGGCTAACGCCCTGCAAGAAACGCAGGATGGTGAATTGCTCGATGTTTTGCGCCAGCAATGTCGCCAGACAAGTGACGATAAACCACACCACGCCGGTCAACATCACCGGGCGACGACCAATACGGTCAGACAGCGGCCCTAACAGCCACTGCAGGAACATGCCGCCTGCCAGATACGCGGTCATGGAGGTCGGTACCCATTCGATTCCCGCGTTGTATTGTTCGACAACCGCCAGCATGCCTGGCTGGATCATGTCGTTGCCGATATACGTAGAAAATTCATAGAGCACCAGACACAGCGGGAATAGCAGTGCCTGGCGACCCAGTCGCTTATTATTTTGCATGAGAAACTCAAGAGAGAAGAAAACGCGCGAATTGTAATAAATTGCCCTCGCGGTAGATAGTGAATTGTTATTTAAGCAAGACAATCGTTCGTTTGTTTAAGGTTTTCTTAAGAAGCTCAAAGTAGGCTGTCGTCCTATGGTCACGATGCATGGTGTACGGCATCATCTTCAACCGGCTGATAAAGGAACCAAAATAGATATGATCGAACAACTCAATCAGACACTTTTTTTGCTGATTAATGCCACACCTGACTCACCTGAGTGGCTGATTAAGCTCGCCATTTTTATCGCGAAAGATTTAATTAATATTGTGCCGTTGTTGATTGCCATTCTCTGGCTATGGGGGCAACGCCGCCATATGAGCGCCCAACGTGCGGTGGTGATTAAGACTGCACTGGCGATTCTCATCAGCGTTTCGCTGTCGTGGATTATTGGCCATAGCTTCCCGCATGACCGCCCGTTCGTGACAGGATTTGGCTATAACTTCCTACACCATGCGCCGGATGACTCATACCCAAGTGACCATGGCACGGTGATTTTCACCTTCGCGCTGGCGTTTTTGTTCTGGCACCGTGTGTGGTCGGGCGTGGTGTTATTTGTGATTGGTTGTGCGATTGCCTGGTCGCGTGTTTATCTCGGCGTGCACTGGCCGTTGGATATGCTCGGTGGTTTGCTGGTGGGCCTGTGTTCTTGTTTACTGGCTCAAATGGCATGGAACTGGTTCGGGGTGCAACTTCACACCCGCCTGCATCAGGCTTATCGATTCTGTTTTGCCCTGCCTATCCGCAAAGGCTGGGTGCGTGACTAACTGTTTTTGCAAAGGTAAGATGCGTTAATCGAAACCCGGCGATGCCGGGTTTTTCATATTCAGAGGGCATCATGGAAACCCGGCGCGACGAACGCATCAACCGCCTCATTCAGGCGCTTAAACGCAGCGACAAAATTCATCTTAAAGAGGCTTCGGCGCTACTCGGTGTCTCTGAAATGACCATTCGCCGCGACCTCAACAGTGAATCCGGTCCCGTGGTGTTATTGGGCGGCTATGTGGTGCTCGAGCCACGTAGTGTCACCGCCAACCATTATTTGTTAAGCGATCAGAAAACCCGCCGCATTGACGAAAAGCGCCATGCTGCGCGCCTTGCAGCAGCAATGGTTCGCCCACATCAGACGGTATTTTTTGACTGCGGTACCACCACCCCATACATCATTGAAGCGCTGGACGATGAGCTGCAATTTACCGGGGTGTGTTACTCGTTAAACACCTTCCTGGCGCTACAAGATAAACCAGGCTGCCGGGTGATTTTGAGCGGAGGTGAGTTTCATTCCAGCAATGCGATTTTCAAGCCGATTAACTTCCAGGAGTGCCTGAACAATTTTTGCCCGGATATCGCCTTCTTCTCGGCGGCAGGCATTCACACCCGTCACGGGGCAACCTGTTTTAATCTCGATGAACTGCCAGTAAAAAATTGGGCATTAGCGATGGCGCAACAGCGTGTGCTGGTCGTGGACAGCAGTAAATTTGGCAAAGTGCGCTCAGCCTGTATGGGACCACTTGCTGCTTTTGATTTGATTATCAGTAACGAAGAGCCTGATGCGGCGTTTGTTGAATTTGCCGCGTCGGAGAATATTCATCTCGAGTGGTAATAAATAAGCTATACCCAAAATAGTTTGAGATTGCAGGTAGGCGGCAAGGACGTGAATCCCCAGGAGCTTACATAAGTAAGTGACTGGGGTGAATGGCCGTAGCCAACACCCCTGCAACTCAAAATATGAAGGGTATTAGAACCAGCTGCCGAACCAAGAATGAAACTTCATCAACACAAAATCCCACATCCGACTAAAGAAACCACCCTCTTCGACTGCTTCCATCACCATCAGAGGGCGCTGCTCAATTGATTTACCATTAAGCTGGAAATCGATGGTGCCAACCACCTGGCCTTTCTTAAGCGGCGCGGTAAGCTGCGGTTGGGTCAGCGAGAAACTCGCTTTCAGATTCTTCAACTGGCCACGTGGAATAGTGACAGAGCCACCTTCCCCGGCCCCCAAATTCACTTCGCTTTTATCCCCAAACCACACGCGTTGAGTCACAAAAGTGGCATCCGGTTTAATCGGTGTAACGGTTTCAAAGAAGCGGAAACCCCACGTCAGCAACTTTTCACTTTCATTGAAACGAACTCGATCGGTTTTGGTGCCTAACACCACGGAAATCAAACGCATATCGCCAGACGTTGCCGATGCGACCAGGTTATAGCCTGCGCCTTCTGTGGTGCCGGTTTTCATCCCGTCAACGTTAAGATTGGAGCTCCACAGCAAGCGGTTACGGTTCGGCTGCTTGATGTTGTTAAAGGTGAACTCTTTCTCTTTATGGATGGCGTACTCTTCCGGCACGTCATGAATCAAAGCCCTGCCCAGCAGCGCCATATCACGTGCGGTACTGAATTGCCCAGGTGCGTCGAGGCCGTGAACGGTCTTAAAGGTAGTGTTGGTCAGATTCAGTTTTTGCGCATAGTTGTTCATCAAACTGACGAAAGAATCCTGACTACCTGCCACATAATCGGCAATTGCAATGCTGGCATCGTTGCCTGACTGGATGATTACGCCTTTATTCAAATCTTCAACCGAGACTTTGTCGCCTGGTTTTAAGAACATCAGCGACGAACCGCGCAGCGCCGGGTTGCCGGTGGCCCAGGCATCTTTGCCAATTGTGACCATATCGGTAAGCTTGATCTTATCAGCCTTGATAGCCTGCCCAACCACATAACTGGTCATCAGTTTAGTCAGACTCGCCGGATCCAGTTGTAGATCGGCATTGCCTTCGGCCAGAACTTTGCCGCTGGCATAATCCATTAAGATCCAGGCTTTAGCATCAACTTGCGGTGCATCAGCAGTCTGTTCTGCACTAACCGCAGGCGCGGCTATCAACAGCAGGGTTGTACCTGCCAGTAATGCTCGTAGCGAAGCAGGGATTTGCAAAGTTTTCATAACACCACCCAGTATCCATTCTAAAAAAGTCACGACGCACGCCGTTACTCAATCGTTCAAGTTGCCAGTAAGCTAACTTGCGAAACCACATAATGAAACATAGTGTTGGTAAAGTTTTTTAAGTTTATTCGATAACTGCGTGACTTGCCGCCACGTTGACGAGTTTTTTACCTGCCGTTTAACTCACGTGCTGTTTTCTTCACCAGCGCACGGCATACTGAGGAGGAAACCAACGAATGAGGAAACAAAATGATCACTGTTTGGGGCCGAGACAATTCGACTAATGTGAAGAAAGTGCTGTGGTGCCTGGAAGAGTTAGGCGTGGAGTATCACTCAATTCCTGCTGGCGGGAAATTTGGTAAAACGCATGATGCTGAATATCTGGCGATGAATCCTAATGCGTTGGTGCCCTGCATTCATGATGATGCAACCAATCTGACGTTGTGGGAATCCAATACCATCGTGCGTTATTTGGCTGCGCAATATGGTAAAGAGTCGTTGTGGGTTGCTGAACCCGCCGCCCGAGCACACGGTGAAAAGTGGATGGACTGGGCAGGAACCGCCCTCGCAGGCCCACATCGCGGCGTGTTTTTCAGCCTGGTACGAACAGCGCCTGAATTACGCGATGAAAAATTGGTAGTCGATAGCATCGCGCAGTGCAACACGCTGTTTGCCATGGTTGATGCCGAACTGGCGAAGCAGCCGTGGTTAGGTGGTGATGAGTTCGGTACCGGCGATATTGCGCTTGGCCCGAGCATTTACAACCTTCTTAATCTCGACATCCAATGGAATGACTTTCCCAATCTGCAACGTTGGTATCAGCAATTGACCCAGCGCCCGGCATTCAAGAAAGTCGTGATGATTCCGCTAAGTTAATACCTTAGGCTGATGGGCTAATTTTTAGTAATTGCCCGTCAGATTCGTCGGTCAGGACATAAAGATAGCCGTCCGGGCCGACGCGTACATCACGAATACGCGCCCCGTGGTCGTCCAGCAACCGCTTCTGATCCGTGACCTTATCGCCCGCAAGCGTCAGCTCAATCAAGTTTTTCTCTTTTAGCGCCCCAATAAATAGCTTCCCTTTCCACTGCGGGAATTTGTCGCCGTTGTAAAACGCCATGCCGCTCACCGCCGGGGAAACCTTCCAGTAATAAACAGGCTGTTCAGTGCCTGCCACAATTTCGCCTTTCGCTTCAGGGATCGGCAAACCACTGTAATTAATGCCCCAGGTTGCCAGCGGCCAACCGTAGTTTTTACCGGGCTGAGATACGTTGACTTCATCGCCCCCACGTGGGCCATGCTCATTAAGCCACAGCTCGCCATTGGCGGGGTTAAACGTCAGCCCTTGTGGGTTACGGTGCCCGTAAGACCAAATTTCGCTACGAGCACCCTGCTTACCTGCAAATGGATTGTCCTGCGGCACCTCTCCGTCTTGCGTCAGGCGCACCACTTTACCTTGCAGCTTATCCAGATCCTGTGCGGTAGAGCGCTGGTTATTTTCACCGAGCGCGATAAACAGATAGCCTTTGCCATCAAATGCCATGCGCCCGCCAAAATGGTTGCCGGTTGAGAGTTTTGGCGCCTGGCGGAAGACCACTTTGAAATTCTCCAGCCGCTGCATATTGCTACTCAACGTGCCATAACCCACGGCAGTACCCGCCTTGTCTTCACTGTTGCCTTCGGCAAAACTCAGCCAGATGCGGCGACTTTTTTCAAAGTCCGGTGCCAGAACCACATCCAGTAACCCGCCCTGTCCATGCGCCCAGACTTTCGGCACACCAACAATCGGGTCACTCAGCCCTTCACCCGGCTGCCAACGGCGCAATTGCCCATCACGCAGTGTGATAAGCATCCCTTTGTTGTCAGGCAAAAAAGCTAAAGACCATGGGTGGTCGAGCTTGCTTTGTAACACCTCAACTTTGATATCCGCAGCCCAGCTGAAGCTTGCTGAAAATAATAATGTTGCGGCGATGAATGAGCGTAATGGCGACCGTGGCATAACCTTCTCCTTATCGGTATACCCGATAAGGTTAGTCTTCCAGGATTGGTAGGATGGCAATTTTACAAAAACTTAAATTGGGGGAGTTTCCTCCCCCATATATCACGACTCTACGGCCAGTTGGTGGCCCATAATATCTTTCAGGCTGTTGGAAAGTTCGGACAGGCAGCTTTCCAGTCTTTCGGCATCGATGGCGATATATTGTGGGCAATCGTGACGCCCGGTCATCAGGCAAACTCCGGCAGAACACACCGCACTCATTCCCTGGTTAATACTTTCCATTTCTTGCGCTGCAAGGTGGAATTTGAGGCGTAAAGCCTTCTCACGATACTCAGTAGACAAATCAAACAGGTTATCGCGCAGATGCTCAGTTTCCATCACAGACATATAGCCTTTAGCTTTTCTCAAAGAGAGATAAGCAGCGATGTCTATTTTGGCGATAATCATCTTTTTCAAGAGATCTCGTTTGAGTGGCTCTCCATTCATGCATTTACCCTCCATGTGGTTTGAATTGATAACACACACTTATAGTATGGATAAATTTTAAGCTGACCTGTCTTTTTTGCCGTGTTTTTTGATCCCTGGCAACAACCTTTACAATGGCTAACAATTGCAGTTAAACAAGGGATTACGCAGCGGCATTGACACTACAAGTCGCAGCCTGACGCTGCTCCTCAAGCATTTGTCGTAACACACTGTGCCCAAGGTTATTTTGCCAGGTGAAGCTGTTTTGCAGCACCACAATGGCAAAATGATTCACGCGATCAATACCTATATAGCTTGAGTAACCGCCAATATATCCCACCTGATAAGTGATGGATTGCTCGCCATAGGTATCTGTCACCCAGGCAATATTGGCGGCTTCTTTATCCCGTGGATAATAGACCTGCATCGTATCGTGAATCGCTTTATCCACCGTTGCATCGCCAGTGCTGGCAAGGTGTGCTGCGGCAAAAGTCAGTAAATCGGCAGTGTCGGTATACAAACCACCCGCGCCAAGCATATTGCCGGTGAATTGCCAGTCAGGCACCACTTGCCCGCGAGGGATAAATTTCGGCTGGCTTCCCGCATGGCCAATAGCTCGTAGCGGGTAACTTTTCAGTTTTTGCGGGGTAAAACTGCTGTTATGCATCCCGAGAGGATCAAAGATCAGCGATTGCACCAGTTGATCGGCCCGCTGGCCGGTCTGGTAGCGCAGAACGTAATCGAGCACCGCATAACCCAGGTTTGAGTAACGCGGTTCGGCATTGCCCGGTTTACTGAAGTCAGCCAGGTCTGCGACAACATCGTCACTATCAAGATGCGAATAGAAATTCTCACCGTTGCCAAGATAACGAATAAAGGCCGTCAGCATTGGCAAATCCATGTTTTGCCGTGGCAAACCAGAGGTATGCGTCACCAGTTGCAGCAGCGTGATTTTTTTCGCATCACGGCTTAACGCCACCGATGGCGGTAGCAATGTTTCGAGCGTATCTGACCAGTGCAAGCGCCCCTGCGCCACTAACACCGCCGTTGCCTCGGCGGTCATGCCTTTACTGAGCGAACCCACGGCAAACAAAGTGTGTTCATTGACCGGCTTATTGCGTTCGGCATCGGTGACACCAAAATGCCAATAATGGCGCTGATTGTGGGCGTCAATCACCCCCACCACCATGCCGGGTGATTGCTCCTCAACCATGGCAGGCAACCACTGGTTGATATCACGAGTTGCGGGCTCCCCGCACGCTCGCTGGGCTTTTTGCGGCACTTCAGCCTCAGGAGCAACATTCGACAGCGTTCCACACCCCGCCAACATAAAACCGAGCAGCAGCGTACTCAGGCGACGGGGCGCATTCATCAATTAGTTTGCCGCCACACAAGGTTTAGCATCAAGGCCGACAAGCATGGTGCGGTTTTCACCGACTTTTTTCAGGCCGAAGTTACTGCTGTGGTAGCGATAAAATGCCTGTCCGCCGCTCATACTTTGATAGGAGTAACGATCGCCGTTATACCAGGCGTAGTCGCCATCGATAGCGAGTTTTTCACCGCCACAAACAAATTTTTGCGCCGTCGCAGGCGGTGTGTTGAGAGGGGTTGGGATCACATTACAGGCAGAAAGCAATGCAACCGCAGTCAGCATACCGGTAAGGGCTAAAATCTTGCGCATTAAGTATTATCTCTATTAGTGGGGATGATGTTTAAGGCGAGCGGGAAGATAATAGAACCAGCGCCCCAGGTAAGCAAAAACTAAGGCACTTCAATGATTCTGAAATTTCATCTTGTGCGCTGGAAAAAACAACCAGTAGAGCCACATCCAAAACCCGTGTAGAATCGCCCGGTTTTTCTTTTATTGATTACTTTGTGAGCGTGACCTGTATGCAACAACCCCGTATTGGCTTTGTCTCCCTCGGCTGCCCAAAAAACCTCGTCGATTCTGAACGAATTCTGACTGAGCTGCGCACCGAAGGTTACGATGTAGTGCCTAGCTATGATGATGCCGATATGGTTATCGTTAACACCTGTGGCTTTATCGACAGTGCCGTACAAGAGTCGCTCGAAGCGATCGGTGAAGCGCTGAACGAAAATGGCAAAGTGATTGTGACCGGCTGTTTAGGGGCCAAAGAAGATCAAATCCGCCAAGTACACCCTAAAGTTCTGGAAATCACCGGCCCACATAGCTATGAGCAAGTTTTGCAGCACGTTCACCACTATGTGCCAAAACCAAAACATAACCCGTTCTTGAGCCTGGTGCCGGAACAAGGCGTGAAGCTGACCCCGCGTCACTACGCTTACCTGAAAATTTCCGAAGGCTGTAACCACCGTTGCACCTTCTGCATCATCCCTTCAATGCGTGGCGATCTGGACAGCCGTCCGATTGGCGATGTGTTGTCTGAAGCGAAACGTCTGGTTGATGCGGGCGTGAAAGAGCTGCTGGTGATTTCGCAAGATACCTCGGCCTACGGCGTGGATGTTAAACACCGCACCGGTTTCTACAACGGTGAGCCGGTGAAAACCAGCATGGTTAGCCTGTGTGAACAACTGGCAAAACTCGGCGTCTGGACGCGTCTGCACTACGTTTACCCATATCCACACGTTGACGATGTGATTCCATTAATGGCGGAAGGTAAAATCCTGCCGTATCTGGATATCCCTCTGCAGCACGCCAGCCCACGTATTCTGAAGTTGATGAAGCGCCCAGGCAGCGTTGATCGCCAGTTGCAGCGCATTAAGCAATGGCGCGAGATCTGCCCGGATCTGACTCTGCGTTCTACCTTCATCGTTGGCTTCCCAGGCGAAACGGAAGAAGATTTCCAGATGCTGCTCGACTTCCTGAAAGAAGCTCGTCTGGATCGCGTCGGTTGCTTCAAGTTCAGCCCGGTTGAAGGTGCTACCGCCAACGAACTGGCCGATCCTGTGCCAGAAGAAGTTAAAGAAGAGCGCTGGAACCGTTTCATGCAGCTCCAACAGCAGATCTCTGCTGAACGTCTGCAAGAAAAAGTGGGTCGCGAAATTCTGGTTATCGTTGATGAAGTTGACGAAGAAGGCGCGATTGGCCGCAGTATGGCTGATGCTCCAGAAATCGACGGCGCGGTTTACCTCAATGGCGAAACCAAATTGAAACCTGGTGATGTGGTGCGCGTGAAGGTTGAAAACGCGGATGAATATGACCTGTGGGGTTCAGTGGTTTAATTTCTGAATGTCGGATGGCGCTACGCTTATCCGGCATACGAAAAGACGTTGTAAGGTGGATTAGCGCAAGCGACATCCACCTTTTTTATCCTCAGACTACCCTTTGATCTTCGGATCCAGCGCATCGCGCAGCCCATCCCCCAGCAAATTAAACGCCAGCACCGTCAGGAAAATCGCCAGACTCGGGAAAAGAGCCACATGTGGTGCAATCACCATATCGGCTCGTGCTTCGTTCAACATTGCCCCCCATTCCGGGGTTGGCGGCTGTGCACCTAAACCCAAAAACGACAAGCTCGCGGCCGAGATAATTGACGTGCCGATACGCATGGTGAAATAGACCACAATCGACGAAACCGTCCCCGGCAGAATATGGCGAAAGATGATGGTTGCGTCCGAGGCACCGATACTGCGCGCCGATTCGATAAAGGTTTGATGTTTTAGTACCAGCGTATTGCCTCGTACCAGGCGAGCGAACGCCGGAATACTAAAAATGGCGACCGCGATAATCACATTCGACATGCCGCTACCCAACACCGCTACCACGGCAATCGCCAGCAAAATCCCCGGAAAAGCAAACAGCACATCGCAGATGCGCATAATCACCCTGTCCCACCAGCCTTCGTAATAACCAGCCAGCAACCCGAAGAACGTGCCAATCAACGCGCCGATTAATACCGAGAATACTCCTGCGGCCAGCGATATTTGCGCGCCTACCAGCACGCGGCTGAAAATATCGCGCCCGAGTGAATCGACACCAAACCAGTGCAGCATCGACGGGCCGTCGTTAAGTCGGTCGTAATCAAAATAGTTTTCCGCATCGAATGGGGAAATCCATGGCGCAATCAGAGCAATAACAATCAAAAACAGTACGAACATCCCAGCAAACATCGCCACAGGTTGCTTACGCAAGCGGCGCAGAAATTCGTGCCAGGGCGTGCGCACTTGGTTTGGCCGAACTATCGGCATCGCGTTCAGTACCGCCTGGCGGCGCCAGTTAAAGAGTCGCATCCTTACTTGTACCTGATAGCTGGGTTAATGGCGGCGTACAGCAAATCCACCACTAAGTTGATAACAATAAATTCCAGCGAGAACAGCAACACTTCCGCCTGAATCACCGGGTAATCACGCATCTCAACCGAATCCACCAGCAGGCGCCCAAGCCCCGGCCAGTTAAACACCTTTTCGACCACAATTGAGCCACCAAGCAGGAAACCGAACTGCAGGCCCATCATGGTGACAACCGGGATCATTGCGTTGCGCAGCCCGTGTTTGATAACCACCAGCGTTTCGCTCACGCCTTTCGCGCGTGCGGTACGCATGTAATCTTCTTGCAGCACATCCACGAACGAGGCTCGCGTAAAGCGCGCCATCACCGCCGCTACCGCCGCGCCAAGCGTCACCGAGGGCAAAATGTAGTGCTGCCAGCTGTCGGCTCCTACGGTCGGCAACCAGCCCAGTTCGACGGAGAAAACCTGCATCAGCAACATGCCAAGGGCGAATGCCGGGAAAGAGATCCCGGAAACGGCGATAGTCATGCTTAAACGGTCTGGCCAGCGGTTGCGCCAGACGGCAGCAATAATGCCGGTGAACAGGCCGAAAATCACTGCCCAAACCATGCTGGTGATGGTCAGCCAGAATGTCGGCATAAAGCGGCTGGCGATCTCTTCAGAAACCGGGCGGCGCGAGACCATTGATGTGCCGAAATCGCCCTGCAGAATATTGCCGATGTAATGCAAAAACTGCTGCCATAGCGGCAAATCCAGTCCTAACTGTTTACGCACCATCTCAATAACGGTGGCATCTGCTTCCGGCCCGGCAATCAAACGAGCCGGGTCACCAGGCAACATATGGACGAACAGAAACACCAGCACCGCGACAATCAACAGTGTAGGGATAAGGCCCAGCAGACGTTTGAGGAAGTAGTTAAACAATGGCGCTCCATCGAGTTAGGTATTGCGGTGGATGTCGCTTACGCTAATCCACCTTACAACAGCACAGTCCGTTGTTATTTCAAATCCGCATCATCAAAACTAAATCCGGTATCTGGCATCACATAAAAACCGCTAAGGTTTTTGCTGTGTGCAGAAACCAGTTTTTCCACCACCAGAGGCACCCACGGAGACTCTTTCCAGATGGTGTCCTGCGCATCTTTGTACAGTTTCGCTTTGTCATCACGATTGGTGGTTTTCAGCGCTTCAGTCAAATCTTTATCAACCTGCGGGTTGCTGTAGAAAGCCGTATTAAACAGCGTTGGCGGCCAGTTTGATGAGGCAAACAATGGCGATAGAGCCCAGTCTGCTTCACCGGTCGAGGCCGACCAGCCGGTGTAGAACATTCTCACACCGCTCTCTTTCTGCCCTTTGCCTTCTACTTCAGCGGCACGCTGCCCGGCATCCATCGCCGTGACTTTCACTTTAATGCCGACCTGCGCCAGTTGCTGCTGAGTAAATTGCAACACTTTCTGCGCGGTGCTGTGATTGTGCGATGACCACAACGTGGTTTCGAAACCGTTCGGATAACCCGCTTCTTTCAGCAGTTCGCGCGCTTTTGCCGGATCATACGGCCATGGTTTGTATTTTTGCGCGAAGTCGATTGATGGCGGCACAACGCCTTCGGCTGGGGTCGCATATCCGGCAAACGCCACTTTCACCAGTGCCTGGCGGTTAATCGCGTAGTTTATCGCTTCACGTACTTTCGGGTTATCAAACGGCTTTTGCGTCACGTTCATGCTGAGGTAACGCTGCATGATGGACGGTGATGCCACCAGTTCCAACTTGTCGTTTTTCTCAAGCACTCCTGCCTGCTCGTAAGGGATTGGGAAGGCAAACTGCGCTTCGCCGGTTTGCAGCATGGCCGCGCGGGTGTTGTTATCAACCACCGGACGCCAGGTGATGGTGTCGAGTTTAGGCAGGCCCTGTTTCCAGTAACCGTCGAATTTCTTCACCTTCACAAAATCGGTCTGGTTCCAGGTATCCAGCTGATACGGGCCGGTGCCTACCGGGTGGAAGCCAATCTCTTTGCCGTATTTTTTCAATGCAGCCGGTGAAATCATCGCCGTTGCCGGGTGGGCCAGAATATTAATAAACGCAGAGAACGGCTGTTTAAGGGTGATTTTTACCGTGTTTGCGTCAACCGCTTCGGTGCTTGCAATCGCTTTATACAGGTTATAGCGCTTGAGATGATTTTCCGGATTGCTGGCGCGATCAAGGTTCACTTTCACCGCGTCGGCGTTGAAGTCGGTGCCATCCTGGAATTTAACGCCCGGATGCAGTTTGATGGTGTAAACCAGCCCATCGTCAGAAACGGTGTAGCTTTCCGCCAGCACATTTTGCAGTTTCATCTCTTTATCAAGGCCGAACAGCCCCTGATAAAACGATTTTGCTACCGCCTGTGAAAGCGTGTCATTGGCATCATACGGGTCAAGCGTAGTGAAGTTGGATGCAACAGCGACGACAACATCCTTTGCAGCAAATGCCGGTGTGGCGATGACGCTGGTCGCAAGACCCGCTGCCAGCAGCCATTTTTTATTCTCAAATATGGTCATTGTGTTCCCCTGTTTATCCTTGGCCGGAATATTATTTTTACTGGGGCCGGGCGACAAAATGCCCCGGTCCCACATTTACAAGCGTTGCAACCTTCGGTTCACTCCCCAGTTTGTGCGTGCTACTGGGGATGTCATCAGAAAGCAAAACCGGTTTGGGACGACGATGTGCGGGATCTGCAACCGGAACCGCCGCCATTAATTTTCGGGTATATGGGTGTTGCGGGTTTTCAAACACCGCACGTCGTGGGCCTATTTCAACAATTTGCCCGAGATACATCACCGCCACGCGATGGCAAATACGCTCCACCACTGCCATATCATGGGAAATAAACAAAAAGGCGATGCCAAATTCACGCTGCAAATCGAGCAATAAATTGATGATTTGCGCGCGGATAGAAACGTCGAGCGCCGAGACAGACTCATCGGCGATCACCACTTTTGGATTGAGTGCCAGTGCGCGGGCAATGCAAATGCGCTGGCGCTGGCCGCCGGAAAACTCATGCGGATAACGCCACGCATGTTCAGGAAGCAACCCGACTCGCTCAAGCAGCCACGCCACACGCTGCTGCGCCTGCTCTTTGGGCATCACGTTATGCACCAGCAACGGTTCCATAATCGAATAGCCAACGGTCAGACGCGGGTCGAGTGAGGCGTACGGGTCCTGGAAGATAAACTGGATGTCTTTACGCACATGCTGCATGTCGGCATTGGAGAGCGTGTCGATACGCTGGCCGTTGAAGTGAATACTGCCGCCCTGAGTTTCTACCAGCCGCAATAGTGCTCGTCCGGTGGTGGACTTGCCGCTGCCCGACTCCCCCACCAGCCCCAGCGTTTCACCTGGCCATAAATCAAAACTGACATTTTCTACTGCATGTACCCGGCTGGTAACCCGGTTAAAAATACCGCTGCGAATATCGAACCGCGTAACCAAATCACGGACTTGCAGTACCGGTGTTGAGCCAGGTTTGATGGTGTCTTGCTCCGTTTCCGGCTCGGGGTTATTAAGGTTTTCGGGGTCAATGAGCGGAAACTTGCAGGGTAAATCGCGGCCATTCATGGCGCCAAGGCGGGGTACTGCGGCCAGCAATATTTTGGTGTAAGGGTGTGTTGGGGCATTGAAAATTTGGTCAACCGTGCCGGTTTCAACCGCTTTGCCGCGATACATCACCAGCACACGGTCGGCGATATCCGCCACCACGCCCATATCGTGAGTGATAAAAATCACCCCCATTTGCATTTCATCTTGCAGGACGCGAATCAGCTGGAGGATTTGCGCCTGGATAGTCACATCCAGCGCAGTAGTGGGTTCATCGGCAATCAGTACCGCGGGGCGACATGAGAGTGCCATGGCAATCATCACACGCTGGCGCATGCCCCCTGAAAGCTGATGCGGGTAGCGCCCTAAAATAGCTTTCGCCTCTGGGATACGTACCCGTTCAAGCATGCGGCGCGCTTCTTCCATCGCCGCGTGTTTATCGAGCCCTTGATGCAAACGAATAGACTCGGCGATTTGCTCGCCAACCGGAAACACCGGGTTTAGCGATGTCATCGGCTCCTGAAAAATCATCGCAATATCTGCACCGCGCACATGGCGCATTTGCGATGAGCTTAACTCTGCTGGTTCAATCACCTGGCCATTTCGGCGGCGCAGCAGGACTTTTTCGCTTTCGACAATGCTCGCTGACTTATTCAGCAGGCGCATTAACGCCAACGCAGTGACTGATTTCCCTGAGCCAGACTCCCCGACAATCGCCAGTGTTTCTCCGCGATTTAGCGTAAATGACAGGCCCGACACCGCCTGGGTATCGACTTTTTCCTGGCGAAAGCTAACGTTGAGTGCACTGACAGATAGCACTTCATCTTCGGGCAGTTCATGACTATGGGGCATCAATGCTCCTGGCTACTATAGATTCCAACGCTTGGAGCATCGCCTACATAACCGTAGCCGCGATACATTCCTTCGCTGTTAAAAGGCAGTGCCACATTGCCCTCGTTATCGATGGCAATCACTCCGCCGCTGCCTTCTAGCGCCGGGAGTTTTTCCATCACCACTCGTTCTGTCGCCTGATGCAGGCTGAGACCAGCATATTCCATCAGAGCTGCAATATCGTAGGCCGCCAGCGTCTTCATAAACACTTCGCCGGTTCCAGTACACGAGACCGCAACGTTTGCGTTATTGGCGTAACAGCCTGCGCCAATAATGGGTGAATCCCCGACGCGGCCCGGCATTTTGTTGGTCATGCCACCCGTTGATGTAGCCGCCGCCAAATTGCCATATTGATCGAGCGCGACGGCACCGACGGTGCCAAATTTGGTATCCGGGTTAATCGGCTCGCCGCCATCATGATCCAATACGGTTTGCTGGTTTGCGCGGGCACGCTGTAGTTGATCCCAACGTTCCTGTGTGAAAAAGATGTCCGGTGATACCGGTTCAAGGCCGTGCTGCTCGGCAAAATTTTCCGCCCCGCGCCCGATGAGCAGCACGTGCGGGCTGTGTTCCAGCACCTGGCGAGCAGCCAGCACGGGATTGCGAATATGGCTGACACCCGCCACCGCTCCGGCTTCGAGGGTATTGCCGTCCATGATGCAGGCATCCAGCTCGTGCGTGCCGTCGTGAGTAAACACCGCACCGGTTCCTGCATTGAACAACGGGCATTCTTCGAGTAAGCGCACGGCTTCCGTAACGGCATCAAGCGCACTGCCGCCAGCGGCCAGCAATGCCTGGCCCGCCTCAACGATTTCCGACAGCGCTTTAATGTAGAGCAGCTCTTTTTCGGGGCTAAGTTGCGCACGAGTGATGGCTCCCGCGCCACCGTGAATCGCGATTACTGCTTTGCTCATTTCGACATTGCCTTGTCAGAGTTCGTTGTATTGTCGGAGTCCGTTGTGTTGTCGAATGGCGCTGCGCTTATCCGAGCTACGGAAACTACGAAAGCTATAAATATCAGAATAGTGACTGTTAACTAATACGATTTTTGAATATAGAAAGATGTAAATGTGATGTAAAGGGAAATGGCGCCTTGGGTTACTCCTCTTACCCTAAATAATTCGAGTTGTGGGACAAAAGGCTTCAGCCTTTTGAACAGCGCTTGCGCTGGCCCCAAAGGGGCGAGGCTTCGCCGAGTAACGCGGCAAGGGAGCTACAAATTTGTCTGGAACAAATTTGAACGCTGCTTGCAGCGTCCCCAAAGGGGTAAGGCCCATGGATGGGCCGCATAATCCCCAGGAGCTTACTTGAGTAAGTGACTGGGGTAAGTAAGTGCAGCCAACACCCCCACAACTTGAAGTATGACGGGTATATCAGCCAGCGGCGTTTCTCTGCCATAATGTCCGACATATTTTTCCCGCGCCGCAGGAGCTTTCATGGAATTTACCGCCGGGCTTATCCCCCTTGAAACCGCAATGGAACAGATGTTGTCGCGTATTGTTCCTGTCACTGAATCTGAGTCCATCCCTTTGTTGACGGCTTGTGGGCGCATTACCTCCCACCCTGTCACGTCGCCAATCGATGTACCGGGGTTTGATAACTCAGCAATGGACGGTTACGCGGTGCGCCTGAAAGATATCGCGCTGGGCACGGCGTTGCCTGTCGCGGGGAAAGCCTTTGCCGGGCAGCCGTTTGCAGGCGTCTGGCCTGAAGGCACCTGCATCCGCATTATGACCGGCGCGCCTGTACCGCCAGAAACCGACGCCGTGGTGATGCAAGAAGAAGCCACAGTGACCGAAAGCGGTGTGCGTTTTAACGAAGCAGTGAAAAACGGACAAAACGTGCGTCTGCGCGGTGAAGATATTCGCCAGGGTGCGAGTGTGTTACCCGCGGGCAAAAAACTGACTGCGGCTGAGTTACCGCTTATTGCCTCTCTGGGTATTGCTAATGTTGCAGTACTGCGCAAAGTTCGCGCCGCCGTGTTCTCAACTGGCGACGAGCTACAACTGCCAGGCACTCCGCTTGGCGACGGTCAAATCTATGATACCAACCGCCTTGCGGTGCATATCATGCTCGAACAATTGGGCTGCGAAGTTATCGATGTAGGCATTATCCGTGATGACCCCGAAGCGCTGCGCGCCGCATTTATTGAAGCCGACAGCAAGGCCGATGTGGTCATCAGCAGCGGCGGCGTTTCTGTGGGTGAAGCGGATTACACCAAACAGTTGCTCGAAGAGTTGGGTGAAGTCGGTTTCTGGAAACTGGCGATTAAGCCGGGCAAACCTTTTGCTTTCGGTCGTCTGACAAATAGCTGGTTCTGCGGCCTGCCGGGCAACCCGGTTTCCGCGGCACTGACGTTTTACCAGCTGGTTCAACCGTTGCTTGCCAAACTCAGCGGCGAGCAAGGCAATGCCCTGCCGCCACGCCAGCGCGCGCGTACCGTCGGGCGTTTGAAAAAATCGCCGGGCCGTCTCGATTTCCAGCGCGGCATCATGCGCAGGGGCGAAGACGGGCAATTAGAAGTATTGAGCACCGGCCACCAGGGTTCGCATATTTTCAGCTCATTTAGCCAGGCCAACTGTTTTATCGTGCTGGAACGTGAGCGTGGCAATGTTGACGCAGGCGATTGGGTTGAGGTTGAACCATTCAACCACCTGTTCGGGGGCTAAAGATGAGCGCTGAATTAAGCGACCAGGAAATGCTGCGCTATAACCGCCAGATTATTCTGCGCGGTTTTGATTTCGACGGGCAAGAAGCGTTGAAAGCTGCGCGTGTATTGGTTGTTGGGCTTGGCGGGCTGGGTTGTGCCGCCGCCCCGTATCTTGCCGCTGCCGGTGTCGGTCACCTGACATTGCTGGATTTTGATACCGTGGCGCTGTCGAATTTGCAGCGCCAGACGCTACATCGTGATGCCACTATCGGGCAGCCTAAAGTGGATTCCGCACGAGATATGTTGGCGGCGATTAATCCGCATATTCAGATTGAAGCGGTGAATGCGCTGTTAGACGAAGCGCAACTGTTGGAGCTAACCGCACAGCATGACCTGGTGCTCGACTGCACCGATAATGTGGCGATTCGCAACCAACTTAATCAGTGCTGTTTCACCACTAAAAAACCGCTGGTTTCCGGTGCCGCCATTCGCATGGAAGGGCAAATCAGCGTCTTTACTTATCAGGATGGCGAGCCGTGCTACCGCTGCCTGAGCCGCCTGTTTGGCGAGAATGCGCTGACCTGTGTGGAAGCCGGGGTGATGGCCCCGCTAGTAGGCGTAATTGGTTCGTTGCAAGCGATGGAAGCCATCAAGCTACTGGCAAACTACGGCACACCAGCAAGCGGAAAAATCGTGATGTACGATGCGATGACCTGCCAGTTTCGCGAAATGAGACTGCCGCGAAATTCGCAATGCGAAGTGTGTGGTAACTAACAGGCAGATGGCAGCTTAGCATTCTGCTGCCATCAACCTTTTCGCGCATTACCAGCTGATTCGAATACCTACATTCCCGCCGGCACCATAGTTATCACTCGGATTGTGCGGGCTCGCCTGAACGCCAACTTTGCCATAAACCGCGTAGCGCCCATCGTTCCAGTCCAGTGTACCGCCCACGCCAAGCGCAATTTGCGTGCGGGCATCGCGAGAGCTGAATTTCACCTCTTCAATCTTAACGGTACTGCCGTCCGCCATTTCCTGAAGCACATCCAGGTTCACATGCACGTAGCTACGGGTTTTAGTGTCGTCCTTCGTCTGCCATTCGGCCCGGTGATCACCGCTTACGCCCAGCCGCGCCAGCAAACTATCGCCATCTTTAAGTGAAACTTTGCTGCCAAAGGTGTCGTCAAAACTATCAAAACTCACTCGTGACCATACCAGTTGTGCCTGTGGGGTGATGGCATAACCGTTTCCCGCATCAAGACGCCAGCCGCTCTCCACTGAACCAGCATAGCCTTTACCTTTGTTATCCGATTTCAAAGACGTGCCGACGGTACTGGAATTAAGATCACTATTGAAGAACATCATCTGCACTTGGCTATCCACATACAGGCCGTTATTTCCATACCATGTGAGCGTCAATCCCGGGCCGTAACCAGTGGTGTCGATGTCACCACTTCCTGAATATGCGCTAATATCGGCATTGACCTGTCCGTAACTAAAATTAACACCTCCTGTCAGCAAGCCATTGTGGTTATCAACGATTGCACCATCGACACCCGTCTGCATTTTCCAGAGGTTTATTTTACGATCGGCATCGGTGGTGGAGGCAACAGGCTGATTTTTGCTGTAATTGCCTTCCATCCGCCCCCAGGCACCGATTTTCTTATCATCCGCAATATCGCCAACGCGTTCCTGCAAAGTGGGAACTCGATTAAGTTCAGCGAGAACCTGCGGGTACTGCTCATAAAGTGCAGCCCCTGGGTGGTAACGTTGCGGCGCAATTTCATCTGGCCCTTCAGGAATGACAGGGAAAACAGGCACGCCAGGGGTTACCACACCAGGTTCTGGTGTTTCGACCACAGGTACGCCAGGGGTTGGGGTGCCAGGCTCAGGCGTACCTGGCGTTGGCACTTCCGGCAATGGCGCGACAGGTTGTTGCGGGTCGCTAAGATCGGAGGTCAAATACCACCAGCGCCCGGTGCCATATTGAAGGGTTCGAAATGCATAGGCATACGCTCCGTGCACCACAGCCTGTTCCCCTTCGGGCGTAGTAAAATCACCCTTAAGCTTAAAGGCATTGCCGTCGGAAAGCTGTGCGGCATAAATCAGAGGAATGCCGTTTTCGGTAAAGCCACCTTCACCCCCCAGGTTAACGATCTCGACGTGGGTGTCGCCTGTTGCACTCCCGGTAATGATCAGCCGGTCGGCAGGGGAATTATCACCGCCAAGGACACTTTCCATCACCAGCGTGCCACCCGCACCGTGGTAATCCCCATCGATAGTTAATGTGCCGATGGAATTTCCTGGGGAAATTGTTCCGCCGTTAGTGGTATTGCCGACGCGCCCATTTCCTTCAAGCACACCACCGGAAAGGAGAGAAACCGTGGCCTGGGACATATCGCCGTTGACGCTTAACGTCCCGTTTTCACGCGCCTGCAAGGTGCCGGTGAAATCACCATGGTCACTGTTTAAATGTGTTGTACCTGCCAGCGAGTCAATGACGAAATTACCCACCAGCCCGGTGTCAGACCCCACTGCATTATCCCTGGCGCCATTAAGAGTGCTGTCCAGGACATAATCTTGCGAAGAGTGATTAAGCAGTAGGGTCGCGTTCCCCGCTCCGCCTGAAATTCTGTTGGCCTGAATGATTCCGGGTGCAAGGGGAGTGGCACCTTCCAATGCCCCCACCACCATTATTCCTGTGCTTCCAGCGTCCCTGGCAATGATTATGTTGTTTACGGAGAGCGCCCCTTCATCACTAACCTGCACGGTTCCTTGTCCAGCCAGGCCAACGAGCAGTTCGCTGTTTGAGTCCCATTTTGATCCTGGCCCCGTCACGTGGGCAAAACCATTCGAGCCGCTACTGACCCCTAATTGCCCAGTAGAGTTGTTAGATACGTATCCACCATCACGGACCGTCATACTACCGCTACCGTTGCTCCCCACGACAAGGAAGCTGTTGTTAACCAATTTTGAACCAGGCCCTGAAATAAGCACGGTACCCGACTCTCCAGATTGGGTACCCGCCGTCATAGTAAAGGCATGTACGGATCCGCTGACGCCATTTTCAGACAAAATGTTTAGTGTGCCGTTGTTCATTAAATTGCCAATAAAACCATCCACTTTCCATTCATTTGGGCTGGATGTGTCATCAGGGTTTTGTGCGCCATGAGTAAAAGGAACCGTAACGGTTTGGCCGTTATTAATTATTGCCGCCAGAGTTGAAAAAGAAAGCGGGATAATGATTAGTGGCGTAATTAATTTAAAAGAATTTGCCATAAGATTATCGAGCTGAAAATGAAATTTATAAAATTGACCAGACATGACATTTACCTTATGTAGATTAGTCTCACTTCCCATGTGAAATATTCAATATGTATGTATTGATGAAATTCGCAATTTTTATTCGCGTTTTATAATGAGTAGAATTATCAATAAGAGATTACTTGATAAATTCATGGCGAATCTCATTGATGAGTAATTTAGCGATGGGCGTTAGTGTTTGCTGTTGGCGGTAAATCAAACTGTAATTACCGTTTGGCAAAGTCTCTTTTACGTTCACCTGGCATAATTTTTCTTTGAGCCATGGGAGCTCCAGCATGGCTTGCGGACCAACGGAGAGATAGCCCTCAGCCAAAATGAGCTGTTCAGCAATGGTTGTTGAATCGCCGTACAACACCGAGCAATCCGGCCCTTTTCCACCGGGGAAAACAACCTTTTCGATTGCGCTAAAGAAGCCAGTGCTTGCCGTCGGGAGATACCATTTAGCATTGCGTAATTCGAGTAACGACTGGCACTCCGCCAGCGGATGATCCTTATGGGCAAACACACAGAATTTTGCCACGCTGAGCTGTTCCTCGCTGAATTCATGCAGGGCAATATCCGGCGTAATGATGCCGATAAAAAAATCCATACGCCCCAGGCGCAATGAGCCGAGCAATTCAGAAAGTTGGCCTTCTATAACGGTTAGAGCTGCTTTAGGGTGTCGTTGCTGAAACTTTGTTAACACACCTGGCATAATGCCAAAGGCAGGTAAATGTGAGCAACCAAACACGACTGTGCCATTGGTGGCGCTTTCCTGCTGGCGGATTTCATCTACTGCGCGCTCAAGCTCGTTAAGCACCAGATTCATTCTGGGTTCAAACAACCGCCCCATTTCGGTCAGTAGCGCACCGCGAGCGGTTCGGTCGAGCAATGTCACACCCAGCGTTTTTTCCAGCTCCTGAATGCTGCGCGTCATAGCCGATTGAGTTTGATGGACGGCCTGAGAAGCCGCGCGGATGCTGCCATATTGAATGATTGCTCGCAGGTTTTTAAGCTGATTAATTTTTGGCAAATTGTTCATGGCAACCTCACATTTAACCAGATTATAGCACCATGTAGAGAAGCTAGAGATTACCCCCTGCCTTTCAAGATATTTAGTTCATAAATTCGTCGAACATATTATTTTCTGCTGTTCAAAATGTAAACTAATTAGTCGATGATTTATTTGCATCACACATACTAAAAAATCATTACATATAAAGTTAAGCACCAGATAATATGACATGTACAAATAAAATATTTAATTCAGGAAAGTTAATACATGGAGGGTTTATTTTATGCCACACCAGGGAATTCATTACGCCACCCACTGCTCTTTCATCACCTTAGCACTGAAGCATTTACATAAAAAAATACCACAAGATTTAATGCAGCATCGAAACCTTATTATTGTCGACACTGGCATGTTTAGCAGTTTCTTTGAATTTCATCGTTTTATTCAGACACAGTTAAAGCAGAATAATTTTTCAGATTATATTTTTCTTATGAACAACACTTTATGCTGGGGTCACATTCATTTCCCGGAAGAGATTAACCTTAATTGTCCACTGGTGAATTACGAGAAGGCAATCAAACAACGCCTGCGTAAGCAACCCAATGCTGGCCTGGTTTACGACAATTTGGAGCAGGAGAAGAAAAAAGACAACTTTCCAGAACGGAGAAACAGGTTGCCAACTATTTATCACAGGGCGCTTCACTGCATGAAATATCGCAACTTAGAGGCGTAACAGCAAAAACGATTTACCGGCATATGGGTTCTATTCGTCGCAAGTTGGGTAAACTCAACCAGCAGAGCCTGGTGAATTGCTATTAAGGTCAATCACTCGTCATAAAGCCCCACGCTATTGACCGCCGCATGGCGCTTATTCGAGCGAATGCGGCGCACCGAATCACGCACTACCAGCGTACCGTTTAGCAGTAAATTCCCCACTGGGGCATCCGGGCGGATTAAACGCTGCTGGAGTATATGCACAGCCTCTTCGCCAAGCTGGTCACGCGGAACATGAACCGAGGTCAGCGGCACATCATGAATAGCCGCCAGATTAAAACCGTCGATACTCATCACTGAAATATCGTGTGGTACTCGTAGTCCCGCATTTTGAAGTGCGCTTACAGCCCCTGCTGCCATAAAATCCCCACCGACTAGCAAGGCGGTGGGTAGCTGATGACGAGGCGTCTTTTCCAGAAACTCACTGATTAATCTTTCGCTCTCTTTAGCACTGAAATTCTGCGCGGTAATCAAATGCTGCGCATCATCAAATCGCAGATTGTTAGCATCCCAGGCATCACGAATCCCCGCCAGACGTAACTCCATCGTATAGCGGCGCAGGCAGAGCAAATTGACTACGGCTTTGTGCCCCTGCTCAAATAAGTAGCTTGCCGCATAGTCGCCAATCAGTTGGTGATCGGGCGCAACGCCGGGAAGGCGCATTTTGCGATCGCGGCAGTTGATCAACACGCAGGGCTTACCGAGATCGAACGCCAGATCGTGGATATGTGGATCATCAATGCCCAGTAAGATCGCCGCTTCCGTCTCCACTTCATTCATTTTGCTCAGGAACATATTGGCATCACTGTCGTTTTCTTCGAGAGCACAGTAGCGCAGCCGGACTTCATGCGGTGCCAGAGCCTTACTCACGCCCTGTGTAACACGATAATAAAAGACATCAGATCGCTCATCGAACGCACGCTGCGGGGCAAAAACGACCAAACTATTAAGTAGCATGCGCCCCGCCGCCATTCCGGCAAGCACACCTTTTTGACCAGCGCAGTTCAGCACTTGCAGGCGAGCTTGTTCGCTGGTGTTCGATTTCCCAGCCAACACGCGAGAGACCGTGCTAATTGAAAGCCCAGTTTCGGCAGCGATTTCGGCAATTTTTAGCTTTTTACTCATTTTGTGATCTGCGCCCATTTCACCCATGAAAAAATTTTCACGATGAAGTGTAGGGCTTAATCGCTGGTATTTTCGTTATCGAACGCACGAATTTTTCTTTCATGTGAAAATTTTTGCATGAAAGTCGCTATTGACCATTTTATAACTGTTTTACGCTCTCTCCATTGCCGCAACTGAGCCTGCATTTTCGTGGCAAGAAGCAAATAAAATAATTATTAATCAATTAGATACAACTTTCACAATCTCAAGATTGTGGTAAATATTTCGATAGATAGCTCTTCTAGTGGAGAACGACATGAGTCATGGCATAAATCCGGGAGTCACCGCCGTTAAGGCCAAGCGTACCGTACGCAACCTGCGCTGGTGGGTTCTGGTCCTGTTTTTGTTAGGCGTTACCGTTAACTACATCACCCGTAACTCACTGGGTATTTTGGCCCCTGAGCTGAAAACCAGCCTCGGCATTACCACCGAGCAATATTCATGGATAGTCGCCTCATTCCAGCTTGCCTATACTCTATTCCAGCCAATTTGCGGCTGGTTGATTGATGTCATCGGCCTGAAACTCGGCTTCCTGATTTGTGCCGGGATCTGGGCTGTGGTGTGCGTGATGCACGCTGGTGCCGGTAGCTGGATGCATCTGGCAATTTTGCGTTTCTTTATGGGGGGTGCTGAAGCCGCAGCAACACCGGCAAATGCCAAAACCATCGGTGAATGGTTCCCGAAAAAAGAACGCCCTATCGCCGCGGGTTGGGCTGGAGTTGGTTTCTCTATTGGTGCCATGCTTGCACCGCCAATTGTCTATTTTGCTCATGCCTCTTTCGGCTGGCAGGGCGCGTTTATGTTTACCGGCGTACTGGCAATGTTGTGGGTGATTTTGTGGTGGTTGTTCTACCACAACCCTGAACAACACCCGAATCTGAGCAAAGATGAACTGGAATTCATCAAGCAAGATAACGAACCCGCTGCGGTGAAATTACCTTTCCTGACTGCACTGAAAACGGTTGGCAAAAATAAACGTTTCTACGGTATCGCGATTCCCGCATTCATGGCTGAACCAGCCTGGGCGGTACTGAGCTTCTGGGTGCCACTGTATCTGGCAAATGAACGCGGTATGGACCTCAAACAAATCGCCATGTTTGCCTGGTTGCCATTCCTCGCAGCTGACCTTGGTAGTGTGGCAAGTGGTTACCTGACCAAGCTTTATACCCGCTGGTTTGGTTGCTCCCGTACCAACTCCATCGTGGCAAGTTCGGTTACCGGTGCGTTCCTGATGATTTCTCTGGCACTGGTTGCCATCACCAAAGACCCGTACGTCACCATCGCCTTGATTTCTGTCGGCGGCTTTGGGCACCAGATAATTTCCTGCATGTTGAGTGCACTGGTGGTGGACTCCTTTGATAAAGGCCAAATGGCCACGGTCAACGGCATGCGTGGCTCTGCCGCCTGGATTGCCAGCTTCTTGTTCTCACTGCTGATTGGTGTCACCGCTGACAAGATTGGCTACAACCCTCTCTTTATCGCCATGGGCTTCTTTGACCTGATTGGCGCTGTATTCCTGATTTCTTTTATTGCTGAACGCCGCACCAAGCGTGCCTGAAACGGATTGTGAATAATGAAAATTTTGAAGACCTGGACACTATTGAAGTCTGATGCCAACCACGTGGAATTGAGCGTGGATGGGAAGCACCGCCTGAACCTTTTTGTGCTGGAACAAGGCATGTTCCGCGTGCTGATTAAACGCGAAAACAAGCTGGCGCTGAACCGTACGTGGAGTATCGCGCCAGAAAATGATGTGCCATGGGAAGGGCGTAACCGCGAAAGTCTGGAAGGTTTTGCGTTGCCGGGTTTCACCATGGAAGAACTCGGCGATACGCTTCGCATCAGCAGCGATAAACTGCGTGTGACTGTTCACCAGCCGCTATGGCTTCAATGGGAATATCTGAACGAAGCAGCCGAGTGGCAATTCTTGGCAAGCGACCGCCCAACCAGCGCTTATTTGCTCAACGCACATGGCGATGGCGTGGCGCACTATCAGCGACGCTATAAAGAAGAGCAGTATTACGGTTTAGGTGAAAAAGCGGGTCCACTTCAACGTACCGGTAAGCGTTATGAAATGCGCAACCTGGACGCAATGGGCTATAACGCAGAATCCACTGACCCGCTCTACAAACACATTCCGTTTACCATCACACGCCGCCCGGATGTGAGCTTCGGGATGTTTTACGACAACCTGAGCAGTTGCTGGCTGGATTTGGGCAATGAAATCGACAACTATCATCTGCCCTATCGCCGCTGGCAGGCTGAATCTGGTGATGTGGATTACTACATCTTCCTCGGCCCGCAAGTGCTGGATGTCACCAAAGCGTTTGTTCGCCTGACGGGTAAAACGCTGTTTGGCCCGAAATGGAGTCTCGGGTACAGCGGTTCAACGATGCACTACACCGATGCGCCCGATGCGCAAAACCAGCTGATGAGCTTTATCAAACTGTGTGACGAACATGCGATTCCATGCGATTCATTCCAGTTGTCATCGGGTTATACCTCAATCAATAACAAACGTTACGTGTTCAACTGGAACTACGACAAGGTCCCGCAGCCGAAAGTGATGAGCCAGTCGTTCCACGACGCAGGCATTAAACTTGCAGCGAACATTAAGCCTTGCCTGTTGCAAGATCACCCGCGTTACCAGGAAGTGGTTGAGCAAGGTCTGTTTATTAAGGATTCGGAGCTGGATAGCCCGGAACGTTCGATCTTCTGGGATGACGAAGGTTCACATCTTGATTTCACCAATCCGGCAACGGTTAAATGGTGGCAGAACGGTGTGACCACGCAGTTGCTGGAAATGGGTATCGATTCTACCTGGAATGATAATAACGAATACGAAGTGTGGGATGGCGAAGCGCGCTGCCACGGTTTTGGCGAAGAGATTGCGATCAAAAATATCCGCCCCGTGATGCCACTGCTGATGATGCGCGCCTCTTTGGAAGCACAGCAGAAGTTTGCTCCAGAAAAACGCCCATACTTGATCTCCCGTTCCGGTTGCGCCGGGATGCAACGTTACGTGCAGACCTGGAGCGGCGATAACCGCACCAACTGGAATACTCTGCGCTATAACACCCGCATGGGCGTGGGTATGAGCCTTTCTGGGTTGTACAACGTGGGGCACGATGTCGGCGGTTTCTCCGGTGACAAACCAGAGGCCGAACTGTTTGTACGCTGGGTTCAAAACGGCGTGATGCATCCGCGTTTCACTATTCACTCGTGGAATGACGATAGCACCGTCAACGAACCGTGGATGTATGCATCGGTAACCCCGGCAATTCGTAGTGCTATCGAAACACGCTATCGCCTGTTGCCGTACTTCTACACGTTGCTGTGGCAGGCCCATGCCGACGACGAGCCGATGCTGCGCCCGACGTTTCTCGACCACGAACACGACGCGAAAACCTTCGAAGAGTGTGACGACTTTATGCTGGGTCGCGATTTGCTGGTGGCAAGTGTGGTGGAAGAAGGCCTGCGTGAGCGCGAAGTCTGGCTGCCTGAAAATGGCGTGGGTTGGTACGACTATTACACCGGCCAATGGTATAGCGGTGGCCAGGCGATTGTTGTCGACGCACCGCTGGAACGCCTGCCACTGCTGGTTCGCGCCGGAGCCGCACTGCCACATTCCGCGCGTATTACTCACGTGAAAGCGAGTGCTGACAATGTACGCGAGCTAAAAGTGTATCCGTTACAAGGCACTGGCGTTTCTCACGGTAGCCTGTTTGAAGATGATGGCGAGTCATGGGGTTATCAGCAAGGTAATGCGCTGTGGCTGAACTGGGAAATTCGCTGTACGGCAGACGAGATCCGTGTGGAGTTCACCTGCAAAGGTGATTACATCCCAGCATGGAAAGAGATGGCGTTAACGCTACCGGCGGGTGAGAAGCGCCGCTTGATCGTTGACAGGAAAGAGCAGGATTTCTGGAGGATTTAAGATATAAAAAAACCGCCGGAAGGCGGTTTTTCATTGACTATCAATAACCTTAGTTATCGATACCTTTACTACGCAGGTAATCTTCGTAGCCACCGGTAAAGTCAATCAAGCGCTCTGGCGTAATCTCAATCACGCGGGTTGCCAGCGAGCTAACAAATTCACGGTCATGAGAAACGAAGATCAGCGTGCCTGGGTACATTTCCAGCGCCATGTTCAGCGATTCAATGGATTCCATATCCAGGTGGTTTGTTGGTTCATCCATGACCAGAACGTTAGGACGTTCCATCATTAATTTACCAAACAACATGCGACCTTTTTCACCACCGGACAGCACCTTCGCAGGCTTTTTAATATCGTCCTGGCTGAACAATAGACGACCAAGGATGCTGCGCACCGCTTGCTCATCGTCACCTACTTGCATCCACTGGCTCATCCAGTCGAACACCGTCAGGTCATTTTCGAATTCGTATTCGTGATCCTGTGCGTAATAGCCGATTTGCACGTTCTCAGACCACTTCACAGTACCTGCATCTGGAGTCAGTTCAGAGACCAGCGTTTTAAGCAGAGTAGTTTTACCCACGCCGTTGGTACCCAGAATGGCGAGTTTCTCACCCACTTCCAGAAGCATGTTAACGTCTTTGAACAGCGGGCCGTTATCAAAGCCTTTAGCCAAACCTTCAACTTCAAGCGCATTACGGAACAGTTTCTTGTCCTGCTCGAAGCGAATGAACGGGTTCTGACGGCTGGATGCTTTAACTTCGTCCAGTTTGATTTTATCAATCTGGCGAGCACGAGAAGTTGCCTGGCGAGATTTAGAGGCGTTGGCGCTAAAGCGGCTAACGAAGGATTGCAGGTCAGCAATCTGCGCTTTTTTCTTCGCGTTATCAGACAACAGACGTTCACGCACTTGTGTTGCCGCTGTCATGTATTCGTCGTAGTTGCCTGGATAAACACGCAGTTCGCCGTAGTCCAGATCCGCCATGTGAGTACAAACCATGTTCAGGAAGTGACGGTCGTGCGAAATGATGATCATGGTGCTGTTACGTTCGTTGAGCACGGTTTCCAGCCAACGAATGGTGTCGATGTCCAGGTTGTTCGTCGGTTCATCAAGCAGCAGGATTTCTGGGTTTGAGAACAGTGCCTGCGCCAGCAACACACGCAGTTTCCAGCCTGGAGCAACTTCGCTCATCGGGCCGTAATGTTGTTCTACAGGAATGCCTACACCTAACAGCAGTTCACCCGCGCGCGCTTCAGCGGTGTAACCGTCCATTTCGCCGTACAGGACTTCCAGATCGGCAACTTTGTAGCCGTCTTCTTCGCTCATCTCTGGTAACGCGTAAATACGGTCGCGCTCTTCTTTTACTTCCCAGAGTTCAGCGTGGCCCATGATTACCGTGTCGAGAACGGTGAATTTTTCAAAGGCAAATTGATCCTGACGCAACTTACCGAGGCGTTCGTTCGGATCAAGTGAAACGTTACCCAGCGTTGGCTCTAAATCGCCACCGAGGATTTTCATAAAGGTAGACTTGCCGCTACCGTTAGCGCCGATCAAGCCGTAACGGTTGCCGCCGCCAAATTTGACAGAAATATTTTCAAACAACGGCTTACTGCCGAACTGCATTGTGACGTTACTGGAAACTAGCACAGAGATGTCCTGGTAAAAGAAGGTTTGTATTATGTGAGATCGGGCACATTATGCCATAACTCAACGTGCAGATCGCTCTGCTTGTGCGCTGGTGATAAAATAATCAATGTGCAAAAAAGTGTGATTTAATCCACATCTGATTTCCCAGGCTGAGGGAATGCACATATAATGCGCGCTCAAATCGCTCCGTTTCTTCACTAACTAGCCTGCATGGCCATAAATACATTGCATAACATGAATATGAAACTACGCACAATTTTACTGGCATTTGTGGCTGTTGTGGCTTTTAGCAAAACAGCTTCTGCCGTGACCTATCCTCTGCCAACCGATGGCAGCCGTCTGATTGGTCAAAACCAGGTTGTCACAATTCCTGAAGGTAGCACCGCACCGCTGGAAGAATATGCAGCGCGTTACCAAATGGGTCTTTCCAACATGTTGGAAGCAAACCCAGGCGTTGACCCGTATTTGCCAAAACCAGGCACCATCCTGAACATTCCTCAGCAGCTCATCCTGCCGGATACCGTTCATGAAGGCATTGTTATCAACAGTGCTGAAATGCGCCTCTACTATTACCCGGCGGGTACTAACACTGTAATCGTGTTGCCAATCGGTATCGGCCAGTTGGGTAAAGACACCCCACTGAACTGGACGACCAAAGTAGAACGTAAGAAAGCAGGCCCAACATGGACGCCGACTGCAAAAATGCATGCGGAATACATCGCGGCCGGTACTCCATTACCAGCCGTTGTTCCAGCTGGCCCAGACAACCCTATGGGTCTGTATGCATTGTACATTGGCCGCCTGTATGCAATTCACGGTACTAACGCGAACTTTGGTATCGGCCTGCGTGTAAGCCACGGTTGTGTGCGTCTGCGTAATGAAGACATCAAGTTCCTGTTCGAAAAAGTGCCAGTCGGGACCCGTGTTCAGTTCATCAATGAACCAGTGAAAGCAACTGTTGAGCCTGATGGTTCGCGCTACATTGAAGTACACAACCCACTGTCTACAACTGAAGAACAGTTCAACTCAACTGAGATCGTGCCAATCACGCTGAAAAGCAATGTGACTGCGATTACCGCTCAGCCTGATGTTGACAGCGCTGTTGTCGATCAAGCAGTTCTGGGCCGTTCCGGTATGCCGGTTCGCCTGAACTAATCAAGCGTTTGAGTTAAAAAGCGACCTGCGGGTCGCTTTTTTTATGCCTGCAAAACATGGTGCTGTGAGATTGCCCAAAACATTCTGGAAAGTTCCTTCGAGGAATATTTGGTATGCTCATAATTCATGATGTGATCGGTAGCACATTTTAAGCTTTAATTGTATGATGAATGCGTTTATTAAAGGGTAATCACCATGCGTAACTTGCTCACCGTAATTTGGCAGTACCTGCGGTCTTTTATATTAATTTACATATGTTTATATGCAGGCATTGCTATCTCTTCGCTGCTACCAATCACCATTCCCGGCAGTATTATTGGCATGTTAATTCTGTTTGTTTTGCTGTCTCTGCAAATCCTGCCAGCCAAGTGGGTTAAGCCAAGCTGCCATCTGCTGATTCGTTATATGGCGCTTCTCTTTGTACCGATTGGCGTAGGCGTTATGCAGTATGTCGATGTGATTAAACAGCAATTCGGCCCGGTGGTGGTTTCCTGTTTTATCAGTACCTTAGTGGTATTAGTCATCGTGAGCTGGAGTTCTCATTTAGTGCACGGCGAACGTAAAGTTGTGGGTGAAAGTGAGGGCGAAACAAAATGATGCATCATATCTGGTGGTCTTTACCTTTAACGGTGGTGACTTTCTTTCTCGCCCGCCAAATCGGAATGCGTTATAAGTCGCCGCTGCTGAACCCGTTACTGGTTTCGATGATTGTTATCATCCCTATTCTGGTATTTACCGGCACGCCTTATGATCACTATTTTGCCGGCAGTAAAGTGCTCAACGATTTGCTGCAACCGGCTGTAGTTGCCCTCGCGTTCCCACTGTATGAACAGCTTCACCAGATTCGTGCGCGCTGGAAATCCATTATCACCATCTGTTTTATTGGCAGCATGGTGGCGATGATTACCGGTACATCCGTTGCATTATTAATGGGTGCCACACCGCAAATCGCAGCGTCAATCTTACCTAAGTCTGTCACAACACCTATTGCCATGGCTGTTGGCGGCAGTATCGGCGGCATCCCAGCAATTAGCGCCGTATGCGTGATTTTCGTGGGGATTTTGGGCGCGGTATTCGGTCATAGTATTTTGAATCTAATGGGTATTAAAACCAAAGCATCTCGCGGTTTATCGATGGGTGCGGCCTCCCACGCGCTGGGTACCGCACGTTGCGCTGAGATGGATTTCCAGGAAGGTGCATTTAGCTCACTGGCGTTGGTAATTTGCGGCATCATCACTTCCCTGGTTGCTCCGTTCTTATTCCCGGTGATTTTGGCTGTGTTTGGTTAAAACTTGCGAGAGATCGCGCAATTTTGTTCTTTATTTCATATGTTGCATTTGTAATTAGATAAAGATCACATATAAAGCCCATACAGACCCGTAAACTGCGGTTCAATTACTTGTTATGAGGCTACTACTTATGCGCTCACGTTTTCAGGCTGCTCTCGCACAGCTCCCGGCTTCTTTGCAAGCCGCTTTGCAACCCTTGATTGCTGACTCTCACTTCCCGGCAATGTTTAGTGCAACGGAAGTAGATTCACTGAAAGCCCAGACCGGCCTTGATGACGATGCACTGGCATTCGCTTTGCTGCCGCTTGCAGCCGCCTGTGCTCGTGCTGATTTATCTCAATTCTATGTTGGTGCAGTGGCTCGTGGCGTAAGCGGTAATCTCTATTTTGGCGGCAATATGGAGTTTCTTGGTTCCACCATGCAGCAGACCGTTCATGCCGAGCAAAGCGCGATTACCCATGCGTGGATGCGCGGGGAGAAAGCCCTTGCTGCAATTACCGTCAACTACACGCCTTGTGGGCACTGCCGCCAGTTTATGAATGAACTGAACAGCGGCGTGGCACTGCGCATTAACCTTCCAGGTCGTAAGCCTGCAACCCTCGGCGACTATTTGCCTGATGCCTTTGGCCCTCGCGATTTAGAAATCAAAACATTACTGCTTGATGCAATGGACCACGGCTTTGCGCTGCACGGTGATGAACTAAGTCAGGCGGCTATTGCAGCGGCAAACCGCAGCCATGCGCCATACAGTAACGCGCCTTCTGGTGTGGCACTGGAAATGCGCGATGGAACGATTTTCAAAGGAAGTTATGCTGAGAACGCAGCATTCAACCCTTCCCTGCCTCCGCTACAAGCTGCATTGAATCTGCTTAGCCTCTCAGGCTATGACTACAATGAAATTCAACGAGCGATCCTTGCAGAGAAAGCTGATGCGCCATTGACGCAATGGGATGCCACGGCCGCGACCCTGAAAGCTTTGGGTTGCCTGAATATCGACCGCGCACTTCTGAGCTAAAACTCACAGAACGGGTGTAAATACGCCCGTTCTGGCGAATTTTAATTCAACCAACTCCACGAATCTTGCTCTTAACCACCAGGTAAAGTAGCCTTGAATAAAATTTCATCCCTTTATTGAGCTGCAAGTCCATGTTGAAGCGCTTGTTTTATAGCCTGTTGGTCATCATCGGCTTGGCTGTGGTAGCTGCGCTGTGTCTTGACCGCTGGATAAGCTGGAAAACAGCGCCTTACGTCTACGACGAACTTCAGGATTTACCGTACCGTCAGGTCGGTGTGGTGCTGGGAACCGCCAAGTATTACCGCACTGGCGTGATTAATCAGTACTATCAATTCCGTATTCAGGGCGCTTTAAATGCTTATAACAGCGGCAAAGTGAACTATCTGCTTTTAAGCGGAGATAACGCCCTCCAGAGTTACAACGAACCGATGACCATGCGCAAAGATCTGATTGCCGGTGGCGTTGACCCTGCCGATATCGTACTGGACTACGCAGGTTTTCGTACTCTGGACTCGATAGTACGTACTCGCAAAGTGTTTGATACCAATGATTTTATTATTATCACTCAGCGTTTCCATTGCGAACGCGCACTGTTTATCGCCCTGCATATGGGGATTCAGGCGCAGTGTTACGCCGTTCCTTCACCAAAAAATATGATGACTGTACGTATCAGAGAGTTTGGTGCGCGTCTGGGTGCGCTGGCAGATTTGTATATCTTCAAGCGTGAGCCGCGTTTCCTTGGGCCGCTAGTCCCTATTCCCGCCATGCATGAAGTCCCCGAAGATGCTCAAGCTTATCCGGCTGTGACGCCAGAGCAGTTGCTGGAATTGCAGAAGAAAGATAAGAAATAGAGGCAGGCAAAGTCCATAAAAAAACCCGCACATAGCTTGCTGTGCGGGTCTTGGTAAAACAATGAATATTACTTCTTACGAGCGTACTTCAGGGAGTCCAGGGCTACTGCGAAGATAATAATCGCGCCTTTGATAATGTACTGCCAGTAAGGGTTCACGCCGATATAAGTCAGACCGTAGTTGATGACCGTAAAGATGATTACACCGGTCACTACGCCGACAACCGTACCTACGCCACCGCTGAATGACACGCCGCCTACCACGCACGCCGCAATCGCATCGAGTTCGTACATAAAGCCGAGGTTGTTGGTTGCAGAACCGATCCGACCTGCTTCTAACATCCCACCGAAGGCGTAGAACACACCTGACAGCGCATAAATCATGATCAGGTTCAGTGCAACGTTAACGCCTGAAACTTTAGCCGCTTCCGGGTTACCACCGATGGCGAAGATGTTCTTACCAAAGCGAGTTTTGTTCCACAGCACCCATACGAACATCACAGCAAATAGCGCATAGAACGTAATGTAGGATAGCCGGAAACTACCTAACGCAATAAAGCCCTGCGTAAATGTCGAGAAATGCGACTCAAAACCAGAAACCGGCGATGCTCCGACAAAGTCGTAATACAGGGAGTTAATACCGTAAACGATAATCATGGTACCCAAAGTGGTGATAAACGGCGTCACGTTCAGGTAGGCGATGATAATTCCGTTCACCAGACCAATGACTGCACCGATAGAGCACACGATAAGCAGTACCACCGGGATAGGCAGGCTGTGCATCTCAGGAAAAACTTTATTGACGTTATCCATTGATTGCAGAAGTGTAGCCGCGATTACCGCCGCAAGACCCACCTGACGACCAGCAGAAAGGTCAGTACCCTGGGTCACAATCAGCCCCGCCACACCCAATGCAATAATAATACGCACCGAGGATTGGGTCAGGATGTTACTTAAGTTGAGTAAACTTAAAAACGTCGGATCCTGGAAAATAATAATTGCCAGTAGCACCAGCAAAACGACATAAATGCCGCCTTCTTTCAGATAAGTTAGAAAACTTTTCTTATTTAACGCACTCATTTTCAATAGCCCCTAAATTATCAAAGATGCACTGACGCAAGACGTAAGATTTCGTTCTGCGTGGTTGTTTTAGTGTCTACAATTCCGGCAACAAGACCATTGCTCATCACCAGAATACGATCTGTAATCCCTAACAACTCCGGCATTTCGGACGAAATAATAATGATTCCTTTCCCTTTCTTAGCAAGTTCAGCAATCAGCTGATAAATTTCGAACTTAGCACCAACATCGATCCCGCGAGTTGGCTCATCCAGCATTAATATCTCTGGCTGTGTTAATAACCAACGCCCAATAATAACTTTCTGTTGGTTACCACCAGATAACGAACCAATAGAAGTACGGTGACCAGGTGTTTTTACACGCATTGAGTCAATTACCCATTGGGTATCACTTTTCATGCGTGAATTATCTAATAAGCCAACTTTGTTTTTATAATTGCGAATATTAGAAATCAGCGAGTTAAAGCCGATATCCAGGTAGGCGTAAATCCCTGTCGAGCGACGCTCTTCAGTTACTAACGCAAAGCCATGGTTAATCGCTTCATTTGCCGAATGGTTATTAATTTTTTTACCGTGCAGGTTAATGGTTCCGGCAGATTTTTCGCGGATACCAAATAACGTTTCAACGATATCAGTACGCTTCGCACCGACCAGGCCGGCAATACCGAGAATTTCCCCTTTATGCAAATCAAAGGAGACATCACGAATTGAAGGCTGACGCAACGAAGTCAAATTACGCACTTCCAAAATCACGTCACCCGGCACGTTCTCTTTTGTCGGGAAGCGTTGGTTCAGAGAGCGTCCTACCATCATGGAGATGATTTTGTCCATATCCAGCCCTTCTAATGGCTGGGTGGCAATCCATTGTCCGTCACGCAAGATGGTTATCTCATCACACAGTTGGAAGATCTCTTCCATTTTGTGAGAAATATAAACAATGCCGCAGCCACGCTCTTTTAATTTACGAATGATTTTGAAAAGGTGGTTAACTTCCTTTTCTGTCAGTGAGGATGTTGGCTCATCCATAATGACAATTTTGGCATTGTAAGAGAACGCCTTAGCGATTTCGATCATCTGCATTTGTGATACTGACAACGTACCAACGCGGGCGCGCGGGTCAATATCAATATCCAGCTCATCGAAGATATGTTTGGTATCACGGTACATTTTGTCTTGATCGACAAACATACCTTTGGTTGGGTAACGCCCCAGCCACATATTGTCCATCACGGTACGTTGTAAAACCAGATTAAGTTCCTGGTGCACCATGGAAATACCATTTTCCAGCGCTTCTTTAGTGCTGGAAAAATTAACTTCATTTCCCTGAAAAAGGATGCTGCCGGAATCTTTGGCATAGATTCCAAAAAGACATTTTAATAACGTTGATTTACCAGCCCCGTTTTCACCCATTAATGCGTGAATAGAATGAGGACGGACTTTTAAATTAACATTATCCAGTGCCTTAACGCCGGGGAATGATTTATTAATGTTGGTCATTTCCAACAAATATTCCGACGATTGATTTGTATTATTGTCGACCATAATTATACCTGGTTCCATACTCTTCATCTTTCAAGCCGCAGGGGTGTTGGCTGCACTCACTTACCCCAGTCACTTACTTTATGTAAGCTCCTGGGGATAAGCTCCCTGGCCGCCTACCTGCAACTCGAAATCTGAAGAGTATCCTAATTCGACTGAGTATCAGGTTTGATACCGAGCGCAAATCTGCGCCCGGCAATCACGGTATGACTTATTTACCCGTAAATTCAGCCAGGTTGCTTTGATCAACGCCGACATATGGGATACGAACGATTTTGTCTTCGATTTTCCACTTAGTGCCATCAGCGGCAGGCTTACCAGCGGCCAGGTTTTTAGCCAGGTCGAAGGTTGCTTTTGCCTGGTTGTTAGCATCGTTCAGAACGGTACCGGCCATTGCGCCAGATTTAACCAGTGCCAGCGCTTCTGGCAGGGCATCCACACCAAATACTGGAATAGAAGATTTGTTGTGCGCTTTCAGCGCTTCCACTGCACCCATTGCCATCGCATCGTTGTTGGCAATAACCACTTCGATTTTGTTAGCGTTCGGGCCAGACAACCATGCGTCCATCTTATCTTTCGCCTGAGCGGTGTCCCACATTGCAGTATCTAACTGCAGCTGTTGGGTTTTCAGGCCTTTAGTATTCAACTCTTTGATAACGTAGGTCGTACGCGCTTCAGCATCCGGGTGACCAGGCTCGCCTTTCAGCAGTACGAACTGAACCTGACCATCTTTGTTAAGATCCCACGCAGGGTTAGCCGCCCAGTGTTTTGCAATCAGGTCGCCCTGAATGATGCCTGATTCTTTAGAGTCAGTACCGACGTAGTAAGCTTTGTCGTAGCTATCCAGCGCTTTGCGAGAAGGTTCTTTGTTGTAGAACACGATTGGAATGTTCTGGCCGCGCGCTTTTTCGATAACGGTGCCAGCAGCAGCCGGGTCAACCAGGTTGATTGCCAGTGCTTTCACGCCTTTTGCCAACAGTACGTCAATCTGATCGTTCTGCTTGGACTGGTCATTCTGTGAGTCGTTCATCAGCAGTTCTACGTCTGGCGAAGCTTTTGCGTCTTTCTCAATCGCTTTGCGAACCACTGACATAAAGTTATCGTCGTATTTGTAAATGGTCACGCCAATACGGGTATCAGCTGCATGAGCGGCTGCACCAAACAACATGCAAGACATAACGGCGGACAGGGTCAAAACCTTCTTATTCATGGTATCTCCGGTTTTTTTGCAGGGTAGTTCTTAGGGGTATTCAGGCAGGCAGCGTTGTTACAAAAACGTTACTGAATGCCGAAAATTTTTCTGTTCTAAAAAACTCTTCCGTGTTCAATAACGTTCCATAACAGCTTTTATTGGTAGTTTTTTGCCGAATACCTATAAGTAAACTGATTAGTCACCGTTACATATAGTTTCAGCTGATAAGACGCTGACATCATAGTCATCACATTGTTAATTAACTGTGAATTTACTCACAAATTGAAACCGGTTACATAAAAGACTTTTTTCAGAGAGTGATCGGTGCCGCAATTTGCCGTGGAGCAACAGAATGGCGACGAACTAAAGTCGGCATAAAACAGTGTGTTGCACCATTATCGAGCGTTCCTGCCGCCCCTTGTAACGCCAGTTCGGTCGCCAGGCGTGCCATTGAAACAATGGGGTAACGCACCGTGGTAAGTTGTGGATCGGTGTAACGTGCTATCGGAATGTCATCAAAACCAATCACTGAGACATGATGCGGCACGACAATGCCATTATCTTTCAAAGCAGTTAACGCACCTGCTGCCATGCTGTCGTTATAGGCAAATACCGCACTGAGTTGCAGATTGCGGCCTAACAACTCAACCATTGCCGCTTCACCACCCTGCATATCGGGTGAACCCACGCCCACCCAGCTTTCGGGCGGTACAATCCCCTGTTCACTCATGCCACGCAGCCATCCTTCCCGACGCTGCGCGTTATCTTCAATTGCATGGCTCGATGCCAAATATCCGATGCGCTGATGACCTTGATTAAACAGCATTCTAGTCGCCATCAAAGCGCCACTGACATTATCAAGTCCGACACATCGATGCTCGTATCCGGGCACAATACGGTTAACCAGCACCATGCCAGGAATGTGATCGAGGAACTCGGCGAGCTCTTTATCACAGAGTGCTTTAGCATGAACAATCAATGCGTTACAGCGCTGACGAATCAATACCTCAATGGCATGACGCTCTTTTTCTTCCTGATGGTAGCTGTTGCCAATGAGCACATATTTGTTGTGCTCTTGCGCCACAACATCCACCGCTTTGACCAATGCGCCAAAAAATGGATCGGACACATCCATCACCACTACACCAATTGTATCGCTGACCTGCGTTGCCAGAGCCTGGGCGTTAGCATTCGGGCGATAGCCCAATTGCGCCACCGCCTGCATCACACTTTCACGGGTATCAGCGCTTACTAGCGCGCTGTTATTGAGTACACGGGATACGGTCGCCACGGAGACGCCGGCGATTCGGGCAACGTCACGAATGGTGATCATATTTATCACCAGGCGAAGGAGGAATTAGTCTCATGAATACACCCTGTATATGGCAAGGTGGCTATTCTGGCAGCGACTTGGGAATGACTACGTGAGGATGATCACACCAATGAAAACGGTTACATACATATCGTTAACGTTTGTGATGTATATCATTATCTTGCTGGATGCTTCAGTGATACCCCTGCAGCACGTGCGGTTAGTTGTCTCCAGAGCCACTCAACAGGCCCTTGACGGAAGTAACGCAGCCAGAGCATAGAGAATAAGATATTGATTACCCAGACAAAAGGCACAATTCCCAACAGGCTCAGGCGGTCAAACTTCATGAACCAGCCCATGCGGAAGAAGAAGGTAGTGCAAATCACTGTTTGCAGTAGATAGTTCGACAATGCCATTCGCCCCACATGCGCTATTGCATTCACCAGGCGCAAGCGCGACAACTGCGGCCAGTAGCCAAATGCGAGTGCTGCATAGCCAATAGTTTGAAACGGTGCACTTAATTCACGCGGCGCTTGCAGCAAGAAAGCACACCAGCGATACATCCAGCCAAGATGCCACTGGGCATAAATCGCAGGAATGTTAATTAGCAACCCAACCACAATCAGCCACACGCCAATGCGGCGATAATGATGCAGACTAAACTCGCCTCGCAGCCAGCCACTGCGCATTAATGACGCGCCAATCAGCATCATCCCCGCCAGTTGCCAACCGTATTGCGCGCCCAGAGCTACAAGGTTAGATGAGAGCAAATCGATGCGATTGCTAATGGCCTCCGTCCCGCCGTTAAGCTTCCACCACTGCTCGTACTGCAAATTTGCAGCATCGGGGATCCACGAGCGGTTCGGTGCATCGCCGGAAATAAAACCTAGCAATAGCAGCACGCCAATACCGGTGAGATACAAGATAACGCCAGTATTAAACAATGAACGATTACCCGGTGCATCACGAATCAGACGCCAGCACACCAACCCCACTAAACCGTAGGCCAGCAAAATATCGCCATCCCAAAGGAAAATAGCGTGCATAAAACCGAGCAGAACTAATAACGTCAGACGTGACTGAATCCAGCGTTTGCCGCGATGTAACAACATCTGCAAGCCCGCGCCAAATAACAGAGCAAATAAGGTGAGGAATTTTACCTGAGCAAAGAGATCTAAAATCGCCCACGTCCAGGCATCGTGACCAGTAGCGGAACCGGACCAGGCTGGATTGAGATACGCAGCCTTCGGTAAACCGAAGGCCACGATATTAAGCAGCAGGATGCCGAGAATAGCGACGCCACGGACAAAATCCAGCGTAACGTTTCTACTCATACACCCTACCTAATTAATGTTAGTTATGACGCACTGCGCGCAGGAATTCCTGGCGTGTATTTTGGCTGGATTTAAACAATCCACCCAAAGATGTGGTTGTCGTCGCACTAGTCGCATCCTGCACGCCACGCGCTTTCACACAATAATGGACTGCATCAATAGATACCGCCACATTGTTGGTGCCAAGCAAGGTTTGCAGTGCAATCAGGATTTGCTGGGTTAAGCGTTCCTGAACCTGCGGGCGCTGCGCAAAGAACTGCACAATGCGGTTAATTTTCGACAAGCCAATCACGGTATCTTTCGGCAGATAAGACACTGTCGCTTTACCGTCGATAGTCACGAAATGGTGTTCACAAGTGCTGGTGAGCGTAATGTTGCGCACGGTGACCATCTCATCAACCTTCATCTTATTCTCAATGACGGTGATTTTCGGGAAGTTGGCATAATCAAGGCCGGAGAAAATCTCATCGACATACATTTTAGCGATGCGATGTGGGGTTTCCATCAAGCTATCGTCGCTGAGATCAAGATTCAGCAACTGCATGATTTCCGTCATATGCCCGGCAATCTCGCGTTTGCGGGTTTCGTTATCGAGCTCACGCAATTGTGGGCGCAGTGGCGTTTCCAGGCCGCGTGCAACCAATGCTTCATGAACCAATGCGGCTTCTGGACTTAGTGATGACATGTTGTTTTCTCCTGCAGGTGTGACTGACCTCGGCCCTACATGGGGCAAAGTGTGCGCTCATTGTGCGTGAGCACGGTCGCATAATCCAGTAGTGCGAACGATAATTATTGAAATCGTCAATACCTTTACTCTTTACGCCAGACGAGGCCGCCGCCAATCAATAATGCTACGCCGGCTACGTATAACGCAGGCTCAAGTTGCCCGGTAAGCGAAGTCGATAATGCTGACAGCATCGGCCCCACCAGTTGCCCCATGGCATAACCGGTAGTGAGTAATCCTGCCATGTAACGGGTATGCTTTGGTGCCAGCTCGCGTCCATATTGCAACGATAATTGCACCGCACATAAGAAGCCACCTCCTACCAGCAACGAACCTAAAACCAGCCCGACCATGCCGGGAATCATATCTGAGGCGAATACCCCAAGCGCTTGCAACCACAAAACCAGCGCTAGGCGCTGATGGCTTTGCAGCTTTTGACGCGCGGCAATGCCGAGCAAAATACCGCAAACCGCCGCACCGCCAAATATCGGCCAGACAAACTGCGCAAACGCGCTACCAGGAAAACGTGCGCTCGCCATCTGCGATAAAAATGTGGCGGGGAGAATATAACCAAATCCGGCCAGGCTATAGCTCCACACCAGGCGTTTGAGTTGTGGCGTTAACACCAGCGGCTCGGGTGCCGTTTCCGGGCGGTGCAACTCCCCTTTGCGTGGCAAATTTCGGGCGATTAACAGGATAAACAGCAGCGCCAGAGCGCCATAAACCAGCCAGGCACTGCTTGCTGACAACCCGTAACTGTGGATTGCCACCGCCAACAACCCGCTGACAAATATTCCCGCCCCCGGTCCTGCGAACACCGCCGCACTTAACCCCGGCTTGCCTAAATGTGCCAGCTGCTCATTGCTCCATGCGGCGATTAACACCATCGCCCAGCCGCTGGCACAACCAATCAGAAAACGAATCAACGCATGCCACAAGGCTGAATCCACGGTAGCAGAAAGTAGCGTCAGTATGACTGCTCCCCAGACACCAGCATGCAAACGCAACTCTACCCGCCGATGTGCACGCATGGCATCCCATGCGCCAGCCAGATAACCGAGGTAGTTAATCGCTGCTACCAAACCCGCACTGGTTAAGGTAAGTTGCCCTTCAGTTATCATTAATGGGACTTGTGGTGTGAATGCAAATCGGCCAATGCCCATTGCAACCACCAACACCAGAAACCCAGTCAACGCGATACGTGCCGCCACTATCACCCCAAATGTTGCGATTTCGTTGCCAGTATGATGCCGCATGGCTAGACTGGGGAGAAGTGAATATTCCTCAATCACATTGAATATATACCTAAAATAATTCGAGTTGCATTGAGGCGGCGACGCAGTGAATCCCCTGGAGCTGACATAAGTCAGTGACTGGGGTGAGCGAGGAAAGCCAACAAAAATGCGGCTTGAAGTATGAAGGGTAAAATTAAGGACCTCTGGATGGAACTCCTCGAAGAACACCGATGTTTTGAAGGCTGGCAACAGCGCTGGCGCCATGATTCTGCAGTACTGAAATGTCCGATGACGTTCAGTATTTTTCTGCCAACTCCACGCACCACACCTCCACCGGTTCTGTACTGGCTGTCCGGTTTGACCTGCAATGATGAGAATTTCACCACCAAAGCCGGAGCACAACGTGTCGCTTCTGAATTAGGGATTGTGTTGGTAATGCCTGATACCAGCCCACGTGGTGAAAATGTACCGAATAATGAAAGCTACGATCTTGGTCAGGGAGCAAGTTTTTACCTGAATGCCACCGAACAGCCGTGGGCCGACCATTTCCGTATGTACGACTACATTAATGATGAGTTGCCAGCGTTGATTGCTGATAACTTCAGCATCAGTGAGAAAGCCTCTATCTTTGGGCATTCGATGGGTGGCCACGGTGCGCTAAGCATCGCATTGAAAAATCCTGATCGTTATTGCTCTGTTTCGGCCTTTGCACCGATCGTGAACCCAACTCGCGTGCCGTGGGGCCAAAAAGCCTTTAATGCTTATTTAGGTACAGACCAAGAGAAATGGCGCGAATGGGATAGCTGCTGCTTGTTGATGCAGGCTGATAGTTCCAACGCCATTCCTGTGCTTATCGATCAAGGTGATGCGGATCAGTTCCTTGCAGATCAACTGCAACCGGCGCAATTTGCTGAAGTAGCACGTCAGAAAAACTGGCCGCTAACGCTGCGTGTGCAGCCGGGTTACGACCATAGCTATTACTTTATTGCTTCGTTTATCGAAGACCATTTGCGGTTCCACGCGGAGCATTTGGCGTAATTCATTGCCCTCACCCCGGGGATGTTTCTTATACACAACTTTGAGGGGAGGTTCCTGCCTATACGGAGTAGATTCCGTTCACTAAAGGTTCAGTGATATCTGTCCTCACCGAACCGGTGAACGTATCAAGGGTGCTACCGCAGCACCCTTGATAATCCCGGCTCCCGGCGTTTAAATCGCTGCTTCGCAGTAAACCTCCATTTTCCCTTTCAGTCCCAGGGTCGGTTGTGATCGCCGGGAGCGAGTCGCGAACGACCCTGAACGTTGGGGATAAGCTGGGGTTTACCGCGTAGCGGCAATTTAATGGCCGGGCGCCAGGATTGCCAAGGAGAGGGCGTTCTCTCCTTGGCTCGTTCACCGTTAACAACGGTTGCAGAGATAACCAGACGTTCGGGTGAACGGAAAAACATCTCATCTTATAGATCTCACCCTGACAAGGGGGTTAGGGTGAGGGCAAAAGCTCAAATCAGAACGTGTAATCCACCGCCATAAAGTAACGACGGCCATCCTCGTTGTAACTGTAATCGTCACGACTCAGATCTTTATCACCCAGGTTCATTACCCCGGCACGTAACTTAACGCTCTTCGTTGCCTTCCACGCAGCGCCCGTATTCCACACCACGTAGCCGCCAGGTGTTGGCGAGCCGTCGGTTGTGGCACGTTGCTCACCGGTATAGTTTGCAGACACATAGAATGACCAGTCATCTAATGGTGCCCAATCCACCGTACCGTTCGCAGTATGGAATGGCAGCGAAGCTAATGGTTTGTTGCCGCCACCGCTCAAATCTCGGCCATCGTTATAGGTATAGTTCAGTGTGAGTTTCCACTGCTCGCTGAATGGCACTTTCAATTCAGTTTCAACACCGCGAACACGCGCTTTGTTGACGTTGTAGTATTTGAAGATTGGGCGACCCGCGCTGTCAAAACCAACAAAGTTTGGATAGGACGGAGCCTGGCTGATGCTCGAAGTACGATTAATATCAATCATATCGTCGAGGTTGTTCTGGAAGGTAGTGATGCTGCCTGAAACCCCGTCCAGCAAGCCTTCATCACCTGCGTAGTACAGACCCAGCTCGAAACTTTCACTGGTTTCCGGTTTTAGATCCGGGCTACCGACAATCTTACAAGAGCCACGGCAGGAGTTACTGGTCCAGTCCGGGCTAAGTTGCAGTAATGAAGGGGCTTTGAATGCCGTCGCCCAGCCACCTTTCATGGTGATGGTATCTGTCGCGCTGTATACGAGGTATGCGCGTGGGCTCCAGTGGTCGCCGTAGGTTTCGTGGTCGTCCATACGCACGCCGGTAGTCAGCGCCAGCGGTTCAAAAATCCGCCACTCATCTTCTAAGAACAGTGCGTACTGGCTGGCAGACGTTTCAGAGCTGTTGCCGCCGGTGAGGTTTACCGGGTCTGACAGTTTATCGTGTCGCCATTCACCACCGAAAGTCAGCAACTGGTTGATCTCGCCTAAAGGCAGAACCAGTTTGCCGTCGAGGCTGTTATTGCGCGAGGTGATTGGCGAGCTATTACCAGGGTTGAGGTTATCAATCTTATCGCCATAAAAACGCAGTTCGGTATTGCCGTAATCCCAACGTCCATTGTGGGAAATCGAATAATCCTGGCGCTCCATGCGGTTTTTATTCAGCGAGTCCGAATCGCGGTCCTGGCGGTCAAAACCATAGCCAAAGCTCATATCCTGATTTTCTGTTGGTGTCAGGGCAAATTCAGCGCTGCCGCTACGGGTGGTAAAGCCTTCAATACGCGGCGTTTCACCTGTTGCGCTGGTGCTGGAAGCCTCTTGCTTATCTTTCTCGCGCTTGCCGAGGTTGCCGTAAACTTTCACCCCAAGCAGGTCGTCGATGATTGGGCCACTGGCAAAGAAATTGCTGTTATAGGAATCACCGCGATCTCGATCTTCCTGAACGGTGGTATCCGCCGTCACGGTGCCATGCCAGGCTTTGCCAACTTTGCGCGTAATAATGTTCACCACACCGCCCAACGCATCCGAACCGTAGAGCGAAGACATAGGCCCGCGCACCACTTCGATACGCTCAATGGCATCGACCGGGATCCAGTTAAGGTCGAAATCATTGTGACGGAACACCGCATTGCGCGAGTTAACCCGCTTGCCATCCACCAGAATCAGCGTGTAGCTGCTACTCAGGCCGCGGATACTGACGCCCTGGCGGTTATCCCCTTCGTTCGTGAGCTGCACGCCCGGGACTTCCTGCAACACATCTTTCAGGTTCTGGATCGGTTTCCTTTTCAGGTCTTCCTGGGTGATAACGCTAATACTGGCAGGGGCATCTTTGAGGTTTTGCTCGGTAGCCGAAGCAGTAACCACCATGGTGTCTTCACGTTCTTCGGCAATAACCGGAAACGCAGCACTGATTATCGACGCGCAAAGTCCTCCCCGGACGATGGGATTCAACCTTAACATTCCTTTCTCCATGAGGTGAATGGCAAACTAAACGATGGATTGCGCTCACATTCCTTAATGCGTTGCTGGCTACTTTGGCAAACAACTGCTCACTTTACTCACCGACATCCAGCCGAGATAAAGCGTGGCGACACCATAAATTAAACGAGAATGGTTATCAATCAAATTGTTAAAGTTTGTAATGTATCGAAAGGAGATAATGCGGAAGGTTGATGCCAGAGGGGGTAAAAAAGGGCGCGATAATCGCGCCCTTCTCACTTAGTTTTTAAACGTTTTTGGGAACGTCATTTCTTCATACTTAACGAAACGAGTGCCTTTGGCGATCTTGTAGCCCATCCAGATTGCCAGGAACAGTGGGATACCAATATAGGTAGCCGTTACGCCTGCCCAGTCGATTTTATCAGCCAGGAACGCTTCATAGTTCTGGCCAAGTGTAATGATCAGGCACAGGACGAAGGCGAAGATTGGCCCCACTGGGAAGAAACCGGATACGTACGGCAGATCTTTAAGATCAAGACCTTGCTTGATATACCCGCGACGGAAACGGTAGTGGCTAATCGCAATACCCAACCAGGCGATGAAACCAGTCATCCCTGAGGTATTCAACAGCCACAGGTAAACTGTCTGGTTGCCATACATGGATGTCAGGAAGCATAAACCCGCTACAACGGTTGTCGCATACAGCGCATTACGCGGCACACCACCTTTGGACAGCTTAGAGAAAATGCGTGGTGCTTTGCCGTCGCATGCCAGGGTGTAGAGCATACGAGTTGAAGCGTACATCCCGGAGTTACCCGCAGACAGTACCGCCGTCAGAATAACGGCGTTCATTACTGCCGCCGCAGACAACAGACCAGCATGTTCAAATACCAGGGTGAACGGGCTGACGCCGATGTCTTTTACATCGTTACGCAGCAGGCTCGGATCGGTATAAGGAATGATCAGGCTGATAATCAGAATCGCGAACACATAGAACAGCAGGATACGCCAGAACACCTGACGCACAGCACGTGGGATGTTTTTGCCTGGATCTTCAGATTCGCCAGCAGCCACACCGATAAGCTCAGTCCCCTGGAATGAGAATCCGACTATCATCGCGACACCAATCATCGCGGAGAATCCACCAGCAAACGGTGCATCACCAATTGCCCAGTTGCTCCAGCCAGCAGGTTGTGCACCTTTAAAGATGCCGAGGATCATCATCACACCGACAATGATAAAGATGACAACGGTGACAACTTTAATCAGTGAGAACCAATATTCTGCTTCACCAAAACCTTTAACGGAGATGTAGTTCAGCAAGAACATGATGCCGAGGAACAGTGCACTCCAGATCCAGCCAGGGGTATCAGGGAACCAGTAGTTCATCACCAGTTGTGATGCGACCAGGTCAACCGCGATAGTTACCGCCCAGTTGTACCAGTAGTTCCAGCCCAGCGCGAAACCGAAGCCTTCTTCAACGTATTGTTGCCCGTAAGTAGCAAAAGAGCCCGAAACCGGCATATATGCCGCAAGCTCACCCAAGCTTGTCATCAGGAAGTACACCATCAGACCAATCAGCATGTAGGAGAGCAACGCGCCGCCAGGGCCCGCTTGAGAAATGGTTGCACCAGAGGCAACAAATAGCCCAGTACCGATGGAACCGCCGATGGCGATCATCGTTAAGTGGCGCGCTTTTAACTCACGGCGTAAGCCAGGCGCTTGTGTTGTTTTATCTTGAGAAACCATAGAAAATTGCGGTCCGTCCAAAAAATGAGGCGAGATTGTAGCAAACCAGAGTCAGACTTATAGTAGAAATACGCTGTTATAAGAGAGCTTCATAATCGGCGGTGGATTATAAGTAACGCACTTATACCAGGGAGTCTGTGAGAGGTTTTTTTCGACATTTGAATGAGATGCGGGAGTCCCTTCCCCTGCAGGTAATAGAAGTTACTGCTATTTAAAATCGACCTTCATTAATTCGGGGATAGTGACATCACGTGTCGTTTCAACACAGCGGTTGATGTAATCGACAAAACGCGGCGGCGGTGACATACCTAAATCCAACAGTTTCTTATTCGAGAAACGCACATTCAGCCTAGAAAATTCACCATATAAACGCATTGCTCTTAGCATCAGCCTTTCATTACAGGGGCCGTAAATTGTTTTGAAATCTCTGCGTTCTTTTACCAACTCGCTGTAATCCACTTGCTGATAAGTAGAATAGATAGGTTTTTGATTGAGTGCCGCGGCCATCGCTTTATCTATTTCGACAAACTGAGTACTACCTGTGTCACCCGCTGATATGTGATAAACCCTTTCGGTTAGCTTTGAGCGTTTTGTTAATAACAAAAGTGCCTCAGCACAGTAATCCACAGGAATAACATCGATTTTATCTTCCATTGAACACATGAACTTCCCAAGCATCAGCACCATGCGGAATACCCAGAAAATGCTGCTGGATGGACGGCAACCTTCTTCACTGTGCCCTACCACAATTGAAGGGCGAGCAATAACTAAAGGCAGTTGCGGGCAATGTTCTACCATCAATTGCTCAATGGTGGATTTAGACCACGTATATTGAACCAAATGCTCTTCTTCAGGCTTGCGCGCCATGCTTTCTGTTACCAGCGTCCCTGCATCCGGTACACATGACATTGCGGTTCCCACATGTACAAAACGGACCAAACCCGACACATCCGCCATCCGTTTGACGAATTTAAGTGTACCTTCAACGTTCACTTTCCAGATCAGCGCATTATCACCAAATGAAGCGACAGCGGCGGAGTTGATCACGTGGGTTACAAAAGAGAGCCTGGCATCATCCAAAAAATCTTCTGAAGCAGCTAAATCACCGAGTAATATGTTTTCTTCATTAATTTTATTAAGTAAGGCTTCACTGCAACCAAACTTAGCAAGGTTATTCCTGACCCTAACGACACCTTCTTTAGGCGAGTTAGCCCTTACTAATAACAAGTATGAGTTAATTGAAGAATCAGAAAGCGCTCGAGCTAATACAGCACCACCCAGAAAACCTGTGGCTCCGGTAATCAATAAATTGCTCATTTTAGAAACTCTGGATTTAAAAACGCCATACTACGTGGCGATTTATAAACAGCGCATCAATAAAAACAATAACAAAAAGCAGGGTTGAATTTTATTTGTAACTTACTGTATTCATGATTAATTTATAAAATCACAAATTAACTCCGTTTAAATACGGTATATTGATTTTATAATTTATTAATGTCTTGCGAGACCAAGCAGGCAACTTTAAATTAACAACAATTGTATAATTTATTTTATTAAAAAATGAGTTTATATATGTAACCGCTAGAAATCATAGCCAAAAGAGTGCCAGTCAAAATAATTAGCATGATTGGTAGTACACGTGGCTGCGCAAACCAAAATGAATTCAGCCCCTTTTTAATCCGCATAGACTGCACCGATTCAACAAAACCCATGCAGAAAAAGGTGGAGCTGATTAGCGTAAACCAAGGGCTGATATCAAGCCCTTTCCAGGCAAAATAGGCATTAGAAAAGTGAAACTTTGCCAGCAAACAGGCTGAACAAAATCGAGGAAAGTAACGCCTCCCAATCAATAAAATTGTGGTGCCTACTGCGGCCCCCAACATCACCCACTGCATTGCAATGCCGTGTACTGTAACGATATCAAGCAGTAAAAATCCCGTGCCAACAACAATGGTTAAAATTGCGGCACAGTTTGCACAGAGTCGATAAAGATTCAGGTTGTCGGTGTAGCGAGCTGATGCAGTTTCTTTAACATCCATTGCTTTATAATCTCTGACGTTTACAAAGGGGGTAGCAGCCTGTTTGCTGAGCAGCAGGATACCCAAAACAGCAAAGTCTTAATTGATTTTAAACAAGGACGCCTTGTAAACAACACCTGTGAATCCAGCTAGCCTGCTACTCATCGCAATATTTTAAAAAACGCTGTAAGGCATTAGAAATATGTTTCTGACGATGGTGAATCCGATACAAAGTACGCACCAGGCGCGGCAACGGTACTGGCACTTCCACCAGCGAGCCAGTTTCCAGTTGTTCCGCAATCACCCTTCGCGACAGGCAACTGATGCCAAGACCATGGCGCACCGCATGTTTAATGGCTTCCGAATTTCCCAATTCCATACCGAGATGAAATTGCGGCAGATGAGAAAGTAGCAAGTAATCGACAATTTCACGTGTACCAGAACCTTTTTCGCGCAGGATCCACTGCTGCTGTGCAAGACTTTCCAGAGTGACCGGCTGCTGCAATAAAGGTGCGCTTGGTGGCGCAAATACGACGAGCTCATCTTCCAGCCAGGGCTCGGTCACCAATTCGGTCATATGGCTCGGCCCTTCAATCAGACCAATATCAACCCGGAAGTCGGCAACTGCGTTAATCACATCCTGACTGTTGCCAACGCTCATTTCCAGCGGGAGATTTGGAAAATCGCGGCGATAATGAGCAATCATTTCCGGCAGAATATAATTGCCTATAGTGCTGCTGGCATAAACGCGAATGGCACCGTTATCCTCTTTAAACAGTTGTTCGACTTCTACTGCCTGCTCAAGCAAACCCACCACGCGCGGATACAGCAAACGGCCATGTTCATTGACAACCAGGCGTTTGCCTACCCTATCGAACAATTGCACGCCTAACTGCCCTTCAAGATCGGACAGCGCCGCACTTACCGCAGACTGAGACAACGCCAGCATTTGCGATGCCTGTGTAGTAGAGCCGCTTTTGAGAACTTCAGCGAAGACTTCAAGTTGCCGCAGTGTGATATGCATAGTGGACACGCCTTAACACTTATTCAGATTGATTATAAATATATAATCAATTTTATTTTTAAACCACCTGGACTTACTCTTTTGCCAATAAAGCCAAAATAATTCGAGTTGTAGGAAGGCGGCAAGCGCGAGAACCCCGATGAGCTTACGCCGGTAAGTGATTCGGGTGAGCGCGTGCAGCCAACGCACCTGCAGCTTGAAGTATGACGGCTACACAAAGGAGAAGGTTATGGCTACGTTATCAATTCCCACTCATCGACATACATTGTGGCATTTCCTGCCAGGACTGCTGCTTGCAGGTGCAATTACTGCACTGGCGCTTTGGTTGGGGAATATTCCCTCCGTGGCAGGTCTCGGACTCGGTGCATTAACGCTCGCGATTCTGTGCGGGATGGTGATTGGCAACACGCTTTACCCGAAAATCTGGCAACACTGTGATGGCGGTGTACTGTTTGCCAAGCAACATCTGTTGCGTCTTGGGATCATTTTATATGGCTTTCGACTGACGTTTTCTCAGATTGCGGATGTCGGCGCCAGCGGTGTCATTATTGATGTTCTGACATTAACCAGCACCTTCGCCCTCGCCTGCTGGCTGGGTCAGAAAGTGTTTGGTCTGGATAAACAAACCAGCTGGTTAATTGGCGCCGGTAGCAGTATTTGCGGTGCTGCGGCGATTCTGGCAACCGAGCCGGTTGTGAAAGCCGAAGCCAGCAAAGTAACCGTAGCGGTCGCAACGGTGGTGATTTTTGGCACGCTTGCGATCTTCATTTATCCAATGATTTATCCGTACGTTACACAATGGTTCACGCCAGAAACCTTTGGGATTTATACCGGTTCAACGATGCATGAAGTCGCTCAAGTGGTTGCCGCAGGGCATGCCATCAGCCCTGAAACTGAAAACGCGGCGGTAATTGCGAAAATGCTGCGCGTAATGATGCTGGCTCCATTCCTGATTTTCCTGGCAGCTCGCGTCAAACAACTGGCTCCGGCAGGCCAGGCGCAGAAAAGCAAAATCACCATTCCATGGTTTGCGGTGCTGTTTATTGTGGTTGCGATGTTTAACTCACTGCACTTACTGCCAGCTTGGGCGGTCAATGCTTTGATAACACTGGATACTTTCTTGCTAGCAATGGCGATGGCGGCTCTGGGTTTAACCACTCACTTCAGCGCGCTGAAAAAAGCTGGTGTACGCCCGCTGCTGATGGCTCTAGTGCTATTTCTCTGGCTGATCGTTGGCGGTGGCGCAATTAACCTTGGTATCCATCACCTGATGGCATAAAGAGGTACGGAAAATTCCTGTCTAACCCGCTATCATTGTCCGTTTCCCGATAGCGGGTTTTGACAGGAGTAAGAATGATGAAGTTTATTGGCGCACATGTCAGTGCTGCAGGTGGTCTGGAAAATGCCGCAATTCGCGCGCACGAACTCGAAGCCACTGCTTTTGCCCTGTTCACCAAAAACCAACGCCAGTGGCGTGCAGCTCCGCTTACTGACGAAGTTATCAGCAATTTCAAACGAGCCTGTGAAAAGTATCATTACGGGCCGGGACAAATCCTCCCTCACGACAGCTATCTCATTAACCTTGGCCATCCGGTTGAGGAAGCGCTGGAAAAATCCCGTGAAGCCTTTATTGATGAGATGGAACGTTGCATGCAGTTGGGTTTAACGCTGCTGAACTTCCACCCCGGCAGCCACCTGATGCAAATCCCTGAAGAAGAGTGCCTTGCCCGCATTGCTGAGTCGATAAACATTGCGCTAGATAAAACCGAAGGCGTGACTGCGGTGATTGAAAACACAGCGGGCCAGGGCAGCAATCTCGGTTTTCGTTTCGAGCATCTGGCCGCAATCATTGATGGCGTAGAAGACAAATCCCGAGTGGGCGTGTGTATTGATACCTGCCACGCCTTTGCAGCAGGTTATGACCTGCGCACCGAAGAAGACTGCGAAAATACCTTCGCTGAATTCGAGAGAATTGTTGGGTTCGAATATTTATGTGGCATGCACCTTAATGACGCGAAAAGTGCTTTTGGGAGCCGTGTCGACCGCCATAACAGTCTGGGTGAAGGCAATATTGGCCACATGCCGTTTGCCTGGATCATGCGTGATAACCGTTTCGATGGGATTCCGCTAATTCTGGAGACGACGAACCCAGATATCTGGGCTGAAGAGATAGCCTGGTTGAAAGCTCAACAAACTGAAAAGGCGGTTGCATAACCATGAACGACAGGGAAAAGCAGATACTCAAAATTCTGCGTCGCAATCCGCTTATTCAGCAAAATGAAATTGCTGATATTTTGCAAATCAGCCGTTCACGCGTTGCAGCCCACATTATGGATTTGATGCGTAAAGGGATGATTAAGGGCAAGGGCTATATCCTTACCGAGCAAGCGTATTGCGTAGTCGTCGGCGCGATCAATATGGATATTCGTGGTGTTGCGGATATTCATTATCCGCAGGCGGCCTCCAACCCTGGCAGCATTCACTGCTCGGCAGGTGGCGTGGGCCGCAATATTGCACATAACCTGGCGCTGCTGGGTCGTGATGTCCATTTGATCTCAGCAGTAGGCAGCGATTTTTACGGAGAAACGCTGCTGGAACAGACTCGCCAGGCGGGTGTCAATGTCTCCAGCTGTATCCGCCTGCATGGGCATAACACCTCAACCTATCTGTCCATCGCCAATCAGCAAGAAAAAACGGTGCTGGCGATTAACGACACCCACATTCTGCAACAACTCACGCCGCAATTGCTTAATAGCTCGCGAGATTTGATTCGCCACTCCGGTGTGGTGCTGGCGGATTGCAACCTGACGCCGGAAGCCATTGAGTGGGTATTTACCATTGCTGATAATATTCCTGTCTTTATCGACACCGTTTCTGAGTTCAAAGCGGCAAAAATCAAGACTTGGTATTCGCGTATTCATACCCTGAAAACCACGCAAAAAGAGCTGGAGATTCTGTGGGGCCAGCCAATAAATTCAGACGCAGACCGCCTACAGGCGGTGAATGCCCTGCATCAGCAAGGTGTGCAGCAAATCTTTGTTTGCCTTGAAGATGAGTCTGTCTTTTGTAGTGAGCACAACGGTGAGCAATTCTTACTTTCCCGTCCTGCACATCCGGTGGTTGACAGCTTTGGTGCCGATGACGGCTTTATGGCAGGTCTGATTTACAGTTTTCTGGAAGGGAGCGATTTTCGCGATAGCGCAAATTTTGCGATGGCCTGCGCGGCATTATCACGCGCCAGCATTAGCATAAATAACCCAACACTTTCCGCCGATAACGCGCTTTACCTGTTACAAACCACGAAAGCATGATGTAGCGTGCCAGTCGCCACTGGCACGCATCGATGTTATGCCAGACCAATAAAGAAACCGGCAATGGTGGCGCTCATCAGGTTAGAGAGCGTAGCTGCGGCCAGTGCTCTCACTCCCAACTGCGCAATTTCTGGCGCACGCTTTGGTGCAATTGCTGAAAACGCACCAACCACCACACCGATAGAGCCAAAGTTTGCAAAGCCACAGAGCGCAAAAGAGATGATTGCGATCGTTTTTACATCCAGGGTACCGGCAGTTTGCAGATACGGAGAGAAGTTGAGATACGCAACAAACTCGTTAATGGCCAGCTTCTGACCAATCAGGCTTCCAGCCAGCGTCGCTTCACTCCAGTCTACGCCCATGAGCCAGGCCAGCGGGGCAAGAAGATAGCCAAAGATTCCTTCAAGTGTGGCATGTCCAAAGCCAAACCAGCCGCCAATGCCGCCGATAATGCCATTGATCATCGCGATAATAGCGACAAAGGCCATGACAACCGTCGCCACACCTGCTGCGATTTTCAGCCCGGTCATCGCCCCACTTGCCGCCGCTTCAATAATGCTTTTTGGCGGTGTTTCAGTGAATGACAGGTTCTCAAAGGTTACCTGAGATGCCTCTGTGGCCGGGCTCAACATTCGGGCGAACAGTATGCCGCCTGGGATTGCCATCAAAGACGCCGCCAGCAGATAATCGATCGGCACGCCCATTCCGGCATAGCCAATCATCATTGAGCCAGCAATAGAGGCCATCCCACTACAGATTGCGGTAAACAGTTCATTGCGGTTAAGGCGATCGATGAAAGGTTTCACGATAGCCGGGATCTCGTTTTGCCCGAGGAAGATGGTGGTGACGGCAACGAATGATTCGATCTTACTGATGTTCAGCGCTTTTTGGAAAATACCGCCAAGCACACGGATTAGCAGCCCCATTACGCCAATGTAGTAGAGCAAACTGATAAGCGCGGTAACAAAAATGATGGCAGGCAATACACGGAAGGCAAAGATAAATCCGGCGCCGTCAAACAGTACATCCATTTTTGGTCCCACCAGTGAACCAAAGATAAATGCGCTACCGGCATCACTGTAGGACATCACTTTGTGCACACCGAGTGCTGCCTGTTCAACAAGCCATTTCCCCGGAGGAAAATAGAGCATGATGCCGCCAATGGCGATTTGCAGTAATAACGCCGCGCCAACGGTACGCAAGCTGATACGTTTTTTATTTACTGACAGCAGAAATGCGATTGCCAGTAATACCGCCATACCCAGAACACTTCTCATTATGTCCATAATGATTCTCCCTTCATGCCAGGAAACCCGACGTTAACGCCAGGTTTTGGTATGTTTGATATTCGCGGGCGACCGCTCTGCCCATGGTTTTTTATCAGGCGAGCCGTTGATATTCTTTGGCAATCTCGCAGGCTAGTACGGCGTTGTTGAACACCAACTGAATGTTGGATTTCAGGCTGTCGCCACCGGTGAGTTCCGCCACACGTGCCAGCAGGAATGGCGTACTCTCTTTTCCTACGACGCCCTGCTCTTCAGCCTCCCTTACCGCCCGGTCGATTGCTGCGTTAATTTTCTCTTCCGCCATCGCAAACTGCTCTGGGATCGGATTCGCGACAACCAGACCACCGCTCAGGCCAGTTTTCCATTTCACCGCCATCGCGCGGGCTATTTCTTGCGCGCTATCCAAACGAATACTGACGTCAAATAAACTGGTGCGGCAGAAAAATGCTGGCAGAGCTTTGGTCTGATACCCAATTAATGGCACACCAAATGTCTCTAAATATTCAGTCGTTAACCCGAGATCGAGAATAGATTTCGCACCTGCACAAACAACCGCGACATTAGTATTTGCCAGTTCTTGTAAATCAGCAGAAATATCAAATGAATGTTCTGCCCCACGATGTACACCACCAATTCCACCTGTCGCAAAGACTTTAATTCCGGCAAGAGCGGCAATAATCATAGTGGAGGCAACGGTCGTGGCACCATTTTTCCCGGCTGCGACAACAAAAGGTAAATCTCGGCGACTGACTTTTGTCACGCTATGACCTTCACGGCCCAATAATTCAATTTCATCTTTACTTAAGCCGACTTTCATTACGCCGCCAATAATAGCGATTGTGGCTGGAACGGCTCCGTGCTTACGAATAGTCTCTTCTACTTCAATTGCTGTTTGTGCATTTTGAGGGAAAGGCATGCCATGAGAAATAATCGTTGATTCCAGTGCGATAATCGGTTTTTTATTATTTAATGCTTCCTGTACTTCTGGTGAAATTTGCAATAATTCGGATGAGATATTTAATTCAGACATTCTGTGTTCTCCACTAACGATGTAACATTCGCAACAGATAAATCAGGGTTATTGGTATATTCACAGGCAAGTGCCATGGATGAACAACCCTGCGCAAATCGAACTGAATCTATAAATGGCAAACCATCCATCCAGCAGGAAACAAGCCCTGCCATCATGGCGTCACCGGCGCCGGTAACATTAATGACTTTGGTTTTAACGGGCGCAGACCAGCCGCTTTCCCCATTGATATCGCTGTAATAAACACCGTCTCCCCCCATACTGAGCACCAGACGGTTTAAGCCATGCTGATGAAACCAGGAGGCAACTTTTCCGACATCGTCCCGGCCGGAAAGCGTAATTCCGCTGAGGGTTTCCGCCTCAAGTCGATTGGGTTTCAGGGTGTGAATTTGATTGAGCCGCTCGCGAATTTTGACGCACTTCCAGGCTGAAACCGGGTCAACAAACACCGGTACATCGTGTGCATGTTCCAATACCCAAACCAGTGTTTCTTCGCTGAGATTACAATCAACGACGATCACTTTTGCTCCACGAATAAAATCAGCATGTTGTGTTAAAAATTCGGCAGAAATATGATTAGTAATACTCATATCATTAATGGCGACTAGCATTTCACCGGTATTATCAAGTAGTGATAAATAACTTGATGTATTTTCCCCTGGCACAACAAGACACTTATCAATATGCACTCCAGATTTATTTGTTTGTGCCAACAATGACTGGCCATAAAAATCACCACCCACAGCAGTCAACAACCATGTATTTTTACCAAGAAGCGCCAAATTATGAGAAATATTTCGACCAACGCCGCCTGGCGTGAATTTTATCTTGCCCGGATTTGAGTCAGCATAATTTAAAGATGCATTTGAATACCCGGCAACGTCCATATTGGCCGAGCCAATGATTACTATGTATTCCTTTTCACGCATAGCTCGTCCCCTGGCAATAAACTGCCATAAAAATGAGTTTACCAGGTAGATAAACCACCATGAGTTTATTTATTAGAGCACATGTTCATATTCAAACATGTGTTTATAGTAGGCGTGTTTTGAGCAAAGTAAATACATCACCCAGATCTAAAATGAATAGATATGAACAAAGTCACAATTTTTTGTAGGTACAGTTTGCAAGGCAGGGGAGATTTGAGAGGTGGGATACAAAATATGGGCATAAAAAAAGGGCAGAGAATTCTCTGCCCCGATTAGACTCGTTTACTTATGCAGCTTTTGCGACAACTTCTGCTTCCGGACGTTTCAGGAAGGCATAAGACAGACCCGCCAGTAATGTTCCAGCAATTATCGCAATCAGGTAACCCACAACCGGGGTAATCGCACCTGGGATTAACAGAACAAACAAGCCGCCATGTGGAGCCATCAGTTTAGCGCCTACGGCCATGGAGATTGCACCAGTCACAGCACCACCAACGATACAGCATGGAAGAACACGCATTGGATCACGTGCTGCAAACGGGATAGCCCCTTCGGTGATAAAGCACAGCCCCAGAACCATCGCTGCTTTGCCGCCTTCCTGCTGAGCTTTGTCGAATTTACGACGCGCAATAAATGTTGCCAGACCCATCGCCAACGGTGGCACCATACCTGCAGCCATAATGGCGGCCATCGGTGCGTAAGTTTGGGTACTGAGTAACCCGACACCAAATGCGTAAGCCGCTTTGTTCACCGGCCCACCCATATCAGTACACATCATACCGCCAAGGATTGCGCCCAACAGTACCGCATTCGCGGTGCCCATGGTTTGCAGCCAGTGAGTCAGACCTTCGAGGATTTTCGAAACCGGCGTACCGATCAGATAAATCATCGCCAGACCCACAATCAGGCTTGAGAACAGTGGAATGATTAGGATTGGTTTCAATGCTTCCATGCTTGGTGGCAGTTTCAACTTAGTGCTAATCATCTTAGCAACGTAGCCTGCGAGGAAGCCCGCAATAATCCCGCCGATAAAACCAGAACCGGTGCTAACGGCCAACATACCGCCGATAAGACCCGGCGTCAGGCCTGGTCGGTCAGCGATAGAAAAAGCAATGTAACCCGCCAGAACCGGCACCATCAGCGCAAAGGCTGAACCACCACCGATTTGCATCAGTGCCGCAGCCAATGTACCTGGCTCTTTAAATGCTTCGATACCAAAAGCGAATGACAGCGCGATACATAGACCGCCCGCGACTACCATTGGTAGCATGAAGGAAACACCGGTTAACAGATGGCGATAAGCACCTACCGACTCTTTTTTTCCTTCATTCGCGCTGGCTGCACTCTGCCCTGTCGCTGCAAAAGGCTTTGCCTCAACAACTGCTTTATCAAGCTCTTGTGCCGTTTTCTTCAGTGCCAGACCTGTTGAGGTGCGATACATCGGTTTGCCAGCAAATTTTGCCAGGTCAACTTCGATATCGGCCGCAACAATGACTAAATCGGCCTCAGCCACTTCTTCAGGGGTAATTGCATTACCTGCGCCAACCGAACCGCGTGTTTCAACCTTTACCCACCAGCCACGTTTTTTCGCTTCGGTTTCAATGGCTTCAGCAGCCATAAAGGTATGCGCGACGCCCGTTGGGCAAGCAGTTACTGCAACAATGCGTTTTGGCCCTTTAGCCAGCTCGACCGGTGCAGCACTAGCTGGAGCGGTATAAGGCTTCGCTTTATCTTTCGCTTCACCTAAAAACAGTTCCGGGTGCTGAACTGCACGGTCAATATCACCCAGATATACCTTTTTGCCATTCAGCGAGCTATCGGCAGGAATAGCGGTTCCCACAACGATTGCCATTTCGGCATCGTTCGGATTGTCGATAATCTGCAAGCGCGCTTTTTGCGCGGCTGAACCCAGCAATGTTTTCGCGAGGTACGCACGAGCTTGCCCAAGACCTGGTTCGATAATCAGCAGCGTTTTCATAGTTCCTCTCCTGCTGTCAGTTAAATGGTTTCAGATCAACACGGGCCATCATAGCCGCCAGTTGAGTACGATCTGTAATTCCGACATTGCTCTGACTTACAGCCAGCGCAGCCACTGCCGTCGCTAAACGCAGGGTATGTTCGCTAGATTCACGCATTAACAGGCCGTAGATAAGCCCGCCGACCATAGAATCCCCCGCACCAACGGTACTGACGACTTCGCATACTGGCGGTTTCGCTATCCACTCACCCGATGCGTTAACCCAAAGTGCACCTTCGGCACCCAGAGAAATCACCACATGCGCAATTCCTTGCTCACGCAGTGCATGGGCAGCTTCAATCACATCTTTCATCTCTGGCAATTTGCGACCAGCCCAGATTTCCAGCTCGCGGCGGTTTGGTTTAACCAACCACGGTGCGGCTTTCAGACCTGCGACTAATGCTTCGCGGCTGCTGTCGAAAATAATGCAAGGGCACTGGCTACGCAGACGCTTCATCCAGTCAGTGAAAGCGTCAGGTGAAACACCGGCAGGTAAACTGCCACTGACACACACCATGTCAAACTGACCAAGCCAGCTCAGGGAATCAGCAACAAAACGCTCCCAATCTGCAGGAGTTACATCAAAGCCTGAGAAATTAAAGTCGGTCACTTCGCCATCTTTCTCAGTCAGTTTTACGTTGATGCGGGTACGGCCTTGCACCACCTGAAAACGGTTGGCAATACCCAACTCGCTGAACAGTTGCTGAAAACCATCCTGGTTATCTTTACCCAGGAATCCACCTACCGTGACATCGATGCCAAGGTCTTTAAGAACTTTAGCAACGTTAATCCCTTTACCGGCGGCATGCAGACCCGTTGTACGCACGAGGTTTACTTCGCCACGTTCAACTTCCGGGGTGTAACCGACCAGATCGTAAGCCGGGTTTAACGTAATTGTTGCGACACGACGACTCATGCTGCCCCCTCACCAAGACCGGCAGCAACCGCTTCACCAATGGCTTGCAGCGCAAGTTCAGCATCCTCACCTACGGCCGTAAAGCGCAGGCGGTGGCCTTTTTTCACGCCCAGTGCGACGACTTTCATCAGGCTGCGACCATTGGCTGGCTTCCCGGTTCCATCAAGGTTTGTCACGGTAATCTCGCTATTAAATTGTTTAATGGTATTCACCAGCACCGTACCAGGACGGGCGTGTAGACCATGTTCATTGCGAATCTGGAAATCAGCACTCAGGCTATTTTGTTCAGCTGGGACATCAGTGGTCAGCAGCGTCAGCAACCCAGGTGCATCTGCGTTCAGCAAACGGTCAGCATTGTTGTTTATCAACATGTCGCTCAGGCGATTGAGAACTTGTAAGGGTTGGTCGTCGGCCACTGCAACCGTCATCAACAGCGATACCGGTTGGCCGTCTGCTTCAAAAACTGATGCTGGGCGGCTGATTGCCACAGCACTCGCAAGGTTGCCTTCGGTGCTGTCGTTAAGCCAGATACCCTGCCCGAGATAGAGTGGTTTGCTGGAAACTACGTGGCTTACAAAAGCAGAGTTGGCAGCACCCGCCTGTTTAATGCGCCCGGCATTTAATGCCTGAAGCGTCATCAGGTCGGTGGCGGTAACATCCAGCGCTAATAATGAGTTATCAAACAGCAAAGATGCAGATTGTTTTTCGCCCATCAGCAATGCGCGAAGCTCTTCTGCTGAAGTCGCGGTTGTGAGTTGTTCAGCAACTTCGTCATCACTGAGCACATGTGTCAGCTGACGCAGTAAACCAAGGTGTTCGTCAGAACGAGCTGCAATGCCAATCACAACGTAAGCTTTCTGGCCCTCACCCCATTCGATTCCTTGTGGAAACTGGAACACCTTAACGCCGGTTTTCAATACCAGATCACGTGTATCAGTAGTGCCATGTGGGATAGCAATACCGTTGCCTAAGTAAGTGGAGGTTTGCAGCTCGCGAGCCAGCATACCTTCTACATAGCCAATACTGACGTTCCCTGCCTGCGCGAGCGCAGTGGCAACCAGACGTATGGCTTCTTCTTTATTTCCGGCACTTTCGCCCGGATGAATATCCTGCACAGATAACTGGAACATGGTTCTCCTCTCCTGCTGAATTGAAACGATTCAGCTGCAATGAGAAAAATGCGCCATCCCACTCCTGAAACTAAATAAGACGACGCTGAAACGTTTCAAGTAGTGTGGAGATCCTCCGCGATTCAGGCAAGATATGTTGTATTTTCGTTACCAGAATTTAGAGGTTACGCACATTTTCACTCCCATTGGAGCCGAAAAAGTGAGCAGCATCACGGTACGTTCAGCAGACAATTTATAAGCATCAGCTTTTGCTGAACATAGCCAGGAACAGCGTTTTAACTTTTCGTGTCGCTTTTGATTTGAACAACTGTTTATTTCCAGGCAAGGCGCGTAAAATCCGCGCGTTCATTGACCAGCCGACACTGAGAGCATGCAAAACTCCCCCATAGCAGCAACACGCAAGCCCCTTGACTTAACTTCTTCCGCCTTTTTGATTGTAGCTTTTTTAACCGGAATTGCGGGGGCATTACAAACCCCAACTCTGAGCCTGTTTTTGACGGAAGAAGTCCATGTTCGTCCTGCGATGGTGGGTTTCTTTTTCACTGGCAGCGCCATCATCGGTATTTTGGTCAGCCAGTTTCTTGCGGGGCGTTCTGACAGAAAAGGCGATCGCAAATCGCTTATTTTTGTCTGCTGCTTATTGGGTGCATTAGCCTGCGTGCTGTTTGCGTGGAACCGTAACTATTTTGTGTTGCTGTTTGTTGGCGTTTTCCTCAGCAGCTTTGGTTCCACTGCTAACCCACAGATGTTTGCCCTGGCGCGCGAACACGCTGACAGTACGGGCCGTGAAGCGGTGATGTTCAGCTCTATTTTGCGTGCGCAGGTCTCCCTTGCATGGGTGATTGGCCCACCTATCGCCTACGCGCTGGCTTTAGGTTTTGGTTTTACCACTATGTATCTGAGCGCGGCCTTCGCATTTGTGGTTTGCAGCGTGATGGTACGGCTGCTCCTGCCATCAATGCGTAAAGAGGTGGTAACTAAATCCACCACGCTTGAAGCTCCGCGCCGTAACCGCCGTGATGCCCTACTGCTATTCGTCGCCTGCACCATGATGTGGGGCTGTAACAGTCTCTACATTATTAATATGCCGCTTTACATCATTAATGAATTACATCTGCCGGAGAAGCTGGCGGGAGTGATGATGGGGACAGCCGCCGGGCTTGAGATCCCAACCATGCTTATCGCGGGCTATTACGCCAAACGTTTTGGTAAGCGTTTTCTAATGCGTATTGCGGGAGTCGCAGGTCTGCTGTTCTACATTGGTATGTTGACGTTACATAACGAATTCATGCTGCTGGGCCTGCAACTGCTGAACGCTATTTTCATTGGCATTCTGGCAGGTATTGGGATGTTGTATTTTCAGGATTTAATGCCGGGACAGGCGGGAGCGGCTACCACGCTATATACCAATACGACGCGTGTCGGCTGGATTATTGCCGGCTCGATGGCCGGTGTAGTCGCCGAAATCTGGAACTACCACACGGTGTTTTATATCGCGCTGGGAATGATAGCCATCACCGCTTATTGCATGATGAAAATTAAAGATATCTAGGGCGCAGTCGCAGCTTCCAGATAGATCAGGTAATCCATGGCTTGCTTGCGCGTTGTACCGCACATTTCCCGCGACGGTTGCAAGTTTGCGCAAACCTTTGGTCTTAGCGGCGAAAGAAAGATTTTACAGCGCATATCTGCGCCAAGCTGAACACATGGAGTATCAGCGGGCTTGCCATCTGGCATGCCAGGAATAGGACTTGATACAGAAGGCGCGGTACAACACGCGCCGCAATCGGGACGACAGTCCATCAACAATACTCCAGTGGGCTGACAAGGATCAGGACTCTAGCAGTAGCAGTGCGGCTTTACTACGTAGATTTATGCACTATCTGCATTGAAATCCGCTTGCCTGAAAGACGCCTCCCGAGTAATTTGACGCAATATTTTCGCTCCTCAATTTTTTACAGGAAACACCGATGCCAAGAGCTAATGAAATCAAAAAGGGTATGGTACTTAATTACAACGGCAAGCTGCTGATTGTTAAAGATATCGATATCCAGGCACCTAGCGCCCGTGGCGCAGCAACGCTTTATAAAATGCGTTTTTCTGATGTCCGTTCTGGCCAGAAAGTTGAAGAGCGCTTCAAAGGTGATGATATTGTCGACACCATCACTCTGACCCGCCGTTACGTTGACTTCTCTTACATTGACGGCAACGAATACGTGTTTATGGATAAAGAAGATTACACGCCGTATATCTTCACCAAAGACCAGATTGAAGAAGAGCTGCAATTCATTCCGGAAGGCGGCATGCCAGACATGCAAGTTCTGACCTGGGATGGCCAGTTGCTGGCGCTTGAACTGCCACAAACTGTGGACCTGGAAATTGTTGAAACCGCACCTGGCATTAAAGGCGCGTCAGCAAGCTCCCGTACTAAGCCTGCAACAATGTCTACTGGCCTGGTCATTCAGGTTCCAGAATATATGGTGACCGGTGAGAAAATCCGCATCCATATCGCTGAAAAGCGTTCTATGGGTCGTGCAGACTAATACGTGATTTACGGTTTAACTGACAGACTTCCAAACCCGCTTCGGCGGGTTTTTATTTTGGGAAAAATATTTGTGCTATTTCTTAATGGGATAGCTTACCAGGGGTTTGATCTCCTTTAGCACAAACATACTCTGCATTTCTTTAATCCCCGGCAAACGACGTACCACTGACATGGCAAAGTCCGCATAAGAATCCAGATCGCGCGCGACGACTTGCAATAAGAAATCGGCATCGCCACCGATGCTGTAGCATGCAACCACATCCTCAAGAGCCGCGACCTCCTCTTCAAACTTCTTCGCTTCTGATTCACTTTGGCTGTCTATGGTGACACGAACGAACACCATCACTGCCAGGCCGATCTTGCGACGGTTAAGTACTGCGCGGTAACCCTGAATCACTTCGTCTTCTTCAAGCTTGCGTATTTTTCGCCAGCAAGGTGAGGCTGATAACCCAATTGAATCGGCTACAGACTGGTTCGTCATGCGCGCATCATTTTGTAAGAGAGCCAGAATCTTTACGTCTGTTGTGCTTAAGGTCATCTGGTCAGTTCCTTTTAATTTTAGATTATAAACGGGTCAATCCTGCCCTATTTTGTCCATTTTTCAAGCTATTTAGGCAGCAATTTCCCGTGAGCTTCCTGCATTATATTGTTCACAAAGAGCGACTCCATGAGCCATTTCAGATTCCCCTGCGAGGACAAAATATGAAGTTTGACGCCAGCCAACATCGAAGCACGATTATTATTGATAAAGACCTGAGCCCTGGGCTTGCCATCAACGCAGCCAGCGTTATTAGTATGAGTTTCGGCCATACGGTAGAAAATCTGGTGGGTCCTGACATGCAAAGTGCAGATGCCGTCAATTATCCTGGCGTTATTTATGCCCCTTTGCCGATTCTCCTGGCACCAGGCACTTATATACAGGAGCTGCTCAACATTGCTGAAACAGACGAAGAGATTTACACGATGCCCTTCAGCGCTTTGGCGCAGTCATGTAAGACATACGATGAATATGGGGAACGTATTTCTGCTGTATCCAGCAATCATATTGAACTGGTAGCAATAGGGTTAATTGGGCCGAAGAAAAAAATCACCAGGCTCACAGGGAACCTGGGTCTGTATAAATAGGCTTATGTTGCAGCCATAAAAAAACGCGCCAGGAGGCGCGTTTTTTACATCAATTTTTTACATCAATATTGTTCAGCTTACTTCAGCAAATCTGGGAACATAACTTGTTTCAGAGCCAGTTCCACACCGCGAACTTCAGCCAGACCTTTCAAACGACCAATCGCTGAATAACCTGGGTTAGTTTTCTTGTGCAGATCGTCAAGCATCTGGTGGCCATGATCCGGACGCATCGGGATCGGGCGCAGATCGCCGGCGTTTTTACGACGTTGTTCTTCAGTCAGAATCGCTTTCACTACCGCAACCATGTTCACATCACCTTGCAGGTGCGCGCCTTCATGGAAGGTTTTCGGGTTATCTTCGCGGCAAGTTGCGCGCAGATGGGTAAAGTGAATGCGATCGCCGAAGGTTTCAATCATGCGAACAAGGTCGTTGTCGGCACGAACGCCGTAAGAACCGGTACACATGGTGAAGCCGTTATAGATGCTGTCGACAGTTTCTTTCAGCCATTGCATATCTTCAATAGTAGAAACGATACGCGGCAGGCCCAGGATTGGACGCGGTGGATCATCCGGGTGAACTGCAAGGCGAACACCTACTTCTTCCGCTACCGCAACAATGGCGCGCAGGAAGTACGCCATGTTTTCGCGCAGCTGTTCTTTACTGATGCCGTCATATTCAGCAAGACGTGCACGGAACTGGTCAAGGGTGTAACCCTCTTCCGCACCTGGTAAACCAGCAATGATATTGCGGGTCAGTTTTTCTTTTTCGGCATCAGACATATTGTTGAAGTAGCCCAGCGCCTGGCGCTGCTCTTCTTCGCTGTAGTCAGCTTCAGCGCCTTCGCGCTTGAGGATGTGCAGCTCAAATGCTGCAAAAGCAATCTGGTCAAAACGCAGAGCGCGTGAACCATCTGGCAATTCATATTCCAGATCGGTACGTGTCCAGTCCAGAATCGGCATGAAGTTGTAGCACACGGTGTCGATGCCACATTCTGCCAGGTTACGAATGCTTTGCTGGTAGTTTGCGATATGCTTATCGAAGTCGCCGGAGTGAGTTTTAATTTCTTCGTGCACCGGAATACTTTCTACTACAGACCAGGTCAGACCTTTTTCCGCCAATACAGCCAGGCGCTCTTTGATGTCAGCAACCGGCCAAACTTCACCATTTGGGATGTGATGCAAAGCAGTAACGACACCGGTCGCGCCCGCCTGACGCACATCATCCAGAGATACCGGGTCTTTTGGGCCGTACCAACGCCATGTTTGTTCCATCGACAGTTCCTCAGTTTAAGTTGTCATACCAATTCTAGAATGCTGTATTGACTACTACCATACCGGATTCTCGCTTACGGTCAAATTTTGCAATGATATTGGTTGATCCAGCTCACATTAAAGGGATAAAGACAGCAGACCAATTTAATTTGCTGTCATATAACTTTAGACTGAGCCATGTTACCAATTAGTTAACCAGGATTTGCATTTTATGAACACAATTGCTTCAGTCACGTTACCTGCCGATATTCAACAGCCTAATTATGACCGCCGGGCGTTAAAAACTCGCATCGTCCACTTTGGTTTTGGTGCGTTTCACCGCGCACACCAGGCGCTGCTGACCGACCGGGTACTCAATAAATTGGGGGGAGACTGGGGCATTTGTGAAATTAGTCTGTTTAGCGGCGATAAACTAATGAGTGCGCTGCGTGCACAGGACCATTTGTATACCGTATTGGAAAAAGGTCGTGAAGGTAATCAGGCGATTATTGTCGGCGCGGTTAACGAATGCCTGAATGCAAAACTCGATGGACTGGATACCATTATTGAAAAGTTCTGCGAGCCACAAGTTGCGATTGTCTCCCTTACTGTGACTGAAAAGGGCTATTGCATCGACCCGGCGACCGGGAAACTGGATAGCAGTAACGAGCGTATTATTCACGACCTGCAAAACCCTGAAGAACCGCATTCGGCTCCGGGCATTTTGGTGGAGGCACTTAATCGTCGCCGCGAGCGTGGACTGCGACCATTTACCGTACTTTCTTGCGACAACATTCCCGACAACGGCCATGTCGTACGCAATGCGGTAATTGGCATGGCGGAAACTCGCAGCCAGGAGTTAGCGGACTGGATTCGCGAGCATGTCACCTTCCCTAGCACTATGGTTGACCGAATTGTTCCTGCGGCGACACCTGAGTCATTGCAGGAAATTACTGACACGCTGGGCGTAGAAGATCCCTGCGCCATTGCTGGCGAGCCGTTTATCCAGTGGGTCATTGAAGATAACTTTGTTGCAGGCCGCCCGGCATGGGAAGAAGTTGGCGTCGAAATGGTGGACGACGTGATGCCATGGGAACAAATGAAGTTACGCATGTTGAACGGCAGCCACTCCTTCCTTGCTTATCTCGGCTACCTCGCCGGCTATCAGCATATTAATGATTGCATGGCAGATGAGAATTTCCGCAAGGCGGCGCATCGTTTAATGATGCAGGAACAAGCGCCAACACTGCGCGTTACGGGCGTAAATCTACAGCAGTATGCCCATAACCTGCTCGAGCGTTTTGACAACCCGGCGCTGAAGCACCGCACATGGCAAATTGCGATGGACGGTAGCCAGAAACTGCCACAACGGATGCTTGAGAGTATTCGCTGGCATCTGCAACAAGCCGATGAGTGGCCATGCCTGGCATTAGGAGTTGCCGCCTGGATGCGCTATGTCAGCGGTATTGACGACGCGGGCAACGAAATTGATATTCGCGATCCGTTAGCTGAAAAAATTAAAACGCTGGTCGCAAACAGCTCTGTTAATGAACTCGTTAATGCCCTACTCAGCCTGCATGAAATCTTTGGCAGTGACCTGCCTGCTGATGAACAATTCGTCGCGCGTATTACCGCTGCATGGAATGAGTTATGCAGCAAAGGTGCGCGAGCAACGGTCGCAAACCTTATCGATTAATTTAACAATCAATGCCTTTAAGCCCGCTTCACAAGGATGTGGAGCCGTCCGGGCTTCATTTTTTGGTAATTTTTGTTCAGGATAGTGATAATTGAACATCACGTAAGGTTCACTCAACCTGTCCGGAGCACTTGTGACTAAAACCAACCTGATTACCGGTTTCCTCGGTAGCGGTAAAACCACCACCATTCTGCATTTACTTGCCAATAAGCCCGAGCATGAAAAATGGGCTGTGCTGGTCAACGAATTCGGTGAAGTCGGAATCGACGGCGCGTTATTAGCCGACAGCGGTGCTTTGCTGAAAGAAATCCCCGGCGGCTGTATGTGTTGTGTAAATGGACTACCGATGCAGGTAGGGCTCAATACTTTGCTTCGCCAGGGCAATCCTGACCGTCTGCTCATTGAACCGACCGGGCTTGGTCACCCAAAACAAATCCTCGATATGTTGACCGCCGAAGTTTACCAACCCTGGATCGAACTCAACGCTACTCTGTGTCTGCTTGACCCACGTCAATTGCTTGATGAGCGGGCAGTCAATAATGACAATTTCCGCGATCAACTCGCTGCCGCTGATATCGTCATTGCAAATAAAGAAGACCGTGCCAGCGATGAAAGCCGCGCGGCTCTTAACGAGTGGTGGCTGCGTGAGGGGGCTGGGCGGGAAATGATTACCGCACAAAATGGTCATATCGATATTAGCCTTCTTGATAAACCACGCCAAAACCTGCGCGAGGTGCCATCCAGTCCGGATCATAACCACAGCCATGCAGCAAAACGTGGGCTAGCGGCATTAAGTTTGCCTGAACATCAACGCTGGCGGCGCAGCATCAACAGTGGCCAAGGCTACGTGGGTTGCGGATGGATTTTTGATGCCGACACACTATTTGACACAGTAGGGATTCTTGAATGGGCTAGACTTGCTCCTGTCGACCGCGTCAAAGGTGTACTGCGTATTGCGGAAGGTTTGGTTCGAATCAACCGTCAGGGCCTTGATTTCCATATTGAAACGCAAAATGCCGCACCACCTGACAGCCGCATAGAGTTAATACATAGCGGTGACGTTGACTGGAATGCGCTACAAACTTCATTGTTGAAGCTACGTTTAAGTTTGTGAGCCTACCCTTTCGTCTTTGTTAAAATATCTAATGATTTCGTATGAATAATATTCGATTACCTCTCATCCTTGTGCTCAATGCACTTGGATTAGCACTATTTTTTAGTTGGTACCTGCCCGAGGGGCATGGTTTTTGGTTTAACCTCGACTCCGGGATCTTCCATTTTTTTAACCGCGAGTTGGTTAAGAGTCACGCCTTCCTGGTATTTGTTGCCGTGACCAATAATCGGGTGTTCGATGGCATTTCGCTATTAGCGATGGGTTCACTGTTTTTCTGTTACTGGCGCAAAGAGTCAGCAACAGGCCGCCGACGCATGTTCATCATGGGTATTGTGATGTTATTTTGCGCAATCATTATCAATCAATTTGGCCATTTGATTCCCGAATCTCACGTCAGCCCAACGCTCTATTTTACGGATATTTACCGTGTCAGCGAATTGCTGCATTTCCCGACTAAAGACGCGTCTAAGGACAGTTTCCCTGGTGATCATGGATTAATGCTGCTGATTTTCACCGGTTTCATGCTGCGATATTTCGGCAAAAAAGCGTTTGCTATTGCTGTAATTATTTTCCTGATTTTCATCATGCCACGCATGATGATTGGCGCACATTGGTTCACTGATATCTTCGTCGGCTCGTTATCTATTGCTCTCGTTGGGTTGCCCTGGGTTCTATTAACCCCATTAAGCGATGGGTTAATTAATCTTCTGGATCGTTATTTACCTTGCAAAAAAAGAACAATTCAATAACACCCAATAAACATTATTTTCAGCAATCATCAGAAACCAGAAATGATTGCTGTCTATTTTTTAGACACTCGCATGGAGCGTGTAATATTTAACCTGTCATCTTCATTAGACAAATGAAGTACCTGCACAGATAAGCAACAGTTCTGGTTAACAACTATGCAATATTACTTTTTACCTTTTAACATCACAATTTCTTATAAAATTTCAGAGAAAACCGCTCGCCATGCCTGATTTGATGAGGTAACCTCGAATACGTTTTGCGCTGATGCCCAATTCATTTGTTATGTGAATAATTTTGTGCGACAAGCCACAGTTTTGTTCATTAACGTTTGTCTCAAGGCGCGCAGGTAATTAGTCTCGTCACGTTGGTATTTTGTATAACGATATTTATCGTAAAGGACATCAAGGGATAACAAACATAATGGTCAAGTCTCAGCCTATTTTGAGATATATCTTGCGGGTAATTCCCGCCGTTGCTGTAGCAGTAATGCTGTCAGCATGTAGTTCGACAAACACCGCAAATATGCATTCTGAGACGCATGCAGTCGGCAATAAAGATGGTTTTTTACTGCAAGCTTCTCAGGATGAATTCGAAGAGATGGTCCGTAATGTAGATGTGAAATCACGTCTTATGGATCAATATGCAAGTTGGAAAGGCGTTCGTTATCGCCTCGGTGGTAGTAATAGAAGCGGCATTGATTGTTCTGCATTCGTGCAGCGCACATTCCGTGAACAATTTGGTTTAGAGTTGCCTCGTTCAACTTCTGAACAGCAGGATTCAGGTAAATCGATTTCGCGTAGCAAATTACGTACTGGCGATTTAGTTCTGTTCCGTGCGGGTTCAACGGGACGACATGTTGGAATCTATATCGGTAACAACCAGTTTGTACATGCTTCCACCAGCAGTGGTGTGACGATTTCGAGCATGGATGAGCCTTACTGGAAAAAGCGTTACAACGAAGCGCGACGTGTATTGAGCCGCAGTTAATGCGCACCTTGCAGACGGTTACTCCCTTGGCTGTTCTGCAAGACAACAATATGACGAGACAAAAGAACGCTGCTTATGCAGCGTTTTTTATTGCCTAAAATTCATCCAGTTAAATAATTCTAAAATGATGATAGTTTTCGTTCGAAACTTTATGACGTATCGATCGTTTTTGCGTTATAGTCCAAAAAAACGCAAATAAACAATCAGTCTCTTGCGCCTGCAGGAACCATTCATACATGTTTTCTAAAAATATTTTCTCACGTTACTTTACCTCTGTCCGGCAAATAGCCGCCTTCAGTATTTTGGCCGGCGTGCTTGCCGCGCTATTGATTGGCGGAATAACTAGCCTGACATTGCACAGCAAGCGTGAAGCCAGCTACGACACACTTACTGAAGATATGCGTGAATATCTCAGCATCTTTTTCCAGGACCTCCAGTCGACCATCAGCGGCATTCAACCGTTAACTCTTTCAGACTGCCATCAAGTCTCCGGCGAATTGACTTCGCGCGCAGCCTTTAACGCCAACGTTCGCGCCTTTGTTTTAGTTCGTAACGGCAACGCCTACTGTTCTTCGGCTACGGGCAGCATGTTGATGGAGATGAGCCAGCTCTCCCCGGATATCGATATCAATAAAAATATCGATTTGGTTATCATGCTCGGTACCCCAATGATGCCCGGTAAGCCGACTATTGCCGCATGGTTTAAAAATCCGGTAATTGAGGGGCGTGGGGTTTTCGCCACCCTGAACGTAAATCTTACACCGTATCTATTATTCACTACTCGCCAGAGCGATATGGTGTCGATGGCGATCATCGCTGGCGATAAAGCGCTAACCACAATATCCAGCAATGTGATGAATGCTGCGAACCTCACGAAGCATCCTACGCGCGTAATATCCATGGAAGATTTTCCCATCAAGATAGCGTTGTATGGCAAAACCTGGCCTGTAGAAGATATTCAAATCTCGATTCTGACCGGGCTCATATTCGGCATACTCGGTGGTGCGTTATGTGCCTACTTCCTGACGGTGCGCCTTCGTTCCGGTAAAGAGATTTTGATGGGGATTAAACGCGGGCAATTTTATGTTGTGTATCAACCGGTAGTTGATGCCAAAGAATTAAAAATGTCAGGCGTAGAAGTATTGATGCGCTGGAACCACCCAATTGCAGGGCCTATTCCTCCCGATGCGTTTATCGCGTTCGCCGAAGCACAGCAATTGATCGTTCCCCTCACCCGCCATTTGTTTGACTTGATTGCACGCGATGCCAAAAAGCTCCAGCATATCTTACCGGCTGGTGCGCGCCTCGGCGTTAATCTGGCTCCTAGCCATTTACATTCACTAACCTTTAAAGAAGATATTCAAGCCTTTGCCGCCTCATTGCCCCCTCATCATTTCCAGTTAATTTTCGAAATCACTGAACGAGATATGGTGAAAGAAAATGAAGCCAGCTGCCTGTTTACCTGGATGAATGAGCAAGGATTTCAAACTGCAGTCGATGATTTTGGCACCGGGCACAGCGCACTTATCTATCTGGAACGCTTTAAGCTGGATTATCTGAAGATCGATCGTGGCTTTGTTAATTCTATAGGTTTAGAAACTGTAACATCCCCAGTACTTGACGCCGTATTAACCCTTGCCCGCAAGCTAAGCATGACGACGGTTGCAGAAGGTGTGGAAACACCTGAGCAAGCCAAATGGTTAATTGACCGAGGGGTAAATTATTTACAAGGTTACTATTTCGCCCGCCCACTCACTCTTGAGCAATTGCAGTCATGGGGCGGTCAGCAAAAAACCTACGATGAGCTTGCTTGATCCCAGCGAACACCAATGCTGCTTGAAGTATGGCAGCTATAACTTATGATTTATCATCATGGCGTTATAACGCGGCGGGGCGTTGCCTGGACACTGATATTGTTTCGGGATGAAACAATTAGGTAAGCTCCTCCCCAACAAGGATTGATCTATACGATGTTTGCCCGCATTCTCACCCTGCTGAGCCTTTGCCTGATTGCAGCCCCAGGCCTTGCTGAAAACATCAAGGAAAGCTACTCCTTTGCCGTTTTAGGGGAACCTAAATACGCCATCAATTTCACTCATTTTGATTATGTTAACCCTGCGGCTCCGAAAGGCGGGGATATCACGCTATCAGCCATTGGCACCTTTGATAACTTCAACCGCTATGCTCTGCGCGGCAATCCTGGTGTAAGCACCGAAACCCTATATGACACGCTTTTTACCAACTCGGATGATGAGCCGGGAAGCTACTACCCGCTGGTCGCTGAGATGGCGCGCTACCCAGATAACTTTGCGTGGGCTGAAATCGAAATTAATCCGCAGGCGCGTTTTCATGATGGGACGCCCATAAAAGCCAGCGATGTGGCCTTTACCTTCAATAAATTTATGACCGAAGGCGTACCGCAATTTCGTCTGGTTTATAAGGGCGCAAAAGTGAGAGCTATTGCCCCTTTAACGGTACGCATTGAACTGGCAACACCCAGTAAAGAACGAATGTTAGGTTTGTTCTCACTACCCGTGTTCCCTGAAAAATTCTGGAAGAATCATAAACTCAGCGATCCTCTGTCTGCTCCCCCTCTGGCAAGTGGCCCTTACAAAATAACGGCCTGGCGCATGGGGCAATACATCACCTACTCACGTGTCAGGGATTACTGGGCTGCCAATTTGCCAGTTAACCGGGGGCGCTGGAATTTTGACTCTATTCGGTACGACTATTACCTCGACGACAACGTCGCTTTCGAAGCTTTCAAAGCCGGTGCGTTCGATTTTCGTAATGAAGTTTCAGCCAAAAACTGGGCCACGCGCTACACAGGAAAGAATTTTGCTAACCATTTCATCGTAAAAGAAGAACAACCCAACGATGCAGCGCAGGATGCACGCTGGCTGGCATTTAACATTCAGCGCCCAATTTTTGAAGACCGGAAAGTGCGCGAAGCGATTGGCCTGGCCTTTGATTTTGAATGGATGAACAAAGCGCTTTTCTATGGTGCTTACAGCCGGGCAAACAGTTATTTCCAGAATACGGAATATGCCGCTCGTGATTACCCACATGCAGATGAACTCATCCTGCTGGCGCCCATGAAAAAGGATTTACCGCCAGAAGTGTTCACCAGCATCTATAACCCGCCAAAATCGAACGGCAATGGTTTTGACCGAGAAAACCTGCTCAAAGCCATGACGTTGTTAAAAGAGGCTGGATGGGAGCTGAAAGACCAGAAGCTCGTCAATGTTAAAACAGGTAAACCCTTCACCTTCGAATTGCTAATAGGGGCTACCGGTAACACACAATGGGTTTTGCCATTCCAGCATAATTTACAACGGCTGGGGATCACGATGGAGATTCGCCAGGTCGACAACTCGCAACTCACCAACCGCATGCGCAAGCGGGACTACGATATGATACCAACGCTTTACAGCGCCATGCCATATCCCAGTGCTGACGTGCAAATCGCATGGGCTTCAGAATATGTTGATTCCACATATAACTCCCCCGGAGTGAAAAGCCCGGTGGTTGACGAACTGATTTCTCAGATTGTGGCTAATCAAGGCGATAAACAAAAACTGCTTCCCTTAGGCCGGGCTCTGGATCGTGTACTGACATGGAATTACTACATGATCCCGATGTGGTACATGGCCGCAGATCGTTTCGCATGGTGGAACAAGTTTTCAAAGCCGGCTATTCATCCGTTATACGCAACCGGGTTTGATACCTGGTGGTACGACGTCAATAAAGCCGCACAATTACCAGCTAACAGGCGTTAAGGGAATATATGGGAAGTTATCTGTTACGTCGCTTGTTGCTGATAATCCCCACGTTGTGGGCAATTATCACCATCAACTTTTTCATCGTACAGATAGCACCAGGCGGCCCTGTAGATCAGGCTATTGCAGCAATTCAGTTTGGCCATGGTTCAGGTGTGCCCGGTATGACCGCTGACACTATGGGCAGCGGCCACGCGCGTGTTGGCGTGGGTAACGTTGGTGACAGCCAGTACCGAGGTGCGCGCGGTCTCGACCCGGAAGTGATTGCTGAAATCACTCATCGCTATGGTTTTGATAAACCGATCCATGAACGTTACTTCAAAATGCTTGGCGATTATTTGCGTTTTGACTTCGGTGACAGCCTGTTTCGCAGCGCATCCGTTATCCATCTGATTAAAGAGAGCCTGCCGGTTTCTATCTCGATTGGCCTATGGAGCACGCTGATTATCTATATTGTGTCGATCCCACTCGGCATACGAAAAGCCGTCAGCAATGGCAGCAGTTTTGATATCTGGAGCAGCACTTTTATTATCATTGGCTACGCCATTCCCGCATTCTTATTCGCAATTTTGCTGATTGTATTGTTTGCCGGCGGCAGTTATCTGGACTGGTTCCCGCTACGCGGGTTGGTGTCGACCAATTTCGATACCTTACCGTGGTACGGCAAAATTTTTGACTACCTCTGGCACATCACCTTGCCGGTGGTGGCAACCGTGGTAGGTGGCTTTGCGACCTTAACCATGCTGACGAAGAACTCGTTTCTTGATGAAATTCGTAAACAATATGTGGTTACAGCCCGCGCCAAAGGGCTGAGTGAAAAGAAAATCCTCTATCGCCATGTGTTCCGCAACGCCATGCTATTAGTTATTGCCGGTTTTCCTGCCACGTTCATCAGTATGTTTTTTACCGGTTCGCTGCTAATCGAAGTGATGTTCTCGCTAAACGGCCTGGGTTTATTAGGCTATGACTCAACCATTTCACGCGATTACCCGGTGATGTTTGGCACGCTATACATATTTACGCTCATTGGTTTGCTGTTGAACATTTTGAGCGACATTACTTACACGCTGGTCGATCCGCGTATTGATTTTGAGGGGCGTGGATGAGCCGTTTAAGTCCTGTGACTCAGGCCCGTTGGGCTCGATTTTGTCAAAACAAACGCGGCTATTGGTCATTATGGGTTTTCGCCGTTCTGTTTGTGCTTAGTCTCGGATCCGAGCTTATTGCTAACGATCGTCCATTGATCGTTCACTACCATGAACGCCTCTATTTCCCCTTTATTGCCAATTATAGTGAAAGTGATTTCGGCGGGCCTCTAGCAACCCCTGCTGATTATCAGGACCCGTGGCTTGCAGAACGCCTGAGCCAAAAAGGTTGGGTAATCTGGGCACCGATTCGCTTTGGATCTAGCGCCATTAACTTTGCCACCACGGTCCCCTTCCCTTCACCGCCAAGTTCCCAAAACTGGCTAGGAACTGACGCCAACGGTGGCGATGTCCTGGCACGCATTCTCTACGGCACACGCATTTCTATTCTTTTCGGCCTGATGCTGACACTCTTTTCCAGCGTGATTGGGATACTTGCCGGTGCGGTTCAGGGCTATTACGGCGGGCGGGTTGATTTATGGGGGCAGCGATTTATCGAAGTGTGGTCTGGAATGCCGACACTGTTCTTGATAATCCTGCTTTCAAGCGTCATCCAGCCTAATTTCTGGTGGCTGTTGGGGATTACGGTGCTGTTTGGCTGGATGAGTCTGGTGGGAGTGGTACGTGCAGAGTTTCTGCGCACCCGGAACTTCGATTACATTCGCGCGGCACAGGCAATGGGTGTCAGCGACAGGTCGATAATCACACGCCATATGCTGCCCAACGCCATGGTCGCCACCCTCACTTTCTTACCGTTTATTCTTTGCGGTTCGATTACCACCCTCACCTCACTGGATTTCCTGGGCTTCGGTTTGCCACTTGGTTCCCCATCCCTCGGTGAGCTGTTGCTGCAAGGCAAAAATAACCTTCAGGCTCCGTGGCTTGGCATCACTGCATTTCTCTCGCTGGCAGTATTGCTGACGTTACTTATTTTTATCGGCGAAGCAGTGCGCGACGCCTTCGATCCGAGCAAGGCGCACTGATATGACGACTCCACTGCTGTCCATAAAGAATTTATCCGTGGCTTTCCGAAACGGCGACACCATTGTGCAAGTGGTGGACGATTTATCCCTTGAGGTGAATGCCGGTGAAACACTCGCATTAGTCGGTGAATCAGGATCAGGGAAAAGCGTCACGGCGTTATCGGTGCTACGTCTGTTACCGGCACCGCCAGTTGTTTATCCGGCGGGTGAGATTCTCTTTAAAGGGCAGGAGTTATTACATGCTCCTGAACGCACGCTTCGAAGTGTACGTGGCAACAAAATCGCCATGATTTTTCAAGAGCCGATGGTTTCACTAAACCCGCTGCACAATATTGAAAAGCAGCTTTATGAAGTGTTATCGCTACATCGTGGAATGCGCCGTGAAGCCGCTCGTGCCGAAATGTTAACGTGCCTGGACCGGGTTGGTATTCGTAATGCGGCAAATCGCTTAACTGATTTCCCCCACCAGCTTTCTGGTGGTGAGCGCCAACGCGTGATGATTGCCATGGCGCTGCTGACTCGCCCAGAATTACTTATTGCCGACGAGCCAACAACTGCTCTGGATGTCACGGTGCAGGCACAAATTCTGCAACTGCTCAAAGAACTCAAACAAGAGCTGAATATGGGATTGCTGTTCATTACCCATAATCTGAATATCGTCAAAAAGCTGGCGGATAACGTTGCCGTCATGCGCAACGGTAAATGTGTTGAACAAAACTCCGCAGATAAACTGTTATCAGCACCGCAGCATCCTTACACGCAACAACTGCTGAACGCAGAGCCCACAGGTAGCCCACGTCCCGTAGATGAGAGCAGCAAGCCGCTATTGACCGTTCAAGGATTGCAGGTCGCCTTCCCTATTCGCCGCGGGTTGCTTAAGAAAACCATCGGTTATAACTACGGAATAAAAGACCTAAGTTTTACGCTGCGTGCCGGTGAAAGCATCGGTCTGGTTGGGGAGTCAGGGTCAGGTAAAAGTACGACCGGGCTTGCGTTGCTACGCCTAATTAATTCCAGCGGTGAGATATGGTTTGATGGCAAACCACTGCATGAGCTTAATCGCAAAAAGCTGCTGCCACTGCGTCACCGTATTCAGGTCGTTTTCCAGGATCCGAATTCATCGTTGAACCCGCGTCTGGATGTTTTGCAGATAATTGAAGAAGGTTTACGCGTGCATCAGCCTGCGTTAACTGCGGCAGAACGTGAGCAAAAAGTCATCGTGGCAATGCGGGAGGTGGGGTTAGATCCGCAAACAATGCATCGTTATACGGCAGAATTTTCTGGCGGACAAAGACAGCGTATCGCCATTGCCAGAGCGCTGATTTTACAACCTGAGCTAATCATTCTTGATGAACCGACCTCTTCGCTCGACCGCTCCGTACAAGCACAAATACTCGCGTTGCTAAAGTCGTTACAAGAAAAGCATCAGTTGGCCTACATTTTTATCAGCCATGACTTGCGAGTAGTGAAGTCGTTATGCCACCAGGTAGTGGTACTGAGGCAGGGAGAAGTCGTTGAGCAAGGAGCATGCCGGCAAATTTTTGCAGCACCTCAGGCGGAATATACACGCCAGTTACTCGCGCTTGCTTGATTTGCAAGCTTAAGAATCAAAAGGGATTAGTGCTGGAGAAAGATTCAGCAATAGCCACGCCGAAGTTCTTAAGTCTGCACGTTGCAGTTTGCTCATCCTGACGGTTAACAAACAGGCATGGCTGACCTTCGCATTCCACGACGGCAGAATCCACTTCGATATCTCTCAGCGCCATGCTCAATTTGTGCATGGTCGGCCAGGCTGAATCACTATTGTTGTCGCTAAGTAATTTCAGGCCAATCAGACAATTTTCAGCGTTCTGACCATTTTGCGGAATCGGTTCAACTCTGGAACCTGCAAAACCCGCCAACCAGCGATATCTATGTGGTAAGCGATGAACAATGGAAAGCTGTAACGTATTCACTGTGGTGTCCCCAAAAAATCCAAAATTATTTCACAAACAGTTTACATAAAGGTTAACACAATGTTGATGCTTTGTGTGTAAACAACCTGGAAACCGCTTACATCCGTTGTAATTATTTGTCTACCATTTCATATTTAGTGTTTTATTTTTGTGGTGCCGCACACATTTCGGCGCTATATGTAACGCTTTCTGCGATGTAACTCAACCTTTTTAACTACAAGAATATGACTTTTTGTTGTTGATACGTTTACATTTGAGAAACAAATTGTAGGCGTTTGTGAGAGGATTTCGTTGATTTGGATTAAAGAACGGGTACCTGGCGATACCCGTTTTCATACTTTAGGATTATTTAGTGTTTAAGCGCGGGCGGCTGGCGTAGAGATAGAACACAATGGAGCAAGTCGCGCACACGGCAATCGACCAAATCATCGGCCACGCAGAATTAAAAGTCGCAAAGGATAGCAGCGCGCCGGTTAATGCGCCGATACCGAAACGAAACGTGCCAGCCAGCGAAGAAGCTGTTCCCGCCATATGTGGAAACTCATCAAGAATGACCGCCATCGCGTTTGACGACACCATTGAAACGCAACCAACAAATGCCGCCACACCCAATACCATCGACCAAAAACCGAACCCCAGCATCGTACTAAGTACCAGCCAGATAGCCATAGCAAACTGGACAAACAAGCCAAAGCGGAACATCGCCAGCGGGCCGAAACGGCGTACGAAGCGGCTATTAATTAGCGTCATCACAATCAAGAACAAGATGTTAAGCGCGAAGTAGTAACCAAAATGCTGTGGTGCAACGTGATTGAGTTCAATGTAAACAAACGGCCCGGCACTCAAAAATGAGAACATTGCCGCGAAGCTAAAACCACTCGCCAGCATGTAACTGAGCACGCGTTTATGGCGGAACAGCGTCGCAAAGTTGCCTATCGTGGTTCGTAAGTGAAACTTCTGACGGCGTTCAACAGGTAGCGTTTCGTGGATCAGGAAGAAAATCATCGCGGATGCAAGCAGTGCTGCCAGTGCCAGGATCCAGAAGATTGCATGCCAGCTAAACCATACGAGCACTGCCCCGCCGACCATGGGTGCAACAAGCGGTGCAATGGTGGTGATCAGCATGACAAACGACATCATGCGCGAGAACTCTTCTTTTGGATAAATATCGCGCATCAGGGCGTTGATCACCACGCTTGCCGCTGCAGCAGAAAGGCCATGCAGGAAACGCATAGCAATCAGGTGATCAATCGTTTGTGAGAGCGCGCAAGCAATTGCTGCCGCCGCAAAGACAAGCGTACCGCCAAGTACCACCGGCTTACGGCCAATGCTGTCTGCCATCGGGCCATAAAATAGCTGCCCAATAGCAAAGCCAAGAATATAGGTACTTAACGTCATTTGTGCGCTGCCCGCTGGCACGCCAAATTCCGAGGCAATAACCGGCAGGGCCGGTAAATACATATCTATTGATAACGGCATTAACATGGCCAGCAGGCCAAGTATCACCACAATACCAATTGACGAGTTTTGCTTACTGCTCAAGCTTCCTCCTGGAATTAACGTGGCGGCATGCCAACGCTGGCAACTTCTTCTTCGGTTAATGTGCGGTATTCGCCGGGTGCGAGATCTGCATCCATAGCAATTGCGCCAATGCGTTCACGATGCAAGCCAACCACATGGTTGCCTACCGCCGCAAACATACGTTTTACCTGGTGGTAACGGCCTTCGCTGATGGTCAAACGCACTTCAAGCGGAGTAATCACTTCAAGTGTTGCAGGCAGCGTCAGATCTTTTTCATTATGCAATTGAACGCCAGCGGTGAATTGTTCTGCTGTGTCGTCGGAGATCGGATTCTCAAGTGTCACCAGATAAGTTTTTTCACAATGGTGACGCGGAGAAGTAATACGGTGTGACCATTGACCATCATCAGTCATCAATACCAGACCGGTGGTGTCGATATCCAGACGCCCAGCAGCATGCAGTTTGTGCGCCATTGGTTCGTCGAGGAAATAGAGCACGGTTGGGTGATCCGGGTCTTCCGTTGAGCAGACGTAACCTTGTGGCTTATTAAGCATAAAGTAACGCGGGCCAACTTGCTGAGTCAGTGAACGACCATCAAACTCCACCTGGTGCTCAGGGTTCAGTTTAAAAGAAGCGTCACGCACCACTTCACCGTCAATCGTGACACGGCTTGCGCGGATTTCACGGCCAGAGATAGCACGGCTCACGCCAAGCTGCTGAGAGATAAATTTATCGAGTCGCATTAAATATTGCCTGTTTCTAAGAGGTACCAGGACAAAACCGCTGGCCGGGCATCAGCCCGTTTATATGGGTAAAATTCGTTTGCCTGTTAATTAGTTTGCCAGTATAGCCGGATAGAAAAGTCTCTCAAGCTAAAACCCTGTTTCATGCCATAATCGCCGCTGATGTTTCACAGACCTGATCAATAATGTCCTTTACCTTACGCCCCTACCAACAAGAAGCAGTAGACGCCACGCTGCACTACTTCCGTAAAAACATCACCCCAGCGGTGATTGTGCTGCCTACGGGCGCGGGAAAAAGTCTGGTGATTGCCGAACTTGCCCGTGTGGCGCGAGGGCGAGTGTTAGTACTTGCACACGTTAAAGAGCTGGTCGCGCAAAACCACGCTAAATATTGCGCGCTTGGCCTGGAAGCCGATATTTTCGCCGCCGGTCTGCAACGCAAAGAGAGCAACGGCAAAGTCGTTTTCGGTAGCGTCCAGTCCGTAGCCCGCAATCTTGAGCAATTCCACGGCGAGTTTTCGTTGTTGATTGTCGATGAATGCCACCGTATCGGTGATTCTGACGACAGCCAATATCAGCAAATTCTCGCCCATTTACGCACCGCGAATCCTAAACTGCGTCTGCTTGGCCTGACCGCAACACCTTATCGGCTGGGGAAAGGCTGGATCTACCATTTTCACTATCACGGCATGGTTCGTGGCAATGAAAATGCCCTTTTCCGTGACTGCATTTTCGAATTACCGCTGCGTTACATGATTAAGCACGGCTATTTAACGCCACCCGAGCGCCTCGATATGCCCGTGGTGCAGTACGATTTTAGCCGCTTGCAGGCACAATCGAACGGTTTATTCAGCGAAGCCGACCTTAACCGTGAACTGAAACAGCAAAAGCGTATTACCCCACATATCGTCAGCCAGATTGTTGAGTTTGCCGCCGACAGGTGCGGCGTGATGGTTTTTGCCTCAACCGTTGAGCACGCCAAAGAAGTCACCGCGCTGCTGCCTAAAAACGATGCGGCTCTGATTACCGCAGATACCCCAGGCCCTGCCCGCGATACATTAATCGAAGCGTTTAAAAACCAGCAATTCCGTTTTCTGGTGAACGTGTCGGTACTTACCACAGGCTTTGACGCGCCCCATGTTGATTTAATCGCCATTTTGCGCCCGACAGAATCCGTCAGCCTGTATCAGCAAATTGTAGGTCGTGGCCTGCGCCTGGCTCCCGGTAAAAAAGATTGCTTGATACTGGATTACGCCGGAAATCCCCACGATCTGTTCACTCCAGAAGTCGGTGCTGCGAAAGGTAAAAGCGATAACGTGCCCGTGCAGGTTTTCTGCCCTTCATGCGGTTTTGCCAACACGTTCTGGGGCAAGACCACCAGCGACGGCAAGTTAATTGAACACTTTGGCCGCCGCTGCCAGGGCTGGTTTGAAGATGATGACGGAACCCGCGAGCAGTGCGATTACCGCTTCCGCTTTAAAAATTGCCCGCAATGTAATGCAGAGAACGATATTGCCGCCCGTCGTTGCCATCAGTGTGACCATGTTCTGGTCGATCCCGACGATATGTTAAAAGCCGCGCTGAAATTGAAAGATGCCCTGGTGCTGCGCTGTGGCGGAATGACGCTGCAACACGGTGGCGACGAAAAAGGTGACTGGCTGAAGATTACCTATTTTGATGAAGACGGTGCAGATGTTAGCGAGCGCTTCCGCCTGCAAACACCCGCCCAACGTATGGCTTTCGAGCAGCTATTTATTCGGCCACATAGCCGTGCACCCGGCGTGCCGCTACGTTGGATAAACGCCGCTGATGTTGTGGCTCAGCAATCTGCGCTCCGCCACCCGGATTTTGTCGTCGCACGTAAGAACGGCAACTTCTGGAACGTGCGGGAAAAGGTATTTGATTATGAAGGACGCTTCCGCCGGGCAAATGAATTACGTGGCTAAAGGTTCTTTTAATTGCTGATGTCGCGTGGAATGGCTATAATGCGCCCGCTTTTGCATCCGCAAAGCAGATCACTTACCTGTTGCTGGGTCGCCTGTAACAGGATTATTTAAGAGAGAAACAGTTAATGTTTACTATCAATGCAGTAGAACGCAAAGAGCAGGGCAAGGGTGCGAGCCGCCGCCTGCGTGCAGCTAACAAATTCCCGGCAATCATCTATGGTGGTTCCGAAGCTGCGATCTCTATCGAACTGGATCACGACAACGTAATGAACCTGCAAGCTAAACCAGGTTTCTACGAAGAAGTTCTGACTCTGGTTGTAGACGGTAAAGAAGTTAAGGTTAAAGTTCAGGCTGTTCAGCGTCACCCGTTCAAGCCAAAACTGAGCCACATCGACTTCGTTCGCGCTTAATCGCGAATTTAGTTCGAAAAAAAACCCGCTTCGGCGGGTTTTTTTATGGCTATTTTCCAGAACTGCGACGTTGTAACTGGTCACGCAGATTCGGTGGCGTGCCCTTAATGGTCAGCGTGTCAGTCGCTGGATCCCAGTAAATACGCTCGCCAAGTAGCATCGCATCAAAACTAATCGTTAACCCGCCACCGCTACCGGCGAATTTGGTTAACTGGCGCAGCGTGCTGCGATCGGCCGGGAAGCTTTCTTCAAGTTCATAGCCTTTATCCGCCGTGAACTGCTGGAAGTTTTTATCATCAACCGCCCACGGTAGCTCATCAGCCAGCGAAGAAAGCTCAATCTCTTCCCCGGACTGGAGTTGCTCGTTGCAGTATGCATAAACCTGCTGACGCGCGGCCTGACGCTCATTTTTATCCAGCTGCGCTTCGTTGGTGAAATCATCCAGAGCTTGCAACAAACCTTTGTTTTGCGCTTTGGCGTTTAAACCTTCGCTGGCACCAAGGAAATCCATAAAGAAATCGGACACTTTGCGCCCCACTCGCCCTTTCAGGAAAGTCAGGTAACGCGTGGATTCCGGGTTGGTTTCCCATTCGGTCAGATCGATACGCGCCACAATATCGGCGTGGTTGATGTCCAGATGATGCGTGGAACTAATATCCAGCTCTTCGTTGACGCGCATACTGCTTAAATTATTCAGCACCGCTACCAGTAAATATTCCACCGCCAGGTAGCGATATTCGCAAAACAGCACAATGCCGCCATCAGCAAATGGATATTTTGCCAGCTCATCACGTAAACGACCGGTCGCAGCACGGCTGAAGGCGAGGAAATCCTCATCACCTTTTCGCTGTGAACGCAGGGCTTGCGCTAATTCACTCTCTTCGCTGAACAGACCATATGCTTTATTTTTTGCACTATATACGCGGTGCAATTCGGCCATCATTTCTTCTACGGCGCCGTTCGTTGCCAACAGAGAATCACGCAGCACGACTTCAAGTGTCTGTTCGCCGCGTTTGATCAACTGGTGTAAGGCAATCTGGTTGATATCCAGACTCATGATAAACTCTCCTTTTAAACTCGGCGGTATTCAACCATTGCCAGAAGCCTTGTGCAACCTCCCCTAAATAATTCGGGCGGCAAGAAGGCAGCTAACGCACGTGCAGCTTGAAGTATGAAGGGGAAAGATAAAAAAGCAGAAAAACAGGTCCTTCTACGGTAAGATAACGCCCTTTCCTGAATCTAATTGATTGTTAATTTATGCCACAAATATCCCGTTATAGTGACGAACGCGTCGAAGAACTGTTGAGTGAACTGGCGAGCGTGCTGGAAAAGCACCAAACGCCAACCGATCTTTCCCTGATGGTACTGGGAAATATGGTCACCAACCTGATTAATACCAGCGTAGCTTCTGCTCAACGCCGCTCGCTGGCTCGCTCTTTCGCAGAGGCACTGCAAGCCTCCGTGAGCGAAGACAAAGCTCATTAAGGGATTGTAGTTACACGTTATGGTGACTAATCGTCAGCGCTACCGCGAAAAAGTTTCCCAGATGGTCAGTTGGGGACATTGGTTCGCCCTGTTCAATATCCTGCTGGCAACGCTGCTGGGTAGCCGCTATCTATTTGTCGCTGACTGGCCGGCAACACTCACGGGTCGTATCTATTCCTGGCTGAGTGTTATCGGTCATTTTAGTTTTGTGGTTTTCGCCACTTATCTGCTGATTCTCTTCCCGCTGACCTTCGTTGTCATGTCACAGCGCCTGATGCGCTTTATCTCGGCAGCGCTTGCTACCGCAGGCATGACACTTCTGCTTATCGACAGCGAAGTCTTTACTCGCTTCCATCTCCATCTTAATCCGATTGTCTGGGAACTGGTGATTAACCCAGACCAGAGTGAAATGGCGCGAGACTGGCAGCTGATGTTTATCAGCGTACCGGTAATTTTATTGATTGAAATGCTGTTTGCGACCTGGAGCTGGCAGAAACTGCGCAGTCTTGGGCGTCGTAAACACTATGCAAAACCTGTTGTTGTGCTGTTTTTTGTCGCATTTTTCAGCAGCCATATTATGTATATCTGGGCTGATGCCAATTTCTATCGCCCGGTTACCATGCAGCGTGCCAACTTGCCGCTCTCCTATCCAATGACAGCCCGTCGTTTCCTCGAAAAACATGGCTTGCTGGATGCGAAGGAGTATCAACGTCGACTGGTGGAACAGGGTAATCCTGAAGCTGTATCAGTACAGTACCCGCTTAGCGATCTGCAATTCCGTGATATGGGCGCGGGCCACAATGTATTGCTGATTACCGTCGATGGTCTGAACGCTGAATACGCGCCAAAAAACTTGCCAAATCTCAACGAGTTTGCTGCCAGCAACATTAGCTTCAAGCAACATATGAGTGCAGGTAACGGTACCGACAGCGGTATTTTTGGCCTGTTCTATGGGATTTCGCCTGCGTATATGGACGGTGTTTTATCCGCCCGAATCCCAGCAGCATTAATTACTGCATTGAACCAGCAAGGTTATCAATTGGGGCTGTTCGCTTCCGATGGTTTTGACTCATCGATGTACCGCCAGGCTCTGTTGTCTGACTTCTCTTTGCCTTCAGCGCAGAGCCAATCTGACGGACAAACAGCCTCGCAATGGATTAACTGGCTGACGCAGTACGCATCTGATGACAACCGTTGGTTCTCGTGGGTTGCCTTTAACGGCACCAGCATCACGGCAGATACTAATCAGCAAGCCTTTGCTCGCCGCTATGCGCGTGCAGCTGGTAACGTTGATGAGCAAATCAAACGTGTGCTTGATGCGCTGGAAGCCTCAGGCAAGCTCCAGAATACAGTTGTGATTATTACCGCAGGCCACGGTGTGCCTCTTGGCAAAGAGCAGCAAGATTCCTTCGCATGGTCACGTTCACGAATTCAGGTGCCGCTGGTTATCCATTGGCCGGGCACACCTGCACAGACCATTACGAAACTCACCGATCACCAGGATGTCATGACAACGCTGATGCAGCGCCTGCTTCATGTCAAAAACCCAGCGAATGAGTATTCACAAGGTGAAGACTTGTTTGCCGCAACACGCCGTAATAACTGGGTAGTAGGTGCTGATAACAACAGTCTTGCGATTACTTTGTCGACCATGACGCTAGTGCTTGATAACAATGGCAACTACCGGATGTACGATTTGAAAGGCGAAATCATCAAAGAAACCAAGCCTCAACTTGGGTTATTACTGCAAGTGTTGACTGATGAGAAGCGCTTTATTGCCAATTGATTGTATATTTATGAAACAGTTAGCAATAAGCCGTCTTGCAAACGATCGCCAGATAAGTAGTATTATTTTTTATGCTTCGGCACGTAGCGCAGCCTGGTAGCGCATCGTCATGGGGTGGCGAGGGTCGAGAGTTCGAATCTCTCCGTGCCGACCAGAAATATCTTAGAAAGCAGCCTACTATGGCTGCTTTTTTTATGTTTGTATTTTGAATGGGGGTAAACGCCCACTCCTTTTCATCACCAGCACATCTGACCAACGTGTCGTATAACGTGGTGAAAGCATGTCTCTTTTCATCTGCCAGGGTTGCTCTATCCCTTGCCCGGCAAAGTACAACGTTCCTTTGCCTTTCTTCTGATTAATACCATCAATGGTCTGCATCAGAGCGTCACTGTTGGCTCGAGGTGGGTTTTCATCAAAGAGATTTAGCTGGGCAACGCCCTGGCTAAAAAAGTCGCAAAGCATAATTCCAGCTTTTTGATAGTGGTGACCGTTTCTCCAGATAACGTTCAGGCAACGCGTGGCTGCAGCGATAATATCGCGGGTGTCCTGGGTGGGTGTCAGCAGTTTCACCATCGCCTGATTGCCATAGTAAGGTTCACTTGCTGAGAATGGCGATGTTTTGACAAAAGCCGAAATATGGCGGCAATACTGATGCTCGGCTCTTAACTTTTCTGCGGCACGTGCAGCATAACTACATAGAGCCTGGCGCATGTGTTCATACTCAGTAAGACGCTCCCCAAACGAACGTGAACAAATGATCTCCTGTTTCGTGGGAGCAAATTCTTCAAACCCCAGGCAAGATTCACCACGCAGTTCACGAACCGTACGTTCGAGCACCACGCTAAAGTGCTTACGTATAAAACGGGTATCAGTATCTGCAAGTTGCAGTGTGGTTTGAATGCCCATGGCATCAAGTTTTTTGCTGATACGACGACCGATTCCCCACACTTCATTAACCGGTAATGCATGCATGAGTTTGCGCTGGTGATCAACATTGGATAGGTCAACCACGCCACCCGTTTTCAGCGGCCACTTCTTCGCCGCGTGATTAGCAAGCTTCGCCAGTGTTTTAGTTTGGGCGATCCCCACTCCCACGGTTAAATGCGTACGCTGTAAAAGAGTAGTACGTATTTCCCGGCCAAAATCCGCCAGATTGCGACAATTATTCACGCCAGATAAATCACAGAATGCTTCGTCGACGGAGTAAATCTCCACTCGCGGGCAGATTTCTTCCAGCGTCATCATAACCCTACGCGACATATCAGCGTACAACTCGTAATTGCTACTAAAAGCGATAACGCCCTTTTGTCGGAAGAGCTCTTTCTGCTTAAAGTAAGGGCCGCCCATTTGTACACCGCAGTTTTTAGCCTCGGCGTTACGCGCAATAACACAGCCATCATTGTTACTGAGAACCACAACTGGCTTACCTTTCAGATCTGGCCTGAATATGGTTTCACAGCTTGCGTAAAAGCTGTTTACATCAACCAGAGCAAACATGGTTACCTCAATGATTTCACGATGTAAGTGACGACACCAAATACCTCAAGCGCCTCATCGCTGCCAATGCGAACAGGTTTGTAAGCGCGATTGAGCGGTATTAAATGGATAATGGCCCCGAGTTGTAGCTGCCTGACGATAAACTCGCCATTCATTGCTGCAATCACAATATCGCCATGTACCGCCGTTATTGCGCTATTGATCACCAGTAAATCGCCATTGCTGATACCACCCTCAATCATCGAATCGTCAGATGCACGCATGTAGTACGTGGCGGTTGGGTGAATGAACAGCAGTTGGCGAACATCAATGCTCTGTTCTGCATAATCCTGCGCGGGTGATGGAAATGCCCCCACAGTCATGCTCCATACGTCGTTGATTGGCAAAAAATAAAACGAGTTAGCGGTGCCATAAATTCCCTCACGAACAAATACTGTATATATATACAGTATCGTTAAATGCATGGGTCGATCAAGTCACTTGCAGGCAGATTCTTATAACGATTTGAAGACGTGGAGAATTTAATTAGCAGAAAAAGAGCAAGATGAATCGCACCCCAAATTTGCCCTACCGCTTCAGTCCTCACCGTTCTATGCTTAGTTGATGGAGAAAATGACTGAACTGAAACGCACCAAGCGCCTTGCGCTTTCCTTGCTGCTGATTGCGGCAGTGACTTTTGTGATAACCCTCTTTTTGCCACCGGGATTCTGGGTTAGCGGCTTAAAAGCGATTGCTGAAGCTGCTATGGTCGGTGCACTCGCTGACTGGTTTGCCGTTACTGCGTTGTTTCATCGCGTGCCGATTCCTTTTATTTCCCGCCATACGGCGATTATTCCGCGTAACAAAGACCGCATTGGTGACAATCTGGGCATCTTTGTGCAGGAAAAGTTTCTTGATACTCAATCACTCATAGCACTGATTCGCCGCCACGAACCGGCACATATGATTGGCCAGTGGTTCAGCAAGCCCGATAACGCCCAGCGCGTTGGCCAGCATCTGTTGCAAGTGATGAGCGCATTTTTGGATCTGACAGACGATGCGCGTATTCAGCGGTTGATCCGCCAGGCGGTACACAAAGCGATTGATAAAGTCGATTTAACACATTCAAGCGCTCTATTGCTGGAAAGCCTGACCAAAAATAACCGCCATCAGGAATTGCTCGACGCAGTGATTGCTCAAATGCTCACACTGATTAAACGTGAGAGTACGCGGGCGTTTATTGCCCACCAAATTGTCCGCTGGCTGGAAACGGAGCACCCACGTAAAGCCAGCATTCTGCCGACAGAATGGCTGGGGGAACATAGCGCCCAGCTGGTTTCCAATGCGGTCAACTCGTTCCTTGATGATGTCAGCCACGATCAAGGCCACCAGATCCGCCAGGCATTCGATCGAGCCACATTAAAGCTTATCGAGAAACTTAAGCACTCGCCGCAAATGGCGGAAAAAGCAGACAGCATCAAGAGTTATTTGAAAGAGGATGAGGCATTTAACCGCTATCTGGGCGAACTTTGGGGCGATTTGCGGCAATGGCTGAAGGTTGATGTTAATGCTGAGGACTCGCGCGTGAAACAGCGAATTGCTGAGGCTGGACAGTGGCTTGGGGAAACGCTAGTTGCCGACAGCGCGTTACGCGCTTCATTAAACGAGCATCTGGAGCAGGCAGTACAAAAGATCGCACCTGAGTTTGCTACGTTCCTGACGCGTCATATTAGCGACACGGTCAAAAGTTGGGATGCGCAGGATATGTCGCGGCAAATCGAGCTGAATATCGGTAAAGACTTACAGTTTATCCGTATTAACGGCACGCTGGTTGGGGGATCAATCGGGCTGGTGTTGTACCTGCTATCGCAGATACCAGCGGTGCTACCGTTACTGAACTTATAAAGAAAACGCCCGCATCAGCGGGCGTTAGAGAATCAATGGTTTTGTTTCGGTTGGTCGTTGTGACCGACTTTTGAGAAGACGTTAAAGACTTCACCCAATCCATAGATAAGACCGAGAATCACCGCCATAACGATTGGCACCATGACCACGGCAAACACCAAGCTTTTCAATAACTCTAACATGGATGCCTCCAACAAAAGTGAGAACGGCTATTCTAACGACCTGACAGAAAAACGCACTCTCCTTTTGTGCGATTTGCCCAACCCCGCGCAATAGAGGAAAATGGCGTTTTCATTATTGCGGAGAGGTTATGCAAGCTGAAATTTTACTGACGCTGAAACTCCAGCAGCGGCTGTTCGCCGATCCACGTCGTATCGCGCTACTTAAACAAATACAACATACCGGCTCAATTAGCCAGGGTGCGAAGCTTGCAGGCATCAGCTACAAAAGTGCCTGGGATGCCATCAATGAGATGAATCAGTTAAGCGATGAGACATTAGTTGAACGAGCGACAGGCGGTAAAGGCGGTGGCGGCGCGATACTTACACGCTATGGTGAGCGTCTTATCCAACTGTATGAACTGCTCGCGCAAATCCAACAAAAAGCCTTTGATGTGCTGCGTGATGACGCATTGCCGCTCGATAGTCTGCTCGCAGCCATTTCACGATTCTCATTGCAAACCAGCGCCCGTAATCAGCTTTTCGGCACGGTATTGCATCGGGATGGCGAACAAGTACAACAGCACGTGGATATCTTACTGGCTGATGGCACAACACGTTTGCAAGCAGCAATTACGCGTCAAAGCGCAGAACGCCTGGGTTTGAGCGAAGGCAAAGAAGTCCTTGTACTGATTAAAGCGCCGTGGGTGGAAATCACCACCGATGCAAAACGTGCCAGCGGCGCAGACAACCAGCTCACCGGCATTGTCAGCAATATTCAGCAAGGTGCGGAGCAAAGCGAAGTTCTGGTGCAATTACCTGACGGGCAAACGCTGTGCGCTACCGTTCCAAATAACGTGGTGGAAATCCAGAAGCTGGTAGAAGGTGCTGAAGTCATAGCATTTTTTAATGCCGATCGCGTGATTATCGCAACTCTGTGCTAAAAAACCTGGCGAATTGACAACAAGACAGGCAATCCGTAAATCTGAATTTAATGACTGCAAAAAATGGGATGTTCTATGTCGACGTTGCAAATTTCGCAAGGGGTCTTTCACCTTAGCGATACCCGAACTCTGGCCCTTAATGATTTAACCGTTAACGCCGGTGAAAGCTGGGCGTTTGTGGGTGCTAACGGTAGTGGGAAATCAGCCCTCGCCCGCGCACTTGCGGGTTCCCTACCTATACAGAAAGGCGAGCGCCAGTGCTCGTTTTCTCGCATTGCTCATCTTTCTTTTGAACAACTGCAAAAATTAGTCAGCGATGAATGGCAGCGCAATAACACTGACCTGTTGAGCCCGGACGAAGACGACACTGGCCGCACGATGGCAGAAATTATTCAGGATGAAGTCAAAGATGAAAACCGCTGCCAGAAACTTGCCCAGCTTTTTGGCATTACCCCGTTACTGACTCGCCGTTTTAAATACCTTTCAACCGGAGAGACGCGCAAAACGCTGCTCTGCCAGGCGCTGATGTCACAACCTGATTTGCTGATTCTCGACGAACCGTTTGACGGTCTGGATGTGCATTCCCGTGTACAACTGGCAGGGCTATTGGGTGAACTAAGCACGCAGGGTTACACCGTGGTGCTGGTGCTTAACCGCTTCGATGAAATCCCTGATTTTGTACAGCATGCTGGCGTGCTGGCAGATTGCGCGTTGATTGAAGTGGGCGAAAAACAAAAACTACTGGAACAGGCGTTAATCGCGCAACTTGCCCACAGCGAAAAACTAGCAGGCGTTGCGCTGCCGGAAGCTGATGACCCAAGCGCTCGTTACACTCTGCCTGCCGATCAGCCGCGCATTGTTCTGCGTGATGGCGTGGTGGAATATAATGACCGACCTATCCTGCACCAGCTTTCCTGGACGGTAAACCCTGGTGAACACTGGCAAATTGTTGGCCCCAACGGGGCGGGTAAATCGACATTATTAAGCCTGGTAACTGGTGATCATCCCCAGGGATACAGCAACGATCTAACGCTGTTTGGCCGTCGGCGTGGCAGCGGTGAAACCATCTGGGATATCAAAAAGCATATCGGTTACGTCAGCAGTAACTTACATCTGGATTATCGCGTGAGCACCACAGTAAGAAACGTGGTTCTTTCGGGATATTTTGATTCGATTGGTATTTATCAGGCCGTTTCTGACCGCCAGCAAAAACTCGCCAGTGAATGGCTGAACATGCTCGGCATGGACAATGCCATCGCTGATGCACCGTTCCACAGCTTATCCTGGGGCCAACAACGCCTTGCACTTATTGCCCGTGCGTTAGTTAAACACCCGACATTGTTAATTCTGGATGAACCGTTGCAGGGCCTGGATCCGCTAAACCGCCAGTTAGTGCGCCGTTTCATTGATATTTTGATTGGCGAAGGAGAAACCCAGTTGCTGTTTGTCTCTCACCATGCCGAAGACGCGCCTGAATGCATCACTAAGCGGCTGACTTTCGTTGCCAGTGACGATGCGTATCGCTACGAGTTTGAAGATTTATAGCGCCTGAACGACAAAGCTCTTTCCGTCGGGGTGGCTATGTTTTCGTTTAGCCACCCTACTTTCAGACAACCCGCAACATCCTCGTAGCTACCATTTGTTTTATAATCATTTTTACTGTTAAAGGTTGCTGTTGATATATCAGTGTAAACGATTCCACTAATTTATCCCATGTCACACTTTTGCCATCTCTGTTATGCTATGTTTAATACATACCATACGCGTAATGGAGAGCAAAATGAGAGTATTGGTAACAGGTGGTAGCGGTTACATAGGCAGTCATACCTGTGTGCAATTACTACAGAATGGCCATGACGTCGTCATCCTGGATAATCTATGCAACAGTAAGCGTAGTGTATTGCCAGTCATTGAGCGCCTTGGTGGCAAACACCCTTTGTTCATTGACGGCGATATCCGTGATGAAGCATTGCTGGCTGAAATTTTCCACGATCACCAGGTTGATGCGGTTATCCATTTTGCCGGGCTCAAAGCCGTTGGCGAATCGGTTAACAAGCCGCTGGAATATTACGACAACAATGTTACTGGCACCTTGCGCCTGATTTCTGCCATGCGCGCGGCTAATGTCACCAACTTCATCTTCAGCTCATCTGCCACAGTTTATGGCGACCAGCCGCAAATCCCTTACGTTGAAAGCTTCCCAACCGGCACACCTGCAAGCCCATATGGCCGCAGCAAGTTAATGGTTGAACAGATTCTGGCTGATTTGCAAAAAGCCCAGCCGAACTGGAGCGTGGCGCTGCTGCGTTACTTCAACCCGGTAGGTGCGCATCCGTCAGGCGATATGGGTGAAGACCCGCAAGGTATTCCAAACAACCTGATGCCTTATATCGCGCAGGTTGCAGTAGGACGTCGTGATTCACTGGCAGTCTTTGGTAACGATTACCCAACCGAAGACGGTACTGGCGTGCGCGACTACATTCACGTGATGGATCTTGCCGATGGCCATGTTGCAGCAATGCAAACACTACAAGGCAAGCCTGGCGTGCATATCTATAACCTCGGTGCAGGTATCGGTAGCAGCGTGCTGGACGTTATCAACGCTTTCAGTACCGCTTGCGGAAAGCCGGTGAATTATCACTTCGCCCCGCGCCGTGAAGGCGATCTCCCCGCTTATTGGGCAGATGCCTCCAAAGCCGACCAAGAACTTAACTGGCGTGTCAGCCGGACTCTGCAAGAAATGGCAGATGATACCTGGCGCTGGCAGTCTCGCCATCCTCAAGGTTATCCAGACTAAGGAAATGTGATGGAGCAGTTTAACCCGGTGGATCATCCACATCGCCGTTTTAACCCACTAACTGGACAATGGATTCTGGTCTCTCCGCATCGGGCTAAGCGCCCATGGCAAGGGGCCCAGGAAACACCATCACAGGAAACATTACCGACGCACGATCCGGATTGTTTCTTGTGTCCCGGAAATACGCGCGTCACTGGCGATAAAAATCCGCAATATACCGGCACTTTTGTTTTTACTAACGACTTTGCCGCGTTGATGACGGACACCCCAGACGCACCTGAAAACAGCGATCCACTTTTACGTTGTGAAAGCGCTCGCGGTACCAGCCGGGTTATCTGCTTCTCCCCAGATCACAGCAAAACGCTACCGCAACTTTCCGTAACAGCACTTGAAGAAGTGGTCAAAACCTGGCAGGAACAGACTGCGGATCTGGGTAAAACCTATCCGTGGGTGCAGGTTTTTGAAAACAAAGGCGCTGCTATGGGCTGCTCCAACCCCCATCCGCACGGCCAGGTTTGGGCAAACAGCTTCCTGCCAAACGAAGTGGCGCGTGAAGATGTGCTGCAACGTGAATACTTTGCCGAAACAGGCTCGCCGATGTTGGTCGATTACGCACAGCGTGAGCTTAAAGACGGCAGCCGTACGGTGGTAGAAACCGAACACTGGATTGCCGTAGTGCCTTACTGGGCCGCGTGGCCGTTCGAAACGCTGCTGCTGCCAAAAACACATATTCTGCGTATTACCGATCTTAGCGCCGAACAGAGCAGTGATTTGGCGCTGGCATTGAAAAAACTGACCAGCCGTTACGACAACCTTTTCCAGTGCTCATTCCCGTATTCCATGGGTTGGCACGGTGCACCGTTTAACGGTGAGGAAAATGGTCACTGGCAGTTACACGCCCATTTCTATCCGCCACTGCTGCGTAGCGCAACAGTGCGTAAATTTATGGTCGGCTATGAAATGCTGGCTGAAACGCAACGTGATTTAACCGCAGAGCAAGCCGCAGAACGCTTGCGTGCCGTATCCGATATTCACTTTCGCCAATCCGGAGAATAAAAAATGAGTCTGAAAGATAAAACCCAACACATCTTTGCCGAACAATTTGGTTATCCGGCGACCCACACAATTCAGGCTCCGGGCCGGGTTAACCTGATTGGCGAGCACACTGATTACAATGATGGCTTTGTGCTGCCATGCGCTATCGATTACCAGACGGTTATCAGCTGCGCGAAGCGTGATGACCGCATGGTGCGTGTTATCGCAGCCGATTACGATAACCAGACAGATGAGTTTTCGCTCGATAAACCCATCATGAGCCACGACACCCAGCAGTGGTCCAACTATGTTCGCGGTGTGGTTAAACATCTGCAAAAACGCGATAAAAACTTCGGCGGTGCAGATTTAGTGATTAGCGGTAACGTGCCACAAGGTGCAGGCCTGAGTTCATCGGCATCGCTGGAAGTGGCAGTGGGCACGGTGTTCCAGAAGTTATATCACCTGGCACTTGATGGCTCGCAAATTGCCCTGAATGGCCAGGAAGCAGAGAACCAGTTTGTGGGCTGTAACTGCGGCATTATGGATCAGCTGATTTCAGCATTAGGCAAAAAAGATCATGCATTGCTGATCGACTGCCGCACGCTCGGCACCAAAGCCGTTTCAATGCCAAAAGGCGTGGCTGTGGTCATCATCAACAGTAACTTCAAACGCACTCTGGTTGGCAGTGAATACAATACTCGTCGCGAGCAATGCGAAACCGGTGCGCGTTTCTTCACTCAGAAAGCACTGCGCGATGTTGAGCTCTCCAAGTTTAATGAAGTCGCTCATGAGCTTGACCCGATTGTTGCGAAACGCGTACGCCATGTCCTGACTGAAAATATCCGCACCGTAGAAGCTGCTGATGCGTTGGCAAAAGGTGATTTAAAACGTATGGGCGTGCTGATGGCTGAATCTCACGCTTCTATGCGCGATGATTTCGAAATCACCGTGCCGCAAATCGACACCTTAGTTGAAATCGTCAAAGCCACTATCGGTGACAAAGGCGGCGTGCGTATGACCGGCGGCGGCTTCGGTGGTTGTATCGTGGCGCTGATTCCGGAAGATTTGGTTCCAACGGTTAAACAGGCTGTCGAAAAACAGTACGAAGCGAAAACCGGTATCAAAGAAACCTTCTATGTATGCAAACCTTCGGAAGGTGCAGGCCAATGCTAAAAGAAACACCACAGCTCGCACCTGACGGGCAGCCCTTCCGCATCTCCACCCTGCGCAATAGCGCGGGGCTGGTGGTCACAGTAATGGACTGGGGCGCAACCTTGCTGTCATGCCGTGTGCCGATGAAAGATGGAACGGTGCGTGAAACGCTGCTTGGCTGTGAAACGCCAGAAGATTATCTGAATCAGGCCGCTTATTTGGGCGCCACTGTCGGCCGTTATGCCAACCGCATTGCGAACAGCCAGTTTGAGCGCGATGGCGTCACTATTAACGTGACAGCAAATCAGGGTGCACATCAGTTGCATGGTGGACCTGATGGTTTTGACAAACGCCGCTGGCGGATTGTGCGCCAGAATGAGCATGAAGTGCTATATACACTTGATTCTCAAGATGGCGACCAGGGATTCCCCGGCGAGTTGCGCGCAACTGCGCGTTATGCGCTTACCGAAGATAACTGCATCACCGTCGAATTCCGTGCCAAAACCAGTAAACCATGCCCGGTAAATCTGACTAATCACGCTTATTTCAATCTCGATGGTAAGCAAAACGATATTCGCCAACATCGTCTTCAATTGCTGGCGGATACCTATTTACCAGTCGATAGCAACGGTATCCCGCAAGCTGGACTTGCCGATGTTACGAATACAGGATTTGATTTCCGCACGGCAAAAACTATCGCCGACGATTTCCTGCATGACAACGACCAGCTGTTGGTGAAAGGCTACGACCACGCTTTCTTGTTGCAGGCGCAAGGCGATGTCAGCCAACCAGCTGCACACGTCTGGTCGAGCGATAATAAACTGCAAATGACGGTCTATACCACAGCCCCTGCCCTACAGTTTTATAGTGGCAATTACCTGGAAGGAACGCCAGCAAGAGAGCAAGGTACCTATAGTGCTTATCAGGGCCTGGCGCTCGAAAGCGAGTTCCTGCCGGACAGCCCAAATCACCCTGAATGGCCACAACCCGATTGCTGGTTACAGCCAAATGAAGAGTATTTAAGCGTTACGGAATACGAGTTTATTGCACTTTAAATTTCTCGCCCTCCACAATGGAGGGCGATTCTTATCCTGATCGCTGGATTTCCCACCATTTAGCGACAAAAATATAACAACCATTCACATCCACCTTACACTCCACACTCTTTTTCGCTATGTTAAACGTTTAGCATTGCCGCTTGCCCCTTTGCGGCAATATAATGATAATCGTTATCATTAATCGCAGGCTTATTAAGGAGTAAACTATGGCTGTTACTAAGCTGGTTCTGGTTCGTCACGGTGAAAGCCAGTGGAACAACGAAAACCGCTTCACCGGTTGGTATGACGTTGATCTGTCTGAGAAAGGTAAAACTGAAGCGAAAGCTGCAGGTAAACTGCTGAAAGACGAAGGCTACTCTTTCGACTTTGCTTATACCTCAGTGCTGAAACGTGCCATCCATACACTGTGGAATATCCTCGATGAACTGGATCAGGCCTGGCTGCCGGTTGAGAAATCCTGGAAGCTGAATGAACGTCACTACGGTGCGTTGCAGGGTCTGAACAAAGCTGAAACCGCAGAGAAATACGGTGACGAGCAAGTTAAACAATGGCGTCGTGGTTTTGCTGTGACTCCACCAGAATTAACTCGCGATGATGAGCGTTTCCCAGGCCATGACCCGCGTTATGCAAGTCTGACCGACAAAGAGCTGCCAACGACTGAAAGCCTGGCGCTGACTATCGATCGCGTTATTCCTTACTGGAACGAAACCATTCTGCCACGCATGAAAAGCGGCGAGCGCGTGATTGTTGCCGCTCACGGTAACTCCCTGCGTGCTCTGGTTAAATTCCTTGATAACCTGGGCGAAGAAGAAATTCTTGAGCTGAATATCCCAACTGGCGTGCCATTGGTATATGAGTTCGATGAGAACTTCAAACCACTGAAGCGCTACTATTTGGGCAATGCTGATGAAATTGCAGCAAAAGCCGCAGCAGTAGCAAACCAGGGTAAAGCGAAGTAATTCGTTAAATGTGAAAAAGGCGTGGTGAGAACCACGCCTTTTTTATTGTTATCGCGTTAAAACTTAGCCGCGGCGTGCTTTTACTGCATCAGCCAGCTGACGCAGTACGGTTTCGGTATCTTCCCAACCGATACATGCATCGGTCACGCTCTTGCCATAAACCAGCGGCTCGCTACCTTCCAGGTTCTGGTTGCCTTCTACAAGGTGACTTTCAATCATCACACCAGTAATCGCAGCATCACCACCAGAAATTTGCTGGCAAACATCGGCACAAACTTCCATTTGCTTCTTAAATTGCTTGCTGCTGTTCGCGTGGCTGAAGTCGATCATCACTTGGGCAGGCAGTCCAGCTTTTTGCAGATCGGATTTCACCTGAGCAACATGCGCTGCGCTGTAGTTTGGCTCTTTGCCGCCGCGCAAGATGATGTGGCAGTCGCCATTTCCGCTGGTAGTCACGATAGCAGAGTGGCCCCATTTGGTCACAGACAGGAAGCAGTGCGGCGCACCAGCTGCATTGATCGCATCGATCGCAACTTTCATAGTCCCGTCAGTGCCATTTTTGAAGCCAACCGGGCATGAAAGGCCAGACGCCAGTTCACGGTGAACCTGAGATTCTGTAGTACGTGCACCAATGGCACCCCAGCTCATCAAGTCCGCCAGGTACTGCGGGGTGATCATATCCAGGAACTCACCTGCCGCTGGCAGACCAGAGTCGTTGATATCCAGCAATAACTTACGGGCAATACGCAAGCCATCGTTGATCTGGTAGCTGCTGTCCATATGCGGATCGTTGATCAGACCTTTCCAGCCCACCGTTGTGCGTGGTTTTTCGAAGTAGACACGCATAACGATTTCCAGCTCACCTTGCAATTCTTCACGCAGTGTCAGCAAGCGCGCGCCATACTCTTTCGCCGCTTTGATATCGTGAATTGAGCAAGGGCCAATGACAACCAGCAGACGATCATCATTTCCTTTCAGAATTTTATGAATCGCTTTGCGCGCGCCAGATACGGTTGCGGCGGCTTTTTCAGTGGCGGGGAATTTTTCGAGCAGCGCTACTGGCGGTAAAAGTTCGTTGATTTCTTTAATGCGTAAGTCGTCATTCTGATAATTCATGATATTTCCGGGAATGGCCTTGAGATTTAGCTTAGTTGCAATCCCTTCAATCTATCGCTTCAGACCTGAAGTGTAAACGGGCTTTTACACTTCAGGCAGAATATTCCTGGAAACGACCTAAAAAGCGTCAAAAAATGGTAAAAACCCGGTTTCCCGCTACAATTTTTAATTGTAAACACTGAAAAATACTCAATTAGCAAAATTGTATTCTGATGCCGCTTTCATGGCTGACATATTTAGCCGATAAAAGCGCCAGGCACAGAATAAAGCCAGTGCACTGTTGGAAGAAGTTATCCAGCAATAACGACCATAACAGGAGCATTAAATGAATAAATTAACTGCACTTTTCCTGACAGCAACCCTTTCTGTAGCAAGCAGTCTGGCAATGGCCGCTGAAACTAGCGGGAGCAATAACGGCCAGGCAAACGCAAGTGCCGAAGCAGGCCAGGTTGCACCCGATGCGAATCAGAATCTCGCACCCAAAAACGTCGATAATAGCAATATCAATAATGGCGGCACTATGCTTCATCCTAATGGCTCAACCAGCAGTAGCGGTATGACCAACGATGGAATGAGCAAAGAGGAAATCCATAAAAATTCGATGTGTAAGGACGGGAAATGCCCGGATATGAACAAAAAGGTAGAAACCGGTAGCGGAGATGACGTGAACACGAAAGTGGACGGCACCTCGCAGTAAATTAAGCCCGGAAAATTAAGGGGGAGCTTAGGCTCTCCTTTTTTATGAGCGTTATTCAACAAGTTAACAATGTTAGTGTTTATAATTAGCGCATTGTTGCTTTACGGATACAGAGGAACCATGGCGCATACACATCAACATAACCCGAGTGATTCCAACTCCAGGCGCCTTCTGTGGGCTTTTGCCGTCACAGCGCTGTTTATGGTGGCCGAAGTCATCGGTGGTGTGCTTTCTGGCTCGCTTGCCCTACTCGCTGACGCGGGTCATATGCTGACAGATGCAGCGGCATTACTGGTGGCTTTGCTGGCAGTACAGTTTGCGCGCCGTCCACCAAATACTCGCCATACCTTCGGTTGGTTAAGGTTGACGACACTTGCTGCCTTTGTGAATGCCATTGCTCTGGTGGTAATTACGATTCTGATTGTCTGGGAGGCAGTAGTCCGTTTTTACCATCCGCAACCCATAGCCGGCTGGACGATGCTGATTATTGCGTTTGCCGGGTTACTGGCGAATCTATTTTCGTTCTGGATATTGCATCGCGGAAACGAAGAAAAAAATATTAACGTTCGCGCCGCAGCCCTGCACGTTTTAGGAGATTTGTTAGGTTCGGTAGGAGCCATTGCTGCGGCACTGATCATTCTTTGGACAGGCTGGACACCTATTGACCCTATCCTTTCCATCCTGGTTTCGTGCCTGGTGCTACGTAGCGCATGGAGTTTGCTTAAAGAGAGCGTCAATGAGCTTCTCGAAGGCGCACCTCATGCTTTTGATATTCCGGTACTAAAGCGCAAACTGGCCAGAACTATTCCGGAAGTAAGGAATGTTCATCATGTCCATATCTGGTTAGTTGGTGAGAAGCCGTTGATGACTCTGCATGTTCAGGTGGTACCTCCACACGATCATGATGCTCTGCTAGAACGCATCCATCATTTTTTAAAAGAGGAATATCAGATTGAGCATGCCACGGTGCAGATGGAGTATCAGCTTTGCCATGGGCAGGATTGCGATTTAAACGAGCATGACCATCCTGGCCATGCTCATCATCACCACTGATTAGGAAAAGGCGCGTGAGCCACGTTCATGCGCACTTTTGATCCACATGCGGCTACCGTTGAGCGCAATAAACGTCAGGATCAAATACTCCAGCGACATTGCATAGACGCCCTGCAAGGCAAAAACAACCACGCTAATCATGTTAATGATCACCCAAAGTAGCCAGTTTTCGACGTACTTACGAGTCATCAGAATCATCGCCACGATGGACAGTACCATCATGCAAGAGTCCCAGAATGGGAAAGCGTCAGGTTGAAGATCAGGCATCGTTACATTCATGCCTAAAGCCTGCATAACGGAAACCGCCGTATGAGTCAGGAAAGCAAATACTGGGTCGATGAAGATTGTCATCAGTCCAATAGCACCGACGCAGAATACAATCCAGGCCAGCGCCTTAGGTAATGGTAACCAACGGATATGGAGTGCAGCCTGATTGTCACTGGTCTGTCTCGACCAGGCATACCAGCCATAAATATTAGCCGCAAAGAAGAACAGTTGTAGCAGAAGGCTCGCGTAGAGTTGAATCTGGAAGAAAATAATCGCAAATAGAGTGACGTTAATTAAACCAAATGCGTAGTTGCTGATTTTCTCAAGGCTTGCCAGCCAGATACAGAGTAAACCCGCTAGTGTCCCGACTGCCTCAATCCACGATAAATCATACCCGCCAGCCCCGATGGGTATGTGAACCAAAATGTTCTGCGTGCTAAAAAAGTCCATATTCGCTCCTTTTTAAGGTATTCCCAAAATAATTGAAGCTGCATCAAGGATACGTGAACGTAGCCAACGCAGATGCAGCTTCAAATATGACAGGATAAAAACCCTTACGCATTACCCTTAACATTGCGTCGCAACTCAGCGGCAAAATCTAACATTCGATTTAAAGGCACCAGCGCGCCCTCACGCAGCGCAGCATCAACATGGATCTCGTGTGCCGCTCCGCCTTGTTCTAGCCCCTCAGCGATGGCTTTAAGGCCGTTCATCGCCATCCATGGGCAATGTGCACAGGTACGGCACGTTGCACCTTCTCCTGCGGTTGGCGCTTCAAACAATTCTTTATCCGGGCATGCCTGCTGCATTTTGTAGAAAATGCCACGATCCGTGGCCACTATCAGTTTCTTGTGGGGCAACGTTTTCGCTGCAGCAATCAGCTGGCTGGTAGAACCGACAGCATCGGCCAAATCAACGATTGCTTGCGGTGATTCCGGGTGAACCAATACAGCGGCATCAGGATAAAGTGCCTTCATGCGCGTTAGCGCCTGAGTTTTGAACTCGTCATGTACGATACACGCGCCCTGCCAGCACAACACGTCAGCGCCAGTCTGCTTTTGAACGTAATTTCCCAGATGACGATCCGGAGCCCAAATAATTTTCTCGCCCAGACTGTCCAGATGTTCAATTAATTCAACTGCAATGCTGGAAGTCACAACCCAATCCGCACGCGCTTTTACCGCTGCGGAAGTATTAGCATAGACCACCACTGTGCGATCAGGATGTTGATCGCAGAAGGCGTTGAACTCTTCGATTGGGCAGCCGAGATCCAAAGAGCACTCTGCATTCAGAGTTGGCATCAGAACGGTTTTTTCTGGGCTAAGGATTTTCGAGGTTTCCCCCATAAAGCGTACCCCGGCAACCAACAGCGTGGTTGCTGGATGATTGGCTCCGAAACGCGCCATCTCCAGCGAATCAGAGATACAGCCCCCCGTCTCTTCAGCCAGAGCCTGAATTTCAGGATCAGTGTAGTAATGAGCCACCATCACAGCATTCCGCTCTTTCAGCAGACGCTTGATTTTCTCACGGTAAAATTGCTTTTCATCCGCGCTCAAAGGCTGTGGTTTAGGTGGGAAGGGATAAATCGCTGCTTCTGGATCGAACATTACGCTCATAGTGCTTTCTCGTTTGACTGACTTAACCAAATTAGCACTATTCTGGCGAAGACCTACCAGAAATGGCCACGGTTGTTTTGTATGCTAAACAAGATAGCGAATTACGGCGGAATTGTCGTGGGGAATTTACAGTTACCTCAACCCAATGCCTTCTCTCTGCAGCAGGAGGAACTCGTTCAGGCTGTAGAAACGAAAAAAGCGCCAAAAGGCGCTTTTTTCTGAATTTGGTGGGGCGTGCAGGATGATTCGGCCTTTGGCCTCACCCTCCGGGTCGTTGCTACGCAACGCTGTTTCGCTTTCGCTCAACTCGAACCTGCTGCAGGTTCAAACCCTTCACGATTCACTGACTTCGTACTACATCGAAATTGGTGGGGCGTGCAGGATTCGAACCTGCGACCAATTGATTAAAAGTCAACTGCTCTACCAACTGAGCTAACGCCCCGAATGGTGGGTGATGACGGGCTCGAACCGCCGACCCCCTCCGTGTAAAGGAGGTGCTCTACCAACTGAGCTAATCACCCAAACTTCGGTACTACTTCGCACTACTTAAATATTGGTGGGGCGTGCAGGATGATTCGGCCTTTGGCCTCACCCTTCGGGTCGTTGCTATGCAACGCTGTTTCGCTTTCGCTCAACTCGAACCTGCTGCAGGTTCAAACCCTTCACGACTCACTGACTTCGCATTACTTAAATATTGGTGGGGCGTGCAGGATTCGAACCTGCGACCAATTGATTAAAAGTCAACTGCTCTACCAACTGAGCTAACGCCCCGCAATGCGGTTTACTGCTTCTTCAAACACTTACTACATCGAAATTGGTCGGGCGTGCAGGATGATTACTCGTCTCTTCCTGAGACTCGCCCTCCGGGCCGCCGCGAGCGGCGTTCAAAATCGTTCCCGACGATTTTGTCGACCTGCTGCAGGTTCAAACCCTACACGATTCACTTACTTCGTACTGCTTCGAAATTGGTGGGGCGTGCAGGATTCGAACCTGCGACCAATTGATTAAAAGTCAACTGCTCTACCAACTGAGCTAACGCCCCGCAATGCGGTTTACTGCTTCTTCAAACACTTACTACATCGAAATTGGTGGGGCGTGCAGGATGATTCGGCCTTTGGCCTCACCCTCCGGGTCGTTGCTACGCAACGCTGTTTCGCTTTCGCTCAACTCGAACCTGCTGCAGGTTCAAACCCTTCACGATTCACTGACTTCGTACTACATCGAAATTGGTGGGGCGTGCAGGATTCGAACCTGCGACCAATTGATTAAAAGTCAACTGCTCTACCAACTGAGCTAACGCCCCAATTTCGTGTCACTTTCGGTTTGTTTGATATCCCTTGGCAACGGCGGCATATATTACTGATTTAAGATTTTGACGCAACAAGAATTTCGATCAAGATCACCTAATGGCTTGTGTTTTGTCCGGCTTGACCAGAAAAGCAACAATATCTGGTCAGGCCGCACACACTACATCGCATTCAGACGTTTTTGAGCCTGCTTTGCGCCATCGGTATTTGGGAACTGTTTGATCACTTGTTGATACACAGCTTTCGCTTTTGCGGTATCGCCTTTGTCTTGCATGATCACACCGACTTTATACATTGCATCTGGAGCCTTAGGTGATTTCGGGTAATTTTTCACCACAGAGGCAAAATAAAACGCCGCATCATCCTTTTTCCCCTTGTTGTAATTCAACTGACCTAACCAATAATTTGCATTTGGCTGGTAAGTTGAATCCGGGTACTTTTTAACAAAACTCTGAAATGCAGCAAGGGCTTCATCCTGACGGGACTTATCCTGCACCATGGCAATAGCCGCATTGTAGTCGCTGTTAGCGTCACCACCTTGCGCAGGTGCGGCTGCTGCAGGTGCCTGAGCTGCCGCACCAGCATCAGGTGTAGCTGCCGCTGCAGCCCCCTGATCGGTACTACCAGCCGCTTGTCCTGCTGCTGCACCACTACCAAGGCTGTCTATCTGCAATAAAATTTGCTTCTGACGCTCAACAACCTGATTCAATTGGTATTGGCTTTCCTGAATTTGACCACGCAGGGAATCAATATCATTTTGATTATCAGAGAGTTGTTGTTGGAGTTGGGTTAAAAGTTGACTATGAGCGTTAGAAATACGCTCGAGTTGAGTGACACGGTCTTCGACCGAGCCTGAGCCGACACTACTGATTGGCGCCTGAGCAGTAGCGGCCCAGGGGGCCGCTATGCCAACCAGTAACGACAGACTCAACAAGTGATGTCTGAGGTTACTGTTCATGCAGTTCTCTTAGTAAACCAGTACGGCACGACGGTTTTTAGCGTAAGCCGCTTCGTCATGACCCAGTACTGCTGGTTTTTCTTTACCGTAAGAAACGATGGAGATCTGGTCTGCAGAAACGCCTTTACCTTGCAGGTACATCTTAACAGCGCTAGCACGACGCTCACCCAAGGCAATGTTATATTCCGGGGTACCACGTTCGTCCGCATGACCTTCTACGGTCACTTTGTAAGATGGGTTGCTACGCAGGAAGTTAGCGTGTGCATCCAGCATTGCAGCGAAGTCAGAAGAAACATCATACTTATCCAGACCGAAGTATACGATGTTGTTCTGTTGCAGCTGTTGCATCTGCAGGCGAGCCTGTTCTTCAGATGACATGTTGCCATTGCTACCGTTAGCGTCCATACCAGTGCCGGCGCCCAGCATACCTTCGCCGCTCTCGTTGTTGGCGCTCTTGTTAGAACTACACGCAGCGATTGCCATAACAGGCAGTGCCAGCATCAGCCCTTTCAGCACTTTGTTCAGTTGCATTTCTTTGATCCTTTAATATTTTATTATCACAGATACGGCGACCAGGCAGGAGATTTAACCTGACCATCGGTTGCCGGAAGACGCGCTTTGAAACGCCCATCTGTTGAGACCAGATTCAGCACAGATCCCATCCCCTGAGAAGAGCTGTAGATTACCATCGTGCCGTTAGGTGCCAGACTTGGCGTTTCATCCAGGAACGTTGACGATAAAGTTTGTACGCCACCCGCTACCAGATCCTGTTTGGCGATGTGTTGCTGCCCACTATTGGAGCTCACCATCACCATAAACTTACCGTCGGAACTCACATCAGCATTCTGGTTCTGAGGACCTTCCCAGGACAGACGCTGTGGAGCACCACCGTTGATATTCACTTTATAAATCTGCGGACGCCCAGCCTGGTCAGAGGTATAAGCTACATTCTGGCTATCCGGGAACCACGTTGGTTCAGTATTGTTGCTGCGTCCATCAGTCACCTGACGAATCTGACCAGAAGCTATGTCCATAACATACAGGTTCATACTACCGGTTTTAGATAGCGTGAAGGCCAGTTTGCTGCCGTCTGGAGAAAACGCTGGCGCACCGTTATGACGAGGGAACGAAGCTACCTGACGAATTGCACCATTTGCCAGAGTCTGGATAACCAGAGCAGAACGGCCACTTTCAAATGTTACATAAGCCAGTTTGCTGCCGTCAGGAGACCATGCTGGTGACATCAGCGGTTCAGGAGAACGTTTGACAACATTAGTGTTGTAGCCATCGTAATCAGATACGCGCAGTTCATACGGGAACTGGCCGCCGTTAGTCTGCACCACATAAGCGATACGAGTACGGAACGCACCTTTAATGCCTGTCAGCTTCTCAAACACTTCATCACTTGCGGTATGACCAGCATAGCGAATCCACTGTTTGTTCACCTTGTAGGAGTTCTGCGCAAGCACAGTACCAGGTGCACCAGAAGTATCAACCAACTGGTAAGCAACGGTATAGCTGCCATCACCGTTTGGTGTAACCTGGCCTACAACAACGGCATCAATACCCAGAGCAGTCCACGCGGCCGGTTGCACTTCCTGAGCGGAGCCAGGCTGCTGCGGTAAGCGTGAACGATCCAGTGGATTGAATTTGCCGCTGTTACGTAAGTCTGCTGCAACGATGCCACCAATATCTTCTGGCGCGGCACCAGGGCCTCCCCATTTAAATGGCGCAACACCAATTGGACGTGCTGAGTCCACCCCTTGGGTGATCTCAATACGGACTTCTGCGTGCAGTACTGCTGCCCACAGCATTAAAAAACTTAAAGCTACTCGAAATGCCTGCTTCATCATATCTCCCTTATCTGGACCCAAAGCCCACGATAATTTAGCAGAATGTTAACAAACTCAAATACACAAAACTACCAAAACCCTGTGAATACCGAAGTATAGGCTTACCCAAATTACATAGAGGTAATCACAGTTTAAAGTCTAGTTTGGCATCCTTTACTTTTTCATAAACTGCCTGACTAGGCGGCTTAGGAATTTTGGCAGTTTTTGCTGCTGTCAATGCGGCCTGACATAAAGCAGGATCACCACTTTCAGGTGTCGCAGAAAGCAAAAGCCCATCTGGACCTAGCTTGATATGCAGGACGCAAGTTTTACCTTGATAGAGGCTCGCATCATACAAACGACTCTGAATAGCACTTCGGATTTGAGCTGCATAGGCACTAATATCAGAACCTGTTGCCCCACCGTTAGCACCATTTGTACCACTGTCTTTCGCAGGCTGACCGTTACCTTTCGCTCCTGCGCCAGTTTTCGGTGCATTCTTACCTGAGCTCAAGTCGCCAAATAGATCGTCAACACCAGCAGCGGCAGCTTTATCGGCAGCAGCTTTCTCAGCAGCAGCCTTTTTCTTAGCATCTGCTGCAGCTTTCTTATCAGCAGCACCTTTTGCAGCAGCAGCCTTATCAGCCGCGGCTTTTTCAGACGCAGCTTTCTCGGCTGCGGCAGCTTCTGCTGCTGCTTTTTTCTCAGCATCAGCAGCCTTTTTAGCGGCTTCAGCGGCAGCTTTCTTCTCAGCATCCTGCTGAGCTTTCTTCGCTGCAGCATCTGCGGCTTTCTTCTCGGCTTCTTGCTGAGATTTTTTCGCCGCAGCTGCGGCTTCAGCAGCTGCCTTTTTCTCTGCGTCAGCGGCTTTTTTAGCTGCTTCCTCAGTGGCTTTCTTTTGTGCATCTGCAGCAGCTTTCTTCGCCGCTTCTTCCGCAGCCTTCGCCTGGGCGTCAGCCTGAGATTTTGCCTGAGCATCAGCTTGAGCTTTGGCGTCTGCTTTGGCTTTCGCCGCCGCTGCTTCGGCTTGCTTCTGTTGCTCCTGCGCTTCTTTCGCTGCTTCTTGCGCTTGCTTCTGCTGATCTGCTTGTTGCTTCGCTTGTTCCTGCGCTTCGAGGCGTTCTTTCTCCAGTTGCTTCAGACGCTGTTGTTCGGCAGCCTGTTTTTCCTGAAGTTCTTCAGCCTGTTGTTGCGCTTGTTTCTCGCGTTGCTCCGCTGCACGTTTGCTGCTCGACTGCTGTTGCTGCTGGCGATTGTACTGTTGAACAACTGCACCTGGGTCGACCATGACCGCGTCAATAGCCGAACCCCCACCGCCGCCAGCACTGGCGTCGATGTGCTCGTCAAACGAACTCCAAATCAGGACTGCAATCAAAATGATATGCAGGATCACTGAGACGATTATCGCGCGCTTGAGCTTATCGTTTTCTATGGTTGCCTTTGACACTATCGGTTCCCAAATATCGCGAGATGGATCAGATTGGCTGCGTCATCAGACCGACGGATTTCACACCTGCGCTATGCAGCATGTTAAGTGCCTTGATGATTTCCTCATAAGGAACATCTTTAGCACCCCCGATCAAAAAGACCGTTTTCGGATTTGCCTGCAAACGACGCTGTGCTTCCGCAATAACCTGTTCAGATGGCAACTGGTCCATACGGTCTTTCTCAACCACCACGCTGTACTGCCCTACCCCGGACACTTCAATAATGACCGGCGGTTCATCGTTACTGCTCACCGTCTGCGAATCTGTCGCATCCGGCAAATCAACCTCAACGCTCTGTGTAATGATGGGAGCCGTTGCCATAAAAATAAGCAACAACACCAACAGTACGTCCAGCAGAGGAACGATGTTAATTTCGGACTTTAATTCCCGACGACCACGCCCACGTCCACGTCTGGCCATGACTTACCCCTTACTGCTTATCGCTGCTGGTAAAAGCCTGACGGTGCAGGATAGCCGTGAACTCTTCCATGAAGTTGTCGTAATTCAATTCCAGTTTGTTCACACGTTGGTTCAGGCGGTTATACGCCATAACCGCTGGGATTGCAGCGAACAGGCCGATTGCAGTTGCAATCAGTGCTTCTGCAATACCTGGAGCAACCATCTGCAATGTCGCTTGTTTCACCGCACCGAGTGCGATAAAGGCGTGCATGATCCCCCAAACCGTACCAAACAGACCGATATACGGGCTGATGGAACCCACGGTTCCGAGGAAAGGAATGTGCGTTTCTAGCGTTTCCAACTCACGGCTCATGGAAATACGCATGGCGCGAGATGCCCCTTCAACGACCGCTTCAGGTGCGTGTGTGTTAGCACGATGCAGTCGGGCAAACTCTTTAAAGCCTGAATAGAAAATTTGTTCAGAGCCAGCAAGACTGTCACGGCGGCCCTGGCTTTCTTGATAGAGACGGGACAATTCAATGCCCGACCAGAACTTATCTTCAAAGGCTTCTGCTTCACGAGTAGCAGCATTGAGGATTCGCGTTCGCTGAATAATGATTGCCCATGATGCAATGGAAAAACCAATCAAAATCAACATGATAAATTTGACCAGAAGGCTTGCCTTCAGGAACAAATCAAGGATATTCATGTCAGTCACTGCTTGAACTCCGCGACAATAGACTTGGGAAGCGCACGAGGCTTCATTAGGTGTGGATCAACACAGACGATCAGGACCTCAGCTTCGTTGAGTACCTGATTACCGGCATTGACGATTCGCTGTGTAAATACCATAGAGGTACCACGCATCGATGTAATTTCACTTTGGATTTCGAGTAAATCGTCGAGTCGGGCAGGCGCCAAATAATCCACCGTCATTCTGCGGACAACAAAGGCGACGCGCTCTGCCAACAAATCTTGCTGGCTAAAATGGTGATGGCGCAACATCTCAGTGCGTGCTCTTTCATAGAAAGCAACATAACTGGCGTGGTATACCACACCACCGGCGTCAGTGTCTTCGTAATAGACACGAACCGGCCATCGAAACAGCGTTGTACTCACAATACATCCCGGTAATGCAATTTAACGTTGCTACTATACGCAAGAGGATGGGGGTTGGGAATGGGTTGCATTAAACGTTAGGTAAATATTTATGGGCTTGTTAAAGCCCATAAATCTTGTGTGAAAATCTTTGAGGTTAAAGAAGCATCAGAAGAAGAAAATAGCCAGTCCTGCCAGCAAGACTAATTGTGCAGGTAAGGGGCTAAAAACCCCCTGCCACAGCACTTTGCGAGGGCGAAAACCCACGCCATGAATTACGCCAGTGCATACAGCCCACATCAGCAAAAAACCATGCCAGATTTCAAGACTGCTGGTTTTCGCCGCAAAGCGGGACGGGTCCCAAAATATACACACGGCAAGAACTAATGCCATTATCAAGGAAAGAGCCCTTAAAGGGCTCTTATCCATTACCGCATAAAGCTTCGCGATAATTGCTTCCATCAAATTTCTTCTTTACCAGCTTTAGCAGCTTCAACGTGCTCAAGTGCCAGGGCGGTAATGATGCCAAAAGCACAGGCAAGAAGCGTCCCCAGAATCCATGCAAAGTACCACATAATCAGCTCCTTACTTAGTACAGAGAGTGGGTGTTGCTTTCGATATGCTCTTTGGTGATTCGACCGAACATCTTCCAGTAACACCAAGTGGTGTAGATAAGAATGATCGGTACAAATACCGCAGCAACATAGGTCATCACATTCAGAGTTAACTGGCTGGATGTTGCATCCCACATAGTGAGACTAGCGTTCAACATGGTGCTCGAAGGCATCACGAACGGGAACATCGCCACACCGGCAGTCAGAATGACACAAGCCAGAGTCAATGAGGAGAACACGAATGCCATCGCGCCTTTCTCAAGACGAGACATCAGCACAGTCAACAGTGGCAGAACCACACCCAGAGCCGGGATGAGCCACAGAATCGGCATATTATTGAAGTTCACCATCCAGGCACCAGCCTGACGAGCGACTTCTTTAGTCAGCGGATTCGATGCTGCATGGTGGTTCAACTCTGAAGTCACAACGTAACCATCGATGCCGTAAATCACCCAAACACCTGCAAGTGCGAAGCACACCATCATCACCAGCGCTGAAATTTGCGCAGCGGCTTTAGCACGCAGATGCAGTTCACCCACAGTACGCATTTGCAGGTAAGTTGCACCCTGAGCAAGGATCATGGAAACGCTCACGACACCAGCCAACAGACCAAACGGGTTCAGCAACTGGAAGAAGTTACCGGTGTAGTACAGACGCAGATACTCATCAACGTGGAACGGCACGCCTTGCAGCAAGTTGCCGAACGCCACACCGATAACCAACGGCGGCACAAAACTACCGATGAAAATGCCCCAGTCCCACATGCCACGCCAACGCATGTCTTCAATCTTCGAACGGTAGTCAAAACCTACCGGACGGAAGAATAATGAAGCCAGCACCAGAATCATTGCCACATAGAAACCAGAGAACGCTGCTGCATAAACCATCGGCCAGGCAGCGAACAATGCGCCACCAGCGGTGATGAGCCATACCTGGTTACCATCCCAGTGAGGGGCGATGGAGTTCACCATGATGCGGCGTTCAACATCTGTTTTGCCAATGACACGGGACAACATACCTACGCCCATATCAAAGCCATCGGTGACTGCAAAACCAATCAGCAGAATGCCAACCAGCAGCCACCAGATAAAACGCAATACTTCATAATCGATCATTTGACGACTCCTGTCTTAGCGTGCCGGCTGAGAGGTCACATTGGACTGCTCAAAGTGATAGCGACCTGTTTTCAGACTGCTCGGCCCAAGGCGAGCAAATTTGAACATCAGGAACAGTTCCGCCACCATAAACAGCGTGTAAAGGCCGCAAATCAGTACCATGGAGAAGATCAGATCGCCCACAGTCAGAGAGGAGTTAGCAACCGCAGTTGGCAATACCTCACCAACAGCCCATGGCTGACGACCGTATTCGGCAACAAACCAACCAGATTCAATCGCAATCCACGGCAACGGGATACCATAGAGCGCCGCACGCAACAGCCATTTTTTCGAGCCGATTGCATTACGCGTCACAGTCCAGAACGAAGCCGCGATGATGAACAGCATCAGGAAGCCACAGCCAACCATGATACGGAATGCAAAGTACAGCGGAGCTACACGAGGAATTGAGTCTTTCGTTGCTTTCTGAATTTGCTCTTCCGTCGCATCAGCAACGTTCGGGGTATAGCGTTTGAGCAGCAGGCCATAACCCAGGTCTTTCTTAACAGACTCAAAGTTATCGCGAACGGCCTGGTCTTTAGAACCTGCACGTAACTGTTCCAGCAGGCTATAAGCCTTCATGCCGTTACGAATACGTTCTTCGTGCTGCACCATCAGGTCTTTCAAACCAATAACTTGCTTATCCACAGAACGGGTGGCGATGATGCCAAGCGCGTATGGGATTTGAATCGCATAGCTATTTTCTTGCTTGTCCTGGTCCGGGATACCAAACAGCGTAAACGCAGCTGGAGCTGGTTGAGTTTCCCACTCAGCTTCAATAGCGGCCAATTTGGTTTTCTGCACGTCACCCATTTCGTAACCGGATTCATCACCCAGCACGATGACAGACAGGATTGCCGCCATACCGAAGCTTGCAGCGATTGCAAAAGAACGCTTCGCAAATGCAACGTCACGGCCTTTAAGCAAGTAGTAAGAACTCACACCGAGGATGAACATCGCGCCACATACGTAACCAGACGCTACGGTGTGAACGAATTTCACCTGCGCAACTGGGTTAAGGACCAGTTCGGAGAAACTGACCATCTCCATACGCATGGTTTCGAAGTTGAAGTCGGAAGCAATCGGGTTCTGCATCCAGCCGTTAGCGACCAGAATCCACAGTGCGGAAAGGTTGGAGCCAAGAGCCACCAGCCAGGTTACCGCCATGTGCTGAACTTTGCCCAGACGATCCCAACCGAAGAAGAACAGACCTACAAAGGTGGATTCAAGGAAGAATGCCATCAAGCCTTCGATGGCCAGTGGGGCACCAAAAATGTCACCCACGTAGTGTGAATAGTAAGACCAGTTTGTACCGAACTGGAACTCCATGGTTAAACCGGTAGCCACGCCCAAAGCAAAGTTGATACCAAACAACTTGCCCCAGAACTTGGTCATATCTTTATAAATTTGCTTACCTGACAGAACGTACACTGTTTCCATGATGGCCAACAAAAACGCCATACCGAGCGTTAGTGGCACAAACAGAAAGTGGTACATCGCGGTCAAGGCAAACTGTAAGCGCGACAGTTCGACAATATCCAACATCTTGACTCCTTGCTCTTCGCATGAAGACTTCGACCGTGGCTCACCGTAAGGAAAACCACAACGCATGCCCTAATACAAAAACATTAGCTTCCAGACTTCATCTCTTCGTCATTTTATTTGCATGTAACGAAGAAAGATGAAAGGTTACAAACACGTTAATAAAAACCAAAAATAATCCGCAAATATATTACCCTGCAATTTCCCTACAATAAATAGGTAATTGCTTAGTGTTATTTACGTTTCTCGACAGTGATCAATTTATAGCGAAAATGTCCCTTAACAGCCAGTTTGATCTGCAACAATTTACGCTGTTTTGCATACCACTATCCAGTTTTAGATATTGATCTAGCGCAATTTATTCCCTGATTGTTAATTTAGTTTCCCGCTTAAATTAATAGTAAATTTGATGTTAATGATATGTTTTGGAGATATCACTAAGGTTAATGGAAAAGTGATATCCATAAACAAAAACTATTTATTGCAGATAAGTTAAAAAATAAATTCCGAACGTTAACAGCGATGGTTTTTTATCTTCACGCGCTATTTTCATCAGGCCGTCTCTTCCCCCATCCGAAATTAACAATTGATTTACTTTTAATGCTCCATTATTTAACAAGGCGCTGTTTTTGATAAGGTTAGTAGTCAGTAGTGTAGTCTTTTAAAACATAAACCACTTAAAAAATGCGACCTTAAAAAAAGCAGGATTAGGCTCGGCGTGCCATTACCAGATACGATTCTTACGGTAGGTGAGAGTGGAAAGGTTAGTGCTTCCCTCCCCTTGCTGATTGTTGTTACAGTGAATTTTCATCCATTTGCACTTTTTGATATTCAACACGCTGGTAATAAGGCTCAAACAGCGATGCCAGCAGTTGAAGTGAGAGGCTTTCGGCTTTTTAAGCTACTCAGGCAGCCAAATCACTCAAGGTGCCATAAGTGGCTGTTATGTGAATACAGTAATCAATGACCGCAAATTTTGGCCATAAAAAAGGCCGCTCATTGAGCGGCCAACCATGTCGAACAATTTTTATTAGTTCTGCTTACTGAGGCAAAATAGCTTTCAGTGCGTCACCGATGTCAGCCAGGCTGCGAACGGTTTTCACGCCTGCGGCTTCCAGCGCTGCGAATTTCTCATCCGCAGTACCTTTACCACCCGCGATGATGGCGCCTGCGTGGCCCATACGCTTGCCTTTCGGCGCAGTGACACCCGCGATATAACCAACAACTGGCTTGGTGACATGCTCTTTGATGTAGGCCGCTGCTTCTTCTTCAGCGCTACCGCCGATCTCACCGATCATCACGATAGCTTCAGTCTTCGGATCTTCCTGGAACATCTTCAGAATATCGATGAAGTTAGAGCCAGGGATCGGGTCACCGCCGATGCCTACGCAAGTAGACTGGCCCAGACCGATATCAGTCGTCTGTTTAACGGCTTCATAGGTCAGTGTGCCTGAGCGGGAAACGATACCCACTTTGCCTGGCAGGTGAATGTGGCCTGGCATGATGCCGATTTTGCACTCGCCCGGGGTGATAACGCCTGGGCAGTTTGGCCCAATCATGCGCACGCCAGCTTCGTCCAGTTTCACTTTCACAGTCAGCATATCCAGCGTCGGGATGCCTTCAGTGATAGTGATAATCAGCTTAATGCCTGCGTCGATTGCTTCCAGAATGGAGTCTTTGCAGAACGGTGCTGGAACGTAGATTACAGATGCGGTCGCACCAGTTGCTTCTACGGCTTCACGCACAGTGTTAAATACTGGCAGGCCGAGGTGCTCAGTGCCGCCTTTGCCTGGCGTAACACCGCCAACCATTTGCGTACCGTATGCAATCGCCTGCTCGGAGTGGAAAGTCCCCTGGCTGCCGGTGAAACCCTGGCAAATAACCTTGGTATTTTTATCGATCAAAATGGACATTATTTCCCCTCCACTGCAGCAACAACCTGCTGCGCTGCGTCCGTCAGACTTTTCGCTGCAATAATATTCAGGCCACTATCTGCCAGTTTCTTCGCGCCCAATTCAGCGTTGTTACCTTCCAGACGTACTACCACTGGAACGTTAACACCCACTTCGGCAACCGCACCGATGATACCGTCTGCGATCAGGTCACAACGTACGATACCGCCGAAGATATTCACCAGAACCGCTTTCACTTTGTCGTCAGACAGAATGATTTTGAATGCTTCGGTAACGCGTTCTTTGGTTGCGCCGCCGCCAACGTCCAGGAAGTTCGCTGGTTCGCCGCCGTGCAGTTTAACGATGTCCATGGTGCCCATTGCCAGGCCCGCACCGTTAACCATGCAACCAATGTTGCCATCAAGCGCAACGTAGTTCAGTTCCCACTGTGCCGCCTGCGATTCTCGTGCATCTTCCTGGCTTGGGTCACGCATTTCGCGCAACTCTGGTTGACGGAACAGTGCGTTGCCGTCAGCGCCCAGTTTGCCATCGAGACAAATCAGGTCGCCCTGCTTAGTGATGACCAGCGGGTTGATTTCGATAAGTGCCAGGTCACGCTCAAGGAAGATGTTCGCCAGTCCCATAAAGATCTTAGTGAACTGCTGAACCTGCTTACCTTCCAGACCCAGTTTGAATGCCAGTTCACGGCCCTGGTAAGGCATTGGGCCTGCCAGCGGATCCAGTGCAACTTTGTGGATCAGGTGCGGGGTTTCTTCCGCAACTTTCTCAATTTCAACGCCACCTTCGGTAGACGCCATAAACACAACGCGACGGGAGCTACGATCAACCACCGCGCCAAGATACAGTTCTTTATCAATGTCAGTCGCAGCTTCAACCAGAATCTGGTGAACTGGCTGGCCATTTGCATCTGTCTGGTAGGTAACCAGGCGTTTGCCCAGCCAGTGCTCAGCAAAAGCACGGATGTCTTCTTTGCTGTTGACCACTTTCACGCCGCCCGCTTTACCGCGGCCACCAGCATGAACCTGACATTTTACCACCCACGGACCTGCACCAATTTTTGATGCCGCTTCTTCCGCTTCACGCGGTGTATTACAGGCGTAACCGACTGGAGCCGGCAGGCCATATCGAGCAAACAACTGTTTCGCCTGATACTCGTGTAAGTTCATGAGTTCTATCCATCCTTCAGGGTAATCGTTATAAACCTGTAGGCCGGTGCGCTATTGATGCCAGATGGCGCGCAGCTTTCGGCCTACAGTGCAGGTGATGCTTTAAAACTAAACGTCCAGCAACAGACGAGTCGGGTCTTCGAGCAATTCTTTGATTGCTACCAGATAACCCACTGATTCACGGCCATCGATCAGGCGGTGATCGTAAGACAGTGCCAGATACATCATCGGCAAGATCTCAACTTTACCGTCAACCGCCATCGGACGGTCTTTGATAGCATGCATACCTAGGATCGCGCTCTGCGGCGGGTTGATGATCGGCGTTGACATCAGGGAACCAAACACACCACCGTTGGTGATGGTGAAGTTACCGCCAGTCAAATCTTCAACGGTCAGTTTGCCGTCACGGCCTTTCACTGCCAGCTCTTTGATGCGTTTTTCGATGTCAGCCATACCCAGGGTGTCAACATCACGCAGTACTGGTGTTACCAGGCCACGTGGAGTAGAAACCGCGATGCTCACGTCGAAGTAGTTGTGGTAAACCACGTCTTCGCCATCGATAGAAGCGTTCACTTCTGGATAGCGTTTCAGCGCTTCAACCACCGCTTTGATGTAGAAGGACATGAAGCCCAGACGTACACCGTGGCGTTTCTCGAAAGAATCACCGTACTGCTTACGCAGATCCATGATTGGCTTCATGTTCACTTCGTTAAACGTAGTGAGCATGGCGGTGGAGTTTTTCGCTTCTAACAGACGCTCAGCAACGCGTTTGCGCAGGCGAGTCATTGGAACGCGTTTTTCGCTACGGCCAGCAATTGGTGCAACCGGAGCTTTAGTTTCAGCAGCCGGTTTCGCTGCCGCAGGTTGAGCCGCTTTCGCCTGAGTCAGATGCTTATCAACATCCTCACGGGTGATACGGCCACCGACGCCGCTGCCTTTAATGGCATTAGCATCCAGAGAATGCTCTGCAATCAGGCGGCGAATAGCTGGGCTGAGTGCGTCATTGCTCTGCTCTTCCAAAGAAGCCTGCTGGCGCTGTGCCGGGGTAGACTCTTTGCTTTCTGTTTTCGCAGAAGTCTCTTTACCGGCGCTGTTACCTTCACGCAGGCGGCCCAAAATTTGACGAGAAGTTACGGTTGTACCTTCATCTTCCAGTACAGCATCCAGAATACCATCTGCAGACGCCGGTACTTCCAGTACCACTTTGTCAGTTTCGATTTCCACCAGCACTTCGTCACGGGTAACGGTGTCACCCGGTTTTTTATGCCAGGTAGCAACGGTTGCATCGGCAACGGACTCAGGCAGGTCAGGAACTAGAATATCTACGCTACTCATTTTTTATCCTTTAATTAATCGACGTTCAGCGCGTCATTAACCAGATCTTGCTGCTGCTTCTGGTGAACGGACAAGTACCCTACCGCAGGTGAAGCGGAGGCTGGGCGACCTGCATAACGCAGACCTGATCCAAATGGAACTACTTCACGGAAATGGTGTTGGCTGCAGTACCAGGCGCCCTGGTTAAGCGGCTCTTCCTGGCACCAGACAAAATCATGTACGTGAGCAAATGGTTTCAACACTTCCTGCATAGCCTGATGCGGGAATGGATATAACTGTTCGATGCGCACAATTGCCACATCTTTCTGGCCGTTCTTACGACGCTGTTCCAGCAAATCGTAATAAACCTTACCAGAACACATTACCACGCGTTTCACGCCAGCAGGATCCAGCTCGTCAACTTCGCCAATTGCAGGCAAGAAGGTTCCGTTAGCCAGTTCATCCATGGTGGAAACCGCCAGTGGGTGACGCAGTAAAGATTTCGGTGACATCACCACCAACGGACGGCGCATACCACGCAGCGCCTGACGACGCAGCATGTGGTAAACCTGTGCTGGAGTCGAAGGGACGCAAACTTGCATGTTCTGTTCCGCGCACAGCTGGAGATAACGTTCCAGACGCGCAGAGGAGTGCTCCGGTCCCTGGCCTTCGTAACCGTGTGGCAGCAGCATAACCAAGCCACACATACGGCCCCACTTCTGCTCACCGGAACTGATGAACTGGTCAATCACAACCTGAGCGCCGTTGGCGAAGTCACCAAACTGAGCTTCCCAGATGGTCAATGTGCGCGGTTCAGCCGTCGCATAACCGTATTCGAATGCCAGTACAGCTTCTTCAGACAGCACGGAGTCCCATACTTTGAACTCGCCCTGGCTGTTGTGAACGTGTTGAAGCGGCGTGTAAGTCGAACCGTTAGTCTGGTTGTGAATCACAGCGTGACGGTGGAAGAAGGTGCCACGACCCACGTCTTCACCAGACAGACGCACTGAAACGCCTTCATCAACCAGAGTTGCGTACGCCAGATTTTCAGCAGCACCCCAGTCGAATTTCTTCGCGCCGTTCGCCATTTCCATACGGTCACTGTAGATTTTCGCCACACGTGACTGCATCTCAACGTTTTCAGGTGCGCTGCTAATACGCTTAGCCAGCTCCTGCAAACGCTTCATCTCTACCTTGTTCGGATAGCTCTCATCCCACTCGTGGTTGAGGTATGGCGACCAGGTAAATGAATGCATGTTCATTGGGCGATATTCTTCAACCACACACTCGCCAGCATCCAGTGCGTCACGGTACAGATTCACCATTTCGGTGGCATCTTCAAGCGTCGCCAGCTTTTGCTGCTCCAGACGGTCTGCGTAAATCTTACGCGGAGTCGGGTGTTTCTTGATTTTCTGGTACATCACTGGCTGAGTTGCACTTGGCTCATCAGCTTCGTTGTGACCATGGCGACGGTAGCAAACCAGATCGATAAACACGTCGCGCTTAAAGGTGTTACGGAAATCCAGTGCCAGACGGGTCACAAACGCGACCGCTTCCGGGTCATCCGCATTCACATGGAAAATCGGTGCCATCACCATCTTACCGATATCGGTACAGTACGGCGTGGAGCGCGCATCCAGTGGGTTGGAGGTGGTGAAACCAATCTGGTTGTTGATAACGATACGAACGGTACCGCCCACTTCGTAACCACGCGCTTTGGACATGTTCAGGGTTTCCTGAACCACGCCCTGCCCGGCAACCGCTGCGTCACCGTGAATGGTGATTGGCAGGACCTGGTTAATGCCTGGTTTTTCCAGACGGTCCAGACGCGCACGCACAGAACCGATAACCACTGGGCTTACGATTTCAAGGTGCGACGGGTTAAACGCCAGCGCCAGGTGAACCAGGCCGCCTTCGGTTTCAACGTCAGATGAGAAGCCCATGTGGTACTTCACATCGCCAGTGCCGAGGTGCTCTTTATGTTTACCAGCAAATTCGTCGAACAACTCCTGCGGCTTTTTACCCAGTACGTTGATCAGTACGTTCAGGCGGCCACGGTGTGCCATGCCCAAAACCACTTCACGTGTGCCGCTCTTACCCGCGTGGCGGATCATCTCTTTGAGCATTGGCACCAGTGCGTCACCGCCTTCAAGCGAGAAGCGTTTCGCGCCCGGGAATTTCGCACCCAGGTAACGCTCAAGGCCTTCTGCTGCGGTCAGCTCGCTCAGGAAGCGTTTCTTTTCTTCAACGGTAAACGTTGAGTGCCCCACCACTGATTCAATTCGCTGTTGAATCCAGCGTTTCTCTTCAGTGTTGGTGATGTGCATATATTCCGCACCGATCGAACCGCCATACGTCTGCTTGAGTGCATCAATCAAGTCAGCAAGCTTCATGGTCTCTTTGCCGCTGGCAAAAGAACCCACATTGAAGGTTTCCTGGAGATCGGCTTCAGTCAGGTTGTGGAATGCTGGGTCAAGATCGGGAACCGCGTCCTGTTTCCACAAGCCAAGTGGGTCAAGGTTTGCTGCCTGATGGCCACGGAAACGCCATGCGTTGATAAGCTGCAACACTTTGACTTGCTTAACGTCGGTGTCAGGGTCGGTGATTGCGGTGGAATAACGTGAGGCATCCTTCGCCAGACGACGGAAATAATCACGTGTTTTGGAATGGAATTGATCCGGTCTGGCCCCGGTTCCAGGTAATTGCTGGAACATTGAGCGCCAGTGCGCATCAACAGAGTCAGGATCGGTTAAGAAGTCTTCATAGAGCTGCTCTATCCAGGACTGGTTTGCACCTGCCAGGTAAGAGGAATCCAGCCAGGCTTTCATTTCGCCGTTCTGCATCGTGATCCCTTAAGCATTTTTATGCTTATTTCGCCGTGAATAACTATTGCGTACAGAATATGTACGCATTACCGGGGTCCACAACTACGAGCCTTTTCCTTTCCAGGCGGCTCAAGAAGGAACCTTTAAAAACTGTCACAACAGGGCAGTTTTTAAAGATTTCCTGCGATTTATTCCCCTCTCCCACGGGAGAGGGGACGAAAAGCTAGGCACTCTTTTGCAGCAACATCGACTTAATGTGGCCGATAGCCTTCGTCGGGTTCAATCCCTTAGGACAAACACTGACGCAATTCATAATGCTATGGCAGCGGAATACGCTGAAAGCATCACTGATTCCGTCAAGACGACTTGCGGTTTCAGTATCACGGCTGTCAATCAAGAAGCGGTATGCCGCCAGTAAACCTGCCGGACCAATGAATTTGTCCGGGTTCCACCAGAATGATGGGCAGGATGTCGAGCAGCACGCACACAGAATACACTCGTACAAACCATCCAACTTCTCACGCTGTTCAGGTGACTGCAAATGCTCACGAGCCGGTGGATTTTGCCCATTATTCAACAGGTAAGGCTTAATCTTCTCATATTGGGCATAGAATTGCCCCATGTCCACAACCAGATCGCGCACAACCGGTAATCCAGGCAGTGGACGGATGACAATCTTCTGCTTTCCGTTACCCAATGCGGAGATTGGCGTGATACAAGCCAGGCCATTCTTGCCGTTCATGTTCACACCATCGGAGCCACAAACCCCTTCACGGCATGAACGACGGAAAGACAACGTCGGGTCTTTTTCTTTAAGTTGCATCAGCGCGTCAAGCAACATCATGTCGCGCCCTTCTTCCCCTTCCAGGGTGTACTCCTGCATACGCGGAGCATCGTCAACATCCGGGTTGTAGCGATAAATAGAGAATTCGAGTTTCATCACTTTGCTCCGCTATTAATAAGTACGCACTTTCGGCGGGAATGCCGGACGCAGTTTCGGCTGCATGTTCACCTCACGGCGCGTCATGCTTTCCGACTCAGGCAGATACAGGCTGTGGCACAACCAGTTTGCATCGTCACGGTCCGGGTAGTCGAAGCGGCTATGCGCGCCACGGCTTTCGGTGCGGAAGTTAGCGGAAACAGCGGTAGCAAAAGCGGTTTCCATCAGGTTATCAAGCTCAAGGCACTCAACACGCTGGGTGTTGAACTCGCTTGAAGTATCATCCAGACGGGCATTTTTCAGGCGTTCGCGGATTTGTTTCAGTTGCTCAAGGCCTTTAGCCATCGCGTCACCTTCACGGAATACCGAGAAGTTGTGCTGCATACATTCCTGAAGCGCTTTACGGATTAGTACCGGATCTTCGCCGTTACGGTTGCCATTCCAGCGGTTCAGGCGTTCCAGCGCGGCATTAATTTCATCTTCGGTGGCATCACGCAGTTCGCCTTGCTCGGCGATAGACTCCAGCAGATGCATGCCCGCAGCGCGGCCAAATACCACCAGGTCGAGCAGAGAGTTACCGCCCAGACGGTTTGCACCGTGAACGGATACACAAGCGATTTCACCTACCGCAAACAGACCTGGAATCAGAACGTCTTCGCCCTGCTCATTCACAGTCAGCGCCTGGCCCGTTACTTTGGTTGGAATGCCGCCCATCATATAGTGGCAGGTTGGGATAACCGGAATAGGCTCTTTAATTGGGTCGACGTGTGCAAAGGTACGAGACAACTCGAGGATGCCCGGCAGACGAGATTCGAGAACCTCTTTACCAAGGTGGTCGAGTTTCAGTTTAGCGTGTGGACCCCATGGGCCGTCACAACCGCGACCTTCACGGATTTCAATCATGATGGAGCGAGCAACAACATCGCGTCCAGCAAGGTCTTTAGCATTTGGCGCGTAACGCTCCATGAAACGCTCGCCGTGTTTGTTCAGCAGATACCCGCCTTCACCACGGCAACCTTCTGTAACCAGAACCCCTGCCCCGGCGATACCGGTTGGGTGGAACTGCCACATTTCCATATCCTGCACCGGAACACCGGCACGCAGCGCCATACCAACACCGTCACCAGTATTGATGTGGGCATTAGTCGTGGACTGATAAATACGGCCTGCACCACCCGTTGCCAGGATGGTCGCTTTCGCTTTGAAGTAAACCACTTCGCCAGTTTCGATACACAGCGCGGTCGTACCGACCACTGCGCCATCAGCGTTTTTCACCAGATCAAGCGCATACCATTCAGAGAAGATGGTGGTTTTGTTCTTCAGGTTTTGCTGATAAAGCGTGTGCAGTAATGCGTGACCGGTACGGTCAGCCGCTGCCGCAGTACGTGCCGCTTGCTCGCCGCCAAAGTTTTTCGACTGGCCGCCAAACGGACGCTGATAAATAGTGCCATCATCAAGACGGGAGAACGGCAGCCCCATGTGCTCCAGTTCCAGAATCGCTTCCGGGCCGGTTTTACACATATATTCAATGGCATCCTGGTCACCGATATAGTCGGAACCTTTTACCGTGTCATACATATGCCATTCCCAGTTGTCTTCATGAGTATTACCGAGAGCTACGGTAATACCACCCTGCGCAGACACGGTATGGGAACGGGTTGGGAAAACTTTAGATAACAAGGCACAAGTCTGGCCGCCTTGTGAAATTTGCAGTGCGGCGCGCATACCTGCACCACCAGCACCGATCACAACTGCATCAAACTCTCTGACTGGTAAACTCATTACACACCCCACACCACAACGAATCCATAAATGACGTAAACCAGCAGTGCAACAACAATAACAAGTTGCAGCCCAAGACGAATCGCCACTGGTTTAACGTAGTCGGTCAACACCTGCCACATGCCAATCCAGGCATGGATCAAAATTGAGAACAATGTCAGCAGGGTGAACACTTTGGTGAAGGCGGAGCCGAAGAAACCACTCCAGACCTCGTAGGTTAAATCGCCGGTAACAGCGAAGAACCCGATCATATAAATGATGTACAGGGTGATTACGATGGCGGAGGCACGGACCAATATATAGTCATGCACACCATTGCGACCTAATGCGGAGGCGTTGCTTACCATACGAGGACTCCTGCGAGAAGTGAAAGCACGACAGTAATAACAAATGAAATCATCGCGGATCGTTTGCCCGCTATCAGGGTTTCTTCCAGCAAACCGGTGTCCATCATGATGTGGCGGATGCCCACAACAACGTGATAAGCCAGTGCTGTGAGGATGCCCCACATAATGAATTTAACAAAGAAGCTACTCATTATTGCTGACGCAACAAGGAAGCCTTCTGGAGACGAGAGTGACTGGCCTAACAACCACAGTAGGATGCCTACAGCCACAAAGGTGATCACGCCGGATACACGATGGAGGATGGAAGCGATTGCAGTGACGGGGAACCTCATCGTTGTGAGATCGAGGTTTACAGGTCTTTGTTTTTTCGCATTTTTTATCATGAATAGCGCCCACATGCTGTTCTTATAGTTTCCTTCCTCCGGATCTGCAGGCGGGGTCAGACAGCGTGAACTTTCTATAACTGTGCGTCATGCAAAAACAGCTACATCCAGATGCCAAAAAACTGGCTACAACGCTGGGTGGCGCCCGGTGGCAGGGTATTCCGGAGACCTGGCGGCAGTATAGGCGCTTCACAAATTCATTACAATTAACCTACATATAGTTTGAAGGGCTTTTGGTCTGAACAGTGAGCAGGATCACGATAACAACATTATTTTAAATTTTAATCATCTGATTTGACAAAAGTTAAACATTCTTGTTACAAACAATGCCAGAAAAGCCGTATAATTCGCAAAAGTTATAGGGTCAGCCTTTCACCTGAGAATAAGTTATGTAACAGTGTATCGGTATTGACCCAATCAATCAGGACCGTTATTAGTGGTACACAGATTTGAATGATATGGACTGCTAACACCCTGATTTGCTGTTTTTTCGCCTGCGTGACTCGTGTTACCTGCAAGCGCCCATTGCTCTGTACCCTGCGTTACACTGATATCAAAACAGAGCTGAGAGCCAAATAAAAAACTGGTAGAGAGTCGCGATTGGTTTGAATGTATTTCCTAAATAATTCGAGTGGCATCGAGGGGGCAACGCGGCGAATCCCCAGGAGCTTACATAAGTAAGTGACTGGAGTTAGCGAGGAAAGCCAACAAAGATGCAACTTGAAGTATGACGGAAATAGGCAAGTCGGGCATCCCGCAGTCTGATGAATAAGGCGCTAAGGAGACCGTAAATGTCTGATAAAAAAGCAACTCTCACCTATAACGGTGATGATGCTCTGGAACTGAATGTGCTAAAAGGCACTCTCGGTCAGGATGTAATTGATATCCGTAGTCTTGGTTCTAAAGGTGTATTTACTTTTGACCCGGGTTTTACCTCTACCGCATCATGCGAATCAAAAATCACCTTTATCGACGGTGATGAAGGCATCTTGCTGCACCGTGGTTTCCCGATAGATCAACTGGCAACACACTCCAATTATCTTGAAGTCTGCTATATCCTGCTGAACGGCGAAAAACCGACCCAGGAACAATACGAAGAATTTAAAACCACCGTCACCCGTCACACCATGATCCACGAACAAATTACACGTTTGTTCCACGGTTTCCGTCGTGACTCCCACCCGATGGCTGTGATGTGTGGTGTGACCGGTGCACTGGCGGCGTTTTATCATGACTCCATGGACGTGAATAACCCACGCCACCGTGAGATTGCCGCGTTCCGCCTGTTGTCCAAAATGCCGACCATGGCAGCCATGTGTTACAAATATTCAATAGGGCAACCGTTCGTTTATCCACGCAACGACCTGTCTTATGCCGGTAACTTCCTGAACATGATGTTCTCCACGCCGTGCGAGAAATACGAAGTTAACCCTATTCTGGAACGCGCCATGGACCGAATTCTGATCCTGCACGCAGACCACGAGCAAAACGCTTCCACATCAACCGTTCGTACTGCTGGCTCAAGTGGCGCTAACCCATTTGCTTGTATCGCAGCCGGTATCGCATCCCTGTGGGGACCTGCGCACGGTGGTGCTAACGAAGCAGCACTGAAGATGCTTGAAGAGATCAGCAGTGTTGAACACATTCCTGAATTCGTTCGTCGTGCGAAAGATAAGAATGACTCTTTCCGCCTGATGGGCTTTGGCCACCGCGTGTACAAAAACTACGACCCGCGTGCCACAGTGATGCGTGAAACCTGCCATGAAGTTCTTAAAGAGCTGAATCTGAAAGATAACAATCTGCTTGAAGTGGCGATGGAACTTGAGCATATCGCGCTTAACGACCCGTACTTCATCGAGAAGAAACTCTACCCGAACGTGGACTTCTACTCAGGCATCATCCTGAAAGCAATGGGTATTCCATCTTCTATGTTTACCGTTATCTTCGCGATGGCGCGTACTGTTGGCTGGATTGCTCACTGGAACGAAATGCACGACGACGGCATTAAAATTGCACGTCCACGTCAGTTGTATACTGGCTACGAACAGCGTGATTTCAAATCTGATTTGAAAAAATAAGTTCGTTTCTGGAAAGTAAAGAACGCGCCGAAAGGCGCGTTTTTTTTGAGTCAGCGTTATGCCTGCGGGTTATCCGTCAGATTGGTGATGCCCACGCCCTGCGGTGTCGATGTTTGTGTTTCGGTCTGCGACTGGGTTGTTGGCGTCAGTTCGGTGACTTTCGGCGATTGAGTTTCCTGCGTCGCTGCTGGCGCAGCAGGTGGTGTAACTTGCGTCTGTTCGACCGTGGCAGATGGTGTAACCTGCGTTTGTTCGACCGCGGCAGGCTCTTCAATTTGCTGTTGTATAACAGGAACAGATTCTACCGGAATCGTTTCTGACTTCGGTTTCGGAACCGGGGTTGATGCGCGGACGGTAAATGTCGGTTTACTATTCGCAATGGAATATGTCACGTGGCTGACAACATCGCTCGATGTCGACACTTCAACAGGCGATATGGTTACGCGACCAATCAGCGTACGGGCATAGCCGCCGACTGTATGTTTGCCCTCTGGCAGTTGTAGTTCAAGACTTTTACCCGTCCCCAGCGCACCAGCATCCTTGCTATCAATGGTCACGTATATTGTGGTGCCATCGTCGGTTTTCGTTGGGACATGCGTCACGGTCACGCGCGAGGAGCCAAAATCGAAAGCCGATGTCGTGTCTGCGGTTTTCGATTTTGCGCATCCTGTCAGGGCTAAAACGGCTGCTATGGCAGCCAGGGCGAAACGAGAACTCATAGTGCAACGTCTTCCTTTAAATTTTTTTGTGATCTACGTCCCAATATACCCGATCTCCGCGCCATGCGATAAACGCTATCTTCAGGATTATTTAATGCTGACAGCCAGGGCACCAATAAAATGGCCTGGATGAAAGCATTGTTTTCTCAATAATGGCGCCGCAGCGTTCGCATTTCTCCCCTGCACGATGAAACACCTTAAAGCTGAAAATAGCCCCATGGTGTTTATTCTCATCCACAGTGCCACGCGTATTGTATGAAAAACGTGGGATATCCAGCAGTGCATGAGACAGTTTATCGAGTTGTTCAGGAGTTAAAATCTGTGCTTTATGGTGCGCTAATAGCCCAACTGCCCAGAGAATCTCAACGCGCAGATAATTTCCCAGCCCTGCCAGGAAAGCCTGATCCAGCAACAAACTGCTGAACTGGCGCCTACGAAACCTTGCCGACAACAAGCGTGCTTTCACCTGTTCTGCCGTTAGCGTCATATCAAGGACATCCGGCCCGACACGCAATAAAAACGGATGCTTCAACAGTTGATCGCCATTGAGTATTTCAATATCTGAAGCGCTGTAGAGCAAAATGGCTTTATCAGCAGTCTGCAATCTGACGCGTAAAACACGTGTCGTGTCTGTCGTTTCACCTGCATTAACCACACGCCACACGCCATAAAGTTGGTTGTGGCTGTACATGGTTAACCCATTAGAAAAATGCAACAGCAATGCTTTTCCACGCGTTTCGATACGCTCGACGCTTTGACCAACTAATGTTTGCTCAAACGGCTTCAACTGAGGAAATGCAAACCAGACTTCGGTTAGCGCTTTATTTAAAACGGCGGCTTCAAGTTTATCTGCCGCTCGCCTTATTTCTGGACCTTCTGGCATCTCTTTGCCCTTGAAAATTAGTCTTCGTTATTCAGCCGCCAGGCCAGTTGCTCAAGATAGATTTGCTGCTCACGACGCGCTTTAAGGGCTTCTTCCAACGTGCATTGCACGAAATGAACCGGCTCCCCTAAGCGTAATTGCGCAAGGTTAAACATGTCAGCTTCGATCACGCAGGCAATCCTTGGATATCCGCCGGTTGTCTGCGCATCGTTCATCAGCACAATAGGCTGCCCATTATGCGGCACCTGTACCACTCCCGGCAGTAGCCCATGCGACAACAACTCGCGATCGGTAGTGCGCTCAAGCCGCTGCCCCTGCATGCGATAACCCATGCGGTTACTTTGCGGGCTTAACTGCCACGGTAAACGCCAGAACGCATCTTGCGAAGTGTGCGTAAACTCCTGATATTCCGGGCCCGCCAGCGCACGAATGCGGTTCCCCCACAAGAGCTGCTTTACACCGCGCGACTCCCGGAACCGTCGAGTTGCCGGTAATAGCGGTATTTCATCGCCATCTTTGAGCAAACGCCCTTCGATGCCGCCAATTTGCGCTTTGAGATCGGTACTATAAGAACCCAGGATTTCAGGTACATCCAACCCACCGGCGACAGCAAGATAGCTACGCATCCCGCGATCAGGCACTTTTAGCCTTAATTGCTGGCCCGCTTTCACCGGTAGTCGCCAGCCAGTCCAGACTGTGCGCCCATCCAGTTCAGCGTGGCTTCCAGCACCAGTTAACGCAAACCAGCCATCGCTGGTGAACTCAACAACGCAATGGCCAAGCGTGATTTCCAGCGCGGCACTATCTGGTGCATTACCCACCAGCAAATTAGCAATTTTCAACGCTGGGGTATCAAGGGCACCGCAACGGCTAACACCCAACTGCCGGTAACCAAAACGCCCTGCGTCTTGTATCGACATATGCATTCCAGCACGGATTATTTTCAGCACACCCCCTCCTTTTGAGGCACAAAGCGGACGGTATCTCCCGGCGCCAGTAGTGTTGGCACGTTATCAGCCGGATTAAAGAGCCTCACGGGCGTCTGGCCGATAAGCTGCCAGCCACCAGGCGTTGCCAGCGGATAAATACCCGTCTGGCTGCCGCCAATACCTACCGAGCCTGCAGGAACCATCAAGCGTGGCTCAGCCCGACGCGGCATAGAAAGAGTGGGAGCAAGGCCTGCAAGATAGGCAAAGCCTGGTTGAAAACCGAGAAAATAGACAATGTAATCAACGGATGAGTGCAGCTCCACAACCTGGCTTGCCGATAAGCCGCAATGCCCTGCGACTTCGGCTAAATCAGGGCCAACACTGCCACCATATATTACTGGAATATCAATGCGGTGAGATTCAACCACCATGGCCTCGCTCTCTTCCCACCAGCGCTGGAGCCGCTCAATACCATCCAGCGCCAGGCTTTGCGGTTCACGTAGCACCACAGTGATATTGTTCATCCCCGGAATGACTTCTGAAACAGCGGGAGATTCCAGTAGACGCTGGGTTAATCCCCAGATCCGTTGCTGACTTTCCAGCGATAAAGGCGGTTCCAATTCAAGAACTACCGCACTTTCGCCTAACAGATAACACCGCGCTCTTTGCACTTTTACTCCTCGGTCTGACGTTATGCCGGGTTCGGAATATCGATAAAGGTCACTTCCAAATCTGTCTCACTATTCAGCCAGTCGCTTAATGCCTGAATACCGCCGCGCTCGGTGGCGTGATGCCCGGCCGCATAGAAATGTAGACCTTGTTCACGTGCGGAATGAATAGTCTGCTCTGAAACCTCACCGGTAATAAACGCATCAACGCCAAAACGTGCCGCGCTATCAATAAAACTTTGCCCCCCCAGTACACCAGGCGACACGGCGAATTTGTTCAGGACCCGTATCACCGCTCCAAAGCGGTGTACGACCAAGTCGCATCTCAATCCATGAAGCCAGTTCTACGCCAGAAAGCGGTGTTGGAAACTCTCCCCAAGGCACCAGCGGCTCGACTTCCCCTTTGGTTTCAATCCCCAGCAACGCGCCTAATTGCGCGTTATTGCCAAGCTGCGGATGCGCATCGAGCGGCAAATGCCAGCCGTATAAATTGATGTCATTGCTGAGCAGCGCTTTCAGGCGATTGCGTTTCATACCACGAATCACCGGAGACTCACCTTTCCAGAAGTAGCCATGGTGAACAATCACTGCATCGGCATTTTGGCGCACAGCTTCGTCAATCAGCGCCTGGCTTGCGGTCACACCGGTAACGATTTTGCGGACTTCTTCACGCCCTTCGACCTGTAAACCATTCGGCGCGTAATCGCTGATAGCAGCGCTGTTGAGTTTTTCGTTAATTAGGCGTTCCAGTTCGCTATTTTTCATTATCTTTCTCTTCAGATTTACGGGCCGCTTCATAAGCGGCGAGTGTCACTATACGTGCTTGTTTATGGTCAACAATTGGGCGCGGATAGTCCAGTTTCAGTTGTTGTTTGTCCGCCCAGACCCAAGGGGTGTGGATATATTTATCCGGTATATCACTCAATTCAGGCAACCACTGGCGTATAAATTCACCTTTTCCATCAAAGCGCTCGCCTTGGGTGGTTGGGTTAAAGATTCTAAAATAAGGTGCGGCATCAGTGCCGGTCGAGGCCGCCCATTGCCAGCCGCCATTGTTAGCAGCCAGGTCACCATCAATCAGTTGTGACATAAAGTAGCATTCGCCACATCGCCAATCGATCAATAAGTCTTTGACCAAAAAGCTCGCCACCACCATACGTAAACGGTTGTGCATCCAGCCAATTGTGTTTAGCTGGCGCATCGCAGCATCCACAATAGGAAACCCCGTATTGCCCTGCTCCCAGGCTATAAGCTGTGATTTATCTTGCCGCCAGATAACGTTATCTGTCCATGAGATAAACGGCTGATAACGGCACAGTTTCGGGTAAGCCACCAGCAAATGGCGATAGAACTCACGCCAGATTAACTCATTTAACCAAACCGAACCTGCGCCTCCATCCAGTGCCTGGGGGTGATTTCTCAGTAAACGGTGCAAACATTGGCGTGGCGAAAGTACGCCAATCGCCAGATAAGCCGACAGGCGACTGGTCCCGTCGATTGCGGGGAAATCACGTTGCTCTGCGTAATCAACCACCGGCTGGCAGCAAAACTGGCGTAGTTGGTGAATAGCCTGCTGTTCGCCGATGGGGAACAGGCGTTCATCGACAGGCTGGCGGGGATAATCAATTTCCGCGAGTGTGTTCGTTTCCGGCAAGGTAATCCCACGGCTTTTCGGGGCCGATACACATTCCGGCAACCCTTCATGCAGCCGCTTGATGAACGCTTTACTAAATGGCGTAAAGACTTTGTACATCTCGTTATTGCCGGTGGTAACGCTTCCCGGCGCCAATAAAACGCTGTCATCAAAACCCTGGCAAACCACCTCGCGGCCCAGCATCTTTTCTACAGCCGCATCACGCTGCCGCTCATTGAACTCGTACTGATAGTTGTAAAACAACGCGTTGACTTTCTGCGCTTCACAAAAGTTTTTCAGGTATTCGACTGAGTCATCAAAACCATCAACCTGGTGAATAAAAAGTTCGATGCCACGCTCAGCAAGAGAGGTATGCAAGCACTGCAAGTGCTGCCATATGAATTCAGCCTGGCGTGGCGACATTTCATGCTGTCGCCATTGACGCGGAGTCGCGATAAAAATGGCTATCACATGCGCGTGTGGGTCACGGCACGCCGCAGCCAGCGCCAGATTGTCATTCACCCGTAAATCATTGCGAAACCAGACCAGATGCGTGGCCATACAACTCCATGTTTAATTAGCAGAATACGATTGTTGAGACGGCATTTAACTAAGTGTAGCAAAGCTGTAAATCAAAAAGGCTACCCGATTGGGTAGCCTTTACGTTAGTCGTGTTAGTCGGGAAGCAACCCGACAAATCTGACTACTACATCATTGGTGTTGCCATACGCACCAGCGTGATGAGTGGTTGTGGGTATACACCCAGTAACAGCACCAGCACGGCGGAGATCAGAACCACTACACCGCCTGCAGTAAACGCCCAGTTAGTTGGCGCATCACGACCTGGTTGTTGCGGTGCGTTCAGGTACAAACTCACCGTCACACGCAGGTAGTAGTACAAACCAATCGCACTACCCAGTACCACAGCACCGGTCAGCCACCACAGGTGAGACTGTACACCTACCGCAATAATGTAGAACTTACCGATGAAGCCGAGCGTCATTGGAATACCTGCCAGTGACAGCATCATCACGGTCATGACCGCAGACAAAATTGGCTTGTGCCAGAACAGACCACGGTAAGAGTACAGAGAGTCTGCATCCGGGCCACGGTATGGGCTGGACATAAGGCTGACCACGCCGAACGCGCCGAGGCTGCTGAACAGGTAACCTGCCAGATAAACACCGACCGCTTCCATCGACATGTTGCCGCTTTGCAGCGCAATCAATGCCACCATCAAATAACCGAGGTGTGAGATAGACGAGTAACCAAGCAGACGCTTGATATTGGTCTGGCTCAATGCCATCAGGTTACCGAAGATGATAGAGATAAAGGCGATAATACCCAGTACCACACGAACTGCTTCGCTATCGCCAACTGGCGCGTAGAGGAACAGACGCATTACCACACCAAAGATGGCGATTTTGCTGGCGGTTGCCAGGAAAGTGGAAACTGGAGCCGGAGCGCCCTGGTAAACATCTGGTGTCCACAAGTGGAATGGAACCAGTGACAGTTTAAAGCCAAGTCCAACAATCATCAGACCCAGACCCGCAAGCAGCAGAGGTTCATGCAGCATGTTGTCTGCCAGACTCTTACCGAGGCTCACAAACGACAGGTCACCTGATTCTGCGTACACCAGCGCCATACCGAACAGCAGGAATGAAGAGGCTGCAGCAGACAGAATGGTGTATTTGATACTCGCCTCAAGCGACCTTTTCTGGCGGAAGGCGTAGCCAATCAAACCGAATAACGGCAGCGAGATCAGCTCAATGCCCAGGAACAATGCTGCCAGGTGATTTGCGTTTGCCAGCAGAATACCGCCCAGTGCTGCAATCAACACTAGCAGGTAAAACTCTTCGCGGTTGTCGGTGTAACCCTGAAGCCACGGGTAAGCAAACGTACAGGTCGCAAGGCTCGCCAACAGAACCAGTCCAGTATAGAGCATCGCATAGCCATCAACGCGCATCAGCGGCGTGACATCCATAGCCCCAGCCTGACCCACAAACCACAGTGAAACGAGTGCGGCGTTAAGGCCAATTACTGCCAGTGTTGCATTGACAAAATGGTCGCGTCGCCACGCTATGGAGAGCATCACAACCACCACCGTCAATCCGACGACGAGCAGCGGTAGCAGCGCGATCAATTGTTGAGGAGTTATAGTCATGGCGAATTACGGCCTTGTAGTTGGAATTGAACTGGTAAACCACTGCTGAATATTGCTCATCGCGGCATGCGAAGTATCCAGAATTGGCTGCGGGTAGAAGCCCAACAGGACTAACAACACCACCAGCAACAGGATGATAAAGAACTCGCGCAGCGACATGCCTGCCAGTTGTTTATCACTGATTTCGCTTTTAGCTTTACCGAAGTAAGCACGATGAATCATCGCCAGAGAATAAACTGAGGCAAAGACCAGACCGAAAGTCGAGATAATAGTAATCATTGGCACGACATGGTAACTGCCGAACAGAATCATGAATTCGCCAACAAAGTTACCGGTGCCCGGCATACCCAGCGTTGCCACTGCAAAGAATAACGACAGGCCTGGCAGCCATTTAATTTTGTTCCACAGGCCGCCCATCAGACGCATATCACGAGTGTGCAAACGCTCGTAAATCTGACCACAGATGATGAACATACCGGCCGCAGAAAGACCGTGAGCAATCATCTGAATCACCGCACCCTGATAAGCCAGTTGGCTGCCGGTATAAATGGCAATCAACACAAAGCCCATGTGGGAAACGGATGTGTAAGCAATCAGGCGTTTAATATCTGTTTGTGCGAAGGCCATCCACGCGCCATAGAAGATGCCGATAACACCCAGCCACATGGCAATCGGTGCAAATTCAGCAGACGCTTCTGGGAACAGCGGCAGTGCAAAACGCAACAGACCGTAGGCTGCGGTTTTCAGCAAGATACCTGCTAGGTCAACAGAACCTGCCGTTGGTGCCTGGGAGTGCGCATCCGGCAACCAACCATGCAATGGAACCACTGGCATTTTCACCGCAAACGCAATGAAGAAGCCCAGCATCAGCAACCATTGAACGCTGCTGGACATTTCAGTGTGCAGCAATTGCTCATAGTTAAACGTCCACACACCGGTTGAATTGTAGTGCACGAACACCAGACCAAGAATCGCAATCAGCATCACCAGGCCGCTTGCCTGGGTATAGATGAAGAACTTGGTTGCAGCGGTGATGCGTGTCTTCCCGTCGGAGGCTTTATGGCCCCACAGTGCGATCAGGAAGTACATCGGCACCAGCATCATTTCCCAGAAGAAGAAGAACAGGAACATGTCGATGGCAAGGAACACGCCGATAACGCCACCGAGGATCCACATCAGGTTGAGGTGGAAGAAGCCCTGATATTTTTCGATTTCATTCCACGAACAGAGTACCGCCAGCACGCCGAGCAGACCGGTGAGCACCACCATCAGTAAAGATAAGCCGTCCAGCGCAAGGTGGATGGTTATCCCAAAGCGTGGGATCCACGGCAGGATAAATTCAGACTGCCACTGCGGCAAACCAGCGGATTGCGTCAGTGAATAGCCACCGGCTAACCACAGTTGCAGCGAGAGAGCCAGTGTCAGTCCCATCGTTACCAGCGCAATCCAACGTGGCACTTTTACGCCGAAGCGCTCTGTTTGCCAGCAGAAGAAGCCGCCAATAAAGGGGATTAGTATCAGCCAGGGTAATAGCATGGCAATAAATATCCTTGTTAAAGTCCAGTTCAGGCTATCTTGCTTGTCATACCGAACCCCGGCAGTGCTCGCAATCCTCACGTACTCAAGTACGCTCCGGTTGCTCCGCGCTGGCGGTGTTCAGTCTGACTTCGCCGATGACGCCTGTTTTTCAGGACCTAATTTTCAACGAATTCTCAGAGAAAATTCACTTAGCTCTTAAATGCTTAGCGCAATACCAGCAGCAAGCCTACAACCACGACCGCACCGATACTCATTGATGCCACATACCAGCGCAGGTAACCGTTCTCGCTCACCAACAGGCCGCGACCTGCAAAGCGTGAAAGAATTGCCGGAATGTTCATCAGTGAATTCAACGGATCGCTCTTGATAAGCCAGGCGATACCCAGGAATGGCTTAACGAAGACTTTGTCATAAAGCCAATCGAAGCCCCAGGCATGGAACCACCAGGTACCAAAGAAGCGACCCGGTGCGCTGTTGGCAATCGCTGTTACCAGAGTACGTTTGCCCAGCCACAGCCATGCTGCAATCAGGATACCGGCGATGGCGACAACACCGGAGGTAATCTCAAGTGCCAGCACGCTACCGTGCGCAAGTTCAGTAGTCGCTGGCAGAACACCAGCAAGCGGCGGAACAATCATTGCGCCAACGAAGGTGGACAACACCAGCAGCACAATCAGCGGCAAGTTATGAGTGATGCCTTTAAGTGGATGCGCGTGAATCTGCTCTTTACCGTGGAAGACGATGAAGATCATACGGAAGGTGTACAGTGAGGTCATAAACGCACCGACCAGACCCGCAACCATCAGGTTCACATGACCATTCGCCATCGCACCGGCCAGAATCTCATCTTTACTGAAGAAGCCCGCAGTAATGAGTGGCAACGCAGACAACGCGGCGCCACCGACCAGGAAGCAGATATACACCAGCGGAATGGACTTACGCAGGCCACCCATTTTGAAGATGTTTTGTTCGTGGTGGCAGGCAAGAATCACCGAACCAGACGACAGGAACAGCAACGCTTTGAAGAAGGCGTGCGTCATCAGGTGGAAAATCGCCGCATCCCACGCTTGTACGCCCAGCGCCAGGAACATGTAGCCAATCTGGCTCATGGTCGAGTACGCCAACACACGTTTGATATCGGTTTGCACAAGTGCTGCGAAGCCCGCCATCACCAGCGTGACCGCACCAACGATACCTACTAAATGCAGCACTTCAGGGGTTAGCAGGAACAGGCCGTGAGTACGGGCAATCAGGTAGACGCCCGCGGTAACCATGGTCGCTGCGTGGATCAGCGCTGAAACAGGCGTTGGGCCTGCCATTGCATCCGCAAGCCAGGTCTGCAAAGGCAACTGAGCAGATTTACCCACCGCGCCGCCTAACAGCATCAGGGTTGCCCACATCAGCATTTGGTTGCCCGCCGCAAAGTGCTGCGGTGCCAGTTCAACCATTTCGCGGAAGTTCAGCGTGCCCAGTTCGTTGTAAAGAATGAACAATGCGAAAGCGAGGAACACATCACCCACGCGAGTCACAACGAAGGCTTTCATAGCCGCAGCGCCGTTCTTCGGATCGGTATAGTAGAAACCAATCAGCAGATACGAGCATAGACCTACGCCTTCCCAACCGAGATACATCAGCAACAAGTTATCGCCAAGCACCAGCACGACCATGCTTGCAATAAACAGGTTGGTGTAAGCGAAGAAGCGAGAGTAGCCCTCTTCCCCACGCATATACCAGGATGCGTACATGTGGATCAGGAAACCAACGCCGGTCACCACCGACAGCATGGTCAATGACAAACCGTCGAGGATCAGGTTGAAGCCGATATTAAAATCGCCAACTGACATCCAGGTCCATAACGGCTGGGTGAACGCTTCTCTTCCGTTGTTAAAGAAATCAACCCCAACAATCGCGGTGACCAACGCCGCAAGACCGATTGAGCCGACCCCAACCGTTGCAGAAAGGTTTTCTGACCAACGACCGCGAGAGAACGCCAACAATAAAAAGCCAATAAAAGGCAAAAGAATGGTTAACCAGAGAAGGTTCATCCACGCATCTCACTTACTGAATCGATATTCAGGCTCTGGCGACGACGATGGAGCTGCAGTAACAGTGCGAGGCCAATACTGGCTTCGGCGGCAGCTAAGCTAATCGCAAGAATATACATCACCTGGCCATCAGCCTGGCCCCAGTAACTGCCAGCGACCACAAACGCCAGGGCAGCAGCGTTGATCATCACTTCCAGGCTAATCAGCATGAAAAGCAGGTTGCGACGAATCACAAGCCCCGTCAGCCCCAATACGAACAAAATGGCAGCGAGGATTAGTCCATGTTGCAGCGGAATCATACGTGCTCCTCCGTTTTTCTTTTCGCGGCTGCGTCAGCCTGGCGATTGCTCAGCACTTCACCCTGACGGTCTTCACGACCCAAGTGGAATGCAACAACCAGACCCGCCAGCAGCAGCATTGAGGCTAATTCCACTGCCAGAACATACGGTCCGAACAGCGCAATACCTACCGCTTTTGCACTCACTGGCGTACCGTCAATCCCCTGGTCATTCAGACCCAGGATTGCGTAAACCAGCACTGAAAGCAGAACGGCTGACAAAATGCCAGGGCCAATCCACAACTGCGGTTTCAGCCAGTTACGCTCTTGCTCAACGACCGCACCGCCGAGGTTGAGCATCATTACCACAAAGACGAACAACACCATGATGGCGCCGGCGTAGACGATAATCTCCAGCGCTGCGGCAAAGTAAGCTCCCAGAGAGAAGAACACCCCGGAAATAGCCAACAGCGAGATAATCAAATACAGCAAGGCATGCACCGGGTTGGTATGCGTGATCACCCTTAGGGTGGTCCCGACCGCGATGATTGCGCATATATAAAAAGCGAATTCCATTGCCTTGCTCCTTTAAGGTAATAGGCCTTTGACGTCGATAGGCTTGGCTTCGTTTTCCGCTTCGCCCTTATCTTTGCCGTCGATTGCCATACCTGCCATCCGGTAGAAGTTATATTCCGGGTATTTGCCCGGACCGGAGATCAACAGATCCTCTTTTTCGTACACCAAATCCTGGCGCTTAAACTCACCCAGTTCGAAATCAGGTGTGAGCTGAATAGCCGTTGTTGGGCACGCTTCTTCGCACAGACCACAGAAGATGCAGCGCGAGAAGTTGATACGGAAGAACTCTGGATACCAGCGGCCGTCTTTCGTTTCTGCTTTTTGCAAAGAGATACAGGCTACCGGGCAAGCTACTGCACACAAGTTACAGGCAACACAGCGCTCGGCACCGTCCGGATCGCGAGTTAACACGATGCGACCACGGTAGCGCGGCGGTAAATATACTGGTTCTTCCGGATACATCTGCGTTTCACGTTTGGCAAACGCGTGCAGACCGATCATCCAGATACTGCGTACCTGGGTGCCGAAACCAACCGCTAACTCTTTCAATGTCATGGTTTTTTCACCCCTTATGGTGCCTGATAGAGAATGACCGCGGCGGTCACCAGCAGATTAACCAGTGTCAACGGCAGGCAAATTTTCCAGCCGAAGGACATCACCTGGTCATAACGCGGACGAGGCAATGCTGCACGGATCAAAATGAACATCATCATGAAGAATGCAGTTTTCAGCGCAAACCAGATGAAAGGTGGTAACCACGGACCATGCCAGCCACCAAAGAACAGGGTGACAATCAGGGCTGAAACCGTAACGATGCCGATGTATTCACCAACGAAGAACAGGCCAAACTTCATGCCTGAATATTCGATGTGATAACCATCTGCCAGTTCTTGCTCAGCTTCTGGTTGGTCAAACGGGTGACGGTGACAAACTGCAACACCAGCAATTGCGAACGTAACAAAGCCGAAGAACTGCGGAATCACGTTCCACAGGTTGGCTTGGTTATCAACGATATCGCCCATATTGAATGAACCCGCCTGCGCAACAACGCCCATTAGCGACAGACCAAGGAACACTTCGTAGCTAAGTGTCTGCGCAGACGCACGCATCGCACCCAGCAATGAGTATTTGTTGTTACTCGACCAGCCAGCGAACAGCACCGCGTAAACCGCGAGACCTGCCAGCATCAGGAAGAACAAAATACCAATGTTCAGGTCGGCGACTACCCAGCTTGGGCTGACCGGCACAATCGCAAAGGCCAACAGCAGCGAGGTAAAAGCAATCATCGGAGCCAGGGTAAAGATGACGCGGTCCGCAAAGCGTGGAGTCCAGTCTTCTTTAAAGAACATCTTGATCATGTCCGCGACTAACTGGAGCGAGCCGCCCCAGCCAACACGGTTCGGTCCGTAACGGTTCTGGAACAGGCCCAGCAAACGACGCTCACCAAAACTCATGAACGCACCGCAGGTCACCACGACCAGCAGGATAACGACCGCTTTGAGAATGCTCAGCAGAATGTCGATAACATCCGGTGTTAACCAACTCATTGGCCAGCCTCCTGAAGATTTTCAAGACGAGCACCCGCCAGTACCGGAGCAATGCCAGGCATACCCATCGGTAAACCAACCTGCCCTGCTGCCAGCCCTTCGGAAAGTTGCAGCGGCAGACTTAACGTCTGGCCTTCATAGCTAAACGAAATCAGGCTTCCCGCGTTCACGCCCAGTTTTGCAGCATCAGCCGGATTCAGCTTGATATACGGCTCGGCCATACGGCTCTGGAAAACAGGAGAACGTTGAGACATTTCATCACTGCCAAACAGATGGTAGTAAGGCGCAATACGCCATTTCCCTTCTTCTGCCTGGAAGATTTCCGGCACATCGGTGAAGTAATCGATACCCGTTTCGGACGCTTCAATCAGACGCACACCCGGATCGCCGTGACGCAGTTTGCCACCCACTTCAGCCTGGAATTTGTTCCATGCCTGAGGTGAGTTCCAGCCTGGTGCCCATGCGAATGGGATTTGCTGACGATTTGCAGACGGGCTGTTGTTCCCTTCCATAGAGAAGGCGAACATAGTGTCTTTATCCTGCGGCTGGCGCGGTTCATGCACACTGATGTTCGCACGCATTGCCGTACGACCACTGGAGCGGATTGGGGAACGCGACAGTTTCTGACCACGAATACGGAAGCTGGCATCAGGTGCCGCCTCTTTAATTCCGGCCAGTTGTGGCAACGCCTTCACGCAAGCATCAATAACATCATCTAACTGCGTCCAGTCCACTTCACGGCTTTCAACTGTACTGTGCAGTGAATGCAACCAGCGCCAGCTTTCCAGCATCACAATGGAGTGGTCGTAGTAAGACGGGTCATAAACCTGGAAGAAACGCTGTGCGCGGCCTTCGTTGTTGATAACCGTACCATCGCTTTCAGCGAAGCTTGCGGTGGAGAGCACCAGATGGGCTTTATCCATAATCGCAGTGCGCTGATGGTCGATAACCATCACCAGCGGAGCTTTACTGAGTGCTGCGTCAACACGTGCCGCAGAGGCATGGCGATGAAGATCGTTTTCCAGCACGACTACCGCATCGGCAGAACCGCTCTCCAGTTCGCTCAGTGCTTCTTCAAGAGAACCACCGCCGATAAGGCCTAGCCCAACACTGTTGACTGCGCGAGCAACCATAGTGATACCAACATCGGCACCACGGCCTTTCAGTGCTTTAGCAACGTTTGCTGCCGCCTGAATCACCGCTTCGCTTCCGGCGTTAGTACCGGATACGATCAATGGTTTTTTCGCACCCGCCAGCGCTTGAACAATCACGTCGACTTTATTTTTCAGGTCGCGATCAAGTTCAACAGCGGGAGAGTTGCTGTCCAGTGCGTTGGCGATAGCAAAGCCCAGACGCGCCTGATCTTCAACCGGCGCACGGTAAGTCCATGCGGCGATATCATCCAGACGAGTGCTGTCGATATTGGTGACAAACAGCGGGTGTTTCGCGTGCTGGCCAATGTTCATGATCGCCGCGATTTGCCAGTCAGCAACTTTCTGTGCTGCTGCCATTTCACGTGATTTCCCTTTCACTGCCTGACGCACAGCCAGTGCAACACGTGCGCCGGTCTGAGTAATGTCTTCGCCCAGCACCAGAACCGCATCGTAGGTTTCGATTTCACGCAGTGCCGGAGTGTGAATGCCACTTTCTTGCAGTACTTTGAGCATCAGTTGCAGACGTGCTTGTTCACCTGTTGCAATACCGGTGTAGAAGTTATCTGCACCCACCAGTTCACGCAGCGCGAAGTTGCTTTCAACGCTGGCACGTGGGGATCCGATACCGATCACTTTCTTCGACTGGCGCAGAATATCTGCCGCGCCCTGCATCGCTTGTTCAGCGTTCAGGGTGATCAGATCGTCGCCACGGCGTTGGATCGGCTGACGTGGACGATCCTTCAGGTTGACGTAGCCATAACCGAAGCGGCCACGATCACACAGGAAGTAGTGGTTCACGGTACCGTTGTAACGGTTTTCGATACGACGCAATTCACCGTAACGCTCACCAGGGCTGGTGTTACAGCCGATGCTGCACTGCTGGCAAATGCTAGGGGCGAACTGCATATCCCACTTACGGTTATAACGCTCGGAGTGAGTTTTATCAGTGAATACACCGGTCGGGCAGATTTCTACCAGGTTACCGGAGAATTCGCTCTCAAGCGTACCGTCTTCAGGGCGGCCGAAGTAGACGTTGTCGTGAGCGCCGTAAACACCCAAATCGGTGCCGTCAGCATAATCTTTGTAGTAACGCACACAGCGGTAACAAGCGATACAGCGGTTCATTTCGTGAGAGATGAACGGGCCGAGGTCCTGATTACGGTGAGTACGCTTGGTGAAACGATAGCGACGGAAGCTATGACCGGTCATTACCGTCATATCTTGCAGGTGGCAGTTGCCGCCTTCTTCACAAACCGGGCAGTCGTGTGGGTGGTTGGTCATCAACCATTCCACTACGCTTTCGCGGAATTCTTTAGCTTCGCCGTCATCAATAGAGATAAACGTGCCATCAGAAGCTGGTGTCATACAAGACATCACCAGGCGACCACGAAGATCTTCTGCGTTCTGATATTGCTTCACCGCGCACTGGCGGCAAGCACCGACGCTACCAAGCGCCGGGTGCCAGCAAAAATAAGGAATATCAAGGCCGAGCGACAGACATGCTTGCAGCAGGTTGTCTGACCCATTTACCTCATATTCTTTGCCGTCTACATGTATCGTAGCCATAGTCAGCATGCTTCCAATTAATTATAAAATTTTATAACCTGCAAACTTGTTGTCAGGTATCACCAGCGCGCTTTTAATAAGTTCGGTTGGATGCCAGCAATGGCACGCGTGTTACCGAAATCTTGTTTGGCAATGCCTGCTTCGAATTCGTCGCGGAAATATTTAATCGCACTCTGTAATGGCTCAACCGCACCTGGCGCATGCGCACAGAAGGTTTTACCCGGACCGAGGAAACGACACAGTTGCTCAAGTGTCTCGATATCCCCAGGCTGGCCTTCGCCACGCTCCAGCGCACGCAGAATTTTCACACTCCACGGTAGGCCATCACGGCAAGGTGTACACCAGCCGCAAGATTCACGGGAAAAGAACTCTTCCAAATTGCGCACCAACGGAACCATACCAATTTCATGGTCAACCGCCATCGCCAGCGCCGTACCTAAACGACTGCCTGCTTTACCGATGCTTTCGAATTCCATCGGCAGGTCAAGATGCGATTCGGTCAGGAAGTCTGTCCCTGCCCCGCCCGGCTGCCAGGCTTTGAATTTCAGGCCATCACGCATACCACCGGCGTATTCTTCAAGAATCTCACGTGCGGTGGTACCGAACGGTAATTCCCAGACGCCTGGGTTTTTCACACGCCCGGAGAAGCCCATCAGCTTGGTGCCAGCATCTTTGCTGGTCGAAATGCCCTGATACCATTCCACGCCGTTGGCCAGAATCGCTGGCACGTTGCACAGAGTTTCAACGTTATTAACACACGTTGGTTTACCCCACACGCCGCTTGAGGCAGGGAATGGTGGTTTTGAACGTGGGTTCGCGCGGCGGCCTTCCAGGGAGTTAATCAATGCGGTTTCTTCACCACAGATATAACGCCCGGCACCGGTGTGCACGATAAGCTCAAAATCAAAACCAGAACCGAGAATGTTTTTGCCCAGCAAACCTGCTTCGGTTGCTTCAGCAATCGCGCGGCGCAAATGCACAGCCGCTTCGATGTACTCACCGCGCAGGAAGATGTAACCGCGGTAGGCTTTCAGCGCGAATGCAGAAATCAGCATGCCTTCCACCAAAAGGTGCGGCAGTTGCTCCATCAGCAAACGGTCTTTATAGGTGCCGGGTTCCATTTCATCGGCGTTACACAGCAGGTAACGGATGTTCATAGACTCGTCTTTCGGCATCAGGCTCCACTTCAGACCGGTGGAGAAACCTGCGCCGCCACGCCCTTTCAGACCTGAGTCTTTAACGCGGGTAACGACTTCGTCTGGTGCCAGGCCTGTCAAAGCAAGACGCGCACCTTCGTAGCCGTTTTTGCTGCGATATTCATCCAGCCAGACAGGCTGTTTGTCATCACGCAACCGCCAGGTCAGCGGATGGGTTTCGGCAGTACGAATAATCGTCTTCATTTATACTGCTCCAGCAAATCAGGGATTGCTTCCGGCGTCAGATAGCTATGAGTGTCCTCATCAATCATCATGGTCGGCCCTTTGTCGCAGTTACCCAGACAGCAGGTTGGCAGCAGGGTAAAGCGTCCATCAAACGTGGTTTGACCCGGTTTGATGTCCAGTTTTGCTTCAATGGCAGACTGAATGCCCTGATAGCCCGTAATGTGGCAAACCACGCTATCGCAATAACGAATGACATGGCGGCCTACCGGCTGGCGGAAAATCTGGCTATAGAATGTGGCAACACCTTCTACGTCGCTGGCTGGAATACCCAGAACTTCAGCGATGGCATAAATAGCGCCGTCTGGCACCCAGCCACGCTGCTTCTGAACAATTTTCAGCGCTTCGATAGAGGCTGCGCGAGCATCTTCGTAATGATGTTTTTCGTGCTCAATCGCATCACGCTCGAATTGACTCAGCTCAAAGGCTTCTGCCTGGGGTTGTTGTTTATCGTGCATAGTTAGCGATCCACATCAGACATTACAAAATCGATACTACCCAGATAGACAATCAGGTCAGAAACCAGACTGCCGCGAATCGCCGACGGGATTTGCTGCAAGTGCGCAAAGCTCGGGGTACGAATACGGGTACGGTAGCTCATGGTGCTGCCGTCGCTGGTCAGGTAGTAACTGTTAATCCCTTTCGTCGCCTCAATCATCTGGAAGGATTCGTTAGCCGGCATAACCGGGCCCCACGAAACTTGCAGGAAGTGAGTGATCAGGGTCTCGATATGTTGCAGCGTGCGTTCTTTCGGTGGCGGCGTTGTCAGCGGGTGGTCAGCTTTGAACGGGCCAGCAGGCATGTTTTTCAGGCACTGGTCAAGAATGCGCAAGCTCTGGCGAAGCTCTTCAACTTTCAGCATCACACGGGTGTAGCAGTCGCTGATGCCACCGCCGACCGGGATTTCGAAGTCGAAGTTTTCGTAACCAGAGTAAGGACGAACTTTACGGATATCGAAGTCAACGCCAGTTGCGCGCAGGCCAGCACCCGTTGTGCCCCACTCCAGTGCTTCTTTCTTGCCGTAAGCAGCAACGCCCTGTGAACGACCTTTCAGAATGGTGTTACGCAGCGCAGCTTTCTCGTAGGAATCCAGACGTTTTGGCATCCAGTCGAGGAACTCTTTAAGCAGGCGTTCCCAACCGTTTGGCAAGTCATGTGCAACACCACCGATACGGAACCAGGCCGGGTGCATACGGAAACCGGTAATCGCTTCAACAAGGTCATAGATTTTCTGACGGTCGGTAAAGGCAAAGAACACCGGAGTCATCGCGCCCACGTCCTGAATAAACGTAGAGATGTAAAGCAGGTGACTGTTGATACGGAACAGTTCGGACAGCATGACGCGGATAACGTCAACACGTTCAGGAACCTTGATACCCGCCAGTTTTTCAACCGCCAGCACGTATGGCATTTCGTTTACGCAGCCGCCGAGGTACTCGATACGGTCGGTATACGGAATGTAGCTGTGCCAGGACTGACGCTCACCCATTTTCTCTGCACCACGGTGGTGGTAGCCGATATCCGGTACGCAATCGACAATCTCTTCACCGTCGAGTTGCAGAACGATACGGAATGCACCGTGCGCGGATGGGTGGTTTGGACCGAGGTTCAGGAACATGAAATCTTCATGCTCGCTGCTGCGCTTCATGCCCCACTCTTCAGGCTTGAAGGTCAGCGCTTCCATCTCGAGGTCTTCTTTCTGTTTGGTCAATTCAAACGGATCGAACTCGGTGGCACGCGCCGGATAATCTTTACGCAGCGGATGGCCTTCCCACGTTGGCGGCATCATGATGCGCGTCAGGTGCGGGTGACCATTAAAGGTGATGCCAAACATTTCCCAGGTTTCACGCTCATACCAGTTAGCGTTCGGGAACAGTTTGGTAATTGTTGGAACGTTCAGGTCGTTTTCAGACAGCGCCACCTTGAGCATGATATCGCGGTTGCGATCGATGGAAATCAGGTGGTAGAAAACGGAAAAATCCGCAGCCGGTAAACCGTTGCGGTGAGTGCGAAGACGTTCGTCCATGCCGTGTAAGTCGAACAACATCACGTAGGGCTTCGGTAATTTCTTTAAGAAATCGACCACTTCCAGTAATTGTTCACGCTTAACCCAGGCCACCGGAACTCCAGTGCGGGTTGGCTGAACAGTAAAAGCATCCGGCCCAAAACGGTTACGCAGTTCGCCAATAACCGGATCATCTAAATGGTCACGGGTTTGCCAGGCTTCCTGGTTGGCATCATGCGCAGTTAAATCGGTCATAATTCTCACCATTGCAAATGGTACGTGGTGACTGTTGGTCAGCGGCTTCGCGCTAATATTATTGATATGCGAAGTAAACTCACGCGGACCACAGGCGCAAATTAAATCTCGTCTGGCGACCTAAGATTAGTGACTGCAATACGCTCGCCGCGTTTACGCTCGCGCTCTGATTGCATGTTGGCGCGATACACGCCCTGATCACCAACCACCCAAGACAGTGGACGACGCTCTTTACCAATAGATTCTTGCAGCAACATCAGAGCCTGCATATAGGCTTCCGGGCGCGGTGGACAACCTGGGATGTAAACATCGACCGGCAGGAATTTATCCACGCCTTGCACTACAGAATAGATGTCGTACATGCCGCCGGAGTTGGCGCAGGCACCCATTGAGATAACCCATTTTGGCTCAAGCATTTGGTCATAAAGACGCTGAATAACGGGAGCCATTTTGGTAAAGCAGGTTCCTGCAATAACCATCAGGTCAGCCTGACGCGGGGAAGCACGCAGAACTTCGGCACCAAAACGTGCCACGTCATGTACGGCGGTAAACGAGGTCACCATCTCAACGTAGCAGCACGAAAGACCAAAGTTATAAGGCCAAATTGAGTTTTTACGACCCCAGTTCACCATATCGTGCATAGCATGTTCGAGCTTGCCCATGTACACACTACGGTTGATTTCTTGGTCAAGAGGATCGGTTACGATCTCCTGTTTTTGCAGGGGGTAACGGTCGTTCTCACCGTCGGGGTCTATGCGGGTGAGCGTATAGTCCATCTTATTGCCTCATTTTATGCTCGTTATAATTCAATTTACAGCGGTGTTGGCTGCGTTCATAAACCCAATCACTTACCTAAGTAAGCTCATGGGATTTACTCGCTTGCCGCCTTGCTGTAATCCGAATTCTTTAGAGCATCTTGCGTATGACGGTTAGTGAGACTGTCGGTTTCCGGGTTGATTTGGGCGCGGCGCGAACGCGCAGGAGTCCAATCAAGCGCGCCAATGCGCACCAGATACACCAGGCCTGCCAGTAGCACTAAAATGAAAATTGCGGCCTCGACGAAGCCTACCCACCCGCTTTCACGGATAGAAACTGACCACGCATAGAGATACAAGGCTTCCACGTCAAAAATAACGAAGAACATGGCAACCAGGTAAAACTTGGCGGAAAGACGTAAGCGCGCTGTACCAACTGAGTCGATACCTGACTCGAAGGGAGTGTTTTTGTGCCGACCCTTAGCTCTCCCGCCAAGGAACCAGGCCCCGAGAAGCATTACGCAACACAGGCCTATGGCAACAATAAGAAAGACTGCGAACGCCCAATGGTGAGCGATAACTTCAGTGGATGTTGACATACTCATTGCTTACTCATCAAAAGTGGCGCCAAAATCTCTGCTCTTGTTGGCAGATGATCACCACATCGATTCATGGGGAGGAACAATAAACCTTACAATAACTGCTGGAATCAAAACTTTACCAGCAAATTGATGGGGTTTTTTACTCCTTTCTATAACCTTTTGTCAACTTTAACAAAAGTATCCACACATTAATTTACATGAGCCCAACTTCATTAACATTTAGTGCGTTAAAAATCAGTAATGCCGAATTATTAACCCTACTTTAATGAAGGTGAATCGTGTCCGTTAACGAGGAAAAAAATATCTACCGTTCTATTTTGGCAGGAAATCTCAACTATTCATCCCCCTAAGAGGGAGTATTTTCTTGATCTGAGACACGCTTCTGTTAATCCATCTCGAAAACCAACAACATTGCGGCGTATTTTTTAACATTTAAACGAGTATTGACTCGAAGGATGTACGTAGAAGGTAGGTATCTAGGGCGCTATGAAGCAGATTGTTTTAAAACATGTTTTTACAAATTAGTAATAAACACAACTTGCAGTGATTAAAAAACAGGCCACTGAGTCAAAAATTGACCTCAACGACCTGTTTTCGAATTTCATATTTTGTTACTAACAAACCGAAGGCATTACTCGAAATCACGCTCCATTAGCACGGTATCACCATCTTCATCTGACGAAGTCATGTAACGGTATGGATTAGGGTTTGATTCCAGAGCACTAAAGATAGCCTGAGCCAAATCATTACTGGTTTGCACATTACGGCACAACAAGTATTGAGTATCTGGCATAACCGGTAAGCCATCAGCATTACCCAGCACACGCAATTCAGGGCTCATCATTTCAACAGGCCGAGCAGTCACACCCAGTCCGGCTTTCACAGCAGCACGCACTGCCGAAAGAGTGGAAGCAACATACGCAATACGCCAGGGAATACGCTCTGCATTCAAATGCTCAAGCATCATATCCCGGTAAGGACTCGGATCGTCGAGCATGACTAAAGGTACGGTTTCACCTTTCTGGAAGACGTAGTCCGATGCGCAATACCATAAAGTGGGTGAAGTACGTAAGACAATGGATTCAAAATGCGCGGGTTTTGATGTGGTGACAACCAAATCAACTTCCTGCTGATTAAGCATTTCAACCATAAATGGATTACGTTTAACTCGGACATCCAACGCCAGCTTTGGGTAAACCGAGCTTATTCGGTTAAGCAAGAAAGGCAGAATGGTATCCGCGGTTTCATCAGATGCACCAATCGTGAGCACACCTTGCAAATTACTAAACATCAGTGACGTACATGCTTCATCATTAAAGCGTAGAATTTTTCGCGCATAACCCAGAAGCTGAATTCCATGCTCGGTCAGCAGCTTATTACGACCATGACGGGCAAAGAGCTCTTTTCCTACTAACTGTTCAAGACGCTGCATCTGCTGGCTTACAGCCGATTGCGTACGGCAAACCGCAACTGCCGCCGCAGCAAAAGTATTCAAATCCGCTACGGCAACAAAAGTCCTTAGCAGATCGAGGTCGAGATTTAGTATCGGACGATTTGCGTTAATCATAATTTTTTCACTAGTAGGTTGCTCTTACGAGTCTGCCTTAGTTTTATTGCTGTGATTTATCAAAAAGATAAAGCAATTCCCTTTTACAGAACGTCTCCCGAGGGGCCATACCGTCATCCTGACAGTCGTTCTGACTTTTTATTTTTCATGCACCCTGGTGCATGCAGGCCAATAATGTAGCTCACATATTCCAGGAAATATTATACCGCCATAACCAACATACAAACATTCGTCTTATTGTTCTAGTCACTTAAATTAAAACTGAGTAATTATTGTAAGCCTGCTTCAGTACTGAGTTTTAGTTATTCAACTTTTTGCGGTTACGAGGGTAAGTGCAATGAAAGTTTTCTCTATGTCATTTTTGCTGCACGGACAATTACCAAAGTACAATGGTTATATACTAACCCACAGTAAAACATAGAGTTTCATTATGTCCAAAAATAGACACTCGTCATTTTCAGTACCATATCTTACCGCAAATCATGCCATTCCATAAGTTTTGTTGCGAATTATCTGATCTCATTCTCCTTTTTCATTTCACTCTTCAATAGGTTATTCATAAAAATCCCTGAAGCTATACCAGGTAAAAGAGAAGTAACTTAACTCTATTCTTAGGTTATATTAATGACACTCAGAGTTATTTTTATATACATATTATTAACTCACATTAGTGAACTTCTTTTAACCTCAAGCATAAACATTCAATTTTCCTTAACTATCACTCAATTTAATTCTCAATTCACTCAGCATTACCCACTACAACACCAGCACTACACCAGTTAATTGGATTGCAAAATTGTTATTTATTTATATTTTCATCTAACATAAATCAAATTATCAATACTTTACTCCAATCATTAGCTATTCAATTGGTTTTTCTGCTTGTGCCTAAATTGAAAGATAAATTGCAGTCTGGCGCTCGGACTGCCTTCAAATCTGGGCGTGGCAGGAGTACATTTGTTGCCTGGTCGCTTCCACGGCAGGAAGTGGCGTTAACATTAAAGGTCAGGTTCATGTCCCCTATCGAAAAATCCAGCAAACTTGATAACGTCTGTTATGACATCCGTGGCCCAGTACTCAAGGAGGCTAAGCGTCTTGAAGAAGAAGGGAATAAAGTCCTCAAGCTGAATATTGGCAACCCCGCGCCATTTGGCTTTGATGCCCCGGATGAAATTCTTGTCGATGTGATTCGTAATCTGCCTACTGCTCAGGGTTACTGCGACTCGAAAGGACTCTATACCGCACGTAAAGCCATCATGCAGCATTATCAGGCTCGTGAAATGCGGGACGTGACAGTTGAAGATATTTACATCGGCAACGGTGTTTCTGAGCTGATTGTTCAATCGATGCAAGCATTGCTGAACAGCGGTGATGAGATGCTGGTACCAGCACCTGATTACCCTTTGTGGACCGCGGCAGTTTCGCTTTCTAGTGGTAAAGCCGTTCACTATTTATGTGATGAGTCGGCAGGCTGGTTCCCAGACCTTGACGATATTCGCGCTAAAATCACACCACGCACTCGCGGCATCGTGATTATTAACCCGAACAACCCAACCGGTGCCGTTTACTCTAAAGAGTTGTTGCTGGAAGTTGTAGAAATTGCGCGTCAGCATAATTTGATTATTTTCGCTGATGAAATCTACGACAAGATTCTGTACGACGCGGCACAACACCATTCAATTGCAGCACTGGCCCCAGACCTGCTAACAGTGACCTTTAATGGGCTGTCCAAAACTTATCGTGTTGCCGGGTTCCGCCAGGGCTGGATGGTTCTGAATGGGCCGAAGAAGCACGCCAAGGGTTATATCGAAGGGCTGGAGATGCTCGCGTCGATGCGTCTGTGCGCGAACGTGCCTGCTCAGCATGCAATTCAGACTGCTTTAGGCGGTTATCAGAGTATCAGTGAATTTATCGCACCCGGCGGGCGTCTATACGAACAGCGTAACCGTGCGTGGGAGCTGATTAACGATATTCCTGGTGTTTCATGTGTGAAACCGCAGGGCGCGCTCTATATGTTCCCGAAAATCGATGCTAAACGTTTTAATATCCACGATGACCAAAAAATGGTGCTGGATTTCTTATTGCAAGAAAAAGTGCTTTTGGTTCAAGGAACAGCATTTAACTGGCCGTGGCCTGATCACGTACGTATCGTGACTTTACCGCGTGTTGATGAGCTGGAAATGGCCATCAATAAATTTGGTCGTTTCCTCGGCCATTACCACCAATAATTCTCACGGGGGAGATGTTTGCATCTTCCCCCGACTCCCCGCACAATGGTTTTCTTTGCTTACGTACCGAGTGTATCTATGAGCCAAAGCCATTTCTTTGCCCACCTTTCACGCCTGAAATTAATCAATCGTTGGCCGCTGATGCGTAATGTGCGTACCGAAAATGTTTCGGAGCATAGCCTGCAAGTTGCAATGGTCGCTCATGCATTAGCCGTGATTAAGAATCGTAAATTCAACGGCCAAATTAACGCCGAACATGTCGCCCTGCTTGCAATGTATCACGATGTCAGTGAGGTTCTTACGGGGGATTTACCAACGCCGGTGAAGTATTTCAACACGCAAATTGCTCATGAATACAAAGCTATCGAGAAAATAGCCCAACAGAAATTGATCGATATGGTGCCTGAAGAGTTACGTGACATCTGGGCACCACTGATTGATGAGCATCAGAGCAGCGACGAGGAGCGCGCCATCGTCAAGCAAGCCGATGCGTTATGCGCCTATCTAAAATGTCTGGAAGAGCTCTCTGCCGGTAACAATGAATTTTTACTGGCTAAAAGCAGGCTCGAGAAAACGCTGGCTGACCGTCACAGCGAAGAGATGGACTATTTTATGAATGTCTTTGTGCCAAGCTTCCAGCTTTCACTCGATGAGATTAGCCAGGATTCACCGCTTTAACCTATACCCAAAATAATTGGAGCTGCTTTGAGGCGGCAAGAGAGCAAATCCCCAGTCACTTATCAAAGTAAGTGACTGGGGTTTGTAAACGCTGCCAACAAAGATGCGGCTTCAAGTATGAAGGGTATTAAAACGGGAATAACATCGGCACCATCACCACACTCACCACCATCACAATCACGGTAAATGGCACGCCCATCTTCACAAAATCGCTGAACTTATAATTTCCCGGCCCCAGAACAAGCGTATTAACCGGCGATGATACTGGTGTCATGAATGCAGCGGATGCGGCTAGTGCAACGATCATCGCAAATGGATAAGGGGAAACACCCATCGATTTTGCCGCGGCTAACGCAATAGGCGCCATTAACACCGCAGTCGCCGTATTTGAAATAAACAAGCCAATCGCGGCACACATCACAAACAGGCAAATCAGCATCATGTGCGGACCGTAGCCGCCACCCAGGCTCATTAACCCATTAACAATTAAATCCACCCCGCCCGTTTTTTGCAGTGCAAGGGCGAAAGGCATCATGCCGACAATCAAAATAATACTCGGCCAGTGCACTGCTTTATACGCGCTTTCCATATCAATACAGCGGAACTTGCCCATCAGCAAACAGGCAATAATAGCCGCGATGGTGTTAGGAATTTCATCGGTCAGCATCAGTGCAACCATCAACGCCAGGCAGAAAATAGCATGCGGAGCCTGGCTATGCGCAGGCGAGGCTTCGCCCTCTTCCACGGGTAAGTTAAGTACCAGGAAATCGCGGCCTTTGAGTTGCAACTGGCTGATCAGTTTCCAGTCACCCACCACCAGCAAGATATCGCCAAGTTGCAAGGCTTCATCCACCAGCAAGCCTTCCATCGCTTCGCCATTACGGCGTAACCCAACGACATTCAGGCCGTAGCGCGTACGGAAGCCGATTTCGCGCAGCGTTTGTCCGATTAGCTCAGACTCAGGGATCAGCGAGACTTCGGCCATCCCCACATCCAGCGCCTGGTCTGAAAAATACTCACCGCGCAAAACCATCGGCTCAAGCATCTGCTCGCTACAAAACTCGCGTAAATCAACTTCAGAAGCTGACATATCAATCAACAGCACGTCACGAGCGCGAAATTCAGTGACGCCAGTGACATTGACGATAACCCGGCGGAATTTGCGCCAGCGTTCAAGGCCAATCACGTTTGCGCCATAACGCTCTCGCAGTTTTAAATCATCAAGACGGCGCCCAACCATCGGTGAACCTGGGCGAATTGCGAGACGACGCGCACGGCCAGTCAGCCGGTAATCTTTAATTAGATCGCGAAACGTACGGCGGCGCCAGTCTTGCTTGCCATCGTCTTTGTTCTGCCCTTTTAGTGCAAAACGCGCAATCAGCATATAGCCGATACCCAGCAATAAGATGACCAGGCCAATAGGCGTAACGCTAAAGAAATGGAAGCCCTGCAACCCTTCACGCAGCAATTCGCTATTTACGACCAGATTGGGTGGTGTTGCGACCAGCGTCATCATGCCGCTAATTAACCCGGCAAAACTGAGAGGCATCATTAAACGCGATGGCGAGGTTTTCATGCGCATTGAAACACTAAGTACCACGGGGATAAATATTGCGACCACACCCGTTGAACTCATAAATGCGCCAAGCCCCGCAACGGTGAGCATCAGCAAAACCAGCATTTTTGTTTCGCTGCTACCCGCAACATCCACCAGCCACGAACCCATTTTTGTGGCTACACCCGTGCGTACAAGGCCATCGCCAATAATAAAGAGTGCGGCAATAAGAATAACGTTGGGATCGCTAAAACCTGAGAAGGCTTCGTTGAGAGTAAGTGTGCCACTGAGGACAAACGCAATAATGACAAGTAAAGCGATCGCATCCATACGCACTTTTCCAATGGCGAATAACACCACCGCAATTGCTAATAGTGATAAGACCCAAATCAATTCTGAGTTCAAAACAAATCCTTTGTGGTTGTCTCAGGGGGAAAAATTTTGCCATAAAAAAGCCCCGCAATCGCGGGGCTAAATCATGTGTTTAGTGTTTTCTAAGCACTTCGACTGTGCCATCTGGCAGCTTCTGAACCAGAAGCTCAGTCAACGAATGCAGAGCATAGTCGACATGCTCAAGCCGTGGTGTATCGGCCGGTGCATTGACTGCGATAACATGGCAACCTGCAGCCAGACCAGAAAGTACACCAGCTGGCGCATCTTCTACGACAGCGCATTCTTCAGGCTCTAAACCTAATAATTGCGCACCGAGTAAGTAGGCATCCGGTTCAGGTTTGCCTCGGGCGACACGTTCAGCCGTAACAAGCACTTCAGGCTCTGGCAATCCGCCTGCAGCACGACGAGCTGAAGCCACAGGTAATGAACCAGAGGTCACGATAGCCCATGGAATGCCCGCTTCGTTCAGATGAGTCAACAGCTCAACAGCCCCTGGCAATGCCACAATACCGTCGGTATCTTCAGACTCGATTTTCTCAAGACGGAAAAACTCCTGCTGGATCTCTTCTTCAGACGCTCCCGCCATAAAATGACGCAGCGAAGTTATCGCCTGCTTACCATGAATGAAGCCTAATACTTCTTGCGGCGAAATATCGAAACGCTTAGCCCAGTTAATCCATGCACGCTCAACCGCTGGCAGGGAGTCAACCAGAGTCCCATCCAAATCAAACAAGAAACCTTTGCACTTCACGACGCGTCTCCCCTCAGGCATTAATAATCTGCGCGATCTCATTCACACTTAAATGATACTGACGTGGGCAGGACTGCCACACTTTCAACATACGCTGATATTTTTCCCACATTGGAGTCTGCGCGTTAAAGCCATGAGTACCCGCGTCAAAATGCGCGTAACGGCCTTCAATATTGACCATAAATCGAACATATCCCAGGAATCGAGCTTCAGTTGCCGCATCGAAGCCGAGGAATGTGACACGGCGTTCGTCAATTTCCTGGTTATCCTTCAGGTTCGTCCAGGAGACGTGCAGCGCGTGGTACATCTCCATAATGTCGATGACAGTGCGGCAAGTTTCTTCCGTCAACTCACCAAACTCACGATCCAGCTCGCGCATTTGCAGGCCGTAACCGCGCTCAATGATCGTTTGCAGGCGACGATAACGCTCGGCGTTGTCTGGATCGAGCATGGTCATCATTTTGTACTGATTAGATAAAATCAGACGCTGGGCGTTAGTCATTTCCATTTCTTAGCTCCTGTTGCGCAGAATCACTCCTGCGAAAAAATATCCTTCTATATATGCGTAACGGCAGGGATTTTACAAATCATCAAGAAAAGTTTTATCCAACTGCTTAAACGCACGTTTCAGTACTTCAGCGAGCGCCTGGTAATCTGGCTTGCCTTCAATCGGTGTTAGCGCCTGCCCTGCTTCCTGTAATTTGCCGCGCACTTCGTAGAACCAGCTCAAAATGGTCGGCGGCAGTGGCGTAACTGAGCGCTTACCTAGCCACCATAAACCCTGCATTGGTAAGCTACAGGCGAATAACGCGGTTGCGACTGCGGGGCCAAGTTGGCCGCCAAGGGCAATCTGCCAGGTAAGCGTAAACACAGCAAGTGGGGGCATAAAGCGGATGGCAAAACGTGTGGCGCGGATAACACGATTTTCTACAAAGACTGGCGCGAGGCGTTTATCGACAGGCCAGGTCTTAGAATAGTGTTGCCCACGGCTGAACATGCTAAACCAGCTGGCGTGGCTTTTTAGGGGTGTCGACATGGCTTTACCTCAACTTCACATATAAAAAATAAAATTTTTGTGCAAAACAACAACTCTAAATTACATGGTTCAAAATCTTTTGTCTTTAGCTGCTGCAATCGGGTATCCTGTGCCGGCCTTGATGGCCGTAGAAGGGAAACCGCAGGTTGTCAATTTTTTGCTCAGTCAGCCGTTGCCGAAAAATCGCGCAACATGGCGTAAACTCTAGAGTATTTATTCGTCATGCCAAAAAAACGCTTCTGGCATGACGTTAATCATAAATGTCAGGCTCATCATGCGCTACGCTGAGAGACTAACTGACGTTTTTTTAGCCACATATTAATAGTAGGTACTTCCATGTCGAGTAAGTTAGTACTGGTTCTGAACTGCGGTAGCTCTTCACTGAAATTTGCAATCATTGATGCAGTAAACGGTGACGAGTACCTTTCTGGTTTAGCCGAATGTTTCCATCTTCCTGAAGCACGTATCAAGTGGAAAATGGATGGCGGTAAACAAGAAGCGGCTTTGGGTGCAGGCGCCGCTCACAGCGAAGCTCTTAACTTTATGGTTAATACCATTCTGGCACAAAAACCTGAATTGTCCGAGCAGCTGACTGCTATCGGCCACCGTGTTGTTCACGGCGGCGAGAAGTACACCAGCTCCGTCGTTATCGACGAGACCGTGATTCAGGGTATCAAAGATACTGCTTCTTTTGCACCACTGCATAACCCGGCACACCTGATCGGTATTGCTGAAGCACTGAAATCTTTCCCTAAACTGGCTGATAAAAACGTTGCTGTGTTTGACACCGCGTTCCATCAGACCATGCCAGAAGAATCTTACCTCTATGCTCTGCCGTACAACCTGTACAGAGAGCATGGTGTTCGTCGTTACGGCGCACACGGCACTAGCCACTTCTATGTGACTCAAGAAGCCGCAAAAATGCTGAACAAGCCAGTGGAAGAAGTGAACCTGATCACTTGCCACCTGGGCAACGGCGGTTCTGTTTCTGCTATCCGTAACGGCAAGTGTGTTGACACCTCCATGGGTCTGACACCACTGGAAGGTCTGGTAATGGGCACCCGTTCTGGTGACATCGATCCAGCTATCATCTTCCACCTGCACGACTCCCTGGGCATGAGCGTTGATGACATCAACAAAATGCTGACCAAAGAGTCTGGCCTGTTGGGTCTGACTGAAGTCACCAGCGACTGCCGTTATGTTGAAGACAACTACACCACTAAAGAAGATGCTAAACGTGCAATGGACGTGTTCTGCCATCGTCTGGCGAAATACATCGGTTCTTACACTGCACTGATGGAAGGTCGTCTGGACGGCGTTGTGTTCACTGGTGGTATCGGTGAAAACGCTGCCATGGTACGTGAACTGTCTCTGGGCAAACTGGGTGTTCTGGGCTTTGAAGTTGACCACGAACGCAACCTGGCTGCTCGTTTCGGCAAATCAGGCTACATCAACAAAGAGGGTACCGTTCCTGCGATGGTCATTCCGACCAACGAAGAACTGGTTATCGCTCAGGATGCATCTCGCCTGACCGCTTGATTCTCCTTACCGCCAGCCTTCGCTGGCGGTGTTGTTTTCTGAGCCCTGAAAAGGGCTATACCCAAAATAATTCGAGTTGCTGCAATCCTCTGCGACCCGAACTATGCCGGGTATATACAAAGAGGTTATACCGTGTCCCGTACTATTATGTTGATCCCTACCGGAACTAGCGTCGGCCTGACCAGCGTCAGCCTTGGTGTTATCCGTGCTATGGAACAAAAAGGCGTTCGCCTTAGCGTTTTCAAACCTATCGCCCAACCGCGTACCGGTGACGATACTCCAGATCAAACCACCAGCATTGTGCGTGCTAACTCCAACATCCCAACGGCTGAGCCGCTGCACATGAATCACGTTGAGTCGCTGCTGTCGAGCAACCAACAAGACGTGCTGATGGAAGAGATCATTGCCAACTTCCACGCCAGCAGCAAAGACGCTGAAGTGGTTCTGGTTGAAGGTCTGGTTCCTACTCGTAAACATCAGTTTGCGCAGTCTCTGAACTACGAAATCGCAAAAACGCTGAACGCTGAAATCGTCTTCGTTATGTCGCTGGGCAACAACTCCCCAGAGCAGATGAAAGAGCGTATCGAGCTGGCACGTAGCAGCTTCGGCGGCAGCAAAAATACCAACATCACTGGCGTTATCATTAACAAATTGAATGCCCCAGTTGATGAACAGGGTCGTACCCGTCCTGATCTGTCCGAAATTTTTGATGACTCCACTAAAGCGAGCATCGCGAATATCGATCCTAAAGCTCTGTTTGCCGACAGCCCGCTGCCAGTTCTGGGCTGTGTGCCATGGAGCTTTGATCTGATTGCTACTCGTGCAATTGATATGGCGCGTCACCTGAACGCAACCATCATCAACGAAGGCGACATCAAAACTCGTCGCGTGAAGTCTGTGACCTTCTGTGCGCGTAGCATTCCGCACATGCTGGAACACTTCCGTCCAGGTTCTTTGCTGGTGACTTCAGCAGACCGTCCAGACGTGCTGGTTGCAGCGTGCCTGGCTGCAATGAACGGTGTGGACATCGGTGCAGTTCTGCTGACCGGCGGTTACGAAATGGACCCACGAGTGACCAAACTGTGTGAGCGTGCATTCGCAACTGGCCTGCCGCTGTTCATGGTTGACACTAACACCTGGCAGACTTCCCTGAGCCTGCAAAGCTTCAACCTGGAAGTCCCAACTGACGACCATCAGCGTATCGAGAAAGTGCAGGAATATGTGGCAAGCCACATTGATGCAAACTGGATTGAATCTCTGACGGCAACTTCTGAGCGTAGCCGTCGTCTGTCTCCTCCAGCGTTCCGTTACCAGCTGACTGAGCTGGCGCGTAAAGCCGGCAAACGTGTTGTTCTGCCAGAAGGCGAAGAGCCACGTACCGTGAAAGCGGCATCTATCTGTGCTGAACGTGGTATCGCAACTTGCGTACTGTTGGGTAACCCGGATGAAATCACCCGTGTTGCTGCTGCACAAGGTGTTGAACTGAGTGCTGGTATCGAAATCGTGGATCCGGAAGTGGTTCGCGAGAGCTACGTTGCACGTCTGGTTGAGCTGCGTAAGAGCAAAGGCATGACCGAAGCCGTTGCGCGTGAGCAACTGGAAGACAACGTTGTGCTGGGTACTTTGATGCTCGAGCAAGACGAAGTTGACGGTCTGGTTTCCGGTGCTGTTCACACTACAGCGAACACCATTCGTCCACCGTTGCAGCTGATCAAAACTGCACCAGGCAGCTCTTTGGTTTCTTCTGTGTTCTTCATGCTGCTGCCAGAACAGGTTTACGTTTACGGCGACTGCGCGATCAACCCGGACCCAACTGCTGAGCAACTGGCAGAAATCGCTATTCAGTCTGCGGATTCCGCTGCTGCATTCGGTATCGATCCACGCGTTGCAATGCTGTCCTACTCCACCGGCACTTCTGGTGCAGGTAGCGACGTTGAGAAAGTACGTGAAGCTACACGTATTGCTCAAGAAAAACGTCCTGACCTGGTCATCGATGGTCCGTTGCAGTACGACGCCGCAGTTATGGCTGACGTTGCTAAATCCAAAGCGCCAAACTCACCGGTTGCGGGTCGCGCTACCGTGTTCATCTTCCCAGACCTGAACACCGGTAACACCACCTATAAAGCGGTACAGCGCTCAGCAGACCTGATCTCCATCGGGCCAATGCTGCAAGGTATGCGTAAACCAGTCAACGACCTGTCTCGTGGCGCACTGGTAGACGATATCGTTTACACCATCGCTCTGACTGCGATTCAGTCTTCTCAACAAGACTAAGTTCTTCTGAGAAGCAAAAAGGCCGCTAAATTAGCGGCCTTTTTTATTGGCGTGACCCGGTAAAACTAAATGAATTATTCCGCAGCAGCAGCGTGCTGAGATTCATTCTTCGCATTGCGGGTCATCCACAACGCCAGTGCTTTAAGAGAGTCCGGCGTAAAGTCGTCACAGCGGGCTGTAATCTCTTCTGGCGACATCCAGCATACTTCGCTGACTTCTTCTTCCTGCAACGCAAACGGGCCATGAGAAACGCAGCTAAACAGGCTTCCCCATACGCGGCAGTTGGTGTCCTCAAAGTAGAACTGACCATGCTCGGCAAATGGCACACCGGCAATACCCAACTCCTCTTCAGCTTCACGACGTGCTGAGTCCAGCAGTTGCTCATCAGCCTGGACTACGCCACCAGCGGTAGCATCCAGCATGCCCGGCATAAAATCTTTAGTCTCGGTACGACGCTGCACCAAAATCTTACCCATACCGTCATGCACAACGATATAAGTCGCGCGATGGCGCAAACGCTGCGCGCGCATTTGCTCGCGGCTTGCTTGTGCGATTACTTCATTGTCTTCATTGACAATATCTACCCATTCCATGCCAACAAAATGACTCTGTTCCGCCATTGGGGAAACCTTATTCAGAGCGCTCTTTGGCGCATAATCGGTTATACCAGTCATCCTTCAAGCCGCAGGGGCGTTGGCTGAACTCACTTACCCAAATCACTTACTCAAGTAAACTCATCGGGATAAGTTCCCTTGCCGCCTGGCTGCAACTCGAATGCTAACGGGTCTAATTTTTGAAGTAAGTTACGGGGTAATCTCGACCTGTGCAATAACCCCAGCGTTATTCAGTGCGTGAACGCTCAGAACACCATCGTTTAGCATGCCATAACTCGCTTCAAAGCCGCCTTTAGGGATACTCACCGAGCCCGGATTAAAGAGATAGACCCTGTCTTGCTTCTCAGCCAGTGGAAGATGAGTATGACCAAAAACCAAAACATCATTTTCTGCCAGTGGTGGCAATTTATCCGGGTTATACAGGTGACCGTGCGTCACAAATAAACGCTGGTCCTCCATCAATATTTGTTGCCAGGGTGCAGTAATCGGAAAATGAAGCAGCATCTGGTCAACTTCACTGTCACAGTTACCACGAACCGCAATAATTCTGTCTGCAATGCTGTTGAAGCGCTCAGCAACAGCGCCCGGATTGTAGCCCACCGGTAGCGCATTTCGCGGCCCATGATTCAGTACATCACCCAGCAATATTAACCATTTAGCACCACTGCGTTCGAAATGCGTCAGCACCTGCTCTGTTGCGGGTAACGATCCGTGAATATCCGAGGCAAACATCAGCTTCATAAAGCCCTATTCCTGTTAATGGTAAGCGGAATTATCATAGCGAATTATGGGGCTAATCAGCCAGAATGCTTTGCGGAAAGTGCCAAGAAACGCTGCACAGAAGCCCGTTGCCACTGGAAGGCTGCATACTCTTCCAGCCGCTCAGGGACTTCATCGCCATTGAGAATCAAACGATTAAGCATCAGTGCCAGGTCGGTATCGGCGATCGACCACTCGCCAAAAATATTTTGTTGGCCGACAGGCAACAAATTTTCAACCGTCGTTATAAGCTTTTGAGCCGCAATCTGTCCTTTCTCCGTCAGCGGTGGTTTCTTCACGCCTGCGAAAACCACGTCGGTTGAACGCTCTTCACGAATTGGCATTAAATCGCTGCGGATCCAGGCCTGGATTTGCCGGGCACGGGCACGTTTTTCCAGGTCATGCGGATAAATCCGTTCCCAGGTTGGCGGAGCAAAACGCTCTTCAAGATATTCAGTAATGGCCGAGGATTCACTTATTAGAAAATCATCGACTTCTAAAGTGGGAACGCGGCGCGTCAAATCATAGCCTTTCCAGCCAGGTTGCAGGTTTTGCCCGCTATTCAGATCAATCGTTTGCAGGTTAAAGTTCAGGCCCTTCTCTTTGAGTGCAACGTAGACAGACATTACGTACGGGCTAAAAAAATTCGCATCGGACCAAAGTGTTATTGTCGGCTGGCTCATAATATCCCCATAATTTCGTTTCCCAGGCTATTGAACATATAGCGGAAAATGGCAACTGTCACCTGAGCAAACCTCATCTACGAAGCACTTTTTTCAAAAAGTCTATACTCCATAGGTTTAAGAAAAATACTGATATCAGGATGGGAATGACATGATTGACCTCTACTACGCACCGACACCAAACGGCCACAAAATCACGCTATTTCTGGAAGAGACGGGCCTGGACTATGCCATTCATCGTATTGATATTGGCAAAGGAGATCAGTTTCAGCCTGCCTTTTTAGCAATTTCTCCGAACAATAAAATTCCGGCGATTATCGACAACCACCCTTTGGATGGAGGCGGCCCACTAAGCTTGTTTGAATCCGGTGAAATCCTGCTGTATTTAGCAGAAAAGACCAACGAGCTATTAAGTAAAGACTTGCGCGAACGTGTCCACACCCTGCAATGGCTATTCTGGCAAGTGGGTGGCTTTGGCCCAATGCTTGGTCAGAATCATCACTTTAATCACTTCGCCCCACAGCCCGTCCCCTACGCCATTGAGCGTTACCAGGTTGAAACCCAGCGCTTGTACGGCGTTCTGAATAAGCAGCTTGAGAAGACTCCATGGCTGGGCGGTAACGAATACAGCATTGCTGATATTGCCACTTATCCATGGACGGTTTCCCATGAACGCCAACGCATCAATCTGGAGCACTTCCCTGCCGTTCAAAATTGGTTTGAGCGTATCCGCTCGCGCCCGGCAACCGAACGCGCCTATGAGAAAGCGCAGCAAAACTAAACCCTGCGCGCCCGACAAGGCGCGCAATTTTTTTCCTCATCTAATTTGGGTATAGTCTGCGATGGAAAATAACTACATGGAGCACACCTGCAATGTCCCCACAACCAGACGCGATTATTCGAATCAAAAATTTACGCCTGCGCACCTTCATTGGTATCAAGGAAGAAGAAATTGCCAATCGCCAGGATATTGTCATTAACGTCGCCATTCATTACCCAGCGGACAAAGCCCGCGCCAGTGAAGATATCAACGACGCGCTGAATTACCGCACTATCACTAAACAAATCATCCAGTTAGTCGAGAACCATCGCTTCTCATTATTGGAAAAATTAACTCAGGATGTGCTCGACATCGCATGCGATCATCCGTGGGTATCTTATGCTGAAGTAGAGATCGATAAACTTCACGCGCTGCGCTATGCCGACTCGGTATCAATGACCATGAGTTGGCGCAAGTAAGCGCAATCAACTGGAGACGAGCATGCAGATACTGATTACCGGCGGAACCGGCCTGATTGGCAGCCATCTGGTACCACGCTTGCTGGAATTAGGGCACGATGTCACGGTCGTCACCAGAAATCCCGACAAAGCGCGAACGCTTTTTGACCCCAAAGTCACATTCTGGAAAGGGTTGAACGACCGTCAGAATCTTGATGGGTTCGATGCGGTGATCAATCTTGCAGGCGAACCGATTGCCGACAAACGCTGGACCGAGTCGCAAAAACAGCGCTTGTGCCAAAGCCGCTGGCAAATCACCGAACGCCTGGTTGAGCTGTTTAAAGCCAGCCAGACGCCGCCATCAGTGCTTATATCCGGCTCAGCCGCCGGATATTACGGTGACCTCGGTGAAGTGGTTGTCAACGAAGATGAACCGCCACACAATGAATTTACCCATAAGCTGTGCGCCCGTTGGGAGCAAATCGCCTGCGGCGCGCAGAGCGAGCACACGCGAGTCTGCCTGCTGCGTACCGGCGTAGTGTTAGCCCCCAAAGGCGGGATTCTGGCAAAACTGCTGCCGATATTTCGTTTAGGTTTGGGTGGGCCAATGGGTGATGGGCGGCAATATCTGGCGTGGATTCATATCGACGATATGGTGAACGGCATTTTGTGGCTGTTGGATAACGACCTGCGCGGGCCGTTTAACTTGGTTTCGCCCTATCCGGTTCGTAACGAACAGTTCTCTCATGCTCTCGGCCATGTACTGAATCGCCCGGCATTTATACGCGCACCTGCAACAGCCGTCAGAATGATGATGGGTGAATCGTCGGTGTTGGTATTAGGCGGGCAACGCGCGTTGCCAAAGCGGCTCGAAGAATCCGGGTTTGGCTTCCGTTGGTATGATCTGGAAGAGGCACTGGGGGATGTAGTGCGTTAATATTCAAGTCCCGCCGCAACGGCGGGACTTTCAGTATTATTTCAACGAGCCCGACAAAAACTGCTGCAAACGGGCGCTTTTCGGATTCCCGAATAACTCCTCCGGCGTCCCCTCTTCCTCGATTAAGCCCTGATGCAAGAAAATTACATGGTTGGAAACGTGGCGCGCAAAATCCATCTCGTGCGTGACCACTACCATCGTTTTCCCCTCTTCGGCCAGTTTCTGCATAATACGCAGCACTTCGCCTACCAGTTCAGGATCAAGCGCAGAAGTCGGTTCATCGAACAACAACACTTCAGGTTCCATCGCCAGTGCGCGGGCGATAGAAACACGCTGCTGCTGGCCGCCGGAAAGATGCACCGGGTATTTAATCTGCTGGCGCTCGTCGATACCCACTTTCGCCAGATATTTAATCGCACGCTCTTTCGCTTCTTGCTTGCTCAGACCCAGCACCTGAATCGGCGCTTCCATGACGTTTTCCAGCACCGTCATGTGGCTCCACAAGTTGAAATGTTGGAACACCATCGTCAGGCGTGTACGTAGCAAACGGAGTTGATTTTTATCGGCAACTTTCAGCTGCCCATCGGTATCGCGCACCAGGTTAATATTCTGGTTATTGACAACAATCGTCCCTTCGCTCGGTTTTTCGAGGAAGTTAATGCAACGCAAAAAGGTACTTTTGCCTGAGCCCGATGAACCAATGATGCTTATCACATCACCAGCATTAGCCTGTAAAGAAACGCCTTTGAGCACTTCATGTTGGCCATAGCGCTTGTGCAGATCGGTAACGCTTAATTTTTTATCAGTCATCGTTGAACACTCAATGTGTTGAGCTTGGTTTAATATGCTGCAACCAGCGTTGCTCAGCCTTACGGAACAATCTAATCAGCACATAAGAAATACACAGATACAGCACTGCTGCAATCCCAAAAGCGGTAAACGGCTGGTAGGTTGCGGAGTTGATATCGCGGGCGATTTTCAGCAAATCCGGCACCGTGGCGGTAAACGCCAGTGCTGTGGAGTGCAGCATCAAAATCACTTCGTTGCTGTATGCAGGCAGCGCGATACGCAGCGCAGAAGGCAAAATAATGCAGCGGTACATTTTGAATGGCGAGAAGCCATATGCGCGCCCGGCTTCAATTTCACCATGCGGTACAGCACGGATAGCCCCGGCAAAGATTTCGGTGGTGTACGCACAAGTATTCAGCGTCAGCGCCAGCACCGTACAGTTCAGGCCGCTGCGGAAAAACTCATTGAGCAGCACAGTGCCTTTCACCACTTCCAGTGTGTACATGCCGGAGTAGAACACCAGCAACTGCACATACAGCGGTGTGCCACGGAAAATGTAGGTGAACAGCCAGATTGGGAAGGCGATAAATTTGTTGCTTGAGACGCGGCCAATGGCCAGAAACAGCGCCATAATCCCGCCCATCACCACCGAGGAAATCAACAACCACAGCGTAATGGCAACCCCTGTAAACCGATAGCCATCAGTCCACAGCAGCGCCTTCCAATATTCATGGAAAATATCCATCATAGCTCAGCCCTCTTCACGCCAACCGAGTAACGGCGTTCAAGCCAGAGCAACACACCATTCGATACCGTGGTAAAGAACAGGTAAATGATCCCGGCAACAATCGCAAAGTAGAACGGCTGCCAGGTGCTTTTCCCGGCAAGCTGCGTGGCTTTCACCACATCTTCCAGCCCTAACAAAGAGACCAGCGCGGTAGCTTTTAAAATAACCTGCCAGTTGTTACCAATGCCCGGTAGCGCGTAGCGCATCATGGCCGGGAAGAGAATGCGGCGGAAAGTTTGCGAACCGGTAAAACCAAAGGCAGTTGCCGCTTCAATGTGCCCTCTCGGAACAGCCATAAAAGCGCCACGGAACGTTTCGGTAAAATAGGCACCGTAGATAAAACCAAGGGTAATGATACCGGCGACCATGGGGTCAATATCAAACTGAGCAACGCCAAGCGAGTCGGTTAACACATTGAGTGCCATTTGCAGGCCATAGAAAATCAGCAGCATCAACACCAGATCGGGCACACCGCGAATCAGCGTGGTGTAGCCTTCAAACAGCATGGCTAACGGGCGATTTTTGGACAACTTGGCACCAGCTCCCGCCAGGCCAATAATAACGGCGAGGATAACGGAGCTTAGCGCCAGTTCCAGCGTGACGACAGCCCCTTTAAAAATGACTTCTGAAAAACCGTACAGCATGGTGCGTATCCTGTCGTCAGTGTCTGCACAAACTTAACCTGCCCGTGTCGGGCAGGTTTAACCACTGGTGACTGTTAACCACCGTAAACATCGAAGTCGAAGTATTTCTTCGCTAACTTCTCGTAAGTTCCGTCTTTGCGCATTTCAGCAAATGCTTTGTTCAGTGCTTCACGCAGCTCGGTATCGTCTTTACGCAAACCCATACCGGTGCCAACACCAAACAGTTTGTCGTCTTTAACTGATGGTCCACCGAACTGGTAATTTGCGCCAACAGGTTGTTTCAGGAAGCCTTCGCTCGCAGCCACTTCGTCCTGGAACGCGGCGTCAATACGGCCTGCCGTCAGGTCAGCGTAAATAGAGTCCTGGCCTTGGTAAGAGACAATTTCGATGCCTTTCGGTGCCCAGTGCTCATTACCGTAGGTTTCTTGCGTAGTGCCTTGCAGCACACCGACACGCTTACCTTTCAGAGACTGAAGAGTGGGTTGAATCGGCGAACCTTTCGCGACCACTAAACGCGAGTCTGCAGCGTACAGTTTGTCGGTGAAGGCAATTTCTTGCTGGCGTTTTTCAGTAATAGAAAGCGACGACATAATCGCGTCGATTTTTTTCGCTTTCAACGAGGGGATCAACGCATCCAGTGGGTTTTCCACAAAGGTACAATTAGTTTCGATGCGTTTGCAGAGCTCTTTTGCCAAATCGATATCAAAACCGACTAATTCCCCTTGAGCGTTTTTCGACTCAAACGGTGCGTAAGTTGGGTCAGTACCAATACGTACATTTTTAGGAATTGCGGCGAAAGCTGTGGAAACACTGGAAAATGCCAGTACCAAAGAAAGAGCGATGATCTGCTTGTTCATAATTATCCTCGAGTAGACCGTATATTTTGCGCGATTGCTTTTTAACCGGATAAAATTGCATGTTTCATGCCAATTTATGCATACCAATATAGTGTTTTTTCAAGCGGATGGCGCGCCCTGTTTCAGGAGCACTTTCACTTGAAAAGCATGCCGCACCAATAGGATGCAAGTAAAACACCATTTTGGTGCATCAGCAATAATTTGCACTAACGGAGTGCAAGCAGCTTCAGGTTAGATTGCAATTCTATTCAGCCCGACTATGAAAGCCATAACCGGGCTACAGACTACGGGATAAGGTTATTCACCGTAAACATTAAAATCGAAGTACTTCTTAGCAAATTTGTCGTAAGTACCGTCTTTACGCATTTCTGCCAGCGCTTTATCGAAGGCCGCTTTCAGCTCTACGTCATCTTTACGCAAACCAATACCAGTACCGTCACCAAAGTACTGTTTGTTTTTCACAGATGGGCCAGCAAACTGATAGCCTTTACCCGCAGGCAGTTTCAGGAAGCCTTCGCTCGCAGCAGTTTCATCCTGGAATGCCGCATCAAGGCGGCCAGCAGCCAGGTCGGAATAGATCAGATCCTGGTTAGCGTAAGGCACCACATCAATACCTTTGCTACGCCATTCAGCGTTGGCATATGCTTCTTGGGTAGAGCCTTGCAACACACCAATGTGCTTGCCTTTGAGTGACTCAAGAGTTGGCTGAACCGGAGAGCCTTTAACGGCAATCAGGCGTGAATCAGCAGCGTAAAGTTTGTCTGAGAAGGCAATCTCTTTCTGGCGCTTTTCAGTAATGGAAAGCGAGGAGATGATACCGTCGATTTTCTTCGCTTTAAGCGATGGGATCAGTGCATCAAAATCGCTTCCTACCCACGTACATTTAGTATTGATGCGTTTACACAACTCATTGCCGAGATCGATATCGAAACCAACAAAATCCCCTTTCGCGTCTTTAGATGAGAACGGTGCATATGTGGTGTCCGTACCAAGACGAATGCTCTGCGGAATGGCTGCGAAGACACTTGCGGTGGCACTCAGGCCAAGCAGTAATGACAGAGCGAGAACTTGCTTTTTCATACATAACCCTCAGGTGGCTGATCTTATTATGTGTAACGTCGTGTTGTGTTTGCTTTGTGTTGCAGACCAGAGTTGCAGTTCCCATGCCACTTTTTCTTGCGTGGAAGAAAGTGCGCGGTTTTGTGTTAAATAAAAGTTACAACTCTGTCACGAGAATGAAAGATAGCAGGTCTGGTATGAGGGAAAAGCATTAACGGTGGAAAATAGCGGATAAATGTTCTGGAAGTGATCGGGGTTACAAAATCGCCCCATTTTGAGGCGAAGGGTTTTGTGATGCACCACACTGGCGCAATATTTATGCGCCGTTCCAGCGGGTGAACAAGTCCTGTGGTAGCTCAATATCAAACTGGTCGAGTACCCGATTGACCGTCTGGTCGATGATGTCCTGCACGCTTTGCGGGCGATGATAAAACGCCGGCATTGGCGGCATAATCACAGCACCTAATTCGGCGGCCTGAGTCATTAAACGCAAATGGCCAAGGTGAAGCGGCGTTTCACGCACACAAAGCACCAGCGGGCGGCGCTCTTTCAGCACCACATCTGCCGCACGCGTCAGCAGGCCATCGGTATAGCTGTGGACAATGCCAGAAAGGGTTTTGATTGAGCAGGGTAATATCACCATGCCGTGCGTCTTAAAAGAGCCTGAAGAGAGGCTGGCGGCGATATCGCGGGCGTCATGAACCACATCAGCCAGAGCCTGAACTTCGCGCAGGGAAATATCGGTTTCTAAGGCGAGCGTCTGGCGAGCAGCGTTGCTAAGGATGAGGTGAGTTTCAATATCGGGTAATTGTTGCAGTACCTGAAGTAGTCGCACACCGTAGATTGCACCACTGGCACCTGAAATTCCAACAATTAACCGTTTCATATTTTAGTTCGCCCGAGGAGTTTATCTGGGCTGACTTTGCCGCAAGATGGGCAGGGATGCAAGAAATGGTAACCCTCTCCTTCCGGGAGAGGGTTAAGGTGAGGATGGCTTTAACCCTCGTTGTGCATCTCTAAGTTTTCCACTTCGTTCTGACGGGCAATCGCTTGTGAATCGTCATTACGCAGTGACTCAAGATATTCAAGGTATTCGTGATCCACATCTTTGGTCACATAGATACCGTTGAACACCGAGCATTCAAACTGCGTGATATCCGGATTCTCAACGCGTACAGCCTCAATCAGATCGTTCAGATCCTGGAAAATAAGACCATCGGCACCAATCAACTGACGGATCTCGTCAACTTCACGGCCGTGAGCAATCAGTTCGTTAGCACTTGGCATGTCGATGCCGTATACGTTCGGGAAACGAATTTCCGGTGCCGCTGACGCGAGGTAAACTTTCTTCGCACCGGCTTCACGTGCCATTTCGATAATTTGCTCAGAAGTGGTACCACGCACGATGGAGTCATCCACCAGCAGAACGTTCTTATCGCGGAACTCAGCACGGTTAGCGTTGAGTTTACGACGTACAGATTTACGACGCAGCTGCTGGCCCGGCATGATAAAGGTACGGCCAACGTAGCGGTTCTTCACGAAGCCCTGGCGATATGGCTTGTCGAGAATACGGGCGATTTCCAGCGCGATATCGCAGGAGGTTTCTGGAATCGGGATAACCACATCGATATCCAGATCTTCCCACTCGCGAGCAATTTTCTCACCGAGTTTTTTGCCCATCTCAACGCGTGCGCTGTAAACGGAAATCTTGTCGATAAAGGAGTCCGGACGCGCGAAGTAGACGTATTCGAATAGGCAAGGGTTGCTGGTTGGGTTATCAGCACACTGGCGGGTGAACAACTGCCCTTTCTCAGTGATGTACACCGCTTCACCTGGTGCGACATCACGCAGGAATTCGAAGCCCAGGGTGTCAAGCGCAACGCTTTCGGAAGCCACCATATATTCAGTGCGACCGTCGTTCAAATCACGCTTGCCCATTACGAGTGGGCGGATGCCGTTTGGATCGCGGAAGGCAACCATACCGTGGCCGATGATCATCGCAACACAGGCATAAGCACCACGAATCTGGCGGTTAGTCGCGGCAATGGCGGCAAAAATGTTGTCTGCTTCCAGCGGATAGTTGCGGAAGTTATCCAGCTCACTGGCGAAAATATTCAGCAGGATTTCAGAATCGGAAGTGGTGTTAATGTGACGACGCTTTTCTTCGAACAGCTTCTGGCGCAGTTCGTGGGCGTTAGTCAGGTTACCGTTGTGTGCAAGGGTAATGCCGTACGGAGAGTTAACATAGAAAGGCTGGGCTTCAGAAGCGCTGGAACTACCCGCTGTAGGGTATCGCACATGACCAATGCCCATGTTTCCTTGTAAGCGTTGCATGTGAATGGCACCAAATACATCACTCACCAGTCCATTAGCTTTGCGTAGACGAAAACAGTTTAAAGCATCAATGGTGACGATGCCTGCGGCATCTTGTCCACGATGCTGAAGCACCGTTAACGCATCATAGATAGACTGGTTTACCGGCATGAAACCGGCGATACCGACAATACCGCACATGTTGTCTTTTCCTCATCGTGAGTCTGTTTTTCTGGCGTTATTTGAAAATAAAATAGCCAGAAAAATCAGACTCTAAGCCATAACCCCCGCCCTAAGGCCGAGGCAAGAAACTTGACGAGCTTTGCAGATAGTCAAAGAACCATCTGATGATGAAACTGAATTGCGGGATAAGCTGCGACTTTTGCCAGTCGTCACTCTTCGAAAAACCAGTAAACGTATCAAGAAAGAACAGAATGGCGGCGACGATCAATGCTCCACGTAAAGCACCGAAACAGATCCCCAACACCCTGTCTGTACCCGACAGGCCGGTTTTCTCAACCAGTGCGCTAATCACATAATTGACTATCGCACCGACAATGAGTGTCGCGATAAAGAGTATCGCGATAGCTATTCCATTACGTACCAGTTCGTCTTCAAAGCCTGTGAACCAGACTGACAGGTAAGTGTAGTAATGACTGGCGACAAAGAAAGCACAACCCCAGGTCACCAGCGATAACGCTTCACGCACAAACCCACGAATAACACTAATCAGAGCCGAAAAACCGATGACTGCAATAATGGCGTAATCTATCCAGACCATGAACAAATCTCACGACAAATCGCCCTGACGTCCAGTTCGGGGCGCATTCTAACAGAAAAAGAAAACGTTTGCGTAGGGATTTCCTTCCCTCGCGTAAATAAATAATGGCGTTGAAAAAATGCTCAACGCCATTAAAAACTTGCCCTAAATCCCGCCGCTCTGCGGGTTTATCTGGCCGTGTAAGTCATGACCACACCGTTCAGCCCGGAAAGCGAATTCAGCTCGCCCAAAGACGACTTAAGTTTGTCTTTCGAAGCGTCCGGTCCCACCAAAATACGGGTAACTTTCCCCTGCACTGGTGTCGACGGTGACGTGTAAGCACGGAACCCAGCGCCGCGTAGTTTACCAACAATTTCATTCACTTTGTCGGCATTCTTTAATGCACCTAGTTGCACGACGTAAGCTTTGCCGGTTGGCGCTTGTTCGGTCGTTTCTTGCTTCGCAGGTTTCTCAGGTGCTGGCGGTTCTTCGTTCATCATCGCCAGACGTTCTGCCGTTTGATCAATCTCAGCCTTACTCTGCGGTTTTTCGACCTGCTTAGGTTTCGGCTTTTCAACGACAGGTTGCGGTTTTGGTTGAGCACGGGCGACCGGAACTTCATCAATACCCGCACCACCATCACTTGGCAATGAGGCGATATCTAATCCTGGTGCTGCTGCCGTACCCGCTCTCACCTCTTCTGCGGCACCTTCAGGTGGCTGAGAAGGGAGTGCCTGAGTTGCGACAGGCAACATATCCGGCTCAGCGGTATCCCCTGGTTTTGGAACCAGAGGAATGGCTGCGAATTCATCCTGATAATGCTTTTTCTGACCATCGAGCAGCCCTGGCAGGATAATGACCCCCAGTGCGACCAAAATGATGGTCCCTACTAATCGATTTTGAAACTTACTCGCCACCTGTTTTCTCCGCGTCCAGCGCTTCCATTACGTGGGCTACTGTATGAAATGAACCACACACCAGCACGGTATCATCCTCTGTTGCTGCACTCATCGCAGCATTCCAGGCTTGCGCCACTGTGCCGTAGACTTCACCCTGGCCCAGATGCTCAATCAGTTGCTCGGCCGTCGCACCGCGTGGCCCTTCCAGAGGAGCACAATACCAGCTATCAACTTGATGAGACAAATTTGCCAGCGTACCGGCGATGTCTTTGTCATGGAGCATGCCAATTACCGCCAACACTCGCCCACGCTTGGGTAGCTGCGCAAGGCGCCCGGCAAGATAGGCCGCCGCATGGGGATTATGCGCCACATCGAGAATAACCAAAGGGGCCTGCGAAATAATCTGGAAACGGCCCGGTAGTGCCGCCTCTTTAATCCCTTGAATAATAGCTTCAACACTGACATTTAGCTGGCTTGCACGCAACGCGGCCAATGCGGTCGCCGCATTTGGCTGTGGGACTAACGGCATAGGCAGCTCGTTGAGTTCACCCTGTGCGTCTTTAAAACTCCAGCTGTTCTCACCCACTTGATAAGACCAGTCGACATCACGGCGCAGCAGATGAGCACCCTTTTCAGCCGCTACATCAGCAATAGTGTGTGGCATATCTGGCTCGCCCACCACAGCAGGTTTACCACCACGGAAGACCCCAGCTTTTTCACGTCCGATACTTTCACGGTCTGGCCCCAGCCAGTCTGTGTGATCAAGGGCGATACTGGTGACAACGGCTACATCGGCATCGACAATATTGGTCGCATCCAGGCGACCACCCAGGCCGACTTCAAGAATCACCACGTCCACAGCCAGTTGCTTAAACAACAATAGCGCTGACAAGGTGCTGTATTCAAAATAGGTCAACGATGTTTCGCCACGCGCGGCTTCAATTTGTGCAAATGCCGCCGTGTGGTATGCCTCGTCCAGCTCTTCACTTTGTACGCGCACGCGCTCGGTGTAACGCACCAGATGCGGTGAACTGTAGACACCAACGCTATATCCCGCCGCCATCAACACCTTTTCCAGGGTGCGACAAGTAGTGCCTTTGCCATTGGTTCCAGCCACGGTAAACACCGTCGGTGCAGGTTTTAAGACATCAAGCGTCGCTGCAACTTTTTTTACGCGGTCAAGACCAAGCTCGATTGTTTTTGAGTGGAGATTTTCCAGATAACAAAGCCACGTGGCCAGAGGCGACGTGGCTTGAGGCGTTTGAATTTTTTCCATGATGCCCGTTCTACTTACCGAGAGGATCGGTTCAAGAAAAAAGGCAGTTCCGCGAGCGGCCCTGCCTTTATTGACTATCAGGCCTCGTGACCTTCTTCCGGTGCTGCCGGAACCACAATCGGTTCACGCGGCGCTTCAGGATTCGGCGCGGGCTGATTTGTCAGCTTTGCCAGAACGCTTGCCAGTTTGAGGCGCATTTCTGGACGACGGACGATCATGTCGATCGCCCCTTTTTCGATCAGGAACTCACTGCGCTGGAAGCCCGGCGGCAATTTTTCGCGAACGGTTTGCTCGATAACACGAGGGCCCGCAAAGCCGATCAATGCTTTTGGCTCAGCGATGTTGAGATCACCTAACATTGCGAAGCTTGCAGACACGCCACCCATTGTTGGGTCAGTCAGAACCGAGATATACGGCAGACCGCGTTCCTGCATTTTTGCCAGCGCCGCACTGGTTTTCGCCATCTGCATCAGCGACATCAGCGCTTCTTGCATACGTGCGCCACCGGAAGCGGAGAAACAGATCATCGGGCAGTTATCTTCCAGAGCCTGTTCCACAGCACGAACAAAACGCGCGCCGACAACAGAGCCCATAGAACCGCCCATAAAGGCAAACTCAAACGCCACAGCGACAACTGGCATGTTATAGAGCGTGCCTTTCATGACCACCAGCGCGTCTTTCTCGCCGGTTTCTTTCTGGGCAGATGCCAGACGGTCTTTGTATTTTTTAGAGTCTTTAAACTTGAGGATATCTTTTGGCTCAAGCTCACTACCCAATTCAAACATCGAGCCTTCATCTAACAGGCTGTGCAAGCGATCGCGCGCGGACATACGCATGTGGTGATCGCATTTTGGGCAGACTTCGAGATTGCGTTCCAGTTCGGCACGGTACAGAACCTGGCCACAGCTATCGCACTTCGTCCACACCCCTTCAGGGATACTCGCCTTACGGGTAGGGGTGATATTGCTCTTATTGAGAATTCGTTCAATCCAGCTCATTGATGACCTTTCTGCTTGAACCTGGTCGATGCCAGTTTTTCTGTGGCAGAACTAGCTGCCCCAGACCATAAATGGTGCTCATTAAAACATAACGGCCCGCGACTTTGGATAAAAAAGTGGTCGAACCGCGCGATGGGGTTACTTTTGCAGGCGTTTGGCCGCGCGTTTGTGGCGAATAATTTCAACCACACCAGGCAAGACCGACAACACGATTATCGCCACAATCAGTAATTTCAGGTTTTCCTGCACAATTGGCAAATCGCCGAACAGGTAGCCTGCGTAGGTAAATAACAATACCCACAGCAACGCACCGGCAACGTTATACATCGCAAAATGGCGATAGGACATATGCCCCATCCCGGCGACAAACGGTGCGAAAGTTCGCACAATCGGTACGAAGCGCGCGAGGATAATCGTTTTTCCACCATGACGCTCGTAAAAAGCGTGTGTTTTATCAAGATAACTACGGCGGAAGATTTTTGAATTCGGGTTACTGAACAGCTTTTCACCAAACAGCCGCCCAATAGTGTAGTTCACCGCATCCCCAACAATAGCCGCGATGATCATTAAAATCACCATGGTATGAACGTTCAGATCGTTAGTCGGCAATGCCGCCAGCGCACCGGCAACAAACAGCAGTGAATCACCCGGCAGGAACGGCGTCACCACCAACCCTGTCTCGCAAAACAGAATCAAAAACAGAATGGCATAAACCCAGACGCCATACTGCGCGACCAACTCCGCTAAGTGCACATCAATGTGCAAAATAAAATCAATAATAAAGCGGATAAATTCCATAGTTATCTACCTTTCTCGACTGGCGTCAGTCTGCCAAAAAAAGAGGCCCCATCGGGGGTTTAGGCAACGCAAAATGTTCAGGGTAATCAACAGAAACTAAGTACAAGCCTTCTGCTTTTCCGGTCGCCGCTGCAAGCTTGCGATCTTTCGCAGCCAGCAATTGGGCCATCCAGTTCTCTTCTTGATTGCCACAACCGATTTCCATCAGGCTGCCGACAATGTTTCGCACCATGTGATGCACAAACGCATTGGCTTTGATATCCACCACCACGTATGAGCCATAACGCGTGACGTTGATGTGCATCAGATTGCGCCACGGGGTGCGCGACTGGCATTGCACAGCACGGAACGACGTAAAATCGTTCTCACCCAGCAAACATTGCGCTGCACGGTGCATGCGTTCAGCATCAAGCGGGTGATAAAAATGCGTCACCCCCTGCCCCATCACCGCAGGACGCAGCCGCTCGTTATAGATGACATAACGATAACGACGCGCCGTCGCGCTGAAGCGTGCGTGAAAATCATCGGGCACAGCTTTAACCCAACGCACCGCAATGTCACCAGGTAAATTCGCATTTGCACCAAGCGTCCATGCTGCATCTTTACGCTGCGCGCGCGTTTCAAAGTGCACAACCTGGCCGGTGGCATGTACGCCTGCATCGGTACGCCCGGCGCAGAATACATTTATTGGCTCATCAGCCACTTTAGAGAGCGCTTTTTCAAGCTTCTCTTGCACGCTGCGCACTTCATTCTGGCGCTGCCAGCCGTAATATTTGCTGCCGTCGTATTCAATGCCGAGTGCAATCTTGTTGAGTGGTGTTTGGTGCAACTCGTCGGACATTAGTACATATACTCCTGCACTAATTTCTCAGCCGTTTTCACCGCCATCAATGCACCACCGAAACGAACGTTATCGGCAACTGACCAGAATTGAATCTGCTCAGGCATACCGTAATCGTTATGGATACAACCGATGGAAAGATGCGCACTGCCAGAGGCGTCAGCAACCTGAGTCGGGAAATCCCCTTCTTCGGAAAGCGCGATATCTTCAAATTGGCCAAACGCATCACGCGCTTCTTCAGCAGCCAGCGGTCGCATTGCTTCAAAGTTGACCATTTGCGCATGCCCGTAAAACACCGGAGCCTGAACCATGCTGGCAGAGATCATCACACCTTCATCCTGCAACACTTTACGCACTTCGTTCACCAGGCGACGCTCTGCAATAACGCTACCTTCAGCATCAGGCACCAGTGGCAGCATGTTGAATGCTAATTGGCGGCCAAACAGATCCGCGTCTTCAATTGGCAAACCATTAAGCAAACGTGCACTTTGACCGGCCAGCGCGTCTACCGCACTTTTGCCACGGCCAGAGGCTGCCAGTAAATTGGTGACCTGAATGCGTGATAAACCACCTTGTTCGATAAGCGGCTTCAGGGCTGTCAGGAGTTGGCTGGTCAGGCTATCAGCAACAGCAACCAGGTTGCGATTACGGTATTCACCCAACACAAAAGGATTCACGTCAGGTACTACCAGCGGGACATCGTGTTCCATGGCGAACAGGCCACTGGAGTCGATAACCAGGCAACCGGCATTCGTGGCTTCTTCAACATAACGCGCAGAAGCTTCAACACCCGCAACGAAGAACGCCAACTGAACCTGAGTCCAGTCGAATGATTCAGCATCCTGAACCATCACGTTTTTGCCTTCATAACGAATATTTTCACCGGCGCTTTCATTGCGCGCCAGGGCATACAATTCACCAACCGGGAACTGGCGTTCGGCAAGCAGTTCAATCACAGCTGCGCCTACGGCACCCGTGGCACCTAAAACGGCAATATTCCAGCCTTCAGACATGTTGGTTTACTCCAGACTTAAATAGCAGTATCTCCCCGGTGTAACGCCGGGGAGATGAGAAGGATTTTTTAACGCGCAGTGTGATAGGTGGCGCTAAAGCCTAGCTTTTGCAGCATTGTCGCTGCCGCTTCATCATCACACTGGATATACAGCGATGACCATTCACGGCGTTCCTGATAATTTTTGCGCAACTTGTCAAACTCACCAGGAATTCCTGCCACTTTACGCAGCGGGGCATCATCGCGGCGCACATCATACACCAGATGAACCAGTCTTTTGAGTGTTGCCTGATCAAGCGGGCCATGAAGGGTAATACGGCCAAATTCTGGGGCAGGAAGCAGAGTGTCTAAAGCCACCTGTTGTTTCTGACCAATAAACTCGCTAAATGCTTCAAACACTTGCGTGGTGCCACGCGCTTTACCTTCCAGCGTATAGCCCGCGATATGAGCGGTACCGATATCAACTTTCTCGAGCAGAGCTACATTTAGTGCAGGCTCCGGCTCCCAGACATCAAGTACCACACTCAGATGCTGACCATTCTCCAGACATTTAAGCAACGCCACGTTATCCACAACTGGGCCACGGCAGGCGTTGATCAAAATGGAGCCAGGTTTGAGGCTTGAAATCAGTTTCTCGTCAGCAAGATGCAGCGATTTGTACGCACCGTCTTTAAACAATGGCGTATGGAACGTCAGAACGTCCGCTTCGCGCACCAATTGTTCCAATGAAACAAAATCACCTTTATCACCGCGGTCGGCACGAGGTGGGTCACAAAGCAGCGTACGAACGCCAAAAGCTTCGAGACGCGCCTGCAAACGCGAGCCTACATTACCGACACCAACAATACCTACGGTGCGGTCGGTAAGCTTGAAACCGTCGCGTTCAGCAAGCATTAACAGTGAGGAGAAGACATACTCAACTACCGCAATGGCGTTACAACCAGGGGCTGCCGAAAATGCGATACCCGCGCGCTCAAGGTAGTTTTCGTCAACGTGGTCAGTGCCAGCCGTTGCCGTACCGACAAACTTTATCCCTTTGTCATCGAGTAAATCAGCATTCACTTTGGTGACTGAACGCACCATTAACGCATCGGCATCAGCCAGTTCGGATACGGGAATTGGGCGGCCAGGAACAGCGGTTACGTCGCCAAGGCGACTGAACAATTCACGTGCATAGGGCATGTTTTCGTCAACGAGGATTTTCACGTTAGCTACCTGTTCGGTTAATCGTCGAGAATAAGCCCGATAGTGTGCCATAATCTGGCGTCCTGGCATACTTGAGCCAGGGATCGACAAAGGATTTAAGCCTATGCAACCCATTCAGGGGGCGACAGCACGTCCTCCGGGGGAACCACCCTCCCCAACTTCAGCGGCAGGTGAGTTTCCGCTTTCTACACAGCAACGTACCGTTCTGGAACGTTTGATTACACGTCTTGTTGCGCTTAACCAGCAACAAAGTGCCGAAGTGTGGGCGGGATTAAAACATGACCTCGGGCTAAAAGGTGAAACGCCATTGTTATCGCGTCACTTCCCCGCGGCTGAACAAAACCTGAATCAGCGTCTCAATAATGCTCAAACAACCCATGCCACGCGTCAGGTTGTGCAACAGCTCAGCGAGTTGCTATCACAGGGCAATAATCGCCAGGCTGTGAGTGATTACATTCGCCAACAGTTTGGGCAAACGGCCCTTAGCCAGCTCACGCCAGAACAATTAAAAAGCGTACTGACGTTATTGCAAAATAACCAGTTGGCTATCCCGCAGCCACAGCAGCGCCAGGCGACAGATCGACCGTTGTTGCCTGCAGAACATAACACTTTAAATAAACAAGTCGCCAAACTCACAGCTGCAACGGGTGAGTCAGGAAAACTTATCTGGCAATCAATGCTTGAGCTTTCGGGGGTGAAAACAGGTGAGTTGATTCCTGCAAAACATTTCACGCTGCTGAGCACCTGGTTACAGGCAAGGCAAACCCTGAGCCAACAGCAAACTCCTACGCTGCATACCATCCAGGCCGCGCTAAAGCAGCCTCTGGAACCAGCAGAATGGAAAGAGATTACCGATTATTCTCAGCAACGTTTTCAGGCCTCGCCGCAGTCGTTACTGACTACTGCGCAAGTGCAAGATATTTTGAACCAGATCTTTTTGAAGCGAGCAGAACGGCAACCGGCCTCGCCTGAAGTGCAAAATATTCAGCCCATCGCCAGCCCAATTTGGGCGCCATTTATTGAACCGATGAAGGCAATAAGTGCCCGCCCAGGCCTGGCACTTATCGCACTGATTGTGGTGATGGTTTTGTTCTGGATAGTGATTTAAACATTAGCCACCCAGCCTCGGGTGGCTATGGTTACTTGCGAAAGGCGATGAGTGTAACCACAATCCCGACTACCGCAGAAATTGCTCCAGCTAAAAACACTGACGGATAACCCATCGAGGTTGCCAACAATCCGGTCAACGGCCCTGCGACACCGTACGAGATATCCTGAAACGCCGCATAGCCACCAAGCGCCGTACCGCGTACCTGAGCTGGTACACGTTTCACTACTTCAACACCCAGTGCAGGGAAGATTAACGAGCAGCCACAACCCGTCAACGCAGCACCGATTAGCGCAACGCCTGCTCCCGGTGCCTGCCAGAGTAAAACCAAACCGGCAGTTTCAATCGCCAACGAGACCAGTGCCACTCTTACACCACCAAATCTGTCGGGCATCCAACCAAACAGCACACGCATCAGCACAAAAGCGCCACCAAAAGCGGTCAGCGTAAAGCCTGCCCAAGCCCAGCCGTTCGATGCAAAGTAAAGTGAGACAAAAGTGCCGATCACGGCAAAACCCACGCCTTGTAGTGCAAGACCCATCCCCGGTTTCCAGATAAGGCCAATCACAGTAAACAGCGATGGGCGCTCGCCTTTATGCGCAGGCACCGCACGAACGCGGCCATTAAACGCCCAGGCAACCAGCGGCAGTGCTATCGTCGATACACCCAACGCGACAAACCCCCAGTGGCTATTGAGCAGCAACCCAAGCGGTGCACCCGCTGCCAGTGCGCCATAAATCGCCATCCCGTTCCAGGACATTACTTTGCCGGAACGTGCCGGGCCAACCAGGCCTAGTCCCCAGGTAAGGTTGCCGGTAAGCAACTGGCTTTCACCGAAACCGAGAATCAAACGGCCAACAATCAACAGGCCGAATTTCGCCATCGGCTCAACGGGCAATAGCGCCGCCAGCAGATAAGCGACGCCAGCAAATGCGCATGCGCACATCCCCTGTAACGTCGAACGCTTAGCTCCTTGCTGGTCGGCCAGACGCCCGGCATAACCGCGGGTTAACACTGTTGCCAGGAACTGAATGCCTACGGCAATCCCTACCATGGTGTTACCAAACCCAAGCTCATGGTGAACAAAAAGCGGAATAACAGGCAACGGCAAGCCAACCGTCATATAGGTGAGAAACACCGCGAAGGTAATGCTGAATAAGGACTTATTTTCGGATTTGCTATTTTTAAGCTGAGAATCAATCAATGCAGACATGCTGCTTACTCCATTTATCGCAGAGTAAGGCGAGGTAACCACCCACGCCCTTTCCCTCTGAACGTTCAGATTAAGGGTGCGTTGGTTGACGTTGAACGCTTACGCATTATCAGAACGATAATGTTATTGCGCGAATAGTGCCTTCAGCCATTGATGCTGTCAATAATTGTGAACAGCAAAAAAAACGGGGCGCCATAGGCACCCCGTTCGTCATTCTCACTGTTAGTGATGAATTAAGCTTTAACTTTACGCATCACAAGTGTTGCGTTAGTCCCACCGAAACCGAAGCTGTTAGACATAACAGTATTCAGTTGACGCTCGGTAGTTTCAGTCACGATGTTCAGGCCAGCAGCCTGCTCATCCAGCTGTTCAATGTTAATGCTTGGCGCGATGAAACCGTGCTCCAGCATCAGCAGAGAGTAGATAGCTTCCTGAACGCCTGCGGCACCCAGAGAGTGACCGGTCATCGCTTTGGTCGCAGACATTGCTGGTGAGTTGTTACCGAAGACTTCTTTGATTGCGCCCAGTTCTTTCACATCGCCAACCGGCGTAGAAGTCCCGTGGGTGTTCAGGTAGTCAATCGGGGTATCAACACCGTGCATTGCCATCTTCATGCAACGCACAGCACCTTCACCAGATGGAGCAACCATATCTGCGCCATCAGACGTTGCGCCGTAGCCAACGATTTCAGCGTAGATGTGTGCGCCACGAGCCAGAGCGTGCTCCAGTTCTTCAACCACAACCATACCGCCGCCGCCTGCGATAACGAAACCGTCACGGCTCGCATCATAGGTACGGGACGCTTTGTCCGGCGTTTCGTTATATTTGGTAGACAGTGCGCCCATTGCATCGAACTCACAGGCCATTTCCCAGCACAGCTCTTCGCCGCCGCCAGCAAATACGATGTCCTGTTTGCCCAGCTGAATTTGCTCAACAGCATTACCGATACAGTGCGCAGAAGTCGCACATGCGGAGCTGATTGAGTAGTTCACACCGTGAATTTTGAACGGAGTAGCGAGACATGCGGAAACCGCAGAACCCATCGCTTTGGTCACAACATAAGGACCAACCGCTTTCAGGCCGCGCGGGCTACGCATTGCGTCTGCACCGAACACCTGAGATTTAGAAGAACCACCGGAACCTGCAATCAGGCCCACACGAGGATTGCTTTGATAAACTTCTTCTTTCAAACCAGCATCTTCAATAGCTTGCTGCATTGAAAGGTAAGCATAGACAGAGGCATCGTTCATGAAACGGACGACTTTACGGTCAATCAGGCCGGTGGTGTCCAGTTTAACGTTACCCCACACGTGGCTGCGCATTCCAGAATCTTTGAATTCTTGAGAGAAAGTGATCCCCGGGCGACCTTCACGCAGAGATGCCAGGACTTCCTGCTGGTTGTTACCGATGCTGGAAACAATGCCCAGACCAGTAATCACTGCACGTTTCATTCAATACCTCTTCTACTGCACTATTAGGATTTCGACAGGCACAATAGCGTACACTTGTACGCCGAACAAGTCCGATCAGCCAAATCAGTCTGAAATTTGCACCGCTTCGCACACATCGTTATGATCGTTACACTGCCTGCCAGACGAGTAACTTACGTGAAACACTCCCCAATACAATCTGCAAACCTGGACTTTAATGAAGAGGGTACACCTGTATCCCGAGAGTTCGACGACGTGTACTTCTCTAATGATAATGGACTGGAGGAAACTCGTTATGTATTTCTGGGAGGAAACCGTCTAAATGAGCGTTTTGCTACCCATGAGCGTTCGCTGTTTGTAGTCGGTGAAAGTGGTTTCGGCACCGGTCTTAACTTTTTGACTTTATGGCAAGCTTTTGAAGATTTTTGCAAAAATCAGCCTCAAGCCACCCTCAAACGCCTGCACTTTATTAGCTTTGAAAAATTCCCTCTGACCGTAAAAGATTTACGTGCAGCTCATGCCCATTGGCCTGAACTTGCCGATTTTGCGCAGCAATTACAGCAACAGTGGCCACTGCCAATCGCAGGCTGCCACCGCATTTTGCTGGCGGAAGGCCGCGTTACTCTCGACCTTTGGTTCGGTGATATCAATGAACTGATACCGCAATTAGATGACACTTTAAATAATCAGGTAGACGCCTGGTTCCTTGATGGTTTCGCTCCGTCAAAAAATCCGGATATGTGGACGCCACAGTTGTTCAACGCGATGGCGAAATTGGCGCGCACGGGCAGCACGCTGGCGACATTTACCTGCGCCGGGTTTGTACGCCGTGGCTTAATTGATGCCGGTTTCGCGATGACCAAAACCAAGGGTTTTGGCCGCAAACGCGAAATGCTGGTTGGGGTAATGGAAGGTGCGATCGAAACGCCAGCACGCACGCCCTGGTACGCGCGCCCTTCGTCACAAGCACAAGAGGTTGCCATTATTGGCGGTGGCGTTGCCAGCGCTCTGCTGTCACTCGCTTTGCTGCGTCGCGGCTGGCAGGTCACGCTCTACTGCGAAGATGCTGCTCCGGCGCTCGGTGCCTCCGGCAACCGCCAGGGTGCGCTTTACCCATTGCTCAATACACACAGCGCAACTCTGACAAACTTTTTCAGTGCCGCATTTACCTTTGCCCGCCGCATGTATGACTCATTGCCCGTCGATTTTGATCATGACTGGTGTGGCGTTACGCAACTTGGCTGGGACGAAAAGAGTCAGCATAAAATCGACCAGATGCTGAGCCTGGAATTTCCCGCTGCTCTCGTTCATGCCGTCGACGCAGAAACGGCGACAAAACTTTGCGGTTTAGAAACCGGCCATGGTGGAGCAACCTACCCTCTTGGTGGTTGGCTGTGCCCGGCACAACTTACATCCGGTGCACTGGCGATGGCCGAAAATTTGGGTCTAAAAACGCATTACCAGCATCGCGTTGAAGGACTCACCCAAACGCCTGACGGATGGAATTTATCAATTGCCGAGCAGGAAACAAAACGGCATGCGGCAGTGGTATTAGCCAACGGTTTTAAAGTGAGCAAATTCTCACAAACCGAAAAATTGCCATTCTCGGCCGTGGGTGGTCAGGTCAGCCATATTCCCACCAGCCCGTCACTTTCAAAATTACGCCAGGTGTTGTGCTACGACGGCTATCTGACGCCACAAAACCCGAATAATCAGCAGCATTGCATCGGCGCAAGTTACCATCGTGGTGTGGAAGAGATGCATTATAACGAGGAAGATCAGCTGCATAACCGTCAGCGTTTGCTTAACTGCCTGCCGGATATGGAGTGGCCACAGGAAGTGGATGTTAGCGCCACTGAAGCACGCTGTGGCGTGCGTTGTGCCACGCGCGACCATATGCCGCTTGTAGGAAGTGTCCCTCGCTACGATGACACGCTCGAAACCTACGCAACACTTGTTGAAAACCATGACAACGCCGAAACCGCTCCGGTTTATGACAATCTTTTTATGTTGGCGGCTCTGGGTTCAAGGGGATTATGCAGCGCGCCATTGGCGGCAGAAATTCTGGCAGCTCAAATGAGCGATGAACCGGTTCCGATGGATGCTGAAACGCTTGCTGCGCTCAATCCAAATCGATTCTGGGTGCGCAGGTTACTGAAAGGAAGAGAAGTTAAATAGATTTGAGATTTTGCCCTCTCCCAATAAAGGAGAGGGCAAAAGACTTAGAACTTAGCCTTCTGATACAAATTGTCCCACATGCTCAATACTAAAGACTGATCACGCGGTGAAAGCTCACCTGCCTGAATCGCTTTTTCCAGACTACCTGATACCGCAGTATTAAGTGCTTCAGGGCTATGGTCTTCACCATGCTCCAGATCAGCTACCGCCAGAGTCAGATGGCCACGCAGATAACCGCTGGCAAACAGCTCGTCATCACTGGCCGTCTCAACCATTTCATCAATTAGCGCCAGAATGCGTGTCTCAAATTCAGCGATCATCGTACTTCCTCATCATTTTGCAGGTTTTTATCCCCGTCATACTTCAAGCCGCAGACGCGTTGACTGCATCCATTCTCCCCAGTCACATAGTTAGCTATGCTCCTGTGAAGAATGGATTTGTCGCCTTCCTGCAACTAGAATTATTTAGGGGATGTCTAAAGGTCTTCCGGCCACGGAAAATGCTCTGCAGCCAGCGCTGGAGTTTTGTAATATTCCCGCAGCGCTTCAATCAGTTTTGCCGTACGAGCCGGGATACCTTCTTGCAGGTAAATCATCACCTGCGCATGCACACGGCGCTGGAACGCGATTCTGTCCGGGTCAACATCGCCGCTCAGGTTATCGCAGCTCACATTGAACGGGAAATTTGCTGCCACGCACAGTAACCATTCCTGCGCCTGGGGCTTCACTTCCACATCCTCAAATTTGCTTTGTGTTTCGGCATCACGCCCATCCGGGCAATACCAATAACCGAAATCCACCAGTTCACGGCGCGCTTTGCCCGCAATAAGCCAGTGAGAAATCTCATGCATTCCGCTGGCGTAATAGCCGTGAGCAAACACCACGCGGTGATAAGGAATTTCTTCATCTGCTGGAAGATAGATCGGTTCGTCGTCGCCTTTAATCAGACGTGTATTAAATTCGTCTTTAAAGCAGTTATCGAAAATATCGATAAGTTCCTGATAATGGTGTTCTGTCGTTATTGTCATATTTGCTGTCGTCATCTTAAGCTACCCCCAACCAATGGAGGATCTCCGGTCCGTGGCTATCAAATAAGAGTTTGGCGCTCATCACCGCCGACACGATAACTATCATCGGACGGATCAGTTTTTGCCCTTTACTCAACACGAGGCGTGATCCCATTCGCGCCCCTAAGAACTGCCCGGCCATCATTACAAAACCGGTTCCCCAAATCACTTTCCCGCCAATGATAAACAAAAGCAGGCCGCCGAGGTTTGATGTAGCGTTTAATACTTTGGCGTGAGCCGTAGATTTTGCGAGGTTAAAGCCGCACAGCGTGACGAACGCCAATGCATAAAAAGAGCCCGCACCAGGGCCAAAGAAACCATCGTAGAAACCGACGCAACCACCTGCAACCAGCGCAAATGGCAGGCCGTATAAACGGCGCTGCCTGTCTTCTTCACCGAGTTTTGGCATCAGTAAAAAGTACAGACCAATGCAGATCACCAGCAGCGGCAAGATTTGGCGCAGCACGTCTGATTTGACGTATTGAACCAGCAATGCCCCGGTTGTTGAGCCGATAAAGGTCATCAGAATATTAAGTTTCTGATCTTTCAGGCTCACCACTTTGCGGCGAATAAAATAAATTGAGGATGAAACTGAACCACCACACGCCTGAAGCTTATTCGTTGCCAGTACATGTGCGGGTGACATTCCCGTCGCCAATAATGCAGGGACAGTAATCAAACCGCCGCCGCCCGCCAGTGAATCAATAAACCCTGCAAGCATGGCGACAAAAAACAGCACCACCAGCGTCAGGGGGGAAACCATAAACCATTCCATGAACTTATCCGTTAGAGAACGTGCTCATCCAGCAAAGCCTGACAAGAGGCCGGTAAAGGGGGCGGAGTTTTCTTTTTCGGCGCACTGCTGCCTGGAGGTGGTGGCGCAAACCAGCTTTGCAGTTCAGCACCACAGCCGTCGCCTGGCGGCGGTAATGGCTGATCTTCACACTCGAGGCTATCTGCCGGGCAACGCAAGCGAACATGCATATGCGCACGATGCGCAAACCACGGGCGCACTTTACGCAGCCAGTCGCGATCGGCACCCGCATCCAGACACAATTGTTGCTTGATAGCCGGATTGACAAAGATCCGCGTCACGTCGTTATCTTTGGCTGCAAGTTTAATCAGGCTGCTGATTTCTGGCTGCCACAAACGCGGCACCACATGCTGATTATCACTGGCGACTAAATCCAGCGCTTGCGGTTTAAGAAGCTGAGCCGAGGTCCAGCGAGCTTTAGGGAGTTGCAAAAAAATATCAACATCCAGGCCGCTTTGGTGGCTGGCATGGCCCGAGATAAAACGCCCACCCGCTGCCATTCCCATATCGCCAATCAGCAACGTGCCAAGGCCCAGTTGTGTTGACTGGTTGCTGAGGCGCTGAATAAACATCACTAAATCAGGATGGCCGAAATAGCGACGTTGGTCCTGTCTCATCACCTGATAGCGAGGATCGTTGAGCGGCAACTCGTGGGCACCCACAATGCAGCCGTTAGAGAATGCACCAATAGATTGCGGGCTTCCCGCAATCGGATGACTAATTTTCTGCCACGGCGTCGCGGCGAAAGTAGCGGTACTGGCAAGTAATGCCAGCAGCCCCACGAGTGTTTTTTTCATCGCATTACCAGCGCGGCAAAGGGAAAGTCACGTCACCGTTTTGAGCACGCTGACGCAGCATATGATCCATCAATACAATCGCTACCATGGCTTCGGCAATCGGAACCGCACGAATACCCACGCAAGGATCATGGCGACCACGCGTGACCATCTCAACTTCTTCGCCTTCGCGGTTGATGGTGCGGCCTGGGACCATAATGCTGGAAGTCGGTTTCAGCGCCATGTTAGCCACTATCTGCTGGCCGCTGCTGATGCCACCCAGAATGCCGCCAGCATGGTTGCTCTGGAAACCTTCTTTGGTGATTTCGTCGCGGTTCTGGCTACCACGCAGATTTACCACGCCAAAGCCTTCGCCAATTTCCACGCCTTTCACGGCGTTAATGCTCATCAGCGCATGGGCGATATCAGCATCTAAGCGGTCAAATACAGGTTCGCCAAGGCCTGGCGGCACTTTATCCGCGACCACGGTAACTTTCGCACCAATGGAGTCGCCTTCTTTTTTCAGCGCACGCATCAGCTCATCAAGCGTTTCAATCTTGTCTGGATCAGGGCAGAAGAACGGGTTCTGCTCGACTTGATCCCAGTCTTTGATTTCTAACGGCACGTCGCCCATTTGCGTCAGGCAACCACGAATAATAATGCCGTATTTATGCGCCAGATATTTTTTAGCAATCGCCCCAGCCGCAACACGCATCGCGGTTTCACGTGCTGAAGAACGGCCACCGCCACGATAATCGCGCAGGCCATATTTTTGTTCGTAGGTGTAATCTGCATGCCCCGGACGGAACACGTCTTTGATAGCGCTGTAATCTTGCGAGCGCTGATCGGTATTTTCAATCAACAGACCGATGCTGGTGCCGGTAGTGACACCTTCAAATACACCGGAAAGGATCTTCACCTGATCGGGTTCGCGGCGTTGCGTGGTGTAGCGTGAAGTCCCCGGGCGGCGGCGGTCGAGATCGTGTTGTAAATCGGCTTCGGTCAGCGGGATGCCTGGCGGCACACCATCAACGATACAACCCAGTGCGACACCGTGGGATTCACCAAATGTCGTTACGCGAAATACTTGTCCGATAGAATTTCCTGCCATTTTTCACGGCTCCTTACCGTTGTCATTTTCGTTGTGTTGTCAGCAAAAGAAGACGGGCCATAAGGCCCGTCTGCGCAGATTAATCTTTGTAAATGCTGAAGTGTTCACGCGCATCAATAAGCTGCGATTTAGTCAGCATAAACACACCGTCACCGCCGTTATCGAACTCAAGCCAGGTGAACGGCACATCAGGGTACTGGTCCATCAGATGTACCATGCTGTTCCCGACTTCACAAATCAGGATACCGCCATCGGCGAGGTAGTCAGGCGCACAAGCCAGAATACGACGTGCCAGTTTCAGGCCATCTGTACCGGCAGCTAAACCTAATTCAGGCTCGAAGTGGAACTCACCCGGCAGGTCAGACATATCTTCTGCATCCACATACGGTGGATTAGTCACGATAATGTCGTACTGCACTTTTGGCAGGTCACGGAACAGGTCGGAGCGAATTGGCGTAACCTGATTTTCCAGACCGTGCTCAGCGATGTTTTGCTCAGCCACTGCCAGCGCATCAAGAGAAATATCGACCGCATCCACTTCCGCATTGTGGAATTCATAAGCACAGGCGATAGCGATACAGCCGCTGCCAGTACACATATCCAGAATGTGAAGAGGTTCGTCGTTGAAAAGACCCGCGAAACGGTTGGTAATCAGTTCACCAATTGGGGAACGCGGCACCAGCACACGCTCATCAACATAAAACTCATGGCCACAGAACCAGGCTTTATTGGTCAGGTAAGCCACCGGGATACGCTCGTTAACGCGGCGAATCACACGCTCAACGATGCGATGACGCTCGCTTGGTGTCAGGCGTGCAGTACGCATATCTTCAGGAATATCCAGCGGCAGATAGAGACTTGGCAGCACTAACTGAACGGCTTCGTCCCACGGGTTATCCGTGCCGTGGCCATACCAGACGTTGGCGGCGCTAAAACGACTGACTGCCCAGCGCAGCATATCCTGAATGGTGTGCAGCTCATTAACTGCCTCATCGACGAAAATTTTATCCACGTTGCCCTCCGCAGGCCGTTCGCGCTAGTTCAATAATCGGCTAGTTTGCCATGAAGACCACGACAAATCAGCATTTCAATAGCTGTCACAGCGGCTAAAATTGCGTTTTATTTAGTGATGGACGGCAAACCAGGTAAACTGACCGCAAAACAGGTGCGAGACGATAAAGTCGAGACGAGAAATAGATGAAAAAGAAAACTCCGCTCAGCGTTGATGATCAGAACCTTTTCCGTGATTTGATGAGCGGCACAAAAAAATTGGCTCAGGACACGATTGTTCACCGTCCGATGCGTAAGAAAGTGCAGGAAGTGCCGGTGAAACGGCTATTGCAGGAACAGGCTGATGCCAGCCATTATTTTTCTGATGAATTCCAGCCGCGCCTGGCAACAGAAGGCCCCACGCGTTACGTGCGCGAAGATGTCAGTCATTTCGAACTGAAAAAATTCGCCGGGGTGATTATTCGCCAGAATTATTCCTCGATTTGCATGGCCTGACACAGATGCAGGCAAAACAGGAATTAGGCGCGTTGATTGCGGCATGTCGGCGTGAGCACGTATTTTGCGCCTGCGTGATGCACGGGCATGGTAAGCACGTGTTGAAGCAGCAAACGCCGCTGTGGCTGGCACAGCACCCGCACATTATGGCATTCCACCAGGCACCGAAAGAGTACGGTGGTGACGCAGCGTTGTTGGTGTTGATTGAAATCGAAGAGTGGCTGCCGCCGGAGTTGCCATAATCCTGAGTCCGCATCCCGGGCCTCAGAAATACAAAGAGCCGCTATATATAGCGGCTCTTTTTTCATGCTTACGGCAATCAGATAGCTTTAGCTACCTTCAAATTACACGGACTCATCTGCCAGTTGAACACGCCTTTCCCGGTTTCAGGATCAAGTGTGACATTGGCAATAGCCGAAGTACTGAACATCGGTGGTGTTTCCTCTGGGCACAGCTCAGACACCAAATAACCGACTAGCGGTAGGTGAGAAATCACCAGCGCCGACTCAACCCCTTCATTGGCCAGGGCTTGCAAATAGCAGCTCACCAGACCTACATCGCCGCACGGCGTCAATTCCGGCAGAATGTCTTCTTTACCTGGAAGAGTCAGTGCTTCCCGCACAACATCCAGGGTTTGTTCGGCTCGCAGATAAGGGCTCACCAGAACACGTTCGATATCCACAACCTGACCTTTCAACCAGGTCGCCATTACTCGGGATTCATCACAACCACACTGGGTGAGTGGACGTACCGAGTCACTGGCGGCATCGAGAGCTGCGTCGCCGTGACGCATGATAAAAACTTGCATATTGCACCGCTTTTGTTAACCAGGAATGCTTGAATTCCCCTAAAACTTCGAAGGTGAAATTCAGCAGCCGGGCATTGTGCCTTATCCGTACATCGAATGAAACGCTGTTTTTTACCTCAATGGTGCAAGTATAGTCAATCACTGTTCGTTAAGTGAGCGACCAGCATCCATTCACCGAACCATATAATCATGATTCTTTGACTACATTTCCTTCACCAGGGTTCACTTTTCCCCAGAAATTTCGTTGCTCTTCCACCATTTGTAAAAGTCTTTCACAGGGAGTAAAACGCTCCCCGTACTGACTGGCCAGGCGTTGCAGTTGTGCGACGACCTCACCCGCTCCCAGGGTATCCATATAGCGGAACGGGCCACCGAGGAACGGTGGAAAACCAATACCAAACACGCCACCGATGTCACCATCGCGGGCACTGCGAACAACACCTTCATCTACGCAACGAGCCGCCTCATTAAGCATCATCATCACGCAGCGTTGTGCGATTTCTTTTTCTGCCAGTTGCCCTTTAGGTGAAATACCAAGCAGGGTATAGATTGTAGGGTCAACCTGCTTTTTGCTTCTACTCCCTTTCCCTGAATAAAGATAGAAACCACGCCCGTTTTTTCTACCTTTGCGATCGTCATTCAATATTGCTGCAATTTCTGCCGGTGCGGCAAAACGATCTCCGTAAGCTTGCTGAAGTATAGGACTAATTTTAGTCCCCACATCAATTCCCACCTCATCCAAAAGTTGGATTGGGCCAACAGGAAAACCAAACGCCACCAGCGCATTATCAATCTTATCGACAGGCTCCCCTTCCACGAGGCAACGCATCGCTTCGTTAACATACGGTGCCAGAATACGGTTGACGTAAAAACCGGCGCTGTCGCCAACGACAATCGGTGTTTTGCCCTGTTTTTTGGCAAGCTGAACAGTTGTGGAAATGGTTTCCGCACTGGTTCGAGCATGCGGGATCACTTCGACCAGCGGCATTTTATCGACCGGGCTGAAATAGTGCAGACCAATCACTTGCTCCGGACGTGCGGCATTGGCCGCAATATCAGCAATCAGTAGCGAAGAAGTGTTGGACGCGAAAATGGTATGTGGCGCAGCGTTCTGTTCAATTTCCGCGACCATCTTTTGCTTGAGAGCGAGATCTTCAAAAACCGCTTCCACAACGATGTCTCGATTGTGGAAACCGTGATAATCGGTGCCACCGGAAATACGCGCCATTTCACGCTGGCGCTCAGCCGCTTTCATATGTCGGCGGCGTACCTTTTTATCCAGCAAGTCCCAGCTATATTTCAACGCATGGTTAATACCATCGTTATTAATGTCTTTGATACGTACGGGCAATTTGCCTTTAGTCGCGGTGACAAAAGCAATCCCACCGCCCATCAAACCACCACCGAGCACACCCACGGCTTTAATCGGACGCGGTGGTGCATCAGCGCCGTGCTCTTTTTTAAGCTCCGTGCTAGCAAAAAATAACCCGCGTAATGCCGCAGATTGCGGACTCATCGCCAGCTCGCCAAACGCTTTCGCCTCTGATTCGTAACCGCTGAAACTCCCCTGCCCCAGACCGATTTTAATGACATCAATAATGCGCTGAGTAGCAGGGTAATTACCGCGAGTTTTTTGCTCAGTTTTCTTACTCACCATGCTGAACAATAAAGAACGCCCAAGCGGACCGGCTAAAATTCGTTCACGAACCGGCAATGTGCGCGATGCCTGACGGCCTTTGCCCACCAGCTCAACTGCTGCCGTGAGCAGAATTGACTGCGGCACAACTTCATCCACCAGCCCCAGTTTCAGTGCCTGGCGCGGGCGTAATTGTTTGCCGGTCAGAATCATATCGAGGGCGTGACTGACGCCAATCAAACGCGGCAGGCGCTGCGTACCGCCAGAGCCCGGCAGTAGACCGAGCTGCACTTCCGGAAGCCCCAGTTTTGTTTTCTCATCATCGGTACAAATTCGCGAATGACATGCCAGCGCCAGCTCCAGCCCACCGCCGAGACACGCACCGTGAATCGCAGCGACGACTGGGATCGGCAACGCGGCAATTTCCGCCATGATTTGCTGTCCCTGGTGTGCCAGTGCCTGCGCTTCTTGTGCACTCTTGCAGCTTGCAATCATGTTTATGTCAGCACCCGCAATAAAGTTATCCGGCTTGCCAGAGATAAATATCAGCCCCTGCAATGCAGTGTTATCGCGAACCTGTTTGATGATGTTGTGCACTTCCGGGCCGAACGACGCTTTTAGCGTGTTCATCTTTTCGTCCAGCACATCAATTGTCACCACCGCGATATTGTCGAGGCGGATATGTAAGTTGAAAGCAGAAACCTGTTCCATTATTCGGCCTCCAGAACCATTGCCGCACCCAAACCACCTGCCGCGCAGGCGGTGACCAGGCCAAATCCACCACCACGGCGGCGCAATTCATGCAAGGTTTGAGTGATCATACGCGCGCCCGTTGCAGCAAACGGATGGCCGTAAGCAATCGAGCCACCGAGTACGTTAAATTTAGAGTCGTCGACTTCGCCAGTAGCGTGAGCGCGGCCTAATACATCGCGAGCAAAACGTTCGCTGGCGAGCATTTGTAAGTTTGCCAGCGTTTGCGCGGCAAAGGCTTCGTGCATATCGAAAAGCGTCAGGTCATTGAGCGTGATGCCCGCGCGCTCAAGCGCCAGCGGAGTGGCCCACGCCGGCCCAAGCAGCATATCTTTCCAGACATCCACGGCGGTGAACGCATAGCTGCGTAAATAGCCCAATGGCTTCAGGCCCAACTCTTTGGCGCGCGATTCCGTCATCAAGATAATAGCAGCCGCACCATCGGTTAATGGCGTGCTGTTTGCCGCGGTAACTGTGCCGTGTTTACGGTCAAAAGCCGGACGTAGCTTCGCGTAATCAGCAATTGAGGAGTTTTGGCGAACGTTGTTATCTTCGTTGAAAGGCTGGCGATATGGCGGAATGAAGGCGGTCATCACTTCATCCGCCAGTTTCCCTTCCTTCCAGGCAATAGCGGCTTTAGTGTGGGAGCGATGCGCCAGCGCATCTTGTTGCTCACGCGTAATCCCGTGAGTTTTCGCCATTTGCTCGGCGGTGTCACCCATGCGTAAGCCCGTTGAATATTCAGCAACCGCAGGCGGCACGGGCAACAAATCACGCGGGCGTAAACGAGAGAATAATTTCAGGCGCTGGCCCAAAGTACGCGCCTTGTTCACATCCACTAAAGTGCGGCCTAACTTTTTGCTGACGCCAATCGGCAGCACCGACGAAGAATCAGCACCGCCGGCAATACCTGCACGAATAGTGCCCGCCATTAAACTCTCAGCGACATTTGCCACAGCCTGGAAGCTGGTCGCACAGGCACGGCTAACGCTGTAGGCATCGGTATGCACACTCATTCCGGTGCCGAGGACAATCTCGCGGGCGATGTTTGGCGCTTCTGGCATCTGGACAACCTGGCCGAAAACCAGCTGTTCAATCATTTCCGGGGGAATTTCGCTGCGTGCCAGCAGTTCGCTGACCACCATATTGCCGAGATCGACAGCAGGTATGCCGTGAAACGCGGTAGCCTGGCGGGCAAATGGGGTGCGTAACCCACTGATAATAGCAATACGGTCGCCCTGACGGGTTACCAGCGGAAGTGCCTGACTCATAAAACTCCCCTGTTCTTCCCGGCGTCTATGAATCTACAGCGATGTTGCTGTAACTGCATATTTCTGGGAATAAAATTGTAAACGACCAATAGTGGTCTGACCTGATCACAGTTTTAACTAAAAAGTTACAATCAGCCAACCGGGGGACTAAAAAATTGGGAGGGGGAACACGCTTTAAGAGAGGAAAATGACGCTCTCGGGGACGAGAGCGCCAGGAAATATTAACGCAGGCCGAGCTGGAAGATCATGGTTTCAGCCTGGCAGCTGAAAGTGAAATCGATATCCAGACGAACGCCGTCAGCTTCTTCGGTGTAACGCGGAACAATCTGGCAAGGTTCTGATTCTGCGGCACGTGCTTTCTCGGTCAGCGCAGCCAGAGTTTCGTCAGCTTCAGCGCGGGTCGCGAACACGCGGCTGTATGTTGCTGTGCAGTCGGTGTTGTCGATGATAGAGCCGACATCAATACAGCAGCAAACCGGGGTTTCATCAGCAGTGTTCTTACTCATTTTATGATTTCCTCTGTATTTAAAAGGCAAAATGTTTTCAACGAATCTTGTCTATTTTACGCTCCCTGTTGAAGCGACTCCAGTCGTTAATCTTGTCAAAATCCGTAAGTGACCCAAATCACACTTAAAAATGATCTAAAACAAGATTCACCCATTTTGCTAAGTGACGAAGAACCCGATTTTGCCAGGCAGATCTCGTTTCGACGATCAAATTTGAAAATTCTTAGATACAAACTTGCAACATCCTATCTGGTCAGACCTATACTCTCGCCACTGGTCTGCTTTCTATGTAACAGAACAGACCCTACTATTCGCGCTCCTGTTACGGTATGTAACATTGTTTGTATAAAAATAAATCCATTATGAGGTTTTGGTCATGAGCCAGAAAAACCTGTTTACAAAGTCAGCCCTAGCGGTTGCAGTGGCAATTGTCTCATCGCAGGCCTACTCAGCCGGCTTTCAATTAAACGAGTTCTCTTCCTCAGGCCTAGGCCGAGCTTATTCCGGGGAAGGTGCAGTTGCGGATAATGCGGGTTCTGCAAGCCGTAACCCTGCAACTATCATGATGTTTGACCGCCCTTCCTTCTCCGGCGGTGCAGTCTTTGTTGATCCGGGTGTGAATATTTCCGGTACATCGCCAACTGGCCGCAGCACCGATGCTGATAACATCGCACCAACCGCCTGGGTTCCAAACCTCCACTTCGTTGCTCCTATTAACGAGCAATTTGGTTGGGGTGCATCTGTTACCTCAAACTATGGTTTAGCAACAGAATTCAACAATGATTACACCGCAGGCTCTATGGGCGGTAAAACCGACCTGACTACCCTGAACCTGAACCTGAGCGGCGCATACCGTTTAAATAACAACTGGAGTTTTGGTCTTGGCTTTGATGCTGTTTACGCTAAAGCAAAAATCGAACGCTATGCGGGTGATTTGGGTCAAATTGTAGCTGGTTCCGGTGCTTTACCTCCCTCACTGGCAGGCCCGGTTTCTCGTATCCCAAGCGACACCCAAATCGCACACCTGAAAGGTGACGAGTGGGGCTACGGCTGGAACGCCGGTATTCTTTATGAAATCGATAAAAACAACCGTTACGGCTTCACCTACCGTTCAGAAGTTAAAATCGACTTCGACGGCGACTACAAAAGCAACCTGCCTTCTGCTTATAACCCAATCCTGTCAAACTTTGGCTTACCAGCAGGCACCAACGGGCAAACTGTCCCTGGTTCTCTGACACTGAACTTGCCAGAAATGTGGGAATTGTCCGGCTATAACAAAGTGGATCCACAGTGGGCAATTCACTACAGCCTGACTTACACCAGTTGGAGCCAGTTCCAGGAGCTGAAAGCGACCGGAACTAACGGCCAGACGCTGTTCTATAAAGACGAAAGCTTTAAAGATGCGTACCGTATCGCTGTAGGTACCACCTACTTTATGGATAAAAACTGGACCTTCCGTACCGGTATCGCGTTCGATGACAGCCCGGTTCCGGCAGAAAACCGTTCCATCTCCATTCCTGACCAGGATCGCTTCTGGATCAGTGCTGGTACTACCTACGCATTTAACGACGATGCTTCTGTAGACCTGGGCGTTTCCTACATGCACGGTCAGCACGTTGAGATCAAAGAAGGCCCATATACCTTCCAGTCTGAAGGCAAAGCCTGGCTGTACGGTATGAACTTTAACTACGCATTCTAATAGTTAACAGTGACAAAAAAGGCGAAACCGAGGTTTCGCCTTTTTTATATTTATGACCCGTCCTGAATAACGTTGACACATTTTCCAGAGGCTTTAAGGAGGATGTGATGAAACAATACGTTAAACGCACGCAACGCGATTACCCGCTATCCTTTAAATTATCAGTTATTGAACAGGTCGAAAAAGGTGAAATGACCTATCGCCAGGCCCAGAGACGCTATGGTATCCAGGGTGCCTCTACCGTTCTGAAATGGTTACGTCAATATGGTCACCTCGACTGGCAATCTTCCATCAGAAGCTATGTGACAGGAGATAATATGGTCCCGTCTCTTCCCCTCACTCCTGAGCAACGCATTAAAGAACTTGAGCAGCAACTGGCTGAAGCTGAAGGCAAAGCGCAGTTTTTTGAAGCCGTCGTCAAAATCATGAATACTGAATTTGGAGCCGCCCTGACAAAAAAGCAGTTAGCTGCCTTATCGCGCAAACACAAACACCCGGACTGACGGTTGTTAAAATCTGCCGATTTATGAAAATAAGCCGCCAGGCATGGTATCAGGGATGTGAGCGTGAAAAACGCAGAGCAGAGCGCGTGCAACGCATTACCCGAGAGGTCACCACACTCAGGCTCAAGCAGCCGCGGCTGGGGACACGCAAACTCCATTATATCCTGCAAAATACCCCCGAACCGATGCTGCATATCGGACGAGACAGGCTGTTCACTATCCTGAGACTGGCTCATCTTCTGGTCCGCCCCAGGAGGGCCTACCATAAAACAACAAATAGTCATCACCGTTTCCATAGACATCCAAACCTGCTGAAAGAGGGGCCTGGAAAGGTCGTGATATCGAAGCCTGAACAGGTATGGGTCGCGGATATCACTTACCTCCCGACGCAGACGAATACGGTGTATATCAGTCTGGTAACGGATGCATTTTCACGGAAGATCGTGGGCCATCATGTTCATGAAAGCCTGCATACGGAGCATGTCGTGAAAGCGCTCACGAACGCGTTGAAGACACGACGAACAATGACGCCGTTGATCCATCATTCAGACCGAGGATTTCAGTACTGCTCGGGAATGTATCAGTCAGTGCATGAAAAGCATGGACTACTGTGCTCAATGACGGACGGATACGACTGTTACCAGAATGCGCTGGCAGAAAGGATAAACGGGATACTGAAAAATGAGTATTTGTTGAGTCGGCCGGCAGATCTGGAACAGGCGAGAAGGATGGTGGATGAGTCGGTGAAGATCTATAACCATCAACGCCCGCATCTGTCGTTAAAATACAAAACGCCTGATGAAGTGCATCAGGCGTTTTAGAAGCATAAAAGTGTCAACCTATGCTAGGACGGGTCATTATTACCCACTCAATGCTTACTGCGAGTCGATATCTTTCAAGTCATCTTCAATCGCAGCAGCATTCGGATTTGCTGCTGGTGAAAGCTTGCCACCGTTAGCAATAAAGTCGTGGCTCTGGAAGTAAGCTTCACGAACCAAAATGTACGGATCGGATGACTGCTTGAGCAAACCGTCAGAATCCAGCAATTGAGCACGTGTTTCGATGCCTTCAATCGTCCATTTGCCGATAGACATCGGCCAGGTCAGCCAGGACAGCAGCGGATAGAGTGTATCGACATAATCGCCGCCATCTTCACGTAGCGTGAAACTGCCATAGAACGGCAACTGCACGTACGGGCCGTAACCGACGCCATAATGACCTAGCGTAGAACCAAAGCGGTGCGGCTCTTCACGCTGCAGTTTCGGGTTCGCCATGCCAGCAACGTCAATGAAACCACCCATACCCAACAATGAGTTCAGGAAGAAGCGCGTGAAGTGCACCATCCCCTGATACGGATTACCCTGAATGAAGTAGTTCACCATTACGGCGGGCTCTTCCAGGTTGCTGGTGAAATTGCTAATCCCATTACGCGCGGGTTGCGGCACATAATCACGCCACACCACAGCCACCGGGCGGACAACATACGGATCCAACACATTAAAGTTGAAGTTGTACATTGAACGGTTGAACCCTTCAAATGGGTCCGAGCGCCCCTGTGGCTCTTGATCGGCAGAGCTGGCGCACCCGACTAAAAGTGTCGTGGCCAGCGCCAGTCCGGTCAGGCGGAAATTCATATGTGTCTCCCTGTTATTATTTGTCTGCGCTCTCAGGTTTGGTGCTGTCCATACCAGCTTGTGCAACCTGCGCCTGCTCGATGCTTCTTTGCACCACAGCCCGGCGCTGGTCATTTGCCGGTAATACATTAAGCATGACTTGCCATGCACCAATTGCCTCGCGGTAATTTTGTTGTTCGAAAGCGCTAAATGCCAGCAGGCTGAGCACGCGAACATTTGTATGGTCCGTTTTAATGAGCTCTCGCAGCAGATTCCCACCCAGTTGGTTATCTTGCGGCGAGCCACTACGGGTCAATACTTCAGCATAGCCCAGCTTTACATTACTGTTAGTGGGCGACAGTTTATACGCATGTGCAAAAGCTTGTGTAGCGGTACTTGCGTTATTCAGAACCATACCAATTCGCCCCAGCATCATCCACCCCTCAATATTGTCAGGTTCGTGCTGCAACCGGGTGCGTAACCCAAGACCTAGATCGGCCATTTCAGTCATGTTCAGCGGCTCGGCTTCTGGGTCTAATGCGCGCTGTAACAATTGCGGTGTCTGATTTGCGACATTCTGCCAGGCTCGCACCTGCTTCCAGTCAGACGTTTTCAGATAAACGCCAACACTCACTACAATTAACACCACAGCACCGGGTGCGAAAAACCAGAAGTGGGCTTTCCTGGCTGCGGTTTGCAGCTGCGCACTTTCAGGTTCATCACTAAAATGGACCCGCCGTTTGCGGCTGCGCATCACAATCACACCCGCGCCACCAAGAATAAACAGCAATGGCAGCGCCCATAAGACGATAGTGGCAGGCGTCAACGGCGGTTCGTATGTCACGAAATTGCCGTAGCGCTCAACCATGTAATCAATAATCTGCTGCTTCGTTTTGCCCTGCTGCATCAACTCATAAACTTTCAGACGCATGTCAGAGGCAATCATGGCATTGGAATCCGCAATGCTGTTGTTCTGGCATTTCGGGCAACGCAATTGCTCGGTAAGCTGGCGGAACTGCTGTTCTTGCGCTTCGTCTTTGAACTGGAAAGTGTCTATTGCCGCAAACACATTAAACGAGAACAGGAATGCGATGATAATTAGCCATCCACGCTTCATGCGCCTGCCTCCTTGTTGTATTTATCCCACAACGGTTTTAATTCCTGCAGCCAGACGCGATCGTTAAGATCGCCCGCATGGCGATAACGAATGATCCCTTTTCCGTCGATCAAAAACGTTTCTGGTGCACCATAAACGCCCAGATCTAACCCCAGCATGCCGTTGCCATCAAACAGGCTTAGCGCGTACGGGTTGCCTAATTCATTCAGCCAGGTAATCGCTTTGCGGCGGTCATCTTTATAATTCATACCCACCACACGAACGCCCTGCGCTTTCAGGCCGTTGAGATATTGATGCTCTGCACGGCAAGTTGGGCACCAGGTCGCCCAGACATTTAGCAACAAGGGTTTGCCGTCTGTCAGCACTGCCTGGTCATAAGTTTTGCCGGGGTTTTCCAGCGACTCCAGGCGAAATACCGGAACAGATTTCCCTACCAGCGCCGATTCAAGATTCGTCGGATCATCACCCTGCGCATTGCGTGCCAGCTGCCACAGTAGCATTGCCGCCAATAACAAAAACAAAACGAGCGGGATAAATAATATTTTGCGATTCATGCGGCCTCCGGCATGTTTTTACGCTGGCGGTAACGCGGGTCAAATAAACAGAACAGCCCACCGATCGTCATTAATATTCCGCCCATCCAAATCCAGCGCACAAAAGGTTTGTAATAGAGGCGCACCGCCCAACTGCCGTCGTCTAACTGTTCACCGAGAGCAGCGTACAGGTCGCGCGTCACGCCACCGTCAATGGCCGCTTCGGTCATCATGGCACGGTTGCTGTTGTAGAAACGCTTCTCGGCATGCAGCGTGGCTTCAGGTTTGCCATTAAGCGTCACGTCGATAATCCCCACGCCACCCCGATAGTTCGGGCCAGTGAGCTCATGCACATCGCGGAACACAAAGTGGTACTGGTGAATGTCGATGCTGTCGCCTGCTTTCATGCGCACATCACGCTCAATACTGTAATTCTGGCTAAAGGCGATACCGACCACCGTGACCGCCAGCCCCAGATGCCCGAACACCATGCCCCAGTGGCTACGTGGTAATTTCCACAACCCTTTCAGCAAGCCGTAACGGTGTGTGGCACGGTCATAAACTTCGGTTAAGGCCAGCACAAACACCCACACCGCCATCAGTAAACCAACCACCGTCATGGCTTCAACGCGGTCTTGCATCAGCCATGGCAAAATCAAAGCCAGCACGACGGTCACCACCACGGCAACCACCAGGCGTTTAACCAGCTTTTGCGGTTCATCACGACGCCAGCGTACCAGTGGGCCAATCCCGAGCATCAGCGCGAACGGCGCCATTAGCGCGGTAAACATGGTGTTGAAGAATGGCTCGCCAATAGAAATGCTGCCCAGCCCCAGTTGCTTGTGCACTAAAGGCAACAGCGTTCCCAGCAACACCACCAGCATCGCGGCAATCAGCAACACGTTATTGCCGAGCAAAAATGACTCCCGCGACCACAAACTATTGCCGACGCGCGAACGGACTTTGCTGCCTTTTACCGCATACAACAGCAGCGAACCGCCAATCACAATCACCAGGAACGCGAGGATAAACATGCCGCGCGCCGGGTCAGAGGCAAATGAGTGCACCGAAACCAGCACGCCCGAACGCACCAGGAAGGTGCCGAGCAAACACAGCGAGAATGCGGTAATCGCGAGCAGCACCGTCCAGGCTTTAAAACTGCCACGCTTTTCGGTTACCGAAAGCGAATGGATTAATGCCGTGCCTGCGAGCCACGGCATAAACGAAGCATTTTCTACCGGGTCCCAGAACCACCAGCCGCCCCAGCCCAGCTCGTAGTAAGCCCAGGCCGAACCTAAAACAATGCCGATGGTTAAAAATGACCAGGCAGCCAGCGTCCATGGGCGAGTCCAACGCGCCCAGGCAGAATCGAGTTTCCCGGCCATCAATGCAGCAATAGAAAACGCAAACGCCACGGAGAAACCGACATACCCCATGTACAACAACGGAGGGTGGAAGATCAGCCCGATATCCTGCAACAGCGGGTTCAGGTCGCGCCCTTCGACAGGGAAGTCAGGCAGCGTGCGGGTAAACGGGTTTGAGGTGAAAATGATAAATAGTAAGAAGCCGAAATTAATCATCCCCATTACCGCCAGCACGCGGGCAACGGCATCTTGCGGCATGCTACGGCTAAACAGCGCGACGGCAAATGTCCATGCACTTAGCAACAATACCCAAAGCAGCAATGAGCCTTCATGCGCGCCCCAGGTGGCAGCAACGCGATACCAGACCGGTAGCTCGCTGTTGGAGTTATTCGCCACATACAGCACGGTAAAATCGTTCACCACAAACGCATTCACCAACACCAGGAAGCAAGCACACAGTGTGATAAACAGCGCCCACGCTAAAGGGCGTGCAGAAGCCATCAACCGTGAATCATTTCGCGTCACGCCCCACAGCGGGTAAACACTGAGTAACAATGACCAGCCGAGTGCCAGGCAAAGCAAAAAACTGCCAATTTCTGGCATCATGAGGCGTTATCCTTGTAGGCCTGTGGAGCGCGTTGGTGATTTTTTTCCATCGCTTCTTTTACTTCCGGCGGGGTGTAATTTTCGTCATGCTTCGCCAGCACTTCTTTCGCTTCAACCCTGTTACCGGCTTCAAACACACCTTGTGCGACCACGCCTTGCCCTTCGCGGAACAGGTCCGGCAAAATGCCAACATAGCTGACATCCACCACCCCGCTGGCATCGTAGAGTTTGAATGTCACTTTCAGCGTTTGGTTATCACGCTTCACGCTGCCAGGTTGAACCATACCGCCAACGCGCAAACGCTGCCCCACTTCTGGCAACTGGTGGCTTTCACCTTTGCCATACAGGATTTCGCTCGGCGTATAGAACAGGTCGATATTACTGCGCAACGCATACAGCACCAGCGTGATCGTTAGCCCCAACCCCACCAGAACAGAAAGCGCCAGATATAATCGATTTTTACGACGAGTGTTCATTCAGTTCCCTCTGTGTGACGTGCGGCCTGGATCCGTCTTTCTCGTGCCTGTTGGCGCGTGACTGAATTTAAAATGGTGCGGTGCTGCAAACGGGTATGCACCACCAATACCAGCAAAGGGATGAAGGTTAGCGCGACAGCAAGCCAGACATAAAACGCATAGCCCCCCATGGCAAAAAAATCTGTCCAGTTTAAAAATGCGCTGGTCATACGCTTCTCCTTTTATTCGCCAGTTCCATTACCCACGAGCGACGCTGTTCCTGAAGCAAAATTAGGTTGCGCAGGCGCATTAATGTCAGCGTGGCAAACAGCATCAGAAAACCGAAGATAGTCAGGCGTAACGGAGTGCGCATTGATGGGTCAATACTTTGCTGCATATTGGTCGAGCCCTGGTGCAGCGTGTTCCACCACTCCACCGAGAAGTGAATAATCGGTAAGTTCACCACGCCCACCAGCACCAGAATACCCGCAGCACGCCCGGCAAGGCGCCGGTCGTCAAAGGCGTTATACAGCGCAATCACGCCGATATAGAGAAACAGCAACACCAGTTCGGAAGTCAGACGTGCATCCCACACCCACCAGGTGCCCCACATCGGTTTGCCCCAGGCAGAACCGGTCACCAGTGCAATAAAAGTAAATACCGCGCCCACTGGTGCCATCGCCGCCACAGCGAGGTCAGACATTTTCATCTGCCACACCAGGCCGATAAACGCAGCCACGGCCATCGAGCCATAGATACCCATCGACCAAATTGCCGCAGGCACGTGAAGATACATAATGCGATAGCTCTGGCCTTGTTGATAATCCGCAGGGGCGAAACCAAAGCCCCAGATACAACCGACCACTAACAGCACCGTGCTGATAAGCGCAAACCACGGCACCATGAGCCCGCAAAGCTGATAAAGCCGCTCGGGTTTAGCGAGTTGATGTAACCATTTCCACATAATCGTTGCTCACAAAAAAGTTGCTTTGGTGGATGACGCTTCGCTTATCCACCCTACAAAATATTGATACACCATCTTTTGCTTTTATATTTCATCCAACAAAACTGTTATTGCACGCTAATGCGCAGTGCCGCTGCCGTGGCAAACGGGCTTAGCGTAGCGCTTGATGCCAGAAGCGCACCAAGGATGGCCATGTAACCGTCAACCGGAAGATGCATGGAAGCTGCGTCCATTGCGGCGGTGGCGAAAATTAACAATGGGATAGTCAGTGGTAACACCAGCAGACTCAACAACACGCCACTACGTCGCAAACCTACAGTTAAACCCACGCCTGGCGCACCAAGAAAACTCAGCGTCGGAGTTCCAAGCAGCAACGTCAAAGCCATGACTTTCCAGGCGTAAAAATCTAACCCTAACAGCAAAGCAGCGAGCGGCGAAAGAATTAGCAGGGGCAAACCCGTCACCACCCAGTGAGCGGTCACTTTCGCTAACACCACCATCGGCAAAGGGATTGGCAACAGCATCAGTTGCTCAAGCGAACCATCCTGAAAGTCATCGCGAAACAGCCGGTCCATCGCCAGCAACGATGCCAACAGCGCTGCAACCCAAATCACGCCCGGCGCAATGCGCGCCAGCAGTTGTGGCTCAGGGCCAATTCCAAGCGGAAACAAGGTAATAACAATCAGAAAGAACCACAGCGGGTTGGCTATTTCCGCACCTTTGCGGAACACCACACGCAGCTCATGCAGAAAAATTCGGCGCATCATGCCCTTTTCTCCTGCAAATGGATCTGGCGCACATTGCTGACTGCCAGTGGCTGATGCGTGGTGAGAATAACGATGCCGCCTTGTTCGGTATGCAGCTTCAACTGCCGGGTAAGTTTTTCCACACCCGTAACATCAATGGCGGTAAAAGGCTCATCAAGAATCCAGAGCTTTTGCGAGCTCAGCCATAATCGGGCCAGCGCCACCCGGCGTTGTTGCCCTGCAGAAAGTTGATTAACAGGAACATCTTCAAATCCAAGTAAACCAACCTCAGTAAGTGCTTGCCAACGTAGGCTTTCCACACTGTTTGCGTGGTAGAAGCTGAGATTTTCAAAGGCGGTAAGAACTGTTTTGATTCCCGGCTGATGCCCGAGCCACAACAAATCCTGATGATATTGATAGCGCGCACGAGACAGCCCTTCCCCTTGCCACCTCACTTCGCCATTCTCAGGCTGTGCAAGGCCCGCCAGAATCCGTAAAAGCGACGTTTTCCCTGCGCCATTTTTCCCGGCGATTTGCACCATTTCACCTGGTTGTACGGTGAAAGACAACTCGCTAAATAACACGCGGTCGTCACGTACGCAGGTCAGGTTAATGGCATCAAGCATTTGAGGAACACTCCTTGTCTCGGGAAACAAAATCATAACACATCATAGGCTTTGCTCCAGATGGGCGGCCCCATCAGCGGTACTCCAAAAGAGGTAATCATCACACCTAAGATCAAAATTAAGTCAAATTCACCGCTGTTACAGGGAATAAAGCCAAAAGCCGCTACGCTTAAAAGAACAGTTAACGCGTGAGTGGCCTGAAAAATGGATGAATTAAAAGAAGACAAAATCGACAAATCCACCGATGAGATCGAGGTCGAAAGTGACGAAAAAGACCATGGTGAAAAGATAGAAGTCGACGAAGAACAGCTGCCGTCGCGGGCAATGGCTATTCACGAACATATCCGTCAGGACGGGGAGAAAGAGCTGGAACGTGACGCGATGGCATTGCTGTGGTCAGCGATTGCGGCGGGCTTATCAATGGGCGCATCGCTACTGGCCAAAGGGGTATTTCACGTCAATCTTGAGGGAGTCCCCGGCAGTTTTTTGCTGGAAAACCTTGGCTATACCTTCGGCTTTATCATCGTCATTATGGCGCGCCAACAGTTGTTTACTGAGAACACCGTCACCGCCGTGCTGCCGGTGATGCAAAAACCTACCGGCTCAAATTTTCTTCTATTACTACGGCTATGGGGCATGGTGCTGCTGGGTAATATGATTGGCACCGGACTTGCCGCTTACGCGTTTGAATATATGCCAATATTTGACGAACAAACGCGAGATGCTTTTGTCTCGATAGGCATGGACGTGATGCACAACACGCCGGGGGAAATGTTTGCCAACGCCATTATTTCCGGCTGGATAATCGCCACCATGGTGTGGATGTTCCCTTCTGCGGGTTCGGCAAAAATATTTGTCATCATCATCATGACCTGGCTAGTCGCGCTGGGGGATTTAACCCATATCGTGGTCGGCTCCGTGGAAATTCTCTACCTGGTATTTAACGGTACCATCCACTGGAGTGAATTCTTCTGGCCGTTTGCTTTGCCAACGCTCGCAGGCAACATCTGCGGCGGCACATTTATCTTCGCACTGATTAGCCACGCACAAATCCGTAACGATATGAGCAACAAGAAAAAAGCAGAGGCGAAGGCTAAAGCAAAGCGCAAACAGGAAGTTGAGAACGGCGAAGACGCCGGCAAGGGCGAAAAGCAGATGCGAAGAACGTGAAACTGGTTACGATTCAGGCAATCAGCAGGCGTGCCCCTTAACTCAGACCTAAAAGCGGGTATACTGTGCCGCGCAATGCCCTAAATAGTTCGAATTGTGGGTAGGCGGCAAAAGAACAAATCTCCAGGAGCTTACTTGAGTAAGTGACTGGAATTTGTGAATGCAGCCAACACCCCCACAATTTGAAGTATGAAGGGCATTAAGTCCTCTTAGTTAAATGGATATAACAAGCCCCTCCTAAGGGCTAGTTGCAGGTTCGATTCCTGCAGGGGACACCATTAACACCCATTTCTATTCATTTCCCCAATGAAATCAGCAGCATGTAAGACTAAATCCCTAGTTTCATCTTCGTATCACCCTATCAAAAACACTTACAGCGTCAAAACTAACCGAGAGTTTGCAGATACTGCGATTCTTACGCTGTAGGGGAAACGCTGTCGACGGGCAAGCAGAATGGCGCTACCCGACACATCGGGCAGCGTATCCATCAAGTAAGGCAGAGTTTGCTGCATGGGTAATCACACTAAATACATGAATCGTTTTTTGTCGCATTAGACATTATTTCTGTTCTTATACGCCTCTTTTAATCTCCTCATTGATTCCACGAGTACTGAGCGCGGGCATCCAACGTTTAATCTCATATGTCCCTCTCCGCCAGGACCATATTGAATACCAGGCGAAAGACCGAGCTTAGCTTCATGTACAAAAAATGAATTTAGATTCTCATCACTGAGTTTCATTTTTTCTGCATTAAGGAAAAGCAAATAGGATGCGCCGCCATAAACAACTGATATTAACGGGCAGTTTGTTTCTATCTCTTTTTTTACATACTCTACATTATCAGATAAATAAGTCAGTAACCTTTGATGCCATTCATCACAGTTGATATATGCAGAATAAATTGCTGCCTGTTGTAGCGAGTTTGTTTCAGCCAGGTAACAGTTATCCAAAAAACCATAGAACTTGTTGCGCAAGTCGTTATTTTTAATAATAACCACCCCACCTTGTATAGCCGGGGTATTAAATGTCTTGCTGATAGAGGTAAGCACTATCGATTGGCTATCCAGCATCTCATTTACCGTAAAAAATGGTATATGTTGCTTGCCCGGCAATGTTAAATCGCAATGAACCTCATCTGATACAACAATGACCCCTGCACGATGGCAGTATCTATTTACCTTCTCAATTGTTTCGCGGTCCCATACCATCCCGCCAGGATTATGAGGTGAAGAAAAAAGGAACATCTTGCAAGTTTTTAGCTTTTCTTTGAAGTCACTCCAATCAAAATAATAACACCCACTTTTCTCGATTAATCCTGTTTGTATCAACTGCCTGCCACTTGTCTTTATAAAATTTGGATAAGGATCATATATTGGGGTGCATGTTAATATATTATCGCCAGGTTTTGTTAAGGACATTAAAGACAATACTATTGTTCTTATTACACCAGGGACAAAATGCAACCAACCTTCCTGGACATCGAAACCATACCGTTTCTTATACCATTCGGTAACCGACTTCTTCCACTGTGGGTGTTCTAGATTATATCCTTGCACCGGTTGAGTTACGACAGAACGTAGCGTATTGATAATAGGCTCTGGTGTTCTGAAATCCATATCAGCAATCCAAAGAGGCAATACATCTTCAGTACCAAACATTTCTTGTAACTGCCCATATTTACGACAACTAGCATCTCTTGCTACTACACAATCAAACAGAGACATTACACACTCCTGGATCATCACCTGAAAAGCTAAGGTGATTTAAAATACAAACTGAATAACACGCATAAAAATTTCATCCGTAGAATATTTCTGCTACAGCATGCGTAACGTAGATAAATTAATTCGTATTTTTCGAGTAAATATGAAACTCAATTCACTCTAACATTATAGTTGATGCTCAACGATATTCTCAGTGGCGTCACTCGGTTCACATTTAGCGATACCGATACCCGTTGCAGCCCAAAGTAATGCAAATATAACTCCGCTGTAGCACAAAATTGCCCACGGTAAATAGTCTAGTGTTGATACGCCCAGCATAGTGGCGCAATAAACACCTGACGCAGACCAGGGAATAATAGGTTCGACTACCGTCCCTGCGTCCTCAGTTGTCCTGGAGAGATTTTTTGCCGCAAGACCTCTTCTTTTGTATTCATCTTTAAAAGCATCACCGCATAGCAATAATGGCAAAGTACCGTTTGCTGTACATGCACAGATGGTAAAAGTTGTAATAATCGTTGTGAGGACCAAACGAAATGTTGATTTGACACCTTTCGTGAGAGCATGAATAACCGTATGCAGCGAGCCCGTTGCGCTCATCGCGCCAGCAAAGCTGAATGCACTGAAAACAGTAACAAAGCTACTAAACATAGATATTGCACCACCCCGCTCCAGCAAGCGAGATACATCAGAAGAAAGCGCAGATACATTACTACCCTCGATCATAGAGAGCTTAAAGCCACTCACAACCGATTCTCCTACCGATGACGCAGAGAAACCCTGAAAAACTAATGCGAGAATCATGGATATTAATGTAGACAGGAATAACATAGGAATTGGCGGTTTCTTTGAAAGAGAACCATACAATACAATAATCGGTGGTAATAATAGGAAAATATTAAAATGATAAACACTACCAATTGACGCCATCAATTTTATAATATTCTCTGGTGTACTAATAGAGGCCTCAATACCCATACCCATATAACTATATACAATGCTACATAAAATAAACCCGGGGCCAGTTGTCCACAAAAGATGGCCTATATGCGAGTATAGATTTACACCAGCAGCCAGCGCGGCCATGTTTGTTGAATCAGAGACTGGAGAAAGTTTATCACCGAACCAACAACCTGAAACAATAGCCCCGGCAGCAATTGGAAGTGATACATTCAATCCAATGGCAACACCAATCATCGCAATACCAACTGTACCGATAGAGCCCCAAGAGGTACCGGTACAAACAGAAATTAATGCTCCAAGAAGAAATGCGGAAATATAGAAATACTGAGGATTAATTAACTTTAAACCATAGTAAATCATCATCGGTATTGTACCTGAGACCATCCATGCTCCAATTAAGAAACCTATACTCGCTACAATCAGTATTACGGGTAAAGCCTCAGATATTTTTTCGCAAATGGATTTTAGAATGTCATCCCACGTAAAACCATGAGCTATAGCTATAAATGAAGCAGTAGCTGTGCCCATCAAAATCATGGGCTCCGCACGGATGTTAAAAACAAAATACCCAATACTAATTCCGCCTAGCATTACGACCATAGGCAAAACAGACCAAAAAAAAGATAATTCCCTTCTACTTTTTGAAGTATAGCTATTCAATTGCATAATCCCATCCAATAGTTAGTGGTTTGTATTTGAACAGATAAGAAAAACGCCTATGATATTTAACCTTGCATTAAAATGGCCAACCCAATTATTTTCATGGAAATCACATACTTTCAATACCAATATAATGAAATTTATTTCAACACAATACTACTACGGGCTTTCTTAATAATTATCCCTCCACGTAGAGTTGGTGATTTATTCGTTGTTGACTCAATTTACGATACTGCTGCGGTGGCATACCGACGTATTTATTAAATGTACTATAAAAACGGCTACTAGAACGAAACCCTGCAATAATAGCTATATCTAGAATAGTCTTATCGGTGTCGCTTAGTAGTGCTCTTACATGGTTAATACGCATTGCAGTAATATATTGCTTCATAGTCAGTTGCATAACTCTCTGGAAAATACCCATGGCATAGTTTGGGTTCAGTTTCACATATTCCGCGATAGCGTTAACTGTCAAAATTTTGTCACAGTGTGTGGCAATAAACTCAAGCATTTGGCTAACATAAAACTGTGAGTGCCGCGAAAGACTATTTTTCTGAGTGCGTGACGTTTTATTAACCAGCACAGGCTGCCAGCCAGATAGACTAAAGCGCTTTAGCATTAAGGCAATTTCATCGATTGCTAACTGGCGAACCTGCTCATTAGTACTATTCAGTTCATGTTGCCAACGCTGAACTTCAAAAATGCTGAGTTGCTGTGCTGATAAGGATTTAATCACCATTCCATGAGTCACGTGATTAATCAATTCGCGATCCAGCGGCCAGGATAAAAATAAATGCATTGGTAAGTTGAATATTGCCATTTGTTTGCAATGGCCTGGATTTGTAAGCTGATGTGGGGTACAAGCCCAAAACAGGGTGATATAACCTTGCTTGACTCGCACCAATTCATCATTAATTAGATATTCCACATCCCCGTCAAATGGCACATTAACTTCAACCTGACCATGCCAGTGGCTGTAGGTCATTGCCAATGGTGCCCGCAGCTCGACATCCATACGCTGATACTCTGAATAGAGTGCAAGTGGGCTACGAGTCTTTTTTTCATAACTGCGGCACATATGGGGATCATGCGGCAGTCGCGGAGTACTGTTTTCCATTATAGGTTGAGTTCCTGGACCATGAATCTGACCGAGATGTCATATCAAAACATGGTTACAGCTTAACCGAAAAAAACCTCCGTTTTATCTCCATTTTCGCGAAATCATTCCCAGAAACTCAGATTTTATGTTTATCAATTGCAGATCTGAGTTATCGGGAATATGGAGTCTTATGCAGTAAGTGATGTCACTCGCTCATTTTTTATCGCTAAGAACAAACGTCATTCCAAGTTCGCTGAGGTGGACGCCATAGTCCATTGAGATAATTCCAGTTCTTGTCTCCCTATAACCCATCCCGGTTTTGTACTTATCTTTGAATCTGCTAAGCCATAGAGCGTTGCCTGCAAAAAAACAACAACACTACCTCTGGTATGAAAGGTATAATCTTGCCCACGATTTGATTTTTTTAGACCATGAACATGACAAAACTCACATTACAAGAGCAGATGCTGAAAGCTGGCTTAGTCAGCAGCAAAAAAATGGCCAAAGTTCAGAGAACGGCCAAAAAATCACGAGTTCAGGCTCGTGAGGCGCGCGAGGCCGTGGAAGAGAATAAAAAGGCGCAAATTGAGCGTGATAAAGAGCTGGTTGAACAACAAAAGCAGGCTGCTTTATCAAAAGAATATAAGGCTCAAATTAAACAGCTTATTGAAATGAATAGAATTGTTATTTCAAAAGGCGATATTGGCTATAACTTCACAGATAACAATTTAATTAAAAAAATCTATGTGGATAAGGTTACTCAGACTCAATTAACCAATGGCCGTCTCGCTATTGCTCGTTTGATGACAGATAAAAATCCTGAAGGTGAATACGCGATTATCCCAGCAAGTGTTGCCGATAAAATTGCACAGCGTGATGCGAGCTATATCGTATTAAACAGTACGCTGAGCCAGGAAGCTCAAGACGAAGAAGACCCGTATGCTGACTTTGTCGTGCCTGATGATTTGATGTGGTAGGGAAAGTTTCCAGAGTCCCTTTGAAATACGCCCCTCAGCCAAGGCTGGCTGAGGGGCGTATTATTGTGTTTGAAGTTACTGCGCGCCAATACGCTGTAGCCCTTTAATGGCTTGCTCAAGATAACTGCGCGGGCAACCGAGATTCAGCCGTATAAAGCCAGAGCCTGCTGGGCCAAAACCACTTCCCATAGAAGGAGCAATACCGGCTATCTCAGTCATCACGCTCTTTAACTCATTATCGTTCAAGCCCAATGCTCGGCAATCTATCCATATCAAATAGGTACCTTGTGCCGGAATAACACGCAACCACGGCAAATAGTTCTCTACCTGCGACACAAACCAATCACGATTTGCCGCGAGATAACCAAGCAATTCGTCCAGCCACTTTTCGGAACCATTATATGCCGCAGTAGCAGCTTCCATCGAAAGCGCATTGAATACGTCCAGACCGTGCGCATTTAAACGCTCGATAAATCGCGCCTTTAACCCAGCATCAGGAATAAGGAAGTTAGAGATCCGCAGGGATGAAAGTCCAAAGGTTTTACTTGCTGATGTGGCAGCAATTACCCTTGAATGCCAGCGAGACTCAAGGTGCAAAACAGAGGTAAACGTTGATCCTGGCAGCAGTAGATCAGCCCAGATTTCGTCTGAAAGCACCGTCACATCGTATTTTTCACATAGCGTCAAAAGTTTGGTTAACTCATCTTTGCTCCAGCAACGCCCGGTAGGGTTATGCGGGTTACACAGAATGAACAGTGGCGGGCGGTATTTGCTAAACAATTCATCTAACTGCTCAAGATCCATCACATATCCCACATCGGGATCTTCTTGCAGCGGATTCTCAACAAGGTTGCGCTGGTTAAGCGTAATAATCTTGGCAAATGATCCGTAGTACGGCCCCTGAACTACAACGCTATCACCCACCTGGCTTAGCATTTGTACCAGCAGTGAAAGACCCGGCACTCCCCCTTCAATACTGCAAACCCATTCAGGGTGAATCAGGAGTTGATGGCGACGCTCAAACCAGTTAGTCAGCGCCGTGTAGTAATTTTCATCACGCTCGCTATAGCCAAATACACCATGTTCAACACGCCGATGAAGCGCCTCCAACACATTTGGCGGGCAGGCAAAATCATAATCAGAAACCCACATTGGGAGTAAATTGTCGGTTTGCATATTCTGATAACGATCGATGAAATCCCATTTCACTGAACCCGTAGCATGGCGATTAATCACCTGGTCAAAATTGTTTTTCATGATGTAGCCTCCTGCTTTGAATTCTCCATTGGCGTAGTGACCTTAATCGGTGCTTTAGCGATACCAAACCCGGTAAAACCATAAATCAAAGCAAAGAAAATAGCGGAGTAACACTGTACGGCCCAGGGTAAGAAATCCAGAGTGCTTACGCCAAGCGTTGTCGCCATATAGACGCCCGCTGCGGTCCATGGAATAAGAGGCTCAATCACAGTTCCCGCATCTTCAATGGTGCGGGAAAGATTTTTAGTATCTAAACCCATGCGGCGATACGCATCCTGATAAAGCTCGGCCGGAACCAGCAGCGCCAGTTTGCCGTCGCTGGTAGCAGCCGTAACCAGAATAGTCGTGCCAATAGTGGCTGCAATCAGTTGACCTACGCTATGAATAACGGTGAGCAAACGGTTGATAATGATAGTCAGTGCACCTGTTAGTGTCAGTGCGCCAGCAAAAGAGAAAGCACAGAACACCAGCAAGATTGTACTCATCATGGAGAACAGGCCGCCGCGATTAAGCAGGCGAGGCACATCGGCAATCATCCCATCAGAACCCTGCGGGAACATGTTGATGTTAAAACCATCCATGAATGCATCCAGCCCCTGCTTAACACTCAATCCCTGAAGCCAGACGCCAAGAATAATGGCCAGCAAGCAGGCAATCAGCATCAACGGAATGACCGGTTTTTTGCTGATGGCTCCCCACAGCACAATAATCGGCGGCAATATCAGTACGATATGGAAGTGATAGAGACTATCGAGCGCGTTAATAATGTCTGTCACCCGCTGCGGGGTGGCAACTTCGCCCATCATGCTGCTGTGGCCTGCAACCAGATAAACAATGGCTGCCAGAATGAAGCTCGGAATGGTGGTGTACATCAAATGCTGGATATGCTCAAACAACGTGGTATCAGCAACAATAGCGGCAAAGTTGGTTGAATCCGACAGCGGAGAGATTTTGTCGCCAAAGTAGGCACCAGAAACCACCGCCCCTGCTGCAGCCGCTAGTGGAACATCCAACCCGGCAGCAACACCCATCAACGCCACGCCCACCGTGCCCGCCGAACCCCATGACGTTCCGGTACAAACTGACACTACACTGGTCAGGAAAAATGCGGCGATAAGAATGTATTGAGGGCTAATCAGTTTCAATCCCCAGTACACCATATAAGGAATGGTGCCACTAAACATCCAGGTGCCGATAAGCCCGCCGACGCAAATCAAAATCATAATAACCGGCATCGCTTTAGCGAGTTTGGCAACGATGGAGTTCATCACATCGTCCCAGTTATATCCCTGCCAATATGCCAGACCTGCGGCAATAGCCGCAGAGCACAAAAGCAACGGCTCAATACGCAATCCCATCACACCATATCCGACGATGAGAAATGCCAGCATCGCGATTATGGGGAGTAAAGCCAGCCCAAAAGAGAGCGTTTTTTTGTCGTTGTGTGATTCATTCGCTTTCATAATTGTGTTCCGATTTATTTTGATGGGTGCAGAGTAAAGGGAACAGAACAATGCAAATGTGATGGAAAGGATGCTGCCATGTAACCGCATACATGAAGAGTACAGTTGCGACATTTGTCACAAAAAGCGCCGTTGACGACATGCCTTCAATTAATTATTTCGCATCACCGAATCTCGTTCGATCAGTTCAGCAGCAAAGCACAATGAGCGCGGCGGTGGCGTTTCATGTTGATGCAACCCAATGGCGAGCAGAGCTGCATGCCGGGCCATGCGCTCTATCGGGTAATGCATGGTCGTTAAGGCTGGGAACAGATAACGCGCGAGTACTACATCATCAAAACCCACCAGCGATAACTGTTCAGGTAGCGCAACGCCTTGTTGATGAAGGGCGCGCATCATACCGGCGGCCATAACATCGTTAAAGGTAAATGCCGCAGTAAAAGGAATGTGGCTATCGAGAAGTTTTTTGGCAGCCGTTTCCCCACCTTCTTCATTAAACGGCACGCTAATTATCCAGCTTTTCTCCGGGGTAATCCCAAATTCAGCCATCGCTAATCGGTAGCCTTCCAGCCGCTGCTGTCTGTCATCAATGGGCAAGTCTGATGTGATACAGGCAATACAGCGATGACCATTTTCTAATAGATGCCGTGTAGCCTGGCGTGCTGCACTTTGGTTATCCAGCCATACACAGCGAGGTGATATTGATGGAATGTAGCGGTTCACAAGGACCATGGCGGGGGTATGGGTGCTATAGCGAATTAAATCCTGGTCGGGCAGGCGTGTCGCATGCACGACAATGGCTTCGCAGCCCTGGTTAATCAAAAAATCTAAGCCTGATTTTTCCAACTCAGCCTGATGACCACCACTACAGACCATCAGACGAAACCCCTGCTGGCGTGCAACTTCTTCTACACCTCGGGCTAATCGGGCAAAAAACGGATCGGCCAGATTGCCGGTTAACAACCCCAGCATATTGCCACTGCGTTTTGCGAGTGCCAGAGCTGCTGCATTACGCCGATAGTTCAGCTCACGCATAGCTTTCTCCACACGTTCCTGCGTAACAGGTTCAACATATGAAGTTTGATTTATTACCCGAGATACAGTTGCTGTCGACACTCCGGCCAACAGGGCAACCTCTTTCATTGTCGCCATAGATTCACTTTGATATGGAGAACGTGAGTTCTTAGAAAAACCATGACGAGCATACCACCAAAGCATATGGCATTAGATCCAGCAAAATGCCGACTGAATGATACCTCTTGATGAGATCACGCAATGATTTACTGCAACCCTCTAAGTTCACGGCCATAAAAGTAAGAGATGCTAATAGAAAAAACCCAGCTAAAAGCTGGGCTAAGAATATCAATCAACCAGTACGCGCTTGTTCGTAGCACCCCAGAGAATCGACATTTCGGTAAACAATGCACCACTGATATCTTCTACTTCAGTCGCGGTTACCTCCGCATTCCCCTGCTTACCAAACAGAACAACTTCATCCCCTGGTGCAACACCTTTCAAATCAGTCACATCAACTACCACGGTATTCATCGATGTTTTGCCAAGAATGGGTACACGCTGGCCACGAATCAATACGTGCCCCGCATTGCTGAACACGCGGCGATAGCCATCGGCATAACCCACCGGAATATTAGCCAGCACGGAGTTGCGCTTGAGCGTGTAAGTGCGGTCATAACCGACGGTATTGCCTTTCGGGTAGCGGTTCACCGAGGCAATAGAGGATTTCAATGTCATCACGCGTTTGTAGTCGTTACTGGCAATGGTATCGCCGTAAAACACACCGCCAACACGCACCATATCGAGCCAGGATTCAGGCACCGTCAGCGTCGCAAAGCTATTGGCAACATGCAGGGTCACGTCTTCTCGCTTCAGACCAGTAATCTCCAGAACCTGTTGTGACTGCACTTTAAAGCGCGCCAGATCTTTGCGCACCGCCGCCGCATCTTCTTCCGGGTAATGCGACATGATGCCGACGATTTTCAAGTGGCTCAGTTCGGAGATGGCTTTCGCATCGTTCAGCCCTTCCTGATTGCTGACTTCCAGCCCGTTACGCGACATGCCACCGGAGTTCAGCGCCAGATGAATACGCAGCGTTTTCCCCTGTTGTTGAGCAATCGCATCGAGGCGTTTTGCCATATCCAGGTTGCCGATTAACTCTTCAGTGTCATAGTCCGTCGCCTGGCGCATCTCTTCTTCGGTCGCATTTCTCACGCGCATCAAACGGCCTTTAAAACCGAGATCGTGTACGGTTTTCAGTTCTTCATTGCTGGCAACGCCGATGCATTGCACGTTGTTTGCCAGCATAACCGGCGTGACCAGCGACAGGTCGTGCCCGTAGGCATCCCCTTTCAGAATTGCGCACATGGTGGATTTATTACCGAGCAGTTTTTGTACTTTTTGTACGTTGTATTCCAGCGCACTGCGCGAGATTTCAAGCGTCGTGTTATCAACAACCAGTTGCTGATGGTGGTATCCGGCGGCAGAAAGCGTGCTGGTTGGGGGAACGGTGGTGTTGTGGCTATTACAGGCGGTAAGAACAAACAGAGGGATTAAAGCTAAACGGCGTAAATGCAGTGGCATGCTGACTCCTTAGCAAGGTTAAAGGGGTTCGTAGCGACCCCAAATTCATAAGAAAAAACCAGGTTATCCTGCTGATTTTTATTCTAATTTAATGGCATTTTCTTCAACATGACATAGAGGGCTGCAAAAAAAGAGCCTGCTCACTTTCGCGGGCAGGCTCTTATTCATTACCGGTGTTAAGCGTTAGTAATGGTGTTCTGGTTTATGCAATAAATGATCAAATGATGAATGCTGCAAACTATCCATTCCCGCAGACTCAGACACCATTACTGGAGCCGCATGCGCTTTAGGATCGATAACCGTCGCATCGGTATGCGGTTGCTCACCACCTTTAATCAGGCTTGTGATATCAGTGCCATGCTCAAGTTCATGAGCTAAATCACTCAGGTTTATGCGCTCTTGCGCATGCTCACCTTTTCCGGTCACCAGACCAGAATTATCGGGCTGATGTGTGGCGCTATCCGCTGGCGCAGTTGCTGCCGGAAGGAACAGATCATCGCTGCTTTCCAGCAAGTTATTGAGCGGATGTGCCTGTTGAGTGTGGTGTTCAACAACCGTTGCGGCGTCAACATGAGCGTGGACCGAAACGTCATCGACAGGCACAGGTGGCGCTGCGGAAGGGATATCTGCGGGTACCGGAGCATCGTGGTGAACCACTGTTGTACGGCTATCATTCGCCGTAAAAGCCAGCGTTCCATCACCAAAGATGACGCCTTCAATGTGGTTCACACCCTGTAAATGCAGCCCCTGGTCCGCATCACTATGTGTCCCCGTGATCGAAACATTTTCCAGCGTATTTACGTTAGAATTGGCATTGTTATTAGGACCTGGTGAGCATTTATAATCAGCCTCTGAACCATCCTGCAAGAAAATGTAGCCTTTGTGCCCGCTGTCGACTGACTGCGTCATGCCGTTAATGGCATTCAGGCCCTGGTGAGCATTACCATTCGTGTAGCCACTGCCATCATGCACCACATAAATATCGGCATATTTCCCGTCACTATTTACGTTGCCGTCATGGTAATGGGTGATCTGGTTAGCACTGTCTGCACTGTGCGGTGCTGTATCGCCGTCACTCAACCAGACACGCACATTCGAACCAATGGCGATTATCTTCCCATCCTGAATATCAAAGCCTTCAGCTGCGCCACTGCCGCCATTTACCTGGGTAATCGGGCTCGGGTGGGCTTCAGGAGTCGAATCCGTGCTGTCGTTGTGAGCGATGTAGTCAGTGATGGTAGCGCTTGCATCTTGCTCAGAGCTCGCCAGATGTGCAGAGCTAACATGATCAGTTGAAGGTGCGGGTGGGACCTGATCATGGCTGACTGTTTGATCGGCTGTTGCATGCGTTGCATGCCCATCATCACCTTTGACAGTAATGCTGACATGTACAGGCAGCCCCTCTTTCAGATCACCACTCTCAACTCCAATATGGTAGCCAAGCTTCCCGTTACCCAGATCAACCACTTCACCTTTATAGTGGTGGCCGTTAACGGTCAGTTTCACGATATCGCCCAGTACGACGTCACCCGTTACGGTACCGGTGATTACGGAATGCTGCTCACCAGGTTGTTGTGTTGGTGTATCGGTCTCAACAGTGGTACTTCCCTCATTTTGCGTGTGGATAGTACCATCGCCGAGAATCACCCCTTCGATATGGTTTATGCCCTGAAGGTGCAGGGAGTGACCCATACCATCCAGCCCGGTAACCGAAACGTTCTCCTGAGTATTCACATTGGTTTGCGAATTGTTATTGGTGCCGTAGCCAATCTGGTAATCCGAATCTTTGCCATCCTGAACGAAGACGTAATCTTTATGCCCGTCCTGTTCAGGCTGCGTATTGCCGTCGACGGAATGCAGGTCCTGGTAAGTGCCATCTCCCTGCCGATACTGGCTACCCGGATGGACGACAAAGATATCGGAGTAATTGCCGTCGCCTTTCTCATTGCCATCGTTGTAGTGCAGGATTTGGTGTTCAGGATCGGCACATCCCGGCACATTATCATTTTCACTCAAATGGATACGCACATTTGAGCCAATGCTGACTATTTTCCCATCTTTAACATCGAAACCATCCGGTGATTCACTGCCACCATTAACGTGAGTAACCCCGCTATCCGGCTTGTCCGTTGAGGGAACCTCCTCGGTTTCAATACTATCAATAGTGATGCTGACATGGTCGTGGTGTTTCGCAGGCTTCAGTTCGGTCAGCGGGACTTGTGCGGGCGTCAAATCAGTCAGTGGAACGTGAGCCGGAGTCAAATCCGTCAACGGGACTTGCGCTGGCGTCAGATCCGTCAGTGGCACCTGTGCTGATGTCAAATCAGTCAGCGGAACGTGAGCCGGAGTCAGGTCCGTCAACGGTACTTGCGCTGGCGTCAAATCAGTCAGTGGAACGTGAGCCGGAGTCAGGTCCGTCAACGGCACCTGCGCGGGCGTCAAATCAGTCAGTGGAACGTGAGACGGAGTCAGGTCCGTCAACGGCACCTGCGCGGGCGTCAAATCAGTCAGTGGAACGTGAGCCGGAGTCAGCTCCGTCAACGGGACTTGCGCTGGCGTCAGATTCGTCAGTGGTACCTGTGCGGGTGTCAAATCAGTCAATGGAACGTGAGCCGGGGTCAGGTCCGTCAACGGGACTTGTGCGGGCGTCAGATCAGTCAGTGGAACGTGAGCCGGAGTCAGCTCCGTCAACGGCACCTGCGCGGGCGTCAAATCAGTCAGTGGAACGTGAGACGGGGTCAGGTCCGTCAACGGGACTTGCGCTGGTGTCAGCTCCGTCAGTGGCACCTGTGCGGGTGTAAAATCAGTCAATGGAACGTGAGCCGGGGTCAGGTCCGTCAACGGGACTTGCGCTGGTGTCAGCTCCGTCAGTGGCACCTGCGCGGGCGTCAAATCAGTCAGTGGAACGTGAGCCGGGGTCAGGTCCGTCAACGGGACTTGCGCTGGTGTCAGCTCCGTCAGTGGCACCTGCGCGGGCGTCAAATCAGTCAGTGGAACGTGAGCCGGAGTCAGATCCGTCAACGGTACTTGCGCTGGCGTCAGTTCGGTCTGCGGCACAAATGCGGGTGTCAGTTCCGTCTGCGGCACAAACGCCGGCGTCAGTTCCGTCTGCGGCACAAACGCAGGTGTCAGTTCCGTCTGCGGCACAAACGCCGGTGTCAGTTCGGTCTGCGGCACTTCTGCTGGCGTCGGCGTAGTAAGCGGTGTCTCCACTACATGAGCCACAACTTCGGCCAGGGGAAGGTCATCAGAAATACTTAAGGAATCGTTTGCTGGAGAAATAAACGTATCAAATTGGTTGTGATCGTGAACAAGAGAACCGAGACCCGTTGTTGGAAAACCTGAAGTAGCATCAACTACTTCGCCAGTCAGCTCCACTCGTTCAATAAAATGCCCGCCGCCACCAGTTCCAGCTTCGATTGGCGCTTCATTACCCGCAGCAGTTGCATCCAGGGCTTTAGTCGGGTCAACACCATCTGTAATTGCCTGCTGTAGTGCTGCGACATCATCAGTCGCGTGCTCAGTATTAGCTGCAGCAGTTACGCCGCTTTGATCACTCCAGTGGCTATTACGCCCCATATCCATTGTATGACCATCGGATAAGTTCACCGTTAATGCGCCGTTAGCACTGGTTACGATTTCTTCTCCAGCGAAGATTCGATCCCCTTCATGCAGTTCACGCTGAGTTCCATCAACAGCAATAGCAAAAACCTGTCCAATGACTACTTTGACGATACCGAGAATGTTGTGCAAACCACTTGCCCCTGAATATTGATATTACATATACCCGTCATACTTCAAGTTGCATGTGCGTTGGCAATACTCGCTCCCCCAGTCACTTACTTGATTAAGCTCCCGGGGATTAATGAGAGACTCCTGTCTCTCACCGGAGGCCAGCCTTTGGCTGGTCAAATTCGTTCCCGACGAATTTGTCACTGCGTCGCCGCCTTCCTACAACTCGAATTATTTTGGGTATAGATGCAACAAAATAAGAATTTCGACGTGTCACTTTGTCTAAAAATGAACATCTTTCTTTAATTAAAACATTAGTATTAACTTTTTATTTACAATGAATTCTGTATAAAATACGTGCTGCTACCAGCTACATAATAACTTACACTAAAAAATATAGTGAGGAACATCTCAAATAATAAAAAATTCATTTCCCAGAAAGAAATCAGGCTGATTCATATGCAGCTCTATTAAAATAAAAAACAAAACATCCACTTTTGAATAATCATAGCGTTTATTATGCAAAATCGCTCTAACTGCATAAATAACACACAGCGATATTATATATTTGTATCCATGGTGTTAAGATGTTATCACTAAACAAATAATGTCCATTATTCTACATTCCAAATCAAACTCACTCAGACTTATCGTAGGCAATAAATTAAACAGCAGTTTTAAAACCTACAAAGATATAACTAATAAGATATTCACTCTGTAATTATCTAATTTAAAAGTGCTTCGTTCACTGCCAATATTGATGGTTATTTCAACACCTGTCGCATAACCTTGATTACAGTATAAATAATTTCATTCTCTCTCTTGCCGGTGAACTAAACTTTGCAAGAAGCTCGTACAACAGCAGCCCCATCATTTACATAATGAAATTATCTGTAAAGATTTGAACGGGACAGACATTTTGGCAAGAATGAGAATACCCACGCGCTCACCACTTTTGGGAAACTAGATGAGACCAGAACGACAGTTTGCTGCACTCTGCTCCCTGCTGCTACTAAGTACATACGCGAAAGCCGAAGTTGATCTTGGCTCCTTAGACTTATTCGCCAAGGACAATGTCACCAGCCCCATCCCTAAAGGCCTGGTCCTGGGCGGGGCTGTCATTAGTGGCACGCCACGTTACGAGGCGCAGAAAAATGATACTTATATCATCCCCGGCGCTGTCTATTTTGGCGAACAATTTATGTATCTGGGCGACCGTGCGCGCTACTACTTTCACCTGGACGATAAAGTAGCTGCTTATGCATATGGCAGGTTCCGCTTTGGTAACCTTGACCCCGATGATGAAGATGCATTCGACGGGATGAACAAGCGAAAATCAGAGTTAGAAGCTGGTGTCGGTGGAACTCTCATTACCCCTTACGCCCTGCTTAGTGCGCGAATTAGTTCAGATGTAACAGGCCGTAGTAATGGTCAGGAATTATTGCTATGGGCAGATTTTCCAATCATTAAGGGAAATTTGTTGGTTATGCCCGGCATGGGGATGATGATTCGCAGCGATAAGATGGCGAACTATTACTTCGGCGGTGTCTCGAAAAGCGAAGCAACACCTGAACGCTCGGAATGGGATACCGGCACCACCTTCTCCCCAATGGCTGCAGTCATTACCAGCTATCGCTTCAATTCCAAATGGCTAGGAATGTTTGCTGCCAACTATGAATTTTATGACAAAGATATCGCTGATAGTCCAATCGTTCAGCATAACGGAGAGCTGTATGGGCTCCTTGCCGTCGGCTATATCTGGTAGAGATAAATATGCTGAGTCAGGTTCTAATAAATAAACTGACTCAGCAATAGTTTTTGCTTATATCTCAGCAACCGTGCAATTTATTATCTCCGGTTGATGATAATATTTTATAAACTTTAGCCTCTCAAATAAATGGCATTACCCATTGAGTTTGCAGCGTGATTTATTCAACGCAGAGGCCAGCACAAGGTATTGATATTTACTGGGTGCTTTGTGTGCTCAATGCCATTACCGCACTGGCTACGGTGAACAAGCCAATAATCCAGGCCATTGTCCACGGCGTTCCATCACTGAGCAGTGCCAACAGCAACGAAGAGATAATCCCGCTGCCGTACTGCAATGACCCCATAAAGGCGGATGCGGAACCAGCAACGTTTGGTACTGAATCCAGCGCGGCGGCGGTAGAGGTTGCGGCAATAATGCCGTTCATCGAGAAGAAGACAAAAACGGCCGCCACAATCAAAATCAACCCACCAATTTCTAGCTTCGCAGCAGCGGCCAGAACCAGAGCGGCAACGGCGGCAGTAACGACGGCGAATTTAAGCAACACTTCCAACGGATAACGCTGCACCAGACGGCGGTTTATCACGCTCATGCCCATCAGCCCAACAATGTTCAACGCAAATAGCCAACCGTAGTGCTGCGGCTCCACGCCAAAATAAGTGATGTAGACAAACGGCGAGCCGGTAATAAACGCGTAGGCCGCGACGTAATAGAAGGTCAGGCACAGGGTAAAACGCATGAAAGTAGTGTTCGTTAGTAGCGCGTAGTAGTTACGAAATGCGCTGGGTAACGAGGCTTTTACCCGCTTTTCTTGCGGCAATGTTTCAGGCAACCAGAACAGTGAAATAAACATCATCCCGCCAATCACTGCCAGCAACCAAAAAATTGCGTGCCAGGAGGTGATTTTAATCATCTGCCCACCGAGCAGTGGCCCGGCAATGGGTGCAATCGCCATAATGATCATTAATGTTGATAGCATTTGCGCGGCACGCGTCCGGCTAAACAAATCGCGGATCATCGCTCGCGCCAGCATCGGCCCGGTGCAGGCACCCAGAGCCTGGAACACGCGCCAGAAAACAATCTGCGAAATGTCGGTGGAAAGTGCGCAGCCTACTGAGCCAATCATAAACAGCGCCATACCAATAAATAAGGGCAGGCGGCGGCCAAAGTGATCGCTTAACGGCCCCCAAATCAACTGGGCGACACAAAAGCCCATTAAGAACCCGGTTATCGTCAGTTCTGCATTGCCGTGCAGGTCCTGGGCCATTAATGGCATGGCTGGCAAATAAATATCAGTCGATAAAGAAGTGAACGCCATTAACGCGCTAAGAATAATCACGAAAGAGAGGCCGGCCGTTTTACTGGCTGCGGTCTGCACGCGCGCCTGAGAGTCAATCATAGAATTTCGTACCCAAATAAGTCAGGCGCTTATAGTAACGACTGCGCGCAAAAAGATAATCCAGGATAATCGGATAGCCATTATGAATCGTGCTCATGAATGTATTTAACGCCAGGGGAAATCCTGGTTGCTCTCCAGCCTGCCGAGTTTGTCCTATGCTTACTGTCTGCGTTTGAAATGCCAACAGGAGAAAAGTATGAGTGATAACAAAAACATACCCGCAACCCGTAACGAAACACACGCCGATCAATTCCCTACCCCACCCTTTCCCCATCAAAAACAGCCTTTCCCTGGGCTTGCCGGGAAAATGACGCCGCGCCCCGATCACGGCGAAACATCCTATAAAGGCAGTGGCCGTCTGGCGGGGAAAAAGGCACTGATAACCGGTGGTGATTCCGGGATTGGCCGGGCGGTAGCTATCGCCTTTGCGCGCGAGGGTGCGGATGTTGCAATCAACTATCTGCCTGAAGAAGAGGAAGATGCTAAAGAGGTTATCGAATTGATTCGCGAGGCTGGGCGTAAAGCGGTTGCCATTCCCGGAGATATTCGCGAAGAGTCATTCTGCCAACAGCTGGTGAAACAGGCTGCGCAAGAGCTTGAGGGATTGGATCTGCTGGTGAACAATGCGGGTCGTCAGCAGTATTGCGAGTCGATTAAAGATCTCACTACAGAAGCCTTTGATGCGACGTTCAAGACCAATGTTTACGCCATGTTCTGGATAACTAAAGCCGCGTTAGATTATCTGCCGCGCGGTGCATCTATTATTAATACCTCGTCGGTTCAGGCATATCTCCCCAGCGAAATTCTGCTCGATTATGCCCAGACCAAAGCGGCCATTGTGGCATTCACTAAGTCGCTGGCAAAACAGCTTGGGCCAGAAGGTATCAGGGTAAATGCTGTAGCGCCCGGCCCATACTGGACTGTTTTGCAGTGTTCCGGCGGTCAGCCACAAGAGAAAATTGAAAAATTCGGTGAGTCCGCGCCGCTTGGCAGACCAGGGCAGCCTGCAGAAATTGCCGGGATGTATGTGACGCTTGCCTCGCCTGAGTCGAGCTTTACGTCAGGCCAGGTGTGGTGTTCAGATGGTGGTACCGGGACGCTGTAAAGTGCGGCCACAGAACGGGGATGCCTTTCTCCGTTCTGGCACTTTATTTGGATTCTGGGACGATGGAAATATGACCGTTGGTTTCGAGGATCGCAAACTTAATTTCATCAAGCCGGGTAATGCCGTGGTCAACTCTCGCCATTAACAAAATATCGTCGCAGGAAATATCGGCTTTTTTCATTTTGTCCTGAAAAAGGTAGCCATTTTCCACCAGAATAACCGGCGTTCCATCAAGTAGATCATCCGCTCCCGGCAGATATTTTTTAATCATGCCAAAAAGAATATCCACCACAATTAAAGTGACGATCGTAATCATCGCGCCGGTCACTGAAAAATCATTTCCCAACAGTGCCTGTTGGGTGGCCTCACTAATAATCAGCAGTAATATCAGGTCAAATGAGGTCATTTGCAGCAAGGCACGCCGGCCCGCAATCTTAAAAACCACCATCAATATCAAGTAAATGGCAAGAGCCCTTAATACCATATCCATTGTCTGGCTACCTCAGGGATAGATAATTTGCCGGAACGTAATATCCGGTCCGCCATCAACCGCTATCGTGCTTTTAATCAGGCCTGCTTTCATCGGGGTAAGACTTAGCCACAGTGTTTGCTGCGCACCTGCTGTAGGTTTGTCATATTCAATGATCATTTCTCCATTAAGGCTGTACATTTTATCCGGCTGCGGTTGCAGAGAATCAACGCGAAAACTCTCCATAAAATCACCGCCAAAAATAATACGGTTGCCATCACCAGGGGATGAGACTGAAACAATTTTCATGTCAGCATCACTCATCAGCCGATTGAATTTTTCATAATGAAGAGAAAGCGTCCCATTGGTATTGGAAAGGTGAGAATCACTCAGATAACCCTTTGAAAATATCCCGCACAAGGCGGCAACAACAATCAGCAACAGCAGGACAAAACCATAGCGCCGCACCTGAAAGTCAAAGTTCAGCCAGAACGGTTTTTCGACAACGGGTGAAGATTTATCGGCGGGTGTTATTTTCATTATTTTCATCCGGCAGGAAAGGGGCTGCCGCGAGAATAAGCTCACTGCGACTTTTTGAAGTCTAGTCAACGCATTGAAGGCGCGCCACCGTCGCGCTTTGATTAACTGGCAGCGAAAGCTCGAATAGCAATGCCCTTCTCTTCCAGCAGGTTACGAATCTGGCGAACCATTTCGATAGCGCCTGGGCTGTCGCCATGTACACAGATGGAGTCGGCTTTGATAGGGGTAAACTGGCCTTCGATGGATGTCACGCCACCCTGGGTAATTAGTTGCAGCATACGTTGTGCTATGAGCTGCGCATCATGCAGTACGGAGCCAGCCTCACGGCGAGAAACCAGCGTACCATTAGCGTGATAGGCGCGGTCGGCAAAGGCTTCAGCAATAGTTCGTAGCCCTTTTTTCTGTGCCAAATCCAGCACACAGGAACCCGCAAGGCCCACCAGCGGTAAACGAGGGTCAATGACAAGGATAGCGTCGATGACCGCCAAAGCCTGCCGCTCGTCCTGGGCAATAGTGTTATAGAGCGCACCATGTGGTTTTACATAACGCACTTGGGTGCCCGCCGCTTTCGCCAGGCCTTGCAGTGCGCCAATCTGGTAAATCACATCAGCGATTAATTCATCTCGGGCAACGTCCATATTACGACGACCAAACCCCACCAAATCAGGATAGGAGACGTGTGCACCAATTGCCACGCCTTGTTGGGCTGCCTCTCGCAGTGTTGATAGCAGTGCAGCCGGGGAACCAGCATGGAAGCCGCAGGCAACGTTGGCACTGCTAACAAGTTTCAGAATCGCGGCGTCATCACCCATCGTCCACGCACCAAAACTCTCTCCTAAATCGCTATTTAAATCTATCGCTGTGACCATCGCTGCCTCTTCGCCCAATCACTTATCTATTGATAATTAGCATACATTATTTGCGTAGCGGGACATCTTTCATCAGCAATGAGAGCAAAAATGCGAGCACTACTACACACGCCGAAATCATGTACACCGAGTGCAAGGCCGAACCAAATGCCTGCAAATAATCATTCTGCAGCGCTGCCGGAAGTTCATGTACCGCTTTCGCACCCAGTTGGTGTGGCAGTTGGACATCCGGTGGGATCAGCTCAATAAGTTTGTTTTGCAGCACGTTAGTAAAAATCGCACCGAAAGCCGCGACACCTATCGAACCGCCAATCTGGCGGAACAGCGTAGTACTGGAGGTCGCAACCCCAATCAGTTTCTGCTCAACGCTATTTTGTACCGCCAGTATCAGCACCTGCATCACCATCCCGAGGCCAAATCCCAGCAGTGCGATATACATATAAAGAATATGAATCGACGTATCTATTTTAAGCGTACCGAGCAATGCCATGGCAATGAATGTCACCAACGTGCCAAGAATGGGGAAGATACGATAACGCCCAATTTTGCTGATGATGCGCCCGCTAATAATCGAAGTCAGCATGAGTCCGCCCATCAGCGGTAACAACTGAATCCCCGCTTCCGTCGGCGTGGATGACTTCACCACCTGCAAATAAAGCGGCAGGAAGGTCATCGAACCAAACAGCGACATGCCGATGATAAAACCAATCAGGCAACTTAATAGGAATGTACGGTCACGGAACAAACCGAGCGGAATAATCGGCTCAAAAGCCCGCTGTTCTTCATAGATAAAGCCACCAAGCGTCACCACGAAGAAAGCAAATATGCACCACAGTTGGGGATCGGACCACGCCATTACCGTGCCGCCCTGGCTGGTAAACAGAATCAAACAGGTCAGCGACGCCGCAAGATAACCCGCACCGAGGAAGTCAATTTGGTGGCGAATACGTGCCGTTTGCGGTTTTAACACCGCTCCAATCACCAGCAAGGCGAAAATACCCAACGGCAAGTTGATGTAAAAAATCCACCGCCAGGAAAAATGCTCCACCAGAAAACCGCCAATCAGCGGACCAATGACCGTAGCGAGCCCAAACACCCCGCCAAACAAGCCCTGATATTTCCCTCGTTCAGCCGGAGGGATGACATCACCCACTGCCGCCATTGTCACGACCATCAGGCCACCGCCGCCCAACCCCTGCAACGCACGCATTAGAATCAGTTGCGTCATATTCTGCGCCAGGCCGCACAATGCCGAGCCAAGTAAGAACAGTACAATAGCGACTTGCAGGACAATTTTCCGCCCAAGCAAGTCGCCAAATTTACCGTATAGCGGCACCACAATTGTTGAAGAGAGCAAATAAGCCGTCACCACCCAGGAGAGTTTTTCCAGCCCACCCAACTCGCTGACGATCGTCGGCAAGGCGGTAGACACGATGGTCTGGTCGAGTGCCGCAAGCAGCATGACCAGCATCAGCGCGGAAAACAGCAAACGAATCGATGCCGTTTGCTGTTGCGTTTCTGTCTGGGGCGTTTCGGTGACTGTCATTTTATCTGCCGGGTTGTAATTAATTAACTGGGTAATTAATATAGATGGAATAGTTTCATACGGTCAATGGAGTGCGCACAAAATGTCACCTGTAAACGGCCCTGATAAATCCGAAAATAATATTGATAATGGCCAAAAACGTCGCCGCCCTGGCCGCCCAGCAGGCACCAGTAACAACACCGATAAGCGTGAGCACTTGATTGATATCGCGCTGAAGCTATTTTCAAATCAGGGGATTGCACAAACCCCTCTGAGCGCCATTGCCGCGGCTGCAGGCGTGACACCAGCCATGCTGCATTACTATTTCAAGACCCGCGAACAATTGCTGGATGTATTAATTGATGAGCGTTATATGCCGGCGAGGGCATCAATGGGTGGCGCTTTTGAGCTACACCCAAACGACCCGGTGGGTGCGCTGACCGCGTTGACGCAGAAATTCATTGATGTCTCGTTGCTTTATCCGTGGTTTGCTCCGCTTTGGATAAGAGAAGTATTGAGTGAAACCGGGTTATTGAAGCAACGAATTGATGCCCGTTTCGGCACAAAAGAGAAACAGTCGGCGGTGAACTGGATTCACAAATGGCAGGATGAAGGCCGCTTAAACCCAGATCTCGACCCGGAGTTTCTCTTTATTTCGCTGTTCGGTTTAACGCTAATGCCGGTTGCCCGCTTGCAACAGGAAATTCGTAATGGCGATTCCCGCCTGAGTGCTGAAAGGCTTTCAAGCCATATTGCTGCACTGCTGAAATCTGGGGTGGGTAATCAGCACCTGGATTAAAAATCAAATATTTCCGGCACCATTCATAACTCATATCAATGATTAGGCTTTTTCTTAGTTTACCCGTATTAAAAATGATGGATTATGCTCGCGCCAGATTATGGCGTTTCGCTTCGGCGGCTTCTTCTCAATTTTGGGTTAAACAGCAATGAAAAAAGTAATGTTGATGTTGGTTATGGCCGCAGCACTGGCTGGTTGTAGTTCTCCTGCTCAGCGCATGGCAGATTGCCAGGCACAGGGAATCAGTAAAGATACCTGTTATCTTTCAGAGCAGAACCGACAAAACTCTGTTAATAACGCAGCGATGAAACAGGCAATGGAAAATGCCCACGACGCAGTAAAATAAGTCTGATAACCATCGTTAATACAGGCTCAAAAGAGCCTGTTCTTCATCTCATCCCCGCCAGACAGCCACCCACATAACCAATTGAATTTAGTTGACTTTATAACCACTTATTTATGTGAAATGTAAAGTTTAAAAAATGAATGTCTTAGCCGTTTGTTGACGCTTGTATTTAGCCTGATATGGGGAGTACATTAGCGCCGGCGAATCGATGAATCGTTATCAAAATGCAATATGAAACGGCTTTATCGAGTGAAGTAAATCCCAAAACACCCGAACTGCGGTTTCATCTTTCTATACTGAATTTTTAGCACGATTGCGCGGAAACACGCGCGGAGCAATGTAACGTGAAATATTTCATGATGGGCTTATCGTTCATTTTGTTAGTGTGGGTGGGTACGTTTGTGATGATGGTTGAATAACCTGAATATCGAACTATCAAACATTGAGAGACAGGAGCCATAAGGCTCCTGTTTTCGTTTTTATTCGGCTAAATCTGAAGAAGATTTCTGCGTGGTTGGTAATAAACCGTCCGCACGGAACATGGCTTTAATGCCTCGTACTGCCTGGCGAATGCGGTCGCGGTTTTCAATCAGAGCAAAGCGAACATGCGTGTCGCCGTAATCACCAAACCCAACACCTGGCGAAACGCACACTTTCGCATCCTGAAGCAGCTTTTTAGCAAACTCCAGTGACCCCATCTGCGCGTACTGCTCAGGGATTTTCGCCCACACATACATTGACGCTTTTGGGCACTCAACCATCCAGCCAGCTTCATGCAAGCCCTTAACTAAGACATCACGGCGGCGTTTGTACTGCTCGGCGATATCACGTACACACTGCTGATCACCTTCGAGCGCCGCAATTGCCGCGACCTGTAGCGGCGTGAATGTGCCGTAGTCATGGTAGCTTTTGATCCTGGCAAGCGCGTTGACTAACTCTTTATTGCCCACCATAAAACCAATGCGCCATCCCGCCATATTGTAGCTTTTCGACAGCGTGAAGAATTCAACGGCCACATCCCGTGCACCTGGGACTTCCATTATTGACGGGGCTTTCCAGCCGTCATAGACGATATCGGCATAGGCCAGGTCATGCACCACTAGCACGTCGTAGCGTTTTGCTAAAGCGACAACCTTTTCGAAAAACTCCAGTTCAACACACTGTGCTGTTGGGTTCGACGGGAAGCCGAGGATCATCATTTTCGGTTTTGGATAGCTTTCGCGAATAGCTCGTTCAAGCTCGGCAAAGAAGTCGACGCCTTCCACCAGCGGCACCGAACGAACTTGCGCACCGGCGATGACCGCACCGTAAATATGAATGGGGTAACTTGGGTTTGGCACCAGTACCATGTCGCCATGATCGAGCGTTGCCAGCATCAGGTGTGCCAGTCCTTCTTTCGAGCCGATAGTGACAATAGCTTCGCTTTCAGGGTCGATTTCGACGTCATAGCGGTCTTTGTACCAGCGCGAAATCGCGCGGCGCAAGCGCGGTATGCCTCGGGAAGTCGAGTAACCGTGGGTGTCTTCACGCTGTGCGACAGTGCAGAGTTTCTCAACGATGTGCGGTGGGGTTGGGCCGTCAGGGTTGCCCATACTGAAATCGATGATATCTTCGCCGCGACGACGCGCCGCCATTTTCAGCTCAGCGGTGATGTTGAATACATACGGAGGGAGACGATCGATACGCGAAAAACGACGCTTTGGACTGGAGTCAGCCATAAATTCCTCAGATTAACGTTAGCGCCCGGACCGTCCGAGCGACGCTGCCACGCGATGTGGCCTGCTTAGAAAATAGCCTGAATAAAAAACATCTGTCGAGAGGAAAAACGAAATATTTTTATGATGCACAAAAAGAGGATGCTTCATTTGAAGCCAATCCCTGTTTTATTTGATAGCCATCGACTACATTAACCATGTCGCAACATTCATATAACCTCTTTCTAATAGACGTGGAGTTTCGCCATGACCCTACACATTGATGACTTACCGCGTGCAATCCGTGAGATAAAACAAAAGCTTCGCCACGAATTGCCGGACTACAAAGCTGTGTTTGAACAACTCGAAGGCGATATGCAGCACCAGATCGACGCAATCCGTGATGAGATGGCCCATGGTGAAAATCCGGTACCACAAATCAACGCCGACGATATCGTCAACAATCGTGTAAGTGAGCAACAAAAAGCCCTGATTCGCCAGCGCGGTTGCTGCACTGTAAAAGGTGTATTCCCACAATCCCAGGCTCAAGCCTGGAATGAAGAAGTGGGAAATTATCTGGAGCGGAATAACTTTGTCGAAAAACTAAAGAACGCTGCAGAAGATAACTACTTCGGCAATCTTGCTGCCAGTAAGCCGCAAATTTACGGTATTTACTGGTCTAAACCACAAATTGAAGCTCGCCAGCATGCCCGTATGAAAGCGGTACAGGTTTTCCTGAATAATTTATGGGAAACCGAAAGCAACGGTAAGCAACATTTCGATCCGAATCGTGTTGTGAGTTACGCTGACCGTACTCGCCGCCGCCCGCCGCGCTCTAACTCTTTGGGCCTGTCGCCACATGTCGATGGCGGTTCAGTTGAGCGCTGGCTGGATGAGAATTTCCGCCATGTTTACCGCCATGTGTTTACCGGTGACTGGCAAAATTACAACCCATTTGCTGCGGAAGGCCGTACCGAAGTACGTGAGTTCCCATCCCCAGCAGTGTGTTCCATGTTCCGTACTTTCCAGGGTTGGACGGCACTTAGCCCACAACGCAAACATGGCGGCACGCTAACATTACTGCCGATCGCAAACGCAATGGCCTATATCTTACTGCGCGCACTTCAAGACGATGTGCCGGAAGAATCCTTATGTGAAGCAAAGCCAGGGCGAGCACTATCCATTAACGAGCAATGGCATCCCCTTTTATTAACAGGGATTTCCTCAATTCCAGATATGGAAGCAGGTGATACCGTGTTCTGGCACTGCGATGTGATCCATGCCGTTGAAAATGAACACCTTGGAGAATTCGACAGTAACGTGATGTATATCGCTGCAGCTCCGTGGTGTGAGAAAAATGCCGCCTATCTCGAGCGCCAGTGGCCAGCATTTGTTGAAGGAAAATCACCACCAGACTTCGCGGCCGATGATTTCGAAGTGGATTTCACGGGGCGAGCCACGCCTGCGGATTTAACTGACGCAGGGCGGGAGCAATTGGGCGGGAAGTAATCGATTCAGTTGTCGGATGTCACTAGCTTAATCTGACCGACAAAAAGCTGTAAGACCGTTGTGGGGGGTGGATTAGCGCAAGCGACATCCCCTCTCTTTTCACCAAAAGATACCTTTCTGGTAACCGCTGGGTAATTTCCTTATCATTGCCTTTCCATTCTTTGTCACGCGAGTCACCCGTGCACGAAATTTTTAACATGCTGCTGGCGGTATTTGACCGGGCGGCGTTGATGCTTATTTGCCTGTTCTTTCTAATTCGCATCCGCCTTTTCCGCGAGCTTCTGCATAAAAATGCCCACACGCCCAAAGAGTTATTAGCAGTCACCGCTATTTTCTCCATGTTTGCTTTGTTCAGCACCTGGTCTGGTGTACACGTTGAAGGCTCGCTGGTGAACGTGCGTATTATTGCCGTCATGGCCGGCGGGATCTTATTTGGCCCTTGGGTAGGTATCATCACCGGTATTATTGCCGGGACACACCGTTATCTAATTGATATTGGTGGCATAACTGCTGTTCCCTGCCTGATTACCAGCATCGTTGCGGGCATTATTTCTGGGTGGATAAACCGTAAAATACCCAAAGAGAAACACTGGAGTGTCGGCATAATCGCCGGGATGCTGTGTGAAACTATGACCATGATTCTGGTGGTGCTATGGGCGCCATCTGTCGGGCTTGGAATAGATATCGTTTCGAAAATTGGTATTCCGATGATCCTCGGAACGGTCTCTATTGGCCTGATAGTGGTGCTGGTGCAAAGTGTTGAGGGTGAAAAAGAGGCCAGTGCCGCACGCCAGGCCAAACTTGCACTAGATATTGCCAACAAAACACTGCCACTGTTCCGCAACGTTAACAGCGAGTCATTGCGCCAGGTCTGCAATATCATTCGCGAAGATATTAATGCCGACGCGGTGGCGATTACCGATATCGACAAAGTACTGGCCTACGTCGGGTTTGGAGAGAATAACTATAAACAGAACGACGATGGTATCAGCCCAAGAACGCAACTCGCGATTCGAGAAGGCAAAATCATTATCCGCAATGATGATGAGGCTTATCGCACCCCGGAAATTCACTCGCTGATAATTATTCCGTTATGGGAAAAAGGTGTCGTCACCGGCACGCTTAAAATCTATTACCGCCACGCGCACCAGATCACTTCCACATTACAAGAAATGGCGGTCGGGCTTTCGCAGATTATCTCCACTCAACTGGAAGTTTCTCGCGCCGAGCAGTTACGCGAAATGGCAAATAAAGCTGAGTTACGCGCTCTACAAAGCAAAATTAACCCTCATTTCCTGTTCAACGCGCTAAATGCGATTTCATCCTCTATTCGTATGAATCCAGATACAGCGCGCCAGCTTATCTATAACTTGTCGCGCTACCTGCGTTACAACATTGAATTAAAAGACGATGAGCAGATCGACATTAAAAAAGAGCTGTATCAAATTAAAGACTATATCGCTATTGAGCAGGCGCGTTTTGGCGACAAGTTGACGGTGATTTATAACATAGACGAAGAGGTTAACTGCCTGATTCCAAGCCTGCTGATTCAGCCGCTGGTTGAGAACGCGATCGTGCATGGCGTGCAGCAATGCAAAGGCAAAGGTGTCGTCACCATCAGCGTGGAAGAGAGCGGGAATCGTGTGCGTATTGCGGTGCGCGACACCGGGCATGGTATCGATCCGCAAGTTATTGAACGCGTAGAGGCCAACGAGATGCCAGGCAATAAAATTGGTCTGTTAAATGTGCATCATCGCGTAAAATTACTCTATGGAGAGGGGTTGGTTATCCGCCGCCTTGATCCGGGGACGGAAATTGCGTTTTACATTCCTCACGCCGCTACTGTCGTTCCGCCGTTATTGTCGCAGCAAGGAGGAAATGCATGAAAGTTCTCATCGTAGAAGATGAAGTGCTGGCGCAGCAGGAGCTTAACTGGTTGATAAAAGAACATAGCCAGATGGAAGTGGCTGGTATCTTTGACGATGGTATGGATGTACTGAAATACCTGCAACATCACGAAGTTGACGCTATTTTTTTAGATATAAACATCCCTTCTTTAGATGGCGTGTTATTGGCGCAAAACATCAGTAAATTTGCCCATAAGCCGTTTATCGTGTTTATCACCGCGTGGAAAGAGCACGCAGTGGAGGCCTTTGAACTCGAAGCGTTCGACTACATTCTGAAGCCATACCAGGAATCGCGCATTATCGGCATGTTGCAAAAACTGGAAGCTGCTTACCAGCAACAGAATGCCCCTGCCTCTGCCAACAGCCCAAGCCGTGAAGCGCTAACCATTAACCTGGTGAAAGATGAGCGAATTATCGTCACCGACATCAACGATATTTATTACGCCGAAGCGCACGAGAAAATGACGTTTGTTTATACGCGACGTGAAGCCTATGTGATGTCGATGAATATCAGCGAGTTTTGCCACAGGTTGCCCGAAAGCCACTTCTTCCGCTGCCACCGTTCATATTGCGTTAACTTAAGCAAAATCCGCGAGATAGAGCCGTGGTTTAACAATACTTATATTTTGCGCCTACGGGATTTGGATTTTCAGGTGCCGGTGAGTCGCAGCAAGGTAAAAGAATTTCGTGCGTTGATGCGCTTGTAGACCATAATGTCGGATGTCGCTTGCGCTAATCCGACCTACGAAAACTGCTACAGAACCTGACCCAACGTCTGACGCAAATGAGCGCCAGCACCGAGCAGCCCCGGTTGATCGTGAACAATCAGGTACACCGGGATTTTTTGCACGTACTCTTTAAAACGTCCTTTGTCCTCAAAACCACCACGGAAACCGGATGCTTTAAAGAATTCCAGGAAACGCGGCACGATCCCACCTGCTATGTAAACACCACCAAACGTTCCCAACGTCAGAGCCAGGTTGCCACCAAAACGCCCCATGATCACACAGAACAAAGACAGCGCGCGACGGCAGTCGGTGCAGCTATCTTCGAGCGCTCGTTCAGTAATATCTTTCGGTTTATAACCCTGCGGTTCGCGACCATCGGATTTAACAATAGCGCGGTACAGATTCACCAAGCCTGGTCCCGAGAGCACTCGTTCAGCAGAAACATGGCCGATTTCAGTGCGCAGTTCTTCGAGGATAATCCCCTCTTCTTCACTGTTTGGCGCAAAATCAACATGACCGCCCTCACCCGGTAGGCTAACCCAGCGTTTATCAACGTGAACAAGATGCGCCACACCAAGCCCGGTACCTGCACCATATACCGCAACAGGTTTGCCTTCGATTGGCTCACCGCCGCCAAACTTAATCAGATGCTCATCTTTGATCATCGGAATAGCCATCGAGACAGCGGTGAAGTCGTTAATGATTTCCAAATGTTCAAAGCCAAGATTTTTTTTCATCTCAGCGGTAGAAAATGCCCAGGTATGGTTGGTCATCGCCACCCAATCGCCGGTAATCGGGCAAGCAATTGCGATACAACCGTCAGTCACATTAACACTGTGCTCTTTGAGATAATGCACCACAACCGCTTCCAGGCTTGGAAAATCGAGGCCCGAATAGGTTTTTGCCTGAGTGATGTCGCCATTTTCTACATTGCACAGTGCCAGACGTGCATTGGTACCGCCTACATCTCCTACCAAAGCATATTTTGTCATTCTTCCACTGCTCCGCTAAAGTCAAAATAAGTCCTGACAACACTGTAAAATTAGCTAGCCTAAACAACAACGACCAGATGAGAAGTGCCTTGGGATTATAGATCTTCGTCACAGATTAGCTTGAGCGTTTCAGCCCGTATTGCTGAAAGGCAAGATGTGTTATCTGGCAGACTGTATGTTGTGGCGATTTTGCGTTAAAAAAATTTTAGTTAAGGAAAAATCATGCTCCATCCGCGAGCCAGAACCATGCTGGTGCTTTCCATTCCGGCACTGGTCATTGGGATCTGTTCCAGCCTGGTATTAATTGTGGTGATGAAAGTTGCCGCTGTCTTACAAAAATATTTATGGGTGTCACTTCCCGCCCGATTCGATCTCGATATGAATTCACCGATGTGGATTTTATTGATGCTGACCTTCACCGGGATTGCAGTTGGGTTGGTGATTCGCTATATGCCAGGACATGCAGGCCCTGACCCTGCCACTGAACCGTTGATTGGTGCGCCAGTTAGCGTAATGGCGTTGCCGGGTTTGATTATTGCGCTATTGCTAGGGCTTGCGGGTGGTGTAAGCCTCGGGCCTGAACATCCTATTATGGCGGTAAATATCGCGCTGGCGGCGGCTATTGGCGCACGCTTGTTGCCAAAAGTCGGGGCGCTCGACTGGACGATTCTTGCCGCAGCCGGAACCATTGGCGCACTGTTCGGCACGCCGGTGGCAGCGGCGTTGGTATTTTCCCAAACGCTCAACGGCAGCAATGATGTTCCTTTGTGGGACCGACTTTTTGCACCACTTATGGCAGCAGCAGCCGGAGCAATGACCACAGACTTGTTCTTCCACCCTGATTTCTCTTTGCCTTCTTTGCAATACACGGAACTGCGCCTGGTGGATATTTTCAGTGGTGCCGTGGTGGCAGCTATCGCTATTGCATTGGGTATGGTTGCCGTCTGGTGCCTGCCACGTATGCATCGTTTAATGCACCAGCTCAAACACCCGGTGTTAATTCTTGGGATTGGTGGCTTCCTGTTAGGCGTATTAGGGCTGATTGGTGGTGAAGTCACGCTATTCAAGGGGTTGGATGAAATGCGCCAGCTCGCCGCTGGGCAGCATTACTCTGTAGCAACATTGCTGATGTTTGCGGTGGTAAAACTAGCTGCATTGGTGATTGCTTCTGCATGTGGATTCCGTGGCGGACGCATATTCCCAGTGGTATTCGTTGCGGTCGCACTTGGGATGATGCTCCACCAGCATGTTGAAGCGGTTCCGGCTGCCATTACGCTATCTTGCGCCATCCTTGGCCTGGTGTTAGTCGTTACGCGCGATGGTTGGCTCAGCCTGTTTATGGCAATGGCTGTGGTGCCCGACATCAAACTACTCCCACTGCTGTGCATCGTGATGTTGCCAGCCTGGCTGATGCTTGCAGGTAAACCGGTAATGATGGCGGAGAAGCCTAAGGTTTAATCCTTAGCGGCATTGCGCTTAGCAAGCGCTGCCGTAACGGCCTGCAATAGTTCGGGAATATCTTGTTTCGGCAGAACGACCTCCACAAGCGTAAGTCGTTCTGCCAACGCCACCTTCTCCATCACTTCTTCAAGCTGCACTTGCTCAGTCACTCGCCAACATTGCGCAGGGTTGTGAATATTCATCGCCTGCGGAATTTGCGTCCAGTTCCAGGACGCTATGTCGTTATAACGCTGCTCTGCACCATGAATTGCACGCTCAACGGTGTAACCGTCGTTATTGAGCAAGAAGATCACCGGGCGTTGTCCATCGCGCATCATCGAGCCAATCTCCTGAATCGTAAGCTGCGCCGACCCATCCCCCACCAGCAATACTACGCGACGATTGGGGCAGGCGGTTTGCGCCCCAAACGCGGCCGGGAGGGTAAAGCCTATCGAACCCCACAACGGCTGGCTGATAAAAGTCACCCCGGCGGGTAAGGTCAGCGTCGCCGCGCCAAAAGCGGCGGTTCCCTGGTCTGCAAGAATGATATCTCCCGCCCGCAGGAATTTTTGAATTGATTGCCAGAACGCATGCTGGTCTAGTTTTCCGCTAGTCGCTTCGGGCAGTGCTGGCGGCTTTTGCTCTGACCCGGGCCAACCGGAAACCTGGTGTTTGCACAATTGATGCAAGACCGACACGGCTTGTGCCATCGCAATGCCGCTGAACCAGCGTTCACCGATTCGGGTGGCATTTGGTTGAATGTCGATAGTCTGCTGAAGGGTAAGATGCTGAGTGAACCCAGCGGTAAGCGTATCGGTAAACTTAACGCCCACACAGATAACCAGCTCGGCCGTTTCAATCGCCTGAATCACCGTTGTATCGCTGGCAGCGGCGCTGTAAGTGCCTACAAACCCCTGCTGACCTTCATCAAATAACCCTTTGCCCATTAGCAACGTTGCGTGAGGCATCGGAGTGTCATCCATCCACTGTTGCAACGCTTTTTGCTGTCCAAAACGTAGCGCCAGAAAATCCGCTAATAAGGCCACACTGCGGCTTTCAGCCAGGCGTTCTTGTACACAGACACGGAATTCCGTCAGTAACGCGGGATCGGTAGAGTGTTGTGAGGCAAGTAACGGTTTTGTTGGGCGAGTAGCGGGGGCCTGAGAGACATCGCCAGGTAATAACAAATAACCTGGACGGCGTTGGGTCAAAGCTTGCTGCAAAACGCGGTCGATTTCATAGCACGCATTTTCTACAGTGAGGGAAGCCTGGGCCACTGTCACTTCCTGCGACATACGCGCAAAGTGCCGGAAATCACCGTCGCCTAATGTGTGGTGCATTAACTCACCGCGCTGTTGCGCCCCAAGGCATGGCGCGCCGACGACATGGATAACCGGTAAATATTCAGCGTAACTTCCAGCGATGCCATTAATAGCACTTAGCTCTCCTACCCCAAAGGTAGTGAGCACAGCAGCCGCGCCATTACAGCGAGCATAACCATCAGCAGCATATGCAGCATTTAGTTCGTTGGCACACCCCACCCAGGCAAGGGTCGGGTTATTAATCACATTGTCCAGAAACTGTAAGTTGTAGTCACCGGGAACACCAAACAGATAGGTAATTCCAGCTTCGGTGAATCGGTCCAGAAGATAGTCTGCGACAGTGTAAGACATAACTCATTCCTTCTCAGAGGGCTTACTGTGAGTATTGGGCATATGTGATCGCTGTCGAGGATCAATGAGAATAAGAGTGTGGAAAGAGGGATTTACACGTAACTGCGGTGTAGTCTGAAGCCCGTAATGTTGTGAAAACGTATACACTAAGTTGGGCATTATTCACTTACCGGGAAACTAATATGGTCTATCAGGCAAATCCTGCGCGTTATGAATCAATGGAATATCGTCGTTGTGGGCGCAGCGGACTCAAACTACCCGCCATTTCTCTAGGTTTATGGCACAATTTTGGCGACAGCACGCTACTGGACAACAGCCGCCAGTTGTTGCACCGCGCATTTGATTCCGGGATTACCCATCTGGATCTGGCCAATAACTATGGGCCGCCTCCGGGTTCTGCTGAAGAAAACTTTGGCCGTATCCTGCGTGAAGATTTCCTTCCATATCGTGATGAACTGATTATTTCCTCCAAAGCGGGCTACACCATGTGGGATGGGCCGTATGGAGATTGGGGCTCGCGTAAGTATCTAATTTCAAGCCTTGATCAAAGCCTGAAGCGTATGGGGCTGGAGTATGTTGACATCTTCTACCACCATCGCCCGGATCCAGAAACACCACTTGAAGAAACCATGCGCGCACTGGATACCGTGGTGCGTCAAGGTAAAGCACTGTACGTTGGCATCTCAAATTACCCAGCCGAACTCGCCGCTCAAGCCATTGATATTTTGAACGACCTCGGTACTCCATGCCTTATCCACCAGCCACGTTACTCGATGTTTGAGCGTTGGGTTGAAGGCGGTTTACTGGACGTTCTGCAAGAAAAAGGCGTGGGTAGCATTGCCTTTTCTCCCCTGGCTGGCGGCCAACTGACCGATCGCTATCTTGATGGTATTCCTGCTGATTCCCGTGCCGCAAGCGGCAGCAAGTTCCTTAATGCTGACCAGCTCACAGATGAAAAACTGGAGAAAGTTCGTAAATTGAATGATATCGCGCAACGTCGCGGGCAGAAACTTTCCCAAATGGCGCTCGCATGGGTGCTGCGTGGTGACAAAGTTACATCAGTGCTGATTGGCGCCAGTAAAACCAGCCAGATTGATGACGCAGTCGGCATGTTAGCCAATCGTCACTTTACGGCAGAAGAACTGGCTGAAATTGAAGCCATCTTAGTGTAACCGTTATCACTATCTGATTTAATTACGAACTAAATTAGCAAAAAGTGCTCTCCTCAGCGAATTAGGAGTTGTGGTGATGAAACACTTAGTTACCACAACTTACTATACCGCTAACAAGCCGCTCTGGCGGTTACCGTGTAAGGGGAGAGAGTATGTTCAGGTCACTGATTCTTGCGATAGCATTACTGGCATCTGCACCAATGATGGCGAATGCGGGCGAAATCACCCTGCTGCCGTCAGTTAAGCTTCAAATTGGCGATCAGGATTATCGCGGTAATTACTGGGATGGCGGCGGCTGGCGCGACCGTGATTACTGGCATCGTAATTATGAATGGCGTGACCGTGGCTGGCATCGCCATGATAACGGCTACCATCGTGGCTGGTATAAAGACCGCGGCCGTAACAGCTTTGAGAAAGGCTATCGCGCGGGCTGGAACGATCGTGACGATCATCGTGGCCGAGGCCGTGGCGATCATGGACGTGGGCACGGTGGTGGCCATCGCCATTGAGGCTAATGATTTAAAAATGGGAGCTAAGGCTCCCATTTTTTTGTTTTCAATTTACCGTCGTTATTCCCCTCCTCATGCCTGCGAGCTTTGTCATTTTGCCTTTCTCTGCTTAGAAATGTGAATTGGGTCAATATTTTTACGGGCAAATCCTGCGCTTCAAATGTGCCATTATTTGGCCTTGCCAGAACTCTGAGATAACGTGTCTTATAGCATGGCAAACACACCTCAGGGATATTGTCATGAACGCTAACTTTAAGAATGAAATACAGACATTCGGGCGCTCGTTATTATTACCCATTGCGGTGCTGGCGCCTGTCGGCATGGTGATGGGGATCAGTAGTGCACTGGGTCAAAGTTATATGATTGATAAGCTACCTATTTTAGGTAATGCTTATTTCAAAGCTATTCTCTCTTCTCTGGGATTAATCAGCAGCGTGGTATTCCAGAATATCCCATTATTATTTGCCATGGGTGTCGCTTATGGCATGTCAAAAAAAGAGAAAGGGATTGCCGTTTTCTCATCCATCGTCGCCTATTTAACGCTACTAATTTCCATGCACGTCCATTTGAAATTGATGGATCAACTGGCAAGTGGCGATCTCTCTTTAGTGGGCCAGGGAATGGTGCTGGGAATACAGACCCTTAAGATTGAGGCGCTGGGGGGAATTATTGCTGGTTTGCTGGCGGCGAAAGTGACTGATAAATACTACAGACTCCAACTTCCACTGGCCTTTGCGTTCTTTAGCGGCAAGAAGTCTGTTGCCATTCTCTGTATCGCTTTTACCATTCCCGTTGGCCTGTTAGTACCGTTTATCTGGGATGTTTTCACCGCCGGGATGAGAAGTATTTCCACCATCATGATGGCTCCCAATATCGGCGCTGGTATTTATATGACGCTAAACCGTTTACTGATTCCGTTCGGTTTACATCATGTACTGAGCTCCACCGTTCGTTTTACTGAAGCGGGTGGTACTTATTTAATTGATGGACAAACTTACGTCGGTATTTTACCGGCGATGAATAAAATCCTGTTTGAATTAGGGCCGAATCACCCGGCATGGAAAGAGTACATGCCAACATTAACCAGTTATACCGCCTCATCACAAATGCTGACGACATTATTCCGCGTGCCAGCCATTGGTCTGGCGATGTATCACATGGCATATTTTAAGAATAAAAAATTTGCTAAAGGGATGATTCTTACCGTGGTATTAACCGCGATGCTGGGAAATATCACCGAACCGCTGGAGTTTTCCTTCCTGTTTATTGCGCCAAAATTGTTTGTTGTTTATTCAGTACTGTGTGGGCTGTTGACCATTCCTTTGCAGTGGCTGGACGTTTCCGTCGGTTATATCCGCGGCACAATTTTCGACTTCGGTATTTTTGGTTTGATGTATGAGAACACCCATTGGGTCAGTCTGGTGCTGCTGGGACTGGTGAACTTTGTGGTCTTCTATCTCGTCTTCCGCTGGGCGATTGGTAAGTTTGATATTAAAACGCCAGGCCGTGAAAGTGAGATGGCTGACAGCACTCTGCTCAACAATAAAGAGTATGACAAAGTTGCCGCGCTGGTTATCGAAGGGTTGGGAGGTAAAGCCAATATCAAACGTGTGGAAAACTGTGTTTCTCGTCTGCGCATCGACCTTAGCGATCAGAAGAAACTGGATATGGCATTACTTAAAGAATCTGGTTCGTTGGGGACTTTTATTCCCTCGAGCAACCATATTCACGTGGTCTTTGGCCCGCACGTCGAGTTCGTTCGTAATGCGGTTGATGATGTTTTGGCAGGCCACAAATCACATTAAGAGGAATAATCATGCGCGCACTTTATGATTCAAAAAGTAAAACCATCGACGATAAAGGAATGAAAGCGTTATTCACTCATGAAGCCCGTGTGCAATCCTGGCTCGACGTGGAAGCCGCTCTGGCGCTCGCCCAGGCAAAAGTGGGGATGATACCCGCTGACGCCGCGCAGGATATTGCCAACAACTGCAAGCTTGAGCGTATTGACTTAGCTGAAATAGAGCGCCTTCTGCGTGAGATTGGCCACGGGTTTGTACCGGTAATTAAAGTGCTGGTCAAAGCCTGTGACAAAGAGAGTGGCAAATATGTGCACTACGGCGTCACGACGCAAAATATTCAGCAAACGGCTCATTTGTATCTGGCGCGGCAGTTCCACCAGAAACTGATGGCGTTCGTCGACAGCACGCTGGTCAATCTCGCCCGGTTGGCGCTCGAACACAAGGCAACGCTAATGCCCGGACGTACCCACGGTAAACACGCCCTGCCCATTACCTATGGCTATAAAGTTTCGGTGTGGATTTATGAGTTACTGGGTGCAGTCGAACGCATGCAGGAAGCCGAAAAGCGTGTATTCACGGTAATGATGGGTGGCGCTGTCGGTGCATTTCATGCCACTGGCGAGCCGGGTCGTCAGGTACAGGACCTGGTGGCAGAAACATTAGGAATGCATTCAATGCGCGTTCCTTCGCGTAACGCCAGGGTTTATCGCGCCGAATACATAAGCAATTTATGCCTGCTGGCAACCACGTTCCACAAAATTGCTGAGGAGGTTTATCAGACTTCCAGCGAAGAGTTTGGCGAAGTGTCAGAAGCGTTTACCAAGGGGACGGTGGGCAGCAGCACCATGCCGCAAAAAGTTAACCCAAAACTGGCAAAAGGGATTATTGCCAACGCGCAGCGACTGTATGCCGTCATGACTTCAACTCTGTATGTCTGCCCTCGCCCATTTGAAGCCGATAGCTCCGCCTACTTTATCTTTGATGCGAATTTGCAGGAAAGCATGGAGCTGATGGCCGAAATTGTGCTCAGAGCGGAAGAACTGACGCGTACTATCGTGATCGATAAATCCCGTATGCAGCAGAATGTAATGCTCACCGGGGGGCTGATCAATAGCGAAAAAATCATGATGAACCTGGTGGATCGCTTAGGAAAAGATCCGGCGCATGAGCTGGTTTATACCCTGGCGATGCGCAGCACCCACGAAGGCCTGGAGTATGCGCAAGTTCTGCAAGCAGACCCGGTGATCCGCGATAATTTCACCGCGGATGAAATTAGTGAAATGCTCGATCCGCAAGCCTACACCGGCTTATGTGCCGTGCTTGCTCAAGAGCTTGCGCAATGCGTTCTCAACGGAAAAAGGCTGGCACATGACTGAAACTGTTGCTCTGAAATCAACGCGTATCATCACCCCTGATGGGTGTGTTGATGGGTACGTTATTTTTACCAACGGCAAAATTGAAGCTGTTACCCACAATTACCAAGGAGAAGCGCTTGATTACGGCGATCATTGGTTAATGCCCGGATTTGTGGATATTCATGTTCACGGCTGGGGGCGCGGCTCCTTTGCTTACAAAGGTGATAAAAACTCGCTTGTGCATATGAGCCGCGACCTGGTAAGCAGCGGCGTGACATCCTGGCTTGCGACGTCCGGGACCATGCCACATGATTTTCTGGAGTATTCGGTAAAAAATGCCGCTGAATATATCTCGGAGGTCACTCCGCAAGCGGGTGCTGAGGTGCTTGGGGTTCATATGGAAGGGCCGTGGATCAGCCCCAAACACTTAGGGATGCAGCGCGCGGACTGCTTACAAGCCCCTTCTGTTTCAGGATTCGAACATTTTAATCAACTGGCCGGAGGGAATATTCGGCTGGTGACGCTGGCCCCTGAGCTCGAAGGTGCTCTGGAGATGATTCGCCACCTTCATGCTAAAGGTATTACCGCTTCGGCCGGACATACCGACGCAACCTTCGATCAAATCACCGCCGCGATTGAAGCCGGGCTTTCGCATTTCACTCATGCTTTTAGCGCCATGCGCGGATTTCATCACCGCGAGCTAGGTGTCGTTGGTGCACTAATGTACTACCCGGATGTATACGCGGAAGTCGCCAAACAGAGTGGCATCACGATTAAGCCTCAGGCCTTCGATATTCTCTACCGTCTTAAAGGCGATCGGCGTTTAGTGCTGATGAGCGACTGCATGGGATATGCTGATTTCCCTGAAGGATACGAATTCCATCATTATCTGCGCCAGGAAACTTTCCGTATCCATAATGGGCAACTCAATATCACGGCGCAAAATGGCACCTGCCAACATATTTCACCTGACGACTGGCCGGCCATTTCAGGGCTGGAGATGAGTTTTCTGGATTCAGTGAAAAATATTGTTGACCGATTAGAGAACGGGCTGGTGTCGGTTGCACGCATTGCTTGCCACAACCCGGCTGTGCTTGCCGGAGCCGAAAAACGAAAAGGCAGTTTAACCGCAGGAAAAGATGCAGATATTCTGGTACTTAACGACGATTTAATCTTGCAGGATGTCTGGTGCCGGGGGTTAAACAGCCACTGCCCCGTTGAGGTAAATGGACTCAGATAAAAATTTCCGGGTAGTGTGTTTCAAGTAAACGGCGTAAATCACTACCCGTCACCCCGTCACATTTCTGCATAAAATGTTCAACGGCTATTTTCTTTTTGGCTCTGGATAAACCGTGCTTACGCAGTAACGAAATATCTTCCGGGCTTAAATGGAAATTCACCTTAATATAATCGAGTTGGTAATATCTAAGATAGCTGGATATTTTATTGGTGAAAGTCAGTAACAGATCAAATGGCATACCGCTTAACTGATGCAATTCGTTGATATTGATGCAGGCTATAATTTCAACGTGGAACCAAGCTTTAATCACTTCTTTAAAGTAGCCTACTTTGCTTTCTGATGAGTTAGTGACAATAACGATGCGTTTTTTCTGTTCATCTTGCAGGCGATTTTGTAGCTCATATTTTTTCAAAATCAGAATTAATGTCGCGATATGTGTTGATGAAAACGACACCTGATAGCCTTGCTCAATATTTTTTATTGCATCACAGGCAGCCTGATAAAGCGCAGGATAATGTTCCTGTACCTCGTGCAATTTTTTATCGTCAAACCAGAGATGGAATTTATTCTGCACAATAGAAGTATAAATAAACTGATAAATTTCAGCAAAAAAAGACGACTGGTTATGAATCGTTGCCTGCAGTGCTGGGGCTATATTGTGGAAAAAATCCCGCACTAATGCCACTAATTGGCTGTCGTAAATAGTGAACGGGCGCCAGGTAAATGTCAGCGATGAAACAAGTAAATCGAGGAAGCGATTCTCTTGCTCATCGTCAAGCAAACTGAAATTCATAGCGGTAATAAACGCCAGCGATGACACATTCTGAAGGATATGCCTGCGCCCTATGCGGTGTAATGCAATGCTCATGTAAACCAGGAAGTACTTTTTCCCGTTGTATCCCAGGCTTAGACGTGTGGCGATCTCTTGGTTGTAGTACGCCGCCGCACGCTCAATTTCGGGCCCGCAGGTTTGCAAAAATTGACTGGCGATGGCTCGGTTGACAGGCTCGTTAGCTTTATGAATGACCAGAATATTATCTTCGCCGATTTCAACGGTTTTCAAAATCGTCATACACACTGCTATGCGCAGCTGTATTTCGTCGCCGCATAAAGTGGTGCCAAGGCGATGAACGCTATTTACCGATAAATTTCTGGAGTCCAGATACTTCGCCAATGTCGGATTATCATTTTTTATCGTGCCGGCGCTGACATGGAATTTCTTGTAGTATTCACTTTTATTGACAATATCATGCAAACATAGTCCAACCAACAAATCACTGATTCGCTCTTCGGAATTAGTGAGATAGCGATTGAAGGTGATTTTTTCGAGAAATTCGATATACGCGCGATACTCCATTCGGGTAGTAATAAACTGGTTATCCAGATGGAGATAATATTCGTCGGGTAGTAGTTCGTTTATCTCTTTCATGGTGCGCTTTAGCGTAGAAAGTGTTTTACCAAAACGCACCGTGGCTTCCGAAATCAGTACTGGACTGTGTTCCTGAAGGTATTTAAGGAAAGATAAATCAAAACTGTTCATAGTCTTCTCAGATAAATACCAGGCCACAATTCACACAGCCGATAAATATACCCTTACCGGCATTGTAAAACCGTGACCAACAGCAATCGGCGATATTTTACCTGGAACTATAGCCCTAAGATGGTACCAACTAGCAGCCACAGGTTAAGCGCCACCACTATAGCCACAATCACCCACCCCACATGTTTTACCAGCCGGGTATTGACGAGATCGCCCATCAATTTTTCATTGCTGGTGAAAATCAGTAGCGGCACCAACGCCAGTGCGATACCAAAACTGAGTAGTACCTGGCTCATCACAAGGACGCGGGTTGGGTCAAGCCCCATCAGGATGACAATAAATGACGGTGCCATAGTGACTGAGCGGCGCACCCACAGCGGGATGTAGAAGCGAACAAACCCCTGCATCACAACCTGCCCTGCCAGAGTACCGACAACGGTTGACGACAGACCCGCCGCGACCAGACTCAAACCGAATATAGTCGCCGCTGAATGACTCAAAAGAGGTTCCAGCGTGAGGTACGCCTCATCGAGATCGGCAACGCCGGTATGACCTGTGAAGTGAAACGCCGCGGCGGCGGTTGCCATCATCGCCAGATTTACAAACCCGGCAATCGTCATTGCGATACCCACATCCCATTTGGTCGCGCTGTAACGTTCGGCGCGATTGCCTTCGTGCATATGTTGGGTCAGCGATGAATGAAGATAGATCACATGCGGCATAATTGTCGCCCCCAGAACCCCGGCGGCCAGGAACACCGCTTCGCTGGTCGGCAAGCTTGGGATCAGCATCCCTTTACCCAGTTCAGCCAGTTTGGGCTGCGAGAAAATCAGTTCAACAATGTAAGCCGCAGCCACAAACAGCAGCAAACCACCGATGACTTTTTCGAGCGGTTTCTGGCCGCGCCGTTGCAGCATCAGTATAAGGAACGTTGCAATCCCGGTCAGCACTGCGCCCTGGAGTAACGAAACGCCCAGGATCAATTTAAAACCAATCGCAGCACCAATAAACTCCGCCAGATCGGTCGCCATGGCAATGATTTCGGCTTGTATCCAGTACAACCACACCACCGGGCGCGGATAGTGGTCACGGATCTGCTCCGCGAGGTTCTTGCCGGTGGCAATCCCCAGTTTTGCCGAGAGAATTTGGATAAGCATCGCCATCAGGTTTGCCCACACCACTACCCATAGCAATTTGTAGCCAAAACTTGCCCCGGCCTGGATGTTGGTCGCAAAGTTGCCGGGATCGATATACCCGATAGCAGCGATAAAAGCCGGCCCCATCAACGCCAGGCGTAATCTGCGCGCTGTGCGGGTACCACTGTTGTCAACGCGACTGTTTGTCATCATCTGCCTCTGAGATATAGCCTTTGCTATGTTTCAAGCTATCAAAAATGAGAATGATTATCAAATTCATTTAAAATGCTTAAACCGATTATTTTGATAGACGGAAACAATGAGGAATTTGCAGTGACAATTTTATATGCCAGTTAACTTTCATGAACTGCGGCAAGCACTATGTTAGAGATATGTGCGTTGACGCAACTTTTACCTTCTTTACTTAACATAGCAGAAATGTATGGTTGATCACTAATTTTGAGTTTGGTCACAGGACATCACTATAGTGTGCGATTAGTCTCGTTTTCTTATTGCTTGTTTCATAGAATGTGCAACGAAATTAAACCTGCCTCATGTTTGGAGCAAATATGTCCCGCGTTCTTCACTTTGTCTTAGCGCTTGCCGTGGTAGCGCTACTTGCTTTATTGCTAAGTAGCAACCGTAAGCAAATTCGTATTCGCTTTATCGTTCAACTGTTAGTGATTGAACTCATTCTCGCCTGGTTCTTCCTGAACTCAGAAATCGGTCTGGGCTTTGTGAGAGGTTTCTCAGAAATGTTTGAGAAACTGCTGTCGTTCGCTAACGAAGGGACAAACTTTGTATTCGGTAAGATGAATGACGAAGGACTCGCCTTCTTCTTCCTGAAAGTACTCTGCCCAATCGTCTTTATCTCCGCGCTGATCGGGATATTGCAGCACATCCGGGTTCTGCCGATTGTTATCCGCTTTATCGGTACTGTTCTGTCTAAAGTGAATGGTATGGGTAAACTGGAATCCTTTAACGCCGTAAGCTCGCTGATTCTGGGACAATCAGAAAACTTTATCGCCTATAAGGATATTCTCGGCAAGATGTCGCGCAACCGCATGTACACCATGTCCGCTACGGCCATGTCTACCGTGTCCATGTCGATTGTCGGTGCTTACATGACGATGCTCGAGCCAAAATATGTGGTCGCCGCGCTGGTGTTGAACATGTTCAGTACCTTTATCGTACTGTCGCTGATTAACCCTTACCGCGTTGATGAGAGCGAAGAAAATATCCAGATGTCTAACCTGCACGAAGGCCAAAGCTTCTTCGAAATGCTCGGTGAATACATTCTGGCAGGTTTTAAAGTTGCGATTATTGTTGCAGCGATGCTGATTGGCTTCATTGCCTTGATTGCCGCACTGAACGCACTGTTTGCAGCAATCTTCGGCATCTCCTTCCAGGGCATCCTGGGTTACATCTTCTACCCGGTAGCCTGGGTGATGGGTGTTCCATCTCATGAAGCGTTGCAGGTTGGTAGCATCATGGCCACCAAACTGGTTTCCAACGAATTCGTTGCGATGTTGGATCTGCAAAAACTGGCCGGTACGCTTTCCCCACGTGCGGAAGGTATCCTGTCAGTGTTCCTGGTGTCGTTTGCCAACTTCTCTTCTATCGGGATCATCGCTGGTGCGATTAAAGGCCTGAACGAAGAGCAAGGTAACGTGGTTTCTCGCTTCGGCCTGAAACTGGTTTACGGCGCAACTCTGGTGAGTATTCTGTCAGCATCTATCGCTGGTCTGTTCTTGTAATTCTCACAATAAAAAGCCGGGGCAATTTGCCCCGGCTTTTTTATGCCCAAATTTCTATGCCTGGCTAACACCATCATCCTGCCAGCAGACCTGGTTTCTGCCTCGTTGTTTAGCGGTATACATCCGCATATCTGCAAGCGACTGGATTTGCTCAAGCGAGCACTCTGGAAGCTCACTGTAGGCCGCAACCCCTAACGAGGCAGTGATTTGTAGCTGCGTACCGTCATCGAGGAGCAGAGGCGATGATTCAAGCTCCCACTTAATTCTTGTCGCGACCATAATCCCCGCTTTGAGGTCGGAATTTGGCAGGAAAATGCAGAACTCTTCACCGCCGATACGCCCAAGAATATCCTGGCTGCGAACCGCACGCTGAATGCGCTGAGTCGCATGCACCAGCACATTGTCACCGACCTGATGCCCGTAAACATCGTTCACTTTCTTGAAGTGGTCGAGATCTAATTGCACAAGTGTGTAATCTACATAATCAGGGCTAATTTGTGATGTCTTCTCAAAGAAGCCACGGCGGTTAAGTGCGCCGGTCAAGTCATCGTGAAGCGCATGGTGCTGCATTTCACGCTGCAAGTTCCCCATATTGCGCACCAGGCGGCAAATAACTCGGTGCGATCCCCAAAGGAAAAGCACGAATATTCCCCACATCGCGATCAACAGGATACTGAAACGGCCAAAATCTTCATGTAAACCCTGTCTGAGGGTTTGGGTACTGATCAGTACCGAGCGCGTGCCAACAACTCTGCCAAAAGTGATGAATACCGACCCATCGCGCATCGTGCCGCGCGATGAGACTTCAAGCATCTGGCGAATAGTTTGTAGATGCTTAGCAGTGAGTTGAAATTGATTACTCGACCCAACGGTACCGGTGAGTGGGATTAGCCGTTCATCAAACAGTTGGTAAGCACTCTGCGTATCTTCCGGTAATGACGCCGCAAGGAATTTTTGCACCGCATCATTTTCAAACGCAATCCCCAGAAGACCTATCCATTCACCACGAAAATCGACAGGAATGGCGGCATTAACCAGAGTGTCATCAGTTTTAGCGATATTCTGTCGTGTCCAGAAAGGTTCTCGCTGTGGATTGAGCAATGGCGAAGCCAGCACGAAACTACCCTGCTCTACTTGCGGGTTGTAACTGCTCACTAATAGCGAGTTCATCTCCTGGGATAGCGAGACAATAAATTCGCCATCGCGTGAGATGTAGTACAAATCTGCAGTCAGTTCATTGGCCCCTGTCGCTAACGGGAAAAGACCCTGAATCTTCCGCAATGCATAGAGCTGCTGGCGGACTTGTAGCGCGTCCTCGCCGTGAAATGCGCTGTCTTCGGTAAGCGTATCGGGCAAAGGTAACTCGCGGATCCACAATGGTGAATCACCAACATCACCTGTAATTTCCGAAGGAACAGTTGCCACACCAGGGAACAAAGGATCGTCCATCGCTTCAATAAAAATTCGTTTTAGGTAGCGAAGGTTATCAACTTTGTACTGTGCTTTACTTTCGATTCTGGCAATCACACTTTCGAGGTGACTAAGCTGGCTTGTACGGTAGCCATGGCTAAATAGCTGTCCTTGCTGCCAGAATAAAAAAGTGGTCAGCGCAAAAACAAAAATGAAAACCAGATGGATAACCCGGAGTGTTTTTGCCATTGGCAGGCGAAATCTATTCGCTAAAGAAGTGCTCACAAATCAGCCCCTTGATTATATGCTCGCAACATACTGCTACCTTAATGTATGGACTAAGGCCAGAGGCTCTGGCTTGCCTATCAGATACCCTTGTAAAAAATGTACGCCGAGTTCGCATAACAGCCTGCGCTGCTCTTCCGTTTCAACAAACTCAGCCACAACAATCAATTGCTTCGCTCGAGCCATATCACATATAGATTTAACAATCAGTGGGTCAAGCGAGTCGGTGGTGATGTCTTTAATGAAGCAACCATCAATCTTAATAATGTCCGCATGCAACCTTTTCAACCGCTCGTAGTTCGCATAACCGGTACCAAAGTCGTCGATGGCAATTTTAAACCCATAATCACGCAGTAATGTAATGTTCTGCATTGAAGTTTCTGAGTCTGAAAAAGCCTGTTCCTCGGTGACTTCAATAATCACGCTGCTGGCTGGCACCTGAAATTGCGTAAACAATGAAATAATATTCTGCGCAATATCCTTTTGCATCAAGGTCAACGGCATAAGGTTTACCGAGAAACGTGACTGTTCGCCCTTCTCTGGGTGAAGATACAAATAATTCACCAGCTTCTTCACCACTAACATATCGAAGCGCGTGCTGAGGTTAAACTCGGCAATAACAGGAATAAACTTATCCGGGGTAATTAATTCATCATCAAAAGTGATGCGGCTCAGTATTTCGTGATATCCATGTCCCATCTTATTCACAATAGGTTGTGCATAGAGAGTGACAGGTTCTTCTTCATTTAAGGCCCGTTTGATTTTTTGCAGTAACAAAACACGCTCTGTCGTTTTGTCAGAGACATATTCAACTCTGGTATTCAAGCTGAGCACGCGTAACGATTCACTCGCCTGTTCGGAAAGAAAACTTAATTGCCCTAAAGTGTGGTGTAATTCTTCAAGGCTATTGTCGATAACGCTATAGGATGCGCCGTACTCAATTTCCAGCATGGTGTTATGCCATGTTATTTTTTTGCTATTGAGTAAATCAACAATATGTTCGAGTCGCGCATCGGTATGTTGTCCGCGGAGGAAAATTAATAATTCACTGCCGGGTAACTGAAATACTTGTTCGCCTTCATGCAGGAAAGGCGTTATCTGGCTGGTAACCATCCGCTTACAATGAATTCGCATCATCATGCCGTAATGGCGGCTTAAAAATTCCAGGTTCGACATCCGTAGGCAGCAAAGCGTCCCTTCCGGATAACATTGCACATGATGTTCCAGCGCACGTAAATTTGGTAATTGTGTTAACGGATCGGTTAGTGACTGCGAATGATAAATGCGTTTCATCCATTCGTTTTTCTTAAACATCATCGTCATGTACAACATACAGACGGAAAAAGAGATGAAAACAGAAAGAATGAATGACAGGGCAAATTCTGTATTAACCCCGTAAAGGAAACCATCGTTATATGTCAATAGTAGCCATACGGATATAGCCCATAACAGCCCCATTAAACGCGGGCCAAAATGGCGGATACCCAGCGTAAATAGCACAAAAATAGCGGGCACGAGGTAACCTGAAACCTGCAACATGCCCCACGACGAGCACAGCACAACCAGCAGAGTTATCAGGCATAACATCCAGGTCAAAGAATAAAAACGGCGTGGACCAATGAAATCGCGCATCACGCAACGACGCCAAAAGGCTCGGACGTAATTTGGATTCAGGATCATTCTGAGTGGATAGTAAAACAGGAAAGTAAATATCAGCGAGGCGGCAATTAAATTTTGAAAATCCACTACCATAAACATGAGTGAATTGTCACCAAAGTACGCAGCCACTGCTTCTGGAAATTGAATATATCGTCCCGCCAGATACATCAATAATTTAGTGCTAAAAGGCGCGACAAACCCTAGCCAGAATATTCGAGTCCCCATTCCTTTATCGGTCAGAGCATAGCGCCACCTCGTCCCAAGATAATGACGGGCAATTATGCTACAAACTATTATTGGAAATATCAGGCAAAAAACAAATGATACTAACGCCACAAATGACAGATGTAGTACGCATGAGAATGTCACTGCTGATGAAATTATTAGAGGAATAATCGCAGTCCGGCCATAGATAAACACCATGGCTATCAACAAACCCATTGGGAGATAAGCGAGATAAACCTGAACACCATCAATTGTCGTTAACGGTGAAATGTAGCGAGAAAAAGGGACAAGCAAGAGAGATAAAACCAGTGCTGTGACGAATTTCTTGATAGATTTTTGAAAAATCATAAGCCCTGGTCTGAGTATTCTGTAATGGCTTTGCAGCATTATTCGGTGATAAATAATACGTTTATTTGTTGCGCAAATCAAGTTTGCGAATTATTGCATGTAGTTAAATTTATTGGTTTTTTATACAACCCAACAAAGAGAAATAGTTTGATATATTCATATTGAGAATACATCGTATTTATCTATTCACTAAATTGATGAAAATCGTGCTCAGATCACTATTTTGTGAAGTTATTCTGGCGCAGAAACGAAAAAACCCCCGCCATTAGGCGAGGGTTTCATATTTTGGTGGAGCTAAGCGGGATCGAACCGCTGACCTCTTGCATGCCATGCAAGCGCTCTCCCAGCTGAGCTATAGCCCCACGAATGGGTTTGGTTTAAACGATTCAAATCTTGCTGGTAAAGATTTGGTGGAGCTAAGCGGGATCGAACCGCTGACCTCTTGCATGCCATGCAAGCGCTCTCCCAGCTGAGCTATAGCCCCGTACCGTGAAACCGTGTCGTATCGACGGGCGGCATCATATGAAACCCATTCAATAGTGTCAACGTCAAATTCAGCTTCTGCGATTAATCGCCGAAAAAGCAAACAATACAAGTAAAAGCAGATGCACCTCGTATTCCTGTAGTTAATCCTGTCACAGTTTCCAGTAAAATGATCCTCTAAAATGAACCACTAATAACCCCTTTGGATTTAAGGAAAAAACTGTGCTCAAGGAACGTATGACCCCGGAAGAGCTGGCGATGATTACTGGTTATAGTCGCCAAACAATCAACAAATGGGTACGCAAAGAAAGCTGGCTCACAACTCAAAAACCCGGTGTTCAGGGAGGTAAAGCTCGCCTGATTCATGTGGATGAACGTGTTCGCGATTTTATTAATAGTGCAAAACGCGTTTCGGAGAAACTCAGCAGCTACCACGTTAATGACACTTCACTGGAAGGGCTTTTGCTCAATTCGATGAAACAGATGTCTATCTCGGAACAAGAAAAGATGTCTGCATTGATTCTGCGAGAAGGCATTGCTGGGGTGTTAAAGCGTTTAGGTATTCGTGATGAGTAAAACGAGTATCAAAAAGCCGGCATAAGCCGGCTTTTTAGTCACAACACTTTATAACGCGGGGCGTTACTGTTGTGCTTCGCGCGCAGCAATGAATTCCAGAGCCTGATTAATACGAGCAATCGAACGTTGCTTACCAATCGCGTGAACAGTGACATCAAGACCAGGTGACTGCCCCGCCCCTGTAACAGCGACACGCAACGGCATACCAACTTTACCCATACCTACTTCCAACTCATCAGCGGTTGCCTGAATTGCATTATGCACATTCTCTGCAGTCCAGTCGGTCAATGCTGCCAGTTTATCGCGCACAACTTCCAGCGGCTGACGAGCAACCGGACGAAGGTGTTTCTTCGCAGCATCCGCGTCAAACTCACTGAAATCTTCATAGAAGTAGCGGCAAGTTTCAGCCATCTCTTTCAGCGTTTTGCAGCGGTCGCCCAACAATTTAACCAACTCAGCCAGTTGTGGGCCGTTGCGGGTATCAATATTTTGCTGCTCGATATGCCATTGCAGATGGGTCGCAACATATTCAGGAGCAAGGTGGTTAATGTAGTGGTGGTTAAGCCACTGCAATTTTTCAGTGTTGAATGCACTGGCCGATTTGCTAACGGAGTCCAGTGTGAACAATTTGATCATTTCTTCACGAGTGAAGATTTCCTGATCGCCATGAGACCAGCCCAAACGCACCAGGTAGTTCAACAGAGCTTCTGGTAGATAGCCATCGTCACGATACTGCATGACACTCACTGCACCATGACGTTTGGACAGTTTTTTGCCGTCGTCACCATTAATCATGGAAACATGCGCATAAACCGGAACTGGCGCATTCAATGCTTTCAGGATGTTGATCTGACGCGGAGTGTTGTTGATATGGTCTTCGCCACGAACAACGTGGGTGATTTCCATATCCCAGTCATCCACTACAACACAGAAGTTGTAGGTTGGGGATCCATCGGTACGGCGAATGATCAGATCATCCAACTCCTGGTTGCTAAATTCGATTGGGCCACGGATCTGGTCATCGAAAATAACAGAACCTTCTTGCGGGTTGGCAAAACGCACAACACATGGTTCATCAGTAGTATGATGCTCATGGCCATGACGGCAGCGACCGTCATAACGCGGCTTGTCACCGTTCGCCATTTGTTCTTCACGCAAAGCTTCAAGGCGTTCTTTAGAGCAGTAGCATTTGTACGCTGTACCAGCTTCCAGCATCTCGTCGATAACCGCGTTATAGCGATCAAAACGCTTGGTCTGATAATACGGGCCTTCATCCCACTCAAGGCTCAGCCAGTTCATGCCATCCATAATAGCTTCGATAGCTTCTGGTGTTGAACGCTCAAGGTCTGTGTCTTCTATACGAAGCACGAACTCACCGTCGTGGTTACGAGCAAAAAGCCATGAATAGAGAGCAGTACGAGCACCACCAACGTGCAAATAGCCTGTTGGGCTTGGCGCGAAGCGAGTTTTGATTTTCATTAAACGGCCTTAATTACGCAAAAGTACCGGGGAACCGGCAAATGCCAGTGAATATAGAGTGGGCAACATTCTACCACTGTGTACTGATTCCTCAATGTCGATACCCTTTCTTGTCTTCAATCCACATATTTTGATGACAAATCAATCACCAATGCGTAATTCGCGATCGCATTGTTTATTTTTACGACGAACGAACAAAATCTTTAGAAAAGGCGTTGACTCATTTTCAACTCTCCCTATAATGCGACTCCACACAGCGGGGGTGATTAGCTCAGTTGGTAGAGCACCTCCTTTACACGGAGGGGGTCGGCGGTTCGAGCCCGTCATCACCCACCATTCATTAGTGAGTGATTCCGCAGTGTAGCAAGAGATAAGATTTGGGTGATTAGCTCAGTTGGTAGAGCACCTCCTTTACACGGAGGGGGTCGGCGGTTCGAGCCCGTCATCACCCACCATTATCTACTCTTGCAATAGAAGTACCGAAGTTTGGGTGATTAGCTCAGTTGGTAGAGCACCTCCTTTACACGGAGGGGGTCGGCGGTTCGAGCCCGTCATCACCCACCATTCGGGGCGTTAGCTCAGTTGGTAGAGCAGTTGACTTTTAATCAATTGGTCGCAGGTTCGAATCCTGCACGCCCCACCAAATTTAGACAAAAGCGCCTTCGGGGCGCTTTTGTCGTTTCTAAGGCTCGATCTTTTTCATGCTGGGTTCGAACCTGCTGCAGGTTTGACAAAATCGTCGGGAACGATTTTACATCACCGCTTGCGGTGACCCTCAGGGCGAGTCTCAGGATGAGACGAGTGATATCCTGCACGCCCCACCAATGTATAAAGGCGCCTTTTTGCTATGCGCGTTTCTAATACATCACCTGGCGCCCTGCCAAAATTAATGAATACCACCTTCTTCTCTCAAGATTTTCCCGCGTTTAGCCGATAACTGCTTCATCTAATCCCTCGAGGAACTATTATGAGCAACACTATCAACACCTCTACACCTTCACCGCAAGCCAGCACAGGCAGTTCTTCAGCAAGTTCTGGTAACAACCAGGCTTCACAAATCAGCCGTATCACCCAGCAAATAACTAAACTAACTCAGCAAGCGAAAGATATTGCCAATGGCAGCGGCACAACAGAAGAAAAGCAAAAACAGCAGGAACTGATTCAGGCGCAGATTAAAATGCTGCAGGCGCAACTTGCGCAACTACAGCGCCAACAAGTTGAAGCCGCAGACAAAAAACAGGAACAGCAACAATCACGAGTAGAAGGTGTGAATAAACCGTCCGAAGATCATCAGATTGATATCTACGTCTAATCTTTATTAAACAATGGGTCGCTCAGGCGAGCAGTGGTTAACTGCTGCGCCTGTTGACGAACAACCTGCCAGATAGCCTCAGCAGCACGAGAAAGCGAGCGATTTTTCCGCCGCACCAACATTAATTGCCGATCGACAACCGGAACTAGCGGCCTGACAACCAGAGGGCGCTCTTTAGGTAACGGCAATGCAAGTGCTGGAAGAACGCTAATGCCAATTCCGGCCTCAACCATTGGAAACAGTGTTGCCGGGTGGCCAATCTGCTGAACAATATTGGCCTCAATACCCTGACGCATTAACGCATCATCGATCAACGGGCGGCTGCCTGATGCGTAATCCTGTAGCACCAGGTTTTGACCTTGTAATGCCTGCCACGAAACACACGACTGAGCGGCAAACTGATGGTCATTACGGCAAAGCAATAAAAACGGCTCGGAAAGCACGACTTCACAATCCAGATCATTTGCCTGAATAGGGTCGATAACCATGCCAAAATCGACTTCCCCCTGACGAATGCTTTGCAGCACCCACTGTTGCGGGCGGTCGTGGAGCACAAAGCGGATCGCGGGAAACTCAAGCGCTGCCGCAGCGATAGATTGCGGCATTAAGTGGGCTGAGATAGTCTGGCTCGCGGCGACCCGCACAATTCCGCTTAGCTGATGGCCAACGCTACGTGTATCCAAAAGTGTGCTGGTCAACTCTTCCAGCAGCCGCTCAAGCCTGGACGCCAGTTGTTGGCCCGCATCCGTCAGCACGACTTCTCGTGTTGTGCGGTCAAGCAGCTTTACGCCTAGCTCACTCTCTAACTCTTTTACGCTATGGCTAACCGCCGATTGGCTCAAACCAATTTGCTCCCCTGCCCGGCTAAAACTCCCGGCATGAGCTATGGCGACAAACACTTTTAACTGACGCAGTGAATAATTCATCTATTAAATTCATTAATGCATTCAATAAATCAATTTTATTTCTAAAACTAATGAAAGCACAATAGCCCTACAACAGTTTGAGGAATGATGATGAAACTCTTTCGCGTACTCGACCCCTTCACGCTGACGCTAATTGTGACCGTATTACTGGCGTCTTTCTTCCCCGCTCAAGGCAGCTTTGTTGGCTTTTTTGAAGGGCTAACGACCGCCGCAATTGCACTGTTATTCTTTATGCACGGCGCAAAGCTTTCGCGCGAAGCGATTATTGCTGGCAGCAGCCACTGGCGTTTACACCTGTGGGTAATGTGCAGCACGTTCGTGCTATTCCCGGTGCTAGGCGTGTTGTTCGCCTGGTGGGCTCCAGTCAATGTCAGCCCTGAGATTTATACAGGATTCTTGTACCTGTGTATTTTGCCTGCCACGGTGCAGTCCGCTATTGCGTTCACTTCGCTTGCAGGTGGCAACGTTGCAGCAGCCGTGTGCGCCGCATCGGCCTCTAGTCTGCTTGGTATATTCCTGTCGCCACTTTTAGTGGGCATGGTGATGCATGTTCATGGCGCGAGTGGCAGCTTGCAGCAGGTCGGCAGCATTATGATGCAGCTACTGGTGCCGTTTGTGGCGGGTCATCTTTCTCGCCCGTGGATTGGTAATTGGGTCGCAAAACATAAAAAATGGATTGGTAAAACGGATCAGACTTCCATTCTGCTCGTCATTTACACGGCATTTAGCGAAGCGGTAAGGCACGGAATTTGGCACAAAGTCGGCCTGGGTTCACTGCTGTTTATCGTGGTGGTAAGTCTGGTATTGCTGGCTATTGTCATCACCATCAACATGTTTGTGGCAAGGCGTCTGGGCTTTAGCAAAGCTGATGAAATTACCATTGTGTTTTGCGGTTCGAAGAAGAGTTTGGCGAATGGTATTCCGATGGCAAATATCTTATTCCCGGTCGCAACAGTCGGGATGATGGTGCTGCCGCTTATGATCTTCCACCAGCTGCAGTTGATGATATGCGCGGTGCTAGCCCGCCGTTATCAGAAAGAGACGCAGGTGGCAGCCAAAGCCGCCACCGATAACACTTAGTTAATGCCTTTTGAGGGGCTTCACCAGCCCCTCCAACCCTTCGGTCTTAATCAGCAAAGTAAGCCTCATTAGCTCACCAAGATGCCCTTGAGGAAATTCATCTTTACGCGCAAACCACAGCAAGTACTCTTCCGGTACATCAATCAATACGCGACCTTTATACTTGCCGAACGGCATTACTGTATTAGCTATCTCAATAAGCTGCTCTTTATCCATCTCATTCACCTAACAAGCGAATCATTTCAGCTTCATCAATCACGTCGATACCCAATTCCTGTGCTTTGACGAGCTTAGAACCAGCCGCCTCACCCGCAATCACCAGGTCAGTTTTCTTCGATACGCTGCCCGCAACTTTCGCGCCTAATGCGACCAGGCGCGCTTTGGCATCGTCACGAGACATAATGGTCAGTGAACCTGTGAGTACCACCGTTTTGCCGGCAAATGGGCTGTCGATCTCTTCCGCTTTGATAATCACCGGAGCAGGCCAGTGAACGCCCGCTTCTTCAGTCAACTGGCGAATCACTTCACGGTTGCTCTCTTCAGCGAAGAAGTTGAACGTATGAGTAGCGACCACAATTCCCACGTCAGGTACTTTTTGCAGATCTTCGATGCTTGCCGCAATCAGCGCATCCAGCGTACCAAAGTGCGCCGCTAAACCGGCGGCTGTCGCTTCGCCGACTTCGCGAATGCCAAGTGCATAGAGGAAGCGTGCAAACGTGGTTTCTTTTGCTTTATCAAGCGCAGCAACTACGTTTTGAGCAGACTTCGGGCCCATACGGTCAAGCCCGGTAAGTTTACCGGCAGTCAGACGGAAAAGATCCGCAGGCGTATGAACGTATTCTTTCTCAACCAATTGGTCGATTATCTTATCGCCCATGCCATCAACATCTAGCGCGCGACGAGAGACAAAATGTTTAAGTGCTTCTTTACGCTGCGCACCGCAAATCAGGCCGCCGGTACAACGTGCAACCGCTTCGCCTTCAACACGTTCAACGTCAGAACCACAAACCGGGCAATGCGTCGGGAAGACAATCTCGGTGGTATTTTCCGGGCGTTCAGACTCCACAACACCAACAACCTGCGGGATAACATCGCCCGCGCGGCGGATAACCACGCGATCGCCAATTCTTAAACCCAGGCGCTCAATTTCATCAGCATTATGCAATGTGGCATTACTAACCAGCACACCTGCAACCTGAACCGGCTCCAGACGAGCAACAGGGGTAATCGCCCCGGTGCGCCCAACCTGGAACTCAACGTCACGAACAAAGGTCATTTGTTCCTGAGCCGGGAACTTGAACGCCACCGCCCAACGTGGTGCACGGGCAACAAAGCCCAGAGTTTCTTGCAGCGCGAGCGAGTCAACTTTGATAACAACACCGTCGATATCAAAACCTAATTTCGGGCGATCGGCTTCAACCTGGTGATAAAACGCCAGCACTTCTTCAGGTGTATTACACAGACGAATGCGGTCGCTCACCGGCAACCCCCACTCTTTAAACTGCTGCAAACGCCCATGATGGCTGGCAGGCAATTCGCCGCCTTCAAGCAAACCCACGCCGTAGCAGAAAAAGGTTAATGGGCGCTTTGCCGTAATGCGAGGATCGAGCTGACGCAGAGATCCGGCTGCAGCGTTACGCGGGTTAGCAAAGATTTTCCCGCCGGTGCGGCGCGCTTCTTCGTTAATCTTTTCAAAGCCCGCCTGAGGCAGGAATACCTCGCCACGAACTTCCAGGCGGCGGGGGATGTTCTCACCACGCAGTTTTAGAGGGATAGAGCGGATGGTGCGCACGTTAGCAGTGATATTTTCGCCCGTCGTACCATCGCCACGAGTTGCGGCGCGAATCAGTACTCCATCTTCGTACAGCAGGCTCACCGCGAGGCCATCTAGTTTCAGCTCGCAGCAAAAAGTAATGGCTTCTGGGCTTTTTAAGCGGTCCTGAACTCGCTTGTTAAAGGCCAGGTAGCTAGCTTCATCAAAGGCGTTATCAAGCGACAGCATCGGTACTTCATGGCGAACCTGGGTAAATTCGCTTAAAGGTGCAGCACCTACGCGCTGTGTCGGTGAATCAGGGGTGATGAGTTCAGGATGCGTGTCTTCCAGAGAACGCAATTCAGCCATCAGGCGGTCATACTCCGCATCCGGGATTTCTGGAGTATCAAGCACATGGTAAAGGTATTCATGATGGCGAAGCGTGGTTCGCAGTTGAGTAATTTTTTGTTCGATTGTGTCCATATCGCACCATCAATATAAAAAACCCCCGGAATCCGAGGGTTCAAAGAAAAACATGTTCAGAGCGCGTATCAATGGCTGATGTTAGCTTCAACCACTTCGCGGATACGGTCCTGGTACTCACGCATTTTTTGCGGCGTCATCATACGACGCTGGTCATCAAGCACAACACCACCGACTTCATCGGCAATGTGCTGAGCGGACTGCAGCATCAATTTAAAGTTTTGCGTTGGGTCGCCGTATGACGGTACTTGCATGAAAATTGTCACGCCAGGCGTTGCAAAATTCGTCATGCTTTCTGGGTCAAAAGAACCTGGCTTAACCATATTAGCAAGACTAAAGAGAACCGGACCACTGCCATCAGGACTGAGATGACGGTGGAAAATGTTCATTTCGCCAAAGATAAAGCCCGCTTGCTGAATACTGTTTAACAGCACATCACCGTTAATCATGCTGCCAGCATGAGCAGAAACGTTCAGCACAATCACCGTCTCTTTACGACGTGCCGGAGGTTCCGGTGTCGGAGCAGGTTGTACCGCAACTTGCTCAGGCGCAGGTTCAGAATGCTGCACCGGTTGGACCGGCGCTTGCGGTGCCACTGGCTGAGGCGGTTGAACAGGCTGTTGTACCGGTTGATGGACAGCAGGTTGCTGTGGCGCTGGCTGATGTGCCGACGCAACAGGAACTTCCTGACGTGGAATCACCGGTTCAGGCTGACGCACTGGCGCACTCTGACGCGGCTCCGCAGAGGCGTAAGGTGGCTCATACTGATGTTGAGGAGCTTGCGGCTGACGAGGCATTTCTGGCTCGCGAGTCGTTGTTTCTGGCGCAGGATTAACCCGACGCACACGCACCTCACCTACTCCATCATCTTGTTCATCGTCAGCCTCGTCGTCATCCGATTCGTATTCGTCACGCTTAGACTTCAGGCGCTTCATTGGACGATCACGAAAAATGGAAGAACGCTCCTTACGACTTGTCCACAGGCCGTGAACCAGTAAGGCTATTATGGCGATCGCGCCAACAATGATTAATATCAGACGCAAATCCTGCATCATTATATTCTCTGTTGTTCTAACACCTTGCCACCGCGGCAAACATTTACTCACTAAGAGTATTTGCCCATCTGCTCAAGTGCAAGTCCACACACTGTTTTCTCAGCATAAAGATGTACCAAAATCGATTTTTCGCTGTTTTTTCGACCATTTCTTAATAAGTTTTTCTCCTGGCACTCAGTTATGATAACTCTGCACGTCATTGTAATGACCAAAAAGGAGTTCGTTCAGATATGGTTTCAACTTCAGGAGCCGGGCCACGTAGTGGCGTTTATTACTTTTCGCAAGGCTGGAAGCTGGTACATCAGCCAGGGATCAGGCGCTTCGTGCTCTTGCCATTGTTGGTCAATATTTTATTAATGGGTGGAGCATTTTGGTGGTTGTTTACTCGCCTGGATGTTTGGGTTCCCACACTTCTTTCTTACGTTCCAGATTGGTTACAGTGGTTGAGCTATCTCATTTGGCCACTGGCAGTCGTGTCTATCTTGCTGGTGTTTGGCTACTTCTTCTCAACCATAGCCAACTGGATTGCTGCCCCCTTCAACGGATTACTGGCAGAACAACTCGAAGCTCGTCTGACTGGCGCAACACCGCCGGATACCGGCGTGTTAGATATCATGAAAGATGTTCCACGTATTATGAAACGCGAATGGCAAAAGCTCTCCTGGTACCTACCGCGAGCGCTTGTATTGCTGGTTCTCTACTTTATCCCTGGCATCGGCCAAACCGTCGCGCCAGTTTTATGGTTCTTATTTAGCGCCTGGATGCTGGCTATCCAGTATTGCGACTACCCATTTGATAACCATAAAGTGCCATTTAAAGAAATGCGCATCTCACTGCGTGAGAAGAAAATCATTAACATGCAGTTTGGCTCACTAGTCAGTCTGTTTACGCTTATCCCATTCCTGAATCTGGTTATCATGCCAGTCGCTGTATGTGGTGCTACCGCCATGTGGGTCGACTGCTATCGCCCTAAACACGCCATGTGGAAGTAAATTTGCAGGAGCGGCTTATGCCGCTCCTTATTCCTTCTGGCTTCTGCTTATTTCCCTTCTACATATAGATATGCGATTTCTTTACTTCCGCATAACTTCTAAGCAGGTATGCTGGAGAGGTTTCCCAAATTTCATACAGTTAAGGACGGGTTATGAGCAAGATCTATGAAGACAACTCTCTGACTATCGGTCATACGCCGCTGGTTCGACTGAACCGCATCGGTAATGGACGCATCCTGGCCAAGGTAGAGTCCCGTAACCCGAGCTTTAGCGTAAAATGCCGTATCGGGGCCAATATGATTTGGGATGCCGAAAAACGCGGTGTGCTGAAGCCTGGTATAGAGTTAGTTGAGCCAACCAGTGGTAACACCGGCATTGCACTGGCATATGTCGCCGCAGCACGTGGTTATAAGCTGACGCTAACCATGCCTGAAACCATGAGTATTGAACGCCGTAAGCTGCTCAAAGCCCTGGGTGCTAACCTGGTATTGACTGAAGGCGCGAAAGGCATGAAAGGCGCGATTCAGAAAGCAGAAGAAATTGTTGCCAGTAATCCTGAGAGATTCCTGTTACTGCAACAGTTTAGCAATCCAGCAAACCCTGAAATCCATGAAAAAACTACTGGCCCAGAAATCTGGGAAGATACCGATGGTGAAGTGGACGTATTCATCGCTGGTGTTGGCACCGGTGGTACGTTGACTGGTGTTAGTCGCTATATTAAAAACACCAAGGGCAAAACAGACCTTATCAGTGTGGCCGTTGAGCCGACTGACTCCCCGGTTATTGCTCAGGCTTTGGCGGGCGAAGAACTCAAACCTGGCCCACATAAAATTCAAGGTATCGGTGCTGGTTTTATCCCTGGAAACCTCGATCTGAAACTTATCGACAGAGTTATCGCTATCACTAACGACGAAGCAATTTCTACTGCACGTCGTTTGATGGAAGAAGAAGGTATTCTTGCGGGGATTTCATCGGGTGCAGCAGTAGCTGCCGCGTTAAAACTTCAGGAAGATGAAGCATTTACCAATAAAAATATTGTGGTTATACTGCCTTCTTCCGGGGAGCGTTACCTGAGTACCGCCCTGTTTGCCGATCTTTTCACTGAAAAAGAACTCCAACAGTGAAGCCAATCAGGTAAATCAGTGTAAAAAAGCACCCGAATGGGTGCTTTTTTGTGGCATACGTCAAACTTTTAGGCACCCTGCCATTGCGTCACTCAGCCAGGTCTGGTATCTATCCAGCAAATTATTTTGATGCGCGAAATTAATCGGAAAATGTGATGTACATCTGCTGAATCGATTTAACGATTTGGTGCAAAATCACATTTCACGGCATAATGATTAATGACGAGCGAGCCGCGAAGCGCATGGTCGATACCAAAGCACATTTCGTGGTTCCAGAAAGCATCCTGTGTCGCGTAGAGTTACAATTAACACGGCGCTAACTATACAGGCTAAAGTTTTGCCACCAGGCTAGACTTTAGTTCCACAACACTAAACCTATAAGTTGGGGAAATACAATGTTCCAGCAAGAAGTTACCATTACCGCTCCAAACGGTCTGCATACCCGCCCTGCTGCTCAGTTTGTTAAAGAAGCTAAAGGCTTCACTTCTGAGATCACTGTGACCTCCAACGGCAAAAGCGCAAGCGCGAAAAGCCTGTTCAAACTGCAAACTCTGGGTCTGACCCAAGGTACTGTTGTGACCATCTCCGCTGAAGGCGAAGATGATCAGAAAGCAGTTGAGCATCTGGTAAAACTGATGGCTGAACTCGAGTAAGTTCTGGGTTCTTCGTAAATATCAGTCACAAGTAAGGTAGGGTTATGATTTCAGGCATTTTAGCATCCCCGGGTATCGCTTTCGGCAAGGCACTTTTGCTGAAGGAAGATGAAATTGTCATCGACCGGAAGAAAATTTCTGCCGACAAAGTTGCGCAGGAAGTTGAACGTTTCTTAAGCGGGCGCGCTAAAGCGTCGGCACAGTTAGAAGCGATCAAAATTAAAGCTGGCGAGACCTTCGGTGAAGAAAAGGAAGCTATCTTCGAAGGCCACATTATGTTGCTGGAAGACGAAGAGCTTGAGCAGGAAATCATAGCCCTTATCACCGATAAGTTAGTGACTGCTGATGCAGCTGCTCACGAAATTATCGAAGGCCAGGCGATCGCGCTGGAAGAATTAGACGATGAATACCTGAAAGAACGTGCGGCTGACGTACGTGATATCGGTAAGCGTCTGCTGCGCAATATCCTTGGTCTGGCAATTATTGACCTTAGCTCCATCCAAGATGAAGTTATCCTGGTCGCTAAAGATTTGACTCCGTCAGAAACCGCACAGCTTAACCTGCAAAAGGTTCTGGGTTTCATCACCGATATCGGTGGCCGTACCTCCCACACCTCCATCATGGCGCGTTCTCTTGAACTGCCTGCGATTGTTGGTACCGGTAGCGTGACCAGCCAGGTGAAGAACGGTGATTACCTGATCCTCGATGCTGTTAACAATAAAGTTTACGTTAACCCAACCAACGAAGAGATCGAAGCTCTGCGTGCTGTACAGCAGCAAGAAGCTTCTGAGAAAGCTGAACTGGCAAAACTGAAAGACCTGCCAGCAATCACTCTCGATGGTCATCAGGTAGAAGTATGCGCAAACATTGGTACTGTTCGTGATGTCGACGGTGCTGAGCGTAATGGTGCAGAAGGTGTAGGTCTGTATCGTACAGAATTCCTGTTCATGGACCGTGATTCACTGCCAACTGAAGATGAGCAGTTCGCGGCGTACAAAGCTGTTGCTGAAGCCTGTGGCTCACAAGCAGTTATCGTACGCACCATGGATATCGGTGGCGACAAAGAGCTGCCGTACATGAACTTCCCGAAAGAAGAGAACCCGTTCCTGGGCTGGCGTGCAGTACGTATCGCTATGGATCGTAAAGAGATTCTGTACGCACAGGTTCGCGCTATCCTGCGTGCTTCTGTATTCGGTAAATTACGTATCATGTTCCCAATGATCATCTCTGTTGAAGAAGTGCGTGCACTGAAAGCTGAGATCGAAATCATGAAGGCGCAGTTGCGTGAAGAAGGCAAAGCGTTTGACGAAACTATCGAAGTTGGCGTGATGGTAGAGACTCCGGCTGCGGCCACGATTGCTCGCCATTTGGCTAAAGAAGTCGACTTCTTCAGTATCGGTACCAATGACCTGACGCAGTACACCCTGGCAGTTGACCGCGGTAATGATATGATTTCACATCTTTACCAGCCAATGTCACCGTCTGTACTGACTCTGATTAAGCAAGTTATTGATGCTTCTCATGCAGAAGGTAAATGGACCGGTATGTGTGGTGAGCTTGCAGGCGACGAACGTGCTACACTTCTGTTGCTGGGAATGGGTCTGGACGAATTTAGTATGAGTTCCATTTCTATCCCGCGCATTAAGAAGATTATTCGTAACACGAACTTCGAAGATGCGAAGGTGTTAGCAGAGCAAGCACTTGCTCAACCGACAACGGACGAGTTAATGATGCTGGTTAACAAGTTCATTGAAGAAAAAACAATCTGCTAATCCACCGGATGCGGCCCAATTTACTGCTTAGGAGAAGATCATGGGTTTGTTTGATAAACTGAAATCTCTGGTTTCTGATGATAAAAAAGACACCGGAACCATTGAGATTGTTGCCCCACTTTCTGGCGAAATCGTTAACATTGAAGATGTTCCAGATGTGGTTTTCGCCGAGAAGATTGTTGGTGATGGTATTGCAATTAAACCGACTGGCAACAAAATGGTTGCTCCGGTTGACGGCACCATCGGTAAAATCTTCGAAACTAACCATGCTTTCTCTATCGAATCCGATAGCGGCATTGAGTTGTTCGTCCACTTCGGTATCGACACTGTTGAACTGAAAGGCGAAGGCTTCAAACGCATCGCAGAAGAAGGCCAGCGCGTTAAGAAAGGCGACGTAGTTATCGAGTTCGATTTGGCCCTGCTGGAAGAGAAAGCGAAGTCTACCCTGACTCCGGTTGTTATCTCCAACATGGACGAAATCAAAGAGCTGATCAAACTGACTGGTAGCGTGACTGTGGGCGAAACCCCGGTAATCCGCATCAAGAAGTAAGATTCACGCGGCAGGTCATCTCCCTGCAATGAATAAAAAAACCGGAAATGTCTATTTCCGGTTTTTTTTCGTCTATGTCTGGCACTGAATTTTATGCGCGCAGATATTCGACCTTATAATCTCCCGATCCTACCTCTGCAAATCCGCTATTCTCTTGCAGCTTAAAGACCATATCCCGAGCTGACAGCAGCTCTCCGATGCCCGAAAGTTTTAGGGTCGCATGTGTGTTATGTGGAACCTTAACGTCCAACGTCACAATATCCCCCGCACTGCTTTGTCTCACTTGCCAGCGAACCTTAATTTCACCGTAAACGGAGTCATAAGCCGCATCGACCCAGGAAACGTTACCGCCAATCGTTGGTGCGATAATGACATGCTTAAAGCCAGGTTCATCAGCATCTGCCTCAATACCCGCAACGGAGCGATACAGCCACTCCCCCACCGCGCCATACGCATAATGGTTAAACGAGTTCATATCGGCGCTCCACATCGAGCCATCAGGCTTCATACCATCCCAGTGCTCCCAGATGGTCGTTGCACCGGCTTTTACTTGATACAACCAGGAGGGAAAATCATCCTTAAGCAGCAGTTCCCACGCCTCTTGTTCCCGCCCATTCTGGCTCAGTGCATGGCAAAAATAAGGGGTACCCACAAAACCGGTCACCAAATGGCCATCATGCTCGCGCAGGAGTTCTACAAGCGTATTCACGGTACGTTCCCGGAACGATTCTGGCACCAGGTTAAAATAGAGCGCCAGAATATGCGCAGTCTGCGTTCTGGCCGCAAGCCTGCCTGAGGAAGTGAAGAACTCATCCTGAAAACGCTGAACGATTTGCTGATGTAAAGTGCTGTAGCGCTCAAAATCTTCTGTTCGATTGAGTGCTTTGGCGGCCTGGCTGAATAGTTGTGTGGAGTAAGCAAAATAAGCCGTGCAGACAAGATCCGTTGGCGTCGCGCCAAAATAACTCCCCTCTTTCGCATCCAACGCAACCCAATCGCCAAACTGCAATTTATAACGCCAGATCAGGTTCTCGGAATGCGTGAGCATAAAATCCACCCAACCTTTCATGCTCTGATACTGGTTTTCCAGAACGCGAGTGTCGCCATACATCAGGTACATCGTCCACGGATTGATAACCGCGGCATCTGCCCACGCCGCTGCTGAGTGCGTTCCTCCCTCGGCCAGGTTGATATCATTCGCGCAATGCCCGGTGAGAATATCAGGAATGACGTGCGGCACACCGCCTTCTGGCGTCTGGTCGTGTTGCAGATCCCGGAGCCATTTCGCAAAGAAATTACGCGTATGCATCAGGTAACTGGCCGTGCGGCAAAATATCTGTGCGTCCCCTGTCCAGCCCAGTCTTTCATCGCGCTGGGGGCAGTCGGTCGGGACATCAATGAAATTCCCTTTTAACCCCCACAGAATGTTGTGATGAAGCTGGTTTAAATCTTCATTTGAACAATTGAAATGACCGGTTTGAGCCATATCAGAATGCAGCACCACAGCTTTGAAATTCTCAGGGCTGACATTTCCAGGGTAGCTTTCGACTTTTACGTAGCGAAAACCCTGCCAGGTAAAGCGAGGGTGATAAACCTCCGTCGCCCCGCCTTTTAAAACATACTCCACGCGTTGTTTCGCTGAACGCAGATTATCCAGATAAACATTTCCCTGAGCATCCAGCGTCTCGAAATGGCGCAGAATAACTTTGTCACCCCGATTGCCATTTACTTTGAATTCAACCCAGCCACTCAGGTTTTGCCCGAAGTCGATAACCGTATCGCCCTGCGGCGTCGTGATAATCGAAGTGGGTTCCAGCGTGGCTATTTTTTTTACTTTGCAGGCGCCCTGCGCGGTGAGCACTTTTTTATCATAAGAAACCAGGCTGACAGGGCGCCAGTGAGCGTCATCAAATCCCGTTTTATTCCAGCCTTCTTGCTCAAAGCTTGCATCGCAAATTTCACCGTCGTAAATCTCAGAGAACATAATCGGTGAATCTTCGCCACGCCAGGAATTATCGCTGACCACAATCTGCCGGGTTCCATCCTCATAATGAATCACCAGTTGGCAGATAAGTGCGGTCTGTTCGCCGTAATAATTCCTGTCGCGGGTAAAGCCCATATCACCTTTATACCAGCCAGCCCCCAGCTCAGCGCCAATAGCGTTCTCACCTGGCTTGAGTTGCTCGCTCAAATCGTAAGTTTGATAAAGCAAATGGTTGTGGTAGCTCGTCCAGCCTGGCGTTAGCTCATCATTACCGACTTTGCCTCCATTAAGATAAAACCGATAAACCCCTAAAGCTGATACATGCAAATAAGCGGAAACCACCGCACTGTCGTTGTTGAGTGAAAAGGTTTTTCTTAATAGTGTGACTTTTGAATTATCTTTATCTGCAAGAGTTTCAGCAGATATAAAATCCCCTGACCAGGGGGTATCCAGCAGCCCAGTAATAAATTCTGCGGCGGTACTCCACAGGCTTTCCTCACCATGGTTATCTTTAATTTTCACACGGACAAAATAACGTGTTGAGGGATGCAGTAAAATTTCATTAATATTCACATTCACCGAAGCGTCACTACTGATTACTCCGCTATCAAATAAAACAGCATCGAAGTATTTATCATCACTCACCTGTAACTGATAACAAACTTGCTTCACATTCCTTTGGTTACTTTCAATCTCCCAACCGATGACTGGAAAAGCATCGATACCCGATAAAGATAACTCATGGTCAAGCGTGACCTTTTTGACTGACAGCATAATGACAGGCTCCTTTGATAACTCAATATTTTGCAGATCCGATATTTATTTTGTCCGCATCGCTTCGGCAGGTAATAAAGGGACTCTGGGATATTTTTCCACTACCATTTCGCCTTCACTGGAAAATTCATTTCTTTGTTGGCGATGAAAACACAGCCAACCGATAAACATACCTAGAGCAACAATTGCAGAAAGGATGGAGTAAAGTGCTACCGGTCCAGCATCGAGTAAAACGGGAGTGACAAAGGCTAATAATGCACATGATAAACGTGCCACACCCACAATCGCCCCCTGAGCAGTTGAACGAAGCATGGTCGGAAATGATTCCTGCGACCACACTTTCATAATACCTTCAAAAGCCATACCACTGCCGGTAGCAGTAAATAAAAGGAAGCAGAACCACGATAATGGCGAGAAATTAAGTAATACGGGCATAAAGAAACCGCCAGCGAAGAAGAATGCGCCAATAATAAAAACCAGCATTCTTTTTGAGGTGTCTACCATCTTCATAAAGAGCAAACCAGATAATACTCCTACGGGCATCAACAATAAATTCCACAGAGAATTTTCCTCAACCGTAATGCCGACTACATTCACGGCAACATAAGTCCCGAATTGGCCGCCGGTATTTGCCGCCAGATTCACCAGCGTATAAAAAAAGCATAACGCTACAAACGGCCATAAATATTTCCCATGCAGTAAATCTTTAAACGACGATTTCTGTGCGCGAACCGTTGTCGCCCCGCGGCGATTCTCGTCACGAGCAAGTAACCACATTGGCGATTCAGGAATCGTCCAACGTAATAGCAGCAACACGGCGGCGACAATGCCCACATGAAGGTACATAATTTGTGCACCCAATTGCCCCCAACCCCCGGCGACGGCTGAAATTCCCATGGTGGTGCTGATACCTACCAGCCACAACAGGTTAGATAATCCGATAATCTTGCCACGGTTTTTATCACAGGCCGCTTCAGCAATCGTTGCCAAAGAAACCGGCAAATCAGCTCCTGTCGCCAGGCCAACAAACATCGTACCGGCCAGCAAAATGACAAAGACCTTGCCAAACGCCAGCATCAGCGATCCCAAAACAATCATTGCCATAGTGGCAATAAACACTTTTCTCCTGCCGAGGCGGTCGCCCAACCTGCCACCTAAAAATGCGCCAATTGCAATGCATAGAGTTAATACGCCGGAAAGTACACCAATATCAGCCGAAGTAATGCCAATCGCTTTCTGATAAATAACTAACGCTGTGCCATTGGAAACAATGGCGGCCGAGTCGATATAAGATGCCATTCCCGAAACAACCCCCACATACCAAGGGTTAATGATTTTTGTTTTATCCATAATATTGACTCCATTAAATTATTGTTTACGTCATGTATTACTTATTCCCATAAAAACTGATGAATATGAAAAATATGGCTATAATTCTGTAATTGAATAACTTAGATGTCTTTCCTGCGAGGGTGTACGAGAAAATCTCTTTTTATACACATCGGTTAAACGTGAGGCGTTAATAAAGCCGCAAAATAACGCCACATCTTTAATCGGCCGATCGGTAGTCCGTAAAAGTTCCTGTGCCTTTAACAAGCAACAAATTTGCTGGAATTTCTCGGGTGTGGTACCGGTCATCTCTTTAAAGAAACGAAACATCGTGCGTTTCGCCATCCCACACTCTTCGCACAAAGCGTCCCAATTAATATGTCGGCAATAGTTCTGGCGAACATAATTCAGTATTTTTTGCCCGCTACTTTCACTATTACGATTTCTTTCTCCCCGGCGGGCAATGCAGCGACACAGCAAAGAGACAATTTCCAGAATGGCTGCTTCTGTAGCAGAAAAGTAAACTGCATCAAAATGATCATCTCGCCTGGCTGTGACTTCTTCCGTTAACCCGACGATTTTCTGCAGTTCACTTTCGTTTAAAGTGAGCAGTTCTCTCACTGAAGGTTGAGTCGTCTCTCGGACAACATCCAACAATGCATCAATATTATGTATGAAACCAAAATGCCGGTCTTTATGAAATAAGAGATTAATAAGGGAAAGATTATTAGTCGACTCGTAATAATGAGTGTCATTCGCCGAAACAAAAAAGAAGTCACCTGTATAAACCAACTCCACCTGATCGTTAATAATATGAAAACCGCTGCCGCTACGCACAATAACCAGCTCATCAAAATCATGGCCGTGGGCATCTGCCATTTCCTGGTTATCCAACATAAATAAACAGAAGGCGTGTGCCTCTGAAAGAAAAAAATCTTGTGGTTGTTTAATTTCCATCTATTCACCTGCCAGTTATTTATTACATCGTGGTGATAGAGATATTAGAACTTAATATTAATGACAAGTCATTATGGCAAGATGGCACTGCGGCGTAAGTCACCGTGACGTTACTATCATTTTTTCTTAATAAGTCAGATTAGAGGGGGATGGCGAGGTAACGATTTTGTAGGGCGTGGCTTATCACCCTACACGATTAATATTCTGAAATTATATTCCTGAGCCTTGCGAATAACTCTCTTCGCCAAATACTCCCGTCGATAAATATCGATCGCCGCGGTCGCAGATAATTGCTACGACAACAGCCCCCGGATTTGCCTGTGCAACACGCAATGCACCCGCGACTGCACCGCCGGAACTCACGCCGCAGAAAATCCCCTCTTCACGGGCAAGTTTGCGCATCGTTCTCTCGGCTTCAACCTGTGACATATCAATCACTTCATCAACCAAAGCAGGGTTGAAGATCTTCGGTAGCCACTCTTCTGGCCAGCGGCGAATCCCCGGAATACTGCTGCCATCTTCAGGCTGTAAACCAACAATTTTGACTGGTTTGTCTTGTTCGCGCATAAACTGGCTGACGCCCGTGACTGTACCCGTGGTTCCCATACTGGAAACAAAATGCGTAATACGACCCTGTGTCTGCTGCCAGATCTCCGGCCCGGTTGTGCTGTAGTGCGCGTATGGGTTATCCGGGTTGTTGAACTGGTCGAGGACTTTGCCTTCGCCTCGTTCATCCATCAAACGTGCCATTTCGCGTGCGCCTTCCATGCCCTGCTCTTTGGTCACCAGAATCAATTCTGCGCCATAAGCCTGCATCGCCGCTTTGCGTTCCATACTCATGTTGTCAGGCATTAAAAGCTTCATTCGGTAGCCTTTAAGCGCTGCAATCATCGCCAATGCAATCCCGGTATTGCCGCTGGTCGCTTCAATGAGCGTATCTCCTGGGGAGATTTCACCGCGAGCTTCTGCGCGTACAATCATCGAAAGTGCAGCTCTGTCTTTAACCGAGCCTGCGGGGTTGTTCCCCTCAAGCTTCACCCAAATTTCACTGCCGTTATCAAGGCCGGTGCGCTGCAATTTAACCAGAGGTGTATTGCCAATCGTGCTTTCTAAGGTGTTCACTTGCCTGTCCAGAAAATAAGAAAAGCGGCCACGTGGGCCGCCTTTGCGTGTCGTGTTGTTCAGTAAACTTATCAGGCGGATTGCGCGAGGTCTACCTGGCCATTATAAGTACTGTGAATTCTGTTCTTCCCATCATACAAGCGCGCATGTTGCAGGCCGACAAACAGACGCTCACCACGCACAGGAACATAGTCTTCGCGCAGCACGACCGTTAACGGTTCGTCATACCAGCCCAACGGCTGCACAACCAGCTGCATGTAATGCCCACGTGGGCTGATTTCCAGCACCTGAACTGGCAGTGGCGAATCCAGATTAGTACGGCGGCTGACGTCCACTTCCCATGGGCGTAAGAACAAATCGACAGGCCCCTGGTGCGCAGGTGTAAAGCCAAGCGGCCAACGGTGTGCGCCAACATGGAACTGGCTGCCGCGCACAACGCCTTTCATACGGTTCACTTCACCAAGGAACTCCAGCACGAAACGAGTCGCGGGTTCGCGCCATACCGCTTCCGGCGTATCAACTTGTTCAATATTCCCCTGGCTCATGACCACCACGCGGTCCGCGACTTCCATCGCTTCTTCCTGGTCGTGGGTCACGAATACGCTGGTGAATTTCAGCTCTTCATGCAACTGGCGCAACCAGCGGCGCAACTCTTTACGTACCTGTGCATCCAGCGCACCGAATGGCTCATCAAGCAGCAAGATTTGCGGTTCAACCGCCAGCGCACGTGCCAACGCCACACGTTGCTTCTGCCCACCGGAAAGCTGTGCCGGGAAACGATCTGCCAGATGGGATAACTGCACCATCTCCAGCAAACGAGTGACTTTCTGTTTAATCGCTGCGGAAGAAGGACGTTCGCGGCGCGGCAGAACCGTCAGGCCAAAAGCGATGTTGTCGAACACCGTCATATGGCGAAACAGTGCGTAATGCTGGAACACAAAGCCCACTTTGCGGTCACGCGCGTGAATGCGGCTCACATCGGTGCCGTGGAAACTAATGCGCCCGCTGTTCTGGTGCTCAAGGCCCGCGATAATACGCAGCAGCGTGGTTTTACCGGAACCTGACGGCCCAAGCAATGCCACCATTTGGCCAGAAGGGATATCCAGCGAGATATCATTCAACACCTGGGTGCGACCAAAAGATTTCTTAATATTGGTAATATCAATGCTCATGATTCCCCTCCTGTTGCAGGCGTTTTTCCTGGCTATTCAAACGCCACTGCACCGCACTCTTTAAGAACAACGTAACGATTGCCATCAGGGTTAATAACGCCGCAGCGGTAAACGAGCCAACGGTGTTGTAGTCCTGCTGTAGCAATTCAATTTGTAACGGCAGTGAGAATGTCTCACCGCGGATAGAACCTGAAACCACCGACACGGCACCAAACTCACCAATGGCGCGAGCATTGGTTAACACCACGCCGTACAGCAGCGCCCAGCGGATATTGGGTAATGTAACGCGTCTGAACATCTGCCAGCCCGAAGCGCCGAGCAAAATCGCTGCTTCGTCTTCCTGGCTGCCCTGGCTCAACATCACTGGCACCAGTTCGCGCACCACAAACGGACAAGTCACGAAGATAGTCACCAACACCATGCCCGGCCAGGCGAACATAATCTGGATGTTATGCGCATCCATGAAGCCTGCCAGCGGGCCATTCGAACCGTAGAACAGCAGATAAACCAGTCCTGCGACTACGGGTGAAACCGCGAATGGAATATCCAGCAGCGTCAGTAACAACTGGCGGCCAGGGAAATCAAAGCGTGTCACCAGCCATGCCAGCAAAATACCGAACACCAGGTTCACCGGCACGGTAATCAGCGCAATCATTACGGTGAGCCAGATGGCGTGCAGCATATCCGGGTCAACAATATTGCGCAGCGCAGGCATCAGCCCTTTCGAGAAGGCCTGAGCGAAAATCGATGCCACTGGCACCACCAGCAGCAAAAACGAAATCAGTACGCCGAGGCCTATCAGCGTCCATTTGCCCCAGTTAAATCCAGTACGGCGATAGCTTTTCAATTCAGTTACGTCCGTCATCAGTGACCTACCACGCGCCGACCAAAGCGACTTTGCAACGTGTTAATGGTAAACAGCAGCAGCAGTGAAGCGGCAAGGATCACCGAGGCAATCGCACTGGCTGCCGGGTAATCAAACTCCTGCAAACGCACGAAAATCATCAGTGAGGTGACTTCGGTCTTCCAGGCGATGTTGCCGGCAATGAAAATTACTGCGCCGAATTCACCCAGGCTACGGGTGAATGAAAGTGCTACACCCGCCATCAGCGCCGGAGAAAGCTCCGGTAAAATCACGCGGCGAAAACTCTGCCAGCGCGTCGCACCCAGCGTTTCCGCAGCTTCTTCATATTCCGGGCCTAACTCTTCCAGCACGGGTTGAATGGTTCGCACTACAAACGGGATACTGGTAAATGCCATTGCCACGGCAATACCCAGCCAGGTGTACGTCACTTTAATGCCAAACTGCGCCAGCCATTCGCCGTACCAGCCGTTAACTGAAAACAGCCCGGCAAGCGTTAAACCCGCTACGGCAGTGGGCAGAGCAAAGGGTAAATCCATTAATGCATCAAGCAGGCTACGGCCCGGAAACTGGTAGCGCGTCAGGATCCACGCCATCAACATGCCAAAGAAACCGTTGAAGATAGACGCCACACCCGCAGACAGCAGCGTGACTTTATATGCCGCCACCACCTGCGGGTTGGTGATCACTTCCCAATACTGCGCCAGCGTCATCTCAGAGAGTTGCATCACCAGCGCACTTAACGGCAGCAGTAAAATCAGGCAAACAAACAGCAAACTGGTGCCGAGGCTTAAGGTAAAGCCCGGCAGCACCCGCTTGGAGGCAACAGAAAACATTACTCACGCCCCTTGCCGAGCAACTGGTCAAACTCACCGCCGCTGGCAAAGTGGGTTTTCATCGCTTCTGGCCAGCCACCGAACTCATCTTCCACACGGAACAATTCGGTCTGAGGGAATTTATCTTTCAGTTTTGCCATCACTTCCGGGTTATTCACACGGTAGTAATAGTCAGTGATGATGGTTTGTGCCGCCGGGCTATACAGGAAGTTCAGATACTCTTGTGCTGCTTTTTCAGTGCCGTTGGCTTTGACGTTTTTATCGACCCAGGCCACCGGGAACTCCGCCAGAATGTTGACCTTTGGCACAACCACTTCGTAGCCATCTTTCTCGTACTGTTTGCTAATGTTGTTAACTTCGGACTCAAAGCTAATCAACACATCACCCAGGTTACGCTCAACAAACGTTGTGGTTGCACCACGGCCGCCGGTGTCAAACACTTCAACGTTTTTCAGGAACTGGGTCATGAACTGTTCTGTTTTGGCTTTATCGCCGCCGTCAGCTTTGTTGGCTGCACCCCATGCACCTAAGTAGGTGTAACGGGCATTACCTGAAGTTTTTGGGTTAGGGAAAATCAGCTTTACGTCCGGGCGAACCAGGTCGCTCCAGTCGTGAATATTTTTAGGGTTGCCCTTGCGCACCAGGAACGCCATGGTGGAATAGAACGGCGAACTGTTGTTTGGCAAACGCGCCTGCCAGTCGGCTGGAATCAGGTTGCCTTTGTCATGCAGGATCTGCACATCCGAAACCTGGTTATAAGTTACAACGTCTGCTTTTAAGCCCTGCAAAATCGCCAGCGCTTGTTTTGATGACCCGGCATGAGATTGTTTAATCACCAGCTTGTCGCCGTTATTTTCCTCAGCCCACTGTTTCTGGAAGGCAGGATTGAGCGCGGCAAACAGCTCGCGAGACACATCATAAGAGCTGTTCAGCAGTTCTGTAGCATGGGCTGAACCTGCCAGCAATGCAGAAACAACCAAAGCACTCCAGACTTTTTTAACCGATGTCATTGCCATTGGGCACCCTTATAAATGTGATAACGATCGAGCTTTATGGTTACCAGTGTATTTATAACGAGTGTCAAAGCTGTAACGGTTTTATATATCGTTTGGTGATTTGCAATAAGAAAGGGATATATACCCGTCATACTTCAAGTTGCGGTGGGGTTGGATCTAATTATTTCAGGTATCAAAGGTAGGGCGTTAGCGGCGAAGGCAGTCTGACGACGGCCAGCGCGCAAAAACCGGAGCGTACATGAAGTACGTGAGGATTTTGAGCACTGCCCGGTGCCAGAATGGCGAGTAAGGTAGCCCTTACAGGTTTAGAAGCTTGTCTAAAGACGGCGCGAAATAATACCCGCCGGTTACCGGTTTGGTGAAACGCAGCATGCCATCGCGCTTACCGTCGGTTTCGCCAAACATGCTCAGCAGTTGCTGCTCAATGTTATGCAAACGGGCGCAATAAGCGATGAAGTACAGGCCGTGGGTACCGCTCGCCGTGCCGTATGGCAGGCTCTGGCGCACAATTTTCAGGCCTTTACCATTTTCTTTCAAATCGACACGCGTCAGGTGAGATGTTTCCGGGCGCTCATCACCGTCAATCTCTTCGTTGGCCTCTTTAGTACGGCCAATGATCATTTCCTGATCTTGGGTGCTCATGCGGTTAAGCTGCTTGAGATTATGCTCCCAACGCTGGACAAACACATAGCTGCCGCCTGCATCCACACCGTCGTTAATCACCGCGACTTCACGGCGCGTTTCTTCGCCCTGCGGGTTTTCGGTGCCATCAACAAAACCACTTAAATCGCGCTCTTCAACCCAGCGGAAACCATGGATTTCTTCTTCAATTTTCAGCGCGTCGCCAAATGCTGCAAGCGCTGCCTGTGCCACAGAGAAATTCACGTCATGGCGCAGAGAAAGAATATGGATCATCACGTCATGTTGCGTTGCTGGCGCAAGACCTTTGCCCAATGGAGCAAAGTTTTTCAACTCGGCCGCACCCACACCGCCGCTGAGATCGCGCCATAGATCGTGACCAAACGCCACCACAGCACCTAAATTCGCATCAGGGAATTTATCCTGAAACGCAGTCAGTGATTGATTAAAGGTTTTACAACCCTGGCGAATAGCATCGAAATCGCCCTGAATACTCGCTTCCAGCCAAACGGCGGCGCGACAATGTTCTGGCAGAATGCCAGATTGAACACGAGACATGAATCCTCCTAAAAAACACACGCCACTCTACGTGGCGTTTATTCCCTTATGATACCCAATTCCAGCAACACCTTATTGAGAAGGCGCAAGCCAGCGGTTATTTTTATCGACGCCAGATAATTTTACTGATCTTCCAGGTTTTGAGCGTATCGTCAGACGGCATCAACTCCTGCCCGCCATGCCATTCGCCGCTGAAAATGTAGCTGATGTGCTGGCTGTCTTTGGCCTTACACTCGACACCGTCACTATCATCTCCAGTCCCTTTGACACACGCGCCAAATGCTTTGTCGTACAGGTCGCTAAAGGTGGTACCAATCTTCACGCCGCTATCGGTTTCGATGTCGCTATCCATAACATCAACGCGGCTTACAGTGCCTTTTTCGCCGTTGACGACAACCATCACGGTTTTGTCATCCATCGCTTCATAGAAGCGAACAATCTCACCGTTATCGGTTTTCATGCCGCTGCGTAAACGGTAGTTATCATTCAATGCGCTGCTGACTGCTTTTTCATCCATCGGTGTGCTGGCATTTAGCTCCCCGACCCCCTTCTCGCTGACTTCAATTGACGAACCAAACCAGTTCCACGGATTTGCCGCAGACCAGTTGACGGATGACAGCGTCGAACAGCCTGCTAACACCAGCGGCAGCCCTAATAACATCAGGCGCAGTTTTTTCATCAGAAATTCCTTATTAAGCATGGATACGCGCTTTGGAGTGCAAACTTTCCCAAAAGTGCCCGGTTATTCACGATTGATAGTGAAGTAATCCCGTAAACGACGGCTGGTGACTAACCACCACAAGGCAAATAAATCGGCAAGCAGCAGGAACAAGGTTACTTCTGTCAACTCCTCACCTTGCCACAGCAGCAGCAACTGCCAGGTCAGTAGCACCAGTTGTGCTGCAATTAACACCCAGCGCAACGCTGCCCAAACTCGGGGGTACAAATGGCGGCGACCACTGATCATAAAGGCCAATGCAGCAGGAACGCCAGGCAATAGCCCGAACCAGAAATTGTCGCGGTCAGGATAGAAGACACCAAGGATGGCATCGCCCTGTTGACGGGACGCTGCCGCCAGCACCAGAACAAACCAGGTTCGCGCCTGCAAAAGAAGGGTACACCAGAACAAAAAAGGTGTTTTCAGATTACCGTGGATATCGTAATCCGAAGGTGGATACAGCACAGGCATTAATATTCCTGGTCTTCAATCAATCGCTTGCCGAGTAGCATTACATCTTGCTGCTCATACTCGAGCCGCTCATACATGCCAATCACCAACTCGTTTTCTTCACGCACCATGATTTGAATTTTTGGGCAACCGCGTGCGATTAACTTCTTTTCAAGTCGGCTCAGCAACGCATTGGCGATGCCGCGACCACGATATTCCGGGTGCACGCCAAGGTAATAAGCTGATCCTCGGTGGCCGTCATATCCGCCCATCAGCGAGCCAACAACTTCGCCGCCCACTTCTGCCACTAAGAACAGATCCGCGTCATGATTGAGTTTGCGTTCAATATCCATCTCAGGATCGTTCCATGGACGCAGTAAGTCGCAACGTTCCCAAAGCGTAATGACTTCTTCGAAATCATCCTGGCGAAAAACACGTATTTCCATGGTATTAGCCACCTGAAAGTCTAAAACAGTGATTATGGCGTTAAGTTTCTGTTTAGCCAATATCTGCCGCAAAACGAGGCAAAAAATGACATACTAGCCACTCATTCATTTTTGGTAATGAAAATCCCACAAATGCTTGTCGTTTACCCTTTGCCGATACGCTATAAATGCCTATCTGCAATTTTAAAGATAAAAATATTAGCCGCATGAGCAAAATTAAATCACTGACGCATCTGACTACCCGCCGCCAGTTACTGCTTACTGGGTTGGCTGCTTTAACGTTAACGGGCGTAAATAAGGCTTTAGCCAGCTCCGAGACGAAACCTCTTAAAACCACCACTAACCACAGCAAACCGAGCAAAAAATCGGGTGGACGTCGGGTAGTGATGCTTGACCCAGGCCACGGCGGTATTGATACCGGCGCGATTGGCCATAATGGTTCTAAAGAGAAACATGTCGTACTGGCCATTGCTAAAAATGTACGAAACATCCTTAAAAGCAATGGGATAGAGGCCAAACTCACACGCACCAGCGATGAATTCATCCCGCTGTACGATCGTGTAGAAATCGCCCACAAACACGGGGCCGATCTCTTTATGTCGATTCATGCTGATGGTTTTACGAACCCGTCTGCTGCCGGTGCGTCGGTGTTTGCCCTTTCCAATCGCGGCGCAAGTAGTGCGATGGCGAAATACCTCTCGGATAAAGAAAACGCCGCCGATGATGTCGCAGGTAGCAAGGTCAAACATAAAGACCAGTATCTACAACAGGTACTGTTCGACCTGGTGCAAACCGACACCATCAAAAACAGCCTGACGCTCGGCTCGCATATCCTCAAACAGATTAAGCCAGTGCATAAATTGCACAGCCGGAACACGGAACAAGCGGCATTTGTGGTGTTGAAGTCGCCGTCGATTCCTTCCGTACTGGTTGAAACGTCATTCATCACCAACCCTGGTGAAGAGAAATTATTAGGCACTCCCGCGTTTCGCCAGAAAATTGCTAATGCGATTGCCTCCGGCATCATTAGCTACTTTAATTGGTTTGATAACCAAAAAGCCCACAGTAAGAAACGTTGAACCCTATGAACTTGCCAGATATCCAGGCCGTAAAAAAATTCCTGCTGCAATTGCAGGACACCATTTGCCAGCAACTGAGCAATATTGATGGAGCTGCATTTGAAGAAGACAGCTGGCAACGCGAAGGCGGTGGCGGCGGGCGCAGCCGGGTGTTACGCGGTGGGAATATCTTTGAGCAAGCGGGCGTTAACTTCTCCCACGTTCATGGCGATGCGATGCCTGCATCAGCAACGGCTCATCGCCCGGAACTTGCCGGGCGCAGCTTTGAAGCAATGGGCGTCTCCCTCGTGGTACATCCGCTCAGCCCGTACATTCCCACCAGCCATGCCAACGTGCGCTTTTTCATTGCCGAAAAGCCGGGCTGTGACCCGGTGTGGTGGTTTGGCGGCGGCTTTGATTTAACACCGTTTTACGGTTTTGAAGAAGACGCCATTCACTGGCACCAAACCGCGCATGATTTGTGCCAGCCGTTTGGCGATGACGTGTTCCCGCGTTACAAAAAGTGGTGTGACGATTACTTCTTTATTAAGCATCGTAATGAACAACGCGGTATTGGCGGCCTGTTCTTTGACGATCTGAACACCCCGGATTTCGACCATTGCTTTAGTTTTATGCAGGCGGTGGGCAACGGTTATCTGGATGCGTATCTGCCGATTGTAGAACGCCGTAAAGCGTTGCCGTGGGGCGAGCGCGAGCGCGACTTCCAGCTTTATCGCCGTGGCCGTTATGTGGAGTTTAACCTTGTGTGGGATCGCGGAACGCTGTTTGGTTTGCAGACGGGTGGGCGTACCGAGTCGATTTTAATGTCGATGCCGCCACTGGTTCGCTTTGAATATAACTATCAGCCAGAAGAAGGCAGCCCGGAGGCTGCCTTGTATCGTGATTTCCTGCCGGTTAGGGATTGGGTTTAACCACCCTCACCCCAACCCTGAAAGCTGTCTCTTATACACATTTCGCTCTGGCAATCTGTCAGGGCGAGATCTGTAAGATGAGCATTTTTTCCGTTCACCCGAATGTCTGGCGACTTCTGCAACCATTATTAACGGTGAACGTATCAAGGAGAGAACGCCCTCTCCTTGATAATCCTGGCGCCCGGTAATTAAATTGCCGCTGCGCGGTAAACCCCAGCTTATCCCCAACGTTCAGGGTCGTTCGCGACTCGCTCCCGGCGATCGCTCTCTTTCGCTGCTCCCGGCAGCTCAACCCTGACTTATGGGCAACGCCGGGGCAATTTATACCGGGAACAAGGTCAAAACCGGTTCGGTTTTTGACCTTAGCTTTTGACGTTGACCTTTGAGTCCGGCATAAATCGCCTCCGGTTTGACTGTAAGGCCGGGTCGAGCCGTCGGGAACGGCGAGAGGTTGTGAGCGCCGGGAGCGCGTCGCAACCGACCCTGGGACTGAAAGGAAAAACGGAGGTTTACTGCGAAGCAGCGATTTAATCGCCGGGAGCCGGGATTATCAAGGGTGCTGCGGTAGCACCCTTGATACGTTCACCGGTTCGGTAACTACAGAGATCTCTGAACGTTTAGTGAACGGAACCTTCTCTGAATCAGCAGGAACTGCCCCTCAAAGATCTGTATAAGAGACAGCCCTCAAGGAGAGAGGGAAACCAGACTCACAGCGGAACGGTCTGCGCCTCAACCACCGCCAGCGCCACCATATTCACAATACGACGAACGGACGCAATCGGGGTTAACACATGCACCGGTTTCGCCACGCCCATCAATACTGGTCCGACTGTCACCCCTTCGGAGCTGGAAACACGCAACAAGTTGTAGCTAATACGTGCCGCTTCGACGTTTGGCATGATCAGGATATTTGCCGAACCTTTCAGTGGGCTGTCAGGCATACGCTCGTTACGAATGCTTTCCACCAGCGCCGCATCACCATGCATTTCACCGTCAATTTCCAGTTCTGGCGCACGCTCACGCACCATCTCCAGCGTTTTACGCATCTTGCATGCCGCTTTCGAATCGGAGGAACCATAGTTGGAATGCGACAACAACGCGACTTTTGGCTCGATACCAAAGCGACGCACAGTTTCTGCGGCTAATAAGGTAATTTCTGTCAGCTCTTCCGGCGACGGATCGTCATTCACATAGGTATCAGCAATAAAGGTGTTGCCGCTTGGCAGCAACAGTGCGTTCATTGCCCCAGCCGCTTTCACGCCTTCACGATACCCGAACAACTTTTCCACCACAGAGAAGTGCTCGTGATACTCACCGATGGTACCGCAAATCATGGCATCCGCTTCACCACGGTGCACCATAATTGCGCCGATAACCGTGGTATTGCTGATCACGGCTCGCTGCGCCTGCTCTTGCGTAATACCGCGGCGTTTCATGATGTTGTAGTACTCATTCCAGTACTCTTTGAAACGCGGATCGGATTCGTTATTCACAATCTCAAAATCGCGCCCGGCTTGCATTTGCAGGCCGAGTTTCTTCAGGCGCATTTCGATAACCGCCGGGCGACCAATCAGAATCGGTTTCGCCAAACCAAGTGTAATCAGCTCCTGAGTCGCATGTAGCACGCGCGCCTCTTCACCTTCTGTCAGCACCACACGTTTTGGATCTTTTCGGGCCTGAGAGAAGATTGGCTTCATAAACAGGTTAGTTTTGTAGACGAACTCGGTCAGTTTTTCGCGATAAGCGTCGAAATCCTGAATCGGACGTGTTGCCACACCGGTTTCCATTGCCGCTTTCGCCACTGCGGGTGCGATTTGTACGATAAGACGCGGGTCGAATGGTTTTGGAATCAGGTAATCAGGGCCGAAAGTCAGCTCTTCTTCACCGTAAGCAGAAGCCACTACATCGCTCTGCTCTGCGTGAGCCAGTTCGGCAATCGCGTGAACCGCCGCCAGTTTCATCTCTTCATTAATTGCCGTTGCGCCAACATCGAGCGCGCCACGGAAGATGAACGGGAAGCACAACACGTTGTTAACCTGGTTCGGGAAGTCAGAACGCCCGGTGCAGATAATCGCATCAGGGCGCACTTCTTTTGCCAGCGGTGGCAGAATTTCCGGCTCAGGGTTTGCCAGCGCCAGAATCAATGGCGCGCGCGCCATCTTCTTGACCATCTCCTGGCTCATGGCTTTCGGGCCAGAACAGCCGAGGAAAATATCCGCACCTTCAATCACTTCGTCGAGCGTGCGCTTACCGTTATCTTCCACCGCGTAAGCCGCTTTGGTTTCAGCCATGTTTTCTTCACGGCCCTTATAGATAACGCCTTTCGAATCGCACACAACGATGTTGTGTTTCTGGATGCCCAATTGCACCAGCAGGTTCATACAGGCGATAGCCGATGCGCCCGCGCCAGAAACCACTAAACGCACATCAGAGATATTCTTCTCAACTACACGCAGACCGTTTAGTACCGCCGCAGTACAGATGATGGCCGTACCATGCTGATCGTCATGGAACACAGGAATGTTCATGCGCTCGCGCAGCTTTTTCTCGATGTAGAAGCACTCTGGCGCTTTGATATCCTCCAGGTTAATGCCGCCAAACGTTGGTTCTAGTGCAGCAATCACCTCAATCAGTTTATCCGGGTCCATTTCATCGACTTCAATATCAAACACGTCGATACCGGCGAATTTCTTAAACAGAACGCCCTTACCTTCCATCACCGGCTTGCCCGCCAGTGCGCCGATATTACCTAGCCCTAACACCGCAGTGCCGTTGGAAATAACGCCGACCAGGTTGCCACGCGCGGTGTATTTGTAAGCCGCCAGTGGGTCTTTTTCGATTTCGAGACAAGGTGCCGCAACGCCCGGAGAGTAGGCCAATGCTAAGTCACGCTGGGTCGCCAGCGGTTTGGTTGGCGAAACCTGAATTTTACCGGGGACTGGGAATTCATGAAAATCGAGGGCACTTTGTCTTAGTTGTTCGTCCATTTCTTCGTTCCTTTTTTATCACTCTCAAGGGTCGTAAGGTCACGTTAAGATCGCTTTAGGGCCACGTAGTATCACGCTTGCGCGCGTTCTAAACTTTGAACATCGCCATACTATCAGCAACGTCTTGCAAAAATGTTAGAAAATCAGAGCCATTATGTTACCTGGCATTAACAACAATGCCATGCCTATCTGCTATGCTTTTTAGTTATGCCAACGATGAATTTCCATCGTGAGTGACATGGAGCACTCAAATTAGACTTTGCATTTCAAGGAGATAGTCATGAATCAGTTAGATAGTATCAAGAAATTCACCACCGTTGTTGCCGACAGCGGTGACATTGAATCTATCCGCAATTACCAGCCTATCGATGCGACGACCAACCCCTCGCTATTACTGAAGGCAGCAGGTTTGGCGCACTATCAAACGCTCATTGAAGATGCCATTGCTTACGGTAAACAGCGCGGCGACACGCGAGAGGCCCAGGTCGCTCAAGCCTGTGACAAACTTGCGGTCAGTTTCGGTGCGGAAATTCTGAAAAGCATTCCTGGACGCGTCTCAACAGAAGTGGACGCCCGTCTCTCATTTGATAAAGAAAAAAGCATCGCGAAAGCCCGCCATTTGATTGCTCTTTATGAAGAGCTGGGCATTGATAAGTCGCGAGTTTTAATCAAGCTTGCTTCAACCTGGGAAGGTATTCGTGCCGCCGAAGAACTGCAAAAAGAGGGTATCGATTGTAACCTGACGCTGCTGTTCTCTTTTGCTCAGGCACGAGCCTGTGCGGAAGCTGGCGTGTTCCTGATATCACCGTTCGTCGGGCGTATCTACGACTGGTATCAGGCCCGCAAACCGATGGACCCGTATGTGGTTGAAGAAGATCCAGGCGTCAAATCGGTACGCAATATCTATGATTACTTTAAGCAGCACAACTACAGCACCATCGTGATGGGCGCGAGCTTCCGCCGCACCGAACAGATTCTTGCATTAGTTGGCTGCGATCGCCTGACTATCGCCCCTAACCTGCTGCAACAGTTGCAGGAGAGCGAAGAGCCGGTGGTACGCAAACTGGTGCCGCTGTCACAGGGCTTCCGTCGCCCGGAACCTATCAGCGAAGCAGATTTCCGTTGGGAGCATAATCAGGATCCAATGGCGGTAGAAAAATTGGCAGAGGGCATCCGCCTGTTCGCCATCGATCAACGAAAACTGGAAGATTTGCTCGCCGCCAAACTTTGAACGACAACCACGGAGTGAAACATGTCATCTCGTAAAGAGCTTGCTAATGCCATTCGTGCCCTGAGTATGGACGCGGTACAAAAAGCGAATTCGGGCCACCCTGGCGCACCGATGGGGATGGCTGATATTGCCGAAGTGTTATGGAACGAATTCCTGCACCATAACCCGACGAACCCCACATGGGCTGACCGTGACCGCTTTATTCTCTCTAACGGCCACGCCTCGATGCTGCTCTACAGCCTGTTGCATCTGAGCGGGTATGACTTGCCGATGGAAGAGCTAAAAAACTTCCGTCAACTTCACTCCAAAACCCCCGGCCACCCGGAAATTGGTTATACACCCGGTGTTGAAACCACCACCGGGCCGCTTGGCCAGGGGCTGGCAAATGCGGTCGGCATGGCCATTGCTGAACGCACGTTAGGGGCGCAATTTAACCGCCCCGACCATGAAATTGTCGATCACTTTACCTACGTATTTATGGGGGATGGCTGCCTGATGGAAGGCATCTCCCACGAAGTTTGTTCACTGGCAGGTACCCTCGGCCTTGGCAAACTCATCGGTTTCTATGACCACAACGGCATTTCGATTGATGGCGAAACCAAAGGCTGGTTTACCGACGACACCGCCAAACGTTTTGAGGCTTATCACTGGCATGTGGTGCATGAAATTGATGGCCACGACCCGCAAGCCGTGAAGAAGGCGATTGAGGAAGCGCAAAGCGTGAAAGATAAACCGTCGCTGATTATCTGCCGCACTATCATTGGCTTTGGCTCGCCAAACAAAGCGGGCAAAGAAGAGGCACATGGCGCGGCACTCGGCGAGCAGGAAGTGGCACTCGCCCGTAAACAATTGGGCTGGAAATACCCTGCATTTGAGATCCCAAGAGAGATTTACCAGGCCTGGGATGCCAGAGAAAAAGGCGAGCAGGCAGAAACGGCGTGGAACGATAAGTTTGCCGCTTACTCCAAAGCTCACCCGGATCTCGCCGCTGAATTTAACCGCCGTATGCACGGTGAAATGCCGGAGGATTGGCAAGACCTCACGCAGCAATACATTGAAAAGTTGCAGGCCAATCCAGAGAAAATTGCCACCCGTAAGGCCTCACAAAACACGTTGAATGCCTATGGCCCAAGCCTGCCTGAATTGCTCGGCGGCTCGGCTGATTTAGCGCCAAGTAACCTGACCATCTGGAAAGAGTCTAAATCCATCAAAGAGGATCTCGCCGGGAATTACATTCACTACGGCGTGCGCGAATTCGGTATGACCGCCATCGCCAATGGCATCGCCCATCACGGTGGATTTGTGCCCTATACCGCGACCTTCCTGATGTTCGTGGAGTACGCGCGCAACGCGGCGCGTATGGCGGCACTGATGAAAGCGCGACAAATCATGGTCTATACCCATGACTCCATCGGCCTTGGCGAAGACGGCCCTACACATCAGGCGGTAGAACAACTTGCCAGCCTACGTCTGACACCGAACTTCAGCACCTGGCGCCCGTGCGATCAGGTTGAAGCTGCTGTAGCCTGGAAAGCGGCAATCGAGCGGCATAACGGCCCAACAGCGCTGATTCTTTCGCGTCAGAACCTGGCACAAATGGATCGTACTGCCGAGCAGGTCAGCGCCATCAGTCGCGGTGGTTATATTCTGAAAGACAGCGGCGGTACGCCAGATGTGATTCTGATTGCCACGGGTTCGGAGATGGAAATTACGGTACTTGCAGCAGATAAGCTCGCCGCCGATGGCCACAAAGTACGCGTGGTTTCACTGCCTTCGACCGACATTTTTGACGCTCAGGACGAAGCGTATCGCGAGTCGGTATTACCTTCAGATATTGCTGCACGAGTGGCAGTTGAAGCGGGTATTGCGGATTACTGGTACAAATATGTCGGTCTGAAAGGGGCGATTGTCGGCATGACGACTTACGGGGAATCGGCACCTGCCGATAAGTTATTCCCGTTCTTTGGCTTTACTACCGAGAATGTGGTGGCGAAGGCGAAGAAGGTGATGGGTGTTTAGTCGAAAATAAGTATTGTGAATCCCCAGGAGCTTACACAAGTAAGTGACTGGGGTGAACGAAAGCAGCTAACGCATCTGCAGCTTGAAGTATGACGGGGATTATTTGGTGACCCAGAGCGTGGGCCACGACGAACTCGCATTCCACTCATCGCACGTCGGCTCTTCGGCGTAACGCACCAGGCGAAAACGCTGGCCATCAAAACGCCAGCGTGTCGCCACACCGCAATCACCAACGCCACGCCCTTTTGCAAGCGTCGTCAGCTCTTTGTTCGTTTCATCATACCCGGCGTTCATCAGCTCTAGTTCAGTGTTTCCACTCCCCGGCGTAAACGGCAGTTTTAAGCGAATTTGTCGGGCAGCAAAAGGTTTCTGCCGTGACACCACCCAGGCGAGATCGACCACGTTGTAAGCGCCTGCTTCGCACCCGGTCATCAACAATGCTTTGTCATCGCTAAGGGCGAAAACGCGAACTTCACGACGGGCAGGATCGAGCGAACACTGGCTGTTGTTCATGCGCCAGGTCCCGTAATCCAGCAGATCACTCAGTTCCACCTGCGTTAAAGGCGTTGGAGTTGGGTTTGTCAGTGTGACTTCTTTGAGCGCGGGTGCAGGCGGCACGCTCAGCGGTGGATCGTCACCTTTCTTAATCCATGCTGTTTCGCTACCGACTCGCTGCTGTTGGCTGTCAATAAACAACAGTGACGCTTTCAGACCCGCAAGTGAAATACTTCCCCGTCCTTTCGCCAGCGTAATCGCATCGGCGTTCGCCACTTTATCGAGGAAGCCATTGATCGCATCAGCATCACTGGTTTTGAGATGGCGCGGTGTTTCCTGCCATTTCGCTAAGTCCAGCGTCAACGGTTCACCATCAACCAACAGGCGTGGCGCAATTGGCGGCGCTTTAGGTTCTGCGATGGTCATATTACCGAGATCAATTCTCAGCGTTGCATCAGTACGCGCGCCCGCACTACGGGTCAGCGTCATTACTAATCCTTGATGCAGCCCAGTGTTACGGGCCGCACAAAAATTTTGGTTGTTGCAGGTAACTTGCCAGTCGGAGAAAGACTTTTGTGCAGGTGCCGCGAAAACGGAGCTCGCTATAAATAATATAAAAAGAAACAGCGATTTGAACCGAAGGCACATTGGCGACACACATCCTGAAAAGACGAAGAGAATTTCACGTATACACAAAATAATTCGAGTTGCATCACGGCGGCAAGGGACCAAGTCCCATGGAGCTTACATAAGTAAGTGATCTGGGTAAGTGAGCGCAGCCAACAAAGAGGCAACTTGAAGTATGACGGATATACAAAAAGTGGCGATATCTTCGTCTGGTTAACGTTTGTACTCAATCGGATTTATCGGATAGATTTACTTAAAATCACCTATCCGTAATCCATTGAATAACAATGTTTTTAATTCATGATTCCGCGTAATTGCAGCTGTTGTAACAGGATTACCGTTTTTCCGTCACGAATTTCACCACTTGCGACCATTTCCAGCGCTTTTAGGAAGGGGATTTCCAGCACGTCGATATCTTCATCATCAATACCGCCACCGGCGTTGTCGCGCTGAGCGTCGCTGTATTCCGCCATGTAGAAATGAATCAGCTCGGTCACGCCGCCTGGCGACATATAAAGCTCAAAGACTTTTTCGACTTCCCCAACTTCGTACCCGGTTTCTTCGATAGCTTCTTTGCGGGCACACACTTCCGGTTCATCGGCATCCAGCAGACCCGCACAGGCTTCAATTAACATGCCATCAGGGTTGCCGTTTACCCACGTTGCCACGCGGAACTGACGTGTCAAAACGACCGTTTTTTTATCGCGGTTGTACAGCAGCATGGTTGCGCCGTTTCCCCGGTCATAGACTTCACGTTTGTGGCGAATAGCTTCAGCTTCGTTACGGTATAGATCGTAGGTGATATTACGCAGAATGAAGTAATTATCTGAGAGGACTTTATCTTTGATGACTTCGATTTTAATCGACATACCGTCTCCACAGTGAGTTAGGGGAGCCGATCATAATATTCCGCTAAATACTTTTTGTCTTCTGGTTATGAAACGAGATTACCCTAAATAATCCGAGTTGCAGGTAGGCGGCCAGGCCGTAAGTCCCCAGCAGCATAGATAACTATGTGACTGGGGCGCACGGGTGCAGCCAACACACCTGCAACTCGAAGTATGACGGGTAATCAGAAACCGTTTTTCACTCCGCTCATGTCGGGCAACTTATGCGCAATCCCTTTATGGCAATCCACGCAGGTTTGCCCATCTTTGACCGCTTTATCATGCATCTTTGCCGCGACCGTTTTCTGGGCGGTGAAATCCATATAGTCAAAGTTATGGCAGTTTCGGCACTCTTGCGAGTTGTTGTTCTTCATTCGCCGCCACTCGTTTTGCGCCATCGCCAGGCGGTGGTCATCAAACTTTTGCGGCGTATCGATTAAGCCAAACGCTTTGGCATACAACTCTTTGCTGGCCTGAATTTTACGCAAAATTTTAGGCCCCCATTCGTGGGGGACGTGGCAGTCCGGGCAGGTAGCCCGCACGCCGCTGCGGTTATTGTAGTGCACTGTCTGCATATATTCTTCGTAGACGTTGGCACGCATTTCATGGCAACCGATACAAAACTCTTCGCGGTTGGTCATCTCCATGCCGGTGTTAAAACCGCCCCAGAAAATAATCCCACCAGCGAAACCAATCAGCAATAACGTGCCCAGCGCCAGGCGGCTCGGGCGACGCCACCACTGCCACATACGCTTGATGATGCCGGGCTTACGGGTTGATTTATCCATAATGACCTCTAGTTCCCAAAACCTTTAGACGGCGTGAATGTGTTTTCGACAATCGGTGCCGCATCGGTTTGAGGGACATGGCATTGCAGGCAGAAGTAACGGCGCGGTGCCACATTAGAAAGCACGTTGCCGTCGCTATCCATAAAGTGTGTCGGGCTGACGCGCGGCGCACCTGTAGTACGGTAATGTTCAACGCCGTGGCATTGCAGGCAACGGTTGGTGTTTTTACTCACCTGGTAGCCATCAACGCTATGGGGAATCATTGGCGGCTGGTTCACATAGTTGAGCGCCATACGCCCCTGCTGTTTTGGCATATGGATTGACCCTTCTGGCGTACCAGAAACTTCAGGTGATTGCGTCAGGTCAACGCCGTTTGCTGCCCACAAAGCACCACTTGCCAGCAGCGTAAATGCCGCAATCCATTGAAAGAACATCTTAGTCAGGATGGTTTTTTTCATGATTTAATCCCCCTTACACCTTCGCCAGTTTTACAGCGCATTTCTTATAATCCGTCTCTTTCGAAAGTGGATCGGTCGCGTCGAGCGTCAGGTTATTCACCAGTTGCGCTGCATCGAAGAACGGCATGTACACCAGCCCCTGCGGCGGTTTGTTGCGACCGCGTGTTTCGACAATCGAAATCACTTCGCCACGACGCGAGATAACTTTCACTTTGTCGCCACGGCGCAGATCACGCGCCTTGGCATCAAGCGGGTGGATAAACAAAACGGCTTCCGGGAAGGCGCGATGCAGTTCCGGCATGCGGCGCGTCATGCTGCCGGTATGCCAGTGTTCCAGCACGCGTCCGGTGGACAACCACAGGTCATATTCCTGGTCCGGAGATTCAGCCGCAGGCTCAAATGGCAGCGCGAAAATCACCGCTTTACCGTCTGGCTTGCCATAGAACTTGAAGCCCTCACCCGCTTTCACGTATGGGTCATGCCCTTCGCTGTAGCGCCAGAGCGTCTCTTTACCGTCGACTACCGGCCAGCGCAGGCCGCGCGCTTTGTGGTAATCATCAAACGGCGCAAGATCGTGCCCGTGGCCACGGCCAAATGCGGCGTACTCCTCGAACAACCCTTTTTGCAGGTAGAAACCTAACTCGTGGGATTCGTCATTGAGCTGCCCTTCAGCCAGTTCAGTGACCGGGAATTTGCTGACGTTCGAGTTAGCAAACAATACGTCGAACAGCGTTTTGCCACGGTATTCTGGTTTCTGATCGACAAGTTCAGCTGGCCACACTTCTTCAACTTTGAAGCGCTTCGCAAACTGAACGAGCTGCCAGAGATCGGATTTAGCCTCGCCCGGCGCTTTAACCTGTTGTCGCCAGAACTGGGTGCGGCGTTCGGCATTGCCGTAAGCGCCCTCTTTTTCCACCCACATTGCGGTTGGCAGGATCAGATCCGCGCTTAATGCGCTGATCGTTGGATAAGGATCGGAAACAATCACGAAGTTGCGCGGATCGCGCCAGCCCGGCATACGCTCTTCGGTAATGTTCGGTCCGGCCTGCATGTTGTTGTTACACATCACCCAATAGACGTTGAGCTTGCCATCTTTCAGTGCACGGTCCTGGGCCACGGCATGTAAACCTACTTTTGCCGGGATGGTGCCTGCTGGAAGTTGCCACATGTTTTCGGTGATTTGGCGGTGCTTCTCGTTCGTCACCACCATGTCTGCTGGCAGGCGATGGGAGAAGGTGCCGACTTCACGCGCCGTACCGCAAGCCGAAGGCTGGCCGGTTAAAGAGAACGGACCGCAGCCCGGCTGGGAGATTTTGCCGGTGAGCAAATGGATGTTGTAAACGAGGTTATTCGCCCAGACGCCACGCGAGTGCTGGTTAAAGCCCATCGTCCAGTAAGAGATCACTTTCTTATTCGGGTCAGCATACAACTTCGCCAGCGCTTCAAGCTGGTCTTGCGGCACACCACTCATTTCAGCGGTTTTTTCCAGCGTGTACTCGGCAACAAAGGCTTTGTAATCGTCAAAACTCATTGGCTCAGAGGCATCTGAACCTGGATTTTTCGCCGCTTTTTCCAGAGGATGTGTCGGGCGTAAACCGTAGCCGATATCCGTCACACCTTTACGCAGATTCACATGCTGCTTAAAGAAGGATTCATTTATCGCGTTGTTCTGAATAATGTAATTGGCGATGTAGTTCAGAATCGCCAGGTCGGTTTGCGGCGTGAACACCATACCGTTATCTGCCAGCTCGAAACTACGATGCTGGAAGGTAGAAAGAACGGCGACCTCAACTTTTTCATTCGACAGGCGGCGGTTAGTGATGCGCGACCATAAAACCGGGTGCATCTCGGCCATGTTCGAGCCCCACAGTACGAACGCATCGGCCTGCTCTATATCGTCGTAGCAGCCCATCGGCTCATCCATGCCGAAAGTGCGCATGAAGCCCACAACAGCTGAAGCCATGCAGTGGCGTGCGTTCGGGTCGAGGTTGTTGGAGCGGAAACCGGCTTTGAATAATTTAGAGGCGGCGTAACCTTCCCATACCGTCCACTGGCCAGAGCCAAACATGCCGACCGCTTCCGGCCCTTTCTCTTTCAGGCTGGTCTTGAATTTTTGTTCCATGATGTCGAAGGCCTGATCCCAGGTGATGGGAGTGAACTCACCTTCTTTATCGTACTGCCCGTCTTTCATGCGCAACAGCGGCTGCGTGAGACGGTCTTTTCCGTACATAATTTTTGGCAGGAAGTAGCCTTTAATGCAGTTCAGACCACGGTTAACCGGTGCATCCGGGTCGCCCTGGCTTGCCACAACACGCCCGTCCTGGGTGCCGACTAATACGCCACAACCGGTGCCACAAAAACGGCATGGGGCTTTATCCCATTTAATGGCATCTTGTTTCCCGACAACCGCACGGGCAACGCTCGGTACGCTAAGGCCAGCGGCGGCCGCCGCGGCTGCAATAGCGTTCGCTTTCATAAAACTACGACGACTGAGTTTCATGGTGTTTCCTCACCTTGCTCATCCTGCTGGTGATAAACCAGCGACACCGCCAACACGCCCGCAATATTGCGTGCCGACTCAATTTGATTCAGCAGCACGTCACTACGTTCTGCTTCCATAACCACAACCAATTTCCCGTGCTCGACATCACTTGCCGCGACTTCGCTACCCGGAAGTTCGTTCAATGCGGCACTTACCGCGAGAATATTGTGTGGTTGCGCCTGAACCACCAGGCCTGCGACGTGCCAGTTAGCTTGCATTTGCGTGCCTCATCTTGATGGAGGAAACCGGACAACCGGATATACATGCCCCGCAAGCGGTGCAATCGGTGTGATTGAGCAGAGGTTGTGCGATCCCCTGCAAAGAGGGGCGAAATGAAATTGCCTGCGTGTCGCAGGTATCCTGGCAGCTACGGCATTCGATACTATTTTTGGCCAGACAGTTATCGCCAATCGATAGCGTGTGTTCCCACGGGGAAACCTCACGTGCCAGGAAGAGTTGTTCCGGGCAGGCTTGCGCGCAGGCGTAGCAAAAAGTGCATTCACCATGGTCGAAGTTAACTTCGGGGTAGCCGCCTTGACCGCGTTTCAGAACGCGAGTTTCGCAGGCCGACAAGCAGGTATCGCAGCGAGTGCAATCCAAAAGGAAATGGTTTTCATCTCCGCTCCAGGGTGGGCGGAAAGCAGTTGCGGAGCGTCGAAAGCTCCCGGTCAATAATCCACGTCGGGAAAAATCAGCCATAAGGCACATCCTTGCATCACAAATGCCAGCCTTCGCAGTACTGAAACCGGCAAACACATCTGTGTTATCTCCGTAGTTTTCTACGGGTTTTTATAGAGTGATACGTTATGTGATAAAGGGGGAGTAGAGGCATCACCCTTTAGGGGTAAATGCCGGTGTGGGATCAAAAAGAAATTCGGTTTGTAAAACAAACACTCACCCCGCCGATAAGACGGGGTGAAATTAGCAACTAATTAAGACGTTGGGGCAGAACTTGCAGATATTCCATAATCCCTGCCGCCGCATGTCGGCCTTCCGCCATCGCCGTGACCACCAGATCAGCACCACGGACCGCATCACCACCCGCAAAGATTTTTGGGTTGCTGGTCTGATAGCGTAATTTATCTTCAACGCTGGCAAGGATCCTCCCCCAGCTATCAAGCTTCACCCCGTGCTCTTCCAGCCATGGCATGCCGTGAGGGTGGAAACCAAACGCCATAATTACCGCATCGGCTGGCATGATAAATTCAGAGCCTTCAATCGGTTCCGGACGGCGGCGGCCCTGTTCGTCAGGTGCGCCCATTTGGGTGCGCAGCATACGGATGCCCATCACTTGCCCACTGTCATCCAGTTCAATATTCAGCGGCTGCACATTGAACTCAAACAACGCCCCTTCTTCCCGTGCGTTTTTGACCTCTTTTTTGGAACCCGGCATGTTGGCTTCATCACGGCGATAGGCGCAGGTGACTTGCTGGGCACCATGGCGTAGCGAAGTTCGAACACAATCCATCGCCGTATCACCGCCACCGAGTATCACCACCTGCTTACCAGCCATATTGATATACGGCTCGTCAGGCAACTCCGGTAATCCCATTACCTGTTTAGTATTAGCAATCAGGAACGGCAGCGCGTCGTAAACGCCTGGCGCATCTTCGTTTGGCAGCCCTGCTTTCATTGAACGATAAGTCCCCACCCCAACAAACACCGCGTCAAAATCAGCCAGCACCTGTTGCAGGGAAATATCGCGGCCAATCTCGGTATTAAGTTTGAATTCAATTCCCATTGCGCTGAAGATTTCACGGCGGCGGCTTAACAGCGATTTATCCAGCTTGAATGCGGGAATACCAAACGTCAGCAGCCCACCGATTTCGGGATGGCGGTCGAACACAGTGGCTTTAATGCCATTGCGTGCCAGAATATCCGCGCAGGCAAGGCCGGCAGGCCCAGCACCAATTACGGCAACGCGGCGGTCTGTCGATTTAACGTAAGAAAGATCCGGCGTCCAGCCACTGGCAAAGGCTTTATCGGAAATATAACGTTCGATATTGCCGATGGTGACAGCGCCATATTCATCTTTGAGGGTACAGGCACTTTCACATAAACGGTCTTGTGGACACACTCGCCCGGTCACTTCCGGCAGGCAGTTTGTCTGATGCGAAAGCTCAACCGCTTCCAGAATGCGCCCTTCTTTGACCAGTTCAATCCAGTGCGGAATATGGTTGTGCAGCGGGCATGTCCACTCGCAAATGCTGTGCTCGCCACATTTCATACAGCGATCGGCCTGGCTTTCAGCCTGATTTTTATCAAAAGTGAGATAGATTTCGTCGAAGCCGGTTTTACGCAAGGCCAGGTCAATTTTGTCCGGGTCCTGCCGCGCAGGAGTGGCACGCATTTTTTCTACTTTACTTAAATCAGCACTCAGAGAGAGTTGCTGTGCTGTTTGCTGCGCGGTGGTATGCCACGGCTGAGATTCCTGAGCCGCCGAGCGTAAACGCCGGTTTTTTGCCAGGGCGGCAAGCGTCTCGCTATTAATTAATTTCAGTGCCTTGCTGGGGCAATTTTCCACACACGCCGGGCCGTTTTTACGCTCATGGCATAAATCACATTTATGGGCATTCGCTTTAACGGAGCGCCCGTCATTCATCGGAGTGGTGAGGACCTGCATCGCGCCAAATGGGCACGCAACCACGCAGGATTTACAGCCAATACACTTGTGTTGATTAACCTGAACACTATCATTTACTCGCGAAATAGCTTCGTTGGGGCAACTGCTTGCACACGGAGCATCTTCGCAATGACGGCAAGTTACCGCATTGCGCCTTCCCTGATGTTTAATAACAGAGATCCGTGGCTGAAATTGTTGGGTGGTCAGAACATGCTTTTCATCATTGTGAGCCATTACGCAGGCGATTTCGCATGCATGACAACCGATACATTGCTGTGCATTGGCAAGAACAAAACGATTCATTTTTACCCCTTTGCCCGTTATCACAAACAGGAGGCTATTTTTTATGGGGGTATGTTATGACCTGGCAAAGTCTTCACTGGCAATGGTCATTTGCCCAGTTTGATGCGAAATCTGCTAATAACCTGGTAAGGATCAATTTATTTTCGTGTTTAATGAAACATCGTTTTGCACCGGTTTGTTATGCAACGGTTGTGTTTCTGGTAGGTGCTGGTTAATTCTATAAGTTTGTTTTGGAAGGTATGCCGAAATATAGCCAACAATAATTTCTGAAATCTTACGTTTCTGATACGTTTCGCTCTCAACTATTTCGATGGGTTATTATAAGTGATAGTAAAACGCTCGCTCTCCACGAGCCTTGCCCGAGCTTTCTTTTACATTATTCTGCTATCGCTGCTTTCCACAGGCATCGCGATGTTAACCCTTGCCAGCAGCTTGCGAGATGCCGAAGCGATTAACGTCGCAGGTTCGTTACGTATGCAGAGCTATCGCCTGGGATATGATTTGCAAGGCGACCGCATCAATCTGGACAAACATCTTGAGCAGTACAACCAGTCGCTGCGTTCTCCAGCCCTGCTTAAAATTGAAAAATTCTGGGTTCCTGCTGAAGTCCGTAACCGTTTCGCAGTGATTAACCATGCCTGGTCCGATATGGAAAACCATATTCGCCAGGGCGATCTGCAGTGGTACAAGGCCAACATTACCGGCTATGTGGCACAAATAGACCTGTTTGTCCTGGCACTTCAGCATTATGCCGAACGCAAAATGCTGCAGGTGGTGATAGCTTCAGTGGTGGGCTTTATTGCCATTTTCACGCTGGTCTTTTTCACCTTACGCCGCTTTCGCCACCAGGTTGTGGCACCTCTGAACAAACTAATGGAAGCAAGTCGGACTATTGAACGCGGTGAGTTTGATTACCCACCACTAAATACACAGCTACCCAATGAACTGGGCTTGTTGTCACATACCTTCACGCGCATGTCGGGCGAGTTACATAAACTTTATCGTTCACTTGAAGAGAGCGTGCAGGAAAAAACGCTGGACCTGCAGGAAGCCAATCAGACGCTGGAAGTGCTATATGCCTGCTCACAGGCACTGACCGTCAGCACCATAGACCAGCACTGTTTTGCACGAGTATTGCAGCAGGTGCGCCAGAAAACACCAGTCAATTATCTGGAGATGAAGACGGGTGAAAACTGGAAAATACAGGAAGGTGTTCAAGACGATAAGGAATCATGGCAAACATTGTCGATTGTGCTTGAGAATAAAGAGTTAGGTTTGCTCCGCTGGCAGGCTCCGGAAGGTGTTCCGCCACTACCATTAATGCAAAGTCTGGCAAATATGTTGGGCCGTGGTCTCTACTTCAACCAGGCGCAAAAGCACTATCAACAATTATTGCTGATGGAAGAGCGCGCGACGATTGCCCGTGAATTACACGACTCGCTGGCGCAAGTGCTTTCTTATTTACGTATCCAACTCACGTTACTCAAACGTGCGGTACCGGTAGAAAACCAGCCTGCACAACGTATTATTGGTGATTTTTCCCAGGCGCTGAACGATGCCTACCGCCAATTACGTGAGCTATTGACGACCTTCCGCCTGACACTTCAGCAAGCCGATTTACCTTCCGCATTGCAGGAGATGATTGCTCCCCTGCGCAACCAGACTGAAGCCGTTATTACCATGGATTGCGACATACCCACTCAGGCGCTGGATGCCTCGCAACAGGTGCATTTGCTGCAGATTATTCGTGAGGGTGTGTTAAATGCTATTAAACATGCGCAAGCACAAAAAATAACCGTAAGCTGTAATACATCCCCTGAGGGGATTCATACTGTGAGTATTCTTGATGATGGCTCTGGAATTGCCAGCCTGACGGAACCTGAAGGGCATTACGGATTGAATATTATGCACGAGCGCGCTGCTCGTTTAGGTGGCAATCTGGCTATTTCCCGCCCCGCAGAGGGTGGGACGTTGATTACGATGACTTTTCGTTCGCCGCCATCAGACCAGGCAACGCGCGAAACGCCGGTGAATCTATAACGATAATAATGTGAACAATATTGGGAGTTGTGATGAGTGAGAAAAATGTCTGCCAGGTATTAATCGTCGATGATCATCCGTTAATGCGTCGTGGCATCCGCCAATTGCTGGAAATGGATGACAGCTTTAGTGTGGTGGGTGAAGCAAGCAGCGGCGCAGAAGCCATTAGCCTTGCGAATCGCCTGACCCCTGATCTGATTTTGCTCGATCTGAATATGAAAGGCCTGAGCGGGTTAGATACGCTAAATGCCCTGCGCCGTGACGGCGTCAGTGCCCGTATCGTAGTACTGACCGTTTCTGATTCACGCAGTGATATATTCACCCTGATAGATGCCGGTGCTGATGGCTATCTGCTTAAAGACAGCGACCCGGATGTATTGCTGGAAGATATACATCGTGGTGCAACTGAAGGCGAAGCTTACAGTGAGCAAGTTGCTGAATACTTACGCACCCGCAGCACCGACAAACGCAGTGACGACCCTTTTGCCGTCTTAACCGAACGTGAACTAGATGTCTTGCAAGAAGTCGCTAAAGGTTTGTCAAACAAGCAGATTGCCTCTGGCCTGCATATCTCAGAAGAGACAGTGAAAGTGCATATACGCAATTTGCTGCGTAAACTTCAGGTGCGTTCACGCGTCGCGGCAACAGTACTTTTCCTTGAAAACCGGGGCTTCTAAGCCCTGTTTCAACTGGTAAAACATCTACATAGCACGAAAATAATTTACATTATCTCCTTATTTCCTCCACGTTTGGACTTGCTGTTAAGGCTACAGTGACAACTGATATCAATAATCACAATCTGAAGTACTGACGAGGTCCTGACTGAATGGCGAATTTCTTTATTAATCGCCCCATTTTTGCCTGGGTGCTGGCTATTATTTTGTGCCTCACCGGCGCACTGGCTATTTTTTCATTGCCCGTAGAGCAATACCCCGACCTCGCGCCGCCAAATGTGCGAATCACTGCGAACTACCCTGGTGCGTCAGCACAAACGTTGGAAAACACAGTCACTCAGGTTATCGAGCAAAATATGACCGGACTGGACAACATGATGTATATGTCGTCCCAAAGTAGCAGCGCAGGCCAGGCGACGATCACGCTGAGCTTTAAAGCCGGAACCGACCCAGATGAAGCCGTGCAGCAGGTGCAAAACCAGCTGCAATCCGCGCTGCGCAAATTGCCACAGGCGGTACAAACGCAAGGTGTTACGGTCAATAAAACGGGCGATACCAATATTTTGATGGTGGCGTTTGTTTCTGAAGACGGCAGCATGGATAAGCAAGATATTGCCGATTACGTGGCCAGTAATATTCAGGACCCGCTCAGCCGTATTGATGGCGTGGGCAGCGTTGATGCTTATGGCTCGCAATATTCGATGCGTATCTGGCTCAACCCGAACAAACTCACCAGCTATCAGATGACCACGCAGGATGTGGTTGATGCCATCAGTTCGCAAAACGCCCAGATTGCCGTGGGGCAACTCGGTGGAACGCCATCTGTTGATATGCAGGCGCTCAATGCCACCATCAATGCCCAATCGCTGCTGCAAACACCGCAACAGTTTAAAGATATTACGCTGCGCGTGAATCAGGATGGTTCAGTTGTCTCGCTGGGTGATGTTGCAGACGTTGAGCTAGGCGCAGAAAAGTATGATTTCCTGAGCCGCTATAACGGGCAGGCTGCGTCAGGGCTTGGGATTAAACTGGCATCCGGTGCCAACGAAATGGAAACCGATGCGCTGGCGCGGGCAAAAATTGATGAACTTGCGCAATATTTCCCCCATGGGCTGAAAGCAAAAATCGCCTACGAAACCACGCCATTCGTCAAAGCCTCTATTAAAGACGTCGTGAAAACATTACTGGAAGCCATCTTGCTGGTATTCCTCGTGATGTATCTGTTCTTACAGAATTTCAGGGCGACATTGATTCCGACTATCGCCGTACCAGTGGTGTTGATGGGTACGTTTTCGGTGCTCTACGCCTTTGGCTACAGTATTAACACGCTAACCATGTTCGCCATGGTTTTGGCGATCGGTTTGCTGGTAGATGATGCCATCGTGGTGGTGGAAAACGTCGAACGCATCATGAGCGAGGAAGGGTTATCGCCCAAAGAAGCGACCCGCAAATCGATGGGTCAGATTCAAGGCGCACTGGTCGGGATTGCGATGGTACTTTCCGCTGTGTTTGTGCCAATGGCCTTCTTTGGCGGCACAACTGGAGCAATTTACCGCCAGTTCTCGATAACCATCGTTTCCGCCATGGTGCTGTCTGTTTTAGTGGCGCTCATACTGACACCAGCCCTATGCGCAACGCTTCTCAAACCGCTGCATAAAGGTGAACAACACGGCCAGAAAGGTTTCTTTGGCTGGTTTAACCGCATGTTTAACCGCAACGCCGAGCGCTATGAACATGGGGTCGGGAGAATACTCGCCCGCAGCGTGCGCTGGATGCTGATTTATGTCCTGCTACTGGCCGGCATGGTGTTCATGTTTATGCGCCTGCCGACCTCATTCCTACCGCTTGAGGACACCGGCGTTTTCACCACCTCGGTGGTTTTACCGAGTGGTTCCACACAGCAGCAAACGACGAAAGTCGTTGAGAAAATTGAACAATATTACCTTACCCAAGAGAAGGCCAACGTCCTTTCAGTGTTCTCCACCATTGGTGCAGGGCCTGGTGGCAACGGGCAGAACGTAGCGCGTATGTTTATCCGCCTGAAGAACTGGGATGACAGGGATTCTGATACCGGAAGTTCCTTTGCCATCATTGAAAGGGCTACTAAAGCGTTTCGTAAAATCAAAGAGGCTCAGGTTATCGCCAGCAGCCCACCAGCGATTAACGGCCTGGGTAATGCCGCAGGCTTTGATATGGAACTCCAGGATCACGCCGGTGCCGGGCACCAGGCACTGATGCAAGCCCGCAACCAACTGCTTGATATGGCGGGAAGTGATAGCTCACTAACCCGCGTGCGCCACAACGGCCTTGATGACAGTCCGCAAATGCAGATCGATATAGATCAGCGTAAAGCACAGGCATTGGGCGTCTCCATTAGCGATATCAATAACACTCTACAAACCGCCTGGGGCTCCAGCTATGTTAACGATTTCATGGACAGGGGCCGCGTGAAGAAGGTGTATGTACAAGCTGATGCCAAATACCGCATGCTGCCGGACGATATTAACCAGTGGTATGTGCGCAATAAAGATGGCGGAATGGTGCCATTCTCAGCCTTTGCGTCTTCTCACTGGGAGTCTGGTTCGCCGCGCCTTGAACGCTATAACGGCTATTCGTCGTTAGAAATCGTTGGGGAAGCCGCACCCGGTGTGAGCACTGGGACGGCAATGGATATTATGGAACAACTGGTGCAGAAATTACCGGCTGGCTTTGGCCTTCAATGGACTGGCATGTCTTATCAGGAACGCTTATCAGGGGCGCAGGCTCCGGCGCTCTACGCCATCTCTCTATTAGTGGTGTTCCTGTGTCTGGCGGCACTTTATGAAAGCTGGTCAGTGCCGTTCTCGGTGATGCTGGTTGTTCCGTTAGGGGTAGTTGGTGCGTTGCTGGCAACCTGGATGCGCGGGCTGGAAAGCGACGTGTATTTCCAGGTGGGGCTGTTAACGGTTATAGGATTGGCGGCCAAGAACGCCATTCTGATTGTTGAGTTCGCCAACGATATGAATGCCCAGGGCCGCGAACTGGTTGCCGCAACACTCGACGCCTGCCGCCAACGTTTACGCCCGATACTGATGACATCCCTGGCATTTATCTTCGGCGTGTTGCCAATGGCAACCAGCAGTGGTGCAGGTTCCGGTAGCCAGCATGCGGTTGGTACCGGGGTGATGGGCGGGATGATTTCAGCGACCGTGCTGGCGATATTCTTCGTGCCATTGTTCTTTGTGCTGGTGCGCAGAAGATTCCCGCTCAAAGAACATCCAGATAGCTAACCAACAAAAAAGCGACCTTAAGTGGTCGCTTTTTGTATGGCTCAAAGGATATGAGAATAAGAACATCATGTTCCCATTGTATTTTTTACCCGGTTAGATCATTTACGAAGCATATCTTCAATGAAATCTTTCCAGTTCCCTAGTTCGTGCTCAATCATAACCGCCTCTCTTATAATTGCTTTAATTATACGTAATCCCTTCCATGGAGTGAAGCGGCATTACTTTGCAGCTTCACTGGCTATCTATCATCAAATATTGAGAGTCGACTGCGTATGGACTTAATTATTAGCTCAATAGGTATTTAATAATGTGACGAAACACTTGAAATAAAATGTTTCAGTTACTCCGCAGCTCTGCAAGCCACGAAAATCGGACTTTTCGTAGCACTCAAAGACTCTGAGCACGCTCAATGCCAAACGGCGATAAATTAATCAAAGCAGAAAAAGAATCTCTATTACCTAACTTTTAGATTAGCAACTGAGTTATATTTTTCCTTGCAACTTTTTTATCATTTTATTTATTCTAAATTGCTGCATAAATAATCACTGCCAAAAATAAGGATTTAACCCGTGATAATTCTCTACGGTATTAAAAACTGCGACACCATCAAGAAAGCACGCCGCTGGTTGGATACTCAAGGTGTGGAATATCAATTCCATGACTATCGTGTAGATGGGTTAGATGCCGAATTATTGAATAGTTTTATTGCCGAGTTAGGCTGGGAAGCCTTGTTGAATACGCGCGGGACGACCTGGAGAAAGCTCGATGAAGCTCATCGCGCAAGTATTACTGACGCCGAAACTGCAGCAGCGCTAATGCTTGAAATGCCAGCAATCATCAAACGCCCATTGCTCTACGCGCCCGGTCAGCCTATGCTGCTGGGTTTCAATGAATCGAACTATCAGCAGTTTATCAACGAGGTATAGAGCTATGTCTTGCCCGGTTATTGAGCTGACGCAACAGCTTATCCGCCGCCCTTCTCTGAGCCCTGACGACGCTGGCTGCCAGGCGCTGATGATTGAGCGACTACGTGCCATTGGTTTTACTATCGAGCACATGGATTTTGGCGACACGCAAAACTTCTGGGCATGGCGAGGAAAAGGCGAAACGCTGGCGTTTGCTGGCCATACCGACGTCGTGCCTTCAGGTGATGCCGACCGCTGGATTAACCCACCGTTTGAACCGACTATCCGTGATGGCATGCTCTTTGGTCGTGGTGCTGCAGATATGAAAGGGTCGCTAGCCGCGATGGTGGTTGCAGCAGAACGTTTTGTGGCACAGAACCCGCGCCATAAAGGCCGCCTTGCATTTCTTATCACATCTGATGAAGAAGCCAGTGCCAAAAATGGCACTGTTAAAGTCGTCGAAACATTAATGGCGCGCCATGAAAGACTCGATTACTGCCTGGTTGGTGAACCTTCCAGCACTGAAGTTGTAGGCGATGTAGTAAAAAACGGCCGCCGTGGCTCACTGACCTGTAACCTCACCGTTCACGGTGTACAGGGGCACGTTGCTTACCCGCATCTGGCTGATAACCCAGTTCATCGCGCAGCGCCAATGCTCAATGAGCTGGTCACTATCGAATGGGACAAAGGCAATGAGTTCTTCCCGGCGACCAGCATGCAGATTGCCAACGTTCAGGCCGGCACCGGCAGTAACAACGTTATCCCAGGCGATCTCTACGTGCAGTTCAACTTCCGCTTCAGCACGGAGCTGACTGACGAAGATATTAAACAACGCGTGATTGCCCTGCTCGATAAGTATGAGTTGCGTTACACCCTCGACTGGTGGCTCTCGGGCCAACCGTTCCTTACATCACGCGGGAAGCTGGTGGATGCGGTAGTGAATGCAGTTGAGCACTATAATGAGATTAGACCGCAACTGTTGACCACCGGCGGCACATCCGATGGGCGCTTTATCGCACGCATGGGGGCGCAGGTGGTGGAACTTGGGCCAGTGAACGCGACTATTCATAAGATAAATGAGTGTGTTAACGCCGCTGACCTGCAAATGTTGGCCCGTATGTATCAACGCATTATGGAGCAGCTTGTCGCCTGACAGGTCGCAATTAACATTAATCATAGCCAGATTAATTGGTGTTGTGGCACGGCAGCCATGGAGCTTATCCCGATGAGCTTACTTGAGTAATTGATTCGGGTAAGTGAGTGCAGCAAACGCCGCCACAACGTCAATTAACAAGGCGAAAGAGGTTATACGCATGGAATGGCTATCGCATTATTGGTGGATCATCGTACTGGTGCTGCTTCTGGGCATTTTCCTTAATGTAATTAAGGATCTGAAGCGTATTGATCCGAAGAAATATATGGCGAATAAACCTGAGCTTCCTCCTCATCGTGACTTTAACGATAAGTGGGATGACGAAGACGATTTCCCAAAGAAAAAGCCTTAACTAACAAATGAGCGGGGAAATCCCCGCTTTTCAGACTACCGAACCCTTCGCTTTTCTGGCATTCAGGCCAGTGTCTAAAGGCAAGCAGTCAAAATTTAACGTTTTAATTTGGCTACATAAGGCAGATTTCTGTACTTATTTTCCCATGGCATGCCATATCCAATTAATAAGTCATCATTTTCCATCTCATATGCATAATATTGTCTGACGGGGATATCTACTCGACCCGGTTTGACAAAAAGAACAGCAACGCTGACCGATTTTGGCGTGTAGTTTTCTGAGATAAATTGAACAAGGCGCTTCATCGTTCCGCCTGACTCAATGGCATCATCAATGATGATGACATCTCGACCGCTGATATCGATATTCTGATGGAAAACTATCGCTGAGTTATTATTCCTGTCGCCTGGCGTATGCGGGCAGGCAATATAATCCATATTAATATCAAAATTTAACTGCCGGGTCAGGTCAGCAGTGAAGAGGATCCCGCCCGGTACAACCGTAATAATGACAGCGTCATTAAAATGCTGATTGAGTTGTGCAGCAACTTTTGTCACACCCTCGGCAATAGCCGATTCACTAATTATAATTTCGCCAACATGTTCATGTTTCATAGAAATTTCTCTTTAGTTATCAGAGTAATCAACAGATTCAGAATTCGTTAAAACCCTTACTGGCCAGACTCGTTACCGCCGGCAAGATCCTGCCCCTCATACCTCAAACAGCGTATATTCTGAAAACAAATCTATCACAAACTATCACCGTAGCAATTTTTTAGATCTAAATATTGCACAAAAACACACTAACGAGCATCATCGAGCAACATTAAACCACCATTAAGTGTGCGTAATGTCGCACAAATCAACATGCTTTGTGCGATTCGAATATCACCTGACGTCGTCAAACACTCCACCACATAGAGGCTCTGACCTAATGATTAAACTTATTATTACTGACCTGGATGGCACATTTCTAAATAGTAACGGAGATTATGACAGGGCGTTATTCATGGAAGTCAGCGCAATAATGGCCGAAAAGGGTGTTCACTTCGCAGCCTGTACCGGAAAACAGTGCGACAGGGTTGAGGAGTTGTTTGGAGACTACAGCAGGAACCTGTGGATTGTGGGAGACAGTGCAACCCGAATCAAATACGACGGGAAATTTGTTTATCAGTCACTGATCAAAAATGAGTTGGGCTTACGCATCATTAATACCCTTCAGGAAGTTAGCTCTCAACATGTCATCATCGCCTGTACTTCAGAAGGGGCAGTGATCCGCGCCGACCTTGCGCAAAGGCTAAAGGATAAGGTACGAAATTCGTATTCTAGCATGGTTGAAGTAGACGACCTGGGTGCGCTGACATCTGATTTTGTTAAAATTACTGTGTATGACGAGGAAGGTCACTGCCCACAGACCCGGCCTCACCTGTCCACCTTCGAAAATGAAGTTTACATTGTGGTGTCAGAAGCGGCATGGATTGATATTGCGGACTATGGTGTTCACAAAGGAACCACCATACAAAAGCTCCAGGAACTGCTTGGTGTCAGTAAGCACGAAACCATGGCTTTCGGCGATGGCTACAACGATATTGAGTTGCTCGCAATGGCCGAATACAGTTTTGCAATGCGCAATGCCTTCGAGGAAACCAAGGCGGTTGCAAATTTTATCACTGGATACAATGACGCAAATGCAGTCCAGGAAACGATCAAACGGATGTTGGCTCTTCAGTCCTAACGTCTGCTTGCGCAAACCATCAGTGAAGGTTCATTCCAGCCTTCACTGAGGTAGATATGTGGCTAATCAACAATCTCGATGCGAAGATTTTCGCTACTGAAATCCTGCATTCGGGTTTCACGGCTCACCACGACAATATCAATAGCATCACAGGTAGCAACTTTATATCTCGCCACCTGACACATCTTATCTGCAATGACAGCGGCAATAACTTCGTTACTCTGAGCGATGACTTCTTTTTTAAAACAGGCATCTTCATAGTATACGGCTGTGAGCCCAGCCTGTGGGTCGAGGCCACAAACACCGATAAACGTCTGGTCAAAAATCATATTACGGACCTGGTTTACGGTATCTAAACCCAGAGTGCTCCCTGTTTTGGGACTCACTTTTCCTCCCAACAGAATCAACTCCCCTGACTGTCTACTGCTTAATGCAGAGGCAATTTGTGGCGAATTTGTCACGATGGTAAGTTCAAACGACTCAGGGATAAAATCCACCATCGCCAGATACGTTGAACCAGCGTCGATGAAAATACAGGTATCCGGCTTTATCAACTCAGCGCATCGTCTGGCTACATCTGACTTTTCAGAAACACTTTGCGCCACACGGGTTTCAAAGCTCGCTGATTTCTGAAGCTGACTGACAGCCCCTCCGTAGACTTTTTTACATAAACCTTTGCGAGCCAGAACCTGAAGATCACGGCGAATAGTATGTTCTGAAACACCGAGTTGGCGGGCAATGTCGGCGCCAATCACCCTGCCAGTTTCAGTAAGCATTTGATGGATAAGATCCTGCCGCTGCTCAGGGAAAGCATCATAATCGATCACGAAAAACCTCAATCAAACACAATATTGCATGAAGCATAACATGGATGAATTATCTCAGCAGGAACGTGATGTTCTGGTGTGCCCATAGAATCCTGCTGTGTTCAAAATACAGAAGGAGTCTATGAGCTGGGAGCTTCACTCAGACCGGGGGTTCAAAGAAACTCGACAATATCATCGTCGTTTGGCTTACCGCCGCTGAGAGCCTCATCGAAATAGTGCTTCGGCACGGTATAACGCAGGTGATCGAGCGCAATCTGAATGCTGCGCTCATCAATTGCATGGCCCAAATCGTCAATCACATCCAGCGTCACATCACCGCCCAGTTGCATTAACTGTTCGTAAGCATCAAAGGCATGCTTCACATCAATCACTTTATCAACGTCACCATGAATCAAATGAATAGTGGTTGAAGTTGTGGCACTTTGCGGAAGTTGTGCATAACGGCCATTAAAAGCTACCACGCGAGAAGCCAGTTCTGACTGTACTTTCACTCCTTCAAGCGCCATGATCGCCCCTTGCGAGAAACCAATCAGAGCTGTGGCATTCGCAGGAACGCCACTGTCTTTTTGCAAGTCACGCACCACCTGGACAAATGTTGGCATGATGGCATCAACTCGTGCCTGGCGGTTTTCTTCCGTGACTCCCGCAACGGAAAACCACTCACGGCCTTGATACGGACCGCTGGGTGCCGGGCCACCTACGCTGACCACCAGCGCATCGGGGAAATGTGGCGCAAACCAGCTACCAATTTCCCCCATTGCTACCGGATTATCGCCAACACCATGAAATAACAGAATCAGTTGCTTAGCCGGGGTGGCAGGGCTTTGAACTACAAAATGGTCGTGTTTCATGGTGTTCTCCTTTAGTTTCTGGAGATGACTATACGCCGGGATTCCATGATGACCATACTGTTTGACTGAACGAGTTAGTGGAAAAATTGCAATTGTAAAAGCGTATTTTTCAGCTCAATGCACTGTTGCTCATCAAGTTTTTCCAGCGCCTTTTGCACTTCCTGCCGCATCGCAATTAACAATGCTTTGCGTCCGGAAATGCGTAATTGCTGGCAAAGAAACTCAACACTTAAACGCTGTTGTACCCGGCCACGTAGTGCGTTAAGGGGTAAATCGCTGGTTAGCAACAAACGGTTCAGAGAGCCCAGACAGGCCTCCACAGGGCGATGTCCAAAGGCAAATCCTGCCAACTCCAGCCAGTCATCACTGTTTAGCGCAGCCTTTTCATCAGGAATAACAGGTAAGGATTGGTCAATCCACGGTTGCAGCCACTTAATATCGCGCTGTAGCCTCTGCTGCTCATGACCAGTCAAAGCTTCACCTTGCTCGGTTAACGGCAATAACGCCATCGCCGTATAGCAGCCACTACTGGCCTCCCGGTGACTACCTACGCGCACCAACCGGAAGCCACAGCTTTCCCAAAAGCGCCATAACTCGTTAGTAAAACCAAAACTCACCGAAAGATAATCAGCAACAAACATTGCATGATCTTTCACTTTGGCAATCATCTGTTGGCCGCTTTGCTGACGCTGGCGCAGAGGATGCACAGCAATACGGCTGACGCGCAATCCTTTAAGTGTCGCAGCTAATGGACTACCGCCATGTGCTGCCAGCGATTGCGCCACTAAATTACCACGTGGACGCCGAAATCCGGCCCACACCGCTCGACTGAGATCCTCATGAAGCCCACCCTCCTCCACAAGCCAGGTTGCTCCAATCGTTTCTCCACGACTGATTGCAGCAATAAAATGCTGCCCCGGAGCATCCAGCATTCGACGCCAGTCCAGTGGTGAAGTGCGGTAATGCGCGCCAGACAGTAAGCGGTACATCTGTTGTAGTTGTTGCGATGGTTGTAACTCGCTGTCGCGTTCAATGACCTGCAAAGAAATCGTACCTTGCGGGGCTGTCGTTATGTCGATTTCATCAAATAGCAAAACCGCGTCGATTAACTTTTCCAGCGGATCATTTGCAGCCCAACGGATGGGTGTTGAAAGAGTGTAGCGCGTCAGTGCGTCGAGACTTGCGCAGAACTTGAGTACAAACCCGCGCCCTGTCCCTTCATAACCCTGAACCGTGGTGGTGAGTAAAGCCCGCGGGAAATGGGATATTAGTTGGCGTAGCTGGGGTGCCGGAAGCGCTGCGGCTTCATCAATGATGAGCCAGTCGGCCTGAAATGCATCGGGGTTGGCAAGCAGTGCGTCAGGTGCGACAAAATTGAAACGCTCGCCTGCATGCTCAGCGAGCACATCCGTCGCCGCTTTTCCCGGAGCGGTTACCAGCCCTTTGACTGGAATCCTTTGCAATAACATCCCCGCCAGCGCAGATTTACCACGCCCGCGGGGAGCAGTCACCACCGCAACGCCCGCAGGCATATTCAAAAGCTTATCCAGAATAGCGGCCTGCTCTGCAAAAGGTGCACCATTGGCTGCATGCCATTGTGGACGTGGCGAGAAAGCAGGGATTTGCAGCGGCTGATACTGCTGCCAGAGCACGCATTCGCTATCTGCACAGATACAGTGCTGTAGATGAGCGATAAAATGCGGAGTTGGAATCGCTTCCGGCTGCTCACTCCAGCGGCTTGAATCGCAATCCGGCTGCATCGGCCAATTGTCCCAGTCGGGAACCAGCAGAACCAACCAACTGCCCGCTTTAAGCGTTCCCGCGAGGGCTGCCAGCGCTTCAGCATCAAGCCCTTCTCTTGCATCAAAGACCGCATGGAGAAACTCACGGCCCAATAGAGTGCGCATTGCCGACGTTGCACAATGAAGCGGCAATTCCGGGGCTGCACCAACCCATAGCCAGTCACCGGGTAATTGCCGGGTAAGAGATTGTACTTGCTGACTACTCCAGGTTTTCTCACCCGCCATGATAATCATACGGCGAATACCAGCATCAGCCATACTGGCGGTTGCTTGCCTTAGCAGCTCCATGGCTTGCGTCCTTGTCACATCTCGTTATTTGGCGGTATTACCGAAGGTATTGCACTGCGCCGGGTCACCGCTATCGAAACCGCGTTTGAACCAGGTATAGCGCTGTTCTGAAGTACCATGGGTGAAGCTGTCGGGAACAACGCGTCCCTGACTCTGTTGTTGCAGTTTATCATCGCCAATCGCTTCAGCTGCATTCAACGCTTCCTGCAAATCTCCGGCATCCAACACTTCTTGTTTTTGCATGCTGTTGCCCCAGACACCCGCAAAGCAATCGGCCTGCAATTCCATTTTTACAGAAAGACGATTGCCCTCCGCCTGGCTTACGCCCTGCTGGAGCTGGCGGACTTTAGGTTCAATCCCTAACAATTTCAGCACGTGGTGGCCGACTTCATGAGCAATGACGTAGCCTTGAGCGAAATCACCATCAGCGCCCAGTTTGCTTTTCATTTCATCGTAGAAAGAGAGATCGATATACACCGTGCTGTCAGCCGGGCAGTAGAAAGGCCCCATGATTGACTGACCTGTGCCACAGCCAGTACGTGTACTGCCACGGTACATCACCAGTTTTGGTGGCTGATAAGTGCGCCCCATCTTCTGGAAAACTTCTCCCCAGGAGTCCTCGGTCGTTGCCAGAATAACCCGGGTAAATTTAGCGGCCTCATCATCGTTAGGGCTAATGGAACGTTGCGTAGATTGCTGTTGCGGAACGGGCTGCCCACCGAGCATTGAAGTGAGATCGACACCATAATAGCTCGCCACAACGACCACTATTAATAAGATGATACCGCCTTTACCGCCAGGTAAGCGGAATCCACCACCGCCGCCGCCCCCGAAGCTTGGGCCAGAAGAGTTGTTTCGTCTGTCTTCAACATTGTCGCTTTCGCGACGACCTTGCCAGCGCATAGTCGACCTCATTATTCATAACTTGTAATAAGTAGATCGTAGGTGGTTAATTCCAGGATTACCATAGGAAACAAGATGTGAAAAAGCCGGATGTAAAACACATCCGGCTTTAAAGGAAATCTTGCTGTAATACCTAAAATAATTCGAGTTGCAGTAATGCGGCTACGCCACTGCTGCTCGAAGTATGACGGGTAAACTTAGTCTAATTGAACGCCAAGACGACGAGCGACTTCTTCATAAGCTTCAATCAGGCCACCAAGGCTCTGGCGGAAACGGTCTTTGTCCATCTTGTCGAGCGTTTCTTTGTCCCAAAGACGGCTACCGTCTGGGGAAAACTCATCACCCAGTACAACCTCGCCGTTGAACAAACCAAATTCCAGCTTGAAATCGACCAGGATCAGACCCGCGTCATCAAACAGTTTGCTCAGAACATCGTTAGCTTTGTAGCTCAACTCACGCATACGAGCCAAATTCTCTTTGTTCACCCAACCAAAGGTTTCACAGTAAGATTCGTTGACCATCGGGTCATGCATCGCATCGTTTTTCAGGAACAGGTCAAACAGCGGTGGATTTAGCTCAATGCCTTCTTCAATACCGAGGCGTTTAACCAGTGAGCCCGCCGCGCGGTTACGAATTACACACTCAACCGGCACCATATCCAGCTTTTTCACCAGCACTTCGTTGTCGGAGAGCAGAGCTTCCATTTGCGTAGGAATGCCCGCCTCTTCCAGTTTAGTCATAATGAAATGGTTGAACTTATTGTTCACCATGCCTTTACGGTCAAACTGTTCAATACGAGCACCGTCTCCTGCTGAAGTATCATTGCGGAATTCGAGCACCAACAGATCCGGATTTTCCGTGCTGTATACGGTTTTCGCTTTGCCACGATACAACTCAGCTTGCTTTTGCATCTTTCTTACTCCAGGTGTGATTTAACTAAAAATTCCGCTATCTGTGTCTACGCACACGTTTGCGTAGCCTAACAGAAAAAAGGCCAGAGAGCTCTGGCCTTTAAAATGTTACTTGCTGAATGCTGCCTGGAATGCAGCTACCAGAGCATCGTTCTGAGACTGCGTCAGCGTGTGACCTTTCGGATCGATGAACTGCAGACTACTGCGGTTATCGAGGTCGCCCACTTGCAGTTTATAATCGCCACTGGACAGACCCGGGTCTTTCGCCCCTAAATCTTGCCATGCGCTGTCAGACAATGGTTTGTAAGTTACAGCCATGCTGCCTGTTGAACGCGTAGAGTCGGTGACTTTCATGCCCACTTTCTCAAGCGTTGCCGGTAAACGGTTCCATACGACGTTGAATGGACCACGCACCACCAGCATTGGCAGGCCAGTGTCGTCAGCGGCACTTTGAACATCAAGCTGCGTTGCTGCACGACTTTCTTTCGCGTTTTGCAGATCGGTCTGGGTTTTATCCAGTGCCGCACTGATGCTGTTAAGCATTTCTGCACTATAACGTTGCATAGATGCCGCGTCAGAAATTGGCTTGCCAGCCTGTTCCAGATTCAGCAGCTTAACCACCACAGCTTGTTGATAGCCCTGAGGTTTCACACTGATTTGATAGCGCCCACGGTACTGCTGATCTTCATCAGCACGGTTCCATTGGACCCAGTCAGTGGTCAGCGTTTGGCTTGCGTCATCACGTTTATCAATACCGTAATTTTTCGCCTGTACAGCGCTTACGACCTGTGGCCACAGCGTTGCACTACGCGCACTTTCAACCATCAGAGTTGCGGTGTCCCCAGTAAACTGAGTACGTGCGCCACTGACCAATGCCAGAGGTTGAGCTGGCGGACGGATATCCAGCTGTTTGCCTACTGCGCCGCTGCCGTTGGTGACCGGAATATTGTATTCACCATTCTGCACCGGCAGGATCATCCCCGCCGGGGAGTGGATTTCCGCGAGGGGTGCTGCATCCAGATAGGATTCATCACCACTAACCTGGCGCTTATAACGCTGGTCGGTGCTACATGCTGCTAACAGCATGGCTAACGAAACCACTGCAACTTTCGCCACCGTCGACTTCTGTACTGAGTAAGCCATCAAATCTCCCTAAACTTTACAGCAAACCGGCATGCTTGAGCGCGCTAACAATCACCGGACGACTGGCTTCAGTCAGCGGTGTCATTGGCAGGCGTAAGGTATCGGTCGCCACAAGTCCCAACTCTCTACAAGCCCATTTGACCGGGATAGGATTGGGTTCAACAAATAATTTATTGTGCAGCGGCATCAAACGTTCGTTGATAACGCGCGCTTGCGCATATTGCCCATTGGCGGCCAGTTTACACACTTCTGCCATTTCTCGCGCGGCTACGTTTGCCGTCACAGAAATCACACCGTGGCCACCCAATTGCATAAAGTCCAGCGCACTCGCGTCATCGCCGCTAACCAGGATGAAGTCATCTTCAACCAGCTCTTTGATCTGGTTTACTCGTGTTAAGTTCCCGGTAGCTTCTTTGATACCAATAATATTTTTAATCTTCGCCAAACGGCCTACTGTTTCAGGCAGCATGTCGCAACCGGTACGAGATGGCACATTGTACAGCATCTGCGGCAGGTCGGTGCTTCCGGCGATTGCTTTGAAGTGCTGATATAGCCCTTCCTGGGTTGGGCGGTTGTAGTATGGAGTTACCGTCAGGCAGCCCACAATTCCGCTGTTTTCAAAACGCTTTGTCAGCGAGATAGCTTCAGAGGTGGCATTCGCGCCAGTCCCTGCGATAACCGGAATACGGCCATCGGCCAGTTCCAGCGTCATCAGTACCACATCACCGTGCTCGTCATGGCTCAACGTAGCAGACTCTCCGGTAGTACCTACCGAGACAATCGCCGAGGTCCCGCTGGCGACATGGTAATCAATCAGTTTTTTCAGGCTTGACCGGCAGACATTACCTTTCTCATCCATCGGCGTCACAAGCGCGACAATACTTCCAGTGAACATTGGCCATCCTCTGTGCTAACAAGTGTCTCAATGGTACGTTTGGTGCAGGATCAAAAGCAAGTCACCAGGTGACGCTACACGGTTGTACGCAACTTTTTTTATGCTTTCCTTATGATATCTCACCGATTCACAGGAAGAACACGTTTGACACTCTCACCACACCATTATTTGGTCATTACGGCCCTTGGGGCGGACAGACCTGGTATTGTTAATACCATCACCCGCCATGTGAGCAGTTGCGGCTGTAATATTGAAGACAGTCGCCTCGCTATGCTCGGTGAAGAGTTCACGTTTATCATGCTGCTTTCTGGCAGTTGGAATGCCATAACCCTGATTGAATCAACGCTACCGCTGAAAGGTGCTGAGCTCGATTTATTAATCGTTATGAAACGTACAGCCGCGCAAGAGCGCCCGGCAATGCCAGCAACAGTCTGGGTACAGGTAGAAGTCACCGACTCGCCTCATTTAATCGAGCGTTTCACCCATCTGTTTGATGCCCATCACATGAATATTGCGGAATTGAGTTCTCGTACCCAGCCGGCTCAGGATGGCAATCCACCCCAGCTGTATATTCAGATAACAGCTCATAGTCCGGCAGGTCAGGATGCGAATGTTATCGAAGATGAATTCAAGGTCCTCTGTACAGAACTTAAAGCACAAGGCAGTATTAACGTTGTGAATTATCCACAGCAAGATGATTAAGACGGAGAGTTGTAATGAGCCCACTGAAAGCCGGTGATAGCGCACCGAAATTTAGCTTGCCTGATCAAGACGGCGAGCAAATAAATTTAACCGACTTCCAGGGACAGCGCGTTCTGGTTTATTTCTATCCTAAAGCGATGACGCCAGGCTGCACCGTGCAAGCATGTGGCTTGCGCGACAACATGGATGCGTTGAAAAAAAGCGGTGTGGAAGTGCTGGGTATTAGCACCGACAAACCAGAGAAACTTTCACGTTTTGCTGAAAAAGAGTTACTGAACTTCACCCTGCTTTCTGATGAAGACCATCAGGTCTGCGAGCAATTTGGGGTGTGGGGCGAGAAATCTTTTATGGGCAAAACCTACGATGGCATCCACCGTATTAGCTTCCTGCTAGATGGTGAAGGGAAAGTTGAAAAAGTGTTTGATGATTTCAAAACCAGCAACCATCACGACATTGTGGTGAACTGGCTGAAAGAAAACGCTTAATAGCTACGCTAAAAATATTAAAAAAGCCGACTTCACGTCGGCTTTTTACTTTCTCTAATTTAGCTTATCGTCTATCAACACACTATCCGGCCAGGCATGCACCACCGCTTTAATCAGCGTAGCAAGTGGAATCGCGAAGAAGACGCCCCAGAATCCCCACAACCCGCCAAAAATCACAACTGACAGAATAATCACCAACGGATGCAAATTCACCGCTTCAGAGAATAACACCGGTACGAGCAAGTTACCGTCCAGCGCCTGAATGATGAGATACACCGCGAAAAGCGTCCAGAATTCAGGGCCAATGCCAAACTGGAATAACGCCACGCATACTACCGGGATTGTCACGACAAACGCGCCAATATATGGAATCAGCACAGAGAATCCGACCAGCACTGCCAGTAGCAGAGAGTAGTTCAAGCCAAAAATCACAAAACCAATATAGGTCACCACACCCACAACCAGCATTTCCAGCACTTTGCCGCGAATGTAGTTCGTAATTTGCTGATTCATCTCCAGCCATACCTGCCCCGCAAGCCCACGGTTTCGAGGTAAAACCCGGCGAACAGCATTAAGCATCTGTTCTTTGTCTTTGACGAGGAAGAACACCATCAGCGGCACTAACACCAGATAAATTGCCAGCGTTAACAGCCCAACTAATGAAGCCAGTGAATATTTCACCACTTGATCGCCCATCCCCATCATGCGCCCACGCATGTTCTCGGCGATGGCATCAATGATGCCTGCATCAACCAGTGCCGGATAACGTCTTGGCAGTGTGGCGGCATAATCAGAAAGTTTATTCAGCATTCCCGGCATGTCACGTATCAGATAGATACCCTGCTGCCAGGCAACTGGCGCAACTACCAGGACCATCAGCAGCAAAATGCCGACAAACAGCACCAATACAATCGTTGCAGCCCAGGTTCGTGAACATCCGATACGCTGAAGCCGTGCGGTTGGCCACTCCAGTAAATAAGCCAGCACAATCGCCACCAATAGCGGCGCTAACAGTCCGTGGAAGAAGAATAGAATGACAAATCCTGCAACCAGAATGACTAGCAGTGCGATAGCCTCCGGATCGCTAAACCGTCGCCGATACCACTGCAACAACATTTCAAGCATACATCCCTTCCCTGACAGTATTGTGCGAGGAGAGATTGTATCTAAATGTCACTGTAAAGACTTTGCTTTTTATGTCTGTTCAATGGCGGTTTAAAATTGTCGCAGATAAGATAGGTCTCAGTCATGCGGTGGGCTACAGTTCATCTTTGTATGCGAACAAATTCACGTAATACATGTCGAAGATTAACTTTGATTAAACAGGACAGGACGTATGTTCAAGCAGTTGAAAAAATCGCTGGTTGCAACACTGATGGCAGCTTTGCTTGCGGGTCCAGTAACTCCAGCCTTTGCGGACGTTAGCGACCAACTGCCAGATATGGGAACTTCAGCAGGTAATACTCTGTCAATTGGCCAGGAAATGCAGATGGGCGACTTTTATGTTCGTCAACTGCGAGGCAGCGCCCCATTAATCAATGACCCTTTGCTCGTGCAGTACATCAACAAACTGGGTATGCGTCTGGTTAGCCATGCCAACTCCGTTAAGACCCCTTTCCATTTCTTTCTGATCAATAACGACGAAATCAACGCCTTTGCTTTCTTCGGCGGCAATGTGGTGCTGCACTCAGCGCTATTCCGTTATGCCGATAATGAAAGCCAACTCGCCTCGGTTATGGCGCACGAAATCTCTCACGTCACACAACGTCACCTGGCGCGAGCCATGGAAGATCAGAAAAAAATGCTCCACTAACCTGGGTGGGTGCATTAGGTTCTATTTTACTGGCGATGGCCAGCCCTCAAGCGGGTATGGCAGCGTTAAGCGGAACACTCGCCGGTACACAACAGGGCATGATCAGCTTCACGCAACAAAACGAGCAGGAAGCAGACCGTATCGGTATTCAGGTGTTGCAGCGCTCCGGTTTCGATCCACAAGCGATGCCAACCTTCCTTGAGAAACTGCTCGACCAGTCGCGTTATTCATCTCGCCCACCAGAAATTTTGCTCACCCACCCATTACCTGAAAGCCGTTTAGCAGATGCACGCAACCGAGCCAACCAAATGCGGCCGGTGGTGACACAATCTTCAGAAGATTTTTACATGGCAAAAGCCCGTACGTTGGGTATGTACAACTCCGGACGTAACCAACTAACCAGTGATTTATTGGATAGCTGGTCTAAGGGAAATATTCGCGAACAACACGCGGCGGCATATGGTCGTGCGCTTCAGGCGATGGGTAGTAATAAATGGGATGAAGCCCGTAAGCTTTTACAACCACTGCTTACCGCACAACCTACAAATGCGTGGTATCTCGATTTATCTACCGATATTGACCTTGGGCAAAATAAATTCGCGGACGCTATCAATCGACTGAAAAACGCGCCTGATTTGAAACAGAACCCGGTGTTACAGCTTAACCTTGCCAACGCCTATGTTCAGGCAAAACAGCCAGAGCAGGCGGCAGCAATTCTCAATCGTTATACCTTCACTCACCCTGATGATAGCAATGCCTGGGATTTGTTAGCGCAAACCGAGGCTGATTTAGGCAATCGTGATCAAGAGCTCGCTGCACGCGCAGAGGTGATGGCACTCGTTGGGCGTCTTGACCAGGCTATTTCGCTGCTCAGTAGTGCCAGCGCTCAAGTGAAATTGGGTAGCTTGCAGCAAGCCCGTTATGATGCGCGAATCGATCAGTTCCGCGAACTGCAAAAACGCTTCCTTCCGTATTCTAAGATGTAACAGGAGTTACGATGTCTACAGCCGTTTCTATTTATCACAATCCGCGCTGCTCTAAGAGCCGTGAAACGTTAAGCCTGCTAAAAGCAAATGGCGTAGAACCCGAAGTGGTGCTGTACCTGGAAACCCCTCCGGATGCGGCAACCATCAAAATGTTGCTCAGCCAATTGGGTTTTGCCAGCGCACGCGAGTTAATGCGTCAGAAAGAGGATTTGTACAAGGAGTTGAATCTGGCAGATAGTGCATTAAGCGAAGAGCAATTGATTCAGGCGATGGTCGAAAATCCAAAGCTAATTGAGCGTCCGATAGTGCTGGCTAATGGCCAAGCCCGTATTGGCCGCCCGCCTGAGTCGGTGCTAGAAATTTTGTAGTGATAATAGCGGATGCCGCGCTGTGTATCCGCCAAACGAATTAAAGACTCAGAATCTCTTTCACAAACGGGATCGTCAGTTTACGTTGCGCCGTGATAGAAGCATGATCCAGCTGATCGAGCGTCATAAACAGCGTACGCATTTCGCGATCCAAACGTTTTAACAGGAAGCGGCCCACATCTTCTGGCAGCTCAAAACCGCGCAGTCGTGAACGCAGTTGCAGGGCCTGAAGTTTGTCTTCGTCGGAAAGCGGTTGCAGCTTATATATTTGGCCCCAGTCAAGGCGCGATGCGAGGTCGGGAAGTTGCAAATTGAGCTGGCGCGGAGGACGATCGCCGGTAATCAACAGACGGGTTTTTCCTGATTCAAGAATGCGGTTATAGAGATTAAAAATCGCCATTTCCCACAGTTCGTCGCCCGCTACACACTCGATATTGTCGATACACACAAGCGAAAGCTGTTCCATACCGTCCAATACTTCCGGGACAAACCAGGTGCGCTTATCAAGCGGCACGTAGCCAACAGCTTCGCCACGTTGTGACAGTTCCGCACAGGCGGCATGCAGCAAATGGCTGCGCCCTCCTCCCTCTCGCGACCAGAAATAGATATATCCGCTGTGATCCTGACGGAGCACGGACTGGAGTGCGGCGAGTAAAGAAGGGTTATCACCCGGCCAGAAACTCGCAAAAGTTTCGTCATCAGGCAAATAGAGTGGCAGTGATAGCTGTGCCGGCGTATTCAGAATTACCTCAACCATAACAGGCAGAAAAACGCAGAGAGTCTAACACAGAAATGAGGATCAATAGAACCGGGCGAACGCGCCGCCCGGCTTGAGGAAAAACTACGAATTTACGTCGTTTTCTTTAGCATCCAGCACCACTTCTTCCGGACGCAGCACACTGATAAGTTTAAAGATCAGGCTCAGACCTACGCCTACGATAGTCGCTAGCGCCATCCCTTTTATCTCAGCAGCACCAATGTGCACTTTTGCGCCACTCACCCCGATGATCAAGATAACGGAGGTCAGGATCAGGTTTTGAGTTTTGTTGTAATCGACTTTTGATTCGATCAGCACTCGAATACCGGATGCGCCGATCACGCCGTACAGCAGCAGAGAAACACCACCAATCACTGGAACCGGGATAATCTGGATCGCTGCGGCAAGTTTGCCTACGCAGGAAAGCAGAATCGCCAGAATCGCCGCGCCACCAATAACCCAGGTGGAATAAACACGGGTTATCGCCATAACGCCGATGTTCTCACCATAAGTGGTGTTTGGCGTCGAACCAAAGAAACCGGAGAAAATCGTCGAAATGCCGTTGGCAAACATGGAACGATGCAGGCCTGGGTCACGAAGCAAATCTTTCTTAACAATGTTTGCCGTTACCACCAGGTGACCAACGTGTTCCGCAATAACGACCAACGCCGCAGGCAGAATAGTTAAGATGGCAAACCACTCAAAACGCGGGGTATAGAAGGTTGGCAGTGCAAACCAGTGCGCGTTAATAATTGGTGTGACATCAACCACACCCATGGCGAAGGAGAGTGCATAACCCACCAGCACACCGATAAGAATCGGGATAATCGCCAGGAAGCCACGGAACAGAACTGAACCAAAGATGGTTACCCCAAGCGTAACCAGCGAAATAATGATTGTGGTTGAGTCAGGAGAAGTGCCATCAGCAGGTAGAAGACCGGCCATATTCGCAGCCACACCCGCCAGTTCAAGACCGATAACTGCCACAATCGCGCCCATCGCCGCTGGAGGGAACATCACATCCAGCCAGCCAGTACCGGCCTTTTTGACAATCAACGCCACGATACAGAACAACACGCCACACATGATAAACCCGCCCAACGCCACTTCATAACCCAGCGGCAGAAGCAGCAGCACAGGTGAAATAAACGCAAAGCTCGAACCGAGATAAGCCGGGATTTTACCTTTACAGATAAAGAGATACAGCAGTGTCCCAATCCCGTTAAACAGCAGCACCGTCGCCGGGTTAATGTGGAACAGGATTGGTACCAGAACGGTGGCACCAAACATCGCGAACAGATGTTGCAAACTTAACGGTATCGTTTGCAGCAGGGGTGGTCTTTCGCTCACTCCAATGGCGCGGCGTGTCATTGTGTTTTCCTCTGAGTATTGTTTTTAGAAATAACGGCTCGAACAAATCAAAAAAAAGCCGACTTTCGAAGTCGGCTCAATTTTTACTTAGTACCAAATATTTTGTCCCCGGCATCGCCGAGGCCCGGAATAATGTATCCGTGCTCGTTCAGACCCTGATCGATAGAAGCGGTGAACAGCTCTACGTCCGGGTGCGCTTTTTCCAGCGCGGCGATACCTTCAGGTGCTGCGACCAGAACCAACACTTTGATGCTGGTGCAACCGGCATTTTTCAGCAGGTCGATGGTCGCAATCATAGAACCGCCGGTTGCCAGCATAGGGTCAACCACCAGCGCCATACGTTCTTCAATGTTAGAAACAAGTTTCTGGAAGTAAGGAACTGGCTCCAGAGTTTCTTCATTACGGTAGATACCAACAACACTGATACGCGCACTTGGAACGTTTTCCAGCACGCCTTCCATCATGCCCAGACCGGCACGCAGAATTGGCACAACGGTAATCTTCTTACCTTTGATTTGATCAATCTCTACCGGGCCGTTCCAGCCTTCGATAGTGACTTTTTCAGTTTCCAGATCCGCCGTGGCTTCGTAAGTCAGCAAGCTGCCAACTTCTGAGGCGAGTTCACGAAAGCGTTTGGTGCTGATGTCGTTCTCACGCATCAGACCTAGCTTGTGTTTGACGAGTGGGTGTTTGACTTCCACGATCTTCATACTCTTTCTCCCAGAGATAGTTGGCCAGCACAAAAAAAATCGCCGGATTATACCGCTTTTTTAACACCGCGCCACCGCTTCGAGATCAACCAGGGTGAAATGAGTATATATCAACAATAATTGCATCCCGCTAAATAAGAGGCTCGCAAACGTTTGCCTGCACTGTTAGAATTGCGGCGTTTTTTATTTCTAACCCATCCGCGGGGACTAAGCAGTGACCGACAAAACCTCTCTTAGCTATAAAGATGCCGGTGTTGATATTGATGCTGGTAACGCTCTGGTCGATAAAATCAAAGGTGTAGTGAAAAAGACTCGCCGCCCGGAAGTCATGGGTGGGCTGGGCGGTTTCGGTGCGTTGTGCGCGTTACCTCAAAAGTATCGTGAGCCTGTGCTGGTTTCTGGCACCGACGGTGTGGGTACTAAATTACGTCTGGCGATGGATTTAAAGCGCCACGACACTATCGGCATCGATCTGGTCGCGATGTGTGTGAATGACCTGATTGTTCAAGGTGCTGAGCCGCTGTTTTTCCTTGATTATTATGCAACTGGCAAACTTGAAGTCGAAACGGCTGCGAGCGTTATTTCTGGTATTGCCGAAGGTTGTCTGCAATCTGGCTGTGCATTAGTTGGCGGTGAAACGGCTGAAATGCCAGGCATGTACCATGGCGAAGATTACGACGTTGCTGGCTTCTGTGTTGGCGTGGTCGAGAAATCTGAAATCATCGATGGTTCTAAAGTCACCGACGGTGATGTGCTGATTGCCCTGGCATCAAGTGGCCCGCATTCCAACGGTTATTCTTTGGTTCGTAAAGTGCTGGAAGTGAGCGGTACTGACCCGCTAACTACAGAGCTTGAAGGTAAACCGCTGGCAGATCATTTACTGGAACCGACTCGCATTTATGTGAAGTCCATTCTGGAATTGATTGAAAATATTGACGTTCATGCGATTGCACACCTGACCGGTGGTGGTTTCTGGGAAAATATCCCTCGCGTTCTGCCAGACAACACACAGGCGATTATTGCTGAATCTTCATGGCAGTGGCCTGCGGTATTCAACTGGTTGCAAAAAGCCGGCAATATCAGCCGTCACGAAATGTACCGCACCTTTAACTGCGGTGTCGGCATGCTGATTGTCCTGCCTGCGTCAGAAGCTGAAAAAGCGATAGAATTTTTGAACGCAAAAGGTGAAAACGCCTGGAAAATCGGTAGTATCAAAGCTTCTGATTCCTCCGAGCGCGTGGTTATTGAGTAATGAGACGTATAGTGGTGCTAATTTCCGGAAACGGAAGCAATCTTCAGGCAATTATCGATGCCTGTAAGCTGAAAAAGATTAATGCCACCGTGGCGGCTGTATTCAGTAATAAAACCGATGCCTTTGGCCTGGAACGTGCGCGTGAAGCAGAAATTCCTGCTCACGCGTTAACGGCTAGCCAATTCGCTGATCGCGCTGCGTTCGATCGTGAGTTAATACTTGAGATTGACGCCTACGCGCCGGATCTGGTGGTGCTAGCCGGTTATATGCGCATTCTTAGCCCGGAGTTTGTCGGTCATTACGCAGGGCGACTGATAAACATCCACCCTTCTCTGCTGCCAAAATATCCCGGTCTCAATACTCATAGTCAGGTGTTGGAAAACGGCGACGAGGTGCATGGAACATCCGTGCATTTTGTCACTGAAGAACTCGACGGTGGGCCGGTTATTCTGCAGGCCAAAGTACCGGTTTTTGAAGGTGATGATGAAGAAGACATCACCGCCCGCGTACAGAATCAGGAACACGCTATTTATCCGCTAGTTGTCTCCTGGTTTGTCGAAGGACGCCTGGAAATGCGTGAAAATAGCGCCTGGCTGGATGGCAACAAATTGCCACCGCAGGGTCATGCTGCAGACGAATAAAACTTAGGGGCTACGGCCCCTTTTTCACGCCTCCACCCTACAACGCTTACTAAACTTCATCATGATTTGTCATACTTTACGGCCATCGTTGGACATTCCACGGCAAAGCTCGCCATAATGACAAACGTGACGGCATTTTAACGTCCACGAAAACGGAGTGTGAGGGCTAATGGGTCAGGATAAGCTGTATATCGAAAAAGAACTGAGCTGGTTATCTTTTAACGAACGTGTGCTCCAGGAAGCAGCGGATAAAATTAACCCGCTGATTGAGAGAATGCGTTTTCTCGGCATCTATTCGAATAACCTTGATGAATTTTACAAAGTTCGTTTCGCCGAGCTAAAACGGCGCATTCTGATCAGCGAAGAACAAGGTACGGCTCCTAACTCGCGCCATTTACTCAACAAAATTCAGGCGCGTGTTCTAAAGGCCGATCAAGAGTTTGATGGGCTGTATAACGATCTGCTGCTGGAAATGGCGCGTAATCAGATCTTCTTGATCAATGAACGCCAGCTTTCCCCGAATCAGCAAAACTGGCTGCGACATTACTTTAAACACTATTTGCGCCAGCACATCACACCGATCCTGATTAACCACGACACCGATCTGGTGCAGTTTCTTAAAGATGACTACACCTATCTCGCCGTAGAGATCATTCGTGGCGATGACATTCGCTACGCGCTGCTAGAAATTCCATCAGATAAAGTACCGCGCTTTGTTAATTTGCCGCCGGAAGCACCACGCCGCCGCAAACCGATGATCCTGCTAGATAACATTTTGCGTTATTGCCTGGACGATATTTTCAAAGGCTTCTTCGATTACGATTCCTTGAACGCCTACTCAATGAAAATGACCCGCGACGCAGAATACGATCTGGTAACGGAAATGGAATCGAGCTTGCTGGAACTGATGTCATCAAGCCTGAAACAGCGTTTGACAGCTGAGCCGGTGCGTTTTGTGTATCAGCGTGATATGCCTGATGCGATGGTTGAAATGCTGCGTAACAAACTGACCATCACCAATTACGATTCCATCGTACCGGGTGGTCGCTACCATAACTTCAAAGATTTCATTAATTTTCCTAACGTCGGCAAAGCCAATTTAGTGAACAAGCCGATGCCGCGTTTGCGCCATATCTGGTTCGATAAATTCCGTAACGGCTTTGATGCAATCCGCAACCGCGACGTGCTGCTCTACTATCCGTATCACACCTTTGAGCACGTGCTGGAATTGTTGCGCCAGGCGTCGTTCGACCCGAGCGTGCTGGCGATTAAAATCAATATTTATCGCGTGGCGAAAGACTCTCGCATTATCGAGTCAATGATTCACGCCGCGCACAATGGCAAGAAAGTCACCGTGGTGGTTGAGCTGCAAGCGCGATTTGACGAAGAAGCCAATATTCACTGGGCGAAACGCCTGACCGAAGCGGGCGTGCACGTTATCTTCTCAGCCCCTGGCCTGAAGATTCACGCCAAATTATTCCTGATTTCTCGTAAAGAGGGTGAAGAGGTGGTGCGTTATGCCCACATCGGTACCGGTAACTTTAACGAGAAAACTGCACGGCTTTATACCGACTATTCGTTACTGACCTGCGATGCGCGCATCACCAACGAAGTACGCCGCGTATTTAACTTTATCGAAAACCCTTATCGCCCGGTGACATTCGAACATCTGATGGTTTCACCACAGAACTCACGCCGCCTGCTTTACGATTTGGTCGATAAAGAAATTGCTAATGCACAAAATGGCGAGCCGTCTGGCATCACGCTGAAACTGAATAACCTGGTCGATAAAGGGCTGGTAGACCGCCTGTATGCGGCTTCTAGCTCAGGTGTAAAAGTTAATCTGCTGATCCGTGGCATGTGCTCGCTTATCCCCAATTTGGACGGTATTAGCGACAATATTCGCGTAATCAGTATTGTTGACCGCTATCTCGAGCACGATCGCGTATATGTGTTTGAAAATGGCGGCGACAAAAAAGTGTTTCTTTCCTCTGCCGACTGGATGACGCGCAACATTGATTATCGCATCGAGGTGGCCGTTGCTATTCTCGACCCGCGCCTGAAACAACGGGTGCTGGATATCATTGAAATACTGTTCAGTGATACGGTAAAAGCGCGCTACATCGACAAAGAACTGAGTAATCGTTATGTGCCGCGCGGCAACCGCCGTAAGGTACGGTCGCAACTGGCGATTTACGATTACATTAAATCTCTTGAACAACCTGAATAATGCACCATGTCGACTATAAAACTATGTTGATGACAAAAACATGCCGATAAAAAAACATGCTCCACGGCCGCAAGAGTTCGCAGCGGTAGACCTTGGCTCGAACAGTTTCCACATGGTTATCGCGCGTGTGGTAGATGGCGCAATGCAAATCATTGGTCGTCTGAAACAACGTGTCCATTTAGCCGATGGTCTGAATGCTGAGAACGAGTTAAGCGAAGAAGCGATAGAGCGTGGGCTGTCGTGCCTTGCGTTATTTGCTGAACGTCTTCAGGGGTTCTCCGCGGAAAACGTCTGTATCGTGGGTACTCACAGTTTACGCCTGGCCGTAAATGCCGCAGAGTTCCTTAAGCGCGCCGAACAGGTTATCCCCTACCCGATTGAAATTATTTCAGGTAACGAAGAAGCGCGTCTGATTTTCATGGGTGTAGAACATACCCAGCCGGAAAAAGGCCGCAAACTGGTTATTGATATTGGTGGTGGCTCAACCGAACTGGTAATTGGTGAGGATTTCGAGCCAATGCTGGTCGAAAGCCGCCGCATGGGTTGTGTGAGCTTCGCACAAAACTTCTTCCCAAAAGGGAATATCAACCCGGAAAACTTTAAACGCGCTCGCCTCGCAGCTGTGCAGAAGCTGGAAAACCTCTCCTGGCAGTACCGCTTACAGGGCTGGAATGTTGCGATGGGGGCCTCTGGCACCATCAAAGCGGCGCATGAAGTGCTGGTCAACATGGGTGAAAAGGACGGGATTATCACCCCTGAACGCCTGGAAATGCTGCGTGATGAAGTGCTGAAGTATAAGAGTTTCAGCACTATGAGCCTGCCGGGATTATCGGAAGAACGTAAAGCCGTGTTTGTACCAGGCCTTGCGATTCTCTGTGGTGTTTTCGACTCGCTGGCAATTCGAGAGTTACGTCTGTCTGACGGAGCTCTGCGCGAAGGTGTTCTGTATGAAATGGAGGGTCGTTTCCGCCATCAGGATATTCGTATTCGCACCGCGCAAAGTCTGGCAAACCAGTACAATATCGACAGTGATCAGGCTAAACGTGTACTGACAACGACTGAGCATATCTATCAACAGTGGGAAGTACAAAACCCAAAACAAGCTAATCCGCAAATGGCCGCCCTGTTGAAATGGTCAGCGATGTTGCACGAGGTTGGACTGAATATTAACCATAGTGGGCTACATCGCCACTCGGCTTATATCCTGCAACACAGCAACTTGCCTGGCTTTAATCAAGAGCAACAAATGCTCATCTCTTCGCTGGTGCGCTATCACCGCAAAGCGGTAAAAATCGATGACCTGCCACGATTTACGCTGTTTAAGAAAAAGCAGTTCCTACCGCTAATTCAAATTCTGCGCCTGGGCGTGTTACTGAATAATCAACGTCAGGCAACAACCACTCCGCCGACATTGGTGTTAGAAACTGATGAGCACAAATGGACACTGCGTTTCCCACATGACTGGTTCAGCCTGAACACTTTGGTATTGCTCGATTTAGAGCGCGAACAGCAGTATTGGGATAACACACCAGGCTGGAAGCTTAAGATTGAAGAAGAAGCTAGCCCGAACACCACCGCCTGATTATTTACTCAACCAAACGCCCATCAGGGCGTTTGGTTATTCGGTATCTCGATTTTCCTGAATGACAAGCTTCTCGAGCAAAAGCGGCCGTCCAACCAAATACCCTTGTATGTAATCAATCCCCAGACTTTGCACCGCTGCCTTGACCGCCTCGCTTTCAACATATTCGGCAACCAACTGCATCTTTTTCATCCGTGCTAATTGGCAGATTGAATCAACAATTTGATAATCCAGACTACTGGTTAGTATATTCCGGATAAAACTACCGTCAATTTTCAGGATATCCGCGCTAATATCTTTCAGCCGCGCATAGCTGGCATACCCTGTACCAAAATCATCAATAGCAATCCGACAGCCCATATTTTGCAACATAGTCAAAGTCGCGTTAGCTTGCTCAAGATTGGTTAATGAATTGCTTTCGGTGACTTCGAAAATAAGCTGCCAGGGTTCAATTTTGTAACGCTCAAGTAGATGTTTCACTTCGCTCGCAAACTGCAAACGCCCTACAGAAGCGGGGGTGAGGTTAATGGAGAAACGGCTTCCGGGAAGTTGTTTTCGATACTTGCTCATGAACTCAAGCGTTGCTTCTAACACCCATTTATCGATTTTAGAAGACAAGCCAAACTCATGTGCCACCGGCAAAAACGCATCGGGCATAAACATCGCATCCCCGTCGTTATCCCCTTTCATACGCAGCAAGATTTCATGATAAGAGTCACCACGAATCCCTTCGATAGGTTGCGCCATCAAGATGAAATTCCCTGAATCAATGGCGACTTGCAGGCGATTCATCATCGCCACTTTCTTTCTAACCGCATTCTGCACATGGTTTGTGCCTTGCTGCTGCAAGCTTTCAGGCTTTGATGTCGAAAGCGACAAATCAGCCATGGTACTAAGCTCACCTAACAGGAAGTAAATATGGGTGACAGGCTGGCGAACATAGCAAAAGCTGATGCCTACTTGTGGCTGCATCGGCATACCATCCCACATAAAGCGGAACTGCTTAACGCGATGGTCAAGGGCGTCGATACGCTCATGATAAGAGTCATAGTTCAACCGAACAGCCAGCTCATGTCCAGACAAGTGATAGACCCGTTCGTTGGCGGTTAATATCGGATGCAGATATTCATTGAGCTGCTGCTTGTATTGGATACGAAGTTGCACTCCGTAATTTCGACCTAAAAGCTCAAGTTCGGGCACGCGTAGAAAAGCCAGAGCTGAACACGGATAACGAGATAAGTCGCGATTAAGCGCGCGCAAATTGGGCATTTGAACGATGGGGTCGATAAAAGCAACACGGCGCGCCTTGCTATGCAGAAAACGCTGGCGAGTAGTGACAACAGCCATCAAATAGATGGTGATAGAGAACACAGCATAACAGGATGAGGCTATGGCCAGATGGAGTTGAAAGCCCATATATGGCGGCAAATAGTTATGAAAACCGCTGCACAGGATCGTCAATATCACCGCCCATGACATGGTGATAAACAGAAAACCAAAGCGCATCGCGCCCCATAACATTAGCGGTAGAATCAGCGTTAAGGTGTAATCCGTTGTGAAAATGGTGCTGAAATCATTTAAGGGTAACAGCAGCAGACTAACTAATACGATGACCAACCCAGCCCATAGCGTAATCTCGACTTTGGTCACGCCCGACTGCATTTGAGCCTTCATCCGCGAGAAAAATGAAAACATAAAGCGTGGATTTCGGAACATACGAATGACGGAGTAAAAGAAAGGCATCCCCGTCAAACAACCAATCAGCACCGCCTGAAAATTAATTAATGTCCGGGTGTGGAGAGGGTTTTCCGCACCGATATTGTTGGATACATCATACCAACCGAAGAAAACCCCCATCTGATAGATAACTAAAAATGTTACAGAGTTAACTAATACCAACCACAACATGCGCTGCCCAGTAAGTTTGATAGCACCAAACATCACTGAGCCACGCCGTGGAACGAAAATACGGTAGCCACCCCAACTGATCGTGATTGGGACGATAAAGTGAACCACTGCCAGTAATGCAGCAATTTCGCCTTTTAGAGGGACATATCGGAGGAGTAACGCAACAATAATTCCCGGCAGTGCTGCCCAACCGAAAACCACCATAAATGCTGTCATTAGCCCAAGTGGCACATAGACGAGAAATACGCGCCCCCCGTCCATGACGGTATGGGCATTACACCATTCGGCTATAGGAAAAAGTAGACTCGGCAGCACCAAAGGAAGTGCCCACCATTGATTTTTATATTTGTTATACCAGCTTGCCAGATGCATTAGTTATCGCCAAGAACCCTGTCGTCCAGCTCGGGTAAGTTTCGAACAGGCTTCCAACCTGGCCGATAAAACCATATCGCTATGGAATAGAGTGCAGATTCTAGTTAGGGATGGAGTTACAAAGATGATCTTAATCAATTTTTTGATGGAGATTAAAGTCCAAAAGTGAATAATTCAAAAAAATAACTGTAGATATACTAATCAACTAATATTAAGAAATGTTTATATAACAGGGAGAAATGATTTAGTACGTTATTCACCGATGACCCGCAATTGACCTTAGGGCATCACTGTGTATAAATATCCCCGTCGCCCGCAGTTGACGGGCAAACATCAAGGATCATTTGCGTGACACAGGTTACGAGTATGCGAAGACGACATAAGTTTAACAATCGTATGACCCGCATTATTCTGCTCATCAGTTTTCTCTTCCTTTTCGGCCGTTTTGTCTATTCTGCCATCGGTGCCTGGTACCATCATCAGGACAAAGTAGAAGCACAACAAAGCAGCCTGTCAGTGGATAGCACTAACCGGTAACGCCTTCTTTTAATTAAAAATTATAACACTGATAACTGCCAGTGGGATTTGTCACGCCTATTACCCGGCCGATTTATTCATTATCCAACCAGTTGATGAAAAATTCGCTGAACATGGAAACCTGTAATGGCTGAAAGCGGCGCTGTGGATAAACAAACTGTAGCCCCACCTGTTTTTTGTCGTGCCTGCTAAAGCCAATGAAACTGTCTGCCAACAACACTTTCAGCCGCCCTTGTTCAACATCGCGTTTAACATCCCACCAGGATTTACTGGCAATACCGGCCCCGGCCAGCACCCACTGGCGCAAAAGTGCACCGTCGTCGCACACCATGGCAGGCGTAACGCGCGCACTTTGCATTTCCCCTTCAGCCTCAAAGCGCCATTCATTCATCAGCGTTCCGCGACGCTCCATCACCAGGCAGCGATGTCCGGCCAGATCTTGCACTGAATGCGGTTCCCCATGGGTATGAAGGTAAGCCGGAGATGCCACCAGCACGCGATAGTTCTGCCTGATGACTTTCGTTACCAGATTGCTGTCCGGCAGGTTACCAAAACGAATGCTCATATCGAGCCGTAAAGAAATCAAATCCACCACATCTTCGCTGAGATACAACGAACTTTTAACTTCCGGGTGCTGACGGGAAAAATCGAGTAACGCAGGTGATAAATACTGACGCCCAAAATCAGACGGCGCTGCAATCCGTAGCGTGCCACTCAGAATGCCCTCTTTCTGCATCAATTTCGATTCAGCCAGCTCTACTTCCTCAAGCACACGCAGAGCGGCGTAGTAAAACTCCTCACCGCTCCGCGTCAATGCTATGGCCCGTGTTGAACGGTTAAAAAAGCGTGTCTGATAGCGTTCCTCTAATGCTTTTAGTCGCGCAGTCATGGTAGCAGGCGACAAATTCATCCGCCTTCCCGCCGCCGCCAGTCCACCGGCATCAACCACGGCCACCAGCAAGGTCATATCTTCGAGCTTACCCATTATTCTAATTTCCTGAATAGACAATCAGATTTCAATGCCATTATCAAAACGACAAGCAGGACGTAAAGTCAAGGCATCATAATTATCTCGGAGTCGAAGAAATGAAATCACGTCACCTGTTTGAGACCTCTCGTGTAGGGTCAGTTGAAACCCGTAGCCGTATTGTTATGGCGCCGATGACGCGTTCTCGCTCCGCACAGCCGGGTAATATCCCTACGTCGATGATGGCGAAGTATTACCAACAACGTGCCAGTGCCGGACTTATCATTACCGAAGCGACACAAATTTCGCCACAAGGTCAGGGTTATTCCTGGACACCAGGTATTCACTCCCCAGAACAAATCAGCGGCTGGCGCCTGGTGACCGATGCCGTTCATCAGGTTGGCGGGAAAATCTTCTCGCAGCTGTGGCACGTTGGCCGCATGTCCCATGAAAGTTTTCACGCTGATGGCAAACCCGTCGCACCTTCTGCACTGGCACCCGATGCGCAAGTTTGGGTCGTGGGCGAAGACGGTGTAGGCCGAATGGTAGACAGCCCTGTTCCGCGTGAATTAACGCATGAAGATATTGGCCAGGTGATTGCCGACTATCGCCAGGCGGCGCTCAATGCCATTGACGCGGGTTTCGACGGTGTAGAGGTTCATGGTGGCAACGGGTATTTGATTGACCAATTCCTGCGCCGCAGCTCCAACAAACGCACCGATGAATACGGTGGCAGCCTGGCAAACCGCGTGCGTTTTGCGCAAGAAGTGCTGGAAGCCATTAGCGATGCCATTGGTGCAGACAGAACCGGTATTCGCCTGGCTCCATTTATTACTCAGCGTGGAATGGACGACCCGCAGGCTATTGAAGCGATTCTGGCACTGGCGGCCTGGTGTGAGCAAAAAGGCATTGCCTTTATCCATCTGGCGGAAGCCGACTGGGATGACGCACCGCAAGTACCGTACGAGTTCCGTGAAACGCTTCGGGCAACATTCAGTGGTGCCATAATCGTGGCGGGGAATTACACCCAGGAGAAAGCAGAAAAATTCCTCGCGGCAGGTATCGTGGATCTGGTTGCCTTTGGCCGCCCGTTTGTTGCCAACCCTGATTTCCCGCGCCGCCTTGAGGAAAACTTGCCGCTGGCATCTATTAGCAATCACGCGGCACTGTTTGGCGGCAAAGAAGCGGGTTATACCGACTATCCGGTGTGGTCTTCGGACGAAGTATAAATCCGTTCAATATCTGATAAGTTGTTTCGCATACCAACGCTGAAAACACAATAAAGGGATCACTATGAGTCAAAACGATAAACCTCATGCTCAACCACTGGTCTGGGGTCACGGTCCGCGCACATTTGAAGTTTTTCTTGAGCCGACCTGCCCATTCTCTGTTCGCGCTTTCAATAAGCTCGACGCACTGTTGGAAAAAGTGGGTGAAGACAACGTCACGGTGAAAATTCGCCTTCAGTCGCAACCATGGCATATGTTTTCCGGTGTGATTGTGCGCTGTATTCTTGCCGCATCCACTCTTCCGCAAGGCCGTGAAGCGGCGCATAAAGTGATGCAAGCCGTTGCCGATCACCGTGAAGAATTCGAGTTTACCGAGCATTGCAGCGGCCCGAATATGGATGCAACACCGCAGCAAATCATTGACCGTATCGAACGTTACAGCGGTGTGGCGTTGGCGCAGGCATTCGCCCACCCGGCATTACAGAATGATATTAAATGGCACAGTAAATATGCCCGTCAGAATGGGATTCATGTTTCACCAACCTTCATGGTGAATGGCCTGGTGCAGGCCGATCTCGGCAGCGGTGATGATATTAGCGTCTGGGCAGAACGAATTTTAGCTTAAGCCGCATAAAGCAAAACCCTCTGCAAAACAGAGGGTTTTTTATTTCCCTTCATCACAGCGAATTTATGCTGCCCACTCTTAGGTTGTGAAATCAGAACCGATAGCATCCTATACTCTAAAGACAAGCCGCGAAGCACATAGAATAGTGAGCAGGAGAGATTAAATGATACATGTCTTTGGCCATTTAAATCCGGACAGCGATACCGTCTGCACGGCCTATGTGGCTGCGCGTTGGTTAACGATTAAAGGGCAACATGCTCGGGCGTTTCGCCTCGGTGAGTTAAATAGAGAAACAGCCTACATTTTCCGCCATGCTGACCTGACGCCCCCACCACTGCTTGATGATTCCCTTGCGGGTAAAGATGTCTGGCTGGTTGATTTCACCGAACCTGCGCAAGGACCGGCCACGCTCAATGAAAGCAATGTTGTCGGAATTATCGACCACCACCGTCTTGGCGGCCTGATCACTCAACTCCCTCCTGAAGTCTGGATTAAACCTGTCGGCAGCAGTGCAACATTGTTATGGCTGTTGATGACTCCCGCTCATCACCGTGAGATCTCCCCTGGTGAAGCCATTTTGCTATTGGGAGCCGTGTTAAGTGATACCGTCGCCCTTCGCTCACCGACCACTACTGAAGAAGACCGCCAGGCCGTTGATGAGCTCTGCGCTCTCACAAAAGTGGAGCGTGAAGATTTCATTCGTGATTTGCTGACGGCCAAGACAGATATCATCGGCTTGAGCGCAGATGAGCTGCTCAATAAAGACAGTAAAATGTTTGATATTTCGGGGAATAAAGTCCTCGCCGCACAACTCGAATTATATTCTCTTGCGCAGGCGGAGCCGCTGATTGATGAGCTTAAATCAGCCATGGAACAGCGGGTCACCACATCAGGGGCTGGGTTGGTGGTTTTGATGCTGACCGATATTAGCGCGGAGTGTTCAAGGCTCTATTTTGCGGGCCCGGCACTTACCGATAATGCACCCGTTACCATCGCCGGAATGCTAAGTCGCAAAAAACAGCTGCTGCCCTGGTTGCATGCGCGGCTCGGTTAAATTGCATCATAAAAAAAGCCCATTAAAAAATGGGCTTCGATTCGATGAAGAAACGACAGGTATTAATGCTACCTAACGACTGATTATTCCCACTCTATTATCAATGGAGTCTAAAAACCCTTCAATATAAGGGCATCTATCTCGTCACGTACCGCAAAACCATGAAAAATGCCATGTAAAATCTAAATCCGCTCATGAAGCCGGGTTAACTTCTCTCATAGCGAAAGTACCCAACATCTGCCGTTCCAAGATTGCCAACTCATCCGCATTACCATCATGAACAACCTCGGCTAGCAGCTCCACCATGTAAGACGGATCGGCTTGGAAAAGCTCTGCCATTGCCTCATCGTGACTACGGTCTGTCTTCAATCGCCCCCTAGTTGATAGATGCCCTCAAGCATCAAGAGTAGCCCGCTCAGGCCAATACTAGACTATCCAATTCAGCCTATAGCTGCCGCTCAAGACCACCATCTTGTCCGCTTGGCAAAAGCGGCTTCGCCGAAGCAGGCCAGTGGCTTATTAGACCTCAGGCTGAATCAGTGTGGAAATCATGTGCTTAATGGTTAGGTTAGACAGTTTTGTTCCTAATCCGGAAAAATTATCTTGGTTGGGCCTGACATGCATCGCATCATTATAAATTACAGCCAGCAAAAAATAGACTTCAGGAACAGTGGTTCCCACAGACTCTGCGACTTGTAATTTGCTGACGGTTTTGTGTGTCGATAGAAACTCTTTGCGGGACTCGTCCGCTAATGAAGCGAAGATTAATTGCTCTACCTTTCGGCGTACGCCACTACAAACCGCAAGGGGGTCGAAACCCTTACCTTCAACATATCTCTGCATGTGGCTGGCACAATGTACTGAAAACTGAGACGCTGTAGCCAGAGCAGCAGGGAGCCCGAGAGCCTTAAACTCGTTAGATAGGTCCATGTCGTCCGGGTGGAAATGCAGGAAGTGCTTAGAAATTGCGTCCGATATGGCGGGGTCATCTCGCTTAGAGATTATGCTTTCGACCGCTTTGTCCGAGACCGCAATCTTGTTTAGATAGCAAACTTTTTGATCGCTAAAAGTAAAATTTCTGAAGAATCCAGGATTTAAGTGAGTCATAATTAATGGAAAAATTTGGCGGCCTTCAGATTTCAGTTCCGCAATCATTTGTGTCAGATAATACTGGCAGGCAACCAGATTGGCATCGTCTAGATAGTCAAATATCTCATCAATGACTAAAATAATGGCCTTGTTTTTCTTGAGTTGGAGATTAGCCCTTTTCAACTGAGCTACAAAGCAAATGATATCTCGCTCTCCGTTGGAAATCTGATTTGCCTTCGGAAAGACAATCACAAGTCCATCTGCTGTTTCCTTTGGCTGGATATTACGCCAAGTGCCTTTCAGCGCAGAGAAGTCCTCAACGTAGGCCGCCTTTTCGAACAAATAGTTAGCGCGCTCCCCTGCCTTTTTAAAGGCGGCCTTGTCGATGGCGTGAATATCACCAATCTGTAAGGCTGCGAGGATGGCCTCTATTTGCGAGGAATAGTTTAATCCGGATTCCGCGAAGGCAGACAAAATGCCGCTAACGAAGTCAATGGCTGACACCGCTTGTATTGTTTCATCCTTAACGCTGGCAAGAATTTTATCCGAATTTCCAGTTCCTGCGTTGATCTCATCTTGTAGAGCTTTTATAGCCTTATTAACACCGGCCTGCCCCTGTTTAGTAAAATCGACCTGATTCCAAATTTTGGCCATCGCCCGGTTATTGACGAGAAGGCCTGAAATGTTTGGCAATGCCTTTCCGTTTTTCCCGAACCCACCTTTTACTGTTGCGAAGGAGTAGCTAAATTTTTCTTTTGGAGGAATACTTTTGATCAGTACGACTGGAGTGATTTCAATTGCTGAAGTGACAATGTTAGCGCCCGCAATTTTGAGTTTTTTTGCTTTTGAAACTAACTGACTATTAATTACATGAACGCCAAATTTCGCTGCCAGTTCATTTTTTGTATGGTTTGCTTCTTTTTCAATCTTGCTTCCATCCTGCATGGTAAAACTGATTTTAAGAGATGGATGAAGGTCTTCATCACCCCTGTGGCATTCATCCTTATCCAAATCCATCTTTTTTGAACGCAAGGAGCCAAAAGCAGCAGTAATGGAGCTTTTTCCGAAACCGTTGGGAGCTACAACGAGTGTCGGTTTGTTTGGAATAAGCTGAACATCAAAAACAGAGTTTTCGATCCCCTTAACATTAGTTATGGCGATTTTATCTATTCTTTTTATCATACAAAATTCATTCCATTGGCTAAATTATGTTTTAACGGACGCCGACTAGCATGCGGTTCATGCAGAAGCACTACCCGGAGCAGTGCTAGCTGACTATATAGGCACTTACAGAATCACTATAGTTGTTAGTGCGCCCAAAACCTCACTCTCGAACCTGTTGACAGACTGCACCCATTGATCGTGATAGTGAGACGCTTTTAATGCTCGATCAGGACTCTCACCCTTTATGACCGGCCCCCAAGATTAGGTACAATGCTCAGTTAGTAATGGAGTTTCGAAAACAATAACGAGTGGCCACATGGATCCCTGAACAGCCTGACGCAGGAAGAATACCGGCTGATGGCTGAAAAACCCGGAAATCTCAAAAAATACGTGGAGCTAAACGGGTGTACTTACAAAGTGATAGCTCTGTGATATCGTCCATACACCTAAGTACAGCGTGTACTGTGTGGTGAAAGGAGTCAACATGAGCGACCAGGAAGCAAGTAAGTACCCGCATAGCGCAATTTCCACTTGGAGTGGATTTGTCTATCAAGGCAAAGTGGCGCTGTATCATTGCCTAAAGCTAATTAATCAAGGCGATAGTGAATTCCAGCTACAACTAGATAGCACAGACGATTTCGCGATTTACAAAAATGAAAACCTAATTAGTGCCCATCAAGTTAAAGCAAAAATAGGCGACTATCGCAGCAACTACAAAGAAGCTTTAGAAAAATCAGCTAGTATAGAGCTAGATAGAATCGCAGGAATTAAAAGATATTTTCACATATCCCAACCCATAAATGATCATAGTGATTACTTGGCACCCAATCACGAGCGCGTTGAATTCTATGCATATGGTGAATTTCGACATTGCGAACTTGATAAAATAGAAGAACTGACAAAGCAAATCATCAAAGAAATTTATGTCCGCCAGACAATTTTTTTGATGACAGCCTGATAGAAGCAAATTACTGCCTATTATCAGAAAAAATAAGCTCGCAAGCGCTAACCATTCACGCAAGAATACAAAATGAAGGTGATGCTCAGCGTAAAGCAGCTTACGAACACCGATTGACAGCAGCAAATATTCTTGCAGATATAACGGACGCGAATCCGTATGAAAGAAAAGACTATTTCGCGATTGAGTTGAAGGCACGCCTCCACACTCATCTGGAAGAAAGACTAACTAAATCACTCCCATGTATGTCGGACGCTGCCTACAAAAGAGCTAGACGTATATATGAGCTTATAAGGCTCTCTGAGGGCGGCGATTTCAAAACACTCTGTCAACTGATGAAGCCCTCAGAGAAATTCTCACGCATTCAGAATTCAGACATACGCAGATACTCAGAGCTCTTACATACGATTGATGCCGAGCCAATCTTAAAACGACTACCACATTACTTGGATAGCAATAATAAATTCTATGCGCCAACAGCATTATATTTGCCAGAACCAACAGACAAAAGATACTGCACATCTGAGATTATCGCCGAAATAAAAAATAACGATGATCTAGGAAGGCTTTTATTCGAATTTAACAATCTGATTGCAGCTAAGGCAAACGAGAGCTTCATAATTGATACCAAATATACAAACTGTTTCGATGAAATCTCCATTGATGACCAAGACCGCATCGATAGCAACATCACCAAAAGTTTATGCATCAGCATTTTGACAAAGGACGACGCAGAGGCTCGACTTAAATGATTATTGACATTATGCATCAAGCTCTAGATGCACACAAATTTTCCAAAGTACATGAGAACGACACAACCGGTTTCTATGTTCGGGAGAACGGTACGGCGATCCGATTTGCAGTTTTGCACAGGTTAGACAATTTAATAAAACCTGGCGATCTTAATGCTATTATCAACCAGTCCGCGCCGGTAGCATTCACAGCTGATCCAGCATTTAAAAAAACTGTGACTTAATCTGCATTCATCATCTCGACAAGTTGGCAGAATTCAAGAACCACGAAGAACAGATTTTTGAAATCGAAGAAGATCCACACTTCTACAAAAAATATGTGCTTTATTATAGCGACACCGAAATGGAGGCTATTAAGGGACTGGACTTCGCCAACCTAAACAAATTAATCTCAGATAAAACACAATTCGACATATATAAAAACGAACCAACAGCAGCCACCAAATATAGTGCGGCTGCAAAAATTTTCATCAAACTACCTTTCTTGGCGCTCCAAATAAACAAAGTGGAACTAGTACCACTTCGCCTACAAATTGGGGAGGCTGTGGCTGAAGCCGACCTTACCAAGACTTATGAAACCATACAGAAACACGGCCAAATAAATATCGAAGACTTAATCAAGGAGCTGATTACCGATGAACTGGCAAATTTCCAAAATTGAGATTTCTAGCTTTAAGGCTTTCAAGCAAATCCATCTGGATTTCGGCGATTCATCACTTCTGACCCTAGATGGCCCCAACGGCTTTGGCAAGACGAGCATATTCGACGCCATCGAACTACTGCTAACCGGAGGTATAAAACGGATTCGTCATCTATTCAACACCTTAATGATGGGTAAAAGAACTAATTATGATGACAATCTTCTCTGGAACAACCGCTCGGGGAATAAAGACCTTGTAATCAAGATAGAGTTCTTCAATGGCTCGCGCAAACTTGTTTTAGCAAGGCATACTCCCGCAGCAAACTTTGACGAGAAGTCGAACAATCGTGCCGACCAATTCACCCACCTCATGCTTTACGAACTACCCGAATTTTCTTCTAACGATTACGTAGCAGAAAACTTTCGAGAAGATAATTTTATTGAAGATGTCTTTGGCAAAAATTTTAAAGAAAACTTCTCATACTTGAATTATTTGGAGCAAGGCCAAAACCAGCTCCTACATACGCGAGTAGACAAGCGTAAAGAGGCATTAAACAACCTCTTTAACATTAGCGACGTCAAGGCAGAAACTGACAACTGTAAATCTATCGCTTTGCGTCTGACAAAGTTTATTGGTGATGCTAAACGTGCTGCTGATCTATCAAGGTTAGAATCTGAAGCCAAATTGCTCAAGGGAATGATTCAAGCCGACCTAGGAGCAATTGAATATAAAAAGATTTCCACCGCAATGCTTCAACCTGGCTGGGACAAAGAAACCCCCTTCCCCACCTACTCTGCGGACATTCACCGTGAATACAACGAAAATATCCAGCGACTTCAAAGACTGGCTCTACTTAAAAGTGCGATACAGATCAGGGATAAAAACGATTCTATTGATAATTATATTGAGCTTCACAAGGACTCGGTGAAGAGCCTGGCAAGTTTTGGCAATGATTTGAATAAGCTGAATGACCTAGATGTCACCAAAAAAGAGTTAAACGACCTGCTCAAATGGGGCGGGCTCATCAAACGTGGCACTACAGTCATCAAGGCCGATGAGGCCAAAAGCCTTCCCGGATGGGGCCAAGGACGCTTGGAATGGTTCCTTGAGCAAATTGTTACACGTGACGCGCTTCAGCAAAAGAGCAGCTCTAATAACAACGCCGCTGCAGAGCTGAATCGTCTAAAAGCAGAACTAGTGGCTGAACATGCTAAAGTCAATGCCGACGATCAGCATTGCCCATTGTGTGGTGCTGACTGGCAATCCCATAAAACTATGCTGCAAAAGATTGAGCTCAGGTCAAAGCAGATTAATGACGCGCTAAGCGCTGACGGCCAGGCCCTAATAAATCTCACAGGGATGATGGCTGCGGAGCTGACAGTGATTGAAGCTCAGATCCAGTCCCGAGAAGCGCAGTTATCCTTTGGGTATAACAGCCCCCTACACAGCGCCCTGCTCCGTGATAAGGCTCGGCTGCCAGCAATTACCCAACTTGCCGCCCGGCTTCAAACCTTAGGTTTACAGCTTAACCACTCGTTCTCCGAAAACGCGGAGGTGGTGGACACTAGGATTCAGGCTTTAATAGCTTTCATAAGAGGCAAGAAAACAGCTGAAACAGAACCTCTGCCGCAAGATTGGAGAAAAGTCATTACAGCTGCCTTCAGTGAGCTGCAGGACTTCTATATCATCGACCCTCAAACGCTGAAAGACAAAGAGCTATACGTCGCTGCTAAGGCAAGCGAAGCGCAGAGTAGTAGGCTGAAACAATGCCTTGATGAGCTACAGGTCATTCAGCGTGAGACCAACGCGGCGAAGATTGCCAAAGATAAGGTCAATAACCTAAAGGCTACATTGGAGAAAACAGAACGCAGCTACTCTGAACAAACGATTTCTGAAATTGAGCTAATTTTCCATATTTATAGTGGAAGACTTATTCAGAACTATCAGCGAGGCTTGGGTCTGTTTATCGAAAGCAAAGATGGTAAAGAGCTCAGATTCCTTACAGCCGAAAAATCTGAGTATGATGCGATTCTGTCGATGAGCTCCGGACAGGTGTCGGCACTTAGCCTAGGCTTTTTCCTCTCACTGAACAGAGTTTACTCGAGCGTACCGCTGATCCTGATCGATGACCCATCCCAGTCGCTAGATGAGGTAAATATCGCCTCTTTAACTGATCTGCTGCGCTGTGAGTTTAGCAATCGTCAGTTGATAGTTTCCTCGCATGAGGACGACATTTCCTCTTATATGCGCTACCGGTTCGCCAAGGCCGGTCTAAGCACCCGCTCGCTAAACATGCAACGCTTAGCTAAAGAGGCCCTAGTCTCAGCTATCTGAGTCACCACAACAGGGGCATATGGAACGTGCCCCTATTTCTCGAGCTAATCACTACATTTTTCCCAAAGCTCATAACGTTATCACTAAATAATCCCGGGCGATTCACACCTTTGGAAAAGTGAAGCGTCAACACAAAGCTAAGCTTCTAAGGGGGCATTATCACATGTTTTCCCCAAATGGGTTTAGAGAACTACTTATTTCTGATTTTTAACAATAGCTCCCACCTTCATTCCTAAAGCTATCTGCAACCTTCGAAACACCATCATTATGCTCTCCATATCAATGGCATCCGCGCCTTAACGCGTATCTGCAAGCTAGAACCTCAACAGACCAGCAACTCTTTCAAGGTCGCCATCTATCTTAATTAAGTCAATCATTGCTATTAAGTCAACGCCTGACCTAATAGGCGTATTAACCAAGCGCACATAAATACAACAAGAGTGCCATGCCAACTTCTTTAGCCCGAGCTGTAATTGGCGCCTTTTCTACATCGGTACGGCCACATAGAGGCCGTCGCGGTCGTTCACCTTATAGAGCTTATCCTGTGGTTTGAGATTGCGCAGCTTGGTATCGGTTAGCATGGTTTCGATAATTCTCCACTTAAAAATACCATGCTCAAAAACACACGTAATCATCTAATAAAAATCAATTAGATCAATATATTATGTAATTTAGATACCATGAGCCACCCATCGAAGGCAGCATGGTATCAAGCACAAAACATGGCATCAGGTTCAGATAGTACCATCTACCATGCCATAGAAAAGGGGTGCTTGGCGATGCGAAAGATTGCCGGACAATGCCAGATGAAAAATAAAAAAGCCCGCAATTACGCGGACTTAGGTGTGATTCTTGCTATTTGGTGCCAGTCAATGCCGGACGCGAAATCATTCCCACTCGATAGTTGCTGGCGGTTTGCCAGAAATATCGTAAACCACACGGGAAATGCCGTTAACTTCGTTGATAATGCGGTTGGAGACACGGCCAAGGAAATCGTATGGCAGATGTGCCCAATGCGCGGTCATAAAGTCGATGGTTTCAACTGCACGCAGTGATACAACCCAATCGTATTTACGACCGTCGCCCATGACGCCAACAGAACGCACCGGCAGGAACACAGTGAACGCCTGGCTCACTTTGTTGTAGAGATCGGCTTTATGCAGCTCTTCAATGAAGATAGCATCAGCGCGGCGCAGCAGGTCGCAATACTCTTTCTTCACTTCGCCCAACACACGCACGCCAAGACCTGGCCCCGGGAACGGGTGACGGTAAAGCATGTCGTACGGCAGACCCAGCTCCAGGCCGATTTTACGCACTTCGTCTTTGAACAGTTCACGCAACGGCTCAACCAGACCCATCTTCATCTCTTTCGGCAAGCCGCCCACGTTGTGGTGAGATTTGATGACGTGCGCTTTACCGGTGGCAGAAGCCGCTGATTCGATAACGTCCGGATAAATGGTTCCCTGCGCCAACCACTTTACATCTTCCAGTTTCAGTGCTTCTTCATCAAACACTTCAACAAACACGCGGCCGATGATTTTACGTTTCGCTTCTGGATCGTTCTCGCCTTTCAATGCGGACAGGAAACGCTCTTCGCCTTTAACGTGAATAATATTCAGGCCGAAGTGGTCGCCAAACATATCCATCACTTGTTCAGCTTCATTCAAACGCAGCAGGCCGTTATCCACGAACACACAAGTCAGACGGTCGCCAATCGCGCGGTGAAGCAGCATGGCGGTAACGGATGAATCCACGCCACCAGACAGGCCAAGAATCACCTTGTCGTTGCCCACTTGTTCACGCAAACGAACAATCGCGTCTTCGATAATTTTTGCCGGAGTCCACAGTGCTTCGCAACCGCAGATATCCAGAACAAAACGCTCCAGCAGACGCTGGCCCTGGCGGGTATGGGTCACTTCCGGGTGGAACTGCACGCCATAAAAACGTTTTTCTTCGTTTGCCATAATCGCAAACGGGCAAGTCTCGGTGCTTGCAACGGTGACGAAGTCAGAAGGGATCGCGGTGACTTTATCGCCGTGGCTCATCCAGACATCCAGCAAAGGTTTGCCGTCTGCACTCAGGGAGTCTTCAATGCCGCGAACCAGTGCGCTGTCAGTTTTCACTTCAACCTGCGCATAGCCGAACTCACGTTCGTTGGAACCTTCAACATGGCCGCCAAGCTGCATCGCCATGGTCTGCATGCCGTAGCACACACCAAACACGGGTACACCTGCAGTAAACACATATTCAGGCGCACGTGGGCTGTTCAGCTCAGTAGTACTTTCCGGGCCACCAGAAAGGATGATACCGCTTGGATTGAATTCACGAATCTGTGCTTCCGTGACATCCCATGCCCACAGCTCACAGTAAACGCCCAGTTCACGCACACGGCGTGCAACCAGTTGAGTGTACTGAGAACCGAAATCAAGGATAAGTATGCGATGTTTATGGATATTTTCCGTCATTGACGCTTATTCCGAGGCAAGTGAAACAGAGAAAGAAAATCGCCTGGCATAAAGCCAGGCGAGGAGAATCAGGAGCCCATGCGGTAATTTGGGGACTCTTTAGTAATCGTCACATCATGCACGTGACTTTCCTGAATACCCGCACCACTGATGCGAACAAATTCCGCTTTGGTACGCAGGTCGTCGATGGTAGCACAGCCGGTCAGACCCATGCAGGAACGCAGGCCGCCCATCTGCTGGTGAACTATCGCTTTCAGGTGACCTTTGTACGCCACACGACCTTCGATACCTTCCGGTACCAGTTTATCGGCTGCGTTGTCAGTCTGGAAGTAACGGTCAGAAGAGCCTTTGGACATCGCGCCCAGAGAACCCATACCGCGGTAGGATTTGAAAGAACGGCCCTGGTAAAGTTCGATTTCACCTGGAGATTCTTCAGTCCCTGCCAGCATACCGCCAACCATTACCGCAGATGCGCCAGCCGCGATGGCTTTAGCAATGTCACCAGAGAAACGGATACCGCCGTCAGCGATAACGGGAATGCCCGTCCCCTCCAGTGCTTCAACAGCATCAGCAACCGCAGTAATTTGCGGAACACCTACGCCGGTAACGATACGAGTAGTACAGATTGAACCAGGACCGATACCCACTTTAACCGCGCTCACACCGGCTTCAGCCAGAGCACGTGCACCAGCTGCAGTCGCGACGTTACCGCCGATGATTTGCAGGTCAGGATATTTAGCACGAGTATCACGAATACGTTGCAGAACGCCTTCGGAATGGCCATGAGAGGAGTCAATCAGTAAAACATCGACTCCAGCGGCTACCAGAGCGTCGATACGCTCTTCGTTGCCCGCACCTGCGCCAACGGCTGCCCCAACACGCAGACGGCCCTGGTCGTCCTTACAGGCGTTAGGTTTACGTTCTGCTTTCTGGAAGTCTTTTACGGTGATCATACCGAGCAGATGGAAATTGCTGTCTACAACCAGCGCTTTCTCAACACGTTTTTCGTGCATTTTGGATAACACGACATCACGCGCTTCGCCTTCTTTCACGGTAACCAGACGCTCTTTCGGAGTCATGTACACGCTAACAGGCTGGCTCAGATCGGTAACGAAACGAATATCACGGCCAGTAATAATACCAACCAGTTCGTTACCTTCGGTCACGACAGGGTAACCCGCAAAGCCGTTACGCTCGGTGAGTTCTTTAATTTCGTGCAGGGTGGTTGTCGGCAGCACGGTCTGTGGGTCAGTAACAACGCCACTTTCGTGTTTTTTGACGCGTTTGACTTCAGAAGCCTGGCGTTCAATCGACATGTTTTTGTGAATGAAACCAAGTCCACCTTCCTGAGCCAATGCAATGGCCAGACGGGCTTCCGTTACGGTATCCATTGCTGCGGACAGCATAGGAATATTCAAACGAATAGTTTTGGTCAATTGGGTGCTGAGATCGGCCGTGTTAGGCAGAACTGTAGAGTGAGCTGGAACGAGGAGAACGTCATCAAACGTCAGTGCTTCTTTAGCGATTCGTAGCATGGCAATATCTCAACCTGGGGTGAATGAGAACAGATAAAATATTGCCGCGGCATTATACAGAGCGGAATCGATTGCATCCACACTTTTTTCAGAAAACTCCTTGCCAAGTACGATATGGAAGGTACTATCGACCGAATAACTTGCTGATTTAGAATTTGATCCAGGTCACATGTCAACGATAAATACTCCATCAATTTTTACCGTCAGCCGCCTGAATCAGACGGTCCGCATGCTGCTGGAACAAGAGATGGGGCAAGTGTGGATCAGCGGTGAAATTTCCAACTTTACCCAACCGGCTTCCGGTCACTGGTACTTCACACTTAAAGACGATACGGCTCAGATTCGCGGAGCGATGTTTCGCAACAGCAATCGGCGTGTCACCTTCCGCCCACAACATGGGCAACAGGTTTTGGTGCGTGCCACCATCACGCTTTACGAGCCGCGTGGCGATTACCAGATAATCGTGGAAAGTATGCAGCCTGCTGGCGAAGGGCTGTTGCAGCAGCAGTATGAAGAATTAAAACAACGCCTCACAGTTGAAGGTTTGTTCGACCAAATTCACAAGCAGCCATTGCCTACGCCTGCACGCCAGGTTGGCGTCATCACGTCAAAAACCGGTGCTGCGCTGCATGACATTTTGCATGTGCTCAAACGTCGTGACCCCTCTTTGCCAGTGATCATTTACCCGACTGCGGTCCAGGGCAACGATGCGCCATTGCAAATCGTTCGCGCCATCGAGCTTGCCAACCTTCGCAAAGAGTGTGATGTGCTGATTGTCGGACGCGGCGGCGGTTCTCTGGAAGACTTGTGGAGCTTTAACGATGAGCGCGTTGCACGGGCGATTTTCGCCAGTGCGATTCCGGTCGTTAGCGCCGTAGGGCATGAAACTGACGTCACGATCGCCGATTTTGTGGCAGATATTCGCGCGCCGACCCCTTCCGCTGCGGCGGAGATTATCAGTCGTAATCAGACAGAACTCCTGCGCCAGATTCAGTCTCACCAACAGCGTATGGAAATGGCGATGGATTACTATCTCGCCCAGCGCATGCAGCGTTTCACTCGTTTGTATCACCGTTTACAACAGCAGCATCCGCAGCTGCGTTTAGCGCGTCAGCAAACGACGCTTGAGCGCTTGCAGCAACGCTTAAATGTCGCGATGGACGCAAAACTGCGCCGCAGCAATCAGCAGCAGCAACGTTTGATGCAGCGTTTGAATCAGCAGCAGCCTCAGTCACGAATCCATCGCGCTCAAACTCGCTTGCAACAGCTTGAATACCGTTTATCGCAAGTCGTTACCGCACGGCTGAATAATACCCGGCAGCGCTTTGGCACCGCTATCGCCCAGCTTGAAGCAGTCAGTCCTCTGGCAACGCTTGCACGTGGTTACAGTGTGACAACGGCGACAGATGGAAAAGTTCTGAAGAAAACCAAACAGGTGCAGTCCGGAGATACGCTAACAACGCGCCTGGAAGATGGGTGGGTGGAAAGCCAGGTCACCGGAATTACACCGGTGAAACCTGTTCGCAAGCGTAAAGTTGCTGCGAAAAGTTAGAACTTAGTTAGCAACAGGCACGAACTGAACACGTTTTTTTGAAATCAATCCGTGGCCGTTCTGGCAGAAATAGTCGACTGCCCCACAGGCTTTTAAGACTTCCAACGGTTTGTGGCAATCCGGGCAGCGGGCTTCCAGGTGAAAATCCTGCTGGCAGGCTTCGCAGTGCGCACCTGAGTCTGTTTGCAGCAACTGTTTTTCACAGTTTGGGCATTTAATTTCCATCATCACTCCTGACTACATTCAACGACAGTCTGCGGCTTAAACCGCAATAACTTATTGGGTTAATGATAAAGACAAACCGATCATTAAGCACCAACAACGCTTTGACGTTGCTCTCCCCCAAATGTCGCAACATGACTCCCTGAAAGGGTGTAACACTGCAGCTGATTGAACGTGGCGCACCCGTGGACTTAGTTTTCAGTCTGTAGCGGGAACCGAAGCCGCCAAAAGTGGTTTGGGAATTAATCTGGCTCTGATGCAAGAGGCTTACGATGCAGCGAACCGGAGCGCAAACGCCTGGGGTCAGAACGCAACTGTATTTCTAATATTCGCCCGGAAGGACTAAGTCATCATGCAGGCGCATTTAAACTCACCTGGTTACTAGAGCAGGCATTTTTGCGTCGTTTAACTGGTGTAAAACTGAAAGGGAAAGTTATAAGCCCGCTTTGCACCAAAAAGTCAGACCGCTTACCGGGGAGAAATGAGCATGCATAAAGTGAGCTATGTTATTTTTGTATTTTAATGGATATTAAGAAAACTATTGTTTTCCCGGTAACCCAGGAAACTCAGCGCTCCATTTTGCAATATCCTTCTTCAACTTCTCCGACATTGGCATGTTAATCAATATATTATCTGGCGGAATACGAGATAAAAACCATTTGTTATATATTCTGTTAAATTCACCTTCAGCAAATATTTCCATCATCGCATTGTTAACTTCTTTTTGTAGAGTGCGGGATTCATGGGATAACGCTAAAGCAAAGGGTTGTGCATCGATGAGATTATCATTGGAAAGAGCATATTCTTCCGGATTCGAACTCGTTGCCCTAAGCGAATACAGCAAAATATCATCAGCAACAAATACGGAGTTGTCTGTCGATTTCATATCTTCAAAGCCGGAAAGCGCTGATTGAGTTAAATGAGTGAAAAGTGAATAACCTAATTTAGTATTGAGTTTCGTCACCGCTTGCACCGCTATATCACCTGATGTAACGAAAATGGTGTGGCCGGAGAGCACTTTCGTGTTACTGAGGTGATTAGCTTTGTGGGAAATAAATGCGGTGGATGCGTAAAAATAAGGTATAGAAAACAAGAGATATTGCTGGCGCTCGATAGAGTTTGTAATGTTTGAGCACTCAATATCAGACTGGTGGTTTATCAATGACTGGAAGCGTGCTGCCGGGGCCACTTTAATCCACTTAATCTGAAGCGGCGTGCCGCCCATCTCCTTGCTGATATGCTGCGCAACGCTTTCACATAAATCAATTGCCACACCAGTAGGCTTACCTGCAAGCGTATAAGAGAAAGGAAATTCTCCATCTAAATACGACAAGGTTATACTGTGGCTGTTTTTAATGTTTTGAATTAAGTCATCAGCCTTTGCAAAAAAAGATAACAAAGAAGCAAACATTATCACAACATATTTTATTCCCTGCAGGATAGCCATTAACATTCTCACCGCGTATTTATGTGTTTTATTTTGTATAATTAATACATATCAAAGAAGATAAAATCAAGGTTTCAACATCACTAAAATGTATCAGTGATAAATTAAAACCCCTTACCTTCATTTATGTTAGAAATAAATTATTTTTCATTAAAATTCAGGAGGGAGTTATTTAAAGATAATCATATTATGTAAATGATATGTGCTGAATATGGATTTATGACTTGTCGGGTATGGATTTGCTACTTATATTATAACTATCAACTGAATATCATCGGCTTCATCTAAAGGTTTGAGAATGAAAAAACTAACGTTAATTGCGCTTGCCCTACTTCCCCTGGCTTCATTCGCAACTCCTCCACAGTCATTCAATTTTAGCTGCGGAAAAACTGGGGGCGTATACAGCGACGGTAATGGTGGCGTTTGGGTTGATGGCCAAAAAGCGACGATTAAACAGAGCAGCCCAACCTATTGGGAGGCAACCAGTGGAAAAACGGTTATCAGTATTATGCGTTCAACAGAAGGCAACCCTGACATTTCTTATACAGGTCCAAACCGTATCCATGGTGTCTGTTTAGCCGAGGATGAAGTAAGTTTTGCGCCGGCTGCGCAGAAGAAAACCACAACGAATGCTGGCCCATCATTTTCTTGTGCTGCGGTAACTAAAGGCAGCATGGAAGACCTTATCTGCCAAAGCACCACGCTATCAGCAATGGATCTTAAGTTGACCGAAACCTACAAACAGGCGCTGGCAAAATCCCATAATAATTCAACGATTAAAGCCGAGCAGCGTGGATGGATTAAAGGAAGAAATGAGTGCTGGAAGGAAGATGATAAAAACGCATGCCTTGCAGGCTCTTATCAACAACGTTTGAGTGAACTGCAAAGTAAGTATCAAATTAAGGAATAACGGTTATAAAAAAACCCGGTGTAAAAACCGGGTTTTTTACTCTTCGTAAGCGGTTATCTCCGCGACGAATTATTTGCTTTTCTTGATGTGAATAGCAAATACATGGGTAAGTACGTTGATTTTAAATGAATTTAATTTTACATATTAAAATTAGGCACACCCTTGTGTACACCAAAAACAGGAGTGCTCGCCTGTCCTACATTTTTTCACTCTATCAAATCTTCCTCAGTAACTTTCTCGCGCCATCCTTAATGTATGATAGATCTATCCCACAATAAGGAATCAGCCAGCCATGAGAATGACCAGCCGTAAAAAAGAGATACTCACCTACTTTGAGCCGGAACAGCTTGAATGGGTGACAAGCGAGGTTGGCGTTCCTCCGTTCGATGTATCCGGCGTGGCTTACCTTCTGTATGGCATGGAGTCATTCGACAGGCGCCACCAGCTCGAATCCACTAGGCGAACACTTGAGGCTATGGTTAATGATGGTCTGCTGGAAAAGATAACCAGCTACGAACAACGACAGGACACTACGCAATCGGGTACAGGTAAAGGCGTATGGTGTAACTGTTCTCGTTACGGTCTGCCAGGACAATGCGCCGTTGTACCTGATCGCATTGGGGCTGATAACGCGATTGATGGTGTATGCGTTCGGGTTGGTTAACCCGGCTCAAAATTGAGTTGCCACTCAGTTAAGGCGCTTCGGTGGTAAGCATTTTCCCGAGCAAACCAATTCGATGCTGCTTTTTTGATTTTCCAGTCAAAACCCCTTTAATGTCATATATACCTGTCACACTTTCTCGACAGAAGTGCCACATGATGAGAAGTAACATGTGGCACTTATTGAAGAAAAGTGCCACAAGGAGGCTCGTAGCATGTGGCACTTATCCAGGAAAAGTGCCACATGGTTATCACTTCCTAGACACGGCAATTTAGATTCATCATTGGATCAGTTTTACCCTACTTAAATTGACGCGGTTTTGCTGGATGTTGTCGCTCCACCCAGTTATCAATTTCATAGCGATTGTAGAGGATAGGACTATTATCACTAGGATGGCAGTCTCCTGAGTAGTGTCGGTACTCACGCCCTTCCATCCATGATTTGCTGCGAGCTGACTTGATGGCATTCTTCGTCAAACCAGTTATAGCCATCAATACTTCTTCTGAAACCCACTTGTTGGGTACCAGTTGGATTGTGTTCTTTTCTGCCACATAAACCCCTTTAGCCTGGTAAACAAAAGCCATCATTAAGCGTAAGAATTGCCTCAAACGCGAAATCAATTCCTTGGCTGCTTTTTAATCTGTGACTCAATCCATTTATTTATAGCTTCGATGTTATACATGCACTCACTGGTAGGCTTTGGCTCTCCCTCCGGTGATACATGCAGATATTCTCGCCCCTGCATCCAGGATGTTTTGCGGGCCCGACGAATCGTCCCTTCGCGCAGGCCAGTAATTGCGATCAGCACAGTTTCAGTGACCCATTTGTTTGGCGCCAGCTGTATAAATTTATCCTCAGCCACAGAATAACTCCATTCCCAGTGTTTATGTCTCCGATGCTAACTCACAAATCACAACAGTTATTGGAGGTGTGTTTCTTTTCCTGAATCTTATGTGTGGATTTGGTGCGGTGCGGAGAAACCATGTGATGAAGAGATTTTCTATATATACAGAAAAGTGCCTGATTTCTTGGGATAATGGGATAACTTCAAAATATATCATTATTATCAATTGCTTATTATTTTAGATTTATCCCAAGGTTATCCCATTTATCCCAAAAACTGTCGACTTATCCCAAGCTCTATGCCTTTGGCGTTTGATAATCACTCGGAAACTAACTAGTAAGCACTGCTGTGTGTGGACCTGGTGGGCTCAATGCCAAGATATTCGCTCTGCTAGTATTACCTGATTGCCACCAGCAACGTGTCGTAGCCTAGTAACCATCTATTATTGGTTACTGATCGTGGTTACTGGTTACTACTTTTCGGTGGATACCAGAGTGGATACCACCAGCATGGATACCAAACCATCATTGGGCCGTTACCGCTTTTTCCTGTTGGTATACATATCACCGCACTCCTTCGCAGCCTGTTCAATAAGCTGTGCTGCTAGTGGGTAGTTCTTCATGCTCTCAGCCTGAGAAGCCATTCGATCCAGTGAACGTAATCGGATTGCCTTGTTAGCGATCGGAATGCCCGATAATTCTTTCTGGAGCTGCTCGCGGGTGAAGTGGAAAAGCTCAACCCACTTCTGCGCCAGCTTCTTACCATTCGCCTTTGTTGGGTCGTGCGATTCGACCTGTTGCCGCGTGATTACTAAACCGAATTCTTCCTGGACGGCCTTTACTACCTGAGATGGTGTATCGAGGCAGGCCAACCCCTGAACTATATAGGCTTTAACCTCTGCTGTTAGTGCTGCCATTGATCACCACCTTGTCATACTCAGTCATAAATTTATGCCAATTTTACCACGCTACATTTTGATAAGTACGCGTTCAGATAATGCGTTTTCGCTGCGTACGTGTTTGCGTACTTCTGCTTTGCGTACCGCTCTAAAGTTTACACCCGGAATAGCCCTGCATATTGAATTTCATCACTGTCTTACAGTGTCTTACGCTGGTAAAATATCCACCTGTTTATTTATCAGGTAGCCATCATGAGCAAGTCAATGTCTGTTACTTTCCGCGTTCCTGCTGAACTGGTCGGGGCGTTCAACTGTGCTGTGAATGAGTCCGGCACCGATAAAACCGCCTGGCTGGTTGAGGCAGTACGCCAGAAACTTAACCAGCCAGACAGCAACCCTGATAATCGTCTGCTGGCGCTGGTGGAGCGAATGGAAGTGGCAGCGGCTGCTCTGGCTGGCGGTAAGCAAGGGATACCATCACAACCCTACAATGAAGCGGCGGTGCTCCAGATTGTTGCGGATACCATCAGGGAAGGTCTGGACAATGGGCGCATTATCGCCGAACGGCTTAATGATGCCGGGTATCAGACTAAAATGGGGAAAGCATGGGATAAGGACATCTACAGTGCGTGGAAAAGGAAGCTCAGATTAACGACCAAATAAAAAAGCCCTCTGAGAGGGCTTAGTGCATATGTGTTAGCTCTTTTACGAGTTCAGGTATGAATCCAGCTTTTGCTGGTTGATTCTCAAGTCCAAGCTTTCCGTAAACTTCTCCACCAATTCCAGGGATAACTTCACCTGAAGTTTCATTTTTTTCAGCATCTTGTGCGAAATAAACAAACTTAAATTTTTTACTTATTTTTGATGGAAACTCACTCTTCAAAGAATTCTCTGAGTTTTTGTGCATCACTGGTGACACTATGTAAATTGTTTGGACTTTAACCTGTTCAATAACTTCCAAAAGATTGGTTCTTACAACACAGCTACCTGAGATTATCGATTTAACAATCACGAGTTGACTAGATTTTTCATAGCCAGGCTCTAAAAATTTATGAACGATCGGCGCGACACTCACACCGTTATCCAAAGAATAATGATTGTTCCAAAAAACAGCAGTTTTGGCTATATGACAAGACTTCAAGCCATCCAAAACTCCGCGAGAAAGATAATCAGCATCTTCAGCCGTAGACACAACCAAACACTTCGCTGAGTGTGGAATTAAGGGAGAAAGGACATCACCCAACATTGAACCCAATAGCTTCATGGCTGCTTGGTATTCCTGTGGACTAACATCATTTTTCAATAAATTTTGAAGCTCAGCCTTAGCACTCTCACTTGCATATGGGCTAAAACTTCTGTTTTCCGGAGCGGTCATTATCCCTCCCTACCTCATTTTTATTACGCGATCAAAGCTTTAAATGAAGCTTTGCTTAGTAAAGTTCGTGAGCAATTGCATGAAGGCATCTACTTTCTTTGCGTCTAGTAAATTTCTTTCAAGCTCAGGAGTTAGGTCTTCAGGAGCATTAGGCACTGAAATTTCTAACCCATTATAGCGCACATAAACGATGCCGGATTGTACACGAGCGCCACATCCGTTAAAAGATGCGCATTTTTCCATCAACCAGTTAGGCACTTGCCGAACTGGAATCAATCCATGAAATATATTGGGCCGAGATATCCTTTTTGCCTCACCGACTATATCGCCTACTGTACGTTTTTCCGAAGAATTATGTGTTGCCCATGAACTGTGAATGATTTTAAAAGCAGTATCAAGTGTCTGGAGGTTACTTTCCGCACAAATTGCTTCTAAATCCTTTCGCAATGGCTGGTGAGCTAGTATGAGCTCAACTGAACTTTCAAGATAGGGAAAATATTCGCAATAGCAGAAAGTTCGCATACTTACTGGGATTTTTTTAATATTCCTCTGACATTTCGATCTTGAGCTCACTAACAGGACGCTTTTTGATACTTTCGCACCGTGATAATTCAAATCAATATCTTTCTGGTAAGCACAGCGCTCTTCAATATCTTTTGTCCATGATGATGGGGAGCCAGATGAATTCTTCGCTTGGTAGTTATTTTTTTCTTTCAGATCATGCACTTGATAGCAAATGTCGTCAACAAATGCCAACTCCTGCGTAGAAACTGAGTAGTTATCAAAACTAGAGTTTTTTAATGATGAAGCTACAGCCGAACAAATTTTTGCCACTGCAAAAAAAGACTCGTACTTGCTACCTTTCTGATTGCTAGCACCACCAGTTCCAATTCTTTCTAATTTTTTTCTTAAATCAGTGCCGAGGTTACTCTCGACAAAATCAGCGACAGTCAATTGTTCACCTACGATTAAACAAAATTACGAACATTATTTATAAAGTATAATAGTTTATTTATTAACAATTTGAATGCGATTTTTTCGTCTTTTTAACTTTGCTGATGGTTCGGGATGCAGGAAAGGGTACAAAGACCGAAAATGTTGAAATATTTAAATTCAGACGTTCATCACACTAAAATTAGAGCATTGATTTAGCGTTTAGCAATGGGCTTCTTCCACTGGTAGGCCGGGCTGGTCATCATGCTCCTGAAGCGGTTACGGTGCGTGATGCTGTCTTGTATTGAACGGTGAATCTCTCGCTGGTCTGCCGGGGTGAGCTGGTGGCCTTCATGCTCCAGCTTGGCGATGGTGAGTAATTCAATCTCGCGTGGTGTCATGGTTATTTTCCCAGCTGGCTGTGATGTATGCTCATTATATCGACTGGAAAACAGGATGTACCATTTTGCGGTTCGTGCTCTGAGACTTTGTTTCCGGTGCAAACCTTAGTGCTACCTTAGCGTTAGCAAACTAGCTTTTGGATAGTCAGTTAACCGCGCTCAATGACAGCTTCTGACAACCACCCCGCATAAGAACAGTTTTCATCAATCCTGCGCCGGCCTTTTTTATGGACTCCGAAAACTCGTCTCGCGCGCGCGTACGCGTACTTGTCCCGAAACCCCACGGCTCGCGTTGTGATGTCCGAAAAACCTTCCCGCCAGTGTAGTGATGACCGATTAATCTTCCTCGCGTAATGACTTCCGAAAAATCTTCACGCATTTTAATGCCCCGGTACTCGCGCGCGCGTATTGGGCGCGAAACTCCAGGGGCTCATAACTAACATGAGTTGAGGAGTCACATTCGGATATCAGATTTTGACAGGTTCTCTTCATCCCAGTCAGTTGTTTATCTTTTAACCTTTCGGCACGGTACCGGCTTAACGAAACATTTAGCTATCAGGGTGTGTTTTTTGATTCGGATGGATATCAGTAACGCTCGGCTATGATAGGGTGATGTGAAATATTAGGAGGTTAAATGCATAGAGTATTTGTTGTCGCAGCAGCAGGTCTGTACCTGCTTTCAGGACAAGCGTTTGCTTTGGATGCCAGTGATTTTTCCGACTTTGAAGGGTACACGGTAGCCAAAATCACCAGAGTGGATGGTGATTTTAAAGGGTGTGAGCACGATAAAAAAATCACGTTAATTAATGGCTGGACTCTCACTTGCAACACCTACCATTACTCATATTCATACTCGCCTGAAGTGGCCATCCTGAGCAGAGATATAGGTAAGGGGTATTCCATAAAGGCTGTAATCGGCAATTATGTTTATGACATGCAGCCAATAAGAAAATAAGCAGACTAACTTCAAGTGCCAGATGGTTAACCCACGGTACGAAGGAGATATTAAGGAGATGATAATGGGTATTTCCGCAACAATTTACGATGACCTTAAGCGCCTCATGAAATGGTTGCTTATAATCTCAATTATTCTGGCCGTGGTAAGCGGTTCAACTTTCGCCTATGAGAAAATATCAAAATATTTCAATGATAAAAATTTGATATCTAAGGCTGAGGGTGTTGTAAAAAACCAAACTCCAGCAGAATTTACTAGGAATGATCTGGGTGAAACGTCGATTCTCAAAGTTTGGAATATTAATGATTCTGACCACCATATTTTGGTGAGCGCTAAAAATGAAAAAGCTATCTTTAGCCAAACAGTACACGATACCTATGTGACACTTAACAAAGTTGCAGGAGATGTATGTGATTTTGGGGAAGCTGGCGTCAAAAATGGTAAGGTTACTGATTTTTTGTGTGATGGTAAGATTTTCACTAGAACCGACATGTCGAAAAAATAAAATAGCCATCCTTGGTCACTACGCTTGTTAATCGTTTTCTGCAGCAACGTAAAGAACGTAAAAAAGCCACCGCTCAAGTGGCCTATGAAGTAACGCTGGTACACAGCAAAATATTTTGCCGACTACGGTCTACTTATTTTTGTCTTTGAGCTTGAATGCTTCCCCACCTGGTTGTGCTATCCCCATGCGCTGCTGTGCCTCTGTCGCTGCTTTATGCAGGCCACCAAAGTTGTCCAGCAAAACAGCTGGCTTCCTGACTTTATTCATACAATCATCACGGTGGTCTTTTATCCAGTCACGATCTACATCTTCCGTGCATTGCGCCATCACTTCCAGCCAGCGTGAGGCAGCACGGCGATAAAGCCCTTTAGCCTCCAGTGCTTCGGCTTTACTGTCTTTCACCATTTAGTTTTCCTCCACGCTAATCAGAATGGCACCTCGTCGCTAAAGGGCGGTGCCTGGTTGTAATCGTCCTGACCATAAGCGGGCGGCTGTTCTGGTTGTGAGGTTTTACCCTGGCTGGCTTTACCTGCGGGCCGTGTTGTTCTGGCGCTAATCACACTGTCGACTATGACCTGCGGTTGTTCTTTCTGTACGCCGTCCTGACCTGACCACTGATTAAGCTGCATGTTTCCCGCCACGCTTATCAGGTCGCCTTTCTGGTGCTTTGCCAGTAATTCAGCCTGCTTACCAAATGCTACAACGCCCAGCCAGTAAGTGGCTTCACCGTTCGGCCCCGTATGGCAGGGTAGAGATACCGCCAGCCGTGCCATAGTCATTTGCTTGTCGTTCGCTGTGGTGCGGGTCTGGGGATCTGCCACCAGCCGCCCGTATGCTGAAATTTGTGCTGTCATGCGTGGTTCACCTGTTGTGTGTCTGCGGCGTGTCTTGCCTCATATTCTGCGATGATCTCTAACGTCATATCGAACAGTTCACAAGCCGCTTTCTCTGCGTCGACAATCGTCAGTTCGTACAGCGTCATCATGCTGTACTGAACAGCACGGGCAGATTTTTTCCCAAGAGAGTAACGCTGAAAGATGGCTTCCCCCTGGACTCAATATCCAGTCTGAAATCCTCCTGCGCCCATAGCCAGCCGTGTGAACGTTGGTACGGCTCATTTAGCCACGTCACATCTGCATACCTAGTTCGCTTCCAGACGACCAATATGGGGTATTTATGTTTATCACAGTATTCAAGCTGATCACCTGGAACGCATAACATCGGCCTGCCAGTAGTTGAGATAAATTTTCTTGGCACCACTGATTTCTTTTTCAACACTAGGTTTCCTCCTTTCTGATTACTTTCCTGGTCATTTCTGCCCCCCCTTGTAAATCTTTTAAGGCAATCATTGCCCTACATCCCTACCAGCCACTAAAAATCATCACAAACCCAGTAACGACGCGGCCTTTGGATGGTAGGGCTTCTGTTTTCACATCCCTACCAATTCCCTACTTATCCCTACCAATGCCCACTGGAACAAATAAATCTTGTAGGGATATGTAGGGTTAAGTAGACATAGAAATATATATCCCTACCAACCTCAAAGCCTTGTCACATCTGGCTTGTGGCGATTTTGGTAGGGCAGTAGGGATAAATCTACCGGTAAACAATTACTCATCATCATCGTTGGAAATTGCGCATCCGAAAGCACGCGGTAAGAACTCCTCCGCAAGCTCGGTGAGGCTGACATTGGTTTGCGCTCGTCCGTTAATCTGTCTCGTCAGGTATGCGGCACGGTACTCCTTGGCGGCTGACTTAATAGCGCGTGAGAATTTATTGACCGACAGCGGTTTGCCCAGGCCGTGATACTCAATGAACGCAAGGTATAGGTGATAAAGATATGCCCTTGGCTCTGGCTGGCCTGACCATGTTCCACCGCCCATCATCAGACCATTCGGTTTATCCATGAAAAAAAGCGCTGCGCACATATCAATGACCGGATCAGTGCCGCGTTTCACGTCCAGTGCTTCCAGTGAGTCACGCTGCTCGATGAGTAATAATTTTGCTTTGTTCTGGTCGGCAAATGCGTCCAGCAGGTGACGAATAATTACCGGAATTTCACGGCGGATCTTCGCTGTTAAATCTGGGTCTTTCCCTGCATCAGATACCGGGTTGTTGAACGGGAATATCACACGACGGCGGGCAATACCTCCGTTACGCTCGGTAAATGTCATTGGTTCGTTGTTGGTTGCCAGCACAACAGCGTTAAGCACGGTCGTAAATTGTTTCTCATACTTACCGTCTATCTCTACCGGGTCGCCGCCTGTAATAGCCTTGATGCCTGCGCCTTCACCAACATAGCGGGTCTGATCTGGCATCAGTATCAGGCTTTTGCCAACGAACTGCGCACGTCCACGGGCAAGATCCAGTGTGGACATACTTCCACTGGCTGTGTTGTGCTCTCCTGCAAGAGCAGTGGCAATGGCACTGAAGACTGATTTCCCGCTACCGCCTTCACCTGTTACTTCAATGAATAACTGCCAGTCGTGACGTTTTGCCAGCACCATAAATAATGCTGCTTTAATGCGTTCGGCCTTCTGGTCGCCGCCCTCGGTGGCATGTGTCAGCCAGCGGGTAAAGTTCGGTGCGTGAGTGCTGAGGTTCTCGCCGGGTGCGGGGGAGGTATAGGTTATCCCGTTGTGGTTCATCAGCCAGTTTTCCGGGCTATGTTTGGTGAATGTCTGCGTAGACAGATCATAAACACCATTTTCAAAACCTATCAGGTCACAACGCTGCTCACCAAGAATCGGAAGCTGTAGCTTCATGGTTGCCACTACGGACTTAATCCCCTTCTCGGTGTAATGCGCTTCGTGCTCTTCAAAAATAGTTACCATGACGCGTTCAAGCTCGCTGTCATTCAGTTTTGACCATACGCCAGAATCGTAGCAGTACACCGATGCGCTATCTGGATTTACCGCCAGCTTCCCCCAGCGACTGGAGAGCAGTTTTGCTTTCTGACTTGCAGCCATCTGAGCAATATCGGCGGAGCTGGTGACACGGGGCGCTTTACCACCCTCAATGGCCTGTAGCACTGGTTTCACATCCTTCCCCTGCGGTTGGTACATGGATTCATTAAACGCCTGTGTAGCGGCTTCCAGCCCGTTTTGCTGGTGGTAGTCGTTCCAGTCGGCTTTATGGTCTGTCGGTGGTACTGATACCCAGCCAGCCACGGATAAAGCAGCTTTCTGTGCGGCTTCTTTCCCGATGTTGGTGCCTCTGGTTTCGGAGCCACCTCCCTGCTGGTCGTTATCGGCGATGAGGACAATTTTGTCCTCTGGGTATTTCTTTCTCATCAGCTCCGCTACCGGTAACAAGTTGCCCGCGTCGATTGCTGCTACTGCCAGCGCGTCAGGGAACATCAGGTGAACGGATAAGACTGTCGCCAGCCCTTCACCAATCACAATGGTCTGCGGCGTTTCTGGTGCGTTTACGGCATGGTATGCCCCACGCTTTGCCGAACCCGCTAACAGGCGTTTAACCCCATCAGCGGTAATCGTCTGCGCGGCGGTGACTGTGCCGGACTCATCTACCAGCCCCAGCAGCAATGAACCATCAGGCAGGATCGGATAACGGAACCCGTTCAGCCCTTTTGATTTCAGGTATTCGCTTTCACCTGGTGCGGCCTGTGCCACCAGTGTCTGGTATTTATCGGCAAAGGTTTTGCGGCGTTGCTCCGTCTCCGTTGCTGTCTGCTGCTGTCGCACCTGTTCGCGTTGCTGGCGTTCAGTGTCCAGTTGGTTTCTTCTCTGGCTGGCTGCTTCTTTGTCGGGTTCGGCTGCCCGGTAATCAATACCCAGCACATCAGCCACCATCTTCGCGGCCTCTGTGGTGTCGCAGTTATTCACCTTCTTGATCAGGTCTAGTCCGTCACCTGCGCCGCATACGTTGCAGATGTGAGCGCCACGCCCGTTATCATCAAAGCGAAAGCGGTCATCACCCCCGCATGCCGGGCATGGGGCATGGTGGCGAGGTGAGTCAGGAACATCGATATTCAGGCCAGCCAGGACAGAATCCCACTGATTAGCGGCGGCGCTGGTCACTTCGCGGATGAGGTCGATATTACGCATGGAATGCCCCTTCGTTATCCGCAAGACTCGCGCCCATATCACTGACCATGCTTTGCCAGATATCCCAGCCTTTTTCCGTAACTTCGGCACCGTTCACGCATTTACTCAGCAAGGTAATGCATGAGTTTTCCCACAGAGGACCAATTCCTTTTAGTGGTTCAAGTAAGTAACTATCTACCAATGGGCGTATGCCCTGAATGCCGTTAACAATTTCAACGCGTACCGGTTCACCGCCAGCATCCAGCATGAAATGCTCGCCATTGCTGGTGGTGGTAATGCGGTTATACAGCGCGGCGGCGTACTGGTTAGCCAGCGCATTAAGACGAAAGTTTTTAGTGATCATGTTGTTCCCTTAGTGCGCTGTTGGTGCGGCTGGAATCCCTTCGGCATTCAGCATCTTGATAAAATCGTCATGGAGCATCGTGAGGCTTTCACGCCCCCACTGAGACAAACGCAGTGCGTCAGTGTCTGGATTAAGCTCAACCATGCCCTGATAAAGCTGAATAGCCCGCTCCATGCCTGTTACCGCCCCGTACTTCTCAAGAGCAATACCCTCGATATGGATCGCTAATGAACAGCGCTCTGTGATGGGATAAATCGACATACCGCCATGCTCCCCGGCATAGATAACCGCCCTGTCAGTGCCGCCGTCCTCATTGGTTACATCCACTGTGCCGTTTTTGTCCTGCTGCTCATGGATGAAGAGGCAGGCAATCAGCCAGCGCCAGATAATTGCCATCTGCTCATCAGAAGGGGAAAACCAGTTGTTAGTGTCAGCCAGTTGGATCTCTGCCAGCACCCACAAGCCGTTAGCCAGTGAGGAATCAAACTGCCCGGCCTCGAGCTGGCGAATCACTCCGCTGTAGCCAATGATGCGATTATCCAGTCTGAGGCCATCTGGTGTGGCTTCAATGTGGGTAACAACGTGATTTGTCGTAGTCTTTGGGAACGTTAAAAGGTTGCTCATGACTTACCCTCCATCATCGCCAGCTCATACTTCTGAGTGCTTTCAAGCTGCGAATAAAGACTGGTGGTCAGCGCACGAATGCCGGCTAATGCCGCTTCAACACATGTGATATCCATTTGCTCTGCGGCATATTCCAGGGCGATTAACGACGCCTCTATCTGCCCGACACGGCACATGGCTGTTTTGAAAAATATCTGGTCTGTGACTAAGGTCTGCTGGCTCATGGCTTACGCTCCATGTCTTCCGCGATAACATCAGGCAGGCCATCAAGGATGGTCAGAATTGAATCGACCATATCAGGGGTGCGGCCATCGTCCGTTGTCAGCACCAAAAGCCAGAGTTTAAGCACCGTTTGCGCCTGTATGATTCGGCACATCACATCAGACATAGTGATCTCGCTGCTCATAGTGAACCCTCCCATTTTCGTAACGCGAGCAACGCATCAAACGCACCAGCGGCAACAAAGCGGTTCGCTGAAATGGCAGCCTTGACGTCTTCGTCATCCATTTTGTCTATTGAGCTTTCCAGAGCGATCAATGATGCCTGGATGCCATGTAAGAGACTGAGAGTGAATTCGTATTGAGCATGTTGGGTAATGAGTGGCTTAGCCATGGCAGCCTTCCTGACGGTTTGCTGGTTCATAGGGAACCCTCCCCGCTAACACGAAAGTGCTCGATTGAGTCATGTACGCCATCCAGAAGCGTCACTAATGCCCCGATCATGTCGGCGCTTTCTGCGCCAAATAAGCCAGATTCAAGCCAGATAGCCAGCACACGTTCCGCCTGCTTTACCCGGCACTCAGCATCAATAAGGTGCATAGGTTTCATGCTGCTACCTCCGGCAATTCGCTGCCTTCCAGCAGACAATGCAGATCACGAATGGAGATTTCGAACAGGCCGATAAGCGTTGCCAGATATTCCTCACGGTTATCCGAATCGCTTTCGAGAACATCACGCATCAACTCAGCCAATGAAATGAGCTGCCCGGTGCGTTCTGTTGGGTTGATGGGCAAATCGTAGGATTTAAGCATTTGGCATCCCCTGTACGAGGATGCGACCAGCGAAGAAGCAAACATGTTCACGCGCAAGAGCGCGACGGGCTTCTTGTTCTGAGACAGCAGGGATATGGTGGATAACGGCTTTGATTGTCGGACAATCGCGGCGAACTGCGGCGATAATCCAGATAAATTCTGGTGTGACCTGGGCGAGGGTAGTAGCCATGAGGCAGCCTCCGTATGCAATGGAATGAATCCACCACCGGAAACGCCAATTTCACTGGTGGTGAACTGAGCAGGGTTGGCGTAACCGGAGCATACGGAGTCCGGCGCATCTTTCGATGCCCCTGCCCAGCCCACCATAATTTTGTGAGCGGCGCGGATTATAACCGCAACGCTGAAAAAAGGGTGAGCAAAGCTTACGACACAAAAAAAGACGCTAGGCGCGTCATGTGTCGCCGTATGCATATTCAGGACGCCAATCCCGGCACCAGATTTTGCTGGTGCGTCGTTACCGTATCCCATAGCAACGGATGGCTGCAAGCCCTTTTTTATGGTGCTGCGAAACTCGTCGCCCTTTTTTATGGACTCCGAAAACTCCCCTCGGGCGCGCGTACTTGTCGCGAAACTCTGCCCCTCGCGTAGTGACGTCAGAAAAACCTTCAAACACAGGCGCAGATTAGAACTGAAGTTTTCTGAAGGAGCTAATACACGGTAAGTCCTCGCGCTCGCGCGCGTACTGTTGCATAAACTCCCGCTCTCGCGTAGTGATGTCGGAAAAACCTTCCCGTCTAGCGATATGACCCCGAACAAATCTTCATCAGCTCGCGTGATGACTTCCGAGAAACCTTCCGCTGCTCGCGTAGTGACGTAATTAAAACCTTGGCCACCGCTCACCGCGCACTTATGGACATTAGGTTTTATAAGGTTTTCGATGTCAGGTTTTGACAGGTTCAGACTAAGTTTTGCTAAGCACTGAAAGAAAACTTTCGCTGAGTCCTGGACCATAACATTTGATAACAGGCCAGCCAGGGAGAAGCCCTTATTCTGGACGGCAGCATTAAGCATGATTGGCTCCCAGACGTTTGGCTAACCAACGTTGAGACAAGCGAATAAGTTCAGCTTTGCGCTGGTCGTAGGCCATGCCCATTTCAATCAGGGTGATGTTGGTGCTTTCCAGATATGTCAGGTGCTCAAGCTGCTCGGCAGTCATGCTGTCTCGAGGCTCACCGGCAATACCGCTAACCTGCGCCCACTGCTTAGCCGTCAGCCCGCCCAGCACAATGCGGGCGATCATGTTGCTTTCGTTGCTGTAGTGGCGTGGCAATGTCTGCTTGCCCTGCTCAGCTCGAGCTGTATCAAGTGCGGCACACATTGGCTTAAACAGATTTGCGGCACCAATGCGGGCTTTGAGCTGGCGGCGGTACTGCGCGGCAATCTCCGGTACGCTGCGGCTTAATGCTTCCTCGCACTGGATGAAGTAACGGCGAACGGCGCGGCCCTGCTCGTTGCGCTCAACCATTGCCAACTCTTTAGCCATATCTAGGGTGGTTAAATATTCATGCGTTACTTGCTGGCGAGATTTTGAGCTACTCAAATTTGGGGCGCGCAAAGTTTCAACAATGATGTAATCCATCCCCTCCTTAAATCCATATTCGCTGATGCGCCGTTTTATCCAGTCCGTCATTCTGGTTTCTATTGCCAGTGCTTTATGCAGCGAAATCGCACTTACAATACTGGTATCACGCCCGCCAATCTGACCGGAAATAACAGGAACAATGGCAGCAAAGTCATTATTGCTAATACCGTCCAGGTTGGTGGTGGGCTGAGGGGAGGCCTCAGAAGTTAATCTGCGTTTTTCGAGTTTCATATTCAGGCTCCGTTATGCGGCGTTAAACGCTTCCGGGTAAAGGGATAGGATGTCGTTAATTTCCTGCTGTGAAAGCCCGGTATAGCCACCAGCAGTGGCGTTATGGTTCACAAGCTGGATAACACGCATAACGTCAGCACGGCAGGTAATGCGATAGCGAAAGTGGCTACCAATGCCGTCACCGTTAGGCTCGTCGATACGCTCCAAGCAAATATCTAAGCGTCTTTCTAATTCGGTCGCATAGTTACGGGCGCTGGACAGTCGGCAGTAGCGGAGTATCTCGTTTTCAGTGAAGCCATTAATCCCGGTACGCATCATATAAACGCGAGCTCGGTGCTTTTTTGGCGATGGTTTAATTTTGGCTGGTGGGCTAATATCAAAGGCGTCATCCTTCTGATTAGCCGCCTGCTGTACTGGGCGGTTTTATTTTGCATTACGCCACCTTTCCACGGCGTTCTGCCAGCCAGTGATTAATCTCAACAGCATCAAATGCGGTCACGTTATCGGTGAGCTTTACCGGGCGCGGCAATGTGCCGTTTTTCACCCAGCGATCAATGGTAGGCATTGAAACACCCAGTAATTCCGGTAAACGAAATCGGCGAATGTAACCGGTGGTGGGAATTGCTGATTGTGCTACTTGATGTGCTGTCATGTGTCCCGTAACTCCTTGTGATAGTCGTTACGGGTATTTCAAAGCAATTGTTTTGATGATAATAGGAATGATATTTTACTTTCCGGAAAGTAAGTCATCTTTCCTGCTTTTCTCTTTCATTTTTGCCACGCGTCTTTCTTGTGCTGGCCTCCAGAAATCCCTTAGCAAACCAGAGAGGTGCTTGTCTGAGGGTTCTTTTATCCCCGGAGATATGTAACTCCAGTGATCTAGAGTGACTTTTACATGTCTTGCCTTTGTATATTTTCCATTTTGAAAAATTTCTCCACGATAATTAATGAACGAATAAATCAGCGCCAGAATATGCCCCTCTCTTGACACTGCATGATGCCGCCCCCTCATATCGACATTGTTATTCGAATTTTCAGGGTTATATTTTTCAATGCGTGTATTTACTGATTTATTGTCGATATGGAAGCAGCCCAACACCTTAGCCCTGTAAAGCGCTTCAAGATCTGACCTAATTAAATAAAGACTCTCACAAGAAATACTGCTCAACTGTATCTTCTGGCTCTTCACCTTGAGTTTGAACATGTCACAATCAAAAATACCCTCGAGCTTTACGTAAGGCTTTATGGGTGCTCTGGGGTGGACATACCCTCTAGCATTACCTTGAATCCGAAGCAATCCACTAGCAATAGACTCTTGAACGGATATGTCTCCTTCCTCAGTCAGGATAAATGGATATGATACATCTTCATAATTACTGTCTTGAGGTTTAAACACTGAAAATAATGGAAACATGCCGTCAACATCTTCAATAATATATTTCGTTTTAAGATTAACGAATTCTATAGGAGGGAATACATAACTCACCTCTTCAGGATAACGAAGAAACAGCTCAATTAATGGGTTTTCTACATCTTTAAAATTAAAAACCGAGTCGACTACAATATTGTCCAAATAATGAACGTTAGCATATAAATTTATATAACCCTCATCTCTCCAATGCCAAATATCATCTATTTCACATTTTAAAATTCTCGTTGCGCGTTCAATTGTACAATAGTCTAATGGAGGTATTCCTACATGCTTCCACAAGTTTAGTTCATCAGAGTTTCCCGGTTTTGCATCATTCATCACGTCACCTTTTACGCGTAGCCTTAAAAAAGGATTGAGTCAGGCGATAAGGATTTCCGCTTTTCGCCCCGTCGGGATAGGCTCAATCTGTTCTGTTACTTCTTCGCCCTAAGAGGCGTCACGTTGTATTCCTCGCCACGTTCAAGTGCCACCAGCAGCGCTGCCCACTGAGCCAACGCAATTTTGCGTTCATCAAAATACTGGTGCCGGTTGTAGATACCCTCGATTCCAGCAATCCTGTGGTTAAGGCATCTTTCCGCAATGACCGGATCGATACCGATAGCAGCCATCTGGGTACGCATAGTGCGTCGCAGGTCGTGAATGCTGAACGGTTCAACATCTGGCATCTCTTTCATGACAGATGGCAGCACCATATTAAGCGTGGCCCGGCTTACGTGAGCAGTCGTCCTGGCCTTACGAGCAGGTATAAGCCAGCGACTATCCCCGGCGAACAGGCGAATCTCTGTGATCCACTCAATAACCGGCTCTGGCAGCGGGATATCAATATCGTCACCATTCTTTGCCCTGGATCCCGGCAAGCACCATACGCCAGCGTCTAAATCGAACTCGGCCCATTCAGCGGCGCACAGCTCCATCTTGCGCACACCTAACGCCAGAAGGATTTTGAATGTCAGTTCGTTTTCACGACTTATGCCACGACCACGGCGCAACGCTTTAAAGAACTGGATAAGCTCATCGCGGCTTAATGCCCTTTTACGCCCTTCCTCTTTGCCACCGGCATCTTTCGAGCCAAATGATATTGCAGGGTTAACTTCAATCACTCCACGCACTACAGCAAAATCAAAGATGCGTTTCATCATGCGCAAGACATCATTGGCAACGGTAGGCGAGCCACGTTCCAGCACGTCCTGCAGAACGCTATCAATATGTCGAGGCTTAACATCCTCAACCTTCATATTCCCAATGATCGGGATGATGTTCTTTTGCAGGCTGCTACGGAAAAGCTCGGGGTGTTTGTAAGTGGTTTCTATCTGGCGGGAATAATACTCAGCGGCAATGTCTGAAAAACGGGAGGCGTTTTTCTCACTTTCAATCTTAGCCAGCGCATCAGCCTTTCTTTCCTGCTTTTCACCTGCCACGTCATAACCCAGGGCAACACGTGCAGATAATTCCTTGGCTACATCTCTGGCCTTAGCCAATGACAATTCACCATAAGAGGCAATGACCATAGCTCTGGCCTTCCCTGCAAACTTATACCGAAAACGCCAGAACGGTACCGTGTAGTTTTTTGGGAAGCTCAGATAGAGGCCATTCCCATCAGACCTACCGTCAAACCTTTCACCGCTCTTTATCCAACTTCGTATTTGCATGTCAGTGAGTTTTGGCATTGCGAGTACCTGCTTCAAGATCTGGATGTACATAAAATCATGGTGCCTGGTACATAAAACATGGCGCTATGTACACAAACAGAGAATAAAAATGACTACGTACACCCTTGTGTACACGCCAATAATGCGCTCTCTTGTGCTTTGATGATAGCCCCTGATAACAAAAAAGCCCGACGCAATGCGGGCTTAGTGTTTTGTCGATAGCGGGTAATTTCCCGCGATATCTTATTTGCTTTTCTTGATGTGTTTAATCAAACGCTGGCGCTTACGCAGCTGGTTCGGTGTCAGAGTGTTACGTTTGTTAGCAAACGGGTTCTCCCCTTCTTTGAACTGAATACGGATTGGCGTACCCATTACATCCAGCGATTTGCGGAAGTAGTTCATCAGATAACGTTTGTAGGAGTCTGGCAGGTCTTTTACCTGGTTACCGTGAATCACAACAATTGGTGGGTTATAACCACCGGCGTGAGCATATTTCAGCTTAACGCGACGGCCACGTACCAACGGCGGCTGGTGATCTTCAGCAGCCATAGACATAATACGCGTCAGCAGCGCAGTACTTACACGGCGCGTTGAGCTGTCATAGGCTTCACGAACGGACTCAAACAAGTTGCCCACACCGCTGCCATGCAGCGCAGAGATGAAGTGCACGCGAGCAAAGTCGATAAAGCCCAGACGATAATCCAGCGTTTCTTTAACTTGCTCTCTGACTTCGTTGCTCAAGCCATCCCACTTGTTGACCACAATTACCAGTGAGCGCCCACTATTTAGGATAAAGCCGAGCAGAGAGAGATCCTGATCGGAAATACCTTCACGCGCATCAATCACCAGCAATACAACGTTGGCATCTTCAATGGCTTGCAGCGTTTTGATTACCGAGAATTTCTCAACGGTTTCCGTGATTTTGCCACGCTTACGTACACCCGCGGTGTCGATAAGAATGAATTCACGTTCATCACGTTCCATTGGGATGTAGATGCTGTCACGGGTGGTGCCCGGCATGTCGTAAACCACAACGCGGTCTTCGCCAAGAATACGGTTAGTAAGCGTTGACTTACCTACGTTCGGACGGCCAACAATCGCCAATTTGATTGGGAGATCCTGAGGGTTGAAAGGTTCTTCTTCCTCTTCTTCAATCTCTTCGTCATCTTCAGACACAATGCCATGTTTAGCATTGAATGCTGCCCAATAGGCTGCATCTTCATCAATTTCTTCTTCCGGCTCACGCGGATTTTTTTCGTCGATGAAAGGAATCAGAACGTGTTCGAGAAGCGTTGTCACGCCGCGGCCATGAGAAGCAGCAATCGGGTGAATTTCACCTAAACCCAGGGAGTAGAAATCAATAACCGCCTGATCCGGGTCCATGCCATCAGTTTTGTTTGCCACCAGGAAGGTTGGCTTCTGACGAGAACGCAGGTGTTTAGCAATGGCTTCATCTGCAGGCATCAGACCAGCACGTGCATCCACCATAAACAGCACCACATCAGCTTCTTCAATCGCTAACAGCGACTGCGCAGCCATATGCGTTTCAACGCCGTCTTCCGTGCCATCAATACCACCGGTATCAATAGCAATAAATTCGCGACCTTCCACTTCAGCACGACCATACTTGCGGTCGCGAGTCAGCCCCGGGAAATCCGCGACCAGCGCATCTCGGGTACGCGTCAAGCGGTTAAACAACGTGGATTTTCCGACATTAGGGCGCCCGACAAGCGCAACCACAGGTACCATGATTAAAACCTCATAACTCAAAATTCATCTTAAAACGACGTCAAATCACATCGTTTCTAAAAACAGGAAACGGCTCCTGGACTACCGGAACCGTTTCGCACTTAAAAATACTTCAGGCAAATTTAACGCTTGATAGCGTACAACGTACCGTCTTTCGCCTGAATCAGCAGCTTGTCGCTGGCAACAACTGGCTCAGTCTGGAAACCAGAACTGTCCACTTTTTGTTGAGCAACAAAGCGGCCGTCATCGGCATTGATCCAGTGCATATACCCTTCGCTGTCACCTACAACCAGATAACCGTTGTACAAAACAGGAGAGGTCAGATTACGGTGCAGCAGGTCGCTTTGCGTCCACAGAGTTACACCGCCATCAGCATTCAGAGCAACAACGCGGTCATTCTGATCGACAAGGAAAATACGGTTCGCATCAACGATGAAATCGTTTACTGAACCCAACTCACGTTTCCACATCACCTGGCCTGAACGCAGATCCAACGCAGTCAGGTTGCCGTTATATGCCAGAGCATAGACCACACCATTAACAATGACAGGCGTGGTATCAACATCGCTCAGACGGTCAATTTCGGTAGCACCGGTTGCCTGAGAGATACGCTGTTGCCAAATAAGTTGGCCTTGTTTCATTAACACAGCGCTAACGCGACCGTTATCACCACCAACAACTGCGGCACCAAACGCTATTGCAGGTGCAGATTCACCGCGCAGAGAAAGTGCTGGCATATCCAGGTTTACGGTCCATTTCACTGCACCGTCAGTTTCATCAAATGCCTGAAGCTGGCCATTGCTGGTGTGAACCAGAACTAAACCGTCGCTGACCACAGGACGAGAAAGGACTTCGCCTGCAGCTTTGCTTTGCCACGCAATACTACCATCAGAGGTGTTAAGCGCATAAACCTGCGCTTTCTCACTACCAACGTATACGTGCGCACCATCAACCGTTACACCACCAGAAAGCAGTGCTGGCAGGTTGCTTGAGTAGAAGTTTGTCTTTTCAGACAGATCAACAGACCAGACTTCTTTACCATCATCCGCGTTAACGGCTTTAACGGTACCACGGCGGTCTGCGGCGTAAATGTTGCCGTCCTGCCATGCTGGGTGCAGATTGGAATAGAAATCACCAATACCGCTACCAACGGAAGTACTCCATGATTTTTCAGGTTCAAACTGGTTTTCAACTGTCGGCAGTGGAGACATCTTTACCACGTCTTCTTCACCGCTAAACAGTGAACAACCGCTGAGCAGCGTCAGAGAAATCAGCCCTGGTACAAGTAGTTTACGCAATTGCATCGGGTCCCTCTTAGCTCGACAAATTATTAATTTTCATCTGCATCATTTCGCGCAGGGCTGGAGAAGCATCAGTTTGTGAGCCTTTGCTCCACGCATCGCGTGCACCTTGCTTATCCCCTTTGCTGAGCAGCGCTTCACCGCGCAAATCAGCAACAATCGCTACCCAACCTTCGCCTTTAATACTGTCGAGGGTTTTCAGCGCCGCATCAGATTGCTTTTGTTGTATTTGAATACGCGCCAGACGTGCATTGATCAGCGCCTGCAAATTTGCATCGCTGGTGCTGCTTAGGCCTTGCTGCAATTGAGCTGCTGCTTTCGCCAGATCATTGTTATCAGCATATTTCTGAGCCAATTCCAATGACGCTAAAGCACCATATGTATTCTTCGTGCTTGCAGCGAATTTCTCTGCTGCACTCAGTGTTGCAGGTTGATCGGCACGCACAGCATCTGTCACAGTTTGATACTCGAGGGAAGAAGCCATCGAGCTTTCAACCTGGTGGCTGTTCCAATAACGCCAACCAACCAGTGCGCCAATACCTAATACGACACCAACCACTAGCGCTTTGCCGTTTTCAGCAAAGAAGCGTTTTACTGCATCAACCTGTTCGTTATCGTTTTCGTAAATTTCCACGCAGTCCTTCTCCTTAACGATTTATCACTGGGGAAATTAACCCAGTAGCGCCTGCAAATGAGCGACCGCGTTTACTTGCTCAACGGTAGTTTGCTCACCTGTGCGCAGATCCTTCACGACGACTTGACCATTTGCGACTTCAGTTTCACCCAGCACCAGGGCTGCACGCGCGCCCCATTTATCTGCACGGACGAACTGCTTCTTGAAGTTGCCACCGCCGTAGTTAGTCATCAGCTTAATAGCCGGGACCTGATCACGTAATTGCTCAGCTAACAGCATCGCTGCAGCTTGCGTTCCCTGACCTGACGATATCAGGTAAATATCGACAACAGATTCTGCTTTAAATTCCGGGTTGATAGCTTGAACCAGTAAAACAAGTCGTTCCAGACCCATAGCGAAGCCAACAGCAGGTGCCGCACGGCCCCCCAGTTGCTCGACCAAACCGTCGTAACGGCCACCCGCGCAAACGGTGCCCTGAGAACCCAGGCTGCTTGTTACCCATTCGAAAACGGTACGGTTATAGTAATCCAGACCACGCACCAGGCGCTGATTCACGGTATACGCGATACCCGCAGCGTCAAGGTATTGGCAAAGGCCAGCGAAATGTTCACGAGAATCTTCATCCAGATAATCACCCAGCGTAGGTGCATCATCCAGCAGAGCCTGAACTTCAGGATTTTTAGAGTCCAGTACACGCAACGGGTTGCTGTACATGCGACGCTGGCAATCTTCGTCAAGCTTCTCTTTATGCTGCTCCAGGAACGCAACCAGCGCGTCACGGTAGTTAGCACGTGCTTCAAGCGAACCAATTGAGTTCAGTTCCAGGCTAACATGCTGGTCGATACCCAACGCACGCCACCAGCGCGCGGTCAGCATGATCAGCTCAGCATCAATATCAGGCCCTTGCAGACCAAAGACTTCGACACCCAACTGATTGAACTGGCGGTAACGCCCTTTTTGCGGACGCTCATGGCGGAACATCGGCCCGATGTACCACAAGCGCTGTTCCTGATTGTACAGAAGACCATGTTCGATACCGGCACGCACGCAGCCCGCGGTGCCTTCAGGACGCAGAGTCAGGCTATCGCCGTTGCGGTCCTCAAAGGTATACATCTCTTTTTCAACCACGTCGGTCACTTCACCGATTGCGCGTTTGAATAACGGGGTCTGCTCTACAATCGGCAAACGGATTTCACTGTAACCGTAGCTGCCGAGCACCTGTTTCAGAATGCCTTCAATGCGCTGCCAAATGGCGGTTTCGCCAGGCAGGTAATCGTTCATGCCGCGGATGGCTTGAATGTTTTTTGCCACGTTTATTCTCTACCGAATTTATACAAAAAATGAACCCGAAATCAGACTGTTTGCTTTAGCAAAACGTCTGGCGGGTTCAATCATACACGGGAAGCCGAATGCTTCCCATGTTTCGCACTATTTTTCCAACTGCTGGATACTAATCCGCTGCGATTCATCAAGCATGGAAGCCTTGGCACGAATACGCGCTTCAAGCTGCGCAATCATGTTTTCGTTATCCATTCGCTCGCGCTGACGCACACCGTCTTCGTAGAAACCACTCATCTTGTGGCCACCGGTCACACCTAAAGTGGAAACCAGCGCTTCGCCCGGCCCGTTCACCACACAACCAATAATCGAAACATCCATTGGCGTGATGATATCTTCCAGGCGCTCTTCGAGAGCGTTCACGGTACCGATCACATCGAACTCCTGGCGCGAACAGGTTGGGCAGGCGATAAAGTTAATACCGCGTGCACGGATACGCAAAGATTTCAGAATGTCGAAACCGACCTTGATCTCTTCAACCGGATCGGCAGCCAGTGATACGCGCAGCGTGTCACCGATCCCTTCGGAAAGCAGTAAGCCGAGGCCAATCGCTGATTTCACTGAGCCGCTACGCATGCCGCCAGCTTCGGTGATCCCGAGATGCAGCGGTTGATCAATTTGCTTAGCCAGTAAACGATAAGATTCAACCGCCAGGAAAACGTCGGAGGCTTTTACGCTCACTTTGAACTGATCAAAGTTGAGACGATCCAGATGATCCACGTGACGCATCGCCGATTCTAACAACGCCTGGGGCGTTGGCTCGCCATACTTTTCTTGCAGATCTTTTTCCAGCGATCCGGCGTTAACACCGATACGGATCGGAATGTTTTTGTCCCGGGCACAATCTACAACGGCGCGAATACGCTCTTCGTTGCCAATGTTGCCGGGGTTGATACGTAAGCAATCGACGCCATACTCAGCAACTTTGAGGGCGATACGATAGTCAAAATGGATATCAGCGACCAACGGGACGTTGACCTGCTGTTTGATAAGCTTGAACGCTTCTGCTGCGTCCATCGTTGGCACGGATATACGAACGATATCGGCCCCAACTCTTTCTAAGGCTCGAATCTGATTAACAGTGGCTTCAACATCCGTGGTTCGGGTGTTGGTCATAGACTGAACGGCGATCGGTGCCCCGTCGCCGATTGGCACATTCCCGACGTAGATCCGTTTGGATTTTCTACGTTGAATTGGGGCTTGATTATGCATTACAAATCTCCACAATTACGCGTCATGCTGGCTGCAATTATTCAGCACTTACTGTCAGACGTGCAACCTGGCTAGTTCTGATAAAGCGACTCAAATCGACAGGTTTACCCTGGAACTGAATCTGAACCGCAGCTGGAGCACCAATTTTCAACTTATACGGTGCCTGACCGGCTAAATTCAAATTGCCATCTTTACGCTGCATACCGCTGAACAATTTCTTGCCGGTTGCGTCAGTCACTTCAAGCCAGCAATCGGCGTTAAAGTTCATCACTAACGCATTCGGGTCAGTTGCAGAAGCCGTAGTCACAGCTGCCTGATCGGTAGGGAGTGCGGCATTTTGCGCCGGAGCCGCTGGCGTTGCAGTGGCTTGCGCATTGTCTACAGGTGCCTGGCTTGGTGCCACTACTGCGGAAGAATCCGCTGTAGTGGTTTGCTGAGCCGTTGCTGCTGGAGTCTGATTTGATGCTGAATCAGTCACTGGAGCAGGCTGCGATGCCGCTGGGGTCTGCACAGGTTGCTGTGCAGAAGTATCAGCAGTAGATGAGTCGCTGGTAGTTAAAGGTACTGACTGAGAGTTACTGTTGCTGGCAGAAAGTTCAGCTGAAGATTGATCGGCCATAGTCGAAATCTCTTCCTGCTGCGCTTTGTGGTTTTGCCACCACCATGCACCCGTCAGGCCGATAACGACGAACAAAACGAGCCAGGTTACGCTCATCAGCCAACCGTCACGTTTCTTACGGCGTTTCCCCAGTGAAAAACTTTGCATCGGAGCCACTTTAGCAGCTCTGATAGGTGCCTGTTTTTCCATCATTGGCAACAGTTCTTCTTCCGGAATACGCACAAGACGTGCATAAGAACGGATATAACCACGCAGGAAGGTAGAGGCTAACTCGGCAGGTGCCTTGTCATCTTCAATATCCCGAACGGTAGAAACTTTCAGGCACAGGCGTTCGGCCACGGCTTGTTGGCTAAGACCGAGTTCTTCACGGGCAACACGTAAACGTTCACCCGTGGTTTTTTCTGCATTTGATTCGTGAGTGGCTTCAGTATTCATTAGCTACAATTGCTGGGACTGTTCGATTGAGGAATTAGGCCGGAGTCTTGTAGCACAGCGTTTCCGCTTCACCACGCTCTCCCGCTTCGCGAAACAAATCTGTGTTCTGGAGGATAAACTCCAGACAACATAACATTCAGCTCAAACTACTTGTTCACATAAACATGCTGCATTTTGTGAACGACTTAATCACTGATGAGTTAACCATAGACACCATTTTTAATGTTGTCAGTCAATTGCGACCAGCGATGGTTTAAATAGATGCGCCTAAACTATTGTTGTACCGTTACATACTGCCTTAAAGCGCTATGAAACGCACCGTAATTATTAATCTTAAAGTCACTCGCTAAACTTGCATAACTGCAAGATATAACTATGTGTTTTTTGAACCCCGTGGCATCGCTGGCACAGGGTTCTTATCTGACAAAAGCAATAGTTTATCAGACTGCTTTAACATCAATAGGTTCACCTTGCATACGCTTACGTAACGTACGTTTGGTGCGGTCAATCACTTCGCCAGCTAGCTGACCACAAGCCGCGTCAATATCATCGCCACGCGTTTTACGCACGATGGTAGTGAAGCCGTAACTCATTAATACTTTTGAGAAACGGTCGATACGGCTGTTGGAGCTACGGCCATATGGCGCCCCAGGGAACGGGTTCCATGGGATCAGGTTAATTTTACATGGCGTATCTTTCAGGCATTCTGCCAATTGATGCGCATGATCAGTACCATCGTTGACGTGATCCAGCAGAACGTATTCCACGGTTACACGGCCCTGGTTGGCGTTGGATTTCTCCAGATAACGACGCACAGAGGACAGGAAAGTCTCGATGTTGTACTTTTTGTTGATCGGCATGATCTGGTCGCGAATTTCGTCGGTGGGAGCATGCAGAGAAATGGCTAATGCCACATCAATCATGTCACCCAACTTATCGAGCGCCGGAACCACACCTGAAGTAGAAAGAGTAACGCGACGTTTGGAAAGCCCGAAACCAAAGTCATCAAGCATGATTTCCATTGCTGGAACCACATTGTTGAGGTTCAGCAGCGGTTCACCCATACCCATCATGACGACGTTGGTAATAGGACGTACGCCGGTTTTCTTTTGCGCGCCGATAATTTTCGCCGCACGCCATACCTGCCCGATGATTTCGGAAACACGCAGGTTACGGTTGAAGCCTTGCTGAGCTGTTGAGCAGAATTTACATTCCAGAGCACATCCAACTTGAGAAGAAACGCACAGTGTGGCGCGGTCTTCTTCAGGGATATACACCGTTTCAACGAGCTGGTCAGCGATGCGGATTGCCCATTTAATAGTGCCATCGGCAGAACGCTGTTCTTCGGCAACTTCAGGAGCGCGGATTTCAGCGACTTCTTTAAGTCTGTTACGCAGAACTTTGTTGATGTCAGTCATTTCATCGAAGTCATCACTGCAATAGTGATACATCCATTTCATGACCTGATCGGCGCGGAATGGTTTTTCGCCCATTTCGGCAAAAAACTCACGCAGTTGCTGGCGGTTAAGATCCAACAGGTTGATTTTTTCGGACTTGTTGGAAACGACTGAAACTGGTGTCTCAGGAGTGATAATTTGCTCTGACATAATTTCTTCCGGCCTCGTTGTTACACGTTACGGCCCCAGGTGGGTTAAAAAGATACGCCCCGAAGAGCAAGCTCATCCGGGGCGTAGCATTGTACAAATTCTATGGCACAGAAGCCATGGCTGAAAGCGACGTACATACAAATAAAATGTAACTGTCGCTTAACAGTTAATGCTTATTAGCGAGTGCGTGGGCAAACTTCGCCTTCAGCGAAGAAATAAGCGATTTCACGCGCAGCAGATTCAGCAGAATCAGAACCGTGAGTGCCGTTTTCGGTAAAGCTGTCAGCGTAATCTGCACGCAGAGTACCAGCCAAAGCGTTTGCCGGATTGGTTGCACCCAGGATGTCACGGTGACGCTGAACGGCATTTTCGCCTTCCAGTACGCTAACCATGATTGGGCCGGAAGTCATAAACGCAACCAGACCATCGAAGAAAGGCTTGCCTTCGTGCTCAGCGTAGAAACCCTGAGCCTGTTCAGAAGTCAGGTGCAGCATTTTTGCGCCAACAATCTTAAACCCTGCGGATTCAAAACGAGCATAAATATTACCAATAACGTTTTTTGCCACCGCGTTTGGTTTGATGATGGAAAAAGTACGTTCAATAGCCATGATTACCTCTGTGTCTGTTCTGTTTGCCCGGCCCCTGAAGGGACAACCGGTTATGATTTGGCGCCGATTATAATGAGCAAGTCTCGCGTTGCCTATGGATACAGGTAACATTTTTTTAAAATAAGATGAATATCGGCAACATTTTAATGCGAACGCCTGAAAATTAGACTAACGCTCTACTGCAATACGAAATGAGCGGCGGCAATCTGCCCAGCTTCATCAAGAACCAAAACCTGGTACGCTCCCGGTTTATCCAGATTTAGTGCGATTGCGCTACTATTTCCACTAACCGGTTCACCGTTTAAAAACCACCAGCGATCGCCCTGTCCTCCCTGAACACTTAAACGAAGCGGTAAGCGTAATTCACCAGGAAGACGCTTCAAAATAGCGCCCTCGCGAACCCCTAACAACAATAAAGGCGTAACTTCATCTTTCTGCTGGGGCGGGCATTGCTCTGACAATTCCGGCAAACGGGCTGCACGTCTTTCACTCATCGGTAACCATGGTTCAAGCGGCAGCGGCCACAAAGAGATAGTCTGCTGCCTTGCTCCCGAGCAATCAGCAGCCACGCGTTTTCCCTGTCCATCTAACCAGACGACCTTTCTTAATCCCTGAATTCCTTCCTGGCCTGGTGCTTCAAGCGTGGGCGGCTCGCTGTTATCGAGTAACCAACCCGTTAATTTGCGCCGGCAATTACTGTCTGCGGCTGGCAAATTCTGTCCACCCGGCCAGCAAATTTTCCCTTCGGAAACAGAAGGCGGACGAGGGTCAACGGGCAGCCGCGCCTGCTGCACACCAGAGTTGGCTTGTAGTAAGTTGTTAACTTGATTAAGTAACGGCACGGCACTTCCTAAGCCAAACTGCCCGGCAACCGGTGTGCTATCCGGGCGTCCTGTCCAGATACCAATCAAATAGCGTGGGTTAATTCCAATGGCCCACGCATCGCGATATCCATAACTGGTGCCTGTTTTCCAGGCCAAAGGCACAACGGCAGGCAATGTGGCATCGGGCTGCGGCTGTGCCTCTCCTGCCAGAATACGGCGAATAATCCAGGCCGCACCAGCCGACATCAATGGGCGCTCGACTAATGGTTGCTCTGGCTGTAAACGTAACTGAGCAGCTCTACCATGACGGGCAAAGGCGCTATATGCAGCGACAATCTGATCAAGACGCGCACCGCCGCCGCCAAGAATCAGCGAGAGATTAGGTTCACTGCCTTGCGGGAACCGCAAATCCAAACCAATGTTTCGCAATTGTGCGGCAAAACGTTTCGGGCCGTAGGCTTCGAGTACCTGAACCGCCGGGAGATTGAGGGAACGCACCAGCGCTTCACTCATACTGACCGGGCCATGAAAACCAGTATCAAAATTCCCTGGCCGGTAATCACCGAAGCGGCGCGGTACGTCCTGTAACAATGACGTGGCGTGAATCAGCCCATCATCCAGCGCCAGGCCATAAACAAAGGGTTTCAGCACCGATCCGGGTGAACGAATTGCGGTGACCATATCGACATGCCCGAAACGACTTTGATCGGTGATATCGGCTGAACCAACCCAGCCACGCACTTCCATGGTGGTATGATCGACAACCAATATCGCCATTGATGAACGTGGCGGGAGCTGAGCTTTCCAGTTCAGTGCCAGCTCTTCCAATTGGCGCTGCAATGGCGCATCCAGCGTTGTCGTTATTTTCTGTTCTTTGCTGCGGTTCACCAGATAGCGTGAAAACAACGGCGCCAATTGCGGCATTTGCCGTGGCGCCAGCCATACCGGTTCTTCGAGAGATTCTTTTACCTGCTGTGGCTCCCAGACGGCTTGCTCGGCCATACGCATAAGAACTTTGTTACGGGCGGCTTGCGCCCGCTCAGGCCAGCGATCCGGGCGCAAACGGCTTGGCGCTTGCGGAAGAACCGCCAGTAAAGCAGCTTCAGCATAACTTAGGTGTTGCGGGGATTTTCCGAGGTAAACCCAACTGGCAGCCCCCACTCCTTGTAACGTCCCGCCAAACGGTGCGCGGTTAAGGTAGAGCGTGAGAATTTGTTCTTTCGATAGATGCCATTCGAGTTGCAAAGCGCGCCAAACCTGGCGGATTTTGCCCCCAAATGTGCGAGGGTGCGGGTCGAGCAAGCGGGCGACTTGCATCGTCAAGGTACTGCCACCGGAAATCACTTTGCCGCTAAGCAAATCCTGCCCGGCTGCACGCAAAATCGATAGAGGATTAATTCCCGGATGATCCCAGAACCAGCGATCTTCATAGTTGATTAAAGCTTCGAGATAACGAGGTGAAACATCGTTTAACGTAACCGGATAGCGCCAGATCCCGTTCTCATCAGCGAAACGCCACAAGGGTGTGCCATCAGCCGCGACGACAACTCGTGCGTTATTCGCCTGAGAAAGCGGCAGCGGCCAAAGCCGGTCTGCCAGCCAAATCCCCAGACATAAAATAATTGGCAGCACCACCAGGAAATAGCGGCGCTGCCAGCGAAATGGCTTTAGCATTTTGCCTTGCCAGTTACGGATGAACAGTCAGCATGCCGGTGCTGGTTCCTGTTGCCCGCCACTGAGGTACATACATCGACTCCACTTGTGAAACCGGCACGTTATAGCTTCCCGGAGTCACAGCGCGAGCAAGGTAAACCAGGGTCGCATGCTGGCCTTCATTGAGCGGTAACGCGACAACAAAGCGATCGTCACGGAACTCCATATGCTGGATATCCGCCTGCTGCATCTGGTTCAACAAGCCCTGAATCTGGCTATCACTGTCACTCAGGTTGGCGCTGCTTTCAGAAAGGTTCTGGTTTTCCAACTCAAGCCCGGCAGGCAGCAAATCAACGACCAGAGCATCAGGCACATTTTTATCTGCCCATACATCCAGCCAGACCATCACCAATTCACCACTTTTCAATTCTGACAACGACTTGCTGTTACCTTTAGCATCAAGGAAACGGCGTTCGATGTGCAACACGTTGCTGTAAGGCGCTGGAGCCTGTTGTGGATAACCAACCGTATCTAATCGAAGATAGAGATTACCCGTCCCGGTATTAGTAATCTGTAGGCCAGCGAGTTGTTCAGCAGACAAATTACGTGTCACTGATTGAGTACCCGATAATGATTCGGTTGCAAAAGATACCTGTGACTGCCAATCCCCTTTCGCCGTTTGCCAGTTGCGACCCGCCAGGAACAACGCATTACTTTCCTGCGTGGAAAGCCAGCGCTGGCTGTATGCAAGATTAGAGAGGTCCATCAGCAATTGATTCTGCTGTTCTGGTAGCAATTTGTTCTCTTCCAGCAGGCTCAGCATCATCGCTTTGTCACGCAACTCACTGCCATAATCTGCCATCCAGATACGTTCGTCGCTACGGCTGGTTTGCAAACCTAACTTGATAGCTTCATCACCTCGTGGTGCATCTCCCATCAACTTCAGTGCCACACCAAGTTGTACCAGCGGTAAGCCTGCACGAGCGCTGCTATGGCGCAACCAAAGTTCACGCAAGGCGCCCAATGGTGCTTTTTGCTGACGAGCTAATACCTGAGCGGCGTACGCTTGAACAGCAAATTTACTGGCAGCAGCATCATCGCTGTAGCGTAAAGCGATAACTCCGGAATCCTGGAGATATCGTAGCAGGCGCTGGTTAGCTTTATTTAGCGAGTCAGTATTAACGCTATAACCCTGCTCACTCGCACGAACAAGGAAATCGGTCACATACGCTGTTAGCCAGTATTCTTCTGGTCCTTCTTTGTCCCATAGGCCGAAACTGCCGTTGTCGCGTTGCATGTCCAGCAGGCGAGCAATCCCCAGGTCGATTGCAGCGCGGCGCTGTTCATCGCTAGTTCCTGTAATGCCCAAAGCTGCTAACTGTGCCTGGTTGGTATAAAGCGACGGGAACAACCCACTAGTAGTCTGTTCCAGGCAGCCATATGGATAGGCTTTCAGTTCGCGAATATAGCGAGCGAGGTTTAGCGGCGGCCGACCACTCAATAGCACCTGGCCTTCAAGTGTTGCAGGTGCCAGGCCGGAAATGTGTTGCGGTGGAATATCCCAAACTTCACCCGCTGCAAGCACCGCACCACTGTTGATGTTTTGCGCCGGGAACGGAGGACGGACACCTAATTTCCACTGTTTTTGCTGTGGGGCAAAAGTTTCACCAGGCAAGCTAAGTCCGGTAATTTGTGCTGCTAACTCCCCATCACCGAAGCCGTTCAATGCGCGAACCGGAATAAACACGGTTTTGCGTGCACCCGGTAGTAACGTCACGGATTGCACTGAAGCAGAGTTCAATGCAATCAAGCCGGTAGTTTTCAGGTTAATACTAAGTTGTTGAGGTTGGTCTGTCAGGTTGGTGAGGTCCATAGCCAAACGGCTACTGTCACCACTGGCCATGAAGCGTGGTGCTGCAAGTTCAGTAACCAACGGAGCCGCAACAACAACTTTTTCGTCACTGTTACCAAAGTGGTCGTCGGTCCAGGCTTGCGCCATAACCCGTAGCTCACCATTAAAATCACCAATAGGGAGCGTGACAGTACCTTCACCATTTGCGTCTAATTGCACTGGCTGAGCTTGCTGAGCGATGATAGTGACATGGTTTACCGGCTTTTTACCGCCACGGCTTAATTCGTCACCTTCATCGCCATCACCACCAAAACGTAAAGCCGCAAGCCGCCCTTCCCCCTCAATGACCTGGCCATAGATATCGTATAAATCCGCTCCATAACGTTTACGGCCAAAGAAGGCTTCCCAAGGATCTGGGGTTTTGTAGTCGGTAATATTCAGCACGCCGCTATCCACAGCTGAAACCAGCACATGAATTTGCTTTGGCATTTCACCGTTAATCGGCTTGGTTTTTACTTTAACCGTGAGGTTTTGATTCGGACGCATTTTAGTTGGTGCTTCTAAAGAAAGCGCCAGTCTGCGGCTTTCGTCTCCCAGTGGCAGATGCAAAATCCCAACAGAACGTTTTGGCGTGGAGGCACGGCTCTTATCTCCAGGTCGAATAACAAGCGTGCTGAGATACAGATCATGCCGCTGCCAGCTTTTATCGACCGGAATAGCGATATCCAGACCTTTCTCCGGAACATCAATTTCTTTCCACCACAGCGGGCCATCGCTGGACTCAACCATTGCATAGCCTTTGCCAGCCGCCGGAGCAGAAATATGCAGATTGATGGTGTCACCAGGCTTATAACTCGGTTTATCAATTTTCAGCGTTACACGGTCAGGGCGCACAGCCCCCTCTCCATCGCTGTTGTCCTGCCAGCTGTAGCCTGCCCAAAAACGAATGCTACTGACGATATTAGTGTCAGGATCGCGAACTTCCAGACGATAGGAACCCCACTCAACCGGGAAAGCCACTTTGCCCGTTTCACCTGCGGCAAGATCCAGTTTTTGTTCAGCCTCTACGAGATCTTTCTGATCGTATTGAGACTGCCAGCCCTGGCCCTCTTCCCAGTTCCAGAAGTAATCCCGACGTTCGCGAATTAAACGCACATCAAGACCAGAGACCGCCAGTTTCTCACCTTTAGCATTGGCATAAACGATATCAAAACCTGCGTTCGTGTCCTCGTCGACTATCGGCTGGATTCGTGTGCTGTCGGTGCGGTAATCGTAAATTTCTTTACTCGCAAATTGAGGACGAATGCCCGGCAGTGCTTCCGCAGGCCAAATAGCTTGCTCCGCACGGCGTGTTACCGGACGGCCACCTGACTCTAGCAAGCTGGCTTGCAGTACCAGCCGTAATGGTGAGTGGACATCTGCCCATTGACTATCTGTGCTTACCGTTGTTTTGCCTTGTTCATCAAGCTGAAGCTGAACCTCATCAAGATTTCGGGTGAGGTTTTCCTCGTTAATGTCGCCAAACTGGAAGCCTGGTAAGGCCGATACAGCTTCACGTAATGGGCGCAGGAACAATTGCCCTTGCAAGCTGTTCCCGGAAGCTGGTGCACCGTACAAATAACGCCCGGCAATCTGGAAATTCACAGACTCATCAGGGCCAACGGATTGCGATTGGTTTGTGATGTTCAGAGCCATACGCTCCGGCATGAAGTCTTCAACTTTAAAAGCCCAAATGCGTGGCTGGTTATCACCCGTATTTACACGCACTTGCCAGTTACCCGTTTGTACGTCCTGACTTAGCGGATAACTGAACTGATATAAGCCATTTTCTGATTGCCAGACCTGCGTTCTGGCGACTTGGCCATCAGGTTTTACAACTTCCAGTTTTACTGGCTGTGCTGGTAATACCTTCCCGTCACTATCACGTAACAATCCATTCAGCAGTACTGTTTCCCCAGGGCGGTAGAGATCCCTTGGGCCAAACATAAACAGCTCCTTACTGAAACCGGGCTCACCAGCAATGTTAAACTCGGCCAGATCCAGCGCCGGGCGGTTTAAGTCTAGCATCGTCGTCTGCTCCCTTGTTCTCGCCAGCAACAACGTGCCTTTTTCTATTTTCTCAAGCACCGCATGACCATCGCCATCACTCTTAGCCTGTGCAAGCGTGTGCCCTTTTTCATCAAGCAACGTGATTTCGACATCTGATTGTGCAGCACCATTTTCAAGACTTTGAGTAAACACATCCAGGCGGTCATGGTAGCGGTGAGCTGACACCCCGATATCACTTAAAGTAAACAACGTCGCCGCGTTGCTGTAACTGTAATGGCCTGCCTGATTCATAATGGCGATATAGACGCCTGGCTGTTGCAGCGGCTTAATCTCGCCTAACGGTAGCAATAATTTTTCGCGGGTATTACGTGCCGGATTAAGATCGAACCTGCCGCTGTAAACTAAGTCAGCAAGTTTTAATAGATTGTCCGATTCCCAATTAGATACTGAGTTTCGGTATTGCCACTGGCTAACAAAGGAACCTAGTGATTCACTTTTTATACGGTAGAAATTGACGTCAATTTTATCGACGTTGAGCGCCATGACCGGTAAACCGGCAATAACTTTGGTCGGAAGTAATGACCCCCGGCTGGCAAAACCAACGCTCGGTTGAATATCACGGGTTGAAATTTGCTTCTCAAAATTACTATCGAATGTCGCTTTATTTAGTGCAAGCAGCCCACTATCAACGGTCAAAATCAGTTCACGTTTCGGCTCGAGATGGCGTAAACGCAATTCTTTGAGGTCGGCTGAAAGCTCCCACGCACCATCAACTTTCCCGCTGGTTTTATCGACTAAATGCGCCACCCGGGAGAAATCCTGGTTGAGATCTAAGGGAATCGAGAACGTGAGTACCAACGTGCTTGCGCCATCAAGCTGTACTTCAGAGGCATCAAGCAATTTAAGCGGCTTGCCTGCTGAATCCTTCGCCAGTTTTTCAAGCTGCGGGGCATCAGGCTTAACTGGGGCAGCAACCTGTTGCTGAGCGGAAGTTTCGCTCTTCGCCACCGGTTTTGGTTTGTCGTTATTGTCACAGCCCGCAAGTGCCAAAGCAGCCATTAGCGTTGCTGCCAGTCCTACCAGACGAATTGATCTCATTTTTATCCCTGGCCGATAGGGCCCATTAAATCACCAAGTTCTACAACTATTATGCGGGTTCATCAGAAAAACGAAAGTATCCAAATTCTGCATTGCGTACTCGCTCGCAAAGGGAAGCTGGCATCGTGCAACGGTTTCATCAGCGTGTCGTTTCAAAGTGCAAGCGCGATCACAACCTGAAAGGTTACATGTTACTTTGTGAGTAATTTGTTTTTAAAACAATAGGATAGATGGATGAAGTGCCTTTTTTCTTGCTACATTTTGGCTGAGTCGCTGCCTCAACGCGGTGTTTAGCCAAAGAAATAATAAGAGACTGCTAAATGAAAAGTGCCGTTAATGCCCTACAAAACTTCGGAAAATCGCTCTACGGCCCAGTACTTATTTTACCCATCGTCGGTTTATTTATCGCGTTTGGTAATGTATTGGGCAATGGAAACCTGGCCGAGTACTTACCGTTCCTCGGTCACTCTTCTATTCAGCATACGGGTGTGCTGATCGCTAAATCTGCCGTTTCGGTACTGGCAAACCTGGCTCTGGTGTTTGGCGTTGGGATCCCAATTGGCCTTGCTGCAAAAGACAAAGGATATGCAGCATTGATTGGCCTGGTCACTTTTATCGTCTTCATTAATGCGATGAATGTAACGTTGCAATTGCAGGGCGAATTAGCACCTGCCGACCAAATGCGGGCCGCTGGGCAAAGCATGGTTTTAGGTGTGCAAGTGCTTGAGATGGGTGTTTTTGCCGGGATACTGACCGGGGCGCTTTCAGGATATCTGTACAACCGCTATTCCAGCGTACAGTTTTCTGGCGCGATGGCCATTTACTCCGGCCACTGTTTTGTCGCCATTATTATGCTGCCGGTTTCAATGTTGCTTGGCGTGGTGATGAGCGAACTCTGGCCATTTGCTCAGCATGGTATCAGCGCACTGGCGCTGGCGATTAAAGGTGCCGGGGCATTTGGCGTTGCCATCTACGGTTTCCTGGAGCGCATTCTGGTGCCAACGGGTCTACATCACCTTGTTTATACCCCATTCCTGTATACCGAATTAGGGGGACTGCCGATGTTTGCGGCAGCGTTTACCAGGGCGCGCGCAATATTTACTTCGCAGAAATGGCATGTCCGAGCGTCCATCAACTTAGCAGCACCGTTGTTTGGGATGCTCGCGGCATAAGCAAAATGTTCGGCCTCCCTGCTGCGGCCCTTGCGATGTATATGACGGCGAAACCTGAGCGCAAAGCAGCAGCCAAAGCCATTCTCATCCCGGCAGCCCTGACATCCATGCTGGTTGGTGTTACGGAGCCACTGGAGTTTTCCTTCCTGTTTGTCGCCCCACTGCTGTTCGGCGTGCATGCGGTACTGACTGGTATTGGCATGATGCTGTTCTATCTGCTGGGCGTTCACGCTATCGGTGCCAACGGAATTATCGATTTCATTCTCTATAACCTCCCGCCTGGCACCGAGAAATCCAACTGGCCGATGTACATCGCGGTCGGGTTGGTGATGTCGGTTATCTATTTCCTGGTGTTCCGTTTCCTGATTCGCCGTTTCGATATGAAAACGCCGGGGCGCGAGAGTGATGACCAGGAGACAAAACTGTATAGCAAACAAGAGTATCAAGCCAAAGGCAGCAACGATGGCTTGGGTGAAGCGATTATCGAAGGCCTCGGTGGCCGGGCCAATATTGAAGTGGTCGACAACTGTTACACCCGCTTGCGAGTCACGGTACGCGATGTGTCAGTTATCGACGAGCCCCGCCTGAAATCAACAGGTGCGAAAGGGGTCATTAAACAAGGTAATAACGTTCAGGTGGTCTACGGGCTGCATGTCAAAAAAATGCGTGAAGCAGTAGAGACATTTCTCTAAAGGAGTCAATGATGTTTAAACCCCCATTTATTTTGTCCATTGCCGGTGGCGGTAGTACTTACACGCCTGGCATTGTTAAAAGCCTGATGGTGCGCCTGGCCGATTTCCCGTTAGCTGAAATTCGCCTTTACGATATTGATGGCGAGCGCCAGTCGGTCATTGCTCCGGTGGTTGAGAAAGTCATTCGTGACCATAGCCAAAGCATAAAATTCACCGTAACTACTGACCCGGAAGTTGCCTTTAGTGGTGCCCATTTTGTCTTCGCACAAATGCGCGTCGGGCAATATAAGATGCGTGAGCAGGATGAAAAAATCCCTCTACGCCATGGTGTGGTTGGGCAAGAAACCTGCGGGCCAGGCGGCCTGGCATATGGCCTGCGCACCATTTTGCCTATGGTCGAGTTATGTGATTTTGTTGAGCGTTACGCCCATCAAAAAGCGTGGATTGTGAACTATTCCAATCCGGCGGCAATTGTTGCTGAAGGGGTTCGTCGTCTGCGCCCGAAAGCTCGCGTGTTAAATATTTGCGATATGCCGGTGGCGGCAATGCGCAATATGGGTGCCATTCTTGGGGTTGATCGCCACAAGCTGGAAGTCGATTACTTCGGCCTGAACCATTTCGGCTGGTTTACCCGCGTGCTGGTTGATGGAGAAGATCGCCTGCCGGAGCTGCGCCGCCATATCGCTAAGTTTGGCCTACTGACAGAAGATGCCGCACAAACCGATCCGCAACATTCCGACCCGTCATGGGTGAAAACCTGGCGTCACATTAAGCCGATTATGGACCATTTCCCGGAATATCTGCCGAACCCGTATTTGCAGTATTACCTAATGCCAAACGACATCGTTGAGCACCAAAACCCTGATTACACTCGTGCCAACGAAGTGATGGATGGGCGCGAGAAGAAGCTGTTTGCAGCGGCGGATGAATACAAAAAAACCGGGATTTTGCCGGACGCATTCCATGTTGGCGTACACGGTGCCTTTATTGTTGATGTCGCTTGTTCACTGGCCTTTGATTTGCGCCAGCGTCACCTGGTGATTGTGGAAAACAAAGGGGCGATTGCCAACCTGCCGTATGACGCAATGGTTGAAGTCCCGGCTTATATCACTTCCGAAGGGCCAGAACCGGTACGCATGGGTGCGGTTCCACTGTTCCATCAGACATTATTGATGCAGCAGCTAGCTTCAGAACAATTGCTGGTCGAAGCCACTATCGAAGGCAGTTATGAAAAGGCATTGCAGGCGTTTACGCTCAACCGCACCGTGCCTACTATGCAACATGCAAAAGCGATTCTCGACGATATGATTGAAGCTAATCGCGATTACTGGCCGCAACTGCAACAGGCCTGGAAAGATGGCGAGGCTGTGAAATAGTTTTGCAATAAATACGAGGCACCTCGCGCACCTGGACATGGTTGCTTGTCGGTTTGGTGAAAAACACCGACAATCCGAGAGTAAATAACGATTCGGAGGCAACCATGTCCACCACTTTCTTCGTTGCGGGCGACTGGCTCGCAGAACATATTAATGATGAGAACATCCAGATTATTGATGCTCGCATGGCACCAGCTGGTCAGGAACATTTACGTGATATGCAGGCTGAGTACCGTGCCGGCCATCTGCCTGGCGCAGTATTTTTCGATATCGAAGCCCTTTCCGACCACACCAGCCCTTTACCACATATGATGCCGCGTGCTGAAGCCTTTGCTGTCGCCATGCGAGAGCTGGGTATCAGTAGTGATAAACATCTGGTTGTTTACGATGAAGGCAACCTGTTCTCCGCACCGCGAGCATGGTGGATGCTGCGTACTTTCGGCGTTGAAAGTGTGTCGATTCTGGCTGGTGGCCTGGCCGACTGGCAGCGTGAAGAACTGCCTCTACAGCAAGGTGATGTTGAATTGCCGGAAGGCGATTTCGACGTGAATTTCGATCCAATGGTGATTAAGCGCCTGACCGATGTTCTGCTGGTTAGCCATGAAGGCACTGCGCAGATTGTTGATGCTCGCCCTGCTCCACGTTTTAACGCACAAACGGATGAACCTCGTCCTGGTTTAAGGCGTGGGCATATTCCAGGTGCGCTGAACGTACCCTGGGGCGATCTGGTAGAAAATGGTCAGTTGAAAACTACCGATGAACTGAGTGAAATCTTTACCCGCCAGGGTGTGAGCTTTGATAAACCGATTATCGCCAGTTGCGGTTCAGGCGTAACAGCAGCAGTGGTGGTATTGGCGTTAACCACGCTTGGCGTTAACGGTGTTTCATTGTACGACGGCTCCTGGAGTGAATGGGGAGCACGACCGGATTTACCCGTCGAACCTGCTCAAGCACAGTAATGGACAACCGACTGGCAGGTCTTCTTGAGCGCGGGGAATCTTTAACCCGCGCTGAATACCGCGTTCTCTCGCACGTGACAAACCACCCATTGCTGGTAGGTAATATCACGGTGCGGGAACTTGCTCAGGTGACTTTTGTTTCCAGCGCCACCATTATGCGGCTGTGCCAGAAGCTCGGATTTAGCGGTTACAGCGAATTTATCTGGCATTGTAAGCAGCTACTTTCCAGCACTCCGCATATTGCTAACCAACCTGCTCAGTCCACCAGCGAACTGCCGGTTTTATTTGATCAGTTTGTCGATAATTACCGCCAGACTTTCCGTTGGGTCACGCCTGAACTGATGGCGGAGTTTGCGACATTACTGCGGGAAAAAGAGAGTTTCTTTTTGTACGGAGCCGGGTTTTCTTATTTATTCGCGGAATACCTGACCAAGAAACTTCAGGTGTTGGGGAAAACGGCGTTTATTTCCGGGCCGGGCGACAGTCGGGGCATCTTTTTAAGTAACGCCTCAAAGTATCAGGTGTTTGTCGCCATTTCTCGCAGCGGTGAAACAGAGCAAGTATTGGATAAGGCGCGGGTCGCGCAAAATGTGGGGATGTCGATTGTGACGTTCACGCGAGCATCGCCAAACAGTTTATCCGAACTGGCTGATGTGCATTTTCCGCTGTATGACGAGGCAATCCACTATGCGGCAGAAGCCGCCGGGATCACCTCGTTTGAGTCGAATCTGGTGATGCTGATTGATTTATTGCTGTTGCAGGCAACAGCATAAAAAATCAGATAATCCGGTTGGTTTTAAAATCACGCAGGAAACTGCCCCAACGGCGTTCATAGAAAGGTGTAATGTGCGCCATCATAAAGTGGCTGATGCCCTTCTCACCTTCCGCCACCAGGCAAATATCGACTGGCTCGTCGCCCGGTAAAGTGTCCGTTGCAACACTTCCCGCCTGGCGAATAATCGCGTCGATATCACCTTCAGCTTCAATACCAATCAGCAGGTTCGGTTGTTCATCTGCATGTTCTTTAATCGAGCAGATAAACGCACGCTTCACGGTTTTCAGGTTTTTAAACAGCGTGGTCAGGGAGTCGACCATTTGTGCCGGTGGCTCAGCCACTTCGGAAAGCAGCAAAGATGTCCCGCCATCCAGCACTTCCTGCTGAGTTAAAGGGTCACTTTCATCGCTTATCAAATGAGTGATTTCACGCGGGGTAAATTCTTTGCCAGCGGGCAGTTTTGCATTCAGAAACAGTGTCGCGCCCTGCGTCATTTCAAACAGAGTGCGCACTGGCATCACGACAAATGCCTGTTCGTGGCTTATCGCCTGTTGCAACGCTTCAACGGAGGTGAAGAACGGAATGACGGATGTGCCGTCATCTTTTTCCCAGTGCTGCAATTCGACTGCACTATCGGCGTCAATAGCTTCGCCTTCAGCGGCGGTACCCGGTACCCAAACGGTGGATTCCAGTAACACGCGGAAGAATGCCGGGCGGTGAGCGGGTTCCGTGGCGGCCTGCTCAAGCAGCGTTTCGAGTTCGTTTTTTGCTTCTGACATGGTAATTCCAGGGGAAAACAGAATGAGAATTTGTTGGGTAGATAAATGAAGTGCCATCCACCGCTCGCTTACCAGCAATATGGTGGATGTCGCTTCGCTAATCCACCCTACAACTGCTTTCATTACCTTCGTATGTCGGATTAGCGTTAGCGACATCCGACATTAACTTGAGGTAACGTTACTTTCCAGTCAACAAATTCGCAATCGCGCGTACACCAATGCCTGTTGCGCCAGCGGACCACTGCTCAACCGCACCTTTACGGTAAGTAGCAGAGCAGTCAATGTGCAGCCAACCTTCATGATAGTTTTCCACGAAGTGGGACAAGAAGCCTGCCGCCGTGCTGGCACCTGCTGGGAAGGACGCGTTTGAAGTATTGTTCAACTCTGCGAAGTTAGACGGCAACTGATTGCGGTGGAACTCAGCCAGCGGTAAACGCCAGAACGGTTCGTTTTCTGCCGCAGCACTCGCCATCAAACGGTTGACCAGCCCGTCGTCGAAGCTGAACAGCGCGTGGTAATCATTACCCAACGCGGTTTTCGCCGCACCCGTTAAGGTTGCACAGTCGATGATCAATTCTGGTTTTTGCGCACTAGCGTCGATCAGACCATCTGCCAGCACCAGGCGACCTTCTGCGTCGGTATTCATGATTTCAACGGTTTTGCCGTTGCGATATTTAATAATGTCGCCCAGTTTGAAGGCGTTGCCGCTCACCAGGTTGTCTGCGCAGCACAGATACAGTTTCACACGCTTATCAAGACCGCGAGTAATTGCAAATGCCAGTGCACCGGTAATGGTGGCAGCGCCGCCCATATCGGACTTCATGGAATCCATGAATGCACTTTGCTTCATGCTGTAGCCGCCGGAATCGAAAGTGATACCTTTACCGACCAGGCAGGCATAAACCGGTGCATCCGGGTTGCCAGTTGGGTTGTAATCCAGCGCCAGTAACACAGGTGGGCGCTCGGAACCGCGGCCAACAGTATGGATACCCATATAGTTCTGCTCGCGCAGATCTTCGCCTTTGGTGATGCGGTAAGAAACATTATCGCAAGCCACGTCACACAGCAGGTCAACGGCACGGGAAGCCAGTTGCTCTGGGCCGAGCTCTTCAGCAGGCGTATTAATGGTGTGGCGCACCCAGTCGATGATTTTCAGGCGGTTATTCAGCTCTTTTTGCTCGGCTTCGCCAAGCACAGCCCAGTCAACTTTGCGCGTGCCTTTCGGTGCACGGTAACCCAGCCAGAAAGCCCAGCTCTTTTCAACATCCCAGCCTTCACCTGCCAGCTGTACGTGTTTCAGGCCCTGGCCGTCAATTTTACGTGCCGCACGTTGGATTAGCCCCAGGTCATCTTTGCCTGTCAGGTGCAGGGTAATTCCTTCGTCATTAATACTGTAAGCGGCTTTTTCGCCCCAACGCGCATCGGCAGGCGACGTGGATAGCGTGATTTTCATGGCTTCTGACATTTTCTTTTCCTTATACTTTTCAGCTCATGCTTCATATAAAAACGGGCCGCCTGAGGCAGCCCGCTTGGTTCAATTAATCAGTCTCATCTAACCAGACTAACAGAATCGCTTCCAGAATTTTTTCATTGGATGCGCCTGGATCATCATCAAAATCTTCCAAATCGCAGATCCACTGGTGCAGATCGGTAAAACGTACCGTTTTTGGATCAAGATCCGGACGGCTGTCATACAGAGCTTCACCAATTTCGCGGCTATCGGTCCATTTCAGTCCCATAAGCTACTCCTGTTAGTGCTCACGTGCATGGTTGATGGTGTAACGTGGCATTTCAACCACCAGATCCTCATCCGTTACACGCGCCTGGCAGCTTAAGCGGCTTTCAGGTTCAAGACCCCATGCTTTGTCCAGCATGTCGTCTTCGTCTTCCGTGCTTTCAGCAAGGGAGTCGAAACCTTCACGCACGACACAGTGGCAAGTGGTGCAGGCACAGGATTTTTCACAGGCGTGTTCAATCTCGATGCCGTTGCGCAGTGCAACGTCAAGAATGGTTTCACCGACATTCGCTTCCAAAACTGCACCATCTGGACACAAATCCTGATGAGGCAGAAAAACAATCTTTGGCATGTTAAACCTCGTCCACGGAGTGGCCTTTCAGCGCCTTACGGATTGATTCATCCATACGACGTGCGGCGAAATCCTGTGTTTGTTTGTCTACGTTTTTAATGGCTTGTTCAATCGCATCAATGTCATCACCGGCAGCAGCGGCATGGAGTGCCACCATTGCAGCGTCGATATCTGCGCGTTCTGCACCGCTCAACAGCGCAGCATCTGTAGCTAATGCACCCTGCAAACTTTCCAGCACGCGGGCGGCATCGACTTTTTGTTCTGCGAGCATGCGCGCTTTCACGTCATGTTCGGCATAGCTCATGGAATCCTGAATCATGCTGGCGATTTCGCCATCGCTCAGGCCATAAGAAGGTTTCACCTGGATTGATGCTTCAACGCCGGTGGATTTCTCCATCGCGGTGACGCTCAGTAAACCGTCAGCATCAACCTGGAAGGTAACGCGAATATGCGCCCCACCCGCTGGCATCGCCGGAATACCACGCAGCGCAAAACGCGCCAGTGAACGGCAATCTTGTACCAGTTCGCGCTCGCCCTGCATCACGTGAATCGACATTGCCGTCTGGCCGTCTTTGAAGGTCGTAAAGTCCTGCGCACGTGCAACCGGAATAGTGGTGTTACGTGGAATCACTTTCTCAACCAGGCCGCCCATAGTTTCGAGGCCAAGCGACAGTGGGATCACATCCAGCAACAGCATTTCGCTGTCTGGCTTGTTACCCACCAGAATATCCGCCTGAATTGCCGCACCAATAGCGACAACTTTGTCCGGGTCGATGGAAGTCAGCGGCGTGCGGCCAAAGAATTCGCCAACACGTTCACGCACTAATGGTACGCGAGTTGAACCGCCAACCATGACCACTTCCAGCACTTCATCTGCTTCCACGCCTGCGTCTTTGAGCGCACGGCGGCAAGCCAGTAAAGTACGTTTAACCAGCGCTGCAATCAGCTCGTTAAACTGCTCGCGCGTCACGCTGCCTGTCCAGCCTGCGACTTCAACCGTCGCGGTTTCGGCATCGCTCAGGGCGATCTTCGCAGCAATGGCGGCGTCGAGTAACTGGCGCTGCACTCGGTTGTCGCTGCGATCAGCCACCCCGGCTTGCTCACGCAACCAGTCGGCCAGCAGATGGTCGAAATCATCGCCGCCCAGCGCGGAATCGCCGCCGGTTGCCAGCACTTCAAACACACCACGGCTTAAACGCAGAATAGAGATATCAAAAGTACCGCCGCCCAAATCATAGACCGCGATAACGCCTTCTTTGCCAGAATCCAGGCCGTAGGCGATAGCCGCTGCGGTCGGTTCGTTAAGCAGGCGCAACACATGCAGGCCAGCCAGACGCGCAGCGTCTTTGGTGCCCTGGCGTTGTGCATCGTCGAAATAAGCAGGAACGGTAATCACCACGCCATCAAGTTCACCTTCTAACGCTTCGGTTGCGCGAGCGGAAAGTGCTTTAAGGATGTCGGATGAAATACGAATAGGGTTCAGCAGCCCGGCCGGGGTATCTAACATCGGCAGGCCGTTTTCACTCGCTTTGAATGAATAAGGCAGATGCGGGTAACGCGCCTGGATATCGGCAAGCGAACGGCCCATCAGACGTTTTACGGAGCTGATGGTGTTTGCCGGATCTGTTGCGGCTTGCGCACGCGCGTCCCAGCCCACATTCAGGCCTTGTTGCTGGTAGTGCACCACCGAAGGTAACAGGTGACGCCCTTCATGGTCAGGCAGCGTTTCAGCTTGCCCGCTACGAACAGTTGCAACCAGTGAATTGGTGGTGCCTAAGTCGATACCCGCCGCAAGCTTACGCTGATGGGGTGCCGCACTCAGGCCCGGCTCACTAATTTGTAATAACGCCATATTGAGCTTCCAGTTAAAAATCGAGCAGCTTTTCTTCGAGTTGTTCTATTTGGCTGCGCAGTTTATCGAGAAAACGCAGTTTACGCACAGTATCCGCCGCTTGCGTCCAGTCCTGATTATCCAACTGCTCTACCATCAAAGCCATGCGGGTTTTCACCATCGCATTAACATTGGCGCTGAAGGATTCCAGGCGGTCGCTATCTTTGGCGTGCTCGATATTATCAAGCTCTTCGCGCAATTCGAGTTGTTCCATCAAAAACGCGGTGTCACGCACGGTATGCTGTTCGTTCGCCAGATCAAAACCGTTGAGGGAGAGGATGTACTCTGCGCGCGGCAATGGATGACGCAGTGTTTGCCATGCCTGATTGATGGTCGCCGACTGTTGCACCGCCAGCAGAATTTCTGCCTGGGGGCGACTGGCGTATTTATCAGGATGGAACTGGCGTTGCAGCTCCTGGTAACGGGTAGCCAACAGCTCAGTGTTAAGGGCAAATTCTGGCGGTAACCCAAAGAGGGTGAAGTAATCCATAACAGACTCGGGGTTTCATAGTAGAGCGTGATACCCCGTACAACTTGCGCTACACGGGGTATTTGCGAGTATCAGACGTGGAAGCTTTCACCGCAGCCACACTCATCTTTCACGTTAGGGTTAGTAAATTTAAACCCTTCGTTAAGACCTTCTTTGACGAAGTCGAGCTCGGTACCGTCTAAAAATTGCAGGCTTTTACCATCGACGACCACTTTCACGCCTTTGTCTTCGAACACGGTGTCTTCTGCCATCGGTGCGTCAACAAATTCAAGAACATAAGCCATACCAGAACAGCCAGAAGTACGAACGCCTAAACGCAGACCAAAACCTTTACCGCGGTTAGCTAAAAAGGCATTCACACGATCGGCAGCGCTGTGGCTAAGGGTAATCGACATACAACAACCTCAATCAATTTTTCTTCATTCTTCGAGCCGCAGGGTGTTGGCTACTCTCACTCCCCCAGTCACTTACTTTAGTAAGCTCCTGGAGATTCATAAGCTTGCCGCCTGGCTGCAACTCAAATTATTTTGAAAAAGACTCAACAATAATTATTTAGCTTCACGCTTGCTTTTGTAATCCGCGATAGCCGCTTTGATAGCGTCTTCTGCAAGGATTGAGCAGTGAATCTTCACCGGTGGCAGTTCGAGTTCTTCTGCGATATCGGTGTTTTTGATTGCCTGCGCTTCATCCAGAGATTTACCTTTGACCCATTCGGTCACCAGCGAGCTGGAAGCGATGGCAGAGCCACAGCCATAGGTCTTAAAGCGTGCGTCTTCAATAATACCTTCATTGTTAACTTTGATCTGCAACTTCATCACGTCTCCGCAGGCTGGTGCACCCACCATGCCGGAACCGACGTTGTCATCGCTATTATCAAAAGAACCAACGTTGCGTGGGTTTTCGTAGTGATCGATTACTTTTTCGCTGTAAGCCATTTTTAATTTTCCTGAATCCGATATCGACGTTCGAAGCGAACGATTAGTGATGAGCCCATTCGATGGAGTTAATATCCACGCCCTGCTTAAACATGTCCCACAGTGGAGAAAGTTCGCGCAGACGGCCAATGGACTTACGTACCAGTTCGATGGTGTAGTCGATCTCTTCTTCAGTAGTAAAACGACCCAAAGAGAAACGGATAGAGCTGTGAGCCAGTTCGTCGGTCATGCCCAGTGCGCGCAGCACGTAGGATGGCTCGAGGCTTGCTGATGTACAGGCAGAACCAGAAGAAACCGCGAGGTCTTTGAGCGCCATAATCAGTGACTCACCTTCAACGTAGTTAAAGCTCACGTTGAGGATAGTTGGCACGCCATTTTCCAGGTCGCCATTCAGATAGACTTCTTCCATATCTTTCACGCCGTTCCACAAACGGTTACGCAGCGTGCGCAGACGGGACATCTCTGTCTCCATCTCTTCTTTCGCGATACGGTAAGCTTCGCCCATGCCAGCAATCTGGTGAACAGGCAGAGTACCAGAACGCATACCGCGCTCGTGACCGCCACCGTGTACCTGAGCTTCGATACGAATACGTGGTTTACGGCGAACATACAGCGCGCCGATCCCTTTAGGGCCATAAATTTTGTGACCAGAGAACGACATCAGGTCAACTTTCAGGGTGCTCAAGTCGATAGGCAGTTTGCCCACGCTCTGAGTCGCATCAACGTGATAGATAATGCCACGTGCACGGCACATTTCGCCGATTGCCGCGATATCTTGCACCACGCCGATTTCGTTGTTCACGTGCATGATAGAAACCAGAATGGTGTCGTCACGCATCGCAGCTTCCAGCACGCTCAGGTCAACGATACCGTTGCTCTGTGGTGCCAGATAAGTCACTTCAAAACCTTCACGCTCAAGCTGGCGACAGGTGTCCAGCACAGCTTTGTGTTCGGTTTTAACGGTGATGATGTGCTTGCCTTTCTTCTGATAGAAGTTAGCGGCACCTTTGATAGCGAGGTTATCAGATTCAGTTGCACCGGAGGTAAAGACGATTTCACGCGGGTCTGCACCAACCAGTTCAGCGATTTGGTTACGGGCGATATCAACAGCTTCTTCCGCCTGCCAACCGAAACGGTGAGAACGAGAAGCCGGGTTACCGAAGGTTCCGTCCATAGTCAAAAACTGCATCATTTTCTGCGCAACACGCGGGTCAACCGGCGTAGTCGCAGAGTAATCGAGATAAATCGGTAATTTCATTGCTCTTAAACTCCGTACATCACTCAATGCAATGAATCAGGCAACTGGCTGAATGAACGACCTTTTTGACGGGGTGTGACACCCCGGCCTGATTCTGAAATCTATTTTATTTTTGCCCTAAATAGATCGTTTTGCAGCAAGGCGGCAAACTTGAGAGTCCCCAGGAGCTTACATCAAGTAAGTGACTGGGGTGAACAAGTGCGGCCAACACAGTTGCAACCCGAAATATGACGGGTAAATTAGGCGCGCAGTTTGACGTCGATCGCGTCTTGAGAGCGCGTACTGCGAAGGTTTTCATTTTGCTGACGGCCAGAGACATCCAGCACTTCCTGGTTATTCACCAGTTCACCCAAGGTGATGTTATTCAGAAAACCAGTTAGGCGGTCACTCAGATCGCGCCACAGTGCGTGAGTCAGGCATTTATCGCCGCCCTGACAACCGCCTTTGCCCGCGCAACGCGTGGCATCAACAGATTCATCTACAGCACTGATAACTTCGCCAACTGCGATGCTATTTGCTTCTTTACCCAGCAGATAACCACCGCCTGGACCACGTACGCTGGCAACCAGACCATTTTTACGCAGACGGGAGAATAACTGCTCCAGGTAGGAGAGAGAGATTCCCTGACGTTCAGAAATATCAGCCAACGGTACCGGGCCTGATTCGGAGTTCAACGCAACGTCAAGCATTGCGGTCACGGCATAACGTCCTTTCGATGTCAGTCTCATGTCTTACTTAACCTCAAATCGCCCCTCGAACCGGGGGTTTTTTATAAATGTGATTGTCACATAGCAGGTCGCAAGTCTGACATTCCCGAGTAAATTGGTCAACTATTTAACCTAGTAATTTACTCAAGTATTATTTGCCGGATTTTTTCTCGTTATCAATAGAAGAAAGCATGCCGCGCAGAATGTTAAGTTCTTGAGTTTCCGGGCGTGCGCGGTTATACAAGCGGCGTAATTTGCTCATAATCTGGCCCGGATGGCTGGTGCGAATAAAGCCGGTTTTCAGCAATACTTGCTCCAGGTGAACGTAAAAACGCTCGAGATCGTCAGCCGATGGATACTGAGTCTGGTCTTCAACAACGACCGCTTCTTTACCTTCTTCTTGCGTAGCAAGCCAGGCGATGCGTACTTCATAAGCGAGGATTTGCACGGCCATAGCCAGGTTCAGCGAGCTGTATTCTGGATTTGCCTGAATCGCGACGTGGTAATGGCATTTCTGCAATTCGTCATTGGTCAAACCAACACGTTCACGGCCAAACACAATCGCCACTGGCGCATCTTGCGCTTCAGAAATGGTCTTTAGACCACATTCGCGCGGATCGAGCATCGGCCAAGGCAGCGTGCGTGAACGAGCGCTCGTTCCTACCACCAGACTACAACCCGCCAGTGCTTCATCCAGCGTATCGACAATTTTCGCTTCACCAATAACATCACTGGCACCCGCAGCGAGCGCGATTGCCTGAGAGTCAGGTTTCACCAGTGGATTAACCAACCACAGATTTGTCAGCCCCATGGTTTTCATTGCACGAGCTACAGAGCCCATGTTGCCGGTGTGGGAGGTTTCAACCAGCACTATACGTACGTTTTGCAGCATCGTTGACTCATAGCCTGAAAAGATTATCGCGATATCCTATCATAACCCTGGGACATATTCCGAACGCTCTGCTATACTCCGCCGCGTTTTCCCGTTCTTTAACATCCAGAGAGAGACCGATGCATCCGATGCTCACCATCGCCGTGCGCGCTGCGCGCAAGGCGGGCAATTTAATTGTCAAGAACTACGAAACCCCTGACGCTGTAGAAGCGAGTCAAAAAGGGAGCAACGATTTTGTGACTAACGTAGATAGAGACGCCGAGCGTCTGATTATCGAAATTATCCGCAAATCCTACCCGCAACACACCATTATCGCTGAAGAATCAGGCGAACTGGCGGGTACCGAGCAGGATGTGCAATGGGTTATCGATCCTCTGGATGGCACTTCAAACTTCATCAAACGTTTGCCACACTTCTCTGTATCTATCGCTGTCCGTGTTAAGGGCCGCACCGAAGTTGCTGTTGTTTATGACCCAATGCGTAATGAGCTGTTCACAGCCGTTCGTGGTCAAGGCGCACAGCTGAACGGTTACCGTCTGCGCGGCAGCAATGCACGTGACCTCGATGGCACCATTCTGGCAACTGGCTTCCCGTTCAAACTGAAGCAACACGCTACTCCTTATATGAACATCGTGACCAAACTGTTCACGCAGTGTGCTGACTTCCGTCGCACCGGTTCTGCTGCTCTGGATCTGGCATACGTTGCGGCTGGCCGTGTTGATGGTTTCTTCGAGATTGGCCTGAAACCTTGGGATTTCGCAGCAGGTGAACTGATTGCTCGCGAATCTGGTAGCCTGGTATGTGATTTCACCGGCGGCCACAACTACCTGACCAGCGGCAACATCGTTGCAGGTAACCCACGTGTTGTTAAAGCGATGCTGGCAGCAATGCGTGATGAACTGAGCGAAGCGCTGAAGCGTTAATCTCAGAAAATGCCTTCCCATCGGGAAGGCATTCAATTAAAACGGTCGAATCCCACGCATTACCGGTTGAGCACTCAGCCACATCACCACTGCTGCTAATACTAAAATTCCACCACCTGCAAATGCCAGCGTCGCCCAGGCGACTTGCCGCCATAAAACCGGTGCTTTATTACCGCTAATGCGTACCGCAAGCTGACGGAATCCGTGGACTAAAAAGGCCAGGCCAGAAATGGTAATAGATGTGCCTGCAGCCATCGCAAGCGTCGACAACACTCCCCAGCTATACACGCCAATCACTTTGCTAAACAGCAGCACCATAATTGCCCCAGAGCATGGGCGCATGCCCATGGATAAAACAATCATCATTCGGGCACGCCAGTCTTCTCCTGCTGCTAGCTGTTGCTGCGTGGGTAAATGCTGATGGCCACAGCCACATTTTTCATCATGTACATGATGAGGCGTGAATGAAGTGAAACGCTTCGGTTTTCGCAGCACACGTTGCAATTTAAGTAGGGCCCGACCGCACAACATCACACCTAAAACACCCACCAGTAAATAGCTTCCCTTCTCGAGCCAAAAACTGCTCATATGCAATTGGCGCGAAGGCAGAGCCAGAATCCCCAGCACTATCGTTACCAACCCAATCGCCACTAACCCTTGCAATAAAGATGCTGCAAACGTCAATTTAAGGCTGCTTTTCAAGCGCGAAGGATGTGTCGCAAGCCATGTCGTAATAACTATTTTCCCATGACCGGGCCCCAATGCGTGAAGCACACCATAAACAAAACTAAATGACAGCAATGACCAACCCGCCCGCGCCGGGTTCTCGGCAACCTCACGCAGAAGTGTGCTCATTTGCTGGTTAATCGATTTCTGCCACATCGCACTGTCGATGAGGAGTTGTGGCCAGTAATGCCACAGGCTGTAAAGTGATCCAGCACAAACCAGCAGGAAAAATGCCAGTGGCCACAGCTGAAGCCAGTGGCGTGAATGGGGTTTAGCTGAAGGCATTACTGACATTGCAATATCACCTGTTGAGCAAACTGTTTACCCAGTTCCATATCTTCGGGAGGCGCATCGGCTTTATCCAGCGATTGTGCGAAGGCCAGCGTATCTTCGTTCGGCTGCGGGGTTTTCACTGAGATTTTGCAAAGTGAGGCTAATGTTTTCGGCAATTTGACATCACTGGAGTTGTCGTAACTCATATCGACAAAATAGGTCGGGTCGAATGTCGCAATCTGATACGTCTGCCCCTTCAATGGCTGCGGGTGTGCCAGAGGTAAAACAAAGGTCAACACGGCCTGATGCCCTACCCGCGCAAGCCCGTACTCGGGTGGCAAATTGTTAAACGTCACTTTTTTGCCGTTATGCCAGAATTCAGTGAAGTAATGTTGCCCTAAAACATTGGCCATCACTTCGGCGGCAAGCTTCTTCCACACCGGCGAGTCAGGTTTGGCATTACCTGCGTCATACAGTAGATCTGCTGAAGTGATTTCATCCATCGTCCACTGCATTTTAAGACCAGTAAGCTGGTCATTTTCGGTCATCACCGTGGTCACGAGAGTGATAAAACTGTGCGGATGAGCCGAAGCCACTGGGCTAAAAAGTGCAGAAATTAAGGTAAAAAACGCAATTCTGTTACACATTTTCCTGCTCATTATTCTCTCGAGATTATAATTCTGTGAGCCAGTCAGAATTCCGTAATTAAAAAGCTCAAATGTGGCTCTCTACGACAAAAGGTTTAGCTACTCTTAGCATTAATTACTTTGACTCGGTTATGCGGATGATGACACTGCTCTCCCCACCACCATCTGTACTCTCTAGTCCGCAGCGCCGCTGCCACCTGCTTTTGTTGCTTTACTTACCGGGCCAAACCGTCACTCCAGAGATCCTCGCAAGGCTCAACGGGGTCGATGACATCAAAGCCCTGCAAGATATAGCCGACACCGGCGATGAAATCCAGCGCTATCACCGGCTGAGGCTTATCACACAACAGGACGGCAGCTATCGGATTGAGGGCACGCCTCTGGACTGCCGCCTGTGCTTATTGCATTGGTTACGCCGCGCGTTGCGATTATGCCCGCACTTTGTGCAGCAGCATTTTACGCCAGCACTCAAAACCCAGCTTAAACAGCAAGGGGTTCTGACAGCATTGTATGACGAGAAAAACCTCCAGGCGTTGATAGGCCTCTGCGAACGGCGCTTACAGCGCCAGTTTGACAGCCGCGATGTGCAATTTTTAACGCTGTTTTTGCAGTACTGTTTGCACCAGCACCATGCTGGGATCACGCCAGAATTCACTGAGCAGCAACGCGCGTGGACACAGATTCGCCCGGAGTTTGTGGCAGCACTTGAGATTGCCCGCCATTGGAAGCGCCGCGTGCTGCAATCAGCCAACGAAAACGAGCAGTTATTCCTGGCGCTTTTATTCCAGTTACTACGCACTCCCGACCCGATTCGTGACAATCATGAGCAGGATTTACGCTTACGCTCGGCCATTTTCGGAATGATTGCGCGCTTTCGCGAGCTGGCGGGTATGTCCTTTAGCGATGAACAAGGCCTGAGCGACCAACTCTACATTCATCTTGCTCAGGCATTGGATCGTTGCCAGTTCGGTATTGGGATTGATAACAGCCTACCGGAAGAAATAACCCGCCTTTATCCACGCTTGATGCGCACCACACGTGAAGCGTTCAATGATTTTGAAAACCATTTTGAAATGCGTTTTTCAGATGAAGAAGTTGGACTAGTGGCGGTGATATTCGGAGCGTGGTTAATGCAGGAAAATGACCTGCATGAAAAGCAGGTTTTGCTGCTTACTGGCAACAACATTGAACTTGAACAGAGTATTGAACAGCAGTTGCGCGAGCTCACGTTACTGCCGCTAAATATTAAACACCTGACGATTCACAGTTACCAAAAAGAGGGGGCACCGAAAGAAGTGGTGTTGGTGATTACACCCTATTCCACCACCTTGCCACTTTACTCACCGCCACTGATTCACGTAACGCTGCCGCTGGGTGAACACCAGCAGCAGCAGATCCGTAAGATTATTGAGTGTTAACGCAATATGAGACTGGGCGTGGCCGAATGAACAATGCAGGAACGGCCACCAACGCCATAATCCAGAACACCCCACCCTGCATATGCTGGTAAAGGTAGCCAGAGAACATCGTCATAATGGCGATACCACCGCCCATCGCCACCGCGGAATAGACGGCTTGTAAACGGATAACTTCATTGCCCTCGCGAGCCGAGATATAACGCATCGCCGCGAGGTGGCATACAGTGAAGCTGCCGCAGTGAAGGATTTGCGCAGCAATCAGCCACGGCAAATCGGTGGTGTACGCCATCAGGCTCCAGCGCAAAATCCCCGTCACACCAGAAAGCAGCAGTAAGTCACGTGCACTCCAGTTGCGGAACAGCTTGTTGCTGAGAGCAAAAATCACAATTTCCGCAACAACACCCAGCGACCACAGATACCCGACAACCGACGCGGAATAACCCGCTCCTTGCCAGTAAATCGCACTGAATCCGTAGTAAGCCGCGTGGGCGCCTTGAAGTAATGTTACACAGGCCAGGAATCTCCATGAACCGAGCACCAGTTTCTTCCAGGCAGGCCAACCCGCACCTTCTTTATGGCGTGTTTCACCTTGCGGCATCACGGATGGGCGCAACATCATGCCGATTAGCATCGACGCGACACCAATACTCAGCAGCACCAGAATTGCCTGGTAGCTATACATGCTCACCAGCTTGCCCGTCATGGCGGAGCCAATCACAAATGCCAGCGATCCCCACAAGCGCACACGTCCATAATCCATGGTGATTTGGCGCTGCCAGGTTCCGGCCAACGCATCGGTAAGCGGCACTAGCGGTGAGAAGAACAGGTTAAAACCGACCATCACAATCAAAAGCCAGCTGGCGGTTTGCCCGAACCAGAAAGCAACGGCAAATAGCAAAGTGAGTAAGGCGAGTAAACGTAAGGCAAAGACAAGTCGGGAAGGGTCGGTAACACGAGGTGCAAGAAGCAAACTACCAAGGAAACGGGCGATTAATCCAGCCCCTAACAATAGTCCTATAGTTTCAGGTGGCAGACCAACTCCGGCAAGCCAGACACTCCAGAATGGCAGGAAAATGCCGTAGCTAAAGAAGTAGGTAAAATAACTGAGCGCCAGCCAGCGCGTTGAATGCAAAACCATGATCCCTCCCGTTTTGGAGGCGCTAGTGTGTCCGAGCGTTGACGTGCTTGCAAGCATTCATTAACAGACTAATAACACGCTGAAATAGTATGGTTATGGTGCTATTGGAATTGTCGGATGTTGCTTTCGCTAATCCGACACAAGACTTCCGCTTACGACAAAACAACCACCTCCATCCGCAACTGTGTCGAGTCCCCTGCCCGCAGTAACACCAGCCCCGGCTGCCCAGCCATATTATGGGCATTCACCGGGTGGCTTTGTGGCTCAAGGCAAATAAATGGTTCGTCTGCCATACGGAACACCATCAAGTACGGCGTGGAACATTTTAGCTGCACCAGCAGGTCACCAGATTCAATCAACGCCAAACCATTCCAACCGGAATAGCCAACATTCAGCCATTGGTTGTCCGGGATTTTCGCCGTGATGAAATTGGTTTGTGCCGTCAGTTGGTCACTCCATTCAAGAGGTAAGTGATTCTCTCCTTCAGGCCAGAAGCCCGTTGCTCCAAACTGCACGAGTGTCGTGGGTGTGAGATGGAAAAAGGGATGAAAACCCAGCCCATAAACCATCGGCTGACTTCCCCGGTGAGTGAGTTCAAGCTCCGCGATAAAACGCTTACCTTCCAGCCGGTAAACCAGTCGCGCGTGATAATCAAACCCGCACTCATGCCCACTATTGAGCGTTAAAACAATCTGCTGACTATCCTCGGTTTCCACCTGCCAGCTTTTCAGCCAGCCATCGCCATGGAGAAAAAATTGTTCATCGACAGGACTTTTCGGCAGCGTGACCATTTCTCCGTGTAGCCGAAAGCAATTCCCGGCGACTCGGTTTGCCAGCGGTAGCATCGGGAATAATGCCTTTTCACCTGCATAAAGAATCGGTTGCTGGTGCTTTAGCGAATCCAGACTGAGGATTGCCGCCCCCTCCGGGGCGACAACTAAACGCAAATGGCTATTTTCGAGTAACAGGCTTTGCATTGTTATTGAGCCACTTTTTCAGCGCGAGCTTTCGCCACAGCACCGTATTGTTCTGCCATACGTTTTTCCAGCGCTTCCAGGCTCACGCCTTTCGTTTCCGGAACATAACGGCGTACATAGACAAAACCTGCTGCACAAATCACACCATACAGCAGGAAACTACCCGCAGCCCCGAGACTGGCGTTCAATAACGGGAAGGTGTACGTCAGAAGGAAACAGGCCACCCACAGCGCCAGCGTACCCAAAGACATCGCCAGGCCACGAACCCGATTCGGGAAAATTTCTGATAGCAGAACCCAGGTCACAGGGGCGAGTGTCAGTGCGTAAATCGCAATCGCCGCCAGGACGAGGATAAGCACCGGCAACCCCAGAATACCCAGACCGTATGCGGCACCGATTAATGCATAGATGATAGTCAGGCCCGCAGCGCCAAATAACATCAGCTTACGGCGGCCAATTTTATCCACCAGCGGCAGCGCGGCGAGAGTGAAGATAAGGTTGATTAAACCGGTGGCAACAATGGATTTCAGTGTGCTGTTAATATCAAACCCGGCGGAGGCAAAAATCTCCTGCGCGTAGTTAAATATCACGTTGATCCCGCACCACTGCTGGAACACCGCCAGCACCATCCCAATAATAATGATGGGCTTAACCTGCGGCTGCCACAGCGTTCCCCAGGAGACTTTTTGTGTGTCGTTATTCAGAGTTTGCAGAATATCGTTGAGCGTATCATCGGCATATTTCTGGTTACCGATGCGCTTAAGCATTTTGTGGGCACGTTCATTTTTCCCGGCCCGCACAAGCCAGCGTGGTGACTCTGGCACAAAGAACATCAGCACCAGAAACGCCAGCGCCGGAACCAGTTCTGCACCAAACATCCAACGCCAGCCCACCTGCCCATTCCAGCTTTCGGTGATTTGCTGCATGCTTGCGGCTGTCCCCACCGGTTCGGCAATCAACAGGTTGATAAGTTGTGCCGCCAGCACACCTATCACAATGGTTAACTGGTTGATGGCAACAAACTTGCCGCGTTTTTCAGCCGGGCTCACTTCCGCGATATACATCGGGCTTAACGCTGATGCGAGGCCAATGCCCACACCACCGACAATGCGGAACACCACAAACATGTCGAAGTTACTGGCCATCGCCGTACCCCAGGCCGATGCGGTAAACAGTATCGCCGAAATGATAAGCGGTGTTTTGCGTCCGAACCGGTCTGCACACCAGCCGGAAATCAGCGCACCGAAAATACAGCCTACCAGTGCTGAACTCATCGCCCAGCCAGACTGCGCAGGGTCGGTTATTGAAAAGTAAGCTTCATAGAAGGGTTTGGCGCCACCAATCACCACCCAGTCATATCCGAATAGCAAACCGCCACAGGCGGCCACCAGACAGATAGTCCATACATACCCCATGCGTAGTTGTGTCTGCACAGTTTTCATTGTTATTCCTCACTTTGTAGAGATACAGAGGAGGCGGGATTTATCTCCCGCCGTTTATTGTTATTTCAGCGCTCAGGCAAAGACGCCGCGCTGCATTGCCAGATGCAGCAAGTGCGCTTTGTCGTGTGCCGGGTTTTGTGACAGTAAAGCTTTCAATGCTGCTTCGAACTCGGAGTGTTCCCCCAATCCCAGATGCCCAAGAGCTGCGACAAACAGGCAGTGTTGCTGGTGTGCAGCCTGACGATCACCATCCAGCGCGACCAAATCTGGCAGCGATACGGCAAAGAAATCAGGTTCAGACGGGTCATTAAAGTGGGTATCGGCCCAGTGAATAAAACTACGGAATTGCTGTTGAGCCTGCTCTTTGTCACCAGTACGCACCAGCGCCATAGCCTGGTAGAACAAGTAATCTACGGGTTGGTCGTTGTAGTAACGCCCGGCTTCCAGAGTGGAGCCCCCTTCCAGCGCACGTTCGAAATAGAGCTGAGCACGTTCCGGCTGCTGGAGTTGCTGTGCACACCAGCCGAGCAGATACCAAATATCGTTATCGCTCTGGCCGACTAAACGCCCCTCACCCAAGTTCTCCGGGTAACTAAGCGCTTGCTGAAGCAACACTTCTGCTTCGCCCAACTGTTTATTGGCAATGCACTCCAGCGCACGGTATTGCAGGTTAATAAGATACTGTCCGGTGACTTTGCCTTCTCCACCTTCCCACGGGTGGAATTTTCGCCGTGCCAGGACTTGCGCCGCCGCATCGGTTTCACCGTGAATATTCCACAAGCTCAACAATTCAGCGGTGAGATCGTCACGTTTAAGTACCACATCACGACGAGTTGCCAGATTCGCCAAGCGCTGCTCGGTAGCACGCCCGTTAAGTTTTTGCAGGTAATCGAGTTCAAACAGGAAGCGGGCGTTATCGGGCTCGAGTTCAACCGCTCGTTGCAGATAGCTTTCGGCAAGCCTTACATCGTGCGTTTTATTCCAGGCGTGAATCCCCAACACACGCTGTACTGCAGCGAACTCTGGAAGTTGTTGCGCGGCAAATTGCCAACAGGCAACCGCTTCGTTATACCGACGTTTGCTGTACCAGAAGCAACCAAGCAGATATTGCGCGAAGCCATCATGCGGCAATCGCTGCAACATTTGCACTTCATCCAGGGTATTTGGGAAGCGAACTTTACGGGCAAAATTCTCCTGCGCCTGCTGAATGAATAGATGTTGTCGAGTGCGGTCAGTGGTTAGCGCTGCACGCCACAAAAGCGGCATCGCCTCTTGTGAGTCAAGAATACCTAGCATCTCTTTCGCCGCCGAATCCTTGCCAAGGCTCACCAACCAACCTGCCAGTACACTGGCATTAACACCTCGTTTTCCGGTGACTCGCACCAGTTCAGCACGTTCAGTTTCGCTTTGCGTGATTGCCCAATGGGCGTAGTACAACACGTAACTGAGCGGGTATTCCTCAAGCTGCTGCGCAATCCAGTTCAGGGCTTTTTGTGTTGCCCCTGTTTGGTGTAAAACCAGTGCTTTTAGCCCCATCGCCAGATTATTGCTGGCGTTAAATTTAAGGCTTTGGTTCACAAACGCCAGTGATTGAACCGCATCACCTTTACGCAGCGCCAGACGTGCCAGCGCGTAGAATGCAGCATCGCGGCAATTACCACTCCAGCTTGCTTTGAAGTAATCGTCAAATGCGCCGTTAAAGTCGCCTTGCTTCTCTTTTGCCGCTCCACGCAACATGCTGGCATCGCCATTTTGCGGGTTCTTATTCAGACGATGTGCGCGTTTAAGTGCCGCATCCGCGTACTGTTCAGCAAGCTCCCAGTTGCCACGGTTAAATTCAAGCTGGCCGAGCGCCACGTTACAGCGGTAATCCTCGGGATCTAAAGCCAGTGCACGCTGGTAATAATCCAGTGCCGAACGGCTGGCGTGAAGATACTGCTCCAGATGCTGACCGATAAAATACAATTCATCGCAATTCGTGATGTCTTGCGGTTTGGCGGGCACGCAAGCAGGTTGCGGCAGAGGTAAATCTTCAGGGATATGTTCGCAATAACTGAGAATGATATTGCCCTGCGGATCGCGCAGATTTAGCGTCAACCGTTGTGGCCAGTGGTTACTGAATTTTTCCTGCGACGCCTGCGCGGGTTGTAATGAAAGAGCTGATTTCCAGAGTGTTTGGCCTGCGGCTTCAATGTCGAGTGTAAAATCAGGCAGCGGCGCAATCGCATATACACCGAGATGCAACTCGCCGTTGTGGCGTTCCAGTTTTATTGCCGCCTGAGTGTTGGCGTTTTGCAAAGTGCCAAGCTGGCTGTATGGCAGGAAGTTCTGCACGAAGACTTTTTCTTCGTAAGGGGCAATCCAGGTGAAATCTGGCTGATTATCGGTAAACACACCGGTCATCAACTCAATATACGGGCCATTTTCATCGGTTAGATTACGGTCCCATGCCTGGCCGAAATCACAGTTCCCCCATGACCATTGTTTCTTACCCGGTGAAACATGGTGGTCCGCAATATGTAATAAACCGCCCTGCTCGCCATGATGGTAGGCGCCAACAAAATCGTAATCTGATTTATCCGCCATATACGAGGTTGGCACCGGGATATTTTTGTAGCGCGAGATATCCACGCCTGCGGAATAATCAACTTTGTAGTAAGTACCGTGGGCAATCGGGAAGGCAGAAACATCGCGTTTACCGTGGTCGAATACCGCCGTGACATCCGGTGGGAATACGCTTTGGTGATCATCACCGCCTTTTACCGCCGGGTTCGCCCACCACAGGAAATGACGCGGTGTAGCGTTGCCATTGAATACTTTCCCGGTGATTTCAATCAGCGCCTTTTCCGGGTACAGCGTAAAGCCGGTCATCACTTGTAGGCCGCGCATTGGCTCAACTTCACCGAGCCAGACGGTTTGCGCACCGTTGTCATGTTTCTGGAAAGTCACATCTACCGGCATGAAAGTAGTTGGGCGATGATGCTGCGGCCAGTTAAATTCGATACCACCGGAAATCCACGGCCCGACCAGTCCAACCAAAGCTGGTTTCACCACTTCGTTGTAGTAAACAAAGTCGCGCTCCATCACTTTGTCGTAGGCGCGATGAATACGGCCTCCTAGCTCAGGCAATAACATTACGCGGATAAAGTCGTTCTCAATCCACACCGCGTTGTAATCACGCATCTCGCGATTGCCAGTAAGTGTGTCAATAACACCGTAAGGATAAACAGCACCTGAAGATCCCTGATAGACACGGTTCTCCAGAAACATAGGATTCGGGTCTTCCGCACCGGTAGTCCAGGTGGGTAAAGCAATCGTCTCTTGCCAGACGCTAACGGCTCCGTACATTTCGCTTCTCCAGTAAACAAACAACAGTGAAATACGTTATGTTTGCAGTGTAGAGAACTCATAACGGCTTAGAGCGCTTAATGCTCACACAATAAAGTTAACGGGGTTTAGTGAAATGCATAATTCAGGGCTGAATAATCAACGCGTGCGCCAACTTAACCGCCAGACGATTATGAAACTGGTTTGGCAGCATAAGCGGCTAAGCAAATCGCAGTTTGCGCAGTACACCGGGCTGTCCATTCCAGCGGTGAGTAAGATCCTTGAGGAGTTGGTGAGCGATGGCAAACTGAGCCACTCCAGCGAAAACCTCAGTAACCGAGGCATTAACAGCGGCAGTTACCAAATTCCACCTGATGGCGATTTCATTCTCTGCATGAATGTCACGCCCACCAGTATTGAAAGCCAACTGTGCGACGCACAACTTTCACCGCAAGGGGAATTTGAGCGTATCCATGTGAACGCCGCCACACCGCAGGTATTACTGGCCGCTATTGAGAACATCTGGCGTAATCAACGCAAAATCTGGCCGAAAAAAGTCATCAATCTCGCTCTGGCTATTCATGGGCAAGTCGATCCTGTGACAGGCGTTTCGCAAACCATGCCGCAGGCTCCGTGGCGTGAGCCGGTAGAAATTAAATATCTGCTGGAGGAAAAGCTTGGTGTAACGGTAAGAGTCGATAACGACTGTGTGATGCTGGCGCTGGCAGAAAAATGGCAAAACCCGGCAAACCGCCAGGATTTCTGCGTGATAAATGTGGATTACGGGATTGGTTCATCGTTTGTCATCAACGGGCAGATTTATCGCGGCAGTTTGTATGGCAGTGGGCAAATCGGCCACACCATTGTGAACCCTGATGGCATGGCCTGTGACTGCGGGCGCTACGGCTGTCTGGAAACCGTCGCATCGCTTTCAGCGTTAAAAAAACAGGCGCGTATCTGGTTAAAATCGCAACCTGGTTCGGCACGACAAGACCCGGAAAATGTCACCTCCGCACAGCTTATTTCAGCCTGGCATAGTGGCGATGAACAAGTTCGTAGCTGGGTAGAAAGTGCCGCTAATGCCATTGGGCTGAGTTTGTATAATTTCCTTAATATATTAAATATTAACAATATTTTGTTTTATGGTAGAAGCTGTGGATTTGGCGAGGACTGGCTGGCAACCATCAATCGGCAGATTGGGTTTAATCCGTTTGACCATGGCGATGCGCTAAAGATTAATGCGACACAAATTAGTTTCGGCAAGCTTTCGCGGCCACAGCAAGTGATGGGAATTGGTTATTTGTATGTGGAAGCCACGCTGGGTAAAGAATAAGCCGTGAGGAAATATTCCCCGGATATCCCAGTCAACATCTGGCAAGGAGTGAAATTATGCATAAAGCAGGTGTGATTATTTTCGGGCTGTTATTGGCAGGTTGTGCAGCCCAGACGGTTAATACCCCGCCCCCCTTATCGCCAATGGATGCCTGTATTCAGGCAACTCAGAGCAGCGATACCGTAGCCACTGCGAAGAACTGCAGTTTAATCACGCGCGATCAACATTAGCCATCAAAAACAACAAAGCCCACATAACGTGGGCTTTAGTGACTTACGTAGCGGAAATTATGCGTAAACCGGCAAGCGGGCGCAGATATCCAGAACTTTTTGCTTGGTGCGTTCGATAACCGCTTCGTCGTTGATGCTATCTAACACATCACACATCCAGCCAGCCAGTTCGCGAACGTCTGCTTCATTGAAGCCACGGCGAGTCACCGCTGGAGTACCGATACGGATACCAGAAGTCACAAATGGGCTCTTCGGATCGTTTGGCACGCTGTTTTTGTTCACGGTGATATTCGCGCGACCCAATGCAGCATCAGCTTCTTTACCGGTCAGGTTTTTATCAACCAGATCCAGCAAGAACAGGTGGTTGTCAGTACCGCCAGAAACCACTTTGTAACCACGGTCCAGGAACACAGAAACCATTGCTTTTGCATTCTTAGCAACTTGCTGCTGGTAAGTTTTGAACTCAGGTTCCATTGCTTCTTTCAGTGCAACAGCTTTACCCGCGATGACGTGCATCAGTGGGCCGCCCTGCGCGCCTGGGAAGACAGCGGAGTTCAGTTTCTTATACAGCTCTTCGCTGCCGCCGTTCGCGAGGATTAAACCACCGCGTGGGCCTGCCAAAGTTTTGTGCGTAGTGGTTGTCACAACGTGTGCATGTGGAACCGGGTTCGGGTAAACGCCCGCAGCAATCAGGCCAGCAACGTGTGCCATGTCCACGAACAGTTTCGCATCAACCATGTCTGCGATTTCACGCATTTTTGCCCAGTCAACCACGCCTGAATAAGCAGAGAAGCCACCGATGATCATTTTCGGCTTATGGGCTTTAGCTTGTTTTTCCAGGTCTGCGTAGTCGATATGACCGGTTTCATCGATACCATAAGGAACGATGTTGTACAGCTTGCCGGAGAAGTTTACCGGGGAGCCGTGAGTCAGGTGGCCGCCATGTGCCAGGTTCATACCCAGAACGGTGTCGCCTGGTTCCAGCAAAGTGGTGTATACCGCGAAGTTAGCTTGTGAACCGGAGTGCGGTTGCACGTTAGCGTAATCAGCGCCGAACAGCTCTTTTGCACGGTCGATAGCCAGTTGTTCAACGACATCAACGTATTCGCAGCCGCCGTAGTAACGTTTGCCTGGGTAACCTTCAGCGTATTTGTTAGTTAACTGAGAACCCTGAGCCTGCATCACGCGCGGGCTGGTGTAGTTTTCGGAGGCGATCAGTTCAATGTGCTCTTCCTGACGTACTTTTTCTTGCTCCATGGCCTGCCATAAATCGGCATCGTAATCGGCAATGTTCATTTCACGTTTTAACATTCGCATCTCCAGACTCAGCTAACAGTAAAAATTCGAACAGCTTTGAGGGCTCTCTCAAACAACGGGCAACAGTGTAAACCGAATTGGTATCAGGTGATAGGTCTTGACAGAGGTTTTTACGCAAACGATTGGCTCGGCGTCCTGCAAGGGTTTGAAGCCAAAAGTGGCAAGCTATTTCTGCGGATATTAATTCATCATCAACATGCAGAAATTTCACGTTCTGTGAGCCGAATCGACTCAGTAAGTATCCATTTACAATGTAGTGCTTTTTTTAATCCGATAATTTTATAAGATGCATTTAAAATACATCAATTAGAAAACCCTAAATAATTCGAGTTGCATCTATCACCCCTGCGGCTTGAAATATGACGGGTATAAAAGGAGCCATACCATGCTTGACGCACAAACCATCGCTGTTGTGAAATCCACCATTCCCCTGCTTGCCGCAACCGGCCCAAAACTTACCGCTCACTTTTACGATCGCATGTTCAGCCATAATCCTGAGCTGAAAGAAATCTTCAATATGAGCAACCAGCGCAATGGCGATCAGCGTGAAGCGCTGTTCAATGCCATCTGTGCATACGCGGCTAATATTGAAAATCTGGCGGTGTTACTGCCAGCGGTAGAAAAAATCGCGCAGAAACACACCAGCTTCCAGATCAAACCGGAACAGTACGACATCGTCGGCGGTCACCTGTTAGCAACGCTGGATGAAATGTTCAGCCCGGGCCAGGAAGTATTGGATGCGTGGGGCAAAGCGTATGGCGTGCTGGCAGGCGTGTTTATCAATCGTGAAGCGGAAATCTACCAGCAAAACGCGGCGAAAAATGGCGGTTGGGAAGGCACTCGCGCCTTCCGCATTGTGGCAAAAGAGCCGCAGAGCTCACTTATCACCAGCTTTGAATTTGAACCGCTGGATGGTAAACCAGTCGCGGATTATCAACCAGGCCAGTATCTTGGCGTATGGCTGAAACCTGAAGGTTTCCCGCATCAGGAGATTCGCCAATATTCATTGACCCGCAAGCCAGATGGCAAAAGCTATCGCATTGCGGTGAAACGCGAAGATTTGGGACAGGTTTCAAGTTGGTTACACAACCACGCGCAGGTGGGTGATGAACTGCATCTGGCGGCTCCGGCGGGTGATTTCTTTATGGACGTGAACGGGCAAACGCCAGTTACGTTGATTTCTGCAGGTGTTGGCCAAACGCCGATGCTGGCAATGCTCGATACACTGGCGAAAAATGACCATAGCGCGCAGGTGAACTGGTTCCATGCGGCTGAACATGGTGACGTACATGCATTTGCGGATGAAGTGAATCATCTGGGTGAACAGTTGCCAGGCTTTGAGCGCCACGTATGGTATCGCACGCCATCCGAACGTTGCCGTGCACAGGCAAAATTTGATAGCGAAGGTTTGATGGATTTACTGACCCTGGAAAGCAAAATCAGTGCACCAGATATGCAGTTTTATCTGTGCGGCCCGGTGAGTTTTATGCGTTTTGCGGCGGAGCAGTTGGTGAAGCTAGGCATAGGGCAGGACCGAATTAATTATGAGTGTTTTGGCCCGCATAAAGTGATGTGATTTTTACTCTTCATACTTCGAGTTGCAGGTGCGTTGGCTGCACCCGTTCGCCCCAGTCACATAGTTATCTATGCTCCTGGGGACTTGCGGCCTGGCCGCCTTCCTGCGACTCGAATTATTTTGAGTATTGAAAATGGCGAGTAATATCAATTTAACTCCCGCCATAAAGGCCAGTTAAATCGCGGCGTCGTCTTCTTCGCCAGTACGGATACGCACCACACGTGCCACATCAAAGACAAAGATTTTACCATCGCCGATTTTACCAGTTTGCGCAGTGCGAATAATGGTGTCCACACAGGTATCAACGATGTCGTCTGTGACGACAATTTCAATTTTTACTTTTGGCAGGAAATCCACCATGTACTCGGCACCACGGTACAGCTCGGTGTGCCCTTTCTGACGACCAAAACCTTTAACTTCAGTTACCGTCATGCCGGTGATGCCAACTTCTGCCAGCGCTTCGCGCACGTCATCCAGTTTGAACGGTTTAATAATCGCATCAATTTTTTTCATGGTATTTCCGGTTCCCGCACAACTCAAGTGTGCTGCCTGGTTACAGTAATCGTGGTTTCAAATTACCACAAACTACTCTTTAAAGTCATTGGCATCGAGTTCATGCCTTGAGAGTAATTTGTAGAATTCAGTACGGTTACGCCCCGCTACGCGCGCGGCCTGGGTAACATTACCTTTGGTCATTTGCAGCAATTTTCGCAGATAGTTCAGCTCGAACTGGTTACGTGCTTCAACAAAAGTAGGCAGCGCAGTATTCTCGCCCTCCAGAGCCTGCTGAACCAGCGCTTCGCTGATAACGGGAGCGGATGTCAAAGCTACGCACTGTTCAATCACGTTAACCAACTGGCGCACGTTGCCAGGCCAACTTGCCGCCATCAGGCGCTTCATGGCGTCGGTCGAAAAACTGCGCACAAACGGCTTATGGCGATCGGCAGACTGGCGCAATAAATGATTTGCCAGCAAAGGCACATCTTCCGCGCGTTCTTGCAGGGCAGGGATTTTCAGGCTCACTACATTCAGGCGGTAGAACAAGTCTTCACGGAACTCGCCACGCTCCATCGCTTTAGGTAAGTCGCGGTGGGTGGCAGAGAGAATGCGCACATCAATATCGAGATCACGGTTGCTGCCCAACGGGCGCACTTTGCGCTCCTGCAACACACGCAGTAATTTGACCTGCAAGGGAATCGGCATATCGCCAATTTCATCAAGGAATAACGTGCCACCTTCTGCGGCCTGGAACAGCCCTTCTCTGCTGCTGACTGCACCGGTAAAGGCACCACGCGAATGGCCAAACAGTTCAGATTCCAGCAACTGTTCTGGTAATGCTCCACAGTTAATAGCGATAAATGCCTTCTTGCTGCGCGGACTGGCGTTGTGAATGGCCTGCGCAAGGATCTCTTTGCCGGTTCCGCTTTGCCCGTTAATCAGCACGCTGACATCCGACTGGGCCACCATGCGCGCCTGATCCAACAAGCGCAGCATCGTCGGGCTGCGTGTAACAATAGTGTCGCGCCACATATCATCACCGGCAGTGACTGTATGCTCGAGAGCATCGTCAATCGCCTTGTAGAGCGCATCTTTATCAACCGGTTTCGTCAAGAAACTAAACACGCCCTGCTGTGTTGCAGCCACGGCATCAGGAATAGAACCGTGAGCGGTAAGAATGATAACCGGCATTCCCGGTTGTGCTTTCTGGATTTCGGCAAATAGCGCCATGCCATCCATCTCATCCATCCGCAGGTCGCTAATCACTAAGTCGATTTTTTCTCGCCCCAGGAGACGCAACCCTTCAGCACCACTTTCCGCAGTGGAAACGGTATAACCTTCACTGGTCAGGCGCATACCGAGAAGTTTAAGCAGGCCCGGATCGTCATCAACCAGCAGTAATCTGGCGGGTTTACGTTGCGTCATGGTTTCGCCTCCTGCGCGGGTTTGGTATTGTCCGGCAATTCGGCACCGGCAGGTTTGCGGCTGGAAAGCTGGCGTTCGATGTCCGTCAGGTTTTCTAGTTTGCGAGTCGTCAGGCTTAGCTGGCCTCTGAGGCGTTGCTGTTGTTCACGCAACGTATCCAGCTCGTTGTCTGACGACTGTTGTAATTTGCTGTAGCGGGTACGTTCATCTGACAGCGCCAGTAACGACGCTTGCCCATCACGCCACACCTGGAATAACGAGCGCACCTGTGAAGGCACTTCTGTCGTCATCGCATCCAGCTTAACCATGTAACGGCGGCGCTCGGTTGGGCTAATTTTGGCATTCGCCAACAAAATCCCTCTTTTGAACGTGTCGGGCCAACTATCAGATGGCCAGCGGCGTGCTTCAGCTCGCGCCTGAATCGGCGCTAAACGTTCTGCGCAGTCCATCGCCCGAAGCCAATACAGAGGGTTACTCATTGAGTCGTGGCTCTGATTTTGCCAGATATCCTCACAATCCGTAGACAAGTAATCGGCCAGTTGCTGTTCCGGCTCTTCTGCCAGTTGTGGATGTTTAACATCTTTTGGCACAGTACTCTGAACACAGCTCGCCAGTAGTAATGGCACAAGTAATGCGGACAGCGGGCGAATTGAAACTGGGCTGCGTAGGCATGGGATTAAGCCGTTACGCAACACGTGAAAAATAGTCGCTTTCATTTTTTATTTGTTCTCGGGAAAGACAGGTAACTCGATTCGGAAGCTGACATCTGCCGTTTCATCATCAATCAGGTGCAATTCGCCATGCATACGACGGATACAATCCTGGGCGATACTCAATCCCAGGCCGCTACCTTTAACTGCACCTTTACGCTGATGGCTTCCCTGATAAAAAGGTTCAAAGATCATCTCTCGCTCCGCGGACGGAATGGGGTCGCCTGTGTTACAGACATCAATAAAGAGCAAGTGACCCACCTGCGAGCTTCGTAGATAAATGGTACCGGATTCAGACCCATAGTGCACCGCATTGGAATAGAGATTATCCAGCACGCTCATCAACAACATCGGCTCAGCCAGGCAAGCAACCGGGCTAATATCACACTCGGTACGCATCATTTTAGCCCGCGCAGGCAAACTGTGAGCGGCGATAATGACATCCACCAGCGGTGCCAATTCAACTTTACCCATCTCGAGTGGGACATCGGCCAGTTTACGGTTGTAATCCAGTAACTGCTCAATCAATTTTTGTAAGTGGCGGCTACTATTATCAAGAATTTCCACCACCTCTTTTTGATCGTTGGTCAGTGGCCCAACAACCTGATCGGCAAGCAGTTCGGTACCTTCACGCATACTGGCAAGCGGTGTTTTTAATTCATGGGAAATATGGCGCAAAAATTCGTGGCGCTGGGACTCAAGCCAGGAAAGGCGCTCACTGAGCCAGACAATTCGCTGCCCAACAGAACGTAGTTCACTCGGCCCTTTAAACAACACCGAATTACCTAATGAACGCCCTTCACCGAGTAAATTAATCATCTTCTCGATACCTTTCACCGGGCCGATAATCATGCGCGTAAAGATAATGACCAATGCAAAGCTCAACAGGAATAACACCAGCGCCTGCCAGCCAAAAAACTGTCCGCGCTCGGCAATCTCTTGTTGAAGTTGCTGTCCACGGGAAAACACCACCGCGCGCGTCGCTTGTACCATTTCAGCATTTTTGGCCGCGAAGTTTTCAAGGTGTGCAGCAGCAGCGGTATCTGGGCCGCTATTTTTGCATTGTATATTGGCAAGGTCTGTTAACGACTGGCTGAGGTCTTTATAAAGATGGTTATCAGGCAAAACTCCGGCATGCGCTTCAAGCATTTGCGTGTAACGCTTACGCTGCCCCTGGTAGACAGTCTCAAGCGTTGCATCATCCAGCACACAATATTGGCGATAACTACGTTCCATTTCCAGAGCAACATTTGTCATAGCTTCACTGCGGCGAGCATCCGCCAGCGTGGTGCGATTTGTTAACGCAGCCTGATCGCTGAGCGCATTAAGGCTTTGCCACGCTTGCCATGCCAGAACCAACAGCGGAACCAGCACCAGCAAAAAGGCCATCATGACGAGCTGACGTAAGGATCGCGGGAAAAAATGCCACTGGTTCAATAGACTTATCTCATTGGGATTCTGGATAATTTGATGCTAGCGGGGATTGGCGGGAGTTTAAAGTCTTGAACGCAGAAACAACAAAGGCAGAGAATAATCTCTGCCTTTGTTCTGGAATCAGGCGGTGCCTTACTCAACGTTTCGCCCGGAGCATGATAAAGCAGTACAAGACTGGCAATAATCAAAAGTCGGACGGCAGGCACCTTGAGTGCATCATTCTATGGTTTATGTAGCACAACCCTTGCGGGGGCTGACATAAGGAGGTGAATGAGCCACTGCGCAGTATTATGCATTATATGTGCCACAGTTGCTACAAGTTATATATACCAATGTTTCTATTATGTTTATTTTCTATAACACACATGAATGATGCAGGCTATTTTTTGCACACACTGTCGCTATTCAGCAACACCATAAGAACCCCATCTCACACGCCTTTAAAATCAACAAGTTAAACGTCTCCATTTGGAGACAGTAAAAATAGTGAATGTCGGGTTTTAGTGACAAAAAAATCCCTGCCGTAGCAGGGATTCTATTAGAGCTTAACCAAGTTGCTTACGCGCGTTGCGGAAAATACGCATCCACGGGCTATCTTCGCCCCACTCGGCTGGGTGCCAGGAGTTGCTAACAGTACGGAACACACGCTCCGGGTGCGGCATCATAATGGTGACGCGCCCGCTTTCGTTGGTGACCGCAGTAATACCATTTGGCGAACCATTCGGGTTTGCCGGGTAGTTCTGCGTGACCTTGCCGAAGTTGTCGATAAAGCGCAGCGCCACCAGGCCTTTGCTTTCAAGCGCCGCAAGATGTGCCGCATCGCGCACTTCCACATGCCCTTCGCCGTGAGAAACCGCGATTGGCATATGCGAACCGACCATGCCTTGCAGCAGCAGCGACGGGCTTGAAGTCACTTCAACCAGGCTGAAGCGCGCTTCAAAGCGGTCTGAATGGTTACGCACAAAGCGTGGCCACAGGTCGCTGCCCGGAATCAGTTCACGCAAGTTCGACATCATCTGGCAACCGTTACACACGCCCAGAGCCAGGGTTTGCGGACGGTGGAAGAAGGTTTCGAACTCGTCACGGACACGTGAGTTAAAGAGAATGGACTTCGCCCAGCCTTCACCTGCACCCAACACGTCACCATAAGAGAAGCCGCCACACGCCACCAGCGCCTGGAAATCGTCCAGACCACGGCGACCCGCCAGCAAATCACTCATATGCACGTCGATGGCATCAAAGCCCGCACGGTGGAAGGCTGCCGCCATTTCAACGTGAGAGTTAACACCCTGCTCGCGCAGTACAGCAACTTTTGGACGTGCACCTTTAGCGATAAACGGTGCCGCGATATCTTCTTTGATGTCGAAGCTGAGCTTAACGTTCAGGCCAGGATCGTTGTCATTGGCTTTCGCTTCATGCTCTTGATCGGCACATTCTGGGTTATCACGCAGGCGCTGCATCTGCCATGTGGTTTCTGCCCACCACATACGAAGCGTGGTGCGGCTTTCGCTAAACACCGCGTGCTTATCAGCGGTCAGCGTGAAACGGTCACCCACAACAGCTTTACCGAGGAAATGAACGCAATCTGCCAGGCCGTGGTCTGCCAGTGTTTTCTCAACCGCTACGCGATCTGCCGCTTTAACCTGGATTACTGCACCTAATTCTTCATTAAAGAGGGCTGCCAGATGGTCGCTACCCAGTGTGGCGATATCCGCTTCCACGCCACAGTGACCAGCAAATGCCATCTCTGCCAGCGTCACTAACAGGCCGCCGTCAGAACGGTCGTGGTAAGCCAGCAGTTTCTGCTCAACCACCAGCGCCTGAATCGCGTTAAAGAAGCCTTTCAGCTGCTCAGCGCTGCGAACGTCAGCAGGTTTGTCGCCCAGTTGGCGGTAAACCTGAGACAGCGCAGTGGCACCCAGCGCGTTGTGGCCAACGCCTAAATCGATAAGCAACAAGGCGTTATCTTCGGTATGCAGCTGTGGCGTAACGGTGCGACGGACATCTTCAACACGGGCAAATGCGGTGATAACCAGCGACAGCGGAGAGGTCATCTCGCGTTGCTCGGTGCCCTCCTGCCAGCGGGTTTTCATCGACATTGAATCTTTGCCGACCGGAATGGTCAGGCCAAGCGTTGGGCAAAGCTCTTCACCCACCGCTTTTACCGCTTCATAAAGACCAGCGTCTTCACCCGGGTGACCCGCAGCAGACATCCAGTTAGCAGAAAGTTTAATACGATTTAACGCGCCGATTTGCGTAGCTGCAATGTTAGTCAGTGCTTCACCCACAGCCAGGCGGCCCGATGCTGCGAAATCGAGCAGCGCAACAGGTGCGCGTTCACCCAGAGACATCGCTTCGCCGTAGTAGCTATCGAGGCTTGCCGTGGTGACCGCACAGTTGGCAACCGGGATCTGCCACGGGCCAACCATCTGGTCGCGAGCAACCATGCCGGTCACCGAACGGTCACCGATAGTCACGAGGAAAGTTTTTTCTGCAACCGTTGGCAAATGCAGTACACGGTTTACCGCATCAGCAATCGTGATATGGCGGCAATCCAGCGCATCGCCCTTCGCTTTCAGGGTTTCAACGTTACGTTCCATTTTCGGCGTTTTGCCGAGCAGCACGTCCAGCGGCATATCAATCGGCTGGTTGTCGAAATGGTTGTCGTTAAGCGTCAGGTGTTTTTCTTCGGTGGCTTCGCCGATAACGGCATATGGCGCACGTTCACGGCGGCACAGCTCGTCAAACAGCGGCAACTGGTCTGGAGCAACCGCCAGAACATAACGCTCCTGGGATTCGTTACACCACACTTCCAGCGGGCTCATACCCGGCTCGTCGTTCAGAATATCACGCAGTTCAAAACGACCACCGCGCCCACCGTCGCTCACCAGTTCAGGCATTGCGTTGGAAAGACCACCCGCGCCCACATCGTGGATAAACAGAATTGGGTTGGCATCACCCAACTCCCAACAGCGGTCGATAACTTCCTGGCAGCGGCGTTCCATTTCTGGGTTGTCACGCTGTACGGATGCAAAATCCAGATCCGCATCGGACTGACCGGATGCCATAGAGGATGCAGCACCGCCACCCAGACCAATGTTCATTGATGGGCCACCGAGCACGATAAGTTTCGCGCCTACGGTAATTACGCCTTTCTGAACGTGGTCAGCACGAATGTTACCGATGCCACCCGCCAGCATGATTGGCTTGTGGTAACCGCGTAATTCTTCGCCGTTATGGCTGTTTACTTTCTCTTCGTAAGTACGGAAGTAGCCAGTCAGAGCCGGGCGACCGAATTCGTTGTTAAACGCCGCACCACCCAGAGGGCCGTCAGTCATGATGTCCAGCGCGGTAACAATACGGTCCGGCTTGCCAAAATCTTCTTCCCACGGCTGTTCAAAACCAGGAATACGCAAGTTTGAAACGGAGAAACCAACCAGGCCCGCTTTCGGTTTAGCACCACGGCCCGTCGCACCTTCATCACGGATTTCGCCACCGGAACCGGTCGCAGCACCCGGCCATGGGGAAATGGCTGTTGGGTGGTTGTGGGTTTCAACTTTCATCAGGATGTGCGCATCTTCCTGGTGATAGTCGTAACGGCCCGCTTCGTGGTCGGCAAAGAAGCGCCCTACCTGTGAGCCTTCCATCACTGCGGCGTTATCTTTATAGGCAGATAACACGTAGTCAGGCGTTTTCTCGAAGGTGTTTTTAATCATTTTGAACAGCGATTTAGGCTGCTCTACGCCGTCGATAATCCAGTCGGCGTTGAAAATTTTGTGGCGGCAATGTTCGGAGTTAGCCTGCGCGAACATATACAGCTCGATGTCGTTCGGGTTGCGCCCCAGTTTGGTGAATGCATCCTGCAAGTAGTCGATTTCATCTTCTGCTAAAGCCAGCCCTAAACGGATGTTGGCTTCAACCAGTGCTTCGCGACCTTGTGTGAGCAGGTCAACACTTTGCACCGGCGCAGGCGTGTGATGAGAGAACAACTGCTGTGCATCATCAAGCGAACCAAATACGCTTTCCATCATGCGGTCATGCAGCAATGTGGCAACGTCCTGGCGCTGTGCGTCGGTCAGTTGGCTTGCAGTGACGTAATATGCCACGCCACGTTCCAGGCGCTTAACTTTCGCCAGGTCGCAATTATGGGCAATATCAGTCGCTTTAGAGGACCAGGGTGAGATGGTACCAGGACGCGGCGTAACCAGAATCAGGTGGCCTGTCGGGGCGTGGTCGGCAAGGGTTGGACCATATTTCAACAACCGTTGCAGACGGGCGTGCTCATCAGAGTCGAGCTGCGCGTCGAGATCGGCAAAGTGAACATACTCGGCATAAATGTCGCTGACCGGAAGGTTGGCGTCATTGAAGCGGGCCAGTAATTTGTTAATACGAAATGCCGATAAAGCGGGCGAACCACGCAGAATTTCCATCATCAAAGATCTCTCGTCTTCGAAACGCCAGGGGGACGCTTCAGTGGGCGCAAGGGGAAAACGGGCGCCATTATAGATAATCCATCGCCGTGACGAAACCGTTTGCGTATAAATAAGTGGATTACTTTTCATTGCTTAAAATTCAGCCAGAAATGTTGAATAAGTTGCGCGGTGGCGTTTTGTTAAGCAAAATGCGCCACACCTTTTTGTATAACCTCAACTTTTGAAGCCTGTTGTTAGCGAAGACTCGACGCACCGCAGAAGATTAACTATTTGAAAAGATTTAAGATTAATTATCTGCTCATCGGTGCCGTAACCGTGTTGCTGGCAGTGGCGCTCTGGCCCTCCATACCCTGGTTCGGACAAACCGAAAACCGTATCGCCGCTATTCAATCGCGGGGGGTTTTGCGCGTCAGTACTATTGAGTCACCGCTGACCTACACCCTTTATCAAGGCAAAAAAATAGGCCTTGATTACGAGTTGGCTCAGCAGTTTGCTGACTATCTTGGCGTGAAGCTGGAAGTCACTGTTCGTCCGAATATCCAGGAACTGTTTGATGACATTGATAATAACGATGCCGATGTGATTGCGGCAGGACTGGTCTATAACGCGCAACGCGGTCAGCGTTACCAGGCCGGCCCGGCATACTATTCAGTTTCCCAGCAGATGGTTTATCGCATCGGGAGCCCACGCCCCAAAACGCTGGCAGGTGTCAAAGATAACCAGCTTGTACTGTCGCCAGGCGTAACCTCACTGAATGCTTTGAACAAGCTGAAAGCAGAAAAATTCCCGGATTTAAGCTGGCGAGTTGATGATCAACACAGCAGCACTGAACTGATGCAAAAAGTGGTTGATGGAGAGATTGCCTTTACCATTGCAGACTCTGTTGCCATCAGCACCTTCCAACGCGTCCATCCACAGCTTGCTGTCGCTCTGGATGTGACCGACGAGCAGCCGGTCACTTGGTTTAGCATGTTAGATAATGATGATAGCCTTTCCGCGGCTCTACTCGATTTCTATAACCGCCTTAATAGCGATGGCACCTTTGCACGTCTTGAAGAGAAATATCTCGGTCACGTTGGGGATTTTGACTACGTAGATACACGTACCTTCCTAAAAGCGGTTGATACCGTGCTACCAACGCTTCAGCCGTTATTCGAAAAATATGCCACTGAAATAGACTGGCGTTTGCTGGCGGCAATTTCGTATCAGGAATCGCACTGGGATGATCAGGCCACCTCACCAACTGGTGTGCGTGGGCTTATGATGCTGACCAAAAATACCGCGCAAAGTCTCGGTGTTACTGACCGGTTAGACCCAGAGCAAAGCATTGAAGGTGGGAGTCGTTATCTGAAAGATATGATGTCAAAAGTCCCTGATAGCGTGCCAGAGGAAGAGCGTATTTGGTTTGCTCTGACGGCATATAACATGGGGTATGCCCACATGCTTGATGCCCGTCAGCTTACGGCGAAGCAGAAAGGTAACCCGGACAGTTGGGCGGATGTCAAAACTCGGCTACCGTTACTGAGTCAAAAACAGTATTACAGCAAAACTACTTATGGTTACGCCCGTGGCCATGAGGCGTATGCCTATGTAGAAAATATCCGTAAGTATCACATTAGTCTTGCGGGATATTTGCTTGAAAAAGAGAAGCAGGTGGCACAAGAAGAAAAATATGCCGAAGCTTACCCGGCGGTAGCCCCTGTAGAACTTGCTACTCCGAGCTACGGGCCTTTTCCTTTAGGGCCTTTTTCTCCAGACGGCGGGCTCGAAAAAAGCACTTAACATTGCCGAGCACTCTTCTGCCAGTACGCCCTCAGTCACCATAACCTGGTGATTCATACCAGGATGCCCTACCACGTCCATCAGAGATCCAATCGCCCCGGTCTTAGCATCACGCGCGCCAAACACCAGGTTTCCGATACGTCCATGCACCATCGCACCTGCACACATAACGCACGGTTCGAGGGTGACATAAAGTGTTGTTTCCAGCAGACGGTAGTTTTGCAGCACCAAACCGCCCTGACGCAACGCCATAATTTCAGCATGTGCTGTCGGATCGTGTCGTCCGATAGAGCGGTTCCAACCTTCACCAATCACCTGGTTGTTATGGACCAACACTGCACCGACCGGAACTTCACCTTCTTCCCACGCACGGCGAGCAAGCGTCAACGCATGGCGCATCCAGTGTTCGTGATTCAATTCGCTTTCTGACAAGGGATTCTCCGGCCTATATTCGGGCGCGCATTATACACAGTCGTTATGCCAGACGGAATTATTCGAGCTGCTGTAACTGGCCCTGTGGCGTAACCCGCCAGCGGTGCTGGCAAAAATAGAGCAGAGGGTTGTCCTGGTTGCTGTCGCTGTAACCGCTGTAGAGTTGCAAAGGTGTGCCGATTTGCTGTTCCAGCTGTGAGACTTTTTCATGCCCAAGGCAGCGCAATGTAAGCACCCACCCACCATGAGAACGCTTGATTTGGCTGGCTATAAGCTTCACTTTCGGCAACCACGGTGTATCGAAATAAACCTGCTGAACAAGCGGTTGCGGTGAGCCAGTAATCAGCCAGACATCAGCATCTGAACTTGTCAGATAATCGGTAAGGCGCTGCTGCACAACCGGAAAAGCTGTAACTTGCCCACGGAACCAAGTGACGAAGTTTGCTTCCAGCTCTTTGAGGCGCTTTTCACTGTGGCCGAAAGTCGCGCCCCACAGCAACAGGCTCATCGGCCAGCGGGCGGCACGCCCTTTAATCAGCAACGTGCCCCCGATCACCGGCAAAAGCGGGATGACAAGTAACAGATTGAGTGGTTGATGGCGCAGCAGGTAGCGCAAGAAGCTGCCAAACATATCCTGCTGATGCAGCGTGCCATCTAAATCGAAAAATACTACCCGACGCTCACTCTGAGTTGTCAAACGTTACTCCTCTGGATCGTTAAAGCCCATAAACCATGTAAATAAGAACCCTGCGATAACCGCTATCAGAAAGCCTAACAGATAGAGCATCACTTTTCCGGTAACAATGGTTAATGCCAGCGGTAAACCTGAAATGCCAAATGTAATAACCGTCGCCACTTTCCAGTAACTGATCAGCGCCCCGCCAACCGCACCACCCAAACACGCGCCGATAAACGGCTTGCCCAGCGGTAAAGTCACACCAAAAATGAGCGGTTCGCCAATACCCAACAGCCCGACCGGCAACGCCCCTTTGATAAGTTTTTTCAGGCGCTGATTGCGCGTTTTCATGAAGACCGCGATAGCTGCACCCACTTGCCCGACTCCTGCCATGGCCAGAATGGGCAGCAATGCGTTCTGGCCATGAGTCTGGATTAGCTCGACATGAATGGGCACCAACCCCTGATGCAAACCGGAAAGCACCAACGGCAAGAATGCACCGGAAAGCACTGCACCAACCACCAGGCCACCTTTGTCGATTGCCATTGTTGCGCCGTGAGCAATCGCGTCAGAAATCAGGCCACCTAACGGCTGCAAAGCAACAATCGCAATCGATGCAGTAATGAGCGTCGTCAGAAGCGGATTGAGGATCAGCTCAATCGAACCAGGCAACAACTTGCGTAAACGTTTTTCAATCCAGCACATCAACGCCACCACCAGCAACACGGCGATAACGCCGCCACGACCTGGCTGGAGGTTTTCACCAAACAGGTGGATTTGCGCGAGTTGCGGGCTGGAAAGTATCCCCGCCATCACGCCACCCATCGCCATCGAACCGCCGAATACTTTGGCGGCATTGACGCCGACCAGAATATTCATAATAGCAAACACCGCACTACCAAAGATGGCGAGTAAGCCGAGAATGTTCGGGTACTGGGTTGCAAGGTCACCCACAATATCCGGGCGTTTGAGGATATTAATAATCCCCGTAATCAGCCCGGAAGCAATAAAAGCCGGAATCAATGGAATAAAGACGTTTGCCAGTTTACGCAGCGCTTCGCTCATCGGCGCCTGGTAACGCGCTTTGGCCTGAGCCTTATTCTGCGCAATATCATCTTCACTTGAGGTAGTCTGGCCATTGCTTTGCAGCAGCTCGCGCATGGCATCCACCACTTGTGCGGCACGCCCTGGCCCGACAATCAGTTGATGCTGCGCACCCTGCTTCACATAGCCGCTGACACCTGGCAGTTTTTTCAGACCAGCAATATCCAGCAGTCCATCGTCATTCACTTCTACCCGCACGCGGGTCATGCAGTTTTCGAGACGGGCGATGTTTGCCTGCCCGCCGATGCCAAGCAAAATCTCACTGGCCAGAGCCGCTGTCTTATCCATGATTCAGTACCTTTATTTTAAGGCGGAGCGGAGGTAACCGTGGCTAACTGCCAGGCGCACTTGCGCGGTTTGAGCATCAACACCGGTGAGTAGCATGAGAATGGCGGGCTTAACTTCATAATCCGTTTGTTTCAGGGCGTTTTCTGCGTCTTCACGGCTGGCACTGGTCGCTTCAACAACAATACGGCAGGCGCGGTCTACCAGCTTGATATTGGTGGCTTTCATGTCCACCATCAGGTTCTGGTAGACCTTGCCCAGTTTGACCATCGCGCCTGTGGATATCATATTCAGTACCAGCTTCTGTGCAGTGCCAGATTTCAGACGAGTGGAACCGGTCAACGCTTCCGGGCCTACGACCGGAGAAATGGCAATTTCAGCTTCCAGCGCAATAGCGGAACCCGGATTACAGGAAATAGCGGCAGTACGGCAACCGAGGTTACGCGCATAACGCAGGCCACCAATGACGTATGGCGTGCGACCTGACGCAGCAAGCCCAACCACCATATCGTTTGCCGTCAGGTCTAATGCTTTCAGGTCGTCTTCACCCAACTGCTGGTTGTCTTCGGCACCTTCGACAGCTTTCAGCAATGCCCCAGGACCTCCGGCAATTAAACCAATCACCAGACCGTGTGGCACACCAAATGTGGGTGGGCATTCGGAAGCATCCAGCACACCAAGACGCCCACTGGTTCCGGCACCCATATAAATCAAACGCCCACCCGCTTTTAGTGATTCGGCTGCAGCATCTACCGCCAGGGCCACTTCCGGTAGTGTTTTTTCGACCGCACCGGCTACCAGAGCATCCTGCTGGTTAAAACGTTCGACCATCGCGAGCGTTGAGAGGCAATCGAGATCCATTGTTTGTGGATTACGAGTTTCAGAAACGAGTGAGCCGAGATTCATCATGCACCTTTGAATATTTAATTCCTTACAGTTTCCATATGATGGAATATAAAATTCATTCAGGCGAGCGTAATTTACGTTATTATGGAGCGGCTCACATTATTGACCCGGCAGACTGGAGAGGACATGAACTGTTTACTGCGTATTCGAAGCCGCTACTCAACGCTTGCACAGAGTGACCGCAAACTGGCCGACTTTCTGCTGGAGAAACCCGACTACGCCCGCCATTTAAGTTCACAACAGCTGGCGGCAGAAGCCGGAGTGAGCCAGTCGAGCGTGGTGAAGTTCTCCCAAAAACTGGGGTTCAAAGGCTTTCCGGCCCTGAAACTCGCCATTAGTGAAGCTCTCGCGAGCGGCCAGCAATCGCAATCAGTCCCGGTGCATAATCTTATTCTGGGTGATGATCCGCTGCGCCTGGTTGGTGAGAAACTGATCAAAGATAATATGGCGGCGATGCATGCAACGCTTGACGTCAACAGCGAAGAAAAGCTGCTGGCGAGCGTGAACATGCTGCGCAATGCGCGACGCGTTCTGCTAGTTGGCATCGGTGCATCCGGGCTGGTTGCCAAGAATTTTGCCTGGAAGCTGATGAAAATCGGCATTAACGCGGTGGCTGAGCAAGACATGCATGCGCTACTTGCGACGGCGCAAGCCTCAAGCAGTGACGATGTATTACTGGCGATTTCTTATTCTGGTGAACGGCGTGAGATAAACCTCGCGGCAGATGAAACCCTGCGCACTGGGGCGAAGATCCTCGCCATCACGGGCTTTACGCCAAATGCTTTACAGCAACGCGCGACACTGTGCCTGTACACCATCGCCGAAGAGCAGGCGACACGCAGTTCGGCGATATCCTCCACCAGCGCGCAAATGATGTTAACCGATTTACTGTTTATGGCACTGGTACAGAGGGACTTGGAGCACGCACCGAAGCGCATTCGTCACAGTGAAGCACTGGTAAAAAAACTGGTTTGATCAGGGATTGGGCGTATAATGCCCGCCCTGTTTCTGATGTTATCGAGATTTCCCCATGGCGCTACTTATCACTAAAAAATGTATTAACTGCGATATGTGCGAGCCGGAGTGCCCGAACGAGGCAATTTCCATGGGTGACAGCATTTACGAAATCAATACCGACCGTTGCACCGAGTGCGTTGGGCATTACGAAACGCCAACCTGCCAGAAAGTTTGCCCGATCCCGAATACCATCATTAGCGATCCGACGCATATTGAGAACGAAGAGCAACTGTGGGACAAATTTGTTCAGTTGCATCACGCCGATAAACTTTAATTCTCGATGATCACCGTCGCACACGCATAGTGCCGTTCATCGGCAAGAGTAACGTGTACTGATCGCACACCCATTCTTTGCGCCACTCGTTCCGCCTCTTCCCAGAAACGTAGCTGCGGCTTACCCAAAGGATCGTTAAACACTTCGAACTGGTTAAATGCCAGTCCGTTGCGGATCCCGGTACCAAATGCTTTAGCCGCCGCTTCTTTTACCGCAAAACGTTTTGCAAGAAAGCGCACCGGTTGCTGGTGCGCCTGGTATTGCAACCATTCGTTGGCGCTGAGCGCACGCTTTGCCAGGCGGTCGCCGGAACGAGAGATAACGCCTTCAATACGCGCTATCTCTACGATGTCGGTGCCAAGGCCAAGAATCGCCATTAGCTACGCGCTTCCTGCATCAGGCGTTTCATTTCTGTCACAGCCTCTTTCAGGCCACTCATTACTGCGCGGCCAATAATCGCGTGACCAATATTCAGCTCATGCATTTCTGGCAGGCGAGCAATGGCTTTCACGTTGTGATAAGTCAAACCGTGTCCCGCATTCACTTTCAGGCCTTTGCCTGCGGCGTATGTTGCTGCTTCGGCGATACGAGCCAACTCTTTTGCCTGAGTCGCTTCATCTTTGGCATCAGCGTAACAGCCCGTGTGGATTTCGATATAGGGCGCACCAACGGCAACCGCGGCATCAATTTGTGCGTGGTCGGCATCAATGAACAGGGAAACCAGAATACCGGCGTCGGCCAGACGTTTGCAGGCATCACGCATTTTATCCAGCTGGCCTGCCACATCGAGGCCACCTTCAGTGGTCACTTCCTGGCGTTTTTCCGGCACCAGGCAGCAGAAATGCGGTTTGGTTTCGCAAGCGATACCAATCATCTCTTCGGTAACAGCCATTTCCAGATTCATACGAGTGTCGAGGGTCTGACGCAGGATGCGCACGTCACGGTCGGTGATGTGGCGGCGATCTTCTCGCAGGTGAACCGTAATACCGTCTGCTCCAGCCTGCTCGCAGATAAATGCAGCCTGTACAGGATCAGGATATGCCGTGCCACGCGCGTTACGAAGCGTTGCGATGTGATCGATGTTTACGCCTAACAGTAATTCAGCCATGCCTTTCCTCGGGTTCAGAACGGTTTAAGTTCAGGCAGTTTACACCGGGTAAGGAAAGCGTGGCTACGGCCTTGCGTTATTGCGGCTCTTGAGGTGATTTGAGTGGTCGAATTTTGGGCACAAACTGGCGGAACAATTCGCGGCTTTTGAGAGGTTTGCCGCCAAGATAGGGTTTTAATGCCATACGCGTAAAGCGTTTAGCCGCGCGCAACGTGGCGACGTCAGGAAACTCACGGTTAGCAAGCGCTCTTAATTCATGGCCGGTGAAACTGTAATGATCGACAACAAGGCTTGCGATAAACCCTTTTTCTTCACGGTATCGATAGGTCATGGTGTCGCTAACTTCTTCGCCGCTTCCTGCGCAATGCAGAAAATCCACGCCATACCCCAAATGCCCAAGCAGAGCCAATTCAAAACGGCGTAAAGCAGGTTCGGGTGAACCACTCGTTCCAGCGAGAGCCTGAATACAGTGGAGATAATCGAAGAATAATTCGGAGAAACGGGTTTCGTCTTCCAGCACGCGTGAAATCAGCTCGTTGACGTACAGGCCGCTGTAAAGCGTGATACCACTCAAGGGAAGTGCAAGAGAGACAGCTTCGGCGCTACGGAGTGTTTTAACTTCACCACGTCCACCCCAGCGAACCAGCAAGGGGGTAAAGGGTTGTAGAGTCCCTTTGAGATTAGAGCGGCGAGAACGAGCTCCTTTCGCAATTAAACGAACGCGCCCGGACTCTTCAGAAAAAAGATCAAGTAGAAGGCTGGTTTCGCTCCAGGGGCGACTATGCAGCACAAAAGCCCGTTGCCAGCCTTCCATTCTCTTATTTCAGATCGTCGGTATAACCCAGGCTACGCAGCGCGCGCTCGTCGTCTGCCCAACCGGATTTCACCTTAACCCACAGTTCAAGGTGAATTTTGGCTTCAAACATCTCTTCCATGTCTTTACGCGCTTCGATACCGATGGTTTTGATTTTGGCGCCTTTATTGCCAATAACCATCTTCTTCTGGCCTTCACGTTCAACCAAAATCAGGCCATTGATGTCGAAACCACCACGAGCATTCTCTACAAACTGTTCAATTTCAACGGTAACGGAATATGGCAGTTCCGCACCCAGGAAACGCATCAGTTTTTCACGGATGATCTCAGACGCCATGAAACGCTGTGAACGGTCAGTGATGTATTCTTCCGGGAAGTGATGAATTGCTTCTGGTAGACGCTTGCGAACAATGCTTGCGATGGTGTCTACGTTCATACCGTGTTCCGCAGAAATAGGCACGATATCAAGGAAGTTCATCTGGCTGCCGAGGAATTGCAGGTGCGGCAACAGAATGCCTTTGTCCTGAACGTTATCGACTTTGTTCACCGCAAGAATTACCGGCGCGCGCGCATCACGCAGTTTGTTGAGCACCATCTCATCGTCGGCGGTCCACTTCGTGCCTTCGACAACGAAGATAACCAGCTCAACATCACCGATGGAGCTGCTGGCAGCTTTGTTCATCAGGCGGTTGATGGCGCGCTTTTCTTCCATGTGCAGCCCCGGGGTATCGACGTAAATCGCCTGATACGGGCCTTCAGTATGGATACCCATAATGCGGTGACGAGTAGTCTGCGCTTTACGGGAAGTGATAGAGATTTTTTGCCCAAGCAACTGGTTTAGCAGCGTGGATTTGCCGACATTCGGGCGACCAACGATGGCCACGAATCCGCAAAAGGTTTGTTCTTCGCTCATTATTCCAGCTCCAGCTTGATAAGCGCCTGCTCAGCTGCAGCCTGTTCCGCTTTACGGCGGCTTGAACCAGTACCAACGACCGGTTCAGGCAGGCCACTCACCTGACAGTGAATGGTAAATTCCTGATCGTGCGCTTCACCACGAACCTGTACCACCAAATAAGATGGTAGCGGCAAGTGGCGACCCTGCAAATACTCTTGCAGACGCGTCTTAGGGTCTTTTTGCTTATCGCCTGGGCTAATTTCATCCAGACGAGATTGATACCAGGAAAGAATTAAACGCTCAACATTCTGGATATCGCTGTCGAGGAAAACACCACCAATTAAGGCTTCGACGGTATCGGCCAGAATAGATTCGCGGCGGAAACCACCACTTTTCAACTCACCCGGCCCAAGGCGCAGACATTCGCCTAATTCAAATTCACGGGCAATTTCTGCCAGAGTATTTCCACGCACAAGCGTTGCACGCATACGACTCATATCACCTTCGTCTACACGAGGAAAACGATGGTAAAGCGCGTTTGCAATAACGTAGCTAAGAATGGAGTCACCCAGAAATTCCAGACGCTCATTGTGCTTGCTGCTGGCACTTCGATGCGTTAATGCCTGCTGCAACAGATCCTGATGTACAAAAGTGTAGCCCAGCTTACGCTGCAGCCTATTAATTACGATGGGGTTCATGCGATACCAATTAATGAATGCGTCAATTATTCAGCACACGGAACAGACCTGAAAAAGAGAACCAACGCTGTTTCGTTTGCCGTGGCTCCCTTATGGGAGCCAACCTTAATACGGGGGGATATTCTATAGATAACGACATAGAAAGTCGTTATCTGAATAGATTTAATTGATCAATGAATTCCGCCAATACGACTTAAACGAACACCCGTTGGCCATTCACCCTCTTGTTTCTCAAAACTCATCCAGATAGTGGTTGCTTTACCGACCAGATTTGCCTCAGGAACAAAGCCCCAATAACGGCTATCAGCGCTGTTATCGCGGTTATCACCCATCATGAAATAATGGCCCGGTGGCACAATCCACGTAGCAAGTTGCTGGCCCGGTTGCTGGTAATACATACCCAGTTGGTCTTGAGCGATTGGCACAGTCAAAATGCGGTGGGTTACATCACCCAGTGTTTCTTTGCGCTCAGACAGGCGAATCCCGTCTTCTTTGGTCTGGTTCAGAGGCAACTGGAAGAAACCAGAATTAGCTTCACCACCATTACGACGCGCAAAAGTCTGCACAAAATCACTTGGCTCTACATTGCTGTAGGTAATTGGCAGAGCGTTATCACATGCCTGGCCCGAACTGCAATTTGGCTGAATAGTGACTTCTTTTGCCACTGGATCGTAACTAACGCGATCGCCCGGTAAGCCAACAGCACGCTTGATGTAATCCAGACGTGGATCTTGTGGATATTTGAACACCACAATATCACCGCGTTTTGGGTGACCCGTTTCAATGAGCGTTTTCTGGTAAATCGGATCTTTAATACCGTAAGCAAATTTCTCCACCAGGATAAAGTCGCCAATGAGTAACGTTGGCATCATTGATCCTGATGGAATCTGGAACGGTTCATAAATAAATGAACGTACGATCAAAACAATAGCGAGCACCGGGAATACGGATGCCCCCGTTTCTAACCAACCTGGCTTAGGTGCGACTTTTTTTAGCGTTTTGCTATCAAGTGCATCACCAGTGGCAGCTTGCGCTGCCGCCTGTTTTTCATGACGCTTTGGCGCAAAAATAAATTTATCAATACACCATAAAAGGCCCGTTACCAGCGTCGCTATCACGAGGATTAGCGCAAACATATTCGCCATGCCAACTCCTTAATTTATTTGCTGTCTTTGCCGACGTGCAGAATGGCGAGGAACGCTTCTTGAGGCAATTCGACGTTACCGACTTGCTTCATACGCTTCTTACCGTCTTTCTGTTTCTGCAACAGCTTTTTCTTACGGCTGACGTCACCGCCGTAGCATTTTGCCAATACGTTTTTACGCAACTGTTTCACAGTAGAGCGCGCGATGATATGTGCGCCGATAGCCGCCTGGATCGCAATATCAAACTGCTGGCGTGGGATCAGCTCTTGCATCTTCTCAACCAACTGACGGCCACGGAACTGCGAGTTACCACGGTGCGTGATCAATGCCAGGGCATCAACACGATCGCCGTTAATCAGAACATCTACACGCACCATGTCAGAAGTCTGGAAGCGTTTGAAGTTGTAATCCAATGAAGCATAGCCACGGGATGTTGATTTCAGACGGTCGAAGAAGTCGAGAACCACTTCAGCCATTGGAATTTCATAAGTCAATGCAACCTGGTTACCGTGGTAAACCATGTTGGTCTGCACACCGCGTTTTTCGATACACAGAGTGATAACGCTGCCCAGATATTCCTGTGGCATCAGCATATGACATTCTGCAATTGGCTCACGCAGTTCTGCGATGTTATTCAGTGCTGGCAGCTTAGATGGGCTATCAACATAGATAGTTTCGCCGGTCGTGGTTTCGACTTCGTAAACTACCGTAGGTGCTGTGGTAATCAGGTCAAGATCGTATTCGCGCTCCAGACGTTCCTGAATGATTTCCATGTGCAACAGACCCAGGAAGCCACAGCGGAAGCCAAAGCCCAATGCGGTGGAGCTTTCTGGCTCATAGAACAGGGAAGCATCGTTCAGGCTAAGCTTACCAAGCGCATCACGGAAGTTTTCGTAATCGTCAGAGCTAACCGGGAACAGACCTGCATAAACCTGCGGCTTCACTTTTTTAAAACCAGGCAGCGCTTTATCTGCCGGGTTACGCGAAAGGGTCAGGGTATCGCCGACCGGTGCACCAAGAATATCTTTGATTGCACAGACCAACCAGCCAACTTCACCACAGCCCAGAACATCTCGATCAACACGTTTCGGTGTGAAAATGCCCAGACGGTCAGCGTTATAAACCTGGCCGGTGCTCATTACTTTGATTTTGTCGCCTTTTCTCATGGTACCGTTTTTGATACGCACCAGAGAAACAACGCCAAGATAGTTATCGAACCATGAGTCAATGATCAGAGCCTGCAATGGCGCTTCCGGATCACCTTCAGGGCCTGGGATATCACGCACCAAACGTTCAAGAACATCAGTCACACCAAAACCAGTTTTTGCCGAGCAACGCACAGCATCGGCGGCATCGATGCCAACGATGTCTTCAATTTCTTGCGCAGCACGTTCAGGATCAGCTGCTGGCAGGTCAATTTTGTTCAGAACTGGAACCACTTCCAGATCCATTTCCATCGCGGTGTAGCAGTTTGCCAGAGTCTGAGCTTCTACACCCTGCCCGGCATCTACCACCAGCAACGCACCTTCACACGCTGCAAGAGAGCGGGAAACTTCATAAGAGAAGTCAACGTGGCCTGGGGTGTCGATGAAATTCAGGTGATAAGTTTCACCATCAGATGCTTTGTAATCCAGCGTAACGCTTTGCGCTTTGATGGTAATACCACGTTCACGCTCCAGATCCATGGAGTCAAGAACCTGGGCTTCCATTTCACGGTCGGACAAGCCGCCGCAAATTTGGATAATACGGTCAGACAGCGTCGATTTGCCGTGGTCGATGTGGGCAATAATAGAAAAGTTTCTTATGTTCTTCATAAATATAGTTTTTTATGCTCGCTATGCGGATTAATTCTTTTTGATGGACACAGCGGTGGACACTCCACGGTAACTACCCCATCAACGACTGGCCTGCATCTTACACTGTAGTGGCTTACTCGTCAGCATATGGGTTCTATACTTTCCATTCGAACTAAAGTGTATATGTGCAGAGGGTAGGATCAGTCTGGTCTTTGTTACACGATGAGGAAAAACATGAGCTGGTGGAGGCGATAAAACTAGAGTTTCCTGGCGATAATATTTAACAATTTGCCTGTCAGCAGGCGCGATAACCGCAACTTGTGAGTTAACTCAAAAAAAACTCAAGTCATCTCCTTATATGTCGATATTATTTCAGGACTAAAAAGGAGATACAAATGAAAGGAATGTTATTACCGCTTCTGATCGTTTCAGCGTTGTCCGGCTGCGCTGAAACACCAGCTACCTCTGTGCTGAACAACACAACCGAAGAAAAGCCGGTTGTAAAACCCGTAGAATCCAAATACGTTTTTGATCCGGATACTAAAACTCGCGGTACATTTCAAAACTGCAAGGCAATGCTGAAGGTTGATGGGGAACACTCATTGGCCATAATCGACATTTACGATCACGGCATGTTTGTGAAAATCGAATTCAGATCACCGAAAGTTGTGCCTGTGGCTAGCGGGTTAATGACTCCAACGGAAAACGGGTCGTTGCTATATGTGGGCCCGAAGGGGTCGATTCGTTTCGAAAAGATGGTTTTGAAAACCGGGATGCGTGTGTACATGTTTAAGATACCTCGTCAAAACGTAGAGCTGACCTCTGCATGTGACGAAAAGACTTTTAGTCCATTACGCTCCTGAAGGCAGAATAATTAATTATGGAAATCGCCACCAGCAAAGTGGCTTTTTCATAATGTCATCCTGCGATTGAATTGGCTGTTTTGTAATACTGGTTGTTATCTTAATGATCCTACCCGCGAATAGTGGACACGAGACTAAGTAAGTAAACTCTTAACCAGAGGTGACTCACATGACAAAACCAGCATCAAGCATCAAAAAGATCCGCATGCAGCACTCACCTGAACTCCGTCAGGAAGCCCTTAAACTGGCTGAGCGCATTGGTGTTGCCGCTGCAGCACGCGAGCTCAACCTGGATGAAGCCGCACTGCACAAGGTCACTGAATAGCGGAACGGTGACAATCTCTCGCAGGAGGACAGGTTTGATAAGGTTCATATGATAGTCATCATTAATTACTGCGTATTCATACAGTATATCTATCATTAAATCTGATCAAGCGAACCGGCAATGCGGGCTCGTTGAGTTTTGAGCTAACGGGTTAAAGGGCTTTACTGATGAAGGGATTACGCGTTGTGTAAATTTTCTGGATTTGAGTCAGCCCGTCCCTCTTGCTGTTCCGTCGCTGCGCGCTCAGCCTCTTCCATCGCCTTCTGAGCCGCTGCCTGTTTCTGGTTGAAAATGCTGCCTTGTGGCATTTCAACACGCACAGAAACGAACTGGTCCGATGGAATATCAATCGGGTCACCATCAGCAAAGCCATCAATCTTATTCCGGGCGAACACAGGTGCATCGTGATACGTCCGATGATAGGTTTTAACAAGGATTGAACCATCAGCATCGACTTCATAATCAAGCCAAATTCGTGGCTGTTTATTGCGGTCTAGTGGGATTTCAAAACCGCCATCAATCCCTCCCCAACCGGCATCACTGTTTAGCCCTACACAGCCTTGAATCAGATACTCACCACAGGACTGTCGGGTAACGATTACTCCTTCGGATTCACCATTCGTTTCATACGCGCCATCTGAAAAAACCTTCACGACTGGAGAGGACCGCTTTAAGAAGCCCGATGCATCTACTGTAGTATTCCCTGTACTCCAGAATTCAACGCCATTCGAAAACCCTGAGGGCAGCCAACTCCTCATCTGAATTCTTTCGCCTACGATTGGTAAGACAATCTGAGCCCCATAGATGCCAAGTGAAAATGAAATACCTGCACCATCGACGTTGCCGAAAGGAGAACCCTCTTGCGGGACGCGTATAAACTGCGTTTCATTTTGTGGTGAAGCCCATGACGGCAAGATGTTAACCTGTGCGCCCAACCCAAAGGCACCAACAGGCATGACATTACCGCTATTTGTTCCCGCGTCTTTTGTTGCAGATGAGCCCAGACTGGACTTATCTGCTTTTCCTGAAAGTGCCGACGCAATGCCATTCCATGATGGTCCGGTATAACTTGAACCATCCGGTAGTGTGACAGTGATATTCCCACTGACACTGTAGACCTGCTGCCAGTTCTGTTTGTCGTAATTCAGCCCACGTATGGCGCGCGCTGTATCTGCGGCAATCTGTGCAGTAATCCCGACCAGCGTGCCATTTGGTATCGGTGTCCAGGCAAGGCCGCCCGTTGTCGGGCCGCCGTAGGCAGTGGTCAGTGTCAGTGCTGTAGCCGATTCGACAGACTTCACGCCAAGCGTATAGGTTGTGCCGCCCACTATGGCGACAAGGAAATCATTAGCTTTGAGCTCAGTCGGGAACGCGGTACCGGTGCCGGTAACAGCGGTAGAATTATTGGTTAGGGTGATAGTGCCTGCTGGCATGGTTCTCTCCTGAATTCTGGCAATAAAAAACCCCGCCGTAGCAGGGTTGGTATTCGTTGTGCGTCGGGTGCTGCCCAATAACTTAAAACAATTAATTAATCATACGCCGCAGTATTTATTGCCGTTATTGCCATTCCTGTATTGGTACCATATACAGGACTTCCTTGCCCGATTCGGTTCCCTGCGGCATTAATACGTGTGTTTGTTCCATCAAATCTCGCCCCCGCATAAGCGGTGATATTTATGATTATTGGCTGACCTGCAGAGCTATTAGTGACCTGCCATGTTGACGAGCCTAATATACAAGGCGCTACAGCATATGACCCCTGCAGCGTCTGGTCGATATTAATCCCGCCATTATCTCCCGGCGTGCCGACGGTTTGTAGATCAGTTAACACACGTGACTCGTTCGTGAGCACGAGTTTCCCGGTCGCATCCCAGATTGCGAAACCCCATGGCGGCAACGTCTGCGGGAATACCGCAAAAACATATGCTGTCAGTGTGAATGACTGCCCATATGGATTATCACCTGCAATATAGATATTCCCCCCAATACGGTATGCAATCACAGGTGTCGGTTGTGCAGTATTCGTCGTTTTAACGAACACCATGACCGGGTAATTGGCGTCTATAGCAATATTCCGCTCTACGTGTTGAGCGGTGCCGTTTGCCACCGAATTAAACTCATATTTACCGTACAGGCAAAATGGCGTCGACTGAGGGGTGACAAACGGCTGACCGTTTTCCATAAGGAACATTGCGCCGAAATCATCCATCACGCCTTCTCCATGAAAACAATCAACTCACACTTTGATGCCGGGTAGTTCCCCACTCCGGTATTAGAGGCGGCAGTGATCGTTATCGTATTCCCCGAAGCAGCAATCCTGCGCCCGACAGTACTTCCACCCTCATCGAGCGATACGGCGAAGCCCACCTTCATCCCTGCTGGCACTGTATAAGACCAACTGCCGGTGTTCTGGCCCATCGCGAGCGGTATACTCCCAACCACAGAGACCGGCTTAACCCCGTAATTGTTCGGTTTGCCGTTCGCATCCCATGTCTGAAGGCCCCATGCCATTAGAATACCCCCGTCAGTTTTCCCCATTGGCAGCGCAACACGCCATTCGCATCCCTTACGCTGTCGGTAACATTTGTCGATTTTCTTGCCCCTGCACCATCACTGCCATAGTTCTCGAAAGTGCCCACTTTATCCAGCCGCCAGCCAGAGCTACCCGCAACATAGTCATTGGACTGAATGTAATCACCTATCTTGGCGTTGGTAATTGTGCCATCCCGGATAAAGGCATCGCTGATAAACACCTGGCCGTTGTAAATGGCGAAAGGCGAATATGCCGTGCCACCGCTACCACTCATCACCACAAGCTGATTGGCATTAAAACCGATACGCGTGGTAACCTGCTGACCGGATGGCGCTAATACAGCGATAGTCATCCCGGCGTCGTAGTAATTGCCATTCAGGTTAACGCCAGCTTTCATGCTGTATATTGCAGACCCGCCAGAACTGCTGAACACAGATGTCATTTTCTGCTCGAGCGCGGCGGTATTGGTTATTAGCTGATTCCCGACCGTCTGGAACTGAGCCGATACCAGAGTTGTCTGCTCCGCGAACGCTTTATCGAGGTCGGCAACGGTGGTTTTCACCGTCAGAACATCCGCGCGGATTTCTCCGTTCATTTTGAACTGGTGGTCTACCGAAGAGTTGTCGTTCAGCGCGTTCTGCAACAAGCCTTCAATGTTGGTATCAATCTGGCTGGAGAGTCGTTCACCATCTTCGGCGGTCAGGAAGTTATTAGCAATAACATCCATAAGCCCAGCGGTATCAGCAATACAGTGCCCATCAACCTCAAGAAAATCAGAGGATCCAAAAGCATTGATTGTGCGTACATACCACCAATAATGATGATCATTTTTAAGCCCCTGACTCGTCCATGACTGTCCCATTCCCGCTCGACTTGCATGAGCTTCAACCGTTGTAGTACTGGCGTCGGTCAGCCTTGTTTCTCCCGAGGTCCAGAAATCGTATTGTGTACTAACGTTTATAACCGCGGGTAATTTAGGAAGCAGCGTGATGGCAAAAAAGCCATTCTGAATTTCAACGCTTGAAGGTGGCGGTGGGGCTTGAATGGAGAACTCGAGATAAGCCTCTGGTGAGTAAGCGCCAAGGTAACTTACTGCGATAACATGCGCCGTATAAGAACCGCGCAACAAACCAGACAATCGGCATGAATTGCCAGGTGTTTGCACAGAAAAGACTATCTGACCATTTTGGCGAATAATCACCCGGTTGTAGGCAATACTACCAATGTTGGTCCAGACAAGATTGCCCTGGATTACCTGCCCTATCTCTTCAACGTCATAATGCAGGTTTTGCGGCTGGGCAACGCCGCCTGGCTGAAGCCCGGTCAGGGGTGGCGACTCAACGACCACGCCGACCGCATCACCATACATATCCTGAGTTTCTTCACGGAGTGTGAGTGTGATGCCGCTTTGAGGGTCGAAATCCCACTTAACTACTCGGAACTCCACATTGTTTATTCCCAGGGATGCGATACTTACTTTTGCATATCGACCAGGCCTGAATTTATACCCCCGGAAATTGACTGGCACCTCCATTGTGCGCCCCAGTCGCTTACGGTTCACAACAATGTGAGCCAGCCGTTGCGCAGTATATGGATTGTTCACAAAGCGGAATTTAAAGTCCTGCTTTAGCTTCTTTCCATCCTTTGTTACCCATGCGTCATAAGTAACCTCAGGAAAGTCAGTTTCTACAAACCCCTGGTCCACATCAATATAAGTACCATTGATAGTATTAACCTTTTCCTTGTGAGACGTCTCTGGGACGATCTTAATATCACCAGCAATACACGACTCATCCAGCGTCATTGTGGCCGGTCCATAATAAGCACCTACCAGCAGCCCGTGGCGGCCGCCGATATAGCTCAGCTCACCACCGCATGCCTGACACATATCCTCCAGTACTTTGGCTGGCTGCTCTTCCAGATCGAATTCACCATTAATGGTGTATCGATTCGAATAGCTATTATCAACGTTCTTAACGGGCTCATCACAGATATTGGCTGCAACCTTGTACTGCTCCATATCAATTGCGGAATCAGGAACATTAAGGACAGTTCGATAATAATCAAGAATCACCAGGGCGGCGTTATCAGTAAACTTTACCTGGCTATCTCGTGGGTCAAAGACCTCCTTACCTTCTTTGTGGAACTTAATGTTCGGCAGGCCAGAAGGGAATTTTTCAGCGTCAAATTTAAGCGAAATACGGCAAAACGAAATGCCTCGCCCGATCATGTCGTCTTTCCATGATGGGCAGTTTTCTTTCAGGAATGGATCAGCGTCTGTGCGGCTGTTGTGAATTTCATAAGTTACCAGGTTTCCATAGTTGCCAACCGCGTCGTCTGCGAGCATAACTTTTGTCACCGCATGCAAAGGATGACCAGCCAACGCCAGAACCATATGCATCCACTCGCCTTTAACCTGATCACCCGCTTGCTCTTCAGCAAAAATAAGGACGCCTGACGATACTGTTCGTCCATAGACGATGTTTCTGCTGGCAGCACTTGCCCTTAAAACCTGTTTACGCTCTGCGGCATCCCGAAACGCCCCATAGCCCGGGGTTTTGGGTTTCAACGCCATCGAAGCAACAACAGACGCGATGGTCAGCGCAACTGCAAGAGCCACATATCCAGCCGCAGCAGCTGCTGATGCAGCAATAGCAATTGCTGCAGGAATTATTGCTGGTGGCATCGTGGACCTCCCCATGCACCCGTTATTTTGACATCGGAAAACAGACGAGCCCCCTCAGGAGAGGTCGCCCATACTCCAACAACCCAATAAATACCCGCTGTCATTCCGTTTTCACCTTCGAATGTCACTGCGTCTCCGCGTTGTACAAAAGCTGGATTTTTTTCGATCAGGTAATGGCTTAGGCAAGCGGCAATATCTCCGCCTCGTTGTTGAATAAACTCAGTTGCACCGCGCTCACCTCTATAGTCGAGTTGCTGCCGCAAACTGGACCCATATTGAGCATCCATAGCGTCAGCAACTAGCGTGCAGCAGTCGTTTACGCCCCATTTGAAGCGCTCGCCTTCGAGGCTCTGCATGGTTGTCACCAGAGCCTGTTGCCAGTGTTGTTTTTTCATTTGGTTTACGCGTAGTTGAATGGAGGTGCGTCTTTTTTGCTGCCCCAGTAGATGGAGCGTTCAGACATTTGGGCGACATAACGGAAGAAACGATCATCCTGGTAAAGTGCGCGCTGGCTTTCGTCAGTAAATCTGTCTGAACGGCCTTCTTGCCACTTTTCAAAGATATTGGAGACGGTGTAACTGATTCCGCAGGTCTTACCGGCTACTGCCGACGAACTGGAGATAAATCCTTCATGTAATAAATCAATGGCCAGTGGATTGCCATCATCAGCAATTGCTACAAGATAGGTGCGAACTGGACGATCCACGCATGGTTCATTGAGCGTTTGCGTTAACAACGCAGTATCCAGCCCTGATAATGAGAGGTTCATCTGCGAAGGGCTGATATCACTGGCTTCACTTACTGAGCCGCATTTACCCAGAGAACCCACCCCCAGATAAACATAGCCGCTCAGAACCAGCTCTCCAGCCCCAGAATGAACCCGAGTGGTACCGGACTCGAAATCTATCTCACAGGCCATACAGATAATTACTGATTCACATTCAAGCGCCTGAACCATCGCGTCAGAAAATGGAGAATAGAGCATCAGAAAAATGCCTCCACAAGATTAATGGTAAAACTGCCGGTTAATCCCGGATCACGAGAACCTCCGTTCTCATCTTTATCAAGACGGAAAACGCCTGTTGGGTTCTGAACTTCAATATGAGTACCAACTTGCGGCTTGCTACGTAGCATGGGAGCCAGGGAGATTTGTGCCGCACCGTTGCCATCCGAAGTCACATCAGCTGTTACCAGGCGAAGCTGATTACTTATCGAAACATACTGACCGCGCTTCAGAACCAGTGAACTAGCAACCCAGCCAGTTGAGTTGACCGCAACAAGATTCCCCGTGTCGATACCAGTAACTGGATTACCATTCGGTGCAGATTGCGGCTGGCTCATATCTCCCAGCACCACGCGGCCACCAGGGCCATCCATCTGTGCGAGAAACACGCTCATCTCACGGATTTCATCAGGTGGCAGATTTTCGAAGCGCATGTCCATAGCCCAGCGCGTACCAGGATAAGTGACTATTTGCGTTGTACCGTTGAAAGGGCTTTCGAAGCTGGCTGTTTTGGAGCGGAGGGTAAGATTCATTGAGGAGGGCCGCAGTACCGCAGGCCATTGTACTGTTGCCATAATTCACCTGTAAAAAAGCCCCGGACTATGCCGAGGCTCTATTGAAGACTAACAAACGTTTCATTTAAAGCCGACAATCCTAAAACGATCATGCCGCCTCAATGACTTCCAAAATTAATCTGACATTAAGCAAGAATCTATATTACTAGCTACATCACTAAGAGAGTTAATTACCTCTACTGACCCTGCCATATTCCAGGATCCTACAGGATAGAATCCATTGTTTTGAATCGCTCCCGTATCTAACTGAGCCTGTTCAATTTTGTCAAACTCATAGCTGACCTTGCCATCGACAACTCGTGCATCTAGCAAAAATCTCACCGCGCGAGTTACTACATTGGTATTATATTTAACAATTCCAACTGAAATTGTCTCATTCTCTGAATTGGCCTTCACAATCTCACCACCGGCTACGGTTTTGCTTTTTGTGATGTTGTAATATTGCCCTGTATAAGCACCGACAAAACTATTTGAAGCGTCATTTAAGACAACCTCATTATTTGAAACGTTTTTTAAAACACATCTTTGTAAGGAGTTATTTTCTTTTGGCGTTGAATTTTTTACAATCTTGTAACTTTTAATAATCTCGTTTTCACCAAGTTTTCCATAAGTAATTCCAGACATAGAATTCAACTCAGGAGCTCGTTGATACATTCCCGCACAACCCGATAATAGTAATGCCGCTACACAGGGGACTATAATTTTGGTCATTATTTATTCCATAGTTATCATCATAACTTAGCGATACTAATTCATGGGAAATGTGTATGGAATGATCTATCGCACCATTTTTCGAGCTTGCCCATTGGTTGCGAAATCCTGGATAACCATTTGATAACCCTCCTTAGCCCCTTGTTGCGCAGCCTGTTGGAGCATCGACTCAAGCTGCTTGTCGCCACTACCACTGATCGTGAAGTGTTGGATTATCTGAGCAGGCTGATTACCACCACTGCCATTTGCCAGAAAATCTTTTAAATCGGCATTAGTGCGGCGGTCAACCACTCGCTCGCCTTTATCCAGCAGCCACGTACCTTCTTTGGGGATGTTATCAATACCATCGTGAGCCATCCCGACAGCTGATACCTGAGAAATCAGCGACGCGCCAGCTGCTGCAACTGCTGCCATGTTGGCAAATTTCAACATCGGATTCGTGGCCGTGGGGTCAGCCATGACCTGAGATATAGCGGTTGAAAGATTAAGGGTTGCTTGCGCGATTCCAAAAGCCTTTGATGCAGCAAACATTACTTTATATGCACCACTGCCCCGCTCGCCAATTGCAGCCAACGTATCTGCCATTGAACCCGCTATTGTGGACGCACTCTGGGAGTAACTTAGGACTTCTTTATTTTGTGATTCCGACTGCTTCTGAAGCAACGTGGTATAAAGCGCATGCCGCTTATCAGCAAAATCCTGCTCTATTGCGAATCCAGCCTCATGATAAGCCTGAAGCTGCGCAAGTTGAGTATCGTACTCATTCTGAGCAGCCTGAACAGGGTCATACTCTCCACGCATAGCATCAGCGTAGGAAACGGCATTATCCTTCGCTATCTCAACGCGGGATTTAAAGTAATCTTCATCAAGTTTCGAGCGAGCACCCAGCACTGCCTTGTGTTCCAGCTCCCCGGATTCCTCAAGCGCTTTTATTTCAGCCATACCATCGCGCAGCTTGTCAGTGGCTGCGCGCATCGGGTCGTATTTCTCCGCGATATCCTCACGCTTTTTAGCGTAGTTCTCGTGGATCATCGTGATGGCTTTCTGCGCTTCTTCTGTCGAAGCAACACCCGCTTTCAGGTATTTGCCAACCTTGTCGATTTCCTCCTGCTCTTTGAGTCCGAGCTGGTCGAAAGTATCAGATCCCGCCTGCAATATGTTCTGGTAATAGTTCTCCCAGGAATCAGCGGTCAGGCCACCCGCTTTCTTTTTCTTACTTGAACCACCACCATTAACCTGGTTTTTATCACCACCTTTTTCAAAATCATCAAGCTTGACTGTTCCTGTGTCAGGTTTTAATAACGGATTATTATCCAACGCACTATCAATATCATTTTTACGAGTTTGATATGTCAGCACCGCCAGCGTTTTATTGTATTCATGCTGGTCTTTATTCTTCTGCAGGTTCTCTTCACGCGCTTTTGAGTTCTTCTGTATTGCAGTCGTTTGCTCGTCAAAAATGCTGGCAATTGCACCGGCATCAAAGCCCTTTAAGCTGGCTGCATTTTTAACCTGGTTACCGAACTCAGCCAGTATAGAGATCAGAAGATTTACCCGGTCAGCAATCGAGTGATAGAACTCAAGCCCGTAATATTCACCCAACTGACCGAAGTAAATTAAGTCGGCCTTTGCCTCAGCAATGAAATCCTCAATTGTGGCGGGCAGTAGCAAGAGGTTTTCCACCTGGTTGCGAACCATGGTAGCCACAAGTTGCACACCTTCCTCGGCCCACTTCTCAATCGTACCCGCGCCAAAGATGTCATCCAGTTGCTGCTCAATTCCGTTTAATGAACCTTCCCAGCTATGCAAAACAGTATCAACGTTTCCATTGGTGAAGGCGCTATTGACGTCCTGCACCCCGTCGCTGATAGCCTGAAGAGTCTCCTTAACGATATCGCCGGGACCGGACTGGCTGAAACTCATTACCAGCTGATTCCAGTTATCCCCGAGGTTGGAAATCACGCCATTCAGGGTCTGCGATTGCTTATCCATTGCGCCGGCAAAATCGTTATTGCCCAGGTCCTGAAGGTATCGCTGGATTTCAGCAGAGCTGTTTTTTACCGTTTCTGTCACACCACGGAAGGTGAAAGAAATGGTATCGCCATTGCTTTTGGTTTTGATACCAAACTCTTTTAGACGTTCAAACTCCCCTGTTGCCGCATCAGCCACTGCCTGAACCATGTCATCCAGGGATTTACCCAGAGAAGATGCTGTATTGCCGTAGGAGCGCATCGCCTCTTCAGAGGGGTCAAGGCCAAGGTTAACCAGATTGATGAACGCCTGCGTCGACTCCTGCAACGAATACGGCGTAGTTGCTGCAAACTGCTGAATGAGCCCAAAGGCCTGGCTGGCATTCTGTGCCGAACCTGTGGCCACCTCCAGTGAGGCCCGCAGACTTTCAAACTCACGGGTAACATTAATCACTTCATTCAAAGCGGCTGTTGCTGATACCGCAGCCAGTACAGGCGCTGCAAAACCCTTGATGACGCTCAGCAGCCCATTCGTGGCTTTCTCTGCTGAAGATCCGCCTTTCTGCACGCCAGACAACTCTGTTTTTAGCTTATCCAGACCAGTAGACGATGCCACGACCAGAAGGCGCGCGGTTTCAGTTGTCATTCAGGGTTCTCCAGTAAAGGCGGTCGAGCGTGCGGATTTGTTCTACTTCACCCGGGGTGAATACCAGCCCCGTCAATTCGCAGTACGCTTTAATCTCCTGGTATGTCAGCCAGCTATCATTGACCAGGCGAAGCCAGGCATTCCAGAGATAGAGCAACGAATCAGGACAAGGAGGGAAATCCAGCGACTTTGGCTTTCGCCCCGTAGATTTCCAGATGTGTTCGTAGTGTTCGCGGTAGGTTGTGGTGGAGCCTTTAGGCTTGCGGCAAAGCTTAAACTCCGCCGTGGCGAATTCGATTAATCGCCCGCTGTCCCGGTCATGAACAGCTTTCGGTTGCTTGCAGCCCTGTCAACTGCACTACCAATGTGCGGTGCTTCGTAAAAGAAGTTACTGACCGACTCAATAGTGCACGGCTCCTCGAAGCTCCAGCTAATAACCAACGATGCCTGCAATTCGCGAACCAGCTTTTCCTGTGCTGGCTGCTGTTCTTTCTCTGGCAGTAACAGCGTTTCGCGGACCTGGCGGCGCATTTCTTGATCGGCGCGCTGAAACTCGACGGAATCAACACCACGAATCATCAGATAATGTTCGGTTTTCTCTCCGTTCGGGAGGGCCAGAGGGACTTTGATGCCGCGCTCAGCATTTTCGCGGGTAAAGAATGAAGACATAGCTTGTGACATAGCAAACTCCTGTAAGTAAAGGCGATCAAGTGATCGCCATTGGGTTATGCAGTGATGGTGTAGTTGAGGGTTGTGTCGTGGCCTGCGCCATCAGTCAGAACAATAGTGGTTGTCCCTGCGGCCTTATTGGTGACGACCAGTTTCCCACCTGAAATAGTTGCTGTGGCGGTCGCAGCTGCCGGAGCAGTCTTAATGGCAGGAGCCCCAAGAGACGCACCTGAAGGCTTAGCGGAAATAGTTAGCGCTGTGGTAGGTGTAGTGGATTTATCGGCAACGGTTACTGTCTGCGTTGGCGCTGTGCCGGTTACGGTGGCGCCGCTACTGGAGCCATCCAGAGCAAAGCTGTAGCCCGTCAGTTCAGGGGCTTTAGGGATGCGAGTAATAGAAATTTGAGAATCCAGCGTTTTGTCATACTGCGCTGTAAACGGCATGGTCAGCATAATATCATCCTCGCCGGTAACATCAGGCTGACCACCAGTGAACTTAATCTTCGGCAGACTGAACTGATATTGATTTCCCTCCGGATCGGACACCGTAAACGTCAGGGAAACATCTCCTTCACGGATAAACTCATTTACCAGCTCGCCAGACTCAAAATATGCCGTCACTTGTCCTGTCAACGTTGAGCGCTTCAGTGTCGGTCGCAGCGTTTTATCTGAGCCAATGACAAAACGTGTATCCATTCCATTAGTAAGGCTCAGAGTGATTTCCGTGGTGAGCGCCAGCTGTTTGCCAGCAATACTCATCGCCCCGGTAAATGAGTCCATCACCTGCGCTTCAGTGGCCACACCCAGGGTTGCACCGGTTGGTTCTGCCGCAGTCGATAACGGCTGATCCTGTCCGATAGTGCCAAAAGTGCCTTTAACAATGGCATTGGCGCCCATCGTCAGCTGGAGTGTATTCATCTCCACGCCGAGATAGGTCCAGTACGGCACGTCAGTTAAGTCAGAAAAATGACGCAAGGCAGTAAATGATTTGCGCGCTACGCCAGCCTTCAGGACATTCCCGGTCCAGGTGCCGCACAATACCGCCTCGAGTAACGCATCCTGCGAACCGTAGGAGAGCTCGAAGTTAATATCACCGCCAATTCGGCGCGTTCCGTGACGGATAGATGTGATTTGGCGATCAGGGCGTAATTCTGCCGATTGCAGCGTGTCCTTTGACAAGCCAATGGTCACCCCTGTCTGGCGAACCAGATCAAAGGCTGGGGTCGCCGGAATTTCCCCATAGTTCGTTTCAGGAACGAGATACAGCGCGTGCATAGCACCACTGGACATAATTACCTCTCAAAGCGTGAAAACCAACGAATGGTCACTGGCACCACGTAGTACTCGCCGTCAGGTACGCCGGGAGATGGTGAGCAGGACCGGATAGTAAGCCAGGTACCACCCGACTCCAGACGTGTGCCAGCGCGATATGCCTGGCGCAATGTAGCGATATCTCTGGTTGTCTGAACCGTTCCAGAACCCAGCGGATAACAGAGCAATACCTGCGCAAACCCTTCAGTGCCATCCGTTCCACCAACCCCGAACGAACGCACGCCGATGTCACCAAAATCAATGGAGAAATAAGCATGGAATTGCGCATCGGGGGGTGAGAACTTGCGATTAGGCCAGCCAGTGAGGTCGTCTGAAGTTAGGCCTGTTGCCTGGTATGATTTGATTAATGCGGCCTGGATATTCTCTACCGGGTCGCCCATGAGTGTTATCTCCGGTTAACCTGCCGTTGAACGGATTGCAAAATATCCTGTACACGCAGAACGTTGCGACGAACCATGCCTTGAGGCGCTTTGACTGCTGACCAGCCGAGAAACTCAATGCGATAGGCATAAGGAATATTATTCACCAGACATACATCGACGCCCCATGTAGAACCATTCACCACAACTTCCATTGCGCGAGTGGTGCCCACGCCAGCAGGGTCGGTAACGGGAGACAGGTCTTCAGACGGGCTATCCGTGCTTGTTCGCCAACTGCCACGCAGGGTGCCATCCAATACCGGCGTGTCGAAAATAATATCCCGATACAACCTCTGAATGAGTAAAACGCGCGTGCGTTCGAGAGCGTTTTCAATGCGCGTTTGCGCCGCTAAAAGTTCATCAGCAAAGGACATTACATGCTCCGGATATTGGCTTTGATAAGTACTGTGGTTTTCAGGTCAGGCCGAACACGATCGACATCACCCAAACCCAGCCATTTACCATCAACCTGCACTTCGTCACCTGATTTCAGGTCCCACTGAACGCCTACAGGAGAAATAAGCAACTTCGCGTCACTCTTTTCCGTCGCGGTCTGCCCGACAGCCTGCAAAATGGATTCCACCAGCCCTTTATATCCAGCGCCAAGGAAAACGGCGTAAAGCTCCTGGGTGATAATGGTTTCAGGTGTCTCAGCCAGGGGGTCGCTTGAAGGTGTTTTGCGGCGAAAGGTGAGTTTCAGATCATTGGCTGCCTTGCGGATAATGGCATTAACCCGTCCCTGCAATCGGATGTAGTTCATGCCCGTTCCACTCGCGCCTGCTGCAATAGCCCGACACTGCTGTCATAAACAAACCGGCGCAACATGTTATCCACCATTGGCGAGACAAACATGCCGCTGCTGCCCTGGTCTGAGTATTCAATTTCAATCACATCCACCTTTTCACGCGTTGTTTGCGCGGTCGCGGTTGAGCTGGAAATGTCCTCAGTGAAAGCAATGCAGGCCAGTTTCATCTGCGCGAATTTAACCTCAGGAGGGATCTGATTTTCATCAATCCCCTTTATCCCCGAGCGCGGCCACTGCAATAGTGCATCAGGGAATGTTCTTGCTCCCCGATACTCATAGCTGTATTGCAGGCAATCCATGGCCTGATTGAGCAGCACTTCGATAGACGGGTCACCAACAGGTAAGGATTCACCGCGCGCGTCCGCATAAGCTTTTAACTCTGACACACTCGCGTAGCTGTCCGCGCCGGGAACACCGGAGCCGGTCTCAATGATTAATGCCATCGTTCGACTCCGTTACGGTTAATTGACGCGAGTGCGCTTTGTCACGCCTGCTGGCAGCTCTGGCTCTGGCTCTGGCTCTGGCTTCTCAGCGATAATCGACGGCTCAATTTCTTTTGCCACACTGTCACCTGAACCTGCTTCAGCCACTGACTGAGGTTCGCCATTAATCATCCGCATAATCTCATCCTGATCAGGATGAACGGGATAATGTTCATATCCTTTTGGGATAATACCGGCGACATTTTTCACATCAGTCTCAGTCCCCTCACCCGCAAATAAAGCATTGCGGAAGGTCATTCCTGCGTGATTCTCAGCCAGCTCTTGTAGCTCCTGCTTCACAAAATGCGAGGGAACCCAAACCAGCGTTTTCTTAACAGACATTGAATGCCTCCATGGTTAGAAAAACTAAGGGAGGCTCGAGCCTCCCCTGTTAATTACAGCGACTTAATCAGGATACCTGGACCGTCTTTATCGTAGGTGCAGGTTTTATCCCAGTTGGTGCCGGTAGCCAGCGCCGCCGTGGTAGGAGACTTGCCACCACTGGTGATGTCCCAGGTGTGGCCACGGATGCCGAGGTTGTAAGTCCATTCAGCCTGATACGTTGCCTGAATGTTCTCATTACCGTTTTTGGTTTCCGTGTTATCGGTGAACTCATCGTTGTTCTGCTCAACAATGACGGCCCCGTTATTCAGACCCAGCGTGAAATATTTAGCTGGGTCAGTGGTAGGGTCAGAGCCTGCTGCAACCATCAAGTTCGGGGAGTCAGTGATAACCAGCGGTCGACCGAAGCCATCAGACATAACTTTTACGGTACCGAAAGAGAACAGCTGATTGGTGTTATCCAGCGCTGTGGCGTAGATGTCATACAAAGATTTTGAATGCATTAACCAGCAGCGGATATCCTGCGAACGGTCGCCGAACAACGCCGCACCAGAGTTTAGGTTCTGTAGGGTCATGTATTTATGACCGCTTGTCAGCGCCGAAACATCCAACATCATTTTGGTGTTCTGTCCCACAGCTGCCACATAGGCCGCAATGCCAGTATTTAGCATATCAGCGAGGTTATCTTCAGCCAGCTGCTTACCGATTACAGCGCCTGCCTCAGCCTGGGAGGCTTTAATCCATTTGAGCATGCCAGGGTCAATAACTACAGGTGGCGTACCAGCGGCAACCTTAACGGAATAGCTGACCAACTGAGCTAACTGGACTGGTGTCAGCGCAGAGTCTGCGTAGGCGTTGCGGCGACGAACCAGGTTAGCAATTTTGGCCCATGATACTTCGCCATCAAAATCACCCTTGTTGATGGTGGATGAGGTCAGCACCAGCCCGCCACTTGTCGCCTGGTTGAACTTCTGGATGGCCTGATCCTGTGTCTCAGTCATCACGGTATAGATAGTGTTATGGAATACCTTTAAATCAGCGCGCATGAATTACTCCTGTGGTTGGTTAGCCGCTGCCCACGCCGCAATCTCTTTAGTTGATGCGGTCAGGAAATCTGGTTTCTTCAGCGAATTACCGCCGCTTCCACCTTTTTGTGGGTCGGCACCGCCGCCCGATGCGCTGCTGCCACGAAGCAACGGCGCGAATGATGGGTTGTCGTTGAACCCTTTTTTGAAGTCATCGAGCGATACATCACTGAAACTGCCATCACTGCCCTTCACGCGAACAACTGGCTCATCACCTTCGAAGTCCATGGCGAGACCGCCACGAATATGTGGCAGCATCAGGTCAGGACTATCAGACAGTTCGCCAGCCAGTTTCTGAGCTGTGGTCTCAAGGAACTGTTTTTCAAAGCGCGCACGCCAGGCAGCATCGCCAGTAGTAGATTTTTCCGTTGCTTCAGTGAGTTGCTTCGTCAGCTTTTCAACCTGGCGCTGAAGCTTTTGAGACTCGCCACCGGCTTGCAGGTCTTCCATCTGATCCTGCATTTCGTCAATTTTCGCCTGCAGTTCGCGTGTCTGTTGCTCGGCTTTTTTGCGCTGGTCTTTTTCATGCTGTTTAGCTCGCAACAATGAAGAGGTGTCTTCTTCACCATCGATATCAACAACCCATTCGCCGTCTTTCTCTGAATAGAGCGCGCGGTATTGCTCAGGAATGTCATCCTGTTTGGTGTATTTCTTTTTAAGTTTCATCAGGCACTGCCTTTAGAGGTTGGCTTTTTGGAACATCTCTGGATAGCGACTGCGCATCTCAGAGAGTGTGAGAGGTTGTAGGTTATTAATGACCCGCTTCGAGAAGTCTTCGGGGGTAACGCCACCTTCCCTGAACAATTTCGCCCAGGTCGGGCCAAGTGATTCGTTCTGGTAGGTGTCCGGCATTTTCGAGAGCCATTCGTAAAACGATTCATCCTGAGGAACGTAACCCAGCGCTGATGAGCGGGTGCCAGGCTTTTCCTCTTTCCCCCAGTACGGCACCATGCGAGTGCGGCAGCGAGGGTGAAATGGCGGTACCGGCCCCTCACCTGTTTTATGAATGGTCAGGTCAAGAGATCGGCAGAGTTTCGATGTCCGGGAATCAAGTGTTGCTACCAGCTGATACTCATCGAGACCAGCTGAAAGTGATGATTCGAGGTAAGCGACGGATGAGACATGCTGGTAAGCCGTCTGGATAATGGTTTTAGCGTCATTGAGAGTCGCGTTCAGTGCGCCATCGCGAAAATCATTCGCAGCGGTACCGCGAATTGCCTTCAGTGTTTCCTGTACCGTTCGGCCCATCCCCCATGAAATCATCACCTCACGTTCAATGCGGCGTATTTCAGTTTCTGCCAGGCCTTTGACGTAAGGCTCCAGCAAATCACCCGTTCCGGTAATTGGTCGGGTGAGCGTTTTCGACCACAGTCCCGGCGTTTTGATTTTGCCGATATTGACGCCAACCGAGATGGCCTGGCTCGTCAGTATCCCGGCTTCAACATTCGCTTCATGGGTTGAGAGAGATTCCAGGTTATCCCAGAGTGAATCCAGATATTGCCCCCACAACTCCGACTGGGCTGCACGAAGTTCGCGCCTTATTCTGGCAAGGTCAGTGGGAAGCTTAGTGTATCCAGCGAGGATTGAACGCACCGCCCGGTCAAGCTGTTTCAGTACCTTCTGGAAGTCCTTAATCTCGCCGTTCTTCAAGCGCTCCAGCATCACCTGGGCTTTGATGATGTCGTTGCTGATCATTCATCTTGCCCCGCCTGATTCTCGCCACCCCGATCAAGGTCCGGCCCATCTTCCTGGTTGTCACGTTCATCCTTCCATCTCTGCCACTTCTTATCGTCCAGATAGCCAACGCCCGAGCGGCGAATGTTCCAGCGATATTCTTCATCCGTGATGCCACCAGCCTGCCATTCAGCAACAAGAATTTGCCGCTCCTGCGGGGTCATCTTGTTAAAGTCGTAATCGGTGGATAGTTCAAAGTTTACGGCGCCCGTTTCACCCAGAAATGCCTGGCACCATTTCAATGCCTGCATATATGCCTGGCTGACGTTTTTGGCGATGGTGCTCAGGACCGAGTCTTCCACCATCGATGAGCGATTAGCTTCCGTTGCTGTGCGCTGGGTGCTCTGGGATTCAATAAGCTTCGCACCAAGTGAAGCGGCCCTTTTCTCTTTCGATTCCATGGCTGTCGCAAGCGCTGACGAATCAGGCATCGTTATCAACCCGGCCTGACCGCCTTCAGGCAACATCAGGAAAGTGCGGGAGCCAAACAACACAGGCTTATCATCCATAACCTGCTTCTTATGTTCGACCGTTATGCCTGACGCCCATGGCGTTGGCTGGCCCAGCATATGTAGCGCCTCTTCATGGTCAGCTGAATTACGCAAATGACCAATATTCAGCTCTGCCAGTGGGCGCAACGGCGGATTATCAATGCCGGGGTCATTGTTAGTCGAGCCGCCAATGATGAAAGGGATTTCCCGCCAGGGCGCACCAGTGGAGTCGCGAATAACAACGCCATCCTCTATAGCGCTCAGCGTTTTTTCATCCTCGCCAAATCGCCAGACAGCCATGGTGTAACCAGCTTCTGTGAGTCGTAGTACTCGCCACTGGTCCTTCATAACCTGCTCGAATCCATCATCTTCAGATTCGTATTGCTCGTACAGTACCACCAGCGTCAGGCGCTGTTTGCCACCCACTCGCTGGGTACGCCAGTTAATGATTTGCTCTGGTTGGTATAGCAAAACTGTTGGCTTAACGCGCCCGGTAGCAATATCTGCACGGCTCACGCTGGCCTCAATACGTGGATAATCCACCAACAAACCGTAACGCCCGCAGGCAGCACACACACCTGCGGTTTCTTTCGCCTGCTGTTCAATCGCAATGCCCGAGCCATCGATATCAGCAATGACACTTTTGAGCAACTCTGGCGCATCAACCTGCGGGTCACGGTAGAACATCTGACCGATTAACCCGGCATGGGTGCGCCCGGTGAAGTTGTAGTAAATAGCCCGTTCACGGTAATCGCGATTGCGCCGTTCGTCGTACTCGCTATCGCCCGAAGGCACCATGTCAAGCAAATATGTCTTCGTTTTAACATTGGCTTCAATCGCGTCCCGGATCATCTTCCAGATAGCCCGATACTGAACGAAATCAGGACGCTCATACATTTGATTCATTATCGTGCCTCAAGTGATTTAGCCAGGCGCGCAGCTTTCAGAACCCGATAACGAACATCGTCATATACGTGATCCTGTGCCGCCGTGTTCACATCGTCGGGGTTCTTATCGTCGCGGGGTAAAATCGGGAGTGTGGAAATTGCGGCCCGGCAGTGCTCCATAAAGAACAGGCCAGGCTTTTCTCCAGTAGTCGCATTTTTCAGGCGCTGACGGACCAGCTCCAGCCCGATTGTGCGTGAGCCTGGCGATTTATCTGACTTCTCCCACCAGATACCCTGCTCTCCCATGGTGCTGGCAATCGTTGGGACGCCTTTTTGCATCACGTTCCGTATCTGGTTATCAGCTGGCCCGGCGTTAACGTCCCATCGCCACAGGCGTTCGCGTTCAACAATCCCGACCGCTATTTCATCGGCTGAAAGCTTGAGCCCCTCATTGAGGCCAATCTCTTTTGCGCCATACCATTCGTTTATCCGGATAATGCTTCCCGGCGCAAACGAGCGCACGGTTTCGTACTGAACGAACTTATCGCCTTCAAGAACATCCTCAATGTAAGTAACCTCCTCACCGTTCGACTCAGCCCACCAGCCCACGCTGAAAGGATGGGTTGATCCCCAGTCAAAGGAGCGGTCGAGATACCAACCTTTCGGAACAGTAAAGCGCGGCACAATAATGTGTTCGGTGCGCCAGACATCATCGAGAGCACCGCCCGCAACGATATTCCAGTCGCCATCCTTCATGGCTTTAACCAGTGACGGATCACCCAGACCATCAAGGCGCTCGAGATAATTGGGATCATGTCGAAGCAGCGTAGGGTTGTCGTCCAGCCGCGCAGGAACGTAAACGCGCAGCATCCCACCATCAGATGATTTCGTTTTAGCCGGTTTCAGCGGAACGCCGTAATCAACAAAGGTGCGCTTCACCCACGCATGGCCAACAGAGCCGGGGTTCGAACCACAGAGGATCATCGGTATCTTCTGGCGCAGGTTGAAGCCAGGGAAAATCTCACTATCCGGAATATCAATGGTGCAGCGAACACGGTTACGCAGATATCGATATTCGTCTTCATGGAAGTGTGTGAGCTCATCCATCAGCAGGACGTGAATTTCGGCCCCCTGGTACTTCTGGAGGTCTTTCTTGTGTTGCAGGTGGCACAGATGAATCTTTGAACCATTCCAGAAAATAATCTGGTTTTTGGATTCAATGATGCGCGCCTTCCCCCGCTTCACCAGTTCGTGGAGCATCACATGAAACGACGAGGGCCCTTCCATGTGGTTTTTGTAGAGGTCAGCGTAATGGCGGCGAAAGATATAAACCTGAAGCTTTGGCACAGCCGCGCACATCAGAATTGCCGCGATACGCATGAGGTGACTTTTTCCGCCACCAGCGGCTCCGCCGTAGAGTATTTCGTTAGCTGGCGTTATCAGCGCCTGGTGTTGTTTGGGGTGCAGGCTGACATCCACCGTATTTAGCCCCTACTTGTTTAATGACCGGTTCGACTAGCGCTATCGCCATAAGCGTTTCGCGTGGCAGGCGTTTGAGTTCTTTGAGTAGAAGCTTTTCAAGGCGCGTAACGTGATGGCCGGTTGGCATCATTGCCGCAGCACTGCGTATTTGTTTGTGCATGGTTAGTGTCCGGGGGAAACGGTTATGTTGAACTGAACAGGCGTGTCGTCGTCGCTGTCGTTGCCAGCTGTAATGTCGTAGGCTTCTCGTTCGAGACCAATCAGCGTTTTAAGCGTGTCGCCCAGGTCCTTCATAGCCTTAACGCGTGATGGCATGCTAATGACCTTTTGGTACAAGTCGTTGAGCTTATCCATGCCTTTGTCATCAGGCTGGCGAAGCATCTCGCCCAACTCGTTCAACGCTGAAACGTCCGAACACTCCCCCGCCAGCTCATCTAACAGAGCATTAGCCAGTTCACGTGCGCGCTTGATATCACCACGATGCTGCATACGGACATTAGCAATAACTTCGGCGCTGGCCTCGATAAGTTGCCGTTCAGTTAAAGCGGTTTCCGTGGAAACCTGCCTGGAAACCTCACGCTTGGAAACCAGCGCATCCGCTTTGGCTTTTACCTTTGCTTTTAAATCTCGCTCCCACCCATCACGCTTTGCGCGCTTATTGATAGAGGTATGTGTTAGGCCATGGTGTGAGGCAATCTCTCGCACCGACAGTACGCCAGCCCGGTATGCCGACTCGATGGCCTCCCAGTCTGGTTTGGTCATGGTCAATCCCGTTAGTTAAAGCCATTAAAAAAGCCACTCGGAAGTGGCTCTTGTGATGACAAATAACCGCCCGGAGGCGGTTTAGATGGTTTGAAGATCTTAAATCAAATCACCGATGAATTTTGCATGCACGGCGAGACTGGCATTAGGAACCCCCGCAATATTGCCATGCAAGTTATAACCACCAGCAATTTCTCTTACATCCAAATCCATCGAGTATTCGTTAAGACCTGGAATAACATTCTGAGCGCGTGGATCATGTTGAGAGACGTGCAAATTGAGTCGTCCATTATCTACGTTTCCGCGATAAGTAAACCCAAAATCACCTCCATTTACTGCATTGTTCTTTACAACTACCGTGCCATTCCCTACTTCATTCTGACCACTTTTAAACACAACAAAATAAATGCCGTCTTTCATGGTAATCCCTTATTAGGTAACGAAGGCTCTGGATGATTCCAGCGCAATACATTTAGTGGGGATCAACTTTTATGCATTCAAGCTAACGTAGCAATAAACATATTAATTTTGATATTGCTCACAAATATAATCATAGGCCCCGCTATTGCGAGGCTCGTGATTGTTCAATGGTTCGTATATCAGTCTTATCGCGATTGCACTGCCCCAGCGCAGACAGCAGACTGACGTTTAATTCCAGACTGGCCCCGTAGGTCAGCGGATCGGCAATAAACGGTTGTGGTGTTTCAGCGGTCAGGCTGGCTGGGGTTTGTTGCTGTGGTACCGGAACGTAAACTGTCCGCGTATTGGCGCAGCCGGTTAGCTGCAACAGAGGGAACAACCCGAGCAGCACAATCATCACCCGCCATCGCAGTTTTGATGTCACTCGAGGCTTTCTGTGACTCCAGAGCAATCTGGTTCTTAGCATGCTGATTGACTCCCAGAACAATGTTAGTGATAGCGACAGTGCGGAGCATGTTATCCATGACAGCGCGGTTACTGTTGTTCGCACCCTCTAGCGTGGTAAGGCTGGCATCGATGCGGGTGTTTTCATTCCAGAGCCAAGCAATCACCACCAGAGCGGCAATTGATAACCACCAGCGCCAGTGCGTTTTAAACGAAAGAAGGAAATATTCAATCATGCCTCGCTCTCCGAAAGGCTCCCGTTCATTACCGGCAGTGGACGCATATCTTTCGCCTCATTCACAGGCCAGCGATAACCTGATACACGCGAACGCTGGAAGGCGCGGATATTAATAGCATCAGACTGATTGCCACCAAGTACCATCAGGTCGCCGTTTTCACGCTGCCCAACGACAAATCCAACATGGCCGCCGCCGTCGCGACTGAATACCACAACACAACCGAAGGCTGGTTCGCATAGCTCAGCACCCCAGTTGAGATATGACTTCGCAGACTCAAAGCGGGTGGATTTGATTCCGACTCGCTCGAGCATGGAACCGACAAAGGCTGCACACCATGGCGTTTCATCATCTTTGATTCCACTGCGTTTGATGTCTTTCCAGAACTGAAGGATGAGAGGGTTATGACGTGGGCCTTTGATTTCTAACTGACCTAAATACTTTCGAGCTTCCACCAGCCAGCGTGGTTCTTCCATTTCTAACTCCTTTTTCCAGTAATGTTCCCCCGCGAGTTCAACATCACCAGCAGGAGTATGAAATTCACAATGACTTCGGAGCGGTCCACAATTGTGTAGTTACCTACCCATACGCGAATTGGTATTGAGATGAGGGCGACCATCGCCAGCCAGGCAATAATCGAGTAATGCAGCTTGTGACGAGAGTCAGTGCGCTGGTATGTCGCAATAATGATTGCCGTCGCCAGACTGATGACAGCATTTGCCTGAAGCCAGATGAAAGACGCATCAACTATCATTTTCCCTCCCCGGCGGTCGCTTGCTTCTCCAGCCGTGATTTGTACATGAGGACAAAAGTGATAATGACCGCAGCAGCTACCATCGCGCCGATGGACTCAGGAACAGGGATTACCTCAGTTCCTGGGGCAATCTTTCCCAGTGTGGTATTCAGTGTGGCGTTGAGTATGGCGGTCATGTACTTCGCGCCAATCAGACCTGCCAAGAATGAAGCCAAGCCATAAAGCAACTTTTCCCACCAGTGCAGGTTTCTGGAAGTCAGCACATAAAGCGTGGCGCCAGCGAAAGCACCAAGTATTACCCCGGCATCAGTGTTAGCCCACAAACCGGCAAACGTGACAGTAGTCACCACAGCATGAGCTGTAGCAGTGCCGGAGATAGGTTCTGCGGACATTAATCCCCCTCTTTGCTGTGTATCCTCTCAGATGAGGGGAATAAAAAAGCCCCGGCTAATGCCAGGGCTAAATTTTGTTTGTTTTCAATGTCTACAAACTAAAAAGCCACCCTTAGGTGGCTTATGATTTTGCGTCAGAGGGATTCCCGCTTTCGCCTTTAATACAGCGTTGGTTTCCTTCAAGCGATCTACTTCGCTTTTCAGCTTTTCAATTTCCTTTCCGTTGTTATCAATGTCACGCTGGAGACCTTTATTGATTTCAACTTGGGATGCCTGTACTTCTCTTGATGTCTGGAGTGCTTTATCCATGTCATCGACTTGATTTACTAAGCGACTACCGAAAAAGCCAACTATCGAAATGGTCAGCCCGACCATAAAGGTCAGAGCCCAGACAAGATTTTTGGAAACGGATGGTGGAGTATCGTCGATATCTATTACCTTATGCCAGTTAATGTAACCCAACGTCTGCGCAGATCGTTAGAACCGGGTACATTGTAACTGGATAAGTCTTAGAAAATCTTTAGAAAACAGAACGGAAACGTCTGTTTGATTATTTAACGAGCGAAAGCAGCCAAATTCCCCATACAGGGACTATAAAAAAAGTCATCGTGTAAACGACAGCTGGCTGAATCTTATTCAAATTAAACATCCTTAGCAGGGCTTATGTTTGCTCTACGAATCCAACCTACATAAATCTGTGGTGTGACACAAGAGTTCTGCGCTACTTTTTTTCTTCAAATTGGTTTTCGAAGTGCTCTCCGAATGGGGCGGCATAATACGCATGTATACGTCATATATCAACTGATATTCATATCATTATGATACGAAAAGTGCTCTTAGATGATCCAAATTAACGTATCAAAAAGATATTCACTTATGCAAAAACCCGCACTAGGCGGGTTCATTAATTGACCTTGTCGCTCGGCTTATAGCGTCTTCGCTGACAGAGTGTGCTCAGTTCGTTTTTACGTCCCGAGCTTAGCACAATTTAAGCAGTTTCCGCGCAACGTTGCAAGGTAAATCTGTCGCTATTTGTATCGAATACATCACACATTGGCGTATATAGCATCGATTCTGCCAAATTTAACCAGGTATCAATACGGGTTTCACAAGTTCTAAGGCACCACTCAGGATTCCGGTGGTGAAGTTCTCGCGCCATGGCCTTTTTACTCATCCGGCGTTGATAACGGTCATATAGCAAAGCGACAAGCGCACCGTGCCCTTTTGACTTGAGTACAGCGCAAACCACTCCATCAATCTTCAGGGCTTCCTCATCACTACAGAACGCCAGATTGCTTTTGTGCTTCCCGTTAAGCATATCTTTTAAGAAGGCTTCCAGTTCCGATTTGGTGATGCCTGATTTCTTCATACGGCGTAGCGCTTCGTTGATAGCTGTTTTGGTTAACGTCTTAGTAGCAAGGAGTTGGTTAAACATGTTTCCTCCACTACCAACACCAATGAATGACCAACGACCCCACATTCTTAGTTTGCCCTGTATCCAGATACTTTCTAACGTACGCAAGCGCGCTATCTCACCTGGCTTGCCAACTTCTGATGGATTAATCACGCTGCCTCCTGCTGTTTGAGTTCTTTGAGCTTTGCCCGGTAGATATTGCGAATCTCGATGTAGTCATCGCGTCGCCACTTTGGCAGTTCGTGCGGTCCCATCAGTGCATCGAATCGAGCCTGACCGATTTTGAGAATGAGCTTTGGCCTGTACGCGGCAAGGTTTCCGGATAGATGGTTATTGCAGGGAGCGCATTGCTTATGGCAGTTGTCTTCGTGAAACCGTAGCTCCGGGTTCGCGCCTGTCGTGCGGTAGTGGCCTGCATGGTATTGGCCGTCATGGTGGCGACCGCAGCTGATGCACGGCTTAAATCTGTCGCGATACCGGATGAAGTCATTAAAGGCCTGTTGCGCCCGACCTATGAAGTAACTCAGCGGCTTGACTGCCTGGCGACGCTTGGCCTGTCGCTCTTTCTCGGCTTTCTTTTTTCGTTACTGCGCAGCGCAAGCGCGTACTGCGCACCATGCTCAGGACAGCACCACCAGACGTTTGAATAAATCGGATGGAACCACTCACGGCAGACTTTGCACTTGCGGCGAGGTTGCTTAGCCATGCTCACCTCACTGATTCTGCTGGTCGCGCAGCTGCTGATACTCGCAGCCGTGCGGAATAGTGAGGAACAGGCCGAACTGCGCGCACCACATCTCGACCTGGCCCAGGAAGTGATGCATTTCCGCTGCATCCAGATCAGAAGTGTGCCGCGGTTCCCACGTTGTGGCTTTCTCGCCAGTGATGAAATCGGTATAGGTTATTTCCACGCTGCCGAGATAGGTTTTCTTGAGGTTGCGCTTCACCCACTCGGGAGTTGCTTCGGTGCGGCCGGAACGAATCAGATATTCACTGATTTCTCCGTACCACATATGGCTTAAAGCGTTCTGCGGCAGGCTGCGCTTATCACGCCAAGGTTTGATTATCAGGCGATAGCAATCACCACCAGCTAATAGCGGTTGTAGCTGTTGCCCGATAGCATCGAAGTTCGTCTGGTGAAGGCGAATGCCATCTTTTGGAAAGTTCACGCGTCACCCCCAGGGGCGAACGCAGAATACAAAGAATCGCTGGCGTCGGATAACGTCAGGCGAGAGAGTTCAGAATAGTAGTATTTTTGCGCCATGGTGTTCACTCCGTGGCGCTTTGCTGCTCCGTTGCCGCTGTTCAGGCGGCGAAACAATTATGACAGTAGCCTATCTTTTTCGTCAACGTTGAAACTAGCTTCTCGTTGCAGGTCTAGCAGTTCCGCAAGGGACATGACGTACTGATCATCCCTGACTCTTTCGAGGCCAGTAATTTCACCATCTTCACAGGTAATCACAAATTTACCCCCCTGACTGACGATATTAATCACCTCAGCGACCTCAATACTCACATCAACCCCCTCGGGTACTGACTAATTTTCGGGACCCAGAATCCCACTTTGCAAAGCCATCTCGGCTATGCGTAACCACTGTAGCAAAGTCGACTTTTTTCCTAATAACCTGCGCGGAAACAAAAAGCCATAAAAAGTGCATTCAGTAGTTTTTGCTACCACAACACAAACAAACAGCACATAATAACTGTATGTATAAACAGTATTATTTTCTTTTTCCAAGTATGCACAAAAACCATGTATCTATGCAAGGTTATTTATCTGGCTGATTTGAATAATCTTTTTGGCTACATTAGATCAAAATTTGATCGTTAGTGTTAACGAATGCCGAGCGGCAAATATGTCGAGGTTAACTGATTGAATGCCTGCGTTTCGTCACTTTATGTCACGCAATGACACTGGCAAGTGTCGACTTAAACGAAATCTAAACACCCACCAGCGAAGATTGCAGGTTGATAACTTGTTACTGTTCTGTGCTTATTGATTAATCAGTTTCATTGATCAATGTGATGCTATCGATCGGTAAAATCGATCATGATTGCGTGAATTGCAGGAATAAAAAACCCCGCCGCAGCGAGGTCCATTGAGTAGTTTAATTTTCAAATTTACTGATGCTTCATTTTTTCTAGCTCTGCCCTCATCGCTAATAATGAAATATTTAACTCACCAACTTTATCTTCGTCATATAGAGCCGAGTTTAACCAATGCTCAGATTTATCGAGACATCGTTTTGCCAATGGTTTGTCATACGGTGATACACCAGATGAAGCCAGATACCACGCCTCGAAAAGCCTATCCTCAACGTCCCGATCATGAGGTTCCTTGCGCTTTAGCTTGCTTGTGTAAGCGATAGTTGCTGAAAGGGCTGGAGTGAGGGCATCGATGGCCTTTAAGCGTCTCGCATAGTCAAAGCTTACCCATTTCATTACGCCTTCAGCCAAAAGAGTAAGAGTCTCTATCACTTAGCTTCCTCCGCTTTCTGATAAACAGGCGCGTTACCATTAGGAAGCTGCCTCGATATATCACGAAAGTGCGCCAATCGCTCAATAAAGTACTCCTTGAGGTGCTCAGGCTGGCCTCGCGCTACCATCTCCGCTACAACCGGCTGATTCATGCGTTCTTTGTAAGCAACGCCAGCCGCTGCCAAGTCTACGTTTACTTTTTCGCGCTCGTCTTCGCTCTTTGCTGCAATGTTGTAATTAATCATGGAGCCCTCATTATTGCAAAAGTTCGTGAGCCTAAGAACTTAAGGAAGGAAACCTTTTAGAATAGTATTTCTTTATGTCAGACAAATAAAAAGCTGGATATCATATGACTAACTCAACTTCAGGAGATATCGATGCTTACAGTTTACTGTGAAAAAATGAACCAAACGGGCTTAAGTGCTTCTGCGTTCGGGCTTATTGGCATACTTATAGGTGCAATAATTGGGTTGTTTACAGCGTACTTCACTCAACGCTGGCAGCATAAAAACGCACTTGATTTAGAGCGAAATCGCAACCAAATCAAACTATTCACGGATTTTGCTTTGAGTGATCTGCTTAAATTTATAGATGAGGAAATTGATTATATTCAACGCCTATATGCAAAAGAAATGGGGGTTGAAATGGAGGATGTTGATTATAGCGGCCTACACAGGCACCAATTAGCAAAGTATAAAGCTTTGATATCAATGTTTGATGACGCGAAATTAGAAAAGCAATTCGATGATTTATTGGAAGTCAGAGCTGAGTTTCTTTTGCAAGAAAACAAAAATGTACGTGAAAAACTATCCTATGACCCAACAGAGATAGTAGAAAATGCAGCAAAAGCTGCGGGGAAAATAAAAATAGCGCTTTTTCATCACTGCTCTATTAAATAAATTTTTCTTCTTATATATCAATGTAGTAACTGCGCGTGATTTCTTCACGCGCATACCTCGATTAGCTATCATTCTTAATGAAAATAATCCAATGAGTTTTGTCGTTCTTACCAGTGCGCTGCCCGATTATTGGTTTCTCTAGTGTAAGGGCCAAAATATGGCTCACCGGTATCTGGGTTTCGTTCCATTTGAAGATGAGCACACCGCGTGGCCACAACACTCTGAACGCCTCAGCGAACCCTGCACGTAAATCATCGCGCCATGTTTCTTTGTTCAATTTTCCGTACTTCTTGCCAATCCATGCGCTATCCCCAACACGCTCAAGGTGTGGTGGGTCGAACACAACGACCGGGAAAGAATCGTTGGCGAACGGTAGCGCGCGGAAGTCGGCAATCAGGTCAGGACGAATGACCAGGCGGCGACCGTCGCAAAGCGTATGTTCTTCGCTACGAATGTCGGTGAACACAGCCCTGTCATCATGCTTATCAAGCCAGAACATGCGGGAGCCGCAGCACATATCCAGAATTGAAGGCGTGGCTTCGTATGCTTGGTTAGTCATGGGTCACCTCCAATTCATCCCACTCAACCCAAGCATTCTCGCCATCAGCATCAATTTCTCCGCAATGACCGCACTTCATGCACGTAGCCTGGTCACCACTCCATAGAGTCCCGCCGCCATAGCCCTGAGTTGTAACCGCCGCCTCTGCATGCCCGCACTTGGGGCAATTATCTAGCCAGTTAATCATCAACGTTATTTTTGGTTTATTGCTCATTGCCAACCTCCACGCGCTTGAACTCAATTACCCATACCCATGGGTTAGACTGCCAGCCTTCTTCCCCATAGATGGATTCCCATAGACGCTGAAAAGCCACTTCCGCAGTAGCAAAATCTCCGTTTGGGGTTAAGTAAGTGCCGGGGTGTTCAGGAAGCAAGGTGCCTGCTGGGGTTACGCCCTCCGCTTTGGCATCCTCTTCACTGATAGCGTTCAGCCGCTCAACGCGCACATTGGTAATTTCCAGCAATATTCGGCTTGCCCAGCGTGGCATGTGAATTGACGGCGTCCAGTTTTGCGATGGTTGTTTGGTACATGTTCCTACCGGCACAGTACGGGTTGATTCAGTAAAGCTGTTGCGCTCGCTTGCCTTGTACATCAGGCGGGCGACATCGGTCGCACAGCCCATTACCCGGTAAGTTTCACGAACCCAGATGCGGTCACCAACTTTGCCAAAAGGATTATCATGGCGTGTTTCTGAAGAATCGAACCAACTACCCTCCTGGCATGACACCCCATCTTCATCAGGTTGTTTTTTAAAAACTCGCCTGGTCTGCGTCTTACTGCCGTTGAGAATCGCTCGCACCATCTCAGCGTTGAAAATCATTCCACGTTCACGCATTGTCAGCCTCCCTGCGCAGTTGCGCGGCGTGAGAAATTGAGTTATTTGCGTATGACTCAATCCAGTCGACCAATGAACCCATATCAGTCACTGCCGGATTATCGAGAATACTCTCGTATATTTCCTTAGCTTCGCTGGCTCGAATGTTTGCAATGGCTACGTCGGTGGCAGGGGTTTGCAGTTCCGTTCCTTCAACAAGCTCTAGCTTGCAATCGATCTCCCAGCTTTCGCAGACCCGATAGGTTCGATTAGGGAGTTTGGCCGCCACCTGGACAACTAACTCCTCGTTGTAATTAAGCTCGCACTCGCTGGCGATTTCCTCCGGGCTGTCATATGGCAATTCAGGATTATCAGCATCCCAGAACATCAGGTTCGACTTCAGCGATGCATTCTCAACCGCCAGGTTAACCGACCGCTTGTTTAGCTCGTCGGCCCGCACACGCTGCACAGCCAGTTCGGTAGCCAGCTCTTTCACCAGCTTTGCCGATTCGGCATCAAGCCCTTTCGCCAGTGCATAACCAGCTGTGACTAATTCCTGAGTTTTGGTATTCATGCGCGTGCTCCACTGCCGAAAATTTTATGTACCTGGTAGCCTTGCCAGTTCTGGCGGCATTCCTGGCAAACGATGTTGATGTATTTAACCGGCTTAGGCTTCGGCCTGTTGGCTCGCATCGATGCGTTATATGCCCTGCTGGCCGCTATTCGTTTCTGCCTAAGCTTCTCATCCAGATTTTCTGCGTAGGCTTCGTAATGTGCTGCATCAAGGAAGTACCCACGCTTTCCGTACTTATACAAATCACCTGCCTGTGAGGCTTGCGCGAGAAGTCGCTTCGTCACCCATTTCGAGGTGTTCAGCAAAGCTCTGATGTCACCGAACGTCAGCCGGTCACGCCCTGAAAGCATTGACCGGATGACTGCCAGTCGTTCGCTATAGGTTTCATCCTGTGGCATTGCATCTGTTGTTTTCATCAGACACCACCTTTCTGCTGCGTCTTACGCCTTTTGTATTCGTCCATCAGCAACTGCGCGGGTGTGGGGCCAGAAGCTTTTGCTGGCCCTGCAATTTGCCGTCTGACCGGGGGGATCTGCCTCCCTGCTGCAATCTGGTCTTCCCACCAGGAAAGCTTGAATGCGGCAAGTTTGTCCATTTCTGCTTGAGTGAGCCTTCGCTCCACCCCTTCACGTCTCATTTCGACACAGATGTGATACAGAACCGGATGCTTCCACGGGAACTGTTCGGATGAGTTATAGCGCCAGCATTCGCTTTTCCAGCGATTGTATTCAGCAGTGACATCGGCAACGTTAAGGCCAAAAACATTTGGTTTGCAGGCAGTGGCAATGGAAATAAATTCAGCGAGATCAGGCGGCCAAGAGTTTCCCGCAGCACAGCGATCAACGCAGCATTTGCAAACCTCAGCCAGATGGGTGTCCGTCATGGAACCAATCTGAGCCATCCAGGTCGCTCCCGGCGTCGTTCCGTTCTTGATCACCCAGCGGTTCGAATAAATTCCCACCATGGTTTCCCACAGCGTCCAGACCCTGTTGCTGCTCCCATTCGGCGCGGGCTTCTCTGACCTGTCGGAGCGCGGCAGACTCACCTGCGTCGTTGTTATTTCCTGCATGGTTACCCCCTGATTTTTGTTCAAGTTGATTAGTCCGCTTGCGCTCGTACAGCACGCTGTCAGCAAATTTTTGTTCCCATTGGGTCTGGGTAAATACTTTCCCCTCAGAAGCCCAGTAGTCGGTGAAGCTAGCCAGTTCATGTTCTGCAAATCCCGGAACTGGTCCGGTGAGAATGCGATTCCAGAGCGCAGCCCTCCGCTGGAAGTCAGGCGACGGATTCCAGCCCTCCCACATTGGGAATTTCCCGGATGGTTCTCCAGCACCTGGTGGTGCCTGATGGCGTTCCGCGATCTCGTCACTTTTGTCTTCTGCAAGACCCTCTGGTGGAATTTCATCCAGCCCCCAGAGAGAGGGGGTTTATCTTTTAGATCTTCTCTTCTCTTCTCTTCTCTGCGGTTACCCGTTACATCATTAGTAACGTTATTAGTAACGTTACTTTCTTGTTGTTTCTTACGGTCGCGGAACTCTTTCTGCCGCTGCGCATTTGTCTTCGCAGTAGCAGACCTTAAATTTCCTGATGTGTTGTATTCATTGAAGTTTGGCAGGATTACACAGTCATTCTCAGTGTCATGAATAACCCAGCCAACGGACGCCATCGCAGCGCCGAAACCGGGAACTCCTACAATGTCGTCGATGTCTGAAAGGTCTGCATTTTGGAAGACACCGTCACTCGTATGCTCATTTGCAGCAGCCCATACCGTTAGTAGTAGTGACACCGTTACGTTACGCGTTACGTTACGCGTTACGATTTGAGATAACGTCATGTCACGGTTAATGGAAAACATGCGTCCAACATCTGCGGAACGCTCCAGTATTCTGGCAATTCCATTTACCTTCGGACTGGTAACCAGTGAAGTCCGCATTTTTATCCATTCTCCGGCCATTGGTTTCCCCTGGTGCCTGGGTTGTTTTGATTAGTGCGCTTCACGTAGATCGCCCTCGCCATGCTTAGCGCTATGCCCAAAAACGATATCGACACAAAGCAGGACGCATTCCTGGCAGATGTTGACGCCGGGACCAGCAATCATTACGCCTTTAAGAACAGCGTTGGTGATTCCGCAAAACGTGCACTCATGAGTTGGTTGGTTGTTTACCGCAGTGTTAACTGACATAATTCCCTCGCGATTCCGTAGTGGTTATTGCACCTGAAAGTCGCTTCTGTTCCCGCAGAGCGGCTTTCGCCATTTTTGAACCTTTCATATCGCTCCAAGCATGTTCGTCACCATTTCCATCAAAGGTCCGGTCAGTGCCGGGTCAACACGAAACATCTCCACAATCCCCTCGCTCAGCTCCTTCAGCTTTTGATGAGTTGGCGCATCAAGCGCAACTGCCACCTTGGCCTCGCTGGTTTCTTTCTCCAGTCGTGCCAGGCGCATCATGATGTTGTCCGCAGGAACTAGTCGGCCGCGAAACTCCAGCGGCAGAACAGCAAGAATTGATGGTGTGAGCTTCTGGATGTTCTCCCGGTATTTCTCAGAGTTGAATTTGTTGTCCAGGTACCGGAATAGCTTCTGGCGCCCACGGCTAATATCATCGGGAAAATCAATTCCCTCACCACCGCTGGCATTCCATTGCTCAATAATCAGAGCTGAAACAACGTCCTGATTGTCGATTGCAGCTGCCCAGGAACGGACAGCGTCGCGGATCACTTCATGCTCATCATGCTGCTTTGGCTGATAGCGATTTATCATTGGCATGAGGTTCAGCTTGCTATCATCTTGAAACGTTAGTGTTTGCATGATTGGTCCTCGCCTAGACTTCATTCGCAGAGTTAGTTGCCTGTGGTGTAAATTCAGGCCAAATACGCATCCATTTATCTGGAATGCAGTCAGCGCGGGTTACCATGCCATTCGTATAACGCTCGATCTCTATTGCTCGCTCAGGCGAAATGGCTGAAGTTGACACTGCCATTTGAGACAAGTACGACATGGAAATACCCATCTTTTTAGATAGCCATTTGGCGTTACCGCGCTGCTGAGATAGGTAATCTTTGAGTTGCATATACTCTCCTTATAAGGTGTGAAATGAGTTTACTAATTACTAAACCTAATAGTCAAGTATTTGCTTGTTTAGATTTTACTAATCAAAATGCTCAAATGACTACTGCAGACATCAGAAGAAAGCGCCTAAAAGCATGGTTTGCTGATAGATCGCTTCCAGAAAAAGAAAAGAGCTATTTATCTCAGTTGATAAATGGCAAGAGTTCATTTGGGGAAAGAGCGGCTCGTAGGATAGAAAAAGACTATAATATGCCTGCCGGTTACTTGGATGTAGATACCGAACACCCAGATAAAGAAATAAACGACCTTGTCCTTACTGCTGATGAAGTAGAGCTTGTTTTGCACTTTCGTGGATTCCCAGACTCTGAGAAGAAAATAGTTCTGCTTGAGTTCGAAACCAAGTTCAACAAGTACAATCAACTATTTAAAGAACTCGCAGCCACTCGAAAATAGTTCTCGACTCAATACTGAACCGCCTTTATGGCGGTTTTTTTGTACCCTCAGCCTATCCAATCCAAATAAATACCCTTTCCATTTAATGGTTTAGTCATTACTTAACAAAAAATGTTTACTATTTACTTTACATGGCGGTTTAGTAATGAGTAAACTCTCTCCATCAACAACGCGCTGCGTTGCTCCGATAAACGTTCCGCCAGCCTGGCGATAAGGGCAAAGGGGATTGAGATGATTAGCTTATTTAAACAGGCAGCAAGCATTTTCCAGTTTCATCGCCGTCCGGTTGCACCGGTGGTTCACGTTCCAGCATACCCGGAGCTGGCTAAAGGTCAGGCTCGCCACTTCCGCGACAGCGTAACTATGGCGCCATGGCTGGTGTCATTCAACCGGGACTCGGGCATTTACTACTGCCAGCCAGTGGGTAATACGCGGTTGATTCGTCAGCCTTACATTTGCAACCAGCTGGATAAGCGTCTGGTTCCTGCAGGTACGGGGATTCACTGATGAGCACCCTATTCGCTTTAGTGCTGACATTAGGCATGACCAACGGTGATTTTCAGGATGTGGTGTTGGGAGTCTATGACAACCAGGCCCAGTGTGAGCAGGCAGCTATAGAGCAGAATGTTGTCGGTGATTGTTACCCGGTCGACGGTCTGATTCGCAATGATGAGCAGCCAGCAGTAACAACGAAGTTTTAGCGATATGGGAATTCCCATATCGGGCGTGTGAAACGCAAAAACCCGCGCAAGGCGGGCTCTACGTCCAGCGGTACCGGCAAAGTGCGCTGGAAATCTGTTTAACCAAAGTAACCACCCAATGGGCGCTTTCAATGGCTCGGGGATCTTACAACCTTTTGGAGCGTAAAAACAATGATGTTCGCCTATCTAATCAAAGCTCGGCCTAAAGCAGGTAAGCCAAATATGTTCACCTGGTTCGATTGCAAATCTGAATCTCGTGCCGATCGTGAAATCATGAACATCCTGGAAGATAACGACATTGAGACAGGACGCGGCGCTGATTACATGCTGCCGGTTCGAACTAACGTGCCAGTGTTCGATGATTTACCAGAAGAGCGCGTGCTGGATGCTTCATGGGGTGAGCGCTACGAGCTCGCAGATGACAGTAAGACTTGGCAGAAGATTGTTGCTGTTGTTGATGCAGCACCTGAATCTCCAGTCATTGCAGATGCCGCTACTCCCGAAATTATCGCAACCGAAGAAACTTCGTCGGTACCAGCTGCCACAGCTAATATCACCACTGCGGATAAAGACCTGGTTGTTGATGCTAATGACGGTGACCTCACTGAATACCCAGTGGCGGAAATGGCATTCGGCAGAAGACTGCTTTCTCAGCTTATCAGTACCGTTACCGCTCATCATATTAAGCACGCGCAGCGCGTTCAAATTATGGAGATGTCGCTAGATACCGATAACAGCTACGTCCAGAACCTGTTACTGGCAGCCAGAAACGCGCCAGGACTTGAAGACCTCAGCACCGCGCAACTGTGGAAATACACCTATGCCATCAAAACTGTATTCCCAATGGATAAGCGTCACGAACTGACCCGCGTCGTTCAATTCTCTAATTTATGGCTGACCACAGAACATATTGATCGCGGAATTCTGGTTCGTGAGTGGGCCGCAGGTAATTACATAACTTCAGTTCCACGTACGCCATCAGGTGCGACTGCTGGTGGCCTGAATAAGACCGATCGTTCTCCTGACCTTGAGCACACTCTTGATACGCTCGATATCGAAATTGCGGGCGCGCTTTTACCTATGGATTTCGATATCTACAACATCCCCGTCAGCATTTACCGCCGTGCTAAAGAGATGATTGCAGCCAAAGAATCTCCGTGGAAAGAATGGTCACGCAAGCTGCGTCACTGCCCTGGCATTCTCGATTATTCCCGCGCTGCTATCTTCGCTGTTGTACGGAGTGCTGCACCAAACATTCACATGATGCCAGGTACTCACCAGGCATGGATTAACGCGAAGTTAACTGAAACTGACCACGCCAATCCAAGCGCAGAAACACTGGCAATTGCTATGGGTTCGGCAGTATCAGGCACCACCATTGAAACCAGTAATAATGTGGCCTCCGAGCAAGCCAAACCTGATTTAGACAGCGCCTCAACTCAGCCTGAGGTAAAGCGCATTAGCGCAACTGTATTTTCAATTGAAGGCCTGATGGGTTCCCCAAAAAATGATAACCCGGTCATCAATACCCCATCAAATGAAGTCGAGAAACAAGAAAAACAACCTATGGAGACCGTAATCAATGAGCCGGTGGAAGCGACTAACGGTAACGAAATCGCGAGTGGTGTTGAGATTTCAGCAGGCGAAAGTATTGCTGCAGATGGTGAAGAAGTCATTGCCATAGAGCAGCCAGCTGCTGAGTTCCCTGCTTACTTTGAGCCAGGCCGCTATGAAGGTTTGCCAAACGAGGTTTATCACGGTGCCAACGGTATCAGCAGTACTCAGGTGAAAGATGCGCGTGTGAGCCTGATGTATTTCCACGGCCGACATATTGCCAAAACCATTGGCCGCGAAACCAGCGAAGCATTCACGTTCGGCACTCTCGTGCACGCACTGGCTCTTGAACCTGAAACGCTGGAAACAGACTTTGCTGTTTTCCCTGGCATTCCAGATGGTGCGTTTACCAATACTGATTCGTTAAAAGCCTTCATTCGTGAATACAACGAAGGAAAAGACAAATCAGAACAGCTGAAACTGACCGGTACTAAAGATGTTCTGTCTTCAGCCATCCGGACGGTTAAGCCTGATGCCATCTTTGCTGAAGAATTCGAACAGCAATGGAATGAAGCCAACCAGGACAAAATCATACTGAGCGAACGCCAGCTGTCCCATGCGAAAGCAATTCAGCAGGCGCTGTTCAACCACCCTTCTGCTGGTCAGCTACTGCAGCATCCTAACCGCGCCAACGAAGTCAGTTATTTCGGTATGGATGAGGAAACAGGCTTAGAGGTTCGCGTTCGTCCTGACCTGGAAATTGATATGTCCAGTGTTCGCATCGGCGTAGATCTCAAAACCATTAGCCTGGGAAAAGTGAAGCAGGACTTCCTTCGCGCAAAACTGCATCGCGAAATCATTGAGCGTGATTACCACCTGAGCGCCGCGATGTACTGCGATGTTGCCGACTTCAACCAGTTCTTCTGGATATTTGTGAATAAGGACGAGGGTTACCACTGGGTTGCCATCATCGAAGCATCTGAAGAATTACTGGAGCTGGGACGACTGGAATACCGGAAAGCTATAAATGCAATTAGCAACGCTCTGGACACCAATGTGTGGCCAGCACCGATTGCAGAAGACTACACCGACGAACTGAACGATTTTGACCTGCGCCGTCTTGAATCACTGCGCCTGGCATAAGGGGAAATGAACATGCAAAACACCAATATCGTAACGGCTGAACAGCAGGCTCCAAATACCATTTCTGCCAGCAACGCAATTTTTAACGTTCAGGCGCTCGGGCAGTTAACCGCATTTGCGAATCTCATGGCTGATTCACAGGTAACAGTCCCTGCGCATCTGGCAGGTAAACCAGCTGATTGTATGGCTATCGTTATGCAAGCCATGCAATGGGGGATGAATCCTTACGCCGTGGCTCAAAAGACACACCTTGTAAATGGAGTGCTGGGGTATGAAGCGCAGCTGGTAAATGCGGTCATTGCCAGTTCAAACGCCATTCAGGGGCGTTTCCATTACCGTTACGGCGGTGAATGGGAGCGCTGCACCACGACCAAAGAAGTTACGCGTGAAAAGACCGGTAAAAATGGTAAATACACAGTCACAGAGCGCGTTCGCGGTTGGAGTGATGAAGACGAGTTGGGTTTATATGTCCAGGTGGGAGCGATCCTTCGCGGAGAGAGTGAGGTTACCTGGGGTGAACCAGTTTATCTTTCAGGTGTTGTGACGCGTAACTCCCCGTTGTGGGTATCCAACCCTAAGCAACAGATCGCTTACTTGGGCGTTAAGTACTGGGCTCGCCTGTACTGCCCTGAGGTCATTCTTGGTGTTTACAGCCCGGAAGATATGGAGCAAAAGCCAGAACGTGAAATTAATCCAGCACCAGCTCAGCGTGTAAGCCTGAAAGAGATTGCCAGCGACTCAGTGGCCACAACCACCAGCGCGCAGGAATCCACAGCAAACATCAATGTCCTGGCCGATGAGTTCCGCGATCGCATTGAAGCTGTTCAGGATGTCGATGCGGCTAAAGCAATTCGTATCGATGTTGAGTCTGCAAAACCTACCCTGGGCAATGCTATCTACACAGAACTGAAAAACAAAGCCGTGGCACGTTATCACCGCGTGGACCATAAGAACCGCATTGAAGCTGCAATTAACTCGCTTCCAAATCCGGGGGAACCTGACGCAGCAGAACGCTTTAAGGATGTTGAGCGAGCTCTTAATTCAGCTAAACGCCACTTAGGTGACGAACTGCACGATCAGTTCACCATCACTCTCGCTGATATGAAACCAGAATACGTTGGCTAACGACTGCCGGGAGGTTACCCCTCCCGCTCAAGGAGTAATTAATGGACATCATTGATAACGCGAGCGAACTGGAAGAGCTGCATCGTAACGCTGCATTGAGTCGTGCCAGATTGAATGAGCACGCCATATCAGCGACTCATTGCCGTGAATGTGATGAAGAGTTGCTGGAGGCTCGCCGGATAGCGATTCCTGGTTGCCAGCTCTGCGCGAGCTGCAAGGGAGTTGAAGAGTTGCAGGCAAAACAAAGGAACGGAAAACGTGGTTAAGCCCGACTGGGGAAAGGTGCCTGACCGGTTCATCTGGTGGGCAATTGATGCTGATGGCCGCGCATGCTTCTTTACGGCAAAACCTGCAATCAACGAAATCTACTCAATCTGGTACCGCACTTTTGCCAGCAAAACATTTGATCAGATGGTTCGTGGTGAAGACTGGAAAGCATCATTACAGCAACGCCCGGCAGTTTGATTTCGAATTATCAATTTAATACGGCCCCACAGGGGGCCAAAGTGAGGACGCTATGACTGATAATGAGAGCTGGATGGACACGAAGCGCGTTTGCGATTTCCTGTGTATCTCAACGCGCACGCTGGCCCGTTACCGAAACAAATCGGAAAACCCATTCCCTGAGCCTGATTACTCATGCATGGGAGCTTCAAATCGTTGGAAGCGTGCGCAAGTAGTTGCATGGCAGACGGCTGAACAATCCTTGCCAAAGCGTAAGCCTCTCGAGCACATTCATCGTGAACGCGATATCAAAGGGCGCGTTACATCGCTTCGCGCGGTTTGAACTCAATAACGTCAGGCTCAACGATGCTCATGAGCCTGGCCCACCACTTCCCGTACGCTTCCCGCATTTCGTTTATATAATTGTGCTTGTCATATACAGCCCATACGCCAGGTAATTTGTGGCCAAGCATGATTTCGGCAATATGCGGTTCCGTCAGCTCTGAAAAGTTTGTACGAGCAGTCCTGCGAAGATCATGAATAGAAAAATGAGGCACGTTCTCGCTGTAAGCCTTTAGCATAAACACTCGCAAATTATTGCTGATGCTCAGGTGAAAGGTCTCTGTCATTGGCTTATCACCATAACGTGAGAAAACAAACTTGCCTGGCTGTTCCGGTTTGTCTGGTGCGCATGGCGTTAGTTCCATAGCTCTGCTAATGAGCGGAACTATCTCTGGAAGTATTGGACGGATGAGAGGCTTCTTCGTTTTACGTCCGGTTTTATGGTTCTCTGGCGGTACCGTCCATATCCCATCCTCAAAGTTGAAATGCGAGCGTTCTGCCAGGCGAAGCTCGGCAATACGGCATCCCCATAACAGGCTCAACTTCACGATGATCTTATTCCGCTCCATCAGGCGAGAATCTTCCACAGCGCGCCAAACCAGCGCTATCTCATGACGTGAAAGAGTTCGCTCTCCGATCTTCTTCTCAATGCCAAAATCCTGCCCGGATAATTCAGAGAGAGGATTTTTCTCAAGCACTTGTCGTTTAACTGCCCACGAATAGCATTGCTTCCCATTACTGATAACCCTGCGGGTAATTTCGCTATAACCTTCTGCCAGGCGATCCAGAACTGTTAGCCAGTTATGCAGAGTCAAATCCTCCGCTGGGTACTTTCCGATTTTTGGGAAGACGTGTAGTTCAAACGTTCGCAAGATTTGATCTGAAGTCTTTTTCTGAATGCACACAATGCCGTGCCATTCGCGAAACAGTTCTTCGAATGAATATCGAGAGTTAACTTTGGTTTTGTTCAAACTCTGGCGAATGCGCGGGTTCTCGCCACGGGCAAGAACGGCGGCCCATTTCTCAACTTCTTCTCGCGCAGCTTTAAGGCCAAACGATGGATAGTTGCCGATAGTCATCTTGTCCTGTTTACCCAGGAACCGGTAGCGATAGAAGAACGTCACCGCGCCTTTTTTACTGACACGAACCCACAGCCCATCACGGTCTGCTTTCTCTTCTACTTTATCCCGATCCTTGCCGAGACAAGCCTTTAGATAACTATCTGAAATTGCCATACAAAAACCCCGCTCGTGTCCACGGTGGACACGCTCTGATGTGTCCATCATAGAATATGGACACAGCGGTGGACACAAAAATGTTGGCTTATCGTGTCTTAGGTTCGCAAATGAATGTGAGGGAATTGGTTGGAAGGTGCTGCTATGGCTGGAATTTTACGAGGAATTTGACTGAGGGTGGCAGATGGTGACTTAGTGGCAATTATCGATGTGGGCAATAATAGAAAAGTTACGTATATTCTTCATAGTTAGAGGTTTTATGCCTTACAAATCCGGGAAAGCTCGGCGCAATGCGCTGTACAGAGCATGATGTCAATGGCTGTCTTTTGCCTGAAACGCCGCATTCTACACTACAACGAGAAAGCGAGGAAACAGGTCATCATGCAAGCGTAGCTGAGTGATGAAAAGCCGGTGGAATGTGTGTCAAATAGATAGTGGGCAGAAGAGGCTTCACCGATTGTCCGCAGAAGTAACAGTTTCGACTCTCAATGCATCAGGCGGCAGAGCAACGCTTAAAATAACAGGCTGCCAGGTTTCACGACGACTGAGCTTCAAAGAGAAGCCGCGCGCGATAAGAAAACCACCAACCCCACCCAGCAACGCACCACAAATCGCCGCAAGGTTTGTCCCAAACAGCGCCTGGAAAAGGGCTGATACCAGAAATAAACCGACTAACGGTGACATATAAACCAGCAATGCTGAGCCGATCAGACTGCCTTCCGTAATACCCAACTCGACTTTTTGACCCACCACCAGCGGTGTATCGCAAGCAACCGATAAAGTGTGGCTGGTCTGTGGGCCGAGTTTATTGAGTATGCGACTGCCACAGCCTGCGCGGGAAGCGCAGCTGTTGCAGGAGGTTTTCACGTCGCAGCTAAGTTGCGCTTCACCATTATGCCAGGAGACAACGGTCGCCCACTCTTTGATCATTGCGCAGCCTTGAATTTTATACTGTCAGCAATACGTTTTGCAGTTTGCGGAGGCAATTCACCCACAATGGTGATCTCAGTTTTGTCACGAACCTCAGAACTGACCGTACGGCGCCCCGTGCGTAATAGCTGATCGGTACTATTACTTACAGCGCGGCTAATGTTTACCGAGAAGCTAAACAAGCCATCAGAATAGAGACGTGATTCAATCGGGACATCAACAGTTGGCAATGGACGACGGCTGCTGGATACCTCGCTAAAACCTTGTGGCAACCAAGTCGGTGCCCAGGAGAAATTCACTTTCTCAGCACCTGGAACCGATAGCAAAGGCGGTAAATTTGCCTTTGCCAGAGTTTGCATCATGGTATTTGCTTCTTTGCTAACGTTGAAAGAAATAACGCGGAATTGTTCCAACGTTTCGCCATCACGATCCAGCAAATCAACGCGCAGTGGTAATTTGGTTTCAGAGTCCATCCACACCATGTAGCTGTAACGCGTACCGTCTCGTGCCACAACACGAATGACTTCACACAGGCGATCGGCTATACGCGTACGACCAACAGAGATGAAGTCGTAATAAGGGGTAAGACGTTTGAAATCGGTGTAGACGATTGATGGGAGCGAATCAACGATGTAATCCCCAGTGAGCGTAAACGGCTCAAGTCCTGGTTCAAAATAGCTGATTTCACTGCCACGCTGGACAACCTCACGACGTGGGCCATCCATCTGAAGCAATTGTGCAAGTGGACGATTATCAAGCCTTGCATGGCGATAGCGTAAAGACTCTATCCCCTGCTTATTAATGCTGATAAATGCCAACTCATAATTGAGTGACTGACTTGCCTGGTTCATCTGCTGCAACAATGCCCCGGACGAAACAGTGTCCGCCGAGGCATTTGAGGTGAACAACAGGCTGCTTGTCATAAGAGACAGGGCATACCAAAGTTGCTTCATTACTGCGATTGAGTTCCTAAAGTTTGGTTTCCTGGCACTTGTACCGCAGCTTGCTGGGTTTGTGCCTGTTCAAACTGGAGTTGCTCGGCGTGTAAACGACGCTGCAATTCGTAATCTTGCAACATAGCATTGATACGTCGACGCTGTTCCTGTACCTGCTGCTGACCTGTGCTGGCTGTGCTGTCAGACGGCACACCCAAACTTACCGGACTTGCTTTACCCATCATTGGCAAAGTGTTAAACACCGGAGCCTCGGGCTGAGCAGGGTTGTCAGACTGGCCATTATAGTGCTGCACCCCGACGATTACCGCAAGCGATACGCATGCTGCAACGCCCATTTGGGTGAGTTGGCTTGCCCACGGACGAACCTTATTCCAGAATGACATTTTCTGCCATTGCTGAGGTTCGGGCTGCTGTTCAGTAATGAGTGGCGTGACATTACGCACTGGCTCATTTTCAATTGCGGCCATGACGTTGGCTGCAATATCAAAATGAAGTAATTCACTGGTATCGCCGCGCATAGTATCGCGGATTAGGTGGTAGCTCTCCCAGCTGTTCTGCAATGTTTTGTCTTTCGACAAAGTACCGAGCAGTTCGCTATCCAGAGTTTCCCCATCCATTAAAGCGGAAAGCTGTTCTTTCTGCATGCCTAATTACCCTTCCAGTAACCCGCTATCGTCAACGCCTGATAAGCGGTTGAACTTTATTATCAATAGCTTCCCGTGCACGGAAAATACGAGAACGTACAGTCCCTACTGGGCAATCCATGATGACGGCTATTTCTTCATAGCTCAAACCATCCAACTCCCGCAACGTAATTGCCATGCGTAAATCTTCCGGGAGTGACTCAATAGTACGGAAAACTATTTGTCTCAGTTCTTCAGACAACATTAAGTTCTCAGGGTTCGAAATTTCTTTCAATGCGCTGCCACTTTCGTAGTTTTCCGCATCAATTGCGTCCACATCGCTAGATGGAGGACGACGTCCCTGAGCAACCAGATAATTTTTTGCCGTGTTGACCGCTATTCGGTACAACCATGTATAAAACGCGCTATCGCCGCGGAATGAATCCAGCGCACGATAAGCTTTAATGAAAGACTCCTGCACCACATCAGGAACATCTCCTGAAGGCACATAGCGGGAAACCAGACTCGCCACTTTATGCTGATAACGAATTACCAGTAAATTGAATGACTTCTGATCTCCCTTCTGGACCCGTTCGACGAGGACTTGATCCGTTAACTGCTCGCTCATCCGAGGTAATGTCTCCCCAAACCTATTTCCACGCGTAATTGAAAAGCCACCCGAACTCTGCATATTTGAGCAAGTTCACGGTTGGAGCGCTCGATTTGAGCAAAGTTCCGTTACGCCTTTGTTTTCCTGATCTGTTCCACGAATTATCTCTTCTTGATTATAAGTTTCGTGGCACAAACCGTAACACCTTTTTTATCCTAAAAGGCGATCGCTAAACTGCTTGCAGAGTATCGCATGAATCATGATTTTTCATCAGAAAATCTGCCACTAACATCGGACCTGTAACAAATATGGCTTATCCAGCACATAATTCAGATGAAACTGAGATCTTCAGCTCTTTTGTTTAGTTCATATAACACTGAATTAAAAAAAGCGTGTTAGAGCCCACATCGGGTGATATGCTGGCCCAACCTTTGTTTAGTAAATTAAACACGATGAACGCAAATTCCGAACTAGCTTGTGATGTATTAATCGTCGGTAGCGGAGCTGCTGGCCTCTCTCTTGCTTTACGGCTTGCCGAAAACAGCAAAGTTATTGTTCTGAGTAAGGGCCCAATCAATGAAGGCTCAACATTCTATGCTCAGGGCGGTATTGCCGCCGTGTTTGATGAAACGGACAGCATCGATTCACATGTTGAAGATACGCTTATTGCCGGAGCCGGGATTTGCGACCGGGATGCGGTAGAGTTTGTCGCCAGCAATGCACGCCATTGCGTGCAATGGTTAATCGACCAGGGTGTATTGTTTGATACCGAAATTCAGGCAAATGGTGCGGAAAGTTATCATTTGACCCGCGAAGGTGGACACAGCCATCGCCGAATTCTCCATGCCGCTGATGCAACGGGTAAAGAAGTTGAAACCACACTCGTCGGCAAGGCACTGAGCCACCCTAATATTCGCGTCATTGAACGTAGCAATGCAGTCGATCTTATTGTCTCGGACAAAATTGGCCTGCCGGGCACGCGTCGCGTTGTCGGTGCCTGGATTTGGAACCGCAACCGCGAAAAAGTAGAAACTTGCCGTGCAAAAGCGGTCGTTTTAGCTACCGGTGGCGCATCAAAGGTTTATCAGTACACCACAAACCCGGACATCTCTTCTGGCGACGGTATAGCCATGGCCTGGCGTGCGGGTTGCCGTGTCGCCAACCTGGAATTTAATCAGTTCCACCCTACCGCTCTCTTCCATCCGCAAGCGCGCAATTTCCTGCTGACCGAAGCATTGCGCGGTGAAGGTGCCTATCTCAAGCGCCCGGACGGCTCGCGCTTTATGCCTGATTTTGACGAGCGTGGTGAACTAGCGCCGCGAGATATCGTGGCACGCGCCATCGATCATGAAATGAAACGCCTGGGTGCAGATTGCATGTACCTGGATATCAGCCACAAACCGGAAGAGTTTGTGCGCCACCATTTCCCGACTATCTATGAAAAGCTGATGGGACTGGGTATCGATATCACCAAAGAACCGGTACCTGTCGTTCCTGCTGCGCACTACACCTGCGGTGGCGTGATGGTCGATGAGAATGGGCGTACTGATGTTGACGGGCTTTATGCTATCGGCGAAGTGACTTATACCGGCCTGCATGGCGCAAACCGTATGGCATCAAATTCACTGCTCGAATGCCTGGTTTATGGCTGGTCAGCGGCAGAGGATATTATCAAGCGTATGCCATACGCCCGCATTTCCAGGTCATTACCCGACTGGGATGATAGCCGCGTCGATAACCCAGATGAGCAAGTTGTTATTCAGCATAACTGGCATGAGCTGCGTTTATTTATGTGGGATTACGTCGGTATTGTGCGATCGACGCGCCGCCTGGAACGCGCATTGCGCCGTATCACCATGTTGCAGCAAGAAATCGACGAGTACTACGCCAACTTCCGTGTCTCGAACAATTTGCTGGAACTGCGCAACCTGGTGCAGGTTGCAGAGTTGATTGTGCGCTGCGCCATGATGCGGAAAGAAAGCCGGGGTCTGCACTACACGCTGGACTACCCGGATTTAGCCGAAAACTCCGGGCCAAGCATTCTCTCGCCGCTCTACATAAATAAGTAGAAATCCTGGGTCAGGCTGCAGTAGCCTTCTGAATACTGCTGGTCTGGCCCACGAATCGTTAATCGATCGGTATAATATTCACCGTCTGTCGGTGACAGCGCCAGCATGACACGATGCGGCAAGCGCGTTTCGTTATCAGCAACGTCGGTACGATAACGAACATGCCATCCCTGCTTTTTAGCCAGTTCAGTAAACGCCGTTCCCGCCGTTTCAGGCATGATCACACAGAAAAAACCGTCTTCCGTAATTAACTGCGTTGCGCTGTTTAACAACGCGCTATGATCCAATGTCGTGGTGTAGCGCGCCTGTGCACGTTCTGCCGATGCACAATTGCTGCCCTGTTCAAAGAATGGCGGATTACTGACAATCAGCGAATACCGCTGTGTTGCCTGCTCAGCCCATTCGCGGATATCTGCACAATGCACTGTTATGCGCGGGGCCCACTGGCAACCTTTGGCATTTTCCGCAGCTTGCTCAGCGGCAACGGGATCAAGTTCCACAGCATCGATCGTGACATTATCCGGAGTGCGTTGCGCGAGCATCAGCGCCAACAAACCACTACCTGTGCCGATGTCCAATACGCTAGTCACGTTTGCCACAGGCACCCAAGCGCCAAGCAGTGTGCCATCTGTACCGACTTTCATTGCGCATCGATCGTGCGCGACAAAGAACTGTTTAAAGGTGAATCCATCACGACGCAATACTGCTTTTTGACTGCACATCTTAGCTACCCTATAGAGAAACGGGTGTAGCATAGGGGAAACTCGCTGCCAGGAAAAGCGTCAGTTACCCACACAAACAGATGAAGATCGCAGCCATAACGTCTATAATCGGCGCCCTACATAGAGGAAGACCATGACTGTAACCACTTTTTCCGAACTGGAACTTGACGAGAGTTTGTTACTCGCGCTCCAGGACAAGGGCTTTACCCGCCCGACAGCTATTCAGGCTGCCGCCATTCCACCTGCACTTGAAGGGCGTGATGTCCTCGGTTCCGCGCCAACCGGTACCGGTAAAACAGCCGCTTATTTGCTGCCTGTGTTACAGCATTTGGTCGATTTCCCGCGTAAGAAATCTGGCCCACCACGTATTTTGATCGTCACGCCAACGCGTGAACTGGCAATGCAAGTGGCCGATCACGCTCGTGAACTGGCAAAACATACACATCTTGATATCGCAACCATCACCGGTGGCGTGGCTTATATGAACCACGCGGAAGTGTTCAGCGAAAATCAGGATATTGTTGTTGCAACGACGGGTCGTCTGCTGCAATACATCAAAGAAGAAAACTTTGATTGCCGTGCGGTAGAGACACTGATTCTTGATGAAGCCGATCGCATGTTGGATCTGGGCTTTGCGCAGGATATCGAAACCATTGCTGCTGAAACACGCTGGCGCAAACAAACCATGTTGTTCTCCGCAACGCTTGAAGGCGACGCGATCAAGAACTTCGCAGAGCGTTTGTTAGAAGATCCGGTAGAAGTTTCTGCAACCTCCTCAACTCGCGAGCGCAAGAAAATCCACCAGTGGTACTACCGCGCAGACAACGTTGAGCATAAAACGGCAATGCTGGTGCATTTGCTTAAGCAACCAGACACTACACGTTCAATCGTGTTTGTCCGTAAACGCGACCGTGTGCATGAACTGGTTGCGTGGCTTCGTGAAGCGGGTATCAACACCTGCTACCTCGAAGGCGAAATGGTGCAGATGAAGCGTACCGAAGCTATCAAGCGTTTGACTGATGGCCGTGTGAGCGTGTTGATTGCGACAGATGTTGCCGCTCGAGGTATCGATATTCCAGAAGTGAGCCATGTGTTCAACTTCGATATGCCGCGTACTGCTGACACTTACCTGCACCGTATCGGGCGTACAGGCCGTGCGGGCCTCAAAGGTATCGCTATTTCCCTGGTTGAAGCGCACGACCATTTGCTGCTTGGCAAAGTTACGCGTTACATGAAAGAACCAATGAAAGCGCGCATTATCGAAGAGCTGCGCCCAACGACCCGCGCACCAAGTGAGAAACTCACTGGTAAGCCGTCGAAGAAAGTACTCGCTAAGCGCGAAGAGAAGAAGAAAGACGATAAAGAAAAACCGCGTGTGAAAGTTCGTCTGCGCGATAAAAAGAATGTCGGGAAGCGCCGTAAACCAAGCAGTGCGAAAACCGATTCAGCTGAATAAATCGTCAGCGATCATAAAAACCGTCTCTATGGAGGCGGTTTTTTTACGTTCTGAGTTAGTATTTTAACCGTTTCATAACGGTTACTGACTCAAAGCCATAAAAAAGCCGGTGCAATGAGCACCGGCTTTTTAAATCTTAAATACTGTATACCCGAAATAATTCGAGATGCAGGATATTAGAGGCTTGCAGTAAAAGTACGTGCAATAACATCACGCTGCTGTTCTGCAGTCAGTGAGTTGAAACGTACTGCATAGCCAGACACACGAATGGTCAACTGCGGGTATTTTTCTGGGTGCTTAACTGCATCTTCCAGAGTCTCACGACGCAGAACGTTCACGTTCAGGTGCTGACCACCTTCTACACGAACTTCAGGTTTTGCTTCAACTGGGATTTCGCGATATTCGATTTCACCCAATTTGCTCACTTCTACAACTTCGTCTTCTGCAAAACCAGCTTTAGCACAAACACAACGCGCTTCGCCTTTCTCGCTGTCCAGCAGCCAGATAGAGTTCAGGAGTGAATCATTTGCAGCTTTAGTAATTTGGATACCAGTAATCATTTTATTTCTCCCTAAGGGCTAATTTTGTGATTCTATTTCGGGCCATAAACTGGCTCATTGGTAAAACCATTGTTGCGTTACTGATCTTTATACTAGCCAAACCAGCTTCCAACTTTGATTTAAATCAATTAAACCCATGCCTTCTATGTGCCTATGATATCATTTATTTGTTTTACATCAACTTAGCCAAGCTGGTGAAAATTAAAAATTATGTAAATTTTCAAATTTTTTTAGGTTTCACGCTTATCAGCCGTTCATCCATTTTGCTTAGAAGAAAGAAGTGGTTAAGCTAGTGGCATTCCGAATCGCAGGAGAGCGAGATGACAACCCCCCTCACATGGCACGATGTGCTGGCGCAAGAAAAGCAGCAGACCTATTTCACAAACATACTGGCGACAGTTACTGAACGGCGTGCTGCTGGAGTCACGGTTTATCCTCCGCAGAAAGATGTGTTCAACGCATTCAGGTTTACTGAGCTGGGTGATGTTAAAGTCGTGATCCTTGGTCAAGACCCTTACCATGGGCCAGGACAGGCGCATGGGCTGGCCTTTTCTGTGCTTCCCGGCGTTGCAGTGCCGCCATCATTAGCCAATATGTATAAAGAGCTACAGACCGATATTGCTGATTTTACGCGGCCAAACCACGGCTATCTGGAAAGCTGGGCGCGCCAGGGCGTATTATTGCTCAACACCGTACTGACTGTTGAAGCAGGCAATGCGCATTCACATGCGAAATTAGGTTGGGAGACGTTCACGGATAAAGTGATAGCGCTTATCAACGAACACTGTGAAGGTGTGGTCTTTTTGCTATGGGGTTCGCACGCGCAAAAGAAAGGTAGCTTTATCGATCGCAATCGCCACCATGTTTTACAAGCTCCCCATCCTTCGCCTTTATCAGCACATCGTGGGTTTATGGGCTGCGGTCATTTCTCTAAAACTAATGAGTATCTGACTGAGCGCAACCAGCCAGCGATTAACTGGACGCCTGTGTTGCCAGATTAAAGAGACAAAAAAGCCAGCTTTCGCTGGCTTTTTAAAGCAGTCATTAACAAAGCATCACGCTTTGTTTTGACGCCACCATTCCGAGAGCAACACACCGGTTGCTACTGATACGTTCAGGCTTTCAACATTACCAGTACCGGTAATCGCCACGCTCATATCAGCATTTTCGAAGGTTGCATCGGAAACGCCTTCGCGTTCCTGACCTAACACCAGAACCATTTTCTTCGGCAACTCAGCTTTGAAAAGCGGAGTTCCTTTGTGGCTTGATGTTGTGACAATCGCATAACCGGCTTTACGGAATTGCTCCAGACCGTCTTCGAAAGTCTCGCCGCTGATGGCTTCAACATGCTCCGCACCGCCTTCAGCAGTACGAACAGCAGCACCAGACTCCAGCATTGCCGCATCTTCTACCAGCAAACCTTTCACACCGAAGTGTGCACAGCTGCGCATAATGCCGCCGAGGTTGTGCGGGTTAGCCACGTTTTCCAGCGCCAGTACACAATCTTCTTCACCAGCTTTAGAAAGCCAGCTATCAACTGTGATACCACGACGCTTTTTAATGATGAAGCAAACGCCACCGTGGTGCTCAGTACCTGATGCTTTCACTAACTCAGCATCATCTACCACATGGTAGGCTTTACGGTTTGCTGCCATCCAACGTAATGCTTCTTTGAAACGCGGAGTCACGCTCTGGACAAACCAGGCGCGTACGATGCAATCAGGGCGGCTCAAGAACAGCGCCTGGCAAGCATTTTCACCGTAAACACGAGTTTCTTCCGCACGCTGGCGGCGAATCACTTCAGGGTCAACAATTGGTCTGCCGTTGGCACCCATTTGTTCGCCTGCTTCAACTACTTCTTCTCTTGGCGGTCGTGAAACCGTACGCCACGGGTTATCACCGCGATCGTCACGATCATCACTACGATTCCGATCACGCCCGGCGCCAGGCTTATCATCGCGACGTGGACCACGACGGCCCTCACCACGTGACGGTGCCGCCGGACGCCCACCACCTTTACCTGTGCGCGGGTTTTGGCTGCGTTTTTCGCTGTCATCGTCACCGCGGACATACATCACTTTGACCTTGCCGCTTTTACCTTTAAATTCGTCGTTCATTCTTCTCTCCACCTGGCTGAGCGCGTGGCGCGCAGATTACCCGATGTGGCACGGCTTAGCCATTAACTTTGGTCGAAAGCCAATAACTATTATATCCATCGAATAAATCACTTGGCTGGTACTCTATTAATCGCTGATAATATTTAACATATAAGAAACATTACTGACGAGTTGACTGTTTTCAGACAACGTATCCTTTAGAGGTTAGCTATGAATACCGTTTGTGCCGCCTGCCAGGCGATTAATCGCATCCCCGATGAGCGTATTGATGACGGTGCGAAATGTGGCCGTTGTGGCCATGAACTATTTGATGGTGAAGTGATTAATGCCACCAGCGAAACGCTGGATAAATTGCTGCAAGATGATTTACCCGTAGTCGTGGATTTCTGGGCGCCGTGGTGTGGGCCATGCGTGAACTTCGCGCCAATCTTCGAAGATGTGGCGGAAGAACGTAGCGGCAAAGTGCGTTTTGTAAAAGTGAATACAGAAGCAGAGCCGGCACTGAGCGCACGTTTCCGTATCCGCAGTATTCCAACCATAATGGTGTTCAAAAAAGGTGAAATGGTCGACATGCTAAACGGTGCGATGCCTAAAGCACCGTTTGATAGCTGGTTGAACGAAAACATCTAACTTCACGGGTACGTTTATTGTGCCCGAATGCCTCATCTACGTTAGAATGGCGTTTTTAAGCTTGTTTATCTGATGACTGAAAACGCCGTCTTACGTCTTCGTGCCGAACGCCTGGCGCGTGCAACCCGCCCTTTCCTTGCTCGTGGTAACCGCATCCGCCGTTGTCAGCGTTGCTTGCTGCCGCTAAAACAATGCCTGTGCGAAACACTACAGCCACAAAATGCACGTAGCCGTTTCTGCCTGGTGATGTTCGACACCGAACCGATGAAGCCGAGCAATACCGGGCGACTCATTGCAGATATTTTGCCGGATACCGAAGCTTTTCAGTGGTCACGAACCGAACCACCGCAGGCCCTGCTCGATTTAGTCAGCTCCCCGGATTACCAACCGATGGTCGTATTCCCCGCTTCTTATGCAAGCGTTAGGCGAGAAGTGCTGACCGTGCCGCCCAAAAGTGGCAAACCACCGCTTTTCATCATACTCGACGGCACATGGACTGAAGCGCGTAAAATGTTTCGCAAGAGTCCTTACCTGGACAATCTTCCGGTCATTTCAGTGGACTTGAGTATTGTCTCTGCTTATCGGCTCCGTGAAGTTCATGCTGACGGGCAATACTGCACCGCAGAAGTCGCAGCAGCTTTACTCGCACTGGCCGGCGATGAACACGCAGCTGTTGGGCTAACCGAACATTTCACGCTGTTTCGTGAGCGATATCTGGCAGGCAAACCCCATCATCAGTCCAGCATCACAGCAGCGGAACCAGAAAGCGTTTAAACTCACTGAGTTAATTCTCAGGGGAGAGAGCAATGAGTCAACGTGGGCTGGAGGCGCTACTGCGTCCCAAATCAATCGCTGTTGTCGGGGCTTCTGCGAAAACCGATCGCGCAGGCTACTTAATGATGCGCAATCTTCTGGCTGGAGGTTTTAATGGCCCGGTCATGCCTGTAACGCCCAGCCATAAAGCGGTTTGCGGCGTTCTTGCCTGGCCTGATATCGCAAGCCTCCCTTTCCCGCCCGATCTTGCCGTCATTTGCACAAACTCAAAACGTAATCTCGAACTGCTACAAGCTCTGGGTGAAAAAGGCTGCAAAGCCTGCATTATTCTCTCTGCCCCACCTGAGCAACTCCCTGAATTATTAGCCTGCGCCACCCAATGGCAAATGCGTCTGCTGGGGCCAAACAGCCTCGGCTTGCTTGCGCCATGGCAAGGTCTGAATGCGAGTTTCTCACCCGTCCCAATTCAAAAAGGTAAACTGGCCTTTATTTCGCAATCAGCGGCGGTTTCGAACACTATTCTGGACTGGGCTCAGCAACGTGAAATGGGCTTCTCATGGTTTATCGCGCTCGGTGACAGTCTCGATATTGATGTTGATGAGCTACTGGATTACCTGGCTCGCGACACCAAAACCAGCGCCATTTTGCTTTACCTGGAACATTTGAGCGACGCTCGTCGCTTTGTTTCAGCGGCGCGAAGTGCTTCGCGTAACAAACCGATTCTGGTGATTAAAAGCGGCCGCAGTGCCAAAGCACAAGAACTACTGAAAACCCATATCGGACTCGATGCCGCATGGGATGCCGCCATTCAACGTGCTGGTCTATTGCGCGTTCAGGACACTCATGAGCTGTTCTCAGCGGTAGAGACGCTAAGCCATATGAGGCCATTACGCGGTGAACGCTTAATGATTATCAGCAATGGTGCAGCTCCCGCCGCCCTGGCATTGGATGAGCTATGGCTGCGCAACGGCAAACTGGCGACACTGAATGATGAAATACTCGATAAGCTCAGGAGCGCTTTGCCTGTCAGTGTTGAAAGTGGTAATCCGTTAGATTTACGCGACGATGCCACTCCGGAACGCTACCTGCACGCGGTTGAAACGCTACTTGATAGCCAGGATTATGATGCCCTGATGATCATCCATGCCCCGAGTGCTGCAGCCCCTGGGACGGTAAGCGCCACCGAGTTAATCGACTTAATCCACAAACATCCACGCGGCAAATACATCACGTTAATAACCAACTGGTGTGGCGAGTTTTCCTCTCAGGAAGCCAGGCGATTGTTCAGTGACGCGGGTATCCCGACTTACCGCACACCTGAAGGTGCGATAACCGCATTTATGCATATGGTGGAATATCGTCGAAATCAGAAACAGCTGCGTGAAACGCCAGCGTTACCTGTCAATCTGAAAGCCAATGCCAGTGAAGCTCATGCTCTCCTGCAACAAGCACTGACCGAAGGAGCCACCTCTCTCGATACCCATGAAGTGCGACCTATTTTACAAGCGTACGGGCTAAACACGCTGCCAACCTGGATTGCCGGTGATAGCGCGGAAGCTGTGCATATTGCAGAACAAATTGGTTATCCGGTCGCCCTGAAATTACGCTCCCCTGATATTCCCCATAAATCTGAAGTTCAGGGTGTCATGTTGTACCTGAGAACCGCCACTGAGGTTCAACAAGCCGCTGATGCCATCATTGATCGAGTGAAAATGACCTGGCCACAGGCACGTATCCACGGGTTGTTGGTCCAAAGTATGGCTAACCGGGCAGGAGCACAGGAGCTGCGGATAGTGGTTGAGCATGATCCCGTCTTTGGCCCTCTGATTATGCTGGGCGAAGGCGGCGTCGAGTGGCGCCCCGATCAGCAGGCCGTGGTGGCCTTACCGCCACTCAATATGAATCTTGCCCGTTATTTGGTTATTCAGGCGATCAAAAGCGGCAAAATACGTGGGCGCAGCGCATTACGCCCGTTAGATGTGCCCGGTATCAGCCAGGTACTGGTGCAGGTCTCAAACCTGATTGTGGATTGCCCGGAAATCCAGCGTCTGGATATTCATCCGCTTTTAGCCTCCGGTAATGAATTCACTCTTCTAGATGTGACTTTGCAGCTCGGTAAATTTGACGGAGATGCAGAAACACGATTAGCGATCCGCCCCTATCCGTACCAACTTGAAGAAAATGTGACTCTCAAGAACGGCGAGCAATGCCTGTTCCGCCCGATCCTTCCGGAAGATGAGCCCTTGCTTCAACAGTTTATTTCTCTGGTTACCAAAGAAGATCTCTACTATCGCTACTTCAGTGAGATCAACGAATTTACCCATGAAGATTTAGCCAATATGACCCAGATCGACTACGATCGAGAAATGGCATTCGTCGCAGTGCGCCAAAAAAATGGCGAGAGTGAGATAATCGGCGTCACGCGCGCGATCTCTGATCCCGACAATATCGATGCGGAATTTGCTGTGCTGGTTCGTTCTGACCTGAAGGGTTTGGGATTGGGGCGGCGATTACTGGAAAAACTGATTGCCTATACCAGTGATCATGGGCTGCAAAGATTAAATGGCATTACGATGCCGAACAATCGTGGCATGGTCACTTTGGCCAGAAAACTCGGATTTGATGTCGATATACAACTGGAAGATGGCATCGTAAGTCTGGCTCTTCCATTGATAAAAAGCATAGATTCGTGAGTAAGGTACTGGAAAACTTACTCACTTTGCGGGTCAGTAGTGGTATTATCAGCAGGTTCTGACGTCTGGATTTTGCAGAAGGCCATCCAATGAATAGAGAAGATACGCACTGTGATGTTGTCTAAATTTAAACGTAATAAACATCAACAACACCTTGCCCAATTGCCGAAGCTTTCTCAGTCAGTTGATGATGTAAAGACCCTTTTCTCCCCAGCGGATTTCCGTGAAGTTCTGCTGCAAAAAATTGCGAGCGCAACTCGCCGCATCTGTATTGTCGCATTGTATCTTGAACAAGATGATGCTGGTAAAGCCGTGTTAACCGCGCTCTACCAGGCAAAACAGCAACGCCCGGAAATTGAAGTAACCGTTCTGGTGGACTGGCATCGCGCGCAGCGAGGACGCATCGGAGCCGCCGCGACCAATACCAATGCTGACTGGTATCATCGTATGACCGAGGAGTATACCGGCGTAGATATTCCAGTGTACGGCGTGCCAGTGAACACGCGCGAAGCATTAGGCGTTCTGCATTTCAAAGGTTTTATTGTTGATGATTGCGTGATTTACAGCGGTGCCAGTGTGAATGACGTCTATCTGCATCAGCATGATAAATATCGTTATGACCGCTATCAGGTCATCTGTAACCCTCAGCTTTCCGACATCATGTATAACTGGATGCAAGAAAATCTGGTACATGGTCGTGCGGTACATCGCCTGGATAAACTACACAGGCCAAAAAGCCCAGAGATCAAAAATGATATTCGTTTGTTCCGCCAGGAACTGCGAGATGCCAGTTTTCATTTCCAGGGTAATGCCGATAACGAACAGCTTGCCGTTACGCCATTAGTCGGGCTGGGTAAAGCTAGCCTGCTCAATAAAACCATCTATCATTTGATGCCGTGTACCGAGCAGAAACTTGTTATTTGTACGCCTTATTTCAACCTTCCTGCGGTGCTGGTGCGTAACATTATTACGCTCTTACGCGAAGGGAAACAGGTCGAGATTATTGTCGGTGATAAAACCGCGAATGATTTTTATATTCCGGAAGATCAACCGTTTAAAATTATCGGTGCCTTACCTTATCTCTATGAAATAAACCTTCGTCGCTTCCTGAGCCGCTTACAATACTACGTTAACAGCGGGCAATTAATTGTTCGCCTGTGGAAAGATGACGATAACAGTTACCATCTGAAAGGCATGTGGGTCGATGATGAGTGGATGCTGCTGACCGGTAATAACCTCAACCCGCGAGCGTGGAGACTGGATCTGGAGAATGCAATTCTGATTCACGATCCAAAACAAGAACTTACGGCGCAGCGTGACCATGAATTAGATTTGATTCGGACTCACACCACGGTCGTTCAACATTATCGTGATTTGCAGAGCATCGCGGAATATCCGGTTAAAGTGCGCAAGCTTATTCGCCGCTTACGCCGTATCCGTATAGACCGTTTGATAAGTCGTATTCTGTAATTCATCGCTATACTGAAAAGCCCTGCTTGCAGGGTTTTTTTGTAGCCAGAGGATCATGAATGCTGCGTTTTTTACTCCCCTCAATATTCCTTCTTAGCGGTTGCAGCCATATGGCACAAGACCAATGGCATGGTCAGGATAAAGCACAGCACTTTATCGCATCGGCTATTTTATCCGCAGCAGGGAACGAATATGGCCAGCATCAGGGCTGGAGTGACTCCCGTAGTGCGAATTTTGGTTTCTTATTTTCGGTAAGTCTTGGGGCCACGAAAGAATTATGGGATAGCCGCCCGGCTGGAAGTGGATGGAGCTGGAAAGATTTCACATGGGATGTAGCCGGTGCAGCCACCGGCTATGCAATATGGCAATTTGCTAAATATTAAAGTTTAATGCCCTTCCCTTTGCGGTGTAGCAATAGCGATACCAGAAACGCCAGCGCCCCCATTCCTGAGACATACCAGAAAAATGCAGTCTCCATTCCGATGGATTTAAGTGAGAGCGCAACATATTCAGCCGACCCGCCAAACAAGGCATTTGCAACCGCATACGAAAGGCCAACACCTAATGCACGTACCTCAGGTGGGAACATCTCGGCTTTCAAAATACCACTTATTGAAGTGTAAAAACTGACGATCAGCATCGCGAGAATGACCAGACCGAATGCGGCATAAGGTGAGCTAACGCTTTGTAAAGCAGTCAGAATTGGCACAGTCATCACCGTTGCCAGGCCACCAAAGCACAACATCGAATTTCGACGACCTATTTTGTCGGACAACGCACCAAAGAAGGGTTGCACCAACATAAAGATAAACAATGCGAAGGTCATTAATGCGCTGGCTGTGTTGGCATGCATCCCTGCAGTATTGACCAGGTACTTTTGCATGTAAGTTGTGAAGGTATAGAAGCTAAGTGACCCACCGGCTGTGAACCCGAGTACCATAATAAAGGCTCTACGGTTTTTCCAAAGCCCACCCAGAGTCCCTGCATCTTTGTGTTCCCGGGTCGCTTTATCTGAAGTTTCATCTAATGAACGGCGTAAATAGAGGGCGACAACGGCAAGTACTGCGCCCAGTGCGAAAGGTATCCTCCATCCCCATTCACGCAACTCTCCATCACTGAGAACTTGTTGAAGTACAACCACAACGAGTAGCGCTAAAAGTTGCCCACCAATGAGTGTTACGTATTGAAAAGACGCATAAAAACCTTTCCGCCCTTCTACTGCAACTTCACTCATATAAGTTGCACTCGTACCGTATTCCCCTCCAACAGATAGCCCCTGAAATAAACGAGCAAGCAACAAAAGTGCCGGTGCCCAAGTGCCAATCGAGGAATAACCGGGCAAACAGGCGATTACCAGAGATCCAAAACACATCATGCAAACAGAGATGAGCATCGAGTTTTTACGCCCGTGCTTGTCGGCAATATAACCAAACAGCCAACCACCAATCGGGCGCATTAAAAAACCTGCGGCAAATACCCCGGCAGTTTGTAGAAGTTGTGTTGTGCTATTGCCCGAAGGGAAGAAGATATGTGCAAAGTAGAGTGAACAGAATGAGTAGACATAGAAATCAAACCATTCAACCAGATTCCCCGATGAGGCTCCCACAATTGCCCAAATACGACGACGTGTATCTGAACCTGTAAGCGTTCCGCTGTCCTGATGTGTTGTTGCTGTTTCAGTCATTTTTTAATCCCCTGTCTTCCTGAATAAGCGTAAAGCCCAAAGATTCAGTAAAGCAGGTGATTATTTAGATGCTATTCAGAGTTGTCTGTTTTGAGGTAGTTACGTCAAGAATTGTGAGCAAGCTAATCTTTTTATCTGCATGTCGGTGAATTTTCATAAATCGCATAAAACAAAAAAGCCCCATGCTTTCGCATGAGGCTTGTTTGTTTATTTGGAGCCTGGCAGTTCCCTACTCTCGCATGGGGAGACCCCACACTACCATCGGCGCTACGGCGTTTCACTTCTGAGTTCGGCATGGGGTCAGGTGGGACCACCGCGCTAGTGCCGCCAGGCATATTCTGTTTCATCAACCGTCATGCTTTCACATAACCATCGACTTAAAATCTCGGTTCAAGCTGAAAATCAAATGCTTAGTCTCTCAACCAAAACACCTTCGGTGTTGTAAGGTTAAGCCTCACGGATCATTAGTACTGGTTAGCTCAACGTATCGCTACGCTTACACACCCAGCCTATCAACGTCGTAGTCTTCAACGTTCCTTCAGGGGAATCAAGTTCCCAGGGAGAATTCATCTCGGGGCAAGTTTCGCGCTTAGATGCTTTCAGCGCTTATCTTTTCCGCATTTAGCTACCGGGCAATGCCATTGGCATGACAACCCGAACACCAGTGATGCGTCCACTCCGGTCCTCTCGTACTAGGAGCAGCCCCCCTCAATTCTCCAGCGCCCACGGCAGATAGGGACCGAACTGTCTCACGACGCTCTAAACCCAGCTCGCGTACCACTTTAAATGGCGAACAGCCATACCCTTGGGACCTACTTCAGCCCCAGGATGTGATGAGCCGACATCGAGGTGCCAAACACCGCCGTCGATATGAACTCTTGGGCGGTATCAGCCTGTTATCCCCGGAGTACCTTTTATCCGTTGAGCGATGGCCCTTCCATTCAGAACCACCGGATCACTAAGACCTGCTTTCGCACCTGCTCGAGCCGTCACTCTCGCAGTCAAGCTAGCTTATGCCTTTGCACTAACCTCACGATGTCCGACCGTGATTAGCTAACCTTCGTGCTCCTCCGTTACGCTTTAGGAGGAGACCGCCCCAGTCAAACTACCCACCAGACACTGTCCGCAACCCCGATTAGGGGTCTACGTTAGAACACCAGCCATTAAAGGGTGGTATTTCAAGGTTGGCTCCACAAGAACTGGCGTCCTCGCTTCAAAGCCTCCCACCTATCCTACACATCAAGGACCAGTGTTCAGTGTCAAGCTATAGTAAAGGTTCACGGGGTCTTTCCGTCTTGCCGCGGGTACACTGCATCTTCACAGCGATTTCAATTTCACTGAGTCTCGGGTGGAGACAGCCTGGCCATCATTACGCCATTCGTGCAGGTCGGAACTTACCCGACAAGGAATTTCGCTACCTTAGGACCGTTATAGTTACGGCCGCCGTTTACCGGGGCTTCGATCAAGAGCTTCAGCTTGCGCTTAACCCCATCAATTAACCTTCCGGCACCGGGCAGGCGTCACACCGTATACGTCCACTTTCGTGTTTGCACAGTGCTGTGTTTTTAATAAACAGTTGCAGCCAGCTGGTATCTTCGACTGCCTTCAGCTCCATCCGCGAGGGACTTCACCTACCGACAGCGTGCCTTCTCCCGAAGTTACGGCACCATTTTGCCTAGTTCCTTCACCCGAGTTCTCTCAAGCGCCTTGGTATTCTCTACCTGACCACCTGTGTCGGTTTGGGGTACGATTTGATGTGACCTGATGCTTAGAGGCTTTTCCTGGAAGTGCGGCATTTGTTACTTCAGTACCGTAGTACCTCGTCATCACACCTCAGCGTTAGATAAGAGTCCGGATTTACCTAAACTCTCCGCCTACATGCTTAAACCGGGACAACCGTCGCCCGGCTAACATAGCCCTCTCCGTCCCCCCTTCGCAGTCACACCGAGTACAGGAATATTAACCTGTTTCCCATCGACTACGCCTTTCGGCCTCGCCTTAGGGGTCGACTCACCCTGCCCCGATTAACGTTGGACAGGAACCCTTGGTCTTCCGGCGAGCGGGTTTTTCACCCGCTTTATCGTTACTTATGTCAGCATTCGCACTTCTGATACCTCCACCTACCCTCACAGGTAAGCTTCGACGGCTTACAGAACGCTCCCCTACCCAACAACGCATAAGCGTCGCTGCCGCAGCTTCGGTGCATGGTTTAGCCCCGTTACATCTTCCGCGCAGGCCGACTCGACCAGTGAGCTATTACGCTTTCTTTAAATGATGGCTGCTTCTAAGCCAACATCCTGGCTGTCTGTGCCTTCCCACATCGTTTCCCACTTAACCATGACTTTGGGACCTTAGCTGGCGGTCTGGGTTGTTTCCCTCTTCACGACGGACGTTAGCACCCGCCGTGTGTCTCCCGTGATAACATTCTTCGGTATTCGTAGTTTGCATCGGGTTGGTAAGCCGGGATGGCCCCCTAGCCGAAACAGTGCTCTACCCCCGAAGATGAGTTCACGAGGCGCTACCTAAATAGCTTTCGGGGAGAACCAGCTATCTCCCGGTTTGATTGGCCTTTCACCCCCAGCCACAAGTCATCCGCTAATTTTTCAACATTAGTCGGTTCGGTCCTCCAGTTAGTGTTACCCAACCTTCAACCTGCCCATGGCTAGATCACCGGGTTTCGGGTCTATACCCTGCAACTTAACGCCCAGTTAAGACTCGGTTTCCCTGCGGCTCCCCTATACGGTTAACCTTGCTACAGAATATAAGTCGCTGACCCATTATACAAAAGGTACGCAGTCACCCCATAAAAGAGGCTCCCACTGCTTGTACGTACACGGTTTCAGGTTCTGTTTCACTCCCCTCGCCGGGGTTCTTTTCGCCTTTCCCTCACGGTACTTGTTCGCTATCGGTCAGTCAGGAGTATTTAGCCTTGGAGGATGGTCCCCCCATATTCAGACAGGATACCACGTGTCCCGCCCTACTCTTCGAGTTCACAGCAAGTGCATTTTTGTGTACGGGAGTATCACCCTGTACCCTGCGACTTTCCAGACGCTTCCACTAATGCACAAACTGATTCAGACTCTGGGCTGTTCCCCGTTCGCTCGCCGCTACTGGGGGAATCTCGGTTGATTTCTTTTCCTCGAGGTACTTAGATGTTTCAGTTCCCTCGGTTCGCTTCGTTAAGCTATGTATTCACTTAACGATAGTGCAACGAATTGCACTGGGTTTCCCCATTCGGAAATCGTCGGTTATAACGGTTCATATCACCTTACCGACGCTTATCGCAGATTAGCACGTCCTTCATCGCCTCTGACTGCCAGGGCATCCACCGTGTACGCTTAGTCGCTTAACCTCACAACCCGAAGATGTCTCGTAAGACACAATCGATGATGTGAAAATTTGAGAGACTCGAACACACTTCTATTCCTTTCTTATTACGGAGAAAGGAAACAGTGTGTCGTTTCAATTTTCAGCTTGTTCCGGATTTTTAAAGAGCAATATCTCAAACGTGACTCGAAAGTCAGTTTTGAGATATTCGGTGATAATGTCTTTCACACATTATCGGAGATGGCGTCCCCAAGGGGATTCGAACCCCTGTTACAGCCGTGAAAGGGCAGTGTCCTAGGCCTCTAGACGATGGGGACACGAATAATCCTGATAACAGGATATCGCTTGCTCATTTACTTCTATCAGACAATCTGTGTGAGCACTACGCCGGTTTGTATCTATTAGGTAAGGAGGTGATCCAACCGCAGGTTCCCCTACGGTTACCTTGTTACGACTTCACCCCAGTCATGAATCACAAAGTGGTAAGCGCCCTCCCGAAGGTTAAGCTACCTACTTCTTTTGCAACCCACTCCCATGGTGTGACGGGCGGTGTGTACAAGGCCCGGGAACGTATTCACCGTAGCATTCTGATCTACGATTACTAGCGATTCCGACTTCACGGAGTCGAGTTGCAGACTCCGATCCGGACTACGACGCACTTTATGAGGTCCGCTTGCTCTCGCGAGGTCGCTTCTCTTTGTATGCGCCATTGTAGCACGTGTGTAGCCCTACTCGTAAGGGCCATGATGACTTGACGTCATCCCCACCTTCCTCCAGTTTATCACTGGCAGTCTCCTTTGAGTTCCCGGCCGAACCGCTGGCAACAAAGGATAAGGGTTGCGCTCGTTGCGGGACTTAACCCAACATTTCACAACACGAGCTGACGACAGCCATGCAGCACCTGTCTCACAGTTCCCGAAGGCACTAAGGCATCTCTGCCGAATTCTGTGGATGTCAAGAGTAGGTAAGGTTCTTCGCGTTGCATCGAATTAAACCACATGCTCCACCGCTTGTGCGGGCCCCCGTCAATTCATTTGAGTTTTAACCTTGCGGCCGTACTCCCCAGGCGGTCGACTTAACGCGTTAGCTCCGGAAGCCACTCCTCAAGGGAACAACCTCCAAGTCGACATCGTTTACGGCGTGGACTACCAGGGTATCTAATCCTGTTTGCTCCCCACGCTTTCGCACCTGAGCGTCAGTCTTTGTCCAGGGGGCCGCCTTCGCCACCGGTATTCCTCCAGATCTCTACGCATTTCACCGCTACACCTGGAATTCTACCCCCTCTACAAGACTCTAGCTTGCCAGTTTCGAATGCAGTTCCCAGGTTGAGCCCGGGGATTTCACATCCGACTTGACAAACCGCCTGCGTGCGCTTTACGCCCAGTAATTCCGATTAACGCTTGCACCCTCCGTATTACCGCGGCTGCTGGCACGGAGTTAGCCGGTGCTTCTTCTGCGAGTAACGTCAATCACTGCGGTTATTAACCACAATGCCTTCCTCCTCGCTGAAAGTACTTTACAACCCGAAGGCCTTCTTCATACACGCGGCATGGCTGCATCAGGCTTGCGCCCATTGTGCAATATTCCCCACTGCTGCCTCCCGTAGGAGTCTGGACCGTGTCTCAGTTCCAGTGTGGCTGGTCATCCTCTCAGACCAGCTAGGGATCGTCGCCTAGGTGAGCCATTACCTCACCTACTAGCTAATCCCATCTGGGCACATCTGATGGCAAGAGGCCCGAAGGTCCCCCTCTTTGGTCCGAAGACGTTATGCGGTATTAGCTACCGTTTCCAGTAGTTATCCCCCTCCATCAGGCAGTTTCCCAGACATTACTCACCCGTCCGCCGCTCGTCACCCAGGAGCAAGCTCCCTGTGCTACCGCTCGACTTGCATGTGTTAGGCCTGCCGCCAGCGTTCAATCTGAGCCATGATCAAACTCTTCAATTAAAAGCTTGATTTGCTTCAACTCGTGAAGCGGTGCTCAAAAATTAACTTTCGTAATAATTCAACTAAATGAATTACTGCTTGGTCACTCTTCAAGACTTGATATTTTTTTGTACCCGAAGGTACTTGAGATATCAATCCTGCGAGTGCCCACACAGATTGTCTGATAAATTGTTAAAGAGCAGTGAGTTAGGCGCTTTCGCTTGCTAACTCGAGGTGGCGTATATTACGCTTTCCTCTTTCAGAGTCAAGCGTTTATTTTCGCTTTTCGTCTGGCTGACAAGCCGGTTTGTAAGCCGTTGTGCCGTGTCAGTGGAGGCGCAGTATAGGGATTTTCTGGAAGCTGACAAGTATAAAATTCAAAAAACTTATCGATCGATTGTTTTTCATTCAAAATACATATCAAGGGCTCACTATCGCCTGGTTTTTAAACAAAAACGAGCCCCTCAGGGCCCGTTTTTGTCTTTTCTGTGACTTACTGCACTGCCACAATATGATTATCTTTTACTGTCAGATGCACTGTTTTACCAGGAATCAGCTCCCCAGAGAGGATTTGCTGAGCCAGCGGGTTCTCTATTTGCTGCTGGATAGCGCGTTTCAACGGTCTTGCACCATATACTGGGTCGTAACCATTCTCGCTAAGCAGCTTCAACGCATCCTCAGAGATAGTGACTTCATAGCCACGCTCTTCAAGGCGTTTATACAAACGCTGCAACTGAATCTGCGCAATAGAAGCAATGTGTTGTTCACCTAATGGGTGGAATACCACGACTTCATCTATACGGTTGACGAACTCCGGGCGGAAGTTCTGACTAACAACACCAAGAATCAGATCCTTCATATGACCGTAGTCCAACTCGCCGAAGCGCTCCTGAATTAAGTCAGAACCCAGGTTAGACGTCATAATCACTACCGTATTACGGAAGTCGACCGTTCTACCCTGCCCGTCAGTCAAGCGCCCATCATCCAACACCTGCAATAAGATGTTGAACACATCCGGGTGTGCCTTCTCAACTTCATCCAACAGAATGACAGAGTAAGGACGACGACGAACCGCTTCCGTCAGATAACCGCCCTCTTCGTAACCAACATACCCTGGAGGCGCACCGACCAAACGAGAGACCGAGTGTTTTTCCATAAACTCGGACATATCGATACGCACCATTGCGTCATCGCTATCAAACATAAAGTTTGCCAGCGTTTTGCACAGCTCAGTTTTACCCACACCGGTTGGCCCAAGGAACAGGAACGAACCAATCGGACGATTTGGGTCAGACAAACCAGCACGGCTACGACGAATTGCGTTTGATACGGCTTCAACAGCTTCATTCTGCCCGATAACACGAGTATGAAGTTGTTGCTCCATTCTCAGCAGTTTGTCTCGTTCACCTTCCAGCATTCGAGCCACAGGGATCCCAGTCCAGCGTGCCAGCACTTCCGCAATTTCTGCGTCAGTCACTTTGTTACGCAGCAGCCGCATGGTTTTGCCTTCACTCTGAGTTGCCGCCGCGAGCTGTTTCTCAAGCTCTGGAATCTTCCCGTACTGCAATTCAGACATACGTGCCAGATCGCCTACGCGACGAGCCTGCTCAATGGCAATTTTTGCCTGCTCCAGTTCCGCTTTAATCGTCTGCTCACCAGAAAGTGAAGCTTTCTCAGCTTTCCACTCTTCTTCCAGCACTGAATATTCACGCTCTTTCTGCCCTAATTCTTCCTCAAGCATACTCAAACGTTTTTGGCTCGCTTCGTCAGACTCTTTCTTCAATGCTTGCTGTTCCAGTTTTAGCTGGATGATACGGCGATCAAGACGGTCTAACTCTTCTGGCTTCGAGTCAATCTGCATACGAATACTGGAAGCCGCTTCATCGATAAGGTCGATGGCTTTATCCGGCAACTGACGATCGGCAATATATCGATGCGATAAAGTCGCCGCCGCAACAATGGCCGGGTCAGTAATCTGCACATGGTGGTGCAGCTCGTAGCGCTCTTTCAGCCCGCGCAAAATTGCGATGGTGTCTTCAACAGAAGGTTCAGCAACGAACACTTTCTGGAAACGACGCTCAAGCGCGGCATCCTTTTCTATATACTGACGATATTCATCAAGTGTTGTCGCGCCGACGCAGTGCAACTCACCGCGAGCCAGTGCAGGCTTAAGCATGTTACCGGCATCCATTGCACCATCGGCTTTACCTGCGCCAACCATCGTGTGCAACTCGTCAATAAATAGAATGACGTTACCTTCCTGTTTAGAAAGGTCGTTCAGCACACCTTTAAGACGTTCTTCAAATTCACCACGATATTTCGCGCCCGCCACCAGCGAACCCATATCCAGCGCCAGTACGCGACGCCCTTTCAACCCTTCAGGTACTTCACCGTTAATAATGCGCTGCGCCAGGCCTTCAACTATGGCTGTTTTACCAACGCCTGGTTCACCGATGAGTACCGGGTTGTTTTTGGTACGCCGTTGCAATACTTGAATAGTGCGGCGAATTTCTTCATCACGGCCAATTACTGGATCAAGCTTGCCCTGTTCAGCACGCTCAGTCAGATCGACGGTATATTTTTTCAATGCCTGACGTTGGTCTTCGGCACCCTGATCATTCACGTTTTCGCCTCCACGCATTTGTTCAATTGCTGCTGTCACATTTGCCGTGGTAGCACCTGCTGATTTCAATAAATCAGTTAATGTTCCGCGCGATTCAAGTGCTGCCAGAACAAATAACTCAGATGAAATGAAGTTGTCATTTCGTTTTTGCGCCAGTTTGTCACACAGGTTTAATGCACGGACTAAATCCTGCGAAGGCTGGACATCACCGCCCGTTCCTTCAACTTGTGGTAAACGGCTTAAAGCTTGCTCTATATCCGTACGTAACTTGCCAGCATTAACGCCAGCAGAGGTCAGTAACGGACGCACAGATCCACCTTCCTGATTGAGCAGTGCGCTCATCAAGTGAAGGGGTTCGATAAATTGGTTGTCTTGCCCGAGAGCTAAGGATTGGGCATCAGCGAGAGCAAGCTGGAATTTATTAGTAAGACGATCCAGACGCATAACTCCTCCCATATACAGGTCAAATTTGCTACTGGAGATTAAATGAGGTCATCCCTCAATTATTCAAGGTTAATGACCTGAAATATTTGGAGCGTTAGTTACCCGCACTGGATCGTCTTGATTCGATAGGTTATATCAGCCAAATGAAACTTGCCATACGGCCTGTGGTTCTGTCGCGTCGATATGAGAAAAAATCACCCGCTTCGCTGTAAGTGCAACGGTCACCACCATAAATATGGTTAATGCCCGCGGCAGACAAGCGTTGGCGTGCCAACGTGTAGATATCAGCGATGTATTTTTCCCCTGATGGGCGAAATGCGCTATCAGCCTGAAGATCTTTAGCCATAAACGCTTCACGCACTTCAGGGCCGACTTCAAATGCTTCAGGGCCGATAGCTGGGCCAAGCCATGCGATGATATTTTCTGGCGCATCTTTAAAACAGGCGATGGTTTCTTCAAGCACACCTTCGCACAAACCACGCCATCCCGCATGAGCAGCAGCAACCTCAGTTCCTGCCTTATTACAGAATAGCACTGGCAAACAATCTGCAGTCATTACTGCACAAACGGTGCCCGGTGTTGAACTGTAAGAAGCATCAGCGCGCTTAGACAAATATGGCCCGCCCGTGAGTTTCAACACTTCTTTGCCGTGTACCTGCTCTAACCAAACAGGTTTTGAGGGCAACAACGCAGCAGCGTAAAAAAGACGGCGGTTTTCTTCGACATCATCCAGGTTATCACCGCAATGGGCTCCCAGATTAAGCGAATCGTAAGGCGGTTGACTCACACCGCCAATACGTGTCGAACTGCAAGCAGCCACTCCTTCAGGGAGCGGCCACTGCGGGACGATCAATTTGCTCATAGCCAGTCCAATTGATCCTTATGGATTTCTGTATCAGCACGTAATGCTTCAATCAGCTCAACCATATCCTGAGGAATCGGCGCATGCCACTCCATCAACATACCGCTAATCGGATGGTGAAGACGTAACATGGTTGCATGAAGAGCCTGGCGGTCAAACTTACGCAGCACGCTAACAAACTCTTCCGACGCACCTTTTGGTGGGCGTGGACGGCCACCGTAAAGCTGATCGCCAACTAATGGATGAGTAATATGCGCCATGTGCACACGAATCTGGTGAGTACGACCTGTTTCCAGACGCAGACGCAGACGTGTGTGTACGCGGAAATGTTCCATGATTCGGTAATGCGTAACAGCTGGCTTACCCATAGGATGCACAGCCATATGGGTGCGCTTGGTAGAGTGGCGGCTGATTGGCTCGTCTACCGTGCCACCTGCAGTCATATGACCAATCGCAACTGCTTCATATTCACGCGTGATTTCACGTAATTGCAAAGCCTCAACCAGGTGAGTTTGCGCAGGAACAGTTTTCGCAACGACCATCAAACCCGTCGTGTCTTTATCCAGACGATGCACGATACCTGCACGCGGTACATCAGCAATCGGTGGGTAGTAATGCAATAGTGCATTCAGGACGGTCCCATCAGGGTTACCCGCACCAGGATGCACAACGAAATCCCGCGGTTTGTTAATCACCAGAATATCGTCATCTTCATAGACGATATTGAGCGGGATATCTTGTGGTTCCCAGCGCGCATCCTCTTCGATTTCAGCGTTGATAGTGACGCTTTCGCCACCCAACACTTTCTCTTTCGGTTTGTCGCTGATATTGCCATTGACCAGCACGCGCTGATCAAGAATCCATTCTTTTATACGCGAACGTGAATAATCCGGGAACAATTCGGCCAAAGCTTGATCTAAGCGTTGACCGAGTTGAGATTCGGACACAGTTGCGGTGAGTTGTACTAGTTGTGCCATAGACAGCTTCTTCGTTAACGTTGGGTTTTACGGCAATGCCGTTTAATATAGTGTGCTATTGTAGCTGGTCTTTATCGGGAGCTGGTACTGCGAGCCTCCCGGATAACATTCTGAGGAAAGTCAAAACGTCATGACGCGTATGAAATATCTGGTGGCAGTAGCCACGTTGAGCCTGGCTTTGGCTGGTTGCTCCAGTTCCAAGGATGAGGTTCCTGATAATCCACCTTCTGAGATCTATGCGACTGCGCAGCAAAAGTTGCAGGACGGTAACTTTAAAGCGGCGATAACGCAACTGGAAGCGCTGGATAACCGTTATCCGTTCGGGCCTTACTCGCAGCAAGTGCAGTTAGATCTTATCTATGCTTACTATAAGAACGCTGATTTGCCATTGGCTCAGGCAGCGATTGACCGCTTTATGCGCCTTAATCCTACCCATCCAAACATTGACTACGTACTTTACATGCGCGGTCTGACGGATATGGCGTTAGATGATAGCGCATTACAAGGTTTCTTTGGCGTAGATCGTTCAGACCGGGATCCGGCGCATGCGCGCGATGCGTTCAGAGATTTCTCTAAGCTGGTTCGCGGTTATCCGAACAGCCAGTATGTCACCGATGCCACCAAGCGTCTGGTGTTCCTGAAAGATCGTTTAGCGAAATATGAGCTTTCAGTGGCGCAATACTACACTAAACGCGGCGCGTGGGTTGCAGTAGTTAACCGTGTCGAAGGAATGTTGCGTGATTTCCCTGATACTCAGGCCACTCGTGATGGTCTGAAATTGATGGAAAATGCTTACCGTGAAATGCAAATGCCAGCCCAGGCTGACAAAGTTGCAAAAATTATTGCGGCAAATAGCAGCAACACCTGATTCACCAATTTATCAAAACAAAATGGCAGCCATATGGCTGCCATTTTTATTGCCCGAAATACGTAAACTGAAACGGTTTAGCGTCGGGTCATCCAATCAAATATGGACGCTATTTCTCACTTCCACAAGCTTTAAAAACAGAGATCCTGTCCTGCCTCACAAAAAGGGTTTACTGACAAAAAGTGACAAAATAATGTGATTTGCATCACACATTTTGACATTCAGAAAGGTATGCTGGAGTTACCAAGACGGGAATGACAAGAGGTAACTTTATGACAATGAACATTACCAGCAAGCAAATGGAAATCACCCCAGCTATTCGTCAGCACGTCGCAGACCGTCTAACTAAACTGGACAAGTGGCAAACACATTTAATTAACCCACACATTGTTTTGTCCAAAGAGCCGAAAGGTTTCGTGGCAGATGCCACCATTAATACGCCAAATGGCCAGCTCGTAGCGAGCGCCAAACACGATGATATGTATACGGCTATCAACGATTTGATCAACAAACTGGAGCGGCAGTTGAATAAAGTGCAACACAAGGGTGAAGCGCGTCGCACAGCAGGTTCAGTGAAAGACGTTGCTATCGCGGAAGTTGAAGAAGAGTAATCAATTTAGCCTTATCAACCATAACAACGCGCCTCCGGGCGCGTTTTTTATTGACAGAGCGAAAACAGACCGGGTACCTTACTTGTCTGACTTATCAGGAACCAACCATGAAACTATTTCCGTTTTTCTTCGCATTCTTTTTTACCTTCCCCTGAATGGGAGGCAATTCGTCGTGTGATAAAGAATGCGAAGACGAACAAACAAGCCTCCCGAAACACGGGAGGCTTTTTTTATGGAATTCGAAAAGGTAGCGATATGAGTGAGACAAACCCATTGCTGGCACTGCGCGATAAAATTAGCGCCCTGGATGTAAAACTGCTGGCATTGCTGGCGGAGCGTCGCTTATTAGCTGTAGAAGTAGGCAAAGCTAAACTTGCCACTCACCGCCCGGTGCGCGATATAGACCGCGAGCGAGATTTACTGGAGCGCCTGATTGCACTGGGTAAAACCCATAATCTGGATGCTCATTACATAACCCGCCTGTTCCAGCTCATTATTGAAGACTCCGTCCTGACCCAGCAAACGTTATTGCAGCAGCACCTTAACAAAACGAATCCACAATCAGCACGAATTGCGTTCCTCGGCCCAAAAGGTTCTTACTCTCACCTTGCTGCTCGCCAGTATGCCGCCCGACACTTTGAACAATTTATTGAAAGCGGCTGTGCAAAGTTTCACGATATCTTTAATCAAGTCGAAACTGGTCAAGCAGATTACGCAGTCGTGCCGCTAGAGAACACCAGTTCTGGCGCAATCAACGATGTCTATGATTTGTTGCAGCACACCAGTTTATCCATCGTTGCCGAGATGACTGTGCCTATCGATCACTGCGTGTTGGTTAAAGGTACTACTGATTTAGACACTATCCACACTGTGTATAGCCATCCACAGCCTTTCCAGCAATGTAGCCAGTTCATCAATCGCTACCCAAACTGGAAAATTGAATATTGTGAGAGTACTTCTGCAGCGATGGAGAAGGTGACTCAGGCGAACTCACCTCATGTCGCGGCATTAGGTAGCGAAGCAGGTGGCGCGCTGTATGGCTTACAAGTTCTGGAACGTAACCTGGCAAATCAGACGCAAAACATTACACGTTTCATCGTCCTGGCTCGCAAAGCTGTTGAAGTGACTGACCAGGTTCCAGCGAAAACTACCCTGCTGATGGCAACAGGCCAGCAAGCCGGTGCGCTGGTAGAAGCACTTCTGGTTCTGCGTAATCACAATTTGATTATGACAAAACTGGAATCTCGCCCGATTAACGGTAACCCGTGGGAAGAGATGTTTTATCTGGATGTTCAGGCAAATCTGAACGATGAAGCAATGCATAAAGCCCTTCGCGAACTGGGCGAAATCACCCGCTCGATGAAAGTACTTGGCTGTTATCCAAGTGAGAACGTGGTACCTGTCGATCCGATGTAATACTGGCAGTAAGCCAGCGTTATGCTGGCTTACTAAATCTGTTTAAATTTAAGTTTTGGCAGCCCTGCTACTGCGACTTCAAGCGTAAAAATCGCGCCAGAAAGCGGCCTTTCCGCGACTTCAGTATCATCCATATTTTCTCGCGTGGTCGTGATGAACAATGTTTTCATATCATCGCCACCAAAACAGACCATCGTAGGGCAACGTACTGGCAACTCATACTCTTCCAGTACATCTCCCGTTGGCGACAAGCGTGCAATACGGTAGCCATCAAATAGCGCGGTCCAGTAATAACCCTCTTCGTCAATTGCGGCGCCGTCAGGAATCCCCTGCCCCAGCTCAAAATGTTTAAACACTTCACGCTTGCCTGGTTCACCTTGTTTATCTAGCGGAGTTCTGTAGATCACACGGTTCGGTGTGTCCGATGTGAACATCCATTTTTTGTCGGCACTAAACGCCAGACCATTGGCACCATGAATATCATGCTGAATAACATGCGGAGTCAGATCGTTATCCACACGGCACAACAATGCCCCGTTGTAATCTCCCGGTCCCCAAAATGTTCCGGCATAAAAGCGTCCATCTCTATCCGTTCCACCATCATTAAAACGAGCTAATGCAGGGTTATTGGGGTTGTCACACACTTTACGAGTGATAAGCCCTGTGCGGTTGGTCAGATAAATTCCGCTGCGCAGCGCGACAATAAAGCCGCCCGTTTCACATAATGCAAAACATCCAACTTCTTCGGAAAACTGAATCACATCGTGTTTTTTACTTTCAATGTTGTAGCGATGCATTTCGTTTTCGAGAATATCCGTCCAGTAGAGGCAGTTTTCCTCAGCACTCCAGGTTGGGCATTCAGGTAAGTGACCGATGTAATCGAACAGAACTTGCGGCTGAGCCATTTTTCTATCCTTAATTGCCAATAAAAAAAGCCATTAGGTTTCCCTGATGGCTTTAGATTATAAGACTATTTTGCGATTACGGTCGGCTATCATTTGCCTGGCGTAATAAAGTACGGCTTTCGCTCTGGAAGCGCTGCGCGTAATCACCAAACCAGTGTTCAACCTTACGGAAGCTGTCGATGAACGCTTGCTTATCACCATGCTCCAGCAGGCCAATCGCCTCACCAAAACGTTTGTAGTAACGTTTGATCAGGTCCAGATTGCTTTCGGAAGACATAATAATGTCAGCATAAAGCTGCGGGTCCTGAGCGAATAAGCGCCCGACCATAGCCAGTTCCAGGCGATAAATCGGTGATGAAAGCGCTAGTAACTGCTCGAGCTGAACATTCTCTTCTGCCAGATGCAAGCCGTATGCAAAGGTTGCAAAGTGGCGCAGCGCCTGAATAAACGCCATGTTCTGATCGTGTTCAACTGCCGTGGAGCGATGTAAACGCGCGCCCCAAACTTGAATCTGTTCCAGGAACCACTGGTAAGCTTCTGGCTGGCGACCGTCACAATACACTACAACTTGCTTTGCCAGGCTGCCGCTATCCGGCCCAAACATTGGGTGCAAACCCAGAACAGGGCCCTGGTGCGCAGCCAGCATAGCCTGTAGAGGGCCATTTTTAACCGATGCCAGATCAACCAAAATACAGTCATCAGGCAAGCGTGGTAACTGAGCGATAACTTGTTCAGTGATATGAATCGGGACGCTGACAATCACCATGCCCGCATCAGCCATCAACTCTGGTGCTTTAGCCCAGTCTTCTTTTTCAAGGATTCGAACCTGGTAACCGGAAAGTGTGAGCATCTTTTCAAACAAGCGCCCCATTTGCCCACCACCACCGACGATAACAACCGGCCGCAAAGCAGGAAATAGCGTTTTAAAGCCTTTGTCATTCTCGCTTGAGTAAGACTCTCGCATTACGCGGCGCAGTACGTCTTCAATCAGATCAGGTGGAACACCTAACGCTTCCGCTTCTTTGCGGCGTGAAGCCAGCATTGCCGCTTCACGCTCTGGGACATAAATCGGTAAACCGTACTGGCTTTTGACTTCGCCAACTTCCGCTACCAGTTCAAGGCGGCGTGCCAGTAGCCCCAGCAACGCCTTATCCACTTCGTCAATTTGATCGCGCAGCGCGGTCAATTCAGCCACCATAGTAAAACCTCTTATGCCTGACGCGCCGCAAGCGTACCGTTCAGATCCTGATGAATCTCGCGCAGTAAAGTCTCAGTGGTTTCCCAGTCAATACAAGCATCTGTTACAGAAACACCGTACTTCATCTCACTGCGTGGTTGCTCTGAAGATTGATTACCCTCGTGGATATTACTTTCAATCATCAGGCCAATAATCGAACGGTTGCCATCTTTAATTTGAGCGACAGCTGATTCAGCCACGCCCGGTTGGCGGCGGTAGTCTTTGTTTGAGTTGCCATGGCTGCAATCTATCATCAAGGCTGGGCGGAGTCCTGCCTGTTCCATCTCTTTTTCACACTGCGCGACATCTGCCGGGCTGTAATTCGGTGCTTTACCGCCACGTAAAATCACGTGGCCATCAGGGTTACCCTGAGTTTGCAGTAAGCAAACCTGGCCTGCCTGGTTAATACCGACAAAACGGTGTGGCATAGATGCAGCGCGCATTGCGTTAATTGCTGTGCCGAGGCTGCCATCAGTACCATTTTTGAAGCCAACCGGCATTGAAAGGCCAGAAGCCATTTCACGGTGAGTCTGGGACTCAGTAGTACGCGCACCGATTGCCGACCAGCTGAACAGATCGCCTAAGTATTGTGGGCTATTTGGATCAAGCGCTTCGGTTGCCAGTGGCAGACCCATGCTCACCAACTCTACGAGCAATTGACGAGCAATTTTCAAACCGCCTTCGACATCAAACGAACCATCCATGTGCGGATCGTTAATCAGCCCTTTCCAGCCCACAGTAGTACGTGGCTTTTCAAAATAGACGCGCATCACGAGGTACAGACTATCGCTAACTTGTTCAGACAACGTTTTAAAACGACGAGCATATTCAATCGCGGTTTCTGGGTCGTGGATCGAGCAAGGTCCACACACCACCAACAGACGAGGATCACGGCCCGCGATAATGTTGGAAATCGTCTGACGGGACTGTTCAATCTGCGCTTCTTGGGCGGCAGTCAGCGGGAATTCCGCTTTCAGTTGATCCGGAGTGATAAGTATTTGTTCGTCAGAAATATGAACGTTGTTCAGCGCGTCTTTTTGCATGATGGCGATCCTGTTAGCTCGTTTGCGATAGTCGTTTCCTCAGTGAGGATGCGACTACATTACCAGCTTTAGTAAAGATTGCAATCCATATTACGTAAACAATTCGTTACAACACTAAAATAATTGCCGCTTAAAGCACGTAAATCAACAATGTGTGTAAACATATTTATACAAACATACTTAAACACGCTTCTTTTTCGCGTAAACATGCATTCAATGAAATAGCCTCTATGCTCAAAGAATACTCTTTGAAATGGATATTCCCACCATGCGTTACATCGCCTTAATTCCGATCTTATTCCTGTCGGCCTGTTATGTTGATCCTTACACACATGCTCCCACCCCTGAGCCTACCGACTGGTATCAAGCCGGCTGGGACGATGCAATGTCCGGACAACCCATCAGAAGCAATCTGGTTATTTCACATATGCATAATGATGAGAATGTGGACCGTCAGGAATGGTTGAAGGGATATGCAGAAGGACAACAGAGAATTTGCGATCCGAAGTTCTTACTCATCCTGGGGCAAAGCGGAAAGTCATTTCCTGGCAGTTGTGAGAGCTTACCAGATGTTGCTGAGCGCCGAGCCCAATGGGAGAAAGGAAGCAATGAAGAGTTTCAGCGCTCATTTTTGCGCTAGACAAAAAAAGGGCTGCCAGATGGCAGCCCTTGATATGGATGTCGCGCTAGCGAAATCTTACTTAGTCAGACGCTCTTTAATACGAGCAGACTTACCAGTACGCTCACGCAGGTAGTACAGTTTAGCTTTACGAACGGCACCACGACGTTTAACAGCAATGCTGTCGATTACTGGGGAGTGAGTCTGGAATACACGCTCAACACCTTCGCCGTTGGAAATTTTACGAACAGTGAATGCAGAGTGCAGACCGCGGTTACGGATAGCGATAACCACGCCCTCAAATGCCTGCAGACGTTTTTTAGAACCTTCAACGACCCATACTTTCACTTCCACGGAATCACCCGGACGGAATGAAGGTACATCCTGTTTCATCTGTTCTTGTTCAATTTGCTTAATAATGTTGCTCATAATTTTGTCTCTTATCCTGGGTAAACTGATAATCGGGGGCTTACGCCATCCCATCATGTTTATGTTGCTGTATTTGCGTGTTCCCGTTGGAACTCCGCCAGCAACCTTGCTTGCTCTTCAGTCAGAGCCAGGTTTTCCAGAAGTTCAGGTCTTCTAAGCCAGGTACGGCCCAGCGACTGTTTCAGGCGCCACCGGCGAATCTGAGCATGGTTTCCCGACAGTAAAACTGGCGGAACCTCCATGCCTTCTAACACTTCAGGACGGGTATAGTGCGGGCAGTCCAACAATCCATCGACAAACGAATCTTCGATTGCTGATGACTGATGCCCCAAGACTCCCGGAATAAACCGAGAAACTGAGTCAATCAGTACCATTGCTGGTAATTCACCACCACTGAGAACGTAATCGCCGATTGACCATTCTTCATCAATTTCGGTTTGGATTACGCGCTCATCTATCCCTTCGTAACGACCACAAACCAGAATTAACTTCTCATTTGTTGCCAGTTCACTGACGCCTTCTTGATCAAGCTTGCGTCCCTGAGGTGACAGATAGATAACTTTAGCACCTTCCCCTGCCGCTGCTTTCGCTGCGTGGATGGCTTCCCGCAAAGGATTTACCATCATGAGCATACCCGGTCCGCCGCCGTAAGGACGATCGTCCACGGTACGGTGCCGGTCATAAGTGAAGTCACGTGGACTCCAGCTCTGGATGCTCAGCAGGCCATTTTTTACAGCCCGGCCAGTTACCCCGAAGTCGGTAATTGCGCGGAACATCTCTGGAAACAGGCTAACTACACCAATAAACACAAGCCAATCCCCATTACGCCGACTTTTACCGTTAATCCGGAGGTTTTAAAAACCAGGATCCCAATCTACTTCAATCGTTTGAGTAGCGAGATCGACTTTCTTGATAACCTGCCCATCGAGGAACGGAACCAGCCGCTCCTTGATACCGAACGCATCTTTCAGGTTTGCCTTAATGACGAGAACGTCATTTGAGCCGGTTTCCATCATGTCGATGACTTTACCGAGCTGATATCCTTCAGTAGTGACAACCTGGCAACCCATAAGGTCTTTCCAGTAGTAGTCACCCTCTTCGAGATGAGGCAATTGCGTTGAATCGACGACAATTTCGCAATTGGTCAGAAGATTCGCTGCATCCCGATCGTCAATACCTTTCAGCTTGATGACCAGATCCTGATTGTGGTGCTTCCAGCTTTCCAGCTGTACTTGCTGCCACTGACCCGCCTTCTGGATAAACCAGGGCTGATAGTCAAAAATGCTATCGGCGTCTTCGGTGGAGGAAAACACTCTGAGCCAACCACGAATCCCATAGCAGGAACCCATCTTGCCCAACACGATTGGGTTAACAGGAGCCTTTACAGCGAGTTGATTGCTCATCATGACCACCGTGACAGATTAAGCTGCTTTTTTTGCTGCTTTGATCAGCGCAGATACGCGATCAGAAACGGTTGCGCCTAAGCCAACCCAATGCTCGATACGATCCAGATCCAGGCGAGTTGCCTCGTCTTTTTCACCAGCGATAGGGTTGAAGAAACCAACGCGCTCGATGAAGCGACCGTTACGTGCATTACGGCTGTCAGTAACAACAACCTGGTAGAACGGACGCTTTTTAGCGCCGTGACGTGCTAAACGAATAGTTACCATAACATCCTCTTTAGTGAATAAAACATCGGGCCCCATCGAGGGATGGAGCCCGGTGTCATATTAAAAGCCCGAAAATTTTACTCATTTCGGCGCAAAATGCAATCTAAATGAGCTTAACGACCTGGGAAACCTGGTGGCATCATACCTTTCATGCCGCGCATCATTTTCGCCATTCCGCCTTTCTTCATCTTTTTCATCATGCGTTGCATGTCGTCGAACTGCTTGAGCAGACGGTTGACATCTTGCACCTGCATACCCGCACCCATCGCGATACGACGTTTACGTGAACCTTTGATAATCTCTGGCTGCGCACGCTCTTTGAGCGTCATGGAATTAATAATGGCTTCCATACGTACCAGGACTTTGTCATCCATTTGCGACTTAACGTTATCCGGCAATTGCCCCATTCCTGGCAATTTGCTCATCATACTCGCCATGCCGCCCATGTTTTTCATCTGCTTGAGCTGGTCAAGGAAATCGTTGAGATCAAACCCATCGCCCTTCTTCAGCTTGCTGGCTAATTTCTCAGCCTGAGCACGGTCAACTTTGCTCTCAATATCTTCGATAAGCGACAGAACATCGCCCATCCCCAGAATACGAGAGGCAATACGATCCGGGTGGAAAGGCTCCAGCGCTTCTGTTTTTTCGCCCACACCGAGGAATTTAATCGGCTTGCCGGTGATATGACGGATAGACAGCGCCGCACCGCCACGCGCATCACCGTCGACTTTCGTCAGTACGACGCCGGTCAGTGGCAATGCTTCGTTAAAGGCTTTAGCTGTATTTGCCGCATCCTGGCCGGTCATGGCATCGACAACAAACAGGGTTTCAACTGGGTTAATCGCAGCATGAACCTGTTTGATTTCGTCCATCATCGCTTCATCAACGTGCAAACGACCGGCGGTATCCACCAGCAGCACATCAAAGAATTTCAGCTTCGCTTCTTTCAGCGCCGCATTAACGATATCAACAGGCTTTTGGCCGACATCGGACGGGAAGAAATCGACACCGACTTGTTCAGCCAGCGTTTCCAACTGTTTGATCGCCGCAGGGCGATAAACGTCTGCAGAAACCACCAGCACTTTCTTTTTGTGCTTCTCGCGCAGGAACTTACCTAATTTCGCGACGCTTGTGGTTTTACCCGCACCTTGCAAACCCGCCATCAGCACAACGGCTGGCGGCTGTGCTGCAAGATTCAGGCTCGCATTCTCTTCGCCCATCGCTGCAACCAGTTCGGTGCGAACGATTTTGACGAACTCCTGACCCGGGGTCAGGCTCTTGTTAACTTCATGGCCAACCGCTTTTTCTTTTACACGGCTGATAAAGTCACGCACCACTGGCAGCGCAACGTCAGCTTCCAGCAATGCCATGCGCACTTCGCGCAGAGTTTCTTTTACATTCTCTTCAGTCAGCCGCCCGCGGCCGCTGATATTGCGCAATGAGCGCGACAGACGGTCAGTTAAATTATCAAACATTGTCTTTTGCCTAACGTGGTAACTTAGGGCCGCAGCTTGCGACACAAAACAGAATTTGGCGGATTATAACATGAAGCCGCCTTTGGTGTGATGCAACGGTTGATTCAACGGTTAGAGTTGGAGCAGGCGGCAGGTAACGTTATACTGCTTTTTTTCATCTCTGGCTAATTGACCGACACTTTATATGCCTGTTTTCGCAATCCTTGCGCTTGTAGCCTATTCCAGCAGCCTCGCGCTGATTATCCCCGCCCTGCTGACAAAAAACAGCGGATGGCGCCGTTTTGCCATTATATCAGCCGTTATTGCGCTGGTAAGCCACGGTCTGGCGCTTGAAGCGCGCATTTTTAACGCCGATGGAGGTCAGAACCTCAGCTTGCTTAACGTCGGCTCGCTTGTCAGTCTGATGATTTGTACCGTTATGACAATTGTGGCATCGCGCAATCGCGGGTGGTTGCTGTTACCGATTGTTTACGCTTTTGCCTTAATCAATCTGGCGTTTGCCACCTTTATGCCTAACGAATTCATCACTCACCTGGAAGCGACGCCAGGAATGATGGTGCATATTGGCCTGTCGCTCTTTGCCTACGCTACTCTGATTATTGCTGCGCTTTACGCACTGCAGCTGGCCTGGATTGATTATCAGCTCAAAAATAAAAAACTCGCTTTCCGTACTGAAATGCCGCCGTTGATGAGCATTGAGCGCAAAATGTTTCACATCACTCAAGTCGGTGTTGTTCTGCTGACGTTAACCCTTTGCACCGGCCTATTTTATCTGAAAAATCTTTTCAGCCTGGAAAACGTCGACAAAGCGGTATTGTCGATTCTCGCATGGTTTGTCTACATCGTTTTACTTTGGGGACACTATCATGAAGGTTGGAGAGGCCGCCGTGTGGTCTGGTTTAACGTCGCTGGTGCTGCAATTCTGACACTCGCCTATTTTGGTAGCCGCGTCCTGCAACAATTTGTCGGCTAATGTTGTCTTTTTAAAGGAACATCCTTTTGGAACAGATCTCAACGACTACGTTGATTGTCACATTGATCATCATGGTAGTCGTTTCAGCGTACTTCTCGGGCTCTGAAACCGGCATGATGACGCTTAACCGTTATAAGTTGCGTCATCTTGCCAAGCAAGGTAACCGCGCCGCTAAACGGGTGGAAAAACTGCTTCGCAAACCAGACCGCCTGATTAGCCTGGTACTCATTGGTAATAATCTGGTCAATATTCTGGCCTCAGCCATCGGCACCATCGTCGGCATGCGTTTATACGGCGATGCTGGTGTTGCTATCGCAACCGGTATCCTCACCTTCGTGGTTCTGGTCTTTGCTGAGGTACTGCCAAAAACTATCGCCGCGCTGTATCCAGAAAAAGTCGCCTTCCCGAGCAGCTTCCTGCTCGGCCCGCTGCAAATCCTGATGATGCCCCTGGTGTGGCTACTGAACATCATCACGCGTATGTTGATGCGCCTTATGGGTATCAAAAACGTCAGCACCGTCAGTAGCGCGCTAAACAAAGACGAATTACGTACCCTGGTGCATGAGTCCCATTCAAAAATATCTCGCCGCAACCAGGACATGCTGCTTTCCGTGCTCGATCTGGAAAAAATCAGTGTCGACGACATCATGGTGCCGCGTAATGAAATCGTCGGGATTGATATTAACGACGACTGGAAATCTATTGTTCGCCAGCTGACACACTCCCCGCACGGGCGCATCGTGCTTTACCGCGATACGCTGGATGATGCAATCAGCATGCTGCGCGTGCGTGAAGCCTACCGTTTAATGACGGAAAAGCAGGAGTTCACTAAAGAAACGCTGCTGCGCGCCTCAGATGAAATTTATTTCGTTCCTGAAGGCACGCCACTGAGCGTTCAACTGGTGAAATTCCAGCGCAACAAGAAGAAAGTGGGCCTGGTCGTCGACGAATACGGTGATATTCAGGGGCTGGTGACGGTTGAGGATATTCTTGAAGAGATTGTCGGTGATTTCACCACGTCAATGTCGCCTACACTTGCCGAAGAAGTTACGCCACAAAACGATGGTTCCGTCATTATCGAAGGCAGCGCAAACGTCCGTGAAATCAACAAAGCCTTTAACTGGACGCTGCCGGAAGATGAAGCCCGGACGGTTAACGGCATGATCCTTGAAGAGCTACAAGAGATTCCGGCCATCGAAACACGGGTGCGGTTAAGCCACTACGACATTGATATTCTTGATGTTCAGGACAACATGATTAAACAAGTTCGAGTGACCCCGGTGACGCCACTGCGACAAAGTGTTGAACAGAAATAGAAACAAAAAAGCCAGCCTCGAAGGCTGGCTTTTTATTTAAAGCAATTGGGCGAATTACGCTTTTGCTTTAGCAACCGAAACCATTGCTGCACGCAGTGTGCGACCATTCAGGGTGTAACCCTTCTGCATCACCATCAGTACATGGTTTGGTGCTACATCTTCAGATTCAACCATCGCAATTGCCTGATGCACATCCGGGTTGAACGGCACGTTAGTTTCGCCAACCACATCCACACCAAATTTGCGCACCACATCCAGCATCGATTTCTGAGTTAATTCGATGCCTTCAATCATGGCGGCCAAATCAGTGTTGGACTTATCAGCCACTTCCAGAGCACGGTCAAGGCTGTCGATAACAGGCAGCAGTTCGTTGACGAATTTGTCTAAAGCGAACTTGTGCGCCTTTTCAATATCGAGTTCGGTGCGGCGACGGAGGTTTTCCATTTCCGCTTTGTTGCGTAACGCCAGGTCACGCTCGCGCTGCTGAACTTCTTCCAGTTGTGCTGTTAAATCGGCAATTTGTTCATCGCGCGGATCAACCACTTCGGCACCCTCTACGGCCTCGACTTCTTCGTGGCTTTCCATTGCAATTTCGTCCGAGACTTGCTCGTCTGGTGTTTTCTGATCTTTACTACTCATGAATTTCTCCGCGTTTTTAGCATTCATCTCGCTGGTTCGCTTATTATGGGGATCAGTTTCCTGGATTCAAGGGAACGTGACATATTGTCATAAATGACTGCATCTCTGCGTATAAGGACCATCGGCATAATGAACAAACATTTCAACTGCATTGGTATTGTCGGGCACCCTCGTCACCCCACAGCCCTCACCACGCATGAAATGCTGTATCGCTGGCTATGCACCAAGGGCTACGATGTCATTGTTGAGTCGCAAATTGCCCAGGAACTTAACCTCAAAAACGTTAAAACCGGCACATTGGCAGAAATTGGTCAGCAGGCCGATCTCGCCGTTGTGGTTGGTGGTGATGGCAATATGCTTGGCGCAGCCCGCGTTCTTGCTCGCTATGATATCAAAGTCATCGGCATTAACCGTGGCAACCTGGGTTTTCTTACTGACCTTGACCCGGATAACGCACAACAGCAACTGGCCGATGTCCTCGAAGGGCATTACATCGCAGAACGCCGCTTTTTGTTGGAAGCCCAGGTTTGCCAGCAAGATACCCCGACCCGCCTGAGTACTGCGATTAACGAAGTGGTGCTTCACCCGGGTAAAGTGGCCCATATGATTGAATTCGAAGTTTATATCGATGAAGTCTTCGCGTTCTCACAGCGTTCCGACGGGTTAATTATCTCGACGCCAACCGGTTCTACAGCCTATTCGCTCTCTGCTGGCGGGCCAATTCTGACCCCATCGCTTGATGCCATTACGCTTGTGCCAATGTTCCCGCACACGCTTTCTGCCCGCCCGCTGGTTATCAACAGCAGCAGCACTATCCGCCTGCGGTTCTCGCACATGCGTAGCGACCTGGAAATCAGCTGTGACAGCCAGATTGCCCTACCGATTCAGGAAGGTGAAGATGTGCTAATTCGCCGTTGCGATTACCATCTCAATCTTATCCATCCAAAAGATTACAGTTATTTCAACACATTGAGTTCAAAACTGGGCTGGTCAAAAAAATTGTTCTAAAAAGTGGCCCCGGCCCTTTACTGTATATAAAACCAGTTTATACTGTATGAAAACACAGTCATGTCTTTTCATACAGGAAAGCTATTATGCTGGCACAACTCACCATCAGTAACTTCGCAATCGTTCGTGAACTGGAAATTGATTTTCACCACGGTATGACCGCCATTACCGGTGAGACGGGTGCTGGCAAATCTATCGCGATTGATGCCCTGGGGTTGTGTCTAGGCGGACGCGCTGAAGCAGACATGGTGCGCCGTGGTGCCAGCCGTGCCGACCTCTGCGCTCGTTTCTCCCTGAAAGATACCCCTGCAGCCCTGCGTTGGCTGGAAGAAAACCAGCTTGATGATGGGCGCGAGTGCTTATTGCGCCGTGTTATCAGCAGTGATGGTCGTTCACGCGGCTTTATTAACGGCACTGCCGTTCCCCTTTCGCAACTGCGTGACCTCGGCCAGATGCTGATTCAAATTCACGGTCAGCATGCGCACCAACTTTTGTTGAAACCTGAGCATCAAAAAAACCTGCTCGATGGTTATGCCGGGGAAACAGCCCTCTTGCAGCAAATGGCAGAACGCTACCGCGAGTGGCATCAAAGCTGCCGAACTCTTGCACAGTATCAGCAACTTGCTCAGGAACGTGCATCACGTACTGAACTGCTGAATTACCAGCTAAAAGAACTCAATGAGTTCTCACCTGTCGCAGGTGAATTCGAACAAATCGATGAAGAGTACAAACGGCTGGCAAACAGCGGGCAACTGATTTCCACCAGCCAACAAGCGCTGGCGATCCTTGCCGATGGTGAAGATAACAATCTGCAAAGCCAACTGTATACCGTGCGCCATCTGATGGAAGAATTAGCCGGAATGGACTCAAAACTATCTGGTGTATTGAATATGCTTGAAGAGGCGAACATTCAGATTTCAGAAGCCAGCGATGAGTTACGCCACTACTGTGACCGCCTGGATCTGGACCCAAACCGTTTGTATGAGCTGGAGCAACGCATCTCCAGGCAAATCTCGCTGGCACGCAAACACCACATTGCACCGGAAGAATTGCCGGCTTTCCACCAGCAAGTCCTGGAAGAGTTGCAACAGCTCGACGAGCAGGCCAGCTCTCAGGACGAACTGATGCAAGCAGTGACTCTCCATCATCAGCAAGCACTGAGTATCGCGCATGAATTGCATCAACGCCGTGCACATTACGCTGCCGAGCTTTGCGAATTGATTACCGAAAGCATGCATTCGCTATCAATGCCACACGGCAAACTGGCTATCGACGTAGATTTTAACGAAAATCACCTAACCGCCGAAGGTGCAGACCGCATTGATTTCCGTGTAACGACTAACCCTGGCCAGCCATTACAACCACTGGCAAAAGTGGCTTCCGGAGGTGAGCTTTCACGCATTGCTCTGGCCATTCAGGTTATCACAGCGCGTAAAATGGAAACTCCGGCCTTAATCTTCGATGAAGTCGATGTCGGAATCAGCGGCCCAACCGCCGCAGTGGTAGGCAAATTACTCCGCCAGTTGGGCGCGTCCACGCAAGTCATGTGTGTAACCCACCTGCCACAGGTTGCCGGTTGTGGGCATCATCACTTCTTTGTCAGCAAAGAAACAGATGGTGAAATGACGGAAACCCATATGCAGCCGTTGGATAAACGCTCACGCCTGCAAGAGCTGGCTCGTTTGCTCGGTGGCAGCGAAGTCACACGCAATACACTTGCCAACGCAAAAGAGTTACTGGCAGCTTAACGGCTATTGTCGATACACATTATGCAGTGCACGATATTCATCGTTCAAAAAACAAGCATTCCGCTAGCATATTGTTAATTGAGCATGTTTTAAGCCAACTTTTTTGCCGAACCAGGGTCAGAGTTAAGCGCCTTAATGTTTTAAACTGCGTAAAGGTTTATTATCATCGGCATATTATGAATGAGCCATGTGCTGCTCGGGCCCGAAAAGGAATCAAATCACTATGCGCTGTAAAACGCTGACTGCTGCCGCAGCGGTTCTTCTTATGCTGACCGCAGGCTGTTCCACTCTGGAGCGAGTGGTTTACCGCCCCGACATTAACCAGGGGAACTACCTGACACAGAATGATGTGTCAAAGATTCGGACTGGCATGACTCAACAACAAGTTGCGTATGCTCTGGGTACACCAATGATGACCGATCCATTCGGTACAAGTACCTGGTTCTATGTTTTCCGCCAGCAACCGGGACATGAAAATGTCACTCAGCAAACGCTGACGCTAACCTTCAACAGCAGCGGTGTGTTGACCAACATCGACAACAAGCCAAAGCTGGAAAAAGAATAACCAATAAAAAAGGTGCCAATCGGCACCTTTTTTTGGCTACTTCTGAGCAGCTTTTTCAGCTCTCTGGCGTCTGAGCTCTTTCGGATCAGCGATCAGAGGTCGATAAATTTCCACCCTGTCGCCATCATTAACCGTATCGGTGAGTTTTACCGGTCGGCTAAAAACACCTACTTTGTTCTTTGCCAAATCGATATCCGTGCGCAGTTCGAGAATTCCCGATGCGGCAATAGCCTGTTCAACAGTGCTGCCTTGCGCCAGTCGTACCTTGAGCAAGTACTGCTTTTCCGGTAGCGCGTAAACGACTTCGACCTTAATTTCAGGCGACACTGTAGACCTCTTTGGCGCGAACGGTAAACGCCTGAACCATATTCCCCGCAAGTTCCTTGAAGATACGGCCAAACGCCAGTTCGATCAGTTTGTTAGTAAATTCAAAATCAAGCTGGAACTCGATACGGCATGCTTCAGCGCTCAGCGGCGTAAACTTCCAGCCCCCCATCAATGACTTGAATGGCCCATCGACAAGATGCATCAGAATGCTTTGATTGCTTGTAAGCGTATTGCGCGTAGTGAAGGTCTTGCTGATACCTGCCTTAGAAACATCTACCGCCGCCGTCATCTGATCATGCGACGCGTCAATCACCCGGCTGCCTGTGCAACCAGGTAAAAAATCTGGGTAAGATTTCACATCGTTCACTAATTGATACATCTGCTCCGCGCTGTAAGGCACTAGCGCAGTACGGGTAATCTGAGGCATAGCATTTCCTGAGAGTCACAAAACGGGCAAATAATAACATTTATCATCACGCAAAGAAAAACTCTTAGGCTAGAGCCGTGCTAAGATATGCCTTCATCCTCGCAGCGAAGCGGGGTGTATTTGAACTCCTGGATTACTTATACTGAGCAGCACTATGACAAAGAAAAAAGCATTCAAACCAGGTTCAGCCACCATTGCGCAAAACAAACGCGCCCGCCATGAATACTTTATCGAAGATGAGTTTGAAGCGGGCCTCGTGCTACAAGGCTGGGAAGTAAAATCGCTACGTGCAGGGAAAGCCAACATCGGTGACAGCTACGTCATTTTAGTCGATGGCGAAGCCTTCCTGTTTGGCGCAAACTTTACCCCGTTAAACGTGGCATCAAGCCATGTGGTTTGTGACCCTACGCGTACCCGTAAACTCCTGCTTAACCAACGTGAGCTGGATAATCTTTACGGCCGTATTAACCGAGATGGTTATACAGTTGTGGCGCTGTCGATGTACTGGAAAAACGCCTGGTGCAAAGTGAAAATCGGCGTCGCAAAAGGTAAAAAACAACACGACAAGCGTAATGACCTGAAAGACAAAGAGTGGGCGGTAGATAAAGCGCGCATTATGAAACACGCTGGTCGATAAGCATCTCTTGCAGTGCTGGCTTTAGCTTTACAAGGCCAGCACTGAGAAACCTCATTAATGTTTTAACAAATAAACCCAAAACTGTATTCCCCTATCTAAAATCACTTCTGGAAAACAACTGTTATAAAAATAGATCCTCACCTTTATTAATTTCTGTGCTACCCAAATAAAACCGCTGGGTCCATTTAATATTTGCGCTTCAATTTGATAAATATACCTGCTCTGCCTCACGGTTATCATAATTCATTTCTATTTCAACAAAATAACCGCATCGTTTATCTACACGCCAATAACCACAATAAACAAAGTGTTAAAATCTGATAATAAATGAAGAACGGCACAGAATCGGAGAGTACAAGAAACAAAAATTAAACAAATGAAATCAATATACTACAGACAACATCACTCGTTATGATTATCAGTAAAACTCATGCGCCTATAACTTTTTTTCAATGAAAAAATTTATTAACAATCTCTAAAACATTGCTTTAGCGCGGCTTAATTTGCGTTTTCATTCAATCCTGTCTATATCTTCATTAACCCTGAATTGAAATGATACATAAGTATGAATCTCAAATTTATATGAGTTAACGCCCTGCCAGACACAACATTTATCTATTATCAATAATGTTAGTCGTTAATATTCTGACGGCGGGACTCGTTTGCTTAAAATTTCATACTTTAATGAGATCATTTTAACACTTCGTTCCGGGGGAAATTATTCGTATGCATAAGCAAAGCTTAAGGCTGCCCCAGTTTCACACCGAATGGAGTGATAACAATGCGTTCAATATCAATCATCTCAAAACTTACCGGCGTAACGAACAATGTCGAAGCCTCTGAAATTACGCTAACAGCTCCTTCTATTGTCGAACTTAAAGCCGAACGCTCTGATATCGCCAGCATCACTCGAACTAACCAGGATATGGTTATCACTCTGCATGACGGCGAAGTGATTACCGTTAAAAATTTCTACGCTTTCGCCGATCAGGGCGGCAACCAGCTGGTGCTCGAAGACAATCATGGTGCTTTGTGGTGGGTGCAGGATACAGACTCTGCTTTTCACTTCGAACATATCAACAATATCGATGAACTCATGGCAGCCACAGGTGCAGAAAACCACGGTGGCGCTGCCATTTGGCCATGGGTTTTAGGTGGCGTCGCTGTTGCGGGCGGTATTGCTCTTGCTGCGGGTGGCGGGGGCGGAGGAGGTGGTGGCGGAGATAATGATAAAGGCAATTCCAATGGAGGCCCGGGCAATCCAAACCCGCCACCTCCAGCCAATGACGTCACGCCCCCTGCTGCACCAACAAATTTAAATGTTTCAGCAGATGGTAAAACGATCACAGGCAAAGCTGAACCTGGCAGTACAGTGACAATTACAGATCCTAGCGACCAAATTATCGGAAAAGGCACCGCTGGCAGCGATGGCACTTTCACTATCCCGCTAAAAAACCCGCAGATCAGCGGTGAAGATCTGACAGCTCATGCTACCGATCCTTCCGGAAACACAGGCCCTGATGCCACGGTCATTGCACCTAATATTCCATTACCGGATGCACCTACACTCACCAATGTGGTGGATGATGTCGCCCCAGTACTAGGCACCGTCCCAAAAACTCAATCTACTAACGATAATACACCAACGCTTCAGGGCACCGGCAAGGCCGGAACAACCGTTCATATTTATGATGGCGGCAAAGAAATTGGCACCGCAGTCGTTGATGCTAGCGGCAACTGGAGCTACACCCCAACCACCGCGCTATCTGATGGCTCGCACTCATTTAGTGTTACGGCAACCAATGCCAAGGGTGAAAGTACTCACTCGCCAAGTTACACGATTACCATCGACACCGTAGCACCCGAAGCTCCCGCAGTTGATCAGCTACAAGATGATGTCGGTAGTATCAAAGGATCTATCGTTAGCGGTACATATACCGATGAAACCGCTCCAATAATCCACGGCACCGGCGAGGCAGGTGACAAAGTCACCATCTTTGATAACGGCATTCAGATCGCTCAGATCACGGTTGGTAGTGATGGAAAATGGAGCTTCACCCCAACTCAACCGCTCGCCGACGGCAATCACACCATCACTCTGATTCAAACCGATCCTGCAGGTAACGTTAGTAAAACTACGACCAGTCCGACATTTATCGTCGACCACACGCCTCCCTCTGCCCCCACTGACTTACGGGTTTCCGATGATGGGCTGCATGTCACCGGCACGGCGGAGGCTGGCAGCATTATTACCGTCACCGACGGGAATGGTGTGGTGCTGGGAACAGGCACTGCGGATATCAATGGAGTATTTGATGTTAACCCACTAACGACGGCGCAAACCAACGGCGAAACGCTGGAAGTCACCGCAACAGATAAAGCCGGTAACACCGGGCCAGAAGCGCCGGTTGATGCCCCCGACTCCACACCACCCGACGCCCCGCTCATTTTGAATGCCGACGATAATGTCGGTGATCTCCAGCAGCCGGTACTCAGCGGCGGTATTACTGACGACACGACCCCCACCTTCCACGGAACGGGTGTCGATGGCGATACCATCAAGCTCTACAATGGCAGCACTTTACTTGGCGTCACAACCGTTTCGGGCGGAGTCTGGAGCATCACCCCAACCGTGGCGCTGGCAGACGGCCCATTAAATCTGACCGCAACCGCGACCGATGCAGTCGGTAACATCAGTGATCCTTCGGCCAATTTCGCCTTGACCATTTACACCACCCCGCTCACCGAACCAGTGGTAACGGGCATTGTGGATGACGTTGGGGCGATTCAAACCCCGCTGACCAATGGCAGTTTCACGGACGACAAAACGCCAACCTTTAACGGCACAGGCACCGCTGGCAGCACAATTAATATTTATGATAACGGTGGAACCACGCCGATTGGCACAACCGTTGTCGCCCCGGATGGTAGCTGGTCAATTATGCTGCCAGAACTTAGCGAAACGCAGCATTCTCTGACTATCGGTGCGACCGATCCTGCGGGTAATTCCGTCGGGCCATCAGCACCGATTGTCATTACGGTCGATACCACGCCACCATCAGCACCTGAAATCACTCAGCCCGTTGAAATTACGGGGACGACAGTCACCGGCACTGCCGAACCAGGCAGCATCGTCATTATTAAAGACGCAGGCGACCAAGAAATCGGCAGAGGGACGGCTGACAGCAGCACCGGCGCATTCACTGTTAATATTTCCCCGGCACAAACCGCGGGTGGAACGCTGACTGCCGTTGCTCAGGATCCTGCCGGAAATACCAGCGATTCAACCAGCTTCAATGCCAGCAACTCCGGCCTGCCGCAACCGCCTGTCATCACGCTGCTTGTTGATGACCAAGCTCCTGTCGTTGGGAATGTCAGCAACGGGCAATCTACCAATGACACGCAGCCAGAAGTTCACGGGACGGCAACACCTGATGCGACCGTGAATCTCTATATTGATAACAACCCACTCCCGATAATTATCTCAGTGGACGGCAGTGGAAACTGGAGCTACCAGCCCCTTATACCATTGCTACAGGGCCAACATACCTTCACGGCAACTCAAACAGTCCTCGGAGAAACCAGCGGATTTACCGTCAACTTCACCGTCACGATTGATACTGCGGCGCCTGACGCGCCTGCGATCACAGGTGTGGTGGATGACGTCACGCCAGGAACAGGTGAGCTAACAAACAATCAGGCGACCAACGATCCGCGCCCAACCATTCACGGCACCGGTGAAGCCGGTACAACAGTGACCATTTTCGATAATAACAACCCACTGGGCACCGCTCTGGTTGGCACAGATGGAACCTGGACATTCACATCAGGCTCGAATCTGCCTGATGGCGAACATATCTTTACCGCCCAGGCGACGGATCTGGCCGGGAACGTCGGGGGCGTATCGACAAGTTTTACAATTGATATTGATGCGACCGCACCTGCTGCGCCAGTTATCACCGGTGCAGTTGATAATAATGACACTCTGCAAGTGCCGGTGCTCTCCGGGCAATCAACCAACGACACCACGCCGATTCTCAGCGGAACAACAGAACCTGATTCCACCATTACCATTAGTGATAACGGCACGGTGATTGGCACATTCCTTGTCGATGGAACGGGTATCTGGAGCTACACGCCAACGGCTCTGGGTGAAGGCAGCCACAGTTTCACCGTCACCGCCACGGACGCCATGGGCAACGTCAGCACAGTATCAAATACCTATACCGTGATTGTTGATACCACCCCACCCGCCGCGCCAACCGGATTGCTGGTCACAACGGATGGTCTGCATGTCACCGGCACGGCGGAAGCTGGCAGCATTGTTACCGTCACGGACGGGAATGGCGTGGTGCTGGGAACAGGCACTGCGGATATCAATGGAGTATTTGATGTCAACCCGCTGGCGACGGCGCAAACGAACGGCGAAGCGCTGTTGGTCAGTGCCACAGATGCAGCAGGTAACAAAGGCCCGAATACCGGCGTGCTTGCACAGGACAACACCGACCCTCTCGCGCCAACGGATTTGGCCGTTAACGACGATGGCACAATCGTCACGGGGAATGCCGAACCCGGCAGCACAGTGACGGTTAGCGACAGTAACGGCAACCCACTGGGCGACGGAAAAGCCGGGGATGACGGCAGCTTTAGCGTCACTATAACTCCCGCGCAAACCAACGGCGAAACGCTGGAAGTCACCGCAACAGATAAAGCCGGTAACACCGGGCCAGAAGCGCCGGTTGATGCCCCCGACTCCACACCACCCGCGGTTCCGGTGATTGTCGCTGTGATTGACGATGTTGCCAATATCACGGGTAATCTGGACAACGGCGATATCACCAACGACAAAAGACCGGAGCTGCAAGGCACCGCCGAACCGGGTGCAACCATCAACATCTATGACAACGGCGGAACCACGCCAATCGGCACCGTTACCGCCGATACTGGCGGCATCTGGAGCTTCACGCCGACGACTGAGCTGGGACAAGGACTGCATAACCTGACTGTCACCGCGACGGATGCCGATGGCAACACGAGTCCTGCGTCTGCGTTTACGCTTACCGTTGACTCAATTGCCCCACAAGCCCCGGTGATCACGCTAATCAGCGATGACGCTTCGCCGATCACAGGCTCGGTACCAAATAACGGTTTCACCAATGATTCAACCCCGACGCTAAGTGGGACCGGCGAACCCGGCACTGAAGTGACCATTACTGATGGCGGAGCCATTCAGGAAACGGTCACCGTTAACGCATCAGGTACCTGGACTTTCACCCCTTCTCCGGCGCTCGATGACAAAGAGTACCATTTCACCGTGACATCTACTGACGCTGCGGGCAACACCACCGCGCCGTCAGCCGAGTTTGTGATTACCGTCGTCACCACCACGCCAGACACTCCGACTATCGACAGTGCGGATGATGATGTGGGCAGCATTACGCTCCCTCTTTTGAACAACGCATCAACGGATGACACCCTGCCAGAACTAAGCGGCACCGGGCCTGCGGGCACAACTATTACCCTTTATGACGGCAACACCCCGATTGGCACCTTCGCAGTGGGTGACGATGGGCTGTGGAGCATAACGCCTGACCACCCATTGACCGAGGGCCCGCACAATCTGCATGCCGTCGCAACTGACGCTGCGGGCAATGCAAGTCTGCTTGCCGACTTTAATTTAACGGTAGACACCACCCCGCCTGATGCGCCATTGATCCTCACAGCGGAAGGCGTTGTTGGCGGTGCTGCCGCCACGATTAACACCGGTGGCAGTACGCAGGATGGGACGCCAATACTGACGGGCTCCGGGGAAGAAGGGGCGACAATCAATATCTATGACAACGGTGGCACCACGCCGATTGGCACAGTTATCGTTCCAGCAGGCGGCACATGGTCATTCGATCTTGCGCTGAATGAAGGCCCGCATAGCCTCACCGCGGTCGCGACCGATCCGGTGGGCAATGTCGGCCTGCCGTCTGCGGCATTTACCCTGACCGTCGATTCTTTAGCACCGTTGGCACCCACCACATTCACGGTCATTGATGACCAGGCTCCTGGCCTTGGAGTCATCGCCAATAACGGCAGCACCAACGACACCACGCCAACCTTTACCGGCACTGGTGCCACTGCGGGCGATACCATTGCGCTTTACAACGGGGTGCTAAAACTCGGCGAAACCACGGTACGGGCAGACGGCTCGTGGAGCGTTGACCCAACCACGCCGCTCACTGCTGGAACCTATACATTGACCGTCAAGGAAATCGATGCGGCGGGCAACACAAGCCCGGCGTCGACTGATTTCACCTTTACGGTCGATCTCACGCCATCTGCTGCACCGGTCATTAGCCTCGCTGTTGATGATGTCGGCGGCAAAACGGGCGATGTATTGAATAACCAGGTCACCGATGACAACAAGCCCGTCTTCCAGGGCACTGGCGAAGTCGGCGATACCATCACGCTGTATAGCGGCACCACGGTCATTGGCACAGCGGTTGTGGTCGCCGGTGGAACCTGGTCCCTGACGCCAACGGGAACGCTGCCGGAAGGGCTGCAAAGTTTCACCGCGACGGCAACCAACGCGGCAGGCAATATCAGTAACCCATCAGCAAACTTTACGCTCACGGTCGATAGCACGCCGCTCACCGCCCCAGTGGTGACTGACATTGTTGATGATGTTTCACCGGTCACCACTTCGCTAACCAGTGGAAGTTACACCAACGACACTACGCCAACCTTCAACGGTACCGGTAAGGTTGGCAGCACCGTCACCATTTATGATACCGATGGTACAACCGCACTTGGCAGCACTACCGTCGGTGCTGGTGGCACATGGACGATTGCCCCAACGCTTACGGAAGGCAATCACGATCTGGTAATCAAAGCCACCGATCCTACGGGCAATAGCGTAACCGCTGCAGCACCGATCACTCTGCACGTAGATACCCTGCCACCACCAGCGCCGGTTGTCACAAGCCCAACCGATCAGACGGGTACCCTCGTCAGCGGCACTGCCGAACCTGGCAGTACGGTCATTATCAAGAACAGCGGTGGAACTGTTTTGGGCACTGCCGTCGCCGCCCCGGGAACTGGCGCATTTACCGTGACGCTCTCCCCTGCACAAACCACTGGTTTGCAGTTAACCGCAATTGCTCAGGATTTAGCAGGCAACCAAAGTCCTGGCACACCATTCTCGGCCGTTACTTCTAATGCTCTACAGCCGCCAACTATTGAGGTGTTCGATGATGTCACACCGAACACTGCCAATCTGACTAGCGGGCAAAGCACCAACGATAACTTGCCGACGCTCAGCGGCCTGGCTGGAAGCAATGCCGACGTAACGGTCTATATTGATGGGATCGAACAACCACCGGTTACAGCCGATGCATCAGGAGTATGGACTTACCAATTTACGACTCCGTTGTCAGAGGGTCAGCATACCTTCGCCGTTCTCCAGAACAACGGCAGCCTGTTTAGTGGCAAATCACCGAACTTTGTGATTACTGTTGATACTGTTCAACCAACGCAACCCACCATCACTACCGTCACTGACGATGTGGCGCCGATAACAGGCAATGTCGCCAGCGGCCAGGCCACCAATGATCCTCGCCCAACGATCACAGGCAGCGGTGAAATTGGGTCAACTATCACGATCCTTGATAATGGCACGTCGATCGGTACCGCCATAGTCGGCACTGGAGGGACATGGACCTTCACGCCGACCACCGATTTGGGACAGGGCTTACATCCGATAACCGTCACTTCAACTGATGCGGCCGGTAATGTCAGCGCACCTTCTGCTGGCTTCTCGGTAAACGTTGATACGCTCACAACAGCGCCTGTGATCAGCAGTGTCACTGACAACGTAGGAACACCTGCGCCAGTCATTTCTGGCGTACCGACCAATGACAACACACCAACCTTTACCGGAACAGCCGAGGCGAATTCCACTATCACCATTAGCGAAAACGGTAACGTTATCGGTACTGCCCTGGTTGATGGCACAGGTAACTGGAACTTCACCCCGAACCCAGCGCTAACTGATGGCAGCCATAATCTGACCATCATCACCACGGATACCGCGGGCAACGTCAGCACGGCAACCACCTTTAATGCCGTCATTGATACAACGGCACCGATAGTTCCGGCTATCACACTGGTCGTCGATGATCAGACTCAAGTGGGCAATGTCACGCTGACAAGCGGGCAATCGACAAAAGACACCCTGCCAACCTTAAGCGGCACCAGTGAAGCCAATGCCGTTATTACGCTCAAAGATGGCAATACGATTGTTGGTACGGCGACGGCTAATGGAAATGGCGAGTGGTCTCTGGATCCGACCACTGCACTCGGCCAGGGCAGCCACAACCTGACCGTCACCGCCACGGACGCGGCAGGGAATATCAGTAATCCGTCTTCCGCCTTCACGGTCGTTGTGGATTCTGTCGCCCCAACCGCACCGTTAATTGTGACAGTTACCGATAATACCGCGCCAAATATTGGGCCGATCACCAGTGGCCAGCCGACCAACGAAACGCGCCCTGCTATCACCGGTTCGGGAGAAGTGGGCTCCACCATCAAAATTTACGATGGCAGTAACCCTACTCCGCTTGGCACCGCAACTGTTGGCTCTGGTGGCACCTGGAGCTTTACCCCACCAACCGCGTTAAGTAGCGGCTCACATAATCTGACCGTGACCGCAACAGATGCCGCAGGCAACGTGAGTGCACCATCGGCCATCTTTAACGTGGTGGTTGATTTGGCCGCACCGGGTACTCCTGCTATTACCAATATTGCAGACGATGTGGGTACTGAAAAAGGTGATTTAACCAGCGGCCAATCCACTGATGACACCCTGCCACTGATTAGCGGTACGGCAGAAAACGGCGCGAGCGTAAAAATCTACGACAACGGCACGCTGATTGGCACCGTTAACGCCAGCGCCACAGACGGAACATGGAACTTTACGCCACCAGTGGGTTCACCGCTCACTAACGGCAACCACGCATTTACCGTGACCGCAACGGATAGCGCGGGCAATGTCAGCTCACCGTCTAATACTTTCAATATCGTCGTCGATACGGCGGCACCAACGGCACCGATTGTTATTCAGGCGTTTGATGATGTCGGCCCGGTCACTGGCGCACTGGTCAATGGGCAGTCGACCAACGACAACCAGCCGTTGTTGAGCGGGACGGCGGAAGCCAACTCGATAGTGAGTATTTCTGACAATGGCGTGTTTCTCGACACAGTGACTGCCAGCGCGACGGGCACCTGGAGCTATACACCGCCAGTCCGGAACGATGGTCAGCATATCTTTACGGCAACCTCCACCGATGCGGCGGGTAACGTCGGGGCTGTCTCTGGCAGCTTCACGCTGACAATCGATACCAGCACACCGGTAACGCCTGCGCTGCCAACTGTGTATGACGATGTGGCAGGCGGCGTGTTTAACGCCAACCTCACGAATGGGCAAGTCACTAACGATGCGCGCCCAACGATCAGCGGCACGGGTGAAGTGGGCACAACTATTACCATCCTCGATGGCGGCACACCGATTGGCACCGTAACGGTTCCTGCTGGCGGCAGTTGGACCTTTACGCCGACCACGCCACTGCCGACGGGCTTGCATACCATCACCCTTACCGCAACGGATGCTGCGGGGAACGTCAGTGGCCCGACAGCCGGTTTTGCCATTACCGTCGATACCACAGCCCCAACCACACCGGTTATTTCGTCAATTGTTGATGATGTCGCTGGCGGCGTGGCGAATAACGCGCTCGGTAGCGGGCAAGTCACCAACGACAACCGACCAACGCTCAACGGCACAGCAGAAGCGGGATCGACGGTCAACATTTACGATAACGGTGCGCTGTATACCACCGTCATCGCCGATGGCAGCGGCAACTGGACCTACACTTCACCAACGGCAGTACTGGCAGAAGGCAGCCACACCTTCACCGTCACCGCGACCGATGTGGCGGGCAACATCAGCACCACGTCGCTGCCATCGGTGATTGTGGTTGATATCACGCCACCAACCGCACCAACGGGCATGACCGTTAATGGAACGGGAACCATCGTGACCGGGAATGCCGAAGCAGGCAGTCTTGTCACGATTACTGGCAGCGGAGGAGTCGTTCTCGGCACCGCGACGGCTGATGGCACAGGCAAATTTAGCGCATCAATTTCACCTGCACAAACCAACTCGCAAGCCCTGTTCGCCACAGCCCAGGATGTCGCGGGTAACACCGGCGCTTCTGCCGGGTTTAGCGCACCGAACACCGCATTACCGGGCGTGCCGGTGATCACCAGCATCCTGGATGATGCTGCGCCAGTGACCGGAGGTGTGGCTAACGGGCAAAGTACCAACGATGCCACGCCAACCATCAATGGCACGGCAGGCGTCGGTGCCACCGTCAGTATCTATAACAATGGTCAGTTGATGGGGACCGTCGTAGCAACGAACGGTACCTGGAGTTATACACCTGGCACGCTCACTGATGGATCTCATGCCTTTACTGCAACGGCCACCAACGTCAACGGCACCGGTAGCCCATCAACGGCAATTACCGTTACCGTGGATACCATCGCGCCACCGACGCCAACGGCAACCATCAGTGCTGATGGCACCACTATCAGCGGTACTGCCGAAGCCAACAGCACAGTAAACATCACGCTACCTGGTGGCACTGTTATCACAACCACGGCTAACGGCAGCGGGGCGTACAGCCTGACACTGCCAACGCGTGAAATTGGCGGCGAGCAGCTTTCAGTGACCGCCAGCGATGCAGCAGGCAACACGTCGCCGTCCGTCACCGCTATCGCACCAACTCTGCCACTGGCCGCCAATGACAACGTGATTGATTTGGCACTGAGCAGCACTGCGACTGTCTCGCCACCGGTCCATTACAACGACTATGGCGTGCTATTAGTCGGTGCGCTGGGCAACTCAGTACAGGTGCTCGGCAATGACACGGCGCAAGTCCAGTTTAACGTGGGCGCAGGAACCGGGAATATCACGATTGAAGCTGCCGCAACCGGCATCGTGCTGACGCTGCTCAACTCGCTGGAAGTGGCCGTTCAACGGTTCGATTCCGGCACTGGCACATGGAGCACCGTTTACGACTCATCGCAGGCACAATTTGCCAACCTGTTAACCATTGGGGCCAGCGGCATTACGTTCAAAATCGATAACCTGCCTGAAGGCACTTATCGTGTGCTGAGTTACAACACTAATCTGCTGGCGACCGGTTCACTAACCAGTCTCGACGTCGCCGTTGAGCAAGTTGGCCCAGGTGTTGTGACGGGTGAAACATCGCATCAGGGGAACGTCATAACCGATATCGACCCGAGCGGTGGGCAGGATACCGCCCCGGCAGGTACGGTTGTCACATCGGTCACTAACGCACAGGGGCAAGTACTGGTTGTTGGCGCAGGCGGTGCCGATATTAATGGCTTGTACGGCACTCTGCATATCAACCAGAACGGCAGTTACACCTACACGTTGAATAACACCACGGCGGCAGTACTCGGGCATACCGAAAACTTCAGCTACACCATCACCCAAAACGGTATCAGCGACACCGCTCAGTTGGTGGTCACACTCGGTAATGGCGCGCCAGCCAGCAGCGTAACGGCAACGGATAACACCGCGGCACTGACCTACAACACCGATGTGGAAGCAGTAAACCACGGCGCATCCCAGCAAAGTGGCTTCTCGGTGGTTTCTGTGGGGCTGGGGAATGTGCTGAACGCGAACGTGCTGGCTAACATGGCCAACCCGATAATCTTTGATGTCGATGATGGCTCCACGCGCACCATGACGTTACAGGCAAGCGTTGGCGGCGTGGCATTGCTGTCAACCTTTGACCTTTACGTCTACAAGTTCAACGATGTCACCCAGCAATATGAGCAATATAAAGTGGTGAATACCTGGCTGACCGCGCCGTTGCTGGGCGGGACGTCAGGGCAATTAACCCTCACGTTACCGGGCGGCGAATATCTGTTCCTGCTTAATAACGCCACGGGCGTAACGGCGCTGACCGGCTACACCCTGAATATCTTGCAGGATCATACTTATGCGGTGGAAAGCGTCACCGCGACGACAAACGGTAATGTATTGACGGATGACGTCTTTACCGCAGGTAACACCGGCCACATCACGCAGGTCAACGGCGTCGCTGTTGCGGCCAGCGGAACCACCACTATTGTTGGCGAATACGGCACGCTAACTATTGATGCCGCAGGGAATTACACCTACAAGCTGAACAGCGGCCTGGGTGCCGACAGCATCAAAACGCCGGACAGCTTCGTTTATACCGTGACTTCATCTAACGGCGATACCGACTCCGCATCGCTGAATATCACGGCTACCCCACATACCGTGGATGCGTTTAATGACATCAGCGGCGTGATGGCGGTTAATACGGCACAAGCGACGGCGGTTTATTCGGATACGACTGTAGGAACAGTTACATGGAGAACAGCTCTACTTTCATCCACCCATGGCGATGGCAGCGGCACCTTTGTGGTAGGCAACAATGATGTACTGCATAACCCGATACTGCATTTCAACGTTGTCTCCGTATTGGCTCTGGGCGGTGTATCAATCAACTGGACAATCTCAGACGGATTAGGCTTTACCAGAAGCGGTACGATAAATGGTTCCGCGCTCTTAGGAGGCACAGCGAATGTCGATCTCAGTGGCCTGGATTTGCATTCAGGAACCTGGACACTGAGCTACACCGGCAACGCGGGCGCGCTGACGGTTGGCGATATCACCATCACTCCATCGGTCACCGGCACCACTATCGATCTGGACAGCTACTCAACGCTTGCGGGTAGCTCGGTCAACGGCAATATCTACGACGGTAGCAACTCCTCAGGTGCGATTGACCAACTCGGTACCGTTCACACGTTGCTCAGTATTACCGGTTTCAACGGCACGACCACGACGCTCAACCCACTGACGGACAGCAGCTCCACCGCCACGATTCAGGGGCATTACGGCACGCTGGTTATGGGGCTTGATGGCGCGTACACCTACACCCTCAATGCAGGTGTTTCGCCTGCGTCAATGACCACCAAGGAGACATTTACTTACACCCTGAACGACCAGAATGGCCATTCCGACACGGCGACGCTCACCATCAATATGAACCCGCAATTTGTCAGCACCGCGCAAGGCGATGTAATTAACGGCTCAGCTTATGGCGACACGCTTGTTTATCATCTGCTCAACAGCGCAAATGCGACAGGGGGCAACGGTGCCGATACCTGGAAGGACTTCCATATGGCGGATGGCGACAAAATCAATATCCACGACCTGCTTACCGGCTGGAACCCGGCAACATCCAACATCGCCAACTACCTGAGCGTTAGTTACAACGGTACCAGCACAGTCATCTCCATCGACCGCGACGGCACCGCTGCCACCCACAGCTCAACCCAACTGGTCACACTGGAGAACACCCACGTCACGCTCGATGAGCTGGTGCAACAGAACCACATTATTACCTGATAGCCAAGAATAACCCGGGCGCAAAGACGCCCGGGAAAATGGTGGATTAGCGTCAATGACATGACAAAAAAAACAGTAACAGCAGTCCGTAGGTCGGATTAGCGAAGCGACATCCGACACGATCACAACAGCAATGACAGCACCAATTTGAACGTAATGACTTTTAAAAGGGATAAATTATGGGAAAATTACAGCCTGTCGCTTTGTGGCTGACATGCAGCCTGTGTGTAGCCCAAACAACATATGCCGATGACACTCCACAGTTCATTACGCCTGAGGGACTTGCCCAACAGCATGAGCTCCCCTCACTTGACGGCTCATCAAGCCTGCCGTTAAACGCCCCTGCGCCCGGAACACTGACCCTCAACGATGCGGTAAACCGTGCTGTTACCTGGCACCCCGCCATTAATGAAGCTATCGGCAAACTTGCCGGCCAGTCCGAACAAGTCAATGTCGCAAAATCAAAATACTATCCGCAAGTTAGCGCGGGTGTGAATAACGGCTACAGCAACAGTTACACCGACAGCGGATTCAGCCCATCGCTGGTGCTGTCGATTTCCCAGATGCTCTACGACTTCGGCAAAGTCTCAAGCCAGGTGCGGGCCGAAAGCGCGGGTGTGGCACAGGAGCAAGCCAACGTACTGGTCAGCATTGATAACGTGGGGCACGACACCGCCACCGCCATGGTTCAGGTGCAGATGTGGCAACAAATGGTCGATATTGCCAAAGAGCAACTGGATGCCCTGAGCGCCGTCGGCCATTTGACGCAGCAACGTAACGACGAAGGCGCTACGTCCATGTCAGACGTAGTGCAAACCAACGCCCGTATTGAATCCGCCCGTTCGCAGTTAATTCAATACCAGGCCAATCTCGACAGTGCCCAGGCCACGTTAATGAGCTGGCTGGGGTGGAACAACCTCAACGGCATCAGCAATGACTTCCCAAACAAACTCAGCAAAAGTTGTGACATCGACAAACCCGATGACCGCTTAGTGCCTGCCGTTCTGGCTTCATGGGCGCAGGCCAGCGTCGCACAGGCCAACCTGGATTACGCCAATGCGCAAATGACCCCAACTATTTCGTTGGAGCCTCAGGTTCAGCACTATCTGAACGACAAATACGCCAGCCACGAAGTGCTGGACCGCACGCAATATTCGGCGTTTATCAAAGTCGAAATGCCCCTTTACCAGGGCGGTGGTTTAACTGCACGCCGTAACGCCGCAAGCCATGCGGTAGAAGCGGCGCAATCAGGCGTTCAGCGCACGCGTCTGGATATTCGCCAGAAACTGATGGAGTCACGCAGCCAGGCTCTCGGCCTGATGGGGGCGATTCAGGTTTTACAACGCCAGGAAGAGTTAAGCGCGCAGACGCGTGAATTGTATCAGCAGCAATATCTCGGTTTAGGCTCGCGCCCGCTGTTAGATGTGCTCAACGCCGAACAGGAAGTTTACCAGGCGCGATTCGCACAGCAGCAAACCCTCAGCCAACTTCATCAATTGCAGCTCAATTGCCTGTATAACAGCGGCCGGTTGCGTAACGCATTTGGTCTGGAACATCGCACCATCCAGTCACTGGAGATCCAGCCATGAGCCAAATTCCCCCTCCTGTTGATGAGTCACTTACCGAGCAGGCGCTAAGCAACTGGGCGCATGCCATCAGCTACGTTGCGGCGCACTACCGCGTGGTCTGCTCACCCGGCACTATTCAGGCCAACGCCCCGTGGTTCAGGGGCAAGGGCATGCTATCTGCACTGACGCAGTTATCACGCCAGGCGGGGCTCTCTTTTCACCTGTTAAGCGCCCCGCAGCGTGCCATTACCCAGTGGCGCTTGCCGGTGGTGGTGGACTTAAAAAGTGGCCAACTGGCGGTTATTGAACATTTTGATGGCGAAGATACCGTTGATATCTGCGTGATTGATAACGAACGCCAGACCAACCGAGTGGCGCTTAGCGAACTCCTGCCGGAAATCCGCTTTGTTGCCGCCCTGCGCCCGCTCTCGGCATTAAAAGACAGCCGCGTAGACGCGTATATTTCGCGCTTTAGCCCGGACTGGCTAAAACAGCTGGTGATGCAGGATGTTCGTCCTTATGGCCCGGTCATGCTGGCCGCATTCCTGGTCAACGTGCTGTCGCTGTCCGGGATTATCTTCTCAATGCAAGTCTACGACCGGGTGATCCCGGCGCAGTCTTACCCCACTCTTTACGTACTGGGATCGGGCGTGTTACTGGCGGTGATCTTTGGTTTCCTGCTGCGCGTGGCGCGCGGGCATATTATGGATGTGCTCGGTAAGCGGGCGGATATTCGCGTCTCTGACCGGGTTTTCAGCCATGCGCTACGCCTGCGTAACAGCGCGGTGCCCCGCTCCACCGGCAGCTTTATTTCCCAGCTTCGCGAACTCGAACAGATCCGCGAAATGATCACATCATCGACGATCTCAACGATCGTCGATTTGCCGTTCTTTTTTATGTTTATCATCGTGCTGGCGATAATCGCCCCGCAACTGGCCTGGATAGCGCCGGTCGCCGCCGTGTTGATGGTTTTGCCCGGCATCCTGCTTCAGAAAAAACTGGCGATGCTCGCCAACCAGTCTGCGCACGAAGCGACTTTGCGCAATGCGGTGCTGGTGGAGAGTGTGCAAGGGCTTGAAGATATCAAACTGATGCAGGCGGAAAACCGCTTTCTGCAACAGTGGAATAGCTACATCCGTATTACGGCGGAATCTGGCCTGCGCACTCGACAACTCTCCCAAGGTTTGATCAGCTGGGGAATAACCATTCAAAGCCTGGTGTATGCAGCGGTGATTCTGTTTGGCGCGCCGCTGGTCATTGAAGGCGATATGACAACCGGTGCAATGGTTGCCGCCTCAATGCTCGCGTCACGCATGATTGCGCCAATGGCAAACCTGTGTGGCGTGCTGGCTCGCTGGCAACAAGTCAAAGCCGCGAAACAAGGGCTGGACAGCATTATGCAACTGCCTGTCGAAACCCAGCGCGATGAAAGCCTGGTGCACCAGGATATCTTCCACGGTCACTATCTGTTTGAAAACGCACAGTTCCGCTACCACAGCGACGAGCAGCGTATTCCGCTGCGCATTGCCCATTTAGAAATCCAGCAAGGTGAAAGAGTGGCCGTGCTGGGGCGCAACGGCGCAGGTAAATCCACGTTGCTTCAGGCTTTAGCGGGCGGCGTCGACCTGGTGAATGGTGATGTGCGCCTCGACAACCTGAGCATGACGCAAATTGATATGGCCGATTTACGGCGCAATATCGGTTTCCTCAGCCAGAACGCCCGCCTGTTTTACGGCACGCTGCGTGAAAACCTGACGCTCGGCGCACCACACGCCAGCGATGAAGCTATTTTCGAAGTACTGGACATCAGCGGTGCGGGCAATTTTGTTAAGCACCTGCCGAAAGGGCTCGATCACGGCATTATGGAAGGTGGCGCCGGGCTTTCTGGCGGCCAACGCCAGTCTATTTTGCTGGCCCGCATGCTGCTGCGCTCCCCCAATATTGTGCTGCTCGACGAACCGACAGCTTCCCTTGATGACCACACCGAACGTGAATTTATTCAGCGCCTGGGGAAATGGCTTGGCAACCGTACGTTAATTGTCGCCACCCACCGGGTGCCGATGCTGGAACTGGTAGAACGTGTTCTGGTTCTGAAGGAAGGGCAACTGGTGATGGACGCACCAAAGGCGCAAGCACTGAGCAACAGCCGCGCTGCCGGGCAGCCAAACGAACGGGAGTGGAAAAATGAAAACCAGTCAGCATGATGCCGCAATGGACGACCCCGATATTCAGCGGGAAAGCGAGTTTTCCGGCGCAAGCCGCATTATCACAATTAGCATTCTGCTGTTTATTTTACTCGGCGTTTGGGCGTGGTTTGGCATACTTGATGAGGTATCGACGGGTACCGGTAAAGTGGTTCCCAGCTCGCGTGAACAGGTATTGCAATCGCTCGACGGCGGTATTGTGACTGAACTACTGGTCCATGAAGGCGACAAAGTTCAGGCGGGACAAGTTGTCGCCCGGCTCGACCCAACTCGCTCGCAGTCCAACGTTGGCGAAAGCACCGCACGGTATCGCGCATCACTGGCTTCCAGCGTGCGGCTGAACGCGGAAGTGAACGATCTCCCGCTGGTCTTCCCCGACTCACTCAAAGCCTGGCCGGAGCTGACCGCCTCTGAAATGCGCCTGTATAAAAGCCGCCGCGCGCAGCTCAATGACTCCGCATCAGACATCCAGGATGCCCTGGTTTCGGTGAATAAAGAGCTGGGAATAACGCAACGCCTGGCAAAAAGCGGTGCCGCCAGTAACGTTGAAGTGCTGCGCCTCCAGCGGCAAAAAAGCGACCTGCAACTCAAAATCACCGATCTGCGTTCACAGTATTACGTACAAGCCCGCGAGGCGCTTTCCAAAGCAAATGCCGAAGTGGATATGTTATCTGCCGTCATCAAAGGCCGTGAAGATTCTGTATCGCGCATGACCGTGCGCTCGCCGATGCGTGGCATTGTGAAAAATATCCAGGTCACAACCATTGGCGGCGTGATCCCGCCAAACGGGGAGATGATGGAAATTGTCCCGCTCGACGATCACTTGCTGATTGAAGCACGCCTCTCCCCACGCGACATTGCATTTATTCACCCCGGCCAACGTGCGCTGGTAAAAGTCACCGCCTATGACTACGCCATCTACGGCGGGCTGGAAGGCGAGGTAGAAACCATCTCACCGGATACCATTCAGGACAAAGTAAAACCTGAAATCGTCTACTACCGGGTATTTATCCGGACCAAACAAGACTACCTGGTGAACAAAGCCGGGCACCATTTCTCTATCTCGCCGGGGATGGTCGCCACCGTCGACATCAAAACCGGGCAGAAAAGCATTGTCGATTACCTGATTAAACCGTTTAATCGCGCCCGGGAAGCGCTGCGCGAACGTTAACCGGCGTGAGGGGTAGTAAGTTGCGCTACAACTCTGTTATACTTACAAAACACTTGTGGGGCTGATTCTGGATTCGACGGGATTCGCGAAACCCAAGGTGCATGCCGAGGGGCGGTTTGCCTCGTAAAAAGCCGCAAAAAAATAGTCGCAAACGACGAAAACTACGCACTAGCAGCTTAATACCCTGCTTAGAGCCTTCTCTCCCTAGCTTCCGCTCTTAAGACGGGGATCAAGAGAAGTCAAACCCAAAAGAGATCGTGTGTAAACCTTGCCTGGGGTTGAAGCACTAAAACTAATCAGGATAGTTTGGTAATGGCGTGTCTATCCGCAGTTGCCCGGCGAATGTAAAGATATGACTAAGCATGTAGTACCGACGGCGTAGTAATTTCGGACGGGGGTTCAACTCCCCCAGCTCCACCAAAATCTTCAATCGATGATTACCAGAGTCATCCGATAAAGTCTAAAGAGCCCGCATGGCATAAGCCCTGCGGGCTTTTTTGTGCCTCCAATTTGTCCAGGGAAGTCTGAATTAAACTAATTAAATCCGAACCTTTTAGGCACCTTGTTAGGCACCTCATAAAGCATTATTGTTTTTGAGGTGCCTAAAACTATGGAAACCCGGCAATGGCAAGACAAACCAAACCTCTATCCGTTAAAGAAATCGAATCAGCCAAACCCAAGGAAGCGGACTACGTTCTCTATGATGGCGATGGCCTTGAGCTACTCATCAAATCAAGTGGCAGCAAAATCTGGCAGTTTCGCTATCTTCGCCCTGCCACCAAGAAGCGAGCGAAAAAGAGCATTGGAGCTTACCCGTCAGTTACCCTTGCTGATGCGAGAAGCTACCGGGCAGAGGCTCGCGTTCTCCTCGCAAAACAAATCGATCCGCAGGAGCATCAGCAAGAACAACTCCGCAGTTCGCTTGAAGCCAAAACCAACACTTTCCAACTCGTAGCTGAACGTTGGTGGAATGTGAAGAAAACCAGTGTGACCGAGGACTACGCAGAGGATATCTGGCGCTCGCTGGAGAGAGATGTTTTACCAGCGATTGGCGATATCAGTATTACAGATATTAAAGCTCATACACTGGTTCAGGCCGTTCAACCGGTTCAGGTCAGAGGAGCGCTGGAAACCGTCCGTCGCCTGTGCCAACGAATCAATGAGGTCATGGTTTATGCTCAAAATACTGGCCTAATTGATGCGGTTCCTAGCGTCAATATTGGCAAAGCCTTTGAGAAGCCTCAGAAGAAGAACATGCCAAGCATTCGCCCGGATCAGTTACCTCAACTCATGCAGACTATGCGTACCGCTAACATTATCCTACCAACACGATGCCTATTCATGTGGCAACTTCTTACTATCACCCGCCCTGCCGAAGCGGCTGAAGCCCGCTGGGACGAGATAGACCTGGAAGCGCGAGAATGGAAAATCCCCGCATCACGCATGAAAATGAACCGTGACCACACTGTTCCATTGTCAGATGAAGCAATTGCGATATTGGAAATGATGAAGCCGTTAAGTGGCAACCGGGAATTTATCTTCCCTAGCCGTATCAAACCCAACCAGCCAATGAATAGCCAAACCGTAAACGCTTCACTGAAACGTGCAGGTTTTGGTGGTGTACTTGTTTCACACGGTCTGCGATCTATTGCAAGTACGGCCCTTAATGAGCAAGGCTTTCCGCCAGATGTCATTGAGGCTGCCCTTGCCCATGTAGATAAGAACGAGGTTCGCCGGGCTTATAACCGCAGTGACTATCTTGAGCAACGTCGCCCAATGATGCAATGGTGGGGTGATTTTGTGATGGCTGCAGATCGTGGAAATATCATAGCAGGTGGGGAAAAAGGAATACGGCTCATTGTATGAGCCTGTAATTTATAATGAAGTGAGAACTTATCAGCAGGTCAATTAAATGTGTATATATCTATACACATGCGTTCATGTCAAGAAAGTGTTGCATTGACATGCATTGCACATCCACAAATAAAGATAAATGCCAGATAAAATTAAATCGCTGAGTTCTATTAATTTTGAATGTTTATCTCATAAACAATTACACACAGAGAAATGTCAATTAATTGAACAACTATCATTAACAAACTAAATATATGGCACTCGCAACGATATATAACAAGATCTTTAAATCTCAAAGCAAGGATGATATAATAAAGGAGTTCTAATGCTTCCATAGCGACTAAAATAATTTGAAACAACGATTCGGATGAAAAATATGCCTTCCACATTATTCTCATCCTATCCTTATACTAACTACCTTTTGAGGAGTGACATGACAGAATATGATAAAATGGCGAGCGAACATGCTTGGCGTTATTTTGAACTCCATGCCCAGCAGAGAATTACGGTATTCAATTTTTACATTGCCATTACTGGTTTATTGGCAGCAGGGCTAGGTTTCTCTCTTCAACAAGAAGGAAAGTATTTATATCTGTGCTCAATCTTGGGAGCTTTCATGATTTTCATTAGCATAATATTTTGGAAACTCGATCATAGAGTCTCCATGCTAATTAAAAACTCAGAAACAGCGCTTCAATGTATTGAAAGTAATTTTCAAAACGAAAACTTTAGAATTTTAACGAAAGATAAGAATGATAACCAATTAAATACATCCGCATTCTCAAACTGGTCATATGGTAAATGTTTTCGAATCGCATTTATATTTGTTGGGAATATAGGTCTTGCGTTCATTTTTATACCAATAATAATATTTATGTCAAAGTAAAATATCGCCGCCATAAAAAGCGGCATATTTATATCATACGAAAAGTTCGTTTTTTATAAAGTCGAAAGTAAATCCCACACTAGTATAAGCCGCATATTTTTGCCAATCATTATTTTTGTTCAAGTTGGCAAAATCACAAACAGATTTAATAACAATTACTTTAGCAGGTAATTCTGCTGCAATAGAAACACTAGCCATAACACCATAAGCTTCCATTTCAACTGCAATAACATCTCGATTGGTGCTTTTTATTTTATTGACTACATCTTCATCTTCAATGACTGAAGCCCCTGAAGCCATAGGTCCAATAATAACGTGTAAATCATGTTCAGGTTTTTTCGCTAACCGACAATTGTAATATATCTCATTAAGATATTTCCTCTCAACACTTAGACGCATCAATTTTGAGCGTAGTTTTGTATCAAGATTAATTTGATGTGGAGAGGGTAAATGCGATGAAACACCATCAACCTTTGTTGATTTCCCGCTCCCCCAATCCCACACAGGATCAGCAATGATGATATCTCCAAGATTTGTTTTACCCTCAACACCTGCACAAATACCAACCATAAAAATATAATCAGGATGAAATTTCAATTGTATCTTCGTAGTCAAAGCCGAAGAGGATACCAGTCCCATACGAGGAGTTGATGCTGCCAATACGTTTTTCTTTATTCCTGAATGTAGAATCAGCTCCCCGACATGATAAATAGTGGGATCGTTAGGAAACATCGTGACTTGCCAGTTTGCCGGATGTTCTAAAACAGATTGTAATTCGATATGCTCCAATGCTGTGATGATAACTATATCTATATTGACTACATCTGCACTTTTAGTAGTTAATCTTTCAATAATTATTTTCTTGATTATTTCCTTTGATAATTCAGAACAAAGGATAACCCAGCCTTTTTCATAAAAGAAAGTCTTATGTTTTTCGTAAGAGGATTCATGAGACGTAATAGCAACAATATGCGTTGGTTTATTTATTGAAGGGTGTAACCCTACTATTTCTAATAAATTTACACCGCCATCCTCTTCAATTGACTCGCCAAGTGCACTAGGTAATTGAACATCCAAAAAAAGGATGTCAAATTTCACATCTGACATTTTCTTTAAAGCATCACTTGAATTACTACAATGTGTAATTACATCTGAACTGAGACCTGCAGATTTAATACCACCAGCTATAATTTCAACTTTCTCATAAGAATCATCAACAACCAAAATTTTCATATTAATTATTACTCTCATAGCTATAAAGATAATCTTTAAGCTTTTCCACCCATCCATCTACTGCTGCATTATAATAAACACATCCTAAATAATATTCAGGGAATTCTCTCTTAAATTCAGCATCCAAATCATTTAAATCTCTTAATCCCTTTTCAAAGGATTGATATTGAGTAACTACAATAATGGGACATAGTTTTTCTCTAAGTTTCATTTGGAACATAAGCTCTCTACCGGCAAAACTTTCGGAATCACCTCCAGTAGGCTCTTCATCAGATATGTCATAATTAGGCATACTCATATCTAATATAGCTAAATCGTAGATGTCATTCTCAGCTATATTTAAAATTGCAGAAAGAAGTGACTCACTACTAATAATTTCTGCGCTAGCGAAAACTGACTTTATAACATAACTTAATTGTTCAAATTTGCTTGATTCATCTTCAACAATCAATATCCGCATTATCAATCACCTTACTGAAGTCATAAAAAGTAAATTTTATTTCGAATGTATCGTTGCTAGTGTAGCCTATAGTCATGATGTGGTTAAGCTCTAAATCTTGGTTAAGAATCTTAGCTATTTTTATTAAACCAGTATTTCCTTCACCTTGTGCAAACGTCAAGTAATTTATATAGCTTATATATTTATGCCTGTACTCCTCGAGATTTCTGTTCACTCCTTCTCTATATCACTAATTTCTTTACATCTGTTTGATATAGTTAACTCAGCATTATCATTATCATGATGCAATAATGAAATATTTATATCGACATCATCCTTTTTAAGAAGGGATTTAGTTTTTGCATTTTCAAAAATCATATATAAAACATCAACAAAGGAGCTTAAAGTCCTCCCCTTAAATTTTAGCAATGCAGGCATATCAGATTTAACTGAAATATCAGCCGCCCTTCGGGATATTTCGATTAGCGTGTCAAAGTCAAAGGTTGCTATTTCACTTTGCTCGCTGCGCATAAACCAACTGGATATAGTTTCTATATTTACATTCATTGATTCTTTGCATCGACCAATTGCATTATTAAATTCATGAGTTACAGTTTCATCATTTATAATTTCATGGATGCCTTGTTGTAGTGATTTTATGGCATCAAAAACTCTCATGCGTAAAGTAGAATTAATTTTCGCTCTAATATCAATTAAATTATTATCGGTCTTTTTCCAAAACCATTCGATTACTGACCGTATAAAATCAGCATATGAGTTATATGATGCATACACTGTCTGGATGTAATACAACTCTATGATCGAAAGACTAAAATCAAAAAGTGCATGTCGCTTACTTTTAAGCTCACTATCAATGAGTTTATTGAAAGCCTCATTAAAAATCTTTATCTGAAACCACTCAACATTCGCTTCAGCTATAATAGATTCAAATTCTTTTGAAAAGTTTTTAAAGGCATTATTAGCTTTTTCATAATCACTTTCGGAATCAAATTTAAGATTAGACATCCAGTAATCATTTGCTTTGAACTCTGAGTTGCTCTTAATTTGTGTGGTAATTAAGTTTTCTTCAAGCAAACTTTTTCTTAAGGTTGATGGGAAATGACCATGTCGTATTCTTGTACTAAGATTGATATTGAGACCATTTGTTCCGAATACAAATTCATCTCTAATTCTAATCAATAGTTTTTCAAACAAATCATTTTTTTCATTATTACTTTGCCCAATAACATAAACACCACGAAGATCTTTCATGATAACCGATTCGTCAAATTTATCATTAGGTGTGACAAACATATCAATCAAATTTTCCAAAACCCTTTCAACTTCATTATCTGAATAATCTTTAGCTTTGAGATTTAAAAATTGATTATAAAGCTCATTTAGTCCACTGTTATCTTGCGTTCTAAGCTTACTTGTGTCCGCATATATTTTACTGTGATCAACTTGTTTAGATGCAATATTAAGAACTTGGCTTTTAGCTAATGTTTTCAACTCCTCTGATATAGCTTCGTTTTTGTTATTTTCAACCAAATAACTACATATTTTAATTCTATTTGTCTCGGTTTTTTTGTACCATGAAATAGCAATGTTAATTTCATAAGATCAGGCACACAGACAAACTCTAGAAAATAATTCAGCTGCTCCTCATCAAATAACTCTTTTCTCAAAAATAATTCATCTAAGGATTTTAAATTATTTTTTATAAAGAAGCTTTCGAGACCATAGCGAAGAATTGGTTTAAATTCATCATCTATATATCTGGTATAAATACTCAAGAAATTAGGAACGTGAATATCGTTTAGTGTATTGATTTCCTCCTTAATCCTGACACATATTTCTTTTACATTAAATAATGGGAACAGAGAACGATTTTTAATAATTTTATTCATCGCAAACTTCACAGCATCAGATGTCGAAGCACTTAGTAAATAACATTTACCAAGTAATTCCGAATACTCATTTTCTGTTAACCTATCTACACTACATGAAGTTGAATTAAGCAACTTAATTGCCGCGGGATAATCCATTTTTCTCATGTGAATGATTGCATTATATTTATCCCTTCTGAACTCATCCTTTAATATATCATCTGTGATAATTTCATTATTTCTTATTTTTCTGTAAAGATATAAAGAAGATGAGTTTGGGTGTTTTATTTAATGCGCTATTAATTAATTTTATCCCCTGTTCTTCACTGAGGTATATCGATTTCTGAGGTGAATCTAAAGGTGATATAAGATTATGTACTGCCTTGATATTATTAAGCCCTTCTGAAAAACGGTCTTCTTGCAAGACTAATAGGGATAATGAAACAAACCACGGAAGATCTTCTAATGAAAAACATATAGATAATAAATGATTGTAACTTTTAACATAATTTTTATCTTTCTTATAAATAGAACTCAGTCCATGACCAACATCAATAAAATTACCACCAATATTTGTAAAGCCTTTGTTGATTCGTTCTAAACTTTTTGTATAAAGTTCAAAAAATGGGAAAACACTCAGAAACTCAGTCCGCTGCTCTATCTGCTCACAAACATCTTTATAATTCCCTAGAGTGTAATTATCGAGAATTTCATAATCCTCTTCATTTATATCCCAGAAAGAATTCTCATTATAGGCTTTTGAAAGCTGCTTAGAAATTGGACAGTCAGTATTTTTTTAGAAAGAAAAGAAACAATTCGTGAAGGTAAAACTTCCATTTCATTGTGGTTATAATGCGTACGGTGCAAAAGATATTTCACAAGTGATTTGTATGCATCAATAATACAAGTATTTTTTCCTCATTCATTATGATTTCAAAATCATATTCATATCTATAATCTAATGGAGCAAGTTTATATATTAAATGCTCGGATATATTTTTAGGTAACGTTTCCAGTGATCCTTTGAATGAATCAATATTTTGCAGAAACGCTCCCGTTTTGTCATGCCTAGAACTAACATTTCTTACTATGTATTTAAAATACTCATTTTTACTTTCATATACGTCATCAAGAATTTCTTTTTTACTTTCATAATCATCTTCAAGATCTGCAATTGTACTATTTAACGTATAATACCATACAGAATGTCCAAATTTTTCGTAAATCTCATCGGCTATCTTCTTAGCACTAGAATAATCAGAGTTTAAAATCAGCCAAGTTATTTCCTTTTCCTTTCCTAAAAAAAGTTTAAATCATCAATGCATTCATTTATTGATGCCAATATATAGGAAATACTTTTATCAGCTAAGCGATGTTGATGGTACTATGTTTGCATAAAAACCTTCAATTTTATTATTTTTTTGAATAAGTGGTAGCTTTGAAAAATAGCTATGATTTTTTATCCTTTTATGATTCAGATATATCTCTGCGGCATTCATTTCATCAAAGTAACTTAATACCGTAATCCGCTTGTTAAGGCCTTCATCCATCCTAGAAAACATTTTCCTTCTTGCTCGCCTCTTATCGGAAGCATTAAAGATAATAGATAGCTTATCTATTTTTTAATTTTTTTACTCATCTTTCTCACCAATTAATAAATTTAGTAGAGTATCGTTTTTTACAGCATAAATGGCTGGCATTTTAGTTTGCGTAAAATAGAACAATCTATCTTTCGTAAAACATTCGAATACAGGAAACCTAAAAAGTATATAAATAAAATATTTTTCTCTATTACACGATATTACTCTTTAATATGGGTTTTCACCGAATTGTAATTGTAAATTTATTAGGCTCACTGGCTTAAATAGTTTATCTTCTTGCAGATTAGAGTTTTAGAAGTCTAGGTTTTTTTGATATCAAATTGTGCAAAAAAAATGCAATCGAAAAGAAAGCTACCGCCCTCAGATGCTTTACGCCCTGCTTCACCCAATCTTACCCATCAAAAAAAACGTCACAAATAATTAACTAAAAAACCATCACACAGATAGGCATTTTCCAACTTAACGTGCAATGATTTCATATATCCTTAGACTGGCGTCATAAAGATAAATCAGACGTAAGTTAAGTATTGTTTAAAATTCGATGATTTAAATCAATACTTAACCGCAAAAATATCACAGAATCACAACGAGTTATAATTTATTACTCTTCGCTATTAGCCTTTCAAAAGCGTATCTAATATCATCCCTCTCCCGCGACCAACGCAACACTCTTGCGCGAAGCTCACCATGCTTCAGCGTAATACCTTCCTCGTCGATAAAATCTTGTAAAGATTTATCAATGGCTTTAAAGGCATTCTCCTTTGATAACCAGCCCTGCTCTGGCTTTTCCACTGTATCCAGAAGCTCGATTACTTTTTGACGAACTGGCTCAAATTTACGCCCTCTCCCAATCCCACCTTTCCTCGCCCTGTACACACGCTGTTCACTTTTCTTCTGTTCTGTGTAACTCATCGTCACGTTATATAGCATTGATAGATCTTTTTTTAGTTCGAGATATGCACATGCTATTGCAAGGTATTTGCAAGCTTCTCTTATTCTGCCCTGTTTCCTGAAGATTTGACCAAGGGTATGCAAGCCAATGGCAATATCAATATTGCCTGTCATTGTTTTGTCACGATCGGCCTGCTGACAAATATTTTCAAACTCATGAATAAGAGCGTTGTTATAATGGCTTTCAATGTCATTCTCCCCATAAAGCTGAAAGAAGTCATAAGCCCATTTATGTCCGGATGAGGTAACAGAAACAACGTCAATATCTGGCAGGTTATCCCTCTCAATGGTCAGTTTTAACTTTAAGTCAAAACTACTGTTGAGTGATTGAAAATCCTCTTCGTAGTTAATCACAACATCTCCTTCCATTGAATTTACTCTCCTTACGTTTTACCAGACTCAATTGTACAATTTTTTTATCACTACTGTTTCGGCTCAAAGCACAATTTATTGATATCACATCGTAAAATCATAACCGCCATAAAGCATATCCGGCATTCGTACCAAAAGCGGGTTACTTGAGCTCGTCTTGATTTTCATCTCATTGAATTTACTAACAAAATCAAACAATAGAAACTGAACTTCTTTTTTTGTCGAAAAAGCAATTTTGTTAATTCTCTCACTCAACAACCACTGAATGAAATTATCGATATGATTCAGCTCCTGGCAAGGCTCCCGTCTAATTATCAGTCTCTCAGGATCAACAAGCTTCAAAGCACAACGCCATTCCCGGTGGGTGTACCTGGTGGCACCGTCGAAATGAACCAGTAATTTCTGCTGAGCTTGCTTGCCCAACAATAATGTCTGTAGAGCCCGCAACTGAAGTTCCCTAGCATCAACATCATGTAATACCCACCGGATAATTCTACCTGAGAACAAATCAATGATGATCGTCAGATTTATTTGTCCCTCATTTGTCGCAATAGCTGACGTCCCCACGATCCAACGTAGATTCGGCAGTGGTGGATGAAAATATTTTCCAGCCAAGCGAGGCGGGTAATATGTCACCGATTTTTCTACCTGGGGACATGGTCCATTGATTACGGATTGCGCCTCGATTTTCACATCCTTCAATATTGTTCGGACACGCCCCTGGCTGCACACTTCCCCTAAATCACGAAGGTCTTCATAAGTTCGCCGATAGCCATACTCGCCCCCGGAATCACGCCACACCTGGCGGACCAACTCGTGCAGTCTGCGTTCTTCTGAGGCGGGTATAGTTTCGGGTTGCTGCAACCAAGCGTAATACCCGCTCGGATGAACATCCAAAAGTCTGGCGAGTAGACGAACAGGCCAAGTTTCAGCATTCTCACGGATAAAGGCGTACTTCACTCTGACCGGGCTATGAAGTACGCCTCTGCTTTTTTTAAGGCATCACGTTCATCAGTGATACGTTCGAGTGCTTTTTTAAGCTGACTGATTTCTGCGTCAGGCTTTGAAGAAGAAGAACCCTTACCGGCTTTTTTTATCCAGGAATAAAGGCTGTGTGTTGTGATGCCAAGCTTTGCTGCTGTGGCCGGAACAGATAGTTTGTCTGCGATAACTTGCCTGACCGCATCTTCCTTAAATTCTTCAGAGTACCGTTTCCCGCTCATGGTTTCTTCGTGCTCAAATGTAGCTAAAAATGGGTATAAACTGTCTACAACAATAACGCACGATTAATTATTCATCAATAAAATAATCAGCCTTGAATCACGCAATAAAAATGAATTATATCAATTGGTTATATAAAGCCCACTCAAACTAAATCAAAACAGCACTAATCCCATTAGCAGCGGCATACCTCTGTATGTCTCAGAAAGTTAAATTTGCTTCGTCTTAATGAATCCAACAAGGAGCAAACAATCATGACAACTTCTAATGTAAAAGTGCTGCGGCTCTCTGCAGTCGTGAACAAGCTCGGTATTGCCAGATCAACCATTTATGACTGGATGAATGCTAAATCACCGCGCCATGATCCGGCATTCCCGAAACCCTACCCCTTAGGTAAGCAATCCGTTGGCTGGCTGGAATCCGAACTGGATGAATGGATTCTACAGCGACGGGCTGCATAGCCTCTCTGGCATCCTGTTGCAGCGAATACTGCAGTTGAACTAACACAAACAAATAGTGAACACCCACCGTATGCCCTTACCCGGCAGGGTAAGTCGCATCGGTGATGTCACTTTTGAATTAATCTAAAAAAATTAAAGGAAAATAAAAATGAGCTATTTACCGTTGATGCCTGTATTCCAGCACCAAACCATTCCTGTCCCAACCATCCCTGTATGGGCGTTTACATCTGTGATGCAAAATGCCATTAACCATCTACAGGATGGGGGGAAGATTCCGGTGGAATTAGCTGTCAATGTAACTTTGGCCGCTGTATCTGAAGCCTGTCAGTCACTGGTTGAAGTGATCAATCCTTTTACTAATTTGCCTGAACCTGATGCACTTTACATACTGACCCTGGCAGATTCAGGTACAGGGAAATCGACCGTAAACAAACAGCTCAGGAAGCCATTCGACAAGCTGAAAGCTGAGTTGGATGAAGCCTTTCAGGAGAAACTGGCTGCATACGAGCGTGATTATGCGGTGTGGGAGACAAAACTTCAGGCCCTGAAGAGCAACCTGCGTACCACAGTCAAAAAAGGCCTCTTTCCCAGCGACGCTGAAGCTGAGCTGGCATTACATACGGACCTGAAGCCCAATAAACCTGTATTACTCACCCTTGCCTACAATGATGCTTCGGTAGCTGCACTCATTGAAGGATTTAGTGAATATCCAACTGCAGCCGTGAACTCCGATGAAGCGAGCGGCTTTTTTGAATCCTGCGTGAAAGATAATCCGGCGTTTTTTAATAAAGCTCTGGGATGGTGACCTCTATGAACACAAACGTAGCCACCAATCTCCCCGCAGTTTCAAACCTACCTTGACCTTATCGTTAATGTCGCAAGGTCCTATCTTTCTCAATTTCATGATAAAGAACCAAGACAAGCTTTTAAACAGTGGCCTGTTAGCCCGTTTCCTGTTTACGAATATCTACTCAAGCCCCGCAGCTCGCGTAGGCCATCGTTATCGTCCTAATGCATCTGCCGATGGTGAAACTGCATTGACCAGTTTTCATATCCAGATTAGTAAATTGCTGGAAAAGCAGAAGCAACAAATTCTTTCAGGCAAAACTGAGAAGAAAACTCTCAAACTGTCCCCTGAAGCTGTAGAGTTTTGGGAGAATAAACGTGATATCTGGATTTCTTTACCAATAAATGATCCTCGTTGGCATTGTGTTGATTACATGCTGCAGAAAAGCTAACACTAATACATTACGCATAGCTGGATTGCTTCACTACTTCTCTGACCAAGACACAGACATTATTCCAATCGGTGTTGTTCAGAATGCATCTCTTATCATGGAGTGGTATCTCAGTCATGCTGCGTACTGGTTTTATCAGTTCACGGATGAATGCAAATTCATTCAGGATGCACAAGAACTTTATCAATGGATTAATAAAAAATTCATTGATAATGGTGGTATTCCATTCAAGAAAAATGAGTTGATGAAATACGGCCCGAACAAACTTCGCCGTAGCGATAAACTCGACCCTCTGCTGAAATACATAGCTGCAACCAGTGACTTTATTTGCCAGCGAATAGCACCGCATTCAGCAGATTATATTACCTGGCACATGGGCAATGGTTATTATGCGCCGATAATTGAATACCCAACCAACACTCAATTAATCTCACAGCAATTACCTAAGCAGATTAATTAACCAGACCTGATTACCACCAACACAGTACCAAACTAGGTTGTGTTATTGTTATCAACATACCAAATCCAACAGGCTCGTGACTCAGAGGTATTCACGGGCCACCTCCATCTGAAAATGAAGTACTGTCCCACCGTCAGCCCGCTACAATTGCTACTGTAGCGAGTTGTAGCGATGTTTTGAGATATTCATGCTGATAAAACACCCCATTTAGCTCAATTAACATACAAGCACCCAAGCGCACGTCTTGCTTGCTACAGGGTTGCTACAGTGCATACCTTACAATCATGTGTTAAATAAATGCTGCACACCAGGTTTTAACAACGATATTTTCGCCCTACTACGACCTTATTACAGTGACTGACACATCAGTTCTCACAAATATTTCAGTACTGACTACAACCAAAATTACGCTGTCCATCAGTACGGTCTTTTGAATGGAGTTTAGCCATATATTCCAGATGCTGAAATATCTGATATCGCCTGTACTCAAAGTGGTTATCATTAATTTTCAGTGTGAAGTCACCCTCTAGCACAAAATGTACCAACGTATAGTACCGCTGATAATCCGGTTGGGTGTGAAGATTCAGTGTTCTTACCCATGCTTCCATAATCATTAACGCTAGGCTATGTATGTACACTCCACTAACAGGACAGTAAGGCCCCACATTCCAGTACGCATCGTTATTCAGCATCAAAGCGACATGGTAATGTTTCTTACCCTTTTGCTCACCGAACTCTCTTAGCCAGACGTAACGAACATCAGTATGATGTACCCGCTTAGCCTGCATTTTTTTCGCTTCTGTGCTTGTTTTATCTGAGACTTTAGTGATTCCATAAAACGAGTCATCAATGTTGAGTCATCACGATATTGTTCATAGTTGGCATCTGGTAATCTTAAATCGACTCTCTGAATGAACGTCCTAGGATGTGCACTGAGAGATTTATTCAAGGTATCATGAATACGGTTTATGTGATGCTGATTACATGGCCCATATAACTTACTGATGTATGGTTTCATTTCCAATCCCTTATATTAATCATTTCAATACAATACTCTGGATATGTAATTAATTACTCTCATGTATCACTGATAAATATGTTTAGGTTTTGAGTGTTATGTCTCCCTTCTCTATTGTTTTATTACAGAACAGACAATAACCACTGCACAAACAGTAATATTGCAATAGTAGAAGGAAACATTAAAAGCGAGTAATTAACCTACATAATATAACTCTGAAGTTACTGTCAAAGAAGCATTAGTGATACACATCTGTGTATACAAGTAGCCCAACCCTTGCTACCCAATTAATTAGATCTTATTCCAATTTATTTCAGATCTATATCACCCAAATGAAACCGTTCAGTGAACGTAGCTTGAAATGGTGCAACCCATTGATCTGTCATGCCGATCAATAACCACAACAGTGATAGATAACACCTATTAATGTCGCCGTATTGATCGATATATTGATAAGAAATAACGATCAATTTCCAGTTTTCGATCTGTATTAACGATTATCTAGCAACCATCTCAACGAATAGAATCATCGAGTAAATTCACTATTTTGTATCTATAAATGACTTAAGTTTCATGAAATTAAGCCGTTAACTATATTGGAAACCTTACGAATGACACAGTATTAAGGAGAATAAATGGCTAAGAAATTGCTACCCAGATTGTTACTTTCTTTTGGTGTGCTTTTGAGTTCAACAACACATGCTGTTGTAAATGATCAGCTTTGGGGCGACTGGTACGGCAACATCAGTGCCATGGAGTTTGAAATCAATACACAGAATACTGCAGGTGAAGTACTCACACTGACCTGCACAAGCGGAAAGCTGGCTGCTGCTTACAGCGTACCTGCGGAAGATTACAGCGTCTCGTCACAAACAGGACTCTCTGAACCAGGAATCAGTATCAACGGTACGAACCATCCTCTGGATGAAACTGCCTTTATTGCGCTAAAAGCGACAAGTGAAAAAGACCTAATAAAGATGACCTCTATGAATGCAGCTATCTCTAAACAATTCAGCGCAAAAGGGCTGAATGAGGCCCTGGCTGATGCCACCTGGCAGGACTGTATTAATCATTAATCAAAAAGGAAACTTAATGCGTAAACTTATTGTTTTGTCACTCAGCACTATTGCTTTGATTATTCCATCGATATCTTCCGCAATGGATATTTATGGGGAAATTCATCCTGAGCGTTATACCTTTTTCCTCAATGATAAAGGCGGTGACGATTTAAAGGATTTAAATAATAAGATGATCAGTGCGATCGGTGAAGTTCATCCTGGTAATATGCAGGATGCCCTGAATATTAATAATTTGCAGAAAGAAGGTTATGACTCTACGGGCCTTGCGCCTTTTATCCCAGACAGCATTCAAAAATCAACCATTCGTGATGATGGTAAAGCCGTAAAAATCCTGACCTGCCTAGTGTCCACCGTCACTGTTCCTAACTCCACGCGTACTGTCACCATGGACAGAACCTGGTGCAAGGATGAAGTGGGTGCCGAATACATTGGCTTTAAAGGCTGGCCGTTGCGCAGTGCAATAGCAAAGTCCTGCCGCGTGGGTGACAATGATTGCCCTGTCTATCTGACTCTGCAGGGTGATGATCCCACTGTACGGGATGATTCTGTGAAGTTTGTTTCTGTGCATCCGCCCAAAGTTCAAACTGAACCCGTCATCACAACGAAAAAACCTGACCCGGCAATCATTGCTGATCTAAAAATGAATGGATGCAAAATAATCAATAAGTACAGAAATCTAGGTCCTGATTGTGACTCTGTAATTGATGTCAGTGGTGGCGGTGTTCCGTCTGATTCGCCAGTAACTGTTTATTACATCGATTATAAAAAGAATGTTGATATGGGGCGTGGTTCCGCCTCCTTAACATACCTTGACAGTGGAAAGATGCTGATTAAATTTAGAGATCGCGATGATTTTGATGGTGTTGTGGATATCGAAAACCCGTCAAATAATATCCCTGAAATGACCGAGAAAAAAGAAGGTGCCTGGAAGATTACCCGCAATGCGAGCGCAATGTTATTCAGTACGATAAATGAATCGGGCACACAACTTGAACTGGCCTGCGGTGAAAATGGTGCTTTTGCGGTTCGATACGGAACGGATGATCACTGGACAACGTCCGGCCCCATGTCACAACTCACCCTAAAAGTAGGCTCAAAGGAATTTAACCCAGATCAAACATTCTTTGAATCGCTCACGACGCTTCCGGCTGGCAGCAAAATCACTGTATTACAGATGGGACATGAATACGGGACCTTTTCCAGCCATGGTCTGGCTGAACTGTTGAAAGGCATCAGCTATCGACAGTGCCTCAATCCACAAAGCGGAATATAGAAAAGGTACTGTTTATGTCCGAAAACGCATATCAACCTGAAACACCCAATGTGACCTGGCCTGTAGTGTTGATCGTATCCGGGGTCACGCTGATGCGTAGCCATTCAGTTGTGGTTAAAACGCTGGGCGCAAGTCTCACTACGCTTAATGTGATACGGCTCATAAAAAAACTATCCACGCTTGCCTGAAATCCATCTTGCGGACTCAAAGGAAAAAAGCAATATGCCTGAAAATACCAAAGGAAAATTCAGCGGACTAAAAGACAAATTTAGTATTGCCCGGAAAAAATCGCCTGTTGATTTGCAGGAGGGGGTATCCGGTGAACCTGCACTGGATAGTCCCCTGGAAATATCAGTTTCTCGTGCTGCCAAATATAAGCAGTTGCTGGACAGTATTGTTATCAACGGTTTGCTGAACATTGCTGAAGATAAACTTAGTGATGATGCGTTTATTGAGTCAGTGTTCAGTAAGGCTTATGAGCTTCTGCCTGTACCAGTCAGACTGGTTGTCAGAAGGGAATGGTGCCTGGGTTATCTCCAGTCACGCAAAGCCCCGTTACTGGCGCAACTACAACTCTACCGGGCCGTAAGAAACGGCTCACTAGAACCGGTGCCGCTTGCCCTGGAACCCACGTTACCACCAGCTACCTAATCAGACTCATTAATAACAGCAGGGCCATCCTTCGGGGTGGCCTTTTTTATACCCATTTTTTAAAGGAGTGACACATGACCCGTTTAGCCAGCCGCTTTGGTGCAGTCAATCTTGTACGTCGCGACCGCCCGTTAACCCGCGATGAACTGGCCCATTACGTGCCGAGCGTGTTTAGCGAAGAAAAGCATGAATCCCGCAGTGACAGGTACACATATATTCCGACTATTTCCCTGCTCGATAACCTGCAACGCGAAGGCTTCCAGCCATTCTTCGCCTGTCAGACTCGCGTGCGTGACCCGAGCAAGCGAGAGCACACCAAACACATGCTGCGCCTGCGTCGCGAAGGCCAGATTACTGGCAAACAGGTGCCCGAAATCATCCTCCTTAACAGCCATGACGGCTCCAGTTCATATCAGATGTTGCCGGGATTATTTAGATCGGTTTGCCAGAATGGTTTGATTTGCGGCCAGTCGTTTGGGGAAGTACGCGTGCCGCACCTGGGTAACGTGGTGGAGAAAGTCATTGAAGGGGCTTACGAAGTACTGGGGATTTTTGACCGGGTAGAGGAGAAGCGCGATGCCATGCAGTCGCTGATGTTACCACCACCCGCGCAGCAGGCGATGGCGAAAGCAGCATTAACCTATCGCTTTGGTGAAGAGCATCAACCGGTGACGGAATCGCAGATACTTTCCCCGCGTCGCTGGCAGGATGAGAGTAATGACCTGTGGACCACTTACCAGCGTATTCAGGAAAACCTGATTAAAGGTGGGTTGTCAGGGCGAACAACTCAGGGTAAACGCGCTCATACTCGCGCTGTTAAAGGTATCGACGGTGACGTGAAACTCAATCGCGCTTTGTGGGTGATGGCTGAGAATATGCTGCAACTGGCTTCATGAACCTTTTTACCACTACTTCCTCAGGCCCTATAGGTAACTCGGCAGGGCCTTTTGCTTTAAGGAACACCTATGTCCGCACTCAATTTATCACCAGTATTTCCAGCAAACGAGCAGCGTATTATTCGCCGCGCGCTTCGACTGCTGGAGAAGTATCAGCGTCAACCCAGTGAGCCATTTATCTCCACCAGCGTCACTAAAACCTGGCTGCAACTTCAGATGGCTCACCTGGAGCGTGAGGCCTTCATCGTGATGTATCTCGACAATCAGCACTGTCTGCTGGAGCGAGAAACGCTGTTTAGCGGGACACTCAGTCATACCGAAGTGCATCCACGTGAAGTGGTTAAATCGGCCCTGAAGCACAATGCAGCTGCTGTCATTCTGGCTCACAACCATCCATCGGGGACGACAGAAATCAGCCAGCAGGATAAACATATCACCCAGCGGATCGTAAAAGCGTTGGCACTGGTGGAAGTGCGGGTGCTGGATCATCTCGTAGTCGGGAACGAAGTGGTTTCTTTTGCCGAGCGTGGTTTGCTTTGAACGGAGATTTTCATGCCATTTACACCATCCCATGAGTGGGGGTTACAAAGCGATATCACCCCAAGATTTGGAGCCAGATTAGTTCAGGAAGGCAATCGCCTACATTACCTCGCTGACAGAGCCGGTTTGACGGGGAGCTTTAGTCCAGAGCAATTACAGAAACTGGAACAAACTTTCTCTCTGTTTATCGCACAACTGGAAAATATGCTGCGTTCCGGCAAGCTCAATCCTCGTTGGCAACATCAGGTGAAGGTTCACCTTGCCGGATTAACCTGTGTAGCTGATACCCGTGCCAGTTGCGGCTACGTTTACATTTCAATTTATCCAGCCCAGTAACACCTTCTATCTTCTTCTTTTACCAGGACTTCACTCATGCAAATTTCAACTGTACCGGCCACGGTGCCGGTTTCGTCACGTCTGTCGCCCGTCCAGGTATGGCAGCAATTGTTAACGTATCTGCTGGAACACCATTACGGCCTTACACTCAACGACACACCATTCCATGACGATGCAGCAATACTGGAGCATATCGAAGCGGGAATAACGCTGGTTTATGCGGTAAATTTCCTGGTGGAAAGCTATGAACTGGTACGTATTGACCGAAAGGGATTCACCTGGCAGGAACAAACACCTTTTCTTACCGCTAACGATATTCTCAGAGCTAGGAAAGCTACCGGATTAATGCACACATAAATAGCGTTAGTCTTCCTTCCTATCTCGCCTTCCTTTTCTCATCAAAAAGAGATGAAAAAACTTTTAGGCACCTATATAGGCACCAAAGAAAAGTTGAATTAGAACTTAGATCAACTATTTCAATAAATTACATCACCAATTCAGACTCCCCCAGCCCACCAAAATTCTTTGTTGATGGTCACCAGAGCCTGATATGAAGTCCTGAAAGCCCGCACGGCGCAAGCCTTGCGGGCTTTTTTGTATCTGTTATTTGTCCGTTACCATCCGAGAAGATCCGCCTGAATCCAGTGATAATTGGTATACGTTTAGGTACACGCCATACTTTAGGCCTAAAAACGTGTGCCAATTATGGAAGGAATCCAGCCATGGCGCGACTATCTGGAACTGTATCTTTTCCCACATATGGGCTCTGCTGATATTCGTAAACTCAAAACCAGCAATCTCTTAGCGCCAATTAAAGTCGTGGATGCCAGTGGAAAACACGATGTAGCGCAGCGGCTGCAACACGGGTTACGGCTATCATGCGATATGCCGTTCAGAACGATTAAATTGATTCTAATCCTGCCAGCGACATGTCCGGGGCGCTAACCTCAGCCAAAGCTCGTCATTATCCCGCCTTAGCCCGTATTGCTGCCTATCGTGGTCGCAAAATGACGCGTATTGCAATCGAGTTATCTCTACTTACCTTCGTTCGCTCCAGTGAGATGCGATTTGCTCGATGGGATGAGTTTGATTTTGAAAACGCTTGCTGGCGTATACTGGCGCAGCGGGAAGAAATCAAAGGTGTGCGCTACTCCTATCGTGGAATGAAGATGAAAGAAGAGCATATCGTTCCGTTAAGCACTCAGGCTTTAGCTTTGCTGGATGAGTTGAAGCAGCTCAGTGGGGATAATCCGAGGCTGTTTCCAGGCGACCACGATCCAAACAAGGTTATGAGTGAAAACACAGTTAATAATGCTCTCAGGACTATGGGCTATGACACACAAACGGAAGTCTGTGGGCATGGGTTCAGAACTATGGCGCGTGGTGCTCTCGGTGAGTCAGGTTTGTGGAGTGATGACGCGATAGAACTCCAATTAAGTCATTCTAAGCGTAATAATGTGCGGGCTGCTTATATTCATACATCTGAGCATTTGGATTAACGTAGGCTTATGGTTCAGTGGTGGTCTGATTATTCAGAGTTAAATTGTAAGATTGAAATTTCTCCTTATGATTTTGCAAAAAATTATCATCGATAAAATAATGTCGGGTGTATTGTTCACCCGACTTTTATTTGCTATTTCCTTAACGAATTCCTTCTTTTTAAAATGAGTTGTTTGAACGTATTAATTGATTTTTTAGTTTTAGCAGCATATGGTATATCTGCAGTGAAAACCTTTTCTGCTAATTTTAAAAATCTATCTGAGTCGCCCAAAATAAGTTGTTTGTCTTCTACACTCATTGCTTTAAATGTGAAGTGATAACGGGCAATAGATTTCCTTAAGCAACAAAATGATTTGGCTCTGCCAAGAGATTCTGCTCTATCGATATACTCGTCACCGGAAGATATATCATCTTGTCTGTAATATATTAATGCTATATTTACCAATGCATCGCAATTTGTTTCGTTTAGCTCTAGTGCTTTAAGGGCCATTTCTAATGCTTGTGGCAAGTCATTTATCTTATTGGATAAAAACCATGAGAAACGATCGTGTAGAGCTGAGTTAAATGGATCGTCCTCAATTGCTAATTTATAATATTCAAGTGCTTTAGGGAAGTCATTATTATCAACTGCAACTTTTGCAACTTTGCTAAATTCACTTCTAAATGCCTCTGATACTCTGTCTTCTTTATATTCTTTCTCGATTTTAATTCTTTCATGAGTGTACTTGTCAACATTATTGGATAGGTCAATGATATCTCGCTTTTGAGGTTCATTTAGTTCAGATAATTTTTTCTCAAAAAAACGTTTAGCAAGTTCAACTAATTCGAGTTCATAGTGACTGCCATAGTCTAATGTTGATGCGAAATGAGTTTCTTTTAAACTGTCTAAAAAGTTAATATGCTGAATTTCTACTAGTTGGCATGCCCTGCTTATAGCTGTGCTATTTAATGGGCTAGTTAAGGAAATTATAATATAGAACAATTTTTTCTGCACATCATTGAGTCTATCCCAAGCATCCTCGTACAGAAATTCAAGTAAATCGTCATTGGATTTTCTAAAAATATTTTCTACCGCTGAATCAATTGAGATTCTACTTCTTGATATGTAAACTACTAAAGCTTCAAGCAATAGTGGTTTATTCATTAATTTATTTGCCGTGGCACGCAGTTTACTATCGCCGGCTTGTGTGATTGGTAGTGCGTTATATATTTCTGCAAGCCTGTTCAGTAGCTTGACAGAGTCATCCTCATTAAGTCCTTCAATAAGGATGTGCTCAACTTCGACACTTTCCTGTCTTCTTGATGTTATGATTAGACGACCTATTTTTTTCCCCGCCTGCTTTAAAAATTCTGTTAGTTCGGCATTTTTTTGCGGACTGTCACTCAGTGTCTCTGAGTTGTCAATTATTAAGAGTAAGTCATTCCTTGTTATTTTTTTCTCTGCAAGGAAATTGACAGCTTTATCAATTAAACTTATTCCGCTTACGGTATACCACTGTCGATCTAATGTTGGGCTATAGAATTTAATTATCTCTCTGATACATTCATCCATTATAGGTTGTACAGTGCTGAAGCGTTCTAAACCATTTTCAGTCCACCTTGTCATTTTGGCTGTATAAAAACATATTAAGGAGGGAAGGTCTTTTGTGATTTTAAGATCGCCTTCTAACAGGCGATTCATTGCTTCTAGGACTAAAGTTGTTTTCCCGTAACCGCCATCCCCGTAAATTAAACACCTTCTTGAATCATCATCATTTAGCCATTCTACTAAATGCTGAACCTCTTTTTGTCTCCCTTCAAATGTTTCTGTTTGTCTAATTGGTACGTTATGTTCAATAATGAATTCTTTTCCTGAGCATTCGACTTCAATTATTTTATAATTTTCATTGTTCGATTCATTGAAACTATTAAATATATTTTCTTCATTAAGGGAAACAGTTTTTAACTCAGATGATTCGTAGTTTAGTGGTTGTAGTTGTACTTTCCAGTTTCCTTGTCGTTGAGTAACTTCACTAATCACTATAGCTTCATCTCGAAAAACCAAAGGGAAATTTATATTTAATTTTCCTGATGGTATGTCGATATATAAATTGTTATTATCGTTTTTTGGTATTACCGATGAGAATGCTTGCAAGCAAGTGTCTATTAGGTGATCTGTCCTTCCCGCCCATTCTTGCATTGATGCTTTATCTAGTACACCATGACCAGGCTTCTTATTTCTGAAGGTTACCCACTCTTGTAATAGGGTAGAAAGAGACTTTCCAGAAATTTTATCTTTCTCGTACCATCCAGGAAACATGCTTTTGTCAAATTGAGAACGTAAATGTGGCGTAAGTTTGTCAATGATATCTACTGGCATTCCATCAGTGGGCTTTTTGAATCTGTCTACAAGTCCTGAAATATCGATATCATCGGTGCTAGTTTCACTTTTAGATAATTCTAATGCTGAAATTGAAATTGTTTGAAGGAGAGATCGAAGTATATTAGTCAAACATAAAAATTTATCTGTGACATCCATCATGTCAGTATGATCTTTTGCCATTTGATATATTTCTTTCATCTTGTCCTCTGAGTTTCTAAAGTACTGGTAATCGGATTTTTCTGATTATATGGCTTATAGTCCCATGAGTGCAAAGCACGAATATCACGATAATAATATTTATATCTGTTTGCGCGCAATGCTATCCCCGCCACACCTGCCCGCTTCATGGGTGGGTTTTAATGCATATGCATGAACACCCCGAAGCCGTGCCAGCTCTGGGGTGATGAGGTGTGAAAAATACGGGATTTTACATGCAAAACCATGCACCGTAATGCATGGTTTAATTGAATTAAATGGCGGGATTTTCAGGTCGATTTTACGCGGGTGGTTGCTGGCTCAGTTCTGTCTGCCGGTGCGCGTAAACATGGTTTTGTGCCGGTGTATATTTCTGCTGATTATCAGCCCGCGAAGCCTTATCAGGCCTGAATCCGATGGACGTTAAAATGTCGCTGTTTTCCGCTGTGTAATGAATTTCCGGGCCGGTCGCCAGATAATCCCGCAGGGCTTCCCCGATGTAATGCGTCGCTCGCCGTATGGCCAGCTCGCTGATTGCCGCCGGAAGCTGATTAATCCCCATTAATTCCGGTGCCAGCATGCAGACCAGTGCCGTCCCGTTCTGCGTCATAAACGCGCCCAGTGCATTCCCGATGCTGATGTGATGCACCAGTTCCTGTGAACGGATATAGCGGGCCAGCCGCCCATCAAAATCCTCCGTCAGTGGTTACCAGAACCATCTGATGAAGTCGAAAGCCCGCTTAACGAAAGTTATGGACTGACCCCATAAAACAAAAAGCCACCAGCAAATGCCAGTGGCCATCCATAAACTCAAAAAAATTAACGATGATTGATCTTAACTACCCCGGTAAGTTGAGTAACCGTATTGGCTCAACAATAAAGGGATATGGAGCTTTTGATTCGTCTTAGTGACGTTGAAAATCACAGGAACTGACGGGAAGAATGTTTCCTGATTATTTGCCTTGAAGTAGTCCCCCACTTTAAAGGTCACTTTATAGATGCCTGGTTCCATATCACCATTCTCCGGGAAAAGTGATTTGATTCTGCCGCCGGTATCCGTTTTTGAAGTCGCAAGATGCTTCCAGGAAGAACTTTCTTGCTTGTCCAATTCAACGACTACGCCCTGGGAAGGTAAACCAGTCTGTTGATTGAGAATATGAACACTGAGAGTTCCTTCTGGTGCTGCAAGTGCACTGAAGCTGAGCAAGGAGAGAATAGAAGCCGCTAAGATTTTCATCGCGTTAACCTGTTGTGAATTTGTTAACGGATTATATGAACCTACACACATAATAAAATTAAACTTTTTGTTATATGTCTGCGTTTTAAGGCTGAAATTTCCGTTGAGCAGCGATAGCCAAATTATCAAGGGTTAGAAGGAGCGCTTAAATTGTCTGAAACTCATAAAAATTCTTTGGAAAACAACTCGCATTCTCGTTATTAGCGGGTTGGTTAACATCTTCGATTTGCGTTATAGTCAGCCCGCTGCGGCAAAATCCGCAGCCAGGTTTCGCAGCCTGGAAATTACCTTGAGAACACATATATCCCATACTTATGTGTTGCGCCTCCGTTCATCTGTCAAACGCTAATCTGTGTTTGAACATTCAATGGTGGCTCAGGCAGGGCAGCCTTCGGGCTGGCCGGGTCTCCAAGGTAACCGGTACTGCGAACCTTGTCTGAGCTACCACCAATCAAGAGTTTCGCAGCTCCATTGGTGGTCATTATCACTTACCTTGGAGATGTTTATGACACTTTCACACAGCCCTACTTTCCTACCTTTTCAACAAGACTGGCACAAAGCCGATATCATCGCGGCGCTGCATAAAAAAGGCACCTCGCTGGCTGCCGAATCCCGCGCCGCAGGCTTAAGTTCTACAACTCTTGCCAATGCGCTGACGCCCATGGGCGAAAGGTGAATTGATAGTAAGCAATGCGATTGGCGTACCCGCCGAAATCATCTGGCCAAGCCGCTACATTAATCCTCAAACAAACGAACCAATCACCCGGCTAATGCGCACCCGTCATCCGAAATAAACAATTAGCGCCATCTGACTAAATCTCTGCACAGATGGTGCTTTAATTAGCTTGAATGATTCCGGCGAGAGCGGTGAAAACATTCTGGCCGGATTTACGAGCGTGTTCCGAATAGAGTCCATATTAAGCCAGTAGAATCATTACCCTATTTGGAACTTGTGATATTATAAATAATGTTTTTGTATAAAAACATGCCAAATGTTAATAAACACCAGCAAATGAAAAAAGAGTAATGATATTATGAATTATGATGATGCTATTGATGAAGAGAGACGTAAAATGATCTCCCTCAGTGGCGCATGGTTTATTGTTGTGACATTAACACTGTCTGCTTTTGTTCTATTTTATTCCTATTTTTTAGATGACGATAAATTTATAACAGCCAATACTTACAGTAAAATCTTTGCATTCATCTATATTTTATTTATATCCACTTTATGGGTTGTCCGCACATTGAACCCTTCTTATCTCGATAAAAACTGGATGAGAAATGCATCAATGCTTATTTTTATTAATGGACTCATATGGGGAGGCATCGTTTTTTGTTATGTCATGGAAAACCGTCTACTCGGGCCAGTTTTTCTTTGCGTAATTGTATTGTTTTGTGGTGTTGTATCTGGTTATCCATTAAAGCTAATTTCTATATACTGCCTACCTATTTTCAGTTCATTATTGTTGGCAACATTTTTAAAAAATGGATTACTCCAATCCCTGTACATGTCTATTATCCTGGCAGGAACTTGGTTCATTATAAAAACCAGCGACTCTTTAATTAAAAAAAGAATAAACAAGGAGATTGCTACTTCATTAATTTTAGAAAAAAAGCATTTAATGCATATAACTATGCCCAAACAGATTATCTGACAGGCGTTTTTAATCGCCGGGGCTTTGAGGTCGAGTTTAAAAAAGCAGTTTCGAAATGTGTGATTCAACAAAAACCTTTTGCAATCATACTTGTTGATATTGATTTTTTCAAAGAGATAAATGACAGTTTTGGTCATATTGCTGGCGATGATTGCCTTATTAGCGTTGCCGATAAAATTAAAAGTTGTATAAAACCTTTCGCAGCAAGTGTTTCACGATATGGTGGGGATGAATTTATTATTATCATCCATGATGCCTGTTCTACAACGGTCGAGATACTTTGTAAGAGCATCAAAAAATCCATCAATGAAAATAGCTTGAAATCCATAGGATACAAGTGCGTTTCAGTCACTCAGGGTGTAGCTATTTGCAGCAATGCAAAGTATGTAAATGATATTATAAATTGCGCTGATAAAGCTCTTTATGAGGCCAAGGAAAATGGAAGAAACTGCTACCGAATAGCCGAATGATATATAGCTACCAGAAATAATATTATTGATTCCCCATTTAGCCATTGTGTTTTTAAGGCATGTTGCGAAATGGGGAGATTAAAAAAGCGCAGAAGCAGGTTTATGCGTATCGACTGGCTACAGTGCTATTCTATTGGGAAGCCTATCTCCGCTGAACTAGCCGAATGGTCTCTTTATCTTCAATTACCCTAAATCCTCTCCTGTGCAGGAGCTTAGTAGCATACCAATCCATCCACTACGAATCAGCTCTACCAAGCAACAACACAGAGATAGCATTTCTTATAGCTGCAAAAAAAGAGCTAATAGTAACCAAGTGCGACTACTTTAATTGACAATAATCAACTAACGGTTTGAATGCAATTTAACTAAAACAAAAAACATGCAACATTGACGCAACAAGATAACTATAGGGTTTACAGATGCTGCTGTTTAGATTGTCTACATCAATATTATGCGCACTACTGACTGCTCTAACCTTTATCTGGGGAGCGCTTGTGTTTGATATAGAGATGATTTCAGTACCAGTGACTGAATTTATGTCCGGAATTGTTGATAACATTTATGTCAGATTGGTTGAAACTCCAATGCAGGAAAGCAGCGTTACAGAATTTACTGAGTAACCAATTCAATAAAGCAAAACACAGATAATTAATGAGTGCCTGCTGCCCCCCTCTCAGTTTACTGCTGGATATCGATGAGATATTCCCGATCCTACTCCAGTCATTCGAAAGCAATGGAGTGAGAATGATTTCAAACCCTATTCACCAACTATTTTCAACATAGTGCAATCATCACCAAAACAATTCAATGCATTACATTTAACATATATCAATATCGATTAAACGCACATTACTATTCTGAAGATAAAGTGTGCGAACTTTTATTTTTTAAGTACTTTAAGAAAGAACACATAAACACTTAACTTCACTATAAAATGGTTACCATGAAAAAATTATTAATTGCAGTTATTGCAACTATGGCATTATCTGGTTGTGCTCAACAAACCTTCAAGATTAATAACGGTATTGCTGAAAAACCTTCTCAGGAAACTAAACAAACATTCTTTGTTCAAGGACTTGGGCAATCTCAGACCATAGATGCCGCTCTTGTTTGTGGTGGGGCTGATAAAGTCATCCGCACAGAAGTTCAGGAATCAGGAATGGACGTACTTCTGCGAGTTGTATCACTTGGCATTTATACACCTCGTGAAGCCCGAGTATATTGCTCTAAATAATTATTCTTCGCAGGCATTCATTGAATGCCTGCTGAAGGATGGTCTACCTTTATCAGATATCACAAAGTTTTGATTGCTGACTGGTGCAAGCTGCTGATACGGAACCTACCTTGTTTATGGAGAAGGAATTAATGACTGAATCTTCACTCATTCCACTGTCTTTCCCCATGCCGGAAATCCCAGGCGTTACTGTGACGTATGGCGGGCTGCATTATCTGCAACCTGAATTGCTACTGGATTTTATTAGTGTCTCGGCGCAGCCACCGGCTTCTGTCACCCCGGTTGCTGTGCTCTACGCCGATATCGGTGTCTTGCAGCGTATTGAATTACGTAAAATCCCTGTACCGATCAAAGGGCCCATTGTTTACCCTGTCAGTTCTCAGGCGCTTCCCAGTCTGCGCGCAAGGCTTATCATTAATGGGCCATTCAAAAAACTTAAATTCCAGGGCACTCTGATTGCAGCAACGGCAGAGCCATCAGTGCAAAATATGACTCTCATTGGTCTGGCGCTAGAGTTCACAGCCCTTCCACTATAATTTCACGCAACATCTTACTGCCATAAATTCAGAACCGGCAACGCGCCAAATCCTATGTTTATCCACCTTACAATTACTGAATTGTGGGTTCTGTCTCACTCTTAACGCCCTACTACGTCCTATACAAAAAACGTGCTGCAAACCGATTTCCCACCCTCTCAATTCGGGTTACAATCAATTAATGACTGTATAAATAAACAGGTTAATTGCTATGAATCTGGCTTTAAATGGCGAAAAGATTGGTCGTGATCAGTTCACCGGCGCGAAAATTGAAAACAGTACTTTCTATAACTGTGACTTTTCAGGGGCTGACCTGACGGGTACAGAGTTTATTGGCTGCCAGTTTTACGACAGGGAAAGCCAGCAAGGTGGTAATTTTAGCCGGGCAATCCTGAGGGATGCGGCCTTCAAGAACTGTGATTTATCGATGGCAGATTTCAGGAATGCAAACGCATTGGGCGTTGAAATCCGCGAGTGTCGGGCGCAGGGAGCAGACTTTCGTGGTGCAAGCTTCATGAATATGATCACAACACGCACCTGGTTTTGCAGTGCATACATAACCAAAACCAACCTGAGTTACGCCAACTTTACTAAGGTAGTGCTTGAGAAGTGTGAGTTGTGGGAAAACCGCTGGAATGGCGCTCAGATACTTGGCGCGACCTTTAGTGGCTCCGATCTCTCTGGAGGAGAGTTTTCTTCATTCGACTGGCGCGCAGCAAACTTTACCCATTGCGATTTAACCAACTCAGAATTGGGTGAATTGGACGTACGCGGCATCGACTTACAAGGAGTAAAACTGGATAATTATCAGGTGATCCAAATAATGGAGCGATTGGGAATAACAATTATCGGCTAGGCTTGCCATGGAAAGTGGCAGCCTGACAAGTGAGATTCAACCATGAACGGCTTGGCTCACTGTATGATATACGTACAATTGAACGTCTACCTAAAGACAAGCAATAAAATACAGACAGTTACGTTATCATCCCTGTTCAGCCAGATAATTGCCCTCTTTTTCCCACATCGCTGGTTGTGTTATTGGTACGAAAAGCGGCTGAAATAAGGTATAAAGCGGCATGAAAATCCCAAATAGAATCCAACCGCTGGTTGATGATGGCCTGATCGACGATGTGCTTCAGCGGCTGAAAAGCGGCAAAGAGGCCGACGTTTACACCGTTTTATGCGGTGGCAAGATCCAATGTGCCAAAGTGTACAAAGAAGCGACACAACGTAGCTTTAAACAGGCTGTGCAGTATCAGGAAGGGCGAAAAGTCCGCAACACACGTAATGCCCGTGCGATGCAAAAAGGCTCGAAATTCGGGCGCAAGCAGCAGGAAGAAACCTGGCAGACAGCCGAGGTGGAAGCATTATTCCGTCTTGCTAACGCCGGGGTGCGCGTACCACAGCCATATATGTGTATTGACGGCGTGCTATTGATGGAGCTGGTCACGGATGCTGAAGGTGCTGTGGCCCCTCGTCTGAGTGATGTAACTCTGGACGAAGAGAGCGCGATTGCTGATTTCAATACCATGATCCGCAATATCGTGCGCATGTTGTGTGTAGGCATTGTGCATGGCGATTTGTCGGAGTTTAACGTGCTGCTTGATGCGCAAGGGCCGGTCATTATCGACTTACCGCAAGCCGTCGACGCCGCCGCCAATAACCACGCTGAATCCATGTTTGAGCGTGATGTGAATAACATCACCGAATACTACGGCCAGTTCGCCCCGCATCTGTTGAAGACACGTTATGCGAAAGAGATTTGGGCGTTATATGAAGACGGAAAATTAACGCCAGAAACACCGCTGACGGGTCTCTTCGTTGAAGAGGTTCATGACGTGGATATGGATTCATTGATTGATGAAATCATTACCGCGGAAGATGAGTATTATGATCGTCAGCGGGCGGCCAAAGAGCGCGACCAACAGTACGAATGATGAATCAAAACGCCCGCATAGCAGAAGTTATGCGGGCGTTTTTGTCTTTTTAAGACAGATAGTTAAGGGTAACTCCCCTCAACTTAACGGTGGATAAATACAGTTCTTTCCTGATTCCTTGGCTTCATATAAAGATTTGTCTGCTGAAGCAATAATTTCATCCAGTGTTTTACCATCCCCGGAACTGGCTATTCCACAGCTAAATGTAACCGTTAGATTTTGCTCACGCCATTTTCTGCGGCTGACGGTATAACGCCAGCTATCAACAATTTCATAGCATTCAGCAAATGTGATTCCGCAGAAAATGGCGACCAGCTCTTCACCGCCAAAGCGATAAATAGAATGAGTACCACCTAAACGTTCAAGCCCAATCTTACTTACATGCTGTAAAACGAAATCACCTGTCGGGTGGCCATAGGTATCATTGATTTTTTTAAAGTTATCTAAATCAATCATCGCCAGATGAAAAGGAGTATTTGAACGAACCAGGTTAAGGGAGTCCTCTTCAAACCTGCGGCGGGAACCTATTTTCGTCAGGGTGTCGGTACTTGCCGCCTGTACAGCCTCTTTCAGAGTTTCATTTTTTTAGCCAACCCCTGGCATAGCCCGGCAAAATTATGTGGTAATTCGTTGCCGTCATCACCATTAATATTTTTATAAAGTGTGTCTATCCACTGTTTAAAGTATGCTCTGCAAATCAGGGCCATAATAAAGTAGCAAAATATACAGGCTAGAATGACATACACCAGTACAATGTAGGAATCATTTAATAATTTATCGTATTCTTTAATATCAACCGAGGTAAAGGCAACCCAATCAGGATTTTGATAAGCTTGATAAAAAACAATCTTTTTATTTACCTCATCCCTGAAATAACCCGTAGAGTCCTTTGCTTCACTAATCCATGAGGCCGGTACAGTCCGGGTGAAAATATCCTTAGTATTTGAGGACATAATCACAGAACCATCCATTGCTGCGACCTTGAAGTGACCATTATAGGGGACAACAAGCCCCTGCATATTATTGCTCATAGCAACAAAACTCAGATCAAAGGCAATATTACCGATAAATTCAGAATGCTTGTCAAAAAGATTCATACTTACGCTTATAGATTTTTCTTTCTTTTTTTCAGAGTTAGTTTTCTTTGCCGAAATATAAGGCTCAGAATAAAACACTTGATCTTTAAATCCATCCCTGTGGTACCAAGGGCGCGAGCTTGGTTTATAGTTTTCTAATTCAAAAGGCGGATAAATTTTGTAGTTATCTTGATTATCAGAAACAAGTACACTAGCCAGCATTTCATTGGCATTAACTAAGGATGGAATGAGCAGATTCAACTCAGTGTGATTAGGCGAGATATACTCGATTATGTCATGTTTCTCTATCATGCCTGAAAGGGAGCTAAACAGGACATTGATTTTTCGTATTGGGTTTTCAATGCAGTTATGGGCACTGTTTGATGTAAACCTGAACATGGTTTCATCAAAATGATTTTCTGTATTGATTCGAATGTAAAAGAAAGAATAAATAGAAATTAACAAAAATGGTGCAAGTACAACAGAAATTGTTATAGCCAGAGCGCGTTTTGAAGTTAGTGTTAACATGATGAGTAATTCTTAGTTGTTATGCAAAGGAACAGCATAATTCAATAACTATTAAATAGACTTAACGCCTATAATTTAACTTTTGCATTCTAAACCAATAACAAATCAATCACTTTTTAACACTCCCAGACATTATAAACACCCAGTTATTCGGGCGGCTATTATCGTATAACTTATTAAAATAGCAAGCAGTGCTAATGTATTAGCTACCCCGATATGATTTATTATTCTCAGTAGATAAAAAAACAAAGCCCCGATAATAATTCGAGGCTTGGATGATAAGTTCAATGTGAGGGGGAAGTTAAACTGCTGAGGGGTTTTGTATAATATTTTCGCTAATGCTGTAATCCATTAATTGCCAGTTAATAGTGTGACCAGAGTGATAAGGCATGATGTTTCCTTTCTCAACACTCACAACCTGAGTTACCGCATTAACTGCGGCACTCCACACTCCACTTTGCTGGCAAAGCGTTCCGCTATATTGGTGATAGCCTATTGGTTTTCGATTCGTCGTTTCCTGTGAACCGTCAACAGTAAAGCCAGAGCCATAATGATAAGGCGTCGAGTCTATCTTCATTATGAAATATCCAGATAATTGATGGGTAGCTATTAATAACTACGACACAAAAACTGAACAAATTAATAGCGATATTAACTACTTAGGCACCCACTTTACGAGAGTGTGATGCAGATACCATTTTAAGCTCATCGAAGCGACGAGAACCTTCTGTATATCCCCATGCTGCAACAAGCTCCGCTTTGCTGGGAATATTAGTCGCCTCTCCACCCGCCTGAATAACAATTTTTACTGCTTGCAGCTGTTTACTTAATGACTGACGTAACGCTTTTAATTCCATTGGGTTCATTAAACTTGCCTGCATAGGGAACACTGACTTCCCCGGGATCGCCTGAGCAAAAGTTTGAGGCGTCTGTTTTGTTCCGGGAAGATTCTCAAGCCCCAATGCTGAAAATATCCCACTGCTAATCACCTTTTCATCAAACGGGATGGTGCCATTTTCATGGCGAATAATCGCTTTGCTTAATGCGCTTAATACTGATGGAGCCGTAAGATCGAGCCGTTGATGAGGAGAAACCCCCAGCGCCTGGCTTACTTTGCTGATATAGCTGGAAGTGTCGTTATTGTCTGAAGCGGGTGCCCATCGCGAAATAACCTTGCTGATGGTATCCAGCCCACGGCGATGATACGAAAGCAGGTTCATCCCCAACGCGCGAATACCGTGTTCAGGAGAGGAAAATGTAGCGAAACGCCCGTCATTGCCCGTTTGCCCCTGCCAGTCGAACAGCTCACTGGCTTCGAGGTTACCGGGGTTATTATTACGAATTCCACGAATATTCCCGGCATCTGCAGCCCGTGCCAACAATCCTTTCTCCCGGACTTCACGCGAAGCTGTGCGCGTAACGGTTTGCCCGCTTTCATTCCAGGGTTTGCCGGTGCGGCTGTTTTTACGCAGCGATAACCGTTTCATCAGCGAGATTTGCTTTTCACTCCACCCCTGGCTTTTGGCGAATTTCACCAGCTGTTCAAGTGTTGGCGTGGTGCTGGCTGTTTGAACTGGGCGAGTCGTTTCAGGGCGTGATGGTGCCACCGCAGCTTTTACGCTTTCCACTTGTTGTTTTTGCGTCGCCGAAAACGCCTGCTGAAAAGATGCCGTACTGGTAGATGCCGTGCTTACACTTTTAGCGGGGTCGGTATTTGCCGCAGAAGCTGCAACAACCGGCTTTTCCACGGGCGAAGGGGTATTTTTTGCTTGTTGACGGTAATAATACTGAGCAATAACCGACATGAGTTCCTCTCAAAATACACCGACGGAGTCCCTGACTCCGTCGGAAAGCAAATTAGTGCGCAGTTTTAGAACCACTTACAGGTTGCACTACATCCACACCATGCGTACCAAAGAATTGATAAAGCGAGTCCGCAGCCGCGTGGGTTAGCACCATGATTTCAATACGGCGGTTTGCAGCACTCAGTGGTTGATCCGGTTTAAGCAGCATTTTGTCCGCCATCGCATTCACCTGAATCACTTTGTCTCCCGCCATGCCGCCCTGCTCTAACGCTATTCGGGCCGCCAACGCACGGTCACCAGACAAGTTCCAGTTGTTATAACGCGTCTGATCCCGGTACATAGAAGAGTCCGTATGTCCGGTGATAATCACTTTGTTATCAATTTTATTAAATACCGGTGCTAGCTGAGTCAATAAACGCTGGAAGAAGGGGGTCAGAATCGCGCTGCTGCGCTGAAACATTTCCCGCTTCTGATCGTCCTGAATCAGAATGCGTAACCCCTGTGGAATGATCTCCATTTCGAGGTTTGATTGCGCGTCGAAGGCTTTGGTGATTTCAGTAATTACACGCGCCAGCTCGATCATTTCCTGTTGTGAACGCTTATTCACATCTTCCAGCGATTCCGTAGCTTTGCTGGCCAGATCCAACTGTTCGATCTGTTTGGTAAAATCGTCGGTTGTCGGTGCGCCGCCCTGTTTGCCAGGAATAATCATATTGGGGCCATTCGTCGCTTTGCCGCCGGAAGATAGCGGCGACATCACCACGCCATCAAAAATAGATTCCCCAGTAAGCGTCGCCACCACCTCTTTTCGTTCTTCTTCGGTGACTGAACTCATGATCCACAACACCATAAACAGGGCCATCATGGCGAGCGTAAAATCGGCAAACGCCACTTTCCACGCACCACCATGCGGCGCGTGATGTTCACGACGCGAAGCGCGTTTGATTATCGTGGTGTGGCCTTGTTTCTTGCTACGCATCAACCTTCACCAATCAGTTCATTAACCCAACCATCAAGGGTGGCAAACGTTGGTTTGGTATCCATTGGCAACATTTTACGCCCGGCATCCACAGCCAGCAGTGTCGGTTTACCGGCAACCTGGTTCACTAACACCGTACGCACACATTCAAGGGCAGCCATCTGCTTTTTAGTCTGCTGTTCCATGGCGTTAGCTAATGGATCAAGCAGACAGTAACAGATAAATACGCCGAGGAACGTCCCCACCAGCGCGGCCGCAACTTTTACCCCAACCACAGCAATAGAGCCGTCGATGGATTGCATTGTGATAATAATTCCGAGTACCGCCGCGCAGATACCAAATCCAGGCATCGCTTCAGCAGTACGCTGCATTGAGCGAGATGGTCTGAGAAGTTCTTCTTCCATAGCGCCAAGCTCTTGCTCCAGAATACCTTCCAGCTCATGCTCGTTGATCTTGCCCATCGCCATTAACCGGAAGTTATCGGAGATAAAAGTGATCAGCGCATGGTCTTCCAGAACTAACGGATACTTTTGAAAAAGGTCACTTTTTTCAGGAGATTCGATATGTTCATCAAGTACCTTTAACCCACCATCCTGTACCAGTTCCAACAGTTCATAGAGCAACATCAGCAACTGCCGTTGGTAGTCTGCGGTGTAACTGTTTTTACGCATGGCGCTTTTAACCTGCCGCCACATTTCGATAAGCACAGCTTTAGGGTTGGCGAGGACCATGGCCCCAATCCCCGCACCGATGATAATCATCAGTTCGCCTGGCACCCAAAATGAGGCCAGCCGTCCACCAGATTCAATAAAGCCGCCCACTACACAGCCAAAAATGATCACTATTCCGAGTAATTTTTGCATCAAGGTCTCACTGCGCTACGGCATCTTTAATTTTTTGCGTGATTTTCTTATTCAGCTGGCAAATCCTGGCCTCAGTGAGATCCAGAACCAGCGCGATTTCTTTCAGGCTCATTTCGTGTTGGTAATAGAGACTCAGGATCAGCCGTTCCCGCTCATCAAGCCCGGCCAGAGCCGCACGTAATGAATCGCTGATAATGATTTCATCTTCCAGGTTTCGGCTGTTGAAGCTGAGGTCGGAATCCGTGATGAGCATGTCATCAAGGCTGTGGATAGCACTGGCGCTATCGAGCAATAAATACTCCTGATACTCTTCAGGGGTTATCTCCAGATGTTGCTTTATCTCTTCAAAATCAACGTCTTTACCAAGCTTGCGGCTGAGTTCTCTGATAGCGTCATTGATCTTATGCGCTTTCTGGCGCAACCGGCGAGGCCGCCAGTCCAGCACACGTAACTCATCAAGTATCGCGCCGCGTACTCGCTGAGCCGCAAAAGCGGCAAACTGTTCATCAGGCCTGCCGTAGCGGCGCAAAGAACTGAGCAAACCCATCAGGGCGATTTGCTGCATATCTTCGCTGTCGATAACGCTCTGGGCCTGCCATGAAAGCTGTTTCACGACCCGCTTTACCAGAGGCAGATATTGGGAAACGTAACGCGACTCTTCCGCAGGCGTTAGCGTTTCACTGGAGATAAAGGTGCTGCATTCCATTGTGCGTTCCTTCCCTGTTTCTACTGCAACAACATTTTGCTGATAATCACGTCATTAAATGGCATCCGTGAATTGAGTTGCTTAAAGCGTTCTTTATAAGCACTCATCAATTCGTCGTGTATGTCCTTCACAGTTAATGTGCGAACCAGGCTGTAATCTTTTTCGGTTAATAGAGAGACCGTTGCCCCACGAATAGCAGGGATCATCATTTCAGTTTGTTTCACGGCTTCTTCTGTAGCGGCAGTTAAAGCCAGTTCGAGAAGCATGTAGCGCTCTCTGCCACCGTCGCTTTTCAGGGTGATGACGATGTTGTTGATTTCAACGAACAGAACCTGAGTTTCCTCTTCTGTCGAAGAAAATAGATGGGTAAATTTTTGCCAGACCGAGTGGGTCGCTGGCACTTCGATTTCGTCGGCGACAGCCGATTTAGCAAAGTGTTGAGTCCCCATAACTGCTAATACCGCAGCCAGCACAGAAGAGATAATGGCGATTGCCAGCCCCATCGAAAAAGTTTTAATCGTCATAGAGTTATTCAGTTTCTTATACAGTCATCAAAATAGATTTATCGTCCCGCGATCGAGTCTCGTGCGCGGTATCGGGTTGTTCATTTGCCAGAATGCGTTCATTTTCACGGCTAGCATGGTGCTGCCGCTGTCCTGGATTTTGCTGCTGGTTGTGATTCGACAAACGGACGTCAACATCAACAAAGTGCTGTTCCGTCAACGCCTGGCGCAGGTCGTTACTCACCTGCTGTAGTGCCCGATAAACGTCGCTTTGCCCGGCGTTTATCTGCACCTGAATTTTCCCGGCTTCAATCTGCACCACAATCTCGATGCGACCCATATCGGGCGGATCAAGACGGATTGTCGCGTGCTGAATCTGGTTGTTAATTTGCAGATTCAAGCGCTCGCCTAACGCATGTTGCAGTTGCGCAGACAACCCCTGGCCACTGCCATCAGCACGCATCGGCGCATTAACCTGGGCTTGCGGTTGCCCGGCTGAGATAACAGGAATATTGGCCGCGGGTGCCACATTTAGCCCCGCCAGGCGCAGTGTTTCTGCCGTTGCGGGGGTAAAGGCTTTTTTCGGCAAAACAATTTCTGCAGGCTGAGTTGAAGCAACTCGAACATGCCGGTTTTGCGCATCAGCTGTGTGTGCCGTAGGCTGCATTTCCATAGAGGCAGGCTCGGCATTATCCGTTTGTAATTGGACGTTCAGCGGGCGAGCAACTGGTTGCTCTGCTGCGGCTGGCAATACGGCTGTCGCAGTCATCAGCATCGGTACCTCGCGGTTGACCAAAGACGCCAAAAATTGCTGAGCCATCTGCTCTGCTTGCTCATCCGGTAATTCAGCCAGCACCTCATCCAGCGTGCTGGCTTCTTGCGTCTGAACCACTTCTTCGTCCGTGGCAATGGAAGCCGAACTGGTAGCTAACAGCAGTTCTTCAAATAATATCTCGCCAGCATTAACGTCCTGCGTTTCATCGAGTTCCAGCAAAGCAGCTGTTGCCGGAGCCTGCAACGTCTGCGAGTGCGCAGTCTGCTGGAGTAAACCGCCCGAGTCCGATGCCGTGTATGCGAGAAAATCACTCATTAACGACTCGCCCCTCATCCAACTCTCTATCCATAAACTGTGCGTAAGAAAGCGCCCCTTCGCGCTGATTGCGCTGTTGAGTCATTTCTTTACTGAGTTCATCGCGTGTCTGGCGCACTAACTGGTGCACTTGCAGATGAACTTGCTGGAGTTTGTTTAGCGCTTCGCGCTTTTGTTCGGATATCTCTCGCCCATGCAAACTGCACAGCAGGGCTGCGATATCAGTATCTAATTGCTGGATTTTGTCCCAGTCCTGGCGCTTACCCGCAGCCGCAAGGGCTCGTGCCTGCCAGTCAATTAATTGCAAATCATCCATGGCGTTTACCCATGTCTTCCCAGCCTTCGCGTAATTCGCCGAGGATGGTTTCAACTTCTTCAATGGCCGAAACAGAGAGGTTATTGCTACCGTCGTATAAGCGATAAACGCAGTAGTCGTACAAATTGGCGAGGTTCTTTGCCAGTTCGCCGCCTTTCTCGTAGTCCAGCGCGCTGGTCAAGGCATTGAGAATATCAATGCATTTATTGATGCTTTGGGCTTTGCGCTCATAGCGTTTTGCCTCGATATGGCTTTTGGCGCGCACCAGCTCATCGGTTAAGCCGTTAAACAGCATCAGCACCAATTGGTGTGGCGTTGCCGCAGCCACTTGTGCCGCCATATCAGACTGGTAATACTCGCCGTATCCTTCTTCGCTGTTTCCGTACATTGTTGTCTCCTTCCTTAGACTAAGCCAAACATGCTGGCGGTGTTGTTCATCTGCTGTAACACGCTCTGCATGCGGGTGAACTGCTGCAAATAGCGGTTATAAGCAGTGTCATAACGGGTGTTGATTTTGTCGCTGCGATCGCTTAATTCGTTTTCACGGCGACGGTTGGTCTCTTCACGGTTTTTGATATCGCCAGTGGCCGAGCTAAGAAGCCTATCCATCGATTTATCCATTTTGCGCAACAGGCCATTGCTACCGTTAAACAGCGCATTAAGCTTGCCGGGGTCGTCAGTCAGCTTTTCTTTAAGCTTGTCGCTGTCGAGCGTGAGCTTGCCGTCTTTATCAGCCGTGAGGCCAAACTGGGTAATATCGAGGCCATCAATAGAGGTACGCAGCATGTCATTTAATTCGCGCCGCAGGCCGCTGATGCTGGCATCACCAGCAAACGCCCCACGCTCGCTACTGCTTGAGCCAGAGGATGTTAATGCCCCCAGCGCAGTAATAAGTTTGTTATATGACTCAACGAAGGTGTTAACCTGGGCCTGAGTTTCGGTGGTATCAACGCCCACATTAATACGCAGTGGCGCGTCGCCTGCTTTATGAGTCTGATTTAATTCGAGGGTGACACCGTCTATCAAATCGGTCAGCGTATTGGTGCTGTTGGTGATTTGCATACCGCCGTTCTGCGGATCACCCAGATAAACAATCGAGTCCTGAGCTGCCGATATAGTACTCACACTATTCATTGCAGCAGGTTGGCCGGTCAGGGTGATGGCATTTTCAGCCCCGCTTTTATCGCTGCTAAGCATCAGGCGCACTTCGCCGCCGGTGCGCACCAGCGAGGCAGTGACACCTGGATTCCCGTCCATGCCGTTAATCGCTTTTGCCAGACCTGCCAGGCTATCAACACCGTCCATATCAATAGCAATGGATTTGCCATTGATTTCAATGTTCATTGAACCTGTCGCATTTTTGACGTCATCATCTTTCAGGCCGTCATAGGCTACCTGATGTGAAGAAGCCAGTTGCTGGATAAACAGGTTATAGGTGCCTTTACGCGCATCGGAGGTGGTGGTCGCTTTAGCCATGTTCTCAACGCTCATACTGGCGCTGGTTTTCAGCATCCCGCTGCTGCTTTTATTGAGATTAGTTAGCGAGGTGCGGAAGTCTGTCAGGTTGCTTTTCAGCGCTTTCAGGGCATTTTGCTGAGCGGCTAAACGGGCTTTTTGCGTTTTAAGTTGGCTTTGCAGCGTCTGCACGTCAAAGCCTGCAAGCTGTGTGGCCATTGACTGCGGGTCAATACTGCTGAAATCGGTCATGCTTCCTCCCTGGCATAGTGCTATGTCCTGAAGTTATTAATAGCAATAGTTATGCCAACTTTTATTTTGATTTAATTCAAAGAGTTAATTTATGATAGGAAGTTCTTCTTCCGCATTGCCGGAAGCGGAAAAAAACACCGCCGAAGCGGTGTTTGATATCAGGAGGGATTAGCCCAGCAGGGACATCACCATACCGGACATGCTGTTGGCTTGTTTCAACATGGACATACTGGTTTGTGCCAGCATCTGGTTGCGGGTCATATTAGTCGCTTCGGTGGCGAAGTCCGCATCACGGATATTGCCCAATGCCAGAGTAGTATTGTCTTTCATATTAGACAGGTTGGCAGCCGTGTGGCCCAGGCGGTTAATATTGGCGCCCAATGAGGAGCGAATCTCACCAACGTTATCCAGTGCAGTAGATACGTTAGTCATTAATGTTGTTGCCTCAGTACTGCTACCAATAGCATAGGCATCGTCACCAGCAGGATCGCCAAAAGCAACAAGGGCAGTCATTACTTTCCCTAATGACTCAGAAATATCCATGCTTAAGGTTTCAGTGGTGGATGCACCAATTTGGAAATTCATCGCCTCAGCAAACTTACTGTCAGCACTACTAAATACAGGGTCAGTAGCAGCATTGTCAACGAACAACTTTTCTCCTGCATAAGAAGTGTTGGTCATAATATTGCCCAGTTCTTTAACGAGCTGCGTCACCTCAGTACCAATAGCCGTACGGTCGTCTTCACTATTAGTATCGTTCGCTGCCTGCGTCGCCAAATCTTTCATACGATAAAGAATGTTAGTCACTTCATCGAACGCGCCTTCTGCGGTTTGCAGCATCGCGGTCGCATCTGAAACGTTACGCTGGGCAACGCCCATACCGTTAACCTGGCCCTGCAGACGGGTGGCAATTTGCAGACCAGCCGCATCATCAGCCGCAGAGTTAATGCGTTTACCGGTACCCAGGCGCTCCATGGCTGTGGACAGGATGCTGTTAGATTTGTTCAGAGCGTTGGTGGAAGACATTGCCGCGCCGCTGGTGAAAATTGAAAGTGCCATGTGTTCTCTCCTTGAGAATTATGCTTTTAGGCAGTGTTTGCCTGTGTACTTAGAGAAAACGACACGTTTGATGAAGAAATTAAACGCCAATTAAAAAATATTCATATGAAAACCATTTCTTTTCATCTGACTGGCTAATAAGTGAAAACGGAAAGAATTATTTCCACAAAAATGGACATTGTTAATGCCAGCACATTAGATATAACAATGCGACAAATTTGCCTGCAGACTTAAACCTCAATTAATAAAAAAATGTATAATTTTGTATAAATCCAACCATTTTATTTAACAGAGGGCGATCACTTCAAGATATTGTATATAACTAACTGTATTTAAAGTTTTTTTATTTTAATGCATATTTTTACCACATCCAATATAATAACCACATAAAAACAATATCATTTTAAACAATTGAAGATTTTTACCATTACAAAATCAGACACATCAGCCAAAACCACTACAACAACCTCAGAAAAACAAGCATATAAATCTGTTTTTCCAATCTATTTATATTTTATATAGCACACCTGAAATTTAAAAAACTTATGAGTAAACCTCGCTATTCTGTTAATAATTGGTTGCTGGATTACACATCGGGCGCCATTGTCCATCTTCAGTCGGGGGAAATCCGTCGACTCGGTGAATATCAGCTTAAATTATTGGACTGTCTGATTGAGCATGCAGGGCAAACGTTATCTCGCAATGAACTGACAAGCCTGGTTTGGGAACGCAGAGTAATTGGCGATAACAGCCTGTCGAATGCTATCCATGCCCTGCGCGCAGCACTCGAGGATGACGGTAAGCAGCAACGGGTAATCAAAACCATTCCGAAAAAAGGTTACTTGCTTGAACCTGAATTTTGCCAGTTGATCGAACCAGAAGCTGACACTTCATCTTCGCCTCCAGCGGTTTCAAACACAGTAAAATTACCCGAGACAAAATACTTAATTCAATCGGAGATGGTAGAAGCCGTCCCAATGAATAATGTTCCAGTGGCTGAAGATATTACGGCACCTGTAGCTAAACACAGACGTTACCCGCTGCCTCCATGGCAAACTCTGTCATTCTTTTTAATAATTTGCGTGATAACTCTCAGCGTTTGGTTAATATTTTTCCATAAGAGTTGCGACGAGATGGTCGCTCAAGAGCAACAGAAAAATCAGTACAGCAATATCCGCGTGTTCCGTATCGCCGCCGCCGTGGATGAAATGAACAATGAAGACCTCCTCAAATTCAACTCCACACTGAAAATGCTCAACCAAAGACTGATTGCCCGCGATGCATGGATGACAGTTTATTACCGGGCCGATGAGCAAGTGCTTAATTATACCTTCTCAATTGAAACCACCTGCGCAAACCAGCAACTGGCAATGACGCTTTATCACTGGCGGATTGATAACCAGAGACTCAATAACACTATTTTTGGCGAAACCGAGCGAAAATTAAATGAAATTGCACCGTGTAAAAAATCTTAATCTCAGCCTGGTCGTAATCCTGATTGCCCTGTTTTTTGGCGGAATATCACATCTGCATGCCGGCTCGGCGAAGGCCAAAATTGCCCCGATAAAAGGGACGATGGAGATAGGTTTTTACGATTTAATGTCCGATCAGCGCGAAGTATACCAAGCGCAGATTATGGATATGGATGAAGCACTGCTGTTCACATTAACGCGCAAAGATGATGCGATGTTTGTGCTGCGTGGCAAGCTTGATGAAGTTATACGTAAGCGCGGGCGGGTGTTTTACGATTACGTCCCGATTCGTTATAGCAACCCTGAAAACCACAAATTGATTTTCAGTTTTATCGACTTCCTGCGTCATAATGTAGTGTGGGTTTACCCAATGACCGTGAACAAAAAACCGTTAGTCATTGGGCAAAGTGGGATGATGTTTTTGTTTCCGCTGAGTGACTGATTACTCATTAACGCAGTAAATTGCTGACCGTACCCTGTCGCAAATTTGCCTGTGCACCTAACGCTCTGGCAGTTGCGGCATAATTCTGGTCACTATTTTGTAAATGCGCACGCAGCGCGCGGGCATGTTCCAACGCCTCCGTAGGGCGGTATTGCGTCGCCATCTCATTGATTCTTCGACGCACATTATCCTGGTGGTTGTACAACTGGCCGCGCTGCTGAGTGACTTGCTCCAGTGCCTGCTGAACGTCTCCTTGATACTCACGCATCAGCGCAGGTTGTTGTGCTAACTGGCTGAGCGTATCGGTCACGGCTGGTTCCGGGCGAGCCAATAGCGCAGTGAATTCATTGGCGGAAAAGCGCTTTCCTTCCCCACGCACGCTTAACTGGCTGCTGACCTGCGGCCAGTTTTTTTCATCCACGCTAAATGCCAATGACTGTTGCTTATCTAAGCTTGCATGAATACCAAACCGCCCCAGCCCCTGGTTTAACCGCATCACATTCTGACGAGGCGTGGCACCTGCTTCGAGCGATACCGCCACCATTTCGCGCCGCTGTCCGGCAAGCGAGAAAATCAGCGTTTCGCTTTCATCATTTTGCAAAATTCGCCCAGCCGCTGGCAGCGTAAAATGCACCTGCGCGGTCTGCTCTGGGTCAACCTCCAGATGCCTGTCGACAGTTCCCGCCGTTAGATCCGGGCGTTGACTCAAGAGTGCCGAAAGGGAACGGGCAGCGTCGTTTGTGGCATCCCCACGCAGTGAGCCATGGCCAACCGCATAACGCAGTTGTAAGAGTTGGCTTTCAACCTGCGATAAATAATTGTCCGCCTGCTGGACTGAAGTCAGCTGCTGATTAAGCTGCACGTTATAACGCAGCGGGCGTGTAGAAATGAGCGGTGATTCCGGGAACCGGTTATCAGTATTTCGTGCACGCGGCTGTGCCTGCTTTGCCACCGCCGCGGTCTGTTTCACTCCCCCAAGGTTCGAAGGCGTGCTTAAAGGAAGTCCTGCCTGGTTTAATCCAACCTGCATAATGATTACATCTGATTAAAGAGGGAAAGTTGGCTTATCATCATGAACGATTTGTTCGACGCCTGAACCGCCTGCGTGTAGAGCTGAATATTGACGTAGCTGGTAGCGGCATCAAGTGACGATAGCTCCTGAATGACCTGCCCATGGGAAATTTTAATATCGGAATGGGCATCATCGATAAGCGACAGGCGGTTTTGTTTGCCGCCCAGGTCGGTATACACCGCCGCTATTTTATCGCTGGCCGCTTTCGTCTCACCCAGCAACAGCTTTAAATCGTCCTTGTAATCCACGCCTGGCGTCGCCATTTTGTCGCTCACGCTTTTGAGCAAATTCAGCATATTGAGATCGTTATTGCTGCCAGAAAAAGCGTTACTGATGTTGGTATTTTCCGCAATTTCAATGCCATTTGCCACTGTCGTTGAGCGCGTTGCATCGTTCCCGGCGTAGCTGTAAGTCCCGGTTGTGCTATCAAAAACCACTGGTTGGGTATTGGTTTTAGTGCCAGCAAAAATGTAGTGCCCGTCTTCATTTTTAGCATTCATTGAGGACACCAGCGATTCCAGCATTTGGGATATTTCAGCTGAAAATCCTGCCATATCTTTGTCGCTGTTCGTGCCATTGCTGGCAGCCAGAAGCTTATCGCTCAGTGCCAGCAATTGGTCACTCATGGCGGTCACATGGGATTCCTGAATCGACAGGTTGCCAGACAAACGCGTGATGTTGCTTTGATATTGATCGATTGCTGATTGCTCACGGTTTAATTGCACCAAACGGCTGCTGGCAACCGGGTCGTCAGAAGGCACATTGACGCGCTTTTGTGTCGCCATTTGTTCCATTAATTTACTCAGCCGCGCACCGTTGTTATTCATCTGGTGCAACATAGCGGACGAGTGGTAAAGACTGCTGATACGCATGATAAATTCCTTTTTCTGTTATCAGAACAGCATCAGTAAATCGCTGAAAATCTGGTTGCCAGTTGCGATCACTTTTAGGTTGGACTGATAAGCCTGCATATAAACCTGGAGGTTCATGGCCTCTTCATCCTGGTTAACCGCACTCAGATTATCACGCTGTGTTTGCGCCTGATATGAGACGGAAGTGGCCGCTTCAAGCTCAGTTTTATTCTGGCGGCTGGCAATTCCCACTGTGCTGATAATCGCCGCAGCGGCTTCGTTGACGCTCATATTGCCCATATTCCCGATGGCAATTTTTTTGTTCTTAAGCTCGATAAGCGCTGTCAGGTTGTTGCCATTGCCACTTTCATCGGCTTTGTCTGACAGCGCCAGCTCATCGGGTTTAAGGTCGCTGATTTGCAGCATGCCTTTGCCACTGGTGAGATCAAAGACAAACAGCGGCTTACCCTTCTGTCCGCTCATGCTCAGATCATAGCCGTCCGCCAGCTGTGCATTGAACTCTTTAGCAAATTGCTCGGCCATATCACGCACCGCGCTTTGCATGGTTTTCAGCGTGCCCTGCTCGTAGTCATTGAGTGCACCTAACTGCCCGCCGATAGCCGAAGAAACACCGAAAGTAGTATTAAGAAATTCTAGCGAAACTTCCTGCTCACCTTGCTGGTTCATGGTGGACTTGAGCAGCCCGAAATTGCGGCCATTTACCAACGGTTGGCCATCGTTTAAGGAAACGTTGTAGCGGCCAGATGCATCCTCAGAAACTTTCACACTAACCATGCTGCTCAGCTCTTTTACTAGTTCATCACGCTGGTCACGCAGCACGCTGGCATTGCCGCCCGTCGCTTCCTGATCGGCGATTTGCTGGTTGTAACTGGCGATGTTTTTACTGAGCACATTGACGTTACCCACCAGCGCATCACGCTGGGTATTGATAGAAACTTTCTGGCTGCTGATGAAACTGTCGACGTTGTTAAAACGAGTCGCCAGAGACTGGCCTTCATTAAGCAATTGCTGACGCAGGGCAGGTGAATCTGGCTGGGTAGTTAACGCATTCAGTGCGGCGAAAAATTTGTCCAGCCCGCCACCCAGGCTGGTGCTGTCGGTGCCAATGACGCTTTCCAGCGCCCCTAAATATTTCTGCCCGGCATCGTAATATTCCGCACGCGTGTTGCTGTGCCATACCTGATTGACCAGATACTGATCGGAAATACGGCGAATGCTATCTACGCGTACGCCGTTGCCAGCGGAGAAACTGTCGCCGTTGGTGCCGATGGCACTTTGGATAATGCCCTGGCGGCTATAACCCGGCGTAAGGTAGTTTGCCACGTTCATTGACGTGGTACTCATGCCCTGCCGCGCAGCCTGCGCGCCCGAAAAAGCGATATTGATAATGTTCATTATGATCCTTGCTCTGAGCGCGTTATGGGCGGAGTCAATTCCTTCTCTTTAACAGGTAAAGCGACCCCTGGCCCGGTTAACTTAAGCGCACGGTCCATGCCGTCCACCTGCGGCCCCATCTGTTTTATGATGAGCGACGCAATACCACTGCTACGTTGTGAAGCCAGCAAAGAGGCGAGTTTGTCATCATAAAAATCGCGCATCATCGTTTCCTGCTTGCTGGAAAACGGATTATCCCCTGCCGTTAACACATCCGAAGCCTTGCGCATCTGGCTGAGCATGGATCGTAAAAATAGCGCTTCGAACTGTTCCGCCGCCTGCTCAAGGTTCTGCGCTTTTTGCGTTCCGGTAAAATCGCCCGGGATGGTATGGGTTCTTGTAGTCAGCGAGTCGATCATTATCTTTCCTTAAATCACTACCAGTTCTGCATCCATTGCACCGGCTTCGCTCAGCGCCTGCAAAATCGCCATCGTGTCATCCGGTGATGCACCCAAGCTGTTGAGCGTGTTGACGATATTTCTCAGGCTGGTTCCGGCAGGCACCACCACCATCTGTCCACGTTCGCGATTAACATTAATATTCGAATTGGGTGTCACAGTTGTCGTTCCCTGGCCGAATGGCGCAGGCTGGCTGACTTGCGGTGTTTCCTGAATGGAAACCGTCAGGTTGCCATGAGAAACGGCTGCCGCACGTACCACCACACCATCGCCAATCACAATCGTGCCAGTTCTGGCGTTAAACACTACACGCGGCTGCTGCTTACCGGTTGTGATTTGCAAATCTTCGAGAGTGGACATAAACGCCACGCGTGCGCCCGGTTGTTCCGGCGCACGTACCATTACGTTGGTGGCGCTTTGCGCGGTCGCAATTGAGCCAAACGCCTGGTTTATTGCCAAAGCAACATTGTTGGCGGTTTTAAAACTTGGCCGTTTCAGGTTGAGCACCACCTGGCTGTTAGCCTGAAAATCAGTAGGGATTTCACGCTCCACACTCGCACCGTTAGGGACACGACCCACGGTTGGGGTGTTCATGGTAATGCTTGAACCGCTATCACCTTCGGCCTTAAAGCCGCCAACCACAACGTTGCCTTGCGCCAGCGCGTAAACTTCGCCATCGGCACCACGCAACTGAGTCAATAACAGCGTGCCCCCACGCAGGCTTTTCGCATCACCAATCGAGGAGACCGTAATATCAATGGATTGCCCACGGGCGTACATCGGCGGCAACGTGGCGCTGATGGCAACCGCCGCCACGTTTTTCACCTTCGGGTCAATTTTGGCCGGCATCTGGACGCCAAACTGGCGCAGCATGTTGGTGACCGACTGGCTGGTGAATTTGACTTGGTTTTTATCCCCTGTACCATCCAGCCCGACCACCAGGCTGTATCCCACCAGCTGGTTGCCACGCACACCCTGAATATCAACGATATTCCCTAACCGCTCTGCATGAACCTGGCCGATACAAACCAGCAGGAGCAAAAAACCTGACACCATGTTACGCATGGGTTTCTCCTGTTAAATCGGGAACAGTGGATGGTTAAAGAAGCGCGTCAGCCATCCGGCGGCGTTGGCATCACTGAGCGCACCGCGCCCGGCATATGAGATACGCGCGTTGGCAATACGCTGGGACGAAATCGTGTTCGATTGCGAGACATCTTCCGGCCTGACCAGCCCCGACACGCGCATATATTCGTCGCCCTGATTGAGGGTCAGCCATTTTTCGCCGCGCACTTCCATCACGCCATTAGGCAGGACTTTGTGCACCGCAACGGTGATGGCACCGCGCAGCATATTTTGCTGTGCAGAATTAGCCGCACCTTTGAAGTTACGATCGCCACTGATAGAGGCGCTGGCTTTATCCAGAGTTTTGCCGAACACTTCCGGCACGCCTATCGTCACGTCGTTTTCCTTGCCAAAATTGGTGGTGGCCTGCTTGCTGGACTGGGTAGACTCGTCCAGGTTGACGGTCAAAATATCCCCCACGCGATAGGCACGGCGATCCTGAACTAAAGACCAGCTGTAACCACTGTTATACAGGCCACCGCCTGAAACAGCAGGCGTTACTGCCGCCAGTTCTTCCGGTGGGGCGTAGGCTGCATCGTCTTTCTTAACGAAAAGAGCCGGGCTTTCACAACCCGCCAAAACCAGGGCTAACAGCCCAACAAGCATTTTCTTTTTCATTTCCATTCACTTCTTAATCGCAATCCATGCGTTTTATAGCGTCTGCGTGACGAACTTCAGCATGTCGTCAGCCGCGGAAACCATTTTGGCGTTCATCTCGTAGGCACGTTGGACGGTGATCATATCAACCATCTCTTCCACCACTTGCACGTTGGAACCTTCCAATGTTCCCTGCTCAAGTTGCCCTAATGCTTCTTCACCAGGAACACCTTCAACGGGCGCACCGCTGGCAGCAGTTTCGCGATAAAGATTACCGCCGACTGCCGAAAGACCGGCTGGATTGACAAAGTTAACCAGCGTGATTTGCCCCAGCTCTACCGGGTCCACTTCATCTGCCACTAGCACGGAAACGGTGCCATCTTTGGCAATGTTCACCTCTTTGGTGTTCACCGGCAGTTCGATCTGTGGGATTAGTGGTTGCCCTTGTGCAGTCGTGACGACACCTTCACTGTTCACTTGCAGGTTGCCCGAACGGGTATAACCCACGGTGCCATCCGCCATTTCAATCTGGAAGAAACCCTGACCGGCAATCGCCACATCCATTTTCTGGTTGGTGACTTGCATACTGCCCACGGTGAAGGACTTCTGCGTGCCGACCACTTTTACCCCGCTGCCGTACTGCATGCCACCCGGTGTCGCGGTGTCCTGGTTTGCCTGCACGCCGGGTGCACGCATGTTCTGATAAAACAGGTCTTCAAAGACCACGCGATCGCGTTTAAACCCGGTGGTATTGACGTTGGCGAGGTTATTGGAAACTGCGTTCATTTTGGCGTCCTGCGCCGCCAGACCGGTTTTACTGATCCATAATGCTGGATTCATTGTTTATTCCCTTAATAGTCAAATCAGGTCGCGCGGATCACGCGATTCCCGGCTTGGGCAAGATCTTCTGCCACTTTCATCATTTTGATCTGCGTTTCAAAACTGCGGTTCAGCGACATATTGGCAATCATTTCACTGATGGCTGAAACGTTGCTGCTTTCAAGATGTTTGCTTGCAAGCGACACGGTTTCACTGCGTGGTTCAGTGCGGTTGTTGCTGACCAAAAAGCCGTTGTTATCTTTGCTGAGCTGGTTGGTTGCCACGTCCACGAGCTTGATACGGTCAACATCCATCAACGCATTGATGTCCCCGTCCTGCGGAACGATGGAAATGGTGCCGTCGTTGGCAATGGAGACCTGGGCAAACGGCGGCAGCACAATCGGCCCACCCTCGCCGATCACCGGCTGGCCATTAATCGTTAGATCGCCATCCTCACTGACATCAATATGTCCATTGCGCGTGAACACTTCACGACCGCCCATTTGCAGCGCAATCAGCCCGTTGCCGACAATACCGACATCCAGGTCACGCCCAGTTTCCTCAAGCGATCCTGATGTCATGTCCACGCCACCGTTGGCGTTTTGCACCACATAACGGGAGTCATAGCCGCTGCCCGCAACCTTCGTAGACATCGCTTTGTCCAGGTCGCCGCGAAAGCCACTGGTGTTGACGTTGGAGAGGTTATTGGCGTGAACCTGCTGTTGCATCAGGCTGCGGCTGGCGCCACTCATCGCGGTATAAATGAGATGATCCATTACACCGCCTGCATCAAGGCGTTCATCATGTTGTCATTGGTGCTGATAACTTTGGTATTCGCCTGGTAGTTACGTTGGGCGCTCATTAAGCCGACTAGCTCTGAGGTCAAATCGACATTGGACTCTTCCAGCGCATTAGATTTGATATAACCCAGAAGACCGCTGCCCGGTGCGCCAATTAACGGTGAACCTGATGAGCCGGTTTGCGCCCATGTGGTGCCATCTTGTGATTGCAGGCCATTCGGGTTGGCAAAGTTGGCGATGATAAGCTGGCCCTGCAACATGCGTTCGCCGTTAGAGAAGGTCGCATAAACATTGCCTTTCTCATCGACTTGCTGCCCGGTACGCTCACCAGAGGCATAGCCATCACCCTGGTTGCGGCTTACTGAGAAATCTGAGCCATATTGGGTGGTGCCGGCGTAGCTCATCTCAATGGCTAATGAACTCGCGCCAGGAATAGCAATTTCAAGATCGGTCATGCCGATAGGTTTCGCCAGAATCCCGGAATCACTAAACTCTACTGCTATTTCTGAATCGGCAGGTGCCGCTAGCTTCTGCCCATCAAGGCGAAGATGCGCCGTCCATTTGTTATCACTATCTTTAACGAAATACTGAGTTAGTGTGTGTTCTCGCCCCAGAGAATCGAATATCTGGGTGGTGTAGGTATTGTTATAAGTTGTTTCGTCTTTCTCATTAAAGTCGATTGCATCACCCTGAGAATCGGTCTTTGGAATCGCTTTTGCGTTGGCATCAAAGTTGGCAGTAAAGTTTATTTTTTGTGTCGCTTTTGCCGGAATAGAACCGCTCATAATGCTCAGGTTGCTGACGCTACCCACCTGCAAATTCCCGTTAGCATCTACCGGGTAACCTTGCATGTTCATGCCCAGGTTATTCACCAGATTGCCGTCTTTATCAGTACCGAAATACCCGGCTCGGGTGTAGGAAGTGGTGCCAGTGCTGTCGCGAACGACAAAAAAGCCGTTACCGGAAATCGCCAGATCCAGTGAGTTGCTGGAGCTAATGATATTGCCGCCACGGGTAATACTTTGTGTAACTCCGGTTACGCCCACGCCCAGAGGCTGAGACTGTGCATAAAGAGCGGCAAACTCCGCACGACCGGACTTGTATCCTACCGTCCCGGTGTTGGCGATATTGTTACTGATGGCCCCAAGCTGCTGGCTGATAGCATTAAGACCTGACGTTGCGATGCTAAAACTCATGATTTCATCCTGATTACAAAAGTTGTTACGTCCGACGCGTGCCGGAAGCCTGTCCACCAAACTGACTGATACTGCTGTACGGGACTTCTCCAAGTCCGGCGATTTTCAGCATCGTGACGCCGCCTTTTAATGGGATACGCACGTTGCTTACTGTGCCGCCAATTTCCATTGGAATGGACTTCTCAGCGGTATCGGTGACAGCACTCAGGGTGTATTTACCTTCCGGCAAACCCAGTTTTTTAGCATCGAGGGTAAAGTCCACCAGCCCGGCTTGTTGGCGGCCCAAATCAATCTTGTGCTCATTGCCGCTGGCGTCTTTAACATGCACCGTTACCGATGACGCGGGGTGTTCCAGCGTCAGGCGGCCATTAAGTACCGAGTCACCCTGCAATTCCACGCGGTCGGTTTGCACCATCACGTTCTGCCCCACCAGATTAGCGGTGGTGAGCGTCTGCAAGTTGTCCATCATGATGCTGCTGTTTTGCATCAGGCTTGCGACCTTCTCCATCGACTGCACCTGAGAAAGCTGTGCCAGTTGCCCGACATATTCCGTACCATCAGTTGGATTGAGCGGGTCCTGATTTTGCACCTGCGCCACCAGCAATTTCAGGAACATGTCATTCATGCCTGATGCCGATTGTCCATTAGCGGAAATAGAACTTCCGCTGGTGTCCGCCGCGAAAGTGGAGGTATCCGTTACATTCATCAATTACACCTCACCCAGACGCAGCACACTTTGCTGCATGCTTTTGACATTGCTGAGAACTTCCGCGCTGGTTTCAAAACCGCGAGACGCCGACATCATGTCTGCCATCTCCTCCACCACGTTGATATCCGGGTAATAAACGTAACCCTGGCTGTTCGCCATCGGGTGATGCGGCTCATAACGGGAAACAGCCTGGCCGGTTTCTACCACGTCCATAATCTGCACACGGGCACCTGCAAAGGCGTTGTTTCCGGCGAGTTGGCTGTTCTGGTAGACAGATGCGAAAACGGGGCGGCGTGCTTTATACACCGTATCCGCACTTGCAGATGCAGCATCGGCGTTGGCCATGTTACTGGCGATGGTGTTCAGCCTGACGGTTTGCGCCGTCATCGCAGAACTAGAAATTCGATAAATGTCCGTAAAAGCCATACTTTCTTCCTGAACGAATTATTTGCCTTCGATGGCAGCCCGCAATCCCGAAAATTTCATTTTCAGAAACGTCAGGCTCATTTGGTAGTCCATGCTGTTCTTGGCGAATGCAGCCTGTTCTACATCCAGCGCCACCGTATTCCCATCCGCAGAGGGTTGATATGGCAGGCGATATTTCACCTCGGTTTGCGTCCCCGGAAACAACAACTGTTTTGAACGTTGCATCTGCGCGGCAAAATCAATATCTTTAGCCTTGAAATTAGGGGTATCCACGTTGGCAAGATTGGTGGATAACAGCTCTGCCCTGGTCAGTCTGAGCTGCAATGCCTGTGGATGTACGCCTAATGCCTTGTCAAAACTAATGCTCACTGTCACTCCTTACAGTCCTGCGTCCTCTGTACTCCTGGCACAGATTTCTCTCAGAGGAATCCTTTTAAAAGCAATTTACGTGCCAGGTTTATAAAGACATGATTTCAAAACAAATAACATTTTCGCTCGCGCCAATGCGGAAAAACCTCTTCCCCCTGTTTTTTGCCGGGCTGAGTCTGGTATGCAGTGCAGCAAATGCCGCAGATGCGACTCATCAGCTCGATAAAATCGCCAGGAAAATCGCTCAGGCAGAAGTCAAAGAGATGGCGCAAAATCAAGGCTGGGGAAAATATGACTTACAGCTTGAAACGGTGCTTCCCACCGAAGCATCAACGCTGCCGGTATGTAAAAAAATCTGCTGGCTACGCCCGCAGCCAGACGCACGTTGTACCGACTCCGCTACGATGTCACATGCCCAGACGCACAAGGCTGGACGCAGACGGTGGCAGTAAAAACCGCGGTCAATCTGCCTATCGTTGTTGCCATGCAAACGCTGGACCGCGGGCGTGTGATTGATGCACAGGATGTGGTGCTTCGTGTTCAGGATATTGCCCCACTCAATGCCCAGTTCTTTACCACGACAGAAGAAGCCATCGGCCAAACGGTAAAGCGCCGCATTACATCCGCGCAGATTGTGAATTCCGCTCAGTTAGAGCAGCCGATAATGGTGGAGCGTGGGCAAAGCGTGTTGATGGTGGCTCGCCAGAATGGCATCGAAGCGAGTACTTCGGGAGAAGCTATGAAACAGGGGCGTAAAGGGGATGTGATTCGGGTGAAGAACATCAGCAGCCAGCGAACCGTTGATGCAATAGTGGTATCGCCGGGTATGGTGCATATTCTTGTTGCTACTCGATAACCGTCATTTTTTATTCAAAGATTAAAGTTTTCGAAGATTTCCGTCGCTTTATACTGACAGAAGAAAATTTTTGCAGATGAGCCGGGTTTACCTCGGGAGAGAAAAATGAAAATTAACCAAAACCACTACTCGCAAATCCAGCCGACGCAAAACAGCCAGGCCACCAAAGAATTAGGTGAAACGAAAGCGTCAGCACCACTTCGCAGCGCACCGATTGCAGCCGTTGACCCTGTTTTGGGTGATGCTCAGAAAGCACTGCAAAACCTGCCGGAAGTAGATATGGACCGCGTAGCGGAAATGAAGCAAGCCATCAGCAATGGTCAATTGCACGTCAATCTTGATGACCTGACGCTTTCTATCCAGAAATACTTTCAACGGTAATAATTATGCAAACAACAGGCCAACGGATGACCGCTTTGTTGCAGGATATGGTGCAAGACAGGCTGCGCTATATCATGCTGAAGAATTTACTCGAAGAACAACGCACGTTGTTGCTGGAGCGCAATAGCGAGCAACTCAGCCGTGTGAATCAGGAATTGATGCAGATTTACCAGCAGCTTACCAATAGCGCAACGAGCCGCCAGCAGTCATTACAGACACTGGGTTTTAGCGCGGACAAAGCGGGGTTGCGGCAATTTATTCAACGGTTACCCGAGCAGCATCAGGGAAAAATTAGTGCGCTTTGGGAAGATTTACAACGCCACGCTCAGCTATGCCAACAATTAAATGAACGCAATGGCATGGTGTTGCATATGCAGCAGCAGGTTATGGAAAATGTGGTTAACGCAGGCCAGCCCGCAGACTGGCTCTACTGAGAAAATCAAGATCGTAAGCGTCGCATCCAGCTTTGGGCCGACATCGCATCTGTAGTTTTCTGATCTTTGCGCGCTTCTTCACTGGCGAATTTATCCTGCCGTTGCTCAAGCACCAGTTGATATCCGCGCTCACGGCGCGCTTCATGCAGTAAATTCTGTTGGATCTCCTGCATTTTCATATCCGCAAGCGTCTGCTCTTGCTTTTGCCAGTTGATAATACGTTGGATGTTTTTCTTATAATGCGCTTGATTGGTCATCATGGCGGCATGGGTGTTTCCTGCACCCGTGGGCGTTAGCGCCAGGTTATTGAGCGCCTGAATATTGTTTTCATAACGCTGGCACAGCTGCTGTTGGGACGATAATTTTCCGCTGAGATCTTTCACCGTTCGGGCACGCATCTGTACCAGGTGTTCAAGCGTTCTGATGGTTCTTGGCATCCTTTACCTCTTTGTCACTCGATTTAACGCTGAACCAACGACTGTAAATCCTCGATGGTATTTTCAAGCGTCGCACCAAAGCCAACTTCCTGTTGTAAGTAGTGGTGGATAGCAGGAGCCATCCCGACCGCACGATCCACCAGTGGGTCACTGCCTGCAACGTATCCCCCAAGCGGCAACATAGGTTTGATATTCATGTATTCGCCGTACAGTTGTTTTAAGGTACGCGCGGCGCGTTGGTGGTCGGTAGTGACGATCTGCGACATGCAGCGGCTGATCGACTGGGAAATATCGATAGCCGGGTAGTGCCCGGCTTCCGCCAGGTGTCTTGAAAGTACAATGTGCCCATCCAAAACTGCACGGGCGCAGTCGACGATCGGATCTTGTTGATCGTCACCTTCAGCCAGAACGGTATAGATTGCCGTCATCGTGCCTTGCCCCTCGCTATTTCCGGCGCTTTCCACCAGTTTTGGGATCAGACCAAAAGCAGACGGTGGATAGCCTTTTGTGGCTGGAGGCTCACCGAGTGAGAGCGCAATTTCACGCTGGGCCATCGCATAACGCGTCAGGGAATCGACCAGCAGCAACACATCCAGACCGCGATCGCGATAGTAGCTAGCGATGGCATGGCACAGTTCAGTCGCTTTCAGGCGCATCAGTGGTGATTCATCCGCCGGAGCGGCAACAACCACTGATTTTGCCAGCCCACTTTCACCCAGCGAATGTTCGATAAACTCTTTAACTTCGCGTCCACGCTCGCCAATCAACCCCACCACAACCACATCTGCGCGGGTGTAACGAGTGATCATGCCCAGCAGCACACTTTTGCCTACGCCACTGCCTGCCATCAGGCCAACTCGCTGCCCTTTACCGATTGTTAGCAGGCCGTTGATAGCCCGCACACCCACATCAAGCGGTTCATCAACCGAGCGGCGGGTTAGTGGGTGAATTTGCGCAATATGGCGGGGTAACGGGGTATCCCCCTGCAATTTACCTTTTTGATCCAGTGGTTCACCCAGGCCGTTGACCACGCGCCCAAGCCATTGCATCCCCACCATCACCGATTCTTCTTTTTCGGCGGGGTAAACCTTGGCTCCGGCAATCAGCCCAACCGGGTGCTTAAACGGCATCAGGTGAGTAATTTCACGGTCGAAACCGACAACCTGTGCATCCATCATGCTGCCGTCGTGGCTTTCAATACGGCAATGCTGACCAATAGCCAGCACACAGCCGACGCATTCCAGCAGCAAACCATTGACCCGAACAAGGCGCCCCGCTACACGGGCGAGGTTAATATTCTCTATCGATTTGAGCGCCTGTTCGAAATCAATGTTATGCATCCTGCGTCTCCGGCAGGAGGGTATCTTTTAGCACGTCCATGCATTGTTCCAGACGATGCTCGCAACCAATGTCCATTTCCGTGGTTTCGGTTACTACCCGGCACTCCCCCGGCTGCATTTGCGGATCGGCACACAGCCCCCACTCTTTCGAACGTTCAGGTTCCGCTTCGCTAATACGGCGATACTCTTCCGCATTCAGGCAAACTTTCAACTGTTCCGGCGTTTTGGCGAGGCTGCCGATGGCTTCTTCCACCAGGGTTAGCAGTTGCGTTGGGTGCAAAGTAAGTTCGCAGCGAATCACCTGGCGGGTGACTTTTTCCACCAGTTGCAGCAACTCATTGCGTCGCCGGGTTTCATAATCAGCCAGATACTGCTTAACCTGTTCGGTGACGCTATCTAATGGTTGGGATGCATCAATAAATAGTTGCCGACCGGCAACTTTGCCTTCGTCGTGACCTTTGCGCATACCTTCGTCAAAGCCCAGACGCACACCTTCCTGATAACCTTCGCCGCGCCCTTCTTCCAGGCCCTGTTCAAACCCTTGCTTCATGCCTTCCTGAAAGCCATCAGCAAGCTGTTGTTGCAGACTGGCGTTATCGAGGAACGGCGCATTGAACCCGGCGTCACCCAGCGCGCCATCGACAAGTTGGCGGTTGCGGTGTAGCGGCGGAAATTTATGCACTCTTGGCCGGGCGGTTGCCGCAAGAGGTTTGGCAAATAGCGATTTTGTTGGCTGGCTCATCCGTTACTCCATCGTCACTTCAGAGAAGAGACGCACCTGAATCTCACCCTCTTCTGCCAGTTCACGAACGGTTGCCATAATCTCTTTGCGCACCTGTTCAACACGGCTTGCCGGCACCGGGCCTAAACGGGTCCCGGTACTTTGTAATAACTGAACCTGGCGTTTTGGCATCGCGCTATAAATCGCCTGGCGCAGAACTGGCTCGGTGCCTTTAAGCGCCACCGCCCACTCTTCAAGCGGGATTTCATCTATCAGACGTTGCAGCACCGCAGGGGTCTGGCGGCTGAGAATGAAGAATTCATACATTTGATCTTTGAGTTCGTTAACCACGTCCTCATCACGAATGCGCAGTTGCTCGAGCAGTTCCTGCTGATTAGTCGGAATGCGGTTGACGATGTCCGCCGCATGTTTAATCCCCACCAGTTTTGAACCGTGTTCAGACAACACCGCCACACCGCGTTCGATAATGCGATCCAGCTCGTCAATCACATCCCGGTTAACGTCATCGAGTCGCGCAATACGATAGATAATTTCATCACGGCGCGACTCTTCAAGGCAGCTCAATACGTTGGCCGCCACATCCGGTGGCAAGAACGCAAGGAAAACGGCTTGCAGCTGTAAGTGTTCCTGGTCAATAAGGCTTGCGAGCTGCGGCGTATCAACCCATTGCAGTCGCGCCATGCGATAACGCACTTCATCGCCGTAGATGCCATTAATCACGCTACGGGAAATCTCACTGCCCAGCGCTTTATCAAGAATGTTCTTCAGATAGTTACGGGAAGCGCCATTAATACCGCTCTGCTCCCGGTAATCCTGGAAGAAGTTATTCATCGCATTTCGGGCATGTGTGACTTTGATGCCGTGTAAACGCGCCATCGTTTCACTGACGCGTACCACTTCTTCACGGCTCAGTTTCGCCATCACAGTGGCGGCGGCTTCTTCGCCAATACTGAGCAGCAAAATAGCCGCTTGCTCCAGACGGCTGCGCCCATTATTGGCAGCGTTCCCCGGTGTGCGATTAGTCTTGTTTGCTTGCGGTTGCGGCTGCGCTATTTCGCTCATTGCTATTTATCCATTGTTTTAACACTTCAGCCACGCGCTCGGTTTCGCCTTGCGCCAGCGTCTGTAAGAATTCCACTTTCGTCTCTAGCCCTGAACTTTGCGGTGGGAGATTATCCTCAACCTGGAAGGAGGACTTCGGCAAAGCCTGTACCAGTGATTCGTCGTCGCTTGAGGTTTCGCCTTCCAACAGCACTCCGCTGTTTTCATCCTGCAAGTTGGCAACTTGTTGCTGTGAATTTGGCGTGAAACGCCGCGCCAATGGCCGAACTCCAAGCAGTAGTAGCAGTAAAGCAAGGAACCCAATACCGCCCATCTGCCCCCAATCGCGAATATCCGGATCCTGCCACCATTTCATTGACGGGATATCCAGGGAGCCAGCAGGCGTGAAGACAAGGCGGTCGAGGGTCAGTGAATCTCCCCGTTGCTTGTCTACCCCAGCGGCATCTTCAATCAGCTTATTGAGCGCGGTGAATTGTTCCGGCGTCCATTTCTCCAGTGCGGGGGCTGACTGGTTCAACACCACGGCAATGGACATTTTTTCGAGTTTGTAGATCGGATGTTTGATATGGCGTACATCGCGGTCATAGGCATATTTACGCTGAGTCTGGCTGCGACTCGAGAGCGCTTGAGGATTGCTGGTTGCGGGTGTGGCGGGTGTCGCCGCCGCAGTGGCCGGTGGTTGTGCAGGAGTCGCCGCAGGGGCACGGTTACTCAACGAACCAGGAATGCCCATCGCTAACTCATCGGTGGCGTTTTCCTGATTAATGCTTTCATCGCTGATTCGTGGGTCGCCCGCAAAACGTTCTTGCGTCTCTTCGATTGCGCTGAAATCCACTTGCGGCACGACACTAGTACGGAAATTCCCCTGCCCAACAATAGAGTTGAGCAAATTGGCGATGTTCTTTTCGGTTTCACTTTTGATCTGCTGGCTGATGTCACGAACTTTGCTGATACCCGCCATCTGGCCGTTATCAGTTTCGATGCCTTCAGAGAGAAGATTGCCGGTTTGATCGACAACCCGCACCTGACCTGCATTTAAGCCAGGAACGCTGCCAGCCACCAGTTGCACAATAGATGCCACTTGCTGGTCGTTGAGATGCTGCCCCGCACGTAAACGCACCATCACGGACGCACTGCTTTCCGGTTGGTTAGTGAGTACGAACGAACTGGACTCCATCAGCCCCAGATGCACTCGCGCAGCCTCTACCGGGTCAAGCCCCATAATGCTTTGCGCCAGTTCACCTTCAATACTGCGCTTATAACGGACGTTCTGAATAAACTGGCTGCTGCCAAGCAATTCGTCTTTATCCATTAATTCGTAGCCGCCAGGCATAATGGCCGTCACACCCTGTTCCGCCAGCGCCATACGTGCTTTTGCCAGTTTACTGCTGTCAACCATAATGATGCCGCTGGCAGGATCGATACGGTAATCAATGGTCTGGTTACCCAGAACATCAACAACCTGCTTCACGGGTACGTTTTCCTGGGAGCCAAACAACGCCACATAATTGTGATTGGTCATCCACAAAGATGTGACTATAGCGCTGGCGAGCATTAAGCCCGCAGCGCCCAGCAGCATGTTTTTCTTGTTTCCCGTGAGCCCATGTTCAAAGGTCATCGGGAATCTTTGTTTTATTTTATCTATCACATCAAAACCTTACACAGCCATATTCATGACTTCGTCGAGGGCAGATGTGAGCTTATTGCGCACCTGCACCATCGCCGAAAACGCGACACTGGCTTTCTGGCTTTCCACCATTGCGCCCGTCAAATCATCGCTTAACCCTGTTTCTACGGCGATCTGTTGCGCGGCCGCACTATGCTGTATGGCATCCACACGATTCACGGCTTCGTTCATCATTTGGCTGAACGAACCCGCGGATGAGCCAGAAAGGGAAGAGGCAGAAAATTCACCGCCGATTTGCTGCGCTGGGGCAATAATGCCTTGTGAAGAAGTGAGCATGTTTTGCTGCATTCGTTGCAGCATTGCTCTGCTGCGCAGATGAGAAAGCAACCAACTGAATTTTATCCATTTATTATTTCTTCCTGTGAAGCTTTGAACCCAGTCAGGCGTAAATTCCATCGCCACGCATGGTTGCCAGGCGATAACGTAATGCACGCGGTGTAATGCCCAGTGACTGCGCTGTACGCGATTTATTGCCGTTGTGTTGTTTAAGTAAATCAATAATGTACTGATATTCCGCCAACCGTCCGTGGACTTTCACACCACGAATCGCGTCACAAACTGGAGTGACTAAAGTCGGGCTACCGCTACCCCATGTGTTATTTGCACGGGTATTTTCGTGCGATACAGGCAATGACAAGTCCTGTGCCTGAATCACGTCACTGGAGCTCAGAATCAATCCGCGTTGAATAACGTTTTCCAGCTCGCGAATATTTCCTGGCCATGAATATTTTAATAACGCAAAGCGCGCGTCATCACTGAGTTTTTTATTTTGTAGATGTCTCGACTGATATTTCTTGATGAAATTCAATGCCAACGGAATGATATCTTCTGGTCTTTCACGCAGAGGAGAAACATGAATAGGAACCACAGCCAGGCGATAATACAAATCCTGGCGAAAGCGCCCTTCAGCAATTTCAGTGGTTAAATCTTTATTGGTAGAAGCGATGACACGAATATCGAGGGGGATCTTTTTATGGCTTCCCAGGCGCTCTACTTCCTGCTCCTGCAAAACCCGTAATAATTTAGCTTGCAGGCTCAGAGGCATATCGCCAATTTCATCAAGCAATAAAACGCCATTATTTGCCAGTTCAAACTTCCCCGGCATGCTACTGAGCGCCCCCGTAAAAGCACCTTTTATGTGACCAAATAAAATGGATTCAAGCATCGTCTCAGGAATTGCTGCACAATTTACCGCAACATACGGAGCATTCACACCCACGCTGTAATGATGGATGGTACGTGCGATGCATTCTTTACCGGTTCCTGTTTCACCGGTAATAATGGTTGCAACATTAAATTCGGCTACTCTTTTTGCCAAATTAAAAGCACTCACGCTAGCAGCAGCATGAGCAATAAACCCGTGGCTGTTTGCAATGCTATCCTGAGTTAAACTATCCATATCCAAATCCACAAGTATCTCGTCGCATAAGTGAGAGTCAAAGTGACTAACTGACCATCCCGGTCAATAATGCGTAGGCTATCAATAAAAGTTGGTTTCAAAACCCTAATAAGAATTTTCCCAACAGAAGTATACCTAAGTGCTTATACTTGTCCCCTCATTAATCCCCTTTAAAGAACAATTAACAAAAATCACAATTAAACCCTTTAAAATCAAAAGATTAATAATAAATTAACGCAGATTAATTAACCAAAAACTTAAATAATTAATACATTAATGAGCCGCCAACACTTGAACTAAACATAACCAAAAGACATACTTTACGCCTGTAACATAATGCTGCATACGTAACCTGCAACACGCCAAAAAAAATAGTCACTATGCATAATGATTATTTATTTACTCGTCAGCACAACGCCACATATTAAAGAAGCGTTAACGTAAGCACACTGAATGATAATGGACACATCATGCAGAATGCATCGCATAGAACTCGTGTTTATCAGGCTTCTGATTGTCCTGAACTCACGCGACTGGATGTCAGTAAACTTGGCAGGGCCTATCACAAGATACCCAAAATAATCAGCGCTAAATTTGACAGTATTGAAGCCAGGTTAGGTATTTTCTTTTTAAAGAAATATCGACTCAATGCTCTATTGAACAACCTGACCTTTGATATTGATTATCATTGCAAGAATGCACAGATATTCTCCACACCTTATGGAAGTATTGGCTTCGATATTAATCGCAAGTTTTTACTGAGCATTTTGCATACCTATTATGGACTGAGCAAAGAAGGGAATACTGTCTCTTTAGACCTCAACCAATCGGTAACAAAAACTGAAGACCGGTTAAAAATAAAACTTGGCCAGGAGCTTTTGCAGCTGGCAATGGTCAAGGAAGTATTAAATGAAACGCTTGAACTAAAGAATGATTACACCTCGATTATTCATCAATGGCCTTATTCTGTTCGGTTCTGGCTTGAAGGTTATGATGAATATTGCTTTTCTATATTGCTGGATGCGCATCACGTTGATTTACTTCTTGCCACTTCACGCGCAGATGGCGAAAGCAGTGAGCCTCAGGCTAAGAATCTCTCATCTGAACAAATAGAACATATGTTTACCAATATGCCTTTGACCCTTACGGGCCGTCTGGTATCCATTAATCTCACCGTCGCCCAACTATTAAATATTGGACCAGGTGACATCATTCCCGTTTCGTTGAATGAACCTTTACCGGTTTTTATTGAGAATGAACAGATTTTTAGCTCAGTCGTCGCTGAAGAACGAGGACGGTTATATCTTTCTGAATTTAATGATAAAACTCCAGAGATGAAGTATGAGTGATCAAAATGACCTGTCCATTGATTTTAATCTGGACGAAATCGACCTGCCGGAAACTGCCGGGCATGACGCAGAAATTTCCGCCGCTAAATCTGTGGAGAGGACTGCGACGGAAAGCCGCAGTGAACAACTGCGTAAAATGGCGCTGTTTAGCCGTATTCCGGTAAACCTGACGCTGGAAGTTGCTTCGGTGAGTATTTCATTGGCTGAGCTGATGACCATCAGCAACGACAGCGTGATTGAGCTGGATAAGATGGCGGGTGAACCGCTGGATTTAAAGGTGAACGGCATTCAGTTCGGTAAAGCCGAAGTGGTAGTGCTTAATGATAAATACGGCCTGCGTATCATCGAATTTAGCAACCATGATTTAGGCAAACTGACGCAATGAGTCGCCATTTTCACAGCACTGGCCTGGGGTTATTGTTGTTAACCGGGCTGCTTATTTCGCCTCACCTGCTTGCCGCGAACGGGGATATTACCCTGCTTAGCACCACCAGCAATGGTAGCGGCCAGGATTACAGCGTTAAGGTTGAAATTCTGATTCTGATGACCCTGCTCGGCTTTTTGCCGATCATGGTGCTGATGATGACCTGCTTCACGCGCTTTATTATTGTGCTGGCGATTTTGCGCCAGGCACTTGGTTTACAACAAAGCCCGCCGAATAAAATCCTGACCGGGATCGCGCTGGCTTTGACCATGCTGGTCATGCGCCCGGTGTGGACCACCGTTTATGACCAGGCCATTGTTCCCTATCAGAATGATGCAATTTCGCTTAAAGAAGCACTGACCACCGCTGAGCAACCGCTAAAGAAATACATGCTGGCGCAAACCAGTAAAACCTCTATGGCGCAAATCATGTCGATTGCGGGCGAGAAAGGCGATCCGATGGCAATGGATCTCAGTATCGTGGTACCCGCTTTTGTACTGAGCGAGCTGAAAACGGCCTTCCAGATTGGCTTTATGATTTACATCCCGTTCCTGATTATCGACCTGATTGTCGCCAGTATTTTGATGGCGATGGGGATGATGATGCTGTCACCGCTGATTGTTTCCTTGCCATTCAAACTGATGCTGTTTGTGCTTTGCGACGGCTGGAACCTGATTGTCAGCACGCTGACCACCAGTGTACAAGGAGTTTCGGGATGATGACCATGGACACCGCCGGGGAGATTATGTCCGGTGCCATCTTGTTGGTGCTGATTATCTCTGTGGTGGCGATTGTACCCAGCCTGCTCGTTGGCCTGGTGGTCAGTATCTTCCAGGCTACCACGCAGATTAACGAACAAACCCTCAGCTTTTTGCCGCGCCTGGTTGTTACGTTGCTGGTTCTGGTGGTAGCGGGAAAATGGATGCTGATTAAACTGTCTGATTTCACTATTGAAATTTTCCATCAGGCTGCACGGTTGGTTGGCTAAATCATTATGGGCTTTGACATTCCGACACTGTTCGCCCCGTTGATGGCTGCTTTTCTGCCGTTTGTGCGCATTTTGTCGTTTATCCATTTCAGCCCGGTATTTGATCAACGATCCATTTCCCGGCGCATCAAAATTGGCCTCGCTATTGCGCTTACGGCGGTCATTTCCCCAATGCTGCATCAAGTTGTGGTGCTAACTGAATTGCTTTCGATGCGCAGCGTTGTGCTGATTGGTGAGCAGATCCTGTGGGGCTTTCTGTTTGGTGCCATGTTGCAGTTGGTTTTTGTGGCCCTGCAAACCGCCGGACATATTCTTTCAATGAATATGGGTCTCGGTATGGCGGTAATGAATGACCCCAGTAACGGCAACTCCACCACGGTAATTTCACAAATAATCTTTGTTTATAGCGTGCTGCTTTTTTTCACCATGGACGGGCATCTGCTGCTCGTCACCATAATGTATAAAAGCTTTACCTATTGGCCACCAGGACAAGCAATCACTTCGTTGTCGCTGCAAACCCTGGTTCAAAGTCTCGGCTGGCTGGTTTCCTCATCCGTATTAATCGCGCTACCTACCGGTTTTGTGATGCTAATGGTGCAAGGCTCGTTTGGCTTACTGAACCGTATTTCACCGACGCTGAACCTGTTTTCGTTAGGTTTTCCTATCAGCATGCTGTTTGGCCTGCTGTGCCTTGCATTGATGGTCAGTAATATCCCTGAGCACTATCTCAGCCTGACGAATTACATTCTCAGCAAACTTGATTCGGTAAGGGTTTACTAATGTCAGGTTCGGGAGATAAAAGCGAAAAGGCTACCCACGGCAAGCTTCGTAAAGCGCGCGAAAAAGGGGATATTGCGCGTTCAAAAGATCTGACGATGGCCGCTGGTCTGGTCACATCGCTTATCACTCTGATGATCTTTTTCCCGTTCTACCGCCAGCTGGTTCAGGACTCCTTTTTTTCCGTTGCGACCATGGCGGGAAAACTCAACGACGATGCAGCTCTCGAACAGTTCTTGATGCATCATGTCTGGTTGCTGCTGAAATTCGTTTTGACGTTAGTACCCATTCCGCTGGTTTGCATCATTTCAACGCTGGTACCCGGTGGCTGGATTTTCACACCGAATAAGCTGCTTCCCGACTTCAAAAAGATAAGCCCAATCAGTGGTCTGAAACGTATGTTTTCATCCAGCCACTATGTTGACGTCCTGAAAATGCTGCTGAAATGCAGCGTGCTGATGGCCGTCTTATGGTCGCTGATTCAGGATAATTTGCCTGAATTGCTGGGCTTACAACGCATATGGTTGCGCCAGGGGATTGAAGAAGGTTTGTTGATTCTGCGCCAGTCATTCTGGTGGTTGATCGGCGTGATTATCATCTTCGCTTTTATTGATGTGCCGTTATCTATTTTCATGTTTATGAAAAAGATGCGCATGACCAAACAAGAAGTACGCGATGAACATAAAAATAACGACGGCAACCCACAGGTAAAAGGGCGAATCCGCCAGTTGCAACGGCAAATGGCGCAGGGGCAGATTAATAAAGTCGTGCCGACCGCTGACGTGATTTTAACCAACCCGACCCACTATGCCGTCGCGTTGAAATATGACCCAAATAAGGCGCAGGCCCCTTATATTCTCGCCAAAGGGATGGACGATATCGCCCTGTATATTCGAGAAGTCGCCACTCAAAACCAGATTGAAATCGTTGAGTTTCCACCGCTCGCGCGTGCCATTTATTACAGCACGCGCGTAAACCAACAAATTCCTTCCCAGCTATTTCGCGCCATTGCACATGTACTCACCTACGTGATGCAGATTAAAGAGTGGCGCAATGGACGCAGCGATATAAAGCCGCAATTGAACAAGCATATGGACATCCCAAAAGAGGTAATGAAAACAGATGGCAAACGGTAAATTTACGGGTTACTTCAACCTGATTCGGCGAAGTAACGTGAGTATTCCTCTGTTATTACTTTGCGTGCTGGCTATGATTATGCTGCCACTGTCGCCGTTAATCCTCGATATTCTGTTCACCTTCAATATCGTGCTGGCCGTCATTGTGTTGCTGGTTTCGGTCAACAGTAAACGCCCGCTCGACTTTGCGATTTTCCCGACCATTTTGCTGATTACGACGCTAATGCGTCTGACCCTGAACGTCGCATCCACTCGCGTGGTGTTATTACATGGTCACGAAGGGGAAGGTGCGGCAGGTAAAGTCATTGAAGCCTTTGGCCAGGTGGTTATCGGCGGTAACTTTGTCGTCGGCTTCGTGGTGTTTGTGATCCTGATGATCATTAACTTTGTGGTGGTCACCAAAGGTGCGGAGCGTATTTCCGAAGTCTCCGCACGATTCACGCTTGATGCGCTGCCAGGCAAGCAAATGGCGATTGATGCTGACCTGAACGCAGGCTTAATTAATCAGGAGCAGGCTCGACAGCGCCGCCAGGATGTCTCCGGTGAGGCAGATTTCTATGGTGCAATGGATGGTGCATCGAAGTTTGTGCGCGGCGATGCGATTGCCGGGATTATGATCCTGATAATCAACATTATCGGCGGTATCTGTATCGGTGTATTTGCCCATAATCTCGATGTTGGCCACTCCTTCCAGCAGTATGTTTTACTGTCGATCGGTGATGGTCTGGTCGCGCAAATTCCTTCTCTGCTGCTTTCAACTGCTGCGGCAATTATTGTGACCCGCGTGGGTGACGGTAACGACATCAGCACCGAAATTAACACGCAGTTACTGGCGCGCCCTTCCATTCTCTATACCGCCGCGTTTGTCATGTTCGTGCTGGCTATCGTGCCGGGTATGCCACACATCGCGTTCCTGAGTTTTACCGCACTGCTGATTTTTGCTGGATGGAAACAGAGCAAAAAAGTGGCAGCACCACAGCCGATCATTGAAATTGATGCCATCAATGAAGCAATTTCCCACGACAATCCACCCGTTATTGACTGGGACAGCATTCCTCAGGTGGAACCGATTGGTTTGAATCTGGGCTATAAGTTGGTGACTCTGGTGGATACCACTCGAGGTAGCCCGCTTTCTCAACGTATTCGTGGCGTGCGCCAGGTGATTTCTGAAACCTGCGGCGTACTGTTGCCCGAAATACGGATTCGGGAAAACTTCCGCCTGAAGCCCTCTCAGTACGCAGTTCATATCAACGGTATTCGCATTGCGACCGGTGAAGTGCATGCCGACAAATTAATGGCAATTCCAGGGGCGGAACTGTATGGCGAAATCGATGGGGTGCTCGATACTGACCCTGCTTATGGCATGGCGATTACCTGGATATTACCGGAGCAAAAAGCAAAGGCTTTGAACCTGGGTTATCAGGTGGTGGATTGTGCAAGCGTCGTCGCAACTCACGTCAATAAAATTGCGCGAAATTATTTGCCTGAATTGTTTAATTACGACGACATCACGCATTTGCATCATCGTTTGAGCCAGCAGGCGCCGAAGTTGGCAGAGGATTTAATTGCCCAACTTAACTACAGCCTTTTGCTGCGAGTTTATCGCCAGTTGTTATTAGAGCAGATTTCACTGAAAGACATTAATACCATTGCAGCGACTCTGCTTGAAAGTGCCGCATTAACGAAAGATCCGGTGCTATTAACCTCGGATGTGCGCTTCGCACTGCGCCGCGCCATTATCCATAATATCAACGGAGAAAAGCGCAGCCTTCAGGCTTATACACTGGATAATGAACTGGAAAACATTCTGCTCAACGCCCTCAATCACGCACAGCAAAGTGGAAAAGTTGGACTGGATAACTTCCCGGTTGACCCGAATATTCTGACGCAGTTACAAAACACGATGCCAATGATTCAGGAGCATATGAAAGCGCAAGGTATGGCGCCATTGCTGCTGGTAACGCCACAACTACGCCCGTTAATTTCTCGCTATGGTCGCCTGTTTGCTTCTGGTTTGCATGTGTTGTCTTATAACGAAGTGCCTGATGAAGCGGATCTGAATATTGTGGGGACGCTGGCCTGATGGGTAGCCCAGCGCTAAATATGATGAACGCTGGGCTAGGTACGAATATAACTTTGTACAAAATCTATTTTCTTCAATGGGCGAGAAAATAGAAAACCCTGAGCCAGTTCGACATTGTGTTTTAACAACATCGACGTTTGCGCCATGGTTTCTACCCCTTCAGCAATAATTGAAGCATTATTTTTATGTGCTTCAATTATGAGCTCAGGAGTTTTCTCGTTACTACCATTCTTAAGGCAGCTGCGGTCCAGTTTGATAAAATCGCATGCGGCCTGCGCCAGTTTGTTTTGTACATCATCAATACTGCCCACATCATCCCAGGCAAAAGAAAACCCAGCACTTTGCAATTGCTGAATATTTTTCTCACCACTTTCCGCTAATTCCTCAGCAGATTGCGTTATCTCAAAAATCACAGATTTTGCTGGTATTGCGAATACTTCCTGAAGCGCCATAATGCTTTCTGAAAAGGTTTCATCATTGAGTTGATGGGGTGCCAGATTGATGCTGAGGAAGAAATCAGGTTTGCGCGATAACACTTCTTGTTGTAAAAACTCAAAAGCTTTACCAATGATATATTTTCCGACATTAATAATGCCGTCATTTTCTTCAAGCTGCTGTAGAAATTGCGCTGGCTGAATGATGTTGTGCCGATGCATCCCACGTAATAGCACCTCGGCACCGACACACTGGAAAGATGACAAATTGAAAATTGGCTGGACGTAAAAATCCACTACGTTAGAAAAATCGCTATGGGTTATTTTTCTAAGAATAAAATTTGAGCCAATGTCGCTCATGTTATTACCTCTTTATAATATGGGCCAGAGAAAAACTACAAACGTGGACTCTCAGCGCGAAAAATGGACTCAGGCACTAATATATTTCTGTGCAAAAACTTGTTTGTTTACAGGCGGGGAATAATAGTATCCCTGACAAGCAGTAACGCCTTGTTCGAGCAACCAATCTCGCTGCCAGGCATATTCCACACCCTCGGCAACCAGCTGTAATTTTTTGGTCTTACATAACAAGATGATTTCACGAGCCTGCGGCAAACACTCTTCATTGAGCAGGCTACGGTCGAGCTTAATGACATTGCTGCAAAATTCACGGCTGTTTTTGCTCAAATCATCGAGATGACTAATATCATCCCAGGCAATCACAAAACCTTGTTGCTGCAACCAGCTGGCATTCTGCCGGCCTTGTGAACTAAGAGAAATATCTGTTTCAGTAATCTCAATGGTCACTTTGTGGCTTGGATACCCTGTTGCATCAGTAATACTTTTAATTTTCTCAACGACACTGCGATCGTTGATTTCGATAGGCGAAAAATTACTACTGATGCTGAAATTATCCTGTTGGTGGAGGTCATGTTCTTTACTGAACTGAATAGCTCGTTGCAGTACGTAAACCCCGACCTTACGAATATCTTTATTTTGTTCCAGCAGACCAATGAAGCGGTCCGGGAACACAAGCTTGCTCTCAACTCTCCCACGCACTAACGCCTCAGCACCCACACATTGGCCATCAACCATGTTAATAATCGGCTGCAAATAAATGACGAGAGACTGCTCAGGATTCCCCTGAGAAATATTAGCCAGTATCTTTCTGACATCCTCATTATCAACCGTCATTTTATTTTCCTTCCATGATTAAGACTAAATATGAAGCGGCCCATTCCTGCATAATTCACCTCACTATTTAGTCAGTTGCAGTGTAAATCGCATTTTTCCCTGAGTGCTTCGCCTCATACAACGCTTTATCTGCTTTGGTTATAATATCCTGTGCACTTTCACCTGGCTGCCAACGCGCGATGCCACAGCTAAAAGTTACATTCAATGTGGTTTCTCGCCATTGCCGCTGGCATATGGTAATGCGCCATGTTTCCAGCAAGTCAAAGTAGACATCGTATTCCCCGCCATGGAACAGCACGACCAATTCTTCCCCACCAAAACGATAAATATCATAGTCCGGCTCGATTATAGATTTACCAACCTTACTGACATATTTAAGCACCGAATCACCTACAGTGTGACCAAACGTATCATTGATACTTTTAAAATTATCCAGATCCAGGATTGCCAGATAGAATGGGGAATTGCAATCAATCAACTCAGCCATTCGGTCATCAAATTTACGCCGGGTTCCAATTCCGGTTAAAGCATCTTCACCCGAAATACGGCGAACTTCTTTAAGTTCAACCTGGCTATTTTTTATTTTAGTATAGATTTTTTCCAGATCCTGCGTTTGGCCATCATAACTAATGCCGTTGACGCCCATATACAGACGGCCAATTATCTCTCTGATGTATACACGACATAAGCAAAGCAAAATTACATATATGATTAGGCATACTGAAATGATGTATATCAATGATTGTGGAGCATCATTAATAAATTCATTATATTTTTCGTCATCAACAATCGTAAATGCTAACCAATATGGATCGGTAAAAGAGCGGTAATAAATATGTTTCTTTGTTTCTTCATCATAAAAATGGCCTTCTAAATCAATGGATTTTTCAACCCATTTTAATGGCACTTTTTGACGAAAAATATCTTTAATATTTGCATTCATAATGACAGTGCCATCTTTTGAGGCGACTAAAAACTTCCCCTCAAAAGGAACCACCACATTTATCAAGGCAGAACTCATGGTATCCATATCCAAGTCAAAACCTATGTTTCCATATTTTTGTAGTTCTTCATCAAACAGGTTCATACTCACGGTGATAGTACGAACTTCAGGATCACTAGACTCAGCAAGGACATCTGAATAAGGCTCAGAATAATGAATACCTTTTTGGTTTTTAAGACTTGGATACCAGGGGCGTTTACTTGGTATGAAATCATCTCGTTTTATTTCTGGGTATGTACGGTAATTATCTTTGATATCAGAAATAATAGCCGTATCAAAAAAAGATAATGTATTAACAATTGATGCAATAATTGAATGAAGGATTCCTTTCTCTTCATTAATAAAAACCTGAGTGCCGGCATATGTCATTCGGCTATTCAGAATCTGGAATACAATATCAATCTCTTCTAACTGGCGATTAACACTTTCCATTGCTGTATTATGTGTAAATCGCGTCAGGTTATTTTCAAAAACTTCTATATTATTTTTATGTATATTAGCAAATGACCAAATAGAAACCATCATAAAAGGAATTAACATCACCAAAAATAATACGGTCAGTAAACGGTTCACTGTGCCTGACTTTTTACTAACTTCCATGTCTGAAATCCACTTAACAATGCCATAACCCGATACTGATGCCTTGACGCCAGATCTTCACACTTCATCAAAACAAAACGACTCATGAACTCAAATTCTTAAATTTGCCGATCAAAAAACTCCAAAAAACCGTGCATTCTTTTTTGTTTTATCGTCTCCTTAACTCAGTAAAAGCACTCTATTGCCAATAGGAACAACATGACTATCGAGACTATTTCCCCGGTACAGGCCAAAATTCTGGTCGCTCAAGGAGCCGCGTTGATTGATATCCGCGAGCGGGACGAACATGCCCGTGAGAATATCCCTGAGGCGCATTTACTCTCGCTTTCGGCCATCGAAAACGGTGACCGCCTTGGCCCATTCGACCCTTTCGATACCGTGATTTTTCATTGCCAATCCGGCATGCGCACCACGCAAAATGCCCAAAAGCTGGCTGATGCTGTGGCTCCGGCGAAAGTTTTGATCCTCACTGGTGGGTTGGATGCCTGGAAGAAAGACGGGCAGGAAATTCTGGCGGATAAATCACAACCATTACCTTTGATGCGCCAGGTACAAATTGCTGCGGGTACGTTGGTGCTTGCAGGCGTAGTGCTGGGTTATGCAGTACATCCGGGTTTCTTCTTACTTTCAGGATTTGTGGGTGCAGGTTTGCTCTTTGCAGGTATAAGCGGCTTTTGTGGCATGGCACGTCTGCTAGAAAAAATGCCGTGGAACAAACGTTAGGTTAAATCGACATGTATCCTGCCGCTTTGGGCTATGGTTAACGATAGACGTTGTTTATTTATCTTCGTTGAAAGAGGAAAACTATGTTCAAAGCAGGCGATCTGGTGCAGCCCAAAAAAGGCGGCCCAAAATATGAAGTTCTGGATGTTCAGGGAGATACTCTGTTCTGTACGCCCAGAAGCATTTTGACAGGCGAAACAGTCACCTTAAAGGCAGAAGACGTTGCGCTGTATAAAGAAGATGACGATTTTGGCGTTTGCTAATGCTTATCTCAGGCGGGTCTTGTTTTGCCCGCCGAAAAACTATTATCAGTAACCTCTTTCATAACCTGCAAAAAAGCATTTCACTGCAGTATCAGCATTCACTTCTTTGAAAAAATCTGCCACCAGTTCTTTGTCGAGGTTGTAGCGACGAGTCAAGACCCCAGCTTCCCATGCAGCGCGTTGGCGGTCGCCCGTTTGTTCTGAAATACGATGGCTAAACCCCAGCACAAACCCGCGTTTGTAGTCCGAGCAAAAGCGAGTCACCCTGGTGACACTGTCAGCTTCACGGGCTTTCAGCCCTGCCATCAATCCCTTTCCAAAATGATTATCCACTTGAATGCTCCTGTTGATCACATCGCTATATAACAAATTATATAACGAATTTTCAGGCCCTGGATAGCCTTAAAAATGAGGCTATGCATGAAAAATTTAAGATAATGATTTTAAATGAAAAATTAATAGCCAAACGACAAAATCAGGAAACTCTGTCTGATATGTCTCATTTAGCGGATTTTATTGACAAAATGCCTTTAAATAAAAATTTATCACTAATTGTCGAATTGCACGCAGGGATATAATCTAGCTGACATAAACAAATCATTTATTAGCACTGCCATTAGCACTCAATGGCAGTGTATATCGCTAATTATCATGCGGAGTTAGAATAATGTTTTCTCCTGAGTCACGCCTGCGCCATGCAGTCGCAGATACTTTTGCGATGGTAGTGTATTGCTCGGTTGTGAACATGATGATTGAAATCTTTCTCTCAGGCATGAGTTTTGAGCAATCACTCTCTTCGCGCCTGGTCGCCATTCCCGTAAACATTCTGATTGCCTGGCCATACGGTTTTTACCGTGATGCATTTATGCGTTTTACCAAACGCTATAGCCAGGCCAGTTGGGCGAAAAATCTCGCCGATGTACTGGCTTACGTGACTTTCCAGTCACCTGTGTACGTCGCTATTTTGTGGTCGGTTGGAGCAGACTGGAATCAAATAGTCGCGGCGGTAAGTTCAAATATTATCGTCTCGATGCTTATGGGCGCTGCGTATGGCTATTTTCTTGATTATTGCCGTCGTTTATTCCGTATCAGCGGTTATCGAAGCGCAAAAGCAGAGGTGTGATAGCGTTGAGGTGTGAACCCAACAACGCCTCATTCGAATTAGTGCTCGCCAAATAAGCCAGACAAGTAACGTTCCAGGGCGACACGTGAACTAAATCCATGCGGAATACCGTAATGCTGATGGGTTTCACCAGCCAGATAGAGTGGAAATTGCTGATAATGATCGCAGGTTTTTACATCTGTCGCAGGCTCTGCCAGTGTCTGGCTTCGTTCTTTTAACGTGGGGTGAATGATCAAAGCTGTTCGCCCCATCCGCGCCTCACGATTTACATAAACGTAGTTTTCCCCACGCCGGTATCCGTAGGTTTTCGGTGTCACTATATCCATGGTAAAACCGGCTTTTTCAAGAACGCGGGCCACCTCATCAGGTCGTAAATACATATTTTTTCCTCGTCATCTTCTATTGCAGCGCAACCTTACAATAACCAGCATTAGCAACGCTTTCAGATTAGTCCATAAAGACGGTGAAAGAGAGTGAACTGACTCATTACTAAAAATTATGGTCTACACTGAGTAGTACATCGCAAAAAGGGAGAAACCAATGTTTAACCGCGTAAATCGAAATGATGTAGACGAAGGCGTTGATGATATTAACCGTGACGTGAACCAACTGGCTGACACGCTGGAAGAGGTTCTTAAATCGTTCGGTAGCGATGTTAAAGAAGAAGGGGAAGCTGCCCGCAAAAAAGCGGAGTCTCTGCTTAAAGAGACCAGAGCCCGCCTTCATGGTCGCACCCGCGTAAAACAGGCCGCTTGTGATGCGGTAGGTTGTGCCGATACATATGTACGAGATAAACCATGGCAGAGCGTGGGTATCAGCGCCGCTGTAGGTATTTTCATCGGGGCTTTATTAGCTTCCCGTCGATAATCCGAAAAGTGTAGTGATAATAAATATGCGTCTAACCCCGGAGCCACTTCCGGGGTTTTTTATATCCGTAATTCCTCAAGCGGCGTCTTTGTTGGCTATTTGATTTCAGCTAATCGCATCGCGTAGCTGTTTCGCGGCTTTTAACGCCATCGCTTGTGAGGTGAGATTAGTAAAACTCATCAATATTCCCCCTTCCACTGTTGTCACCATTCGCCAGTCACTTAATGCTTGTACCGCAAGCCCTGCATCGCGAGCTTTAGCCACCAGTACACGGTCATCACCCTTTACGCGCATCACCAGTTGAATGCCTCCCGCCTGTGGGACGACATCAAACCCCTGTTGTTGCAGAGCATTCTCCAGCCATACTCTTCGCTCGCTGTAGCACAAACGCATCTTTTTCAAATGCCGCCAGAAATGCCCTTCGCGCAGGAAATCTGCAATGGTTTGTTGAATCAACAATGGGGCAGTACATGGCAGGAAATGTGTGTGCTGTGAAAATGCCTCAACCTCCTGTTGCGGCACCACCAGCCAGGCGACGCGTAAAGCGGGAAACAAAGATTTACTGAACGTTCCGGCATAGATAACGCGCTGCGGACCATCGAGGCTTTTTATCGGCGGCAGCGGTTTTCCGTGGTAGCGGAACTCACTGTCGTAATCGTCCTCAATAATCCAGCTATGATTTGTCGCAGCCCAATCAAGCAACTGGCGACGGCGAGTTATGGATAAAGCCACGCCCAGCGGGCTTTGATGAGCCGGGGTCAAAAGTGCAAAACGCGCATCGGGAAAATGATTAATACCATAATCAATCTGCATCCCTTCACCATCGACCGGCACCGGATGTAATGCCATCCCCGCTTCTGAAAATACCGGGCGTACATAGCGATAACCGGGATCTTCGAGCCAGACTCCGTCACCAGGTTTGGCTAGCGCATGCACAACCAGCCTCATTGCAGCCTGAAAACCTGCGGTGATGAAGATCTGCTCCGGGTGGCAGTCGATGCTGCGTGAAAAACGTAAATAATCGGCAATGGCCTGGCGTAATGTCGATTCCCCATTCGCTTCGGGTAACACTAAATCGTAGCGTGTTTGCAGACGTAAGCGCCGTCCCATAATTCGCGCCCACAATGCGCGCGGGAATGCATCCAGCGCGGGTAAACCCACCTGGAACGGACGTGGCGTACCTTGCGGTTGGCTGGTTGTCGTCTCGGGGTTATTTGCGCCTTTCGTCACCGACAAGCTGACAAAGGTCCCTGCCTGGCCACGTCTTTCCAGCCACCCTTGCGCAACCAGCTCCCCGTAGGCATTTTCCACTGTTGCCCGGGCCACCCCAAGTTCCAGCGCCATGGTGCGACTTGATGGCAAACGGCTTCCGGCAACCAGCTCGCCATCACTGATTGCCTGCTTAAGCTGTCGCGCGATTTGCTGGTAACGCGGTATCGAATGGTGAGCACTCACTACGGGTTCAATCGACTTTGCCATTATGGCCTGCTTTATTAGTTAATTTATGGCTCTCTTTAGCAGTCCATCATAGTGCTAAATTGCCCGCACACCAACACGAGGATCACCCCATGATTGAATTACGCCAGCCTTATTACGACCTTTCCCCAGCCGTATTTAAGCCTATGCTTCAGGCACTGAAAGGCCTGGAATCAAGCTCGCTCGGCTCGACCCTGATTGAACTTGTTTTCCTGCGCGTCTCGCAAATTAACGGCTGCGCCTATTGCCTCGAGATGCACTCAAAAGCACTGCGCAAAGATGGCGTAGACCAGACCAAGCTAGATGCATTGGCGGGCTGGAAAGTGAGTAATCACTTCAGTGATAAAGAGCGCGCGGCACTGGCCTGGGCCGAAGCAATAACCTTAATTACCGAAGGTGGTGCAGAAGATGCAGTGTACCAACCGTTGCTGCAATTCTTCACCGCACAAGAGATTAGCGATCTTACTTTCACTGCAAGCCTGATGAATGCGTTCAACCGCCTGGCAATCAGTATGCGTATGTAGTTTTTTCTGGTTGGATTAGCACAGCGACATCCGACACCCGCACAATAGTGGTGGATTTCGCTAACGCTAATCCACCCTAAAAATTCTTTTTTGCCCGCAACCTGCCCCGCTCATCACCTTTGCTGTCCTTATCGAAAAAGACTATATCTTGTATGGTTGATTATTTTAACACCCACATCTAGTATTCATATTCTCAACATCGGAGAGAATAAGAATCATGCGCATTACCATATACACTCGAAATGACTGTGTCCAATGCCACGCAACTAAACGCGCCATCGAAAGCCGTGGGTTCACTTACGAACTGATTAATCTCGATTTAACCCCGGAAGCCGCCGACGAATTACGCGCCCTTGGTTTTCGCCAGTTGCCGGTTGTGGTCACAGAACAAGAGAGCTGGAGCGGATTCCGGCCGGATATGATCAACCGTCTGCGCAACCTGGCGACTGCATGAGTCATCTCGTCTACTTCTCCAGCACCTCGGAAAATACTCTGCGTTTTGTCGAACGCCTGGAATTACCCGCGCTGCGCATTCCGCTGGATTTCAAACAGCGACTGATCGTTCCAGAGCCTTATATTTTGATAGTGCCAAGCTACGGCGGTGGCGGAATTGCCGGCGCCGTACCGGCCCAGGTCATTCGTTTTTTAAATAATCCTACGAATCGCTCGTTACTGCGCGGTGTGATTGCCAGCGGTAATCGTAATTTCGGCGAAGGATTTTGCCGGGCGGGCGACGTGATAGCCCAGAAATGCCAGGTACCGTATCTCTATCGTTTTGAGTTACTCGGCACCGAGCAAGATATTGAAAACGTGCGTAAGGGAGTCAAAGAATTTTGGCAACGACAGAAGCTATCAGCGTAATGGCGACGGAAAGCGCGGATTATCACGCACTCAACGCCATGTTGAATCTTTATGATTCCGAAGGCCATATCCAGTTTGAGAAAGATAAGCTGGCGGTAGAGCAATTCCATAAACAACATGTGCTACCCCGTTCGCGCCAGTTTCCCCACCAGCAAGCTCGCCTCGACTATCTTGTGGCTGAAGGTTATTACGACAATGCCGTGCTACAACGCTATGACAGTCGTTTTGTCGTCACGTTGTTTGAGAAGGCGCTCAACAGTGGTTTCCAGTTCCAGACATTTCTCGGCGCCTGGAAGTATTACACCAGCTACACCCTGAAATCTTACGACGGTAAAGAGTATCTGGAACATTTCCCGGACCGTGTGTGCATGGTGGCGTTAACACTGGCGCAGGGTAACGAAAACCTCGCCACGCAATTGATAGATGAGATGCTCAGCGGCCGATTCCAGCCTGCCACGCCCACTTTTCTGAACTGCGGGAAAATGCAGCGCGGCGAACTGGTGTCCTGCTTCTTGCTGCGAATTGAAGACAATATGGAGTCGATTGGCCGCGCGGTAAATTCCGCATTGCAGCTTTCGAAACGTGGCGGTGGCGTAGCTTTCCTGCTCTCCAATTTGCGTGAAGTTGGCGCGCCGATTAAACGCATCGAAAACCAGTCGTCCGGTGTTATTCCGGTGATGAAAATGCTGGAAGATGCGTTTTCGTACGCCAACCAGCTCGGTGCGCGCCAGGGCGCGGGCGCGGTTTATCTTCACGCCCATCATCCCGATATTTTGCGTTTTCTCGACACCAAGCGCGAAAATGCTGATGAAAAAATTCGCATCAAATCGCTCTCGCTTGGCGTAGTGATCCCGGATATCACTTTCCAGTTGGCGAAAGATAACCAGCCGATGGCGTTGTTCTCGCCTTATGATGTCGAGCGTATTTACGGCAAGCCATTTGGTGATATTGCCGTCAGCGAACTTTACGAAGAAATGCTGTCGGACGAGCGTATTCGCAAAACCTTTATTAATGCGCGTGATTTCTTCCAGACACTGGCCGAGATCCAGTTTGAGTCTGGTTACCCGTACATCATGTTTGAAGACACGGTAAATCGCGCAAACCCGATTGCCGGGCGTATTAATATGAGCAACCTGTGTTCAGAGATCTTGCAGGTTAATAGCCCTTCTACTTACGACGAAAACCTCGATTACCAACAAACAGGTAAAGATATTTCCTGCAATCTCGGCTCACTGAATATCGCCCATACCATGGATTCCCCCGATTTTGGCGAGACTATCGAAGTCGCAATTCGCGGGCTAACAGCGGTTTCCGATATGAGCCACATTCGCTCAGTACCGTCGATTGAAGCAGGAAACGCCGCGTCACACGCCATCGGCCTCGGCCAGATGAATCTCCATGGTTATCTGGCGCGTGAAGGTATTGCTTACGGCTCGCCAGAAGGTCTGGATTTTACTAATTTCTATTTTTATACCGTGACCTGGCATGCAGTACGCACATCAAATTTACTGGCACGAGAACGCAAACAGCGCTTCGCAGGTTTCGAGCAATCACGTTATGCGAATGGCGAATATTTCCGCCAATATCTGCAAGAAAGCTGGCAGCCAAAAACCGAGAAGGTGCGCGCGTTATTTGCCAAAGCCGGGGTCGCTATTCCCAGCCGCGAAGAGTGGCAACAGTTGCGTGACGACGTAATGGAATACGGCCTGTATAACCAGAATTTGCAGGCTGTCCCGCCGACGGGTTCGATCTCTTATATCAACCACGCAACATCAAGCATCCACCCGATAGTCTCACGTATCGAGATTCGCAAAGAAGGTAAAATCGGTCGTGTTTATTATCCGGCTCCGTTTATGACTAACGACAACCTGGAGTTTTACCAGGATGCCTACGATATCGGCCCGGAAAAAATTATCGACACCTATGCGCAAGCCACTCGCCACGTTGATCAAGGTTTATCGCTGACACTGTTTTTCCGCGATACCGCCACCACTCGTGACATTAATAAAGCGCAGATTTATGCCTGGAAAAAAGGCATCAAGACGCTCTACTACATTCGCTTGCGCCAGATGGCACTGGATGGAACGGAGGTGCAGGGCTGTGTGTCCTGCGCTTTATAAGGAGAAATCATGACTGAGTTAACCCGCGTAAGTGCCATCAACTGGAACAATATCGAGGATGAGAAAGATCTCGAAGTGTGGAATCGCCTGACCAGCAATTTCTGGTTGCCAGAGAAAATCCCACTGTCGAACGATATTCCGGCCTGGCAATCGCTCAGCGATGAAGAACAGCAACTGACTATCCGCGTGTTTACCGGGCTGACTCTGCTGGACACTATTCAGAATACGGTTGGCGCACCGGTATTAATGAATGATGCAATAACGCCGCATGAAGAAGCCGTTTTGTCTAACGTGAGCTTTATGGAAGCGGTGCACGCCCGCTCCTATAGCTCGATTTTCTCAACGCTTTGCCAGACTAAAGATGTTGATGCGGCGTATGCGTGGAGCGAAGAAAACCCGCCACTACAACGTAAGGCGCAAATTATCCTCGCTCATTACCACGCCGATGATCCATTGAAGAAGAAAATTGCCAGCGTATTTCTGGAGTCTTTCCTCTTCTATTCTGGATTTTATTTGCCGATGTACTGGTCGAGCCGTGGCAAATTAACTAACACGGCTGACCTGATTCGCCTGATTATTCGCGACGAAGCGGTGCACGGTTATTATATCGGTTACAAATTCCAGAAAGTGCTGGCGCAGCAAAGCATTGAGCGCCAGACCGAGCTGCAAAACTTTGCCCTCGATTTGCTGATGGATCTTTACGATAACGAAGTCGCTTATACCGATGCGCTTTACGGTGATGTGGGTTGGCAGGAAGAGGTGAAAGCCTTTCTTTGCTACAACGCGAATAAGGCATTAATGAACCTGGGTTACAACGCGCTATTCCCGCCTGAAATGGCAGAGGTGAACCCAGCGATACTGGCAGCACTCTCCCCCAATGCGGACGAGAACCACGACTTTTTCTCGGGTTCTGGCTCATCGTATGTAATGGGGAAAGCGGTGGAAACTACAGACGAAGACTGGGATTTCTAAAAACAGCCGCAGGTGCGTTGACTGCACCCGCGCCCCCCTGTCACATAGTTATCTATGCTCCTGGGGACTTGCGGCTTTGTCGCCTTTCTGCAACTCGAATTATTTTGGTTTCTTATCGTAAATTAAGCCAAATAAACCGCACATTTCTGGCGTTGATATTTTCAGTCAACACTACAAAATCGCTGTTTACATTTCCGCCTGAATATCACGCTATTCAGGCAAATTTCGCCTTCGCTTACAAAAAATATCATCTTTCTCTGATTTGCTCTCAGCCCTTTACTCATGGGAAATTCTGCCCACTCAAGCCGCGCGGATATTGGATATATCAGAAATCGAGGGTTGTCTCAGATTCTGAGTATGTTAGGGTATATGCAGTGAATATTTCCATCAGGAATTGTGTATAAATATATAAATACAGGAATAACTTTATTGCATGGCAATTAAACTTGAAGTGAAGAATTTATATAAGGTATTTGGTGAGCACCCACAGCGCGCATATAAATATATTGAAAAGGGTATTTCAAAAGCCGAATTACTGGAAAAAACAGGGCTGTCGCTTGGCGTAAAAGACGCCAGTCTGGCAATTGAAGAAGGCGAGATTTTTGTCATCATGGGGTTATCGGGTTCCGGTAAATCCACCATGGTTCGCCTTCTCAATCGCCTGATTGAACCAACCCGTGGGCAGGTACTGATTGATGGTGTAGACATCGCTAAGATATCAGACGCACAACTGCGTGAAGTGCGTAAGAGCAAGATCTCAATGGTATTCCAGTCATTTGCTCTGATGCCCCATATGACGGTGTTAAATAACACTGCTTTCGGCATGGAATTAGCGGGAATTCCGTTAAAAGAACGTCAGGAAAAAGCTCTTGATGCATTGCGTCAGGTAGGGCTTGAAAATTATTCCCACGCTTATCCTGATGAGCTTTCTGGCGGTATGCGTCAACGTGTTGGTTTAGCCCGCGCATTGGCAATTAATCCAGATATATTATTGATGGATGAAGCCTTCTCCGCACTCGATCCATTAATTCGTACTGAAATGCAGGATGAATTAATTAAATTGCAAGCTAAACACCAACGTACCATTGTATTTATCTCCCACGATTTAGATGAAGCAATGCGTATTGGCGACCGAATTGCCATTATGCAAGGTGGTGAAGTAATACAGGTCGGTACACCGGATGAAATTCTCAATAATCCGGCAAATGATTATGTACGCACCTTCTTCCGAGGTGTGGATATTAGTCAGGTATTTAGCGCCAAAGATATTGCCCGCCGAAGCCCTGCTGGCCTGCTGCGTAAAACCGCCGGTTTTGGCCCTCGTTCTGCGCTGAAATTGCTGCAAGACGAAGATCGTGAATTCGGTTATGTCATCGAACGCGGGCAAAAATTCCTCGGTATTGTCTCGACCGACTCACTGAAAGCGGCGTTGGCTGCTGGTCAGGGTCTGGATAATGCTTACCTCGAATCTCCGGCGGCAGTTTCCGCTGATACGTCACTAAGCGATCTGCTCACCCATGTAGGCCAGGCTCCGTGCGCGGTTCCGGTCATAGGTGAAGAGAGTCAGTACGTGGGTATCATCTCAAAAGGGGTGCTGCTCCAGGCGTTAGATCGTGAGGGGGTAAGTCAATGAGTGAAGCAAATCCGTGGGATACCGGCAGTGCGGCTGCCGACACAACAACCAACCATGCCGCTGCAACTGCTGATGCGTGGGGAAGCCAAGCGGCATCCACGCCTGCGGCAAGTGGCAGTGCAGACTGGCTGAATTCAGCTCCTGCGCCACAGCCAGAACATTTTAACATTCTGGATCCGTTCCATAAGACGCTGATCCCACTCGATAGCTGGGTAACTCACGGCATCGACTGGGTGGTGACACACTTCCGCCCGGTGTTTCAGGGCATTCGCGTGCCGGTGGATTATATCCTCAGTGGCTTCCAGCACTTCTTGCTGGGGATGCCAGCACCGGTTGCCATCATTCTGTTTGCGCTGATTGCCTGGCAGATGTCGAGCCTGGGAATGGGTATCGCAACGTTGATTTCGCTGGTAGCGATTGGCGCGATTGGTGCCTGGTCACAAGCTATGGTAACGCTGGCGCTGGTACTGACGGCCCTGATGTTCTGCATGATAATCGGCCTGCCGCTGGGGATTTGGCTGGCACGCAGCGAACGGGCAGCAAAAATAATTCGCCCCCTATTGGATGCGATGCAAACCACTCCAGCGTTTGTTTATCTGGTGCCAATCGTAATGCTGTTCGGTATCGGTAACGTGCCAGGTGTGGTAGTGACGATTATCTTTGCCCTGCCACCAATTGTGCGCCTGACGATTCTGGGTATTAAGCAGGTGCCGGAAGATCTAATTGAAGCCTCGCGTTCTTTTGGCGCAAGCCCGCGCCAGATGTTGTTCAAGGTTCAGTTACCGCTGGCGATGCCGACCATTATGGCGGGCGTTAACCAGACACTGATGCTGGCACTTTCGATGGTGGTTATCGCCTCGATGATTGCCGTTGGTGGCCTGGGCCAGATGGTTCTGCGCGGTATTGGCCGCCTCGATATGGGTCTTGCGACCGTCGGCGGCGTCGGCATTGTCATTCTTGCCATTATTCTCGACCGCTTAACTCAGTCCATTGGCCGCGATTCGCGCAGCCGTGGCAACCGCCGCTGGTTCAATACCGGCCCAATTGGTCTCTTGACCCGTCCCTTCATTAAATAAGCCTGTGGCGGCATGCGTGCCGCCTCATGCCCCATCACCAAAAATAGGAATAACGATGCGACACACGACTCTTTTCGCGACAGCTCTTGCCACACTCGTTACCACCAGCACTTTTGCCGCTGACTTGCCGGGTAAAGGCATTACGGTTCAGCCAATTCAAAGCACCATTTCTGAAGAATCCTTCCAGACACAGCTTGTCAGCCGTGCCCTTGAAAAACTGGGTTACACCGTAAATACGGCAAGCGAAGTGGATTACAACGTGGGTTACACCTCGATTGCCTCTGGCGATGCCACATTTACCGCAGTGAACTGGCAGCCACTGCATGACGATATGTATGCCGCTGCGGGTGGCAGTAACAAGTTTTATCGCGAAGGCACGTATGTGACCGGCGCGGCGCAGGGTTATCTCATCGATAAAAAGACCGCAGATAAATACCACATCACCAACGTTGAGCAGCTAAAAGATCCGAAGATTGCCAAACTGTTCGACAGCAACAACGATGGCAAAGCCGACATGATGGGTTGTACGCCGGGTTGGGGTTGTGAAGCGGTGATTAACCATCAGAACGAAGCCTATAAGCTGGCCGATACGGTAACGGTTAGCCACGGTAATTATTCAGCGATGATGGCGGATACCATTGCACGTTATAAAGAAGGCAAACCGGTGCTGTATTACACCTGGACGCCATACTGGGTGAGCGATGTGCTCAAACCTGGGAAAGATGTGGTGTGGTTGCAGGTGCCGTTCTCGTCCTTGCCGGGTGAGCAAAAGAATATCGACACCAAACTGCCGAATGGCGCGAACTATGGTTTCCCAGTGAACACCATGCATATCGTGGCAAACAAAGCCTGGGCCGAGAAAAACCCGCAGGCAGCGAAACTGTTTAGCCTGATGAAACTGCCACTGGCGGATATCAATGCCGAGAATGCGATGATGCATAACGGTAAATCCTCAGAAGCAGATATTCAGGGCCACGTTGATGGCTGGATTAAAGCACACCAGGCGCAGTTTGATGGCTGGGTGAAAGAAGCTTTAGCCGCTAAGTAAGCCTTTGTATTGATTTGAGACCGGCCTTCTCTTCGGGAGAAGGTGAAAACCTAACCCTCTCCTGCCTGGAGAGGGTATTCCTACCAAAACAAACCGCACAATCCGACTCCTGCTTACGTTAATTTTCGTTATTATTCCCGCACCATCATCGCAAGTTGAAGAATAACAATGAAAAATACCCCCCTGGACTTAGCCCCGCGCTTATCGTCCTGATGTCTATTGCCACGGGTTTGGCCGTTGCCAGTAACTACTACGCGCAACCGCTACTCGATACCATCGCTAATGCGTTTTCCCTTTCGATTAACCAGGCCGGATTTATTGTAACCGCCGCACAACTGGGTTATGCCGCAGGTTTGTTGTTGCTGGTGCCACTAGGCGATATGTTCGAGCGCCGCGGGTTAATTGTCTTTATGACGCTGCTTGCCGCAGGCGGCATGGTGATTGTCGCGCTGAGCCAGACGTTATGGATGATGATTCTTGGCACTGCACTCACCGGCTTGTTCTCGGTCGTTGCACAAATTCTGGTGCCGCTTGCAGCAACGCTTGCTGAACCTGCAAAGCGCGGCAAAGTGGTTGGCACGATTATGAGTGGCCTGCTGCTCGGTATTTTGCTTGCACGTACCGTTGCCGGGCTGCTGGCAAGTCTTGGTGGCTGGCGTACCGTTTACTGGGTTGCCAGTGTGCTCATGGTTTTGATGGCTTTAGCCCTGTGGCGCGGCTTGCCGAAAGTGAAGACTGAAACTCATCTGAATTATCCGCAGTTACTGTCCTCTGTATTCGGCTTGTTTATCAAAAACCCTCTATTGCGTACTCGCGCATTATTGGGCTGCCTGACGTTTGCCAACTTCAGTATCCTCTGGACATCAATGGCATTTCTGCTGGCATCGCCGCCATTTAACTTCTCGGATGGGATGATTGGCCTGTTTGGCCTCGCGGGTGCAGCGGGTGCGCTGGGTGCACGTCCGGCGGGTGGATTTGCAGATAAAGGTAAAGCACATCTCACCACAACCATTGGGCTGGTGCTGCTGCTGCTGTCGTGGATTGCGACCGCAATGGGGCAGTATTCAGTCATCGCGCTAATCATTGGCATTCTGGTGCTGGATTTAACGGTTCAGGGTGTGCATATCACTAACCAAACCGTTATCTATCGCATGATGCCGGATGCACGAAATCGCTTAACCGCCGGTTACATGACCAGCTACTTTATTGGTGGCGCCGCAGGTTCAGTCATTTCTGCCAGTGCATATCAACATGCTGGATGGAATGGCGTTTGCGCAGCAGGTGCCATCATCGCCCTACTAAATTTAGTAGTGTGGTGGCGTGGCTATCACCGTCAGCCGTGATGGCTCTAATCCTTTACATTCCCCTTGAATAATTTGGGGTATTAAGGGTCGTACCAGTCTGTTAAGGTTATCCCTGTTTGTTCATTCGAGTGACATTAACGTCAGAAATAGATAAATAGTTAATATGGATAGTCCTGCAACAGATCACTTAAATACTAACCAAAATGATGCTACCTGGGTTGAAGGGCTGAAAGACAGTTTACCGATTGTCATCAGTTATATCCCGGTAGCATTCGCGTTTGGGCTGAATGCCACAAAGCTAGGATTTACCCCATTCGAAAGTCTATTTTTCTCCTGCATTATTTATGCAGGCGCTAGCCAGTTTGTTATTACCGCATTGCTGGCTGCGGGTAGCTCGCTATGGGTGGCAGCATTAACAGTAATGGCAATGGATGTGCGCCACGTCTTATACGGCCCTTCCCTGCGCCAACGAATCACTCGCCAGTTAAGTAAACCTAAAACCGCGATTTGGGCCTTTGGCCTGACCGACGAAGTGTTTGCTGCCGCAACAGCGAAACTGGTCCGTGATAATCGTCGCTGGAGCGAAAACTGGATGATCGGTATCGCATTCAGCTCCTGGTTTTCATGGATTCTGGGTACGGCGCTGGGTTCCTGGTCCGGAAATGGCTTGCTGGATAACTTCCCGGCAGTAGAAGCAGCGCTAGGTTTTATGCTGCCTGCCCTATTTCTGAGCTTCTTGCTGGCGTCATTCCAGCGTAAGCAATCCTGGATCGTGACCGCATCGCTTGCTGGTGCACTATTGGGCGTCACGCTGATTTCGATTCCTGCTGCGATTTTTGCAGGCATTGCGTGTGGATGCCTGGCGGCGTTAGTGCAGGCGTTTTATCAAGGAGAACCGGGATGAGTACACAAGTACTTTTGCTGGGTCTGCTGGTCGGGCTTGCGAACTACCTGTTCCGTTATTTGCCTCTGCGAATCAGGGCAAATTCGACACGTCCAGCCAAACTTGGTGCGACAGGCGTGCTGCTCGATAGTATTGGCATTGCATCAATTTGCGCCCTGCTGGTGGTCTCAAGTGTGCCTGAGATCATGCACGATGCGCAGCGTCTGGTCCCAACGCTTATGGGCTTTATCATTCTCGGGCTGAGCTTTTATAAAACTCGCAGCATTATTATCCCGACGTTATTAAGTGCTCTGGGTTATGGATTAACCTGGAAACTCATGATGGTGATCGCCGTCTGACGATTAAAAAACGTATAAACAATACATTTACTTTATTTGTCACCATCGTTATTATATCGACCGCAACTAATGAGGTTATGCCAAAATGGATAGTTCGTTTACGCCCATTGAACAAATGCTAAAATTTCGCGCCAAACGCTACGAAGAATTCCCATACCAGGAAGTCCTTCTGACGCGCCTGTGCATGCACATGCAAGGCAAGCTTTTGGAAAACCGCAATAAGATGCTGAAAGCTCAGGGCATTAACGAGACGCTATTTATGGCGTTGATCACTCTTGAATCTCAGGAAAACCATAGCATCCAGCCTTCTGAACTAAGCTGTGCTTTAGGTTCTTCTCGAACCAACGCGACCCGAATTGCCGATGAGCTGGAAAAGCGTGGCTGGATTGAACGCCGTGAAAGCGATAACGATCGCCGCTGCCTGCATCTGCATTTGACCGAAAAAGGTCAGGAATTCATACGTCAGGTGTTACCGCCGCAACACCACTGCCTGCATGAGCTGTGGTCTGCGCTGAGCGGTACGGAGAAAGAGCAGTTGGAAAATATTACCCGCAAACTGCTGACCCGCCTTGATGAAATGGACGAAAACCAGACTGTACTTGAAGCCGTGCGCTAAATGCTGTCATCGCGTGAAATCGTAATACCCCAAAAAAGATGAATACCGACAGGCCAGCAACTCACCTTGCTGGCCTGTTGGGTCTAACAGGTCGGCTCAGCCGATCACTATAATAAAAAAGTGTGGAGATAAGCATGAGCGCACATGCGGAGACTCAAACCCCGCAACAGCCGGGTAACAAGAAAGGCAAACGTAAAGGTGCCTTACTTGTGTTGACCTTGCTGTTTGTAATTATTGCTGTGGCATATGGGATTTATTGGTTTTTGGTGTTACGTCACTACGAAAATACGGATGATGCGTATGTGGCCGGTAATCAGGTACAGATAATGTCCCAGGTTTCCGGAAGCGTAACCAAAGTTTGGGCTGAAAATACCGACTTCGTTAAACAGGGCGATGTTCTGGTAACGTTAGACCAGGCTGACGCTGAGCAAGCTTTTGAGCAGGCACAAACCGTGCTGGCTTCAAGCGTGCGCCAGACACGTCAGTTAATGATTAATAGTAAGCAGTTGCAGGCCAATATTGAGCTGCAAAAGACTTCGCTTGCTCAAGCTCAAAGCGACCTTAATCGCCGCGTACCTTTGGGTAACGCAAACCTGATTGGCCGTGAAGAATTGCAACACGCCCGAGATGCCGTCGCGACGGCTCAAGCGCAACTGGATGTTGCCATTCAACAATACAATGCAAACCAGGCCATGGTTCTGGGTAGCAAACTCGAAGAGCAGCCAAGTGTTAAACAAGCGGCTGCCGAGTTGCGTAACGCATGGATGGCGCTAGCCCGCACAAAAATTGTCAGCCCAATGACCGGCTATGTTTCACGCCGCGTTGTTCAGGTTGGTGCGCAAATAAGCCCAACAACTCCTCTGATGGCTATCGTGCCAGCAAGTGGTTTGTGGGTCGATGCGAACTTTAAAGAGACGCAGCTTGCGCATATACGTATCGGCCAACCTGCAACGGTTGTCAGTGATATTTACGGCGACAAAATTGAATACACTGGCAAGGTCGTAGGCCTGGACATGGGCACCGGCAGCGCGTTTTCACTGCTCCCGGCGCAAAACGCTACCGGCAACTGGATCAAAGTCGTTCAGCGCCTGCCAGTACGTATTGAGCTTGATGCGAAGCAACTTCAAGAACATCCGCTACGTATTGGTCTATCCACATTAGTTACCGTGGATACCAGCAACCGTGAAGGCAGTATTCTGGCTAACGAGACGCGTCACTCTCCGGTGTATGAAAGTAACGCGCGCGAACTTAACCTGGCACCTGCTAATGAGCTGATTAATAACATCATCCAGGCCAATGCGGGTTAACAAAGCGGAGGTTGTATGGCACAACAAAAACCGCTAGAAGGGGCACCGCTGGTCATCATGACCATCGCCTTGTCATTGGCGACCTTTATGCAGGTGCTGGATTCTACCATCGCCAACGTGGCCATTCCGACCATTGCCGGTAACCTTGGCTCGTCTCTGAGCCAGGGGACCTGGGTTATCACTTCATTTGGGGTGGCCAACGCCATCTCAATTCCTATCACCGGGTGGCTTGCTAAGCGCTTTGGTGAAGTGAAGTTGTTTATGTGGTCGACGATTCTGTTCGTGCTGGCTTCATGGGCTTGCGGCGTGTCCAAAAGTCTGGAGATGCTGATCTTCTTCCGCGTTATCCAGGGGATCGTTGCCGGGCCGTTGATTCCGCTTTCGCAAAGCCTGCTGCTCAATAACTACCCGCCTGCTAAGCGAAGTATCGCGCTGGCGCTGTGGTCGATGACGGTTATCGTGGCGCCGATTTGTGGGCCAATTCTCGGTGGTTTTATCAGTGATAACTACCACTGGGGTTGGATCTTCTTTATTAACGTGCCGATCGGGGCGGTGGTTGTTCTGCTGACGATGCAAACGCTGCGTGGCCGTGAAACCAAAACCGAGCAGCGCCGTATTGATGCCATCGGCCTTGCGCTGCTGGTGGTGGGGATTGGTAGCCTGCAAATCATGCTCGACCGCGGTAAAGAGCTGGATTGGTTTAACTCAACGGAAGTGGTCGTTCTGACAATCGTCGCGGTGGTGACGATTAGTTTCTTGATTGTCTGGGAGCTAACGGACGACAACCCGATAGTCGACTTGTCGTTGTTTAAGTCGCGAAACTTCACCATTGGTTGCTTGTGTATCAGTCTCGCTTACATGCTCTACTTCGGCGCAATTGTGTTGCTGCCGCAGCTGTTGCAGGAGGTATATGGCTACACGGCAACCTGGGCAGGTCTGGCATCGGCACCGGTCGGACTTCTTCCTGTATTGCTGTCGCCGATTATCGGGCGTTTTGCTCATAAGCTCGATATGCGACGGCTGGTGACGTTCAGCTTTATTATGTACGCCGTCTGTTTCTACTGGCGTGCATATACCTTCGAGCCGGGAATGGATTTCGGCGCGTCGGCCTGGCCGCAGTTTATTCAGGGCTTCGCCGTGGCATGCTTCTTTATGCCACTGACGACAATTACGCTTTCCGGGCTACCGCCTGAGCGTATGGCGGCTGCATCGAGTTTGTCGAACTTTACCCGAACCCTTGCCGGTTCGATTGGTACATCGATAACCACGACGCTGTGGACTAACCGCGAGGCGTTACACCATTCGCAGTTAACTGAGTCCGTTTCACCGTTTAACCCGAATGCGCAGGAGATGTATTCAAAACTGGAAAATCTGGGGATGTCGCCGCAACAAGCCTCTGGCTATATTGCGCAGCAGATTACCAATCAGGGGCTGATTATCTCAGCCAATGAGATTTTCTGGGTTTCTGCAGGAATATTTATTCTGTTGCTGGGTCTAATCTGGTTTGCCAGACCACCGTTTGGTGCCGGTGGTGGTGGTGGTGGCGGAGCGCACTAAGTCAGAAAGAATGTCAGAAATACAAAAGGGGCCGATTGGCCCCTTTTGCTATTGGCGCTTACGCCTAATCAGAACTAGATATGCAGCTCTTTGAGTGTCTCTTTCGGCAGAGCCAGCTCTTCGTTGCTGTTTACGCTTACGCCATGCTCAAGGATATGACGGGCGATATCTTGCGCTTCTTCCAGCGAGTGCATGTGGTAAGTGCCACACTGGTAAACGTTCAGCTCTGGGATCTGGTTTTGCTCTTTCACCTTCAGCACATCTTCCATTGCCGCTTTCCATGCATCGGCAACGAGCGTCTCATCAGGCACACCAATCAGGCTCATGTAGAAGCCCGTGCGGCAGCCCATTGGTGAAATATCAATAATCTCTACGCCATTTCCATTCAGGTGGTCACGCATAAAACCAGCAAACAGGTGTTCAAGAGTATGAATACCTTTTTCTGGCATCACTTCCTTGTTCGGGATGCAAAAACGCAGATCAAATACAGTGATAGTATCGCCATGAGGCGTATGCATCGTTTTCGCTACACGCACTGCTGGTGCGCCCATGCGGGTATGGTCAACTGTGAAGCTATCCAACAACGGCATCTGATCACCTCCGATAAGTGATTTTTTTAAAAATAAAATGAACCATTCTTTCTCACACTACTCTGAATATATGAAAGACGCGCATTTGTTATCATCATCCCTTATTCAGAGATGTATATTTTGGCCACACTGATTGTGGCCTTTTTCTTTTCTACTAAGCGTGTTTCTCAAGCCACACATCAAACGGCTCGGTATCACTGGCTTCGATGTCTCGCTGGCGCTGCCATGAAGCATCATGTTCTTTCTGCAACACGTCTTCGGTCAAAATCTCCAGCGGCTCTTGTGTCAGCATCTGACGATACTGCTCAGCCAACGCAAGCCCGGTTCCGCCAATGCCATTATCAATCATAGACCGCAGAATGCGTGCCGAGTACGTTAATTCCGGATCGTCAAAACAGGCGACCAGCTGATCACAAACGTCCTGATATTCGCTATTGCCCGCAATACCATCCAGCGTTTCGGCTACACGGCGTAAATCTGTGAACAAATCTTTGCCCACTTTAGCCAGCGGATGCTGCGCGGTTTCACAACCTATACCCAGTGTCAGGCCTGGTTTGCGGCCTTCCAGAATCACACGATTCCAGTTTGTGCGGGTGCAAAGCAATTCGTCACTGCTCATTTCAGGCGCATCAGCCAGCACACACCAAATCATGAACAGGTCGAGGAAACGAACCTGCTGCTCATCAACACCAATTGGTGAGAACGGATTGATATCAAGTGAACGCACTTCAATATATTCAATCCCGCCGCGCATCAATGCATCAGAAGGCGACTCACCCGGCCCTGTAACGCGTTTAGGGCGAATAGGTGCATAGAGTTCATTTTCAATTTGCAGCACGTTGGTGTTGATTTGAAGGCGCTTGCCATCTTTCTCAACGCCCATCTGTGCATACTCTTCCGATGGCGTTTTAATCGCGCGCTTCAGCCCGGCGACATAAGTCTCCAGATCGTTAAACGTAATACCAAGGTTACTCTGGGATTTATTGGTGTAGCCCAAGTCGCTCAGTCGCAATGAAGTCGCATATGGCAGGTAATTCATGCCACATTCGGTTTTTTCAAATGGCAGTGCGCTTTCTTTCCCTTGCAGGAAGGAAGAACAAATCGCCGGCGATGCCCCGAACAAATATGGGATAACCCAACCAAAACGGTAATAGTTGCGAATCAGGCGGAAATATCCGGCGGAAATCGCTTCTTTGCCGCTTTCAGCATCTTCAACACCCAGACGCGCCTGCCAGAACTCCAGCGGCAGCGAAAAGTTGTAGTGCACACCCGAAATAGTCTGCATCAACGCACCGTAACGGTTTTTCAAACCTTCGCGGTATAACGTTTTAAAACGCCCGTTGTTGGACGAGCCATACTGCGCCAGCTCGATATTCTGACCATCGTTGATATAACACGGCATGCTCAGCGGCCACATACGCTCATCACCCAGTTCACGGGCTGTATGGCGATGGAGATCGCGCATGAATGTCAGCATATGGTCGATATCACCATCAACTGGAGTAATAAACTCCAGTAGCGCTTCCGCGAAATCAGTCGTGATCCATTTGTGTGTCAGCGCTGAACCAAGGCTTTCCGGGTGGCCCGTTGTTGCCAACTGACCATCTGGTGTGACTCGCAGCGTTTCACGCTCAAGACCACGACAAATACCTTTAACTGCCTGAGGATGCTGTTCCAGCCAGGCCAGCGCCTGTGATACGTTCGGGATCAAATTGACCTCCCGCCTGTCGAATTCATTTTTATTAAGCATAATTGTTTTAAATGGCGATGATAATTATACCCTTTAGATTTCGAGCTGCAGGAAGGCGGCAAGAGAGCAAATCACCAGGAGCTTACTTGAGTAAGTGACTGGGGTTTGCGATTGCAGCCAACACACCTGCAGCTAGAAAGATAATAGGTATATCAGTCCATGCAATTAGTGCCACCACGCCATGCCTTGAACCGTTGCAGCCGCTACAACGATATAGCGAAGCGCTTTACCAAGGCATAAAAAAAGATTACCGGTCCCCAGCTCATTCGTAATAAGCCAGCCAACAGGCACAGTAGATCGCCGAGTAACGGCATCCAACTGAGTAATAATGTTGCCGGTCCGAAACGTACCAGCCAGCCAGTTGCTTTCCCATGCCAGCGCGATTGTTCCCGCAATGGAAAAAAACGCCCCAGAATAACGTTAGTTAAGCCACCAAGGCTATTACCCATTGTTGCTATTAAGATGAGTAACCAGGTTGGGCCAGAGCCTGCAACTAATAGTGCTACCAGCACCACTTCGGAACTTCCTGGCAATAACGTAGCGCTTAGAAAGCTACTGGTAAATAATGAAAAAAGTGATAGTCCCTCACTCACAGCAAACGGACGTCCACGCCATCCATTCCCGCCGCTCTTGCAGCTTCCAGGCCAAAATCTGCATCTTCAAACACCACACATTTATTTGGTGCGACACCCATTAATTCAGCGCACAGCAAAAAAGTATCGGGAGCGGGTTTGTGATTTTTGACATGGTCTGCGGCAACAACAGCAGAGAAATACTGACGTAAGCCTAAATGGTTGAGCAGCGCTTCGGCGATATCGCTTTCACTGCCCGTACCCACAGCCATTGGGCGACGCCCATGCCAGGATTTGACTACATCAATAAGGGGAAGTGGGCGCACCGTATCAAGAAGCATAGCTCTAACGGCCTGCGTTTTTTCTTGCGCCAGACGATGAGGGTCAAGATCTGCACGATTGAGTTCGATAATTACCTGCGCAATACGCCAGGTAGGTGAACCATTCAACGCAACCATTGCTTGTTCGTCGAACTGCATGCCATAGCCTGCCAGCGTCTCACGCCACGCCTTGCGATGTGTAGGTTCGGTATCGAGGATGGTTCCGTCCATATCGAAAATTAGACCTTCGTAACGTTCGTACATCTCATCCCTCACATCACTCAATATTGAGGCGTTACTTTATCGTAAACCAATAATATTGTCGCTTATTTGTAATTGAGATGGTTCAGAAGGTGACTAATGGGTAAATATGGCATTATAGGGGATTTTGTTTTTGAAATTCAGGAGGTAAAACTTGGGGAGAAAATGGTGCACCCAGGAAGATTACTCGCCGAAGGCTCGCCCTTCGGGCCGTTGCTGAAGCAACGTTATCTTCCCTTGTGCTTGCTGAGAAATCGAATTTCTCTGAAGCGCTACCATTGCTGGTATTTAGGGGAAATATGGTGCACCCAGGAAGATTCGAACTTCCGACCGCTCGGTTCGTAGCCGAGTACTCTATCCAGCTGAGCTATGGGTGCATCGGGGTACTGCTTTTGACTTCTGACTCAATATTACTGAACTAACCATAACATTGAAAAAGAATGGTGCACCCAGGAAGATTCGAACTTCCGACCGCTCGGTTCGTAGCCGAGTACTCTATCCAGCTGAGCTATGGGTGCATCGAGGTACTGCTTTTGACTTCTGTCTCAATATTACTGAACTTGCCGTAATATTGAAGAAGAATGGTGCACCCAGGAAGATTCGAACTTCCGACCGCTCGGTTCGTAGCCGAGTACTCTATCCAGCTGAGCTATGGGTGCACAGGATTACTTCTTTTACTGCTGACTTAATGCTGTTTGTTGCTCTAAACAACATCAAACTAGATGGTGCATCCTGAGAGTTACTCACGGTGCTTGCCCAAACGGGCCGTTGCTAAAGCAACGTTTTTCTCCCTGTCGCTCCTTAAGAAATTAACTTTCTTTGGAACACTACCGGCGCAAAATGGTAGTAGGAAGAATGGTGCACCCAGGAAGATTCGAACTTCCGACCGCTCGGTTCGTAGCCGAGTACTCTATCCAGCTGAGCTATGGGTGCAAAATGGCGGTGAGGCGGGGATTCGAACCCCGGATGCAGCTTTTGACCGCATACTCCCTTAGCAGGGGAGCGCCTTCAGCCTCTCGGCCACCTCACCACACGCCTCTTTCGAGGTGTACCGTTGAACTTGTTTCTGCTCATCGGCACTGCGTGGCGCACATATTACTTTCCTGCACTTATAAGTCAAACAATTTTTCCCAACTAATAATCAATTGCACACTTCACGCACAATAAGGCCGAATTGACAGCAAAAAGAGTGTTTTATCAACAGGCAGGATAAGGGTAATAGCTAAAAGGAAGCGTTCGGGATGAATAAGAAATTATGGGGATAACGAGAAATGAAGGGAGTATTGCGGGATAAAGCGAAGAAAAGGGTGCGCTAAAGGAAGCGTCTCGCTAGTGATTAGCGAGACGCAGTAACTTTAGTAACTCGTTTGTTGCGATTTTTCAGCCTGGATACGTTGGTAGATCTCTTCACGGTGAACAGAAACTTCCTTAGGGGCATTAACACCAATACGAACTTGGTTACCTTTTACCCCAAGCACTGTCACGGTCACCTCATCCCCAATCATGAGGGTCTCACCAACTCGACGAGTTAGAATCAGCATTCTTTGCTCCTTGAAAGATTAAAAGAGTCGGGTCTCTCTGTATCCCGGCATTCTCCATCATATACGCCAAAAAGTAAGTGGTGACAAACACATAAACTGTCAATGACCACAACATTACCTTCTGATATGACTAAGTCTAGCCGATATACGCAACTTTAACCTGACTTTATCATTATTGAGTGTGTGCAGATTAAGAAGACGCCATAACCTGAATGAGTTATGGCGTCTGTCTGCACTTTATTTTTTTACTTAGAGCTTAGCCGCGACCCAGGCTTCAACACCGGCCAGAGCACCTGGTAATGCTGCCGTGTCTGTACCACCTGCCTGAGCCATATCTGGACGACCGCCCCCTTTGCCTCCGACTTGCTGAGCGATAACCCCAATCAGCTCCCCCGCTTTCACACGGTCGGTCACATCTTTAGAGACACCCACAATCAGAGAAACTTTACCTTCTGATACCGTCGCCAAAACGATGATTGCCGAACCCAGCTGATTTTTCAGATCATCAACCATAGTACGCAACATCTTCGGTTCGACGTTGGCGAGCTCACTCACGAGGAGTTTCACGCCTTTTACATCGACAGCTTTGCTGGAAAGGTTTGCACTCTCCTGCACCGCCTGCTGTTCTTTCAACTGCTGCAACTCTTTCTCGAGCTGACGGGTACGCTCCAGTACCGAACGCACTTTCTCGTTCAGGTTCTGGCTGTCACCTTTAAGCAGTTGAGCAATATCCTGTAGTTGTTCGCTCTGTGCATGCAGGTTTGCCAGCGCACCTTCACCTGTTACAGCTTCGATACGACGTACGCCTGCAGCGGTACCGGATTCCGCAACAATACGGAACAGGCCAATATCACCAGTGCGATTTGCGTGAATGCCGCCACACAGTTCAGTAGAGAAATCACCCATGCTCAACACGCGCACATGGTCATCATATTTCTCACCAAACAGCGCCATTGCACCTTTAGCTTTAGCAGCTTCCAGATCCATGACGTTGGTTTCGATCGGCAGGTTGCGACGAATCTGTGCGTTGACGATATCTTCTACCGCACGCACTTCTGTAGGTTTCATTCCCTCAAAATGAGAGAAGTCAAAACGCAGGCCTTTATCGTTAACCAAAGAACCTTTCTGCGCGACATGCGTGCCAAGTACCTGACGCAGTGCTGCGTGCAGCAAGTGAGTTGCAGAGTGGTTCAGACGAATACGCGAACGTCGCTCTTCATCAACTTCAGCTTTTACGCTATCGCCCACTTTCACAACACCAGAAACGAGCTTGCCCAGATGACCGATCGCCTGACCATATTTCTGCGTATCGTTAACAGCAAAGTCTATGCCGTTACCCTTAATCGCGCCTTTATCACCGACCTGGCCGCCAGACTCCGCATAGAATGGGGTCTCATTGAGCACCACAACAGCTTCTTGCCCGGCAGTAATTTGTTCAACAGCTTTGCCATCAACAAATAGCGCGGTGACTTTAGCAGTTAAATCAGTGTGGTCGTAACCTTTAAACGCTGTGGTTGAATCAACGCGGATCATACTGTTGTAGTCAGCGCCAAAGCCGCTGGACTCACGCGCACGACGGCGTTGTTCTTCCATCGCAGCTTCAAAGCCTGCTTCATCAACTTTCAGGTTACGCTCACGGCAAACATCCGCCGTCAGGTCAACCGGGAAACCGTAGGTGTCATACAGACGGAAAGCAGTTTCGCCATCCAGAGTATCACCCTTCAGATTAGCCAGTTCTTCATCCAGCAATGCCAGACCACGCTCAAGCGTGCGAGCAAACTGCTCTTCTTCGGTTTTCAGAACTTGTTCAACCAACGCTTGCTGACGATGCAGTTCTTCACCCGCAGCACCCATGACTTCAACTAATGGGCCAACCAGTTTGTAGAAGAAGGTTTCTTTCGCGCCCAACATGTTGCCATGGCGGATTGCACGACGAATGATGCGGCGCAGCACATAGCCACGGCCTTCGTTCGACGGAGTCACGCCATCAGAAACAAGGAATGCGCAAGAGCGAATATGGTCAGCGATAACACGCAGCGATTTGCTGGTCAGATCGGTAGCACCTGTCACTTTAGCAACAGACTGGATCAACTTGCTGAACAGGTCGATTTCATAGTTGGAATTAACGTGTTGCAGAACTGCAGCAATACGTTCCAGACCCATACCAGTATCAACAGACGGCTTAGGCAGTGGCAGCATAGTGCCATCCTGCTGACGGTTGAACTGCATGAACACAAGGTTCCAGATTTCGATATAGCGGTCACCATCTTCTTCAGCGCTGCCCGGAGGGCCGCCCCAAATATGGTCGCCGTGGTCAAAGAAGATTTCGGTACATGGGCCGCATGGGCCGGTATCACCCATCTGCCAGAAGTTGTCAGATGCATATGCAGCACCTTTATTATCGCCAATGCGAATAATGCGCTCGCGTGGCACGCCAACTTCTTTTTCCCAGATTTCAAACGCTTCGTCGTCAGTCTCGTAAACAGTGACCCAAAGACGATCTTTTGGCAGATTAAACCACTGTTCGCCGGTCAATAATTCCCATGCGAAGTTAATGGCATCATGTTTGAAGTAATCACCGAAGCTGAAGTTACCCAGCATTTCAAAGAAAGTATGGTGACGGGCAGTGTAACCGACGTTTTCCAGATCATTGTGCTTACCACCGGCGCGGACACAACGCTGAGACGTTGTTGCACGGGAATAATTACGCTTGTCGAGACCAAGGAAAACATCCTTGAACTGATTCATCCCGGCATTGGTAAACAGCAAAGTAGGATCGTTATTCGGAACCAGGGAGCTACTCGCTACAACCTGGTGACCTTTACTATGGAAAAAATCGAGAAACGCCTGACGGATCTCAGCGGTGCTCTTGCTCATAATTATCCTGAAATCAAGCTAACGAGGAGTTGCAAACCGGGTGTAGCCAATTTTAATGCTTTGGCCGTAACCTGTTTACCTGGAAAAAGTGGGAATAAGATAAGTTTTCTTATGAGGGAAGTAAAATCCCGTGTATGCCTAATCGGAAAAATTTCGTTTTTTATACCCAAAATAATTAAAGTTGCGTCAAGGCGGCAAGCAAGAAAATCCCGATGAGCTTACTCCAGTAAGTGATTATTCGGCCCATCCATGGACCTCACCCCTTCGGGGCGCTGCTGGCAGCGTTCAAATCAGCTCCCAGCAGATTTGTCGGGTGAACGAGTGAAGCTAACGCCGAGGCAACTTTAAGTATGAAGGGTATATCAAGAATAAACAGCCTGGATGTCTTCCATATAGAAGCCACGATACTGAAGATAACGCTGCACTTTAGCTCGCTCTTTCCATTCTGTGGGAAGTTGCTCGCCAAATTTTCGCTCGGCAATGTCTCGAGCCATCTCTTGCCAGTCTACTTCGCAATTTTCCATTGCGGCTTCGCTCAGATCACGCGCGATACCTTTGCCCTGCAATTCCTGGCGGATACGTTGCGGGCCATAACCTTTGCGGCTGCGGCTTGCGATAAAACGTGAGGCAAATTGAGCATCGTCCAACCAGCGGTGTTCATAACACCAGGCAATGACTTTTTCGATATCTTCAGGCGTGAATGGGTCTTCTTCAGCTCTTGGTTTTCCGGGGAATGTAGGCTGTGCCGCAAGTTTACGGCGAAGTTCTTGTTCACTGTGATCGCGCATCGCAAGGATACGAGTGGTTTTGTCTAATAAGCGAGAATAAGGACTGCGGCGGGAAGTAGATTCGGCAGGCATAGCGGATAACCTGTTTAAAAGAAAATGTAGTAAGACAGAAACAAATAAGGGCTGCCGTAGCAGCCCTTATGGGATTTAGAAGTCTTCTTTGGATTCAGCAACGTCTTTGTCGTGGTCATCAGCAACAAAGTCTGGTGTACCATCTGGATTATTCAGCAGCATATCACGCAGTTTCTTCTCGATTTCAGCAGCCATTGGCTTGTTTTCTTTAAGGAAGTTACTGGAGTTTGATTTGCCCTGGCCAATCTTCTCACCGTTGTAGCTGTACCAGGCACCTGCTTTTTCAATCAGCTTGTGCTTCACGCCTAAATCAACCAGTTCGCCGTAGAAGTTGATACCTTCACCGTACATGATCTGGAATTCGGCTTGCTTAAATGGTGCAGCAATTTTGTTTTTCACCACTTTAACGCGGGTTTCACTACCCACCACGTTATCGCCATCTTTCACCGCACCAATGCGACGAATATCCAGACGTACAGAAGCGTAGAACTTCAGTGCGTTACCGCCGGTAGTGGTTTCTGGGTTACCGAACATCACACCAATTTTCATACGAATCTGGTTGATGAAGATAAGCAGGGTGTTGGATTGCTTAAGGTTACCTGCCAGTTTACGCATTGCCTGGCTCATCATACGTGCCGCGAGGCCCATATGAGAGTCACCGATTTCGCCTTCAATTTCAGCTTTCGGCGTCAGAGCGGCAACGGAGTCAACAACCAGTACGTCTACTGCACCGGAACGTGCCAGCGCATCACAGATTTCCAACGCTTGTTCACCAGTGTCTGGCTGTGAACAAAGCAGGTTGTCGATATCTACGCCCAGTTTCTTAGCGTAAATCGGGTCCAGAGCGTGCTCAGCATCGATAAACGCACACGTTTTACCTTCACGTTGAGCGGCGGCGATAACTTGCAAAGTCAGCGTCGTTTTACCAGAAGATTCTGGCCCGTAAATTTCAACGATACGGCCCATTGGTAAGCCACCTGCACCAAGCGCAATATCCAGTGAAAGTGAACCGGTAGAGATCGTTTCCACATCCATGGTACGGTCTTCACCCAGACGCATGATGGAGCCTTTACCAAATTGCTTTTCAATTTGGCCAAGTGCTGCCGCTAACGCCTTCTGTTTGTTTTCGTCGATAGCCATTTTTACTCCTGTCATGCAGGGTGATACACGGATGCGCCACGCTGCTTACTATGCTGTTTTGTTGTGCCAATTATACTGTATGGTCATACAGTATCAAGCTTATTTTTGAGAAATTCTTCCCACAGGGTTTGCAGCGCATATTCAGTGGCCTGGCGTCGAACGGCATCACGGTCACCAGCAAAAATCTGGCAGTGGGCGATGGTGCCATCAAGTTTTGAAGCGAAGCCAAACCACACCGTCCCGACAGGTTTTTCTTCACTACCGCCATTTGGCCCGGCAATACCACTGACAGCAATCGCGTAATCCGCAGCAGCCGCATAAAGCGCGCCTTGCGCCATTTCACGCACCACGGCTTCACTCACTGCACCATGCGTTTCCAGCGTTGCGCTATCAACACCAATCATTTGGTGCTTAGCCTCATTACTGTAGGTAACAAAACCACGTTCAAACCAGGCAGAACTGCCTGAAAGATCGGTAATCACTTTTGCAATCCAGCCGCCAGTGCAGGATTCGGCAGTAGTAATAGTGGCGCCGAGCTCCCCGAGCGCTTCGCCGACCTGGCGACTGAGTTGATGCAATGTTTTGTCTGTCATGGCTTGCTCCGATTGTAGGCATATCGCTGGGTTACACGATAGCACTTAACCTATCTTTCAGAGGATTACATTAGATTTCTCGAGGCAGTTCCAGAAAAAAGAACGGCCAGCGAATACTGGCCGATTAAATCACTTCATGCTGTTAGCGATGGCATCCACATTGTGCTTGAAGGCCATCTCATAAGTGCTGGCTGGCCCGTTTGCGGCTGAAAGCGCCTCGGGGTAAAGCTCTCCACCCGGCTGCGCGCCACTTGCGGCAGCAATTTGTTTTACCAGACGGGGGTCAGTCTGGTTCTCGATGAAGTAAGTTTTAATCTGCTGATTTTTGAGTTGTTTGATAAGCCCAGCAACGTCACTGGCATTAGCTTCCGCTTCGGTCGAGAAGCCCACTGGCGCCAGGAAAGTCACACCATATTCCTGACCAAAGTAGCCAAACGCATCATGGCTGGTGAGTACTTTACGCTTTGATTTCGGAATAGCTTCAAAACGCGTTTTCGCCCAACTATCGAGCAATTTCAGGCGGGTGACATACTCGGAGCCACTGTCATTGATTGCAGCTGCATCTTCCGGGTCAGCCGCCACCAGCGCCCTGGTAATATTTTGTGCGTAGATTGCGCCATTTTCGGCGCTATTCCAGGCGTGAGGGTCGGTAATTTGTTTACCGCCATCGATCATTTTACGCATAGAAATACCTTCAGAGGCAACAATCACCTTGCCTTTATAGCCTGATGCGCTGACCAGGCGGTCCATCCACCCTTCCATTCCCAGGCCGCTCACGATAACCACATCAGCTTTGCTTAACGCCACGCTGTCTTGCGGCGACGGCTCAAAGCTGTGTGGGTCGCCATCTGGCCCCACCAAACTTTTCACCGTGACATGCTCACCACCTACTTGTTTTGCCATATCCGCCAACACGGTAAAACTGGCAACCACATTGAGGTTTTTCGCCAACGCAGCCTGGCTTGAGCACGCCAACACCAATGACACCATCATCCCAAAACGTTTCATTTAATCCCCTTGCTTGTTGTTATCAAGCCTCGACAAAGGCTACGAACCAGCCCGCTGCGCGAACCAAAAAGAATCGAGATAAAGAAGCCGACGCTTGCCGTGAGAACAATGGCAGGGCCGGCTGGCAATGCGGCGGCAAAAGACCATGCAAGCCCAATCCAGGCCGACAACAAACCACAGACAATAGCGATAAACATCGCCCCTGGTAGGGTTTTCGCCCAGCAGCGTGCCGAAACAGCGGGAAGCATCATCAGACCGACAGACATTAGGGTCCCGAGGATTTGAAACCCGGCGACTAAATTGAGGACCAATAACGCGAGAAATATACCGTGAATAAGATGAGGGGCCAGGCGGTTATTGACCTGTAAAAAGCTGCGATCGAAAGTTTCCATCACCAGTCCACGATATAAACCAGCCAGAATAAGCAGCGTCACGCTGGCTATCACGCCAACAAAGATTGTTGACTGACTATCCACCGCCAGAATGGAACCAAATAGAAGATGGAGTAGATCAACGCTGGAACCACGTAATGAAATCAACGTGACCCCCAACGCCAGCGAGCCAAGATAAAAACCGGCAAAACTGGCATCCTCTTTAAGATTGGTACGTGAACTCACAAGCCCTGAAATTAGCGCAACCAGCACGCCCGCAACAAAGCCGCCAATCCCCATCGCAACCAGCGACATACCCGCCAGTAAATACCCCACAGCAACGCCAGGCAAAATGGCGTGAGACAGTGCATCCCCCACCAGACTCATACGTCGTAAAAGTAAAAAGATCCCCAATGGGGCTGTACTTATCGATAGTGCAAGGCAGGCGACAAGTGCGCGTCGCATAAAGCCGTAAGCAATAAACGGTTCAAAGAAGAAGTGATAAATCATGCAGATAACGCCAAATTGATGCTTGATTTGCAGTAATGGGGCAGTACTTCAGCGGTATCGCCCCAATGGAAATGGTCTTGCGTGAGCAACAAAACCTGCGGGAAGTGCCTGCTAACGAGCTCGTTATCGTGCAGCACCGCCATAACTGTCTGGCCCGCCTGATGCATCTGGCAGATAAGCGTCATCAAAAAATCACTGGTTTGTGAATCAACGCCAGTAAAAGGCTCATCAAGCAATACTAATGGCGCGTTTTGTACCAGCAGGCGTGCAAACAGCATTCTTTGAAACTGGCCGCCGGAAAGCGCTTCGATGGGTTGCTTGCTTAATGTAGTAAGGCCAACACGCTCAATGGCATCGGCTACTCGCAGACGGATTTGGCGATTCAACGAGGAAAACAGACCTCGAGCGGGCCATGCTCCCATGCAAACCACATCGTAAACCGTGGTAGGAAACTGCCTTTCCATTTCTGCAAGTTGTGGCAGCCATGCAATACGTGGACGCCCCTCAGTAAAAGACAATTGCCCAGAAACGGGCGACTGTAACTTCAGGATCGTCTTGAGAAGGGTCGATTTCCCTGTGCCATTGGCACCGATGATGGCCGTCATACTGCCTTTCACAATATGGCCGGTTAATGGCGGTGTCACAGCCCTTCCCTGATAACCCAGTACTAGCTGATTTAGCGAGATCATGGCAGTGCTATCGCCCAGCGAATAGCCAGCCATAACCCAGCCAGCAGAATTAAGACCGCGCAAAATCGGACAGGCGCAGCCACTGTGAATAGTGTCCGTATAGGAAGCATTGCAGGAAAACCACTGAATTTGATTTGTTATAACATAACATAACATAAACCAAATCGAATGCGATGTAAATTCCTGATCGACGATCAGGAAAAACCTTCATAACAATCTGGGAAGCAAACCCCGCCTCAGAACAAGGCGGGGTGAAGATTACTGAACGCGAGCCAGCGCTACTGCCTGACCGAGCTGCCAGACCGCCATCGCATAATGCGTGCTGTGGTTATAACGCGTGATGGTGTAAAAGTTCGGCAAACCGTACCAGTACTGATAGCTATCGCCCATATCCAGGCGCAACAAGCTTGCTTCCTGGTGGTTGCCCAGAGAAGCAGTTGGGCTTAAACCAGACTCAGCGAGTGCGGAAACGGAATATTTAGTTTTAAAACCGTTCGCAAGCCCCGGCACCTGGCCGTTGGCAGGAACCGCAACCAAATCACCTTTCACCCAGCCATGGCCTTTGAAGTAGTTCGCTACACTGCCGATAGCATCTTCAGGGTCCCACAGGTTTACATGGCCATCACCGTTGAAATCCACCGCATATTCTTTAAAGGCCGAAGGCATAAACTGGCCGTAACCCATCGCCCCAGCGAATGAACCTTTCAAAGCCAGCGGGTCATCGCCTTCGTTACGCGCCATCAACAGGAAGGTTTCCAGTTCGCCAGAGAAGTATTGCGCACGACGAGGGTAGGCAAACGAGAGCGTAGCAAGTGCGTCGACAATCCGTGTTTTCCCCATCACACGGCCCCAACGTGTTTCAACACCAATAATGCCAACAATAATTTCTGGCGGCACGCCATAAACCTGGAAGGCGCGTTTTAGAGTGTCTTCATATTGATTCCAGAACGCGACACCATTTTGCACATTATCCGGGGTAATAAATTTGCCGCGATAGCGTAACCATGCACCGTTTGGACCTGCTGGTGGTGCAGTAGTCGGTGCCTGCTGGTCCATTAAACGCAAAACGTAATCCAGGCGTTTGGCCTGAGAAAGCACTTCGTGCAATTGCTGGCGGTCAAAACCATGCTTATTCACCATTTTATCGATGAATTTCTCAGCCTCCGGATTGTTAGCAAAATCCCCCGTCTGCATAAACACATCATGCTGCGGTTGCAACAAGAACCCCCCAGTAGGCGTGCCGGTTTGTTGAGGCTGAGTTTCTGTTTTCGGTTTGCTGCTACAAGCGGCGAGCAAAACAATAAGCGGAAGTAACGCGACGGAGTAACGCATGTGTTGGGATATCCATATAGCTAACGACGAGGTGTATTCCTTATGGTAAATCAAAATCAATAATCCGTGATCCCCCTTTCTAACTCCTTTCATTTCATCCGCGTAATTTTCAATGCAAACCCCACAATCTTTCAAATTAACAGTTTTATGTTTCATAATGAGATCTAAATAACATACCAGAAGGTTTCAAAGTGATTATTATGAACTGCCACTGAACGCAGAGTGAGCATTTATCCTTCAGGAGATAACAATGATCGACATGATTACCCATGGAGCTGAATGGTTTATTGGCCTGTTCCAAAAAGGGGGAGAAGTTTTTACCAGCATGGTGACCGGCATTCTTCCGCTGCTGATAAGCCTGCTGGTGATAATGAACGCGTTAATTAATTTCATCGGCCAACATCGCATCGAACGTATGGCCCAGCGCTGTGCCGGAAACCCGGTTTCCCGTTACCTGTTACTGCCCTGCATCGGTACGTTTGTGTTCTGCAACCCGATGACGTTAAGCCTGGGGCGCTTTATGCCCGAGAAGTACAAACCGAGCTATTACGCCGCCGCTTCATACAGTTGCCACTCAATGAATGGCCTTTTCCCTCACATCAATCCTGGCGAGTTGTTTGTGTATCTCGGGATCGCCAGTGGGCTGACCACGCTGGGTCTGCCACTCGGCCCACTCGCAGTGAGTTACCTGCTCGTCGGCCTGGTCACTAACTTCTTCCGTGGTTGGATAACCGACCTCACAACCTCGATTTTCGAGAAGAAAATGGGTATCGAACTTGAACGCCAGGTGCGACTTTAAGGAAAAATCATGACGCAAAATATTCGTATTGATAAAGGCCAGGGTGGTTGGGGCGGCCCGCTGATTCTTCCGGTCGAACCTGGAAAAAAATCGTCTATATCACCGCAGGAACTCGCCCGGCGATTATCGATAAACTGAGTGAAATGACTGGCTGGCAGGCGGTAGATGGCTTTAAAGAAGGCGAGCCGCCGGAAGCTGAAATCGGCGTGGCGGTGATCGACTGTGGCGGAACATTGCGCTGCGGGCTGTACCCGAAACGCCGCATACCCACCATCAATATTCATGCCACCGGAAAATCCGGGCCAATGGCGCAGTATATCGTTGAAGATATTTATGTTTCTGGTGTGCGAGAAGAAAACATCACTTGGGAGGCTGATGAAACGCAGCCCATCGCGAAAGCGCCGGTTCGTGACTACGACACCCGTAAAAAAATAACCGAACAAAGCGATGGTTTGCTGGCAAAAGTCGGCATGGGTATGGGCTCGGCTGTGGCGGTGCTGTTTCAGGCCGGGCGCGACACCATCGATACCGTGTTAAAAACCATCCTGCCGTTTATGGCGTTTGTCTCGGCGCTTATCGGCATCATCATGGCCTCAGGATTAGGCGACTGGATTGCTCACGGCCTGGCTCCGCTGGCCAACAACCCCATCGGGCTGATAACCCTGGCGCTCATTTGTTCGTTTCCGCTGCTCTCACCTTTCCTTGGCCCGGGGGCGGTCATCGCACAGGTGATTGGGGTATTGATTGGCGTACAAATTGGCCTCGGCCATATTCCCCCTCATCTGGCGCTGCCCGCGCTGTTTGCCATCAACGCGCAAGCAGCCTGTGACTTCATTCCGGTGGGTCTGTCTCTGGCTGAAGCCCGGCAGGATACGGTGCGTGTCGGCGTGCCATCGGTATTAGTCGGCCGCTTTTTAACGGGCGCGCCGACCGTCCTCATCGCCTGGTTAGTCTCCGGCTTTATCTATCAATAGGGTGAGTTATGCGAACTATCTATCAAACGACCATCACGTTCATCGGCCAGTCAGCTCGCGACGCGCTGGAGGACAACATGCTGATCACGTTTCGGGAAGGCGCTCCCGCCGATATTCAGGACTTCTGTTTTATTCACTGCCACGGCGCATTGAACGGCACGCTTGAACCCGGCATCAGTTTTGAACTCAATGGGCAGCATTACGATGTCACCGCTGTTGGCGATGTCGCCCAGCAGAACTTACAGGAACTGGGGCATATCACCCTGCGTTTCGACGGCGAAGCACGCGCCGAATACCCGGGAAACGTCCATGTTAACGGACCGCTACCCCAGAATATTGAAACCGGCTGCCAGTTGAAGTTTTTAGCTTAAATACATTAAAGGAGTAGAACATGAACCAAGTTGCCGTTGTCATTGGCGGAGGACAAACCCTCGGAGCATTTCTCGCCCATGGGCTTGCGAAGGAAGGTTACAAAATTGCCGTAGTGGATATCCAAAGCGAAAAAGCTGCCCGTGTCGCTCAAGAAATTAACGACCAGTACGGTACCGGTATGGCCTGGGGATTTGGTGCTGATGCCACCAGCGAACAGAGCGTAACCGCGCTGGCAAACGGGGTAGATGAGATTTTTGGCCAGGTTAATTTATTGGTGTATAGCGCCGGGATTGCCAAAGCCGCGTTTATTGGTGATTTCGCGCTGGGTGATTTTGACCGCTCGTTGCAAGTCAATCTGGTGGGCTATTTTCTGTGTGCCAAAGCGTTTTCAGCCCTGATGATTCGCGATTGTATCCATGGCCGCATCATCCAAATCAATTCAAAATCCGGGAAAGTGGGCAGTAAGCATAACTCCGGTTACAGCGCAGCAAAATTTGGCGGCGTAGGGCTGACACAATCTCTGGCGCTAGATTTAGCGGAATATGGCATTACCGTTCATGCCCTGATGCTCGGCAACCTGTTGAAATCGCCAATGTTTCAGTCATTACTGCCGCAATATGCCGAGAAACTGGGCATTGCGGCAGATGAGGTCGAGCAGTATTACATTGATAAAGTCCCGCTCAAGCGCGGGTGCGACTATCAGGATGTGCTGAATACTCTGCTGTTTTATGCCAGCGAAAAAGCATCGTACTGCACCGGTCAATCCATCAACATTACCGGCGGACAGGTGATGTTTTAACCGTTGATGTTTTAACCATTGATGTTTTAACACCACGGCTGGATAGCCGTATGGCAGCATACGCGCTATCCACCTCGTCAGAGAGAGAAAAATGACCAATGCACTTATTGCCGTCGCAGTTATCGCCTGGCTGAGTCAACTTGTTCTGGGCGGCTGGCAAATACGCCATTTCAATCGCTCGTTTGAAAAGCTATGCCAGAAAGGAGCCGTGGGTATTGGGCGCTCGGGGGCGCGCTTCAGGCCCCGCGTGGTGATTGCGCTGGCATTCGATGAACACCAAAATATCTGCGACAGTTTAATGATGAAAGGCATCACTATTTTTGCCAGGCCCTTACCTTTGTCACAAATACACGGGATGAACCGAAAGGAATTACAACCTGATGTGATCTTCCCCCATGATCGGAACTGTCAGAATGCTCTATCATTAGCGATTAAAGTGAAACATGGATAATTTCGTTTCGAACGATTATTGCTTGCGAAATTATCAAACTAAAAATTAGCGCAAGGTAATAAGAGCTTATGAAACCACGCCAGCGACAGGCCGCAATCCTGGAGTATCTGCAAAAACAAGGAAAAAGTTCCGTTGACGATCTCGCGCAATATTTTGCCACCACGGGCACCACTATCCGCAAAGATTTGGTGCTATTGGAAAATACCGGGACGGTTATCCGTACCTATGGCGGCGTAGTACTCAGCAAGGATGAACCCGATCCGCCTATCGACCACAAGACGTTAATTAACACCCATAAAAAACAACAAATCGCAGATGTGGCGGTGACATTCATCCACGATGGTGACTCGATTATTCTTGATGCCGGGAGCACGGTGCTGCAAATGGTTCCGCTCTTACAGCGCTTTAATAACATCACCGTCATGACCAACAGCCTTCATATTGTTAATGCGCTGTCAGAACTCGATAACGAGCAAACTATCCTGATGCCGGGTGGCACCTTCCGTAAAAAATCAGCCTCTTTTCATGGTCAACTGGCCGAAACCGCGTTTGAACAATTCAGCTTCGATAAACTGTTTATGGGCACCGATGGCATCGATCTCAATGCCGGCGTCACCACATTTAATGAGGTTTATACCGTCAGTAAAGCGATGTGCAATGCAGCGCGTCAGGTGATCCTCATGGCTGACTCATCTAAATTTGGTCGCAAGAGTCCGAACATTGTGTGTGGGCTGGACAGCGTCCACACCATTATTACCGACAGCGGCATCAGCGAGGCATTTTTGACGGCGTTACAGGAAAAGGGAATCAACGTGATTATTACCGAGGAAAAACATGACTGAACGCATGGTACGTATCGCGCGCGAAACGCTGGAATTAGAACTGTATGAAGCCAGCCGTTTATCAGACAGGCTGGGCGAACACTTCGTGAGTGCCGCCCGAGCAATGCTTGCCTGTGAAGGCAAAGTGATTGTTTCAGGGATGGGTAAATCAGGGCATATTGGTAAGAAAATTGCCGCAACGCTTGCCAGCACCGGCACCCCTGCTTTCTTCGTACATCCTGCGGAAGCCCTTCATGGCGATTTAGGGATGATTGAGAGCCGCGATATCATGCTGTTTATCTCCTATTCTGGCACGGCCAAAGAACTGGACTTAATCATCCCGCGCCTCCAGGAAAAAGCCGTCACCTTGATTGCCATTACGGGTAAACCCGACTCCCCGCTCGCCAACGCTGCGCTGGCGATACTCGATATCTCTGTTGAACGCGAAGCCTGCCCTATGCGCCTCGCCCCCACATCAAGCGCGGTGAATACCCTCATGATGGGTGACGCACTTGCCATGGCCGTTATGCAGGAACGAGGCTTTAATGAAGAAGACTTTGCTCGCTCCCATCCTGCTGGGGCTTTAGGGGCGCGCCTGTTAAACCGCGTGCATCACCTGATGCGCACAGGGGATCAGCTTCCAGCCGTCGCGGACACAGCAACAGTCATGGATGCCTTACTCGAACTGAGCCGCACAGGGCTGGGCCTGGTGTGCGTGACCAATACGCATCATCAGGTTGTGGGGGTGTTCACCGATGGCGATCTACGCCGTTGGCTGGTGGGGGGCGGCAAACTTGAAGCGGGCATTTGCGATGCAATGACCACTCAATGTTCCGTACTCCAGACCGAAACGCGAGCGGCTGAAGCCAAAGAAACACTCATGAATAAACGTATTAGTGCGGCACCTGTGGTCGATGAAACCGGTCAACTGGTTGGCGCGATTAACCTGCACGATTTCCACCAGGCGGGGATGATATAAACCCGAGTTTTCGATCCTTCTAATAACACAGGGCATCTCCATGAGCCGATACCATGTATCCAGTCGCGAAGGCCAGTATGAGAAAGACTCTGGTGAGCAGGTTTTGGCTAATAAACTGGGTATCGCTTCTTCTGATGAGATGGATGAGGCCGAACTTGTCCTGTTAGAACAACTCTACCAGTCCGTTTTTGAAGAACAATTCCCGGAAGGACAGCTCAGCGTAACCATGCTAAAAAGCTGGCATCGCCGCTGGTTAGGTAACATCTACGAGTGGGCTGGACAAGAAAGAGCGGTCAATATCAGCAAGGGCGGTTTTATGTTTGCCCCCTCAGCACAGTTGCCAAAACTGCTGAACGAGTTCAACACGAAGTATCTGGCTCAATACACGCCGTGTAGCGGCATGGACGAAGAACAGCTCATCACCGCCCTCGCCATCACCCATGTCGAGCTGATACTTATCCATCCATTCAGAGAGGGAAACGGGCGCCTGTCGCGACTGCTAGCCGACGTGATGGCCGTTCAGGGAGGATACAAACCGCTGGATTATCAAAGCTGGGAGCAAAACAAAACCCAGTATATCTCGGCTATCCATGCAGGCATATCAATGGACTACGAGCCGATGAGACACTGGGTCAGAGAAGCATTAAGAAAGGGTTAAACCGCAAGACGTAAATGAGCGAACTTTTTGCGCGTCGCTTCAAGGGAAGCTTCGATCTTCTCGGAGGACTGCCCTGTTTCAACAGCCGTAGATGTTGCTACCGAGCGAACGATGTCAGCGCGAGATGGCTTAGCGTAGCTTGCCTGAGTTTTTTTGTTGTTACTCATCATTACTCCTGAAAAGCAGAATCTGGGCTAAAAACATCGTTCAAACAGTATACCAAAATTATCAGATTAAGCCTCTAATAGATCTTGTATCCATGAGTGCGCCGCACTGCGTGGTAATCCTCACATCAAGCGCGGTGAATACCCTCATGATGGGTGACGCACTTGCCATGGCCGTTATGCAGGAACGAGGCTTTAATGAACTCGCTCCCATCCTGCTGGGGCTTTAGGGGTGCGCCTGTTAAACCGCGTACATCACCTGAGCCGCACAGGGTTGGGCCTGGTGTGCGTGACCAATACGCATCATCAGGTTGTGGGCGTATTCACCGATGGCGATCTACGCCGTTGGCTGGTGGGGGGCGGCAAACTTGAAGCGGGTATTTGCGATGCAATGACCACTCAATGTTCCGTACTCCAGACCGAAACGCGAGCGGCTGAAGCCAAAGAAACACTCATGAATAAACGTATTAGTGCGGCACCTGTGGTCGATGAAACCGGTCAACTGGTTGGCGCGATTAACCTGCACGATTTCCACCAGGCGGGGATGATATAAACCCGAGTTTTCGATCCGGCTCGTAACCTTTTCGATAAGATGTTAACCCCCTCCCCCATTGTGATACGCTTTGCCCCATTCTCGATCCTGACCAGAACACTCTGGATCGTTTCTTCATTTTATCGTGAAGTTGGTTAATAAAATCAAATGACTACTACTGAAAACCTCGACCACCACACCCCGATGATGCAGCAGTACCTGCGCCTGAAAGCTCAGCATCCTGAGATCCTGTTGTTCTATCGCATGGGAGACTTTTACGAGTTGTTTTATGACGATGCAAAACGTGCGTCGCAACTGCTCGATATCTCGCTGACTAAACGTGGTGCATCCGCAGGCGAACCGATTCCAATGGCGGGTGTTCCACATCACGCCATCGAAAACTATTTAGCCAAGCTTGTTAATCTGGGTGAGTCTGCAGCTATTTGCGAACAGATTGGTGACCCCGCCACCAGCAAAGGTCCGGTGGAGCGCAAAGTCGTGCGTATCGTTACGCCAGGCACTATCAGCGATGAAGCCCTGCTGCAAGAGCGCCAGGACAACCTGTTGGCGGCAATCTGGCAAGACGGGAAGGGTTTTGGTTATGCCACACTCGATATCAGCTCCGGGCGTTTTCGTCTGTCAGAGCCTGAAGATATCGAAACCATGGCTGCCGAACTCCAGCGCACCAATCCTGCTGAACTGCTGTATGCGGAAGATTTTGCCCAGACACGTTTGATTGAAGGCCGCCGTGGCTTGCGGCGTCGCCCGCTGTGGGAGTTTGAAATATCCACCGCACGCCAACAGTTGAATATGCAATTTGGTACCCGCGACCTGATTGGCTTTGGCGTTGAAAATGCCCATCACGCATTGTGTGCCGCAGGCTGCTTGTTACAGTACGTTAAAGATACGCAGCGCACTTCCCTGCCGCATATTCGCTCCGTCACCATGGACCGCCAGCAAGACAGCATCATTATGGATGCGGCAACGCGCCGTAATCTGGAGATAACCCAAAACCTGTCTGGTGGCTTTGAAAATACGCTCGCCTCAGTGTTGGACTGCACCGTGACTCCGATGGGTAGCCGCATGCTGAAACGCTGGCTGCATATGCCGATTCGCAATATCGACGTGCTGCAAAAACGCCAGCAGACCATTGCAGCCTTACAAGAGCGTACCGCTGAAATCCAGCCGGTGCTGCGTCAGGTTGGCGATCTGGAACGTATTCTGGCACGTCTGGCATTACGCACTGCGCGTCCACGCGATTTAGCGCGTATGCGCCACGCTTTCCAACAACTACCTCAATTGCGTGAAATGCTAGCCGATGTGCCAACAGAATATGTGCAGACACTGCGTGAAAATATGGGTGAGTTCACTGAGCTGCGTGAATTACTTGAACGCGCTGTAGTGGAATCGCCGCCCGTGCTGGTGCGCGATGGCGGTGTGATTGCACCGGGTTTTCACGAAGAGTTAGACGAGTGGCGTGCGCTGGCTGATGGCGCAACGGATTATCTTGATAGGCTGGAAATCCGCGAGCGTGAAAAGCTTGGTCTGGATACGCTGAAAGTCGGTTTTAACGGTGTGCATGGTTATTACATCCAGATTAGCCGCAGCCAGAGTCACCACGCGCCGATTCATTACGTGCGCCGTCAGACGCTGAAAAATGCCGAACGCTATATTATTCCTGAGCTTAAAGAGTACGAAGACAAAGTTCTTACATCAAAAGGCAAAGCTCTTGCACTGGAAAAACAGCTCTACGATCAGTTGTTCGATACGCTGTTGCCACATCTTGAAGCGTTGCAGCAAAGTGCTACTGCTTTGGCGGAACTGGATGTGCTGGTTAACCTTGCTGAGCGCGCTTACAGCCTGAATTACACCTGTCCGCAACTGACTGATAAACCGGGGATTAAAGTTGTTGATGGTCGTCATCCAGTCGTTGAGCAAGTTCTTAGCGAACCGTTTATTGCCAACCCGCTAAGTCTTGCACCTCAACGCCGCATGTTGATTATCACTGGCCCTAACATGGGCGGTAAAAGCACCTACATGCGCCAATCGGCGTTGATCGTGCTGCTTGCCTACATCGGTAGTTTTGTTCCTGCACAGCAGGCAGAGATTGGGCCAATCGACCGTATTTTCACCCGCGTAGGGGCGGCTGACGATCTGGCTTCCGGGCGTTCAACCTTTATGGTGGAGATGACCGAGACGGCAAATATTCTGCATAACGCCACCGAGAACAGCCTGGTACTAATGGATGAAATTGGTCGCGGGACTTCCACATACGATGGTTTGTCATTAGCCTGGGCGTGTGCCGAAAGCCTGGCTAATCGCATCAAAGCACTGACCCTGTTTGCAACGCACTATTTTGAGCTGACTACGCTGCCTGAGAAAATGGAGGGTGTGGCGAACGTTCATCTTGATGCTATCGAACACGGTGACACCATCGCCTTTATGCACAGCGTGCAAGATGGCGCGGCGAGCAAAAGTTATGGCCTGGCCGTTGCCGCGCTTGCAGGCGTGCCAAAAGATGTGATTAAACGAGCACGTCAAAAACTACGTGAGCTGGAGACGATTTCTAACAATACCGCAGCCACACAGGTTGATGGTACGCAGATGTCGTTGCTGTCGGTCGCTGAAGAAACGTCGCCTGCGATTGAGGCTCTGGAAGCGTTAGATCCGGATTCGCTGTCACCACGCCAGGCGCTGGAGTGGATTTATCGTTTGAAGAGTTTGGTGTAGAAATGTCGGATGTCGCTATGCTAATCCGACCTACGGGATAGCAGTTGCAGGCGTCATCCGCGCTGAAAAAACCATAAAAAAAGCGGTGACCTTAGTCACCGCTTTTTATTTGAAGAGTCGATTATTCGCGGAACAACGCTTCGATATTAAGCCCTTGCGTCTGCAAAATCTCGCGCAGACGACGTAAACCTTCTACCTGAATCTGGCGAACACGTTCACGAGTCAGACCAATTTCACGGCCAACATCTTCCAGTGTTGCAGCTTCATAGCCTAACAGGCCAAAACGACGAGCCAGTACTTCACGCTGTTTCGCGTTCAGTTCAAACAACCACTTTACGATGCTCTGCTTCATATCATCGTCTTGCGTGGTGTCTTCCGGACCGTTGTCTTTCTCGTCAGCCAGAATGTCCAGCAGCGCTTTTTCAGAGTCACCACCCAACGGGGTGTCTACTGAAGTAATACGCTCGTTGAGACGCAGCATGCGGCTGACATCATCAACAGGTTTATCCAGTTGCTCAGCAATCTCTTCCGCACTCGGCTCATGGTCGAGTTTGTGGGAAAGCTCACGAGCAGTACGCAGATAAACGTTCAGCTCTTTCACGATATGAATCGGCAAACGAATCGTACGGGTTTGGTTCATGATTGCCCGTTCGATGGTCTGACGAATCCACCATGTTGCGTATGTTGAGAAACGGAACCCACGCTCTGGGTCAAACTTCTCAACAGCACGGATCAGCCCCAGATTCCCCTCTTCAATCAAGTCCAGCAAAGCCAGACCACGATTGCTATAACGACGGGCAATCTTAACCACCAGACGCAAGTTACTTTCGATCATGCGTCGACGAGAAGCGATATCACCACGCAGTGCGCGGCGGGCAAAATACACCTCTTCTTCGGCTGTTAATAATGGGGAATAACCAATCTCCCCAAGATAAAGCTGAGTTGCGTCAAGCACACGCTGAGTGGCACCTTGTGACAACAACTCCTCTTCGGCTATGTCATTATCACTGGGTTCCTCTTCTACGAGGGCTTTTTCGTCAAAGACCTCAACTCCATTCTCATCATATTCCGCGTCTTCATTTAACTCGTTAACTTTCAGCGTATTCTGACTCATAAGGTGGCTCCTACCCGTGATCCCTGGGCAAAATACCTTTGCACTTCGTCCTTTAAACGATCTCCGCGTTGACTGCCTTCATTCACCCCAGTCACTTACTAAAGTAAGCTCACTGGGATTCACTCAGTTGCCGCCTTGATACCGCCTAAATTCCTATGTGCATTTAAAAGTACTTTGCCGGCTTATCGCTGCGGTAAATAACGCAGCGGGTTGACGGATTTCCCCTTGTAACGAATTTCAAAATGTAAACGTGTTGAACTGGTTCCGGTGCTACCCATGGTAGCTATCTTCTGCCCCGCCGTGATTTCTTGTTGTTCCCGGACCAGCATTGTATCGTTATGGGCGTAGGCACTCAGGTAATCATCGTTGTGTTTAATGATGATTAGATTACCGTAACCACGCAGCGCGTTACCGGCATACACCACTCGCCCGGAGGCGGTAGCAACAACAGCCTGGCCTTTGCTGCCTGCGATATCGATCCCTTTATTGCCACCTTCAGTAGCAGAGAAGTTCTCAATAACCTTGCCTTCAGTCGGCCAGCGCCAGGTTGAAATTGGCGCGCTATCGGACGTGCTGCTGGCAGTTGGTACAGTAGTCGTAGAGCTAACCACAGGTGTCGTAACCGGTGCTGTGACGACAGTCGCAGTACCTTTATTATTCGGCAACATTTTGTTAGCACTCTGTTCACCTGAATCCTCAGAATACGTAATTACAGGTTTAGAAGCAACCACCGCGGTGGTATTTTGCACAGGTGGCGGAGCGACGCCTTGCGCGCTGGCATCAGCCGTTGTGACCGCATTTCCGCCAGTGATTGGCGTCCCAGAAGAGCTGCCCACTTGCAGGGTCTGACCTACTTCTAAGCCGTACGGGGCCGGGACATTGTTGCGCTGGGCTAAGTCACGAAAATCGTTCCCGGTAATCCATGCAATATAGAAAAGAGTGTCGCCGCGTTTAACGGTATAAGTGCTGCCGCCGGCATAGCTGCCTTTCGGAATGTTCCCATACTTGCGGTTATAAACGATACGGCCGTTTTCTGTTTGAACTGGCGTTGAAACAACGGTCTGTGACTGTGTTTGCATCGGTTGAATTACTGGCTGCTGTTGTACAGGCTGAATTTGCGAAGTCTGACTTTGGGTGGACATTTTCGGTGGCTGGGTAATCAGCATTCCACCGGATGAACTACTACCGGCATTGCTGCTACCACCTACAGAACTAATAGGCGCCTGGCTGTTATTGCTGGTACAGCCAGCTAACCAAAGGCTAACCAGCGACAACGCTGCAATACGGCGTAAAGTAAAAGTTGGGCTTCCCGCGCTCATTTATCCCCCAAGAAAAACAATCATATGCTTATGAAAATACGGCAGAACTGGCGCTGACGGCCAGGCATCACTATCTTATGCGCGTTACGTTACGCCAAAACCCTTAGAAAAAAACAAGATATTTCCGGGTTATGCCAGCTCGCCCTTCACTAAGGGCACAAAACGAACGGCTTCTACCGTATCAATGACAAATTCCCCACTCTGGCGACGAATACGTTTAAGAAACTGCCGATCTTCGCCTACAGGGAGAACTAAAATTCCGCCTTCATCCAGCTGTGCTAAGAGTTCGCTGGGAATCTCCGGCGGTGCTGCCGTAACAATAATAGCGTCAAATGGACTGCGCGCATGCCAGCCCTGCCAACCATCACCGTGACGGGTTGAGATATTGTGCAGATCGAGTTGTTTTAAACGTCGCCTTGCGTGCCATTGCAGGCCTTTAATGCGTTCAACTGAACAAACATGATGCACCAGGTGCGCCAGAATGGCAGTTTGATACCCGGAACCCGTACCGATCTCCAGCACACGGCTCTCAGGAGTCAGTTCAAGTAACTCGGTCATTCTTGCAACCATATAAGGCTGCGAAATGGTTTGGCCTGAGCCAATGGGTAATGCAGTATTTTCCCAGGCTTTGTGCTCAAACGCTTCGTCGACAAATTTTTCCCGAGGCACCTGCGCAATTGCATCAAGAACTTTTTCGTCCTTGATACCTTGATTGCGTAGCTGTTCGAGAAGGGTTTGTACGCGTTTGCTTACCATTGCTCATCCACTCCTGACTTGCTCAACCAGTGGCTAACCACCTCACGAGCACTGTGGGCGGTTAAGTCAACATGCAACGGCGTAACCGACACATAACCTTCATCAACAGCGGCAAAATCGGTATCCGGGCCAGCATCAAATTTGTCGCCTGGAGGCCCAATCCAATACAGGGTATTACCGCGAGGATCTTCTTGCGGAATCACTTTATCGGAAGGATGACGGCTACCACAGCGGGTGACACGAATACCTTTGATTTGTTCAAGTGGCAAATCAGGCACGTTAATATTTAAAATGCGCCCTGTTCGCAGCGGCTCGCGCATCAGCGCTCGCAGAATCGTACAGGTTACCGCTGCGGCAGTTTCATAATGCTCATGGCCATTAAGAGAAACAGCCAGTGCCGGAATACCTAAGTGTCGCCCTTCCATCGCCGCCGCAACTGTGCCTGAATAGATAACGTCGTCGCCCAAATTAGGGCCGGCGTTAATCCCGGAAACAACCACATCAGGAGCCGGGCGCATCAAGGCATTAACGCCAAGATAAACGCAGTCAGTCGGCGTGCCCATCTGCACAGAAATATCGCCGTTTGCGAGAGTGAAAGTACGCAATGAAGATTCGAGCGTCAGTGAGTTTGATGCCCCACTGCGATTACGGTCGGGGGCTACCACCTGCACGTCAGCAAATTCCCTTAGTCGGGTCGCCAAAACTTGAATGCCCGGCGCGTTGACCCCGTCATCGTTACTCAAAAGTATTCTCATATTAAATTTAAAGCTTCTTTTATATGAAAAGGATAAAACCACATGTTGGCTCCAGGCATCTCAACGCTCTGGGATGTTTTACCCGTCAAAAACGGTCCAACCTGTTGTTTTATCCCATTCTGCTGATTTTAGTGCACCCGTAATGAAATTGTTGCAGTTTTTGTAACATTCACCACAAAGTCCTGTCCAGGGGCTACTATACAATCCAATGTTGACTAAATCACCTGCTGTGGTCTGAGGATTGCGCCGAAAACAAGAGGTTGAGGGACTGTCAGAGAAAAAATCAATGTGGAATTTAAAACAAAAAAAAGCGGGTAATGTCATTACCCGCTATGAATGAGTTCTACCTTACTCTGCAATATCCGCGTAATTACCCGGTGCGTTCATTAATTCACGCACCACGCTGGTTGCAAAACTGCCGGCTGGCAGCCAGAAATTCAGCTCAACGGTGATGTCATCCCACCAGCTCCAGCTCAACTCTTTGGGCATCACCAGCATGGCGCGGCGAGCCGCTTCAACACGCTCACGCACCAGCAACCCCTGCAAATCCGTTTCCCCAGCAACACAACTCTGTTCAAACTCCAGCGCGGCGTTTTGCGTGCCCCAGGAACCGTCACCCGGTAGCGGTGCAGTAATCAATAATTCACCGCTATCGACACGGTTTTGCAGCTCAGGAAGCTCTTCCTGCGTGGCAACAAACCAGCTCCCGCGCCCGGCAAGTTGCAGCGCATCACCATCGATAACCTGGTTAAAATCAGACTTTTTCAGCCTTTCGCTGACGATCTGGTTAAACATGGCGCTACGAGCAGCGGACAGATAAAAACTGCGCTTATTACGATCGCGGATAGGTGCATTGGTTTGCGCCCAACGCACAGCCTGGTGCAGGTTATTACCTGCAATACCAAAACGCTGGCTACCGAAATAATTCGGCACTCCACGATGCAAAATTGTATTCAAACGCTGCTCAATATCGGCACGGTCACTCACTTCACGCAGCACCAGCGTAAAACGATTGCCCTGCAAAGCACCGAGGCGCAATTTACGGCGGTGACGGGCATATTCCAGCACCTGACAGCCTTCAAGCTCAAACCCGCTCATATCCGGCATTTCTTTGCCAGGAAGGCGTACACAGAACCACTGTTCGGTTACTGCATGCTTGTCTTTCTGCCCGGCAAAGCTCACTTCGCGGGCTGGAACCTTCAGATATTTCGCCAGCGCGTCAGCAACAAAACGGGTGTTGCAGCCATTTTTCAGGATGCGTAACAGTAGTTGCTCACCGTCACCATCCGGCCCAAAACCCAGGTCTTCGATAACCACGAAGTCCTCTGGACTGGCTTTGATTAACCCGGTGCCTTGTGGTTTGCCGTGCAACCAGGTCAGATTCTGCATATCCATTATTTGCGCGCCTTATGCAGCAATGCGACCGCTTCGCAGGCAATGCCTTCACCACGGCCTGTAAAACCGAGCTTCTCAGTGGTGGTCGCTTTTACGTTCACATCGTCCATATGGCAGCCGAGATCTTCGGCAATAAACACGCGCATCTGTGGGATGTGCGGAGCCATTTTTGGAGCTTGGGCAATAATCGTCACATCGACGTTACCCAATGTGTAGCCCTTCGCCTGAATACGACGCCAGGCTTCGCGCAACAACGCACGGCTATCTGCACCTTTAAACGACGGGTCTGTATCCGGGAATAATTTGCCGATATCGCCCATTGCGGCAGCCCCTAACAAAGCATCGGTTAATGCGTGCAGAGCGACATCGCCATCCGAGTGTGCAAGCAGCCCTTGCTCGTAAGGTACGCGCACACCACCAATGATAATTGGGCCAGGGCCACCAAAGGCATGTACATCAAAACCATGTCCAATACGCATTATTTATTCTCCGTTTGGGTTAACCGCGTGAGGTAAAACTCCGCCAACGCCAGGTCTTCAGGACGAGTCACTTTTATATTATCGGCGCGGGCGCTAATTAATTCGGGATGGAAGCCACAATACTCCAGAGCCGAGGCTTCATCAGTAATCGAGGCATGCTCATCGAGTGCGCGCTGCAAGCAGCTACGCAGTAATTCCAGAGGGAACAGCTGAGGTGTTAAAGCGTGCCAAAGGTCTTCACGATCGACAGTATGCGCAATCAGTGCTTTACCCGGTTCGCCACGTTTCATCGTGTCACGTACCGGAGCTGCCAGAATACCGCCAATTTTGCTCGTCTCAGTGATATCCAGCAAACGGGCTAAATCATCCTGATGCAGGCAAGGGCGCGCCGCATCATGCACCAGAACCCATTGCGCATTTTTCACCACGTTCAGTCCGGCAAGCACCGAGTCAGCACGCTGTGCACCGCCGTTTATCACGGTGATATTTGGGTTAGAGGCAAGGGGCAAAGAGGCAAACCAGCTATCGGTTGGGCTAATGGCGATAACGACATGAGCCACGCGTGGATGAGCCATCAGGCTCGCCACTGCGTGTTCAAGAATAGTTTTATCGCCGATTTTTAGATATTGCTTAGGACATTCCGTTTGCATGCGGCTGCCGATACCTGCTGCCGGCACCACGGCAATTACGTCCGGGGAGGAGTCTGCCATGTAGATTCACTTACGCTTGATTATCGATTGTTCTGCCCGGCACTGTTAGTTAAGCGCTTAGAGCTATCGGGTACCAGGCGGTAGAAAGTTTCACCCGGCTTGGTCATGCTTAATTCATTACGTGCACGTTCTTCAATGGCTTCCTGCCCGCCATTAAGATCGTCAATTTCCGCAAACAGCTGATCGTTACGCGCTTTGAGTTTAGCGTTCGTCGCCTGCTGCGCAGTAACGTCGTCATCTACTCGCGTGTAGTCATGTACGCCGTTTTTTCCAAACCACAGCGAATACTGCAGCCAGACCAACAAGGCCAGCAATAGCAGCGTTAGTTTACCCATCCTGCCCCCTGAAAAACGGCACAATCATCGCACAAAATTTTATCGAGCTTCGCTCTGGGCACAAGGTGGCCCTTCGTATTTGCGGCAGAATTTATCACAGAAAGCGCCAACATGCGCGTTTGCAGGTGAGTTAGCGGACATGCAGCGATAAATAGTCTGTTACGGTTTGGCGAATATTTTAAGATTAACCCATCAGCCATAAGAAAAGGATGCCAAACATCAGCGTTACGGCAAGCACCGTAGCAATGCAGCTAAAGATCAAACGGCCTCGTAGAAGAGAGTGCAGCGCAATTCCCACGACGACCGCTACAGGAAGTAAAGCGAGGAAAAATGGCCAGGTATAGAGGAAGAAAAACAGCGTGTTAGGGCCATAAATCAGGAAAGGAATACCCAGCGCCAATAGCCATGACAAAAAACCGATGAACGCGCCGGCCAATGACCAGGTTGTCTCTTCGGTACCAGGGCTTGCTTCAGCCGATGTAATTGCCATGTTAGTGCCATTGCGCATAACGAATCCGTAAACCCTGTAATCCAGTCGCATAACGCGACTGGTTATCTCTCAGGTTTTGATAATAACGTCACGACGCAACAGGTCTAATAATTGGGCTATCAAATTTGTTACTAATTGTTCGCCGTCTAAGTGTATTTCCGGATTCACTGGTGCTTCATAGACTGAGTCAATTCCGGTGAAGTTACGCAGCTCGCCCGCACGGGCTTTTTTGTATAAACCTTTCGGATCGCGCGCTTCGCAGATAGAAAGTGGAGTATCAACAAACACTTCGATAAACCGCCCTTCTCTAACACGGTCGCGCACCATTTGCCGTTCCGCACGATGTGGCGAAATAAATGCGGTTAGCACCACCAGCCCGGCATCGACCATTAAATTGGCGACTTCGCCAACACGACGAATGTTTTCTTTACGATCGGCATCGCTAAAACCCAAATCGCTACACAAACCGTGACGCACATTGTCGCCATCAAGTAAGTATGTGCTCACACCAAGCTGATGGAGCGCTTCTTCAAGCGCTCCGGCAACAGTCGATTTGCCCGAGCCCGAAAGCCCGGTAAACCACAGCACCGCGCCCCGGTTCTGGTGTAGTTTTTCACGCTGCTCAACCGTGACCGGATGGGCGTGCCAGGCGACGTTTTCGTCGTGCTCAGCCATTATTTGCCTCCCAGCAAATCGCGTGCACCCCAGTGTGGGAAGTGGCGACGCACCAGCGCATTCAATTCCAGCTCAAACGCGCTAAACGCTGACGGCTCCTGATACACCTCTTCTTGCGGCTCACGCACCATGCCAGCGCCAACCGTCACGTTGGTCAGACGGTCGATGAAAATCAACCCGCCAGTGACCGGGTTTTCCTGGTACTTATCCAACACCAGCGGTTCATCAAAGGTTAAGTCGACCAGGCCAATACCGTTCAGCGGCAGGCTTTCCACCAGACGCTGTGTCAGGCTGTTAATTTCGACCTGGTAGTGAATGTTGTCGACACGCGCACGGGTTTTCTTGCCGGCGACTTTGATGTCATAGCTTTGCCCCGGCACCAGCGGTTGTTCAGCCATCCACACCACATCGACTTTCGCCGTTTGTACCGCAGGCTGCGTGTCATTTGCATCAACCAGCAGGTCGCCACGGCTGATATCAATTTCATCTTTCAGCACCAGCGTAATGGCTTCGCCCGCAGCAGCTTGTTGCAAATCTCCATCAAAAGTGACGATTCGCGCAATGGCTGACTCAACGCCCGATGGCAGAACTTTAACGCGTTGCCCAACTTTCACGATACCCGATGCCAGGGTTCCGGCATAACCACGGAAATCCAGATTTGGGCGGTTCACGTACTGCACCGGGAAACGCATCGGCTGTTGCTCAACGATACGCTTCACTTCAACCGTTTCCAGAAGCTCCAGCAGCGTTGGGCCGGTGTACCACGGCATGTTCGAACTTTGCGTGGCAACGTTGTCACCTTCCAGTGCTGAAAGCGGTACAAAACGAATATCCAGATCCGCAGGAAGCTGCTCGGCAAAGGTCAGGTAATCTTGTTTGATCTGCTCGAAAGTCTCTTCGCTAAAGCTCACCAGATCCATTTTGTTAACCGCAACGACCAGATGCTTGATCCCCAAAAGCGTAGAGATAAAACTGTGGCGGCGCGTTTGATCCAACACGCTCTTACGCGCATCGATCAATAAGATCGCCAGATCGCAAGTCGAGGCACCGGTCGCCATATTGCGGGTGTACTGCTCATGCCCCGGGGTATCAGCAATAATGAATTTACGTTTTTCGGTGGAGAAATAACGGTAAGCCACATCGATAGTAATGCCCTGCTCACGCTCGGCTTGCAGACCATCCACCAGCAATGCCAGATCTAGTTTCTCGCCCTGCGTACCGTGGCGTTTGCTGTCGGTGTGCAACGATGAAAGTTGGTCTTCATAAATCTGACGCGTGTCATGTAGCAAGCGACCAATTAGCGTACTTTTACCATCATCCACACTGCCGCAGGTCAGAAAGCGCAGCAGGCTTTTATTTTGTTGTGCGTGCAGATAGGCTTCAACGCCGCCTTCATCAGCAATTTGTTGTGCAATAGTGGTGTTCATCTGGCGGCTCCTTAGAAATAACCCTGGCGTTTTTTAAGCTCCATCGAGCCTGCCTGGTCGCGGTCAATTGCCCGCCCTTGACGTTCACTGGTGGTCGAAACCAGCATCTCTTCGATGATTTCCGGCAATGTCTGCGCTTCGGATTCAACGGCGCCGGTCAGTGGCCAGCAGCCGAGGGTACGGAAGCGCACCATTTTCTGCTCAATCACTTCACCTGGCTGTAAATCGATGCGGTCATCGTCAACCATCAGCAACATGCCATCGCGCTCCAGCACAGGACGCGGTGCTGCCAGATACAACGGAACGATTTCAATATTTTCCAGGAAGATGTACTGCCAGATATCCAATTCGGTCCAGTTAGAAAGCGGGAACACGCGAATGCTCTCACCTTTATTAATCTGGCCGTTGTAGTTGTGCCACAGTTCAGGACGCTGGTTTTTTGGGTCCCAGCGATGGAAACGGTCACGGAACGAATAGATACGTTCTTTAGCACGGGATTTTTCTTCATCACGACGCGCGCCACCAAAAGCGGCATCAAAACCGTATTTACTTAGCGCCTGCTTCAGACCCTCAGTTTTCATGATGTCAGTATGTTTAGCGCTGCCATGCACGAATGGGTTGATGCCCATCGCCACCCCTTCCGGGTTTTTATGCACTAACAGCTCAAAACCGTAGTTCTTCGCGGTACGGTCACGGAAGTCGTACATCTCACGGAATTTCCAGCCGGTATCAACATGCAGCAGCGGGAAAGGAAGCGTGCCTGGGTAGAAGGCTTTACGGGCCAAATGCAACATCACCGAGGAGTCTTTACCGATGGAATACATCATCACCGGATTGGCAAATTCGGCGGCGACCTCACGGATAATATGGATGCTTTCCGCCTCCAACTGCCGCAAGTGTGTAAGTCGTTTCTGGTCCATAAACTTCCCTTAGCCGAGGTTTAGTACGGAGGGTCATAGAACCTCCGTTTAAAAATTCATTAGGGGACTATACGGCTGAGGATTATTTGTAATGAAATTACGAATTGGAATGAGTAGTTCCACAAAGGAATAACGCCATGGAAAAGCAAATAACAAAATGTGCTGAACCAGCGATTTAACGTGGCTTTCAGAGCAATTGAAATTGTGTAACGTCCGTCACAGTTTCATACTATGCGTGCAAAAAATTTTCCTGGTTGAAGGACCTCCACTATGTTTTCCGCAATGCGCCACTCGCTAACCAGCCTGGCGTTAAGCATTTGCTGTACCTTGCCCGCAGTTGCCAACACAACGCCAATGGGCAAAATTGCCAGTCAACAAACACGCCACATTGCTACGGTATTCCCAGGACGCATGACCGGTAGCCCCTCGGAAATGCTGGCCGCAGACTACATCAAGCAGCAATTTAGCCAGCTTGGTTACCAAAGCGATATTCGCCGCTTTAACACTCGTTATTTGTACACCACCAAAGATGGTCATCAGAGCTGGCATAACGTTAGTGCAAGCTCTGTCATTGCCGCACGTGAAGGAATTGAGCCGCAGCAAATCATTATCATGGCGCACCTCGATACCTATTCACCGCTCAGTGATAACGATGTAAATAACAATCTTGGTGGTTTAACGCTGCAAGGTGTTGATGACAATGCTTCAGGGCTGGGCGTTATGCTTGAGCTTGCAACGCGCCTGAAAGATATTCCAACTCGCTATGGCATCCGTTTTATCGCCACCAGTGGTGAAGAAATTGGCAAACTAGGTGCGGAAGATGTTCTTAAGCGCATGTCGGCCAGCGAGAAGAAAAATACATTGCTGGTGATTAATCTCGATAACCTGATTGTCGGCGATAAACTCTATTTCAATAGCGGTAAATCAACACCAACCGCGGTCAGTAAACTGACGCGCGATCGTGCATTAAAACTGGCGCGCCAGTTAAATGTTAAAGCCGCGACTAATCCAGGACTAAATGCCAAATATCCGAAAGGAACCGGTTGTTGTAACGACGCCGATGTGTTTGATGAAGCCGGCATTCCCGTGCTTTCTGTTGAAGCAACTAACTGGTCATTGGGCAAGAAAGATGGTTATCAGCAACGAGCGAAAAGCAAAGCCTTCCCGGATGGAACCAGTTGGCATAATGGCTTAATCGATAACCAACAGTATCTGGATAAGTGGCTACCAACGCGCATCGAGAAACGCAGCCATGATGTGGTGCGAGTGATGCTGCCACTGGTGAAAGAGCTGGCAAAAGCGAAGCAATAACCCTGCAAATCTAAACTGGCCGGATCGATAAAGCCGGCCATTTTGTATGACTAATAAAAACACAATTATGTGACCTGCTCGACTCATTTCGCCTTTCATTCTGGACACAACCCGGTATCCGAAACTTAAATAGTCATACTAATAAGTGTCAGAGAGAAGGCTATGTCCACTTGGTCCCCGCTATTTATTGATAACGACGATGCCGCAGCGCTACGTATCCATTTGACGCGCAATACTCTGCTGGGCGAAACCCTGCGCCTCCAGCAGCAGCAAGTTGAACAATGGCTGAATGCACCGCTGTGGGTTCCCGGGCATGGGGAAGGCGGCGGGCCGGAACACACACAGCACAAACTGAATTACCAGATGATGAATCTTGCGGGCCGTTTATGGCTCATTACTCAGGATGCGCGTTACAAAGAACGGGTGATTCAGATTCTCTGCATCTATGCCGATCGCTACCCGCAGTTGGGTGATGCCATTAGCCACGACACCAATCCGCCAGGGCGTTTATTCCACCAGACGCTTAACGAACATATGTTTTTGCTCTATGCCGCTGAAGCCTGGCATTGTGTAAAAACTGAATCTACCGCTGAACAAATCCAACATATTGAAAGCAATTTGCTGCGTCTGATGGCGTACGACGCCACGCATACTCACGCTGCAACCTTCGATATTGTGCATAACCATGGGATGTGGTCGGTCGCGGCAGTCGCGATTTGCGGGTACGTGTTAGGTGATGATGAATGGGTGCTGGATTCGCTGTATGGCCTGGCGCGAGATAGTAAAACTGGCGGCTTCTTCGCGCAGCTTAACCAACTATTTTCATGCGACGGTTACTATATAGAAGGGCTTTATTACCAGCGCTTTGCTCTGCGCCCTCTCCTGCTGCTCGCCGAAGCCATCTCCCGCCGCCAGCCTGAACTGAATATCTGGGAATATAACCATCGTATTATTCAATGCGCTTGTTACACCTTGTTTGCGCTGGCCTTCCCCGACGGTACGCTTCCGGCTTTAAATGACGCGTCAAAAACGATGGACTTACGCGATGAAGGTGCCGTTATCGCCGTCAGCCTGTGCTGGCAGCATTACGGAGCGGATGCCCGTCTGGCTGAGTTGGCCCGCTGGCAGTCATGCGTCTGGCCGGGGCTCGGGGCTTTATCACTTTGCAAACATCTGGAAAATTCGCCAACTCAATCTTTACCATGGCCAAGCCAGTTAGTTCGTGATGGCCAGAACGGTGAGCGTGGGGCTATCGGCGTGTTGCGGGTGCGGGATAATCAGCAAGATGACAATATGGCGCTGCTGTACTGGGGCGGCCACGGCAATATTGCCGGAATGCATTCGGCGTTAAACCACGGTCATTTCGACGGCTTGCACCTGAGCCTGTTTAATCGTGGTCGCGAGTTTTTACGCGATTACGGTTTCGGTCGCTGGGTCAATATCGAATCAAAATTTGGCGGGCGCTACATTCCCGAAAACAATAGCTACTGTAAACAAACCGTCGCCCACAACACGGTGGTGGTAGATGAAGGCTGTCAGCATAATTTTGATAAAAACCAGGCCGCGTTGCACCACGGTGAAACGCACTTCTTTATCACCAATAACCCACACGGCCAGGGGATGAGCGCTCGCAGCCACGATGACTGGGCCGGCGTCAGCCAGCAGCGCACGGTGTTATTACTCAATGTGCCGCAGTGCGAAAAGCCATTGGTGCTTGATCTTTTCAGTCTAAGCAGCAGCGATAAACATCAATATGATTATTGCCTGCACGGGCGTGGACAACTGATCAACACCTCGCTACCAATGAATTATTCGAGGTCATGGCAGCCATTAGGCGATCGGCACGGCTATCAGCATTTATGGGATTGCGCCCGCAGCCCGGTTCCTGAAGGTGAAAGTGGGCAACTGACCTGGCTTGATGGCGATACTTTTTACACCGCAACGGGCGCGTTGCCCCAGGGCGGCGAGCTGATTATTGCTCAGACCGGTGCTGGCGATCCGCAGTTCAATTTACGTGTTGAACCTGCTTGGTTATGGCGTACTCATGGCGACAACGTGGTATTTGCCACCACTATTGAAAGCCACGGCTATTTTGATGAAGCCAGCGAAACCTCACGCAATGCGCACGGGCAGGTAAAACGTGTCGAAGTGCTTGAGCATGAACAGAATGCCCAAACCAAAGTCGCGGTCTATTTTGTGCAAGGTGAAGCGCTGGAAATCATCGTCGATAACCGCCCAGGATTTGGGCAGTTTTCGGTGCAGCTTGATGTATGACAGGGGTTTACAGGCGGTGCTTACTGGCGGTCATTAATGCCAGCGATGCAGCATAGGCGGCTTCACCGTCGCCAATCATAATCGCGCGATAAATGCGGTGATGGTCTTCCAGACACATACCGCCTTCTTTCGACGAATGGCTAATAAACCACTTAAACACGGTGGTCAGTACATTGCCAAACGGGGCATAGAAGCAATTTCCCGAAGCCAGGAAAATAGCACGATGGAAGCGCGTATCCACATCAACCCAGCGATCGGGATCGAACTCTTTCGCCACGGCGCACATTTCTTCATGCACTCGAGAAAGCTCTATACGCTGCTCGCTGGTGGCATTCAACGCGGCAAGGCGTGTCGCATGCGGCTCAATAACGCGGCGGAACTCGAGAAACTGGTGATACATCTCCAGCGTCCCTTCCATGCCATTCATCCACTCGAGCAACTGAACATCCAGGATATTCCAGTTATTACGCGGGCGAACACGGGTTCCCACTTTCGGGCGAGATTCAAGCATCCCTTTCGATGACACAAGTTTGAGCGCCTCACGCAATGCCGTACGGCTCACGCCGAGCTGTTCGCAAAGTTCCACTTCGCTGGGCAAAATATCCCCCGGCAAAAGTTGCCCGGAAAGAATCTTGCGGGCGATGTCGCTGGCAATAAGTCCATCCAGACCGCGTTGCGTAGTAGCAATGGTTGTGAATTGCATGCTTTTGTCATACCTGAAAAAGGGAAGGAAATTAGTGTATCACTAAACCATGTAGCCAAAATAATTCGAGTTGCAGTCAGCACCGCTGCAACCCGAAGTATGACAGATACCTTTAAGGGGCCATCTGGCCGCCATTTACATCTAAAATCTGGCCGGTAATGTAGCCGCTCATTTTATGAGATGCAAAGAACAGGAAACTTGGAGCCACCTCTTCACTGCGCCCAAAACGCCCCATCGCTATCGACCCGGCAATCTTGTCACGCAGTTCCTGCGGTTTATCTTCATGGAACGCGGTATCAATGGTGCCCGGCGAAACAATGTTGAAGCGAATATTATCTTTGGTGAATTCTTTCACCCAGTTGCGATGAATGTCGTGCAACCAGGCTTTTGACGCCGCGTAAATTCCTGCGCCAATGCCACCACCTTCACGCCCTGCAATCGAACCGGTGCTGATTACCGAGGCGGTTTCACCACTGATTTTTGCCGATTCTCGCAGATGAGGAATCGCATATTTGGTCATCATTAATGCCGAGCGTGCGTTCAAGTCCATGACGCGGTCGTAGAAGTCATCGTCGATGCTCTCAAGACCTGCGCGCCCACCTAATCCCCCCGCGTTATTGATAAGCACATCGAGGCCACCAAATTGTTCGACAAAAGCGCTGACCAATTGCTGACAGGCACCTGACTGGGATAAATCAGCCGGGAAATAGCAAACTTCGCCACCTAAACTGCGAAGTCTGGCAAGCTGCGGTTCCATCTCCTGCGCGGAGCGGCGGCCATTAATACCCACTTTTGCGCCGCAGCGTAAAAATGCCTCTGCTGCTGCCAAACCTACGCCTGCCGAAGCGCCAGTCACTAATACACGTTTATTCCGTAAATCAGAAAACATCGGATCACCTCTATTTGTCATTTAGTATTACAAATACTACCAACCCGTTCGGGCTAAGCAAAAGAAAAGCGCCCGGGAAAAGGCGCTTTTGCGAGTTAAAGCATATGTTTCGCTTGCTGCGGGGAATTCTGCCCCACGCGGCAACTCAGGCGTAGCAAATACCCCACGAGGAATATCGATGCGGCACATCCCAGGAACAATAATCGCCCCCACAGCGGGTTTGGAATCAGCACCATCAGCACCATTCCGCCGCTCATCAGCATGGTAATCAAGCCGATTTTTTCGCGTTGCAAGCGGTCAAACGCGCTCTGCTGATCGTCTTCCACCACTTCGGTTTCAATATTCTTGAAGAAGGTTTCAATCTGCTGCTGCTCTTTCACGGAATATGACGTTTCGCGATAGAACAGTTTGGTGCAGATAAAGAAACCACCCGTGAGAACCAGATGCGCAACGATATTAATGATGACGTTGATTTCGCTCAGCTCGCGTTTGGTAAACTCAATTCCCAGCAACTGGCCGAGTGCTTTCGAGGTCAACACATCCATACACATCCACGATACAAAGATGCCGAATACCACTGTTCCCCACGCGGCCCAGCGCGGAGTGCGCTTGATAAACATACCGAAGAAAAGCGGCACCAGGAGTGGAGCCTGAGCAAGTGTTGAAACCGACATCATCAGGTCAAACAAACTCATGCCTTCAAGATGACTGAAGAACAGCGAAACAATAATCACCAGCAAGCCGTTCACAATGCAGAACATTTTCCCGGCAAACAGCTCCGCACGATCACTGATCTTTTTATTACGGCAAACCACCGGCACCCAGAAACTGCGCACGAAAATACCGCTATTACGATTCAAAGCCGGGTCCATTGTCGACATGGTTGCGGCAAATAAACCGGCAACTAACAAACCAACGGTTCCCGCTGGCATTGCCCGTTCAACAAAGCTCAAATAAATAGTGTCCGAGGCTTTATTTCCGAGTGCGGCATATTGCGCAGTGGCATCCGGGTACAGGCTGGCAGAAACCCACGGTGGAATAAACCAAATCAGCGTTCCTACAGCCATTAATATCATGGCAAAGAAAGCGGCCTTTTGGGCATTCTTTGAGTCTTTCGCATTCAGGAAACGGTAAGAGTCCTGCATGTTATTTATATTTTGCAGCTGTTTTACAATAAAGAAGATAACTGAGCCTAATATCACCACTCCGTAATTCATATTCGGCCCCATAATAAAGCCGGATGGGAAGTGAGTGACCATATTTACCGGGCCGCCAACATTGACTAATGCAACAATGGCACAGGCAACAGAAATAATCGCAACAATTAAGGTTTGCACAAAGTCTGAAGCAACCACGCCCCAGGCTCCGCTTAATAACGAAATCATTAACACCACAATACCGGTAACCCAAATCGTGACCGAAAGATCCCAGTCAAAAACGGTGCTAACAAATATCGCCAGCGCATTCATCATTACCGCGCCGCTCAGAATACTCAGTGGGATAATCACCCATGTGAAGAAGTGTTCGTTCTGCGAACCAAAGCGATGACGAATCACTTCAGTGGCCGTGTCTACCCGCACCTGGCGGAAACGTTTTGCAAACCATAGCCAGGATATTCCGTATGCGATGGTATTGCCGAGGAATATTGCTGCCACCATAAAGCCATCGCTAAACGCTTTCCCGGCGGCTCCGGTAAATGTCCAGGCGCTAAACTGCGTCATAAACGCCGTCGCCCCCACCATCCACCACAACATGCGCCCACCGCCACGGAAATAATCACTGGAGGATTTACTGGCCATTTTTTTAAATATAAAACTGATCAACACCATTAAGATGAAATAACCACAGATTACAGCGGTATCATAGATCATAATCGTACCCTTAGGTCAGAGGATTACCAGTTCCAGAGCGTTCCGTCTTCGAGGCGGCTAACAGGAAGATAAGATCTGACATAGGGGTAATTACCCATGGCGGCTTCATCTATATCTATTCCCAAACCAGGTTTATCAGAAACCAATAGCATTCCATCCTTGAGGGGCAATTCGTATTTAAAGATGCTGTTTAATTCAGGGGTGCCAAAACCAACAAATTCCTGGATACCAAAATTAGGTGCCCAACTATTAAGATGCAAATGGGCCATTGTGGATATGGGTGATAAATCCGGTGCACCATGCGGTGCCATACGCACGTGATAAAGGTCGGCAAATGCACTGAGCTTACGCATCGGTGTTATTCCCCCGCCATGTGAAACTGCGGTGCGTATATAATCTATCGATTGCGTTTCGATTAACTCTTTTGCATCCCAAATGGTATTAAATATTTCACCCACGGCCAGCGGCGTCGTGGTGTGCTGGCGAATAATTTGATAACCAGCCGGGTTTTCTGCCGTGACGGTGTCTTCTAAAAACAGCAAATCATACGGCTCCAGCAGTTTCCCTAGCCGTGCCGCTTCTATTGGTGTCAGACGACTATGTACATCATGCAATAAATCAATGCCGTAACCGAAACGTTCGCGAGCCGCTTTGAACAACTCAGGTATAAAATTCATGTATTTGCGCGTAGACCACGCCTGTTCCGGCGGCAACGGGCGATTGCCCTGCAACTCATAGTAATTTTTCTTCCCTTCCAGCGTGCCATAAGTGCCTTTGGTGGATGGAATCGCACATTGCAGACGAATGGCTTTGTAGCCCTGTTCAATAAAATTCGCCGTGTTATCCAGCACTTCATCGATGCTTTCGCCGTTGGCATGAACATACACCGTCACGCCCTGACGGCTTTTTCCACCCAGCAGTTGCCAGACCGGTAGCCCCGCGTGTTTGCCCAGAATGTCCCACAACGCCATGTCGATTGCGCCGATCGCCGTCATCGTCACCGGGCCTTTACGCCAGTACGCACCGCGATAAAGGTACTGCCAGATATCTTCGATATTGCGCGGATCTTTGCCGATAAGACACGGAGCAATGTGCTCTTCCAGGTACGCTGCAACGGCCATTTCCCTGCCATTCAGTGTGGCGTCACCCACACCATAAATCCCTTCGTCCGTTTCAATTTTTACCGTAACAAAATTTCGTCCAGGCCGGCTCACCAGCACTTTTATACGTTCGATCTTCATAGCAACTCTCGTAGGGTTGAGAAAAGACAGGGGGAGTAAATTATTGTATTTGTCGTACTATAGTATTTATAAACTGACTATTGTGTGAACAATGTCGTAATTTTTAAGTTACCAGACGAGGGGTTATTTGTTTCCAGATAGTAAATATTAGCAGTATTTATGAAAACGCCTGAAATAAATATCTATAACACATTGATTATATTGCGTTATATTTAAAGTGATAACAATGATGAATTTGCAGTTGCGAGGGGGACTGTGAAATATCACGAATCCATTAGTATGACTAATAAAAATAAAGACGTGTTCTAATCATAAAAAAGCCCATCGGCTTTGCGCGACAGGCTTCGGGATTATTGTGCTTTCGTGTGTTACTCGTGCAAACCGCACTCGCGCTTCAAACCAAAGAAACGCGTTTCTTCTTCTGCCATACCCTCTTCCCACTTACGCGTGGTATGAGTGTCGCCCACGGAGAGGTAGCCCTGATCCCACAGCGGGTGGTATTTCAGACCATTGGCGGTGAGGTATTGGTAAACCTGGCGGTTGTCCCAGTCGATGATTGGCAGGATTTTAAAGACTTCGCGTTGAATCGCCAGCACCGGTAAATTGGCACGGCTGCCAGATTGCTCGCGGCGCAGGCCAGCAAACCACGTTTGGCCGCCCAACTCGCGCAGCGCACGGTTCATTGGCTCAACTTTGTTGATGTCATTGTATTTCTCAATGCCTTCAACACCCTGCTCCCACAGCTTGCCGTAACGCGCTTCCTGCCACGCCGCACTTTCCTTCGCGCTGAATATTTTCAGATTCAGTTTCAGCTTATCCGTCAGCTCATCAATAAACTGGTAGGTTTCCGGGAACAAATAACCGGTATCGGTGAGGATCACAGGGATATCCGGGAATTGTTGCGTCACCAGATGCAAAGAGACCGCAGCCTGAATACCAAAGCTTGAGGAGAGCACAAACTCCCCCGGCAGGTTTTCCAGCGACCAGGTGACACGCTGCTGCGCCGTGAGCTTTTCGAGCTGGCTGTTAACCTCACCCAGCGCCATTATGCGCTCAACTTTCGGCAGTTCATTCAACGCTTTTAGATCGAGTACCGACATACGTGCCTCGCTAGTTGCTTGATATCATAGTGGCCGGCCCCTGCGGCCAATCCACCCTACAACGGTCTTTAGTTGGTCGGAGAAGCGTTAGCGTCATCCGACTTCAAAATGGCTAGTCCCACAAATCCCGGGCCGGGTCCAGCACCGGGCGAATAATCCCCGCGCGGATGGTGAAATCACCGAAGCCTTCGTCCGCTTCGCGCTCTTTCGACCAACGCCCAACCAGTTCATCAATAGATGCCAGAATTTCTGGCTCAGTGATGTTCTCACGGTACATACGCGGAATACGCGTACCGATACGGTTACCGCCGATGTGCAGGTTGTAGCGCCCAGGTGCTTTGCCCACCAGGCCGATTTCAGCCAACAGCGCACGGCCACAGCCGTTCGGGCAGCCGGTAACACGCGTGACGATGTGTTCATCCGGCACGTTGTGCTTTTCCAGCACTTCTTCAACTTTAGTCACAAACTGCGGCAGGAAGCGTTCAGCTTCGGCCATTGCCAGCGGGCAAGTCGGGAAGGAAACGCAGGCCATCGAGTTTTTCACGCTGTGGTTTCACCGCGTTCATCAGGCCGCTTTCTTTGGCGATCTTCTCGATCGCTGCTTTATCACTTGCTGGCACACCCGCCACGATCAAGTTCTGGTTTGCCGTCAGGCGGAAATCGCCTTTGTGGATCCTGGCGATCTCCATCAAGCCAGTTTTCAGTGGGCGCCCCGGGTAATCCAAGATCCGGCCATTTTCGATAAACAGCGTCAGGTGCCATTTGTCGTCAATGCCTTTTACCCAACCAATACGATCGCCACGCCCGGTAAATTCGTACGGGCGCGTCGGCTCGAATGTAATACCCGCACGGCGTTCAACTTCCGCTTTAAACACGTCAACACCAACGCGCTCAAGGGTGTATTTGGTTTTGGCATTTTTACGGTCAGTACGGTTGCCCCAATCACGCTGCGTGGTGACAACAGCTTCCGCCACCGCCAGTGTGTGCTCAAGCGGAATGTAGCCAAACTCGCTCGCGGTACGGGCATACGTTGCTTTGTTACCATGTTCGATAGACAAGCCACCCCCCACCAGCAGGTTGAAGCCCACCAGCTTGCCGTCTTTCGCAATGGCGATGAAGTTCATGTCGTTGGCATGAAGATCGACATCGTTCTGCGGCGGTACAACAACTGTGGTTTTAAACTTACGTGGCAAATAGGTAGCACCGAGGATCGGCTCTTCGTCGGTCGTCGCGACTTTCTCTTGATCCCACCAGATCTCTGCATATGCGCGAGTACGTGGCAGCAAATGTTCAGAGAGCTTCTTCGCCCATTCGTAGGCTTCCTGGTGCAGTTCAGACTCCACCGGGTTCGAGGTACACAACACGTTGCGGTTCACGTCGTTGGCGGTTGCCAGTGCGTCCAGCCCAACTTCATGCAGCATCTCATGTGCCGGTTTCACGTTCTTTTTCAGAATGCCATGGAACTGGAAAGTCTGGCGGTTGGTCAGGCGAATGCTGCCGTAGATGGTTTTGTCTTCGGCAAACTTATCAATCGCACGCCATTGCTCGGTGGTAATAATCCCCCCCGGCAGACGGCAACGCAGCATCATCGCGTGACGCGGCTCGAGCTTTTGCTCCGCACGCTCAGCACGAATGTCACGGTCATCCTGCTGATACATTCCGTGGAAGCGGATCAGCAAAAAGTTGTCGCCGCGGAAGCCGCCGGTCAGACCATCCTGTAAATCTTCCTGGATAGTGCCACGCAGAAAGTTACTTTCGCGTTTCAGGCGCTCAGCATCAGTTAACTTGCCTTCGACCACTAATGGTCCTGGGTGTTTTTCGCTCATTAGTAGACATCTCGCTGATAACGGCGCTCAACGCGCAGCTCACTTAAAAATTCATCTGCCGTTTCGGTATCCATGCCACCGAACTCAGCTACCACTTCCAGTAATGCCTGCTCAACGTCTTTTGCCATGCGATTTGCATCGCCGCAGACGTAAATGTGGGCACCTTCATTAATCCAGTTCCACAGTTCCGCGCCTTTTTCGCGCAGTTTATCTTGTACGTATATTTTATGTTCCTGGTCACGCGACCAGGCGAGATCAATGTTGGTTAGCAGGCCGTCTTTGACGTAACGCTGCCATTCAACCTGATACAAGAAATCATCAGTAAAGTGCGGGTTGCCGAAGAACAACCAGTTTTTACCACCTGCGCCGTCGTTTTCACGCTGTTGCATGAACGAACGGAACGGGGCAATACCAGTGCCTGGGCCAATCATAATCACAGGGGTTTCCGGGTTAGCTGGCAGTCGGAAGTTATCGTTGTGCTCGATGAACACGCGTACTTCGCCATCTTCTTCAAGGCGATCAGCCAGGAAACCAGAAGCGCCTCCGGTACGGGCCCGGCCTTCAATGCCGTAACGCACTACGCCAACGGTAATGTGCACTTCGTTTTCAGCTTCGGCCTGAGATGATGCAATGGAGTACAGACGTGGCGTCAATGGGCGCAGCAATTCAACTAGCTGCTCAGCGGTTAATTCTGCTGGTGCGTAACGCACCATATCGACAATCGGTGTGTTATGAGCAAAGTGTTGCAGCTTAGCTTTATCACCCGCCAAATCCAGCAGCGCTGCATTGCGGGTAATCTGCGCGTATTTCTCAACAATGTTTGCCGTGTTGACAGTCAGCTCGAAATGCCACTCCAGCGCTTCAGTAAGCGGCAGCGTTTTATCGTCAACAGTGACGCTTTCATCGCCTTTTAGCCACAGCAATTCAACCAGCTCTTTCACCAGTGCAGGATCGTTTTGATACCAGACACCGAGTGCGTCACCTGGCTGGTAACGCAGGCCAGAATCACCCAAATCGATTTCGAAATGGCGCACATCTTTTTCAGAGTCACGACCGGTGATTTTCTGGTTAACCGCAAGCGTTGCGGTCAGCGGCGCTTCTTTGGTGTACGGGCTTGAGAAAACCTCGTTGACCACGCCCGTTGCGGTGACCGCTGCTTGGGCTGGCGTTTCTGCCGGCACACGAGATTTCAGGACGTCGACAATTTTTGCACGCCACTCACTGGCTGCTGGCTGGAACTCTACGTCACAATCCACGCGGTCCAACAGGCGCTCACCACCGAGTTCCGCCAGTTTGTTATCAAAGTCTTTACCTGACTGGCAGAAGAATTCGTAGGACGTGTCGCCCAGGCTGAATACGGCAAATGCAGTGCCAGGCAGTTTTGGTGCTTTTTTCGAAAACAGGAATTTGTGCAACGCCACCGCTTCTTCAGGCGGTTCGCCCTCACCTTGCGTTGAAGTCACGACAACCAGCAGTTTTTCCTGGGCAATTTGTTTAAATTTATAGTCGCCCGCGTTAACCAGGTTAACGTTCAGTTTTGCTGCCAGTAAATCGTCACGTAGTTGTTCGCTCACGCGACGCGCATTACCGGTTTGCGATGCAGAAATCAGGGTAATAACCGGAACGTCTGCTGCCGGTGGCTGAGCCGTGGTAACAGCACCCGGTTGTTGATTAATCATCCCCCAGAAATAGCCGGATAACCAGGCCAGTTGCGTCTGCGAGAAATCGGTTGTCGCCGCCTGAAGGCGTGCCAGTTGCTCCGGGGTAAGCGGCAGCAAAGCGGTCGGTGGGGCCTGAGTTGTCATGCTTGATTGGGTTCCAGTAGCAAAAGGTCCGTTTTCATCATTCAACGGTAAAAAGCATTCATGGTGTAAGGTTAACCATCAGGATAATAACAATTAAAGAAGGGATAGAAATATCAAATAACCAAAATGACTAACCGCTTTTACGGGTAATCCATAACGTTAAAAGTGGTTAATTAATCCTTTGATTTATATCAATTTAAATTAGTAAACATGACTAAATAGAACCTTTAACCAATGATGATAGTTTTAGTTAATGCTTAAAATAGTGGATTCCGGTACTATGCGGCGGTTTTTCGTCCTATTGAGATAGTAATAATGACCACCACTCTGTTTAAAGATTTTACCTTCGAAGCCGCTCACCACCTGCCGCATGTGCCAGAAGGCCACAAGTGCGGTCGCCTGCATGGCCACTCCTTTATGGTGCGTCTGGAAATCACTGGCGAGGTTGATCCTTATACCGGCTGGATCATGGATTTTTCTGAGCTGAAGGCGGCATTTAAACCGACTTATGACAGGCTGGATCATTATTATCTGAATGATATTCCTGGGCTTGAGAACCCAACCAGCGAAGTGCTGGCAAAATGGATTTGGGATGAGATGAAGCCGATTGTCCCACTGCTCAGTTCAGTGATGGTAAAAGAAACCTGTACCGCCGGTTGTGTGTATAAGGGCTAATTAGCCCGACACTATTTGGCGGATGGCGCAGGCTTATCCGCCCTACGTGAATATCGTCACCGTTATCCTTTTCCTTCACTGTTATTCTGCACTGTCGTTAACAGCAGAGGTTCAGGATGAACACGCCAGATTTTGATGTCATCGTTATCGGAGCAGGGATTGCAGGCTCCACCTGCGCCTTGTTATGCGCGCGGGAAGGGTTATCTGTTTTATTACTTGAACGGGCCCCGCAACCCGGCGCAAAGAATATGTCCGGCGGCCGTATTTATAGTTACGCGCTGGAAAGCATTCTCCCGAATTTTGCCTTGCACGCTCCGCTTGAGCGCCAAATCACCCAGGAAAAAATCTCGCTGCTGGGTGGGCAAAGCGCCACCACGTTTGATTATCGCCACCCAGCCTTTTCACCGGCCACCACTTCCTACTCTGTGTTACGCACCCGCTTTGATCCCTGGCTTATGCAGCAAGCCGAACTCGCAGGGGCTGAATGCCTGACCGGTGTCCAGGTCGAACAATTGCTGATGGAAGGCGACGCAGTGAAAGGTGTGATGGTCGATGGCGAAAAGCTATCTGCCACCACTGTTGTGCTGGCAGAGGGTGCAAATACTGTGCTGGCAGAACGCCACAGTTTACTCCGCAAACCCGCGGCGCATGAAATCGCCATCGGCATGAAAGAAGTGCTGTCTTTGCCACAAGATGTGCTGGAAAACCGTTTCTCACTTGAGAATAACGAAGGTGTTGCCTGGCTATTTAGCGGTGAGCTACATGGGGCACTTCCTTCAGGCGGCTTTCTGTATACCAATAAAAACACGCTTTCACTGGGTGTTGTCTGCCCACTTTCAGCCATAAAAGTAGGCAATATTGCTGCACCAACGTTACTGGAAAATCTCAAACAGCATCCATTAGTGCGCCCACTCCTGAAACAAACCGAATTACTGGAATACGCAGCCCACCTGGTACCAGAGGGTGGGCTGCGTAGCGTTCCAAAAAATTTAGCCGGAAATGGCTGGCTGGTAGTGGGTGATAGCGCCCGTTTTTGCGTCAATACCGCACTAACGATTCGCGGTATGGATTTAGCCATGCTTTCGGCAAAAGCCGCCACGCAAGCACTGGCGTCCCGACCTTCCGGCAAAGCTCTGCGCGATGTTTATCATCAATATTTGCACACCAGTGCGCTGTGGGCCGTGCTCACTCGTTATCAACATTTACCCGAATTAATGCTGCAAACGCCTGCACTTTTTTCAGCTTATCCGCAACTTTTCGCCGAAGTGCAACGTGAACACTATGAAACGGGCGCTATCTGCCCTGAGCATCTGGCAAAACGGTTGTGGAAACATTCACGCCGTCAGGGGGTGATCCCAATTATGAAAGATCTGCTGCGAGGGATAAAAAGTCTATGAAACCGGAGAGTGAAGCGCACATTATCCCGGCATCGCTGGTTCCACCAGCCATGCAGGATCTGCTGGTGAAATGCTGTCCTGCGGGGTTATATAAGACTGATGATAATGGTCGATTACGGGTGGAATCGCACGGTTGCCTTGAGTGTGGAACCTGCCGTTTATTGGCTGATGAGCAAACTCTGGAGAGCTGGCGCTACCCCAGTGCTGGACGTGGTATTCAATTTCGTTTTGGTTGATTGATTGTGGAGAACATGCTGTGCCCTTACTTCATTTATTGAAACAAAACCCGGTGATTGCTGCTGTTAAAGACACTGAAAGTCTCCAACTCGCCCTGCAATCTGACTGCCTGTTTATTTCAGTGCTGTACGGCAATATCTGCACCATCACCGGCATTATTCAGCAGATTAAGAAAGCGAATAAATACGCGTTTATTCATGTCGATTTGCTGGAAGGGACATCCAACAAAGAGATCGTGATTAACTTCCTTAAACTGGTGACGCAAGCCGATGGCATTATCAGTACCAAGGCATCAATGGTGAAAGCCGCCCGTGTACAGGGCTTCTTTGCCATCCATCGCCTGTTCCTGGTGGATTCCATTTCCTATCACAATATTGATAAGCAAGTGGCGCAATCTAACCCGGACTGTATTGAAATCCTGCCGGGTTGTATGCCAAAAGTGCTGGGCTGGGTGGCCGAGAAAATTAATCTGCCGATTATTGCCGGTGGGCTGGTGTGTGATGAAGAAGATGCAAACTCCGCGTTAAATGCGGGCGTGCTGGCACTTTCCACCACCAACCGTGGTGTGTGGGCGTTGGCGAAAACACTGTTGTAGCCCGCAGCCACGTAGTGGCATTAACGAAAACACTCTGCCAGTGCTTCCAGCACTGGCATCATTTCATCCACCACGATCACATCTGCGGTATTAAATATGGCGGCATCAGGATCGTTATTAATGGCGATCACCAGGTGGCTGTCGCGAATGCCCACGTTAAATGCCGAAGCGCCTGAAACCCCGGCAACAATGCAAACTTCCGGCGCAATCAGCGCGCCAGACATGCCGATTAGACTCTCCATTTCGCACCAGGCATTCATCACAACCTGGCGGCTGGCTCCCGTTTCGGCACCAATTTGCCGGGCCAGCTCTTTGACTCTTTCCATATTCTGTAAAGAAGCCACGCCCTGCCCCGCAACGACCACGAAGCGAGCCTGATTAAGAGCCGGACGGGGGATTTCTTCAAGCCGTTTCACAGCAACCAACCAGGCTGGCGGCTGCGCACTGACAGGTAGAACAACTTGCGGGAAGGTGACGAATGAAACATCAGAACGCGAAGAGCGAGCAACCGAGACGCACCACGGCTTCCCCCTGGCACTAAACGTCCCCACCAGTGCATTCCCGTAAACTGGCCGAGTAAACTGCGGTTGCGGCGAACCAAATTCCCCCTTAATCACACCGCAATAGGCTTCGCCCTTTAACCGTGCAGCCAGACGTGTGGCAAGTTCGTTTCCCTGAATACCGGAAGCAAATAACAGCATATCTTGTGGCGCTTCCCGATAACGGGTTTCCAGTGCCGTCAGAATGTTTTCTGTGATACCTGACGCTCGCCATATCTCACATGCTTCGCTCTCAAGCTCCGAAAGATCAACAAACGTGGTCATTTCCGCAAGCTGGCGTGGGTTCTGTTCAGTCACAACCAGGGCAATCTTCATCGTGATAGCTACCCACGCAGGTATTTATCGTAAAGTTTCTGTGCTTTTTCTTGTGCACAGCTTCCCTCTATTTTCTGCGCAACACGCCGATGTTGTTCCCGCTTTAGCTTCACGTCAGGTTGGGTGTTGGCCTGCTCCGTTGGGGCGCAAATGATTTCCGCTTTGCTTGCTGCCAGCTTCTGCCGGATGCCAGGCACCCGCAAACTGTAGCGCCCGTCGTTCATCACAATCAGCACCGCCGGAAGCTGAACACGGCACTGTAGCCGTTCATCGTTTTGAATCAGCACCGCCTCCACCTGTTCGCTTTCGACATCGAGCGAAAAGTCCACTACACCTGCCAACACGGGCCAGCCAAGCTGCTCTGCGAGCCAAAATCCAGTTTGTGAATTGTTACCTTCACTGCTTTGGCTGCCAATGAGGATCAATGATTGCGGATGTTGTTCAACCCAGCGTGCAAGCAATTCTGCGATGTATTGCGGGGAAAAACGTAGTTCGGCCTCTTTTGGTGGAACAATTCGGACAAGCCTGGCAAATCCCAATGCGTTTAAGTACCGCATAAACGGTTCAGCGTGTGTGTCACCCACTGTCAACGCGGTCAGGTTCAGTGTTGCTTGCTGGCGCAGCACAATTTCTGCCGCAGCCTGTTCATCCGCCCCGCCCTGATATCGTGCGTAAGAGAGATCCAGCGACCCGTGTTGCGCATCGTTCCATGCCTGCTCCGGCAGCATGGTGAGTTCAGGCTCCGCTTTAAATGCCAGCAGAATGTTCATTTATCACTCCTGATGACTGTTCTTTATTTCCGGAAGCGGCGACAAGTGTCAGATCCTTTGTTTCCGGCGCCCAAAGAAGGGAAACCACCAGCCCGAGTAGCAAAACTCCCGCCAGCAGTAGCATCGTGTATTGCAGCCCCCAGGCTGCCAGCGTTAATGGCAACAAACCTGTGCTGATAGCGGACCCCAGGCGGCTCATTGAGGTAGCAAACCCCACCCCCAGCGAGCGAATATCCGTAGGGAAACTTTCTGCGGGTAGTACGCCGACAAGGTTACTGATGGCAGAAATCGCAGTAGTAAAAATAATGAACAGCGCAAAGATACACAGAGTATTGCTAATTGGCGTAAACGCCAGGGCTATCAGGCACGAAGCAAGGAGAGAGAAACCGCCAATAAGCAGGCTGCGCCGTGAACAATATTGCGTCAGAACCAGCCCCAACACCGCGCCGACAACCAGCAGTGAATTCAGCAACAGGTTGGCACGCAGGGAATGTTCCAGCCCCACGGTTTGCATAATCGTCGGCAACCAAGTGTAGATAACAAAATAGGGGATCACTAAGCAGACAAAAAACAGGCTGTTGAACGCCGTTCGCCGCCAGTAGCGGGAGGAAAAAAGGGTACTGATATGGCGTGAAGTCGATACCGCCATTTCATCGCCCAACAACACATTCGGGCCAAAATGACGGCGTACCACAATGTGGGCTTCTCTGAAGCGCCCCTGGCGCATTAACCAACGGGGTGATTCCGGCGTCCCCCAGCGCAATAGCGTGATAATTCCGGCGGGCAGTGCGGAGGAAGCCAGCAACCAACGCCAGATATCCGGGCTGCTGTCCGCAAAATAGTGGCCAATAAAATTCGCCATAACGTAACCCACCGTCCATACAACACTGAACGCGCCCAGCAGCACTCCTCGATGACGACGTGGTGCGAATTCTGCCAACATGGTATGCCCGACGGAATAGTCGCCCCCCAGACCAATACCAATCAGCATTCGCAGCAGGAAAAGTTGTTCCGCTGTCTGCGCAAAAAACTGTAAGAAGGAGGCGAGCGTTATCAGTATAAAGCTGAAATTGAAGATTTTTTGTCGCCCGACATAATCCGAAAGCCATCCCAACACTAAGCTACCAAGGAACAAACCGAACAGCGCCGCGCTGCCCATCAACCCTTCCTGCAGCGTAGTCAGCGATAGTTGTGTTTTCAGGGAGATCAAAGCAAAACCGATTATGCCCAACACATAACCATCAGTAAGGTGTGCGCCAAAAGTCAGCGCGGCAATACGGCAGTGGAAACGATTAAGCGGCAGATCATCCATACGAATAGTGGGTGCAGGCATGAGCGGATTCCTTATGTCTACCAGCAAAACAAAGTGCGGCCCCAGGCGGGGCCACACTACATCCTATTTTTCAATCGGATAGATAGTGCCGGTATTCATAATGCCATGAGGATCAAACTGATCTTTCAACCCTTTTAGCAGGGCATAGGCGCTGCCATGTTCCAGTTTGGTCCAGTGCGTACGGTGCTTCCCAATACCGTGGTGGTGCACCATCGATCCACCCTGTTTGATCGTCTCTTCAACAATGATTTTGTTGAGGGGATTATGGTACTTGTTGATTTCCTCTTCTGGTTTGCAGTCCACCACGTTGTAGTCGTAAACAAAGTACATGTTGGTGCCGTTGATGTAGCTGTGTGACGAATGACCGCCGAGCATGGTGATGTCGTCCGCATGAGGGAATTCAGTGCGAATGCGTTCGATAACACGATGATAAATCTCGTTAATACAGCTCCAGCTTCCGGAAACTTCAGTGGTGAAGCCCATATTGCCGGTTTTGAGGATCTGTAGGCGCTCAGCCGCCACTTTCTCCGGCCCCCAGTTCAGGTGATTGAACCAGTTTTCGATCAGTTTGCTGTCTACGCGCTGGCATTCAGGGTAACGCGCCACCACCTCTTCGATGCCTGCGCCTGTTGCCTCGGCAAGGCGTTTGGTGCCTTCGGCCATGAAGATCAGCACACATTTGCCATCAGCAAAATGAGTGAAGTGTTGAGTGCCATCTTCGGCGTCGTACAGGCGTGCGATAGACGGACGGTATCCTTCAACCATCACTTCACGCAGGATGTTAAAACCGGTCTTCATGTTGTCGAGGATGTAGCCGTAGAACAGGTTATTCTCTGGCATGTATTTGAAGATTTTCACTGTGACTTCGGTGATATAACAAAGTGCGCCTTCGTTACCGATAATGATGTGGCGGATATCCGGCCCAGCGGCGCGGCGCGGTACATTTTTAATGCGCGTAATGGTGCCGTCTGGCATCACAGCCTCAAGGCCAACCACCATATCTTCAATCGCACCGTACAGCGTAGAGAATTGCCCGATGCTGCGAGTCGCCACCAGCCCGCCCATTTGCGCCAGTGGTTTTGACTGCGGGGAATGACCCGTGGTGTAGCCTTTGGCCCGCAGCGCGTTTTCCAGCACTTCAAGCGGAACACCGCATTGCGCGGTAGCCTGCATGTTTTCGATATCAAGGCTGATAATGTTATTCAGACCTGAGCCATCCAGCACCACAGAATCTTTAACAACCGTTTCCAGCCCGCCCTCTGTTGCCGATGCACCAGTACGCGGCACGCAGTTAATACGGTGCTTATTCAGGAAAGCAAGAACCTGCGAAACCTGCTCGCTGCTGCTTAACTTCACCACGGCTGCCGGAAGTGGCAGCGTGAATACTCCATGAATATCCGCATATTTTCTGAAGCGATCGATACTGTTTTTCTGTAATACTTTTTCGTCGGTGATCACTTGCTGTGGGCCAACAATTTCCTGCAAATGCTCAACAATCGCTGCTCGTGTTAACGACATAGTTCGTCCTTCCTGAATATATTAAGGGAATCATTATTATCTATACCCTAAATAATTCGAGTTACAGGTAGGCGGCAAGAGAGCAAATTCCCAGGAGCTTACTTTAGTAAGTGACTGGAATTTGTGAATGCAGCCAACACCCCTGTAACTTGAAGTATAACGGGTATAAAAAGTTTAAAGAAACCACCTGCATTATTAAATTATCTAACCAGATAACCACCATCGACAACCAATAAATGCCCGTTAACATAATTTGAGGCACGACTGGCTAAAAATACCATTGCCCCCATTAAATCCTGCGTTTCACCCCAACGGTTTGCCGGAATATGGTCAAGTACGCGTTTATTGGTTTCAGGGTTTTTACGTGTTTCAGTGGTAATTTCTGTCGCATAATACCCAGGGGCTATGCCGTTAACCTGAATATTATATTGGCCCAACTCATCACAATACGCTTTAGTAAACCCGGCAAGCGCATGTTTGGTTGCAGAATAAGCAGGTGACCATTGCCCGCCCAAATAAGAGAACAGGGAACAGATATTAATTATCTTGCCACTTTTTTGCGGGATCATTAATTTTGCCGCTTCAAAACTGAGTTCAAATGCCGCCGTCAGGTTGATGTCGATCATCGGGTCCCAGTCTTCACGTCCAAAATCCAGTACCTTGTTGAGCTTACAGATCCCAGCGTTATTCACCAGAATGTCTACTCCACCAAAACGCTCTTTGCAAGCTGCGATTACGCGGGCTGGCGCGCCTTTTTCAGTGATATCCACCTGCATGAACTCTACGCTAACACCTTGTTTTTCAATCAGTTCACGCGTTTCACCCTTATCTGTGATGAAACTTGGGATAAACAGATTTGCACCACCTTTTGCCAGGGCAACGGCAAATGCCTGCCCCAGACCGCTATTCCCCCCAGTGACAATGGCGGTTTTCCCTTTCAGGGAGAAAAAATCCAGTGAAAATTCATTCAGTGCGCTTAATGACATGTTCGGCTCCAGTTTATTCAGGACAAAAAAAATGAGAAAAGTAAACTCCCCCCGTAAGGGAAGCTACTTTTCTCATCATCTCTAGTAACTGGGTAAAATAAGTATCACAGCGCGCACCCTCATTTCGTGATTAAAATCACATTCTTTTATTTCACCTATTTTAACCTTTGATATTCGACCATTGATTTTAAATCGTGATAATTATCACAATAACCAACAGAATGTTATGTTACTTATTCTGGCAATTACTAGAGACGATGAGAAAAGTAATCTATCCGCAAGGGTGGGTTGCTTTTCTTTTTTTGCCTATCAAAATGAACAACGACGAGATAACGCTATGCAACAATCCAATTTTCGCCGCTGGGTAACCCTGGCAATAATAAGTATTAGTGGTGGTGTGAGTTTTGACCTGGCCTATCTACGTTATATTTATCAAATTCCGATGGCGAAATTCATGGGGTTTTCTAACGTCGAGATTGGGTTAATCATGAGCACTTTTGGAATAACCGCCATTATTCTTTACGCACCCAGTGGTATTATTGCCGACAAGTTTTCACATCGTATTATGATGACGACAGCAATGATCACCACCGGCTTATTAGGCTGCCTCATGGCTTTTTATCCACCGTTATGGGTGATGCTCGTTATTCAGGTTGCCTTTGCTATTACCACGATTTTGATGCTGTGGTCAGTATCGATTAAAGCCGCATCACTGCTGGGTGACCACAGCGAACAAGGCAAAATCATGGGCTGGATGGAAGGGCTGCGTGGTGTGGGCGTTATGGCACTAGCGGTGTTTACCATGTGGATTTTTTCCCGATTTGCCCCGGATAACGCCGACAGCCTCAAAGCAGTGATCCTTATCTACAGCGGCGTTTACCTCGTGCTGGGCATTCTGTGCTGGTTCTTTGTTAGCGATGGTTTTACTGCCCGCGAAGCGCAGGAAAAAGAAGCCTCGAAACCCGCCTTTCAACTTAGCGATATCATTTCAGTGCTGAAAATCCCCACGACCTGGTATTGCAGCATGATTATTTTTGGCGTTTATACCATCTACGCCATTCTCAGCTACTCCACCAACTATCTTACTGAAATTTATGGCATGTCTTTGGTGGCTGCCAGTTATATGGGGATCGTCATCAATAAAATTTTCCGCGCCATGTGCGGCCCATTAGGTGGGCTTATCACCACCTTCAGCCGTTTTAAATCCCCGACACGCGTCGTTCAGTTTCTTGCCCTAGTCGGCGCTATTACGCTGCTCGCTCTGCTGATGACCAACCAAAATCCGCAGTCAGTCGCGGTAGGTATTGGCCTGATCCTGCTGCTTGCTTTTACATGCTACGCCTCACGCGGGCTGTATTTCGCCTGCCCTGGTGAAGCACGTACCCCGACGTTCATCATGGGAACCACCGTAGGAATTTGTTCCGTCATTGGCTTTCTGCCAGATGTCTTCGTCTACCCCGTTGTCGGCCACTGGCAGGACACGTTACCCGCCGCCGAGGCTTACCGAAACATGTGGCTGATGGGGCTTACCGCACTTTGCATCGTGATGGTTTTTACCTTTTTACTGTCGCGAAAAATACGCGCAACCGACACCGAATCAAAAAACTCGGCATCACTCGCCACGGAGACATCAGGCCAGTGATAGCGGAATCATTACAGGAGAAGGGAAATGTCTAAGAAATATATCATTGGAATTGATGGTGGGAGCCAGAGCACTAAAGTCGTGATGTATGATTTGGCAGGAAATGTGGTTTGCGAAGGAAAAGGCCTACTGCAACCCATGCACACCCCAGACGCCAACACGGTAGAACATCCTGACGACGATTTATGGACCTCTTTATGCTTCGCTGGAAAAGATCTCATGAACCAGTTTGCAGGCAACGAAGCGGAAATTGTCGGGATTGGGCTGGGTTCTATTCGTTGTTGCCGCGCCTTATTAAAAGCCGATGGTACACCTGCGGCTCCGCTGATTAGCTGGCAGGATGCGCGAGTCACCAGGCCTTATGAGCATACTAATCCCGAGGTTGCGTACGTCACTTCATTCTCAGGTTATTTGTCACACCGGTTAACCGGCGAGCGCAAAGACAATGTCGCCAACTATTTTGGTCAATGGCCGGTGGATTACAAAACCTGGGCGTGGAGTGACGATGCTGAAGTGATAAAGAAATTTAATCTCCCGCGCCACATGCTGTTTGATGTTCAGATGCCAGGAACAGTATTAGGCCATATCACCAGCGATGCGGCACGGGCAACAGGCTTTCCGGAAGGTTTACCGGTGGTGTGTAGCACCAGCGATAAAGCGGTAGAAGCACTCGGCGCAGGCTTGTTAGATGATGAAACCGCCGTGATTTCGTTGGGCACCTATATCGCCCTGATGATGAATGGCAAACAGTTACCTAAAGATCCCACCTGGTACTGGCCGATTATGTCCTCCATCCCTGAGACGTTGCTATATGAAGGCTACGGCATTCGCAAAGGCATGTGGACCGTCAGTTGGTTGAGAGACATGTTGGGCGACTCCTTAATTCAGGATGCAAAATCCCAGGGCCTTTCGCCGGAAGATTTATTAAACCAAAAGGCATCAAAAGTTTCACCTGGCTGCGATGGCTTAATGACGGTACTGGATTGGCTAACCAACCCGTGGGAACCGTACAAAAGAGGCGCGATGATCGGGTTTAACGCCAATATGGATTATGCCTGGATTTATCGATCCATTTTGGAAAGTGTGGCGCTAACGCTGAAAAATAATTACGACAACATGTGCCAGGAAATGGGGAACTCAGCCAGGCACATCATCATTACAGGTGGTGGCTCAAACAGTGACCTTTTTATGCAGATCTTTGCTGACGTGTTTAACCTGCCCGCAAAACGCAATGTGATTAATGGCTGCGCAAGCCTGGGAGCGGTAATAAATACCGCAGTCGGCCTAGGGGTTTACCCTTCTTACGAGGTAGCCGTGGAAAAAATGGTACGGGTAAAAGATACCTTTACGCCTGTTGAAAGAAATGCCGCGCTGTATGCCGCCATGAATGAAGGGATCTTCCGGGATTTGACGAAGCACACCGATGTGATACTTAAAAAATCCTACGAGGTCTTCCATGGCGACCTAAGCAAAGTCGACGCCATTCAAAGCTGGTCAAACGCGTAGTTGGTTTTAATTTACGCCGGATGCGGCAGGCTTCATCTGGCGTTTTTCATTAAGCGATATTCAAATACTTATGTGTCTGCATCGAAAGCCGCCAGTTGCGGGCAATGCACGTTTCAATACACAGGCGCGTCGCATCTTCTTTCTGGCTGATTGGCTGTAGTGCGATAATGCGCTTTTTATCATCTATCAGCGTCGCTAACAGTTCATCCAGCGCTTCAATATCACGCATACGCCCTACCGGATGTTTAATCTCATCGGCACGTTCTAACGCCTGAGATAACACATCATAACCCCCGCGCATATTCACTTTAGGCGAAACGGTAACCCAGGTTCCCGCGGTGCAGCGCACTTCGTGCGTGCCGCTGGTTTCAATCTGGCAGCTATAGCCGTGGTGCTCAAAGAGCGAGGTCAGTGGCGTGAGATCGTGAATACAAGGTTCGCCACCGGTAATCACTACATGGCGGGCGGTATAGTCCTGGCGTTGGAAAATCGCCAGCAGATCTTCGGCACTGGCATTGCCCCATTTATCGCTTTCTTTGGTTTTAGCCAGAATGCTGAACAAAGAGACTTCACGATCCGCGAGTTTATCCCAGGTGTGTTTGGTATCGCACCACGCGCAGCCCACTGGGCAGCCTTGTAGGCGAATAAAAATGGCGGGCACACCAGTAAAATAGCCCTCCCCTTGCAGGGTCTGGAACATCTCGTTAATCGGATACTGCATAGTCTTCTCAGATAATAGGTGTAAAGAGTAATTATCGCAGAAGTGACGGCTGAGATCATGCGTAACGCGGCTGCGGCGGCATATGTTCCAGAATCATCCCTGAAAAACGCCTCATAACGCATATAAAACATGGTTATCATCACAACAATCCCCCTTGCTTTGCCTCTATGCCACACGGCTTGATCATCGTCATGTTCCCATTCACCAGACACTTTTAGCATCGCTCCAGCCATTTTTCTGATGGGCTCACAGCTGCAGGATGCCTGGCGCCACGTTAACTATGATTCTGGAGTACCCCCATGGATTTAAAACAGTATCTTCAAGAACTAAAAAAAGTAGTCAACATCGACTGTGGAACAGCAACTATTGATGGCGTAGAGGAAGCCAGCAGAATTATTCAGCACTGGTATCAGGACGAAAACTGGCAATGCGACAGAATCTCACTCGGTGAAAACGTTGGGCCAGGGTTATTCGCAACCAACAAACCCAATGCTGATCGGTATGACGTGCTGCTCGTCGGGCATATGGATACCGTGTTCCCAGTCGGAACTGTGGCTGAGCGCCCTTTCCGCATTGAAGGAAACCGTGCATACGGCCCTGGCGTATCCGATATGAAAAGCGGGCTGCTGAATATTCTCTGGGCACTGCGCGAGATGGACAAAGCAACCCTTGAGCGCCTATCAATTGGCGTGGCCATGAACCCGGATGAAGAAACCGGTTCAGTGCATTCTCATCACTGGATTGGCGAACTGGCAAAACGCAGCCGCTGCGTGTTGGTGTGCGAAGCCGCAAGGGCTGATGGTTCTTTAGTTAAAGCACGCAAAGGCATTGCCGGATACAAACTGGCGTTTAAGGGCGTTGCGGCTCATGCTGGAAATGACCCGGAATCAGGTCGTTCGGCGATAAAAGCGATGGCGCGTGCCGTTCTGGAAATTAGTGATCTGGCAGATATGTCAAAAGGCACCACTATCAACGTCGGTGTAATTTCTGGCGGTGTCGTGGCGAATATCGTCCCGGAACACGCGGAGATGATTGTCGATGTCCGCTTCCAGGACAACGATGAATATGCGCGAGTCCATGCTGCAATCCAGGCTTATAGCCAGCGGGAATTCGAGCGCGATGTGAAAACCGCTGTTAAACAGCAAGCACATAAACCAGCCATGTCACCAACAGCAGATACTGAAAAGTTAATGCAAATTGTCGAACAGGCCGGTGTGGCCGAAGGTATCGACGTACGCTGGAAATCTGTGGGTGGTGGTTCCGATGCTAATCACACCGCCGCATTAGGTGTCCCGTCGCTTGATGGGTTTGGCCCGATCGGCGCTGGTTTCCACAGTGCGTCAGAATATCTGGAGATAGACAGCATCGAGCCGAGAATTCGGCTGCTTAAACGCGTGATTCAGTCGCTATAAAATCAAATGGCCGGGGAAACCCGGCCATATTTAATTTGCCCAGCAACGCTTACTTCTTCGTTTTAAAATCAATCACCATGCGGCCTTTGATTTTACCCTCTTCCATTTCCTTGAAGATCGCATTGATATCTTCAAGTGGGCGCATGGTGACTTTAGGCACCACTTTGCCTTCGGCAGCAAACTGGAAGGCTTCAGTCAGGTCCATGCGAGTGCCGACTAACGAACCAACAACTTCGATGCCATCGAGCACCAGGCGAGGAATGTTCAGGCTCATAGACTCAGAAGGCAGGCCAACGGCAACAATACGCGCGCCAGCACGAACGGCATCGACTGCGGAGTTAAATGCCGCTTTTGCAACAGCAGTGACTACAGCCGCATGTGCGCCACCTACTTTTTCCTGGATAACTTTTGCCGCATCTTCATTGCGCGAGTTAATGACTAAATCTGCTCCGCACTCTTTCGCGAAATCCAGTTGTGCATCATTCACGTCGATAGCGATAACTTTGGCATTAAACACATTCTTTGCGTATTGCAGTGCGAGGTTACCAAGACCACCTAAGCCGTAAATCGCAATCCACTGCCCTGGTTGGATATGCGAAACTTTCACCGCTTTGTAAGTTGTCACGCCCGCACAAGTCACGCTGCTGGCTGCGGCAGACTCGAGGCCGTCGGGGACTTTTACCGCGTAGTCAGCAACAACGATGCACTCTTCGGCCATACCGCCATCTGCGGTATACCCTGCGTTCGTTACGCTACGACACAGCGTTTCGTTACCGGTATTACAATATTCGCAATTTCCGCATCCACGGAAGAACCAGGCGACACTTGCACGATCCCCCACTTTCAGCGAAGTGACACCTGGGCCGATAGATTTCACTACTCCGATACCTTCGTGACCCAGCGTAATGCCAGTTACATCACCAAAGTCTCCGTTTTTCACATGCAAATCGGTGTGACAAACACCGCAACACTCCATCGTCAGTAATGCCTCGCCGTACTCAAGTGGGCGAACGGGCTTATCTATGATGCCGACAGAGTGGTCTTTGTTAACAACTGCAGCTTTCATGGCGGTCTCCTGACCTGTGAGTGAAATAACTCACTAATCCTGGTCGAGAGCACAGGCAACCGCAAACTGCATTCCCGGTTTATGCGAGGGTGACTCTGGTTTGGCGAATAAAGGGATCGGGATAGGGGCTGATCTCACGACCAGCCTCCTCCCACACCACCGTACATACGGGTCCGTATACGGCGGTTCGGTTATGTTTATCGTCACCCGCCTAAAGCTCCGGCAGGCCCAGTCTGACGAACAGATTATTGGGGAGGGCTATGTTCAGCGCCGGGCTACAGCTTATCCGCCACTGTTTATGGCAACTCCCTACCGTTTGCGCTGCAAGGTCTTTTCTCACACCCCGACCATGCAGCTCTTTGAAGCGCTTGCCGCTCGTTTTCCACTGTTTCCAGAGAACGCTTCGCAGCCTGCGCCTTATCCACCCGTTCAGCTCTCTTATCAGCGATGGCCACTCGTTCAGCCTGTAGTAGCTTTCCCAGCCCATCATATATCGCTTTAACGACTCGATAAGCTGCTCCAGACTTCTGCCCGTGTTACGCCCCGTCAGTTCTCTTATCCGCATTTTGAACCGCTTCACCGATTCCGGTGACACCACGCACCACGCCTTTCTCCCTCTTCTGAAGCTGTAACCCAGGAACTTACGCGACTCCGGATGCGCTACCGCACTCTTCTTCACGTTGACCTTCAGCTTCAGTTTCCGGCTCAGCCAGTACGTCAGTCCCGCCATCACACGATTGCCTGCACGTTCGCTTTTCACATAAACATTACAGTCGTCTGCGTAACGGGCGAACTTCAGGCCACGTTTCTCCAGTTCCTTATCGAAGTCGTCCAGCAGCAAATTTGATAACAGCGGCGACAGCGGGCCGCCCTGCGGCGTCCCTTCTGTCACCGGCCTTACCAGCCCTGCTTCCATCACGCCTGCGTTCAGGAACCTGCGGATAAGTGACAGTACCCGTTTATCCGACACCCGTTTCGCTATCCGGACCATCAGCACGTCGTGGTTCACCCGATCGAAGAACTTCTCCAGATCGAGATCGACCACCCAGTGATACCCGGACCCGATATATTCCTGAGCCTGGTTCACTGCCTGATGGGCCGAGCGTCCGGGGCGAAACCCGTAGCTACTGTCGCTGAACGACGCATCCCATTGCGCCTGCAACACCTGCATCATCGCCTGCTGGATAAAGCGATCCACCACCGTCGGGATACCCAGCTGGCGTTCGCCGCCACCGGGTTTCGGGATGGTCACTCTTCTTACAGGGGATGGGCGATAGCTGCCGGACAGCAGTTGCGCTTTCAGTTCGGGCCAGTGGTATTTCAGGTACTCCGGCAGTTCGCTTACGCTCATGCCGTCGGCTCCCGCCGCACCTTTATTGGCCTTCACTCTTTTCAGGGCTTGCCTGAGATTGACTGGTTCGCAGATGGCTTCCATCAGCCATACTGTTGACGACGGACTTTCTCTGGTCGTCGGTGCCTGCACGGTTTCAGCCCCCTGAGAACCGGCGTCCGGGGCTTCACCCCGTCTTCGGATTTCAGGGCCGCGATGCGTTTTCTGCTGCATGACCGTTCAGAACCTCCGCTGATACTCATCACTCATTACCGTTCGGGCCTTCAGACATTGCGTCCTACTATGCCCTCTGCTGACTCCTGTCCGCCGGTCAGCGCACCTTACGATGCGCTCAGTTCTGAATACAGAACGCCGGACAGGCCTCCCGGGGTAAGCTCAGCCGCTTTCACCACACACCTGCCCAATCTACCACCCCGGCTCTTGATGGTTATGGCCTTCGCAATCAACGGCTTGCTCCGCCTGCCGGGTAGGCCTCATATTGGATTTCTGTTCGTCAGGTCATGGTTTTGCTCCACGCTTCCTTCAGACCCCGCCTCGCGGCGACGCCCTTGCGCTTCACTAGTCCTTCACCACCATCAGGCTGGACAGGGGACTTTCACCCCCGAGCTGCTGAGCATGCCCGGCACACCACAAAAAAACCCGCCGAAGCGGGTTTTTTAATCAGAATTTAAAGCAGTAACGAATTACTGACCTTTAACTTCTTTCAGACCGTTGAACGGAGCTGGTGTGCCCGCAGCAGCCAAAGCTTCTTCGATACGAATCAGCTGGTTGTACTTAGCAACACGGTCAGAACGGCTCATAGAACCAGTTTTGATCTGGCCTGCAGCAGTACCAACAGCCAGGTCAGCGATGGTAGCGTCTTCAGTTTCGCCTGAACGGTGAGAGATAACTGCAGTGTAGCCAGCATCTTTCGCCATTTTGATCGCAGCCAGAGTTTCGGTCAGAGAACCGATCTGGTTGAATTTGATCAGAATGGAGTTAGCGATACCGTTGTCGATACCTCTTTTCAGGATTTTGGTGTTAGTAACGAACAGGTCGTCACCAACCAGCTGAAGTTTGTCGCCCATAACTTTAGTCTGGTATGCGAAACCATCCCAATCAGACTCGTCCAGACCGTCTTCGATAGAAACGATTGGGTACTGTTTGGTCAGGTCTTCCAGGAAGTGGGTGAATTCTTCAGAGGTGAAAGCTTTGTTGCCTTCGCCAGCCAGAACGTATTTACCGTCTTTGTAGAATTCAGAAGCAGCACAGTCCATAGCCAGAGTAACGTCTTTACCCAGCTCGTAGCCTGCCGCTTTAACCGCTTCAGCGATTACAGCCAGTGCTTCAGCGTTGGAACCCAGGTTTGGCGCATAGCCACCTTCGTCACCAACAGCAGTACCCATACCTTTAGATTTCAGAACTTTAGCCAGGGTGTGGAACACTTCAGAACCCATACGGATGGCTTCTTTCAGAGTTTTAGCACCAACTGGTTGAATCATGAACTCTTGGATATCAACGTTGTTGTCTGCGTGCTCGCCACCGTTGATGATGTTCATCATTGGCAGAGGCATAGAGAACTTGCCTGGGGTGCCGTTCAGTTCAGCGATGTGTGCGTACAGCGGCAGGCCTTTAGAGGCAGCAGCAGCTTTAGCAGCAGCAAGAGAAACAGCCAGGATTGCGTTAGCGCCGAAGTTGGATTTGTTTTCGGTACCGTCCAGGTCGATCATGATCTTATCGATGTTAGCCTGGTCTTTCGCATCTTTACCAATTACAGCCGCAGCGATCGGGCCGTTAACTGCAGCAACGGCTTTCAGAACGCCTTTGCCCAGGAAGCGAGATTTGTCGCCATCGCGCAGTTCCAGCGCTTCGCGGGAACCAGTTGAAGCACCTGATGGTGCAGCAGCCATACCTACGAAACCGCCTTCCAGATGAACTTCAGCTTCAACAGTCGGGTTACCACGGGAGTCGATGATTTCACGACCGATGACTTTAACGATTTTGGACATTAGATTTTCCTCAGTACAAGTTAAACTAAAACTCCAGACAAACAACGCGCGAAACATTCGCGCGTTGTCGTTCTAACTTTCTGCTTACTTCGCCTGACGCTTCTGGTACTCACCGGCAGCTTTCACAAAGCCTGCGAACAGTGGGTGCCCATCACGCGGAGTAGAAGTAAATTCCGGGTGGAACTGGCAAGCAACAAACCAAGGATGATTTGGCACTTCGATGATTTCTACCAGTTGGTCATCACCGGAACGGCCCGCAACGCGCAGACCTGCTGTTTCAATTTGCTTCAACAACATGTTGTTGACTTCATAACGATGGCGATGGCGCTCAGTAATGGTCGGCTCACCGTACATCTGGCGCACCAGACTACCATCGGTCAACTGACACTGCTGGCCACCAAGACGCATGGTGCCGCCTAAGTCGCTCTTTTCAGTACGGACTTCAACGTTACCTTCTTCGTCACGCCACTCGGTGATTAAGGCGACCACCGGGTATTTACAGTCTGGCACAAATTCAGTTGAGTTGGCGTTAGCCATGCCTGCAACGTTCCGTGCGAACTCAATCAGCGCAACCTGCATACCTAAGCAAATGCCCAGATATGGAACGTTCTGCTCACGAGCATAGCGCGCGGTGGCGATTTTGCCTTCCACACCACGGTAACCGAAACCGCCTGGGATAAGGATAGCATCCAATCCCTTCAGCACTTCTTCAGCACCGCGAGTTTCAACATCCTGCGAGTCAATCAGCTTGATGTTAACGGTAAGACGGTTTTTCAAACCACCGTGTTTCAGCGCTTCAATCACAGATTTGTAGGCATCTGGCAGTTCAATGTACTTGCCGACCATACCAATCGTGACTTCGCTTGTCGGATTCGCTTCTTCATAAATAACTTGTTCCCATTCGGACAAGTTAGCTTCAGGAACGTTCAAGCTGAATCGTTTACAAATATAATCGTCCAGCCCCTGTGATTTCAACAGGCCTGGAATTTTATAGATGGAATCAACGTCTTTTAGAGAAATAACCGCTTTCTCCGGCACGTTACAGAACAATGCAATTTTTGCACGTTCGTTTGCCGGAACAACGCGGTCTGAACGGCAAATCAGCACATCTGGCTGAATACCGATAGAAAGCAGTTCTTTTACGGAGTGTTGGGTCGGTTTAGTTTTCACTTCACCGGCAGCAGCCAAATATGGCACCAGAGTCAGGTGCATATACAGCGTGTGCTCACGACCCACTTCTACCGCCATCTGACGAATCGCTTCGAGGAACGGCAGGGATTCGATATCACCTACAGTACCGCCGATTTCAACCAGCACGACATCGTAGCCTTCGCCACCTTCAAGGATGCGTTCTTTGATAGCATTCGTAATATGCGGAATAACCTGGACGGTCGCGCCCAGATAGTCGCCACGGCGCTCTTTACGCAGAACTTCTGAGTAAATACGGCCAGTGGTGAAGTTGTTACGACGCGTCATTTTGTTGCGAATGAAACGCTCGTAGTGACCTAAATCCAGGTCGGTTTCAGCGCCGTCTTCTGTAACGAACACTTCCCCATGTTGAATAGGGCTCATGGTACCCGGATCGACGTTGATATACGGATCGAGTTTCATGATGGATACGTTGAGGCCACGGGCTTCGAGAATAGCTGCGAGGGAGGCTGCGGCAATGCCTTTACCCAGAGAGGAAACGACCCCGCCGGTCACAAAAATATAGTTCGTTGTCATGCTGAACCTGAGAAGTTAGGTTTAAAGACGATGGGAGTACCAGGACGGGAAAGTAGTATACCCGAACAGTATCGGCGCCACAAACTTTCATTCTGTCTGCTAAGCCCTGACCTCGCACTTTGTCAGGGCACTGAAAATAGCCCGTCTGGTAGAAATGTTTTTGACTCAAATCAAGAGCTTGTTAAATCGAAATGGCCATAAAATGCGCTTGACCACAAAAACGTGTTAGATATCAGTTTCCTGGCGTTTAACTTCTTGCCAGACTTGTTCCATGATTTCCAGGTCAACTCCGGTCATTGTCAGGCCTCTGGCGGCAATAATCTCTTCCACCTGGCGGAAACGGCGCTCGAATTTGATATTGGCTTTCTGTAAAGCTGTCTCGGCTTTGGTCCCTAAATGGCGTGCAAGATTGACGGTCGCGAACAATAAATCACCGACTTCCTCTTCCAGTTTGGCTTCATCAACGACGACCTGTTTAGCTTCAAACATCACTTCGTCGATCTCCTCATAGACTTTGTCTAAAACCGGGCCAAGCGTGGTCCAGTCGAAACCAACCGTTGAGCAACGTTTCTGGATTTTATGCGCACGCATTAACGCAGGCAACGCGTGAGGAATATCATCGAGTGCGGAATGTTGTGCTTTTTCAGCACGCTCATCACTTTTGATTTGTTCCCAACGCTCCAGCACTTCGGTGCTGTTTCCTGCGGTACCGTCTGCAAAAATATGCGGGTGACGGCGTTCGAGTTTATCGCTGATGGCTTTACAGATATCGTCGAAATTAAAGCGCCCTTCTTCCTGCGCCATTTGTGCGTAAAAGACGACCTGGAACAGCAAGTCACCCAGTTCACCACGAAGATCATCAAAATCTTCGCGGTTGATGGCGTCAAGCACTTCGTAAGTTTCTTCGAGCGTATAGGGTGCGATGGTGGCGAAGGTTTGCTCTTTGTCCCACGGACAGCCAGTTTCCGGGTCGCGCAGGCGCTTCATGATGCCCAGAAGGCGATCGATTTGGTTCATTTCAATTCCTTGCAATGCAAAATTTAAAGGCGGGATTGCTCCCGCCCTTTTGTCACAAACGTCTAACCGTGCAATCGCTTCGCATCGATAATATCCGGCACCTGGTTCAATTTACCTAGCACACGGCCCAGCACTTGCAGGTTGTAGATTTCGATATTCATGTCGATGGTCGCCAGTTGCTGTTTGGTGTCGCTGCGGCTCGCAACGCCCAATACGTTCACTTTTTCATTCGCCAGAATAGTGGTGATATCGCGCAGCAATCCGCTGCGATCGTTGGCGGTAACGCGCACCACCAGCGAATAACCGCTGGAGTAGCTTTCGCCCCACACTGCATCAACAATGCGTTCTGGCGCGTGGGATTGCAGCTCCGCAAGCTGGTCGCAGTCAGCGCGGTGAATCGAAATACCGCGGCCCTGGGTGATAAAACCGACAATCTCATCGCCTGGAATCGGCTGGCAGCAACGCGCAATGTGGTGCATCAGATTGCCGACACCTTCAACCACTACGCGGCCATTATCTTTGCTGCGCGATTGCGGTGTGTGAGTCTTCTGCTTCAGTTGGCGAAGCGCTTGTTCATCCTGCTCAGCTGCGGTCGGCTTGTTAAACTGCGCTTGCAGGTAGTTACTCATCTGATTAAGACGAATATCACCGCCACCAATTGCCGCCAGTAACTCTTCGATATCGTTGAAGTTATAACGTGGCAGTAATGATTTCTCGGCCTCTTTCAGGCTGATACCCAGATGTTCAATTTCATCATCAAGGATCTGCCGCCCGGCGAGAATATTTTTGTCGCGATCTTGTTTACGGAACCAGTTGTGGATTTTCGCCCGCCCGCGGCTCGTCGTGATATAGCCCAGGTTTGGGTTTAACCAATCACGGCTTGGGTTAGGCTGCTTCTGGGTAATTACTTCAATTTGGTCGCCCATTTGCAACTGGTAGGTAAACGGCACAATGCGCCCGCCGATTTTCGCACCGATACAACGGTGCCCCACATCACTGTGAATGTGGTAAGCAAAATCAAGCGGCGTGGAGCCTGCCGGTAAATCCACCACATCGCCTTTTGGCGTAAACACATACACGCGGTCATCAAATACCTGGCTGCGCACTTCATCCAGCAGTTCGCCGGAATCCGCCATTTCTTCTTGCCAGGCTATCAGTTTACGCAGCCACGCAATGCGATCTTCATGGCCTGAACTGCCGCTTTTGGCATTACCCTCTTTATACTTCCAGTGGGCAGCAACACCCAGCTCCGAATCTTCATGCATCTGCTTGGTTCGGATCTGGATTTCAATCGTCTTGCCGTTTGGCCCCAACACCACCGTATGAATCGACTGATAACCGTTAGGTTTCGGGTTGGCGACGTAGTCATCGAACTCGTCAGGCATATGGCGATAATGGGTGTGCACTATACCGAGTGCTGCGTAGCAATCCTGCAAACGTTCAGCCACCACGCGCACGGCACGCACATCGAACAGCTCATCAAAGGCGAGGGATTTCTTCTGCATCTTGCGCCAGATGCTGTAGATATGTTTAGGGCGGCCATAAACTTCAGCCTTAACACCCTCTTCTTTCATCGCTTTACGCAGTGCGCTGACAAAATCGTCGATGTAATGCTCACGGTCGATACGACGCTCATGCAGCAATTTCGCGATTCGTTTGTATTCATCAGGATGCAGGTAGCGGAAGCAGTAGTCTTCCAGCTCCCATTTGAGTTGGCCAATGCCGAGACGGTTAGCGAGCGGTGCATAAATATTGGTGCACTCTTTTGCCGCCAGAACGCGTTCGTCCTCCGGTGCGTCTTTGACTTCGCGCAAATGAGCAATTCGCTCCGCCAGTTTAATGACCACGCAGCGGAAATCGTCCACCATTGCCAATAGCATGCGACGAACGTTATCGACCTGCTCAGCAGAAACTGAATCCGTATGAGCGGCTTTCAGTTGGCGAATCGCAGCCATATCGCGCACGCCGTGAATCAGCGTCACAACCTGATTATCAATGCTTTCGCGCATCACTTCTTCGGTGACCACGCCCGCATCGGCAAGAGGGAACAGAAGCGCGGCTCGCAGCGTGTCGTTGTCCATGCTCAGCATCGACAGGATTTCCACCATCTCGACGCCGCGCCACAACAGCAATTCTGCGTCAGGACGGCCTTTGGTCTGTTGCTCGCAATACCGCCAGGTTTCGGCTAAGCGTTCACATGACTGCTGGTTGGTGATCCCGAGGCTCGCAATCCATCTATCGGGCGCAAATTCGCCAGCTTTATTGAGATGTGCACTTCTTACCGCAACCATTGTCCGTCCTCTTCGGTGGGGTACTAAAATCAAGTCGCTCGACTTGATTTAACCACTTAATTTCGCTCAAACAGCGCCATCGACTCCAGGTGCCCCGTGTGCGGGAACATATCCAGCATGGCGAGTTGGCGCAGTTGGTAACCTGCTTCCAGCAATGCCTCGCTATCACGAGCAAGCGTCGTCGGATTACATGAAACATAGACCACTCGCTCAGGTGCGAGTGCAATCACATGCTGCATGACACCAGGAGCCCCCGCTCGTGCAGGGTCGAGCAATATTTTGTCAAACCCTTGAGCAGCCCAGGGTTGACGAGTCACATCATCCTCAAGATTTTCATGGAAGAATGTGACATTTTTCAGTGAATTACATTGTGCATTATATTCACCTTTCGCCACCAGTGCAGCAACGCCTTCCACCCCGACGACGCTTCCGGCACGCATTGCGAGTGGGAGCGTAAAATTTCCCATTCCGCAGAACAAATCCAGTACGCGGTCAGTTGGCTGAATATCCAGCCACTCGATAGCTCGGGCGACCATCTGCTGGTTCACGCCATCATTCACCTGAATGAAATCCCGTGGGCTGAACGTTAAGCGTAGCCCGTCTGAATGATAGCAAGGTTCGTCATTACCCAAGGCCGTAAGTGTCTCACTGTCCGGCGCTAAATACAGCGTGACGCCATGAGAATGCGAAAAGCGTTCCAGTTTTTGTCGGTCATCATCATGAAGTGCATCTAAATGGCGCAGCACCATAAGCGGGCCATTATCTGCATGGACCAATTCAACATGCCCTAAACGCCTAACCGCTTTTAATTCTGACAAACATTGGCGCAATGGTTCCAGTAACGCTTCAAGTTGGGGCGCCAGAACCGGGCAATGGTGAATATTCACCAGCTCACTGTCCTGAGATTTGCGAAACCCCATTTGTAAGGTCTGTGTTTTAGGCTGGTAATTCAACCCTAAGCGCGCGCGGCGGCGATAACCCCATGGTGTTCCAGAAATAATTTCGTTCACCACTGCCGGGTTTTCACGCGCGCCCATCATGCGGGCCAGCGCCTTTGATTTCGCTTGCTGTTGCAGTTCGATACTGGCGTGCTGCTGCTGGCAGCCACCACAGACACCAAAATGCGGGCAACGCGGTGTCACACGTTGCGGGCTATCATTTAAACGCCGCTTAACTTTAGCCTGAGCAAAGTTACGTTTATCTTCAGTAATGGTAATTTCGACTTGTTCACCAGGCAGCGCGCCTTGGATAAAAAGCGCCTTACCGTTGTGGCGTGCGACACCTTGGCCAAATGGGTCAAGGTCATTAACCGTCACGGTTATGATCTGACGAGTCGTAACCCGTCGCTTTGCAGAGTAGAATTGCGCCATGAGCCTGAGTGCTCTCTTAAAATATTAACTATTGCTTCAATTGTCCCATATCGGAACCCCATGACCAACTACAGCCTGCGCGCACGCATGATGATCCTGATTCTGGCGCCGACATTAATGATCGGTTTATTGCTCAGCATCTTTTTTGTCGTCCATCGATACAACGACTTGCAGCGTCAGCTTGAAGACTCTGGCGCCAACATTATCGAGCCGCTGGCGGTCGCAAGCGAATATGGCATGAGTTTTCACAGCCGAGAGTCGATTCGCCAGTTGGTCAGCGTGTTGCACCGCCGTCATTCCGATATCGTGCGAGCAATTTCAGTGTTCGACGAGAACAACAAACTATTTGTTACTTCTAATTATCAGCTAAATGCGGCTGCATTGAAGCTGCCGCATAATGAAAAACCGCCGCACAGTTTAAGCATCTCGCGGCACGGCGATTCGATTATTCTGCGCACCCCGATTATTTCAGAAAGCTACTCCCCGGACGAATCTGAGGTGACCGATGCCAAACCGGCAGGCAACACGCTCGGTTATGTCGCCATCGAGCTCGATCTCAAATCCGTGCGTTTACAGCAATATCGGGAAATTTTTATCTCGACGTTGATGATGTTGTTCTGCGTCGGTATTGCGATGTTGTTTGCCTACCGGCTGATGCGCGATGTCACCGGGCCAATTCGTAATATGGTGAATACCGTCGACAGGATAAGACGCGGGCAGCTCGATAGTCGTGTCGAAGGTTTCATGCTCGGCGAATTAGATATGCTAAAAAATGGCATCAATTCGATGGCAATGTCGCTCACCGCTTATCACGAAGAGATGCAGCACAATATTGACCAGGCCACTTCCGATCTGCGTGAAACACTCGAGCAGATGGAGATCCAGAACGTGGAGCTGGATCTGGCGAAGAAACGCGCTCAGGAAGCGGCACGTATTAAGTCTGAATTCCTTGCCAATATGTCTCACGAATTGCGCACGCCGCTTAATGGCGTGATTGGCTTTACTCGTTTGACGCTGAAAACGGATTTGAATGCCACCCAGCGCGATCACCTGCATACCATTGAACGTTCAGCTAATAACCTGCTGACAATCATTAATGACGTGCTTGATTTCTCGAAACTGGAAGCGGGCAAACTGATCCTTGAAAGCATTCCTTTCCCGCTGCGTAATGCGCTCGATGAAGTCGTCACTCTGCTTGCCCATTCGGCTCATGATAAAGGGCTGGAGCTAACGCTTAATATCAAAAATGATGTGCCGGATAACGTGATTGGCGACCCACTGCGTTTGCAGCAGGTGGTGACGAATCTGGTAGGCAACGCGATTAAGTTTACCGAAAGCGGCAATATCGACCTGGTGGTCGAAAAACGCTCGCAGGGCAATAATAAAGTACAAGTTGAAATGCGAATTCACGATACCGGTATCGGTATTCCTGAGCAGGAACAATCGCGTTTATTCCAGGCGTTTCGTCAGGCTGATGCCAGCATTTCACGTCGTCACGGCGGTACCGGCCTGGGCCTGGTTATTACACAGAAACTGGTTACCGAAATGGGGGGGATATCTCCTTCCACAGCCAACCCAATCAGGGTTCAACCTTCTGGTTCTATATCAACCTGGATTTGAATTCCAATGCAGTTCTGGATGGTTATTCTACCGAAAACCTGGCTGGGAAACGCATTGCCTATGTGGAACAAAACGCCACTGCGGCACAAAGTACGCTCAATATTCTGGCGAATACTCCGCTCGAAGTCATCTACAGCCCGGCGTTTTCGACTCTTGCCGAAGGTCACTACGATATTATGCTGCTCGGCATTCCGGTTACGTTCCACGACACGTTAACCATGCTAAATCCGAAGCTTGCGAAAGCGGCCTCCATGGCTGACTGCCTGATTTTCGCATTACCAAGTCATGCACAAGTTGATGCGGAGGATCTTAAAAAACAAGGGGTGACGGCGTGCCTGCTGAAACCTATCACCTCTACCCGACTGTTGCCGCTACTCGCTGAACACACTTTTGATGCAAACTCCACTGTGGTTGAGAGTATTGAAAACAAGAAACTCCCGCTTACTGTTATGGCGGTTGACGATAACCCTGCCAACCTGAAACTGATTGGCGCATTGCTTGAAGATCATGTGCAGAACGTCGAACTGTGTGGCAGCGGTGTGCAGGCCATCGAACGTGCAAAACAGATGCAGATAGACATTATCCTGATGGACATTCAGATGCCGGAAATGGATGGTATCCGCGCCTGTGAGTTAATTCGCCAGATGCCGCACCACCAGCAAACGCCGGTAATTGCGGTGACAGCACACGCCATGGCGGGGCAAAAAGAGAAGCTGCTAAGCGCCGGGATGAATGACTACCTTGCCAAACCAATCGAAGAGAAAAAACTTTATAGTTTGCTGATGCGTTATCAGCCGGGGGCAATCACCGCCCCTGCACTGGTTGCAAATGTAGAAACCACACCGCAAATCAGCAATCAAAATCAGACGCTTGATTGGGCACTGGCGCTACAACAAGCCGCAAACAAGCCGGATCTGGCACGCGATATGCTGCAAATGCTGTTGGCGTTCTTGCCTGAAGTGCGCAACAAAGTTGAAGAGCAGCTGGTGGGAGAAAACCCGGAACAGCTGGTCGAAATCATTCACAAACTTCACGGCAGTTGTAGCTACAGCGGCGTGCCACGGCTGAAAAACTTGTGTCGAACACTTGAGCATGAGCTGCGTAGCGGTGTGAAACCAGAAGATCTTGAACCTGAACTCTTTGAACTTCTTGATGAGATGAACAATGTTGCCAAAGAAGCAAAGCGGATGTTGGGATAAGTATCGTGTTGATGTCGGATGTCGCTTACGCTACTCCGACCTACGCGGTTTCAGAAGGTTTTGTTTTTGTTGGTGGATTAGCGCAGGCGACATCCACCACCTATTGCAAGCGTTGCGGCAATATTTCGCGCGGCCATACGCAGGTTATCTCCCGCATTATCCAGAGCTTCTTCCAGGCTGCAGATGCTGTATAAGACACTAAATACGGCATCCAGGCCGTGGTCATACACTATGCCTACATCCGCCGTTAAACTCCCGGCAATGCCAATCACTGGCTTGTTGTAGCGCTTGGCGACTTTCGCCACGCCAATCGGTACTTTGCCGTGAATTGACTGACTGTCGATACGCCCTTCTCCGGTAATCACCAGATCTGCATCGCGCACCAATTCATCAAGTTTTAATGCTTCGGTGACTATATCAATGCCTTGTCGCAATTCGGCTCCACAAAAAGCGTACAGCGCCGCGCCCATTCCTCCCGCAGCACCGCCGCCAGAAAGCGTCAGCACGTCGATATCGAGGTCTCGGGCGATAATTTTTGCATAGTGATCCAGAGCCTGGTCAAGTTCACTAATCATCTCAGGTGTGGCACCTTTTTGTGGGCCAAACACCGCCGTAGCGCCCTCTTTACCCGTTAGTAAATTGGTAACGTCACACGCAACTTCAATACGACACTCTTTAAGCCGTTTATCCAGGCCTGAAATATCAATGCTCGCGAGCCGTGCCACTTCCCGCCCCCCAAAGCCCAGAGGTTCGCCATTGCTGTCCAGTAAGCGTGCACCAAGTGCCTGTAACATACCGATCCCTCCGTCATTGGTGGCGCTGCCACCAATGCCAATCAGGATACTTTGCACACCACTATCGAGCGCAAAACGAATCAGCTCACCGGTTCCCCACGACGTGGTATTGAGTGGATTGCGTAATTCCGGTGGAACCTGCTCAAGGCCACTTGCGGCAGCCATTTCGATAAAGGCCTGCTGTTTATCGCCCGAAATCCCGTAAAACGCCTGAACCTGGTCACCCAACGGCCCGGTGACATCCACTTCAATGATTTCACCGTTTGTTGCAGCGACCATCGCTTCTACGGTGCCTTCACCTCCATCAGCGACGGGCAATTTCACATAATGGGCATTCGGGAACACTTCCCGAAAACCGGCTTCAATTTGTGTCGCCACCTCAAGAGCACTGAGGCTCTCTTTGTAAGAATCTGGTGCGATGACAATTTTCATATGCCGTCCATTTAATGTCGGATGTCGCTACGCTAATCCGACCTACGCGGTTTCAGAGGGTTTTGTATAGCCTATCGAACCATACAAGGACGCTTATTATTGAACGACCATTCTGGGATCAAGTACTGCATCGCCATTGCGTCATCGCGCGCGCCAAGCCCGTGCTGTTGATAAAGTTCGTGCGCTTTCATCACTTGATCCATATCCAGCTCAACACCCAGGCCTGGCGTGGTTGGAACCTGCACCATGCCGCCTTTGATTTCGAAAGGTTGTTTAGTCAGGCGCTGGTTGCCTTCCTGCCAGATCCAGTGGGTGTCGATGGCGGTGACTTTGCCTGGCGCGGCTGCGGCAACGTGGGTGAACATCGCCAGTGAAATATCAAAGTGGTTATTGGAATGCGAGCCCCAGGTCAGGCCAAACTCGTGGCACATTTGCGCGACACGCACCGAACCTTGCATGGTCCAGAAATGCGGGTCAGCCAATGGAATATCGACGGATTGCAGCGAAAGCGTGTGGCCCATTTGACGCCAGTCGGTAGCAATCATATTGGTTGCAGTTGGCAGGCCTGTCGCACGGCGGAATTCCGCCATAATTTCGCGACCTGAATAACCTTGTTCAGCGCCGCACGGGTCTTCCGCATACGCCAGAACGCCGCGCAATTGCTTACCGATGCTAATCGCTTCGTCGAGCGACCAGGCACCATTTGGGTCAAGCGTTACACGAGCCTGCGGGAAACGTTTTGCCAGCGCCGTTACCGCTTCGGCCTCTTCACTCCCGGCTAATACGCCGCCTTTGAGTTTGAAATCGTTGAAGCCATATTTCTCATAAGCGGCTTCTGCCAGGCGCACAACAGAATCCGGTGTCATGGCTTCATCATGGCGAATGCGATACCAGTCGCATTTCTCATCGGGCTGGCTTTGATAAGGCAACGGAGTTTGTTTGCGATTGCCGACGAAGAACAGATAGCCCAGCATTTCAACTTCGCTGCGCTGCTGCCCGTCGCCCAATAAAGACGCCACATTCACGCCCAAATGTTGGCCGAGCAAATCTAACATGGCGGATTCAATACCCGTGACAACGTGGATCGTGGTGCGCAAATCGAAAGTCTGTAAACCACGGCCACCGGAATCACGGTCGGCAAACTCGGCACGAACCAGGTTGAGAAGGTTTTTATACTCGCCAAGCGTTTTGCCAATTACCAGAGCGGCGGCCTCTTCCAGAGTCTGGCGAATTTTTTCACCACCGGGGATTTCACCCACGCCCGTATGGCCGGAGTTATCTTTGATAATCACAATATTGCGGGTGAAAAACGGCGAGTGTGCGCCGCTCAGGTTCATCAGCATACTGTCGTGGCCTGCAACGGGAATAACCTGCATCGCAGTAACTATCGGGGTCGAAGTTGTCATGTTACTTATTCCTTTTCTTTCATATGAATGAGTTGCGGCCAAATGCCGGGCATTTACGATCAAACTTCCAGCCAGGTACCAGATATTGCATCGCTGTTGCATCGTTGCGCGAGCCGCCCGGCAGAGATTTATACACCTCGTGGGCTTTTTGCACCTGTTCCCAGTCAAGCTCAACACCTAAGCCTGGTGCATCTGGCACTGCAATTTTGCCGTTAACGATTTGCAGCGGCGATTTGGTCAGGCGCTGTTCACCTTCCTGCCAAATCCAGTGGGTGTCGATAGCTGTAGGTTTACCCGGTGCCGCGGCACCCACATGGGTAAACATCGCCAGTGAAATATCGAAATGGTTGTTAGAGTGACAGCCCCACGTCAGCCCCCATTCATCGCACATCTGCGCGACACGAACCGCACCACTGAGCGTCCAGAAGTGTGGGTCGGCTAACGGAATGTCCACAGCGTTAAGCATGATGGCGTGATTCATTTCGCGCCAGTTGGTGGCAATCATATTGGTCGCAACAGGTAAGCCTGTGGCGCGGCGGAATTCAGCCATCACTTCACGCCCTGAATAGCCTTGCTCCGCGCCGCATGGGTCCTCGGCATAGGTCAGAACATCGCCCATCCCTTTGCATAATGCGATTGCTTCATCCAGCAGCCATGCGCCATTGGGGTCAACAGTAATGCGGGCATCCGGGAAGCGTTTTTTCAGCTCACGGGCGGCATCAAGTTCTTGTTCGCCAGGTAGAACACCACCTTTAAGTTTGAAGTCTTTGAAACCATAACGATCTTGTGCAGCCTCTGCCAGCTGTACAATCGACTGGCTGCTCAGCGCTTGCTGGTGGCGCAAATCATACCAGGCATGCTTTGCATTTTGCCCGTCCAGATACGGCAAATCGGTTTTGCGGCGGTCGCCGATATAAAACAGATAACCCAAAACGGTCACTTCATCACGCTGTTTACCCGGGCCGAGCAGTTCGCACACCGGAACATTGAGCGCTTTGCCGAGTAGGTCGAGCAGTGCGGCTTCCAGGGCTGCCACCGCATTGACGCGCAATTCAAACGTCCAGGCACCTTTGCCGAAAGTATCGAAATCAGCCGACTGGTTACCTTTGTGAACGTTCTGGACCACGCGATTCATTCGCGCGACTTCCTGACCCACAACTTGCGGAATTGCATCGACCAGCGTCTGGTAAATCACTTCGCCACCGGGTGCTTCACCTACGCCGGTGTGACCGGCGTTATCAGTAAGAACCACAATGTTGCGGGTGAAAAAGGCGCCATGTGCGCCGCCGATATTCAGCAGCATGCTGTCATTCCCCGCCACCGGAATGACTTTCATATCCGTAATAATCGGGCTTGCCTGAGTATTCATGATGATTGCCCTACCGTGACGGGTTTCAGTTCAACACGTTTGATATCGCCAACAATGACCAGGTAGCTCAGTACCGCGACAACCGCGTGAATCCCAACGTAAATCAGCGCACCGTTAAATGAACCGGTTGTGCCGACAATGTAGCCGATAGCAATTGGCGTCACGATGCCAGAAACGTTACCGAACATATTGAACAATCCACCGCTCAGGCCGCTGATTTCCTTTGGTGCGGTATCGGCCATCACAGCCCAACCCAGAGCCCCGATGCCCTTGCCAAAGAACGCCATCGCCATAAAGCCGACAATCATCATCTCTGATTCGACATAGTTACAGAACACCATGCTGACGGAGAGCAACATCCCCAGTACGATTGGCGTTTTACGCGCAATATTTAACGAACCGGTGCGACGCATCAGCCAGTCTGAAATCACACCACCAAGCACACCGCCGACAAACCCACACACCGCTGGAACGGAAGCCACAAAACCGGCTTTCAGAATCGACATCCCTTTTTCCTGCACCAGATAAACCGGGAACCAAGTAATGAAGAAGTAAGTTAAGGCGTTAATACAATACTGGCCGATATAGATCCCAATCATCATGCGTGATCCGATCAACTGTTTGATCTGGCCCCACTTCTGCGCCGTCGGGATATGCTCTTTTGGCTTCTTCTGATCCATGTTGATCAGCGCGCCGCCCTCTTCGATGTACTCCAGCTCTTTCTTGTTCACACCCGGATGGTTGTTCGGCTCATGAATCACTTTAAGCCAGACAAAACTGATGATGATGCCCAATCCGCCCATAAAGAAGAACACGTGTGACCAGCCCACTTCGTGCGTCAGCCAACCCATGATTGGCGCGAAGATCACCGTCGCGAAATACTGTGCGGAGTTAAAAATGGAAACCGCCGTGCCGCGTTCCTGTGCCGGGAACCACGCAGCGACTATTCGGCTGTTGCCGGGGAAGGAAGGTGCTTCGGCCAGGCCCACCAGGAAGCGCAAAGTAAACAGCGCGATGATGATGCCAAAACCACTGAAAATATCGACGAAACCTTGCAACAAGGTGAACATCGACCAGATAAAGATGGACCAGAAATAAACCCGTTTTGAGCCGAATTTATCCAGCAACCAGCCGCCAGGGATTTGCCCTATGACGTATGCCCAGGAAAATGCGGAAAACACATAACCCATGCCAATCGGGTCGAGGCCGATATCTTTTGCCATCTCCGAACCAGCAATAGATAACGTGGCGCGGTCACCATAGTTAAACGAGGTGACGATAAAGAGCATGACGACTATCCAATAACGAGCGTTGGTCCTTTTTTCGGCAACGCTCGCCGTTTGGCTAATTGTGTTCATGTTGCACTCCTGAATTATAGCTTTTGGCTATGATCCATTCTGCACTTGTAGGGTATCAGAATGAGGTATCGGCCCATCCGCAGTATTTTTTGTGGTGCTGAATCTGCGGTTTTTATGTGGCCGATGGAAAGTATATGAAGGGAGTTAAAACGCCTCACCGTGCAAAGACACAGTTTTATCGCGCGCTTATTGAGCACTTTATGGCGTATGTCCAACGTGTTGGGGGATGGTTCACGATTTTTGAAACAACCGGATAAAACGAAGGGATTATGCTTGAGGTGAAACGATGTGCCAATTTTAGTCGGAGGGCAGGTAAGTGTGACGTCACCCGCCCTGGATTCATGTTGTTACTTTAACAATGCAGCCCACTGCTCAACCCATGGGTTAGAGACCGATTCGGGTTCGGGATGATCGTTAGCATCAATGGCTAAAACTGTACCCACACGTTTAGCACCTTGCTCTTGCAATAAGGAATCAAACTGCTTCCCGCCGCCACAAAAATGCTCGTAGTTGCTGTCGCCCAGGGCAATCAAACCGTAATGCAAATCTGGCTGGTAACCGACTTTGTCTTTTATCGCCTGAAACAGAGGAACTATACTGTCTGGCAAATCGCCCTGACCGGTTGTTGAAGTGACAATCAATACGTACTTGTCGCTGTATTTTTGCCAGTCGGCAAGCTCAGGATCTTCAAATACAGTGGCTTTATGACCTTTCTTTTTTAAAATCGCTTCGGCTTCTTCTGCCACCAACAGCGAGTTTCCATACATCGTGCCTACAAAAATTCCCACTTCGGCCATCAGTTAACTCCTTGCGTTACGGCTGTATTATTCATCCTGGCCGTTGCTTGCAACAAACTCAACCTTTTCGATATCACTCAGCAATCCGCTCCAGCCAAACTGTGACATCATCTGCATCCAGGTGCCATCAAGGCTCGCACGAAGACACAGCAGTTCACCGGTAACCGGGTGATTTAGCGAAAGCTGACTTGCGTGAAGCATTAAACGCTCGCAGCCAAAATGTTCCGCAGCTGCACGGTTTTGACGCAAATCGCCATGTTTTGAGTCACCAATCATCGGGTGGCGCAAGTGAGACATATGACGGCGTAACTGGTGTTTACGACCAGTTTTAGGTTCGAGTTCAACCAGGCTGTAGCGTGCTGTTGGGTAACGCCCAACCGGAACTGGCATTTCCACTGTCGCCAGACCACGATAATGCGTTACTGCGGGCTTCGCCTCTTTATCCTGAGTCGCTTTTTTATCGGCGATTTTATCCAGCTCTTCAACGAGCGGGTAATCAAGCACCGCATCATCTTCAAGCCAACCACGCGTCACAGCATGATAGCGCTTCTGAATCTGGTGATTTTCGAACTGCTGAGACAATAAATGCGCGACTTCGCTGGAAAGCGCCATCAGCAGTACGCCGGATGTTGGCCTGTCGAGGCGATGAACGGTGAAAACGTGCTTGCCGATTTGGTCGCGCACGGTTTGCATCACAAAAACGGTTTCATGCCGGTCAAGCCAGCTACGGTGAACTAACCAACCAGAAGGCTTGTTAACGGCCACCAGCCACTCATCCTGATAAATAATTTCCAGCATTATTTCGTGTCACTCGCAAACAGCACATCAAGATCTTGTAGCGCTTTTAACAGCGGATCGCGCCCGACATGTGCTGCATCCATCGCCATTTCGTAATAAGGCGCGAGGGCAAAATCAGCAGGCAGAGGGTGTTGAGCGTCAAGAAGTGCGTGCATTCGTGGAATCAGAACCCATTGCAACCATTCATGGGGCTGCATTGTATCCAGGCAAAATGGTTGCGTGCTTTCAAAGGCTTCAGCGTCTGGAGCACAGCCCTGCCAAAGTTGATGGTCACGCAAAACTTGTTCAATGATAAGTAAATGCTGGCGTACCAGCGCGTGGCGTTCCATGAAAACCTCCGGCATCAGTCAAAAGAAGCCGGCAATCATACCACTTCTTGCTATGGGCGAAAAAAAGCATAAAAAAAGGGAGCACTGTATAAACAGTGCTCCCGGTTCGTTTCGCAGCTAATCCGGCTACTTTTGGTGCTCCCTGCTCGTCCGTGACAACTATGTCCTGCGGTCTCCTGACCTACAATCCGTCGTACTCGCTTCCTGCTACCATCATCCTGAGGTGTTCCGGCATCGTCCTGATGCAATATCCTTTGGTCTTCCAGACCCACCGAACATCCAAATTCGGCTCTCTTTCTCCGTCCTGGAGGTGTCCCTTACTCTTCCTGAGTGATCCTTGCTTCGTCCTGAAGCCTTCCTTGCAACACCATCCTAGTGTGTTCCGCTTCTTCAATGAAGTGACATCATCCTGACATCTCCTTCACTTCCCGACTTCCTGTCGACGGACATAGAATCTACCATTTCGTTCACTCTGGCAAGGCACTCACAACTGAAGCTTACGATAACTTTCATTCAAAAGCAGATCAGAATAATCATAATATAATGATAAATAATGATTTTGTTATTTATCACTCACAAAAGTCTGCACGTAAAGTTAGAGATCTCTTACAGCTTGTGTAAGAGATCTCTCACAAGCCCATCAGCGATCCGCGCTTAAATAACCTGTGGCTCAAGGTCGTTAAGGAAAGAAATCAGCGATGGGGCGAGTGTTTTGCGCTGCTTAGTACCAATTTTCTCCAGCACCACTTCACCGCTTAAATTGCACAGCGACACCACTTCCATTTCATCGGGTGTGGTCGCAAGGAATAGCGTTGGTGAAAGTTTCAGTCTTTTTTGCGTGACCAGATGGCCAATCAGGTTTTCCTGAACACGCTGGAAATCATCTTCGCTCCAGGCCTGTAACAAAGTTAAGGACTGGCTCCCCAAAAGTGCAGGCATGTCGCCGGCAAATTGCGTGGTGTAGAACTGATGCGCCGCAGGCTGTAATGCAATGTCCATTGCTCGTTCTACAGCACCAAGATCGTTTTCCGGTGCAAAAGGTTGCGGCTGCCAACGCACATCGTCACCCGTAGTTGTCACGATACACGGCGACGGCACACCATATAATTCTTCGCTCGCGGGCCACCCACCCACCTGCTCACGCCATGCATGACAAAAGCGATTGGTAAAATCTTCCAGTGCCTGACGTACGTCGTTATCCACCAATTTCTCACTCCCTCAAGGCTGCGGTACAATAAAGGCCAATTGTACCTGCATTCTATTGGTGACACATGTCTTATGAAAAACACCAGGCACTGAGCGGCCTGACGCTGGGCAAGCCAACCGCTTACCAGGATAAATACCAGGCATCTTTACTTCAGCCTGTACCGCGTAGTCTTAATCGCGACCCGCTTGGCTTACAGGCTGATAATCTGCCATTTAGTGGTGGCGATATCTGGACCTTGTACGAACTGTCGTGGTTGAACAGTAACGGTTTGCCTCAGGTGGCAGTCGGGCATGTGCAGCTTGATGCAAACAGCGTGAACCTGGTTGAGTCCAAAAGCTTTAAGCTCTATTTGAACAGCTTTAACCAGACACAATTCGCAGACTGGGAAAGCGTCGAAGAAACGTTAAAGCGTGATTTAAGCGCCTGCGCACAAGGCGATGTCAGCGTGGTGTTGTTCCGTTTACGTGAACTCGAAGGCCAGGAAATTGCAGCATTCACAGGCGAGTGCATTGATGAGCAAAATATCACTATTGATAACTACGAATTTAACGCCGATTACCTCACTGGTGCCGCTGGCGACGAAATCGTAGAGGAAACGCTGGTCAGCCACCTGCTTAAATCCAACTGCCTGATCACCCACCAGCCAGATTGGGGTTCCGTGCAAATACGCTACCGTGGCCCGCGCATCGACCGGGAAAAGCTGCTGCGCTATCTGGTATCGTTCCGTCATCACAATGAATTCCACGAACAGTGCGTTGAGCGCATCTTCAATGACATTCAGCATTTTTGTAACCCGGAAAGCCTGAGCGTTTACGCACGCTATACCCGTCGTGGCGGCCTGGACATTAACCCGTGGCGCACAAATACTGATTTCCACCCGGCATTTGGGCGTCTGGTTCGTCAATAAGTGCGAAACGCCTCGCAGCCTGAGGAGGGATTATTGTTTTCAGGTTGTTAAATTGAACATTGCAGGGCTATTGTAATCATTGGGAGCGGCACTTTACGCTTCGTAAGGAGTTAACTTGATTACACATATTAGCCCGCTAGGCTCAATGGATATGTTGTCGCAACTGGAAGTGGACATGCTTAAGCGCACGGCCAGTAGCGACCTTTATCAACTGTTTCGCAATTGTTCACTTGCCGTACTTAACTCAGGAAGCCAGACGGATAGCAGTAAAGAGCTGTTGTCGCGTTACGAAAACTTCGATATCAACATTTTGCGCCGCGAACGTGGTGTCAAACTCGAACTGATTAACCCTCCTGAAGACGCTTTCGTCGATGGTCGTATCATCCGGGCTTTGCAAGCTAACTTGTTTGCCGTATTACGCGATATTTTATTCGTTAACGGTCAACTTTCCAGCGCTGGTCGCTTCCAGAATCTCGATCTGGAAGAACCGGCAAATATCACCAATATGGTGTTCTCTATCTTACGTAATGCCCGTGCATTGCACGTCGGCGAAGCGCCAAACCTGGTCGTATGCTGGGGCGGGCACTCAATCAACGAAAACGAATACCTCTATGCGCGTCGCGTCGGCACACAACTAGGCCTGCGTGAACTCAATATTTGTACCGGCTGTGGCCCTGGCGCTATGGAAGCACCAATGAAGGGTGCGGCGGTAGGTCATGCCCAACAGCGTTATAAAGAAAGCCGCTTTATTGGTATGACCGAGCCATCAATCATTGCCGCTGAGCCACCGAATCCACTAGTGAATGAGCTGATTATCATGCCTGATATCGAAAAACGCCTTGAAGCGTTTGTTCGTATTGCGCATGGCATCATCATCTTCCCTGGTGGGGTAGGTACCGCGGAAGAGCTGCTTTACCTGCTCGGCATTCTGATGAATCCTCACAACCATGATCAAGTATTGCCACTGATTCTGACCGGGCCGAAAGAAAGTGCTGACTACTTCCGTGTGCTCGATGAGTTCATCGTCAACACCGTGGGTGAGCAGGCACGCCGTCATTATCAAATCATTATTGACGACCCGGCTGAAGTGGCCCGTCAGATGAAAAAGGCTATGCCGAAAGTGAAAGAGAATCGCCGTGAAACGGGTGATGCTTATAGCTTCAACTGGTCGATTCGAATTGCGCCAGATTTGCAGATGCCGTTTGAGCCAACCCATGAAAACATGGCAAATCTCAAGTTGTATCCAGACCAACCGGCAGAACAACTGGCTGCATCTTTGCGTAGGGCATTTTCTGGGATTGTTGCGGGTAACGTTAAAGAAGGCGGGATCCGCGCAATTGAAAAATTCGGGCCATATAAAATCCACGGTGATGCAGACATGATGAAACGCATGGATGTTCTCCTCCAGGGATTTGTCGCCCAGCACCGTATGAAATTACCAGGCAGTGCTTATATTCCTTGCTACGAAATCTGTACCTAACTCACCTGGGCGGAGTCACTCCGCCCATCTTTTTTCCCCCACTTTTTTACCCTTTTGCTGTTTTATTCATTTTTCTACATGTTACCGGTATCAGAATTTATCTCTTCATGAAAACTTATGTTTTCGTATACCTCTTCGCTAAAAATCGTGCTTATACAGGCAATTACACCACAACCCAGTAATGAAACCTCGTTTTATAAACCACAAAAACATCATCTTTAGGGTATAAACACTGCATAAAATATCAGTCGCAGACTGAAAAACTGCAAAAAACCATACAAACAGTAGATTCTTACAATTGGGATCTTGATCACTGATGAATTGACGTCATGAATGTATCTTTCCGCCCGCTGATTATCACTGGCCAAAATTACTATAAAATAGCCTGTAAACAGCATTAAGTTTCAGTAGTCAATGGCAAGTCATCGCGATTGAACCAGATTTCGAATCATATGTTCCTTTGGAGAAGTAGTAGATGGAAACCACTCAAACCGGCAGTATTGCCTCTGTCGAGAGCAAAAGTTCGTGGCGCAAGTCCGATACCATGTGGATGCTGGGGCTGTACGGTACAGCAATCGGTGCAGGCGTGTTGTTCTTGCCAATTAATGCCGGTGTAGGCGGTCTGATCCCGCTGTTCATTATGGCAATCCTCGCGTTCCCGATGACGTTCTTTGCCCATCGTGGTCTGACTCGTTTCGTGCTGTCAGGTAAAAATCCTGGCGAAGACATTACTGAAGTTGTAGAAGAGCACTTTGGCGTTGGCGCAGGTAAAGTAATCACCCTGCTCTACTTCTTTGCTATCTACCCAATTTTGCTGGTTTATAGCGTTGCTATCACCAACACCGTTGATAGCTTTATTACTCACCAATTGGGTCTGGTTTCTCCGCCGCGCGCGCTGTTATCTCTGATTCTGATCGTTGGCCTGATGACTATCGTTCGTTTCGGCGAGCAGATGATCGTTAAAGCAATGAGTATTTTGGTCTTCCCATTCGTTGCCGCTCTGATGGTTCTGGCTCTGTATCTGATCCCTAACTGGAGCAGCGCGGCATTCGATACCATGTCATTTAGCGCAAGCCCGGCAACCGGGAGCGGTTTGTGGATGACACTGTGGCTGGCAATTCCGGTAATGGTGTTCTCCTTTAACCACTCACCAATCATCTCTGCCTTCGCTGTAGCGAAACGTAACGAGTATGGTGAAGAAGCAGAGAAAAAATGCTCCCGCATCCTGTCCTACGCACACATCATGATGGTTATTACCGTGATGTTCTTCGTATTCAGCTGCGTACTGAGCCTTTCTCCAGAGAACCTGGCCGAAGCAAAAGCACAGAACATCTCTATTCTGTCTTACCTGGCTAACCACTTTAATGCGCCAGTGATTGCGTGGATGGCACCGATTATCGCTATCGTCGCTATCACCAAATCCTTCCTCGGCCACTATTTAGGTGCTCGTGAAGGCTTCAATGGGATGGTTATCAAGTCCCTGCGCGGCAAAGGCAAGAGCATCGAAATTAGTAAGCTGAACCGCATTACTGCAATCTTCATGCTGGTATCGACATGGATTGTCGCCACCCTGAACCCAAGCATTCTGGGCATGATTGAAACTCTCGGCGGCCCAATCATTGCAATGATTCTGTTCCTGATGCCGATGTATGCGATTCAGAAAGTACCAGCGATGCGCAAATATAGCGGTCATATCAGCAATGTATTTGTGGTGATTATGGGTCTAGTCGCTATTTCTGCTATCTCTTACTCTCTATACTCGCTGTTCATCTAACAGTTCTAAACCGCCAGCTTCCTGTTGGCGGTTTTTTCATTAAGTTATTCAGGCAACGGACGCAACATGATTAGCGTATTCGATATTTTCAAAATCGGTATTGGCCCTTCCAGTTCCCATACCGTCGGCCCGATGAAAGCCGGTAAGCAATTCGCAGACGATTTAATCGCGCAAGGGATTTTGCAGAACGTCACGCGTGTAGTGGTTGATGTATATGGTTCACTTTCCCTCACCGGCAAAGGCCACCATACTGATATCGCCATTATCATGGGACTGGCTGGCAACATGCCAGACACTGTCGATATCGATGCTATCCCTCACTTCATTCAGGACGTGAATACTCACGGTCGTCTGTTACTGGCTAACGGCCAGCGTGAAGTGGAATTCCCGGTCGATAGCTGCATGAACTTCCACGAAGATAATCTTTCACTGCATGAAAACGGTATGCGTATTACTGCGCTTGCGGGCAGCGAGGTTATCTATAGCCAAACTTATTACTCCATCGGCGGCGGTTTTATCGTTGATGAAGCGCATTTTGGCCTCGAAGATAGCCAAAAAGTTACCGTGCCGTATCCCTATAAAAGTGCGGCGGATTTGCAGCGTCATTGCAAAGAGAGTGGGCTTTCCCTGTCTGGCCTGATGATGCTCAACGAACGCGCGCTGCGCACTCAGTCTGAAATCGACACCCACTTTGCAAACATCTGGGATGTGATGCGCAGCGGTATCGAACGTGGTATCACCACCGAAGGCGTGCTGCCGGGCAAAATGCGTGTGCCACGCCGCGCAGCAGCATTGCGCAGAATGTTGGTCAGCAGTGACAAGAACAACTCTGATCCAATGGCTGTTGTGGACTGGATTAACATGTTCGCCCTGGCGGTGAACGAAGAGAATGCTGCCGGTGGGCGTGTTGTTACAGCTCCGACTAACGGCGCATGCGGCATCGTTCCAGCAGTTTTGGCCTATTACGACAAATTCATTCGCGAAGTTAATACCAACTCTTGCGCACGATACTTCCTCGCTGCCGGTGCAATTGGTTCTCTGTATAAGATGAACGCATCAATTTCAGGTGCAGAAGTCGGTTGCCAGGGCGAGGTCGGCGTTGCCTGTTCTATGGCCGCGGCAGGTCTTGCTGAACTGTTGGGTGGTAGCCCAAGTCAGGTGTGTATTGCTGCGGAAATCGGCATGGAGCATAACCTTGGTCTGACATGCGACCCGGTTGCCGGGCAAGTTCAGGTGCCATGCATTGAGCGTAATGCTATTGCGGCGGTGAAAGCGGTGAATGCGGCACGTATGGCATTACGCCGTACAAGCGAACCTCGTGTCTGCCTCGATAAGGTTATCGACACCATGTACGAAACAGGCAAAGACATGAACGCCAAATATCGAGAAACTTCTCGCGGCGGGCTGGCCATGAAAGTGTCCTGCGATTAATACCAAAAAGGCTCTCATCTGAGAGCCTTTTTTAATGGCGGTTTTATATCCAGGCGACCCTCTAAATAATTCGCGTTGCAGAAAGGCGGTGAGTAAGGGAATCCCAATGAGCTTACTCTAGTAAGTGATTTGGGTGACCGAGTGAAACCAACACATCTGCAACGTGAAGTATGACGAGGGTTTAGCGCAAGTCGCCCACTTTCACATGGTCCATATCATCAAACACTTGGTTCTCGCCAACCATACCCCAGATAAAGGTATACGCACGGGTACCCACACCTGAGTGAATTGACCAGCTTGGTGAGATCACAGCTTGCTCGTTTTGCATCACAATGTGACGAGTTTCTTGCGGCTGGCCCATCATGTGGAATACGCAGCTATCCTGCTCAAGTCCAAAGTAGAAATAGACTTCCATACGACGTTCGTGAGTATGGCAAGGCATAGTGTTCCACAGGTTGCCGGGTTCCAGTTGGGTCAGACCCATGCTCAGTTGGCAGGTTTCCAGTACATCCGGAACGAAGTACTTGTTGATGGTACGACGGTTACTGGTAACGCTGTCGCCCAGAGTAACCGGAGAAACATCCGCAGGCGTTACGCGCTTAGTTGGGTAAGTAGTATGAGCCGGTGCGCAGTTATAGTAGAAGCGTGCTGGGTTTGCCGGATCAATGCTTGCAAACACCACTTCTTTAGCACCTTTACCAACATACAGACCATCACGAGCGCCAATTTCGTAGCAAGTCCCATCGACAGTAATTGTGCCCTGCCCACCAATGTTAATCACACCCAGCTCACGACGTTCCAGGAAGTAGCTCACACCTAACTGTTTGCCCACTTCACCGCCAACACTCACAGTGCGAGTTACTGGCATGACACCACCAACAATGATGCGGTCAATGTGGCTGTAGGTCATGGTGTACTCATCGGCGGTAAAAATAGTTTCAATCAGAAACTCTTTACGCAGACCGGCAGTATCCAGTGTTTTTGCATGATCACTATGAATGCTTTGACGAATATCCATTACTTTTCCTTACTGGGAATAAGAGGCGGAAACAAAATCACGCCCGTTACTATTAATAATAATTTAGCAATTAAAATAGAGTTATTCACAATAGCTCTACATTTAACTGCACCACATAGACAGTTTATCACCAGAATAAATAAATAATGTGATCCAAATTGAAATATCGTTTCAATTTGATTGAAGTGCAGTTCCAATCGGTGGATAGTTTATCTCACGAAGCGTTACCTGGCAGATTGGCCGTGGTAACTAGCTCTATAACGTTTATGAAACTGCCATTAAGAGCAAATAGCATCTCTGACCCAACATACTAATTAATCAGGGAAAACAAACGGTTTTCGCCGCTAACTGTTAAGTCATTTTTTCATTAACACGCTGTAATTGATGAAAAAATCATAAGGAATTACCATGAAGATCAAAGCTACTATTGAACGCATTCCTGGTGGGATGATGTTGGTTCCATTGATACTTGGAGCTATTTTAAATACTTTTGCTCCAGATACTGGCGCCTATTTTGGTTCATTTACTAAAGGGATGATAAGCGGCACCGTTCCAATTCTGGCGGTCTGGTTCTTCTGTATTGGTGCCTCAATTGATCTTCGTGCTACAGGTACGGTTCTTCGCAAGTCTGGCACCCTGGTACTAACCAAAATTGCAGTTGCCTGGGTTGTGGCAATGATTGCAGCATCCTTTATTCCTGAAGGTGGTATTCAGACAGGTATGTTTGCAGGTTTGTCGGTTCTGGCCCTCGTTTCTGCGATGGACATGACAAACGGTGGCCTGTATGCGAGCCTGATGAACCAGTACGGGACTAAAGAAGAGTCAGGTGCATTTGTCCTGATGTCTCTGGAATCTGGCCCACTGATGACCATGGTGATTCTGGGTTCCGCAGGTCTGGCTTCATTTGAACCTCACCACTTTATCGGTGCCGTGCTGCCATTCCTGATTGGTTTTGCGTTGGGTAACCTTGATCACGATTTCCGTACTTTCTTCAGCAAAGCAACGCCAGTACTGATTCCGTTCTTCGGCTTTGCGCTGGGTAACACCATCAACCTGACCGTGATTATGCACACTGGTCTGCTCGGTGTGCTTTTGGGTGTCGCGGTAATCATTATCACCGGTATTCCACTGATTCTGGCTGATAAATACATTGGTGGCGGCAACGGTACAGCGGGTATTGCAGCATCTTCCGCAGCAGGAGCTGCAGTGGCAAACCCGGTTATCATTGCGCAAATCAACCCTGCATTTGAGCCAGTTGCCGCATCAGCAACAGCCCTGGTTGCAGCAAGCGTGATTGTGACCGCCATTCTGGTGCCAATTATTACCGCACTGTACTCAAAACGTATGGGTGGCACGGTCGTTAAAAAGAGCGAAACAGATGATGTGGTTGAGCTTTCACATTAATAGTTAAAATACTTAATACAAAAATGGAGCCTTTCGGCTCCATTTTTACATCTTACAGCGCAGATTTAAGTCGCTGAACGGCCTCATAAAGCTGCTCTTCAGTGGCTGTTGCGTAAGAGAAACGTAGCGTTTTCTTATCAGCATTATCACTAAAGAAGAACTCACCAGGTACATACACGACACCTTTTTCCAGGGTCTGCTGTAACCAACGAGTAGTGTCAAATTCGTAGCGGAAAGCGGCCCACAAGAACATCCCACCCTGCGGCTGATTGAAGGTGATGTGCTCACCGAGTTCCTGTTGTAAAAACGTCGACAAGCTCAGACACTTCTTCTTATACGCTTCACGAATAAGTTCGATTTGCGGATTCAGGCGATCAAGTGTCAGATACGCCGACACCAGAGATTGCGTAAATGAGTTAGCGTGCAAATCCGTGGCTTGTTTAATGATGGCCACTTTTTGCTTCATCCACTCTGGCAAAACAATCCAACCTACGCGCAGCCCTGGTGCCAGAATCTTAGAAAATGTTGATGTATAGACTACGTTATCTTTGCTGCCACGTTCAGTAGCCACTTGCAGCAAGGTTTTTTCACGCGTGTCAGAGAAACTAATAGCCCCGTACGGATCATCTTCAACAATGACAAAATGGTGCTCTTCTGCCAGTTTGACCAGTTTTTCACGGCGGCTGGCACTGAGTGTTGTGCCGCTTGGGTTGCCAAATGTCGGAACGATGTAGACACCTTTAATGCGTGTTGTCTTCAGCAATTCTTCCAGTTCATCGACGATCATACCGTGCTCGTCGCTGCCCACTGATTTCACATTAGCTTCATTGAGGTTGAGGATTTGCAGCGTCGCCAGATAAGTTGGGCGCTCAACAACAAACACATCACCCGGATTCACCAACGCACGCATCAGCAAATCCAATGCTTGCTGCGAACCCGAAGTGATCAGAAGTTGATCAGGCGTAGTGGTAATGCCGCGTTCCTGACACAATCCAACTAGCTGATGACGTAATTCAACATTGCCTTCAGTCAAACCATATTGGAAAGCATCGTTAAAATTCTCAGCGACCACTTTTTGAGTCGCGACACCTAGCCCTTCGGTATCAAACAATTCGCTGGAAGGAATGCCTCCGGCGAGCGAAATCACGCCAGGCATTTTGCTGTGCTTCAATAATTCTCTGATTGCTGACGGTTGTAGAGCCTGAATACGATGTGCGAGGTGTGAACTATTACTCATGTTGTTGTCTCTGGTTTTTCTATTTATTAAAAATATACATAGCAACCTAACTAGTTAGCAATGCATTTTCAGATCAATAAATACGACTTTTATTGCGAGCCGCTTTCCTGATTGCGCTTGCCGAATTCGCGGTCACTCTACAGAAATGTTAGTGTGTACAAAGCAAATGTCGAAAGCGAAATACTCATGATGATTCATTTACTTATCGTTGACGCCCTGAACCTGATACGTCGTATTCATGCGGTCCAGGGATCACCCTGCGTTGAAACTTGTCTGCATGCCCTTGATGCGCTGATAACACACAGTCAGCCTACGCATGCGGTCGCCGTGTTTGACGACGAAGACCGTCGTGAAGGTTGGCGACATCAGGTCTTGCCTGACTATAAAGCGGGGCGCGCACCAATGCCAGATACCTTGCACCAAGAAATGCCACTCTTGCGGGAAGCCTTCGCTAAAAGAGGTGTGGCTTGTTGGCATTCTCAGGGAAATGAAGCAGATGACCTGGCGGCAACTCTTGCAGTAAAAATAGCAGCCGGTGGGCATCGCGCCACCATCGTTTCGACCGATAAAGGTTTTTGCCAACTATTAGCGCCCACGATTCAAATCCGTGATTATTTTCAAAAGCGCTGGTTAGATGCGCCTTTTATTGCACAGGAATATGGCGTTCAGCCTGAACAGCTGGCTGATTTTTGGGGACTTGCAGGGATAAGCAGCAGCAAAATTTCCGGCGTTCCGGGTATTGGACCGAAAAGTGCCACGCAGCTAATCAATCAATTTTCCACACTGGAAGCGCTGTACGAAAGGCTGGATGAAGTGCCAGAAAAATGGCGTAAGAAATTAGAGCAGCATCGGGAAATAGCGTTTATTAGCCGCCAGGTTGCGCAGCTACAAACAGATTTGGTGCTTGACGGGAATTTACAGCAGTTACGCTTGCCGGGTGGGACACCCCCACCATAGCCCCCTCCATCAGGAGAGGGTTGGGATGAGGGGCGAATTTATTATCTTTCGTCGCGACGACCACCGACAGCCGCCCACATACGGCGCACGTGTACGGTTACTTCTTCACGGTCGTGGTACAACTGGCGAGCCTGAATCTCAGCGCTGATACCATGTTCCGCCAGTTTTTCATGAATCAATGCCAGGTTTTGCGACACTTCTTCATAGCGCTTCTTCATTGGCAGCTTGAGGTTGAAAATGGTTTCACGGCACCAGCCATTAATTAACCACGTAGCCATCAGATTTGCCACTTTCGCCGGTTTCTCAACCATGTCACAAACCATCCAGGAGATGTTGTTGCGGCTTGGCTTATATTTGAAACCATCTTCCTGCAACCAGGTCACTTGCCCTGTATCCATAAGGCTTTGCGCCATCGGACCATTATCAACAGAACAAACCCACATGTTGCGTTGCGTTAATTGGTAAGTCCAACCGCCTGGACAGGCTCCAAGGTCAACGGCATGCATCCCGTTTGCCAGACGTTCGTCCCACTCATCAGCCGGAATGAAAGTATGGAAAGCCTCTTCCAGTTTCAAGGTTGAACGGCTTGGCGCCTCCGAAGGCAATTTCAGACGTTGGATGCCCATATAGAAAGGCGAGTTATTGTTGCTATAGGAATAGCCGGTATAACAACAGCCTGGCGCGATAAAGAACACATGCACAACCGGGCGTTTTGGCGTTTCGTAATTGGTGAGAATCCCCGCTTCACGCAGGCTCGCACGCAATGGCACCGTTAACTTACGGCAGAACTTCATCAGTTCTTTGCTTTCATTGGTGTCGGCAACTTCAACGCGCAGATCGCCGCCTTTTTCCACGACACCAGTCAGCATTCCAGTGATTGGTGTAATACGATCGTCGGTTGGAAGATCTTTAAGCAGTTCACCGGCAACAATCATCTGACGAGCAAAGATCAAATCTTTAAATGGCAGCTCACGCGCCAGCTTATCGGCGTCATCTTGCTGATAACATTCGTAAATAACATAACCGCTGTTTTCTTTAACACGAGCAAAACCAAAAATGTCGCGTTGACTGGCTTTATCGGTAATCTCCGCCGCGCACTCTTTCTCAAAGCCTTGTCGGCAATACAAAATAACTTTATTCATGGCTTACGCCCCTACGTTTCAGGCGCATTGCACCAATCAACATCAATATCCAACCGGCCAGAAAACTGATTCCACCGACGGGGTAACAAACGCCCAAAGGCGTAAATGAGACAGCGCCAGACAATAAAGGCTGCCGCTAAATAGAACTGTACCGAGCGCCATAAATACGCTGCTCCAGTAAAACCAGATGCTGATCCGACGCTGCATAGCAACCGCCAGACCAAAAATCGCTAATGTGTGAAAAGCCTGATATTCAAGGCCGGTTTGAATCCAGCCCATCTCCACAACACCAAGCGTTTTGCTCAAAATGTGAGCCCCGAAGGCCCCGAGAGCAACAAAGATAAAACCGCTAATTGCGGTAAAAATCAGCATGAAACGGCTGGTCATGGTGTAACCCTAAAGTAAGGCGTAGCGGCATGGCTACGCGATGGTTTGCTTATTGATCGTAGCGAAAACGGAATTTTTCTTGTTCGCTCGCTGTTTTCGCCAGAATCCACTGCCTGAAGGCCGCTATTTTACCCAGTTCTGCCTGGCTGTCATGACAAACAAGATAAAACGCGTTTTTACTCACCAGAACATCGTTGAATGGGCAAACTAAGCGGCCCGCTTCAAGCTCTGATTGCGCCATAACATTATTCGCCAGCGCAATGCCTTGCCCGTGAATCGCAGCCTGTAACACCATCGCACTGTGGCTGAAGATAGGGCCTTGCTGCACATTAATATGGCTTACGCCTAATTGACGAGTATAGGTCTGCCAGTCACGACGAGAAGCATCATGCAGCAAAGTATGATGGGCTAAATCTTCAGGAGTTTTGATTGGTTTATCGCCCGTTAACAGCAAAGGCGAGCAGACCGGCAGCAAATATTCTGCATAAAGCTTTTCCACTCGCAAACCCGGCCAGTTTCCACGCCCGTAAAAAATCGCGACGTCGACATCATCAGAAAGTTTATCTTCCTGACGGTCAACAGCCTGAATTCGTACGTCGATTCCCGGATAAGCTGTATTAAAGCTAGTTAGGCGTGGCACAAGCCAGTGAATGGCAAAACTTGGCAGTAAACTGACCGTTAACGCACCTTTAGCACTACGCGCCTGAAGCTTACGCGTTGCTTCTGTCAGTTGCGTAAATATCTCTTTGATGTCCAGATAATAACTCTGCCCCTCTTCTGTCAGCAACAAAGAACGGTTGCGACGGCGGAACAGCTTAAGACCCAGAAAATCCTCCAGAGACTTAATCTGGTGGCTCACGGCGGCCTGTGTCACGAATAATTCATCAGCCGCTTTAGTAAAACTCAGGTGACGAGCAGCGGCGTCAAATACACGTAAGGCATTTAAAGGTGGCAAACGCTTGGACATAGTTGATTGGCTTAAATGTTAAAGTCTATTAACAAACAGGCGAACTTAGTTAACCTATTAGTTTTTTTATCTGAGCCATTATAAATTGTCCGTTGAGGATGCACCAGCAAATACCTATAGTGGCGTCACTTCCTGAGCCGGAACGAAAAGTTATCTGAAATGCGTGTTTCGGAGGGCTTTTGGCTTACGGTTGTGATGTTGTGTTGTTGTGTTTGCAATTGGTCTGGCATTCCAGACCCCGGTAGCTAAGCTACCCCTTTTTCACTTCCTGTACATTTACCCTGTCTGTCCATAGTGATTAATGTAGCACCGCAAATTGCGGTGCTTTTTTTGCCTGTAGTTTGAACAACTGCAATTCGAGCAAAAAGATTACTGATCCAGTTCAACCATCTCTTTCACATCAGTACGATTAATCTGCTGCTTGTTGCCGTTGGCATCTTTATACGAAATCATCCCGGTTTCATCATCAGTTTTCGGTTTGCCATCGGACACAATGGTACGGCCATCGTTGGTGTGCATTACGTAATTCGGGCTAGAACATCCTGAAAGACCAAAAGCCATAACACCTACAAATACTGCTGCGGCTGCCTTGTTCATATTCTTCTCCTTAGTAGCGTTTAATGCTGATTAACTGTAAAAAATTTAGTGGGTGAAATACTCACCTAACATTAATTAGCATAACTCTCTTTCACGAGCTTGCCAGTTTATGCAGATTTATGCAGATTATTCCGAAGGTCATTGATCCCTTGTGTGATTAAAGCAAATGCGCCACGATCTACGGATTGGATACGAGGAAAATCATGAAAACTTTTAATCCTGCCCAGTTTCGCAGCCAGTTTCCGGCACTCGCAGATGCCGGTGTTTATCTCGATAGCGCCGCTACCACACTCAAGCCCCTTGCCGTTATTGAAGCGACTGAGCAGTTTTATAGCCTTAGCGCCGGTAATGTTCATCGCAGCCAGTTTGCGGCGGCACAGCGCCTTACAGAACGCTATGAAGCCGCCCGTGACAGCGTCGCGGCTCTACTCAACGCTCCTTCAGGCAAAGATATTGTCTGGACGCGTGGCACAACCGAAGCGATAAACCTGGTAGCACAGTGTTATGCACGCCCTCGCCTGCAACCTGGTGATGAAATTATTGTTAGCGAAGCCGAACACCACGCTAACTTTGTGCCATGGTTAATGGTTGCCGAGCAAACGGGTGCGAAGGTCATTAAGTTGCCGCTTGGCAAAGATTACCTCGCTGATTTAAGCAAACTGCCAGAGTTACTCAATGAGCGGACCAAAATTCTGGCATTAGGGCAGATGTCCAACGTCACAGGCGGCTGCCCGGACCTGGTTAAGGCCATCACGCTGGCTCATGCCGCGGGTGCCGTAGTCATGGTCGATGGCGCACAAGGCGTGGTGCATTGCCCGCCTGACGTACAAGCGCTGGATATCGATTTTTATGCCTTCTCTGCCCACAAACTTTATGGCCCAACCGGCATCGGTGCGCTATACGGTAAAAGCGAGCTGTTAGAAGAAATGTCGCCATGGCTTGGCGGCGGCAAGATGATCACCCATGTCTCGTTTGAAGGGTTTAAAACGCAGCCGGTGCCGTATCGCTTTGAAGCCGGTACGCCAAATGTGGCGGGAGTGATTGGCCTGAGTGCAGCACTCGAGTGGCTTGAAACGGTTGATTTAACAGAAGCAGAAACTTATAGCCGGGGGCTTGCAACACTAGCGGAAGCGCAGCTGGCTAAGCGCTCTGGTTTTCGCAGTTTCCGCTGCCAGGACTCAAGCCTACTGGCGTTCGATTTCGAGGGCGTTCACCACAATGACATGGTCACATTGATGGCAGAAGCCGGTATTTCACTACGCGCCGGGCAACACTGTGCTCAGCCGTTGCTCGCAGCATTAGGGGTGAGCGGGACACTGCGCGCCTCTTTTGCGCCGTACAATACACAAAGCGATGTAGATGCGTTGGTTAAAGCCATCGACAATGCGCTGGAAATTTTGGTGGATTAAATGACAAGTGGATTCCTGGCCGGTCACCCTTTTGGCACCTCAATCACCGCTGACAGCCTGCGAGCTACATTTGCGCCGTTACAGCAGTGGGAAGATAAATACCGCCAGCTAATCCTGTTAGGGAAACAGCTTCCGGCACTGCCCGCAGACTTAAAAAATGATGAAATCGAAATCGCAGGCTGTGAAAACCGCGTCTGGTTGGGTCATAACCTTCAGGCAAATGGCACGCTGCATTTCTTTGGTGATAGCGAAGGGCGAATCGTTCGGGGTTTGCTGGCGGTGTTACTCACCGCCATTGAAGGGAAAACGGCGGCACAATTGCGGAATGAAGATCCGCTTGCTCTGTTTGATGATCTTGGCCTGCGCAACCAGTTAAGTGCTTCACGCAGCAGCGGGCTTGCGTCATTAGCGCAAGCCGTGCGCGCTGCGGCTCAGGCCTGATTACGCGCCGCTTTTGCCATCATTTTCTTTAATACATGGGACACCGCCACGAAACCAAAGCTGGCGGTGACCATGGTTGCCGCACCAAAACCGGATGCACAATCCATGCGTTTCGGGCCTTCGGCGGTACTTTTCATCCCACATACCGAGCCATCAGCCTGCGGATAAACCAACGCTTCGGTGGAAAACACGCAATCAATTCCGAGCTTTCCTTTGCTGTTCTTCACCACGCCAAAATCGCTTTTTAATCTTTCACGCAGTTTTGCCGCTAATGGATCCTGAATCGTTTTCGCCAGATCGGTCACCTGGATCTGTGTCGGATCAATTTGGCCGCCCGCTCCACCCGTGGTCACCAACGGGATCTTGTAACGCCGGCAATAAGCTATCAAGGCGGCTTTTGGGCGCACACTATCAATCGCATCAATCACGTAGCTAAAGCCCTGGTTGAGCAGCTGCGCGGTGTTGTCAGCGGTAATAAAATCATCCACTACCGTGACACGGCACTCCGGGTTAATTTCGCGGATACGCGCCGCCATCACTTCTGCCTTGGACTGCCCTACCGTAGCCCTCAAAGCGTGGATCTGACGGTTAGTGTTCGTCACACAAACATCGTCCATGTCGATAAGCGTAATTGCACCGATACCGGTACGAGCCAGCGCTTCTGCCGCCCACGACCCCACGCCACCAATGCCAATCACGCAAACATGCGCATCAGCGAACAGTTGCAGAGCATCGCGGCCGTACAAACGAGCAGTACCACCAAAGCGTTGCAGCCAGGCGTCGGTCAAAACTACAGACATTACGTTATCCTCGGAAAATCTTTGCGGGTGTTATTGCAGATATAGATGACAGGCTGATTATACAGCCCGTCTGCGGGAAGATTAACCCGTGAATACACTGTTAGTCGTGCCCGGCGCATTTTTCAGCACCCAAACGCGACCGTAATGGTTGTACCAACCCGCACGGTGACCGGCATCAGCCCCAATCCCCTGGTAGATATCAAAGTGCTGCCCTTTAATCGCACCGCCAACATCCAGCGCAACCATGACGCGCAATTCATATTGCCCGCTGAATTTGCCGTTGTTATCCAGTAACGGGACTTCTGCCAGAATAGTGGTGCCCGCAGGAATAATAGAACGGTCAGATGCAACAGAGGCACGGCCAATCAACGGCACAGCACTCGCCCCTTTCACTGGCGCGAAGCTTGCTGGTTTAAAGAAGACGAAAGAGGGGTTCTGCTCAAGCAGTTCCTGCACTTGCGCCGGGCTGTGGGTTTCTCCCCAGTGGCGAATCGCCTGCATCGACATATCTTCTTTCTTTACTTCACCGCGGTCGATGAGCACCTTGCCGATACTGCGGTAGGCGTGGCCGTTCTTACCCGAGTAACCAAAGAAGGTTAATGGCTGGCCGTCGCCGAAATCGATATAGCCGCTACCCTGCACATCCATAATGAAGTTATCCATTAAGGAGTTGCTGTAAGCAATGATATAGCTGTCGCTCAAAGCACCACTGTAGATCTCAGCACGAGACGGTAAGCGCCCACGCTTTGGCGGCATACGGTAGATAGGATACTGGAACTCGCCCTGGCGGGTGTAACGCGCCTGTACCACAGGTGTGTAGTAGCCGGTGAATTGCACGTTACCGTAGTTGTCTGCACCCTCCATCTGCCAGGCATCAATACCGTACTGGCTTAGCTTGCTGGTGTCGCCACCGGCACGTAGCCACTGCTGCACGGCACCGTAAACATCGCTCTTGCTATTATAGAGGCGCGGAGACGCAGAACGAATCTGGTTAACTTGTTCAGCAAAGTCGCCACCGTTAATCGGTGCACCCACCGCATCGGGGCGGTTGACGAGTGAAAAAGGCTGAGAAAACTTCCCGTCCTTATATTGCTGGCCTTTATCTGTCGGTTTTGAGGAACAGCCCGCCAGAATGGCAACCATTACCCCAGTTACAATGTACTTCGTCCAACGTCCTATCATTACTTCCTCGCCCTGATTATATTTCGCGCCTGGCCCGGGATACTTCAAGTATGCAGCCACGGGAAGATAGCAAACACCAGGCAAGAATTAAACGTGTTGGACCCCACACAGACCAGATGTGTTCACTATCTGTACTTAAAGTAAATTATTATCAGCTACATGTGACAAATCGGGCATTTATTAAAAAAAGGTTGCATCAAAAGCCGGGCAGAGTATAGTGCGCTTCCACGGACGCGGGGTGGAGCAGCCTGGTAGCTCGTCGGGCTCATAACCCGAAGGTCGTCAGTTCAAATCTGGCCCCCGCAACCAATTAAAAAGTCGCTGAGTTTAGCGCGGTGGTGAAAACCATTTGCAGTAAGTAGTTATACGGACGCGGGGTGGAGCAGCCTGGTAGCTCGTCGGGCTCATAACCCGAAGGTCGTCAGTTCAAATCTGGCCCCCGCAACCAACTACAAAGTCGCTGAGTTTAGCGCAGTGGTGAAAACCATTAGCAGTAAATAGTTATACGGACGCGGGGTGGAGCAGCCTGGTAGCTCGTCGGGCTCATAACCCGAAGGTCGTCAGTTCAAATCTGGCCCCCGCAACCAACTAAGTCGCTGAGTTTCGCGCAATGATGAAAGTCATTTGGGTACTAAAGAAGTTTACGGACGCGGGGTGGAGCAGCCTGGTAGCTCGTCGGGCTCATAACCCGAAGGTCGTCAGTTCAAATCTGGCCCCCGCAACCAATATTAAAAGCACTCTCAGGAGTGCTTTTTTTGTATCTGCAATTCGCTCACACAGTTCTACTATCCTCTAAATAATTCGAGCGCAGCCAACTCAGCCGCGGCTCGAAGTATGACGGGGATTAACCGAGCCGCGCTAATCGCGCACTATCCGCAAAATAAGCCTTTATACCTGCCAGAATAGACTCGGCCACTTCCTGCTGGAATGTCGCGGTTCGCAGCTTGCGCTCTTCCTCAACATTACTCAAAAAGGCAGTTTCTACCAGAATGGATGGAATATCCGGAGCTTTCAGAACCGCAAACCCCGCCTGATCGACGCTGTTTTTATGCAGTTTGTTCACCTTCCCTAACCGGGCCAGCACTTCTTTGCCGAACTTAAGGCTATCGTTGATGGTCAACGACTGCACCATATCAAACATCGTATGGTCGAGGTAACGATCGCCACTCTTACTGACGCCACCGATTAAGTCGGCGGCGTTTTGCGTTTGGGCGAGGAATTTAGCGGCGGTACTGGTCGCGCCTTTGGTTGAGAGCGCAAAAACGGAGGATCCGCGAGCAGCCCCCGTGGTAAACGCATCAGCATGAATAGAAACAAACAGATCGGCACGCTGCTTCTGTGCCTTCGCGACCCTGACTTTTAACGGGATAAACACATCCTCATTGCGGGTCATGTAGGCTTTCATATTCGCTTCTTTATCAATCAGCGCTTTCAGGCGGCGAGCAATCTGCAGAACGATATCTTTTTCGCGCGTTTTGTTCGGCCCAATCGCACCGGGATCTTCCCCACCGTGGCCGGGATCTAGCATGATAACAATTGGCCGGTCACGCCCGGCTTTACCCGGTTGCGGCCCTTGTTCTGGCGACGGCGGCTTGTCTTTATCCAGCTTGCCGTTGTTGTAATCTTCCAGCAATGCCAACAGCGGATCTTGCTCGCTATTCATATTCGCTGGATACAAATCCATCACTAGACGCTCTTTAAATTCAGCTACCGGGGCCAGTCCAAACAGATGTGGTGTGACGTTCTGTTTGAGTTCAAAAACCATGCGCACGGTTTGCGGGTCAAACTGCCCGACACGCGCAGATTTGATGAAGGGATCGTCAGCACGAATCTGGCCACCAATGCCTTTCAATACTGAATTTAAATTCACACCTTCGATGTCGACAACGACGCGATCCGGGTTGCTCAATGCGAACTGCTTATATTTAAGCTCTTTGTTCGATTCCAGCGTGACACGAGTGTAAGACGAAGCGGGCCAGACACGCACCGCAACGACCAGGCTTGAAGCTGCAAGACCGACCTGGCTGACACTCAAAAGCCACATAGCACCTGCTCCCTGGAGCAACCGGCGCCGAGTTATTAATGGACTGGAATCTGACATAGCTCTCCTGAGCGGTGTATTTCCGGGAATCGAATAATCAATTTTATTTTTTGAGCCGAAAACTTTAACGAAACAGGCCCGGGCTGTCACTCATTAAAGGGTAAACATTCGCAATCAAGCACCTGGCAGGCTGAATTCAGAAATATTCGCTTTGTGGAAATTGCCGCTTGCACCGGAGGCAATAAAAGAATAAAAATACAGAAATTACGAATAATCATGCAATGAGGTCTGGCCGTGGTGAAGGAACGTAGAACCGAACTGGTACAGGGATTCCGCCATTCTGTTCCCTATATAAATGCCCATCGGGGAAAAACGTTTGTCATTATGCTTGGCGGCGAAGCCATCGAACACGAGAACTTTTCCAGTATCGTTAATGATATTGGGCTGCTGCACAGCTTGGGGATTCGTCTGGTGGTGGTGTACGGCGCACGCCCACAGATTGATGCCAATCTGGCTTCGCATAATCATGAGCCTATCTATCATAAACATACGCGTGTTACGGATGCAAAAACGCTGGAGCTGGTAAAGCAAGCGGCCGGTTTATTGCAGCTGGATATTACCGCGCGTTTGTCCATGAGCCTTGGCAACACGCCTTTGCAGGGCGCACATATCAACGTGGTCAGCGGTAACTTTATTATCGCGCAGCCATTGGGCGTGGATGATGGCGTGGATTACTGCCACAGCGGACGCGTGCGTCGTATCGACGAAGAAGCTATTCACCGCCAGCTTGATAACGGTGCAATCGTGCTGATGGGCCCGGTTGCGGTATCGGTCACGGGTGAAAGTTTCAACCTCACTTCAGAAGAGATTGCCACCCAACTGGCAGTCAAACTGAAAGCCGAAAAAATGATTGGCTTCTGCTCTTCTCAGGGTGTTATCGACGACAACGGCAATATTGTCTCCGAACTGTTCCCTAACGATGCGCAAAAACGTATTGAAGAACTCGAAGAAGCCGGTGATTACCACTCCGGCACCGTGCGTTTCTTACGGGGTGCTTTGAAAGCCTGTCGTAGCGGTGTGCGTCGCAGCCATTTAATTAGTTACCAGGAAGATGGCGCACTGTTGCAGGAGCTTTTCTCCCGCGACGGGATCGGTACACAAATTGTTATGGAGAGTGCGGAGCAAATTCGTCGCGCTACCATTAACGATATCGGCGGTATTCTGGAGTTGATTCGCCCTCTTGAACAACAAGGGATTCTGGTACGCCGCTCGCGTGAGCAACTGGAAATGGAGATCGACAAGTTCACCATTATTCAGCGCGACAATCTGACTATCGCCTGTGCAGCACTCTATCCATTCCTTGAAGAAGGGATTGGCGAAATGGCCTGCGTAGCAGTTCACCCTGACTATCGCAGTTCATCGCGCGGTGAAGTGCTGCTGCAACGTATTGCCACGCAAGCCCGCCAAATGGGACTGAGCAAGCTGTTCGTGCTGACCACCCGTAGCATTCACTGGTTCCAGGAACGCGGATTTATGCCGGTCGATGTTGAGCTGCTGCCTGAAAGTAAAAAAGAGATGTACAACTATCAACGCCGTTCGAAAGTGCTGATGGCGGATTTAGCCTAACCAATAAGCTAGCCCTTTCCAGGGCTAGCTAAAACTCTCCATCAATCCGCTGCGTCTTTCTGTCTTCGTCACAATTGCCTTTTCCAGAACCCGATCATCGGCATACAAAGATAGCCTGCTTCGAGCACGAGTGATGGCGGTATAGACCAGTTCACGCGTAACCACAGCGGTATACTGATTTGGCAGAACAAGGGCGGCGTGATCAAATTCCGACCCCTGGGATTTGTGCACCGTCATAGCATAGGCGGTGTCATGCCCTGGTAAACGGCTCGGCTGCACTGATTTTATTGTGCCATCCGGCATCGGGAACCAGACGCGTAGCCCCTCGCCTCTGTCTAACGCGATACCAATATCACCGTTGAATAGGCCTAACGAGCTGTCGTTACGCGAAACCATAATTGGCCTGCCGTTATACCATCTTGAAGCGGCCTGATTTGGCCGCTCAATGAGCCTTTTTTGAATCAGCGCGAGTTCGATTCTATTGTTCAGGCCACTGACGCCAAACGGGCCATCACGTAATGCACACAACAACTGATAACGCCCGAAAGCTTCAATAATAGCTGCAGGTTCTGCGTGATTGCGTATTAACTCCAGATACGGCCGATACCCATCCACTGCATCAGCAATCATCAACGCGTAGTCTTTAGTTTCGCACAATGGCTGCTTTGTGATATCGCCAAAACCTTTAGCAAACACCACTTTAGCCTGTTTCACATCGCTTGCATTAACAGCATAGGCCAACTGCCCAATCCCTGATTTGCTATCAAAACGGTAGCTTTTTTGCAGCAAGCAAAGCCCGTCACGCAGCACACTGGCTTCTGTTCCTTCACCTGTTACCAGTGAGTAACCCGTCAGTCGACTTAATTCGGCCGCACGAACAGGAGAATATCCGTGTGTTACATAATGGCAAATATCCCCGAGCACAGCCCCCGCTTCCACCGATGCCAGTTGATCGCGGTCGCCTAAGAAAATGATCCGCGCGTGTGCTGGCAACGCATGAATCAGCTTTGCCATCATTGGCAAATCCACCATTGAGGCTTCATCTACCACCAGCACATCAAGATGCAATGGGTTCCCTGCGTGATATCGCAGACGTTGGCTGTTAGGTTGTGCGCCCAATAAGCGGTGCAAGGTACAAGCATCGCTAGGCAACGAGGCTTTTTGCGCATCATCCAACGGCAAACGCCGTAGAGCGGAACCTAAGGATTCGGTTAAACGTGCAGCAGCTTTACCTGTTGGAGCCGCCAGTTGGATACGCAAAGGTTTTGCGTCCGACAGCTGAACCAGTGCTGCGAGCAATTTGGCCACCGTAGTGGTTTTCCCGGTTCCTGGCCCACCAGAAATCACTGAAATACGTCGTGTCAGTGCCACGGCCGCAGCAACCTTTTGCCAGTCGATATCGGCTGTTGGCTCAAAGAGTTGATTTAATACACGGATAATCTGCGTTTCATCAAGTGGGATTACGCAGTTCTCTTCACCAAAAAACCGCGCGACAGACTGTTCGTTTTGCCACATCCGGTTGAGGTACAAGCGCTCGCCAATTAATTTCAGCGGTGTTGCCCCTTCATACTCACTTACCGCATCAGATGCCAATAGCAGCTCGTACCAATTGGCGTTGATACCAATCACAGCGAAAAGTTGCTCAGCAAAATCAGGTTGCCGCCCGGCAAAACAGAACTCCGGCTTTAAACGCGAAAGTGGGATACACACATGCCCTTCACCCGCATCGTGGCTGACAAGTGCCGCTGCCAGCATGACTGCGGGCTGCTCGTCACTGGAAATCATCATGGCGAATTGTGCATCCAATGCGCGCAACAATTTTTGCTCGACTGCCTGCTGTAGCAACTCAGACATTTTCATGGCGTAACCTCGTCCGTTTGCCCGGCAAACAATGCGTCCATCTGCTCAATTAATTGTACAGAAGGGCGTGTTGTAAATATTCCCTGGGACGAGCCATTGCTTTCAACACCCCGTAAAAACAGATAAATAACACCACCAAAATGCCTTTGGTAATCGTAGTCAGGCATACGGTGGCGCAAATAGCGGTGCAGAGCCAACGTATATAACTGATATTGCAGGTCGTAACGATGGGATTGCATCGCACCCGCCATCGCTTCCTGGGTATAAGCACTGCTGTCTTCACCCAGCCAGTTGGATTTATAATCCAGCAGGTAGTAACGCTCTTGCCAGCGGAAAACCAGGTCAATAAACCCTTTCAACATGCCACGCACTTGTTTGAAATTCAGCGGAGGGCAGCCCGCAGAGAGCGGATCGTATTCCCGCACCAGCTTATCCAGATGCGCAGCCTGCAAATCACTTTCAATTGGCAGATAAAATTCCAGCTCGACCTGTTTTTCCTGTGGCGTTAACTGGTTAAGCGACACGCCCGAATCATTGAGCGGAACCTGCAAAATGGCCTTTAACCACTGCGTTAACACGGGTAGCCACTCTTCAGCAAAACCTTGCTCTGTGAGTTGCTTTGCAACCCATATATCGTCAATCGGCTGAGTAAAATCAATGCCTTCGAATAAGCTATGCAAAAATGTGCCCGGCCCCGCACCGCGTGGGAAGCTATGCGGAGTTAGTGATGGCTCACTTTGCACTGGCGCTACACCTGCAGCGTCCACATCTAATCGAGGTAATAGATCCAGTACCTGGCTGCTGCCATGCTGCTGCAATCCGGAATAACTGGTCACGCGCCAATTATCAGCAACCTGCCTTTTCATCACTCTGGCACTCAGTTCCGGGATTGCGGTACTGACAGGCTGCCACGGGCTATAGTCTTCCGAGTGAGGTTCTTCGACGCTAATCGACTCACTGACCAGTTCCTGCAAACATGCCTGTAAACCGGCAGCATCTTTCGCTTCACCTTTTTGCAGCAGATACCCCAACGCGCCCAGATGCAGATCGCTGGCCCCTTTTTTGGCTCGGTTCCCTTTAAATAACGGAGCGACACCCAGGCTGCAATGCCAGATTGAACGAGTCAGAGCCACGTACAGCAAACGTAAATCCTCTGCCAGGCGCTCTTCTTCCGCAAGGCTCAGGCTTTCTTCATCGTCGCTTAAATCCAGCAACGGCGAGAATGTTGAACGGTCATGGTACAGACCACTGTTTTGCGCCCGATAGTTGGCGATGAATGGCAACCAGACCAATGGGTACTCAAGCCCTTTTGATTTATGGATAGTGACAACCTGAACCAAATGCTTGTCGCTTTCGAGACGTAATTGTTGGCTGTAGGCGTTGCTATCAGGTTCTGCGACCTGCTGTGCCAACCATCGAACCAGAGCATGTTCACTGTCAGTTTGCGCTGCTTCTTCTTGTAGCAATTCGCTGATGTGTAAAATGTCGGTAAGACGCCTTTCACCTCCCGGCGTTGCCAACAAGTTTTCAGCAACCTGCCGACGAGCAATCAGCGCCCGCAGCATCGGCATGACGCCCCGGCGCAGCCAGGTTTGGCGATATTCAGAAAACTCTTCAACCAACTGATCCCAGGCATTTTCATCGTTATTCAGCGCCTCAATCATTTGCGCATCAAGGCCAAGCATACTGGTCGCAACCGCACTTCTCAGTGCTGTTTCAATTTCAGGGGCAAGTACAGCCTGCAGGATCCACAAAATCTCTCGCGCTTCAGGCGTTGCAAAAACCGAGTCACGATTTGAAAGGTAAACAGAGGGAATATTGAGCGCGCTCAAAGCCTCCCGAACAATTGAAGCTTCACCGCGACTACGAACCAAAATAGTGATGTCTGATGACTGTACCGGGCGAGATACCTCACCTTTCCACAATAGAGCCTCACCGCGCTGCCCGGCAGTCAGCCAGTCTCGAATCTGCTGCGCACACTGCATGGCCATGATTTGTTGGTAATCACTCACACCGCAACCGTCACCCGACTGTGCCCAGAGCGACATAGCCGCCTGGTTCTTCCCTTTGAAAGTAAAACGCAGTCCACTGTTTTTCTCAGCCGCTTTGACCGCTAAGAATGGGATTTGCTGGAATAAGAAAGGGTTACTCAGTTGCTGAAACAGAGTATTCACGCTGTTTATCATTGCAGGGGATGAACGCCAGTTAGTGTCCAGCGTGTAGTGGGCACTTACCTCATGACGAGCTTTCATGTAGGTAAAAATATCCGCCCCGCGGAACGCATAAATCGCCTGTTTCGGGTCACCAATAAGCAATAACGCAGTACCCGGCTGGTTGATGTACAGCCGCCTGAAGATGCGATATTGCTGAGGATCGGTATCCTGGAATTCATCTATCATTGCCGCCGGGAAACGCCCACGAATGGCGGCTGCCAGGGCGTCGCCACCCGGCTTATGCAGAGCTTCATCCAGCCGGGTCAACATATCGTCGAAACCCAGCTCACCGCGACGGCGTTTTTCTTGCTGCACGGTATAGCGGATTTCAGCCATAGCACGCGCGATAACTAAATCACGCAGTGTTAGCGGCTCACCCAATAAATCGTTAATCGCTCTGAAAACAGGATGCTGCGGCGGTTGGCCTTCTTTGGTTTTCTCGTCGAGCATCGACTGAGAGAAACGCTCCAGTTGGTCAGGCAATTTATAAGTTGTGGTTTCTGTCTGAGCCCATGTGCCAACAATATTCAGCCAATTAGGTAGGTTTTTACTGCTGTAACTACGGCGGTCTATCTTCGCCACACTTAGGAGTTGCGCAATTTCATCCGCGCAAGCACACCATTGCGCTTTCACATCTTCAATGGCGTTAATTATTTTCTGATGCCGTGCAAGTAGCGTTTCATCATCAGCTGGCGGCTGTTTAAGTACCGGTTGTTCACCTTGCAACCAGCTGTTTATGTCTCTGAGAAGTTCTTCCGGGCCAGCCCACTCCTCTGCCATAACCTGCGCGACCGGTTTAGGAAGTGGGTAACAATGGCGACGCCAAAAGTCAGCACAGGCATTACGACGCAGCCGTGATTCATCTTCAATGAGTTGTTGCTCAAACAGCATGCCTGATTCGAAGGCATTAAGGCTGAGCATTCGCTGGCAAAAACCATGGATAGTGAAAATGGCCGCTTCGTCCATTTGCTGTTCTGCAAGGCGCAAAACTTGGGCAGCCTGGTGAAGGTCAGGGATTTCTGTGAGCAGTTTTTGGAACAAGGGATTGTCAGTGCGCTTACGTACGCAGGCGATACGCAGTTCATGAATATTGGCGCGAATACGGCCGCGGAGCTCTTCAGTCGCCGCCTGAGTAAAGGTTACGACCAATAATTCTTCAACTGAGAGTGGCCGGGGATGGGCATTTTCCCCACCCAGGCCAAGCAGCAAACGCAGATAGAGTGCCGCAATGGTAAATGTCTTTCCGGTACCGGCAGAGGCTTCAATCAACCGCTCTCCCGTCAGAGGTAAACTTAGGGGGTCAAGCGGCTGAGTGATTCCGGTCATTATTATACCTATTGTCTTTCAAGTTGCAGGTGCCGTGGCCGCCATTACTTAGCGTCTACACGCGGCAATGATTGCTGCAGAGTGCTGACCTCCTTCCAGGTTTTCCAGCCTTTCGGAGTGGCATAATCTGACTTGCCATTGTGGCTACCAGAAACTTGCGACAGTACAGCTATTCCCTGTGGTTCAATCACTGCCTGATGGAAGAAATCAGCCAGTTTTCGCGGCGTCAGTTTTTTAATTTCGGCGACTACTTTATCACGCGAATCAAAATCCAGGTTTCCGCGATCGAAATCTTTGCTCAGTTGTGAGGCCTCCTGTGACAAGGTCTGCGGTGCCTGCATAATTTCACTGATCATCCCCTGCTGCATTTGAGCAAAATCTTCAGCGCTCATCTCACGCAACTTCTGTTCAGCCGTTGGGTAAAACGCTTTAAAACGCTGGTACAAGTAGGCTGGTTGCTTATCGTTACTTTGCAGTAAGAAACCAATCCCCCACTGGCGGCCAACTGACATCGGGAAAGCAAACACCGCATAGCCCAGTTGCTCCTGGGTACGCAACTGGTTGTAGAACCACGGCTGAATGATTTGCCCCAACATTGAGCTGTAAGCAGTACTGACCGTTTCATCGAAACCTTTCGGTACATAAACTGCTGCCAGCGCGGAATCTGTGCTGCCTCCTGTTTTTTCAAACATCGCTAAATGTTTGCTATCAACAAGCACGTCTTTATTGCGGCACCACTCATTACCTTTGGTAGTCAGCTGGCTTTGTACGTTATGCGCAAGCTCTTTTGCCTGATCAGCAGACATATTGCCCAGAACTAAAAACTCAGGTTTAGCACCTGTTTTTAAAACTTCCCGGTAATCAAGCACGTCTTTTATCGTCAGAGCAGGCAGCAACGCGCGGCGCGTCTCACGCTGGAAATACGGCACCTGCGACACCATCTGCACCGGCATAATCGCCTGATCGTAAGCTTTGCCTTTGTCTGCCGAATCCATCATTTGGGCATACCATGACTTTGCCTGATCCAACTGCTCTTGAGTCGGTGTATAGGAGAAATAGCCTTTTAGCAGCGCTTCAAAAAGTTGCGGCAAACGTTGGGTGTAACCATTGGCATTAACCATCAAACCGCTGTTGGCATTAGTCGAGAAACCAATACCGCCAATCGAAGCCTGGTTGCTTAACTCGTCCAACGCGATGCCTGCCAGGTAGTCATTCAGGGCAAACAATACCTGGTTTTTCGCACTATCCATTGCCTGCGGGTTACGCAGCACCATCGTCACGTCAGCTTTCGGTTCGCTGGCAAAATAGTGGCTTGGCATATACAACACACGCAGACCGGGTTCTTTCACCAGTAATTCTGGGTGAGCATAGGTTTTGTCAGGTTTAACTAACGTAAAGTCATCCGGGATATACGGGTTCAATTGTGGCAATGCCAGTTTGATTGCTGCCGCTTTTTCCTGCCAGGTATTGAAGACTTGCGGTGTGATTTTATCGACCTGATAAGGCGCTTCTACAAAATAAGCCGTTTTGTTATGTGGCTCTTTCGGGCTGATATACCAGACACGTGCATTTTGCGGCGTCATCATATCCAGGCGTGCTTTAATAGCCGCTGGATCGTATTGATCGGCGATGTTGACAGCATCAAGTGTGTGCTCGACAGGCACGCGTAACATGGTGTCTGCTAACCATTCTACGTAATCCATATCACGGGTTATTGATGGATAACGGAAGTCGAGATCGAGAACATGGGCAAGCTCGTCGAAATAACTTTTATCGACGCCATTCTCACGCATTTTATTTAAGTAACTGAAAATAGCCGCAACCACATCATCACGCTGCGCGAGACCTTTATCAGTCAACGATACAGAGATAGCGAACACGCCACTATTGCCGTTAACTAACGGGTCGGAATCGGCACGGATGCTATCTGCCAGCCCCTGCTTTTGCAGCCAGTCAGAAAGTGTATTGTTGCTACGGTTGCCAATCAAATAGCCAATTAACTCATCAGTTTTGCTGCGGAATTTATCGCTATTATTGTCGATACGGAATTCAACACGCACCACTTTGCGAGGCAATGCGGGGACGTAATGAATTACGACTCCTTTTTGCGCATCCGTGACAACCGGCACATTAATAACTGGCCGTTCAATGTTTTTATTCGGCACCCGTCCATAGGTTTCCACAGCAATTTTTGCCAGTTCCGGCAATGGTTTATTACTGTAAATAACAGCCTTCATTAGGTTCGCAGAATAATATTTATCACGGAAAGCTACCAGGGCGTCCAGCAGCTTACTGCCTGGTTTGTCGCGCAGAGTTTCAAGGTTACCGCCGGAAAAACGCGAACCCGGATGTGCAGGGTTGATAGTTTCAGCACTAACTTGCGCCATACGCATACCGTCACGGGCGCGAGCTAAGGTCAGCTCAGCATTAACCGCATTACGTTCACGTTCGGCATATTCTGGGGCGAGATTTGGCTCAGCAATAGCATCAGACAAACGGTCAACTGCCCCTTCCAGCGCATCGTTTTCCACTTCGAGATAAAACGCAGTGCGGTAAGTTGCAGTACTGGCGTTATGGCTGCCACCATGCTTTTTGAGAAACTCTGACAGGCTATCCGGCTCCGGATATTTTTTAGAGCCCATCAGCGTCATATGTTCAAGATAGTGAGCCAAGCCAAGATGGTCGTTAGGATCTTCTAAAGATCCAACAGGAACAACCAACGCAGACAATGACTTAACAGCTTGCGGATCAGAAACCAGCAGGACTGTCATACCATTATCAAGACGTATAGCCTGATATTGACGGTTGTCTTTCTCACTTTTGCGGATAGTTTCCTGGATAGGTTGCCAACCCGTGTCTGCCTGACTTAATGGTGCCCAAATGGCAACTAACAACAAGAAAAGCGGTTTTAACCAGGTGCTGCATTTAGGCATTCACGAACCTCATAATCACGAAACTTCCTAACTCACTCATCATTAACAACTTTTAAAAACAATCTGCAATTTTAGTTGTTTCTTTTTTCGCCAACCCTGAGCAAGTAGCGCATCATAGATGAACCCGCCGGGTTGTGCAATTTTTATACAGCCATTTAAGCTTTATTGAAACGAAACAGCGGCAGTAAGTAGCGCTCTGCCTCTCTTATAATCGCCTCGTAGTAATCAGGCTCAAGCGTACGATATAGGCGTTGTAACCACATATCGGCCCCCTCACCTTCAACTCTCTGATTCCCTTCCCAGGCCGCCAACAGTTTACTTTTGGCTTTCTGTTGCGTTTGATCATCCCATAAAATGGCATCATTTGCGGGTTCATAACAGGCTTTTATCCATGCTCCACCACTCATGGGAAGCAATAAGAGCGGTTGTACCAATCCTTTCCGATAACCATCAATAAGTTGCTGGAGATAGCTTTTTGCCTGGGTCACATCAAGTGCAGGGAATTTCCACTCTGTTGAATCCCGTCCGTACAGTCGGCTTTCGCCATCGCCTCCCAATGCACACCAGACAACATGTTCAATCCATAGCTGCAGACCGTGTGCCGGATTGAGGATGGAAGGACGCCAGCGTAATAAGCCATCAGCCTGCACATCCGACAACCAACCTTCAAGCCTTGTTCCGTCTAAATCTAGCGAGACCTCCAGGCTGTTACCGTTTTGCCGTTCGGCTCTCACTTTTTGCGCCAGTTCAGCCATTTCTGTTAACTGGGTTTCCCATAAAATCTCACCGAAAGCTCCATACGGCAACGAGCCTGCCGCACGGTAGCGGCGGAATAGTTGCTGTGTGTCACCTTCCTGAACCAAAGTATTGAGCAGTTCCTGATTCATCTGGAAACGCTCCAGACTATCTAATGTGAACGGCTCGGCATCGGGTAAATCGCTCTCTTCAAGTCGAAAATGGATACCCAGACGCATCTGGAAAAACGCTCGTACAGGATGACGCCAGAAACGCTGTAATTGGTCGAGCGTAATGACTTCCTGGCTCTCTTCTTGTAATGGTTGAATAAATGCCACCTGGGCATGGCCCTGCTCACTTGCAGCTGGCAGCCATTCGTTGGCATAGCTTTGTACTAACGCTCCTGGCAAAAAATTACCAGCCTCAAAAGGAGTGCGAAAATGCCGCTGGACCAGATGCTTTTTCACAAGCTCACTACTTTCATCACAGGTGAGTTCCGTATCCTGTGGCAAGCAATGACTTTGCGCGATGTAGTCCAATAATTCGTCAACCAGCACTGAAGGGTAGCGTTGGCTGTTGTCCTGAATAGACCGCCCGATATAGCTGATATAAAAACGTAATTGCGCCGAATTGAGGGCTTCAAGAAATAAGTAACGGTCATCGTCTCTGCGGCTACGGTCACCACGTTGCGGCTTCTGGCTCATTAGATCAAACCCAAGTGGCGCCAGCGTGCGCGGATAAACGCCATCATTCATACCAAGCAAGCACACAACTTTGAAAGGAATGGAACGCATCGGCATCAGGGTACAGAAGTTTATTGGCCCGGCCAGGAAACGTTGACTGATACGTTCCTGATCGAGGCGCTGGGCCAGCTCGTCACGTAATAACGTCAGCGAGATATGCTCCTGGTAACGCGACTCAAGACCATATTTAATGATCTCTTGCCACTGCTGTTCAATCAACGCCAACGCACCTTCTGTTTCAGTATCAGGCAAGAAGAAACTCGATAACATGTCGCGGCAGACTGTTGTCCATTCGGCTAATGGCCGAGCTACAGAGAGCTCTCTACGCCAGATGTTCAACTGCATTAATAATTCAGCCAGTTGCCCGACAAGTTCAGCAATTAAACCGCTCGACTCATCGTAAGGGAGAATTGACTGCCATTCACCCGCCTGGCTATCCATTGCATAACCCAACAGCATACGCGTGAGACCAAAGCGCCAAGTGTGCTGCCCGGTTGCGGGAAGATCCAATTCACGCACATTGTCGTCGTCAATTCCCCAACGGATCCCAGATTCATTGACCCATTGGCGCAAATAGCGCAGCCCTTCTTCGTTAATTGAGAAGCGAGCAGCCAGTGCGGGAACCTCAAGCAGCGCAAGAACATCCTGTGCTGCGAAACGGCTATCAGGAAGGGAAAGTAGAGAAATAAACGCCTGCAGAGCCGGGTGAGCCTGCCTGGCGCGACGGTCAGAAATAGCAAAGGGTAAGCGGCGCTCACCAACAGCATTACCAAATACTGCCTGGATAAATGGGCTGTAGCTATCGATATCGGCCACCATCACGATAATGTCTCGTGGTGTTAGCGACGGATCAGCATCCAGCATCGCAAGCAGTTGATCGTGCAGCACTTCGACTTCACGCTGAGGACTGTGACATTCATGGAATGTCACTGATTGATCATTAAGGGCAAGAAGGCGTTTCTTATGGCTATGTTCAAACTCTTCTTCGGTTAATCCGGTGACAGCATTGTTTTGCAGCTCCAGCAAATCGTACTGCACATTGCGCAGCACGTTGTCAGGCTCAATATCGACAAATACATCAATCTCTTCAAAACGCTGTAATTCAGCTAACAAGTACGTGTAATCACGCCCCAACTTCCCCCATGAGGCCAGTAGTGGGTTGCCAATATCTTGCTCACCATCATCGTTGAACAATGCTGAGGCGGTGTCGCAATCTTTAAACAGTGGCAGCGTGATGTCTCGCTGCGCGTGGCTACGACGTCGACGGCTGATCAAACGTGCAAGATAAGCGGGGTCTTTAATATCGCCCCAGTAGTAGCGGCAAGGGTTGGTAAACAGCAAATGCACGTCAATGTGCTTACCAAGTGCCTGTAGCGCCTGAAGGTAAACCGGTGGCAATGCCGAAATACCACAAATAAATACACGCGCTGGTAAGCCCGGCGGGCATTCACTGCTTTTTTCCAGAGTATCAATGAAACGTTGATAGAGATTTGCACGGTGCCATTCCGGCTGTTCAAGTTCTTGCGTATGCCGTACCAACGCAGCCCACAGCGGGGCCTGCCACAATTGGGCTTCACCCACATTGTCTGCGAGTTCACCTTTTTCCCACAGGCTTAACCATGAAGGCCGATAAACTAAATATTGGTCATAGAGGTCAGCAATTCTTGAGGCTAACTGGGAGAGTTTTCGCCCATTATCATCTTCTTCAAGATACTGACTCAGCAGTGAAAATTCAGGCTGCTCCAGCATCGTGGGGATGAGCGTCATCAATTTCCAGCTCATGCTTTGCTTGTTGAAAGCACTTTGCTCAGGAATGTCTGGTAACACACGGACAAACATATCCCAGATGAAACTGGCTGGAAGCGGGAAGCTAATGTTCGCTGCGATACCAAATTTTTGTGCCAACGTCATTTGTAGCCACTGAGCCATACCGGTGCTTTGCACCAATACCACTTCAGGCTGGAAAGGGTCCGGCAACGGTTGCCTTTCCACAATAAATTCCATAATTGCTTCCAGCACATCCAGCCGGTTGGAATGGTAAACACGCAACATAGAATCGCTACTCCTGACTTTTCTCTTTTTGCGGGCAATGTAGCCGCGATAGCTGCCCGGTTCGCCCGCCAGGGCTAATAATAGTAACGGCGATGCTGACACATCCCGCCGCTGATGTCTGCTGTCGACTGACTTTCCATCCATCTGTTGGCAATGGCACATCAGGCTCGCTCATTTCTACGGCTAAACGCCATAGCTGGCGAGAATGCCATTGCGACTGAAAACCTTGTTGTAATACCCGGTAATACCCCAGCAGAGCCAGCATCACCACTGAAAATAGTGCCATAGCACACAACACTTCTATCAGGCTAAATCCGCGCTCTAACGATTTTACTGTGGTAACTGACATCTGGGCACCTCAGCTAAAGGGCAAAAATCCAGCCAGCCATGAGGGGTCGATAACCAATGTGAATTATCTACAACACCCCATCGCCACAGTGTCAGTGGCAATTGCGCCCCTGAATAAGTCCCACGCACCGCCATCAGCACCTCATTTCTCTCGACCAATAAGACGCAGGCTTTCCAGCCTTTTTCTATTTCTTGCTGGCACTGCCAGGTTTGCTGAGGTTGCCAGGTTAACTGACTTCCCCAGGCTTGAGCAGAAATGGCAGCAGCATATTGCTTAAGAAAACCCACTTCGCTGGCGACTAAGTGACGCTGGTGACTTAACTGTCGTTGTAATCCACCTAGCATTAATAACCCCAGCGCAAACAACAGCAGCACGAACCCGAGGGTAATATTTCCCCGCTCAGGATGCCCACTCACAAGTTATATCCCACTACGGTATGGCGCAAAGACACCAGGTTTTGGCCTTTTTTGAAAGCCGCTTCCAGTTCAATTATTAACAGCGGAGGCATTGAGTGACGAGCCTGGCGGGTCACCGAGAATTTCTGTATAGCCATTATTGCTGGATCGGATACTTTCTCCCAGCCACTCCCTTCACAACTGGTAGCTCCGCGCATAAATTCCAGATTGCTACCGTTTAGTCGATAGCCTGCCAATTCAGTCTCGGCATGGCTGGAGGGCTCCCAGCGCCCATTACTATTGCTATCCCATTGCAACAAAACACATCCGCCCTCTTTGCGCAGTATCAACCCATCTCCCTGGCAGCTTCCGTGACAGTAGCCTGCTCTTTGCAACTGTTTCCCCAAACTGAACGCCAACTGCCAGAGTGACTCTTGTAGGCTTTCTTTTTGATATTGCTGCAATACTGCTTGTTGCAGAGCTGGAAATAACCGTCCTGCACCTAGCAAAACAATACTACTTAATGCCATTGCAATGAGCGTTTCCAGTAAGGTGAATCCCTGCTGATTTAGCTGCATTTGTTGCTCCCTATAACCTCGCAGACACGAACTCTTCCCTGAGCCGATAGAACAACCCGCCATTTGCCAGCCAAGCTTTGCAACATGATATGTCCAGGCCAGGCGGTATTTCTCAATCCATAAAACCCCATACCTGGCGTTATCTCAGTGATATCAACATCAGTAAAAGGCTGGATCAATCGCCAGCGTTTGTCAGAATGACATTCACTGTCCTCCACCAACTTACTAGTAAGACACCACATTTTTTCTGTTCGCTTCACGACTAACAGATGGTCTCGGTTATGCCAGTTAGCATCACTTCGTAGTTGTTCAAGCAAATTGCGGACATGTTGGGTGGTTATCCACAGCCGTTGCTGTTGCTGCCACTGTTGCCAGCCAAACACACCACCTGCGCCAAGTACCGCAACAATGATCATTACCACCATCATTTCTATCAGGCTAAAGCCTTGTTGTTTTGTTTTCATGGCGGCAGTGTGCCAGCCGAAAAATTCTTCGCCACAGCCAAAGAACTATTTTTCGGGGTGACTCGAAGGATAGTTTTACTGTTTCATTAGGTTGCAAAAGTGCTGGAAAGAGGCTCGCAAAGACGAAATTCAGGCAAAAAAAACCGGCGCACAAATGGCACCGGTTATGGCAGGCTGTCGGTCGTCAGATAGCGACTGGCGCTTTGATCGCAGGGTGCGGATCGTAGCCTTCGATCTCGAAATCTTCGAAATGGTAATCGAACAGTGATTCAGGTTTACGCTTGATCACCAGTTTTGGCAGGGCACGTGGCTCACGCGTTAGCTGCAAACGAGTTTGTTCGAGGTGGTTGCTGTACAAGTGGGTATCACCACCGGTCCAGACAAAGTCCCCCACTTCCAGGTCGCACTGCTGCGCCATCATATGCACCAGTAACGCATAGCTGGCGATATTAAATGGCAGACCAAGGAAGATGTCGCATGAGCGCTGGTAGAGTTGGCAGGAAAGTTTTCCGTCAGCCACATAGAACTGGAAGAACGCATGGCATGGAGCCAGGGCCATTTTATCCAGCTCACCCACATTCCACGCCGAAACGATAATACGGCGCGAGTCCGGGTCATTTTTAAGCTGGTTAATCACGGTTGTTAACTGGTCAATATGGCGGCCATCTGGCGTTGCCCAAGAGCGCCACTGCTTGCCATACACTGGGCCAAGGTCGCCATTTTCATCTGCCCATTCATCCCAGATAGAGACGTTATTTTCATGCAGATAAGCAACGTTAGTGTCACCTTTCAGGAACCATAACAGTTCATGAATAATGGAGCGTAGATGGCAGCGTTTAGTGGTAACCAGCGGGAAACCATCTTGTAAATTGAAGCGCATCTGATGACCGAAAATCGACAGCGTACCGGTGCCAGTGCGGTCATCTTTTGGAGTGCCGTTTTCCAGCACATGTTTCATCAAATCAAGATACTGTTGCATGTTTCCTCACGAAAGCTGTTGCTGCGGACGACGACGATACGCCCAAACCATCATTACCACACCGGCGACAATCATCGGAATCGAGAGGATTTGCCCCATGCTGATGTACTGCACCCACGCACCGGTAAACTGCGCATCCGGCTGGCGGAAGAATTCAACGATAATGCGGAAAGCACCATAGCCAATCAGGAATAGGCCGGATACAGCCCCCATTGGGCGCGGTTTACGGATGAAGATGTTAAGAATGATGAACAGCACGATACCTTCCAAAACCATCTCGTAAAGCTGAGAAGGATGACGTGGTAAGACACCGTAGGTATTAAACAGCGACTGCCATTCAGGGTGAGTCGCCAGCAGGCCAATATCTTCACTGCGGGAGCCCGGGAACAGCATCGCCCACTGGAAGTTAGGATCAACACGGCCCCACAGTTCACCATTGATGAAGTTGCCCAAGCGGCCTGCGCCCAAACCAAATGGGATCAATGGTGCAATAAAATCAGCAACCTGGAAGAATGAGCGGCGAGTACGGCGCGCAAACCAAATCATCACGCAGATAACACCAACCAGTCCGCCATGGAAGGACATACCGCCATCCCAGACTTTAAACAGGTACAGTGGGTCAGCAAGGAAGGATGGCAGGTTGTAGAAGAAAACATAACCAAGGCGTCCGCCGAGGAATACCCCAAGGAAGCCAGCATAAAGCAGGTTTTCGACTTCGTCTTTCGTCCAACCGCTACCTGGCTTATTGGCGCGACGACCTGCAAGCCACATAGCAAACACGAAACCAACCAGGTACATCACTCCGTACCAGTGCAAAGAGACTGGCCCGACGGAAAAAATCACCGGGTCAAATTCAGGGAAATGCAGATAGCCACTATTCATCTGTCACCACAAACCATTGTTACCCCACCGAAAGTCGACGATGGGTTGCAAGTACGCATCTGTGCGGATGCGCTCCGAAAGCAGCGGATCATAGCACAAAGGGCTCAAGGGTTAAGTCCGTTAAGCTGGTGAAGTTGTAAAAGATATGTAATGCCAGATGGGGAGGGTGAACAGTCCGCCGGCTTAGTACCTATTCCAGTAGGCGTTATTGTTGCAGGCATTTTGGACACGGACAGCGCGCCACAACCAGAGCGTACATGTAGTACGTGAGGATTGTGAACACTGCCCGGGTTCAAAATACAAATAAAATAGCCTGATGGGCCAGAAATTAGCGCCCGCCGCGAATCAACCCGCCCATACCCCGGCGTTCCATGAAGGAAGCTACCTGGTGGCGCACTTCTGTCGATAATTGAGCCTCCAGGCTACGCTGCGCAAGCTGCTGTGTCTCTTCCAGGCTAATGTGACGCAACAGATATTTGACGCGAGCCACCGAGCGGCCGTTCATCGACAAATGGCGATAACCCATACCAACCAACAGAGCCACGCACATCGGGTCACCCGCCATTTCACCACATAAACATAGGTCAATACCGTTACGTTCCGCCTCTTTCGCAATGTGGCTCAACGCACGGATCATTGCCGGGTGAAGGCTGTCATACAGGCTTGCAACGCGAGTGTTATTGCGATCGACGGCCAGCAAGTATTGCGTCAGGTCGTTGGTGCCCACAGAGATAAAATCAACCCGACTGGCAAGGTGCCCCATCATAAATACCATCGAAGGGACTTCAACCATCACGCCAATACGCGGCTTAGGTAGCTCATAACCCAGTACTTCTTCTACTTCACGCCCGGCTCGATCAATCAGGCGGCGTGCCTCATCAATCTCGTCGATGCTAGTGATCATCGGTAGCAGAATGCTCAGGTTGCCAGTGGCAGCGTTAGCACGCAGCATGGCCCGCACCTGCACGAGGAAAATCTCGGGTTGGTCAAGCGTGATACGAATACCTCGCCAGCCCAGACACGGGTTTTCTTCACTAATTGGCATATACGGCAGTTGTTTATCGGCACCGACATCAAGCGTACGCAGCGTGACCGGCTTTTCGTTAAACATCTGCAACATGCCCTGATACTGGGCGACCTGCTCTTCTTCCGATGGGAAGCCGCTTTGCAGCATGAAGGGGATTTCGGTGCGATAAAGCCCGATACCATCAATCCGGCTGCCAAGCAGTTGTTCATGTTCCGGGCTAAGACCCGCATTCAACATTACCTGAACGCGTTCGCCGCTTTTCAATGCCGCTGGCTGATCAACGTCGCCTTCAACCAGGCGGGTGAGTTCGTTTTCTTCAGTGATGAGCCGCTGGTATTCCTGCAACAGCACGGTTTCAGGATCAACCAGCAGTTCACCGCGGTAGCCATCGACAACTAACGTGCGGCGATGCAGCACTGAAGGCTGAATATCAGCCCCCATGACGGTTGGAATACCCAACGCCCGCACCATGATTGCAGCATGCGAGTTCGCAGCACCATCGCGCACAACAACACCAACCAGGCGGTTTTGCGGCAACTCAGCGAGCGTGGTTGCAGATAGCTCATCAGCCACCAGCACAAAGCGTTCAGGCCATGTATTTGGGCTCTGAATGTTGTCATCAAGATGGAATAGCAGACGTTGACCGAGCGTGCGGAGATCGCCCGCTCGTTCTTTTAGGTAGCTGTCGCTGAGGCTTGCGAATTGCTCCGCAAATTTTTCGATGACGGTTTTAACTGCCCATTCTGCCACCGACCCTTTATCCACCTCTTCGAATAGTTCACGACGAAGTCGGGCATCGGTAAGAAGATGAGAATAGAGGTCAAAGATGGCCGCAGTTTCTTTCTGAGCCCCCGCTGCAAAGCGTTTGCTATAGCGACGAAATTCGTTAGAAGCCTCTTCAAGAGCAGCAGTTAGACGTTCACGCTCAAGTGTCGTATCGAGTGTAGATGCCTCAGACACTTGCTCCATTAACGGAAGTGTTGAATCCATCCAACCTTCGGCAATCGCCACACCTGGAGATGCAGGCAACGCACGAATACGCGTTTGGCGATATTGACCAAATAAGGCAGCTAGCTGTGATTGAGAGAGGATTGCCGCCATTTGTGTGGCGAGCGTGACGAGGAAAGACTCCTCGCTTTCATCATATTGCCGGTGCTCCCGTTGTTGTACTACCAACACACCCAGCAACTGGCGACGCTGGATGATAGGAACACCCAGGAAGGCGCGAAAACGTTCTTCTTTTACTGCAGGAACATATTTAAAACTTGGGTGCTTCTGCGCATCCGCAAGGTTTATCGGCTCTGCAAGACGCCCAACCAGTCCGACAATGCCTTCATCAAATGCGAGTGTAATGGTGCGACCACGTGGCTTTTTAAGGCCACGTGTTGCCATCAGATAAAAGCAGCGCCTGTCATGATCTGCGAGATAAACCGAGCATACCTCGGTATCCATCGCAAGGCAGATGTCTGTAACCAAAATATCCAGCGCCTCATTGAGGCGCGGGGCACTGGCAACCTTCTCGACTATTTCTCGCAGACGGGTGAGCATTTTTCGCGTGACTTAACCTCTTTTACGTCGCCATGCAGGCGCGTTATTACGTGGTGGCGCAACTTCCTGTAGCGGCATTACGACGCTGGCAAACTCTTTCATCACCCGACGATAAACATCGCGTTTAAAGGAGACAACCTGACGAACCGGATACCAATAACTAACCCAACGCCAACCATCAAACTCTGGGGTACTACTGGTTTGCATATTGATATCGTTATCGCTGCTGATCAACTGCAAGAGAAACCATTTTTGTTTCTGGCCGATACAAACCGGCTTTGTGTCCCAACGCACCAAACGTTTAGGTAACTTGTAACGTAACCAGTTTCGGGTCGAGGCGAGTATTCGGACATCTTTTCGCTGTAAACCCACTTCCTCGAAAAGTTCCCGGTACATTGCCTGTTCCGGGGATTCGCCAGGATTGATGCCACCTTGCGGAAACTGCCAGGAATGTTGACCAAAACGCCTGGCCCACATTACTTGACCCTGCCGATTACAGATTACGATACCAACATTCGGGCGGTAGCCATCATCATCGATCACCGGACTACCTCAAAACAAACTTAGATTAGGGCGATTGTTTCATACAAGCGCTAGACGGTAAACCACTGTGTAACGCTTCTCAGAAGGAATAACATTTGAATAACTCACAAAATATGACCGAGTTATAAACATTAACGTGGATGGGCCTCGCAGTTTATTCACTTTTTCTGTGGATATAACTGTGAAGAACTACCTTATACACTCGGGACAACTTAGGATAACTCCTGAAGCTCGTTAAAAAGATGAAATAAAATATTCAATATATTCAGTGCAATAAAGATAGAATGAATAACTCTCAGCTCAGTAATGTGACGATCATCACACACTAAGATCTCACGCTGATGAAAGATCGACCAATGACGTTTTTATCCACAGATTGTGCCAACAAGTTAGTCACATTCTGTCGAAAAATTGGGTTTCACCCCCAGTCAAGGCTGTAAATCGAACCAGTAGTGAGCTTTTTTATCACTTATCCCATTTTTCTGTGGATAACCCGGTGTAAGATCCTGTTCACTCCCGGTGACCAGAATGGGAAAAGGTTTTTGAAGAAATGATAAGTGAAAATTTTAGGCGATAAAAATGATGCAAAATCAGTATATTGTTATTCTTATCCCCGAGACGCTAAACTATTTCCACGTTGTGGGTAAACCGCGTTCACTTTTTGACCAACCAGTAACAAGACATCATGCAAACACTCAATCCCTTAGTTAACCCTCCAGAAAACGAACAGATTTTACTGACACAAGCTCAGAGGCTGGCAGGTTATACGCTAGGTGAACTGGCAGCTCTAGCCAGATTGCCGATCCCAAAGGATCTAAAGCGTGACAAAGGTTGGATCGGTGTTTTACTTGAACTATGGTTGGGTGCCAGTGCCGGTAGCAAACCTGAACAAGATTTCGCAGCATTAGGAATTGAGCTGAAAACCATCCCTGTGGATAGATTTGGCCGCCCGTTGGAAACTACTTTTGTTTGCGTGGCCCCGCTCACCGGCAACACCGGGGTGACGTGGGAAACCAGCCATGTGCGCCACAAATTAAAACGGGTGCTGTGGGTTCCGGTTGAAGGAGAGCGGCAAATCCCCCTTGCTGAGCGGCATATTGGCACCCCTTTGCTGTGGGCTCCTTCCGAAGAGGAAGAGCAGCAGTTGCGTCAGGATTGGGAAGAATTAATGGATTTGATTGTGCTCGGCCAGGTTGAGCGCATCACAGCACGCCACGGAGAAGTGCTGCAGTTACGCCCCAAAGCCGCCAACAGCAAAGCGCTAACCAATGCATTCGGTGCAGATGGCGCGCCAATTCTTACGCTCCCGCGCGGTTTTTATCTGAAAAAGAACTTTACCGCCTCTTTACTGGCTAATCATTTCTCGTTGTAGATTCATTTAACTTGCACCCTGTTCCTGGCTGGCGTTTATAATTGGCGTTTTATATTTTCAGGCAGGATTTGTTTAATGTTGTTTGCATGGATTACCGACCCTAACGCGTGGATGGCGCTGGGCACCCTGACGATTCTGGAAATCGTACTGGGTATCGACAATATCATCTTCCTTTCACTTGTCGTGGCGAAGCTGCCCAAAGCACAACAAGCCAAAGCCCGCCGCCTGGGACTGGGTGCTGCGATGATTATGCGTCTGGTGTTACTGGCGTCTATCGCCTGGATGACGCACTTAATTCACCCCCTATTTTCCTTGATGGGCCATGCGTTCTCGGCACGAGACCTTATTTTGACATTAGGTGGCGTGTTCTTAATCTGGAAAGCGAGTAAAGAGATTCACGAGTCCATTGAAGGCGAAGAGGAAGGAATTAAAACCAACGTTCACTCCTTCTTTGGCGCAATCGTGCAGATAATGCTGCTGGATATTATCTTCAGTCTGGATTCAGTCATTACAGCCGTTGGCCTGTCCGATCATCTGTTTATTATGATGGCAGCCGTGGTGATTGCCGTAATGGTGATGATGTTTGCTGCAAAATCGATTGGTGATTTTGTGGAACGCCACCCTTCGGTGAAAATGCTGGCGCTGTCTTTCTTGTTGCTGGTCGGTTTTACTCTGATTCTGGAAGGCTTCGATATTCATGTGCCGAAAGGTTACATCTACTTTGCGATGTTCTTCTCAATAGCTGTAGAAACGCTGAATCTTATTCGCAACAAAAAGAACCCGCTTTAGTCGTCTCAGGGGAAGCATTTTCGCTTCCCCGCTGTTTTTTTTAAGAATTTACTGCTTACTTTTAACGGTTGCCCGAGTTATTACTAGACTGTATATGTCATTCCACACCACACGAGGCGAATAACAATGAAAAAATGGGCAGTTATAATTTCCGCTGTCGGTCTGGCATTTGCGGTTTCAGGTTGTAGCAGCGATTACGTGATGGCAACCAAAGATGGCCGTATGATCTTGACTGATGGTAAACCGCAAGTCGATGACGACACCGGTCTGGTTAGCTATCGCGATCAGCAAGGCAATGAGATGCAGATTAATCGCGATGATGTTTCACAGATTATTGAACGCTAATTCCCCTTCATCTTTCAAGTTGCAGATGCGTTGGCTGCTCTCGCTCACCCGAATCACTTACTAGAGTAAGCTCATCGGGATTTTCTCGTTTGCCGCCTTCCTGCAGCTTGAAATATTTTGGGGATCATCAGATGATCAGCGCCTCGCTGGCCTGTAACACTTTTTCTTCACTTCCCCCTTCCGCTTTTCCCTTCCCTCTGCCATGTTTATACCCGTCATACTTCAAGCTGCATCATTGTTGGCTACGTTTATTCACCCGAATCACTTACTTATGTAAGCTCATTGGGATTAATTCACTTGCCGCCGCGATGCAGCTCGAATTATTTTGGGTATTAGTCTATTTTTTGTCGGGTGCTTGCCTGACGGATAAGACAGAAGAATAAGGAAAGCGGCTATGCACTATCACCGTATCCCCCATAGCTCTCTTGAAATAAGTACGCTAGGGCTGGGAACCATGACGTTTGGTGAGCAAAACAGCGAAGCCGATGCTCATGAACAACTCGATTACGCAATCAGCCAGGGTGTTAACCTGATTGATGTCGCAGAAATGTACCCTCTGCCACCTCGCCCGGAAACCCAAGGCTTAACAGAAACCTACGTCGGTAACTGGTTAAAGCAGCGCGCGAATCGCGAAAAACTGATTATCGCCACAAAAGTCAGTGGCCCAAGCCGTAACAACGATGCCGGCATCCGCCCAAATCAAATACTGGATCGCAGAAATATTCGTGATGCGTTAGATGCCAGCCTGAAGCGTTTGCAAACCGACTATATCGACCTTTATCAGGTCCACTGGCCACAACGTGCCACCAACTGCTTTGGCAAATTGGGGTATACGTGGACCGATAACGCCGTACCGGTCACCCTGCTTGAAACCCTGGAAGCACTAACTGAGTTCCAGCGTGCCGGGAAAATCCGCTATATCGGCGTCTCCAATGAAACGCCATGGGGCGTGATGCGTTATCTACAACTTGCTGAAAAGCATGATTTACCGCGCATTGTCACCATTCAGAACCCATACAGTCTGGTGAACCGCAGCTTTGAAGTGGGGCTGGCAGAAATTACTCAGCGCGAAGGTGTGGAGTTGCTGGCTTATTCCTGTCTGGCGTTCGGAACGCTGACCGGTAAATATCTCAACGGAGCTAAACCTGCTGGCGCTCGCAACACGCTGTTTAGCCGCTTCACTCGTTATAGCGGTGAACAGACTCAGCATGCGGTTGCCGCCTATGTTGATGTTGCTAAGCGACACAATCTTGACCCGGCCCAGATGGCTCTGGCTTTTGTTCGCCGTCAGCCGTTTGTCGCTAGCACGCTGTTAGGGGCCACCACACTTGAGCAGCTAAAAACTAACCTTGAGAGCCTACATCTGGACTTAAGTGAAGAGGTGATTGAAGAGCTGGAAGCGGTGAACCGCGTTTATACTTATCCTGCGCCTTAATATGTAAAACCCTCCCAGAATCTGTCTCTTATACAGATCTCTTTCGAGCAATTTGTGAGGATGAGATCTGTAAGCTGCACATTGGAAAAATGTATGCCATTTGCAGCCGAACTCAAAGATGAGACGAAAAGAATGCAAGATGTAAGAATGATCGCGGCATTGTCATATTGACGTAGCGTTGTCGGTGCGGCTTTTGTGTAGCCGCCCACAAAAGTAAAAATCCTCTTCCTTGCCGATCTCTGCCAAGACATTTTCACGGCATCATAGGAGCTTGCTTGCGGCTGTAAAGGAACGCCCGATGCGTAAAGATGATCTGCTCACTTTTCTGATTAATCAGACCGATTTTTTTGATCCTCACGAGATAAGTGAGACATTCACCACCAGCCACCTGGCGCAGCGCTTTGGTTTGCAGCGCAACACCGCCAGCCACTATCTCAACCAACTGGTCGCAGAGGGTGTGCTGATAAAGATCAATACCCGTCCCGTCTACTTTCTGCATAAAACGAGCTTTGAACAACAGTTTTATGCCCTGTCGTACAACGAGTTTACGAGCGTTGCTGAATTGCTTGCTGACGATAATGGTGAGCGTGAACAACGGGACCATTTTTCTCTGTTGATTGGCCATCAGGGCTCGCTGAAAAAACCTATCGAGCAGCTTAAAACCGCACTTTTTTATCCCGACAACGGACTGCCGTTGTTGATTACAGGCGATAGCGGCACGGGCAAAAGCTATATGGCCCAGTTGATGCACGAATACGCTATCACCCATGGCCTGATTAGTGCCAGTGCACCCTTTGTCACCTTTAACTGCGCCCAGTACGCCAGCAACCCAGAGCTGCTGGCCGCTAACCTGTTTGGTTATGTTAAAGGAGCCTTCACCGGAGCCAATAGTGATAAAACTGGGGCTTTCGAGGCGGCGGACGGCGGCATTTTATTTCTTGATGAGGTGCATCGTCTCCACGCCGAAGGCCAGGAGAAGCTCTTTACCTGGCTGGATAAGGGGGAAATATACCGCGTGGGAGAAACCGCCGGCGGCCATCGGGTTTCCGTGCGTCTGGTTTTCGCCACCACTGAAGATATCCACAGCACTTTTCTGACCACTTTTATTCGCCGTATCCCAATTCACGTGGCGCTGCCAGAGCTGGAAAGCCGCAGCCGAAAAGAGAAGGAAGCACTGATTCTGCAGTTCTTCTGGCTGGAGTCTAAAAAAGTTGGCCTTGGGCTGCGTATCAGTTCACGCCTGCTATCGGTACTGGCTCATTATGTGTTTCGCGGAAACGTCGGCGAGCTTAAAAACGTCATAAAGTACACTGTGGCTTCGTCGTTTGCCCGGCTGGAGGGAGGACAGACACTGAAGGTAACGATTCATGATCTACCGGAATCGGTGATGGCCCAATTCCCGGCGCTTAACGAAGCCATGACCGGGCAGCATGAAGATATTGAACTGGATGAAAACACCAGCCTGCCGTGGCTGCTCCATGCTCAGGATGCGGCGCGGGTGTTGATCCACGATGTACAACTCAACGTACTTACACTGTTTGAAAAGTACCGCAGCGTCCAACTGCAGTGGGAAGATGTTGAGCTGCGCATTGGCAACGAAATCGAAGCGCTTTTTGACCGGCTGATTTTTGATAATCAGGACCAGGCCTGCTCGCAGATGCTGTTGCTGATTACAAGTCAGGTGCGCGAAGAGTTTTATCGGCTGGAGAAAAGCTACAGTATCCAGTTCAACGGTAATTGCATCTACGCCCTCGGGCATTATCTGGTACACCGCTCAAACGTTGAGCCAGCACGCATTAATGCTGAACGGTGCAAACAGTTCGAACGTTTCTTAGAGCAAAAGTACCCGCTGCTGTATCTGTTCTGCGAGGAGGTATTGGCCTCACTCACCCGCCGGTTAGATCTACGTATCCAGGGAATGGATCGCATTTTGCTGCTGCTTTGGCTGAATAAAACCAGCGTGCAAATCAGCCAACTGGTGACCAAAGCAGTTATTCTCGCCCACGGCTACGCTACTGCGAGCAGCATAGCCAACGTAGCGAACCGGCTGTTAAAACAGACCGTCTATGAGTCCTTTGACATGCCGCTGGACGTCACACCCCAAGTCATTGCCCAGCAAGTAACAGAGTACGTGGAGCGTAATGCCCAAGCTAGCAGCCTGGTGATTCTTGTAGATATGGGATCGCTTAACGACATTCATCAGTACTTCAGCCACAAGGTCAGCATGCCGGTGACCATCATCAACAATGTCTCTACGCGCATGGCGCTCTATGTTGGAGAGCGGATTTTGCAGGGGGATTATCTGGAAACCATCGCCTGTGCCATTGCTAAGGATTTCCCGGTGGAGCACAAAACCATCTGGCCAGAACTGAACAAACCTAAGGCGATTATCACCACCTGCGCTACCGGTATAGGAGCCGCCAGCAATCTCTGCAGCCTGCTCAAAGCGAGCATCCCCCAAGAGTTGGGCATTGAAGTGGTAGCCTATGAGTACGAAACCCTGGCGCAGAATAAAAAGGGTGAACCAATCTTCTCCCGCTTCGACGTGCTGGCGCTAGTCGGCACCCTCGACCCGAGGATTGCAGATGTGCCATACATCTCGCTCGATACGCTGATTTCCGGCCAGGGCAACGAGGTGCTGTTGGCGCTGTTTGGCGACATCACCAGCCATGAGAATGTGATGCACATTAACGAATGCATCGTAAAAAACTTCTCTTTGCGGCGAGTGATTGAGTCGGTCACCATCCTCGATACCAGTAAGGTGATTAACCAGGTAGAACAGTTTCTGGCACGCTACCAACACCTTACCGCAATCACCTTGCCAAACGACCGCAAGGTTGCACTCTATATCCATGTAAGTTGCCTGATTGAACGACTCATCCGCCAGGCTGCTATCCAGAGCTATGCAGGGTGTCGCGGACAGTGTCAACGAAATCATCTCGCTGCGCTGCGGGAGGCCTTTAGTGTCATTGAGACCAGTTATAGTGTCAAAATCCCTGAAGCAGAGCTGTTTTATATCCACGACATTTTGCATGTAGAAACAGAATTTCTTCAATATGATCAAGAGTTTTAGTCGATCCCTCCCGTTGTAAGCCTTTCTCAACCGTCGTGCCACTGTTTCTGGCACGACGCTTGCAATTATCCTCTTAACAGGTGGAATCTATTTCGAGGTCAGGATGAAACGACACTATATTTTTGCCAGCCACGGAAACTTCGCGACAGGTATTCTCAATTCGGTTGAGCTAATTTTAGGGCGACAGGATAATATCCATACACTGTGTGCCTATATTAATGAAGGAGAAGACTTAATCGAGCAGGTGAATAACCTGATGGCTTCCTTTACACATGATGACGAGCTGATAGTATTAACCGATATATTTGCTGGTAGCGTAAATAATGAATTTGCTCGTTTTATTAAACGTCCTGGCTTTCATCTAATTGCCGGGCTTAATCTCCCACTGATTATCGACTTACTCATTTCCACGGTGGATGAAGATACTCCTTTGCTAATTAGTGAATCTCTGGCTAATGCCCGGCAGAGTATTCAGTACTGTAATCAAACGATTGATGCAGCTCTGGTTGCTGACAAAGACTTTTAACCGAGGACAATAAAAATGATTACGTTCCTACGTGTTGACCACCGCTTACTCCACGGGCAGGTGGCTTTCTCCTGGACCCAGTACGTTGGTGCTGACTGTATTTTAATTGCCAACGATGCGGTAATGGACGACGAACTGCGTAAGACCACCATCAAGCTTGCCAAACCGCCAGCGGTAAAGCTGGTACTAAAAAATATTGCCGATGCCATTGCGGCGATTAAAAGCGGCGTTACCGATAAATATAAATTATTTATCGTTGTGGAGTCCGTAGAGGATGCCTGGCGACTGGCCTGTGCAATTCCAGAAATAACAAGCATTAACTTAGGTGGTATTAAACCCAAAGAAGGAAGCCAGAATATTTCCAAAGCAATTAATGTCCGACCTGAGGAGATTAACTTGCTCAATGAACTAGTTAAAGCGGGTACGGAAATAGAAATCCGGCAGGTGCCTAACGACAGGAAAGTATTATTCGCCGAACGAATTAAATAGTGAGGGAAACATTATGGTAGAAGCACTATTACTCGGGCTGGTAGCCTTCATTGCCCAGTCCGAATATGCCTTAGGTACCTCGTTAATATCCCGTCCGATAGTGACTGGTTTGCTGACCGGGCTGGTATTAGGTGACATACAAACCGGCGTGATTATGGGAGCGACGCTTGAGTTGGCGTTTATCGGCTCGTTCTCTGTAGGCGCCTCTATTCCACCGGATGTCGTCACCGGCGGCATTCTCGGGGTGGCCTTTGCCATCACCTCCGGAGCAGGGACAGAAACCGCACTGTTGCTGGGGTTACCTATCGCCACCCTGACGCTGGTACTGAAAAATATCTATCTTGGGCTGTTTATCCCAAGCCTTAGCCAGAAGGCGGATGCCTATGCGGAGCAGGCAGACACACGAGGCATTGAACGCATGCATCTTATCGCTGGCTTTGGTCTGTCGTTGATGTTGGCAACCGTCGTCACCGTATCCTTTATGGTGGGCAGCGGTGCGGTGAAGAGCCTACTGGACGCTATTCCAGAGTTCATCAAGCACGGCCTGAGCGTGGCCACTGGCATTATTCCTGCGCTGGGCTTCGCCATGCTGGCTCGCCTACTGATTAACAAAAAGGTTGCGCCTTACTTCTTCCTGGGATTTGTGCTGATGGCCTACCTGAAAATCCCGGTGACTGGTATCGCCATTCTGGGAGCCATTACAGCCGTAGTGATGGTCAATGTAACGCAATTTAACCCCCCGCCCGTCCGCGGCACAAGGAGTTCAGCATGACGATGAAGATGATTTCTGAGGAAACGCAGGTGACGGAAGAACCCGCAGAGGGAATTACCAATAAAGAGCTGCGCAGCGTGTTCTGGCGTTCGTTCCAGATGGAGTTCTCCTGGAACTACGAGCGGCAGATGAACCTGGCGTTTGTCTACGCCATGATCCCGGTGCTGAAGAAACTCTACACCAGCAAAGAGGATCTGGCCTGCGCGCTCAAGCGCCACCTGGCATTCTTTAACACCACGCCGCACATTGTCACACTGATCCTCGGGATCACCGCGGCGATGGAGGAGAAGAACAGCAGCTCGAAGGGGATGGACGCCGCCTCCGTCGACAGTGTGAAAGCTTCGCTAATGGGGCCGCTGGCGGGGCTTGGGGACTCTTTCTTCTGGGGAACCCTGCGTCTGATAGCCACCGGCATCGGCACCAGCCTGGCGCTGAAGGGCAGTATCCTTGGGCCGATTCTGTTTCTGTTAGTGTTCAACATTCCTCATCTCGCGGTGCGCTATCTGTTCACCCGCTGGGGCTACGTGCTGGGCACCGGCGTGCTGCAGCGCATCCAGAAGAGCGGGATGATGGAGAATCTGACCTACGGCGCCTCGATCATCGGCCTGATGGTAGTAGGGGCAATGACCGCCTCGATGATCAATATCACCATACCCGTGAGCTTCGGCACCGGCGAGGCGAAAACCCAAGTACAGGACATCATCAACGACGTGATGCCTTCACTGTTACCGCTGCTGAGTTTCGGCATTGTCTACTGGCTGCTGGGCCGGAAGGTGAAACCACTAGCCATTCTTGGCGGCATGGCACTAGTGGGTATATTCGGCTCATGGATTGGTTTATTCTGAGGAGAAGATGATGGCAACCATGTTGGATTATATTGACCAGCAGTCGGAAACTCTGCAGGTTATATTACGAGAGTTCGAAGATAAGCTAGCCCCCCTAAGAAACCACCTTATTGGTAGAACAGTAAATAAAATAACGCTGCTCGCCACGGGCTCATCTTATAATTCGGCGTTATGCGCCAGATATTATTTTGAACAGCATTTTGGCATCCTGGTGGAAATTAAAGAGCCCTATAATTTCGTCCACTATGAGCGTGTCGACCCGGCCACAGATTTAGTGATTGCGATCTCCCAAAGCGGGAAAAGCGCCTCCACTCTTGAGGCTATGCAAAAAGTACAGGCGCTGGGCATTGCGGTATTCTGCCTGACCGCAAGCCCCTCAAGTCCAGCGGCAAAGCAGGCCGATGGCGTGCTCGATATCAATACCGGTATTGAAAGCGTTGGTTTCGTGACGCGTGGCTTCAGCGCCACGGTAATCAATCTGTTGCTAATTGCGCTTATCGTGGCGGAAAGCCAGGGGCAGTTAACCCCGGCAGAACGTACTACGACTCTGGCAGATTTGCAGCAGGCAGCACAGGCGATACCTGGCGTCATCAATAAGAGTAATGCTTTTTTCTGCCGTCACCGGGACCATCTGGCACAGGCCCGTCGCTTTGTTGCCATCGGTTACGGGGCGCTGGTCGGCGTGGCGAAGGAGTGCGAAACCAAGTTCACGGAAACCGTACGTCAGCCTTCCAGCGGTTTTGAGCTTGAAGCATATATGCACGGGCCGTACCTTGAGGCCAACCCGGATCACACGCTGTTCTTTATTGAAGACCACCCGCACCGGCGCAGCGCCGCGCTGCGGGACTATATGCGGCCCGCGCTGGGGGCAGCATTTACCGTCACTCTCGCTGCTGAAAATAACGAACCGGATACCCTTGGGCTGGATATTTCCTTAGCCCATAACTTTGCCCCTTTATTGCTAGTAATACCTTTTCAACTGCTGTCATTTCATATTTCGGCAGCGAAAGGCATAAATTTAAGCCTACGAATTTTTGATGATTTCGACAATGTGCTGAAGAGCAAAATTTAATTCCTGTTAAGGAGAATCACTATGTTAGGTTTTAATCAGGACGAGTATCTGACCAGTGCTCGCAATATTATCGCTGCGCGTAAAACAGCAGAGCAGGTGGCGGAGAATATCCATTCGGCGGGCTTTAGCAATATTTTCTTTGCTTCGGTAGGCGGCTCGCTGGCACCGATGATGGCCATGCAGGAGTTTGCCAAAGAGGTAACCGCGCTACCGGTCTACACCGAGCAGGCGGCGGAGCTACTGTGCAAGGGCAATAAAAAGCTTAATAAAGATTCTGTGGTGATCACCCTGTCAAAATCGGGGGATACCAAAGAATCCGTAGCTATCGCCCAGTGGTGCAAAGCGCAGGGTATTCGAGTGGTGGCTATCACGAAAAATGCAGATTCCCCACTCGCCGAGGCGGCAACCTGGCATATCCCCATGCAGCACAAGAATGGTGTGGAATATGAATACATGCTGCTTTACTGGTTGTTCTTCCGCATCGTCTCCCTGAACGGCGAGTTCAGCGGCTACGATCGTTTTGCCAGCCAGCTTGAGCTGCTACCGGAAAACCTGCTGCAGGCGAAGCGCAAGTTTAACGATCGAGCAGATGAAATCGCCAGCCGCTACCACAGCGCAGACTACATGATGTGGATCGGCGGCGCGGAGATGTGGGGCGAGGTGTATCTGTTCTCCATGTGCATCCTCGAAGAGATGCAGTGGAAACGCACTAAGGCTGTGAGTTCGGCAGAGTTTTTCCACGGCACTCTGGAATTGCTGGAAAAAGACGTGCCCTTATTTTTGGTGAAAGGAGAAGGCAAATGCCGCGAGCTTGATGACCGAGTTGAGACCTTTGCCGGAAAAATCACGGAAAACCTGGTAGTGATCGATCCACGCGAGTTCACTCTCACCGGTATAGACGACGAGTTCCGCTGGATTTTGGCACCATGCGTAGTTTCCACACTGCTGGTGGATCGGCTTGCCGCCCACTTTGAACACTACACCGGACACAGTCTGGATATTCGTCGTTATTACCGTCAGTTTGATTACTAGCGGGATAAAAATGTCGGGTGGCGACTTACCCCACCCGACTCAGGAAGTGCCGAGCCACAGACAACAATGTTAATCCTGACTCTGATTTTCTCCTTCTCCTGGCTATATATTAATCACCTATTTAAATAGGGAGGAGAAAATCTATTTCTGACGCATCTGCCAAACCCATAATCCAGCAATAGCCAGCGCAAACACTGCGCCAAAACCAATGCCTATGCCGACTATCGATGCGCCAGTTTTAACCGCCAGCGAATACAACCCGAGCATCAGTAACATCGCGGTATTTTCACCGAGGTTCTGCACTGCAATAGCATTCCCCGCACCAACCGAATGTTTCCCTCGTTCCTGAAGCAATGCGTTCAGCGGCACAACAAAGAAACCACCCATAATACCAATCAGCACCAGCAGCATATAAGACGGCAGCAATGCGGTTTGCATGGCGAAGAACAGTACGCCAACGCCAATCAAAATACCGGCAGGCATACAACGCGCTACAGTTTTAAGCGTCACCAGTTTCGCCGCCGCACCGGCCCCCACGACAATCCCCACCGCCACCATCGCATTCAGATACGTTGGCGTCGCGTTATCGGTAATACCCAGCGCCACTGGTACCCACAACACCAGTAAGAAGCGCAGTGTTACACCTGCACCCCAGAACAAACTGGTGCCAACTAGTGAGAAACGAGTTTCACCATTGTGCCAAAGTGAGCGACACGCCGTGAAGAAACTGCGCGTCATCGGTGTAAAGCGCCATGACTGCCCAGGACGCGCAGGAGCAAGTTTGGGGATGAATAGGTTGGCAACAACCGCGCCCGCGTACACCAGTACGCACACGCTAAGTGCCGCCACGATATGCCAGTCGGCCAGCACACCGCCAGCCATTGAACCTAGCAAGATTGCGGCAATGGTCGAAGATTCCATCAGGCCATTAGCCTTCACCAGACGATCGCCGGTGGTTAGTTCACCGAGAATGCCATATTTAGCTGGTGAATAAGCAGCCGCCCCCACGCCCACCAGCGTATAGCCGACAAACGGGTTGAAGCCAAAGCAGATAATCGCCGCACCCATCAGCTTGAGACTGTTGGCGAACATCATCACCCGCCCTTTGGCAAAGCTATCAGCTATCTGGCCGACAAACGGAGCAAACAGAATGTACGCACCGACAAACACCATCTGCAAAACAGGCTGGCTCCAGTCGGGGTAAAACTGTTGTTTCAGCACCGCAAGCGTGGCAAACAGCAGTGCGTTATCACCAAACGCCGATAGAAACTGCGCGCCGGTAACTGCCATCATACCTCTGGACCAGATTGAGGTATCGTTCACGGCATTATCATGCATTCTGTGTCTCCGGCTGGTCTACCAGCGCTTTCAGGCTTACGTAATCGGGTTTACCGCTACCTAACACAGGCAACTGTTTCAGGAAGCGAATATCGCGCGGAATAGCCAGCTCTGGCACACCATTAGCGCGAGCATATTGCAGCAGTTTTTCGCGGTTAAGTTCGTTATCAGTGGTGAACATCACCAGTGCCTCACCCTTTGCTGCATCCATTTTGATAACGGTTGCATGCATTTTTTCTGGGGAAACGCCGAGTGCCAGTTGCTCCACCATTTCCAGCGAAACCATTTCACCGGCAATTTTTGCAAAGCGTTTTGCTCGTCCCTGAATCACACAAAAACCGTTTTCATCAAATTTGACGATATCACCCGTGTCGTACCAACCAGGTTCAACTTCACCCAGTGCGTTTTCAGCACTCGGTGCTTCCAGCACGCCAGGATTTTCCACACGCAGATAACCTTTCATGATGTTCGGCCCTTTCAGTTGCAGCCGACCACCATCTTCGATACCAGGAACCGCCATCAGACGGGCATCCATCGCCGGGAGAATTCGCCCCACAGTCCCGACTTTCGCCGCCATTGGAACGTTGATGGAAACCACTGGTGCGCACTCAGTTACGCCGTAGCCTTCAAGAATGCGCAGGCCGAATTTGTCCTGCCAGATTTGTTTGGTGCTTTCCTGAAGTTTTTCCGCCCCCGCCACGACATATCGCAGACGGTAGAAATCATATGGATTAGCAAAACGAGCATAGTTGCCAAGAAACGTAGAAGTGCCAAACAGCACGGTACAGTTACGGTCATATACCAGTTCCGGCACAATGCGGTAGTGCAGCGGGCTTGGGTAAAGAAATACTTCCGCGCCGGTGAGTAGCGGTGTGAACAAACCTACCGTCAGACCAAAAGAGTGGAATAGCGGCAGCGCTGACATAAAGCGGTCATTGGCGGTGAAATCGGCAATAGTGCGAATTTGCTCAACGTTTGCCAGCAAACTTTTGTGGCTATGCACGACACCTTTTGGGTTCCCTTCGGAGCCGGAAGTGAACAGCACCATCGCAGCATCTTCTGGCTGCTGTTTAACTTGTGCTAGATGCGGCACGAATAAATGGCCGAATATCCATAGCTTATCGCTAAGCGTCACATCAGCTTTTAAATCTTCCAGGAACACCCAACGCACCTGCGTGAGCTGCTCTGGAAGGTGCCATAACTTGCCTTTGTCGAGGAACTGGCGCGAAGTGAAAATCGTTTTGAGCTGTGCTGCCGTAATCGCGCTGGTCAACCCTTTCACGCCTGCTGTGTAGTTCATCATGGCAGGAATCCGGCCGCGCGATGAAGCACCAAAAATCACAGCTGCGGTTATTGCCGCATTCGGCAACATCAGCCCGATGGTTTCGCCCGGCGCACTGTATTTATTCAGGATGCGTCCAACAAACAGCGTTTTGGTCAGCAGGCTACGATAAGTATCAGGTTTGAAATTAATGTCTTCGATACAGTTTTTACGGTCACCATAGCGGTACTGCGCGGAAAGCAGCGCCTCGTACAATGTTTCCCGAGGGCGCACTGCCATACGCGCTTCCATCATAATTTGATGAAGCATCTCACCAGCCATTTTGCGGCGGTCGCGGGCACGCGGCGCATCAGGCATCGCAACTGAAGTAGGTGGCAGAATGTGCAGATTAATGCGCGGGAATAAGCGGCGTTTGACCAACCCTTTCAGGCGGCTGAAAAATGTCAGTTCAGCACCGTCAATGCGAATAGGGATAACAGTCGCATTAGATTTAGCGGCAACAAACCCTGCGCCCTCATAAATTTTCATCAATGAGCCACTCACCGTGATGCGCCCTTCCGGGAAGATGACAACCGGCCTGCCCTGCTCAATCAGGCGAACCAGATGCTTAATCGACATCGGTTTTGTTGGGTCAAGCGGCACAAAATCAATTAGCGATTTTAACCAACGCATATACCACTGCTGGCTAATCGATGAGTACACAGCAAAAACCGGGCGCCCCGGTAAAAACAACGCCAGTAAAATTCCGTCAATAAAAGAGACGTGATTGGGGACAATCAGAACGCGTGATTGGGAAAGAAGTTGTTGATCGCCATGAAGTCGCACCCTGAACAGAATACGAAAAAGCGTACGGAAAAAACCAAATAGCATAGCAACTCCCTTTGTCATTAATGAACCGCAGGCAATTAAGTGTAGCGGCAGATTACATGACTAACTGCATAGGAGCGAGAGTCGGAACGTGTGTAGAGTCTGAAAAAAAGGCAAAAAAACCTGCGCATCTGCGCAGGTTGGTGCAAAAGAATTGTACTTAACAACGTAACTAGAATTCTCACCAATCAATACCTCTGGGATCTGAATTGTGGCTCAGTCCAGTCAGTGTCACCAGCGAGAAAAAGCAAGAGAATTAGCGGAAAGTGCAACCAGGTGTTTAAAACATCGCGTCTTGTTACAGGCAGGCAAATTTTGGGCAAAAAAACCTGCGCATCCGCGCAGGTTGGTGTAAATCATGTGATCAGCATTAGATGCTGACATCACCTATCAATACCTCTGGGACTTCAAATGTAGCAGTGGCTGAATACTTTTCGCCATGGCGAAATAGCAACAGCACGCTGCAAACTGTAAGCAAAGATTTAGTCTGAAATCATTAAAAATCCAGAACATGCCTCTGTCTGCCGCTGCGCTTGAATTCCCGTGTTCGCTAAGTGTAACGATTACACTAAAAACGCCCCCATTTTGCATAGGTTTGCGACGAGGAATACAGTTGCGACCTTGAAGTGACGCGTCTTTTCCGTAACACTTAAAGTTGTGTAAGCGTTTACCCACCAAGGAATATTTACGATGGCGACAATAAAGGATGTAGCAAGACTGGCAGGCGTTTCTGTCGCCACTGTGTCTCGTGTCATTAATGATTCACCAAAAGCCAGCGATGCATCACGGCAGGCAGTCACCTGCGCGATGGAAGAGCTAAATTATCACCCTAACGCCAATGCCCGTGCGCTGGCACAGCAAACTACTGAAACTATTGGCCTTATCGTTGGTGATGTGTCCGACCCTTTCTTTGGCGCAATGGTAAAAGCAGTCGAACAAGTTGCTTACCGCACCGGTAATTTTTTGTTGATCGGCAACGGTTATCACAACGAACAAAAAGAGCGCCAGGCCATTGAACAACTCATTCGCCATCGTTGTGCGGCATTAGTGGTTCACGCGAAGATGATTCCTGATAGTGAATTGATTTCACTAATGAAGCAGATGCCTGGGATGGTGGTAATTAACCGCATCTTGCCAGGTTTTGAGCAGCGTTGTGTGGCGCTGGACGATCGCTATGGCGCGTGGCTCGCGACACGACATCTGATTCAGCAAGGCCATACCAAAATTGGTTATCTGTGTTCCAACCACCAGATTTCCGATGCTGATGACCGGCTCCAGGGTTACTACGATGCGCTAACGGAGCACGGCTTGACGGTGAATGATCGCTTAGTGACTTACGGAGAGCCGGATGAAAGTGGCGGTGAACAGGCCATGACCGAATTATTAGGCCGTGGGAAACATTTCAGTGCCGTCGCCTGTTATAACGATTCTATGGCCGCAGGTGCGATGGGCGTTCTAAACGACAACGGGATTGATGTACCAAAAGAGATTTCGTTGATTGGTTTCGATGATGTGCTGATCTCGCGCTATGTGCGTCCACGTCTGACGACAGTGCGTTATCCGATAATCACTATGGCAGCACAAGCTGCGGAACTGGCACTGGCGCTGGCTGAAAAACGTGAATTACCGGAAATCACTCATATGTTTAGCCCAACACTTGTACGCCGTCATTCAGTCATTGCGTATTCAGGCGAATGATTTTCAGAGAGTGAATTGGTACAGATGGACGGGCGTATTTGGGTAGTCCAGGCCATCGCCAATGAACTGCCAGCCAAAGCGTTCGTAATAGCCTTTACAGGCTGAGTAGAGATAAAGTTGCGGGTAACCTAACTCACGGGCATGTTCGATAACGTGTTGTTGCAGTTTTGCCCCTAAGCCATGTCCGCGCTGGTTTTCATCAATGTAAAGTGCAGCCAGCCATGGATAAAGATCCTGGCGGCTAATCAGGTCGCAGCGCCATAATCCCACAGTGCCAACCAGTTTCTCACCTTCTACGGCAACAAACGTCAGCGGCATTTCACCTTCCCGCTGGCTGGTCGTGATAATCGAGGCGAAAAAGTCCCGGCTATCGGGAGTGCCAAACGCCTGCCACAGCCAGTCGGTGACTTGCTGTTCATGTTGCGGCACGACGTAAAGTGGCACAATTTTCACATCAGTTTTCCCTGGAAGATAGGAACGGACTCGAACAAATAACCATCAAAATCGGGGGCGTCAGAATCAGACTGTTCAAGCAGACTGTTTTTCACGTTCTCAAGATGCTGCCACATTGCCTGCCAAGACCCCATCACGTCCCGGCGGCGAAGTGCGGCCAGAATAGTTTGTAAGTCACCAAGCCATTTCAAGCGATAACTGCGGGAATCGATATGCGCGCGTAGTTGCTGCCACATTGGGCTGCTGTCCATATGACGCCAGATACTTTCAACCGTCGCCAGTAGCATCTGGTTTTGCGAAGCGCCTGCCAACACCAGATGAAACATTTTGCAGTTGTCCTGGCCCAGGTCATTAATCGCAATGGCACGCTGCTCTTGTTCAAGAATACGCTTGAGATTGTCGATATCAGCTTTAGTTGCCATTTTGGCGGCGAACGCCGCGATATTGCTTTCCAGCAACTGGCGGGCCTGGAGCATTTCAAATGGGCCAATATCGCTACTGAAAAAGGCTTCTTCTTCCGCTTCGTTTTCTGCAGGAACACGGGTGACATACACTCCCGATCCCTGTCGAATATCGACCGTACCTTGCAGTTCAAGCATGAGCAGCGCTTCACGGACGATGGTGCGGCTAACTCCGTAAGTCTCAGCAATATTTCGTTCCGGCGGTAAACGCGAGCCGACCGGATACAATCCCTGTATTATTTGCGCGCGCAGATCCTCACCAATTTCCTGGTATTGTTTTTTTTCTGGCGAAAGTACGAGCTTATCCACAATGTTACCTATGTATTTGCTAAAAAAGCGGCATAGTGTCCTGCCGCTGATTAATACCCATTAGCTTATCAAACTATTCATCTGAAATATTATTTCCATTCATCATCAAGGTTGAGCTGTAACGTTCGAGATTCGCTGACTGACCGATACCAATGAGCTGATTTTTTTGCGCGCCGCTCACGGTTGTTTTGCAGATTAATTTCAATCAAACCGTAACGGTTTTTGAATGCATTCATTGGCGAAACATTATCTGTGAATGCCCACAGCATATAACCCTGGCAATTTGCCCCATCTTCACGGGCGCGCAGCGTCTGGTACAAGTGTTCACTGATAAACGCAATCCGATAATCATCTTCAATCACACCGTCGGCGTTGCGGAACTGCGCTTCATTTTCTGTACCCATTCCGCTTTCTGCGACAAACCACGGAATATTGTGATATTCGGTTTTAATGCGCATCGCCATGTCATAAACAATGCGTGGGTAAATTTCCCAGCCACGCGATTTATTCATCCGCCGCCCCGGCAACTCAAACGGCTCATAATAACAAGCCGGATGGAATGGCGTCTCCGGGTTCCAGGCTCTCGATGGTGCTTTTACCCGATGTGGGTAGTACAAGTTAATCCCCAATTCATCAACGGTATTTTCGCGGATGATCGCGAGTTCTTGTTCTGTGTAATCCCATTGCACATTGTGTTTTTCAAGCAGCTCAATCAACTGCTGTGGATATTCACCATTCACCAGAGGGTCGAGGAATACGCGGTTGTAGAACAGATCGTAAATTTGCGCGGCTTGCTGATCATGGGCGGCACTGGAACGTGCGTAAGTGACTTCGGGATTAAGAATGCACCCCACGGTGCCGCTATATCCTTTCTCGCGGAACAATTTCACAACTTTTGCTGTGGCGAGGTTTTTATGGTGATTCCACTGCATCCATTTATGAGTGTTCTGCTCATATGGCCAGCGCAATGCATCAAGATAAACACGAGTTTGCACCACAATCGGCTCATTAAAGGTGAACCAGCGATTCACCTTGTGGGCATAACGGGCAAAAACTTTCTCCGCGTATAACACATACAAATCGACGACTTTCTTCGATGCCCACCCACCGTAAGTTTCAAACAATGTGGCAGGCAGTTCGTAGTGTTCGAGACAGATCATCGGCTCAATGCCGGTGCGGCGCATTTCGTCGATCAGATTGTCGTAGTACTGCGCATACTCTTCATCAACAACGCCATTTTCATAATCAGTGAAAAAGCGTGACCAGTTGATGGAGGTGCGGTAATGCGTCAACCCCGCCTGTTTCATCAACGCCACATCTTCGCGATAACGATTAATAAAATCCGTGGCGACCGCCGGACCATAGCCTTCATGCCAGACATGCCTGTCGTTTTTATACCAGGCATCCAGCCACGAATCCTGCCCCTCTTTCTTGCCGCTCCAGCCTTCGGTTTGCCAGGCCGATGCCGCAGCGCCAAGGATGAAATCTTCTGGGATGGTGATTTTTACGTTGCTCATACCTTCCTCACGCGTTATTGGCAATTTGTTGCTGTTCGGCCAGCAGTTGCGCCTGTTCGGCACGGCGAGAAGCAATTTTCACAAATGGCAGGTAAATCAGAATGGAAACCAGAATGCAGCCCAATTGCGTGACCACCGCGCCCATAGAACCCGCGGTCGAAAGCCAGGCGTTGATCAGCGGCGGCGTGGTCCACGGCACCATCACAACGGCTTTACCGGCAAAGCCCATGGCGGTTGCGAAGTAACCGATAGTGCCGGTAACCAGTGGCGTAATGATGAAGGGAATGGCCAAAATAGGATTAAGCATAATCGGCATACCAAAAATCACTGGCTCGTTAATATTGAAGATACCAGGGCCAAAAGAGAGTTTGGCTATCTCTTTCATTTCTTTTCTTTTTGTCGCAATCATCACCGCAATCAGCAGGCCGATGGTTAAGCCAGAACCACCAATGCTCATATACACATCCCAGAAAGGCATTGTGATGATATTAGGAATCTCTTTACCCTGCTCAAACGCACTCATGTTGACGGTAATCGCCCCCAGCAGTAGTGGCTCGCGGATAGGCTTAATCATCTGGTTACCGTGAATTCCGATAACCCAGAAAAGCTGCGCCACAAACATCAACAGCAAAATCCCCGGCAGGCTTTGCACCACTTTTTCCAGCGGCTGTTGCACCACCTGATAGACCGCGTCATACAAATACATGCCGGTAGTTTGATGGAAGATAAAACCAAAGGTCGCTATAGCGGTAACGGTAATGATCGACGGGATGAGTGCTGAGAAAGAGGCCGAAACGTTTGGTGGAACGGTGTCAGGCATTTTGATCTTCAGCCCTTCCCTTTTTCTAGCCAGCAGTAAATTTCAACCGACAAAATGGCGATAAACATGCCAAGGAACAGGCTGCGGGTATCAGAAAACTGGCGTGCCAGAATGTCTTTCACCATGTGCATCTGCCCGTCGACCATCATCTCGATGGTGGTCGGCGTAACACAGATAAAGCAGATCACCGCCAGCAAGCCCGGGAACAGACTTTTAATACCGTTGATCCGGCCCAATTCGATACCAATCAGGAACACCGCACCAATGTTCAAAAAGTTAAGCGTGGCGTAGTTTATCGCCGCGGTAATCGGCTTTAGTTGTGCGAGAAACGACAGCGCGGAAAAACTGGCTAGACCGTTTTTGGGATCCAGCACCATGTTCGATATTAGTACTGAGAATGCCCCGACGATGATCACTGGCATCAGGGTAATAAAGGAAGATTTGATCGCCATAATATAGCGGTAGCTATTGAATTTAGTGGCAAAACTTCCCAGAGAGTCGATTAACTTTTCCTGCAAAGCCATAGGGTATACCTCTGTGTTGTCGTTTTTTATTATGTAGGATGATGTTTAACGAACTTTTGGTATACCAAAAATAGAACCAACTTCTTAACATTTCCGTGATAAATGTCCCACATTGTTATATTGGAATTCCAATGCCAACCAATTTAATTAATTTGGTATACCAAATTAATATAAACATTCTGAATCATTCAAAAGCGTGATCGGGTACGACAAATGACATAGCGAAGCCGCAAGCACGATGTTTCATAAGCACAGCATGTTAAACTAGCGAAATCATGCGACCACGCAGCTAGCGTCTTAATCAGGAATGAATTGATGGTAACAATGCTGGATGTCGCGCTACGCGCTGGTGTTTCTAAAGCAACGGTATCACGCGTGCTCAACGGGATTGGGCAAGTCAAAGAGAGCACCCGTGAACAGGTGTTTAACGCCATGGAAGAATTGGGCTACCGGCCTAACTTTTTGGCGCGATCCCTTGCCAATCGCAGCAGTAATAGCGTGGGTCTGGTGGTGTCTACTTTTGATGGCTTCTACTTTGGACGCCTGCTCCAGCAAGCCTCACGCCAGACTGAAGCCTGGGGTAAACAGCTGATTGTCACTGATGGGCACGACACGCCACAAAAGGAGCTGGAAGCCGTTCAAATGCTGGTGGACAGGCATTGCGACGCTATTGTGCTGTACACCCGGTTTATGAATGAACGTACATTACTTTCACTCATCAATAGCATCAAAGTGCCACTGGTCGTAATTAACCGTGATGTAAGCCAGGCTCGCGATCGCTGCGTGTTCTTCGAGCAACAAGATGCTGCATTTCAGGCGACCGAATATCTCGTTCAGCAAGGCCATCGCGACATTGCATGCATTACGGTGCCAATTTCCACACCAACTGGCCAGGCGCGCCTGATGGGTTATCGAAAAGCGCTACAAAAGCATGGTATTGCCTTTAGTGAAGAGCGGGTCAAATATGGTGATTCAAGCATGGAACTCGGCCATAAACTGTGTCAGGAATTGCTTGAAAGTCGCGTACCATTTACCGCACTGTTTGCCTGCAACGATGATATGGCATTGGGTGCTTCGAAAGCTTTGCATCAGGCAGGCGTGCGCATTCCACAGGATATTTCGTTGTTTGGTTTCGATGATGCACCGAGCGCTCAGTGGCTGGAACCTGCACTATCCAGTGTCTATTTGCCTATCGATAGCATGATAACCACGGCTATCGATCAAGTCATAAAACTGGCAAACGGCGAGTTACTTGAAGCAATCCCACCGTTTGTTGGCAAGCTGGTATTACGTGATTCAGTCGGCCCGGGCCCGTATTACATTTCCAGTGCCAGCAATTCCTGAATAGTCTGGCGGCGGCGAATCAGTCGCGCCGCGCCATTATCAAATAACACTTCAGGCAACAATGGGCGGCTGTTGTAATTGGATGACATCGATGCGCCATACGCCCCGGTATCGTGCAGTACCAGATAATCCCCCACCTGCACTGGCGGCAGTGCACGCGTTTCCACTTTACCGCCTTCCTGCTGGGTAAATACATCCCCCGATTCACATAATGGCCCGGCGACGACAGTTTCGACTAACGGGAGCTGAGTCAGCTCACGTCCATCACCCGCTAAAGCAGAAATATGGTGGTAGCTGCCGTACATCGACGGGCGCATGAGATCGTTAAACCCGGCATCAATCAGCACAAAGTGGCGTGAGCCCATGTTTTTAACCGAACGCACCTGAGCCACCAGCACACCTGACTCTGCTACCAGGAAACGGCCAGGTTCAATTTCAAGTTTCACCGGGTGTCCCAGACGCTGAGCAATTTTTTCACGTGCAGCATTCCACAGTCCGTAATAGTGATTGGTGTCGATAGTCTCTTCACCTTCACGATACGGAATAGACAAGCCACCACCTGCGGAAATCGCTTCCAGATCCTGACCAAAATCAATCACCTGCTGCACCATCGCACCACAAACACGCTCAAGGTGACCGTAATCCACACCAGAACCAATATGCATATGGATGCCGACCAAATGCAGTTTGTAGCGCTGAATAACTTCCAGTGCCTGCGGTAAATCTGCGTGCCAGATACCGTGTTTGCTGTTTTCGCCACCGGTATTGGTTTTCTGGCTGTGGCCATGGCCGAAGCCTGGGTTGACACGCAACCAGACGCGATGACCTGGAGAAACCTCGCCAAGCTGTTGCAGCATATCCACGGAACCCGCGTTCACAGGAATCTGTTGTTCGGCGACCAGTTGTAACGTCGGCTGGTCAATCATATCGGCGGTGAATACGATGTCGTCGTGATTTTCCAATGGCTTGTAACCTGCAGCCAGCGCACGCTCAATTTCACCCTGCGAAACGGAATCGACCTTCACGCCCTGCTCACGCATCAGACGCAAAATATGAATATTGGAGCACGCTTTTTGCGCGAAGCGAATCACATCAAACTGACGCAGTTGAGCAATCTGCTGGCGAATAATTTCAGCATCGTAAACCCAGACTGGACAGCCAAATTCGGCAGGCAATGCCAGCAGGTTTTGCGCATTCAAAGCAGTGTCGGTGTTATTCAGTGGGCGTGGCATGGTTGGCTCCGGCAACAATTCGTTTTTTGTATTACGCCACAGAGTGAAATGAAGAAAAAATATCGCTTTATCCCGAGTCTATGCAAAACTGATATAGATTAAGGAGACCATCATGCCCTCAATAACTCTGCGTCATATTGAAATTTTCCACGCGGTAATGACCGCCGGTAACCTCACCGAAGCCGCAGGGTTACTGCATACCTCGCAGCCTACCGTTAGCCGCGAACTGGCAAGACTTGAGAAGTTGATTGGTCTGCAATTGTTCGAACGTAGCCGCGGGCGTTTGCACCCGACAGTTCAAGGTTTACGATTATTCGAGGAAGTACAGCGATCCTGGTACGGGCTGGACAGAATTCTGAGTGCCGCTGAGAGCCTACGTGAATTCCGCCAGGGCGAGCTCTCCATAGCCTGTCTGCCGGTGTTTTCACAATCATTCTTACCGATGTTGGTTCAACCTTTTTTGGCACGCTACCCGGAATTAAGTCTGAATATTGTGCCGCAGGAATCACCGCTGTTAGAGGAGTGGCTATCAGCCCAGCGCCATGATTTAGGGTTAACCGAAAACACCACAACGCCTGCCGGAACGGAGCGCCAGACGTTACTGACGCTCAATGAAGTGTGCGTGTTACCCGCAGGGCATCGCCTCGCCGATAAAAAAGTGCTCTCACCGCAAGATTTCGCCGGAGAGAATTACATTAGCCTGTCGCGTACCGACAGTTATCGCCAGTTGTTGGATTCACTTTTTCAGGAGCACGACGTTAAGCGACGAATGGTGATGGAAACGCACAGTGCAGCCTCCGTTTGCGCGATGGTACGTGCGGGGGCGGGTGTATCGGTGGTCAATCCGTTGACCGCTCTGGATTATGCTTCAAGTGGCGTGGTTGCCCGCCGATTTAGCGTGGCGGTGCCGTTTACGGTGAGCCTGATTCGCCCACTTCACCGCCCTGCTTCTGCGCTAGTCACGGCTTTCAGCGAACACCTGCAAAATAGTATGCAGATTTACATCAAGCCGCTAAATCAACTGCTCGATGCCTGAATTACTGCTCGGTCACCGGCTGATGGTGACCCGTTCCGCTGCTAAAGTTAATCAGGCAAATGATAAGCCCGATAGCCGCAAGCCCTGCTGCCGCGACCGGAACGGCAGTCAGACCAAAACCGTGAGCAATAACTGTGCCGCCAACCCATGCACCGAGCGCATTCCCGACATTAAAGGCCGCAATATTCAGTGTCGAAACCAGGTTCGGTGCATCTTTACCGTGCAGCACAACGTTGATTTGCAGCGCGGGAACCGTTGCAAAAGCCGCCATTGCCCAAAGGAATAAGGTAATTTCCGCAAGCCACATACCGTGGCTGGTCCAGCGAAACAGCAGAGAGAAGATAGCAATCAGGCTAAAACTCAGTATCAGGCTAAAAGAAACTTTCCAATCTGCCAGACGCCCACCAAGAATATTACCGACCGTTAAACCCGCGCCAATCAAGAATAGCGTCCAGCTTACGCCCTGATGAGTGACACCAGTCACCTGTAACAACATTGGGGCAATGTAGCTAAATAAGGTGAACATAGCTGCGGCGAAAAACACCGTCATCGCAAGCGACAGCCACAGCTTACCGTTGGCCAGCGCGCTGACTTCACGTTTAAGGTCGGTCGGCGCTTCCTCTTTCTGCGATGGCAGGCTGACAATCAGCGCAATAAATGCGACCACACCGATAATTGCCACTCCCCAAAACGTCGAACGCCAACCGTACAATTGCCCAAACCAGGTGCCAATCGGTACGCCCAACACATTGGCAAGCGTCAGACCAGTAAACATAAGTGCCACCGCTGAGGCCTTACGATTGGGAGCAACCAGACTTGCGGCTACCACCGCGCCAATGCCGAAGAATGCGCCGTGGCAAAGTGCCGTAATAACGCGAGCTAACATCAGGAAATGGTAATTCAGCGCTAAGGCACACAGGATGTTACCGACAATAAAAATCACCATCAGTAGTACCAGTGAGAGTTTGCGCGGCAATCTTGCCGTGAGCAACGCCATGATAGGTGCGCCAATCGCCACACCTAGCGCATAGCCACTAATCAACCAGCCGGCTGTGGGAATAGAGATCGCCAGATCCCCTGCCACATCGGGCAACAGGCCCATAATAACGAACTCCGTCGTGCCGATGGCAAATGCACTCATCGCCAGCGCGAGTAAGGAAATAGGCATGGAATAACTCCAGGTTGCAGAAATAACAAAAGGCGGGAGAACTATGTTCGACCGCCGGATTACGAGGATGTCAGAGGTGCAGCTTGTTTGGAAAAGCGTGCGCTGCTTAACAAATTAATAACACAAAAAACGCCGGGGCGACCCGGCGTACGCTAAGGATACTCTTTTTTACCGTTTAACCATTTGAAATAATGAATAAAAAAATATTACTCGGTCAGCATGAAATTCACCGCGTCGGCCGCGTGAATCGCTGCGGTATCGAAGACCGGGAGCGGGGAATCCTGTTGGTTTAACAGCAACCCGATTTCAGTACAGCCAAAAATCACACCTTGTGCACCCTGCCCCTGTAGCTCTTCAATCACTTGCTGATAGTAGCGTTTCGATTCTTCGGTGATTTTCCCAAGGCAAAGCTCTTCGAAGATAATCTGGTTGATACGCAAACGTTGAGGCTCTTCAGGGATAAGAGATTCGATACCAAATTCAGCGCTCAGGCGGCCACGATAGAAATCTTGTTCCATGGTGTAACGCGTGCCAAGCAACGCAACACGCTGCACATTTTGCGCAGTAATCGCACGCCCGGTTGCATCAGCAATATGCAGGAACGGCAGCCCACAGCGCGATTCAATATGGTGCGCGACTTTGTGCATCGTGTTGGTGCACAACACAATACCTTCCGCTCCGGCTTTCTGTAGCCCCACCGCTGCTTGTGCCAGCATCTCGCCCGCCAGATCCCATTCGCCTTTTGACTGGCAAGCTTCAATCTCATGAAAATCAACACTATGCAGAACAATTTTCGCTGAATGTAGGCCGCCTAATTTTTCCTTAATGCCTTCATTAATTAACCGATAATAAGGAATGGTCGACTCCCAACTCATCCCGCCCAGCAAACCAATTGTTTTCATGACTTTTCACCTGTTAACTTTTATTACTTTGGTTATATCAGGGAAATTACCTGGCAGGAAAGCGTGATCTGCCTTACAAAACGCGGGGGTGAACTATCGTAAAAGGACTTTTCAAGATACGATTAATTAAATGAAACAACGTTTCACATAAAAAAGGATCGCGAATGTTCACTTTTATTAAAGATACCAAACTGGAAGATTTAGGTGCTGGCGTGAGCCGTCGTATTCTGGCGCATGACGGTAAAATGATGGGTGTGCAGGTTAACTTTGAAGCTGGCGCAATTGGCCCGATGCATAACCATCCACATGAGCAGTTGACTTACGTACTTTCTGGCGAGTTTGAATTCACTATCGGTGATGAGACTCACCGCGTTACAGCGGGTGATACGCTATATAAAGAACCGCATGTGATGCATGGCTGCGTATGCCTGAAGGCGGGTACCCTGCTGGACACCTTCACCCCAATGCGTGAAGATTTCCTGAAGTAAGGTACAAAAAAACGGCGCCTGAGAAGGCGCCGCTTATGACAAATTCTAATTTAGATGTCTCAATCAATATGCATACGAGATGTGAATGCACCACGAACTAACACCATACCCGAAGCGACAATCAAACCCACCAGTGTCGCCAACACAATAATCAGGGATTTACCTGGACCATCTTTTTTCAGTGGTAATGAAGGCTGCATCTGGAATTGGTAAGGTTTGAAATCAATTTCGCCTAGCTTTATGGCTTCTAAGGAAGTAAGAACGTGATCGCGGTTTTGCACAGAAGCATTCAACTGAGCCACATCTTTAATTGATTGCTCAATTTTTAGCTTTTCTGTAAGCCCTTTAGCGCCAAGAGCAACGGAGTAATCAGGGTCGTCTTTTACCGCCTGCCCGTTGCTATATACCGGGTCTTTCAGGCCCGCAGCATTGGCTACCTGCAACGAATATCCCAGACGCTCCAGGTTAACATTGTGCTCGTTCTCAAGCGCAGTACGGTCCAGCGCCAGTTTGTTTTTTTCAAATGCCACTTTGAGTTCGAGAGCATTTTTTACATTGGAGATAACGTCTTTGCTCACTTCAGCAGCAACAAACTCAACGTATTTCTGCAGTACCTGTTGAGCATCTTCTGCATCTGGTGCGGTAAAACTTAGTGTCCAGGAAGAATAAGGGGCATTGTCAGTTTTTTTAGAATCGATATTGTTTACTGCTTTGAATTTTTCCGAAACGTTGGATATTGCGCGATATAGCGCACTCTTATCCACCTCAGCATTTTTCACCAATGCCTGTACATAAGGAGATTTTGCCAGAAATTGCTCGCGCAGCTCTTGCGAATCAAATTTCTTCAAAAACATATTATAGAGACTACCCGCATCAATATTCGCATCCACGCCAAGCACCGTCATATCTACCAACGCACGACGCAGCCCAATTAGATTGCTTGTTTCAGGCGGGGTGATAATCGCTTCACTAGTCCATTTTTGCGGCAGTAGAAAACTGACAGCCAGTCCACATAATGCAAACAGTAGCGTAATGGTAATTATCTGTTTTTTTGCCGCGTAAAGAGCAGACATCAGGCCTAGTAAATCGATCTCTTCATGGCGAGGTGCCATAAGTGGGTATGGAGACGCGTTCTCTAATTGATTGGTTTTCATTTCTATAGAAGACATAACTAGCCGGTTTTTAAGTTATTGAGAAAAATACCCGTCTAACTTCCAGGAGCAGGAAATTAAGCAGCGCTTACGCCAAAGAATGAGAAATAGGTTGGGTTTTAAACCATAAGAAAGGCTGTATATCTTCTCCTTGTGCATGTCACTGTCGATATCAAAAACTGACTGTAAATAACATAATTACCATTTGGTAATGCACTGATAACAAACCCTTAACTCTGTAACGAAACGTAACTCTCTTTAATGAATGGTCATTATTCCTAAGAATCAACTGAAAAACAACCACCAACTATTGCAGTTTAAAAACTAAGAATTTCTCCCTTCCTTTTTTCATCCCGAGCAAAACCTCGTCCATTTCACATTATCGAAACAGTGTTTCGACTTTGATCACATTTCCATCATGAATTGAATGACTCAGTTACAAATCGTAATAGGATTAATTAAAACGCTGTTTTACTAATCGGGAACCATGGTTCGCATGTTTATGAAATCTGAATGTAAATACAGAACACGAACAAACGACATGGATTTTTAATCTTTATTTATCAATTAATTATCAGGGAATGAATATGACAGGCACGCCCACCTCTTTCCGACCCATCCGTATAGCTTCACGGGTGAGGCAATGAGTTTCGAGAACGATTTTTGCAAAACAATTTTTAAACCATTGACCACCAGGTAGGTATGTATGAATGAAAACAAAATGCTGGGATTGGCATGGATTTCGCCCTACATAATAGGGTTGTTAGTCTTTACTGCCTTCCCGTTTGTTTCATCTTTCTTCCTCAGTTTTACTGAGTACGATCTGATGAACCCGCCGGTATTCACCGGTATAGAGAACTATCGCTACATGTTGACCGAAGATTCGCTCTTCTGGAAATCCATGGGCGTCACTTTTGCGTATGTGTTTTTAACCATTCCGTTAAAACTCGCTTTCGCACTCGGTATCGCATTTGTTCTGAACTTTAAACTGCGCGGCATCGGTTTCTTCCGTACTGCGTATTACATCCCGTCAATTCTGGGTAGCTCTGTCGCCATCGCCGTTTTGTGGCGCGCACTGTTTGCCATCGACGGCCTACTGAATAGCTTTATTGGTGTGTTCGGTCTCGACCCGGTGAACTGGCTGGGTGAACCGTCTCTGGCGCTGATGTCCGTTACGCTTTTGCGTGTATGGCAGTTCGGTTCGGCGATGGTCATCTTCCTGGCCGCACTGCAAAACGTTCCGCAATCACAATATGAAGCAGCAATGATTGATGGCGCGTCTAAATGGCAGATGTTCACGAAAGTGACCGTGCCTTTGATTACGCCGGTTATCTTCTTCAACTTCATCATGCAAACCACGCAGGCGTTCCAGGAGTTTACAGCACCGTACATCATCACCGGTGGCGGCCCGACTCACTACACCTACTTGTTCTCACTGTATATCTACGACACAGCCTTCAAATACTTCGATATGGGTTATGGCGCGGCGCTGGCGTGGGTACTGTTCCTGGTCGTGGCGGTCTTTGCCTCCATCGCCTTTAAGTCATCGAAATACTGGGTGTTCTACTCCGCAGATAAGGGAGGCAAAAATGGCTGATATCCAACCAAGCCAGCTAGCGGCTAAAAATGCGACGGACCTTGCAGAAGAAGAGATCGCGCGTACGTTGCGCCGTGAAAAAATCAGCCGCACCATCCGTTATGTGGTGCTGATTATTGTCGGTCTGTTGATGCTATACCCGTTGGTGTGGATGTTCTCTGCGGCGTTTAAACCGAACCATGAGATCTTCACAACCCTCGGTTTGTGGCCGTCAAACCCAACCAGCGACGGCTTCGTTAACGGCTGGAAAACCGGTACTGAGTACACCTTTGGCCACTATATGTGGAACACAATGCAGTATGTGATTCCAAAAGTACTGCTAACCATTATCTCTTCAACGATTGTCGCTTACGGCTTTGCCCGTTTCGAAATCCCGTTCAAGAAGTTTTGGTTCGCGACGTTGATTACCACTATGTTGCTGCCAAGCACCGTACTGTTAATCCCGCAATACCTGATGTTCCGTGAAATGGGCATGTTGAATAGCTACCTGCCGCTGTGGCTGCCAATGGCATTCGCAACCCAGGGATTCTTTGTCTTCATGTTGATCCAGTTCTTGCGTGGCGTTCCACGCGATATGGAAGAAGCCGCACAGATTGATGGCTGTAACTCCTTCCAGGTGCTCTGGTATGTGGTAGTGCCGATTCTGAAACCGGCCATTATCTCTGTCGCCCTGTTCCAGTTCATGTGGTCTATGAACGACTTTATCGGGCCGCTGATTTATGTGTACAGCGTAGACAAATACCCAATTGCACTGGCGCTCAAAATGTCTATCGACGTGACTGAAGGCGCTCCATGGAACGAAATTCTGGCAATGGCGAGCATCTCCATTCTGCCATCGATCATCATCTTCTTCCTGGCTCAACGCTACTTCGTACAAGGCGTGACCAGCAGCGGAATTAAAGGTTAAGTGAGGGAATATCATGGCTGAAGTTATTTTCAACAAATTGCAAAAAGTTTACTCCAACGGCTTCCAGGCGGTTCATGGTATCGACCTGAAGATTGAAGACGGTGAGTTTATGGTTATCGTCGGCCCATCTGGCTGCGCGAAATCAACCACCCTGCGTATGCTGGCAGGTTTGGAAACGATCAGTGGCGGTGAAGTCAGAATCGGCGACCGCGTGGTGAACAACCTGGCCCCTAAATCTCGCGGTATCGCGATGGTGTTCCAGAACTATGCACTGTATCCACACATGACCGTGCGTGAAAACCTGGCCTTTGGCCTGAAACTCAGCAAGCTGCCAAAACAGCAAATCGAGTCCCAGGTGAATGAAGCGGCCAAAATTCTTGAGCTCGACGAGCTGATGGACCGCCTACCGCGCCAGTTATCAGGCGGCCAGGCACAGCGTGTGGCCGTTGGCCGTGCGATTGTGAAAAAGCCTGACGTGTTCTTGTTCGACGAACCGTTATCTAACCTTGATGCCAAGCTGCGTGCGTCGATGCGTATTCGTATCTCCGACCTGCATAAGCAACTCAAGAAAAGCGGCAAGCCTGCGACTACCGTTTACGTGACCCACGATCAGACAGAAGCGATGACCATGGGCGACCGTATCTGCGTGATGAAACTGGGTCACATCATGCAGGTGGATACGCCAGATAACCTCTATCACTTCCCGAAAAATATGTTCGTGGCAGGCTTTATCGGTGCGCCAGAAATGAACATTCGCCCGAGCAAGCTGATTGAAAAAGACGGCAGCCTGCAAATTAGCGTCGGTAATGACACCCTCGCTCTGAACGAGCGCCAGCAGAAGCGTTGTGCTGAATACAAAAATCAGGACATCTTCTTCGGCATCCGTCCTGAGTTTATTTCAATCTCTGATGAACCGTTCGCTGAGAGCCATTCAAGCGGTGAAATGGTGCGTGTAGAGAATATGGGCCACGAATTCTTCATCTACCTGAAAGTAGCTGATTTTGAAATGACCTGCCGCATCCCTTCCGATGAAGCTAAGCCAATGATTGAGAAAGGCCTTCACCGTAAGGTGTATTTCAAGTTTGACATGGAAAAATGTCATATTTTCGACGCAAAAACAGAACAAAACATCTCTCTCTGACAGGAGTCTATGATAATGAAAAAAGTGCTATTAAGTACCCTGATTGCCTCTACCTTAGCAATGGCTGCCGGCTCGGCGTTCGCGGCAGATGATGTTGAGTTACGTATGTCCTGGTGGGGCGGCAACGGACGCCATCAGGTTACGTTGAAAGCAGTTGAAGAGTTCCAGAAAGAACACCCAAACATTAAGGTGAAGTCTGAATACACCGGTTGGGACGGCCACCTTTCACGTCTGACTACACAGATTGCGGGCGGTACCGAGCCTGACGTGATGCAGACTAACTGGAACTGGCTGCCAATTTTCTCCAAAACCGGCACGGGCTTCTACGATTTGAACACCGTGAAAGGTGAGCTGGATCTGACTCAGTTTGACCCGAAAGAGCTGCAAACCACCACCGTTGACGGCAAGCTGAACGGCATTCCAATCTCCGTGACTGCGCGTGTGTTCTATTTCAACGATGAAACCTGGAAAAAAGCGGGCGTTGAATACCCGAAAACCTGGGATGAGTTGATGGCGGCGGGTAAAACCTTTGAATCCAAACTGGGCAAGCAGTATTTCCCAGTGGTGTTAGAGCACCAGGATACGCTGTCTCTGCTGCGCTCTTATATGGTTCAGAAATATAATATTCCTGAAATCGATACCGCGAAAAAGCAATTCGGCTACTCCAAAGAACAGTGGGTTGAGTTCTTTGGTATGTACAAAAAGCTTATCGACAGCCACGTAATGCCTGACACCAAATACTATGCGTCATTTGGTAAGAGCAATATGTACGAGATGAAACCGTGGATTGAGGGAGAATGGGCCGGTACTTATATGTGGAACTCCACCATTAAAAAGTATTCCGATAACCTAAAGCCACCAGCGAAACTCGAACTGGGTTCTTACCCGATGCTGCCAGGTGCAACAGATGCCGGTATGTTCTTTAAACCAGCGCAGATGTTCTCTATCAGCAAAACGACCAAGCACCCGAAAGAAGCAGCCATGCTGATTAACTTCTTGCTGAACGAAAAAGCGGGCGTGGAAGCGTTGGGTCTGGAGCGCGGCGTACCGTTGAGCAAAGCGGCTGTAACCCAACTGACTGCTGATGGCGTGATCAAAGATAATGATCCAGCGGTTGCCGGATTGAAACTGGCGCAATCTCTGCCAAACAAACTGCCAACATCGCCATACTTCGATGACCCGCAGATTGTTTCCCTGTTCGGTACTTCTTTGCAGTACATCGACTATGGCCAGAAAACCGTAGAAGAAACTGCTGCTGAGTTTGAACGTCAGGGTAACCGTATTCTGAAACGCGCAATGCGTTAATTAATCAGCCTCATATTTGCAGATAGATACCCTGCCCCGCTTGCGAGGTGGGGTATTTTTTTAAACAAATAAGGAAATTCGTTATGGCTAAAGGTAAGAAAATCCAACTTTCCTTCCGCGCCCGACGCGACAAGGAAACCGGAACTGAAGTATTACGACTCACCCCACCGCACATTATTTGCCACCGTAATTATTTCTACCAAAAATGTTTTAGCGACGATGGGCAGCGGCTAATTTTCGGCGGCGCGTTCGAAGGGCACTGGAATTACTATTCACTCGATTTAGAAAAGCAAATGGCAACACAACTCACCGAAGGTGAAGGTGACAATACTTTCGGCGGCTTTTTATCGGCTGATGATCGGTCGCTGTGGTATGTGAAAAACGCTCGCGAATTACGCCGCGTTGATCTGCATTCACTCGAAGAATACGTAGTTTATGAAGTCGATGATGAATGGGTGGCTTATGGCACTTGGGTTGCGAATTCCGATTGTAGCCAACTGGTGGGGATTGAAATCAAAAAGAGTGACTGGTCACCGCTCACCGACTGGCAAAAATTCCGTGATTTCTACTTCACAAACCCGGAGTGCCGCCTGATTCGCATCGATTTACACAGCGGTGAGCAGCAGGTCATCTTGCAAGAAAAACGCTGGCTGGGTCACCCAATTTACCGCCCGTTTGACGATGAAACCGTGGCGTTTTGCCACGAAGGCCCGCGTGATGCCATTGATGCTCGCATGTGGCTGATTAACCAGAATGGTAGCAATCAGCGTAAAGTTCGCCAGCATGACGAAGGTGAAAGTTTTACACATGAGTTCTGGGTGCCGGACGGCTCCGCACTTTACTACGTCGCCCATAAAGAAGGTGATGCGCACCGCTATTTATGGAGCGCCGATCCACAAACGCTTGAGAATCGCCAACTCCGAACCATTCCGCCTTGCTCGCATTTGATGAGCAACCACGACGGCTCGCTGGTTGTCGGTGATGGCGCACCGCACAAAACGGGAAATATCGATCTCAACGATCCCTTCATTTGGGTGTTTGATCTAAAGAAAGGTACGCAAAAAGCAGTCTGTAGCCACAATACTTCCTGGAAAGTGCTGGATGGTAACCGCCAGGTGACGCATCCGCATCCTTCATTTAGCCCGGATAACCAATGGGTGCTTTACACATCTGACGAAGAAGGGATGCCTGCGTTGTATTTAGCAAGGGTGTAGATATAAAAAAACCTCCTGATTTCAGGAGGTTTCTATTTAGTCTGGTTTGGTCAGGTGGATTAACGTGCTAACCAGCCGCCATCAACTGCAACGGTGTAACCGTTGATGTAATCAGATGCAGGAGAGGCCAGGAACACGATTGGACCTTTCAGATCTTCTGGCAGGCCCCAACGACCCGCTGGGATACGCTCAAGAATCGCCGCACTACGCTCTTCGTCAGCACGCAGCTGTTGGGTGTTGTTGGTCGCCATGTAGCCCGGTGCGATAGCATTCACGTTGATACCGTGTTGTGCCCACTCGTTAGCCAGCAGACGAGTCACACCCATAACTGCGCTTTTAGAAGCAGTGTAAGACGGTACGCGGATGCCACCCTGGTAAGAAAGCATAGAAGCGATGTTAATGATTTTGCCGCCTTTGCCTTGAGCAATGAACTGGCGAGCCACAGCCTGAGACATAAAGAACACGCTCTTGATGTTCAGGTTCATTACATCGTCCCAGTCTTTTTCGCTGAAGTTGATTGCATCTTCACGACGAATCAGACCTGCGTTGTTAACCAGAATGTCGATTTGGCCGAACTCAGCAACCGCACGCTCCAGCAGAGATGGAATACCATCAATCTGGCGCAGGTCAGCGGTCAGGCTCAGGAAGCGGCGACCCAGAGCAGTTACGCGCTCGATGGTTTCAGCCGGTTCAACGATGTTGATACCAACAATGTCACAACCTGCTTCAGCAAGACCGATAGCCATACCCTGGCCCAGACCTGTATCACAACCAGTAACAACAGCAACTTTACCTTGTAGGGAGAATGAATCCAGAATCATGTAGGTTTCCTTTTTTTATACGGGCCTGCTGTAAGCGCAAGCATCTTGGGGAAAATTTTGTTCACGCAAATTGCGCAACTCATAAATCACTTACGGTAAAAACGCTGTTCCGTAATCTTTGATGGATTCATAGTAATCTGGTTGAAACTGCTTTTCAATTATAAATGAAACGTTGTTTCAAATTATGGGCAATACTTTTCAGATTTGATATTTCGATCACGTTCCCTCTGCATTTATCCCCTTAAATGCATCTCTTTACTGAAAGTATTGTCAGTGGTTTTGCAGTTTAGTGAATGCAATCACACATATTGAAACAATGTTTTGATAAATTAACACCAAGATTTTGAACATAACTTTCACCGAATACTCGTTAGCATTCGAGTTGCAGCCCCCCTGCAGCTTGAAGAATGACGGGTATATGAATTGTCATTTTAAGGAGAGCATCATGGCTAAAGGTATGCGGGTTAAGCTGGTTTATGAAGTGAGTCAGGACCCAGACACAGGCGTCGAAGTCACCCGTTTAACGCCACCAGAAGTAACGTGCCATCGCAATTACTTCTATCAAAAATGCTTCACTCAGGATGGCAGTAAGCTACTGTTTGCTGGCGAATTTGACGGTAACTGGAACTATTATCTGCTGGATATCGCCGCCGCCGAAGCGGTGCAATTAACTGAAGGCACTGGCGACAACACCTTTGGTGGCTTCCTCTCCCCGGATGACAAATCTCTCTATTATGTGAAGAACGAACGCACGCTGCTGGAAGTTAACCTTGAAACGCTGGTTGAACGTGAAGTTTATCGTGTGCCTGCTGACTGGGTTGGTTACGGAACATGGGTTGCCAACAGCGATTGCACAAAACTTGTGGGTATCGAAATCTCCAAAGATGATTGGGTACCGTTAAACGACTGGAAGATCTTCCATGACTTTTTCCATAAAGGACCAAACTGCCGCTTGCTGCGTGTTGATCTGCAAACCGGTGAAAGTGCCGTTATCCACCAGGAAAAAAACTGGCTCGGCCACCCAATCTACCGCCCGTTCGATGACAACACCGTTGCGTTCTGTCACGAAGGCCCACACGACCTGGTTGATGCACGTATGTGGATGGTCAACGAAGATGGTAGCAACGTGCGCAAAGTAAAAGAGCACGCCGAAGGCGAAAGCTGCACGCATGAATTCTGGGTGCCGAACGGTTCGTCCTTAATGTACGTTTCCTACCTGAAAGGCCAGCAAGGCCGTACTATTTATAGCTACAATCCGGATAACGGCGAAAATACAGAAGTCATGCAGATGCCAGCATGTTCACACCTGATGAGTAACTTCGATGGTTCGCTGCTGGTGGGTGACGGTTCGGGTACTCCGGTCGACGTTAAAGATACTAGTGGTTATACCATCGACAACGATCCGTATTTATATGCCTTCGATGTAGCGAAAAAAGCTTATTTCCGTGTAGCGCGCCACGATACTTCCTGGGCAACTTTTGCTAATAGCCGCCAGGTTACGCATCCGCATCCTTCATTTACTCCGGATGACAGTGCCATCTTATTCAGCTCAGATAAAGATGGTAAACCTGCACTGTATATTGCCAAAATGCCTGCTAATCCAGAGTTAATTTCTGCCTGATAAATAAACATAGTGTGCCCTGTGTAGGCCTTGCCTTCTCTTTATGAGAGGGCTTTTTTATATCTATTTATTTAGGGTATTGACTGTGTACTTAAAACTAATTGCTTTATGTCATATTCAAATATAAAAAAGCCTCTGCTAATAGCAGAGGCTGGGAGAGGATATTAAAGGATTAAACTATCAGAAGGAGTATGCAACACCGACACGTAAACGGGTCTGACGGTCATCGCGATCATTTACCCCTACGTTACCGACTTCACCATATGGAGCCCAGTTTTTATCCAATTTATAAGCCAACTTCACGTTGTATTCCTGAGAATAAGGCTTGTTATTATTACGAGCATTACCCTCTTCACTACGTGCATAAACATAGTTTAGCTCGGTACGCCAGTCCCCCATCACGAAGCCTGCCCATGCGTCACCACGGTTGACTTTATCGTCATCTTTCTTAGCATTAGCCGGGTAGCGGGTGTAATCATAACGGTAACGAGCAGCAACATAGAAGCCATTGTCGAAGCTATATTGCACACGTAAGTTTGGCTTATAGATAGAACGGCTATCGTTACTTTCAATATTAAAACCAGGTGTTACAGAGAAATTTTTATCGGCTTTCCATTGCCAGCTAATAGCTTCTTCATGGCCATTACCAACAAAGTCACTAAATGGCTGATCGGTATTATCACCGCCTGATTTCCATTTCGCTTCTACAGAGAAACCGAAACCATTTGCAAAACGATGTGAAACTGAGACGCGATCGGCGTTGGTTGAGTCCGTTTTACCACCGTCAATGAATTCATGGCGTAAGTCGACGGTCACAGCTTGAGCTGCAAAAGAAGCACCAATCAACATTGCCAGACCCAGAGTTTTCTTCAACATAAATAAATCCCTCATTGAAATATCGTTTCATTATTATGAAACTGAATTTTATTTTTAAATGAACATCATTTTAGTGATCAAGATCGTAAATATTTATGTCAAAATTAACACATGGTAATCTTCGTGACGGCTATCAACAAAACAAACAATTCTTATCGAAATTAAGCGACATCCATCACGCGAAAAATGCAAGGTCGGCCAGTAAAACATCATTTCAATAATGTTTTAATTTATTTACATAAACCATTTTTGTGACTTTAATAAAACTACAGCCCCCTTTAATTCATTTTAATTCGAATAATAACGGAGGGAATTACAATAAAATTATTTACACAGAATGAGGGTTAAGGCAAATGAGCTGAAGGGTTCTTAACAAGGGAAAAACAATCATAACAATGAGATCCCGTTCAAAGAAAAAGGCACCTTCATAACGAAGGTGCCTTTCCATTGATAAACAGCACTGTGTAGGGCGTTAATCTCTCTCGATGGCTAGAGCGACGCCCTGCCCGCCTCCAATACACAACGTCGCCAGGCCTTTTTTGGCATCACGCTTAATCATTTCATGCACTAGCGAAACCAGGATTCGACAACCAGAGGCACCAATTGGATGCCCCAGCGCCAACGCGCCGCCGTTGACATTCACTTTGCGCTCATCCCATTCAAGCATTTTTCCCACCGAAAGCGCCTGCGCCGCAAAGGCCTCATTCGCTTCAATCAAATCCAACTCATCAAGCGACCAACCTGCTCGCTCAAGGCAACGCTGCGTAGCTGTCACAGGTGCAATGCCCATATATGCAGGATCAACACCAACGCTTGCAAATGCTCTGATACGAGCCAGAACCGGCAAATTCAGCTCTTCGGCTTTGCTGGCACTCATCATTAACACAGCGGCAGCACCATCATTAATAGATGAGGCATTTCCCGCGGTTACGCTTCCCAAAATATCGAAGGTTGGGCGCAGTTGCGCCAGGGCTTCGGCACTGGCATCGGTACGCGGCTGCTCGTCAGTATCGACAACTACTGATTTCCCGGAGTTGAGTTCAACAGTCACCGGCACAATTTCATCTTTAAAACGCCCGGCATCAATCGCTGCCCGCGCTTTATGTTGTGATGCCAGAGCGTAGGCATCCTGGCTTTCACGGCTGATACCATATTCACGCGCAAGGTTTTCAGCCGTCACGCCCATATGGTAGTCGTTGAAGGCATCCCACAATCCATCGTGAACCAGGCTGTCGATAAGTTGGCTATTACCCAGGCCTGCACCGTTACGGCTATCGGCCAAAACGTGTGGTGCGCGACTCATATTTTCCTGTCCACCAGCAATCACCACGTCTGCTTCACCGCACTGAATCGCCTGCGTCGCAAGATGAAGCGCTTTTAAACCGGAGCCACAAACATCATTAATAGTGATAGCGGAAACAGACCACGGCAAACCACTGTTCAGTGCGGTTTGTCGCGCGGGGTTTTGCCCAGCCCCCGCAGTTAGAACCTGGCCCAGAATCACTTCATCAACTTCTTGTTCACTTACGCCGCTGCGTTCTAGTAGCGCTTTAACCACCGCACTCCCCAGTTCCGAAGCGCTACGTGGTGAAAGAGCCCCTTGAAAGCAGCCAATAGGCGTTCGTGCAGCCCCCACGATCACAACATCTTTCATCATTATCTCCGCAACGTTGCGACTGCTTTTCTGGAAAGGTTATAAGCCCCGGCGACGATCTTTTTCGATGTACATTGCCGCATCAGCTTCACGCAAAGCTAAATCGTGATCGGTATCTGCTGGGTTGACTGCGACAACACCAATGCTGGGGCCCGCATAATTAATCACACTGGAATGTAGCTGATACTCGCCAGTCAGCAAGTTTGCCAGCCTAATTTTGAATGCCTTCGCCGCTTGTAGAGCCTCATCAGAGGCTGAAGGCCCAACGCTTGCCACAACAAACTCATCACCACCAACACGTCCAATGATTTCATCAGGACGCGTTCCTTCTTGTAAACGCCGCCCAATTGCGCACAGAAAGCTGTCGCCAACGCCATGACCATAAGCGTCATTAATTTCTTTGAAATCATCAAGATCAGCAAAAGCCAACAACACAAAGCGCGCATCATTACGAGCCTGCGAAAAGAGTTTCGGTAACTGTTCAAATACAGCTCGACGATTAGGCAGCCCGGTCAGTTCATCAGTATAGCTGGCGGTGGTAAGCGCGGCATTTGCCTGCTGAAGTTGCTGCAAAAGCTGTTCATTTTGAATTTGCTGAGCAATCAACTGCGCAAACAATTGCAGGACTTGCTCGCTACGCTCGGTCAAAATGCGATGCTCAGAACTGGCTGCGCAAAGTGTTCCATATAAAGAACCATCCGCAAGCGTGACAGGCGTACTGACGTAAGTGGTAATACCTAATGCCTTCGCGGCCTGGGAATCGCCCCATACATTCGCTACATCGCAGGTATAGCGCTTTCCTTCGTCGAGTGCGCGCTTGCAAAGCGTGTCACCCCACGGCACGCAAAGCCCCTCAGGAATTTGCATATGTCGGGAATTACGAGCAAAAAGAATATGTTGGAAACTGCCATCAGGTTCGATTCGCGTCAGATAAGTTGACTCCATATTGGTTACCAGTTCGAGCATTTCCAGCAGCTGTCGGACAAGTCCCTCAAGAGTGTATTCAGATTCTAACGCGGTGGAAATGCGCTCGATAAGATTGTCAGACATAAAATCGGGTATACCTTTTTAATTAATCGCACAGATATAAGGCTCAGATGCGCACGTTTTTAACATATTTTTCATACGACTTCCCCTGCCAAATATGACAAATGGGAGTCTGCTTCCAGTGGATGGATTCATTTGTTCAGAAGATTGGAGAAGTGTGTAGCTCAGGGAGTTGTCTGCGAAATCGACGTGGTGATAACGAAGAGAGCAGGCGGTGTAAGATTCACCGCCAGCTTAATAACGGACTCAGGCTTTCATCCTGCACCAGCGCACGCAGCCCGGGTAATTTGCAGCATTGCTGCAGTATCACAGGCAGAGGGAGTATTTCATTTTGCAGCAGTACCACATTTTCCAGCTCTCCCCAGAAATACCATCCGTTTGCGACATTGCTCGCAGGCACCAATAAATGCAGATGCATGCCGCGCTGCGGTTCATCCGGCAGCCCTAACCAATGGCTAAATCGCTGTATTTCTGGTGTATCGGGCACTGCCAGCACACAGCGCTGCACCTGCGATGTCGGAATATAAAAATGCATATTCCCGAGAGTGATTCTTACTGCCGCAAGACTAAGCGAGTGAGTCATAGCCGCTGGTTTCCAGATAACGCTCAAAGACTAAATTCAAATCCAGCAGCGCAAAATACTCGTGCCCGACAGGAACGATCCCGACCACCACTTTTTGCATGGCAGCAGATAAATTATCAGCCGCTGGATGAATCAGGCTTTCAGCCACATCCAGCACATCTATTAATTTATCGATAAGAACCCCGCTTTGCATTTTATTGCCACGGCCAATAAGAATTGTGCGTTTGCCTGGTACATCCTGCCCCGCGGTTTCAATTAGCCGATTTATGTTAATCACCGACTCAACGCGACCGCGATGATTAATCACCCCTTCAAGAGAAGGCGGGCAGCCCGGCACCCATGAAACAGGGCGCTCGGCCAGTATCTCTTTTATTTGCGAACCGTAAAAAGCAAAATTTTTGTCAGCTTGCTTAAACAAAACAAGGCTACATTGCGGTTCATCAACGTTGGCAATTTCCCGATGCTCATCCTGATAAAGACTGAGTATTTGCTCTAATGGCTCGCTCATGCCACTTCCTTATCATCAGCAATACAATAACGGTTACGGCCATGCTGTTTTGCTGAATATAGAGCCTGGTCTGCACGTTCGCGGATAGTTTCTATTTTGTCTCCCGGATGCCAGGAGGCAATTCCCGCACTGAAGGTATTACTGAAGTTAGTCTGGTTGACTGAGAAGTGAATTTTTTCAAATCCCTGACGCAGTCTTTCAACCACTGCGGCTGCCTGTTCTTTGGTGGTGGCCGGCATAATTATCGCAAACTCTTCCCCGCCATAGCGCCCCACAATATCGGTGCTGCGTAAACGATGTGAGAAAAGCTGTGAGATACCCAGAATCACCTGATCGCCCGCAACATGGCCGTAGGTATCATTGATATTTTTAAAGTGGTCTAAATCGACCATGACCAGACTAAATGGAATGCCGCTGTAGTTGGACTCGGTGATCGCGCTTTCCAGATAATGCGTCGTCGTTGAGTGGTTATACAGGCCCGTCAAACTATCCTGAGACATACGAGCACGCAGCGTACGCATTCTTTCTGCTCGAATTGAAACCGCATTAATTAACTCCTGCGGATCGGCCTGCTTAATAATAAAATCTTCCGCACCGGTACTCATCGCCCCAAACTGGGTTTTTTTATTGGTTTCGCTGGAGAGATAGGCGATTGGCAAACCGATATGTTGTGGGATCTGACGAATCAGTTTTGTCAGTTCTTCGCCACTGTAGTCCGGCATGTGGAAATCCATCAGAACAATATCGATCGGATGGGTATTGAGAACATTGAGCAGGTGCGGAACCTGGGTAAGAACATGCACTTCCATTCCCGCCATACGCAGCATTTCGGCATTGTATTGCGCGACTTCGGGCTCATCATCAATCAGTAAAACCTGATACGGTTTTTTCAGTGACGGCTGCGTTAAGCGGTGCAGCTCCTGAACTAAATCGGTGGTTGATGCAGGTTTCACATAGTAACCATCACATCCCGCTTTAATCGCATTGATGCGGGCGTGGAAATGGCTATGGCAGGAAAGATAAAGCACCGGGAAAGGTGTGCCGACTTTACTTCTCAGGTCAGACATCGCAAGCGGGCCGCCATAAGCGTTATCCGGGAAGCTGACATCCATAATGACCACTGACGGCGGCTGTGATAACACTGCTTTGGTAAAATCTGCCGTGTTGGTAAACACATAACAGATAAAGCCAAAGCAGCGAAGTTGGGTTGCCAGTAATTCAGCCTGATCGCATTCATCATCACACAGATAAACAGGCTTAATGGTGCGGTTAATCGCAACCTCTTCCTGAGTAGAAGCCGCTATGGGGAACTTAACTAAAGAATCTGCCCCACGACGTGCGCTCTCCGCCTGCTCTTCAGTTAATGCATATAACTGCCGCATTATCTCGCCAAGCTTGGTGTACTTCGTATCCGAAACAGAATGGCTCACCAGCAGATGCTCACCTTCAGCAGCCTGGCTGGCAATTTTCGTGAACCCAAACGACGCGCTGGTTCCGTGGATGCTATGCAACAAAAGGTGCAATTGCTTACTATCCACTTCGTTCGGCTCAACGACTAATTTCGCCAGCAGCCCATCAGCCTGGTCCAACATCACGGGAATACGCTGCAAAAAGCGCTGACGCAAACGAGCGATTTTATCTTGAGCAGTATTCATCGTATTCTGCATAAATTCTTGTTTTATCATGATTTATATTTGCTCATCCGCAGCATCTGGCTTAAGTAATTCATTCACTACAGCCACCAGTCTTTCTGCCATATTCTCGTCTTTCTTCACCCAACAATCTGGGATGATGGTGATGTCTGTCATCTCACTGGCGCTGAGTAAAATAAAAGGTTTTTTCCAACCGTTGGCCCGCAAAACCTCTAATAGATCCAGCCCGGTAATTTCCGGCATATGGAAATCGCTGATGACCAAATCGATTCCATCATCAGAATCAAGATTGGCTAATGCGGTCATTGCACTTTCAGCAAGCACCACTTCATAGCCGCTCATTTCCAGAAATACCGAAGCCAATTCAGCGGCAAACAAATCATCATCAACTAATAAAACACGCATCTCTTTTCTCACTTTTTAAGCCTTTAGCATAAAAGCATTTTTAATGTTTCTATGAGGCTGTCCTGTTCGAAATCACCCTTGGCTATATATGCATCCGCACCCACCTGGATTCCTCGGCGGCGATCTTCTTCTTTAGCCCGTGAAGTCACGATAATAATCGGAATATGTTGGTAGTTATCTTCGGCACGCAATGCTTTAGTGAGCGAGAATCCATCCATCACAGGCATTTCTACGTCCGTCAATACTGCGTCAAACTGTGTTAGACGCGCTTTTTGTAACCCCGAGAATCCATCTTCGGCGAGCGTGACCTGATAGCCGTGTGCTTCCAGAACGTTTTTCTCAATTTCACGCGTATTCAATGAGTCATCGACTATCAGCACATGCCATGAGTTCTGTCGAACCTGCGGCTTAGGTGCAGCAGTCCGTGGCTGCCCTTGTTTTTGTGCCATCTCCATCAGAACCGGAACTTGCAAGATACTGACCAGTTGGTTGTCCTGGCTCAGAACCATGCCGGAGACAAGCGGCTGCTGCTGCATATGCTTTGGCAGAGGCTTAATCATCATGCTGCGTTCGTCGAGCAATCGGTCCACCAGCATCGCCATCTTGCCAAACTGGTTCTGAATGATGATAAGCAGCGAGTCGCTCGCATTAGAGGCCGATGAGTTTTGCCCTCCGGGCCTCTCGTTGATGCGCAGTAATTCGGCAGCTGAGATAACCGGGATAAATTCGTTGTGCAGAATAATTGCCGGACGACCGGCAATGTCACGAACTTCACCACGAGAATATTTAACAACCTCAACGACATACTGAGCAGCAAGGCCAAAAAGATGGTTCTGCTGTTCAAACTGCAAAATGCGCATCATTGCCAGAGAAATGGGCAGCCTAATTATAAAGGTGGTGCCTTGCCCTGGGCGGCTATGGACCTGAAGCGTGCCTTGTAAATCAGTCACAATAGTCTTGCGAACAATATCCAGGCCCACACCACGGCCGGATAATTCAGTGACAATCTTGCTGGTTGAGAAACCCGGGTGGAAAATAAGCTCGTTACATTCGAGCTCTGAAAGCTGATCAACAACAGCTGCATCAACCAAACCACGAGCCACTGCTTTAGAGCGAATCGCCGGGTAATCCAGACCACGACCATCATCTTCTACGCGTAACAAAATTCCGCGCCCGTCTTGCTGAGTCGTCAGCGTGATGGTGCCACGAGCCGACTTCCCAAGTGCTACGCGTTCAGCCGCTTCACCAATACCGTGGTCGATAGCATTACGCAGCAGGTGGGTTAGCGGCTCGGAAAGTCTGTCTATTAATTGTCTGTCGATCTCAACTTCGCCACCTAAAATGCGGCAATCCACCTGCTTATTCAGGGAGGCCGCTAATTCACGCACCTGCATAGAGACCGGCTCAAAGAGCATCGAAACAGGAAGCATACGAATGGTGGTGGCAACATCATAAAGTTCGTACATCTGAAGATGCTGAACCTGAAAATCTTCTTTTAGCTTGCGGCTGAATTGCAGGACCTGCTTGCGCAGTTGTTCTACATCCATGTGAGAGATACGCGGCCCCAGATTAACTAAACTCTGTACCTGCTGCTCAAGGCGGTCATGACTGGCGACAACTTCACCGAGGATGTTAATCAGGTCATCGAGTTTGTCGAGCTTAACGCGTACCGAACCCGCCTGTTTTAACCCACCGTCTAATATTTCAAGCGATGGCATCGTGACTGGCTTTTCTACCGGAGCTTTAACCACTTCATCAGCCGCTGTGTCTATTTCTCCACGGCTGGCACGGGCTAATTGCTCGCATAATGCAACATCTGCCGGAGGCAGCTGATTATTACCTTCACTTGCCGACAGCTGCGCCAGTTGATTTGAAATGTAGTCGCAAGCCTGAAGAATTAAGGTGCCAAGGTTTTGGTTAGGCTCGAGTTTCTTATCTCGTAGCTCACTTAATATCTCTTCAAGCTGATGGGTAACATCGGCGATGCTTTGTAATTTGAGCATACGCGCGCCCCCTTTCAGGGTGTGTGCCGCACGGAACATCTCTCCGATTTGTGCGTCGGTATTTTGACCAGACGAGAGCAGGAACGCCCCCTCTTTTACGGTATGTAAATGGCCGTTTGCTTCATCAATAAAGCGCAGCACAAATTTTTTAAGATCGATAGCCATACGGTTCTCTATTGCCCATCCTGAGTGGTGAACTGCGCCAACTGATGTTCACAAAGAAAACGAAACGAATTACTCGGAAATGACAGTGGCAGCCGCAGCGCGCAGGCGTTCCCAGCATTGTTCATTTCGGCGTTGAGTAATTGCAGTGTAATGCGGTAGGTCCGCTGGGCCGGGCGGTATAACTCACTTTGTCGGTACATTTCCGCAAGGTAGTAATGGGCAGGCCAATAACTTGGTTGTTGATAAACAACCTCTTTAAACCAGGCAATGGCTTGTTGGGTATGCTGCTGCCACATCATTGCCATGCCGAGCAACATTTTTGCTTCCGCAGACCATTCATCCAGCTCCAGCACGTGTTTCGCACTCAGAGCCGTTTGCTCGAATTCACATTTTTCCAGCGCAATGGCTCCTTTGATAACCAGTGCTTCCTGATTATGAATATCGCTATCGAGCACCTGGCCTATCCACTCTTCCGCCTCGGCAAAGCGTTTATCCGTAACGCAAGCTAGAGCCTTTTTAATCCAGTTATCGTACTGCTGTGCAGAAGGAACAGGAGCGGCAACAAATGGTGCTTCGGCGGGAATAACCGGAGTAATAATTCTTGGCTGTACGCTGGGTGCCGGAGCATGAGTTCGTGATGCCTGGGGCTGGCAAAAGTAGAAATTGCCGAACTCTTGCTTGAGTTTCAGGATGCCAAAGTTATTTGCCAGCGTCTCCGCGTTACCAAAGAAGAGCGCCCCTTCCGGTTGCAGCATGTTCAGCAGATTAAAATGCAGCGCTCGGCGCGTTTCGACATCAAAATAGATGGAGACGTTACGCAGCAAAATAATATCGAATTTGGGCTGTAGCTGTTCTTTGACGATATTTGCGCGATGGAACTTCACTTTATTGTGAATCACATCGTGTAACTGGAACTGGTTACCGTTGCGCGTGAAATAGGTTTGCTGCAACAACGGATCAACACCACGGAAAGAGTAGCTGGAATAACTTGCCACTCGGGCTTTATCCAGAATCTTTGTGTCAATGTCACAGCCGTGAATATCCACATTGTCAGTAAATTTATCGTGGAATTTCTGATGAAGTTTTATTGCCAGAGAGTAGGCTTCTTCACCCGAAGAACAGCCTGCGCTTAAGATGCGCACTGGGCCGCTGCGCTGCTCAAGAATGCGTGGCACCAGCTTATCGCAAATGATGTCCAGCACATCTGGCTCACGGAAAAAGTAGGTTTCGTTAATCGTCAGCAGGCTAAGAAGTTTGTCGAACTCGACAGTCGAGACACTGAGAATCTCATAGTATTCTTCGAAGCTCTCTTTTCCGCGCTCAGAGATGCGCTGATGCAATGCCGCATTGAGCAATCCTTCCATGCCATTAAAAAAGTGCAGGCCCACTCTGTCCTTGATAAGTGTTTTAAAGGCCGCAATATTTGGGATCATGGTTGTTTGCCCTCATAGGACCCAAGGCGAGCCATCGATAACAAAGTCCCGGCAAGCTTTTCCAACGGCAGAATTTTATGGATGATATTTTTATCGATGGCGAATTTATTCATACCGAACACGACAGAAGAGTTTTCATCTTGAGCCAGCGTTTTACCGCCTTTTTTATAGATGGCTTCAATTCCATGGCAGCCATCACTCCCCATACCGGTCATGATGAGTCCGACGGATTTTTCACCATAAACCTCAGCGACGGACTCCAGCAGTAAGTTACAACTCGGATGATAGACATCGCTCGTTTTACGAGGAATGGCAGCTAACCGATGGTATTTCTTAACCACCAGATGGTGTTCGGGAGGCAGGATATAGACATGGCCTGCACACAGGACGTCGTTTTCCTGAGCAAGCTGAACAACAAGTCCAGTGACGCTATCCAGCCACTCCACCATACTTTTGGCAAAACCGTCGGCAATGTGCTGAGCAATAATAATCGGGCAAGGAAAATCTGCAGGCAGTGCCTGCAGTAATTTGCTCAGCGCCTGCGGCCCACCCGTTGAGCAGGCGATTGCCAATACATAAGGCCACTCTCGGTGATATGCCTCGTCAAAGACAGGAGCCTGAACGCAATCGGGCTGAACCTCGGGGTGGTGGCGCAAACCCTGGATATGGCGAATCACTTTAACCCCGACCAGCATTTCAACCTGACGGTGTAGGGCTTTGGTCGCGAGCACCGAGTCCCCCTGGTTGCTCACCACAGCCAGCGCTCCACGTGTGATGAACTCGGCATCCCACTGCGCATCGGAATAATAGCGCATCACCATGATAGGAATTGCGCAGGTCGCCATGATCGTTTCGACGGTTTCTACGTTTTCCGGACCTGGCGCACCTAAGGTCAACAACAGAAGTTGCGGAGCCATCTTTTGGACCAGCGTCGCCGCTTGTTCGCGATGCACTGCCTGGCCTACGACTTCGATGTTGTTGTTAATCTCAAGCTGTCGAATCAGGGAGTTACGCGACACACTCCCATGATCGACGATGAGCACCCTGATTTTAGGCCTGTTCATCAGGTCTATCCGTCAATTTGAAAGACCCTGAGGCCTGGTTCAACTCTTCAGATAACTGAGTCATATCCTGGCTGATGGACAGAATGTCTTTAATTGATTGAGAGGTATAATTACTGGCAACCACGATTTCACGCAAAGCCATAACAACCTGATTGCTTGCGGTTTTCTGCTGTTGAGTCGACAGTGAAATCTGCATAGCAGCAGTGGATGTTTGCTCAGCTGTAGCCACAATATCGTGTAAACGATCGGCGCTGACTTTACAGGCTTTGGTACCTGCTTTAATGCTGTTGCTACCTTTCTCTGCGTTAAGAACCAGGCGATTAATCGAGTTCTGAATTTCGCTGATTTTATTCTCAATCTCAAAAGTAGATTCAGTCACTGAGTCTGCCAGACGGCGAATTTCTGCTGCAACCACCGAGAAACGTTTACCGGACTCACCAGCACTTGAAGCTTCCAGCGCTGCATTGAAGGCAATGAGCTTAGTCTGATCCGCGACGTTGTTGATGATTACCATCACGCGGCTTATCTCTTTAGACTTGTTACCGAGCATCATAATTTCGCGCATGCTTTGCTGGTTGTCGCTGTCGATATCAGACATGCGAGTAAGCAATTCACCCATCGAGTCGGAACCCTTGTTACAGTCATCAAGAGTCACATTGGCAATGTCTACGACTGCGCGAGAATGCTCGGCAATCTGCGTAGAAGAAGCCGACAACTCTTCCATCGTCGAAGTGATTTCTGCTACCGAAGAAGAGGTTTCAACACTAGTAGAAGCCTGGCCATCAACAGCCTCAGTAATTTTCAGTGCCGCTTCATGTACGTGATGAGCATGAGAAACAACCCCACCTACCAACGCATGCAAAGAAGCCCGCATCTTTTCATTAGCGCTCAGCAGTTCACCGATTTCATCTTTATGATCGATACGAATATCAACGGTAAGGTCACCTTGAGAAATCGATTGAGAAATTTTCAATACGTTCTGCAAGCGCTTGGAAATCAGGATTCGGCTGGTTCCGGCAATCAACAGCAAAATCACCGGCATCAGCAGCAAGCTGAAAAGCAGCAGGCTATTGCGTACCAGGTTGCTGCTGCGGGCAACATCATCAACATAACTGGTGGTGGCGATGATCCAGTTAATCCCATCAATATATTCAAACACCGCGACTCTTTTGCGAGGCGCTGCGCCATAACCACTCACAGTTTCGTAATAAATCGTGCCGTTTTTACGCGCTAAAATATCGGCGTAGCGCTTGTAACCGTGAGCGTCGGTCAGGTTTTCAACATGCTGATTCACCAGAGTCGGGTGTGCAACCATCGCACCAGGACTAAACCCAGCATCCAACACATATGCGTAGCCACCCTCGCCGATATGCACAGCTAACAATTCTTTAATGACCGGCTGCAAGGCAAGTTTGACGTCAAAACCAATTGCCACCGCACCGACAACCTGGCCGAATTTATCGGCAATCGGTTCGTAGTGGCTAATGAACTGTTTTCCGTAAATCACCACCACACCAGAGAAAGGTTTGTTTTTGAGTAACGCTGTATATGCAGGGTTGTCATGGCTCAGAACAGTAGAAGTGGCAATTTTTCCTTCTTTACCCTGCAAGGTAGAAGAAACTCGCACAAACTGATCGCCTTCACGCACTAAGGTGGAAGCGAATACGCTGGTTAACTCAGTGAAATGAGCATTGATTTTGGTATCATTTAATAAATCTTTGAGGGCATTCTCATCCAGCGAATGCAGCGGAGCTGGGGACATATTTTGGTAATTATTAATATAAACGTTGCTATAACGTTCAGCGTCCCGCAATACCCTTTTGTATTCAGTGGTGATGTTATTGTGGAAAATCCGCGTATTTGAACGCAGAACCTCCAGCGCATTATCTTGCAACTGAGTCGCCAGGTAAGATGAAAGTAGGAAGGATGCACCAACCAACAATATGCCAATGCATGAAACCAGCATCAGGCCCAGCTTCATGGCGACACCGATTTGCAACTTATGCAGCCATGATGTCAGAAATTTTTCCGTAGTATCTAAGGCGTCAGCTTCCGCGGGTTGCTGCATGTTTAAGAATTTATGCATGAGATTCCAGTGATCTAGATAATGTGAAATTAATGCCGAATTAATGTCTTGCTACGTGCAGTACTCACTGGACACGCGAGCGTAAGGGCCAGAAAAATCATTCTAAGGGAGTGATTTTTCACAGCCATTTCATACCAACGTTAGTAAAGGCACAGGCTTACCGATGTGGTATCCCTGGAGCCAGTCCACGTTCATTTTTTCAAGGGTTCGTTGAATCTTTTCGTTTTCAACATATTCAGCGACTACCTGCATATTCTTCATTCTTGCCACATGGCAGAACGACTCAACGATGTAGTGGCTGAGTTCGTTTTCCGTAATTTCACGGATAAATGAACCGTCGATTTTCAAAATATCGGCGCTGACATCTCTTAAGCGGGCATGGCTTGAAAAGCCCGTTCCGAAGTCATCAATAGCAACCCGACAACCCAGGCTCTTAAGCGAACGAACCGTGTTCTCAGATTGCTCGGTATCCGACAGTGCATCAGCTTCGGTTATTTCAAAGATGATGCGATGTGGGTCCACGCCAAACTGCGTAAGCAATAACTGCACGCTATTAACGAAACTTGCACGGCACACCGTTACCGGAGCCAGATTAATCGAAAAACAGTGCTCAGGATGTAACTGCATTGTTTTTAAAGTGTTTTTAATGACCCACAAATCAATATCTGGCGCAAGGCCCGCTTCAGTTGCCACCGGTAAGAACCGATCAGGCGGAATAAAACGACCTTCTTCATCCAGCATTCGCAGCAGTATTTCGTGATACCGCTCTTCACCACGAGTACTGACGATGGGCTGCGCCATTAAGACAAATGCGTCGTTATCCAGCGTTTTCTGTAAGACTGTGCGAATGTCAGTACGGCCCACAATATGGTTTTCAATCTCGCGGCTGGACTGAGCTTCGAGGTTTTCAGGCTTGCCGCTCACAACTGATAGCCCGGAGACGATGCCCAGCTTTCCTGTCAGGCTGTAAACGTCATTGCAGAATTGTGTGGCCCGGCAATAACCAAGCCCACTGCGAAAGCCGAGTTGCTGGTTATTATGGGAATAACGAAACGTATTCGCTGACCGGTACAGAATGCTAAGTCTTCCCCAGCTCGGCTGCTCAAGTTTCAGCAACAGACCGTAGCCCGCGTGGTAGTAAACCTTTTCATCGTCATTCAGTTTTGTGCGTAACTCTTCAGCTAGTTTTTTCTGATATCTGGCACGAAAGTGCGTGCCATATCGCCGGGCAAACAGATCCACTTCAGGGACCTGTATCAGACAAACGGTAGAGTTAGGGGATGCTTTTATATCAGCCTTTAATGCCCTGAGATTAGGCATGTTGGTCATGGGGTCTGTGAACCCCATATGAAGCAACTGTTCGAAGCGTAACGTATTGAATCTGGCCAAAACGCCCATGATGACAATGGTCTGGGTAAAGATAAAAATAGCCGTTGAAACAAACACCTGATGAAGCATGAAGTCATCGTTTAGCGCGATATAATTTACGTTGTTCTTTGCCAAAACGATCATCATTACGGTCCAGACAGGCGCCGTGAAAACATAACCGATACGAACAGAGCTCCATAGCATGAGCGGGAAGATTAATATCAGGCTATAAAACGTGAATAAGATGTTGCCCTGGTAAGTAGTATTCAGGCAGTACATCAGAGCAATCAGCAGTAACGACCACGCGGCAAATTGGGGGAAACTCACGCTTGCAGAAAACTGAGCCTTCATCGTCCTTAGGCAAGTAAACCAATACCTGGGACGGCAAATAATCCTTAACACTGTATAAAACAAAGGAATACCGGTAACACACCCGTTCATCACCCCTTGTATTCTGACCAGAACTTCCGAGTTGAAAACATGGTCCAGAACCATTTTCGAATCAACATGGTTGTTCGTAAACAGGCAAATCACTTCACTCATAACTGTGTTTAGCAAAGCATTACAAATGCATAGCCAAACAATTCTTTTGGTCGTGAGCGTTATGCGACCAAAACTTGCCGCACTACGCCAACCCGTACTCTGTTTATAAAGGAAATAGCTGATCAACGCTGCGAACTGATAGCAAAACAGTTCATAGATTTCAGGTTCCGGGCGGTATATCAATGTATAAACCGCGAGCAGAGTAACTCCAGCAATGACTCTGTAGCCAAACAACACCAGCAAAGCAGACAGGGCCGCTAATCTCAGGTCATACACTACCAATACATGATTATCAAAAATCAGATGACTGCTAAGTAGTTGCGCCAGTAAGTAGAGCAGGCACGGAAGTACCAGCGGTAAAACCCACCGTTTATTGGTATACGCTGTGCTATTGCTCACTGTAGAGTCCAAGTATTTAACCCGTCTTGTATGCTTTCGTATGTGATTAATGTGATGTGGTGAGTGTATTGCTAAATGGACAAAAATCTTGCAGCAGATATAATGAATTAAAACAAATGCCGTAATTAATTAACATTCACACCATAGCAAAAAAGAACATACACACTTCCAAGCCAACAGTGATAAAAACAAATAACTAACAATTACGCTTAACTTTAATAATATTTATGATTAATGAATGTTAAAACCGCATCCATCCTCAAGTCATTTTTAATTGTATTCATTTTTCGAACAAAAAAGAACAGCTATTTATAGGTAAAAATGGACAATCATAAACAATTAAAAATATCTAATACCTAACAAAACAAGCTCTCAACACACTGAAAAACAACAAAATTAAAGAAAATATCATTAAGCACAACTAATTATATAATGTTTAATGAAGGACAATACACAATAGTGCTTAACGTGTTTATTTAATACAGACGTTAAAGAGAATCAATCAACGTGGCGGTGTATTTTAGCATGCATTTATTATGATTGACTTGACTAGCAGTGTTAACTATAGTCCCGGCGCGTCGTTTTACCTTTATTTATTATCCAATCAATAATACTACACTATAGTTCATTATTGTTGACGCAACGTCTGATGCACCCCATAAAAACTCACATAAAAGCAACAACCAGACAATATATAGTAATGAGTTAATACCAAAGTTTTAATTCATGAGTCATTCGCATTTATCAGGAAACTAACAATCTGTGGCTAAAAATTTTTTCTCGCTTAAACGCGTAAAAGGTTGGCACCATTCTATCGCAGGGAAAATAACCCAATTCTTGTTGGCTGGTATTCTTATTGCGTTTGGGGCAGGTGCATGTGCTGGTTGGGGCCTGATAGATAGCTTCTCTTACCAGCAATGGGTACACCAGGCTGAAGCGAATGCTCAAATAATGACTTACATCGTCCGTAACGTGTACACCAATGTTGCGGTAGGAACGAGCTCAACCGGGCAAATTACACGTATTGTCTCAGAACATAAACTTGGTGACCCTGACTCAGTCATCCAAACCGGTTATAACCCTGTCGATGTATTGGCACTGGCTTCAGTGCAAACCCGTAACCCGACCTGGCTTTTCCTTTATACGCCAGAAAAAGGCTTTCAGGGCATCAGCAATACTTCAGATTCACAAGAAGCAAAAATAGTCTTTAAAGGGCAAAGAGCCACAGACGTTCTGGTGAACTACTATATTGGCTTCGCTTCTATTAACGGAAAAGAGTGCTTTATTAGTGCCGTCCCAATCCTTGCGCCATCAGGTGAAATTCTTGGTAGTTTGATCAGCAGCATTGGCGATAAAAGTCAGCTATATGCAGCTTACGACGCCATGTTGAAGAAGACCCTTGTCATTCTGGCATTAGTTTTATTGGCAACACTCGCGCTGGTTACCCTCTTTATGCGCCGACTGTTCCGCCCGGTCCCTGTGCTTATTAACTCTTTGACCCGCATTGCACACGAGCAAACCGACCATATTACGCCTTTCTTAGACCAGGATGACGAAATCGGTAAGCTTGCATCGGCAATTGAAAAACTGCGTGTGGCGATGGTGGAACGAGATTACCTGCAACGCATGCAGGAGATGTCGCAAAAAATGGAATACATGGCTCACCATGATTCACTGACCGGCTTCCCGAACCGTGCTTCCTTTAGCCAGGCTCTTGATAAGTGTATCCGCGAAGTGAATCAGAACGGTCAGCTATTCAACCTTCTGCTTATTGATCTTGATAACTTTAAACCGGTAAACGATACCTTCGGCCACTCAGCCGGGGATGAAGTGCTTATCGGTGTTGCCCAACGCTTGTCACTGCTGTTAGGGCCAACAGATTTTGCTGCACGTCTGGGTGGCGATGAGTTTGCAATTCTTCAGAGCGTGAAGTCAGACAATTGCCTGGAAGCCGCCGCGTTGTCGCAAAAAATTGTCCGTGCATTAAGCATTCCGTTTACCTACGGCACAAACTCCTTCGCCATCAGTTGTAGCGTCGGGATTGTCACGGCACCTTCGCAGGGCAATAGCGCTACGACGCTGATGATCAATGCCGACCTGGCCTTGTATGCCTCAAAACACAGTGGCCGTGGCTGCTACCACTTCTTTGAAGATGGCATGATGATGAAGCACACCAACAGTGTGTTTGTGAACCAGGAAATCATTAATAGCATTGATAACAATGAGTTTGTGCTGCACTACCAGCCGATTGTCGATTTGGAAAATGAAACTGTTTGTGGTTATGAATCGCTCATTCGTTGGAACCATCCAACCAAAGGTCTGATATACCCTGATTACTTCATTAATATTGCTGAAGAATCAGGTCTGATTATCCGCCTGGGCGAGTGGATTATTCGCCAGTCCTGTATGGCAGCCGCTAAGTGGCCTGAGACAATAAAAGTTGCCGTTAACATTTCGGCCTATCAACTTCATAGCCCTGGTTTGCTTGATATTATTGTTGATGCACTGAAACAAAGTGGCCTCTCGGCAAATCGCCTTGAAATCGAAGTCACTGAATCCGAAAAACTGGATCAGTCCATCGCATTACCCGTCTTTAACAGCATTCGTGAGATGGGCATCTCAATTGCAATGGATGACCTGGGCACTGGGTATGCAGCATTGGATTACCTGCTAATTTACCCATTCACGCGCATTAAAATTGCCCGCACGCTGATTATGAAACTGGAACAAGAAAGTGCCAGTCAGTATCTGGTAGTAATGCTGATTCAATTTGCCCAGAAATATGGCATGAGTGTGACGGCTGAAGGTGTTGAAACCGAACAGCAGCGCACTATTTTACGACGCATTTCCTGCCAAAACGTACAAGGCTACTATTACAGTCGGCCGTTGCCAGAAAAAGATCTGGAGCCAACCTTTGGCAATAAAGTCATCGATGGTGAGGTTTGCAATGCTGAATAAGCCATTGTTTTGTAGAACCTCGTATCTGACCATTGCACTATTGCTTTTGATAAGCCCGCTGTGCCGGGCGCATAACATTCATAGTAAGCCAACCCTGGACAGGATAGCCGAGACAAAGACCATCACACTCGGTTATCAGGATGATGCATTCCCATTTTCGTATGTCGAGTCTCAGAATCCGGCAGGCTATACCATAGATATTTGTAATAAAATCGTTGATGCACTCAAAGTTAAGTTGAAAATAAAAGATCTCAAAGTGCGCTGGATAAAAAGCAGCACCGCCTCGCAGTTTGTTTTAATCAAAAACCACGCGACGGACATGATGTGCATTCCGGCATTTTATTCAGAAGCACGCCACCAACAAGCAGAATTCACCCTCCCCTTTTTCTTTTCCAGCACGCGATTTATCACACGAAAAAATAATGACACAGACACAATCGAAGATTTAGCCGGCCACAGTGTGCTAGTAAAAAGTGGCACAATCTATGTTGAGCAACTGCATCAGCTTAATAAGGTGAACGATCTTAACCTTAATATAGAGCTAGAAAATAATAATAATGCAGCATTTCAGAGTGTTGAATCAGGGGAATTGCCGGCATTAATTTCAAGCTACGTATTGCTTAAAGGTATGATGAGCCTCTCCCCTGATCCTGAGCAGTTCGAAATATCGGATGAAGTGTTTAGCCAGCCAATACCTGCAGGGTTACTCCTGCCATTAAATGATAATGAATTTAAAAATTTCATTGATGACACAATGAAATCAATCCTCGTCAGTAAGGACTTTAATAATTTATATCAACACTGGTTTATGTCACCCATTCCGCCGAAAGCGATAAATCTCAACATACCTATGTCGACTGCACTAAAGGCACTAATTGCATCAACGTCAAGCAATGCGAACTAAAATGAAAAATTTATTTAGTCTCAAGCTAAAGCATTTACTCAATGCATTGATGTTTATACCATTAAGCATGGCATCGCAGCCGTTGTCCGCGGAGCCAACCTCTGTGACTCTTGAGCATATCAAATCAAGTAACACATTAAATATCGGCTATCGCCAGCTTGAGCCGTTTTCATTCCGTGATAGCGACGGAAAAGTCACGGGCTACACCATTGCACTGTGTAATATGATTGCTGATGAATTACGAGTAAGTCTGGGTATCAAAAAACTCGCTGTTCATTATATCCCTATTTTATTTACCGAGCGTGTTTCTGCACTCAATTCCAGCAAGATTGATTTAGATTGCAGCGTTAACACTGTTGCACCTGAGCGCCAAAACAGCGTCTCTTTTTCTATTGATTACTTTGTTGCAAACATGCGCATTGTGTCCTTTCGCAATAATAATATTAAAACCCTTAATGATTTAAAAGGCAGAGCCATTGCTGTACCGCGTGGTTCTAAAGACCTGTTAGAACTGAACAGGATTAATCGCGAAAAAAACCTTAGCCTTTCGATTGTTACTTCGGATACTGTGCAAGACGCTTTCGATATGATGACGCAAAAGCGTACAGCCGCATTAATATTGGATGATATTCTGGCTTACCCGTATATCAACCAAAGCGAACACCCTGAAGACTTCGTTGTTTCGCATGAGGTTGTTGGTGATAAAATGAAATATGCCCTCATGATGAGAAAGAAAGACCCAATGTTTGTCGCTTTTGTCGACAAAACTCTGGGGGAAATATTCGAATCACCACTTAATGCTCAGTTGGTCAACAAGTGGCTGATGCAGAAAGTGGTCGTAAAAAACACACAGAAAACCCAATATTAAGCGCCTCTATGTGGACGTGTAATTGAACTCAGTCAGGAAATTTTTGCATACCAGACTACCTGCGCATTTCATATTTTCTGGCATGCTGTTGTTGTTATTGGCGGGGAGCTCGTTACGTGCTGCCTGGGATTTCACCACCATTCAACAACGCACCGACAAGCTTTATGGCCCTGCATCTTTTGATGCCGGGCAGCGAATTGATGACTGGCAGCAGTTACTGCTTGAGCAGCGAAACAAAAGTGAGTCTGAACAATTAAGTGCAGTGAATCACTTTTTTAACCAGAAGCTGCACTATCGTGAAGATATTGATATCTGGCACGTAATCGACTACTGGGCCACACCGATAGAATCCCTACGAAAAGGGGAGGCAGATTGCGAAGACTACGCCATCGCTAAATATTTCACATTACGTCAGTTAGGTGTTTCGGGAGAAAAGCTGCGTATTACCTACGTTAAAGCCTTGCGTCTTGATAGAGCACACATGGTATTAACCTGGTATGAAACACCCGATGCAATACCGATAGTGCTTGATAGTTTGACGGATAATATTTTGCCTGCAACAAAGCGTACGGATTTATTACCTGTGTATTCCTTTAATGATAACGGTCTGTGGTTACCAGGAAGTCAGAATAATAAACGTGTCGGGGATAGTAAGCGCCTTTCTCGCTGGCAGGATGTGTTGAAAAAAATGCGGGACGAAGGTTTCCCGGTTGATGAATAGGATAAGCCTGTGTCTCTTTTCAAACAGCTTCTTATAGCTATCTTTCTTTTTATGCTGATTATCTTCAGCGGCAGTTTTATTGTTAATCTCGAAAGTTCTCGAGAGCAGTACAATAATCAGCTGCTGTCTCATGCGCAGGATGCTGCAACGGCGCTGGGCTTATCACTAACTCCGCACGTTGACGATCCGGCAATGATCGAGCTTATGGTTAGCTCGATTTTTGATAGTGGATACTACGATGCTATCCGCGTTATCGATCAGAGTAGCGGGAAAATCATCCTTGAGCGCACCGCCTCTTTGTCTATTCCTGAGGTTCCACACTGGTTCGTTGCGCTGGTTAATGTCTCTCCGCAAGCCGCGGAAGCCACCATTATGCGCGGTTGGCAGCAGGCTGCACGCGTCGAAGTAGTAAGTAACCCAGTCTTTGCCATTAAGCGTTTGTGGGAAAGTACGTTGGCAAACCTGTTGTGGATGCTGGCCTGTAGCGTCGTATGTATTCTGGCGGGTGCCGCACTATTACGCCGCCAATTGCGCCCTCTCAACTACATGGTCAAACAATCACAAGCTATTACTCGCCGTGAATACCTGACTCAGATCGACTTACCGAAAACCCCAGAGCTGCGCCGTGTGGTTGAAGCCATGAACCTGATGGTCACCAAACTTAAATCATTGTTTGAAGACCAGGCTGAACACAGTGAACGCCTGCACAATGAAGCCTATATCGACAGCCAGACAGGTATTGCGAACCGCCGTGCTTTCGATATGCAGATGCAAACACGTTTAAGCGACGAAGAAACCGCGCCAGGATATTTACTATTACTGCGTATTCAGGATTTGGGTGGCTTGAACCAACGTTTTGGCGGCCCGCATACTGACAACCTGCTCAAACATGTTGCCGATATGATGAATGTGGTGAGAAACCAATACGCCGGCTCAGACAGTATTCTTGCGCGTATCCGTGGTGGTGAATTCGCCCTGCTCTGCCCGGGTGTCACACACAATGAAATGCTGAATTTGCAAAACTCGCTCAATCAGCAGCTTGCCGCATTCTATGCCACCGGTATGTCTGACATGAACCCTGTCGGACATACCGGAATGGTGCCGTTTAGCTACGGCGATTCAGCGCAGTCGCTGATTGTTCAGGCTGACCGCGCGCTGACGGAATCAGAAACGCATACCACGCATCAGACTAATTTCCTGCCTGTAGTACAAACTGATGCCGCCCTGGAAGACCAACATCTGTGGTTTACTCGCCTTGAGAACGCGTTGAGTAAAGAACAATTCCAGTTATTCTTCCAGCCGGTTGTCAATTGTAAAAACACACAGAAAGTTATTCATTACAAAGTGTTGTCGCGCATCGTGGATGAAAACGGCAACAGCATTACCGCTGGCCGCTTCCTGCCATGGATTCACCGCTTTGGATGGAGCCAACGTCTTGACCAGGTGATGTTGAGCCTGACGCTGAAGCAGTTGAAAAGCTTCCCAGGCTATCTGGCGCTCAGCTTGTCCGGAAATTCACTGGCCAATGAGGCGAGCATCAAACAGCTCCTCAGCCCACTGAAGCAAAGCCCGCAGCTTGCCAACCGCTTAATTCTGGAGCTGGATGAAAACCAGTTGCCAGAACCTGAGCAGATGGAAGTGTTTATCAAGTCATTGAACCAGTATGGCTGTGGCTTGGGCCTGCAACACTTCGGTAGTCGCTTCGATATGATTGGCCACCTGTCACAATGGGGCCTGGCTTATCTGAAAATCGACTCCAGCTATATCCGCCATATTGATATTGAAAATGATAAGCGCTTGTTTATTGACGTGTTACACGGTGCGACCAACAACATTGATCTGCCATTGATTGCCGAGCGAGTAGAAACCGAAGGTGAACTGCGAGTGCTGCAAGAAGTTGGGATTTATGGAGCGATGGGGCAGTTGTTGGGCGAACCCGCGCCATTTTGATGCAGGAAAAAGGGTGGATGGCGCTTAGCGCTTATCCACCCTAACAAACCATAAAGCATAGTATCATCAATGAAATAGCCTAAATAGTTCGCGTTGCGTCAAGGCGACAAGAGAGCAACAAATTTGTCTGGAACAAATTTGAACGCTGCTTGCAGCGTCCCCAAAGGGGTAAGGCCCATGAATGGGCCGCATAATCCCCAGGAGCTTACAAAAGTAAGTGACTGGGGTTTGTGAACGCAGTCAACGCAGAAGCAGCTCGAAATATGACGGCTATTTAGAAGATGCCCTGGTCGTCAGAGTTCAATAAATCCTCTAACCCACCCAATCCCTGGCGCGCCTGCGCACGATTCATCAGCTTAACTTGCGCCATTGGCGGCAAGTCAGTAATCGTTATCACGCCCTTTTGAATCAGCAAGAAAATCAAATCGTCCAGAACACGGACCATTTCCAGGTCGCTTCGCTGAAGCAACTCACGATGCTGTAAAGTCCCATCAACCACATCGCGGGCATTGTTCCACGCCGCAATCTCCGGAGTCTGTGAGAAAATCTCACCCGTCATGCCGACAAACGGCTCGTTCTCAACTCGCGTCAGTTGGCCTTCTTCATTACGTTGAACGTAATACATTTTCGATACCTTTATATGCGTAGGAATCACCGCCCGGTTAAGGGCGGCGGCTCTCAATTATGAATGGTAATGCTCAGGCTTTGGGATTAGGTGGTCCATCGAGTAATGCGATGAGCCATGCGAGTCATGAGCGTCGTGACCCATTACAGAGCTCGGGTCACCTGCGGTATGAACTGGATGTGCCGGGTGCTGTGCGTCGCCTTTTCCACCTGGTGCATCTCCAGCTTTAATCATATGTGTGATATCTGGGTTTTCATGCAGCTCTTTAGCCAGATCGCTCAGATCAACTTTCTCGTTTCCGTGATTTTCTTTACCGGTAAAAATCTTCAGGCTTTCATCACCGTGATGACCTTTAGAATCATGGGCAAGATTAAAGGAGAAAGTATCGTGACTGTCATCAAACAGGTTACTTAATCCATTATCGTGAGAATGTGCATTAGCAGCATGATGTGACTTGTCACTACCATCTACGTCATGCTTTCCACGATGGGATGGATCATCCATCGTAAAATCAGCTTTTTGATGGATAACGTTGGTGTTGCCATGATCGTCGTTAGCGATAACTGAAACACCCACGCTATTTTTACCAATATGGAGCTCATTGGTATTAACCGGAACGTCATAGGTCAGATGGCCATTATCTTCGTGCAGTACCACGTCATAATGTTTGTCATTGATGGTGACATTGATATGTTCGTTGTTATGCACATCTGCGCTGTCGATCTGGCCGGTAATATGAGTCACATGATGACGCGCTTCTTGCGAGTCAATACGGTTATCGTCAGTGACATTGTTGATAGTGATTTTGGCGTCAGCGTGGGTGTCCACTAGCACATCATGTGAGTCATGAACGGTGATGGCGTTACCGGCTTTATCCGTCGCATTAATACTCACATCAAAGGTGTTTTTCCCGTCTTGCAGGTATCCTTTATCAACAGGAATGTCGTAACCCAGGTGGCCATTAATAACACTAACCACACCTGTAAACGACTGGTGGTTAATCGTCACCGTCACATGATCGCCCAGCTGTGCATCGGTATCCCTGTCAATTGTGCCGGTGACAGAAACATGGTCAACTTCTTTGGCATTGATAACATTGTTACCCGCCACGTTGTCGAGATGGATGGCGGCGTTAAGATGGGTATCCATCAGCACTTCATGTCCGGCATGAACGGTAATTTCGTTACCGGCACCGTCCGTCGCTTTGATACTCACATCAAAGGTGTTGCTCCCTTCATGCAGATACCCTTTATCCACCGGAATGTTGTAACCCGGATGGCCATTAATATCCTGAACCACACCGGTGAATGACTTGCCGTTCACCGTCACCGTGACTTCATCACCCAGTTTTGCATCTGAATCCGTACCCACCGTGCCGGTCACCGAAACATGGTCAGCAGCGGCGGCATTGATGACATCGTTGCCTGCCACTGGCTCGAGCGTAATGGAGGCACCAAGCTGCGTATCCACCTGCACATCATGTCCGGCATGAACGGTGATTTCGTTTCCGGCACCGTCCGTCGCTTTGATACTCACATCAAAGGTATTTGTCCCTTCGTGCAGGTACCCTTTATCTACATGAATGTCGTAACCTAGGTGACCATTAATCTCTTTAACCTCACCCGTGAACGACTTGCCGTTCACCGTCACCGTGACTTCATCACCCAGTTTTGCATCTGAATCCGTACCCACCGTACCGGTCACAGAAACATGGTCTATCGCTGCGGCATTGACCACATTGTTCGCTGAAACAGGATCAAGGGTGATGTTGGCATCGAGCTGAGTATCCACATGTACAATGTGTTCTTCATTAACGGTGATGTTGTTACCGGCAGCATCCTTCGCATCGACACTCACTTTTATGGTGTTGGCATTTTCATGCAGTAACGCTCTGTCCACATGAATGTTGTAGCCCAGCTGGCCCTTACCATCCACATCAACAACATCACCTTTGAATTCAGTGCCGTTAACCGTCACCGTCACTTTATCGCCTACATGTGCGTCTGCATCTGTACCAACCATGCCGGTTACCGAAACATGGTCTACCGCTGCGGCATTGACCACATTGTTCGCTGCCACAGGATCAAGGGTGATAGTGGCAGCCAACTGGGTGTCCATCTGCACTTCGTGTCCATCGTGAACAGTGATTTCGTTACCCGCATCGTCCGTCGCTTTGATACTCACATCAAAGGTGTTTTTCCCTTCCTGCAGTAAACCTTTATCCACATGAATGTCATACCCCAGATGACCCTGGCCATCCAGATCTATAACTTTTCCGACGAATGGTGTCTTGCCATTAACCATTACCGAGACTTCATCACCCAGTTTTGCATCTCCATCAGGAGTAACCGTGCCGGTGACAGAAACATGGTCAGACTCTGCGGCATTGATGACATCGTCCGTTGCCACAGAATTGAGGGTGATATGGGCACCAATCGTAGTATCGAGGGTAATGTTGTGAGTGTCGGTCGACGTTGCAGGGTTACCTGCCAGATCGTGGCCAGTTACGGTAATGACGACATTGTTAGCACCTTCATGAAGAAGATTTGTCGCAACCGGAATTTCGAAGGTCTTCTCACCGTTGGCGTTTTCAGAAATTACAACGTCCTTAAGATCAACATCAACACTGACCTTAGCACCGTTCAATTCAACAGTAATCTTGCCGTCGATGACATCACCTGTCACAACACCATGCAGAATAGTGTTGGTGCTGTGAGATTCCACGATGTTGACTTTATCGTCACCCGCGACGGCATCGAGGTGAATGGTGTTTGACGCATCCTTATCCACGGTGATGGTGTTGGTTTCAACCCGTGTCACGGTATTGCCCACATCATCAGTACCCGTCACTTTATAGGTGATTTCATGATGGAGCTGGAGCTCAGACGTACTGACGTTCACTTTGAAAGTGAATCCACCACTACTATCTTTATGGAGCGTTGCAGGCAAATCGTTGCCGTTAACGGTCACCGTTACGATGTCATTTTCTTTGACATCACCTGTGACCCTGCCGCTAATCTCTGTGGTTGGATTATGGCTTTCGGCCAGGTTAATAACGTTATCTGCTGTGACTTTATCGAACGTCAAAGTCACATCAGCATGATCGTCGATAGTGACAGTTTTGTTCTCGCTTTGACTAAAAGCATTACCCGCATCATCAGTCCCGGTGACTGTCACGGTAATCGCCGGATCGGTCCCAGGATTTACCTTTGATTCAGCTTCTAATTCGGCTTTCAAATCGGCCGTTTGCACCTTCAAGGAATAACCCAACTGACCGTTCATACCCGGTAGAGGAATGACAGTTGTGCTGGTCGGAACACCGTTAAGGATAACCGTCACCTGATCTCCAGGAGCAGCATCTTTACCTACGGTGCCGCTTATCTCCGTTTCCGTTGCACTGAGATCCTTAGCGGAGAGGATATTGTCACCAGAAACAGTGTGTATGGTGATAGAAGCTTCAGCGTTGGTGTCGATTGAATAGTGATGAGTCGCAGTACCTACGATGCTGTTTCCCGCATCATCATGCCCGGTAACTTCCGCAGTAATCGTGTCGCCTTTCCGCAAGTCGCTGGTATTAACATCAACCGTGTAATTCAGGTTTTTATCAATCTCGACGTCTTTATATTCCACACCATTGACCTGCAAAGTGACATGCTCACCAGGGTTTACATCACCGGTAACATGACCTGTGATTGCGGTTTTTCCTTGCCTGCTCTCATCAAAGTTCAGGATGTTATCGTCGGTAACTTTATCAATACTGACCGTCGCTTTAATCTCAGTATCAACCGCAACGGTTTTACCATCGCTAACCGTAATTGCGTTGCCCTGGTCATCATGACCGGTGACGCTAACGGTAATATCGTGAGACTGACGCAGATCGTCAATACTCACCTCTTTACTGAATCTCAAGTCACCATTCGAGTCTGTATGTACCTGCGTAGTAACCGCATGGCCGTTAACCATGATTGTCACATTGCTACCGTCTTTAATACCGTCGCCAGTCACTGTTCCAGAAACCGTAGTGGTACCAGTTTTCGATTCAGCAATATTGATAACGTTGTCGCCGGCAATATTATCAAGTTGAATAGTGGCAGTAACATCCTTATCAATCGTCAGATCTTTAGATACCGTGAACTCCTGGCTGCCGCCGCCGTTATGCCCCGTTACCAGTGCCGTGATATCCGGACTGTTGAGCAGGCTTGTGGTATCAACAGGGATTTCATAGCCAAATTCACCAGGTAGATTCGGTAGTTCGACAACGTGACCGGTATAGGTATCTTTACCAATATGAAGCGTTACTTCATCACCCGGGTGAACATCACCGTGAACCGTACCGCGAATGACCGTATGGCCCGCTTCTGACTCAACTTTATTGATGACGTCATTCCCCGCAACCGGGCTGATAGTTATGTCAACGTGAGGCGGGTTGACCTGTGGTGGGGTGGTGGTACCGCCAGTATGGTCACCAGTATTGATAGGCCATGGAGCACCTTGGCCAACGCTATCCGCTCTGGCTGTATAGGTATTACCGTGCGGGTCAGTGGAAGTGATTTCTACAGTGACTTTTGCGTTAATATCTAAATCGTGACCATTAATCTCATCATGGCTGCTAAAACCTAACTTACCATCCGCAAGGACTATGACATTCGTCGTAAAGGTTTTAGTTCCGGCATGAATGGTCACCACGTCACCTTCTTTTGCATCACCGGTGACATGTCCATCTATAACCCAGAAATCATTTCCAGCATCCAGTCCCAAATGATGAATATCGATACCAGCTTCCGCACGCGTATCAATATTTACAATACGATTGCCCTCAGCCAGTACGCTATTACCTGCCGCATCTGAACCCGTTACCGATGCATGAATGACGGGTTTATTGTCGCCAGAAAGCAAATCGCTGGTGCTGACATCAATGCTGTAGCGCCCTTTATCGTTCACGCTACCGTAGTAATGCTGACCGTTTACCGTGAGATCAACCTGGTCGCCAGGATGCACATCCCCGGTCACATGGCCGGTAATGGTTGTATGAGGATTGTGAGCTTCAGCATTATTAATTGTGTTGTCGTCAGTAACGCGATCAATTGTGATGGAGGCAGTTGCATGATCATCGCTTGATACGTCATGTGTCGTACCAGCTGTCACAGTGTTATGCGCGCCATCTTCGATGGAGACAGTTGCGGTAATATGTGGGTTATTGAGCAACCCTTTGGTTGGCACGTCATAGCTATAACCCAAGCCACCGCCGAGGAATGACTGCGGCCCTACAGTGGCGTGGTAAACCTTCCCATCGACAGTAATATCAACTGTATCCCCAGCTTCAACTTCTCCCCCAACACGACCATTGATCGTCGTGGTTGGTGAGGTTTGATCCAGCCCATTCAGAATATCGTCGCCTGACACAATATTGATTGTCACTGAAGCTGCTGCATGGTCGTCGATATTCACATGATGGTCAGCAGTTGCAACTGTGTGGTTAAGCGCGGTGTCAGTTACATCAATGCTGGCATGGATATTCGGATCCTGATGAATATCCGTCGCTTCTACCAGAATGTTGTAACCCTTGTTGCCATCAGCCTGAGTTTCAACTGTGCCATGATATTCATGACCGTTAACCTTCAGCGTCAGTGGATCACCTACATTCATTTCACCCGTGACTTTACCGCTTACCAGGGTGTAATGATGGTTAAGTTCTTCACCGTTAAGCGTGTTATCCGGCGTAACTGAATCGACGGAGATGGTCGCCTCAACCTTAGTATCCACATTGACATGCTGGTCGGCTTCGGCTGTTGCCACGTTATTGGCCTGATCCGTAACGGTAATAGTTGCCTTTAAATTTGGATCTTTCATCAAGTCATAGGTGCTGACATCAATGCTGTAATGGTGGTTAGCATCGACCCGGCCAGTTAATTCAAGGCCGTTTACATGCAGCGTAACCAGATCGCCTTGTTTTGCATCACCGCCTACGGTCCCGGTAACCTTGGTAAATTCGTTCTGGGATTCCTGACCATTGATCCAGTTGTCGCCCGTCACTTTATCAATTGTGATGGCCGCTTCAGCATGGCGGTCAACGGTTATAACAGTTGTCACTTCGGCGAGCTGTTCGTTACCGACGCTATCATGTCCAACCACATGTGCAGTCAGGTTACTTTTCGTCCCGTCGGCACCCAGATCGTTGTTTTTAACCTCTAAGCTATAGCCCAGAGCACCATTCAACTGTGGCTGCGGTTCTACAGTCGTTTCGTACTGATGGCCATTCACCGTGACGATAACTTTATCGCCCTGATGGACATCAACACCGGTAACAGTGCCGGTCACTTTAGTGGTTTGCTGATGTTTGTATTCCATCTGGTTGATGGTGTTATCACCGGACACCAGATCCATGGTGATACCCGCTTCGGCAAAGTTATCAATATGGACAAGACCGTTCGCCGTCTGATTGACTTCATTACCGGCTGCATCGTGAGAAGTCACGGTGGCGGTGAAAGTGACATCTTTGTGGATCGAGCCTTGATTATCACTGAACGCCGATGGTGGAACAGCAATATGGTAGCCAAGCTGGTTGTTACCCAAATCAATCACTTTTCCGCCGAAAGAATGCCCGTTAATCTCGATCAAGACTTTATCGCCAACCTGGGCATCGCCACCCACGACACCATTAACGAACTGTTTTGCCGCATTCAGCTCATCGTGGTTCAGGATGTTATCTTTAGTGACACTATCAATGGCTATTGTTGCATCAGCATGAGTATCGAGCGTGATTGTCGTGTGCTCGGTCGCCACCGCCTCGTTATGAGCCGTATCGTGACTGGTCACTTTTACCGTCACGTCATTGTTACCTTCGATCAGCACACCAGTCGGGATTTTCGCTTCGTAATAAAGGTGACCTTGCGGGTCAGCAAAAATAGTCCCGTGGACGGTTGTCTTGCCAACAGTCACGTCCACCGCATCGCCGATGTGCGCGTCTTTACCGGTGATTCTTCCTGTTACCAGGGTTTCATGCTTTGACTCACCGGCGTTAACGACGCCGTCACCCGCCACAGTGTTAATCGTCACACCATTGTAGGCATGGTTATCAACGTGAATGGTGTGTTCACTGACAACAATAGCTTCGTTGCCGGCAGCGTCATGGGATACAAGAGTGGCCTTAACAGAAACATCTTTATTCAGAATAGTTTTGTTATCACCGAATTCTGTCGAAGGAACCGGGATTTTGTAGCCCAGTGTACCTTTCCCGTCATGCATATCCTCAACGCGACCACGATAATAGTGCCCGTTAATTTCGAGTGTGACTTCATCGCCAATCTGCGCATCACCACCGACAACGCCCGTGATGGTTTGATTATGGTGGCCTAATTCAGTGTGGTTGAGAATATTGTCACTGGTGGCGTCATTAATGGTGACGGAGTTATTTGCATGGGTGTCAACGGTGACGGTTTTATGATCCACCGCGGTTGAAATGTTACCGGATCCATCATGGCCGGTGATCGTCACCGTCACGTTATTTTGGCCTTCATGCAGCGCGCCGTTTGGTAGCGGCACTTCGTAGTGCAATTTACCGTCAGAACCTTTCACCACCACGCCGTTGTAATCAACATTGTTAACATGAACGATTACTGGGTCGCCTGCCTGCGCATCGCCTGTAACAGCGCCACTGATAAAGGTCGGCATACGGCTTTCGTGCGCATTGACGATGTCATCGCCCGCTACGGTCCCAATGGTGTTAACCGCTTCAGCGTGGTTATCGATATGAACACTGTGCTCAGTGCTCACTGTCACTTCGTTACCCACAGCGTCATGAGAAGTGACGTTGGCGATGATTTTAACGTTACTATCCAGCTTTTGATGGTTATCACCGAATGCTGAAGAATCCACTGGGATCTGGTAACCGAGATGGCCATTCCCCAAATCAATAACTTTCCCGCCGTAAAAGTGCCCGTTAATCTCTATGGAGACTTTATCCCCTATGCGAGCATCACCCCCGACGCCACCAGTAATCAACTGCTTCGGCGCAGCCAGTTCATCGTGATTCAGAACTGAGCCTGCGGTAAGTTCATGAATGTTGATAGTGGCATCTGCATGGAGGTCAACAGAGAAGTTATGAGTCTGAGTCGCAACAGCTTCGTTACCCACTTTATCGTGGCTCGTCACTGTTACCTGGGCACTAGTATTGCCTTCAGTCAATGCGCCAGCAGGTACCGGTACTTTGTAATACAGGTGACCATTAGAATCAGCCAGTACCTTGCCAGTGTATGTTGTTCCTTGAACAAGGACTTCAACATCATCACCAACCTGCGCATCTTTTCCACTAACTTGCCCAGTAATAAAGACTTCTCGCTGTGACTCAGCGTGGCTAACAATGTTGTCGCCCGCCACGGCGTTAATGCTCACACCATTGTAAGCATGGTTATCGACATGAACCGTGTGATCGGTCGTGACAGTGACTTCATTTTGCGCGTTATCGTGAGAAGTGACCGATGCAGTGAAATTGACGTCTTTATTTAAAATGACGTTGTTATCACCAAAGATTGAAGAATTGACATCAATTTTGTAACCCAACTGATGATTGCCAAATTCTTCTACCTTTCCATAGACATGAGTGCCATTAAAGTTCAGGTCAACAACATCACCAACTTTCGCATCTCCGCCAACAGTACCGGTGATGGACTGCGTTAGGTTGTTTAGCTCAGTATGGTTCAGCACGTTGTCTGTGGTGATGTCATCGATAGTGATGGTCGCTTCGGCAACATAGTCCGGGGTGACCGTATGGTCTGCCGTGGCGGTCGCGGTGTTACCCGCGTAATCCGTTGTCGTGATACTGGCATGCACCTGCTGGCCGTTCGCCAGATCTGCAGTGTTCACGGGGATGCTGTAGCCCAGTTGGCCATCCGGCAGTGGCTGCACCGTGCCTGTGAATTCATGGCCGTTCACTGTCAGGGTCACCACATCGTGCACGCGCGCATCGCCGCCCACGGTGCCTGTCACATTCGTGGTCTGCTGCTGGCTTTCCGCCGCATTGATGATGTCGTCGCCGGCAATCTGATTGATGGTGATGTCGGCTGTCGCCACGTAATCCACACTCACGCCATGGTCTGCCGTGGCGGTGGCGGTGTTACCTGCGTAATCCGTTGTCGTGATACTCGCATGCACCTGCTGGCCGTTCGCCAGATCTGCGGTGTTCACGGGGATGCTGTAACCGAGCTGGCCGTTTGGCATCGGCTGCACCGTGCCGGTGAACTCATGGCCGTTCACCGTCAGGGTCACCACGTCGTGTACGCGCGCGTCGCCGCCCACGGTGCCGGTCACTCTGGTGGTCAGCTGCTGGCTTTCCGTCGCATTGATGATGTCATCAACGGCGATCTGGTGAATGGTGATGTCGGCGGTGGCCACGTAATCCACACTCACGCCATGGTCTGCCGTCGCGGTCGCGGTGTTACCGGCGTAATCCGTCGCCGTGATACTCGCATGTACCTGCTGGCCGTTCGCCAGATCCGCGGTGTTCACTTCAATCGCGTAACCCAGTTGGCCATCCGGCATCGGCTGCACCGTACCGGTAAACTCATGGCCATTCACCGTCAGGGCCACCACGTCGTGTACGCGCGCGTCGCCGCCCACGGTGCCGGTCACTCTGGTGGTCAGCTGCTGGCTTTCCGTCGCATTGATGATGTCATCAACGGCGATCTGGTGAATGGTGATATCAGCGGTGGCCACATAATCCACGCTCACCGCATGCTCTGTCGTGGCGGTGGCGGTGTTACCGGCGTAATCCGTTGTCGTGATACTCGCATGCACCTGCTGGCCGTTCGCCAGATCTGCGGTGTTCACGGGGATGCTGTAGCCGAGCTGGCCGTTTGGCATCGGCTGCACCGTGCCGGTGAACTCATGGCCGTTGACGGTCAGGGTCACCACATCATGCACCCGCGCGTCGCCGCCCACGGTGCCTGTCACTCTGGTGGTCAGTTGCTGGCTTTCCGTCGCATTGATGATGTCATCAACGGCGATCTGGTGAATGGTGATGTCGGCTGTCGCCACGTAATCCACGCTAACCGCATGGTCTGCCGTCGCGGTGGCGGTATTACCGGCGTAATCCGTTGTCGTGATACTCGCATGCACCTGCTGGCCGTTCGCCAGGTCCGCGGTGTTCACGGGGATGCTGTAGCCCAGTTGGCCGTCCGGCATCGGCTGCACCGTGCCGGTGAACTCGTGGCCATTCACCGTCAGGGTCACCACGTCGTGTACGCGCGCGTCGCCGCCCACGGTGCCGGTCACTCTGGTGGTCAGCTGCTGGCTTTCCGTTGCATTGATGATGTCATCGACGGCGATCTGGTGAATGGTGATATCGGCAGTGGCCACATAGTCGAGGCTGACACTGTGGTCCGCCGTCGCGGTGGCGGTGTTACCGGCGTAATCCGTTGTCGTGATACTCGCATGCACCTGCTGGCCGTTCGCCAGATCTGCGGTGTTCACGGGGATGCTGTAGCCCAGATGGCCATCCGGCATCGGCTGTACGGTGCCGGTGAACTCATGGCCGTTCACCGTCAGGGTCACCACGTCGTGTACGCGCGCGTCGCCGCCCACGGTGCCTGTCACATTCGTGGTCTGCTGCTGGCTTTCCGTCGCATTGATGATGTCATCAACGGCGATCTGGTGAATGGTGATGTCGGCGGTGGCCACGTAATCCACACTCACGCCATGGTCTGCCGTCGCGGTCGCGGTGTTACCGGCGTAATCCGTCGCCGTGATACTCGCATGTACCTGCTGGCCGTTCGCCAGATCCGCGGTGTTCACTTCAATCGCGTAGCCCAGTTGGCCATCCGGCATCGGCTGTACGGTGCCGGTGAACTCATGGCCATTCACTGTCAGCGTCACCACATCATGCACCCGCGCGTCGCCGCCCACGGTACCGGTCACTCTGGTGGTCAGCTGCTGGCTTTCCGCCGCATTGATGATGTCATCAACGGCGATCTGGTGAATGGTGATATCAGCGGTCGCCACATAATCCACACTCACGCCATGGTCTGCCGTCGCGGTCGCGGTGTTACCGGCGTAATCCGTCGCCGTGATACTCGCATGCACCTGCTGGCCGTTCGCCAGATCTGCGGTGTTCACGGGGATGCTGTAGCCGAGCTGGCCGTCCGGCATCGGCTGTACCGTGCCGGTGAACTCATGGCCGTTGACGGTCAGGGTGACCACATCGTGCACCCGCGCGTCGCCGCCCACGGTGCCGGTCACTCTGGTGGTCAGCTGCTGGCTTTCCGTTGCATTGATGATGTCATCAACGGCGATCTGGTGAATGGTGATATCGGCAGTGGCCACATAGTCGAGGCTGACACTGTGGTCCGCCGTGGCGGTGGCGGTGTTACCGGCGTAATCCGTTGTCGTGATACTCGCATGCACCTGCTGGCCGTTCGCCAGGTCCGCGGTGTTCACGGAGATGCTGTAGCCGAGCTGGCCGTCCGGCATCGGCTGCACGGTGCCGGTGAACTCGTGGCCATTCACCGTCAGGGTCACCACGTCGTGTATGCGCGCGTCGCCGCCCACGGTGCCGGTCACTCTGGTGGTCAGCTGCTGGCTTTCCGTCGCATTGATGATGTCATCGACGGCGATCTGGTGAATGGTGATATCGGCAGTGGCCACATAGTCGAGGCTGACACTGTGGTCCGCCGTGGCGGTGGCGGTGTTACCGGCGTAATCCGTTGTCGTGATACTCGCATGCACCTGCTGGCCGTTCGCCAGATCTGCGGTGTTCACGGGGATGCTGTAGCCCAGATGGCCATCCGGCATCGGCTGTACGGTGCCGGTGAACTCATGGCCGTTGACGGTCAGCGTCACCACATCGTGCACCCGCGCGTCGCCGCCCACGGTACCGGTCACTCTGGTGGTCAGCTGCTGGCTTTCCGTCGCATTGATGATGTCATCAACGGCGATCTGGTGAATGGTGATGTCGGCGGTGGCCACGTAATCCACACTCACGCCATGGTCTGCCGTCGCGGTCGCGGTGTTACCGGCGTAATCCGTCGCCGTGATACTCGCATGTACCTGCTGACCGTTGGCCAGATCCGCGGTGTTTACATCAATCGCGTAACCCAGTTGGCCGTTCGGCATTGGCTGCACGGTGCCGGTAAATTCATGACCGTTAACCGTCAGCGTCACCACATCATGCACACGCGCATCGCCGCCCACGGTGCCGCTGATGGTGGTGGTTGGCTGCTGGCTTTCCGCCGCATTGAGGATGTCATCAACGGCGATCTGGTGAATGGTGATATCAGCGCTCGCCACATAATCCACACTCACGCCATGGTCTGCCGTCGCGGTGGCGGTGTTACCTGCGTAATCCGTTGTCGTGATACTCGCATGCACCTGCTGGCCGTTCGCCAGATCTGCGGTGTTCACGGGGATGCTGTAACCGAGCTGGCCGTTTGGCATCGGCTGCACCGTGCCGGTGAACTCGTGGCCGTTCACCGTCAGCGTCACCACATCGTGCACCCGCGCGTCGCCGCCCACGGTGCCGGTCACTCTGGTGGTCAGCTGCTGGCTTTCCGTCGCATTGATGATGTCATCAACGGCGATCTGGTGAATGGTGATATCGGCAGTGGCCACATAATCCACGCTCACCGCATGCTCTGTCGTCGCGGTGGCGGTGTTACCTGCGTAATCCGTTGTCGTGATACTCGCATGCACCTGCTGGCCGTTCGCCAGGTCCGCGGTGTTCACGGGGATGCTGTAACCCAGATGACCATCCGGCATCGGCTGCACCGTACCGGTAAACTCGTGACCATTCACCGTCAGGGTCACCACGTCGTGTACGCGCGCATCACCGCCCACGGTGCCGGTCACTCTGGTGGTCAGCTGCTGGCTTTCCGTCGCATTGATGATGTCATCACCGGCGATCTGGTGAATGGTGATATCGGCGGTGGCCACGTAGTCAAGGCTGACACTGTGATCGGCCGTCGCGGTCGCGGTGTTGCCGGCACCGTCAGTGGTGGTGATGGTGGCGTGCACCTGCTGGCCGTTCGCCAGGTCCGCGGTGTTCACGTCAATCGCGTAACCCAGTTGACCGTCCGGCATCGGCTGCACCGTGCCGGTGAACTCATGGCCGTTGACGGTCAGGGTCACCACATCGTGCACCCGCGCATCGCCGCCCACGGTCCCGGTCACGGTGGTGGTCAGCTTCTGACTTTCGGCAGCATTAATGATGTCATCGCCAGCGATCTGATGAATGGTGATATCGGCGGTGGCCACATAGTCGAGGCTGACACTGTGATCGGCCGTCGCGGTCGCGGTGTTACCCACGTAATCCGTTGTCGTGATACTCGCATGCACCTGCTGACCGTTGGCCAGATCCGCGGTGTTTACATCAATCGCGTAACCCAGTTGGCCGTTCGGCATTGGCTGCACGGTGCCGGTAAATTCATGGCCGTTAACCGTCAGCGTCACCACATCATGCACACGCGCATCGCCGCCCACGGTGCCGCTGATGGTGGTGGTTGGCTGCTGGCTTTCCGCCGCATTGAGGATGTCGTCACCGGAAATCTGATGAATGGTGATATCGGCAGAAACGTTGGTATCAATAGCTACAGTATGATCGCTGGATGCCTGAGTCGTGTTCCCAGCCTCATCGGTTGACGTCACCGTGGCATGAATATTCGGATTGGCCAACAGCCCCTGAGTCGAGACATTAATCCGATAGCCCAGATTGCCATTACCGAGATCGATAACGACATCGTGATATTCCTTGCCATCGACGGTTAATGTGATGGCATCACCGATTTTTGCATCGCCGCTAACTGTTCCGTGAACGGAGGTCTGCGCTTCGTGAGATTCGTTGATGTTAATAACGTTATCAGATGTGACGTTGTCGATGGTGATGTTGTCGTGCAAATCAGTAACATCGATCACGGCATCAGTCGTGCTATATGCACTGCGGCCAGATACATCTGTAGCTGTGGCGGTAACGTTTATCTCACCTTCCACCAGTCCACTTAAATCTGGTTGTAATGTCCAATGGCCATTATTGACAGGTACGTCGATGGTGATTGTGTTTTTTTGGCTATCTGTGAAGGTCAGTGTGATGTGATTTTGATTACTGGTACCGCTGATATTTGTGTGATTGATTTCATTTTTGTTAATAAAACCATCGTTACCAGCAAAATCATCAATGTTAACTAACGGTGGTAAAACTGGAGGTGCTCCAGCATCGGCTAAGCCGTTCTCAGGTAAGTTAAGTTCCCATGTCGGCGAACCCAGTCCTACTGTTTTAAAACCGGCGGTTGGATCAATTATCTGCCCGGTTAAATCTAACTGAACAAGAGTGTGACCACCGCCGCCGCCTTCAATTTGCACCGGTGCTTCATTGCCCGCAGCGGTTGCTTCTAATGCTTGTGTCGGGTCAGCGCCGTCAGCAATGGATTTCTGTAACGATGCGACATCCTGAGTGTCATGCTCTGCAGTACTTACTGCATTCAAGCCATGCTCACTCCAGTGGCTATTACGTCCGAGATCCAGGGTTTTGCCATTTGGCAGTTCCATACTAACCGCGCCGCTGTCCCCGGTAACAATCTCTTCGCCACTGTAGATTCTGTCGCCTTCTTTCAAGAGACGCTGTGAGCCGTCTGCTTCAACTACGTAAACCAGACCAATTACTGCCTTAATCACACCAAGTAAATTGCTCACTAATACCTCTCTTGAATATCATCGTTATTTTTATAAATGCCACGATAAATTAAATAATTAATAACATTATTCTTTCATTCGAAAACATCCCCAAAAAGCAAAAAATGCCCATTAATGGACATTGGCTCTTCGGGAGAATTAATAAATGTAGAAAAAAACACAGTTATTAGAACTCTATTATCGGAGACTTGACTGAGCGTTAAATATAATCAAAAATGACGCAAAGTGAAACATCACATTACAGAACATTAAATTTCATTTCGAATGAAAGCCTCGTTTAATGTAATCAGATAAACACCTCTGCGCTTGTTAATTAATATGATGTTTCGTGTTAAAATTGAAATGGATATAAGGCGTGATATAGGGATATCGTTAACGCGCGCAATATAAAGGCTTCATAAAATGCAGAAGGTTTCCCTTTTTATACTTGGTTGTTTATCAATACCATCAGTTAATGCAGCAACTTTACAAAATACCGTAAATCAAGCTTTATCCAGCCATCCAGAAGTCAATGCTTCAGTAAATAGTCGTTATTCTGCAGAGCAGGATTTGCGCGCAGCGCGCGGGGGATATCTTCCTTCTTTGAATGTAGATGCAGAAGCAGGCAAGAAAAACATCAATGATGCTACCACGCGAGCAGGTGGCAGTAATAATGGCATGAATTTGTCTCCAAACGACGCCACGCTTAGCCTCAACCAGAATGTATTCGACGGTTTTGCGACGTCGAGTGAAGTTGGCCGTCAAAAGGCAACCGTTGATTCCCGCGCTTTTAACGTGCTCAACATCAGCGAAAATACCGCATTCCAGGTGGTTCAGGCCTACCTTGATGTATTGCAACGCCAGGAATATGTGCATCTGGCAGAAGATGACCTCGCGAACCATGAACGTATCTACGACCAGATTCATTTACGTACCGATCAGGGTGTTGGCCGTTCAGGCGATTTAATGCAGGCAGAAGCGCGTCTGGCGCAGGCTCGCAACAACTTGTTGACTGAGCAAACCAACCTCGAAGATGCCAATACTACATTCATGAGTGTGACCGGTGAAGCGCCTGAAAACCTGAGTCTGCCTGAAAGTATTGATGCCTTCCTTCCAAAATCGCTTGAAGATGCCAAACGCATAATGGAAGACAACAGCCCGCTGCTGAAATCTGCCAATGCCGATATTCAGGCTGCTCGCCAGCAATATGAAGCTTCAAAATCAACGTTTTATCCACGTGTTGATGTAGCGGTATCTCGCAGCATCAGTAATGACACCGACACGACTCGCGCCCATTCTGAAGAGTGGCAGGCGATGGTGAAACTGCATTACAACCTGTACCAGGGCGGCAGCGATAAAGCAGCAATGCAGTCCCGTGCGTATCAGGAAAAACAATCTCAGGACGTGCGTAATAACACCCTGCGCCAGATGAATCAGGAAATTGGCCTTGCATGGTCAGCATTAAAAAGCGCCAGAGACCAAATTCCTGCGGCCACAGATTATGCCGACCGCAGCGTGAAAGTTCGTACCGCTTATCAGGATCAGTTCAGCCTGGGTGAACGAACTCTGCTGGATTTATTGGATAGTGAAAATGAAGTATTCTCATCTAAACGCCGCCTTGTTGAATTACGTTATCTGGAAATTACGACGGGTTATCGTATTTGCGCGCGTACGGGTGAATTATTAAAAGCACTTAAAATTAATCCAGTGCCTGCAGGTCAACCAATAGACTCTCCAGAAAATAACTCATTACCTGAACTTAATTAGCATTTAATTAACTGAAATAGTTTCCCAATAAACTATTTCAGCATTAGCTATTTTTTATTTTTGCTGAATAATTGCGTCAGGAACATTCTCATCAATGAATTCACAAGTTGAACACATGAATACAATGTCAGAGGCTCCTCCTATTGAGGAGTCGCATTATCATGACCCGCGCAGTCGCAATGACGATCCATTGCTTGATTGCCTGCTGGTTCTTTGTTCTGTGCATGGTAAATCAGCAAGCCGCTCAACACTGAGTAGTGGGCTGCCGCTGGAGAACGATCGCCTGACGTTGGCTATTTTGCCTCGTGCTGCCGCTCGTGCAGGTTTAAAAGCACGTGTCATCAAACGTTCGCTCAATAAAATCGCCGCTATGTCTCTGCCTGCGATTCTTTTGCTACGTGATGGGGGTGCCGCCGTACTACTTGGTTGGAACGCCGATGGTACTGCTCGCATTATGCCAAGCGAGAGCGAAGGCGGTGAGATCAATATTGATGCAGCTGAGCTTGAGAAAAACTACGCAGGCCAGGTGATTTTCGCGCACCCTCGCCATGAGTTTGACTTACAGTCTGAATCTTTCCTGCCGCGTACAAAATCCTGGTTCAAAGACACGCTGATGCTGTCTCGCTATCTCTACATGGATGCGATATTAGCAAGCTTGCTGATTAACCTGATTGCGCTGGGAACTCCGCTGTTCACCATGAACGTGTATGACAGGGTTGTACCCAATCATGCCACGGTGACGTTGTGGGTTTTGGCCGTCGGTATTTGCATGGCGTTTGTTTTCGATTTGATCTTAAAAATGCTGCGCGGTGTCTGCCTCGACATTGCCGGTAAAAAGAGTGACCTGATTATCTCTGCCACGCTCTTTGAGCGTATTACCGGCATGGAGATGAAAGCGCGCCCTGCTCGCGTAGGTAGCTTTGCACAAAACATTCATGAATTTCAGTCGCTGCGTGATTTCCTTTCTTCACTCACGTTGACCACGCTTATCGATTTACCGTTTACGCTGGTGCTGCTGCTGGTGATTGGCATTATCGGCGGGACGCTGGCATGGATTCCGTTACTCACCTTCCCTATCGCACTGGTGATTAGCTGGGCGTTGCAGAAACCGGTAAATGCTGCCGTTGCCAAAACAATGAGTTTGGCAAGTGAGCGTCAGGCATTGCTGATTGAAACACTCAGTGGCCTGGACGCTATCAAAGTCAACAACGCGCAAAGCGAACGCCAGTATCAATGGGAGCAAACTCTGGGCAGTTTAAGCCGCCTGGAATTACGCGTTAAAACATTATCCAGCTTAGCCAGCAACTTGACCGGATGGTTCCAGCAAATGTCTGGCGTCATCATGATTATCGTCGGCGTGTATATGATTATTGGCGGCAAGCTGAGCATGGGCGGCCTGATTGCCTGCTACATGCTTAATGGCCGTGCGCTGATGCCAATGGGTCAGTTGACCGGGTTGATTGCCCGTTATCACCAGGCGCGTTTGACTATCAAAAACACCGAACAAATGATGTCGATGCCGCAGGAAAGACGCGATCATGAGCACCCTCTGAAGCGTGAAACCTTCCGTGGCAGCATTGAATTCAAAGATGTCGATTTCAGTTATCCCGAGCAGAAAAACCCTTCACTGCAAAAGATTAATCTGACCATTAAGCCCGGCGAACGCGTAGGTATTATCGGTCGTAGTGGCTCGGGCAAGAGCTCGATTAGCAAGTTGATAATCAATCTTTACCAGCCAACCGGCGGTAATATTTTGATCGACGATGTAGATGCTCGTCAGTTGGACGTCAACGATTTGCGCCACAGCATTGGTTATGTTCCTCAGGACATTCAGCTGTTTAATGGTTCACTGCGCGATAACCTGATTTGTGGTGCCCGTTATGTCGACGATGAAACGATGCTGCGCGCCGCGGAACTTGCTGGCGTTAACGAATTTGCTCGTGTTCACCCTGACGGTTACAACTTGCAAGTGGGTGAGCGTGGTATGCAGTTGTCCGGCGGGCAGCGCCAGGCTGTTGCACTGGCTCGTGCACTCCTGCTGGAGCCACCAGTCCTGTTGCTTGATGAACCAACCAGTGCTATGGACAACACCAGTGAAGACAAGATTAAACAAGCGCTGGTGCCATTTGTCGCTGATAAAACACTGTTACTCGTGACGCATAAAGCGTCGATGCTGACACTGGTTGATCGACTGATTATTGTTGATAAAGGACGCATTATTGCTGATGGCCCGAAAGCCATTGTTATGGATGCGCTGAAGAAGGGTCAAATCAATGCGTCTCGCTGAGTTATTTGCACGTTTACGCCCGCAAATTCGCCACTACTTTAAAGGTCGCGATGAGAACCAGGCCGATAACATTAACGAGGTGAGTCATGCTCTGATTGATGACTCACCGCGCGTTATTCGTCTGACTCTTTGGACTATCCTGGTATTAGTCTTACTGGCGTTCGTTTGGGCAGGATTTGCCAAACTTGATGAAGTTACACGTGGCGAAGGTAAAGCCATCCCGTCATCACGCTTGCAAAAAATACAGAACCTGGAAGGCGGTATTGTCACCGAGCTGTATGTGCATGAAGGGCAAATCGTTGAAGCTGGCGCGCCGTTGATTCATTTGGATGACACTCGTTTTGCATCAAATGTTGGTGAGACTGAAGCAGACAAACTCGGCTTGCAGGCTAAAATCGACCGTCTGACAGCGGAAGCCGAAGACAAAGAGTTTGTTATTTCTGATGAGATTGCTAAGAAGGCTCCAGAAGTAGCACGCGGGGAAGTCGATTTATTTAATAGTCGCCGTCGCCAGTTCCAGAATGAAATCGAAGGTCTTCAGGAACAGTTAGTGCAGAAAAAACAGGAGTTGCGTGACTTCCAGTCCAAACAGGCACAGTACAAGAACAGCCTGGGTTTACTGCAGCAAGAGATCAAAATGTCTGAGCCACTGTTGGCATCAGGTGCAATTTCTAAAGTTGAAATCCTGCGCTTACGCCGCACTGAAGTGGAAACTAAAGGGCTGCTGGACTCCATCACTCTTTCTATTCCTAAATCCGCATCAGAAACGAAAGAGATTGAAAATAAGATTGGCGAAAGTCGTAACCGCTTCCAGAGCGATGCGCTTTCACAGCTTAACGAAGCACGCACGAATCTGAGCAAAGCAGAAGCCACTGGCAAGGCTCTTGAAGACCGCGTCAATCGAACCATGGTAGTTTCGCCTGTTCGCGGTGTCGTCCAGCAGATTATGGTTAACACCATTGGTGGAGTTATTCAGCCCGGCAGTGACTTAGTAGAAATCGTGCCACTTGATGACAAATTGCTTATCGAAGTGAAAATTCAGCCGCGTGACATTGCCTTCCTGCACCCAGGGCAACATGCGGTGGTGAAGTTTACCGCTTACGACTACACCACCTACGGTGGTCTGAATGGCGAGTTGGTACAGCTAAGCCCGGATACCGTAACCGATAAAGAAGGCCACAGTTACTACATTGCACGCCTGCGCACAGATAAGAACTACCTGGGGACCAAAGAGCATCCAATGGTCATCATTCCGGGTATGGTCGCCTCAGTCGATATCATAACTGGTAAGAAATCTATTCTGAGTTATCTGCTGAAGCCGATTATTCGCGCCAAAGCAGAAGCGTTACGCGAAAGATAGAAACGATAAAAAAGCCGCAACAGATGATGTTGCGGCTTTTTTTATGGTGAGATTCAGTAGCTGTTTGGCGTTAAAAACATCACACTCAAGTTTGTCTTACTGGCCATTAAACGAAGACAACTTCCCACGATTCAATGTCAATTTACCCTCGTTAACCAACTCCTGAAGCACTTTATGGATAGCGCTACGTGAAATGTGGTTCCTACTGAGTATGAATGTGTAAACTGATGTTTTTTCACGAATTTCAGGCTCAAGGGACCAAATGTGCTTCACATGTTCCGTCACAATTTCGCGAATCGTTTTATGTGAACGTAGATTTTCACGCTGGAAATAACGCTGCAGATGATTAGTCAAAATATCAAATGCATGTATCCATAGGTTTTTCTTGCTGAGCATCTCATTAGCATTAGTCGAATTCATCACCCACATCTCACAGTCCGTGTCACACCGCAGGTAATGAGACATCACATCATTACGCATCTGTGCCAGGCCAAGGATAGCGGGTGCGGTAAAGCTCACCGTAACAAGGTCATTTTCAACTCGGTAAACAGAGACGGAGCCTTTCTCAAGATAAAAGATGTTTCCATCTCTTTTCATTTCAATGCGCTGACGTTTTTTTCTCAGAGAGAAATAAGCGTTTTCAGATTTTTTAATCTCATCTCCAATGAGCATTACAGATTCATCAAAATTAAGAATGGACATCAGCTTCTCTTACTCTAGTTATGGGATTGAGATTATCTCCTGGCGAAAAGCAAAGGAGATCACCCTAATGTAAATTGATAACCCGCTACTCGGCACGTATATCAATATAGAACATTACGGTAAACCTGCGATTGATAAGCCAGATACTGAGGATTGTAGGATGGCGATTTGAAAAGAATAGCCTTATGAATTCCCTGCCAGACAATATTCTACGCTCATGAACAACCACATACTTTATGATAATTTAATTATCTAACAATGAAACAATCACTCGGGAAAATAATATCACCGCATGTCATTTTTTAAACAGTCACAACTGTCATTCCATATACAGCAGGGATTAAAAATAGCTTGAAAAATAATATATAATAAATACAATGGCCAAACAATTGATATCACAATTACGGTATCAATTTTATCTTTAAACCAGGCAGTATCATTCTGCTGATATTTTCTTACCTGCTTTAAAAGCCATACCACTCTGAATAACATAAACACCAGGGTTGAAACCCCATAAATACATACTATTAATTGAAATAGTTTATTCAATGGCCATAGCCCCATTGTTATGGTGAGACATCATCAACGATGAGTAAAGGCGACTGAAATACTCAGTTATTAAATTTCATTTTCAAATTTACATTATTGAGAATCTAACCCTGAGATACCACGCCTGCCCCCTCGTGCTGCTCTGTCAGTGAGTATATTTATCTGAAGGCAGATACGTAATTTTTTTAATCTTTGCGTTGATAACTTTTTCTTTTCAGTTAAAAAAGAAACAATAAAAAACCATAAGATATTGATTTTAAATAACTTTTAATGTATAAAAACAGTTAACAACTTGTTAATCATAAGTGTACTAATGATCCGAGAAGTACCTACAGGGTAAAGTCGCTAAAAGGCTGGATTATTCCATGCCACATTGTGCTTATAATGGCAGGTGGAAAACCAGCCTGAGTCAACGAGAGTACTGGCAACATGTCCGAAGCAGATAATCTATGTTATCTCATTGAAAATAAAATAATATTCCTACCTGAGAAACAGTGTCTGGTGCATACAGACAGCCATGAACAGATAAAGCTCAAGCCGACAGCCTCCTTATGCCTGCTGTTGTTGCTCAGAAATCACGCTGAAATTGTGACTCAGAATGAGTTACTCGCTTTCGCATGGGGTGAAAGCCACAGGCAAGTTAGCTTTAACGCCTTTTATCAAAGTATTCTCTCTCTACGAAAGTCATTTTTACAAATGAATGTAGAGAAGCAAATAATCACCACGGTTCCGCGCAAAGGTCTACTTATTCAACAAGAAATAACCATTGAAAAAAAGTGGGATTATGCTGTATCTGAGGTTGATATCGAACTTACAGAGACGCCCTCTGTAACGGAAACCAATAGAGTCGAAAATAAAAAACTGCCGAAACTAAATCTGGTAGAAACGCTCATTATTATGTTTACCGTGCTAATAGCTGGTGTGCTTCTCTACCCAAAAGTAACCAGCGAAAATTATTTCTCGGGTTATGTTGCTTCAAAAAAATATGATGGCCAATGCCACTATTTTTTTAATGATGATGCCAGCAACTATCTCCGCCATGAGGGGTTTATCAAGGAACATCCTGAGATGTGTAGTGATAATAAATTTCTCTATATAACGGCATATCCTGAGACGAAAAATATCTCAATCATTCTGTGCACTACCGGTATGGATTTGTCACATGATAATTCCTGTCAGTCAGTCTATTACCCTCGGTATGATAGTAAATGAAGATACTCACCGCGATTGCCTCTCTTCGAACACAAACGCGCATCGTTTTTTTAGTATGTCTCGCGATACTTTCTGGCGTGGTGCTGTATCTTCACCACCCTTCTTACGAAAACCCGCATAGCCTCGCCTGCAGGGCGACTTTGCAGATAGTCAGAGACAACGCATCATTTCGTGGAATTGTCGATTTCAAATCCGCGGATGGCAAAGGCATTGCGCACATTAACGGCATCATTAACGTTACCCCGCAAGAAGAGTATACCGTCCAGCGAACCGTCCTGTTTACACTCGCAGACTATGGGCGTAGCCCTGTTTGGGTCTCTCGTCAGATTGTCATTTCAAACCGTGAAACAACCCCAGCAGGCATTGTTCAGCAATTTCTTCCTGACTTTTATTTGAAAAGCTCAGGAGTGACCGATATCGATATTTTTACGCTGAACAAGGACGCTGACCTCATCACTCGTGAAGGTATACCTTACTTGTACTGCCAGAAGTACATGCTACCTGATGATGCGTGACGTTTAGCTGTAAACATCGCCACTGTGCATGGATGGATTTAACAAGGTCTGGCCATAACTACAAAATTTTCAGCACCTAAAAAGACAATCAACTCTTTGGTTGTCTTTAATTTATGAAAAAGAATAAAAAAATCTTGAAGATATTAAGTACATCGTTATTATCCCACTGCACATTAAGATTATAATAAACATGCACGCCTTTAAGAGTGAACTTTAAGTTAAATATGTTATTTAATTATGATATTTCATTAGTCCTACTCGCAGTAATTATTGCGTGCCTGGCTTTTTATGTCTCTTTTTGGCTATGTAAGGCTGGCGCTCGAAAAAAACATAACTGCTGGCCTTTATTTAGCGGCCCAACTATGGGCTGTGGGATATGGGTTTTACACTACATGGTGATGCAAGCACATCATCATAGTCACATTATAAATTATAACATTAAGATAACGCTGGCCTCCTTACTTGTTGCTATAATTGGCTGCTCGCTCGGGTTTGGCTGCTTTTTATTCAAACAATTACGCAAAAATCATTATCTGCTGCCTGCATTGATATTTTCTGCAACCGCGGCATCCATGCACTACCTGGGAATGGCTGCAATCATCAATGCGGGAGATTGGTCTGTCAGCAATGCTCATATCACTCTTTCGCTAATCGTTATTTTTATTACTTCATTAGGCATGTTGCATTTAACCCATCTGATGTTGGTTATGACGAGTAAAAACGACAGCTATGCCAACTTCTGCCGATTGGGTGCCACAATTACTCTTTGTACCGGTGTAGCAATCATGCACTTTTTAGGTACCAGCAAAATGAATATGGCTCCAGTAGCCGCATCATCTCTTGCTATAAATCATGATGACAACATCGAAAATACGATTGCGATGACGATGATAATACTCATCGCCCTAGTATTTATGTTAGCAATCTTCATCTGGTTTATTAATTTCAAAGAGCATTTAAGCAATGAGCTTCTAAAAAGAGAGTTAATCTCGAAGAATTTGCAATTAAAACAAATGACGCAACATGACTCGTTAACTCAATTACCTAACCGCGTTTATTTACAAAGTCATTTAAATACACTGTTTGAGAAACAGATACAGCCACTGTTCATTATGTTTATTGACCTCGATGGTTTTAAACGTGTTAACGATGTCTGGGGGCATGCCATTGGTGATGAGCTGCTGGTAAAGATATCTAAAATGCTCAGGAACGTTGTTGGCAAGGGAGGCTTTGTTGCAAGAATTGGTGGTGATGAATTCATCATCGTCGTTTGCGAACAAACAGAAGATGCAGTGATCCAACTTGCTAAAACCTTGCTTTCCAGAATCTCAGATAACTACGAACTCTCAGCAACAACAGTCGATTTTTTATCTGCCAGCATTGGGATTTCAATTTACCCTGACCATGGGCAAGATGTTGCCACACTATTGAAAAAAGCTGATGTGGCGATGTATTACATAAAAGACAAAGGGAAAAACAATGTCATCTTTTACGATGAGATAGCCATGACATTACCCACATGATGCCAGGTTAATACAAGAGTGTATTAATAGAGCACGATAGCCGAGTGTTAGTAACACTTATTTTTAAGCAATGGATGCTTGTAAATCATTCCAGACACTGGAATTAGTAAAAAAGCAGACATTGATGATGAAATTTACTGCGTTGTATAACAAGTACAAAGACAAATGGTGGGCTTTACCACTTGTTCTCCCCTTCATCCTGTATCCTATAACTCAGTATATGAGTTCCTACGGCTACGTTGATGGTTTCGAGATACCTTTCTTTTATCTCAACATGGCACTTATGACAGCCCTTACCATGATTTATGGTTTTAAGGCGCTTCCTGGTATCATACTGTGTGTATTTTTCCGTGTGGCTCCTGATCGTGGCCTGGAACCAGCATTGATGTCCGTATTGCATTATTTTACATCGACAGGAATAAGTTGTGCTGGTTATTACTATTTCACCGGGAAACGTGGTCGAGCTAGTTTCGGGCGCTATAACCTAACCTGGCAACGTATTTTCTGGTTAGTATTCATTAATGCCACATTGTTCCTTAATTATTTCCAGACCGTACTCTACTTAGGCATGTATGGTGTACATCAAAAAATGATGTACATAACCCCATTCACCACGCGAACATTGATAAATTATCAGGGAATGCTGGTTGGGAATATGATTGGCTTGCCAATGTGTTATTTGGTAATTCGTTCATTCAGAACGCCATCATACATGAAGAAATATGTTGAAAAAATCCGTAATCAAGTTGCAGAAGACCTGCGAGCACTCGAGCTCATTTGTCTATTTAGTGCAATGACATTGCTTACGGCGCTCATGATCTCACCAATTAATCATAAGCCAACACTGATAAACTCCGTATATACCCTGACGTTACTGTTACCAGTCATGATCTGGGGAACGCTACGTCTGGGCCATGCTGCCATTTCTCTCATTTGGTGGGTGTTATTGGTCGTACTGTGCAATAACTATCAAAGTTATATTCCTCATACAGTCGATTACAAGTTACATCTGGCTGTTGCAACGTCCTGCTTCGCAGCGTTTTCAATAACCATTATCCTTATGGCTATCAATATTTCACGGCAAAGAGCCTTGAATATTAAGACTAAGCGTCTAATGAGCATCGACCCGGTAGTTCACCTACCAAATTTGCTGGCACTAGATACAGATTTAAATAAAAATACAGTCTCTGTTTTATGTCAGTTATATGTCCCTGACCTTGAATTACTAGGCCGCCACTATGGTTTGCTGATGCAAGTTCAATATAAGCAACAACTGGCTCATTTTTTGAAACCGGTACTGGAAAACGATGAGCTTATTTATATAAGTTCTGGTCACGATTTAATTGTCCGGATGTCCCCTTTAAATGCAGAAAAAAGGATTTCTGAGCTGCACAACAAAGCAAAAGATTTCCGTTACACCCGTGATGGGGTAAAGCTTTACCCACAAATTGGTTGTAGCTACTGCATCATTAACTACCCTGTGGGTCATCTTTATCTATTAATTGGTGAACTCCGAGCACTGGCAGAGATCTCCCTGACGACAAACTTGCCCGTGGATATGAGAAAGCAAAGCAGTCGGCAGGTACAAAATCAGGTTAAAACTAAAGTCGACATGATGAATCAACTTCAACGTGCGCTTGAGTTAGATCGGTTTGTTTTGATGGCTCAGCCAATAGAAAGCAAAAATGGTCATCGCTACCATGAAGTCCTGCTGCGGATGCTTGGTAACAATGATGAACTTATTTTCCCGGATACTTTTTTACCGCTAGCAAATGAATTTGGCATGTCATCGAGCATTGATTTATGGGTGCTAAATAACACCATGAAATATATGGACGAAACCCGTCATTCACGGCCAAACCAATGCTTCGCCATTAATCTGACTCCAGCATCAATCTGCCGCACAGATATGGCACATCTCATTGAAAATATGCTGATTAAGTACGGTATTGCGCCTGAGCAGCTCGTTCTGGAAGTGACCGAAACCGATGAGCTTACCAACAACTTACAAGCCGATAAGACACTGGATGCACTACAGCGTTTAGGTTGTAAAATTGCTATCGATGATTTTGGAACGGGTTATGCGAGCTATGCGCGACTCAAAAATATGCAGGCGGACATACTCAAAATCGATGGCAGTTTTATCCACAATATTATTTCCAGCGAGATGGACTACAAAATCGTGGAATCTATTTGTGAGTTAGCAAGAATGAAAAACATGACGTTAGTGGCTGAGTTTGTCGAAACAGAAGCGATTCAGAATGCTCTATTCCGCATGGGAATTGACTATGTTCAGGGCTACTTCATCGGTAAGCCTGCGCCTATCGAAACCTTACCGGCAACTGTTTAAGCCATAAAATCAGGCAGCAGAAAGCATGATGCAAGGGGTTTTCTGCTGTCGTGATGGATAATAATCAAGCAAATTCAGGACGCAAAAGTGGCGTAAAGCACATATTCACTGGGTTCGTTAGATTACAGGTAATTTGGAAGAGATGAGCTGGAGCGGGTGAAGGGAATCGAACCCTCGTATGCAGCTTGGGAAGCTGCCGTTCTACCATTGAACTACACCCGCTTTGAAGTGCGTAGGCATTATAGACGTTCAGCTTTCGCTGGCAAGCGCCTTTTAAGTTTATGTGGTGGATTATTAAGCGATTGTTTTTACAACCTGTGTGTTGTCAAATCTTACGGGGTCGTATGGAGGTGAAGGCTAGAGTGTTACATGGGGGATTATTTACCCAGCTCCCCTGCTCTGACTTACGGTAAAAATGAAGGGAAACCCTATGGGTTCCCCTTATTCCTTAAGCGTGAGCTGCCGCTTTTTTCGGGAATACCATCAGTGCGACGATAGGTGAAACAACCATCAGCGCAAACACCCAGATAAAGCCCATTGTGAAGCTACCAGTTGCATCAATCGACCAGCCAATCAGTTGGCTGTTCGCGGTGGCGATAACAAAGGTACAAACCCAGAAAGTCGACATCGTGTAGGTCACCGTTTGGGTATTGGCCCCTTTTAATGTCTCTTTTGGAATTGAGAAGATAAAAGCAAACCAGGTCGCAAAAACAAAACCCGTCAGGAATGAGCAGACCAAAATCAAAATGTCATTGGTTGCGAACAGCATAATAAAGGTCGTAATTGCCATCGCGATGCTGGTGCTAAACAACCAGTTTTTGTAATGGTAGCCGCGAGCTTTGCAGAATGGTCCAGCGATTGCGCCGAGCATAATCCCGACCTGGTTTACCGTGCCGCTCAGGTGAGCATGCGATTCTGGCGGCAGGTGCGCGTATTTGGCGTAGTAAAGCGGCAGGAAGGTGAACATGAAAATCATCATGATCATCGCGCCGACGTACTGGGCAATCATCCCCCACACTACGCGGTTAAAAATCGCATCTTTCATGATGCGCAGTTTATCCGTGCTGCCGTCGTTGCTTGCAGTGGTAACGGCAACCTCTTCATCAGTAAAGACAATAAGCCACACAGCACCCAGAACCAGCGTTATCACACCATAAACTGCCAGCAGGTTTCTCCAGCCACCAAAGTAAATCGAAAGGCTACCCGCCAGCGTCAACGCGATAATCGTGCCGATGATGTTGGAGGTGCAGTTCAGGCTGTTAAGCGCAGATGCTGTTTTGTTATCGAACAAACGTGCCACGGTCGGCACAAGAGAAACCAGGCAGATTGCCCCACCCAGGCCACCCATAAAACGAATCACTAACAGCAGGTCGAAGTTATTGGTCCATGGAATGAATATCGATAATCCGGTCAACACGCAGCCCAGAAGATAGGACTTTTTCGCGCCGAGTTGCGCGGTCAAAATCGAGGTGCAGAAAGCACCTAAAATTTTCGCCCACAGAATGACGTTCGACATTAACGCCGCATGGGACACGTCGATATTAAAATCGGCCATGATTTGCGGCATAACGGCACCGGTAGTGGCCCAGGCTGCGCCAAAGACCATGTAGACGGCATACAAAACAAATTCAGTTATCCACTTATTCACGCAGGCACCTCTTGAGCACTCAGAGCAACGATTTCCAACAGCATTTCACTTGCCAGGCGCAGAGACTCTGCGGGCAAGAACTCTTTGGTGGAATGGAAATTATGGGCACCAGTAAAGATATTAACCGTCGGTAAGCCGGCAGGCGTAATCACGCTACCGTCATAACCGCCGCGCATAATTAACGGTTTCGGCTCAATGCTCAGGTTACGCATTGCCTGCTGAACGCTGGCAATAATTTCCGGCTTTTTATCAAGCCCGGCTTTCACGTTATCGTAGGTATCCGATAATTCCAGGGTGATATTTTCCTGGCCATAACGGCTTTGCAGTTGCTCAGTGATGGACTGCAATAACGCTTTTCGGCTCTGGTAACCTTCAATTTCAAAATCACGCAGGGCAATTTCGAGTATGGCATTCACGGTATTACCGGTGATTTTATTCACCCAGAAATACCCTTCACGGCCTTCCGTTAATTCCGGGCGTTCACTTGCTGGCAATGCGTTGATCACTTCGTTGGCGATTAATACAGCATTGACCAACTTGCCTTTCGCGCTCATAGGGTGAGCCGTCACGCCTTTGAATGTCATTTTGGCGCTACCTGCGTACCAGTTTTCAATAACATATTCGCCGATACCACAGCAATCCAGGCAAATACCGAAATCAGCATTTAGCTGCGCCACGTTTAACGCTTTAGCTCCACGAATACCAATTTCTTCGTCTGGCAATAACACCAGTTTGATATCGCCATGTTTAAACTCAGGGTTCGCAACCATATAACGAATGGCTTCCACTGCCGCCGCAATTGCCGCTTTATCGTCAGCACCCAACAGGCTGGTACCATCTGTGGTAATGATGTCCTGGCCGACATAGTTCAACAGTTCAGGGAACGCCTCAACGGTTATCTCTTCCCCAGTCGCAGGCAGTACGATATTTTTACCATCGTAGTTTTTCACGCGCACGGCATGGGTGTCATTGGCGTTATCTGGCGCAGTATCAAGATGCGCGAAGAAGGCAATGGATGGCATTTCCGGGCTGTTTGCCGCAAGACTCAGAACGGTAATGGCATTAGCGTTAATGGAAGTCTCGACGGTATTCACGTTGGAAAATTCACTCACAACAAGCTGAGCTAATTTGTACTGATTTTCGCAACTGGGAAGTTGGTTATTTTCGGGAACGGAAGTGGTGTTGATTGTTGTATACCGGATAAAGGTATCTATTATTTGGTCTGCATTAATACGTATTGTCATTGTTTGCTACTCACCATTAACATGAAATGGTTGATAAATATTACAACGTTAATTAACCGGGTTATATTTTTTATAACTTAGTTATTATTCTGCAACATATTTACCATTCATATTATGAATTAAAGTGATCAGCATTATTAGCCAGGAAAGGATGACGGTGTCTGATAAAGATCAATAGGGATGGTATTTATTAGAAGCCAGAAAATATCTGGCTTCTGTTAATTAGCAAGATGGCTTACTACCTGGAGGTGGTAAGTAGCGCTGAGGGTCGATAGCATTTGCACGATAACGAATCTGGAAATGCAAATTCACCGAATCTGAACCGCTGCTGCCCATTGTGGCAATTTTCTGCCCGGCGCTAACTTTCTGACTGGTGTTTACCAATGTCGTTTCGTTGTGAGCATAAGCAGTGATGTACTCTTCGTTATGTTTAATCATCACTAAATTGCCGTAACCGCGAAGCTGGTTACCCACGTAAACCACTGTACCAGCGGCAGAAGCATAAATAGGTTGCCCACGCTTACCGGCAATATCTATACCTTTATTCCCACCATCGCTGTCGGAGAACGGCGCAACAACTTTACCGGATGTTGGCCAGAGCCAGCATTTTGAACCAACCGGAGGAGCGGCGACTTTCGCAACGCTACTTGTGGACGATGAACGCGGTTTAGAGGTTTTCGCCACGGCTGTTTTCTTCGATGAAGATGAAGAGCCAGAGCTACTTTTAACACGGATTTTTTGCCCTATCTCCAGCGTATAAGGAGCAGGAATACCATTGAGGCGTGCCAATTGGCCGACGCTTGTGCCGGTCATACGCGAGATGCGCGAGAGTGTGTCACCACGTTTGACGGTATAAACCGAACCGCTGTAGCTACCTGAAGAGGCTTGAGTGGTGCCCGCTTTATTTGATGAGCAAGCGACGAGTAACAGGCTTAGCACCAGGATAACGGCATTCGGTGCCCACTTTCTGACTGTGCTTTCCTTGCGCAAACCAATCCTCGAATACATTAACTGAGAAGAAGATGTTCCTCCCTGCAGCGCAGGGAGGAACGAGTACAACTTACTTAACCGGGCGCAGAGCCGGGAACAAGATAACGTCACGGATAGTGTGGCTGTTAGTGAACAGCATAACCATACGGTCGATACCAATGCCCAGACCCGCCGTTGGTGGCAAGCCGTGCTCCAGAGCAGTCACGTAGTCTTCGTCGAAGAACATCGCTTCGTCGTCGCCTGCGTCTTTCGCATTAACCTGGTCAGCAAAGCGCTGCGCCTGATCTTCTGCATCATTGAGCTCGGAGAAGCCGTTACCGATTTCACGACCACCGATGAAGAACTCGAAGCGGTCGGTGATTTCTGGATTTTCGTCATTACGACGCGCCAGTGGAGAAACTTCTGCCGGGTATTCAGTAATGAAGGTCGGCTGAATCAGATGGCTTTCAGCCACTTCTTCGAAGATCTCGGTGACTACACGGCCCAGGCCCCAGCTCTTCTCGACTTTGATGCCGATAGCTGCTGCGATTTCCAGTGCTTTGCCCATATCGTCCAGATCTGCAATATCAGTTTCCGGGCGGTATTTTTTGATGGCTTCACGCATGGTCAATTTGGCGAATGGCTGGTCGAAATCAAAGATCTCTTCGCCATACTTCACTTGCGCAGTACCCAGCACGTCATGCGCCAGAGTACGGAACAGAGATTCGGTCAGTTCAATCAGATCTTTGTAATCCGCGTACGCCATGTAGAGTTCCATCATGGTGAACTCTGGGTTGTGACGCGGAGAAATACCTTCGTTACGGAAGTTACGGTTGATCTCGAATACGCGATCGAAGCCACCCACGACCAGGCGCTTCAGATACAGTTCCGGCGCGATACGCAGGTACATATCGATATCCAGCGCGTTGTGATGCGTGATGAACGGACGTGCAGACGCACCACCCGGGATCACTTGCATCATTGGCGTTTCAACTTCCATAAACCCACGTTCCACCATGAACTGACGCACGCCAGCCATGATTTGCGAACGGATTTTAAAGGTGTTGCGGGATTCTTCGTTGGAGATCAGATCCAGGTAACGCTGGCGGTATCGTGCTTCTTGATCCTGCAGACCGTGGAATTTGTCCGGCAGCGGGCGCAGAGCTTTAGTCAGCAAACGCAGTTCAGTACAGTGAATAGAAAGCTCACCGGTTTTAGTTTTGAACAGCTTGCCGCGTGCACCCAGGATGTCACCGAGGTCCCATTTCTTGAACTGCTCGTTGTAGATGCCTTCTGGCAAATCGTCACGCGCAACGTAAAGCTGAATGCGGCCGCCAACATCTTGCAGGGTAACGAAAGACGCTTTACCCATGATACGGCGTGTCATCATTCGGCCAGCAACAGCCACTTCGATGCCCAGCTCTTCCAGCTCTTCGTTCTCTTTCGCATCGAAGTCAGCATGCAATTGGTCTGAGGTATGATCGCGACGGAAGTCATTTGGGAAAGCAATGCCGTGCTCACGCAGGCCAGCCAGCTTCTCACGGCGGGATTTCAGTTCATTGTTAAGATCGACCGCTTCGGTGCCCTGTTCTTGTTGTTCAGACATGTTGATTCCTCATAACCCTGCTTTCAAACTTGCTTCGATAAATTTGTCCAGATCGCCATCCAGTACCGCCTGCGTGTTACGGGTTTCTACACCAGTACGCAAGTCTTTGATACGGGAGTCGTCCAGTACGTAAGAACGAATCTGGCTGCCCCAGCCGATATCCGATTTGTTGTCTTCCAGCGACTGCTTCTCAGCATTCTTCTTCTGCATTTCCAGCTCGTATAACTTCGCCTTCATCTGCTTCATCGCCTGATCTTTGTTCTTATGCTGCGAACGGTCGTTCTGGCACTGAGTCACGGTATTGGTCGGAAGGTGGGTAATACGCACCGCAGATTCTGTACGGTTAACGTGCTGACCACCCGCACCCGAGGCGCGGTAAACGTCGATACGCAGATCGGCCGGGTTGATTTCGATATCAATATCGTCATCAACTTCCGGGTAGACAAAGGCGGAGCTGAACGAGGTATGGCGACGGCCACCGGAGTCGAACGGGCTCTTACGTACCAGGCGATGCACGCCAGTTTCAGTACGCAACCAGCCAAAGGCATATTCGCCCTGAATACGAATAGTCACAGATTTAATACCCGCAACGTCGCCATCAGACTCTTCAATGATTTCGGTTTTGAAGCCGCGTGATTCAGCCCAACGCAGATACATTCGCATCAGCATGCTGGCCCAGTCTTGCGCTTCGGTGCCGCCAGAACCTGCCTGAATGTCGATATAGCAATCGGCGCTGTCGTACTCACCGGAGAACATGCGGCGGAACTCAAGCTGCGCCAGTTTGCCTTCCAGTTGATCTAACTCGACAACGGCTTCGTTGAAAGTGTCTTCGTCGTCGGCTTCAATAGCCAGCTCCAGCAAACCGGAAACATCTTCCAGCCCCTGAGTCATTTGATCGAATGTTTCGACAATCGCTTCCAGTGAAGAACGCTCTTTACCTAACGCTTGTGCGCGTTCAGGTTCGTTCCACACATCAGGTTGTTCCAGCTCTGCGTTTACTTCTTCCAGGCGCTCTTTCTTGGCATCATAGTCAAAGATACCCCCTAAGAACGTCGCTGCGCTCCGTAAGGTCCTGGATGCGGTTTTTTACCGGGTTAATTTCAAACATGGTCTGTATTATCTTATGTTGATGACAGAAGACGAAAATGCGGTCGTAAACCGGAAAGTTTACCGGAATTACGCCGCTTTTTATAGTTTTGTTGCCCGTTAATAGCCAAGTAATAGGGCTATAGAGGCCAGATATGATCGATTAACAACTGAACGCTGCGATTACCGCGAAACTCATTTACGTCCAGCTTGAAAGCCAATTCAACTTCACGCACGCCGTTATCCGGCCAGCATGCTGTATCCACGTTAAAGGCGATGCCGTCAATCAACGGGCCGCCGCCGATGGGTTCAACCATGACTTTAAGATGGCGTTCCCCGACCAGCCGTTGCTGTAATAAGCGGAATTTGCCGTCAAACAGTGGCTCAGGGAACATCTGCCCCCACGGCCCGGCGTCACGCAGCATCTCGGCGGTTTCCAGTGTCATCTCTTGCGCAGAAATAGCACCGTCTGACCAAATCACGCCCTGAAGCAATGCGGGATCAAGCCATTCGCCGATCAGATCGCCAAAACGCTGGCGGAACTCTTCGAATTTAGCTTCTTCCAACGACAAACCTGCAGCCATCGCGTGGCCGCCAAATTTCAGCATCATGCCAGGATACAACGTATCAAGCCGCTCAAGAGCATCGCGCATATGCAAGCCTTGCACCGAGCGGCCTGAGCCTTTCAGCGTGCCATCACCCGCGGGTGCAAAAGCGATAACCGGGCGGTTAAAACGCTCTTTAATACGTGAAGCCAGGATACCAACCACGCCCTGATGCCATTCCGGGTGGTACATCGCCAGGCCATACGGCAGCTCATCGTGGCTGTGTTCCAGTTGTTGGCACAACGTGAGAGCTTCAACCTGCATGCCCTGCTCAATCTCTTTTCGCGTCTGGTTTAGCGCGTCAAGTTCGTTAGCCAGCATGCGTGCTTCGCCAATATTTTCACTGAGCAGTAACGCTACACCCACGGACATATCATCCAAGCGACCGGCAGCATTCAGACGCGGGCCTAAAGCAAAACCTAAGTCGCTTGCCGCCAGTTTATGCGGCTCACGGTTGGCGATTTCAATCAGCGCTTTAATCCCCGGGCGACACTTGCCAGCACGAATACGGCTCAAGCCCTGCCAGGTCAAAATGCGGTTATTCATATCCAGTGGCACAACATCGGCCACGGTGCCTAACGCCACCAGATCCAGCAACTCTGCAATGTTCGGAATGGCCAGGCCTTGTTGTTCAAACCAGCCGCAATCACGCAGATGCGCCCGCATCGCCAGCATCAGATAAAAGGCAACGCCAACGCCTGCGAGGGATTTAGACGGAAACTCGCAATCGACCAGGTTGGGGTTGATGATGGCATCTGCCGCAGGCAATTCTGCCCCTGGCAGGTGGTGATCGGTAACCACCACCGGAATGCCCAGCGCATGGGCACGCTCAACACCACTATGGGATGAGATGCCGTTATCGACGGTCAAAATCAGCTGCGCGCCACGCGCATGAGCTTGATCCACCACTTCCGGGCTCAAACCATAACCGTCGCCGAAACGGTTAGGTACGAGATAGCTAATGTTTTGGCACCCAAGGCTGCGCAGTCCAAGCACGCTTAACGCAGTGCTGGTTGCGCCGTCAGCATCAAAATCGCCGACCACGATAATGCGCAAGCCTTCTCGGAAAGCGTTATGCAGTATCTCAACGGCTTTATCCATGCCATTAAGTTGTTGCCACGAGAGCATTCCCTTCACACTGCGTTCCAGGTCTTGCTCGCCGCGCACACCACGGCTGGCGTAAAGGCGTTTTAAAAGTGGGTGCAATTGCTGGGGTAACACCACGGATTCATCGACCGTACGGCGGCGAAGTTGTGTTTGCTGTTTCACCCGTTAACTACCCACCTACATTGGTCAGTTGCTGGTGTGCATCCAGCATTTGCTTCATCTCTTTCGGCCCCTGGTAGCCAGGAATAACCGTGCCGTTACTCAGCACAATCGCAGGCGTCCCCTGGATGCCGAACTGCACGCCCAGGTTGTAATGGTTCGCGATATTCATATCGCAAGTCCCGCCAGCTACCGCTTCGCCTTTCATTGCTGCATCAAAGGCTTTTTTAGGGTCTTTTGCACACCAGATGGCTTTCATATCGTTTTCAGTCTGGCTTTGCAGACCCTGGCGTGGGAAGGCCAGGTAACGCACGGTAATACCTAGCGCGTTGTAGTCTTTCATCTCTTCATGCAGCTTGTGGCAATAGCCGCAGGTAATGTCGGTAAACACCGTAATGACGTGTTTCTCTTGCGGCGCTTTGTAAACGATCATCTCTTTTTCAAGCGCTTTAAGTTTACCCACCAGCAGCTGATTGGTGACGTTAACAGGCTGCGCGCCGCTCACATCGTACAGCGGCCCCTGAATAACGTGTTTACCGTCTTCGGTCACATACAAAACGCCGCTATCGGTTAATACCGTTTTCATGCCCGCAACAGGTGCCGACTGAATGTCAGCATTTTGTACGCCTAACTTAGCAAGAGACTGCTTGATTGCTGCGTCGTCAGCATGAACAAAACCGGACACAGAGACCGCTAACAATGGGAGCAGCCACAAACGCTTTTTCATGATGATTCCTTATCTTCTACCACTCACGCTCGTGGGTGGTGCTGTTGATGTAGCTGGCGTAACCGCTCTGTCGCTACATGCGTATAAATTTGTGTGGTGGACAAATCGCTGTGTCCAAGCAACATCTGTACGACTCGCAAATCCGCACCATGGTTCAGTAAATGCGTGGCAAATGCGTGTCGCAGAACGTGCGGTGACAGCTTTTCGCTATCGATTCCAGCCTGCACCGCATAGTGTTTAATACGATGCCAGAATGTCTGGCGCGTCATTTGTTGGGCACGATTGCTCGGGAAAACGGTATCAATCGACACGCCATTGAGCAGCCATGGCCGCCCATGTTCCAGGTAGTTTTCCAGCCAGTAAACCGCTTCTTCACCCATTGGAACCAGACGTTCTTTATTACCTTTACCGATGACCCGTACGACTCCCTGGCGTAGGCTGACATCACTCATCGTCAGCCCAACGAGCTCCGATACACGCAGCCCAGTAGCATACAATAATTCGAGCATTGCTTTGTCACGCAGCTCGATAGGCTGGTCGACACAAGGAGCTTGCAGGAGACGCTCTACCTGCGCTTCGCTTAAATCTTTCGGCAAACGCTGCGGTAGTTTTGGCGATGAAAGCATCACACTCGGGTCATCTTCGCGTAATTTTTCGCGGTAGAGATACTGAAACAACCGACGAATAGCGCTCAGCATACGCGCTGAACTTGTTGCTTTATATCCACCTTCAAGGCGCTCAGCAAACAGCGACTGCAAATCGCCAGTTTGTACATTCAGCAGGCTCAAAGAGTGACGTTCCAGCCACTCCGCCACCATCTTCAGATCCCGACGGTAGGAGTCTAATGTGTTTTGTGCGAGATTCCGCTCAAGCCAGAGCGCATCAAGAAATTGTTCGATTCGGGCCAGATCCTGTTCCACTGCAGCCTCACATTTGGCGAATTGTGTCCATTATGCATGATGCACAATGGGATCTGATACACTTGCAATCCTGCACGTTTTTAAAAGAGTTGTTAACGCGATGAACATTGGCCTTTTTTATGGCTCCAGCACTTGTTACACCGAAATGGCTGCCGAAAAAATTCGTGACATCATTGGCCCGGAACTGGTGACGCTGCACAATCTGAAAGATGATTCACCAGCCATGATGGAACAATACGATGTGTTAATTCTCGGTATTCCCACCTGGGATTTCGGCGAATTACAGGAAGACTGGGAAGCCATCTGGGATCAACTGGATAATCTGAATCTTGAAGGCAAACTGGTTGCGCTTTATGGCATGGGCGATCAGCTCGGCTATGGTGAATGGTTCCTTGATGCTCTGGGCATGCTGCACGACAAACTTGCGCCACGCGGTGCTCAGTTTATTGGCTATTGGCCAACTGAAGGCTACGAGTTTACTAGCCCGAAACCGGTTATTGCCGATGGGCAACTGTTCGTTGGGCTGGCGCTAGATGAAACCAATCAGTACGATTTAAGCGATGAGCGAATCGAAACCTGGTGTGAGCAAATTCTTGCGGAAATGGCCGAACATTTTGCCTGAAAGCTGTTTAAGCTTCCCCACTCCCACTCGCCTGTTGTTGCAGCATCAGGCGACGTAAATCACGCCACTCACCTGTATCCATACTGTCAGCGGACAGCCATAAATGCTGGCAGCGTTTGCGCCCGACCCGGCGTAAGCGCAGCATCATGCCACTGCGTAAAACCCAAGGGGAACCAACGATTTCCCACTCCTGGTTTTGCCAACGCAGATGGTAGTCGGTCAGGAGTTTCATTTCGCCCTGGCAAGCATGGATGCGCCGCTGGCTGCGGACACTGTCAAATACAACTAGCGAAAGTAGCAGCATCCAGATTAGCGTATAGCTCATCGGCCACGGCATTAGCAGCACTAACAGGGCGACTAGACCGTGAGCCAAAAGAGACAGCCATTGTGCACGCCAGGAGACGCGAAGATCAGATTGCCACAGGACCACGTTCTTTATTCCGTGTCTGAATCAGTGTCACCATCCGTTGCAGCTCTGTATCTGCCGGTTTGCCATGATTCATTAACCAATTGAACAGGTCTGGATCATCGCTTTCCAGCAAACGGACAAACAACTGCTTATCCTCAGTGCTTAACGAGTCATATTCATATTCGAAGAATGGCATAATCGAAATATCCAGCTCGCGCATTCCCCGGCGGCACGCCCAATGAATTCGGGCTTTGTTATTGATATCCATGTGCTCTTTCCTGGTTCTCTGACAAAGTAGGTACAAATGTTAGTGTAACGTGTTTTTATGCACGCATTAAATGAATGTTACCGTTTGCGCGCTTTATCGTGAGAAAAATCTGTAATGCGTTGCTGTTGCATTAACCTTGCGAGAAAACTCGTAAGCACACAGCTCGCGTTATCAAACTACTTGCATTGCCAAATGGCTCTTTTACCATTGAGCCAATACATCAGCTCAAAAACCAGGGACATAATTATGGCTTTCACTCCATTTCCTCCACGTCAGCCTACAGCCGCAGCTCGCCTGCCGCTAACACTCATGACTCTTGATGATTGGGCTCTGGCAACCGTGACGGGCAAAGATGCAGAATCGTATCTGCAAGGCCAGGTCACTGCTGACATCGCACAGCTTGCGGCAAACCAACACACACTTTGCGCACACTGCGATGCGAAAGGGAAAATGTGGAGCAACTTGCGCCTGTTCCATCGTGGCGAGGGATTTGCCTTAATTGAGCGCCGCAATCTGCGTGATGCGCAGCTTGTTGAGCTAAAAAAATATGCAGTGTTTTCTAAAGTCACCATCGCTCCAGATGATGAAAGCGTGCTGATGGGCGTTGCAGGTTTCCAGGCTCGTGCTGCGCTGGCTAATCTATTTGCAGCCTTGCCAGATGCAGAGAATCCGGTGGTTCAAGAAGGTGCGACCACGCTCCTATGGTTCAACTTGCCTGCCGAGCGTTTCATGCTGGTAACGGATGAATCTACCGCTCAATCACTGGCTGAAAAATTACAGGGCGAAGCACAGCGTAACGACAGCCAGCAATGGTTAGCTCTGGAGATTGAAGCCGGTATTCCCGTCATTGAACCGGTAAACAGCGCGCAATTTATTCCGCAGGCAACCAACCTTCAGGCACTCGGTGGTATCAGCTTCAAAAAAGGGTGTTACACCGGCCAGGAAATGGTGGCGCGGGCGAAATTCCGTGGCGCTAACAAGCGTGCGTTGTGGTTCCTTGCAGGGAAAGCCAGCCGTTTACCCGAAGCGGGTGAAGACCTGGAATTGAAAATGGGTGATAACTGGCGTCGCACCGGTACGGTACTGGCAGCCAGCCAGCTTGATGATGGGCGAGTACTGGTGCAGGTTGTGATGAACAACGATCTGGAAGCCAATAGCGTGCTGCGCGTTCGCGACGATAACGGCAGCGAGCTTGTTATCGAGCGACTGCCTTATTCATTAGAAGATGAGTAAATACGCGTCATACTTCAAGTTGCAGATGCGTTGACTACGCCTATGCGCCCCAGTGACATTGTTATCTATGCTCTGGGGAGTTATGGTCTGGTCGCCTTTCTGCAACTCGAATTATTTTGGGGAATTGCTTGATCAATATCGGTAATTAATGAATATAGAGATAGATCGCGAGGAAGTGGCAAACACTGCCGCCGAGCACAAAACCGTGCCAGATTGCGTGGTTGTATGGAATCCGCTTGCAGACGTAGAAAATCACTCCCAGCGAGTAAATCACCCCGCCAACTGCCAACAGCGTTACGCTGCCCGGCGCGAGTTTAATTACCATCTGGTAAATCACCACCAGCGATAACCAGCCCATCAGCAGATAAGTCACCAGCGACAAAACTTTAAAACGATGTGCGATGGTCAGCTTAAAAATAATTCCGGCCAGCGCCAGCCCCCAAATCACAACCATCAGCCCGCGCGCCAGAGGCGAATCCAGGCCCACGAGTAAAAATGGCGTATACGTCCCGGCTATCAACAAATAAATTGCGCAGTGGTCAAATTTCTTCAGCCAGCGCTTGGCGGGTTGATGGGGAATCGCGTGATACAACGTTGAAGCGAGAAACAGCAAAATCATGCTGCCGCCGTACAGGCTATAACTGGTTATTGCTGTCACACTTGCGTTGGTATCAACCGCTTGTATCAGTAACAAAACCAGCCCGACAATCCCAAAAACCAGCCCTATACCGTGGCTAATACTATTGGCGATTTCCTCCGCCATTGAATATCCTTTCGCTATCAATGGTTTGTCAGCCATATGGCAACTCCCGGTGAGACAAAAGATGGATAATGCATTGCACACTCAACTTGAAGGATGACCGGAACAGCATAGCTGAGAATGATTCCAGCTAACACCTGTACGCTAAAATAAATCCGTCAGAGCATATAACGGTATAGATACAATATATTCACACTAACAATTTACCAATGGAGCACCAGGATGACGCAGCTAGCCTTTGGCGCAATGAGTGAAGTGATTAACTTTCTGATGGAGATCGACAAGCTAAAACTTATTGAGCGGCGCACTAAGATTATCGGTCATGGCCGCCCCGAAAACTCGGCGGAACACAGCTGGCATTTTGCCGTAGCAGCCATGAGTCTTGCTCCCTTCGCACCAGAAAATGTTGATATTTCCCGCGTCGTCCAGATGGCATTACTCCATGATATCGTCGAGATAGATGTCGGTGATGTCCTGGTTTATGACCTTGCCGCTCGCGCAGCCATTGCCGACAAAGAAGCCATCGCAGCTGAAAGGTTGTTTGGACTGTTATCCGAACCACAGAGCACTCTGTTTTTACAGCTCTGGCAGGAATATGAAGCTGGTGCCACTGCCGATTCTCGCTTCGCAGGTGCACTCGATAGAATCCTGCCTATCCTGCAAAATTTGCATAACGATGGGCAAAGCTGGCGCGAGAATGGAATTTCACTCGAACAAGTCTTGAAGCGCAACGCGCTGGTGGGCGAAAGCTGGCCGGAATTATGGCAACATGTCGTCGGTCATTTATATTCAGCGCAAGAAAAAGGCTGGTTAATTTAATTCGGGAAGACCCAGATGTTTACTCATGCAGCAATTGCCAATCTCAATGGCCTGGAAATGCTGGTCTATAACTTTGTCATCAAAAATCGTGACAAAGTGATGTACATGACTATCCGCGAGTTGGCTGATGCGGTGGGCGTTTCCACGACTACCGTGCTGCGTTTTTGCCGCAAGCTAAATTGCGAAGGCTATTCTGAATTTCGTGTGCGCTTTAAATTATATCTGGAACAGAATGATGAACAGCTGGTGAATTTTGGTCCAAGTGAAATCATCAGCTTTTTTAAAAGTACCAATAATGAAGAGTTCGATAATTTAATCGACCGTGCTGTTGATATTATTTGTTCTTCAGAACGTATTATATTTGTCGGCGCCGGAACATCTGGCGCCTTAGCAAAATATGGCGCACGCTTCTTTTCTAACGTTGGTAAATTCAGTAACCATATTGATGACCCTTATTTCCCAGTCACTAATGACATGGCGAAAAATGCCCTGGCAATTGTACTGTCAGTTTCCGGTGAAACAGAAGAGATCCTGCGCTTCGCCAGCCAGTTCAGCCTGCACAACTGTAAAGTGCTCTCCATTACCAGCCATGAGAACTCAGCGCTGGCAAAGCTTGCAGACTTTAATATCTCCTGGCACATTCCACTTACACGCGTCGGCGGGGTGTATGACATCACCACGCAAATCCCTGTCATTTATATTTTAGAGACCATCGGTCGTAAATTGGCTAAGAAAATGGCATAAAAAAACAGCCTGTTTTTTCCGTGTAACAAATCACATGAATCGTGATTTGTTATATCGTGACAATTAAATCTCATTTGCTAGACTCCAGACCAGAGCTTATTAATGCACTGCCATTTTGTGATGTATCCCACATTATTTCTGGCACTGACAGTGAGATTACAAAATATGAAAAAACTGACTTTACCAAAAGATTTTTTATGGGGTGGTGCAGTTGCTGCACACCAGGTTGAAGGTGGCTGGAACAAAGAAGGTAAAGGCCCAAGTATTTGTGATGTATTGACAGGTGGCGCTCATGGCGTGCCGCGTGAAATCACTCAGGAAGTTATCCCTGGCAAATATTACCCGAACCATGAAGCCATTGATTTCCATGGGCGTTACAAAGAAGACATCGCGCTGTTTGCAGAGATGGGCTTCAAATGCTTCCGCACTTCAATCGCCTGGACGCGTATTTTCCCGAAAGGTGACGAACTTCAGCCTAATGAAGAAGGGCTCAAATTCTATGACGACATGTTCGATGAGTTGCTGAAATACAACATTGAGCCGGTTATCACCCTATCCCACTTTGAAATGCCGCACCATCTGGTGACCGAATACGGTGGCTGGACCAACCGTAAAGTGGTCGATTTCTTTGTTCGTTTTGCCGAAGTGGTGTTTGAACGCTACAAGAGCAAAGTGAAATACTGGATGACCTTCAACGAAATCAATAACCAGCGCAACTGGCGTGCGCCGCTGTTCGGTTATTGCTGCTCTGGCGTGGTTTACACCGAGCACGACAACCCAGAAGAGGTGATGTATCAAGTTCTGCATCACCAGTTCGTGGCGAGCGCTATGGCGGTGAAGATTGGTCACCGCATCAATCCGGAGATGCAGATCGGCTGCATGCTGGCGATGGTGCCGCTGTACCCGTTCTCCTGCAAACCAGAAGATCAAATGTTCGCTCAAGAATCGATGCGTGAACGTTATGTCTTTACCGACGTGCAACTGCGTGGTTACTACCCATCTTATGTGTTAAACGAGTGGGAGCGCCGCGAGTTCAACATCAAAATGGAAGCAGGCGACGAGCAGATCCTGCGTGAAGGCGTGTGTGATTACCTTGGTTTTAGCTATTACATGACGAATGCTGTGAAAGCAGACGGTGGCAGTGGCGATGCGTTGTCTGGTTTCCAGGGCAGCGTGCCAAACCCACACGTTAAAGCCTCTGACTGGGGCTGGCAAATTGACCCGGTTGGCCTGCGTTATGCGCTGTGTGAGCTGTATGAACGCTACCAGAAACCACTGTTCATCGTTGAGAATGGTTTTGGCGCTTACGACAAAGTGGAAGAAGATGGCTCAATCAACGACGATTACCGCATTGATTATCTGAAAGCTCATGTTTCCGAAATGATGAAAGCGGTCACGTATGACGGCGTAGATTTGATGGGATATACCCCTTGGGGCTGTATTGACTGTGTTTCCTTCACCACCGGACAGTACAGCAAACGCTACGGCTTTATCTATGTGAACAAGCACGATGATGGTACTGGCGATATGTCCCGCTCACGCAAGAAGAGCTTTAACTGGTACAAAGAAGTGATTGCCAGCAACGGCGAAAATATCTAATCCTCTCTAAAAGGGCACTTTGGTGCCCTTCATTCCCCTGTCTTGATTGGTACAGGCTATTTAAACGATAGCCCAGGCCTGCCTTTTCCCTTGATGCTGCGCAACAAGCGATCCGCTTAAATTCATCACCATCATAGCCATATGGAATCTGTGGATTTTAAGGAGTGCGGATTCTGCTTTACCTCTGAGAAAGGGAAAATCAATGAAAAAAATAATAAAACTATTGGGGATAGCTTTCGTGGGTGGCGCTGCGTGTTATCTCGGGCTGGTCGGCTATGTGCACTATCATGATAAACAGCGTATTGATGCTTCGTTCGCGCAAAAGGAGCCTTCGGTACTTAATACTAAAGTTCTTAATATTCTTCAGGAAAAAGGGTGTGATTACTGCCATACCCCTTCTGCAAAACTGCCCTTTTATGCTTCCTTCCCAATAGCCAAACAGCTAATGGAGTACGACATCCAGCTCGGCTATAAATCCTTTAATCTGACCCAAATCCGGGAAAGTCTGAATAACAATACCGCCGCGCCACAAAGCGATATCACCAAAATAGAGTGGGTTATGGAGCATCAAACCATGCCGCCCACGCGATACATTGCACTTCATTGGGCAGGAGAGATGTATGAAGCAGAGCGGAGTACGCTGCTTGAGTGGGTTAAACACCAGCGTCTGAATTACTACGCGACGCCTGATATGGCTGAAAATCGCCGTAATGAACCTGTTCAGCCTATCCCTGAATCCCTTCCTGTTGATGCGCAAAAAGTGGCTCTGGGGATGCGGCTTTATCACGATCCTCGCCTTTCTGGCGACAACACTATTTCCTGCGCACATTGCCACCAGCTTGGTGCAGGCGGTGTAGACGGACGTAAAACCTCGCAGGGCGTAGAAGGTGCTATCGGCCCGATTAATGCACCAACCGTGTTTAACTCAGTGTTCAATATTGAGCAATTCTGGGACGGGCGCGCGCCAGATCTTCAAGCACAGGCTGGTGGCCCGCCGTTGAACCCAATTGAAATGGCCTCAAAATCCTGGGATGAAATCACAGGCAAACTCAACCAGGATCCAATCCTGCTCCGCGATTTTACCGCCGTATATCCGCAGGGCTTAACCGGTGCCACAATAACCGATGCAATTGCAGAGTTTGAGAAAACCCTTATCACACCGAATGCCCCTTTCGATTTGTATTTAAGAGGTGATGATAAGGCACTGACCGCACAGCAAAAGCATGGCTATCAGCTTTTCAAAGACAACAAATGCGCTACCTGCCACAGCGGGAAAATTCTGGGTGGCCGCTCGTTTGAACCCCTTGGGCTGAAAAAAGATTTTAGCTTTGGTGAAGTCACCAGTGCCGATATCGGACGCATGAATGTCACCAACGAAGTACGTGACCGTCTGCGTCAGAAAGTACCGACGCTGCGTAATGTTGCACTCACCGCACCCTACTTCCACAGGGGGGATGTCAACACGCTTGATGAAGCAGTTAAAGAGATGTTGAAGTACCAGGTTGGAACCACATTGCCGCAGAAAGATGTTGATGACATTGTGGCATTCCTGAACACACTGAACGGTGTATATACCCCTTATCCGCTCAACTAAACCAGCCAGTTACCGCTTGCCTGCATGGGCAAGCGGTCTTTTTTTAGACAGGCAAGGCGAAGCGGAAGCAGGCACCCGTTTCTGGTCTTTCCACCAGCGCAATATCGCTACCGTGTAGCTGCAGCATCTGGCGAACAATCATCAGCCCTAATCCACCGACTCTGACGTGTGACTGATTAACAATCGACGGGCGCACAAACAATCCCTCTTTCAGTTCCTGTGGGATGCCAGGTCCGCTATCGCTAATCTGCACCATCACTTTTTCGCCCTCTTTCCACAAACGTACCGCGACAGTTCCCTGCTCTGGAGTGTGGCGAATCGCATTGTCGAGCAAGTTAGTCAGCACCCGCTCAATCATCCCCAAATCCGCATCAATTAACGGCAAACCAGGTTGAATATCGGCCACCAGTTGCAGCTGACGAGTTTGCGTCATGAGTTCGAATTTCTGGAAGACATCCTGCAACAGTTCACTCAGGCAGAAATGCTCTTTCTGCGGCTTCACCACGCCATATTCCAGACGCGCCAGCTCAAACAATGATTGTGCAAGAGTCCGTACTTTCTGGCTCTGCGCTAAAGCGATTTCCAGATACCGTTTTTTCTCGGCTTCGGAAAGTGTTGCAGACATAACCGATAAACTTTCCAGATAACCGTGAAGTGAGGTTAACGGAGTGCGCAGGTCATGAGAAATATTGGCGATAAACTCACGACGCAACTGGTCTTGCTGCGAAAGGCGGTGCCATTGTTCCGAAATCCGCCGCGCCATCATGATAACCCCCTGGCGTAACAGGCTAATTTCATCATTGCTCTGTATTTTTTCGGAAGGCAGCGCGGCCATAGCCTGCATTTCTGCCATTCCGCCGGTTTCCAGCGCATTAACCTGGCGTGAAAGCGAGCGCAGTGGCCGGGTAATCCAGCGAAATGCCAGCCCCCCAACAATCAACCCCAATAACGCAACCAGGCTGATGGAAAGCAGAACCACTTTAAATAGCGTATTCGACTGCGCGTCACTGGCGAGCGCATTGTAATTTTCACCGAGCAAAATGACATACAGATAGCCTTTTACCTGCCCGTTTTGCCGCATCGGTGCCACGCTAAACACTTTCTTACCATCAATACTGCGCGGATCGTCACCGTAGATCGGATACTGCCGATCGTTAAGTGCTGACTGGATCGGATCCAGATCGACTTGATGGCGTTTAATATGATCCGGTGGCGCGGCATCACCAATGATATTGCCTTTCTCATCCAACAGATAAACTTCAACGCTTGGGTTTACCGTCATGAGATGATCAAACAGCGTGCGCACAGAATCATTATTCAGGCCATCTTGCCCAAGCAGCGGGTAGCTCTGGTTGATGTGTTCAGCCAGTGAGCCGGAAAGCTGTTGAATGACCGCCTGGCTATACTGCGTGCTGGTGCGAATTTGCAGCCACCCCAGCAGGGAGCAAGAGGTGATGAGCAACAACGCAAAAACCAGAGTCAGGCGCTGTGAAAGAGTGAGTTTTCGCATGGTTTACTCGTGTCGCGGTGCGATGAATTTGTACCCTTTTCCCCACACAGTCAGAATGAATTCAGGCTCTGCGGGGTTATCTTCAATCTTGATGCGTAGCCGATTGATGTGCGTGTTTACCGTATGTTCATAACCTTCGTGTTGATAGCCCCAAACCTGGTTGAGCAAATTGAGCCGGGAGAAAACTTTGCCAGGGTGTTTGGCAAAAAACCACAGCAAGTCAAACTCGCGCGGCGTCAATTCAACAGGTTGTTCTCTGAGGCGCACATCTCGCGCCAGCGGGTCAATCGTAAGTCGGTCAAAAGTCAGTGTTCCTGCATCCTGCATCAGGTTCTGGCTCATCGCTTCCTGGCGGCGGAAAAGCGCTTTAACGCGCGCGACAAGTTCCAGCATCGAAAATGGCTTTGCCAGGTAATCATCGGCGCCAAGTTCCAACCCTAAAACCCGGTGTGTTTCACTGGATCGCGCGCTTATCATCACAATCGGCGTATAACGCGTCATGGTGCGAGCGTGGCGGCATATTTCCAGGCCATCAACACCAGGCAGCATGAGATCCAAAATTAGCGCATCCCAACCGCCCTGTTTCAGTAGTTCTAGCCCCAGAGTGCCGTCTGCTGCATGGACAATCTCATAGCCTTCTTCTCGCAAATGGAGTTGCAGAAGTTCAGCAATATTTTCGTCATCCTCGACGATTAATAACTTTTTGGGCTTCATCACTTCGCCTTTTATGCCTCTATTACAAGAAGTCTATACAACAAACGGGCGTGGAGTTATCACATTTAATTTAACTTTTCGTGAGACTTTGGCGAACAGATTTAGGCCACACTTATTTCAACGCAATAACCGGAAATAAAACGATGGATACTCCAACGTTTCAGGTTAAACCCATTATCGTACATCCGATGTGGTTGAGGATTTGCCACTGGCTGAATGCACTGGCGATGCTTGTCATGGTGGCAAGCGGATGGCGAATTTATAACGCCTCACCACTGTTTAATTTTACTTTTCCAGGCGAGTTAACCCTCGGTGGGTGGTTAGGCGGTGCGTTGCAGTGGCATTTTGCAGGAATGTGGCTGTTTGGCATAAATGGCGGGGCTTATCTGCTGATTAATATTTTTAGCGGACGCCTGAAACGCAAATTTTGGCCGCTGTCGCCGCGCGAGTTGATAAAGGACTTTCTTGCTGCTCTACGTGGGAAGTTGGCCCATGCGGATCTCAACCACTACAACACCGTACAAAAACTGGCGTATCTGTTCGTGATGTTCGACGGGATCATTCTAGTTTGTTCAGGTCTGGTGGTGTGGAAATCAGTGCAGTTTCCACTATTACGCGAATTATTGGGTGGTTATGACAACGCGCGTTTTATTCATTTTTATGCCATGTCTGGAATGGTGGGGTTTGTCGTCATTCACCTGATTATGGTGGCGCTGGTGCCAAAAACTTTACTCGCCATGCTACGCGGACGATAAGGGAAAAAGATGAACAATAAAAATAAGCTTTTCTCTGACTCGGATAAAGCGGTCATTATTCACGATGCCACACAAGAAATTAATAAGCAGTTATCATCGGAAGGCCGCCGCCGTTTTTTAAAACAAGGCTTAACGCTGGGTGGTTTGATGATGCTAACCGGTTGCGATATTAGTGATAATCAATCGGTAGAAAACACATTAAGCCGTATATCACGTTTTAATGATCGGGTGCAGGGCTGGTTATTTAATGCCAATGACTTGGCTCCGGTTTATCCAGAAAGCATGATGACAAGGCCATTCCCCTTCAATGCTTTTTACAGTGAAGAGGAAGCACCTGTGGTTAATGGCGACGCATACCGCCTGGAAGTCACCGGTTTAGTGGCTGATAAACGCCCGTGGACACTCGCCCAACTGCACCAGATGGCTCAGGTCAGTCAGGTGACACGCCATATCTGCGTTGAAGGCTGGAGCGCCATTGGCAAATGGGGCGGCGTGCCATTCTCGCTGTTTCTGAAAAGCATTGGTGCCGATTTAAATGCGCGTTATGTCAGCTTCAAATGCGCTGACGATTACTACACCAGTATTGATATGGCGACAGCGCTGCACCCACAAACCATTATTGCATTGACTTACGACGGTGAAATATTGCCACGTAAATATGGTTTCCCCATGAAATTAAGAATGCCAACCAAGTTAGGTTATAAAAACCCAAAGCATATTTTAGTTATGGAAGTCACCAATCGTTATCCCGGAGGTTATTGGGAGGATCAGGGATATAACTGGTTCGGCGGAAGTTAATACCCTTCATAATTCAAGCGGCAGATACGTTGACTGCCATACGAATTACTCTGATTTCACAAACCTAAGTAGTTAATTAAACGACGAGGATATAAAAAATGAAAAAACTCTACACTGCCCTGATGTGCTCAGCATTATTCTTTGGCGTAACGGCTGCAAATGCTGCCGATAATATGGCTAAAGATAATATGGCCAAAGATAATATGGCCAAAGATAACATGGGGAAAATGTCCCATGACTGCTCTAAAGACAGTATGAAAAAAGACTGCATGTCGAAAGACCATATGTCAAAAGACGGTATGTCTAAGGATCATATGTCCAAAGACAATATGTCTAAAGACAATATGGCTAAAGACGAGATGGGTAAAAAGTAATAACCCGAATAATGGCAGCTCACCGAAGCATTCAGGTGACTGCCATTTGTCTTATTTACCGCCCGCTAAATCCAGGAAACTTCCCGTCACGTAAGAGGCGTTATCGCTAAGCAACCAGGCGATGGCCTGTGCGACCTCTTCTGGCTGGCCACCACGTTTCATCGGCAAGAGATCTTTTACGCGATCGACTCTACCGGGTTCACCACCAGAAGCATGCATTTCGGTATAGATAAAACCTGGCCGCACGCCATTTACACGAATACCCTGCGCTGCGACCTCCACAGAAAGCCCGGTGGTTAACGTGTCTACCGCACCTTTCGACGCCGCATAATCAACGTACTCACCCGGAGCACCTAAACGTGCCGCGGCAGACGAAACATTAACAATCGCGCCCCCTTTCCACCGTGGCGAAACGCCATGCGTTTTACGGCCTCCCGGCAACAGAGGAAATAGCCAGTGACGTTGGTCGCCAGCACCCGATTGATACGTTCAGCGGTCAGTTCTTCAATGGTGGATTGCTGGAACAAAATCCCGGCGTTGTTGACCAGCGCGGTCACTGGCCCAAAAGCATTGTCGATTTCGGCGAACATCGCCGTCACTTGCAGTTCATCGGCAATATCCGCTTTGATGGCAAGTGCCTTGCCGCTGTGCGCACGAATAATACTTACCACTTCATCAGCGGCTTGTTTGCTTTGCTGATAATTAATCACAACTTTGTAGCCAGCCTGTGCCAACAGGATAGCGGTCGCCCTACCTATGCCACGACTTGCGCCCGTTACCAGAACCACGCCCATTTTGCCTCCTGATCTACAGATAAAACAAAGGGCACCGAAGCGCCCTTAAGAGTGTATCGCGTGATAAATGTTACTGATATTCACTCATTGGCACACAAGAACAGAACAGATTGCGGTCGCCATATACATCATCCAGACGTTTCACAGTTGGCCAATATTTATTGCTATGGCCTACCGGGAACACCGCCAGTTCGCGGGTATATGGATGCGTCCAGTCAGCAACAATTTCGTCCTGCGTGTGCGGCGCGTTAACCAGCGGGTTATCTTCCAGCGGCCATTCACCACGCGCAACACGGTCGATTTCAGTGCGGATTGTCAGCATCGCATCGATAAAGCGATCCAGCTCCAGTTTGCTTTCAGATTCCGTTGGCTCAACCATCAGCGTACCCGCAACCGGGAACGACATAGTCGGTGCATGGAAGCCGAAATCAATCAGGCGCTTGGCAATATCCAGCTCACTAATGCCGGTCTCTTCTTTCAGTGGGCGAATGTCGAGAATACATTCATGCGCCACATGGCCGCTGCGCCCGGTGTACAGAATCGGGAATGCCGATTTCAGGCGAGTCGCAATATAGTTCGCATTCAGAATGGCGACCTGACTGGCCTTCTTCAGCCCCTGCGCACCCATCATGCGGATGTACATCCAGCTGATTGGCAAAATTGATGCGCTACCAAACGGCGCTGCGGAAACCGCACCCTGCTGGGTCAACATCTCTTCAATTTGCACCACGCTGTGGCCTGGTACGAACGGAGCCAGGTGCGCTTTCACGCCAATTGGACCCATACCTGGGCCGCCACCACCGTGTGGAATGCAGAAGGTTTTGTGCAGGTTAAGGTGCGAAACATCCGCGCCGATATAGCCCGGAGAAGTAATCCCCACCTGTGCGTTCATGTTTGCGCCATCCAGGTAAACCTGGCCGCCAAACTGATGAACGATCTGGCACACTTCGCGGATAGTCTCTTCATACACGCCGTGGGTGGATGGGTAAGTGACCATGATACAAGACAGCGCATCGCCCGCTTGTTCTGCTTTCAGACGCAGATCGTGCAGATCGATGTTACCTTGTTTATCACAAGCCACCACCACCACTTCCATGCCCGCCATTTGCGCTGACGCCGGGTTAGTCCCGTGCGCAGAGCTTGGGATCAGGCACAGATTACGGCTGCCTTCATTGCGGCTTTCGTGGTAGCGACGAATCGCCAGCAGGCCCGCATATTCGCCCTGCGCACCTGAGTTTGGCTGCATGCAAAGCGCGTCGTAACCGGTCAGTTTCACCAGCCAGTCAGATAGCTGGGAAATCATCTGGTGATAACCTTCTGCCTGGTTTGCCGGGCAGAACGGATGCAATTCTGAGAATTCAGGCCAGGTAATTGGGATCATCTCAGCGGCAGCATTCAGCTTCATGGTGCATGAACCGAGCGGGATCATCGCCTGGTTAAGCGCCAGATCTTTGCGCTCAAGCGAATGCATATAACGCATCATTTCGGTTTCGCTGTGGTAGCGATTGAATACTGGATGGGTCAGGAATTCGTCAGTACGCAGCATACCCGTTGGGATCGACAGGCTATCGCCCGCTACGTTTTGGTCTAATTTGTCGATATCCAGGCCGTGGTTGTCACCCAGCAATACAGTGAACAACGCCTGCACATCTTCACGCGTGGTCGCTTCATCAAGCGTGATGCCAACTGCATTGAGAATGTCGCTACGCAGGTTGATTTCATTAGCTTCAGCACGCGCCAGAATCGCGCCTTTATCGGCCACTTCTACACACAGGGTATCGAACCAGTGTTTATGGCGCAGCACGAGGCCTTTTTGTTGCAAACCAGCCGCCAGAATATCGGCCAGGCGGTGGATGCGCCCGGCAATGCGTTTCAGGCCAGCCGGGCCGTGGAACACCGCATACAGGCTCGCGATGTTCGCCAGCAGAACCTGGGAGGTACAAATGTTGGAGTTGGCTTTCTCGCGGCGGATATGTTGCTCGCGAGTTTGCATCGCCATGCGCAGCGCAGTGCGGCCTGCCGCATCGCGGGAAACGCCGATAATGCGACCTGGCATAGAACGTTTGAATTCGTCTCGTGCTGCAAAGAATGCAGCATGTGGGCCGCCGTAGCCCATTGGTACACCGAAACGCTGTGCGGAACCAAACACGATGTCGGCACCTTGTTTGCCAGGTGCAGTCAGCAGAACCAGCGTCATAAAGTCAGCGGCAACACTCACGATGACTTTGCGTTGTTTCAGCTCAACAATCAAAGCGCTGTAATCATGCACTTCGCCGGTAGTGCCCACCTGTTGCAGCAACACACCGAACACGTCCTGGTGATCCAGCACTTTCGCAGCGTCGTCAACAATCACGTCAAAGCCAAAGGTTTCAGCACGGGTGCGCACCACATCCAGCGTTTGCGGGTGTACGTCAGCGGCAACAAAGAAGCGATTGGCGTTTTTCAGTTTGCTAACGCGCTTAGCCATAGCCATGGCTTCGGCTGCGGCGGTGGCTTCATCCAGCAAAGAAGCAGAGGCGATATCAAGACCCGTCAGGTCCAGCGTTACTTGCTGGAAGTTAAGCAGTGCTTCAAGACGGCCTTGTGATACTTCAGGCTGATACGGTGTGTACGCGGTATACCAGCCTGGATTTTCCAGCATGTTACGTAGAATCACCGGGGGAGTTTGCACCGCGGTGTAGCCCATGCCGATATACGTTTTAAAACGTTTGTTGCGGCTGGCAATGGTCTTTAATTCAGCCAGGGCCGCGAATTCGGTTGCAGCCTCACCCACCTGTGGTGGCTCGGCAAGCTGGATATCAGCCGGAACGATTGAAGCAATCAGCTCGTTTAACGAACGAGCGCCAACCGCCTCCAGCATTTCGTGTTGCTGTTGCGCGTCTGGTCCAATGTGACGGTCGATAAACGCTTCGTGATTTTCAAGCTGACGTAAAGACTGGGTCATGAGCGGTGATTCCTGAAACATGTGGGGCTTTAGCGGTGGATGGCACTACGTTTATCCACCCTACAAAACCGGGCTGGTACAGCTCACCCGAATAATTCCGATTCCCAAAATCATTTGTGTTGCTGCCAGGCGGCAAGTGAAAACATTCCCAGGAGCGTACATAAGTACGTGACTGGGGTGTTTGAGCTACGCCAACACCCCAGCAACACGAAGGATGAAGGGAATTTACTCGTCTTCTAGCAGCGCTTCGTACGCAGTCGCATCCAGCAAACCGTCCAGTTCGGACTCGTCGCTGGCTTTGATCTTAAAGATCCAACCTGCCGCGTATGGCTCGCTGTTGATAAGCTCGGGCGCATCGCTGAGTGCATCGTTTACTGCGATGATTTCACCGCTGATTGGCGCGTAAATATCAGAAGCCGCTTTGACAGATTCGGCAACGGCGCAATCATCACCGGTGCTCACTGTTGCGCCCACTTCTGGCAGGTCGACAAACACCATATCGCCCAGCAGCTCTTGCGCGTGTTCAGTGATACCAACGGTGTAAGTACCATCAGCTTCTTTACGCAGCCATTCGTGTTCTTTGCTGTATTTCAATTCGTTAGGAACATTGCTCATTGTTTTTCTCCTGATTTCAAATTCACTGCGCGACAGCTTTACCGCCGCGAACAAAAATTGGTTTGGTCACTTTAACGGGCATTTCACGGTTACGGATTTGCACAATGGCGGTTTCGCCGATACCTGCCGGAACACGCGCCAGAGCAATGCTGTAACCCAGTGTTGGCGAGAACGTTCCGCTGGTGATGACGCCTTCGCAGATGTTGCCTGATTCATCAGTAAAGCGAACAGGCAGCTCATTACGTAATACGCCTTTCTCCGTCATGATCAAACCCACGAGCTGATCGGTGCCTTTCTCACGCTGGCTCTCCAGGGCTTCACGACCAATAAAATCACGGTCTTCCGGTTGCCAGGCGATAGTCCAACCCATATTGGCAGCCAGTGGAGAAACACTCTCATCCATTTCCTGGCTATACAGGTTCATACCGGATTCCAGACGCAGCGTGTCACGCGCGCCAAGCCCGCAAGGTTTCACGCCAATCTCGACCAGCTGCGCCCAAAATTCGGCAGCTTTTTCGTTTGGCATCGCAATTTCGTAGCCCGCTTCACCGGTATAACCGGTGGTCGCAATAAACAGATCACCCGCTTGAACACCGAAGAATGGCTTCATACCAGCAACCGCTTGGCGTTGATCTTCGGTAAACAGCTGCGCGGCTTTTGCCTGAGCGTTTGGCCCTTGTACGGCAATCAGCGACAAGTCATCACGCACGGTAACGGAGACAGAGAACGGTTCGGCGTGTTGGTTAATCCAGGCCAAATCTTTTTCACGGGTGGCAGAGTTCACCACCAGGCGGAAGAAGTCTTCGGTCTGGAAATAGATAATCAGGTCATCGATAACACCGCCGGAGGCATTAAGCATGGCGGTGTAGAGGGCTTTACCCGGTTGGGTGAGTTTGGCTACGTCATTGGCGACGAGATAACGCAGGAATTCGCGGGTACGGCTGCCTTTCAGGTCAACGATGGTCATGTGGGAGACATCAAACATACCGGCATCGTTGCGCACTGCATGGTGCTCATCAATCTGCGAGCCATAATGCAATGGCATCATCCAGCCGTGGAAGTCCACCATGCGCGCACCGCAGAGATTGTGCTGTTCAAACAAAGGGGTCTTTTGAGTCATTTTTTCCTCTTTAACCATCTGGTTGAAAAGCGCATTTCGCTTTTCTTTTCTTCAGACGAAACCCAGCACCGCCTTCGATCCCGAGGGCGACGCAAACGTTACCTTTTGTCTGAAGTTACCACTGAATGGGGGAGTAAACCATAAGGCTAAAACCGTTATAGCATTAGCTTATGACCAAAATAGAAGGCGCAGCATGCAGAGTATTCGACTGGAAAAATGCGAGACACTACGCATAAATAAGAAGTGTTTAAGTCAGAATTTAGCGTTAGCTAACATTTACGACCATTTCAGAAACAAATTCACTACAACGCCAAAAACGTGGGATGAGAAAAAGTAATCCGAAATAACAGGTGAGATTAGAATTTTTCAAATGAGAGAAGGTGATCGTTATCACACCGAATGCTCTAAATAATTCGAGCTGCAGCAAGGCGGCCAACTTGGCTATCCCCGGAAGCTTACTAAAGTAAGTGACTGGGGTAACTGAGTGCAGACAACGCCGTTGCAGCTTGAAGTATGACGAGCATTTATCTTAACCAGTCTGGAAGATCGTGTAGACCCATCGCCTGACGAACTAATTGCGGTTTCACGCCTGGAAGGGTATCGGCCAGTTTCAGGCCAATATCGCGCAGCAGTTTCTTCGCCGGATTGCTTCCGGCAAACAAATCACGGAAGCCCTGCATGCTAGCAAGCATCATTGCCGCACTGTGCTTACGGCTGCGCTCGTAGCGGCGTAAATACATATGCTGACCGATGTCTTTGCCCTGGCGATGCAGACGACGCACTTCATCAATCAGTTCAGCGGCGTCCATAAAGCCCAGGTTCACGCCCTGCCCGGCAAGCGGATGGATTGTGTGTGCCGCATCGCCAACCAATGCCAGACGGTGGGCGGCAAAATTGCGGGCATAGCGGCCAGTCAGCGGGAAAACCTGACGCTCACTTGCAACGCTGCACAAACCCAGGCGCATATTGAAGGCCACGCTGAGCACCTGGTTAAATTCTTCGGCTGTCGCCTGCTGCAAACGCTCTGCTTCAAGCGGTGGTAATGACCAGACAATGGAGCACAAATGCGGGTCGCTTAATGGCAAGAAAGCCAGGATCCCCTCGCCATGAAACACCTGGCGAGCTACCGCTTGATGGGGTTCAGCGGTGCGAATAGTTGCCACCAGCGCATGGTGTTTATAATCCCAAAAAGTGAGCGGGATATCGGCCTGGTTGCGCAGCCAGGAGTTGGCACCATCAGCCCCGACGACCAGGCGTGCAGTCAGCATGGCACCATCTTTAAGGGTAATGAATGCTTCGTTTTCGCCCCAGGCAACTTGCTGCAATTCAACCGGGGACATCAAAGTGATATCGCTGCACTGTTCGGCGCGTTGCCACAATGCATGGTGAATCACCGCATTTTCGATAATGTGGCCAAGATGGCTGAAACCAAAGGATTTATCATCAAACGCGATATGCCCGAAGCTGTCTTGATCCCACACTTCCATGCCGTGATAGCAACTGGCACGCTGGGAGATAATTTTCGGCCAGACGCCAAGGTGAGTCAGCAGTTTTTCGCTGGCGGCATTGATGGCCGAAACGCGCAAAGCGGGTGCAGATTCAGGTGCCAGCGGCTGTGGGAGATGGTTCTCCAGCACCGCAACACGCAAGCCGCTGCCTTGCAGACCACAGGCAACCGCCAGTCCAACCATGCCACCACCAACAATCGCCACATCAACGCTTTGCAAATTGACTCTCCTTAAAAACCTGTTTTAACGTGCAACCAAACCGAGGGTACGCATAGCCAGCAAATCACGTGCCGGAGTAAAATGTTCCATCGCCATCAGCCCGAGATTGCGCCCCACGACAAGCGGAGCCCAATGGTTAGCAAACAGCTGCACCAGGCCATCGGTCACACCAATGGTGGCAATTTTGTCTTCATGGCGGCGCTGCTGATATTCAGCCAAAACGCCATAGCCGCCAATATCCTGAGATGCTTCATGTGCCACCGCCAGGTTTTCAGCCAGCGACATCACATCGCGCAAACCCAGGTTAAAGCCCTGTCCGGCAATCGGATGCAGAGTTTGCGCAGCATTGCCCACCAGCACAACACGGTGAGAAACCGACTGCGTGGCCGTGGTTAATACCAGAGGATATTGCGCACGCGCGCCTGCATGGGTGATGCGCCCAAGCCGCCAGCCAAATGCGCGTTGCAGTTCATTGCAGAACCGCTCGTCATCCCACTGCGCAATTCCAGACTGAGCCGCCAGAGGATGGCACCAGACCAGCGAACATCGCCCATCAGACATCGGTAACATTGCCAGCGGCCCATGCTCGGTAAAACGCTCAAAAGCACGACCATTATGGGGCTGCGATGTGGTGATGTTGGCAATAACCGCCACTTGCTGATAAGCCTGCTGCTGCCAGGTCATGCCACACTGCGCACCAAGCTGTGAGCGAGAACCATCTGCAGCCACCAACAATTGGCCTTCAATGCATTCGCCATTATCGAGCTTAACGCTCACTTTATCGGTTTCACGAGTAAAGGACGCGACACGCTGCGGGCAATGCAACGTCACGCCAGGCGCTTTGCGTAACAACGCAAATAACCGCAGCCCAACATCATGCAGTTCGACCACTTGCCCCAGTGCAGGAATCTGATAATCCTGCGCTTCCAGCGTAACAAAACCAGCATGCCCGCGATCGCTGACATGAACAGTTGTGATAGCCGTCGCGCAGTCCTGAATGGCAGGCCACACCCCGATGCGGGTTAATTGCTGGCACGTCCCTTGCGCAATGGCGATGGCGCGCGCATCAAAACCAGGGTGCGCCGCACAGTTAGGTGCTACCGCTTCAATCAGATGAACCGGCAACTTTCCCTGGGTCAAATGCGATATAGCCAGCGCGAGCGTCGCACCCACCATACCGCCACCGACAATAATCACGCTCATGAGTGCCGTGCCGCCGCCATTAACGCTTCAATGTCATCCGCCGATTTCACCACGCTTGCCGTCAGGTTTTCGTTACCGTCAGCGGTGATGAGGATATCGTCTTCGATACGAATACCGATACCACGGTACTCAGCGGGCACATCGGCATCTGGCGCAATATACAAACCAGGCTCAACGGTAATCACCATGCCAGGTTCAAGCAGGCGTGAGCGGTCTTTACCGTAATGACCGACGTCATGCACATCCAGCCCCAGCCAATGGCTCAGGCCATGCATAAAGAATGGACGATGGGCGTTATCAGTAATCAGCTGGTCAACATCGCCTTTGAGAATCCCAAGGTTGACCAGGCCGTTAACCATAATGCGTACCACCTGCGTGGTGACTTCTTGCATTGAGGTGCCCGGGCGGTAGAGCTGGAGAGCGGTTTCCAGTGACTCAAGAACGATGTCGTAAATCGCCCGTTGAGGTGCGCTAAATTTACCGTTCACCGGGAAGGTGCGGGTAATGTCACCGGCATAACCTTTGTATTCACAACCGGCGTCGATCAGCACCAAATCGCCATCACGCATTTGGCTTTCATTTTCGGTGTAATGCAAAATGCAGCCGTTTTCGCCGCTGCCAACAATGGTGTTGTAAGACGGGAAGCGCGCACCGTGGCGATTAAATTCGTGAAGAATTTCGCCTTCGAGCTGGTATTCAAACATCCCCGGACGGCATTTTTCCATCGCACGGGTATGCCCGAGTGCCGTGATTTCCCCGGCGCGGCGCATGGCGACTATCTCTTCTTCCGACTTAAACAGGCGCTGCTCGTGAACCCACGGACGCCAGTCGGTCAATGTCGCGGGGGCGGCAAGATTCTGGCGTGAGCCACGGCGCAGTTTATCAAGGGCGGCAAAAACGATGGTGTCAGCGTAAGCGTGTTCGCCCTGCGCGTGATAGACAACATCGAGACCATTGAGCAACTGATGCAGTTGCTCATCAATTTCGGAAAATGCCAGCGCACGGTCAACGCCCAGTTTCTCGGGTGCCGCTTCCTGGCCAAGGCGACGCCCAAACCAAATTTCTGCGGTTTTATCGCGCAGGCGATTGAACAGCACGCTGTGATTATGGGTTTCGTCGCTTTTAATCAGCACCAATACCGCTTCCGGTTCATTGAAACCCGTGAAGTACCAGAAATCGCTATTCTGGCGATACGGGTACTCACTGTCGGCACTGCGTGTTACCTCGGGAGCGGCAAAGATGAGCGCGGCGCTTGCCGGTGCCATTTTGGCTAACAACGCCTGACGGCGCCGGAGAAATTCGTGCTGATTCATCACACCTCCTGAAGCTAATAATGATTAATGCAGAGTGGGTTTTTGCACTTCTGGCGCGGTCGGAACCTGGCGCGTGAAGGTGTCGTGGCACAACAATGCCGCAACGCGCACATACTCGATAATCTCTTCGAGTGACATTTCCAACTCTTCTTGATCTTCATCCTCGTCGTAGCCCAATTGCGCAATGTTGCGCAGATCGTCGATAGCTTCCCCGGTTTCGCCGGTGACTTTATCGAGCTTTGGCTGCGTTACGCCAAGGCCCAGCAGGAAGTGGTTTACCCAACCCGCCAGTTCGTCGGCACGCTGGAATACGGTAACGTCGTCGCCATCGGGCAGGTAAAGCTGGAACAGGAAACCGTCATCTTCCAGCGAATCGCTCGTTGCACCGTGCATTTGGCGCAATGTGTCGGCAAGGTTTTGACCAAAGGCCAGCCCTTCGTTTGTCAGGTCGTGTAGCTGTGGCTGCCAGCTGGTATCTTTGTTGCCACCGCACAGCATACCGCTAATCAAGCCGTGCATTTCAGAGGCCGTCAGGCCCACACCTTGTTGGTTCAATAGTTGGCCGACTAAGTCGTAGTCAGGCATAGTGTTCTGTATAGACATGCGCATTCGCCATCGTTGGCAGGGATAGTTCATGTTATGCTACCACCAGGGACCCCAAGGCACCAGAAAAGGGCTTGTATCTTCATTTCGGGATAGCTATAGTGACGCCCCTTTCGTAGCCTGGCACAGGTTAGCGAGAGGCAGGCGAGTTAACAGCAGGAAGGTGGCATGTCTGCACAACCAGTCGATATCCAAATTTTCGGTCGTTCATTGCGCGTGAATTGTCCGCCTGAACAACAGGATGCACTGAATCTTGCGGCCGAAGAGCTTAATCAGCGGTTGCAAGATTTAAAAGTTCGCACTAGAGTCACAAATACTGAGCAGTTAGTTTTCATCGCAGCACTGAACATTTGCTACGAACTGGCTCAGGAAAAATCGAAAACCCGCGACTACGCTTCCAATATGGAAGAACGTATTCGGATGTTACAGCAGACCATCGAACAAGCGTTGCTTGAGCAAGGTCGCATAACAGAAAGACAGGGTCCAAATTTTGAATAACACTTCACAGTTACCTATGGTAGAGTGACTTTGAAGACCAAATTTCTCTGAGATGTTTGCATGCGGGCCAGTCCCCTGAGCCGATATTTCATACCACAAGAGTGTGGTGATCCAGATTCTGTGAGCATGCTCGGTCCGTCCGAGAAGCCTGATGATTCTGACGCTGCACTCACCTTGAACCAAGGGTTCAAGGGTTACAGCCTGCGGCGGCATCTCGGAGATTCCCTCTTTCTACCAAATTAGTCATCACCATGACGAAAATTCAGCTAATCCCATCGCTTCGCTCAGAAATCCGACAACACATTCGGCAACGACGCCGTGCACTCACGCCAACTGAACAACACCATTTTGCTGAACTTGCCGCTGTGCGCATGCTTGCTTATGAGCCCATTGCGAAAGCTGCGACGGTCGCTGTGTTTTTGTCGTTTGACGGTGAGCTAGATACCACGCCACTGATACGCGCCTTATGGCACGCGGGAAAAACCGTTTACCTGCCCGTCCTGCATCCCTTTAGTAAAGGCAATTTGCTGTTCCTGCGTTATGCCGAGGATAGCCATCTGGTGATGAATCGTCTGAAAATCCTTGAGCCTAAACTTGATGTGCGTGACGTGCTGCCGCTAGATAAACTGGATGTGCTGATTACGCCGCTGGTCGCGTTCGACGAACAAGGGCAGAGGCTGGGAATGGGTGGCGGCTTTTACGACCGTACGTTGCAGAACTGGCAGCAGCATGGCTTGTGGCCAGTTGGGCTGGCACACGATTGCCAGCACGTTCCGGTGTTACCTGCGCAAGAGTGGGATATCCCGCTGCCTGCGGTGGTCACGCCATCGCGTATCTGGCAGTGGTAAACTCAGGCTACACGCAGTTTCAGTAACTGCTTTGTGTGCCAGTATTGCAGTATCAAAACCGTAAACAACGCACCGAGAAGCGCACAAAACATATCTGATTGCGTGTCCCAGACATCGCCCTGCGTACCCAAAAACTCATCTGCACCCTGCCCTAATGACAACGCCGCCGCCCATTCAATGAGTTCATACAATGCACCGATGGCGAGCGCTACGCAGCAGACCAGAAACGCGACCATTTTACGCCCACGGACATAGCCACCACGAATCAGGATTTCCCGTGCAGCTAGAGCCGGAACCAGTCCCTGGAAGAAATGGCCGAGTTTGTCATACGGGTTGCGGCTCAGGCCGAACCATTCCTGCACATCAAAGCCAATGGGTACTTTCGCGTAGGTATACAAACCGCCGACCATCAAAATAATGGCGTGGAAGAAAATCAGCGTATACAGCAGCGGAGTCAGCGGGTAGCGAGCGTGAGTCGCTAAAAGCAGAGGGACGAGAATAATGACCGGCGTGACTTCCATCAGCCAGGTAAGCCTGTCTGCGGTGCTAAGGCCCGTATAGATGAGAATCAACAGCAGTATAAAGGCACCGGATTTTAAGAATGTACTGGTCATGTTGTTTCGCCGCCTGGCTAAAAGCGTAACTATCCGTGGGACAGGCTAAAAAAACAACTTAGGAAAAGGACTTTAAGAAAAAACAGGAGCCCATGCAGGCTCCCGTAGATTTGAGATTAGTAAAGCAGACGAGCGCGAATAGTGCCTGGAATCGCCTTCATAGATTTCAGTGCAGCTTCAGCAACATCTTCTTCAGCGTCCACATCTATCACCACATAACCCATTTGCGGCGTTGTTTGCAGGTACTGAGCGGCGATGTTGATGCCCTGGTCGGCAAAAATCTGGTTAAGCGCGGTCAAAATCCCCGGGCGGTTTTCGTGAATGTGCAGTAAACGGCTGGTGCTTCCACCGTGCAATGGCAGGGAAACCTCAGGGAAGTTCACGGCAGACAATGTGGAACCGTTGTCAGAGTATTTCGCCAGCTTGCCAGCCACTTCCAGACCGATGTTTTCCTGCGCTTCCTGAGTAGAACCGCCGATGTGCGGAGTCAGGATCACGTTATCAAATTCACACAGTGGTGAGTTAAACGGATCGCTGTTCGTCGCAGGCTCAGTTGGGAACACATCGATTGCCGCGCCAGACAGATGCTTACGTGCTAAAGCATCACACAGGGCAGGAATATCCACCACAGTGCCACGTGCGTCATTGATAAGCAGCGCGCCTGGTTTCATTAATGCCAGTTCATTGGCACCAATCATATTTTTGGTGGAGGCGTTTTCAGGCACATGCAGGCTGACTACGTCGCTCATATTGAGCAAATCAGACAAGTGCTGCACCTGAGTGGCATTGCCTAACGGCAGTTTGTTTTCGATATCGTAGAAGAAGACGTTCATGCCAAGCGCTTCAGCCAAAATACCCAACTGAGTCCCGATATGGCCGTAACCAATGATACCGAGTTTCTTGCCGCGCGCTTCATAAGAACCCACAGCCACTTTATTCCACACACCACGATGTGCTTTAGCATTAGCTTCTGGCACACCACGAATCAGCAGCAACAGTTGGCCAATAACCAGTTCAGCAACAGAACGCGTGTTGGAGAACGGAGCATTAAACACTGGCACGCCGCGTTTAGCCGCAGCATTCAGGTCAACCTGGTTAGTACCGATGCAGAAACAACCCACCGCCACCAGCTTTTCAGCAGCAGCCAGAACATCTTCAGTTAAGTTAGTGCGGGAACGCAGACCAATGAAATGCGCATCACGGATCGACTCTTTCAGGGCTTCGCTGTCCAGCGCGCCTTTATGGTATTCGATGTTGGTATAGCCTGCTGCGCGAAGGTTATCCACGGCTTTCTGGTGTACGCCTTCCACCAGCAGGAATTTAATCTTGTCTTTATCCAGTGATACTTTTGCCATTTCCCGACCCTATTTTTAGAACTGATGTTGTGCTGTGTGATAAGACACCCTTCTGCCAAAATATCAAAAATTACGGGCGGGGCAATATAAACGATTGCGCAGGCATCTCGTCAGAAAAGGAATAAGGCGTATAGGGCAGCAGAAAATGCTAATCAGGGAAGATAACCAGGAATGAAAAGTAGACAGTTGTTAATAATGTGACATATGTCACCAAATTTAGCGTTAGATTATTTTGTCATTTTTTATTCATTTTAAGGGGCGCTACTGCGCCCCGGTCATATCATTTCACAATGGTTTTCACGCCATCGGCAGTACCAATCAACGCCACATCCGCACCACGGTTAGCAAACAGGCCAACCGTCACGACACCAGGGATGCCGTTAATCGCATTTTCCAGTGCGATTGGCTCGGCAATGCTCAGGCCATAAACATCAAGAATGATGTTGCCGTTATCGGTCACCACACCCTGGCGGTATTCAGGGCGGCCGCCCAGTTTGACCAGTTGGCGAGCCACACAACTACGCGCCATTGGAATCACTTCAACTGGCAGCGGGAAATTACCGAGTATACCCACCTGCTTAGACGCATCAGCGATACAGATAAACTTTTCCGCCACAGACGCGATGATTTTTTCACGGGTCAGAGCGGCGCCACCGCCTTTGATCATTTGCATCTGGCCGTTGATCTCATCTGCGCCATCAACGTAGATGCCCAGTGAGTCAACTTCGTTAAGATCAAAAACAGTTATACCAAGGCTTTTCAGTTTGGCGGTGGAAGCGTCGGAGCTTGAAACAGCACCATCAATCTGATGTTTGATAGTCCCGAGAGCATCAATAAAGTGTGCGGCCGTTGAGCCGGTACCCACACCAACGATCGTGCCTGGTTGCACGTATTGTAATGCTGCCCAGCCGACTGCTTTTTTCAGTTCATCCTGCGTCATGGTTTTTTGCCTGTGTGCTATGAAAACTGACGCGCATTATAGTGCAAGAGCCATGAGATTGTCCCCGTGAATGGCTGAACTCATCCGATCTTTGTGGTTTTGGTCTGGATCGAGTGCAAATTTATGTCATAGTGCTGGGATAACAAAAACAGGAGTCAGCTAACAACAATGAAACGCCCGGACTATAGAACACTACAGGCGCTGGATGCAGTTATTCGTGAACGTGGTTTTGAGCGTGCGGCACAAAAGCTCTGCATCACTCAATCAGCCGTTTCACAACGTATCAAGCAACTGGAAAATATGTTCGGCCAGCCATTGTTAGTGCGCACCGTGCCTCCTCGTCCAACCGAACAAGGACAAAAGCTATTGGCGTTATTGCGCCAGGTGGAATTGCTTGAAGAAGAGTGGTTGGGCGATGAGCAAACTGGTTCCACACCACTCCTTCTGTCTCTTGCGGTCAACGCCGACAGTCTGGCTACCTGGCTGCTGCCAGCGCTCGCGCCTGTGCTTGCCGACTCCCCTATCCGCCTGAATCTTCAGGTGGAAGATGAAACCCGAACACAAGAACGCCTGCGTCGTGGTGAAGTAGTCGGTGCGGTGTCCATTCAGCCACAGCCGCTGCCAAGCTGCCTGGTCGACAGACTGGGTGCGTTGGATTATTTGTTTGTCGGTTCAAAAGATTTTGCCGCGCGCTATTTCCCGAACGGCGTCACGCGTTCTGCCCTGCTAAAAGCCCCTGCTGTCGCGTTTGACCATCTCGACGATATGCACCAGGCGTTCTTGCAGCAAAACTTCGATTTGTCACCGGGCAGCGTACCGTGCCATATCGTTAACTCGTCAGAAGCCTTTGTGCAACTGGCTCGCCAGGGCACCACATGCTGCATGATTCCGCATCTGCAAATCGAAAGAGAGATTAATAGCGGTGAGCTGATTGACCTGACGCCAGGCCTGATGCAACGCCGTATGCTGTACTGGCACCGTTTTGCACCGGAAAGCCGCATGATGCGCAACGTTACCGACGCACTGCTGGAATACGGGCATAAAGTTCTACGACAGGACGCAGAATAGAAGAAGGCCGCTAATATTTAGCGGCCTTCTTGTTTTGTCGGATGACGATAACGCTTATCCGACCTACATTTTTGCAGTTTTACAGGGTGGATAAGCGCAAGCGCCATTCACCATTTATTGTGCAGACTGCTCGCTCTTAGCGCGTTCCAGCTCAAACACCACATCAACCTGGTCATCAAACTGAATAGTTTGCTGGTCGTAGGTATCCTGGGCTGAAACCGGCGCAGCCGCGTCAGCTTTCATCATCCGCACCATCGGCGCTGGTTGGTAGTTAGAGACATGGTAACGCACGCTATAAACTGGGCCCAACTTGCTGCTAAAGCCTTCGGCCAGCAGTTTAGCCTGGCGAACGGCATCGTCGATAGCGGCTTTACGCGCTTTGTCTTTGTATGATTCCGGGTTCGCAACACCCAGAGAAACAGAACGAATTTCGTTAAGACCTGCTTTTAATGCGCCATCAAGCAACTCGTTCATTTTGTCGAGTTTACGCAGCGTGACATCCACCTGACGCACGGCAATGTAGCCTTTAAGCTGCGTTTTACCATCCTTCAGATATTCATATTCTGGTTGAGTACGAAGATTGGCAGCATTGATGTCTTTCTTCTCGATGCCACTTTGCTGCAAGAATGTCAGGTATTGTGCAACACGATCGTCAGCTTGTTTTTTAGCTGATGCAGCATCTTTGGCTGATACATTGACTTCGATTGCGAGCTTAGCAATGTCAGGAACAGCATCCACGCTAGCGGTGCCGGATGTCACAACATGTGGGCCATTTGGCAACTCGTCGGCCAACGCCGGAACCGAACCTAATCCCACTAAAGCGGCTAATGCCAGGGTTTTAAACTTCACTGTAATTCCTCCATGCTACATTCCACTGTCATTACACCCGCAAAATACACGGACGTCTGGCAGCAAGCTTAGCCTGGAATGGTAACTTGTCTATCGGATTTACACCCAAAATAATTCGAGTTGCAGGCAGGCGGCGACGCAGTGAATCCCCAGGAGCTTACTCAAGTAAGTGACTGGGGTGAGCGAGGAAAGCCAACGCACATGCAACTTGAAGTATGACGGGTGATGGCTAATTACCCTATCAGGGAAGCGATATGGCGAACCCCATCTGACGCAAGTTGCAACGCGATAACCCACATCACCACGCCCACTACGCCATTGATAATCCGCTGAGCTTTCGCGGTGCGCAGACGTGGCGCAAGCCAGGCTGCGAGAAGAGCCAGACCATAAAACCATAGGATAGACGCACTCACGGTACCTAATGCAAACCAGCGCTTCGGTTCATCAGCCAGTTGCCCACCGAGACTCCCCAGTACAACAAAAGTATCCAGATAAACATGCGGATTAAGCCAGGTTACCGCCAGCACGGTGGCGATAATTTTCCAGCGCCCCTGCTTCATCACTTCTGCTGAAGCCAGTTCTACGCTGCTACTCATCGCGGTACGCAATGCGCCCCAGCCATACCACAAGAGGAATGCCACACCGCCCCACGTCACGATCGCCAGCAGCCATGGTGACTGCATCAGCAGCGCACTACCTCCAAAAACCCCACCGCAAATCAGCAGCACATCGCTTAAGGCGCAAAGCGAGGCGATCATCAGATGATACTGGCGGCGAATACCCTGGTTCATCACAAACGCATTTTGTGGGCCGAGCGGCAAGATTAACGCAGCGCCTAATGTAAGGCCTTGAAAAAAGTAAGATAACACGATGATTCACTCTTTAATGTTTAGCAATTAAAGAGGAGTTTAATTGGGAATAATTATTAGAGGAAATGGATAATTTTAATGGTTTATAAGTATTGCTAATGGAGAATAGGCCAGCCGAAACTGGCCCCAGAAAATCACGCTTACGCAGCTTCTTTCACTCGTTTGAAATTCACATCCATTTGCGGATAAGGGAAGCTGATTCCCTGCGCATCAAACTCACGCTTAACGCGTTCCAGCACATCCCAATAGACGTTTTGGAGGTCGCCGCTGTTGCTCCAGGCACGCACCACAAAGTTAATGGCTGACGGCCCAAGCTCATTGAGGCGCACGGTGATGTCGCGGTCTTTCAGCACGCGCTCATCGCTGTTGATGATATCTGTCAGGATTTGCTTAACCTTGTCGATATCCGAATCGTACGCCACGCTGATGATAAATTCGTTGCGGCGCACCGGTTCGCGGGAGAAGTTAATAATATTGCCGGCGATGATTTTACCGTTAGGCACCACAACGATTTTCCCGTCCACAGTGCGCAAAGTGGTGGAGAAAATCTGCACGTTCAGCACGGAGCCCGCAATACCGCCAAGATCAACATATTCACCCGCGCGGAATGGGCGGAAGGTCACCAGCAACACGCCTGCCGCCAGGTTAGAAAGCGAACCTTGCAACGCCAGACCAATGGCTAAACCTGCGGCACCGAGGACTGCGATAACGGACGCAGTCTGAACGCCAACACGCCCCAGCGCGGCAATTAACGTAAATGCGATGATGCCGTAACGCACCAGAGCGGAAAGGAAATCAGCTACCGTCGCATCAATACCACGCGCCAACATCACACGGTTAATCGTATTGGAAACCACGCGAGCCACGATCATCCCGACGATGATTATCGCAATCGCCGCCACAATGTTGACCGCATAGCTCAGCAGTAACGCCTGGTTGCGCACCAGCCAGCCTCCAGCATTATTAATACTGTCTACTACGTTGAGATCTTCCATTCACGGTTCCTTGTCTTTACTGAAATTTGCGCCTGAAAAGCACAACAGAGACTTTAAAGGGTAAACAAAACAACCGAATATGCCAAGTTGCTCACAAATTTGGCCGAAAAAAACCCGCGCGCGGCGGGTTTCAGGGAAGCGAATTAATGCTCAAAGGCATTAGATCGAGTGGGTAAAGGTGCGCGAAATGACATCTTGCTGCTGTTCACGCGTCAGAGCATTAAAACGCACCGCATAGCCGGAAACGCGGATGGTCAGCGTCGGGTAGTTTTCCGGGTGTTCAACGGCATCAAGTAGCATTTCCCTGTTCATGACGTTTACATTCAGATGCTGCCCGCCTTCAGTTCGCACATCGTGATGGAAATAACCATCCAGCAATCCCACCAGGTTTAACTGGCGCACGGCGTCATCACGCCCTAATGCCGCAGGAACAATCGAGAAGGTATAAGAGATACCATCTTTAGCGTAACTGAACGGCAGTTTAGCGACCGACGTTAATGAAGCCACTGCACCTTTCCGATCCCTCCCGTGCATTGGGTTCGCCCCTGGTGCAAATGGCATACCGGCACGGCGACCATCTGGCGTGTTACCGGTTTTTTGCCCATACACCACGTTTGAGGTGATCGTCAGGATCGACTGAGTTGGCACCGCATTGCGATAAGTTGGCAGCGCCTGGATCTTCTTCATAAAGCGCTCAACCAGATCGCAGGCAATGGCATCAACACGATCATCATTATTACCGTATTGCGGGTAGTCACCTTCAATGACGAAATCAACCGCCAGCCCGTTTTGGTCGCGCACCGGTTTCACCGTGGCGTACTTAATCGCAGAAAGCGAATCCACTGCCACCGACAACCCGGCAATACCGCATGCCATGGTGCGATAGACATCCCGGTCATGCAGAGCCATTAACGAGGCTTCGTAGCTGTATTTGTCGTGCATGTAGTGAATAAGATTGAGCGCGGTGATGTATTGCATTGCCAGCCAGTCCATAAAGTGGTCGAGGCTGCCCATTACCTTGTCGTAATCCAATACCTCATCGAGCAGCATTGGCATTTTCGGGCCGACCTGGATTTTGAGTTTTTCGTCCATGCCACCGTTGATGCAATACAGCAGCGTTTTAGCGAGGTTGGCTCGTGCACCAAAGAACTGCATCTGCTTGCCAATCACCATCGGACTGACGCAGCACGCAATCGCATAGTCATCGCTGTCGAAATCACAGCGCATCAGGTCATCATTTTCGTATTGCAGAGATGACGTTTCGATGGAAACTTTCGCCGCATAAACTTTGAAAGGTTTCGGCAATGCTTCCGACCAGAGAATCGTCAGGTTCGGCTCCGGTGCAGGCCCCATGGTGTACAGCGTGTTCAGGTAACGGTAGGCATTTTTGGTGACCAGCGTGCGACCATCAAGCCCCATTCCACCGATGACTTCGGTCGCCCAAATAGGATCGCCGGAGAATAGCGTGTCAAATTCCGGTGTACGCAGGAAACGCACCATGCGGATTTTCATAATGAAGTGATCGACCAGCTCTTGTGCTTGCTGCTCTGTCAGCAGCCCAGCTTTTATATCGCGCTCGATATAAATGTCGATAAACGTGGTGGTGCGGCCCAGTGACATCGCCCCGCCATTCTGAGATTTCACCGCAGCCAGGTAGGCAAAATAGAGCCATTGCAGCGCTTCTTGTGCATTGCTTGCCGGGCGCGAAATATCAAAACCGTATTTTGCCGCCATCTCCTGAATTTGCAGCAGTGCACGGCGATGTTCAGACAACTCTTCGCGCAAGCGAATTACCGCTTCAAGATTTTCACCACGCTCAAGCTGGTTTTGCAGATCGGCAAACTGCAATTCACGCTCGCGCACCAGGTATGCAATCCCGTAAAGCGCAACACGGCGGTAGTCGCCAATAATGCGGCCACGCCCGTAGCCATCTGGCAAGCCAGTCAACACACCTGATTTACGGCAGCGCAAAATATCCGGTGAGTAAACATCAAATACGCCCTGGTTATGCGTCTTACGCAGCGAGGTGAACTGATATTCAAAATCTGGGTCCATTTCACGACCATAAGCTTCAAAAGAGCTTTTGATCATATTCACGCCACCATAAGGGTGTAAGGCGCGCTTTAGCGGTTTATCGGTTTGCAAACCGACAATTTTTTCATGCTCTTTGACGATATAACCCGGTGCATGCGCGGTAATCGTGGTGGCAATATTAGTGTCGAAATCGACTGGCGCGTGGGTGGCATTCTCAATACGAATGCCGTCCATGACCTTTTCCCACAACGCAGTGGTCGCTGGAGTTGCGCCTGCTAAGAATGATTCATCACCTTCATACGGGGTATAGTTATGCTGGATAAAATCCCGAACATTAATTGTCGCTTTCCATTCTACGCCCGAGAATTGCTGCCAGGCATGGGAATAATTATCGTTGGTAATATCAACATCTACTTTCATTACTTCATTCCTTTAAAGCATATTATTTATATATACCCTTTGAATTTCGAGTTGCGGGGGTATATCAGGCGTATTCGGCGAGATAGCATTCTCTACCTAAATGCAAAGCATCAAGTGCAATCATCTTTTCTTCATTGGTAGGAATAACCGCTAAAATAACGGGAGACTGTTTGCAGGAAATAATTCGCTCACCTGAGCGGTTAGGTTGGTTATTCTTATCAATATCCAGTTCAACACCAAATACCCGTAAACGCTCAGAAACCAGACGGCGAATAAGTATTGAATTTTCACCAATACCACCGGTAAAAATAATGCCGTCCAGGCGATTTAATGCAGCTGTGTGCGCGCCAATCGTTCGGGCAATACGATGGACAAATGCTTTTATCGCCCGTTGTGCCCGCTCATCACCGTTGTGCCAGGCATTTTCCAGGGTACGTAAATCTGACGATAAACCCGAAAGCCCCAGTAGCCCTGACTCTTTATTGACTACCTGCTCAAGGTCATCCATGGATTGTCCGGTCTGCCTTGCAAGCCAGGCCATCGCCCCGAAATCCACATCACCGCAGCGCGTACCCATAATCAGGCCTTCGAGTGGCGTCATACCCATTGAAGTATCGATGCTTTCGCCATTTTGCACCGCGCACACCGAAGCACCATTACCTAAGTGAGCAATCACTAACCCCGAATTCTCTACGTTCAGGCCTAATAAATCACATGCCTGCTGCGCCACGTAACGATGCGAAGTGCCATGGAATCCATAGCGGCGCACACCATACTCTTCAAAGTAACGATATGGCAGACCGTACAAATAAGCTTCGGGCTTTAGGGTCTGATGGAAGCTGGTATCGAATACCGCGACTTGAGGAACGCCAGGGAAACGAAGGCGTGCAGATTCCACGCCGTGTAAATTGGCATAATTGTGCAGCGGAGCCAAAGGTGAAATCTGGCGAATTTTTTCTATGACATCATCAGTAATTAATACCGACTCGCTAAATAAAGAACCACCATGAGCAATACGGTGGCCAACAAAGGCCACACTATCAATTAAATGACGTTTCTCAAGTTCAGCAGATATTGCCGCGAGTGCCTCTTCATAATTTTGGTGAGCCAGAATAACTGGCTCTCCATCATTGACCGTTAAAAATGCACTCTCGGTATTAATACCTTCGCAAATTCCAGATAAAAGCACATCGAAAGTTTCTGCATCTAATACTGAAAACTTTACCGAAGAAGAACCACAGTTAATCGTCAGCACTACCGGGTATTCATTCATTTTTAAATTCCACTCATCCTGAGTAAGTCATTAGATAAGCTTGAAGACAATATTAAGAATGGTCAGCAAACCAATTACTGTGACAAAAATGTTTTCGGTCCTGCCTTTATATTTCGCCAGCGCAGGGGTTTTGCGAATGGCATACATTGGCAGCAGGCAAAGCAGAGAGGCGATAATCGGCGCACCCATAGCTTCAATCAAATCGAGGATGTTCGGGTTGGCGTAAGCCACAACCCAGGTCGACCCCATGATAAAGACCATGCTGATAAGGTTGAGTTTGCCACCGGATACTTTGGTTTTATCACCCTTATACCCAAACTTGAGGACCAGACCGTTAAGTCCTTCAAGTGTGCCAAGATAGTGGCCGAAGAAGGATTTGAAGATAGCGACCAGGGCAATAATCGACGCGCCATACTCAAGCGTAGTGGCGAAGGTCGATTTTGTACCCGCCATTGATGAGAAGTGGTTAGCCAGATAAGAAAGCACCGGAATGTTTTGCGCTTTAGCCTCGGCCATATTTTGCGGTGAAAGCGTGAACAGGCAGCTGAAGGCGAAGAACATCACAACAGCCACCATCAACATGCTGGCACGGGAGATAATTTTCGAGCATTTGTCTTCGGTGTACTGCCTGCCGAAGTCCTTCTCATACTCTTCGCGTTTGGAAACCACAAACGAAGAGACAATCGGCGAGAAGTTAAAGGAGAAGACCATGATGGAAATACCGAGCCATACGGTCACAAGAATACCGTCACTGCCGGTAAACGAAATATCGCTGAGACTCACCTGGTCGATAACCGCAGAGTTCCAGTAAGGGATCAGCGAGACAGAAATCAAGATCAGGCAGGCAATAAACGGGAAAACCAGATAGCTCATGACTTTGACCATCAGGTCTTTGCCAAAATAGATAACAAAAGCCATCAGCAGCAGCAGGAACAGAGCCACCACACCGCGGTTTAGGGGCATGAGTTGCAGCTGGTTTTCCCAGAAAGTCATAAAGGTGTTGGTAATCGTAACGCCGTAAATCCACAGCAACGGGCAAATGGCGAAGAAGTACAGGAAGGTAATGACCACACCACCTGTCTTACCAAAATGCTCTTCTACCGTTTCGGTAATATTTCCAGAAGGGTTGCTCCCGGAAAGACACAGGCGTGCTAGTGCGCGGTGGCAGTAAAATGCAATGGGATAAGCCAGAAACAACATAATCAATATTGGAATTAAGCCGCCGTAACCTGCACGAATAGGGAAAAATAAAACCCCGGCGCCGATAGCGGTGCCAAATAAGCCTAATGTCCAGGTGGTGTCAGATTTTCGCCATTGCGATACAGCTTTTTGGCCAATAAGGGTTGCATCAGTATTACTCATAATAGAGTTCCTTTAATAATTCAATATCCGTTATATTCCGGGTTACACATTTATTATCCTGAGTGCAACCCGAATTAGTTGGTTATATCAAATATCTGCTGATCCTGTGATTTGCGAAACACGCGAAAGATCGATGTTTCCGCCAGAGATAATGCTTACTGTTTTACGGCCTTTAATATAGTGATCCAATTTTCCACTTAATAAAGCCGCAGTGGCCAGTGCGCCAGCGCCTTCAGTCACAACTTTATTACGTTGGATTAGCGCCACCATACTGTTGCGAATTTCATCTTCACTGACTAATACAATATCGGTAACTAATTTCTTCACGATTTCATAGGTTATTCTGCCCGGACGGGAAACATCGCAACCATCGGCTAATGTACCTGAAGTACGGTGTGCCATCAGTTCACCTTTATAAAATGATGCAGCCATACCATGCACATTTTCAGCCTGGACACCGATAATATTAATTGTCGGGTTGATTGATTTAATCGCCAACGCAATGCCCGCGATTAAGCCACCACCGCCAATCGGCACAATAACGTTATCTACATCATATAAATCTTCAAGAATCTCGAGGCCGATGGTGCCTTGCCCGGCAATAACATGTTCATCATCATACGGCGGTATGAAGATACGCCCTTCCATCTCAACAATTTCGCTAACCTTAGCGATGGTGTCGTTGAAGTTATCGCCGTGCATCACTACCTGTGCTGAGTAATCGGTAGTTGCTGCCACTTTAGATTTCGGTGCACCGTTAGGCATCACCACCTTGCCATTGATTCCCAGAATAGCGCAAGAAAGCGAAACCCCTTGCGCGTGGTTGCCAGCAGAACAAGCCACTACCCCTTTTTTCTTTCTTCTTCTGTTAAGGAGCTAAGCTTATTAAAAGCACCACGTATTTTAAATGAACCTGTACGCTGCATATTTTCAAATTTCAAAAATATCTCGCCCTTGCAGCATTCGCTGAGATAATTAGAACGGGGCATTCCTGTTTTATATATATATCCAGCGAGTCTTTTCTTCGCTTCAAGGACATCAATAATAGTAACAGGAAGTTCATAGTCGATATGCATGTTGACCTCAACATTAAAAAGCTAAAACAATACAGGAGGTGACTGCTTATTAAATCAATCACCTTGAATGAGTTATATATTTATCAATTACTGAATTAGGCTAAGCAACTTCAGTTAATTGGCTAAATTGAAACTGGCTACGCAATGAATGTTTTTTGGCAAGCTCAACTAATGTGGCTGCAGAATGATTAATTCGGTAATTTTTAGACCACACCGCAGCGTAGCGAGCTATAGGTAATTTATCTTCAACAGGAATTTTTATAAATTGGTTAGAACCAAATGGGGCAATCATATCTCGAGGGATTACCGTCAGGAAGTCGGCATTCAACACTAAATTATAAATAGTCACTACCGAATCAGTTTTAACGATATTTTCGCTTTTAATATTATTCTTTTGCAGCGTAGTAAGGAGTTCGCTGTAATATCCCATTTCCGTTTGCGGCAAGACCCATTGTTCATGGCTTAGAGCACTTAGCGTAGTCGTTCCTTTGACTACCCGTGTTCGGTTCGCGACCAGAATAAATTCTGACTCAAACAGAGGCTCAATATGGAGATCTTGCAGTAGCATTTCATCACTCAGAGTACCGATTGCAAAATCCAAACGACCATCACGGATTGCAGGTAAGAATGAGGAAAGCTGGGCTTCGAACATTGATACCTGAGATTGTGGAAAGAGCCCTTTAAACTCTTTCATCATGCCCGGCAAAAAAGTAAAACCGATCAGGGAAGGATAACCAAGTGATACATCACAGACAGTATTGCCAATCATACGGCTCATTTCGCTGCACATATTTCTCAGTTCGCGCGTGATGGATTCTGAGTATGTCAGTAGCACTTTGCCTGCTTCGGTTAATTTTACGCCGGTGTTTTTTCTGATGATGAGCTCTAAGCCAAAATAAGCTTCCATCTCACTAATAACTTTACTGACTGCTGGTTGGGAAAGACCAAGCTGTTTTGCCGCAGAACCAAATGAACCACTCCTGACAACTTCCTGGAATACCATCAGGTGTTGTGTCTTTGGTAAAGAATTATTGTCCATGAAGTTCTGCGCTCAATTAACTTTCCATGCAGAAGATCATAACGAATTGCACACAGGATGTTATGTGGCTTGACTCACAAATACTTGAGAGTTAATTGCATGCAAAGCAATCAACTTAAATAAATGCTTTAAAAACAAATACATATATAAAAACAATCAGCCTTTAATATGATGCGCATCAACCTTAAGCCCCCTAATAAAATTAAGTTATGGAGATAATTTAATCATATAAGTTTAAATAAGCAGCTGTTCATACTGCATTTTATAATAGCAAGAGAAGATTTATCTTAGGGCTGAAGGTGCAATGTAAACTAATTTTGTTATTTTTAAAAATTAATTAATACATCCACCGATGTATATTTGATCATTTAATGAAGTTAAATAAAGGAATTATTGGATAATAAACAGTGAGTTTAACAGGATATTTTATTTTTAAATTTTGAGATATAAACGATTGCGTTCTCATTACTGCACATAAAAAAACCCGCACAAGGCGGGCTTTTCGATACAGCAATTAAGCTACGAAGATTACAGAACGTCTACTGCGTTCAGTTCTTTGAAAGCCTGCTCCAGACGGGTGATCATTGAAGTCTGTGCAGAACGCAGCCATACGCGTGGATCGTAGTATTTCTTGTTCGGCTGATCTTCGCCTTTAGGGTTGCCCAACTGGCCCTGCAGGTAAGCTTCGTTAGCTTTGTAGTAGCTCAGGATACCTTCCCAAGTTGCCCACTGAGTATCGGTATCGATGTTCATTTTGATAACACCGTAACTCACGGAATCTTTGATTTCTTGAGCTGTAGAACCGGAACCACCGTGGAATACGAAGTTCAGAGAGTTGTGCGGCAGGTTGTGTTTCTTAGAAACATAGTCCTGAGAATCACGCAGGATAGTCGGGGTCAGAACCACGTTACCTGGCTTGTAAACACCGTGCACGTTACCGAAAGAAGCAGCGATGGTGAAACGTGGGCTGATTTTGCTCAGTTCGGTATAAGCGTAATCAACGTCTTCTGGCTGAGTGTACAGAGCAGAAGCGTCCATATGGCTGTTATCTACGCCATCTTCTTCGCCGCCGGTGCAACCCAGTTCAATTTCCAGAGTCATGCCCATTTTGGACATACGCTCCAGGTATTTAGAGCTGATCGCGATGTTTTCTTCCAGAGACTCTTCAGACAGGTCGATCATGTGAGAAGAGAACAGTGGTTTGCCAGTTGCTGCGAAGTGTTTTTCACCCGCGTCTAACAGGCCATCGATCCACGGCAGCAATTTCTTAGCGCAGTGGTCAGTGTGCAGGATTACTGGCACGCCGTAATGTTCAGCCATCTGGTGTACGTGATGTGCGCCAGAGATAGCACCCAAGATTGCAGCGCCCTGAGGAACGTCAGTTTTCACGCCTTTACCAGCGATGAATGCAGCGCCACCGTTAGAGAACTGAACGATAACTGGAGCTTTAACTTTCGCAGCAGTTTCCAATACGGCGTTGATAGAGTCGGTGCCTACGCAGTTAACTGCTGGCAGAGCAAAGTTGTTCTCTTTTGCTACCTGGAAAACTTTCTGTACGTCATCACCAGTGATCACACCTGGTTTTACGAAATCAAAAATCTTAGACATGTTTGGTTGTCCTGTATCGTCGGCCGTTAGAAAAAACGTTTGTGCCACCTAAGACTGAGCGGCGGCAAAAACAAACGGGCAGGAAAACCTGCCCGTAATCATTACTTCTTAGCGCGCTCTTCGAGCATCGCTACTGCTGGCAGTACTTTGCCTTCCACGAATTCGAGGAATGCGCCGCCACCAGTGGAGATGTAGGAGATCTTGTCAGCAATACCGAACAGGTCGATTGCTGCCAGAGTGTCACCGCCGCCTGCGATAGAGAATGCTTCGCTGTCTGCAATTGCATTAGCAACGATTTCAGTACCTTTACGGAAGTTCGGGAATTCGAACACGCCAACCGGGCCGTTCCACAGAATGGTTTTTGCATTCTTCAGGATTTCAGCCAGTTGCTGCGCAGATGCATCACCGATATCCAGGATCTGCTCGTCAGATTTCACGTCGTTTACAGATTTCAGAGTTGCAGTAGCAGTCTCAGAGAACTCAGTTGCAACGCGAACGTCAGCAGGAACTGGGATATCACAGATAGTCAGCAGGCGTTTAGCTTCGTCAACCAGGTCTGCTTCGTACAGAGATTTACCTACGTTGTGGCCTTGAGCAGCAACGAAGGTGTTCGCGATGCCACCGCCAACAATCAGCTGGTCAGCGATTTTGGACAGGGAATCAAGAACAGTCAGTTTGGTAGAAACTTTAGAACCGCCAACGATTGCAACCATTGGACGAGCTGGTTCTTTCAGTGCTTTACCCAGTGCGCTCAGCTCTTCAGCCAACAGCGGACCTGCACAAGCGATGTCAGCAAATTTACCAACGCCGTGAGTAGAAGCCTGTGCACGGTGCGCAGTACCGAAAGCGTCCATTACGAATACGTCACACAGAGCAGCGTATTTCTTAGACAGAGTTTCGTCGTCTTTCTTTTCGCCTTTGTTGAAGCGAACGTTTTCCAGAACAACCAGTTCACCTTCAGCAATTTCAACGCCGTCGAGGTAATCTTTAGCCAAACGAACCGGGGAAGACAATTTGTCTTTCAGGTAGTTAACAACCGGCAGCAGAGAGAATTCTTCGTTGTACTCGCCTTCAGTCGGACGACCCAGGTGAGAAGTTACCATCACTTTAGCGCCTTGCTTCAGGGCCAGTTCGATAGTTGGCAGTGATGCACGGATACGTGCGTCAGATGTCACTTTCCCTTCTTTAACTGGTACGTTCAAATCTGCACGGATCAGAACGCGCTTACCAGCCAGATCCAGATCGGTCATCTTAATTACAGACATGGTGAATCCTCTCGTTGATTCTTAAAGTTTTGCGAACGCATATGCGCTCTACCTGAAACCACTTGCGGCCATGACTAACGTCGTGTCGAGCATTCGGTTAGCAAAGCCCCATTCATTATCACACCAGACTAGAGTTTTAATCAGATGTTGCCCACTGACCCGGGTTTGTGTGCCGTCAACAATGGCACTGTGCGGATCGTGGTTAAAATCAGTCGAGACCAATGGTAATTCCGTATAGTCAACTATACCATGAAATGAATCTCGTGCTGCTTTTTGCAGCAACTTGTTGACTTCATTGGCTTTAACTGCATTTTTCACCGTCACGCTTAAATCTATTGCCGTGACGTTGATGGTCGGAACTCGCACCGCGATCGCTTCAAAACGATCGTTAAATTTCGGGAAAATACGTGCGATTCCAGCAGCAAGACGCGTATCAACAGGAATAATAGACTGGCTGGCAGCACGGGTGCGGCGCAAGTCTGGATGATAGGCGTCAATAACCTGTTGATCATGCATGGCAGAATGAATGGTAGTCACTGTGCCCCACTCAATACCGTAAGCATCATCAAGCAGTTTGATAATTGGAATGATGCAGTTTGTGGTGCAAGAAGCATTGGAAACAATGCGATGCTCAGCAACCACACTTTCATGATTCACACCGTAAACAACGGTGGCGTCGAGGTCGTTACCGCCTGGATGAGAGAAGAGGACTTTTTTGGCACCGGCGGCCAGATGAGCTTCACCGTCTGCACGGGAGCCAAACACACCGGTACAATCGAGCACCACATCAACGCCCAGTTCACGCCAAGGCAAATTAGCAATTTCCGGTTCGTGCAAAATACGGATGGCGTCGTCGCCTACCCATAACTGGTCGCGCTCCTGACGGACGTCCCAGGCGAAGCGGCCATGGCTGGTGTCATACTTCAACAGATGCGCCATACCCGCAGCATCAGCCAGTTCATTGATTGCTACGACGGTAATTTCCGCACGGCGACCGGATTCGTACAAAGCACGTACCACGTTGCGCCCAATGCGACCGAAGCCATTAATTGCTATGCGTACGGTCATATCTCTCCTGCCAGAATCCCTGAGACTAAGTGGCTGACAGAGTAATCCAGCAATCGTCTGAGGGGAATCCTCGCACTATTGAAACTGCATTTGTTTGCTTAATTGTCGAACATTTAGTCGACTGAAACGCTTCAGCTATGGTAAGCGAAACAGGGAATAAATGGAACGTTACCCCAGGACAGGCAACTAATCTTCTGACGCAGGTCACATTTTCGATGGAATAACTGCAACGAATTATGGGCTAAGAACGAATAGTAGACAGCGTAAACACGCGACTACCCAGAATTACAGGCTCCGTAGTAAAACTGGATTTCAACGATGGAGAGTAAACGCTGCCAGCTGGCAGCGTTTATCCTGACAGGCTTTCAATCAAAATTCGATTCGGGCCCCCAGATTATAACGACGCCCCTCGACCAGCCCGTAATCACCCCATGGGCTGACACGTTGTGGGTCGGCATCAAACACGTTGTACACCCCAGCCATAAGCTGAGTATTTTTGTTCAACTGGTAACGCGCACCGAGGTCAACCATCGTCCAGGCGTCATAATCAATATGGTCGCCGGTATCGCGATTGCTACTGCGGTAATTTGTTTTGCTCCACAGATCTAACGCTTGTGTCGCCGACCAGGTCAGTGACAAGTTCGCCATATGGCGTGGGAAGTCATTGAGCGCATAACCCTTATTCACACCTGTTTTCTGCTCACTATGGTTATAAGTGTAGTTTGCGTTGGCCTTCACGGTTTCCGTCACTTGCCAGTCCGCATTCAGCTCCACACCGTAAACATCAGCTTTGCCGACGTTAAAGTATTTGCTGATGGAATCAGCTTTATAGCCGTTCATCTGGCACTGGTTAGTCGCCGTCGTTTCGCAAATAGTCTCTTCCGAGATTTTATCTTTAAATTGGGTGTAGAAAACCGTGCCGTCTAACGCCAGTTTTTCTCCAGCCCAGTACAAGCCCAGTTCGGAGTTGACGCTTTTCTCTGGTTTCAGGTCATCGTTACCCACGGTCAAATAAGGGTACGGTGGTAATGAGCCCCGTGGCGTCACGAAGTCGGCTGAGGTTTCACGCAACTCAGGTTTTTTATAACCTGAAGATACGCCACCTTTCAGAGCCCAGGCGTCCGTAATGGCCCAGTTGCCATAAAGTTTTGGCGTGATGTGTGTGCCAAAATAGTTGTCGCGGTCCATACGTGCAGAGGTGGTCAACGTAAAGTCCCCAATCTGCCAGCCGTCTTCAGCAAACAATGCCCAACCGTCGCGGCTGATTTTGGTCACCGGTTCAACGCCAGGCGCTTCTTTACTGGAAACCGCAAATTGATCGTTCAGCTCTTCGCGGGTGAAGTTAGCCCCAACGGTGAGTTTATGATTCTCGAACGAGAAAGTGGTCTGGCTATTCGCAACGTAGTTTTCAGTCTCAATGTGCTGCGGTGCATCGCCGTCCAGGTTGTATTTAGAGCGACCCTTCTCATAGTTGAGATAGTTATTGGTCGCGATCGTATCTTCGGCATACCAACCGCTGTGGCTCAGCGTCACCGCATCCCTGTCAAACGTCCACATCCATGGCGCGTCGTCGCGGTTTTTCTTCTGTTTTCCCGTCACCACATTCAGATCAAAAAGGTTAGTTTCGTTTGCCGCAAGGCCAACGGTCATATCAATAGATTTACGATCGTTCTTGCTGAAGTAATTATTGCGCTCGTCGTCACGGCGATTTAGCCAGTCGGCCGCGACGCTAATACCCAGCACGTCGGGCACAATTGGCCCCATTGCGAACAAATTCATTTGGTTGGTATTACCGAATGCACTGTCTTCCTGAATGAAGGTGTTTGCCACCAATGCCCCGGTCCAGTCTTGTACGCCGTAAGGTTTTTTGGTGATAACGTTCACCACACCGCCAATGGCATCGGAACCATATAGCGATGACATTGGCCCGCGAATGACTTCAATTCGTTCGATAGCTTCCATCGGCGGCAGGAAGTTAACCTCGGCACCAATATCCTGCCCATAAGGCCGTGACTCACCGGTATTTTGTTTCACGCTATTAACCATAAATGCGGTATAGCCTGAGTCCATACCGCGCATCATAATACTGCCGGTTGCCATATCGCTTGAACCCGAACCCACATTAACGCCGGGTAAATCCTGAATGGCTTCGGCGACATTCCTGTTTGGTTTTTCATCGAGCTGTTTTCTGTCAATAACAGAAATTGTCGCCGGGGCATCTTTTTTCTGTTGAGAAAAACCCGATGCCGTCACGACCATTTGATCTTCAGATTCTTTAAGAGAAGCGTTATTTTCCTCGGCCAACACGGGAAGCATAGCGCCCCCTGCTAGCACCATTATTCCTGCCACTCTTCTTGCGAACACCAACTGCTTATTCGTTGCCATTTTTTATTACCCAAGATATTGAAAAAAAGCCTGCCGGCCCTGTGAATTTTCACCACAGGGCTTTATTGTTCTTTTAATGAAAAGTGAGTTAGATTTTTTCGAGATCGACTTTAATAATGTAGTCCGGTTTTTTACCTATCTCTTTTTCACCCTGCTTCACGCTGGCATAAAGAGTGTGGCCATCCGCTGAGAGAGCAAGGCTATTAGGCAAGGCCGATGTCACGATGCTGGCTTTCACTTTATAAGTATCAGCGTCGACAACGCTAATCAGCTGCGCGTTACGGTGAGTGATATACACCTCGTTGCGGCCATTGTTGTACATCACAGCCAGAGAGTTAATCACCTTAATACGATCAATGATTTTGCTGTCTTTTAGTGAAACCACCAAAACATCAGGTAAATCAGGATCGGTAATAAATGCACGCTCTTTTTTATTATCCAGCGCGATATTTAAGAAGAAGTGTTTTTTCTGCGGTTCAACTTTAACTCGCGAAATAATTTTATTATCGCTGGCATCAAGCGTAATCAATTCCCCACTGCCGTTGACAGCATAAACTCGCCCTTTATCTTCATCGACAGTCAACCCGGTTGGATATTCACCCATATTTTCAATGGTCGCAATATGCTGCTGTTTTTGCGTGTCGATAACCCAAATAATACCTTTCTGAGTAACGCCTGATACATATAAGCGCTGGCGTTTTTTATCGAGCGCCATTTCACGGGTGTGAACGATTTCTTTGGGATTGCTGATATCACTCAGTTGAACCGTTTTAATCTCTTTGTCGGCGCGCGTATCAATAAGCGTGACGGCCCCTTCAAGGGTGTTACCGATATACAGAATATGGTTTTCTTCATCCAGCAGTGTGGCAAATACGCGTCGCTCAGTGGTGATTTTCCCCGTTGTCTTCAACGTGTCTGGGTTCAGCTTGTAGACCAGACCATCCGTTTTATCTTTATCAAACGAAGGGGCAGAGGCAGCAAACAGAACGTTTTGAGAGGCGTCATATGCCAGCTCATAAACGCCATTACCCACCGGAACGGTAAGAAAGTCCTTTTCAGGGAGTGGTTTAGCGCTCGCGCTCAGTGAGCTCATCAATAGTGCGACGGTTAAAGCAATGAAGCCCGATTTCTGGTATCCGTACAAAGTATGTCGATTCATTTACTTAGATTCACATTTATTTACGAATGTGAATGATAATAATTTTCAATTGCATTATCAACAACAGATAAAAAAAAGGCCAGCAATCAATGTTTGCTGGCCTTAGGGGGATTACGTTTTACAGAACTGCTTTAGCTTGTTTCACTACGTTTGCAACGGTGAAACCAAACTCTTCAAACAGAAGCTCAGCCGGAGCAGACTCACCGAAGGTGGTCATGCCCACAACTGCACCGTTCAGGCCAACGTATTTGTACCAGTAGTCAGCGATGCTGGCTTCGATAGCCACACGCGCAGCAACCGCTTTCGGCAGCACGGCTTCACGGTAAGCTGGATCTTGTTTGTCGAATGCATCAGTAGACGGCATGGAAACCACGCGCGCTTTGATGCCTTCAGCCGTCAGTTGATCCCACGCAGCCACTGCCAGTTCAACTTCTGAACCGGTTGCAATCAGAATCAGCTCAGGCGTGCCTGCACAATCTTTCAGAACGTATGCGCCACGTGCAACATCTGCCAGTTGCTGTTCGGTACGATCCTGCTGTGCCAGGTTCTGACGGGAGAAGATCAGCGCGGTCGGGCCGTCGTGACGTTCTACTGCGTATTTCCACGCCACCGCAGACTCAACCTGGTCACATGGGCGCCATGTGCTCATGTTTGGTGTCACGCGCAGGGCAGCAAGCTGCTCTACAGGCTGGTGAGTTGGACCATCTTCGCCCAGACCGATTGAGTCGTGAGTGTAGACCATCACCTGGCGTTGCTTCATTAATGCTGCCATACGCACCGCGTTGCGGGCATATTCAACAAACATCAGGAAGGTAGAGGTGTACGGCAGGAAACCACCGTGCAGCGCGATACCGTTGGCAATCGCGGTCATACCGAATTCACGTACACCGTAATGGATGTAGTTACCGGCCAGATCTTCATTGATTGCTTTAGAACCAGACCAGATAGTCAGGTTAGAAGGCGCGAGGTCAGCGGAGCCGCCGAGGAATTCAGGCAGCAGGTGGCCGAATGCTTCGATGGTGTTCTGAGACGCTTTACGGCTGGCAATTTTTGCAGGGTTCGCTTGCAGGTTCTTGATGAACTCCTGCGCTTTCGCCGCAAACTCAGCAGGCATGTCGCCTTTCATACGACGGGTAAATTCAGCAGCTTCTTGCGGGAAGGCTTTAGCGTATGCAGCGAACTTCTCGTTCCATGCTGCTTCTTTCGCCTGACCGGCTTCTTTCGCGTCCCACTGAGCATAGATCTCAGACGGGATTTCGAATGGCGCGTGTTTCCAGCCCAGAGCTTCACGGGTCAGTGCGATTTCCGCGTCACCCAAAGGTGCACCGTGGGAATCGTGCGTACCGGCTTTGTTTGGCGAACCGAAACCGATGATGGTTTTGCACATCAGCAGTGAAGGTTTGTCGGTAACGGCTTTAGCTTCTTCAACAGCGCGTTTGATAGCGTCTGCATCGTGACCGTCAACGCCGCGTACTACGTGCCAGCCATAGGCTTCAAAGCGTTTCGCAGTATCGTCAGTGAACCAGCCTTCAACATGGCCGTCGATGGAGATACCGTTGTCATCATAGAAGGCAACCAGTTTACCCAGACCCAGCGTACCCGCCAGAGAGCAAACTTCATGGGAAATACCTTCCATCATGCAGCCATCACCCATAAAGGTGTAGGTGAAGTGGTCAACGATGTCGTGACCTGGACGGTTGAACTGTGCTGCCATGGTGCGTTCAGCAATGGCCATACCCACTGCGTTCGCAACACCCTGACCCAGCGGGCCAGTTGTGGTTTCAACACCCGCGGTATAGCCCACTTCCGGGTGACCCGGAGTTTTGGAATGCAGCTGACGGAAGTTTTTCAGTTCTTCAATCGGCAGGTCATAACCTGTGAGATGCAGCAAGCTATAGATCAGCATTGAGCCGTGGCCGTTAGACAGCACGAAGCGGTCACGGTCAGCCCATGCAGGGTTCTGCGGGTTATGGTTCAGGAAATCGCGCCACAGGACTTCGGCAATGTCGGCCATACCCATAGGGGCGCCCGGATGACCGGATTTGGCTTTTTGTACTGCGTCCATGCTGAGTGCACGAATAGCATTGGCAAGCTCTTTACGAGAGGACATTTTGACTCCAGATCGGATGGTTGAAGGTCAGGCCTTGACTACTATGCGTTATGGGCTACGCCCAAAAAATTGCCATCAATGTACCGCAAGCGGTGTGCCATGTACATGGAGCATCCTTTTGTCTGGTTAAGAAATCTCTGGAACCTGCTCGCATGTTGCGCAAGTTGATGCGCGAGTTTGGCTAACTTCTTTATACTGAAGCGACTAGCCAATGGTTTGTGGCTGAATCACCTCTGAGCAGTTATCACTAATTAAGGATATTGGCATGAAATTGCGCCCAATTTTATTAAGCCTGAGCGTTGCTGCCCTACTGAGCGGCTGCCAGAACATGGACTCTAACGGTCTGCTCGCTTCCGGTGCGGAAGCATTTCAGGCGTACACATTAAGTGATGCGCAGGTGAAAGAGTTGAGTGACAAATCTTGTGCTGAGCTCGACAGCAAAGCGAGCATTGCACCAGCTAGTAGTGAATATGCTAAACGTCTAAGCAAAATTTCCTCAGCCCTGGGCGACAACATCAACGGCATGCCGGTGAACTACAAGGTGTATGTCACCAAAGATGTGAACGCGTTTGCGATGGCTAATGGCTGTATCCGCGTATACAGCGGCCTGATGGACATGATGAACGATAACGAAGTCGAAGCAGTTATCGGCCACGAAATGGGCCACGTTGCACTCGGTCATGTGAAGAAAGGCATGCAGGTTGCATTGGGCACTAACGCAGCCCGCGTAGCAGCAGCCTCAGCGGGCGGTGTGATTGGTAGTTTATCGCAGTCACAACTGGGCGATTTGGGTGAAAAACTGGTGAACGCACAGTTCTCCCAACGCCAGGAGTCTGAAGCTGATGACTACTCGTATGATTTGTTGAGAAAACGTGGAATCAACCCAATTGGCCTGGCGACCAGTTTTGAGAAGTTAGCAAAAGCGGAAGAAGGTCGCCAAAGCTCAATGCTTGATGACCACCCTGCTTCAGCCGAACGTGCGCAACATATTCGTGACCGTATGGCTGCAGATGGTTTGAAGTAACTTCAGTCAACTAAGCACTTCAGGCGTTATTATCGCAGACAGTTTGAACCCGGGCAGCGCGCAGCCGCCGGAGCGTACACACAGTACGTGAGGATGGCGAGCACTGCCCGGGTTTAAAATGGCAAGTAAAATAGCCTGATTACTCGCCCTTCTTAGCCGCCTGGATATACAGCATTTCTAGCGCGAGAGTTGCGCCAGCCAATGCAGTAATTTCGGACTGGTCGTAAGCTGGAGACACTTCCACAACGTCCATACCAACGATGTTCAGGTCTTTCAAACCACGAACCAGTTTCAGTGCGCGGTCAGTCGTCAAACCACCGATAACCGGAGTACCGGTACCTGGTGCGAAAGCAGGGTCGATACAGTCGATATCAAAGGTCAGGTAAACCGGCATATCGCCAACAATCTGCTTAACCTGAGCCAGCACGTCGTCAACAGTTCGGTCGTTAACCTGGCCTGCATCCAGCACGGTGAAACCGTTGTCTTTATCGAACTCAGTACGGATACCAATTTGCACTGAGTGGTTCGGGTCGATCAAACCTTCTTTAGGAGCGGTGTAGAACATCGTGCCGTGGTCGAACTCGCAACCATTCGCATAGGTATCGGTGTGCGCATCGAAATGCACCAGTGCCATTTTACCGAAGTGCTTCGCGTGGGCGCGCAACAGCGGAAGAGTCACAAAGTGGTCACCACCGAAAGAGAGCATACGCTTGCCAGCAGCCAGCAGTTTTTCTGCGTGAGCTTGCAGACGTTCGCTCATGTCACGCGCATCACCGAAGGCGTAAACCAGGTCGCCGCAGTCAACAACGTTCAAACGCTCGCGCACATCGAAGTTCCACGGGAAGCGGTTGCCTTCCCATGCCAGATTGGTAGACACCTGACGGATTGCCGCAGGGCCATGACGACCACCTGCACGGCCAGACGTTGCCGCATCAAAAGGAACGCCAGTGATAACCCAATCAGCATCGCTGTCATATGGCATAAAGTTCAGCGGAAAACGTAAAAAACCGAAGGCATTGGATACCAGGGAATTGTCGTACTGATGGCCTAAGGTGCTCATGGTTTGACCTCACGATGATGGTAATGATTAGCAAAAAAAGTCCCCTCCGCGTCGTTAAACCCGACGAGGAAGGGACTGTATTCATTCAGACTGCTTGTTGGCACGGATTATCGCCGAACGCAGCCTTATTTGTATACTAATTACTCTAGTAATTCGCGTTGCAGGTAGGCGGTAAGTGAGTGCAGCCAACACACCTGCGACTCGAAGTACGCCGAGTAATTTACTCGTCTTCTAAATAAGTATAGCCATACAACCCAGCCTCGAACTCTTCGAGGAACTGCTGCTGCAAACCAGCATCCAGATCGGTCTGTTTAACCTGATCACGGAAATGCTTCAGCAAGGTTTTTGGATCAAGCTGAACATATTCCAGCATGTCCGCAACGGTATCGCCTTCGTCAGAAAGCTCGACCTCTACGCTGCCGTCAGGGAAGACAAACACATCAACCGCTTCTGTATCACCAAACAGGTTGTGCATGTTGCCCAGAATTTCCTGGTATGCGCCAACCATGAAGAAGCCCAACAGTGGTGGGTTTTCTGCATCGTATTCTGGCATCGGCATGGTTGTCGCAATGCCGTCACCGTCGATGTAGTGATCGATAGCACCGTCGGAGTCACAAGTGATATCCAGCAGTACCGCGCGACGCTCAGGAACCTGGTTCAGCCCTTCAAGCGGCAGCACCGGGAACAGCTGATCGATGCCCCACGCATCCGGCATCGACTGGAACAGCGAGAAGTTGACGTAAATCTTATCCGCCATACGCTCTTGTAGCTCGTCGATGATCGGACGGTGCGCACGGTTGCTTGGGTCGAGCAGGCGCTGAATTTCATGGCACATGCTCAGATAAAGCTGCTCCGCCCAGGCACGTTCTTGCAAAGAGAAACTCCCTGCGGAATAGCCGGTATGGATATCATGCAAATCATTCTGGCTATCGTGCAGCCATTCACGCAGCGAGCGACGGTTGTTCGGCTCGTGCATTTCGCCCCAGGTTTCCCACATGCTTTGCAGCGCACGGGACGCGTCTGCAGCCGGAGCCGTTGGCGTGGTGTATTCGTTACGCTCAACACCGATGATGTTAGACACCAGAACGGTGTGGTGCGCGGTTACCGCACGACCAGACTCAGTGATAACCGTTGGGTGTGGCAGGCCGTTTTCTTCACACGCGTCGCCAATCGCCCAAATGATGTTGTTCGCATATTCGTTCAGGCCGTAGTTGACCGAACAATCGGACTGAGAACGCGTCCCTTCATAGTCAACACCCAGACCGCCGCCCACATCGAAGCATTCGATGTTGACGCCCATCTTGTGCAGTTCAACGTAGAAGCGAGAGGATTCACGAACGCCAGTAGCGATATCGCGAATGTTCGCCATTTGCGAACCAAGGTGGAAGTGCAGCAATTGCAGGCTGTCGATACGACCGGCTTCACGCAACATCTCAACCAATTGCAGAACCTGCGTCGCCGCCAGACCGAATTTGGATTTCTCGCCGCCTGAAGACTGCCATTTGCCGGAGCCTTGTGACGCCAAACGCGCACGCACACCGAGGCGTGGAACCACATTCAGGCGCTCAGCTTCTTCCAGCACAATGCGGATTTCTGACATCTTCTCGATGACCAGATAAACCTTGTGGCCCATCTTCTCGCCGATCAACGCCAGGCGGATGTATTCACGGTCTTTATAGCCGTTACACACAATAACTGAACGCGTCATACCGGCATGAGCCAGAACCGCCATCAGTTCCGCTTTAGAACCTGCTTCCAGGCCCAGAGGCTCACCGGAATGAATCAGTGATTCAATGACGCGACGGTGCTGGTTCACTTTGATTGGGTAAACGAGGAAATAGTCGCCTTTGTAGCCGTAGGATTCACGAGCACGTTTGAACGCTGCATTTATAGAACGCAGACGGTGCTGCAAAATCTGCGGGAAGCAGAACAGTGCAGGTAAACGCTGCCCCTGTGCTTCACGGGCTTTTACGAGTTCAGCAAGATCAACACGCGCTTCCGGGACATCCGGGTCCGGGCAAACGGTAATGTGACCGAGTTCGTTGGCGTCGTAATAGTTATTACCCCACCAGGCAATATTGTAAGTACGCAGCATCTTGCTGGCTTCCTGGGAACTCATGGCAATCTCCTGCATGGAGCGGTGTACATCCTGCTCGCCCACTGACGAACCCGAAACAGAAGAGATTTTGTCAGACATGGCGAACCTCAAATTTAAACGAATGTGCAAAACTGTTGACTACTATCGCAGGGGTATCCCGCAATAACAACCCATTAACAGCGCGTAAAAGCAGCATAAGACGCTGACAGACTAACTGTGCGACCGGTTTCTTTTTCATATCATAGTAAAACACGTAACCGAACTCCGTTGCGCGGAGCGGCGAAACCACGAGAATACTCTTATCGATGACAAGAGAGCCCAAGTTCTGAATTTCGAGGGTTTAAAAACCGGCCCGAGAATCCATCGATGCGCCAAGATGGGTATAACATCGGCAGGAATGCAGTTGTAGCAAAGAGTTGCTGGATGCGAGGAGCATATGCACGACCTGGACGGTCGCCAGAGTTTGCGAATTAAAGCGGTTTTTCAATCGTATCACCTCCACGCATACGGTTTGGGTATGCGACAAGCCAAAGCTCAGAAATTTGCTCAACCCGGCTGGAAGTGGGCAACACAAAAACTGTGTGCTTGTTGAATGAGCCGCGCGCGCCGCTTTATACCGATTACAGCCGAAAATTGCAAAGTAAAAATCCCTGGATTGCGGCCCTGTCGGTAAAATTTGCCACCCGAGATTATTTGCGCAGACTTGCAGGCGTAAAAATCACTGGTAATCTGATTAATGGATAACCTAGAATAGACGTCCAGATGTTAATCCATCTATACCGATTAACTGTTAGACTGCCTGAAATGAAACCTGTGGTGAAAACTCACGTTACCAGTACATCGCACTGGTTCGAGCGCCGATAAACAGCAGTCTGCACTAACCTAATTCTCTTAGGGTGAATAAAACATGGCCAAACACCTCTTTACGTCCGAGTCTGTATCAGAAGGGCATCCCGATAAAATCGCTGACCAAATCTCCGATGCGGTGCTTGATGCGATCCTGGAACAGGATCCAAAAGCGCGCGTAGCTTGCGAAACTTACGTGAAAACCGGCATGGTTCTGGTTGGCGGTGAAATCACCACCAGCGCCTGGGTTGATATCGAAGAGATCACTCGTCAAACGATTCGTGAAATCGGCTACGTGCATTCTGATATGGGCTTTGATGCCAACTCTTGCGCAGTGCTGAGCGCTATCGGTAAGCAGTCCCCGGATATCAACCAGGGCGTTGACCGTACTGACCCGCTGGAGCAAGGTGCAGGCGACCAGGGCCTGATGTTTGGTTATGCGACCAACGAAACCGAAGTGCTGATGCCAGCGCCAATCACTTACGCACACCGTCTGGTTCAACGCCAGGCTGAAGTTCGTAAGAATGGCTCACTGCCATGGTTGCGTCCGGATGCAAAAAGCCAGATCACTTTCCAGTATGGCGACGGTAAAATCGTTGGCATCGATGCGGTCGTTTTGTCTACTCAGCATTCAGAAGATGTTGCACTGAAAACGCTGCAAGAAGCGGTGATGGAAGAGATCATCAAGCCAGTTCTGCCAGCAGAATGGTTGAATGCTTCCACTAAATACCATATCAACCCAACAGGCCGTTTTGTTATCGGTGGTCCAATGGGTGACTGCGGTCTGACCGGTCGTAAAATTATCGTTGATACCTACGGCGGCATGGCTCGTCACGGTGGCGGCGCATTCTCTGGTAAAGATCCATCTAAAGTGGACCGATCTGCGGCGTATGCGGCACGTTATGTGGCGAAAAACATCGTTGCTGCGGGCCTTGCTGACCGTTGTGAAATCCAGGTCTCTTACGCAATCGGCGTTGCTGAGCCAACTTCCATCATGGTTGAAACCTTCGGTACTGAGAAAATCTCTACCGAGCAATTGACCCTGCTGGTACGTGAGTTCTTCGACCTGCGTCCGTACGGCCTGATTCAGATGCTGGATCTGCTGCACCCAATTTACAAAGAAACCGCAGCATACGGTCACTTTGGTCGTGAGCATTTCCCTTGGGAAAAAACCGACAAAGCAGAATTGCTGCGTGATGCTGCTGGCCTGAAATAACCTCTAGCCAGTTCACCATCAAACTTTAAAGGCCAGCGCTTCGCTGGCCTTTTTCTTTTTACCCCCTACAACACTTAAAATCCTCTTCCCGCAAAATCTCTCGTAACAAACAACACCAGTGGGAACGGTTACATTGGCGTTAACAAGGCATTAATTAAGACAGTTCTGCATGACAACATTTTGTTGCTGCGCTAGTTACAAAACATTTCAGATTAGTCTTGCATGGAAAATTTTGGTTTTATTTTCTACACTCAATTCACTGTTTTAATTATATAAATTACATATACAGTTCTTGACACTAGTGTAACCGATTACACTAACGTGAGTTGAATCACACAATTTTACGTCGCGTTAACCTAACCTTAATAGCGAGATATCCCCCAAATTATTCAACTGGAGAGCACTATGCCTGAAATAAAAAAACAAGGGCGCTCGAACAAAAGCATGACCTTTTTTGTCTGTTTTCTTGCAGCCCTGGCCGGTTTGTTATTTGGCCTCGATATTGGCGTGATTGCCGGTGCGTTACCGTTTATCGCTAAAGATTTCCAGATAACTGCGCACCAGCAAGAATGGGTTGTAAGTTCGATGATGTTTGGTGCAGCTGTCGGTGCCGTGGGCAGTGGCTGGCTCTCCTTCCGCATCGGGCGTAAATACAGCCTGATGATTGGCGCAGTGCTTTTCGTTGCAGGTTCACTGTGTTCGGCTTTTGCACCGAACACTGAAATTCTGATTCTCTCCCGTGTATTGCTCGGCCTGGCAGTCGGTGTTGCGTCTTATACCGCACCACTTTACCTGTCTGAGATTGCACCAGAAAAAATCCGTGGCAGCATGATCTCCATGTACCAGTTGATGATTACCATCGGTATTCTTGGCGCTTACCTTTCCGATACAGCTTTCAGCTATAACGGTTCATGGCGCTGGATGCTGGGTGTTATCACCATTCCTGCTTTGATCTTGCTGGTTGGCGTATTCTTCCTGCCAGACAGCCCACGTTGGTTCGCCGCAAAACGTCGCTTCCATGATGCTGAGCGTGTCCTGATGCGCTTACGTGACACCAGTGCTGAAGCAAAACGCGAACTGGAAGAAATCCGTGAAAGCCTGAAGGTGAAACAAAGCGGCTGGTCATTGTTTAAAGAAAACAGCCACTTCCGTCGTGCCGTGTTCCTGGGTGTTCTGCTTCAGGTGATGCAACAGTTCACTGGTATGAACGTCATCATGTATTACGCACCGAAAATCTTCGAAATTGCTGGCTTCACCAATACCACTCAGCAGATGTGGGGCACCGTCATCGTTGGTCTTATCAACGTACTGGCAACCTTCATTGCTATTGGTCTGGTAGACCGTTGGGGCCGTAAACCTACACTGGTACTAGGCTTCATGGTTATGGCCGTGGGCATGGGCATTCTCGGGACTATGCTGCACGTTGGTATTCATTCCCAGGGCGCGCAATACTTTGCTATCGCCATGCTGCTAATGTTTATCGTTGGTTTTGCAATGAGTGCCGGCCCGCTGATTTGGGTACTGTGTTCTGAAATCCAGCCGCTTAAAGGGCGCGATTTTGGTATCACTTGCTCAACCGCCACCAACTGGATTGCGAACATGATCGTGGGTGCAACGTTCCTGACCATGCTTAACACGCTGGGCAATGCGAATACTTTCTGGGTATACGGCGCGTTGAACCTGTTCTTTATTGTTCTCACCGTGTGGCTGGTTCCTGAAACTAAACACGTTTCCCTGGAGCACATCGAACGTAACCTGATGAAAGGCCGCCGTTTACGTGAGATTGGCGCTCACAACTAAGCAATAGCCGCCCTTCTCCTTAACGGGAGAAGGGCTTGCACCATGCACCACCTCGCACTATTCTTTGCCGCTATGAAATCCCCAAGACTCCCCATCGCACTCCAGCAAGCCGTTATGCGTTGCCTACGGGAAAAGCTTCAACAGGCTAATCTGCACTTAGGCCGTAACTACCCGGAACCGAAGCTGGTATATCAGCAGCGAGGCACAGTTGCGGGCACAGCATGGATGGATAGCTACGAAATCCGTCTCAACCCGGTGTTGTTAATGGAAAACCAGCAGACCTTTATTGATGAGGTGGTACCTCACGAACTGGCTCATTTGTTGGTGTGGAAACACTTTGGCCGCGTAGCGCCACATGGCAAAGAGTGGAAATGGATGATGGAAACAGTGCTTGGCGTTCCTGCCCGCCGGACACATAAGTTTGAAGTGCAATCCGTTCGCAAAAACACCTTCCCCTATCGCTGCCGTTGCCAACAGCATCAGTTGACGGTGCGCCGTCATAACAAAGTCCTGCGCGGCGAGTCAGAATACCGCTGTGTGCAATGTGGCGACCTGTTAAAACCTGACGTTACAACCCACTGTAATTAAAAATATTATCCATAAAGTTTCCTGATTTTGCTGATTGAATCCCAATAAATCGTGCGGTAGTGTGCGGACTCGATTTAGTAAGGATTCTGGAAATGTCTCGCAAAATTTCTTTGGCTGTTGCACTTGTTGCAGCCCTCTGCTCTTTCTCTACGTTCAGCTCCGGTATCAATAATTTCTCTCAGGCAAAAGCGGCTGGTGCCAAAGTGAATGCCGACGCGCCTGGCGACTTCTATTGTGGATGTAAAATTAACTGGGAAGGGAAAAAGGGTGTTCCCGATCTGGAGTCATGCGGCTACAAAGTGCGTAAAAATGAAAACCGTGCCTCACGTATCGAATGGGAACATGTTGTTCCAGCCTGGCAGTTCGGCCATCAGCGCCAATGTTGGCAAGATGGTGGCCGTAAAAACTGCGCTAAAGACCCGGAATATCGCAAGATGGAGAGCGATATGCATAACCTGCAACCAGCTGTTGGTGAAGTGAATGCTGACCGTAACAACTTTATGTATAGCCAGTGGAATGGCGGCGAAGGCCAGTATGGGCAATGCGCAATGAAAGTGGACTTCAAAGAAAAGATTGCCGAGCCACCAGCGCGTGCCCGTGGCGCCATCGCCCGCACATACTTCTATATGCGTGACCAATATCAGCTAAACCTTTCTCGCCAGCAAACCCAGCTGTTTGAGGCGTGGAATAAGCAATATCCAGTCACCACCTGGGAGTGCGAACGCGACGAACGCATCGCTAAAGTTCAGGGCAATCATAACCCTTATGTGCTGCGGGCTTGCCAGGCACAAAACAGCTAACCTACACTAGCGGGAATTGTTATCACTGTTCCCGCTTTTGGATATTAAAAACCATGCGTATACCCCGCATTCATCACCCTGAACTCCTTTCCGTCGGCCAGGACATCGCACTTTGCGAAGATGCAGCAAATCATGTTGGCCGCGTATTGCGCATGAGTGCAGGCCACGCGTTGCAATTGTTTGACGGCAGCAATCAGATTTTTGAGGCTGAAATTATTCAGGCCGATAAAAAAAGCGTGCGGGTCAAAGTCCTGAGCGCGAACGTTGATGACCGTGAGTCCCCACTTCATCTACATCTCGGCCAGGTCATGTCGCGCGGTGAGAAGATGGAATTCACGATTCAGAAAGCCGTCGAACTGGGTGTGAATGTGATTACGCCTTTGTTTTCTGAACGCTGTGGCGTAAAACTGGATGCCGAGCGCCTGAACAAGAAACTGGGACAGTGGCAGAAAATTGCTATTGCCGCCTGCGAGCAATGCGGTCGCAATATCGTGCCAGAAGTTCGCCCGGCGATGGATCTTGAACTGTGGTGTGCTGAAGATGATGCAAGCCTCAAGCTCAACCTACATCCTCGTGCCAGCGCCAGTATTAATACATTGCCGCAACCTGTTGAACGTGTGCGCCTGCTAATTGGCCCGGAAGGCGGTTTAACGGTTGATGAAATTGCCATGACCGCACGTCATCAGTTTACTGATATTCTGTTGGGACCTCGCGTTCTACGCACTGAGACTACCGCGCTCACAGCCATTACTGCGCTGCAAGTGCGTTTTGGCGACCTGGGCTAAAACCGGAGAAAAACAATGATCAAGCTCGGCATCGTGATGGACCCCATCGCAAACATTAACATCAAGAAAGACTCAAGCTTTGCCATGCTGCTGGAAGCACAGCGCCGTGGTTATGAACTGCATTACATGGAAATGGCCGATCTGTATTTGATCAACGGCGAAGCACACGCACGCACTCGCCTGGTCACTGTCGAGCAGAACTACGATAAATGGTACGAATTTGGTAGTGAGCAAGACATCAAGCTTGCGGATCTCAACGTCGTATTGATGCGTAAAGATCCTCCGTTTGATACCGAATTTATCTACGCGACGTATATTCTTGAGCGCGCCGAAGAACAAGGCACGTTGATCGTTAACAAACCGCAAAGCCTGCGCGACTGTAACGAAAAGTTGTTCACCGCCTGGTTTGCTGATTTGACACCAGAAACACTGGTGACTCGCAACAAAGCGCAGCTTAAAGCGTTCTGGCAAAAGCACGGCGATATCATCCTCAAGCCGTTAGATGGCATGGGTGGCGCTTCAATTTTCCGCGTTAAAGAAGGTGATCCAAACATTGGCGTCATCGCTGAAACGCTGACTGAACTCGGCAACCGTTACTGCATGGCGCAGAATTACCTGCCTGCCATTGTCGATGGCGACAAGCGGGTTCTGGTGGTTGATGGCGAACCTGTTCCTTACTGCCTGGCGCGTATTCCCCAGGGCGGTGAAACCCGTGGCAACCTGGCAGCAGGTGGACGTGGCGAACCGCGCCCATTGACCGAAAGCGACTGGGAAATTGCCCGCCGTGTTGGCCCAACGCTTAAAGCGAAAGGGCTGATTTTTGTTGGCCTGGATATCATCGGTGACCGTCTGACCGAGATTAACGTCACCAGCCCAACGTGCATTCGTGAAATCGAAGCCGAATTCCCGGTTTCTATTACTGGCATGTTGTTTGACGCTATCGAAAAACGCCTGGCGAAATAGTCCGGCGCCCTTTTTCAGGGGTATGGCCCAAGGATGGGCCGAGTGTCCAGAGCAGTTCAATAATGATAAACTGACTATTCCCTGCGCATAAAATGTCGCTTATTCAACCGGAACCAAAACCTCTGACAATGAATTTACAGCATCACTTTCTAATTGCCATGCCGGCGCTCCAGGATCCTCTGTTTAAGCGAGCCGTCGTTTATATCTGCGAATACAACGACGAAGGCGCAATGGGGATAATTATTAATAAACCCCTTGAAAACCTTCAGGTTGATGGTGTTCTACAAAAATTAAAAATCGAACCAGAACCCCGTGACCCAGCCATTCGCCTTGATAAACCTGTTTTTATTGGCGGCCCGCTGGCGGAAGACCGCGGTTTTATTTTGCACTCCCCTCCAGATTGTTTCGCCTCCAGTATCCGTATTTCGGACGACACCGTGATCACCACATCTCGCGATGTGCTGGAAACCATTGGCACGGCAAAACAACCTACGGATGTGATTGTCGCGCTCGGTTACTCCTCGTGGGAAAAAGGCCAACTGGAACAAGAGATTCTCGACAACGCGTGGCTAACCGCTCCAGCAGATGCATCGATTCTTTTCCATACCCCGATTTCTGAACGCTGGCGAGAAGCCGCAAAATTAATCGGCATTGATATCCATAACATGCCAAGTGAAGCGGGACACGCCTGATGAGCAGTGGGACTTTATTAGCCTTTGATTTCGGTACCAAAAGTATTGGTGTCGCCATTGGCCAACGCATTACCAGAACAGCACGCCCTTTAACCGCCCTGAAAGCACAGGATGGCACACCCGACTGGAACGTTATCGAGAAAATCCTCAAAGAGTGGCAACCCGATGAAGTCGTCGTAGGTTTGCCACTGAATATGGATGGTACCGAGCAGCCACTCACCGCGCGCGCACGTAAGTTTGCCAACCGCCTGCATGGCCGTTTTGGTGTAAAAGTCTCATTGCAGGATGAGCGCCTAAGCACCGTGGAAGCTCGTGCAGGGTTATTCGAGCACGGCGGTTTCCGCGCCCTCAATAAGGGCAGCATTGATTCCGCCTCAGCCGTTGTGATTCTTGAAAGTTGGTTTGACTATAATCCTTAGTCTTTTTTGTTGTCAGGCATGTCTGAAGACTCATCAATCAGCTCATGCCTTGCTGCGACGGCCAGAAAATGACTGCGATCCCGGTAACCCGATGATGGCTGTTTTACACGGTTATCAATTCGCATAAGTAGCGTATCCGGCAGAGTAATGTTTATCCGCTGTTGTTTTCCTTCCAGGGCCGACAAATCCACATCAACCAGCAGCCATTGGCTACAATACGCATATTCTGGATTTGCCGCGTAGACGAATGGCCCGGCATCTTTAAGCTGCGTAATGTCGACGCCACGCTTTACCATTTCATCCGCGATTAACAAAATTGCCTCGCGTCCCATTTCTGCGATTTCATCCTGATAATCTGCCGCTGATACACAGCCAAAATCATCATTGCACAACGCCGGTACAACCAGACCGAACGCTTCGTTCTCGTTTGTAGGCATCTCCACGCCAACAGAAAAAAACATAGGTAATCTCCGTGAGTTGGGAATCATATTCCCGCGCGTTTACGAATGGATCTGACAGTACCGATGGGAAGATCTTTCTTTGGATGCGGAACCGGAAAAGTATTCCCGGTATTTGGCGAGCACCAGATCCAGTGGCTGCCTCCCGAATTTCTGGCGGGTTCGCATCCTGCGGCCTTCAGTTCCTTAATCAGGTCAGAAGAGTTCATGGTTTTCTCCTGATGGAAAAACAATACACACCAATACACACATGAGCAATTATTTTAACCATCATTTTTTTCCCCATCGGCAATACGACCTTCCGCACGTAACACCGCTTCACCTTGAGCAAAACTTTGCATGCCATATTGCTGCCCGGTTTGTATTTGCCCCGGTAATTGGTGGGTTTTCCCTTCACGGATAAGGCTCGCTACGGCAGGTGTATTGACCAGTAACTCGAACAGAGCCACCCTTCCGCCACAGCTATCGGGCAATAATTTCTGTGCCAACACCGCTTTTAAACTGCCCGCCAGTTGGCTATGCACCATGTTTTTTTCTTCTGCGGGAAACACATCCACCAGCCGCTCTACTGCTTGTGCCGCCCCACGAGTGTGGAGCGTTGCGAGAACTAAATGCCCGGTTTCTGCGGCGGTAAGTGCAAGGCGGATAGTTTCGCTGTCACGCAATTCGCCCAACAAAATGACATCGGGATCTTCACGCAGTGCCGCACGTAAACCTGCGGCAAACGATCGGCAATGCTGCCCCGGTTCTCGTTGCTGAATCAAACAGCGCTTCGGGTGATGAACAAACTCGATAGGATCTTCCAGGGTGAGAATATGCCCGTCGAGATGATGGTTGAGATGATCCACCATCGCCGCAAGCGTAGTGGATTTACCGCTGCCCGTAGCCCCGGTGACCAGAATTAAGCCATCAGCAGATTTCAGTAATTCCGGAATAATGGCAGGAACGTTTAGCGATTCAAATTTTGGGCTGTGAGAGGTGAGTATCCGCAAAGCAAGCGAGTCGCCTTGCATCTGGCGAAAAGCGTTGGCACGCAGCCGGGTGCCACTTGCCAGTGTAACGGCAAAATCCAGTTGCCCGTGTTGCTCTAATTCTTCTCGTTGCCCGTTTGTCAGCCAGATGCTCAGCAACGTTGCGGGGGTTGGCGCACTTTCGGGCAGAGGTTCAAGCCGCCCTTGCCTGCGCCAGCGAGCAGGAAGCTGCGTACACAGGTGTAGATCAGAGACATTATGCTTTACACTAAGGGCCACAATTTCTTCGATATCCATATCACTTTCCAACCTATGAACGAGATAGCGCACAATCTGGCACAGGTTCAGAATAAAATCTTAGCGGCAACTGAACGCTGCGGCCGTGCTCCAGAAGAAGTGACTTTGCTTGCAGTGAGCAAAACAAAGCCTGCGGGTGCCATCGCAGAAGCCGTTGCTGCCGGGCAACGCGCGTTTGGTGAAAACTACGTGCAGGAAGGCGTGGATAAAATTCGTTACTTTGCCGAAAACGGCGAAGAAACCCTTGAGTGGCACTTTATCGGCCCGTTGCAGTCGAACAAAAGCCGTCTGGTTGCAGAGCATTTTGACTGGTGCCACACCGTTGATCGGTTGCGCATTGCCAGCCGTCTGAGCGAACAACGCCCGGACGAAATGGCTCCGCTTAACGTGCTGATTCAAATCAATATCAGTGATGAACAAAGCAAATCTGGCATTGCGATAAGTGAGCTTGAAACACTCGCGGCTGATATTGCCGCTCTGCCGGGTCTGGTGTTACGAGGTTTGATGGCAATTCCTGCCCCTGAACCTGATTACGAGCGTCAGTTAGCGGTTTGCCAGAAAATGGCAGCAGCTTTCGAATCGCTCAAAAACCGTTACCCAACGGTTGATACGTTGTCCCTGGGCATGACCGATGACATGGACGCCGCGATTGCCGCAGGCAGCACCATGGTGCGCATTGGAACCGCTATTTTCGGCGCGCGGGATTATTCCGCACGTTAATCACTAAATTTTGAGGAACGCCATGCTGACGTTGACTTTCCTGGTCAAAACACTGATTGAACTGTATGTGATGGTGCTGCTGATTCGCATCTGGATGCAGTGGTCGCGTTGTGACTTTTACAACCCTTTTGCGCAGTTTATCGTCAAGATTACCCAGCCGATTGTTGGACCGCTGCGCCGGATCATTCCGTCGATTGGGCCAATTGATACCGCCTCTTTGCTGGTGGCGTTTATTCTCACCACATTGAAGTACCCGGTTTTGCTGCTCATTCAGGTTGGCGCTTTATCGCTTGACCCGATGAACCTGCTGGTGGGCTTGTTATCACTGCTCAAATCCGCCGGTACGCTGGTGTTCTGGGTGATCATTATCCGCTCGCTGATGAGCTGGATAAGCCAGGGCCGCAGCCCAATTGAATACGTGTTGATGCAGCTCACTGAGCCAATGATGGCGCCCATTCGCCGCGTGCTTCCGGCTATGGGTGGCATCGATTTTTCAGCGATGATCGTCATTTTGATTCTCTACGCGCTGAATTACCTCGGCATGGACTTGTTCCCGGGGCTTTGGTATTTGCTGTGAGTGCAGTGAGCCTTAACTCCGACGGGCTGGTTTTACGGCTGTATATTCAGCCTAAAGCCAGCCGGGATAGCATTATCGGGCTACATGGCGACGAGCTTAAAGTCGCCATCACCGCCCCACCGATAGACGGCAAAGCTAACGCTCATCTGGTAAAATACCTGGCTAAGCAGTTCAAAGTTGCCAAAAGCCAGGTGCTGCTTGAGAAAGGCGAACTGGGCCGCCATAAACAAATTAAGATTATCGACCCGCAACACATCCCGACGGAAGTCGCGGCTTTGCTCGAATAATTAGCCAATTTCACAGGATTTTCTCACTATGCAAAAAGTTGTCCTCGCAACCGGTAACGCCGGTAAAGTGCGTGAACTCGCCGATTTACTGGGCGATTTTGGTCTGGATGTTGTGGCGCAAACTGAGCTGGGCGTGGAGTCAGCCGAAGAAACTGGGCTGACGTTTATCGAGAATGCCATTCTGAAAGCGCGCCATGCCGCACAGGTTACCGGCCTGCCTGCCATCGCCGATGACTCCGGTCTGGCTGTTGATGTGCTGGGTGGTGCTCCGGGGATTTACTCCGCACGCTACGCAGGCGTGGATGCATCCGACCAGCAGAACCTGGAAAAGTTACTGGCTACACTGAAAGATGTGCCGGACGATCAGCGCAAAGCACGATTCCATTGCGTGCTGGTCTATATGCGCCATGCAGAAGATCCAACGCCACTCGTGTGTCACGGTAGCTGGGAAGGCCAGATTACCCGCGAAGCAGCAGGCCAGGGTGGCTTCGGCTACGACCCTATTTTCTTTGTCCCGAGTGAAAGCAAAACTGCCGGTGAGCTTACTCGTGATGAAAAACGTGCGATCTCCCACCGTGGGCGAGCACTGAAACTGTTACTGGAAGCAATGAAAAATGGCTAATTTGCCACCTCTGAGTCTCTATATTCATATCCCGTGGTGCGTGCAGAAGTGCCCCTACTGTGACTTCAACTCTCATGCACTCAAAGGCGACGTACCGCACGATGAGTATGTCGCCCACCTGTTGCGCGATCTGGAAAATGACGCGCCAATGGCACAAGGACGTGAAATAAAGACCATCTTTATTGGTGGCGGTACGCCGAGTCTACTTTCAGGCGAGGCGATGCAAAACCTGCTCGACGGTGTGCGTGCACGCCTACCGGTGGCAGCGGATGCGGAAATTACCATGGAAGCGAACCCCGGGACGGTAGAAGCAGACCGTTTCGTGAGTTACCAGCGCGCTGGCGTGAACCGCATCTCTATCGGCGTGCAGAGTTTCAGCGAACCGAAACTCAAGCGCCTGGGGCGTATTCACGATTCTGGCGAAGCAAAGCGTGCAGCACATCTGGCAAACGGTCTTGGCTTGCGCAGCTTTAACCTGGATCTCATGCACGGCCTGCCGGATCAGACTCTGGAAGAAGCGCTCGATGATTTGCGCCAGGCGATTGAACTGAACCCACCGCATCTTTCGTGGTATCAGCTGACGATTGAGCCGAATACTTTGTTTAGCTCACGCCCGCCAAAACTGCCGGACGACGACGCACTGTGGGATATTTTCGAGCAGGGCGACAAACTGCTGACGGCTGCCGGTTACCAGCAATACGAAACCTCGGCCTATGCGAAACCAGGCTACCAGTGCCAGCACAACCTGAACTACTGGCGCTTTGGTGATTATCTGGGGATTGGCTGCGGTGCCCACGGCAAGGTGACATTTGAAGACGGACGCATTATGCGTACCGCCAAAACTCGTCATCCGCGCGGTTACATGGAAGGCAAATACCTCGATAAGCAGCACGATGTTGAACAAGCCGACAAACCATTCGAGTTCTTTATGAACCGTTTCCGTCTGCTGGAAGCCGCGCCTCGCAACGAATTTAGCCTGTATACCGGGCTTGATGAGTCGGTGATTCGTGCGCAGTTAGACGAGGCAATGGCTAAAGATTATTTGATTGAGACAGAAGAGTTTTGGCAGATTACCGAACACGGTAAGCTGTTTTTGAATTCGCTATTAGAAATTTTTCTGGCCGAATGATTATCTGTCGGATGACGTACAGCGTCATCCGACATTATTTCAGCTTAAATATTCTTTACCCGACTGGTCAGAATCAACGCCAACACCGACAACCCCGCAATTAGCCAGTACACTGAATGGTGCCCGAAGCTCTCCGCCAGCGCACCCTGTAACACGCCCGCCAGAATCACGCCCGTCGAAATACTGTTTGTAAATAAAGTGGTCGCCGAACCCGGCCTGCCCGGCATCAAATCCTGGAACCACAACATCCCGATACCGGCGACAATCCCGATAAACACCGCGTTAAAAAGCTGAAGTAACAGCAGCGCCGTGCGACTATGGAACAGAATCAATCCGACGTAGAACAACACGCCAGCCGCCACAGCAATCACCATCATACGGCGTTTACCAAAACGCTTAACGTAATAACCTGCAAGGATCATCGCCGGGATCTCAAGGCCCGCAGCGGTGCCCATCAGAAGCCCCGCCAGCGATTCAGGCAGCCCTAAATCAGTGCTGACCCATAACGGCATATCAATGATGTACATGGTGTTGCAGGTCCACATCAACATGGAGGCGATAAACAGCATGCGAACGTTTTTGTCTTTCCAGCCGCTGACCTGCGTGAGGGCAACATCTGCGGGTTGTTCAATCCTGCTCACTGAGGGGAGTGCAAAGAAAATGAGCGCCAGCGAGATAACGAAAATCCCGGCCGCGATCAGGAACATGGTGGTGAAACCGTAGTTTAGCGCCAGCATAAATGACAGCGGCGGCCCGATAACCCAGGCAAGCGAGAGCTGCGCACGCATTATCGAGCTGAACATCACCACCTCTCGCGCCGAGCTATCGGCATACTCGCGGGCAAGAGCGAAGATTTGTGGCATCGCCGTGTTGGCAATAGACGCGAACATAACGCCAACGGTAATTAACGTCAGGTAATGGCGGTTAAAAGCAAACAACACGCAGTTTGCCACGGCCATAACGCAACAAACCATAATTAGTTTGCGACGGTCGCCCCGGTTATCTGAACGCTTCGCCAGCGCCAGGCTGACGAGTATCCCGGCTATCGCATTGACGGTATAAAACAGCCCGACCCAGAACGGTCGCACCTGCACTTCACGCGTTAAAAACAGGCTAAGAGTGGGAGCCTGAAGTGCACCCGCAATCCCCATCATAAAAGCCACAACCATAAATGCGGCGTACACCGGATTGAGGCGGCGTCCTCGTGTCAAAAACCACAGCATGCAGAAATTCCTTTTGTTCGAGCGCTCACTGGGTGTGCAAAACGTAAACTATACCCTAATGACGGGTATAAAAAAGCCAGCAGGAACAATCTGCTGGCCAGGTGAAATTCACCAATTCTCAGTCACACATGTATCAACGAGTCAGTACTTCACGGTCACGGAAGTTGTCACCTCCCACTGCATTAAGTCCTCAAGCATCCTTAGACGTTGCGATGCTGTCAGGCGAGCCAGCCATCCAGCGGAAACACTTTGGGTTGCGGTAAAATACTGTTGATAGAACTTAACAACTGGCGACCGTTTCATATGTACCTCCTCGCTTTCAACGTTGATGATTATTGGCGTAATATGAGGAAAGTTAAATTGATGAGTTTCTGACGGGAGTTCCTCTTTTATGTCCAGCAGTCGTCTGCAACAACAGTTCATACGTTTATGGCAAAACTTTGAAGGTAAACCGCAGGAAACCACGCTCAATGAGCTGGCAGATCTGCTGAATTGTTCCCGCCGCCATATGCGTACACTACTGAGCGCGATGCAGGAAAAGGGCTGGCTCAGCTGGAAAGCAGAGGTCGGGCGCGGCAAGCGTTCACAGCTGGAATTCCTGTATACCGGCCTTGCGCTGCAACAACAGCGGGCAGAAGATCTTCTCGAGCAGGATCGTATTGATCAACTGGTGCAGATCGTCGGTGACAAAGCCGCAGTACGCCAGATGTTGATCTCCCATCTGGGCCGCAGCTTCCGCCAGGGGCGGCATATCCTGCGCGTGCTCTATTACCGCCCGCTATTAAATCTGTTACCAGGCTCGGCATTACGCCGCTCGGAAACCCATATTGCCAGGCAAATTTTCAGTGGGTTAATCCGTATAAATGAGGAAAATGGGGAACTGGAAGCAGATATTGCCCATCACTGGCAGCAAATTTCCCCATTACACTGGCGTTTTTATCTGCGCCCCGGCATTCATTTTCACCATGGCCGCGAACTGGACATGCTGGATGTCATGACATCTTTGCAACGAATTAATGCGTTGCCACTCTACGCACACATTACGCAAATCAGCTCGCCAACCACATGGACGCTGGATATCACGCTCTCGCAGCCCGACCAATGGCTACCTTGGTTATTGGGCAGTGTTAACGCAATGATCCTGCCGCGTGAATGGCAGACATTAAGCAATTTTGCCCGTCAGCCTGTTGGGTCAGGCCCCTATTCGGTGGTGCGCAACAATAACAACCAATTGAAAATTCAGGCTTACGATGATTACTTCGGCTATCGCGCATTGATTGACGAGGTAAATTTCTGGGTATTGCCAGAGATCGGTGAAGATGTCAGTTGCGCAGTGCAACTATCGGGCATGCCTGATAGTGAAAAAGCCGTCGAAAGCCGTCTGGAAGAAGGCTGCTATTACATTTTGTTTGATAGGCGATCCAAATCTGGCAGTAATGACGACGTTCGCCGCTGGCTAAGCCATGTGTTGGCCCCCATTCATCTGCTTTATAGCGCGGGTGCTCAAAACCAGCAGTACTGGTTTCCTGCGTATGGTTTACTGCCGCGCTGGCACCACGCGCGCCCACAACCGGTGCTTGAAAAACCTGATAGTCTGGAATCTGTAACGCTGACGTTTTACCGCGACCACGTTGAACACCGCATGATCAGTAAAGTGATGGAAGAGTTGCTGGCCCGCATGGGGGTAAAACTGGTGGTGCAGGAAGTCAGTTATGAAGAGTGGCACCAGGGTGAGGCAGAAAGTGATATCTGGCTGAACAGTGCCAACTTCACGCTGCCGCTGGAGTTTTCACTCTATTCGCATCTTTATGAAGTGCCGCTGATTCAGAAATGCATTGCGAATGACTGGGAAACGGATACCCGAAAATGGCATAACGGTGAGCTTTCGCTCCCGGAATGGTGCCAGAGTCGCGTTGAAAATAATGATATTTTGCCGTTAATCCACCACTGGCTGCGCATTGAAGGGCAACGCAGTATGCGCGGTGTGCGAATGAACACATTGGGTTGGTTTGATTTTAAATCGGCATGGTTTGCACCACCGGAACCGCAATCTTTGAGTACGGGTAAAGAGCTTTCGTAAGTTTCACAAAATCATTACAATGCACGCGTTCTCAACGGGGTGCTAAGACGAAAGTCTGGCTGAGATAATACCCGTCGAACCTGATCCGGATAACGCCGGCGAAGGGATTTGAGGCTCAATTCTCAAAGTCCTTTGCCACCCCTAATTCCAAGAGGTGCAAAGTGTTCAAAAAATTCCTGCCGTTACTGGCGCTCATCGCAGCCCCTGTTTTCGCCAAACCCCTGCTGACTGTTTACACCTACGACTCCTTCGCTGCCGACTGGGGCCCAGGCCCTGCGGTAAAAAAAGCCTTTGAAGCGGACTGCAATTGCGAGCTGAAATTCGTCGCACTCGAAGATGGTGTTTCCTTGCTTAACCGCCTACGCATGGAGGGTAAAAACAGCAAAGCTGACGTGGTTTTAGGGCTGGATAACAACCTGCTGGAAGCGGCGGCACAAACGAAATTGTTTGCTCCGAGCAATGTTGAAACCAGCTCGCTAAACATTCCTGGCGGGTGGAACAACAATACCTTTGTGCCATTCGATTACGGTTATTTCGCTTTTGTGTATGACAAAAACAAACTCAAAAACCCGCCGAAAAGCCTGAAAGAATTGGTTGAAAGCGACCAGAAATGGAAAGTGATTTACCAGGATCCACGCACCAGCACGCCAGGTCTCGGCCTGCTGTTATGGATGCAAAAAGTATATGGCGACAAAACGCCTGAAGCCTGGGCGAAACTGGCGAAGAAAACCGTCACCGTCACCAAAGGCTGGTCCGAAGCCTACGGCCTGTTCCTGAAAGGTGAAGGCGATCTGGTGATGAGCTACACCACTTCTCCGGCATATCACATTATTGAAGAGAAAAAAGATAACTACGCGGCAGCCAATTTCAGCGAAGGGCACTATTTGCAGGTCGAAGTAGCGGGCCGCCTGGCCTCCAGCAAACAGCCTGAGCTGGCGCAAAAGTTCATGAAATTCATCACAACGCCTGAATTCCAGAACACCATTCCAACCGGCAACTGGATGTATCCGGTAACAGATGTGAAATTGCCGGAAGGCTTTAACGGCCTGGTCAAACCACAGACCACGCTGGAGTTTAGCCCGCAAGACGTTTCATCCCATCGCGCCAGCTGGATCAGTGAATGGCAACGCTCCGTCAGCCGCTGATCCCCGGCTGGCTGATTCCAGGGCTATGCGCCGCCACGCTGGTGGTCGCCGTCGCCCTGGCAGCTTTTCTGGCGTTGTGGTTTAACGCGCCTCAAACCGATATCCGCGCATTGGTGCAGGATAGTTATTTGTGGCATGTGCTGCGCTTCTCTTTCTGGCAGGCATTTCTCTCGGCTGCCCTTTCGGTGCTCCCGGCTATTTTTCTGGCCCGGGCGCTTTACCGACGCCGTTTCCCAGGGCGATTAGCACTGTTACGTCTGTGCGCCATGACGCTGGTGTTGCCGGTGTTAGTTGCCGTGTTTGGGATTCTGACGGTGTATGGCCGCGAAGGCTGGCTGGCCTCATTGTGCGCCAGACTTGGCATCGAATGGGGGTTCTCACCGTATGGCCTGAAAGGCATTTTGCTGGCACACGTATTTTTCAACTTGCCGATGGCAACCCGCCTGCTGCTTCAGGCGCTGGAAAATATCCCCAGCGAACAGCGCCAGGTCGCCGCACAGCTTGGTATGCAGGGCTGGAATTTCTTCCGCTTTGTCGAATGGCCGTGGCTACGGCGCCAGATCCTTCCTGCCGCCGCACTGATTTTTATGCTCTGCTTCGCAAGTTTTGCCACCGTGCTTTCGCTCGGCGGCGGGCCGCAGGCAACCACCATTGAACTGGCTATCTTCCAGGCCCTCAGTTACGACTACGATCCCGCACGTGCGGCACTGCTCGCAATAGTACAAATGGTTTGCTGCCTTGGCCTCGTTTTGATGAGCCAGCGGCTGAGCAAAGCGATTCCGGTGGGAATCAGCCAAATGCAAGGCTGGCGCGACCCGCAAGATAACCTACGCCGAAAACTGTGCGACGGGTTGTTAATTTCACTCGCAATGTTGCTGCTATTGCCCCCGCTGCTGGCGGTCATCATTGATGGCATCAACAGCGGATTTAACAGCGTGCTTTCACAGCCAATTCTCTGGCAGGCATTATTCACCTCGTTAAGAATTGCAGTCGGCGCGGGGCTGATAAGCGTCGTCATTACGGTAATGCTGCTGTGGAGTTCGCGGGAATTGCGCCTGCGCAACCGCGCATTTGCCGGGCAAGCGCTGGAGTTGAGCGGCATGTTAATTCTCGCCATGCCAGGCATCGTGCTGGCGACCGGCTTTTTCCTGTTGCTTAATAACACGGTAGGTTTGCCGCAATCCGCCGATGGCATTGTGATTTTCACCAATGCATTAATGGCGGTTCCTTACGCCCTGAAAGTGCTGGAAAACCCAATGCTGGATGTGGCAGAACGCTACAACAAGCTGTGCCAGTCGCTGAATATCAGCGGCTTAAACCGCCTGCGTTATATCGAATTACGCGCGCTAAAACGGCCTCTGGCACAAGCGCTGGCATTTGCCTGTGTGCTGTCGATTGGTGATTTTGGCGTAGTGGCGCTGTTCGGCAATGAAGATTTCCGCACGCTGCCGTTTTATCTTTATCAACAAATTGGTTCATATCGTAGCCAGGATGGTGCGGTTACTGCGCTTATCCTGCTGATACTGTGCTTTGCTTTATTCACATTGATTGAAAAACTTCCGGGACGCGATTCCCAAAATGATTCAGGTTGCAGGAAGGCGGCAAGTGAATGAAGCCTGGGAAGATAGAAAACTATGTGACCTGGATGAAAGAACGCAGCCAACACACCTGCAACTTGAAGGATGAAGGGAATGCTAACGCTAACTGATGTAACCTGGCTCTATCACCATTTACCGATGCGCTTTTCGATGCAAATTAACGCCGGAGAACGCGTTGCGGTGCTGGGACCAAGCGGGGCGGGGAAAAGTACGCTGCTGAGTTTGATTGCCGGTTTTCTCACCCCTGCCAGCGGGCAGATTATGCTGCATGGCAACGACCATACGGCGACGGCACCCGCACAGCGCCCGGTATCGATGCTGTTCCAGGAGAACAATCTTTTCAACCACCTTACGGTGCGCCAGAACATTGGCCTGGGGCTAAACCCCGGCCTTAAGCTCAGCGCGGCACAACAGGAACGCCTGGCGACGATTGCCAGCCAGATGGCGATAAGTGATTTACTCGACAGGCTGCCAGCGCAGCTTTCCGGCGGCCAGCGCCAGCGTGTCGCTCTTGCCCGTTGCCTGGTGCGCGAACAACCGATTTTACTGCTTGATGAACCATTTTCAGCACTCGACCCGGCGCTACGCCAGGAGATGCTGCAACTGCTCGATAACCTGTGTCGCCAGCAACAGCTGACGCTATTGATGGTGTCACACAGTATTGAAGATGCAGCACGAATTGCCGAAAGAAGTCTGGTGGTGGTCGATGGCCGTATCGCCTGGGATGGCGATACGGCAACCTTATTGAGCGGAGAAGCCAGTGCATCAGCACTGTTGGGTATTAGTGGTGCCCGGTGAGCACTTTCCAAAGAATGCTGCGGTAAATCGGCATCATCGGGTGCATCTGGATTGCAACAAAGCTCCCCACGGCCAGCACCGTCATTGTTGGTGCTAACCAATGCAAACGAGCGCGCGGCAAGTACTGAGTTAAACGGTCAGTACTTGCTTTACCACTGCGCCACCAGCGCCAACACAACCATCCCGCTAGCCACAGCCCCAGTGCTACTAGCAGCAAGAGCCATTTAAAGCTGCTGCTTTGCATATCCGCAGGAATATCAATCGCGGCACCCGCCAGAATCCCCGGCAAGAAGTAGATGGGTGGCCAGAAAATGCAGCCAATAATATTCGGGACGATAAATTTAGAAACCGGAAGATCTAACATGCCCGCGACCATCGGCACCAGTGGGCGCGTTGGGCCAACAAAGCGGCCAACCAGGATGGTAAACATGCTGTGCTGATGCAGCGCATGCTCGGTTTTATCCAGCAGCGCTTTGTTCTTTTTCATAAACGACCAGCGATGCAGCGGCCCTTTAAAGCGGCCTCCCAGCCAGAACGAAATCCAGTCGCCCAGCAGGCAACCGATAATCCCCGCAGCCCAGGCGTGATAGAACCCAACCTGCCCGCCACCAATCAGCGCACCAAGCCCCGCCATCATTACCGTGCCAGGAAGGATAAGCCCCACCAGCGCCAGAGATTCCAGAAAAGCCACCAGCATCACCGCAAAAAGCGAATACGCCACTGACTGAGTAATAAAGTGTTCCAGCAAAGCTTCCATAAAGCGTCCGTCGAGAAACGAGTGGGCGATTCTCCTGAGTGTGGAATGAAGCGTCAAGCCATCATTTGTATGAATCAATAATAGCGGCTATTCACATATATTATTCACAGCCGGCACGAAACTCGCTCGGGCTGGCTCCTGTGCACTTTTTGAAAACGCGCGAGAAGTAGAGCTGGTCTTCAAAACCGACGTTGCGCCCGACGCTGGCAATCGGCATGCGGGTGGTGCTGAGCAACAGTTTGGCCTGCAGGATGCGTTGGTCTTCACGCCAGCTTAAAACGCTGACGCCAAGCTGCTGGCGGAACAAGTGCGACAGGCGAGAAGGCGATAAACAGACATGCTGCGCCACCCCTGCAATATCAAAATGGTTATTGGCCAGGTGGTCGCTGATATACTGGCAGGCATCGCGGACACGGTTATCAAGCGGTGGATTGAGGGAAGCATTCAGCACCTCCATGCGCCGCAACAACAACTGCTCTAACAGGTTAATCGCCAGCAATTCGGCGTAGCGCCCTTCTGCCTGCCCGGCTTCAATTATCTGGCCAAACAACTGTGAAAAATTCTGCTGATGGGCGTCATCAGGACGGAAGAAACCGGTATGCGCAAAGATAGGGTCCCAGTTTAACCACTCCTGCCAGTACGCACGCGGGCGGAAGTAAACCCACTGGTGATACCACTCTTTACTGTCCGGGGCGCGGCCATAGTGATGCACTTCACCCGGAGGGAAAAGCAGAATATCGCCAGGACGGCAGACGTAGTTTTTCCCCTGATTATTGATAACCCCTTCACCCTTCACCGTTAAATTCAGGATGTAACCTTTCATTCCTAACGGACGGTCGATGAAAAAATCCAGCGGCCCTTCGGCTTCAATCGGCGTTAATCCCGCGACTAAATGGGCATTAAAAGAGTACCCCGGTAACAGAGGGTCATTTTGCATTTCAGCCATCAACAAGCTCGCTATTCAAGAGGGGGTACAGAAACAATTTGTCCATATCCGTGCTATGCCTTGCCAGGGCAACACTGTCTGAACCGTAAACCGTCCGATTTTCATCATAACGCCGCAATTTACCTGAACCTATGCTTTTTATCTGACAACCAGGAGGTTTTAAGAAGATAACCAATGTGTTTATAAAAGTAGCAGAAATATCCACATCGATTATTTGCGGGGCGTCACACTTCTCGAAGGCACAGCACATTTCTCCATAACTACAGCGAATACGACCTGACTGTTTTTCTGCATAAAAACTAATGTCATTTCCATAGATAACAGGTCAGGGAGTTTAAAAATGTCGATTGCGCTGGGCCTCGATTTTGGTAGCGATTCTGTTCGCGCTTTAGCCGTTGATTGTGAAAATGGTGCAGAGCTTGCGACCAGTGTGGAATGGTATCCGCGCTGGCAGGAAGGCCAATATTGCGACGCCCCAAATAACCAGTTTCGCCATCACCCACGAGACTATATTGAGTCCATGGAACGGGCAGTAAAAACCGTTCTCGCCGAACTGACGGCTGAACAGCGCGCCCGGGTTTGCGGGATTGGCGTTGACAGCACCGGCTCCACACCCGCGCCAATTGATGCCCAAGGAAATGTGCTGGCTCTGACGACAGAATTTGCCGGCAATCCGAACGCCATGTTTGTGTTGTGGAAAGATCACACCGCCGTAGAAGAAGCCGAAGCCATTACCCGCTTGTGCCATCAGCCCGGCAAAGATGACTACTCCCGTTATATCGGCGGCATCTACTCGAGCGAATGGTTCTGGGCAAAAATCCTGCACGTGACCCGCGCTGACCCACAAGTGGCAAAAGCGGCTGTATCGTGGATTGAATTGTGCGACTGGGTTCCCGCGCTGCTTTCCGGCACCACCCAACCGCAGGATATTCGCCGTGGACGCTGTAGCGCCGGGCATAAGTCTTTGTGGCATGAAAGCTGGGGCGGTCTTCCTCCGGCCAGTTTCTTTGACGAGTTAGATCCGGTTATTAACCAGAATCTGGCTTACCCGATGTTTACCGAAACCTGGACTGCTGATGTTCCGGTTGGGACACTTTCCCCCGAATGGTCTGAGCGCCTCGGTCTGCCGCAAAACGTGGTGATTTCCGGTGGCGCGTTTGACTGCCATATGGGCGCTGTTGGCGCGGGTGCACAGCCGAACACGCTGGTGAAAGTTATCGGCACCTCAACTTGCGACATTTTGATTGCCGACAAACCCACCGTTGGCGACCGCGCCGTAAAAGGCATTTGTGGGCAAGTTGATGGTAGCGTGATCCCTGATTTTATCGGCCTCGAAGCCGGGCAATCGGCATTCGGCGATATCTACGCCTGGTTTGGCCGTGTCCTTGGCTGGCCGCTGGAACAACTGGCGCTTGCACATCCGGAACTGCGTGAGCAAATCAATGCCAGCAAGAAACAACTGCTACCGGCGCTGACGGAAGCTTGGGCTAAGAACCCCTCTCTTGAGCATCTGCCGGTCGTACTCGACTGGTTTAACGGCCGCCGCACCCCGAATGCCAACCAGCGCCTGAAAGGGGTGATCACCGATTTAAACCTGGCAACCGATGCACCCGCACTGTTCGGTGGGCTGATTGCCGCAACCGCCTTTGGTGCCCGCGCCATTATGGAGTGCTTCACCGAACAAGGTATTCCCGTCACTCACGTGATGGCGCTTGGCGGAATTGCACGAAAATCCCCGGTCATCATGCAGGTTTGCTCTGACGTACTAAATCGTCCATTGCAGATTGTTGCCTCTGACCAGTGCTGCGCATTAGGCGCCGCCATTTTTGCCGCCGTTGCTGCTGGCATTCACGCGGATATTTCCCGCGCCCAGCTCGCTATGGCCAGCCAGATTGAAAGCACCCTACAACCTGATTCCCAACGCGCCGAGCGCTTTGAACAGCTCTATCGCCGTTACCAGCAATGGGCGGTTAGCGCGGAACAACACTATCTCCCTTCTGCCCCAGCTGCGGTTACTCGTGTAGCTCAGGCCACTGTGACCCATTAAGGACATGACGATGAACATTTTTGAACAATATGAAGTGTGGTTTGTAATTGGCAGCCAGCATCTCTACGGTGCGGAAACGTTGCGTCAGGTAAATCAACACGCCGAGCAGGTTGTGAATGCGCTCAACAAAGAAGCCAAACTGCCGTGCAAACTGGTGTTGAAACCTTTGGGTACGTCGCCGGATGAAATTACCGCTATCTGCCGCGATGCCAGCTACAGCGATAAATGTGCCGGAATGGTGGTGTGGCTGCACACCTTCTCGCCGGCAAAAATGTGGATCAACGGCCTGAGCATCCTGACCAAGCCGCTGCTGCAATTCCATACCCAGTTCAATGCGCAAATCCCATGGGGAAGCATTGATATGGACTTTATGAACCTGAACCAGACCGCGCATGGCGGCCGTGAGTTCGGTTTTATCGGCGCACGTATGCGCCAACAGCACACCGTGGTGACGGGTCACTGGCAAGATCCACATGCCCATCAACGCATTGGTTCCTGGATGCGCCAGGCGGTGTCCAAACAAGATACTCGTCAGCTAAAAGTGGTGCGTTTTGGTGACAACATGCGTGAAGTTGCCGTGACCGATGGCGACAAAGTTGCCGCGCAGATGAAATTCGGCTTCTCCGTTAATACCTATGCGGTCGGCGACCTGGTTGAAGTGGTTAACGCTGTCAGCGAAGGGGATGTCAACGCGCTGGTCGATGAATACGAAAGCAGTTACCGCCTGACCGCCGTTGCGCAAATCAATGGTGAAAAACGCCAGAACGTCATTGATGCCGCGCGCATTGAATTGGGGATGAAACAGTTCCTCGAACATGGCGGTTTCAACGCCTTTACCACCACCTTTGAAGACCTGCATGGCCTGAAACAACTTCCGGGTCTGGCAGTGCAACGCCTGATGCAGCAAGGCTACGGCTTTGCGGGCGAAGGCGACTGGAAAACCGCCGCTTTGCTTCGCATCATGAAGGTGATGTCAACCGGTCTGCAAGGCGGCACCTCTTTCATGGAGGACTACACCTATCACTTCGAAAACGGCAACGATATGGTGCTCGGCTCCCACATGCTGGAAGTCTGCCCTTCGATCGCACTGGCTGAAAAACCGATTCTCGATGTGCAGCATTTAGGGATCGGTGGCAAAGACGATCCTGCCCGCTTGATCTTCTCAACGCAAACTGGCCCTGCTCTGAACGCGAGCCTTATCGATCTTGGCGATCGTTTCCGCCTGCTGGTGAACTGCGTTGATACCGTTGAAGCCCCGCACCAGTTGCCGAAGCTTCCGGTGGCTAATGCTCTGTGGAAAGCACAGCCCGATCTACCAACCGCTTCTGAAGCGTGGATCCTGGCTGGTGGCGCACACCACACGGTGTTCAGCCAGTCTCTGACGCTTGACGATATGCGCTTGTTCAGCGAACTGCATGGCATCGAACTGTCGGTTATCGACAACGACACCCGCCTGCCTGCATTTAAAGATTCGCTGCGCTGGAACGAGGTTTATTACAGCTTCAAACGCTAAGACGTTTTGCCCCTCACCCCGGCCCTCTCCCTGAGAGAGGGTTCGGGTGAGGGGAAATCCCGGAGAACGATATGTTAGAACAACTCAAACGTCAGGTACTCGAAGCGAATCTCACGCTGCCAAAACACAATCTGGTGACGCTGACCTGGGGTAACGTCAGCGCCGTCGATCGTGAACGGGGGGTGCTGGTCATCAAACCATCCGGCGTCGATTACAGCATCATGACGGCTGAAGACATGGTAGTGGTGAGCCTCGAAACCGGCGAAGTGGTTGAAGGCAATAAAAAACCTTCGTCCGACACACCAACCCATCGCCTGCTGTATCTGCAATTTCCGCACATCGGCGGCATCGTCCACACCCACTCGCGCCACGCGACCATTTGGGCGCAAGCCGGGAAATCCATTCCCGCAACGGGCACCACTCACGCGGATTACTTTTACGGCACCATTCCTTGCACTCGCAAAATGACCGATGAAGAGATCAACGGTGATTACGAATGGCAAACCGGTGAAGTCATCGTAAAAACCTTTGCTGAACGAGGGATCGATGCCGCACAAATGCCTGGTGTGCTGGTGCATTCTCACGGCCCATTTGCCTGGGGAAAAGATCCGGTTGATGCCGTGCATAACGCCATCGTGCTGGAAGAAGTGGCCTATATGGGCATATTCTGCCGCCAGCTCACGCCAGAATTACCGGATATGCAGCAAACATTGCTCGATAAACATTATTTGCGAAAGCATGGTGCTAAGGCTTATTACGGGCAGTAAACACTGTATATAAAAGCAGTAAACCTGCATGAAGTGGTCTATAATCAGACCACTTTTCCTTTATGAGAATGCAGCGTGTCACAAGCCCGCCAAGGTTTTTTGCTAACGCGTCACTGGCGAGATACCCCGCTCGGTACTGAAGTTGAGTTTTGGCTGGCTACGGACGATGGCCCGGTTAAAGTGCGTCTGCCGCGCCAGGAGTCGGTCGCGTTTATCCCCCAGTCGCAACAATCCGAAGTTGCTCGCTTGCTCGCGAAAGAAAGCCAGTATCGGCTCACACCGCTGCCCCTCAAAGATTTCCACCGCCAACCTGTTTGCGGCCTTTATTGCCGACAGCATCGCCAGCTTATGCGTATCGAAAAAGTGCTGCGTGATGGCGGAATAACAGTTTACGAAGCCGATCTTCGCCCGCCAGAGCGCTTCTTGATGGAGCGTTTTATTACTGCTCCCGTCTGGTTTAGCGGCGAACAGCTAAATAATTGGGTGGTTGAAACTAAGCTGAAACCCGCGCCGGATTACCGCCCGCCGCTGAAATGGGTATCGCTGGATATAGAAACAAATCGCCACGGTGAGCTCTATTGCATCGGCCTGGAAGGTTGCGGGCAGCGTGTCGTCTACATGCTTGGACCGGAAAACGGTGACGCCAGCGGGCTGGATTTCACGCTGGAATACGTCGCCAGCCGGCCACTGCTTATCGAAAAACTCAATAGCTGGTTTGCCGAGCACGATCCCGATGTGTTGATCGGCTGGAATGTGGTGCAGTTCGATTTGCGTGTGCTGCAAAAAATGGCCGATCGTTATCAGGTTCCGCTGCGCCTTGGGCGCGAGAACAATTTGCTCGAATGGCGTGAGCACGGTTTTAAACAAGGTGTGTTTTTCGCTCAGGCCGCAGGGCGCGTGATTATCGACGGTATCGAAGCCCTGCGTTCCGCATTCTGGAATTTCTCCTCGTTTTCCCTGGAGACAGTGTCCCGGGAACTGCTTGGTGAAGGCAAAGCGATTGATAACCCGTGGCAACGGATGGACGAAATTGACCGGCGTTTTGCGGAAGATAAACCGGCACTGGCGAAATACAACCTTAAAGACTGTGAGCTGGTGACACGCATTTTCCATAAAACCGAGTTGATGCCATTTTTACTGGAACGGGCAACGGTCAACGGTTTGCCGTTGGACAGGCATGGTGGTTCGGTTGCCGCATTTGGTCACCTTTATATTCCGCGTATGCACCGCGCCGGTTATGTTGCCCCAAATCTTGGCAGCGTCCCCCCGCAGGCGAGTCCCGGCGGCTATGTTATGGACTCACGCCCGGGCCTTTATGACTCGGTGTTAGTGCTCGATTACAAAAGCCTTTATCCGTCGATTATCCGTACTTTTCTTATCGACCCTGTAGGCCTGGTTGAAGGAATGGCGCACCCGGAACCTGAGCATTCCGTTGAGGGTTTTCTCGGTGCGCATTTTTCCCGAACCACACATTGCCTGCCGGAAATCGTCGGGCAAATCTGGTCAGGGCGCGATGAAGCCAAACGCCATGGCAACAAGCCTTTGTCCCAGGCGCTAAAGATCATTATGAATGCGTTTTACGGCGTATTGGGTACCAGTGCCTGCCGCTTCTTTGATCCTCGCCTTGCCTCGTCGATCACCATGCGTGGGCACCAGATCATGCTGCAAACCCGAGAGCTGATTGAATCTCAGGGCTATGACGTGATTTACGGAGATACGGATTCCACGTTTGTCTGGCTGAAAAAAGCCCACTCAGAAGAAGATGCGGCGCGTATAGGCCAGCAATTAGTGAATCACGTTAATGCGTGGTGGAAAGCCCATCTGCAACAGACTCAGCAGTTGGACAGTCAGCTTGAGCTGGAATACGAGTCCCACTTTTGCCGCTTCCTGATGCCAACCATTCGCGGCACCGTTGAAGGTTCCAAAAAACGCTACGCCGGAATGATTCAGGAAAATGATAAGCAGCGAATGGTGTTTAAAGGGCTGGAAACCGTGCGTACTGACTGGACGCCGCTGGCGCAAGAGTTCCAGAAAACGCTTTATTTACGGGTTTTTCGCAACGAACCGTATCAGGATTATATTCGCGAAACTATCGCCAGTTTGATGGCCGGTGAACTGGATGATCAGCTGATTTACCGTAAACGCCTGCGTCGGCCATTAAGCGAATATCAAAAAAATGTGCCGCCGCATGTCCGTGCTGCACGCCTTGCGGATGAGCATAATCAACGGCTTGGGCGGGCTGCACAATATCAGAACCGCGGGACAATCAAGTATGTGATTACCACTAGCGGTCCTGAGCCTGTGGATTATCAGGAATCGCCGCTGGACTACGATCACTACCTGACCCGCCAGCTCCAACCCGTGGCTGAAGGAATTTTACCCTTCCTTGAGGATGACTTTGCTACACTGATGACAGGACAGTTAGGGTTATTTTGACGGTGACGAACGCGTTTCCTTCCAGTACCATAGCGCCCTCCTGAATCATCCTTAAATCTACTTTTGAACTACCGCCCCCTTTGCGCGCGGTCGTTTTACTATTGCCTGCAAATCTTAGTCACTGATAATAGAGCCGAAATCTTATGCCTTTTACACTTGGTCAACGTTGGATCAGCGATACCGAAAGCGAACTGGGACTGGGAACCGTGGTCGCTTTAGACACACGCATGGTAACCCTGCTCTACCCTGCCACCGGTGAAAATCGACTGTACGCCAGAAATGACTCACCTATCACGCGCGTGATGTTTAACCCGGGTGATACCGTCACCAGCCATGAAGGCTGGCAACTCAAAGTTGATGAAGTTATAGAAGAAAACGGCTTACTGGCCTACATCGGTACTCGTCTGGATACCGAAGAAGCCGGTACGACTCTGCGCGAAGTTTTCCTCGACAGCAAACTGGTGTTCAGCAAGCCGCAAGACAGACTGTTTGCCGGGCAAATTGACCGCATGGACCGCTTCGCCCTGCGTTACCGTTCCCGTGTTTACCAAAGCGAGCAGTATCGCCAACCGTGGAGCGGCCTGCGCGGCATGCGCACCAGCCTGATACCACACCAGCTAAACATTGCCCACGATGTTGGTCGTCGTCATGCGCCACGCGTATTGCTCGCTGACGAAGTAGGTTTAGGTAAAACCATTGAAGCCGGGATGATTCTGCACCAGCAACTGCTGGCTGGCAGCGCTGAACGCGTCCTGATCGTGGTGCCGGAAACCCTGCAACACCAGTGGCTGGTTGAAATGCTCCGCCGCTTTAACCTGCGTTTTGCTCTCTTTGATGACGAGCGTTACGCCGAAGCCCAGCACGACAGCGATAACCCATTCGAAACAGAACAACTGGTTATCTGTTCGCTTGATTTCGTGCGCCGCAGCAAGCAACGCCTTGAGCATCTTTGTGAAGCCGAATGGGATTTGTTGGTGGTGGATGAAGCCCACCATTTGGTGTGGAGCGAAAATGCCCCGAGCCGTGAATACCTGGCCATCGAACAGCTGGCAGAACACATTCCGGGTATCTTGCTGTTAACCGCAACGCCTGAGCAGTTGGGAATGGAAAGCCACTTCGCACGTTTGCGTTTGCTGGACCCGAGCCGTTTCCACGATTTCGAGCAATTTGTTGAAGAGCAGCAACATTACCGCCCTGTGGCCGATGCTGTTGCATTGCTGTTAGCAGGCAATCACCTGACCAACGATCAACTCAATATGCTGAGTGAATTGATTGGCGAGCAGGATATCGAGCCTCTGCTGCAAACCGCAAACAGCGACCGTGAAGGTAGCGCTGCGGCACGCCAGGAGCTGATCTCCATGCTGATGGACCGCCATGGCACCAGCCGTGTGCTGTTCCGTAACACCCGTAATGGCGTGAAAGGTTTCCCGAAACGCGAACTGCATACCATTCGTTTGCCACTGCCGCTGCAGTATCAAACCGCGATTAAAGTGTCCGGCATCATGGCCGCACGTAAATCCGTGGAAGAACGTGCACGCGATATGCTCTACCCCGAGCAGATTTATCAGGAATTTGAAGGTGATAGCGGCACGTGGTGGAACTTCGACCCGCGTGTTGAATGGCTGATGGGTTACCTGACAAGCCACCGCTCTCAGAAGGTGCTGGTGATTTGTGCCAAAGCGGCGACAGCATTGCAACTTGAGCAAGTTCTGCGTGAGCGTGAAGGCATTCGTGCCGCCGTGTTCCATGAAGGTATGTCCATCATCGAACGTGACCGTGCAGCCGCATGGTTTGCCGAAGAAGATACCGGTGCTCAGGTTCTGCTGTGTTCCGAGATTGGTTCCGAAGGCCGCAACTTCCAGTTCGCAAGCCAGCTGGTCATGTTCGATTTGCCGTTTAACCCGGACCTGCTGGAACAACGTATTGGCCGTCTGGACCGTATCGGCCAGGCGCACGATATCCAGGTCCACGTTCCGTACCTCGAGAAAACTGCGCAATCAGTACTGGTGAAATGGTTCCACGAAGGTCTGGATGCGTTCGAGCACACTTGCCCAACCGGCCGCACAATTTACGACAGTGTCTATCCACAACTGATTGAGTATCTGGCAGCACCTGAGAATACCGACGGTTTTGATGCGCTGATTAAGCAGTGCCGCGAGCAACATGATGCGCTGAAGATTCAGCTCGAACAGGGTCGTGACCGCCTGCTGGAAATTCACTCCAACGGCGGTGAGAAATCACAAGCGTTGGCGCAGTCCATTTCCGAGCAGGACAACGACACCAATCTGGTGAGTTTTGCCCTGAACTTGTTCGATATCGTCGGCATCAACCAGGACGACCGCGGCGACAACATGGTGGTACTGACCCCAGGCGATCACATGCTGGTGCCTGATTTCCCAGGGCTTCCAGAAGATGGTTGTACTATCACCTTCGAACGTGAAGTGGCCCTGTCGCGTGAAGATGCACAGTTTGTTACCTGGGAACACCCGATCATCCGTAATGGCCTGGATCTGATTCTGTCTGGCGATACCGGCAGCTGTGCGCTCTCTTTGTTGAAAAACAAAGCGCTGCCAGTAGGAACGTTATTGCTGGAGCTGATTTATGTTGTAGAGGCAAAAGCACCGAAGCAATTGCAACTCAACCGCTTCCTGCCGCCAACGCCAGTGCGTATGTTAGTGGACAAAAACGGCACCAACCTTGCTGCTCAGGTTGAGTTTGAAAGCTTTAACCGCCAGCTCAGCACGGTGAATCGCCATACTGGCAGCAAATTGGTGAACGCAGTTCAGCAAGATGTTCACGCAATTTTGCAACTGGCAGAAGAGAAAGTGGAAGCTGCGGCACAAGTGCTGATTAAAGCGGCGCGCGAAGAAGCTGATGAGAAGTTAAGCTCTGAGCTTTCCCGTCTGGAAGCGCTGAAAGCGGTGAACCCAAACATTCGTGATGATGAACTCGAAGCAATCGAAAACAACCGTCAACAAGTGTTAGAAAGCCTTGCGCAAGCCAACTGGCGCCTGGATGCTTTGCGTCTGATCGTGGTGACACACCAATAATGTTAATGGAACCCTATAACCCGCCAACCGATCCCTGGCTGGTCATCCTTTATCAAGATGACCATATCATGGTCGTCAACAAGCCTTCGGGCTTGTTGTCTGTACCGGGCCGTCTGGATGAGCACAAAGACAGCGTGATGACCCGCATTCAGCGTGACTTCCCGCAGGCAGAATCAGTGCATCGCCTGGATATGGCCACCAGCGGCGTAATCGCCGTTGCGCTGACTAAAGCGGCAGAGCGCGAGCTGAAGCGTCAGTTCCGTGAACGTGAGCCGAAAAAGCAGTATGTGGCGCGGGTTTGGGGCCATCCTCAGCCGGAAGAGGGTCTGGTGGATTTACCGCTGATTTGTGACTGGCCAAACCGGCCAAAGCAGAAAGTGTGTTATGAAACCGGCAAAGCGGCACAGACGGAATATCAGGTTCTGGATTATGCAGCGGATAACACGGCTCGAGTGCTGTTAAAACCGATTACCGGGCGTTCACATCAGTTACGCGTGCATATGCTGGCAATGGGTCACCCCATTCTTGGCGATCGCTTTTACGCGACACCAGAAGCCCTGGCAATGGCTCCACGTTTACAGCTTCATGCTGAAATGCTGACCATTACCCACCCAGAGTATGGAACCCCCATGACGTTCCGCGCCCCGTCTGACTTCTAAAAAAAGCCTCTCAACTTGAGAGGCTTTTCTATTACTTAAATCCTTTCGCCGTCTTAATCAGATCGTACGCTTTCTGGATATCCTGCGCTTTCTGCTTGGCCATCTCCATCATCTCTGGCGGTAAACCTTTAGCAACAAGCTTATCAGGGTGATGCTCGCTCATTAATTTGCGATACGCACGCTTAATGGCAGTCGCATCATCCGTGCTTTTAACGCCGAGTACATTGCACGCATCTTCGAGTGTCGGACCACGCTGTTGCTGGAAACCACCGCCTTGCGACTGATTGTATCCGCCACCAAATTGCTGCCCGCCTTCCATCATGCGTAAGAACTGATCGAACTGGATGCGTGAAATGCCAAGCTCTTCCGCAATAACGTACAACACTTCCCGTTCGTTAGGGTGCAAAGAGCCATCAGCAAACGCCGCCTGAATTTGAATTTCAAGAAACATCCGAATTAGGTCAAAACGGCCAAAGCACACGCTGCGTAACTGACGCATTTTTTCACGCAGCGGATAACCGTTCTCTTTGCCTACACGAAATGCGTGTTGTGCAGCACTGCGCGCATCACCATGTAATTGCATGCGATCCATTAATAGCGAGGCTATCTGGATGTCTGCTTCTGTGACGCGCCCTTTTGACTTAGTCAGGTGGCCCATCACTTCAAATGTGGTGCTAAAAAATAGTGACTGACGCTGTTGTTGGTTAGAAAACCAGGACTGACGACGGCTACGCACCTTATCGATGGCATGGCCAATCAGCAATCCTAAAACCACACCCCAGAAGCCACCACCCATAATTAGTGCTATTGCGACACCGAGTACTTTTCCCCAATACTGCATATACTCCCCAAATCGTCATGCCGTCGGCTAGAATTTGCTTTATCATACCCGTCATTGATAGCGGTGCCTAACGGCACTCTGCTGAACGGGAAGGATTAACACTAGCGCTGTGGTGATGAGTAAGTTAGTCTCTGACCGTTTGCCGACGCTAAGCCATTGATGATGGAACAACGAATAACACGTATGAAAAAACGTATTCCCACCTTGCTGGCCACCTTGATTGGCGCAGCGCTGTATAGTCAACAAGGTATGGCTGCCGATCTTGCGTCGCAGTGTATGCTTGGTATCCCAAGTTACAATCGCCCTTTAATTCAGGGAGATACCAATAACCTACCCGTTACTATAAATGCCGATCACGCAAAAGGAAATTATCCTGATGATGCGGTGTTTACTGGCAATGTTGATATTCAGCAAGGCAATAGCCGCCTACAGTCTGATGAAGTGTTGCTACACCAAAAACAGGTTGAAGGTCAGCCGGACCCTGTCCGCACGGTCGATGCTGTCGGCAACGTACACTACGATGATAATCAGGTTATTCTTAAAGGGCCAAAAGCCTGGTCAAACCTGAACACCAAAGATACCAACGTCTGGGAAGGTGACTACCAAATGGTAGACCGCCAGGGGCGGGGTACTGCCGATCTAATGAAACAGCGCGGCAATAATCGCTACACCATTCTGGAAAATGGCACATTTACTTCCTGTTTGCCGGGTTCTAATACCTGGAGCGTTGTGGGAAGTGAAGTCATTCAGGACCGTGAAGAAGAAGTCGCGGAAATCTGGAATGCCCGTTTTAAACTGGGCCCGGTTCCGGTCTTCTATAGCCCTTATCTGCAATTGCCAATCGGTGATAAACGTCGTTCCGGTTTCCTGATCCCAAATGCGAAGTACAGTACCAATAATGGCCTTGAGTTTTCTCTGCCGTATTACTGGAACATCGCACCAAACTTTGATGCCACAATCACTCCGCACTATATGGAGCAACGTGGTACTCAATGGCAGAACGAATTCCGTTACTTGACCAAAGCTGGCGCGGGTATTATGGAATTCGACTACCTGTTGTCTGATGAGGAATACAAAGACGATACCGCGAAGAACCCTGAAGGGGATGAACGCCGTTGGTTGTTCTACTGGAATCACAGCGGTGTGATGGATCAGGTGTGGCGTTTTAATATCGACTACACCAAAGTCAGTGATCCAAACTACTTCAACGACTTTACTTCGCAATATGGTTCTAGTACTGACGGTTATGCCACACAGAAATTCAGTGTTGGTTATGCCGTTGAAAACTTCGACGCCACACTTGCAACAAAACAGTTCCAGATTTTCGATTCTCAACGTAATAGCGGTGCAAATTCATACAGTGCTCAGCCACAGTTGGATATGAACTACTATAAAAGCGACGTTGGACCGTTTGATACGCGTATCTATGGTCAGGCTGTTAAGTTTACTAACTTTAATAACAACATGCCGGAAGCTACACGCCTGCATATTGAGCCAACAATTAACCTACCGTTATCCAATGGTTGGGCAAGCCTGAATACCGAAGCAAAGCTGATGGCAACACACTATCAGCAGGACAATCTCGAAAAATACGAAAAAAATGTCAATAGCAACAGCAAGTTAGAGTCTACGGTTAACCGTACCCTGCCTCAATTCAAAATGGACGGTAAACTGATTTTCGACCGCGATATGGACTCTGCAGCAGGCTGGGCGCAAACCCTTGAGCCACGCGTACAGTATCTGTATGTGCCGTACCGCGACCAAAGTAACATCAACAACTACGATTCTGCGTTGTTGCAATCTGACTACAATGGCTTGTTCCGTGATCGTACTTACGGCGGCCTTGACCGTATAGCTTCAGCCAATCAGGTCACCACGGGGGTTACAACTCGTGTTTATGATGACGCAGCTGTTGAACGTTTTAATGTTTCTGTTGGTCAAATCTACTACTTCACCAAGTCTCGTACTGGTGATGAAACGATTAACAGTGAAAAAGGTGACGAAACAGGTTCTGTGGTATGGGCTGGCGATACCTATTGGCGCATGACTGACCGCTGGGGTTTACGCGGTGGCTTACAGTACGATACACGGCTTGATAATATTGCGACCGGTAACGGCGTTATCGAATATCGTAAAGATAACGATCGCCTGGTACAATTTAACTACCGTTACGCAAGCCCTGAATACATCGGCGCCACTGTTTCTAACATCAACATTAATGCTGACCAGTACAAAGACGGAATCTCACAAGTTGGGATGACGGCAAGCTGGCCTATCGTTGATCGCTGGTCTGTTGTTGGCGCGTATTACTACGATACCAATGCACAACAAGCGGCTGACTCCATGTTAGCCGTGCAGTACAACTCTTGCTGTTATGCGATTCGTTTAGGTTATGAGCGCAAAATTAACGGTTGGGAAGATAACCAAAGCAAATACGACAACGTAATTGGCTTTAACATCGAGTTACGTGGCCTGAGTTCTAACTACGGCCTGGGCACACAGCAGATGTTGCGTTCAAACATTCTGCCGTATCAGAGCTCGATGTAATTCACTTTGACTTGAATTAGCAGTCCGCTTTGCGGCTAAGAAATGGAAAAAGTATGAAGAATTGGAGAACGCTGCTTCTCGGTGTCGTCCTTGTGGCGAACACCTCTTTCGCGGCCCCACAAGTGGTCGATAAAGTTGCAGCCGTAGTGAATAACGGTGTGGTACTGGAAAGTGACGTTGACGGCATGATGCAGTCAGTGAAGAGCGGCGCCCAACAAGCCGGGCAACAACTTCCCGACGACAACACTCTGCGTCATCAAATTCTGGAACGTCTGATCATGGACCAGATCATGCTGCAGATGGGTCAGAAAATGGGCGTTAAAGTGACGGATGAGCAGCTTGATAAAGCTATTGCTGATATCGCTGCCCAGAACAAAATGAACATGGATCAGATGCGTAGTCGTCTGGCCTATGACGGAGTTAATTACAATTCTTACCGTGCACAGATCCGCAAAGAGATGACCATTTCGGAAGTGCGTAATAGTGAAGTTCGTCGTCGTGTATCTATTCTGCCGCAGGAGGTTGATTCCCTTGCGCAACAGGTTGGTAGCCAAAACGACAGCAGCACCGAACTTAACCTGAGCCACATCCTGATTCCATTGCCGGAAAACCCTACTTCTACTCAGGTAGACGATGCGGAAAAGCAAGCGCGTGACATCGTTTCACAAGCGCAAAATGGTGGCGATTTCGGAAAATTGGCAATCACCTACTCTGCTGACCAGCAAGCACTGAAAGGCGGTCAAATGGGTTGGGGTCGTATCCAGGAACTGCCAACTATTTTCGCTCAGGCATTAGGCACGGCGAAAAAAGGTGACGTAATCGGTCCGATTCGTTCAGGTGTTGGTTTCCATATCCTGAAAGTGAACGATCTGCGTGGCCAGAGCCAGAGCATTTCTGTGACTGAAGTTCATGCACGTCATATCTTACTGAAATCATCGCCAATCATGAGTGACGACCAAGCGCGAGCTAAGTTAAACCAGATTGCAGCTGATATTAAGAGTGGAAAAACGACCTTCGCTGCGGCAGCAAAATCCTTCTCTGAAGATCCAGGTTCAGCAAATCAGGGCGGTGACTTGGGTTGGGCTGCTACCGATATCTATGATCCTGCCTTCCGTGATGCACTGTCGAAAATGCATAAAGGTGAGTTGAGTGCACCGGTTCACTCCTCCTTCGGCTGGCACTTGATCGAACTTATGGATACTCGTAGCGTTGATAAGACTGATGCTGCGCAGAAAGACCGCGCGTATCGCATGCTATTCAACCGTAAGTTCTCTGAAGAAGCACAGACCTGGATGCAAGAACAACGCGCATCTGCTTATGTGAAAGTCATAGGTAGCAATGGCTAATATCCAACGTGTAGTCATCACTCCCGGCGAACCTGCCGGGATTGGTCCTGATCTGGTCATTGCGCTGGCACAGCGCGACTGGCCTGTCGAAGTGGTTGTCGCAGCGTCTCCCGAATTACTCCTGGAACGTGCAGCTCTTCTCGGTCTTCCTCTTCAGCTCATTCCTTACTCGCCTGATGCTCCTGCAAACCCGCAAACTGCCGGAACACTCACCATACTGCCCATAGCACTACGAGCACCAGTCAAACCGGGGTTGCTTGATGTGAAGAATGGTGAGTATGTAGTGGATATGCTGGCTCGGGCATGTGATGGTTGTATCAAGGGTGAATTTGCAGCGCTGATCACCGGGCCGGTACATAAAGGCATCATTAACGATGCTGGTATCCCCTTTATCGGGCATACCGAGTTTTTCGAAGAGCGATCGCACAGCGAAAAAGTCGTGATGATGCTGGCGACCGAAGAACTTCGCGTTGCGCTGGTGACGACACATCTGCCGCTTAAAGCCATTAGTGATGCGATAACGCCAGAATTATTACGCCAGATAATCACCATCCTGTATCATGACCTGCAAACCAAGTTTGGTATCGCGCAGCCGCATGTACTGGTTTGTGGCCTCAACCCCCATGCCGGGGAAGGTGGCCACATGGGTACTGAAGAAATTGATACCATCATTCCAGTACTGAATGAAATGCGCGGTCTTGGAATGAAGCTTTCTGGCCCGCTACCGGCAGATACGCTGTTTCAGCCTAAGTATCTCGATAACGCCGATGCAGTGCTGGCGATGTACCACGACCAGGGCTTACCTGTACTCAAATATCAGGGCTTTGGTCGAGCGGTAAATATCACGCTAGGCTTACCTTTTATCCGCACTTCGGTTGACCATGGCACCGCGCTAGATCTAGCCGGCCAGGGGAAAGCCGAGGTCGGCAGTTTTATTACGGCGCTTAATCTCGCCATCAAGATGATTGCTAATACTCAATGAATACTCGTGTCCACCAGGGCCATTTAGCCCGTAAACGTTTTGGACAAAACTTCCTTAATGACCAGTTCGTTATCGACAGTATTGTCTCTGCTATTAATCCACTGAAAGGCCAGGCGATGGTTGAAATCGGCCCCGGCCTTGGCGCATTAACCGAGCCTGTGGGTGAACGCCTTGATGAAATGACCGTCATCGAACTCGACCGTGATCTTGCAGCCCGTCTGCAAACGCACCCATTCCTGGCACCGAAGCTGACTATTTATCAGCAAGATGCCATGACAATGGATTTTGGAGAGCTGTCGCAAAAAATCGGTCAGCCGTTGCGCGTTTTTGGCAACCTGCCGTATAACATCTCCACGCCATTGATGTTCCATCTCTTTAGCTATACTGATGCCATTGCTGACATGCACTTTATGCTGCAAAAAGAGGTGGTAAATCGTTTAGTTGCTGGCCCTAACTGTAAAGCGTATGGTCGTTTATCAGTCATGGCGCAGTATTATTGCAATGTGATCCCAGTACTTGAAGTGCCACCAACGGCCTTCACACCGGCACCGAAAGTTGATTCTGCCGTCGTGCGCCTGGTGCCACATGCAGTAATACCGAACCCTGTTAAAGAGCTGCGTGTGTTAAGCCGCATCACCACTGAAGCCTTTAACAAGCGTCGCAAAACGATTCGTAACAGCCTTGGGCATCTGTTTAGTCCAGAGGTGATGGCGGAACTGGGAATCGACGCAACCCTACGCGCTGAGAACATCTCAGTCGCACAGTATTGCCAACTGGCAAACTATTTGGCTGACAATCCGCAGCAGCCAAAGGAGAGTTAACGATGTTAAATTCGCCCCGCGTATGCATTCAGGTACAAAGCGTTTATATCGAAGCGCAGTCCTCCCCGGAGAACGAACGTTTCGTCTTTGCTTACACTGTAACCATCCGTAACTTGGGGCGAACACCGGTGCAATTGCTTGGTCGTTATTGGCTTATCACCAATGGAAACGGCCATGAAACTGAAGTTCAGGGCGAGGGCGTGATTGGCGTCCAGCCGCATATTGAACCGGGCAACGAATATAGCTACACGAGCGGTGCGGTACTTGAAACACCGCTTGGCACCATGCAAGGCCATTACGAAATGGTCGACTCTCAGGGCGATGCTTTCCGTGTCGCTATTCCCGTATTCCGTCTGGCTATCCCAGCCTTTATTCACTGATACGATGTCTACATACCTGATTGGCGATGTTCATGGTTGTTACGATGAACTGGTAGCCCTGCTACAACAGGTTGAGTTTACGCCTGGCAAAGATATTTTATGGCTTACGGGCGATCTCGTCGCGCGTGGACCCGGATCGCTTGAAGTTCTGCGCTACGTACGTGGCCTTGGCGATAGCGTGCGTATTGTTCTTGGTAACCACGATCTGCATCTGCTGGCGGTTTATGCAGGCATTAGCCGTAATAAACCTAAAGATCGCGTTTCCCAATTGCTGGAAGCGCCAGATGCCGACGAACTGCTGAACTGGTTACGTCGCCAACCTTTGCTTCAGGTTGATGAAGATAAAAAACTGGTGATGGCACATGCCGGGATTACGCCGCAGTGGGATTTGAATACTGCAATGGCCTGTGCGCGTGATGTTGAAGCCGTGCTTTCAAGCGACAGCTATCCATTATTCCTCGATGCAATGTATGGCGATATGCCTAACAATTGGTCGCCTGAACTTTCAGGGCTCGCTCGTCTGCGCTTTATTACCAATTCGCTGACCCGCATGCGTTATTGCTTCCCGAACGGGCAACTGGATATGTACTGCAAAGACACACCAGAAAGCGCTCCTGCGCCGCTTAAACCGTGGTTTGCTATTTCAGGGCCGGTTACCGATGAATACTCCGTTATCTTCGGGCACTGGGCATCACTGGAAGGTAAAGGTACACCTGAAGGGATTTACGGGCTGGATACAGGATGCTGCTGGGGTGGTGAGCTAACATGCCTACGCTGGGAAGATAAAAAATATTTCACCCAGCCATCGAATCGCCAGCAAGATGTTGGCGGTGGAGAAACGGCTATCGCTTCATAATAAAAAACCCGGTTATATCCGTCATAATTCAAGTTGCATGAGCGTTGGCTGCTCTCGTTCACCCCAGTCACTTACGTTAGTAAGCTCCTGGGGATTCACTCCCTTGCCGCCTTCCTGCAACTCGAATTATTTTGGATATACTAGCTAACCGTTTTTTTCATTCTCAACGCCTTAACGACGTTCCAGTACTTCGAAGCAGTAGCCGTGCGAGTTGAGCTCGTCGGCGTCATGAAATTCGCTGAAGGTAGACTGCCATTCATCCGGGTCGTAATCCGGGAAGTGCGTGTCCCCTTCCACTTCCGCATCAATATGCGTCAGATACAAGCGCTGTGCTTTCGGCAGGAACTGTTCGTAAACACGCCCACCGCCAATCACCATAATCTCTTCCGCATCGCCACAGGCTTTAATGGCATCTTCTACGGATGAAACCCACTCAACGCGATCGTCGGTGCCGGGCTTGCTGCTAATGACGATATTCTTGCGACCAGGAAGAGGACGACCAATCGATTCCCAGGTCAAACGCCCCATGATGACAGGTTTATTGAGCGTAGTACGTTTAAACCATGCCAGATCGGCAGGGATATCCCAGGGCATGGCGTTTTCCATGCCAATTACACGATCTACCGCTAATGCAGCAATCAGACTGATCATTCTATTAACCCAAGGGTGGTGAAAAAATTGCCGCCACTATACGGAAAGCGCATTCTTTCGTCGACTATCCGCAAGCCTGTCCGTAAGAATTTTTTTATTCTGCGACTGTAAACCTGTAACGCATTGCTTCCTGATTCAGCAGGAACAATGAGTTAGCTTAAAATTGCCAGAAGGAACGTAAAAAATTCTTAACTGTGGAAGACCATCCACTATAAGTTTACGTGATAGCTGCGTTATAGTTGTCGCAGTTCACACTTTTCCTCTATTTTGCCGGATAAAACCATGCTGGAAACCACGCTTTTTGTCGCCACAATTGCCACTTTGGGGATGCTCTCTCCTGGGCCTGATTTCTTTCTGGTCATTAAGAATGCCGCCCGCTATTCACGCACTGCGGCAATGATGACCTCGCTGGGCGTCATCAGCGGCGTGGCAACTCACATGACTTATTGTGTTGCGGGTTTAGCGGTGGTTATTACCACCACGCCATGGTTATTTGACCTGTTGAAATATGCCGGGGCCGCTTATCTGATCTGGATTGGTTTCCAGGCATTACTCGCACGCGGCAGCAGTAAAATGGATGTCAGCAATGTTGAGCGCCAACAAACGACCCTTAAGAAAGCCTTTTTACAGGGCTATTTGTGCAACCTGCTGAACCCCAAAGCGACCCTATTCTTCCTTTCTGTTTTCACCCAGGTATTGAACGTGAATTCGGGGACCATGGAAAAACTTTGGTACGCCGGAGTTATTCTGATGCTGTCCGTGGTCTGGTGGCCTCTGTTGGTCGTGTTAATCCAAAGCGAGCCTGTTCGTCGCGGCCTGGCTAAGGCACAGAAAATTGTCGATAAACTGCTGGGTGGAATGTTGATTGCGCTAGGGATTAAAGTAGCTTTGAGCTGACTTTTGCTCAAACCAATAGATTTAAAAAAGCTCCCAAATTTGGGAGCTTTTTAGTTATTCCGGTTTCACTGGCGGCTCATCGGCCAGTTTCCCCGAATGAAGCCCTTCTTCCGTCCCCTGCCAGCCGTGGCGCTGAATCACATTCAGATGTGTACGATCTTCGTTAATCACCTCAGTCAGCATGGCACTGGTGCGTTTGAGCACATCGGCTCGCGCCGACCAGTCTGGAGCCGGAACCATCTCTTCAACCATCTGCGTATTAAAACGTCGGAAGTGATCGGCTCGCTCACGCGCTTCGTAGCTGCCAACGCCCAGACCTTCCAGTGCCCGGCGCCCCACTTTTAATGCGCCTTCGAATGTTTCACGCTCTGGTTGTTCAACACCCAACTGCCGCAGGCGAATGAAGTGGTCAAGATCGCGTGCTCGCGCAATCACTTTCAGATGCGGAAAATGTTCCTGCACCAGCTCTGCAAGTTGCATATTGGCATCAGGATCATCGATAGCATTGATCAGCACTTCAGCTTTTGCAGCCCCGGCGGACTCCAGTAAATCCACGCGTGTTGCATCACCATAAAAGACTTTGGTGCCAAACTTACGCAGCGTTTCAATATGGTCTGGGTCGTGATCAAGAACGACCATTTTTACCCCGCTGGTGAGTAACAAACGGCCGGCAATCTGCCCGAAACGACCGAAGCCTGCGATAATCACTCGCGGCTGTTCTTCATCGATTTCGTCCGCTTCTCGCGCCTGCTCTTTACCCGACTTCTCCAGGCGGTTGAGCAATACTAGCAGTAGCGGCGTTGCCGCCATTGATAGCGCAACAGCAAGGGTCAGAGATTTCGCCCAACTGTCATCTAACACCTCAGCCATTCTTGCTGTACCAAAAATCACGAAAGCAAATTCACTACCTTGTCCCAGCAAAACAGCAAACCAGCGCCGTTGTTTACGCGGCACATTGAGCGGTTTTGCCACAATCCAGAGCGTAATGATTTTGATCGCCAGGAATCCGAAGAGCAGCGCGATAATCCGCAGCGGATTCTCAAGCAACGTACCGAAATCTATCGACATGCCCACACCGATAAAGAACAACCCGAGCAGCAAACCTTTGAACGGTTCGATATCACTTTCCAGAGCATGGCGATACTCGGAACTTGCCAGTAACACACCGGCAAGAAACGCTCCCATCGCCATCGAAAGCCCAGCTTCTTCAAGCAATAAGCCAAAACCAAACACCATAAACAGCGCCATGGCGCTGAAGACTTCACGCAGGCCGGAACGCGCAACGAACCGCAGCAACGGGCGCGTCACATAGCGGCCCAGCAATATAACGATGGCCAATGCACCAACCACTTTCAGAGCTGAAATGGAAAACGCAGCCAGGGTCGTAGTCGCACCGCTACTGGCTAATAACGGAATCATCGCCACCAGCGGAATTGCTGCGATATCCTGGAATAACAGCACGGCGAACGCGCTGCGCCCCATTTGCGAAACCGTCAGGTTACGCTCGTTCATGGCTTGCATAGCGATGGCGGTAGAAGAAAGCGCCAGCGTTAGGCCGATTAAAACCGCCACCTGCCAACGCAGCCCTAAGAACATGCAGAACAAGCCGAGCAGCAAACCACACGCCACCATTTGCAGGGCACCTCCGCCAAACACCGAGGCGCGTAGCGTCCACAAGCGACGAGGGTCAAGCTCCAGACCAATCACAAATAACATCAACACCACGCCGATCTCCGCAAAATGCAGAATAGTTTCGGCATCGGTAACCAGACGTAATCCCCACGGGCCGATAATGCACCCGGCAATCAGGTAGCCAAGCACCGAACCTAATCCAAGGCGCACCGCAATGGGCACAATGATCGCGGCGGAGCCGAGATAAATCAGCGCCTGAATCATGCTATGACTATCCATGGTTCGCCTCCCGCCAGTCGAGTAACCGTTGTTTATATTGCTCGGCCTGTACTTCGAGCGTGTTTTCATCACAAACGAAAGTGAAATGAACGGTGAAATGCGGCAGCCAGTTCATGCCACAGTAAAGCGCAGTCGCCTGCAAGGGTTGTCCAAGCACATCAAAGCCTGGATGGTCACCCAGATTAAAATGGTTATCGCCACCACCAGTAGTAACCGCCCACATGACATTTTTACCGTGTAGTGCCTTACCACCACGCCCGTATGCCCAGCCGTGAGCAAGGACTTTGTCGATCCACAGTTTCATTAATGGCGGAGTGCTGTACCACTGCATCGGGTGCTGCCAGATAACCAAATCTGCGCGGCTTAATGCTTCCTGCTCGGCGGCAATATCAATGTTGAAATCGGGGTATAACTCATAGAGGGAGCGCACTTCTACATCGGGCAAAAGCGAGGCTTGCTCAAGCATTTTTCGGTTTGCGTGAGAGTGTTGCGGGTAAGGGTGTGAATAAATAATTAAAATCATCAATTAGCCTGTTGTTTTACCGCATTCTTTTCTCAAAGAGTGTAGTCAGTAATTCAACAGGCTAATAGTCATAATTCCAGTCGGGCTAAGTGGGAAGTCTTGAATTAATTATCCAGTTCGCCCATCGATTTAACCTGATCGCGGTTGATCTGCTCAGTCTTGCCGGACTCCGCATTTTTGTAAGAAACCAGGCCAGTCTCGTCATCAACCTGTGGCTTACCATCTGTGACAATGGTTTTGCCATCTGTGGTTTTTACCGCCTGGTTAGATGAACAGCCTGCTACGGTCAGCAACGTTGCGGTAGCGAATAAGGACGCCAGTAGAATTTTGTTTTTCATGTTGTTCTCCCTGTTTGTAGTCATTTCTCATCTTCAGACTAAAAACATTAGCAGGATTTTCCGGCTTCGCTGGAAAATACAGAACACTCTGAAGGCGTCCCGGTGCAGACAATAAACGAAAAAAAACCCGCCGAGGCGGGTTTAGAAAGCTCTACGAAGCGATTACTTAGTGATTTGCGCGTGCATTTCCTGCACTGAAATCACTTTTTCTGTCGCGTCAGAGTTCAGCGCCATCGCGGTAGCAAAACCACCGTTCAGCGTGGTGTCGTAGTGCACTTTGTATTGCAGTGCGCTGCGGCGAATGAGCTTGGAATCCTCAATTGCCTGACGGCCAGCCGTGGTGTTGATGATGTAGGTGTATTCGCCATTCTTGATACGGTCCTGAATGTGCGGACGACCTTCATGCACCTTGTTCACCAGACGCGGGTTAATACCTGCTTCACCCAACACAACCGCAGTACCGTGGGTTGCGTCCAGTTCGAAGCCCTGCTTCAGCAATTTAGCCGCCAGGTCTACCACACGTTTTTTGTCACCTTCGCGAACAGACAGCAGTGCGCGGCCTGGTTTACGCATGGTGGACTGGCTGCCCAGCATTGCTTTGGAGAAAGCTTCTGCGAAGGTGCGGCCAACGCCCATGACTTCACCGGTTGAGCGCATTTCTGGCCCTAACAGTGGGTCAACGCCCGGGAATTTGTTGAACGGCAACACCACTTCTTTTACGGAGTAGTACGGTGGGATGATTTCTTTGGTCATGCCCTGCTGTACAAGGGTTTGCCCAACCATCACGCGCGCCGCTACTTTAGCCAGCGCCATGCCGGTTGCTTTAGAGACAAACGGTACAGTACGCGCTGCACGTGGGTTAACTTCAATCAGGTAGACTTCGTTATCTTTCACCGCAAACTGCACGTTCATCAAACCGCGAACTTGCAGTTCGAAAGCCAGTTTCTGCACCTGCTGGCGCATCACGTCCTGGATTTCCTGGCTCAGCGTGTAAGCTGGCAATGAACATGCGGAGTCACCGGAGTGAACGCCTGCCTGTTCGATGTGTTCCATAATGCCGCCAATCAGCACGGTTTCACCGTCGCAAATTGCGTCAACATCCACTTCTACCGCATCGTCGAGGAAGCGGTCGAGCAGCACTGGCGCGTCGTTTGAAACGCTAACCGCTGTCTGGAAGTAACGGCGCAAATCGACTTCGTCATAGACGATTTCCATCGCGCGGCCACCCAGAACGTAGGATGGACGCACAACCAGCGGGTAACCAATGTGTGCCGCTTTCTCTACCGCCATTTCGATGGCGGTGACGGTGGCGTTGGCAGGCTGTTTCAGCTTCAGGCGGTCAACAGCGTGCTGGAAACGCTCACGGTCTTCTGCACGGTCGATGGCATCCGGGCTGGTACCGATAATCGGTACGCCAGCTGCTTCCAGTTCACGAGCCAGTTTCAGCGGAGTCTGGCCGCCGTACTGCACGATAACGCCTTTTGGTTTCTCAACGCGGACAATTTCCAGCACGTCTTCGAGGGTTACAGGCTCGAAGTACAGGCGGTCAGAGGTGTCGTAGTCGGTAGAAACGGTTTCCGGGTTACAGTTAACCATGATGGTTTCGTAACCATCTTCACGTAGCGCAAGGGATGCGTGAACGCAGCAGTAGTCGAACTCGATACCCTGGCCGATACGATTCGGGCCGCCACCCAACACCATGATTTTGTCACGGTCGTTGTTCGGGTTAGCTTCGCACTCATCTTCATAAGTGGAGTACATGTAGGCCGTATCTGTTGAGAACTCAGCCGCACAGGTATCAACACGCTTATAAACCGGGTGTAATTTGTATTGCTCACGCAGTTTGCGGATTTCAGATTCGCGAACGCCAGCCAGTTTAGCCAGACGCGCATCTGCAAAACCTTTACGCTTGAGGAAGCGCAGGAAGTCGTGAGTCAGGCCAGTAATGCCAATCTCTTCGACTTTCTCTTCCAGACGCACCAGCTCTTCAATCTGTACCAGGAACCAGCGGTCAATGTTGGTCAGGTTGAACACGCCATCAACAGACATGCCCGCGCGGAATGCATCAGCAACGTACCAGATACGCTCAGCACCAGCGTCTTTCAGCTCGCGGCGAATTTTGGTCAGCGCTTCAGGGTCATCAAGATTCACTTTCGGGTCAAAACCGGTTGCGCCCACTTCCAGGCCGCGCAACGCTTTTTGCAGTGATTCCTGTTGTGTGCGACCAATCGCCATCACTTCACCCACAGATTTCATCTGCGTGGTCAGACGGTCGTTAGCGCCGACGAACTTCTCGAAGTTAAAACGAGGAATTTTAGTCACAACGTAGTCGATAGACGGTTCAAACGACGCAGGCGTTTTGCCGCCGGTGATGTCGTTCATCAGCTCATCGAGGGTGTAACCCACCGCCAGTTTCGCAGCAACTTTCGCAATCGGGAAGCCGGTTGCTTTAGAAGCCAGCGCCGAAGAACGCGACACGCGCGGGTTCATCTCGATAACAATCAGACGGCCAGTTTTCGGGTTGACCGAGAACTGCACGTTAGAACCGCCCGTTTCTACGCCGATTTCACGCAGCACCGCCATCGAGGCGTTACGCATGATTTGGTATTCTTTGTCGGTCAGCGTTTGCGCTGGCGCAACAGTGATGGAGTCACCGGTGTGGATACCCATCGGGTCAAGGTTTTCGATAGAGCAGACAATAATGCAGTTGTCGTTTTTATCACGCACAACTTCCATTTCGTACTCTTTCCAGCCGATCAAGGATTCATCAATCAGCAGCTCTTTGGTTGGCGAAAGATCCAGACCACGCTCGCAGATTTCTTCGAATTCTTCACGGTTGTAAGCGATACCGCCGCCGCTGCCACCCATGGTGAATGAAGGGCGGATGATGCACGGATAACCCACGTCAGCCGCAACAGCCAGCGCCTCTTCCATATTGTGTGCAATACCAGAACGCGCAGTATCAAGGCCGATTTTTTTCATCGCCACGTCGAAACGGCGGCGGTCTTCAGCTTTATCAATAGCATCAGCGGTAGCACCAATCATGGTGACGCCGAATTCAGCCAGCACGCCCTCACGTTCCAGTTCCAGCGCACAGTTCAGCGCAGTCTGGCCGCCCATGGTTGGCAGAACCGCATCCGGGCGCTCTTTCTCAATGATTTTGCGCACCACTTCCCAGTGAATCGGCTCGATGTAAGTCGCATCGGCCATTTCCGGGTCGGTCATAATTGTTGCAGGGTTGGAGTTCACCAGAATGACACGGTAACCCTCTTCACGCAGCGCTTTACACGCCTGAGCACCGGAGTAGTCGAACTCGCACGCCTGGCCGATAACAATTGGACCTGCGCCGAGGATCAGGATGCTTTTTATATCTGTACGTTTTGGCATTTTATTTAGCTCCTGATACTTACTTGCTATTAAGAGTGGCGGTAGAACGGTATTGCTTAATCAATTCGATAAAGTGGTCAAACAGTGGTGCCGCATCGTGTGGACCCGGGCTTGCTTCAGGGTGGCCCTGGAAACTAAATGCCGCTTTATCGGTACGATGGATGCCTTGCAGCGTGCCATCGAACAGTGACTTATGGGTCACGCGCAGGTTCGCCGGAAGTGTTGATTCCTCTACCGCAAAACCGTGGTTCTGAGCAGTAATCATCACGCAATCGCGATCCAAATCTTTAACCGGGTGGTTACCACCGTGGTGACCAAACTTCATCTTCACGGTTTTCGCGCCGCTTGCCAGAGCCAGCAACTGGTGGCCTAAGCAGATACCGAATACCGGCACGTCGGTTTCCAGGAAGGATTTGATTGCGCTGATAGCGTAATCACATGGTGCCGGGTCACCTGGGCCGTTAGATAAGAAGATGCCGTCTGGATTCATCTTCAACACATCTTCAGCTGATGTTTGCGCCGGAACCACCGTCAGGCGGCAGCCGCGGTCAACCAACATGCGCAAAATGTTGCGCTTCACGCCGTAATCGTAGGCGACGACATGGAACGGTAAATCTTCTTCTTTAGCCGCTTCAGGCAACTCGCCTTCAAGTGTCCAGCTCCCCTGCTGCCAGGCGTAAGCTTCCTGAGTGGTCACTTCTTTCGCCAGATCCATACCATTAAGGCCAGGGAAGGCTTTTGCTTTCTCAAGAGCCAGAGTGGCGTCCAGGTTATCACCGGCAATAATGCAGCCGTTCTGTGCACCTTTCTCACGCAGAATTCGGGTCAGCTTACGGGTATCGATATCGGCGATGGCCACAATGTTATGGCGCTTAAGATAGGAAGAAAGGTCTTCGGTATTGCGGTAGTTGCTGGCAATCAGTGGTAGGTCACGGATAACGAGGCCTTGCGCATGTACCTGGGAGGATTCTTCGTCAGCAGCATTGGTGCCGACATTTCCGATATGAGGATAAGTAAGAGTGACAATCTGGCGGGAGTAGGAAGGATCAGTGAGGATTTCTTGATAACCGGTCAAAGAGGTGTTGAAAACGACTTCCCCAATGGCCGAACCCGATGCCCCAATGGCCCGACCGTGGAATTGGGTTCCGTCTTCCAGAACCAATATTGCTGACTTAATCAAAACGCCCTCCAGGGAATAAACAGTCAATTTATTTGCATATTAATTCAAAACGAATTCAGGAATCAATGCAAAACAGCCTGTCATTTGGATTTTTGACAAACGGCGGCATTCTAGTGAGCGGCCGGGGAAAAGTCTACCATAAGCGCAACTTTTTATGTGTTTTTTAGCGATCTGATGTGAAAAAGAGGAATTGACCGGTGAAATCAACAGCTAACTTACGGTGCGTAATCGGTTGCGGGCCTGGATGAATGGGAATCTGATTGCAAGAAGGTAAAAAGTGGACCAAATGGTCAAAAATGATAAAGAAACAATGATTAACGGGTCATAAATGTACAATTACAAGCATTACAAACAAATAATTAAAAAAAACAACAAAAATCACATTAAATAAAAAGGGCAATAAAATATTGCCCTATCAATCAAGTAATTACGATTGAAATAACCACATCACGATGGGTAATAACGACTACAAACTATTAAGATCAAGGACATCACGCATGTCATAAATACCACTTTTCATAGCACTCAGCCATAATGCAGACTTAACTGCACCATTTGCAAAAGTCATACGACTGGATGCTTTATGGCTGATTTCAATACGCTCGCCGATGTCCGCAAACATCGCCGTATGTTCACCAATAATGTCGCCTGCACGCACTGTGGCAAAACCAATAGTGCCTGGAACGCGCTCGCCGGTGTACCCTTCACGGGAATAGACCGCACACTCTTTTAAGTCTTTATCCATCGCATGAGCAATAGCCTCGCCCATCGCCAGAGCGGTACCCGATGGAGCATCAACTTTGTGACGATGATGCGCTTCGATGATTTCGATATCGGTATAGTCGCCCATCACTTTTGCAGCTTTTTCCAACAGCTTGAGCATCACGTTCACACCAACGCTAAAGTTGGCGGCAAAGACAATTGGGATCTGTGTTGAAGCGTCAGTAATCGCCTGTTTGCCCGCATCATCAAAACCCGTCGTCCCAATAACCATGCCCTTACCGTGTTGGCGGCAGAAAGCCAGATGGTTCAGCGTGCCTTCAGGACGAGTGAAATCGATAAAGACATCGAAGTCGTTGACCACGGCATCCAGACTGTCGCTCACGATAACGCCTGTTTTCGCTACACCGGCTAATTCACCTGCATCACTACCAACCAGGGATGACCCTGTACGCTCAAGTGCTGCACCGAGTTTGATGCCATCCAGCTGTAATGCAGCCTGAATCAGTTGTCGCCCCATGCGACCACCCGCACCCGCGATTGCTACACGGACTTGTGATCCATCCATATTCACTCTCTTTTCTATATTAATCTGCATATATAACGTTCTCAGGTTAACCAGCCCGCTCACAAGCCGCCACTCGAAAACACCGATAATAAGAAATTTATGACAAAACGCTGAAGTTATCAGTAAAACCCATCATTCACCTGATAATCAAAAGGTTTTAAATCACCCATTATGCAAACCCACATGACTCCCGCACCACTAGCGTTGGAGGCAGGATGATACGTTTTGGGGGCTCATCGTTACCCTGAATACGGCTAAATAACAGCTCTCCAGCTTTGCGACCAATCTCTTTAGCGGCGACCGAAACTGTCGTCAGCGCCGGCTGAACCAAAGATGCCTCGGTAATATCGTCAAAACCTACAAGCGCGAAGTCGATGCCTGGCTGGCGTCCCATTTTACGCAGTGTCTGCATGACGCCGAGTGCCACAATATCCTGATAACAGACAGCGGCCGTGATTTCCGGATACTGCCGGAATAGCTCTTCAGCCACGCGGGCACCATCACTTTGACTCGCGAGCGATGAAACCACCCATTCACTTTTCGGCTGGATACGGTGCTCTAGCAGTTTGCTGCTGTAGCCGCCGATACGCTGTGCACGGCTAATAGAATTTTCACTACCGCCGATAAATGCAATGTTGCGATGCCCAAGACGTAACAGATGCTGTGTCGCCAACTGAGTGCCCAAAAAGTTATCGGTGCCGACAAAATCGAAGTCCACATCGTCCATGGGGCGCACCACCATAATCGCCGGAATATTACGGCGCTTCAGGGTTTCGAAAAATATCGAGGGCGTTTCCCGTGCCGCGCACAACACCATGCCGCAGGCGTTATTGCGCATCAGAGAATCGACAAATTTTTGCTGGCGCTCGCCGGACTCTTCACTGTTTGCCAAAAATAGCAGCAGATCGTGACGTTCCATTTCCTGGCTTAGCCCGGCAGTCATTTCACCGTAAAAAGGGTTGGTAATATCGTGCAGCAGCAGTCCGACCTGATTACTGGTGCGATTGCGTAAATTGGCTGCCGTTTGGTTATACACGTACCCCAGGTCATCCAGAGCTTTCAGCACACGGGTTCGAGTGGCGTCAGAAATTCTGCCTCGGTTACGCAACACCATTGAAACGGTAGCAGTTGAAACTTCCGCCTGCTTTGCGACTTTGGCAAGGGTTACGGTGCTCATTAGCACTCCTTGGTATTTAGCAATTATTCTCAGATTAATCGAATAACCAAAAAAATGCATTTCTCCATGTGAAAGCCATCACAGATAACTCAACTTCAGGCGACATCTTGCTAAAAGTGGCGGGTTAATCGCGTTTACCACCCTGTTCAAAGTCGGTTAATCGATTAATCTTAATTTATCAAGAACAGGGAGAAGAATATGCATCCGGCATCATACGATAAGTATCCCGAAGTCAGCGTTTCGGGATTTGACCATCACGCATGGCAGGGTTGGCCCGCAATCCAACAAGCCGTCAGTAAGCAACTTGCTCGCTCGGGAAAAACCGTGTTGGTTATTGACTGCTACCCAGGCGTTCAACTCGAAGAGATTCACGCGCAACTCATTGCACAACTCAACCCAACACTCACCATTAATGCCGAATCTGCGCGCTTAAGTGAACAACATCTGCATGATTTGCTGGCACGCAACCTGACGGATGACCGGGTGTTTGGCGTACTCTCATGCCATGAATTAAATGAGTTTCTTTGCCCGGAAAAACTCGCCGCCGCACAGCTAGAGGTCGCTGAAATAACCGAAGGATTGGTAGTGGTTTACGGCCCGGGAGCAGCACTTATTCATTCAGGGGATGTTCTGGTGTATGCGGATCTGGCGCGCTGGGAAATCCAGCAGCGTTTTCGCCGTGGTGAACTAGGCAATTGGGGCGCGAATAATACAGATGAAGATATTCTGCGCCGCTACAAACGCGCGTTTTTCATTGAGTGGCGTGTGTTTGATCGTCATAAAACGCCGCTTCTGAAACGTGTAGATTTCCTACTCGATACCAATGCCGAACAACCAGCAATGGTCAGCGGTGAAGCGCTACGCTACGCGCTGCAACAAACCACGCAACAACCGTTCCGCGTAGTGCCATTCTTCGACCCAGGAGTCTGGGGCGGTCAATGGATGAAAGACAAATTCGATCTCGATCCCTCAAAACCAAATTACGCATGGTGTTTTGACTGTGTGCCCGAGGAGAACAGCCTGTTACTGCGTTTTGGTGATGTGCGGATCGAGATCCCCTCTCAGGATCTGGTATTGCTCTACCCTCGCCCGTTGCTTGGCGAGCGTGTGCATGCCCGTTTTGGTGCGGAATTCCCGATCCGCTTCGACTTCCTCGATACCATCGGCGGGCAGAATTTAAGCTTCCAGGTTCACCCGATTACCGAATACATCCAGCAGCATTTCGGCATGCATTACACCCAGGATGAGAGCTATTACATGCTGGAAGCAGAGCCTGGTGCGGAAGTGTATCTGGGGACCAAAACCGGTATTAATCCACAGGAAATGCTCGACGATCTTGCGAGTGCGCAGCGGGGTGAAAAAGCTTTTGATGATGAGAAATTCGTTAACCGTTTCCCGGCACGTAAACACGATCACTTCCTGATCCCGGCAGGTACCGTTCACTGCTCTGGATCCGGTGCAATGGTGCTGGAGATCAGCGCAACGCCGTATATTTTCACTTTCAAATTGTGGGATTGGGGCCGCCTCGGTTTGGATGGTCTACCACGTCCGCTACATCTGGAACATGGCGCGCAAGTGATTGACTGGCAACGTGATACGCAATGGGTCACCGAGCATCTGGTGAATCATTTCGAGCCTATCGCGGAAGGTGATGGCTGGCGCGAAGAACGTACGGGTCTACATGAACGTGAGTTTATCGAAACCCGCCGCCACTGGTTTACACAGCCAGTCACGCACCACACTCATGGTGGCGTGAACGTACTGAATCTGGTGGAAGGCAGTGAAGCGCTGGTTGAAAGCCCGAGCGGCGCATTCGAACCCTTTGTGGTGCATTACGCCGAAACCTTCATTGTTCCAGCGGCAGTCGGCGAATATCGCATTTCCCCATATGGCAGCGGTGTAGGTCAACAGCTCGCCACCATGAAAGCCTGGGTAAGAGGATAACAAGATGATTAACGTAATTCTGGCAACACATGGCTCGCTTGCCGAAGCACTACTGGCCGGTAGCAAAATGGTTTATGGCGAATTGCCGCATGTATTCCCGGTGATGCTCACTGAGAACAAGGGCATCAATAGTTTTGGCGATGAGTTTGCCGCGGTGCTGAAACAGGCCGCCAAAGATGCTGATGGTGTGCTGGTGTTGTGCGATTTGCAAAGCGGCACGCCGTGGAATATCGCCTGCCATCATGCGTTCGATCCGCAAACGCAGCCGCCAATGGCGGTGTTGGGAGGTGTTAATTTCCCGATGCTATTGCTAAGCGATGAAATAAAAGATCTGACCGATGTCGCCCAAGCAGCAGCGGTTTTACTGGAAGAGTCGCGCGACTCGCTGGTTCAGGCCCAACTGGCTGAAACCACACAATCTGATGATTTCTAAGGGGCAGCGATGAGTATTTCTTTTGTACGCATTGACGATCGGGTGATCCACGGCCAGTTGATCACCCGCTGGGCAAAGGAGTTGCCGTGCGATGGGATCATCGCCATTGATGACGCTGTTGCCGCCGATCCGTTGTTGTCTTCGGTGATGAAAGGTGCGGTGCAGGACACCAAAGTCTGGTTGTTTGATACCGCCACCGCGATTGAAAAACTGCCGAAGATCATCGCCAGTGAGAAGCACTATTTCGTGATTGGTAAATCTCCGGTGACGCTTAAACGCATTGAAGAAGCCGGTATCAGCCTGCAAAACAGCAATAAGAAAATCAACGTTGGTCCGATGAGCGCACGAGCCACTACCACCACCATTGGCCCGAATCAGTCTGTGAATCCCGAAGAGATAGCGGCGTTCGACTATCTCTCGCAGCACGGGCACCAGATTGAATTTCGACTGGTACCCGATGCCAGCAGTTACAGCTGGCAAGATGCTCGACAAAAACTCAAATAAAGGAGTGCATTATGGCTTTCGAAGCAGCTCTAATCGGCATTCTCTGTTACCTCGGTGCGCTTAGTAGCCCATGGCTACTGGGGTTGACTGGCGGCTGGTATCTGATTACCCGCCCACTGGTTTCAGGGATGCTGGTAGGTTTTATTCTCGGCGATGTGCAAACCGGGATTATCATCGGCGTGGCGGTTCAGGCCGTGTATATCGCCATGGTAACCCCCGGTGGTTCTATGCCTGCGGATCTCAACTTTGTGGCCTTCCCGGCCATTGCACTGGGTATTCTTTCCAATAAAGGCCCTGAAGTGGCTGTAGCGTTAGCTGCCACTATAGGTATTGCGGGCACCGTGTTATTCAACGCCATGATGGTGCTCAATTCTTGGTGGAACCACCGTGCGGATATCGCGCTGGAAAAGGGCGACGAGCGCGGCGTGTATCTCAACAGCGCTATCTGGCCGCAAGCCACCAACTTCCTGATGCGTTTTATTCCAACGTTTATCGCGGTCTATTTCGGCGCGCAGTATATCAACGCCTTTATGGACAGCCTGCCGCACATCGTTCTTTCCACTATGAACGTGCTCGGCGGGATTCTGCCAGCTGTCGGTATCGCCATTCTGCTTAAACAAATCATCAAGAATTACAGCATGTTGATTTACTTCCTGGTGGGGTTTATCTGCATTGTTTTCCTGAAGCTAAATATGGTGGCGCTGGTGATTGTCGGCGCGTTACTGGCACTGATTCACTACAACTACAAACCTGAGCCACAGGCTGAACGTACAGCCTCCACGCCCGCTGATGATGAGGATGAATTCTGATGGAAGAACGTAAACTCACTCGCCAGGATCTGCGCCGTTGCTGGCGTAGTTGGATGATGTACAACCTCTCCTCAATGAGCTTTGAGCGCCTGGAGTCATTCGGCTTTTGCTTGAGTATGTTGCCGGTGGCGAAAAAGCTCTATCCCGATGATGAACAACGCAAAGAGATGCTCAAACGCCACGCGTCGTTCTATAACACCGAGCCGCAGTTGGGTGCGATAGTCAACGGCATGGTGCTGGGTCTTGAGGAGAAGCGCGCCAACGGTGAGCCAATCGACGGCGAAACTATCAACACCCTGAAAGTGGGACTGATGGGGCCAGTGGCTGGAATTGGCGATTCAATGATTCCAGGGATGTTAATCCCGATTCTGCTCAGTATCGGGATGGCGCTGGCGGCGGGAGGGAATATTCTAGGGCCACTGTTTTACTGCGTGGCGTGGCTGGCGATTATTATTCCTGGCTCGTGGTTCCTGTTCCTGAAAGGCTACCGCATGGGATCGACGTCCGTTGAGATGCTGGTGAGCAGCAAATCGACTCGCCTGCGTGAAGCGCTATCGTTGCTCGGCGTATTCGTGATGGGTGGCGTGGCGGCAAGTTACGTGAAGCTCGGCACCGGACTTGAATTTGTCACCAAAGACGGCGTGAATATTCATGTGCAACAAATGTTGGACGGGATTTTCCCGAATTTATTGCCATTGTTGGTGGTGATTGGTACCTGGTATTTGATGGCAAAACGCGGCGTGTCACCGGTGAAAGCGATGTTGCTGTTATTAGTGTTAGCGGCAGTAGGCGTAGCAGTGGGGTTGTTCTCTTAAAAAAACGGTGGATGACGCTTACGCCTATCCACCGTACAACACCAAGCCCGAAGGTCGGATTAGCGTGAGCGACATCCGACTCTTTTAAGGATGGAAACCCACCCACTTCTGGCTCATCATTCCTGGCTTTGAGATAAATTGAAAACGCGCGGGATCATCAATAAATTGTTGATATAGCGGCTCATCGGTAATCCCAAATTCGGTATAGCTGCGTGGTGAAGTCACCTGCAAACGCCCCGGCATATAGCGACGGTTATGCTGCCAGGCAATATGCTCATCCTGCAATAGTGGATACCACGCCAGCCCTTTGTATGCCCGCACGGCTTCGTATTCAAATCCATATTCCCGGTCGCACCAGGCACCAAATGTCAGCGGTTCATCAGGTGAAGCTGAGATCGTGGCATGCGCCCAACCCGGCGGCACCAGCACTTTTTCTCCAGGCCCGGCCACGATTGCAAAGCAGCGCCCCGGATCGTCGGAAACATATTCCTGCATGTAAATAATCGCTTTACCCTGCCAGATTTCATATAACTCTGGCGGCGACCAGCCACTGTGCGCACTAATCCGATGAATATGCCCCTGGCTGCGGACAGGTTCATCGCCCAACCGCCCGGAAGCGTAAGTCACCACGCCAAACAGTAACATCCGTTTTTTAAGTTCTTCTCTGTCCTGCAATCGAGCAACATCCATGACTATCGCATAAACATCTTCCGGCCCCTGGCACAAAGGATCACGCAATGAAGCACGGATCTGATCGAGTTTACGGATCTCCGGCACTGGCCCAATTACCTCTTCGCCGTAGCTAAAACCCATTGGCTGGTGATGGACCTGCATATCCAGTCCGAAATTGAGGAGCGGCTCAGCCATTTTGCACCTCCTTCGCCTGAATTTTGCCATCCTGCTCTATAACGCGTAGCGCAAAGCCCTTTGCCAACGAGGCATAGTCATGCCCGGCAATGGTTGGCCAGACTGCCAGTGCTGAGAGAATTTCCGTTCCGGTGTTGATTAGACGATGTGCTGTAAAACCTGGAATGATGTGGACAGAGCCAGCGAAGACTTGCTCCAGCCTCGTCTCACCCTGCTCAGTTTGCAGTAGCAACAGGCCACTTCCACGCAGGCCAAAATAAACCTCACCTTGCTCGCGCCGTTGATGAAAATGCCCTCTGGTCATGTAAAATTCGTCGCCAACACGCCCCGGATTCAGATGCGTGGTTCCCACATAAAGCTCGCCGTCACCTTGCGCTGAACTCAGCATTTCAACCTGGTAAATTGGCGTTTCTGAAGAGATCGCCCGCCAGGCAGTTTGATCGTGAAATATGCCAGCCAGATCCCCGCTGTGCGTGACCTTAGTAATGATATTTTCAGCCGTGAAATGGCCGTTAGCTAACGCCACACCTGGTGGTATAAAGAAAGGAATAGTCATGTTGTTTCTCCGGCCCAAGGAGAACTGCAAAATTAGCATAGCAGGTTAATCGATTAACCGTTTAATCAGACCGGAGAAAGTCGATCTATGTCGCGCAAATTCTCAGGGTGCCAACGCCAGGACTTGCGCCACCCATGCCTGAAAACCATCGACATCCAAATCCAGCGCAACCTGAGCATTGGGTTGCCGTTCAAAGCGCCCTTCGATATCCACAACAGTCGTGCCAGAAGTGAATTCTCCGTGGGTTTCAACAGCCACAAAACAGGGCTTCACAACGAACAACTCAGGCTTCACCAACCAGGCAATGGCGCATAAATCATGCATCCGCAAACCTGTCGCCATGCTGCCGCTGCGGTAATGACTAAATAGCGCGTGTAGCATTTTTCCGGTTTGGTTAAGAGATGGGAGCTGCTCTAAATATGCAGGGCTTAACATCGCTTTATTGGTGACATCCAGGCCGCACATCACAATTTCCAGCCCACTTTCGAACACTCGTGCTGCAGCTTCTGGATCAATGGCGATATTAAACTCGGCGTTTGGTGTGAAGTTGCCGCGCCCCGCCGATCCGCCCATGATCACCAGCCGTTTGATCTTCGCTTTGCATTGCGGGTATTGCGTGAGCAACAGCGCAATATTGGTCAACGGCCCGATGGCCACCAGCGTGATAGCTTCAGGGCTTGCGTTCAGGCATTCATAAATAGCCTGAAAAGCGGGTTTATCCAGCGGCTGGCGTTGGTGGTCGACAAATGCATAACCTTCCATGCCGGACTCGCCGTGCACGTAGGCCGCATCGCGCAATTTACGCACCAGCGGCGTGGCTGCCCCTTGAGCAACAGGAATATCTTTGTGCCAGAAGTGCATCAGTTGCAGCGCGTTGCGGGTCGTTTTCTCGACGCTGACATTGCCTGCGACCGTGGTCAGCAACTTCAAATCAAGCTGCGGGGCAAAAAGTGCAGCGGCAATGGCTACGGCGTCGTCGATGCCAGGGTCGGTATCGAGAATGATTGGAGTTCTACTCATACATTGCTCTCTTATCTTTTAAGTACATACGGTGCGATTACGGCGCGATTAGCTTACTATGTAGCTCATTTCCATGTTTAGTCACGACCGAGAAAGTGTAATGAAAGTCCCACAGACAAATATTTCTGAATCTGTCACCCAGCATCTTGCACGCCGTATCATGCATGGCGATCTCGCGCCGGGGCTTTCTTTACCAGGTGAAAACGAACTGGCCGTGGAGTATGAAGTCTCCCGCACTTCAGTACGCAATGCCCTCCAGGTACTTGCCGCAAAAGGGCTTATCTCCATACAGGCAAAAAAACGCAGCACGGTAAATAATCGTGAACAGTGGAGTCTGTTGGATATTGATGTTCTGGGGTGGCTGTCTGAAGGTGAAGTTGACCTGAAACTGGTTGAACAACTGATTGTGACACGCCTGATTTTCGAGCCAAATGTGGCAACACTCGCAGCATTAAACGCCAACGGACATGATTTGGCAGCGATGGAAGACGCACTCCAGTTGATGCGTAAAGGTCAGGTTGAAGCGCAAAGAGCCTTATTTGAAGAAGGTGATCTGGCATTTCACCATGCGCTGCTGCGTGCTACTCATAATCCTTTCTTACTGGCTCTCGGTAATGCGCTTTCCGCAGCCATGGAACTGTCTTTCAAACAGACGATTGAGAAAGATGTTCGCCAGACCAAAGCCGCCGTTGATGATCACTTTCAACTGTTTGATGCTATTCGCCTGAAACAAGTCGAGACTGCCCGCCAGCAAATGCGCACCATCTTGTTGAATGCGGCCAAAAAACGCATCTGGCAAGATCGTCCGGAAATGTTCGACCACATTATTTGATCCTCTCCTGATGTAATTTCGATCTCTCTCACAGATTGTGGGTGTTTTTTGCTCTAGCATTCTTGTATTACAAGATTACATGGTTTGTATTACTTGAAATGAAAAACAACTGGATCGCCATCGACTGGGGCACGACTAATTTCCGGGCATTTTTGATGCAGGAAAGTGTACAAGTTGCCCAAATCAATCAAGCCTGCGGGTTGTTGTCCATTGAACAAGGGCAATTTGCCAGCACGCTGCAAAACTTACTGCAACCGTGGCTTGAGCAGCATGGAGCATTGCCCGTCGTGATGGCGGGGATGGTCGGCTCACAGCAAGGCTGGCGGGAAATACCCTACGCTCCGCTGCCTTGCGACATCGACAATTTAATCACTCGGACACTGGCTTTCACGACACCATGGGGCAGTCCAGCGTGGATTGTGCCTGGCGTACAGGGGATGAGCCAATATCACCAGCCCGACGTCATGCGTGGCGAAGAAGTCCAATTACTGGGGCTCGCCGCATTACATCCTGCAAATGAACATCTGGTCTTGCTGCCAGGCACTCACAGCAAACACGCGACGATCGTGAACTGGGAAATCACCGCCTTCTCAACATTTATGAGCGGTGAACTCTTCTCGCTTTTAAGCCAGCACTCAATCCTTGGGCGCGCACTACCAGAACAGAAAGAAAGTGAAGAGGCTTTCTTGCTTGGCGTGGCAACAGCCCTGCGTGATGCGCCATTCAGTCACCTGATCTTTTCAGCGCGAACACGCCGTCTGGCCTTAGAAATCCAGGAATACCACGTTCACAGCTATCTCTCAGGCCTGGTGATTGGCTATGAACTTAAAGCACTTCCCGCAGGCCAACACGCCTGGGTTGTGGGCAACCCGGCGCTGATAGCTCGATATCAATTTGCAGCAAACCAGATGGACCTCAATCTGCTATCGGCTGATGGCGACGCCTGCTTCGTGACGGGCCTCAGTCACCTCTTTACTCGACTACAAGGAATGCAAAAATGAGCCCGGAACAATTTATTGCCCGCTGGCAACAAGAGCCTCTACCGTTGATTGCCATTTTGCGCGGTATAACGCCCGAGCACGCTGTTGAAGCCGCAGAAATTCTGTTGGAGTGCGGTTTCCATTACCTGGAAGTCCCCCTTAATAGCCCATCTGCACTGAAATCTATTCACCTGATGAGAGACACCGTAGGCAACCGTGGCTATGTGGGTGCGGGCACGGTGTTAAATGTGGAACAAGTTGATAGCGTTGCTGAATGCGGCGGGCAATTGATCATCTCCCCAAACTGTAATCCCGATGTGATTCGCCATTCGGTGAAACGCGGCTTGATAAGTCTCCCTGGCGTCATGACACCCAGCGAGGCTTTTAGCGCCATAGATGCCGGGGCGAGCGCGCTGAAATTATTCCCGGCCGAGCATATCACCCCAGTAATAACCAAAGCGTTCCGCGCAGTCGTCCCACGAGAAGTGGCCTGTTTACCCGTCGGTGGTATCCAACCGGATGCCGCGCAAATGCGCAGCTATATTCAGGCAGGAGCCGATGGTTTTGGCCTGGGTGGCGGGTTGTATCAGGCAGGTATGAGCATGGCTGTATTACGTGAACGGGCGCAGGCATATCAGCAAGCCTGGCTTGAGCAATAGAACATTAGATTCCCTACACAATAAAAAACCTCTTACCCTGAATTTTCTGGAGACAGAACAATGAGCAAAACTCTGGACAACAAACCCACAGCTTCGACAGCGGAGTCAAAGGTTTATAGCAAGATAACGCGACGCCTAATCCCGTTTTTGATCTTATGTTATTTCTTCGCCTATCTGGACCGCGTTAACGTCGGGTTCGCTAAACTACACATGCAAGATGCACTGAACTTCAGTGACACCGTGTATGGGTTGGGTGCGGGCATCTTCTTTATCGGTTATTTCCTGTTTGAGATGCCGAGCAACTTGCTGATGCAGCGTTTCGGGCCGCGTTTCTGGATTGCCCGCATTATGGCAACCTGGGCGGTGCTTTCGGCTGGCATGATGTTTGTCACCACCCCAACGCAGTTTTACATAGTGCGTTTTTTACTCGGTGTGGCAGAGGCCGGCTTCTTCCCTGGCATCGTGTTCTATCTCACGCTGTGGTTCCCGTCGTGGCGCTCTGCTCGCACACTCGGTCTGTTTATTCTGGTTACGCCGCTTTCGACCATTATCGGCAGCCCGCTTTCGGGCTTGATCCTAAAGATGTTTGAAGGAGTTGGCCACCTGCACAACTGGCAGTGGCTATTCCTGGTTGAAGCAATTCCCTCTTTCCTGCTCGCTTTTGTGGTGCTGCGTTATCTCGATAACGATGTGAAGTCAGCGAAGTGGCTGAGCGATGCCGAAAAACAGGTCGTCATTAACGATCTGGCAAAAGATGCCGCCAATCGTGCACGTGCCAACCAAGGCAAAGTGGATAGCAGCGTGAAAGGAATGTTGAAAAACGGCTACGTCTGGCTGCTGGCGGTGGTGTTCTTTAGCTTCAACATCGGTTACTACGGCATCAACTTCTGGCTACCGTCGATCATCAAATCCTCAGGCGTCAGCGACGATTTCCATATCGGCCTGCTCGCGGCACTGCCATATGTCTTCGGTGCCTGTTTTATGGTGTGGAACAGTCGCCATTCTGACCTGAAACAAGAACGTCGTTGGCACATCGCTATTCCCGCCATGATTGGCTGCGTGGGCCTGGCATTGAGTGCGTATTGCAGCGGCTCCACCTTCTGGATGATGGCGTGGATTTGCGTGGCGATGTCCGGCACCCTGGCATTGATTCCAACCTACATCAGCCTGCCTGGCGCCCTGCTTTCCGGCACGGCCGCAGCCGCAGGTATCGCCTTCGTCAACTCCATCGGCAACCTGGCAGGTTTCTTTGGCCCGACAGTATTGGGCTGGCTGAAAGACACCACCGGGCGCACCGACACGGGCTTATATATCCTCGCGGCCTTCTTGCTGCTGTGTGCGCCACTCATTCTCGCCCTGCCAGCACGGCTGGCGAATCCGAAGAAAGTTATCGCTGTACCCGAACAGAGCGGTGAGCAGCTTGATGCTGCCCAACATATTAACGCGACTATTAATCGCAACGTTTAGAAGAGATAGAAACTATGAGTGGATGTGGCGGTGGCGGATGTGCCAGTTGTGGCACGCATTTCAACCCGATCCTCGAAGGTGACGATGGCGCACTGAAACGTGCGCTGTACAAATCCATGGGTCATACCGATGAACAACTGCGTAAGCCTGTAATCGCAGTAGTGAACAGCTACACCAATGCGACGGCGGGACATGCAAACCTGAATGAACTGACCGCCAAAGTGCTCGAAGGCATTGATGAAGCCGGTGGTGTCGGAATGGTGTTTGGCACTATCGCCCCTTGCGACGGGATAGCTGAAGGGCATCTGGGGATGCGTTACATCCTCGCTGCCCGTGAAGTGATCACCGCGTCGATTGAAGTGATGATGCGCGCCCACCGTTTTGACGGCATGGTGCTACTCGGCTCGTGCGACAAAATCGTTCCGGCGATGCTAATGGCCGCTGCACGCCTGGATATCCCGGCGATTATGGTTAACGGCGGCCCAATGTACCCGGCTGAATATAAAGGTAAACACTGGGACGGCAATATCGTCACCGAAGCCATTGGCTGGAAAATGCGCGGTGAAATCAGCGAAGAAGAGTTCGCCCACATTGAAAATATCGCCGAACCCGGCCCTGGCTCCTGCACCATGTATGGCACCGCGAACACCATGTGCTGTATCGGAGAAGTGCTGGGAATGAGTTTACCGGGTAGCAGTACGCTGCCTGCTATCTCAAAAGAGCGCCGCGAATGTGCTGTGGAAACCGGTCGTCAGGCCGTCAAACTGGTATTGGATGGCGTTAATGCACGCCAGATCATTACCGCTGAATCCATCCGCAATGCGATGATTTATTTGCTGGCTACGGGCGGTTCGACCAACGCAATTCTGCATTTACAGGCAATTTATTATGAAGCAGAGCTGGGCCATTTGCCGCTGTCTGCTTTTGATGAGTTAAGCCATCAGGTGCCATTGGTTGCCTCGCTTTATCCGGCCTCTGAACACGACATGATCGACTTCTGGGAAGCCGGTGGTGTGCAAGCGGTCGAATATGAAATCAGCAAATTGATGGATCTGAATGCGCTGACCGTGGCCGGAAAAACCAAAGCTGAGTTGCTGACCGAAGCAACCCGGAGTTGCCGCCCGGAAGTCATCCATACCTTAGCCATTCCCGTGCGTAATGAGGCCGGTGTTGCTGTGCTGCACGGCAATCTGTCGCCACTCGGATGCGTGGTGAAACCTGCTGCCGTACCGGAAAACCTGATGATATTCCGTGGCCCTGCGGTGGTGTTTAACAGTGAGCAAGAGTCCGTTGAAGCCATTATGTCCGGCCAAATCCAGCCGGGTAGCGTGCTGGTGCTGCGTTATGAAGGGCCAAAAGGCGGGCCGGGAATGCCAGAGATGTACAAGCCCATGAAATCGCTTGAAGGTATGGGGCTTTCTGATACTTGTGCGTTGATTACTGACGGGCGTTTCTCAGGCTCCAACCGTGGTCTGTTCGTCGGCCATATTTCACCGGAAGCGGTGGATGGCGGCGAATTGGGTCTGGTAGAAGATGGCGATGAAATCTCAATAAATATCCCGACTCGCAAGTTGACATTGCACGTTTCAGAAACCGAACTGGCAACCCGTCGCGAGCACTGGAAACCGGTAGATAAAGAAGTGCCACGCGGCTTCCTGCGTTTGTATCGCCGTTGGGCACTGCCCGCCGCACAGGGTGCCGTGCTGGCTGACCGGGAGGACGACTGATGACTCAGCGCTATAGCGCGACGAATATCGTCGGGGTAAACCCTATTGTTGCGATGCCTTTTACCTCTAGAGGCGAAATTGATGAAGTGAGTTTTGTGCGCCTGTTGGAGCATCTCGCGACGACTGGCGTGCAAGGCACCACGCTTTTTGGTATCGCCAGCGAGTTTCCCAAACTGGAAGACAGCGAGCGTAACCGGCTTGCACAAATGTTTGTCAGCACACTGGCAGGTAGCCCGCTTTATCGGGCGATGTCGGTGACCGATCACAGCACGGAAGTGGCCGTGAAACGTGCCCGATACTACGCCTCTCTGGGTGTGGATGCGCTGATGCTGCTGCCACCGTTTTTCCTCAGCCCTAATCCACAAGCGATTCAGGCACATATTTTTGCCGTGCTGGAAGCGGTGGATATTCCGGTGATGGTGCAGTACGCGCCGGGTGAAACCGGGTTGCCGATTACGCCTGAACAACTAGCAGCAGTCGCAGACCGCTACCCGCATGCGGTATTCAAAATCGAGTGTAATCCACCAGTGGATTATACAAGGGAGTTTCTCGTTAAAGCCCCACAGGCCAGCGTACTCAATGGATATGCCGGTTTGTACATGTTGCAAATGCTGACAGCAGGCGGAAAAGGCGTGATGCCGGGTTGTTCTTTTGCTGAAGTGTATGTGCGGATTTATCAGCACTGGCAGCGGGGCGAAACAGCACTGGCAGAGGCACTGCATCAGGCGCTGTTACCCTATATCCAACGCTGGATGACGCATTGCGAATACATCATTCAGGTTGAGAAAACGATTTTGATGAAGCGTGGGATTATCGCAACGGACTATTGCCGCAAGCCTGGCTGGCAACTGTCCAGTGAAGACCATCAGACGATTGATCGCTTCCTGACTGACTTCCAACTGTGAGGAGTGACGCTTGATCAAAAAAGGGGAGCATAAGCTCCCCTTTTGAATTTGGTGTTTGCGATGGATAACGATTACTCGACTTCTTTCACATCCATACGCAGTTCACGCGGCACTTCGAAGATAATATTTTCTTCGCGCCCAACAAGCTCACGGGTTTCGCTGCCACCTAACTCACGCAAGCGAGCCAGAACGTTTTGCACCAGAATATCTGGCGCAGACGCACCTGCCGTAACACCAACGCATTCCGCATCTTTAACCCAGGACTCCTGGATATCGGTCGCATCGTCAATCAGATATGCGGCCTTGCCCATGCGTTGTGCAAGCTCTGCCAGACGGTTGGAGTTGGACGAGTTTTTCGAGCCAACCACCAACACCACATCCGCTTCATCAGCCAGCGCACGCACGGCTTCCTGACGGTTGGTAGTGGCGTAGCAAATATCGTCTTTACGCGGGCCAATGATTTTCGGGAAGCGTTTACGCAGCGCGTCAATCACATCAGAAGTGTCATCCACAGATAGCGTGGTCTGGGTCATAAACGAAAGTTTGGCTTCGTTTTTCACATCCAGCTTGCTGACATCTTCCGGTGATTCAACCAGATACATACCACCTTTTGGGTTGCTGTACTGGCCCATGGTGCCTTCCACTTCCGGGTGACCAGCATGGCCAATCAGAATGGATTCTTCACCACGGCGGCTGGCGCGAGCCACTTCCATATGCACTTTGGTCACCAGCGGGCAGGTCGCATCGAATACCGTTAAATCACGGCCTTTGGCTTCGTTACGCACCGCCTGGGAAACACCATGTGCTGAGAAAATCAGGATTGCGCCATCAGGCACTTCACTGATTTGCTCGATGAAAATCGCCCCACGTTCGCGCAGGCTGTCTACCACGTAGCGGTTATGGACCACTTCGTGACGGACATAAATTGGCGCGCCGTAAATGGCCAGCGCGTTTTCAACAATGCTGATAGCGCGGTCTACCCCGGCACAAAAGCCGCGAGGGTTAGCCAACAGGATCTGCATTCAACGCCTCCAGTACCGGGTCAATTTCCAGTACTTCGATATCAAAATGAATGGTTTGCCCGGCGAGTGGGTGGTTAAAGTCAACGGTGATGGAATCACCGTTAACCTCACGCACAACACCTGGCATCTCGCTGCCATCCATTGCGGTGAACAGCATAATCGCCCCTGGCACCGGCTCACCCGCATCAATAAATTCACGACGTGAGAAATACTGAATCATGTCCGGGCTTGGAATACCAAACGCCGATTCAGGTGCCAGTGAGAAGGCTTTTTTGTCCCCTGCTTTCAGGCCGACAAGCTGGTCTTCCATGCCCGGTGACAGTGTTTCGTCACCCAGCGTGAAGAGTGCCGGCTTGCCGTTATTACGGGTCGACTCGGCAGTGGAACCATCTTCGAGTTTCAGCGTGAAATGCACTAATACTCTGCTATTGGCCTGGATAGACTCAGCCATGGGTTACCCTTTTTGCTTTGCGGGCTTGTCGGAGGAGACGAAGAACCCCTCCAGGACAATCAGCGCCGCACCGATACAGATTGCCGTATCAGCTAAGTTAAACGTGGCGAAGTGCCAGTCGCCGACATAGAAATCAATCATGTCGACCACAAAACCGTGCCACAACCGGTCAAACAAGTTACCGAGTGCACCGCCAATGATTAAAGCATAGGCGATATTATGCAGCTTCTGGCTTGCTTTGGCGCGATACATCAACACCGCCAGAATCACACAGATACCGATGGCGATACCCGCGAAGAACCAGCGCTGCCAGCCGCCTTTATCCGCAAGGAAACTAAACGCGGCACCGTAATTGCGGGCATAGTGCAGATTCAGCGACGGGAACAGCGATACGGTGTCCCCCAGCATGAAATGCTGGAGGATCAGGTATTTGCTGCCCAGATCGATAATCAGTACCACGACCACCAGCCACAGCCAGCTCAGTCCGGTCGAACAGATCGATTTACTCATCAGGCAAATTTACGCTTTTCGCCGTCACCGGCTACGTTGGTGACACAGCGGCCGCAGATTTCTGCGTGTTCCGCAACCAGACCGACGTCGGTAGTGTAATGCCAGCAACGCGGGCATTTTTCACCGTCGGCTTTACGCAGGGCAACTTTCAATCCTTTCAGGATTTCGCTTTGCTGTGCGTCATCAGTTGCCTGCGAATAATCGGCAACTTCAGCACCTGAGGTCAACAGGACAAATCGCAATTCCTCGCCCAGGCTGTTGAGCTTCGCCGCCAGTTCGCTGTCGGCATACAGGGTCACTGCTGCTTCCAGAGAGCCGCCCACACGCTTATCAGCGCGCGCTTGTTCGATAACTTTGTTCACTTCGCCACGCACGGTTAACAGCGTGTCCCAGTATTCATTGTTCATCGTTTCGCTGTCAGCCAGGCCGAACAGACCTTCGTACCACTCGCCGGTGAAGACGTATTTCTCACGATTGCCTGGCAGGAACGCCCAGATTTCGTCAGAGGTGAAGGACATGATTGGTGCCATCCAGCGAACCAGCGCTTCTGCAATGTGGAACAGTGCAGTCTGGCAGCTACGACGCGCTACGCTGTCAGGCTTCGCGGTGTACTGGCGGTCTTTGATAATGTCGAGATAGAACGAGCCCATTTCGATGGAGCAGAAACGCATCAGGCGTTGCACCACTTCGTGGAAATCGTAGTTTTCGTAAGCCGCGAGGATATCGGTTTGTGCATCCTGCGCACAGCTGACAGCCCAGCGATCCAGAACAACCATCTCTTCCGGTTTCACCATATCGGTTTCTGGATTGAAGCCGTTAAGGTTCGCCAACAGGAAACGAGCGGTGTTGCGGATACGACGATAAGAGTCAGCAGCGCGTTTCAGGATCTCATCGGACACCGCAATTTCACCGGTGTAATCCGTTGATGCCACCCACAGACGCAGAATATCCGCGCCCAGTTTGTTCATCACGTCCTGCGGAGAAACGGTGTTACCGATGGATTTGGACATTTTGCGGCCCTGACCATCAACGGTGAAGCCGTGAGTCAGTACCTGGCGGTAAGGCGCTTTGCCTTTCATCGCCGTCGAAATCATCAGTGAAGACATGAACCAGCCGCGGTGCTGATCCGAACCTTCCAGATACATATCTGCTGCATGGCCGTTGAATTCAGGGCGTACATCAACAACAGATGAATGCGTTGAACCGGAGTCGAACCACACGTCCAGGGTGTCTGGCACTTTGGTGTAGTTGTCAGCGTCGTCACCCAGAATGTCGCGCGGGTCGAGATCCCACCACGCCTGGATGCCATCTTGCTCAACACGCTTAGCAACTTCTTCCATCAATTCCAGAGTACGCGGATGCAGCTCTTCAGTGTCTTTGTGTACAAACATCGACATTGGCACGCCCCAGGTACGCTGGCGGGAAATACACCAGTCCGGGCGGTTAGCAACCATAGATTCAATACGCGCCTGGCCCCAGTCCGGGATCCACTGCACGCCTTTGATCTCTTTGAGTGACTGCGCGCGCAGGCCTTTTTGATCCATGCTGATGAACCATTGAGGTGTTGCACGGAAGATGATTGGTGTTTTGTGACGCCAGCAGTGCGGATAGCTGTGCAGCAGTTTCTCAACGTGCAGCAGAACGCCTTTATCACGCAGGATGTTAACGATCAGGTCGTTCGCTTTGAACACCTGTACGCCATCCAGACCTTCATAAGTACCTGGCAGGTAGCAACCGTCCGGGCCAACCGGGTTAGCGATTTCCAGATTGTATTTCTGGCTGATCACGTAGTCGTCAGGGCCGTGGCCGCCAGCGGTATGCACTGCACCAGTACCTGCTTCCAGCGTGACGTGCTCGCCAAGAATCGCCGGCACATCGAAATCTAAGAACGGGTGCTTGTAGCGAGTCAGTTCCAGATCGGCGCCTTTAGCGGTGCCCAGAACAGTCCACTCGGTGATAGCCGCGCTCTTCATTACGCTTTCGAGCAAATCTTTAGCAACGATCAACGCCTGGCCATCAACCTGCACCAGCGCATATTCGAATTCTGCATTCAGAGAAACCGCACGGTTAGCTGGCAGAGTCCACGGTGTGGTGGTCCAGATAACCATGGAAACCGGGCCATCAACCTGAGTTGCGCCAAATTTCGCTTTTACCGCATCAGCATCAACAGCCTGGAAGCTAACGAAGATAGATGGAGAGGTTTTGTCGTAATACTCAACTTCCGCTTCAGCCAGGGCTGAACGGCAGTCAACGCACCAGTGCACAGGTTTAGCCCCTTTATGCAGGTGACCGTTACCGACGATTTTACCCAGCGCACGGATGATGTTCGCTTCGGTTTTGAAATCCATAGTCAGGTATGGACGTGACCAGTCGCCCAACACACCCAGACGGATGAAGTCGGCACGCTGCCCGTCTACCTGCTCTGCCGCGTATTTACGGCATGCTGCGCGGAATTCAGCCGCAGAAACTTTCTCACCAGGCTTGCCGATCAGCTGTTCTACTTTCAGTTCGATTGGCAGACCGTGACAGTCCCAACCTGGAACATACGGAGAGTCAAAACCGGAAAGACCTTTGGACTTCACGATAATGTCTTTCAGAATCTTGTTAACTGAGTGACCAATGTGAATGCTGCCGTTCGCGTATGGAGGGCCATCATGCAGAATGAAGGATTTTTTGCCTTTCTTTGCATTACGGATGATGCCGTACAGGTCATCATCATTCCAGCGAGCCAGCATGCCCGGTTCGCGTTTGGCGAGGTCGCCACGCATCGGGAACCCTGTTTCCGGTAAATTCAGGGTAGATTTAAAGTCACTCATTAGATTCTCGGTTCCGTAGTTAGCTTGCTCAGGTATTGGGCCCAAAAAATTCGCGGGCGGTTACCACATCTTTGGCGATTTGCGCTTTCAGTTCATCAAGCGAAGCAAACCGTTGTTCATTTCGTATTTTTTTACGTAGCACCACATCAATATGGTGCCCATATAAGTCCATTGCAACGTCCAGCAAATGGACTTCCAGCTGTTGGCGCAGGCCCGCTACCGTTGGCCGTGTACCAATATTGGCAACACCCGGCAGCAGTTTATCGCCAAGGCCTGCGACTTCTACTGCAAACACCCCTTTCACCGGGGAAACCTGACGACGCAGCGGTAAATTCGCCGTGGGGAAACCAATGGTTCTTCCCAGTTCATCACCATGGACGACACGCCCGGAGATAATAAACGGATGACCCAATAGACTTTCGGCAAGCGTTAAGTCGTCATCAGCCAGTGCCTGGCGAACAGCCGTGCTACTGATTCGCACGCCACCTTCGCAGAAAGTTTGCGTACTGGTAACGTCAAAACCATATTCGAGGCCAGCCTTCTGTAATAACAAGAAATCCCCCTGGCGACCAGCGCCAAAGCGGAAATCATCACCGACCGCGAGGAATTTTACCCCGAGGCGGTCTACCAACAGATCGCTGACAAAACTTTGTGCTGTGAGTGCCGCAAAGCGGCGATCAAACCGCACGCATAGTACGTAGTCCACACCACACTCAGCCAGATAACGCAGCTTCTCGCGCAGGCGTGTGAGGCGCGCTGGAGCTTTATCACCCGCGAACAGCTCAAGCGGTTGCGGTTCAAAGATCATGACCATCACCGGCAGATTTCGCGCACGCCCTTGTGCACACAACCCTTTTAAAAGGGACTTGTGGCCTCGATGCACGCCATCAAAATTACCAATGGTGAGGACACACCCGTGGTGGTTCTGGCGTAAATTATGTATGCCGCGTATCAGCTTCATGGCTGGCTCAAAACAGTGGAAATCGGCGGATTATATCAATTACCACGGTGAAGGTTAACCGGCGATTGTACCCTTTGGCATAAAGCATCAAGGATTTCATCGAACTGGCGCCTGGTTTCTACATGGATGCACATCACTGGACGATTTTTGTTGCTTAAAGCTGTATTCATGACCGTTATGCTGGTAGAATCCGCGCCATCACAACGTAAGAGGCTCCGGAAATTTAACGGCGCTTATTTGCACAAATCCATTGACAAAAGAAGGCTAAGAGGGCATATTCCTCGGCCTTTGAATTGTCTACATAGATCATATTTGGGAGTTGGACCTTGGCTAATATCAAATCAGCTAAGAAACGTGCTGTACAGTCTGAAAAGGCTCGTAAGCACAACGCAAGCCGTCGCTCTATGATGCGTACTTTCATCAAGAAAGTATACGCAGCGATTGAAACTGGCGACAAAGCTGCTGCACAGAAAGCATTTAACGAAATGCAACCAATCGTGGATCGTCAGGCTAGCAAAGGTCTGATCCACAAAAACAAAGCTGCGCGTCATAAGGCTAACCTTGTAGCGCACATCAACAAACTGGCTTAATCGCCAACTTGTTGTTAGCTTGAAAAAAAACCGGCTTATGCCGGTTTTTTTATATCTGAAATTTGAGTCCTGATTTAAATCTCTTTAAACAAAGCCGAGTAATCCCGATTGCACACACGCTGCACCGCCGGGTGTTGAATCATTCGTTCAGCAAATATGGCGTGATACTCTTCCATAACATTCTCGATTCGCCCAATCTCAACAATATTCTCGTCGTTATAGATATCCTGCCCGTATAGGGTCGGCGCGACAAAAATCGCATTGTGTGCCGCACCAAAGGCTTTCATCAGCGCCGCATCATCAAACTCACCGAGAATTTCAACCTTCAATCCTTGAGTGTTAATCCAGTTCAAAATCTTACGCCCTAACATCGACCGGCGGCCTGGAATCAATAAGCGTCGGGTTTCTAGACAGGCAGGGAAAGGCAAATCTGGCACCGGATTTTGGCTCCAGAAACTAATGCCACATTCGCCAATTTTCACCGAGAACAACCCTTCCTGCTGAGTTGAATCAATCGGGCAGTCGGAGATAATCATATCCAGCTTATGCTGGCTGAGTTGCTCCAACAGCATTTCGTGAGTCGATTCAAAGCAGCGAAGATGGATTTGCTCATCTTCAACGACTGCTGCATCGAGCACACCGCTCACCAGTCGTTTAGACAATGCATCCGCAATCCCCACATCAAACAACAGGCTGGACTCTTTGCGGTAGTTCACGATATCCAGCATTTCCTGGCTTAAGGTAAACATACGGTCTGCATAGCGGAAAACAAGCTGGCCTAATTCAGAAGGCACCAGACCACGTCCCTGGCGACGGAACAGTTTGCCTTGCAGGCGTTCTTCGAGCGCTTTGATCTGGCCGGTTATGGTTTGTGGCGTTAAATACAGTGCTTCAGCAGCACCTACCACTGACCCTTCCTTGCAGACATGCCAGAAGTAATAGAGATGGTTGTAATTTATGTGTGACATATGTTTTTCACTCCCTGATAAACAATCCATTAGCTAACGGCTCCCGAGGAGCCGTTAGTATATAAATTAATGATGCTGTAATTGCGAGCTGAATCGGCTTCTCAACATGCAGTAACCGACGACGGCTGAGAACAGTGACCCCAATAGAATACCCAGTTTGGCCCAGGTAATCAGCGCCGGATCTGCACCGTCAAATGCCAGCGATGCAATGAAGATAGACATTGTGAAACCAATCCCGCACAGCACACCGACCGCCATGATCTCCTTGCAGGTCGTCCCTTCAGGCAACGTTGCCAGTTTCAGCTTCAGTGCTGCCCAGCAGAACAGGCTAATACCCAGTGGCTTGCCGATAAACAGACCCGCCATAATCCCCATCGGTAACAATGAGGTTAACCCGGCAAAAGTCACACCGCTTAATGAAACGCCCGCATTGGCAAAAGCAAACAACGGCAGAATCAAGAATGCGACCCAAGGATGCAGCACATGCTCCAATTCTTTCGCTGGAGAGCGCCCATCTTTTTCTTTCAGTGGGATAAGGAAACCAATAATTACCCCAGCAAGCGTTGCATGAACGCCCGATTTCAATACTGCGGTCCACAACACCACGCCAACCAAAATATACAAACCAGTACGGCGCACATTGCAGATATTCAGTAATGCCAGTACAGCAATAGCACCAGCAGCAACAGCCAGCGAAAGGATGGAGAGATCGCTGGTGTAGAACAGAGCGATAATTACGATCGCGCCCAAATCATCAATAATGGCCAAAGCCATCAGGAACACTTTCAGTGCGACAGGTACACGATTACCCAGCAATGCCAGAATACCCAGTGCGAAAGCGATATCGGTTGCCGCCGGAATCGCCCAGCCTTCACGGGTAATCGGGTCCTGGAAGTTGAACAGCAAATAGATTGCTGCAGGGACGACCATACCGCCCAATGCCGCAATAACCGGGAACGATGCCTGGCGCATGCTGGCAAGTGAGCCACTTACCATTTCGCGTTTTACTTCAAGGCCAATCATCAGGAAGAAGATTGCCATCAATGCATCGTTGACCCACAACAGTAGATTTTTACTGATATCCAGCGAACCAATACGCACCTCTACCGGCGTATTTAAAAACGACTGGTACAGGTCACTGGTGGAGCTCAAGTTGGCAAGAACCATTGCCAACACAGCGGCAAGGATTAAAAAGATGCCGCTGGAGGCATCATTATTGAAAAAGTATCTTAGTTTTTTTGTCATCTTTTCATCCCGGTTTTCAAACTGCCTTAAATCATTTAGGGCATTAATATGTATTAAGCATAGCGCGCCTAACACATCGATAAAAGTAGATTATATTGCATTCAATGATCGGAAATAACGAATCAAATCACATAAAAAACTAATGAATTCTTGGCGCATAAAAAAAGCCTGAATCAAAAATATTCGATTCAGGCTTTTTTACTACCAATAAGGAAGTTAGGTTTAGCGGGTTAGATCGTCAAAGAATTTCTTCACGCCGTCAAAGAAGCTCTTTGAACGCGGACTGTTCTTTTCGCCACTCGGCCCACCAAAACTTTCCGCCAGATCGCGCAGCAATTGTTTCTGCTTTTCATTCAGGCTAACTGGGGTTTCTACAACAACGCGGCATAACAGGTCACCCTGGGCCCCGCCACGTACAGATTTCACCCCTTTACCACGCATTCTGAACAATTTACCAGTTTGCGTTTCACCAGGCACTTTCAGGTTTACACGCCCATCCAGTGTTGGGACTTCAATTTCACCACCCAAAGCGGCCATTGCAAAGTTAATAGGCACTTCGCAATACAGGTTGTTACCTTCACGCTCAAAGATTGGGTGCTGTTTAACCTGAACCTGGACGTATAAATCACCTGATGGTGCACCGTGCTCACCCGCTTCGCCTTCACCTGCCAGACGAATACGATCGCCGGTATCAACGCCAGCCGGGATTTTCACCGACAGCGTTTTGGTTTTTTCTACACGACCATGTCCATGACAGGTGTTGCACGGATCTTTAATAATTGAACCGCGACCCTGACAGTGTGGACAGCTTTGCTGCACGGTGAAGAAGCCCTGACGCATTTGCACCTGGCCTTGTCCATGACAAGTCGGGCAAGTCTGTGGCTTGGAGCCCGCTTTCGCGCCACTACCGTGACAAACGCCACACTCTTCAAGCGTTGGGATGCGGATCTCTTTGGTGACGCCACGAACCGCTTCTTCCAGCGTTAAGTCCATGTTGTAGCGTAAATCGGCACCGCGGGATGCACGCTGACGACGGCCACCACCGAAGATGTCACCGAATACGTCGCCAAAGATATCACCAAAGTCAGCACCGCCACCGCCAAATCCGCCGTGACCACCACCGCCCATACCGCCTTGCTCAAACGCGGCGTGACCATACTGGTCATAGGCTGCACGTTTTTGCTCGTCGGTCAGGATTTCGTAGGCTTCTTTAATTTCTTTAAACTTGCCTTCGGACTCTTTGTCACCCTGATTACGATCTGGGTGGAACTTCATTGCCAGGCGTTTATAGGCTTTCTTGATTTCACGCTCTTCCGCGTTTTTCGGAACGCCTAAAACCTCGTAATAGTCTCTCTTCGCCATCTTTTTTGTCTGCCCCTAACATGCGGGCACGGGCGCAGAGGAAAACCTCAACGCCCGTGCTTCTATTCACATCACACTTTAACTTACAAAAGGGCGATTATTTTTTGTCTTTAACTTCTTCAAACTCAGCATCAACAACATCGTCGTCTTTGCTTGCAGAGTTACCAGCGTCAGTAGCGTTACCTGCTTGCTGTTCTGCATGCTGTGCCTGAGCCAGCTCCATCAGTTTCTGAGAAACTTCTGCCAGCGCCTGCATTTTCGCTTCGATGTCAGCTTTGTCTTCGCCTTTCAGAGAAGTTTCCAGTGCGCTCAGTGCAGACTCGATTGCAGTTTTGTCGTCAGCTGGCAGTTTATCGCCTGCTTCTTCAACCTGCTTACGAGTGCTGTGCATCAGGTGGTCACCCTGGTTGCGAGTCTGAACCAGTTCTTCGAACTTACGGTCAGCCTCGGCGTTAGCTTCCGCATCGCGCACCATTTTCTGGATTTCTTCTTCATTCAGACCAGAAGAAGCCTTGATGGTGATTTTCTGCTCTTTACCGCTGTTTTTGTCTTTTGCAGACACATGCAAAATACCATCAGCATCGATGTCGAAGGTAACTTCGACTTGCGGCATGCCACGTGGTGCTGGGCTGATACCATCCAGGTTGAACTGACCCAGAGATTTGTTATCAGCTGCACGTTTACGTTCACCCTGAATCACATGGATAGTCACCGCAGACTGGTTATCTTCAGCTGTGGAGAACACCTGGCTGTGCTTAGTCGGGATAGTGGTGTTTTTGTTGATCAGTGAAGTCATCACACCGCCCATGGTTTCGATACCCAGAGACAGCGGGGTAACGTCCAGCAGCAGTACGTCAGTCACATCACCAGCAAGCACACCACCCTGAACAGCTGCACCGATTGCAACAGCTTCGTCCGGGTTAACGTCTTTACGTGGTTCTTTACCAAAGAACTCAGTAACTTTCTTCTGCACCATTGGCATACGAGTCTGACCACCAACCAGGATTACGTCCTGGATATCGGATACAGACAGGCCAGCATCTTGCAGTGCAACTTTCAGCGGCTCGATAGAACGGTTTACCAGGTCTTCGACCAGGGATTCCAGTTTTGCACGAGTCACTTTGATGTTCATGTGTTTTGGACCAGTCGCGTCTGCTGTGATGTACGGCAGGTTCACGTCGGTCTGCTGAGCAGAAGACAGCTCAATTTTCGCTTTTTCAGCAGCTTCTTTCAGACGCTGCATAGCCAGTGGATCGTTACGCAGATCGATACCTTGATCTTTCTTGAACTCTTCCACTAAGTAGTTGATCAGACGGCTATCGAAGTCTTCACCACCCAAGTGGGTATCACCATTGGTTGCCAGAACTTCGAAGGTTTTCTCGCCATCAACTTCATCAATTTCGATGATAGAGATATCGAAAGTACCACCACCCAAGTCGTATACCGCGATAGTACGGTTGCCAACTTCTTTATCCAGACCGTAGGCCAAAGCCGCTGCGGTTGGTTCGTTGATGATACGTTTTACTTCCAGACCTGCGATACGGCCAGCATCTTTAGTTGCCTGACGCTGAGCATCGTTGAAGTATGCAGGAACGGTGATAACAGCTTCAGTTACTGGTTCGCCCAAGTAATCTTCAGCGGTTTTCTTCATTTTCTTCAGCACTTCAGCAGAGATCTGCGGAGGTGCCATTTTTTGGCCTTTAACGTCAATCCATGCATCACCGTTATCAGCGCCAATAATTTTGTACGGCATGATAGCTTCATCACGCTGCACTTCTTCATCCTGGAAGCGACGGCCAATCAGGCGTTTGATCGCGAACAGTGTGTTCTGCGGGTTAGTCACTGCCTGACGTTTAGCCGGCTGACCAACCAGAATCTCACCATCTTGCGTATAAGCAATGATAGAAGGAGTGGTGCGGTCGCCCTCGGCGTTTTCCAGAACGCGAGCAGTAGTACCATCCATAATCGCTACACAAGAGTTGGTAGTACCCAAGTCGATGCCAATAATTTTACCCATCTAAACGTCTCCACTTAAAATTTGTTCGTCATATGGTCGTGAACCTGTTATGCGGGCAAACAAGAGTCTTTCAACTGCCCAAACATGATTTTTTACAGGTCCATCAACTGCGGTTGCATACAAGATGGGGTCACTCGGCTCGCCATCAAGGGGCAAGGCAAAAAAATTTTCATCTTCACACCTGTTTAGATCATGGACTCAGGCTCTCGACCTGATTATGATGCCGCGCCCCGCTGCCCTTTAGCAGTTGTGTGGCGACGACATATAATCATTTTCAGACGAATTTTAGAGGAACTATGGGCAACACTAAGTTGGCTAATCCAGCTCCCCTGGGCTTGATGGGCTTCGGCATGACCACCATTCTGCTCAATCTGCATAACACCGGCATCTTCCCTTTTGATGTCAACATCCTTGCAATGGGCATTTTCTACGGTGGTATCGCACAAATTTTTGCCGGCCTGTTAGAATTTAAGAAAGGTAATACTTTCGGCCTGACAGCTTTCGTTTCTTATGGCTCTTTCTGGCTGACTCTGGTCGCCATTCTGATCATGCCTAAGATGGGTCTTGCAGATGCTGCGAACGCACACTTCCTCGGTGCGTACCTCGGTTTGTGGGGCGTATTCACACTGTTCATGTTCTTCGGCACCCTGGCTTCTGCGCCACGCATGCTGCAGTTCGTGTTTGGTAGCTTGACAGTACTGTTTGCCCTGCTGGCTATTGGCCACCTGGTAGATAACGAAAGCATCGTTCGCGTTGCGGGTTGGATTGGCCTGGTTTGTGGTGCAAGCGCCATTTATCTGGCAATGGGCGAAGTGCTCAATGAGCAGTTTGGCCGTACCGTGCTGCCAATTGGTGAAAAACACTAATTCCTGCACTCACGTGTAAGAAAACAAAAACGCGGAGGCTAGCCTCCGCGTTTTTTTATGAATGTTGCAGCGGCCTTTCAACCACCTTATCTTCATGCGTTAAATCTTTGCGCAACCAAATCCCCAATCCCAGCCCAACCATTGCCAGTGCCAGTACATACCAGGCAGGTCCCATTGGTGATATGGCAGACAACATCGTGACAAAGATTGGCGTCAGGCCACCAAAAATGGCATACGACATATTGTAAGAGAACGAGATACCGCTAAAACGCACTTCCGCCGGGAACGCTCGCACCATCACAAACGGCACTGCCCCCACAACCCCAACGCTCAAACCAGCAAGCCCATAGAATAAGAAAAGATATTCAGGATAAATTGCCGTCAGGTGATAGAACATCCAACTGCACACAGCCAATAGTAAGCTGCCGAAAGTAAAGGTTTTGCTGGCACCGATACGGTCAATAATCAGCCCAGCCAGAATACAACCAATGCACAACATTACGATGGCGATACTGTTCGCCTGAAGCGTCAACGCGGGTGCAATACCCAACTGTTTTTGCAGCCAGGTTGGCGCCATCAAAATGACCACCACAATCCCCGCTGACAACAACCAGGTCAGCAGCATCGAAATCACGACCGCTTTTTTATGGTTTGCGATGACAGATTTCAACGGCAACTCTTCCGCCAGTGCTTTGCGTTGCTGCATCTCAAGGAAGATGGGAGTTTCTTGCAACCAGCGGCGCAAATACATTGCCACCAGGCCGAAAATCCCACCGAGGAAGAACGGTATACGCCAGCCGCCATCGTGAATTGCCTGCTGGGTCATCGAGGTATTAATGATGGTAGCAACTACAGACCCCAACAAAATACCGGCAGTTAAACCAGCAGTTAAGGTGCCACATGCAATACCAATACGTTTATAGGGAACGTGTTCTGCGACAAATACCCATGCTCCGGGCACTTCACCACCGATTGCCGCGCCCTGAAGCACACGCATCAGAAGTAGCAATATAGGTGCCGCGATACCGAGTGTTTCATAGGTTGGCAGCATCCCTATCGCAAGCGTTGGCAGCGCCATCAGTAAAATGCTCAAGGTGAACATTTTTTTACGACCAACCAGGTCGCCGAAGTGCGCCATGATGATTCCACCCAGCGGACGAGCCAGATAGCCTGCAGCAAAGATACCAAAAGTTTGTAGCTGACGAAGCCACTCGGGAATATCGGCCGGGAAAAAAAGCGCTCCAACGACGGTGGCAAAAAAGACGAAAATGATGAAGTCGTAGAACTCTAGCGCACCACCCAAAGCGGCAAGGGTCAGGGTTTTGTAATCCTGACGATTCAGGGGCCTGGTGCGATGTGTTGAATTGAGTTGTTGTGCCATAAGAGCCTGCTTCCAGAGTGAGTGTGGTTATTAGTTTCCATTTTGCTGTAAAGCAAATTCACTATAACGAACCACACTCCACATACCAGAGTGACTACATCTTATACCGCAAACAACTTGGTTTTAGGAGTTTGTATCGCGAATGGCACTTTTAGGGCGAAAAGCTGCTACCACAGAGCTATCCGTCTCAATGTAAGGTCCATCTAATAACTGTATACAATACGGTACACTTGCGAAAATACCCGACACTACCACCTTGTTGTCAGCATCTTTTACGCCTTCCAGGGTTTCCTGAATTGACTTCGGCTGCCCAGGTAAATTCAGAATGAGTGCCTGCTTGCGAATCACTCCAACCTGGCGTGAAAGAATTGCCGTCGGCACAAAGTGCAGGCTTATCTGGCGCATCTGCTCGCCAAAGCCAGGCATTACACGATCCGCAACCGCAAGCGTTGCATCAGGAGTGACATCGCGGCGTGCAGGGCCTGTGCCGCCAGTGGTTAACACCAAATGACATGCCATTTCATCCACCAGCTCACACAGCGCCTGCTCAATAAGCGGTTGTTCATCAGGGATTAAGCGCGTTTCAATTTGGAAAGGAGTCGTTATGGTGCGCTCCAGCCAGTCAACAAGCGCCGGAATGCCTTTATCTTGATATACACCGCTCGAAGCGCGGTCGGAGATGGAAACTAAGCCAATGCGTAAGGTATTCATATCATTCCCGGAGATTCAAAACTTAACGGAATGATACACGGTGGAGGGAGCAGCAGACAGAGGTGAAACACTAAAAAGCGTGGCAGGGCGGAGCCTGCCACACGTAATGATTACAGCAGGTCGCCGATCATTTTTTCCAGTTTTTCCTGGTCGATAGCAAACTTACGGATGCCGTCAGCCAGTTTATCAACTGCCATTGGATCCTGGTTGTGGCTCCACAGGAACTGGGATTCAGTCATACGCTCTGGACGTGCTTTCACTTCACCAGTGTAAGACAGTTTACGCTCAACCGTACCTTCGCTTTCAGCCAGCTCTTTCAGCAGAGCAGGTGCGATGGTCAGACGGTCACAACCAGCCAGTTCGATGATTTCACCCAGGTTACGGAAGCTTGCGCCCATAACCACGGTTTCATAGCCGTGTTCTTTGTAGTACTGGTAGATTTCAGAAACAGAAACCACACCTGGATCTTCATGCGGTGCGTACTCTTTCTTATCAGTGTTCGTTTTGTACCAGTCGAGGATACGACCCACGAATGGAGAAATCAGGAACACACCTGCTTCAGCACAAGCACGCGCCTGAGCGAAGGAGAACAGCAGAGTCAGGTTACAGTTGATGCCTTCTTTTTCCAACTGCTCAGCAGCACGGATGCCCTGCCAGGTAGAAGCCAGTTTGATCAGGATACGGTCGTTGCTGATACCCGCATCGTTGTACATTTTAATCAGACGTTTTGCTTTAGTGATGCTGGCATCGGTGTCATAAGACAGACGCGCATCAACTTCAGTAGAAATACGACCTGGGATCAGTTTCAGGATTTCCAGACCAATATTCACCGCCAGCTTGTCAGTCGCATCCACAACCTGTTGTGCATGATCGCTGCTCTGCTCGCGCGCCCACGCAATCGCATCGTCAATCAGTTTGCGATATTCAGGGATTTGCGCAGCGTTCAGGATCAGAGATGGGTTAGTGGTGGCATCTTGCGGTTGATACAGCTTCATTGCCGCAATATCCCCGGTGTCCGCAACTACTGTGGTTAGCTGACGCAGGGAGGTCAATTTATCCGTCATGATAGTGTTTCTCATTAGATGTAACTTGTTAGGGGGATGTAACCGGTCTGGCTTGATGATATCACGACGCAATTCAGGTGCAACCGCAGCAACACATCGGCAGGAACTGAACGCGAAAGTGATAAATACCGTGTATTATTTGCCTGCAATCTAAAGGATCATGCGCGACCACCGCGCATTAGCTGTGCTCGCAACGCATGCAAACGAGGGATGTTAATGGCAGATTTTTTTCTGTTTATCAATGAGATACTATGGGGTTCTATCCTCATTTATTTGTTAGTCGGCGCAGGCCTTTGGTTCACCTGGCGCTGTGGTTTTGTACAATTCCGCTATTTGACCCAGCTTCGAAGCATAATTCTGGCGAATAAAAATAAAGATTCTTCCGGAATATCCTCATTTCAGGCGCTTTGCACAAGCCTCGCTGCACGTGTAGGTAGCGGTAATCTTTCTGGCGTGGCGCTTGCTCTTACACTCGGTGGCCCTGGTGCTATTTTCTGGATGTGGGTCGTAGCCATGCTCGGAATGGCGACCTCTTTTGCCGAATGCACCCTTGCCCAACTTTATAAAACACGCGATATCGAAGGCAATTATCGCGGTGGCCCGGCGTGGTATATGGAACGTGGGCTGGGAATGCGCTGGATGGGGGTGATGTTCTCCATCTTTCTGATGATAGCCTTTGGTTTGATCTTCAATGCGGTGCAAGCGAACTCCATCGCCAATGCCGTGAATAACGCTTTCGGCATTCCCAAAACCTGGATTGGCATCGGGCTTGTTGTCTTAACAGCTGGTGTTATTTGGGGTGGAATGCGTGGCACCGCGCGCGTCGCCCAATGGTTGGTTCCGTTTATGGCGCTTATCTGGGTGTTGATGAGCCTGGTCGTCATGGCAATGAATATTGAGCGTTTACCTGAAGTGGTTTCGCTGGTGTTCAAAAGCGCATTCGGCTGGCAAGAAGCGGCATCAGGCGCTCTTGGATTCACTATTAGTCAGGCAATCACCACAGGTTTTCAGCGCGGTATGTTTTCTAACGAAGCGGGCATGGGTTCTTCACCTAACGCTGCAGCCGCTGCCGCGACATGGCCGCCACATCCCGCATCACAAGGGTTGGTGCAGATGTTTGGTGTGTTGATTGATACAATAATCATCTGTTCAGCCACCGCCGGGATTATCCTGTTTTCGGGCATTCTGGATACGGCAAGTCCTGACATGAACGGCATAATGCTGGTACAACAAGCACTGAGTAGTGTAGTGGGGTCGTGGGGAACTGGATTCATCGCAATCATTGTTATGCTGTTTGCATTCACATCGATTGTCGCCAACTATGCCTATGCAGAAAACAACCTTCTTTTTTTACAACAAAAAAGCCCTTTTGCTACTGTGTTATTCCGTTGCCTGGCACTGGTAATGGTGATGTTTGGCACTCTTTCTCCATTGCCATTAGTCTGGCAAATGGCAGACGTAGCAATGGCGTTTATGGCTGTCACTAACCTCACGGCAATTCTGCTGCTTTCGCCTATCGCCCGCGATCTCAGTATCGATTACCTGCGGCAGTTAAAATTAGGTAAAACACCCGTTTTCGACCCAAATCGCTTTCCGGAAATTAAAAGCCAGCTGGCACCGGGTATCTGGGACAATCCGGAACCACCTGAAACCAGGCGCTAATCGCAACCATCGGCTAATACTTTCAGTAAATTTGCTAAAGTAGTGGGCATTAATCGGCAAGGAACAGATATGCTAATTCTAATTTCACCTGCAAAAACACTGGATTATCAAAGCGACCTCCCTACCGATCGCTACACACAGCCCGAGTTGCTGGACTATTCTCAGCAACTGATTGCCGTGGCGCGTAAACTTAGCGCCCCGCAAATCTCCTCCCTGATGCATATCAGCGACAAACTGGCATCCCTGAACGAAACCCGTTTTAACGAATGGCACCCGGAATTCACCCCTCAAAATGCGCGTCAGGCGATTCTGGCGTTTAAAGGTGATGTTTATACAGGTTTGCAGGCTGAAGAGTTTAGCGATGCAGATTTCGAGTTCGCACAGCAGCATTTACGGATGCTTTCCGGATTGTACGGCGTATTACGCCCACTTGATCTAATGCAGCCGTATCGTTTGGAGATGGGTATTAAGCTTGAGAACCCGCAGGGTAAAGATCTGTATCATTTCTGGGGTGACACCATCACCGAGAAACTGAATCAGGCGCTGGAAGCTCAGGGTGACAATGTTGTGATTAACCTGGCTTCAGATGAATACTACAAATCGGTAAAACCGAAAAAGCTCAATGCAGAAATCTACAAGCCGGTGTTCCTTGATGAGAAGAATGGCAAATTTAAAGTCATTAGTTTCTATGCCAAGAAAGCCCGTGGCCTGATGAGCCGCTACATCATTCAAAATCGCCTGACTAAACCTGAGCAACTCACGGGCTTTAACACAGACGGCTATTTCTTCGATGAAACAATGTCGAGTAAGAATGAATTAGTGTTTAAACGCCACGAGCAGTAAAACAAAACGCCAGCGCAATGCTGGCGTTTTGTTTAGTGATGTTTGTATTGGCCATAGTGGTTGCCGTTATCGTGATGGTCCTTATCATGGTGGTCATGATCATGGCGCTCGTCATGATGGTCATGCGGATGCCATCTGTTATCACGCCATTCATAGTGGTCGTTCCACCAGCCCCGGTCCCGCCAGTGGCCGCCGTCCCAGTAATTACCGCCCCGATCCTGGTCGCCAATTTGCAGCTTCACCGCTGGAATTAGCGTAATTTCTGAAGCCTGTGCAGCCAGCGGAGCCACGACCAGAATCGACAAGGCCAGAATAATTGATTTCAACATAAGTTACTCCTTACTGCATTCGTGCCCGTTATGGGTTACTGAAGCCAGCATATGCCGAATAATACCGCCTTGTTATTCTCTGCAATCCTAATCTCTCATCGTGCGCATTTAATGGGAATTCCTACATTTTCCCTCCTTGTTTCCTGCACAATTCCTCCATGATTCTGGTCACTAAATTCATATGCCTGCGTGGATTTTCTTTTGTGGACTAATACAACAACGAGACGAACTCGACGTTACCCCTTTGCTTCTGGAGTATATTTGTCGAACTGAAGATCCAGCTTTAACACGCCAAAAATAAAGAGGCTGTAGATGACAATACCTGCGTTTAAACGCCAAAAACTGAGGCTTCACCCTGGTCTGTTCGTAGCACTGAGCGCCATATTTTCATTAGGCTCGACGGCATATGCCAACGACACTCCAGCTTTAGGCTACCAGGTTGAAAAAGTGGTTATCCTCAGCCGCCACGGTGTGCGAGCCCCCACCAAAATGACACAGACCATGCGCGACGTAACACCCAATACCTGGCCCGAATGGCCAGTAAAACTGGGTTATATCACGCCACGCGGTGAGCATCTGATTAGCCTGATGGGCGGGTTTTATCGCGAGAAGTTTCAACAACAGGGCATTTTATCGCAGGAAAATTGCCCTACACCGAATTCAGTTTACGTCTGGGCAGATGTCGATCAACGCACGCTTAAAACGGGCGAAGCTTTCCTGGCAGGACTTGCCCCGCAATGTGGTTTAACTATTCACCACCAACAGAATCTTGAAAAAGCCGATCCGCTGTTCCATCCGGTGAAAGCGGGCACCTGTTCAATGGATAAAACTCAAATCCAACAGGCCGTTGAAAAAGAAGCTCAAACGCCCATTGAGAATCTGAACCAGCGCTATATTCCCTCTCTGGCCTTGATGAACAGGGCTCTCAACTTTTCGACGTCTGCCTGGTGTCAGAAACACAGCGCGGATAAAAGCTGTGATTTAGCGCAATCCATGCCGAGCAAGCTGTCGATAAAAGATAATGGCAACAAAGTCGCTCTCGACGGGGCCATTGGCCTTTCGTCTACGCTTGCTGAAATTTTCCTACTGGAATATGCCCAAGGGATGCCGCAAGCGGCGTGGGGGAATATTCATTCAGAGCAAGAGTGGGCGTCGCTATTGAAACTGCATAACACCCAGTTTGATTTGATGGCGCGCACACCTTACATCGCCGCACATAACGGAACGCCTTTATTACAGACCATCAGCAATGCGCTGGAGCCGAAAGCCGACGTAAGCAAACTACCTGATATCTCACCTGACAATAAGATCCTGTTTATTGCCGGGCACGATACTAATATTGCCAATATCGCAGGCATGCTCAACATGCGCTGGACGCTACCTGGGCAACCCGATAATACCCCTCCGGGCGGCGCTTTAGTCTTTGAGCGTTTGGCCGATAAGTCAGGGAAACAATACGTTAGCGTGAGCATGGTGTATCAGACACTCGTGCAGTTACGCGCTCAAACACCGCTTAGCCTTAAGGAACCCGCAGGAAGTGTGCAGCTAAAAATTCCTGGCTGTAGTGACCAAACGGCTGAAGGATATTGCCCGCTGCCAACATTCAAACGCGTGGTTAGCCAAAGCGAAGAACCGGGCTGCCAATTGCAGTAGCAGAGAGAAAAACTGGCTACTGCACATAAGCTTTTACTCCGATATACGAAAAGAAAAAGCCGCTTGCGGTTAAGCAAGCGGCTTTACTGAGTATCGTTGCCTTATAAACGGAAAGACAATTACGCTTTGTTCATCATCAATTCGCGCAGCGCGGCAAAATCGGCTGGTAGATTATGGGAGAGCAGCGGTAAGTCAGCACGCTCAGCAAGTTCTGCAGGCAGCGGCAGAGTTTCGCCCAGAATCTCTTCCACGCTCTCTTTAAACTTCGCTGGATGCGCCGTTCCCAGGAACAGGCCGTATTCGCCCGGCTGGAGCTGGTCACGCAGCGCACGGTAAGCAATGGCAGCGTGTGGTTCAGAAACATAACCCACCGCTTTCAGCTCTTGCATGGTGGCTTTGGTGGTTTCGTCAGTCACTGTCGCATAACCCAGATCGGTCAAACGCCAGGTTTTACGGCGGAACAACTCTTCCACGCGCGGCCAGTTGTTTGGCTGGCTGACATCCATGGCGTTAGAAAGCGTCGCCACAGTCTTTTTCGGGGTCCATTCGCCGTTAGCTAAGAAGCGTGGAACGGTATCGTTCGCATTGGTCGCCGCAATAAAACGCTTGATTGGTAGGCCGAGTGATTTTGCCAGCAGGCCCGCAGTCAAATCACCAAAGTTACCGCTTGGTACGGAAACCACTAACTGGTTACGCGCTTCCTGAGGCAGTTGAGCAACCGCTTCAAAGTAATAGCAAATCTGCGCCAGCAAACGGCTGATGTTGATGGAGTTGGCAGAGTTTAACCCCAGCGCCACTTTCAGCTCTTCATCATCAAACGCTTGTTTCACCAGCGCCTGGCAGGCATCAAAATCACCGTCGATTGCGACAGTTTCAATGTTACCGCCAAGCGTGCAGAACAGTTTTTCCTGCAGCGGGCTGATTTTGCCACGCGGGTACAAAATCACCACACGCACGTTTTTCAGTCCATAAAATGCATGGGCAACCGCAGCACCAGTATCACCAGACGTTGCAGTCAGAATCGTAACCGGCTTGTCACCGCTGATATGCGTCAGCATCTGCGCCATAAAGCGCCCGCCGAAATCCTTAAATGCCAGAGTTGGGCCATGGAACAGCTCAAGACAGCCGATGTCCGGTTCAACGCTTTTAACTGGTGCAGGGAAGGCGAAGGCCGCACGCACGCGCTCTTCGAGGATTTCCTGCGGAATTTCATCACCGAGGAAGGCAGACAGAACTTTGCTGCTGCGGGAGACGAAATCCATCTTCAGCATTTCGTCGATTTCTGTCAGTTCAAATTCCGGCAAATCATGTGGAAAAAACAGCCCTTGCTGCTTACCCAACCCTTGCACAATCGCCTGGGCAAAATTGACCTGCTCGTTATGATCTTTAAGGTTATACAGTTTCATGCGTTATCCCAGAACTCGTGCGCCCGCCGTATCCAGACGGCAAATATGTACAAAACCTTCCTGGTTCTGCAAATAGTGTTGGCTGAGCCAGTCAGCCACGCGTTGTGCGGTATCAGTGTTATCGCACAACGCAAAGAGAGTTGGACCGGAACCCGAAATACCACTCGCCAGCGCACCAATATCTGCAGCAGCCTGGCGTGCCTCGTTAAAGCGCGGCAGCAATTTAGCGCGATAAGGCTCAGCAATCACATCACGCATCAGTTTTGCCGCAAGTTGTGGCTGGCGGGTGTGGCATGCGTGAATGAAGCCCGCCAGATGACGACCGTGGCTAATACAATCCTGGCGGCGATAAAGCGCCGGTAGAATGGCTCGTGCTTCTGCGGTAGAGACTTTAATCCCCGGATACGCCAGCACCCAAAGCCATTCATCAAAACCCGGTACAGACTGGCTGATGATGCCATTTTCTTCAATCATCAGCTGCATGCCACCGAGGAAACACGGCGCTACGTTATCATAATGAACGCTGCCTGAAATGCGCCCTTCCAGCTCGCCCATCAAGCTCAGTAAACGCGTATCGCTCAATGGTTTGCCGCAGTATTCATTCATCGCCATCAGGCCTGCGACCACTGAACAAGCGCTGGAACCGAGGCCGGAACCAATCGGCATGCTCTTTTCCAGAGTCATCTTCACGGGAATATTCTTGCCGATTTCCTGGCAGAAGCGCTCCCAGCACTGATAAACGATGTTTTCGCGCGGCTCGTCTGGCAATTTGCTGGCGAAGCGCCCGATGTTGTTCAAACTAAAAGTGTCTGCCGCTTCGACAGTCACGTAATCCCCAAGCAGCGAGCCATCTATCGGCGATACGGCCGCGCCCAGAACATCAAACCCGACGCTCATATTGGCACTGGAAGCCGGGGCGTATACTTTAACCATCTTAAACTCCTAACTTCCATGACAAAGTGCGCAATAAGTCGGCGAAAACACCGGCAGCAGTAACATCATTCCCTGCTCCGTAGCCACGCAGGACTAACGGCAAAGGCTGGTAATAATGGCTGTAGAAGGCCAACGCATTTTCGCCATTTTTAACTTTATACAATGGGTCGTTGCCATCCACCGCATCAATTTTAACTTTACAGCTACCGTCTTCTTCAATCACGCCAACATAACGCAGCACTTTTCCTTCATCACGGGCTTTTGCAACTCGCGCAGAGAACTCATCATCCAACTGCGGTAAACGTGACATAAATGACTCGACATCACCTGTAGAATCAAATGACTCCGGTAATACTGGCTCAATGATGATATCCGAAAGCTCAAAATTACTGCCGGTTTCACGCGCCAGAATTAATAGCTTACGCGCCACATCCATACCAGAGAGATCATCACGCGGATCGGGTTCGGTATACCCCATTTCACGGGCAACTTTGGTGGCTTCTGAAAGGCTCATGCCCTCGTCCAGCTTGCCAAAAATAAACGACAGGGAACCCGAAAGAACGCCGGAGAAACGCTGTAACTCGTCACCCGCATTCAGCAGGTTTTGCAGGTTTTCGATAACCGGCAAACCCGCACCTACGTTGGTGTCATAAAGGAACTTACGGCGCGATTTTGCCGCCGCGTTACGCATCTGGTGGTAGTAATTCATGGTGGAAGTGTTCGCCTTTTTATTCGGCGTCACCACGTGGAAACCCTCACCAAGGAAATCAGCATACTGGTCAGCAACTGCCTGGCTGGAGGTACAGTCAACAATGACCGGGTTCAACAGGTGATACTCTTTTACCAGACGAATCAGGCGGCCAAGGTTGAGCGGCTCTTTCGCCTGGGCCAACTCTTCCTGCCAGTTATCCAGATTCAGGCCGTGAATATTGGTGAGCAGCGCTTTCGAATTCGCAATACCACATACACGCAGGTCAATATGCTTCTGCTTCAGCCACGCCTGTTGACGTTTCACCTGCTCAACCAGTGCAGCACCCACGCCACCGACGCCAATCAGGAACACTTCGATAACCTGATCGGTATTGAATAGCATCTGGTGAGTCACACGCACACCTGTGGTGGCATCATCATTGCTGACCACAACCGAGATAGAACGCTCTGAAGAGCCCTGTGCGATGGCGACGATATTGATGTTGGCGCGGGCAAGGGCTGCGAAGAACTTAGCGGAAATACCGCGCAAAGTACGCATCCCATCCCCGACGACAGAGATAATGGCCAGATGCTCCATGATCGCCAGTGGTTCAAGCAGACCTTCTTTGAGTTCGAGATAGAACTCATCATCCATCGCACGTCGCGCACGTACGCAATCCGCCTGCGGCACACAGAAGCTGATGCTGTATTCAGAGGATGACTGAGTAATCAACACCACCGAAATTCCAGCTCGAGACATAGCAGCAAAGACGCGTGCCGCCATACCAACCATGCCTTTCATCCCTGGGCCTGAAACGTTAAACATCGCCATATTATTCAGGTTAGTGATGCCTTTAACCGGCAGGTCATCTTCATCACTCTCTGCACCAATTAAAGTGCCTGGCGCTTGCGGGTTACCAGTATTTTTAATCAGACAAGGGATTTGGAATTGAGCAATTGGGGAAATAGTACGTGGATGAAGAACTTTGGCGCCGAAGTAAGAAAGCTCCATGGCCTCCTGATACGACATCGATTTTAAAAGCCTTGCATCCGGTACCTGACGTGGGTCGCAAGTATAAACGCCATCAACATCAGTCCAGATCTCACAACAATCTGCACGTAAACACGCAGCCAACACGGCCGCTGAATAGTCAGAGCCATTACGACCCAGAACGACTAACTCACCTTTATCGTTCCCGGCAGTAAAGCCCGCCATCAGGATCATATGGTCTGCCGGAATACGGCTGGCAGCAATGCGACGAGTGGACTCAGTAATATCTACAGTAGACTCAAGGTAATGCCCAACAGCGAGAAGTTTTTCTACCGGATTGATAACCGTCACATTGTGACCGCGAGCTTTAAGCAATTCAGCCATAATAGCGATAGAGAGCTTTTCGCCACGGCAGATGATAGCGGCGTTGATGCTGTCCGGACATTGCCCCAAAAGGCTAATCCCGTGCAGAACATGCTTCAGCTGCGCAAACTCCTTCTCAACAAATCCCTTGAGCTGCACGACAGGGAAACCCGGCTGTGCATCTGCGAGACCATTCAGAAGTTCGCTGAAAATGCGTTCTGCATCGCTGATATTCGGTAAGGCATCCTGGCCGCCAATTGTTTTTTCAATCATGGCAACGAGGTGATTGGTAATTTTCGCCGGGGCAGACAGCACGGTCGCAACCTGCCCCTGTTTGGCATTACTTTCCAGGATATCGGCAACACGCAGAAAACGCTCCGCATTTGCCACTGAAGTACCACCGAATTTCAACACTCGCATTTATTATTACCCTTGAGTTTTTAGTCCAAAAAAAAGCCCGCACTGTTTAGGTGCGGGCTTTTTTCGTTTTTCCTGGTATGCGTCAGCCCGCACCGTTACCTGTGGTAATGGTGGTTGTAATAATTGTTGTCATTGGGCTGATGCGAATCATGGATGTTGTGTGCTCGTAATATGATTTACCTATATTGACTAAAGTATCCGACGGCCTAAGTCAATTTATTTTTAATTTTACCACTGTTAGTGGCACAGCTTTTGAACGCTGAAAAAGCAGCAAAAACCGCGCTTATTACGCTGAAAAAATGGGGGAATTACACCCCATCCTCACTGCTATTAAAGCAGTTTACAGCATTATTCTCTGGCAGTTTTTTTTCGATATCATGCAGCAAACGGTGCAACATTGCCGTATCTCGCTGCGCTAACAAGCCAAGACGCTGCTGTAACCAATCAACCATTTTTTGGTCGCTGCTCGCCTCAACACGCTCAAGCAAAGCAGTGAGACGAGAACGCAATGCGCTTAGCTGTTTAGCATCCACCACATCATGTTCTGGCGCAGGGAGCTGCATAAGCGCTGACAGTTGATAACAGTAGACCATTACAGCCTGACCAAGATTAAGCGATGGATAATCCGCAACCATTGGTACGCCGGTCAGAACATCCGCCAGTTCGAGTTCTTCATTGGTCAGCCCCGAATCTTCACGGCCAAACACCAGTGCCGCAGTCCCTACCCAGGTACGCTTTTCTTCAAGTAATGGAACCAATTGTTGCGGTGTGGCGTAGTAATGAAATTTAGCGCGGCTGCGGGCAGTGGTTGCAATCGTAAAATCGACATCATGCAAGGCTTCCGCCAGCGTATTAAAATGCTGTGCATTATCGAGCACATCGCCAGAACCATGCGCGACCCAGCGTGCCTCAGGTTGTCGATCGGCTTCGCTATCAACTACACGCAATTCAGCAAATCCCATGGTCTTCATCGCTCGGGCTGCTGCACCAACATTTTCAGCTCTGGCGGGTGCGACCAGAATAATTATAAAACGCATTAAAACTCTCTTTAAAAAAAGTGCCCGTTATTGGACATTCACAAGTTTCAAATGATAATACGCATCAAAAATTTACATTAAAGCAACATTCATATATAAAATGTATGTAATGCGAATCATAAGCACCTTGAATACATATTGGTGGTTTGACCAGCAAGAAAACATGCAATAAACAGCATTATCTAATTGTTTTTAATGGTAAAAAAACAACATTAACACCATCATCAATCTGATTTATGTTCTTTACTAATCAATTCATGTAACTATATATATTATTAAAATATTGTGATGGAATGTGGCAAAACGCTACGATGATTTCATCAAACTGTTAACGTGCTACAATTGAATTTGATATATGTCAACGAAGCGTAGTTTTATCAGATGTCTAAAGCGGTCCTGCCTGTTATGTTGCTGTTAAAATGGTATAGGATAACAACCGTTTTTGACACCGTCGGGTCCAGAGGGAAAAGTGCCCACGACCAAGCTAATGATGTTGTTGACGTTGATGGAAAGTGCATCAAGAACGCAATTACGTACTTTAGTCATGTTACGCCCAGCATGTTAATTTTTGGCATGTATTAGGCAGGTCAGGGACTTTTGTACTTCCTGTTTTGATTTAGTTGGCAATTTTAGGTAGCAAACATGCAGACCCCGCATATTCTTATCGTCGAAGACGAATTAGTAACACGCAACACGTTAAAGAGCATTTTTGAAGCAGAAGGTTATGATGTTTTTGAAGCGACTGATGGCGCTGAAATGCATCAAATCCTTTCCGATAATGACATCAACCTGGTCATTATGGATATCAATTTGCCAGGCAAAAATGGCCTGCTGCTCGCACGTGAATTGCGTGAGCAAGCCAATGTGGCATTGATGTTCCTGACTGGCCGCGACAACGAAGTGGATAAAATCCTTGGTCTTGAAATCGGTGCAGATGATTACATCACTAAGCCATTCAACCCACGCGAATTAACCATCCGTGCGCGCAACCTGTTGTCTCGTACTATGAACCTGGGTGCAATCAGCGAAGAACGTCGTTCCGTTGAAAGCTACAAGTTCAATGGTTGGGAATTGGATATCAACAGCCGTTCATTGGTCAGTCCAAATGGCGAGCAGTATAAGTTGCCGCGTAGCGAATTCCGCGCCATGCTGCACTTCTGTGAAAACCCAGGGAAAATTCAGTCCCGCGCTGAATTGCTGAAGAAAATGACAGGCCGTGAGCTGAAGCCACACGATCGTACCGTTGACGTCACAATTCGTCGTATTCGTAAGCATTTCGAATCGACCCCAGATACACCTGAAATCATCGCTACGATTCACGGCGAAGGTTATCGCTTCTGCGGCGATTTACAGGAATAAACCTGTAATCAAACATGAATGTGAAAGGGCGGATTTTTAATCCGCCCTTTTCTTTTGTCTCGATTATCTATCTATTTCCACAAGCGGAACCGCTCCGGATCTTCCTGGATCTCGCCATTTTCTGGCACCTGCACTTTCCTTCTCATTCCGTACCAGTCGATATTTCGTGTCAGTAACATAATGGCTGAGAGCGCTGCAAAAAGGACGCCTGTACCGAGCAGTAGAGCACTGTCTTCAGACTGCAGCAGCTGCCAGAGCACCGCATCAAGCATCAATAATCCCAGAGTAAACATCGCACTCGCTTTGCCGCTATTGAGTACAGCCTTAAGGTAAAAACCGTTAATTCCGGCACAAACCAGGCTCGCCAGCAGCCATGCTCCGTTAAATCCAATGTGCTCCGATACAGCCAGTAGAACGAGATAGAACATCACAAGCGATAGCCCAACCAGCAAATACTGCATCGGGTGAACACGCAGTCCGGTCAGTGTCTCCAGCAAGAAGAAGCTCATAAACGTCAAGCCAATCAGCAAGATGGCATATTTTACAGCGCGGTCAGTCAGTTGATATTGGTCCACCGGGTTCGCTACTGTGACGCTAAAGGCTGGCAGACGGTCGACGTCAATCAGCTGACCATCATAGAAACTGGTGTTCAAATTGTTAGCAAACCAGGTGCTTTGCCAGCTGGCGCTAAATCCACTCTCAGTGACAGTCCGCTGCTGCGGCAAAAAATCGCCCATAAATCCAGGATGCGGCCAGTTGCTGGTTAAGTTGAACTGGCTATTACGCCCAACAGGCACCACAGCAAGCTGTTTAGTTCCCATCAAATCCAGGTTAAAACGCAGCGTGAGTTTCTCATCCTGAAGACGTTTTACAGGGAGAATGGCATGTAGCCCCTGCCCTACTCCAGGCAGGTTGCTACCGGGTTCAATCGGATAAGACTCACCGTTGATATCCAATTCACCCACTTTGCCAATACCGCGTGAGTCGCCAACTGCCAGCACCACGTATGGCGTACCAATAAGAGTATCGGGACCTACCTCGTTTGAGAGCAATTGGCGATTAAACGTAGCATTTAGCGTGATAGCCGTGCGCCAGATTTGCCCCTCATAAATACCGATATGACGTGGTTCAACGGTTTGCTTCCCCACAATACTCAAGTTCTCCGGCAGGTAGTAACGAATGAACCGGCGCTCTTTCTTAATCTCTTTATTGTCTTCCATAACGGTCGTTAGCTCCGTTATGGGGATGGCGATCAGTGGACCAGTAATTGTTTGCGGGCCACTGGCACTTTGGCGCAGTGACTGTTCAACATCATCCCGATAACTGCTGCGTTCATTAACTAACGAACTCAACATATTTAATGGAATCAGCAACACCACCATACATCCTAGCAAGGTCATGACTTTCCAGAACAACGCAGATTTAAACATAATCCCCTCCATTTTTGATGGGCAGAGGATAGCGAGCGTTTGTGGGGGCTAAATGAAGTTATGTGAAGGGACGGTGAAGTGCGGGAGTTATTTTTCAGGCAATGCTAATCGAGCTTGCACACCACCTTCAGGACGATTCTCAAGAGTTATGGTTCCACGATGCAAACGTACGACTTCACGGACAAATGCCAGTCCTAAGCCACTGCTTTTTTGCCCGTTGCTGCGGGGCAATGAGTAAAAACGTTCGAATACGCGTTCTTTTGCATAATCAGGTATCCCGCTTCCTGTATCAGAAACCAGAATAGTAGTCTGTCCAATATTCTGTTCAACACTTAAAACCACCTCCCCAGCGGGTGGAGTAAAATCGAGCGCATTATCCAGCAAATTCCCAACAGCTTGCTCAAGCAAAGCTGGATCACCATCAACGGTAAGTTCTTCGGGAACATTTTTATCGATTCTTAGCAAGATTTGTTTACTGCGGGCGAGCACTTCGCGGCTTTCGCATAGCGAGGAAAATAGCACTGCCAGACTTATCGGTTGAGCCGTGATTTCAACCCGGCTTTCCAGTTTCGCCTGGCATAATAGATTATCGACCAGCTGCTGCATGCGCAGATTTTGCTGAAGAATGTTCGCAGAGAACTTCTCCACAACTTCTGGCGGCGGGCCTTCACGTAAAATTTCTGCCGCACCACGAATCGCCGCCATCGGGCTTTTCAACTCATGAGTCAGGGCATGAACGTACTGCTCTATATACGTTTTCCCTTCGAGTTTCAGCCGCATACTTTCTAGCGCCAACGCCAATTTACGCAATTCGCTACTGCCCGGTTTAGGTAGCGGTAAAGGGTGCTCGGTCGTGACCGAGTCTGCATAGCGAACCAGTTTCCCAATGGCCCGGTTAATCCACAACACAAACCCGAAACCAATCAGCAAAGCGATGCCCAGTAATGCAATGCCCGCCCACAGAATGCGCCGCTCACTGCGGCGTATAACCGGGTCCATTGCGCTGTTTGGCTTACCAACACTCAACACACCAATGATGTTTTTCCCGTCGCGCACGGGTGCGGCCACATACATCACTGTGCTTTCAGGGTTGTTAGCGTTTACCGGCGTGCTGCGTGCACCGTATTTACCCTGTAGCGTCAGCCATACATCATTCCAGCGCGAGTAATCCTCACCAGTTGCTTTGCCGCTGGAATCAAATAAAACGATGCCTTTCGTATCAGTTAGATAAACACGGTATTCATTTTTGGATTTGGTAATGCCACTGATATTGGCCTTGAAGGAGTGTTGATTAAGCCGGGAAAACGCCTGCGCGAGCTGGCCGTTTTGTGCATTTCCCACCAGCATATCGGCTTTAGCAAATTCGGCCAGTAGCGTAGCGGTATCAATTAGGGTGCCTTCCGTTGCGCGTCGAACGCCAGGCTTAACTTCCTGTAAAAAGATAGACAACACAAACCAGGCCGCAATCGCCACAATCAAAAAATAGCCCAGCAGCAGGCGCATCCCGATGCGCATTAATTAACACCAAGACTGTAGCCTAAGCCACGATGCGTGTTGATCGGTGAAAGATCGGGGTTGATCACCCGCAGTTTGGCACGCAGCGTTTTAATGTGTGTATCGACTGTGCGATCAAAACTTTCTTCGGCAGTACTCCATACCAGATCCATCAATTGTTGGCGGGAAAATACTCGACCCGGCCACTGTAAAAAAGTCTTCAGTAGCAGGTACTCGTAACGCGTCAGCAGCAATGGCTGCTGGCACCAGGAGATCTGCGCGGCCATTTCATTGAACTCGAACAGGCCAATCCGCAGGGCGCTCCCGGCTAAAGCCTGCCGTTGTTTCTGCAGGCGACGCAGCACCGTTCGCACCCTCGCGCAAACTTCACGTGGGGAAAACGGTTTGGCGATGTAATCATCAGCGCCAATCTCAAGGCCAATCAACCTATCGACTTCTTCACTGCGCGCGGTAAGAAACAGCAGCGGTAGATCCGGGTAATCAGCCAGCAGGCGGCGACATAATTCAAAGCCGTTAATATCAGGCAGGCCAACATCCAGAATAGCCAGATCCGGGCGTTCTTGATGTGCAGCGTCCAGCACAGGCAAGCCGCGATCGAAGGCACGCACGGAAAACCCCTCTTGCTGTAACGTGTAGATCAACGTATCAGCAATACTGGTTTCATCTTCAACTAACCAGATAGTGGCCTGGCTCATCGCGTGCTCCCTGTTACTTCCACGGCATAATTGGCACCGCACTCAGCGCATTTTTTGGTGAACCTTCAACCACTTTGTCGGAATACGCCAGATAGGCCAGAGTGTTACGTTTAGCATCATAAAAACGCACGACTTGCAGTTTCTTGAACACCAATGATGTCCGTTTCTGGAACACAACATCACCCTGAGTTTTACCCGCTTTAATTTTTTCGCTTAGCTCTACTGGCCCAACTTGCTGGCAAGAAATCGCCGCATCTGAAGTATCTTCTGCGAGTCCTAGCCCACCTTTAATACCACCCGTTTTTGCACGGCTTATATAGCAAGTGACGTTTTTAACATCCGGATCGTCAAATGCCTCAACAACTATCTTATGGTCAGGGCCAAACACCTTGAAAACGGTATCAACTGAGCCAATTTCTTCCGCCTGGACACCCAGTGAAATAAATAGCAACGAACTAAGCGCGACTAAAACTTTATATTTCATATTGTTACCATTAGTTAAGATTGCCTTAAGCGACTATTCACACCTTGGGCTAAAAAACCGTTAAATATCACGTTATTAATAAAATTGTTCGAATGAGTAACTGATTTTGGCACGTCTTGTTAAAAAAAACTCTGAATGTCATGCAAACAAAAAGTGCTATCATCGCCCACATTGACGGCACTCACCGTGCCAGGATGAGGATATTATATGGATCAGACAGGGATCATTCGCGATCTATTAACTTGGCTAGAAGGCCATCTGGATCAGTCACTGTCTCTTGATAATGTGGCGGCAAAAGCAGGTTATTCCAAGTGGCATCTACAACGGATGTTCAAAGATGTTACGGGTCATGCCATCGGTGCATACATCCGCGCACGTCGTTTATCAAAGTCAGCTGTGGCGTTGCGTCTAACCGCTCGACCTATCCTTGATATTGCTTTGCAGTATCGCTTTGATTCTCAGCAGACATTCACTCGCGCCTTCAAAAAGCAATTTGCCCAAACACCGGCACTCTATCGTCGCTCACCTGACTGGAGCGCTTTCGGTATGCGTCCGCCGCTGCGTTTAGATGAGTTTACTCTTCCTCAAGCGCAATTTATCACTCTGCCAAAAACACATTTGGTGGGGGTCACGCAAAGTTACAGCTGCACGCTTGAGCAAATCTCTGATTTCCGTAATGAAATGCGTATCCAGTTCTGGACACAGTTCCTCGGGAATTCTCCGACACTGCCGCGCGTATTGTATGGTCTGCATGAGCCGCGCCCAAGCATCGAGAAAGACGACGAACAAGAAGTCTTCTATACCACGGCGTTAACACCTGAAATGGCAAATGGTTTCTTACCCGACTCTCATCCGGTCAGCCTGGAAGGTGGGGATTACGTGCAGTTCGACTACGAAGGGCCGGGCACGGGTTTACAGGAGTTTATCCTGACCATTTACGGAACCTGCATGCCGTCTCTGAATCTGACTCGTCGCAAAGGCCAGGATATTGAACGCTTCTTCCCGCAAGAAGAAGCGCGTGTTCATGACCGTCCGATGCAGATCAGATGTGAGTATCTGATCCCAGTACGTCGTTAACTAACGCTGAAGTTCATCCAACGCAGGGGCATCCAGATGAGAAATGTCCCCTGCCGTTTCAACCACCCAGCCGGAAGCCAACCACGGGCTTTGCTGGTGATCAACACGGGAAATCGAACAGTTTCTTAAACGTAAGCGACGTTCAGCCCAGGCCGGTAACCCCAGAATCGTACTCACCAGGCAGCCTAACGCCATACCGTGGCTAACCAGCAATGGGCGACTGCCAGCGGGTAAATCCAGGCAAGCATTCAAAGCCGCGTGCATACGCTCACTCATCTCGAGCATGCTTTCCCCTTCGGGAATACGCCCATCAGCAGTGCCATTAACTAACTGACGACGCCAACTCTCTTCTTCTTCGCTTAGCGTGTCCAGATTACGGCGTTCTAGCACGCCCATATCCAGCTCACGTAAACGCGCATCCAGCGTGACATCCACACCACATGCCTGCGCAATTATCTCAGCGGTGCGGCGCGTGCGCCCCAAATCACTGGCAATCACATGAGTAATGCCTAGCGTTTTAACCCGCTCGGCCACCTGCTCGGCCTGGCGTTCTCCTTTTTCAGTCAGCGCACTGTCTGACTGGCCCTGAATGCGGCGTTGCGCATTCCACTGCGTTTCGCCGTGGCGAACAAGGTATACCTGTAACATGCGTTTTTTCCGTTATACTGCGGCAACAATTTCTTGAGAGTTTCACTGATTATGTACCATGTCGTCTGCGCAACAACTAATCCAGCCAAAATTCAGGCAATTCACCAGGCATTCGACGATATCTATGGGGAGGGATGCTGCCATATTGAACCCGTCGCCGTCGATAGTGGTGTGCCTGAACAGCCATTTGGAAACCATGAAACGCGAACTGGCGCACGATGCCGAATTATGAACGCCCGTCAGGTGCGTCCGGAAGCTGATTTTTGGGTGGCAGTTGAGGCAGGAATTGATGATGACAGTACATTCAGTTGGGTAGTGATTGAAAACCAAAATAAGCGTGGCGAAGCCCGTTCAGCAACGCTCCCACTTCCCACCATCATTCTTGAAAAAGTACGTGCAGGCGAAGCGTTAGGGCCTGTGATGTCTGCCTATACCGGTATCGATAAAATTGGCCGTAAAGAGGGTGCGATTGGCGTGTTTACCGCCGGGAAATTGACTCGCAGTAGCGTTTACCACCAGGCGGTTATTCTGGCGTTGAGCCCATTTCATAACGACGTTTATCGTTAACCTTTAGCGCTCAATAATTCCTGCTCCAGCCATGCACGCAGCTCTGGTGGAGCAGATTTCAAGCTATTTGAACCACGGGTAATAGTCGCAATCCCCGCACCTAGTTCATTTTTAAGCTCACGCTGACTCATCTCGCCGCGCAGTAACTCTTCGACAATTCTGACACGAGTCCCAAGGGCTGTGCGTTCGTCTGGTGTCAGTAGCAACATCAACAACGGCATATGCAACTGCTTATCGAACGATTGCTGTAGTAACTCCACAAAGCGGAGCCACTCTTGATTGCTTTGTTCGGCATGTTCTGCCGAGTATTGAGAGTGCTGAGTCATGTTATGCCACCCTACTTCATACTAATTAACTAGTACGATAGCATAACATGGACACCCCAAAATCAATAACGGCGTTGCCACTCAGTGTCCGTCAGCAACGGTGCGGATTTACCCATGAAGTATTGATAATACGCATCATAAGCCAGCACGTTTTTCACATATCCGCGCGTTTCAGAGAAGGGAATACTCTCAACAAACGCAACTGCATCGATGCGACCGGCACTGTTACCAAGCCAGGTTCTGACTCGACCCGGCCCCGCATTATAAGCAGCTGAGGAGAAGATCCTGTTCTTCTCAAATTGCTGATAGACGGACTGCAAATACGTGGTGCCAATATTGATATTGGTTTCAGGGTCGAGTAACTGAGAGGGGCTGCTGTAACCTGGAATGTTGAAGACTTTCACAGTATGCGCAGCCGTAGCGGGCATAACTTGCATCAAGCCGCTGGCTCCAACAGGTGATTTCACTTTCGGGTTCCAGGCACTTTCCTGACGCGCAATCGCCATTGCATAGCTTTGCGAGATATCTTTATCGCTAACATAACGAGAGAAAACATCCTTATACGCCAGAGGGAAACGTTCCTCCAGATGATCCCAGAGCTTCCCGGCGATCGTTGCCTGTACGCTAAGATCCCACCAGTTTTGATCAAACGCGTAACGTGCCAATCCTTCCTGCTCTGGTTTGCTGCGGCTGGTGATTAAATTAGCCCATTCGCTGCGCGCAGTGTTATCCATCTGCCAGTACATTAACTCGCGCACTCGTGCCATTTCTGGCCCCTGGACCAGCGCAGGATTCACCGCTACCGCTTTGTCTACACGCAACGGGTAGTCTTCCCCTAAACGCTGGGCTGCCACCATTGGGTAAAATCCGCGTTGCTGCATTAAAGAATGCAGAATTTCTTTGGCTTCCGCATCCCGGCCTCGTTCCAACAATAGATCTGCTTGCCAATAGCGCCATTCATCTTTCTCTTTGGCTTCCATCGGTAAACGCGCAAGCCAGGTATTCAGGCCAGTACGATCGCCCGTTCCCAGCGCCATACGTACACGTCTCTCAACTAGCGTCGTGGATTCTGAACGCATAATGGTATCATCGCGCCATGCAGCCTGTTCGGCCGTAACATCATTGCCCATCAAACGCCAGGCGACGGTATCTCTAAGCTCCTGAGCCTGAGAGTCATTAAGTTGCTGCGCTTGCACCAGTGAAGGGATCATCATGCGCGCATTTTCTACGTCATCCCGGGCCACTCGAGTAAAAGCAATTGCCGCAGCCTGACGCGTAAAGTCTGTTGCACCCACGGTTTGCGCAAAAGTCAGCACCGAATTGGGATTGTTTTGCAGAGTTATTAGCGCGCTGGATATGGTCTGATAATCCGCAGGCATTTGGCTTGCGAGGTTGTTGACCAGCGAGGTATTGCCCTCTTTCATCGCCAGGCGAATACGCTCCAGATAGGCCAACGGATCTTGTGTCCCTGAAGAGCGCCACGCCGAGAATAAACGGTCACAGCTTGACGGCAGATTCTTCCCGGTCAGCCATAAATCTTTTGCTCCCGCCCATGCGTCATCCGTCTGGCCGGTGTTCCATTTCGCGTAGTAATAATTACATTTAGATTCAGTCGTGCCCGGCTGCTCAGGGCTAAATGCCAGCAAGCCACGCCAGTCTTCACGACGGGCGAGTTCATTCACAAAGCGTGACTTCAGGGAGCGGGCTGGCGGCAGTGTTGGGTTTGCCTCAATAAAGCGACTAACGACAAGCGTTGGCTCATTCATTAAGTCATCTGTAATCTGGCGATATTCGAGATAAGGATAGAGAGGATAATCCTGCAACGTGGGCATCATTCGCTGCACCACATCCATTTGCTTGCTATCCCACGCTTGTTTGATTTGTGCGTATCGGCTGCGTTGCTCATCGAGCGAATCCGCACGAACTGCATGAGTTAATGCCGCAAGGCTTACAATTGCCACCAGCAATTGTCCCGCGACTTGTTTGGCTTTCCCCACAAGTTCTCCTCACATATTTACAGGCAGCATCATGCCGCCATTAGTTACTTCATGCTAACTCTGCTATTGCTGTTTCGCCACGCCAGAGCACGTTATTTTGGGTATAACACTGTCCAGAGTGTTTCGGGTAACACATCCTACTTCCCCTGCTGGGATTACCTGCTGAAAACGGCTACACTTCGCCTTTGATACGAACCATCTTAAATCACGAAAAAGAGGCGAAGTCGCACTGTGGCTCAATTCGTTTATACCATGCATCGAGTCGGCAAAGTTGTTCCGCCGAAACGTCATATCCTGAAAAATATCTCTCTTAGTTTCTTCCCTGGCGCCAAGATTGGCGTACTGGGTCTGAACGGTTCCGGTAAATCCACGCTGCTGCGCATTATGGCCGGCATTGATACCGACATCGAAGGCGAAGCTCGTCCACAACCAGGACTGAAAATCGGCTATCTGCCGCAAGAACCGCAACTCAACCTTGAACATACCGTCCGTGAGTCGGTTGAAGAAGCCGTGGCTGAAGTGGTTAATGCCCTGAAAGGCCTCGACGAAGTGTATGCTAAATACGCCGAGCCGGACGCCGATTTCGACAAGCTGGCTGCCCAACAGGGTAAGTTTGAAGAAATCATTCAGGCACACGACGGTCACAACCTGAACGTGCAACTAGAACGTGCTGCTGATGCGCTGCGTCTGCCTGACTGGGATGCGAAAATTGCTAACCTGTCCGGTGGTGAACGCCGCCGTGTAGCACTGTGCCGCCTACTGCTCGAAAAACCAGACATGCTGCTGCTCGACGAACCAACGAACCACCTGGATGCTGAATCCGTGGCGTGGCTCGAGCGCTTCCTGCACGACTTCGAAGGCACTGTTGTGGCGATTACCCACGACCGTTACTTCCTCGATAACGTTGCAGGCTGGATTCTGGAACTTGACCGCGGTGAAGGTATTCCGTGGGAAGGTAACTACTCCTCCTGGCTTGAGCAGAAAGACGAACGTCTGGCTCAGGAAGCCTCTTCGGAAGCGGCTCGCCGTAAATCCATCGAGAAAGAGCTGGAGTGGGTACGTCAGGGTGCGAAAGGCCGCCAGTCCAAAGGCAAGGCGCGTCTGGCTCGCTTTGAAGAGCTTAATAACACTGAATATCAGAAACGTAACGAAACCAACGAACTGTTTATTCCACCAGGCGCACGTCTGGGCGATAAAGTCGTTGAGGTTACCAATCTGCGTAAATCCTACGGCGACCGCCTGCTGATTGAAGACCTGACATTCTCTGTACCGAAAGGTGCAATTGTCGGGATCATCGGTCCGAACGGCGCGGGTAAATCTACCCTGTTCCGTATGATGTCTGGCCAGGAACAGCCAGATAGCGGCACCATTGAACTGGGCGAAACCGTCAAACTGGCGTCTGTGGATCAGTTCCGTGATGCAATGGACAACAGCAAAACCGTGTGGGAAGAAGTTTCCGGCGGCCAGGACATCATGCGTGTCGGTAACACCGAAATGCCAAGCCGTGCGTACGTTGGTCGCTTTAACTTCAAAGGCGTCGACCAGGGTAAACGTGTCGGTGAGTTGTCCGGTGGTGAGCGTGGTCGTCTGCACCTTGCAAAATTACTGCAAGTTGGCGGCAACGTACTGCTGCTCGATGAACCAACAAACGACCTGGATATCGAAACCCTGCGCGCGTTAGAAAACGCCCTGCTGGAATTCCCAGGCTGTGCAATGGTTATCTCGCACGACCGTTGGTTCCTGGACCGTATCGCCACGCACATTCTGGATTACCAGGATGAAGGCAAAGTGGAATTCTTCGAAGGCAACTTTACTGAGTACGAAGAGTACAAGAAACGCACCCTGGGTGCGGATGCGCTGGAACCTAAGCGTATTAAGTACAAGCGCGTAACGAAGTAATAAAAATGGGGCGCTTAATGCGCCCCCTTTTTTGACAAGCCCGATTATCCCCGCTCGCCAATCATGTTCTTCACCAAATCAACACAGCGCAAGAAGCGAGAATCGTAGTCAGGTTCTTCTACATGAACGTAGCTGATGTTGTTCTCATCAAGCATCGACACCAAAAGATTCTGGAACGATTTCCTGTCGGTATCACTGCCCAGGCTACGCAAGCCATCGGCTACCCACGGAGTATTGTTTTCCAGCAAAATCACCAGATCAAAGCGGTACTCATCAATCAGCGCCTGCACAAATGGGTGCTCACGCCCTTCATATTTTTTGCAGAATGCCTGAGTGGTGACAAAGTCAGTATCGATAAAAGCGACTTTATTGGCATATTTAACTGCAAAATCAACGTACTGAGCATGGCCAATCGCAATTTTATCATAGTCAGAATATTGCAATGCCATCTCATCGCCACCCAGATGGGAAAAGACATAGTCACGCCCGTATTCCCAGGCGCTGGTCGTGTTGAAAATGTTGGCGAGCTTATTCACCATCCACGACTTACCGCTCGACTCACCGCCCAGAATCGCGACGGTTCGGACAAAGAACGGTTTCACTTCAGTTGGAATGTATTCCCAGTAGCGGAACGGGTTTTCGCGGATCTGCCCACCGCTGATATTCATAAATGTGCGTTTCGGATCAATAAGCACGGTTTCAATACTGAGCTGTTCGATAAAACGTGGTGCATCATTCTCTTCAGAGGTGTAGATACAGTCAGGATTTATGCCTTTGCTTTCCATAAAAGCTTTGATGCCGCGGCTCCAGACATCCCAACCGTGTGGATACGGCTCCATCCCTTCTTCGTTAAATGAATGAATGCGAATGTTTTTCTGGTATTTAAAGGTCTGAAGCAACCAGCGCAGACGGTCACCGGTTGTCGGCTGTTGCGACATGGCACTGTCTTCAAACAGAAGACGATCGCGGGTTTCGTCATAGCCCATGATGATATGTAACTCATCAACCTGGCTTGCGGCGCGTTGAATCAAGTAGATATGGCCGGTATGCAGCGGATAAAACTTTCCGAAGACAACGCCCACTTTTTTCTCACGCCGGGGAAATTCAAGGCCGAGGAAACGATGTAATGCTTCCAGTTTCTGCGCACTTGGACTTTTGATTTTGGCGTTCAGTAACTGGCTAAGATAACCCTTGGTCATGCCGCAGGATTCTGCAACTTGCTGTAGCGTAACGTTCTGCTGACGAATAGCAGTCTTCAGGTACTCAAAAGACGACATGTTGCCTGCTCCTGCAAAATGGGAAATATACCCTAAATCATTCGAGTTGCAGCCAACACTGCTGCAACCTGAATTATGACGGGTATCAATTATAAGTCGTCAAATACCGACAGCGCATCAGCAAGTTTTTTCACCCCGAAGACCTGCATCCCTTCTGGTAATTTTTTCGGCACATTCGCCTGCGGCACAATCGCCCGTTTAAAACCGTGTTTTGCGGCTTCAGAAATACGTTCCTGCCCGCTTGGCACCGGGCGAATTTCACCTGCCAACCCAACCTCACCAAACACCACTAAATCTTGTGGCAGAGCCCGGTTGCGCAGACTTGAAACCATCGCCAGTAAAAGCGCGAGGTCGGCACTGGTTTCGGTAACTTTCACACCGCCAACCACGTTAACAAACACATCCTGGTCAGCCATTTGCAGCCCGCCATGGCGGTGCAAAACGGCCAATAAAATCGCCAGACGGTTTTGTTCCAGGCCAACAGCAACCCTGCGTGGGTTGGACATCATAGATTGATCCACCAGCGCCTGAATTTCTACCAGCAGCGGACGCGTCCCTTCCCACACAACCATCACAGAGCTACCGGGCGTCACTTCATCACCACGACTCAGGAAGATAGCGGAAGGGTTGCTCACTTCACGCAGACCCTGTTCCGTCATGGCAAATACGCCCAGCTCATTCACCGCACCAAAGCGGTTTTTATGGCTGCGCAGGGTGCGGAAACGGGAATCGGCATCGCCATCAAGCATCACCGAGCAGTCGATACAGTGTTCGAGGACTTTTGGCCCGGCAAGTGAACCATCTTTGGTGACGTGGCCGACCATGATAATCGCCACGCCGCGCGTTTTGGCAAAGCGCGTCAGGTAAGCGGCAGACTCACGCACCTGCGCTACGCTGCCCGGCGACGATTGTACGTCGGCCATATGCATCACCTGAATGGAGTCGATTACCATCAGCTTCGGCGCTTCTTCTTCGGCAATCATGCAGATTTGCTCAATGCCGGTTTCCGAAAGCATATTCAGGTTGTTAGTCGGCAAACCTAAGCGGTGCGCACGCATCGCCACTTGTTGCAGCGACTCTTCACCCGTGACGTACAGCGTTTTCATCTGTTCGCTGAGTTTGCACAGTGTTTGCAGCAGCAGCGTGGATTTACCCGCGCCAGGGTTACCGCCAATCAGAATGGCGCTACCCGGCACCACACCGCCGCCCAGTACGCGGTCGAACTCTTTAAAACCGGTAGAAAAACGTGGCAGTTCTTCGAGGCTGATATCAGAAAGTTTTTGTACTTTGCTGACGCCCGCACTGCCGGCATAACCAGATAAACGCTCGTTACGCGCAACTGTCGGAGAGGCGGCAATGCGCACCTCAGTGATAGTGTTCCACGCCTGGCAGGCGCTGCATTGCCCTTGCCAGCGAGGATAATCTGCACCACATTCGTTGCAGACAAATGCACGTTTCGGCGCTTTGGCCATTAGCGTTCTTCCTGAATAAGACTGCCTGAAAGAATACAGAATACACCCATCAAATCAGCATGACGGATGGTGATTTCTGTTTTCTCATTAACCTTCGGTTTCGCGTGATAAGCAATACCCAGCCCGGCAGACAGAATCATCGGTAAATCATTCGCGCCATCACCAATCGCAACAGTTTGTTCGACAGGGATTTCATATTTATCCGCGAGGCGCTTGAGCGTATCTGCTTTGAACTGAGCATCAACAATTTGACCAATAACTTCACCCGTCAGCTTGCCGTCGCAAATTTCCAGCTCATTTGCCACTACTGCATGCAAATGCAGTTTGTCGCGCAGATATTCCGCAAAGAAGGTGAAGCCGCCGGAAGCAATAGCCACTTTCCAGCCTAGCGATTCAAGCTTAAGCACCAGAGAAGTCAGCCCTGGCATCAGTGGCAGTTCATCACGTACCTGGCGCAAAATAGAAGCATTTGCTCCTTTGAGGGTCGCAACACGTTGCTTCAGGCTTGCCGCGAAGTCGAGTTCGCCACGCATCGCGCGCTCCGTCACTTCCGCTACCATTTCACCGGTGCCTGCCAGTTTGGCGATTTCATCAATGCACTCGATTTGAATGGCGGTGGAATCCATGTCCATCACCAGCAGACCCGGCGTGCGAAGATGTGGGATTTTACCCAGCGGTGCGACATCCAGCCCAGCCTCGTGCGCAAGCTTAGTTGCTCGCGGTGTTAATGAACCTGCCAGGCGAATAACCTGATAGTCTTCAACACACCATGCGGTGACGATTACCATCGCCGCACCCAATTTACGTTGGTAGTGATTCAGGCACTCTTTATTCAGATTCCGACCATACAGAAGCCAGCCACTGCGGCCAGCACGGTAATCGAGTGGCATGACTTCATCACCACTTAACGATAGCGGCAACCCAGGCCAGAGAGAGACATCGGTCGGCAGGTCGCACCAGGTCAGACTATTTGGCATCATAACTCCAGAATAAAGATAAAGGCCGGGACAAAACAACGCATGAGGCTACCTTGTCAGAGCCGCTTCTGGCAACATTAAACTGCGCAGTAAAATCGGCAATTTTCCTAAGGTGCATTATGGCTCGGGCAAAAATGAAATTCAGGCTGCATCGTGCAGTGATTGTGCTTATCTGCCTCGCACTTTTAGTCGCGTTGATGCAGGGGGCTTCATGGTTTAGCCAGGGGCACCAACAAGCCCGTAATGTACAGCTTGAAGAGCTGGCCAAAACTTTGGCGCGCCAGGTGAGTTACAACCTGACACCGCTGATGAAATCCGAAAACCCAGATGAGAAAAAGATTTCAGCCGTCCTCAAGTTATTGACCCAAGATAGCCGTATTCTCGATGCGGGCGTTTATGACGATAGCGGCGGCCAAATCGCGCGAGCAGGTGAAGGAATTGGCGTGCGTGACAGGCTGGCGCTGGATGGCAAAAAAGCAGGCAGTTATTTTAATCAGCAAATTGTTCAGCCGATTGAAGATAAAGACGGGCCGGTTGGCTATCTGCGAATCACGCTTGATACCCACACGCTCGCTACCGAAGCTAAACAGGTGGATAACACCACAAATATTTTGCGCCTGATGATGTTGCTGGCACTGGCAATTGGCATTGTGCTGACGCGTACTCTTTTGCAGGGCAAACGCACCCGCTGGCAGCAGTCTCCTTTCCTTCTCACTGCAAATACCGAAGTGAAAGAAGATGAGGAAGAACAGGCTGATAATAAGCCGTAAATAAGAAAGGATTTCTACGATGACTACCTTACGACTACTGATTTCTGACTCTTACGATCCCTGGTTCAACCTGGCCGTAGAAGAGTGTATTTTCCGCCAGATGCCCGCGACCCAGCGCGTACTCTTTTTATGGCGTAACGCAGATACCGTAGTTATTGGGCGGGCGCAAAACCCGTGGAAAGAGTGCAATACCCGTCGCATGGAAGAAGATAACGTGCGCCTGGCAAGGCGCAGCAGTGGCGGCGGCGCGGTTTTCCACGATCTGGGGAATACCTGTTTCACGTTTATGGCCGGGAAGCCTGAATACGATAAAAGCGTATCTACCGCCATTGTGGTGAATGCACTCAATTCACTGGGAATTAGCGCGACTGCTTCCGGGCGCAACGATCTGGAAGTTGCCACTGCTGAAGGGCCACGCAAAGTTTCAGGGTCCGCGTATAAAGAAACCATGGACCGCGGCTTCCACCATGGCACACTGTTGCTCAACGCAGATTTAAGCCGCCTGGCTAACTACCTGAATCCAGATGAGAAAAAACTCCAGGCCAAAGGTATTACCTCAGTACGCGGCCGCGTTACCAATCTTGGCGAGATCCATCCTGGCCTGACTCATGAGCAAATTTGCGATGCCGTGCGCGAATCATTCTTTGCTTATTACGGCGAGCGCGTTGAAGCAGAACATATCTCGCCTGATGCCCTGCCCGACCTCCCTGGGTTTACGGAAATCTTTGCTCGCCAAAGCAGCTGGGAATGGAATTTCGGCCAGGCACCTGCATTCAGTCACTTGCTGGATCAGCGTTTTACCTGGGGCGGTGTTGAGCTGCATTTCGACGTTGAGAAAGGGCATATCACGCGCACGCAAATCTTCACTGATAGCCTGAATCCGGCCCCGCTGGAAGCTCTGGCGGCGCGCTTGCAGGGTTGTTTGTATCGTAGCGATATGTTGCAACAGCAGTGTGAAACGTTGATTGCCGATTTTCCGGAACAAGAAACGGAATTACGCGAGTTGAGCACGTGGATTGCTCAGACGGTGCGCTAAGCGAGCCGTTTAATGCTTGCCTCAACGGTATCAAGTTCTAATGCCATCCCCCTGCATAGCTCGCGAAACGCCTGGCTAATTTCTTGGTTCTGGCTTGCCTCAAGCCAGAATTGCCGTGCAAATATCAGCATTTCCAGCCAGATGTCTCTCGGCCAGATGGGGTACAAGTCACCAAAACGCCAGGCCTGCCCCGCATCATCTATTTGCCACAATGGAAACTGCCGAATCTGACGCACAGGTCTGATCAGGGCATATTGAGTCGCTCTGGCCGCCCCCGCTTTGATTACATCACTTTCAGTATTTACCAGACGTGAAAACGTCGCCTGGCTGACACCCAAACGCTGCCGCAATGAGTTTGCAGTTTGTGGCCCGTGTAGTAATAAATCAGTCAGAGCGCTCATGAGAATAGATTAGTGAATAGATACTTGAATTGATTTATAGCGCTATATATTTGAAAGGTAAAGAAACCGAGGAGAATGAAGGGGTTTGAGTGAATAGATACTATGAACAATAAAGGGTGCCGAAGCACCCTTTTGAATCTTACTCTTTGTCGCCCAGTAACACAGACTCAAGAGCAATCTTGATCATGTCGTTAAAGGTAGTTTGGCGCTCTTCCGCAGTCGTCTGCTCGTGAGTACGGATATGGTCAGATACAGTACAGATAGTCAGTGCCTTAGCACCGAACTCTGCTGCCACGCCGTAGATACCTGCAGCTTCCATTTCCACACCCAGGATGCCGTATTTTTCCATTACGTCAAACATGGTTGGGTCTGGCGTGTAGAACAGGTCCGCGGAGAAGATGTTGCCTACGCGAGCGTCTACGCCCAGCGCTTTAGCCGCATCAACGGCATTGCGAACCATATCGAAGTCAGCGATAGCTGCGAAATCGTGGTCTTTAAAACGCAGACGGTTAACTTTAGAGTCGGTACAAGCGCCCATGCCGATAACCACGTCACGCAGTTTCACATCAGCACGAACCGCGCCGCAAGAACCCACACGAATGATTTTCTTCACGCCGAAATCAGTGATCAGTTCTTTGGTGTAGATGGAGCAGGACGGAATACCCATACCGTGACCCATTACAGAGATTTTGCGGCCTTTATAAGTACCGGTGAAGCCCAACATGCCACGCACGTTGTTCACTTCACGAACATCTTCGAGGAAAGTTTCTGCGATGTGTTTTGCACGCAACGGGTCGCCAGGCATCAAAACGACGTCTGCGAAATCACCCATCTCAGCATTAATATGTGGCGTTGCCATATCTATATCCTTGTTTTAAGAGGTAAACGTCTGGGCGGATAAAACATCTCACCCAAATCTGTAATCCATATACCCTAAATAATTCGAGTCGCAGGTGAGCTTTTTCAGCCAACACCCCTGCGGCTCAAAGAATGACGGGTATTACAGCATGTTCTTACCGTAATCCATCGGAGACGTACCGAAATAGCTAGCAACCGTCTGACCGATATCGGCGAAGGTTTCACGGTGACCTAAAGAACCGGCTTTCACTTTCGGGCCGTAAACCAGCACCGGAATGTGTTCGCGAGTATGGTCAGTGCCTTGCCAGGTTGGGTCACAACCGTGGTCAGCGGTGAGGATTAAAATATCGTCCTCTTTCAGCAGTGCCATCAGTTCTGGCAGACGGCGGTCAAACAGTTCCAGAGCTGCAGCGTAACCCGCTACATCACGGCGGTGGCCGTAAGATGAGTCGAAATCAACGAAGTTGGTGAACACGATAGTGTCGTCGCCCGCTTCTTTCATCTCTTTGATGGTGGCGTCAAACAGCGCATCCAGACCGGTTGCTTTCACTTTTTTGGTGATACCGACTTCAGCATAGATATCCGCAATTTTACCCACGGAAACAACCTGACCATTTTTCTCATCAACCAGTTTTTTCAACACGGTTGGTGCTGGCGGTTCAACAGCCAGGTCATGGCGGTTACCAGTACGCTGGAAGTTACCGGCTTTATCGCCGATAAACGGACGCGCGATAACACGGCCAATGTTGTAGCCACCTTCGGTCAACTCTTCACGTGCGATTTCGCACAGCTCATAAAGTTTATCGAGGCCGTAAGTTTCTTCATGGCAAGCAATCTGGAACACCGAGTCAGCAGAGGTATAGAAAATCGGCTTGCCGGTTTTCATATGCTCTTCGCCCAACTCATCGAGAATCACAGTACCGGATGAGTGGCAATTACCGAGGTAACCTGGCAGGTTTGCACGCTCAACCAGTTTATCCAGCAATTCTTGCGGGAAGCTGTTTTGCGTATCAGAGAAGTAACCCCAGTCAAATAACACAGGAACACCGGCGATTTCCCAGTGGCCAGACGGCGTGTCTTTACCTGATGACAGTTCATGCGCCCAGCCATATGCACCGATAACTTCTGCATTACCGTCCATACCTGCTGGGATTTTGCCGGTAGAGCCTTCGGCGGCTTTCACCAGACCCAGGCGGGTCAGGTTTGGCAAATTCAGTGGCCCTTTACGGCCTTTGTCTGCTTCGCCTTTGGCACAAGCTTCTGCGATGTGCCCGAAAGTATCAGAGCCAACATCGCCAAATTTTGCTGCATCTTCTGTTGCGCCGATACCGAAAGAGTCCAGCACCATAATAAATGCACGTTTCATAATTTCTCCTGCGTCGTTGCGCCTGAAACGCCCGGAGGCGTTTCAAAAAGTGATCAGATCAGTATGCCAGCAATTAGCTAATACGGCGATACACATCTGGCGTTTGTGCCGGTGCGGTCTCGTTAACTTTAATTGCCGCTTTAACAGCACGTGCCGCTTCCTGCCATTGAGCTTCACTTGCTGCATGAATCACTGCCAGTGGACGTGAGGTATCTACACTCTCGCCCAGACGAGCCATGTCGGTAAAGCCAACACTGTAGTCCAGAGAATCAGAAGCCTGACGACGACCACCGCCCATGGAAACAACCGCCATACCTAATGCACGAGTGTCCATCTGATTTACGAAACCAGCACGGTCTGCGAATACAGGTTTGCTCAGAACCGCGGTTGGCAGGTATTTCGCGTAATTTTCGACAAAGTCTGCCGGCCCTTTTTGAGCTGCAACCATACGACCAAATACTTCTGCCGCTTTACCGTTATCCAGCACTGCTTGCAGTTTGGCACGCGCTTCGGCGTCGTCTTTCGCAAGGTTGCCGGAAAGTAACATTTCCACGCACAGCGCCATGGTCACTTCATGCAGACGTGGATTCACGTATTCGCCAGTCAGGAACTGCACGGCCTCACGCACTTCAACAGCATTACCCGCGCTGGATGCCAGCACTTGGTTCATGTCAGTCAGCAATGCCGTGGTTTTAACGCCCGCGCCATTTGCCACGCCAACAATCGCTTCAGCAAGCAATTCGGAAAGCTCGTAAGTTGGCATAAATGCGCCACTGCCCACTTTCACATCCATCACTAGCGCATCCAGGCCTTCTGCCAGTTTCTTCGCAAGAATCGACGCGGTGATAAGCGGAATGGAATCTACGGTCGCGGTAATGTCACGCGTGGCGTAAAAACGTTTATCAGCCGGAGCAAGCGAGTTTGTCTGGCCGATAATCGCCACGCCGACATTTTTGATGATGTCGCGGAAACGGTTATCGTCCGGGAAAATATCAAAGCCTGGGATCGCTTCAAGTTTATCGAGCGTACCACCAGTGTGGCCTAAACCTCGGCCAGAGATCATTGGGATATAACCACCGCATGCCGCCACCATTGGGCCGAGCATCAAGGACGTCACATCACCCACGCCGCCCGTTGAGTGTTTATCAACGATTGGGCCGTTCAGGTTAAGGCTCTTCCAGTCCAACACGGTTCCTGAATCTCGCATCGCCATGGTCAGTGATACGCGTTCAGGCATAGTCATGTCGTGGAAGAAAATGGTCATTGCCAGTGCGGCAATCTGCCCTTCGGAGATGGTGTTATCTCGAATACCATTAATGAAGAAACGAATCTCCTCATCACTTAGAGCATGGCCATCACGTTTTTTACGAATAATTTCTTGAGCGAGGAACAAGGTAACCCCCTGAGTGCATCAGGTGAAATGCGGCGGGGAGCCCGCCGCAAAGGAAGAGATTAGTAAGCGCTTGCGCTTTTGCCGTCGCCATGACCCAGCGCTTTTAACAAGCTCGCGAGCAGGCTGGAAGCACCAAAGCGGTAGTGACGCGAATCAGCCCAGTCAGCACCAAACAGGTCATCAGCGATAGACAGGAACAGCGCTGCATCTTCAGCAGTACGCACGCCACCAGCTGGTTTGAAACCAACAGTTTTTTCAACGCCCATATCACGAATAACTTCCATCATGATGCGTGCGCTTTCAGGTGTTGCGTTGACTGGCACTTTACCAGTAGAGGTTTTGATGAAATCAGCGCCTGCTTTGATAGAGATTTCAGAAGCTTTACGAATCAGCGCTTCTTCTTTCAGCTCACCAGTTTCGATGATGACTTTCAGCAAAACGTTAGCCGCAGCACAGGCTTCTTTACAGGCTTTCACCAGTTCGAAACCAACTTGTTCGTTACCGGCGATCAGCGCACGGTATGGGAAAACCACATCAACTTCGTCTGCGCCATAAGCGATAGCAGCACGAGTTTCAGCCAGCGCGATTTCGATATCGTCGTTGCCGTGTGGGAAGTTGGTCACCGTCGCGATGCGAATATCAGGTGTGCCCTGAGCATTCAGAGTTTTACGCGCGATTGGAATGAAGCGCGGGTAGATACAAATAGCTGCGGTGTTGCCCACTGAAGTTTTTGCCTGATGACAAAGTGCGATCACTTTTTCATTAGTGTCATCGTCATTCAGAGTGGTCAGATCCATCAGTTTCAGGGCGCGCAGGCTGCTTGCAGTTAAATCGGTCATAACATTCTCCAACAAAAGATATAGAATCAGTTGCGATGTTATAATTATAACATTCACAACCCTGATGGTTTTGCGGATAGCTTCACAAAAGCCACGATGAAATTACATAATTTGTACAGTATATGTGATTTAACAACGAGTGATAACGGAAAAGTCATCGCCAGATATAAAAAATGGCCGGCGCAAGCGCCAGCCATTGATTTCACAGAGATGTTATAATTTTAACATCTCTTTTTTATAATGACAGGAAGACCCCGGCAATTGTGGCACTCATCAGGTTTGACAATGTACCTGCTGCTACAGCCTTAAGACCTAACTGGGCAATATCATGACGACGGTTTGGAGCCATGCTTCCAAGTCCACCAATCAGGATAGCGATAGAAGAAAGGTTAGCAAAACCACACAGAGCGAAGGAGATAATTGCTTTGGTGTGATCTGACAGAACTTGCAGACCTGCTGCCGCTACAGTCGCGTCATCTTTCAGGTATTCCCCGAAGTTCAGGTACGCCACAAATTCGTTGATGATTAACTTCTGGCCGATGAAGGAACCAGCAACGTTAGCTTCACTCCACGGTACACCGATAACCCATGCCAGCGGTGAGAACACCCAGCCGAGAATCAGTTCCATAGACAGTTGCGGATAGTTGAACCAACCACCAATGCCAGAAAGCATACCGTTAAGCAGTGCAATTAAAGCAACAAACGCCAGCAGCATTGCGCCCACGTTCAGAGCCAGTTGCATACCAGAAGCTGCACCTGATGCCGCAGCATCCAGCACGTTTGCCGGGCGGTCTGGATCATTTTTCAAAGAGTCCAGTTCAGGTGAGTCGTTTGGCGTTTCGGTCTCAGGCAGGATAATTTTGGCGAACAGTAACCCGCCAGGGGCTGCCATAAATGAAGCGGCAATCAGGTACTCTAGTGGCACGCCCATTTGCGCGTAACCTGCCAGTACTGAACCTGCAACAGAAGCCAAACCACCACACATTACAGCGAACAGTTCTGAACGCGTCATAGTGGCGATATAAGGACGAACAACCAGCGGAGCTTCAGTCTGACCAACAAAGATATTTGCTGTTGCAGACAGAGATTCTGTACGGGAAGTCTTCAGAATCTTGCGCAGACCACCGCCGAGAATACGAATAACAAACTGCATAATGCCAAGGTAGTACAGCACAGCAATCAGTGAGGAGAAGAAGACAATAATTGGCAGAACACGCAGTGCGAAAATAAATCCGCCGCCGCCAAAGACTTCGAACATTTTGTCTGAAACTAAGCCACCGAACAGGAAGGAAATACCGGCGTTACCGTAACCAATTACGTTAGCGACCCCTTCGGACATAGCGAGCAGAACCTGGCGACCGACCGGAACATACAGGATTAGCGCCCCGATACCGACCTGAATAATCCATGCACCTAAAACAGTACGCAGATTAATTGCTTTGCGATTACTGGAAAGTAGAACGGCGATCAGCAGCAGAACGATCATGCCGATCAATCCCATGAGTAGTTGCATACAGAATCCCTGTGTATTGAATGAAAAAGGAAAGCGAGCTAAAAAACCTTAGTGAGGCGGGATTATAACGGCAGGGAGGCCAGTAAATGGAATGGCAATCACGTATTTATAGACATTCACGGAAACGTTTGTCTTATTAAGTGAGCCAAGTCACATTTTGTTACTTACTATTTCATTGCAAATAATTCATTGCAGTTATTAATGATCGCATTCGCGATAACTTCGGGAGATTCTGAACGCAGTGTAGAAAGTGTCTGAAAAACATTAACAATGCGTTCCGGGCGATTCGGCTGCCCCTGCCAGCCGTTAAGCGGCATATCAGGTGCATCCGTTTCCAGTACCAGCGCGCTAAGGGGTAAGCGCGCCATAACATCTCGCGTTTTGCTAGCACGTGGGTAAGTAATCGTGCCACCCACACCAATTTTGTAACCCATCGCCACAAAACGCTCGGCCTGTTGCAGGCTCCCCGAAAAACCATGTACCACACCAGTGCGCGGTAAATTATGACGCTTCAAATGCGCGGCAAGTTTGTCGTGCGTGCGACGTGAATGGAGAATCACAGGTAAGTCATAACGTTTTGCCAGTTTTAGCTGCGCATCCAGCATCGCTTCTTGTTTATCAAAAAGCGGATTTTCCATATAAAGATCGAGTCCTATCTCACCGATAGCCACTAATTTTTCCGGCCGCTGTTTAAGGTAATGCTCAAGCAGCGCTAAAGACGCATCCTGATGCTTGTGAATCACTATTGGATGCAAACCGACTGCGGCATATAGCGCCGGGTAATTGTCTGCCAGCGCCAGCACCGTGTTAAACCGGTCAGCTTCGATTGCCGGAACAATGATTTTTGTTACGCCCGCTTGCGCCGCGAGGGCAATGCTGTTGGCTTCATCATCGCTAAACGGCGGAAAGTCGAAGTGACAATGGGTATCGTAAAACGTCATCGTCACGCCGTATCTTCGTTATTGAAAGTGGAGTCGTTAGCTTCTGGTGTTTCAATCACCGCTTTAGACAATGGCTCAGTGACCACGGCTTGCGGAACGACCACCGGCCCCGGAACGACAATACGCGGAAGGTGGCGTTTTATTGGCGGCTTATCCGAGAGCAATTTCCCGATGGTTGCGAGGAAGTAGCGTCCGCATAAACGTCCAGTTTTATAGTCGGTATTTAGCGCGGGCAATCGGCTTCCCAATGCAGAGCTCATCAATGGTTTCGGTGGGTAAATCTCGAAGATACGCAGTTTACCTGGCGGCTTTTCAATGAAGTTCTGAATCTCGCGATAGCTGGCTTCATGGTGATGTACCAGGTTTAATAAGGGCTGCAGGCTGCTGTCGCCAAGCCAACGCTCCATACGTTTAAACCATTCAGGTGTGTAATACATTTGCGAAGGGACGGTGCGAATTACGACCAAAGTATCGGCCCCCAGGCGCACAGCTTCTCTCACCGGTACCGCATCGCTTATTCCCCCATCCTGGTAACCGATGCCGTCAATCTCCACCCCGCTACGGTAAAAGCCTGGAATCGCGCTTGAGGCTTTCAGAAGATTCAGCCATGTGCCGCTGTCCGGGGAAAAATATCCCGGCGTGTAGTCATCGCTGCGACAAGCGCACATATAGAACGCTTTACCAGACTCAAACATTTTTTCTGCAGTGCCCATCGAGAGCGGAATTTTTGCTGAGGTGGATTCCACAAGCCAATCGAGATCGATGAGATGCCCGCCACGCACAAAGCGCAGAGGATCAAAAAATTCGCGAGTTGTCGTAAAACGAGTGATCACTCTTCTGGCATAACCCGGCTGGTTACAAACATAAGCTGAAAGGTTTTGCGCACCGGCAGAAGTGCCTAAGAAGAGGTCAAACGGGTTGAAATTAGCGCGCATAAATTCGTCCAGCACGCCGGCTGTGAATATCCCACGCTGCCCGCCACCTTCACAAACAATGGCGAGTTTTCCGGGACGAAACTTTGGAAGCGCAAGCGGCGAAATATTGCCGAGCGTTACGGGTATTCTTTGTCCCACCCTGCTTTCCTTAATCTAAAGGATATTTATTATTAGATATTGGTTATTTGTTAGTCGCTTAAAAACGCGAGAGCCAGTCTAAATAGACTGGCTCTCTGGTCTGTCTCTAAATGTTATAGCACGTAAATATTGCTATGGGCGTTTTCGACCCATAAACAGGCTAACCAAGAACAGAATAATACCTACCACGAAGACAATTTTTGCTGCACCTGCCGCAGTACCCGCGAGAGTACCAAAACCCAGTGCTGCTGCAATCAACGCAATGACCAGAAAAATAATGCCCCAACGAAACATAAGCTTCTCCTTAACCATAATGAACCCGAATCGCTTCTGGATGAGTGCCAGATACACACTCATTGGCGATATTGAGTAACGATGTTGCTGACCTACTCCCCCGGCATTACACCGAAGGAGAAAGTTTCTATATGCCCTGTTACTTCACTTTCAGGTCGTTTTTGACGCTTTTCACGCCATCAACTGCTTTAGCGATACTTTCGGCTCGAGCAGACTGTGCATTCGATTCCACGGTACCGGATAGCTGTACAACACCTTCAGTGGTTTCCACTTTCACGTGACGTGAAGGGACGATGTCATCAGCTAAAAGTTTAGCTTTAATTTCGCTAGTGGTCGCAGTATCGCCTGCATAACCGCTGACAGATTTATCAGACCCGTTACGCACATGAAGTTTGTCGCTCACGGAAGAAACCCCTTCCACGCCTTTTGCGACAGTTACGGCCTGTTCGGCCTGCGCCTGGCTTTCAACAAAGCCACTGAGCGTTACCACTTTCTTGTCGGTTTTCACGGAGATATCGGTACTCTTGATATTGTCATGATCGACCAGGGCGGCTTTCACTTTCGCCGTGATACTGCTGTCATCCATGAAATTACCGACGTCTTTTACGGAGCTATCAATTTTTTCGCCTGCTGTGTCCGCTGTCGATTCGGTTTTGTTAAGCATCTTGTCTTCTGCTAAAGCGCTACCGCTTGCCAGCACAGAGCCAAGAACAACAGCTAACAGAGTTTTAGAAATCTTAGTCGTAGTCATAGTCATCGATTAATTCCTATAGTTTTGCTCACTATTTGAGCACAAGCCTTCAGGTACCGGCTTTCCTTAAACATCAGGCCAAGTGGTACGGCCTAAAAATTTTGCGATCAGTTTTTAATAGCGCCAGGAAAATTGAGTACGAATGAACCCGCCAGAAATCTTCATTTACGTGGCATTTTCAACCAACCAATTTGTCACTGGTTTGTTAAATATAGACAACAATCACGGAATTGCATGGCGAAAGTGGGTGAACATGAGGGAAATGCGGGAAATTAAGAACAATCCGTAAGGGATTAATAAGACGGGAAAAGTAGCAGGACGCGACGGCTGCCGCGCCCTGAGAGACGATTAATGCTCGCGGGTTTTACGGAACGTGACTTCTGGGTAACGGTCTTGTGTCAGGTTCAGGTTGACCATTGTTGGAGCGATATAAGCCAGGTTATCACCACCATCAAGGGCCAACTGCATTTCGTTTTTCCGTTTGAATTCTTCAAACTTCTTAACGTCTGTGCTTTCTACCCAACGCGCCGTTGAGACGTTGACCGACTCGTAAATCGCTTCAACGTTGTATTCACTTTTCAGACGCGCCACAACCACGTCGAACTGCAGCACACCGACCGCGCCAACAATCAGATCATTGTTCGCGATTGGACGGAATACCTGTACCGCGCCCTCTTCAGAAAGCTGTACCAAACCTTTCAGCAACTGTTTCTGTTTCAATGGATCACGCAGACGAATACGACGGAACAGTTCCGGTGCGAAGTTCGGAATACCGGTGAACTTCATCATTTCGCCTTGAGTGAAGGTATCACCAATCTGAATGGTGCCGTGGTTGTGCAGGCCGATAATATCGCCTGGATACGCTTCTTCAACGTGCGAACGGTCGCCTGCCATAAAAGTCAGCGCATCAGAAATCACCACATCTTTACCGGTACGAACCTGGCGCAGTTTCATGCCTTTTTCATACTTACCGGAAACCACACGCATAAAGGCAACGCGGTCACGGTGTTTCGGGTCCATATTGGCCTGAATCTTAAATACGAAGCCGGTGAATTTATCTTCTGCTGCTTTTACTTCACGAGTATCAGTTTTGCGCGGCATTGGAGCAGGTGCCCAATCAACCAGGCCATCGAGCATGTGGTCAACACCAAAATTGCCCAATGCAGTACCGAAGAAGACAGGGGTCAGCTCACCTTCAAGGAACAGCTCACGATCAAATTCGTGGGAAGCGCCTTGAACCAGTTCCAGCTCATCACGCAATTGTGCAGCCAGGTCTTCACCAACAGCAGCATCCAGCTCTGGGTTATCTAGCCCTTTAACAATGCGCACTTCCTGAATGGTGTGACCTTTACCAGTCTGGTAGAGGTAAGTTTCGTCTTTATAAAGGTGATAAACACCTTTGAACAACTTGCCACAACCGATTGGCCAGGTGATTGGTGAACAGGCGATTTTCAGCTCACGTTCAACTTCATCCATCACTTCCATTGGGTCGCGGATATCGCGGTCCAGTTTGTTCATGAAGGTGAGAATTGGCGTATCACGCAGACGGGTAACTTCCATCAACTTACGGGTACGATCTTCTACACCTTTCGCGGCATCGATAACCATCAAACAGCAGTCAACTGCGGTCAGAGTACGATAAGTATCTTCGGAGAAGTCTTCGTGCCCTGGGGTATCGAGCAGGTTAACCAGGCAGTCGTGATACGGGAATTGCATGACAGAAGTGGTAATCGAGATACCACGCTGCTTTTCCATTTCCATCCAGTCAGATTTAGCATGCTGGCTGGAACCACGGCCTTTTACAGTACCGGCAGTCTGAATTGCCTGTCCGAACAGCAACACTTTTTCAGTGATAGTCGTTTTACCGGCATCGGGGTGAGAAATGATCGCAAAAGTGCGGCGTTTCCCCACTTCTTGCAAAAAAGGAGACAAAGTCATAATGAAATCTTCTGTGAATTGCGCACAGACATCACTGCGCGGCAAATGAACGTTACCTGACGGCTATTCTACCCATCAGGTCAGGTTTAACAATCGGCTGTAAGCAGTCATTAATTACACAACAATTGCTCCAGTTCACTTAATGTGGTCACTTCCCAGGTCGGCATGATGCCTTCAGGTAAGCTTCGTCCATGGGCATTGAGCCAGCAGGTGGCAATTCCTGCGTTCATGCCGCCTAAAATATCTGATTCCGCAGTGTCGCCAACCATCAATACTCGGTCGCGCGGCGGCTGGCCCATTTGCTCAAAGGTGTAATCAAAAATCTTACGATCGGGTTTCGCGACACCGACCTGTTCAGAAATCACCAGCAAATCGAAATAATCACGCAGACCGGTGCGCTCCAGGCGAATTTGCTGTAATGCGGTAAAACCGTTGGTGATAATACCGATTTTTACTTTATCTTTTAACGCATTAAGCAGCGAAACAGCCCCTGGCAACGGCACACAAATTTCGGCCATGGCGTTGAGGAATGCAGCGTTTAAGTCACCCGCAGGAACTGATAACCTTTCGGACCAGCCCTCAAAACGCTGATGCTGTAACTGAAGCGCGCTAATGGCACCGTTCTGGTAATCGACCCATAAAGGCTTGTTAATTGCCTGGTAATCCTGGAAGTCTTCAGCGGTAAAGGTCACGCTATAATCGAGAAACATCCGCTGCAAACCGCCGAACGCGTCAAAGGTAAATAACGTTTCGTCAGCATCAAATAAAATCCAGTCCCAGTTCATCAACACACCTTTTTCAAATTAGCCTAACGGTAATGCCATGATGATGGCATCTTCGCGACCCTCTTTAGCCGGGTAGTAGTTACGGCGAATCGTCGCCTCGTTAAAACCCAGGCTTTCATAAAGTGCTATCGCAGCTGTGTTCGACGCGCGCACTTCAAGCCACAGGGTAAACACATCTCGCTTTTCCAGTTCGCTGATCAAATGCTCCAGCAACTGGCGACCTAATCCCTGACGTTGAAAATCGGGATCGACCGCAATATTAAACAGCGTCGCCTCATCCAACACGACTTGCGTCACCGCAAACGCCGCCATTTTGCCGTCTACGTCGAGACGCAAATTGAGATAGCGCTCACCTTCATTACTGGCGAAGGTTTTTTCACTCCATGGGAAAGCATGGCTGCGCTGTTCGATGGCGTAAGCCGCGCTCAAGTCACTTGTGGTGAGGGAAGAAATCGTTTTCATGTTCACAAATTTGCTGCCACAACGCCTGTCGAGCGGCGCCATTTTGATAAAGCTCGTTTAATTCGGGGGTCGCTAATTGCGCGCCTGGTATGGGAAGAGGTTCACTCACGCCCAATCGCCAGCTATTACAGCGGCTATCACCTGGCAGCATCGCGGCCCGTTCTGGTGTCAGTTGCATGACCTGCTGTGCATCCAAATTCAGGCTACGCAAAACATCGTTAACTAACGGATCGTTTAAAGCAGGAAGCGCTTCGGCGACCATCAGTAGCCTGACGTTTTCATGCAGTGAGACTGCAATTTCGCCCTGCAACGCAGCCGGGCGCCGCAACTCCCACTGGGTAATGCCCAGTTGTTGTAACAACCAGTCTCGTCGCAAAGGTATATGAGGCATAGCGAAACCAGGTAGAGAGTGCCAATTGGGGCGCAAATATAGCAAATTCATCGAATATGCGCCATTAAAGCTCTATTACACGAATTAATCGGAGTGGCAGCAAGGCAACAAACGAAGTCATCCCGATGAGCTTACTTGAGTAAGTGATTCAGGTGAATGAGTGCAGTGAACGCCGCTGCAACTTCGAGTAAGAAGTGTATAATCCCGGTTCTGATTTCCCAGGAGTAATTTGATGACTGCGTTAACCCCGGCAAGTGAAGTGCTACTGCGCCATAGCGATGATTTTACCGAAAGCCGCGTGCTGTTTGCCGGTGACTTACAAGACGATCTGCCAGCCCGTTTCGAAACGGCAGCAAGTCGCGTTCATACCCAACAATTTCACCACTGGCAGGTATTGAGCGCTCAGATGGGCGAAGATGCACAATACGGCCTGGTGGCTGACGCCAGCAGCATTGGCGACTGCAATACCCTGGTTTACTACTGGCCGAAAAATAAGCCAGAAGCTCAGTTCCAGCTGATGAATATTTTGTCGTTGATGCCCATTGGCAGCGATATTTTTGTTGTCGGTGAAAACCGTAGCGGAGTGCGTAGTGCTGAGCAGATGCTCGCTGAATTTTGCCCACTCAACAAAATCGATAGCGCGCGCCGTTGTGGCTTCTATCACGGTCGTCTGGAAACACAGCCGCAGTTTGATGAAAATTCCTGGTGGGATGAGTACCAACACGAAAGCCTGACCGTCAAAACCCTGCCTGGCGTATTTAGCCGTGATGGCCTGGATACCGGCAGTAAATTGCTGCTTTCCACGCTGACTGCGCACACCAAAGGCAAAGTGCTGGACGTGGGTTGTGGCGCTGGCGTGTTAGCTGTTTCACTTGCTAAGCATTCTCCAAAAGTTCGTCTGACATTAAGTGATGTTTCCGCACCGGCAGTTGCTGCCAGCCGCGCAACGCTTGCTGCCAACGGAATTGAAGGCGAAGTTATCGCCAGCAACGTCTATTCAGAAGTGAATGGTCGTTTTGACATGATTATCTCTAACCCACCGTTCCACGATGGCCTGCAAACCAGCCTTGATGCTGCGCACCAGTTGATTCGTGGCGCAATTCGTCACCTGAGTGTTGGCGGTGAATTACGTATTGTCGCGAACGCCTTCCTCGCCTATCCGGACGTGCTGGATGAAACGTTTGGTAATCATGAAGTGATCGCGCAGACGGGCCGTTTCAAAGTTTACCGCTCAGTGGTTGTGCGTGGGGCAAAGAAGAAGCGCTAACACACACAGTGCCGCTTTTTACAGCGATTAGAAAAGCGGCACCAAATTAACTGTTGACGACGCGCAGAAAACATCTAGAATGCGCCTCCGTGGTTACAATACTTCGGTGTTGTGGGTATGCGAAGGTGGCGGAATTGGTAGACGCGCTAGCTTCAGGTGTTAGTGTTCTTACGGACGTGAGGGTTCAAGTCCCTCTCTTCGCACCATTAACCACGCAAGATATCGTTCGCACTGCGCGAAGGTGGCGGAATTGGTAGACGCGCTAGCTTCAGGTGTTAGTGTTCTTACGGACGTGAGGGTTCAAGTCCCTCTCTTCGCACCAATGCGAAGGCGATATCTTAGATAAGACTTGATTTGCGAAGGTGGCGGAATTGGTAGACGCGCTAGCTTCAGGTGTTAGTGCTCTAACGGGCGTGAGGGTTCAAGTCCCTCTCTTCGCACCAATTCTTATCAACTTCTCAGCAGTACTCTCTTATCCCTCGATTTTATCTCACTATTTCATCGTTCCCATATTCATCATCACCAAAGCAAGCCCACTGGCAAATGCAACGCATGACGGTAGCAGCACAAAATGACGTAACCGTTTATGGTACAGCATGGCTGTGGTCACCAATAATCCCAATACAATCAAGACGCGCCACTGACTAAAAGAAAGATCTAGATACAGTAACGCGGCGACGATGCCTGCCGGTACCAACACACCCCATGCACTTTCTAACTGACGTTGTAACATCATCGCTATCTCATCAATTGGTAATGATAACCAATATCATATGATATTATTTCTCGTTTGTCAGCGATAGCGTATCGTCAGTTTTACATGAGAAATGTTAAGCTTTCCGCATCATCAGATGACATATATTCAGTAAGGTGATAGATTGGCCCATAATGTTAAATCTCTGATTAACACCTATTGCCTACATGAAGTAATCACTTTCCGGATATATTTTCCTACTTCATTCACAGCATGATGTCGACATGAGTCGAAAGAACTATTTTTGATATGACAGCAACAAATTGGTCAACTTTACTCAAAGGGAAACATCAACTCTCTTTGCGTTTATTTTTATTATTAAATGCGTTTTCTGCGGGATTTAGCATGATATCCCCGGCAACTAATACGCAACATATTACAGTACCCATTGTTCTGGTGCTGGTGGTAAGCCTGTCCTGTCTGCTTTGGCAACTGGTAAATAAAAAGAAACTAATTAACATTAACTTCATTTCGTTAATAATTGGCTTACTCTGGGCGGGGCATATCTATATAAAAGTCTCTGTAATGCCAAATAAAGACGTTTCTTTTTTGATTATTGCCTTATTGGCAATATTATTTATTGGCGCAATATCTTTTATTAATAATATACAAGCATTTATTGCCGCATGTCTGCCGGCCACCTTAATCATATTCTGGCTTGATCAGGGTGCCAACTGGCCGCGCCTGTTGTATTCAATTGTTCTGCCAGGCGTGGGGATAACCATTCAACATATCATTCATCAGCGTCATGATAACTTTACGCGTCGTTTGATGAATAAGCTGCTTGAAGAAAAAGAAACCCTTAACGATCTGAGTATGTTAGATCCACTTACCGGTTTGAATAATCGCCGTGGGTTCCAGAACCGTTTTGATACTCTGCTCTCAGTCGGCAGCGGCCAGCATTACATACTGCTGCTGGATATCGACCATTTTAAATCCTACAACGATAACTATGGCCATAACATGGGCGATAAGGCTCTGACGCATGTCTCTGCGGCCATTCGTGACGCTGTTCGTTCACGTGATGTCGTCACGCGTTATGGGGGTGAAGAGTTTATGGTTTTACTGGTTGATGTCGATCCTGAACAAGCCTTGCAAACAGCAGAGCGCATTCGCCAACGCGTTTATGATTTAAATATTCAGCACATGTTTAATAAAAGCGTGGCGACCCATCTTACTATAAGCATCGGCCTTGCAGCACTTGAGCAGCATGACATTGAAGAAGCATTGCGCAAAGCTGACGGCGCACTTTATCGTGCTAAGCGACAGGGCCGTAATAGCATCTTTGTCAGCGAAACTCTCCTTCATTCGCAAACAGAGCCCGCTCATTTTTAACGGCTAAATGCCTTGAACACAAAACAACCTTGCTAAAGGCGCCATCTATAGATAGGATTGGCAATCATTATCATTTGTATTAGTGGTCTTGTTTGTAGATGGCGTTTCAATCTTCTCAGCTTAACGACGATTTTGCGTGGCTACCGCCATTTACGCATTCGCAGCCGACGCTCGCGGATGAGTTACGCGCGCATTTTGCTATGCATCGACCATACTTCAACGACATCATCAAACTCAATGAACCTGCGCCTCACACCAGCCTGGCTCTGCACCAGTGGGCACAACCTGCGGCCTTAACTTCACTTCTCGCCTGCTACAGTGACCACATTTACCGGAACCAGCCACAGCTAGTGCGTGAAGGGAAGCCGCTAAAATCGCTATGGGCACAATGGTATCTTGGCTTGTTGGTTCCACCGCTAGTCATGGCATTGATTACCCAACCTCGAGCACTGGATATCGACCCGCAACATATCCATGTTGAGTTTCATGAAACAGGCAGAGCTGCTACTTTCTGGCTAGACGTTCAGGAAGATAAGATGGCGACGACAATGTCGTTAACCCAACGCCTTGAAAAACTACTTATTAAAGGGTTAATGCCCGTCGTTGATGCACTGGAAAACAGTAGCGAAATCAATGGAAAACTCATCTGGAGTAATACGGGATATCTGCTGAACTGGTTTTTTGGCGAGCTCAGAGAGTTGCTGGATGAATCGACAATTGCCGAGTTACGTCATGCCTGTTTCTTTGAGAAACAACTGCAGGATGGTCAGGATAATCCCCTCTACCGTACCGTCATTCTCCGTGAAGGTTTGCTGGTACGTCGCACCTGCTGCCAACGCTATAAACTGCCAGATGTACAACGTTGCGGTGACTGTACGTTAAAGTAAAACGGTGGGTTTCCCCACCGTTTCATTTCACTTATCGCTCTTCTATTAAGCAGCCTGTTGGCTCTCTTCTCCAGATGATCTCTGTGCTTCTTCCGCTTCTTGTTCCAGCAACTGCTTCTCGTATACTTTGAAGAACGGGAAGTAGATGATGGCGGAAACCACAGCCAGCAGAATAACCAGAATCGCCGCGCGGAAATCCCAGCCCAGAGCCCAAGCTGCACCGATTGGTGCAGGAGCAGTCCACGGCACAACTGAAATCACGCGGCCAATCAAATCCATCTTCATTGCGCCCCACGCCAGCACGGCGTTAACCATTGGAGCCAGCAGGAACGGAATAAAGAACACTGGGTTCATAACAATTGGCGTACCGAAAATGACCGGTTCGTTAATGTTAAAGAAACTTGGCACCACGCTTAGTCGCCCAATTGAGCGCAGGTGAGCTGATTTGCTACGCAGATAGCAAATCACCAGCCCCATGGTTGCACCCGAACCACCAATCACGATAAAGAACGTCCAGAACGCTTCCATAAAGATGTGCGGCAGTGGTGCACCTTGTGCCAACGCGCTCTGGTTCATACCGAGGTTGGTCAGCCAGAACATTTGCAGCATGCCAGAAATAATGGCCGCGCCGTGAATTCCTGCAAACCAAAGCAGATGTCCAATCAGCACCGCCAGCAAAATAGCAGGCAGTGAGTCCGCCGCAGAAACCAGCGGTTTAAACAGTGACATAATGGCTTGTGGAATCAACATGCCAAACTCAGACTGAATGAACAGGCTCAGCGGGTAAAGCGTTAGCACCACAACCAGAACGGGGATCAGAAGATCAAAGGAGTTTTTGATCATCGGTGGAACCTGGTCCGGGAGTTTGATTCCGATATTATGCGCTTTCAGGAAACGCATCATTTCGACACAGTAAATCGCCACCAGAATTGCAGTGAAAATCCCTGTCCCTCCCATGCTATCTACCGGCATCGTGCCTTTAGTTTTTGGTGCTGCCACCAGCAAGAAAGCCATGAGTGAAAGCATTGCACACATGAATGGGTCCAGACCGTGCGACTTCACATAGTGCTTACCGAGGTTATAGGCAATAGCCGCACAAATGTAGATAGACATAATGCCCATCGTCATATCAAACGGCGTCAGAATTTGCCCTTCAAACTGTTTCGCCATATCCAGCCACGCACGTGCAAACCCCCAGGTGGTGGTTGGCGAGAACGGTGGATAGGCAAAGACCAATAAGAACGAACCGACAATCATAAATGGCATCGCGGAAATAAACCCATCACGAATCGCCATAACATGGCGCTGTGAAGAGATTCGTCCCGCAACGGGACTAACGTAGTTTTCTACAAAACGGAAAATCAAATTAAAAGCTGCGTGATTCGTAGACATATCGGAACTCCAGTCAGGCTATCAACGCGAATGTAGCCGCGGGAAAAGTATCGCCGCGCAACAGTCCGTAATTCATAGAATTCGTCCCCGAAACCGGGACCTTTTTAGATACAGCTTTCAATTCGACATCAGTGGCACAGCATAAAAAAATCGGTTTCATAGGCTGCTCTTATTATTGGGTACAGGTGTGTGACCGTTTCAGTATTCATCGCTAATTGACGTACTGCAACCGGTTACTGAAACCGGTTGCAGTGAATGTGAAGAAGATCCAGAAATCACTGAAACTTTAACTTCTTTAGGTATTTCGCATCACAATGTCGCCCTTTCATTCGACACAATCAGGGTCGGGTTCACTGGTTTACATATAGCACATACTTATGCCAAATTATTTGCTGAACAAAATGGGAGAAAAGCATGAGCCTGCAGTCCGTCCGGCAATTCTTTGCCGAAAACGCCCCCGATATCAACATCATTGAATTGAATCAAAGCACAGCAACTGTTGCTTTAGCTGCAGTAGCCCATAACGTTGAGCCTGGGCAGATTGCTAAGACATTGTCGTTGAAAGTGAAGGATAGAGTGGTGCTGGTTGTCGCGAAAGGTGACACACGCCTGGATAATAAAAAACTTAAAACTGTTTTTGGGGCCAAAGCCCGCATGCTTAGCAGTGATGAGGTTGTTACCTGGACAGGCCACCCCGTGGGCGGAGTGTGTCCTTTTGGACTAGAAAATCCGTTAACAGTTTACTGCGATATTTCACTTAAACAGTACGAGGAGGTTTTACCTGCTGCCGGAGCCATTCATAGTGCAGTGCGTATTTCCCCTGCTCGCTTAGCAGAACTCACCGCTGCAAATTGGGTTGATGTGTGCCAATAATCAGGAGACTGAGGACGGATTTAAGCTCCTCAGTCGTACCTTATTATTTTCATACTCACTGATTATAAGGTGGAATATTTAACTCCCGCTTTCCATGATCACTGAATATCCAGGCATACATTTCGGCATCTGTTTTAATTTCCAATCGGCGCATAGCGCTTTTTTTTGCGCACTAACGGTTTTATAGTTTTTTTCAAGGAGAGTCGCAATTTGAACCAACTTCCAACCTTTACTAATTAGCCGTAAAACTCGGCATTCTGAAAAAGTTAAACTCATTTTTACCATATCATTAACAGATGCCTGCTCTGCTTGCTCCAGCAAAAGATACTTGCTGATTCTTTCAATATCATCCGTGTTATTAAATATATGCTCAATAATACTACTCGTCGGTTCATGTAAAGACAGCAACGAAGTATTGGCTGTTAGCAATCGCTCAACCGCAATATTCCGTAGATGCAGAGGTAAAATAAATATCCATCTTACATGCTGAGATTTACTTTTTAGATAGTTCAGATAGTCACATTGTTCCAGAATCTCCTGTTGAGAACTATCCAGTTCAAGCATAACAACATCAACTTTATCCAGGATGTCTGAAGTCAGATCAAAATAATCAGCCAACAAAATCTGTGAAGATTCTGCCGCTGTTTCTCTCATAACAATCTGTAAACCTTCTCTCATCAAAGGGCGTTTACTAATAACTACCGCACGGCAAAATGGGTTACGCAGCAAGATGCGTACTTTGTTTTCTGGCATATTAATCTCCTTATAAAATAATTAGTTCCCTGTAAGTTCACAGCCAAAAACATGGAGATCTTTATCACAATGCAATCCCAATTTTTCCATTGCATGTCTTTTATGCGCGCTTACTGTTCTGATATCACGCCCTAAATGGTGAGCTACTTGAGTGACGTTATGGCCTAAAAATAGCTGCTCAATTACCTGAGTTTCGCATACCGTCAGCTCACCAGAAATCTGCTCTTGTAGTATTTTTTTATCATTGGGCTATATAGAGCGATGCTACTAGAGAGCGATTCTACTAACAGTTCCATGAATATGGAGGGCAGCTCATACTGAGATATTATTACTCGTATACCAAGAGATGAAAGATACTTTAGAATGCTAACCTTATGATTGTGAGTGTAAATAACAATAGTTATATTTGGCTTTTCCTTTCGGCACCACTTAATAAACCTTATCTCATCAGCTAGTTGCTTTGAGGTGTTACTGATATTTAAAATAACCATGGAGTAAGGTTTTTTTAAAATTTCATCATAAGCGTCATCAATATGTTTGATGATATTAATCACATCTTTAATTCCTGGCTCTGTTTTGAGTTGATGCATGATACCTACTACCGTTAACGCACAGGGCACAACAATCATTATTTGGCTTAAATCATTACTTGTGGTGATGGTATTTTTCATATCATTCCCTTGATCAATATATCAACAATGAAAAAAACAAGAATAATAGATATACATGAAAAATAAAAATCAAAAAAACAATACCAATGGAAATTAGCATTTTAAATTCATTATATTTAATAGAAAACAAGCTAATAGAGTGATGGAAAAGAAAAAAATAATTTAATATAAAAAATTACTTTAAAAAAGGAAATTAGCTTAAAGATCCCGAATTGGATGATTACGAAAATCCTTTGGCGTAGTTGCCATATGGCGGCGGAAAAAACGTGAAAAGTAAGTTGAGTCACTAAAACCAAGATAATCAGAAATTTGACTAACTGTCATGCTGGTGTAGAGCAAACTGCGTCGAGCTTCAAGCAACAGCCTTTGATGCAATACGTTTAGTGCGCTGTAGCCATAAAACTCATGGCACAGATTATTTAAATGCACACTGGATAGCCCTACGGTACTTGCATAATGCGTTACCGAAAGTTGCTCACGATAATGTCGTTCAACGAGTTGGTTAAACTGATGAATCACTGAGCGTTTTCGCTCAACACGCGAACTGCCACTCGGGGCCGGAGTACATTGCCGATTAAGCCAAACCAGCAAGGCGCTGATCAGTGAATGCAACATCATATCGCGCGCTTCACCCTGCCCCTCATACTCACTTTGCACAGTGCTAAACAGAGTATTAATTTGCCTGCGAGAGCCTTTCACCGGTAGGCAGGTTGCTTGTGAGAGCACCTGCAAAGGGCGACCAAACTGTTGTTCAAACTGCGTTATTAATGGCGCTGAAAAAGACAGTGAATAGCCCTGTGCTCCGGGCGAAAATTTAAAACCATGCACGCATAAGGCTGGAACAACTTGAATGCAGGCATGCGTCACGTGGTGAGTACAGCCCTCAATGTCTATCTCCACCTGACCTTTATGCAAATAAAGCAGTTGAACTAAATCCGCATGTTGATGCGTACGAATATGCCATTCATAAAGGCTACTACGGCTGTGGATAGACTCGCAATGCAGCAAATCAGATGCAGGCCAGTTCCGGCTTTCACCATAAAGTTTGAATACCGGAATACTGGTGTTCTGGGCCATGACATCCTCTTTCGTGATGATCAAATTCAATGCCGAAAGTATAGGTTATTCAATGGATTCAAATGGCAACCCGACATAATTTTCGGCAATGGTCGTCAAACCCGCACGCGATGACAGATAGTAGTCACGATCGGCCTGTTGCATCTTACGGTCAAACTCATCCATGCCTTCGAAATCATGAAGCAGATTCGTCATAAACCAGCTAAAACGCTCCCCTTTCCACACCCGGCGCAACGCCATTGGTGAATAAGTCTCCAGCAAATCAGTTCGCCCTTCGTGATACACCTTGCTCAAAATCCGATACAGATAGTTTACGTCAGATGCGGCAAGATTTAATCCTTTCGCCCCCGTCGGCGGTACGATATGAGCGGCGTCGCCCACCAGGAAAAGATGGCCATATTGCATCGGCTCAACCACAAAACTACGTAATGGGGCGATACTTTTCTCAAGTGAGTGACCAGTCACTAACTTCTCAGCCAGCTCTTTAGGCAACCGCTGCTTTAGTTCGCCCCAGAAGCGTTCATCTGACCAGGATTCAACATTGTCACTAAGCGAGACCTGTAAATAGTAGCGGCTTCTAGTTAGTGAGCGCTGACTACACAAAACGAATCCCCGCTCATGATGGGCATAAATAAGCTCATGATTCACTGGAGGCGTATCTGATAACAACCCTAGCCAGCCGAATGGATAAACACGCTCATACTCACGAGTGACTTCTTCAGGAATAGCTTTACGGGAAACACCGTGAAAGCCATCGCAACCCGCTATGTAGTCACAATCGATACGGCAGGTTTCGCCCTGCTTCTCAAAAGTGACATATGGACAATCACTTTTGACATCAAATAATTGCACGTTGCTAACGCCGTATATGGAAACAGCATCAGTTGCTCGGCGCGCTCCCATCAAATCATGAGTTACTTCCGTCTGGCCATACACCATCACCGTCTTTCCGCCCGTCAGTTCTTTTAGCGCAACAGGGATACGCTTACCATCGACCAGAAACTCAACACCTTCATGGACTAACCCTTCCGCATCCATTCTTTTACTGACCCCAGCCTCACGTAATAAATCTACGGTGCCATTTTCCAGGATGCCTGCACGGATACGGCCTAAAACATGTTCGGGTGGTTGTCGTTCAAGCACCACATTGCTGATGCCTGCGTTATGCAGTAACTGCCCCAACAGTAGACCCGATGGACCAGCACCAATAATCACTACCTGAGTTTTCATAGGATACGTTCTCTGATATGCGTTATTAAAATGTTATTTTTATGTTTAACAATTGCTCGTTAATGCATTTTTAACGTCATCAGAGGGAAAAAGAAGGCCAATATCGGTCTAAAACGTGCACTTTTCGAAAGTCATGCAAAGAGTGTGGACGAGTTCATAGTTCGCCGAAAAAGTGTGCGAAATAGGTTATTTGGTTAAATGTTGATCTGGAGCGCCTGAGTCCAGGTAGCGGCATATGCTAATAATGAGGGATGTTAAAATTTGAGCGGCTATCGTCGCTTCTACCTTTCATAGGACAGGTATGTCGGAAGATGTAAACACGCAACGGGACGTGACTCGCCTTTGCATCCAGTGTGGGCTTTTTTTGCTGCAACATGGTGCCGAAAGCGCACTGGTGGAAGAACTTTCCTGTCGCCTTGGCATTGCCTTAGGCATGGATAGCGTTGAAAGCTCAATTTCAGCAAATGCTATTGTGCTAAGCACCATAAAAGACAATCAGTGCCTTACCACCACCCGTAAAAACACTGACCGCGGCATCAACATGCATGTAGTGACAGAAGTGCAACACATAGTGATTATGGCCGAGCATAAGCTTCTGGATCATAAGGATGTTTTGAAACGTTTTGCGCATATAAAACCGCTGCGCTATCCACGTTGGCTAGTGGTGCTAATGGTTGGCCTATCTTGTGGCTGCTTCTGTAAGCTAAATAAAGGCGGTTGGGATGGTGCCTTCGTCGCCTTTCTTGCCAGTTCTGTAGCGATGTATGTTCGCCTGGTGTTTACCGCACGCCACCTACACCCTCAAATTAATTTCTGCATTACGGCATTTGTTGCTACCACAATTTCTGGGTTACTCATTGCCAAAGGCCCATTTGCCACGACATCAAATATTGCCATGGCGGCAAGTGTGCTGTTACTGGTGCCGGGTTTTCCGCTGATTAATGCCGTAGCCGATATGTTTAAAGGTCACGTCAATACCGGGCTTGCAAGATGGGCAATGGCGAGCCTACTTACACTTGCTACCTGTATTGGTGTAGTGATGGCCATGTCACTATGGGGGTTGCGCGGATGGGAATAATCGATTTTTTACTGGCGTTGCTACAAGACATGGTGCTTGCGGCAATTCCCGCGCTAGGCTTTGCGCTGGTGTTTAACGTCCCGCAGCGTGCTTTGCCTTACTGCGCTCTGCTCGGCGCGATTGGCCACGGTTCCCGAATGGCAATGATGGCAGCAGGTATGAACATCGAATGGAGTACGTTTATCGCCTCCCTTCTGATAGGCACGATTGGAATACAGTGGTCACGTTGGTACCTGGCCCATCCTAAAGTGTTCACCGTAGCCGCGGTAATTCCCATGTTCCCAGGCATTTCTGCCTACACCGCGATGATTTCAGCGGTGAAACTTAGCCACTTTGGTTACACCGAAGACCTCATGATTCAGCTGCTCACCAACTTCCTGAAAGCTTCGTTTATCCTCGGCGCATTGTCGATTGGCTTATCTATTCCTGGCCTGTGGCTTTACCGTAAACGCCCGCGAGTGTGATGTGTTTCAGGGCTTCGCTAACTCATCAGTGCTTTGCCCACGCAAACTTGTTTTAATGTCATCAGGCCAGGTCTGTTACCCACGGTCTGATGACATTAAGGAGCCTTGCGTGGAAACCCACGAAATTTATCTTCCTGAGCGTTTTGATGACGCCAGTCTGAAAGAAAAGATTTTCTTCAGCGCCATTAGTTTGTTCGCTGAATTTGGCCTTAACGGCGCACGCATGGAACAGATTGCCGAGAAAGCTAACACCACAAAGCGGATGGTGGTATATCACTTCAAAAGCAAAGAGCTGCTGTATGTTCAGGTGCTTGAGTATGTATATACCCAAATTCGTAGCTGTGAGCGCAAGCTCAATCTCTCCGACCAACCGCCGGTAGAAGCAATGGTGGAGTTGGTGGAATGGACATTTGATTTCCATGCCGAACACCCGGATTTTATTCGCATCATCTGTATGGAAAACATGCAGCGCGGGCGCTTCGTAAAAGAGTCAGCTTACCTGCGCGAAATTAACCGCAGCGCGTTGGAAGTATTGCAAGATGTACTCACACGCGGGCAGGAAAAACAGCTGTTCAATAAGCAGGTTTGCGCCAAAGACGTTCACCGCCTGATCAGTAGCTTTAGTTTTTACCATGTTGCTAACAGCTATACCTTTTCAAACTTCTTCGAAGATGGTGCGGAACCGGTTGATAGCACGGCCCATTACCGCGAAATGGCGGTAAAAGTGGTACTGCGCTATATCGGGCCGTAAATAACTCGGTAATCCAGCTGCTTTAAGAACTCTCTGAGCCTCAACAGGCCCAGAGAAAGCGGTATACTCGGCGGAAATTCTCCTGCGATGCAGGTTATCGAAAAAGAGTATAAAAGATGAAAGCAAGCAATCGTGTTATATGCGCTCTGGCGCTGGCAACGTCCGTATTTACCGGCCAGGCGATGGCATCAAGCTGGCAAGATCAACTCTCCAGCGCGGCAACAGAGTTAAGCAAAACCACCACCTCCAGCGGTAGCACCGCAACAACCGGCAATTCAATGGCGTCACTGACCAGCCTGCTTGGCGGCGGCACTAAAGCCCTGAGTTCAGACAGCATGACGAATGCGGCAGGTATTTTGCAGTACTGCATGAAGAACAAACTGGTATCAGCAACCAACCCTGAAAACATCAAAAATCAGTTGATGGATAAATTAGGTTTAGATAGCGGCACAAAGCAAACTCCGCCTGAAGATTACACTCAGGGTTTGATGGGCTTACTGAATACCGGCAAAGGCCAGCAATTGGATCTGAAAACCATCGGTAATTCACCGCTGGCAGAAAAAGTGAAAACTCAGGCTTGTGATTTTGTCCTGAAGCAAGGCGTAAATTATCTGTCTTAATCTGTTTGCCTGCCCCTGATCCCGGGGGCAGATTCAGGATTTCACATTGATTTCCAACACGGCGTAGACACCATCACTGGGTAACGTAACGGTGACATTTTTCAAATCGACACCCGCTGCAATAATAATATCTCTTAGCTCAGGTAATGTGCGCGGATAGAGCGTTGGCCAGCCGATACAGCGCAATAAAAAGGCAAGCTGCGGGCTAGAAGTCAGCATATTGGAAATAACCAACACACCGCCTGGCTTAACTAAGCGCAACGCATGGCGAATAAAACTCACCGCTTCAGATGTCGAAAAATATTCGAAAATCCCCAGACCATCAACGAGTTCAGCTGACTGTTCGCCCAGTTCCTGAACCAGCTTGTCACTGAAAATCATCCGGTCGAATAAATTCCTCATTAACAGCTGAAAATGATGCCCTTCCACGAGGCCATATTGTGTCGCAAGCCCACGGGCAAATTTCAGCGACTGCCTGTCGTGATCAACCAGCAATATAGTGAATTTCTGCGCGCGTAATTTCGCACCACGCAATGCTCTAAGCACGGGTACCGCAGCGCCACAGGCAAGACTTATCCAGTTGCCTGTAACATGATTATTGATATACACATCAGCAATCGCCGACATCACTTTCGCTCGTGACCGAACACCTTGTGCATCATTGGCATGTATAAACCATGCCCGGCTGTTGCTATCTATTTCCCTTCCGCTTATCAGGCGCTCGGCAAGCGGATGCTGCACAGACCATAATGAAAGAGCTGTAGGGACCAACTGGCAACGCCACTCTTCAAGTGCGGGACGGTTTATAAAGGCTTGTTCTGACAGCTTGTTTCGATAGCGTATCCGTCGCATTCCCTGACCATCCACAAAAATTTCCGGGGCTTCGAGTGTCGGATCACCTTCTAACTGCTGGTTGATATCATCAATCTGCTCTAAAACCTGATCTTTCATCGGCCAGCTATCGCTTATATCACTGTAAGAGATATGTTTAATGGCCAGATCCGCAGGTACAGAGCCTGGGATCACTGAGAGAAAAGGCTGCCAGGACATGTTAAACCTCTACACACGTTTTCTTTCAGTCTAGAAAATGTAGGGTTATTCACAGTCAGCAGAAAGTTGTAATTTACGGGCACCCTCACCCTGCTTTACTCAGGATGAGGGCTGGGAATTTAACGTAAAAATGACTCGGTCAGTTTGACCCAATATGTCGCGCCACCCGAAATACAGGCATCGTTAAATTGATACAAAGGATGGTGAACCGAATAGTCATTTTTGCCCGTCGCCGTGCCAAGCCACAGATAACAACCAGGAACTTCCTCCAACATAAACGAGAAGTCTTCGCTGCCCATCGCACTTTTTACCTGCGAAGGATCGGCAACTTTATCGGATCCAAAAACGTCACGTGCTATTTGCAGTGCAAACTCGGTCTGTTGAGGATCATTCACCGTCACCGGGTAGCCAAAATCCACCGCGATCGAGGCTTTAACACCAAAACTTTCAGCCTGGGCATTCACCAGCGTCTGGATCCGCTGTTTTACCGCATCGCGTACTTCTGATTTAAAGGTACGCATATTCAGTTTAAGCACCGCACTGTGCGGGATAATGTTATGCGTGGTGCCACTTTGCAGGCTCCCTACGGTCACCACCGCAGAATCCTGCGGATCAACATTGCGCGAGACAATCGTTTGTAGCGCCATCACGATCGAGGCCCCGGCAACGGTAGGATCAATACAATGCTCCGGCATCGATCCGTGCCCGCCTTTGCCTTCAAGCGTAATCGTCATGCTGTCTGACGAGGCCATTAGTGCGCCAGGTTTGGTGGCGATTTCCCCGGCAGGAAGCAGCGGGAAATTGTGCAAGCCAAACACCGCATCGCATGGGAACAGCTTGAATAAACCGTCATCAATCATGCGCTTTGCACCACCGATAGACTCTTCTGACGGCTGGAAAATCAGGTGCAACGTGCCGTTGAACGGGCGGTGCTCTGCCATATAACGTGCTGCTGATAACAAAATCGCGCAGTGTCCGTCATGCCCACAGGCATGCATTTTCCCCTCATTCACGCTCGCCCACGGCAGCCCGGTTTGTTCCTGCATCGGCAGTGCGTCCATATCGGCACGGATGCCCAAACGCTTACCGCCTTTCCCGACTTTTAACGTCCCAACCACGCCTGTTCCGCCCAGGCCACGATGCACCTCGTAACCCCAACCCGTCAGCAATTGGGCGATGCGATCGCTGGTGCGGAACTCCTCAAAACCTAATTCCGGGTGTTGATGGAAATCACGGCGGATAGCAATCATCTCTTCTTCGTGGTCGAGAATTTCTTTAATCAGCATAGGGTTATTCCTTTTTATTCATCACAGAAAGTTTTGCGTTCATGCCAGGCCAGCAATGCGCCGAATGTCACCACAGCACAGAACATCAAATACCAGGCTGGGGCCATGGGTTGCCCGGTGACTTTTAACAGCCAGGTCACGATCAATTGTGCGAAACCACCAAACAGCGTGACACCAATGGCATAAACCATAGCCATACCAGAAGCACGAACTGCTTTTGGGAAGGCTTCGAGGATCAACAAGAAAAAGGCGGCGGAACTGATATTGGCGAGGATCTGATCCACGGCGATCAGCGCCAGGGTAATGCCGAGCGGCGCACCGTGCAGAATGGTGGCGAAGATCGGCCAGATCAGGGCAAATGATCCTAATGCACAGGCGATCAAGATCGGTTTGCGTTTAGGTAATTTATCCGCCAGTTTGCCGCCAAAGAAAGGCACCACCAGCGTTAATGCCGCCGCCGTCAAACTCACCCACCACGACGTACTGGCTGGCATATGCAGCGTGTTAACCATATAAGCAGGCATGTAGTAGATGATGATGTAAAAGGTCGTGGTGCCTTTCATCACCAGCAAAATGCCCAGTAACAAAGCGCGGCGATGTTCGCGCCACAGCGTAAAAGTCGGGTTTTCTGCACTAACGGTTGGCGTCACAGTATGCGTTTCGGCAAGCTGGCGGCGGATATACAAACCAATCGGCATAATCGCCAGGCCAACAATAAACGGTATACGCCAGCCCCAGTCATAGAGCTGTTGCTCGCTCAGGACATGGCTTAATCCCGCGCCCATCGCCGCACCAAACAGTGCCGCCCCACCCTGGCTGGTCATCTGCCAGCTGACGCGTGCACCACGGCGAGATTTATCCCCCGCTTCCATCAACCATGAGGTCGCCGCCCCAACTTCCCCACCCGCTGAGAACCCCTGAAGCATACGCCCAGCCACCAGCACAACCGGCGCCATGATCCCCACCTGCTGATAAGTCGGCGCAAAGGCCACCATCATGACACCTAAGGACATCAGACCGAGGATCAGCGTCATTGCCGATTTACGCCCGTGTTTATCGGCATAACTCCCAAGGACCATACTGCCGAGCGGGCGCATCACAAAGCCAACCCCAAAGGTCCCGACAGCCAGTAACAATGAGGTGTAATCGTTGGAGCTTGGGAAAAACAGATGACCAATGATCACCGAGAAAAAGCTGTAAACCGCAAAGTCGTAAATCTCGAGGCCATTGCCGAGAGTAACTGCCACCAACGACTTAGCGTTAGCGCGCTCCGGGACCAACGGCGCATCATACGGAAGCGAGGCTGACATCTCGGCATCCACCTGGGCATAGCTGACACGCTGTTTCATGCTCACGTCCTTTTTTGTTACTCAGATGTAAACAAACTGGGGTTGTGTTTTAACTATCTGCATAAAAAAAGAACATTACAATCATAAAAATTAGTTATGCCTTTGGTTATCTTATTTGTATTGTAAGAGAGCAAAATTTGCACCACGGTGATGATTCAGGCGGTACGGAAAATTGAAAATCAAACTAAATCAGTTAGATATTTTGTTGGAAGTTGCCGCGCAAGGCAGCATCGGCAAAGCGGCAAAGGCGTTACACCTCACACAACCCGCCATTTCTAAAACAATTCAGGAAATGGAAGCTGAAATCGGCATGCCGATTCTGCAACGCTCATCACGCGGCGTAACGTTAAATGAGTATGGGCAGGTTTTGCTGCGCCACGCTCGAGACATCGATCGCTCCCTGCATCAGGCACGGGATGAAATCGACAACCTGCTTGGCAAAGCCATGCGCCAGTTACGGGTTGGTTTTACTTCGGCGGCCTCTTACGGGCCATTTACCAACACGCTGATTCAATTTCAGGCACGCTATCCCGGCGTAAAACTGATTGTGATGGAAGGCAGGCCGCAGCAAATTCACGATGCGCTTGAGAACCAACGGCTGGATATTGCCGTCATCACCACCGCCAGCAATGTGGCGCCAAACGGCATGTATTACGAAACGCTGTATGCCCTTGGCAACTCGGTGATTGCCGGTAACCAGCACCCCGTCACACACACAACCTCACTGAAGCATTTGATGGATTACCCCTGGCTGGACTGGGATGAACCCGGTGAGCACTCCATTCTTGGGCAAGTTTTTCGTCGTTATAACCTGCCGCTACCGCAAAATATTATCCACTGCTCATCACCCTGGATCATGGCGCGCATGATGGAACAAACGGATGCGGTAAGCATGTGGACATCCGTGCGCCTGCGCTTTCCAGGCTACAGCCCGAACCTTCGGCCGCTGGTGCTGCGCGAAGTGCTTCCGGCCAGCAGCATCTGCATTTTGTGCCCAAATATTGCCAGGCTTTCAACCGCCGGAAATACCTTTATGGAAATGCTGAGGATTAATACGCGTGACTGGTTGCAGGATAGTGATGCACTGGAGATGGTGGCGCGGGTTTAGACGTTTTATTGCGGCCAGGCTACAAGGCCAGGCCGCATGGCTCACAAGTTAGCTCAAATCAGCACCGTTACTGGCTATCACTTTCTTGTACCAGTAAAACGATTTTTTACGCGTGCGGGCGAGTGTACCGTTGCCCTGGTCGTCGCGATCAACGTAGATAAAGCCGTAGCGCTTGCTCATTTCTCCGGTCGATGCTGATACCAAATCAATGCAGCCCCACGATGTGTAACCGATAACCGGGATACCGTCGTCGATGGCGTCTGCCATCGCTTTGATGTGCTCACGCAAATAGCTGATGCGATAGTCGTCGTTGATTTCGCCTTGCTCGTTAATTTCATCTTTTGCACCGAGTCCGTTTTCCACCAGGAATAACGGTTTCTGGTAGCGGTCGTACATCATGTTCATGGTGATGCGCAGACCGAGCGGGTCAATACCCCAACCCCATTCGCTCGCTTGAATATGCGGGTTTTTCAGGGATTTCACGATGTTTGCCGCATTGCTGTTTTGGTCGTTCATATCAGCCGAAGCGCAGCGCGAAGCGTAGTAACTGAATGAGACAAAATCGACAGTGTTTTTAAGGATTTCGTCATCACCAGGCTGCACTTCAAGCTCAAAACCTTTCTCGCGGAACAAGCGTTTGGTATAGGCCGGATAAGCACCACGCGCCTGCACATCAATAAAGAACAGGTTCTCACGGTCTTTTTCCAGTGCAGCCCAAACATCTTCAGGTTTGCAAGAATACGGGTAGAAATTCCCACCCGCTAACATACAGCCCACCTGATTGTTCGGGTTCACTTCGTGGGCAATTTTAGTCGCCAGGGCGCTTGCCAGCAGTTCGTGGTGCGTCGCCTGGTACTTCACTTGTTCTTTATTATCGCCTGCTTCGAATACCAGACCTGCGCCAGAGAATGGGCTGTGTAGCAAGATATTGATTTCGTTGAAAGTGAGCCAGTATTTCACCAGGCCATCGAACGCTTCAAAACAGGTACGCGCATAGCGGGTAAAAAACTCCACCATTTTGCGGTTACGCCAGGAACCGTACTCTTTAACCAGATGCATTGGCACATCGAAATGGCACAGTGTGACCAGCGGTTCTATACCGTACTTTTTACACTCGGCAAACATGTCACGGTAAAAAGCGATGCCTTCCGCGTTTGGCGTTAATTCATCGCCATTAGGGTAAATACGGCTCCAGGCAATGGAAGTACGAAATACGGTGAAACCCATTTCGGCCATCAGCGCGATGTCTTCTTTGTAACGATGATAGAAATCGATACCGACATGGCTCGGGTAGTATTCGTCATCACGCAAACTAAAACGCTTTTCGATACCCAGTTTTACCGACATACGGTCTTTACCATGCGGGATGGTATCAACCGTGGTTAGCCCTTTACCGCCTTCAAGATATGCGCCTTCAGCCTGGTTCGCAGCTATCGCTCCGCCCCATAAAAAATCCTTCGGAAATAGAGATTCGCTCATGAGATTCCTCTTCTAAATTAATTTGCGCTTGCAGATGCAACAACGGCGTTTGGCTGTACTTGTTCTTTCTCTTTAGTTTGTTCTTGTTCAACCGGGATATCTTCGAAGCCCAGTAACAGTGTCAGGAAGAAAGAGAGCACCACCGCCAGGATCATCACGCCAAACACCCATACGATGCTCATTGGATTCGCGGGGTCAAAGAACTGCACGCTGGTAAATAAACCTGGAGAGGCCATCGAGTGGCTCGCCAGCCCGCCGATTCCGGCGACCGCTCCGCAGACAAAACCACTGATTAATGCCGCAATCAATGGGCGCTTAAGACGCACCGCCACACCATAAAGCGCAGGTTCAGAAATACCCGCTATTATCGCTGAGGCTGCCGCAGCAAGAGCCGTCTGGCGCAGTTCAGGGTTTTTCGTTTTCCATGCCACTGCTAAAGATGAACCGCCGAGTGATAAGTTGGCACCGATTTCAGATGGCATAACCATCCCTTCTTTGCCCGTCTCCGCGATGGTTTGAATAATAGACGGCGTGAATACACGGTGCATGCCTGTCATCACCAGCAGTGGCCACAGCGCGCCCATAATCGCCACCGACAACCAGCCAAGGTAGTGGTGGATGGTGTAAACCAGTGAAGAAATACCGGTACCAATCCAGATACCCAGCGGGCCAATCAGCATGATGGCAATCGGGGCTGAGATAAGCACAATCAGCATCGGTTTCAGGAAGTTTTTCGTGACCGCAGGCGTGATACGGTCAACCCATCTTTCGATGTAAGACAGCAGCCAGGTCATGCACAGCGCTGGGATAACGGTGTAGGTGTATTTCACCGCAGTGACCGACATCCCCATAAATTCAACGTGTTGCCCCTGGGCCGCTTTCGCCATCAGGTCGACAAAGTTTGGATGAACCAGAACCCCGGCAATCGCGATGGCCAGCGACATATTGGTTTTGAATTTTACCGCCGCAGAAGCCGCGACCATGACAGGCAGGAAGAAGAACGCGCCATCACCAATCACATTCAGAATGACAAGCGTTGAAGAGCCTTTCTCGAAGACGCCGGTCATGTCCAGAATCATCGCCAACAGTTTTACCATTGAGCCGCCAATAATGGCGGGGATCAGCGGTGACATGGTGCCAATCAGGGCATCCAGAATCCCTGCGCCAATGCGTTTCAGGGTGATTTTGCTTTTGCCTTGTGCGGGTTCAGCGGGCTGCATGCCTTCTGGCAAAAGTTTCAGTACTTCAGCATAGGCCTGAGACACGGTGTTACCGATAATCACCTGGCACTGATTTTCGCTGCGAACGACACCCATCACGCCATTGATAGCTTTCAGTTTTGCAGTATCTACGATGCTGTCGTCATTGAGTACGAACCGCAAACGCGTCATGCAATGAGTCACCGCGCCAACGTTACCTGCGCCACCAATTGCGTCGACTATCGACTGTGATACTGCCGCATAATTCTTAGCCATGAGCTACCACTCTTTCGTATTTAAATTCATGTAGTTATGAATGATTTATGCCGGTAACACCGCGTCGACGTGTAGGGGTTCGAGAAATAGGTAACCGGTTCCACATTAGATTGGACATGAAAAATAAACAGATCAAATACTAATTTTACATATTGTTAATTTTGTGATTACGATCGCCATAATCAGTCTTTTAAGGCCACTATCACCGCTTTCATACCCTAAATAATTCGAGTTGCTTCGAGGCGGCAAGGGAACGAGTCCCTGGGAGCTTACTTAAGTAAGTGACCCGGGCGAGATCACGCAGCCAACAAAGAAGCAGCTTGAAGTATGACGGGTATAGGGCAGTATTTTGTCATCGCGGAATGTGTAAAATGGGCACATTCAACAAAGCCAGGAAGCTCCCATGTCGACAATGCAAGAAGTGGCAAAAAAAGCCGGCGTCTCAAAAGCCACTGTTTCACGCGTTTTATCCGGCAAGGGATACGTCAGCGAAGCCACCAAAGAGCAGGTCTTTAAAGCGATTGAGGAAGCGGGATATCGGCCAAATTTACTGGCGCGTAACCTGGCAACGAATAAATCGGAATGCATTGGTTTAGTGGTCACCAACACGCTTTATCACGGCAGTTATTTCAGTGAAATACTTTCGCAGGCTGCCAAGAAATTAGAAGATAATGGTCGCCAGCTCATTCTGGTCGATGGTAAACACAGCGCACAAGAAGAACGTGAAGCGATTCAATTTCTGCTCGATTTACGCTGTGATGCGGTAATTATTTACCCGCGCTTTTTAACCATTGATGAAATGGATTTGATTATTGAGCAGCATAAAAAACCGATTATGGTGGTTAACCGAAAATTAAGAAAAAACCAAAGCCACTGCGTTTTTTGTGATCATAAAGGCTCCAGTTTCCAGGCAACAAAATATCTGATTGAACGTGGGCATCGCGATATTGCCTTTATTACCGGCTCAATGGACTCCCCTACCGCTATTGAGCGTTTGTCAGGCTATAAAGAAGCGTTAAATCAATATGATATTGGTGTAAATGAAGATCTGATTGCACAAGGGAAATGGACGCCAGCCAGCGGTGTTGCGGCAGTTGAAACGTTGCTTGCGCGCACAAACAAGATCAGCGCAATCCTCGCCAGTAATGATGAAATGGCGGTTGGCGCAATGAAACAATTAAACGATATGGGTATTTCTGTTCCTGGTGAAATATCAATTATCGGTTTCGATAATATACCTACCGCACCTTATCTCTCACCAGCTTTAACCAGCATTAAAGATCCCGTGAGCGATATGATAAGCGAGGTTATCAACCGCTTAATATCCATGCTCGATGGCGGATATTTGTCGAAAGAGAATGTATTTACGTCAGATTTACTGGCAAGAAATTCAGTGATTGACGGGCCATATAAAGGTTAATAAAACGGCGCATTCGCGCCGTTTCAATAAAAATCAGCTCGCGACTTTTACAATTAATTTGCCGAAGTTCTTACCACTCAGCAAACCACGGAACGCTTCAACGCTGTTTTCCAGACCATCGACGATATCTTCACGGAACTGGATTTTCCCTTCCGTCAGCCACTGGCTCATCTGATTAAAGAATTGCGGGTAACTGTCGCTGTAATCCTGAGAAATAATAAAGCCTTGTACGCGCAGCCGTTTTTTCAGGATGGTGCCCATCAGCAATGGCAAGCGGTCTTGTTCAAACGCGCTGTTCATGCCGTTGTACTGGCTGATAACGCCACACACCGGGATTCGCGCTTTGGTATTGAGTAGCGGCAGCACTGCGTCAAATACCGCCCCGCCGACATTTTCAAAATAGACATCAATGCCTTTGCTACAGGCTTTTTTCAGCTGCTCGGCAAAGTCCGGGGCTTTATGGTCAATACAAGCATCGAATTTCAGCGTTTCAGTGACGTAGCGGCATTTATCAGTGCCGCCCGCAATCCCGACGACTTTTGCTCCGAGCAATTTTGCCACTTGCCCAACCACTGAGCCCACGGCACCGCTGGCCGCCGCGACAACCACAGTTTCACCCGCTTTTGGCTGGCCAATGTCGGTCAGGCCCATGTAACCGGTAAAACCAGGCATACCGAGCAGACCGAGCGCGTAAGAAGGGTGCTGCATATTGGCATCGAGTTTCTGCAAACCTTCGCCATTGGACAACGCGTAATCCTGCCAGCCGGTGTATGCCAGAACCAGGTCACCGTCTTTATAATCCGCATGTTGAGATTTTTCGACACGGCAGACGGTGCCTGCACCAATGACATCGCCAATAGCCAGCGGTGCGGAATAAGACTCGGCATCATCCATACGCCCGCGCATATACGGGTCGAGTGATAAATAGAGCGTGCGCAGCAGTAACTGACCTGCGGCAGGTTGTGGAACAGGCGCGTCTTCCAGTTTGATATCTTGACTGGTCGGCATACCCTGCGGGCGCTTCGCTAACACAAAGCGACGGTTAATCTGGGACGACTGAGTCATAACGCTCTCCATTGATTGGGTCGTGAGTAAAAATTCAGTTAGTCCCAGACTAGCTAATAATCCACCGACATGGGGTGAAAAATGTGCCATTTAAAATTAATGCAAAACCGTCACGGCATCTTCCAGACGCGTTGCCCGGTGTTTCACCATCGCCGACACTTCCGCACTCTCTTCAACTAACGCCGCATTTTTTTGCGTGATAGCGTCCAGTTCAGCCACCGCACGCGTTAAATCAGACAACCCCTCCGCCTGCTCGGAAGTCGCATTGCTGATTTGCCCGAGTAACTGAGTCACGTTTCGCACCTGTTCAACAATGTCTTTCATGGTGCGCCCCGCTTCGTGAACCTGAATGGTGCCGGATTGCACTTTGCTGGCGCTGGCATCGATAAGTTTGCGGATATCATTTGCCGCAGTCGCACTGCGCTGCGCCAGGTTTCGCACTTCACCGGCCACCACGGCAAAACCTTTCCCTTGCTCACCGGCACGCGCCGCTTCCACGGCTGCATTAAGCGCCAGAATATTGGTCTGGAAGGCAATGTCATTGATAAGGCTGGTAATCGAGCCGATACGCTGCGTACTGTCGGCGATTTCATCCATGGTAGTCACAACAGTTTCCATCGCCTTGCCGCCATGGGCTGCGGCCTCGCTCGCGGAACTGGAAAGCTTATCGGCCGCTGCGGCAGTTTCTGAGTTGTTCTGCACCGACACCGCCATCTGGCCCATGGTGGTGACGGTTTGCTGCACGTTGACCACCGACTGGCGCGTGCGCTCATTGAGTTCCACATTGCCTTGGGCCAGCGTTTCGCTGCCACTGCGCACGTTCTCAACCTGATGGCTGACATCATGAATCAGCCAGCGGCACATCAAACCTAGCTGGCCAATGGCACGCAGCGTCATACCAATTTCATCCGTTCGCGCAAGATGCTGCACACGCTGTTGATTTCCCGTGGCGACTTCCAGCGCCTGGCGGGCGACATTTTCCAGCGGGCGGGCAATTTGCCACTCCAGCAACACGCAGGCAAGTAGACTTGCTAACGCACTGATAAGCACAGGCAACGCCCCCTGCCCCAATGAAATAGAGGCTGCCACCATCAGCAAAAACACACCGCTCATGATAAGCCTAATGCGGCCTCGCAGCGGGAGAGCGGGCAATTTACCCAGCCAACCTTTACGTAGCACTAATCCTTTAAATAAACGACGTTTGCAGCGCCCTTCCCTGAGCGCCTTATACAGCGGCTCGACCGCTGCGATTTCCTCCGGCTTCGCTTTGGTACGGATCGACATATAGCCAGTAGTTTTGCCGTTACGCACCACCGGCACGACGTTAGCCCGCACCCAGTAGTGATCGCCGTTTTTGCGCTGGTTTTTGACGATACCGGTCCAGGGTTCTCCTTTTTGCAGGGTGAACCACATATCGGCAAAGGCGGCTTTGGGCATATCGGGGTGGCGCACCAGGTTGTGGGGCTGGCCTGTAAGTTCATGAAGCGAGTAACCACTGACCTTCACAAATGCGTCGTTCGCATGGGTGATTGTGCTTTTTAAATCGGTTGTCGACATCAATGTCGTGTCGTCATCAAGCAGGTATTCATGCTGTGTAGCAGCCGTGCGCGCAGTCATAGCAACTCCCTTGGCAGGTTATCCAATTGTTAATATTTTTAGTTGTATTGTTATTTCGGCGCTGCAAAAATTTCCTTTAGCGGTTAAACTTGACGACGATCACACTTTTTTAACTAAGCCATATTTTTTATAATGATTTTGGATGGGGAGCACATTTCCCATTAATTTCATGAAGTTATTAATGAAAATGTCATAGTGACGCTAAGTGCTGGAGTTTTGACCTTCAATTTGCAATCGGCACACTACACTTAGTACGGGGCCGTTTCGCCCCCGCAAGGAAAAAGAGGATAATAATGTTAAAAAGGAAAAAGAAAGTCAGACCTATTAAGGTCAGTGACGTCACCATCATCGACGATAGTCGCCTTAAAAAGGCGATTACTGCCGCATCGCTTGGCAATGCGATGGAATGGTTTGATTTCGGCGTATACGGCTTTGTTGCCTACGCCCTCGGTAAGGTTTTCTTCCCGGATGCCAGCCCTAGTGTGCAGATGATTGCCGCCTTGGGTACCTTCTCTGTTCCCTTCCTGATTCGCCCGTTGGGTGGCCTGTTCTTCGGCATGCTCGGTGACAAATATGGTCGCCAGAAGATCCTGTCCATAACCATCATCATTATGTCATTGAGTACCTTCTGTATTGGCCTGATTCCGTCGTACGCGACTATCGGTATCTGGGCGCCAATCCTGTTGTTACTTGCGAAAATGGCGCAAGGGTTCTCAGTGGGTGGTGAATACACCGGTGCTTCAATATTCGTCGCCGAATACTCGCCAGACCGTAAACGCGGCTTTATGGGCAGCTGGCTGGACTTCGGTTCCATTGCCGGTTTTGTCTGTGGTGCGGGCGTGGTGGTGCTGATTACGGCGATTGTCGGTGAAGCTAACTTCCTCGAATGGGGCTGGCGTCTGCCGTTCTTCCTGGCATTGCCATTAGGGATTATCGGCCTGTATCTGCGTCATGCGCTTGAAGAGACACCTGCGTTCCAGCAGCACATCGAAAAGCTTGAACAAGGCGATAAAGAAGGTCTGACTGATGGCCCAAAAGTTTCTTTCAAAGAGATAGCCACTAAGCACTGGCGCAGCCTGCTGACCTGTGTCGGTATCGTTATTTCAACCAACGTGACCTACTACATGTTGCTCACGTATATGCCAAGCTATCTCTCCCACAACCTGCACTATTCCGAGGAACATGGCGTACTGATTATTATCGCTATTATGATTGGGATGCTGTTTGTGCAGCCGGTAATCGGCCTGCTGAGCGACCGTTTTGGCCGTCGTCCATTTATCGTAGGCGGCAGCATCGCATTATTGTTGCTGGCAATCCCTGCTTTTATTCTGATTAACAGTAATGTGCTGGGGCTGATATTTGCCGGGCTGCTGATTCTGGCGGTAATTCTAAACTCCTACACCGGGGTTATGGCATCCACGCTGCCTGCCATGTTCCCAACGCATATTCGTTATAGTGCGCTGGCAAGTGCCTTTAATATTTCGGTACTGGTAGCCGGTATTACGCCAACGCTTGCAGCATGGTTAGTGGAAACTACCGAAAACCTGATGATGCCAGCTTATTATCTGATGGTGGTTGCGGCTATCGGTTTGATTACCGGCCTGACCATGAAAGAGACCGCCAATAAGCCGCTGAAAGGTGCCACACCAGCGGCTTCTGATATTGCCGAAGCACGTGAAATTGTTCAGGAACACCACGATAACATCGAGCAAAAAATCGAAGATATCGACCGTGAGATTGAAGAATTACAGGCGAAGCGTACCAATCTGGTGGATCAACACCCGCGCATTAACGAGTAATTTTTAGCAGCATCAAAAACGCCGGGCCAATGCCCGGCGTTTTCATTTCTGGCTTTAACCTTCATTCCTGGAAGGAATTGGTTATGTCTAAAATTTATAAGCAAAGTATTTTTTGGACTTTGCGAATATTCATAACTCACCTAACGTAACCTGCTCAAACAAAATTGATATATACCCAAAATAATTCGAGTTGTAGGAAGGCGGCAAGCGCGTGAATCCCAGGAGCATAGATAACTATGTGACTGGGGTGAAGGTGCGTAGCCAACGCATCAACAACTTGAATTATGAAGGGTATAAGGGTGTCACATGCAAAGAAAAATAATGCCATTACTGCTGCTGGCTGCCATCTCCGCGAGCAGCTTTGCCGCAACACCGCCAAATACTTTAATTGTTGCCCAGGGACTGGACGATATCGTCAGCCTTGATCCTGCCGAAGCGAATGAGCTGTCGAGCATTCAAACGGTGCCGAGCCTTTACCAGCGCCTGGTGCAGGCCGACCGTGAAGACCCGGCCAAATTAGTCGCGGTGCTGGCTGAAAGCTGGCAGGGCGATGCGGCTAACAAAAAACTGACCATTAAGCTGCGCCCGGATGCCAAATTCTCATCGGGTAACCCGCTGCGCCCGGAAGACGTTATCTTCTCTTATACCCGTGCGGTTACGCTCAATAAATCCCCGGCATTTATTCTTAACGTCCTTGGCTGGCAACCAGACAACATCGCCAGCCAGTTGAAAAAGGTCGATGACCACACGCTGGAACTACACTGGACGGCTGACGTTAGCCCGGCGGTGGCGCTGAATATTCTCTCCACGCCGATTGCCTCTATCGTGGATGAAAAAGCCGTTAGCCCTAACGCGAAAGCGGGCGATTTCGGTAACGAATGGTTGAAAATGCACTCGGCTGGCAGCGGCCCATTCAAGATGCGAGTTTACCAGCCGCATCAGGCGATTGTGTTAGACGCCAACCCAACCTCACCGGGTGACGCACCTAAAGTTAAAAACATCATCATTAAAAACGTTCCAGACCCGGCAGCTCGCCGCCTGCTGATTCAGCAAGGTGACGCCGATATTGCCCGTGACCTGGGTGCGGATCAGACCAGCGCGCTGGAAGGTAAACCGGGCGTGAAAGTGCTGAGCATCCCTTCTGCCGAGCAGAACTATATGGTGTTCAACGCGGGTAACGATGCAAACCCACTGTTGAAAAACCCTGCCCTCTGGGAAGCCTCTCGTTATCTGGTGGATTACCAGGGCATCACCAAAGATCTGTTAAAAGGCCAGTACTTTATCCACCAGAGCTTCCTGCCAGTAGGTTTTGCAGGCGCACTGGACAACAACCCATTCAAATTTGACCCGGCAAAAGCGAAAGAGATCCTCGCTAAAGCAGGCATCAAAGACGCCCACTTCACGCTGGATGTAGAAAATAAACCACCGTTTATCACCATCGCGCAGTCTATGCAGGCAAGCTTTGCTCAGGGCGGCGTGAAGGTTGATCTTCTGCCAGCCGCAGGCGAGCCAGGTTTATGCCCGCGTTCGTGCCAAACAACACCAGGCCGCGATCCGCTTGTGGATCCCGGATTACTTTGACGCCCACTCCAACGCCAGTGCCTTTGCTTATAACGATGGCAAAACAAGTACCGTTGCAGGCTTAAACGGCTGGCAGATTCCGGAGTTAAGCAAGCAGACTCTGGCCGCAGTTGCGGAAGCTGACCCGGCTAAACGCCTGGATCTGTATAAAAAAATACAGGAAGAAGTTCAGCACAATTCGCCGTACGTATTTGTGGATCAGGGTAAAACTCAGATCGTTGTGCGTGAGAATGTGAAGGGCTACCAGCAGGGTTTGAATGCGGATATGGTGTATTACGATCGAGTAAGCAAATAACTGCTTTGTCTTCTTCCTCTTAGGGGAAGGAGACAATCCGCGAAATATGTTTAAGAAGAGTTCCACATGTCGGACATCTCCACCCTTTCAGCATCGAGTCGCTTAAGCCGCTCGTTGTTGACGCTGCTCCAGGGGCTGTTTACCCTGGCACTAACGATTATCGGCTTACTGCTTATCACTTTTGCCCTGTCGGCGCTTTCGCCTGTCGACCGCGTACTGCAAATCGTTGGCGATCATGCAAGCCAGGCCACATACGATCAGGTGCGCCACCAGCTTGGTCTGGACCAGCCCCTTCCCGTTCAGTTCTGGCATTACCTGACCAGTCTTGCTCATGGCGATTTGGGCACCGCCAGCGCCACTGGGCAGCCGGTGTTACACGATTTACTCGCCGCCTTCCCGGCAACACTTGAGCTTGCCACCCTCGCGCTGATTATTGGCAGCGTTATGGGCGTTATTTTTGGTGTGCTTTGTGCTCGATTTGCCGGCTCACCATGGGATTTAGCGGTGCGCACGTTCACACTGCTTGGCAATTCAGTCCCTATCTTCTGGTTGGGTCTGCTGATGCTGGCGTTTTTCTATGCGCGGCTTCAATGGAGTGCTGGGCCGGGGCGTCTGGACGATATTTATCAGTACAGTGTGGAAGCAAAAACAGGCTTTGTGTTGGTTGATACCTGGCTATCCGGCGATCGTGATGCCTTCCTGAATGCTATCAATCACCTTACATTACCCGTGTTACTACTCGCCTATTATTCGCTGGCAAGTATTACCCGCCTCACACGTACCGCTTGTCTGAGCGAAATGAACAAAGAGTACATCACGCTTGCGCGCGCCAAAGGCGCCGGGGAGATGGCGATTCTGGTGCGCCATGTGCTGCCCAATATTCGCGGCACATTGTTTACGGTTATTGCGCTGGCGTACACCGGCATGCTTGAAGGTGCGGTACTGACTGAAACGGTCTTCTCCTGGCCGGGTATTGGGCGCTATCTCACCACCGCTCTATTTGCTGGCGACACCACAGCGATTATGGGCGGCACGCTGTTGATTGGCGTGTCGTTTGTCATTATCAACAATCTGACTGACGTGCTGGTGCGTGTCACCGATCCGAGGGTGCGCTAATGCCGTCTTATCTCTTTTTACGCCGCACATTGCGCTCACCGGCGGCACTGTGCGGGTTAATCATCATTACCCTGCTAGTGCTGATTGCCATCTTCGCTCCGCTACTCGCACCGTTCGATCCGAACTGGCAGGATGCCGCTGCACGTCTGCAAGCGCCCAATGCTCAGCACTGGTTGGGTACCGATAGCTATGGCCGCGACCTACTCTCACGTCTGATTTATGGCTCACGCCCTGCTCTTGGGCTGGTGTTGCTGGTCACAGTGATAACGCTCCCCGTTGGGATGCTGATCGGTATTCTTTCGGGCTATTACGGCGGTTGGCTGGAGCGTATGTTAATGCGTTTTACCGATGTCGTTATGTCGATGCCACGCCTGATTCTGGCCTTTGCTTTTGTGGCAATGCTTGGCCCAGGCCTTGTGAATGGCGCTCTGGCGCTGGCACTCACCACTTGGCCTGCCTATGCGCGTCAGGCGCGCAGCGAAATTCAGCGCCTGCGCCATAGCGACTATCTCGCCGCCGCAGAAATGATGGGAATTCGTGGAACGCGCCTTTTAGCAGGTCACATTCTGCCGCTGTGTTTACCTTCGGCGATTGTGCGCCTGGCGCTAGACTTAGCTGGGATTATTCTAGCCGCAGCCGGGTTAGGTTTCTTAGGCCTGGGAGCCAGACCGCCAATGGCAGAATGGGGTTCGATGATCGCTGACGGTATGCAGGTTATTTTCGATCAGTGGTGGATTGCAGCCATCCCAGGTACCGCCATCTTGATTAGCAGCCTGGCATTTAACTTACTGGGTGATGGATTACGCGACGTGCTGGAGCCTGGAAATGACTGAGAATCGTATTGAAGTCAGTGGATTAAACATTGATTACCCAGGCGCTCGGGTCGTAAATAACCTCTCATTCACGCTAGGTAACGAACGGCTGGCACTGGTAGGCGAATCCGGCTCCGGTAAATCGATGACCGCCAGAGCGTTAATGGGTCTGGTGCGTAGGCCAGGCAAGGTAAGCGCAACTCAGCTCAAAGTGTTGGATAACGATCTGCTCAGTATGCGTAACCGTGACTGGCAACGCCTGCGTGGCAATGATATCGCGATGGTTTTACAAGACCCACGCTACGCACTCAATCCGGTGAAAAGCGTTGCACAGCAAATTGATGAAGCACTGCGCTTGCATCAAAAGCTATCTGGTTCACAGCGCCGTGAGCGGATCCGAGAAGTGATCAACGCTGTTGGGTTACAGGAAAATGTGCTGTCACGCTACCCGGCGGAACTCTCCGGCGGCATGGGGCAACGCGTGATGATAGCAATCGCTCTGGTCAACAATCCAAAAGTGTTGATCGCCGACGAACCTACTTCTGCGCTGGATGCTCGTCTGCGCAACCAGATTCTGGAACTGCTGGTGGAGCAATGCGAGCAGCGCCAGATGGCAATGTTACTAATTAGCCACGATCTCCCGCTTGTTGCCCAGCATTGCCAGCGTGTACTGGTGATGTATCAGGGACAAAAAGTGGATGAGATGGCTGCCAGTCAGCTTGCCGCAGCAACACATCCTTATACCCGCACACTCTGGACATGCCGCCCTAACGCCGCAACTTACGGCATGATGCTACCGACTTTAGACCGCAGCCAGAATCTGCAGGGAGAAAATAATGGCGCTCGTTGAGGTCAATAATTTGTGCGTGCAGTTTGCCGCAAAAGGCCAGCTAAAAACTGCCGTTCGCGATGCCAGTTTCGCCATTAATTCAGGGGAAACATTCAGTTTAATTGGCGCGTCAGGGTGCGGGAAATCTACTATTTTGCGCGTCCTTGCGGGTTTACAACGCGAGTGGCAAGGTGGAGTAAAACTGCTGGATGGGTTAATCAAACCCGGTGTGCGTTTTCAGGGTGATTTGCGCCGTAACGTGCAAATGGTATTCCAGGACCCGTATGCCTCCTTGCATCCAAATCACAGCATTTACCGCACGCTGGCTGAGCCACTAACGATTCATGGGGAAGTGCAAATAGCCGATCGTGTGGAAGAGGCACTACTTCAGGTAGGGCTACCAACCGATGCAATGAAGCGCTATCCGCACCAGCTTTCCGGCGGGCAGCGCCAACGCGTAGCCATTGCCCGAGCACTGCTGTTGCGGCCTAAGATTCTGCTGCTTGATGAACCCACTTCAGCACTCGATATGTCGGTACAGGCAGAAATTCTCAATCTGTTAAACCGTCTCAAACAACAGTTTGGCATGACCTATCTACTCGTTAGCCATGACGCAGATGTGATTGCGCATATGTCGGACCGTGCGGCTTATATGGCAGGCGGGGTCATTACACATGAGTTTGACCGCGCCGCTCTGGTGCGAGGCGAGCACCGTATGGACGCTGCATAACCACTAGTCGAGCGCAATCATCTCTTCTGCTGCAGTAGACATAATGCAGCGATTGCGCCCGCTATTTTTACCGCAGTACATTGCCTTATCAGCACGACTAATCGCCTCATGTAATGAATCTGTATGCGAGACGTTTGTCAGCCCACCAGTGGCCGTTACACTAATCTGCTCGTCACCCACGGTGATTTGATGTTGCTGTAAATGTTCGCGAATACGCATTGCAGCTTTCTGCGCGTCCTCGTCATTTCTTGCATCCAACAAGATAATGAATTCTTCGCCACCAAAACGATAAATACGCTCAGTTCTGCGTGTGGCATCTTTTAACGTCAAGGCCACGCTGCGTAATACATCATCCCCTGCATTATGCCCCCAGGTGTCGTTAATTGTTTTAAAATGGTCAATATCCATAATTAACAAATAAAGATTACGGCAGGTACGTTGGCACTGTTCACGGAAAAATGTAAATTCTTGATATAACAAGTGGCGTAGTGGCAAGCCAGTTAATGCATCATGCAAATTACGGTAGGAAAATAGATGTTCTTTGTAACGATCAAGGCTATGAATAAATTCGTGCTGCGCCTGTTGGTATTTTTCTAGCAATGAGTCTGTGACATTTTTTTGAATAATAGACTGCATTAACTCGCGGGCAACATCATGCATAAGGATATGATTTGTATTGATGGCCATGACCATCTCTTTATCCAGAGCACTGCCATTCAGACGTAGCGACAGCCAGCGGCTAAACCGGCAACGCTGGTGTGACATTGGGTCGAGGATATCGCTGTCGACCTCGCCATCCAATAGACTCAAGCGCAGGAATTTTCCAGCCCAGTCATAATGTTCCTTCATCGCAATATTTAATTCAGACAAGGAGTAATCAAGGTCATTGATAATCATTTTCAAACCACACTCACGTCATATTGATTAAATAACCACCACAAAAGATAACGTTCAATGGTGAGAAATTTCCCGCGCGAATTATAACTGCAATAATCATTAAACTTACAAGCATTCCTTCTGTAATTTACTGAGTTCTTATTAGTTTCAAAAAAAATGAAATTACACTGACTTCTTTGCAATGAGAGAAATAAAAAAGTTAACTTTGCAGTGCAATGCACTCTAAAGCAGCATGACGCACGGTTACGGTGCACAAAAACCGGATAACGAAGAACAAAGCCGCTTTATGTCAGCATTTTTATCCACGGAATGTGATTCTTTGTGACTATTTATTGCGCAACTTGAATTTCGTCAGATCGTTTATCCTGATTTCACTTATGGGAAGCGAAGTGGCGTATTCCCTGCAATACTTATTTTGTGTATCGCGTGATACGTCATTCCCAGGAGCACATTTTGAACAGGTTACCTACTAGCGCTTCGGCTCTTGCCTGCACAGCGCACGCTCTCAACATCATCGAAAAGAAGTCATTAACTCATGAGGAAATGAAGGCGTTAAATCGCGAGGTTATCGAAAACTTCCAACAGCATGTGAATCCGGGTTTTCTTGAGTATCGCAAATCAGTGACCGCCGGCGGGGATTACGGAGCCGTAGAGTGGCAAGCGAGTAGTTTAAATACGCTTGTCGACACCCAGGGTAAGGAATATTTAGATTGTCTGGGTGGGTTCGGCATTTTTAACGTGGGGCACCGTAATCCAACAGTGGTATCCGCCGTACAGCATCAGCTCGAAAAACAACCCCTGCACAGTCAGGAGCTGCTCGACCCCTTACGGGCGATGCTCGCCAAAACGCTTGCGACCCTCACTCCGGGTAAACTGAAATACAGCTTCTTTAGCAACAGCGGTACAGAATCGGTTGAAGCCGCGATTAAACTCGCCAAGGCCTATCAATCTCCACGCGGGAAATTTACCTTTATCGCCGCCAGCGGCGCGTTTCATGGCAAATCTCTCGGGGCGTTGTCAGCAACAGCAAAATCGGCTTTCCGTAAACCGTTTATGCCGTTACTTCCAGGCTTCAGGCATGTTCCGTTCGGCAATATAGACGCGATGCGTACCATGCTCAGTGAGTGCCGTAAAACCGGTGATGAAGTTGCAGCTGTAATCCTTGAACCTATTCAGGGAGAAGGCGGTGTGATTATCCCACCAGCAGGATATTTACCGGCGGTTCGTAAATTATGTGACGAATTTGGCGCACTACTCATTTTTGATGAAGTGCAAACCGGTATGGGACGTACGGGCAAAATGTTCGCCTGCGAACATGAGAACGTACAGCCTGATATTTTATGCCTCGCCAAAGCACTAGGCGGTGGCGTAATGCCGATTGGTGCCACCGTTGCGACAGAAGAAGTATTCTCTGTGCTGTTTGATAATCCTTTCCTACACACCACAACATTTGGCGGCAATCCGCTAGCCTGCGCGGCGGCACTTGCAACCATTCATGTTCTGCTTGAGCAGAATCTACCGGCACAAGCACAACAGAAAGGACAACTGTTGGTGGATGGCTTCCAGGCCCTGAAACGTGAGTTTCCGGAACTGGTGGTTGATGCACGTGGGCAAGGTTTGTTGATTGCCATCGAGTTTAGCGACAACGAAATTGGCTATAACTTTGCCAGTGAAATGTTCCGCCAGCAGGTACTGGTCGCCGGAACGCTCAACAATTCGAAAACCATTCGTATTGAGCCTCCACTGACTATCACGATTGAGCAGTGTGAACATGTGTTGGGCTGTGCGAGGAAGGCATTGAAATTGCTTTATGCCAACAGCAACAAAACTGAGTTAGCCCTGTGATCGAATGATCCCCCGGAGCTATAATGCCGGGGGATATTATAAGCAAACTTATTTTTTTACCCCTCTGAACGCTCTATACTCGCTGATCTTTTCAATATTTAAAATCTGGTCTCCGCCCTATGATCTACGACTGCTTCCTCTACTATGACGAAGATATGTTGCTCGATATTCGACTCAATACACTCAATGACTATGTTGATAAGTTTGTCATTGTTGAATCGACACACTCCTTTACTGGGCAGCCAGTCGAGCTGAATTTTGATATCAACAAATTCGCGCAATTTAAGGACAAGATTATCTATGTTGTCTTTGATGAAAAGCCGGATGCAGACAGTTGGACGAATGAGGCCAGAACGCGGAACGCCATAATGAACGGGCTGACGGCAGCGAAGGAGCAAGACATCATCATCGTGTCTGATGTCGATGAAATTATTCGCCCAGCCGCGCTTGCAGAGTATAAGCCAAACTACCTTTGCTCCACGCTCTACCAGAATTTCTATAATTATCAGTTTAATTTGCAGGTATTTAATAGCGATGGCACGCCCCGCCAGTGCACGTTACCGAGAATGACCAGTTATAAAAATCTGCGTACATTCTTTAATGGCGAGCCAGAAACGTTGCGTAATGTAAAACGCTCAAAAATTCGCAAAAACTGGTTGAAGTGGCGCTGGTTTAAATTAAGAAACAATATTGTGCATAACGCCGGCTGGCATTTCTCTTGGATCATGACGGCTGAACGTATCTCAGAAAAAATGTCGACTATTTCGCACACGGAATACGACACCCCTGAGCTTAACAATCAAGAACATATAAAGAATGCAATTGAGAACGGGTTGGATATTTGGGCTCGAGAAAGAAACCTGCAAGTGGTTGATTTACCAAGTGGGGATTTCCCTGAGTATTTGAAACAAAATGCTCATAAGTTTGCAGAGTTTATTCGCTAAGGTTTAAAACCATCCTCACCCTAACCCACTTCCTGAAGGAGAGGGTTAGGGTGCTAATACTAAGCTGGCAATAACCCCACAAAACTCCTCTTCTTACGCGGTTCTGACATCATCTCATCGAGCCTCTCAACGCAGGTCAGATAATGCGGCGTTTGCTTATGCGCCAGCACGGCTTCATCGTCCTGGTAAGCCTCATAAATAAAGAACCTCGTCGCCACATCAGGGTCCTGCAACACATCAAAACGCAGATTCCCCGGCTCCTTGATTGACCCTTCGTGGTTGGCGCGGAACACGTCCATAAACTCATCGACCCGTTCCGGTTTGATATTAATCTCTACCAGCGTCACATTCATGCTTTGCCTCCCAGATGCTTCTCATCGAGCCAGAACTGATACGCCTCACGGGCGGTGGCATTTTCATGAACCACCTTTTTCACCGCTTTTAGCATGGCAAGTGGCGCGTCTGACTGGAAAATATTACGTCCCATATCCACGCCGGATGCACCCTGATCGATAGCCAGGAAACACATCTCCAGCGCCTCTTGTTCTGGAAGCTTCTTGCCTCCGGCGATAACGATCGGCACCGGACAACTGGCAGCAACCTTCTCGAAACCCTCTTCGACAAAATAGGTTTTCACAAACTGCGCACCAATTTCTGCAGCGATTCGACTGGCGAGCGAGAAATAGCGAGCATCACGCGCCATCTCCTTACCCACACCGGTTACAGCGAGCGTTGGAATGCCATAGCGTGTACCTTCATCCACCAGCTTGATGATGTTGTTGATCGACTGATGTTCGTATTCACTGCCGATATAAATCTGCGCCGCCACCGCGCAGGCATTGAGGCGCAACGCATCCTCCATAGTCACAGCCACACTTTCACGCGACAGTTCACTGAGAATCGAATTCCCGCCAGAAGCGCGTAATACCACCGGTTTGTTGGTAGCAGGCGGCACAACGCTGCGCAGTATTCCGCGTGTACACATCAGCACATCGGTTTCCGGGAATAGAGGTGCGATAGATAAATCAATGCGTTCAAGACCGGTAGTGGGCCCCTGGAAATAACCGTGGTCAAATGCCAACATCACGGTACGCCCAGAGTCAGGATTGAAAATACGCGCCAGCCGCGACTGCATCCCCCAATCCAGTGCCCCACTCCCCTTCAGGTAAAACGCTTTGTTCTCCTGAGGGCGGCCAATACCGTAATCTTTGCCCTCGCGGATATCGTCAAGATCTGCCATTTTCCCACCCTCAGAAATCGTATTTGCCGATATTGTCTTTGGTAAACACCACGCGTTCTGGCAGCAGCACAATGCCGTTACCTTTCGCTTGATACTGGTAGCCCTGTACGCTATTAGGCTCGACTTTCAGGCTGCCAATTTTCGCCACATCAACAGTGTCACCAACATTAAGATCGCCCTTTTTCAGCATGGTATTTGCGACGTTAACCGCAATTTCACCCTGCTGAACCACGTCCCATAGGCCAAAGGCTTTCACCGTTCCACGTTCAACATATGGGCGCATGACGTTTGGTGTGCTGAAACCGACAATCGCAACATTGGTGCGTTTCAGGTTTTCAGAGGCCTGTGCGGCAGCAGGTAATGCGTTAGCATCGGGTGCAATGATCGCATCCAGATCCGGGTACGCTTTTAAGATCCCTTCAGCGGTTTGCAGAGATTTAGTCGCGTCGTTATAGCCAAACTGGGTGGTAACGATTTCCCACTGCGGATGATCTTTGGCAATCTTCGCTTTCGCCTCTTTTACCCACTGATTTTGATCCGTCACCGTTGGGCTCGAGTAGAAGAATGCAACTTTAGCAGCAGATTTAGTAACTTGTTTGGCCGCCATATCCACCAGCATGCCACCGAGCTGTTGCGGCGTTCCCTGGTTGATGTAAATACTGCGACATTCGGGTTTAGTATCAGAATCCCATGTCAGCACTTTTACCCCGCGCTGCATGGCGCGTTTAAGCGCCGGGCACAGCCCATCTGGCGAAACTGCCGAGACAATAATCGCGTTATAACCCTGATTGACGAAGTTGTTGATAAGCTGCACCTGGCCGGAGACGCTTGGTTCAGTTGGCCCGTCGTAAGTCACCGGAACACCGAGATCTTTGCCCGCCTGCATCGCGCCATTACCGCCGCTGGTAAAGAAGCCCACGCCAACCAGTTTTGGAATAAAGGCAATCCTGTCGGCGGCTTGCACACTAACCACACCAAAGGCTAATGCCCATGCACTGAGTTGCAGGACGCGTTTTGTTGTCTGCTTCATAATCACACTCCCGTTAGTTTTCTGTTACCGCGCAAACGACGCCACGCCGCTTGTAGATATTCGCGGTGCAAACTCACCGAACGACCAATGACCACCACAATCAACAGCGCACCGGACAACGCACTCGATACTTGATTAGGCACGCCAGCCATCTGTAAACCTTGTTGCAAATACCCCACCAACAGAGCCGCCAGTGCTGTTCCCAAAATCGAACCGGAGCCGCCATAAATATTCGCGCCACCCAACACAGCCGCCGTTAAAGCAGGCATCAACAAATCGCGCCCTAAATCAGAACGCGCCGAGCCGAAATACGAAACCAGCACAATCGCCGCAATAGCCGACGCCAATCCCACCATGCCGTAGACCCCATACAGTGAGCCGTTCACCGGCAGTGCCGCATAACGCGCCGCACGAGGGTTTTGGCCAATCAGAAAAATATGGCGGCCAAAGCGCGCGCGGTGGGTCAGTAGCCAGAAAATCAGCGTGATAACGGCAAACATCACCAGCGGAATAGGCAGGCCGAAAAGAGTGAGGTTGGCGAAGTTGGTAAACGCATCCGGGAAGCCACCAATACCTTCATAACCCGTCGCACCTGCCATACCGGAAAGCAACAACGCCGCGCCGCCGAACAGATAAAGCGTGCCGAGTGTAATAACCAGCGGGCTGATGCCGGCGTAGTGAATCAATGCCGCATTAAACAATCCGCACAGCAGGCCGACTGCCAGGGTCAAAATTATGGCTAAAGATATTGGCAAACCTGCCTGCAACATCACCCCCAGCGCAATAGCGCACAGGCCAATGGTTGAACCCAACGATATATCAATGCCACCGCTGATGATCACAAGCGTCAGCGGCAACGCCACTATCCCGATGCAGATAAAATCGCTGGTGCTAAACAGCAGCATATTGATGTCTAACATGCGGGGATTAATTGCGCCAAACAGCAAGATTTCAGCCACCAGAATAAGAAGCAGCGCCACTTCCCAGTTGAGTTTTAGCTTCATCTACGCCACATCCTTTTTCTTACGAGGAAAAGGCCGCACATTTTTCGCACCCGGTAATGGCGGTACAAAACGGCTGTATTTCTGCGCCCGCTGATGGCGCGCCAGTGCCTGGCGTAATCGCCCATCCAGCACTAGCACCCCGAGTAAAACCAGACCTGCAATAAAGTCATTCCACCAGGCAGGGAGTTTGAAGAGCACCAGAACGGTGTCGATCTGCGTCAGGAAAAATGCACCGAGAAATGCGCCAATGACGGTTCCTGTACCGCCAAGCAGAGAAATACCGCCCAACACACAAGCTGCGATAGCTTTCATCTCCAGCCCGCTGCCGGTTTGATTAGGTACAAAGCCAATTTGCGAAGCGAAAATAATCCCAGCGATGGCAGCCAGCATGCCATTGAAAGTGAATGCCATAAGACGAGTGCGGTTTACCGAAACACCAAGCTGACGAGCAGCGGCCAGGTTGTCGCCCACAGCGTAAAAATCACGCCCGAAAGCGGTTCGTGCAAATACCCAGGCAGCGATAGCCACTAAAGCAAGAACCGTGAAACCAAGCGGGGAAATCCCCAAAGCGACAGGTTCGGAGAGCGATTTCAGATTAGGGGGCAGTCCTTCAATCCATTTGCCTCCTGTCCATAACAACATACCGCCGCGATAAAGCCCGAGCGTACCAAGCGTTGCGACAATCGCGGGAATGCGCAACCAGACGACTAAAATCCCATTAAAAAAACCCGCCACCGCGCCAATCAACAAGGCAAAAAGCATCGACACCGGCAAGCTGAAGCCGCTGTTAAGCGCCACACCGACAGCAATTGCACACAGTCCAACGGTCGATCCCACCGAAACGTCGATATTGCGCGTCAGCATCACCATCGAAGCTCCTACCGCCAGTAGGATCAGGATCTGAGCGCTGGTGAATATCATGCTTAGCGTTTGCAAGCTGAAGTAGTTGTGATTAAGTGCGACCAACACGCCAAATAGGGCAACTATCGCCAGCAGCGCGCTGAGTTCACGGTTGCGCAGCAATGTTTTCATGCTTTACCTCCGCCAAACGCCATACTCATCATGCGATCCACAGTGATTGCTGGCTTACGTAACTCACCATTCATGGCGCCCTGGTGCATCACCAGCACGCGATCCGCAAGCCCGCTGAACTCATCAAGATCGGATGAGATCATCAGCACTGCAACATTTTGCGCCGCCACACTTTTGATCAGTTGATAGATATCCGCTCGCGCCGCCACATCCACACCGCGCGTTGGCTCATCAATGATGAGCAACAATGGATTGGCTTCAAGACATCGCGCCAGCAGGACTTTTTGCTGATTACCACCAGATAACGTGCGCACCGTCTGCCCGGCATCGTTGAGTTTGATCCCAAGCGCCCGGTGGTAACGTTCCACTATCGCGGACTCCCGCCTGCTTTGTTGCCACAGGCCCGGCTCGTTAAGCACCACTGTGTTCCAGCGGATCGGCGCATCAAGAAATAGCCCGGAAACCTGTCGATCCTCTGGCAAATAAATCAGCCCACGATCGAGCCGTGATTTGGTGCGATCGCCGCTAATTTCACGATTTTCTAAATAAATGTGCCCACCGCGCACCGGCCGTAGACCATAAAGCGTTTCTGCCAGTTCAGTACGCCCGGATCCCACCAGCCCGGCCAGGCCTACGATCTCACCTGCGTACAGTTCAAAACTGAGATCGATAAATCCTTCACCGGTCAGCTCCTGTACGCGCAGTACCGGGAAATCCTGCGCTTCGGTGCGGCGGTTTCCCGGCAGCGCCAGCCATAGTTTTTGCGTATCACTGAGTTTGTGCTGCTTATCGCCAGGGGTCATGGCGTTGATCAACTGCTCATCAAGTAGCTGCGCAGTTTCACCTTGTAACACTACGGCACCGTCACGCATCACTGAGATATGGCTGGCGATCTGGCGAATTTCGGGCAGCTTGTGGGAGATAAAAATGATTCCGACGCCCAGATTTTGCAACGCGCGGATCTGGCGGAACAAGCGATCGGTTTCACCCGGTGTGAGAGACGCGGTAGGCTCGTCCAGGATCAGGATCTTCGCCTCACGCATTAAACCACGCAGGATCTCCACCATCTGTTGATCGGCAACTTCCAGCGTACTGGCTGTAGCGCTAAGAGGGATCTGACATTCAAGCTGCCGCATTTTCTGTTGCAGGCGCTTTTCCATATCGTTTTGCCGCGGCAGCCGAAAAAGGATGTTCTCGCGCACCGTCAGATTTGGAAACAGCATCGGTTCCTGCGGCACAAGGTAAATGCCTAACTCGTGCGCCTGCCCTGGTTTGAGCCGCCCAAATGCTTTGCCTTGTACCTTCAGTTCACCGCTATCGGGGGTTTCCACCCCGGCAAAAATCTTCATCAGTGTGGATTTCCCTGCCCCATTACCGCCCAGCAATGCGTGCACCTGCCCTGCATACAGAGCAAAATCAATAGCTTTGAGCACGCTCACACCAGAAAACTGTTTGCTTATCTGGCGTGCTTCAAGCATTGCGGTGGGGTTGGGCATCGTCACTCCACAATTGAACAAAAGAGAAATTGAATTAATAATGTTCAAAAGCGTAGACGCCGGGTAATTTTTACAACAGGGCAGAGATCACAAAATTTTTAAATAGATCAGCTAAACCATTTGCATCTGAAAATGATCTTTTTGCCGTGCGCTTCACATTTTCTTACCCGCACCTTCGAACATATGATCTAAATTTTAATAAGAGTTCACTTATGAGCGATAAACGAGCAGCAGAAGAAGGGAAACTAGCAGCGCTCCCCATGGCCGAAGAAGAGCTATTGGCACGCGTGGCCTGGTCTTACTACCACGACGGCCTGACGCAGAATGATATTGGTGAGCGACTTGGGCTGCCACGGTTAAAGATTTCACGCTTACTGGAGAAAGGGCGTCAATCTGGGGTGATTCGCGTACAGATTAACTCGCGTTTTGAAGGATGCCTGGCACTGGAAACCCAGTTGCAGCAGCGATTCGGCCTCAAAATTGCGCGTGTACTTCCCGCGCATAACACCCCGCCGATGAACACGCGATTAGGCATTGGCGCAGCGCAATCACTGATGGGGATTCTGGAACCAGGGCAGTTGTTGGCGGTGGGATTTGGTGAGGCAACGATGAATTGCCTCCAACATTTGAGTGGTTTTATCAGCTCGCAACAGATTCGTCTGGTGACGCTTTCCGGCGGTGTTGGGCCGTACATGACTGGCATCGGACAATTGGATGCAGCATGTAGCGTTAGCATGATCCCGGCACCACTGCGGGTTTCATCGCCACAAGTGGCAGAGATTTTACGCATGGAGTCGAGCGTGCGGGATGTCATTCTCGCCGCCACGGCCGCGGATGTCGCAGTGGTGGGTATCGGCGCTATCAATCAGAAGCGTGATGCGACCATTTTACGTTCCGGTTATATCAGCGAGGGAGAACAACTGATGTACGCCCGCAAAGGTGCTGTGGGCGATATTCTTGGCTATTTCCTGCAAGCGGATGGCGAACTGGTGGAAGCTCTGGAAATTCACCGCGAACTGCTTGGCGTAACGCTCGACGACCTGGCGCATCTCCCAACCATTGTGGGTGTCGCGGGAGGCGTGGACAAAGCGGACGCTATTTATGCCGCACTTCGAGGCCTGCGAATAAACGGCCTGGTGACGGAAGAAGAGACTGCGCGGGCAGTGTTAGCTTTGGCTGATTAACCTCGCGCCTTAGGTTGCGGGGATAATCAATGAGTTACTTGTTGGCATTAGACGCCGGGACGGGCAGTATTCGCGCCGTCATCTTTGATACTTCAGGCCACCAGATTGCCGTCGGCCAGGCTGAATGGAAACATTTAAGCATCACCGATGTCCCCGGATCGATGGAGTTTGATCTCTCAACCAACTGGCAGCTTGCCTGCCAGTGCATCCGTGAAACTCTCCAAAAAGCACATCTTCCACCGGGTGCTATCAGCGCCGTTTCCTGCTGTTCGATGCGCGAAGGGATCGTGCTCTACGATCATAACGGCGATCCTATCTGGGCATGTGCCAACGTTGATGCCCGCGCCAGCCGTGAAGTCAGCGAACTTCAAGAAATCCATGATTTCCAGTTTGAATCCGAGGTTTATCATGTTTCTGGCCAAACGCTGGCGCTAAGCGCTATGCCGCGCCTGTTGTGGCTTGCGCATCATCGTCCGGATATTTATCGCCAGGCCGCGACCGTGACCATGATCAGCGACTGGCTGGCAGCGAAACTCAGCGGCGAGCTGGCGGTTGATCCTTCTAATGCAGGTACAACAGGAATGCTTGATCTGGCGACCCGTGACTGGCAACCGTCACTGATGGATATGGCTGGATTGCGAGCAGATATTCTCTCGCCAGTTAAAGAAACCGGTACGGTACTTGGTGGTGTAACACAAGAAGCGTCGCAGCACAGTGGTTTACTGGCTGGCACCCCGGTGGTTATGGGTGGTGGCGATGTGCAGCTAGGTTGTGTCGGGCTTGGCGTTGTCCGCGCCGGGCAGGCGGCAGTATTGGGTGGGACATTCTGGCAGCAGGTAGTGAACCTGCCTGCTATCAAAACCGATCCGGAGATGAATATCCGCATTAACCCGCATGTCATCGGCAACATGGTGCAGGCGGAATCCATCAGCTTCTTCACCGGCCTGACGATGCGTTGGTTCCGGGATGCTTTCTGCGCCGAAGAAAAACTGCTGGCAGAAAGGCTTGGCGTGGACACTTACGCCCTGCTCGAAGATATGGCTGCGCGAGTTCCTGCGGGCTCTCACGGCGTGATGCCGATTTTCTCCGACGCCATGCATTTCAAACAGTGGTATCACGCAGCACCGTCGTTTATTAACCTCTCAATCGACCCCGAAAAATGCAATAAAGCGACACTATTCCGCGCGTTAGAAGAGAATGCTGCGATTGTTTCAGCGTGCAATCTTGAGCAGATTTCCGGTTTTTCCGGCATCCAGTTTGAATCATTGGTATTTGCAGGCGGTGGTTCTAAAGGCGCGTTGTGGAGCCAGATCCTGAGTGATGTAACAGGGTTACCAGTGCGTGTGCCAGTCGTTAAGGAGGCGACAGCACTCGGTTGTGCTATTGCCGCAGGCGTAGGTGCTGGGTTGTTTAACGACCTTGCTGAGGCGGGTGAGCGCCTTGTGCAATGGCAACGCGAATTCACGCCAAATCGAGCGCACCGTCAGCTGTATGACGAGATGAAACGCAAATGGACGAAGGTGTATGCTGACCAGCTTACACTGGTGGATAGCGGTTTAACCACTTCTATGTGGAAGGCCCCAGGCCTGGTGATGCGCCCTCAACCAGGCCCTCTCCCTGAGGGCTGAACGGTCCGGGGTTAGGGTGAGGGCGCTTCTAACTCACATTAGAAATAATATTTAAATCTCACACGTCCACCGTAGCGCGTGTTGTCGTCGCCATCACTGCCGTCATGATCAGCGCTAACCCACGACACATAAGTCCCGAGATAAATATTAAAGTTCTTCATACCCATCACGTTCGGGAATTGATAGGAAGAGTGGATGGTGTGGATATCGTAAGTGCCGGCATTGGTTATCCAGCAATCGTCGTCACAGGTACCCATCGCTGAGTTAACATCAAACTTATCAATGTCGTTATGCGCGTAGATATAACCTAGCTCGAAGCGCTGCCACAATGCGTTGACACCTGCGGTGAAATCGGTTTCATCGGCGGCGTCGAGGTAGGCCGTATTGAAGTTAGCAACGATGCCGTTATCCGGATCGTTTTTCAGTCCATTCCACGTCATGGTCAAGCCGTAACCAGTACGGCTGGATTGATCTACTATTTTACCGTTGGCATCTTTGTAACCGTAAGCGTTATCCACCACTTGGGCTTCCATCGCGGCAGCAACCGAGAATGCATCTTGCGACCAAGAGATCACCGGACGCAGATAAGCCACATTCTTATCTTTAGTCAATTCGTTACCATGATATTCCTTGTCCTGGTAGAGCGAGGTGCCGTCTTCCAGCAAGGTATTCAACTCAAAATACCAATTATCTATTGTTTTGCTCATCAGGAAGCTACCGCCAGAATCGCTACGCCCACGCCCTTCTTTCATCATGTAGATATAGCCGTAGCCATCACCGTAAAGATCATTTGCAGTATTGCCCGAGTACTCGACAAAGGTATCCTGGTTAAGCGGGAACATATCGTAGGCTTCGAAACGCCCGATCTTAATTTTCCAGTCATTTTCCTGGCCAAAGAAGAACGCTGCATCATCAAGATTCATATGCCCGGTTAAGTCTGCCAATGGTTGTGCAGTGAAACCCGCAAATTTGCCGTCATCCATTCGGCGATAACCATCAAACCCAAGCAGTAAACGACCATTAATATCCCAGCGTTCGTTATTACCATCTGCCCAGTTAATATTGGCACTACGACGCATAGATGTCAGACCATTACTGCGGCTGGCGGCATCCATATTAAATTCCACGTCGCCATAAATTTTTAGATCTCCGTACCCCGTTAATTGTAATTTTGGTGATTGATTATCGGTTTTACTATTAACAGATTGCTCACTGACAACAGTAACAGGAGCAGTGACGGGTGCTGGGGTAGATTTTATTTTTTGAATTTCTGATTCTGCCGTGGACGCACGTTTTTCAGCTGCTATAAGCCTTTGTTCTAACAGGTCAAGACGTTGTTCTAACGCACGTTCATTGTTTGAAGCCATAGCTCCACTGGATATTACCGCACTCGTAAATAATGCTAAAAACTTTATTTTTATACGCATCATACATCCTTATAAATGAATAATTTATATAATCCTCGTGAATAGATAAGAGCATACTAATATATAGAGAATAAAATAAATCGCAGCTCTAGCTTTAATTACAACAAAAAACAAAATAGCAACTTTTATTTTTCACTTCAAAATATTAAGTGCCAGAACCGTAGCTTTATCACATTCGAATAAATAAAAATTAAAACAGAGCGATGATATATTCATCATGAGAATATGAAAATAGATATATATATATTACCCTCAGTTTTTTAACGAAATTTATGCATACGTAAACGTAAATTCATAACTGAGAGCAATCGGAAGGCCGCGTTGCTGGAGAGGAAAAACTTCATCGTTCTTTGAATCACGTCACAATCATCAGACAACTTTTCCACATTTACGCTACATCCCGCTAAATTACTAACTCATCCGACCACATAATAATAATGACCTTTCAGGAAGAGAATATGAGCTATCCGTCGCTGCTTGCCCCGCTAGATCTGGGTTTCACCCAGCTTAAAAACCGTGTGCTGATGGGTTCGATGCATACCGGACTTGAAGAACATCCGAATGGCGCCGAGCGTTTAGCCGCTTTTTATGCCGAGCGTGCGCGTCACGGTGTGGCATTGATTGTGACTGGCGGCGTTGCCCCTTCCCCTTCGGGTGTCGGTGTAGAAAGCGGCGCGGTACTCAATGATGAAAGCCAGCTTGCCCACCACCGCATCGTGGCCGACGCCGTGCACCGTGAAGGTGGGAAGATTGCCCTGCAAATCCTGCACACCGGGCGCTACAGCTACCAGCCAAACCCGGTCGCCCCTTCCGCTATTCAGGCTCCGATTAACCGCTTTAAGCCTCATGCATTAACCCATGATGAAATCCTTACGTTGATTGAAGAGTTTGCTCAGTGCGCACATCTCGCGCAACAAGCCGGATATGACGGCGTGGAAATCATGGGGTCTGAAGGCTACCTAATTAACCAGTTTCTGGCGGCAAGGACCAACCAGCGCGATGATGAATGGGGTGGCGATTACACCCGACGCATGCGTTTTGCGGTAGAAGTGGTACGCGCGGTGCGTGAGAAAGTGGGAGCGAATTTTATTATCATTTATCGCCTGTCGATGCTGGATTTGGTCGATGGCGGCGGCACGTTTGAAGAAGCCGTTGAACTTGCAAAAGCGATTGAAAAAGCCGGTGCCACGTTGATTAACACTGGCATTGGCTGGCATGAAGCGCGTATTCCAACCATCGCAACACCGGTGCCGCGCGGTGCATTCAGCTGGGTAACACGCAAATTAAAAGGACAGGTTTCGATCCCTTTAGTCACCACCAACCGCATTAACGATCCGCAAACTGCCGAAAAGATCCTTGCCGAAGGTGATGCCGATATGGTGTCAATGGCGCGGCCATTCCTCGCCGATGCTGAGTTTGTGTCTAAAGCCGAGCAAGGGCGTGAAGATGAGATCAATATCTGCATCGGCTGTAATCAGGCGTGTCTGGACCAGATTTTCCTCGGTAAAGTCACTTCTTGCCTGGTAAACCCGCGTGCCTGTCATGAAACCAAAATGCCCATCGTCCCGGCCACAGTGCATAAAAACCTGGCGGTAGTGGGGGCAGGCCCCGCAGGATTAGCTTTTGCGATCAACGCCGCAGCGCGTGGCCACAAAGTGACATTATTCGATGCCGCTTCGGAAATCGGTGGGCAGTTTAATATTGCCAAGCAGATCCCCGGCAAAGAGGAATTTTACGAAACACTGCGCTACTACCGCCGCATGCTAGGGATTACGGGCGTTGAAGTACGCCTGAATCAGTACGTCACCGCCCCGCTGCTTAAAGAGTTCGACGAGATTATTCTCGCCTGCGGCATCGAGCCACGCTTGCCGCTTATCGACGAGATCATGCATCCTAAAGTGCTCAATTATATCGATGTACTGCGTGAGAAAGCGCCAGTGGGTGACCGCGTGGCAATCATCGGTGCTGGCGGAATTGGTTTTGATACCGCGATGTATTTAAGCCAGGAAGGGGAGTCCACCAGCCAGAATATCGCCGAGTTTTGCGTGGAATGGGGCATCGACACTAGCCTGCAACATGCGGGGGGCTTGCGCCCGGAAGGTGTGCATCTGCATAAAAGCCCACGCCAGATTGTGATGCTACAGCGCAAAACCAGTAAGCCAGGCGAAGGATTGGGCAAAACAACGGGCTGGATCCATCGCACAACACTGTTAGCTCGCGGTGTGAAAATGGTGGCGGGTGTGACTTATGAACGCATTGACGATGAAGGGCTACATATTACAGTCGGTGGAGAGCCACAAACGCTGGCGGTCGATAACGTGATTATTTGTGCCGGGCAAGACTCACGCCGTGAACTGGCGCAACCGTTGCGTGAACTGGGGAAAACAATGCATTTGATTGGTGGTGCGGATGTGGCGATGGAGCTGGATGCCCGGCGCGCAATCGCGCAGGGCACCCGTTTAGCACTGGAAATTTAGCGAAGACGGCCTAGTTTCACGGCTTTTAATACGACGAATTTCTTGTTCGTAGCAACGGTGTCACAGTTACCGAAGATCTTCTTCAGTTTATGGTAGTAATCCAGATGGCGGTTAGCAACGATGTACAGCTCGCCGCCATTTTGCAGGCAACGACGGGCGTGGTGGAACATTTCCCACGCAACCTGATCGGTCAGCGCATGCTGCTGATGGAACGGTGGGTTGCACAGAATAGTGTTAAAGCGGTATGGCTCAACACCGGACAATGCGTTGTTGATCATAAACTCACAACGATCCAGGTTTTCTGGCATGTTGGTTTCAACGTTCAGGCGGCTTGAAGCAACGGCCATCGGTGATTCATCAACAAATACCACGTTCGCTTCCGGGTTTTGCTCAAGCAAGTGCAAACCGACCACGCCGTTACCACAACCTAAATCAACAATTTCACCTTCAAGGCCTGTCGGTAGATTTTCGATAAAGAAGCGCGCGCCAATATCCAGACCGGTACGGGAAAAGACGTTAGCGTGGTTATGAATCGTCCACGGCGTGCCTTCCAGTTTCCAGTTCAGCGTTTCGGGTACTTCTTTAATTGCCGGAGCATTGAACGTCGTGTTGATCAGACGCGCTTTTTTCCACGCAAGTGTTGTGGTGGTTGGCCCAAGGATCTTTTCAAACAACTCGATGGTTGAGTTGTGAATATCACGCGTTTTTGCACCCGCGATAATACGTGTTTCAGGGGTCACAACATGGCGCAAAGCACGAAGCTGTTGCTCAAGCAGTGCCAGCGTTTTAGGGATCTTAATCAGAACCACGGCTGGCGCTTCCGGGTATTTAACGGTGCTATCAAGGAACGTTACGTTGGATTCAACGATGCCGTTCTCACGCAAGTTCTCACGGATAGCCAGTTCGCTAAGATACGAGTCACTGATGCTGTATGGCTTGTGTTCAGCCAGCACGCAAGACAGGGCCCCGAAAGTGTCGTTAAAAATCAGGACCGGGCCACTGATTTCGATTTCGTCCAGTTGCTGCAAAAGATAATCATCGGCAGCTTCCCACGCCTGTAGTGGGTTAACGTCATCCGTTTCTGGAAAACGTTTTAGTGTCAGTGAACGGAAACCGTCGTCTAATTGGCTCATCGGCCCTCCTGGATGGTAAAATTTCGGCGTAATCCCCGAATGGGGGCGTGAGTATACCCTTTTTTTCCTCAAACTGCGCAACTGCCTTTTGAAAGACGTCGAGCGAGCGAGATCTAATGAGCAATTTAACCTACCTTCAAGGCTATCCCGAGCATTTGCTCGCACAGGTCAGAACATTAATTGCGGAACAACGTCTGGGCGAGGTGCTGCAAAAACGGTATCCGGATACGCATAACATCACCACCGATAAAGCGTTGTATGCGTGGACGCAAGATCTGAAAAACCAGTATCTGCGCAATGCGCCACCGGTGAATAAAGTGGCTTATGACAGCAAGATTCACGTGCTAAATAATGCACTGGGCTTACACACGGCAGTGTCACGCGTTCAGGGAAACAAGCTAAAAGCCAAAGCGGAGATTCGTGTCGCGACGGTATTTAAGAATGGGCCAGAAGCCTTTTTGCGCATGATTGTGGTTCACGAGCTGGCTCACCTGAAAGAGAAAGACCACAACAAAGCATTCTATTCACTGTGCTGCCATATGGAGCCGCAATATCACCAACTGGAGTTTGATACGCGGCTTTGGTTAACGCAGATGGCATTGAACGGGCAGGCTTGAGCAACATCTTCCTGCCAAATCATGCAATTGTAGGTCGGATTAGCGCCAGCGACATCCGACACAATCACGATGCCATTACTTCAACCCGGCAAAGACCGCAGCAATCGCCACAGCCCCAGGATCTTTCACCCCTTTCAGGTTATCGCTGTTCACATATGACGAGCGCCCGGCATTCGCCTTTTGCATCTGCACCGTTGCCTCTGCACCATCTTGTGCAGCCTTCACTGCAGCGTTCAAATCGCTATCTTTCAAGGCTTCAAGCGCTGGTTGTAATGCGTCTATCAACGTCCGATCGCCAAGATCGGCACCGCCGTAGCGTTTCATCTGTTCAAGACCAAACAACAGCGCATCGGCAATCGGCTGCTTTTTAGCCACCTTTTGCCCGGCAGCCGTGAAGAAAATGGACATCAATACACCGCTTGAGCCGCCCATCACAGTGGCAAGCCGTTCACCAATCAACTCCAGCAAAACGGCCGAATCATTTAATGGCAGCTTTCCGTCATCGTTAAGCTGCGCGATATCCCGCGCACCCTGTGCAAATGTCGAGCCGGTGTCGCCATCCCCAACTTTAGCATCCAGGGCATTCAACACTTTTTCCTGCTCGATAAGCGTCTTTGTGATACTGGCGACCAGTGCTTTCACCGTGGCATTTTCCGATGATTTTACCTGCATCCCCTTACGGATAATGCTGTGTTTTTGCATCGGCATTGTGTGAAGCTTCACCATGGTTTGCCAGCCCGCCGTTTCTACATCTGCCTGTAACGCTTTAATAAATTGGTCATTAAGCACAATGGTTGAGAGCGAAAAACCTTTCATATCAAGCGCGGTAACCAACGGCGCCGGGCCAATCAAATAGTCGATTTGTTCTTTTAATTCTGAATGCGCAAGCTCTTTGGTCAGAATAGCCATCTCCAGCGATGACACTCCGCCCAGGTTGTTGACTAGCACCGCAAGCCTTGTGTCTGTACCGGTCTTTTTACGCAAATGTTTTACCAGCGTCGCCACCGTTTGCTGACTGTTCTGGCTGGCAACAGTGCTTGCACCAGGTTCACCGTGGATACCCAGCCCTAACTCAACATGGCCGCCTTTGATGCGCCCTTCTTCCTCGTTTTGATCGGGCAGATTGCAGGTTTGCATGGCGACACCGATGCTGGCAATGCTGTCGCAGGCACTTTGCGCGATGTCTCGAACATCACTCAGTGATTTCCCCTGCTCTGCGGCAAAGCCCGCAATTTTGTGTACCAGTACCGTCCCGGCAATTCCACGCGGCTGCTTGTTATCGGGCAGAGAAATATCATCACCAACAATAACCATCTCCACTCTCAGGCCGTGCTTTTTAGCTTTCTCGGCTGCCAGCCCGAAATTCAGGCGGTCACCGGTATAGTTTTTGACGATAAGCAGGCAACCACGGTCGCCGGTAACGGCCACAATGGCGTTTAATACCGCATCCACGCTCGGTGATGCGAACAGGTCGCCACATACCGCAGCGGTGAGCATCCCCTTACCAACAAAGCCTGCATGCGCTGGTTCATGGCCCGAACCACCGCCAGAAATAATCGCTACTTTGCTTTTGTTCCAGTCTTTACGTACCACCACGCGAATAGCGGGATCGGTATCTAACCGGGCCAGGTTATGAAAACGAGAGCTGATGATGACGCCTTCGATGGCATCGTTGACCATTTGCTGGCGGTCATTAAAGAAGAATCTGGACATAGTTTCCCAACAATAAGTAATACATATGCAAAGCATAGCCTTTGCTGCGAGAGATGCCGCAAACCAGGATTTTTGCGTGATGACGTTCCCTATCCACTTGCTATGCTTATGGAAATGTTGCCACAGGAAAATCACCATGACTGCGCCGCTCCTGATTGCCAGAACCACCGAACAAGAACTGCATCTGTTGCCCAGTATGGCAAACCGTCACGGGTTAATAACCGGGGCTACGGGCACTGGTAAAACCGTGACGCTGCAAAAACTGGCCGAGTCATTTTCAGAAATCGGTGTGCCAGTATTTATGGCTGATGTAAAAGGCGACCTCACGGGTATTGCGCAAGAGGGTGCTGAATCCGAAAAGCTGCTCGCAAGGCTTGCCAAAATTGGCGTGACTGACTGGTCACCTCATAGCAATCCAGTTGTCTTGTGGGATATTTTTGGCGAAAAAGGCCACCCGGTGCGAGCAACGGTGTCCGATCTTGGCCCATTGCTACTTTCACGTCTGCTCAACCTCAATGAAGTCCAGTCCGGCGTACTGCAAATCATCTTCCGCATTGCTGACGATCAGGGTTTATTACTGCTCGATTTTAAAGACCTACGGGCAGCAACACAGTACATCGGCGATAACGCAAAATCGTTCCAGAACCAATATGGCAATATCAGCAGTGCATCTGTGGGTGCCATTCAGCGTGGGCTGTTGCAGCTTGAGCAACAGGGAGCTGAATATTTCTTTGGCGAACCGATGCTGGATATCAAAGACTGGATGCGCACTGATGCTAATGGTAAAGGAATTATCAATATTCTATCAGCCGAAAAGCTCTATCAGATGCCCAAACTTTACGCCGCCAGCCTGTTGTGGATGCTTTCGGAAATCTATGAGCAATTACCTGAAGCGGGCGACCTGGAAAAACCCAAACTGGTGTTCTTCTTCGACGAAGCGCATCTGTTGTTTAACGATGCCCCACAGGTATTGTTGGACAAAATCGAGCAGGTAATTCGCCTGATTCGTTCCAAAGGCGTTGGGGTCTATTTTGTTTCCCAAAACCCATCTGATATTCCAGACACCGTGCTCGGCCAGCTCGGTAACCGCATTCAACATGCACTGCGTGCTTTTACGCCTAAAGACCAAAAAGCCGTAAAAACCGCCGCACAAACCATGCGCGCAAATCCAAAATTCGATACCGAAAAAGCGATTCAGGAGTTAGGAACCGGCGAGGCACTTATCTCATTGCTGGATGAAAAAGGCAGCCCAACAGTGGTTGAGCGAGCCATGGTTATCGCCCCGTGTTCACGTATGGGACCAGTCACTGACGATGAACGCAACGGGTTACTTAACCACTCACCGCTGTACGGCAAATACGATGAAACTGTCGACAGAGAATCGGCGTATGAGCGTTTGCAAAAGGGCGTTCAGACGGCTGGTGAGCAACAAAATGCACCACCTGCTAAAGGTGAAGCTGTAGCGGTTGATAGCGGTATTCTCGGCGGGCTGAAAGATATTCTGTTTGGCACCACAGGGCCGCGTGGCGGCAAGAAAGATGGCGTAGTGCAAACCATGGCGAAGAGTGCGGCACGCCAGGTAACTAACCAAATTATTCGCGGAGTTTTAGGCAGTATTATGGGTGGGCGTAAACGGTAATTTCTACACTTTAGTCCTTCGCTTTTACGAGAAAGGCCATTTTAGTCAATCAGGTCAATACCCAAAATAATTCGAGGTGCAGGTAGGCGGCAAGAGAGCAAACTCCCAGGAGCTTACATAAGTAAGTGACTGGGATTTGCGAGCGCAGCCAACACCCCTGCAACTCGAAGTATGACGGGTATTAGCCCGAGCGCTTCATCATCATCCAAAGACTGATAAGGAAGAACGTCGCACTGGGTAACAACGCACCCAAAATCGGTGGGATGCTATACACGAGGCTTAGCGGGCCAAAGATTTGGTCAAGCACGTAGAAGACGAAACCAAAGCTGATACCAGTGACAACCCGCACACCCATTGGCACGCTACGCAGCGGGCCAAAGATGAATGACAGAGCCATCAGCATCATTACCGCAACGGAGAGCGGCGCAAAGATTTTGCTCCACATGTTGAGCTGGTAACGCCCGGCATCCTGGCCACTGGATTTCAGATACTTCACATAATTGTGCAGGCCGCTGATAGAAAGTGCGTCCGGGTCCAGCGCCACCACACCCAGTTTGTCTGGGGTCAGGTTGGTTTTCCACTCACCGCTAACGGTTTGGGCACCGGTAATTTGCTTCTCATTTGTCAGATTTGACTCATCAACCTGTGACAAACGCCATACCTTATGTTCCACATCGTACTGGGCCGATGCCGCATAACGAACAGATTGCAGGCGACGCTCTTTGTTAAAACTATAAATACTCACGCCCGCCAAATCGTTATCGCCTTTCACGCGCTCGATATAGACAAAACTGTGGCCATCTTTAGCCCACAAGCCTTGCTGAGTTGTCAGCAAAGAACCGCCATACATCTGCTGTGCACGGTAGTTACGCGCCATTTGCTCGCCTTGCGGAGCAACCCATTCACCAATCGCCATGGTCAGTAACACCAACGGAATAGCCGTTTTCATCACTGACAGCGCGATTTGCATACGCGTAAAACCAGAAGCTTGCATCACCACCAGTTCACTACGTTGCGCCAGCATCCCCAACCCAAGTAGAGCACCAAGCAGTGCTGCCATCGGGAAGAAGATCTGGATATCTTTTGGAATGCTAAGGACGGTATATACACCTGCGCCCATTGCTGAATAGCTACCCTGCCCGGCCTTTTTCAACTGGTCGACAAACTTAATAATGCCCGACAGCGACACCAGCATGAAGAGTGTCATCATGATGGTGGTAAAGATGGTTTTACCGATATAACGGTCGAGAACACCAAACATTTATGCCGCTCCTCGTGTTTTGCTAAAGCTTGCACGTAGCCGGCGCATCGGCACCGTATCCCACACATTGAGGACAATCGCGATGGCAAAATAGACCAGATTAACCAACCATATCCAGATCATCGGATCGATTTTCCCCTTCGCCGCATTCGATTTCAACGAGGTCTGAAGCAGGAAGAAAATCAGATACAACAACATAGCCGGAAGCATTGAAAGCACGCGCCCCTGCCGTGGGTTAACCACGCTTAATGGCACCACCATCAACGCCATAATGACAACGGCCATGATGAGTGTCAGACGCCAATGCAGTTCAGCGCGAGCATTTGGCGAATCGTTAGTCCACAGGGCTTTCATGTACATCTGACTGGAATCTTCAGGGTCAAGCGCCACCGTCTGGTGCCCTACAACCGCCTGATAATCCTGGAAGTCAGTAATACGAAAATCGCGCAGTAATGCCGTACCTTCGAAACGCGTACCGGTATTGAGCGTCACAACCTGCGAACCGTCTGGGCGTTGGGATAAATGGCCGGAATCCGCAACCACTACCGATGGACGTGCATTACCTTTCGGGCGCAACTGAGCCAGGAAAACGTCTTTAAAACTTGAGCCGTCAACGCTTTCAATGAACAAAACTGAGTTGCCGTCGGTCGCTTGCTGGAATTGCCCTTGAGCAAGTGCAGCCATACCAGGGTTAGCTTTGGCCTCAGCCAATACTTCGTCCTGATGACGAGAAGACCACGGCCCAAGCCACATTACGTTGACTGTTGCAATTGCACCGGTAAAGAGTGCGAGGATCATTGCAGCTTTGATCAGCACCGCTTTACTCAAACCGCAGGCATGCATTACCGTGATTTCACTTTCGGTATACAGTCGGCCTAGCGTCATGAGCAGCGCAAGGAAAAGGCTAAGTGGAAGGATGAGCTGCGCCATTTCAGGCACACCAAGTCCTAACAAAGAAAGTACGAGGTTTGTCGGAATATCGCCGTCAACCGCCGCCCCGAGAATCCTGACCAGCTTCTGACAAAAGAAGATCAGTAGCAGGATGAAGAGGATCGCAAGTTGGCTTTTGAGCGTCTCCCGAACCAGATATCTTATGATAATCACATTAAATACGCCTGTGAAAACGAGTCTTTTTGCAGGAAAATCGCTTGTTTCATCGCTTATACGTCATTTATTCTCTTGAGTCGTCGAAAACATCGCTAAGATTAAAAAGCCCGGCATAATACTGGCGCAGGGTGATTTAAATGACGTTGCCGAAACCGTAAAAAACATACTCGTAAGATTAACACGAAGTCATCGCAACCGCGGAGATGAGTTACGAAAGCTTGCAATTCTAGCTGTAGCCACCGCCGTTGTCTTTAAGATTCAGGAGCGTAGTGCATGGAGTTCAGTGTAAAAAGCGGTAGTCCCGAGAAACAGCGTAGTGCCTGCATCGTTGTGGGAGTCTTTGAACCGCGTCGCCTGTCCCCGGTCGCCGAACAACTCGATAAAATCAGCGATGGCTACATCAGCGCACTTTTGCGCCGTGGTGAGCTCGAGGGGAAACCCGGTCAAACTTTGTTGCTCCACCACGTTCCAAACGTCCTCTCAGAGCGCATTCTGTTGATTGGGTGTGGCAAAGAGCGTGAACTGGATGAACGTCAGTATAAGCAAGTTATCCAGAAAACGATTAATACTCTGAACGATACCGGTTCAATGGAAGCTGTCTGCTTCCTGACCGAACTGCACGTCAAAGGCCGCAACACATACTGGAAAGTACGCCAGGCAGTAGAAACGGCAAAAGAGTCTTTGTATAGCTTCGACCAGTTAAAAACCAACAAAAGCGAGCCACGCCGCCCGCTGCGTAAAATGGTGTTTAACGTGCCAACCCGCCGTGAACTGACCAGCGGTGAGCGCGCCATTCAGCACGGTCTGGCTATTGCAGCCGGTATTAAAGCGGCAAAAGATCTTGGCAACATGCCACCAAACATCTGTAACGCGGCTTACCTGGCTTCCCAGGCGCGTCAGCTGGCTGACTCATATAGCAAAAATGTCGTCACTCGCGTGATTGGCGAACAGCAGATGAAAGAACTGGGCATGCACTCCTACCTCGCGGTGGGTGATGGTTCCCAGAACGAATCGCTGATGTCGGTTATTGAATACAAAGGCAGCACCGATCCTGATGTGCGCCCAATCGTGCTGGTCGGTAAAGGCCTGACGTTTGACTCCGGCGGTATTTCTATCAAACCTGCCGAAGGCATGGATGAGATGAAGTACGATATGTGCGGTGCTGCATCCGTATACGGCGTAATGCGTATGGTTGCAGAGCTGAACCTGCCGATTAACGTGATTGGCGTACTGGCGGGCTGTGAAAACATGCCTGGTGGCCGTGCTTATCGCCCGGGCGATGTGCTGACCACCATGTCAGGCCAAACGGTTGAAGTGTTGAACACCGATGCCGAAGGCCGTCTGGTGCTGTGTGATGTGCTGACCTATGTTGAACGCTTCGAGCCTGATGTGGTAATTGATGTGGCGACGCTGACCGGCGCGTGTGTGATTGCCCTGGGCCATCACATCACCGGTTTGATGTCTAACCACAACCCACTGGCACACGAGCTTATCGGCGCATCTGAACAAGCCGGTGACCGCGCGTGGCGTCTGCCGATTGCTGATGAGTATCAGGATCAACTCGACTCCAACTTTGCTGATATGGCAAACATTGGTGGCCGCCCAGGTGGCGCAATTACCGCAGCCTGCTTCCTGTCGCGCTTTACCCGTAAGTACAACTGGGCGCACCTGGATATCGCAGGTACTGCATGGCGTTCAGGTAAAGCCAAAGGCGCAACCGGACGCCCTGTTGCGCTGTTATCACAATTCCTGTTGAACCGTTCTGGGTTTAACGGCGAAGAGTAATTTAACGCCCTCACTCTAGCCCTCACCCAAGAGAGGGTTAGAGTGAAACACCATTCACAAGAAAAAGCTGGCTTAATGAAAAACGCGACGTTCTACCTGCTCGACAACGACACGCCATCCGATGAGTTGAGTGCCGTTGAAGCGTTGGTGTGTGAACTGGCGGCAGAAAGCTTTCGTGCAGGAAAACGCCTGCTGATTGCTTGTGTTGATGAACAACAAGCTATCCGTCTGGATGAAGCACTTTGGCAGCGCGACGCGCACGCGTTTGTACCGCATAATCTTGCCGGTGAGGGGCCACGTTATGGCGCTCCGGTAGAATTGGCCTGGCCACAACGGCGTGGTAGTTCACCCCGCGATGTGCTGATTAGCCTGTTGCCACAGTTCGCAGATTTTGCCACCGCTTTCCATGAAGTGATAGACTTCGTACCTTACGAAGACACTCAAAAACAACTGGCCCGTGATCGCTATAAGGCGTATCGCGTTGCTGGTTTCCACTTGACTACGGCGACTCATACCCCGCCGGGAACGACATAGCAGACAATGGAAAAGACATATAACCCGCAAGATATCGAACAGCCGCTTTACGAGCACTGGGAACAGCAGGGCTACTTTAAGCCAAATGGCGACACCAGCCAGGAAAGCTTCTGCATCATGATCCCGCCGCCGAACGTTACCGGCAGCTTGCATATGGGTCACGCCTTCCAGCAAACGATCATGGACACCATGATTCGTTACCAGCGCATGCAGGGTAAAAATACTCTGTGGCAGGCGGGGACTGACCACGCCGGTATCGCGACCCAGATGGTCGTTGAGCGCAAAATTGCCGCCGAAGAAGGGAAAACACGTCACGACTACGGCCGCGACGCCTTTATCGAGAAAATCTGGCAGTGGAAGGCAGAGTCTGGTGGCACCATCACCCGTCAGATGCGTCGTCTCGGCAACTCCGTAGACTGGGAGCGCGAGCGCTTCACCATGGATGAAGGCCTGTCCAACGCGGTGAAAGAAGTGTTCGTGCGCCTGTATAAAGAAGATCTGATTTATCGTGGCAAACGCCTGGTTAACTGGGACCCGAAACTGCGCACTGCGATTTCCGATCTGGAAGTTGAAAACCGCGAGTCCAAAGGTTCTATGTGGCATCTGCGTTATCCGCTGGCTGACGGCGCGAAAACCGCTGATGGCAAAGATTACCTGGTTGTTGCTACCACGCGTCCAGAAACCGTGCTCGGCGATACTGGCGTAGCAGTGAACCCGGAAGATCCACGTTACAAAGATCTGATCGGCAAATTCCTCGTGCTGCCGCTGGTTAACCGCCGCATTCCAATCGTTGGCGATGAACACGCTGATATGGAAAAAGGCACCGGCTGCGTGAAAATCACGCCTGCTCACGACTTTAACGACTACGAAGTTGGCCGCCGTCATGCGCTGCCAATGATCAACATTCTGACCTTTGACGGTGATATCCGTGAGAGCGCAGAAGTGTTTGATACCAACGGCGAAGAAGCCGATGTGTATAGCAATGAAATCCCCGCTCAGTTCCAGAAACTTGAGCGTTTCGCGGCGCGTAAAGCGGTAGTTGCTGCGTTCGATGAAATGGGCCTGCTCGAAGAGATCAAACCACACGATCTGACCGTTCCATACGGCGACCGTGGCGGCGTGGTTATTGAGCCAATGCTGACCGACCAATGGTACGTGCGCACCGCTCCGCTGGCGAAAGTCGCGGTTGAAGCGGTTGAGCAAGGCGACATTCAGTTCGTGCCGAAGCAGTACGAAAACATGTACTTCTCCTGGATGCGCGATATTCAGGACTGGTGTATTTCTCGTCAGCTGTGGTGGGGTCACCGTATCCCAGCCTGGTACGATGCCGAAGGCAATGTGTATGTTGGCCGTAACGAAGCGGAAGTTCGCGCTGAAAACAACCTTGGCGGCGACGTTGCACTGAATCAAGACGAAGACGTTCTCGACACCTGGTTCTCTTCTGGCCTGTGGACATTCTCCACCCTCGGCTGGCCTGAGAACACCGAAGCGCTGCGCACCTTCCACCCAACTAGCGTGATGGTTAGCGGCTTCGACATCATCTTCTTCTGGATTGCACGCATGATCATGCTGACCATGCACTTCATCAAAGATGAAGACGGCAAGCCACAGGTTCCGTTTAAAACCGTCTATATGACCGGTCTTATCCGTGATGACGAAGGGCAGAAAATGTCCAAGTCCAAGGGTAACGTTATCGATCCACTGGATATGGTTGACGGTATTTCCCTGGAAGACCTGCTCGAGAAGCGCACCGGTAACATGATGCAGCCACAACTGGCTGAGAAAATCCGTAAACGCACCGAGAAGCAATTCCCGAACGGCATTGAACCACACGGCACCGATGCACTGCGCTTTACGCTGGCAGCTCTGGCGTCTACTGGTCGCGATATCAACTGGGACATGAAACGCCTGGAAGGTTATCGTAACTTCTGTAACAAGCTGTGGAACGCCAGCCGTTTCGTGATGATGAACACCGAAGACCAGGATTGCGGCTTTAACGGCGGCGAAATGGTTCTGTCTCTGGCGGATCGCTGGATTCTGGCGGAATTCAACCGCACAGTGAAAGCATACCGTGAAGCGCTGGACAGCTATCGCTTTGATATCGCTGCCAACATTCTGTATGAATTCACCTGGAACCAGTTCTGTGACTGGTATCTGGAGCTGACCAAACCGGTGATGAACAGTGGCACTGAAGCGGAACTGCGCGGTACGCGTAATACGCTGATTAACGTGCTGGAAGGTTTGCTGCGTCTTGCGCATCCAATCATTCCATTCATCACTGAAACCATCTGGCAGCGCGTGAAGACCTTCAAAGGCATCACCGCAGATACCATCATGCTGCAACCGTTCCCGGCGTATAACAGCGCACAGGACGACGAAGCTGCGTTTGCAGATACCGAGTGGCTGAAGCTGGCAATCACCGCAGTACGTAACGTTCGTGCTGAGATGAACATCTCTCCGGGCAAACCACTGCCAATCCTGCTGCGTAACGTGAGCGCGGAAGCGGAGCGTCGTGTCAATGCGAACCGTACCTTCCTGCAAAACCTGGCGCGTCTGGAAAGCATCACCCTGCTGCCTGCTGATGATAAAGGCCCGGTTTCCGTGACCAAAATCATCGAAGGTGCAGAGCTGCTGATTCCAATGGCAGGCCTGGTCGACAAAGCGGCTGAACTTGCGCGTCTGGACAAAGAGATGGCGAAGCTGGATGTTGAAATTACATCCATCGAAAACAAGCTGTCTAACGAAGGTTTTGTGGCGCGCGCGCCAGAAGCCGTAGTTGCGAAAGAACGCGAACGTCTGGCGGCATGTGGCGAAGCTAAAGTGAAATTGGCTGAGCAGAAAGAAACTATAGCTGCGCTGTAATTGAGTGCATTGATATGAGAAGGCCGGGAGATTTCCCGGCCTTTTTTATGACTATGACCCGTCCTGAATAACGTTGACACATTTTCCAGAGGCTTTAAGGAGGATGTGATGAAACAATACGTTAAACGCACGCAACGCGATTACCCGCTATCCTTTAAATTATCAGTTATTGAACAGGTCGAAAAAGGTGAAATGACCTATCGCCAGGCCCAGAGACGCTATGGTATCCAGGGTGCCTCTACCGTTCTGAAATGGTTACGTCAATATGGTCACCTCGACTGGCAATCTTCCATCAGAAGCTATGTGACAGGAGATAATATGGTCCCGTCTCTTCCCCTCACTCCTGAGCAACGCATTAAAGAACTTGAGCAGCAACTGGCTGAAGCTGAAGGCAAAGCGCAGTTTTTTGAAGCCGTCGTCAAAATCATGAATACTGAATTTGGAGCCGCCCTGACAAAAAAGCAGTTAGCTGCCTTATCGCGCAAACACAAACACCCGGACTGACGGTTGTTAAAATCTGCCGATTTATGAAAATAAGCCGCCAGGCGTGGTATCAGGGATGTGAGCGTGAAAAACGCAGAGCAGAGCGCGTGCAACGCATTACCCGAGAGGTCACCACACTCAGGCTCAAGCAGCCGCGGCTGGGGACACGCAAACTCCATTATATCCTGCAAAATACCCCCGAACCGATGCTGCATATCGGACGAGACAGGCTGTTCACTATCCTGAGACTGGCTCATCTTCTGGTCCGCCCCAGGAGGGCCTACCATAAAACAACAAATAGTCATCACCGTTTCCATAGACATCCAAACCTGCTGAAAGAGGGGCCTGGAAAGGTCGTGATATCGAAGCCTGAACAGGTATGGGTCGCGGATATCACTTACCTCCCGACGCAGACGAATACGGTGTATATCAGTCTGGTAACGGATGCATTTTCACGGAAGATCGTGGGCCATCATGTTCATGAAAGCCTGCATACGGAGCATGTCGTGAAAGCGCTCACGAACGCGTTGAAGACACGACGAACAATGACGCCGTTGATCCATCATTCAGACCGAGGATTTCAGTACTGCTCGGGAATGTATCAGTCAGTGCATGAAAAGCATGGACTACTGTGCTCAATGACGGACGGATACGACTGTTACCAGAATGCGCTGGCAGAAAGGATAAACGGGATACTGAAAAATGAGTATTTGTTGAGTCGGCCGGCAGATCTGGAACAGGCGAGAAGGATGGTGGATGAGTCGGTGAAGATCTATAACCATCAACGCCCGCATCTGTCGTTAAAATACAAAACGCCTGATGAAGTGCATCAGGCGTTTTAGAAGCATAAAAGTGTCAACCTATGCTAGGACGGGTCACTACAAACTGATATCTGGTACGATCCCACACGAAATTCGGCTCACAATATCTGCGGCGATTTTGTCGTCATGGTCTTGCAGATCTAATGCGTCTAAATCACCATCTACCCAAGTATTACTCGCAAGGTAGCGACAATAGCGAACTCGCGCCCACGGATAGCCGAACCCTAAAGTACAGACTGTCAGTAAACTATTTATTACTAGTTGGATAATAAAACCTATCACCGTAAGCGTGGAACGGAAAGCAATCTTTTCACTAAAAACTACAGAGTTAAAATAATAACCTCTCAGTGTGACATAGATATAACTCCAACACAGTACTGCACCGAAAAAGTAAAGATAATAAGAAATCTTAATCATCGAGCTAATTGATTCAAGTTCAGATAGTGTATATGGAGACTCTACATACCCCGACATAGTTATTGATAATGCTTTTATCAGCCACGATAAGTTTAATCCAACTATTGCTACCATGAATGGAAGCAGTACTAAAATACCGCCAAATATAATCCTGGTACATTTTCTGATACTAATTTCTGCACTAAATTTTTGCTTACCAAAGCTCAGTCTGTTAAAAAGCAAACGTAGCCACAATGCACTTGTAATGCCTTGTACAAGTCCACCCCAAAAAAACCAAACATCACGCATATCGCAATGATAATCATCATATTCTTAAGATTAATAGATATTACAATGAACACGACACTCATAGTGATTAGGCAAATAAAATAAAGCACTGCAAATAATAACGCTGGACAGCCTAACACCACCCACCATGCTTTCAAACCACTACATTTAAAATTAAAACGTACATTATTAAGCATAGTTGATTGCATTTGATAACGAATACTTCTCATCATAAGCCATGGTAAAAATAAAATAACCACAGCGACTAAGCACCAAGTGGGAGCAGATGCATGATGATAAATTGACATATAAAGCGAAAGTAAAAAAACACCTGCAAACACCCAGCTTATGAATATTGAGCTCCCTGTAACATTATAGGAAAACCGAGATCCTGATAATTCAGTATGACTATATAAATACTTTTTAGAACGTACAAAAGCCCAGGGAGCAAAAACGCCAAGTGTTACTATTATTAACAAAAAATTAACGATACAAAGACGAAAATACTCTTTCCCCAAACCATGAAACATTAGATTTCTTGAATAATTTACTTCCGTACACCCCTGTTGCTCAGACATAGTTATCCTTAAGGAATTATTCCTTATTATTTTTAATTATTAATACAGCCGAATTTGTCGATTAGCGTTTAAGCGCACATTAACATCTTTAAATATGTCGAAGCGGGAATCAATGAACATTTTAGAAACTTGCTTGTTAAGTTTCACAGTGGTATTAAAATGAGCTGTCTTTAGCCCATCATTAATGAGTCCACGCTATGAATCTTGCTGCTCCGGTTGAAATCGCACTGCGCCGGATAACCCCCCAGGACAATGCGGCCATCGCGCGCGTTATCCGCGAAGTCTCTGCTGAATACGGCTTAACCGCCGATAAAGGCTATACCGTGGCAGATCCGAATCTCGATGAGCTTTATCAGGTCTACAGCCAACCGGGTCATGCCTATTGGGTTGTGGAAGTGGATGGTGAAGTCGTCGGTGGTGGTGGTGTCGCGCCGTTAACGTGCAGCGAACCGGACATTTGTGAATTGCAGAAGATGTATTTCCTGCCAGTAGTGCGTGGCAAAGGGTTGGCAAAACGCCTGGCGTTGCAGGCAATGGATTTTGCCCGCGAAAAAGACTTTAAGCGCTGCTATCTGGAAACCACGGCGTTTCTGACTGAAGCCATCGCGCTGTATGAGCGTCTGGGCTTTGAACATATTTCTGAGCCGCTTGGCTGCACCGGCCATGTGGATTGCGAAGTGCGGATGATTAAGTCTCTGTAACCGTTTTAAACGGGTTTACTGAATCTATTCAATCCAGTAAACCCTGCAACTTTTTATTGGGTCGCTAACCGTTGAATACGCTTATCGCGGCGGATTTTGCGCTCTTCCATCACCGCAACCATCGCCATCAGTACGATACAACAAATTGCCGCGGCATCAAGCGCTGCGAAAGTCCCTGCCCAGCCAGTCAGACCAAAGATTGGCGTACCGTCGGCAATCATCCCAAGCCCTAACTTAGCGAAGCTGTCGCCAATCAGATAGGCGAAAGTACCTTTGATGCCGTCAGCCGCACCGATAGCTTTTTTCGGAACGAAGCCCACCGCCGCCACACCAATCAACAATTGTGGACCAAACACCAGGAAGCCCAGCGCGAACAGTGATGCCAGGTAGACATACTGGTTGCTGGCGTGCTGATAAACGCCGAGAGTCGCGATGATTAATGCCAGCGCAACGCAGGCCACCAGCGCACGGCGACCGTTCGCCAGATCCGACAACCAGCCCCACAGCAGCGTGCCGACCAATGCCCCTACCTCAAACAGAGTAAAGCCCTGAATCGCCACTTCTTTGGAGAGCTTCAGCTCCTGAAATGCGTAAACCGTGGACCACTGGTCAATACCGATGCGCACGACGTAGAGGAAGATATTGGAGAAGCACAGCAGCCAAATAACTTTGTTCTTCAGCACGTACTCCACGAAGATTTGCCATTTGGTCATCGACTCGTCTTCGGTCTCTTTATCTTCTTCACTGATTTCTTCGCTAAACAATTCTTCAGCTTTGCCCAGACCGTAAGATTCAGGAGAGTCGCTGCCATAACGCAGGCCAATGAAGCCAACAATCAGCGCAATGATGGATGGGAAGATAAACATGCCAATAACGTGGCCGTCGAACAGAACGTTCGCGCCAATCAGCGCCACGCCTGCGGCCCCCGCACCGCCCAGGTTATGGGAGATATTCCACAGCCCCAGATAGGTTCCGCGCTTGCGGCGCGGCGTCCATTTGGTGATGGTGGAGTAGCTGCATGAGCCACCCGCGCTCTGGAAGAAACCGCTCAGGGCGTAGAAAGCAATCATCAAAAACAGGCTGACCGAACCGGTGCCCATACTGGCGCTAAAGCCCAGCATACAGATAGCCGAGAGGATCAGCATAAACGGCAGGAATTGTTTGGTATTTTTGCCGTCTGCGTAGTAGGAAACCAGGGTTTTACCCACGCCGTAGGTGATGGAGAAGCCCAGGCCTATCATCCCCAGCTGCGTCATGCTCAACCCGTAGGTAGAGATCATGTCGTTCTGCGCGATGTTGAAGTTCTTACGGATCAGATACATGGTCAGGTAGCCGATAAAGACCACCAGGTAAGACTGCATGAAGGGTTTGAACCACATCTTGCGCCGCACATCGAGCGGCAGATCCAGGGTCGGCTTGCGCACCTGATTTAATATGGCCAGCATGGGTTACTCCTGATTTAAAAACCTGCGTGATAGCAGGCATTGTAAAAATCAGTGGCGGCTTTGGCCTGAGATGGCTTCCAGGAACAACCTGGAAAATTTCTTAGTTTTGCGCCATTCGAGGTAAAAAGGTGAGATGTATCACGCTTCGCTACGGACGCGTGGCGACTGGGCATTCAGGAACGGCAGCAACAGCAGCGCAGAAATACCTGCCGCAATGGCAATCACCGCGAAGTAACCGTTCCAGTGCCAGATATCGATCACGCGAGCCAGCGGCCAGCCAGACAAAGATGCGCCGAGGTAAGCAAACAGGCCAACAAAGCCAGTCGCAGCCCCCGCAGCTTCTTTATGCGAGCACTCTGCCGCCGCCATGCCGATAAGCATCTGCGGGCCAAACACAAAGAAACCTGTGGTGAAGAAGCAGGCCGCCTGCATCACATAGCTGGCAAATGGCATCAGCCATAGCGAGCCTACCGAGAGCAAAATCCCGGCGGCAAATATCAGGTTCATCGGCCCACGGTTGCCATTGAAGAGTTTGTCCGATCCCCAGCCTGCCACCAGTGCGCCGATAAACCCGCCGAGCTCAAACATCGTTACCGCCGAGTTCGCAGTGACCAGATCCACGCCCAGAGTCTCCGACATATAGAGATTACCCCAGTCGTTGATCGCCGCCCGCACCACGTAAACCAGGACATAACACAGTGACAGCAGCCAGATATAGGGATTCCCCAGCACGTACTTGTAGAGGATTTCCCGGCGCGTCAGACCTGCGCCTTCCTGCTGCTGGGCGATTTCCAGTTCATCGTGCCGCCAGTCTCCTATCGGCGGCAAGCCCACGGTTTGTGGGCGATCGCGCAGACGCCAGCAGAGAAATAACCCGGCCAGAATAGCCAGTGAACCGGCGATCATCATCCCGGCACGCCAGCCGTAATGCAGTGCCGCCGCGCCGACCACCATCGGGATTAGCGCCCCACCGACGTTATGCGCGGTGTTCCATACCGCCCACCAGCCACCGCGCTCGGTACGGGAGTACCATGCCGTGAGCAAACGGGCGCATACCGGCGAACCCCAACCCTGGAAAAAGGCATTCAGCACCCACAGCAACGCGAATGCCCAAAGGGAGGTGGAGAAACCAAAAAGAATGTTAACCACACCGGTGGCGATAAGCCCCAACCCCATAAAATAACGGGCGTTTGAGCGGTCACTGACGATGCCGGAGAAAAATTTCGACAACCCATAAGTTATGTAAAACAGCGTAGCCAACAGGCCGATGTCGGTACGTGTCATCACGCCGCTGGCGAGGATTTCTGGCGCGGCGGCATTAAAGCTTTTACGGGTAAAGTAAAACAGCGCATAGCCCAACCAGATGGTGATTAGAATATGCCGACGCCAGTAGCTATAGCGTGCGTCAATTTCAGCTTTATCGCTGACTGGCGTCGCCGCCGGTGGGGCTTTCAGGAAAGTGAACATCGTCAGTCCTTACGCATATCGCAATGGCAAACTGACGCTGACGCGCGTGCCGTGAGTACAGGAAATAGTGAGGTTTCCGCCGAGCGCCGTAACCCGTTCGCGCATACCTGCCAGGCCAAAACCTTGCTGCCCGGAGTCAGTAGGCAGGCCGCTGCCGTCATCTTCAATCACCAACATCAGGCGTATGTCCTGCTGCCAGCCCTGGATCGTTACTGCGCTGGCACTGGCGTGTTTCACAATGTTGTTCAGCCCTTCCTGGCAAACGCGGAACAGCGTAACGCGCTGGCTTTCACTCAGTAGCGGCTCGTCGATTTTCCAGTCGAGGTGGCTCACGATGCCACGGCTTTCCAGTTCCATTTCACGCATCAACGAACGAATCGCCTGCTCCAGGGATAAATCATCCAGCTGGCGTGGGCGCAGCCTTCCCAGCAGGCGGCGTACCGAATCGTAAATCCCAAGGGAGAGCTGTTCGATATGCGCCCCACCCAGCTTGACCCCTTCGTTACCCGGTGCCAGGCGCTGCACAATCCCCGCCTGGGTACGAATCGCGGTAATGGTCTGGCCGATATCGTCATGGAGTTCGCGCGCCACTTCGCGCCGCACGCTCTCCTCGGTTTCCAACAGGCGTTCAGCAAGGCGGCGATTGCGCGCAAGCTCAGTTTGCAGGGACTGGTTAAGCTCGCGCAGGCGCTGGATACCCGCGCCCAGCAACAGCCCGGTCAGGCTTTGTGCCAGCAACGAAAGCAGTAGATCCACCGGATGATCGTGCCAGGTTTGGCTGGCGATCAGCGCAATGGCGTTCATCAACGTCGCGATCAGCGCGCCCTGCCAGCCGTAATGCCAGGCCAGGGCGATAATCGGCAACGCCAGGCAAAACGGGGTAAAGCGGGAAAGTTCGTCAGGTAGCCCAAGTTGTAGCCACAGGCTGACAACAAACAGCAGCAGATACCAGATAAGGTGACGGGCACGCCAGTTCACTGGCTGTGAAACCAGTCCTGGCCCCAGCGGTTGCCAGACGGTACTGGTGAGGTAATGCCAGATAACGAGGCAAGTTGGAGCCAGGGTTAACCCGCCGGTCAACGTCAGCAACAGCGCGTTCAGGGTCTCCTGCCCTTGCCCAAGCCACGGCAACGACTGTAACAGTGCGGCGGCAATCAGCGCCCCGCCCTGACGCAGCAACGTGCGCCAGTCACGCTGATGGCGATAGCGGGAAATCAGCGCCACAGGCAGAAGGGTTAGCACACCGCCGACCATTAACAACGGAAGATGCGCCAGTGCGACTTCCTGCGCCAGCCAGACGAGCATCAACCACTCCGCGCCGAGCAATACGGGCCAGTAGCCACGCGGGCATTGCAGCATCAGCCCTAAACGCAGGCCAAAAGGAAACAGCAGCACGGCAAGCTCAGGCCGTTCCACCAGGTGCAAGCTAATGCTCCACAGGCAAAACCAACTGGCCGTAAAGATAAAAAAGCTGGCGGCGACGGAGATAAGCCGGGAGAAAAAAGGTTGCATCACCATCCGTCAAACAGGCGGTGAGCCAGACCGACATCGTTACTGACGTCGAGTTTTTCCATCAGATTGGCGCGATGCACGTGAACCGTCTTTGGCGATAACCCAAGCTCGGTGGCAATCTCTTTCACCGCCATGCCCTGGGCCAGTTTTTCCGCCACCTGGCGCTCGCGTTTGGTTAGGGGATCCTGCCGTCCGGCCGCCAGTTTAACGGCGATGTCTGGCGTCAAGTAGCAGCCACCCGTCGCTACCGTATGCACGGCGGCAATCAGCTCATCCGGGCTACAGCGTTTTGACAGAAAGCCTCGCGCGCCAGCGTTTAAAGCCTGCTCCACCAGTGCCGGGCTATCGTGCACCGACAACATAATCGTCGCCATCCCTTTGGGTAGCTGGCTGAGCAGTTCCAGCCCGGAAATATCCGGCATCGAGATGTCGCAAATACACACCTGCACGCCGCGCCCCGGCAGCCCAGCCAGCGCTTCGCGCCCGGAGCCGAACTCAACCACAATCTGAAAATCCGGCTCCAGCCCCAACAGCTGTGCAAAGCCGGAGCGGACGATAAGGTGGTCGTCAATAAGGGCGATGGTTATCATGATACTTTCCAGGAAGGTAAAAACGCGCTTACCTTAGCGATAAGCGCGAAGCTGTTCAAGCCTTAAGCAATTCGAGGGAGGCCACAGGCAGATGAACATACAGCGGCACTTCAGGATCCTGCGGTTTAAGAGGAAGGTAAGCCGCTGTGGAAACGAAACTCTTCATCCGGGCTGTTAATTAATGCCGCTTCGACCTCGCCCAAGAAACGCACACGATCGCTGATGTCCCCACCTGCAATCTGTTCTGCCAGGGCTAAATAATCCTGATAATGCCGGGCTTCCGAACGCAGCAGCGACAAATAGAATTTCTGTAGTTCATCATCCAGATGCGGTGCCAGAGCGGCGAAACGCTCACAGGATCGCGCCTCGATATACGCCCCGCAAATCAGTTTATCCACCAGCATTACCGGCTCATGCGTTCGCGTTTGGCCCAGCAGCGCTTTGGCGTAACGGCTGGCGGTCATTTTCACGTAGGCAATGTTGCGGGCATGCATGATCTCGCGCACCTGCCAAAAGTGGTGCAGCTCTTCTTTAATCAACAACACCATGCTGTCGATAAGTTGCTGGCCCCAGGCACTCTGCGTTTGCGGCATGACGTTTTTGCTCAAGGTTTTATGCAGCGCGACAAAATCAGGTTCGGCTCCCTCACGGAAAGCGAAATCTTCGTAGGGTTTTAGCCAATCAAGTAAAAACTGCGCACTGCTTTTATCGGCGACATATTTACGAATCAGGAACATGGCCGTTTGTGCCGCTTTGAGTTCGCACACCAGATGGTCAGTCAGCAGCAATGGCAAATGCTCAGGCTGGCGGGCCTTTTCAATCCATGCATCAGGTGTTGGGCAGTGCAGAAAATGCAGCACCGGGGAGAGGAGTTGCGGGTAGTTCATAATGAGTTGTTATCTTTCGTTGATGTGCAGCGGCAATCGCCGCTGCACAGAAGAGATTAGTGGCGGACGCCGTCGTCGTCTTCGTCGGCTAAATCTTCGTCGTCATCACCTTCTTCACCGTCTTCGCCATTCGGATCTTCGTAGTAAGTGCCCCAACCGTCATATTCCACACCAAATTTTTCAGCGAGGTTCAGCAGTTGCTCTACTTGCTCATCCAACAGCTCAGCTTTTAACGCACTTTCGCTCAGCACGTCACAGCAGATAACGGTATCACCCTCTTCCACTTCCAGCTCTTCCGGGTCAGTAACTTCGTAACCCATTTTGAAAGCTTCAACAGCTGCTTTTTCAAGAGTTTCGAAATCGTCTGCGGAAAGGTGATGCTCAATAGTGTACAGCGCGTCAGGATCGCTGCCGTCTTCCAGTAATTCTTCAATAATCAAACGCGTTTCTTCGCGTTGCTCTTCGAGCAGTTCTGGATTTGCCATGGCCCTTTCCTCAATTTGTAGGCAGATACTTCTATTTTCACACACGGCTGAGTTTGCCTCCACCTTTCCCGATAAAGATTTATTCGCCGGGGGTTGCAAATGCATAATCATACATATAAATTGAATTTTAATTCAATAAGTGGCAGGTGCCATGCGAGGAAAATATGAGTCATTTCTATCAAAAGCATTTTCTTAAATTACTGGATTTCACCCCTGCACAGCTTCACGAGTTACTTGCTCTCTCTGCCAAACTAAAAAACGATAATAAAAAAGGCATTGAAGTTCAGCATCTTACTGGAAAAAATATTGCGCTCATCTTCGAAAAAGACTCGACTCGTACGAGGTGCTCTTTCGAAGTTGCCGCATTTGACCAGGGCGCTCGCGTCACTTATCTCGGCCCAAGCGGCAGCCAGATTGGGCATAAAGAATCAATTAAAGATACGGCCCGTGTATTGGGCCGTATGTATGACGGTATTCAGTATCGCGGGTTTGGTCAGGAAATCGTTGAAACACTGGCGCAGCATGCTGGCGTGCCGGTGTGGAACGGGTTGACCAATGAGTACCATCCCACGCAATTGCTGGCCGACCTGCTGACAATGCAGGAGCACATGCCAGGCAAAACTTTCAAAGAAATGACGCTGGTCTATGCGGGTGATGCGCGTAATAACATGGGCAATTCCATGCTCGAAGCCGCGGCACTTACCGGGCTGAATCTGCGCCTTGTGGCTCCACAAGCCTGCTGGCCTGATGAAAAGCTGGTGGCAGAGTGCCAGGCAATGGCCGCTCACAATGGCGGGAAAATCACGCTCACTGAAGATATTGCCGCAGGCGTTAAAGGCGCTGACTTCATTTATACCGATGTGTGGGTATCAATGGGTGAAGCCAAAGAGAAATGGGCTGAGCGTATTAACCTGCTGCGCCCTTATCAAGTTAATAGCACGATGCTGGCGTTAACCGGTAATCCGCAGGTTAAATTCCTGCACTGCCTACCTGCATTCCATGATGACCAGACGACGCTGGGCAAGCAGATGGCAGAACAATATGGCCTGCATGGCGGTATGGAAGTGACGGACGAGGTGTTTGAATCGGCAAATAGCGTTGTGTTTGATCAGGCTGAAAACCGCATGCACACCATCAAAGCGGTGATGGTCGCCACCCTTGCGGATATTTAATGAGTTTTAAAGCCGGGTAAGCACACTGCGCTACCCGGCATTATTTTTAGGCCATCAACATCTTCACAACGACCTTACGCACGGTCGCAGGCTTGCCAACAGCGCACAGCGGCTTGTGAACTTCGCCTGGATAGAACACCACGAAATCCCCTTCATTTAACACGATGGTTTTTTCCTGCTCGCCTTCTGGCAGGAACGCGATGTCCTTGTCAGCCAGCCAGTCAGTTTCTGGCGTGCCCGCAGGCAGGCAGCTAAATGTCATACCTTCCTGGCCGCGCATCACAATCTGGATATCCAGATAGCGCTGGTGAAACTCTGCTGGGCGCTCTTCAATCGGTTGCGTAGAGTCTTCAGAAACCAACATAAATAGACGGTTACCGTCGATGTCATGCTTGCCCAACGGGGTTTCAGGAGTGATGTGCTGTTTAACATGCTCAATCGCCTGACGCAGTTCTTCCGGAAGCCAGGATTGCAAAGAATGAATGTTGCCAATAATCATGATTAATACCTTTTTGAAACGATGTTTTATTACGGTATTTATACGAGCATTCACCATTTGCCGCCATGAATTTTTTAAGAAAACCTGTGCTGGCGCATGTTTAGCGCAAAACATGTTACAGCTTTGTATCAGCCATGAGGTTTTTATGCATGAAAAAAGCATAACCTCAAAATAGACCCCGGCAGACTCATTCGTAATCTGCTGTTTAAAAAACAAAATTATTTAAAACTAACCACCAGTCACATTTTAAGCTTGGTAAGTAAGTGCAAGTTTAGTCATAAGTATTTTGTTTATTTTCCCATGATGTGGATGAAAAATACGGCTTTATGCATAGTTATATTTAAATTTCAAAATATCCATAAATTTCAATTAATTAAAAAACATCATTTTAGTCACTCAATAACATTGGGTTAACACTAATAAAATAGAATATGCATAATTTCGCGTATTTATTCAGACTTACTAATGACTTTATTTATAATTCCATGACAGCTATCAATTAATTAACAGAGAATTAAAAAGCCCCTTGAGTGCGTGATTAAGCTCACATTAAATATCCCTCATGAAATTAACATACGCCTCGAAGACATTTCGAAAGCCTATTTAACTTGCGGTAATAGTTAACTATTACCACTGATATTTTCATCTCAGGATTAATGCAAAGGAATAGTCATGGATAAGCACTATGTTGGTTCCGAAATTGGACAACTTCGCAGTGTAATGCTGCACCGCCCTAATCTGAGCCTGAAAAGACTCACCCCCTCTAATTGCCAGGAATTATTATTTGGCGACGTTTTATCTGTAGAACGTGCTGGTGAAGAACACGATATATTTGCCAATACATTACGTAGTGAGGGGGTTGAAGTTTTATTACTGACTGACCTTCTGACTCAAACCCTGGACGTTAGCGATGCCAAGGCCTGGCTGCTGGCAACACAGATTTCTGACTACCGCCTTGGCCCGGCATTTGCCTCCGATATTCGCAGCTGGCTTGCCGATATGCCACACCGTGAATTGGCTCGCAGGCTGAGTGGTGGCCTGACTTATGGTGAAATTCCAACTTATATTAAAAATATGGTTGTCGATACCCATGAAGTCACCGACTTTATTATGAAGCCGCTGCCGAACCATTTATTCACCCGCGATACTTCCTGCTGGATTTATAATGGCGTATCTATTAACCCAATGGCGAAAGCCGCACGCCAACGTGAAACAAATAACCTGCGGGCCATCTACCGCTGGCATCCAACATTTACCGATGGCAATTTTATTAAGTATTACGGTGACGACAATATTAATTATGACCACGCAACATTAGAAGGTGGTGACGTATTAGTTATTGGTCGTGGCGCGGTATTAATTGGTTTATCTGAGCGCACCACTCCGCAAGGTGTGGAGTTCCTCGCTGAATCATTATTCAAACATCAACAAGCCACTCGCGTTATTGCCGTTGAACTGCCTAAACACCGCTCCTGTATGCACCTAGATACAGTGATGACACACATCGATATCGACACCTTCTCCGTCTACCCGGAAGTGGTCCGCAAAGACGCTCAGTGCTGGACATTAACCCCGGATGGCCGTGGCGGCATCAAACGCCACCAGGAGCCAAACCTGCTGCACGCCATTGAACAGGCGCTGGGCATCGATCAAGTCCGTTTAATCACTACCGGCGGTGATGCGTTCGAAGCAGAACGTGAGCAATGGAATGACGCCAACAACGTGTTAACCGTGCGCCCGGGTGTGGTCATTGGCTATGAACGCAATATCTGGACCAACGAGAAATACGACAAAGCGGGCATCAAAGTCCTGCCGATTCCTGGTGACGAGCTGGGTCGTGGTCGCGGTGGCGCACGCTGCATGAGCTGCCCATTAGAACGTGACGGTATTTAATCCAGGGAGAAATGAAATGGAACACAAACCGACACTGGTTGTAGCACTGGGCGGCAATGCACTATTGAAGCGCGGCGAGCCTCTGGAAGCGGAAATACAACGTAATAACATTGATTTAGCGGCTAAAACTATCGCACAACTCACCTCCTCCTGGCGTGTGGTGCTGGTTCATGGCAATGGCCCGCAGGTCGGGTTGCTGGCACTACAAAACAGTGCCTATGAAAAAGTGACGCCATATCCGCTCGACATTCTTGGGGCCGAAAGCCAGGGAATGATTGGCTACATGTTACAGCAGTCACTGAAAAACCAGCTGCCAAACCGGGAAGTCAGCGTACTGCTGACTCAGGTTGAAGTGGATGCCAATGACCCCGCATTCCAGAACCCAACGAAGTACATCGGCCCGGTCTATGACAAGGCGCAAGCCGACATGCTGGTTGCTGAAAAAGGCTGGACAGTTAAAGCCGACGGCCAGTATTTCCGCCGTGTGGTGCCATCCCCACAACCAAAACAGATTGTGGAAAGCGATGCGATCACCGCCCTTATCCAGCGCGATCACCTGGTGATTTGTAACGGTGGCGGCGGTGTTCCGGTAGTGGAAAAAGCCGATGGCTACCACGGTATCGAAGCGGTGATTGATAAAGATCTTTCCGCCGCATTGCTGGCACGCCAGATCGAGGCCGATGCGCTTTTGATCCTCACCGATGCGGACGCGGTCTATTTCGATTGGGGAACCCCTGCGCAACGCCCGATTTCGCATATTACGCCGCAAGAGTTAGACGCCATGAAATTCGATGCCGGTTCTATGGGACCGAAGGTCGCCGCCTGCAGCAAATTCGTCGCGCAGTGCCACGGTATTGCCGGAATTGGTGCGCTCGAAGATGGCCCGGCAATTCTGGCAGGCGAGAAAGGCACACTGATTCGCGAATAGCTGCAGCAATTTTGTCGGATGGCGCAGCACTTACCCTCAAAGCGTAGGGCGGATAAGCGGCAGCGTCATCCACCAACAATATTAAGGATGTAAAAATGACTATTAACCTGAAAAACCGCAACTTCCTGAAACTGCTGGACTTCAAACCTGTAGAAATCCAGTACCTGATCGATTTGTCTCGCGAACTGAAAGCCGCCAAAAAAGCAGGTACTGAGAAGAAAACCCTGGTGGGCAAAAACATCGCGCTAATCTTTGAAAAAACCTCCACCCGCACACGCTGCGCATTTGAAGTTGGTGCCTTTGATCAAGGTGCTCTGGTGACTTATCTCGGCCCAAGCGGCTCACAGATTGGTCATAAAGAATCAATGAAAGATACCGCCCGCGTATTAGGTCGGATGTATGACGGCATCGAATATCGTGGCTACGGCCAGGATATCGTTGAAGAGCTGGGCGAGTACGCCGGTGTTCCGGTGTGGAACGGCCTGACCAATGAATATCACCCGACTCAAATTCTCGCGGATTTGATGACCATGCTTGAACACGCACCGGACAAAAAACTTCAGGACATCGCTTTCGCTTATCTGGGCGATGCACGCAACAACATGGGTAATTCCCTGATGGTGGGTGCTGCGAAGATGGGTATGGATATTCGCCTGGTGGCACCAAAAGCGTTCTGGCCAGAACCTGCCCTGGTTGAACAATGCCGCGCTATCGCCAAAGAAACAGGTGGCCGCATCATGTTGACCGACAGCGTCGAAGAAGGGGTTGCCGGCGTTGATTTCCTCTACACCGATGTGTGGGTTTCTATGGGCGAGCCTAAAGAAGCCTGGGCTGAACGCGTCAGCATCATGACGCCTTATCAGGTTAACCAAAACGTCATTAATGCCACTGGCAACCCGAATGTGAAATTCATGCACTGCCTGCCTGCTTTCCACAACGAAAACACCAAAGTCGGTAAAGAAATCGAGCAGGAGTACGGCCTGAAAGGGCTGGAAGTGACTGAAGAAGTCTTTGAATCAGCACATTCCATTGTCTTCGATGAAGCCGAAAACCGCATGCATACGATTAAAGCCGTCATGGTTGCCACGCTAGGAGAGTAATTCGCACTGGCGGCGGGAATAGTCTCGCCGCCACCCGCGCATTCATGCTGTATCCCACAGCAAGAGGAAATGAAAATGGCCGATGCTACCCACGGTGATGTCGCCGCGACATCCACAACAAAAGAAACAAAATTAGGGCTTAGCGCGCTGGTTGCGCTGGTAATTGGTTCAATGATTGGCGGTGGGGTATTCAGCCTGCCGCAAAACTTTGGCTCCGTCGCCTCACCGGGCGCGTTACTCATTGGTTGGGTAATTACCGGAGTCGGGATGTTATGTCTCGCATTTATCTATCAAAACCTCAGCTCCCGTTGTCCGGAACTTGAAGGGGGCGTCTATAGCTACGCTCGCGCTGGATTCGGCGATTTCATCGGCTTCCAGTCCGCCTGGGGATACTGGTTCTCCGCCTGGCTGGGCAACGTTTCCTACGCGGTATTACTGTTTAGCGCGATGAGCTTTTTCATCCCGGTATTCGGCGATGGTAATAACCTGCCGTCGATCATCGGCGCATCTGTAGTGCTGTGGCTGGTACACGCGCTGGTTCTGCGTGGCGTGCGTGAAGCGGCTTACATCAACACCATACTCACCGTCGTCAAAGTGGTTATCCTGCTGGTATTTATCGTCGCCGTGTTGATAGCCTTTAAGATTGGCGTGTTCACCGCCGATTTTTGGGGCCGCATGATGGTCGTCAACGGCACCGCGCCTGAGCTTTTCGATCAGGTGAAAAATACCATGCTGGTGACCACATGGGTGTTTATCGGTATTGAAGGAGCGACCGTCGTTTCTGCGCGTGCCGCAAATCGTAGCGATATTGGTAAAGCTACAGTGATTGGTTTACTGGGCGCACTGACTATTTATGTGCTGGTCAGCGTGTTGTCGATGGGGATTTTGGACCAGGCGTCACTTGCCGGGCTGAGAAACCCTTCTATGGCCGGTGTGCTGGAGAGTGTGGTTGGGCCATGGGGCGCTAAATTTGTTGCAGGTGGCGTTATTCTTTCTGTTGCAGGCGCCCTGCTCGCCTGGACGCTTTTTGCCGCAGAACTGCCCCGCGTTGCCGCCAAAGACGGTATCTTCCCGAAAATCTTCGCCAAAGAGAACGCCAGACATTCCCCTTCGTTCTCATTGTGGATAACCAACGGCCTGATCCAGTTATTCCTCATCCTCACTCTGTTCTACCAGGCGGGTTATCAGGCGCTGTTCTCTATCGCAACCGCTGCCATTCTGCCTCCTTATCTGTTTAGCGCCGCCTATGGGCTGAAACTGGCCTGGACGGGCGAACGCTATGCGAAAGGGGAATCACGCACCAGCGGATTGATTCTCGGCATCATCGCCACCGTCTACGGATTCTGGTTGTGCTATGCCGCTGGCGACTCAATGCTACTGAGTTCGTTGTTGTTCACCCCAGGGCTTTTGGTCTTCCTGTGGCAGAAGAAACAGCAGGGGCAACAAATGCTGAAGGGTTATGAATGGGCGATTGCGGCGGCGATCTTGCTGTTGGCGGCCTGGACATTAAAACTGGTTGTTTCCGGATCAATACAGATCACTTGATATGTTTAACGCCCCTTAGGGGGCGTTAAATTCTTTAAACCTAATAATTTGCAACATTTATTATTGATAAACCTTGAAAAACCCGATCAAACGAACAGTTTAAATTTATAAGCGGCGTAAATTAGTCGCCTGATAAATCAAGGAATGGTGAATGCAATGAGCGTATCCCACGCCCCCTCTGAGAAGGATCATAATCAACTAACACTCTGCCAAAGACTCATTGTCCATAAAAGCTATCAATCGCAAGAAGAACTGCGTCGCGATATGCAGCTCCACGGATTTGAAAACATTAGTCAGTCTACGGTGTCCCGGCTGCTGAAATTGCTTGGCGTTATAAAAGTACGCAACGCCAAAGGTCAGAAAATTTATGCATTAAATCCGCAATCTCAACCCGCACCGGATGCAGCACGTTCAATCGCAGAGATGGTGATTAGCGTCGAGCATAATGCTGAGTTTGTCATGATTCATGCCGTTCATGGATACGGGCGGGCCATAGCAAGAATTCTCGATTATCGAGCAGTGCCAGAGATTTTAGGCGTAGTAGCGGGCAGCAGCATTGTATGGATTGCACCACGCGAGGTACAAAAAACCGCACAGGTCCATCGGCGAGTTATGCAAACCCTTGGATTACATTAGAGTCGGATAAATATTCACAGCAACCGATTGCTAATGGCTAAAATATGTGAATTTATCCCTTGAAGTGTCCTCCCACATGCGTATAATGCGCCACAATTTGCCGGAGGAAGCATGGTCCAGTGTGTTCAAAAAATTGCCACACCACGTCGTCTAAAAGACGGCGCTAACCTGTTTTTCTTTCCGTTGCATCAATCAATTCCAAAGGCCCCTCATTGAGGGGCTTTTTTTTGCCCGACGCCCGAGAACAGGAGATAAACATGGCTAACCCCCTATATCAAAAACATATCATTTCCATAAACGATCTCAGTCGTGAAGAACTTGAACTGGTGTTATCTACCGCGGCAAAACTGAAAGCCAATCCGCAACCTGAACTGTTGAAACATATCGTTGTTGCCAGCTGTTTCTTTGAGGCTTCAACGCGTACTCGTCTCTCTTTTGAGACCGCGATTCACCGCCTGGGTGCATCAGTTGTCGGCTTCTCCGACAGCAGCAATACCTCGCTGGGTAAGAAAGGCGAAACGCTGGCCGATACTATTTCAGTAATCAGCACCTATGTTGATGCAATCGTCATGCGCCATCCGCAAGAAGGCGCTGCACGCCTGGCAACCGAGTTCTCTGGCAATGTGCCGGTGCTGAATGCCGGTGACGGTGCCAACCAGCACCCAACACAAACCCTGCTGGATTTGTTCACCATCCAGGAAACACAGGGCCGCCTGGAAAACCTGAATATCGCCATGGTGGGTGACCTGAAATATGGCCGTACCGTGCACTCACTGGCGCAGGCGCTGGCGAAATTTGAAGGCAACCGCTTCTACTTTATCGCGCCAAATGCGCTGGCGATGCCGAAATACATTCTCGATATGCTGGATGAAAAAGGCATCGTCTGGAGCTGCCATGAAGCTATCGGCGACGTGGTAGGCGAGCTGGATATTCTGTACATGACTCGTGTGCAGAAAGAGCGGCTGGACCCGTCTGAATACGCCAACGTGAAGGCGCAGTTTGTCCTACGTGCAGCAGACCTTGCCGATGCCCGCGAAAACATGAAAGTACTGCACCCGCTGCCACGCGTTGATGAAATCACTACGGATGTCGATAAAACCCCGCACGCCTGGTATTTCCAGCAGGCAGGCAACGGTATTTATGCTCGTCAGGCTTTGCTGGCGTTAGTTTTGAATCGTGAACTGGTTTGAGTGAGAGGAAGATAAAGATGACACACGACAACAAATTACAAGTTGAAGCGATCAAACGCGGTACGGTTATCGATCATATTCCTGCACATGTTGGCTTTAAGTTACTGACTCTTTTCCAGTTAACGGAAACAGACCAGCGCATCACTATCGGCCTGAACTTGCCTTCAAAAGAACAGGGCCGTAAAGACCTGATTAAAATCGAAAACACCTTCCTGACGGATGAGCAAGTTAACCAACTGGCACTGTATGCACCGCATGCAACGGTCAACCGCATTGATGAATATGAAGTGGTCGGTAAGAGCAAACCGAGCCTGCCTTCACGCATCGATAAAGTGTTGGTTTGCCCGAATACCAACTGCATCAGCCGCAGCGAACCCGTTCATTCTTCGTTTGCAGTGAAAAAACGCGACGAAAACATCAGTCTCAAATGCAAATATTGTGAAAAAGAGTTTGCGCATCACGTTGTGCTGGCAGATTAATCATTGCCGCTGAAGTTCTCGCCTCTATAATGGGCGGGAGCTTTTTGTTTGCCTACGAACCATTAAGGAATGATATATGTCTCGTATTATCAGCACCGAAAACGCCCCAGCAGCAATCGGCCCATATGTTCAGGGTGTCGATCTTGGCAGCATGATTATCACTTCTGGCCAGATCCCAGTGAACCCAAAAACAGGCACCGTACCGGAAGATGTGGCAGCACAAGCGCGCCAGTCTCTGGAAAACGTGCAGGCGATTGTTGAAGCCGCTGGCCTGAAAGTTGGCGATATCGTTAAAACGACTGTTTTCGTCAAAGATCTGAATGACTTTTCGACCGTAAACGCAACTTACGAAGCATTCTTTAATGAGCACAAAGCAACTTTCCCTGCGCGTTCTTGCGTTGAAGTAGCTCGTCTGCCTAAAGATGTGATGATTGAGATCGAAGCGATTGCCATTCGCCGCTAACGTTTCAATTTTAAGGCCGCAAACGCGGCCTTAAATTTTGTCGGATGTCGCTACGCCAATCCGACCTATTTCACACTCGCCCGCAACAATTTCTGTAACGGATAGACTGCCGCAACAACGACCTCATCTTGCGTTTGTGCCGCATCATCGAGCTGTTTCTGAATCCCCTGAACTTCATCAGCGCTCAACGTTCCCTGTTTTGCTACCAGATCCGTTAAACGCAGCCCTATTCCCGCCAGTTTATCGACATTTTCAGCCACCGGTTTTAACGCCTTAAGCTGATAGTTACCATCGATCAGCGCCAGGACATCCGGCGTGTTACTTTGCCAACGCGCGAAGGTATGGCGCAGCGACTCGGCGCTGTTGCTGTCTTCAGGATCAGCCACCAGTTTATCAGCCCACATATCGAGTGAGCGCACCTGGTTGCTTTCCGCACCTAGTGCATCAGCAAAGCGGTTTAGTGGCTCAAAATGATGGTAATTTCCGGCCTGGAATTTCAGGTGCTGGCGAGTGTAGTACTGCGCCGGTTCAACCGCCTGAGCGAGAATCTGCAACGGCAAAATCTCCGTCGTGCCAGCAAGGCGCGTGAGCTGTTGCGCGGCGGCGGCATGCTGCTGCAAGCCCACTGAAACCGTCGACCATGCATCTATCGCCTGCAGACGCTGATACATATTATCGATATCTTTCACATCTTCGGCGGACCACAAACGTTCAGCGACCGCAAAGGCACGCGGCCACAGCTTGATATCCAGTAGCGGCGATGCGACGTTTTCGGCCCACAGCGCCGCCTCGCCACCGATAATATTGTTCATCTGCTCAGGTGTTGGCACGACCGGCTGAATGCCATCAGGCACGTCATCTAATTTCTGGCCGGTTGCCGGGTAACGCACATTACCCACCAGCATATAGCCGCTCAATTTGTCTTTATCGAGCGTTAATACCGGGCGTGTTTCTCCCATCCAGGTATCGACGGTGAACGTCACCTGGTTTGGGCTCAGCCATTCAATCTCACGTACCGCGCGGCGGGATTTACCTTTGAAGTCGATAAAGCCACGCCATGCCGTCTGACTGCTCACCAGAGTGAAACTACCTTCCACCGCACTGCCTTTTAGGCGCGGCATATTGAAGAACCAACTTTGCGCGCTGTCTGACTCGGTAAGCTTATCGATCCCATTCAACCCTTGCGGCAGGATCTCATTACGATAGTGGTAAGCCGTTGATTGCGGTTGATCGAGATAGAAGCCGGTCGACAAAATACCTTTGTAACCGTTCGCCGCGACCATCCCCAGAGCGTCCTGCCCTTGCCAGGATTGGATCAGAATACTTTTCGGTAGATCCGGATGGTAGATCTCATCCCAACCCATCATCTGGCGGTGATGTTTTTCGAGGATCTTCTCCAGCCGTTGGTTGAAGTAGGTCTGCAAAGCGTGTGTGTCGGCAATATTATGCTGCTTCATAAACGCCTGGATTTGCGATGAATTTTTCCAGTGCTCGTCATCAACTTCATCGCCACCAATGTGCAAATAGCTGTCCGGGAAAATGGCCGTCAGCTCGCCAATTAAGGTATCGACAAATTTATAAGCGGCATCATTAGTCGGGTTAAGCAGTGGTTTTAGCACGCCCCAGTGGCGCTCCATTTGGTACGGTCCCGGTGCGCTCATCAGTTCCGGATAAGCCACTGCAATCGCCGATGCATGGCCCGGCAAGTCCATTTCTGGCACCACTCGAATACCGAGCGATGCGGCGTAGCGCACCACTTCTTTCATTTGTGCCTGAGTATAAAAGTCACCATCACTCGCCAGTTGCTGCAATTTTGGATAGGCAGTAGAGGCAAAGCGCCAGCCCTGATCGTCAGTCAAATGCCAGTGCAGAACGTTCATTTTGGCGGCGGCCATGCCATCTAACTGGCGCAGAATATCTTTGATGGGCATGAAGTGGCGGGCTGAATCCACTAACAACCCACGCCACGGGAAGCGCGGCTGATCTTTGATAGCCACAAACGGAATGGCGGTGTTTTCCGGGCCGTTCTGAATGAGCTGTAGCAGGGTTTCCATGCCGCGCATCGCGCCAAAGCGCGTGTTTGCCGTGAGCTTTACGCCGCCAGCAGTGACGCTTAACTGGTAGCTTTCATCGCTGTTGAGTTCAGGTAATGAGGCAACGGCTTGTTTGATTTGGATATCAATGGTGGGTTTTGCAGGGTTGGCCTGTGCAGGTTGTAATTGCCAGCCCGTTTGCTGAGATATTCTCTGCCGCCAACGGTCAATTGCGCCGGGGAGTTTGTCGCCGCTGATTTTAATGGAAATGGCGTTGTCGAGAACCAGCGTCCCTTCTGCGGCCGGGCGGTCAACCTGCTGCGGCCAGGGCATTAATGGTAAATCACCTGCCGGAGCAGCCCAGGCCTGACAAGTTGCAGCAATGCAACCTGCCAGCAGGCTCAAACGTATTGATTTAAACATGAATATTCCTTTAACAATGACGGGCCAGAAAAAAGCAAAAACAATCTGGTAACACGTGTAGAAATATTCATCAAGGTTATGGCGAGAATCAGCGAGATGCGGATCACATCCCGCTGATTTTTACTGCATTCGAGTTGCAGCCAACGCCGCTTCAGCTTGAAGGATGATGGGTATATTACTGCCAGCCGTAACGGCGGCTATAGAACCCCTTCACACACTGAGTCAGCGTCATATATCCGGCAAGGATTGCAATCAGCCATGGGAAGTAGCTCAGCGGCAGCGCCTGGAGTTGCAGATAACTTGCCAGCGGCGAGAACGGCAGGCCAATCCCAACCACCATCACGACCAGCGTCATCACCATCAATGGCCACGCAGCACGACTCTGAATGAACGGAATGCGGCGGGTACGAATCATATGCACAATCAATGTTTGTGACAGTAACCCAACCACGAACCAGCCAGACTGGAACAGGGTTTGTGCTTCTGGCACGTTTGCCTTGAACACCCACCACATGACGCAGAATGTCAGAATGTCGAAGATGGAGCTTATCGGCCCGAAGAACACCATAAAGCGGCCTAAATCCGCCGGGTTCCAGCGCTGTGGTTTCTTGATTTGCTCGTCATCAACGTTATCGAACGGAATCGCCACTTGGGAGACATCGTATAGCAGGTTCTGAATCAGTAAGTGCAACGGAAGCATTGGCAAGAATGGCAAGAAGGCACTGGCCACCAGCACACTGAACACGTTACCGAAGTTAGAACTGGCGGTCATTTTGATGTATTTCAGCATGTTGGCAAAGGTTCTGCGCCCTTCAATCACGCCTTGTTCCAGCACCATCAGGCTTTTTTCCAGCAGGATGATATCTGCAGCTTCACGCGCAATGTCTACCGCGCCATCCACTGAAATCCCGATGTCGGCGGCGCGCAGAGCTGGCGCGTCATTAATGCCATCGCCCATAAAGCCGACTACATGCCCTTCGCCACGCAGCAGGCGCACGATACGTTCTTTGTGCATTGGCGTCAGGCGGGCAAACAGCGTGGTACGCAGAGCCAGTGCAGCAAGCTCAGCGTCAGCCATGTTTTCGATTTCGCTACCGGTCACTAACGTGCCGACATCCAGCCCCACTTCACGGCACACTTTCGCCGCCACCAGCTCGCTATCACCGGTCAGGATCTTAACGGCAATGCCGCTTGCTTTAAGTGCTTTCAGCGCAGGCGCGGTGGTTTCTTTCGGTGGATCGAGGAAGGCGATGTAGCCCTCAAGAATCAGATCCGATTCATCCACGCGGCCATAATCTTCACAGCGTGCAGGCAAGAATTTGCTGGCAACGGCGACCACACGCAAACCCTGGCGGTTCAGATCGTCAGTCACACGGCGGATACGCGCCAGCAAAGTTTCGCTGAGCGGTACGATCTCGTCGCCATAACGAACCTGAGTACAAACATTCAGGATCTCCTGCAACGCGCCTTTACAGATCAGCTGATGCACATCCGGCTGTTCAGATACCACGACTGACATACGGCGGCGTTCAAAGTCGAACGGGATCTCATCAACTTTCTGCCAGCGTGCAGCAGCATTGCGGGCATGATCTTCATCAACACCTTCCAGCACCGCGACATCCAGCAGGTTTTTAAGCCCGGTTTGATAATGGCTGTTAAGCCAGGCGGTGTGCAGAACGTGGTGACTCACCGCGCCGAGAATATCGGTGTGCGATTCCAGAACAATGCGATCTTGCGTGAGCGTGCCGGTTTTGTCGGTGCACAGAATGTCCATCGCACCAAAGTTCTGAATAGCATCCAGGTGTTTGACGATCACTTTCTGTTTAGAGAGTTTCACCGCACCACGGGCCAGCGTCGAGGTAACGATCATCGGCAGCATTTCCGGCGTTAAGCCGACTGCAACCGAGAGCGAAAACAGCGCCGCTTCCCACCAGTCACCTTTGGTGAAGCCGTTGATCAGCAGCACAATTGGTGTCATCACCAGCATAAAGCGGATCAGTACCCAGCTCACACGGCTGATGCCTTTCTGGAACGCATTCGGCTCGCTTTCTTGCTGCGTGACACGCCCGGCCAGTTGGCCAAACCAGGTATTGCCACCTGTTGAGATGATCATCGCAAGCGCTGTGCCGCTCACCACGTTTGTGCCCATAAAGCACAGCGTGTCGCATTCCAGCGGGTTGTTGTGCGACATATCACGGCTGATCGCGACCTTTTCAACCGGTAAGGATTCGCCAGTCAGCGAGGCCTGGCCGACGAAGAGATCACGCGCTTGTATCACGCGCAGATCCGCCGGGATCATATCGCCTGCCGCCAGTTTAACAATGTCGCCCGGCACCAGGCTTTCGAGCGGGATTTCGATAAACGCATTTTCACCGCTTTCATTCACTACACGCAGTACGGTCGCGGTGTTGCTGACCATCGCTTTGAGCGTGTCCGCCGCTTTAGTGGAACGCGCTTCCTGAACGAAGTTGAGCAATGTGGCAATCACCACCATCAGCGCAATGACGCCTGCGGCAAACATATCCTCAGTGGAGTAGGAAACAATGCCGAGAATGGTGAGCAGGATATTGAAAGGGTTGCGGTAGCAGGTCCAAAGATGAACCCACCACGGCGACGGCTTTTGCGCCGGGATTTGGTTGAGGCCATGAAGCTCAATGGCTTGTTCAACTTCCTGCGCATTCAGCCCTTCCGGGTGGCTTTTGAAATCGCGATAAAGTTGCTCTTCAGGAGCGGCTGCATATTTCAGGCAGGCTTCGCTCAGAGAGGCGGGAACCTCTTGAGCATGAGCAACGGTATTGTCATCCGGCATCAGGTCGCGTTGGATCAAGCGACGTGGCAGGTGGCGGCTCAGTTGTGCAAACAACTGCCGGGTCAAATTTTTTAACAGCATAGTAGTCCCTCGGCCCCACGCAATGCGGAGCCTGGTGACATGCAGGCGCGGCTAATCCTTGCCTTGCAGGCCAAATAATTTCTTCAGCAGGGACATCGTTGATTGATACAAGATAGATCTCTGCCTTACGCAATCCGGTAAGGCAGTCGCTTCAAAGGCAATTGCTTCAAAGAAGGGAGTCTTACCGGATTATTCCTGTCATTACAGGGTCTGGACTGGGATCAGGTTCCATGTCGCCTCCGGTTAAAAGTAAAAGTCATTACACTAGTCGCGGGCATTCTACGCCCTTAAACCTAAACCTGGCGTAAACCAGATTTTTTCCATTGTGGTATTGTTGGCTTGCCTTGATTCTAATGAGCAATTGACTGCCGGGAACCTAAACGATGCAAAGCCGCCTCACTATTAAAGACATAGCCCGTTTAAGCGGTGTCGGTAAATCCACGGTCTCCCGTGTTCTGAATAATGAAAGCGGCGTCAGTGCCCGTACACGAGAACGAGTGGAAGCGGTCATGCAGCAAGAGGGTTTCTCCCCTTCCCGCTCGGCGCGTGCCATGCGTGGCCAGAGCGATAAAGTGGTTGCCATTATTGTGACGCGTCTGGATTCACTCTCCGAAAACCTCGCGGTACAAACCATGCTGCCGTCGCTGTACGAGCAAGGATATGACCCGATCATGATGGAAAGCCAGTTCGACCCGGAGCTGGTGGAAGAACATCTTGGCATGCTCAAGCGGCGCAATATCGACGGTGTGATTCTGTTTGGTTTTACCGGCATCAACGAAAAGATGCTCACTCCGTGGCAATCGACGCTGGTTCTGATGGCGCGTGATGCCAAGGGCTTTGCTTCCGTTTGTTATGACGACGAAGGCGCTATCACCAGCCTGATGGCGAAACTTTATGCCGAGGGCCATCGTCATATTAGTTTTCTTGGCGTGCCGCATAGTGATGTGACAACAGGTTTACGCCGCCATGAAGCTTATCTCGCCTTCTGCAAACAGCGCCAACTGACGCCAAACGTGGCATTGCCGGGGTTGGCGATGAAACAAGGTTACGAACACGTCGCTGAAGTTTTGTTGCCAGAAACCACCGCCCTGCTATGCGCGACCGACACCCTCGCTCTGGGCGCCAGCAAATATCTACAGGAACACCAACGCACCACGCTGCAACTAGCGAGCGTCGGTAATACGCCACTGATGAAGTTCCTGCATCCGGAAATCATCACTATCGACCCTGGCTATGCCGAAGCAGGTCGCCAGGCAGTATTGCAGTTGATTGGGCAAGTTACGCAAGATCGTGAGTTACGCCAGATAGTCATCCCCTGCACTCTTCAATAAACGCTCCAAACTCAGGTTTATTGTGATCGTCGCCTTGTTTCGGGAACGTTCCCATTCCCGGTAAAAAGATTAAAAGATAACCTTGCTGGCAGATAACTTCTCCCTACCTACTTCGGAACCTCATCATGGCCAAAGTGAAACAACAGGATATAGAAAAGCTGATAGACCTGGTCGGCGGACGGGGCAATATCGCAACCGTGAGTCATTGCATTACCCGGCTGCGTTTTGTATTGAACAACCCACAAGTAGCTTCACCAAAAGAGATTGAAGAGCTGCCGATGGTAAAAGGCTGCTTTACCAATGCCGGGCAATTCCAGGTCGTGATTGGCCCCGAAGTGGGTGATTACTATCAGGCGCTGATTGCCGCCACAGGGCACAGCTCCGCAGATAAAGAGCAAGCGAAGCTCGCCGCACGCCAGAACATGAAATGGCACGAGCAGTTAATTTCCCACTTCGCCGAGATCTTCTTCCCGCTGTTACCAGCTTTGATCAGCGGTGGTTTGATCCTCGGCTTCCGTAATGTGATTGGCGATTTGCCAATGAGCAACGGGCTTACGCTCGCGCAAATGCACCCTTCACTGCAATCCATCTACGACTTCTTGTGGCTGATTGGCGAAGCTATTTTCTTCTATCTGCCGGTCGGTATTTGCTGGTCAGCTGTGCGGAAAATGGGTGGAACGCCTATCCTTGGGATTGTACTTGGCGTCACGCTCGTCTCCCCACAACTTATGAATGCCTATGAATTAGGTAGCAAAATTCCTGAAGTGTGGAATTTTGGCTGGTTTACCATCGAAAAAGTGGGCTACCAGGCGCAGGTAATTCCAGCACTGCTGGCAGGTCTTGCTCTTGGCTTTATTGAGACGCGTCTGAAACGCATCGTGCCAGATTACCTCTATCTTGTAATAGTGCCTGTTTGTTCACTGATTCTGGCGGTATTTCTGGCGCATGCGTTTATCGGCCCGTTTGGTCGTTGGATTGGCGACGGTGTGGCCTTTGCGGTTCGCCACCTGATGACCGGCAGTTTTGCGCCGATAGGTGCAGCACTGTTTGGCTTCCTGTACGCACCGCTGGTGATTACCGGCGTGCATCAGACAACACTCGCCATCGACATGCAGATGATTCAGAGCATGGGTGGCACACCGGTTTGGCCACTGATTGCACTGTCTAACATTGCTCAGGCGTCAGCGGTTGTCGGCATCATTATTTGCAGCCGTAAACATAACGAACGTGAGATTTCAGTTCCGGCAGCGATTTCCGCCTACCTCGGTGTTACCGAACCGGCGATGTACGGCATCAACCTGAAATACCGCTTCCCGATGCTGTGCGCAATGGTTGGCTCAGGGCTTGCAGGCTTGTTGTGTGGCCTGAGCGGCGTGATGGCAAACGGGATTGGCGTTGGCGGCTTGCCTGGCATTCTGTCCATTCAGCCACGTTACTGGGAAGTTTATTCCCTGGCGATTCTGATTGCGGTGATTGTGCCAATCGTACTGACCAGCGTGATGTATAAGCGCAAATACCGTCAGGGCACGTTGTTGGTGGTTTAGTCGGTTCACAATCGGTGGTGGATGACGCTAGCGCTTATCCACCCTACAACGGCTTTTCGTAGGTCGGATAAGCGTTAGCGTCATCCGACAACAGAGGTCACATTGGCCTCACTGGTTTTAGGAATGATTTATGAATACAACTCCTCCCTGGTGGCAACATGGTGTCATCTACCAGATCTACCCGAAGAGTTTTCAGGATACGACCGGCACCGGCACCGGCGATCTTGCAGGCGTCATTAAACGCCTGGACTACTTAAAACTGCTGGGTGTTGATGCAATTTGGCTGACCCCGTTTTATATCTCCCCGCAGATTGATAATGGCTATGACGTTGCCAACTACTGCGCGATTGACCCGACTTACGGCACCCTCGATGATTTCGACAAGCTGGTCGCTGAAGCGCACGACCGCGGGATTCGTATCATTCTGGATATGGTGTTTAACCACACCTCAACGCAGCACGCATGGTTCCACGAAGCGCTGAATAAAGAGAGTCCGTACCGCGAGTTTTATATCTGGCGTGACGGCACACCGGATATGGTGCCAAACAACTGGCGCTCTAAATTCGGTGGTAACGCCTGGCGCTGGCATGCGGAAAGCGGCCAGTATTATCTGCATCTGTTTGCTCCTGAGCAGGCGGATCTGAACTGGGAAAATCCGCAGGTTCGCGTGGAACTGAAGAAAGTCTGCGAGTTCTGGTCCGATCGTGGCGTAGATGGTTTGCGCCTGGATGTGATCAACCTGATATCGAAAGATCAAGATTTCCCAGCCGATATTGATGGCGGCGATGGGCGTCGTTTCTATACCGACGGGCCGCGCATTCATGAGTATCTGCAAGAATTCAGCCGTGATGTGTTTACACCACGCGGGTTGATGACTGTTGGTGAAATGTCGTCAACCACGCTTGATAACTGCCAGCAATACGCTGCGCTAAACAGCAATGAACTGTCGATGACGTTCAACTTCCATCATCTGAAAGTTGACTACCCTGGCGGGCAAAAATGGGCGCTGGCGGCTCCTGATTACGTCGCGCTGAAAGCGATTTTCAGCCACTGGCAGCAAGGCATGCACAATGTGGCGTGGAATGCGTTGTTCTGGTGTAACCACGACCAACCGCGCATCGTGTCGCGCTTTGGCGATGAAGGTGAACTGCGCGTTCCCGCGGCGAAAATGCTGGGCATGGTGCTGCACGGTATGCAAGGTACGCCATATATTTACCAGGGCGAAGAGCTGGGGATGACCAATCCGCACTTTAAACGCATCGTTGATTATCGCGATGTGGAAAGCCACAACATGTACGCCGAACTGCGTGCGCAAGGCCGGGATAGCGACAATCTGCTGGCCATTCTTGCCAGTAAATCGCGCGATAACAGCCGCACACCGATGCAGTGGGACGATGGTGAAAACGCAGGTTTTACCCAGGGAACTCCGTGGATTAACCTGTGCGATAACTATCAAACCATCAACGCTAAAACAGCGGTTGATGACCCGGACTCGGTATTTTATGCCTACCAGCAACTGATTAAGCTGCGCAAAGCAAACCCTGTGTTTACCTGGGGTAGTTATCAGGACTTGCTGCCGGAGCACCCATATTTATGGTGTTACCGCCGTGAGTGGCAAGGGCAAACATTAGTCGTGGCTGCCAACCTCAGCCGTGAAAACCAGTGGTGGATGCCGGAAGCCTTCGAAGGTGACTGGGATGTACTGATGAGTAACTATTCTGACGCTGTAGGTAAACCTGGCGAGATAAGCTTACGGCCTTTCGAAGCTGTTTATTGGTTGCAAGGTTAATCCTTACCCGATTTCTCCCTCATATTTGAGGGAGATCTCCTCCTTCAAATTTTAAGAGTTTTGCCCACTGCCCATCCTTCCTGCTGTGCCCGATTTACTTTGTTCTGCATCAATAAAATCGCAAACATCTTTGATGCAAATCACTACATATAGACCTTAAAATGCACCCCGACCCAACATGTTGTAGTTCCCGTCTATTATAACAACATGTCCTACAGACAATTCTGGGGATTATCTGTGGATAAACATAGGCCCTAAAACAAAAAACCTATGGTAACGCGGGTAAATACAGCTCGCGGGCAATTCTAATCCTTTGTGGATAACCTTTTTTAAAAATGGAGAGATCATGACACCGCATGTGATGAAAAGAGATGGGTGCAAAGTGCCTTTCACTTCAGAGCGCATCAAAGAAGCTATTCTTCGTGCAGCTAAAGCAGCGGGAGTCGATGACGCAGACTATTGCGCCACCGTAGCAGATATTGTCCGCACGCAGATGGAAGGCCGCAGCCAGGTAGATATTGGCGAAATCCAGACCGCAGTTGAAAACCAACTGATGGCTGGTGACTACAAGCAACTTGCACGCGCTTACATTGAATATCGCCACGACCGCGATATCGAACGTGAGAAGCGTGGCCGCCTGAACCAGGAAATTCGTGGTCTGGTAGAACAAACCAACTCCGCTTTGCTCAATGAAAACGCCAATAAAGACAGCAAAGTTATCCCGACTCAGCGCGACCTGTTAGCCGGTATCGTGGCTAAACACTATGCCTCACAGCACCTGTTACCGCGTGATGTGGTTCTGGCGCATGAACGTGGGGACATTCATTACCACGATCTGGACTACTCCCCGTTCTTCCCGATGTTTAACTGCATGCTTATCGATCTTAAAGGCATGCTGACGCACGGCTTTAAAATGGGTAATGCGGAAATTGAGCCGCCAAAATCCATCTCAACAGCAACAGCTGTTACCGCACAAATCATTGCCCAGGTTGCCAGCCACATTTATGGCGGCACCACAATTAATCGCATTGATGAAGTGCTGGCGCCATTTGTTACAGAAAGCTTTGAGAAGCACCGTAAAACTGCCGAAGAATGGCAGATTCCAGACGCTAAAGGTTATGCGCTTTCACGTACTGAGAAAGAGTGTTACGACGCTTTCCAGTCGCTGGAATATGAAGTGAATACGCTCCACACCGCTAATGGTCAGACACCATTCGTGACCTTCGGTTTCGGCCTGGGAACTAGCTGGGAATCACGCCTGATTCAGACCTCTATTCTGCGTAATCGCATCGCGGGTCTGGGTAAAAACCGTAAAACTGCGGTGTTCCCAAAACTGGTCTTCGCTATTAAAGATGGCCTGAACCACAAGGCTGGCGATGCAAACTACGACATCAAACAGCTCGCTCTGGAATGCGCCAGCAAACGCATGTATCCGGACATTCTGAACTACGACCAGGTCGTTAAAGTCACCGGCTCGTTCAAAACGCCTATGGGTTGCCGCAGTTTCCTTGGTGTGTACGAAGAAAACGGTGAGCAGATTCACGATGGCCGTAACAACATCGGCGTTATCAGCCTGAACCTGCCACGCATTGCGCTGGAAGCGAAAGGCGATGAAGCTGCCTTCTGGACGCTGCTCGATAGCCGTCTGGAGCTGGCGTTCAAAGCACTGATGACGCGTATTGCGCGCCTGGAAGGTGTGAAAGCGCGTGTTGCACCAATCCTGTATATGGAAGGGGCTTGCGGTGTGCGCCTGAAAGCAGACGACGACGTTTCTGAAATCTTCAAAAATGGCCGTGCGTCGATTTCTCTGGGTTACATCGGCATCCACGAAACGGTGAATGCACTGTTTGGTAATCAGCACGTTTACGACAGCGAAGAGTTGCGTGCGAAAGCCGTCGCAATTGTTGAGCGTCTGCGCCAGGCAACCGACAGCTGGAAAGAAGAGACTGGCTACGGTTTCAGCCTCTACAGCACACCAAGTGAAAACCTGTGTGACCGCTTCTGCCGTCTTGATACCGCTGAGTTTGGCGTGGTTCCAGGCGTGACCGACAAAGGTTACTACACCAACAGCTTCCACTTAGATGTTGAGAAGAAAGTTAATCCATACGACAAAATCGACTTTGAAGCAGCGTATCCACCTATCGCGAATGGTGGTTTCATCTGTTACGGCGAATACCCGAACATCCAGCACAACCTGCAAGCGCTGGAAGACGTCTGGGATTACAGCTACAAACACGTTCCGTATTACGGCACCAATACACCAATTGATGAGTGCTACGAGTGTGGCTTTACTGGTGAGTTTGAATGCACCAGCAAAGGTTTTACCTGCCCGAAATGTGGCAACCACGACGCGGCTCGCGTATCCGTAACACGCCGTGTTTGCGGTTATCTTGGCAGCCCGGATGCACGTCCGTTTAACGCCGGTAAGCAGGAAGAAGTGAAGCGCCGCGTGAAGCATTTGGGTAACGGGCAGATTGGTTAAGTGAACATCCACCAATACTATCCGGTAGACATCGTAAACGGGCCGGGAACACGCTGCACGCTGTTCGTTTCCGGCTGCGTACATGAATGTCCCGGGTGCTATAACAAAAGCACCTGGCGGCTGAATTCCGGTATGGCGTTCACCCAGGAGATGGAAGACCGGATTATTGCCGATCTGAACGACATGCGTATCCGCCGCCAGGGGTTATCGCTTTCCGGCGGCGACCCGCTTCATCCGCAAAACATCGCGGATGTGCTAAAGCTGGTGCAGCGAGTACGGGCGGAATGCCTTGGCAAAGATATCTGGATGTGGACGGGTTACAAGCTCGATGAATTAACCGAAGCTCAGCGCGAAGTGGTTGATTTAATTAACGTGTTAATCGATGGCAAGTTCATTCAGGATTTGAAAGACCCAGCGCTGGTCTGGCGCGGCAGTAGCAACCAGGTCGTACATCATTTGCGATAGAGCCCCTTATGGGGCTTTTGCTATTTCACGTAACTGACTTGAGTCCAGAATATTCACACCCTCGCCTGCAGGCTTAAGCGCCTCATGCAGCATTGCTTTCGCCACATCCCTTGCTTCGATGGACTTCCACTTCCCAGGCATGATTTTGAACAATGGTGCAAACAGCGACTCATTTAAACGCTGTGACTCCCGATGGCCGAGCAGCATGGATGGACGAGCAATCGTCAGACGCGGCCACTGTTGCGCTATCAATGCCTCCTCCATCTCACCTTTTACCCGGTTATAAAAGAATGGCGATTTGCTGTTCGCGCCAATGGCGCTAACCACCAGCATCTGTTTAGCTCCCAAACGCAGCCCAGTGATGGCGGTGTCCACCACTAGCGTGTAATCCGCCAGCACAAAAGCTTCTTTGCTGCCCGCTTCTTTCATCGTGGTACCGAGGCAGCAAAAGACTGTATCAATCGGCTCGGTCAATTGTGTGAGTGCATCACTCAACTGAGGATCGTAGGGGTTGGTGACTTTATTCATTGCAGGCAAGGGGCGACGGGTCGCAGCAACAATATGACCGATCTGCGGCTCATTGATTAGCATACGTAGTAAGTGCCCACCAATAAGACCTGTGGCCCCCGTAATCAAAACCCGGTTCATAAGTTCTCCTGTCGCCTATTAACCAAGTTTAGTGTCATCTCGCAGCCAGTGGAGCTTTTTACCAAAACCGAGCGTGTTGTCGGTCATTTTTATTTCATCAAGACGAATTTCCCACACCGGTGCCTTCATCACTCGCGCTACTGGGAAGCGCTTGCAGTAACGAGCACGAATGCTATCGGCTTCTTGCTCAGCCACCAGCGTGATTTCGCCGCGGAACTGTACGCCACGAATTAACGCGACGGTTTTGGGCTGCCCATTAACCGTTCCGGCTACATTGGCCTGGTTTCCAATCAACTCTCCGTGACGAGTGTGAGTTTCGCTTAACAGGTAAAAAGTGACACGCTGTTCATCAAATAAGTAGAACGCATTTGCGCACCATAAATCACCATTACTGCCTGCGCAGTAAGTCAGTACATGCTGTTTGTTCAGCCAACGACTAATGGCATTGAGAGTTTCCATGTGCAACCTGAAGAGTGATATTCTGCGGAAAACATCAATTATGCGCCCGACCTATGTCCCCCTGGTATCTCTATTTAATCCGCACCCTCGATAACCGTTTATATACGGGCATTACCACCGATGTGGAGCGCCGTTTCTCTCAGCATCAAACCGGGAAAGGTGCGAAAGCACTGCGTGGGAAAGGTGAGTTAACATTGGCCTTTAGCCATCTGGTGGGCGATCGCTCAAGCGCATTGCGCCTGGAGTATCGCATCAAGCAGCTAACTAAAGCGCAGAAAGAGATGTTGGTAAAAGGAGCATTGTCGTTTGAAGACCTTTTGGCAGGCCTTCAAACGAAATCAGAGATCAAAACTCTCGGTTAAAATGCTCGTGATATTCCACTAAACCACTCACGCCATTGAGCGCATCATCGGCCAGTGGATGAATCAGAAAATAGGCTTCGGTATCAGGCCAGGCACAGCGCAAATCGAATTGTGCAGCGGGAACAAAACCAAAGCGGCTATATAGCGCAGGTTCGCCCAATGTCACAACGGCGGCATAACCAAATTCATTGAGTGAATCGAGTCCTTCATAAACCAGTTTTTTCGCCAGCCCCTGGCCGCGATAAGCTTCGTCTACAGCCAGTGGCGCAAGACCAACCCACTGTAGTTCTTCACCTTCGACCGCAACCGGACTGAATGCGGCATAACCCACGACCTGACCTTCGTCATCCGTGGCAACAACACCCAGTGTTAAAAGGCCGTCTTCTCGTAAATCCTTCACCAAATCTGCTTCACCATTGCTATTAAAGGAGCGGCGAAGTAAAGCGTCGATGCCTGGAGCATCAATAGGTATTTCTACACGAATTAGCATGGCTCACCTACCGAGTTACTTTCTGGAGCAGGTTTATGCTTCATCCCCGCTTCGACAAAATCAGCCAGTTGCAGTAGCAGCATGCGTAGTGGTTTTGGCATCGCATCCAGCTCAATGGCATCCATTAAATTTTTGACGTACAGACCCAGTTCAGTGTCACCTTCAATCATCAGGCGGCGTTGGAAAAACAGGGTATCGGGATCTTGTTTACGTGCAGCGATCATCAACAAATCGTTGGCTGTCGCACTGAAACTCACATCAGCCGGAGCATCTTCCCGCACAACCAGTTTGTTATCTTGTACCGAAGTAAACCATTTTAGACCGAGATCACGCACTTCAATACTTAACCAGCGTCCCTCAAGAAATTCGAGTTCACCTTCTTCCATTGCCTGACGGAACTGCCAGCCAAGAACCTGTTCAAGCACATGGCGCTTTAGAGCAAAGGGCGTCAGTTTAACCGGTGTTCTTAACAGTGACGGGCCGAGATGGACCAGGCGTGAACGCAATTTATCCAACACAAGCTTTACTCCTTGAGAAATTTAACCACCATTTTGCCACACCAGCCATTCTCCGTAGCGGTGTAAATCAACAAGTTTGCGGGTTATCAATACCATCATATTGATTTCATCAATACGCCATTAGCTGCCTTAAATCAAAATTTGTCGTGGACGGGTTAACTAAAATCCCAGTTCGTTAACAATTTTGCTGTCCGACACTGGGCCGCATGGGTTTCCTCTCAGGTTACCCAATGATTCAGGATAAATTATGGAGTTGCTTTGCCCAGCTGGAAACTTACCGGCGTTGAAAGCGGCCATCGATAATGGTGCCGATGCGGTTTACATTGGTCTTAAAGATGATACCAACGCCCGCCATTTTGCTGGACTGAATTTCACGGAGAAGAAACTGCAAGAAGCGGTAAGTTACGTGCATCAACATCGCCGTAAATTGCATATCGCTATCAATACGTTTGCGCATCCGGACGGCTACGTGCGCTGGCAACATGCAGTAGATATGGCAGCGCAACTCGGAGCCGACGCTTTAATTCTGGCCGACCTCGCCATGCTTGAATACGCGGCTGAGCGTTATCCGCATATTGAGCGCCACGTATCGGTACAAGCCTCCGCCACCAATGAAGAAGCAGTCCGCTTTTATCATCGCAACTTCGACGTTGCGCGTGTTGTTTTACCACGCGTGTTATCCATTCATCAGGTAAAACAGTTGGCTCGCGTAACCCCTGTACCGCTAGAGGTTTTTGCTTTTGGTAGCCTGTGCATTATGGCCGAAGGGCGTTGCTATCTTTCCTCCTACCTGACCGGTGAGTCGCCTAACACGGTGGGAGCCTGTTCCCCTGCGCGCTTTGTGCGTTGGCAACAAACTCCGCAAGGCCTTGAGTCACGCCTCAATGATGTACTTATCGACAGGTATCAGGATGGTGAAAACGCAGGTTATCCGACGCTTTGCAAAGGTCGCTATCTGGTTGACGATCAGAAATATCACGCTCTTGAAGAGCCAACCAGCCTGAACACACTTGAACTGCTGCCTGAATTATTAGCCGCGAATATTGCGTCGGTGAAAATCGAAGGCCGCCAGCGTAGCCCGGCCTATGTCAGCCAGGTAGCGAAAGTCTGGCGTCAAGCAATCGATCTGTGTATGTCTGATCCGGAAAACTACCGTGCGAAACCTGCGTGGATGGAAGATCTGGGAGCGATGGCCGAAGGCACGCAAACCACTCTCGGTGCCTATCACCGTAAATGGCAGTAGGGATGACCATGAAATATTCATTAGGGCCAGTGCTGTACTACTGGCCAAAAGAGACGTTGGAAAAATTTTACCAGGCTGCAGCAAACAGCAGTGCCGAGACGATTTATCTTGGTGAGTCAGTGTGCAGCAAGCGCCGTGCAACCAAAACGGGCGAATGGCTGGATATGGCGAAAAGCCTGGCAAGCCAGGGTAAGCAAGTTGTCCTCTCCACGCTGGCACTGGTTCAAGCTCCGTCTGAATTAAACGAGCTAAAACGCTACGTCGAGAATGGTGATTTCCTGATTGAAGCCAATGACCTCGGTGCCGTGAATATGGCGGCAGAACGCAAACTGCCGTTTGTCGCAGGCCACGCGCTCAACTGCTATAACGCGGTGACGCTGCGCATACTGCTCAAACAAGGTATGGTTCGCTGGTGTATGCCGGTTGAGCTTTCACGTGACTGGCTGGCAAACATGCTCACTCAGTGTGACGAGTTGGGTATTCGCAATAAGTTTGAAGTCGAAGTGCTCAGCTATGGCCATTTGCCTTTGGCGTATTCCGCACGCTGTTTCACCGCACGTTCCGAAGACAAACCAAAAGATGAATGCGAAACCTGCTGCATTAAATATCCTGTCGGCCGCAACATGTTGTCTCAGGAAAATCAGCAAGTGTTTGTGCTTAATGGAATTCAGACCATGAGCGGCTATGTGTACAACCTCGGAAACGAACTGGCCTCGATGAAAGGCTTAGTCGATATGGTGCGTTTATCACCGATGGGTATGGAAACACTTCGCGTTCTGGAAGCCTTCCGCAAAAATGAGAATGGCAATGCGCCGTTATCTTTGGCACAGCAAAACGATTGTAATGGCTACTGGCGACGCGTTGCTGGCTTAGAACTGGTGACTCAGAGCTAAAAAAGGCTCACTTTGTTACTTAATTGTTGATGGTTTTCGGCAATACTGAAAGACAATCATCAATAAACAGAGTGAGCCGTTATGTCTCAAACTCCTTTTTCACTACTCGATCTAGCCCCTATTCCACAAGGCTCCCAGCCTCGTGATGCGTTTCATCGATCCTTAGATTTAGCTCGCCTGGCCGAGAAGCGCGGCTATCACCGCTACTGGCTAGCAGAGCACCACAATATGACCGGCATCGCGAGTGCTGCGACGTCCGTGTTGATTGGCTATCTGGCGGCGAATACCGAAACGTTGCGCCTCGGTTCCGGTGGCGTGATGTTGCCGAACCACTCACCTCTCGTGATTGCCGAGCAGTTTGGCACCCTGGAGACTCTTTATCCTGGGCGTATTGACTTAGGATTAGGTCGCGCGCCGGGAAGCGACCAGCGCACTATGATGGCGTTGCGCCGCCATATGAGTGGTGATATCGACAATTTCCCACGCGATGTCAGTGAACTGGTGTCATGGTTTGATGCCACAGACCCAAACCCGGCAGTGCGCCCGGTTCCTGGCTACAACACTAAAATTCCTGTCTGGCTGCTGGGTTCAAGCTTGTATAGCGCCCAACTGGCGGCCCAACTTGGGCTGCCGTTCGCCTTTGCTTCACACTTTGCACCCGATATGTTGTTCCAGGCGCTGCAACTTTATCGTGCCCAGTTCAAACCGTCTGCCCGCCTGGAAAAACCGTATGCAATGGTATGCATCAATATTATTGCAGCTGACAGCAACCGCGATGCCGAATTCCTGTTTACCTCGATGCAGCAAGCTTTCGCTAAATTGCGTCGTGGCGAAACGGGCCAGTTGCCACCGCCGATTGAAAACATGGATAGCTTCTGGAGCCCGGCAGAGAAATATGGCGTGCAGCAGGCATTGAGCATGTCTCTGGTGGGTGATATTGCGAAAGTACGCCACGGTCTGATCTCATTGCTGCGTGAAACGCAGGCTGATGAAATTATGGTTAATGGCCAGATTTTTGATACCCAAGCTCGCCTGCATTCCTTTGACCTGGCGATGGATGTTTACGAGAGCCTGTAAAGTTTTCGCCCCTCGGTGGAGGGGCGAAAACTTAGTGATAAACCGGCAGTAAATCGAAGCTTGAAAGGATATGGATAGCGGCGTTTGTCACACCGAAGATAAGAATCAGCACAATCATTTTATTCCCGCCCCACACCCGGTAAGTCGGGCTGCCAAATTTCTTGCGAGAAGCTTTTGCGAGAAGAGCTGGAACAATTGCCGCCCAGATAGTCGCCGCCAACCCCGCAAATCCAATCGCGTAGATAAATCCATCAGGCCAGATACCCCCCTAACATTGGCGGGATGAAAGTCACTAACGCGGTTTTCAAGCGACCTAAAGGTGAGTCATCAAATTTAAACAGATCGGCCAGATAATCGAATAAGCCTAATGTCACCCCCAGGAATGAACTGGCAACAGCGAAGTTGGAGAAAACGATCAACAGTAAATCCAGGGTACGACTGTTCAGTACACCACTCAATGCACCGACCAACACATCAATATTCCCGCCTTTATCAGCAATCGCAATAAAATCACTGCGCGGAATATTTCCCATACTGCCCACCAACCAAATGATGTACAACACCAACGCCATCAGCGTTCCCCAGACAAGGCAACGCTTAATAGTCTGTGGATCTTTACCGTAATACTTCATCAGGCTCGGCACATTGCCGTGATAGCCAAATGAGGCCAGGCAAAATGGCAACGTCATAAACATATACGGCAAATAGCTTGGGTTGATGGCTTTGCTATCGAGAAGTGTTGCGGGTTCGACATGCCACATCAGGCCGCCAAACGTCATAAAGAAAGTCAAGATTTTCGCGCCAAGCACGATGGTCGTCATGCGGCTGACTGCGCGGGTACTGAGCCAGACGATAAAAGCGACCACCAGGGCAAATATCAACCCGGCGAACCTTGCGGGGAAATCGACAGACATTTTGCCAAGCGTGTGGTGAATCACCGAGCCGCTTGCCGAAATGTAGGCGTAGGTCAGGATATACAGCACAAAAGCGATAGAGAGGCCATTGATCAGATTCCAACCTTTACCCAGCAAATCTTTAGTGACGGTATCAAAGCTTGAGCCTACGCGGTAGTTGAGGTTGGCTTCCAGAATCATCAATCCGGAATGCAGCATACAAAACCAGGTCACTAATAACGCTGCAATAGACCAGAAGAACCACGCCCCAGACATCACCACCGGCAGAGAGAACATTCCTGCACCAATAATAGTGCCGCCAATAATCATTACCCCACCAAAAATAGACGGCGAGGCGTGGGTGGTTGCTAAAGTTGCCATACGAATTCCTGAGACAAAGAACGACTGTCGAAGTGACAGCCTTGCTGCGCTACATTGTACCAGTACATGAGTACAATTTGGATAAAAAAATCCCGGTTGCATTAACCAGGATTTTTATCACTGCCTGCTGGTAAACAGCAGGCATAAACTTCTGTGATTATGCTTCTGTTGTACGACGACGAGCAGGAGCTGCACCGTCTTCACGACGTGGGCCACGACCGCCTTCACGACGTTCGCCGCTGAAACTACGTGGTGCACCAGCACCTGCTGGGCCATCACGACGTGGACCGCGACCGCCTTCACGACGCTCACCACCACCGAAACCACGACCAGCACCTGCTGCTGCACCGCCGCCACGACGTTCGCCGCCACGGTCAGTACGAGGCTGAGCATCACCCATCAGCTGCATATTCATTGGTTTGTTCAGAATACGAGTACGGGTAAAGTGCTGCAGGATTTCGCCCGGCATGCCTTTTGGCAGTTCGATAGTAGAGTGAGTACCGAACAGTTTGATGTTACCGATGTAACGGCTGCTGATATCACCTTCGTTAGCGATAGCGCCAACGATATGACGAACTTCAACACCATCATCACGGCCAACTTCAATGCGGTACAGTTCCATATCGCCAACATCACGACGTTCGCGACGTGGTGCATCACCATCACGCTGTGGACGATCTGAACGCTCTGGACGGTCACCGCGCGGTGCACGATCTGGACGATCGCCACGTGGTGCACGGTCTGAACGTTCGAAACGCTCATCGCGCTCACGGAATTCACGACGTGGACGCATTGGTGCATCTGGTGGCAGGATCAGAGGACGTTCGCCCTGTGCCATTTTCAGCAGTGCTGCAGCCAGTGTTTCCATATCCAGCGCTTCTTCTGATTCAGCAGAAGGTTGGATTTTTGCAAGCAGACCACGGTACAGATCCAGATCGCTGCTTTCCAGTTGCTGCTGAACTTTAGCTGCAAACTTAGCCAGACGACGCTCACTCAGCAGATCGCGGTTTGGCAGTTCAACTTCAGGAATAGTCAGCTTCATGGTGCGTTCGATGTTACGCAGCAGACGACGCTCACGGTTCTCAACGAACAGCAGAGCACGACCAGCACGACCAGCACGACCTGTACGGCCGATACGGTGAACGTAAGACTCGGAGTCCATCGGGATGTCGTAGTTAACAACCAGGCTGATACGCTCAACGTCCAGGCCACGAGCTGCAACGTCGGTTGCAATCAGGATATCCAGACGACCGTCTTTCAGACGCTCCAGGGTTTGCTCACGCAGTGCCTGGTTCATGTCACCGTTCAGTGCAGCACTGTTATAGCCGCTCTGTTCCAGCGCTTCAGCCACTTCCAGAGTTGCGTTTTTGGTACGTACGAAGATGATCGCCGCATCAAAATCTTCAGACTCGAGGAAACGAACCAGTGCTTCGTTCTTACGCATACCGTGCACAGTCCAATAGCTCTGGCTGATGTCCGGGCGAGTAGTCACGCTAGATTGAATGCGCACTTCCTGCGGATCTTTCATGAAGCGACGAGTAATACGACGAATCGCTTCTGGCATAGTTGCAGAGAACAGAGCGGTCTGGTGACCTTCTGGGATCTGAGCCATGATGGTTTCAACGTCTTCGATGAAGCCCATACGCAACATTTCATCAGCTTCGTCCAGTACCAGACCTTTCAGGCTGGACAGATTCAGCGTACCGCGTTTTAAGTGGTCAAGCAGGCGACCTGGGGTACCAACAACAATTTGTGGTCCCTGACGCAGGGCGCGCAGCTGCACGTCATAACGCTGGCCACCGTAAAGGGCAACAACGTTTACGCCATGCATATGTTTAGAGAAATCCGTCATGGCTTCAGCAACCTGAACCGCCAGTTCGCGGGTCGGTGCCAGCACCAGGATTTGTGGTGCTTTTAGCTCTGGATCAAGGTTGTGCAGCAGCGGTAAAGAGAACGCTGCAGTTTTGCCGCTACCAGTCTGGGCCATACCCAGTACATCGCGGCCAGCCAGCAGCTGTGGGATACACTCTGCCTGGATTGGAGATGGTTTTTCGTAACCCAGATCGTTCAGGGCTTTAAGGATGGAGTCGTTAAGACCCAGATCAGAAAAAGTAGTTTCGATAGTAGTAGTCTCGATGATGTCAGTCATGTAGTACACGTGCCTCGTAGATGGCGGCCAGTCTACATAACTCATCGTGAAATTGACCTGCAATTTTCATTGAAAAGTGTGAACCGGCTCAAATTTGGTTGATTAACGAACAAAAACGCCCTCACCCGTTAAGGTGATGACTTTAATAAAAAAGTTTATGGGCTGATCGATGTTCGTCAGCTATTGCTGGTCCGATTCTGCCAGGTCATCTTGCTCCTGGCCCAAGAGCGCTAATTCCAACAATGCATAACGATGCTCAACGTAGTTGTGTACGTTGTTAGCGACCGCTAACTTGAACAGTGCCGTGGCGCTGTCCTTTTCCCCCAGACTTAGGTAGTACTTACCTAAATAGAAGTTGGTTTCACTGAGATGCTCAGCGAGCGAGGTGTTATCCGTTGCGTCCGCCTCGAGGCGTTCCATTAACGTTTTTTCGTTAATGTTCCCCAGGTAGAACTCGACAATGTTCCATCCCCATTGCTCTTTGTCCGATTTATCGAGGCGCTGTTGTAACGCCACTTTAGCCTGCTTTGCATCTAAATTGCTTTCAGCAATATAGAGCCACAGACTACGGAAAGGATCATTGGGATCGTCTTGATAAAACGCTAGCAGATCATCTTGCGCTAAACGATAACGACCACCGTAGTAGAGGGCGATACCGCGATTTAAATGCGCATAGTTGTAAGTTGGATCAAGCTCAAGTACAGAATCAAACGCTTCATAGGCAGCATCAAAATTGCCTGCCTGCGTTAAATATATACCTAAGTAATTGAATACTTCAGGCATATCGGGGCGGATTGCCAACGCTTGTGAAAAATCATTTCGCGCTAGAGCCCGCAAGCCAAGGCTATCATACAACACTCCGCGCTCATATAAAAGCTGCGCGCGCTCATCATCGGTTAAAGCCCGGCTGGCAAGTATCTGTTCCATGCGTGCAAGAATGACTTCTTGCTGCAAAGTCGGCTGCAATGGCACCGCCAGGACTTCACGTTCACGCCAGGAGGAGTTGCTGCATCCTGCCAGCGCGAGAGCTGTCGCAACGAAACACCAGCGCAAAAAAGGCTTCATTTCCCACTCCCGAAGACAACATATGGATGACGTCCTGTCCGCCGGCTCTAAAACGAGACTCCCTGCCCCGTAATAAATAGCTCTCCATGTCGCCATGGAGAGCTTAATCGGTATAGCTTACTCAGCTTCTGGTGCAGCTGGTGCTGCGCTTTCCGCTGGGGACTGCTCAGTTGCTTCTTTGATGCTCAGACGAACACGGCCCTGGCGGTCAACTTCCAGTACTTTAACTGGAACTTCTTGACCCATCTGCAGGTAGTCAGTCACTTTCTCTACGCGCTTGTCAGCGATTTGAGAAATGTGCACCAGACCTTCTTTGCCGCCGCCGATAGCAACGAATGCACCGAAATCTACGATACGAGTAACTTTACCCTGGTAGATACGGCCGACTTCGATTTCAGCAGTGATCTCTTCGATACGACGAATAGCAAACTTCGCTTTCTCGCCATCGGTCGCCGCGATTTTCACGGTGCCGTCATCTTCGATTTCGATAGTTGTACCGGTTTCTTCGGTCAGCGCACGAATCACAGAACCACCCTTACCGATCACGTCTTTGATCTTGTCTGGGTTGATTTTGATTGTGTGAATACGTGGAGCGAACTGAGAGATATCGCCACGCGGAGCGTTGATAGCCTGTTCCATCACGCCAAGGATATGCAGACGCGCACCTTTAGCCTGGTTCAGAGCCACCTGCATGATTTCGCGGGTGATGCCTTCGATTTTGATATCCATCTGCAGTGCAGAGATACCTTCACGGCTACCAGCAACTTTAAAGTCCATGTCGCCCAGGTGATCTTCGTCACCCAGAATGTCAGACAGAACAACAAAGTTCTCGCCTTCTTTAACCAGACCCATCGCAATACCGGCTACAGCGGCTTTGATTGGCACGCCTGCATCCATCAGTGCCAGAGAAGCACCACATACGGAAGCCATGGAAGAAGAACCGTTAGATTCAGTAATTTCTGACACTACACGCACGGTGTACGGGAAGCGGTCAGCTTCTGGCATAACAGCCAGTACGCCACGCTTAGCCAGACGACCATGACCAATCTCACGACGCTTCGGTGAACCGACCATGCCGGTTTCGCCTACGGAGTACGGAGGGAAGTTGTAGTGGAACAGGAAGTTGTCGGTACGTTCGCCCATCAACTCATCCAGGTTCTGTGCATCACGTGCGGTACCCAGAGTTGCTGTAACCAGCGCCTGAGTTTCACCACGGGTGAACAGTGCAGAACCGTGAGTGCGTGGCAGAACGCCAGTACGCACATCCAGACCACGGATCATGTCTTTTTCGCGGCCATCGATACGCAGCTCGCCAGCCAGAATACGGCTACGAACAACATTTTTCTCGATAGCGTGCAGAATGTCGCTTACTTCGCCAGCATCAATTGAATCGTCTTCAGCTGACAATGCAGCGATAACGTCAGATTTGATGATGTCGACTTGTGCGTAACGCTCTTGCTTATCAGTAATACGGTAAGCATCGCTCAGACGGGATTCAGCAAGTGCAGCAACGCGTGCATTCAGCGCTTCGTTAGCCGCTTCTGGCTGCCAGTCCCAACGTGGTTTGCCAGCTTCAGCAACCAGAGAGTTGATGTTCTGGATAACAATTTGCTGTTGTTCGTGGCCAAATACAACCGCGCCCAGCATCTGGTCTTCGCTCAGCAGTTCAGCTTCGGATTCAACCATCAGCACAGCACCTTCGGTACCGGCAACAACCAGGTCCAGCTTGCTGGTTTTCAGTTCATCAGCAGTTGGGTTCAGAACATACTGGTCATTGATATAACCAACACGTGCAGAGCCAATTGGGCCGTTGAACGGAATACCAGACAGGCTCAGAGCGGCAGAAGCACCAATCATTGCAACGATATCTGGGTGAACTTGTGGGTTCACGGAAACAACGGTCGCGATAACCTGAACTTCGTTCACGAAACCTTCCGGGAACAGCGGACGCACTGGACGGTCAATCAGACGCGCGATCAGTGTTTCACCTTCGCTTGGACGGCCTTCACGACGGAAGAAGCTACCCGGGATACGACCAGCAGCGTAAGTACGCTCCTGATAGTTAACAGTCAGAGGGAAGAAATCCTGGCCTGCTTTCGCTTTTTTCTGACCGACTACGGTCACGAATACAGCGGTGTCGTCCATGCTGACCATTACTGCTGCGGTAGCCTGGCGAGCCATCATACCGGTCTCTATTGTGACCGTATGCTGACCGTATTGAAATTTACGGACAATCGGAGTTAGCAAAATAATATCCTTAATAATCTTTGGTAGCAGGTGATTGCACTTGCTCCGTTTAACCCGATCTCTATCGCATCCTCGCGACTAATGACAACCCTAACCCGCCCATGCGGATAAAGCCTCTCATTAGCCGCGCGAACCTCTGCAACAAAGATCACACACTGCAACAATACATTAGTTTCCATAGAATTGCTGCCATCTGGTTGAAAAAAGGGGCCTTAAAAGGCCCCTTTTTCTGAAACTCGCAAGACTTAGCGACGCAGACCCAGACGCTCGATCAGGCTGGTGTAACGTGCTACATCTTTACGCTTCAGGTAGTCGAGCAGTTTACGACGCTGAGAAACCATACGCAGCAGACCACGACGGCTGTGGTGATCTTTTTTGTGCTCAGAGAAGTGACCCTGCAGGTGGTTGATCTGAGCAGTCAGCAGTGCAACCTGAACTTCGGTAGAACCGCTGTCGTTAGAACCACGACCAAACTCGGAAACGATTTTTGCTTTAGCTTCAACGCTTAGAGACATTTTAAACTCCAAAATTATAGATAAAAAGATAGAGTGCCGATCTCTAATTCAGCAACTCCAGTGCACTTTCACAACAATGTTAAACAAAGGTATGAAAGTTAAGCCGCGCCATTTTACCTGTAGCCACCTCTTATCGCAAGGCAACTCCAGGTGTCAGAGCGGATACTCAACAACCAGACGACGAGGCGCTACGCGTCCATCATCATCAATTTCGGCCATGCCGATAAATTTGCCTTCATCACCTTCGGTGACGCGGACTAGCCCTTCTGCCGGGCTACCCGCCACTTGCACTGGCTGCCCATTCTTGAAGTAACCCGCAACAGCAGGTAATAAATTCACGATTGGGAAGTCTGAAGCCGGACTATCCATTGGCATCAATAATGGATCTAACAGCACCGATGGCTCAATTTCTTGCGCTTGTGCTTGCTCAACCAATGCATGCAATTGCTCAAGCGTTACCATGCGTTCGACAGGATACTTGCTCACTGCAAGGCGACGCAGGAAAGTCACATGGGCACCACAACCGAGTTTTTCACCTAAATCATCAGTGATGGTCCGGATGTACGTTCCCTTAGAACAGTGAATTTCCAACTCAAGTTCATTGCCTTCATGGCGAATAAACAGAAGTTCGTAAACCGTGATAGGCCGTGCTTCACGCGGCACTTCGATACCCTGGCGCGCATACTCATAAAGTGGCTTGCCTTGATATTTCAGTGCGGAGTACATCGATGGAACTTGCTGTGTTTCACCACGAAAGCTATCTAACGCTTGCGCCAGCTCTTGCTCGGTAAAGGTTACCGGACGCTCCTGAACGACAGTGCCATCAGCGTCAGAAGTATCAGTGCGTTGCCCAAGGCGGGCAATAACACGGTAACGCTTGTCGGAATCAAGTAGATAACGCGAGAATTTTGTCGCTTCTCCGAGGCAAATCGGCAGCATTCCGGTTGCAAGCGGGTCAAGCGCTCCGGTATGACCGGCACGGTTAGCGTTATAAATACGCTTCACTTTCTGCAACGCGTCGTTCGAAGATAAACCCTGAGGTTTATCTAACAACAGTACTCCGTGGATATCACGACCACGACGACGAGGACGACTCATTAATCCTCCTTGCTGTCATCCGTATCGTTTACACGGCGCTCATCATCGTTTCTGATGACGTTAGAAACCAGATTCGACATGCGCATACCTTCAACCAACGAGTTATCGTAGAAGAAAGTCAGTTCAGGCACGATACGCAGGCGCATTGCTTTGCCCAGCAAAGAACGAATGTAGCCAGAAGCATCCTGTAAAACCTTGATGCCTTCTTTCACTGCTTGTTCGTCTTTATCGTTCAGGAAGGTTACAAACACTTTTGCATAAGCCAGATCGCGTGACACTTCGACACCAGAAACGGTGGTCATCATGCCCAGACGCGGGTCTTTAATTTCGCGCTGCAGGATGATTGCGATTTCTTTCTGCAATTCCTGGGAAACACGCTGTGGGCGACCAAATTCTTTCGCCATAATAAATTCTCCATAAAATCAGGGGGCGCTCGGCCCCCTAAAGATATTACCTATGTACCCGGCTGATATCAGGCGATGGTACGTTGGATTTCGATGATTTCGAATACTTCGATCACATCACCAACACGCACATCGTTGTAGTTCTTCACGCCGATACCACATTCCATACCGTTACGAACTTCGTTAGCGTCATCTTTGAAGCGGCGCAGGGATTCCAGCTCGCCTTCATAGATAACAACGTTGTCGCGCAGAACACGGATTGGGTTGTGACGTTTGACCACACCCTCGGTAACCATACAACCTGCGATTGCGCCAAATTTCGGTGATTTGAACACGTCGCGAACTTCGGCCAGGCCGAGGATCTGTTGTTTCAGTTCCGGAGACAGCATGCCGCTCATTGCTGCTTTAACTTCGTCAATCAGATGGTAGATGACGGAGTAGTAACGCAGATCCAGGCTTTCTGACTCGATAACGCGGCGTGCAGATGCATCAGCACGAACGTTGAAGCCAACCAGAATAGCGTTAGAAGCTGCAGCAAGCGTAGCGTCAGTCTCAGTGATACCACCAACACCGGAACCGATGATTTTAACTTTAACTTCATCAGTAGACAGTTTCAGCAGGGAATCGCAGATCGCTTCAACAGAACCCTGAACGTCCGCTTTCAGCACAACGTTAACTTCAGACACTTCGCCTTCGGTCATGTTGGCGAACATGTTTTCAAGTTTAGATTTCTGCTGGCGAGCCAGTTTAACTTCGCGGAATTTACCCTGACGATACAGAGCAACTTCACGAGCTTTTTTCTCGTCACGAACAACTGTTACTTCATCACCCGCTGCCGGAACACCAGACAGACCAAGGATTTCAACAGGAATAGACGGACCCGCTTCAGTAACTTCACGACCCATTTCGTCACGCATTGCACGAACACGGCCATATTCGAAGCCACAAAGAACGATGTCGCCTTTATTCAGGGAACCTTCACGAACCAGAACAGTTGCTACCGGGCCACGACCTTTATCCAGGAAGGATTCGATAACCACACCGCTCGCCATACCATCACGCATTGCTTTCAGTTCGAGAACTTCAGCTTGCAGAAGGATTGCGTTCAGAAGTTCGTCAATACCAGTACCTGCTTTAGCAGATACGTGGATGAACTGGCTTTCACCGCCCCACTCTTCTGGCATGATGCCGTACTGAGACAGTTCCTGCTTAACGCGGTCTGGATCAGCTTCTGGCTTATCGATTTTGTTCACTGCAACCACTACCGGCACCTGCGCCGCTTTCGCGTGCTGGATAGCTTCGATAGTTTGTGGCATCACGCCATCGTCTGCAGCAACAACCAGAACAACGATATCCGTTGCCTGAGCACCACGAGCACGCATAGACGTAAACGCTGCGTGGCCCGGGGTATCCAGGAAGGTAACCATACCGTTTTCAGTTTCTACGTGGTATGCACCGATGTGCTGGGTAATACCACCCGCTTCGCCAGACGCTACTTTAGTAGAACGAATGTAGTCGAGCAGGGAAGTTTTACCGTGGTCAACGTGACCCATGATGGTAACAACTGGAGCACGTGACTCAGCAACTGCGTCAGTGTCACGGTCGCTCATCAGCGCTTCTTCCAGCTCGTTTTCACGGCGCAGGATAACTTTGTGGCCCATCTCTTCGGCAACCAGCTGTGCGGTTTCCTGGTCGATGACCTGGTTAATGGTTGCCATTGCGCCCAGTTTCATCATCGCTTTGATGACCTGAGAGCCTTTAACAGCCATTTTATTAGCCAGTTCTGCAACAGTCACTGTTTCGCCGATTACGACGTCACGGTTAACTGCCTGCGCAGGCTTGTTGAAGCCTTGCTGCAGAGAACTTGGTTTACGCTTACCTTTACCACCACGAACTGCAGCACGCGCTTCTTCACGGTCAGCTTTAGACTCGCCGTGTTTGCCGCCTTTTTTCTGGCGTGGTGCTTTAGTTGTCGCAGTACGAGCACGAGTACGGCCAGCTTCAACTTCGCGGTCGTTTTCGTCTTCAGCCTGGCGAGCGTGTTGAGAAGTGGTTACATGGTAATCAGATTTATCGTCTTCCACTTTCTCTTCTTCCGTCCAAACACCTGCGTTAGCTTCAGCCATTTTACGGGCCTCTTCAGCTACACGACGGGCGTCTTCTTCTAATTTGCGACGGGCTTCTTCTTCAGCTTTGCGCTTAAGCTCTGCAGCTTCAGCTTCGCGACGGGCTTTATCTGCCTGGGCGCTTTTCGTCATATCGTCTTGTTGATTGCTCACTTTGTCTTTTTCCGCAGCTTCACGTTTCGCTTTATCAGCGGCTTCACGCTTAGCTTTATCTTCAGCTTCACGTTTAGCTTTTTCTTGCGCCTGACGATTGGCAGCTTCCTGCGCCTCACGTTGGGCTTGCTCTTCCGCTTCACGCTGCGCCTGTTCTTCCGCGGCAAGACGTTCTGTCTCTTGCGGATCACGTTTCACAAAGGTGCGCTTCTTGCGGACTTCGATTTGTACCGATTTACTTTTCCCACCGGTACCTGGAATGTTTAAAGTACTGCGCGTTTTGCGCTGTAATGTCAACTTATCTGGCGCAGAACCGTGTTCACGATTCAGGTGCGCCAGTAATGTCTGTTTTTCCTGGGCCGAGACAGAATCATCAGCAGCCTTAGGGATCCCTGCATCAGCAAATTGCTGTACCAGGCGGTCCACGGAGGTCTGAATCTCTGCGGCCAGCGCTTTTACGGTTACATCTGTCATGCTGTTCCTTCCTGCTACAGTTTATTACGCTTCGCCGCCAAACCAGCAGATATTGCGAGCAGCCATAATCAATTCCCCGGCTTTCTCGTTGGTTAAACCTTCAATATCTGACAGATCGTCGACACCTTGCTCAGCCAAATCTTCCAGCGAGCTCACACCGCGTGAAGCGAGTTTAAAGGCCAAGTTGCGATCCATACCTTCGAGGTTCAGCAGATCCTCTTGAGGTTTGTTATCGCCCAGGCTTTCTTCCTGCGCTAATGCCAGTGTGGTGAGGGCGTTTTTGGCGCGATCACGTAATGCTTCCACTGTATCTTCATCAAGGCCGTCAATTTCCAGCAACTCTTTCATCGGCACGTATGCCAACTCTTCGAGGGTGGAGAAGCCTTCTTCTACCAATACAGTGGCAAAATCCTCGTCGATCTCGAGGTATTTGGTAAAGGTATCAATGGCAGCATGTGCTTCAGCCTGATGCTTGGCTTGCAGGTCATCAACAGTCATGACGTTGAGTTCCCAGCCACTCAGCTGTGCGGCCAGACGAACGTTTTGTCCGTTACGACCGATTGCTTGTGCCAGATTGCCTGCCTCTACCGCGATATCCATTGTATGTTTGTCTTCGTCAACAACAATGGAAGCCACGTCAGCCGGAGCCATAGCATTGATAACGAATTGTGCCGGGTTATCGTCCCACAGCACGATATCAATACGCTCACCGCCCAGTTCAGTAGAAACTGCCTGAACACGCGCACCGCGCATGCCAACACAAGCACCTACTGGGTCGATACGCTTGTCGTTGGTTTTCACGGCGATTTTCGCACGAGAACCAGGATCACGAGCAGCGGCTTTGATTTCAATAACTTCTTCGCCAATTTCCGGCACTTCAATGCGGAACAATTCGATCAGCATTTCAGGCTTAGAACGGCTAACAAACAGTTGAGCACCACGAGCTTCCGGACGCACAGCATAAAGCACACCGCGGATACGGTCACCAGGGCGGAAGTTTTCACGCGGTAACATATCTTCGCGAAGAATTACAGCTTCAGCGTTGCTGCCGAGATCAAGAGAGATGTTCTCGCGGTTAACTTTCTTCACCACACCGGTGATGATTTCACCTTCGTGCTCGCGGAACTGATCAACCACCATTGCACGTTCAGCTTCACGTACTTTTTGTACGATAACCTGCTTTGCAGTTTGAGTAGTGATACGGTCAAAGGTTACAGATTCAATCTGGTCTTCAACATATCCGCCAACATTCAGCTCTGGATCTTCGAATTGAGCTGCATCAAGAGTGATTTCACGCGTAGGTTGAGTAACTTCTTCTACAATGACCCAACGGCGGAAAGTATCAAAGTCACCACTTTTACGATCGATGCTAACGCGCACATCAATCTCTTGTTCGTATTTTTTCTTGGTCGCTGTTGCCAGTGCACTTTCCAGCGCTTCGAAAATCTTCTCACGCGGCAGTGATTTTTCGTTGGAAACTGCTTCTACAACAGCCAAAATTTCTTTGTTCATCCTGGGTTTTCACCTCAATCCAAACTATTAAAAGTGGGGTACCAGGTTCGCTTTCTGGATGTTGCTCAGCGCGAACACTTCATCTTTGCCTTCCACCGTAACCGTGATCATCTCACCTTCTACGGCTTTAATAATACCCTGCCATTTACGACGGTTTTGCACGGCCATTCGCAACACAATGCTTACTTCTTCACCGGTAAAACGAACGTAATGCTCGGCGGTGAACATTGGGCGATCAAGGCCTGGTGAGGAAACTTCCAGGTTGTAAGCAACAGTGATAGGGTCTTCGACATCCAGTACTGCGCTTACCTGGTGACTGACATCAGCACAATCATCAACATTGATGCCATCTTCACTATCAATATAGATGCGCAGCGTGGATTGGCGACCTCGAACAAATTCGATTCCTACCAACTCATAGCCCAGCGCCTCGACCGGTGCTGAAATCATCTCTGTTAATTTTTGCTCTAATGTGGACAAGCCCACCCCCAAGAAATAAAAAAAGGGCATATAGCCCAGTTATTCTAAAGTCAGATAACAAAAAACCCCGATAAATCGAGGCTTTATATAACTGAACCCTGTACACCGCGAATGCGGCTCGGACAATATCCAGGAGAATTTTTTTCTAAATTCTTCGCGAGGCACCATCTGGTGTTCACAGTATATTTGAAAAAGAACTCTCAGGGAAAGTGGTTGCGGGGGCCAGATTTGAACTGACGACCTTCGGGTTATGAGCCCGACGAGCTACCAGGCTGCTCCACCCCGCGTCCGAAAACGTGGCAAATATTACGCCGATATTGCATAAAATGCAAGAAATGCAGATATTTTGGTACCGAGGACGGGACTTGAACCCGTAAGCCCAATCGGGCACTACCACCTCAAGGTAGCGTGTCTACCAATTCCACCACCTCGGCACTTTGAACACGGCAATCACTTCTTACCGTATTGAAGCTTACTACTTACTGCGGGATATCGCTGCTCGGCTTGGTAGGTGCCGCTGGCTGTGACTCAGTTTTTGTTGGCTGAGTTAAATTATCCCACACACTTCCTTTATCGGTTTTGTTGGTATTGAGGTTACCCAGTACCAGGCTGATGATAAAGAACAGCGTTGCTAACACAGCGGTCATGCGGGTCATGAAATTACCAGAACCACTTGAACCAAACAGCGTAGCGGAAGCGCCTGCTCCGAAGGAGGCTCCCATATCAGCGCCTTTACCTTGTTGCAGCATGATAAGACCCACAAGGCCCAAGGCTACAATAAGGAAAACAACTAAAAGAGCTTCGTACATATTATCAACCTGTTCCTTGCGGTATTACCGCATACCAAAGCTTCAAACCAGTCAAGCGGATACGTTTAAGTTTACCCACTGAAGCGGGTAAGAATACTAACCAAAGCCGGGGTCACGCGCAAGGGCAATTTATTCACATTTCACTGACTGGAGAAAAAAACAGCAATACATTTGGATTTGTTTATAAAACAGGCGGCAAATGCCGCCTTTTCACACAACCACAGCAGTAATAAATTAAACCGCTTTTACGGCATCGGCGATGCGGTTGGCATACTCGATAACCAGCGCTTCATCTTCACCTTCTACCATCACGCGGATTAAAGGCTCAGTGCCCGATTTACGCAACAGCACACGGCCACGGTTACCCAATGCATCTTCAACTTCAGCGGTCACTTTTTTCACGGTGTCGTGTTCAAGTGGATCGCCGCTGCCCGCAGTAAAGCGCACGTTAACCAAAACTTGTGGGAATAATTTCATTCCGCTACACAAGTCATGAAGGCTCATATGGTTACGCACCATAGCGGTAAGTACTTGCAAACCTGCAACGATACCGTCACCAGTGGTGGTCTTATCTAGCAGGATCACATGACCTGAGTTTTCAGCACCAATTCTCCAGCCTTTCTCCTGAAGTTTTTCCAGTACATAGCGGTCGCCCACTTTTGCACGTGCAAACGGGATACCCAACTGCTTTAAGGCCAGTTCCAGACCCATATTGCTCATCAGCGTACCAACAGCACCACCGCGCAACTGGCCCTGACGGAGTCCTTCACGAGCAATAATGTAGAGGATCTGATCACCATCAACTTTATGGCCCAGATTGTCCACCATGATGACACGATCACCATCACCATCAAGTGCAATACCGATGTCAGCTTTTTCAGCCAGCACTCGTTCCTGCAGCATACGCACGTCAGTGGCACCACATTTTTCGTTGATGTTGACGCCGTTCGGTTCACAACCCACGGTAATGACCGTAGCACCCAGCTCACGAAGCACATTTGGCGCAATGTGATAAGTCGCTCCATTGGCGCAATCGACAACAATTTTGAGGCTGCTGAGGCTTAACTCATTAGGGAATGTGCCTTTGCAGAATTCGATATAGCGACCTGCCGCATCAACAATACGGCTGGCTTTGCCAAGTTCCGCGGAATCAACACAGGTGATCTCTTTTTCCATTTCAGCTTCAATGGCTTCTTCAACTTCGTCGGGCAGTTTTGTGCCGTCAATTGAGAAGAATTTGATCCCGTTATCATAGAACGGGTTATGCGATGCAGAGATAACGATCCCTGCTTCGGCACGGAATGCTCGGGTCAGATAAGCAACGGCAGGCGTTGGCATCGGACCGGTGAATGAAGCAGACAAACCCGCAGCAGCGAGGCCCGCTTCGAGAGCAGACTCCAGCATGTAACCAGAGATACGAGTATCTTTGCCGATAATAATCTTACGCGAGCCGTGGCGTGCTAATACTTTACCCGCAGCCCAGCCGAGCTTCAGCACAAAGTCAGGGGTAATTGGGGAATCGCCTACACGACCGCGGATGCCATCTGTGCCAAAATATTTACGGTTACTCATAGCGTTTTTTTCCTTCGCTGAAAGTGTGGCTTCCACCACGCGCATCGCTTCGACTGACTCTTTTACATCGTGAACTCGAATGATGTTAGCCCCTTGCATCGCAGAAATGACTGCACACGCAATACTGCCACTCAGGCGTTGATCCGGCCCGACATTAAGCAGTTGGCCAACCATTGATTTACGCGACATCCCCACCAATAGCGGTAAGCCAAAGTGATGGAATTCGGAAAGTCGGGCCAAAAGTTGGTAATTGTGGGTCAGATTTTTACCGAAACCGAAGCCGGGGTCGAGCAACAATTTTTCTTTTGCGATGCCTGCCGCTTCACAGCGGGCTATTTGGTCGATAAAAAAGCGATTCACATCTGCAAAAACATCATCGTAACGCGGAGCCTGCTGCATATTCTTAGGTTCGCCCTGCATGTGCATCAGGCAAACAGGCAAACCAGTTTCAGCGGCTGCTTCAAGCGCACCAGGTTCCTGCAACGAGCGAATATCGTTAATTATATGTGCCCCAACCCGAGCCGCTTCGCGAATCACCTCAGGTTTGGAGGTATCGACTGAAATCCAGATCTCAAAGCGCTGTGCAATTGCTTCCACGACCGGAATCACACGCGACAGCTCCTCATCTACACTCACGTCAGCCGCCCCTGGGCGAGTCGACTCACCACCAATATCAATAATCGTCGCACCCGCATTGATCATCGCGTTAGCGTGTTTTAAGGCTTCCACTAACGAATTGTGCTTTCCACCATCGGAAAAAGAGTCTGGCGTGACGTTCAAAATACCCATGATATGAGGATGAGAAAGATCGAGCGTAGTGCCCTGTGCGGTGAGTTTCATCAAAATTCCCTGCATAGACTTTGGTTAAGACAAAAACAAAAACCCCGGGACAAGCCCAGGGTTTTATAGATTACTGCAGTAACATTCGGCAGAGACGACTTATTTATCGCCCAACTGCTCTGACATAGTATTACCAGGATTTGGCGTACGCGGTTCGTCGACCGGACGCGGTGCTCGTGGTGTACCATTGTTATCAGAATTGTTGTTGCCGCTATTTGATTCTTCCCAACCCGCTGGCGGACGCACATCACGACGATTCATCAGATCATCAATCTGTGGAGCATCGATGGTTTCATACTTCATCAGTGCGTCTTTCATGGTGTGAAGAATATCCATATTTTCATTCAGGAGCTGACGAGCACGAGCGTAATTACGCTCAATCAACAGCTTCACTTCCTGATCGATGATACGTGCAGTTTCATCGGACATATGTTTCGCTTTCGCCACGGAGCGGCCCAGGAACACTTCACCGTCCTCTTCCGCATATAGCAACGGACCGAGTTTCTCAGAGAAGCCCCATTGGGTAACCATGTTACGAGCGATAGATGTTGCTACTTTGATGTCGTTAGACGCACCGGTAGAAACATGTTCAGCACCGTAAATAATTTCTTCAGCGAGACGACCACCGTACAGCGTAGAAATCTGGCTTTCAAGTTTCTGACGGCTCGCACTAATTGCATCACCTTCTGGCAGGAAGAACGTCACACCCAGCGCACGACCGCGCGGAATGATAGTTACTTTATGCACAGGATCATGCTCTGGAACCAAGCGACCAATAATTGCGTGACCCGCTTCGTGGTATGCGGTGGATTCTTTTTGCGCTTCTGTCATCACCATGGAGCGACGTTCAGCACCCATCATGATTTTGTCTTTCGCTTTTTCGAATTCAACCATGGAAACCACGCGCTTGTTGCCACGGGCAGCAAACAGAGCAGCTTCGTTCACCAGGTTTGCAAGATCCGCACCGGAGAAGCCTGGAGTACCACGTGCAATGATTGCTGGATCGACATCTGGAGCCAGTGGCACACGGCGGCTATGCACCTTCAGGATTTGCTCACGACCACGCACGTCTGGCAGGCCAACAACAACCTGACGGTCAAAACGACCTGGACGCAGCAACGCTGGGTCAAGTACGTCTGGACGGTTAGTCGCAGCGATAACGATGATACCTTCGTTACCTTCGAAGCCATCCATTTCAACCAGCATCTGGTTCAGTGTCTGTTCACGCTCATCGTGACCACCACCAAGACCCGCGCCACGCTGACGGCCTACGGCGTCGATTTCATCAATGAAGATGATGCATGGTGCCGCTTTCTTAGCTTGTTCAAACATGTCACGAACACGAGATGCACCCACGCCCACAAACATTTCAACAAAGTCAGAACCGGAAATAGTAAAGAACGGTACTTTCGCTTCACCCGCAATGGCTTTCGCCAGCAAGGTTTTACCGGTACCCGGAGGGCCAACCATCAGCACGCCTTTCGGGATTTTACCGCCCAGTTTCTGGAAACGGCTTGGCTCACGAAGGTACTCAACCAGCTCAGCAACCTCTTCTTTTGCTTCGTCACAGCCAGCAACGTCAGCAAAAGTGGTCTTAATTTGGTCTTCGGTGAGCATACGCGCCTTGCTTTTACCAAACGACATGGCACCTTTGCCACCGCCGCCCTGCATTTGACGCATAAAGAAGATCCAGACCCCAATTAGCAATAGCATTGGGAACCAGGAGATGAAAATAGAAGCCAGCAAGCTTGGCTCTTCAGGCGGTTCGCCTACTACTTTCACATTTTTGGTCAGCAGATTATCAAGCAGCTTAGGATCGTTAACGGGGATGTAAGTCGTGTATCGGTTACTATCTTTCTTGGTAACTTTGATTTCACGTCCATTGATACTCGCTTCGCGAACCTGGTCTTGATTTACTTCAGACAGGAAAGTGGAGTAATCCACCCTACGGCCGTTTGACTCGCTGGGCCCAAAGCTCTGGAACACAGACATCAGCACAACCGCGATGACCAGCCAGAGTATTAGGTTTTTCGCCATGTCACTCAAGGGATTAACCTCATATTACAACTGTGTTAACAAACAGCGTCAGGGGACTATACTTTTCGCCCAGTCGCTACAATGTACACTTCACGTGAGCGGGCACGAGAAGAGTCCGGTTTACGAACTTTAACTGTCGTAAACAGGGAGCGAATTTCCCGCAGGTACTCATCGAAACCTTCGCCCTGAAACACTTTCACTAAAAAACTACCACCCGGTGCAAGAACATCACGACACATTTCCAGTGCCAGCTCTACTAAATACATAGACCGAGGAATATCAACTGCCGGTGTCCCGCTCATATTTGGAGCCATATCTGACATGACAACCTGAACTTTACTGTCACCAACACGATCCAACAGAGCTTTCACGACTAATTCATCACGAAAGTCACCCTGAAGGAAATCAACACCAACGATAGGATCCATTGGTAAAAGATCGCAAGCAATGATTCGCCCCTGATTCCCGATTTGAGTCACCACATACTGTGACCAGCCTCCGGGAGCAGCGCCAAGATCAACAATAGTCATTCCTGGCTTAAAAAGTTTGTCACTTTGCTGTATTTCATCAAGTTTAAACCAGGCACGGGAACGTAACCCTTTTTTCTGCGCCTGAATTACATATTTATCGCTAAAGTGTTCCTGCAGCCAGCGACTAGAGCTGGCAGAACGCTTTTTACCTGTCATCTCAAATTCCAACTTTGTTCATCGTGAATAGCAGGCTGTAAGAGTTATCAGCACAGCCGATTGGCGATACGGGAGATATGGCGGTAGAATGAACCGTTTTCAATCCCAACGTAAGCAAAAAATACGATGAATCTGAGTACTAAACAAAAACAGCACCTGAAAGGTCTTGCTCATCCGCTCAAGCCAGTAGTTATGCTTGGCAATAACGGTTTGACCGAAGGGGTACTGGCCGAGATTGAACAAGCGCTTGAACATCATGAGTTAATCAAGGTGAAAATCGCAACGGAAGATCGCGAAACTAAAACCCTGATCGTGGATGCCATCGTGCGTGAAACCGGCGCCTGTAATGTACAGGTTATCGGTAAAACGCTGGTGCTCTATCGCGCGTCTAAAGAGCGCAAAATCTCTCTGCCGAAATAAGCAGAGAGTGTGCAAAATGCCACGCTCTGTTAGTTGATAAAAGGCCGCGGTGCGGCCTTTTTCCTTTCTTTACAATACGCCACGCTATAAAAAAGCGTAGCAGATATTATAAATATTCCACTTTTAGTATTTCGAACTCAACATCACCACCCGGCGTGCGGATAACAACAACATCCTCCTGCTCTTTGCCCACAAGGCCACGAGCAATCGGTGAGTTCACTGAAATAAGATTCTGTTTAAAATCAGCTTCATCATCACCAACAATGCGATAAGTCTGCTCTTCGTCGTTATCCAGATTCAAAACTGTAACGCTCGCGCCAAAAATGACACGGCCATTGTTTGGCATTTTGGTGATATCGATAATCTGAGCGTTGGACAGCTTCGCTTCGATATCCTGGATACGGCCTTCACAAAAACCCTGTTGCTCACGCGCGGCATGGTACTCAGCGTTTTCTTTCAGATCGCCATGTTCGCGAGCATCAGCAATCGCGGCAATAATTTGTGGGCGGCGCACAGACTTCAGGAAATCCAGCTCTTCACGTAATCTTTCTGCGCCACGTAGGGTCATCGGAATAGGTTGCATTGTTATACCTCTTCAAAACTTTCCTGTTCAGAATTACCAAACGGTATTCCTGAATCCAGAGCCTGGTTTGCTTTAAATAAGCCAAACCCCTGGCACTAAGCAAAATAAAACTGACCCGGAGCAAAGCACCAGGCCAGTAACGGTTTCCAAATTGACCTGTATTTTACCCTGGAGTTCACTAAGGGTCATCGTTTACTTTGCACTGCGTTGCACCGTAGTATGACGATACGTTTCCAGGTTGTTACCGCGAGATTATGCGATTTTTTAGATTTGTCATTGGATTGACCAGTGCTGTGGTGTTTACCGTCCAGGCCGCCAACGTTGAAGACTATACTTCCCAGCTACCCGCTGGCGCGAACCTGGCTTTGATGGTGCAAAAAGTTGGTGCGCCGGCCCCATTGATTGACTACCACAGTCAACAGATGGCGCTGCCCGCAAGCACCCAAAAAGTCATCACGGCTCTGGCAGCATTATTACAATTGGGCCCAGATTTCAGGTTTAACACCACGCTTGAAAGTAATGCGCAAGTCAATAACGGTGTATTGCAAGGTGACCTTATTGCCCGATTTGGTGGCGATCCTACGCTAAAACGTCAGGATATTCGCAATATGGTCGCAGTCCTGAAAAAATCAGGCGTACAGCAAATTCAAGGTAATGTACTGATCGACACATCCATATTCGCCAGTCATGACAAAGCGCCTGGCTGGCCGTGGAATGACATGACTCAGTGTTTTAGCGCCCCGCCCGCTGCTGCAATCGTCGACCGAAACTGTTTTTCTGTTTCGCTCTATAGTGCCCCAAAAGCTGATGATTTAGCCTTCATCCGCATCGCTTCCTACTATCCTGTGGTTATGTTCAGCCAGGTGAGAACTCTCGCCAAAGGCTCACCAGATGCACAATATTGTGAACTGGATGTAGTGCCAGGCGACTTGAATCGTTTTACGCTTACCGGCTGCATGACACAACGTGCAGACCCCTCCCACTCGCTTTCGCGATACAAGATGGAGCCAGTTACGCGGGAGCGATTTTGAAGGCCGAGCTGAAAGAGGCTGGGATCAGTTATAGCGGAACCTTATTGCGTCAGACGCAATCCAATACCCCTGGAACGGTAATTGCCAGCAAGCAATCTGCACCACTGCACGATTTGCTAAAGGTAATGCTAAAGAAATCAGACAACATGATCGCCGATACTGTTTTTCGCACCATCGGCCATAACCGTTTTGGCGTACCAGGGACCTGGCGTTCAGGTGCTGATGCAGTACGACAAATTCTGCGCCAAAAAGCGGGTGTCGATTTAGGTAATAGTATCGTCGTAGATGGTTCGGGATTGTCTCGACATAATCTGATTTCACCCGCCACCATGATGCAGGTGTTGCAATACATCGCCCAGAATGACACTGAGCTTAACTTTATCTCAATGTTACCGTTGGCCGGTTATGACGGCTCACTGCAGTATCGTGCAGGCCTACATCAGGCAGGTGTTGACGGCAAAGTTTCGGCTAAGACAGGCTCACTGCAAGGTGTATATAACCTTGCCGGATTTATCACCACTGCTAGCGGCCAGCGCATGGCCTTTGTGCAATATTTGTCAGGCTATGCTGTTGAGCCTGCCGATCAACGTAACCGTCGTATCCCATTAGTGCGCTTTGAAAGTCGCCTCTATAAGGATATCTACCAGAATAATTGAGTTATGAAACTGCTGATTGTTGAAGACGATTTACTGTTACGGGAAGGCCTGGTGCTGGCATTAAACAACGAGGGTTATGCTCTCGATTGTGCAACGACAGCCGCCGAAGCGGATGCACTGATAGAAAGTGGTGAATATGGCATGATCATCCTCGATCTTGGCCTGCCAGACAAAGATGGTGCCACTCTTTTGAGGCAATGGCGACGCCGTAGTATCAGTACACCAGTGTTGATATTAACAGCACGTGACGCGCTTGAAGATCGAGTTAACGGTCTGGACTCTGGTGCCGATGATTATCTGGTCAAACCCTTTGCTCTAGCTGAATTACAAGCTCGCACGCGGGCATTGATTCGCCGCTATCAGGGACATAGCGATAACCTTCTTCAGCATGATGATCTGACACTCAACCTGCAAACTCAGCAAGTGCTGCTACAAGACCTGGCTGTTGAAATCACGCCCAAAGAGTTCGCGTTACTCACACGCTTAATGATGCGAATCGGGCAGACGGTGCACCGTGAAACATTACAGCAAGATATCTACAGTTGGCAGGATGACCCTGGCTCAAATACGCTAGAAGTGCATATCCACAATCTTCGACGCAAGCTAGGCAAAGACAGAATAAAAACCGTGCGTGGTGTTGGCTATCGACTGGAGAGCCGAACATGAATAGCATGCGCCAGCGATTGATGATTCTTCTCGCTCTTATTCTCTTGTTTTTCCAGCTAATTAGTGTCATTTGGTTATGGCATGAAAGTCGTGAGCAAATCAGTTTCCTGGTCAGTGAAACGCTGTCTGCCAAGGCACGAAATCAGCATGTAGAGAAAGAGATCCGCGAAGCTATTGCTTCATTGCTTGTTCCTTCCCTGGTGATGATTGGTTTCACATTGTTCTTCTCTTTCTGGGCGATCACCTGGATTACCCGTCCATTGAATCGCCTGCGTACCAGCCTTGCTAATCGTTCCGCTGATAATCTTACCCCTCTGCCAATGTATTCAGACATGGAAGAGATGGTTGCCGTCACCAATTCACTGAATCAATTGCTGGCAAGGCTTGCTCATACCATTCAGCAAGAACGCTTATTTACTGCAGATGCCGCACACGAGCTTCGTACGCCGCTTGCTGGCATCCGACTGCACCTTGAGTTGATGGCAAACTCAGGCGTTCAGCAAGCCCCTATGCTGTTGGAGCGAATAGATCAGCTGATGCATACCATAGAGCAGTTGCTAATGCTCTCGCGTGCGGGGCAGGCTCTGGCGAGTGGGCATTACGATACGCTGAACTGGCAACGCGACATTATTTCGCCGCTCAAGATGGAAATGGAAGAAATGGTCGCCTTACGCGAGCAAACCATCGTCTGGGCAAAAGAAAGCGAAAATATGGTGCAAGGGGATGCGGTATTGCTGCGCCTGATGCTACGTAACCTGCTGGAAAATGCATCCCGTTACAGCCCGACGAAAAGTATTATAACGGTTTCGTTAGATGCTCAGGGGGCTGGCGCGACACTGATGATTGCTGATCAGGGACCTGGCATTAATGAACAGCACCGCAAGACGATTACCGACCCGTTCCGTCGTATGGATGAACGTTATGGTGGCAGTGGTCTTGGGCTGAATATTGTCCAGCGTATTGTGCAGTTACACCATGGAAAGTTAGATTTGGAAAACGGCCCAGAAGGAGTTGGTCTGCTAGCAAGTTGCTGGATACCTTCGCAAAGCCAATAAAAAAGGCCGGAAAAATTCCGGCCCTTCATTAGATAACGTCTTATTTTTGGTAGATGATTTCGACACCTTCGTCGTCATCTTCATCCCAGTCGTCATCCCAGTCATCATCTTCTTCTGCTTCTACTGCATCGAGTTGCTGTTGATGATAATCATCCCACATAAACTCGACTTTCTCAGGAGCAACAGGCTGAAGCTCAGTGATTTTCGGGTTAGCAATGATGAAGTCCATTACATCCCAGCACAGTGCATTAACGCCTTCGCGGTTAACTGCAGAGATCAGGTAGTACTTCTCTTCCCAGCCCATTGCGGTCGCAATTTCTTTTGCACGCGCTTCGGCGTCTTCTTTGCTCATCAAATCGCATTTGTTGAAGACCAACCAGCGTGGCTTCTCAGCAAGTTTCTCGCTGTATTTTTCCAACTCACCAATGATGACTCGGCCATTTTCAACCGGATCTGATTCGTCAATTGGTGCGATATCGATGAGGTGCAATAACACGCGGCAACGCTCAAGGTGTTTCAGGAAGCGGATGCCGAGGCCTGCGCCATCAGCTGCACCTTCGATAAGCCCTGGAATATCGGCAACCACAAAGCTCTTCTCGTTATCCATACGGACAACACCAAGGCTTGGGATAAGCGTAGTAAACGGATAATCCGCCACTTTTGGTTTTGCCGCAGAGACAGAACGAATAAAGGTAGATTTACCCGCATTTGGCAAACCAAGCATACCCACGTCTGCCAACAGCAGCAGCTCAAGTTGGATATCACGCTTCTCACCTGGGGTACCCATGGTTTTCTGGCGTGGTGTACGGTTTACAGACGACTTGAAACGGGTGTTGCCCAAACCGTGCCAGCCGCCTTTAGCAACCATCAGCTTCTGACCATGCTGGGTCATGTCACCCATAGTCTCGCCAGTGCCCTGATCGATAACACGCGTCCCTACAGGCACTTTAACGGTAATGTCTTTACCACGTTTACCGGTACAGTCACGGCTCTGGCCATTTTGACCACGTTCAGCGCGGAAAGATTTCTCAAAGCGATAGTCGATAAGGGTGTTGAGGTTTTCGTCAGCCTCAAGCCACACATCACCACCATCACCGCCATCACCACCGTCCGGGCCGCCTCTGGGAATATATTTTTCACGACGGAAGCTAACGCAGCCGTTACCGCCATCACCTGCTACGACCAGGATCGTTGCTTCATCAACAAACTTCATTTCACTTCTCCGTAAATCATTCGCCCGAACGTTGTACTGGAAGAACAGCTTCGGTTTTGCGCCAGCGTCCCCAAAGACGGTGACCAATGGCTGAATACATCGCACCTGCAACCACGATAAACGCGCCGCAATAACCCACAAGGTTAAGTAACGGCATGGCGAAGAAATCGGGCCAGGCTAACGCTAATAAATCTGAAAATAGCAAAGTAAACAGCGGAGTTAGCGTAATAATGGCGCTAACCTGTGCCGCCTGCCACCGTGCCATGGCTTCTGCCAGTGCCCCATACCCAACCAGTGTATTCAGGCCACAGAAAACTAAACACGCCAGTTGCCAATTACTGAGTTGGAAGATTTTATCCAACTGAGCCAATGGAAAAAGCGCAAGAGTACATAAAGTGTACAGTAAAAAGAGGATCTGTTGCGAGGCCAGGCGGCGTAATAATACCTTCTGCGCCACACCATAGGTGACCCACACTGTCGCCGCCAGAACACCGAAAATCACCCCAAGGGTGTAATCTGTCAGGCGGGTAAAAATTTCTATCAGGCTGGTATTAAAAAACATCACCAACCCGCAAAGAAGCATTGTGGCCCCGATGACCTGCGTACCGCGCATTTTTTCTTTCAGCACAACAACGCTTGCCACCATCATTCCCACCGGGGAAAGCTGGCCAATAACTTGAGATGCCGTCGGGCTTAAATACTGTAGTGATGAACTAAACAGCAAAAAGTTACCGAACAAGCCACCCGTTGCAATCGCGAGTAGGCCCAACCAACGTGGCTTTCTGAACAACGCCAAAGGAGGCAATTTTCCGCGTATCGCGAGAATACTACCCAAACCCAGACTTGCCATCAGGAAGCGATAAAAAACAACCGTTGGCGGTTCCATTACCGTCAGCACCTGTTTCATCGCTATTGGCAATGCACCCCAGCAAATTGCTGTTGTAAGCGCCAGGAGAATGCCAATCCCTGCCTGCTGTTTCATGATCTAATCCTGCAACCCGAAATCTGAAGAAAATACTTCATTGATTTACCGGTCGCAGAATGTAAAAAGCCCCGCAACGTGTTGCGGGGCTTCTATCCGTTACCGGGACGCGAAAAACTTATTCAGCAACGATGCTGATGAACTTACGGTTTTTCGGACCTTTAACTTCGAACTTAACTTTACCGTCAGTCAAAGCGAACAGAGTATGATCTTTGCCGCAACCTACGTTGGTGCCAGCGTGGAATTTAGTACCACGTTGACGAACGATAATGCTGCCTGCCAGAACTGCTTCTCCGCCGAAACGTTTTACGCCCAGACGTTTAGCTTCGGAATCGCGACCGTTACGAGTAGAGCCGCCAGCCTTTTTATGTGCCATTTAATATGCTCCCCTGTATTAAGCGCTGATGCCGGTGATTTTCACATCAGTGAACCACTGACGATGACCCTGCTGCTTACGGTAGTGTTTACGACGACGAAACTTAACAATCTTAATTTTCTCGCCACGACCATGAGCAACAATTTCAGCTTTAACTACGCCGCCATCGACGAAAGGAACGCCGATTTTGATTTCTTCACCATTAGCGATCATCAGAACTTCTGCGAACTCAACTGCTTCGCCAGTTGCGATGTCCAGCTTTTCCAGGCGAATGGTTTGACCTTCGCTTACTCGGTGTTGTTTACCACCACTTTGGAAAACCGCGTACATATAAAACTCCGCTTTCCGCACGCACCCTACGTATGTTTCAGGTGGCGCTATAAATATTCACAATAGGGCGCGAATATTACGCAAAACGAGAGCCTTTGACAAGCCCTGTCATTAAACAGAGTAGAAAAAAACGCAACATCACACCAGCCGTTTATCTGCCTCGTTTTTTCAGTACAATCTGTACTACATTATTACTCCTCTACCCTCACGTGATTCCATAAAGACATGTGGTAAACAGGACTTTAAGCCAGACTTTTGCGATGAATTTAGAAAAAATTAACGAGTTAACCGCGCAAGATATGGCGGGAGTCAATGCGGTCATCCTTGAACAGTTGAATTCAGATGTCCAATTGATCAATCAGTTAGGGTATTACATCGTCAGTGGCGGTGGTAAACGTATCCGCCCAATGATTGCTGTTCTTGCTGCTCGCACGCTTGGTTATCAGGGAAGCGCGCATATCAATATTGCGGCTCTCATTGAATTTATCCACACCGCGACACTACTTCATGATGATGTCGTTGATGAGTCAGATATGCGTCGCGGGAAGGCAACGGCTAACGCCGCATTTGGCAATGCCGCTAGTGTATTAGTTGGTGATTTTATTTATACCCGCGCCTTCCAGATGATGACTCAACTAGGCTCGCTCAAGGTTCTGGAAGTGATGTCCGAAGCGGTGAATGTCATAGCCGAGGGTGAAGTTCTGCAATTGATGAATTGTAATGACCCTGATATTACTGAAGAAAGCTATATGCGGGTGATTTACAGCAAAACAGCGCGTTTGTTCGAAGCTGCAGCTCAGTGCTCAGGTATTTTAGCTGATGCAACTGCGGAACAAGAACTCGCACTTCAGGATTATGGCCGCTATCTCGGCACTGCTTTCCAGCTTATCGACGATCTTCTGGACTATAGTGCCGATGGGCAAACACTTGGTAAAAATGTGGGTGATGACCTGAACGAAGGCAAGCCGACTCTCCCTTTACTGCACGCAATGCGTAACGGTAACGCTGAGCAAGCAAAGATGATTCGTGAGGCTATTGAGCAAGGCAACGGGCGTCATTTACTGCAGCCAGTGTTAGATGCTATGGCGGCCTGTGGCTCGCTGGAATGGACTCAACTACGAGCAGAACAAGAAGCTGACAAAGCTATTTCAGCTCTGAATGTTCTGCCTGAAAGCGAGTACAAAGAAGCTTTAATTGCTCTGGCTCGCATGGCTGTTCAACGCGATCGTTAATCTCTAGTTAGTGCGCCGTTTAAAGGCGCACTAAGTTTCCAATAAATTCATTCCAGCCCTCAAAACCACTCCCCGCAGGATCCTGTATTCATTGGTTTCATTCACTTTGTGTGTGTTAACACAAATTTGAATTTTTACGCCATTTATTGGAGTCTTTTGGGTGAATGCTGTGCTATAACCGCAATTGAGTAAACCGGTAAATAGAAGTGGTTACAGGGAGAAACATGGAAAGTAACAATACTGACTGGCACCCGGCAGATATCATTGCAGGGCTACGCAAACGCGGAACATCACTTGCGGCTGAATCACGGAAAGCAGGTCTGAGCTCTTCTACTTTGGCTAATACGTTGACACGCCCCTGGCCAAAAGGTGAATTAATCATCGCGCAGGCACTGGAAACTTCACCTTGGGTGATTTGGCCTTCACGCTACTACGATCCGGAAACTCATCAGTTCATTGACCGAATGAGTTTGATGCGGAAAAGATAAAAAAACCGGGCAAGCCCGGTTTTTCTTTTTAACAACGAATTTTATTCGCCGCTATTACCTTTCACACGTTCAATCTTCGCACCTAACGCCTGAAGTTTATCTTCAATGCGCTCGTAGCCACGATCGATGTGGTAAATCCGATCAACCACGGTGGTCCCTTCTGCGATACAACCCGCCAGAACGAGGCTTGCTGACGCGCGCAGGTCGGTTGCCATTACTTGTGCACCAGATAGCTTCTCAACGCCGTGGCAAATCACTGTATTGCTCTCAATCTCTGCATGTGCGCCCATACGGATAAGTTCCGGGACGTGCATGAAGCGATTTTCAAAAATGGTTTCAGTGATAACACCAGTACCTTCCGCCACGAGGTTCAACAAAGTGAACTGAGCCTGCATGTCTGTAGGGAAGCCTGGGTGCGGCGCAGTACGGATTGTCACGCCTTTTGGACGCTTACCGTGCATATCGAGGCTAACCCAATCTTCGCCAACTTCAATATCAGCACCCGCTTCGCGCAGCTTCGCCAGCACCGCATCAAGCGTGTCTGGTTGAGCATTACGGCAAACAATTTTCCCACCAGAAATCGCAGCTGCTACCAGGAAAGTACCGGTTTCGATACGATCTGGCACCACACGATAAACACCGCCACCCAAACGTTCAACGCCCTGGATAGTAATGCGATCGGTGCCTGCACCTGTAATTTTCGCACCCAGCGTGTTGAGGAAGTTCGCTGTATCAACGATCTCCGGCTCACGGGCAGCGTTTTCAATGATAGTTGTACCTTCAGCAAGAGTTGCAGCACTCATAATGGTAACAGTGGCACCTACGCTCACTTTATCCATCACAATATGCGCACCCTTCAGACGGCCCTGAACAGAAGCTTTAACGTAGCCTTCTTCCAGTTTAATTTCCGCACCCAGTTGCTCAAGGCCGGTAATATGCAAATCAACCGGACGTGCACCAATTGCACAGCCGCCAGGTAAAGAAACCTGGCCCTGGCCAAAGCGTGCGACCAGCGGCCCAAGCGCCCAGATAGAAGCACGCATGGTCTTAACCAGATCATAAGGCGCACAGAAGATATTTACTTCACTGGCATCGATCCACACTGAACCGTTACGTTCAACTTTGGTACCCAACTGGCTTAACAGCTTCATTGTGGTATCAATGTCTTTCAGTTTTGGAACGTTTTGAATCTCAACTGGCTCTTCGGCCAACAGTGCTGCGAAGAGGATCGGCAGCGCGGCGTTCTTCGCCCCGGAGATCGTCACTTCACCACTCAGTCGGGTTGGCCCCTGAACTCGAAATTTATCCATTGCAACTGCTCTCTATTAAATTCAAATCGTTACAACCCGCCGTGGCGAATTGCTCAAAAACCATTAAGTTTACGATCGCGATCCCACTCTTGCGGAGTATAGGTCTTGATGGAAACCGCATGGATACGGTTATCAGCAATCAGCTCCATCAATGGCGCATAAACTGTTTGTTGCTTCTTCACGCGACTTAACTCGGCGAATAACTCACCCACCGCAATCACCTGAAAATGGCTACCATCGCCTGAGACGTGGACTTCCTGGAGGGGCAGTGCATTCATCAGCACTGTCTGAATTTCATGATTTTCCATGGGATATAATTCGTCGGTTAAGGAAACAAGCCACACATCTTAGAGGAAAGTGGCGCAGGCTTAAATAAGCAAAAAGCCCCTGATCCAATTAGATCAGGGGCAATGATAGTAACGCTATGAAAACACTAGCCTGCAAAAGCAGGAAGGATGTCTTCTGGCAGGTTATAAAGTTTAGTCAGCGTCTGTAAGTTCTCGCTGGCGCCCTGGAGTTCTATCTCAACATTTTGACACCGGGCAAAATCCACAAGATGAATCAAAAGCGCTAAACCTGAAGTATCTACACGCGATAAACCAGAAAGATTTAACACTTTGATACCAGCCATGATTTGCTCACGCTGACGCCATACTGGCCCCACCGTATCGCTATCTAACTCACCCGCCAGGTGCAACGTTGCGGCTTCACGCTGCCAGTTAAGTTCATCAGCCATTACTTTTTATTTTCCAGGGTAATTGGCAGTTTAGAGATTGATTGCAGCTGAGACGTCAAACCATCAATCCCTTTGGTACGCAGGATATCGCTCCACTCGTTTTGCTTAGTGGTAATCATGCTGACACCTTCAGCAATCATGTCGTAAGCCTGCCAGTTACCAGTTTGTGTGTTTTTGCGCCACTGGAAATCAAGACGCACAGGTGGACGGCCGTTTGGATCAACAATCGTTACACGAATCGCCACAATGGTCGCATCACCCAGAGGCTGCTCAGGTGCGATTTGGTAGGATTGCCCGTTATACATCGCAAGCGCCTGGCCGTAGGCCTGTTTCAGATACGCCTCGAACGCTTTGAAGTAGGCATCACGCTGTGCAGGGGTGGCATCTTTATAGTAGCGGCCCAGTACCAGTGCACCCGCGTATTTCACCTGCACATATGGTAGAAGTTCTTGCCCAACAACTTCACGCAAATAGTCCGGATTCTGACGAATTTTAGGCTGCTCGTTTTTCAGTCGGTCAAATGTTTTTTGCGCCGCTTCGCCCATCAGTTTGTATGGGTTGCTTTGATCCGCAGCATTCGCCAGTGGCGCAATAACCAACATGGCAATCATGATAAATCTTTTAAACATAAAACTTTTCCTCTTAGATTAGTGCGTCGTGCCAGGCTGTGGCGCTGCACTATTATTCTCTGAATCCTGCGATGAGGAATCCTCTGATTTCTGATTATCGCCATTACCGCTCTTATACAAGAATTGGCCAATCAGATCTTCCAACACCAGGGCTGATTTAGTGTCCTGAATCGTGCCGCCCTCTTTAAGGATAGATGAACCTAGTTCAGGGTCATCAAAACCAAGGTTCAGTGCGAGGTATTGCTCACCGAGTAAACCTGAAGTGCGGATAGCTAACGAACTGGTATCAGGAATATGGTTATAGCGTTCTTCGATATCCAGAGTGACTCGCGGTAAGTACGTTTTTGGATCAAGTGTAATGTCATCAACGCGTCCAATCACTACGCCGCCAAGGCGTAATGGAGAACCGGTTTTCAGGCTACCGATGTTGTCAAAGGTGGCGTAAACCCGATACGTTGGCTCACTGCGCAGCGAAGTGACATTAGCCACTTTCAGACACAAGAAGACGATGGCTGCCAATGCAATAATTAAAAATGCCCCAACCCCAGTTTCAAATTTCTTAGTTTGCATGAACTTAATTCCCAAACATCAGTGCAGTGAGCACAAAATCCAGCCCTAAAACGGCCAATGAAGCGTGCACAACGGTTCGTGTTGTTGCCCGGCTAATCCCTGCGGACGTAGGAATAGCATCGTAGCCATTGAATAACGCAATCCAGGTAACGGTTATCGCAAACACTACGCTCTTGATAACACAGTAAATCAGATCGGTACGCCAGTTGACGGCATCTTGCATGGCAGACCAGAAGAACCCAGAGTCGATTCCCTTCCAGTTCACACCAACCAGCGCTCCTCCCCATACCCCTACTGCGACAAAGATAAGCGTCAGTAACGGCAAGGAAATTACACCAGCCCAGAAACGAGGAGAAACGACACGGCGCAAAGGATCAACCGCCATCATCTCCATACTGGAAAGTTGTTCTGTTGCCTTCATCAGGCCAATTTCGGCGGTCAAAGCCGAACCTGCGCGACCAGCAAACAACAGCGCTGCCACCACAGGCCCAAGCTCACGCAATAGCGACAAGGCAACCAGCATCCCCAGGCTTGATTCCGCACTATAAGTCGTCAGAACTAAGTAGCCCTGCAAGCCAAGAACCATGCCGATAAACAGACCAGAAACGATAATAATCAGCAGCGACAATACGCCGACGTTATACAGCTGGCGAATCAGCAATGGCGCATGTTTGCGGAATTCCGGTTTCCCCACCAGCGCATTAAAAAGCATTATCCCGGCCCGGCCGAATGACGCGCAGGTTTTCAGTCCCCGCTGCCCGAACGATGCCAGTGCATTAAAGAGCATGAGTAACTTAACTCCCTGTTTTTGATAATAAGTCATTCCGATAATCCGTTGCCGGATAGCGGAACGGTACTGGTCCATCGGCAATACCATCAAGGAACTGACGAACCCGAGGGTCACAATTTTCGCGCAAGGCGGTTGGAGTCCCTTCAGCGACAATATGCTGATCTGCTGCAATATAGGCGTAATCTGCGATGCTCAGCACTTCAGGTACATCGTGCGAAACCACAATACAGGTAACACCCAATGCGCTGTTTAATTCTGAAATCAGTTTAACCAGCACACCCATTGTAATAGGGTCCTGACCAACGAATGGCTCATCAAACATTATAAGGTCAGGTTCGAGTGCGATGGCACGCGCAAGTGCAGCTCGTCGAGCCATACCGCCAGAGAGTTCGTTTGGCATCAGTTTAGCGGCTCCACGTAATCCCACCGCCTCAAGCTTCATCATAACGGTGCTATGCAGCAACTCCTCCGGCAAGCGGCGATGTTCGCGAAGCGGATATGCCACATTTTCGAAGACATTGAGATCGGTAAATAACGCGCCGGATTGAAACAGCATGCTCATACGTTTACGCACGTTATATAGTCGTGAGCGCGACATAGCCGGCACGTTTTCACCGTCGAATAGGATTTCGCCATTGTCAGGCTGAATTTGACCACCAATCAGCCGCAACAATGTCGTTTTACCAATTCCTGAAGGCCCCATGATGGCCGTAATTTTGCCACGAGGCACGTTCAGAGAAATATTGTCAAAGATGCGCCGACTGCCGCGAGTAAAACTAACATCGCGAATTTCGACCAGATTCGTCTGCGTCTGGCTCATCATCTTTCCTTTTATCAAGTTCACGGACGAAGCATTGGATAGCAACTCAGTTCCAACCCAACATTTTCACAGAATGTTATCAGCCCTGATTAGCGAAAACTGGCATTTGTTTTACTTTTCTGCCACATAAAGTCAGAATTAAGAATTCATACCATGGCCTACAGATCTGTATGCTCTGCCGGTACTTTCACAGCACGAGACCGGCGATTATACCTGAATAAAGGATTTTGCATGCTGTTAGCTACAGCTCTGTTAATTATCGGTTTGCTTTTGGTCGTCTATGGCGCGGATCGTCTGGTGTTCGCCGCCTCGATACTTTGCCGTAGTTTCGGCGTTCCGCCACTCCTTATCGGTTTAACCGTTGTAAGCATCGGGACATCATTACCTGAACTGCTTGTCGCAAGCTCTGCCGCTCTAAATGGCCAATTGAATTTAGCGGTGGGAACAGCATTAGGTTCGAATATCACCAATATCTTACTGATTCTCGGCTTAGCGGCACTTTTGCATCCATTTACCGTGAATTCCGATATTCTACGGCGTGAATTGCCCCTAATGTTAGTCGTCAGCGGCGTGATCGGATGGCTTCTTTTTGATAACCAGCTTAGCCGTATTGATGGCGTAATACTGATTGCTGTCGCAGTAGCTTATCTGCTGTTTACGATTAAAATAGCTCGCCTTGCCGGAAATGAAGGGGCTGACAACCTGACCCGCGAACAGCTGGCAGAGCTTCCTCGTGAAGGGAGCCGTCCCGTCGCATTTTTATGGCTCGCCGTGGCTTTAATTATTATGCCGATGGCCACTCGCATGGTTATCGATAACGCCAGCGTACTCGCGCATTACTTTGGCGTAAGCGAGTTAGTGATTGGCCTGACGATTATTGCTGTAGGCACGAGCCTGCCTGAACTTGCAACGACCATCGCAGGTGCACGTAAAGGTGAAGACGATATTGCGATTGGCAATATTATCGGCTCGAACATATTCAATATTGTTTTGGTATTGGGTATTCCTGCCTTGATTGCACCGGGTGAAATTGACCCGCACGCCTTTGCTCGTGACTATTGGGTCATGTTGGTAGTCAGTGCCATTTTTGCAGTACTTTGCTGGCGTAAATCACGCTCTATCGGCAAGGCAGCAGGTGCTCTGTTAACATGTAGTTTCTTCGTATGGATTGTGATGCTGTGGTTTATTGCATCACCTGTCGTAGGGTAAAGCGGAACGGAAATTATGTCACAGATAGAATTACAACCGGGTTTTGACTTTCAGCAAGCAGGTAAAGAAGTACTGAAGATCGAACGTGAAGGCCTGGATCAACTTGAGCAATACATCAATACAGACTTCTCTGCGGCCTGTGAAAAAATGTTTTATTGCCAGGGCAAAGTAGTTGTCATGGGTATGGGCAAATCGGGTCACATCGGTAAAAAGATGGCGGCAACTTTTGCAAGTACCGGTACACCTTCGTTTTTCGTTCACCCAGGTGAAGCAAGCCATGGCGACCTCGGCATGGTTAGCACGCAAGATATTGTTATCGCTATTTCAAACTCTGGCGAGTCAAACGAAATTCTGGCGCTGATTCCGGTTCTCAAACGATTGCAGGTGCCACTGATTTGCATCTCCAGTCGCCCGGAAAGTTCAATGGGCAAAGCGGCCGATGTCCATCTTTGTGTCAAGGTTCCCCAAGAAGCTTGCCCGTTAGGACTGGCTCCAACATCCAGCACCACGGCAACACTTGTGATGGGTGATGCGCTTGCTGTTGCTCTACTGAAAGCTCGTGGCTTTACTGCAGAAGATTTTGCACTTTCTCACCCAGGCGGTGCATTGGGACGTAAACTGTTATTACGTGTCAGCGATATTATGCACACTGGCGATGAGATCCCCCATGTCAGTAAAGATGCTTCATTGCGCGATGCATTACTGGAAATAACGCGCAAAAATATGGGTATGACCGTAATCTGTGACTCCCTGATGAAAATTGAAGGGATCTTCACTGATGGTGATTTACGTCGAGTCTTTGATATGGGCGTTGATCTCCACTCCCTGAATATCGCAGATGTCATGACTGTCGGCGGAATTCGTGTTCGCCCAACGCTATTGGCGGTTGATGCACTGAACTTGATGCAGTCCCGCCATATAACCTCAGTACTGGTTGCAGATGGCGAGCAACTACTGGGTGTGGTACATATGCATGACATGCTACGCGCAGGCGTGGTTTAACAAAGGATTAGCCTTAATGAGTAACCATGAAGCGTCTCTTGCCACTTGTTATGGGCCGGTAAGCACGCGCGTGATGGAGCGGGCAGCAAACGTGCGCCTGCTTATTTTAGACGTTGACGGTGTAATGTCTGACGGCCTGATTTATATGGGTAATAGCGGCGAAGAGCTGAAAGCATTCAACGTGCGTGATGGCTATGGAATTCGCTGTGCACTAACCTCTGATATCGAAGTGGCGATTATTACTGGCCGGAAAGCAAAACTTCTTGAGGACAGGTGCGAAACGCTTGGCATTACCCATCTTTATCAAGGTCAATCTGACAAGCTGCTGTCTTTTCAGGATCTATTAGATAAGCTCGCCATTCCAGCTGAGCAAGTGGCTTATGTCGGGGATGATTTAATCGACTGGCCTGTAATGGCTAAAGTAGGTTTGAGTGTCGCGGTAGCGGACGCTCATCCTTTACTTATTCCTCGTGCAGACTACGTTACACGTATTGCTGGCGGACGAGGAGCAGTACGCGAAGTCTGCGATCTCCTTTTACTGGCCCAAGGAAAGCTTGATGAGGCCAAAGGGCTATCTATATGAGTAAGACCAGACGTTGGGTTATCATCCTGCTTTCATTGCTGGCACTGGTATTGATTGGTGTAAATCTGGTCGATAAAGACACTGTTGCACCACAAACAGTGAACAGTAACGAGCCGACCTATAAAAGTGAACATTCTACGACCCTCGCCTACAGTCCTGAAGGGGCTTTAAATTACCGGCTGGTCGCAGAACACGTTGAATACTTTTCCGACACTGCTGTTTCATGGTTCACCAATCCGGTGATGACACAGTATGACGAAAACAAAGTAGCAACCTGGTCATTACGGGCAGATCGCGCCAAACTGACTAACGATCGGATGCTGTATTTGTACGGAAATGTGGTGCTGACAGCCCTGACACCAGATTCACAGCTACGCAAAATTACCACGGACAATGCGCAGGTTAATTTAGTCACTCAGGATGTTGCGTCTGATGACCAGGTAACCTTGTACGGAACCAGCTTTAACTCTACCGGCCTCAAAATGCGTGGAAACTTACGCAGCAAAAATGCCGAGCTGATTGAAAAGGTTAGAACATCCTATGAAATCCAGAATAAACAAACTCAGCCGTAATTTAGTACTGACTAGTACGCTTTTAGCCGCCAGTTTTTCGGCATTTGCGCTGACCGGTGATACCGATCAGCCGATTCACATTGAATCTGACCAACAGTCGCTGGATATGCAAGGCAACGTCGCCACCTTCACCGGCAATGTGATCGTGACGCAAGGCAGTATCAAAATTAACGCTGATAAAGTGGTTGTGACCCGTCCGGGCGGTGAGCAAGGTAAAGAAATCATTGATGGCTACGGTAATCCAGCCACGTTCTATCAGATGCAAGATAGTGGTAAACCCGTTAGTGGCCACTCAGCGACCATGCACTATGAGTTGCAGAACGATTTTGTCGTACTGACTGGCAATGCCTATCTTGAGCAGGTCGACAGCAATATTAAAGGCGACAAAATTACCTATTTGGTTAAAGAGCAGAAAATGCAGGCCTTTAGCGAAAAAGGGAAACGTGTCACCACAGTTCTGGTCCCTTCTCAATTGCAGAAAAAAGACGGCCAGGCTCCGGCGCCAGCCCCGAAAAAGAGTAACTAATTCGTTATGGCTACTTTAATTGCAAAACATCTCGCCAAAGCCTACAAAGGCCGCCGCGTTGTTGAAGACGTCAGCCTGACCGTTAAATCAGGTGAAATTGTCGGTTTACTTGGCCCTAACGGTGCAGGCAAAACCACGACTTTTTACATGGTTGTTGGCATTGTGCCGCGTGATGCAGGGAACATCATTATTGATGATGAAGACATTAGTCTTCTGCCGCTTCATGCTCGTGCCCGTCGCGGGATTGGGTATTTACCGCAAGAAGCGTCAATTTTCCGTCGCTTAAGCGTGTTCGATAACTTGATGGCTGTCCTGCAAATTCGTGATGACCTCAGCGCTGAGCAGCGTGAAGACCGTGCGAATGAGTTGATGGAAGAGTTTCACATTGAGCATCTGCGCAATAACCTCGGGCAGTCTCTGTCTGGTGGTGAGCGCCGTCGTGTTGAAATTGCCCGCGCTCTGGCTGCAAACCCGAAATTTATTCTTTTGGACGAACCTTTTGCAGGTGTTGACCCAATCTCCGTCATCGACATCAAGCGGATTATCGAGCACTTGCGCGATAGCGGGCTTGGTGTGCTGATTACTGACCATAACGTACGCGAAACGTTGGCCGTGTGTGAACGAGCCTACATCGTAAGCCAGGGCCAGTTAATTGCCCATGGCACGCCTGCGGAAATCCTGGAAGATGAGCATGTTAAGCGCGTCTATCTGGGCGAAGAGTTCAGACTCTGATAGGGTAGGAAGTATAATTATTAATACTCTGGGTAATTCGAGTTGCCCACGTTCGGGCAACTCGAAGTATGCCGGGTATATACCTGAGGAAGCTCGCTCTGAATATGAAGCAAGGTTTGCAATTACGGCTTAGCCAACAACTTGCTATGACTCCACAGTTACAGCAGGCAATCCGCCTGTTGCAGTTGTCAACGTTAGAGCTTCAGCAAGAACTCCAACAAGCCCTGGAAAGTAACCCACTGCTTGAGCAAACCGATCTGCATGAAGAAATTGAAACTCAGGAAGTTCGTGAAAACGAAGCGTTAGATACCCGTGAAGCTCTCGAACAAAAAGAGATGCCTGACGAATTGCCGTTAGATACCAGCTGGGACGAGATCTACACCGCGGGCACGCCATCAGGAACAGGCTCTGATTACAGTGATGACGAGCTGCCGGTTTATCAAGGGGAAACTACCCAGTCACTTCAGGATTACCTGATGTGGCAGGTCGATCTCACTCCGTTCTCTGATACCGATACTGCCATTGCGACATCTATTGTCGATGCTGTCGATGAGATGGGTTATCTCACGGTTTCGCTGGAAGAAATTCTGGAAAGCATGGGCGATGAAGAAATCACGATCGACGAAGTAGAAGCGGTACTTAAACGCGTCCAGCGTTTTGATCCTGTTGGCGTTGCCGCACGCGATCTCCGCGATTGCTTGCTCATCCAACTTTCTCAGTACGCCAGAGAAACACCGTGGCTGACCGAGGCACGACTGATTGTCAGCGATCATCTGGATCTACTGGCCAACCATGATTTCCGTAGCCTGATGCGCGTCACTCGCCTGAAAGAAGAAGTTCTGAAAGAGGCAATGTGCCTGATTCAGTCTCTGGATCCACGCCCAGGCCAATCGATTCAAACCAGTGAACCCGAATATGTCATTCCCGATATTCTGGTCAAAAAGATTCAGGGGCGCTGGACGGTAGAATTAAACGCCGACAGCATTCCACGCCTTAAAATTAATCAGCAGTACGCTGCAATGGGTACCAATGCCCGCAATGACAGCGACTCACAATTTATTCGCAGTAACCTGCAAGAAGCGAAGTGGTTGATTAAAAGTCTTGAAAGTCGCAACGATACGCTGCTGCGCGTCAGTCGCTGTATCGTTGAGCAGCAACAAGGTTTTTTTGAGCACGGCGAAGAGCACATGAAACCGATGGTTCTTGCTGATATCGCCCAAGTAGTCGAAATGCATGAATCGACTATTTCCCGTGTGACCACGCAAAAATATTTGCACAGTCCACGCGGCATTTTTGAATTGAAGTATTTCTTCTCAAGCCATGTGAATACCGAAGGCGGAGGCGAGGCCTCATCTACGGCGATTCGGGCACTGGTGAAGAAATTAATTGCTGCGGAAAACCCTGCGAAACCTCTGAGTGATAGCAAGTTAACGACTATGCTATCCGATCAGGGGATCATGGTGGCACGCCGCACTGTTGCGAAGTACCGAGAGTCTTTATCCATACCACCGTCAAATCAGCGTAAACAGCTGGTATGACTTAACCGATAAGGAAGACACTATGCAGCTCAACATTACAGGACAAAACGTCGAAATCACTGACGCACTGCGCGATTTTGTGAGTACGAAGTTTGCCAAACTGGAGCAGTACTTCGATAGAATTAACCAGGTCTACATTGTGTTAAAGGTTGAAAAGGTCACGCATATTGCCGATGCAACGCTTCATGTGAATGGTGGTGAAATCCATGCAAGCTCTGATGGCCAGGATATGTATGCGGCAATTGATGGCTTAATTGATAAACTGGCGCGCCAGTTAACCAAACATAAAGATAAACTAAAACAACACTGATAATCCGGGCAACTGTTCCAGCATAGACGGCTCGTTACTTAACGGGCCGTTAGCATAACAGGGTGCTTAGGTGAACTTATGATGAACAACGATTCTGCTCTACAACTTAGTAATGTCCTGAACAAGGAATGTACTCGTACCAACGTACATTGCCAGAGTAAAAAACGTGCACTGGAAATCATCAGTGAGCTGGCAGCAAAGCAACTCGGCCTGCCACCACAAGTGGTTTTTGAAGCCGTGCTGACGCGCGAACGTATGGGGAGTACCGGTATCGGTAACGGTATCGCTATACCTCATGGGAAGCTGGAAGAAGATACCACCCGCGCGGTTGGGGTGTTTATTAAACTGGAGACCCCTATCGCATTTGATGCGATTGATAACCAGCCGGTAGACCTCATGTTTGCGCTGCTTGTACCGGCGGATCAAACAAAAACGCATTTGCACACATTATCTCTGGTGGCAAAGCGTCTGGCAGACAAAACAATTTGTCGACGCCTGCGTTCTGCGCAAAGCGATGAAGAGCTTTATCAGATCATTACCGAAACAGAACATGGTAGTGAAAGTGAATAATCTGGCTGTGATTGTGTTGACATCACAGCAAGAGAAGTTGGGGGAGTGAAAAAATGGTGCTGATGATCGTCAGCGGCCGCTCTGGTTCAGGGAAGTCTGTAGCCTTGCGTGCACTAGAAGATATGGGATTCTACTGCGTAGATAATCTACCAGTGGTGCTGTTACCTGATCTTGCCAAAACTCTCGCAGAGCGAAAAATTTCTGCGGCAGTGAGCATCGACGTGCGTAACATGCCGGAAAACCCGGAAATTTTTGAACAGGCGATGAGTAATCTGCCTGACTCATTTTCGCCACAATTATTATTCCTCGACGCCGATCGCAATACGCTGATCCGTCGTTATAGCGACACGCGTCGATTGCATCCACTTTCCAACAAAAATCTTTCGTTAGAAAGTGCAATTGATGAAGAAAGTGACCTGCTGGAACCACTGAAATCCAGAGCTGATCTGATTATCGATACCTCTGAAATGTCAGTGCACGAACTTGCGGAAATGTTGCGTACGCGCCTGCTCGGCAAACGTGAACGCGAATTGACTATGGTGTTCGAGTCCTTCGGCTTTAAACACGGTATTCCAATCGATGCTGACTACGTATTCGACGTACGCTTCCTGCCAAACCCGCATTGGGATCCGAAGCTTCGTCCGATGACTGGTCTCGACAGACCTGTCGCTGCGTTCCTTGACCGTCACACCGAAGTGCACAATTTTATCTACCAGACACGCAGTTATCTTGAGCAGTGGTTACCGATGCTGGAAACCAATAACCGCAGCTATTTGACTGTGGCAATTGGTTGTACAGGCGGTAAACACCGTTCAGTTTATATTGCTGAACAACTGGCAGACTATTTCCGTTCGCGCGGGAAAAATGTGCAATCCCGTCACCGTACGCTGGAAAAACGCAAAACATGACAGTAAAACAGACCGTTGAGATCACCAACAAACTGGGCATGCACGCGCGCCCAGCAATGAAACTGTTCGAACTGGTGCAAAGCTTTGATGCCGAAGTAATGCTGCGTAACGAGGCTGGCACGGAGGCGGAAGCCAACAGCGTGATTGCATTGCTGATGCTGGATTCCGCTAAAGGTGGACACATCGAAATTGAAGTTACCGGGCCTGAAGAAGAGCAAGCCTTGAATGCGGTTATCGCCCTGTTTAATTCAGGTTTTGACGAAGACTAATTTACTTCAGCTCATTCTGCGCCATGAATGACTCGCCACCCAACTGGCGCATCTGGCGCAATATCCATTGCTGCCGCTGGTGTACATAGCCAGAAGGTGCATTCGCTTTAAAGCGAATCGGATTGGGCAATACAGCAGCCAGCAATGCCGCTTCTGATGCCGTCAGACGGCTTGCTGGTTTGTGGAAATAGCGCTGTGAAGCGGCTTCCACACCAAAAATCCCCTCGCCAAATTCCGCGATATTTAGATAAACCGTGAGAATGCGGCGTTTAGTCCAGACGGCCTCCATACCCAGCGTTAGCCCAGCCTCAAGACCTTTACGGACATAGCTTCGTCCATCCCACAAAAACAAGTTCTTGGCAGTTTGCTGAGAAAGTGTCGATGCGCCGCGAACGCGATTTTCATTACGTTCATTATGGGCAATGGCCTTTTCGATAGCATTAACGTCAAATCCCCAGTGGTTGGGAAATTTCTGGTCTTCTGCCGCAATAACCGCAAGCCCCATCAACGGTGAGATCTCATCCATACTTACCCAATCCGAGTGAGCTACGTAACCGAAATCACCGCTAAACCAGGCGCTGAGCTGCCTCTCTACCATTACGGCTGAAAACGGCACAGGCAAAAAGCTAAACAGAATAACCCCCGCCAGCCAGACTCCGGCGAAAGCCAGTACACCGCGAAATAGCCAGCGCCTCAGGGTACTCAAGAGCGCAATTCGCCCTTTCTTCATGCAGTCATATCCATAACGCGAGCGACCAGTTTCTCGATGCCCAATGCGGCTTCATCAATACGTGTTGCCAACATATAAGCTGGCGTGGTCACTACTTTTTGCTCTTCATCAACCACGATATCATCGACCGGGCAAGGGACATGTTCTGCCCCCATCTCTTCAACTATTTCTGCGGTGTCGATATCCGTGCCAATGGTCAAACGCACTGGTACATCAAGAATCTTTGGCAACATCACAGGAGCAATACAGATAAAACCAAGAGGCTTACCCTGCGCGTGACAATCCCTGGCAAGGCGGCGTAAATCGCCATCAATCTGACACTCACTACCTTTACTGGCAAAATCGCACAGATTTTTTGCCGCACCAAAGCCACCTGGAACAATCAACGCATCCAGTTCGTTAGCATCGGCCAGCTCCAGTGGAGTAATAGCCCCCCGGGTAATTCGAGCTGCTTCAACCAGTACATTACGATGCTCAATAGACTTATTATTAGTCAGGTGATTAATAACTTCTGCTTGAGGTTTATCAGGTGCAAAACAAACAGCTTCAGCGCCAGAGCGAGCGATTGCCAATAGAGTAATAACCGCTTCTTGAATCTCGCTACCGTCGTAAACCCCACTGCCACTAAGCACCACACCAATCTTCTTCATTCGGCCATTCCTATTGATCATGCGATAGTTATCATCAGTTATTATGATTTGATCGCTATGCTTCACACATTTTACTGATTCACGTAACAAATCATTTAAGATTTGCTATCTTAATGCCTGAGCAGCATACGAGATTATCGGCTGCGCCGACTGGATAAAAACTTATAACTTACGGCGCAACCGGGCTTTTCCCTGGTGTTGGCGCAGAATTCGCGCACCCCGGTTTATCCGGGGTCATTTTTTGGGGGCGTTCGCAACCCAGGCTTTCAGAACATCAACATCGTGTTGCCATTCATGCTTCAATTCTTCAATCCACTCACCCACATTTTCTGACCAGGCTGGTAAGTCCGGCGACTGAATTTGCTGAGCAACTTGCTGTAAATGGCGCAATCCAATAGAGCCCGCAGCACCTTTAATTTTATGGCCTTCTTCCACCACACCTTTCTGGTCGCGTGCGGTCATATTGGAATCCAACACACTCAGGTAACCCGGCATCATTTTTTCAAACATCGCCAGTCCATCAGTAATCAGTTTTGGTCCTACTAAGTCCATGTACTGCTCAAGCATCGGAATATCGAGCAAGGCTTGTTGCTTTTCACTATTAACTTGAGACATTGGAGACTCCTTTTCAGACTCTGATTTTTGGTTGTCCCAGAATTTTTGGATCATCGCCATCAACGCCGGAACTGCGAGTGGTTTGCTCAGCACATCATCCATGCCAGCATCCAGATACTCTTTTTTATCTTTCAATACGTTAGCAGTCAAGGCCACCAGCGGCGGTAAATCTTCACGGGCGTAACGTGTTGTCAGCTGACGGGAAATATCCAGCCCCGTCATATCAGGCAACTGAATATCCAATAGCACCAGGTCATACTCTCCCGGGGTGAATTTTTCTAACGCCTCTTTGCCCGTCATTGCGACATCTACGCTATTACCCAACTTTTCAAGCACCGAGCGTGCAACAATCACGTTGAGCTCAATGTCTTCCACCAGCAACACGTGCAACGCTGGCAGCGGCATTTCGTCGTCTTCAAGGGTATCTTCAACTTCATCCGCCACGCGCGGTGCCTGAATTGTCAGGGTAAACAGAGAGCCTTCACCCGGCTTACTGCTAACGGTAATATCGCCACCCATGCTCTTAGCCAGACGGCGCGATACCGCCAGACCAATCCCCGTACCAGTTGCTGGTTTACCACCGTGGCTATCTTTCACCTGATAATACATGGCGAAGATCTTGTCCTGCTCATCCTGCGGAATACCAATACCGGAATCCTGCACTTCAAAGCGCAGCGTATTCTCTTCTTCATACTGCACACGCACAGCGACTAACCCGCCTTTCGGGGTGAACTTCACGGCGTTGCTGATGAGGTTCCAGAGAATCTGGCGCAAACGCGTACCGTCCGTCACCACTTTATGCGGCAACGGTAGGGTTGGGTTCATTTCAAGCGTCAGCCCTTTTTGCTGCGCCTGCAAGCCGGAGAGGTTTTCGAGATCAGCAAGGAAGCTGGTGAAATCAATTGGTTGATTATCAAGCTGAACCTTACGGCGTTCAAGCTTATCCATATCAATGATATCGTTGAAAATATTACCCAGCGTGATCGCCGAAACGTGAATGGTCTTGAGATAATTTGTTTGTTCAGCATTCAGTTCGGTATCAAGTAAGATACGGCTTAAACCGACGATACCGTTCAGCGGTGTACGTAGTTCATGGCTAATCGTAGAAATGAAGGTAGTTTTGTCGCGGCTGGCGCCCTCAAGCGCATCCTGATAACGCTTACGCTCAGTAATATCGCGACCAAAGCCCATCAAGCCATGGCGTTTGCCGACACGGTCGTAATAAGGCACTTTACGAATTTCAAAACAGGCTTTACGCCCATCGGGGTAATCCAGCCATTGTTCGTAGGTAAGGGAAACATTATGACGAAATACTTTTTCGTCCGTTTCGATAACCTTCTGCGCCGCTTCTGGCGAATAGACATCTTCCGGTTTCAAGCTAATCAGCTGTTTTTCGCTTTTGCCCGTCAACAGTTCCATCGCACGGTTACAACCCGAAAACTCTTTGTCCTCATTGCGATAGAAAACCAGGTCCGGGGAAGCATCAAGGAAAGAGCGTAAGAATGACGACTGCTGCTCAAGCTGGAGTTGCGTCTCTTCACGCTCCTGCATCTCAACTTTCAATTGCTCAAGCATGGTACGGCGTTCATCTTCGGCTTTAACGCGGTCGGCAATTTCCTGGTTCAACTGTGCAATGTTGTCTTTGAGCTGCACATTGAGTTTTAGATCGCGTTCGCGCATCTCTTCAAGTTTCTGCACCAGCTTTGAAAGCCGCTGGCGCGACTCTTCGAGCTGTTCAACCACCACGGAAAGGAAATAGACGGCCCAGGGCGTAATTAACAGGCCAAAGAAGATAGAACGGACGACATCAATACTTTCAACCTGGCCACGTAACAGCATGGTCACGGCCATTTGCACCACAATAGCCAACACCACAAGGGCAGAGGCCAGCAACAACGAGAAGCGCACTAATCCGAGCTTCACCATCAAATCAACGTAATATTGTGCCAGTAACCGGATTTGCTTCATGGAACGTTTCCCTCGTCATCAATCAGCTAAATATACCGCACGCTTAGGGATTACAACAGAATTGCCGGGCTCCATGGTGTACCTATCGCCGAACCTTGTGTGCCATGCTCAGTCAGATACTTATCGATAGCGCCCATTCCGGCCCAACGATTCTCACACCACAGTGGTGCCAACAGGGTTGGCTGCCGTGCGTTAGCCGAAATGCGATGGAACACGACATCAAGCGGAGTATGGCGAATCATCTCCCCGGCGACTGTCGCATACTCTTCTAATTCAATCGCCTGCAACCGCCCTGCCTGCCAGCTTTTGGCCATCGTGCTGCCGTTGACGATATGTAATGGGTGGAGTTTGATACCGTCCACGCCTGTCTCAACGACTTTTTCCAGCGTCTCCATGCACTGCGCCTGCCCTTCACCCGGCAAGCCGACAATCAAATGGCTGCACACTTTTAAACCCCGGGCACGGGCACGGCGCGCGGTTTCCTGGTAGCAGGCAAAATTATGCCCACGATTAATACGATGTAGCGTTTTATCATGTGCCGTCTGCAAGCCCAGCTCTAACCAGACCTCATAGCCTTTCTCATGGTATTCGCTTAACAAATCCAGCACGCTGTCCGGTACACAATCCGGACGTGTACCAACGCATAGCCCAACAATAGATGCCTTACTGACGGCTTGTTGGTACATCGAACGCAGCACCTGTACTTCCGCCCACGTACTGGTGTACGCCTGAAAATAAGCAAGGTAGTGCTGCGCGCGATTCACCAACTGCGACTGGCGCTCCAGTTGATCAGCGATAGAGTGGTTTTGTTGGGTTTCATCGGCAAAAGAGGCCACATTGCAAAAAGTACAGCCGCCACGTCCAATAGTGCCGTCTCGGTTTGGGCAACTGAAACCGCCGTGCAGCGTGAGTTTATGGACCTTATGGCCGTAACGACGCTGAAGATCCCCACCAAACATATTGACTAATTTTTGTAACTGCATAATCTGATGGGCCACCCTGTAAAAGGGACGTAGCCTGCCATTATCTGACCAATTTAGCGATGACCTGGATCAATCGCTTTGGCGCAGCTTTATCTGTTGCATAACAATGCAAAATTAGTGCAGTTTTACGCACGCATAAGATGATTACTTTTCCTTATATTGACCCTCTATTTTTAAAGAATATGTGCCCTTGTGAAAAACAGTGGCATACAACACGCCAGACCTCATTGATAGCACAAGATCCTGCCAACTTAAGCATTGCCAGCACGGTCTGGAATTTTGCAGCCCGCCAGATAGTGAGAGAGATCACAATACCCAGGCGATCCTCCTGCCGCTTAAATACGATAAAAATGATAATAAAATGTTTACATTCATGATGTTAAATACCATTTAGCACATAATCGTATAAATAAGAATGCCATTTGACCTGTGTGCGCTTTCCCGATAACTTGGAAATCCGCTGGAAGCTTTCTGGGTGGGTTCTGTGCCCACCATATTTATGCAGTAATTAAGATTCCCTCTAAAGCAAGTCCTCAATACTTGTGCAACCGGATGCGTTAGACATAAAGAGGGCGACACGCGAGGTGAGCGTAGATGCGCAAACCCCGTCGCCATGCCCTTGCTGCGTCTGGACGCAATCGGTATCGGGAATCACGTAGAGCCTGGGGAGGTTCACTGATATGTTGTACGATAAATCCCTTGAGAAGGATAACTGTGGTTTCGGCCTGATCGCCCACATAGAAGGCGAACCTAGCCACAAGGTAGTGCGTACTGCTATTCACGCACTGGCCCGAATGCAACACCGTGGAGCAATCCTCGCCGATGGTAAAACCGGTGATGGTTGTGGCCTGCTGTTGCAAAAACCTGACCGTTTCTTCCGAATCGTTGCGGAAGAACGTGGTTGGCGTTTGGCAAAAAATTATGCGGTAGGCATGATTTTCTTAAACAAAGACGACGCGCTGGCAAGTGCAAGCCGCCGCATCGTTGAAGAAGAGTTGCAAAACGAGACCTTGTCGATTGTCGGCTGGCGCGAAGTGCCAACCAATGAAGACGTACTCGGTGAAATCGCCCTCTCCTCAAAACCTCGCATCGAACAAATTTTTGTTAATGCTCCGGCTGGCTGGCGCCCACGTGATATGGAACGTCGCCTGTTTATCGCCCGCCGCCGCATTGAGAAACGCATCCAGGATAAAGACTTCTACGTTTGTAGTCTCTCCAACCTGGTTAACATCTATAAAGGTCTGTGTATGCCGGCAGATTTGCCGCGCTTTTACCTGGACCTGGCGGACTTACGCCTGGAATCAGCTATTTGCCTGTTCCACCAACGTTTCTCCACCAACACCGTACCACGCTGGCCGCTGGCTCAGCCGTTCCGCTACCTGGCGCACAACGGTGAAATCAACACCATCACCGGTAACCGCCAGTGGGCACGTGCCCGTACCTACAAGTTCCAGACTCCATTGATTCCGGATTTGCATGACGCAGCGCCATTCGTGAACGAAACCGGTTCCGATTCAAGCTCCATGGATAACATGCTCGAGCTGCTGTTAGCAGGCGGTATGGATATTGTTCGCGCCATGCGTTTACTGGTTCCACCAGCCTGGCAGAACAACCCGAACATGGACCCAGAGTTACGCGCCTTCTTCGACTTTAACTCCATGCATATGGAGCCATGGGATGGCCCGGCCGGTATCGTTATGTCAGATGGGCGTTACGCTGCCTGTAACCTGGACCGTAACGGCCTGCGCCCGGCGCGCTACGTCATCACTAAAGATAAGCTGATCACTTGTGCTTCTGAAGTTGGGATCTGGGATTACCAGCCTGACGAAGTCATCGAGAAAGGCCGTGTCGGTCCTGGCGAGTTGATGGTTATCGATACGCGTATTGGCCGAATTCTGCATTCAGCTGAAACCGATGCCGATTTGAAGAGCCGCCACCCGTATAAAGAGTGGATGGAAAACAACGTCCGTCGCCTGGTGCCGTTTGAAGATTTACCAGACGAAGAAGTTGGCTCCCGTGAAATGGATGACGATACCCTCGCAAGCTTCCAGAAACAGTTTAACTACAGCGTAGAAGAGCTGGATTCTGTGATTCGTGTACTGGGTGAGAATGGCCAGGAAGCTGTGGGTTCAATGGGTGACGACACCCCGTTTGCTGTACTTTCTAGCCAGCCACGTATTATTTACGACTACTTCCGCCAGCAGTTTGCGCAGGTAACTAACCCGCCAATCGACCCGCTGCGTGAAGCGCACGTTATGTCACTGGCAACCAGCATTGGCCGCGAAATGAACGTCTTCTGTGAAGCAGAAGGCCAGGCTCACCGCCTGAGCTTCAAATCGCCAATTCTGTTATGGTCTGATTTCCAGCAGCTGACAACGCTTGAAGAAGAGCATTATCGGGCTGACACGCTGGACATCACTTACGATGCTTCCACCCAGTCGCTCCACGAAACCGTCAATACACTGTGCGATGAAGCTGAACGCATGGTTCGCAACGGCACGGTTCTGTTAGTGCTGTCTGACCGTAACATCGCGAAAGATCGCCTGCCCGTTCCGGCGCCGATGGCGGTTGGCGCGATACAGACTCGCCTGGTCGAGAAAAATCTGCGTTGCGATGCGAACATTATCGTTGAAACGGCAAGTGCGCGTGACCCGCACCACTTCGCTGTTCTGCTCGGTTTTGGTGCGACGGCAATCTATCCATACCTCGCCTACGAAACACTGGCGAAGTTAGTCGACAGCACTGCTATCGAAAAGCCGTACCGTGCAGTCATGCAGAACTACCGCAACGGTATCAACAAGGGTCTGTACAAGATCATGTCCAAAATGGGCATCTCGACTATCGCCTCTTATCGTTGCTCGAAGCTGTTTGAAGCGGTCGGCCTGCATAAAGAAGTTTCTGAGCTGTGTTTCCAGGGCGTTGTCAGCCGTATTGGTGGTGCAGGCTTTAACGACTTCCAACAAGATTTGTTGAACCTGTCTAAGCGCGCATGGCTCGCTCGCAAGCCGCTGGACCAGGGCGGGCAACTGAAATACGTTCACGGTGGTGAATATCACGCTTACAACCCGGACGTGGTTCAGACGCTGCAAAAAGCAGTAAACAGTGGCGAATACAAAGATTATCAAGAGTACGCGAAACTTGTGAACGAGCGCCCGGTGGCAACACTGCGCGATATGCTTGCTCTGAACCCGCAAGATGAAACAGTCAAGATTGAAGATGTTGAGCCTGCCACTGAGCTTTATAAACGTTTCGATACTGCTGCGATGTCTATCGGTGCATTGAGCCCGGAAGCACACGAATCGCTGGCAGAAGCGATGAACAGCATCGGCGGCAACTCCAACTCCGGTGAAGGTGGTGAAGACCCTGCGCGATACGGCACCAATAAAGTGTCCCGTATCAAACAGGTCGCTTCTGGCCGCTTCGGTGTGACCCCGGCTTACCTGGTGAACGCCGATGTTATCCAGATTAAAGTCGCTCAGGGTGCTAAGCCTGGCGAAGGTGGTCAGTTGCCGGGTGATAAAGTTACGCCGTATATCGCAAAACTGCGTTATTCCGTACCTGGCGTTACGCTGATTTCACCTCCGCCGCACCACGATATCTACTCTATCGAAGATTTGGCGCAGCTGATTTTCGACCTGAAACAGGTCAACCCGAAGGCGATGATCTCTGTCAAACTGGTTTCCGAACCAGGCGTTGGCACCATCGCAACAGGTGTGGCGAAAGCCTATGCCGACCTGATTACTATCGCCGGTTACGACGGTGGTACCGGTGCAAGCCCGCTGTCGTCAGTGAAATATGCAGGTTGCCCGTGGGAACTGGGTCTGGTGGAAACACAACAGGCACTGGTTGCGAACGGCCTGCGTCATAAGATTCGCCTGCAAGTTGATGGCGGCCTGAAAACGGGCTTAGACATCATCAAAGCCGCGATTCTTGGCGCAGAAAGCTTTGGTTTCGGTACCGGTCCAATGGTCGCATTGGGTTGTAAATACCTGCGTATTTGCCACCTGAACAACTGCGCAACCGGTGTTGCAACTCAGGATGAAAAACTGCGTAAAAACCACTATCACGGCCTGCCATTCAAAGTGACAAACTACTTTGAATTCATTGCCCGTGAAACACGTGAGTTGATGGCGCAGTTAGGCGTGAAGCGCCTGGTTGACTTGATTGGCCGTACTGACCTGCTCAAAGAGCTGGACGGTTTCACTGCCAAACAACAAAACCTGGATCTGTCGAATCTGCTGAAAACAGCGGAGCCTATGCCGGGCAAAGCAGTCTACTGGACTGAAACGAACCCGCCATTCGATAAAGGCGACCTGAACGCTCAACTGCTCGCTCAGGCGAAGCAGTATGTTGATGACAAGCAGAGCAAAACGTTCTGGTTTGATATCCGCAACACTGACCGTTCAGTGGGTGCCACATTGTCTGGTTATATTGCACAGCATAATGGCGACCAGGGGCTTGCAGCCGATCCGATTAAAGCGCATTTCAGCGGTACTGCCGGGCAAAGCTTTGGTGTATGGAACGCCGGTGGCGTTGAGTTACACCTGACTGGCGATGCCAACGACTACGTCGGTAAAGGTATGGCTGGCGGTTTGATCTCGCTGCGTCCTCCGGTAGGTTCATTCTTCCGCAGCCACGAAGCAACAATCATAGGCAACACCTGCTTGTACGGTGCAACAGGCGGCAAACTTTATGCTGCAGGCCGTGCGGGTGAGCGTTTCGCTGTGCGTAACTCCGGTGCGATTACCGTGGTAGAAGGCATTGGCGATAACGGTTGTGAATACATGACTGGCGGCATTGTCTGTGTCATCGGCAAGACGGGCGTGAACTTTGGTGCAGGTATGACCGGTGGTTTCGCTTACGTGCTTGATGAAGATGGTGATTTCCGTAAACGCGTTAACCCTGAGTTGGTTGAACTGCTCAACGTTGATGAGCTGGCTATTCACGAAGAACACCTGCGCGGAATGATTACCGAGCATGTGCAACTGACGGGTTCCCAGCGCGGCGAAGAAATTCTGGCTAACTGGCCGGAATTTGCCTCGAAATTCACGTTGGTTAAACCGAAGTCCAGTGATGTTAAAGCATTGTTGGGTCACCGCAGTCGTTCCGCAGCTGAGCTGCGGGTGCAGGCGCAGTAAGAGGTCACGATGAGTCAAAACGTTTATCAATTTATCGACTTACAGCGCGTTGATCCGCCAAAGAAACCGCTCAAGATCCGTAAAATTGAATTTGTGGAAATTTACGAGCCGTTCTCAGAAGGCCAAGCCAAAGCACAGGCAGACCGCTGTTTGTCTTGTGGCAACCCGTACTGTGAATGGAAATGCCCGGTTCATAACTACATTCCAAACTGGCTGAAGCTTGCCAACGAAGGGCGCATTATTGAAGCGGCTGAACTGTCTCACCAGACAAACAGCCTGCCGGAAGTGTGTGGACGTGTTTGCCCACAAGACCGTCTTTGCGAAGGTTCTTGTACGCTGAACGACGAGTTTGGTGCCGTCACCATCGGTAACATCGAGCGCTATATCAACGATAAAGCGATTGAGATGGGCTGGAAACCAGACCTGACGGGCGTTAAGCAAACCGGCAAGCGTGTTGCCATCATCGGTGCTGGCCCTGCTGGGCTTGCATGTGCTGATGTGCTGGCACGTAACGGTGTGAAAGCTGTGGTTTATGACCGTCACCCAGAAATTGGTGGCCTGCTGACCTTCGGTATTCCAGCGTTCAAGCTGGAAAAAGAAGTGATGACCAAACGCCGCGAAATCTTCAGTGGCATGGGCATCGAATTCAAGTTGAACACCGAAGTGGGCCGTGACGTTCAGATTGACGACCTGCTGAAAGAGTATGATTCCGTGTTCCTGGGTGTTGGCACTTATCAGTCAATGCGCGGTGGTTTAGAGAATGAAGATGCAACAGGCGTATTTGACGCCCTACCGTTCCTCATTGCTAACACCAAAAAGATCATGGGCTTCTGCGACTCACCAGAAGAGCCGTATGTGAATATGGAAGGCAAACGCGTTGTGGTACTTGGCGGTGGTGATACCGCGATGGACTGCGTGCGTAGTTCTATTCGCCAGGGTGCAACGCACGTCATCTGTGCTTACCGCCGTGATGAAGAGAACATGCCGGGCTCTAAACGCGAAGTGAAAAATGCGCGTGAAGAAGGTGTTGAGTTCCAGTTCAACGTGCAGCCACTGGGTGTCGAAGTGAATGGCAACGGTCGCGTATCGGGTGTGAAAGTGGCTCGTACTGAGCTGGGTGCACCGGATGCCAATGGCCGCCGTCGTCCAGAAATTGTCGCTGGTTCAGAACACGTTGTGCCTGCCGATGCGGTGATTATGGCGTTTGGTTTCCGTCCACATGCCATGCAGTGGCTGGAAAAACATAGTGTTGAACTCGATAGCCAGGGCCGTATTCTGGCACCGGAAGGTAGTGATAATCCATTCCAGACCAGCAACCCGAAAATCTTTGCTGGCGGTGACGCTGTTCGTGGTTCCGATCTGGTGGTAACTGCAATCGCTGAAGGCCGTAAAGCGGCTGACGGGATACTGAACTTCCTTGAAGTGTAATTTGTCTGTCAGGTAGCGATTCGCTTACCTGACTTATCAATACGAAAAGCCCGGTGATATGAAAATCACCGGGCTTTTTTATGTTCTATCAGACTGCTTTATTTCACAGCTTTGTGCATCATCGGTCCCTTAACCGCCCCTTCTTTAACAACACCAGCCCCACTAAACGGCTTCCCATCTATTGCATCGTGAGTCCGTACTGCTTCAGGATGAATCCAGCGCTGAATCCGTGATGGCATATCCAGGCCAATCAGCAGAATGACTACAAAGGTCAGGCTAAACGAAAGCGACGCAAGTGCAGTGCCTAAATCGAGGCGCTGAGCAATAGTGGCGCCAATTATCGGAGCCAGTGCACCACCCAGCGCACCAACGTTATAGGTAAAGCCCAGACCCGCAGCACGCTGTTCGGTATCGAAATAACCACCAATCAGTTTTGGTAAAATACCTGCGATTCCTTGCCCCAACATCTGTTGTAAGAACAACAGCAGACCCAGCACCCAAATGTTACCGCCACCAATGGCAAATACCGGAATAATCAATAATTGCGACGCCAGGAGACTGCAGACATAAGCTTTGCGAGTACCTAACCAATCACCGAGGAAACCACCTACACAGCAACCGACTGCAGCACCAAAACCGCTAAAGAACAGGATATGTGCAACGGTTTTTGGGTCGTAGGCCAGCTCAGTTTTCAGATATGTTGGTAACAGTGCCTGAATAGGCCATGAATAAAGGAAGGCAAAGAACACCACAACCATCAGTGTGACACCTGTTGGCCAGCGCTTACCGCTGCTTTGCACCATAAAGCTGATGAACACCGCAGCACATATCAAACCTAGTACAGCAATAAGTACCGCGTTGCCAAGGTTACCGGCAAAACAGAAGTAAAGCGCCGTTGCAACGACAACTGTCAGGCCAATATTGATAACCCGATGCTCGCCACGGTACAAAATATCCACCATGGTTTTGGTTGGTTTTGTATCAGCAAACTTCTCTTTCCAGTCTTCTGCTTCCGGAATATTTTTACGCAGCCAGAGCGCAAAGATAATAGGCAAAATACCGATGAAGAACAGCGCGCGCCAGCCCCATGCCGGTACCACAACGCTATATACTTGAGCTGCAATCACTGCGCCTACAGAGAAGCCTGAGATAAGAAAGCCACTCGCCTTATTACGCATATGTTTAGGCCAACTTTCGATGACATAGGTGGCGCTAGACCCATATTCACCAGCCATCCCCATGCCAATCAGCAGACGAGCAAGAAACATCGTCGTAAAGCCTGGAGCAAAGCCGCATGCCAGCGTACCGAAAGAGAACAACACGATGCTGGTTATCATCGCAAGCTTTCGGCCATAACGATCGCCCATTGCACCTAGAACCAGACCGCCAAACCAGCGCGAGATAAAGGCCGCAGAGATCAAACTCGCCGCCTGAACAGTGGTAAGGCCAAATTCACTTTGAATTTCAGTTAGTACTAACGCTATCAAGACAAAATCAAAACCATCCAATAAGTAGCCAATCCAGGCGGCTGAAAATGCTTTCCATTGCGGCTTAGTTAAATGGCGATACCACGGGATCCGTTGGGCAGTGTTATTCATAAAGCACTCCCGGTACGAGTTCGTAAAAACTCGTCCTTTAGTTGGGTCTGATTAGGTATGGTTTACAACACCATGGTTTATTTATCTCATTCAGAACGCTACACGTTCTTCCTGAAGCTGGGCTGCGAGTGCTTTAAGCTCTGGTAGATAATGCTCTTCCACTGGCGAGAATGGTTTGCGACACAGCGGTACAGCAACAACATCCATGTAATGCAGTAAAGTTTTCAGTCCACGGAAAACACCCACTTTAATCAGTACATCAATAACTTTATTACATTCACTTTGAAGCTGACTGGCACGTTGCATATCGCCGCTCTGAACTGCTTGCCTGATTGCCTGGTAGCGCCATCCCATTACATTGTAAGTACTACCAATACCACCATCTGCTCCTGCAACCAGACCAGATGCAAAGATCTCGTCATAACCGTTGTAGAGCACCAGATCTGGATGGGCACGACGGATCTGTTCCATTTGGTAGAGATCACCCGACGTCTGTTTTAATGCTCCCACACCCGGCAAATTGATTAAGGTATCAATTTGCTCGAGAGTGAGTTTCACGCCACTTAATGCTGGTATGTTGTAGACCAACATTGGCAAACCTTCAGATGCATCAATTACTGCGCGGTAGTGATCGCAATGTTCATTGAAACTAAATGGATAGTAGAATGGTGTTACGGCGGAGACGGCATCAAAACCGTAGCGGTGTGCGGCACTCGCCAGCACCTGGCTCTCATGAGTACTGATACTGCCTACATGCGCAATCAGAGTTATTTTCCCTTTGGCTTCTTCAGCAACGATTTCGAGCACTTGCTCACGTTCCTGCGCACTCTGTAGAAAGGCCTCTCCTGTCGATCCTCCTACGTAGATACCATCTATACCCTGTTCAATATTGAAACGAACCAGACGGCGCAAGCTGTCGGTATCTACCTGTTGTTGCTGATTGAACGGAGTAAGCAGTGCGGGCATCACACCGCGAAGATTCTGTGTCATATACGCCTCTATTGTTGTCTGGTTTCTTAACATAACGATATACCTTTATACCTGTTATACCAGATCAAAAAGTAAACACCACATCACTAAGCGCTCAGGATGCGATCTTGCTCATATGAAATTATGATGGTTAATGAGACGTACTAAAAAATCGTGCGAGGGATCTCAGATTAAAGTTGGCTACTTCTTGGAAGTGCGTTTGCGCGGAGTGGGATAGTAGGAGGCGAACACGCTTTTCAAATGAACTTTTAATGCCGCGTCAGCAGCATCAGGATCACGAGCCTGAATCGCGTTATAAATCTCAATATGCTGTTGATAGCTAATGTTGTTGTGGGCATGAAGAACGTCCTGAGAAACCGTTGGACGCGCCGCAATCAACCAGTCTAGCAATGCGACATGCACTGCCATAAAGATCGGATTATCAGGGATCTCCGCCAATTCCCGGTGGAATTCGATATCGGATCGAATAAACAGATCGTTATCATCCAGGGCCTGGTTGTTCATCTCCAGCGCTTTTCCAAGACGAGCTATTTGATCGTCTGTGGCAAATTCAGCGGCATAGCGAACCAGGCTAGATTCAAAAAACATACGCAATTGTTCAAAGTGCGCAATCCCGCCAGGACGCGAAAGGAAATCTTTCGCTACACCAGACAACTCACCAATGATGGTATCTGCAGAAGGACGAGAAACGCGAGCGCGCTCTCCGTTACTAATTTGCACCAGACCTTTTCTTTTAAGTGCCGCCAGTGCTTCACGAACTGAAGGACGACCAACATTGAAAAAGGCCATAAGTTCGCGCTCGGAAGGCAGTTGTTCACCTTCAGCAAACTCACGTCTGCGAATCATTTGCTCAAGCTCTTCTTCTACCATTTCAGAGAGCTTTTTACGCGCAAGCGGGCGACGGCGCATCGTATGACCGATGGTCTCAGTCGTCTCAGGTGGTTGCTCGTCAAATGTACTCATAGCGTCAGAATCGGCCGTTTATGGAAGAAGCATCGCAAATAATATAGCCGAATCATAACACAGCAAATCATGTCTTACGTAAAGATGCAGTCTGTCAGCTTGTTTAAGACAATAAAAAGCCAGTCATAAGACTGGCTTCGATTTGCACTTTGAGGGGCATGATTTCGCGAGTTACTTCACAACGCGTAATGCCGGACGGCCACCACGTGGTGGGGGCTCGTCATCCGGACCATCGTCATCTTCATCGTGATCGGGGCGTGAGCCATCGATCACCTGCATCACCATTTCTGAATCCGATGGTTGCTGCTCAATATCGTTATGACTTTCACCATCTTCGTCATAGATGGTTTCCGGCTCGAACATGGTGCCAGCACCATTTTCACGCGCGTAAATAGCCAGAACCGCAGCCATAGGAACAAACACCTGACGTGGCACACCACCGAAACGCGCATTAAAACGCACATCACTATTGGCTAGCTCCAGGTTTCCTACCGCTCGCGGCGCGATATTCAGGACAATTTGCCCGTCACGTGCATATTCCATAGGCACATGCACGCCTGGCAATGTCACATCCACAACCAAGTGCGGTGTGAGCTGGTTATCCAGTAGCCACTCGTAAAAAGCACGAAGCAGATAAGGGCGACGTGGTGACAATTGCGACATTTCCATCAATTAGCCCCGGGTCTGAAGACGCATTTCGCGCTCAGGTTCGGTCAAAGAAGCGAGGAATGAATCACGCTCAAACACGCGAGTCATATAGCCTTTCATCTCTTTAGAACCCGCGCCTGTCAACTCAATACCCATCTGCGGCAAACGCCACAGCAGCGGCGCCAGGTAGCAATCTACCAGGCTGAATTCATCACTCAGGAAGAAAGGTTTCTGAGTAAATACAGGTGCGATGGCCAGTAGTTCTTCACGTAATTGCTTGCGTGCAGCATCAGCTTCTTGAGCAGAACCGTTCATCACGATGTGCATCAGTGAATACCAGTCTTTCTGGATACGATGCATGTACAGGCGACTTTCACCACGTGCAACCGGATAAACCGGCATTAATGGTGGGTGCGGGAAACGCTCATCAAGATATTCCATGATGATGCGGGATTCCCACAGGGTAAGTTCGCGGTCAACCAGGGTCGGTACGCTGTGATTTGGGTTGAGGTCAATCAGATCCTGAGGCAGGTTATCCGTTTCCACATGCTCAATTTCAACGCTAACACCTTTTTCAGCCAGTACGATACGCACCTGGTGGCTATAGATGTCAGTAGGACCGGAAAACAGCGTCATCACCGAACGTTTGTTGGCAGCGACAGCCATGAAAACCTCCAAGTTTATCAGAAAATTACTGCTAATAGCCGCAAGCGGCAACTAACCTGACCGTTTGATACCCAAGACGCCGGAACACCACCAGTTGCCAAAAAAGAGGCAAAAACAAACTGATGCCGACATGAGGGCAGAAAATTGGTTGATAGTTTACCAGATTTTACGGGTTTTGTGGGGGATGGATCTGGATTTTGACTGAAAAGCTAGTGCTATCATGAAGTTAGCAACACTAAATATAATTTTCAGGCATAAAAAAACCCGGTACAAGACCGGGTTTTTTCGCAAATTGTATTCTGCAAAAGCAGACGACAATTAACGTTTGGAGAACTGAGGACGACGACGTGCTTTACGCAGACCGACTTTCTTACGTTCAACTTCACGAGCATCACGAGTAACGAAACCAGCTTTACGCAGTTCGCCACGCAGGGACTCGTCGTACTCCATCAGAGCGCGGGTGATACCATGACGGATCGCACCAGCCTGACCAGAAGTACCACCACCTTTAACAGTGATGTACAGATCGAATTTCTCAACCATATCAACCAATTCCAGCGGTTGACGAACTACCATGCGGGCAGTTTCACGACCGAAGTACTGTTCCAGAGAACGTTGGTTGATGATGATTTTACCGCTGCCCGGTTTGATAAAAACGCGAGCTGCAGAACTTTTGCGGCGACCAGTGCCGTAGTATTGATTTTCAGCCATTGCCATAATCCCGATTAAATGTCCAGAACTTGCGGTTGCTGTGCCGCGTGGTTGTGCTCGGTGCCCGCGTAAACTTTCAGTTTACGGAACATAGCACGGCCCAGCGGGCCCTTTGGCAGCATGCCTTTAACCGCGATTTCAATCACACGCTCAGGATGGCGAGCAATCATCTCTTCAAAGGTCGCTTGTTTGATACCACCGACGTAGCCGGTGTGGCGGTAATACACTTTGTCAGTACGCTTGTTGCCGGTTACAGCAACTTTTTCTGCGTTCAGAACGATGATGTAATCACCAGTATCAACGTGCGGAGTGTATTCCGCTTTGTGCTTACCGCGCAGACGGCTAGCCAATTCAGTAGCCAGACGACCTAAGGTCTTACCGTCAGCGTCAACAACGAACCAGTCGCGCTGTACGGTTTCTGGTTTAGCTGTAAAAGTTTTCATTAAAAGCTTACCCAATATATAGTTACACGTAGGTGTTCACCCAAACGTTTAAAATCAGTTCAAGGTTCACACGACAAAGTCCGGCAAACCTACCCCTTCGAATAGCCAATGCCAGCACGACCAAGTTTTGGGAAAAAAACTTTGGTTGTAACGTGGGGTCGCAAGATTATAGGGAAGTCGCCCCTAAAGGTCGAACCTTTTTGTCGTTTTTGTCTCACTTTATAGTCAGCCCCAATTGCACATTGCCGTTTAAGGCATATGTGGCAACCGCAAATACTCTTCACTTTGCATTTCCTGCAGGCGCGACAGGCAGCGCTGGAACTCAAAGCGCAGCCTTTCCCCCTGGTAAATATCAAACAGCGAAACTTGTGCTGATACCACCAGCTTGACGTGACGTTCGTAAAACTCATCTACCAGTGCGATGAAGCGACGCGCTTCATTTTCATTACGCGTATTCATTACCGGTACATTAAACAACATCACGGTATGGAACAGACGCGACAATGCGATGTAGTCATGCTGACTGCGAGCATCGACACACAATGTATTGAAATCAACAGCAAGCGTTTGATTGGCAAGACCTAAAGTGGCTAATGGACGATGATTAATTTCCAGCACTGGCTCTCCTTCCCGCGCCGCACCGGCCAGCGCTGTGTAGAGTTTTTCCATTTGCCCTGCGGTTTCGTCATTAAGTGGGGAAAGCCATAAATGGGCCTGGGTCAACGTTCTCAAGCGATAATCGATACCCGCATCAACGTTCATGATTTCACAGTGGCGCTTTATCGCGTCAATCGCAGGGATAAATCGCGGCCTCTGTAGACCGTTACGATACAGATCATCCGGCGGAATATTGGATGTAGCCACAAGCGTAATACCGCGAGCAAACAGCGCTTGCATTAGCGTGCCGAGCAACATCGCATCCGTGATATCCGACACGAAAAACTCATCAAAACAAAGAATGTCCGTCTGGGATTTGAAGCGGTCTGCAATGACTTCCAGTGGATCTATTTGCCCCTGTAACTCAGCCAGTTCTTCATGTACACGCAGCATGAATCGATGAAAGTGCAACCGTAGCTTGCGTTCGCCAGGTAAACTCTGAAAAAACATATCCATTAACCAAGTTTTCCCTCGCCCCACTCCACCCCACATATACAGCCCACGGACAGGCTCCTGATTTGTCGAAGCGCTACGTTTACCAAAGAGTTTGCCAAAGAAATTACCGCTAGCTGCCACTGTTGGCGTTTGACTGGTTAATGCCTGCCAAATGACGTCCAGTCTGGCGACAGCCTCACGTTGCACATCATCCGGTTGATAGCTGCCCTCGGTCAGGGCTTGTTGGTAGCGCGATGCAGGGGAGAGATTTTGCATGGTATTATGGTATTCCCTTAAAAATCGGATTGCCGTTTACTTAATGCTCAAAAAAGGACGGTTGTCGAAAAAAAGGCCGTTCTACCCTAAGCGATGCTGCGTCAGGATTCCACTTCTCTTAGGTTAACGGTTATAGTGGCTACATTACCCTACGGAAACACAATACAACGGGAGAAGTTCATGACCTGGGAATATGCGCTAATTGGGTTAGTTGTTGGCATCATCGTTGGTGCAGTTGCTATGCGTTTCGGCAACCGCAAGCTGCGTCAGCAGCAAGCTATGCAGTACGAGATTGAGAAAAACAAAGCGGAACTTGAAGAGTATCGTGAAGAGTTAGTCAGCCATTTTGCACGTAGTGCCGAATTGCTCGATAACATGGCTGATGATTACCGCCAGCTTTATCAACACATGGCAAAAAGCTCCAGCAGCTTGTTGCCAGAAATGTCAGCAGAAGCGAATCCATTCCGTAACCGCCTCGCTGAGTCTGAAGCCAGCAACGATCAGGCACCGGTTCAAATGCCGCGTGACTATTCCGATGGCGCATCCGGTTTGCTGCGTACCGAACGCGCAAAACGCGATTAATCACAATTCTGTATTTTTTCCTGGGGTACGGTTTTCGTACCCCAATCTCTCTCACGCACAGCTATCATTTACTAGTATCTCATCACTCTATAACAACATTGTTACCCGGTTGATATTTCAATAACATCGGAGTGTCATCCCCTGTAGCTTGATAGATGACAGGTCGGTCGGGTTTTCCTTTTTCCAGGTCACGAGAGCAAGCCACCAATGAAGAAACAAACACTGTTGTTGAGTGCATTAGCGATAAGTATCGGACTAACTTTCGGTATTGCATCGCAGGTAAATGCGGCGTTGCCAGCACAAGTTCCGGGCCAGGCAGCAATACCAAGCCTTGCACCAATGCTGGAAAAAGTATTACCCGCGGTAGTCAGCGTGCAGGTAGAAGGCACAGCTGCAGCACCGAGCCAGAAAGTCCCAGAAGAGTTTAAAAAGTTCTTTGGTGATGACATGCCACCATCGGAATCTCAGCCATTTGAAGGTCTTGGCTCTGGCGTCATCATCAATGCAGAGAAAGGCTATGTGTTAACAAATAATCACGTCATTAACCATGCTGAGAAAATCAGCGTGCAGTTAAATGATGGACGTGAGTTTGATGCCAAATTAATTGGCGGTGATGACCAAAGTGATATCGCACTGATTCAAATCCAGAATGCGAGTGGCCTGACGCAAATCGCCGTGGCTGATTCAGACAAGTTGCGCGTTGGTGATTTCGCGGTAGCCGTAGGTAACCCATTTGGCCTTGGGCAAACAGCCACATCAGGTATCGTTTCAGCACTCGGTCGTAGTGGTCTTAACCTTGAAGGGTTAGAAAACTTTATTCAGACAGATGCTTCCATTAACCGTGGTAACTCCGGTGGCGCGTTGCTGAACCTGAACGGCGAGCTTATCGGCATTAATACCGCGATTCTCGCGCCAAGCGGCGGTAGTGTCGGTATCGGTTTTGCTATTCCAAGTAATATGGCGCAAACCCTGGCTAAACAACTGATGGAATTTGGTGAAATCAAACGCGGCTTGCTCGGTATTAAAGGTACTGAGATGAGTGCGGATATCGCTAAAGCCTTCAACCTCACAACTCAGCGTGGCGCGTTCATCAGCGAAGTCTTACCGCAATCAGGTTCAGCAAAAGCAGGCGTGAAAGCCGGTGATGTGATTACTAGCCTGAATGGCAAAGCCATCAGTAGTTTTGCTGAATTGCGAGCTAAAATCGCCACAACTGAACCCGGAACTGTAGTGAAACTGGGCCTACTGCGCGATGGGAAACCGTTGGAAGTGAGCGTGACGCTGGATAAAAGTACTGCATCATCAGCCAACGCAGAACTGATTATGCCAGCCTTACAAGGCGCAACCCTGAGTGATGGCCAGTTAAAAGATGGCACTAAGGGCATTAAACTCGACAGCGTTGAAAAAGGTACACCTGCGGCACAAGCCGGGTTACACAAAGATGATTTTATCATTGGCGTGAACCGCGAGCGGGTCTCAAGTATCGCGGAAATGCGTAAGGTTCTGGAAAGCAAACCAGACGTCATTGCGTTGCATGTGGCGCGTGGTGAAGAGAGCATATATCTGTTAGTACGTTAATCTGATCAGTAATCGGACATCTCTGTACGATGTCCGATTAACTCATGCTATTCTGCTTCCGGCTTATTATTAACTAATTCAAATCCATGTTTCTAAAGATATTACGCTCGGTGGTAATTGGCCTGATTGTGGCTGGATTGTTGTTGGTTGCATTACCAACGCTGCGCCAGAAAATCGTCCCTTTAGCCCCCTCAAAGTTTGACAGTGCTGATGAAACTCCGGTGAGCTACAACTCTGCGGTGCGACGCGCTGCGCCTGCTGTGGTAAACGTATACAACCGCAGCATTGGTAACAATTCGCAAAATCAGCTAGAAATTAAAACTCTCGGTTCAGGCGTCATCATGGACGAGCGTGGTTACATCATTACCAATAAACACGTTATTAATGATGCCGAGCAAATCATCGTTGCACTGCAAGATGGCCGTGTGTTTGAAGCGCTACTGGTTGGCTCCGACAGCCTTACCGATCTCGCTGTGTTGAAGATCAATGCCACCAGCCTCCCCGTTATTCCTATCAACAATAAGCGGGTGCCGCATATTGGTGATGTCGTCATGGCGATTGGCAACCCGTATAACCTTGGGCAGACCATTACGCAGGGGATAATCAGCGCGACGGGTCGTATTGGCCTTAGCCCTTCAGGCCGCCAGTCATTCCTGCAAACTGACGCCTCAATTAACCACGGTAACTCAGGCGGTGCGCTGGTTAACTCACTAGGTGAGTTAATGGGTATTAACACGTTGTCGTTTGATAAAAGTAATGATGGCGAAACACCGGAAGGTATTGGCTTTGCAATCCCGACTCAGCTTTCCACCAAAATCATGGATAAGCTTATTCGCGATGGCCGCGTGATTCGTGGCTACATAGGTATTGGCGGGCGTGAGATAACACCATTGCATGGCCCGGCTACCGGCATTGATCAGATTCAGGGGATTATCGTTAACGAAGTTTCACCTGGCGGTCCAGCGGCGAAAGCAGGCCTTCTGGTTAACGACGTGATTATTTCGGTGAACAATAAACCAGCGATTTCGGCATTAGGCACTATGGATCAGGTGGCAGAAATTCGCCCAGGCTCAGTCATTCCGGTTGAAGTAATGCGCGATGATAAGAAGCTGACGTTACAAGTGACGATTCAGGAATATCCAGCCACTAACTGATAAATGCTGAATCACAGGCAATAAAAAACCGGAACTCAGTTCCGGTTTTTTTATCACTGAAGCCTGGTGTTTACTTGTTAACGAACTCTTCACCAAGAGTAATATCTTTCTTCAGGGTATCCAGCATACCTTCCAGCGCCTGGTGCTCAAACGCACTCAGTTTGCCGTAAGATTTGATCTCTGCAATACCGTTTTTACCCAGCAGCAGCGGCTGAGAGAAGAAACGAGCATGCTCGCCATTGCCTTCAACATACGCACATTCAACCACATTGCTTTCGCCTTGCAGCGCGCGAACCAGAGACAGACCAAAACGTGCAGCAGCCTGACCCATTGACAGGGTTGCAGACCCGCCACCAGCCTTCGCCTCTACAACTTCAGTACCTGCATTCTGAATACGCTTAGTTAAATCAGCAACTTCCTGCTCAGTGAAGCTTACGCCTGGGATCTGAGACAGCAGTGGCAGAATAGTCACGCCAGAGTGTCCGCCAATAACAGGGACTTCGATATCGGTCGGCAGTTTGCCTTTCAGCTCAGCAACAAAGGTGTTGGAGCGGATGATGTCCAGCGTAGTTACGCCAAATAATTTGTTTTTATCGTACACACCTGCTTTTTTCAGCACTTCCGCTGCAATAGCAACGGTGGTATTCACAGGGTTTGTGATAATACCGATACAGGCTTTAGGGCAAGTTTTAGCAATCTGTTGAACCAGATTCTTCACGATTCCCGCATTGACGTTAAACAGGTCAGAACGGTCCATACCTGGTTTACGTGCTACACCGGCAGAGATAAGCACCACATCCGCACCAACCAGTGCAGGAGTTGCATCTTCACCACAGAAACCTTTGATTTTTACATCGGTCGGGATATGACTCAGATCGACTGCAACACCTGGGGTTACAGGTGCAATATCATACAGAGAGAGTTCTGAACCTGAAGGCAGTTGGGTCTTGAGTAGAAGGGCAAGCGCTTGGCCAATTCCGCCTGCTGCGCCGAGGACTGCAACTTTCATCCTAAACTCCTTATTATGGTTAGCAAATAGGTGCCGTAACTCCATGCGGTGGCGACCATAATCCAGAGAAGGGGTAATTACAATATTCCCGCTCAAGGTTTGCGAAGTTACGCAATCCTGAAACGTTACTGCTGCATTTACTCGCCGGGTGGAAACGACGCCTTAGCGCCCGGTCACAACCTGATGTTGTCACATCAACAGGCGGTTACATTACCCCTCCCTACGCAGCAAAACAACATCATTTTGATAACATTTAATTTACCTAACAACTTATTTTCGAGTCGTGACGAAGGCATGTTTCTCGATAACAAAATTTGATAAAATCAGCCCCTTTCATAACATTATTTCAAGCTTACACCCAGCCATTGATTTGCATAAAAATTCATTTAAATGCATAATAATGTTATCTTTGCTGACCTGAATATGGGTGACCTATGCGTATTTCCTCAAAACAAGAAGAATTAGTCAAAGCATTCAAAGCATTATTGAAAGAAGAGAAATTTAGTTCTCAAGGCGAGATCGTCCATGCCTTGCAAAATGAAGGTTTCGAAAACATTAACCAGTCCAAAGTATCCCGCATGCTGACCAAGTTTGGCGCGGTGCGTACTCGCAATGCAAAAATGGAAATGGTGTATTGTTTGCCTGCTGAATTGGGTGTGCCGACCACATCCAGTCCATTAAAAAATCTGGTACTGGATATTGATTACAACGATGCCGTTGTCGTTATCCACACAAGCCCGGGTGCTGCACAGTTGATTGCACGCCTACTGGATTCTTTAGGTAAAGCTGAAGGGATCCTGGGCACGATTGCCGGAGACGACACTATCTTTACTACGCCTGCCAAAGACTTCACGGTTAAAGAGCTTTATGAAGCGATTCTGGTGCTCTTCGAACAAGAGCTTTAAGTCTTAAAACGGCTGTTCCCGCTGTTATTGAACGGCGGGAGCAACCTGCTTGATAACATCCTTCTGTTTTCTTGTACCTGCCTGCAAATTTCATTCTTCACATCTGCTCCTACTTTAAAAACCCAACCCATCAGCAAGTTATGTGATGAACCGCACAAAAAGTCAAAGTCTGATATCTCATTGTTTTTACTTATATTTAACATAGACAAAGCAATAAAAGATCATTTTTAATAACTTTACGTAATAAAGAAAACCTCTATTATTGTAAAGTTTCATAGAGAATAATTAGCGTGGTATTAATTTTCAACGTTATTAGTGTATACTTGATTTTGTGATGAGGGTCACGGAACGAGGACCCAAATAAAAGAATACGACGAGGTAAAAATTATGAACATGAAATCAACAGTAGTAGCCGCCAGCCTGCTTTCAATGCTGTCATTTGGTGCTTTCGCAGCCACATCTGTTAACGCAGAACAGGCACAGAATCTTCAGCCGATAGGCACAGTTTCTGTAAGCCAGATAGGGAGTGCACCAATGGATATGCACCAAATGCTGAATGAAAAAGCTGAAGCGAAAGGTGCATCTTCTTATCGCATCGTTGAAGCACGTTCTGGTGATGCATGGCACGCCACTGCTGAGCTGTATAAATAAGCCTGGCAGGTATAAGTAATACCGATTAATCAAAACGACGACCCCAAGAACAATAAACGCAGTTAAGCCCTTCCGGTCGTTGAGAACATAATTCAGGAGTAGACATCATGAAAACCAAATTAACCATCGCAGCACTGAGCCTTTTCTCTGTTATCTCTTTCGGCGCTAACGCAGCCGCGCATCAGGTAAACAGCGAACAAGCACAAAACATGCAATCTATGGGTAGCATTTCTGTCAGTCAGACTGGCAGTGCGCCAATGGATATGCGTCAGGAATTATCACAGAAGGCGACTAAAGAAGGTGCATCGGCATATCGCATTACCGAAGCACGTACTGGCGATAGCTGGCACGCCACCGCTGAACTGTATAAATAAACCCTCGTCGTCAAATTCTGACGACTTTGCCCCCGCTCGCGGGGGCTTTTTTATATCTAAAATAGCGTTAGCCGCGCACGTTAAAGCGCAATTGCCCTTCCAGCTCTTCCTCTGCTTCGTCAAAAAGCAAAATCAAAGCCCCGTAACGCCGCCTTTGCATCTCTGGTAAATGAACAAACTCGATTTCCGCCGGGAGGGGTAAAGTGCCCCCGACGACCACATCCCATAAGCTGTCGAGATCGTGGACCTGCTTTTTCTCAAGTTGAAATGCCTGGGTAAAGTGACGATAGAATCCAGGCTGGTCTTCTATCTGACTAAAATCAAAGGTGTATTTTTTCATTGCTTGCCACCTTAACCAGAACGAATCGCTCTACAACCCACCAATATGCAAGGTTTTGACTTCCAGAAACTCATCCAGACCCAATACCGAACCCTCACGACCAAGACCGGACTCTTTCACGCCGCCAAATGGTCCCAGTTCAGTCGAAACTGCGCATTCGTTAATCCCTATCATCCCACTTTCAAGCGCCTGAGAGACACGGAATACGCGCGACAGATTCTGAGTATAGAAGTAGGCTGCCAAACCAAATGGCGTATTGTTCGCACGCTCAATAACTTCCTCTTCCGTTTTGAATCGGAAACAGGCAGCCACCGGGCCAAAAGTTTCTTCCTGCGCCAGTTTCATGTCGTCATTAGCATCGACAATCACCGTGGGTTGCCAGAAATTGCCACCCAATTCATGGCTCTTGCCACCCACCAGTACTTTGCCCCCCTTCGCTTGCGCATCTTCCACGTGTTCACAGACCTTATCGACTGCGGATTTCTCAATTAATGGCCCGATGGCGACGCCCTCTTCCAGGCCATTCCCAACTTTGAGGGCTTTAACCGCATCGGCCAGCTTGTTGACGAACTGGTCGTAAACCTTTTCCTGAATAAAGAAACGGTTAACACTGACGCAAACCTGCCCGGCGTTACGGAATTTGTTAGCAATCGCACCTTTCACGGCTTCATCAATATCGGCATCATCAAAGACGATATACGGCGCGTTACCGCCTAATTCCATGGAGACTTTTTTCATGGTTTCCGCAGCATTGCGCACCAGCGTTTTGCCAACGGCGGTGGATCCAGTAAACGAAATCTTCCGCACTTCATGGCTCGCCATTATCGCGTCGCTGATTTCTTGCGTATTACCGGCTACAGCATTTAGCACGCCATCAGGCACGCCTGCTTTCTTCGCCAGCGCCAGTAAAGCAAATGCCGATAGCGGCGTGTTATTAGCAGGCTTGATGATTCCGGTACAGCCCGCGGCGAGCGCCGGGCCGAGTTTGCGGGTCAGCATTGCCATCGGGAAATTCCACGGAGTAATGGCGGCTACAACGCCAATCGGTTCACGGGTGGCGAGAATGCGTGAGCCCGGTTTGATCGCAGGTATAATTTCACCATTTGCCCGTTTAGCCTGCTCCGCAAACCACTGAATAAAACTCGCGGCGTACTCGACTTCCCCTTCTGCCTCTTTCAACGGTTTGCCTTGTTCGGTAGTCATCAAGCGGCCGAGCCAGCTTTTGTTCTCAATTATCAACTGGAACCAACGGTAGAGAATGGTGGAGCGTTCTTTGGCGGTTTTTGCACGCCATGCGGGAAAGGCTTTAACGGCAGCGGCAATAGCTTCTTCAGCCTCTTTTTTACCAGCCTTTGCGACTTTGGCGACAACCTCGCCCGTTGCGGGGTTAATAACCTCGAAAGTTTCACTCAGCTTGCGCCATTCACCATTTACGAGATAGCCAGTGTTGAATAATTCACTGTCCTGGAGTGCCTGATTTGTCATAGTTTTCTCCTGTTATGAATTGGGCATCTGATATACCCAAAATAATTCGAGTTGCAGGCAGGCGGCAAGCGAGTGAATCCCGATGAGCTTACTCTGGTAAGTGATTCGGGTGAGCAAACGCAGCCAACGCATCTGCAAGTTGAAGTATCACGGGTATAAGTATAGATACAAAAAAGCCGACGCATTGCGTCGGCTCGGGTCAGGCAGCGATGAATGCGTGCTGGTATTTATGCAGCACATGCGCCAGGCGTTTCACCGGTTCGGTAACCTGTATCGGTGCCTCCCAGACCCGCAATTTCTCCTGGTAGATATCTAATTCTTCCAGCAGTTGCTGGAAGTAACGCCGCCTTTTGTCGTCGCTGGATGCAGAAATCACGCGATCTGCCGTGTTGCGCAGTTGGCGATGGAAAGCAGAAAGATCGTCATTCACCGGAATCGGCGCATCGCGCAATCTCTGGTGAGCAATAATCAAGATCAGCGCTAAACGGTAGCGGTCGATATCCCCCGGGAAGGTATTAAGCAGCAAGAAAAGTTGCTGATACAGCGCAGGAAGATGGTTCTCTTTACGGCGATTTTTATTGGTAGTGAGTGCTGAAACCGCAGCCGAGACAAACTGGTTCAACAATGTACGACCGGTGCGTTCTTTCGAGTTATCGCGAATCAGCAATATCACCATCAATGCCAGGAAACAGCCCACAATTTGCCCCAACGCGCCGTCCAGGAAAGTGTTGAGGTGGAACGTCATCGGGTTATCGAGAACAATGATGTTGATTGTCCCAGCCAATGCGCCCATCGAGCCCAGACGTCGTTTCTGTACTTCAATCCCGATAAAGAAACCAAGCAAACCGAGGCTAATACACAGCAGTAGAATACTTTGTTGCGTAGAAGGAATGACAACCAGGAAGTAGAAAGCACCTAGCGGTAGCGCCACCAGCATTCCATATAAGAAGTCGATCGCAACCATGCGCGGATTGGGTAAGCGCATCGCCAGTGATGTCACGACGGCGATCATAACCATAGCGCCGCTTCCTGATGTCCAACCCGTCCATAGCCAGAACAAACTCCCAAGCAGGCATGAAACAGTCGTGCGCCAGAAGTTGATCATCGCGTGATGGCCTTCGGCAGACTGCACTTTGACCACCACTTCCTGGTTCAATACTTCCTCTTCCACCGCACTGATACGAACATTGCTGGCCACACCGCGTTTGAGCAACATGTAGCGGGTGACAGTACCAGCCCAACTACTGATGGTGACGGGCGTATTTTTTTCACCGGCATAGGAAATGACTTTGCGGACAACCTTCATTTGCTTATGAACATCAGCAGCGGTTTCCACCGGAGTCTCAAACAGCGTGCGGAACTCTGGAGTGACGAATTCCGGACGCGTGTTTTGAATCAGATAGGTTTCGCAGGCCTGCGTGATGAGCGTAAGCGAAATTGTATTGATTGCCTTCAGGCGACGGTTTGCTCGCCCCCAACGTGAAGATTCGATTTTGAGATTGGTACGCATCCCTTCAAGAGCTGTAGTGCGGCGCACAAGCCCAGCCCACGCTTTATCGACTTCTTCTTTTTCACCATGTGCAATACACAACTGCATCAGCCGATATTGGTCCACCAGCAAATTATCTAACTCGCGATCAATTTCTTGCTTGATGGAACGTGGAGAAAAGAGCAAGTCAGCAAGAATCGCGCAAACAATACCAATCACGATTTCACTGCAGCGCTCAACCGCAAACTGCGGTGTCAAAAGGGGGTGGGCCTGAATTGTGACGATAATAATCAGCGCCGTGTAGCCGGAAAGCCCCCACGCGTAAGAATTCTCGACTTTAACCAGTGAGGAAATCCAGGTACAAAAACCGGCCCAGATACAGCAAACCAGCAGCATCACTACCGGTGCACGAATCAGTAAGGTGATAATAAACAGGGCAGCAAAACAACCGATAAAGGTGCCGACAATACGCAGCATCCCGCGGTAACGAATAGCACCAGAATAAGGTTCACCGCCTGCGGCAAACGCCGGGCCTGCCGCAACGATAGCTGCTGTCAGCACCGCCCAGCGCGGTGTTTCGAGCTGAAATTGGAACCCGACAAACATTGCCAATACGATGGCAAAGGCCAGCTTGATAGCAAAGCGCAGATGTAACCGCGAGATAAAATACATATCAACCTACGCTTAGCCGAACTCACGCAGACGATGCATGAATTTGATGAATACCGAGTCGTGGTCGGTATCGCGGTCTTTATCTCCAGTCACCACGACAGTTGCGGTTGTCCCGGCGGGATAAAGGTTAGCCTGTTGTTCATCAAGATGAATTCGCACTGGTACACGCTGAGCCAGACGCACCCATTCAAGGTTGGAATCAACTGTCGCCATCCCTTTGGTGTCTCGAGTACTGCTGGCGTTGGTTACCCCGGCAGAAATGCTGTCTACAGTTCCGCGCAATACGCGATTACTACCAAGCGGCGTGATTTGCACACGGTAACCCGGGCGAATACCATCCAGTTTGGTTTCTTCCATATAGGCCAGAATGTAGAACGTACCGCGTTTAACCAGCGCAACTGCAGTGGAACCACGGGTAATAAATTCACCGGTATAAACATTAAGGTTTGTTACCCAACCTTCGGCTGGCGCACGAATAATAGTGCGTTGCATATCCAACTGTGCCAAGTCACGGGTCGCTTCAGCTTTCGCTAACTGATGCAAAACGGTCTGCAGCACGTTATTAGATTGCTCAATCTCCTCACGCGACATCGCCTGAGTCCCTAATGAATTACGACGCCCTGCTTCACGGCGTTTTTCCCCGGCCAGAGCCTGGTAGTAAGCAACATCGGCCTGTGCTTGCTCCAGCGCTTTCTGATAACGCGGCTGGTCGATGGTGAACAGAATCTGGTCCTTCTTCACCAGTTGGTTGTCACGAACCTTCACATCGGTGATTAAACCCGATACATCTGGCGCAATCGCGACAACATCTGCGGTAAAGCGAGCGTCACGCGTCCATGGGGATTCGGTATAGAACACCCATGCACGGAAAATAGCGATGAAAGCCAGCAGCACCAGAATCAGTGTGATGGCAGTGCGAGTTATTTTTCTTGTTAGTGCTTTCACATCAACCTCAAACAAACAGACGAGAGATCAGATAAAACAGGCAGCAATAAAGCGCTGTATTAAATAATGCCGGGTGCCAGACAAAATCATAAATTCCCGTCGGTGTAAGCAGACGGCGAACCAACCAGAACAACGCCAGCGAAAGAATTAGCTCGAAGAATATCGGCGGAAAAGAAAGACCGAATATCACGACAACGGGAAATAGACTCATGTTAACCTTGCAGAAAATACGGAAGACACAAACCCTGGGACGGCCAGGAATACTGAGCTAACGAGTGATACGGGTCGTGTTGTTAATAATATATTACCGCAATAGTTAGCCCGTTATCTATAATCTGTGATCTAAATCACTTTTAACTCAGAGTGAACAATGGAAAGACTTAAACGCATGTCGGTATTTGCCAAAGTTGTCGAACTTGGCTCTTTCACCGCCGCGGCCAGGCAGTTGGAAATGAGCGTATCATCCATCAGCCAAACCGTTTCCAAATTAGAAGATGAGTTACAGGTCAAGCTGCTAAACCGCAGCACACGCAGTATTGGGCTGACCGAAGCGGGTAAAATTTACTACCTCGGTTGCCGCAAGATGCTACATGAAGCGCAGGCTGTGCATGAACAACTTTATGCATTTAACAACACACCAATTGGCACGCTGCGCATCGGAAGTTCTTCAACTATGGCACAAAATGTCCTCGCGTCCATGACCGCTGACATGCTCAAAGAGTACCCTGAGTTGACAGTAAATCTTGTCACGGGCATTCCGGCACCGGACCTGATTGCCGATGGCCTGGATGTGGTTATTCGTGTTGGTGCATTGCAGGATTCAAGCCTGTTCTCAACCCGCCTCGGGTCGATGCCGATGGTAATTTGTGCCGCAAAAAGCTACCTGCAACAAAACGGTACACCAGAAAAACCTGCCGATCTTGCCAGCCATTCCTGGCTGGAATATAGCATTCGCCCGCACAATGAATTTGAGTTGATCGCCCCGGAAGGCCTCACCACACGTATGATCCCGCAAGGTCGCTTTGTCACAAACGATCCTATGACGTTAAGCCGCTGGCTAAAAATAGGTGCCGGGATCGCTTACGTACCACTGATGTGGGTGATCGATGAGATCAATGATGGGACGCTTGAGATCTTAATGCCGAGCTATCAATCCGATCCGCGCCCGGTGTACGCGCTGTATACCGAAAAAGATAAGCTGCCTCTGAAAGTACAGGTTTGTATTAACTACCTGACCGAGTATTTCGTGAAGGTTTCGCATCTTTATCAAGGGGTACGCGACAACAAAGGACGCGGGAAAGAGGTGGGGTAAAATGGGCGATATTGAAAATAAATCAGCCGGGGTTAACCCGGCTGATTATTACGAGAGAAAGTATAATATTACGCTGTGCCGCCAACCGTTAAGTTATCGACTTTAAGCGTTGGCTGGCCAACTCCGACTGGCAGACTCTGCCCTTCTTTGCCACACACACCAACACCGTTATCCAACGCCAGGTCATTACCTACCATCGAAATCTGCTGCATCGTTTCAATACCGGAACCAATCAGCGTTGCGCCTTTTACCGGAGTCGTCACTTTACCGTTTTCGATGAGATAGGCTTCGGAAGTTGAGAACACAAACTTACCAGATGTGATATCTACCTGACCGCCACCAAAGTTAGGAGCATAAATACCGTACTCAACGGATTCGATGATCTCTTGCGGAGTAGACTTACCAGCGAGCATATAAGTGTTGGTCATACGTGGCATTGGTAGATGTGCATAAGATTCGCGACGACCATTACCTGTTGGCGCAACACCCATTAAGCGGGCATTCAGTTTGTCCTGCATATAGCCTTTCAGGATGCCATTCTCAATCAATACGTTGTACTGGCCCGGAACACCTTCATCATCAATGGCAACGGAACCACGGCGATTGGCCATGGTGCCGTCATCAACAATAGTGCAAAGCTCAGAAGCAACCAGTTGGCCCATTTGACCACTGAATACGGAAGTACCGCGACGGTTAAAATCGCCTTCCAGACCATGACCAACCGCTTCATGCAACAGCACGCCCGGCCAGCCCGCGCCAAGCACTACTGGGAACGTACCTGCAGGTGCTGCTACAGCAGAAAGGGTCACCAGTGCCATACGCACAGCTTCTTTCGCCCACGCGTCGGCACGAACTTCGCCATCAACGGTTTCGAGGAAATAGTCATAACCGAAGCGACCACCGCCACCGCTTGAGCCGCGTTCACGTTTGCCGTCGTCTTCAACCTGCACGCTAACAGAAAGACGCACTAATGGGCGAACGTCAGCTGCCAGTGTACCGTCAGTTGCCGCGACCAGAATCAATTCGTAAACACCAGTCAGGCTGGCTGTCACTTCCTGAACGCGCTTATCTGCCGCACGGGCTACGCTATCAACACGTTTCAGGATGTCGAGTTTCTCTTCGCGCGTCATGCTTTGCAGCGGGTCAGCGCTGGTATAAAGCGCGCTATGCTGCACAGCACCTAATGTCTGTACGCGGCCATTTCCTTTATCCTGCACGATGCTTCGGGCCGCATGGGCACTTTGTTCTAGTGCCAGTAAGCTGACCTGGTCGGCATAAGCAAAACCGGTTTTCTCACCGCTGACCGCACGCACGCCAACACCTTGATCGATGTTATAAGAGCCGTCTTTAATGATGCGGTCTTCCAGCACCCAGGATTCGTGATAACTGGACTGGAAATAGAGATCGCCATAGTCGAGTCGGCGCTCGGACAATTGTCCCAAAATGGAAAAAAGATCTTGATGGGTTAAGCCATTCGCAGACAGCAACTGCTCACTTACCAGGTTCAGACTCATCGTTTCGCTACTCTTATTTGTCTATCGATTGGAGATATCTATTGAGCTTGCGGCAATTAGCCGTTCGCGTCAAATCACTTAGCGTCGTTAACTCTTGGCTGACGGAGCACTTCATTAATTTGCGGTTGATCGACCGATCCCGTGATGTGATAGCGCAACACGGAGATTTTACTCCACAAAGGCCCTAACACTTTACTCGCGGCAAACACGGCGGCACCTATTATTGGGTTAACTACAAATGCAGTCGCCACACCAACGGTTGCCGAGATTTCAGGTGCGACAACAGCTTCAAGGTCCAACTGACGTCGAACCAGATCAACGGAGCCTTTCATGCCGATATCAGCTTCCAGACCATCAACCAACGTATCGTCGCTATGCAACACACCATCTTTAATCCAGGCCGTACTGCGGATGGAGTCAAAATAGAAACCATCACCGAAGGTGTCGCTGAAATCGAAACGCAGCTTACGCATTAGCGCATCGACACTCACCAAACGCAGCAATTGCCCGGCGTGGCCTGTGCCCAGATCGGCAATCTGACCTTTACCCAATTTGGTATGTAAGATTCCGTTTAGTGAAGCAAAGTCTGGCTGCCAGGGTTTATCACGCCAGTGCAAATCATAATCCGCATCAAATGATGAACCCTGAATTGGCGTTTTAACCCCAAAGAAATTGGTTGCGGCATCAAGCTTGCTGCCATGAAGTTTACCTTTTATGGAGGTGCGCTCTTCTGCTGGACTGTTAACCCATTGACCACTGCCGGTTAGTCTTGCAAATCCTGAATCGACTAAGCCATTTTCTAATTCCAGCGTGTTCCCTTTAACAGCAAGATCACCTTCAATACGGCCATATTTTTGCCCCCACAGCCAACATTCGGCGCAACGCAGTTGCAGATCAGGCCAGCTGCGGAAATCAATTGAAGTATTGTCTCCCAGTGGAGAAGTGCTGGTCGTTTTGGCAGTGCTATTACCCCAGTCAGGGTTGAAATAGAGGTATTTGATTGCTGCACGCCACGGTGCATTATCTTGCATCGTCAACGAGCCATTCACTTCACGCCCCTGTGCTTCAACACGCGTACCGCCAGGTATCGCGTGGGAAACCAGACTCAGGTTATTCCACTGCTGCCCAGCGAAAGTCAGCGAAGGCGTACGTAACGTAATATCTGATGGGAATGATGCAGAGTTACCGACACTTTCCGCCGCACCTTGGCTAAAGAGCGCTAACCATTGCGCGCCGTCCATCGCAGGGAGATCAAGCTCAACACCCGGATTGTCAGGTAACGGTGGAATTGTGTGACTGTTCGTTGCCCAAATAGCGCGATCCAGTGTTAGTTTCTTATTCAGAAGCCAGCGGCTGGAGAAGTGGTTTGTCGGCCCAGCATTACCTGTCAAATTGAAGCTATTCAGGTCGCCTTTAACTGCGATTTTCAATGGCAGTGCCTGGCCCGCTGATTTATTCACAGGAGCAGGTAAGTGACTACTCACATTTTTTAGGTCTGCATCCACATTGACCTGATAATTTGCCTCTCCGTGATAAGGAAGCGTTATCGCCACATCACCTTTCCACGGAACGTTACCGCTCAACTCTTTGTTAACCGGCTCAGGCAAAACACCCATTTTTGTTGGCTGCCAGTCGCCCAGCAAATTGACGCCAATCTTGTAATCTTTCTCACCCGTTTTGGTATTAAAATCAATACCTACTGGTTGGTTAAACCAGGAAGCTTTCAACGGTTCACTTTTCAAATCGCCGTTCACAAAACTGAATTTACCCGTCAGGTTGTTCAGCGTGCTGGAGAGAGGTTTTATCAGCAGCGTATTATTGTGAAGCTGGACGTCGCCAGAAGCCGTGGTCATATCGCCATTAAATGGGATATCCAGATGTAAGCGAGCATTTACATCCCCACCGATCTGGAGTTCATCAAGAGCAGCAGACAGCGAATCTTTTAGAGGTGTTTCTTTGAAATACGGGCCAACTGCACTTCCAGGGCCGTTGATATCAGAATCAATCAACAGTTTTTCTTTCGAGTAATCCGGGATAATCGCCGTGAGGTTGCGCGCAGTAACGCCCCCGAGTTTCACTTCATCAGACTTCATCCATAAACCGTCATTGATGAAATCAAGTGTAATATTCAGGTTTTCTAATGCAGGCCAGTCAGGCTGAAAAGCAAATTTAGCATTGCGTAGCGGAACGTAGACCTCAAACTGTCCTTCGTTATGCAGATAAGGGAAAAGATGGGGGTTGCCGCCGTAGACCAACGTCGCGTTTTCAGCTTCACCGCCCTGAATAGCACCACTGAGGTAATCAACCAGCTCTTTGCCCATCAGGTTTTCAGGGAAATAACGCCAGGCATCAGCACCGTTGTTGGTACTGATTCCGGCTAAAATACCTAACCATGGGTCACCACCCTCAGGCTGGTAATAACGGAAGTCGCCAGCCGCCCATACCGAGCGAGCTTTTACATCAAGATTTTTGCCATCAAGCTGGAAACCAGAAGCATTTTTCCGCCACTCAAGCGTTGCGGCGCCATGTTCAATCTCTAGCGGTGCGCGGAATACACCTTCATAAGGCATTTTAGCATCGAGGATCTGTGCATTAAGCTGCCCGTGGGCAACGCTACCGGTAATTGAACCTGCGAAGTGTTCGACACCGGGAAGCATTTTCCATTGATTCCAACTCACGTCTTTCCAGCGCCCTTGCATACGGGTGTTTTCCGTTTGCTGGAGCGGGATATCCAGTGCCAACACATCAATGTGCCCGCGAGGTTGCAAGGAGGTCCAAATATCACCTAAATCGGGTGAGATTCTCTCGGCAATCGGCAGTAAACCAGTGAAGCTTTCCAGCTCCATATTTGTGGCGCGCACCCGCAATTCGTCACCACGAGTATTCCCTTTTCCACCCACATCCTGCGGAGCAATCCACGCTAAAGATAGCGAACCTTTCGGCCAGGTTTTACCATCAAGCGTGATATTGGTTGAAGGAATAGCAAGATCCCAGCTCGCATCAGAACGATTGACGTGAGCCATTAAATTATCAACAGACAGCTGGTGAGAAGAGCTTTTACCTGCCCAACTTGCACCGCCTTGCTTCAGCCAGATATTGCCACCAGCAATATCGCCATCTTTGATATCCATCCATGCTTCGAGGGTGAATTTGGCAGTCTGTAAATTAACATTGTCCTTCATCCAGCGGCCGAGCCAGGGTTTTACGTCAACGTTATCAGCCTGTAGCCAGACTTTGCCGATATTCAGCAGGCCATTTTCGTCCCGTAAATCCATCCGTACTTTTGCCAAACCGTGTTGTCCGGTAAAGCTCGACAGACTGACTAATCCTTCAGCACGGTGACGGTTTTTGGTGTTAAGCCAGGTAAGTTGTGGGATCGTGAGTTCGGCTCGTTGGCCAGATAGAGTCAGGAAACTAAGGGAGCTGTCGCGCAAATCAAAGTGATCGAACTGGCGTAAAAAGAGATCGCTGATTTTACCCGGCTCGAATTTACTATCCCCTTTGTTTTGACTCAATGGGGTATTAGTACGCATCTGCATTTGGTAAAAAGTGAGATCGCGGAATTGCCAGCGCGCATGCAAAATACTTTGCCAAAGGTCGAGCGCCAGCGTCACACGCTTAACGCTCAACTCACCGCCGTCTTTCAGACCCGCTTTAATATCACGCACATCGAGCGTCGGGCCAAAATTCTCCCAGCTTGCCTTTATCTGGCTGGCGTCGACAGGCGTGCCAGTCATCGCTTCGATTTTATCTAACAAAGCCGGGCGCCAGGCATCGAGATGCGGCAAAACCAGCCGCAAACCACTCACCAGCAGTGCGATGATAACGATAAGCGTTGCGCCAGTGAGTAGCAGAATGCCGGGCAGTCGCCTCACGTATATCTCCTTGTTAGCCGCCGGAGCGGGACTCGAACCTGCGCCAACCGCACAGAGAGCTACATCATAACGACGTCAAACTGCTCCTGATTATAGAGCGGCTCGATCTGTACTTTGACTTGCTTGCCGACAAAAATTTCAACTTCGGCCAGTGAATGGGACTCTTCACTTTTCAGTGCTTCCCCCACGGCTGGTGAGGCATAAACCAGGAAGCGGTCAGAATCGTAAGCATGATGCACGCGGACAATTTCACGCATAATCTCATAACAGACCGTTTCAACCGTTTTCACGGTACCGCGACCGTGGCAAGTTGGACAATCATTACACAGCACATGTTCAACGCTTTCGCGCGTGCGTTTACGTGTCATTTCAACCAGGCCAAGCTGCGAGAAACCATTAATACTGGTTTTCACACGGTCTTTACTCAACGCTTGCTCAAGAGAATGCAACACGCGACGGCGATGATCTTCATTACTCATATCAATGAAGTCGATGATGATAATGCCGCCCAGATTACGCAAACGTAACTGGCGGGCAATAGCCTGCGTCGCTTCGATATTAGTATTAAAAATAGTATCGTCGAGATTGCGATGACCAACAAATGCCCCCGTGTTGATATCCACGGTAGTCATGGCTTCAGTCTGATCGATAACCAGATAGCCGCCAGATTTCAGCTCAACTTTTCGTTCCAGCGCGCGCTGAATTTCGTTCTCAACGTCAAACAGGTCGAAAATAGGCTGGCGACCGCTGTAGTGTTCAATTTTGCCGTGAATTTCCGGCATGTACTCTGCGGTAAATTCCAGCAGCATGTCGTAAGTCAGGCGGGAGTCGACACGAATTCGGTCAAGTGCCTCATCTGCGAAATCACGCAGTACACGTTGTGCCAACGCTAATTCACCGTACAGCTGGCATCGTGTTTTATTACGTTTTTTGCGTTCGCTGACTTTTGTCCATACACGCTTTAGGTAAGCTGCATCTGCAGATAAATCGTCTTCACATACCCCTTCTGCCGCAGTACGGATGATGAATCCGCCTTGCTCGTCGCAATATGCGTTAACCACACGTTTAAGGCGCTCACGCTCAGCTTCACTTTCAATGCGTTGAGAGACCCCCACATGCGAGGCTCCTGGCATAAAGACCAGGTAACGGGACGGCAGTGTGATATCAGTGGTCAGTCGCGCGCCTTTAGTACCCAGCGGATCTTTCACCACTTGAACCATCAGGTCTTGCCCCTGGCGCACCAGTTCGGAGATATCGCGTACTGTGAAGTTTTTTCGCTCTTCACCAGCCACACATTCGGTATGTGGCATGATGTCAGAAGCGTGAAGAAACGCTGCCTTATCAAGGCCAATATCTACAAATGCCGCCTGCATTCCCGGAAGTACCCGGCTTACACGACCTTTGTAGATATTCCCTACGATCCCGCGACGTGCTTCGCGTTCAATATGGATCTCTTGCAGTATTCCACCATCAATGTAAGCCACCCGAGTTTCCGATGGGGTCACGTTGACTAATAATTCAGCCGTCATGTTTTCCTCGTCCATCACGCAAAGCGTGAAAATTACTCAGCAATTCATAGGTTTCAACTAGCGGTAAGCCGACTACAGCATGGTAGCTGCCATTAATCTTCCTGACAAAACAACCACCAAGCCCTTGAATACCGTATGCACCTGCTTTATCCATGGGTTCACCGCAGGCCACGTAGCCGGCGATATCCTGTTCTGATAATGCGCGAAATGTCACTTCAGTCGTCACCAGGCAATCCAGTAACGATTCGCGATCGGCTAACGCTACTGCCGTCATCACTTGATGCTGATTCCCGGACAACATGCGCAGCATTTCGGCAGCATGTTGTTCATCTTTAGGTTTTTCCAACACGTTGCCATTGTAGATAACAATAGTATCTGCACCTAAAACCGGTAAGTCATGTTGCGCTAATGCCACACCTGCCCGCGCTTTATCTCGCGCCAGGCGCATAACATATTGTTGCGCACTCTCACCGCTAAGACGCTGTTCTTCTACATCGGTAATGATGCGCTCAAATGACACACCCAACTGAGTCAGAAGTTCCTGACGACGTGGAGAACCCGATGCCAGATACAAAGATGTCATGTTAAATCCTATTGCACAGCAAATTGTTGGCGAATTTTACGCATCAGCAAAAATATCCATGGCCACAGCACGCCGTTAACCACGCTACTCCAGAAAATTTCCGGACGGAAAGATACGTTAATGACTAAAAATTCAGACCAGAAAACAATGACATCTGTCATCAATGACAACAGCATAACCACTAAAGCCTGTTGCCAAAGCGCGAGATTGCGGAATAGCTGGTACTTCAACGCCACCAGGTAAGCAACGATACTCAGAGATAACGCTCGCACGCCCAGAGTGGAACCGCTGATCAGATCCAGTATGGCACCCACCACAAAACCAGTGCCAACATTTACCCGGTGGGGCAACGCCAGAATCCAGTACAGCAGAATAAGTAAAACCCAGTCCGGACGATAGATTTTCAGATTGTCAGGCCAGGGCATTACTTGTAACAGCAAGGCGACAAGGAAAGAGAGCCAGATTACCCAACGACCCTGACTACGGTAACTCCCCACTACTGCCCTCCCTGGGTAGCAGGTGCAGGAGAAGCGGGCTTCCCTGCAGGAGCCTGAGTCATTCCGGTTGCCGGAGGTGGAATCGGAGCTGGGGCTGGCGGGCCAACAGAATCAGCCGGAGGCAATACCTGCGGCATCATTTGCATCAGACGCTCATTAGCTACGCGATGAACCTCTTCCGGCGGCATAGGGGTTTTGCCTTCACGATCCGCGCCCCACAACAGCAGCAAATAACGCAGACGTTGTAAACCCGCGGTTGGGCGAGCCTGAATAACTGTGTACGCACGTTGAGTATCAAGTTTCACAGAGGAAACGACACCCACCGGATAACCTTCAGGGAAGCGACCACCTAAACCAGACGTCACCAATACATCGCCTACGCGAATATCGGTATTTGCCGGTAAATGTTCCAGTTGCAGATCGTCAGTACAGCCGTTACCCGCCGCAATAACGCGAATGTCATTGCGCAGTACCTGAATCGGTAGCGCATGGGTCGCATCACAGATAAGCAAAACACGGCTGGTGAGTTTAGCCACCGCAATGACCTGACCTACAACACCTTTATCACTGATGACTGGCTGACCTTCATAGACCCCATTCACGCTCCCTTTATCAATGACAACCTGGTCACTGTAAGGATCGTTAACGGTAGAGATAACCTGAGTCACCATTTTTTGCTCGTCCTGACGCAACGGTGAACCAAGCAATTCGCGCAGACGTGCGTTTTCCTGACGATATTGACCCATCATCAGTAATTCGCTGTTTTTCAGGATCAGTTCCTGACGCAGTGCACGATTTTCGAGTTCTAGCTGATCGCGTGATGCCAGTGTTTGCGAGACGCTGTCGAGCAATTCACGGGGACCATTTGAGACAAAATAGAAAGGGCTGACGGCAGTATCCATATACGTTCGAATTTGACTGAACGTACCCAGACGGCTATCGGCAATAATGACACCAATCGCCACCAGCACCGCCAGAATTAGGCGAAACTGCAACGAAGGGCCACGGCTAAAAATTGGCTTCATAGGCTATGCGTATTCCAGGGCCAGCAAGGAAAAGGCAGTGATGGTCACTGCCTTTTACGTGTGGCTGATTACTCTTCGCTGAACAAGTCGCCGCCGTGCATGTCGATCATTTCCAGTGCCTTGCCACCACCACGGGCTACGCAAGTCAATGGATCTTCTGCAACTACTACCGGAATGCCTGTTTCTTCCATCAGCAGACGGTCGAGGTTACGCAGCAATGCGCCACCACCAGTCAGAACCATACCGCGCTCAGAAATGTCAGAAGCCAATTCTGGTGGGCACTGCTCCAGCGCAACCATTACCGCACTCACGATGCCGGTCAAAGGCTCTTGCAGGGCTTCGAGGATTTCATTGGAATTCAGAGTAAAGCCGCGTGGAACACCTTCAGCCAGGTTACGACCACGAACTTCGATTTCGCGCACTTCATCGCCTGGGTAAGCAGAACCGATTTCGTGTTTGATACGTTCAGCGGTTGCTTCACCAATCAGTGAACCGTAGTTACGGCGCACATAATTAATGATGGCTTCATCAAAGCGGTCACCACCAATACGAACGGAAGAGGAGTAAACCACACCGTTCAGAGAGATAACGGCAACTTCAGTAGTACCACCACCGATATCCACAACCATAGAACCAGTTGCTTCAGAAACTGGCAAGCCAGCACCGATAGCCGCAGCCATTGGCTCTTCAATCAGGAATACTTCACGAGCACCTGCACCTTGCGCAGATTCACGGATAGCACGGCGTTCAACCTGAGTTGCGCCAACTGGCACACAAACCAGAACACGCGGGCTTGGGCGCATAAAGCTGTTGCTATGCACTTGCTTGATAAAGTGCTGCAGCATTTTTTCGGTCACGAAGAAGTCAGCGATAACGCCATCTTTCATCGGACGGATAGCCGCGATGTTGCCAGGGGTACGACCCAGCATCTGTTTAGCATCATGACCTACGGCCGCAACACTTTTAGGTGAACCGGCACGATCCTGGCGAATGGCCACGACAGATGGCTCATTCAGTACGATGCCTTGTCCTTTTACATAAATCAGGGTATTCGCGGTACCCAGGTCAATGGACAGGTCATTGGAAAACATGCCACGAAATTTTTTCAACATACTAAGGGATAATCCTGAAAGCTGGGGCGGAAACAAAATCCGCTTACTTTACCAACCACTCATTGCAGCGACAAGGCGCATAAATGTTCTGCAATGGTGAAAATTTGTGCAGTTTACTACGACCGTTACACTTTCGGCACGTTTATCCTCGAACCGCAGAGGAATTAAACAAACGCTGTAGGTTAAACGAACAGTGCAAGGAAGCAAACTGGGTTCATTCGTGCTTTAACAATCTGGTCAGCAGGCGTATCCACCCCCTTGAGATGCAGCGCGCGTTATTCTACGTGAAATATTTATAAACGGCAGGTTAAACCGAGTATCTTTGCGAATATTTTTTCACGTTGCTATCGAGCGGTTCAGAGGCCGCAAAAAAATCCCCCTGAGCACCCGCCACGCCTTTCTCTACCAGTGTCTGCCATTCACTTCGCGTTCTTACACCGACCGCAAAAACTTGTGTCTGAGTCCCGTTACAAGCCTCAACCAGACTCTGTACAAACAGCTGATTTTCGGTTCGTTTCTCAATGTTACGCACAAGCCCTGGATGCAGTTTTATCAACTCTACATCCAACTCTTTAATATAAGACGCACTCACTACGGTCAATCCCGCCTGGGAAACTGCAATACGTACGCCAAATGCTTTGATCAAACGAATCACAGGTTGCAAACGGCTGATGTGTTGACAAACATCTGCCTCTGCAAGTTCAAAAAGAATACGTCGCCGAAGTGATTTTTCAGATTGCATTAACGCATCACGCAACCAACGCTGGAAAGGAGCCCGAATCAGTGATTCAACCGACACTTGAATGGCTAACGTTTCTTCAGGCCAGAATCCTGCTAACGGCAATAGCCGGGCGATGATTTGTCGGTCATATTGCTCCGATAAACCAAACTGCTTAACCATCGGCAAATACTCTGCCGCCAATACTTCTTGTTCACCGTCGAAAATCCGACACATAATTTCCCGATGATGCACATAGCCATCGCGCTTCACGGACGGTTTTTGGTAGAAGCGTGGACCGCCACGTTGCAACACCTGCTCAATGAGCGTACGCCATTTAACGTTACCACGCCCTTTTTCCGGCAAACTATCGTCATAAACCGACCAGCCGTTGGTTCCTTGCAGGGAAGCATTACGCGTCGCCACCTCTGCATTCTCCATAACTTGCTCTTTGCTTTGCCCGCTACGCCATGCGCAAATACCGATATGCATCATGTCATTACGATCCAACATTCGCGTTGGGGGCAGCGAATCGACGGCCTTCAGTAATTGGTTGGCAATGCTATCGGCTTCTTTCAATGTGCGGTGCGGCAACAAAACGGCAAAATCACTACGGAAATAGCGTGCCAGCAAAGCCCCCGGATAGCGCATCACAAATGTCGATAACATATTAATAATCGTAAACAAATACTCTTCTACTGCGTTTCGCCCCCAAGTTTCATGCAGTGTTTCAAAATCCGGTAAACGAATAATCATCACCACACCATGCGCGCCAACTTGCTCCTGCTCATCGAGTAAAGTCGCCAGTTGGTTATCAAAGAACAGGCGATTATTCAGACCCGTTTTCGCATCTTGTGCGGCGAAAGCACGAATCAGAGTATCCATTCGGCTACGTTGTTCGCTGGCGTTTTGCAGATCTGAAAGCAACACATCAAGCGCACTACTGGCTTGTGGCGGCCATTCCAGCACCGAGCCACGTACTTCAACACCTCTTTCGCCATTCAGAATTCGTCGCGCACGGCTTTCCAGTAACTCTTGCCCGGCAAGCTGTTTTTTCATCCAGCGGATAGCAAAGAACAGCACGATAAGCATGAATCCAATCGTGATAGAAAGAGGTACCGTCGCGAAAAGAGATTTGTAGTAATCCGCGACCGGATCGCGATAGGTCAAACTGAGAAACATGCCGGGATGCTTCATTAATTCAACAGTCACGGTGCGGAAATTGTAGCTGTTTCCCAGCAAGCGATAGGTTTGGGTCAATTGGTGCTGATAAACGGTGTTATCGCCAATTTTGAAATCGACCGCGATGATATCAATCGGAACCATCACCTCATTGAGGCGCTTGATCAGAGCATCTGGTGAACTGGAAACTAAATCGTTATCAATAATGGTGGCAACAGCAACCACACGCTGATGCACTTTATAATGCATCGCATTAAAGAAGCTTAATGAACAACCAACGAGCGTCACAAAAATAGCGAGCCCCGTCAGCAATGTCATAAAAGCAGAGAGTTTCGTCGTTAATCGCATCCTTGTGTTAACTCCGTTTGGTGAAGATATACCAAGCCTGACCTGATGCGGCATTACATAGCAAAAGAGGTGCCCTGGCAAACACAGTGAACATATTCTCACCCTTTGTTGCAAAGCAGGTGTTTTGCACACTGAAACTCAAGTATAGCCGCTGACAACCCTTCCTCTATTAACAAATATTCAACACACCTAGAACTATGTTTAATTTTCAATTTTTTGTGACAAATTCGCAGGGTTTAGTGTTCTCCGTCATGCTTAGGGAATAAAGCCACGCTGGAGTAAAAGATGAAGAAGGTCGCCCGCTTCACAGAAGCTGATGTCACAGCTGAATCCGTTTTTATGATGAAACGCCGCCAGGTACTGAAAGCACTAGGTATCAGTGCGGCTGCACTCTCGCTTCCTCAGACTGCAAATGCAGATATTCTTTCCTGGTTTAAAGGTAATGACCGGCCACCAGCGCCTTCAGGGAAACCTTTGCAATTTAGCAAACCGGAACAATGGCAGGCGAAGCTCGCCATGACCCCGGAAGATAAAGTCACTGGCTACAATAACTTCTACGAGTTTGGTTTGGATAAAGCCGACCCTGCGGCAAACGCCGGGAGTCTGAAAACCGATCCATGGAAAATCACCATTAGTGGCGAAGTAGCAAAACCACTGACACTGGATTACGACGATCTCTACAAAAAATTCACGCTTGAAGAGCGAATTTATCGCATGCGTTGTGTTGAAGCCTGGTCAATGGTTGTGCCGTGGATTGGTTTCCCACTCAGCAAGTTGCTGGCTTTGGTTGAACCCACCAGCAATGCGAAATATGTCGCCTTCGAAACAATTTACGACCCTGAGCAAATGCCTGGACAGAAAGATCGATTTATTGGCGGCGGTTTGAAGTATCCCTACGTTGAAGGACTGCGACTTGATGAAGCGATGCATCCGCTAACTTTGCTGACTGTGGGTGTTTATGGCAAAGCGCTACCGCCGCAAAACGGCGCGCCAATCCGCCTGACCGTTCCGTGGAAATATGGCTTTAAAGGGATTAAATCGATCATCAGTATCAAACTGGTTAGTGAACTACCGCCCACCACCTGGAATATGGCAGCTCCAAATGAATATGGATTTTATGCCAACGTAAACCCAAATGTTGACCACCCACGCTGGTCGCAGGCGAGTGAAAGATTCATTGGTTCAGGTGGCGTGCTTGATGTAAAACGCCAACCTACATTGCTGTTTAATGGTTATGCCGATCAGGTTGCTACGCTGTACCGAGGTTTAAATCTGAAGGAGAATTTCTAAGTGAGATTAACTGCAAAGCAAATCACGTGGCTAAAAGTGGGGTTACATCTCGCGGCATTCTTACCTTTTGTCTGGCTATTTTATGCCGCAAACCAAGGTTTTTTGAGCGCCGATCCGGCGAAGGATATCCAGCATTTTACCGGCAGGATGGCGCTCAAGTTACTGCTGGCGACTCTCCTGGTCACCCCTTTAGCGCGATACGGTAAACAACCACTGCTGATTCGTACCCGTCGCCTACTGGGGTTGTGGTGTTTTGCCTGGGGCACTCTTCATCTAACTAGCTACGCCATGCTGGAACTGGGAATCAGCAATCTGGCACTGCTCGGCAAGGAGTTGGTCACGCGCCCCTATTTGACTTTAGGAGTAATCAGCTGGCTGGTGCTGCTATCATTGGCGGCAACATCGACCCAATCTTTACAACGAAAATTAGGTTCACGCTGGCAAAAACTGCATAACTTCGTTTATCTGGTCGCAATTCTCGCCCCCATACATTTTTTATGGTCAGTAAAGGTTATTTCCCCGCAACCGTTGCTGTATGCTCTTGGCGCATTCATCCTTTTGGCCTTGCGCTATAAGAAATTCCGGATGTGGCTGCGTTAACTCCAGATATGTGTTCTTCTCCGCAGAAAAGTGATCAACTGTGCCCCTAAAAAGGATATGAGTTGATCATCTTCCCTGATAAGACCAGTATTTAGCTGCCAAATGCTACGAAATCGTTATAATGTGCGACTTTGGTTTTTCTGACAGGCCATTTTCTGGCTCTGAAGGTGACAACCGAGCAACTTAGGTATATTTTGTAAAATACCTACAAATTGCAGGAGATGGCAGCACGATGTCGGCTAATTTTCACATTTTGCTTTTGAACGGTCCGAATCTTAACATGCTGGGAACACGCGAGCCTGAGAAGTACGGCACGCTGACGCTAGCGCAAATTGTTAACTCTCTCGAAGAAGAAGCAAAAACGCTAAATGTCTCGTTCAGCCACCTGCAATCTAATGCTGAATATGAGTTGATCGACCGAATTCATCAGGCTAAAGACACTGTCGATTTTATTCTGATTAATCCGGCCGCGTTTACACATACCAGCGTTGCGCTGCGTGATGCCTTGTTAGCGGTGGATATTCCGTTTATCGAGATCCATCTGAGCAATGTGCATGCGCGCGAACCGTTCCGCCATCATTCATATCTTTCTGATAAAGCGGTTGGTGTCATCTGCGGATTAGGCGCTGACGGCTATTCATATGCACTACAGACGGCGGTAAAACGCTTGTCAAAATCCATCTAAACAAGAGTACGGAACCCACTCATGGATATTCGTAAGATTAAAAAACTGATCGAGCTGGTTGAAGAATCAGGCATTTCTGAACTGGAAATTTCTGAGGGCGAAGAATCTGTTCGCATCAGTCGTGCACCGGTAAACACCGGCTACCCGATGATGCAACAGGCTTATGCTGCGCCAATGTACCAGCCACAGCCACAGGCCGGCCTGTCTAACGTTGTTGCACCTGCCGCTCCGGCAGAAGCACCGGCGGCTGCTGAAATCAGTGGTCACATCGTGCGTTCCCCAATGGTCGGTACTTTCTACCGCACCCCAAGCCCGGATGCTAAATCATTTGTTGAAGTTGGCCAGAAGGTTAACGTTGGCGACACTCTGTGTATCGTTGAAGCAATGAAAATGATGAACCAGATCGAAGCTGACAAAGCCGGTGTGGTGAAAGCCATTCTGGTTGAAAATGGTCAACCGGTTGAATTTGACGAGCCGCTGGTCGTCATCGAGTAACGAGGCGAACATGCTGGATAAAATTGTCATCGCTAACCGTGGTGAGATTGCATTGCGTATTCTTCGTGCCTGTAAAGAACTTGGCATCAAGACTGTCGCTGTACACTCCACTGCCGATCGCGATCTAAAACACGTATTGCTGGCGGACGAAACTGTTTGTATCGGCCCGGCTCAGTCCGTAAAAAGCTATCTGAATATCCCGGCTATCATCTCTGCGGCAGAAATTACTGGCGCCGTTGCGATTCACCCGGGTTATGGCTTCCTGTCTGAAAATGCCAACTTCGCTGAGCAGGTTGAGCGTTCAGGCTTTATCTTCATTGGCCCGCGTGCTGAAACTATCCGTCTGATGGGCGATAAAGTTTCTGCAATCAACGCAATGAAGAAAGCTGGTGTACCTTGCGTACCAGGCTCTGACGGCCCTCTTGACGGCGATATGGATAAAAACCGTGCCCATGCTAAACGCATCGGTTACCCGGTAATTATTAAAGCGTCCGGCGGCGGCGGCGGTCGTGGTATGCGTGTCGTACGTAACGATGCCGATCTGGAACAATCCATTAATATGACCCGTGCGGAAGCAAAAGCTGCTTTCAACAACGATATGGTCTATATGGAGAAGTACCTGGAAAACCCACGCCACATCGAGATTCAAGTTCTTGCTGATGGCCAGGGTAAAGCGATCTATCTGGCTGAACGTGACTGCTCTATGCAGCGTCGTCACCAGAAAGTTGTGGAAGAAGCGCCAGCACCAGGCATCACGCCTGAGCTGCGTAAATTCATCGGTGAGCGCTGTTCTAAAGCGTGTATCGATATCAACTATCGCGGTGCAGGTACATTCGAGTTCCTGTTCGAAAACGGTGAGTTCTACTTTATCGAGATGAACACCCGTATCCAGGTTGAACACCCGGTAACAGAAATGATCACCGGTGTTGATCTGATTAAAGAACAGCTTCGCATTGCTGCAGGACAACCACTGTCTATCAAGCAAGAAGATGTTCAGGTTAAAGGCCACGCGGTTGAATGCCGTATTAACGCCGAAGACCCGAATACCTTCCTGCCAAGTCCTGGCAAAATTACTCGCTGCCATGTGCCGGGTGGTTTTGGTGTACGTTGGGAATCGCATATCTATTCCGGCTACACTGTTCCTCCATACTACGATTCAATGATCGCAAAACTTATTTGTTACGGTGAAACCCGTGAAGTGGCGATTGCGCGTATGAAGAACGCCCTGGCTGAGCTGATCATCGATGGCATCAAAACCAACGTTGATTTGCAGACTCGCATCATGAACGATGAAAACTTCCAGCACGGCGGGACTAACATCCACTATCTGGAGAAGAAACTGGGTCTTCAGGACTAAGTTTTCTCAGTCAACATCGCTAAAAGGCCGGTTATCCGGCCTTTTTCTTTTTTGGCTATGCGTTACAATCGCCGCTTTCCGCCAACTCAAGGGACAACAATGGACGCGCGTTTTGTTCAGGCCCATAAAGAAGCCCGCTGGGCGCTTTGGCTAACCCTTCTTTATCTCGCAGCATGGTTAGTGGCTGCTTACTTACCTAATAACGATATCGGCCCAACAGGTCTCCCACACTGGTTTGAAATGGCGTGCCTGCTGGTACCTCTGCTGTTTATTTTGCTGTGCTGGGCCATGGTGAAGTTCATCTTCCGCGATATCCCATTGGAGGATGATCATGCAGCTTGAAGTCGTACTGCCGCTGGTAGCCTATCTGTTAGTCGTCTTTGGCATTTCAATGTATGCCATGAGGCGTCGCACGACAGGAAATTTCCTTAACGAGTATTTCCTCGGTAGCCGTTCAATGGGTGGCTTCGTATTAGCGATGACGCTCACCGCCACCTATATCAGCGCCAGCTCGTTTATTGGCGGTCCTGGAGCTGCTTATAAATATGGCCTGGGCTGGGTTTTGCTGGCAATGATTCAGCTTCCCGCGGTGTGGTTATCACTGGGGATTCTGGGTAAAAAGTTTGCCATTCTGGCGCGTCGCTATAACGCCGTTACCCTGAACGACATGCTGTATGCGCGCTACCAAAGCCGGCTGCTGGTGTGGCTGGCAAGTATTAGCCTGTTGGTGGCATTTATCGGTGCCATGACCGTGCAGTTCATTGGCGGGGCCCGCTTGCTGGAAACCGCTGCGGGTATTCCTTACGAAACTGGTTTGCTGATTTTTGGTATCAGTATCGCGCTTTACACTGCATTCGGTGGCTTCCGTGCCAGCGTTCTCAACGATGCGATGCAGGGAATGGTGATGCTGGTTGGAACGATTCTGCTGTTGATGGGTATCGTTCACGCTGCGGGTGGCTTGCACAACGCGGTAGATACGCTTCAACGCATTGACCCTAAGCTTGTCTCACCACAGGGTGCCGATGACATCCTCTCTCCAACCTTCATGACCTCATTCTGGGTGCTGGTCTGTTTCGGCGTGATTGGATTGCCTCACACGGCGGTGCGTTGCATCTCTTATAAAGACAGCAAAGCCGTACACCGTGGAATTATCCTCGGCACGATTGTGGTAGCGATTTTGATGTTTGGTATGCATTTGGCGGGTGCGTTAGGCCGCGCAGTGATACCGGATTTGAAAGTACCGGATTTAGTTATCCCAACATTAATGGTCACAGTTCTACCACCATTCGCAGCGGGGATTTTCCTCGCAGCACCAATGGCAGCAATCATGTCGACAATTAATGCCCAGCTGCTTCAATCGTCAGCTACGATCGTCAAAGATCTTTATCTGAATATGCGACCGGATCAGATCACTAACGAAAAGCGTCTGAAAAGAATGTCATCGGTGATCACGCTGATTTTAGGTGCGTTACTGCTACTTGCAGCATGGCGTCCGCCTGAAATGATCATCTGGCTGAATTTGCTGGCATTCGGTGGGTTAGAAGCTGTGTTCCTGTGGCCTTTAGTGCTCGGTCTTTATTGGGAACGGGCAAATGCCGCAGGCGCGTTAAGCGCAATGATTGTCGGTGGCGGGTTGTATGCAGCGCTGGCGAGCTTCAAAATCCAGTTCCTGGGCTTCCACCCAATTGTGCCATCCTTATTATTAAGTTTGCTGGCGTTCCTGGTAGGCAACCGTTTTGGCCAGCCTTTACCTGTACCAGCACTCGTTTCAACTACTGATAAATAAAGAGTTTCGCTATGCCATGGATTCAACTGAAAATTAATACTACTGGCGCAACCGCTGAAGAACTCGGCGACGCACTGATTGAAAGCGGCGCTGTATCCGTAACCTTTCAGGATACCCATGACACACCGGTATTTGAGCCACTACCTGGCGAAACCCGTTTATGGGGCGATACCGATGTGATCGGTCTGTACGACGCTGAAGCCGACATGAACGATGTGGTCGCTATCCTCGAAAACTGCCCACTGCTGAACGTTGGTTTCCACCATAAAATCGAGCAGATCGAAGACAAAGACTGGGAACGTGAATGGATGGATAACTTCCACCCAATGCGCTTTGGGAAACGCCTGTGGATTTGCCCAAGCTGGCGCGATGTGCCAGACGCTAGCGCAGTGAACGTGATGCTGGATCCAGGCCTTGCGTTTGGTACCGGCACTCACCCAACGACCTCTTTGTGTCTTGAGTGGCTTGATAGCTTAGATCTGGCGGGCAAAACCGTTATCGATTTTGGCTGCGGCTCAGGCATTCTTGCTATTGCCGCACTGAAATTGGGCGCAGTGAAAGCAATTGGTATTGATATCGACCCGCAGGCGATTCAGGCCAGCCGCGATAACGCAGAACGCAATGGTGTTTCTGATCGCCTGGAACTGTATCTGCCTAAAGACCAGCCAGAAGTCATGAGCGCCGATGTGGTCGTTGCTAACATCCTGGCAGGCCCTTTGCGTGAGTTAGCCCCGTTAATCAGCGTGCTGCCTGTTCAGGGCGGTTTCCTTGGACTTTCTGGCGTTCTGGCAAGCCAGGCCGAGGGGGTTTGCGAAGCATATCAGGAAAAATTCACGCTCGATCCAGTCGCAGAAAAAGAAGAATGGTGCCGAATTACCGGTATCAAACTCTAAAACCTTCCTTTCAGTAACGTGGTATCAAGCCACGTTACTGATCTCAAAACTCCTCGTGCAACACTCCGTTTACAACAATTCATCCCAGTGATAACTCGCAGTAAAATGAGATGCCGATCGCAGAAAAACACTAATTCTGGTGATTTAAGCAGCACTTTATCTGGTGTCTTATACGTAAAAAATAATGAATTACCCCTGAATGTGGTGAAAATATAAAAGCGCACAAATCAACCAATAATACATAACGCACTGAAAAATATAATTAATTTATTTTTATCACTTCACGAGATAAGGATTCATTGATCTACGACAGCTGATTGTTCAAAGTTTGGCCTTTCATCTCAGGCTAAAAATGCGTAATATACGCCGCCTTGCAGGCAAGTATGGTCATTTCTTAACTCATGCGCATTGGACAACACCAGCTCAGAAATCGACTGATAGCAGCACCTATGGCTGGCATCACTGACAGACCATTCAGGACGCTGTGTTACGAGATGGGAGCCGGACTGACTGTTTCCGAGATGATGTCCTCCAACCCTGAAGTTTGGGCGAGTGATAAATCACGTTTACGAATGGTGCACGTGAATGAACCAGGTATTCGCACCGTGCAAATTGCCGGTAGTGATCCTGATGAGATGGCAGAGGCCGCACGCATTAACGTGGCTAATGGCGCCCAGATTATTGATATCAATATGGGATGCCCTGCTAAGAAAGTGAATCGTAAACTCGCAGGCTCTGCGTTGCTGCAATACCCAAATCTGGTGAAGTCTATCCTGACAACGGTAATTAACGCAGTTGACGTACCTGTAACGTTGAAGATTCGCACTGGCTGGGATACGGCGCACCGTAACTGTGAAGAGATTGCCCAACTGGCTGAAGACTGTGGCATTCAGGCTCTGACAATTCATGGACGCACACGCGCCTGTTTATTTCAGGGAGATGCTGAATACGACAGCATTCGGGCAGTTAAGCAGAAAGTTTCCATTCCGGTAATCGCGAATGGTGACATTACTGACCCGCTTAAAGCCAGAGCTGTGCTCGACTACACAGGGGCTGATGCTCTTATGATAGGACGCGCGGCTCAGGGAAGACCCTGGATCTTTCGGGAAATCCAGTATTATCTGGACACTGGAGAGTTGCTTCCTCCACTGCCTCTGGCAGAGGTAAAGCGCTTACTTTGTGGGCATATTGGTGAACTTCATGACTTTTATGGTCATGCTAAGGGATACCGAATTGCTCGCAAACACGTCTCCTGGTACTTACAGGAACACGCTCCAAATGACCAGTTTCGGCGCACATTCAACGCCATTGAAGATGCAAGCGAACAGCTTGAGGCGTTGGAGGCATACTTCGAAAATCTTGCGTAATTAGAAATAAAGAGCTGACAGAACTATGTTCGAACAACGCGTAAATTCTGACGTACTAACCGTTTCTACCGTTAACTCACAGGATCAGGTTACCCAAAAACCTCTTCGTGACTCCGTGAAACAAGCACTGAAGAACTATTTTGCTCAACTGAATGGTCAAGATGTTAACGATCTGTATGAGCTGGTATTGGCTGAAGTAGAGCAGCCATTGTTGGACATGGTGATGCAATACACCCGTGGCAACCAAACCCGCGCTGCCCTGATGATGGGCATCAACCGTGGCACGCTGCGTAAAAAATTGAAAAAATACGGCATGAACTGATATTAATCAGTTAAGTTGTTGTTTAAAAAGGCGCTACTCGGCATGGGGAAGCGCCTTTTTTAACGTTTGTAATCTGCCTGGTGAAAGGCTAATCCCCGAACAAAAGCGAACAAATGCGTTCTGTAAACCTACTCGGTTGGTGAATGTTCGGCTTGTACTAGCGCCCGGAGTTGCTCTTGCATATATGAAGAAAAGTATTCAGGGTTTTTAATAAGAACGCGGTTACCAGACTCAATTTTATCAGCCCAGCCTGCGACTTTTTTGGTGAATTCAGCGTTCCATCCCTCCTGATTAGCTCTTGCCGTAACATCATCTGCACTAACCGGCACTCCCAGCTCTTTCAGATACTTAAATATCCCCTTAGCTGTACTCTCATCCATAGAATGTGGAGTTGATGCGGATGTATTCATACCGCCAATGTAGTCCAATGCTTTTTCAATGACAGCTGGCATATTCTTATCCTTAAAATTAACCGTGTGTTAAACGAGCCTGTAGCACGCACTGACCATTACCAATTAACCATAAGGTTTAAATAGTTACCACCCTTGGTAAGGCACCCTTTTTAATAGTTGTGACACGACTGACTATCTGAAAATGTTTAACTTCACTTTTTCTCCACACTTTCTTGCCTATGCCCGCTTTTCTCCACTTTGTTTACACAGCACATGAATTGCAATTATTCCTCTCTGCTCTCCATGCCCACTGCGGTGATAAAATCACCACATTCGCACCGGTTCAGGTTATTAGATAATTGTCGCCTTAACGCACGAGTTATCCCTGAACGGGGTTTGGTTTAATGAGGTTCCATATGAAAAAGCTAATTGCCGCTGCGCTGCTTTCTACACTTCTGGCAGGTTGTGCAACCAACTCACCTTGCGTGCCAGTCTATGACGATCAGGGCCGCCTGGTGCACACCAACACCTGTATGAAAGGGACGACTCAGGATAACTGGGAAACCGCGGGTGCAATTGCCGGTGGTGCCGCAGCGATTGCCGGCTTAACTCTGGGTATCGTTGCATTAACTAAATAAAGTACATCCCATATTTGCAAAGCGCGTCCCTACAGGGCGCGCTTTTTTATTAGAAAATCCGCAGTCATTTTCCTTTGCATTATTTAAGTGCATCCATTCCTACCACTTCATTTTTTAGCTTCACTGGCTTGTATCCCCAACATTTTTTGGCGTGAAACAAATCACTCACTTCTTTCAGATTTTGTTTTATTGCAGCAGCAGATGTGACTTCTTCCACAAACCAATACATATGCTATTCACGCTAATGTTAACGCCTGAAATTACTTCTTTTCATATGATCAAAATCTGAAACTTTTTTGCGCTGAAATGTGGCGTAGGTTTCATTTTCGCCCCGTTATGGGGCGTTGTAAGTAATTTTTCCTGTCTACACTCAGCTTACTGCGACGGGAGGCACACGCATGCCGTCTCTCGCAATCTTGGCACTCCCTTTGCTTTAACCAGACTGGCAGATGCCACAGACAGGAAAAACGGCGCCATACGGATGCCGACACTTATAACGATAATTTCGCCACACAGGATGCATTATGAAAAAGACTCTGATCTCCACTCTGGTCGCTGCCGGTGCATTATTCGCGGTAGTCAATCAGGCTCATGCTGGCACTACGTTTGATGCGGTAAAGAAGAAAGGCTTTGTGCAATGCGGGATAAGTGACGGCTTGCCTGGTTTTTCTTACGCTGATGCAAACGGTAAATTTACCGGCATTGATGTGGACGTTTGTCGTGGCGTTGCCGCTGCGGTATTTGGGGATGCCTCGAAAGTTAAATATACCCCGCTGACCGCAAAAGAGCGTTTTACGGCTCTCCAGTCAGGCGAAGTAGATATTCTGTCGCGTAATACCACCTGGACTTCATCACGCGATGCTGGCATGGGAATGATGTTTACCGGCGTCACTTATTACGATGGCATCGGTTTCCTGACGCACAACAAAGCAGGCCTGAAGAGCGCTAAAGAACTGGATGGCGCGACCGTTTGTATTCAGGCAGGTACCGATACCGAACTGAACGTCGCCGATTACTTCAAAGCAAATAATATGAAGTACACCCCTGTAACATTCGATCGCTCCGATGAGTCAGCCAAGGCTCTGGAATCAGGCCGCTGCGATACTCTGGCTTCCGACCAATCTCAACTCTATGCACTGCGCATCAAACTGAGCACACCAGGTGAGTGGGTGGTTCTTCCTGAAGTCATTTCAAAAGAGCCTTTAGGCCCAGTCGTACGCCGTGGTGATGAAGACTGGTTCTCCGTCGTGCGCTGGACTTTATTCGCCATGCTCAATGCTGAAGAGATGGGGATTGACTCTAAAAACGTTGATCAGATGGCTGCTAATCCAACCACGCCGGATATGGCTCACCTGTTAGGTAAAGAAGGCGATTTCGGTAAAGACCTGAAGCTCGATAATAAATGGGCGTACAACATCGTCAAACAAGTCGGTAACTACGCTGAAATCTTCGAACATAACGTCGGTTCTGATAGCCCGTTGAAAATCAAACGTGGGCAAAACAACCTGTGGAACAAAGGTGGTATTCAGTACGCACCGCCTGTTCGCTAAGCGAGACGTCAGAAATGGGCACTACTTCGGTAGTGCCCAGGGTTTGAGTTTATGTTACTGAGGTTCGCTTATGTCCCATCGCCGCCCAATCGTAAAAGGTGATATTTCCTTTTCTAACCCAGCGGTTCGTGCCTGGCTGTTCCAGATTATTGCTGTCGTTGCCGTCGTAGGCATCGCTATTTATCTGATTCATAACACCGTCACCAACCTTAGTAATCGTGGCATTACCTCAGGTTTTGCATTCCTCGACCGAGCCGCTGGCTTCGGTATCGTTCAGCATCTCGTTGATTATGAGCAGGGTGATACTTATGGCCGCGTGTTTGTCGTCGGTCTGCTGAACACTTTGTTGGTTTCCGCATTGTGCATTGTGTTTGCTACATTTATCGGCTTCTTTCTGGGGCTTGCCCGGCTATCCGATAACTGGTTGCTACGTAAACTTTCTACTTTCTACATTGAGACATTCCGCAATATCCCTCCATTATTGCAGATCTTCTTTTGGTATTTTGCCGTTCTTCGCAACCTGCCCGGCCCTCGTCAGGCAGTCAACGCATTCGACCTTCTCTTTCTGAGTAACCGCGGGCTCTATATCCCCTCCCCGCAGATTGGTGAAGGTGTACTGGCTTTCACCGGTGCCATTTTGTTAGCACTGATAATCTCGGCAGGCTTGTATCGCTATAACAAAATGCATCAGATAAAAACCGGGCAATTGCGTCGCACCTGGCCTTACGGTCTGGGATTACTGATCTTGTTACCGCTACTGGCACACGGGTTTTTTGGCGCAGCATTACACTGGGATGTTCCCGCTTTACGGGGCTTTAACTTCCGTGGGGGGATGGTTCTCATTCCTGAGCTAGCGGCATTAACTTTAGCATTGTCGGTGTATACATCCGCTTTTATTGCCGAAATTATCCGCGCGGGAATTCAGTCTGTCCCCTACGGCCAACACGAAGCAGCACGTTCCCTGGGCATACCGAACCCTGTCACATTACGGCAGGTTATTATTCCTCAGGCAATGCGCGTCATCATCCCGCCACTCACCAGTCAGTACCTCAATATCGTCAAAAACTCATCACTGGCAGCCGCTATTGGTTACCCGGACATGGTCTCATTGTTCGCAGGAACAGTGCTCAACCAGACGGGTCAAGCCATTGAAACTATTGCCATAACGATGTCAGTCTACCTGATTATAAGTCTGACTATTTCGTTACTGATGAATATCTATAATCGGCGAATTGCCCTGATTGAGCGCTAAGGAATTACGATGACAAAAGCATTAGTGTCACATCACACGCGCCCAAAAGCTGTTCGCTCAAGTGCCGTGCAATGGGCTCGTAAGAATCTTTTTTCCAGCTGGTCTAATAGCTTACTGACTATTTTCTGTTTGTGGATGATGTGGGTGCTGATTCCACCCTTGTTAAACTGGACGATTTTCCAGGCTAACTGGATTGGTGAAACCCGTGCGGACTGCACAAAAGAAGGGGCATGCTGGGTGTTTATCCACGCACGTTTCGGACAGTTTATGTATGGGCTCTACCCGCATGATCAACGCTGGCGCATTAACCTTGCACTGCTAATTGGTCTGGCTTCCATCATTCCAATGTTCTGGAATGCGATGCCTCGCCGTGGCCGTTACATCGCCGCATGGGCCGTTATCTATCCGCTGGTTGTTTGGGGTTTATTATACGGTGGCTTTTTAGGGCTGGATCGTGTCGAGACACGCCAGTGGGGCGGGTTGACATTAACGTTGATCATTGCATCCGTCGGGATCGCCGGGGCGTTGCCATTAGGGATCTTACTGGCCTTAGGTCGCCGTTCGACGATGCCGGTAGTCAGGATCTTGTCAGTGATATTTATCGAGTTCTGGCGAGGCGTTCCGCTAATCACCGTGTTGTTCATGTCATCCGTCATGCTGCCGCTGTTTCTTTCTGAAGGAACAAGCATAGACAAACTTATCCGCGCATTGGTTGGAGTGATCCTTTTCCAGTCGGCTTATGTCGCTGAAGTGGTTCGCGGTGGCTTGCAGGCGCTACCAAAAGGGCAATACGAAGCCGCAGAATCTCTGGCGTTGGGATACTGGAAAACCCAGGGATTAGTGATCCTCCCGCAGGCATTAAAGATGGTCATTCCAGGCCTGGTTAACACCATTATTGCTCTATTCAAAGACACCAGTCTGGTGATCATTATTGGTTTGTTTGATCTGTTTAGCAGCGTACAGCAAGCCACTGTCGATCCTGCCTGGCTTGGAATGTCGACCGAAGGCTATGTCTTCGCAGCACTCATCTACTGGATTTTCTGTTTCAGCATGTCGCGCTACAGCCAGCATCTTGAAAAACGTTTTAACACCGGACGAACACCGCACTGAGGATGAATAAATGAGCCAGATTACGATGCAACCCGCTGATGCGATGATCATGCTGGAGAATGTGAATAAATGGTACGGGCAGTTTCACGTACTTAAAGATATCAATTTGAAGGTGCAACAAGGCGAGCGCATTGTCCTGTGTGGACCTTCCGGTTCAGGTAAATCAACAACTATACGCTGCATTAATCACCTGGAAGAGCATCAACAAGGGCGCATTGTCGTTGATGGAACCGAACTCAACGATGATTTACGTAATATAGAGAAGGTTAGGACTGAGGTCGGGATGGTTTTCCAACACTTTAACCTGTTCCCACACCTGACCGTTTTGCAGAACTGCACTCTTGCCCCGATCTGGGTGCGCAAGATGCCCAAGAAAGAAGCTGAAGCTCTCGGAATGCACTATCTGGAAAAGGTACGCATCGCAGAGCATGCGCATAAATTCCCGGGGCAAATATCTGGCGGACAACAGCAACGTGTGGCGATTGCGCGCTCACTGTGTATGAAACCTAAGATCATGCTGTTTGATGAACCCACTTCTGCGCTGGATCCGGAAATGGTTAAAGAAGTGCTGGATACCATGATTGGGCTGGCTGAGTCTGGCATGACAATGTTGTGTGTAACGCATGAAATGGGCTTTGCGCGAACGGTGGCTGACAGAGTGATCTTTATGGATAGAGGTGAGATCGTGGAGCAGGCACCACCAAATGAGTTCTTTGCTCACCCTAAGTCGGAACGTACTCGTGCTTTCTTGTCTCAGGTTATTCATTAATATTTAACGAGAAAGGCCACGTAAGTGGCCTTTTATTTCCGCTGGAAATACAAAACAAAAAGGCCATCCGCAAGGATGGCCTTTTTGTTTATTTGAAGCCTGGCAGTTCCCTACTCTCGCATGGGGAGACCCCACACTACCATCGGCGCTACGGCGTTTCACTTCTGAGTTCGGCATGGGGTCAGGTGGGACCACCGCGCTACTGCCGCCAGGCAAATTCTTTATCCAGCGCCGAACTTTAAACCTAAAAACTGGTGCTGATACCCAGAGTCGAACTGGGGACCTCACCCTTACCAAGGGTGCGCTCTACCAACTGAGCCATATCAGCACACTTTAATTTGGAGCCTGGCAGTTCCCTACTCTCGCATGGGGAGACCCCACACTACCATCGGCGCTACGGCGTTTCACTTCTGAGTTCGGCATGGGGTCAGGTGGGACCACCGCGCTAGTGCCGCCAGGCATATTCTGTTTCATCAACCGTCATGCTTTCACATAACCATCGACTTAAAATCTCGGTTCAAGCTGAAAATCAAATGCTTAGTCTCTCAACCAAAACACCTTCGGTGTTGTAAGGTTAAGCCTCACGGATCATTAGTACTGGTTAGCTCAACGTATCGCTACGCTTACACACCCAGCCTATCAACGTCGTAGTCTTCAACGTTCCTTCAGGGGAATCAAGTTCCCAGGGAGAATTCATCTCGGGGCAAGTTTCGCGCTTAGATGCTTTCAGCGCTTATCTTTTCCGCATTTAGCTACCGGGCAATGCCATTGGCATGACAACCCGAACACCAGTGATGCGTCCACTCCGGTCCTCTCGTACTAGGAGCAGCCCCCCTCAATTCTCCAGCGCCCACGGCAGATAGGGACCGAACTGTCTCACGACGTTCTAAACCCAGCTCGCGTACCACTTTAAATGGCGAACAGCCATACCCTTGGGACCTACTTCAGCCCCAGGATGTGATGAGCCGACATCGAGGTGCCAAACACCGCCGTCGATATGAACTCTTGGGCGGTATCAGCCTGTTATCCCCGGAGTACCTTTTATCCGTTGAGCGATGGCCCTTCCATTCAGAACCACCGGATCACTAAGACCTGCTTTCGCACCTGCTCGAGCCGTCACTCTCGCAGTCAAGCTAGCTTATGCCTTTGCACTAACCTCACGATGTCCGACCGTGATTAGCTAACCTTCGTGCTCCTCCGTTACGCTTTAGGAGGAGACCGCCCCAGTCAAACTACCCACCAGACACTGTCCGCAACCCGGATTACGGGTCTACGTTAGAACACCAGCCATTAAAGGGTGGTATTTCAAGGTTGGCTCCACAAGAACTGGCGTCCTCGCTTCAAAGCCTCCCACCTATCCTACACATCAAGGACCAGTGTTCAGTGTCAAGCTATAGTAAAGGTTCACGGGGTCTTTCCGTCTTGCCGCGGGTACACTGCATCTTCACAGCGATTTCAATTTCACTGAGTCTCGGGTGGAGACAGCCTGGCCATCATTACGCCATTCGTGCAGGTCGGAACTTACCCGACAAGGAATTTCGCTACCTTAGGACCGTTATAGTTACGGCCGCCGTTTACCGGGGCTTCGATCAAGAGCTTCAGCTTGCGCTTAACCCCATCAATTAACCTTCCGGCACCGGGCAGGCGTCACACCGTATACGTCCACTTTCGTGTTTGCACAGTGCTGTGTTTTTAATAAACAGTTGCAGCCAGCTGGTATCTTCGACTGCCTTCAGCTCCATCCGCGAGGGACTTCACCTACCGACAGCGTGCCTTCTCCCGAAGTTACGGCACCATTTTGCCTAGTTCCTTCACCCGAGTTCTCTCAAGCGCCTTGGTATTCTCTACCTGACCACCTGTGTCGGTTTGGGGTACGATTTGATGTGACCTGATGCTTAGAGGCTTTTCCTGGAAGTGCGGCATTTGTTACTTCAGTACCGTAGTACCTCGTCATCACACCTCAGCGTTAGATAAGAGTCCGGATTTACCTAAACTCTCCGCCTACATGCTTAAACCGGGACAACCGTCGCCCGGCTAACATAGCCCTCTCCGTCCCCCCTTCGCAGTCACACCGAGTACAGGAATATTAACCTGTTTCCCATCGACTACGCCTTTCGGCCTCGCCTTAGGGGTCGACTCACCCTGCCCCGATTAACGTTGGACAGGAACCCTTGGTCTTCCGGCGAGCGGGTTTTTCACCCGCTTTATCGTTACTTATGTCAGCATTCGCACTTCTGATACCTCCACCTACCCTCACAGGTAAGCTTCGACGGCTTACAGAACGCTCCCCTACCCAACAACGCCTAAGCGTCGCTGCCGCAGCTTCGGTGCATGGTTTAGCCCCGTTACATCTTCCGCGCAGGCCGACTCGACCAGTGAGCTATTACGCTTTCTTTAAATGATGGCTGCTTCTAAGCCAACATCCTGGCTGTCTGTGCCTTCCCACATCGTTTCCCACTTAACCATGACTTTGGGACCTTAGCTGGCGGTCTGGGTTGTTTCCCTCTTCACGACGGACGTTAGCACCCGCCGTGTGTCTCCCGTGATAACATTCTTCGGTATTCGTAGTTTGCATCGGGTTGGTAAGCCGGGATGGCCCCCTAGCCGAAACAGTGCTCTACCCCCGAAGATGAGTTCACGAGGCGCTACCTAAATAGCTTTCGGGGAGAACCAGCTATCTCCCGGTTTGATTGGCCTTTCACCCCCAGCCACAAGTCATCCGCTAATTTTTCAACATTAGTCGGTTCGGTCCTCCAGTTAGTGTTACCCAACCTTCAACCTGCCCATGGCTAGATCACCGGGTTTCGGGTCTATACCCTGCAACTTAACGCCCAGTTAAGACTCGGTTTCCCTGCGGCTCCCCTATACGGTTAACCTTGCTACAGAATATAAGTCGCTGACCCATTATACAAAAGGTACGCAGTCACCCCATAAAAGAGGCTCCCACTGCTTGTACGTACACGGTTTCAGGTTCTGTTTCACTCCCCTCGCCGGGGTTCTTTTCGCCTTTCCCTCACGGTACTTGTTCGCTATCGGTCAGTCAGGAGTATTTAGCCTTGGAGGATGGTCCCCCCATATTCAGACAGGATACCACGTGTCCCGCCCTACTCTTCGAGTTCACAGCAAGTGCATTTTTGTGTACGGGAGTATCACCCTGTACCCTGCGACTTTCCAGACGCTTCCACTAATGCACAAACTGATTCAGACTCTGGGCTGTTCCCCGTTCGCTCGCCGCTACTGGGGGAATCTCGGTTGATTTCTTTTCCTCGAGGTACTTAGATGTTTCAGTTCCCTCGGTTCGCTTCGTTAAGCTATGTATTCACTTAACGATAGTGCAACGAATTGCACTGGGTTTCCCCATTCGGAAATCGTCGGTTATAACGGTTCATATCACCTTACCGACGCTTATCGCAGATTAGCACGTCCTTCATCGCCTCTGACTGCCAGGGCATCCACCGTGTACGCTTAGTCGCTTAACCTCACAACCCGAAGATGTCTCGTAAGACACACTCGTATGTTGTGAAAATTTGAGAGACTCGAACACACTTCTATTCCTTTCTTATTACGGAGAAAGGAAACAGTGTGTCGTTTCAATTTTCAGCTTGTTCCGGATTTTTAAAGAGCAAATACTTCTCAGCACACTGTTAAACAGTACACTTAGAAGTATTGGGTGAGCATGAAATGATGGTGGAGCTAAGCGGGATCGAACCGCTGACCTCCTGCGTGCAAGGCAGGCGCTCTCCCAGCTGAGCTATAGCCCCATCGATTTCGTAAAACCTTTGATTTACCGTGAATTCTTCATTGTTCAAGGCGCGACTTCGCGACACATACATCAGTATGTGAGCCGGAGTTGCAACGCAGAACAGGGGAGAATTTGGTAGGCCTGAGTGGACTTGAACCACCGACCTCACCCTTATCAGGGGTGCGCTCTAACCACCTGAGCTACAAGCCTATAAGGTTTTACTGCTCGTTTTCTATCAGACAATCTGTGTGAGCACTACGCAAGTTCGTATCTTTTAGGTAAGGAGGTGATCCAACCGCAGGTTCCCCTACGGTTACCTTGTTACGACTTCACCCCAGTCATGAATCACAAAGTGGTAAGCGCCCTCCCGAAGGTTAAGCTACCTACTTCTTTTGCAACCCACTCCCATGGTGTGACGGGCGGTGTGTACAAGGCCCGGGAACGTATTCACCGTAGCATTCTGATCTACGATTACTAGCGATTCCGACTTCACGGAGTCGAGTTGCAGACTCCGATCCGGACTACGACGCACTTTATGAGGTCCGCTTGCTCTCGCGAGGTCGCTTCTCTTTGTATGCGCCATTGTAGCACGTGTGTAGCCCTACTCGTAAGGGCCATGATGACTTGACGTCATCCCCACCTTCCTCCAGTTTATCACTGGCAGTCTCCTTTGAGTTCCCGGCCGAACCGCTGGCAACAAAGGATAAGGGTTGCGCTCGTTGCGGGACTTAACCCAACATTTCACAACACGAGCTGACGACAGCCATGCAGCACCTGTCTCACAGTTCCCGAAGGCACTAAGGCATCTCTGCCGAATTCTGTGGATGTCAAGAGTAGGTAAGGTTCTTCGCGTTGCATCGAATTAAACCACATGCTCCACCGCTTGTGCGGGCCCCCGTCAATTCATTTGAGTTTTAACCTTGCGGCCGTACTCCCCAGGCGGTCGACTTAACGCGTTAGCTCCGGAAGCCACTCCTCAAGGGAACAACCTCCAAGTCGACATCGTTTACGGCGTGGACTACCAGGGTATCTAATCCTGTTTGCTCCCCACGCTTTCGCACCTGAGCGTCAGTCTTTGTCCAGGGGGCCGCCTTCGCCACCGGTATTCCTCCAGATCTCTACGCATTTCACCGCTACACCTGGAATTCTACCCCCCTCTACAAGACTCTAGCTTGCCAGTTTCGAATGCAGTTCCCAGGTTGAGCCCGGGGATTTCACATCCGACTTGACAAACCGCCTGCGTGCGCTTTACGCCCAGTAATTCCGATTAACGCTTGCACCCTCCGTATTACCGCGGCTGCTGGCACGGAGTTAGCCGGTGCTTCTTCTGCGAGTAACGTCAATCACTGCGGTTATTAACCACAATGCCTTCCTCCTCGCTGAAAGTACTTTACAACCCGAAGGCCTTCTTCATACACGCGGCATGGCTGCATCAGGCTTGCGCCCATTGTGCAATATTCCCCACTGCTGCCTCCCGTAGGAGTCTGGACCGTGTCTCAGTTCCAGTGTGGCTGGTCATCCTCTCAGACCAGCTAGGGATCGTCGCCTAGGTGAGCCATTACCTCACCTACTAGCTAATCCCATCTGGGCACATCTGATGGCAAGAGGCCCGAAGGTCCCCCTCTTTGGTCCGAAGACGTTATGCGGTATTAGCTACCGTTTCCAGTAGTTATCCCCCTCCATCAGGCAGTTTCCCAGACATTACTCACCCGTCCGCCGCTCGTCACCCAGGAGCAAGCTCCCTGTGCTACCGCTCGACTTGCATGTGTTAGGCCTGCCGCCAGCGTTCAATCTGAGCCATGATCAAACTCTTCAATTAAAAGCTTGATTTGCTTCAACTCGTGAAGCGGTGCTCAAAAATTAACTTTCGTAATAATTCAACTAAATGAATTACTGCTTGGTCACTCTTCAAGACTTGATATTTTTTTGATACCCGAAGGTATCTGAGATATCAATCCTGCGAGTGCCCACACAGATTGTCTGATAAATTGTTAAAGAGCAGTGAGTTAGGCGCTTTCGCTTGCTAACTCGAGGTGGCGTATATTACGCTTTCCTCTTTCAGAGTCAACCCTTAATTTCAGGATATTTGACTCTCATCGCCGCCGTTACTCTGTGATGTTGTTCACATGTTCCGTGTCGATGGAGGCGCATTATAGGGATCTCTTTTTATAGCACAACCCTTTTTTCGATCTTTTCTTCCGACTGATTAGTTTTCGCCCTTTTCGCTGCGATCATGTCCAATTCGCCTTGTTTTTGATGCTTTACCTCCTTGCCATCGGTTAAGAAAGCAGCCACAGTCTATCTACGAAGAGAACTTTCAGAGGTATTTATGTCTGCAGTATTACGTCCTTTTCAAAAAACCTATCCTGAAGTTGGCCAAAGAGTGATGCTTGATAGCTCAAGTGTTGTGATTGGTGATGTGCGAATTGCCGATGATGTGAGTATTTGGCCACTAGTTGCTATCCGTGGTGACGTTAACTATGTGGCTATTGGTGCTCGTAGCAATATTCAGGATGGGAGTGTGTTGCATGTAACGCATAAGTCTTCCTATAACCCAGAAGGCAATCCACTTATTATCGGTGAAGATGTGACTGTGGGACATAAGGTCATGCTGCACGGCTGCACGATCGGTAACCGCGTGCTCGTAGGAATGGGGTCGATTTTACTGGATGGTGTAGTAATAGAAGACGATGTAATGATCGGGGCAGGAAGTTTGGTGCCGCAAAATAAACGTCTTGAGAGCGGCTTCCTTTATCTGGGTAGCCCAGTGAAGCAGATCCGCCCTCTTACGGCTGAAGAACTGGAAGGCTTAAAATACTCAGCCAATAACTACGTTCGCTGGAAAGATGAGTACTTTGCTCAGGAAAGCCAGACGCAGCCTTGATTGTCATGTTCATCAGCTTCAATTAACGCCTCCGCTTCGTCTTCCAAATCCCAACGATTAAGACGAAAGAGCTCAAGCCATGATTCTTTATTATCGCCACCATAACGGCTGGCGATAGTTTCCCCGGTAATACTGCACATCACCTGAAAGCCATTTACTAATGCAGGAAAGCAGACCGCCAGAAGTTGATCGTCCCATTGCTCACGATCGGGAAACAGGATCGACTGGTTCACTGCGACATTTCCTGCTTTAGCTTCTCTATTACTGGCGCGACTTCTGGTAACACACCGTGCCACAGGAAAAAGGCATGTGCAGCCTGACCCACCAGCATTCCTAAACCATCAGCATAGTTTTGAACACCGTGTTGTTTGCACCAGTGTAAGAAAGGGGTTTCGCCCTTTTGGTAGAACATGTCGTAGCACTGAACATTGCTCGAAAGCAACGATGCTGGAATAGCAGGAATGTCACCAGCAATTCCGCTAGAGGTGGCATTAATAATAAGATCGAACTCATGCCCCTCCAGCTCAGACTGCTCTAACGCCTGAACACTGCCAGTGTGGCTAAATAGTAGTGCGAGATCCATGGCTCGAGAAAATGTACGGTTGGTTATCGTCACAGAACAATCAAGCGAAAGCAGAGGTAGTAAAACTCCCCGAGCCGCGCCACCCGCTCCCAACAACAAAATACGCCGACCTGGTTTGATCAACGATAAACGCTCCAGATCGGTTAAAAGACCAATCCCATCGGTGTTATCGCCGAGCAGGCGCCCATCGTCCAGGCGCTTAAGCGTATTAACCGCACCGGCTAATGCTGCGCGCTCTGACAGTTGATCAGCACGGGCGAATGCTTGCTCTTTAAAAGGAACCGTAATATTGGCGCCTTTACCGCCTGCCTGGAAAAATTGCTCAAGAGTTTCAATAAAAGCATCTACAGGTGCCAGCACACAGCCATATGGATGCTCTATTTTTAACTGCTCAGCAAACATCTGATGAATTTGCGGTGATTTGCTGTGCTGAATTGGGTTACCAAAAACGGCAAAGGTGTTCATTAATTACCCCTGGCGAAAAAGTTCGCCGGTCAAAGCATCACGAATTTCAGATGGATTCAACCTGCCTCCGGTATCGCCACGCAGAACCGGGAAGCCGTCACCAAATTGAGCCAAGACTTCATCAGCCGTACGACAAGGTGGCAAACCAGATAAATTGGCACTGGTAGAAACCAAAGGTTTTCCAAAAACCAGGCATAAATCACGAACCAATGGATGATCAGTGACCCTCACGGCTAAGGAATCAAATCGACCCGTTAGCCAGCGCGGCGTTGAAGGAAGAGCAGGGAAAACAAAGGTCACAGGTCCTGGCCAACAAGAGAATACGGTTTCTCGCTGCATTTGCGAAAGCACGGAGCTATCTATATAAGGAACAAGTTGCTCGAAACTCGCAGCTATCAGGATAAGGCCTTTATCTACGGGACGATGTTTTAACTCTAGTAAACGCGTAACTGCCAGCTCACTGTCAGGATCACAACCGACGCCAAACACAGCTTCGGTTGGATATGCGATCACATGTTGTTGTTTTAGGGCGGCAACGATCTCTTGGAGTTGCTCTGTTTGCAGGTTTGTCTTCACAAGCTTTATTCCACCGTTACCGGCTTTCCACATTGTTTGCTGGCACAGAATTGTTTCAATCCCTGTGCCGTTTTCTTTTCGATGATTAACGGATAGTGACACGCAGGGCATTCGCCTGCCACCGGTTTGCTATTAATGACGAATTGACAGGTCGGATAGCTATCGCATGACCAAAAGGTTTTACCAAATCGAGAACGTCTTTGGACTAATTTACCTTTCTGGCATTGCGGGCAATTGATTGCAGTTTCATCGGGTTTGTCGATAACTTCGGTGTGATCACAAGCTGGATAATTGCTACAACCAATGAACATGCCGAAACGCCCCTGGCGTAATACCAGATTTTCCTGGCATACAGGACAGTGTTGACCTTCAAGTACTTTAACCACATGGCCATCAGCCAGGCTTTTTAGCGGGCGAACATAATCACATTCCGGGTAATGAGAACAGCCAAGAAAAGGGCCGTGTTTACCAGAACGAATGACTAACCCTGCCCCACATTGGGGACAGGGTTCATTTTTAGGCACAGTGAACAGTGCTGATTTGGTCATAACATCTCATGCCGCGGCTTTAATTTAATGCAGCATACCTTCATTTACTTCGAAGAGTAATTCTTCCATTTGCTGATATGCATTTTCGCACCCCGGAATGTTGAACAGTACCATTAGCACCACCCACTTTAAGTCTTCCAGTTCGAACTCAGCGGTGTCTAACGCTAATACTCGTTCAATGACCATTTCACGGGTTTCGAGGTTCAGCACCTGAATCTGTTCCAGAAATAGTAAAAACCCCCGACAAGTTGCATCAAGTCGCTGGCATTCCTCTGCGGTATACATACGCATAGAAAGTGGATCAGCAGCTAGTTGCATGGGTTCAGTCAGACCTTCCTGATAGTCCGCCAACTTTTCAAGCCATACAAGAGCGTTATAAATGTCTTCGTGATCAAAACCAGCATCGGCGAGATCACGCGTCAATTTATCTTGATCAACTCGCATTTCCACTTCGTTGTGGATGTAGGTTTCAAATAAGTACATTAGTACGTCGAACATGGCATGCCCTCCTCAATCGGACATAGCCGCCGGGTACAGCTGCGATCCATCCTGCTAACTCCAGTTCGAGTAGCTGGGCTACCGTAACTGGCACAGGTTGGCCGGCACGTTCAGCGGCGACGTCAACAGGTGTAACCTCATCTCCTACGTTAGCCAACAGCTCAGGAAATGGCAATGTTCGATCCCCTTCATTGTGTGAATATATTAAGGCCTTGGGGATAGAGGGAAGCCATTGCAGTTCATTTTCCAGATGCTCAAGTATGTCTGAGGGATGACTGACTAAAGTAGCGCCTTGCTTGATGAGCAAGTGGGGGCCTTCACTCCCTGGGCTGCCAATTGCTCCCGGTAATGCAAAAAGCTCCCGCCCTTGTTCAAGAGCATATCGTGCAGTCACCAAAGAGCCGCTGCGCTCACTTGCCTCCACGACAAAAACAGCCCGACTCAAGCCACTGATAATTCGATTTCTGCGTGGAAAATTACCCGGATATGGCGTGGTATTCAGTGGAAACTCAGAGATAATGGCACCACCCTCAGCAATAATCTGCTCACCCAATTGTTTATGGCGTTTAGGGTAAAGATTTGCCAGCCCGTTTCCTAAAACAGCTACTGTTTTTCCATGTACGTTTAATGCTGCGCGATGCGCTACAGCATCAATACCTAAAGCCAAACCACTCGTTATCGTTAATCCCGCAGTAGCTAATGGCTCACAAAACATTCGGCACCACCGTTCGCCATAAAGAGAAAGGTTACGGTTACCGACTACGGCTAATTGGTTACTGGCAAGAAGCTCAATATCACCTGCAACAAATAGCGCTGCCGGGTAGCAATCTATTGCCCGCAACTGCTCGGGATAATTGGCACTATCGGCAGTAAGAAGATGGTGACGGGGTTGCTCAAGCCAGCAAAGTGAAGCTTCCAGCTCTTTTTCACTAAATTCCAGAAAATATGAAATCTGCAGGGCAGATAAGCCAGAGTTTGATAGATGAGTGACCGTGCATTCCGGCTCGTTTAGTAAGAAATGGGCAATTTTTAATAGCTTATCTCCACTGAGACTTTGAACAGCCATCAAGCGTAGCCATATCTCCTTTGGTGGCATATCTTCCTCCTGCCATAAGCTATAAAAGCAATCCTTGCGATTGGTCACTGATGCTGTCAATCAGGCGGGGAAATGTCTAGAATAGAGGTAATAATCTTTCTATCAATTGAACACAGCTCTGGATATTTATGTCAGTTTTGCAGGTATTACATTTTCCGGACGAGCGCCTTCGCACTGTGGCGGCTCCGGTCAAAGAGGTGAATGCTGAGATTCAGCGGATTGTCGATGATATGTTCGAGACAATGTACGCAGAGGAAGGTATTGGCCTTGCAGCAACACAGGTGGATATCCATCAACGTATCATTGTGATTGATGTTTCTGAAAACCGCGACGAACGCCTGGTTTTGATTAACCCTGAGTTGCTGGAGAAAAGCGGCGATACTGGTATCGAAGAGGGTTGCCTGTCCATTCCAGAACAACGTGCTCTTGTTCCGCGAGCGGAAAGAGTCAAAATCCGCGCTCTGGACCGTGAAGGTAAGCCATACGAACTGGAAGCGGATGGCCTGCTTGCCATTTGTATTCAACACGAGATGGATCACCTGGTTGGTAAACTCTTCGTTGATTACCTTTCGCCGTTGAAGCGTCAGCGTATTCGTCAGAAACTGGAAAAAATGGCTCGTCTGAATAAGAGCGCCTAATCCATCACACAAGGGAATAATGTGTCTGATTCACTGCGTATTATTTTCGCTGGCACTCCTGACTTCGCAGCGCGTCATCTTGACGCGCTGTTGTCTTCTCAGCACCAGGTAGTTGGCGTATTCACACAACCCGACAGGCCTGCTGGGCGTGGCAAAAAGTTAATGCCAAGCCCAGTTAAAGTACTGGCGACTGAAAGGGATATCCCTGTATTTCAACCAGCTTCTTTGCGTCCGGCCGAAAATCAGGAACTGGTTTCTAGTTTGAACGCCGATGTCATGGTGGTTGTAGCTTATGGTTTAATTCTGCCAAAAGCGGTTCTGGATATGCCACGCCTGGGATGTATTAATGTTCATGGCTCGCTGCTGCCACGCTGGCGTGGTGCAGCACCTATCCAGCGTTCGTTATGGGCTGGTGATGCCGAAACTGGCGTGACCATTATGCAAATGGACGTGGGCCTGGATACGGGCGATATGCTGGTGAAACTCTCCTGCCCAATTGAAGCCACTGATACCAGCGCAACGCTTTACGATAAGCTGGCAAACCTTGGCCCTCAAGGGTTACTGGAAACGTTAAACCAACTGGCTACAGGGCGTGCAACACCAGAAGTTCAGAGCGAGGAATTGGTCACGTACGCTGAGAAACTCAGCAAGGAAGAGGCGCGTATCGACTGGTCGCTATCTGCTGCACAACTCGAGCGTTGCATCCGCGCCTTTAACCCATGGCCAATGAGTTGGCTGGAAATTGACGGCCAACCCGTCAAAATTTGGCAAGCATCAGTAATCAATCAACTCACTGACGCAGCACCTGGAACCATCATTGAAACCAATAAACAGGGTATTCAGGTGGCAACCGGCGACGGGATTTTAAATCTGCAATCCCTTCAACCAGCAGGAAAGAAAGCGATGACTGCTCAGGATCTCCTGAACTCTCGCAGTGAATGGTTTAAGCCAGGTGCACTTCTCGCCTGAGAAAAGAAATCCTTTGCGCCCAGGTCAATCACCTGGGCATTTTTGTTTTTAAGCGCCGAAAAACCAGAGCGTACGTATGAAAAAAACATTAAATCTTCGCAGTATGGCCGCACAAACGATTGAACAAGTTGTGGAACAAGGTCAATCGCTCAGCAATGTCCTGCCTGCTATGCAACAAAAAGTCTCTGATAAAGATAGAGCACTGCTTCAGGAGCTTTGCTTTGGCGTATTACGCACTCTGCCTCAGCTGGAATGGTTGATTGGTAAGTTGATGTCTCGCCCGATGACGGGCAAGCAACGCACCATCCACTATCTGATTATGGTAGGTTTTTATCAGCTGCTTTACACCCGCATTCCTGCTCATGCCGCTCTGGCAGAAACAGTTGAAGGCGCAGTTGCTATCAAGAAGCAATCACTTAAGGGTTTGATTAACGGCGTATTACGCCAGTTCCAGCGTCAACAAGAAGAGCTGATGGCTGAAGCGGCTAAACATGAAAGCCGTTCCTTACACCCGAGCTGGTTACTGCAACGGCTGAAAAAAGCCTATCCGGGCCAATGGCAATCTATTGTCGATGCCAACAACCAGCGCCCTCCTATGTGGCTGCGTGTTAATCGCCAACACCATACTCGTGAAGAATGGATGGCGTTATTAGCAGAAAATGGGCTGGAAGGTCATGCTCATCCGCAATATCGCGATGCTGTGCGCCTGGAAACTCCTGCACCAGTTCATGCATTACCGGGTTTTGAAGACGGTTGGGTGACGGTTCAAGATGCCTCAGCGCAAGGTTGTGTTGATCTGCTGGATCCGCAAGATGGCGATGCGATCCTCGATTTGTGCGCAGCACCTGGCGGCAAAACCACTCATATACTTGAAGCTGCACCTAAAGCACGCGTGATGGCTGTCGACATTGATGAACAGCGCCTGAAGCGTGTGCACGAAAACTTGCAACGTTTGGGTATGAGTGCAGAGGTTAAATCAGGAGACGGGCGTTTCCCTGAGCAGTGGTGTGCTAATCAACAATTTGATCGCATTCTTCTTGATGCACCGTGTTCAGCCACGGGTGTTATTCGCCGCCATCCAGATATCAAATGGTTGCGTCGCGACAGAGACATCCCTGAATTAGCTGCACTACAAAAAGAAATTCTGGAAGCCATTTGGCCAAAACTGAAATCGGGTGGCACATTGGTTTACGCTACATGTTCTATCCTGCCGGAAGAAAACTATCTGCAAGTCGCGGCATTCCTGGCGCAGCATCCAGAGGCGAAACTGGTGGAAACAGGTACACCAGAAATACCTGGGATCCAGAATCTCCCTTCTCCGGAAGATGGTGATGGCTTCTTTTACGCTAAGCTAATTAAAAGCTGATTCAGGTTTGCTGAGTCTTAGGTTTCATCTCAAATGAAGCTATAAAAAATGAAAATAATCATTCTCGGTGCGGGCCAGGTCGGCGGCACACTGGCAGAAAACCTGGTAGGTGAAAACAACGACATTACTGTTGTTGATACCAATCAGGATCGTCTGCGCAGCTTGCAGGATAAGTTCGATTTACGCGTTGTGCAGGGTCACGGTTCGCATCCGCGCGTTTTGCGTGAAGCTGGCGCAGATGATGCCGATATGCTGGTCGCAGTAACCAGTTCTGATGAAACGAACATGATTGCCTGTCAGGTAGCATATTCGCTTTTTAATACTCCAAACCGAATCGCGCGAATTCGTGCACCTGATTACGTTCGTGATGCCGAGCGTTTATTCAATGCCGAAGCAGTGCCAATTGATCACCTTATCGCGCCGGAACAGCTGGTAATCGACAATATTTACCGACTGATTGAATACCCAGGCGCGCTTCAGGTAGTTAATTTTGCTGAAGGCAAAGTAAGCCTTGCCGTTGTGAAAGCCTATTACGGTGGCCCGTTAGTCGGAAATGCACTATCCACTATGCGCGAACATATGCCGCATATCGAGACACGCGTTGCCGCGATTTTCCGTCATGACCGTCCGATTCGCCCGCAAGGTTCGACTATCGTTGAAGCGGGAGATGAAGTCTTCTTCATTGCCGCCTCTCAACATATTCGGGCTGTAATGAGTGAGTTACAGCGCCTCGAAAAACCATATAAGCGAATTATGCTGGTAGGTGGCGGTAATATTGGTGCGGGTCTGGCACAACGTCTTGAAAAAGATTACAGCGTTAAACTTATCGAACGCGATCCGCAGCGTGCTGCCGAACTCGCCGAAATGCTGCAAAACACCATCGTATTCTATGGTGATGCATCGGACCAAGAGCTGTTAGCCGAAGAGCATATTGAACAAGTTGATTTGTTTATCGCTGTTACCAATGACGATGAAGCAAATATTATGTCCGCTATGTTGGCTAAACGTATGGGTGCCAAGAAAGTCATGGTTCTTATCCAACGTAAAGCCTACGTCGATTTGGTCCAGGGCAGCGTAATTGATATTGCAATTTCACCACAGCAAGCCACCATTTCAGCATTATTGGGCCATGTGCGTAAAGCCGATATCGTAGGGGTATCATCTCTACGTCGGGGAGTGGCTGAAGCAATCGAAGCGGTTGCCCATGGCGATGAAAGTACTTCACGCGTAGTAGGTCGTTCTATTGATGAAATAAAGCTTCCGCCAGGTACGATAATTGGTGCTGTAGTCAGGGGAAACGATGTCATGATCGCCAATGACAATTTACGTATAGAACAGGGCGACCATGTAATTATGTTCCTGACAGATAAGAAATTTGTGAGCGATGTGGAACGTCTATTCCAGCCAAGTCCTTTCTTCTTATAACCTTCAACGGGTAGATAAACATTCTACCCGTAATTCTCTTTACCCAATAAACCCTCTTAATATTAAGGCATTAGCGGGGATTCTTATTTCCTGATGTAATGGCAATCGGGTCATCATTTGTTAGACTTATTAACGTCAGCCGGTACAAGGAGAGAAAAATGAGCATGTTAAAAGAATTCCGTGAATTTGCGATGCGCGGAAATGTTGTGGATTTGGCAGTAGGTGTAATTATTGGGGCCGCATTCGGGAAAATTGTTTCATCACTAGTTGCGGATATTATTATGCCGCCACTTGGTTTGTTAATTGGCGGCGTAGATTTTAAACAGTTCGCCTTAACATTAAGACCTGCTGCGGGTGATATTCCAGCAGTAGTGATGCATTACGGCGTATTTATTCAGAATATCTTTGATTTCGTGATTGTTGCCTTCGCGATTTTCCTTGCGATCAAAGCGATAAACAAACTGAACCGTAAGAAAGTAGAAGAACCTGCAGCACCACCGGCACCAACCAAAGAAGAAGTATTACTCAGCGAAATTCGCGATCTGCTGAAACAGCAGAACGAACGAATCTGAATGCGTTAGTAAAAAAAGGAAGGCCAGTGGTAAAAAAGCGATTTGCTTGTTTGCCACTGGCCTCCCAGTTACCTCGTTTGCCATGTTTTGTATTACGTTGGTAACTCCCTTTACCTTTCTTATTCTGCTCAACTCTTTGACGAAATAGTGGGTCGTGTAGCAAAGCCTCAATGGCATTATCTTTGATGATCCCTTTCTGATGTTGATACTTGCTCATACAAACTCCAGATTGATTAAAATAACGGCACGATTTTATGCCTCTATCTGACAAATCACAATTTATTCTTTTCGCTGGCTAGCCCCCTGCTCCAGCGCTTCAAGGATTGAACAATATGCGCTGCTGTGGGCAGTACCACAACATGCATCATTTAATCTCTGTAACGATCGCTGCATGTGCTGAAGCTCTTTAATTTTAGACTCAACTTCTGTGAGTCTCGATTGCACGATACTTTTTGATTCCTGACAGGTGTGATGTTCAGGATCGATACGGATCGACAACAGTTCACGGATAGTTTCCAGCGTAAAACCTAACTGCTTTGCATAACGAATAAACTTCAGGCGCTGCAAATCACTTTCACTAAAAAGCCGAAATCCTCCTTCAGTTCTAACTTCATGATCCATCATTTGCTGCTTTTCATAATAGCGGATGGTATCGGGTGTCACATCTGCCAGTCTGGCCAACTCTCCAATACGAAACATGATCATTCCTCATCAAATTTATGAAGCAATCTATCAGCATACTCTCCATGTAGAAAATCAGTACTCATTCCTGCATTCTGAAGTTTGAACTCAAGTAATAGCAATTTCTTACTGGTAGCTACGTATTCTGGATGGCAATGATCTATCGATCTGAGCAAATCATTCAACTCAATTGCATCCTTACGCAGTTGAAGCTCAGGAGGCAAGCAGCCGGAATTTTTCATTAGACGCCAAGCCGCCCGCAATTCCAGTGGGGTATATGAATCATCATCGAGTTCGAGAGGTTTCCCTGACCCAGGCAATGAATCAAACTCACCTTTGCGTTGTGGAGGTTCTGCCCATTGATCAAATAACCACTTAATCAACTCTGCAAAAACTGGGGATATAACAAAGATATGCTTTTAAAGCACGGGAGGGCGAATTTCAGATATAAAAAAACCGGGCAAGCCCGGTTTTTTCACGTTACTACAGATTACTCTGCAGCAGCTTCTGTTTGAGACTCGGCGCGATCAACAAGCTCGATGTAAGCCATCGGAGCATTGTCACCTGCACGGAAGCCACACTTAAGAATGCGAGTGTAACCACCAGTACGGGCTGCGAAACGCGGACCCAGTTCGTTAAACAGTTTTGCCACGATCTCGTTATCACGAGTACGGGCGAATGCCAGACGACGATTAGCAACGCTATCAGTCTTGGCAAGAGTAATCAGCGGCTCAACTACGCGACGCAGCTCTTTCGCTTTAGGCAGAGTCGTCTTGATGATCTCATGACGAACCAGTGAACCTGCCATATTGCGGAACATAGCCTGGCGATGGCTGCTGTTGCGGTTCAGTTGACGACCACTCTTACGATGGCGCATGACCTTATCCTTCTCAGTAAAACCTTAACCTGTGATCCGGTTACTCGTCAGCGATGCTTGCCGGTGGCCAGTTTTCCAGGCGCATGCCCAGAGACAAACCACGGGAAGCCAGCACGTCTTTAATCTCGGTAAGAGATTTTTTACCCAAGTTAGGCGTTTTGAGCAGCTCAACTTCGGTACGCTGTACCAGATCACCGATATAGTGGATAGCTTCTGCCTTAAGGCAGTTAGCAGAGCGGACAGTCAATTCCAGATCGTCAACAGGGCGCAGCAGGATCGGATCGAACTCTGGTTTCTCTTCTTTAACTTCTGGTTGACGAACATCACGTAAGTCAACGAAAGCTTCAAGTTGTTCAGCCAGAATGGTTGCCGCACGACGAATCGCCTCTTCAGGATCGATTGTACCGTTGGTTTCCATTTCGATGACCAGCTTATCCAAGTCAGTACGCTGTTCTACACGCGCAGCTTCAACATTGTAGGCAATTCGCTCTACAGGGCTGTAGCAGGCGTCGACCAGCAGACGACCAATTGGGCGCTCATCTTCTTCCGAATGAATTCGGGCAGAGGCCGGCACATAACCGCGACCGCGCTGAACTTTGATACGCATACTAATAGATGCGTTCTCATCAGTCAGGTGGCAGATCACATGTTGCGGCTTGACGATTTCGACATCACCATCATGGGTGATATCGGCTGCAGTCACAGGGCCAATGCCAGACTTATTCAGAGTAAGAATAACATCATCTTTACCTTGAACTCTCACCGCCAGCCCTTTCAGGTTGAGCAGGATTTCCAGGATATCCTCCTGAACGCCTTCTTTGGTGCTGTACTCGTGTAGTACACCATCAATCTCAACCTCTGTCACCGCGCAACCCGGCATCGATGAGAGCAGAATACGGCGCAGTGCATTACCAAGAGTATGGCCAAAGCCACGCTCTAAAGGCTCAAGGGTCACCTTGGCGTGCGTCGAACTCACTTGCTCGATATCTACCAGGCGCGGTTTTAGAAACTCTGTCACAGAACCCTGCATTGTGTCCTCTCTTTGGTACTAAGCTTTACTTGGAGTAAAGCTCGACGATCAGGTGTTCGTTAATGTCCGCAGACAGATCAGTACGCTCAGGCTTACGCTTGAACACACCTTCCATCTTAGCAGCATCAACTTCCAGCCAGGTTGGCTTTTCACGCTGTTCAGCCAGCTCCAGAGCGGCCTTCACGCGAGATTGCTTTTTGGCTTTCTCACGGATGCTAACTACGTCATTCGGAGTTACCTGATAAGAAGCGATGTTAACAACGCGACCATTTACCATAACTGCTTTATGGCTAACTAACTGACGTGATTCTGCACGAGTAGCGCCAAAGCCCATACGGTAGACAACGTTGTCCAGACGACCTTCAAGCAGAACCAACAGGTTTTCACCGGTGTTGCCTTTCAGACGTGCTGCTTCTTTATAGTAGTTACGGAACTGACGCTCCAGAACACCGAACATGCGGCGAACTTTTTGCTTTTCACGCAACTGCACACCATAGTCAGACAGACGCGGTTTACGCGCACCGTGCTGGCCAGGAGCTTGTTCAATTTTACACTTGGTATCGATCGCGCGAACACCAGACTTCAGGAACAGGTCTGTGCCCTCGCGACGGCTCAGCTTGAGCTTAGGACCCAAATATCTTGCCATTTTCTTTCTCCAACATTCCTAAAAACGAGCGTTATACGCGACGTTTTTTCGGCGGACGACAACCGTTGTGAGGGATCGGAGTCACATCAGTAATATTAGTGATGCGGAAACCAGCGGCGTTCAGAGCACGAATAGTAGATTCGCGGCCTGGACCCGGTCCCTTAACCATAACTTCAAGGTTCTTGATACCGTATTCTTTCACAGCTTCTGCGCAACGCTCTGCTGCAACCTGAGCTGCGAACGGAGTGGACTTGCGAGAGCCACGGAAACCGGAACCACCGGCAGTTGCCCAACCCAATGCATTACCCTGACGATCAGTAATAGTAACGATTGTGTTGTTGAAAGAAGCATGGACATGAGCCACGCCGTCAGAGACTTGTTTTCTTACACGCTTACGTGCACGAACTGGTGCCTTTGCCATTATTCAATCACCCCGATTATTTCTTGATCGGTTTGCGCGGACCCTTACGGGTACGTGCGTTGGTCTTCGTACGCTGACCGCGTACTGGCAGACCACGACGATGACGCAAACCGCGATAGCAACCAAGGTCCATCAGACGCTTGATGCTCATACTCACTTCACGGCGTAGATCACCTTCAACGACAAATTTGGCAACTTCGTCACGCAGCGTGTCGATTTGTTCTTCAGACAGCTCTCTGATCTTAACATCTTCAGCGATACCCGCCGCAGCACAAATGGCCTTTGAACGAGTCTTGCCTACACCGTAGATCGAAGTTAAAGCGATCACGGTATGTTTTTGATCAGGAATGTTAATGCCTGCTATACGGGCCACTATGCACTCCTACTATTTAGATTATGCGTCCCATACCGAAAAGCCCGTTTTCAGGATACTCAAATGGAAACGCATAGACATACAAAAGATTGGCTGGCTAATCTAGCCAGCTCAACCCAACTTTGCAAGAAAAATATACGAGATAATCAGCCTTGACGCTGTTTATGCTTCGGTTCGGCGCTGCAAATCACGCGAATAACACCGTCACGCTTAACGATTTTGCAGTTACGACATAATTTCTTGACGGAAGCACGAACTTTCATTTTTACTCTCCGTAACTTCTCAAGCGACTATTAACGGCCGTAGCCTTTCAGATTCGCTTTCTTCAATGCAGACTCGTACTGACTAGACATCATCAGAGTTTGCACTTGAGCCATAAAGTCCATGATAACCACGACAACAATGAGCAGCGAGGTTCCACCGAAGTAGAAAGGCACTTTCATTGCGTCACGCATGAACTCCGGGATTAGGCAGATAAAGGTAATGTACAACGCACCAACCAAGGTCAGGCGGGTCATCACTTTATCAATATACTTCGCCGTTTGTTCTCCCGGACGAATTCCTGGTACAAATGCACCGGACTTCTTCAGGTTATCTGCTGTTTCACGTGGGTTGAAAACCAACGCTGTGTAGAAGAAACAGAAGAAGATGATTGCAGACGCATAGAGTAACACATAAAGCGGTTGCCCAGGCTGCAAATACAGCGAAATTGTAGTCAGCCAGTTCCAACCGGTACCACCCCCAAACCACGATGCAATCGTTGCCGGGAACAGAATAATACTGGAAGCAAAAATTGCTGGAATAACACCAGCCATATTCACTTTCAGCGGTAAATGCGTGCTCTGCGCAGCATAGACACGACGACCCTGTTGACGTTTTGCGTAGTTTACCACAATGCGGCGTTGACCACGTTCAACAAAAACAACGAAGAAGGTCACTGCGAATACTAGTACTGCAACCAACAGCAACAGAAGGAAGTGCAGGTCGCCTTGCCTTGCTTGTTCGATAGTATGGCCAACGGCCGGCGGCAAACCCGCAACAATACCAGCGAAGATTATGATTGAGATACCGTTTCCGATACCACGTTCAGTAATCTGTTCACCTAGCCACATAAGGAACATAGTTCCCGTGACAAGGCTCACAACAGCTGTGAAGTAGAATGCAAAGCCTGGGTTTAACACCAAGCCTTGCATACCAGGCATATTCGGTAAACCGGTAGCAATACCGATTGACTGGAATATTGCCAGCACCAGGGTGCCGTAACGGGTGTACTGGCTGATCTTACGACGACCAGACTCCCCTTCTTTCTTCAACTCTGCTAACGCTGGATGAACCACCGTTAGAAGCTGGATAATAATCGATGCCGAAATATACGGCATGATACCCAATGCAAAGATAGAAGCACGGCTGAGAGCACCACCAGAGAACATGTTAAACATTTCAATGATAGTGCCTCGCTGTTGCTCAAGCAGTTTGGCAAGTACAGCGGCATCAATACCAGGGATCGGAATAAAAGAGCCAATACGGAACACAATCAGCGCACCGATAACAAACATCAGTCTGCGTTTCAGCTCGCCAAACCCGCCTTTAGCACTTTGAAAATCTAATCCCGGTTGCTTTGCCATCTGCTACTTATTCCTCGATTTTACCGCCAGCAGCTTCGATAGCAGCACGAGCGCCTTTAGTGACACGCAGGCCGCGAACAGTTACCGGACGAGAAACCTCGCCAGACAGAATCACTTTCGCGAACTCAATCTGGATACCGATAATGTTTGCTGCTTTCAGCGTGTTCAGGTCAACTACGTCGCCTTCAACTTTCGCCAGATCGGAAAGACGAATCTCACCAGTGATCATTGCTTTGCGAGAGGTGAAACCGAATTTCGGCAGGCGACGGTACAACGGCATCTGGCCACCTTCGAACCCACGACGTACGCCACCGCCAGAACGAGAGTTCTGACCTTTGTGACCACGACCGCCGGTTTTGCCGAGACCAGAACCGATACCACGACCCAGACGCTTGGAAGCGTGCTTAGACCCTTCGGCCGGAGACAGAGTATTTAAACGCATCTCTTACTCCTCAACTTTAACCATGTAGGAAACCGCGTTGACCATACCACGTACAGCAGGAGTATCCTCGCGCTCTACGGTGTGGCCAATACGACGCAGACCCAGGCCAAGCAGCGTTGCCTTGTGTTTCGGCAAACGACCGATCGCACTGCGGGTTTGTGTAATTTTAATAGTCTTTGCCATGGTCAATTACCCCAGAATTTCTTCAACGGATTTACCACGCTTGGCAGCGACCATTTCCGGAGATTTCATATTCGCCAGGCCATCAATAGTTGCACGAACCACGTTAATCGGGTTGGTGGAACCATATGCTTTAGCCAAAACGTTATGAACTCCAGCGACTTCCAGAACGGCGCGCATTGCACCGCCGGCAATAATACCGGTACCCTGGGAAGCCGGCTGCATGAACACACGAGATCCTGTGTGCACACCTTTAACAGGGTGCTGCAGGGTGCCGTGGTTCAGCGCGACGTTAATCATGTTGCGACGGGCTTTTTCCATCGCTTTCTGGATAGCTGCTGGAACTTCACGCGCTTTTCCGTAACCAAAACCAATGCGACCGTTACCATCGCCAACCACTGTCAGAGCAGTGAAGGAGAAAATACGACCACCTTTTACGGTTTTAGATACGCGATTTACCGCGATCAGCTTTTCCTGCAGTTCGCCAGCTTGTTTTTCGATGTGAGCCATCTTACACCTCTACCTTAGAACTGAAGGCCAGCATCACGGGCAGCATCTGCCAGTGCCTGGACACGACCATGATATTGGAAACCAGCACGGTCAAAGGATACTTTCGTAATACCTTTTTCCAGTGCGCGCTCTGCAACAGCTTTACCCACAGCTGTAGCGGCGTCTTTATTTCCAGTGTACTTCAGTTGCTCAGCGATAGCTTTCTCTACAGTAGATGCAGCTACCAGGACTTCTGAACCGTTTGGTGCGATAACCTGTGCATAAATATGACGAGGCGTGCGGTGAATCACCAGACGAGTCGCACCCAGTTCTTTGAGCTTGTGACGTGCGCGGGTCGCACGACGGATACGAGCAGATTTCTTATCCATAGTGTTACCTTACTTCTTCTTAGCCTCTTTGGTACGCACGACTTCGTCGGCGTAACGAACACCCTTGCCTTTATAAGGCTCAGGACGACGGTAGGCGCGAAGATCAGCAGCCACTTGTCCAATCATCTGCTTATCAGCGCCTTTCAGCACGATTTCAGTTTGAGTTGGACATTCAGCAGTGATTCCCGCTGGCAGAGCATGTTCAACAGGATGAGAGAAGCCTAGGGCCAAACTCACCGCATTGCCTTTAACTGCTGCACGATAACCTACACCAACCAGCTGCAGCTTCTTAGTGAAGCCTTCGGTAACACCGATAACCATTGCATTTAACAGCGCACGAGTGGTACCCGCTTGGGCCCACGCGTTAGCAAAACCTTCGCGCGGAGCGAAAGTCAGTGCATTATCAGCGTGTTTAACTTCAACAGCATCGTTGATTGTACGAGTCAGCTCGCCGTTCTTACCTTTGATCGAAATAACCTGACCGTTGAGTTTTACCTCTACGCCAGCAGGAATAACGACCGGTGCTTTAGCAACACGAGACATTTTATTCCTCCAATTAGGCTACGTAGCAGATAATTTCGCCACCAAGACCAGCTTGGCGCGCTGCACGATCAGTCATAACACCTTTCGAGGTAGAAACGACAGCAATACCCATACCGGCCATAACTTTAGGCAGCTCATCTTTTTTCTTATAGATGCGCAGACCTGGGCGGCTGACTCGCTGAATGCTCTCTACCACAGCCTTGCCCTGGAAATACTTAAGAGTCAGTTCCAGTTCAGGCTTGATGTCGCCTTCGATTTTAAAATCTTCAATATAGCCTTCTTCTTTCAGCACGTTGGCAATTGCCAATTTCAGCTTGGAGGAAGGCATGGTGACCGCAACTTTATTCGCGGCTTGACCGTTACGGATACGGGTCAGCATATCCGCGATCGGATCTTGCATGCTCATCTGTCTTTACTCCCGTGATTCAATTGGATATTACCAGCTAGCCTTCTTCAAGCCAGGTACTTCACCGCGCATAGCGGCTTCACGAAGCTTGATACGGCTCAACCCGAATTTGCCCACATAACCATGCGGACGACCAGTTTGGCGGCAGCGGTTACGCTGACGGGACGGGCTGGAATCACGCGGCAGAGACTGCAGCTTAAGAACAGCATCCCAACGTTCTTCGTCGGATGAGTTCACACCAGAGATGATAGCTTTCAATTCCTCGCGTTTAGCGCGGTATTTGTCGGCCAGTTTCACGCGAACGACTTCGCGTGCTTTCATCGATTGCTTAGCCATTAGTAACCCTACCTTACTTACGGAATGGGAAGTTAAAGGCTGCCAGCAGAGCACGGCCTTCATCATCAGATTTCGCAGTAGTGGTAATGGTAATATCCAAACCACGAACGCGATCGACTTTGTCATAGTCGATTTCTGGGAAGATGATCTGCTCACGGACACCCATGCTGTAGTTACCACGGCCATCGAATGACTTAGCGGACAAGCCACGGAAGTCACGGATACGTGGTACAGCAATGGTGATCAGGCGCTCAAGAAACTCCCACATGCGTTCGCCACGCAGAGTTACTTTACAGCCGATCGGATAGCCCTGACGGATTTTGAAGCCTGCAACTGATTTGCGTGCTTTGGTGATCAACGGTTTTTGACCGGAGATTGCTGTCAAGTCAGCTGCTGCATTATCCAGCAGTTTCTTGTCAGCGATCGCTTCACCCACACCCATGTTCAGGGTGATCTTCTCGACCCGAGGGACTTGCATGACAGAATTGTAGTTAAACTCACTCATGAGTTTTGTAACTACTTCGTCTTTGTAGTAATCATGCAGTTTCGCCATCGTACTACTCCAAATTACTTGATAGTTTCGCTATTAGATTTGAAGAAACGGACTTTTTTGCCCTCTTCGAATCTAAAGCCTACACGGTCAGCCTTGCCGGTTGCCGCATTGAAGAGTGCAACGTTAGAAACTTGAATAGCAGCTTCTTTTTCAACGATGCCACCTGGTTGGTTCAGGGCCGGAACCGGCTTCTGATGTTTCTTAACCAGGTTAATACCTTCAACAATAAGCTTGCCGGAAGACAAGACATTCTTAACTTTACCGCGCTTACCTTTATCTTTACCGGTTAACACGATAACTTCGTCATCACGACGGATTTTAGCTGCCATGATTCGCTCCTTAGAGTACTTCTGGTGCCAGAGAGATAATTTTCATGAACTTTTCATTACGTAGTTCACGAGTTACCGGCCCAAAAATACGCGTGCCGATTGGTTGCTCGCTGTTATTGTTTAAAATAACGCATGCATTACCATCGAAGCGAATGACAGAACCGTCCGGGCGACGAACACCCTTCCTGGTGCGCACCACTACCGCTTTCAGGACATCGCCTTTCTTCACCTTACCACGAGGAATTGCTTCCTTGATGGTAATTTTGATGATGTCGCCGACGCCTGCGTAGCGACGGTGCGAGCCACCCAGAACCTTGATACACATTACGCGACGCGCGCCGGAGTTGTCGGCTACGGTCAGCATAGTCTGTTCTTGGATCATTTCAGTGCTCCGCTAATGTCAACTACTACTTCGGGACCCATAATTAGGTCGTTAAAAAGCCCCATAAACGAGGGCGCGGCATTATAACACCGGTTCCTGAATATGGGTAGAAAAAATAAACGGCTCATTTACTGAGCCGTTTATTCGTTAGACAAAGCTCACTGTATTACAGAACAGCTTTATCTACAACGCGAACAAGCGTCCAAGACTTAGTCTTAGACAGTGGACGGCATTCGCGGATTTCAACCACGTCACCGATACCACATTCATTGTTCTCGTCATGTACGTGCAGTTTGGTCGTACGTTTGATGAATTTACCGTAAATCGGGTGTTTCACCACACGTTCGATAGCAACAACAATGGATTTCTCCATTTTGTCACTAACAACGCGACCTTGCAGAGTACGGATTTTATCGGTCATTACGCACCCGCCTTCTGAGTCAATAAAGTCTTAACACGTGCAACATCACGACGCACTTGCTTCAGCAGGTGAGTCTGTTGCAGCTGGCCACTTGCTGCTTGCATACGCAGATTGAACTGCTCACGCAGCAAATTCAGCAGCTCGGTGTTCAGCTCTTCAACACTCTTTTCACGCAGCTCTTTTGCTTTCATTACATCACCGTCTTAGTTACAAAGGTGGTTTTAATCGGCAGTTTCGCTGCTGCCAGCTTGAATGCTTCACGGGCCAGCTCTTCTGGTACGCCGTCCATTTCATACAGGACTTTGCCAGGCTGAATCAAGGCAACCCAATACTCTACGTTGCCTTTACCTTTACCCATACGCACTTCAAGCGGCTTTTCGGTGATCGGTTTGTCCGGGAATACACGGATCCAGATCTTACCCTGACGCTTAACTGCACGGGTCATTGCACGACGTGCTGCTTCGATCTGACGTGCAGTCAGACGACCACGGCCAACAGCTTTCAGACCGAAAGTGCCGAAGCTAACATCCGTACCAGCAGCCAGACCACGGTTGCGGCCTTTGTGCACTTTACGGAATTTTGTACGCTTTGGTTGTAACACAGCGACTCTCCTTACTTACGGCCTTTACGCTGCTGCTTTTTAGGTTGAGCAGCCGGTTTTTCCGGTTGTTCAACAGCAGCCATCCCACCCAGGATCTCACCTTTAAAGATCCACACTTTAACGCCAATTACACCATAAGTGGTGTGCGCTTCAGAGGTGTTGTAGTCAATGTCAGCACGCAGAGTGTGCAACGGCACGCGACCTTCACGGTACCATTCGGTACGTGCGATCTCGGCGCCGCCCAGACGGCCGCTAACTTCAACTTTGATACCTTTAGCGCCCAGACGCATGGCATTCTGTACAGCACGCTTCATAGCACGACGGAACATAACACGACGTTCCAGCTGTGAAGTGATGCTATCAGCAACCAATTTTGCGTCCAGTTCAGGCTTACGAACTTCGGCGATATTGATCTGTGCAGGAACGCCAGCGATATCCGCTACGACCTTGCGCAGTTTTTCTACGTCTTCGCCTTTCTTACCGATTACGATGCCAGGGCGAGCAGTGTGAATAGTCACACGGATGCTCTTAGCTGGACGCTCGATAACGATACGAGATACAGACGCCTTCGCCAGTTCCTTTGTCAGGTACTGACGAACTTTAAAATCGCTGTCCAGGTTGTCAGCGAATTCTTTGGTGTTCGCAAACCAAGTAGAGTTCCAAGGTTTTACAATACCCAGGCGAATACCATTAGGATGTACTTTCTGACCCATTGCTAGTCTCCAGAGTCTCAGCGATCGGACACAACCACAGTAATGTGGCTGGTGCGCTTCAGGATGCGATCTGCACGACCTTTTGCACGCGGCATAATGCGCTTCATGCTTGGGCCTGCGTCTACGAAGATTTTCGCGACTTTCAGATCGTCAATGTCAGCGCCATCGTTGTGTTCAGCGTTAGCAATGGCAGATTCCAGAACTTTCTTGACCAATACCGCAGCTTTCTTGTTGGTGAAGGTCAAAATTTCCAGTGCCTGCGACACTTTCTTACCGCGAATAAGGTCTGCAACAAGGCGAACCTTTTGAGCAGAAGAACGAGCGTGGCGATGTTGAGCTAAAGTTTCCATCTCTTCCTCCTACTTATTTCTTCTTGGCTTTTTTATCAGCAGCATGGCCGCGATAAGTACGTGTCGGTGCAAATTCACCCAGTTTGTGACCGACCATTTCGTCGGAAACAAATACCGGAACATGCTGACGACCATTATGGACAGCGATGGTCAAACCGATCATGTTAGGAAAGATCGTTGAACGACGGGACCAAGTGCGCAGGGGCTTCTTGTCACCGCTTTCCACCGCTTTCTCTACCTTCTTCAGCAAGTGCAGGTCAATAAAAGGACCTTTCTTGAGAGAACGTGGCATGGCTTATCCTCTAAAATTATTTGCTACGGCGACGTACGATGAATTTATCAGTACGCTTGTTGCTGCGGGTCTTCTTACCTTTGGTCTGAACGCCCCACGGAGTTACCGGGTGCTTACCAAAGTTACGACCTTCACCACCACCATGTGGGTGGTCGACTGGGTTCATCGCAGTACCGCGAACGGTAGGACGAACACCACGCCAGCGTGCAGCACCTGCTTTACCCAGAACGCGGAGCATATGCTCAGAGTTACCGACTTCGCCCATGGTTGCACGGCAGTCAGCTTCGACTTTACGCATTTCACCAGAACGCAGACGCAGGGTAACGTAAGCACCATCACGTGCAACGATCTGCACATAGGTACCAGCAGAACGTGCAAGCTGACCGCCTTTACCTGGTTTCATTTCTACGTTATGAACGGTAGAACCAACCGGGATATTGCGCATCGGCAGGGTGTTACCTGCTTTGATTGCAGCATCAACGCCAGATTGAATCTGGTCGCCAGCTTTCAGGCCTTTAGGGGCCAGGATGTAACGGCGTTCGCCATCTTTGTACAGAACCAGTGCGATATTCGCAGAACGGTTCGGATCGTACTCAAGACGTTCAACAACTGCCGGGATACCATCTTTGTTGCGTTTAAAGTCAACAATACGATAAGCCTGCTTGTGACCACCACCGATGTGACGAGTAGTGATACGACCATTGTTGTTGCGGCCACCGGATTTGCTGTTTTTTTCAACCAGCGGAGCAAATGGTTTGCCCTTATGCAGCTCAGGGTTGACCACTTTAACTACGTGGCGACGACCCGGAGATGTCGGTTTACATTTAACAACTGCCATTGTTTTTCTCCTCCGACTTACTCAGCGCCGCCGACGAAGTCCAGATTCTGGCCTTCCTTCAGGGTGACGTAAGCTTTTTTCCAGTCGCTACGACGACCGATACGCTGTCCATGACGCTTAGTTTTACCTTTAACAAGCAAGGTATTAACGCCTTTAACTTCAACTTCGAACAGTTTCTCAACAGCAGCAACGATCTCTGCTTTGGTCGCGTCTTTTGCAACTTTGAGAACGATGGTATTAGTTTTTTCCATCGCCATAGATGCTTTTTCAGATACGTGCGGCGCGCGCAGTACTTTCAGCAGACGTTCTTCACGGATCATGCCAGCATCTCCTCAACTTGCTTAACTGCATCAGCAGTCATAACGACTTTGTCGAAGGCGATCAGGCTAACTGGATCGATTGTTGCTGCGTCGCGCACGTCAACCTTATGCAGGTTACGCGCAGCCAGGAACAGATTCTCATCCAGTTCGCCAGTTACGATCAGCACATCTTCCAGGGCCATGTCTTTCAGTTTCTGAGCAAGCAGCTTAGTTTTAGGCGCTTCAACAGAGAACTGTTCGACAACGATCAGACGATCCTGACGTACCAGTTCGGACAGAATGCTTTTCAGCGCTCCGCGGTACATCTTTTTGTTAACTTTTTGACTGTGGTCCTGCGGGCGAGCAGCGAAGGTTACGCCACCGGAACGCCAGATCGGGCTCTTGATAGAACCTGAACGCGCACGGCCGGTACCTTTCTGGCGCCACGGCTTTTTGCCGGAACCAGTTACTTCAGCACGAGTCTTCTGAGCACGAGTACCTTGACGGGCACCAGCTGCATAAGCAACAACAACCTGGTGTACCAGCGCTTCGTTAAAATCACGACCGAAGGTAGTTTCGGAAACAGTCAGCGCGCTTTGCGCGTCTTTCAATACTAATTCCATTGCTATCTCCTCACGCCTTCACAGCTGGTTTAACAATAAGGTCGCTACCGGTTGCACCCGGAACTGCACCCTTAACCAGCAGCAGGTTGCGCTCAGCGTCAACGCGTACTACATCCAGGCTCTGAACAGTTACACGTTCGTTGCCCAGTTGGCCTGCCATTTTCTTGCCTTTGAACACTTTGCCCGGAGTCTGGTTCTGACCGATAGAACCCGGAACGCGGTGAGACAAGGAGTTACCGTGTGTAGCGTCCTGGGTACGGAAGTTCCAGCGCTTAACGGTACCTGCGAAACCTTTACCTTTAGAGGTGCCAGTTACGTCAACTTTTTTAACTTCAGCAAACAGCTCAACGCTAACATCTTGACCTACAGTGAACTCTTCGCCTTCTGCAAGACGGAATTCCCAAAGGCCACGGCCAGCTTCTACGCCAGCTTTAGCGAAGTGACCAGCTTCCGGCTTAGTTACACGGCTAGCTTTTTTAGCGCCAGTGGTAACTTGAACAGCACGGTAGCCATCGTTAGCCAGGTCTTTGACCTGAGTAACACGGTTTGCTTCTACTTCGATCACGGTTACTGGGATAGAAACGCCGTCTTCAGTGAAGATACGGGTCATACCCAATTTTTTACCGACTAAACCAATCATTGTTTCAACCTCTCAATCGTCAATGACCTGATTAACCCAGGCTGATCTGCACGTCAACACCAGCAGCCAGATCCAGACGCATCAGAGCATCAACGGTTTTCTCAGTTGGCTCAACGATGTCAACCAGACGCTTGTGAGTGCGAATTTCGTACTGATCACGCGCGTCTTTGTTGACGTGCGGAGAGATCAGAACGGTAAAGCGCTCTTTGCGGGTCGGCAGCGGGATCGGACCACGTACTTGCGCACCAGTGCGCTTAGCAGTCTCGACGATTTCCGCAGTTGATTGATCAATCAGACGATGATCAAACGCTTTAAGACGGATACGGATTCTTTGGCTCTGCATGAGACCATAGCTCCAATTATTTTATAGACGAAAAAAATCACTACTCACACCCATTACGATTGATGGGGGAGTGTAATCGTTCATACATAGTTCCCCAATTGGGAACATTGTCGACAGTAGCTTCACTGCCAGGCTCGTATTGAGCCAGCCGTCGATTAAGACAGGCCCGCGCATTATACGTAAATCTGCCCCTTAATCAAGCCATGGATACGAATTAAACAATCTTTTATGCAAGGGTACGGCACACCTTCAACTCGAGATGCAAAATTGACTAGCCATAGAATCTTCCCTGGAGGGCTGCTCGCGCCTGAATAATCTTCATTTTGTTTTCACATGTATATTAATTTAGTGTTGAAAATCATCTCACTGCAGAGTCATCAATGGCTATGTCTACATCCCCTACCCTATTCGAACTTCCCTTTTTCACTCTCTATATTGGGCTTTTACTACGGCTAGCCTGGATAGATTATCGATGCATGTTGCTCCCGGATAATCTGACTTACTCCTTGTTATGGTCTGGGTTACTGTATCAGCTGTGTTTTATACCCGAGAATTTAGCAGCATCAGTGCTTGGCGCCATTTGCGGGTATCTCAGTTTGTGGGGGTTGTACTGGATTTATTTTTACTGGCGAAAGTGCGCGGGCATCGGCTACGGAGATATGAAGCTTTTGGCTGCCTTAGGAGCATGGCATGGATGGCAGAGTTTGGGGTGGATTTTGTTCACAGCCTCATCAATGGGCCTGTTTGCGGTCTTAATATCAAAGTTATTAAGAAAGAAGAGAATTTCACTGACTACCACTCCGCTACCCTTTGGCCCATACCTTGCGATAGCGGGTGGTTCAGCAGGATGGATATATTCCTCCTTCCCGCTGTTTAAAGAACTCAATTTCCTTCTTTGATTTGCGACTGAATATAATTCTGCAAACCAATTTTAGAGATGAGATCTAATTCAGTTTCCAACCAGTCGATATGGTGCTCTTCCTCTGCAAGAATTTGGATCAGCATATCTCGACTGACATAGTCATGAATGGTATCTGCGTAAGCAATGGCTTCACGCAAATCTTTGGCACCTTCCATTTCTAATTTAAGGTCAGATTGAAGCATTTCTTCGACATCTTCACCAATATGGAGCTTGCCTAAATCTTGCAAGTTTGGAATGCCTTCGAGAAATAAAATACGCTCGATGTACTTATCGGCATGTTTCATTTCATCAATGGATTCGTGGTACTCAACTTCGTTGAGGCGCATCAGGCCCCAGTTTTTGAACATTCTCGCATGGAGAAAATACTGATTTATCGCGACAAGCTCGTTTCCCAATAATTTATTGAGATAATTTATTATCTTAATATCACCTTTCATTTTTTACTCCCTCCGCTTCCACTACATGAAGCGTAGATGTAGCACGGAGTAAGTCAAAAAAAGTGACCGTCTTAGGCAATCTCTTTAAATTCTGGGATCTGCAATAGCTCTTCTTGCATGATTTCTCGTGCTGCGCGAATGCATTTGCCACATTGGTTTCCCACTGGCACAAACTTGCGAAGCTGCTGGAAAGATTGTGGATGAAACTGGCGCACTGCCTGCCGAATTTTTTTATCACTTACACCATTACACAAACAAACGTACATAAGCACTCCCGTTCAAATTACGCGCAAAGTGTAAATGAGAATAGTTATGATTACAATAGCACACGCATATTGCTTAAGTGAGTAAGCGGCAAAAATAGCAAAAAAAAGAGCGCCTGAGCGCTCTTTTTTCATACAAAGGTATCAGCGATTAAGCGATAACTTTAGCAACAACACCCGCGCCTACAGTACGGCCGCCTTCACGGATTGCGAAACGCAGACCGTCGTCCATCGCGATTGGGTGGATCAGGGTAACAACCATTTTGATGTTGTCGCCCGGCATTACCATCTCAACGCCTTCTGGCAGTTCGATGGTGCCAGTCACGTCAGTTGTACGGAAGTAGAACTGTGGACGGTAGCCTTTGAAGAACGGAGTATGACGGCCGCCTTCATCTTTGGACAGGATATAAACTTCTGACTCGAACTGAGTGTGCGGCTTGATAGAGCCTGGCTTAGCCAGTACCTGACCACGTTCGATATCTTCACGTTTAATACCACGCAGCAGAACACCAACGTTCTCACCAGCACGGCCTTCGTCCAGCAGTTTGCGGAACATTTCAACGCCAGTACAGGTTGATTTCACGGTATCTTTGATACCAACGATTTCAACTTCTTCACCAACTTTAACGATACCGCGCTCTACACGACCGGTAACAACAGTACCACGGCCGGAGATGGAGAATACGTCTTCGATTGGCAACAGGAACGGCTTGTCGATAGCACGTTCTGGTTCCGGGATATAGGTATCCAGGTAGCCAGCCAGTTCGATGATTTTAGCTTCGTAATCCGCGTCGCCTTCCAGTGCTTTCAGCGCTGAACCACGTACGATTGGAGTATCGTCGCCTGGGAAGTCGTACATAGACAGAAGTTCACGAACTTCCATTTCTACCAGTTCCAGCAGCTCTTCATCATCAACCATGTCGCATTTGTTCAGGAACACGATGATGTAAGGAACGCCAACCTGACGACCCAGCAGGATGTGCTCACGAGTCTGTGGCATTGGGCCATCAGTCGCAGCAACAACCAGGATAGCGCCGTCCATCTGAGCAGCACCGGTGATCATGTTTTTAACGTAGTCGGCGTGCCCTGGGCAGTCAACGTGCGCATAGTGGCGAGTCGGGGTGTCATATTCAACGTGGGAAGTGTTGATGGTGATACCACGAGCTTTTTCTTCTGGTGCGTTATCGATCTGGTCGAAAGCACGAGCAGAACCACCGTAGGTTTTAGCCAGAACGGTAGTGATTGCTGCAGTCAGAGTGGTTTTACCATGGTCAACGTGGCCGATAGTACCGACGTTGACGTGCGGTTTTGTACGTTCAAATTTTTCTTTAGACACGGCTATATTCCTTACTGTTGCGCTCTCCCCTCAAGGAGAGAGCACGGGATCAATGTTTTTTAAAACTCTGGGCTTATTTGCCGCGAGCTTCGATTACGGCCTGAGCAACGTTGTTTGGCGCATCATCATACTTCAGGAATTCCATGGAGTAAGATGCACGACCTTTGGTCAGTGAACGCAGTTGAGTTGCGTAACCGAACATTTCAGACAACGGAACTTCAGCGTGAATCTGAACGCCAGTAGCGTTAGATTCTTGACCTTTCAGCTGACCACGACGACGGCTAAGGTCACCGATAACGTCACCGGTGTTCTCTTCCGGAGTTTCGACTTCAACCTTCATGATAGGCTCAAGCAGAACTGGTTTCGCTTTCTTAAAGCCATCTTTGAAGGCAATAGAAGCGGCCAGTTTAAACGCCAGTTCAGAGGAGTCAACGTCGTGGTAAGAACCGAAGTGCAGACGCACGCCGAGATCTACTACTGGATAACCCGCCAGAGGACCAGACTTCAGCTGTTCCTGGATGCCTTTATCAACAGCAGGGATGTATTCCGTTGGGATCACACCACCTTTGATGTCGTTGACGAACTCGTAACCTTTCGGATTCGAGCCCGGCTCCAGTGGGTACATGTCGATAACAACATGACCGTACTGACCACGACCACCAGACTGCTTAGCGTGTTTACCTTCAACATCGGTAACTTTCGCGCGAATCGCTTCACGGTAAGCAACCTGAGGTTTACCAACGTTAGCTTCAACGTTGAATTCACGTTTCATACGGTCAACGATGATGTCGAGGTGAAGCTCACCCATACCAGCGATGATAGTCTGGTTAGTTTCTTCATCAGTCCATACGCGGAATGATGGATCTTCTTTAGCCAGACGACCCAAAGCCAGACCCATTTTTTCTTGGTCAGCTTTAGTTTTCGGTTCAACAGCGATAGAAATTACCGGTTCAGGGAATTCCATACGCTCCAGAATGATCACATTGTCCTGATCACACAGGGTATCACCGGTAGTCACTTCTTTCAGACCAATAGCTGCAGCGATATCGCCCGCGCGAACTTCTTTGATCTCTTCACGTTTGTTAGCGTGCATCTGAACGATACGGCCCAGACGCTCACGCGCTGATTTCACCGGGTTGAACACGGTGTCGCCAGAGTTAACAACGCCAGAGTAAACGCGGAAGAAGGTCAGGTTACCAACAAACGGGTCAGTTGCGATTTTGAACGCCAAAGCAGCAAACGGCTCGTTGTCGTCTGAGTGACGAACAGCCGGAGTGTCTTTACCGTCGTCCAGCATACCGTTAATCGCAGTAACGTCAGTTGGAGCTGGCAGATATTCAACAACCGCATCCAGCATCGCCTGAACACCTTTGTTCTTAAATGCAGAACCACAGGTAACCAAGATAATTTCGTTGTTCAGTACGCGCTTACGCAGAGAAGTTTTGATTTCTTCTTCAGTCAGCTCTTCGCCACCAAAGAATTTCTCCATCAGTTCGTCAGAACCTTCAGCAGCGGCTTCAACCAGTTTCTGGCGCCATTCTTCGGCCAGTTCCTGCATATCAGCTGGGATCTCTTCGTATTCGAAGGTCACGCCCTGATCGGCTTCATTCCAGTTGATGGCTTTCATTTTCACCAGGTCAACAACACCGGTGAATTTCTCTTCCGCGCCGATTGCCAGTTGCAGAGGCACCGGAGTTGCGCCCAGACGTTTTTCGATCTGGTCAACAACTTTCAGGAAGTTAGCACCCATACGGTCCATTTTGTTAACGAACGCGATACGTGGAACTTTATATTTGTTTGCCTGACGCCATACGGTCTCAGACTGTGGCTGAACACCACCAACAGCACAGTAAACCATTACCGCACCATCAAGAACACGCATGGAACGTTCAACTTCGATGGTGAAGTCAACGTGCCCTGGGGTGTCGATGATGTTGATGTGGTGTGGTTCGAACTGTTTGGCCATACCAGACCAGAAACAGGTGGTCGCAGCAGACGTGATGGTAATACCACGTTCCTGCTCCTGCTCCATCCAGTCCATAGTGGCTGCGCCATCATGAACTTCACCGATTTTGTGGTTTACACCGGTGTAGAACAGAACACGTTCGGTAGTAGTAGTCTTACCGGCGTCGATGTGAGCACTGATACCAATGTTACGGTAACGCTCAATGGGTGTTTTACGAGCCATTTGATTCCTCTATATCCTAGGACGTTCATTTAAGTAACCCAAAGCGGGCAGCTCACATGAAGCGCCCGCTTGGTGACTAACACTCCGAAGGGATTACCAACGGTAGTGAGCGAACGCCTTGTTGGCTTCAGCCATACGGTGAACGTCTTCACGTTTCTTAACTGCAGTACCTTTGTTCTCTGCAGCATCAGAAAGTTCGTTCGCCAGGCGAAGAGCCATGGATTTATCACCGCGTTTACGAGCAGCTTCTACGATCCAACGCATTGCCAGAGCATTACGACGAACCGGACGTACTTCTACTGGAACCTGATAAGTAGAACCACCAACACGGCGGGACTTAACTTCGACAGTCGGACGAACGTTGTCCAGAGCGACTTCGAAAGCTTCCAGTGCTTGTTTACCAGAACGCTGAGCCAGGGTCTCCAGCGCGGTATACACGATAGATTCAGCAGTAGATTTCTTACCATCTACCATCAGAATGTTTACAAATTTGGCCAGCAACTCTGATCCGAACTTAGGATCTGGAAGAATTTTACGTTGACCAATGACGCGACGACGTGGCATGGGAATACTCCGTTGTTAATTCAGGGTTGTCCAAAACTCTATTGAGTTTGACATTTATTTAAAACGTTTGGCCTTACTTAACGGAAACCATTAAGCCTTAGGACGTTTCACGCCATACTTGGAACGAGATTGCTTACGGTCTTTAACGCCGGAGCAGTCAAGTGCACCACGAACGGTGTGGTAACGAACACCTGGCAAGTCTTTTACACGACCACCACGGATCAGGATCACTGAGTGTTCCTGCAGGTTGTGACCTTCACCACCGATGTAGGAGGTAACTTCAAAACCGTTAGTCAAACGCACACGGCATACTTTACGCAGTGCGGAGTTTGGTTTCTTAGGAGTGGTAGTATATACACGAGTACATACGCCACGTTTCTGCGGGCAGGCTTCCAGCGCAGGCACGTTGCTTTTTGCAACTTTGCGAGCGCGTGGTTTGCGTACCAGCTGGTTAACTGTTGCCATTAAATAGCTCCTGGTTTTAGCTTTTGCTTCGTAAACACGTAATAAAACGGCCTCATATAATATGAGGACGCAGAATTTTAGGGCTGAGCCGAAAAGGTGTCAAGAAATATACAACAATCCTGGATTTTACCAGGAAATATGTTGTTCGTGTTTAACCGTCAATGCAACGAAGTCAGTATAGCTGACCTTGCCTACACCGGTTGAAATTTGAGCAGTTAAGCCGCGAGCCTCGATATCTTCCTGCAGAGCATACACAGTAATGGGGGCTGAGAGCAGTAAATCAAGGGCTTTGGTCCCTGAGAGGGCTGCAATGACCGCATCTTGCCGTAATAAAAGTTCATCACCATGCTTCACACAGCGCAGCAACGATTCAAAATCGGTCTGAAAAGGTGAGTGTTGTAAAATATGCAGCATGTCGCCTCAGAAGGTTAGCACCACATCAAATTGATGCAGCATTTCGCACAATGCATCAGGCTCAAGCGGTTTAGCATCGAGAACCCAGTTTCTTTCTGGCGATAACCCTCGTTCACGGATCGAAGTCGCGCAGAGATAACACTGCTCGATATCGTACAACGGCAGCACGCGGAATGTCGCGATGTAGTCTCTGGAGAGGATAAGGCCTGGTTGCTGATCTGGTATCAGTTGCATAACCCCGTCGCCAATGAAAAACACGCCGATGTCTTCGGTTAGTGCTGATGTGGCAAGTAAGGCATCAAGCCCTTCACGCCCGCTGGCGCTTCCATGAGGTGCTGATTGAAATACGAATGCTACACGCTTCATCAGAATTGTACCGTCCGATCACAGCTCAACGAAGCCTGAGCCAGTGCCCCTAACCCACTAAGGGTGAAGCCAGGCTGCATATTATGACAAGGTAAACCGAGCTGTTTAGCTTGCTCTGCGTCAGTAACACCGCGACGCAGCGCCGCTGCAACACAGATATGCAATTCAACACCATGCTGTTCATTGAGTTGCTGCCACGCGCGAACAATATCAAATTCATCATTTGCAGGGGATGTAAGAAGGTTTGCGTTATAAACACCTTCGCGGTAGAAGAACACGCTTTCTAATGTGTGCCCTTGAGCAATAACGGCCTGAGAAAACTGCAACGCACTACTCGCCTGCTGCGTACCATAAGCTGGGCCTGTCACCAGGATGGCAAAACGCATTACTTATCCTGCCCCTGGAAATCACCGTTTTTGAATTGACGGATATAGAGATAAACCGTGTGCTTAGAAATATTCAAACGATCGGCAACCTGGTTAATCGCATCTTTGATATCAAAGATACCTTTCTCGTAAAGGTTCAGCACAATCTGCCGATTCTTGGCGTTGTTGGACACATTGCGATCGGCATTCACTTCTTCAATCGTGAATTCCAGCGCCTGCATAACCAGATCTTCAACTGAGGATGCAAAGTTCACCGATGAAGCCACTTCAGGCGTTTCTGGCGGAATAAACGTCGACATAATTTGCGAGAATGGAACATCAAGATTGATGTTGATACACAATAAGCCGATAACACGTTCATCACGGTTACGAATGGCAATAGTCTCTGACTTCATCAGGACACCGCTTTTTGCACGGGTGAAATAGCATTTGGAAACGCTACTATCCGCACCAGTCATATCATGCAGCATACGTAAGGCAAGATCGGTAATCGGCGAGCCAATTTTGCGCCCAGTGTGTTCACCATTTGCGATGCGAATAGCGGAACACTTCAGATCTTGCAGCGAGTGCAACACAATTTCACAGTGAGAACCAATCAGCATCGCTAACCCGTCCACCACCGCTTCGTAGGATTTTAATATTTCAAAGTCGGTTTGTTCGAAAGGACGCTGGTCCAGTAAATCAAGCTCACTGGTTTCATTGGTTAAAAGCGAATTGGACATTTAAAGATACCACCCTCTACAGAGAGCCTGTCGCGCTTAAATGGTGTCAGGGCAGACTCATACTCGTTGTTGCGCAGCCTGCTAAGGTAATACAGCGTAAGAGGCGCTTTCCAGCTTTTATTATATCCTGCCTCAAATAAAAAACCGCCGCCCCTGAGGACGGCGGTTAATAATGCCTTATTTGCTCTTAGCTGCATCAGCTTCTGGAGCGGCTTCTGGTTTCGCGTCTGCTTTAGGCGCTGGTTTAATATCCAGCAGCTCAACGTCGAATACCAGTGTGGAGTTAGCCGGAATTCCCGGAACGCCAGTTTTGCCATAAGCCAGTTCTGGTGGAATAACCAGTTTGATTTTCCCGCCTTTCTTCAGGTTTTTCAGGCCTTCAGTCCAGCCTGGGATAACACCGTCAAGACGGAAAGAGAGTGGCTCGCCACGGGTGTAAGAGTTGTCGAACTCTTTACCGTCGATAAGCGTACCTTTGTAGTTCACAACAACAGTGTCGCTGTCGGTTGGTGCTTCACCTGTACCGGCTTTGTCGATTTTATACATCAGGCCAGTAGAAGAAGTTTTAACACCTTTCTCTTTTGCGAAAGTATCACGGAAGGCTTTGCCTTTATCCGCGTTTTCTTTAGCGTCTTTTTCCATTTTCGCTTGAGCGGAAGACTTCACGCGAGCTTCGAAAGCTTGCAGAGTCTGCTCAATTTCCTGATCGGATAATTTGCTCTTGTCAGCAAATGCATCCTGAACGCCGGCGATAAGCTGGTTCTTGTCCAGCGTGATCCCCAGCTTTTCTTGTTCTTTCAGAGAGTTTTCCATATAACGGCCCAGCGAAGCACCTAATGCGTACGCAGATTTCTGGTCGTCATTTTTGAATGCTGCGTTGCTTGCAGCTGGTGCCGCAGGGGCAGCAGCATCTTTAGCAGCAGCCGGAGTCGCAGGGGCAGCGAACGCCGGAGCGCTCAGGGCAACGGCCATCGTGGTCGCCAGTAGCGTTACTTTAAACAGTGATTTCATCCATTTCTCCAGGGCCGGGGCCTCTAACCCCAAGGTTATTATCAACTAAGAGACGTACTATAACGTCGTGGAAGAAATCTACACAATCTCTCCGCGCCTTATCGAGACAAATTCAGACTCTTTTTGTATAAAGAAGTTTCGTCCTGAGCAAAACGACGCTGTACCGTGCAGAATTTTTCAGTAGAATCGCCAGAAATTGTCCATCCGCAGGCCAGGAGTATTAGCCATGCAACAGAAATCGACCGAACAACGGCTAGAAGAACTTGAGAGTCGTCTTGCTTTCCAGGAGATTACTATAGAAGAGTTAAATCAGACGGTAACGGCTCATGAATTAGAGATGGTCAAACTGCGCGAGCATTTCCGCTTGCTAGTTGAAAAACTAAAAGCCAGCCAGCCTTCGATGGTGGCATCAGAAGCCGAAGAGACTCCACCTCCGCATTACTAGTTACCAAAAGAAAAGGCGTGTCAGTGACACGCCTTTTTTTATCTTTCGCAGATTAGTGGCAACCGCAACCGCCATTACCGCCACAACCGCCTTTACCATGTTCATGTTCATGGTCGTCGCCGTGACCGTGACCACCACAGCAACCACCTTCATGGTCGTGATCGTGGTGATGATCATGTTCGCCGTGAACGTGGCCATGAGCCAGTTCTTCAGCAGTTGCTTCGCGAATTGCGATAACTTCTACGTTGAAGCTCAGGTTTTGACCTGCCAGCATGTGGTTGCCATCAACAACAACGTGCTCATCTTCAACGCCAGTAATTTCAACTGGTACTGGGCCCTGGTCGGTGTCAGCCATAAAGCGCATACCAACTTCCAGCTCATCAACGCCCATGAACACGTCTTTAGGAACGCGTTGCACCAGGTTTTCGTCATACTGGCCGTAAGCGTCATTTGCGCCAACATTCACGTCGAAACGATCACCAACAACGTGACCTTCCAGCGCAGTTTCCAGACCTGAAATCAGGGAGCCGTGACCATGCAGATAGTCCAGCGGCGCACTCACCGGAGACTCATCAACCAACACACCGTCTTCTGTACGTACCTGGTAAGCCAGGCTGACCACCAGGTCTTTTGCTACTTTCATGATATCTCCTGAGCGAGCGTGAGAAAAAAACTGGCGCCGATTGTAGCGGAATTTAGCGCCGGTGTACCCCTAAGCTTAAAAAAGCTGGAGCATCTCGCTAGTCCGGATGAAAAATCCCAATGACTTGCTCTTGTTCGCGAACATGCTCACGAACTTGCTTATCCGCCTCACGCATTTGGTGGCCGCACTTAACACACTCAACAATATCGACATTATTCTCACGCCACATCGCGAGGGAATCTCGCTCCTGGCATTCGGGGCAAACAGCCCCGGCAATAAAACGTTTACGCACCGGCATTCGCTTCACCCTATTTATTCAAATTCATCCCAACCATCGAACTGCCGACGCTCTTGCTGCATCTCGCGTTCGAAAATCTCTTCTAACTCACGACGCGCTTCACGCACCCTGGAAATTTGTGCGTTATCAGTATGAATCGGCATTAACTCACGCAGCATGCTCATATCCAGACGGCGGAAATGAAGCTGCGCGCGGTGCGCCTGATGAGGATGCATCCCCAATGTCATCAGCGCCTTGCGACCTAATTCGAGCGCACTGGAGAAAGTTTCACGTGAGAACTGTGTCACTCCAGCTTGCAACAATTCATGCGCTTCTACACGACCACGGGCTCGCGCCAGTATCGCCAGGTGTGGAAAGTGTTGTTGACACAAATGGACGACTTTCATTGTGTCTTCCGGCTCATTACAGGTGATAACGATAGACTTTGCGGTCTCCGCTCCTGCCGAACGCAGCAACTCAAGCTCCGTGGCATCGCCGTAATAGACTTTATAGCCATATTTACGCATCAGACTGACTGAGCTAATGTCTCTCTCAAGAACAGTAATGCGCATTTTGTTCGCCATCAGCAAGCGGCCAATCACCTGCCCAAAACGCCCAAAGCCGACAATAATGACTTGCGGCTGATCGTCTTCAACGTAAGGCTTTTCATCGTTTTCGTCGTCAGCAACATTAAATCGCCGCGCCAGAATGGCATCAACGCCTTTCATCAGCAGTGGCGTGGTCATCATTGAAAGTGTAACCGTCACCAGCAACAGCGGCATTTGGTCACCGCTGAACAGCTTTTGTGATGAAGCCGTAGAGAAAAGTACGAATGCGAACTCCCCGCCCTGGCTTAGCACGCCTGAAAACTGTAGTCGCTCGGAGCTGCGCAAACCGAAAAACCACGACAGGCCATACAGTACGCCGGCTTTAACCGCCACCAACACCACTACGCCTAAAACAACCCAGAAGATATGGGTGTAAAGCACGCCGAGATTTAATGCCATGCCAACGGAGATAAAGAACAAGCCGAGCAATAATCCTTTAAAAGGATCAATCGCGATTTCCAGTTCGTGCCGGTATTCGCTTTCTGCCAATAACACGCCGGCAATAAACGTCCCAAGCGCCATTGAGAAGCCCAGCGCATCCATAAATAATGCTGACCCCAACACCAACAGTAATGCCGCCGCTGTAAAGACTTCGCGCACGCCGGAACCCGCAATAAAGCGAAATACCGGTTTCAGCAGATAACGCCCGCCAACCAACATCCCCGCAAAAGCCAGTACTTTGAAGCCGATCTTTATCCAGTCGGTATGCCCGCCGTCATTACCGGCCAACAACGGCACTAGCGCAATCGCCGGAATGACCGCCAAGTCCTGAAACAGCAACACAGAAAAACCAAGCTGCCCAGACTCGTTGCGATTCATACCTTTATCACGCATCAGCTGTAGCGCCATCGCCGTTGATGACATCGCCAGGCCAATCCCGCCAATTACCGCGGCTTGCCAGGAAAACTGAGTCAACATCAGCAGCCCAGCCAGGATCGTGGCACTGAGTAATACTTGTGCCGCACCGACACCAAATATCGAACGCCGAAGTTGCCAAAGTTTGGAAGGGTTCAGTTCCAGCCCGATGATAAACATCAGGAATACAACGCCCAATTCCGAGAAGTGAAGGATTTCATCTACATCGCTGATAAATCCTAATCCCCACGGCCCAATTGCAATACCTGCCAGCAAATAGCCCAGCACTGCGCCAATCCCTAAACGGGCGGCAATAGGTACGGCAACTACAGCAGCAAACAAAAACAGCACTCCGGCCAGTAATACGTCAGAACCTTCCATCAGCGGCCTCCCGGTAATGTCGGTGAAGCCAACCATTCACCATAAGCTTTCGCATGGCTGGCCAGCTCCTGGGGAGATTGCCGACGTGCCCAGTAAACAATCATCGGGTTCATCCAGTGCATACGGCACATGGCGGCAGTGAGTTCAAAGGGACGTAAAATATCGGTCAGTGGGAAGCGGTTAAAACCATCGTGCCGATAAGCGCCTTCTGGCTCTCCGGTGGTAATCACACTACGCCAATACTTTCCCGCCAGAGCGGTACCTCCGACACCACTTGCGAAGCCACGGCTCAACACGCGATCCAGCCACTCTTTTAGCAATGCGGGGCAGCTATAGGTATAAAGCGGATGTTGAAAGACGATGACATCATGCTCTTGCAGTAATGCCTGCTCGCGATAGATATCAATAAAAAAGTCAGGATAGTGCGCATAAAGATCATGCACAGTGACATTGGCAAGCTGCTGCGCCGGCTGGAGTAAGACGCGGTTTGCGACCGAGTCTTGTGACTCCGGATGGGCATATAGCAGCAAAACTTTCGGCGGCTGCGACATCATTACCCTCCAGGGCGTCGTCATAGTGATTTTTTTGGGCTACCATGCAGCCCGACGCGGTGCCGATAGCATCACGTTACCTTAATATAATGACAATTTAACATACTCTGAACATACGGCGCTTTATGATTGTTTTCTCCTCGTTACAAATTCGTCGCGGTACCCGCGTTCTGCTGGATAACGCCACCGCTACCATCAATCCGGGCCAGAAAGTGGGTCTGGTGGGTAAAAACGGCTGCGGTAAATCCACGCTGCTGGCGCTGCTGAAGAACGAGATCAGCGCCGATGGCGGAAGTATGACCTATCCTGGTAACTGGGCGTTGGCCTGGGTAAACCAGGAAACCCCTGCACTGGCGATGCCAGCCATTGAATATGTTATTGATGGCGACCGTGAATTCCGCCAGCTTGAAGCGGAACTGGCAAAAGCCAATGAGCGCAACGATGGCCATGCAATTGCACTGGTGCACGGCAAGCTCGATGCGGTTGATGCATGGACGATTCGCTCACGTGCGTCGAGCCTTCTGCACGGTTTAGGCTTCAGCAATGAACAACTTGAACGCCCGGTCAGTGATTTTTCCGGTGGCTGGCGTATGCGCCTGAACCTGGCACAAGCACTGATCTGCCGCTCAGATTTACTTCTGCTTGATGAACCAACCAACCACCTGGATTTAGACGCCGTAATCTGGCTTGAGCGCTGGCTGAAAAGTTATCAGGGCACATTGATTCTGATTTCTCACGACCGTGACTTCCTTGACCCGGTGGTGGGCAAAATTATTCATATCGAACAAGAGTCGATGTTTGAATACACCGGCAACTACTCTTCGTTTGAAGGCCAACGCGCGACGCGCCTTGCTCAGCAGCAGTCGATGTATGAAAGCCAGCAGGAGCGTGTTGCTCACTTGCAAAGCTTTATCGATCGTTTCAAAGCCAAAGCCAGCAAAGCAAAACAAGCGCAGAGCCGGGTGAAGATGCTCGAGCGCATGGAATTGATTGCGCCGGCACACGTCGACAACCCGTTCCACTTCAGTTTCCGCGAGCCAGAAAGCTTGCCGAATCCGCTATTGCGAATGGAAAAAGTCAGTGCTGGTTATGGCGAGCGAGTGATCCTTGATTCCATCAAACTGAATCTGGTGCCTGGCTCGCGCATTGGTTTGCTCGGTCGCAACGGTGCTGGTAAATCAACGCTTATCAAACTGCTGGCGGAAGAAATCAAACCGTTGCAGGGTGATATCGGCTTGGCAAAAGGCATCAAGCTAGGCTACTTCGCTCAGCATCAGTTGGAATATTTACGCGCTGACGAATCCCCACTTCAACATCTTGCACGTATCGCACCGAAAGAGTCTGAACAGCAGTTGCGTGATTATCTCGGCGGTTTCGGCTTCCGGGGCGATAAAGTCACCGAGCAAACAGCTCGCTTCTCTGGTGGTGAAAAAGCGCGTCTGGTTCTGGCATTGGTTGTGTGGCAGCGCCCCAACCTGCTGCTGCTCGATGAACCGACCAACCACCTTGATCTCGACATGCGTCAAGCGCTGACCGAAGCGTTGATTGATTTCGAAGGCGCGCTGGTTGTGGTATCGCACGACCGTCACCTGTTGCGTTCAACTACCGACGATCTCTACCTGGTTCACGATGGCAAAGTGGAAGCGTTTGATGGCGATCTGGAAGATTATCAACAGTGGCTTGTGGATCTGCAAAAGCAGGAAAACCAGCCCGACGATTCCGCGAAAGATAACGCCAACAGCGCCCAGGCACGTAAAGACCAAAAACGCCGCGAAGCCGAATTACGCACGCTAACTCAACCATTGCGTAAGCAAATCACCACGCTTGAAAAGCAGATGGAAAAGTTAAATGTGCAGCTTGCTCAAGTCGAAGAAAAGCTGGCTGACAGCGCCATTTACGACCAAAGTCGCAAAGCAGAAATGACCGAATGCCTGCAAACTCAGGTGAAAGTGAAGTCAGCTCTGGAAGAATGTGAGATGGAATGGCTTGATGCGCATGATCAGTTAGAACAGATGATGCAGGCCGAATGACTATTTGGCCTCACTAAAAGTGAGGCCAAACGACTCAATGCCAAATCAGCAGCACGCACGCAGCCGTCAGCAATCCCATAAATACGTTGAAGATTGTCCAGGCGCGGCGGCTACGAAGCAATGTGCCAATCATGCTGCCAAAGGCAATCCAGATGATGCCTGCGACAATGTTAACCAGTGCAATACCAATACTGATTAACACAACCGAGTGCAGATACTGGGAACCTGCAAGGCTGAAACTTGCTACTGCGCCTAGCGCCATCAACCATGCTTTAGGGTTGATAACCTGTAATAAACCGCCCTGCCAGAAAGGAATCGGTTCAGGTGGCGGTGCATCCGTTTCCAGTTTTTCATAGGTTGCGGAGCCGATTTTCCAGGCCAGCCATAATAGGTAAACACTCCCGGCAATCTTCAGGATAAGGTGCAAAGCTGGATATAAAAGGATTAAGCTACCGACGCCAAACGCCACCAGCAATAGAATGCATTGCATTCCCAGCATAATGCCTATCATCAATGGTATGGTGCGCAGGAATCCGTAATTCGCCCCGGATGAAGTGAGTAGCATATTGTTTGGGCCAGGTGTGATAGCAGCAACCCAGAGAAAGCCCAGCATTGAGAAAAAAAGCGTTTCCATGAAATGGGTGTTCCACACCCCGTAAAGTTAATTAGCAAACTAAATGAAACTAACAGTGTGATATGGCTACGACAAGTCCCGCAGTATTGAATTTTAATCACGAAGAAGATGAGCAATTTCGTCCGTTGAAGGGTGTGAGTAATCCACACCTGCAAACCATGCTTCCGCGTTTGATTCGCCGTCGCCTCAATTTCAAACCTCACTGGCAGCGTCTTGACATGCCAGACGGGGATTTTGTCGATCTTGCCTGGAGCGAGGACCCGCGCCAGGCAATGCATAAACCACGGTTAGTCGTTTTTCATGGACTCGAAGGTAGCCTGCACAGCCCATACGCTCACGGTTTAATCGAGGCCGCCAGCAAGCAAGGCTGGTTAGGCGTGGTAATGCATTTCCGTGGTTGCAGTGGTGTACCTAATCGCATGAAGCGTATCTACCACTCCGGTGAAACGGAAGATGGAAGTTACTTCCTTAACTGGCTCAGTACCCGTTATGGCAAAGTGCCAACGGCGGCGGTCGGTTTTTCTCTCGGCGGCAACATGCTCGCCTGCCTGATGGCAAAACAAGGTGCCGATTGTACGCTTCAGGCCGGTGTAGTGGTTTCAGCCCCTCTGATGCTTGAACATTGCAGCGCACATATCGAAAAAGGCTTCTCACGCGTTTATCAGCACTATCTTTTAAATCTGCTGAAGAAGAATGCCGCACGTAAGTTAAGAAGCTATCCGGGCACACTCCCGGTAGATATGCGTCAGCTTAAAGGAATGCGTCGTCTGCGCGAGTTTGACGATTTGATTACCTCAAAAATTCACGGCTTTGCTGACGCTATCGATTATTACCGCCAGTGCAGCGCTATGCCGCTGCTGCCACAAATCAAAACGCCGACGCTCATCATCCACGCAAAAGATGACCCGTTTATGGATCACCATGTGATCCCCGATAAAGCTATCTTACCTGCCAATATCGAGTATCAACTCACGCGATACGGTGGGCATGTTGGGTTTGTGGGTGGCACGTTACGGCGCCCTGAAATGTGGCTTGAGCAACGTATCCCGCAGTGGCTGTCTCAATTTTTGGACCAGTAATATGATGATTCCCTGGCAAGATCTGCCTCCCGAAACGCTTGATAATCTGATTGAATCCTTTGTATTACGCGAAGGCACCGATTATGGTGAACAAGAGCGTTCACTGGAGCAGAAAGTGGCCGATGTTAAGCGCCAGCTGCAAAGTGGTGAGGCTGTGCTGGTATGGTCGGAACTCCATGAAACGGTAAATATTATGGCTCGCGGGCAGTTTCGCGGCTAAGCGTTTAACTTCTATACTGCATAATAAAACCACCCTCACCCAGCTATCTCCCTGAGGGTGAGGACCAGCCCTTACTTACACACACTTGCTATCACCCATGGAGTTGTTGCCTTATGTCAGCCAAACATCCGGTTATTGCCGTAACAGGTTCCAGCGGCGCGGGAACGACAACAACCAGCCTTGCCTTCCGTAAAATCTTCCAGCAACTCAATTTACGTGCAGCGGAAGTCGAAGGTGACAGTTTCCATCGTTTCACTCGTCCTGAAATGGATATGGCTATTCGTAAAGCACGCGACCTGGGGCGCCATATCAGCTATTTCGGCCCGGAAGCCAATGACTTTGGTTTGCTTGAACAGACGTTCATTGAGTACGGCAGAACCGGGCAGGGTAAGTCACGCAAGTATCTACATACTTACGATGAAGCCGTACCCTGGAACCAAATCCCCGGAACCTTCACGCCATGGCAACCATTGCCAGAACCCACTGATGTTTTGTTTTATGAAGGTTTGCACGGCGGTGTAGTTACGCCACAGCACGATGTGGCTAAGGCCGTCGATTTGCTGGTTGGTGTAGTACCGATTGTGAACCTGGAGTGGATACAAAAGTTAGTGCGCGATACCAGCGAGCGCGGGCATTCCCGAGAAGCGGTAATGGATTCTGTGGTTCGTTCTATGGACGACTATATCAATTACATCACACCGCAATTCTCCCGCACCCATATCAACTTCCAGCGCGTTCCAACTGTTGATACGTCTAACCCATTTGCGGCTCGCGGCATCCCTTCTCTGGATGAAAGTTTTGTGGTGATTCATTTTCGCGGGCTGGATGACATCGACTTCCCGTATTTGCTTGCCATGCTGCAAGGGTCGTTTATTTCCCACATCAATACTTTGGTGGTGCCGGGCGGCAAAATGGGTCTGGCAATGGAATTAATTATGACGCCGCTCGTTAAGCGACTGGCGGAAGGGCGAAACATTAATCAGGGCGGCTAATCACCGCCCTGTTTTACACACTAAGCATCAATCACTTCATAGCTATGAGTAACGTTGACCGCTTTTTCAAGCATCAGTGCTACAGAGCAGTATTTCTCAGCAGAGAGGTCTACTGCGCGGGAAACTGCAGCATCTTTTAGCTCTTTGCCTGTCACGATGAAATGCAGATTGATGTGCGTAAACAAACGCGGAGCCTCTTCACGGCGCTCAGAGGTCAATTTCACTTCGCAGTCGGTCACGGCGTAGCGGCCTTTTTGCAAAATAGAAACTACGTCAATTGCACTGCAACCGCCAACGGACATCAGCACCATTTCCATTGGGCTTGGTGCTTTATCACCAGAATTGCCATCCATAAGGATCTGGTGCCCTGAAGCGGACTCGCCCAGGAAGGTAAACCCTTCAACCCATTTCACTCGTGCCTGCATGCTGCTTACTCCTGTAGAAAAATTACCTTTCAGAGTACGCAGATTCAGCAAATCTGGCAACGGAAGGCGACATGCGTCAAGCTGAAACGAGACAACAGGAGACACTTGCCAAAAGCTATGCTAAAACAATCCAGATGCTACATCGATACATTGACGTAATGCATGTATGCAGAGGACATCACTAATTACAGGCAGCAAGAATGACTTGCATGCCATCTCCCCAAGGTGGGGAATATTCTAATTACTTGCAACGCCAGACAGGATGTTTAGCGTCCTGTCGTTGGTAGCCAGTTATAAAACAGAGGATAACCGCGCATGGTGCTTGGCAAACCGCAAACAGACCCGACTCTCGAATGGTTCTTGTCCCATTGCCACATTCATAAGTATCCATCGAAGAGCACACTCATTCACCAAGGTGAGAAAGCAGAGACGCTGTATTACATCGTCAAGGGCTCTGTGGCTGTTCTGATTAAAGATGAAGAGGGCAAGGAAATGATCCTCTCCTATCTAAATCAGGGCGATTTCATTGGTGAGTTAGGGCTGTTCGAAGAAGGTCAGGAACGTAGTGCCTGGGTTCGTGCTAAAAGTGCCTGTGAAGTGGCTGAAATTTCTTATAAAAAATTCCGCCAGCTGATCCAGGTCAACCCAGATATTCTGATGCGCCTGTCTTCACAAATGGCTAGCCGTCTGCAAGTTACATCTGAGAAAGTGGGTAATCTGGCATTCCTGGATGTGACTGGTCGTATCGCGCAGACGCTGCTGAACCTGGCTAAACAACCTGATGCAATGACCCACCCAGACGGTATGCAGATTAAAATTACCCGTCAGGAAATCGGTCAGATCGTGGGTTGCTCTCGCGAAACTGTTGGTCGTATCTTGAAAATGCTGGAAGATCAAAATCTGATCTCCGCTCACGGTAAAACGATCGTCGTATACGGCACTCGTTAATCTCCGTCTAAAAAATGGCGTGTTGCTTCATAACACGCCTTTTTTGTCTCTACACTTCCCTCACTTGCTCTAAATAATTCATGTTGCAGGTAGGCGGTAAGCTCAGGAATCCCCAGGAGCTTACTAAAGTAAGTGACTGGTGTGACTGAGTACAACCAACAACCCTGCAACTTGAAGTATGACGAGCAAATGTGGCGACGGCTGATCTACCATCCTGAAGTTAACTACGCACTGCGGCAAACGCTGGTGCTGTGCCTTCCGGTGGCAGTAGGTTTGCTCGTCGGCGATCTCCAGTCTGGCCTGCTTTTCTCGTTAGTTCCTGCCTGTTGCAATATTGCGGGCCTTGATACTCCACATAAGCGCTTCTTCAAACGTCTGATTGTTGGCGGCAGCCTTTTTGCCATCAGCAGTCTGATCATGCAGCTTTTATTACTTTATACCTCCGTACCGTTGCCGGTGATATTGGTCGTGATGGCGCTCTTGCTTGGGGTCACGGCAGAAATCAGTTCCTTGCACGCTCGTCTGCTTCCCGCATCACTCATTGCTGCCATATTTACACTCAGCATGGCCGGAAATATGCCGATTTGGAAACCGATGGTGCTGTATGTCTCCGGTACGATTTGGTACGGCGTATTTAACTGGTTTTGGTTCTGGATGTGGCGCGAGCAGCCGCTGCGGGAATCATTGAGCCTGCTCTATCGGCAGTTGGCAGATTACTGTGAAGCAAAATACGGCATGCTGACTCAACATACCGATCCGGAAAAAGCGCTCCCTCCTCTGCTGGCTCGTCAGCAAAAAGCGGTGGATCTCATTACCCAATGCTACCAACAGCTTCATATGCTGGCGGCAAACCAGCAAAACGGCTACAAGCGTTTGCTACGTGCATTCCAGGTAGCACTGGATTTGCAAGAGCACATCTCGGTAAGCCTTCACCAACCAGCTGAAGTTCAGAAGCTCGTCGAGCAAAGCCATGCAGAAGCGGTTATTAGATGGAATGCTCAGACCATCGCGGCGCGCTTACGCGTACTGGCTGACGACATTCTTTACCATCGTTATCCACAGCGTTTTACGATGGAAAAACAGATCGACGCCCTTGAGAAAATCGCCCGTCAGAATCCAGATAACCCGGTTGGGCAATTTTGCCATTACCACTTCAGCCGTATCGCTCGCGTGCTACGCACCCAACGCCCGCTGTATGTCCGTGATTTAATGGAAGACCGGCAACGCCGTTTGCCACTGTGGGCGGCATTGAAAAGTTATTTATCGTTGAAGTCAGCGGCGCTTCGCAACGCAGCAAGATTGGGTGTGATGCTCACGATAGCCAGTCTGTTGGGTGCATTTTTACATCTGCCCAAGCCCTACTGGATTTTAATGACGGTAATGTTCGTGACGCAAAACGGCTACGGTGCCACACGAGTTCGTATTCTCCACCGTTCGGCGGGCACCATTGCAGGCCTTGCCATTGCAGGTATTGCGCTTCACTTCCACTTCCCGAAAAGCATTGCTCTGGGCGCGATGCTGGTCATTACGCTGGTGAGCTATCTGTTTATTCGCAAAAGCTACGGCTGGGCGACGATAGGCTTTACGGTGACCGCCGTTTATACCCTGCAATTGATAACATTAAGTGCCGAGCAGTATATCGTCCCTCGCCTGATAGATACGTTGCTAGGCTGCTTGATAGCCTTTGGCGGCATGGTGTGGCTGTGGCCACAATGGCAGAGTGGCTTGTTACGCCAGAACGCCCACGATGCGTTGGAAAGGGATCAAAATGCAATTCGCCTGATTCTCAGTAATGACCCCGAACCAACGCCGCTCGCTTATGAACGTATGAAGGTCAACCAGGCACATAACGCCCTGTTTAACTCCCTGAACCAGGCGATGCAGGAACCTGGGTTTAATTCGCATTATCTGGCGGATATGAAACTGTGGGTGACGCACAGTCAGTTTATTGTCGAGCATATTAACGCAATGACGACTTTGGCTCGCGAACACAATATGTTGACGCCAGATCTTGCCCAGCGCTATTTGCAGTCATGTGAAATTGCGCTGCAACGATGCCAACAGCGGCTTCAGTATGATGGGCCTGGGGAAACCAATGATGCGAATATTCTGGACCCGCTAGAAGGGCTTCCAAACGGGCCATTAAGTACGATGGAACAGCATTTGCAGAGGATACTGGGCCATCTCAGCACCATGCATACCATATCTTCGGTTGCATGGCGTCAACGGCCACATCACGGAATCTGGCTGAGCCGCCTGCGGCGCTCAGATTGATGATTATCCGTTAACGATCTTCGCAACGGCTTTGGCAAAGCGCGCCATACCGTCAGCGATATCGGCACTTTCCACAATCAACGCCGGGGCAAAACGCATCACATCTGGCCCGGCGTTCAAAACCATCACGCCTTCCTGTGCTGCCGCATACAAAAATTCACGCGCGCGCCCTTTGTATTGTGGCTTTAGCTCGGCACCAATCAATAAACCCATGCCGCGAATATCGCTGAACACGTCGAACTGCTCGTCGATTTGTTGCAAATGCTTGACGAATTGCTGGCGTTTTTCCGTGACGCCATTCAGCACTTCAGGCGTGTTGATGATATCAAACGCCGCGCCCGCGACTGCGCAGGCCAGAGGATTGCCGCCGTAGGTTGAACCGTGTGTACCGACATGAAACGCCGAAGCAATTTCCTGAGTCGTCAGCATCACGCTGACCGGGAAGCCACCGCCAAGAGCCTTCGCGCTGGTCAAAATATCTGGCGTCACACCGTAATGCATATAGGCGAACAACTCGCCGATGCGCCCCATACCACACTGCACTTCATCAAATACCAATAAGGCTTTGTGCTCATCACAAAGGTCACGCAAGCCTTGCAAGAACTCTGGCGTTGCCGCCGTAACGCCACCCTCACCCTGAATCGGTTCGACCACGACCGCGCAGGTATGGTCGTCCATCACGGCTTTTACCGCATGCAAATCATTAAATGGCACATGAATGATGTCAGCTGGTTTCGGGCCAAAACCATCGGAATACTTCGGTTGCCCACCCACTGAAACAGTAAACAGAGAACGACCATGGAAGGCGTTATGGAAAGCGATAATCTTTGTTTTATACGGGCTATGGCGGGTCGAAGCGTAGTAGCGAGCCAATTTAAAGGCTGTTTCATTCGCTTCGGTGCCAGAGTTCATAAACAGCACGCGTTCAGCAAAAGTGGCGTCAATCAGCTTGCGGCCAAGTCGTAGAGCGGGCTCATTGGTGAAAACATTACTGGTATGCCATAGCGTTTCACCCTGGCTTTTTAGCGCTTCAACTAAAGCTGGATGGCAGTGACCTAGCGCAGTAACAGCAATCCCACCTGCGAAATCCACATATTCTTTCCCTTGTTGATCCCATACGCGGCTACCTTTGCCTTTTACTGGGATAAACTCTGCCGGTGCATAAATCGGCAAAATAACTTCATCGAAAGTTGCGCGGGTAATTGCTGATTGTTCAGTTGCCATTTATTGCCCATCCCCTTTTTACGCATAAAAACGCATGAAAGATATTATGAAAATATAATCATGAAATATGCATAAAAAATCATTACCTGGCAATATAAAATCAACGATTAAGGAAATTGGCTAACAGCTGGTGCCCCTGCTCGCTGAGAATGCTTTCCGGGTGAAACTGCACACCTTCCAGGTCAAACTCACGATGGCGAATACCCATAATTTCTTGTTTATCAGTCCATGCTGTGACTTCAAAGCACGCAGGCAACGTGGCAGGAGCGATAACCAAAGAGTGATAACGCGTGACGGTGAGAGGGTTGTTCAGGCCATTGAAGACGCCAGAATTCTTATGCGTAATGGCTGATGTTTTGCCATGCATCACTTTTTCAGCGCGAACAATCTTCGCACCAAACGCCTGAGCAATCGCCTGGTGACCAAGACAGACACCGAGAATCGGTAACTGCCCGGCAAAATGAGTAATCGCCGCAAGTGAAATCCCGGCTTCGGTGGGGGTGCAAGGGCCAGGAGAGATGACCAGTTTTTCTGGTGCCAGGGCACTGATATCAGAAAGAGTCAGCTCATCGTTACGTTTCACCACCACTTCTGCGCCTAATTCACAAAAGTATTGATAAAGGTTCCAGGTAAATGAGTCGTAATTGTCGATAAGCAGTAGCATCGCGGCTCCAGGGTAAAAAAGAACCGCGCTATTCTATTCGCTTTCGCGCGCTTCACTCACGACTTTAGTGAAAATCTCCGTAAGCGGTGCCAGATCGCCCAACGCTCCCGCCTGATTCGCCGTTGCCCATCCTTCAGGCGACACGTCTTTCCAATCGAGGATGTAACCGGCATGAATCGCTAACTGCTCGAAGAACACGCGCTGCGCCCTACCACTGCCAACAAAAAACGGATGAAGTACGTTAATTTCACAATAGTAATGCGACAGGCGCTGAACGAACTCAGTTCTGGAAAGACCGACCAGATAATGCTCGTCCTCCATTTCTTGCATCAGATCGTTGCCTTCATTTTCGATGTACTCGAAATGGCAGAACTGTATCTCCCCTTTGGAAATATCAACGTCTCGTAGCTCGCCTGCCCAGTCGAAAATATCCTGAAAAAGCTGCTGATGGATAGCACACAACCAGGGTAATCCGCGATGCAACGGGCCAAGTTCAATCGTTTCTACACGCTGCGCGATAATCTCATCTTGCGCATGAGGCTCAAGAATATCCAGCCGGGAACTAGCCTGAAATGAACGACTACGCAGCTGTTGCCAAAGACGGGACTTTTGTTTGTCGGTCATTTTCTTTGTCATGGTGCCTCCCTAACATGACCCATAGTTGCCACAAGTATAAGCAGCAATCGGTAGAAGTGCTGGAAGGGAGATTTTGCGCGGGCATGGGGTACCCGCGCAGGAATTTGTTAAGGCAGAACTTTCGCGGAGAGGATAACTACAGGTTTTGACGGCACATTTTGGTATGGGCCAACGTCATGAGTTTGTACCTGAGAGATTTTATCGGCAACGTCCATCCCTTTCACAACTTTACCAAATACTGCATAACCGAAGTCGCGCTGGCCGTGATCGAGGAAGGCGTTATCTGCCACATTGAGGAAGAACTGGCTGGTCGCGCTGTCTTTATCGGCAGTACGCGCCATAGAAATAGTACCGCGAGTATTACGCAAGCCGTTATCGGCTTCATTTTTAATCGGTGGATTAGGCTGCTTCTGATTCATATCTGCAGTGAAGCCACCGCCCTGAAGCATGAAGCCCGGGATCACGCGATGGAAAATGGTGTTGTTGTAGAAGCCGCTGTTAACGTAATCCACAAAGTTTTTCACAGAAACTGGGGCTTTCTGGCTATTTAACTCAAGCTCAATTTCACCCGCTGATGTGGTCAACAGGACGTGTGGGTCACCTTTAGCAGCAAGTGCCGCAGGAGAAAGAGCGGTTAGAGCAAACACAGTTGCTACAGCCGCCAGAGTCGATTTGAGCATGAATAATTCCTTACGAATGCAGTGAATGAGGCAAGTTGCTAGATTGTAAAGACGCACTCAAGTATGCGCCAGCCATTTACGGTTTTTTACTTTCACACAAATCAATAAGTTAAATGAATCAATAATCATATAACGCGATTAATCGTGACACTGGTCACCTTAAGCTCAAGTCGTTGCAGCAAATGAATTATAAATTGTATGAATGAGTCACGTTTTTGACTAAAATCCATTCTTCTCGAGTGCTGTCAAAGCACTTTACATTTCTATTCACAGGCTTGTCATGACTAACAGCAACCGCATTAAGCTCACATGGATCAGCTTCTTCTCCTACGCCCTAACTGGTGCGTTGGTGATCGTCACCGGGATGGTGATGGGCAATATCGCTGAATACTTCCACGTCCCTGTTTCCAGCATGAGTAACACCTTTACTTTCCTGAACGTGGGCATTTTGATTTCTATCTTCCTGAATGCCTGGTTAATGGAAATTGTACCGCTCAAAACTCAGCTGCGTTTTGGTTTCATCCTGATGGTGCTGGCCGTTGCCGGGCTTATCTTTGGCGATAACCTGACTATTTTCTCAGTCGCGATGTTTGTTCTGGGACTGGTCAGTGGTATCACGATGTCCATTGGTACCTTCCTGATTACGCACATGTATGAAGGCCGTGAGCGTGGTTCACGTCTGCTGTTTACCGACTCCTTCTTCAGTATGGCAGGGATGATTTTCCCAATGGTGGCCGCGTTTCTGCTGGCTCGTAGCATCAACTGGTATTGGGTTTATGTCTGCATCGGTCTGGTTTATGTCGCTATCTTCATCCTGACCATCGGTTGTGACTTCCCGGCATTGGGTAAACACGCACCGCAACCTGAAAAAGTCGCCGAAAAAGAAAAATGGGGTGTGGGCGTGCTGTTCCTGTCCATCGCGGCTTTGTGCTACATCCTCGGCCAACTGGGCTTTATCTCCTGGGTTCCGGAATACGCCAAAAGCCTGGGTATGAACCTCAATGATGCGGGCCAGTTGGTCAGCGATTTCTGGATGTCTTATATGTTTGGGATGTGGGCGTTCAGCTTTATTCTGCGTTTCTTCGACCTGCAACGTATTCTGACTGTTCTGGCGGGTGCAGCGACTGTTCTGATGTACCTGTTTAACAAAAGCGAACCGGCACATCTGGCATGGTTTATTTTGGCGCTTGGCTTCTTCTCCAGCGCGATTTACACCTCTGTAATCACCCTGGGTTCATTGCAGACCAAAATCGCTTCGCCAAAACTGGTTAACTTCGTACTGACCTGCGGCACCATCGGCACCATGCTGACCTTTGTGGTTACCGGCCCGATTGTGGCTCACAGCGGCCCGCACGCGGCGCTGCAAACCTCAAACGCCTTGTACGCAGTGGTATTTATCATGTGCCTGATTCTCAGTCTGGTAACGAAACACCGCCAGCATAACGCGGTGGCAGCGGTAAACTAACCGCAGCCGCAAAGCTAACGGCGGGTCTATTTACCCGCCGAATTTTATCTCTTCTGCTTCATCCAGCATCACCCAGGTTTGTGACAATTGCGTGGTCGCAATAACTTTCCCTTCCCGCACTGACCAACGCACCGGCACCTGCCTGCGTACCGCATCAAAGCCATTCTCGGCCGGAAGAATAATCAGGTTCGCCGCATTCCCCTCAGTAATACCGTACTCTTGCACACCAAACGTACGTGCACTGTTATCGGTAATCAGCTTCAAACCTTCGTCGATTTGCTGGTAACCCATCATCTGGCAGACATGCAGCCCCATATGCAGCACCTGCAACATATTGGCGGTGCCGAGCGGGTACCAAGGGTCAAACACATCATCATGCCCAAAGCAGACGTTTATCCCCGCTTCGAGTAACTCTTTCACCCGCGTGATACCACGGCGTTTTGGGTAATCATCAAAGCGCCCTTGCAGATGAATATTTACCAGCGGGTTGGCGACAAAGTTAATCCCGGACATTTTCAACAAGCGGAACAAACGCGAAGTATAAGCACCGTTGTAAGAGTGCATCGCCGTGGTATGGCTGGCGGTTACGCGCTCGCCGATGCCATCGCGCAACGCCAGTGCCGCGACGGTTTCGACAAACCGCGACTGTTCATCGTCAATTTCATCGCAGTGAATATCTAACGGGCGATCGTACTTTTTCGCTAGTGCGAAAGCTTTATGCAGCGATTCAACGCCGTACTCACGGGTGAATTCAAAGTGCGGGATTGCCCCCACCACATCCGCCCCCAGTCGCAGTGCTTCTTCAAGCAGCGCTTCCCCGTTGGGGTACGACATAATCCCTTCTTGCGGGAAGGCGACTATTTGCACCTCAATCCAGGGAGCCGCTTCTTGCTTCACTTCCAGCATCGCTTTTAACGCGGTCAGTGTAGGGTCTGAGACATCAACGTGGGTGCGGACATACTGAATGCCGTTGGCAATCTGCCACTTCAGCGTCTGCCAGGCGCGTTGTTTGACATCTTCATGCGTCAGAAGCGCTTTTCGTTCAGCCCAACGTTCAATGCCTTCGAATAAGGTGCCAGACTGATTCCAGCTCGGTTGCCCGGCGGTCTGCGTGGTATCAAGGTGAATATGAGGCTCAATAAATGGGGGGATAGCAAGACCGCCTCGCCCATCAAGCACCTGCTGGCTTTCGGTTTGGGTTTCACTCATTGGTTTAATGGTGCTGATGCGCCCATTTCCGATAGCTATTTGCCATAAGCCTTCGCGCCCGACCAGACGCACATTTTGAATCAACTCCAACGCCAGATTGCTCATACCCACTCCTTGTTAATTAGCCGCCCCTATTTCATAGCACACAAGGCAAAATGGGGACATTTATTGTCTTCCCGCGAATAGCTAAACATTTCCGCAACTTAGAAAAACCCACTAAAATCAGCAATATACCCATTAAGAGGTATATAAAGGTGTATTTGATTTGTATCAATAATCGCCATTGCTGAATCGTTAAGGTAGGCAGTAATAGAAAAGAAATTGAGGCAATTATGAGCAAAGTCAAAATCGCAATCATCGGTAATGGCATGGTCGGCCATCGCTTTATCGAGGACTTACTTGATAAAGCCCAGCCAGGCCAATTCGACATTACTGTTTTCTGTGAAGAGCCGCGCAAAGCCTACGATCGCGTGCATTTATCTTCCTATTTTTCCCATCATACTGCTGAAGAATTATCCCTGGTTCGTGACGGCTTCTACGAGAAACACGGTGTAAATGTGCTGGTTGGCGAACGCGCTATCACCATTAACCGCCAGGAAAAAGTGATCCACTCGAATACCGGTCGTACCGTGTATTACGACAAACTGGTGATGGCGACCGGTTCTTACCCGTGGATCCCGCCGATTAAAGGTTCTGAAACACAAGACTGTTTCGTCTACCGCACTATCGAAGATTTGAACGCCATCGAAGCATGTGCCCGCCGCAGCAAGCGCGGTGCCGTAGTCGGTGGTGGCTTGCTGGGTCTTGAAGCCGCAGGCGCACTGAAAAACCTTGGCGTTGAAACGCACGTTATCGAATTCGCACCCATGTTAATGGCCGAGCAGCTCGACCGCATGGGCGGCGAGCAGCTGCGCAATAAAATCGAAAGCATGGGCGTGCGGGTTCATACCAGCAAAAACACCCAGGAAATCGTTCAGGTTGGTAATGAAGCGCGTAAAACCATGCGCTTTGCTGACGGTACGGATCTGGAAGTCGACTTTATCGTCTTCTCAACCGGTATCCGCCCTCGCGATAAACTGGCTACCCAGTGCGGCCTGGCAACAGGTCAACGCGGCGGTATTGCGGTCAATGATACCTGCCAGACTTCTGACCCGGACATTTACGCCATCGGCGAATGTGCCAGCTGGAATAACCGCACATTCGGCCTGGTCGCCCCTGGCTACAAAATGGCCCAGGTTACCGCTGACCACCTGCTTGGCACCGAAAACGCCTTTGAAGGCGCAGACATGAGCGCCAAGCTGAAATTACTCGGCGTAGATGTGGGCGGGATTGGTGATGCGCATGGCCGCACCCCAGATTGCCGCAGCTATGTTTATCTCGACGAAAGCAAAGAAGTTTATAAGCGCCTGATTGTCAGTGCCGACAACAAAACCCTGCTCGGCGCGGTTCTGGTGGGCGACACCAGCGATTACGGCAACCTGCTGCAACTGGTGCTCAATAACATCGAGCTGCCAGAAAACCCGGATGCGCTGATTCTGCCAGCCCATGCAAGCTCCGGCAAACCAGCCATTGGTGTTGATAAGCTCCCGGACAGCGCGCAGATCTGTTCCTGCTTCGATGTCACCAAAGGGCATCTGGTTAAAGCCATCAACAACGGCTGCCATACTGTTGCTGCACTGAAGGCGGAAACCAAAGCCGGTACAGGCTGTGGTGGCTGCATCCCATTGATCACTCAGGTATTGAACGCTGAGCTGAGCAAACAAGGTATCGAAGTTAACCATAACCTATGTGAACACTTCGCGTTTTCACGCCAGGAGCTTTATCACCTTATCCGCGTTGAAGGTATTAAATCCTTCGACGAGTTGCTGCAAAAATACGGCAAAGGTTACGGCTGCGAAGTCTGTAAACCGACCGTCGGTTCCCTGCTGGCTTCTTGCTGGAACGACTATGTGCTGGCACCACAGCACACGCCGCTTCAGGACACCAACGACAACTTCTTGGGCAACATCCAGAAAGACGGCACTTACTCCGTTATTCCACGTTCTGCGGGCGGGGAAATTACCCCTGAAGGTTTGATGGAAGTGGGCCGTATCGCTCGCGAATTCAATCTCTACACCAAAATCACCGGTTCCCAACGTATCGGCCTGTTTGGCGCGCAAAAAGATGACTTACCCGAGATCTGGCGTCAGCTGATTGAAGCCGGTTTTGAAACAGGCCACGCGTATGCGAAAGCACTGCGTATGGCTAAAACCTGTGTGGGCAGCACCTGGTGTCGTTATGGCGTTGGCGATAGCGTTGGTTTCGGCGTTGAGCTGGAAAACCGTTATAAAGGCATTCGCACCCCACACAAAATGAAGTTTGGTGTCTCTGGCTGTACTCGCGAATGTGCGGAAGCACAGGGTAAAGGCGTCGGGATTATCGCAACCGAAAAAGGCTGGAACCTGTATGTCTGCGGTAACGGCGGGATGAAACCACGCCACGCCGATTTACTGGCTGCTGACTTAGACAGTGAAACGCTACTCAAATATCTCGACCGTTTCATGATGTTCTATATCCGCACCGCAGACAAACTGACTCGTACTGCGCCATGGCTCGACAGCCTGGAAGGCGGCATTGAGTATTTGAAACAAGTCATCATCGAAGACAAGCTGGGCCTGAACGCTCAACTTGAAGCCGAACTGGAACGCCTGCGCGAGAAAGTGATTTGCGAATGGACTGAGACAGTCAACACACCAGAAGCTCAGGTCCGCTTCAAACACTTTATCAACAGCCCGGTGCGCGACCCGAACGTACAAATTGTTCCTGAACGTGAACAGCATCGCCCAGCGACACCATACGAGCGTATCCCGGTCACCCTGGTAGAAGAAGTGGAGGAAAATGTATGAGCCAGTGGACTACTGTTTGCCAGTTAAACGACATCCTGCCAGCTACCGGTGTTTGCGCGTTGGTAGGTAATGAGCAAATTGCAATTTTCCGCCCACGCAATGACGACCAGGTTTTCGCCATCAACAACATTGACCCGTTCTTCGAAGCGAGCGTGTTATCTCGTGGCCTTATCGCCGAACACCAGGGCGAACTTTGGGTCGCCAGTCCGTTGAAAAAGCAGCACTTCAGACTGCGAGACGGACTGTGCATGGAAGACGAGAGCCGCTCAATTGCGCACTACCCAGCGCGCGTTCAGGACGGCCAGGTTCAGATTAAAGCTTAAAACAAGTCCTTGAGGCTTCATCGTAGAGCGGAGGACATAAAACTCTTCCCTCTGCGATTTTTTAGATTCTCTTTTTCTTTCAATTTGTTGGGATAACAAAAATGTTCACCGATACCATTAATAAATGCGCGGCGAATGCCGCCCGTATTGCCCGATTGTCGCAAAACAACCCGCTTGGTTTCTGGATCAGCTCCGCAATGGCTGGTGCATACGTGGGCCTTGGGATCATTCTAATATTCACCCTCGGTAACCAGGTCGAGCCATCTTTGCGCCCACTAGTGATGGGAGCGACCTTCGGTATCGCCCTGACACTGGTTATCATCGCTGGCTCTGAATTATTCACCGGCCATACTATGTTCCTGACTTTTGGTGTTAAAGCAGGCACCATTTCCCATGGTCAAATGTGGGGCATTTTGCCGCAAACCTGGCTGGGTAACCTGATTGGCTCCGTGTTTGTTGCCCTGCTGTACAAATGGGGCGGCGGTAGTCTACTGCCGTTAGACACAAGCCTGGTTCACACCGCGGCGCTGGCAAAAACTTCGGCTCCAGCCATGGTGCTGTTCTTTAAAGGTGCGTTGTGTAACTGGCTGGTTTGCCTGGCAATCTGGATGGCGGTCCGTACTGAAGGTGCTGCGAAATTCATTGCTATCTGGTGGTGTCTACTGGCATTTATCGCGTCCGGCTATGAACACTCCATCGCCAACATAACACTGTTTGCTCTGTCCTGGTTTGGTCATCACAGCGATGCATACACTATGGCGGGAATCGGCCACAACCTGCTGTGGGTAACGCTTGGGAATACCCTTTCTGGCGTAGTATTCATGGGTCTGGGTTATTGGTATGCTACTCCAAAAGCCGAGCGTCCCCAGCCTGCGCAAGTCACCGCGCCGGAGACTGCCCGCAACTAATTTCTTTTGAGGATTGAACGTGGATCACCTGCCTATATTTTGTCAATTGCAAGGTCGTGCCTGCCTACTAGTCGGTGGTGGCGATGTTGCAGAACGTAAAGCGCGTTTGTTGATGGAGGCAGGTGCACAAGTCACTGTAAATGCCCTGGAATTTTCCCCGCAATTTCATGTGTGGGCGGAACAGGGCATGATTACCCTGGTTCAGGGTGAGTTCGACGTCGCACTGCTCGATATTTGCTGGCTGGCCATCGCCGCGACAGACAACGATGTGGTGAATCAGCAAGTCAGCGATTCGTGCGAATCCCGCCGTATTTTCTGTAATGTCGTCGATGCCCCAAAACAAGCCAGTTTTATTATGCCGTCGATTATCGACCGTTCACCGCTGATGGTAGCTGTTTCATCCGGCGGTACCTCCCCAGTTCTTGCCCGCCTGCTGCGTGAAAAACTCGAAGCCATTCTACCGCTACATTTGGGGAGAATTGCCGCTTATGCCGGGACGCTGCGTGGCCGGGTAAAAGCGAATTTCAAAACCATGGGCGAGCGTCGCCGATTCTGGGAAAAATTCTTCACAAACGACCGCCTGGCACAATATCTGGCAAACGAAGACAAGCAGGCTATCGATAAAGAAACTGAGTCGATGTTTGCCACGCCTTTAGATCATCGTGGTGAAGTTGTTTTAGTCGGCGCAGGCCCAGGAGATGCGGGTCTGTTGACACTCAAAGGGCTACAGCAAATCCAGCAGGCCGATGTGGTGGTTTATGACCGCCTGGTTTCCGACGATATCATGAACCTGGTGCGCCGTGATGCTGACCGCATATTCGTTGGTAAACGCGCGGGTTATCACTGTGTCCCACAAGAAGAGATTAACCAGATCCTGTTGCGTGAAGCGCAAAGCGGTAAACGTGTGGTACGCCTGAAAGGTGGCGACCCGTTTATCTTTGGACGCGGTGGCGAAGAGTTAGAAACTCTGTGCGATGGGGGCATTCCGTTCTCCGTCGTACCAGGAATTACTGCAGCATCCGGCTGTTCAGCTTATTCCGGCATTCCGCTAACTCACCGCGATTATGCGCAAAGCGTACGTCTCATTACCGGGCACCTGAAAACTGGTGGTGAGTTGGACTGGGAAAACCTGGCTGCAGAAAAACAGACGCTGGTGTTCTATATGGGCTTAAACCAGGCTCCTGCTATCCAGGAGAAACTGATTCAATACGGTATGTCCGCGGAAATGCCTGTCGCGTTAGTTGAAAATGGCACTGCGGTCAAACAACGCGTGGTCAGCGGAATATTAAGTGAGCTTGGTAAATTATCGACGCAGGTTGAAAGCCCGGCATTAATTATTGTCGGCCGAGTCGTTGCATTGCGCGATAAGTTAAACTGGTTCTCGAATCATTAATTCTTATTTAAGATAACAAAAAGGCTTGCCCGAGTATTCTCGGCAAGCCTTTTTTGTTTACAAGCATTTAATTACTTTACCAATCATCATAAGCAATATTTATTTCATACAATAACGTGTCTGATTTCAGACTTAGTAATACCATTAGTAAACCCTATAATTAACCACCTTTTTGAAAGGTCATTACATATACCCCAAATAATTCGAGCTGCACAAAAGCGGCAAGTGCGCGAATTCCGATAAGCTCACTCTGGTAAGTGATTCGGGTGAATAAACGCAGCCAACGCATATGCAGCTTGAAGGATGACGGGTATACAAATAATTAATGATAGGGAATATCAATGAACAAGTTCGTAAAAGCTGCTTCTGCACTGGCTGTCCTGGCTCTGTTGTCTGGTTGTACAGGCCACATTGAGAACAAAGATAAATCTTGTGGTTATGATTATCTGCTGCACCCAGCAATTTCTATTTCTAAAATCATTGGTGGCTGTGGTCCAGCAACTCCACAATAATAGTTCAGAAGTAAAAATTAAAAAACCGCCCGGATTTAAGAGGGCGGTTTTTTATTATTAGACAGCTACGATATTCTCCCCATTAAGAGAGTATACGAGCCATAAGTCATTAAGGCTGTGCGACAAACCCAATCACTTCATAGACTTTCTTCAGTGTAACGCTGGCGTGTGAACGCGCTTTTTCAGCACCCTCTTTCATCACCTGCTGCAGATAAGCTTCATCGTTACGGAAATTGTGATAACGCTCCTGCAATTCAGTCAACATACCAGATACGGCATCAGCAACTTCACCTTTCAGGTGGCCATACATTTTGCCTTCGAACTGCTGCTCAAGTTCAGGGATAGGCTTACCAGTAACCGCAGAAAGAATATCCAACATATTGGAAACCCCTGCTTTATTCACCGGATCGTAACGCACAACAGGTGGCTCGTCAGAGTCAGTTACCGCGCGTTTGATTTTCTTCACGACCGATTTCGGGTCTTCCAACAGGCCGATAACGTTATTACGGTTATCATCTGATTTAGACATTTTCTTGGTCGGCTCAAGCAGAGACATCACGCGCGCGCCTGATTTCGGGATAAACGGTTCTGGCACTTTAAACACGTCGCCATACAGCGCATTGAAACGTGCTGCGATATCACGACTCAGCTCCAGGTGTTGTTTCTGATCGTCACCAACCGGCACCAAATTGGTCTGGTACAGCAAAATATCTGCTGCCATCAATACCGGGTAGTCAAACAGGCCAGCATTGATGTTCTCAGAATAACGAGAAGACTTATCTTTAAACTGAGTCATACGGCTCAGCTCACCAAAATAGGTGTAGCAGTTTAGTGCCCAGCCCAGCTGTGCATGTTCTGGCACGTGAGACTGTACAAAGATGGTGCTTTTAGCAGGGTCGATACCACAAGCTAGATACAGTGCCAGCGTGTCGAGAGTGCGGCTGCGCAATTGCGTTGCATCCTGACGCGCAGTAATCGCGTGCAGATCAACGATGCAGTAAATGCAGTGGTAATCATCTTGCATGTTGACCCACTGACGCAGCGCACCCATGTAGTTACCAATGGTCAATTCACCTGATGGCTGTGCGCCACTAAAGACGATGGGCTTACTCATGTTCTTATTCCTGATGTTCTTTGTTAGAGAGCCCTAACGCGGGCAGTAAATCGTTGAAATGGTCAAACACGTAATCGGGTTTGCTCAACTCGATGGACTCACCATAGTTATAACCGTAAGTCAGGCCAATGGAATAGCATCCAGCCGCTTGAGCCGCGAGAATATCGTTGCGGGAGTCGCCCACAAAAAGCAGTTCTTCCGCGCTAAGATTCAACTCTTCCATCACTTTATGCAGCGCTTCGGGATGCGGTTTTTTGTTTTCCACATCATCGCCACCAATAATGACTTTGAAATATTGCGCAATGCCCAATCTTTCCAGCATCGGTAACACAAACGGTGTTGGCTTGTTAGTTACCAGCCCCATCGGCAAGCCTTTTTCGGCCAAAACAGCTAACGTATTAGCGACTTCCGGGAACAGGAAGCTGCCCTCTTCTGCTGTTTGCGCATAGTAGGCATCAAACAATTTACGAGCGATGCTGCATCGGTCAGCTTCAGGCTCTTCACCTTTCAGCGCCCAGGTCAGTGCACGCTTAACCAGCACATCTGCACCGTTACCGATCCACTTTTCCACATTGTCTTCACCCGCCGTCGGCAACTCCAGTGCATACAGCGCCTGGTCCATTGCCTGCGTCAGACCCAATGCTGTGTCGACCAGAGTACCGTCTAAATCAAAGGCGATACCGCGAATTTTACTTAACTTATCCATGACTTACCTTTGCTAACTCACTACGCATACGTTCAATAACGGCTTTGTAGTCTGGCTGATTGAAAATTGCCGAACCGGCAACAAACATATCAGCACCTGCCGCAGCAATTTCAGCGATATTGTCGACTTTCACGCCACCGTCTACTTCCAGACGAATATCATAGCCAGAAGCGTCAATGCGCTCACGCACCTGACGCAGTTTTTCCAGCGTATGTGGAATAAATGATTGGCCGCCAAAACCTGGGTTAACGGACATCAGCAAAATCACATCGAGTTTATCCATGACGTGATCAAGCCAACTCAACGATGTCGCTGGGTTAAACACCAGGCCTGCTTTGCAACCGTGCTCTTTGATCAGTTGCAGGGAACGGTCAACATGCTCTGACGCTTCCGGGTGGAAGGTAATGATGTTGGCGCCAGCCGCGGCGAAATCCGGAATGATACGGTCAACGGGCTTCACCATCAGATGCACATCAATAGGGGCAGTAATACCGTAGTCACGCAGGGCTTTTAACACCATCGGACCAATAGTGAGGTTAGGAACGTAATGGTTATCCATAACATCGAAATGGACGACATCCGCACCAGCAGCCAGCACTGCAGCCGTGTCTTCACCCAAGCGGGCAAAATCGGCTGAGAGGATTGAGGGGGCAATCAAAAACTGTTTCATCCGCTTCTCCAATAGCAAATCAAAAAAGACTGCGGACGAAACGTCTTAGGCACTGACTTTATACAGCGCCAGCAGTTCGTCCACCTTGTTACGTGCTCCACCATTCCGGCTAATGCTGCGACGCACCTGCACGACATGCAGTTTGGCCTGGTGATACCACAACCGGGTGAGTTCCGTATCATGGTTAGAAATCAGCACCGGAATGCGATTTCCTTGCAAGTTTTCAGCTAACTGCGCGAGATGTTGCTGCTGCACAGCGTTAAAGCTATCGGTGTGATACGCCGTAAAATTAGCCGTTGCCGACAAAGGCGCGTAGGGAGGATCGCAATAGACAACAGACCCTGCACTGACATCCGCCATGCTGACATCATACGACTGACATAAGAATGTGGCGTTCTGCGCTCGTTCGGCAAAATGATACAACTCTTCTTCAGGGAAGTAGGGTTTGATGTAACGGCCAAACGGGACATTGAATTCACCACGTAGGTTATAACGACACAGGCCGTTGTAACAATGGCGGTTCAGATATAAAAACAGCAATGCACGACGAAACTCATCTTTGCACTGGTTAAATTCGGTACGATTGAGATAGAACGCCTGCTCATCGTTTTGCTCGGCAGTAAAGAGTTTACGGGACTCCTGAACGTACTCATCCGTACGGGTTTTGACGATGTTATAGAGGTTAATCAGATCGCTGTTAATATCTGCGAGGATATAACGAGAGTAATCAGTATTCAGAAAGACTGAGCCGGCGCCGACGAACGGCTCAATCAGACAATCACCTTTCGGCAGATACTTTTTAATGTCTTCGAGCAGGGGGTATTTCCCCCCGCCCATTTCAGAAAAGCGCGATTTTTTTTCATGCTGCCTAACTATTTACACCTTTTCCTGCTGTGGAAAGGTTCCAACAGCGGCTGCGCTTGTTCATCACTTCAGATCAGACTGAACCTGATGGATAGGTTTTGCCCATGGGTTCTTGGCTTGCACATCAGCTGGCAATGTCGCAACGGCACGTTTTGCCTCATCTTTGTTGGCATAGATACCGCTAACCAACACATACCACGGCTGACCATTTCGCACAGTCTGGTAAACCATATAGTGCTGCAGATTCTCTTTCTTCGCCCATGCATTCAGGTTTGCTGAGTTTGAAGAAGAGCTAAGCTGCAGGGTGTAATGGCTACCCGGCGCACCTTTGATTGCGCCTGCATCACCCGCGACAGCGCCAGTTGCAGCTGTAACCGGTGCTGCTGTCGCTTTTGGTGCAGATGTTGTTGCTGTTGCTTGCGGTGCAGCTGTAGTTTGCTGCGGAGCTGCGGCAGTGACAGGCGCTTTAGCTGGTGCAGTCTGTGCTGGCGCTGTGACAGGTTCGCTGCGTTTAGCTGTAGCAACAGGTTTTGGCTCTGTTACTGTGCTTTTCACGGCAGGCTGTTGCTTCGCTGGTTGAGCTTTGTGTTGCGGTTCAATGACAGCCGTTTTGCGTTCCTGACGTGGCGCTGCAGGTTTCACTGGCTCTGCTTTCGCGACCGGACGTGGTGCCGTTGTTGAACCATTGCTGCCTGCAACTGCCGCGACAGTCGCCGGTGCTGTTGGCAGCGTTGAGCTGGTAACTGCATTGTCAATCTGGCCGGACTGTTGAGTCAGTGCATTATTCAGATCGCCCGGAACTTCAACACGCTGTTGGCCCTGTGGCGCAGGTTGAGTTTGCGCATCAGACGGCGTTGAAGAAATTGCAGGAAGAGTCACTTCTTGCGGGTTACCTGCGGTTTCGGTCTGATTAGCAGCAGATGTGTCACCTGGCTGCGGTTGCGCGCCATTAGCCTGGTCAGCAGCAGAGCCGGACAAATCGATATTCTTTTCAGCGTTCGGATTCTTATTCGCTGTTTCAGTATCAGTAGAAGGGGCTTTCAGGGCCGAACCAATTCCGATGATTAGCAGCAACAGGACAAGAATACCAATGCCCATCATCAGGTGCTGGCGGGAAACCGGGACTTTCTGTTTAGCGGATTTTTTGCGGGTACGTGCCGGGCGACGTTCTTCTGCGTCAACTTGCAGGGAGTCGTCGTTTTCATACTCTTCTTCATCACGAGCACGACGGGTACGCGCTGGACGAGGCTCATCAGAGTCTAACTCAACATCATCGACATTGATTTGCGGCTCATTTTCGCGCTCATCAGCTTTGCGGCTACGGCCTGAACGACGATCGCTAGGATCGGGTTTCAGTTCGTCTTCCGGTTTAAATTCATCCATTTAACACCCCACTCAAAGGCTTGTGCCAGCAATTCAAACTCAGCACATAACCTGAAGTTAAAAATCGCCTGACTTCAGCGACCGAAATTTCTAATAATTAAGCCTGCTGACAATCAGCAATGGCGGACAAAACGATATCGTGTGGAACTCCGCCACGCATTTCACTCTTCCCGATTGCCAGCGGCAGCACTAAGCGCAGCTCACCAGCCAAAACTTTTTTGTCACGCATCATGTGGGGCATATACGCAGCAGCAGACATTTCTTTCGGCCCAGTAACTGGCAGCCCGGCACGTTGCAGCAATTTAATAATGCGCTGCACATCTGCCTCACTGAAGTTCCCTAAACGCTGAGCTGTTCGTGCCGCCATAACCATACCTGCGGAAACAGCTTCACCGTGTAGCCAATTGCCATAGCCCATTTCTGCTTCTATAGCGTGACCAAAGGTGTGGCCCAAATTCAGTAAAGCACGTAAGCCACTTTCGCGCTCGTCAGCGGCAACAACTTCTGCTTTCAGCTCACAACAACGACGAATACACCAGGCCATTGCTTTACCATCCAGCGCAAGCAATGCATCCAGGTTTTCTTCAAGCCAGTTAAAGAAATCGCCGTCGAGAATAATTCCGTACTTAATGACTTCTGCCAGACCAGATGCCAACTCCCGAGCAGGTAAAGTATTCAGACAGTCGAGATCCACCACTACCGAAGCAGGTTGGTAGAACGCGCCAATCATATTTTTACCTAGGGGGTGGTTAACGGCTGTTTTACCGCCAACAGAAGAGTCCACTTGCGAAAGCAAAGTGGTTGGAACTTGAATAAAGCGCACGCCGCGTTGATAACTCGCTGCGGCAAAGCCAGTCAGGTCACCGACGACACCACCGCCCAAGGCAATGAGTGTCGTGTCACGACCATGTGGCTTTTCAAGTAACGCAGTAAAGACAGTGTCTAATACAGCGAGACTCTTAAATTGTTCGCCATCCGGAAGGATGACGGAATCGACTTTAACGCCCGCTTGCTCCAGCACGCCACGCACCTTATCCAGGTAGAGCGGCGCCAGGGTTTCATTGGTCACCAGCATCGTTTGGTCGCCAGCCTTCAGCGGCCCAAAAGATGCCGAGTCACTAAATAACCCAGCAGCAATGGTGATAGGGTAACTACGTTCCCCGAGAGTGACTGTTAACCTCTCCATAACGCGAAGTCCACCTTGATGTTGCTTAGCCCGCAGGCGTTTTTTTCGATTAAGCCAGAATCAGTTGCTTTCCAACATATTAATAATCTGGTTAGCAACCACTTTGGCACTTTGGTCGTCAGTGCGAATCGTCACATCAGCAATCTCTTCATAAAGAGGATTGCGTTCCTGAGCTAAGGCTTCAAGAACTTCACGCGGCGGAGTCTCAACTTGCAGTAGTGGGCGTTTTTTATCACGCTGCGTACGAGCAAGCTGTTTTTCAATTGTGGTTTCAAGATACACCACAACTCCACGGGCTGAGAGACGGTTACGGGTCTCACGAGATTTTACAGAACCGCCGCCAGTTGCCAGCACAATGCCCTGTTTTTCAGTGAGTTCGTTGATGATTTTTTCTTCGCGATCGCGGAAGCCGTCTTCGCCTTCAACGTCGAATACCCAGCCCACATCAGCTCCGGTACGTTTCTCAATCTCTTGATCAGAATCGAAAAATTCCATATTGAGTTGCTGAGCTAACTGACGCCCAATAGTGCTTTTGCCGGCACCCATAGGCCCAACCAGAAAGATATTGCGTTTCTCTGCCATTTTTTCGGTACTACTAAGACAATTCGTTGATGATAAACCCGCCCTGTTACAACCAGGTGCAGCGGGACATGAACTGAAACCTCATAAGCGATAGTGCGAGAGTCAGACTGAAAATTATCTCAATACTCAAGGTGGTTTGGCAACCGATTATATTCCCCAGCCTTCTTATGAAGAAGAAAATGCATGAATCGGGGTTATCTGTCACAAGACTTGAGCAACCAGCCTCTCGAAACGGTACACCTTGTAAGCTAATTCCTCTCTGCCGTCAAACACCTGGGCAACGTTTCAAAGAAAAACTGCACGATGAGGAAAGAAAACGCTACGAAACAGGGATAAGTCGAGGGGTAATAAATACCACTAATTCACGGCGTTGATGATTTTTTGCATCATGGCGAAACAGGCTGCCCACAATAGGTATTGAGCCAAGCAAAGGGACGCTGTCGCTGCTGTCAGTGTTGTGTTGCTGGAAGATCCCGCCAAGGGCAAGGGTTTCGCCATTTTTCACCGCAACAACAGTTTCAATTTCTTGCTTGTCTATGGCCAAAACTTCACCATCAGATTGTTGAATGCTACGGCCAGGCATATTTTGGCTAATGCGCAATTTTAGACGAATATTGCCATCTGACTGAATAGTTGGCGTCACTTCCATCCCCAGAACAGCTTCTTTAAACTCTATTGCAGTTGCCCCGCTCTCGCCACTGGATACCTGATAAGGGATCTCCGTACCTTGCTTGATGCTGGCAGGCTGTTGATGTGCCGCCATCAGGCGCGGGCTGGCAATGATTTCAAGCTGTTGCTGTTGTTCCAGAGCAGACAATTCAAGCTCCAGCAGTCGTCCATCTATTCGAGCGATGTTAAAACCAACCTTTGTGGTAGCGTTATTGACAGAAAGATCGGCTGAAAAGCCTGTGGTCTGATGAAGCTTACTTTCCCCTTTTTGTTCGGCAGTTGACCACTTCACGCCAAGCTCACGTAACTTATCCTGGTTGATAGTGACAATATGGGCTGAAATTTCCACTTGCCCAATTGGCAAATCCATTTCTTTCACCCAGTCAGCAATCTGTTTGAGCACTGCCTTGTTATCTCGCACAATCAGCCGGTTAGTGCGTTTGTCAGCCGTGATATTACCCTGAGCACTCAACAACTTATTTCCACCAGATTTTAGTGATGTCGATAAATCTTCAACATCGGCATGATGAGGAGTAAAGACCTGGTAGAACATAGGTTGATCAAGTGCCTGTTGTTTTCGCTGCTCCACCGCTTGCGCTTGTTGCTCACGTAAGCGAGCCTTCGGAAAAATCTGTATTACATTACCTTCCCGCTGCTGGCTAAGCTCCGCACTATTCAATACCAATTCAAATGCTTGTTTCCACGGCACATCAATCAAGTTAAGCGAAAGTACTCCATCCACCCCTGGAGCAACCATAAGGTTAACGTTTTGGTTTTCAGCTAATGCCTGTAAAACCTGGGTTACCGGCGCATTGTCCAAGACCAGAGATATGCCTTTACCTGCCTGGCAGGAGAGAGGCAGAGCCAACACCAGAAGAAATACCCGCATCCATGGCATATGTTTTTCCTTTTATGTCCCAACGATAAGAAGAGGGTTTGCAGGCAGGATTAACCCTCGCCACCACATACCCCACCCCGACATTTTCAATGCGTACATCGGGAAAGAGCTCTTTATCTACTTTGATTCGCTGCCCGATACCTTGTGGACTGAGCATCAACGCAGTACTCGCAGTGGGCGAACTGATTACTCCCTGTAATACCCAGGCCGCCAACTGCTCGGTCAGTTTTTCACAAGGAGAAATATGCTGCTGAAAGGGGTTTGGAGGCATAGCACTCACAGTTGGAATGACCATCAATCCTACCCAAAAAATGCTACGATTCATCGGAAAACTCCATTTTCATCATAAGCTTGAGCAAGCCACCTTGTGCAGTAATGGTGAAAGAGTGCCCCGATACCACTCGATATTCTGCAAGCCTGATAAATAAACTCGGTAGCTCCTCCCATGGCAAAAGAATTTCCAGTGTTCCCTCCTTATTTTCAGGCTGCCATTTCAGCAACTTGCCCCTTGATTCCCCAACGAACTCCGCTATGGAAAATGCCCGTAAATTAGATAAACGCACGTGCAATTCAGAAGGTGAAACTTGAAGGATTTTGCGTTGCAACTCAGCAATGCGTTGAGTTGTCTGCTTGCTGTCTGCTTCTAACTGAGAAAAATGAGAATGATGTGGCCGTATAAAACTCATCCAGGCAGCAACTGTGACTAAGCCCGTTACGGCAGCAAATATCGCCACACGCCTCCAGCCTGGGCCACTCAGCCAGCGTTCAATTAACCAGGGCATTTGCCACCTCAGATATCGTTAAGGTGAAAACAAAACCAAAGCCGCCCTGGGCTTCGTGCTGGACCGCACCTGTCCGAACTGTAGAAATACCTTCAAGATGAGCAAGCTCCTTTTCCAGCCCCTGTAAATCGTCAAGAAGGTTGGTGCGGCCCTTTACTATCAATTGCCCTTTTTGCATTGTTAAGGAAGACAGCCAGGCCCCATCTGGCATAATGCTAGCGATACGGATCAAACGTTTTTCCCATATCCGGATAGCTTTTTGCTGCGCTTCACGAATGCGCTGCAAGCGCAGTATTTCTTGGTTCTGCTTCTGCAGAACCAACCGCTGTTGATAGAGATGCTGCAATGCAGATTGCATACTTGTCAGGTAATCTTTTCGTGCCTGCTGTTGGTGAATTTCCCATATGGCAAACTGCCGCCCTCCCATTACAAGCAACGGCACAAGCACCAAAACCAGGCTGAATAACAGGCTCCAGCGGCGTACACGTTGCTGGCGCTGTATCTGGCGCCACGGTAGTAAATTAATCAGGCGCATTAGCTGAATACCCTACCTATCGCCAGCGCTATCGCGACCGTAAATTCAGAGCCATTACGAGGTAATGGAGGCTGCAAACGGTAAAACGCTCGCCAGGCATCCAAAGATAAAATATTCGCCGGAACTGGTGAAGATTGCACCTGGCTCAATGCAACCAACTCAGGCTCGGTTTTTAATTGCTGACACAAGTCGAAAATTGTTGGTATTGCATTGGTATCACTCCATCCCCAACGTGGCACAGGCTCATTAGAAGACCATAACCAATGGCCCTGTTCTTGATGAACCAGGTACTGACATTTCTCCAGCCGACACGGAGAAACGAGTGCCGGCAATGCGCTGGCTCCAGGGGTTACTGTCGCCGGATATAGCCTTATCGCGGCCAGACTTTTGAGCAACGCAGCGACATCTGTCTGGCGCGCAGCTACTATCAAATGTGGATCAGCAACATCTTGTGACGGTAAATAATCCCAACACAATTGAGCCGATGTCATCTGCAACTGGCGGGCAGTTGCTGAGGCGATATAAGCTTCTCTTGCGGGTTCAGACAAACGTTTATCGGGTGCCGGGACCGGGCGTTGTAATGTCCGTGACCCAGGAAAAGAGATGCGTATCTGGTGACGTAGCGGTAACTCTTTTCGCCACTCCACCAGTGCTTTAGTCAGCGCTTCAGTATTCATTATTAGCCCGTCGCTAAAGGTGCCTTCAGGCAATGGCAATTGCCACCAATGCCGAAGTTGCCACCCTTGCCGTTGGCGCTGAACAGCCACAACCCGAATGCTTTCGTGTTGAATATCCATGCCAATTTGCCAGGTTGTGAATACCATGTTTACGATCTCCTTATCGCCGGTTACGGAAAATGCCATACCAATGCCACTGGCTTGCCTTTATACTACCGCGCGGTTGTTTATAAACTGCCCAATGGAAACGTAATGGGAAATTTAAGGTGAAGTTCGTAAAGTATTTATTAATCCTTGCAGTCTGTTGCATTCTGCTGGGAGCAGGCTCGATCTTCGGGCTCTACAAATTTATTGAGCCGCAGTTGCCTGATGTCGCCACGCTGAAAGACGTGCGACTGCAAATTCCAATGCAGGTTTATACGGCTGATGGCGAGTTAATCGCGCAATATGGTGAGAAGCGCCGTATTCCGGTAACGCTCGATCAAATTCCGCCAGTGATGGTGAAAGCGTTTATTGCGACGGAAGACAGCCGATTTTACGAACACCATGGTGTTGATCCGGTTGGGATATTCCGTGCCGCCAGCGTGGCACTGTTTTCTGGTCATGCATCGCAGGGCGCAAGTACTATCACCCAACAGTTGGCACGTAACTTCTTCTTAAGTCCTGAACGCACGCTGACGCGTAAGATAAAAGAAGTGTTCCTGGCAATTCGTATTGAGCAATTGTTGACCAAAGACGAAATCCTCGAACTTTACCTCAACAAGATTTATCTCGGTTACCGCGCTTATGGCGTGGGTGCTGCAGCACAAGTCTATTTTGGGAAGTCAGTTGATGAGTTAAGCCTGAGTGAAATAGCGGTCATTGCCGGTTTGCCAAAGGCACCGTCAACCTTTAACCCGCTGTACTCGCTTGATCGCGCAACTTCCCGCCGTAATGTGGTGTTATCGCGTATGTTGAGTGAGAACTACATCACTCAGGCGCAATACGATGAAGCGCGAAATCAACCAATCGATGCGAATTACCACGCACCGGAAATCGCGTTCTCCTCACCTTACTTGTCTGAATTAGTCCGCCAGGACATGGTTGCTAAGTATGGTGAGAAGGCCTACGAAGATGGTTATAAGGTTTACACCACCATCACTCGCAAAACTCAGCAAGCCGCGCAACAAGCCGTACGTAACAACGTTATGGCCTATGATATGCGCCACGGCTATCGCGGCCCATCAAACGTGCTGTGGAAAGTAGGTGAAACACCGTGGGACAAAACGAAGATTGTCGATTCGTTAAAGAATCTACCGGTCTACGGCCCACTTTTCCCTGCTGTGATTACGCAAGCATCACCGAATGAAGCTACCGCATTGTTGGCGGATAGCAGCGCCGTTTCCATCAACATGGACGGCATGCGCTGGGCGCGTCCTTATCGTTCAGATACTGCTCAGGGCCCAACGCCACGAAAAGTGACCGATGTAGTACAGGCCGGGCAGCAAATCTGGGTGCGAAAAGTCGATGATAATTGGTGGCTTGGACAAATCCCTGATGTGAACTCCGCCCTGGTTTCCATCAACCCACATGATGGTGCTGTAGTCGCCCTGGTCGGTGGCTTTGATTTCAATCAGAGCAAGTTCAACCGCGCAACGCAGGCATTACGTCAGGTTGGCTCCAACATCAAACCATTCCTCTACACAGCGGCAATGGACAAAGGTTTGACGCTGGCAAGCGTGCTCAATGATGTGCCAATTTCGCGCTGGGATGCTGGTGCGGGTTCCGATTGGCGCCCGAAAAACTCTCCACCAGAATATTCCGGACCAATAAGATTGCGTCAGGGTCTTGGTCAGTCGAAAAACGTGGTAATGGTACGTGCAATGCGCGCGATGGGCGTGGATTATGCGGCTGAATATCTGCAACGCTTTGGCTTCCCTGCGCAAAACATCGTGCATACCGAATCGCTGGCGTTAGGCTCGGCATCCTTCACACCAATGCAAGTTGCGCGCGGTTACTCGGTGATGGCTAACGGTGGCTTCCTGGTTGACCCGTATTACATCTCTAAAATTGAGAATGAAATCGGTGGGACAATCTTTGAAGCGAAACCGAAAGTGGCTTGCCCGGATTGTGATATCCCGGTGATTTACGGTGAAACGCAAAAGTCTAACGTGCTGGAAAATCAGAATGTCGAAGACGTCGCACAGTCTGAGGAAAAACAGAACGTTAGCGTTCCAATGCCGAAGCTTGAACAAGCGAATACGGAGTTAGTTGCACAGAGCAGTCCGCCTGAATACGCGCCACATGTTATCAACACCCCACTGGCGTTCCTGATTAAGAGTGCGTTGAACTCAAACATCTTTGGCGAACCAGGCTGGCAAGGTACTGGCTGGCGAGCAGGGCGTGATTTGAAACGCAATGATATCGGCGGCAAAACCGGTACGACAAACAGTTCGAAAGATGCATGGTTCTCAGGCTACGGACCGGGCGTGGTGACATCTGTCTGGATTGGCTTTGATGATCATCGTCGCGACCTTGGACGTACATCAGCATCAGGGGCGATTAAGGACCAAATTTCAGGTTATGAAGGTGGGGCGAAGAGTGCTCAACCAGCCTGGGATGAGTTTATGAAAGCCGCACTGGAAGGTGTTCCGGAAGAGCCGTTAACGCCGCCACCAGGCATTGTTACGGTCAATATCGATCGCAGCACCGGGCAACTTGCTAATGGCGGGAATAGCCGTCCTGAATTCTTTATTGAAGGCACCCAACCGACGCAGCAGGCTGTGCATGAAGTAGGGACTACGATAATTGATAACGGCGAGACCCACGAGCTGTTCTAGGTAGTGTTAAAGCCCGTTTCACCTTGAAACGGGCTTTAAGAGAAAAAGTTACAAACGCCCCTGCTCTTTCAACCATTCACGCACGAGGAAAAGCGCACTCACATTTCGCGCTTCGCTAAAATCTTCCTCATTTAGCAGATCAAGCATTGACTCTATCGGCCAAAGCACTTGCGGTAGTTCTTCTGGCTCATCACCTTCCAGAGATTCTGGATAGAGATTCTCAGCAATCACGATGTTCATTTTGCTGGAGAAATAGGACGGTGCCATTGTCAATTTCTTCAAGAATGTCAGCTGATTAGCTCCGAAGCCAACCTCTTCTTTCAACTCGCGGTTCGCTGCTTCAAAGACAGTCTCGCCCGGGTCAATTAACCCTTTAGAGAAGCCAAGTTCATATGATTCCGTACCAACGGCGTATTCGCGAATCAAAATCAAATGGTTATCAACGATAGGGACTATCATTACAGCTTCGCGGGCAGATGGGCGCATACGCTCATAGACTCGGCGCACACCGTTGCTGAACTCCAGGTCCACCGTTTCGACATTAAACAGCCGTGAACGAGCCACGGTTTCAACATGTAAAATGGTCGGTTTTTGTAATGGTTTGCTCATCGTTGCTGGGCTAACAGTAAATGCAGGTGCTCCATTGTGCGTTATGCCACATATCTCACGCAACGGACATTAGTTATTATTTACATTTTTGCAACTTTAGGTGATTTTTCAAGACCTGTGCCACGTGTCAATAGACGACAAATGAAATAGGAATTTGCTGATATTTCTCGTAAAGTCGCTTTGCTAACATTATGTTACAGCAGGCTATACATACAAAAATGCCTCAAGATTGAGGCCGTACCTGCCGATAACGTTTTTTACACCCAAATGCTATAAAGGGTGCAACTTGCTGCGTTTTAATAAGAAAACGAGTGTTTGATGGGGAAGGCATGAGCACCTTATTACTTCTTTTAGCTGCTATGCTGGCCTGCATCTTAATTGCGGGATGGCTTATCTGGCGCAGCCTGCGCTTACGCGCTCGTGCTTCACAAGCCCCATCGTTTAGCGGTGCAACTTCACGCAAGTTGACCACAGACGAACGCAATGCCGTTGAAAACTATATTGAATCATTAGACCGCACGCAGGATATCGTGGGGCCTTCAGGTGCCAGTGCTGCACCGACAAAACTAGTATTAAATTCCCTGAGCAACACAGCACTTGCTCTCACACGCTCCATCACCCGCTATGGCTTATCAACTGACGACCCGAATAAGTGGCGCTATTACCTTGATTCAGTAGAGGTGCATCTTCCACCATTCTGGGAACAGTACATTAGTAACGATAACTACGTTGAGTTGATTCGTACTGAAACCATGCCGTTGGTTATCTCCCTTAACGGGCACACGCTTATCGACTACAGCAGCGAAAATCGTGGTTTTGCACTGGAACAAACGCCCCATAGTCAGGCATCTATTCGTGGCGAAGAAAGCGAACAAATTGAGCTGCTCAATATCCGCCAGGAAACACCTGAAGAGTATGCACTGAGCCGTCCCGATGGGTTACGCGAAGCCATTCTTATTTGTGTCGCCTTTGTAATGCTGTTTTTGTGCCTGGTTACGCCTGCAGTTGTGTTGCCATGGCTAGTCGGTGGTGCATTTATGCTACTGGCTGCGAGCCTTTGGGGCCTGTTTGCTCCTCCGGCAAAAAATGCTCTACGTGAGGTCCACTGTTTACGCGGTACACCTAAGCGCTGGGGGCTTTTTGGGGAATCGAATCAGGATCAGATTAACAATATCTCTTTGGGGATAATTGACCTGATCTACCCTGCGCACTGGCAACCATATGTTGCTCAGGACCTTGGGCAAAAAACCGATATTGATATTTATCTCGACAGGCATGTGATTCGCCAGGGTCGATTCCTGTCACTGCATGACGAAGTACGCAACTTCCCTATTCAGCATTGGGTTCGCAATCTGGTGATTGCCATTGGAAGCCTGGCCGTTTTGATCATGCTGACAATTTGGGTGCCGCTGGAGATGCCTTTAAAACTGAGTATCTCCAAGCTAAAAGGCGCGCAAACTATCGAAGCAACCACCGTAGCAGACCTCGATAAAACGACACTCCGTGTTGGTGATACGCTGAAAGTAAACGGTACTGGCATGTGCAATATCCACACGCCTAGTAATTATACCAATCGACAATCTTATCCGTTTACCCCCTTCGACTGTTCGCAAATCATCTGGAATAACGCGCAGGCGTTGCCGTTGCCTGAATCCGATATCATGGATAAAGCCACAGCACTGACTCAGGCGGTGAGTGGGCAAATTCATCCGCAAACCAGTGACGATTCGAAAGTAAACCCGCAGCTACGTAGTGCTATTCAAAAATCAGGCATGGTGTTGTTGGATGATTTCGCCGGTATTGTGCTGAAAACGCAGGCGCTATGTACCGCAGAAGATGAATGTGTTCGCCTGAAAAATGCGCTAGTCAATCTGGGTAATACCAAGGATTGGGATACGCTGACCAAAAAGGCAGATTCAGGAAAACTTACAGGCGTAAATGTTCTGCTGCGACCGGTCAGTGCCGAGTCACTAGATAACCTGGTCACCACCTCGACAGCGCCATTCTTTATTCGTGAAACAGCACGTGCCGCACAGTCTCTGAACAGTCCTGCTCCTGCTGGGTATGTGATTATTAGCGATGAAGGAAGTGATCTCGTAGACCAGCCTTTGCCACCGGTTCCGTTGTATGACATTCCGGCCCAGGAGCAGTGGAGTGAATTCCAGCGTCTAGCCGATATGCTGCTTAAAACGCCGTTTAGTGCCGAGGGAATTATTACCGGCATCTATCAGGATGCAAACGGTACGCAGCACATCACCCTGCATAAAATCCCGGATAGCAGCAGCCTGTGGCGCTACATCAGTACTACACTGTTGCTTATCGGCATGATTGCCTGTCTGCTCATTAACGGCGTGCTGGCGATTCGCCGCTACCGCCGCAGCCGCAATCGCCTGGCGCAAATCCAGCAGTACTACGATAACTGTATAAATCCATCGTTAACCACGATCTCCGCTGTACGCCCGCTGTTCTAAACGTCACGCGGCAGGTTGTGCTAACCTGTCGCGCAGTCTCCTCTAATCAGGTCCGAACCTATGCATATTGATATTGCCTGGCAGGATGTCGATACCGTATTGCTCGATATGGACGGCACATTGCTGGATCTCGCGTTCGATAGCCACTTCTGGCAAAAATTGGTGCCAGAAACAGTCAGTGAGCAAAGAAACATTCCACTGGATGAAGCCCATCAGTTGATTGCCCGCGAATATCACGCCGTGCAACATACGCTAAACTGGTACTGTCTGGATTACTGGAGCGAGCGTCTGGGGTTGGATATTTGTGCAATGACCACCACGCAAGGGCCAAATGCCGTGCTGCGTGAAGATACCGTCCCGTTCCTTAATGCCCTGAAAGACTGCGGCAAGCGGCGTATCTTACTGACGAATGCCCATCCACATAATCTGGCCATCAAACTTGAACATACCGGTTTAGGCCAACACCTTGATTTATTGCTTTCCACCCACACATTTGGTTATCCGAAAGAAGATCAGCGGTTGTGGCAAGCCGTTGCCGAGCATACCGGGCTGGAACCCGCCAGAACGCTATTTATTGACGATAGCGAAGCTATTCTGGACTCTGCCGCGAAGTTTGGTATTCGTTATTGCCTGGGCGTGACCAATCCCGATTCTGGCCAGGCTGACAAAACTTACCAACATCATCCGGCATTGAACGACTATCGCCGACTACTCCCGAAGTTGATATCTAAGGAGTCGTGATGAAAGAAAAATCGTCTGAAGGTGTGCGTCTCGACAAATGGCTGTGGGCTGCACGTTTTTATAAAACGCGAGCTATTGCTCGGGAAATGGTTGAAGGCGGTAAGGTGCATTACAACGGGCAACGCAGCAAACCGAGTAAAATCGTTGAGCTGAATGCCATGTTGACGCTACGCCAGGGCAATGACGAGAAAACCGTTAAAGTGCTGGCGCTAACTGAACAGCGCCGCCCGGCCACCGATGCCTCGCAGCTTTATGAAGAGACAGCGGAAAGTATCACTAAGCGGGAAAAAGTAGCGCTGGCACGCAAAATGAACGCGCTGACCATGCCCCACCCCGACCGACGCCCGGATAAAAAAGAGCGTCGTGATTTGATGAAATTTAAACACGGTGGCAACGAATAAAAGATGTCATCCGAATGAGAGAAAATTATGACCCAACACGACCAACTACATCGTTACCTGTTTGAAAACTTTGCCGTTCGCGGTGAACTGGTAACGGTTTCCGACACCTGGCAGCAAATCATGCAAAACCATGATTACCCAGCCCCGGTAAAAACCATTCTTGGTGAATTGCTGGTCGCAACCAGTCTACTGACTGCAACGCTGAAGTTTGATGGTGATATCACTGTGCAATTGCAGGGTGATGGTCCTATGACCCTCGCAGTGATTAACGGCAACAATAACCAGCAAATGCGTGGTGTTGCGCGTTTTAAAGGTGATATCCCTGCCGATGCGGATCTAAAAACGTTGGTTGGCAATGGCTATCTGGTCATTACTATCACCCCGGCTCAAGGAGAGCGTTACCAGGGTGTTGTTGGGCTTGAAGGTGATACTCTGGCGGCATGTCTGGAAGATTACTTCTTACGTTCCGAGCAGTTGCCAACGCGTCTGTTTATCCGCACTGGTGATGTTGAAGGCAAACCAGCAGCGGGTGGCATGTTGTTGCAAGTTCTGCCAGCGCAAGACGCACAGGCTGACGATTTCAACCACCTGGCGGCACTGACTGAAACCATCAAGGCTGAAGAGTTGTTGACCCTACCAGCTAATGACGTGCTGTGGCGTTTGTACCACGAAGAAGAAGTGACACTTTACGATCCTCAAAACGTTGAATTTAAGTGTACCTGTTCACGCGAACGCTGTGCCGATGCACTAAGAACTCTGCCTGATGAAGAAGTGAATAGCATCATTGCAGAAGAAGGCGAAATCGACATGAACTGTGACTACTGCGGTAATCACTACGTGTTCAACGCCATGGACATTGCAGAGATCCGCAACAACGCATCCCCAGCAGATCCGCAAGTGCATTAATGTCTTTTGCCCTTCCATTTATGGAAGGGCAAATCTTCGTTTCATAGAATTGAGTGCTTAATCACACCTCGTCCGTTAATCGCACTATTTTTTAACATATTCAGAATATTTTCCCTGCCGTACTAGCATTTCCTGCCATACTCTCACCCCGTTGTGACTCGCTTCACAGCGTTTTCCGCTATACCCAAGCTATTCAAAATGCAGATAGGCGGCAATCGAATGAATCCCGATGAGCTTACTCAAGTAAGTGATTAGGGTAAATGAGAGCAGCCAACACCCCCGCATTTTGAAGGGCGAAGGGTATATATAGATTCGAGTGGATGCTCAAATCTATGATAGGTGTCGCGGTTAACAACCAATAAACAACCCTACAATCTCAGGCAGTACAAATTGGCTAAGGAGCAGTGAAATGCGAGTTAAAGGCATAACCCCGCAAGATCTCAAGGCTTATGGAATTCATGACGCAAGTGAAGTGGTTTACAACCCCGATTACGACACTCTGTATCACGAAGAACTCAACCCCAATCTGGAAGGTTTTGAGCGCGGCATTGAAACCAATCTCGGTGCAATAGCCGTAGATACCGGCATATTTACCGGCCGTTCCCCTAAAGATAAATACATCGTCCGTGACGACACCACCCGCGACACGCTGTGGTGGGCAGATAACGGCAAAGGTAAAAATGACAATAAACCGCTTAGTGAAGAAACCTGGCAGCATCTGAAAGGTCTGGTCACTAACCAACTCTCTGGCAAACGCCTCTTTATTATTGATGCTTACTGCGGTGCGAATGCAGACACCCGTCTGTCGGTGCGTTTTATTACCGAAGTGGCCTGGCAGGCTCATTTCGTTAAGAACATGTTCATCCGTCCAACCGAAGAAGAGCTTGAAACTTTCGAAGCAGATTTTGTGGTGATGAATGGCGCCAAGTGCACCAACCCACAATGGAAAGAGCAGGGTTTGAACTCTGAAAACTTCATCGCGTTTAACCTTACCGAGCGCGTGCAACTGATTGGCGGCACCTGGTACGGCGGCGAAATGAAGAAAGGGATGTTCTCAATCATGAACTACCTGCTGCCGCTAAAAGGCATCGCTTCAATGCACTGTTCGGCAAACGTCGGCGAAAAAGGCGATGTTGCTGTGTTCTTTGGTCTGTCTGGCACAGGTAAAACAACGCTTTCTACCGATCCGAAACGCCGCCTGATTGGTGATGACGAACACGGATGGGACGATGACGGCGTGTTCAACTTCGAAGGCGGTTGCTACGCAAAAACGATTCGTTTATCCCAGGAAGCAGAGCCAGAAATTTATAATGCGATTCGTCGTGACGCGCTGCTGGAAAACGTAACGGTACGTGCCGATGGTTCAATTGATTTTGACGACGGTTCGAAAACCGAGAACACTCGAGTTTCTTACCCGATTTACCACATCGAAAACATCGTTCAGCCGGTTTCGAAAGCTGGGCATGCCAAGAAAGTTATCTTCCTGACTGCTGATGCTTTTGGTGTATTGCCACCGGTTTCGCGCCTGACGGCCAACCAAACCCAGTATCACTTCCTGTCAGGCTTCACGGCCAAACTGGCGGGTACTGAACGTGGTGTCACCGAGCCGACGCCAACATTCTCTGCTTGCTTTGGCGCAGCATTCCTTTCTTTGCACCCAACGCAATATGCCGAAGTGCTGGTGAAACGCATGCAGGCGGCAGGTGCACAGGCCTATCTGGTTAACACTGGCTGGAATGGCACAGGTAAGCGTATCTCCATTAAAGACACGCGCGCAATTATCGACGCTATTCTCAATGGTTCTCTGGACGATACCGAAACGTTCACCCTACCAATCTTTGGTCTTGCTGTTCCAACAGCACTGGCAGGCGTGGAAGGCAATATTCTGGACCCGCGTAAAACGTATGCATCACCACAACAGTGGCAGGAAAAATCGGAGCAACTGGCTAAGTTGTTTATCGAGAACTTCGAAAAATATACCGACACTCCAGCGGGTGCAGCACTTGTAAGCGCAGGGCCGAAGATTTAATTTTCGAATAGCGAATGAGTTTGTATGGGGGATTAGCACAAGTAACATCCACCATCTATGCTAACCCGAGCTACAAAAAAGCGAACCTCAAAGGTTCGCTTTTTTATTTATCACTCAGCTTTCTTTTAACTGGCTGACCGTTTTGTTCATCGGTAACGGTAAATAAGCCCGTATCCGCAAACCGCCCCGCTCACTAACGCCGATATCCAACAGGCCGTTATGGTTGTCGATAATACGCTGCACAATCGCCAGCCCTAAACCGGTGCCGCTGGTGCTCCGCGCACTATCACCACGCACGAAAGGTTGGAACAGATGCTTGAGCTGGTCAGGTTTAATCCCTGGGCCGTCATCTTCCACCTGGAACCAGGCACGGTTTAACTCGCCGCCACTGCTGACCTTAATCCAACCATTTCCGTAACGCGCTGCGTTCACCACCATATTGGCCGCGGCACGTTTAATGGATAACGGGTGGATGTTGACCAGCAATTCTCCGGCTTGCAGATCGGTGTCGATTTCTCGCTCGTATCCACTCTCCGCTGCCACTACTTCGCCCAACACGGTGTTGAGATCGGCAGTTTCCAGCGGCATCTCTTGCCCGGTACGCAGGTAATCGATGAACTGCTCGATTATCGCATTACACTCTTCGATATCTTTGTTAATCGATTCAGACAGATAGCCATCTTCTTCACTCATCATTTCTGTTGCCAGACGAATACGAGTGAGTGGTGTACGCAAATCGTGACTAACACCCGCCATTAGCAGCGTGCGGTCATCGGCGAGTTGCTTCACACCAGCAGCCATATGGTTGAACGCCCGGGTAACAGAGCGCACCTCAGACGCGCCATATTCACGAAGCGGTGGCGGAATGATCCCCTTACCTACTTGCAGAGCAGCATGTTCAAGGTCAACCAAGGGTCGGTTCTGAATACGAATAAACAGCCATGCGCCGCCTATCGCCAGCAGCATTATCGCAAGCGTATAGCGGAACAGTGGTGAGAAGTCGCCCTGATGAATTTCAGTCAGAGGAACGCGAACCCAGATATTCGGTGACAGCCACGTCTTCAGCCAGACAACCGGCGAGCTTTTGTTAACCTCAACCCGAACTTCGGTTGGGCCACCCAACTGCTGCGCCATTTGATGACTGAGGAATTCGTAATGCTGAGCCCAGCGTAAACCCGCGTCTTCCGCCGCTTCATTGGAATAAAGAGAGATACCCAATTCACGGTAGATTTCACGCCGAAATGCAGGCGGAACCACCAGTTGCGTGCCATCTTCCAATTGCAGCTTATCGGTCATCAGCATACGGACTTCGTAAGCCAGTACCTTATTAAACTGCTGCAAACTCGGCAAAATGGCGAAGTTCAGCACCACAAGATAGGTCGTCACCAGGCTGACGAACAGCAAGGTGACTATCAGTAACAGCGTGCGTGCAAACGAGCTTCTGGGGGAGAAGCGGACTCGCCTCATGCCTTGGAACCGTCCGGCACGAATACGTAGCCCAGGCCCCATACGGTCTGGATATAGCGTGGATGCGCAGGGTCTTCTTCAACCATGCGGCGCAGGCGGGAGATCTGCACGTCAATAGAACGTTCCATCGCACTGTATTCACGGCCACGGGCCAGGTTCATCAGCTTATCGCGTGATAATGGCTCACGAGGGTGGCTCACCAGTGCTTTCAGCACTGCGAACTCGCCGCTGGTTAATGGCATAGGCTCGTCTTCACGGAACATCTCACGGGTGCCGAGGTTCAGTTTAAACTTACCAAACGCAATAACCGCTTCTTCCTGAGAAGGAGCGCCCGGCAGTTCATTGGCCTGGCGGCGCAGAACAGCACGGATACGCGCAAGCAGTTCACGCGGGTTGAATGGTTTTGGAATGTAATCATCGGCGCCAATTTCCAGCCCAACGATACGGTCAACTTCTTCGCCTTTGGCGGTGACCATAATGATTGGCATTGGATTACTTTGACTGCGCAGACGGCGACAAATAGACAAGCCATCTTCACCTGGTAGCATCAGATCAAGCACCATCAGGTGGAAGGACTCACGGGTTAGCAGGCGATCCATCTGTTCTGCGTTAGCAACGCTACGGACCTGGAAGCCTTGTTCGGTGAGATAACGTTCTAACAGCGCGCGCAGGCGCATGTCGTCATCCACGACCAGAATCTTATAATTCTCTTGCATTCTTATACTCCCAAAGGCACGAACAGTGAGTGCGTATTCTTAAAAAACTGGAGCGTTACGACCAGTCAATTCTGGTATATATTCTAGTCGAAATTGTTACAAAGCATATTAAACAGATGGTTATGGGCACTTTTTAACACAGAATAATGACCTACTTCGCAAATCTCCGGGATTGCCATCACCCTGATATTTCGGTTTAAATCACCTTTAATTGTTTCACCCATGCAAGGCTTGCTGATGAAAACGCCATTAATTACCCGCGAAGGCTATGAAAAGCTCAAACAAGAAAAGGACTACTTGTGGCGTGAAGAGCGTCCAGAGGTGACAAAAAAGGTCACATGGGCGGCAAGCCTTGGCGATCGCAGTGAAAATGCCGACTACCAGTACAACAAAAAACGTCTGCGAGAAATAGATCGTAGAGTGCGTTATCTCACGAAATGCCTCGAACAGTTGAAGATTGTCGACTATTCACCGCAACAAGAAGGCAAAGTGTTCTTCGGCGCGTGGGTGGAAATTGAAAATGACGCAGGAAACCAGATGCGTTTTCGCATTGTGGGCTATGACGAAATTTTTGGCCGCAGAGATTACATTTCTATTGATTCTCCAATGGCACGCGCCCTGCTGAAAAAAGAAGTGGGTGACCTCGCTATCGTGCAAACGCCCGCCGGTGAAGCGCAGTGGTACGTCAATGAAATCGAGTATGTGAAATAAGCACAAGCCAGCCGCAGAACTGTCCGATTCATCACCACTCAGGCGCTGTGGCTGGCATTTTCACCCTCCAATCCGTATAACTATCCCCAATAATTTCGACTCAAACAGATGAAAAAACCATGATGAATGATTCACTCTGCCGCATTATTGCCAGCGAACTAAAGGCCCGCAACGAACAGGTTGATGCCGCCGTTCGCCTGCTGGACGAAGGGAATACCGTGCCATTTATTGCGCGTTATCGTAAGGAAGTCACCGGCGGTCTGGATGACACGCAACTGCGTCAGTTAGAAACCCGTCTTGGCTATCTGCGCGAGCTGGAAGACCGCCGCCAGACCATCCTGAAATCCATTACCGACCAGGGTAAATTGACCGACGAACTCGCATCAGCCATTAATGGCACGCTGAGCAAAACCGAGCTTGAAGACCTCTATTTGCCGTATAAGCAAAAGCGCCGTACGCGCGGGCAAATTGCTATCGAAGCAGGTCTGGAGCCTCTGGCTGAGTTGCTGTGGAATGACCCGTCCCACACGCCGGAAGAAGCCGCTGCAAGTTACGTTGACACCGATAAAGGCGTTGCCGACACCAAAGCCGCACTCGATGGCGCACGCTACATTCTGATGGAGCGTTTTGCCGAAGACGCCGCGCTGCTGGCAAAAGTGCGTAACTACTTGTGGAAAAATGCGCATCTGGTTGCCAATGTCGTGGCTGGCAAAGAAGAGGAAGGCGCAAAATTCCGTGACTACTTCGACCATCACGAACCGATTGCTACCGCTCCCTCACACCGTGCGCTCGCAATGTTCCGTGGCCGCAACGAAGGTATTTTACAGCTTGCGCTCAATGCCGATCCGCAACACGATGAACCACCGCGTGAAAGCTATTGCGAACAAATCATTATCGACCATCTCGGCCTACGCCTGAATAACGCACCAGCAGACGCCTGGCGTCGCGCCGTGGTGAGCTGGACCTGGCGCATCAAGGTGCTGATGCACCTCGAAACCGAGCTGATGGGGACCGTGCGTGAACGCGCCGAAGACGAAGCGATCAACGTTTTCGCCCGCAACCTGCATGATTTATTGATGGCCGCTCCGGCTGGCCTGCGTGCCACCATGGGCCTCGATCCAGGCCTGCGTACCGGCGTGAAAGTCGCGGTTGTTGATTCAACCGGCAAACTGGTCGCCACCGATACCATTTACCCACACACCGGCCAAGCCGCGAAAGCGGCTGTTGCCGTCGCCGCGCTTTGTCAGAAGCACAACGTCGAACTTGTAGCGATCGGCAACGGCACTGCATCACGCGAAACCGAGCGTTTCTTCCTCGACGTTCAAGAGCAATTCCCGAAAGTCACCGCGCAGAAAGTGATTGTCAGCGAAGCAGGCGCATCGGTTTATTCGGCATCTGAACTGGCAGCACTGGAATTCCCGGATCTCGATGTTTCGATTCGCGGTGCGGTTTCTATTGCTCGCCGCCTGCAAGATCCCCTGGCGGAGCTGGTGAAAATCGACCCGAAATCTATCGGTGTCGGCCAGTATCAGCACGATGTGAGCCAGTCACAGCTGGCGAAGAAACTGGATGCGGTCGTCGAAGACTGTGTAAACGCCGTTGGCGTGGACTTGAATACCGCGTCGGTGCCATTACTTACTCGCGTGGCAGGTTTAACGCGCATGATGGCGCAGAACATCGTTAACTGGCGTGATGAAAATGGCCGTTTCCAGAACCGCCAGCAATTGCTGAAAGTGAGCCGTCTGGGGCCAAAAGCCTTCGAACAGTGCGCAGGTTTCTTGCGTATTAACCACGGTGATAACCCGCTGGATGCCTCCACCGTTCACCCGGAAGCCTACCCAATTGTTCAGCGTATCCTGGCTGCGACCGAACAAGCGCTACAGGATTTGATGGGCAACGGCGAAGCATTGCGCGGCCTGAGCCCACGCGATTTCACCGATGAACGCTTTGGTGTGCCAACAGTGACCGACATCATCAAAGAGCTCGAAAAACCAGGCCGTGACCCGCGCCCTGAGTTCAAAACAGCGAAGTTTGCTGATGGCGTTGAAACCATGAACGACCTTCAGCCTGGCATGGTGCTGGAAGGGGCTGTCACCAATGTGACTAACTTCGGTGCGTTTGTAGATATCGGCGTGCATCAGGATGGTTTAGTCCACATTTCCTCACTTTCCGACAAATTCATCGACGACCCGCATAAAGTGGTGAAAGCTGGTGATATCGTCAAAGTGAAAGTGATGGAAGTGGATCTGGCGCGCAAACGTATTGCGCTCACCATGCGTCTGGATGAGCAGCCAGGTGAGTCCAACCGCCGTGGTTCCGCACCGCGTGAGCAAACCGAACGCCGCCCGGCACAGCCGCAAAAACCTCGCGGGCGTGATAATGCTGGCAGCAGCGCCGGTAACAGTGCGATGAGTGATGCACTGGCAGCGGCATTGGGTAAGAAACGTTAATCCTTAATGCTGATTTCCCCCTCTCCTTTCATCAGGAGGGGGCGGAATAAACCCCCATCTATTTCCCCGGAGTTAAATTCAGCACAATTTGCCTCTTTCATGCCCGGTAGCGAATGAATAACATTTCTTTAGCATCCGCAGTAATTCGTCAGAAAATAGAGTGAGTTTGCTATAGATCAATTTTCGCAAAAATATAAAAACACCACTAATATTTATCAAACATGTAACACCTGAAATATCATGACAACATTAGTAGAGATAAAATAATAAAATTATCATTTTAAAATAAATGCAACTTATTGTTATTAATGGTTTTTATATAAAAATAGCTTGTGCGCCCCACATTTATAATTAATAAAACCTCCCTAAAAAAATAAATTCAAACGAGTCATTCACCACAAAAATAATTATTGAAGACAGAAACCATTCTCATTATCATTGATTTGTTCGTTATTTCTCCTCAATGCCCAACGATATTTTTAAATACCCGAGCCCAGCTCTAAGTAGGTCTTATGCGTTTCTTACCAAGTAGTGCGTGGAAGATTACCGGCTTTTCCAGCGAAATTAGTCCGTCATACCGCCAAAAATTATTATCACTCGGTATGTTGCCTGGCTCTTCATTCAACGTTGTACGTGTTGCGCCGTTAGGCGACCCAATTCATATCGAAACACGTCGCGTCAGCCTGGTACTACGTAAAAAAGATCTCGAATTACTGCACGTTGAAGCCATTGCCTGATTGGCGGGGTGAGCGCTCGCGCTCGTTGCTATTTTCTTTAAGTTCACGAAAAAAATGAAAAAATTAACTATCGGCTTAATCGGTAACCCTAACTCCGGGAAAACCACGTTATTCAACCAGCTCACCGGTTCACGCCAGCGAGTGGGTAACTGGGCGGGCGTTACCGTAGAACGTAAAGAAGGTCAGTTTTCAACGCTTGCACATCAGGTCACACTTGTTGATCTGCCGGGTACCTACTCGCTGACCACCATTTCATCGCAAACTTCTCTGGATGAACAAATTGCCTGCCACTACATCTTGAGTGGTGATGCAGACTTACTGATAAATGTCGTCGATGCGTCCAACCTTGAGCGCAATTTGTATCTGACGCTGCAATTGCTCGAACTCGGCATTCCGTGTGTCGTCGCGCTTAACATGCTCGACATCGCCGAGAAGCAAGATATTCGCATTGATATCGACGCGCTGGCTGCACGCCTGGGCTGCCCGGTCGTTCCACTGGTTTCCACTCGTGGCCGTGGCATGGAAGGCCTGAAACTGGCAATCGACCGCCGCCAGCCAAACACGCATAGCGATTTAGTGCTTTATCCGCCACGTCTGCTTGAAGAAGCCGACAAGCTTGCGGCAGAAATGCCTGCGGATATGCCAGAGCAGCAACGCCGTTGGTTAGCGCTGCAAATGCTCGAAGGCGATATCTACAGCCTTGAATATGCCGGTCATGCCGCTGACAAACTGGACGCGGTACGTGCACAACTGGCAGAAGAGAACGAAGACCCCGCACTGCTGATTGCCGATGCGCGTTATCAAACCATCGCCGCCATCTGTGATTCAATCAGCAACAGTCTGACCGCCGAACCGCATCGCTTAACGGCAATGATGGATAAAATCATTCTTAACCGTTTCCTCGGTTTGCCTGTTTTCTTGCTGGTGATGTACCTGATGTTCTTGCTGGCGATTAACATCGGCGGCGCATTGCAGCCCATTTTTGACGGCGGTTCTGCGGCCATCTTTATCCACGGTATTCAGTGGATTGGCGCCACACTTCACTTCCCAAGCTGGCTGACGATTTTCTTAGCACAGGGTATCGGCGGTGGTATCAACACCGTGCTGCCACTGGTGCCGCAAATCGGTATGATGTACCTGTTCCTCTCGTTCCTTGAAGACTCCGGCTACATGGCGCGTGCGGCATTTGTGATGGATCGCCTGATGCAATCCCTCGGCCTGCCGGGCAAATCATTCGTACCCTTGATTGTTGGCTTTGGCTGTAACGTGCCGTCGGTGATGGGTGCACGTACGCTCGATGCTCCGCGTGAACGCCTGATGACCATCATGATGGCGCCGTTTATGTCATGTGGCGCACGCCTTGCCATCTTTGCAGTATTTGCCGCCGCGTTCTTCGGGCAGCAAGGTGCGCTGGTTGTCTTCTCACTCTATATTCTTGGCATCGTGATGGCGATTCTGACCGGGCTGATGCTCAAGCACACCATCATGCGTGGTGAAGCAACGCCATTTGTGATGGAACTGCCGGTCTACCACGTTCCGCACCTGAAAAGCCTGCTGCTGCAAACCTGGCAACGCCTGAAAGGTTTTGTGCTGCGTGCCGGTAAAGTTATCGTCATCGTCAGTATTTTCATTGGTGCGCTAAATAGCTTCTCGTTTAGCGGCAAAGAAGTGGACAACATCAACGATTCGGCGCTGGCGTCGGTCAGCCGTGTGCTCACTCCGTTGCTAAAACCGATTGGTGTTCACGAAGATAACTGGCAGGCGACCGTCGGCCTGTTCACTGGCGCCATGGCAAAAGAAGTGGTGGTCGGTACGCTCAACACGCTTTACACCGCTGAAGACATGCACGAAGAACCGTTTGATGCTGCAAGTTTCAATTTGCTTGATGAGTTAGGCGGCGCAGCAGGTGAAACCTGGCAAAGCCTGAAAGACACCTTCAGCCTGAGCGTGCTGCTCAACCCAATCGAAGCCAGCAAAGGCGACGGTGAAATGGCAAGCGGCGCAATGGGTGTGATGAGCAGCAAATTTGGCAGCCCGGCTGCGGCCTATAGCTACCTGATTTTCGTTCTGCTCTATATCCCCTGCATTTCGGTGATGGGTGCGGTCGCCCGCGAGTCCAGCCGTGGCTGGATGATGTTCTCGGTATTGTGGGGGCTAAATATCGCCTACTCGCTGTCCACGCTTTACTACCAGACGGTAACGTTTAGTGCTCATCCGAAGTACAGCCTGGTCTGTATTCTCGCGGTGGTGTTGTTCAACGTGCTGTTAATTGGTGGGTTGCGTAAAGCTCGCAGCCGTGTGGATGTCAGCCTGATGACAACCCGTAAAACAGTCGAAGCGGCCTGCTGTAAAAGCACTGCTGGCGATTGCCACTAAGGAGAAGGTATGGCGAGCTTAATTGAGATTCGTGATGCGCTGGCGCTACAAGGGCGCATGGATGCCACGCAAATTAGCCAACAGCTCGCCACGCCGTTGCCATTGGTGAATGCAATGCTGAGCCGCCTTGAAGCGATGGGTAAAGCAATGCGTATCACCGAAGACCCGAGCGATTGCCTGACGGGGAGCTGCAAGAGCTGCCCTGAAGGGAAGAAATGTGTTCGGGAAGTGTGGGCGTTGCGCGCGTAGGTGGAGGGTGTCGCTTACGCTAATCCCCCTACAAAACCCGCAAATGAACTGAAACGCGTGCGAACCGACATCCGACATTAACCAAGCTGCTTTTGAAACGCCTCAAGCGCCAGGCACACATCCTGTGGATGCGAAATAAACGGCGCATGAGCCGCTTTCGGGAAAATCACTGCTTCGCTTTGCGGCCACTGTTCATCTAACAAACCCGCGATTTTACGCGGCACCAGCCCATCCAGATAACCGTATAAACGCAAGAACGGCACTGTAAGCTGGCGCAAAGGCTCGCGTAAATCTGCGGTCTTGAGAATTTCCAGCCCACCGTTTAACACCTCAACACCCGGCATTGGTTGCTCAAGCACTACCGCTTTCAAACGGCGTGCATCCTGGCGTGCGGTTTCTGTTCCCAGCGTCTGGAGCGCCAAAAAGCGCTCAACGGTACGCTGAAAATCTTCACTCAACTGATGCTGGAAACCCGCAAGAACGTCAGGTTTAATGCCCGGCCACTCATCCTGAGCGGTGAAACAAGGCGAGGACGCGATAGTCACCAGCCATTTCACACGCTCCGGATGACTTAATGCAACCTGACTTGCCACCAGCCCACCCAGACTCCAGCCAAGCCAAATCGCCTGCTCTGGCGCCTGCGCCAACACGATATCAGCCATTTCCTCTAGTGAGAGCGCCCCGAAGTCCTGGCTGCGGCCATAGCCTGGCAAGTCGACAAGATGAAGACGAAAATGCGAGCTTAATTCCTCACAAATGCAATGCCACACTTCCGCATTCAGCCCCCATCCGTGCAGCAGCACAAGATCATCTTTCCCTTCACCTTTTGTCTGCCACCAAAGCTTGCTCATCAGTTACTGTTCTCATTTTTATCTGCAAGGAAGCGAATATGCTAACAATCCCAGGGCTATGTTGGCTATGCCAGATGCCACTCACCTGCGCACATTGGGGCCTTTGTTCATGCTGCGTTAAAGCATTACCCGCTCCGCCGCCCTGCTGTCCGCGCTGTGGATTACCTGCCACACATACAAAATCGCCCTGCGGCCGTTGCCTGCAAAAACCACCGGAATGGGATGCGTTGTTGTTCGTCACGGATTATGGCCCACCGCTAAGTCAGCTTATTCAGCGGTTTAAATTTAACGCCACTGTCGCGCTGGCTCCGGCATTGGCGCGTTTAATGCTGTTGCGTGTACTGCAAGCAAAACGCTTTAGCCAGTGGCCTAAACCCGATTGTATCGTGAGTGTTCCATTGTATTCGCGTCGTGCCTGGCGGCGTGGTTTTAATCAAAGCGACCTGTTGGCAAGACAGCTTTCACACTGGCTGCAATGTGACTATATGCCGCGAGGGTTGCTGCGGATCCGCGCTGCGCAGGTGCAGCATCAACTGAACGCACGTATGCGTCGCAACAATCTTAAAGGTGCTTTCAGGGTTGATTTTCCAGTGGCTGGGCGCCATATAATTATTGTGGATGATGTCGTCACGACGGGCAGTACGGTGGCGGAAATTGCGCGGATGCTGAAAAAGCAGGGCGCGGCGACTATCCAGGTGTGGTGCCTTTGTCGAACCTTGTAGACCCTCGATGATGGGCGTATTATAACCGACTAAAATAGTCAACTATTGAGCAATCGTTATGATCCGTATTTCCGATACAGCACAATCCCACTTTGCCAAACTGCTGGCAGGTCAGGAAGAAGGGACGCAAATTCGCGTATTCGTCATTAATCCTGGTACTCCAAATGCGGAGTGCGGGGTTTCTTACTGTCCGCCGGATGCGGTAGAAGCGTCAGATACTGCCCTCAAATTCGAGCAGTTGACCGCATATGTCGATGAACTGAGCAAACCTTATCTTGAAGATGCTGAAATTGATTTCGTCACCGACCAGCTTGGCTCACAGCTGACGCTGAAAGCGCCAAACGCCAAAATGCGTAAAGTTTCCGATGATGCGCCTTTGATGGAGCGCGTTGAATACATGCTGCAAGCGACGGTAAACCCACAGCTGGCAGGCCACGGCGGTCGCGTTACGCTGATGGAAATCACTGATGAAGGTTTTGCGATTCTGCAATTTGGCGGCGGTTGTAACGGCTGTTCAATGGTAGACGTGACCCTGAAAGAAGGCATCGAAAAGCAGCTGCTGGCTGAGTTCCCGGAACTGAAAGGCGTTCGCGATTTGACCGAACACCAGCGCGGCGAGCACTCGTACTACTAATTGATGTGTCGGATGATGCTACGCTAATCCGACCTACAAAATACGAATAAAAAACCCCGCATCGCGGGGTTTTGTTTATCTCTTCTTACGTCGCTTATCCAAATCCTTTAGCAACTTATTCACTTCTTCATCGGCGAATATCGCCTCAAGCGAAGTCGATAACTTGCGACGCCAGTTCTTATATTGATAGCTGGTGCCTGGAATATTCACCGGCTCCGCCATACCCAACCAATCCTCCGGCTGCAGGCCCAGTAACGCACTGTTGCTATCGGCGATGTAGCGCTGCATTCCACGATTAAGCGTTGATGTCATCGCCATCATTGAAGCCTTGTGTCCGGCGCGTTTTGGCAGGCAACCATATTTATGCAACCCATCCAGCAAACCTTGTTTCGCCCGTTCACGATCCTTATACAACTCAGTCAACATCTCGTCGTCTGGATAAAGCCCAAGCGTTTTACCCAGCGTCAAATCACCGCTTTCCCAGTAACCACGCAGCGTCGGTAAATCGTGAGTCGTAGCAACCGCCATTGACTGCTTCGGCCACGCTTTTGGCGAGCGGAACTGCTTTTCGTCGTCATGCTCGAAATAGAGCACTTTATACGAGTAAACCCCGCTGTCGCGCAGCTTACCGACGATCTCAACCGGCACAGTACCCAGATCTTCACCGATCACCATGCAATTATGACGTTTACTTTCCAGCGCGAGGATCGACAGAAGATCGTCGACCGGGTAATGCACATATGCGCCTTTATCTGCGGTTTCACCGTAAGGGATCCACCACAAACGCAGCATCGACATCACGTGGTCAATACGCAATGCACCGCAGCTGGTCATATTGGCGCGCAGCAGCTCGATAAATGGCTGATAGGCACGCGCCGTAATCACATGCGGGTCCATCGGTGGTAAACCCCAGTTCTGGCCGAGCGGACCGAGAATATCCGGCGGGGCACCCACCGAGGCTTTCAAGCAGTAAAGCTCGCGGTCACACCAGGTTTCAGAACCGCCTTCGGCAACACCTACCGCTAAGTCGCGATACAGGCCGATTGGCATTTTAAAGCCCTGGCTGGTTTGCCAGCATGCATCGAACTGAACGTAGGCCAGGTATTGCAGCCACAGATAGAAATTCACTTCGTCACTGTGTTCGGTGCAGAACTCTTTTACTTCAGGATTATGCGCGTCGCGGAAACCTTCCGGCCATACCGGCCAGCCCCAACGCATTTCATCTTCTTTTACCTGGTATGCGTGCAGCGCATCGAAAGCGGCCTGGTAATAGAGGCTATCACCACCTTCCTGCACAAACTTCTGGAATGCGACTACTTGTTCATCACGCGCACCGCGCCGCGAAAACTGCTTCCACGCCATGCGCAGAGCAGCCATCTTCAGCACGGTCACGGTGGAATAATCCACCCATTGCGCATCACGGGCTTCATTCAGCATTTGCTGCGTGACCGGCATTTTCCACCAGTCTTGCGCTTCATCACTGAGCAAGAAATCATCGACTGCATTCACGTCGATATAAATCACATTCAACCAACGGCGTGACGACGGGCTATACGGGCTGGCGCTTTCCGGGTTTGCCGGATACAGCGCGTGGATTGGGTTCAGGCCAATAAATGCCCCGCCCCGTTTTGCGACATCCACCAGCATGCGCTGTAAATCGCCGAAATCGCCAATTCCCCAGTTATGTGCGGAACGTAAGGTATAAAGTTGAACGCACGCGCCCCACAGTTTTTCATCCTGCATCAGTGCCGCAGGTTCATAGCAGCGTTTTGGCGCAACAATCACGCGGCACTGCCAGTGGTGTTCATTCTGGCTGACCGTCAGGTCGTGGTAGCCTTCCGCCAGCGCGGCAGGCAGAGTCAGTTTTTTGCCTGCCAGTGCATGGCCTTTATGCTGCTTACCTTCTTCGGTCGTCAACTGCCAGCTGTAATCACCGTTGCCTTCCAGCACCGTCGCCATGCGAGTGCCGGAAGTAAACACCAGCACATTTGCCACTGGCGTCAGTGCCACCTTTTTCAAGGTGGTGGTACGGCTCATGGCTTCCAGCAAACGCTGCTTGGTATCCGCAGGAATAGCCTGCGGTTTGCCATGGGCGTTAATGTAGTTTGGGCTAATTCCCGCCTCAAGGGCGGCGTTATCAAGACGTTTGCTGTCCATGCGTTCCCTTAGCGTTTTGCCTGCCAGATACGTTGCTGATAATCACGGATAGAGCGATCGGAGCTGAACATGCCGCAACGAGCCGTGTTAAGAATGGCGGCGCGCGTCCAGGCTTCCTGGTCGAGATACAGTGCATCCGCCAGTTTTTGCGCTTCTGCGTATGCGGTGAAATCTGCCATCACTAAATACGGGTCGCCGCCTTGTTTACCGATGCTGTGCAGCATCTGGTCGAACGCATGTTTATCGCCATCGGCATAAATGCCCTTCTCCAGCTCTTTGAGCACCGCATCCAGCGTTTTATCTTTCTTACGCCATTTCACCGGGTCGTAGCCTTTGGCTTTGAGCGCTTTCACTTCTTCGACGGTGTGGCCAAAGATAAAGATGTTTTCCTCACCCACTTTCTCGGCGATTTCGACGTTCGCACCATCCAGCGTGCCAACGGTCAGTGCACCGTTGAGTGCCAGTTTCATATTGCCGGTACCGGATGCTTCTTTACCTGCGGTAGATATTTGTTCAGAAATATCCGCCGCCGGGATCATCACTTCCGCCGCAGAAACGCAGTAGTCAGGCAGGAATACCACTTTCAGCTGATCGCCAACGATCGGATCGTTATTGATGGCGTGGGCGACTTTGTTGATCGCGAAGATAATATTTTTGGCGAGGTAGTAACCCGGTGCCGCTTTCGCGCCAAACAGATACACACGCGGCACGCGGGCGGCTGTTGGGTTCTCACGAATTTCTTTGTACTGCGCCAGGATATGCAGCAGGTTCAGGTGCTGGCGTTTGTATTCGTGCAGGCGTTTGATTTGCACGTCGAACAACGCATCCGGGCTTATCACAATGCCAGTACGCGCTTTCACAAATGCCGCCAGCTTCACTTTGTTCTGGTATTTGATGTCGCGGTATTCTTTGCGGAATTTCGCGTCATCGGCGTATTTTTCCAGGCCTTCCAGCACATCCAGATCGTTGGCCCACTCTTTCTTGAGTTTCTTATCAAGCAGAGCTGCCAGCGCCGGGTTGCACTGTTTGATCCAGCGGCGCGGTGTAATGCCGTTGGTGACGTTATGGAATTTGTTCGGCCATAGCTGGTGATATTCCGGGAACAGATCTTTGACCACTAAATCTGAGTGTAGCGCCGCAACGCCATTCACGGCGAAGCCACTGACAACACACATGTTCGCCATGCGAACTTGTTTGTCGTGCACAACGGCCAGTTTCGCCCAGACAGCCTCGTCGCCCGGCCAGGTTTTAGTAACCAACTTCTTAAAGCGTGCGTTGATCTCATTGATAATCTGCATATGACGCGGCAACAGCGCTTTCACCAGCTTCTCGCCCCAGCACTCCAGCGCTTCAGGCATCAAAGTGTGGTTGGTGTAAGCGAAGGTTCTGCTGGTGATGGCCCATGCGTCGTCCCAGCTCATCTGGTGCTCGTCGATAAGCACACGCAGCAGCTCTGGAATCGCGATAGTCGGGTGGGTGTCGTTCAGCTGAATCACTTCGTAATCAGCAAGTTCTTTAAGCTTGCGGCCCGCAAGATGGTGGCGACGTAAAATATCGCCCACTGAACAAGCGCACTGGAAATACTGCTGCATCAGGCGCAGTTTCTTGCCGTTCAGGTGGTTGTCGTTCGGGTAAAGCACTTTAGTCAGTTTTTCAGCGTCGATGCCCTGCTGTTCTGCTTTCAGGAAATCGCCGTCGTTGAATTTGGTGAGGTCAAACGGATGCGCGTGTTTTGCCTGCCACAAACGCAGTGGTTGCGCCACACCGTTACGGTAACCAATAACTGGCAGATCCCAGGCTTCGCCATGGAAGATAAACGCCGGTTCCCAACGCACGGTTTTGCCGTCTTTAATCACTTTACCGCCAACGCCCACTTGTACATCGAGCGCTGCGTTATGCTGGAACCACGGGTAGCTGCCACGTTTCCAGTCGTCAGGCGCTTCCATCTGACGTCCATCCTGGAAGGACTGGCGGAACAGGCCATATTGATAATTCAGACCGTAACCAATCGCAGACTGGCCAACCGTTGCCATAGAGTCCAGGAAACACGCAGCAAGACGTCCCAGGCCACCATTGCCTAGCGCAGGGTCGGTCTCTTCCTCCAGCAAATCAGTCAGGTTGATATCAAACGCTTTCAGCTCATCCGCCACTTCCTGATACCAGCCAAGGTTCAGCAAGTTGTTGCCCGTCAGACGACCAATCAAAAACTCCATCGAGATGTAGTTTACGTGGCGCTGCTGCTTCTCAGGTTTCGCAACAGGCTGCGCTGCCAGCAATTCGGCCAGCGCACCACTCACCGCATGCCACCATTGTTGCTGGGTCATTTCGGAAGCAGAGTGAAGTCCGTAACGCTGCCACTGACGTGTCAGTGCAGCCTGAAATTGTGCTTTATTGAAGGTCGTCTGTGACATAGGGGCTCGGGTCCTGTGATGTTCTAATTTCATTACCCGTTAGTGTGCCGGGTGGCCTGGGCTTATTCCTCCTCCTGAGGGGGATTAGGGAGGGAGGAGTAGCGGGGAGTAGCTAAAAATGTGATCGCCGCCACTTAACGGTAGGTGCTTGCTGGCAGAATGCCCACCAGCACTGAATTTTTGCTTCGACCAACTCTACGCCTCGAATGGATTCATCTAATCAATAGATTTGTGACAAAGTGCAACTTACAACGTCTGAAACCCTTAACAATCTTGCAATAAGCCTTAATCTGGTCGACCTTGTAGTTAGTATTAATTACGAAGCGTGAAAAAAATCGCATTCGTGCATATCTCATACACAGTGAAGTGATTGACCATGCTGATCCCCTCCAAATTAAGTCGTCCAGTTCGTCTGGAAAATACAGTGGTCCGCGACCGGCTGTTGATGAAATTATCGACCGCTAATAACTATCGGCTGGCGCTAATAACCAGCCCGGCGGGTTATGGGAAAACCACACTGATTTCTCAGTGGGCGGCAGGGAAAAATGAGCTAGGTTGGTACTCTCTGGATGAGGGTGATAACCAACAAGAAAGATTCGCCAGCTATTTGATAGCGGCTATTCAACAAGCAACATCTGGTCATTGTGTGACCAGCGAAGTGATGGTGCAAAAACGCCAATACTCAAGCCTGACAGCATTATTCGCACAGCTCTTTATTGAAATGGTGGAATGGCATCGCCCACTATTTTTAGTGATTGATGATTACCATCTCATTACTAACCCTGTAATTCATGAAGCTATGCGCTTTTTCATTCGCCACCAGCCAGAAAATATGACGCTGGTCGTGTTGTCGCGCAATTTGCCACAGCTGGGTATCGCCAATTTACGCGTGCGCGATCAGCTGCTTGAAATTGGTAGCCAGCAACTCGCGTTTACCCATCCGGAAGCGAAGCAATTCTTTGACCATCGGCTCAATTCTCCACTAGAACATACCGACAGCAACAGCTTGTGTGATGATGTTGCGGGCTGGGCAACCGCGCTGCAATTAATTGCGCTTTCCGCACGCCAAAACAGCAACTCATCGGCGCATCACTCTGCGCGTCGTCTTTCGGGCATTAATGCCAGCCACTTATCCGACTATCTGGCCGATGAAGTGCTGGATAATGTCGATGCGCAAACGCGTAACTTCCTGCTGCGTAGCTCAGTCCTGCGTTCGATGAACGATGCATTGATTGTGCGCGTCACGGGCGAAGAAAACGGCCAGATGCGCCTTGAAGAGACTGAGCGGCAAGGATTGTTTATCCAACGCATGGATGACAGCGGCGAATGGTTCCGTTTCCATCCGCTGTTTGGCAATTTCCTGCGCCAGCGTTGCCAGTGGGAACTGGCGACAGAACTTCCGGATATTCATCGCGCCGCCGCAGAAAGCTGGATGGCGCAGGGTTTCCCAAGCGAAGCTATTCACCATGCCCTTGCCGCAGGCGACGCCACCCTGCTGCGCGACATCTTGCTGCATCATGCCTGGGCACTGTTTAATCACAGCGAACTCACATTGCTGGAAGAGTCGTTAAAAGCACTACCGTGGGAAAGCCTGCTGGAAAACCCAAAACTTGTTTTGCTTCAGGCGTGGCTGATGCAAAGCCAACATCGCTACAGCGAAGTGAACACTCTTCTGGCGCGTGCTGAACAAGAAATGAATGTCGTGATGGATGATGTCATGCACGGCGAATTTAATGCCTTGCGCGCCCAGGTTGCCATTAATGACGGTAACCCTGAAGAAGCAGAACGCCTCGCAATGATTGCTCTCGACATGCTGCCGCTGGCTAGTTTCTACAGCCGCATTGTCGCAACTTCAGTTCACGGCGAAGTGCTGCACTGCAAAGGCGAGCTGACCAAATCGCTGTCGGTAATGCAGCAAACTGAACAAATGGCACGCCGCCACGATATGTGGCATTACGCGTTATGGGGCTTATGTCAGCAGAGCGAAATCTTACTGGCACAAGGCTTCCTTCAGTCTGCCTGGGAATCGCAAGAGAAAGCCTTTGCGCTTATTGAAGAGCAGCATCTTGAGCAGCTCCCACTGCATGAGTTTTTATTGCGTATTCGCGCGCAATTGCTTTGGGCGTGGTCGCGCCTGGATGAAGCTGAAGCAACCACACGCATGGGTCTGGAAGTGCTTTCAGGCTATCAGCCACAACAGCAATTACAGTGCATGGCGTTGTTAGTGCAATGTTCATTGGCACGAGGCGACCTGGACAATGCGCGTAATCACCTGAACCGACTTGAAAACTTGCTGGGCAATGGTGCATTCCATAGCGACTGGGTTTCCAACGCCGACAAAGTGCGGGTGATTTACTGGCAAATGACGGGCGATAAAAAATCTGCTGCCAATTGGCTACGCCTGACGCCGAAACCAGAATTCGCCAACAACCATTTCCTACAAAGCCAGTGGCGTAACATCGCTCGCGCGCAAATTTTGCTGAGTGAATTCGAACCCGCCGAAATGGTGCTCGAAGAGTTAAACGAAAATGCGCGCAGCCTGCGCCTGATGAGCGACCTTAACCGCAACCTGTTACTGCTAAACCAGCTTTACTGGCAGGCCGGGCGTAAAAGCGATGCACAACGTGTGTTGCTCGAAGCGCTGGCGCTGGCTAACCGCACCGGGTTTATCAGCCATTTTGTGATTGAAGGCGAAGCCATGGCGCAGCAGTTGCGCCAGTTAATTCAACTCAACACACTGCCTGAGCTGGATCAACACCGCGCGCAGCGCATTTTGCGTGAAATTAACCAGCATCACCGCCATAAGTTCGCCCATTTTGATGAGAACTTTGTTAACCGTTTACTGACGCACCCTGAAGTGCCGGAGCTTATTCGTACCAGTCCACTGACTCAGCGCGAATGGCAGGTTTTAGGGTTGATTTATTCAGGCTATAGCAATGAGCAAATCGCCGGCGAGCTGGATGTTGCGGCCACGACGATTAAAACGCACATTCGTAATTTGTATCAGAAACTGGGTGTCGCACACCGCCAGGATGCGGTGCAGCATGCGCAGAAGTTATTGAAGATGATGGGTTACGGGGTTTAACTTTCTGAAATAAAACTAGCGGATGAAGCTAATGCTTATCCGCACTATAGGAAAGGTGGTTGTAGGGTGGATAAACGCAAGCGTCATCCACCGCTAGTTTTAAGACGCCAGCGATAACTTCGCCTTAGCGCCCCGCTTTCCCAGCCACTGTGCCACTCGCGCCTGTTGTTCTTCGCTTAACCACATACCCAATTTGGTACGACGCCAGATGGCATCATCAACGCCACGCACCCACTCATGCTCAACCAAGTAACGCAATTCGGCCTCATAAAACTCATGCCCGAAATCTTCACCTAAATCACTGATGCTGGTAGCTCTGCCCAGAATCAAATCACTGTTGCTACCGTAAGTACGTGAGTAACGGCGTGCCAGGCTTTCGGTCAGGAACGGGTAACGGCGGCGCAACTGCGCGGCGTAATCATCACGGTCGCCATTGATATCGCCACCCGGCAATGTGCAGCCTTTGGTCCATGCTGGCCCCATTTTCGGGTAATAACCTTTCAGCTTCTCCAGCGCGTGTTCCGCAAGTTTACGATACGTGGTGAGCTTACCGCCAAACACAGACAACAGTGGGGCTTTACCCTGCTCGTCATGGATATCAAGCGTGTAGTCACGCGTAATAGCTTGCGGTGAATCAGACTCATCATCACACAGCGGTCGCACGCCAGAGTATGTCCAGACAATGTCCTCGCGGCTCAGTGTCTTTTTAAAGTGCGCGTTATACGCATTCAGCAGGTAATTAATTTCATTGTCATCGATGTGAACATCTTTCGGGTCGCCCTTATATTCAACATCGGTGGTGCCAATAATCGAAAACTCATCCATCCACGGGATCACAAACACAATGCGCTTATCTTCGTTTTGCAGAATGTAAGCCTGCTTCTGGTTGTGCACGCGTGGCACGACGATATGGCTGCCTTTGATCAGGCGGATGCCATATGGCGAAGGCAACTGGAGGCCATCGTCAAAGAAGTTCTTCACCCAAGGGCCGGTAGCATTGACCAGGCCACGAGCGCGCCAGGTAAAGGTTTCGCCAGTATCAATGTCCTGCGCTTCGACAATCCAGTGGCCGTTTTCACGGCGAGCACTAGTGGCACGGGTGCGGGTTTTCACTTCGCCACCTTCACGCGTCACCATCTGCGCGTTCGCTAACACCAGGCGGGCATCGTCTACCCAACAGTCAGAATATTCGAAACCGCGCACAATATTAGGTTTCAGGACAGAATCTGCGCCAAAACGCAAACTGGTGGACGCAGGTAAACTGGTACGTTTACCCAAATGGTCGTACATAAACAGGCCAATTCGAATCATCCACGCCGGGCGCAGATGCGGGCGATGTGGCAAACGAAAGCGCATCGGGAAGGCAATATGCGGTGCCATATTGAGCAGCACTTCGCGCTCGGCTAATGCTTCACTCACCAGGCGAAACTCATAATGCTCCAGGTAGCGCAGGCCACCATGAATCAATTTCGAGCTATTCGATGATGTGGCACTGGCCAGATCCTGCGCTTCAAGCATCAACACGGATAAACCACGGCCTGCGGCGTCAGCGGCGATACCTGCCCCGTTAATTCCTCCGCCAATCACAATCAGATCTTTAGTTTCCATGTTGCCCTCACACGCTTTCGTTAAAGTTCAAATATGTTCGTTATCGCTCATACTAGCAAGAGTACGCGCGGTTTGTAACGAAAAAAAACATTACTGCGTGATATGGATAACATAATGACGTTAATATACTCGAGCTACTTCAAGATGCAGGTAGGCGGCAAACGAATGAATCCCGATGAGCTTACTGTAGTAAGTGATTCGGGTGAATGAGGGCAGCCAACAACCCTGCAACTTGAAAGGCGACGGGTATATCAGCGGCCAGAGGGCAGATTCCCTTAATATAGCGCAAGGCAATTCAATAAAATGACGAGCAAAACCATGGAAACTTTTGAGTGTATTGGTGTGGAAGAAGCGCACCAGAAGTTGCAGCAAAAACACGCTGTGTTAGTGGATATCCGCGATCCACAAAGCTTTGCGATGGGCCATACGCCGGGCGCGTTCCATCTGACTAACGACCGCCTTGTCGCTTTTATGCAGCAAACCGATTTTGAAACCCCTGTCATGGTGATGTGCTATCACGGCAACAGCAGTAAAGGTGCGGCGCAGTATTTGCTGCAACAAGGATACGATCAGGTGTACAGCGTCGATGGTGGTTTTGACGCATGGCATCGTCATTTCCCGGCTGAAGTCGAACACGGCGCGTCTTAAATTGTTGTGCGACTGCCTTACCCTAAATAATTCGAACTGCATCAAGGCGGCAAGGGAATGAATCCCGATGAGCTTACTTTAGTAAGTGATTTGGGTGAATGAGTGCAGCCAACAAAGATGCAGTTTGAAGTATGACGGGTATACTCATTTCTTTTGTATGGATTTAACTGAAACCTTATGATCATGATTACCTCGTTTGCCAACCCGCGAGTCGCGCAGGCATTTGTCGACTATATGGCGACGCAGGGGATTATCCTCACGATTCAACGGCATGAACAAAGCGATATCTGGTTGGCTAATGACAGCCAGGAGTCGCGCGTTCGTGCTGAGCTTGAACAATTCCTCGCCAATCCTGGTGATTCACGTTATCTGGCAGCAAGCTGGAATACCGGCCACACTGGCAGCGGCTTGCAGTATCAACGCTATCCGTTCCTCGCCACGATTACGCAGAAAGCTGGCCCCTTCACAATGGTGATCATGGCCGCCTGTGTGCTGGTCTACCTGATGATGCAAGTGATGGGCGACCGTGCGGTTATGGTCTGGTTAGCGTGGCCGTACAAAGACAGTTTGCACTATGAATTGTGGCGCTATTTCAGCCATGCTTTGATGCACTTTTCTATTATGCATATCGCGTTTAACTTACTGTGGTGGTGGTATCTCGGCGGCCCGGTGGAAAAGCGCCTCGGCAGCGGAAAACTCATCACATTAACGTTGATTTCAGCTTTATTGAGCGGTTTCGTACAGGCTAAATTTGGCGGCCCGTTGTTTGGTGGTTTGTCCGGTGTGGTTTACGCGCTGATGGGTTATGTCTGGCTGCGCGGCGAACGCGACCCGGACAGCGGCATCTATATGCAGCGCGGCCTGTTAGGCTTTGCGGTATTGTGGATTGTGATAGGATTTTTCGATGTTTTAGGAATGTCGATCGCCAACGCCGCGCATATTACCGGCCTGGTTGTTGGGCTTGCGATGGCGCTGGTTGATACAATGCATGCGCGAAAACGAACATAGCATTTCAGGAGAATAAAACAGCGTGAAGCAAACACAACGTCATGATGCGATTGTCGAACTGGTAAAAAAACAAGGCTATGTCAGCACCGAAGAGCTAGTCGAACAGTTTGAAGTCAGTCCACAAACCATTCGCCGTGATCTGAACGATCTCGCCGAGCAGAATCTGATCATGCGCCATCACGGTGGCGCAGCACTGCCTTCAAGTTCGGTGAATACGCCGTGGCATGACCGTAAAGCGACTCAGACAGCGGAAAAAGAGCGTATCGCCCAGAAGGTCGCCAGTCAGATCCCTAACGGTGCCACGCTGTTTATTGATATCGGCACCACGCCGGAAGCCGTCGCGCATGCGTTGTTGAATCACAGCAATTTGCGCATAGTCACCAATAACCTGAACGTGGCGAACACGCTGAAGGTTAAAGAGGACTTCCGCATTATTCTCGCCGGGGGCGAATTACGCAGCCGTGATGGTGGAATTATCGGGGAAGCGACGCTCGATTTTATCTCTCAGTTCAGACTGGATTTCGGCATTCTGGGGATTAGTGGCATCGACGGTGACGGTTCGCTGCTGGAGTTTGATTACCACGAAGTTCGCACCAAACGCGCCATCATTGAAAACTCTCGCTGCGTGATGCTGGTTGTCGATCACTCTAAATTCGGCCGTAATGCGATGGTGAATCTGGGTAGTATTGGCCTGGTTGATGCGGTTTACACCGATGTGATGCCGCCTGCGGGCGTGATGCAGGTGATTGCTGAGAACAATGTGCAACTGGAGTTATGCTGAGATTGTTTTGCGTGGAACAACCCTCACCCTCTCCCTGAGGGTGAGGGTGAGGGGAATAATTACAATCTCACCGGCTTAATATGCCAAATCTCATCGGCGTATTCCTGAATCGTCCTGTCGGATGAGAAATACCCCATGTTGGCAATATTGTGCATCGTGCGGATCGTCCACTCTTCCGGCTGGCGATACAGCTCATCTACCCTATCCTGGCAATCCACATAGCTGCGGTAATCTGCCAGCACCTGATAGTGGTCACCAAAGTTAATCAGTGAGTCCAGCAGGTCGCGGTAGCGCGTCGGTTCGCCAGGACTAAACGTGCCCGTGCCGATTTGCGTCAGCACCTGGTGCAGTTCTTCATCTTTTTCATAATATTCGCGCGGCTGATAGCCTTTACGCCGCAGCGTTTCAACCTCTTCCGCCGTATTACCAAAGATAAAGATATTATCCGCCCCCACATGCTCCAGCATTTCGACGTTTGCCCCATCCAGCGTGCCGATGGTCAGCGCGCCGTTCAGGCCAAACTTCATATTACTGGTGCCGGATGCCTCGGTTCCCGCCAGAGAGATCTGCTCGGAGAGATCCGCCGCCGGAATAATGATCTGCGCAAGGCTCACGCTGTAGTTCGGGATAAACACCACTTTCAGGCGGTCTTTCACCACCGGATCGTTGTTGATCACCGTCGCCACATCATTGATGAGGTGAATGATGTGTTTTGCCATGTAATACGCTGACGCCGCTTTACCGGCGAAGATATTCACGCGCGGCACCCAATCGGCTGTCGGATCTGCCTTAATGCGGTTATAGCGTGTAATCACGTGCAGCACATTCATCAGCTGGCGTTTGTACTCGTGAATACGTTTGATTTGCACATCAAACAGCGCATTCGGATTCACCACCACGTTGAGCTGCTGGCCGATGTAACTTGCCAGACGCTTCTTGTTGGCAAGCTTCGCCTTACGCACATCCTGATGCACCGTTGGGTAATCAATATGCTGTTTCAGGTCATTCAACTGGCTGAGATCGGTACGCCAGGTGCGGCCAATATTTTCATCCAGCACTTCTGAAAGCGGTGGGTTAGCCAAAGCCAGCCAGCGACGCGGTGTTACGCCATTGGTTTTATTACAAAAACGCATCGGGAAGATGGCAGCAAAATCAGCAAATAACGACTGAACCATCAGGTTGGAGTGCAGTTCAGAAACGCCATTCACTTTGTGACTTACTACCACTGCAAGCCACGCCATACGCACTTTACGGCCATTGGATTCATCAATAATCGAAGTGCGCCCCAGCAGAGCGGTATCGTTTGGATGCTGCTCCTGCAAAGTTTTCAGGAAGTAGTCGTTAATCTCGAAGATTATCTGCAAATGGCGCGGCAGAATTTTGCCCAGCATATCTACCGGCCAGGTTTCCAGCGCCTCGCTCATCAGAGTGTGGTTGGTATAGGAGAATGCCTGGCAGCAAACTTCAAACGCATCTTCCCAGCTGAACTTATGCTCGTCGATTAACAAACGCATCAGCTCAGGAATCGCTAATACCGGATGTGTGTCGTTGAGGTGAATGGCGATTTTATCCGCCAGATTGTCATAGGTTTTATGGAGCTGGAAATGACGGCTGAGAATGTCCTGCACCGTTGACGACACCAGGAAATACTCCTGACGCAGACGCAGTTCGCGGCCTGAATAGGTCGAGTCATCCGGGTAGAGCACGCGCGAGACGTTTTCCGAATGGTTTTTATCTTCTACCGCTGCGAAATAATCGCCCTGGTTAAACTTACCCAGGTTGATTTCGCTACTGGCTTGCGCATTCCACAAACGCAGCGTGTTTGTTGCATCGGTATCGTAGCCAGGGATTATCTGGTCATACGCGACCGCAAGAATTTCTTCAGTTTCTACCCAACGGAATTTTTTGGCTTCAAGCTGTACGCGCCCACCAAAGCGCACTTTGTAGCGTGTGTTGTGGCGCTTGAACTCCCACGGGTTACCGTACTCGAGCCAGTAATCCGGCGACTCTTTCTGGCGGCCATCAACGATATTTTGTTTAAACATACCGTAATCGTAGCGAATGCCGTAACCACGGCCAGGCAAGCCCAGTGTTGCTAATGAATCGAGGAAACAGGCGGCGAGACGACCGAGCCCGCCATTGCCGAGGCCGGGGTCGTTCTCTTCGTCAATCAACTCTTCAAGATCCAGCCCCATTTCTTCCAGCGCATTTTTGACGTCATCATAAATACCCAATGACAGCAGTGCGTTGGAGAGCGTGCGGCCAATCAAAAACTCCATCGACAGATAGTAAACCTGGCGAACTTCCTGGGATAGCTGAGCACGGTTAGAACGCAGCCAGCGCTCTACCAACCTGTCACGAACCGCAAACAACGTGGCGTTTAGCCACTCATGTTTGTTCGCAATGGCAGGATCTTTGCCCACCGTAAACATCAGTTTATAGGCGATTGAGTGCTTTAGAGCCTCAATACTGAGCGTTGGTGAAGCATAGGAAAAGGGTGCGTTCATATCAGTGATTCCTGGTGGATGGCTACAGCAAACGTTGGTACAGATCGCGGTAGGAATGCGCCGCTACCTGCCAGCTAAAATCCATGCCCATTGCCTGACGTTGAACAAATCGCCACAGCGAAGGGCGAGACCACAACACGAAGGCACGTCTAATCGCTCTTAACAGCGACCAGGCATTACTGTCTTCAAACACGAATCCACTGGCGATACCGTCAGCCAGGTTTTCCAGCGAGCTGTCAGACACGGTATCTGCAAGCCCGCCTGTACGCCGCACCAATGGCAATGTGCCGTACTTCAGGCCATACAATTGCGTTAAGCCGCAAGGTTCAAAACGGCTTGGCACCAGAATGACATCTGCCCCGCCTATAATGCGGTGCGAGAAAGCTTCGTGATAACCAATTTGGACACCCACCTGCCCTGGATGTTCTGCCGCCGCCGCAAGGAATCCTTCCTGCATCACCGAATCACCCGCGCCCAGTAATGCCAGTTGCCCACCTTGCTCGAGTAACCCCGGCAACGCTTCCAGCACCAAATCCAGGCCTTTCTGGCTGGTTAAACGGCTAACGACTGCAAACAGCGGCGCTTTATCGTTAACCTTAAGTCCCATCGCCACCTGCAGTTGGCGTTTGTTCTCAGCCTTTTCCTCAAGCGTGTCGCGGGTATAGCGAGCAGCCAGAAGTAAGTCATGAGCCGGGTCCCAAATTTTCTCATCCACACCGTTAAGAATGCCGGACAACCGACCCTCGCGGTGGCGCTGGCGCAACAGCCCTTCCATTCCGTAGGCAAATTGCGGTTCGGTTATCTCGCGGGCATAAGTCGGGCTGACCGCCGTAATATGATCAGCATAGTAAAGGCCAGCTTTCAAGTACGAAATTTGACCATTGAACTCCAGGCCATTCATGCCATAGAACGACCAGGGCAGATCAATTTCATTCATATGATGGGCATAAAACAGTCCCTGGTACGCCAGGTTGTGGACGGTAAATACCGACTTTGCCGGGCGACCACGCGCTTCCAGGTACGCAGGTACCAGGCCCGCATGCCAGTCATGCGCATGCACGATATCCGGGCGCCAGAAGGGGTCCAGACCACATGCCATCTCAGCACCAACCCAACCTAACAATGCAAAACGCAGCACGTTGTCGGTGTAAGCGAACTGATTGGTATCGTGATATGGGCTGCCGGGGCGTTCGTATAAATGTGGAGCGTCAATGAGGTAAATCCCCACGCCGTTGAAATGGCCATATAACAAAGTCATATGACCCGCGAAGGTGTCGCGGTGTGCAACAACCTGTGCATCAACAATGCCACGACGAATATCAGGGAAAGCAGGCAGCAGGACTCGCGTCTCCACCCCGCCTGCAATTTGTGCCGCCGGTAACGCGCCAAGCACATCTGCCAGACCACCCGTTTTCAGCAGTGGAAACATTTCAGAACATACATGTAAGACCTGCATTATCGCTCCCGTATGGAAAGTCGCAGCGCTCTCATCAAGTAAACATCAGGAGCGCCAAACGATAAAACTTCACCGTGCAGCCCTTGCTGCACGGTGATCAATCCTTTAAAACTTAACCAGGCAGCTTGGCCAGCATTTCACGGGTGACAAGCACAATGCCTTCTTCAGAACGATAGAAACGGCGTGCATCTTCTTCGGCGTTTTCCCCGACGACCATCCCTTCAGGAATGACACAGGCGCGGTCGATAATGCAACGGCGCAAACGGCAGGAACGCCCGACGACGACATCTGGCAGTAATACTGACGAATCAATATTGCAAAACGAGTTAACGCGCACGCGTGGGAACAGCACCGACTGAACCACCACCGAGCCCGAAATAATGCAGCCACCAGAAACCAGTGAGTTCAGCGTCATGCCGTGGCTGCCGGAGCGGTCTTGCACAAACTTCGCCGGAGGCAACGGTTCCATATGCGTGCGGATTGGCCAATCCCGGTCGTACATATCCAGCTCTGGCGTTACCGAAGCGAGGTCGAGGTTGGCTTTCCAGTAGGCTTCAAGCGTCCCCACATCACGCCAGTAGGGTTCGGCATCCGGGTCTGACTGCACGCAAGAAAGTGGGAATGGGTGGGCGAAGGCCGAGCCGGATTTCATGACGTACGGAATGATATCTTTCCCGAAATCATGGCTTGAGGATTCGTCTTTATCGTCAGCTTCCAGCAGTTCGTAGAGGTAATCTGCATCGAACACGTAGATACCCATACTGGCGAGCGCTTTACTGTCGTCACCAGGCATAGATGGTGGGTTAGCTGGTTTCTCAACGAACTCGATTATTTTCTCTTCGTTATCAACCGCCATCACGCCAAATGCTGATGCTTCATGGATCGGAACTGGCATACAGGCCACGGTACAACGCGCGCCTTTTTCCACATGGTCAATCAACATGCGCGAGTAATCTTGCTTGTAGATATGATCACCCGCGAGGATAACCACATACTCCGCTTTGTAGCGGCGGATAATATCGAGGTTTTGCGTGACAGCATCGGCGGTGCCGCGATACCAGTTTTCACCATGCACACGTTGCTGCGCCGGGAGCAAATCGACAAACTCGTTCATCTCTTCGCTGAAGAATGACCAGCCGCGCTGAATATGCTGTATCAACGTGTGAGACTGATATTGCGTAATCACGCCAATACGGCGAATACCTGAGTTAATGCAATTCGACAGTGCAAAATCAATAATACGGAACTTGCCACCAAAGTGGACAGCAGGCTTGGCGCGCGTTGAGGTCAAATCTTTCAATCGGGTACCGCGCCCACCAGCCAGAATCAGGGCTACAGATTTATTTGGCAGTTGTCTTGCCAACATCAGAGGATCGTTCTTATCAAGCCTAACCATGACTGACTCCTTTTTTATGATTTCTGGAAAACGCATACTCCGTGCGCGGGACCATGCCATACAGCCATTACCACCGGGTTGTCTTCGCCGGCAAACGGAGGAATAGCACGCCATTCCCCTTCGGGTAGAACGATGTCAGCCACTTCTTCGGTAGCGTTAATCGTTATTAGCCAACGGTCTGAGAGTTGGATTTGTAACCGATGAACCCCGTTCTCCCACTCGTCAGCATTCAGAGGTTGAGCCTCTTTATTCCACCAGCGCACATTGCCATCGCCTTCCTCCCACCAGACATTCCGGGTAAGTGCTGGAATCGTCTTGCGTAGATGAATCAATGCCGCGGTAAAAGTGGTTAAGCCATCGTTGCAGTTTTCCCAGTCAAGCCATGTCAGTTGGTTATCCTGGCAATAAGCATTGTTATTACCATGCTGACTGTGACCGTGTTCATCACCGGCCAAAAGCATCGGCGTACCCTGAGAAAGCAGCAACAACGTCAGCAAGGCGTGAACGCTGTCGCGCCGTCTTTCCTTAATATTCAGTGAAGCTTCCAGCCCTTCGAAGCCATAGTTATTGCTGTAGTTATTGTTGGTGCCATCACGGTTGTCTTCACCGTTCGCTTCATTGTGTTTTTGATTGAAGCTGACACAATCGCGCAGCGTAAAACCGTCGTGAGCCGTGATTAAATTGATGCTGGTCGAAGGGAGGCGATCCCCATGTCGATAGACATCGCTTGAACCGGCAAAGCGGCAAGCGAATCCTCCCACCGATAAATCTTGTCGCAGCCAGAAACGGCGCATGCCATCACGAAAATGATCGTTCCACTCCGCAAATAACGGTGGATAGTTGCCGACCTGATAACCCCCCGCGCCAATATCCCAGGGTTCAGCTATCAGTTTTATCTGCGACAAAACCGGGTCATTTTTGATGGCTTCAAACAACGGCGCATCCTGGCGAAATTCCGGAGTGCGCCCCATAACAGAAGCCAAATCGAAACGGAAACCATCAATGTGACAGCTGTCGACCCAATAACGCAGGCAATCCACCACCTGCGCCACCACGCCTGGCGTACTCAGATTCAGCGTATTACCGCAACCGGTCCAGTTCTGGTAATCACCGTTATCCATTAACCAATAATAGCTACGGTTGTCGATTCCGCTTAGGGAGAGAGTCGGGCCATCGCGATCCAGCTCCGCACTATGGTTAAGAACGATGTCGAGAATCACCTCAATGCCCGCTTCGTGCAGCGCTTTCACCGCACCACGCAGCTCGTTAGCAGCCGCCAGCGGGTCATGATTCACCGCGTAGTAGCCTTCGACGGCGTAAAACGAACGCGGGTTATAGCCCCAATAGTTGCTTAAACCTAAATGGGCGACGCGTGGCTCTGTGACAAAATGCGCGACCGGCATCAGTTCAAGCGCCGTGATCCCGAGGCGTTTGAAATAGTTAATCATCACCGGATGGCCGAGTGCGGCATAAGTGCCACGCAGCTCTTCGGGTATTTCAGGGTGCAGAAGCGTCAACCCACGAACATGCGCTTCGTAAATAACCGTGTCGCCCCAAGGGGTACGCGGGTGTTCGTCGCCTTCCCAGTCAAATTTATCGCGCACCACCACGCATTTCGCCATGTGTGGGCCGCTGTCTTCCAGGTTCGGCTCGTCATAACCACCGTGAAGATGAGGGTGGTTATCGACACCGCCAACAACTACTCGAGCGCAAGGGTCTAGCAGCAGTTTTGCCGGGTTAAAACGGTGCCCGTTTTGCGGGTCCCACGGGCCATGGACGCGATAGCCGTATTTCAGGCCAGGTTTAGCATCGGGCAAATAACCATGCCAGATGTCGCCTGTGCGCACCGGCAAGTCATAACGACGCTCGTGGCCGTGTTCGTCAAAAACGCAGAGTTCGACTTTTTCTGCATGAGCCGAAAACAGCGTGAAATTGACACCTTTGCCATCAAAAAACGAACCATACGGAGCCGGGCTCCCGGCAGTCAGTTGTGTCATTCCGCCTCCCGTACCAACCAAATTGTTGAGAGTGGTGGCAACGTCAGACTCAGAGAATGGTCACGCCCGTGGCTTGGGATCTCGTCGCTGTATACCGCGCCACTGTTCCCCGCATTACTGCCGTGATAATGCATTGAGTCCGTGTTCAGCTCTTCGCGCCAACGCCCCGGCTGGTTGATACCAAAGCGATAGTTGTAGCGCGGCACCGGAGTGAAGTTACTGGCAACAATGATTTCATTGCCCTTCGAGTCGCGGCGCACAAAGATAAACACCGAATTAACGTTGTCTTCGACCACCAGCCATTCAAAGCCGTAGCTGTCAAAATCCAGCTCGTGCATCGCAGCGTGGTGACGGTAAGTATGGTTCAAATCGCGGACCAGGCGTTTCACACCGTGGTGCCAGTTGTCGCCCCCTTCCAGCAAATGCCAGTCGAGGCTGCTGTCGTGGTTCCATTCGCGACCCTGGGCAAATTCGTTGCCCATAAACAGCAACTTCTTGCCGGGGAATGCCCACATCCAGCCGTAATAAGCACGCAGGTTGGCAAATTTCTGCCAGGCATCACCCGGCATACGGTCGAGAATGGATTTTTTGCCGTGCACCACTTCATCGTGCGACAAAGGCAGCACGAAGTTTTCGGTGCTGTTGTACAGCATGCCGAAAGTCATTTTGTCGTGATGGAATTGGCGATGCACCGGGTCGAGTTTCATGTAATCGAGCGTGTCGTGCATCCAGCCGAGGTTCCATTTAAACCAGAAACCTAAGCCGCCCATGGAAGGTGGCCGAGACACACCGGTAAAATCGGTAGACTCTTCAGCCATGGTCACCGCACCCGGTGTTTGCTCGCCAATAATACGGTTGGTATTACGCAGGAATTCGATAGCTTCGAGGTTTTCACGCCCGCCTTTATCGTTAGGTATCCACTCGCCAGGCTGACGGCTGTAATCGCGATAAATCATCGATGCCACCGCATCAACGCGTAAACCGTCGATGCCGAAACGTTCAATCCAGTAGAGTGCGTTGCCCACCAGATAGTTACTGACTTCACGCCGCCCATAGTTGTAAATCAGGGTGTTCCAGTCCTGGTGATAACCCTCGCGCGGGTCGCCGTGTTCATACAGCGAGGTGCCATCGAATTTCGCAAGCCCTGCATCGTCAGTCGGGAAATGCCCTGGAACCCAGTCCAGCAGCACGTTTAAGCCCGCAGCATGCGCGGCATTAATAAAGTAGCGGAAGTCATCTCGCGTGCCGAAGCGGCGCGTCGGCGCATACATTCCTTGTGGCTGGTAGCCCCAACTGCCATCGAACGGGTGCTCGTTAATCGGCAACAGTTCGAGGTGAGTAAAGCCCATCTCTTTGACGTACGGTACCAGTTGATCTGCCAGTTCGCGGTAACTGAGCCAGAAATTATTGTCGGCATGGCGACGCCAGGAACCAAGATGCACTTCATAAATGGAAATTGGCTGGTCAAAGCCATTCGCATGCTGGCGCGCGGGGCTAAGGGTGGTTTTATCAGGCAAGCCGCAAATCAGCGACGCGGTTTCCGGGCGCATTTGCGACTCAAACGCATACGGATCGGCCTTCAGGCGCAGATGCCCATCAGTATCAATCAGTTCGAATTTATAGAGCTGCCCTGGATGAGCACCTGGAATAAAGAGTTCCCAGATACCGCTTTCACGGCGCAAACGCATCGGGTGACGACGGCCATCCCAATAGTTGAACTGACCAACAACTGAGACACGGCGGGCATTAGGTGCCCAAACGGAGAAACGAGTACCGGTAACGCCATCCATTGTGTCGGCGTGCGCGCCGAGCGTTTCATAGGGGCGTAGATGCGTGCCTTCGGACAACAGCCAGCTATCCATCTCCTGAATTAGCGGGCCAAAGCGATATGGGTCATCAATCAGGTTTTCATGGCCATGCCAGACGACAGCCAATTGGTAACGAAAGATATTTTTACGACGGGGGATTACCCCGCAAAAGAAACCGCGCGAATCAATACATTCTAACTTACCGACCTTCCCACCGGTCTTCGGGTCGATAATCCACACTTCTGTCGCGTTCGGTAACAGGGCGCGAACTTCCAGCCCGGCTTCAGTTTTATGCATTCCCAGCAGCGAAAAAGGATCAGCAAAATGACCCGCAATTAGCGCATTTATCACGTCTTTCTCTGGATGAACAGACATGGAATTCGTCCTGTTTTTTATGTTTCATCCCGGCGCTACGCTTACACGCTCAGGTGAAAGTTATCATTGACCCAACAGGCAGCGTAAATGGAACTCCTGTAAGCTGCTCCGCCCAACAACCCATCAAGACAGTTTTTCACTGCCCTGAATAAAGCATAGCCAACGCTCTGTTTTGCTCCCGAAAATTAATGAACGAAAGTCATACGCTTCATGTATACCCAAATAATTCACGTTATGGGAAGGCGGTAAGCTCAGGAATCCCCAGGAGCTTACTTAAGTAAGTGACTGGGGTGACGGAGTGCAACCAACACATCCATAACGTGAAGTATGAAGGGTATATGACGTGATAAAAAAAGGGGCTGCAATGCCCCTTTGGTCAGTAAGTGTAATTATGCGAGCAAGCGCAACATTCTACGTAACGGTTCGGCAGCGCCCCACAGCAACTGGTCGCCAACAGTGAAGGCAGACAAGTACTCAGGACCCATATTCAGTTTACGCAAGCGCCCGACTGGAGTAGTGAGCGTGCCGGTTACTGCCGCAGGTGTCAGCTCACGCATAGTGATATCACGGTCGTTTGGCACGACTTTGACCCAATCGTTATGCCCGGCCAGCATCGCTTCGATGGTTGGCAGAGAGACATCTTTTTTCAGTTTGAGGGTGAATGCCTGGCTGTGGCAGCGCAGTGCGCCAACGCGGACACACAAGCCATCAACTGGAATGATAGTGCCGGTGTTAAGGATTTTGTTGGTCTCAGCCTGGCCTTTCCACTCTTCGCGGGTCTGGCCATTATCAAGCTGCTTGTCGATCCATGGGATCAGGCTGCCAGCCAATGGCACACCGAAGTTATCGGTTGGCAGGCTGCCGCCACGAGCAAGATCAGTCACTTTACGTTCGATATTCAAAATGGCAGATGCAGGATCAGCAAGCTCGCTGGCAACATGGCTATGCAGTTGGCCCATCTGGGTCAACAGTTCACGCATATGGCGTGCACCGCCGCCGGATGCCGCCTGGTAAGTCGCAACAGAAACCCAGTCAACCAGGTCGTTTGCGAACAGGCCGCCAAGGGACATCAGCATCAAGCTAACTGTGCAGTTACCGCCAACAAAGGTTTTCACGCCGTTGTTCAGACCTTCCTGAATAACGTGCTGGTTTACCGGGTCGAGAATAATAATCGCGTCATCTTTCATACGCAGTGAAGACGCTGCATCAATCCAGTAACCTTGCCAGCCGCTTTCACGGAGCTTTGGATAGATTTCGTTGGTATAATCGCCGCCTTGGCAGGTAATGATAATGTCCAGTGCCTTCAGCGCTTCCAGGTCATATGCGTCTTGCAGCGTACCATTGTTCTGGCCTGCAAAAGACGGGGCCGGGAGGCCTAACTGGGAAGTGGAGAAGAAAACTGGGCGAATGGCGTCAAAATCGCGTTCTTCAACCATGCGTTGCATGAGAACGGAACCGACCATACCGCGCCAACCGATAAAACCAACATTTTTCATAGCGACTAATCCTGCGGATGTGTGTTGTGTACATTAATTGAGATTACTGTTCACCTTACAAAATGCTGCCGAAGTCGCAAGTGAAATTAATCAATGATATGCAAGCTATTAGAAATAGAACTTATCAATGAACACGTTATTTATTAGAGAACACCATTCATGACCGAAATCATTTCTGCGGCAGTACTGTTAATCCTGATTATGGACCCGTTAGGAAACCTGCCGATTTTTATGTCGGTGCTCAAGCATACCGAGCCGAAGCGCCGCCGGGCCATCATGATCCGCGAGCTGCTTATTGCGCTGATAATCATGCTTATTTTCCTTTTTGCCGGGGAAAAAATTCTCGCGTTTCTTAATCTGCGTGCGGAAAGCGTGTCGATTTCCGGCGGGATTATTCTGTTCCTGATCGCCATCAGAATGATTTTCCCAAGCAAGGAAGGAAACGCTTCTGGCCTGCCTGCGGGTGAAGAACCCTTTATCGTGCCACTGGCGATTCCATTGGTTGCCGGACCGACACTTCTGGCAACTTTAATGCTGTTATCGCATCAGTATCCAAACCAGATGGGGCATTTAGTCGCCGCACTTTTACTGGCCTGGGGCGGTACCGTGGCAATTTTGCTGCAATCTTCTCTTTTCTTACGCCTGTTGGGCGAGAAAGGGGTGAATGCGCTGGAGCGTTTAATGGGGCTGATATTGGTCATGCTGGCAACCCAAATGTTCCTCGATGGGTTGCGGGTGTGGATGAAGGGTTAAATAAAAAAACGGTGGATGTCGCTTGCGCTAATCCACCCTACAACTGCTCTTCGTAGGTCGGATTAGCGTTAGCGACATCCGACACATTCACTAAAGCTCGATAACCAAACCTGACTCAGCTGAATCTGGCGTAATCACCACACCCTGCTCGCCCGCAACACTCTTACCTGCCTTCACGCTCTTCACATTACCGATATTACGCAGACACAGCGTCCAGTCTTTCGCCTGGCCTTTACCCTGCACCGTCAGCGTGTTGCCCTCCCGCTTCACTTTCAGCGTGAAGATAACCGAACCGTCTGCCGCCGGGACTTCGCAAATTGCTTCGCGGCCATCGTCGAGATTAAACAGCTGGAAGGCGGTGCCTTCGTGCCATGCGTAATCCGGCTTCTGGTCGTTATTACCGAGCGCCAACAGCGTGTTGTCACGCACATACACTGGCAGGCTCTGGAAACCGTGCTGCTCTTTATGCCAGCGGCTTCCCTGCGCTTCAACGTTGTTGAACAGATGCGTCCAGAGGCCTTCCGGCAAATAGAACTGCACGTCACCCGCTTCACTGAACACCGGCGCAACCATCACTGACTCACCCAACATGTACTGGCGGTCGAGATAATCGCAACCTGGGTCGTCCGGGAACTCCAGCATCATCGAGCGCATCATCGGCGTACCGAATTCTGCGGCAAACGCGGCCTGGCGGTACAGATACGGCATCATGCGCGATTTCCACTGCGTGAAGTGGCGCACCACATCGCAGGCTTCGTCGTCATACGCCCATGGCACACGGTAGGATTTGCTGCCGTGCAGGCGGCTGTGACTGGAGAGCAGCCCGAACGCGCACCAGCGTTTGTATACATGCGCAGGTGCGGTGTTTTCGAACCCGCCAATATCGTGGCTCCAGAAACCGAAACCGGACATGCCGAGCGACAAGCCACCGCGTAGACTTTCCGCCATAGATTCGTAGTTGGCGTAGCAGTCGCCACCCCAGTGAACCGGGAATTGTTGTGCGCCCACGGAAGCCGAACGCGCAAACAGCACCGCCTCTTCTTCACCCAGCTCCTGCTTGAGCACATTCCACACCAGCTCGTTATAGATGAACGCGTAATGGTTGTGCATTTTCTGCGGGTCAGAGCCGTCATGCCACACTACGTCAGTCGGGATACGCTCGCCGAAGTCGGTTTTGAAGCAATCCACACCCATGCGTACCAGGCGTTTCAGGTGCCCGGCATACCACTCGCAAGCTGCCGGGTTGGTGAAATCGACAATCGCCTGGCCTGGCTGCCATTTATCCCACTGCCACACCGCGCCGTTCGGGCGTTTCAGCAGATAGCCTTTTTCCATCCCTTCGCGGAACAGCGGGGATTTCTGGCCGATGTAGGGGTTTATCCACACGCAGATTTTCAGGCCGCGCGCTTTCAGGCGTTTCAGCATCCCTTCCGGGTCCGGGAACGTCACCGGGTCCCACTCGAAATCGCACCACTGGAAGGCTTTCATCCAGAAGCAGTCGAAGTGGAAAACGTGCAGCGGCAAATTGCGTTCCGCCATACCGTCGATAAAGCTGTTGACCGTCGCTTCGTCATAGTTGGTGGTAAAGGAAGTGGTGAGCCACAGGCCAAACGACCACGCTGGTGGCAGCGCCGGGCGGCCAGTGAAGCGGGTGTAATGGTCGAGCACCGCTTTCGGCGTTGGGCCGTCAATCACGAAATATTCGAGATATTCACCTTCGACACTGAACTGCACCTTGGAGACTTTCTCGGAACCCACTTCAAAAGAGACACATTCCGGATGGTTCACCAGCACGCCGTAGCCACGGTTAGTCAGGTAAAACGGAATATTTTTGTAAGATTGTTCGGTGCTGGTGCCGCCGTCGCGGTTCCAGGTTTCCACTGTCTGGCCGTTTTTCACCAGCGCGGTAAAACGCTCGCCCAGACCGTAAACCGTTTCGCCAACGCCCAAATCCAGACGCTCGAACATATGGGTATTTCCGGTATTACCGTCCTGCACGTAGCCGTTGTTTTTCACCGCACTGCCGGTGATACGCACGCCGTCACGCAGGAAATCCAGCGCCCAGTCCAGGCCTTTGGTGACACGCACCGCCAGGTTGCCGCTTTTCAGCTCGGCAAACGCTTCCGTGTTCTGCATGGTGACTTTCACGTCCTGCAACACGTTCAACGGGTAATGCGGGCCGTTATTCACCGCGCCCTGGAAGTGCTCGATGCGCACACCGACAATCCCTTCCTGCGGGGAGAAAAAGCGCAGCGTAAACAGAGGTGTATCGAGCTGATTGCCACGTTCGCGCACATCTTTCATGCCCGCGTACACCACCATCTCATTACCCTGCTGCTCCACATCGAAAACCTGCACCGGGTGGATAAGCGCTAAACCGGGCTGAATCAGCCAGTTACCGTCACTAATTTTCATTATGCCGTCCTTTTGAATACTGAATTTTTGGAAACGGTGTGCCAGTGGGTCTGGTGATCACCTTTAAAAGCGAGTGTAAAAAATTCGATAGTTCAGGTTTTAAAGCATCGGGAGGCGGGCCGGAATTCCAATTTCTGGTTATCAGATTACGTTTCTTAATAACTGTGAGCAGTGTCGCTCTCTTAGCAGACTAAGAGTTAAGGAATGGGTGTTTTTCGGGCGGTTTGATTGATCTGGCTAATAGTTTCTGAGAAATGATTGGGGAAAGGACAAAGCATTGTTTGGTAAGGGGGAAAAGTCGGTATACTGCGCACCGCCTCCATGTAGCAATCGAGGCTAGGAAGATCGTCGTCTCCGGTGAGGCGGCTGGACTTCAAATCCAGTTGGTGCCGCCAGCGGTGCCGGGCAGGTTCAACTCCTGTGATCTTCCGCCATTTTTGCATAAAAATTATTAGTAATAAGGACAGAAAATGTTCAAATACTTTCCGCCGGAACGTATTGATGTATTACAAAATAACTTAATTTGCTTTAATAACCCTCGACAATTTAATGATCCATTTGAGTTTCATTCTTTGTATGACCTTGACGGGTTCATGCAAAACCTGCAGGAACGTATTAAAAGCCTCGATATCATAGAAAATCTAAATTTGGAGCAGAGATTATTACTTGAAAGTCTTACCCCCGAACATAAAAAACTAGTTCTTGAAAGTACTAAACTATTTTTGAACTCAAAATTTAACGCAAACAGAAATAATATAGTTAGTATAACATCTGAAAGTCTGACCAAGTTTAATGAAGAATTTATAAGAATAACAAGAGTCTTATGTTTTACCGAAAAGCCTAATAATCTTTTGATGTGGGCTCATTACGCATCCTCCCACACCGGATTTGTAATTGAATTTGATCCAAAAAATAATTTTTTCCATAAAGGAAGAAGCTTAAAAGATGAGTATGGACATTTAAGAAAGGTGGATTATTTGGATGAGATTCCAAAAATCGATCCTATTTCAAATGATATTGCCAAGCACTACTTAGTTAAAAGTAAAGAGTGGGAATACGAACAAGAGTGGAGAATATTTGCAATGGAAAAGGATGCCGCCACTAAAATAGACAATACTTATGACTTGTATCCATTACCTCCTGAATCAATAAAAAGAGTAATACTTGGTTGCCAAGTGACTCATCAATTTGAAGAGTCTATGTATAATACGTTGATGTCTAATAAAAAGTATTCACATGTAATTATAACAAAAGCTAAAAAATCTAAATTAAAATTTGCGGTAGAAGTCGATTGAACTTAACTATTACGCATCAGTAACTACGGATATTTAATATCAATCCCCAAACGCTGTAACTCTTTCCTGCCAAGCGTCTTCAACCAATTCCCCAAGCTCATACCTGCATCTTTCGCTGCAACTTCAAATTGAGCTTTCAGCTCTGGTGAGATCCTGATCTGAAAAGCAGGATTTTTACCGGAAGCGGACTGTTTAGCATCATATTTGACCGTTGACATGTATGTACCCTTGAGTTTAGTGTGGCCTTAAAGGTACACACCCTACCATAGGGCTACCTGAAAAAAAACGCCCCCGAAAAGTATTACGAGTACTAGACGGAGGCTCACCACAATCACTCACGCTGAAACCGCATACCCACAACCAGTTACTGAATCCGCAATCACATCGCTATTAAAAACCCCGCTCGGTGCCACGCACGATCTCTTCCAGGTGCTCGACGCCTGCCAGCATTATGTTGATGCGCTTATTCCCCCAACGAATACTGGTCCGGGAATCAAACCATGAATAACATGCTTAAAATTGACGGCCACACAGCCATTGTTAGCTTCGACCCAGACATTGAAATGTTTCGCGGCGAGTTCGTTGGCTTAAACGGCGGTGCAGATTTTTACGCCTACAGTGTGCAGGAATTGAAAACAGAGGGAGCCGAATCTCTGAAATTCTTTCTTGATACATGCCGTGCAAAAAACATTGAGCCTTATAAATCATACAGCGGGAAGATTTCTGCTCGTCTAACGCCTGAAGACCATGCAGCTCTTGAACGTATCGCGCTGGCATGCGGCGAGAGTATTAAATTAATCAGTTACTCAATCAGGGCGCAAAATTAATCATTAAGCAACATGATGCGTGATTAGCGTTGCCAGCAATTAATCAGGTTTTGTAGGGCGGATTAGCTTGCGACATCTGCCATTTTTTTAAAGCAACGCCTTCATCCACACGCCCCTGCACGCTCTTCTTTGTCACCCCAGCATGTGAGATACTGCGCCGATATTATTTCCGCCACATAAGCAAAAGAATCAGTCCGTTAGACTTACCTGGCGTAAACGAAATAAAACAAGGGGTTACGTGAAGCGTAGCCCTTTTTTAATGCCTGACGAAACAGGTAGCAGCAATTTAAGAGGTTTGTATGAACTGGGATGTGTTGAAGTGGTTGATTGGCATCTACTTTGGCTGTTTTTTTGGGCTTCTCAAAGTGGCCTACTCCGACCCCAAATTTTATCTTGAGTACATAGATAAAAAACTCACCTGGTTCTGTTACACGTGTCTGGTCGGCTTCAGTGCCTTTTGGTACGGGCTTTATGCTTGCAGAAGCTACACGGTAGATAACATCGACCTGATTTCTGAACAGCTGACTCATTTAGACAAAGAATATAACTACGTCACTTCATACCTTCTGGTGCTGATTATTACGTCCTGTTTATCCTTTGCTGCCAGCATTTTGTTTATTGACGTCGCACGCAGGAAACAAGCGCATTTGAGTTCTTAAACAGCGTTAATACCTTGAAAAAGTTAAAAAACCGTATGGTAAAGCCATGCGGTTTTTTTATTTTGTAGCAAAGCAGCACCATAGCTCCAAAAACCCTTCGTCATACACCTTAACAATCTGTCTTGAGCACAACAGGTAGAATCCCCTTCTTATTTAAAAGGGACATTTCAGCATGAAAAAATTGATGGCAGTTCTGCTGTTAAGCGGTGTAGCGCTTTCGGTCACGGCGTGTTCGAGCGATTACGTTATGTCGACCAAAGCAGGCGATATGATTGTGACGCAGGGGAAACCACAAGTGGATTCAGATACTGGCCTGATTAGTTACACCGATCAGCAAGGCAACGAGCGCCAGATTAATGACGACCAAATCGTGCAGATGATTAAGAAGGACTGATTTGTTATGCAAATACCAGCCAATTTAGATTGGCTGGTATTACATCCCCCACTTATTCACCGCAAAAAACACGTGCCGGAGAGGATGCGCCTTCACTCCGAACAGAAAAATTTTTCATTTTCCCGACAATATTTCTACTTCTCATTCGTCTACCTCATCAGAAGCAATAATTAACTAATCTGATGAGGAGTAAAAATGATGAGAGATTTTGATATGCGTGGACATGGCCGGGAGCACGGTCGCGGATTCGGTGGTCACCCGATGGCTAAACCACTGCTGATGGGCATTGTGTTTATTATCGCGCTGAGCCTGCTGGTGATGTCTCTGTGGAATGCACTGCTGCCTGCGATTATCGGCGTGAAAAGCATTGGCTTCTGGCAGGCGCTTGGGTTGCTGGTGCTGTGCCGTATTCTGTTCGGCGGCCTTGGGCTGCGTCCTGGGATGTTCGGTATGGGCCGGGAGCGCCGCCGTATGCATGAACGCTGGATGCAAATGACACCAGAGCAGCGCGAACAGTTTGTTCAACAGCGCCGCGGTGGATTCTGGCGTCATGGTCGCGGCCATTGCCATCATCGCGATGAGCATCATGCCGATCGCCACGAGCGGCAGGGTGAGAATGAGCATTGCCGTCAGAAGCCGGAAGATAGCGCCCAGAAACCGACGCAGGCTGAGTGACGGTAATGAAAGCCGGGACGGCAGGACACTCTCGAGTCATGTTGGCACTGACTGCATGTCGCTCGAAGCTGAAAGCTTTTATCGTTGGCCGCACGCCGGTTCGTGATGACGCAGACGATATCCTGCAAGAAGTGACATGGCAGTTGATGAAAGTGGAGCAACCGGTGGAGAACGTCGCCGCCTGGTTGTTTCGCGCCGCTCGTAATGAAATGACCGACAGGGCACGTAAAAAGCGCGAGCTTCCGCTTTCTGACTATTATTCTGACGACGATGAGGGTTTTCTTCCGGAAGACGAACTGGCGGAAACGTTGTTTGGCGTGCCGCAGTCACCGGAAGACGAATATTTGAGTCAATTGCTCTGGGATGAGCTGGAAGATGCGATGTCGGAGCTTCCTGTGGCGCAGCGTGAGGCGTTCGAAAAAACCGAACTCCACGGCTACAGCTTTAAGGAGTTAGCGGAAGAAACAGGCATTAGCGTTCAGGCACTGTTATCCCGCAAGCACAAGGCCGTGCTTTATCTACGAACCCGTCTTCGCAATCTTTATGATGAGCTAACGGAAGGCTGAGTGCGCAGAGTCGGGTTTCTCTGAACGAAAAGCCCCGGCCAGCATAGCCTGGCCGGAGTGGTGCAAGGGATTGATTGAGCTTATTGACCGACCCGCCACGCAACATCACGCATGGCGTCGCGCGCTGCCTGGCTGATACCACCAAGCTGGAAAAAGCCGTGGATCACACCGAGATAGCGTTGGCAGGTGGACTCAACGCCCTGGTCCATCAGGCACTCATGCAGCACCTCGCCTTCATTGCGAAGGGGGTCGTATTCAGCGGTGATGATATGCACCGGTGGCAAGCCTGCAAAATCTTCACGAAATAACGGGCTGGCTTCATCATCCATTGCGTCCAGATCGGGCATATAGGCTTCGTAGCCGGAAAGCAGCGTATCGCGGGTAATGATGTAGTCGTAGCCATTTTCCTGATAGCTGACAGATTCTGCCGTCGCGTCCAGCATCGGGTAAATCAGCATGAGGCGCGCAGGCAACCAGTTTCCCGCACTTTTCAGGCGCAGGGCGGTGACCAGGGCAATATGTCCACCAGCGCTGTCGCCCGCGAGCGTTATTCGTTCACAATCCACTTCCAGCTGATCAGCCGCTTGCCAGATAGCGTCCGCTGCACGCTCAGCATCATCATGCGCTGCCGGATAAGTGTGCTCCGGTGCCACGCGATACTGAACGGCAATCACCCGGCAACCACTGTGATAGCAAAGCTGGCGTAACTGATTGTCATGGGTTTCAAACCCACCGCTAACAAAGCAACCGCCGTGGTAGTAGATCACGGCAGGAAGCGATCCGGTGGCATTGAGCGGGGAAAACATACGTAACGTGCAGCCATCAAGACAGATGTCTTTCACGTCGACCCGGGTTTCCGTTTCGCCCGCTAAAACCGTGCTGGCGATATACCCGGCCCGGCGTTCGGCAAAAGTTTGTTGGCGTGAAGAAGGGCGGCCGGAGTCGATGAACTCATCAACCAGCCCGGCGATTCCGGGTTCGAGGGACATATTGTTATCCTGCGTGATGACCAGGGCGGATAAGCCAAAGCTCTCCGCCCTGGGAACTGATTACTCGCCTTCCCCTGGGAACAGGAAAGGATTAATGCTGCTGCGGGCAAAGCCTTCTTGCTCCATGCGAGCATCCAGCACCAGTGTGGCTAAATCGTCGGCCACGGCTTCGACTTTGGCATCTTTTTCCTGATATAGAATCTTCAGGTAAGTGCCGCAGTCGCCACAGCTTTCCGCTTTAATTGCTGACTGCTCGCTTTCCAGCGACCAGTAGTTCAAATCGCGGGTTTGCTCGCAGTTACTGCATTTCACCCGCACCACGTGCCACTCGGTTTCGCACAAGTTGCAGTGCAGATAACGCAGGCCGCTGGTGCCGCCAATCTGCACGATGCTGGAAACCGGCATCGAACCGCAAACCGGGCAAAACTGGCGTTGCTCACCGTATTCCGCTTTCGCACGCCCAGGAATCAGGCTTGCCATTTGCGCCCAGTAGAGCGATAACGCCGCCCAAATGAACGGGGCTTTGTCGCTGGAAACCAGTGCAAAATCAGCGTTAAACAGCGCAGTAGCCATCTCTTCCAGCTCTTGCGTTGAGGCTTTCTCCAGGTTTTCGATAACCGCCAGTGCCTGGCCGCTCATCTCTGGTTTTAGCTCAGCAATCAGCGAGTTAAGCAAACGCTGCCAGTGTGGGTCACGCGGCAGAACATGGATGTCTAACGGCGGTTTGCCCGTTTCAGAGGATTTCTGAATCAGCGCCGTTAAGTCCATTTCCAGCGGGTGGTCGTACAGCACCACTTCCTGGGCGTGGGCGATTAGCGCGGCAAAGCGCAGGAAATCACCCAGCGGATTATCGGCGGCCAACTCAAGCAGGCGTTCTGCACGGCGGTTGTAGAGATTTTTCAGCCGGGGGAACAGTAACGGCGGGATCATCTCCGCCGTACGTTTGTCGCTCTTCTCCAGCTGGTCTTGCGGGATTATGCGAATACTCATTCCTGTCGTTTTTCCTGTTTTTGGCGAACTTCACGATACCATTTCGGATGGTGTTTCTTCGCCCAGGACGTTGTGACCCAGCCTTCCACCATCGCAGTAATCGTGCCTTTCACCCAAAGGGCGGCGTAGATGTGGACCATAATAACCACAATCAGTGCCACTGCCGCAAATGAATGCACCATCAGGGCTACGCGAATCACCGGGATTGAGAAAGCAGGAGCGAAGTAAGGACGCCAGATAATCACGCCGCTCACCAGCAGTAACACCAGGAAAATAATCGCCGCCCAGAACACGCATTTCTGGCCGAAGTTATAACGCCCGGTATCACCCACTTCCTCGTTGACGATGATCTTACGAATATTCTTCGCCCAAAAGATATCATCCCGATTGATTAGGTTGTGGTGCCAGTAACGGAAAAACATGATGATAAACGAGGCAAACATCACCACACCGACGAACGGGTGGAGGATGCGCGCCAGCTGCGGCGTGCCGAGAACATGCATCAACCAGTTGAAGGAGGGGAAGAAAAAGCCCAGCCCGCTAATGGCCGCCAACATAAAGCAGAAGGCGGTTACCCAATGGTTGATGCGCTCAGGCGCGCTATAACGCTGAATAGTCACTTGTTTTTTCATGGTTTGCGCACCTCGTCATCCTCATGGTGCAAGTTATCGTCCTCTTCTTCGGCACGGTTCGGGCCGACACCCACATAGTGGAACACGCTGGCGGCAAAGGTTGCAGCAAAGCCAATGGCGGCCAGCGGCTTCCAGACACCTTTCCAGAATTTCACGGTTGGGCTGATGGACGGATTTTCCGGCAGGCCGTGATACAGCGTCGGCTTGTCCGCATGATGCAGCACGTACATGACGTGAGTGCCGCCAACGCCTTCCGGGTCGTACAATCCGGCGTTGTCGAAACCACGCGTTTTCAACTCAGCCACACGATCCCCCGCCAGCGTTTTCATATCCTCTTTCGAGCCGAAATGAATCGCCCCGGTTGGGCACGTTTTAACGCAAGCAGGCTCCTGGCCGACGGTCACACGGTCTACACACAGGGTGCATTTGTAGACACGGTTGTCCTCCGGGTTCAGGCGCGGCACGTCGAACGGGCAACCGGCGATACAGTAACCGCAGCCGATGCACTGTTCGGACTGGAAATCGACAATGCCGTTGGCGTACTGAATGATCGCGCCTTCAGCCGGGCAGGCTTTCAGGCAGCCCGGATCCGCACAGTGCATACAGCCATCTTTGCGGATCAGCCATTCCAGCTTGTCGTTTTGCTCCACTTCCGAGAAACGCATCACCGTCCACGATTTCGCGGTCAGATCCGCCGGGTTGTCATACACCCCGACGTTGCTGCCGATCTCATCGCGCAGATCGTTCCACTCCGAACAGGCCACCTGGCAGGCTTTACAGCCAATGCAGGTGGTCACGTCGATAAGTTTCGCGACCTCTTGCTGGTGATCCCGCGCCTGAGGCGCGGGCGTGAGGCCGTTGGTGGCGGAACGGCGGATAATATCTTGAGATTGATAAGCCATAATTCCTCTCCGCTACACCTTTTCCACATTGACCAGGAACGCCTTAAATTCAGGCGTTTGCGTGTTGGCATCACCGACAAATGGCGTCAGGGTGTTAGCGATAAAGCCTTTCTTCGCCACGCCTTCATAACCCCAGTGAATCGGAATACCGATGGTGTCCACTTTCTGGCCGTTCACATCGAGCTGACGAATACGCTTGGTCACCACCGCTTTGGCTTTAATAAAGCCACGGTTGGAGGAGACTTTCACCGTGTCGCCGTGAGCAATACCGAGTGAATTTGCGAGCTTCTCGCCAATCTCGATAAACTGCTCTGGCTGCGCGATGGCGTTGAGTACCGCGTGTTTGGTCCAGTAGTGGAAGTGCTCGGTCAGACGATACGTGGTGCCGACATACGGGAACTTGTCGTGTTTGCCCATCGCTTCCAGGTCACCTTTAAACACGCGCGCCGCTGGGTTAGAAACCACGTTCGGGTGCAGCGGGTTGGTGCCAAGCGGTGTTTCAAACGGCTCGTAATGTTCAGGGAACGGCCCTTCTGCCATCTTGTCGATAGCAAACAGACGCCCTAAACCTTCCGGCTGCATGATGAACGGCCCAACGTCGGTGCCCGGCGCGGCAGTGCTGTAGTCGGCAATATCCGCGCCGCTCCACTTCGCGCCATCCCAGGAAATCAGGCGGCGTTTTTCATCCCACGGTTTACCTGCAGGATCAGCAGAAGCACGGTTATACAGAATGCGACGGTTAAGCGGCCACGCCCAGGCCCAGCCTAACGTGTTACCCAAACCAGACGGGTCAGCGTTATCACGGCGTGCCATCTGGTTGCCGTCTGGCGTCCAGGAGCCAGCGAAGATCCAGCAGCCACTTGAAGTGGTACCGTCATCGCGCAGTTGAGCAAATGAACTGATTTGTTGGCCTTTTTTCACCAGAACCGTACCGGTTGCCGGGTCGACAACGTCCTGCAACGCTTTACCGTTGCTTTCCATCGCCACTTCTTCCGGCGCCGGGTTATCAGGCGTCTGGTAATTCCAGGTCATGTTCAGCACTTGCTCAGGCAGCGCACCGCCTTCGGCCTGGTACATGTGGCGCATGCGGCTAAAGATGCCCGCGAGGATTTCGCCATCGTTCAGCGCTTCCCCTGGGGCGTCCGCACCTTTCCAGTGCCACTGCAACCAGCGGCCGGAGTTAACGATAGAACCGTTTTCTTCGGCAAAGCAGGTGGATGGCAAGCGGAACACTTCGGTCTGGATTTTCGACGGGTCAACATCATTAAATTCGCCGTGGTTTTGCCAGAAGTTCGCGGTTTCAGTGTTCAGCGGGTCGATGGTCACGAGGAATTTCAGCTTCGACAGTGACGCAATAACTTTGTTTTTGTTCGGGAACGAGGCAACAGGGTTGAAGCCCTGACACAGATAACCGTTCACCTTGCCCTGGTTCATCATCTCGAAATATTGCAGGACGTCGTAGCCCTTGTCCCACTTCGGCAACCAGTCATAACCCCAGCTATTTTCCGCTGTGGCTTTGTCGCCAAAGAAAGCTTTCATCATCGAAACGAAGAATTTCGGATAGTTGCCCCAGTAGTTGACCTGGCCTTCCAGCAGCGGTTTCGGCGTGTTGGCGGCAAGATAAGTCTGGAGATCGGCTTGTTTCTCGTTCGGCAGCGTCATGTAGCCCGGCAAGCTTTGTGACAGCAGGCCGAGGTCCGTCAGACCCTGAATATTGGAGTGACCGCGCAGGGCGTTCACGCCACCGCCTGCCATTCCCATGTTGCCAAGCAGCAACTGAATCATCGCCATGGTGCGAATGTTCTGCGCGCCCACGGAGTGTTGCGTCCAGCCCAGCGCATACAAGAACGATGCAGTTTTATTTTTTGCGCTGGTTTCTGCGATGTATTCACAAACTTTCAGGAAATCATCTTTCGGGGTGCCGCAAATATTGGAAACCACTTCCGGCGTGTAGCGAGAAACGTGCTCTTTGAGCAGGTTCCACACGCAACGCGGATGAGTCAGCGTCAGGTCGCGTTTGGCGAAACCTTTTTCGTCCAGCTCATAGTTCCAGGTGGTTTTGTCGTATTTACGGTTTGCCGCGTCGTAGCCCGAGAACAGGCCGTCATCGAAGCTGTAATCATCACGCACAATCAGGTTGGCGTTGGTGTAAGCCTCAACGTATTCACGGTTGAATTTATTGTTGTTTATCAGGTACAGCAGCACGCCTGACAGGAAAGCAATGTCAGAACCGGAACGAATCGGAGTGTAGAAATCCGCCACCGATGCGGTTCGCGTAAAGCGCGGATCGATAACAATCAGCTTCGCGCCGTTGTGGATTTTGGCTTCCATCGCCCAGCGGAACCCGACTGGATGAGCTTCTGCCGCGTTTCCACCCATCACAATAACGAGATCGGCGTTCTTGATATCAACCCAGTGGTTGGTCATCGCACCGCGACCAAATGTTGGAGCAAGACTTGCTACCGTTGGTCCGTGTCAGACACGCGCCTGGTTATCCACGGCAAGCATGCCGAGGGCGCGGGAAAATTTCTGGGTTAAATAGCCGGTTTCATTACTGGAAGCGGATGCGCACAACATGCCGGTGGAGAGCCAACGGTTAACCGTGGTTCCCTGGTCGTTCTGGGCAATAAAGTTGGCATCGCGGTCAGCTTTCATTAGTTTGGCAATACGGTCAAATGCCGTTTCCCAACTGATCTGCTCCCACTTATCCGAGCCTGGTGCGCGGTAAGACGGGAATTTCAGACGGCTTTCGCTGTGGATGAAATCCACAAGTCCTGCACCTTTAGGGCAAAGTGCACCACGGTTAACCGGGTGATCCGGGTCGCCTTCGATATGGAAGATAGATGCTTTGGCATTTTTCGCGCCGTCGCCGAGGCTATACATCAATAGCCCACAACCAACGGAACAGTATGTGCAGGTATTACGCGTTTCACGGGTGCGCAGCAATTTATATTGCCGTGTTTCCGCAAGTGCCACGCCTGGGGCAAAGCCCAATGCGGCTGCCGTAGTCCCTGCCATACCGCCAGCACAGATCTTAAAGAACTGTCTTCTGCTGACCTGCATGGGTGCTCCTTGTTTCGACATTTTTCACAAGCTTTATACCCGTCATACTTCAAGTTGCATCTTTGTTGGCTGCGTTCTCTCACCCGAATCACTTAGTTCACTAAGCTCATCGGGACTCGCTCTCTTGCCGCCGCGATGCAACTCGAATTATTTAGGGTAAATAAGTGTAATTTTTGCGGTTTGACCGATGAAGGTTCACAATCAAACCCAAACTGGAAATACCCCCTAATCCAATAGGGGTAGTGTTTCCAGAATACCACATTAGGATTAAGGCTGTTCCAATCAGGTTAAGACAAAGTGAACAATTCCGAACCAAATCAGAACGAAAATGTGAACACCATCACTGGTGCCCGGACGATTGAGTTATGGCAACGCCACGATTTACTCGAGGCTAAAGGCGACTGGCTGGCTGAAGAAGTCCCGGTGGCTCTGGTCTACAATGGTATTTCGCATGTGGTAATGATGGCATCTCCCAAAGATCTGGAGCTTTTTGCATTAGGTTTTTCCTTATCAGAAGGGATAATTGAATCGCCATCAGACATTTACGGAATTGATGTTTCGCCAGTGTGTAACGGCCTGGAAGTGCAAATTGAGCTCTCAAGCCGCCGCTTTATGGGGCTGAAAGAACGCCGCCGTTCTCTTACCGGGCGCACTGGCTGTGGCGTTTGTGGCGTTGAGCAACTCAACGATATTGGCCGCCCAATCTCTCCCCTGCCGTTTACGCAAACATTCGACCTGAACAACCTTGATGCAGCCTTAAACCAGATGCGCGACTACCAGCCAGTCGGGCAACTCACCGGCTGCACGCATGCCGCACTCTGGCTTAATGAAAACGGCACTATTCTGGATGGCAAAGAAGATATCGGCCGCCACGTAGCCCTGGATAAATTGCTTGGCGCCCGTGGGCGTGAGGCCTGGCAAAACGGTGCAGTTTTAGTCTCAAGCCGCGCCAGCTATGAGATGGTGCAAAAGTCGGCCCAGTGCGGGGTGGAGATTCTGTTTGCCGTCTCAGCCGCAACCACGCTTGCCGTTGAAGTGGCAAGCCGCTGCAACCTGACGCTCGTTGGATTTAGCAAACCAGGTCGAGCCACGGTTTATACCCATCCGCAGCGGTTGTGTTAACAGGCTGTACATTCCGTTACGTACCGACACCAATCACTCACTGAACGTATTTGTTTGTTGGCATAAAGTTATTTCAACGGGCCAACAACCCACACATAAACAAATACGAGACTATCAAAATGAAAAAAGTATTAACTCTGATTGCTGTTGCTGTAATGGGTATGTCCTCTGTTGCTTTCGCTGCTGAAACTACTGCAGCACCTGCTCCAGCAAAACACACCACTACTGTGCACCACAAGAAACACCATAAAGCAGCACCGGTAGCTCAGAAAGCGCAAGCAGCTAAAAAGCACCACAAAAAAGCCACTACAACTGCAACTCCAGCAGCACCACAGAAAGCCCAGGCTGCTAAAAAGCACCACAAAAAAGCCGCTACCACTGCAACTCCAGTAGCGCCACAGAAAGCTCAGGCTGCTAAAAAGCACCACAAAAAAGCCGCTGCACCAGTAGCGCCAGCAGCAAAACCAGCGGTTAAACCAGCTGCATAAGTTGCAATGAAACCCCTCATTATTAAAAACACCCGGCTTGCCGGGTGTTTTGTTATCAAACCTGAGCAACTGCTAAAACGCTTTCGGTTTGAAATCATCTTAATGCTGGTCATTCTTTACGGAATGGCTGCGGTCTGCTGCTACTTTTTGTTTTTCACGCCGTCCACAACTTAAAATCCGCCTGGGTTCTTAACCCACCAATCTTTCGTGCATCACACTTCTGAAAAACTAAATTCCGCCTGACTGTCTTGTAAACAGTTTTTCCTCTTTCTTTCACGCCTCTTAATTAATTCCACTCCCTTTCATCCGCAGAAAAATGCGTGAGTAGTCACATTTTTGAAAGCTGATATTCTTCATTTACAACTCAAATAACATCGGTGAATTCCATTTCCCAATCGATAATATTAATCCATTGAAATATAGAGATTTTCTTTACCCTTAGTTCATAGAGCTTATATCAAAAGTTCGTGACTTAAATCACAAATATTGCCCCTAAGAAACACCTGTCAACCGCTCATCCGAATAAATGAATCCCAATTTTGTGATATCGCTTGCAAATTCAAGGCTTGTTTAAAGGGAAAAATGTCTGCAAGGAAAACAGACGAGATAAGTGTCATGAGAATCGGCATGGTAATTAGCGGCGGTGATGTCACGGGGATAAATAACTTTGTTTTTCAGGTTTCCCGACTGGCTCAAGCAGAAATCGTTTTGTTTAACGGTGGTATTCCAGGTCTATTGCAGAATAGCCACCAGGATATTTCCATCCGTGATTTAGTGGATTTTTCCGTAGCATCCATTCCTATTATGTCTTCGGGTCGCACCAACCGTAAATTAAAGGGTAGCGAATATGAAACTATCGCAAAACAGTTAAAAACCCTGCATATCGATGTGCTTATTATGGCCGGTGGTGATGGCTCATTACAATTTTTGAATAACCTCAGTGAATATGGTGTGAATTGTTTCGGTGTCGGTATGACCATCGACAATGATGTTTACGGTAGTGATTACACCATCGGTTTTTCAACTGCATGTGAACAAGTGATTAAAGAAGTCGCCAAGCTGCGTAATACAGGCCGTGCTTTGCCAGGGCGTGTTTTTATGGTTGAACTGTTGGGCGGCTACTGCGGTGAATTAACGCTGCAATCGGCGATTAAAAGCAATGCTGATTTTGCGCTCATCCCCGAGTGCCAGCAGTCGTTAAGCGAACTGGCACATAAGATTAGCGCACGACTTGAGACACAAAATAGCGTCGTGATCCTGTGCTCTGAAGGTTATACCAAAGAGTATTCCCCCGGTTTCCAAGGGGCAATTGACACCATGATTAAACAGCTTGAACCAAAAATTGGCGTACGTATTCGTAAGTCAATTATTGGTTATAGCCTGCGTAACGGTGACCCTACCTGCGAGGAAATCTATCAGGGCACTATTATGGCAGGTGAAGTCGTTCGTTGTATCCAGTCCGGTATGAGAAATAAAGCCATTATTATTAATTCGAGTAACAAACCGATCCCTATAGATTTAATCAGTATGCAAAAACGCCTCGTCGACACCGAAGGGCATCATTATAAATTAGCGAAGCAGCTCAATATTATTTGAGGAGACTTTCAATGCTTAAAATTCTTTGTGTATGTGGCTGCGGTTTAGGTTCCAGTTTCGCCATTGAAATGGCTGCAACTGCCGTACTTAAAAAACTTCAGATTCCGGCAGAAATTGATCACACCACCGTATCAGAAGCGGGGGCCTTTAAATCTGACATTATTTTAACGCAAAAAACGTTCGCCGATATTTTAACTGCCGATGCCAGTGAAGAGGAAATTAAACGCGTCATTGTGCTGCACCGCCTCACGGATAAAGACGAAATCGAACAAAAGATTGTCGCCTTTTTAAAAGATCGCAATGTGAAGGTATACGACCATGAATAGCATCATTAACTTTATTGTTAAAGACCTGCTAGGACAGGCATCAATATTGATTGCCTTTATTGCCATGCTCGGTCTTTTGCTGCAAAAAAAATCAAAGGGTAAAGTCGCGGAAGGGACGTTTAAAACGCTGCTTGGTTTTTTAATCATGATGGCGGGTATCAACATTATTGTAGATACCCTGACTTTCTTGAACGATATCTTCACCCACGGCTTTGGCATGAAAGGCTACATCACCGATGTGGCAGCTATTGCCGGCCTTGCAAACCGCGAACTGGGTTCCGAAGTGGCACTCACGCTAATGGTGATATTTATCGTCAACATCATCATTGCCCGTATCACGCCGTTTAAATACATCTTTCTCACTGGGCAAGCACTGCTTTGGATGGCAACGATTGGTGCAGTGATCGGCTATAAAGCCGGGCTGACTGGGCTGCCGTTGATTCTTACTGGTGGGATCTTCGGTGGAATTATGGCTGTGTTGATGCCTGCTCTCGCTCAACCCGTAGTGCGCCGTATTACCGGTTCTGACGATGTAGCTCTGGGTCACTTCTGCACTATTGGTTATCTGGTGCAGGCTGCGGTGGCGAAGGTTGTCGGCAAAGGTTCTAAATCTACCGAAGATCTGGTGCTGCCGGATAACTTCAAATTCTTGCAAGATACTTACCTTTCGATGGCCGTGGTGATGATCCCTATGTACCTCATCCCGGCGCTGGCGGCTGGCCCGGAATATATCGGCCAATACTCTCACGGCGTGAATTACCTGATGTTTGCCTTTATGCAGGCGATTCAGTTTGTTGCCGGGGTATTCGTACTCTATAGCGGTGTGCGGCTACTGCTTAACGAGTTGGTACCTGCGTTCCGTGGTATTGCGATGCGTATCGTGCCTGATGCCAAACCTGCGCTGGACTGCCCGGTTCTGTTCCCTTACGCCCCCAATGCCGTGATTGTTGGTTTCCTTGCCACAACTGTCGGCTCCATCATCGGCATGATTGTCTTCCCAATGTTTGGCCTGGCGATGATTCTGCCCGGCTTGTTGACCAACTTCTTTGCTGGCGGCACAGCAGGGATTTTCGGTAACGCAATGGGCGGCAGACGCGGCGCAATCATCGGCGGTGTGGTGCACGGCCTGTTTATTACCTTCCTTCCTGCCATCCTGGTGCCAATGCTTGAAAGCTACGGCTTTACCGGTGTGACTTTCAGTGATTCTGATGTGATCAGTAGCGGCCTAATTTTGGGACATGTATTCCAGAATAACTGGACGTTTGTCGGCTTATTCATCCTGTTCGTAGCGCTTATCGCCTGGTTCGTGAATGGCAAATCAACCAAACCTCAAGAGGAAAAAGCACATGAGTCTGTATAACTTCCCAGATTTATTACAGGTAGCCAAAGAGCGTAAATTTAAAGCGGTAGGTTCATTTAATTTGCATTGCCTTGAAATGCTGCCCGCTTATTTTAAAGCTGCCAAAGCAACCAATAGCCCGTTAATGATTCAAATTTCTACCGGGACTGCGGAATATTTAGGTTATCGTTTATTAGTCGATTCAATTCGTTCTTTATCCGAAAGCCAGCAAATACCAACCTGCTTGCATTTGGATCACTGCTCAGATATTGAGTCCATTAAAACAGCCATCGATGCAGGGTTTAGTTCAGTAATGTATGACGGTTCCCATCTGGACATGGCGGATAATATTGCGAATACACGTAAGGTTATTGATATTGCCCGCCCGCGTAATATCTCAGTAGAAGCAGAACTGGGAGCGATTGGCGGCTCAGAAGATGGCAAAGCGGTCGCCATGGAAGATATCTGCTTTACCACCACCGAAGACGCTAAACGTTTCGTTGATGAAACCGGGGTGGATATGCTGGCGGTGTCCGTCGGTACAGTACACGGCCTATATACCGGCAAAGCGAAAATTCAGCATCAACGCCTGGCGGATATCAGCGAAGTGACCAAAACCCCGCTGGTTCTGCACGGTGGCACAGGTGTCAGCGATGAAGATATGCGCCGCGCCGTCTCCGGGGGCATTGATAAGGTCAACGTCGGTACTGAAATGAACGTGCAATGGGTTGGGCACTGCAAAGAAACCTTTGAGAAAGGAAAAGTGAATGACAGCGTGCGCAAATTTTTAATACCAGCAAATGATGCAGTCGCTGCTGTATTAATCGAAAAGATCGCATTATTTAAATAAAGCAGGCGTTATCCTCTACTCTTCATTGTAACCCTGGTTGCGTGGCAACCGTCGGGCGGGAGCTAGCTATGTTTGGATCTTTGAAAAAATTTTTTCACGGTAATAATTCGGATACGGCGCAATATGACATTCAAGCCGTGCAACTTGAAACTGAATTAACTGCTCTGGAAAATACGTTGACGGAAAACCCAAATAATGGCGAAACACAAAAAGCATTAATGTTGCGCTATAACCAGGCGTTACAAGTTTTTGCGAAGAGTAAAACACACCGTCAGCATATCGATGCTTTATTTGTCAAAATTGATGAGCTGAGAAATATTATTCGTAAGAGTATTTAGGGAGAACTCATGGCCATTAAAGAGTTATTAATTGAAGCGCAGGCAATACAAGTTGGCGTGCGCGAAACGGACTGGAAAAAGGTGATTAGACTTGCGGCTCAGCCGCTGGTTGATAATGGCTATATCCTGCCCTCCTACTACCAGGCAGTAATTAATAACACCCTTGAGCATGGTGCGTATTACGTTTTTGAAGAGGGCGTCGCCATGCCCCACGCTCGCCCCGAATGTGGGGTGATAAAAAATGGCTTCAGTCTGGTTTTGCTTGAGGAACCCATCGCCTTTGCCGACAGCGAAAAGGCCGATATCGTGATTATGTTTGCCGCCTGCGACAGCAATGGGCATATCGAAGAAGGTATCCGCGCGATAGTGAATTTGTTGGGCGATGACGATGTCATGGCAAAACTGCGTCGGGCAAAAGGCAAGGAAGAGGTGATCGCAATATTATGAGCCAGACCACGCGAACACGGGGCAAAACGGTCGTACTTGTGAACGGCGTACCCGCGTCAGGCAAAAGCACGATCTCCCGCTTATTGTCCGAACATTTTGCACTACCGCTACTGACCATCGATGGCATAAAAGAGCCTTTTATGGCTCAGTTCGATGAAATTGATCGCCCATTCAATCGCCGTCTGGGAAATGCCGCCTATGAAGTGATCTGGTCGATTGTCGCCGACAGCCCGGAGCAATGCGTCTTTATTATTGATGCATGGTTCGGCTTCCAGCCGAAAGGGGCGCTTGAACGCTATCTTGAGCAGGCAGGTGTCACCCGGGTTCTGGAGGTGTGGAATCATATCCCAGGTAACCTTGCCGCCGAACGCTATGCGCAGCGGCTTGGCGTAAGACGCCACGGGCACCCAGGGGAAGAATATCTGCCAGAGCTGGTAAAACTTGCGGATAACGCAGAGCCGATGTCACTTGGACCAGTTTTCACTGTGGACCACCGACAGCCGATAGACACCGCTGGTCTCCTTGCATGGCTGAGTGAAGAATTTGGAGACTAACCCGAATGTTGCTTTCATTAGCCGATTAAGCCCTCTGCGTTCCAGAGGGCTTAGGGAGCAATCAAGAAGCAGGTGAAGCCACGAGTTTGCGCGTCTTACCATAAATAATTGTCAGAACCGCAGGGACAGTAAATGCGACGATTATCGCAAACACTTCATAAATCATTTTTGAGTCTGGGCCGCTGAAGAGACCTAACTCGAACACATTAAGCACTGGCAGGAAGCTGTAAGTTTTAACGCCCAGCAAACCGGTAATGCCACCGCCCAACGCGGCACCAATACAACCGAACACAAATAACATTCTGTATTTCAGATTCACGCCATACAGCGCCGGTTCAGTAATACCGAAGAAGGCAGAAATTGAGGCAGAAATCGCGATCTGTTTGTCCTTGAGGTTGCGGGCAATAAAGATTGCGCCGAATGCCGCGCCAAACTGCCCCATTACCGCCGACATGAACATCGCCATAATGGTGTCATAACCGTTAACCTGAATATTGATTAGCGCCAGCGGGATGATGCCCCAGTGCACACCGAACACCACAAACAGCTGGCCGATACCTGCCAGCAGTGCGCCAGAAATGACCGGGCTGAGGCCATAAAGCCATGCATATCCGTTAGCAATACCGACCCCAACGTAATCCGCAATCGGGCCAATTAAGGTGAACACCACAAATCCGCAGATGATGAGCGATAAACAAGGCACAAATACAAATGCAGCCAGCTCCGGGATTATCTTCTTCAGCCAGCGTTCCACATAGCTCAGGAACAACACGGCAAATACAGCAGGGATAACCGCGCCACCATAAATCTTAACGTTCAGCGCAAGTCCCATAATATGGAATGCACCGGGAACACTTGGTTCGGTTAAAGGGAAAATCATCGCCGCAGTCAGTGCCAGCGCGGTAAATTTATTCGTTTTAAAACGTTCAGATGCCGTAACTGCAATAAACAACGGCAACATCACAAACACACCGCTCGACAGCGCGTTAAACACGGTGAACACGTAAGAATGCGTATCCACCAGGTTCATTGTCTGCAGCAATACCACAATCCCTTTTACGACACCGACCCCCGCCAGCACACCGATGTAAGGCGTGAAAATAGCGGAAAGTGTAGCCAGCAAGCGGCTTGCCCATGAGCCTTGCGCAGTTGTTTCTTCAGCTACAGGCGTTTGTTCACCGAGCTGCTCTTTAATCGCTGAACATACCTGATCGACTTTCGGGCCAATGACTATCTGGAATTGACTCGGGCTATCCACTAATTTCACGACTTCAGGAAGACCATATAACGCTTCCGGGTTCACTTTATTTTTATCTTTTAATGTAAAACGTAAGCGTGTTGCGCAATGAGTAATATGTTCAATATTCCCAGGCTCACCAACATGTTTAATTATTTGTTGGGCAAGCTGACTATATGTCGTCATGGTATTTCCTTAGTTTCAAGGTTTGCGCTGTATTTATTACCCGATAAAGTATCGGGCAACGTTGTAGGGTAAATTAGTAATCAAAGAATAATTAGGCGTAATCGCCAGGTTTTGTTTTACTCTTAACAGAAATACCAAAATCGGTAAAAATACGCTGTGGCAAGTTATTACCTTTCGCTTCAGCGATATGGTGCGCCAGAATCTGGAAAGGAATAACCATCAGTAACGGGGCGATAAATATATCTACCTCATCATTAATGGCGAGCGTTCTTTCATCGCTACTTTCGCCTAATTTAACGGTGTAAATATAATCGGTATATTTTTGCTCATAAGCTTTCAGAAGTAATAAACGCTCACGCGCTTCTCCAGGCGTGTCGAGGAAAAACATCCTATGATTGCCGTTCACTTCGAAATAAGGGCCATGCATAAAGGCTTCCAGTTCTACCCCTTGCGATGGCACGCGAATAGTTTCTGCAAACTTGGTTTCCATTTCTTTAATCACACCCACACTCGGGCCATAGCCAATTGCCGTAAATCTTGGGGAGGCAGTTAGCTCATCTTTCCATTTTTCGAAAAAGACTTCAGTTGTATCAATAATCTGTGGGATAGATTTTACTGCTATGGCTAATTTCACTAACTCTTCGGCTTCCTGCGTTTCAGTGATTAAACCATTGCAACGCGCGGTATAAAGACCCAGCAACATGAATTTAAAAATAGTCGCCACATAACCTTTAGTGACGTAACCCACGCGCTCTTCACCAATTTCAATATCGATGGCGTGATCGACAGTTTTCGCCAGTTCGCTTAACAGTTTGCTGGTTAAACCGTACGTCACCACCGGGAAACTTTTACGAATGTGTTTTATCGCATTGATGGTGGATGTGCTTTCGCCACTTTGCGATACGCCAAGCACCAGATCGGTCGCGGTATCCATTTTTTCGTAGTGCTGGAAGTGGAACGGCTCCTCCACGGTAACGCGCACGTTCGCCAGGTTTTCAACATAGTATTTCGCGCTTTTGATGGCGTTTATACTTGAACCAGTAGCTAGAACCAACCACGTGCTCTTTCCTTTAATCGCTGGTAGATCATGCGGATAACGATCAAGCATTGCTGAAAGTGTAGCTTGCTCTTCGTGAATGTAAGTCATCATTGTCGGCTTCATTGGCCCTCCTGAAATCAAAACCTGAAAACGTTTTCAGGTTTTAGGCTAGAGGAGCACGCGTGGGGTTGTCAATCCACTTTTCAGCAATTGTGGTGGGGATCAAAAAATATCGTGTACGGGGGTTTTGGAGCCGTCAGAAATACTGAAATGCTAAGAGAGAGCTAGCAGGACTCGCCTGGTATCAGGCTCAGCTGGATTTTTTCAGGCACTACAGATTCACTCGTATCTTTCAGCAATGTCATTAAAACTTGCATCACTGTTTTACCGATGAGTTCATTGTGATGGTTCACCGTGGTAATTCGTGGAATGAAATATTCACTACCGGGGAAATACTCACAGCTGACAATAGCAATATCTTCAGGCACAGAAATATTTTTATCTTTTAATGCCCGAATTGCACCTTTTGCCACATGGTCATTAATCGCCACAATAGCTTCGGGCAATTTTTCACTTTGCGAGAGCAACTTATCTACCGCTTCATAGCCATGTTGTAAGTAGAAGTTATTTAATACAATGTGACTATCATCAACCATTATATTAGCTTGCTGAAGCGTGTTTTTAAATGAATCTATGCGTTGCTTGGTGATATAAACACTTTTCGAGCCACCAATGAACCCGATGCTTTTATAGCCCTTACTTATCAGATGATTAGTTGCAAGTGCAACACACCCAGACTGATCGCGCTCTACACAAGAATAATCTACACCGCCTAATTGCCGCCCAACAACAATAACCGGAATGGCCGCACAAAGTTTCTTCAACTCATGGGAATAAGAGTCTGGCACATTATTATAATCAATATTCCCACCAAGAATAATAACTCCATCAATTTGGCTATCAGTAATCGAGTTAAAAATATTTTCTTCAGGAATAATTTCACTCTGTGATGAGGATTTATTAGCTGATTGAGTATCGTAGAGTGTGACTTTATATCCCGCCCGTAAACTCTCATTTTCGATTTGAGCAACCAGCATCACAAAATATGGGTTACTGATATCGGAAACGACAATCGCCAGCGTCTGTGTCTTTTTGGAAATCATACCGCGCGCCAACAAATTGGGGCTGAATTGCTGCTCCTGAATAACCTTTTCAACCCTGGCGCGAGTTTTATCCGCCACCCAGCTGTTGTTATTCAGAACACGGGAAACTGTCGCAATAGATACATTGGCCAGTTCTGCAATATCCTTGATTGTTAGCGGCTTTTTCATTTTTTTGTCTCGTCCCTACAAGGCGTTAATAGTAGGGCAACGCGCCGAGTGAAGCAAAGGGGGATTTTCTTCATCCAAACAGACTGCACTTTTTATTCCATCTGCCGATAACTTAAACAGGGAACGGGGCAACGATGACCCGCCGGGTTACAACCAGAGGTTTAAATGGATAGTTTTCAAAAAGATATTGATGAAAGGGCTAACCTGGCGTTATCCAACAAGTTTGAGCTGTTGTTGTTCCGCTTAGGGGAAGGCCAGCACGGCGGAAAATCAGAGCTGTATGGCATCAACGTGTTTAAACTGCGCGAAATTGTGCCAATGCCGAAAATTAATCGCGCTGCAGGGATGATGTCACCGCTGTTGGGCATGGCAAATATTCGTGACCAATTTATCCCGGTTATCGACCTGCCCGCCGTTACCGGCTGCACGCCAAAAACTGGCCTCAATCTTCTTTTAATTACCGAATACGCCCGTAGCACGCAGGCATTTGCGGTGGAGTCGGTAGAAAATATTATCCGCCTCGACTGGAGCCAGGTTCACGCTGCCGAATCTGGTGTGAGTAGCCGCAATATCACCAGTATCGCTTCACTCAATAGCGACGAATACAAAGGCGAGCTGGCGCTGGTACTCGATGTTGAACAGATTCTTTACGACATTATTCCTTCCGGGCGCAAAGTCGATATGGCGGCCATCGAAGGGAACACAAACCCTCTGAAACCGGGTGCTGTCGCGATTGTTGCCGAAGATTCAAAAGTCGCCCGCCAGATGCTTGAGCAAGGCCTGAAAGGCATGGGTATTCCGGTGATGATGCATTCCACGGGGCTTGAAGCGTGGGAGAAAATCAAAGTGATTGCCGCAGAAGCTAAAGCCGCTGGCCAGCCGATCACCGATCGTATTGGTATGGTGCTAACAGATATTGAAATGCCGGAAATGGATGGCTTCACCCTGACCCGTAATATCAAATCGGATATCGTGTTAAAGCAGATTCCTGTGGTGATTCACTCGTCTCTATCAGGTAGCGCCAACGAAGATCACGTGCGCAAAGTGGGCGCGAATGGTTATGTCGCCAAATTCGATGTGAAGGAGCTTTCCGGGGTGATTCATAAGGCGCTGGATGGCGCGGTGCTTTGAATAGAAAGGTGGGAAGGTCGAGGGAAAACCTTACTTCCCCACCCAGCTATTTTTAATTTTGAATTTGTCGGCGCGGTTGTAGCTACATGAAAAGTTGAACGCTTTGCCGTCTTCAAGTTTCGTCACGCCGGAGACTTTCAGCATCGGCAGGCCGGGTGAAATAGAAAGCAAAGCCGCCAACTCGTCATTAAATAAATCACCTTCAATCACCGAGTTATAAAACTTAATCTTTTTGCCCGTGACTTCTTCGATGTACTGATACAGTGATTTCTGCTCAAGTACTGCTTGCGGGATGGTGGCGATAATTTCGCTGTTTATCCACGAGTCTTCAACCAACACTGGCACGTCGTCAATGAAACGGATGCGGCGGATAAAATGGACATCCTGTTGTGCATCCAATTCCAGTTGCGACGCCACCGTTTGTGGTACGGGAATGATTTTATGCGTCACCAACCGACTTGAGATTTTCGCCTGCTGACCAAACTCGCGGGAAAAACCTAAAATAGAATCGCCAGTGCCGTTGTTGAGCATATAGACGTTATCTTCAATCACTTTCGTGACGAACATCCCTTTGCCATGGATTCGCTCGATAAACCCCTCTTGTTCAAGCACATGCATTGCTTTTTGCAGCGTCACGCGCGTGACACCATACTGCGCGGCCAGCTCTCTTTCCGAGGGGATTTTCTCACCAACCTGATAGCGATGGCTGAGGATATCTTTTTGAATACTGTTTTTAATTTCTATATATCGCGCAGCCATAGGGATTCAAATCTTTGCGTCATCATCGGGCCGTTAGTGTACCACCTCAGCCAATAACTGCGCTTCCCGAGCTTCAATCGCCAACTGTTTGACTTCCATTATTCGGAAGAACGGATAGTAGATAATTGTTGAAACAATAATCATACAGCCAGACCAAATTGCCGCTGGAATGTTCCCGCCCGTGGCGAAATAAGCGTTAAGAATCGGCGGCATCGTCCAGGGAATTTGGAATACCGGCCTGCCGATAATGCCAAAATCCATCAACAGATAAGAGCAGGTACAAATGACTAATGGCGCGACAATTAGCGGGAACATCATGATCGGGTTGAGTACCATCGGCACACCAAATATCACCGGCTCGTTGATGCAGAAAATAGACGGGCCAAAAGAGACGCGACCAATAGATTTGTAATAACGACTTTTCGACAACAACATTGCTAACACCAGGCCCATAGTGGCACCCGATCCCCCCGCGCAAATAAAGAAGTTATAAAACCCTTCGGCGGTAATATGTGGAACCGGCTGGCCGCTGAGATACGCCTGGGTATTTTCTGCAATGAATTTTAAAAAGATGGGGCTGGTGATCCCCGAAAGCACGTTAGTACCGTGAATACCGCAACTCCATAATAATGAAATCAGCGCGACCAACACTAACATTCCCGGCAGCGTGTCCAGGCCATAGACCAGCGGGCTGAGTAATAGCGAAAAGAATGCATTAATATCGAAATTCAGAATCACGCGCACAAACCACACAATCGTCAGGCAAACTACCGCCGGAACCAGGCTGATAAAAGATTGCAGCACGGCGGGCGGGACACCTTCTGGCATACGAATATAGATTTTGTGAGTGATAAAAAACCGCACCGTATAAACCGTGAATATCGACAGGATAATGGCTGAAAACAGCCCGGCTGCACCAAAGTTATCGACGTTAATTTTATAATCGCCATCCAACTGCGCGAGAACAAATACCGCGACGGTAATACAGCAACAGCTCAGGCCATCAAGTTGATATTGCTTCGCCAGGTTATAGCTGATACCAATGGCAGCAATTAACCCGATGATGCCAAAGGTTGCCTGCACCGGCACGCTGAGTTTGTTCGCATACGGGCCAAGAAATTCACTCCAGCCGGGAATAGGTAAATTAGCGACAATTAAGAACAGGCTGCCGGCAATAATAAACGGTAGTGTGAAAGCGATACCGTTGCGTATCGCCACCAAAATGACGTTATTGCCTATCTTCATTAAAACGGGTATAAATTTGTTTTCCAGGAAGCTTTGCATGGAATATCCCTTTTGCGTTATTCATCCGTGTATTGTGGTAAAAAATCGCGGTTCGCTGCCAAATAGTCTTTGAGAATGTTCCCGGCGATTTCGACAGATGGCACCAGAGGATGCGCCGCCAACGCCAATAATGCGGTGTGACGATCTCCGGTCATTGCCGCTTCGATGGTTAATTCTTCAAAAGCTTTTACACTCTGAATTAGCCCGCGAATGCGCGACGGCAAACGCCCGTAAGCCAGAGGGCGAGCACCCTGTTTATCGATCACCGCATTGGTTTCAATGACCGCGTCATCAGGCAAATCTGGTGTGGTGCCGCGATTAGCCGTGTTAACGACATGCACTTCTTTTTTATTGTTATACAACGCGCTAATAATCGAGCAGGCGGTATCGGAATAATACGCGCCACCACGGCTGGAGAGTTCCGGCGGCTTTTCACAAAGATGCGGGTTGCGATAGATATCAAACAGTGTTTTTTCGATTTGTAGTGAACGCTCGCCACGCGTGCCGCCGTTTCGCAACGCTTCGAGTTCGTGTTCGACCATCTCTTTATTGAGGTAGAAATACTTTAAATATGAGAGCGGATAGAACTTCAGCGCGCGGATAAATTCAGCAGGCAGACCGATGTCGGGGATATTTTTTAATTTGTTATCACTTACGCCCTGCGCTAATTTCTCAATAAAGTCGGCAGTAATTTCTTCGCCATGCAGCGTAATACGGTCGGCAAAAATTAAATGGTTCAGCCCCATAATGCGGGCATCAATGGCCTCGCGCCCTACGCCGTAAGCTTTCGCGATATCCATCATCATGCTGTTTGCGCCGCTGCAAATCCCCAGCGACTTAATCTTGCTATGCTTTTCAATGGCCTCGGTGACAATTCCGGCGGGATTGGTGAAATTAATCAGCCACGCATCCGGGCACAGGGTTTCCATCTCTTTGCAGATTTCCAGCAATACCGGAATGGTGCGCTGCGCCTTCATAAACCCGCCTGGCCCGGTGGTTTCCTGCCCGAGAACACCATAAATCAGTGGGATTTTTTCATCCTGAATGCGTGCCGCAAGCTGGCCGACGCGAATTTGCGTGGTAACAAAATCGGCATCTTTCAGCGCCTGCTGGCGGTTGGTGGTGAGATGCACCGTCATGGCGATACCCGCTTTTTTCACCATTCGTTGCGCTAGTTTGCCGACGATCTCCAGCTTTTCACGGCCGGTTTCAATATCCACCAGCCAGTATTCACTCACCGGAAGTTCGGCGTGTCGTTTAATAAATCCGTCTATCAGTTCTGGCGTGTAACCCGAACCACCGCCAAGGGTGACAACTTTTAATGGCTTCATGAATTTTCCTTTTCACTTCATCTGGCATACGCCAGTTTGCAGAAAGAAAATATCACAGCGTGACCGCAGAACTTTGGAGGTTTGTCACATAAAGAGAAGGGTTATAACTATCAAGGATTATTTGACAGTTCAGAGTGAGGGCAAGCGCCGCCGCCGTCTGAAAGAGGCTGAAGGTGAGCGAATGAATATTGAAGTGTTGCAAGCGATCGCCAGCAAAGAGAAAAAGGGCCACTAACGTGACCCAGGGATTGATGACAAACTTCTTCGTAGGTCGGATAAGCGGAGCGTCATCCCACTCTTTCACCTGCAATGACCGGCTTAAATGGTGGATGACGCTATCGCTTATTCACCCTACAAAACCCATTTATCAACTTTTGTGACCCTCGTTTTCTCAAAGTATCCCTACTCTAAATAAAACACTTCTTTTAACTCGGCACTCACCGGGCTGTTATCCGCATTACTCGGCATAATCTCGCTCATATGCTTCCACCAGCGCTGGCAAACTTCCGTTTGTGCGACAGCATTCCAGCGGGTTTCAGACTCAATCTCTACCGTGGCAAAAAGTAGATGGCGTTGTGCATCAAGATAAATAGCGTAGTGATGAGCACCGTGCTGTTTAAGTACCGCTTCCAGCTCTGGCCAAATCGGCGTATGGCGGCGTTGATACTCTTCATGAGCATCCGGGTTTACCTGCATCACAAAGGCTTTGCGGATCATAACGCCTCCAGGTAAAGCTCGCGCACTTCTTCACGTGTTGCCGGGCGTGGATTACACCCTGCGCATGGGTCGGCCAAAGCGTTATCCAGCCAGCCTTCAATATCTGTGGTTTGAATTCCAAGCTGGCTAAAGCCAGATGGAATACCGACGCGAGTAGAAAGCGCACGAATCGCCAGAATCGCCTCAAAGCTGGCTTCTTCTTCGTTCATATCCTGAGTATTCACGCCCATCGCTGCGGCAACTTTCGCAAAACGTGCAACGGCTTTCGGGCGGTTAAAAGCTTCAATAACTGGCAGTAAAATCGCGTTGCAAACACCGTGCGGCAGGTTATGAGTCGCGCCCGGCTGATGCGCCAATGCATGAACCAGACCCAGGCCTGCGCTGTTAAACGCCATACCCGCCAGATATTGACCGTAAGCCATCATTTCACGCGCTTCGAGGTTGTGTCCGTTTTCGACCGCTTTTGGTAACCACTTGCTAATCAGGCGGATAGACTCCAGCGCGTTGGCATCGGTCAGCGGGTGTGCGGCAACGGAAACATAGGCTTCTATGGCGTGAGTTAGCGCGTCCATGCCGGTTGCAGCAGTGACGCTTGCCGGGATGTCGAGCATCACGCTGGCATCATCCACAGCAATATCCGGGATCAGATTGGTGTCGATAATCACTTCTTTTACGTGGCGCACGGAATCGGTGATGACCGCATTGCTGGTCATCTCAGCCGCAGTCCCGGCAGTGGTGTTAATAGCCACCAGCGGCACGCCTGGGTTAGTCACTTTACCCACACCTGAATAGGCGGTTGATGGGGCTGGGTTGGCAGTGAGGATCTTCACCGCTTTAGCCGTGTCGATTGGGCTGCCACCGCCGAAAGCAATCAGATAATCACAGTCGCCTGCCTGATACGCCGCGAAGCCTTTTTGCACCAGTTCTTCTGTCGGGTTCGGGAACACTTCATCGAACAGTTCGTATGAAAGCTGATGTTCGTCGAGCGCGCTAAACAAGCTGTCGAGCAGGCCCATTTTTACCAGTTGCCCGTCGGTGATAATTAACGCTTTTCCCCAGGGTTTGGCGGCGATTAATTTCACCATGTCGCCGATGGCACCCGCGCCGTGAAGGCTGATTTTTGGTAAGGCCAACATAAAGCTCATTGCTATTCTCCTTAATATTATGACGATGGCCACCCGGCCATCGTCTCGGTATTCATCCTCGCCGACGTGCTAAAACGCGCCGGGTAATAATCGGTAGCGAAATCACGGTGATCAGCATCGCGCCGACGATAATCGACATCACGATGCCCGGCACATTCAGCAGACTCAGGCCGAAGGTCACCAGCCCCATTAGGAATGCGGCGATAATCACGCCCGCCATGCTGCCGGAGCCGCCAAGAATATTGACACCGCCCAGCACCGCCATCGTCACCACGCTCAGCTCCCAACCCATCGCAATCGTCGGGCGCGTGCTGCCAAGACGTGAGGTCAGTAAAACCGACGCCAGTCCCGCCATCACGCCCACCAGCACAAACAACATCAGGTTGTGGCGCTTCACGTTAATGCCGGAATACCACGCGCCAGTCGGGTTATTACCGATGGCGTACGTCCGGCGGCCAAAGTTGGTTTTGTGCAGCAAGAAGGCGAACACCGCCGCCAACACCATGAACAGGGCAAACTCGAACGACAACGCGCCCCAGACGTAACCCTGCCCAAGCCAGGCGAAACTTTCCGGGTAGTGATTCAGTGCCTGGTCGCCGAGCAAAATGTAGGTAATGCCGCGATACAAACTCATGGTGCCGATGGTGATCACAATCGACGAAAGGTTAAAGCGTGTGACCAGCAGGCCATTGAACAAACCGCACAGCAGCCCGACGCCAAGCCCGATACAGACCAAGCCTGCGGTATCGACTCCTGCTTGCGCACAAAAGCCCATCGCCGTTGAACTGAGCGCAATAGTTGAGGCAACGGACAGGTCAATTTCCCGGGCGATAATCAACATCGCCATCGGCAACACGATGATCGCTTTTTCGGTGAAGTTGAAGGTGGCGTCCGACAGGTTCCAGATATTGAGGAAATACGGCGAGGCCAGTGCGTTCACCACAAATACCGCCAGCGTCACCGCCAGCAAAAACGACTCCCAGCACAGCAAGCGGCGCAATAATGGAGCTGTCGCGGCCTGCGGTGGAACAGATTCAGAAATCAGCGTCTTATTCATGGCTCACTCCCGGAGTTTGTCGCGCCAGCGCTGCGTCGCGCAGAATCAGCCGCCCTTTGCGTTTGTTGCCGCGTTCATTGAGCAACACCGCCACCACAATCACTGCGCCGGATATCGCCATTTGCCAGAACGGCGACACGCCAATCACCGGCAGCGCATTGTTGATAACGCCGAGGAACAGCGCCCCAAGCAGGCAACCGAGCACACGCCCGATACCGCCCATGGTGCTGATTCCGCCAATGACACAGGCTGCGACGATTTGCAGTTCAAAACCGTTAGCTACGTCGACATACGCAACGGCAAATCGAGAAATCCACAAATAACCGCAGAATCCCGCCAGCGCGCCCGACAAACTAAAGCTGATGAACTGCATTTTTCCGGCGTTGATGCCGGTGTAATACGCCGCTGTTGCATTGCCGCCCGCGGTGTACATCGCCCGCCCGGTGCGGCTGTAACGCAAGAAGTAACCCACCAGCAACAGAGCGGCGACCGCACACCAGCTCAGCAACGGCATTCCTAAAACCACTGCGCGCGGTAAGCCGAGAAAGTCGCTACTCATTTGATGAGCGTTGATCCAGCCGCCGTTTGACAGCAAAAAGATAATGCCGCGATAAATGCTCATGGTGCCGAGGGTGACGACAATCGCCGGAATGCCAAGTTTCCAGACTAGCAAACCGTTAATCACGCCCATCACCAGACCAAGAACGGTTGCCAGCGAGAGCAACGCCCAGACCGGGATTTGCGGATAGTGGAAGTTAAGTAGCGCGACAATCATGCCGGTCAGCGCGAGGTTCGCCGCCATCGACAAATCAATGCCTTTGGTCAGCAGCACCATCATCTGGCCGAGCGCGAGAATGATAAGAATCGAGGTGTCGTTAAACATCTCAACCAGGTTGCCAGGGGCCAGGAACGACGGCACGCGGCTGCCAATGCCCAGCACCATCAATAGGATGACGCCCGCCAGCAGAAATTCACGATGTTTAAGAAGAGATTGCCACATTATGCCGCCTCCTCGTGGGAACCGCTGGCCGCGCTAACGATCGTCTCCGCGCTCGCCTCGCCCGCCTGATATTGCGCCACCATCAACCCTTCGTGCATCACGATAATACGATCCGCCATGCCCATCACTTCCGGCAGTTCCGACGACACCATAATCACTGCCAGCCCATGGCCAACCAGCTCGGACATAAACTGGTGCACTGCGGCTTTCGAGCCGATGTCGATTCCTTTGGTCGGTTCATCAAGAATGATTACCGTCGGCTGAGTTGCCAGCCATTTGCCGATTACCACTTTTTGTTGATTGCCGCCGGACAGCGTTTCAACCGCCTGCTTCCAGCTAAACGCTTTGACCTGTAAGCGTTTGGCATATTCGTCCGCCAGCGCCCATTCACGCGCTTCGTTTAATACGCCGCGCGGGTTAAGGCGGCTCAGTTGCGGCAGGCTAATGTTTTGATAAATCGGCAGTTCGATAATCGCGCCCTGCTTCTGGCGCTCTTCCGGCACGCAGACAATCCCGGCTTTAATCGCGTCCGCTGGCTGGCGGAACTGCATCGCCTGGCCGTTGAGCAAGATTTCACCGTGGGACGGGCGTGAAACACCCGATAGCGCCTGCATCAGTTCTGTACGCCCTGCACCGACTAAGCCGTAGAAACCGAGGATTTCCCCTTTGCGAAGCGTGAAGTCGATATGGGCAAATTCGGTTGGATGGCAGAGGTCTTTCACCTCTAACACCACGTCACCAGGTTCGCAGTTCACTTTCGGGAAGGCGTGTGTGATTTCACGCCCGACCATCATGGTGACCATGCGTTCTTCGCTGATATCGTCGATTTGCCCGGAGCCGATGTACACGCCGTCGCGCAGAATGGTGTAGTGATCGGCGATGGCAAAGATTTCGTCGAACTTGTGCGAGATAAACAGAATCGCTTTGCCTTCGCGTTTCAGGCGTTCAACGATTTGATAGAACTCGACGATTTCATGCTGGGAAAGTGCGGCGGTCGGTTCATCGAGGATCACCACTTGCGCTTCAAACGATAACGCGCGGGCAATCGCTACCATATGGCGTTGGGCAATACTGAGAGTTTTGAGCGTGGCGCGAGGGTTAATTTGCACTTCGAGGCGAGTGAGGATTTCCTGCGCCTGCTGGTGCATGGCGGGCCAGTCGAGCTTCTTGAAGAAGCCGCGGTAAATATAGTGGCCGACGAAAATATTTTCGGTGACGGTCAGTTCATCGAACAGCACCGTTTCCTGGTGAATCGCTGTGATACCGACTTTGTGCGCCGCTTCCGGGTTCGGCAGCGTAATCGGTATCGCTTTATAAAGCAGTTCGCCTTCTTCCGGCTGATAAATCCCGGTCATAACTTTGACCAGCGTGGATTTACCCGCGCCATTTTCACCGATCAGCGCCGTGACTTTGCCCGGCCACAAATCCAGATGAACGTTTTCGAGGGCGCGTACGCCGGGGAAAACTTTGGTTATTCCCTTCAGGGACAGCAATGGTGTGGTGAGTGTCATGGTCAATTCCCCATCCAAAATGGTGGATGGCGCGAACGCTTATCCACCCTACGTTTGGCTTTTGTAAGGCGGGTAAGCAAAGCGTCACCCGCCAATACCCAATCAGAAGATTTTGGAGAATTTATCGATGTTGCTGGCATCGTAAACAAACGGCTCAGCCATCGCACCGCTGCCGTCGGCATCCAGCTTCACTTTGCCCAGTTTGCCCATGCTGGCCTCGGTTTTCGTCGCCGTCCCTTTCACTAAATCGTCCGCCAGATAGGTTGCGGCATAGCCCAGATCGATAGGGTTCCAGATGGCAAAACTTTTCGAGGCACCAGATTTCACCGCACCCGCCATTTCAGATGGCAGGCCGAGACCCGTCACATAAACTTTGCCGATTTTCCCCTGGTCTTTCACCGCTTGTGCCGCAGCAACAATCCCGACGGATGACGGCGAAACAATGACTTTTAAATCAGGGTAGGATTTCAGCAAGCCGACGGTTTCGCGGTAGCTTTTATCAGACAGATCATCGCCATAAGCGACCGTTACCAGGTTCACGGAAGGATATTTCGGCAGCACCTTTTTCATCTCAGCAATCCAGATATTCTGGTTGGTTGAGGTGGGTGTTGCGCTCAGGATCGCGACGTCGCCCTTTTCCAGGTTCATGGCTTTTAAGGCGTCGGCGGCCAGTTTGACGTTGGTTTCGCCAATCAATGCGTTATTGGAAGGATTAAGGTGGATCTGGCGGCCCTCTTTTGCCACGCCGGAATCCCAGGAAACCACTTTAATCCCACGCTGCATGGCCTTTTTCAGCACCGGAACCAGTGCGTCAGGGTCATTGGCAGAAATAGCAATGGCATCAACACCTTGAGCGATCAAGCCGTTGAGGACTTCAATTTGTGCTTCGGCCGTCGCCGTGGTTGGGCCGGTATAAATCACTTTCACATCGCCCAACTCTTTGGCGGCTTCTTGTGCCCCGACGTTCGCGGCTTCAAAGAAACCATTGCCGAGGGATTTCGCCACCAGCGCGATTTTCACTTCAGCAAGGGCAGAGGTGGACAGAGCGAGTGCAACAACGGTAAGCGTACAACCTAGTATTGATTTAGTTTTCATTGCTTGTACTCCGATGTATGTAGGGTTTGCAGGTGTTTTTTATTTTTTTCATAGGGTGGATTAATCCACCCTATGTTTACGACTTACAGTTCTAAAGCACTGGCTAACGGGGTGACACCGAAACGTTTGCCGAGCGCGATAAGCTCATCACGAGAGATGGTTTGTTTCATGCCACCCATCGAAATAACTTTTACCAGCACTTCAGCCGACTTCTCAGCGGTATCGATAAGACCAAACGCTTCATCAAGCGTCGGGCCGCTACCGAATACCCCGTGGAACGGCCACAACACCAGCGAATGTTTTGTCATTTCGCCAGCGGTCGCGGTGCCAATTTCGTCGGTGCCCGGCACCATCCACGGCAGAATGCCCACGCCATCCGGGAACACCACCAGACATTCGGTGCTGCCTTCCCACAATTTACGGGTAATCACATCCGTGTTGTTTTCCAGCACATAGGTCAGGGCAATCAGGTTGGTGGCGTGGCAATGCAGGATCACGCGGTCTTTACCGCCGGTGGTTTTGATACGCACGATGTGTGACTGGAAATGCGAAGCCAGTTCAGACGTTGGCACCGCTTCGTTCTCCAGCCCCCACAAAATGTGGTAGCCCGTACCGCGATTGTCCACTTTCACCACGCCAATATTTGCCGCCGGGTCGAGCTGCACGTTACGGAAGAATTTGCCGGAACCGGTGACGATAAACGGCGTGTTCGCCAGTTCAGGCATCGGCTGGCTTAGCGCGATATAACGCGGAGCAGCGTGGAAATCAGCCTGGAATGGCGCGATATCCGCTTCATCGAGACGCATGGTGATATTGCCGCCGTTACGCTCGTCCCAGCCTTTCAGCCAGGCGTCGCTCGTTGCTTTGATCATGCCTTCTACAAACCAGGCTTTAAGGATGTTCTGCATAGTCTTGTGGTTCCTGTTGTGTATACCTCTCCCAAAGGGAGAGGTAATTAATCATATTTTGTCCTTCTCCCTCTTAGGAGAAGGTTGGGATGAGGGTGGTTAGCCGCGTTGGCTCAGCACGTCTTTTTCATAAGTCCGCACTGTTTTCAGCCACTGGGCATCAACCGGCGTGTCATTGCGCTGGCAATACATTTCCCAGACCGCCGCCCACGGCAGCGATTTCTGCTCTTCCAGCAGTGCCAGGCGTGCGGTGTAGTCGCCTTCAAGTTCAAGCTGGCGCAGGGTTTCGGTTGGTTCCAGCAATGCACGCAGCAGCGCTTTCTTCATGTTGCGCGTGCCGATAACCCACGCAGCGATGCGGTTGATTGAAGCGTCGAAGAAATCCAGACCGATGTGCACGCGATCGAACAGATCGTGGCGAATAATCTCGCTGGCAATCGCCTGAGTTTCGTCATCCAGCAGCACAACGTGGTCGCTGTCCCAACGCACCGGGCGGCTCACGTGCAGCAGCAGGCGCGGCACATACAACATGGCGCTGGAGATTTTGTCGGAGATAACCTCGGTCGGGTGGAAGTGGCCCGCATCCAGACACAGTGCGGTCTGGCGGCTGGTCGCATAACCGAAATAGAATTCGTTGGAGCCCACGGTGTAGCTTTCCGCACCAATGCCGAACAGCTTGCTTTCTACTGCGTCGATATGGTGTTGCGGGTTGAGTTTTTCGCTCATCGCTTCATCAAGTGCGGCCACTAAACGCTGGCGCGGAGCCAGGCGGTCAACGGTGATGTCTTTCATGCCATCCGGGATCCAGATGTTCATGACTGACGGCGTGCCAAGTTGTTCGCCGAAGTACGCGGACACTTTGCGGCTGGCCTTAACGTGATCAATCCAGAACTGGCGGATTTCATCGTTAGCGTGTGAGAGCGTAAAACCATCAGCGCTCAACGGGTGCGAGAAGCAAGACGGGTTAAAGTCCAGCCCCAGTTTGTTGGCCTTTGCCCACTCAACCCAGTTTTTAAAGTGCTCGGGTTTGATTTTATCGCGTGCAACGGGCTGCTCAGATTCCAGATAAATGGCGTGCAGATTCAGGCGTTTTGGGCCAGGGATCATGCTTAATGCGCGTTCCAGGTCAGCGCGTAATTCAGCTGCATTGCGGGCTTTGCCCGGATAGTTGCCTGTTGCCTGAATCCCACCGCTCAATGCACCTTCTGGATTTTCAAATCCCGCAACATCATCGCCCTGCCAGCAATGCATGGAGACGGGCAGGCGATCAAGCTGTTGCAGTGCGGCTTCAGCATCAACACCGACAGCAGCAAAGCGCTGTTTTGCCAGTTCCCAGGCTGTTTCAAGAGATGTGGTCATGCGCAAAACTCCTTTCGTGTTTGAATATTCAGCGGAAACTGCGCGATATAACGGGCTATTTCGCTATCTGTTTGTGGGGAAAAAGATTTCAGCTCGTAGCTGGCGACAATAATTTTACGGAACTCATCGATGTCGTTAATTTCGTCCAGCGCCATTAACTGGCAGCCGATGTTGCCAAGCGTTGAGGCTTCAACCGGCCCGGCGAGTACCGGAATACCGCAGGCATCGGCACAAAGCTGGTTGAGAAGCTGGTTCTGGCTGCCACCGCCCACAATGTGCAGGCAGCTAAATCGGCGCCCACGAACGGCGGCCAGTTCTTCCAACGTTTTGGCATACAAGAGAGCCAGGCTGTCGAAAATACAGCGGGCGAGTTCGTGGTCGGTGAATGGCACTGGCTGATTACTTTCACGGCACGCAGCCTGAATTTCACGACTCATGCTTTCGGGATTAATAAAACGATCGTCGTTCGGGTTAATCACAAAACGACAGGCTGTGGTTTTTTGGGTGCGATCGATAAGATCCGCCAGATCGGTGGTGCCCAGCTCCTTGGTGACGCGCTGCAAAAGCCACATCCCCATAATGTTTTTCAGCACCCGGTAGCGTCCTTCAGCACCGCCTTCATTGGTTATGTTAGCGGCCAGTGCTGCACTATTGGCATAAGGCGTTTTGCTCTCAAAACCCATCAGCGACCAAGTGCCAGAGGACAGGTAAGCTGCATCTTTGTCTTTGAGTGGGGCACCAATAACGGCGCTGGCGGTATCGTGAGTGGCAACGCTGACAACCGGGATTTTGTTGCCTTCACGGCAAACCCATTGCCCAATAATATTGCCAGGATGAGTCGGTGTTCCGAACCATTTCTTCGGGATGCCTGCCCAATCCAGCAAAGTTTCATCCCAATTATCGCTGCTGATATTGACCAGTTGTGTCGTGGTGGCGTTGGTGTACTCCCAATTAAGCACCCCTGTAAGGCGGTAGCAAAAATAGTCAGGGATTAGCAGTGCATGTGCGACTTTGTCGAGTAGTTCAGGATGCTGCTCTGCCAGAGCACGGAACTGGTAAAGCGTGTTGAATGGCAGAAACTGAATACCGGTGCGGCGGTAAATCTCTTCACGGCCTAACAGTTTAAAGGCATTATCCATCACGCCATCAGTGCGGTTATCACGGTAGGAAACGGGCAACCCAACACGATTACCATCACGGTCAATTAATATGTAATCCACGCCCCAGGTGTCGATTCCGACGCTATCGATAGCGAAACCTTCGTCACAAGCCTTTTGCAGGCCGGTGCGAATTTCAGCTTCAAGGCTGTCGATGTCCCAAGTTTCTACGCCGCCCACATTTTTAAGGCTATTCACAAAACGGTGGATTTCGCGAAGTGTAAGTGTGCGTTGCTCACGGTCGTAGCACACTAGTATTACGCGCCCGCTCGATGCACCTAAATCAACAGCGGTACAGTAGCGAAAAGTCATGATGGTGTCCCTTATATCGACAATTACCAGAAAGTGTATGAATTACTGGCAGGGCCCACCTTCACGGGAATGACAGTGAAATCTTAAGGCTGGCAATAAAACAAAGATGGGTGCGTGTTACATCACGATTAGCAATATGTGAGGTTATTTGAAACCAAAAAGAAATACATATATTTGAATGTGGTTTTATGTGGCAGTATATAAATTATCAATTCATTATATATTTAATTATTAATATCAATAACTTAAACACATCCCAATCTCTAATGAATATATTAAATTGAATCATTTTTCTTGTTCTTCATTTAATGAGAGAGGTTTTAAATGATTCGTTTATTTTGTTTTTTTGATTGCCATCTCATTTTTAAATAAAACAAAATAATTTAATTGAAACATTGTTTCTCTACATTTACCTTCCATTTAAATTTTCAAAGAAAGCTTTAACTTTATTTTTAAATATACTTTTAATGTAAATGGACATGCTATGAAAAAATCTCTGCTTCTTTTATTACCTCTTGTTGCTACAAGTGCCCAAGCTGTTTACGTTGATGTTCGTCATGAGTATCTCGACGACAGTAAAGCGAATTACGATCGTGCTTATATTTCACATAGATTTAACAATGGTTTTGGTTTTGCTATTGAAGCCATTTCAAAATCTGGCGGCGATGATACCAATAAAGCTTTTAATGATATGGAGGTTCAAGGTAATGAATATACCGCGAGCTACCAGTTTACTACTGGTGCAGTCGCCTGGCAGCCAGGAATGGTACTAGAAACAGGCAACGGTTATTCGGTATATAAACCTTATTTTAGAGCAACATGGACGCTAAATGAAAGCTGGTGGGTAGGCGCGCGTTATCGCTTCGAGTATGTAAGACGTTCGTCTGATTCCCGAGATGACGATACTATTAACCGTATGGATGCGTGGGCAGGATATAAATGGAATAATTTTGACTGGACCTTAGAGGGTATTTATAAGAAAGCTGATAAGTATAATTTGTATGACGGCAAGAAAGATAACTACGAATATAACTTCAGAACTGCCTATATAGTGGGCCAATGGTCACCGTTTGTTGAAGTCGGTAATGTGTCAGTGAATAGTACCAGTGATGAACGTCAGACTCGTTTCCGAGTGGGTATTGGCTATACATTCTAATAAATTCCTAAAACCATTCCCTGAATATTCATTGAACAAATCCGGTTGAAACAATAATCACCCGGATTTATTTAAGACACATTATTAGGGGAGCAAGTAATAAAGTAGAGAGATCCGACTGTGATCTCGTAGTCATTTTTGAATGAATACCTTGGTTTCTTGAAAATCATGCAATATTTGCTTTTTTTACTGTCAAAAATTCAAGGTGATAATTCTTCTCATTCACTATGCTCTGGACACATTACATTGGTTGAGGGTAGAGAGAATGGCACAATTACACGGCTTTGATTTCTTCAAGTCTGGTCATGCTTCTGTTGCGATTGAACCGCGTGCTCCTCAATTTGCCTTTCCAGAACATGATCATGATTTCTTTGAAATCGTCATTGTCGAAAACGGAACAGGGATACATGTCTTCAATGGCTTACCCCACACTCTAAGCCGGGGAATGGTGTGCTTCGTGCGCGATCACGACCGTCATTTATATGAACACACAGAAAATCTCTGTCTGACGAATGTTCTTTATCGCTCTCCGCAAGGGTTTCAGTTTATTTCAGGCCTGGATAAGTTGCTGCCGCAAGAAGAAGAGGGAAACTATCCGTCGCACTGGCGGGTCAATCAGTCAGTATTGCAGCAGGCTCGCCCGCTTATCGATCAAATGGTGCAATGCGACTGCGACAATATTCATTCAATTGCCACTCGTGAAGTACTGTTCATGCAATTGTTAGTACTGCTCCGTAAGACCAGCCTGAATGAAAGCGGTAAAGAGAACGATATGCAGCTTAATCATTTGATGATGTGGCTTGAGGATAATTTTGCCTGTGAGATCAATTGGGAACATTTGGCTGATACATTTTCTTTGTCATTGCGTACGTTACATCGCCAAATGAAACAGCAAACAGGCCTTACCCCCCAGCGCTACCTTAACCGTCTACGTCTTATTAAGGCCCGCCATTTGTTACGCCACAGCGAAAATAGCGTGACTGACATTGCTTTCGAATGCGGCTTTGGTGACAGCAACCACTTTTCCACGTTGTTTAAACGTGAGTTCAGCTGGTCACCGCGCGATATTCGCCACGGACGTGATACCCAACTCCAGTAACGAGAAGATAGTCACCGTTTTGCTTTCACTATCGGGAGATAATATCAGGTCGTTATCTTCAGAGGTGAGAGCCCGTGGCCGGCCAGTTAATCCTGCGAAAATCTGATTTCTTCTCCGGTACTGAGCAAGCAGTTAACGTGGCGGATCGCTATCCGCAGGATGTTTTTGCCGAACATACCCATGAATTCTGCGAGCTGGTGATTGTCTGGCGCGGAAATGGATTACACATCCTCAACGATCGCCCATATCGCATCACCCGTGGTGATTTATTCTATATTCGTGCTGAAGACCGTCACTCTTATGCCTCGGTAAACGACCTCGTTTTACAAAATATTATCTATTGCCCTGAGCGACTGAAACTGAATCTTGACTGGAAGGCTTTGATCCCTGGTCTGGAAGACGGGTCATTTCAACCTTACTCGCGTCTTGGCACCAATGGCATGAACCTCGTACGGCAAATTATCACGCAGATTGAACAGGAAAGCCGCAAAGCAGAAGCCTTTTCGTTTTGTCTAACAGAAACACTTTTTGCTCAGCTGTTGATTACTTTGCATCGGCATCGCTATGCCGTTGACAGCGTACCAGTCACTTCCAGTGAAACATTGTTAGATAAGCTGATTACAGCGCTGGCGGGCAACCTGGAACGGACATTTATGCTGGAGCAGTTTTGCCATGACAATCAATGTAATGAGCGGGCACTACGCCAGCAATTTCGACAGCAGACGGGAATGACGGTTAACCATTATTTGCGCCAGTTGCAGATTTGCCATGCTCAATATCTTCTTCGCCATACAGATTATTTAGTGAGTGAAGTGGCAACCCGTTGTGGATTTGAAGACAGTAACTATTTTTCTGCGGTGTTTACGCGGGAAATGGAGATGACCCCCAGCCAGTGGCGACAACGCCATCTCGCAGACTGAAGGCACTGCACTCGGGCTTGCCGAGTGCAGTCGTGTTGTTACATCACTCCCAATATACGAGGTAAGAACAACGTAATTTCAGGTATATAGGTAATGATAAACAGCACACCAATGATGGCAATATAGAATGGAATTAGCGGTTTTATCACTTCTTCTACTTTAACCTTACCCACACTGGCCCCAACATAAAGCCCGCTTCCTACTGGAGGTGTGATGGTGCCTATCGCAAGGTTGTAGATCATCAAGATCCCAAAATGCACCGGATCTACCCCCAACTTCACCATAATTGGCAGCAGTATAGGGGTGAAAATCAGGATGGCAGGACCGATATCCATAAACGCGCCGATAACCAGCAAAAATATTGTCACGACAAGCAAGATGACTAACTTGTTATCAGAGATACCCAAAATCAGGTCGCTTAGTGCCGCCGGAATATTAGTTATCGACATTGAGAATGACATTGCCGAAGATGTTGCCAGCAGGAACATGATGACTCCTGTCATCACCACGGTCTGGATCAGGATGTCCGGTAAATCTTTAATCTTGATGGTTCTGTAAAGCACCATCGTGAGTATCAAGGTATAGACCACGGCAATCGCTGAGGCTTCAATAGCGGTGAAAATACCTTTCACAATTCCGCCGACAATGATCACAATCAGCAACAGACTCGGCACCGCTTCCATGGTGACTTTCATCGCCATGCCTTTTTGCAGAGCAAAAAACACACGGTAGTTATTACGTTTGGCCACAACCAATGTAACCAACATACAGCCCACGCCCCACATAACTCCCGCCACCAGGCCACCGGCAAATAGTGCAGCAATGGACGTTCCACCACTCGCCAGTGCATATAAAATGAATGCGGTAGTCGGCGGAATCAGCATCCCTGTTGGCGCTGAGGCGATATTTACCGCCGCGGCAAAGCTACGGCTATAACCCTCTTTTGCACTCATTGGCACCATAACGCCACCAATTGAGGTCGATGCAGCAATGGCTGAACCGGAAATGGCACCAAACATCATGTTGCCGATAATATTGGTATAAGAAAGTGAACCAGGCAGTTTTCCGGTAAACAGTTTGGCGAAGTTAACAAGCCGGGTCGCGACTCCTCCGCTATTCATTATCACCCCAGATAATACGAAGAATGGCACTGCTAATAAGGCAAAGCTGTCCAGGCTGGAAAACATTTTCTGTGCAGTAGCAAACATTGAAATATCAAAAGGTAAAGCCAGCATCATTGTTCCGCATGACGCAATAACGATGCAGATACCAATAGGAGCGCCCATGGCGAGGAGCACTACAAAAACACTTACCAGCGTGAAAGATGCAAGGATTGGATCAATCATGTTGATTCTCCATGGTAGTGCTGGAATCCATCTCTGTATTCATTGCTTTGCACAAATCCAGAATGTTCATCAGGCTGTAAGCAATAATCAGAATGCCCGCGACTGGCAGAGCGTAATAGATTTTCCCCATGGGAATACCTAGCGCCGGTGAGATTTGTAGCATCGATATTGAGGATATTTTCAGGCCACCGATAATCAGTACCCAAATGGAGAAGGCCGCGAAGGTCAACTGCAGCACAATCATCCACCAGCGGCGAACGGCTGGGGACACTTTGTCGACTAATATTGTCAGGCTAATATGCTGATTCTTCCCGGCAACGTAGGCCATTCCCAGCATTGAAAGCCATACCAGTGAAAAGCGTAAAAGTTCTTCTGAGGTGGTGCTTGGCACGCCAACAATATAACGGCTAATCACCTGCCAACAGGCAATACACACCATCGTTGCCAGCAACAGACAACAAATACTGCCAAGGATTTGATCGAGTATCTTTCTTAACGTATCCATAATCCGATCCTGTAAAATTAGTGTTTTGCTGATTGAATATTTTGATACAGCGAATAGAGAGCAGGCTTATCTTTCAGCCCCTCATAAATTGGCTGTACAGCGTCCTGGAAGGGTTTTTTGTCGATTTCAAAGAACTCCACCTTGAAGTCTTTCATCGCTTGTTGTCGGGTTTTTTCGATTTCCTTATCCCAGGCTGCTTTCTCAAACTCAATCGATGCTTTTACTGCTGCTTTAACAATTTTTTGCTGTTCAGGTGTCAGCTTTTCCAGGGTTAAAGAGCTCATTAACAGAATGTCGGGGATGCGGGTGTGCATATCGTAGGTGTAGTAGCGGGCAACTTCGCCGTGACGGGCGATAGTCAGAGCAAATTCGTTGTTCTCGGCTCCATCCAGAATGCCCTGTTGAAGAGAGGTATAAACTTCAGCCTGACTCATCGCGATAGGTGATGCACCCAGCAGCTTAAGCGTGCGAATAGCAGTGTCACTTTGCATGACGCGGATTTTTTTGCCGCGAAGATCTTCTATCTTACGGATGGGCCCCTTGCTCATATAAAAGTTGCGGGCGCCTGAGTCATACCAGCCGATGCCGAAAAAACCCTGTGCGACAGTAGACTGATAAACTGGCTCCATCACATCAGCGTTATCCATTACTTTGTAATATTCTTCAATATCAGCAAACAGATACGGCAGGGAAAACACGCCATACATAGGGGAGAAGCTTTCCATCAAACCGGATGAAACTTTGGTGATATCGACAACCCCAACCTGTGTCAGTTCTACCAGTTCTCGTTCACCTCCAAGCTGAGCGTCGGGAAAGTAAATAACCTTCACTTCACCAGCGGTTTTCTCTTCGATTTGTTTTCCCAAAAAATGAAGCGCGTCTTTAACTGGCTGGCTGTTTTCAGCATAGGCAAGGCGTAGGACGGTTTCAGCGTTAGACCTAAAAGCCAGAGTAGCTAAACAGCATAAAAGTAGAGTATTCACTGTCCGTGATATGTTCATAACTCCCTCGTGATGATTATGGTTTTTCCTGGAGCGAAAATACGAGGATAAGCCGATCAACACCTTGTGGATTTTGCCAGAACGAGGAGAAAGGTGGCGCTGTGAGAAAGATTTTGAAAGCGTGTTTCACATTTCAGGATTTTCAGCATTTTACGCTGGGAGGCAGGCGCATCAACGTTCAAACCATTATTTTATTCAGATAGATAACGAAAAGTTATAACCATGCTAAAAGTACGGCATTGATAATCATTTTCAATATCATTTAATTAACTATAATGAACCAACTGATTACGCGGCGTTAACAGCTTGTTCGCCGTTCGATAATATCCCTTAGACCTTCGAGTTACAGGAAGGCGGCAAGTGAACGAATCCCGATGATCTTAGTAAACTAATGATTCGGATGAGTGAACGCAGCCAACGCATCTGCAGCTTGAAGGGGGACGGGTATAAATGGAGATGATGAATATGAGTTATACACTGCCATCCCTGCCTTACGCATACGACGCCCTGGAACCACATTTCGACAAACAAACGATGGAAATCCATCACAGCAAACACCACCAGGCGTACGTAAACAACGCGAATGCAGCGCTGGAGTCTCTGCCAGAGTTCGCAAGCCTGCCAGTTGAAGAGCTGATCACTAAACTGGATCAACTGCCAGCAGACAAGAAAACCGTTCTGCGTAACAACGCAGGCGGCCACGCTAACCACAGCTTCTTCTGGAAAGGCCTGAAAACTGGCACCACCCTGCAAGGTGACCTGAAGGCAGCCATCGAGCGTGACTTCGGTAGCGTTGATAACTTCAAAGCAGAATTTGAGAAAGCAGCAGCAACTCGCTTTGGTTCAGGCTGGGCGTGGCTGGTACTGAAAGGCGACAAACTGGCTGTGGTTTCTACCGCAAACCAGGACAGCCCACTGATGGGCGAAGCTGTTTCTGGCGTTTCCGGTTTCCCAATCGTGGGCCTGGACGTTTGGGAACACGCTTACTACCTGAAATTCCAAAACCGTCGCCCTGACTACATCAAAGCATTCTGGGATGTAGTGAACTGGGACGAAGCAGCAGCACGTTTTGCCGCTAAAAAATAAGTTGCATTGCAGCTGACGAGAGGCGAGCCTGATGGCTCGCTTTTTTTATGTCTGTTGCAGGGAGGTTCAGATGCACTATTCGCTAAACGTTTATATCGGCAAAATTCGTGAATATCAGGGCAGTAGGCCGAGTGCTATTGCCAAATATCAGGTCGATGGTGAACTTAAACTCACCGAACTGGGCCTTGAAGGCGATCAGCAGGCTGAAAAAGTCATTCATGGCGGGCCGGATCGCGCGTTATGCCACTACCCACGTGAACATTATCTTCACTGGGCGCGTGAATTCCCCGAACAAGCTGAGCTTTTTACCGCTCCTGCCTACGGTGAAAACTTATCGACCGAAGGCCTGACAGAAAAAGATGTCTATATCGGCGATATTTTCCGTTGGGGAGAAGCACTGATTCAGGTCACGCAGCCGCGCTCACCCTGCTTCAAGCTGAATTACCATTTTGGCATTAGCGATATGTCTTCTTTGATGCAGGAAACGGGTTATTGCGGCTGGCTTTATCGGGTCGTAATGGCGGGAAATGTATCGACGGAATCACCGCTTGAGCTGGTTTCTCGCGTTAGTGATGTGACGGTCGCAGAAGCGATTGCGACAGCATGGCATATGCCATTTGATGATGAGCAGTATCACCGGTTACTTTCGGCTGCAGGGCTATCCGTGAGCTGGACGCGAACTATGCAGAAACGGCGTCTGCTAGGGAAGATCGAAGATAATTCCCGGAGATTGTTTGGGAAATAAACCCCAGATACGAAAAAACCCGCCGAAGCGGGTTTTAAAATTCTTAGCTTTGCTAACGTTAACCTTACAGGTTAGTTACGTTACCAGCAGCTGGGCCTTTAGCACCACTTTCGATGGTGAAAGACACTTTCTGGCCTTCGTCCAGAGACTTGTAGCCATCAATCTGGATAGCAGAGAAGTGTACGAACACGTCTTTTGAGCCATCGTCAGGAGTGATGAAGCCGAAGCCTTTGTCAGAGTTGAACCATTTTACGAGACCAGTCATTTTGTTAGACATAGATATTACCTTTTAAATTAAATTTGCCTTCCGGCGCAATTGGAATGTATTACAGATTTTTTAAAGCGATAAAGGAAGGTAGATCACGTCGAAGGGTATCTATGATAACTCTTTGAGGACTGCGCTACTAAACTGCTTAAGGGTCTGTGCTTCAAACCGATGAATGCATTAACTCATATAACAGTAGTGAATAACAAGGTTTATTTTAGCCGTCCGCAGGGCTGGAGCTCAGGCCATCTGCGGTCTGGAAACTCAGAGTAGCGGTAAACTCAGTAAATAACATTGTGGCGATAGAGCGCCGATTCGAAATCTTCCTTCATGCTTGCATAGAGTAAAATGCCGATTTCAGAATGGTTGCTGTCGTCATAAAAACAACGATACTCATTTTCCACATCCAGCCACTCACGAATCCTGACACCTTTGTCCGCGAGAGTACCGTTTATACGATATCGGGTTGGGTCCTCTGAAATAGCCGCAACCGAACGTAATAACAGCGATTCAATGAATGTTCCAGCAGCCTCAACACCGATAAATTGTGACTTAAAGAATTCAATATCCTGCAGGCTTTTCACCGCAGTTTCGGTAAGTACAATGTGGTGTTCCTTCACTTTATACTCCCTGTTTATTTCCTTGCAGTACGGAGTCGTTGGAGGGCAGCTTCAGGCGAAACCGTTTTCCCTTCTGTCACTTCGTGCTTGGCCTTCATCACCAGTTTTAATAGCGCGTTGCTCTGGCGTTCGCGTAAACGCTCAGCCTCTTCCAACTGGCGCTCAGCGGCTGTCTGAACAAAGAGTTCCGCGACACCGTTTTTCGTGACGTAAACGCCGCCCTCAAAAAGCTCAGGGTTGCTTAACCCTTCTCGGGCAGTCTTTTGGGACATTGTATTTGGCATGAGAACTCCTCATAACGGACAGTTAATGACGAGTTTATGAACAGCATCAGGCGGTGTCAAATTTATGACAAATTTGTACCTTGGGCAGGAATTAAGTGCGGATGGGGAATGCTAAAGAGGGAGAATATTCCCCGCCTTGCGACGGGGAAAACAGCAATTACTGCATTGAAGTTTGAGCAGCAGAATATGCCTGCATAAATGCCTGATGCTGTGAAGCCAGCGGAGCAATCAGCGAGTTGTACTGGCTTGCCTGCTGTGAGGTTGGGAACTGAATGCCACCAGCAGTAAAGCCAACTTGAGTGCCCTGCTGCTGGATGAAGTTACCCACTTGCACCAGTTGTGCTGTGAAAGTTTGTGCCGCAGGGATCAGTGGAGCCATTGCGTCTGCCGGAGCAGTAACCACTTTCTGATAAACCTTGTCGTAAACAACTTTCAAATCGTCAGGCTGCTTTAAGGTGGAACGAGCGCTGTCTGCCTGCATTTTGGCATTCTGCACCTGTTGGCCCAACACGTTCAGTGAACCGTTAGCCTGGCTCAGAGGTTCACGCTGAGTCATATAATCTTGTGGTACACGAATGCTGTTTACGCTATCGGCGACTGGCTCCATGCCGTCATCCATTGCCTGGTTTACCTGTTGGGCAAAGCCATACAAAATCGCGTAATCAGAAACCAGCGGACCGAATTGTTTTTTCTGATCCGTTGTCAGCGTTGGCAGGCGTTCACCGCTGCGCATCGCTGTGTTTTGTAAGAAATCGATAAACGCTTTACGTTGATCGCCTTCTTTATCAAAACAGCCACTCAGACTCACCACCATTAAAATTGCCGCAAGCGGCGCAAACCAGCGTGACCAGGACTTACCTGTCGCCATCTTTTCTACTCCTTCACCATTCAATGCAAATACGCAAATGCGCACCCAATAATGCTGCTAAGGATAGTCCAACCTGACTTTGCAAGATACCCTTTCACAACAATCTCTTTCAGGCATATTTGCGCTGAAATGGTGCATTTTCATACGCCACCCTGCACCTTATTGGCACATCTCCCTTCAACTGTGCACACCCATAAACGTACGTTAATCCTCTGTTATAAATAGATAAATCAACTATTTTTCATACCTGGCATTCATCTTGCTGATATCTGGATGCAGGGGTGATACGGGCAACCGATGTCGCCATACAATTTGGTAATGGATCACTAGGGTTCCGGTCGAAAGATGCTGGTCCGAGAGTGGTCGACCGCCCTCTGGCGGTTACACGGCGGGACAAAAGCCCGGGAGGATAAGCGACCATTGAGCGCCGCCCTCCTGCACCTTTTTCCGCAACCGTCAGAGGAACCACCATGCTTAAAGCTTGCCACCGTGGAATCTTGTTTGCCGCACTCGCGCTGTTTAGTGTCAGCAGCTTTGCCGCAAAACCCTCGTTTAAACTCTGCTGGTCTATCTACGCAGGCTGGATGCCATGGGATTACGCCCAACAAAGCGGCATCGTCAAAAAGTGGGCCGATAAATACGGCATCGATATTAAGTTCGTGCAGGTTAACGACTATATCGAATCAGTAAACCAATACACCGCGGGAGGGTTTGACGGCTGCACCATGACCAACATGGACGCGCTCACCATTCCGGCCGCAGGCGGCGTAGATAGCACCGCGCTGATTATTGGCGACTACTCCAACGGTAATGACGGCATCCTCTCTAAATCCGCAAAATCTGTTGCCGAATTAAAAGGCCAGCCCGTTAACCTGGTCGAGCTTTCTGTTTCCCACTATTTACTGGCTCGCGCTCTGGAAAAATCGGGCCTGAGCGAGCGTGATGTGAAAGTGGTGAATACCGCCGATGCGGATCTGGTCGCCGCGTTTACCACTCCGGAAGTGAAGTCCATCGTCACCTGGAACCCGCTGTTGGCCGAAGCGCAAAAACAACCGAACGCCAAATTACTGTTCTCTTCCGCGCAAATCCCCGGCGAAATTCTCGACTTGTTAGTGGTCAACACCGCAACCCTGAAAGCCCACCCTGAGCTTGGCAAAGCACTGACCGGCGCGTGGTTTGAAACGCTGAAAGTGATGCTGGGGGAATCAGAAACCGCCAAAACCGCACGTACCCAAATGGGCCAGGCCGCAGGCACAGATTTAGCTGGGTTTGATGCCCAACTTGCTGCCACACACCTGTTCAGCGACCCGAAACTGGCACTCGATTTCACTGACAGCCCACAACTGAAAACCACCATGCAGATGGTTGCCGAATTCTCCTTTAAACACGGTTTATTGGGTGACGCCGCGCCGTCCGCCGACGTGGTAGGCGTTGCAACACCTGCCGGGAATTGGGGCGACACCAACAACACCAAACTGCGCTTCACTGATGAGTTCCTTCGCCTCGTCGTAAGCAACGCGCTCTAAACCTGAGGTGCCCTATGCGCAAAATTATTAACTACCAACCCCAGCCAATGACTCGTGTGCTGATGGGCGCCCTGCCATTAGTTGCGATGATCTTCTTCTATCTGGTGGCATCTGATGCACGTCTTGCGGCAAACAGCTACGACAAGCTATTGCCAGGATTTGATGCGATGTGGGCAGCCATCGACCGCATGGCATTCACGCCAAGCCCGCGTACCGGAGAATATCTGTTCTGGACGGACAGTGCGGCAAGCCTGCTTCGCCTTCTGGTCGGCGTGGGGCTGAGTGCATTTCTGGCGCTAATTTTTGGCCTGTTTTGCGGGGCGCTGCCAGTTGTGCGTTCGGTGCTTTCACCGCTGATTACCCTGATAGCGCTGGTCCCACCGCTGGCGATTTTACCGATTCTTTTCATCACCTTTGGTTTGGGAGAAGTGTCAAAAGTGGTGCTGATTGTCATCGGCATTACGCCGTTTATCGTGCGTGATTTGCAGCTTCAGGTGCAGGCCATTCCCCATGAACAAATGGTGAAAGCCCAGACGCTTGGCGGCCATAGCGCGCAAATCCTCTGGCGCGTGGTTCTGCCACAGCTTTTGCCACGCCTGATTGATGCGGTGCGTTTGTCGCTGTGTTCTGCCTGGTTATTCCTGATTGCCGCCGAAGCGATTGCCGCCACCGAAGGGCTCGGTTACCGCATCTTCCTGATGCGCCGTTATATGGCGATGGACGTAATTTTGCCGTATGTGGCGTGGATTACGCTGCTTGCTTTCACGCTCGATCTGCTGCTGCGCGTCATCAACCGCCGCTGCTTCCCGTGGTACTACGCAAAATAAGGAGGCGCTATGGCGTTGCTCGAACTGAAAAATATCGAAAAGCACTATGGCGACCAGGTGGTGCTGGAACGGCTGAATGTCACCGTCGAAGAAGGTGAGTTTGTCTCGATTGTCGGGGCTTCAGGCTGCGGGAAAACCACTTTCCTGAAAATGCTGCTCGGCACCGAATCGGCCACCAAAGGGGAATTTTTACTGGATGGCAAACCTATCTCACAAGAACCGGACGCGCAGCGCGGCGTGGTTTTCCAGCGCTACTCGGTGTTTCCGCACCTGACGGTGATTGGCAATGTGATGCTGGCAGAAGAGTTCAGCACCGCCCGCTGGCTGGGGCGTGTGTGGGGTAAAAAGCGCAGGGAAATTCGTGAGCGCGCCCGTGCAATGCTTGATCAAGTTGGTTTACTGCCTGCACAAAACAAATACCCACACCAACTTTCTGGCGGTATGCAGCAGCGCCTGGCGCTGGCTCAGGCACTGATGAAACAGCCACGCATTCTGCTGCTTGATGAGCCTTTTGGCGCACTCGACCCCGGCATTCGCAACGAAATGCACCTGCTGATTAGCGATTTGTGGGAGCGCCACCGCCTGACCATTTTCATGATTACACACGATCTGAAAGAGGGATTTTCGCTCGGTTCAAGGCTGTGGGTGTTCGACAAAGTGCGTCACGACCCGCAAGCGCCGGACCGCTGGGGTGCGAGCATTACCTACGATATCCCGCTTGATAAAAAACCCGCCAGCCCGGTGGACGCCGAACCTGAACGTAAAGTCGCCTGAAATAAGGAGCCTACATGGCCTATCAAACCGAACTTCCCGCAGGCAGCCATTGGTCGCTGATTATGCGCAAGGGAACAGCTTTAACGCTCACCGACATTAACGGTGGCGTGAACGCTGCCGCGCTGTTTTACAACCCGGAAAACCTGCTGGAACGCTACAACGCGCCGGACACCCTGAAATGCCAGCACACCTTCCGCTTAACCACCGGGCACTGCCTCTATTCCGATATGGGGCGCATCTTCTGCGGCATTGAACAAGACACTTTCGGCTGGCATGAAACCGTCTGTGGCAGCAGCAATGCCGCGCAAATCGCAGAGCAATTCGGCGTACTGGATTACCAACAGGCCCACAACGAACGCCACCAAAACGGCTACGACAGCTTTCTGATTGAACTGGCGAAATACGGCCTTGGGAAACGCGATATGGCAGCGAATATCAACTTTTTCGCCAAAGTCACCGCAAGCGATGAAGGTGATTTAACACTCGAGCAGCAGGGCCTTGCGGGTGCATCTGTCACCCTGCGTTTTGCGATGGACACGCTAGTGATTCTTCACACCTGCCCGCACCCGTTGAACACCGCCAATGCGTACCCGCGCCAGGTGCTGGGTATTCAGCTGGACGCAACCCGCCAACCGCTGCCAGAAATCTGCCTGCAACGTGAAGAAAACTGCCGCGGCCTGCATAACAACGAACTTTATATCCTGACTGAAGGAGCCTGCGGATGCTGACTGAAAGCCCACGCCATACAGAAACTGCCCAGCTCAAAGCCACGGTAAACGCCGGTGATTATTGGGTTTATCGTCTGCAAGAGGGCCAGACGCTGCGCATCACAGATCTGGAAGGCAACCAGGCGGCAGATACGCTGTTTTATAACGCTGACGACACCGCCGAGCGCTACAGCGTGACGGATACGCTGCGCGGCCAGCGCAACGTTTTTCTCACTACGGGCAGCGTACTGCGCTCCAGTGAAGACCGACCGATGCTGGAAATTGTGGCTGATACCTGTGGCCGTCACGACACCCTTGGCGGTGCCTGTGCTACAGAGAGCAACACCGTTCGCTATTCACTTGAAAAACGCCATATGCACGCCTGCCGTGATAGTTGGTTGCTTGCCGTGGCGCAGCACCCGGAATATGGCCTGACGCGCCGCGACATCACCCACAACATCAATTTCTTTATGAATGTACCGGTCACCAAAGAAGGTGGGCTGCAATTTGCCGATGGCATCTCAGCGCCAGGGAAATACGTCGAACTGGTGGCGAAAATGAACGTTCTGGTGATGATCTCCAACTGCCCACAGCTCAACAACCCTTGTAATGGTTACAACCCAACGCCGATTGAAGTCGCCGTCTGGTAATACATTTAGCGCCGCGGGACGGCCCGCACTCCAGCGCCCGAATTGAAAGCAGGACGACCTGCGAGCCTGAGAAACGGTTATGTTTAAACGAGTCTTGATTGCCAACCGTGGCGCGATTGCGGTGCGTATTATCCGCACCCTGAAGCAAATGGGCATCACTGCAATTGCGGTCTATGCCGAAGCCGATAAACACTCCCAGCACGTGCGCCAGGCCGATATTGCCTTCTCGTTAGGTGACGGCAACGTACGCGAAACTTATCTCAACCAGGACAAACTGTTTGCGATCCTGCGCGAAAGCGGCGCTGAAGCCGTGCATCCGGGCTACGGTTTCCTGAGTGAAAACGCCAGTTTTGTTGAGCGCTGCGATGCAGAAAATGTGGTATTCCTCGGCCCGACGGTTGAACAGATGGCGGCCTTTGGCCTGAAACATCGCGCCCGAGAACTGGCAGAGTTAAATAACGTGCCACTGCTTTCTGGCAGTGGGTTGCTGACCTCACTTGAGGTTGCCTTAACCCAAGCGGATCGTATCGGCTACCCGGTGATGTTGAAAAGCACGGCGGGCGGCGGTGGGATTGGCATGCAATGCTGCGATAATGCATCAGCATTGAAAGAAGCATTTACCCGCGTAAAACGCCTCGCAGGTAACAACTTCTCCGACGATGGCGTCTTTTTAGAGAAATTTATCGCCCACGCACGCCATATCGAAGTGCAGGTTTTTGGTGACGGAGCCGGTAACGTTATCGCGCTGGGCGAACGCGATTGTTCAGCACAGCGCCGCAATCAAAAAGTGATTGAAGAAACCCCTGCCCCACGCCTGTCTGATGCGACCCGCAGCGCCCTTCACTGCACGGCAGTCGAACTTTGCGAAGCGGTTAATTATCGCAGCGCCGGGACGGTTGAATACGTCTACGACGATGTCAGCGAGCAGTTCTGGTTCCTTGAAGTGAACACCCGTTTGCAGGTTGAACATGGCGTAACCGAAATGGTTTACGGCGTGGATATTGTGAGCTGGATGGTGGCACTGGGTGCAAATGAACTCCCTGCGTTAGAAACCTTGCGCACTACGCCGCACGGCCATGCGATTCAGGTGCGGGTTTATGCCGAAGACCCGGCGAAAAACTTCCAGCCGGTGGCCGGACTGTTAAGCGAAGTCATATTCCCACAGGCGATAGAAGGCGCTGTGCTTCGTGTCGATCACTGGCTGGCAACCGGCTGCGAAGTCTCGCCTTTTTACGACCCGATGCTGGCAAAAGTAATTGTTCATGCTGATTCCCGCGAACAGGCGCTGTTATCGCTATCAAACGCATTGCAGCAAACATCGCTCTATGGCATTGAAACCAACCTGAACTGGCTGCGATATTTACTGACTTTGCCAGAAGTACAGGAAGGGAGAGTCATCACCGCCACGCTTGGCAAGGTGAACTGGCAACCCGCAACGCTGGATGTGATTACCGGCGGCACCATGACCACTATCCAGGATGCACCAGGCCGCAGCGGTTACTGGCATGTCGGCGTGCCGCCTTCCGGCCCGTTCGACAGCCGCGCCTTTACCGTTGGCAATCAGCTTTTGGGCAACAGCGCGCAGGCCGCTGGCCTGGAAATTACGTTACGCGGCCCGACACTGCGCTTTAATCAGCCGTGCGCTTTCGTGCTGACCGGTGCTGAAATTGCCGCAAAACTGGATGACGAAACGGTATCAACAGGTGTGGTGATTAACGCTAATGCCGGGCAAACCCTGACGCTGGGCGACATTACCGGCGCGGGTTGCCGTAGCTATTTGCTGCTGGCGGGCGGGCTGAACTGCCCAGAGTATCTCGGTAGCCGCAGCACCTTTACGCTGGGTAAATTTGGTGGTCATGCCGGGTGTGCGCTGCGTGCTGGCGATGTGTTGCACCTGGCCGCAGCGGAGCATCGCCCTGCTGCTTCTTTAACGGAACAAGATTACCCGCAGCTGAGCAATAGCTGGCAGATCCGGGTGGTTTACGGGCCGCACGGCGCACCGGAGTTTTTCACCGAGCAGGATATTGAGGAGTTTTTTGCAGCGCGTTGGCAGGTGCATTACAACTCGAGTCGTACCGGTATTCGTTTGATTGGCCCAAAACCGACCTGGGCACGCAGCGATGGCGGTGAGGCAGGAATGCACCCGTCAAATATTCACGACAATGCTTATGCCTTTGGCACCGTGGATTTTACTGGTGATATGCCGGTGATCTTAGGGCCGGACGGCCCGTCGCTCGGTGGCTTTGTCTGCCCGGCGACGGTCATCAGTAACGATTTGTGGAAGCTCGGGCAGCTTAAAGCCGGGGACACAATTGAGTTTGTCGCGGTGAGTCTGGATGGTTTGGAAAACCGAATCGCCTCCCCAATCCTCTACCACGATCCCGCCAACAACGGCATGCCATCCGTCACCATCCGTGCGGCAGGAGACCGCTTTTTACTGGTGGAATACGGTGAGCAGATGCTGGATATCGCCCTGCGCTTTCGTGTCCACGCGCTAATGCAGCGCCTGGAAGCCTATCCGCAAGAAGGACGTCTTGAACTGACCCCCGGTATTCGCTCATTACAAATTCATTTCGATAACCATCTTTGCCCTCGCCAGCAACTGCTGGAAAGGATCGTGGCAGCCGATAAAGATCTTGGCGATCTGCAAAACGCTAAAGTCCCGTCGCGTACCGTCTGGCTCCCACTGAGCTGGGACGATTCCGCCTGCCGTGAAGCAATTACCCGCTACACTCAGTCGGTGCGCCCCGGTGCGCCGTGGTGCCCAAGCAATATCGAATTTATCCGCCGTATCAATGGCCTTGATTCAGTTGATGAAGTCAAAAAGATTGTCTTTGATGCCCGTTACTTAGTAATGGGGCTGGGAGATGTTTACCTTGGCGCACCGGTGGCGACACCGCTCGACCCGCGCCATCGCCTGGTCACCACCAAATACAACCCGGCACGCACCTGGACTGCAGAAAACTCCGTGGGAATCGGTGGCGCATACATGTGCGTTTACGGCATGGAAGGGCCTGGAGGATACCAGTTTATCGGGCGCACATTGCAAATGTGGAACCGAGATCGCCAGACAGATGTATTCACCAAACCGTGGCTACTACGCTTCTTCGACCAGATTCGTTTCTACGAAGTCAGTGCTCAAGAACTACTGGAAATACGTGAACGTTTCCCGTGGGGCGACTACCCGCTGCGCATTGAAGAAGAGGAATTTAGCCTCGATGATTATCAGCAAATGCTTGATCAAGAAGCAGAAACCATCGATACCTTCCAGCAGCAGCGCCAACATGCTTTTGATGAGGAACTGTCTCGCTGGCGTGCTGAAGGGCAATTCACCTTTGATAGTGCGCTGGATGAAGCCCCGTCTAATGAAGAGTACATCCCTGACTCCTGCTGCGGAGTAGAAAGCCAGGTCGCCGGGAGTGTATGGCAATGGCTGGTTGAGCCCGGTGAGCAGGTAAAAGCGGGCCAAACCATTGGCATTCTGGAATCTATGAAAATGGAAATCCCAATTACTTCACCGGTGGATGGCGTTATCCGCACCTTCCAGCGCCAACAAGGCAATCAGGTCCACGCCGGGCAGTTGCTGATGGTGATTGAAACCGCGGCCTGATTTTCACTTTTTATATGGCGGGTTGCACTGGCGGCCCGCCCATTTCACATGTTGCTCATTTGTTAACTCACTCACAAATCCGCGCAGCAAGGATTTTTATTTAACCCACTAATATTTAATGTGTTATTTCATAAGTATGCATATCCCCATCCCAATCAGTACGATAATCGCACACAAACACCTGCCGAATGATTGCCCAATAGCCTGCTGAGTGGTTTGATTTAACGAACGATTAACGAATCATTGTTCGATAATCGAACACCTCAGCATCCTTCAGGACGTGCCTTATGACAAAGACAACAACGACAGATATTCAGGCATTTATTAACAATAATAAGTTTTCCCGATATCAGTGGATGATCCTCATCCTCTGTTTCATTACGGTGGCATTGGACGGCTTCGATACCGCGATTATTGGTTTTATCGCCTCAGACTTAGTACAGGAATGGGGCGTACAGAAATCTGACCTTGGCCCGGTGATGAGTGCCGCTCTGGTTGGGCTGGCAGTCGGTGCATTAACTGCCGGACCAATGGCTGACCGCATCGGGCGTAAAAAGGTGTTGGTGTTATCGATTCTGATATTCGGTGGTTTTAGCCTGCTGACCGCCTTTGCCACCAGCCTGACATCACTTGCTCTACTCCGCTTCCTCACCGGGCTTGGCCTGGGTGCTGCAATGCCGAACGCGGCAACGCTGATGTCAGAATATGCACCAGAACGTAAACGCGCCCTGCTGGTGAACCTGATGTTTGTCGGCTTCCCGATTGGTTCTTCAATGGGCGGTTTTGTCTCCGCATGGATGATCCCACATTACGGCTGGCAGAGCGTACTGGTGCTGGGCGGCGTCATGCCACTCATTCTTTCAGTGGTGTTGATGATTTGGTTGCCGGAATCGGCTCGTTATCTGGTGGTGAAGAACAAGCCGCAGAAAGATATCGCCACTATTTTGCGACGCATTGCCCCACTGCCGTCAGGCGAAAATCTGCGCTTCGTGCTGAACGAAGTCGGCGGTCATATTAAAGATAAAACCGCGCTGGGCGTGATTTTCTCACCAAGATATCTGGTAGGAACCTTAATGCTCTGCCTGACCTATTTCATGGGCCTGCTGATTTTCTATCTGCTGACCAGTTGGCTACCGCTGCTGATTCGTGAAACAGGCGCAACGCTTAGTCAGGCGTCGATTATCACCGCTTTGTTCCCACTCGGTGGTGGCATTGGGGTTCTGATTATTGGCGCACTGATGGACAAGCTGAACCCAAACAAAGTGGTCGCCGTGGGTTATTTGCTGACAGGTCTTTTTGTGTGCCTGGTAGGGTTCTCTACTTCAAGCCTGGTATTAATGGGCGTGATGGTGTTTATCGCAGGCACCATTATGAACGGCGCGCAATCTTCAATGCCTGCGCTAGCCGCCGGGTTCTACCCAACACAAGGTCGTGCAACCGGTGTGGCATGGATGTTGGGGCTTGGACGTTTTGGCGGAATTCTTGGGGCGTTTAGTGGTGCATTCTTGATGCAAGCTGAACTGTCGTTCAAAACTATTTTCATGCTACTGGCAATTCCGGCCCTACTTTCCGCGAGCGCGCTGATGGTGAAATCCTGGGCGGGCCAGCGCACATTGGCTGAGAACCGCGCCAATAACCATGAGCTGGATAAAGTTACGCAAAAAGCATGATGGAAAAATCTTTAAGCACGGCGGGCCAGTCCCGCCGTTTTGCGTAAAATGCATAACCATTTACAAATTTATACTCAATCCCGCTCATCACAGACTTTTCAATTCGTTATGCCGCTTAGTTTTTTTGCTGAAACGCATAAGCCTGACACAGCAAGAAAATAGTTAGCGTGAAAACCATCTGCCCGCTTTTTTTCCAACTACTCTTAATAGGCTTCTTACCGTTCACGAGGTCGATGTGTGATTTATGAGGAGTTCTCGATGGAATATAAAGATCCAATGTTTGAGCTGCTAAGTAACCTTGAGCAGATTGTTTTTAAAGATAAGCATCAAATGATGGCACTTAATGATAAGCCCAATGCATTTTCTGAATTTGAACAACTAAGAAAAAGTACCGGGCTTAAGATTGATGATTTCGCCCGCGCAATGGGTGTGAGTGTTTCAATGGTACAGGAGTGGGAATCAAAACGGCTCAGACCCTCCAATACCGAGTTGAAGTTGATGCGCTTAATGCAAGCGAATCCAACAATCAGTAAGCAGTTGATGGAATGATTTTGTACTTTGTACCCTGATTGCCTTATCCCAAAATTGTTATCCAAAACCCCGCCTGAGCGGGGTTTGTCGTTTCTGAAGGCTACGTAAATAGTATGAAACGAAGCGGCAATGCTCGAAAACCTGACCTGTGTCACTTCCGTAATCACAAATCTAATCCATAACTTAGAGAGGGTTATTAACACGTAAAGCAAAAGGAGGTTGTATGTCTAAGAAAATCCTGGTTCCTATCGATATTTCCGAAACAGAGCTGACACAGCAGGTTATCCCCCATGTTGAAGGGTATGCAAAGCAGGACGATGCCACGATCCATTTTCTGGCCGTCATCCCTGACTATACCTATTTTGCCGCTTACGGCCTGGGCTATGCTTCGATTGCACCAGATGCCAAAGAGAGGGAAGCTGCCGCCATGGAATCGCTGAGCGAAATAGTGGCTAAATTTAACCTGCCTGAAGATCGGATTGAAAAGCACGTTCTGAGCGGTTCGCCGAAAGATCATATTCTCCAACTGGCCGATGACATTGACGCCGATGTGATTATTCTGGCTTCCCACCGCCCAAGCATGTCTACCTATCTTCTTGGCTCAAACGCTGCTGCAGTGGTTCGCCATGCAAAATGCTCGGTATTGGTTGTTCGCTGAGTCATAAAAAAACCCCGCGCTGCGGGGTTTGAGGTTAATGGCATATTTTTTCCCAGGCCGGATTAGCATCGCGACAACCTGTCTGGGAAATAGCTAGCCCATTGATAATCAAGCGTAAACATTCAGGCGAAAAAACCCGCCGAAGCGGGTTCTTTAAAACGGCAGAGAACTTATTGCAGCAGGGAAATATCCGCAACCTGCAAGAACAGCTCGCGCAGTTTGGAAAGCAGCGTCAGGCGGTTAATACGCAGATCTTTGTCTTCTGCATTCACCATCACTTTGTCGAAGAACGCATCCACCGGCTCGCGCAGGTTTGCCAGTTCTTCCAGCGCTTCCTGGTAACGGCCTTCAGCGAAGAACGGTTCCAGTTTGTCGCGCAGCACAACCAGGTTAGTCGCGAGACGAATCTCTTCGGCTTCTTTCAAAACGGATGCGTGAACATGGTCGTTCAGCGTCTCGTCTGACTTCGCCAGAATGTTTGAAACACGCTTATTCGCAGCAGCCAGGGCAGATGAAGATTCCAGCGTACGGAAGTGAGATACCGCTTTCATACGCGCATCGAAATCTGCTGGTTTGGTCGGACGGCGAGCCAGCACGGCCTGGATGGTATCCACGCTGTGGCCTTCTTCCTGATACCAGGCGCGGAAACGACCCAGCATAAAGTCGATGACTTCGTCGGTAACCTTCTGGTTGGTCAGCTTATCACCGTAAAGACGCACAGCCTCTTCGGTCAGCGTTTGCAGATCAAGCGGCAGGTTTTTCTCAACGATGATGCGCAGAACGCCAAGAGCGGCACGACGCAGAGCAAACGGGTCTTTGTCACCTTTCGGGTGCTGTCCAATACCGAAGATGCCCGCAAGGGTATCCATTTTATCGGCGATTGCCACAGCACAGGCCACCAGGTTAGACGGCAGTGCATCACCCGCAAAGCGCGGCTGATACTGCTCGTTCAGCGCAACAGCAACATCTTCTGCTTCGCCATCGTGACGCGCATAGTGCATGCCCATCACGCCCTGGGTGTCGGTAAACTCGAACACCATGTTGGTCATCAGATCGCATTTAGACAGCAAACCGGCGCGAGTTGCGTGGTTTACGTCTGCGCCAATCTGGCCAGCAATCCAGCCTGAAAGGGCTTCGATGCGGTTAGTTTTGTCGCGCAGCGTACCGAGCTGTTGTTGGAACAGAACGGTTTCCAGACGCGGCAAGTTGTCTTCGAGACGCTTTTTACGGTCGCTGTTGAAGAAGAACTCGGCATCGGCCAGACGTGGACGCACAACTTTCTCGTTACCAGAGATAATCTGAATCGGGTCTTTCGACTCGATGTTGGCAACAAAGATAAAGTTCGGCAACAATTTGCCGTCATTGGCGTAAACCGGGAAGTACTTCTGGTCACCTTTCATGGTGTGAACCAGCGCTTCCGCAGGAACGGCGAGGAATTTCTCTTCGAATTTCGCGGTCAGCACAACCGGCCATTCCACCAGAGAAGTCACTTCTTCGAGCAGGCTTTCGCTCAGATCGGCGTTACCGCCAATTTTGCGAGCCGCTTCTTCAGCGCCTTCTTTGATAACCGCTTTACGCTGCTCGTAGTCGGCAATAACTTTGCCACGTTCCAGCAGAATTTCAGGGTACTGATCGGCGTTGTCGATAGTGAATTCTGGCTCGCCCATAAAGCGGTGGCCGCGAATAACACGATCGGACGCAATGCCAAGGATTGTTGCAGGAATAACTTCTTCGCCCAATAGCAGGGTCACAGTGTGAACCGGACGCACGAATTGGGTGTTGTTATCGCCCCAACGCATCAGTTTTGGAATCGGCAATTTGGTCAGCGCTGTGGCAATCATCGCAGGCAGCAGGGCTTGCGCGCTTTCGCCTTTAACGTGCGCACGGTACAGCAGCCATTCGCCTTTATCGGTCGCCAGACGCTCAGCTTGATCGACGGTGATGCCGCAGCCACGAGCCCAGCCTTCAGCGGCTTTGCTTGGTTTGCCTTCTGCGTCAAATGCCGCAGAGATGGCCGGGCCACGTTTTTCAACTTCACGGTCAGGCTGAGACTGTGCCAGATTAGAAATCTTCAGCGCCAGACGGCGTGGAGCGGCAAACCATTTTACTTCGCCGTGAGCGAGGTTCGCTGCATCCAGTTCCGCGGTTACGTTCGCAGCAAAGGATTCGGCCAGGCTGCGCAGGGCTTTTGGTGGCAGCTCTTCAGTGCCAATCTCCACCAGGAAAGTTTTTTCAGACATGGCAGCCTCTTATTTGTTCTTATTGCACATCGGGAAGCCAAGCGCTTCACGAGAAGCGTAATAGGCTTCGGCCACGGCTTTAGTCAGAGTACGAATACGCAGAATGTAGCGCTGACGCTCGGTAACCGAGATGGCCTTACGGGCATCAAGCAGGTTAAAGCTGTGCGCGGCTTTCAGAATGCGTTCGTAAGCAGGCAGTGGCAGTGGGTTTTCCAGCGCCAGCAGGTGCTGCGCTTCTTTCTCATACTGCTCAAAGCAGGAGAACAGGAAATCCACATCGGCGTGTTCGAAGTTGTAAGTTGATTGCTCAACTTCGTTCTGATGGAACACGTCGCCATAAGTGGTTTTACCCAGCGGGCCGTCGCTCCAGACCAGATCGTAAACGCTGTCTACGCCCTGGATGTACATTGCCAGACGCTCTAAACCGTAGGTGATTTCACCGGTAACCGGTTTGCATTCCAGGCCGCCAACTTGCTGGAAATAGGTGAACTGAGTCACTTCCATGCCGTTGAGCCACACTTCCCAGCCCAGACCCCAGGCACCCAGCGTTGGGTTTTCCCAGTTGTCTTCTACGAAGCGAATGTCATGAATAGTTGGGTCCATACCCAGCTCTTTAAGCGACCCAAGGTACAGCTCCTGAATGTTGTCAGGAGAAGGCTTGATCACCACCTGGAACTGATAGTAGTGCTGTAAGCGGTTCGGGTTTTCACCGTAACGGCCATCGGTAGGACGGCGGGATGGCTGCACATATGCAGTCGCCATCGGCTCTGGCCCTAAAGCCCGCAGGCAGGTCATTGGGTGAGAGGTGCCGGCGCCGACTTCCATGTCCAAAGGTTGAACAATGGTGCAGCCCTGGCGCGCCCAGTAGTCCTGTAAAGTCAGGATCAGGCCTTGAAAGGTCTTGGTATCAAACTTTTGCATGTTGATTTCGCACGCGTTCGAGAGGGTTAAAAAGAGAAGCGGTCAGTATACACTCAAAACCATTCGAGTTGCATCAAGACGGCAACTGAATGAATCCCCTGGAGCTTAGTAGACTAAGCGACTGGGGTGAGTGAAGGCAGCCAACGCAGAGGCAACTTGAAGGGTGACGAGTGTACCTGTTGAGGGCATGTATACAGCCCGAATCCACGTGCGTTTGCCTTGTGTTGCGGCTTTATGTAGATGAAAGGTGCAAAAACTGGCCGCTTTCGTCGAATGAGCAGGTAAACCCTTCCTTGCGAACGGTGCTGCCTTGAATCTCGTAACTACCCTGATACTGCTTAAAATCCACCACGCTGATTTGTTGCTCACGGGTGTTGTAGCGATATGCCGCTTCCTGCTTACAGGTTTCAATCATCGCACCACCTTCGACTGCAGGTTGCTGTGCACCCTGGGCATATTGCGGTTGTTGCTCCGGTGTACTGCAAGCGCTCAGTAACAGAGCACAAAAAACGAGAACCCAACTGCTATTTTTTATTTTTGGCATCATCATTCGTTACGTGTACGTTAAAATCGTTATTGTTATTCAATAATTAACAGGTATTTCATATTCTGCAAACCCGCTTCGCGCCTGACAAGATAGTGAATGCAAACTCAGATTAATACCCGTTTAAGCCATCGAGGAACGAATGCAGCAAAAAATTAACTGGATTGATAACTTGCGCGGGATTGCGTGCCTGATGGTCGTTATGATCCATACCACCACCTGGTACATCACCAATGCGAATATTGTCACGCCATTTAGTTGGGATTTATCAAACGTGCTCAACTCGGCTTCTCGCGTCAGCGTTCCGCTGTTCTTCATGATTTCAGGCTATCTGTTTTTTGGTGAACGCAGTGCACAGCAGCGTCACTTTTTGCGCATCGTCACCTGTCTGCTGTTTTACAGCGTGGTCGCGCTTATCTACATCAAATTACTGACCCCCATCAACGCGGGGCTTTCGCTGCGCTACATCCTACAAAAACCGGTGTTCTATCACCTATGGTTCTTCTTTGCGATCATGGTGATATACCTGCTTTCCCCGTTGATTCAGGTGAACAAAGTCAACGCGATGGTGATTCTCGGGCTGATGGTTTTGCTGGGTGTTATCGCCAACCCCAATACCGTGCCGCAAACACTGGGCGGGGTGAAATGGCTGCCGATTAATTTATATATTCGCGGCGACACGTTTTATTACGTGCTGTATGGCTTGTTAGGTCGCGCGATTGGCATGCTGGAAACGGATAAACGCTGGATTAGCGGGCTGGCAGCAGGCTTGTTTGCGTTGTGTATCTTTTCGATATCAACAGGTACGCGCCATCAATTAGAAGTGAACGGTAATTTTGCCGATACTTTCTATGTTTATTGCGGGCCGCTGGTGTTTATCGCCGCGATTAGTTTGTTGGTCGTGATAAAAAATTGCCTTAATAACAGGCCATTGCCGGGTTTGGCTTTAATTTCTCAGAATTCGCTAGGGATTTACGGCTTCCATGCGTTAATTATTCACTTCTTGCGCACTCACGGTTACCAACTAACCAGCTCGCCGGTTCTCGATATTTTGTGGATTTTCGGCGCAACACTCGCCGGAAGTTTGCTGCTTTCCATGGGATTACAGCGGCTTGATACGCGAAAATGGGTGAGCTAAGCATTCCTGGCGCGGGCGCGGTGCAGCTGGCGTGGTGATGAAAAGCCCGCCGCAACCGCCGCCTGCTCCATGCGTTGCCCCTGCAATAAGCGCTGTTCGGCAATAGCCAGGCGCAATTGTTCGAGATAATCCCGCACTGAAATCCCCAAATGCTGCTGAAAAAGCCGCGATAAATGGCGCGAACTGACGTGAACTTTATCGGCAATTTCCTGCACATCCCACGCCGATTCTGGTGCTGCCGAAAGCAAATCCTGCGCACGATGAACCGCCGGGTGAATGTGGTTACGGTAACGCAGCCACGGCGATAATTGCGGATCGTCGCCCGAACGGCGAAACCACACCACCATCTCACGCGCCACGTCGAGTGCCGCTTTCGGGCCGCAATAGCGGTTAATCAGATGCAGCGAGAGATCAATCCCGGAGGTAATTCCGGCGCTGGTCCAGATGCCCCGGTCTTCGACAAAAATACGATTTTCTTTTACCTGAGCGGTGGGAGCGGCTGCGCGTAATCTTGCCAGCACATCGTGGTGCGTGGTGCATTGCACGCCGCTCATCAGCCCGGCTTTCGCCGCCAGCAGTGAGCCAGAACAGACGCACATTAAATTGAGTTGCTGGCTATGAATTTGCGGCTGCAGGCGCGTCAACCAACGGCGCACCGCCTCAGCCTGTGGCGTATCAAAGTAACGATTTGAATCGCAAACGCCGGGAAGCACTAACAAACTGCCTGGCGGGAAACTTTCTGGCAGCGGTTCGATGCCCGAAAAATTGAGTCCAATGGAGGTAGAAACTTGCGGGTCCGGGCCGATGAAATGCAGGTGAAAAGCATCGCCTGCAAGCTTCAGCGTTTCCGCAGGGCCACTCAGGTCAAGAGACAGAACACCAGGCAACACAACGAACCAGACCCCAATACTCACGATAAAGACTCCAGGCACTCAGCAACAGTTTGAATTTCGGCAAAACGCCCCGCCAGCACCGTTTCAGTGCGATGGCGCAGGGTTTGCGTATCCAGCGTAACCCCTTTCCAGCTCATCGGGAAGGTGAGCATCGCTTCGCTGACAAATGAAACGTGATAACCCAAATCAGACGCTACTCGCGTGGTGGTTTCGCAACACTGTTCAGTACGAATACCGCAGATAATCAGGTGGTTAACGTCACGGCTACGTAACCAAAGATCGAGACCGGTATCGGTAAATGCGTTATGTACGTGTTTCTGGAACGCCACATCCGCCTGATGTTGCAAAAACGGCATCGCTTTAACATAGCCGGAAGCCAGGGAAAACGGGCCTTCATCGTCAACATGGAAGATATCCACCACCGGTATTTTCAAATCCTGGCAGCCAGAAATCAGCCGTGTAATAGCCTGCTGGAATGCCGGGAGATCCTCTTCTTGCCAGTAATCGCGATGGAAAAAAGATTGCTGCGTGTCGATATTAATCAATGCGGAACGGGACATTTTCGGACTCCTCATCAGTGGGTATGAGGCCATTGTGACAAGGGTTAGTGCGATTGCTAATACCAAAAACGGACAGTATGAGGGTGAAATGGGACCAGATGAAATATTTGAGATTGTGTCGGATGAAGCTAACGCTTATCCGACCTACGAAGCACCAAGATTTTGTAGGGTGGATAAGCGCCAGCGTCATCCACCAGCCCTTATAAACTGTGTTACTCTCGAGCCTGAAACCCTTCGGAGAAAATCATGATCAGCAAGGCAGCGCGCCCAACGATAAGCGATGTCGCAAGAGCGGCAAAGACCGGTAAAACCAGTGTTTCCCGCTATCTTAACGGCGAGCAAAATGTGCTGTCTGACGACTTACGTTTGCGTATTGAAACGGCGATTGCGCAACTCGATTACCGCCCAAGCCAAATGGCTCGCGGCCTGAAACGTGGGCGTACCCGCTTAATCGGCCTGATCATTGCCGATATCACCAACCCCTACTCTGTCGATGTGCTCAGTGGCATTGAAGCGGCGTGCCGTGAAAAGGGCTTTACGCCGCTGGTCTGTAACACCAACAACGAAGTGGACCAGGAGCTGCATTACCTGGATTTACTGCGCAGTTATCAGGTGGAAGGGATTGTGGTGAATGCGGTGGGGATGCGCGAAGAAGGGTTAAATCGCCTGCAACAATCCGCCCTGCCGATGGTGCTGATTGACCGAAAAATTCCTGATTTTGCCTGCGACGTGGTAGGTCTTGATAACATTCAGGCCGCAACAACCGCCACCGAACACCTTGTCGAACAAGGGTTTGAAGCCATTTTGTTCCTCAGTGAACCTCTCGGCACGGTGAACACCCGCCGCGAGCGCCTGAATGCCTTCCACGCCACCCTCAAACGTTACCCGGGCATTGTTGCCGAAAACGCGGAAGTGCCTTTGCACGAAGGCGAGTTGATGGACAACACGCTGCGCCAGTTCCATTCTGGCCATCGGGGAATGCGTAAAGCTGTGATTTCCGCAAACGGCGCACTCACACTTCAGGTGGCCCGCTCCCTGCGACGTATCGGCCTGCACTGGGGCTCCGATATTGGCCTGCTGGGGTTTGATGAACTCGAATGGGCGGAGCTTGCCGGCGTTGGTATCACCACGCTTAAACAGCCAACCTGGCAGATTGGTTATGCCGCTCTCCAGCAAGTAGTGAAGCGCATTGAAGGCGGTAGTGACACCGTTTATGAGCAGGTCTTTTCTGGCGAATTAATCGTTCGCGGCTCCACCACCCGTTAATCAATGTTCGTGATAGTGATCATAAATTAGACACGGCTGGCTTTTATTTGGAACCGGTTCCATCTAGCGTAATAGTTATATTATTTAGATGAGCCTGGCCGGAGAATTAAATGCCGAGAAAAATTATTGTTGTCACCGCGGCTTACGGGCATGACCGCATTGCGGCGCTGGGCGGCCAACAAGCACTATTGCCCATTATTGCCGGGGCGGGTGCCGATGGCGTCGAAATCCGCCGCGAGCTGTTAAGCAATACGCAGCTCGATGCCCTGCCAGAGCTGGCGCAGCAAATTGCCGGACACCGCCTCGAGGCCTGTTATTCCGCGCCGGAGCCGCTGTTCGCCGAAGACGGCAAACTGAACCCGCTGATCCCCTCTTTGTTACTTGAAGCCCACCAGCTGAATGCAAGCTGGCTGAAACTTTCGCTCGGCCATTTTCGCGGCAGCTCGCAGTTTTCTGTTTTGCAGCAGTGGCTGGCGCAAAGTAATGTGCCATTAGTCGTGGAAAACGACCAAACCCTGTGTGGCAAACTCGTCCCGATGCAGCGCTTCCAGGCCGCCTGCAAGGTGCTAAATCTTCCAGTGACGCTCACTTTTGATATGGCGAACTGGCTGTGGGTTGATGAATCTCCAGAGGCCGCCGCTCGCGTGCTGGCATCTTCTGTCAGCTATATCCACGTCAAAGCCGCCGTGCCACACCATTACCACTATCGGGCCATTGCACTTGATGATGCCGAACCGCGCTGGCTCGAATTACTCAATAACCTGCCAGCCGATGCGCCACGCGGAATCGAATTCCCGCTCGAAGGCCGCGACCTGACGGCTGTCACCCGCCATTACGTCAACTTATTACGCGAGGAGTAAGCGATGTCGACGCAACTTGATGTCATTACCATTGGTGAAGCAATGGCGATGTTTGTCGCCAGCCAAAGCGGCGATTTAGCAGCCGCAGAACAGTTTGTGAAACGTGTCGCAGGGGCAGAGCTGAACGTTGCCACGGGTCTTGCGCGTCTTGGCCTGAAAGTGGGCTGGGTTAGCCGGGTGGGCAATGACTCTTTTGGCCGCTATGTTCTGCAACAACTGGCGAAAGAGAATATCGACAGCCACGGAGTGACGACGGACGAGCGCTTTGCTACAGGCTTTCAGCTTAAATCTAAAGCAGAAAATGGAACCGATCCCATTGTGGAATATTTCCGTAAAAGCTCGGCAGCCAGCCACCTGTCGGTTGCGGATTTAAACGCAGAGTACTTTTGCTCCGCACGCCATCTGCACTTAAGCGGTGTGGCGGCAGCACTGTCGGAGAGCTCATTAGAACTGCTCAATCACGCCGCTCGCATGATGAAGCAGCAAGGGAAAACCATTTCGTTCGATCCGAATCTGCGTCCGGTGCTGTGGAAAAGTGAAGCCGAAATGGTGAAACAATTGAATCAACTCGCCTTCCAGGCAGACTGGGTGCTGCCAGGATTAAGCGAGGGCGCAATCCTGACAGGGCACAAAACCCCGGAAGCGATTGCCGATTTCTATCTCGACCAGGGTGTCAAAACCGTGGTGTTGAAAACGGGTGCGGACGGCGCCTGGTTTAAAACTGCCGCTGGCGATAAAGGTGCAGTGCCTGCGATTAAGGTCGATAACGTGGTCGATACTGTTGGCGCGGGCGATGGCTTTGCGGTGGGCGTAATCAGCGCTTTGCTGGAGGGAAAAACCTTACAACATGCCGTTAGCCGCGGTAATAAAATCGGCTCACTGGCGATACAAGTCATCGGCGATAGCGAAGGGTTACCGACCCGTAGCGCGCTTGGCGAATAAACGAAGACTGCATCAGCTGTGCCCTACACTCGGCATGATGCGACTCTCCTCAACATAGAGGCAAGCCCCATGAAAACCCAGTCCCTTTCATCAAAGGTAACCGCGCCAAAACGTTGGTGGTACATCATGCCAATCGTGTTTATCACCTACAGCCTGGCGTACCTCGACCGTGCTAACTTTAGCTTTGCATCTGCCGCTGGCATTAACGACGATCTCGGGATCACCAAAGGGATTTCGTCTTTGCTTGGCGCCCTGTTTTTCCTCGGTTATTTTTTCTTCCAGATACCTGGTGCGATGTACGCCGAACGCCGCAGCGTGCGCAAACTGATCTTCGTTTGCCTGATTTTGTGGGGCGGTTGTGCATCACTCACCGGGATGGTCAGCAATATTCCGGCACTGGCGGCGATTCGCTTTATCCTCGGCGTGGTGGAAGCCGCCGTGATGCCTGCGATGCTGATTTACATCAGTAACTGGTTTACTAAGTCTGAACGCTCGCGGGCGAATACTTTCTTGATTCTTGGCAACCCGGTGACGGTGCTGTGGATGTCCGTCGTTTCGGGCTACCTGATTCAGGCATTTGGCTGGCGTGAAATGTTTATTTTTGAAGGCATTCCAGCGGTTATCTGGGCATTCGCCTGGTGGATGCTAGTCAAAGATAAACCTGCGCAAGTTGGCTGGTTGTCTGATGCTGAAAAATCCGCGTTGCAGACTCAGCTTGAGAAGGAACAAGAAGGCATTAAAGCCGTACGTAACTACAGCGAAGCATTCCGCTCGCGCAATGTGGTGCTGCTGTGTATGCAATATTTTTGCTGGAGTATTGGTGTGTACGGCTTCGTGCTGTGGCTGCCATCAATCATCCGTGGCGCAGGAACGGCGGGTATGGGAATGGTGGAAGTCGGCTGGTTGTCATCGGTTCCTTATCTGGCGGCCACTATCGCGATGATTGTGGTTTCTTGGGCTTCGGACAAAATGCAGAACCGTAAGCTGTTCGTCTGGCCACTGCTGCTGATTGGTGCGCTGGCCTTCCTCGGTTCCTGGCTGGTTGGTGCGGATCACTTCTGGGTTTCCTACACTCTGTTGGTGATTGCCGGTGCCGCCATGTACGCGCCATATGGCCCATTCTTTGCGATTATCCCGGAAATGCTGCCACGTAATGTTGCCGGTGGCGCGATGGCCTTAATCAATAGCATGGGTGCACTGGGGTCGTTTGTTGGCTCCTGGTTTGTTGGCTACCTTAACGGTGCAACAGGCAACCCATCCGCTTCCTACGTTTTTATGGGGGTAGCATTGCTCGCGTCAGTATGGCTAACTCTGATAGTGAAACCGGCGAGAAACCAACAAGTTCCGGTGGAAGCACACCACGCCTAATCTCAAACCAGGCGGTCGTTATGCCGCCTGGACTGTACTTAACTCAACGGAGAACGCTATGAAGCCGTCCGTCATCCTCTACAAAAAGTTACCTGACGACCTCCTTGCCCGCCTTGAAAGCCACTTTGCCGTCACTCAACTGAACGATTTAAGCCCGCAAACTGTCCAGCAAAATGCGCAGGTTTTTGCGGATGCACAGGGGATCCTTGGCTCGAGTGAGAAAGTCGACAAAGCGTTTCTGGAACACACGCCAAAGCTGCGTGCAGCCTCCACAGTCTCTGTTGGCTATGACAATTTTGATGTCGATGCGCTGACTTCACGCGGTATCGCGCTGATGCATACACCGACCGTGCTGACTGAAACCGTCGCGGATACCATGATGACATTAGTGCTGGCGACAGCTCGACGTGCAGTGGAAGTGGCAGAGCGTGTAAAAATTGGCGAATGGCAAGGCAGTATCGGGCCAGACTGGTTTGGCATCGACGTGCACCACAAGACGTTGGGGATTTTAGGCATGGGCCGCATTGGCCTGGCGCTGGCACAACGTGCTCACTTCGGCTTTAACATGCCGATTGTGTATAACGCTCGCCGCCACCATCAGGAAGCGGAAGACCGCTTTAACGCTCGTTATTGCGACCTCGACACCCTGCTGGCCGAGTCCGATTTCGTCTGTATCTCATTGCCATTGACCGATGAAACTTATCATCTGATTGGCGCTGAGCAACTGGCAAAAATGAAATCCTCAGCGATTCTGATTAACGCAGGGCGCGGCCCGGTGGTTGACGAAAAAGCGCTGATTCAGGCACTGATGGACGGCACAATTCACGCCGCAGGTCTGGACGTATTTGAACAAGAGCCGCTGCCGATAGATTCCCCGCTGCTCAGCCTGCCGAACGTTGTTGCCCTGCCGCATATCGGTTCTGCCACGCATGAAACCCGCTATAACATGGCGGCCTGTGCGGTGGATAACTTGATTGCTGCACTAAGTGGCAACGTGAAGGAAAACTGCGTGAACCCGCAGGTATTGAAGTAGAAATAAAAAAGCCAGTGGGGAACTGCTGGCTTATCGCCTTTTTAGCAGCAATTCCGGCATTCGACTCTGATGAATGATACCGATAACGACAATCCCTGCTTCGGCTTTTTGGTAATAGAGCATATGGCTCATATAGGGAAAGCTCCATACACCAGGAAATAAGTCGTCAGATTCATCCATTCCCATCCCCGGCATTTTTGCCAAATGCTGTAGCGTAACGCGCATACCAACCAGATATTCACGAGTCATAAGATTACCAAATTGCTTCAGTGAAAATCCCTTTAGCTCGCGCAAATCCTCTCGTGCCTCTTCCGTCAGCTTATATCCAGCCATTAAAGATCCTTCAGTAACTCATCAAACGCATCGTCACCGTCACAGACATTGCCTGTTTTAATCTGAGCAACGGAACGTTCAAGCTTATCGCGCAGATTCTGCAACTTGAGTTCTTCGATAGCGTTGTAATCGGCAATGGACATCACAACAACAGAAGGTTTGCCATTTTTGGTGATGCTCACTGGTTCACGCTGCGCTTTAGCAATCATTTCCCCAAACTGAGTTTTTGCCTGGTTGGCTGTAAAACTGATCATCCCTCACCCTCACTTCGATTGAATAGGTATAAATCGTTCGATATGTATCTATTTTAAACTACGTAGAGAACAGGAGCGAGTCTTTGTCGCCTGGTATCGGCTAGTTCATACACAAGTGTCAGAGAATAGATGCTGTGAGAATTGAATCCAATGGGAAGGGAATAAGTTATGAATAAGCTTCGCAAAACAGGAATTTTAAGCAAAATAAAAGGGATGAACCTTAAAGGATCATCCCTTTTTAAAATCGAGTGTTAACTTAGAAATCGGTATTAGAAAAACCTGTCATTTCTTCGAGGCCCATCTCACGGCCTAACGCCGTCATTGGATGGACGATAACCAAGCCACGTACCGCTTTTTTCAGAGCGCCCATGTTGGCTTGTTCTTTTTTGGTGATGGGACGCTTGTACGGCAGTGCCATCAGTTTTTGTGCTTCTTTGCTCAACTTCTGGTTGCGCACCGCTTGCAGGCGCACAATCTCAATTTCCAGCTTCGCTTTCTCTTTTTCCATCTCAGCGTACTTTTCAGCGTCGTTGATCAGATGCAGTTCTGGCATCTCGTGACGGATAAGATCGAGGCGATCGCTCAGGCGTTTGATTTCTGCTTTTTCGATTTCTTTCATTTTTGATTAACCGTGAATAACTTTCATTGCTGGCAAGGATACACCATTCGGCTTAAGAGGGCGAAAAGGGAGTTCGGTCAGAATTACTTTTGGAAGGCTTTTTTAAGCTGATCCGCGAGATCAGCTCGGTCAAAGAGAGCACCATCGTCGAACGAACGATTTGCTGGTAACGCTGTTTTTGCATAGCAAACAGCTCAGGATCGCTGCCATCCACAAACTTTGGTGTCGGCGGTAGAGTAGAAACACAGTGCAGTTCACCGAATGGGCCAAGCATTTCATCGTCGGTAAAATTATATTCATTACCGTCGTGATTTAACTCTTCACGCAAAGCCATCAACAGTTCGCAATCTTCGTACTCCGCTCGATTGAGCACGCCAAGCCCGTAGATAAGTTTGAGACGCACGGAAAGATCCCCTAGTGGCCCGTCACCATCCAACAAGGGTTCAACCGCATATTTCACCGCATAGTCGTCTTTACGGAAGACCTGAAGCACCAGGATATTAACCGCTTCGGTGAGAAGTTCGACCGCGGTAATCAGCAGGCTGCGTACGGTTTTGCCGGCATTGAGACGCTCAAGCACACGGTTTTCAAAGGCCTGGGTTTCTTCCATCTTTGCCTGCATCACTAAAATTTTCTATTGGGTGCAGCATCCACTGCACCCGCTCTCTTCTGCTACGCTTTAGCTTCGTACGCTTTCACCGCCTGAGCTACCACGTCGCTATTGGCATCAAGACCAGAAATTTCTGCGAGAGTGACCTGTGGGCCTTTTTCTGCCAGCAGTTTTTCCAGTTCCTGAGCTTGCGGATCTTCTGCGCTGTGGTAATGCATCGCTGCGGCAATACCTTCAACCAGGTTCAGGTGTGGCAAGCCGTATTCGATGGTGCCAAGCAGTGGCTTAATCAGACGGTCGCCCGCACTTAACTTACGCAGTGGCTGGCGGCCTACGCGCTCTACATCATCTTTCAGATATGGGTTCTCGAAACGACCAAGGATTTTTTGGATGTAGGCTGCGTGTTTGTCTGCATCAAAACCGTAGCGTTTGATAAGCACCGCACCACTTTCGTCCATTGCCCCTTTCACGACAGCACGGACTCTTTCATCCAAAATCGCATCGCGAATGGTCTGATGACCGGCCAGTTGGCCAAGGTATGCGGTTATAGCATGCCCGGTATTCAGCGTGAAGAGTTTGCGCTCAACAAACGCCATCAGGTTATCAGTAAGTTCCATGCCAGGAATGTTCGGGAGATCACCTTTGAACTGTGTTTTATCAACAATCCATTCGCTGAATGTTTCAACCGTGACTTCAAGCGGGTCATTAGTAGCAGATTCTGACGGTGGAACGATACGGTCCACTGCAGAATCAACAAAGCCAACATGTTGCTCAACCCAGGCCTGATCATCTTCCGACAGCGCCTTCATGACGTGGCCTTTAAGCTGGCTGGTGCCGCGCACCATATTCTCGCAAGCGATAATGTTCAGTGGTTTCTCATTACCGTTGGTACGACGCAGAACCAGACCTTTCGCCACGGCTGGTGCAATACGCTCAAGCACTACCGGTCCGACTGCCGTGGTCACCAGGTCTACATCGGCAATCAGAGTAATAACTTCATCGCCAATGCTGCTAACAGCATTAACATTGGAAACGGTATCGATTTGCTTTTGCTCGCCAACAACGTGAACCTGGTAGCTATGGCGCGCATTCAGCGCGTCCAGCACAGTCTGGTTTACATCGGCAAAGGTCAGTTCAATACCGGCATCTGCCAGCAATTTTCCGATAAAGCCACGTCCGATATTACCTGCACCAAAATGTAATGCTTTCATGTCGTTCACCTTCTTAAATTTGAATTACCCGAGAGGGTTCGGGTGAGGAGGTTTGTGGTATTGACCAACCTCACCAGAACCCTCTCCCATTCGGGAGAGGGAAATGGAGACTTACTTCTTACCTGCCAGCAGGTCGAGAACTTCCTGAACGCTGGTGGTATTCGCCAGGCGATCAATCACTGAATCATCATCCAGCGCGTTGGTCAGGCTGGTGATAACCTGGATGTGTTCGTTATTGCGAGCGGCAATACCGATAACCAGGCGGGCAATATCATCAGTTTCTTCACCGAAGTGAACACCGTGTGGGTACTGGCAGAACACAACGCCGGTTTTCAGTACGCGGTCTTTCGCTTCAACTGTACCGTGCGGAACTGCGATACCTTCACCCAGATAAGTTGGGGTCAGTTTTTCACGTTCAAACATCGCATCAACATATTCAGGCTGGACGTAACCACCGTTCACCAGTTGCTCACCCGCAAAGCGAATGGCTTCTTCTTTGTTGGTGGCAGTCAGGCCGAGGAACACGTTGCCAGCACCCAAGCGGAACAGCCCTTCTTCGCTTGGTACGAAACTGTCTTCCAGGCTGCTCATTACCTTCACTTCTTTCTCGCTCAGGTTATGGGAGGCCACCAGACGCTCGGTCAGGTTGGAGTACAGGCTGCTATCCAGGAAGTTGGTCAGGGAAATATGCTGTGCCTGTGGAACCTGGCGCATCGCACGCTCGGTCAGGTCACGGTGCGTAATCACCAGGTCAACATCATCCGGCAAACTGTTGATTGCACAGTTAGTCACGGAGATATTTTTCAGGCCTGCATCGCTGACTTTCTTACGCAGCACGCCAGCACCCATGGCACTTGAACCCATGCCTGCATCACACGCTACGATGATTTTACGTACGTGGCTCAGGTCGTTAGACAGGCCAGCACCTACCGCCAGTGGCGCAGTTGCACCTTTAGATTCAGCTTTCATCTCTGCCATACGGCGAGCTGCTGCTTCGATATCGTCTTCTTCTTTAACTTTGCTGGTTTTCAGCAAGATTGCTGAGACCACGAAGGAGACTGCTGTTGCTGCAACGATTGCTGCGATGTTCGCGAAGTACGCACCTTTTGGTGTCATCGCCAGAACTGCCAGGATGGAACCCGGAGATGCCGGAGAAACCAGGCCGCCGTTCAGGATGGTCAGAGTGAACACGCCAGTCATACCGCCGAGGATAACGGCCAGAATCAGACGTGGGTTCATCAGCACATATGGGAAGTAAATTTCGTGGATACCGCCCAGGAAGTGGATGATTGCCGCGCCGCCCGCAGACTGCTTAGCATTACCACGACCGAAGAACATGTACGCCAACAGCACGCCCATACCTGGACCTGGGTTTGCTTCAATCAGGAAGAAGATTGATTTGCCCAGTTCGTGGGACTGCTGAATACCCAACGGTGAGAAGATACCGTGGTTGATTGCGTTGTTCAGGAACAGGATTTTCGCTGGTTCTACGAAGATAGAAGCCAGTGGCAGCATGTCATGAACAACCATGAAGTTAACGCCCGCCGCCAGTACTTTGGACAGGACTTCAACCGCAGGGCCGATACCCATGAATGCCAGAATCGCCAGAATCATACCGATGATGCCAGCGGAGAAGTTGTTCACCAGCATTTCAAAGCCGGATTTGATTTTGCCGTCTACCCACGCGTCGAAATGTTTAATCGCCCAGCCACCCAGAGGGCCTGCAATCATCGCGCCGAGGAACATCGGCATATCTGCACCGACGATAACACCCATGGTTGTGATTGCACCCACCACACCACCACGGTCGCCACCGATTAAGCGACCACCGGTATAACCGATGAGCAATGGCAGCAGATAGGTAATCATTGGGCCTACCAGTTTCGCCAGTGTTTCACTTGGCAACCAACCGGTCGGGATAAATAAGGCGGTGATAATACCCCAGGCGATAAACGCGCCGATGTTTGGCATTACCATGTTACTCAGGAAACGACCAAAGCTTTGCACTCTGATCTTGATATCGGATGACATACGCACACCCCTTATTGTGTTTACGTGCTGAAAAGCAGCCCGAGGTTTATTGTTAATGTGGTGGCAAGCAACGCTGCCAGATGCTCTAAGTGAGGCGAATTTGGCACTGAATCGTGAAACTGTCCAGCGAGTGGAAATTTATGTGACAAGGATCACCAATTGATGGGTGTGACCAACTACGATCAGGAGATCTGCGTCACATAATCAGTGTGTAAAAAAACACAGCAGCTATTTTTTGCGCATAGTTGACGCCTAAACGTGATGGGAATCACATTTCATGGTTGTGACTTTGTTATTTATATGTGATTAGCATCACAAGAAATTTTAAGTGATTTTTATGGAGTGTGATCCGGGGCAACCCGGCGGTGTCGGTTGATTTGATTTTGTCAGAAAATTACAGCGCAGCGGCAACGCACAAGACTATTAGTTATAGGGTGGATAAGCGCAGGCGCCATCCACCGATTGCACTATTTATTATGCAGCGCCAACAAAGCTTCGGGCCTGCTCAAACAAGTTCTGATAGTGCTTTTCACGGTCGACGATATGGATTCAGGGCTGGAAGCCGTGCTCTGTGGCGCGGGTATCAGTTACCTCTACGAGCAGCAGGCCAGGCCGTGGCTGGAAAGTGGCCAGCTTGTCAGCATGCTGGAGGAGTGGCTGCCTGAACCCGAACAGTGGCAACTTTACTACCCCAATCGCCAGTACATGACCTGTGGGCTGCGGGCGTTTCTGGACTACATCAAATCGCCGTTGCCAACAATCTGAACCATACTTACGTTTTGTTGGCAAAAATGGACGATGTGATGAAACTGATCGGCAATTACACCAGCCCGTATGTGCGCAAAATTTCAGTGATAATGCTGGAGAAAGGTATAACTTTTGAATTTGTAAACGACAACCCATGGACTTCAGAAAGTAACACGCCGCAATACAACCCGCTGGGCAAAGTCCCGGCGCTGGTCACCGGAGATGGGCAATACTGGTTCGATTCACCGGTGATTGCCGAATATCTTGAGCTGTTGGATATCGCCCCAGCCCTCATCCCGCGAGATCCATTAGCTGCACTGCAAATGCGCCAGATAGAAGCGCTGGCCGATGGCATTATGGACGCGGCTCTGGTTTCAGTACGCGAACGCCAGCGCCCGTCGGAGCAGCAATCAGAAACGGAACTGCTGCGCCAACGTGAAAAAATCAGCCGCAGCCTGACACTGCTCGAACAGTACGTCGCAGATAAAAAACTGGATGCGGAAAACCTAAGCGTCGCGACCATTGCGGTGGCATGCGCTGTGGGCTATCTCAATTTCCGTCGCGTTTCGCCTGGCTGGTGTGTCGACCGCCCACATTTAGTGAAACTGGTTGAGAAACTTTTCGAACGTGAAAGTTTTGCACGGACCGAACCGCCAACAGCATGATCTCCCGCCATGACAGGGGGGCAACTCCCCCTGTAAACTATCGCAATATTTCACCATTCTGCGGCTTGCTATGACTACCCATCGCACCTTGTACAGCCAACTTCCAGCAATCGATAAACTGTTACGTGACGCCTCATTTAGCACTTTGCTGCACCATTTCGGCCACACTCAGGTGGTGAATACCTTACGAGAGATGCTTGAGGTGGCACGGGAACACATTCGCACTCAGGAAATCCTGCCGCCCTGGAACAACGATTGGGCAGCACATGCGCAGCTTCAGCTTGAATCAGGCCAGCGCAGCGCCCTATTACCAGTATTTAACCTGACCGGCACGGTACTGCATACCAATCTGGGCCGCGCATTGCAGGCAGAAGCCGCAATTGAGGCTGTGACTCAGGCAATGCGCTATCCCGTAACACTGGAATATGACTTACATGGTGCAGAGCGCGGGCACCGTGACCGAGCATTGGCGGGCCTACTTTGTGAACTGACCGGTGCGGAAGACGCCTGTATCGTTAATAACAACGCGGCAGCCGTATTGCTGATGTTGGCGGCATGTGCCAGCGGCAAAGAGGTTGTGGTTTCACGTGGCGAGTTAGTCGAAATTGGTGGCGCATTCCGTATTCCTGATGTGATGCGCCAGGCGGGTTGCCAACTTGTGGAAGTTGGCACAACAAACCGCACGCATTTGAAAGATTACCGCCAGGCGGCGAATGAAAATACGGCGCTATTGATGAAAGTCCACACCAGCAATTATCAGGTTGCGGGCTTTACTAAAGCGGTCGATGAAGCAGAACTGGTGGCACTCGGAACTGAGCTGAATATCCCTGTTGTTACTGATTTAGGCAGCGGTTCGCTGGTCGACTTAACTCAGTGGGGATTGCCAGAAGAGCCTATGCCGCAACAGTTGATTGCGGCAGGCGTAAGCCTGGTGAGTTTCTCTGGTGATAAACTGCTCGGCGGCCCGCAGGCGGGCATTATCGTCGGCAAAAAAGATCTTATCGCCCGCATTCAAAGCCACCCGCTAAAACGGGCATTACGCGCCGATAAAATGACGCTGGCTGCACTCGAAGCGACGTTACGCCTATATCAACACCCGGAAACGCTGGTCGAACGATTGCCGACGCTGCGCCTGCTAACCCGTAGCGCTAGTGAAATCACAGAGCTTGCACAACGCCTGTTACCTGCCCTTGAAAGCAAATATGGCGAGCAATTTACCGTTTGCGTCGAACCGTGTTTATCGCAAATTGGCAGCGGCTCACTACCGGTGGATCGTTTGCCAAGTGCCGCGCTAACGTTCACACCAAAAGATGGGCGTGGCGCAACGCTTGCCGCGCTCACACAAGCCCTGCGCGAACGACCAAAACCGATTATTGGCCGCATCAGCGATGGGCGCTTATGGCTGGATTTACGTGGCCTTGAAGATGAAGCTGGTTTCATGGAGAACCTGAACCCATGATTATTGCTACCGCCGGGCATGTTGACCACGGCAAAACTACCCTGCTGCAAGCCTTAACTGGCGTGAATGCTGACCGTCTGCCCGAAGAGAAAAAGCGCGGCATGACTATCGACCTGGGCTATGCATACTGGCCACAATCCGATGGCCGCATTCCCGGTTTTATTGATGTGCCAGGGCATGAAAAATTCCTCGCCAATATGCTGGCAGGCGTGGGGGGTATCGACCACGCGCTGTTAGTTGTCGCCTGCGATGATGGCGTGATGGCGCAAACTCGCGAACATCTCGCTATCTTGCAATTAACCGGCAAACCGTCGCTTACCGTGGCCTTGACCAAAGCCGATCGGGTGAGTGATGCGCGAATAGATGAAGTACGCGAAGCGGTGCTGGAAACACTCAGTGAATTTGGCTGGCCAGAGGCGGCTTTGTTTGTCACAGCAGCCACCAGTGGCACAGGAATTGACGAGCTACGTGAACACTTACTTGCGCTGCCGGAACGTGCACACCCGCGCCAGCACCGTTTCCGTCTCGCAATTGACCGTGCTTTTACCGTCAAAGGGGCGGGTTTGGTAGTGACCGGAACCGCATTGAGTGGCGAAGTAAAAATTGGTGACACGCTGTGGTTAACCGGTGCTGATAAACCGATGCGTGTTCGTGGTTTACATGCCCAAAATAGTAAAACCGACACCGCTTTTGCCGGGCAACGCATAGCGATCAACATTAGCGGCGATGCGGAAAAACTGGATATCAAACGTGGCGACTGGCTACTAGCGGAACAACCCCTTCAGTCCGTTGAGCGCGTGATCGTTCAACTGCAAAGCCATGCACAGCTGCAACAATGGCAGCCGCTGCATATCCACCATGCAGCAAGTCATGTCACCGGGCGCATTTCTCTGCTAGAAGATGACCTCGCCGAACTGGTTCTGGATACGCCGTTATGGCTTGCAGACAATGACCGCCTGGTTCTGCGTGATATATCCGCTCGCGTCACACTTGCAGGAGCGCGAGCCATTCTTCTGCACGCTCCACGCCGCGGTAAACGCCAGCCTGCATTCCTCGCATGGTTACAACAGCTTAAACAGGCAGAAAATGACCAGCAGGTGCTCGATATCCATCTACAACGAAGCGCCGTAATCCTGACTGATTTCGGCTGGGCACGGCAACTGACCTCTCAGGGCTTACAAGAGTTGCTAAACAGAACCGATTTTCTTCGCGCGGGCAATAGCCTGCTTAGCGAGGAAATGGCCGCACGCTGGAAGCAAAAACTGCTCGATACCCTGGAGCGTTATCACCAACAGCATGACGACCAGCCCGGCCCTGGTCGTGAGCGTCTGCGTCGCATGGCTTTACCAAGTGAAGATGAGCCACTGGTTTTGGCATTGATTGAAAAAATGCGCCAGGAAGGGGTACTCGCAAGCCGACAAGGCTGGCTGCATCTGCCCGATCACAAACCGGGCTTTTCCACAGAGCAGTTGGCAGTTTGGGAGAAAATTGACGCACTATTTGGTGATGAGCCATGGTGGGTACGCGATCTGGCTCGGGAAACACAACAAGATGAACAAGTAGTACGTCAGCTACTGCGTTTTGCCGCGCAACTTGGGCTAGTGACTGCGATCTTAAAAGATCGTTATTACCGTAACGATCGGATTCAAACCTTTGCTAATTTGATCCGCGAACTGGATCAAACGCAAGGAGCTACCAGCGCTGCGGATTTCCGAGACAGTCTCGGCGTGGGTCGCAAACTGGCGGTGCAAATTCTCGAATACTTTGATCGAATTGGTTTTACCCGCCGCCGTGGCAATGACCACCTACTGCGTGATAAAGCGCTATTCCTGGCTGAGAAATAGCGTGACCAACACATCTCACTTGGCTCAATGCCAGAGTGAGACGTGTCTGTTTCAGATCATATCAGAACAACCCTAACGGCTTATCCGAGTAACTCACCAACAGGCACTTGGTCTGCTGATAATGATCCAGCATCATTTTATGAGTTTCACGCCCAATACCGGATTGTTTGTAGCCCCCAAACGCCGCATGGGCTGGATAAGCGTGATAACAGTTAGTCCACACGCGCCCCGCCTGAATGCCACGACCCATTTTGTACGCCAGATTACCGTTACGACTCCAGACACCAGCGCCGAGGCCATACTCGGTATCGTTCGCAAGCTCCAGTGCTTCTTCCACGGTTTTGAAGGTCGTCACGGCGAGCACCGGTCCGAAGATCTCTTCCTGGAAAACGCGCATATTATTTTTGCCGAACAGAATGGTTGGCTCGAGGTAATAACCCGCTTTCAGGTCACCCTCTAGTGCTTTGCGGCGCCCACCAGTCAGGACATCAGCCCCTTCTTTTTTGCCGATATCGATGTAGTTCAGGATGGTTTCCATCTGCCCTTGTGACACCTGCGCCCCCATTTGGGTACGTGAGTCCAGAGGGTTACCACTGCGGATGGATTCCACACGGCGAATCGCACGCTCCATAAAGCGTTCATAGATAGATTCTTGCACCAGTGCACGGCTTGGACAGGTACAAACTTCACCCTGGTTAAAGGCAAACAGAGCAAAACCTTCCAGTGCCTTGTCGAAAAATGCGTCCTCTTCGTCCATCACATCAGCAAAGAAGATATTTGGGGATTTACCGCCCAACTCCAGCGTGACCGGGATAATGTTTTGAGTTGCATACTGCATTATCTGCTGACCCACTTCAGTGGAGCCGGTAAACGCTACTTTGGCGATACGTTTGGAGGTTGCCAGATATTCACCGATTTCACCGCCAGCACCGTTCACTACGTTGATGACACCCGGCGGTAGCAAATCTCCCACCAATTCCATCAGCAGCAGAACCGACAGCGGTGTCAAACGTGCTGGTTTCAGGACAATGCAGTTGCCCGCAGCCAGTGCCGGAGCCATTTTCCAGCTCGCCATCAGCAGTGGGAAGTTCCACGGAATAATTTGCGCTACCACACCGAGAGGTTCATGGAAGTGATACGCCACAGTATCGCCATCAACTTCGCTGATGCCGCCTTCTTGAGCACGAATACAGGAAGCAAAATAGCGGAAATGGTCGATAGCCAGAGGCACGTCGGCACCGCTGGTTTCACGGATTGGTTTGCCGTTATCCCAGGTCTCAGCCGCCGCCAGCAGCTCAATATTCTGCTCCATGCGATCGGCTATTTTTAGCAGAATATTGGCACGTTCCTGAACTGACATAGCGCCCCAGCCTGCTTTTGCCTCATGCGCGGCATCTAACGCTAAATCAATATCGCCTTTACTGGAGCTGGCTATCTCACACAGTGGTTGCCCAGTAACTGGGGTGAGGTTTTCGTAGTATTTTCCCTCGACAGGAGCTACCCACTGGCCACCAATGAAGTTGTTGTAACGAGGTTTAAGCTTGAGCGGGAAACCATACTCGCCCGGGATAATTCGGGTATCGGGAGGATTATTTGTCATGTGAATCTCCTTGTCGTTTGCACTCTCAAGCGTAGTCGCCAGCGGTGAATTCTTCGCCAATGTTTGAGCGCTTTACGACACAGGTCACGGATTGGTTTTTCGCTGATTAAGAGTAATCAGCCTGCAGGTTATTGGTTTTGAGACATACTTAAAGTTTACCTTTTCCCGTTTCGCTACAAGGATTGCTCATGCGCCTGTTTATTAGTTTCGATGTGGGCGGCACCCACGTTAAGCATGGTTTGTTCACTGAAGAGGGGGAGGTGCTGATCGCTGAAGAGTATGACACTCACTATGACCGCCAGCAGTTTCTGGATGCCTGGCAAAGTGTGGTGGCAGGCTATCGACAGCATAATGAAATTGCCGGGATAGCCATCAGTTTCCCCGGCTATATCAACCCTCATACCGGTAATGTCCCCAAAGCGGGGGCGCTTGAGTTTCTTGATGGCTGCAATTTGCTGGAGATTTTTGGCGAACTAACAGACCTGCCAATTACCGTTGAAAATGATGCTAACTGCGCAGCCCTCGGCGAGATGTGGTTGGGTGCGGGCAATGAATATGATTCTCTGGTCTGCGTGACGATTGGTACCGGCATTGGCGGTGGCATTATCGTAAACCGAGAACTGATGCGCGGTTCGCACTTCCGGGCCGGTGAATTTGGCGTATTGCCGGTAGGAAAATATGGTGAGGACATGCATCAGTTGGCATCAGCCAAAGGGCTGATGGATGCATGTCGACGCGAGATGAATATCCCGGCAGATGAGAAAATTCGCGGCCAGGATATTTTTGCCCGCGCTGAAACAGATCTGCATATTCAGGGAGTTATCGACAACTGGGTGAAATACCTGGCGCGTGGGATTTATAGCGTTGTCTCGCTATTTGATCCTCAAGCGATTTTGCTGGGCGGCGGCGTCAGTACTCAGCCGATGCTGTACCCAATGCTGGAACGTCACCTTGAAGGGTTTAAGTTCTGGGATGTGCTACAAGTGCCGATTCGCCCCTGCAAACTGGGGAATAAAGCTGGCATGCTCGGCGCAGTTTGGCTGGCAAAACAGAAATAAAAAAGCCCGACGAATTTGTCGGGCAACGGACGATTAATGAAATATTTCTTATATACCTTTCATATTTCGTGCCACACAGGAAAAATGCGCTTACATGCTTCCAGGGCGTGGCACGAAATAATCAAGGTAACTTCTTTCTGCACTTTCGGGATGAATTCACGTTCTCAGGGGTGAATACTTACTGTTCGCCTGCAATCTCAACCACAACACGGCGGTCTGGAGCCAGGCAATCAATCAGTTGTGACTTAGGCATACCGTCTGCACAAGTATTGCCGGTCACGGAATCACTTTCACCACGGCCTTCGGCACGCACATTCTGAGCAGGCAAACCTTGCGCTATCAGTGCATCAACGACTGCTTGTGCACGCTGAGCAGAAAGCTGCTGATTGTATTGCTCTGAACCCAGGCGATCGCTGTAGCCAACAACTGTTGTTGAGCTGTTTTTCGCCGCTTGCATATCCGGGCTGTTGTACAGCTGCTGAATTGCTGCGTGACCTTCTGAAGTCAGCTCTGCAGAGTTAAAGCCGAACAGCACGTCTGATTTCAGGTTAAATTTCTTCACTTCTGGAGCCGCTGGCGTAGGTTCCACAACCGGTGCGATTACTGCATCATCATGCTGGCCGAAGCGATAAACAACACCTGCGGATAACGAACTTACATCACTGCTAATACCAATCTGGTTAGAGTTACCTACATTGCTTACCCACTGGTATTCCAGACGGCCAGCCCAGTTTTTGGTAAACGCATATTCAGTACCGACTGCGGCCAACGGGCGCACGCCAGTTTCAAAATTGCTATGACCTGCGTTGTTAACTTCTGCGCGGTAACCCATCGCACCAGCACGGCCATAAATATCCCAGTTGTCAGTCAAGCCGTAGCTCGCTTTCAGAGAAAGTTGCAGGCCCTGGCTTTCCATTTTTCCGCCAGCAACACCGTTATTACCGTTGATACCCATGTTGCCCAGGTAGTCGTATCCACCTTCAACCGCTAACCATGGAAGAACTTGATAACCTGCAAATACGCCGCCGCTGACGTTGTCTTTATCGAAATCAAAGTCAGTTGCGTTGCTCACGTTATCGTTGAAATCTTTGTTGCCGCTGGCATCAAAATAATGCGACCAGCCCATTTTAGCGCCGCCGTACCAGGTGTTCGCGTCTGCCGCAGCAAATACGTTAGAAACAGCGCAAGCGTTCAGCACGATTAAAGCCACAAGAGTCTTTTTCATATATTCCCTAACATATCCCATATCTGAGCAAACGACTCAGAATTAAATCGCCATAAGTTTGTCGAACGGGATAATAAGGAAATAGTTCCTTAATTAGAAATATTAAACAGTTTATTTTTAAATAAAAAAATATTCAGGCGCATCATACAACCGATGCGTAAAGTTAACATAAAGTGCTAAAATTTTATAGCTTTGCCATTCGTGCTATTACCCAAGATATTATCAAATCTTTTCTGGCAAATTATTTATGGCGACTAAAAAACCGCCTCTCTTTATCTCTATATGTTTTTCAGTTTTCAGCACGAAAATAACATTCAAAATGCTGCTACGCGATAAATGCGTTCTCAGGCGAATATAATCAAGGATAGAAGTGTTGAGCCGAGCTTCGAGCGGCAGTCCAATCATCTCCTGCAGGTGGCTGCGAATGACGGAGTAAGTACGCTGTTGCAACACCATTTCATCGCGATAAACGAGGTAAGCGTTGAAATAAGCTAAGGTAGTGGATACATCACGCCACAGGTTCTGTTCATCGAATATTTTTAATGCATTTTCAACGTCAACGGCCAAAATTCGCGACTTTTTCTCGACACGTAGAATATGGTAGCGCTTGGGCTGGATAGCCTCGCCCAAGCCAAAAATATGAGGATCATAAGCACTTGCAACAACCAGACCATCAGTAACACGTACTAGCGAAATCTCACCTTCCATAAAGAGATATAGTTGTGGTTTACCTTTGTATTCCCAGCTCATTCTTTTGCGAGGGATAACTTTTATCTCCGAACTTACTGGTTCAAGTGCTGAGAACAGACATTGCATAGAATCGTCCGGGCGAGTGGGTATTGTCATCGGTTATCCTCAGTAAATTAATGCTTAGTGTGCCTTCTCTTTTTCTAAAATTCAGCTTTCTGTGTTCCAGTAAAACCAATAATTTAGCGTTCTAATAGCCACCAAATCCTCTTCAAGTCAGGTTAATTATATATCTAGTTTAAAAATAAAAAAAATCATGGTTTTTCAAGGGGGTTATTAAGGGGGTTTCAGAAATACTGAAGGGGAATATCCAGAAACAATTTAATTTTAAATGAAATAACTTAGCAGTGTGCTGGGTTATTATTTTGAGAGGATAAATACTTGGGATCTCTGCATCAAGAGATCCCAATATTTCGGCTTACTCGCCGTTAACCCAAATTCGCATTTCACCTTCCCCACGGTTCGCCCAACTAAACCATGGAATAAAAGTGAGCTTTTTCGGCTCGGCTTTCACCGGTGATTTGTCATAGTGATACAGTGCCTGTTGGTCAGCTTGCTCGCTTGCCATACGCAGTCCATCAGCCTGAATCAGCACCTTGTGCGCAAAAATACCTTTCCCTTCAATCAGGCTAAATGTGCTCTCTTTTGGTAACCATAGGTTATGCAATTCTGCACCGTTATCCGCTTCTTCCAGGCAGTACACCAACGGCCCGCGCTGCAAGGCAACTTTCCCGGCGACATGGCGCAGTAAAGGGTTGCCGTATACACGACGCACTGGCATCGGCAGCGTCAGGCTAATACGATCACCCTCCTGCCATTCGCGGTTAAGATGTAGATACCCTTTGCGCACGTCACCGACGCAGGGTTCGCCATTGAGCAGCACTTGCGGGTTTTCACACCAGTCCGGCAGACGCAGTGCCACGATATGTTGCACCGCCTGCGGTGATATCACGGTGATATCGACCTGCTCATTCCAGGGGTAGTTACCACTGACTTTTAGACGCAGCTCTTTCTCGCCCACCGATACGGCCATTTCGTTACCAACATACAGATGCACATACAGAGCATCCGGTTGAGGCGTGTAAATATAATGGCCGAGCGATGTCAGAACACGTGCAATATTTGGTGGGCAGCAGGCACAGCCAAACCAGCGCTGACGAACAGGTTTTACATGATCATAAATATGGTTGAAGGCCAGCGATTTTGGATGAACTTCAAGCGGGTTCACATAGAAAAAGTGTTTACCATCCAGCGCCATGCCTCCCAGCACCGTGTTGTATAACGCACGCTCCATCACATCTGCAAAACGACTGTCGGCTTCCATTTGCAACATACGACGGGCATACATCATTAAACCGATAGAGGCACAACTTTCCGCGTAAACCGTGTCATTTGGCAGATCGTAATCCGAGCTGAATGCCTCTCCGCTGCTTTGAGAACCAATACCGCCTGTGATGTACAGCTGGCGTTGGACCATGTTGTCCCACAAACGCAAGCAGGTCTGGCGTTTTTCTTCGTCTTTATGCAAACGCGCAAGATGTGCAACACCAGCCATCAGGTAGACAAAACGCACCGCATGGCCGATAGCTGTTTGCTGGAGCACCAGCGGTTCATGCGCCTGGCTGTAGGCTTTGTCTTTTACCATCCACGCCGGGCCATGAATGTTCCAGTGCGAGGTACGTCCACGTTTTTCATATTCAATATCGTAGAAATGCGGCTGTGCTCCGCGTTCCTCAACAAAGTAATTTACGAGATCTAAGTAGCGATGGTTGTCAGTTACTTCATACAAACGCATCAACGCCAACTCGATCTCAGGATGCCCCGGGTAACCATGAAGCTGATTTTCACCTGGGCCAAACACTTGGTCGATATGATCAGCCAGACGACAAACCACACCCAATAGACGGCGCTTTCCTGTTGCCTGGAAGAAGGCGACACCCGCTTCAATCATATGCCCTGCGCAATAAAGCTCATGGCACTCGGCAAGATTAGTCCAGCGTTCCTCTGGCGCTTTTACGGTGAAATAGGTGTTTAGGTAACCATCTTCACACTGTGCTGCTTCCACCAGTTCGATAACTTCATCTGCGGTTTTCTCAAGATCCTCATCTGGCTTCTGGCACAGTGACCATGCCACTGCCTCCAGCCATTTCGCTACATCGCTATCCTGAAAAACCATGCCGTAGAACTCGCCATCTTTGCGACCTGCCGCTATTTCAAAGTTTTCGATAGCATGGCTTGGGTCTGCCTCAGTAATACGGTCGTTTAGGGCATCCCACTGATAAGGAATCACCACATCGCGCACCAGGCGTTGGTACTGTCCCAAAAACGCATCGGTTACTTTAAGTTTGTGCAGGTCAACTTCCTGTAATACATCTGGCTGATTCATAACAACTCCTCAGGCGGTCTGGACATGGCGCTGACGTAGGTCAGTAGAAATTTTCGCCATCATTGGATTATTCAGACGGCAACGGCGAATCGCCAGAGCCAATAATAAGTGAAATGCTGCTGGTAGCAGGGTTTCCAGCGCGGTAATGCCTTGAAGCGAAGCATGCGTCTGGTGTTCTAGTCCTGGCTTATAAGCAACGAATATAAAGACCAGGCTTAAGATCCCAGCACTCGCAGCCCAGGCAAGTTTGATAAAGAACAGGTTAAAGGCAAAATTCATGCCCGAGGAACGCACGCCGGTTTTCCACTCACCGTAATCATCAGCAAAGGCCATTATGGAAAAGTGCAGCGGTAAGGTGAAACCAAGAATGATGCCGTTAGCCAGAATCACCAGTAACCACAGCGTCTGGAAAGATGGGCCGGTAGGCAGTAGCCACATTCCAAACGCGAGCACTGCCAGTACGAGATTGGTGTAGTAATAAAGCTTTACAGTATCAAAGCGCTTGGCCAGAGGGTTAACAATCACAGCACCGAGAATCGAGGCAAAGGTCACCATGGTAAAGAACAGCGAAGCAAAGCCGGCACTACCTTGCAGCACATAAGTGATGAAGTACATGTAGCCGCCGCCGCGCAGGTTAAAGACGTTAATCAGCAGGAACGACATCACCAGGCTCAGCAGTAACTGGTCGTTTTTGCGCAAACCCGCCAGGTGCTCACGCAGCGTGAATTTGCCCATCAGCGCCAATGGCACACGTTCGCGAACCCAGAAGAAGCAGCACAAGAACATTACGACCGCGACCGCACATAAAATGCCGACGCCCATCTGGTAGCCTTTTACGGCATTGCCCTGGCCGATGATTTCTACCAACCACGGGAGGCCAACTGAAACCAGGAAGCCTGCAACCCCACAAAGTACAAAGCGCCAGGACTGGCAGGAAATGACCTCATCATGGCGTGTGGTCATGGTATTGATCAGCGCACAGTAGGGGACGTTAATCGCGGTATAGCCAACTGAAAGTAAAAGGTAAGTTCCGAATGCCCACAGAATTTTCATGTTGGCGCTAAGGTCAGGCACGGTGAAGGTCAATACGCCGATAATGCCAATAGGTACAGCAACCCACAGTTGCCAGGGACGGAAGCGACCAAAGCGGCTCTGGGTTCGGTCAGCAAGAATTCCCATTAACGGATCGGAAATAGCGTCAAAGACACGCAGTGCGATAAACAGTGTGCCGACAATTGCCGGGGTTAAACCAAACACATCGGTGTAGAAAAAGGTCAGGAAGTTCATGATTAGGCAGGTAATGACGGTGCCGCCTGCATCACCTAATCCATAACCTATTTTCTCGCGTATGGAGAGTCGGTCACTTAACGTCGAAGTAGCAATATTATCTATAGGGGTAGAGGTCATGATTTACGCCTCGCATCGGGTAAAAAGTCTGGAGTTATTATTTTTGTATTTGCAAATGACCCGAATAATTTTGCATTCAATCTAAGTATCAACAAGGCGATAACAAAGTATAAAAAGGTGACGATTCCGACCTGAAGATAAAACTGTGAGGGAGATCGCCAAATACCAGTACCGATAACTGCACCCTGTATTTCTTATCTACACTAGGTTGATGAAGTGGCTTGAGGAAAATCGTAATTGCTTGATTTAAAAATTACTTTACCCATTTCCGTGCAAAACGGTGGCTTGTTTATTTCCCGTGGCGTGGGTAACCACCCGCAGCGAAAACTGGACTCATGGGAAATGATTTTCGTTGAAAAAGGGACACTTACGATCCGTGAGGATGACACGCTGTTCAGCGTAAAAGAGGGAGAAAGCCTGCTACTTTGGCCTCACAGAAAACACGTCGGAGTCGGAACCTTCCCGGCGGATTTAAAATTCTACTGGCTGCACTTTGAAATTAATCCGCAGCACGAATCACAAACAGAATTACCCGCTTCGCTCATCTCCCTGCCACAACATGGGAAAGTCCATAACCCACAATATGTTATTTCTTTATTTCGCCAGTTTTTAAGCGAGCAAGAAGCCATCAACCGCAGCGGTGCTCTGGAATTAATTTTATTGCTGATCATGCAACAACTTTCCGTAGCCGCGAATGATAACCCTCAGCCAGATAACAGCGGAGTTGCATTAGCGTACAAAGCACAGCAGCTCATTCGTACGCAGTTTCATCTGCCGATTTCCACCTCCACACTCGCCGATAAGTTACATTGCAATGCGGATTATCTAGGCCGTGTTTATCGCCAGACATTCCAGTTAACCATTACCGAAGCCATTCACCGCCAGCGTGTACTAAGTGCAGAGAAAATGCTGATTACTGACTCCTGCTCGCTTAGCGAAGTTGCCGAATGTTGCGGATTCCAGGACGTGGGGTATTTCAGGAAAGTGTTTCGTAAAGCGATGGGATTGACACCAGCAGCATGGAAGCGACGTTACTGTAAGATACATATTAATTCGGATTGAGCGTAAATGCTGATAAAGACCGCTCCCAGGACTAAAAGTACAAAACCCACAATGAGTGGGTTTTGTACTTGAAGTAGGCTGAATTATCAGTTACCTGTTGGTATATCGGCACTAGCAGTAGCGTTATACTGCTGGCCAATTTTTGCTCTCAAATCTGGATTACGTTTTTGGAGCTTATTATTTACCACCAAATAACCTGTAAATAAGCCAAGGAACACGACCAGAGAGAACCACTCCGCGACACCAATTTGGGAAAGCACAATCCCGAAACCAGCAAAAATTGCCGTGAGTAGAGTCATAACCAGCACAGTCTGGCGAGCCGTTAACCCACTACGCATTAAAATATGATGTAAATGATCGCGGTCAGGACGGAAAGGGCTATGTCCACGGCGAATGCGACGCACCATGATAGTCACCATATCCATCAGTGGCAGAGCTATTACCCACAGAGCCGTAACGGGAGCCATCACAGCTTCGCCGCCCTGGCTTCCAAGTATCACCAGCCAGAGCATCGTAAAACCAATCACCATACTTCCAGCATCACCCATGAATACTTTGAAGCGTTTATTACCGATTAACCCCATGTTGAGCATTAAATAAGGGATTAAGGCAATAATCATCAATAAACACCACATGGCACGCAAATGTGAACCAGCCAGTAGGAAGACCACCATCAAAGCCGCAAATGTTGCACTAGCAACGGAGCCGAGTAGGCCATCTACACCATCAACCATATTAAAAGCGTTGATTGCAGCCCAGGTGGCGAAAAGCGTCACCAGGTAACCTACTGGGCCGAGCACGAGTTCGTACCCACCCAACACATGGCCGAGTGTATGAAGGTATAAACCATCAACCATAATCACAACTGCAGACAATGCCTGGATAAACACGCGAGGTATCACCGGCAAGTCGAAACGATCATCGGCAATACCGACGAAAAGCAGTAGCGAGATACTGATTAAGTAGGGAATAAAATGTGTTTCTGTGTGCGGTAGAACTTCAGGCCAAAATAGGAAAAAAACCACTATGGCACAGTAGAATGATATCCCACCGACTAACGGAATTTCTCCTTTGTGTTGCTTACGCCCACCGGGCTTGTCAACCAAACCACACTTCAAGGCAAGCTGACGAGCGATAAGGAGGGCAGTCATCGCTGTTAAGAACATAATGAGAACTTCGATACTCATGGCAATACCTTATTTCTTTTTAGCAAAGTTGCCCCTATGGAGAATGTAGAAATTTCCACAAAACATTAGAGAAATTCATTAAATGCGTAGGACTGGCACGATAGCCACACATTTTATTAACATAGGATAAATACGAAAGTAGCGCCATTATATTACGTCTAAATTTTCAGGTCAAAAATCATAATTCCTGATAGGTATTAGCCTGAAATACGTTTAGTAACGTTACTATTTTTATCGTTACTTTATATTGTTTATATAAAACAAAGCCTTAAAAAACCACTTTATTACCAATTGCTTTCCGAGCTACTCATATATTATTTTTTTAAAATCATCAAATAATTAATACAGGTTTTTTTTGTGTTTTTTTCTTTATGCCCATCAATATATCTTAATAATAATGGAAACTTTAAATCTCTAGCGGTGATCTGGAGTGCCGGGACAAAAAATGAAGATTCGTACTCGCCCTTCTTCTCGCTTGCTCATCCTCAACAATAGCGGTGCGGTACTATTATTTCGTTTTTCTCATCGTGATGATGCGCTGGAAGGAAAGGTTTATTGGGCAACGCCCGGAGGCGGCCTTGAACCCGGAGAATCATTTGAACAAGCAGCCATTCGCGAATTGCACGAGGAAACTGGCCTCGTAAGGCTTGAGTGCGGGCCATCTGTTGCACGACGCACATTCATGATGCAACTACCGAGTGGTGAAACCGTACAGGCTGATGAGCGCTTTTATGTCATCAATGCTTCTGAAAGTGAGCTTTCACAGGCGGGTTGGAGTGAAAACGAAAAACGGGTGATAAGCCAGCAGAAATGGTGGACGCAATCAGAGTTGCTAGAGACTGACGAGGTGATATTCCCTGAGGGACTGACAACGATCTTGGCGGAAATAGTAGATGATGAAGAATCAGAGAATTAAAAATGTAAAAGGTGGGCCACAGTGATGTTTGCCCACCTGATAACTACTTCTTCTTATTAAGCATCGACTTTAAATCTGCAAACGGATTGTAGGTCGCTTCACCCACGTCTTTCTGTGCATCTTCGCCCGCGACCACGGTTGTGCCGTATTGGTCAGCTTCGGTGTATTTTGAGTGCTCATGATCGTGGCAATACAGACACAGAAGTTCCCAGTTGCTGCCATCTTCCGGGTTATTAGTGTGGTCATGATCGATATGGTGAACCGTCAGCTCGCGCAAGTTTGAATAAACAAACTCACGTGAACAACGCCCGCACACCCACGGGTAGATTTTTAATGCTTTCTCACGATAGCCGCTTTCCAGCCGCGTATAGTTTTTCGGGATCAGTGCCATGATTCGTCATTACCAGGTTAGAAAAGTAGGTTTATACCCAAAATAATTCGAATTGCGTCGCGGCGGCAAGTGAGCGCGGCCAACAAAGACGCAATTTGAAGTAGGACGGATATAGCCAGTTTCCGGCTAAATCTTCTCTTTATCAATCCCCAAACGTTTCATACGTGAAAGCAACGTCGTGCGTTTTAATCCCAATCGCTGTGCCGCACCACGTGCGCCGGCAACCACACCATTGGTTTCTTTCAGCACACGCAAAATTCTCTGCGCTTCATCTTCGCCTTCGCGGATTTCTTCGCTCGCGACAAGCTGCATCGGTTTTTCTTCCAGCTGCTGGTAGTCCATCTCAGGCAAGGAAAGATGCAACACATTGCCGCGAGTTAACAGAACCGCTCGTTCAATCACATTTTCCAGTTCACGCACATTACCTGGCCAATCCATACGGCTGAGTGCGCGCAAGGTTTCGGCTGGAATACTGTCAATATTACGGTTCATACGATGGGCGATTTTGAAGGTGAAAGATTTCACCAACAGCGGAATATCCTCCGGGCGCTCACGGAGCGGTGGCAACATAATCGGGAACACGTTCAGGCGATAATAGAGATCGCTTCGGAATTCACGCTCACTCACCATCTCTTTCAGATTGCGGTTGGTGGCGGCAATCAGGCGTACATCGACCTGCTGAACTTTGTTGCTGCCAAGGCGTTCAAATTCCTGCTCCTGTAGCACACGCAACAGCTTAGGCTGTAACTCCAGCGGCATATCGCCAACTTCATCAAGGAACAGCGAGCTTTTATCTGCCAGTTCAAAACGCCCGATACGTTGAGTATTTGCACCGGTAAATGCACCGCGCTCATGACCAAACAAGTCGCTTTCCAGCAACCCGGCAGGCATCGCCGCACAGTTAATTTTCACCATACGACGGCTGTTGCGTTCGCTCAGGTTGTGAATAGCGCGAGCAATCAGCTCTTTACCGGTACCCGTTTCGCCGAGGATCAGCACCGTACTGTCGCTTTTGGCTACCATCTCGACTTGTTTAAGCACATTCGACATCACGTCGCTGCGGCCAATAATCTCACCAAAATCACTGGCGACATTATTGATTTGCTCGGTGAGATAGAGGTTCTCATCGACCAGGTTTTCTTTCAGGCGATTGATTTCCTGATACGCCAGCGCGTTATCTACTGCAATGGCAATACGTTCCGCAATCTGGCGCATAAGCTTGAGGTTTTGCGGAGTAAAGACGCCCGCTTCACATTGCGCCAGCTTCAACACACCCACAATGTTATTGCCAAAAGTGAGAGGCAGCAGACACAGCGTCTGAATTTGGTTACCCCACATTTCAAACAACATGCGCTCATATGGCGCGAGTTGGTCACCGTGATGCAGATTCAATAGCAGCATTTCACCGCTTTTGAATACCCGTTCAGAAAGTGTCCCCCCTAAAGCGACATCACTCTGATCGTGGATTGGCGACTGTTCTTTCACGAAATGGGTGGAATAGACGGTAAGGCGATCTTTGCGGTTTCCGCGTAGCACGATACTTATCGAGTCTATCGAGAAATAGTGGTGAATCTCGTTGGCGATCTCGCTTATAAGTTCATCAAGATCGAGCTTAGAAAGTACCGCGTTTGTCACTGCAACCAGGATACGGAAATCGTCACGTTCGCGGCACAGTTGTTGGTAACCTAGATTTGAGTCGATACGGTTTTGGATTTGTTCCGCAGCCAGGGCCACAACATGGGCCAGGGTATGCATGCGGTTGAGTTCTTTATCTGTCCAGGCAGTATCGTTGTCGCGAATAAACTCGCAGCCGCCAAAGATTTTCCCTTCTGCGGCAAGCGGCAACAGACAGTAACGACCAAAGGGCGCATACAGTTCAAGGTTCATCACCTGTGGCCAGGTGTCATTGAACTCTTCCTGAGTACAAATCAACGCTTCCGGGCGCGAAAGCACACGCCGCACCGGCCCATTAGCCAGCACCATTTCATCTTCGTAATGCAGTTCTTTGCCGTGTTTATCCATGCCATAGAAGGCCACGCGCTGATGTAGCGGATGATAAAGCAGAATATTCACTCTGTTCGCCAGCGCACCTTGTTTTGCCAATTGAGTCAGGCAATTGGCAAGTGCCGGGAGATCAGGTTGCTGCAACAGGGTACGCGTAATATCAAATAGGCCCTGCTGCCCGAGATCACTCATCGGTGTGTATGGCATTTTGCTCATCCAAAAAATAGACCCGGTGAGTTACCGGGTAGGGAATATATTTATCATATAAATGGCGCTAGACGCTTTAGTGTAGCCAGGACGGCACACAGCGCTCCTGGCTTAGGTCAACAAATGCGTGGCAGCGGCTCTGAATGCGGCAAATCTAATGTCCGTTTTACACCATATAGCCCGGCGACACGTACACCTTTACGTTCAACAACATCACCAATAATTGCCGCGTCCCTTCCTAAAGGGTGAGCACGCAGTGCTGTAAGTACCGCTTCAGCAGATTCACGCTCTACAGCGATAACCAATTTACCTTCATTGGCAAAATTAAGCGCATCGAGACCAAGCAATTCACAAACACCACGCACCGCCGGCTTCAATGGCAGCTGACTTTCCGCCACTTCCATTCCACAACCACACGACGCTGCAAACTCATGCAGTACAGCATTCACGCCGCCGCGCGTCGCGTCACGCAATGCTTTAACCCCGGGAATATTGAGCAGTGGCGCGATCAGAGGTGCCAGCACCGCACAGTCACTGATTAGCGCACCTTCCAGACCCAGCGATTCTCGCAGATTTAGGATAGTCGCTCCGTGGTCGCCCAGAGTTCCGCTGACAATCAGCACATCACTCACGCCGATCTGTTGCGTACCCCAGTTCAAACCTACGGGAATGGCGCCAATCCCAGCCGTATTGATAAACAGCTTATCTGCCGCTCCACGCTGCACGACTTTGGTATCACCGGTAACCACCACGATACCCGCCGCTTTTGCGGTAGCCGCCATACTGGTAACCACACGCTCCAGTGTTTCAAGCGGCAAGCCTTCTTCAAGGATAAACCCGCAGGATAACCAGCGTGGCGTTGCACCGCTGACAGCTACATCGTTCGCCGTACCGCAAATGGCTAACTTGCCTATATCGCCGCCGGGGAAAAACAGCGGGTCGATTACATAGCTGTCGGTTGAAAATGCCAGGCGATCGCCGCTTGCGGTGAGTTCAGCCAGCGGTAAACGCGCCTGATCCTCTTGCTCAGCAAGCCAGGGATTATCAAACGCCTGCATAAACAAGTCAGCTACCAATTTTTGCATTGCCTGGCCGCCGCTGCCGTGGGCCAATTCGATTGTTTTCATGCTTCACACTCCTGGCTGCGATATTGATACCAGGCAGCACATGCCCCTTCAGATGACACCATCAGTGCGCCAAAGGCATTTTGTGGATTACAGGTTTTGCCAAACATCGGGCATTGATGCGGTTTGCAGCGCCCGGTGAGCACATCGCCACAACGGGCGAGCGGGTCGTCGTAAACCTGCTGCGGTGCGGGTTTGAAATGATCTTCCGCATCGAACTGACGATATTCGTCAGTCAGTTGAACGCCAGAATCGCTAATAGTACCTAGCCCACGCCATTCAGCATCACCACGCACGGTAAATACGTCTGCAATAGCTTCCTGCGCAAGGTTATTACCAGCATCCGGCACCACACGTTTGTATTGGTTCTCCACCTTGCTGTTTTGATGGATTTTTTGCTCAACCAGCATCACCACACCTTGCAGCAAATCCAGTGGTTCAAATCCAGCAACCACCAGCGGGCGCTGATGCTCGGTGGCAATAAAATCATAGGCTTCGGTGCCAATCACCATACTGACGTGGCCGGGAGCCAGGAAGGCATCAATGCCGTTATCCGGCTGCTCCAGCAAGCTACGCAGCGTTGGAATAAGCGTAATATGCTGGCAGAAAAAGTAAAAATTATTAATGCCCTGCGCTTTCGCTTGTTTGAGCGTAATCGCGGTGGTCGGCATCGTTGTTTCAAAACCGAGGCCGAAAAATACCACTTTGCGATCTGGGTCATGGCTCGCAATCGCCAGGGCGTCCATTGGCGAGTAAACCACGCGCACATCTGCGCCACGCGCTTTGGCCTGCATCAGCGAACCGTTTTTACCCGGCACACGCATCGCATCGCCAAAAGTGCAAAAAATCACTTCCGGATGGCTGGCGATTTCAATACACGCATCAATGCGCCCCATCGGTAGCACGCAAACCGGGCAACCCGGTCCGTGGATAAACTCAATGTTTTCGGGCAGCAACTGGTCGAGGCCAAACTTAAAGATAGCGTGAGTATGGCCGCCACAGACTTCCATAATGCGCAGAGGACGCTCGGCGGTGTAAGTCAGTTTTGGGGCGCGTTCACGCAGCACATCAATAAGCTGCATGACTTTTTCCGGCGCACGGTATTCGTCAACGAAGTGCATCATCCGCGTTCTTCCCCAAACAGCAGGCCGCCGACATCGGGTTCCACTTCGAACATGTTTTGCAGGGCATCTAAGGTGTCGCGAGCTTCGGCTTCATCAATAATCGCCATCGCAAAACCAACATGAACCAGCACCCACTGGCCGATTTGCGCATCGCCCACCAGCATCAGGTTTACATCGCGTTTGATACCACACACATCTACTTTGGCGCTGCCGTCTGGCAGTTTTTCAACAATCTGGCCCGGAATGCCTATACACATCGTTGCGTCTCCAGCCAATTAAGCCACTCATCCATGCCTTCGCCGCTGGTCGCAGAAACCAACAGGATTTCAATATTTGGATTCACCTGGCGGGCGTAGTCGAGGCACTTCTCAACATCGAACTGCAAATACGGCAGCAGGTCGATTTTGTTAAGCAGCATTAATGAAGAGGCGGCAAACATATGCGGATACTTAAGCGGTTTGTCTTCACCTTCGGTCACGGAAAGCACCGCCACTTTATGGCGTTCGCCAAGGTCAAAACTCGCCGGGCACACCAGGTTGCCGACGTTTTCGATAAACAGAATGCCGTTGCGCTCAAGCGGCAGTCGCTGCATGGCATCACGAATCATTTGCGCGTCGAGATGGCAGCCTTTACCGGTATTCACCTGAATGGCTGGCGTGCCGGTAGCACGAATACGCTCGGCATCGTTCACCGTTTGCTGATCGCCTTCAATAACGGCGCAAGGCACATTGCCGTGCAGGCGCTTCAGGCTTTCGGTCAGCAATGTGGTTTTGCCGGAACCCGGGCTTGAAACCAGGTTCAGGACCAGCTGTTGCTGTTTCGCAAACTGTTCACGGTTATACACTGCGAGCTGGTTATTTTTATCCAGCACGTTAAGTTCGATTTCCAACATACGGCGCTGAGTCATACCCGGCGCGTGGGTGCCTGCGGCACCGTGGCCATAATGCAGGTCGCCTTGTTCATCGGCGGTGGGGGCAAATTTCACCCCGGTGATTTGCATTGTTGCGCGCGCAGCTGGCGCGAAAGGTGCGCTACGGAATCCTGAGTGCGGGTTGCGCTCGTCGCCTTCTATATACAAGTTGCCTTCAGCACAACCACAAGTACTACACATGATTCGTCTCCTCCACTTCCAGACGCTTAATCTGCACGCCATCGTCTGCCACTACGCGTAAATTGCTGCCTTCGCACAACGGGCAGCGCCGTACCAGCTGGGTTAACAAGGTGATGTGTTGCTGGCAGTCGTAGCACCAGCACTCCGCTTCTTGTTGGTGAATATGAAGCTGGCAGCCTTCAGCTACTGTGTCGCGGCACACTAATTCGAAACAGAACTCCAGTGCGCTTTGCTCAACGCATGAGAAAGCGCCTACTTCAAGCCAAACACCAGTAACGCGGGTGGCGCCGTGCTGGCGGGCTTGAGCTTCGATGAGTTCCAGTGCGCGTTGGCAGAGGGTGATTTCGTGCATATTGCCTCCGGGGATGTCTGCTGGAGGTAATGCAAGGATGATGCCAGGAATTTGGGGGCGATGCCCATACGAGGTATATAGGGTATGGAGGTTTTCCGTTCACCCGGACGTTTTTCGATCCCGCATGGATTTGTGAACGGTGAACGTATCAAGGGGTTTACGCCAACCCCTTGATAATCCAGGCGTCCGGCAAATCAATCGCCGCAAGCGGTAAACACCGTTTTTCACCCAACATTCGGGGTCGTTCGCGATTCGTTCCCGACGATCGCTCACTCACGTGGCTCCCGGCCACGTGACCCCGACTGAAGGGTAAAAAACGGCGCGATTGAAGCCGGAACACAAGGTCAACGTCAAAAGCTAAAGACAGCACGGAGCCGGTTTTGACCTTGTTCCCGGTATAAATTGCCCCAGCGTTACCCATAAGTCAGGGTTGAGCTGCCGGGAGCAGCGAAAGAGAGCGATCGTCTGGAACGAGTCGCGAACGACCCTGAACGTTGGGGATAAGCTGGGGTTTACCGCGCAGCGGCAATTTAATCACCGGGCGCCGGGGTCGCCAGGGGGCTGGCGTGAGCCACCTGGCACGTTCACCGTTCGCAGATCTATGTGGGAACGAATAACTTTCGGGTGAACGGAAAACAACGAGGCTGGCATATCCCATGGCGACATTCTCCCCGTCAAACATGACGAAATGACATGTCATTCCTGTGGCTACTTGTATCCTATTAATACAAAAACCAATAATTTCAACAAAATACAATATTGGCACGAAACGTGCTCTGTAGACGCAACAGCAAAAACAGAGTGATTTAATAATGAACATTTGGGAACTGAGCGAAAAAGCCGAATACATTGCCGACAAGCACCAGCGCTTGCTCGCGCAATGGCAACATTACTGCAATAGCTTGATTCAGGGCATCACCCTTTCTAAAGCAAAACTGCATCACGCCGTAGGGTGCAATCCTGATGATTCCCTGCGCTTCTTCTTATTTGACCATTTCGTCATTCACGTGCGCCTGGCCGAAGGCTTCAACAGCCATACCATCGAGTACTACGTTGAGAAGCGTAATGGCGAAGATAGAGTATTGATTGCCAAAGCAATCCTTGATGACGAAGGCCGCATCGATAACAGCATCAGCAACCGTAACCGTGAAAGTGTTCTCGAGCATTACCTCGAAAAAATTCACCCGGTATACGAAAGCTTGTACAGCGCCGTTCACACCGATACTCCGGTATCGATGGGGCAGCTACAACAAAGCGCTCAGGCCTGATAGCCATGTTGGGTGTCGAAAACTGTCGAAACGACAGCCGTCGGCACAGTTTCGTCAAAATTGATGACGTGTTCTAAGGAAGACCTGGTGAATCGCTTTATTATCGCCGACTCCAAACTTTGCATGGGTTGCCACACCTGTGAGGCGGCTTGCTCTGAAACGCACCGTCTGCATGGCCTGCAATCTATGCCGCGCCTGAAAGTGATGCGTGATGCTAATGATTCCGCGCCGCAAATGTGCCACCACTGCGAAGATGCACCTTGCGCGGGCGTTTGCCCGGCTAATGCCATCACCCGCATCGATGGGGCCGTACAGCTTAATGAAAGCCTGTGCGTAAGTTGCAAACTGTGCGCTATCGCCTGCCCATTCGGCTCTATCGAATTCTCCGGCAGCCGTCCTATTCATATCCCGGCAAACGCTAACAGCCCGAAAGCGCCACCTGCGCCACCGGCCCCTGCGCGTGTCAGTACGCTTATTGACTGGGTGCCTGGCATTCGCGCAATCGCGGTGAAATGCGACATGTGCAGTTTCGATGAAGATGGTCCGGCGTGCGTACGCACCTGCCCAACCAAAGCGCTGCGCGTGGTTGATAACAATGACATTGCCAAATCAAGCAAACTTAAACGTGAACTGACTCTGGGCACGACGCTTGGCGATCTCACTCTGTTTACCCAACCAGAGGTGAAAAAATGAGTGCTTTTATCCTGATTCATTGGGCGCTGATGGGCTTTCTGCTAAGTGCAATTCTGGCAGGTATCACGGCATTTAATAAACCGCTGAGCGGCGTTATTGCTGGGCTTGGTGGCGCAATTAGCTCTGTACTGGTACTGATTGCCGGTTTCGATGCGTTAACCGGGTTTAGCGGTATGGCGCAAGTTTGGCAGTTGCATCTACAGCTCAACGCCTTTAACGGCATCTGGCTAGTAACGCTGGGTCTGCCGGGTCTGTTTATCTCTCTGTTTAATATCGACTGGCATCGTCATCACGCCGTTAAAGCTAATGGCTTGTTGGTAAACCTGGTGATGGCCGCAGCGGTGGCAGCACTGGTGGCCGATAATATCGGCATGTTAGTTGTGCTGGCAGAAATCGTCGCACTGAGCGGCTACTTCCTGACTGGCTGCCAGAAGTCCGGGCAGTTGTGGTTTGCGCTGGGCCGTCTCGGCACCGTCCTGCTGGCGGTTGCGTGCTGGTTGCTGTGGAACCAGTACGGCACGTTGAGTTACGCCGAATTGCACCTGATGACCAACGGCGCGCCGATTAGCTCTGTTGTCTGGCTGCTGGGCCTGGTTGGTTTTGGTTTGATGGCAGGCATTATCCCACTTCATGGTTGGGTACCTCAGGCACACGCCAATGCATCTGCTCCGGCTGCTGCATTATTCTCTGCCGTTGTGCTGAAAATTGGCCTGTACGGCATCATGAGCTTCTCGCTCATCAGCAACACTATGCCGCTGTGGTGGGGTGTTCTGGTCGTCATTCTGGGGATGATTACTGCGTTTATTGGCGGCCTGTATGCGCTGATGGAACACAATATCAACCGTCTGCTGGCTTACCACTCCCTTGAGAATATCGGCATTATTCTACTCGGCCTGGGCTGCGGCATGATGGGTCTTGCACTGAATGAATCCACGCTGGTTGCGCTCGGCATGATTGGTGGCCTGTATCACCTGTTCAACCATAGCGTATTCAAAACCACGTTGTTCCTTGGCGCAGGCGCGGTGTGGTTCCGTACTGGTCATCGCGACATCGAAAAACTCGGTGGTATCGGCAAGCGTATGCCGCTGATTTCCATCGCGATGCTGGTTGGTTTAATGGCGATGGCCGCACTGCCTCCGCTTAATGGCTTTGCCGGCGAGTGGGTGATTTATCAGTCGTTCTTCCATCTCGGTACCTTGCCGCTGTTTATCGCACGTTTCTTAGGCCCAATGCTGGCTGTAGGCCTGGCGATTACTGGCGCACTGGCAGTGATGTGTATGGCGAAAGTCTATGGCGTCACCTTCCTTGGCGCACCACGCACACCAGAAGCTGAAAACGCGACGTCTGCACCGTTCCTGATGAACCTGAGTGTGGCGGCGCTTGCAGCATGTTGTGTGATTGCCGGTGTTGCCGCTCCGTGGCTGATTCCGCTGTTGCAAAACGCAATTCCACTGCCGCTGGAAACCGCAAACACCACCGTTTCACAACCGATGATCACCCTGCTGCTGATTGCCAGCCCACTGCTGCCATTCATTCTGATGGTGATTTTCCGTGGCGATCGTCTGCCAAACCGTACACGCGGCACGGCCTGGGTTTGTGGCTACGACCACGAACAAGCGATGGTGATTACTGCGGGTGGCTTTGCTCAGCCAGTTAAAGCGGCGTTCGCGCCACTGCTGAAACTGCGCAAAACCCTGAACCCGGTGAAATGGGTACCTGGCTGGCAGTGTGATTGCCTTGCCGGTACGTTCCGTCGCCTGGCGATGATCGAACTGGCCGTGTTGCTGGTTGCGGTTTGCGCTTAAGGAGCCTGAGATGAATACCATTTTCTTTTCGTTGATTCAGGCGCTGGTTCTGTTTGCCGTCGCGCCACTGCTGTCCGGTATTACCCGCGTCACTCGCGCCCGCATGCACAACCGCCGTGGGCCGGGCGTGATGCAGGAATATCGTGACCTGTTCAAATTGTTCAGCCGCCAGAGCGTGGCCCCGGCCGCGTCCGGTTGGGTGTTCCGCATGATGCCGTTTGTGATGGTTGGCGTCATGCTGACGATTGCCACCGCGCTGCCGGTTGTGACCCTCTGGTCACCGCTGCCGTCGCTGGGCGATTTGATAACTCTCATCTACCTATTCGCGATTGCCCGTTTCTTCTTTGCGATTGCAGGACTGGATACCGGTAGCCCGTTTACCGGCATTGGTGCCAGCCGTGAAGCGATGCTTGGTGTGCTGGTTGAGCCAATCCTGATTCTGGGGCTGTGGGTTGCGGCACAAGTTGCTGGCAGTACTCACATCAGCAATATCGCCTCCACCATCTACCACTGGCCTGCCGCGCAGAGTTTGACGCTGATTCTGGCACTCGCTGCTTGTGCCTTCGCCACGTTTATCGAAATGGGCAAGCTGCCGTTCGACCTCGCAGAAGCTGAGCAAGAGTTGCAGGAAGGCCCGCTGACCGAGTACAGCGGCGCAGGTTTTGCGGTGCTGAAATGGGGGATTTCCCTCAAGCAATTGGTCGTGCTGCAGATGTTTGTTGGCGTGTTCCTGCCATGGGGCCAGATGAGCGAATTTAGCTGGGGCGGCCTCGTGATTGCGCTGGTTCTGGCGGCAGTAAAACTGGTTGCTGGCGTGCTGATTATCGCACTGTTTGAAAACAGTATGGCGCGTTTACGCATGCTGGAAGCCTCAACAGTTACCTGGGCCGGTTTTGGCTTTGCCTTTTTAGCCTTCGTCTCCTTGCTGGCGGCGTGATTTAAGAGAATTTATCTATGTCTGAAGAAAAGATTGGCCAACATTATCTCGCCGCTTTGCATAAGCAATTTCCTCATGCGGTGATCGACGAAGCGTGGCAAACCAAAGACCAAATCACCGTCACCGTGAAGCTCAACATGCTGCCAGAAGTGGTGGAGTGGCTTTACTACCAGCAAGGCGGTTGGTTATCCGTATTGTTCGGTAACGACGAACGCCAGTTGTGCGGCAATTATGCGGTGTATTACGTGCTTTCGATGGAAACCGGCGTGAAATGCTGGATCACCGTGCGCGTAGAAGTCGACGCTGACAAACCAGAGTTCCCATCCGTTACACCACGCGTTCCTGCTGCGGTTTGGGGCGAGCGTGAAGTGCGTGATATGTACGGCCTGCAACCTGTTGGCCTGCCGGATGAGCGCCGTTTAGTGCTGCCAGATGATTGGCCAGATGACCTGTATCCACTGCGTAAAGACAGCATGGATTACCGTCAGCGCCCGGCACCAACCAGCGATCAGGAAACTTACCAGTTCATCAATGAGTTGGGCAGCAAGAAGAACAACGTGGTGCCGATTGGCCCACTGCACGTAACCAGCGATGAACCAGGTCACTTCCGTCTGTTCGTTGATGGCGAAAACATTATCGACGCCGATTACCGCCTGTTCTACGTCCACCGTGGCATGGAAAAACTGGCTGAAACCCGCATGGGTTACAACGAAGTCACCTTCTTGTCTGACCGCGTATGTGGCATCTGCGGCTTCGCCCACAGCACCGCGTACACCACCTCAGTTGAGAACGCGATGGGTATCGTGGTGCCAGAACGCGCCCAGATGATCCGCGCCATCTTGCTGGAAGTTGAACGCCTGCACAGCCACCTGCTGAACCTCGGCCTGGCTTGTCACTTTGTTGGCTTCGACTCAGGCTTTATGCAGTTCTTCCGCGTGCGTGAGATGTCCATGAAAATGGCAGAAATCCTCACCGGCGCACGTAAGACTTACGGCCTGAACCTGATCGGCGGGATTCGTCGCGATCTGTTGAAAGATGACATGATCCAGACGCGCCAGCTTGCCCAACAGATGCGTCGCGAAGTGAAAGATCTGGTCGATATTCTGATGACCACGCCAAACATCGAACAGCGCACTGTCGGCATTGGCCGCCTTGACCCGCAAATCGCTCGCGATTTCAGTAACGTCGGCCCAATGGTTCGCGCCAGCGGTCACGCTCGTGATACCCGCGCCGATCACCCGTTCGTTGGTTACGGTTTGCTGCCAATGGAAGTTCATAGTGAAACAGGCTGCGACGTGCTTTCACGCCTGAAAGTGCGTATCAACGAAGTCTATACCGCGTTGAACATGATTGATTTCGGTCTCGATAACCTGCCTGGCGGCCCACTGGCTGTAGATGGTTTCACCTACATTCCAAACCGCTTCGCCCTTGGCTTCTCCGAAGCACCACGCGGTGACGATATTCACTGGTCAATGACTGGCGATAACCAGAAGTTGTATCGCTGGCGCTGCCGTGCGGCAACGTATGCCAACTGGCCAACACTGCGTTACATGCTGCGCGGTAACACCGTTTCTGATGCGCCATTGATCATCGGCAGCCTGGATCCTTGCTACTCATGTACCGACCGCATGACGATTGTCGATGTGCGTAAGCGCAAGACCAAAGTGGTGCCGTACAAAGAGCTTGAGCGCTACAGCATTGAGCGCACCAATTCGCCGCTGAAATAAGCTGGAGTCACCATGTTTAACTTCATCAAAAAAGCCATTAAAGGCGGCGTGGCCACTGAGTCGTACCCGCTACAACCGATAGCCGTGGATCCGAACTTCCGTGGTAAACCGGAACATAATCCACAGCAATGTATCGGCTGTGCGGCGTGTGTTAACGCCTGCCCATCGAACGCATTAACGGTGGAAACCGACCTCGTGGCGGGGCAACTGGCGTGGACCTTCAACCTTGGGCGCTGCATTTTCTGCGCACGCTGTGAAGAAGTTTGCCCAACGGCTGCCATCAAGCTTTCTCAGGAATATGAACTGGCCGTCTGGAACAAAGCCGACTTCCTGCAACAGGCGCGTTTTGACTTGTGCAACTGCCGCCAGTGCAGCAAGCCTTTCGCGGTACAAAAAGAGATTGATTACGCGATTGCCTTGCTTGAGCACAATGGCGACAAGCTTGCCGAAGCGCATCGCGCCTCGTTTGAAACTTGCCCGGAATGCAAACGCCAGCAAAGCCTGGTCTCTTCCGACCAAATCGATCTTAGCCGCCAGATAAGAGAGGTGCGCTCATGAGTATGTTACTCGGTCCACGTGACGATAAAGGCATGCCAGTACCAATGACGGTGGATGAATCCATCGCCAGCATGAAAGCCTCACTGCTCAAAAAAATTAAGCGTTCCGCGTATGTTTATCGCGTTGACTGTGGCGGTTGCAACGGCTGCGAAATTGAAATTTTTGCTACCCTTTCGCCACTTTTCGATGCAGAACGCTTCGGGATTAAAGTTGTTCCATCTCCTCGTCACGCGGATATTTTACTGTTTACCGGCGCTGTGACTCGCGCCATGCGTTCCCCCGCGCTACGTGCCTGGGAATCAGCGCCGGACCCTAAAATTTGCATCTCCTACGGCGCGTGCGGTAACAGCGGCGGTATCTTCCACGACCTGTATTGCGTCTGGGGCGGCACCGACAAAATCGTTCCGGTGGATGTCTATATTCCGGGTTGCCCTCCAACGCCTGCGGCAACGCTGTATGGTTTTGCGATGGCGCTTGGTCTGCTGGAGCAAAAAATCCACGCGCGTGAAGCCAGTGAAATGGATGCACAACCGGCGCAAATTCTGCACCCGGATATGGTTCAGCCATTGCGTGTTCGTATCGACCGTGCCGCACGCAGCCTTGCGGGTTATCGCTATGGCCGCCAGATTGCTGACAGCTATATGGAAAACCTCACCGCCGGTGGCGGCAGCGTTCAGCAGTGGCTGGCGCACGAGAACGATCCGCGTCTGACTGAAATCGTCACGCATCTGGAAGATCTGGTTAAGCAGGAGCGCGTGTAATGAGCGAGTCGGTGGTGTTTTGCCAGCTTAGCCGTAAGTTTGTCGATGAAAACGACAACACACCGAGTGATGCGCAGCAGGTGGTTTATTACAGCCTGGCAATCGGCCACCACCTCGGCGTTATCGACTGCCTGAAAGAGAACCTGGTTTGCTCGTATGAGCCTTACAAAGCGTGGATTTCCACGCTTGAAGAGGGCAGCGAAGCGCGGCGCAAAATGGAAGGTGTGCCGCGTTACGGTGAAATCGTTATCGACCAAAGCCACGTGGTTTTGCTGGCGAAAGCGTTTGATGCCGCCAAACCCACGCAAACTGAGCAGCAGCAAGAGTGGAGCCAGGAATTGCTCGATATGCTGCAAGCTATTCAACAAGAACCCGCCATTTATTTGATGGTACGGAGACGCTATGACTAACGTTTTACTGTGTGTCGGCAACAGCATGATGGGTGACGATGGCGCAGGCCCGCTACTTGCCGAGAAATGCCAGGCCGCCCCACAAGGCGACTGGATTGTTATTGACGGCGGCACCGCTCCTGAAAATGATGTGGTGGCAATTCGCGAATTGCGCCCGGAAAGATTGCTGCTGGTTGATGCCACAGATATGGGACTGAACCCAGGCGAAATCCGTGTCATCGACCCGGACGATATCGCTGAAATGTTTATGATGACCACCCACAACATGCCGCTTAACTATTTAATCGATCAGATTAAAGAAGATGTTGGCGAGGTGATTTTCCTCGGCATTCAGCCTGATATTGTCGGCTTTTACTACCCGATGACCGACGCGATAAAAGCGGCGGTGGAAACGGTGTATCAACGTCTGGCGGGCTGGGAAGCTAAAGGCGGTTTTGCGGATTTAGAAGCGCCGGAGTTCGAGTAATAGTTGCCGGGTGACGCTGCGCTTATCTGACTTGCAGGTTTTGTAGGGTTTAGCGCAGCAACATCCGACCATTTGATATCACATGTACTGAATATTGAGTGAGATCTTTGCGCCACAGGCTGCAGCATAGCGTTCAAGCGTCTTCACGCTAGCGCTAAGTGGGTTCTTCTCAAGACGGCTAATACCTGATGAATTTGTCCCGAGTTTGTTAGCCAACTCTGTTTTCGAAAGCCCTGCTCTTTCACGCATTTCATAAAGTGCCTGAATCAGCATCAGCTCCTGATCGGCTTCGTTATATGCCTGAACGGACTCAGCATCAGAAAGCATTTTTGTTTTCAATTCATCAAGAGAGAGTGGTTTCACTTCATAAACTCCTTCAGCCTTAACCGGGCAATGTCGATTGCGTTAGCCGGCGTCTTAGCTGTCTTTTTCGTAAAGGCATGCAAAATATAAATGGTTTGCCCATAACTAAAAGCATAGACCGCTCGAGCAATATCTTTGTCACCAACTCGTAGTTCGAAAAGCCCATTTCCCAGGACTCGGCTATGAGGCATTTTTAGCTGATTACCTTCAGATGCCAGACGTTCAATTAAGCGAAACATGCGGCCTCGCAATTGTGAAGGCAAAGCAACAAGTTCTTCAGCAGCAGCTCCATGCGTCAATATTGTATACATTCTAACCCCTCCGTTCCCTGAAACATATCAAGAGGGGAAGCTTTCCCTAATCAATTTCTCTACTTATTGGCACGAACTGCGAGCAGCTTTCCAGAACTCTCTGTCATCTGCCCAAATGACATCGTCAAATGTGTCGAAGTCACTGTCACCCCTCCCCCGATCAATACGCAAAGCCTTGAATCACGCTAGTTTCAAAGTTGGCACACTTTATGTATGCCTAGAGCAGTCTTATAAAAAAACACTCTATCCAGGAGTCTATGATGAACCGTTTCATCATTGCTGATTCGAGCAAATGTATTGGCTGTCGCACTTGCGAAGTGGCCTGTGTCGTAGCACATCAGGAAGCACAAGATTGCGCGGTATTAACACCGCAAACCTTCCTTCCACGTATTCATGTGATTAAAGGCGTGAATGTTTCCACCGCGACAATGTGCCGCCAGTGCGAAGACGCACCGTGCGCCAACGTTTGTCCTAATGGCGCAATCAGCCGCGAGCATGGGTTTGTGAATGTGATGCAAGAACGTTGCATCGGCTGCAAAACCTGTGTGGTTGCCTGCCCGTATGGCGCAATGGAAGTGGTTGTTCGCCCTGTTGTACGTAACAGCGGTGCAGGTCTTAACGTGATGGCAGAAAAAGCCGAAGCGAATAAATGCGACCTTTGCCACACCCGTTCAGAAGGCCCGGCCTGTATGGAAGCCTGCCCAACCAACGCAATTATCTGTGTTGATCGCAATAAACTTGAACAAATGAGTGCCGAAAAACGCCGCCGTGCTGCGTTCGATGCAACTTCATCCCTGATTTTCTAATTTCATCCCCTGACGGGAACGAAATTTTCAACTTTTAACAGGTCTGTTACTGATGAAAAAAATTACCAGCGTCTGCCCTTACTGTGGTGCAGGCTGCAAACTGAAACTGGTTGTTGAGAAGAACAAAATTATCCGTGCCGAAGCGGCTGATGGCGTGACTAACCAAAATGAACTCTGCCTGAAAGGCTATTACGGCTGGGATTTTCTCAACGATACCAAGCTGCTCACACCGCGTCTGACGCAGCCAATGATCCGCTATGAAAAAGGCGGCAAGCTTCAGCCGGTGAGCTGGGAAGAGGCGATTAGCTACACGGCTAAACGCCTGAAAGCTATCAAAGAGCAGCATGGCCCACGCTCAATTATGACGACAGGTTCGTCACGTGGGACAGGTAACGAAACCAACTATGTGATGCAGAAGTTTGCACGCGGTGTGCTGCATACCAACAACGTTGACTGCTGTGCGCGTGTTTGCCACGGGCCGTCGGTCGCAGGTTTGCAGGTGACGCTGGGTAATGGCGCGATGAGTAACTCCATCGGCGATATCGAAAACTCAAAATGCCTGTTGGTGTTTGGCTATAACTGCGCCGATTCGCACCCGATCGTGGCGCGTCGTGTGATTAAAGCCAAAGAACATGGCGCGAAAATCATTGTTTGCGATCCGCGCCGCATCGAAACCGCGCGTATTGCCGATCAGCATCTGCAACTGAAAAACGGCTGCAATATGGCGTTGGTGAATGCCTTTGGTTACGTGCTGCTCGAAGAGAATCTCTACGACACCGAGTACGTTGCGAAATTTGCCGAAGGCCTGGACGCTTACCGTGAAGTGGTTAAAGACTACGCGCCAGAAGACGTTGAGCACCTGACCGGTGTTCCGGCGCACCAGGTGCGTCAGGCAATGCGTACTTTTGCCGCCGCACCTTCAGCCACCATTATGTGGGGTATGGGCGTGACACAGTTCGGCCAGGCGGTTGACGTAGTGAAAGGGCTTTCAAGCCTTGCGCTGCTGACCGGAAACCTCGGGCGTGAAAACGTCGGCGTTGGCCCGGTTCGTGGCCAGAACAACGTGCAGGGCGCGTGTGACATGGGCGTGCTGCCAAACCAGTTCCCGGGTTACCAGGATGTGGTTGACCCAGAAGTACGTGCGAAATTCGCCAAAGCCTGGGGCATCAACGTTGAAGATATGGACGACCAGGTTGGCGTGCGTATCACCGAAGTACCGCATATGGCTATCCATGGCGAGATGAAAGCCTACTACATCATGGGCGAAGACCCGTTGCAGACCGAAGCCGATCTTGGCCTGGTACGCAAAGGTTTTGAAGCGCTCGATTTTGTCGTCGTGCAGGACATCTTTATGACCAAAACCGCTGAAGTGGCCGACGTTATTTTGCCAGCCACTTCCTGGGGCGAACACGGCGGCGTGTTTACTTGTGCTGACCGCGGTTTCCAGCGTTTTGAAAAAGCCATTGATGCGAAGTACAACGTCAAACGTGACTGGGAAATTATCAGCCTGCTCGCCACCGAGATGGGCTACCCAATGCACTACGACAACAACCAGCAAATCTGGGACGAACTGCGTGAACTCTGCCCGCTTTTCTATGGCGTAACCTACGAGAAAATGGGCGATATGGGCCATGTACAGTGGCCGTGTCCGACGCTCGATCACCCGGGTACGCCGTATCTCTACAAAGACAGCAAGTTCGATACCCCAACCGGCAAAGGCCAGCTGTTTGCTGCGCAGTGGCGTGCGCCAGCCGAAGTACCGGATGCCGAATATCCACTGGTGCTGTGCACCGTGCGTGAAGTCGGCCACTACTCCTGCCGTTCAATGACCGGGAACTGTGCTGCATTGCAGACTCTGGCCGATGAACCTGGTTTTGTGCAGATGAACCCGACAGATGCCAACCTGCTTGGGATTAAAGACAAGCAACTGGTGTGGGTCAGTTCGCGTCGCGGCAAAGTTATCAGCCGTGCCGAAGTGAACGAGCGCATTAACGTGGGCTCGGTGTACATGACTTACCAGTGGTGGATTGGGGCTTGTAATGAGCTGACTCAGGACAACCTTGACCCGATTTCCAAAACACCGGAAACCAAGTATTGCGCGGTCAACGTCAGCCAAATTGCCGACCAGCAGTGGGCAGAAAACTACGCTCAGACGACGTATAGCGATATGAAAGCGCGTTTGCGCCAGGCAGTAGAAGCTTAAAACGGTGGATGACGCTGCGCTAATCCCTCCTACGGGTTTTGTAGGTCGGATTAGCGTAAGCGACATCCGACAAAATTTCCCCAGACGAGTACCTATAGTGAATTTTAACGGCGTGATGCTACGCATTCGCGGCAAAGTACAGGGCGTTGGCTTCAGGCCATTCGTCTGGCAACTGGCACAACTTCTCAAACTCACAGGCGATGTCTGCAATGACGGCGCCGGTGTGTTGGTGCGCCTGACTTCCCCCGCCGATGCGTTTATCACCCAGCTTCACGCCAAATGCCCGCCACTGGCGCGTATCGATAGCATTGAACAATCGACAATGCTGTGGGAAACACTCCCCCATGATTTCACCATTCGCCACAGCGCGAGCAGCTCGATGGACACGCAAATCGTTCCGGATGCCGCAACCTGCCCGGATTGCCTGAGCGAGCTGAATGACCCGCACGATCGCCGTTATCGCTATCCGTTTATCAACTGCACCCACTGTGGCCCGCGCTTTACGATAATTAATGCCATGCCCTATGACCGCCCAAACACGGTGATGGCTGCGTTCCCGCTCTGCCCGGCGTGCGAAAAAGAGTACCGCGACCCAATGGATCGCCGCTTCCATGCCCAGCCTGTCGCCTGCCCGGAGTGCGGGCCGCAAATTAGTTGGCAATGTGGCGAGCAAAAACTCGCGCGCGAAGAGGCGTTACAAGCAGCCATTGCAGCGTTAAAAGACGGGAAAATCATCGCGATTAAAGGGCTGGGTGGTTTCCACCTGGCGGTTGATGCAAGCAACGATGCCGCCGTTTCGCGCTTACGCGCCCGCAAACATCGCCTTTCTAAACCGCTGGCTGTCATGCTGCCCGATTCGCACCGGTTGCCCGCAGAGGTAACGGCACAGCTCAACACGCCAGCGGCACCGATTGTGCTAATGGCAAAATCTGCTTTGCACGAAGTAAGCACGTTTATCGCCCCAGGCCTAAGCGAAGTTGGCGTGATGTTACCAGCCAACCCGCTACAACACCTTTTGATGCAGGATTTTGGTGGCCCGCTGGTGATGACATCCGGCAATTTAAACGGCAAACCGCCCGCCATAACCAATCAGCAGGCGGTTGAAGAGTTGACTGAGATTGCCGACGGCTGGTTGCTGCACAACCGCGATATCGTCCAGCGCATGGATGATTCCGTGGTACGGGCAAACGGTGAGATGCTGCGTCGTGCCAGAGGTTTTGTGCCAGATGCACTTCCGTTACCCCCAGGTTTTGACGCACTGCCGCCGATTCTGGCGTTAGGCTCTGACCTGAAAAACACCTTCTGCTTGCTGCGCGGCAACCAGGCGGTGCTGAGCCAGCATCTGGGCGATCTCGCTGAAGAAGGCGTGGAACAGCAGTGGCAAAAAGCGCGCACGTTAATGTGTGAGGCTTATGACTTTAAAGCGCAACATGTCGCCATAGACGCGCATCCCGGCTACCACAGCTCCCGCATCGGGAAAGAAATGTGTTTGCCAGTGAGCACCGTTTTACATCATCACGCTCACGCGGTGGCGTGTATGGCTGAACACAACTGGCCACAGGATGGTGGCGATGTGATTGCCCTAACTCTTGATGGCATTGGTTATGGCGAGAACGACCAACTCTGGGGCGGCGAATGCCTGCGGGTTAACTATCGCGACTGTGAACATCTCGGTGGCTTGCCTGCAGTGGCGCTGCCTGGTGGCGACCTCGCCGCTCGCCAGCCATGGCGTAACCTGCTCGCCCATTGCCTGGCGTTTGTACCTGACTGGCAACGCCACCCGGAAACGGCCGTCGTTCGCGCACAAAACTGGCCATTGCTGGCCACTGCCATTGAACGTGGCATTAATGCGCCAGTCGCCTCCTCCACGGGCCGCCTTTTCGATGCCGCCGCAGCGGCGCTGCACTGCACGCCCTTACAGCAAAGCTATGAAGGGGAAGCCGCCTGCCGCTTCGAAGCACTGGCGTCACAAAGTCGCGGGTGCCTCCACCCCGTTACGCTGCCGGTTATCGCAGGCCAGCTCGACATGGCGACATTCTGGCAGCAGTGGTTGAGCAGGCATGACTGCGCGTCCGCTCGCGCCTGGGCATTTCATGACGCCCTGGCAAAAGGTTTTGCTGATTTAGCCCGCAGCCATGCGCAAAGGCTCGCCATAAAGACTCTCGTCTTCAGCGGCGGCGTGCTGCATAACCGCCTGATGCGCGAAAGATTTTCGTATCACCTAGTAGATTTCAATCTGCTCTTCCCGACACAGTTGCCTGCTGGTGACGGTGCCCTTGCATTGGGCCAGGCGCTTGTTGCCGCCGCCCGTATCACCCTTCCCCCACAAGGATAAAATGATGTTATTGCGTGTTCTTCGTGATAATCCGCGTGCCGCTGTTTTGTTGGTGGTTTTAGTCGCAGCCAATCTTGCCGCCTGGGCCTGGGCGCTGGTTTCGTTTCACCACAGCACCGCGCTGATGGCCGCCAGTCTCCTGGCCTGGTGCTACGGTTTGCGCCATGCGGTGGACGCCGACCATATCGCGGCAATTGATAACGTGACGCGCAAGATGATGCAGCAAGGGAAACGCCCGTTTGGTATCGGCGCCTGGTTCTCACTCGGCCATTCCAGCATTGTGGTGCTGGCGTCTATCGCGATTGCCGCAACCGCGGCGGCATTTCAAAATGATATGGACTGGTTCCATGATGTGGGCGGCGTGATTGGCACTGCCGTATCGGCGTGTTTCTTGCTGGCAATGGCGCTGGTCAATCTGGTGATTTTACGCGGCGTATGGCGCAATTTCCGTCAGTTAAAACGTGGCGAGTCGCTGTCTGCCGAAGACACCGATTTTAACGGCGGCGGCATGATGAGCTGGCTATTCCGCTCCACGTTTAAGCTGATTAGCAAAAGCTGGCATATGTATCTGGTCGGTTTTTTGTTTGGTTTAGGGTTTGATACCGCAACAGAAATTGGCGTATTGGGCATTTCTGCCGCCAGCGCATCCAGCGGGATGTCGATATGGTCGATTCTGGTGTTCCCAGCGCTGTTTGCCAGCGGCATGGCGCTGATTGATACGCTCGACAATATGATTATGGTTGGCGCTTATGGCTGGGCGTTTAACAAACCGCAGCGCAAGCTCTATTACAACATGACGATTACGGGCACATCCGTTGTGGTGGCGCTGTTTATTGGCGGCATGGAAGCGTTAGGGTTGTTAGCGGATAAATTCAACCTGCACTCCGGCATGTGGAAGTGGGTCGATGCGCTAAATGAAAACCTCGGCAATGCGGGCTTTATCGTGGTTGGGCTGTTTATTGGCTGCTGGATTGTGTCGATGCTGAACTACCGCTGGAAGGGATACGATTCGTTGGTGGTTCGCTAGAGAATTGCAGAATAATGTCGGATGTCGCTCACGCTAATCCGACCTACGAAAACCATTGTAAGGTGGATTAGCGCAAGCGACATCCACCGTTACAATTCAATCAATTACCGCTTTCAGCCCACGCGCGTTCAATCTCTTCGGCAAGGATCTTCACTCCCGCTTCGATTTTCTCCGGCTCCGGCACATAGTTCATGCGCATGCACTGATGCGTGTGCGGCCACGGCTTATCAAGTCCTGGGAAGAAGTAATCCCCCGGCACCATCAATACACCGCGCTTTTTCAGGCGCTGATAAAGCAGCTCGGTCGAAATCGGCAGGTCTTTAAACCACAACCAAAGGAAAATCGCCCCTTCTGGCTTGTGGATCAGGCAGCGTTCTGGCGATAAATAGCGACGAATAGTCGCGATCGTGTCCTGAACACGCTGGTAATAGAACGGTTTGATCACTGTTTCAGACAAGCGCAGCAAATCGTTACGCTTAATCATTTCAGTGGCCATTGCCGGGCCAACCCCACCGGGAGCCAGGCTGATAATGCCGTTCATATTACTGACCGCAGAGATGATTTTTTCATTGGCGATGATGATACCGCAGCGGCTACCCGGCAGGCCGAGTTTCGACAGGCTCATGCAAAGGATAATGTTCGGATTCCACAGCGGGCGTGCCTCGGTGAAAATAATGCCCGGGAACGGCACGCCATACGCGTTATCAATCACCAGTGGAATACCATGCTGGTGCGCCAGAGCGTCGAGTTTAATCAGCTCTTCATCGGTAATGACGTTGCCCGTCGGGTTGGTTGGGCGCGACACGCAAATCATGCCGGTGTCCGGGCCAATGTGTAGGTGTTCGAAATCTACGTGGTACTTAAACTGGCCTTCTGGCAGCAGCTCGATATTTGGGCGCGTAGAGACAAACAGGTCTTCTTCAAGGCCTGAATCGGCATAACCGATGTACTCCGGAGCGAGCGGGAACAGGACTTTTTTAGTGCTGCCATCCGCATAACGACCCGCGAACAGATTAAACAAGTAGAAAAATGCGCTTTGGCTACCATTAGTCAGTGCAATATTCTGTGGAGCAATATCCCAACCTAATTCTGTACGCAGCATTTCTGCAAGCGCGCCAAGTAACTCACTTTTCCCCTGCGGACCGTCGTAGTTGCATAGTGCATCGGTCATTTTCCCGTTTGCCAGCATGTCTGCCAGTAAATCCTGGAAGTAGTCGTTCATCGCAGGAATTTGGGCAGGATTACCGCCACCGAGCATAATAGCTCCAGGTGTGCGTAGGCCGTCGTTAAGGTCCTCCATCAGGCGTGTGATGCCTGCATGGCGGGTAAATTTGTCGCCGAAAAGTGAAAACGTCATAACGTAGAGGTCTTTGACTATCAAAAGAGGCTAACCATAACGCCGGAGAAGACGCGGTGCAAACGCATTAAGGATAGTCGCAGTCATGGAATATGCTGCTTTAGATAAGATAAAAAGCATTAAGTACTGCGCTTCGCTTTGCGGCCTACAAGTGCATTTGTAGACCGGGTAAGCGAAGCGCCATTCGTTATTGATCCCCCGCCCAAACGACCATCACTTTGTCATCTGCGGATTCACGGCTAAAGCCGTACCCTTGCTTCATGCTCAGTGTATTCTGCTTACCCGCGCCAATTGCCGGGTGGCGGGCTCGGAACTGGCTGATTTTCTGCCAGTGCGACAGAGTGGCAACATTTTGCCCCCAGTTCATATCAGAACGAGTTCCCTGAAGCGGGTCGGAACCTGTCGGGCCAAATGGGCGCTCAGTCTCATCACCATAGAAAATCTGCACCGCACCCGGAGCCAGCAAGAGCAACTCTGCCGCACGCTGCCCTCCTTCACGGAACAGGCGGGTATCATGCGAGGAAAGGTAGCTAAGAACATTGAACTCCTGCAATTTAGTCGCCATCTGCTGCCAGGTGAGATCGATGTTTGCCAGGCAATCCACCGCTTTCGACGCTTGTTCCTGATAATCAAAATTGATCATCGCGTCAAAGCCGCTGTTGTAGTAATCGCTCCGCATCACGCCGTGGCCCCAGGACTCACCCGTCATCCAGAACGGCGCATCATCCAGATTTTTATCTGGATTAGCTTTTTTCCATTCGGCCAGTGCAGTAACAGATTGCTCTTTAAGCTGCTGCCAGCCGGCTTTTTCGACATGCTTTGCCGTATCCACCCGGAAACCGTCGATGCCGTAATCACGCACCCATTGGCTCAGCCAATGCGTCAGATAATCTCGCACCGTTGCACCCGCCATTTCTTTTGCTTTGGTATCGGGTTTATTGCGATAAAAGATCGGCAAGCCCGCCGGTTGTGTGGATTCCGTTTTTAAATCTGGCAGGAAGGCCAACGACATGGTGAGGTCGTCAAATCCAGGGGAGTCGTAATTGCCAATATCGGTGCGAATCCAGTTTTTCCCCCACCAGTTTTGCCAGGCCGTTTTATCACCAAAGTTGATGTAATCATTAAAGGAGTGCCAGCTCTGGCCAGGGCCTGGTTTCCAGTCTGTCCAGTGCTTGCCGAGGGTTTTAGTCAGCTCGTCACCTTTAAGATACAGCGCACCAAAATCGTATTCCTGCATATCGGCAAGCGTTGCATAACCTGTATGGTTCATCACGATGTCGAACAAAATTCGAATGCCGCGTTTATGGGCTTCGTCTACCAGCGTACGTAGTTCGTCCTCAGTCCCCATATTGGCATCGAGTTTTGTCCAGTCCATGGTGTAGTAACCATGGTAGGCGTAGTGTGGGAAATCCCCTTTTGTGCCGCCACCAACCCAACCGTGAATTTGCTCGAGAGGCGAGCTTATCCACAATGCGTTCACACCCAGTTGCTGTAGATAATCGAGTTTTTGGGTTAGTCCAGCCAGGTCACCACCGTGGAACGTGCCGATCTCTTGCATTCCATCTTTATGGCGGCCATAGCTGTTATCGTTTTTCGGATTCCCATTCTCAAAGCGGTCAGTCAGCACAAAATAGACCGTGGCATTGTGCCAGCTAAACGGAGCAGTCTCTTTGGTAGAGGCTGATTCCAGAAGCAACAGGCCGTTGCTATTTGCCGCAGGCATCAGCGTAACCTGGCCTTGTTTGACCGTTGTTGTAGCACCGCTGTAGAAATCGCGGACCTCGCTACCTTCAGCAAAGGTTTTGCTGACATCCACTGTGAGCGGTTTACCATCCCATTTAGGGCACTGACGGGTAACATCAACAGGAGCGGCTTGTGCCTCGCTATTGACGCTCAGGATGAGCGTAGGAGTGCCGCTGCGCGTATCAATTTGAACCCGATACTCTCCTTCACGAAATAAACGCCAGACGGGTGCTTCCCCTTCGCAAGGTTTAAGCGACAGCGCCTGGTTAAGTTTGATTGATTCCGCAGGTTGCCAGCATGATTGATCTGATTTAAGAGTGAGCGGTAATATGCCTTTCGCAAGCTTACCTTCGCTCACAAATAGCCCTGGATTTTGCTCTTGAAACGCAGGTAAACCGGGAGCTGTCCAGGCGGCTTGTACCAGTCCAGGGAACAGGATAAATAGCAGAGGTAATTTTTTCATAGGGTTAAGCCCGTGTTTATCTTTTATTCAGTTTGGCACTGTTTTAATTAACTGAATTCATCCTCAAAATGGATAGTTGGGGATGAGATAATAGGGTGAGTGACGGGGTTATCAGTTTGCTCAAATATGGGATAACCATCGCATATTACGATACTTTTTACCGTCATAAGAAGATCGTACGTGACATCAATTAAGAATCGGATTATTTATTTTGGTGCTCAGAAGGTCTAAATTTGTTAGTATCCGCGTTTACTTTATTCGAAACCTTTTATAAATAAGGCACTGGAAACGTAACGATCCGACCAGGAGATCTAATGATATCAACCCATTTCCGACGATTTGGGGCTGCGATACTTATGTTACTCACCTTCAGTTTTTCAACTGGGGTATTAGCAAGTAAACATGAGCCAAAATCGCATAAAGCCCACATAGTTAAGACCAAAAGCACAACGACACACAGTAAGAAATTGGTAAGTAGTAAAAAAGAGTATTCTCGCAATAGTGAAATTGCATCGCTCCCTGACTTGCGAAAATACCCTTCCGGAACACCTAGAAAAAAAGCGTTTCTCCGGACGGTCATGCCATATATTACTAGTCAAAATGCAGCGATTACTGCAGACCGTAACTGGTTGGTTTCTAAGCAGTATGAAAAACGCTGGTCACCATCAGAGCGTACTCGCTTGAAAGGAATTACCCAGCGCTACAAAATTGCGTGGAATGGTAATACTAAGCGTGTGCCGTGGAATACGCTGATGGAAAAAGTCGACATCATTCCTACCAACATGGTGGCAACGATGGCTGCAGCTGAAAGCGGCTGGGGTACGTCTAAACTTGCCCGTAGCAATAACAACTTGTTTGGTATGAAGTGCAGCAAGCGCCATTGCAACAGCGAACCAGGTAAAGTTAAAGGCTATTTGCATTACGATTCAGTTAAAGAAGGCGTTAACGCTTACGTAACAAATTTGAACACGCATCCGGCCTATAATTCCTTCCGTAAATCACGTGCGCAATTGCGTAAAGCGGATCAGGAAGTGACTGCCAGCAATATGATTCATAAGCTGAAAGGGTATTCTACAAAAGGTAGTAGCTATAACAATTACCTATTTGCGATGTACCAAACCAATCAGCGCTTTATGGCACCGAACTAATTAAAAAAATAGAATGTTAATAATAAGTAATAATTCACGCCTTCAATTCGAAGGCGTTTTTTTTGCTTAACTCATTCACTAAACCAATATTTCACTATGCCTTTCACGATGATCTTTCGGCGTTGAGTCATACTCTTTTTTAAATACCGAATAGAAATATTGCAGTGATGGGTAACCGCACATTTGCGATATTTCATTGATAGACAAAGACGTAGACACCAGCAAACTGCGCGCTTTTTCTAACTTTTCGGTGTGAATTATTGTATGAATCGTCTCACCAACTTCTTCTTTAAACCGCTTCTCGAGATTCGAACGCGAGATCCCTACAGCATCCAAAACTTGCTCAACTTTGATACCTTTACAGGCATGGTTTCGGATGTAGTGCATTGCCTGAATCACTGCGGGATCATGCAAAGAACGGTAATCCGTTGAACGGCGTTCAACCACACGCACCGGCGGCACCAGAATGCGTTGTAAAGCAAGTGGTTCATTGTCCATCAAACGATGCAACAACTTTGCGGCCTGGTAGCCCATCTGCCTTGTCCCCTGCGCAACCGATGAGAGCGCCACGCGCGATAGGTAACGCGTTAGTTCTTCGTTATCTATCCCAATCACACAGAGCTTCTCCGGCACAGGGATATGCAGATGTTCGCAAACTTGCAGCAGGTGACGTGCACGTGCATCCGTCACGGCAATAATCCCCGTTTGCGGAGGGAGTGTTTGCACCCAATCCGCCAGGCGGTTTTGCGCATGCTGCCAATTCTCGGGGGCCGTTTCTATACCCTGATAAACCACACCCCGGTATTTTTCTTTTGCCACAAGTTGGTTAAAAGCGTACTCACGCTCCATTGCCCAACGCTTGCCACTGGAGTTCGGCAAACCATAGAAGGCGAAACGTTGAACGCCCTTCTCTTTTAGATGCAAAAATGCACTTTCCACCAGGGCATGGTTGTCGGTAGCAATGTAATGTACGGGTGGATAGTGTTCTGGTAAATGGTAGGACCCTCCTACACCAACAATCGGAACATCCTCCCCATCTAATAAACGCTGGATTTCAGTATCATCAAAATCGGCAATCACGCCGTCGCCTAGCCACTCTTTGATGTTGTCGATGCGGGCACGAAAATCTTCTTCAATAAAAATGTCCCACTCAGATTGAGACGCCTGCAAATATTCTCCAACTCCCTCCACTACCTGGCGGTCGTAGGCTTTGTTGGCATTGAATAACAACGTAATGCGATGACGTTTCTCAAACATGCTTTTATTCCCTGATAACAAAACATTAAACTCAATACCACAATTGCAACAATGCCGGGAAACATCGCCCCGGCATTGTGAACATTTGCACACTTACGCTTTGCGTTTTGTTGCTGAATCCATCCACACAGCCAGCAATAAAATGGCACCTTTTACGATGTATTGCCAAAACGTAGGGACATCCATCATGCTCATGCCGTTATCCAGCGAAGCCATGATAAATGCCCCCATCACCGCCCCAGCAACGCTTCCCACACCGCCAGCAAGACTCGTACCGCCAATGACACATGCTGCAATGGCATCCAGTTCAGCAATGTTCCCGGCAGACGGAGAGCCAGCCCCCAATCGCGAGCTGAGAATTAACCCGGCAATCGCCACCATCAAACCGTTTATGGCAAACACCGCAAGCTTGGTGCGCTCCACATTTATACCCGATAGCCGCGCCGCCTCGATATTGCCGCCAATCGCGTAAATACGTCTGCCAAACGCTGTGCGAGTCGCCATAAACATTCCCGCTAGCAGTAATAACGTGAGGATCAGCACAGGTGTAGGTACGCCACGGTAATCATTGAGTAGCCAGATAGCCCCCAACACGATAACTGCTGTGATGGCTTGTCGCCCTACGACACCTGTGGAGGCGGGTGTTTCCAGCCCCAGAGCCTGGCGTCGAGTGCGCATCCGCCATTGCCAGGCAACAAAAATCACCAGCCCTAAAGTGCCAATACCAAAGCCAATACCATCTGGCAGGTAACTTTGCCCGATTTGCGACATCGCCGCACTGGTTGGCGACACGGTGGTGCCATTAGTAATACCAATCAGCACACCGCGAAACGCCAGCATCCCGGCAAGCGTCACGATAAATGACGGCACTTTGCGATACGCCACCCACCAACCGTTCCACGCACCTAAAACGAGGCCAAGAACCAGCGTTACGGCAATCGTGAGCGGTAAAGGCCAGCCCAGCCAGACATCAAAAATGGCGGCCACTCCGCCCAGCAGACCCATCATCGAGCCAACAGACAGATCGATTTCTGCCGAAATGATGACGAACACCATGCCGACCGCCAGAATCCCGGTGATCGCGGTTTGGCGTAACAAATTGGAGATATTTCTGGCACTGAGATAAGCGCCTTCGGTGGTCCAGGTAAAGAACAGCATAATCACCACGATCGCCGCGATCATGACAAAAACCTGGAGATTAAGTGCCCGCAGCCCGGCAAAAGGTGATGCCGCAGGTGCCGTGAGTTTCATTTCAGACGGATTACTTTTCGACATGCTTTTCGCTCCTCAGTGCAGCTTCCATAACCTGCTCCTGGGTCAGGTTATTATTAATCAGATTGGCTTTGATTCGCCCCTCATGCATCACCAGCACTCTGTCACTCAGGCCGAGCACTTCCGGCAATTCCGATGAGATAACAATGACCGCAATACCTTGCTGAACCAGCTGATTAATAAGTTTGTAGATTTCGTATTTCGCGCCGATATCAATGCCACGCGTGGGTTCGTCGAGAATCAAAATGCGTGGATTGAGAAGCAGGCAACGCGCAAGAATGGCTTTTTGCTGGTTGCCACCACTCAGGCGACCGATTGCCAATTCTGGTGATGACGTTTTAACTTTCAGTCGCCCAATCGATTGCAGAATGCAGTTTTGTTCGGCAGCGTCATCCAGGTGAGTTAACGCGCCAGAAAACTGGCTTAATGCGGCAAGTGTGATGTTTTGCCCAACAGCCATGACCGGCACGATGCCATCTTTTTTGCGGTCTTCTGGCACCATCGCAATGCCGTGAGCTATCGCCTGCTGGCAATTGCCGATAGTGACCGGTTGATTATCAATGAAAATACGACCTTCATACTTGCCCGGCCAGACGCCAAACAGACACTGCACAGCTTCGGTACGCCCTGCGCCGACCAAGCCTGCTATCCCAAGAATTTCACCTTTATGCAGTGAAAACGAAATGTCATTGACTCGCTTGATATGCCGATTGACCGGGTGCCAGGCAGTGAGGTGCTCAACGCGCAGCACTTCTTCACCAGTCTGATGCGGTTCATTAGGATAAAGCGCCGTAAGCTCGCGCCCCACCATCATGGTGATGATGTCTTCTTCACGCATCAATGCCGCATCCCGTGTACCAATCGGCTGCCCATCGCGGATAACGCAAATGGTGTCGGAAATAGCTTTCACTTCATTGAGTTTGTGGGAGATGTAAATACAGGCAATACCATGAGCCTGTAGATCACGAATAATTGCTAGTAGCACCCCAGTTTCTTGCTCAGTTAGTGATGCCGTAGGCTCATCCAGAATGAGTAAGCGCACTTGTTTATTAAGCGCTTTGGCAATTTCGACCAATTGCTGCTGCCCAAGCCCCAGCGAACCGACGCGCGTATCCGGGGAAATATTCAGGCTCACCTGCGCCAGCAATTTTTGGCAGCGCAGCGTCATGCTGTCGTAATCCAGCACGCCATATTGTGAAAGCTCAGCACCGAGGAAAATATTCTCGAGTACTGTTAAGTGTTTAACCAGAGCCAGCTCCTGGTGAATAATCGCAATACCTTTGCGTTCGGTATCGCGGATATGGCTCGCCTGAAGTTTTTCACCGGCGAACCATATGTCACCTTCGTAACTGCCGTAGGGATAGATACCGCACAGCACTTTCATCAGCGTGGATTTACCAGAGCCGTTTTCACCACAAAGGGACATCACTTCACCGGCATCCACCGCCAGGCTGACGTTATCCACTGCTTTCACAACGCCGAAAGCTTTGGTGATATTTTTCATTTCCAGTAAACAAGGCATGACCCCTCCTTACCTGCTTTAAAGGTATCGCCCGCGCAAAAAACACGGGCGGAGTGGGTTATAGCTCGTTCTTCTTGTGGAAACCGTCTGCCACAACGGTGCTATCGATATTGGCTTTATCGACTTCGATAGGTGTCAGTAGACGCGAGGGAACATCTTTAATGCCATTATTCAATACAGCATCAGATGCAGGTTGTTTGCCTTCTCCTAATTCCACGGCAATTTCAGCGGCGGTATTTGCCAATTTGGTGATGGGCTTATAGACCGTCATGGTTTGCGTACCGGCAATAATGCGCTTCACCCCGGCAAGATCAGCATCCTGCCCGGAAATCGCCACTTTGCCAGCCAGACCCTGCGCACTTAACGCCTGTATTGCACCACCCGCAGTGGCATCATTTGATGCCACAACTGCATCAATTTTGTTGTTATTGGCGGTGAGGGCATTTTCCATAATTTTCAATGCATTCTCAGGCAGCCAACCATCAGCCCATTGGTCGCCGACAACCTTTATTTTCCCACTATCAATATAAGGTTTTAATACTTTCATCTGCCCGGCGCGGAACAGTTTTGCATTATTATCAACAGGCGAGCCACCCATTAAAAAATAATTACCAGAAGGCACTTTATTAACAATACTTTGCGCCTGCAATTCGCCGACTTTTTCATTATCGAAAGAGATATAATAGTCAATGTCGGCATTATTAATCATGCGATCATAAGCTAATACTTTTATCCCTTCTCTTTTTGCTTCGGCAATCACATTACTTAAAACCTGGCCGTTGTAAGGGATAATGACCAACACATCTACGCCACGGTTAATCATGTTTTCGATTTGCGACATTTGCGTTTCTTCGTTGCCATTAGCGGATTGTACAAAGACTTTCGCGCCCAACGATTCGGCTTTTTTAACAAAAATATCGCGGTCTTTCTGCCAGCGTTCAAGACGTAAATCATCGATTGCCATACCGATTTTAACTTCTTTAGCGATACCGCTGATGCTGGTAAGGACGAGCGAGGCACACAACGTTAGTAAAAGGTTCTTAATCTTCATTTTGTTATACCTGTAGGGTGAGATAAATCGGATTAAATATTATTAACATCTATCGACCGGGCAATTGTTGTCTGTGAATGGCAATCCAGCAATTACAGATTTTTATCTTCTCATTACGTTTTTTTGTTTAATTGTTAATTTATGATGGCGATCGTACTTTAATTTAGAAATCCATTTCATTGCGATATTTACTGGAATAATGCTCGAGTTGTTTTTTGGTTTATTTTCATCATTTTTTGCGAGATGGCGCACGTTTGAGCATTCTCTTAATCGCAGTGTGAAATAACGTAATTGAGCAACGTCGGAGGAAAATACAGGATAGTTACAGAATCTCTTACTTGCCGCCCCCCTCTTGATTATGATTACGGAGTCAATTATGCAAGCCTATTTCGACCAACTTGAACGTGTACGTTTTGAAGGTACTAAATCCACTAACCCTCTGGCCTTCCGCCACTACAATCCGGACGAAATTGTTCTGGGTAAACGCATGGAAGAGCACCTGCGTTTTGCCGCCTGTTACTGGCATAACTTCTGCTGGAACGGTGCCGACATGTTTGGTGCCGGTTCCTTTGAACGTCCATGGCAACAAGCAGGCGATGCATTAGGCCTGGCAAAACTGAAAGCGGATGTGGCGTTTGAATTCTTCCACAAACTGAATGTGCCGTATTACTGCTTCCATGATGTGGACGTATCGCCAGAAGGCGCGTCACTGAAAGAGTATCTGAACAACTTCGCACAAATGACCGACGTGCTGGCGCAAAAGCAGCAAGAAAGCGGTGTGAAATTGCTGTGGGGTACCGCTAACTGCTTCACCAATCCACGCTTTGGTGCGGGTGCGGCAACCAACCCGGATCCGGAAGTGTTTTCCTGGGCCGCCACGCAAGTGGTGACCGCGATGAACGCCACTCACAAACTGGGCGGTGAAAACTATGTGCTTTGGGGTGGTCGTGAAGGCTACGAATCCCTGCTTAATACCGATTTGCGTCAAGAACGCGAGCAAATTGGCCGCTTCTTGCAAATGGTCGTTGAGCACAAACACAAAATTGGTTTCCGTGGCACGTTGCTTATCGAACCAAAACCACAAGAACCAACGAAGCATCAGTACGATTACGATGTCGCCACGGTTTATGGTTTCCTGAAACAATTTGGTCTGGAAAAAGAGATCAAAGTAAATATCGAAGCAAACCACGCAACACTTGCGGGTCACTCGTTCCATCACGAAATCGCCAGTGCTATTGCCCTGGGCATCTTTGGTTCGGTTGATGCCAACCGTGGCGACCCGCAATTGGGCTGGGATACCGACCAGTTCCCAAATAGCGTGGAAGAAAACTCATTAGTGATGTACGAAATCCTGAAAGCAGGTGGTTTCACCACGGGCGGCCTGAACTTTGATGCCAAAGTGCGCCGCCAAAGCACTGATAAATACGATCTGTTCTATGGTCATATTGGGGCCATGGATGTGATGGCACTATCGCTGAAAATTGCGGCTCGTATGATTGAAGACGGTGAACTGGATAAACGCGTTGCGAAGCGTTATGCCGGTTGGAATGGTGAACTGGGCCAGCAAATTCTGAAAGGACAAATGTCTCTTGCGCAGATTGCACAGTACGCTGAGCAGCATAACCTGGCACCGCAGCATCAAAGCGGGCATCAGGAGCTACTGGAAAACCTGGTGAATCATTATCTTTTTGATAAATAAATTTAAGCCGTAGTCATGAAGTGCAACCTGTAGCGAATGCCCTAAATAACTCGAGTTGCAGGACAAAAGGCTTCAGCATTTTGAACAGTGCTTGCGCTGGCCCCAACGGGGCGAGGCTCTGCCGAGTAACGCGGCAAAGGATCTCACCCCTGAAACTTGAAGTATGACGGGCATATAAGTAGGAGTCGGTATGTACATAGGAATCGATCTCGGAACATCGGGTGTTAAAGCGATTTTGTTGGACGAGCAAGGCGAGGTGTTGGCATCACGCACTGAAACACTGACTGTTTCACGCCCCCACCCGTTGTGGTCTGAGCAAGATCCAGAGCACTGGTGGCAAGCGACAGACAGAGCAATGAAAGCACTTGGCGAGCAGCATTCTCTTCAGGGCGTGAAAGCGCTGGGGATTGCCGGGCAAATGCATGGCGCAACCCTGCTTGATAAACAGCAGAACGTTTTACGCCCGGCGATTTTGTGGAACGATGGCCGCTGCGGTGAAGAATGTGCGCTGCTGGAAGCCGCCGTACCAGAATCTCGCAAGATTACCGGCAACCTGATGATGCCAGGTTTTACTGCGCCGAAGCTGCTATGGGTTCAACGCCATGAGCCTGAGGTTTTCGCGCAAATAGATAAAGTCCTGTTACCGAAAGATTACCTGCGTTTGCGCATGACCGGTGTGTTCGCCAGCGATATGTCCGATGCGGCAGGCACCATGTGGCTGGATGTCGCGAAGCGCGACTGGAACGACAAAATGCTCGACGCCTGCCAGCTGAGCCGCCAGCAAATGCCTGAATTATTCGAAGGCAGTGAAATCACCGGCAAGCTGAAAGAAGACGTGGCTAAGGCCTGGAATATGTCCGCCGTGCCAGTTGTTGCAGGCGGTGGGGATAACGCCGCAGGGGCTGTTGGCGTAGGCATGATGGATGTCGGCCAGACAATGTTGTCGCTGGGCACATCTGGCGTTTACTTTGCCGTTAGCGATGGCTTTCGCAGTAAGCCTGAAAGCGCCGTACACAGTTTCTGCCACGCGCTGCCAAACCGCTGGCACTTGATGTCCGTGATGCTAAGCGCCGCATCCTGCCTTGACTGGGCTGCAAAACTCACCGGGTTAGATACCGTTCCAGCATTACTGGCAGCTGCTGAAAAAGCGAATGAGGAAGCAGGCGATGTGTGGTTCCTGCCGTATCTTTCCGGCGAGCGTACTCCGCATAACAATCCTCAGGCAAAAGGGGTTTTCTTTGGCCTGACACATCAACATGGCCCGGCAGAGTTGGCTCGTGCAGTGCTTGAGGGGGTGGGTTATGCGCTGGCTGAAGGTATGGACGTGGTGCATTCCTGTGGAGTGACACCACAAAGCGTGACGCTAATCGGAGGCGGTGCGCGTAGCCCGTACTGGAGGCAAATGCTGGCAGATATTAGTGGGCAAACGCTGGATTACCGTACGGGAGGTGATGTTGGCCCAGCGTTGGGTGCGGCGCGTCTGGCTCAAATCGCCATGTCACCAGATAAACCTTTGCAATCAATGCTTGCGCAGTTACCGCTTGAGCAGCAACACAAGCCAGATATGGCACGCCATGAGCGTTACAAAACTCGCCGTAAAGTGTTTAGCCAGATTTATCAGCAGCTTTTGCCGTTGATGTCATAGAGATATTTTGCTGGGCGGTGATGTGCCCGCCCAGTAAATGTCGGATGTCGCTGCGCTAATCCGACCTACGGAAAACAGTTGTTGGGTGGATTAGCGTTAGCGATATCCACCTCGAATGCTTAAGACAGCAGCGAGAACGCAATCATCCCAACAACCGCACCCGTGGTGCCGAGGATGGTTTCCATCATGGTCCAGGTCTTCAGGGTTTGCCCTTCGGTTGCACCAGTGAATTTACCAAACAACCAGAAACCAGCGTCGTTAACGTGGCTCACAACAATAGAACCACCCGCGATACAAATCGACAAAGCAGCCATTTGTGCGCCGTTATAGTTCAGCTGCTCAATAACCGGCATCACAAGACCAACGGCGGTCAGGCAAGCAACCGTTGCTGAACCCTGAATAATGCGAACCGCAGCAGCCAGCACAAAACAGGTTAAAGCAATGGGCAAACCTAAACCCGTCAGTGCTTCGCCCAGTGCAGGGCCAACGCCAGAATCCACCAGCACTTGTTTAAACACCCCGCCCGCACCGATAACCAGCAAGATAATGCCAGCCGGTTGCAGCGCGTGGCCGCAGATTTCCATGACCTTTTCTTTCGCCATTCCCTGACGATATGCCAGGCCATAAATAGCCACCAGACACGCCACCAGAATCGCGGTGAACGGATGACCAATAAACTCAAGCCATTCGTACAGCGTGGAACCCTGTTCGACGAAACGTGCAGCAATGGTTTTCATGCCAACCAGCACCAGCGGCAGCAGAATAAGCGACAGGCTGAAGCCGAACGATGGCAGTTTGCCTTCGCCCAGATGCGGTTCGGTGATGTCGTCAGGAATATGCAGTTCGACGTATTTACTGATGAAGTTACCAAACAACGGCCCGGCGATAATCATACTTGGAATGGCGGCGCACAGGCCTAGCAGAATCATCCAGCCAAAGTCGGCGTGCATCTGGGAGGCGAGCAGCATTGGCGCAGGCCCTGGCAGCAGAAACGCTGCGGCAGCGGCGACACCTGCGAACAGAGGAATAACTAATTTGACCAGGTTTGTTCCGGTATGACGGGCCATAGAAAACGCCACGCTAATCAGCAGAACAATGGCAACTTCGAAGAACAACGGTAGCGCACAAATCAAACCCGCGAGGCCAATCGCGTAATGTGCGCGACTCTTGCCAAAAGCCTTCAGCATTTTGACGGCTATCTGGTCTACGGCACCTGTTTCATGAAGAATCTTGCCAAACATCGCACCGAGTGCGACGACGATGGCCAGAAATCCAAGTGTGCCACCCATGCCTTTTTCCATGGTTGCCGCGATTTTATCGAGCGGCATCCCGGAAAATATCCCTGCACCAATTGAAACCACCATCAAAGCGACGAAGGCATGCATACGAGCCTTCATCACTAAAAACAGCAGCAGTAAAACCGAACCTACTGCTGTTAAAACAAGTGTTAATGTACTCACTGCGCACTGCCTTCATTAATCACATCAATAGTGCTGGCCACCACGCCTTCCAGCGTTTGGTCAATATCCACCACCAGAACATCAGGTTCATCAGCTTTTGGTTCTTCCAGCGTTTCAAACTGAGTGACCAACATCTGAGTTTTGAAGAAGTGACCTTTACGTGCTTTCAGACGGTTTTCAATGACTTCAAAATCCCCTTTCATGTAGATGAAAGAGAGATTTGGGTTACCGTCGCGCAATTGGTCGCGATAAACCTTTTTCAGTGCGGAGCAAACAATGAGGGAGACTTTATTGGTGCGTTGCATGGCGAAAGCCGCGTCATTTAACGCTTGCAGCCATGGTTTGCGGTCTTCATCGTTGAGCGGCTCACCGGATGCCATTTTCATGATATTGCAGCGAGGATGAAGGAAGTCACCGTCAAGGAACGCGGCTTTGAGTTGATGTGCTACTTCACTTGCAACAGCAGATTTACCGCTGCCAGAAACGCCCATCAGGACGTAGATATGGTGGTCATGGTTGGTAGTGCTCATAGCGTAGCTCCGACTGTTATACCCTTCATTCTTCAAGCTACCTCTTTGTTGGCTGCGTTCACTCGTCCGAATCACTTAGTTTACTAAGTTCATCGGAACTCCTTCTCTTGCCGCCGCGATGCAACTCGAATTATTTTGGGAATATTAAAACTGTTACGGGTAACTGTTATCGGTAACATTGTCTAAGCTGATTGCGCAATAAGCAATAACCATTAGCTTGCAAAGCGTATAATTGTGAACCAAATCAAAAAATACTGCCATTCCCCCTAAATAATTCGAGGTGCAGGAAGGCCGTAAGTCCCCAGGAACATAGATAACTATGTGACTGGGGCGCGCGGGTGCAGCTAACACACCTGCACCTTGAAGTATGACGGGGGAATTAAATTGAACCGCCGGGAGAGAGAGTAAAACCTAAATCTAACATCTGCGGCGTAACAGTTTCGCCACGTATCCGCGCCAGCAAACGCTCAGCACCAATACGCCCCATACGTTCACGCGGCGTCAGTACGCTGGCAAGACGCGGTTCCATTACCTGCCCAATATCGTGGCCGTGGAAACCGGCAATCGCCATATCTTTTGGAATACTCAAGCCCTGACGCTGGCATTCAAATGCCGCACCGATGGCTAAGTCATCGTTAGTACAGAAGATGCTGTCGAGCTGCGGATATTCACGCCTGGCCTGACGGAACAATTCAATACCGGTGGAATATGAGGAGGAGTTTTCGACCATTACACTATATGGCACAAGGCCGGCATCGTTCATCGCCTGCTCATAGCCTTTTTTCTTAATCACAGTACGTTCATCAAGACGTGCACCGAGATACGCTACATGGCGGTGGCCACGCGCAATAATGGCGGCAGTCATCTGGCGTGCTGCTTCGAAGTTATCAAACCCTACGGCAATATCCAGGCACGGCGAAATGCTGTCCATCAATTCAACAACTGGGATACCCGCCACTTCAATCATTTTTAAGGTGCGCGGAGTATGGGTACGCTCGGTAAGGATAAGACCGTCGATATTCCAGGAAAGCATTGATTCCAGACGCTCTTCTTCCAACTCCGGTTTGTAGCCGTAGTGAGCAAGCATGGTCTGGTAGCCGTAAGCATCGACAACGTTTTCAATACCACGAAGCACTTCAGCGAAAACCTGGTTGGTAAGCGAAGGCAACAACACGCCGATTGCGCGACTGGTAGAATTGGAGAGGATGTCTGGTGCGCGGTTCGGAATATAGCCAAGTTCATCAAGGGCTGCGGCAATTTTTACCTGTAACGCAGCGGAAACCTGGTCAGGGTTACGCAAAAAGCGACTGACCGTCATTTTGGTTATGCCAACGCGGTCTGCAACGTCCTGTAATACCGGTCTTTTCTTTTTCATTGTCCTGCTGTGCGGGTTAACTATCGACAACGAAGTTTAGCACGGACAAAGCACAACCTTCCCCTGTTTCCGAGGAAGGTTGTGACCGGTAATTATGCATTTAAATACCCAAAATCATTCGGGGTGCAGCAAGGCGGCAAGGAAATAAGTCCCCGGGAGCTTACTAAAGTAAGTGACTGGGGCGAATTTACGTAGCCAACACCGCTGCAACCTGAAGGATGACGGGTATTAGACTGGAGGTAAATCGAACAAAAGAATCTCACTTTCACTATTGGCATGAATCGAAATCGCTTGTTCATCCCACACGGCGATAGCATCGCTGGTTTTGGCCTGAGTGCCATTAATCGACACATCACCTTTCACGACCTGAATCCAGATACGGCGTTCAGCCGGAATCTGATAAACAGATTGTTCGTCTTTCGCCAGCGCCCAACGCGACAGTTCCATATCCTGATTCACCAGCAAGGAACCCTCACGTGCATCCGGTGAAAGCACCAGTTGGCGGCCTTGCGGTGCATCGAAGCGACGTTGGTCGTAACGCGGCGTGATGCCAGTTTTGTCTGGAATGATCCAGATTTGGTACAAACGCAGGCGCTCAGTTTTGCTTGGGTTGTACTCGGAGTGAGTAATCCCGGTGCCGGCGCTCATAATCTGGAACTCACCCGCAGGAACCTTCTCTTCATTCCCCATGCTGTCCCGGTGTGCAACCGCGCCTTCCAGCACATAGGTCAGGATTTCCATGTCCTTGTGCGGATGGGTACCGAATCCTTCTCCAGCGTCCACTACGTCTTCGTTAATCACACGTAATGCCGAGAAACCCATGAAATTGGCATCGTAATAGTTAGCGAATGAGAAGGTGTGCCAGCTATCCAACCAACCATGATTCGCATGACCACGTTCTTCAGCTTTTCTTAAAAAGATCATCTTCATTTCTCCGCAATTCGTTTGATGGGCTAAGTGTGGACCCGAATCGGAAATGATCATAGAGGGTGAAAATTGACGCCTCTGTTCAAAAAAAGTGAATGAGTCAGAGGCGTTAAATTTCTGGTTAAGCGAGGGTCACAGTAGAAGGTGCAGCTTGCTCGAAACCACGTTCGAGGATCTCAAGGTTGGTTAATGCTTCAATTTCTCTGACGTAATTTGGCTTGCCGTTAACAATGGTTTCGTACAGCGCGTCGTATACACGCCCGTATTCTCCCGCTTCCGGTTTCAGCTCTTCGCGTACGGTTTCACCCGCGGCGTTGACATATTCAAGCACGCCTACGCTGCTGTCTGCCGCAAAGCCCGGTTCGCCCGGCATGATGTACGCTTTAAGGCTGGTTTCTTGCTGGTCGATACCGTACTTAATGAACGAGCCTTTGGTGCCGTGCACCAGGAATTTCGGGTAATCGATTTTGACTAAATGGCTGGTTTTGACGATGGCTTTCATATCGCCATAGAAAAGCTGCGCTTCAAAGGTATCGTCCGGGTTGGCTTTATTACGCACGCTACGAATATCGTAGGCAACGTGATCGGGGCGGCCAAACAGCGAGATGATTTGGTCCATGGTATGCACACCGAGGCCATAGAACGCACCATCTGCCGGCAGCCCTGGTTTAGTTTCCGCAACCGGGCGATACATATCAAAGTGACTTTCAATTTCAACGATATCGCCAAGTTTTCCGCTTTCGATGGCTTTTTTCATCGTCAGGAAACAGGAGTCAAAACGGCGATTCTGGTAAGGCGTGACGGTCAGCCCTTTGGCTTTCGCCAGTTCGAACAACTCTTTGGCTTCAGCAAGTGTTGGGGTAAACGGTTTTTCCACCAGCACATTTTTGCCTGCTTCCAGCGCGCGTTTCGCGTAATCAAAGTGGCTATCCGCGTGGGTGCAAACCACCACCAGCTTGACCTGCGGGTCGTTCAGCACTTCGTCCAGATCGCTGGTGAAATGAATGTGGTTATATTCCGGCTGCTGCTCGATATCCGGCTTTTCATTGCGGCGGAAAATATGGGCAACGTGGAATTTATCTTTGCGGACCAGAACGTAAGGGAGGTGGTAACGCGTGGTACTTTTGCCAAAACCTATAAAAGCGCAGTGTAGGGTCATTGCTTCGTCCTTTTTGACTTTGAATTGCAATTACCATACTTGAGTATTTGGCGGATGTCGCGGCGCTAAGCCGTCCTACGAAAACAATGTTTTTATAATAAAGATCGAAGGTTTTGCCCAAATTAGTTGGAGTTGTAGCAAGGCGGCAAGGGAACGAATCCCGATGAGCTTACTTATGTAAGTGATTCGGGTGAGTGAGTGCAGCCAACACAGCTACAGCTTCAAATAAGCAGGGCAAAAAAAGCCAGCAGAGCTGGCTAAAGTAATACTGGAAGCAATGTGAGCAATGTCGTGCTTTCAGGATGTCTCCGTAGGGGTCTCCCCTGAACGCATGGCAATAATAATCATTATCATTCGCACTTGTCTACTTTTTTTAGAAAAAATTGGCAGTTGACGAAAATTAAAAAGTCAATAATGTTGAAGGGGTTACCTAACCAATTGAGGATAAAAGGAATGAGTGAAATCGTAGTTCGTCACGCGGAAATCGGAGATTTAGAATCCCTGCAGCAAATTTATGCCCAGCCTGCGCTATACCGTGACACGCTACATATTCCTCATCCTCCGCTAAAACTGTTCATCGATCGGATGGCCGACCTGAAGCCAGGCAGCCGTAACCTGGTCGCATGTATTGATGGCAAAGTTGTTGGCCAGCTTATGTTGATGGTTGAGCAGTCTGCGCGACGCAGCCACGTCGCGACATTTGGTATGGGCGTAGATAGCAACTATCAAGGCAGAGGCGTTGCCAGCGCGCTTATGGCCGCGATGACCGACCTGTGTGATAACTGGCTGCGTATCGACCGTATTGAGCTGACAGTGTTTGTTGATAATGCACCTGCACTCTCGGTTTACCGCAAATTCGGCTTTGAGATTGAAGGCACAGGCAAAAACTTCGCGTTACGTGATGGGCAGTATGTGGATGCGTATTATATGGCGCGCCACAAAGTGAACATGCAGTAAAGGCCACGGGGGAGTTCACCTCCCCCGCTTAATTTATTCTTTTACCAGTACAGCCTGCTCACGGTAGTTGTGTGGAAAGTACTGCTGCAATTCTTTAATTTTCGGCAAATCATTCACCACAATGTACGGGTGATTCGGATTGTCGTTTAAGAAGTTTTGATGGTAAGCCTCCGCCGGATAAAAATGCCCATTACTTTCCACTTTCGTCACTATCGGCTTGCTGTAACTATGGCTGCCATTCAGTTGTGCGATATACGCTTTCACCACTTCGGACTGCTGCGCATTCATCGGAAACACAGCTGAACGATATTGCGTTCCGGTATCCGGACCTTGTCTATTTAGTTCGGTTGGATTATGGCCAACAGAAAAGAAGATATGCAGCAATTCACCGTACGTCACCTGAGTTGGGTCGTAAGTGACCTGGACAGTTTCCGCATGGCCCGTATCGCCATTACTAACCTGATCGTAATTCGCGGTCTGCGCATCGCCACCAGCATAGCCAGATACTGCGTTAGTCACACCTTTAACGTGCTGGAATACACCCTGAATTCCCCAGAAGCAGCCACCAGAGAACAACGCAGTTTCGCTGTGTGATGAGCCAGGTGCTTCATCGCGTGCAGGCGCGGGAATAACCACAGCGGGTTCAGCTCCTCCCATCGACCAGGCACTGCTCTGAAAGGCAAACGCGGATACCGCCACCAGGCCCACAATTAAGCTGTAATTACGCAGAGACAGAATACTTTTTCGGTTAATTTTCATGGAGAGACTCACTTACAGGTTATGCCTGACTTAAACCGCTTTTGGAGTAAATATCATCGCCAACCCATTCATGCAGTAGCGCAAGCCCGTGGGTTTTGGGCCATCATCAAATACATGCCCGAGATGCCCACCGCAGCGGCGGCAGTGCACTTCGTCGCGCACCATACCCAACGAAATATCCCGGCTGGTGAGTGCTGCATTGGGTAAAGGCTGCCAGAAACTCGGCCAACCTGTATGGCTGTCGAATTTAGTCTCTGAAGAAAAAAGGGGAAGCTTGCATCCGGCGCAGGAAAATTCACCCTTGCGGTGCTCATCATTCAATGGGCTGGTATAGGGCCGCTCGGTGCCCGCTTCGCGCAAAATATAAAATTGCGCGTCACTTAAGCGTTGATGCCACTGGGCATCTGTTAGCGTGAATTCAAATTTTTCAGCCAGTGCCTGCGCAACAGCTTTGCGGGAAAACAGCGATGGTAACAACCCCATCAACGCCACGCCTGAAACCACACTACTTCCCAGCAGGAAATTACGTCGGTTGATCATCATTACCTCAACTTTTCCAGTATCTGATGTCACCAAACTACAAAAGAACAAGTCTCCGAATCCTCCCGAAAGATTAAACTTTTTGAGACAACTGGAGTTATCAGCGCCGAGATGAGTAATGAAAGGAATAGTCTGTGAAAACACCACTCCCCAGCGGGAGGAGTGGTGTTATTGATTAATAACCAGCGGCGAGATCATCAACCGAACGCGGGTCAGAAGCGCCATATAGCGAGCCATCTGGCCCAACCATAATACTTTGCGTACTGCCCATCGCCTCTTTCACCTGGACGTTCTGCCCTTTATCTTTCAGCAGCTTAAGTGTATCCGGGCTAAAGCCTTTTTCGACTCTTAACTCATCAGGCAACCATTGATGATGGAAACGTGGTGCATTAGTTGCTTCAGCGACGTTCATTCCATAATCGATGGTATTCATCACCATTTGCAGCACAGTAGTGATGATTCGGCTACCGCCCGGGCTACCTGTAACCAGCCAGGTTTTGCCATCTTTCACCACAATAGTTGGCGACATCGACGACAGCGGGCGTTTATGCGGCCCAACGGCATTAGCATCGCCACCGACCAGCCCATAAACGTTCGGCACGCCCGGTTTAGCCGAGAAGTCATCCATTTGGTTATTCATCAGAATGCCGGTGTTGCCTGCAACAATGCCGGTGCCAAATACAGTATTGAGCGTATAGGTCACTGCAACGGCGTTGCCATCTTTATCCACCACGGAGAAATGAGTGGTCTGGTTACTTTCATACGGCGCGAGTTTACCGGGTTTGATTTCACTCGACGGGCGCGCTTTGTTGATGTCTATCTTTTCCGCCAGTGATTTGGCATAGGCTTTGTTAGTTAGCGCCTGCCACGGCACTTTCACAAAGTCAGGGTCACCGAGGTATTCCGAGCGATCCGCATAAGCATATTTTTCAGCTTCAGCGGTAAGCTGCATCGCATTGGCACTGCCGAAACCATATTTACCGAGATCAAAGTTTTCCAGAATATTAAGGATTTCAACGATGTGAATGCCGCCAGATGACGGGGGAGGCATAGAGAAAATCTGGTAGCCACGGTAGTCACCGCTGATTGGCGCACGTTCGACAGCCTTGTAATTCGCCAGATCGGCCTTGCTAATTAACCCCCCATTTTTTGCCATTTCATCGGCAATCTGGTCGGCAATGGCCCCTTTATAGAAGGCATCAGGGCCATTTTCGGCAATCATCTCCAGGCTTTTGGCGAGGTTCGTCTGCACCAGTTTGTCGCCCTTTTGCAGCGGTTCCCCATCAGCTTTCCAGAAAATAGCTTTGCTGTTTGGGTGATTAGGGAGCACTTCTGCGCCATAGACTTTCAGGTCTTCCGCCAGTGCATCATTCACTGTGAAACCATCTTGCGCCAGTTTGATGGCGGGCTGGATAACTTTGTTGAGCGGCAAAGTACCGTACTTTTCCAGGGCCATTGAGAAGCCTGCCACTGTGCCTGGTGTGCCTGAAGCAAGATGAGAAGTAAGGGATTTTTTGCTGTCAGCATTGCCCTGCGCATCGAGGAACATATCGCGCGTGGCTTTTTCTGGCGCCATTTCACGGAAATCAATGGCGGTGGTTTTGCCATCTTTGGTTCGCAGCATCATAAAGCCGCCGCCACCAATATTACCCGCCTGCGGGTGTGTTACCGCTAGCGCAAAGCCCACGGCAACGGCGGCATCTACCGCGTTGCCACCCTGTTTAAGGATATCGACACCCACTTGTGTTGCGAGTGAATCTTGCGAGGCCACCATGCCATTTTCAGCACGTACCGGGTGATATACGTCCGCTTCCACACCGTAGGAAACAGGAGCTGCAACCGGAGGGGGCGCAGCACTAACGCAGAGGCACAGTCCTATCATCAGCGCGGGAACGGTCATCCAGCGCAGAATTTCTAAACGAATCTTTTTCCACTGCTTCATCGTTGTTTTCTCCATATATTTATAAAACCCTATGGATTCCATGGTGCAGGAAGGCGGCAAGCGAACGAATCCCGATGAGCTTAGTGGACTAAGTGATTCGGGTGAGTGAACGTAGCCAACGCATCTGTAACGTGAAAGGCGACGGGTTTTAGAGTCAATCGCCCATAAAGCCTGGTCCATAATTCCTAAATAATCTTCGTCACTACGGAAAACGATTAAACTTAGTAGATCCCCCAAATGGAGGAAGTGAAGATGAAAAAAATACTCATGCTGGCGGCTGTGCTGCCATTGACCTGTTTGGCACAGCCGATTAATACCCTGAATAATCCAAACCAACCGGATTACCAGATCCCAAGTCAGCAACGCATGCAGCAGCAGATGCAAACGCAGCAGATACAGCAAAAAGGGATGTTGAATCAGCAGTTACAAACGCAGACGCGTATGCAACAACAGCATTTGGAAGGGCAGATAAACAATAATTCCCAGCAGGACGTCTTTAAGGTGAAAAAAACGCTGCCGAATGAGATGGAAGTAGGAACGCAGCAGGTGTTGCCAAATAACAACGGCGGGATGTTGAGTGGAAGTAGCAGTACAAGCAGTCAGGATCACATGCTGCAACCGAAAAGCAATGGCAGCATGCTTAACCAAAGTAATCACTCAGCGCCATTACAGCCGAGTATTCCGCTGAAAACTATTGGGCCGTAAAATCAGCGCCAATCTGGTCAATACGGTCGGTACAAATGGTATCAACTCCCCAGCGCAGCAGCGTTGCTGCTCGTTGGGGAGCATTCACCGTATAAACCAGAATATGCAGTCCCGCCGCTTTAAGCTCATTCACACGAGACTCATCAAGCAATTGATGGTTCAAGTGAATGGAAACGCAGCCAAGTCGGGTGGTCAGTTCCCGCCAGTCATCACGCCATTCATCGAGTAACAACCCGCGTGGGAGTTCAGGCACGGCATTTTGCGCCGCCTCCAGCGCTTCGATAGAAAACGAAGACAGCAACGGTGCGGTTTGCCCCTGCCATAATTCAATGGCTGCCAGAGCGATAACTTGCCCGGTTTGCGTATCGGTGCCGGTCGACGGCTTGATTTCGATGTTTGCCATCATGCCGTGCTGTTTACAGCGTGCGGCAACCTGCGAAAGCAGAGGTAATGGCTCGCCTTTAAACTCACCGCTAAACCAGCTTCCGGCATCAACATTCAGCAGCTTATCCCACGGCAAATCACCCGCAATTCCCCAGCCATTACTGGTGCGCTCAAGCGTGTCGTCGTGCAGCAGGAAGATTTGCCCGTCTTGTGAAAGTTTGGCATCAAACTCAATCATGGTATGACCGTAGCGCGCACCAACATCAATGGCTGCCAGCGTGTTTTCCGGTGCCAGTTTTCCGCCGCCACGATGGGCCGCGACTTTTGGGTATGGCCAGTTACTCATAAACGTTGTCCATTTTCTTTATCAAAGAAATGTAGATTATTTTCAGGCAGATGCAGCCAAAGCGTGCTGCCGGGTTGCGGGCGCTCCTGGTGCGACAGGCGCACCACCATTTTTTGCTCGCCCCAACGCCCGTGCACTAAATTATCCGCGCCGAGCATCTCCAGCGTGTCCACTATAAAGGGGATTCCGCCTGCGGTTTGTGAGCTTAGCGCAATATGTTCCGGGCGGATACCCAGGGTTACAGACCGTCCTCGTTGCAGGTTTGCCGCATTTCCCAGTGGTAACGCCATGCCGCCTGCTAGCTCAAAGCGCGAGCCGTCAGCACTGATATTCCCTTCCAGCAAGTTCATAGCGGGTGAGCCGATAAAACTCGCCACAAAGCGGCTTGCCGGGCGTTCGTAGACTTCGACTGGCGTGCCGATTTGCTCGGCGACGCCCTTGTTCATCACCATCACACGCTGCGCCAGTGTCATCGCTTCAACCTGGTCGTGTGTGACGTACAAACTGGTCGTCTTCAGGCGGCGGTGTAGCTGTTGTAATTCCAGGCGCATCTGCACACGCAGCTTGGCATCAAGGTTTGAGAGTGGTTCATCAAACAGGAAAACAGCCGGATCGCGCACAATCGCGCGCCCCATTGCCACACGCTGGCGTTGGCCACCGGAAAGCTCACGCGGGCGGCGTTTAAGTAAACCATCGAGCTCCAGAATTCGGGCCGCTTCCACCACTTTCTGCTGGATGTGTGCTTTGCCCATGCCACGGATTTTCAGCCCCCAGGCCATGTTTTCTTCTACGCTCATATGTGGATACAGCGCGTAGTTCTGGAACACCATCGCGATGCCGCGTTCTTTCGGCTCCATTTCGGTGACGCGCTGGCGATCAATCCAGATATCACCACTGGTAACACGCTCAAGGCCGGCGACCATACGCAGCAATGTTGATTTGCCGCAGCCCGACGGGCCAACCATCACGATAAATTCGCCGTCTGCCACATCCAGCGTTAACGGTTGAATCACCTGGGTTTTGTTATCCCAGCTTTTGCTTACTGCCTGTAGTTTTAATCCTGCCATGGGTTACTTCTCACTATCAACAAGGCCACGCACAAACGCGCGTTGCATGGCTAAAACAATAATTACCGGCGGAATCAGCGTCAGCAGCATCGCCGCCATCACCTGGTTCCACTGTGTAGAGCCTTCGCCAGACGACATCATCCCTTTAATACCCGCGACAGCCGTACCGAGGTTAACGTCGCTGATAATCAGCAACGGCCACAGATACTGGTTCCAGCCGTAGATAAAGGTGATGACGAACAGCGCCGCGAGGTTGGTTTTTGAGAGCGGCAGCACGATGTCGCGGAAGAAACGCATCGGCGATGCACCGTCGATACGCGCCGCTTCCATAAGCTCGTCAGGCAGCGTCATAAAGAACTGGCGGAACAAGAAGGTTGCGGTCGCTGATGCCATTAACGGCAGCGTCAGGCCGGTGTAGCTATCGAGCATTTTGAGATTGGCGATCACTTCCACCGTCGGGAAAATACGCACTTCAACCGGCAGCATCAGAGTGATAAAAATCATCCAGAAGAACAGGTTACGCAGCGGAAAGCGGAACCAGACAATGGCGAAAGCGGAGAGCATGGAAACTGTGATTTTGCCGACAGTAATCACCATCGCCATGACAAAACTGTTCAGCAGCATCAGGCCAAATGGCGCACTGTTGGCACCCACGCCGTGCGTCCAGATATAGCCCATGTTTTCCAGCAGATGCGTGCCCGGAATCAGCGTCATTGGCGTCTGAAAAACGGCTTCGTTATCAAGCGTTGCCGCCACAAATGCGACGTACAGCGGGAACAGAATCACGATGATGCCCAGAATCAGCATGGTGTGGCTGAAAATCGTCAGCCCACGGCGGTTCTCAATCATTGGTAGCGTACCTTACGTTCCACAAAGCGAAACTGAACCACGGTCAGGATGATCACCAGCAGCATTAACACCACTGATTGCGCGGCCGACGCGGAGAGATCGAGTCCGGCAAAACCTTCGCGATAAATTTTGTAGATAAGCGTGGTGGTCGCCTGCACTGGCCCACCGCCTGTTGCGGCGTCGATAACCGGAAAGGTGTCGAAAAAGGCATAGACCAGGTTTACCACCAGCAGGAAGAAACTGACCGGGGCAATCAACGGCAGCGACAACTTGAAAAAGCGGCGCACCGGGCCAGCTCCGTCAATGGAAGCGGCTTCGACCAGGGATCGAGGAATCGACTGCAGGGCGGCAAAGAAGAACAAGAAGTTGTAGCTGATTTGCTTCCAGACCGAAGCAAACACCACGAGGAACATCGCCTGGCCACTGTTTTGCGCGTGGTTCCAGTGGTAACCAAACTGCTCAAGAACGTGGGTTAGCAGGCCGCGCCCAGGGTTAAACAAGAAGATCCACAATACGGCGGCAATCGCCGGGGCCACCGCATACGGCAGCAGCATGAGCGTTTGGTAAATACGACTGCCACGAATCACGTAATCCGTCAGGGCGGCGAAAAACAGTGATACCAGCAGGCCGCTACCCGCTACTAATCCACTGAAAATTAAGGTGGTGTAGAAAGAGTCGAGATAGTAGCTGTCGTGGAAAAGCTGTTTGAAGTTATCCAGCCCGACAAAAGTACTCGAAAGCCCAAAGGGATCGACATTCTGGAGTGAATACCACAGCGCTTCGCCCGCAGGCCAGATGAAAAAGATAATGGTGATAACCAGTTGCGGCAGGACAAGGGCATACGGAAGCCAGCTGGAACGAAACACCGGACGAGATGATGACATAGTGTTGCTCTTATAGAGATTAATGGTGGATGTCGCATGCGCTAATCCACCCTACAACGGCTTTCGTGGGTCGGATAAGCGAAGCGCCATCCGACACCAACAAAACTTAAGACTTCGTCGACTGCTCGAAACGGCGCAGCAGCTGATTTCCACGTTCAACCGCGCTATCTAACGCCTGTTGAGGGGTTTTCTTGCCGGTCCATACCGATTCCAGTTCTTCATCTACAATGGTACGAATCTGTGGCATGTTGCCCAAACGCAGACCTTTGGTGAATGGCAATGGCGGCTTGTTCATCATCTGGCGCGTAGCGATATCAGCACCTGGATTTTTCTCGTAGAAGCCTTGTTCGCGCGTCAGGTCATAAGCCGCTTTGGTAATTGGCAGATAACCTGTTTTCTGGTGCCACTCAGCGGCGATTTCTGGCTGAGCAAGGAACTGCATAAACTCGGCAACGCCTTTGTATGTTGCGGCGTCTTTACCCTGCATAACCCACAGACTTGCCCCACCGATAATGGCGTTTTGTGGTGCGTTCGGAATGGTTGAGTCGTAAGGCATCATGCCCACGCCGTAGTTGAATTTGGCGTAATGGCGGATATCAGCAAGCGAACCGGAAGAGGCTGTTGTGATGGCGCAATCACCGTTGTAGAACTTCTCGGTGGACTCATCTTTACGGCCAAAGTAGCTAAAATCACCTTTCTTATTCAGCTCTTCCAGCAGAGCGATGTGTTTCACCTGCTCTGGTTTATTGAATTCCAGCACGGCGTCAGTACCATCAAAACCGTTGTTTTTGGTCGCAACCGGCAAGCCGTTCCACGCGCTGAAGTTTTCAATTTGAATCCAGCCCTGCCAGCCGCTGGCATAACCACATTTCATGCCTGCCGCTTTAAGTTTTGCGGTGTATTCAGCCAGGTCCTGCCAGGTTTTTGGCGGCTGGTCCGGGTTGAGGCCAGCTTTCTTAAAGGCATCTTTGTTGTAATACAGCACTGGCGTGGAGCTGTTGAAAGGCTGGGAAAGCAGATGCCCGGTTTTCGCGTCGGTGTAGTAACCGGAAACCGTCGGCACAAATTGGGATTCGTCGAACTTAATGCCCGCATCGTTAAACACTTCATACACAGGCTTGATAGCTTTCGAGGCCATCATGGTCGCAGTGCCTACTTCGTAAACCTGCAAAATAGCTGGCGCATTACCCGAGCGGAAAGCCGCAATCCCTGCCGCCAGGTTTTGTTCGTAGTTACCTTTATAAACCGGAACAATTTTGTAGTCTGGATGCGTCTGGTTAAAGCGTTGAGCCAGTGAATCAACTTCTTTGCCCAGTTCGCCTTCCATTGAATGCCAGAACGGAATGGAGGTGGCGGCGATAGCGCTGCTGCTAAATACGCATCCTAGCGCAAGGCAAATTGCGGTGTGTCGTAACGATGCAGTCATGTCTTATCTCTCGAATTATTTTGAGTTGAATAAGTTGCGCGAAAATACGCGTTTTTGTTCGCATCAAAACATGACATGCGCGAATGACAGAAAAATAACCGTGAGGTGACAGGATCGTTACGATGAAGTGAAGGAATTATGACTGGAGGCAAAATGTCATAAAAAAGGAGCCAAAAGGCTCCTTAGGTTTGAAGCGATAAACTAGCCGCCGAGGTAGGCGCTACGTACCGCTTCGTTAGCCAGAAGCGCATCACCGGTGTCTTCCAGCACCACGTGGCCGTTTTCCAGCACGTAGCCGCGATCAGCGAGTTTCAACGCCTGGTTGGCGTTCTGCTCGACCAGGAAGATGGTCATGCCTTCGCTGCGCAGTTGTTCGATAGTGTCGAAAATCTGCTGGATGATAATTGGCGCAAGACCGAGCGATGGTTCATCTAACAGCAACAGACGCGGCTGGCTCATCAATGCACGGCCAATCGCCAGCATTTGCTGCTCACCACCGGACATAGTGCCCGCACGCTGAATACGGCGCTCCAGCAGGCGCGGGAACAGTTCGTAAACGCGTTGGATGCGTTCATGATACTGGTCGCGTTCCGCAAAGAAGCCGCCCATCGCCAGGTTTTCCTCTACAGTCATGCGAGAAAACACGCGGCGGCCTTCAGGCACGATCGCCACGGCTTCACGCATGATGCGCGCGGTATGCCAGTCGGTAATGTCTTTGCCATCAAAAGTAATTTTGCCGCTGGAAGCGCGCGGATCACCACACAATGTGCCGAGCAGCGTTGTTTTTCCCGCGCCGTTCGCGCCAATCAGGGTAACAATTTCGCCCTGTTTAATATGCAGACTGACCTCATGAAGCGCCTGGATTTTTCCGTAGTGGGCGCTCACATGGTCAAATGACAACATGATATTTTCCATATTAAGCCTCACCCAAATATGCACGGATTACGTCAGGGTTATTACGGATTTGCTCCGGCGTGCCATTCGCAAGCGGCGTTCCCTGGTTTACCACGTAAATCCTGTCAGAAATGCCCATCACCAGTTTCATATCGTGCTCGATTAACAGCACGGTGGTGTTGTGATGGTTGCGTAACTCCATGATTAATTCATCGAGCTCATGCGTTTCTTTCGGGTTAAGGCCAGCCGCTGGTTCATCAAGCATCAGAATTTCTGGCTGAGTCACCATGCAACGTGCAATCTCAAGGCGGCGTTGATCGCCATACGCCAGGTTGCTCGCCTGGCGGTTAGCCTGCTCAAGTAGGCCAATACGATCAAGCCAAGTTGCAGCGCGGTCCAGCGCTTCGCTTTGTGAGCGGCGAAAAGCAGGCGTTTTCAAAAGACCTGAGAACACACCCGTTTTCAGCTGCATATGCTGAGCAACCAGCAAGTTTTCAATCACGGTCATTTCGCGGAACAGACGAACGTGTTGGAAAGTACGCACCACGCCCATACGTGCAATTTGTTGACCCGGCAGCCCTTCAAGGTGCTGATCACGCAACAGAATCGTACCGCCTGATGGCTTGTAGAAGCCGGTCAGGCAGTTAAACACCGTGGTTTTACCGGCACCGTTAGGACCGATTAACGAAACAATTTCTTGTGGATGCAGTTCCAGAGAAACATTGTTTACGGCGAGCAGGCCGCCAAAACGCATCATCAAGCCGTTTACGGATAACAATGGCTGACTCATGCCTGCTCTCCTTTCACTTGTTCCACTTGCTCTTTTTTAAGCTTCAATTGCGGACGCGACATTGGCAGCAAGCCTTGTGGACGCCAAATCATCATCAGCACCATCAAGCCACCAAGTACCAACATGCTGTATTCGTTCAGATCACGCATCAATTCACGCGACACCACCAGCAGCACGGCGGCGAGGATAACGGCAAATTGCGAGCCCATACCGCCCAGCACGACAATCGCCAGTACGAATGCAGATTCGGCAAAGGTGAAGGATTCCGGGCTAACAAAGCCCTGACGTGCAGCAAACAGCGTACCGGCAAAGCCTGCAAACGCGGCGCTGATGGTAAACGCGGTCAGTTTGATGCGCGTTGGGTTCAGGCCAAGCGAACGGCAAGCGATTTCATCTTCACGCAACGCTTCCCACGCACGGCCCAGCGGCATACGCAGCAGTCGGTTAATCACAAACAGCGACAGCACAACCAGCAACAGCGCAACGAGGTACAGGAAGATAATCCTGTCGCCGGGGTTATAGGCGACGTTAAAGAAGTTGCTGAAGGTGTCCCACCCGCCTTCACGCGTGCTGCGGCTGAATTCCAGACCGAACAGCGTAGGTTTTGGGATCTGGCTGATACCGTTCGGGCCACCGGTAATTTCGGTGTTGTTGAGCAGCAAAATACGGACGATTTCACCAAAGCCGAGCGTCACAATCGCAAGGTAGTCGCCCCGTAAACGCAACACCGGGAAACCGAGCAGGAAACCTGCCGCCGCAGACACCAGGCCGGCGATTGGCAAGCATGTCCAGAACCCTAAACCGTAGTAGTGGTTGAGCAGCGCAAAGGTATAAGCGCCGATGGCATAAAAACCGCCGTAACCCAGAACCAGCAAGCCAGACAAACCGACAACCACGTTCAGGCCCAAGCCGAGAATGATATAAATCATGGTCAGCGTGGCGATATCCACCGTACCGCGTGACACCACAAACGGCCACGCAACCGCGAGCACCAACAGTGCCGCCAGGAACAGTTTTTGTTTCGGCGTAGAACCATCTAACGCAGGCAGCACAAACTTCGGCCCGGAGACTTTTTTCATGCCTTTCTGGAATGCAGGACGCAGTAACTGGAAGACGAAGACAATCGCCGTACCAATCAACACCCATTCCCAGCGCACCGTTTCAGCGCTGTGGACTACAAGCTTAGTGCCATCAAGACTTAGCTGAACGCCCATAAAGACGCCCGCCAGCACGAAAAATATGGCCGCCGAAAGCAGCGCCAAAACAACATGCATCGGTTTCATACTTTTTCTACCTCCGGGCGACCCAGGATACCGGTAGGCATAACCAGCAGAACCACGATGAGCAGCGCAAAGGAGACAACATCTTTATATTCAGTGCTCAGATACGCGGAGGTCAGCGCTTCTGCAACACCTAAAATCAGGCCACCAATCATCGCACCAGGAATACTGCCGATACCGCCAAGAACCGCTGCGGTGAAGGCTTTCATCCCGGCCATAAAACCGATGTATGGGTTGATAACGCCGTAGAATTGGCCCAGCAGAACACCCGCTACCGCAGCCATGGCTGCGCCAATCACGAAGGTCAGGGAGATAACGCGGTCGGTGTTAATTCCGAGCAGGCTCGCCATTTTCAAATCTTCTGCGCACGCACGGCACGCACGACCCATGCGGGAGTAGCGAATAAACAGCGTCAGCGCCAGCATCGCAAGGAATGTCACCACCCAAATCACCAACTGCATGGTGGTAATGGTTGCGGTAAAGTTGTCGCTAGCACCGACGACCCACTGGCCGTTAAACAGGCTTGGCAGCGCAATATCACGTGAACCTTCAGTCAGGCTGACGTAGTTTTGCAAGAAGATGGACATCCCGATAGCAGAGATCAGTGCAATCAGACGCTTAGAATTACGCACCGGCTTATAAGCAACACGTTCGATGCTCCAGCCGTAGGCACTGGCGATGACAATAGCACCAATGAAACCTGCACCCACCAGCATCCAGCCCACATCAATGCCCATCATCATCAGCGCTGCGATGATCATAAACGAGACGTAACTGCCGATCATATACACCTCGCCGTGGGCGAAGTTGATCATGCCGATAATGCCGTAAACCATGGTGTAACCGATAGCAATCAGCGCGTAAGTACTGCCCAGCGTGACGCCGTTAAACATCTGTTGCAGGAAGTAGAGGAACTGCTCGGACATACAATAACCTTATTTATTCCTCCCCAACGCATAGCCGTCGGGGAGGTGGGATGATCCAGAATTGCCGCTACTATTTCGTCGCTACAGAAGACGAACCGTCGGCATGCCACTGGAAGACACCAAAATCAAATCCCTTCAGATCGCCTTTCTCATCCCAGTTCAGCGGCCCAATCACGGTTTTCGCACCGTTTGCTTTCAAATCTTTGATTAAATCAGCAGGTTCTGCACTACCCGTGCGCTCAAGCGAGGTCGCCAGAGACTGCACGGCTGCGTAAGTGATCCAGACATACGGGCCGCTCGGATCTTTCTTCTCAGCTTTCAACTCGTCTACGATAGCTTTGTTCGCCGGGTCCTGGTCATAGCGTTTTGGCATGGTCACTAACATACCTTCACCTGCTGCACCCGCGATGTTAGACAGTGATGCGTTACCCACGCCTTCTGGCCCCATAAACTGGGTTTTCAGGCCAACAGCACGGGCCTGGCGCAGAATCTGACCCATTTCCGGGTAGTAGCCGCCGTAATAAACGAAGTCGATATTTTCTTTTTGCAGACGCGCAACCAGCGTGGAAAAGTCTTTATCGCCCGCAGTGATACCGTCGAAGAAGACGATGTTCGCGCCGCCTTTTTTCAAGCCGTCTTGTACAGAGCGTGCCAGGCCTTCACCATATTGCTGTTTGTCATGAATGACCGCGATGCGCTTCGGTTTCACAGTGTCGAGAATGTATTTTGACGCCGTTGGGCCCTGGGAAGAATCCAGGCCAGCGGTACGCATAATCATTTTGTAACCACGGGCAGTCAGCTCTGGGTTCGTTGCACCCGGAGTGATCATCAGGATGCCTTCGTCTTCGTAGATATCAGACGCAGGCTGAGTGGAAGAGGAGCAAAGGTGGCCAATGACATAACGCACACCGTCGTTAACGATTTTGTTGGCAACGGCTACCGCTTGTTTCGGGTCACAAGCATCGTCGTATTCAACCGCAACCAGTTTGTCGCCTTTGATGCCGCCTTTAGCGTTGATGTCTTTAATTGCCTGGCGCGCGCCGTTGAATTCCATATCGCCCCACTGCGCAACCGGGCCAGACATTGCACCAACAACCGCAACTTTGATGTCTGCTGCGGTTGCCGCGTGAGACACCGCCAGCGCAATAACTCCAGCGAGTAATGTCTTCGCGTTCATTTTCATAGATCCAATTCCTGTTCGTGATTATGTGGTTTTATAGTGACCAAAAAACGCACTGTGTGTTTTTTAGCCTTTAACCATTTTTATGAGCGCCTTTAAGGGCTTAGCGCCAAAATTTACAATTTTTAAAGCTAAACTCTCTATTTTTCAGGCTATTAAGCAAAGATATTATTCTGTATTTGCTCATAGTTAAACAAAAAAAAGCAGCTTTTTCAGCATAAAATAGCGATACAAAGAGCGGAATAAATCACTAGGTTTTAGGGTTTTATACTGACCATATTTCAATCTACCGCTTATCGAACTGGCATACGTTTGCCGTAAAAATTAATCGTCTGGTATATGACAGATAAAAGATAAAGCGTCTGGCGCAAATAAATTGGTTACACTCGGGGTTTTCCCGCTTTTTGGTTAGCTCGCTTATGAAACTCACCATCATTCGTCTGTTTGAGTGTAGTGCTCAGGATGAGATTGATCTTGCTAAGATCTGGCCGGAATACTCCAGCGCTTCGCTTGCTTTGACTGATACTCACAGAATTTACGCTGCAAAATTTAATGACCGACTGCTCGGAGCGATGCGGGTTACGCTCACGGGCAATGAAGCCGCGCTGGATTCGCTGCGGGTACGTGAAATCACCCGTCGCCGTGGCGTTGGGCAGTATCTGGTCGAAGAAGTAATTCGTGATAATCCTGACATCACCGATTGGTGGATGAGCGACGCGGGAGTAGAAGACCGCGATGTGATGAATGCGTTTATGGAAGCGGTAGGGTTTACTGCTGAGAATAGCGGTTGGGGAAAGTGATATAGAAGCGTCGGATGACGCTTCGCTTATCCGACCTACAAAAATGGGGGGAAATAACTGTAATTGTTATCGCTCCCCCATTTATCGAAGCATTTCGCGTTGCAGGAAAGCGGCAAGTTGTGAAATCCCCGGGAGCTTACTCCAGTAAGTGACCGGGGTTAACAAATCTGTCAGGAACAGATTTGAACGCTGCTTGCAGCGGCCCTACAAGGGCGAGGCCCAAGGATGGGCCAAGTAACAACGCAGCCAACGCATCTGCGGCGCGAAAGGTGCCCGATAAATTATTTGGCGTCGGTAGCAGTACCGTTAGCATGCCAGGTAAACACACCAAACTCGAACCCTTTCAGGTCACCCTTCTGATCCCAGCTCAACGGACCCATTACAGTATCAACCGTTGCGCCTTTCAGGTACGTCGCGATTTCAGCCGGATCTTCTGACTTGTTCAGGCCTGCAGCCAGAGATTGCAGTGCTGCGTATGTGGTCCATACGAACGCACCACTTGGATCTTGTTTCTTCGCTTTAATCGCATCTACAACCGGTTTGTTCGCCGGAACCTGGTCGTAGTTCTTCGGCTTAGTCACTAACAAGCCTTCGGCTGATTCACCCGCGATGTTAGACAGCGAAACGTTCGCCACACCTTCTGGACCCATGAACTGAGTTTTCAGGCCTGCTGCACGAGACTGACGCAGGATCTGGCCCATTTCCGGGTGGTAGCCACCGTAGTAAACGAAGTCGATGTTCTCTTTCTTCAGGCGTGCCACCAGCGTTGAGAAGTCTTTCTCGCCTGCGGTGATACCGTCAAAGAACACCACGTTAGCGCCGCCTTTTTTCAGGTTGTCCTGAACGGAGCGCGCCAGGCCTTCGCCATACTGCTGCTTGTCATGAATTACCGCGATATTTTTCGGTTTTACATGCTCAAGGATGTATTTTGCCGCCGTTGGGCCCTGATCGGAGTCCAGGCCGGTGGTGCGCATTGTCAATTTGTAACCACGCGCGGTCAGCTCAGGCGCTGTTGCCGCTGGTGTAATCATCAGAATACCTTCGTCTTCGTAGATGTCAGACGCAGGCTGAGTGGAAGAAGAACACAGGTGACCGATAACATATTTGATGCCGTCGTTAACCACTTTGTTGGCGACCGCTACCGCTTGTTTCGGGTCACAAGCATCGTCGTATTTAGTGATAACCAGTTTGTCGCCTTTGATGCCGCCTTTGGAATTAATGTCAGCAACCGCTTGTTCTGCACCGGTAAACTCCTGGTCGCCATACTGTGCAACCGGGCCAGACATCGCCCCAACTACCGCTACTTTGATGTCCTTAGCAAATGCCGCGTTGCTCATTGCAAGCGCAATACAACCAGCCAATAACGCTTTGCCCTTCATGTTCATCCTGAGATCCCCATTTTTGTTGTGATTGGTATTTACCCATCATCCTTCAAGCTGCAGGGGTGTTGGCTGCACTCACTTACCCGAATCACTTACCTTAGTAAGCTCATCGGGATAAGCTCCCTGGCCGCCTACCTGCAACTCGAATGCTAATGGGTAATTGTTGTGTTGTTTTGGCACGATTTTATTTTTGATTTACGAATACCGCGTGTGCCTTCGCCGCACTCAGAGTTAAAAACATACCCGAATTTGCGGTTTTTGGAATAACAATTTTTTCACAATAGGGAAGGAAAGTGACGGGCATAAAAAAACCGCCTCGAAAGGCGGTTTTTTTTGTCTGGCTGAATAACTTACGCTTCGATGGCCATGCGCAGTTTTTTCATCGCGTTCTTTTCAAGCTGGCGCACACGCTCGGCGGAAACGCCATAGCGGTCAGCCAGTTCTTGCAGCGTGCTTTTGTTGTCTTCGTCGAGCCAACGGGCACGGATAATATCCTGGCTACGCTCGTCCAGACCCAGCATAGCGTCGCTGAGTTTATCAGCCGCGTGCGATTCCCAGTTATCGTCTTCAATGCCATCGGCAAAGTTAGAAGACTTATCCTGCAAGAACAGCACTGGAGCCATTGGCGCGCTGTCTGAATCGTCGTCGTTGCCCATGTCGAACGTCATGTCCTGCGCCGCCATGCGAGATTCCATCTCACGGACATCTTTGCTGGAAACCCCCAGCTCGTTGGCGACCATTTCCACTTCGTCCTGGTTGAACCAACCCAGACGTTGTTTAGTTTTACGCAGGTTAAAGAACAACTTACGTTGTGCTTTAGTGGTTGCCACTTTCACAATACGCCAGTTACGCAGAACGTATTCGTGAATTTCAGCTTTGATCCAGTGCACGGCGAACGACACCAGACGGACACCCACTTCCGGGTTAAAGCGGCGCACAGCCTTCATCAGGCCGATGTTGCCTTCCTGAATCAAGTCAGCCTGCGGCAAGCCATAGCCCGAGTAATTACGAGCGATATGAACAACAAAGCGCAGGTGAGACAGGATCAGCCTTTTCGCTGCTTCCAGATCGCCCTGGTAATGCAGCTTTTCAGCCAGCTCCTTCTCTTCCTCAGCCGTTAACATCGGCCAGGAATTAGCGGCCCGGATATAAGATTCCAGGTTACCAACAGGGGCTAAAGCTAAATTTTGCATTTCTTTGGTCATTCAAACCCTCTCTTAAGACTAACGTACAGGTTGCTACACCATGCTGCACCTGACCACACGTCAAGCGCCAAACCGTACCATCCACAGTAAACTCAGACAGTGATGTTATCCACAAGTTCACTGTAAAGCTGTGCATATATTACACACAAAATGTGACAGAGCTATGAAACTGGGCAGGAGAAACACATACCGAGGTGGGAGCGTGTCCCCTGCTGACGGGTAATTCGTAGCAGGGAACAAGTATATCAAAAAATTTTTACTCTGGGGTAAAACGACGTAAATGTTGTACCGTTGCGATCCATGCCGCCAACCATCCACTCATGGACGCAACCAGCAGTAACAGCAGGCATTCATCGAAGCCTAAACCGGTAAGATCGAACTTAGTTCCAAACACTTGCGCGACTTCTGTCACCGCAGAAGATAACCGCCACACCAGAATTTCGGTCAGGATCAGCGATAAAAATGCCCCGCTGAAACCTAACAACGCACCGCCATACAAAAACGGACGCAGGATGAATCCATCCGTCGCACCAATCAGTTTCTGCACGTTGATGGAGTCGCGGCGGGCAAAAATGCTCAGGCGAACACTGTTACCAATGACCAGGAACACTGCGGCAACCATCAGCACACCAATCATCGCAGCTACGCGGCCCACAAGGCCTGTCAGCGACGCCAGCCGTGCAAACCAGCTGTCATCCATGCGCACTTCGTCTACACCGTTAATACGGGCGACGCGGTCACGCAAAGTGTTCAGGTGGTCGGTAGTCTGGAAATCGAGTTTCGGGTTAACCACGGCAACCGCAGGCAGCGGGTTTTCTTCCAGCATATCCAGCGCGCCACCAAAGCCCGACCAGTTGCGGAACTCACCCAGCGCTTCGTCACGGGAAAGATAGTTAACTTTATCGACGCCCTCTTCTGCCTGAATCGCGCCAACCACTTGCTGCGCGGCATTGTCATCCAGCGCTTTATCGAGGTAAACCGTGATTTGTGGGGAAGGATAATACTGCGTGGCAGCTTGATTCACGTTCTTGTAAACCATGTAGCACACGCTAGGCAGCGTCAGGGAGATGGCGATAACCATCACCGTCAGGAAAGTAGCTAATGGCTTGCTGCGCAGGTCTTGTAAAGCGCCCTGCCAGGCGTAACGGAACTGTTCGTTCACGCCACCTTTTAGAGATTTGCTTTTCGACTGAGGCCCTTTGCCACGTTTTTTCACCGAGCGACCTAAATCCCCTAGCTTATTCAGCGAGTTGATTTTATCCAGCTTGTTGCTGAAGCGCTTTATGTGATTGAGCGCGCTGCGTTTATTCACCTGCCAGGCCTCCATGCAAATGGCCGTCACTTAACGTCAACATGCGATAATTACGGCGGGATATCAGCCCCATGTCGTGCGTCGCCATCAAAACGGTTACACCCACCCGGTTGAACTCTTCGAACAGACGCAAAATCCCTTCCGAGAGTGCGTCATCGAGGTTACCGGTTGGTTCATCCGCCAATAACACGGCGGGCTTGTTCACCACAGCGCGGGCAATCCCCACACGCTGCTGTTCACCACCAGAGAGTTGGATCGGGAAATTCTTCGCTTTATCTAGCAGGCCGACTTTATCCAGTGCCGCACTAACGCGACGGCGAATATCTTCACCGCTGGCACCCGCGATGATCAGCGGGATTGCCACGTTGTCATAAACGGTTCTGTCCATCAACAGATGGTGATCCTGGAAGATCATTCCAATCTGGCGACGCAGGAACGGCACTTCGCGGCTCTTGAGGCGGCTAATATCATGGCCGCCAAAAGCAATTTTCCCGGCGCTTGGCCGCTCAATACCGCAGATAAGCTTGAGCAGGGTACTTTTCCCCGCGCCTGAGTGGCCGGTCAGGAAAGCCATCTCGCCAGGTTGCATATGGAAGGTCACTCCCTGCAACGCTTGTCTCCCACCGAGATAGGCCTTACTAACGTGTTCAAAGCGAATCATTGTTAATCCTCTCGGGCAAAAAGTGCCTCAATAAAATCGCCCGCATTAAACGGACGCAAGTCCTCAATACGCTCGCCGACGCCAATATAGCGAATCGGAATACCAAACTGATCGGCAACGGAGAAAATCACGCCGCCTTTGGCTGTACCATCGAGTTTGGTTAGCGTAATGCCTGTCAATCCAACGGCTTCATGGAACAATTTAGCCTGGCTAATCGCATTCTGCCCGGTGCTGGCATCGAGGGTGAGCATAACCTCATGCGGTGCATTCCCGTCCAGTTTTTTCATCACGCGAACAATTTTCTTCAGCTCTTCCATCAGGTGCGATTTGTTCTGCAAACGCCCAGCGGTATCCGCCAGAAGGACGTCGACATTACGTGCTTTCGCGGCCTGAATGGCATCGAAAATCACTGAGGCGGAATCAGCCCCTGTGTGCTGAGCAATAACAGGAATATTGTTACGATCGCCCCACACCTGCAGTTGTTCCACGGCAGCGGCGCGGAAGGTATCACCCGCCGCCAGCATCACCGATTTGCCTTCCTGCTGGAACTGACGAGCCAGTTTACCGATGGTGGTGGTTTTACCCACGCCGTTAACGCCAACCATGAGGATAACGAATGGCGTTTTGCCTTCAACTTTCAGCGGCTCATCAACTTTCGCGAGTATTTCGCCCATCTCTTCTTTCAGCAGACCGTACAACGCTTCTGCGTCACGCAACTCTTTACGGCTCGCGCCTTCTGTCAGATTTGTGATGATTTTGCGCGTGGTTTCAACACCAACGTCAGCGATTAGCAGCTGCTCTTCGAGTTCTTCAAACAGATCATCGTCGATTTTCTTGCCGCGGAACAGACTGATAAATCCGGAACCGAGGTTCTGTTTGGTTTTAATCAGGCTGCGTTTAAGGCGAGCAAAGAAACCTTCTTTGGTTGGTCGCTCTTGTTCGTGCTGGACCTCTTCGGCCTGAGTTTCTTCAGGCTCAACGTCCACAGGAACATCTTCAACGATAGCGGCGGCAACTGGAACGTCTTCAACGACGTCTTCTACCGGAGCTTCAATAACAACTTCTTCAACCGCAATATCTTCAACTACGACGTCTTCAACTGCGATAGCTTCAACCGGAGCGACTGCAACCTCTTCAGGTTCAACAAGTTCTTCAGTCTCGACAACCGGTTCGGCTTCAACGACCGCTTCGACAACAGTTTCAGATACGACAGGTTCTTGCTCAGGCTGCCACTCTTCTAATGATTCAACCTGCGCCGCTTCTGGCGTGACTATCTCTTCAGGAACCGGCAACTCTTCGTGTTCGACCGCAGCTTGCGCGGTAACTTCTGGTTCTGGTTCTGGTTCTGGTTCTGGTTCTGGTTCTGGTTCTGGAATAATTTCCGCTTCAACCGCAGCCACTTCGCTTTCGACGAGTTTTTCAGTGACTTCTACGATCTCTTCAGCGAAGGCTTCAGGTTCTTCATGCTTTTCAAGCACAACAGGTTCAGCTTCAGGTAAAACTTCTGGCTGAATCTCAGTTTGCGCTTCTGGCTTAATCTCTTCTGGCTGTGCAGTTTCGTCAGCGGCTTGCGGTTGTTCAGCTTCAATAATTTGCTCAACAACTTCTTCGGCAACCGGTTGTTCTTCTGCTACTTTTTGTTCTGGTTCTTGTTCAGAAGCCTGCTCTTTCTGGCCAAAGCCTAACCATGAAAAAAAGCCACGTTTTTTCTCTTTCGCCATTTGCGAACACACCCCTCGCTGTTAATTCATGGCACAGGCCCGATTGAGCATGCCACGGGCACTGAAAATAATTATCTAATGAATGCCTTAGTCTATCACTTTCCCCGCCTTACACACACCGTTACACTAGACGGCAAGAAATTGCATCGCAGTGAGTCTCATGAAAAAACCGCAATCTACTGGCACCGGCCAGATCCGTATTATTGGTGGCCAATGGCGCGGCCGCAAACTGCCCGTTCCAGACAGCCCTGGCCTGCGTCCTACCACGGACAGAGTGCGTGAAACGCTGTTTAACTGGCTGGCACCCACCATGGTCGATGCTACCGTGCTGGACTGTTTTGCAGGAAGCGGTGCATTGGGGCTTGAAGCCTTGTCGCGTTACGCGAGCCGTGCCACATTGCTGGAGATGGATCGCAATGTTTCACAGCAGTTGCAAAAAAATCTCGCCACGCTGAAAGCGACCAACGGAAAAGTTGTGAACACCAATACGCTTAATTTCCTGGCGCAGCCCGGTGAACCGCACAGCATCGTTTTTGTTGACCCACCATTCCGCAAAGGCTTGCTGGAAGAGACATTAGCCTTACTGGAAAGTAATGGCTGGCTGACTAACGAAGCGCTGATTTACGTTGAAAGCGAAGTGGAAAACGGAACGCCAGCAGTGCCTGTAAGCTGGTCTTTGCACCGTGAAAAAGTCGCGGGACAGGTCGCGTATCGTTTGTATAGCCGTGAAATTCAAGGAGCAGAGTCATGCTGATTAACATAGGTCGATTGTTGATGCTCGGCGTCTGGGCATTTTTGTTACTAAATATTGTCCATCCGTTCCCGCGCCCGCTGAATATCTTCATTAACGTCGCGCTGATCTTCACGGTGCTGATGCACGGTATGCAGTTAGCATTGCTGAAATCGACTCAGCCAAAAGGCAGCCCACCGCTCAGTCGCGCTCAGCAGATTAAGATTTTTATCTTTGGGGTATTTGAACTGCTGGTCTGGCAGAAGAAGCTCCGCCAGGGCAAATAATCATAATGCGGTGCCACCAAGCGTAATTGTTGCAGCCAGTTCGGACACGGACAGCGCGGAGAAACCGGAGCGTACACGCAGTACGTGAGGATTCCGAGCACTGCCCTGGTCAAAAATGGCAAATAAAATAGCCTGTTATTAGTCGGGGATGAAGCCCACAAAGCGCGTTCCCTTGTACTGCAAAGTCCCTGCGTCACCCACGCTCATCGAGTGATACTGCTCTGCCGTCACGCGCATTTTTAGTTCCATTCCGCCACTTTGTGGGCGAAACCAAACCTCATAACGCATTGTATCTTCGACAGGTGTGACCTGGCGCTGTCGTGTACGACGATCGGTGGTTGGCGATTCACGTTTTGTCGCCACCAATACGCTTCTTTCCATCACCGGTGCCGCATCATTTTCAGCATTCTGACGGCGCTGCTGCACAAAGCGAAAAGACGCCGCCACGACGATAACCGCAACAACAGCAATGAAGAAAAGTGGCATTTTACTCATAGATTTATCTCGATTTGTCAGGCACTTTTAAGAATACCCTGCACGCAGTGGCGTTGTCATCTGACGATGTTAACCACTAGACTGACAGGTAGCATCGTGCTTTTTGTGCGATACATTTAAATTCAATGTCCTTTAGCATTCGAGTTGCAGGTAGGCGGCAAGGGAGCTAATCCCCAGGAGCTTACTTGAGTAAGTGACTGGGGTTAGTGAGCGCAGCCAACACCCCTGCAGCTTGAAGGATGAAGGGCATGAAAAAGGACACGCCATGCTCTGGTCATTCATCGCCGTATTCTTCTCCGGTTGGCTGTACGTTGATGCCTCCTACCGTGGGCCAACCTGGCAACGCTGGGTCTTCAAACCTGTCACCCTTTTGCTTTTATTACTGCTGGCCTGGCAAGCGCCGATGTTCAACGCAACTGGCTATTTGATCCTCGCGGGGCTTGCGGCAACGCTGCTCGGTGACGCTCTCACCCTGCTTCCAACCCAGCGCATGTTGTATGCCATCGGGGCGTTTTTCCTGTCGCACCTGTTGTATACCCTCTATTTTGCCAGCCAAATGACGTTCAGTTTCTTCTGGCCTTTGCCGCTGGTTCTGCTGGTTATTGGCGCGCTACTGACCGCCGTCATTTGGACACGCCTCGAAACCTTCCGTTGGCCGATTCTGACGTTTATCGGCATGACGCTGGTGATGGTGTGGCTGGCCGGTGAGCTCTATTTCTTCCTGCCAACACGCCCGAGTTTCTCAGGCTTTATTGGCGCAACGCTGCTGCTGTTGGGCAACATAGTCTGGCTGGGCAGCCATTACCGCCGCCGCTTCACAGGTGACAGCGCCATCGCTGCGGCATGCTATTTTGCCGGGCACTTTATGATTGTCCGCGCTCTGTATATTTGACCTTGCGGGCGGTATTTACCGCCCCTCAAGTTTCCCTCTTGACTCTGGAGTCAACTCCAGAGAGTAACATGCGTAATGAGAACATTATCATTACCCAGGAGGGCGCATGCTCAACTCCCCAAAGACACCACAATTTGCGAAGGCAAAGCTCAGCCCGTTGCCGATAAAAACGGACGCATGCCATGGTAATGATTGCTGTAGCAACGCCACTGTAGCCCCGGAAACAGAAATGCTGCCTGATACCGGCGAACGTTATAGCTGGTTGGTCGATGGCATGGACTGCGCCGCCTGCGCCCGCAAAGTTGAAAACGCCGTCAAACAAATTGCCGATGTGCAGCGCGTCCAGGTGTTGTTCAGCACGGAAAAACTTCTGGTCACCGCGCAGCGCGATGTTCGAGGCGACGTTGAAAAAGCCGTGAAAGCTGCAGGTTACAACCTGAGAAACAGTGCCGCCCCCGCCCCGAAAACATCCGCCTGGCATGAAAATTTACCGCTCATCTTACTGATAGTTATGATGGCGCTGAGCTGGGGTCTTGAGCAGTTTAACCACCCGTTCGGCAACATAGCGTTCATCGCCACCACACTGGTTGGCCTGTGGCCCATCGCACGCCAGGCAGTGCGCCTGATGCGCACCGGTAACTGGTTTGCCATCGAAACGTTGATGAGTGTTGCCGCCATTGGCGCACTGTTTATCGGGGCGACCGCAGAAGCCGCGATGGTATTACTGCTGTTCTTAATTGGTGAGCGCCTGGAATCTTACGCCGCCAGCCGCGCGCGCCGTGGTGTGAGCGCACTGATGGCGCTGAAACCAGAAGTCGCGACTCGTATTCGTAATGGTGAACGTGAAAGCATCGCGCTCGCTGATTTACGTCCGGGAGATGTTATCGAAGTCGCTGCCGGTGGGCGTTTGCCTGCTGATGGCCGCTTGCTAACGCCTTTTGCCAGTTTCGATGAAAGCGCATTAACCGGCGAGTCCATTCCGGTTGAACGCCAGCAAGATGAAAAAGTCCCGGCAGGAAGCACCAGCGTCGACAGACTTGTTCAGCTCGAAGTCATTTCCGAACCAGGCGATAGCGCAATCGACCGCATCCTGCGTTTAATTGAAGAAGCAGATGAACGCCGGGCGCCAATTGAGCGTTTCATCGACCGTTTCAGCCGGATTTACACGCCGATTATTATGGCGATTGCGCTGCTCGCGGCGGTTATTCCTCCGCTGCTGTTCGGGCAAAGCTGGGGCGAGTGGATCTATAAAGGTCTGGCGCTGTTACTGATTGGTTGCCCGTGTGCGCTGGTGATTTCTACCCCTGCGGCGATCACCTCAGGGCTTGCGGCGGCCGCTCGCCGTGGCGCGTTAATTAAAGGCGGTGCGGCACTCGAACGCCTTGGAAAAATTCAGCATATCGCTTTCGATAAAACCGGGACGCTGACCGCAGGCAAACCGCAAGTCACCACCATTGCAGTGAATGGCGAGATCGGTGAAAACGACCTGCTGGCGCTGGCTGCAGCAGTGGAACTTGGCTCGTCACACCCGCTTGCCCAGGCGATAGTGCGTGAAGCGCAAAACCGCAATCTGGCATTGCCCGACACCAGTGCGCACCGGGCGCTGGCAGGTATTGGTGTGGAAGCCACAATCAATGGCGAAACATTGCTGCTCAGTTCACCGGGTAAACTTGCTGAGACTGTGCTGGATGCAGGCTGGCAGCAGCGAATCACCCAGCTTGAAGCCGAAGGCCAGACGGTGGTTGCCCTGTTACAAGAAGGCAAGTTACTTGGCGTTCTGGCATTACGCGATACCTTACGCAGCGATGCAAAAATGGCAGTTGCTGCACTGCACAAGCTTGGTGTTCAGAGCGTGATGCTAACGGGTGATAACCCACGTGCAGCAGCCGCCATCGCGCAGGAATTAGGCATGGATTATCGCGCAAGCCTGTTGCCTGCCGACAAAGTCAGCGCGGTGAATGAACTCAATGCCCGTGCACCGCTGGCGATGGTTGGCGACGGCATCAACGACGCTCCCGCCATGAAAGCCGCAACTATCGGCATTGCCATGGGAAGCGGCACCGATGTGGCACTCGAAACCGCAGACGCAGCTCTCACGCACAACCGCCTGACGGAGCTGGCCAGCATGATAAGTCTTGCCCGGGCGACGCATAATAATATTCGCCAGAACATTACTATCGCGTTGGGGTTGAAGGGGATTTTCCTGGTGACCACGCTGCTGGGACTCACCGGCCTGTGGCTTGCCGTGTTAGCCGATTCGGGTGCGACCGCGCTGGTGACCGCGAATGCTCTGCGGTTGCTGCGTAAGCGTTAATTTGCGTTAAGGCTCGGACATTTAATGTGCTCTGCTGGCAAGAAAAATCATCACAGATGACAATGGCATTTCTCGGCGCTTGGTTGACTAGTTGGCAACCAGGCGTATATTAATTGCCAGATAGTCAACTTCAGGACGAAGTATGCATTTGATCTCTCTAAGAGCATTGAGCGAAGCCAGCAAAAGATTTCCTCAGCATGCACAAGAACTTCTCATGCTGGCGCGAATTATCGAAAAAGGGTATTTCCCGACACCCGAATCACTCAAGAAAATCTATCCACACTCGATAATTTTAAATATCTCGACAAGCACTATGTCATCAATATTGCCCGTAACGAATTGCGGTTAATTGCGCTCATATTTTTTGAAAGCCAGAAATTTTATGTTCGCGACATCATGACACATGCGGATTACATCAGATTTACCGAAACTCACCGGAGAAAGAAAAGATGATTGCAGACGCACTTAAAGCCGCTGAAGCGCTGAAAATCGCCGTGCCGTTTCTTGCGGGCAACACGGGTGAGAAAGAGTATCTGGCAGCACTGGAATTGGTGGAATATCTGCTGGTCAATGAGCCAACCAACCCACTGCTGGATTTAGTCAGCCTGAAGATTTCTGAGTATGAAAACCAACTGCCAGAGGTTATCGCCTTTCGTGAGCAAATGAATGTCCTGCCATCCGGCATTGCCGTGCTCAAAACGTTGATGGATCAATACCAGTTGAATCAAAGTGATTTTCAGCAAGAAATTGGCAGCAAATCAATGGTGTCACGCGTACTGAGCGGAGAACGCCAGCTCACTATTGAGCACATCAGAAAGCTGTCCCTGCGATTTGGTATTTCTCCCGCATTGTTTATCTAACCCTCACCCCATCCGGGACGAGGGTTAGACAGCTAACTTAACTCGTCATGCCCAACATATGCGGCAGCCACAATGAAACGGCCGGAATATAGGTCACCATCGCCAGCACCACCAGCAACATGGCGTAGAATGGCAGCATAGCGCGAACCACTACTTCGATTTTCTGCTTACTCACCGCACTGGCGACAAACAGCACCGAACCGACCGGCGGCGTAATCAAACCGATGCCGAGGTTCACCATCATGATCATCCCGAAATGCACCGGGTCGATGCCCAGCGAATTTGTCACCGGCAGCAGTACTGGCGTGAGGATCAGGATAATCGGCGCCATGTCCATCAGGGTGCCAATCAGCAGCAGCATGACGTTGAGGTACATCAGAATGACGTACTTGTTGTCTGACAGCGACGTGAAGAATTCGGTGATGCGTGACGGCAGTTGCATGTAAGTCATGACCGCGCCAAATGCTGCCGCAAAACCAATCAGAATCATAACGATAGAGACTGTTTTTACGGTGCGGAACATCAGCTTTGGCAGTTCGTTCCATTTATAGTCACGGTAGATAAACATGGTCACGAAGAACGCCCAAACGCAGGCGACAGCCGCCGATTCGGTTGCGGTAAATACCCCGGTCAAAATCCCACCGAGGATGATTACCACCGTCATCAGGCCCCAAAGTGCATCGAAGAAAATCTTCACCGCTTGCTTGAAGGGAATGCGTTCACCTTTCGGGTAACCGCGCTTATGGGCAAACCCTAGGCACATCACCATCAAGCTGACCCCGAGCAGTAACCCTGGTAATACGCCCGCAATGAACAACGTTGCGATAGAAACAGTGCCGCCTGCAGCTAACGAGTAAATCACCGAGTTATGGCTTGGCGGGATCAAAATCGCCTGTACCGATCCACTCGCTGTAACCGCAGCAGCATATTCGCGTGGATAACCTTTTGCCTCCATTTCCGGGATCATCACGCTGCCAATGGACGCAGTATCCGCCACGGACGATCCGGAAATCGCGCCAAAGAAAGTGGACGCCACGATATTCACCAGCGATAAACCGCCGCGAATAAAGCCAACGAAAATATACGCAAAGTTCACCAGGCGACGGGCAATTCCCCCTTCCGCCATAATCGCCCCCGCCAGAATAAAGAACGGGATCGCCAACAGGGTAAATTTATTCACCCCACTGGTGATTTGAATCATGATCGCTTCCAGCGGCAAATCTATCCATAACGCACCCACGATGGCGCTTAGCCCAACGGCAAAGGCCACGGGCATTCCCACTGCAAGCAGCACCGCTAGTGTGGCTAATAATATAAATGCGTCCATGTTATCCCCTGGTCTTAACCGTGATTACCCAGCAATACGATTGGGCGGTTCTCTTGAGAGCCGTACAGCAGTCGCTCGACAACAAACAGAATCATTAAAATCGCGCCGACAGGCAGCGGGAGGTAGGTTTGACCGGAAGTGAGAACCGGGAATTCGGCAACAGGCTGTTCCCATAAATCGGCACACAGATAGAAGCTGTAATAGAACATCACCAGTGAGATGAGCAGCATCAGCAAATCGACGATACGTGCGCAAAAGGTCTGCGCCGCCAGCGGCAGGCGGTCTGTCAGCATATTCACCGCAATGTGTGAACCGGCGCGGTAACTGACTGCCGCGCCGATGAACGTGAAGGTCACCATGCAGATTATTGCTACCGGTTCCGGCCAGGATTCCCCACGGTTCAGAACGTAACGAGAGAAAATCCCAATCGGTATAATGATGGTCATCACCAAAAGAGACAGCCCGGCAATAACCATCGCCAGCAAATAAACTTTATCCATCAAGTCTGAGTAGCGTTGGGACATAAGATGCCCTCCACAAATGCGTTAGCGACAATAGTTACTTAACGTCAGCAATAGCTTTCATCAGGTCCTGGTGCTTATCGCCATACTCTTTACGAACCGGCTCAGTCGCTTTCACAAACCAGGCTTTGTCGATTTCATGGAACTGAACGCCACCGGCTTTCATTTTTTCCAGCGCTTGTTTGTTGTAAGCATTCCACAGTTCACGCTGTTCCATTTGTGCAGCACGCGCCAGGGTAAGGATTTTTTGCTGCTGGTCAGGCGTTAATTTGTCCCACTTCACTTTGGAATAAAGCAGCATTTCTGGCGTGATGAAGTGGCCGCTCAAGGTGTAATTTTTGGCAACTGGCATGTAGTTGTGGGCAATAAACGTCGGCGGGTTGTTTTCAGCACCGTCGATAACGCCGGTTTGCATCCCGCTATACACTTCGCTCACCCCCATGGCGACCGAGTTGGCGCCCATGTCTTTAAGTGTTGCGAGTGCTACCGGACTACCCTGAACGCGGATTTTCATGCCTTTGAGATCTTCAGGCTTCACCACCGGGTTTTTAGTGATCAGGTTACGTGTACCGGAGTCCATCCAGCCGAGGAAGACCAGGCGGGATTTCGGGTTGTTAGTCAGCTTGTCGCCAATCTCTTTCCCTAAATCGCCATCGATCACTTTGTGCATATGGTCTTCATCGCGGAACACGTAAGGCAGGGTAAAAACTTCAACATCTGGCAGGATTGCCGCAACCGGTGCCATCGAAACGCGAATGATATCGATAGCCCCCATTTGCGCCTGTTCAATCATCTGTTTTTCATCGCCAAGCACGCCGCTTGGGAACACTTTAATTTCTAAATCACCGTTGGTTTCTTGTTTGAGTTTTTCGCCCATGTGCTGAACCGCAACCACGTTCGGATACCCTTCCGGGTGAACGTCGGCAGCTTTAATCACTTGCGCGATAGCAGAATGTGCAAACAGAACTGACGCGGTAGACAGACATAAACCAGCAAAAGCAGGCAGAAAGGTCTTCTTCATTGTGTCGCTCCAGCAGAGGTAGAAATGTGAGGTAGGAAGTAAAACAATGTTTTAATTTGTCGTTTAAAAATTAGACTACGTGGAGAAAAGCGTGGGTGAAGCACTTCACAAAAAGCGACAAAAAATGAAATTGGGGTTCATAAGAGATGCAAAGAGGGTTCAGAAGCCCAAAGCGGGGAGCAAAGGGCTGGCGCGGCGTTACTGGCCTTTACGCAACAGGTATTGGTAAGGTAATGATTCCACTTGCTTAGCAAGCAGTTCGTGTTCCATGAAAATGCAAAATCCAGGGATATCACGCGTAGTGGCTGGGTCATCAGCAATCACCAGCAGGGTTTCGCCAGCCTGCATATTGCGCACTGTTTTGCGTACCATCATGACGGGTTCCGGGCAGCGTAGGCCCAGGGCATCAAGAGTGTGGTCAGGATTAGAAAAAAGATCGGTCATCATCGGTCTCGAATTTAACAAACCGCGATAGTTTACGCCGGGAAGATTCTCGTGCAAGTCACGTGAACGATTGCGTTAAAATTAACCATTGCAAAGCGGGACTAAAGCAGTATCATCGCCCCCGCTTTAAAAAGCGTATTGGGTTCCCTCACCCCACCACTAAAAAGGCTACAAAATGACGCAGTTCAATTCTACTCAGCGCACTAAAGCGCTGTTTTGGCTATCGCTATTCCATTTGCTGGTGATCACCTCCAGTAACTATCTGGTGCAATTACCGGTCTCGGTTTTTGGTTTCCATACCACATGGGGCGCGTTTAGCTTTCCGTTTATCTTCCTCGCAACCGACCTGACGGTACGCATTTTTGGTGCACCTCTGGCACGACGCATAATTTTTGCCGTGATGCTGCCCGCGCTAATTATTTCGTACGCCATTTCTGCACTGTTTTACATGGGCACCTGGCAAGGGTTCGAAGCATTGCTGCACTTCAACCTGTTCGTCGCCCGTATCGCTGTCGCAAGCTTTATGGCGTACGCGTTGGGGCAGATTCTGGATGTGCACGTGTTTAACCGCCTGCGCCAAAGCCAGTACTGGTGGCTTGCGCCAACGGCATCCACGCTGTTCGGGAATATCAGCGACACGCTTTCCTTCTTCTTTATTGCTTTCTGGCGCAGTCCGGATGCCTTTATGGCGCAGCATTGGGTCGAAATCGCCATCGTAGATTACTGCTTTAAAGTGCTAATCAGCATTGTATTCTTCCTGCCGATGTACGGCGTTTTGCTGAATATGTTGTTGAAACGTCTGGCAGATAAGTCTGAAAATTCGGCGTTACAGCCGGGTTGACGGTGGTTGAATTATCTTGTGATAAGATGATGAGATCGGCCGCAAAGGCTTGCTAACGTAAAGGAAGAAGTCATGGGTAACCTGGTAAAATATGTCGGTATTGGCCTGCTGGTATTAGGCCTGGCCGCTTGCGATAACAGTGATAGCAAAACGGCCAAAACGGATGCAGCGGCGGAAAGCAGCGCAGCTGGCCAGCCGGTTAGCTTGCTGGACGGCAAAATTAGCTTTGTACTGCCCGCCGATATGACCGACCAGAGCGGTAAATTGGGCACTCAGGCAAACAACATGCACGTATATTCTGATGCTACTGGTCAGAAAGCGGTCATTGTGATTGTCGGTGACAATACGCCTGACGATTTGGCAGCTTTGACAAAACGTCTTGAAGAACAACAACGTGCTCGTGACCCACAGCTGCAAGTCGTGACCAACAAATCTATCGAGATTAAAGGCCATACGCTGCAACAGTTAGACAGCATTATCTCTGCAAAAGGCCAGACAGCTTACTCATCTGTTATCCTGGGTAAAGTAGATAACCAGCTGTTAACTATGCAGATAACGTTGCCTGCGGATAATCAGCAACTGGCGCAAACTGCCGCTGAGAACATCATTAATACCATCACCATCAAATAACTATTGTTGCTGTGATGATGATACGGCCTCCGGTTGCTCAACCGGGGGCCGTTTTTTTAACTGCCAGGCCATCAGCAGCGCAATGCAAACCAGCATCGCCGCTGCCAGATAAATCACCGAAACACCCGCATATGCCATCACGAACCCAGCTAATGGCCCGGTAATCCCCAGCGATAAATCCATAAACACGGTGTAGGTCGCAAGCGCACTTCCCTGGTTTTGTTGCGGCACCATTTTCACAGCGACCACACCCAGCGCCGGGAACACCAAAGAGAAGCCCGCGCCCGTCAGGAAAGTTCCCACTTTTGCCATCCAGGGTTCGCCCGCAAAGCCCACCAGCAGCAAGCCGAAAATCTCGACTGAGAAGCAAATCATCGCCACATTCAAGCCGCCAAGCCGGTTAATACCATTCGGGAAAAGTAAGCGAGTGCCAACAAACGCGCAGCTAAAGAGTGTTAACGCAAAGGCCGCACCGTCCCAGCCTTTGGCGTCGTAAAACAGCGTGATGAAAGTTGCGATCACGCCAAAACCCGCAGAAGCCAGTGCGAGCGCCATACCATAAGGCCAGACGCGCCCCAGCACCGCGCGAAACGGCAACGGATTGCCTTTACTGGCTTTCACCGTCGGGCGTGGCAATGCCAGCAGCACGGCGACCAACGCCACCGCCATAATGATTCCTGCGAGTAATTTCAGCCCGCCAAGGTGATAGAACAACACGCCCAGCGGTGCACCCATCGCCATCGCGCCGTACGTTACAATCCCGTTCCAGGAGATGACCCGCCCAATGTGCAACGAACCGACCACGCCAACACCCCACAGCGTTGAACCGGTTCCTGCAAAACTTTGCCCAATCCCTAAAATGACGCGCCCCAGGCACAGCAACACCAGACTCACCAACGGCCAGGCGCTACCAAACGCTGCCAGCATGTAGCTCGCCCCACTGAGGAAGCAGCCGCATAAACCAAAGATAACGATTTTTTTCGGGCCAAGAATATCGGCATAACGCCCGGCGTGTGGGCGACTGAGCAACGTGGCGAAGTATTGCAGGCTTATCACAAGCCCGGCCCAAAACGCGCTGTAGCCCATCACGTCATGAACGTAACCCGGCAAAACAGCCAGTGGTAGGCCGATGGTCATGTAGCTTGCAAAGTTGAACATCACTACAGAAACAATCTGTAGATTGAGTCGGAAACTGCTTAATGCGGGGGCGGGTGCGAGGTCAGGCATGGGTATTCACTTTTAAAACAGCGTTCCCCAGTATATACACGTAAGGTTTCACATTTCAGCAACAGACTTTCAGACTCGCCCTGCGGGTGCGAAATAAACGAAGCGCTACACTTAGAGAATCCCTCCTTTTCAGGATTTTTTCATGCTCTCTCCAGAACCCGATAAAACCGGGCTACATATTCTAATAAAGCTTTCAGCGCTGGTGATTATTCTTGCCGGGATCCATGCTGCGGCAGACATTATCGTCCAGCTATTATTGGCACTCTTTTTTGCCATTGTGCTTAACCCGTTAGTGACGTGGTTTATCCGCCGGGGAGTGAACCGTCCGCTGGCTATCTCGATAGTCGTATTTGCGATGTTAGTGGTGCTGACGATACTGGTGGGTGTGCTGGCGGCATCCATGTCTGAATTCGTCGATATGCTGCCGAAGTACAACAAGATGCTGACGCAAAAAGTGTTTGAGCTCGAAAAGATGCTGCCCTTTATGCATCTGCGATTATCGCCCGAGCGCATGTTGCAGCGTATGGACTCTGAGAAAGTGATGTCTTACGCCACAACGCTAATGACCGGGCTTTCCGGCGCCATGGCCAGTATTTTGCTACTGGTGATGACGGTGGTATTTATGCTGTTCGAGGTGCGCCACGTTCCGTACAAACTGCGCTTCGCCCTTTCCAACCCGAAAATTCATATCGCCAGCCTGCACCGCGCACTCAAAGGCGTGACGCATTATCTGGCGCTAAAAACGCTCATCAGCCTGTGGACCGGGCTGATTATCTGGCTTGGCCTCGAACTGCTGGGCGTGCAATTTGCGTTGATGTGGGGCGTGTTGGGATTCTTGCTCAATTACATCCCCAATATTGGTTCGGTCATTTCCGCTATTCCGCCAATGATTCAGGCGTTTTTGTTTAACGGCACCTACGAAATGATTCTGGTTGGCGTACTGTTCCTTGCGGTGCATATGCTGCTTGGGAATATCCTTGAACCACGCATGATGGGGCGCGGGCTTGGAATGTCGACCTTCGTGGTGTTCCTATCATTGCTGTTCTGGGGCTGGCTGCTCGGCCCAGTGGGTATGCTCCTGTCAGTGCCGCTTACCAGCGTATGTAAGATTCTGATGGAAACCACTCAGGGCGGCGCCAAACTTGCAGTGTTGCTTGGGCAAGGACGACCCAAAAGTCGGTTGCCGGGATAGGTTCTTAATTTCCCGGGTGATAAGTTAATGTTCACCCGGGAAAAGAAAAAGGAGTGACTCACCCATGCCGCAGCCAATAATCACACTTGCTGCCATTGAGCAGCCAGCAATTTATCTGAACACCCCAAGCGTGGTGCTAAACAACCAGACTATTGAGGAGCGTTTGCGCAAATTTTTGCAGGGAATGGCGCAGCAGAATCTGGATTCGCTCGTCGTTTATGCCGATAAAGAGCATGGCGGGAATTTTGAGTATTTGACTGGTTTCATCCCACGCTTTGAAGAAGGCTTGCTGGTTCTACATAAAAGCGGTGAGGCGGTGCTGGTTCTTGGGAATGAAAATCTCAAACTCGCACAGCACTCCAGAATTCCAGCAAGTGTGATACATGCGCCGTGGTTTTCACTGCCAAACCAGCCGATGGACACCGCACTTTCGCTAAGCGAAGTGTTGCAACAAGCCGGGCTGCATGGGCAAGAGCGTGTTGGTATTGCGGGCTGGAAGCTTTTCACTGGCATCAACGACAACAATAAATCTCTGTTTGATATCCCCACCTTTATTTTCCTGGCGCTTCAAAGCGCGCTGACTCCAGCATGTGAATTACTCAACGCCACAGATCTGTTTATTTCTCCGCGCCAGGGAGCAAGAACAACCAATAACGCCAATGAAATCGCCCATTATGAATACGGTGCAAACCTGGCATCAAGCGCGGCGCTTACCGCACTGAATGCAATTGAATTAGGGAAAACTGAAAAGTCGATTGCAGCGCTGCTTGCCGCCGATGGTCAAGCCAATAACGTCGTAACCATTGCTGCTACGGGCGATCGTTTTGAAAATGCCAATCTGTACCCATCAGATAAGCAGATCCAAAAAGGCGATAAGTTTTCATTAACTGTCAGTTATAAGGGCGGTTTAACCAGCCGTGCGGCATACGTTGTCAGCCAGGCCGATGAACTTCATGATGAGGTCAGTGATTATCTCGATGTGGTCGCCATCCCGTATTATCGCGCGGTCGTCGCCTGGCTTGAGAATATGCGCGTCGGGGTGAAGGGCCACGAAGTCTACGACTTGATTGAGCGTGTTTTGCCTAAAGCCGAATACCACTGGCACCTCAACCCTGGCCATTTGGTTGCCGATGAAGAGTGGCTTTGCTCGCCGGTTTACCCGGCATCAGATATCGCTTTATCCAGCGGAATGTTGCTGCAAATTGACATCATCCCATCACGTAAAGATTACGCGGGAGCGAGCATCGAAGACACCATTGCCCTTGCCGATGAAACTTTGCGCCAGCAAATAGCCACCCTCTACCCGGAATTATGGCAACGCATCAGCGCTCGCAGAGATTACATCCGTGACGTACTGAATATTCACTTACACGAAGATGTGCTGCCGCTGTCAAACACCGTGGGATATTTGCGGCCCTATTTGCTGAATAAAGATTTGGCGCTAATTTGCCAATAATGTTTATCTTCCTGCGCCGGATATCTTCCGCGCGCAGGAGTTATCTAGTCTTGTTTACTCGGGCATTGAACCTGGTGAACAAGTTCAGGTGTCCAGTGATACTCAACTACATGCCCTTCCGGGCTTCTGACAGCAATATGTAACTGGGCAAATTCACCGGATTGCAGGGTAAAGAAAAGTTGCGTCAGGGGGTATGGGCAGCCAGCCTGATAGGAAACAAACATTTTCTGCCGGGTTCGCTGAGATCCTCGCTGTGTATTAATAACCAGTTCTATGGTCATTTGCCCGGAAATATCTCGCTCAAACACAGCATATGCCGTGAGATATTGATGACCAAATTGATTATTGTGTGATACCCATATCTGGTCTCTGGTCTTAACAAGAGTTGCATGCATATTTCGTCTCACTTATTTATTGGTAATCAATATTGAAATACAGGCTGGCGTGGATTTTCCCCGGTTGTACCTGTTCATCTATCTGGTAATACTGCGAATAAAATCGAACGGAATATTTGTCGGATTTGGAGCTTCTCAATTCCACTTTTTTCATTTCATGAAAATTAAGCGGCTGATGATCGTCACCGAGCACTTGCACTCCAATCCCCTTAGCAGAAGAACGTCCTGCCACTGAATTGCTTAACACTCCGTCAGAACCCGAGTTTTTGCCGAATTGCCCATTCCATTTCAAGAAAACAGCAGAGGGCGTTTTATCATCGGTTGCACAAGATAAATGAATATCAAAAGGGGTTTTACCTGCCACCGAACCAGGGGATTTGAACCGGTCCAGAACGACGCCTGGCAGCGTAATATTGCGTGTTTGATCACCATAAATTTTGCATGAGCGATTCAGAATGGTGACAAAGCCAGCCGGAATATAAATATCTATCAGCGGTGAACTCTGCAGTAGGTTATTTATTTCAAAACGCATACCTTCTGAGCCTCCTCTGGCCGATATTCCATCATCAGCCTTAATCAACTCAATATTGATTCTGGCTCCAGATAATTCAGATATGCTTGCAGAAAATTTTGAAGGCCAGGCTATTTCGCGCCCACTTGAAGTGACCAAAGTCATTCTCATACCAACGCCTTTTGCATTGGTTTGAAAAACTCCGGGAGTTTTCATCTTCGACGCTCCACCTGGAACATCAGCACTAAATTTAATAAGCTCCTCACACTCAGGAGACGGTGGGAGCTGCACAGCAAATGAACTCTTTTTTAGCACTGAGCCTAAAGCATGATTATTTCTGTTGGTTACCGTTTCCGGCGATAAAGTTATTTTTTGTGATTTAACAATACATGTAGCCTGGGAATTAAAACTTACCGCCAGAAGTATCAGTAGTGGTAACCCTGCACGAACTAACGACATATCGCCTCCTGGCTTTTAATATCAATTGTGCAGACTCCATTTTCTGACGAAACACTCACAGTAGGTGATTGGGTTTGGTCAATATAGAGAAGCCCACCCTGACCGACATAACCAATATGGTTATTTTCCTGGTCTTTGATAACCGCGCCAAAAGGTAAAGTCTGTTGGTTGCGCAGTTTGGGATGAATAATGGTCTGTTTATTTATCTTTGTGTCAAAAGCAACGTGAACAACACTGCCTTCAAAGGGCACAACTTTTCTTTGTGTTTGCTGGAAAGTGACGGTGTCATCCGCGCCTTTTGGGTTAATCACCACATCGTTAACACGCCAGGCGCGCAACCACGGCATAACTGCATAACCATTTGAGTCAAAACGGGTTCCTGGCGCTCCATCTAAACGCGCACCTTTTGCATCTGCGGCATAAACCAGTGCTACCGTATCGCTTCTTTCTGGGGAGAAGGTCACCCCTTTACGGTGAGTAATCATTGAACCACTCATCCCCGCACTAGCCTGATGCCAGTCATTACCCTGGCTTAATGTCGTGCTCAGAGTGCTGTAAGGTGAACGGTAAGTTCCATTCATTCCCCAGTCCATATCTCCGCCGCGGCCATAGGCTGCATTAAGGCCTAGCATCATATTATTTTCTTCATCAACTGAGGTTGAGAAGCCCATACGCGTATTGCTGGCTTTACCATTACTGCTGTAGCTGTCTGAATATATTTGTGTATACCCGGAGTCTGAACGCGGGAGTGAATAACTAAAGTTCAGCGCAACCTGATCATCTTTCGTTACGCCACCATATTCATCTTCATTCCATAAACGCTGTACTGAAAGCGTCCAGTTTAAATTGCCCCAGTTATTGCTATAGCCGACAGAATATTGTCGATAACTATCCTGTTGTTCCCAGTATTTATTGATCGAACCAGAGATATTTAATGATCCCCATCCATCCTGAAAAGGCTGGCTCAGGCTTAATGACCAGGACTGTTTTTCGCGTAATACTGCGTATTCCGAACCACTGTCTTGCTGTTCAAAAGCATCACGCTGCCCAAAGAAGTTTTTCGCATTGAATTTTCCCTCCAGCCAGAATGAGGTTTGCGACAATGGTAGGGTTCGGTTGTAGGTCAGGCGGTATCCTTGCCCATGGTTTTCCTGATTATCGAAATTAAAGCGTGACTGCGTTATGTCGAGAGCGAAAGCGCCAAAAAAGGTATTCAACCCAGCGCCCGCTAACGCCGACTGGTAATGGTCAAATCCTGTAGCACCAGAATAGAGCGACACATAATTGTTTAGGCCGTACTGCCACGTAGCCTGTGCAGCAAAGGGAGATTCATTGCTATCTTGCTCATCAACTTTCCCAAGCGAAATGTTATAGCGACTCACGCCCGGTTTTAATAATTGTGGTACTGATGAATAAGGAACAGAGAAACGCCGAATACGTCCGTCAGATTCCTGAATAGTGACCAGCAGATCTCCGCCCGTATTTGCCGGTAAAATTGACTCGATTGAGAAAGGTCCTGCCGGTACGGATGTTTGATGAATAACTCTTCCATCCTGTGTCACGGTGACACGTGCATTCGTTTCCGCCATCCCTCTGATATTGGGCGCCCAACTCAAGGTGTTATCCGGGTGCATTTGATCCTGTGATTCAAGCGATGCGCCCAAAATGCTTAAACCATCAAACAACTGGCTATCAGTATAAAATTGTCCGGCACTGAGCATGGACTTCCAGCCAATCAATGGCTTTTTTAAGGTAGTCCGGTTGCTGGAATAATGCTTTCCACTGTCGTTGTTCCAGTCGAGGCTACCAAAATGTTCAAGCAGCCAACCCGATGCAGAAGCTCTTACATCAAGCCCAAGCCATGCACTATCCGAACTGGAGCGACTATCGCCACGTTGCTGCATCGAGTAGTAATCAGCCATATAACCGAGATTAATTGCCGGAATACCCTTCTGCCACTGCTCAGGCTGCACATAGTTGCTATCGGTATTATCCAGATATGCTTGTGGAACACTCATCCGTAATTCCAACAATCCGGCATTAAAGGTTTCTACCGCATTACCGTAAACATCCCATTTATTAATCGTGCCACAGTAATTTTTTTCCTCCGCCAGAGATTTATTCATCCGTAGAGTGTTAACTCCGACAGACTCGAGAAAGTAAGCGGAATGACAGGTTGCTAAGTCACCATCTTTGGTTTTATTAAAAACAACCTCGTGGCGACCACGCCAATGTTCATTGACATAAACATCAACACTATAACGCCCTGGTGGCAATGATTTTATATCGAAAGCACTAAGATCGTTGCTCTTAGCATTTCCCATCAAAATAGCATTATTAAACGTATAACGAATATCATCATCTGCATTAGCACTCATTGGCAGAAATGAAATATTTGCCAATACTAAAAATGGAGTGATGACTGTTTTCTTATAGAGATCCATCTTGTTATATCCTTACTATCCATGAGTAATGACTTTTGTTTCAACCACTCCACCGTAGTCATTAATACTTTGAACAACTAAATTTTGCCCGTGAGAAACATTGTCTTTTACTTTAAATTCCATTTGGCTCTTGGGTGCCACCATCTCACTTTCTTCTAAAAGACCGGAACCTAAAGCAGTTTTAATATCGACAATCGTAATAAAGAAAGGTGAAGGGTTAAGAACCGTTATTTTATTTTTTGACGCGAGTAACTCTAATTTATTTTCAGCATCTGCTCTATTACCCAGCCCTTCAGGTCGCCATATAAATTTAAAGCGGGAACGGATCGCCATATTTAGCATGCCAGCATCTTTTTTATACTCATTTTTATCGATAGCAGGGACATCCAGAATATTTAGCCACCACAGTGACTCTCTGTCATTTATGGAGATTGTTTGCAATTCCTGTTTTTTAATTCTTATCGATTGACCATTTTTCGCATCTACGCGAGCAATAGGTGGAGATATTATAAAGGGCGTAGAGATTTTTTCTGGTGGTACATCAGGATCACCTTCATCTAACCAGATTTGAGCCAGCGATGGCGCACTGCCTGTGTTGGTCATTTGGATAATGATTTCTGCTTCGCTAGCCGGAAAAATAAATCGTGTACCATTGACAATAATATTGTCTGCATAGGATAAGGGTACCGTCATCATAAAAATATAAAAAATAAGAAACCTCATTATAATCTCCATGTAAGCGATACCATAGCCAAAGATGGCTATGGTATTTTTATATTAGTTATAAACCAAATGATAATTTGCTTGTGCTAAAACTGGGCCCGGCGTTACTTCATCATTTTTAGTTTTTCCCGTTTTTATATATCCAACCTGGAATGTATAGGAGAGTGTACCTTCAGGGCTGGATTCATCAGGGTTGTATGATTCGAGTGAATGAAGATTAATTATTTGACTTTCATTATTCAGAATAGCAAGTCCAACATTTTTCGCTCCATCTTTACTATGATTTTTAAGGTAACCATCTTTTGTTGTGTTCATTAAAATATTAGGCCCCCAACGAAGTTTGGGATTGAGAATTTTGGTATTACATCCAGTAATATTTATGGTAAATGGCACAATACCATAGGCATATTTTTCGATAACACTTGAAGTAGGGACCGATGGAAGTTGAACTGTTTTATTACCATTTGTAATATCACATGAACTACCTGATACAAATCCATTAAACTTAACAGTGCCGAACCAATTTTTCTCTGCTTCATAATCTGCCATTGCAACAGGAGAAAAACTAACACACGTCAATAAAGCAATAATTGATACCTTATTCATAATATTTCCTTTTGTTAGGAATACAGTAAATCTGTATCTATCAAGAGGTATTTACCTCAGAATTATTATAAATAAGCAAACATATAAGTAACTACGGAGATTAACGTATTTGCATAATGCTTAGTGCTTGCCACTAATACATTAATATTAAAATACATTATTTAATAGAATGTATTTTAATTTATGAAAGATCATTGAATAAATTAAACCATTAAATATCAACGAGCTTACATTAGAGACAAATAACTTCCGCTTAATAATTCGGTAAAACCGATTTATTATTATGCACAATAAGCTAAATCTCATTAGGTCTAACATCTTATCGTTAGCCCAATTAATGGATGACAGTAAATTTACTGTCCTGGAGAAAATAACTCTATAGAGGGAAGACCCATGCTTAACTACTCAGCAGAGCAAAAATTGTTCTTAGTAACCCGACCCTCAGTGCAAAATCATCTTCTTCTGGAGCGCTTGAATCAGGAAATTAAGATCCCGGTTGTGGTCCTGAATGTAAAGAAACCAATGATGTTTTATGCTTCTGAGAAATCTATCTTTATTTACGATACAGATGCAGCCAGCAGTAAATCCAACAAAGTCTGGCCAAAGTTGCTTGCGGAAAGCCAATCCAGCATGCGGATATGCCTGCTTAACTGCTCGAGGGCATTGTCTGTTTATGAAAAATCGATTTGGCATCGCTTCGATACCGTATTACCCAATGACACAACACCTGGCAGTCTGGTTAAAGCCATAAAAAATATGATGCAAAATAAGCATGAGGATAATGCCAACGCTTGCCTTCAAACCTCACCGGAACAAACATATGGTGATAAAAACTCCGGCAATTTGACCATACGGGAATACGAAATTCTGCACGAGTTATGTAAAGGTGAGTCTAATGCTCGCATCGCTCAATCCTTCTTTATCAGTGAAAACACAGTACGAACTCATCTTTATAATATTTTTAAGAAAATATCGGTAAATAATCGAATACAGGCTGTAAATTGGGTTAACCATCAACTTATTAATTAATTACATCAATTGACCCACAGTGCAATAATAACGGGGTTGATTGACTAAATAAATCCAATATGTATATCTAATAAGGGACTTTCGCGCTCAAGGATGTATTGCCACATGCTTAAAAAGAATATCGTACAGGAAGTATTAAATTACATCGAAAATAATATCGATGTGAATATTAACATTGATGATATATCCAGATTTACGGGTTACAGCCGCCGGCACATCCAGACTATTTTTAAACATCATGTAAGAATACCTATCGGTCTCTACATTCGTAAGCGCAGGGTGACTCGGGCATCTATATTCCTGCGTCTAACCAATATGAATGTAATTGATATATCTGCAAAATTTGGCTACGACTCTCAGCAATCCTTTTGCCGGGAATTTAAAAAAGCCGCAGGGTTGACCCCACTTCAGTACCGCAGAAGTTGCTGTTGGGACTTCTCGCCATTATTGGCAGAATTCAACTTTAGCCGCATTGACGTAGGCAGTTTTCAGATATGCACCTTGCCAGAAGGATATATCTCTGGGCAGATGTCTCATCAAGAAATCACTATCCCGATCAACGAGAACATTTTAGATGTACGCTGGAATAGCATCATCAATCATTTAAATAACCAGAAGAAAAATATTTGGCATATATCAGAATATAACGCACATAAAAAACATTCAATGCGGATAAAAATAAGTTCGGTTATTGGCGTACATAATAAAGAGGTAAACAAAAAGCCGGGTGATCACCCCTACCCTTCGGGGATATATGCCAGATTTTCATTCAGGTGCAATAAAGAAGAATACTCTAAGTATTCAAAACATATTTATCTCAACATTTTCCCTAAACACAGGTTAAAACGTAGACCAGCCCCTGACATTGAGGTTTTTACTTATAACGGCTACGCCAGGCCTGATAATGCTCTGGATTGTGAATACTACATCCCTGTAGAAACAGTAGCCGAATAACAACTAGCTGTGTTGTCTAACTTGCGCAGTATTATCGAGCTTTCTGATCGCTGGCGTGAAACTGGCTGCGAAGGTCGCAACCAGAACCGCAGCTGCACAAGACAGTAAAACATTAGTGTTGCCGTAGTGCATCGCAAGAGGGCCTGCGGCAATTTCGCCAATCGGAATCGCCACAAATGAACCCAATGCATCATAGGCATAAACACGTGCAAGTTTTTCAGGCGGGATATGAGTTTGTAGCGATTGCGCCCAGGCCACACCGAACAACCCAAAACCAACACCAGCTATAAAAAATGCAGCCATCAAAACTGAGGTCGACGGAATCAAAGCCAGGATCACAATTGGCCCTGCGCAAAATGCCGTCAAAATTGTGCCAATTAACAAATCCCGACGTGGCCGCCAACGAAGCGCAATAACAGAGCCGACAATCAAGCCCATACTTTGGGCGGCGATCGCCATGCCCCAACCTGTTCGGCCAAATGTTGCATCTGCGACTACCGGGCCCAGCACCATCATCACCCCGCTAAAAGCTGCGTTCACGATGGTAAATTGCACCACAATTGCCCAGACCCATGAGCGAGAAATAAACTCCACCCAACCGTCCTTTAAATCCTGCAAGATATTGGATTGCGCGCTTTGAGGTTGTGCCGAATTAGTTCGAATCAATAAATACAGTGGTGCTGATGCTGCAAATCCTAAAGCATCAATGGCCAATCCCCAGCCCGGCCCCATTACGCTTATGAGAACACCACCCAGTGATGCACCAATGACCGTTCCGCCATAAATACCTAACTGGATAAAAGCATTCGCTTCCCGTAAGGAATGCGCCGGAACAGTTTGTGGGACCATAGCTTGCGAAGCGGGTAACGAGGCCCCCGCGGCTGCACCATTTATAGCGCCAAGTATCACCAACAGCATGATGGTTGCCGAGCCATCCAGAACGAGGCCAGCAACAACCCCCTGTGAGATTGCAGCGATAACCGATGAGTACAGCAGAACACGACTGCGGGAATAGCGATCGGCAAGTACACCGCCAATCAATAAGAAAGCGACGTTAAAAATCGAGCGAGCAGCAATAACAATGCCCAAATCAGCAGCCGATCCCCCCATGTCGAGCACGGCAAACGCCAGAGCAATGGGTGCGATGCCATTGCCCAGTACCGTCAGCAGACGAGCAAAAAACAAATTGCGGAACGGCGCGTAGTAGAATGCCCGCTTAGACGATATCGCTGCCGTATATGTGCTCACTGATATTCCTCGAAACTGTTTTGCTTCGCTGTGGTGTTATGAAAAGTTATGGACTCACTAAATCCTGCGCGCACGCCCAGGCTGAGCTCCAGGCCCACTGGAAATTATACCCGCCTAACCAACCACTTACGTCCATCACTTCACCGATGAAATAAAGGCCCGGTACATTGCGTGCTTCCATGGTGCGTGAACTGAGTTCTTTAGTATCCACCCCACCCAGCGTCACTTCTGCGGTACGGTAACCTTCGGTGCCGTTAGGCTGCACTTGCCAGGCTTGCAGGGTTTCAACCAGCTCACTTTGTTGACGCACGTTAAGCTGCTTAAGCGTGACATCGGGAATTTGCCCAAGTTGTTGCAGGCACTCTACCAGGCGTTTTGGTAACACCATCGCCAGAGTGTTTTTCAGGCTTTGATTTGGGTGGCTGGTGCGCTGTTCGTTCAGCAATACGTCCAGATCGGTATCAGGAAGTAAGTTAACGCTCACAAACTCACCAGGCTGCCAATAACTAGAAAGCTGCAATACCGCAGGCCCGGACAAACCGCGATGGGTAAACAGCAAACTTTCACGGAAACTGACACCATTTTCCGCAGTAATCACTGAAGGAACGGATACGCCAGAAAGCACCTGGAGCTGTTCGAGTAGAGGTTTATGCAAAGTAAACGGCACCAGGCCTGCGCGAGTCGGGAGAACTTTCAGCCCAAACTGCTCGGCAACTTTATAACCAAAAGGAGTTGCCCCAAGGCCCGGCATGGACAGTCCACCCGTTGCGATGACCAATTTTGCCGCTTGCACGCTGTCGCCATTTAATTGGATGGTATAGCCGTTTTCGTCACGTTCTATGCCCAGCACTTCGCTGCGCAGGCGGATAGTGACTTGCCCTTTGTCACATTCTGCAACCAGCATGTCGACAATTTGTTGTGCTGAGTCGTCGCAGAAAAGTTGACCCAGGGTTTTCTCATGCCACGCGATACCGTGCTTACCGACCATGTCGATAAAATCCCACTGCGTATAACGCGCAAGAGCAGATTTGCAAAAATGAGGGTTTTGGCTGAGATACGCTGCAGGTTCGATATAAAGATTAGTAAAGTTGCAGCGCCCACCACCTGACATCAGGATTTTACGGCCCGGTTTTTTACCGTTATCGATGAGTAGCACTTTGCTTCCCGCCTGCCCAGCCATCGCTGCACAGAACATTCCTGCGGCTCCCGCACCAATAATTACGGCATCAAACTTTTCCACGACCTACTCCCGACTATGCTTAATGCAAGGAATTGTAAAGATAGCAGCCTGGTCGCACCAGCTAAATGCGTCTTAACAATTGCAGGTGATTGAAAATAAATATGTAAATCTTTTCATTGTTTGACCCAGGAAGGACAAACATCAAGAAAAGTCCATATTTCTGTTGGCGCATTACAGAGTTGTCTTACATAATGCGCCGCGTTCATGTCCTCAAAATGGCGTAACGTCTATGGAATTTCTGTTTAACGGCCTGGATCTTCATACCGGGCTTTTGCTATTACTTGCTCTGGCGTTTGTTCTCTTCTACGAAGCGATCAATGGCTTTCATGACACTGCTAACGCAGTGGCAACTGTTATCTATACACGTGCAATGCGATCGCACCTCGCGGTGGCAATGGCGGCATTATTTAACTTCCTCGGCGTTCTGCTCGGTGGATTGAGTGTTGCGTATGCGATTGTGCATATGTTGCCAACCGATCTGCTGTTGAACGTAGGGTCCGCTCATGGCTTAGCCATGGTGTTCTCTATGTTGCTGGCCGCTATCATCTGGAACCTCGGCACCTGGTATTTTGGTCTGCCGGCATCCAGCTCCCATACGCTTATCGGTGCCATCATTGGTATTGGTTTGACGAACGCACTGATGACCGGAACCTCGGTTGTTGATGCGCTGAATATCCCGAAAGTCATTGGGATCTTCATGTCGTTAATCCTTTCCCCAATCGTGGGTCTGGTGATTGCGGGCGGGTTAATCTTTTTGCTACGTCGCTACTGGAGCGGCACCAAAAAGCGCCGCCGTATCCACCTGACGCCTGCCGAACGTGAAAAACAAGACGGCAAGAAAAAGCCTCCATTCTGGACTCGTATCGCTCTGATTATCTCCGCTATTGGCGTGAGCTTCTCTCATGGTGCAAACGACGGTCAGAAAGGTATCGGCTTGATCATGCTGGTGCTGATTGGTGTAGCGCCTGCTGGCTTTGTGGTGAACATGAATGCTTCTGGATACGATATTGCTCGTACCCGTGATGCCATCACCCACCTTGAGCAGTACTACGCGCAGCATGGCGATGTGATTAAGCATGTTGTTGATCTCAATCCAGCTATCCCGACCCCTGAAGAAGTGAAGGGCCAGGATAAACCTGCTGAGTTCCATTGCGATGCCAGCCGCGCCATGATTGCGGTACAGCGTGCAAAAGAGCTGCTGGGTAATATCGACAGCTACGACAAGCTGAGCATTGAGCAGCGTAGCCATATGCGCCGTCTGCTGCTTTGCATTTCAGATACTTCAGAGAAAGTTGCTGCTCTGCCGGAAACCAAACCGGACGATAAGCGCTTCCTGAAAGAGCTGAAAACTGACTTGCTGTATACCATCGAGTACGCACCAATCTGGATTATCATGGCGGTTGCTCTGGCACTCGGCCTCGGTACTATGATTGGCTGGCGTCGTGTGGCGACAACTATCGGTGAGAAGATTGGTAAGAAAGGCATGACGTATGCGCAGGGTATGTCCGCGCAGATGACAGCCGCCGTCTCCATTGGTATTGCGAGCTACACCGGTATGCCGGTTTCTACCACTCACGTGCTTTCTTCTTCCGTAGCGGGGACGATGGTTGTTGATGGTGGCGGTTTGCAGCGTAAAACGGTAACCAACATCCTGATGGCCTGGGTGTTTACTTTGCCGGTGTCGATTCTGCTTTCTGGTTCTCTTTACTGGATTTCACTGCACTTTATTTAAGAGTGGTGTAGTCACCAAAAAGCAAAAAGCGGGTCAGTTTACTGGCCCGCTTTTTTTATACGCTGCTTAAATCACTAGTGCCAAAGCATTAAACCAATCAAACTTATTACGACTAATCCACACAAAGCACTGGTCAAAATAAACTGGCGGCGCAGACGTTCACAGCGGCGGATAAACTCATCGTCGTGATGGTCAAGATAGCGTTGAGCATAGATATAGCCCACTAAGCGGATCTGTTTGCTGGGCTGGCCATGAGAGGTAAAAAAACCGCCTCCATCGACGTATTGATACAACAGCGGATCACACCCGCGTAATACCACCAGCAGCGCACGCAAAGATGAGTAATAGCGCGCCATATTCACAACACAAACTACACAAAGCGCCCAAAAAAGCGCAACGGTGCTGATCATCATAATTCCCCTCCCGGTGAAGCCCCAGAACATCACTCCAGGGCAACCGCTCACCCCGAAAACCAGAAAGACCGTTTAGCGAGCCCAAAAAACCGATCCGGATCGCATTACTATACCCAATGGATTTCGAGTTGCAGGCAGGCGGCAAGATAATGAGTCCCGATGAGCTTACACTAGTAAGTGATTCGGGCGATTGAACGCAGCCAACGCACATGCAACTTGAAAGACGACGGGTATATTCCGGAACGGCTTATTTAATAGTGTAGGAGATCCGCTAATTTTTTTGCCACATCATTAATCTTTATCAAAACGATAACGGCTATTTGGGTCTTCAATGTATACAACGGTGGCACATTGACGATTTCTATCATTCGCTATAGGGTAGAAATATCATCTACAATTTAGGTCTTTACACGCGGGTAGCACCACAGCAGCACATTGTGCTATCCGACCAGGCTGGTCATCGACAACTTATGGAAGGAGTAAAATTATGGCTTACAAACACATTTTAATCGCGGTAGACCTCTCCCCGGAGAGCAAAGTACTGGTGGAAAAAGCAGTTTCTATGGCTCGCCCATACAACGCGAAGGTTTCCCTGATTCATGTTGATGTAAATTACTCCGATCTCTACACCGGATTGATTGATGTAAATCTGGGTGATATGCAGAAGCGTATTTCTGAAGAAACCCACCACGCGTTAAGCGAACTGTCTACTGGTGCAGGTTATCCGATTACTGAAACTCTGAGCGGTAGCGGCGATCTGGGCCAGGTTCTGGTAGATGCCATTAAGAAATACGACATGGATTTGGTTGTTTGCGGTCATCACCAGGATTTCTGGAGCAAACTGATGTCTTCCGCACGCCAGCTTATCAACACCGTTCACGTTGATATGTTGATTGTTCCATTGCGTGACGAAGACGAAGATTAATTTACCCTTCGTTTTTCACGCTGTAGGTGCGTTAGGTATAAATGCTTTGAAGCCCCGCGATGCGGGGCTTTTTTTGATGCTTTAAACTGCTGTACCCGAATAAATATCAAAACGGTGGCCTTTGGTGACCACAGCGTTATGCGTTTCCACACCACCGAGCGGTGGCGCGTAGTCCGGGCGTTTCACAACCACACGCTTTGTCGCCAGTTTTTGCGCAGGCAACAGCAAACCATCTGCATCTTCGTCCGGCCCCACCAGCGACTGAAAGACACGCATTTCCTTCTTCACCAGCGCGCTTTTCTGCTTATGCGGGAACATCGGGTCGAGATAAACCACTTCCGGGCGCGGTGTAATATCGCTTAACGCCGTCAGGCTGGACGCGTGAATCAACTGCAAGCGTTCCTGCAACCAGCCGCCGATTTCTGCATCCTGGTAACCACGGCGCAAGCCGTCGCCGAGCAAAGCCGCAACCACTGGGTTACGCTCTAACATTCGCACCCGGCAGCCCACAGACGCCAGCACAAACGCATCACGCCCAAGCCCGGCCGTGGCATCGACGACACTCGGCAAATAGCCGCTTTTGATGCCAACCGCTTTTGCTACCGCTTCGCCACGCCCGCCGCCAAACTTGCGGCGATGCGCCATCGCACCCGAAACAAAATCGACAAAAATGCCACCGAGTTTTGGCTCGTCGCGCTTACGCAATTCCAGATGGTCAGGCGTTAACACCAGCGCCATCAGCGAGTCTTCGTCGTGCTCAAGGCCCCAGCGTTCGCTCAAAAGTGATAAGGCGCCGGAGTCGGCGCCTGATTCAGTTAGTAAACAGATTTTCACAGAATGACTTAGCCCTTGATACCGTAATGAGCCAGCATCGCATCGAGCTGAGGCTCACGGCCACGGAAGCGTTTGAACAGTTCCATTGGCTCTTCTGAACCGCCACGGGTCAGGATGTTATCAAGGAATGACTGGCCGGTTTCGCGGTTGAAAATACCCTCTTCTTCAAAACGCGAGAACGCATCGGCTGCCAACACATCGGCCCACAGGTAGCTGTAGTAACCCGCTGCATAACCACCTGCAAAGATGTGGCTGAAGGCGTGTGGGAAACGGCCCCATTTTGGTGATGGCACAACCGCAACCAGCTTCTTGATTTCATATAGAGTTTCCAGCACTTTCGCGCCCTGCTCTGGGTTGAATTCAGCATGTAAACGGAAGTCGAACAGGCCGAACTCCAGTTGACGCAGAATAAACAGCGCTGCCTGGTAGTTTTTCGCCGCCAGCATTTTATCCAGCAATTCTTTTGGCAACGGTTCGCCGGTTTCGAAATGGCCGGAGATAAACGCCAGTGCATCCGGCTCCCAGCACCAGTTTTCCATAAACTGGCTTGGCAGTTCGACCGCATCCCACGGCACACCGTTAATGCCAGAAACACCCGCCGTTTCGACTTTAGTCAGCATGTGGTGCAAGCCGTGGCCGAACTCATGGAACAGCGTGATCACTTCGTCATGAGTAAACAGTGCAGGTTTGCCATTTACAGGGCGGTTAAAGTTACAAGTCAGGTAAGCGACAGGTTTTTGCAGCGAACCGTCAGCTTTACGCATCTGGCCTACGCAGTCGTCCATCCACGCTCCACCGCGTTTGTTTTCACGCGCATAGAGGTCGAGATAGAAGCTGCCGCGCAACTCGCCTTTCTCGTCATACAGCTCGAAGAAACGCACATCCGAATGCCAGACGTCGATATCTTTACGCTCTTTCGCGGTGATACCGTAAATGCGTTTTACCACTTCAAACAGGCCGTTTACCGCGCGGTCTTCCGGGAAGTACGGGCGCAGTTGCTCGTCGCTGATGCTGTACAGATGCTGTTTCTGTTTTTCGCTGTAATAGGTGATATCCCACGGTTCCAGCTCGGTGACGTTAAATTCTTTTTGGGTGAATGCACGCAGTTGCGCCAGTTCCGCTTCGCCCTGTGGACGCGCACGTTTCGCCAGATCGGTTAAGAACTCCAGAACCTGCTGCGGGTTTTCTGCCATTTTAGTGGCGAGAGATTTTTCCGCATAGTTGCCAAAACCCAGCAGCTCAGCCAGTTCGTGGCGCAGTGCCAGAATTTCTTCCATCACCGGGGTGTTATCCCACTTGCCTGCATTCGGACCTTGATCGGAGGCGCGAGTGGCATAAGCGCGATACATCTCTTCACGCAGCTCGCGGTTGTCGCAGTAAGTAAGCACTGGCAAATAGCTTGGAATATCCAGTGTCAGCAACCAGCCATCTTGCTCTTTAGTTTCCGCCTGAGCACGTGCTGCTGCCAATGCGCTTTCCGGCATACCAGAAAGCTGTGCTTCGTCTGTAATCAGTTTCGTCCAGCCCTGGGTCGCATCCAGCACGTTGTTGCTGTAGGTCGATCCCAGTTCAGACAAGCGTGCAGCGATTTCGCCGTAACGCTTCTGTTTTTCTTCCGGCAAGCCAATGCCAGAGAGCTCGAAATCACGCAGCGCGTTATCGACGGCCTTCTTCTCAGCAACGCTGAGATCGGCATAAAACGCGCCATCGCGCAGGTCGCGATACGCCTGATAGAGCCCTTCGTTCTGCCCAACCCAAGTGCTGTATTCAGACAGCAGCGGCAGCGTTTGCTCATAGGCTTCACGCAGTTCTGCGCTGTTTTGTACCGAATTCAGGTGGCTGACCGGGGAGAAAATACGCCCCAGGCGGTCGTCCACTTCAGCCAGCGGCTGGCAAAGATTATCCCAGTTATAAGGCGCACCCTGTGCTACCACGCTTTCGACTTTCGCACGGCAATCATCCAGCGCTTGCTGCACGGCAGGGACGATATGTTCAGGTTTGAGAGAGGAAAACGGCGGCAGGTCGAAAGGCGTTAACAATGGATTGGTCATAAGCGCGGTTCCTGATATCTGAGAAGTGGAGCGCGGCTCGCGCGCTACAAAAGCAATCTTATTAAGATGAGGCTTAGTGTAGTTAATTTCAATGCCAGGCACGAAGCATAAGGCTGTATACTGTGCAGAATAGTTGTTCTTCTTTTGTCTTTGGAAACCCTTCAAGCCATGCTCAGTTATCGCCACAGCTTTCACGCCGGCAACCACGCCGACGTACTGAAACACACCGTTCAAAGTCTGATTATTGAATCCTTAAAAGAGAAGGATAAGCCTTTTCTGTATCTGGATACTCATGCAGGCGCTGGCCGATACAAACTGAGCAGCGAACATGCTGAGCGCACGGGTGAATATCTCGAAGGGATCGGCCGCATCTGGCAACACGATGATTTGCCAGCGGAACTTGAGCCGTATATCAATGCGGTTAAAGCTTATAACCATAGCGGCCAGCTGCGTTACTACCCAGGCTCTCCGCTGATTGCACGCCACCTTCTGCGCGAGCAAGACAGCCTGCAACTGACCGAATTGCACCCGTCTGATTTCCCACTGCTGCGCTCTGAATTCCAGAAAGACAACCGCGCACGCGTTGAACGCGCTGACGGTTATACCCAACTGAAATCAAAACTGCCGCCGGTTTCCCGTCGAGGTCTGATTCTTATCGACCCGCCGTATGAAATTAAAACCGACTACCAGGCTGTAGTTACTGGTATCAACGATGGCTACAAACGTTTTGCAACAGGCACGTATGCGCTTTGGTATCCGGTAGTTATGCGCCAGCAGATCAAACGTATGCTGCGCGAGCTGGAAGAAACCGGCATTCGCCGTATTTTACAAATTGAGCTGGCGGTACTTCCGGACAGTGACCGCCGTGGTATGACTGCTTCTGGCATGATTGTTATCAACCCACCGTGGAAGCTGGAACAGCAAATGGCTAATGTACTGCCGTGGCTGCATAAAACACTGGTTCCATCAGGCAACGGTTCGACTACGCTGAACTGGGTTGTGCCTGAGTAATAGCTATCAGAGACATCGGTGGAACCTTTGCTCTAAAATTTCTCGGCGCGCTACAATCGCGCATATTTTTTCGACTCATTAGGGAAACATTATGACCAAACATTATGACTACCTCGCCATTGGCGGCGGCAGCGGCGGTATTGCCTCCATTAACCGTGCTGCGATGTATGGGAAGAAGTGCGCGCTGATTGAAGCGAAAGAGTTAGGCGGCACCTGCGTTAACGTGGGTTGCGTACCGAAAAAAGTGATGTGGCATGCCGCGCAAATCGCAGAAGCTATCCACAACTACGGCCCGGATTACGGTTTTGACACCACAGTGAATAAGTTCGACTGGGACAAACTGATTGCCAGCCGTACCGCGTATATCGACCGTATCCACACCTCTTATGACAATGTGCTGGGTAAAAACAACGTTGACGTCATTCGTGGCTTTGCCAAGTTTGTCGATGCGCACACGGTTGAAGTGAATGGCGAAACCATCACCGCAGACCACATCCTGATTGCCACCGGTGGCCGCCCAAGCCGCCCGTCAATTCCAGGCGCTGAATATGGTATTGATTCTGATGGCTTCTTCGCACTGCCTGCTTTGCCAAAACGCATAGCGGTTGTGGGTGCAGGTTACATCGCGGTTGAAATCGCAGGCGTGGTTAACGCGCTGGGTTCAGAAACCCATCTGTTCGTGCGCCAGCATGCGCCGCTGCGTACTTTCGACCCACTGATTGTGGAAACCCTGTTGGAAGTGATTAACACCGAAGGCCCAACGCTGCACACGCAAGCGGTGCCGAAAGCGGTGGTTAAAAATGCCGATGGCAGTCTGACGCTGCAACTGGAAGATGGCCGCTCTGAAACGGTGGATTGCCTGATTTGGGCGATTGGCCGGCAGCCAGAAACCGACAACTTCAACCTGGCGGCAACCGGTGTGAAAACCAATGCCAAAGGCTACATTGAAGTCGATAAATTCCAGAACACCAGCGTGCCGGGCATTTATGCCGTGGGCGATAACACCGGTGCTGTAGAACTGACACCTGTCGCAGTTGCAGCGGGTCGTCGCCTGTCTGAACGCCTGTTTAACAACAAGCCTGACGAACATCTGGATTACAGCAACGTGCCAACCGTGGTATTCAGCCACCCGCCAATCGGCACGGTCGGTTTAACCGAGCCACAAGCGCGTGAGCAGTACGGCGACGATAACGTGAAAGTGTATAAATCATCTTTCACTGCGATGTACACCGCAGTGACTTCGCACCGCCAGCCATGCCGCATGAAACTGGTGTGCGCCGGCCCGGATGAGAAGATTGTCGGTATTCACGGCATTGGTTATGGCATGGATGAAATGCTGCAAGGCTTTGCGGTGGCACTGAAAATGGGCGCAACCAAGAAAGACTTTGATAACACCGTGGCAATTCACCCAACCGGATCTGAAGAATTCGTTACCATGAGATAACTAATCTCGAAGTCATCGAATCTAAAAAAACTGACTGTAACAGGTCAGTTTTTTTATGTGTTTTTTCCAGGAACACTATTCAGTTAAAAGTTGATTCATTGCGGTTTCAAGCCATCGGAACGCTTGTTTTTGCCACCCTTTGAATGATTTACGTAGGTTATAGTAATGAAATGTAACTATACATAAATCATATTGTATACCCACATTGTTATTGGTAGTTTGGTTAACAAGAAAAACACAGCATAAACAAAGGGATAATAATGAAAAAGGTACTCGGTATTGTCGGTTCACTGCTTCTTGTTTCAGGCTCTGCAATGGCTACCACAGCGCCTGACTGCGTCAAAGTGGACAAAGCGCAGATCGAAGGGTTGTTTGATAAATGGAACGATTCCCTGCAAACCGGCGATGCTAAAAAAGTAGCAAATAATTATCTGAGCGATGCCGTATTGCTGCCGACTGTTTCCAATAAAGTCCGCCTGACTGATGCCGAGCGAGTTGATTATTTCGAGCACTTCTTAGAGAAGAAGCCGTTTGGCAAAATTGACAGCCGTACTGTGCGACTGGGTTGTAATAAAGCGGTAGATGCCGGGACTTACACCTTCACCTTCGCTGATAAATCCAAAGTCTCAGCACGTTATACCTTCACTTACGCGTGGGATGGTAAAGAGTGGAAAATCTCTACCCACCACTCTTCTGCGATGCCAGAAGCATAAAAACGGGTAGACAGTCCCGCCAGTATTTCAGTTGAAGCCTCCGCCATGCGGGGGCTTTTTCTTTGCGTGATCATTCAAAAAATAATGAAAGATGAAAGAATTTGCAGCAAAGAAAAGAAATAAAGCTCTAATAATCAAAAACGCTAACTCATTAATTTTCATATATATATGAGATGAAATTAAAGGAAGTGCAAATAAAAATATAATTTAATTTATTTGCTTACATTTAGACGTAACTGGCAGAACTATACTATAAATCTTATGACCGTTTGAATTGAGATATTCATTTCGCACATTTTTTACCCCCTAGGATTTACCTCATGAATAATAAATCATCGATACTATTGGGTGTTCTGGCTGGTGTAATTCTGCTGTCGACTTTTTCTATCAGCAATGCCAATGCCACTCAACAAGGCCAGCAACGACGCGAAGCGCGCGACACTCGCCAGGATACTCGTGAGGACTCTCGCCACGAGAAGCGTGAATGCGTTACAAGTGATGATAAAAGCAATCATGATTGCCGCCAGGACAAACGTCAGAATAAACAGAATGGCCGTGAAGAAGCTCGCGATATTAAATATTAAACAGATCGTTATCTATTCAGAATAGAATATTTGTTAGGCACATAACATTGCGTATCTTTATGTCCAGGAGAACTCTTTTTTTGAAAAAATATATCCCAGGCTTGTTACTTTTAACCTTCGCGTTTTCAGGCAATGTATTTGCTATTGATAAAACATCTGGCGGTGCATTAGCCGGTGCTGCAATTGGTGCAGCAACAGGCAAAGACGTGAAAAGTACGGTAGGTGGTGCAGTTATCGGTGGTGGTACCGGAGCCATGTTTAAACACGGAAAAACAGGTAAGGCCGCTCGAACTGGTGGTGCAATTGGTGCCGCAGTGGGGGGTTGGTGCAGCGGCAACCGGCAACAGCGTGCTAAAAGGTGCCGCAGTTGGTGCCGGCGGTGGCGCTCTGATTGGTGAAGCGACGCATTAATCCACTGTTTGTCTAAGAGAATATTCAAAAATCCCGGCATCGTTAGATGCCGGGATTTTTAGTTTCTGGTCTTTGTAGAAAGTTTACTTTCTACCGGCCATGTCAGGAATAATCAGATCCCCACGCAGCACGTTCGAACCCAGTGCACTTTTGGTTTTCTCGGTCAGCCACGCAACAATTCTTGCCGCCATCGCATCCATGGAATACTCAATGGCCGGAATAGTCGGAATGCCTGGCAAATGCAGTGACCCGGCGAGGCTAAACACCATAATGTCTTTCGGCACGGATTTATTAAACGCCTGCAACTGCGGAATAATGCGCTGCGCTTCTTGCTCGTCGGCCACCAGTAACGCATTGAAATTCAGCGTGGTGCTGTTATTGAGCAGCACTTGCAGCGCAACCGAAGAAGAGGTTGAGTCCATAAAAATCAGGTTACGGTTAAACGGCAGGAAATTGTTTTCCAGCGCACGTTTGTAACCCAGCAGGATTTGGTCAACGGAACCGCATGAGTCAGGGTTAATCACGGCAATCTGCCTTCTCCCCTGTTTAATCAGATAATTACAGGCAGTTTCCGCAGCAAATGCGTGATCAAACTGAATGCTGTTGCTGGAGTCGACATCCACACAATCCACCAGAATGACATTCTCATGGCTGATATTGAGCGGGAAACGGGCACCGATAACCAGCACGTCATCGCACAGGCCGCAGGTCAGCTCATCAAGCGCGTGCAACACCTCGGTTTTGCTATTGGCAAAACGCAGCAACAGGTGTTTTTGATGCTGGCTAAGGTGTTTCTCCAGCGCGTACAGGTAACCCGTGGTCTGGTTAATATTGTCCTGCGCACAAATCACGCCAATACAGCCCGTTGACTGGCTAAGTAAGGATTGCGCGATAACATTCGGCCGGTAATGCAACTCTTCCACCGCTTTAAGCACAGCCAGACGGCTTGCTTCTTTCACCCCACGAGATCCACTCAATACCCGAGATACTGTGGCTTTAGACACCCCAGCCAAACGCGATACATCATTGATTGTAGACATCATTTTCCTTTATCAGGCTCTGGCTTATGCCTGTCATCCTAAATACAGCCCTGGCTCACATTCTAACCAGTTTTAAGTATAGTCGTTTCGGTTTTCTATGGAAACCGATTTTCCGCATGATGTCCAAACCGCACCTCAACCAGATAATTTTGTGATGACGATCCAATAAGTAAAGCCTATAAACGCTGGATGTTGACGAGTATCACAGATCGGTCGGCTGCGGATGGAAAACGGTTTCCATAAAGTATCAAATCATTTCCGCAATACTTTATTTACATTTTGAGGATGAATGTTAATGGTCAAGATCATGTTGTGTTGTTCTGCCGGAATGTCCACCAGCCTGCTGGTCAGAAAGATGCTGAGTGTAGCGGAAGAGCGGGGAATGCCTGTTGAAATAGAGGCTTACGGTGTCGCTGAATTTGACGTGCAGTTTCCGCGCTACCAGGTGGTGCTGCTCGGGCCACAAGTGAAATATATGTTAAGTACGCTTTCAGAAAAGACCGCCTCTCACGGCATTCCCGTTCAAGCCATCGATATGATGGATTACGGCATGCAACGTGGCGATAAGGTGTTGGATTATGCTCTGTCGCTTATCGAAGCGGCTCACTAAAAGGGTGTTCATATGAGTTCGCTATATCAATCTATGGTGACGGTGATTGAGCAATCTATCACCCCGCTGGCGGGTCGTCTGGGGCAACAAAAGTACGTTATCGCCATTCGTGATGGGTTCACCGCGGCCCTGCCGTTTATGATCATCGGCTCCTTTATGCTGGTGTTTATATTCCCGCCTTTCTCGGCCGATACCACCCTTGGCTTTGCCCGCGCATGGCTGGATTTTTCACAGACTTACCGTGAACAACTGATGTTGCCGTTTAACCTAAGTATGGGCGTGATGACGTTCTTCATCTCTGTCGGGATTGGCGCAAGTCTGGGGCGGCAGTTTAATCTCGACCCGGTGATGTCCGGTTTGCTGGCCTTTATGGCGTTTTTGCTGGTTGCTGCACCATACGCTGATGGCAAAATCTCGACTCAGTACCTTTCAGGCCAGGGTATTTTCACCGCGCTGATTACGTCGATTTACTCCACGCGTATTTACGCCTGGCTTAAAGAGCACAAAGTCACGATTCGTCTGCCAAAAGAAGTGCCAACAGGCGTTGCGCGTTCATTTGAAATTCTGATCCCGGTGGTCGTGATTATTGGCACGCTGCACCCGCTGAATTTATTCATCGAAGCGCAAACGGGCATGATTATGCCGCAAGCGATTATGCACCTACTGGAACCGCTGGTTTCCGCATCGGATTCCCTGCCCGCTATTTTGTTGTCTGTGTTGTTGTGCCAGATTTTCTGGTTCTCAGGTATTCATGGCTCGCTGATTGTTACCGGCATCATGAGTCCATTCTGGATGACAAACCTTGCTGCAAACCAGACTGCGCTTGCCGCTGGTGCTGCATTACCACACATTTACCTGCAAGGTTTCTGGGACCACTATTTATTGATTGGCGGCGTCGGCTCCACTCTGCCATTGGCGTTCTTATTACTGCGCAGTAAAGCCACGCACTTACGCACCATTGGTAAAATGGGCATCGTGCCAAGCTTCTTTAATATCAACGAACCGATTCTGTTCGGTGCGCCCATTATCATGAACCCGTTGTTATTCATTCCTTTTGTTTGCGTACCGATGGTCAACGCCGTTCTGGCTTATACCGCCACAAAACTGGGTTGGCTGGCGCAAGTCGTTTCCCTGACGCCGTGGACGACACCCGCTCCGATTGGCGCTTCATGGGCAACAAACTGGGCCTTTAGCCCGGTGGTGATGTGCTTGATTTGCATGGTCGTTTCCACCTTGATTTATCTGCCATTCCTGCGTGCTTATGAGCGTTCATTGCAGAAAACATCCGTGGAAAACGAAGCGCGTTCACCTTTGACAGAAACGGCTATCAGCAATTAATAATCGCCGTCTAATAAATCTGGGAAAAATGATGATCGAACTAGAAGAAGCCGTCATGGAAATTATTATGAATGCCGGGCAATCACGCAGCCTGTGTTTTGAGGCACTGCATTCTGCGCGACAGGGAAATATTGAAGAAGCCAAACTGCTATTACATGAAGCTGATGGTTACGCCCGTGAAGCCCATAAGATGCAAACTAAATTGATTGAACAAGATGCCGGTGAAGCTAAGCAACCCATGACATTAATTATGGTGCACGCGCAAGACCATTTAATGACATCCATGCTGGCACGCGAACTTTCGAACGAAATCATTCATCTTTATCAACGCTAAGTATTACGTAAAAACAAAAACTATTTAACCTCTGGCACGGAGAAATAATTACGTAAATAATTTTAATTAAGTCCAATCCGATGAAAGTATAAAAATATAAATATGCTTTGGCCATAGAGTCACCTCTATTAATCCAGAGCAGGATATTTATTGTCTGAAAAATAAATTACTAAATTGAGATTATAATGAAATTAATTAAACAGCTTCCATTAACAATGGCGGTCATCGCCGCGCTTTGCCCAATTTCTGTACTCGCACAAGAACCAATGACTCAAGAACAGATCGATCAAATAGTGGCGAAAGCAGTCGACAAAGCACTGGCCGACCGTGATGCGAAAATAGAAGCGGCACGACTCAATAGAACCGATACCCTGGTTACGCCGCAAGTTCCCACTACGCCAGATAAGGCTGTTCCGTTGGGGCTTAAATTTACCGGTTATGCGCGTTACGGTGCGCATTTCCAGGCAGGCGATCAAAAATACATTGGCGTTGACGGTTCCTATAACGGCTCCTCCGCAATTGGTCGTTTAGGTAACGAAGGCAATGGCGGCGAATTCCAGCTCACCAAAATCATAAAAGCCGATAACGGAGCCATCTGGGACATCGGCGTGATGATTGACCACTGGGGTGATGAAGTTAACCTGAAAAAAGCCTACGCGGGAGTCACAAATCTTTTTGAAGCACAACCAAATGCCTATTTCTGGGCGGGTCGTGACTTCCATCAGCGCCCACAACAAGGCATCAACGACTACTTCTGGATGAACCACGACGGACAAGGTGCCGGGGTGAAAAGCCTCGATCTCGGCTTTGCTCAACTGGACATGGCGGCCGTTGCTTCGGTGGAGCAGTGTAATCCTGAAATGATTGAAGATGGCGGCAACCCGTCACGTATCTCTTGTACTGGTGGCTCCGGCACTGGTGATAAAGGTAACTACGCGGCAACGTCAAAACTGCATGGTATCAAATTCGGCCCAATCGATTTCGAGCTGTATGCCAACTATGGTTTTGACTCCAAAGCCATTGATAGCGACGAACGTTCCAAAGCCTGGCAAGCCGCGGTGGTGTTAAGCCACACCGGTGAAAATAGCCTGAACAAAATTATTGCCCGTTATTCTGACCACTCGGATAACAGCGTTTATAACAAAACCAATGGCCTGCATACCGTGTATACCAGCTTCGAAGGGAACTATAAGTTCACTCAGCAAGCGCAGGTGGAATATCTGTTGGCCTTCCACGATTACGATAATGACGAGCAAACGCTCGATAACCGCCGCAACTACGGTGCCATCGTTCGCCCGATGTACTTCTGGAACGACATCCATTCAACGTGGCTTGAAGCGGGTTATCAGCGCGTAGATTACGAGAATGATGGTGATAACAAAGGCTGGAAACTGACGCTGTCGCAGAACATTTCTATCGCGATGGGGCCTGAGTTCCGCCCAATGCTGCGCTTCTACGTTACCGGCGGCCAGGTGGAGAACAACCACACCACGCGTGTCGCAGGGCAGGATAATACGCAGCTTGATTCGTTCAACGTAGGCGCTATGTGGGAAGCCTGGTGGTAAATTCAAGCTGCGTCTGCGTTGGCTGCGCTCGCTCACCCCGGTCACTTACTTGAGTAAGCTCCCGGGGACTTATTCGCTTGCCGCTTTGATGCCGCTCGAATTATTTGGGATATAACACGAATAATGCGGTGGGGACGTTCCTCACCGCATCGCGTCATAAATTGCTTTTTGAATTTCCAATGTGCGTTTTTCTTCTGCCTGGGCGTTTTTATTTTGTTGCTGCGCACTCAGCCGTAGTTTCGCGCGATCCAACTCTTCTTTCTGGCGTTTAATGGCTTCAGGTGCACTGCAAAAAGTGACCAAAAACTGTTTCCGTAGTGAAGTCAGGCTTTGCCCGTCGTGCATCGCCTGACTCATGGTTCTGATCATGCGCCGGCATGGCCGGTCTTCATCCATCTGCGATCGGTACTGCAGCAAAGTATTGAGCGCGTCGCGGTAATCACCCGCTAATGCAGATTCGGTGAAATAGACTTTCCAGTTCATCCCCCCTTGCATAAATAGCCGCACGACAGCGATATCGCCGCGTTCGATTGCCGAGCGTAAGTTGCCTTCATCCCATGTGATTCCGATATCTGCCAGCTTTTCACGCGCGCTTTCGGTTTCCGGGAGAGAATCAATCATTGTGATTTTGACTGGCGTATTTTTCGCAACGGCAGGTTTATTGGTGAAATCACTCAGAAAGTACATACCAAAGATGGCGGCGCCAATCACTGCCACTCCCGCTATGCACCACATCAGCATCAATAACGTTTCGCCAGAGTCCTGCTTTCTTTTGGTATTACGCAACTCAGGCCGTTCGATAGCATCGCGCACCTCTTCGGTATCGCGTCCGGTTGCCTGATATTTTTTCTGCGCCTGCATGAGCCAGGCCTGTAATTGTGAATCATCGGCAGCCAGAAACATCGCCGGGTTGACCTTCGTTCGTCCCTCATCGAATGCGCGCTGAATGGCATCGCTACTTTCTTGATAGTAACTATCGAGCAAGGTGAGTTGTACGGAAGTGAGGGGCTGCTGTTGAACCAGATCATTGCGAATTTCACGCACATCATTGAGAAAAGTTTGCAGTGTTTTGCGCTGATCAATCAGTAAGCTTAGTTTCAAAGAGTGCTGGAATAGCCCGGCGTAATGGTTCGCATACTCTTTTTTATCGACCACCATCAAGGCCAACTCGCTAAAGCGCATCCCACTTAGCACATCGCCACGTTCGCCATTTTTCAACCAACGACGGACACAATCAGCACCAAACTGCGTTTTCAGCTTATGCACCAACTGTGATTGGCTGGCATAGCTTTGCTCAACCAGACCTTTAAGCATCAGCTCCAGCGCACGCATCTGGCGTGTCGATTTATATTGCTGAGTATTATCATGATTTTCGATTTCGGTGGAGTAGCCAAGCAAAGGCTGCTTTGCACGCACCAGCTCGAGATAACTCACAAAGCGTAATGCCGCGATTAGCTGGTTATGGCTAACTTCCTGGCCGCTTTCATACTGCGGAACCAGTTGCTGTAGATGACGTAGCAACAGCGTGAAATGTGAAATCTCAGCATCATTAAGATTTAATCTTTTTGCCACTGCCATCCAACTTCCCAGCGCCAGACGGGCTTGCTCAAGCTGTTGAAAAAACCATTGCGGATCTTTGCCTTCACTGGCTTTGATGGTGAGAAGTGGCAGGATTTGCAATGACGCCTGGCGAATCACACTCAGGCAAGTCTCGAACTTTTCCCGCATCAGCAACTGTGCAGCGCTGGTCATGATTTTCCTTTCAATTAAAAACGCATGTACGCCTGGCATGGGTACACAACGCCATGAGGCGCAATTTTATCTCAGATGGGTAACAGTCTATGGCTTTAAAAGAGTAGGAAAATTAACCATTTTCAAAAACATGCCCGATGATCTCGCCCATATTACGCAGCGCGGTTTCAGTCTCGGCATTGAACGGCAATGCATAATTCAGCCGCATACAGTTGCGATATTTCCCGGAAGCCGACAGCAACGACCCCACCGCAATACGGATATTGTGCTGACGCAGCGTTTCGCTGATTGGCACGATATCAATACGTTCCGGCAGCTCAATCCACATCAGGAAACCGCCCTGTGGCCGAGAAACACAGATCCCACATGGGAAATAGTGGCGCACCCAGCAGGTGAATACATCCAGGTTGCGTTGATAGTGCTGGCGCATGCGCCGCAGGTGGCGATGGTAATGGCCGTTACGCACAAATTCCGCGACCGCCATTTGGGTAAAAGTGGTACTGCTACCGGTCACGATGTACTTCATATGCATGGCGCGGTCGAAATAGCGCCCCGGCACAATCCAGCCCACGCGCAGTCCCGGTGCCAGCGTTTTTGAAAATGAGCTGCACAACAGCACCCGCCCATCAACATCCAGCGATTTAATCGTCATCGGGCGTGGGTATTCATACGCCAGTTCGCCGTAAACATCGTCTTCAATAATCGCGATATCAAAACGTTGCGCGAGATTCAGCACCGCTTTTTTTCGCGCATCTGGCATGATAAAACCGAGCGGGTTATTACAGGTTGGAACCAGAATCACCGCTTTAATCGGCCACTGTTCCAGCGCTAACTCAAGCGCTTCCACACTGATGCCCGTTTCGGAATCCGTTGGTATTTCAACCACTTTAATGCCGAATGCGCGCAGCATTTGCATGGTGCCATGGAAGCATGGCGATTCAACCGCCACAATGTCTCCTGCCTCGCACACAGCACGAATCGCAATCGACAACGCTTCATGGCAACCGGTGGTCACCACAATATCGTCTGGTGTGACGACACAGCCGCTGTCGAGCATCAAGCGTGCAATTTGTGCGCGCAGCACCTGCTTACCGTTAATGCAGTCATAACCCAAAATTTCGGGCTCCTGATGCTGCACAATGCGGCTCATTTCACGCCACAGCGGTTTAATCGTCGCCTGGGTCACATCGGGAAAACCACTGCCAAAAGCGATACTTCCGGCATCTTCTCTTCCGGTTAATTGCTCAAGTACCGCATCCCATTGGGTAATTTCTACCGGGCGCTGCGCCGGGCGTGTCAGCGCAGGCACCGGAGGCTGAGATTTTTGCGGTGTCACGAAGTAACCAGAGCGCGGCTGCGGGGAGATGAGCTGGCGGTCTTCAAGAATATGATAGGCCTGCTGTACGGTGCTGATACTGACGCCGTGTTCGCTACTCAGGTTGCGCACCGAAGGCAGGCGTTCACCACTGCGATACAAGCCTTGTTCAATGCGTTCTGCCAGCAAAGTGGCAAGATGTTGGTAACGCGTCATGCTGTATCCTCTTATTTCACCATACAGACAGAAAAAGCAGTACAGAGTTATGGAAAAACCACCATTCAGATCTTGTTTTAGCGTGTCTGTATGTTAAATAAAAGTTATATTTGCGTCTGCCAGCAATCTGTATGGCGGCGCATGATTGTTCCCATCAACACGATGAGGAGCAACACCATGGGCTTTGAAGAGAACCGTCCGCACAAACCGTTTTATGGCTTTGTGATGATTTACCGTTATTTGCGCCAGAGATGGTTAAACCGCCAGACAGCACGCACGTTGCAAAGATTGAACAAGGAACAATTACGAGATATTGGGCTGACATGTGATGATTTATCCCGCTGGAAGTAACCCTTAATAACGGCGCATAACTATGGCGCCGTTATTTTTGATATGTAATGTTTATGTGTACCCACACATAAGAGCGATCAATATGCTTTCACTCTCCACGCCACGACTAAATTTAACCCAAATTACCGAGCAAGAATGGCCGTTCTTTTTGCGCCTACAGCAAGATCCAGACGTGATGCGCTATGTTTCCGATGAACGACGAGAAGCTGAGGTTCGCCAGATTTTTAATTCACGCCTTGTTCGCTGGGAAACGCATAGTCGACACTGGCTTTGCCTGTTCATGCGCGACAGACATAACGGCACGCCTATTGGCTTTACTGGGTTTGTGCGTGGTGATGAGGACATGGCAGAAGTGGGCTTTATTCTCGATCCGGAGTTTCATGCGCAAGGTTACGGTTATGAATCGCTTCATGCCGTGTGCAAATTTGCCTTTGAGAAATGTGCGATCCGAAAACTAACAGCAACAGTAACGGTCGGGAATATCGGTTCGAAAAAGGTTCTGGAGAAAGCCGGTTTTCAGTCCGAAGGGATACTGCGAGAAAACTATTTTCTTGCGGGAACCTGGCAGGATGACTGGATATTTGGTTTGTTACGCAGCGAGTTCAGATAAAACACGGGCCGCACAACGGCGGCCCATACAGCGTGAATTCTTAGTTATACATCTCGGCAACACCAAACACTTTGTTATCGCCACCAGCAGAAATGATGCGGATTGATTTCGCGCCAGCCTGCTCAGCTTTTGCTTGCAGTTGTGCCTGTAGGCTATCGATATTCGCAGCACCGCTCACCGAAACTGTACCGATTTTCTGGCTTTCAACAGATTGAGTGGTTGCAGCAAAACTTGAGAATGAAGCAGCCAGAGTCATAACTACGGCAAAATATTTGATGCTTTTCATGATGTATATCCTTGAGCTTGTTTAAGTTAGAAAGCTTGTTCGCTTTCGATGTGATAAGAATAATGCCGTATCACAAATGGTGATAGTGGAATGATTCGCTCATATCATTCAGTATTTTTGACCAATATTTAACAGGCGAGAGTGAGATGAACTTCACCCTCGCAAATGCCCTTTCTTATAAGAACATCCCACCGGAAACTTCAATGCGCTGCGCATTCATCCAGCGGCTTTCATCACTGAGCAGCACAGCAATTGCATCACCAATATCATCCGGCTGCCCGACACGCCCTAATGCGGTTTGTGCAGCAATAGCATTCGCTACCTGTTCGTTGTCACGCACTACGCCACCACCGAAATCAGTCGCAATTGCACCCGGCGCGATAATGTTCACCGAGATCCCACGCGCACCCAACTCTTTGGCCTGGTACTTCGTCAGCACTTCCATCGCCCCTTTCATTGCGGCATAAGCAGCTTTCCCTGGCAGCGCAAAACGCGTCAGGCCAGTCGAGACATTCAGGATACGGCCACCGTTTTTAATCAACGGCAGCAAGTGCTGAGTCAGGAAGAATGGTCCTTTCAGATGGATGTTCATTAAATCATCAAACTGCTCTTCTGTTGTTTTTTCGAACAGTGCATCAAGACCTGTTCCAGCATTGTTCAGTAAATAATCAAACGAATCGCGCTGCCATACATCATGTAGCTGCTGTTTCACTTCTTTCGCAAAGGCCGAGAACCCTGCACTTTCGGCGACATTCAATTGAATTGCCACAGCTTTTACGCCAATTAACTCAATTTCGCGAACAACATTTAGCGCCTCTTGCTGCTTGCTGTTGTAGGTCAGAATAATATTCACGCCACGCGCTGCCAGTTTCAATGCTGCGTTTTTACCTAATCCACGGCTGCCGCCGGTCACTAATGCGATTGTTTGACTCATGATTTGCCTCGTTGATGACTGTTGGGTGATTGAGATAGAGCTTATTAGGTGCTACAAAATCAATAAAGATTGCAAATTGAGCATCACTGTTTCAGCCACAACAACAATAAGGAAAAATAGTGGATAAAATACAAGCAATGCAGTTATTCATTAGAGTGGCTGAACTGGAGAGTTTTACTCGTGCAGCCGATTCTCTGGGCCTACCTAAAGGTAGCGTATCGCGTCAGATTCAGGCGCTAGAAGGGGTGCTAGGAACAAGGCTATTACATCGAACCACGCGTCGGGTACAACTCACCCAGGATGGAATGGTCTATTACGAACGCTGCCGCGATTTACTCGCTAACCTGGACGAATTAGATGGGCTTTTTTTACACGATCCCAAAAGTGTCAGCGGGCGTTTGCGCGTGGATATGCCGGTCGGCGTGGCTAGAAATTTAGTTATCCCCAAACTGCCCGCTTTCTTGCAGCAATATCCGGGTATTGAGCTGGAATTAAGTAGCAGCGATCGCATGGTCGATGTGGTGCGCGAAGGGTTCGATTGCGTTATTCGTGTTGGGCAGCTTAAAGATTCAGGCCTGGTGGCACGCCCGCTAGGGAAACTGACTTTAATTAACTGTGCCAGCCCCGATTATCTGGCACGCTTCGGTTATCCAGAGAATCTTGACGATCTCGCCTCTCACGCAGTGGTGCATTACGCACTCAATCTCGGCAACCGACCGCAAGGATTTGAATTCCTGGAAGATAAAAACACGCGCTGGGTAAAAACGGGTGGCGTGATAACGGTGAATAGCACCGAAACGTATCAGGCGGCATGCCTTGCCGGGCTTGGTATCATCCAGGTGCCTCGTATCGGCGTAAAAGAGTTGCTGAAGAGTAAAAAACTGGTAGAGATCCTGCCGCAATATCGCGCCGAACCGATGCCGGTTTCCTTGCTGTATCCACATCGTCGCAACCTTTCACGCCGCGTTCATTTGTTTATGGAGTGGCTGACGGGGCTGGTTAAAGGGTATGTGGACTAGCACCAGGCTATAATTTCGTGAAGAGCTTGTTTTATGTAAAGGAAAAAATAACCTGATGACTACATCGGATAACAGCGAGAAACGCCCAACTGAATCGCTCGATTATGAGCCTGTCGCCAAATTTCAGACGCACCCCAAACCCGAACCTGCTGCTCCCGAGAAGCTCGATGAATCGGAGCAGTTGGTCAATATCAAGACAAAAAATGAGACGGTTAATCATACGATTGCCAGTGTCAATAAAGCCGCGAAACGCCCGATGGTCGCGCATCTGTTACGTGCCACCGAACGGTTTAATGACCGCATGGGCAATCAGTTTGGCGCAGCTATCACCTATTTTTCGTTCCTGTCTCTGATCCCGATTTTGATGGTGGCGTTCGCCGCTGCCGGTTATATCCTCGCCTCGCACCCTACACTGCTCGAAGAAATTTTCGAAAAAATCCTCACCAACGTTAGCGAGCCAACACTTGCCGCCACGCTGAAAAGCACCATCAATACTGCGGTGCAACAGCGTACAACCGTTGGCCTGGTCGGCCTGCTGATTGCGCTATATTCAGGTATCAACTGGATGGGGAATTTGCGTGAAGCGGTGCGTGCTCAGTCGCGGGATAAGTGGGAAAGGAATCCACAAGATCAGGAGAAGTTCTGGATAAAGTATCTGCGTGATTTAGTGTCGCTAATTGGTTTGTTGGTGGCGTTGATTGTGACGCTTTCTATCACGTCGGTTGCCGGTTCAGCCCAGGCATTCCTGATAACTCTTTTGCATCTCGACGGTATCGAATGGTTAAAACCGGTTTGGCATTTAGTCGGGTTAGCGATCTCTATTTTTGCTAACTACCTGCTGTTCTTCTGGATTTTCTGGCGTCTTCCACGCCACCGTCCACGCAAGAAAGCACTGATTCGTGGCACATTGATTGCGGCAATTGGTTTTGAGGTTATCAAAATCATCATGACCTACAGCCTGCCAGCGCTGATAAAATCACCCTCCGGCGCAGCATTTGGCTCTGTTTTAGGTCTGATGGCCTTCTTCTATTTCTTCGCCCGTCTGACGCTGTTTTGTGCCGCGTGGATTGCCACCGCACAATACAAGGATGACCCGAGAATGCCGGGTAAAACTCAAAGTTGATTGATAACAGGCTGGTACGAGATACCGTTTCAGCACATAAATCCAGCCTGTAACTTTTATTTAACCTAAAAGCAGTTTTATCCGCTAATTTTTTAAATATGAGAAGCACGACGTGGATATTTATTTTCTGGACTAAAAATTATCCTCTTATTGCGCGTTAATCGCACAGCGAGGGAGGCAACCGCGCGTTGAAATGCGCCTTTTGCTATGCGTAATATGGCTTTCGTTCGCTATAAATAAGAAAAATCTATGCAAGCCACCATCGCTGATTCAATCAATACCGAAACTGACGCCACACCCGTCAACTCACGTGGAAAAGTTGTCGTTGCCTCACTTGTCGGCACCGCCATCGAATTCTTTGATTTCTATATTTACGCTACTGCAGCGGTTATTGTTTTCCCGCATATCTTCTTCCCGCAAGGTGACCCAACAGCTGCAACGCTACAGTCTCTGGCAACGTTCGCTATCGCCTTTGTCGCCCGTCCAATTGGTTCTGCTCTATTTGGCCACTTTGGCGACCGCGTAGGCCGCAAAGTGACACTGGTGGCATCACTTCTGACAATGGGTGTTTCAACCGTTCTGATTGGCCTGTTACCAAGCTATGAAACCATCGGAGTATTAGCGCCGGTGCTGTTAGCACTGGCACGCTTCGGTCAGGGTCTGGGCCTGGGTGGCGAATGGGGCGGTGCGGCATTGCTGGCGACTGAGAACGCGCCACCACGCAAACGTGCGCTGTACGGCTCTTTCCCACAATTAGGCGCACCAATTGGCTTCTTCTTTGCCAACGGCACCTTCCTGCTGCTCTCATGGCTCTTAACCGATGAGCAGTTCATGTCATGGGGTTGGCGCGTGCCGTTTATTCTTTCTGCGGTGCTGGTGATAATCGGCCTGTATGTGCGTGTTTCACTGCACGAAACACCGGTATTCGCCAAAATTGCCAAAGCAGGCAAACAGGTAAAAATACCGCTCGGCACACTGCTGACCAAGCATTTGAAAGCGACCGTTATCGGCACCTTTATTATGCTGGCGACTTACACGCTGTTTTACATCATGACGGTCTATTCAATGACCTTCAGCACCGCCGCCGTGCCAGTGGGTCTTGGCTTCTCACGCAACGATGTGCTGTGGATGCTGATGATGGCGGTGATTGGTTTTGGTGTGATGGTGCCGATTGCGGGCTATCTGGCTGATAAATTCGGCCGCCGTAAGTGCATGATTGTGATCACCAGCCTGATGATTATCTTTGCATTAGCCGTGTTCCAGCCGCTGTTAGGTTCCGGTAACCCAACGCTTGTGATGGCATTCCTGCTGATTGGCCTGAGCCTGATGGGTTTAACCTTTGGCCCAATGGGTGCACTGCTGCCAGAGTTGTTCCCGACCGAAGTGCGTTATACCGGTGCGTCGTTCTCGTATAACGTGGCATCAATTCTGGGTGCGTCTGTAGCGCCGTATATCGCCACCTGGTTGCAGGCGAATTACGGACTGTTCTACGTCGGCTTGTATCTGGCGGCGATGTCAGCGATTACGCTGGTTGCTCTGTTGGTGTCGAAAGAGACACGCCATTTGTCGCTTTAGAAAAATTGAATAGCAGCGCGGGAAACACCGCGCTGTTTGCTCAAAAACCATCAAAAAGAAAATCTATCGCGCCTTTAATCTCTGCTCGCCATGGAAGGGCACTCCCGACTTCTTCGCGCAAAATCGCAGCATCAACACTTGCCATTTCATGGGTCATTAAGATGAAGCTTTCCCCCTCAATCTCAATGATTGGGCAAATCCTTTCGGCTAGTTTTGCCTGAACATAAGAAGCGTGTACCAATGGGATAACGACTCGCGTTGTTAATAAATCAACAAGATCGCTTTGCACATCAATTAGATAGGGATAATTTTTGTTTTTGCTACCGTTACGGTAGATATGAAATTGCATGATTAGAACTTCCGATGTTCATCCGCAAAGTTTCCGCACTGCTCCGTGATGCGATTGAGTTCCAGAAGTCCTTCACGGTTACGCTGCTTCCACTGCTCACGTTCGATTTCTTCAAGATCCTGAGCAATAACAACACTCAGGCGCTGTGACAAATTAAGACCATTAGCACGAGCACGAAGATAAAGTTCATCGTCGATCGTTACGCTCACGGTTCTTTTGGGATTTTTCATTGCGACACTCATGGTGTTTCCTCGTGCATTTAACACGTGTAAAGAGCACGTGCTAAATGCACTATAAAATATGACTATTATTTAATCAAATCACTTCTTCATCTGCCCCAAAATACGGCTGCACTGGTTATCACCGCCCTCGGATGGCGAGATCAACGCCAATAGCGCAGCGGCTGGTGTCACCAACGTCGCCAGGGCTGCTGCTACCGCGCCACGTGCAATTAGCGGCCCGGCTTTCACGCCTGCATCCGGGTTCTTAAAGGTGCCGCGCACATACAGCGGCGAACGCAGCGTGATGATACGAATCCCTTTGCTTTCAGGAACGATGGTTAAATCGAGTCGTTCGCTGGCAAAGTTGGTAGTCCCTGTAACGTTAATCAGCGCGTTTTCCGTATCAAAGGCGAATATTCGCGGCGTCGCGACCCCACCACGTAAATCAAGGTTTGCCGCCGCACAGTTAATCCGCACTTCGTCATCACCAAAAATCTGCCCGACGATATAATTCCCGACATTGAGACCGACGATTTCCATCAGGTTGCGGCTGATAAGCCCATCGTTCATCAGCAGTTTCAGGTTGCCGTCGCTGCTGCCCAGTAACTCAGCAATAGAGTTGCCACGGCCCCGTAATTCCGCATCGCCGTTTAGCTCACCGAGCGTTTTCTGCATCGACTCCACCTTTGGCATCAACTGCTTGAGCTGCAAACGCCGCGCCTGGATATCCGCCGTGCCGCGCATCGGCTTTTTATCGCCTTCAAGATGAATGTTGGCGCTGATAGTGCCGTTCGCCATGCCAAATTTCAGCGGCGCAAGGCGCAGGTCAGCGTTCTTCAAAATCACGTGCGTGGATAAGTTACTCAGTGGCAGCGTGCCGCTGTGTTCGATACGGCCGCCTTTAAAGCGCACATCGGCATCCATCACATCCCACTTGTCGGTTTCAAAACGGTCATACGGCAAAACTTTGTCACTCGGCTGGACGGTTTTCTCGCCCTTAGCCTGCTCAGACTGTTTGCTTTGCTGCGCTCCTTTACCAGAGTCCACGCCAATCAGCGGGCCTAAGTCGGCCAGACGGAGCTGTTTAGACTCGAGGTCACCTTCCAGTTTCGGGCGTGGCTTGCCTTGCGAGTAGGTAAGCGAGCCGTGAATGTCGCTGTCGCCAATCCGCCCGTTAAAGTTCTGGTAGCGGAATACCGAACCTTTTTCAGTGTCGATTTTTGCCAGCAGGTGCCCATCCGTTTCAAACGGTGGCGTATCTGGCAGCAACACGCCGGTCAGATCGTAGAGATTACCCAACGAATCACCGGAGAATTTAAGCTGCAAATCGACGCCGCCCATTTTCATCGGGTCGTTAATGGTGCCGATGAATGCCACACGGGAATTACCGGAATGTACATCTGCCTGCACCGGGAAAGCGGTTTCGCCTTCGCTACGCAGCGCTAACATGCCGCCGATTTTGCCGTTGCCTTCGAGCGGCGCACCGTTATAACGGCCTTTCACTTTCAGGCCAAAGACATAATCTCCGGCTTTTGCGGCATCTTTGCCCGTGGGTTTCTTCCCTTCTACTTCACTAAACGGCAATGGCTTGCCGAGAGGGTCGACGAGGATTTCTATCTCGGCTTTGGTGAGTTTGTCGTTAATGGCGATGCGGCCCTTATCAAACAGAATATTGTCCATTCTGAATGACCAGGCAGAAGGCGGCTGATTGGGATCTTTTGTCCCATCGCTGGCAAGTTTAAACGTCCAGTTGTTGTTTTTTTCTGACAGGCGAATCAGCCGCGCATCAGGTTGCACCAGCTTAATCCATGGGATATAGACCGTTTTCGTCAGCAGCGCGAGCGGCGCCAGGGTGGCGTCAACACGCGGTAGATGTACCATCGTTATTTCAGGAATGTCAGGTGGGTTACCAAGAATAATATCTTCGGCATGAACATGCGGCCAGGGCACCCAACTGCGCCAGCCCGTCTCTTCTTTGTTGCGCTCCCAAACCACACCTAAATCGCCACGAATCGCGAATGGCCGGTTCAGTTCTGTCGAGACTTTTTGGTTGATGGTCGGTTTGAGCCGATTCCAGTCAAACGTCGCAATCACAATGATTGCCACCACAACCAACAACAATAAAACCCCGACGACTCCACTTACGACTTTTCCAGTTTTTGTCATGCCTTTCACCCTTTCCTGATGTGGCTCACTTTCACTAAAGATAGTTTAGTGGGGCCAAAACGGCATCAGGAGAGGCGAATCAGCACATTCTCCAACTGTTCAAAAGGAATGGGCCGTGAGAGAAAATAACCTTGCGCGGCATAGGCGGGAGAGCTTTGGACATCACGCCATTCATCTTCTGTTTCAACACCTTCAACGATGACACCCTTGCAGTAGCGGTTCATCAATTGCAGCAGCATGGTGAATAAATTGCGGCCTTCATCGGTGGTGCGCAGCATGATAAACAAGTCACGTGCGACTTTGATGTAGTCATAGTGCATCTCACTTAATGCGGAGAAGTTCGCGACACCTGTGCCGAAATCATCAAGCCACAACGGGCCAAATTCCTGCATCCCAGCAAGCGTCACAGCCTGTGGTTGGGTGATGTGCTCAACCAGCTCAAAACGCACCCACGGCATTTTGTTGATAAGTGCAAGAATCGGCTGGTGCTGTTTCATCGCCATCAATGTCGGGCCATCGACATTGACCGAGGCTAAAATTTTATAGCCGAGGAAGACGGATTCCCATTCAGCCAACAGGCTAAGTTGCTCTTCGATAACCATCAGCCGCGTACGGTAAGAGACAGATGTGAAGTACCGATCCGGTGGAATACGAATTTCCGGTTCATCCGGATGTGTCACCACCGTGAGCAACTCTATTGCCATTAAGTTGCCGTCGATTTTATAAATCGGCTGAAAGGTGTACTGCCGCTGGCACTGCAACCAGAACCGCCGCTCCTGCAAACTTTCGACACTCGCTTCAAGCGTATTAAGCCGGTGAGTGATCTGCTTAAACTTCATCATGTACGTCCTGTTTACCTTGATAACTCAGATGGCTCATCGAGAAGTTATCGGCGTGGCGCATGAGAACTTTATGTTCGCTTTCAGTACAACCTCAATCAATGCGAGTTATCTAACATCGGCAATAAACTGCCTTAGCTCAAAGTTTTCCGAAACATCGTTTTAAATTGTTTGACTCGTTTTTAGCCGACCAGCAAACTAGTGACAATTTCATTAATTCAGGTTTACTGCTATGCCAACGCGTAAAATCGCCGTTATCGGTGAATGTATGATTGAACTGTCGCAAAAAGGTGCGGAAGTTAGCCGCGGCTTTGGTGGCGATACCCTAAACACTTCCGTTTATATCGCACGTCAGGTTGACGCAGCCGATCTTGAAGTCCATTACGTTACCGCTCTGGGTGAAGATAACTTCAGCCAACAGATGCTGGACGCATGGCAGCAAGAAAACGTTCACACCGAGCTAACTCAGCGCCTGGAGCACCGTCTGCCGGGCCTGTATTACATCGAGACTGACTCTACCGGTGAGCGCACGTTCTATTACTGGCGCAACGAAGCCGCAGCCCGTTTCTGGCTGGAGAGCGATCAAGCTCAGGCTATCTGTGCTGAACTGGCTCAGTTCGATTATCTGTATCTGAGCGGTATCAGTCTGGCTATCCTCAATGCCGCTAGCCGTGAAAAGCTGATGGCTCTGCTGACTCAGTGCCGTGCTAACGGTTGCAAGGTTATCTTCGATAACAACTACCGTCCGCGCCTGTGGGCAAGCCGTGAAGAGACACAACAGGTCTATCAGCAAATGCTGACCTGCACCGACATCGCGTTCCTGACGCTGGATGACGAAGATTTGCTGTGGGGCGAGAAGCCAGTTGAAGAAGTGATTCACCGTACTCAGGCAGCTGGTGTGCGCGAAGTGGTTATCAAGCGTGGCGCAGATTCTTGCCTGGTAGCGATTCAGGGTGAGTCAACATTAGAAGTGCCAGCGGTGAAATTACCGAAAGAAAAAGTTATCGACACTACGGCGGCTGGTGACTCTTTCAGCGCGGGCTATCTGGCAGTACGTTTGACCGGCGGCAGTGCAGAAGAAGCGGCAAAACGCGGGCATTTGACCGCGAGCACCGTGATTCAGTATCGCGGCGCGATCATTCCTAAAGAAGCGATGCCGAAGTAATAACCACCCCTCGCCCCGGCCCTCTCCCTTAGGGAGAGGGTTAGGGTGAGGGAAAATGTTATTGCGCTGGCGGAATATCCGACACATCCAGCTTAGGTTCATCCGCTATCGGAGGCGCCTTCGAAGGAACCATCACTTTATCCCACGTCGCTTGCAAATCCTTCATATTGAACTCAGGTTCACCTTTCGGTTGCAGCAGCACTAAGGCCATCTCTTGCGACAACTGCTGGCGCAAATCCTGGTTCAGCATGTTCAGCGTCAGACTGTTCAGGAAATCCTGCCGCAGTTTCTGATACTGTTCCGGTGCGATATCAACCACCTGGTTTTGTAGTGAACGCATGCGCTGGCTAATCAACACGTCGGTGTCAGTTCGCGCATAAGTGGCAAACAATTTGGCAAGCTCCGCTTTTTTCTGCGCAATTAACGCATCAAACTCTTCCTGCGAAAGCCCTTTATCACGCACCTTAAGCAACTCTTTGCCCACGGTCGCCAAATTAGCATTCAGTTTATCGTTAGGTGAATCAAGGTTGATGCCACATTGCGCACGCTGGTACAGCACACGGCAATCAAAGCTCAGGTTGAGGTCTGTCTGGTTCTGCTTGCTGAGGTTTTGCTGCACATGCCAGAACAGCGCCTCGCGAGCCAGATCAGCACGCCAGTAACGCAACAGCATGGAAGATTCACGGATCGGCTGCCAGGCGTTGTCCCACATCAGTGAGAGCCTGTCCTGACGCACGCTATCGGTCATCAGACTTACTGGAGTGCCTTTAAGCGGAGAAAGGGTAGCAACCGGTGCTGGCGTTTCGCGCTTGCCGGTCAGGGTGCCAAAGGTTTTGTTGATTTGATCGGCAACGCTGCGGCTATCGACATTACCCACCACAATCAGCGTCATCGCATCCGGGGTATACCATTTCTGGTAGAACGCCTTCAGCTGTTCGTTATCCACCGGCTGCTTGAGATCTTCTGCCGGGTCATGGCCCAACAGTGAGGAACCTTGCAAGCGATAGCGCCACCAGTTGTCTTTGGTGTTTATCGGCCAGGTAGCAACCATATCTTGAGTTTGCAGCGCGACATTCACCGTTTCAGGGGTAATTGCCATTTTGCCACTGCTGTCTGAAAGATAGGTTAGGGCTTCTTTGAGTAAATCATTGCGGTTATTTGGCAGGCTGAGATTAAACAGCGTGAAGTCATAAGAGACGATAACCGGGGGCAGCGGACGCGTTGGGTCCACACTTTGCTGCCATAGAGAACGAGCCTGTAGCGGCTGCAAGCTGCCGCTTTGTGTCAGCGCCAGACGAGGTAAAAAGTGGCTATAGCCGCTCTGTTGGGTGGTTTCAGTCAATGAACCAGTATTAACCAACAGACGAATTTCAATACGATCGCTAGGACGCTGAGGTGTGGCCAGGACTTGCCATTGAAAACCGTTGGCAAGCGTCCCTTGCTGCCAGGCTGGGTCGGGCTGTAGTGCTTCTGCCTGCACATTACTGCCGGCGGCGACCAACAGCAATCCGCCAGCTAAGAGTCGAATTTTGGTGCCCTGCATGTGAACCCCTGAAAACAATCCTGATTAAAAAGTGTAATGGCGACATAGCATTACGCAATAAAGCCACCATAAGTGGCATTTCATCACTCCGTTTGACCGCATCTTCACGGAAACGTCACTTTAAAATTGAAAAAAACGCCAAAGAAAATGGCTCAGGGGTCAATTATGCGCAGCAGCCCACAGCGAGGGCAAGTCGCTGCGGGCAATTGAGGGGTTAAGACGAGACTTCGCTCACTTTTTTTGCAGATTGTGGATTATCAAGAGTTTCTTTCAACTGTTTCTCATCCAGTTGCTTCACCCACTTCGCCACTACGACCGTCGCAACACCGTTACCGACCAGGTTTGTCAGCGCACGGGCTTCCGACATAAAGCGGTCAATACCCAGAATCAGCGCTAGTCCTGCTACCGGCAGATGCCCGACAGCGGAGATGGTCGCAGCCAACACAATGAAGCCGCTTCCGGTCACACCCGCCGCTCCTTTGGAGGAGAGCAGCAACACCACCAGCAGCGTGATTTGATGGAAGATATCCATATGGCTGTTGGTTGCCTGCGCGATAAACACCGCCGCCATCGTCAGATAAATGGAGGTACCATCTAGGTTAAACGAGTAACCGGTTGGAATCACAAGCCCCACAACCGATTTGCGGCAGCCGAGTTTTTCCATTTTATCGAGCATTCTTGGCAGCGCAGATTCAGACGAAGATGTACCCAGCACAATCAGCAGCTCTTCTTTGATGTAACGGATAAATTTGAAGATGCTGAAACCGGTCACTTTGGCGATAGAACCTAACACCAACACCACGAATAAAATACAGGTGATGTAGAAGCAGATAATCAGCTGGCCGAGCTGCACCAACGAGCCCACACCATATTTACCGATGGTAAACGCCATGGCACCGAAAGCACCGATTGGCGCAAGGCGCATGATCATATTGATGATGCCGAAAATGACCTGCGAGAAACTTTCAATCACGTTGAAAATCAATTGCCCTTTGTGGCCCAGGCGATGCAGTGCAAAACCAAACAGCACCGCAAACAGCAACACCTGCAAGATATTGCCACTGGCAAACGCACCAATCACGCTACCTGGAATCACATCCAATAAGAACGCGGTCACGCCCTGTTGTTGCGCCTGCTCGGCATAAATCGCCACGGCTTTCGCATCAAGCGTTGCCGGGTCAACGTTCATACCTGCCCCTGGCTGCAGGACGTTGACGACAATCAGGCCGATGATCAGCGCAATAGTGCTGACTACTTCGAAATAGAGTAGTGCCACAGCACCCGTGCGGCCCACAGCTTTCATGCTTTCCATGCCAGCGATGCCGGTCACAACCGTACAGAAGATAACCGGGGCGATAATCATTTTAATCAATTTAACAAACGCATCGCCGAGCGGTTTCATCTGTGCGCCTATTTCCGGGTAGAAATGTCCCAGCAAGATGCCGACGGCTATCGCCGTAAGAACCTGGAAGTAGAGGCTTTTGAAGAGAGAGAGTTTCATAGGGTGTCCTTGAGAGGTAGAGATTCCACAAAACCTTTCGGTTTGCGGCACCAAAAATAACACCCTCAAAAACACCCAGAAGTGATATAGCGCTAATTTGTAAACATAATTGTTAAATAATTGAACTGACTCGCGCCAGCCAAGTAACATTTACAACAAATAATTTACTATTGAGCGGTAGATAGATACTGCGCATCAAACTCTTTAAGTGTCATGGCTCTGGAGAACAGGTACCCCTGTGCAAGAGTCACGCCTTCGTTTAATAGCCAGTCACACTGAGCCTGGTTCTCAATCCCTTCAGCTACCAGTTTCAGCCCCAGGGTTTTCGCCATACCGATAATCACGCCAGCCATCGCACTGTCTTCCGGCAAGCCATCGATAAAGCTCTTGTCGAGTTTCAGGGTATCTACCGGCAGCGCTTTCAAATGGTGCAAATGGCGCAGGCTGGCATAGCCCATCCCAAAGTCATCCAGTGCGATGCGCACTCCGGCTTTACGCAGAGGCCGCAAAATGCCGATCGCTTTTTTGGGATCGTCGATATGATGACTTTCCGTCACTTCCAGAGTCAACATGCCCGGCTGAATACGGTAACGCGTCAACAACTCTAACAGTGAAGAGCCCATTTCTTCGTGCAGCAACTGGTGTGCAGAGACATTCACACATAACGACATCGTGATGCCCTGGCTCTGCCAACCCGCCAGGACGCGGCACGCTTCTTCAAGTACCCAGTTGCCGATGGTGAACATCAGACCACAATCTTCAATACGCTCAATCAAATCGTCAGGTAACGCCCAGCTGCCATCAGGCTGTTGCATACGCAGCAAAACCTCTGCGCTCACAACTTCGCGGGTATGCATGTTGACCTGCGGTTGCAGCCAAATCGCGAACTGCTGGTTCTCTAAAGCGTTCACTAAATCGTGTTCCTGAGTCAGATGGCGTTGAGCCAGTTCCATCTGTTCAGGGTCAAAGAATTGAATCTGATTTTTGCCATGGCGGCGGGCGGAAAATGCCGCCGATACTGCACGACGATACAATTGTTCTGCTGCCAAACCGCCGTGATACATCGCAATACCGATGCTGGCCGTAGGTTTAAGGGAGATCGATTGAATCGGTAATTTTTCGTTGAGCACCGTGAGTATTTGCTTTGCCAGTGCCATCGCCTGCCAGGCGTCCTGAACACCATGCGCAATAATGCCGAAGTCGTTGCCACTAAGCTGTGCCAGAACCATATTCGGCGAGAGAACACTTTTAATTTTTTCGACCAGCGTCAGCAACAGCATTTCGCGCTGCTCTTCATTTAACACGCCCGCTGCATCCTGCAAGGTTTCGCTGGCAATCACGATCAGTGTGCTGTTCTTCCCACTCGCCGTGAGTTGTTCAAGCAACGCCAGGAACAGGGCTTTATTTGGCAGTTCTGTGAGCGTGTTCCGGGTGCTCACAGCGCTCATTTCTTCATGCAAGCGCAGCGACATTTGTTGATTGCGGTTATAGCTGCGCACCAGCATCCCAATCTCATCGTCATGATGAAGATGCGGCAGTTTGAGCTGATGACTCGCCGCATCTTGCGGACTCAAGCTGTCAAGCTCACGAGCGATTTTGCGGATCGGGTGCACAATTAAACGGTTAATCGACCAGCTGATGGCAACCGAGAGAATCAGCGCCAGTAGCAAATATGTGGTCAGCAACGTGGAAATCGTACTGATGATGAATTTGTACATCCGCCAGGAATCCGCCTGCAGCACCAGATAGGCCAACGGCTGCGGGTTTGCCGGGCGCTCAAGTGAATACAGCGGTAACGAAATTTGCACCGGGAGCTCAAACAGGCGAGCAATCCACATTGGAATCGGGCGTTCCGGTGCAAAGCTCTGGCGTAACGCCTGGAACTGATTAGGTAAAACAACATCTGCCCGGCTGATAATCCCGGAGGGTTGTATTTGATTAAGAATGAATTCAGCCTGAGGAATATCTGCTTTAAGGATTGCTGCAGACAGCGGAATACGCACCGAATGGGCGATTTTCTCCATCTGGCTTGCAGTGTCGTAGCGGCTTTGCTGCACAAAGTGGAAAAGCTGTACCACGATAAAAATGAAAATAAACAATATGGAAACGGCTGACACCATTGCCATTTGTTTAATCGTTAATGAACGACTGACTCGCAAACTTACTCTCCGCAATTACCGTGCCGTATAGGGCATATTCTTAAGCAGGCTGAGTATACTGCATTGTAGCGATGTTTAGGTGTTGAGGCTGGCTTATCAGGGAAATCTTCAGGATGTTCCCTCTCCTGATGGAGAGGGTTAGGGTGAGGGGGCTGCGCACTATCAAAAATCACCTCACCGACAAAGCCACCAGCATCTTCAAACTCGCAGAATAATAATCGTCCTGAGCCATAATTTGCGGCTGCTCAACACTTGCCGACTGGAGCACTAAATCGCGTACCGCCAACAATCCACCGTTCATCATATATGGCGCGGGATCGCCGGTTGTCACATTCACCCAGGCAGGAGTTTTGTCGCGTGCAAAGCGTCCCCACCAGTTTTTGTAAACCTGAAGCTCCGGGCTGCTATGGTTAAACCATGATACGTACAGCGGAACGCGGATCGCATCGTAACTAAAACGGGCAGGCCACTCTTTTGCCGGAACAGTACGGCCATCGGAATAGAGTGAAACCCAGTCCGAAGGGAGTTGTGGATCACCAAAGTGCATTTTCCCCAACAACTTCTGCCCGTCGCTAATCAAATCCTTCCACACCATTAAATGGCTGCGGTTAGCAAAATCCTGCCAGGCCGGAAGAATAAAATAGGAAGGGTTAAGGTTCACATAACTATTGAGATTAAAGCCTTTGGCTCCGGGCAGCATCACCTGGTAACCCGCAAAACGGACCACGTTATGTGCAACCAGTGCCTTGGTAATCGCATCTGATTCGTTGAGATAACCCTGGTTTTGCCACTTTGTTCCCGCCTTAAGCAACGCCCATGCGATAAAAGTATCGCCATCGGTGGCGTTATTTTTATCGGTGATCGGCTGTGCCTCGATCGGGTTGTATCTCCAGTAAAACAGACCGTTTTCGGGATTTTTCAGGGTTTTTCGCGTCCAGTCCCACATTTTATCGAAACTGGCTTGATCATCGTTGACCACCGCCATCATCATGGCAAAGCCCTGACCTTCGGTGTGGCTAACGTTTTTATTGCCGGTGTCGACGATGCGACCATCAGGCATTAAAAACCGTGATTTATAGCTATCCCATGCATTATCAGCCAGCGCTTGCTGACTAAAAATCAAGGCAAACACTGCCACTATCAGCGTCTTGCATCGCTGCCACATCGAAGCACCTCATCGACTGTTTTGATATCGAAAGTGTACCACTGTTGCAGACGGTGAAGATTCACGCCACAGCGACACATGCGGTTTTCCGCCCTGATCGCGTAACCAGCGGGCGTATACTCCTTCCAGAACCGCGCTAAACGCGCTATTCCAGGAAGCCTGTTGCGCTTCATCCGCAGGAACAGGTAAAGCCATGTGGCGGATCAACATCGCCGTTTCGCTGGCTTCGATATCAATATAGCCCCAGTTGAAACGTGCGAGCTGAACATTTATCTGCGTTTCGAGCTCACCCACAGTTCGCGCTAATGCTAACGGGTGACGCCCGGCCAACGTATCACCCATTTGTATCAGAAACTGGCGGCTTTCCGCTTCGCCTGCATTCGCCACCATGCTGTCTATCATGATGTGGAGCAGAGAAAACCAACCCGGTTGCGTCTGCTGATTTTGAAAATACTGCAAAAGCTGCGCGTCATTCATGATTAATTATTCCCCAGCAGGTAACGGAAGTAGAGTTGCGCGGTACTTTCGTTGTAATCACCAAAGGTGTCATAGCCGACCTGACCACCAATCGTCATATCTTTATTAACTTTGTAGTCGGCTGCGGCACGCAAGTTATAGCCCATACCGCTTTCGCTACTACCGCTGTACCACGCCTCTTTGGCAAAACCTCTGGAGACGTAATCTTCCAGTTGTGATTGCATGGCTGCGTCAGTCGGGAAATACGGGCTTTCGTCCTGGCTGTACGACTGATAACCCAGCGACGCGCCAACAGACATATTCCAGTTATCAAACTTCTGCGTGTAATCCACCGGGAAGGAGACGCTGATATAGTCCTGCGGGCTAAAGTAGCCGCCTTGCCCATAACTGAAGTAGCTGAGGTTTTTCGAGAAGTCCATGTAAGTCATACTGATACCGGTTTTCAGCTCGCGGTCATCAGCACGATATGGACGAATATAAACACCCGCATTTCCGGTGAAGTTGTCGTTACTCGGTACGTTTTCACCGATGTAGTTATACAGCCCGACACCTGCGTAGAAACCGGCATCACCATCGTCGTAGCTCAACTGCGCGCTACCGCCGTTCTTGGTGACCTGGCCCCATTTTTTGCCGCTGTATTTATCTTCCACGCCGACATAAGAGAGCAGGCTGTCGACTACCGCACGGCGCTCGCCGGTCAAAATCAATTTCAGGTAGTCAGTCAGTTGTGGTGACCACTGCACGCCACCAACAACAGTATTCAAATCCTGACCTAACGGTGTTGAGCCGACATCAAGTTTGTACTGCTCACCCGTTAACGCCATGGCGACCTCTACCCCCGCAGTGCTTTGCGAGCCTTGTGAAGGCACCTTGATCTTGTCGATATTTGGCAGTTCAGGCGGTGTAGTGGTTGAGGAGTCATACAAATCCTTGGCAACTTCCCCTTGAATTAATGCTCCCGTACCAAAACGACGGCTGGATTCCTCTGACGAGCTACCGGCATTCAGACTAATTGGCGTAACGTTAAGATCTAAACGCGAATCGCCAAATGGCACCGTTGACCACTGTAGCGGTGCCTTTATCTCGGTGAGTTTGCTCAGGCCACTTTCACCATCGCGACCACGTACAGATACCGCACCTCGTGCCCATGTGGCCGTTTTGTCGGTTAACTGCTCCATCATGTTATCCACCTGGCGCAACGTGCCTGCCTGAGCCGTTTCTACTGGCAGATCGGTACGCGTCGTGCCCGGATATGCAGTTTGCGGATTACGTGCCAGTTGAGCGACTTGCCACGGCATCGCTTCGCCGTACAGTGAATTGGACGCCGTTTGCGGGGCGACAGTAGTTTTCGGGGTAAACGGGTTATCCGCCAACGCCAGGCCACCCAATGTCGGAGCAGTGCCATCACCCACACCTTGAAGGCCAAGCAGTTTTCCACGCGCAGTGCGCAAATAGCTCATCGCCTGTTGGTGGTTGCCATCAGCTTCCGCCACACGCGCCAGCAACAGCAAGCGATCCGGTGTTTCATCGTTACGCAAACCCGCGGCTAGCTGCTTCGCTTTATCCACATCCTTGCTCGCGAGTGCGACATCGATAGCACCCGCGCGCGCATCTTGCTCAGGCGTGTCACGGGTCATCAGATAGTCGTAAACCACGCCAGCTTCTTTGTTCATTTTGCCGGACTGATACAAACGAGCCATCGCAAACATCAGGTCGGTATTTTGCGGGTCGCTCTGCATGGCGCGTATCAGTTTGTCGTACGCTGCCGCATAATTGCCTTGAGTCCGAAGCTGGTCAGCTTCGTTGATCACGTAGCCATTGCGAACGCTGGCAAGCTGAGTTGGCGTGCTGCGCGACTGCAATTCTGGATTAGCAAGAAACGCCTGCGCTTCACGCCCAAGCCCTGCCTGATTAAGTACGGCAATCTGGTCGCCATAGTCGCCCGCGTTGCCCTGCACACCACGACTCATATTGCCGCGCACAATCGCCACGGCAGTACTGACATCACCAGCTTGCGCCAACATTTTTGCCAGTTTGCCAGCGTCTGCCGGGCTTTGCGGTGGGCGTGTCGCCAGTGCTTTTAAGGTATTAGCCGCAGCAACGGTATCACCCTGCGCCAGATAACGTTCCGCAACTGACATTTGCAGGTTGTAGTTCACACGCGCCGCAAGTGTGCGCATATCGCTGGTCTGGCTGGAAGCCGGTATGCGCGACAGCAAAGTCTGCGATTGCTGCCAGGCGTTGTTTTCGCTAGCAAACAAAGCGCCTGCATAGAGCTCAGTATTGGAAGCATTCGGCCGGAAAGATGGCGCCATCACGTTGCTGGCTTCCGCACTGTTGCCTTGTTTTTGTAGCTGGCGAGCTAAATCAAGACGCAACCATGGATCTGACGGATAGCGTGCAACACCTTGCTGCAAAATGGCGATGGCACGTTGTGGATCGCCATTTGCTGCCGCCTGTTGTGCCTGGCGGCGCACTGGGTCAGTTGGGTTGCCACCGGAAACTCGCGGCTGCAACTTCGCTTGTAAGCTTGCAGGCAAGGTTTGCAACATAGCCTGCGCTTCGGCGGTTTTATTCTGCTCACGCAGCACGTAGTAGAGGTTTTCACGGGCTGAGCCATTATTTGGCTGCTCGCTCAAAATACCGCGCAATGTCTGCTCTGCGGCGGCGTAATCTTTATTGTGGCGCTGAACATCGGCGCGGAATAATTTCGCCGCGGCACCACGCTCACCACTTTGCTGCGCCAGAGGCGCACTGAGTGCCAGCGCCTGGCTGACATTGCCCTGTTTAAATGCTGCCTGAGCGCTCGCCAGTTGCCCGTAAAATGCGGCGTCATCAGCTTGCTGTTTGCGTTCATCCGACTGGTCGCCGCCGAGGCTTGCCGCACGGTTTAAGTATTCCGATGCAGCGGTGTAATCACCTTTGCGTTGTGCGATGTAACCCATACCTGCCAGCGCATCGGCATCTTGCGGGTTGGTTTGCAGCACTTGTTCAAACTGGCTTTTTGCCGCATCAGTATTGCCGCTATTGAGTGCGGTAAAACCTTCACCTTTCGCTGTACCACCAATACTTTTACGGTAATGGTCTTGTACCGCCATGTCTTTTGGATGGCGTTGCAGGAAGGTTTGATAATAGGTTTCATCACTCGCCGTTGGGCCAAGCCACAACAATGCCTGACGCAGCGATTTATCAGCGTCTGAGCTGCCGCTCGCCATATTCTGCAGCAGATCTATCCCTTCACGTCGCGTACCTTCCTGATAGGTCAGCACTTTACCCAGCGCAATCTTCCCGCCGTTATCCTGCGGGTTTTGCGCGACAAACTGGCGCAAACCCGCCACAGCTTGCGGATACAGTGATTTATCACCCGCCATCGTCAGATAATATTCTGGTGCGAGGCTTGGCGGTGGCTGATCGCCGTTAAACAAGCTGCGCCAGGTGGCAAGTGCGGCGGGAATGTTGCCGCTTCGCGCCTGCTGACGCGCCAAATCCAGCTGCCCGCGCGGGATTTGCTGAATTTGTTTCGCATTATCGAGTGCCTGCAAATTGTTATCTTGTGGCGATACAGCCGCAAGGCGTTCGCGCCATTGGGCAGCACCTTTGATATCCCCAGCCTGCTGTGCCCACAACGCCATCAGGTACATCGCCTGTGTGTTATTGGCATCAACCATCAGCACTTTTTGCAGCGCTTCTTTTGCCAGCTCGTCATGCGACTTTTCATGCCAGTAATTAGCCTGGTCAAACAGCGCTTTTAATGCCGGATTGTTTTCCGCAGCCTGGGCGCCGAACGTCAGGCCGCCAAAGAAGCACAGAGTTAACAAGCGACGGGCGGTTTTGTTTTTATGATTCATGAGCACCACCTTTACTTACCATCATCCTGAGGATTAAGACGTTTATGCGCGCGTTTTTTCAGTAAGGCATACAAGCTCAAGCCAATCACTGTGGCGAACAACAAACCTAAAATGGCCAGCAGTGCAGAATGCTGGTTGGCATACCAGACCACCATCATGTACCAAGGCATTTGGCCGCTTGGGAACTGTTGGCCAACCCGGAAGCTGCGCACGCCGTTTTCATCGGTAATGATTGAGGCATCACCACGAATTCCGGCGTTAATGCGTGCCGAGGCTAAGTCGGTCTGAAGGCGTGAAAGCTGTTCGTCATTGCTGCCAATTGCCATCACCACCACGCGGTCAGGGTTCCACTGCGAGCGGAAGCTGACAAACCCACGCCATGCCTCGTTAGAGGAGAAGTAACGGTCGGCGGCAATACCGGTTGAGCCCCAATCGCCTTCAAGCCAGCTTTGTACTTTTTGCCAAATTGAACGTTCACGCACACCGAATGAGTGTTCGTTGCTGGTAAACGGCGACTGAGCCAACAGCGTTTTGTTAAAGGTATTTTTGTTGATGGTAGAAACCGCAAGCACGTGGCTTTCTTCGAGGCGTTGCAGGTTGGCACCCGCCGTCGGCACCCCGAACATCACGGCGTTATTATTAAGCGACGTTCCGGTCGCATTGCCTGACCGTGCCGCCATATTCAGGAGTGTGCTGATTTCAGTCTCACCTGGGTTTTCTGGCAGCAGCAACACGGTATGTGCGAAGTCAGCAAAGCGTGAGAACGGGAACGATGCCCCCACGAAGTAAGACAGATTTGGCAGCAGCGAGAAGTGGCGCGTTTTGCTCAAATCAATTGATGAGTTTTCATCAATACGACTCTTGATGTTGTTATTGAGCAGTACGCTACACGGTGCAGTTTCTTTGGTCTGGATATTGAAGTACAACGACAACTGGTTGTCGCCGTAAATCAAATACGGTTCCAGCGCCAGGTTGTAATCTTCCTGACGCGCATCGCCGCCCACTTTGCGCCACAGGGTTTCCAGCGCGCCTTGTTTGTTCACCGGCAGGTTGTGCAAGAATGTGCCGTTGAAGGTCAGAGAAAGATAAGAACGCTCTTCATCAATCCAGCTCTCCGTTGGGAAGCGGTAGCCAAGTTTCACGGGAATGGTTTCACCATCCCATAAGAACAGGTCCGGGGCCGCTCGGAAGGCAACGCTTAACGGCTCATGCCAGATGCCCGTCGCCGTCAGGCTTTGATCTTTGCGCATCAGTTCGGTCAAACGCACCGGGCGATCGGTCGGTATCCAGCGCGGTGCGTCATACGCTTTGCTCACCGGGATTGTCTGGTTTTCTACCGCTGTGCTTGCAGTTTGCCCAGGGAATTTACCCTGAGTTAAACGCCATGCCGCAGCACGCAGTTGCTGGTCTGAATTACCCACTACCAGCAGCAGTTTATAAACCGGGTTGCCTGGATTATCGATAATTTGCAGCATCGGCTTTTGCGTGACTGGCAGCGTCAGGCCGCCAATCTGCTCGCCAGATTTACCAAACAGAATACCGTTCTTCTCCGGCAGTGTGTCGCGCAATGCGTTAAAGGAGATGCCGCGGTAATCCGCCTCAATCCCCAACCAGGAAGCGACTAATGCCGCAGCACTCACTTGCTCTGGTAACGTTTTTGCCGGGAAGGCAAATGTCACGGCAGCCGGAGTCATTTGCATCGCGTCAAAGAACGGGCGTGGGAAATGGCTGAGGTCTGCGCCAATATTGAGCTGCTGCCCTTCCAGGTCCAGGCGCGTATTCGGCATGATGGTGACCTGGTATTTTTCTGACAGGTCACGCAGGCACAGTAAGGCATCGCCATCATTAATTTTGAAGCTGATATTGTTACTCGATACCACCATCGCCGCCGGAATTTCCAACTGGTAGCTCGACACATCGCTATCGGCAGAACCCAGCGGAACAGTCCCTAGCGGCTGACCATTCATCATCAACTGCAATGTAGTATTTCGTGCCGCCATTGCCGGAGACACTTTTAGGTTCAGCGCCAATTGTGCGTTGGTAATGACCTGATCCGACGGCAGCGTGAAATCAATCCCCGCCTGCAACTGGCCGCCGCTGAGCGTAATACCGCGCGGCTGGCCCATTTGCGCCATAGTAATACTGCTGACACTCCCCGGAACAAAGACCGATGGTGCCGCCGCAGGAGCAGGAACCGGCGTTGGAGCTTGCACAGGATCGGGTACAGGCACCGTTTCTGGTGCTGGCATAGAATCTTGCGACTCCACGGCATCTTGCCCCGGAGCCGGTAAATCTACCGGAAGCAACGACTCCACTGTCGTAGGCTCTTCGGCCATAATCGGTGAAGTCAGTACACTAAATGCGAGCAACAACTGACAAACTTTATAGGTCATCCGTTTCATGCAACGTTGTCCTCGCCAGCAGCTGCCATACGTCTTGCTTCTTCCTGACGTAAACGGCGATTTTCGCGGCGTGATTTCCACGTCAGCCAGAACAGGTCAAATACACAACGAATAATGATTAACAGGGAACGGAATGGGTTGTCCTGCGGCTTTGGCGGGTTAATCCACGCATCAGCACGCGCCAGAACCACACGCACCAGTTCACGGCGACGGTCCAGAGGAATCTCTTCAAACTGCAGGCGAATCGCCTGTTCATCGCTGGCAACCACTTGTACCGGAATACTGATTGAACCGGATTTCAGTTGCAGCTCGATCTCTTCGATTTCATCGGTGAGGTGTCGGTCATCCGGTACCGCAATTCGGCAGCCACCCATCGACAAATCGAGTGTATTACTGCGCGATGAGATACCGCTGGCGTAGTGAATAACGACTGGCACTTCAACATCAATACGGATGGTTTTACGCGTCTGGCGCGTTTCACGGGCAACCGCTATAGCCGCCAGCAAGAACACCAGGCTGTACAAGCCCCAACCAACGTTGAGTGCAATAACGTTCGGGTCGACGCCAAAGTAATCATGCGCACAGGCGCGCACTATCCCGGCGATGACCGCCACCGTCAGCAACACCGCGATAATCACGTGGGGTCGCACCACGCTGAAATCGAAGTAACCTACGTTCAGCAGCGCACCTTTGTCCGTCACGTTGAACTTGCCGCGTTTCGGGAAAATCATCGTGATAACCGTTGGCAAAACCAGGTGGAACGCCAGCACCAGGTCGTAAATTTCACCCCAGAAGCTGTAGCGGTAACGCCCGTTCATTCGGGAGTTCAGATAGATAGTGAGCAGCAGGTGCGGCAATGCATAAGCGAAAATCAGGCTTGCTGACGAGTGAATGATGTTCAGGTTAAACAGCAAATACGCCAGCGGTGCGGTGAGAAACGCCACACGCGGCAAAGCGAACTGGAAGTAGAGCATCGCACTGAGATAACAGCAGCGCTGTTGCCACGTCAGGCCACGGCCAAACAACGGGTTATCCATCCGGAATATTTGCGTCATGCCGCGCGCCCAGCGGGTTCGCTGAATCACGTGCAGCACCAGGCGCTCAGTCGCAAGCCCTGCCGCCAGCGGAATATCCAGGAATGCGGATTTCCAGCCAAGGCGCTGCATCTTCAGCGCGGTGTGGGCATCTTCAGTTACGGTTTCAACGGCAAATCCACCAATCTCTTCAAGTGCGCTGCGACGAATAACGGCGCAAGAGCCACAGAAGAATGTCGCGTTCCAGTTATCGTTACCTTGCTGAATTGGGCCGTAGAACAACGAACCTTCGTTAGGGATATTGCGTCCACCCGATAAATTGCGTTCAAACGGATCGGGAGAATAGAAGTAGTGAGGCGTCTGCAACAGTGCCAGTTTTGGATCTTTCAGGAATGCGCCAACCGTCGCTTGCAGGAAAATACGCGTGGCTACGTGGTCGCAGTCAAAGACGCAAATCAGCTCACCTTTGGTCAGCTTCATGGCGTGGTTGAGGTTACCGGCTTTGGCATGCGAGTTGTCGTTTCGCGTGATGTAACCCACACCGACGCCTGCCGCAAAAACCGCAAACTCGCGCCGCTTACCGTCATCGAGCAGATAGATTTTGATCTTATCGCGCGGGTAGTCGATACATTGCGCGGCCAGTACGGTATCGCGCACCACATCGAGGCTTTCGTTGTAGCTGGGAATATAAACGTCCACCGTCGGCCAGGTCGACGTATCGTCCGGCAACGGTACAATCCCTCTCTTTAACGGGAAAGAAGTTTGCAGATAGCTCAGTAATAAAATAACCCAGATAAATAGCTCAGCTAAAAATAGCCCTATTCCGAGGATGGCTTCTATTTCAGAATTAAAGTGCAGCGTTTGGGTGGCGCGAAAATAAATATAACGCGTCGACATCAAGACCGAGACCAGCATCATGATTATCGACACGCTGTGCTTTTTGCTAAAACCTAATACAAACATTATCGCGAGACTGATAAAGCCAAAAATATACTGCTTCTGGCTATCCATAGGCGTAATGATGATCAGCACTGCTATTGGCGCTAACACCAATAGCAGTAAATAGAACAGGACCTTTTTCATAGGACATCCTGAATGATTGTCAGAAATTTGATGTTCTTAAGGCGGTGTGAACCGCGCCATCACCAATTTTTATACCGAGAAGAGCGGCTACGCGTTTACTAATAAGCTCAATATCAAAAGCCGCAGCGGAAGCTGGGCTGAAATCGAATATTGATTGCTGAGAGGCATTAGCTTCAGCCACACTTTCATCGCGGTTAATAACACCAAGCAGGCGATCGCCAAGACGTTGCTGCATAAATGCAGTGACGTCGCGGCTTATATGACGGCGGTTATCACTTTGGTTGAGGACAAAATAATATCCTGCTTTATTGTTTAGCGGCTCGCCAATCAAGCGGTGATTTTCAATATGCGGCAATAGGGAAAGTGAAGCTGTATCCGCAAGCATCGTCACCAGATGCAAGTCGGCCAGATGCGATACGGCTTTCAGTGCAGGATTCGGCCCTGGGGGGAAATCAGCAATAATCACAAGGCCTGGATAGTTCAGCAAAGTGCTTAACCCGCGTAACAGAAAGTGGCTGTCGTTAGTCAGACGCTGTTCAAACTCAAGTCTTTGATCTTCAGTGACGTCACCATATGGCAGTACAAACATATTACTGCCTGCCGTCAGAACTGACTGGCTCCAGTCTGCCGATTCAATGGCTTTCGCGACATAACCCCGTCCATCAGACAAAGGCACACCAAAGTGCAGGCGCAGCGCGTTCTGCACATCAAAATCAATGGCTAACACTTTGCTACCTGCGCGAGCCAACGCATACGCCAGATTGGCGGTAACCGTGGTTTTTCCTACTCCGCCTTTTGGCGAGCAAACACAGACTAGCGGCATGACGCAATCATCTCCAGCAACGGTTGCAGCGGTAAGTCTTTGGCGGGATGACTCCGCGCCGTATTCCCTTTGGGTGCGAACAGTTTGTCAAAACGCACGGGCTCTGTTTTTACCGGCGCAGGGGCCTGCGGCGCTGAAACAGCGGCAGGTTTCACGATTTCTTTTATAGGTTCTATAACCGGTTCAGGTGGTGCAACCACGGGGGCCAGTTGTTCAAATAATGTATTAGTGGTCGGTTTACCAGGCTCGGGCTGCGAAATCGTAGACTTAGCTTCAGGCAATGCACTATTCAGGCTATTGAGAATCGAGCCCTGTGATGCAGTGTTACTGATAGGTTGTGCCGTAATCGGCCTGAAGTGGCTGGCATCAAACTCATCAGCCTTCACTGCTTGCGGCGCAGGAACAGAAATACTCCCGGCCTGAGCAAGCACAGAATCATCATCGCCAGCATTCATTAACTGTTTAATTATCGTCCAGTTACTGGCTTCTGATTGCTGATTTTGCGCCGACATATCCTTGAATTCGATAGCGCCTGTGCGGGTCTTATCCTTGAATCGCTGCAAGTCATCATAGTTTTTCATTGCGACACTCATGATTTATAAGACGTTTCGATGAGATAGTTATTCAAAGCTTATACCAATACTATTAAAAAGGTTTTTTAGTTAATGATTATGACTTATTGACTTCATGAATCATTATTAATTGCCATGCGTTATCATTACTTATTTTATTATTCTTTTTTTGATGAATCGACGGAATTTCAAGCCAATATATAGGCTCAGGAGGTCATTTCTCCACCTTTTTTTCTTATTTATATCTATCTAAGCATGAAGATGCATAGATTTGTGATTAAACGCCATTTAATTCTGATCGATAAAGGTAGCAGACTTTTTTTGTGATTCAACACACATAAAGGAATATTTATAGCCCACTAATATTTCACGATGGATATTAACTTTATTAGGAAAATAAATGTTTTTAGGGAGTTTTGTAGGACAAATACGACAGGATTTGTAGGAAGAATATGACAATAAGGAAATCGCTGGGATTATTTTTGATAATTATCCACTTTTTGTGTGGTTAATTTATGGGGATTAAGGAGAAAAAGAAACTTGTCGCCCTCACCTCAACCTTCCGCTTTGTGCGGAACTATAATCCCTGAATTTGGTCGATAGGGGCATGTAGTTTTAACGATCTAAAGTTCACTAAAATGCACTAACGGCTCCATTTTATGATGCAATATTCTGAGGATAAAAATATCGTTATCGCGGATGCGATAGAAGATGGCATGTAAGCGGTAGTCCACCCCAGGAACACCTTCCGCGATTTCTGAGTTTTCCCGCCCCATTCGCGGCGAATGGACAACCGACAGTAAAACCGAGCGATCGCCTGGAACGAGTCGCGAACGCCCCTGAGTGTTGGGGAAATAATCGGGGTTTACCGCGCAGCAGCGATTTACTTGCCGGGCGCGGGGGTCGCCAGGGGGCTGGCGTTCAGTACAGCATGAGCCACCTGGCACGTTCACCATTTACAACGCTTACAGAGATAACCAAACGTTCGGCTGAACGGAAATCAACAGAGCTTCCATGCTCACACTCTTGTTAACGAATTTCCCCGTTCTCATCCTGATCAACAGCGAAACACGCCACCAGTTGGCCGCCGTACTCTTTGAGCTGCGGTTGCAACTGCGTGCACGGCCCAAAACGGCGGCGGCAGCGGGCGTTGAACGCGCAGCCTGGAGGCGGGTTCAGCGGGCTTGGCAGTTCACCGGTAAGTTTGATGCGTTCGCGGCGGTCGTCCGGATTCAGACGAGGTGTCGCAGAAAGCAGTGCCTGAGTGTACGGATGGAGTGGGTTTGAGAAGATCTGATCTTTCGTCCCTTTCTCTACACAGCGCCCCAGATACATCACCATCACTTCGTCGGCGATGTGTTCAACCACAGACAAATCGTGGGAGATAAACACATAAGACAGCCCCATTTCCTGCTGCAAGTCCATCATCAGGTTCAACACCTGCGCTCGCACGGAAACGTCGAGAGCAGAAACCGGTTCATCGGCGATCACCACGTCCGGGTCGAGCATCAGGCCACGGGCGATAGCGATACGCTGGCGCTGGCCGCCGGAGAACATATGCGGGTAGCGGTCGTAATGCTCGGTTTTCAGGCCAACTTTCGCCATCATCGCCAGCGATTTTTCACGGCGTTCGGCTTTGCTCAGGTTGGTGTTGATTTGCAGTGGCTCTTCAAGGATTTGCCCCACTTTTTTACGTGGGTTCAGCGAGCCATACGGGTTCTGGAACACGATCTGGATTTTCTGGCGACGCAGCTTTTCAGCTGTTTCATCAGGCTTAAGCAGATCCTGGCCCTGATAATACAGTTCACCACCGGTCGGGATTTCGATCATCGTCAGCAGGCGGCCCAGCGTGGATTTACCACAGCCAGACTCGCCTACCACGGCCAGCGTTTTGCCGCGTTCGAGTTCAAATGAAACGCCATCCAGCGCTTTTACCAGGCGTTCCTGGCCGAAAAATCCCTTCTTCACCGGATAGTGTTTTTTCAGGTCGATGGCCTGCAACAGAGGTTGCGCGGTGGCCTTATCGGTACTCATAGCGTTGGCCTCCCGGCATCATCGAGTGGGAAGTGGCATTTGGACTGACGCCCGTTATCCACTATATTCAGTTCTGGCTCTATGCTGCGACATTTTTCGGTGGCATACGGGCAGCGTGGGTTGAGCAGGCAGCCGTTCGGGCGGTCGTACTTACCCGGGACCACACCCGGCAGCGAGGCCAGACGCGCTTTGTCCTGTGCAAACTCAGGCAGCGCACGCAGCAACGCCTGAGTGTACGGGTGACGCGGCGCACGGAAGATATCTTGCGAAGCCCCCGTTTCCACCACTTGCCCGGCGTACATCACGATGATTTTGTGTGCCGCTTCAGCCACCAGCGCGAGGTCATGGGTGATAAGAATCAGCGCCATGTTCTCTTTCTGCTGGAGTTCCAGTAACAGTTCGATGATTTGCGCCTGGATGGTCACATCCAGTGCGGTTGTCGGTTCATCGGCAATCAACAGCTTAGGGCGACAGGCAATCGCCATCGCGATCATGACGCGCTGGCTCATACCGCCGGAAAGCTGGTGCGGGTAGACGTCCAGACGCGAAGCCGCATCGGGAATACCCACCAGGTTCAGCAGGTCGATCGCTCGCTGAACGCGGGTTTTCTTGTTGCCGCCCTGGTGCACTTTGATGGCTTCCATAATCTGGAAACCAACGGTGTAGCAAGGGTTGAGGCTGGTCATCGGGTCCTGGAAGATCATCGCCACTTCGGCGCCGACCAGGTTGCGACGTTCTTTCTCAGAAATCTTTTGCAGATCCTGGCCGTTAAACTCCAGCTTTTCGGCCATCACGCGGCCTGGGTAATCAATCAGCCCCATAATCGCCAGCGAGCTGACCGATTTACCGGAGCCAGATTCCCCAACGATACCGACAACTTCGCCTTGATTTACGCTGTAACTCACGCGGTCTACGGCACGGAACGGTGTCTTTTCGTCGCCGAAATGCACCGATAATTTATTTACATTCAATAACGCCATTACGTAGCCCTTTACTGCTTGAGTTTAGGATCGAGTGCATCACGCAGCCCGTCACCCATCAGGTTAAATGCCAGCACCGTCAGCAGGATGGCGACACCAGGGAAGGTGACCACCCACCAGGCACTTTGTGCGAACTGCAACACATCGGAAAGCATTGTGCCCCACTCCGGTGTTGGCGGTTGCGCACCCATGCCCAGGAAGCCGAGAGCGGCCATATCGAGAATGGCGTTAGAGAAGCCAAGTGAGGCCTGCACGATAAGCGGTGCAAGACAGTTTGGCAGAATGTTGATGAACATCTGACGCATGGAACCTGCACCCGCAACGCGCGAAGCGGTTACGTAATCGCGGTTCACTTCCACCAGCACCGCACCACGCGTCAGTCGCACATAGTGCGGCAAGGCGACGAAGGTGAGCGCCAACGAAGCGTTGACTATCGACGGACCGAAAATCGCCACCAGTACCAGCGCCAACAGCAAACTCGGCAGCGCCAGCATAATGTCGACAACACGCATAATAATGTTGTCGATAATGCCACCGAAGTAACCTGCCACCAGGCCGAGCACCACGCCCATAATCAGCGACAGCAAAACCACCAGGCAACCTACCAGCAGCGACAGACGCGCGCCGTACATCAGGCGAGCCATGATGTCGCGGCCTACGTCGTCAGTACCGAGCAGGAACTGCCAACTGCCGCCATCCTGCCAGACCGGTGGGTGCAGCAGTGAATCACGGAACTGTTCTGCCGGGCCGTGTGGTGCGAGCACGTTGGCGAATATGGCGATCAAGATCATCGCGGTGACATACACCAGGCCGATGACCGCCCCTTTGTTACGTTTAAAGTAGTGCCAGAATTCCTGGAATGGCGTCATAGGAACTGGCGCCGCTACCACTTTGTTTTCAGTTAATTGCGTCATGATGGCCCCTTATTTCTTATGGCGTATACGCGGGTTCACCACGCCGTACAGTAAGTCGACGATCAGGTTCACGAGGATAATCATCGTCGCGACCAACAATACGCCGCCCTGTACTACCGGGTAGTCACGACGTTGCAATGCATCAATCAGCCAGCGGCCAAGGCCCGGCCAGGAGAAGATGGTTTCCGTCAGGATGGCACCCGCCAGCAACGTACCGACTTGCAGGCCGATAACCGTCACAACTGGCAGCATGGCGTTGCGCAGCGCATGAACCACGATGACGCGCATACGCGTCAGGCCCTTCGCACGAGCGGTACGGATGTAGTCTTCACCGAGTACTTCCAGCATTGAAGAACGAGTCATACGCACAATAACCGCCAGCGGGATAGTGCCGAGCACCACGGCTGGCAATATCATATGCATCACCGCATCAATGAAGTCGCCCGGCTCACCCCATATGGCGGTGTCTATCAGCATGAAACCGGTGAGGGGCAAGGTGTCGTCGAGGAATACCGTATCGCTGACGCGCCCTGATACCGGGGTGAGGTTCCAGTAGACGGAAACCAGCATGATTAACATCATACCCCACCAGAAAATAGGCATTGAGTAGCCTGTCAGCGCAAGGCCCACAGAGGTGTGGTCAAACACGGAACCACGTTTAACCGCAGCCAGCACGCCAACCGGAATACCCACGGCAACGGCAAACAACATCGCGCAGACACCGAGTTCCATGGTCGCTTTAAAACGCGGTACGAACTCGTCCCACACAGGAAGACGGCTTTTTAACGAAATGCCCAAGTCGCCGTGCATCACGCCCCAAATATAATGGACGTATTGCTGCCACATAGGCTTGTCGAGGCCAAGTTCAGCCAACAACTGAGCATGACGTTCAGGAGAGATACCGCGCTCACCGGCCATAATCATCACCGGGTCACCGGGAATCATATGCACGAAGGCGAAGGTAAGAAGGGTAATACCGATAAAAGTGGGGATAACTAGCCCCAGACGTCGGAGGATGAACTGCAACATAACCCGGATTCTCTGTAGTGACTGAAAGCCTTGCAGCCTTCAGTCTGTATTGCTCACAAATCTTTCACCCTCTCCCCATTGGGAGAGGGAATAAAGCACGCTACTGTTATTTATTATTCGACAGACACGTTCTCAAAGTGGTGTTTGCCCAATGGGTCAACCACATAACCTTTCACTTCTTTGCGCACTGGCTCATATACCGTGGAGTGAGCAACGATCAGCGCCGGAGCCTGGTCATGCATCACGACCTGAGCTTGCTTGTACAGCTCGATACGCTTGTTGTGATCGTCTGTGGCACGCGCAGGTTGAATCAGGTCTTCAAACGGCTTGTAGCACCAGCGAGAGTAGTTAGAACCGTCTTTTGCTGCGGCACAGCTGAATAGAGTCGCGAAGAAGTTATCCGGGTCCCCATTGTCGCCAGTCCAACCCATCATCACAGCCTGGTGTTCACCGGCTTTAGCGCGTTTCAGGTACTCGCCCCACTCGTAAGTTACGATTTTGGCGGTCACACCGACTTTCGCCCAGTCAGCCTGAATCATCTCAGCCATACGGCGAGCGTTCGGGTTGTACGGACGCTGTACTGGCATTGCCCACAGATCAACGGTGAAGCCGTCAGCGTGGCCGGATTCTTTCAGCAGCGCTTTTGCTTTCTCAGGATCATAGGTGTAATCCTTGACGTCATCGTTGTAGCCCCACATGGTTGGTGGGATCAGGTTTTTAGCCGCAGTGCCTGCGCCTTGATAAACCGCTTTGATGATCGCTTCTTTGTTCACCGCATAAGTCAGCGCCTGACGAACTTTCACGTCATCAAACGGTTTTTTCTCGGTGTTGAAGGACAAGTAACCCACGTTCAGGCCAGCCTGTTCCATCAAGTTGATGCTCTTATCTTGTTTCATGCGAGCGATGTCAGCCGGGTTTGGATACGGCATAACCTGGCACTCGTTTTTCTGCAGTTTGGCGTAACGCACAGACGCATCAGGCGTGATGGAGAAGACCAGACGGTCGATCTGCGGCTTGGTGCCCCAGTAGCCTGGGAACGCTTTGTACAGAATGCGAGAATCTTTCTGGTATTGCAGCAGCTGGAACGGACCGGTACCGATTGGGTTCAGGTCAGTTTTTTCTGGCGTACCGGCTTTCATCATGTTGTCAGCATATTCTTTGGAAAGAATAGAGGCGAAGTCCATGGCGAGATCGGCCAGGAATGGTGATTCTGGACGAGTCAGCACGAACTGAACGGTATTGTCGTCCACTTTCTTAATTTCGCTGATCAGGTCAGATAAACCCATGCCTTCGAAGTATTCGTAGCTGCCGCCAGAAACTTTGTGATACGGGTTGTTGGCATTTTTCTGACGATCAAAAGAAAACACGACGTCATCAGCATTCAGATCGCGCGTTGGTTTGAAATCTTTGTTGTCTTGCCACTTCACACCTGAACGAAGGTGGAAGGTATAGGTTTTACCGTCTGCACTGACTTCCCATTTCTCAGCAAGGCCCGGGATAATTTCAGTGGTACCAGTTTTGAACTCGACCAAGCGGTTATAGATTGGCACTGAACTGGCATCGTAAGTTGTACCAGAGGTGAACAACTGCGGGTTAAAACCTTCTGGGGAACCTTCTGAGCAATAAACCAGGGTTTTTGCCTGAACGCTAGCTGCTACGGTCAAGGCCACCAGGCTCAGACCAAACTTCAGCATCCCTGACTTCTTCAAGGAAAGACTCATTCTTCTGCTCCGTTGTGATGTTCCCTTTATCTTTCTTGCCACGGCTTTACGGGCTGCCTTTACTCACACCGATCGCGTACTCAAGTAAGCTCACAATGATTTGTTCAGTTACCGCAGTGCTACAGCAAGAAATAATTCGGGGACATATGTCGTGTTGTTTTTTCCGTTAGACCTTTGTTATTTGTGTGCGGTCCGTTCGGTATGCCCGGAGGCGGTAGTGAGGCCAGGTGTTCCTTTCGTCAGGCTAGCTGTGTGGTAGTGCGGACTGTCCATAATTTGCCCCTCACGCCCTACAATCTGTCAATAGATGAGTAAAACGTCAATATAGGTAACGGGGATTTACAACCGAGGTGAGAATCAGCGAACAAAGTTTAAAAAAAGCCAGCCGCTCTGTTTCCAGCAGGGAAATTTATGCTACTGCCATGTAACCAGAATTATCCACTGATTAAAAGACGAGCGGGAGTGGTATGCAGTTGTGCTATTTCTGTAAAATTTCTTGCCAGATGCTGATTATCTGAACGATAAGTTTTGTGATCTATATCTCTTACAGCGAATCATGCTGGTATGAAACATAAGCAATGGCGTATTAACCCACGATTTTCCATAACAAAATACGATGGGAAATGTCACAAAAGCATATAAAGACAGATGTTGGACGATGAAGCGGATATTTTTACAAGGTTAGGGGTTTAACGTGGGGCGGGTGAGCGAGATGTCAGATGCGTGGCGGTAAACTACAGACGTAAGAAAACCCAACCTTGCGGTTGGGTTTTCTTGAATTTGGTCGGCGAGAGAGGATTATTCCCCTACGGGCCGTTGCTGAAGCAACGTTGTCTCGCTACGCTCGGCTCAAACCTCCTGCGGAGATTCTCATCCTCTTCAAACTACAGATGCAAAAAAGCCAACCCGAAGGTTGGCTTTTTCTAAATTTGGTCGGCGAGAGAGGATTATTCCCTGCGGGCCGTTGCTGAAGCAACGTTGTCTCGCTGCGCTCGGCTCAAACCTCCTGCGGAGATTCTCATCCTCATAAACTACAGACGTAAAAAAACCCAACCTTGCGGTTGGGTTTTCTTGAATTTGGTCGGCGAGAGAGGATTCGAACCTCCGACCCACTGGTCCCAAACCAGTTGCGCTACCAAGCTGCGCTACTCGCCGAATGCGGAGCGCATCTTACTGCGCACCGTTTTACCCGTCAATCCCTGAAACTGAAAATCCTGTCTGTTTGCTTTAAATTCCAGCACATGTGGCTAAAAAGTTACTGTGCGGCTTTCTTTTCGGGCACATGGCACCAGTTGTTGTTCTGGTTAATACCACCGTCTGGAGATGTATAGCCCAGACAACCCATGATGGTGTCATACAGCTCAACATGGCGGTGCGGCACCTTCATTTTCGCCTGTTCCTGCATATGTGCAAACTCACGTGCGCGATCCGGGTTTTCCAGATATTTATCAGATGCCCAAACCAGCAACGGCACACGGAACTGCTCAGGTGGAGCCATTTTACGTGGTGTACCGTGCAGGTGTTTGTGCTCGTCGATAGACTCACCATGGTCAGAGGCATAGAAAATAATCGCACGCTTATCACGCAGCTCAGAAATCACTTGTTCAAGCACGCTATCGGTATACAACACCGAGTTATCAAAAGCGTTAATCAGCTGCTCTTTGCTGCACTCTTTATCAATGCTGACGCACTCTGGAGTCCATTTCGCGTAGCTGCGTGGGTAACGTTGCACGTAAGAGAAGTGCGAGCCTTTGGTGTGCAGCACAATCAAATGCTTGCCGTTAGGATGCTCGTCCACAGAACGTTTCATCTCTTCGACCAGCAGCATGTCATCGACTTGCTTACCGCGGTTCCGCGGTTCAGCGGCAATCTGCTCACGGTAAGAGAAGTTATCTGCCATGGTGTTGCCGTAGAACCAGACTTCACTTTGCATCGCAAAAAGGTTTGAGCTGAAACCAAGCTGTTTAAGTACCGCAAAGACGTTCTGCTCTTTCAGAGTACGCTGCGGATTCTCTTCCGTCCCGCCTTCACGCACGAACATACAACGCAGCGAAAGCTTAGTCGCGGTATCGCAAGATTCACCTCTGAACGCGACCAGGTTTTTCTCCTGGGCGAGTTTTGGTGTGGTGTCACGGTCATAGCCCAGAATACCCATGTGATCCCAGCGAGTGGTTTCGCCAATCACAAACACAACATAGGTATCATCGAGCTCTTTTGGCGCGACATACGTAAACTTCTTCGCTGGGTTGAGCAACGAACTATTGTCGTTGGACTCATCAGCCTGAGCCCAAGCAAAAAGACCCAACGCTGAGACCCAGTTTGATGGCAGATAAGAGTTAGCCACCACGCCGCCGTAGCTTGGCATATCTACCGTGGAGCGTTTTTCTGTACGATTTTGTTGTTTATCAAGTAAACGCAGTGGTGCCCAAACCATCAGTCCAGCCAACAGCACAATGGCCACGTTTTTGATGCGCTGACCTGGGGTTTTCAATTGGTTAAGCAGGGTATCGCGTGTTTTGCTTCCCCAGATAAGTACCAACGGAATAGCACTGACCAAAACCATCCACAATACGAATTGATAGCCGACAATTTCTTTCGAGAGGTCGATATCTGTGGTCATAACCGAGGCGATAATACCGTAGCCAATAACGACGTTAAGCAACGTCATGTAATAGCTGGCACCAACGGAGCACAACACGATTAATGTAGCGAGGATTCGCCAGACGGTACGGCCAAACAGGGATAACACACGGAATAAAAAGAAAGTGACCAGTACACAAGCCACGACCTCTGCGACCATGGAGAAACCTTTCAGGCGACTAAAGTCCTGAGCAAAGCCCATGAAACGATTATAAAAAACCGAAAGGTTCAAAAATATGCCGATGTATACCGCTAACAGAAAACAGAGTTTCTGCTGGGTCATCGATTTAATGTAATTCATGCAGGTTGTCCGAAAAAATAATGCAAAAAAGAGATGTTATAAACATCACTCAGACTCCCCCTGGTGAAGAAAATTCTGAGCAATAAAAAATAGAGTCCGAATCAGGATGATTCTTAGCCAATTTTTGGCGCGGATTAGTAGAACATAGGGAGAGTAAAAAGTATCGGCAAAATTAGTGATCCACACGGTTGTTTACATATCTCATGCTGGCTCAACACAGGTGGGTTATGGAACATATCAGGCAATATTGGTGATGCAGAGAGGTAGTTATGCTGTCTTTAGAAGAACGCGCACGCCGATATGCAACAAAGGCTCATGCAGCTTGCGATCAGCGCCGCAAATATACACTTGAGCCATATATCGTCCATCCCGCAGCCGTGGTGGAGATAGTCAGAAGCGTTTCTCCTATTGAGGAAGTGCTCGCGGCAGCCTGGTTGCACGACACTGTTGAGGATACCGGTACCACGCTTATCGACATTCAGGAGCACTTTGGTCCGGATGTGGCAACTCTGGTGGCAATGGTCACCAACCCTGAACAACTCCCCGGCACCAATCGTATGCATCGTAAACGTGCTCACTTCCTGCATACCGCCAACGCAAGCCTCGAGGCGCAAACCATCAAACTGGCTGACATCATCGATAACACGCGTGAAATTTTGCGCTACGACCCACACTTTGCCCGGGTCTACTTGATAGAAAAACGCATTCAGTTGGCAGGATTACAACGAGGGAATGAGATCTTAAAAGCACAAGCGGAAGGCATTATAGAACAGGGGATTTCACAATTAATGATGCCGCCGTATAACGTCCCGGCGGCATGGTTTGCGGCATTAATGGCTCGCTATCAAGCGTGAGCTTCTTGATAAACTTCGCGCGCTGGAGTGCGGATGGTGGTGGAAATCGCCAGAGACAAAATCAGCAAGGCAAAGATGACGCAGAAGGTCACGTAGAAGCCGCCGAAGATGGAAGCGATAATCGAACCGCAGATGCTGCCGATACCGAAGCCTAAGTAAATCACACCGTAGTTTTTAGTCAGGTTATTCAGACCAAAGAACTCGCTCACCAGTGATGGGTAAACGGTGATGGTGCCGCCGAAGTTAAACGCTACACAGGCAATCGCTGCAAAGAAAGTCGCTTCGTTAAGTGGGGCAAACAACAGTGCAGCCATGCCGACCAAAGAAATAACCTGGCCGATAGTGATAACGCGGATACGAGCAATCTTATCGGACAGAATACCCAGCACCAGGCGGCCACTCAGGTTAGCAATCGCGATAACGGTTACCGCGTTTGCCGCAGACTCAGCAGTCAAATGCACCATGCCTTGTGCGATATCTTTTGCTACACCGATAACATACAAACCACTCATGCAGGCAGTCAGGAACATGATAGCCAGCATCCAGTACTGTGGCTTACGCATAGATTCTGCAAGGGTGTAATCTTTTTCGGCCACACCATTCGCGGTTTTAACTTCCTGCAATGGGGCATCTTTCATCAGTAATGAACCGAGAAGAATCATCACCATCGCCAGGCCACCCCAAATCATAAAGGTGCTTTCAAGGCCGTAAGTTGCCAGTAAATGGGTATCGATATATTTGAAACCCAGGCTGCCGAGGCCGTAAGAGCCAATGGCGAATGCGGAAATCAGGCCTTTACGCTCCGGGAACCATTTCACGCAGTTGGAGAGTGTTAACAGGTAACCCGCACCATCGGCCAGGCCCACCAGCACACCGGCACTCAACCACAGCATCAGCAAGTTATTGGAATGTGCGGTCAGGAAAAAGCCGACACCCAGCAGAACACCTGCCGCCATCGTTACTTTGCGTACACCAAAACGTTCCTGCAATTTGCCCGCAACGGAAGAGGAAATCGCAAGGCCAAGGCTTAATAAACCAAAGGAAAATGCCACCTGGCTGATTGGCTCACCCAGCTTTTGCGACAGTGCGCTGTTGAACAAGCTCCAGGTATAAACGGAACCCAATGCAAACTGGGTAATGATGGTGCCGATCAGAGTTAACCAACGAGTACGGTTGTAGGTAGAATTATTCATGGCAGATGTCCGCAAAATTTAAGAGAAATCTTCTGCTGCCAAGAGTAACGAAGTGCATTTTATTCCAGGAGAAAAAGGCATGAAGTGCACTCAGGCCGGAATGAAATGCACCTGAGAGGGAATGAATGACCTGGACGTTAATTCAAAATCAATAAAGTTAGTGCCTACTATCAATATAAGGTGCGTAAACACTGATTATTAAATGTTAAATATATCAGTTCAAGGTTACATTAATGATCAGAAGCGCGCGCTAACGCCAACATTATAAATATATGCCTCACCTGTCGTTAATCCTTCGGCTTGTGACATAGAAGCAAACGCTGCCATATTTTTACCAATTGGCATATCGGCACCCACGGTCACATCCATCCAGCTTGCGTCCTGACTCGGCACGACATTTGCTCGTAGTCCTGACTGTGCCTTCCAGAGATTTTCACCATACTGATGGTTATAACTAACTTGTGCCCACGGGCGCAGATAGCCTACCGAGGAATCCATACGCCAACCCACAGTAGAGACGCTGGCATGCCAGAGTTGATCGGTAAATCGCGCTGCGACAGCCGTGTCGCCATACTCGTTATAAATTCCGGGCGTTGTGCCATCCCAACTGTATTTTGCTGTCGGGCCGGTTGTAATATTGCCAGGCAAAGAGATATTCCAGCCGATGCCCAAACGTGAGGTATCAGCGCTAATATTATCGTTACCAGAAACGAGCATCAGCCCCTCCTGGTTTTGGGAGGTAAAAGAAGAATTGATCCTTTCTGCGAGAATATCGTTGTAGCTTGGTTGGCGATTACTGTCCCAAGTGTAACGATCCTGCGCTTCGCCCGAAGTTTCTTCGGCGACATATTCTTGTTGCCAGGCAAATACATTCGTAGCGTGTGACAGGCAACACAAAGCCAGCACCGTGGAGAAAGTGACACGGCGACCACTGCGTATAATTTTGATCATCAAAACGACTCCAGAAAAGAGCCAAATCCGGCGATATTATTAGTCTTTTTGTCGGGCTTGCGGATAACCCCTAATTAACTCATGGTGTATCAAGATGGCCCTGAATTAACTATTGTCGCTTTATTTCGCACGTCAAGTTGGCACGAGAAATTTCATCAAAGGAGAAACGTATGCTGCGTTGTGGATGGGTATCAAATGACCCGCTCTATATTGAGTATCACGATAAGGAATGGGGTGTGCCGATGACTGACGGGCAACACCTGTTTGAGATGATTTGCCTTGAAGGACAACAGGCCGGTTTATCATGGATAACCGTGCTGAAAAAACGCGAAAACTACCGTCGCTGCTTTAAAAATTTCGATCCGCAGGCCGTGGCTTTACTGCAACCGGAAGACGTAGACGAACTGGTACAGGATGCCGGTATTATCCGCCATCGCGGGAAAATAGAAGCCATCATCAATAACGCGAAAGCGTATCTGGCGATGGAAGCCAACGGTGAGAAATTCCCGGAGTTTGTCTGGTCGTTTGTCGATAACCAGGCGCAGATTACACAGGCGGCAACGCTTGCAGAAATCCCTACCACCACCCCCGCGTCCGACGCGTTATCAAAAGCGCTGAAAAAACGCGGCTTTAAGTTCGTCGGGTCAACCATTTGCTACTCGTTTATGCAGGCCTGTGGGCTGGTCAATGACCACGTCACCACTTGCTTCTGCCATCCCGATAATCTCAAATGATTCGCCGCCTACAGCCTGGTGAAATGGATGAACTGATTGAAATCTGGCTTGCCAGCACGATTCAGGCTCATCCATTTATTAGCGAAAATTACTGGCACGAAAGTGAGTCCATCGTACGGAATGTTTATATTCCGCAATCTGCGACCTGGGTTTATCTGCATCAGGACAAAATGGTGGGATTTATTAGCGTGCTGGATTCGCTATTTATTGGCGCATTGTTTGTTAGCGAACCTTTTATTGGCAAGGGAATTGGGCAAGCGTTGATGGAGCACGTCAAAGCGCTTTATCCCTCACTGAGCCTTGAGGTTTACCAGAAGAATCATCGGGCAGTGCATTTCTATCATCACCAGGGCTTTCGCATTGAAGAAAGCGCCTGGCAAAACGAAACGCACCACCCGACCTGGATTATGAGCTGGCAGGCGGAACAAATGCCGTAACTTCCGGTACCGGGCCGAGATACTTTTCGGCCCATACCAGCGACGAGTTTGCAGCACAGCCATTTGCCAGGCGCGAAGTCGGAATATCAAGCGTCAGCACATTCACCGCACCGTTTTTACACAGCTTTTCGTCGTCTAAATCAGGCCACGCCCCTTGGTGAATACAGACCACTCCAGGCTTTATGCCTTCTGTTACCAGCGCACCCACCAGCACCTGCCCACGCGCATTCCAGACACGCACTAAATCACCATCCGCAATGCCACGTTCAGCCGCATCTTTTGGATGCAGTGTTAACGGCTCACGTCCGGCAATCGCGTATTTATCACGCAGCGCCGAATAGTTAAGCTGGCTGTGCAGGCGATGTGCCGGATGAGATGAAAGCAGTTGAAGCTGACCGGACTGCGCATTGCCTTGCCATTCGTCTGGCGCAAGCCAGGTCGGATGCGCAGGGCAATCAGCGTAACCAAAACTGGCAATACGCTCGGAATAAATTTCGATTTTCCCGCTTGGTGTTTTTAATGGATTAGCCTGCGGATCATGGCGGAAATCAGCGAAACGAATAAAAGCGGCGTTCTTTTCACTTTCCGGCATTTCTATCAGCTGGTTAACTTCCCAGAACTGTTTAAATTCCGGCAGTTCTATCTGCTGCGTCGCACCGCGCTTGCGCGCAATGTCATAGAACTCTTCCAGCCATTGCAGCTCGGTTTTTCCTTCAGTAAAACGGGCTTCGCCACCCTCTTCCCACAATGCACTGAGTTGGGCAAAAACATCGAAATCATTGCGCGCCTCCCCTTGTGGGGAAACGACCTGCTTCATCGGCACTAAATGCTGGTTACTGTAATCACCGGTCATCGTTAAATCATTGCGCTCAAACGATGTGGTGATCGGCAACACAATATCTGCGTGTTTTGCGGCCGCCGTCCAGAAGCATTCGGAAATAACGACCAACTCCGGTTTCTGCCAGGCTTTGATCAGACGATTGGTATCTTGATGGTGGGTAAAATTACCGCCACCCGCCCACCAGAGCATGCGAATATCCGGGAATGTTTTTTGCTGCCCATTATGCTGATACTCGCCACCTGGGTGTTCCAGCGCTTCAACAATGCGTGCCACCGGGATTTTCTCGACAGCATCAGTACCGTTGGCCACCGTTCCCTGCATTGAACCCAGCACCGCCGCGCGCCGCGTTGGGTTGCCACCGTTCGCAAAGTGATAAGACAAACCAAAACCGCCGCCCGGCGTACCAATTTGCCCCAGCATCGCTGCAAGCGTGACCAACATCCAGTGCTTTTGCTCGCCATACTGCTGGCGCTGCATCCCCCAGCCCGACATCAGCATGGTGCGATTGCGGCTAAATACCTGCGCCAGGTATTCAATGGTTTGCACCGGCACACCGCAAATCTTCGCTGCCCACTCGGCGTTTTTCGGCTGACCGTCTAATTCGCCCGTCAAATAAGCGGCGAATTTATCGTAGCCATGAGTACAGCGCGCCAGGAAGTCAGTATCGTGCCAGCCGTGTTTAACCAGCGTATGCGCGATACCCAACATCAGCGCGACATCAGTTCCCATATTTGGAGCAATCCACTGGGCATTTTCACCAAAGAAATCCACCGTTTCCGATCGCATCGGATCAATGGCGATCACGGTTTTACCGCTGTTTTTCAGTTGCTCAAAAAACCTCACGCCCTGTTCGTCGCTGGCATTCCAGGCAATCTTCAGCGTGTTCAATGGGTTGGCGCTCCACAGCACCACCACATCGCTGTGCTCCAGCACCAACGGCCAGCTAGTTTGCTGCTGATAAACCTCATTTGAGCCAACCACATACGGCATGATGACCTGCGCAGCACCGGTTGAGTAATCGCCCAGGTGCCCGGTATAACCGCCCGCGAGACTCATATAGCGCTGCAATAATGTCGCCGCTTTATGAAGTACGCCATTGGAGCGCCAGCCGTAGGAACCCGCAAAAATGGAAGCTGCCCCATAAGTCGTGCGAATGCGTTGGTGCTGCTGGTGAATCAACTGGAGCGCTTCACCCCAACTGATGCGCACATACTCATCTTCACCCCGCACACCTTGTGGTGCTTCGGGTGAGGCAAGAAAACCTTTCCTGGCCATGGGATACTGCACACGGGCTTTACTGTGTACCTGGTCTGGAACTGCGCTTTGCAGTGAATTCTCATGCCCGGTTTCCAATGCCCCTCTGGAAGCGAGGACTCGCTCTCCATCAGTTTCAACTATCATCGGGCCCCAGTGTGCGGCAGTTAGAATTTTCTTGTTTGATGAGAATACGTTAGCCAATTCGGGCTCCCTTATTTGCAGGTGTTGTGCAGGTGGCGGCCTGATGGCCACTCAATATTTTGTTTACAAATTCAGACGACTCTATAGAAATTTCTACACATTCACACGGCATAATCAACCGCCGCTGAAGTCGCGGTTGAGTTATTAAATTCACAAAGGAAATGAGATGAAAAAACGCGTCATGATGATTGCCGCCATTGTTTGCGGCACGTTAGCAGTTTCTGGTTGTACTACCAACCCTTACACCGGCGAACGTGAAGCAGGGAAATCAGGCATTGGAGCCGGTATTGGCTCGCTGGTAGGCGCAGGCGTTGGCGCACTCTCCTCATCTAAAAAAGATCGCGGCAAAGGTGCACTGATTGGTGCCGCAGCAGGTGCTGCATTAGGTGGTGGCGTTGGTTATTACATGGATGTGCAGGAAGCGAAACTTCGTGAAAAAATGCAGGGAACGGGCGTGAGTGTGACGCGTAGTGGCGACAACATCGTGCTTAATATGCCAAACAATGTCACCTTCGACAGCAGCAGCGCAACACTGAAACCGGCTGGCGCGAATACCCTGACCGGCGTGGCAATGGTATTAAAAGAATACCCAAAAACTGCGGTTAATATCGTTGGTTACACTGACAGCACCGGCAGCCAGGAGCTGAATATGAAGCTTTCCCAGCAGCGTGCAGATGGTGTGGGTAGCGCGCTGATCACACAAGGTGTGGCAGCAAACCGTGTGCGTACCACAGGCGCAGGCCCGGCCAACCCAATCGCCAGCAACAGCACGGCTGAAGGCAAAGCCCAGAACCGCCGCGTAGAAATTACGCTGAGCCCGCTGTCTTAAGCATTGGATTTGGCTGTATCTCGCCCTGGCTCATTGCCAGGGCGAAGTTTGATAAAAAACTCTGCATTTACATCGGCGGTGTCAGGCCATCTTTACCGGCGGATATCCCGCGAGCAACTAACTGACCTTTATCATCTTTCGCTGTGTGTAATACGACTTTAGTACCAGGTTTCAACAGTGATTTATCCGCTGGGGTAATTAGCACCACCGGAGCGTCATCCGGAACAATGACTGTTTTTTCCTGATCTTTAACCTTCACCGTCATCGTACGGCCATGACTATTAACCAGTTTTCCGACCGTACCGTTGGTCATCGTGTTTACATTGCCGTCGGCAGATTCAAAAGGGTTAAACCCTTCACCCGATCCCCGCAAGCTCGGCGCGAATACATGTACTTCTAACGCTTTTAGCGTTCCATCAGCTTGCTGCACCGCCGCTGTGCCAATAAAACTATCAGGTTTGATATCACTTACTTTTGCCTCGCTGACGCTATTCACTTTGGTTTGATCGGTCAGAGTGACATCGAGCTTCTCCCCCTGCCGCGTGGTGATAATGAGCGTATTACCATTCACAGCATCGATAATGCCACGCACCGGCCTGATAACATTTTCAGCTGCCGTCGCCATAGAACCAGCACTCAGCAACAATGCGCTGAGCAGCAAAGCGGAAAAACAATGCTTAGTCATTTTTCTCTCCAGTATTCAGTTTACGAATCATTAGCAAGCTTATTAAGGGTAATTCGCAAATGAAAACCGGTGAGGAAAGTCGTTTGAAAGAGTGTGTTTAAACATTTCGCCAAATCGTGTGGCGCCAGGCAGTCGGAGCTAAACTATCCATGATACGCTGCGTGAATACGCTATCCATTGTGCTGATCCAGGAAGAAATATGGCTTACAAATTTGCTCTGATAGTGCTTATCCCACTCGCCGTTATTGGCTGTTCATCGACTGATACCTCAGGCTATGACGGGCATAAAACCATTAACCCGGCAGAGACTAACGAGGCATTAATCATGCGCTCGAAATATCCGGATCAGTATTATGGCCGTGAAAACTTAACCACGGAGCAGCGCAGAGAAATAAGCGAGAAAATGCGTGCAGACAGGCTGGAAGCACGAGGACGGCAGGATAACAGCACTGACAGCGGCGATGGCTTCGGGCAATCCGTTCCCCACGGGTTTTAGAACTAAGTCAATTTCAGAACCTACAAAAACAAAAAACCCCGCTGGTGAGGCGAGGTTTTTTGTTTTTGCTACTAGTGCTTTTACTGCTTCGCACACCAGATCACATCAACCCACAAAATATACGACGAAACCCCACCCTGGTGCAAATAGTTGCTGCTAATGTGAGCAATGCATAAATCTGTGGCTTGCGAAGCTGTTCGCATTTTCATCTTTTTACTGTTTATTTATACAGTATAATGGATATACTGATTGTGTTGAATGTGATGTGCTCTGAGGCCGCAAACCGCCGCGCAATTTAAGTCCTGGCTGAAACGGGTGGTGCCGTCAGTGCCTTAACCTCAGAGGAGCGCATCGGATCACCTCAACAAACTCAGCGGGCTACAGGCAGCGGAAAGGCTCGCCGGCTGAAAGTGCTCCTGTTAACAGGAGAAAGCGTATGGGCTTGATGGGACTGGCTATTTTGTTTCTGAAACTCATGGTTGCGTTACTGCAACTACTTGAAGTCGCCATGAAATACTTCAAGTAATTCATCGTCTTCAAGTCGCACCAAAAGGAGGCGGGAAACCGCCTCCTTTTTATAAACCTCTGTTGCCGTTTCGCTGGCAACATAAATTGCCGTTCAGGCTTTACATACTGCCAATTTATCTCTCATCCAAAAGGTGTCAGGCCATAGGGTTTCATCGTCTTTGTGTGGTAGATTCCTCTCGATTTTTTGGCGCAGTCAGTTTTATAAACTGACAATTGGCATATAAACCCCAAATAACAACTGAGAAAATGAAAAAGTTAGCCAATATTCACCTGCTGATGATGTTGATTCTGCTGGTTGCTGTCGGGCAAATGACGCAAACCATTTATATCCCTTCAATTCCCGATATGGCTCACGATTTCGGCGTGCGCAGCGGTGCAATTCAGCAAGTGATGGCGGCATATTTGCTGACCTATGGCGTGTCGCAACTTGTCTACGGGCCGATATCAGACCGCATCGGCCGCCGCCCGGTCATTCTCACCGGTATGAGTATTTTTATCCTCGCCACACTTTGGGCTCTGTTCACCACTAATTTAACAGCGCTGGTGATTGCCAGTGCGTTGCAGGGAATGGGGACAGGCGTTGCAGGTGTGATGGCACGAACCATGCCGCGTGACCTTTACGAAGGTGCATCGCTCCGTTCTGCCAACAGTCTGCTGAATATGGGGATTCTGGTCAGCCCGCTATTGGCTCCGGTCATCGGCGGGATGCTTGACTCCGTATGGGGTTGGCGTGCTTGCTACGGCTTCTTGCTGGTGCTTTGCACCATTGTCGCTTTCTGCATGTTGCGTTGGTTACCTGAAACTCGCCCGGTTCAGGCTAAACCTCAACGACTGGTTGCGAGCTATAAAGCCTTACTAGGCAGCGGCTCGTTTAATTGCTATTTGCTGATGCTGGTCGGTGGCCTTGCAGGCGTGGCGGTGTTTGAAGCCTGTTCCGGTGTGTTGATGGGCGGCGTTCTTGGGCTCAATGGCGTAGTGGTGAGTATTCTGTTTATTCTCCCTATCCCAGCAGCCTTCTTTGGCTCCTGGTATGCTGGCCGGGAGAATGCGCGCTTCTCTTCATTGATGTGGCAAGCCGTATTGAGCTGCCTGTTTGCCGGCATTTTGATGTGGATTCCAGGCTGGCTTGGAATTATGAACATCTGGACATTACTGGTACCAGCCGCGCTGTTCTTCTTCGGCGCAGGGATGTTATTCCCATTGGCGACCAGCGGCGCAATGGAGCCGTTCCCATTCCTCGCAGGCACCGCGGGCGCGCTGGTTGGTGGGCTGCAAAATATTGGTTCAGGAGCGATGGCGTGGTTTTCTGCGTTACTGCCACAAACCGGGCAATTCAGCCTCGGAATGCTCATGACGGCAATGGGCGTGATGATTTTGTTCTGCTGGCTTCCGCTGTCGCATAAGTTTCAGCGGCATGGGGAAGCGGTGTAATTTACGCTAAATCCGAGAGAATTAAACGCGAACGTAGGTCGGGTAAGCGTAGCGCTACCCGACACTATCCAACTTAAAGCACTTTACTCAAAAACTCTTTGGTACGTGGGTTAGTCGGGTTGCTAAACAGTTGCGACGGCGGCCCCTGCTCCTGAATCACACCCTGATCAATAAACACCACGCGGTCCGCCACTTCACGGGCAAAGCCCATTTCGTGGGTGACGATAACCATCGTCATTCCTTCCAGCGCCAGTTGTTTCATGACTGCCAGCACTTCACCCACCAGCTCGGGGTCGAGTGCCGAAGTCGGCTCATCAAACAGAATGATCGACGGCTCCATTGCCAATGCACGAGCAATCGCTACACGCTGCTGCTGCCCGCCGGAAAGGCTTGACGGCCAGGCGTCGATTTTGTCTATAAGCCCAACCTTTTGCAGCAACTTTTCCGCACGTGACACGGCTTCAGCCTTCGATAAACCTTTAAGCGACATCGGCGCCATCGTCAGGTTTTCCAACACTGTCATATGTGGGAACAGGTTAAAACGCTGGAATACCATGCCAATACTTTCGCGCAGCGTGTTGAGGTTAGTTTTTGGGTCGTGCACGGCAAAACCGTTCACCATAACCTCACCACCGTCTGGTTTTTCCAGCGCATTCAGGCAACGTAAAAAGGTACTCTTACCGGAACCGGACGGACCAATCACACATACCACTTCCTGCGGCGCGATATCACAGGAAATGCCGCGCAGCACATGAGTTTTGCCAAATTTTTTCTGTAAATCCTTAACGTGAATCACTTTTGCCGAGCCTCTTTTCCATGTGTTGCACCATCAGCGAGAGCATGAACGTCAGCACCCAATACACCAGCGAGATCGTCAGGTACGGTTCCCAATAAGTCGCATAAGCGCCAGAGACAGTACGTGCAGCGTAGGCCAAATCTGCAAGGCCAATCGCCGAGGCCAGTGAAGAATCTTTCACAATGGCGATAGCGTTATTGCCCAGCGGTGGCAGAATCCGGCGGAACGCCTGCGGCAAAATCACTTTGCGCATCGTTTTACCCCAGCCCATACCCAACGCACGCGATGCTTCCATCTGGCCTTTGTCGATTGACTGAATACCCGCACGGAAAATCTCAGAGACATAGGCCCCGGCATTGAGCGTAATCGCCACCACGCACGAGAGAAACGCGCCATATTCAGAGCGCAGTGCACGGGCAAAATCGACCGACATCAGCCCGCTGGTCACTAACATGCCATCACGCGGGTTAATAAAAAGCGGCACCAGCGCGAAATGAACCACCATGATTTGCACAAACAGTGGTGTGCCACGGAACGCACTGACGTAAACGCGCACTGGCCATTGCACCGCATAACGCAGTACATGTTTCCACGGACCATCTTCGGCGTGCGCCATGCGGCCTAGCCCAAGCAACAAGCCCCAGGTGGTGCCTAAAATAACGCAGATGATGGTGCACTTGATGGTCATGATCGCGCCCTGCATAAATAACGGCGCGTATTCTGAGATTATCTCCCAGCGAAATCCGGTCATACCTGTCCTTGTTGGGGCCGAAAAGGCCCCAAGTCATATACCCATTATCCTTCAAGCTGCAGGGGTGTTGGCTGCAACTCGAATGCTAACGGGTATCGCAAATTATTCAGCGGGGAGGGTTGGAACGTTGCTATCAAACCATGTGGAATAGATTTTTGCGTAGGTCCCGTCTGCGACGATTTTCTTCAGGCCTGCGTTGATTTTACCCAGCAGTTCCTGGTTATCTTTCGCTACCGCAATGCCGAAATACTGGCGTTCAAATTTGTCGTCTTTTACCGCTTTCAGCGCTTTTTCCGGGTGAGATTTGATGTAGTACTTCACCACACCCACATCGCCAACCGCTGCGTCGATACCGTCTTCAGCCAGCTCTTGCAGCATCAGCGGCGTATTATCAAAGCGCTTGATGTCAGTGCTGTTTTTGCCCAGCGTGTCGGACACGACAGTATCGCCAGCGCTAGAGTTCACTACGCCAACTTTCTTACCTTTCAGCGCGTTAACGGAATCCACTTTGGAATCATTAGGTACCACGATGGACTGCTCTGCCGGGAAATATGGCGCGGAGAAATCAACCATCGCTTTGCGTTTATCGGTGATGGTGATGCCAGAAATAATGATGTCACGGTCACCGGAGTTCAGCGTGGCAAAAATACCTTCCCACGGTGTATTAACCAGTTTGATATCAAAGCCTTCTGCTTTAGCGATGGCTTTGATGATGTCGATATCAAAACCTTCCAACTGTTTCTGGCTGTTTTCAAATTCAAACGGGCGATACGTTCCACCAGAACCCACAACATAGGTCTGTTGTGCGGCATAAGCAGAAGTACAAACAGCGGAAACCATGCATCCGGCCAAAATAACTGACTTAACTAACTTCCTGAACATTTCGCGCTCCATTAAATTATTTATGCACTTTATTTGCATAAAAATACATAATTTAATGCTGCGCGGCAACTACAAAATTACACCGCCGACTGCATCCACTGAATAAACGCTTCAATTTTTGGCCATTGCCGCCCAGGCAATGTAGTGGCGTAATAATGCTGATGGCACTTCAATGTCATTTCGCCAAAGGGGGCAACCAGCTCACCGCGATCCAACCGTTTTTGCACCAGTCTTTTGCGCCCCATCGCCACTCCAACCTGGTTTACCGCAGCAATCACGGCTAAATCTGAGCGATCAAACCCGATACCCGAAGAGGAAGGTAAATCGACGGAAAAGTGCTGCGCCCAGCTGTGCCATTCATCTGTACCCGAATCATTACTCCACGCCTGGCGGTCATGTAACAGCGTGCAATTGCGCAAATGTGCAGGTTTATTTTTTAACTCAAAACGCTGGGCATATTCCGGGCTGCACACCGGCAGAATGGACTCATCCATCAAAAAATGATGGGTTAGCTGTGACGAAGGGGCATCGTCAAAATAGAGCGCCAAATCGACTCCCGCACGTTGCAGATTCACGTTGTCATTGCCAGTCAGAATGGTCAGTGAAATCGAAGGGTAGCGCCGCGTAAAATCCCCGAGCCGCGGCACCAGCCAACATTGAGCGATGGAAGGGCGCGAATATATCGTCAGCAGGCCAGACAGTTCCTGATTTTTGATATCCAGAATTTCCTGGTTGAGCGTATCGAGCGACGATTTCAGCGCCCAGAAAACCCGCTTTCCTTCATGCGTTAACTCGACTTTACGGTGTGAGCGCACAAACAGCTGGATCCCCAACTCCTGCTCAAGTTGATTAATCCGGTGGCTGACCGCGCTCGAACTTAGCGAAAGCTCCTCCGCTGCCAGTGCAAAAGATTGATGCCGGGCCGCGACTTCAAATGTGTAGAGTTTTGATAGCTGCCAGCCGTTAAGCAGGCGGTTTCTGACTTCACGAATCGGGTCCATAGCGCTTTCCTGAAAGATAAATCATGGCGGCATTGTAAAATACGCCCTCGAAAACGTCGTTTTAAGATGTGAGAAATCGAATCAAAATCAAATAAACACCCCTAATTCCGACCTGAATCACTCTTTTGCATCAATCTGGCTCATCTGAAATGCCATTTATATCGTTTGTCAGTCAGGAGCAATTTTTATCCAATAGCGGCAGATAAATCGCAGAGTGAGGTGGGTATGGAATCTCAGATTTGGGTTGTGGGAACGCTGCTTAGCAGCATAATTTTAATCGTCTTTACCATCGTAAAACTGAAGTTTCACCCTTTCCTCGCTTTGTTGCTGGCTAGTTTTTTTGTCGGCACCATGATGAGTATGAGCCCGCTGGATATGGTGAACGCCATTGAAAACGGCATTGGTAGCACGTTGGGCTTCCTCGCGGCAGTCATTGGCCTTGGCACGATTCTGGGCAAGATGATGGAAGTGTCAGGCGGTGCTGAACGAATTGGCCTGGCGTTACAACGTTGCCGATGGTTATCAGCAGATGTGATCATGGTTTTGGTCGGCTTGATTTGCGGTATCACGCTGTTCGTGGAAGTAGGCGTTGTGCTGCTGATTCCACTGGCGTTTTCTATCGCCAAAAAGACCAACACCTCTTTGCTGAAACTGGCTATTCCATTGTGTACTGCGTTAATGGCAGTCCATTGCGTGGTTCCGCCACACCCAGCGGCAATGTTTGTCACCAACAAACTGGGTGCGGATGTCGGCACAGTGATTGTATATGGTTTACTGGTGGGCTTAACTGCATCACTAGTCGGCGGGCCACTGTTCCTGAAAATCGTTGGAAATCGTCTGCCGTTTAAAGCGGTGCCAGCTGAATTTTCCGACCTGAAAGTGCGTAACGAAGAAACGCTGCCTTCGTTGGGCGCGACACTGTTCACGATCTTGCTGCCAATTGGACTGATGCTGGTCAAAACCCTCGCCGAGTTGAATATGGCGAAAGGCGGGACGTTATATACCCTGCTGGAGTTTATCGGCAACCCAATCACAGCCATGTTTATTGCGGTGTTTGTCGCTTATTACGTACTTGGATTACGCCAGCATATCGGCATGAGCCAGCTATTAACCCATACCGAGAATGGCTTTGGTTCAATCGCAAATATTTTGCTGATTATCGGTGCGGGCGGTGCGTTTAACGCCATTCTGAAAACCAGCGGCCTGGCAGATTCTCTGGCTGTGTTGTTATCCAATTTGCACATGCACCCGATTTTGCTGGCATGGCTGGTCGCCCTGATTTTGCATGCGGCTGTAGGCTCTGCAACAGTGGCAATGATGGGCGCAACCGCAATTGTGGCACCGATGCTGCCACTTTATCCCAACGTCAGCCCGGAAATTATCACCATTGCTATTGGCTCCGGCGCAATTGGCTGCACCATCGTCACAGACTCCCTGTTCTGGTTGGTGAAGCAATATTGCGGCGCAACGCTTAACGAAACATTCAAATATTATACAACGGCGACTTTTATCGCCTCTCTGTTAGCACTGGGCGCGACGTTCCTGCTTTCCTTTATCATCTAAGCGCAAAGAGATTGTCTTATGAAAAACGCTGAAATAAACACATTGATTCAACAATTTCCGCTGGTTCGCGATCTGATTGATTTGCAAGAAACCCGTTGGTTTAACCCGGAAACCACAACTCTCGCCGAAGGATTACCGTACGTGGGGCTCACAGCCGAAGATGTGCAGGATGCCCATGCACGCCTGACGCGCTTTGCGCCGTATCTGGCGCAGGCATTCCCGGAAACCGCTGCGACTAACGGTATTATCGAGTCCGAACTGGTCGCGATTCCGGCGATGCAAAAGCGCCTGGAAAAAGAGTTTGATCAGAAAATCTGCGGCCAATTGCTGCTGAAAAAAGACAGCCATCTGCCGATTTCAGGTTCCATCAAAGCGCGTGGTGGGATTTATGAAGTCCTGACACATGCCGAAAAACTGGCAATCGAAGCCGGTTTACTGACCACCGAAGATGACTACACCAGACTGCTATCACCTGAATTTAAAGCTTTCTTTAGCCAGTACAGCATCGCGGTTGGCTCAACCGGCAACCTGGGGTTATCCATCGGCATCATGAGCGCGCGCATTGGCTTTAATGTCACCGTGCATATGTCTGCCGATGCCCGAGCGTGGAAAAAAGCCAAACTGCGCAGCCATGGCGTGACGGTTGTGGAATACGAACAAGATTACGGCGTTGCCGTTGAACAAGGCCGCAAAGCGGCTGAATCCGACCCGAATTGTTTCTTTATCGACGACGAAAACTCCCGCACCTTATTCCTTGGTTATTCGGTTGCAGGTCAGCGTCTGAAAGACCAGTTTGCCCAGCAAGATCGCGTTGTGGATAAAGAACACCCGCTGTTTGTTTACCTGCCATGCGGCGTGGGCGGTGGACCTGGTGGTGTGGCATTTGGTCTGAAAATGGCGTTCGGCGATAACGTTCACTGCTTCTTTGCAGAACCAACGCATTCGCCTTGTATGCTGCTGGGGGTTTATACCGGCCTGCATGATGAGATATCCGTACAAGATTTGGGTATTGATAATGTTACTGCCGCTGATGGCCTGGCGGTGGGGCGTGCATCCGGGTTTGTTGGGCGCGCAATGCAACGGTTACTCGATGGTTTCTATACTCTTGAAGACCAGACCATGTATCAGTTGCTCGGCTGGCTTGCGGAAGAAGAAAATATTCGCCTTGAACCTTCTGCGCTGGCGGGAATGCCAGGTCCACAGCACGTAAGTGCCGATACGGCTTACCAGCAGATGCATGGTATCACCGCTGAACAGCTGCAAAACGCGACGCATATCGTCTGGGCAACCGGCGGTGGCATGGTGCCAGAAGCAGAGATGGTGCAGTATCTGGCGAAAGCGAAGTAATCCGTTTACAGCAAAGTTGTCGGATGTCGCTAACGCTAATCCGACCTACGAAAAAATCTGGAGTAAGGGGCAGCCCCTTACTCCAGTTAGCCGCTATTTCAGCTCAGGCCAGTACTCTTTATTCGCTACAATCAAATCATCAAGAATCGCTTTGGCAACCGATGCACTTGGCACGGTTTTCGACAGCGTAATCGCCTGCCATAACTTCACGTATGAGCGTTCTTCCCAGGCTTCAACCACCAGTTTTTCTACCGCAACCTGTTGGCTCATCAACCCTTTCTGGAACTGTGGAATATTGCCGACAACCAGCGGCTCCGGCCCGCTTTTCCCAACCAGACATGGAATTTCAACCATTGCTTCCGGGTCAAAGTTATTAATCGCACCGTTGTTTGGCACAATCAAAAGCATGCGTTCTTGTGTATTAAAGGCAATTGCCGCCGCCAGATCGACGATGTACGACGCATGTTCGTCAATCTCCAGCTCCCCTGCCGATGATTTCCCTGCCTGAATGATGGCATTACAGGAACCGAAAACGTGCTTTTCACGGTGTTCCATCACTTCGTTGGCGCGGGTATGTTCCGGGTTGGAGTGCTCAACCACATAATCCGGGAACAGATAATATTTCAGGTAAGTATTAGGGAAGGTGATCGGGTCCAGGGCCCACACATCTTTTGCTTTAGAGAATGTATCGTTCCAGCTGGCTTCGGTTCCATGCTCATCTGATGGCGGAACATAACCAAATTTAGCCACATGTTCGCGGATTTTAGGCATCAAATCATTGCCATTCTGGTCCTCGATTGAGGTCCACCAGCCAAAGTGGTTAAGGCCGTAATAACGTACGCGCATCTCTTTACGATCTTTCAAGCCAGCGATTTGCGCCATGCGGCTTTCAATGCCGATTGGCATATCGCAAATGTTGAGAATCTTCGCGTTCGGGCGCAGTTTACGAGTTGCTTCAGCCACAATCGCTGCCGGGTTGGAATAGTTAAGCATCCAGGCATTTGGCGAGTATTTCTCCATGAAATCAACCAGCTCTAATACGCCACCGATGGAGCGCATACCGTAGGCAATCCCGCCAGGGCCACAGGTTTCCTGGCCCAGAACGCCATGGCGCAATGGGATTTTCTCATCTTGTTCACGCATCGGGTATTTACCCACGCGGATATGGGCCATCACGAAGTCCACATCGGTAAAGGCTTCTTTTGGGTCGGTGGTATAGCTGAACTCGATTTCAGGAGCCTGCTCTTTGAGGATAACTTTACAAGCTTCTGCAATCGTTTCCTGGCGTGCGCCGTCATTGTCATAAAACTTCAGGGCACGCAGCGGGAAGCGATGCTGGTTTGCCAGTAACATCAATACGATACCAGGAGTGAATGTGCTGCCGCCACCGGCTACTACTACAGAGAATTTTTTCATGATACTGCCTCCGTCATGGATTTAAGTTCGGTCGAAGAAGTGTCTTTCATCAGAGTTTCAAGTTGGTCTCGGACTTGTGGGACATGCAGGCCCACAATCACCTGAATACCGTTGCCGCGTCGCACCACACCGTGGGCGCCCAGCGCTTTGAAAATGTCGTCACTGTGCGTCAGAGCTATATCTGCGAGGGTGATACGTAAGCGAGTCGCACAGTTATTGATGCTAAGAATGTTGTCGGTACCGCCGAGCGCTTCGAGGAAGCCTGCGGCCTGGCCTTGTTTGGTCTCTTTGGTCGCCGCAGCAATGGTTTGCTTGCGCGATGCCTGGTAATCCGCCTTGCTGTACAGCTTGACCTCACTGTCTTCACGCCCTGGTGTTTTCAGGTTGAAGCGCAAGATGAGGGCGCGGAACACCACGAAGTAGATACCGGTGAAGACGAGGCCAATACCAATCTGGATAAACATCATCGATGCGTGGTTGTGGAACATCGGTATCCAGTTTTGCGGTAGGAACTGGTCGAGAAGCCCGCCCCCCATGTTGCCCACCACGCCACACATGTACATCACGGTCGCCATCGTTGCGGCGAGGAATGCATGCACTGCAAATAAAACCGGCGAGATAAACAGGAAGGTAAATTCGAGTGGCTCGGTAATACCTACAAGCATCGCAGTGAGTGTTGCTGGTATCAGCAATCCGGCGACTTTCACGCGATTTTCAGGTGCTGAGGTGGCGTACAGAGCAAGCGCAATACCCAGGCAGCCAAAGATCTTAGAGTTGCCGTGCAGTGCAAACCCGCCTTCCGGGAACAGGGTTTTCAGCGGCAGCGTGCTCTGGCTGAACTCCTGTAAATGCTGCGCCCAGTAAACCTGAATACCGCCTTCAACTACCGCCGGGCCAAAGATAAACGGACCGTAGATGAAGTGATGCAGGCCGGTTGGAATCAGAATGCGTTCCAGGAAGGTATAAACCCAGACGCCAAGCGAACCGGCGCTACGCAAGAATTCCTGCAAAGACTCAATGCCCATTTGCACTTTTGGCCAGCCATAAAGGGTGAGCCAGGCGCAAGGAATCATGGCAAAGAAGGCGACAATCACGACAAATGAACTGCCCTGGAAGATGCCAAGAAAGACGGGGAGTTGTTTTTCGAAATAGCGGTTGTGGATAGCCGTGACAAAACCGGAGATAACAATCGCGCCGATGATGCTGGTATCAAGCGTTTTGATCCCGGCAATCATAGTTAGCCCGGTTCCAGCCACCGGATCGGCGCTGAAATCGACACCGAAGTAATGGCCCCAGGTCATCCCCATGGCGTTAATGAAGTAGTTCCAGGTCATAAAGCTCACCAGCACCGCTAAGCAAGCACGGCCCTGCGCTTGCTTAGCGAGGCCAATCGGTAAGCCGACGGCAAAAATCAGCGGCATGTTACGGAATACCGTCCAGCCACCCTCTTCAATAATGTGAACAATTTGCGCGAATAAATTATCGGGTGCGGTTAGCGCTTCGCCGACGAACATCGGATTGCGCAACATAATGGCAATGCCTACGACAATCCCGGCGAACGGAAACAACAAAACCGGGGTAAACATTGCGCCACCAAAACGTTGTATTTGACTGAGCATTTTTAAATCCTCACGTAACAACCTGTAGGGTAAATGGCCTTATTTTTTAACGCTGGTTTTAACGCTGGCCTGAGACTGAGAGTAGGGAGACGCAGATGACTTATCGTTGCCCGTCGCACTGATTCGTGATCGCTTTCATAGTTTTTATTTGGGGTAAGTTGTCTACTTTTTGATAGTTAAATAGACACGATGATTTTTAATTTCTTATTCATCATGAAAATATGAAATAAAAACCATTTAAATTATGAAGTTGATTAATGAAATAACGGTTCTATAAACCCCATTCGAAGCGGCTAAGAGGTCTACAGGTGATCTACAAATCTATCGCCGATCGGTTACGCATCCGGCTAAATTCTGCTGATTACAACATTGGCAGCCCGTTACCTTCTGAAGTTCGTCTGTCAGGCGAGTTTAATGTTTCACGCATGACGATTCGTAAAGCCATCGATTTGCTGGTGGGCTGGGGGTTGGTCGTACGCCGCCATGGCAGTGGCACTTATGTAGCGAAGAAAGATGTTCACCATGAAACCACGAATCTGACCGGGTTTATTGAGGTGATGCGTAACCAGGGCAAAGAGGTAGTGAGTAATGTGCTGGAGTTCAATGTGATGCCCGCCCCGCCAGCAATCGCCAGCCAATTACGCATTAATATTGATGAACGGATCTATTTCTCGCGCCGTGTACGCTCGGTAGATGGCAAGCCGTTAATGGTAGAAGACAGCTATATGCCGGTGAAATTATTCCGTAATTTGTCCATCGCACATCTGGAAGGTTCTAAATTCAGTTATATCGAAGATGAATGTCACATCATCGTATGCGGTAACTATGAAAGCCTCACGCCCGTGCTGGCCGACAAGAAAATGGCAAAATTGCTCAATATCGATGAGCTAACACCCATTCTGCGCATCACATCACTGTCATACAGCGACAGCGGTGACTATGTGAATTATTCAGTGATGTTCCGAAATGCCAGCGAATACCAGGTGGATTACCATTTGCGACGGGTGCATTAAAAAGAGATGCCCGTCGAAGCGGGCACCTTTGTGTGTCAGATCCAGAAAATAACAGCCAATAGCTGCGGCGTAATAATGCGCAGGAACATTACCAGTGGATAAACAGTGGCATAAGAGAGTGCTGCAGCTCCACTGGTTGCGTGCAAGCCGTTGGCAAAGGCCAGTGCAGGGGGATCGGTCATTGAGCCTGCCAACATTCCGCATAGTGTTAGATAATTCATTTTGGCGAGTAATCTTGCCAACAATCCAGTAACCAGCAATGGAATTCCCGTAATCAGAATTCCGTAGCCAATCCAACTCACTCCGTCTCCGTGTAGCAAAGTACTGACAAAATCACCGCCAGATTTCAACCCAACCACCGCCAGGAACAGCACAATTCCTAGCTCGCGCAGCGCAAGATTCGCACTTGGTGGCATAAACCAATAGAGCTTACCGATGCTGCCAATTCGCCCAAGAATGATCGCCATTATAAGCGGCCCACCTGCCAGCCCAAGGCGTAGAGCCACAGGGAAACCAGGGATGAAAAGCGGGATAGAACCGAGCAACACCCCAAGACCAATCCCGATAAATACCGGAAGCATCTGAACCTGCTGGAGTTTCTGTTGCGCGTTACCGACTTCAGCGGCTACTGCTTCTATAGATTCCGGGCGGCCCACCAGGTTCAGAATGTCACCAAATTGCAGGCTGGCATTGCTGCTTGCGACCAGTTCAATACCTGCACGATTCAGACGCGAAATCACCACGTCATACTTTTGTTTTAAATGCAGATCGCGAATTTTTTTGCCGAGCACTTTCTCGTTAGTCACCACCACACGCTCAACGCGCAGGTCTGTGCCACGAGTCGAAAGCGAGGTATCCACCTGCTGGCCAATCACCAGCAATGCAGAGTGCAGATCTTTTTCCTGGCCGACGAGGTGGAGTAAATCTCCGGTTTGAATAACAGTGCCAGGCGCTGGCACCATCAGCAATTCTCCACGTTTCAAACGCGAACAAATAATAGTGTCGCTATTAAGGACCGGCACTTCCTGAATAGGTAATCCGTTAAGGTTAGGGTTGGCAACACAGATATTCATGGTCTGAAGTTGCGCGTGGTTTTGCCCACTACTGTTATCAAAGCGTTGTGCTTCTTGATCGACATTAATTCTAAATACCATGCGAATTAACCACATGGTCAGAAGAATCCCGCAAATACCGAACGGATAAGCCATCGCGTAGCTCATCCCCATTTTATCGACCAACTCTGAGGGCGTGCCGAGGTCGGTCAAAATTTGCTGACCTGCACCTAACGCTGGAGTGTTAGTTACCGCTCCCGAGAAAACACCGAGCACCACAGGAAGCGGAACATCGAAGATTTTATGGACGAGTGCCGTAACTAGCGCACCAATCACTACAATCAGAAGAGCAAATAGATTAAGGCGTAAACCGGAAACGCGTAGCGAGGAGAAGAAGCCAGGCCCAACCTGAATACCAATGGTGTAGACGAAGAGGATCAAGCCGAATTCCTGAATGAAATGAAGCATATCTCCATTCAGACTTACCCCAGCCTCACTAACGAAATGGCCAACAATAATCCCGCCGAACAGCACGCCACCGATACCAAATCCGACACCGCGGATTTTGATATTGCCAATCCATAAACCGACAACTGCGACCAGAGCCAACATACTGACAGTTAACGCTATTCCACTCATCGAAGATTTCCCTGTGAATAACATCATCGTTACAAGGGATTCTGGCAGAGAGGAGAAGGAGTTAATGGGGTGCAGAGCACAAAAAAAGGCCCCATAAAATGGGGCCTAAAAGGGAATACTTAGTTTAGCTGTTGAGTGCCGGACGTTCGCTGATAGCAATGCGTTTTGGCGCAACGGCTTCAGGGATTTCACGCACCAGATCTATATGCAGCAGACCGTTGGTAAACGTCGCGCCAGATACTTTCATATATTCAGCAAGGGTAAAGCTCAGATTAAATGGCTGAGTCACTAACCCTTGATGCAGCCAGGTTGGCTCTTTCTCAGGTTTAACCGGCGTCCCTTTCACATGCAGACGCGTACCTTCGAGTTCAATTTCGAGATCTTCCTGGCGGAACCCTGCCAGCGCAAGCGTAATGCGGTAATGATTGTCATCGCCTTTTTCAATGTTGTAAGGCGGGAATGACTGGCCTTCAGTGCTTGTTTGTAAAGCATTAGCCAGTTTGTCAAAACCGATCCATTGACGCAGCAGAGGTGATAAATCGTGGTTACGCATAAGTCTTCTCCTTCTTTGAAGCGAGTTAAGTCTTACCAGTATGCGAACTGGTATTGGCTCCCTATCGGCAAGCCAGCCTTTATTGCCTGGGCCGCGCAAAGCGACCCGCTGAAATTAATTGATTTCGATACGGCGCGGTTTCATCGCTTCCGGAATCACGCGTTCCAGGTCGATATACAGCAGGCCGTTAACCAGGTTAGCACCACGGATGTGGATATTTTCCGCTAACTGGAATTTGCGTTCGAAGTTGCGCTCAGCAATCCCCTGATAGAGATAAGTGCGCTCTGGTTGCGGATCTGCATGCGCACCCTTAATAACAAGCAGGTTATCCTGGGCTGTAATGTCCAGTTCGCTTTCGGCAAAACCGGCAACAGCAATCGCAATGCGATAGTTATTTTCGTCAACTAATTCAACATTGTATGGAGGATAGCCGCCGTTGCTCTGGCTTTGATTGTTTTCCAGCAGGTTAAACAGACGGTCAAAACCAATAGCTGAACGATAAAGCGGGGAAAGGTCGAAATTACGCATATATAAAAACTCCTGAAATCAGCGAGAATCAAACATTGCCTTCCATCATGGACAGGCTTCTAAAACCAAGTACCCTTACGGCGTACTTTTTCTGACTACATCTCTAAAATCGGTCCTTATTCGCACTTTTCAAGGCCACATAAAGAAATTTTTTGCGGCTTCTGCTGTCAGTACATAGACTGTCCTGGTAGTAAACAGGATTTATCTGCGATAGCCGCCACAGAGTGGCAAGAGCAATATATTAATTATCTGCATGGGTGATATAAACCAGAGCAGCCTGGCCGGAAATGGCCCCCCAGAAACGATAAGCAACACTAATGATGAAAAGCTATCTTCCAACATTAATTCTCGGCAGCGGATTGCTAACAGTCAGCGGATGTTCAAGTGTGATGACTCACACTGGTGGGCAAGAGGGATACTATCCAGGCACACGTGCCAGTTACGAAATGCTGGCCGATGGCGAGACAAGCTGGGGATACAAACCTTTTGTCGCACTGGATATGCCGTTTACGGCAGTAATGGATACCGTGCTGTTGCCGTGGGATATGTTCCGCACCGACAAATCTATAAAATCCAGGGTTGAAGCGAGCGAGAGCAAGAATCTGGCAACCAATTCTGTAATCCCGCCTGTTCAGTAATTAAAGCCCTGTTTGCGTCATAAATAACTGACGGAATCCGTCCACATCCTGCATCCAGGCGATATATTTGCCATCAGGTGAAAACACCACCGCATCCGCTGAAGGCGCACAACAATCTGTTGCTGTAAGCGGCGTGATTTCACCATCGTTTAAATCGCACAAGACAATCTGCCCCTTTCTCACAAAGCCCAACGCTTGCCCTGACGGATGCCAGTTAAACGCCGACTGGATATCATCTTGCCCATGCGTAAGCTGGCGTGGCTGCCCACCGTTTGGCGAAATCAGATACATTTGCACAATACCTGCATCATCGCGCATCAAGAACGCCAGTAAGCTGCCGTCTGGGCTGCTTCGCACCCAATGCCTTGGCTGGGTAGCTAATCCGGGGTAACGCTGCTGATGAGTGAAAGTCAGGCGTGTTTGCTCAATGCCCGCAGGTGGTGCTGGCAGAGAGGTTGGCGTTCCTTCAATGGGCTCAGAACCCGCCTGGAAATAAGCTTCTTTGTTTTCAGGCAAATCAACGATAAACAGCTCGGGCACTTTCTCGCCTTTAGCTGAAACGGTATCGCCAATAAATGCCAGCGCCCAACGCTGTTGGCTGCCATCAGGTTTTAAATAGCCATGGTTGCCCACCCAACCTTCTTCATAGGCACGGTTTATTTCATCACTTCCGGGCTGTGGTGATGGCGTAGTGCGGCTCACCAGCACGCAATAATGGCTACCATCATATTCACGAGGATGCTGTTTAACAGGTGTCACCGGGCCGAATGGCAGAGCAATACCAACGTTACGCAAATCTTTCGCCGCATCGTATTCATGCATGATGTGGTCGTTATAGGTAAAGCTCAGGCGCGCACCATCAGGGCTCCAGACGTGAACATGGCTGCCGCCACGCAAAGCGCCGGGGGTAAACGGAGGGGTAATATCCATTGCATCGAGATTGGTTGCGATGCCATTTTCGACCACCACGCCACGGCGATGATGGAAATCGTATTGCCATGTTTCGTCAGGGTTTTCCGGACCGTGGATAAAGACATAACGTTCGGGTTGCTGCGGGTTCACGGTCACCACGCCGACATGCGCGCCATGCGATGCCTGATAGATCAGCTCCACTTCCCCAGTCATCACGTTTACCCTTTCAATCGTTTCACTGGTAAACGACGCGCCTGAAGGGCGAACATCAAACACTAGCCACTGGCTATCTGGCGTCCAGGTGTTGATGTTAGTGAGTTGATGATTACGTGATGCAAAGGTGAGTTGTTTGGTCATGGTTTTACCCTGAGACGATGACTGAGATGAGCTTTAAGCACGCGTACTAGCAGCATGATGATGGCAAGCATCAGCACACCCAATATGATCCCATAAAATCTCTGCAAAGCGACATGCGGATCGGCAGACCAGTAATGGGGTTGGATGAAAATCATGATCCACGCGATGGTGAATTGCCTGCCTGTATAGCTGACATTATCACTTCCTTGTTGCAGGTGGCAGCCCAGCCACAGCCCGGCAGTGAGCGCCAGGATATATAACCACGCAGAGCCATGAAGCACTGGCAGAAGCAGAATGCCCAATATCCCAGCCAGCAAACAGCCCACCAGCCTTTGAACCATGCGGTCGATAATTTGCGTATTGGTTTCAGGGGTGTTTTTACCGGCGGGTAAAACAGAAATGGCAATGACGGTTACCAGTGCCTGTGAAAGGTCGCTGATATTGGCCTGCCACAAAATGAGCGCGACAATAAAAACGGCGATACCCGCCTCCACGCCAAGCAATATGCGCTTTGAGCGCCATTCCGATTCACTGACGACAATTACGCTAGCAGTTGCGGCAGGGGATTTATCGCCCGCCAGGTTCAGCAATGTGCTAATCCAGTGGAAGACAAAACCCGTCACCAAACACATGCTTATCCCCACGGCAACTTCCGAAATACGGCTTAGCGTAAACCTCACGACTACGGGGAATGATGAAACAGATTGTGCATCGATGATAACCATCATCGCTGTAACCGCACCGAGCAGCCAGGCATAGGACCAGGGAGATTCATTAGCGCGATAAACGGTGTACCCGCCAATCAAGCCACACAGCAGAAATGCAACATCGACATATGGCAGAACGACAACAGTGGCGAGGAGACCAAAGCAGCCCCCAACTATTGTGCCCAGCAATCGTTGCAGAGCACGAACGGAGCTTTCCTTCGGCGTTGCTTTTGTCACGGCAAAGCTGCTGAGTGCCGCCCACCAGGCAAAATGTAACCCTAATTTTTCTGATACCCACACTGCAAGCGCAAGCGCGACAATGACCTCAGCAGCAAAAAGCATTTTTGTGGCCGATGTATGCCAGAAACGGAGTTCATGATTTAAAGCCGAAAAATGGTCGAGGCAGTATTGTCGAGCGGAGGTCAGAAAAGGCATGGTTAACTTCTAAAGAATAAGACCCGATGAGTATCAGTGTAGATAAGCCCCGGCATAAATGACTACCGGGGTGCATGCTTTATCGGTCGTTCAAAACAAACTTCTCAATCGCGTACGCAACGCCATCTTCAAGGTTTGATTTGGTGACGAAGTTACTGACTTCTTTAACTTTATCGATGGCGTTATCCATCGCAACACCGATGCCCGCATATTCCAGCATCGCGATGTCGTTTTCCTGGTCGCCCAGCGTCATCACTTCTTCTTGCTTGATGCCGAGAGATTCTGCCAGCGCTTTCACGCCCGTACCTTTGTTGACGCGCTTATCGAGAATTTCCAGGAAGTATGGCGAGCTTTTCAGCAGGGTATAGCGCTCATAAACATCGGCTGGAATTTTAGCGATCGCTTTATCCAAAATAGCCGGCTCGTCGATCATCATCACTTTCAGGTACGCACCGTTTTTATCCATATTTTCTGGCTCGCTGAACACCAGCGGGATATTAGCGATAAAGGATTCATGAACGGTGTAATAGCTGATATCGCGGTTCGCGGTGTACAACGTGTGCCTGTCCAGCGCATGGAAGTGAGAACCAACATCACGGGAAAGCTGTTCCAGATAACGGTAGTCATCATAGCTAAGTGCGGTTTGCGCCACACTGCTGCCGTCGCTCGCTTTCTGCACCAGAGCTCCGTTATAGGTGATGCAGTAATCATTCGGCTTATCCATATGCAGCTCGCGGAGATAGCTCTCAACACCTGCAAAAGGGCGTCCGGTACACAAAACAACGTTTACGCCACGTTCGCGCGCACTGGCGATGGCGGCTTTAACGGCTGGAGAAATGGTGTGGTCAGGCAGCAACAATGTGCCGTCCATATCAATAGCAATAAGTTTTATAGTCATAGGATTTTCTGAGGTAATGAGTTTATCTCATGCTAACGCGATTAAGCCTGCAAAAATAGCGCTACGTTTCGAATGAAAAAGGTCCGTTTTAAGCATAAAAAAACGCCACCCGTAGAGTGTGGCGTTTATACCCAAAATAATTCGAGTTGCAGCCAACGCATCTGCGGCTTGAAGTATGACGGGTATTAGCTGAAGAATTTATCCTTTAGCATATGGAAGCCTTTAGTCAGCAAATCTTCGTCGTGAGCAACTTCACCTGCGGGTGAAAGCGTATCAACAATTTTCGGGAACTGCTCTGCGAGTAGTTGCGATGCGCTTCCCACATCAATCCCGAGTTTTTCAGCCAGACCGCTGATTGCTGGTGTGCCCAGCACGTCTTGCATTTGCTCTGGGCTAACGCTTTGGTTATGCGCGCCGCTCAGCCAGGAGGTAACCACATCAGAGAAACCCTTTTCGCGAAACCGCTCAAGAATCGTCTGAATGCCGCCTTGTTCATTAATCCACGTAAGGATGACTTTGAATTTACCTGCATCGCCACCCCCCATCATGCCAGTAACTTGATCGAATAAACCCATGACCGTGTCCTCTGCAATCACGAAGTGTGCATTAGAAGTGTAGTCATTGACGGATATTAGCGTGGAGAAATAGAGGTGCGAGAGAGTGAGATTATTGGTGGGCAGACGCCCACCAACGGGTAGAGATTAGATATCGATGTTCGCCGCTTTCAGGGCGTTTTCTTCGATAAATGCGCGACGTGGTTCAACCGCATCACCCATCAGGGTGGTGAACAGCTGATCCGCTGCAATCGCGTCTTTAACAGTCACGCGCAGCATGCGGCGGCTTTGTGGATCCATTGTGGTTTCCCACAGCTGATCCGGGTTCATTTCGCCCAAACCTTTGTAGCGCTGAATAGACAGGCCACGACGGGACTCTTTGCCCAACCACTCCAGCGCCTGCTCGAAGCTGGCAACTGGCTGTTGGCGCTCGCCACGTTCGATGAACGCATCTTCTTCGATAAGACCGCGCAGTTTCTCGCCCAGCGTGCAAATACGACGGTATTCGCCACCAACGATAAACTCTTGCTCCAGCGGATAGTCAGTATCAACGCCGTGGGTACGCACACGAATTACCGGTTCAAAAAGATTCAGTTCACGGTTATGACGAACCAGAGAGTTCCAGGTACTGCCGTGCTGTTCGTTTTCGTTCAGTGCGGTGACCAGAGCAGAAACCCAGGCTGTCACTTTGCTTTCGTCAACCAAGTCGGCATCAGCAAGTGTTGAGTGATAAACCAGGTTGTTCAGCAAGTTGCGCGGATAACGGCGCTCCATGCGGCCAATCATTTTCTGGCAGGCTTTAAACTCAGACACCAGTTTTTCCAGCGCTTCGCCAGCAATGGCTGGTGCGTGAGCATTGGTGTGCAGCGTTGCGCCATCCAGAGCGATTGCAATCTGGTATTGGTCCATCGCTTCATCATCTTTGATGTACTGTTCTTGCTTGCCTTTCTTCACTTTGTACAGCGGTGGCTGTGCGATATACACATGGCCGCGCTCAACGATTTCAGGCATCTGACGGTAGAAGAAGGTCAACAGCAGAGTACGAATGTGTGAGCCATCGACGTCCGCATCCGTCATGATGATGATGCTGTGGTAACGCAGTTTGTCCGGGTTGTATTCGTCACGGCCAATGCCGCAGCCCAACGCGGTAATCAGCGTGGCAACTTCCTGAGAGGCGAGCATTTTGTCAAAGCGCGCTTTCTCAACGTTCAGAATTTTACCTTTCAGTGGCAGGATCGCCTGGTTCTTACGGTTACGCCCCTGTTTTGCAGAGCCGCCCGCTGAGTCCCCTTCCACAAGGTACAGTTCGGAGTGAGCCGGGTCGCGTTCCTGGCAATCAGCCAGTTTGCCTGGCAAGCCTGCCAGGTCCAGCGCGCCTTTACGACGGGTCATTTCACGTGCACGACGTGCTGCTTCACGAGCACGAGCGGCATCAATAATTTTACCGACCACGATTTTCGCGTCAGACGGGTGTTCCAACAGGTATTCAGACAGCAGTTCGTTCATCTGCTGCTCAACCGCTGTTTTCACTTCAGAAGAAACCAGTTTGTCTTTGGTCTGAGAAGAGAATTTAGGGTCTGGAACTTTTACGGAGACAACAGCAATCAAGCCTTCACGGGCATCGTCACCGGTGGCGCTAACTTTCGCTTTTTTGCTGTAGCCTTCTTTTTCCATATACGCGTTCAATGTACGCGTCATCGCCGAGCGGAAACCTGCCAGGTGAGTACCACCATCGCGCTGCGGGATGTTGTTGGTAAAGCAGTAGATGTTTTCCTGGAAACCATCGTTCCACTGCAACGCCACTTCTACGCCAATGCCGTCTTTTTCAGTGCTGAAATAGAACACAGTTGGGTGAATTGGAGTTTTGTTTTTGTTGAGGTATTCAACAAACGCACGGATACCACCTTCGTAGTGGAAGTGGTCCTGGCGGCCATCACGCTTATCAATCAGGCGGATAGAAACACCAGAGTTCAGGAACGACAATTCGCGCAGGCGTTTAGCCAGAATGTCGTATTCAAACTCAATCACATTGGTGAAGGTGTCGTGGCTTGGCCAGAAACGGACTTGCGTACCGGTTGCATCGGTATCACCCGTTGCCGCCAGCGGCGCTTGTGGCACACCGTGAACATAAGTTTGCTGGTGCACTTTGCCTTCGCGGCGAATCAGCAGTTCCAGCTTCTGGGACAGGGCGTTAACAACCGAAACACCCACACCGTGCAGACCACCAGAAACTTTGTAGGAGTTGTCATCGAACTTACCGCCGGCATGAAGCACGGTCATAATAACTTCGGCAGCAGACACACCTTCTTCCGGGTGAATACCAGTAGGAATACCACGACCATCATCGGTTACTGAGACAGAGTTATCAGCATGAATGGTGACAACGATGTCTTTACAGTGACCGGCAAGTGCTTCGTCGATAGCGTTATCTACGACCTCAAATACCATGTGGTGCAGACCGGTGCCGTCATCCGTATCACCGATATACATTCCCGGGCGCTTACGTACCGCATCCAGCCCTTTAAGGACTTTGATACTGGAGGAGTCATAAGAATTCGACATCAACGTTTCTCGCTCATTTATTCTTGGGTTAATCCGTTATTTTACCCTGATCCACGGCGAACATCTTCGAATTTTTGTCCGCCATATCCATCACATGTTCTGCGCTAATCGCGCTAACAAAAACTTGTGATTCCGTCGCCTTTAACCGGCTGGCTAATAGACCACGGCGTGCATCATCTAGTTCAGAGGCAAAATCATCTATCAGATACAGGCAACGTCGCCCGTTCTGTCGGGTGAGAAACTCACCCTGCGCCAGTCTTAAGGCGCACATCAGTAATTTAAGCTGCCCTCGCGACAGAGTATCTTCTACCGGCGCACCGTCAGCACGGATCCGAAAATCAGCTTTGTGGGGGCCGTGGGCGGTGTAGGTCAGCATTCTGTCGCGTTCGAAATTGCGTTCCAGTAGCTCGCCGTAGTCACTCTCTTTTTCCCAGCCGCGCTGGAAAGAGAAGTTTAGCGAGAACTCTGGTAGAAATTGCGCACAGGTATCAGCCATGTCATCGGCAATGGCTGCACTGTATTCAGCACGCCAGCGGCTAATTTGCTCCGCTAGTGGGATAAGTTCTTGATCCCATGGCCGCAGTTGCGCATAACGCGTTACCTGGCGCAACGCAGCGTTACGTTGCTTTAACAGGCGCTTGAGATTGCTCCAGGCGACAAAAAAACCTGGTTCGTTGTGGAAACATCCCCAATCGAGGAAAGCTCTACGGAATTTGGGACCGCCGTTGAGCAATGTAAACCCTTCAGGAGTGATAAGTTGCATTGGCATCAATAGAGCAAGTTCAGCCACTTTGTGGCCGTCGCTGCCATCGATACGCACTTTGCTGTCGCCTGCACGGTCTTTGGTCAGGCCAACAGAGGTTTCCCGCTCACCGTTCTGTATACGCCCATGCAGTACAAAGGATTCTGTTTCATGGCGAATGACGCGCTCAATTTTCAGACTGCGAAAAGCGCGACCGTGCCCGAGGGTATAAATCGCCTCAAGCACGCTGGTTTTGCCACTTCCGTTGGCTCCGACCAGGAAATTAAACCCTGGAGACAGAGCCAGATCCGCATCTTCGATATTTCGAAAGTCTTTAATCAATAAACGCGACAGCGACATATTTAACTCACAACCAGGGCGTTATCGGCGCAGTTAGTCTGATTACGGCCAGCGCGCAACAACCGGAGCGTACTGAAGTACGTGAGGATTGTCAGCACTGCCCGGAACCAGAATAACAAGTAAGATAGCCCGATACTAAAGACGCATTGGCATGACGACGTAGGCCGCCGCCTGAGAAGCTGCATCTTCAATCTGCACACTGGAAACAGAATCGGTGAGCAAAATGCGCACGTTCTCGCATTTGAGTGCATTCAGAACATCAAGCACGTAACTGACGTTGAAGCCGATTTCCATATCTGTGCCGTCATAAGTGACGTCGAGAATCTCTTCGGCTTCTTCCTGTTCCGGGTTGTTAGCGGTGATTTTCAACTGATTGGCAATCACTTGCAGACGAACACCACGGAATTTCTCGTTTGAGAGAATAGCCGCACGTGAAAACGCTTGTTTCAGCAAATCGCAGCTGGCATCGAGGTGTTTATCAGGATTCTTCGGCAATACACGACGATAATCCGGGAAACGGCCATCAACCAGTTTGGATGTGAAGATAAAGTCGCCGACGTGAGCGCGGATGTTGTTGCTGCCGATCTGGATACGCAACGGTGAATCGCCGCCATCCAACATACGCATCAGCTCAATCACGCCTTTACGCGGCACGATCACCGAATGGTTTGGCAGAGACTGACCGACCGGCATAGAACACACAGCCAGGCGGTGACCATCGGTCGCCACGGTGCGTAACTCTTCGCCTTCGGTTTCAAACAACATGCCGTTCAAATAGTAACGAACGTCCTGATGCGCCATAGAAAATTGCGTGGCTTCAATCAGGCGTTTCATGGTCGCTTGCGGGAGCGTGAATTCTACTTCGCTCTGCCAGTCGTCCAGGTTCGGGAAATCAGCAGCAGGCAGCGTCGAGAGCGAGAAACGGCTACGCCCGGAGCGCACCAACATACGGTCGCCCTCAAGCGTAACAGCGATTTCTGCACCTTCCGGCAAACCACGGCAGATATCGAAAAATTTACGTGCTGGAACCGTTGTGGCACCCGGCTCATGCGGTTGCACCAACGCGACACGCGCCACCATCTCCATTTCCAGGTCAGTACCTGTTAATGAAAGAGTTCCTTCCGCGACTTGCAACAGCAGATTGCCGAGAATCGGTAACGTCGGACGGCCACCTAACGGGCCACTCACCTGTTGCAGCGGTTTTAATAAAGTTTCACGTTCAACGGTAAATTTCATAGCGTCACGAAGATAATGTTCTGATTAGGTTAGAGAAATCTTCTTTGATGTCGTGGCTTTCTTCACGCAACTGCTCAATCTTACGGCAGGCATGCAGAACCGTAGTATGGTCGCGGCCACCAAAGGCATCGCCGATTTCTGGCAAGCTGTGGTTCGTCAGTTCCTTCGCCAGTGCCATTGCCATTTGACGTGGACGGGCAACAGAGCGGGAACGACGCTTGGACAACAGGTCAGCAATCTTTATTTTATAGTACTCTGCCACCGTCTTCTGAATATTGTCGATGGTGACAAGCTTCTCTTGCAGCGCCAGCAAGTCACGCAGCGCTTCACGCACGAAGTCGATAGTAATCGCCCGGCCAGTAAAGTTGGCGTTGGCGATAACACGGTTCAATGCCCCTTCAAGCTCACGCACGTTTGAACGTAAACGCTTAGCAATAAAGAAGGCCACTTCACCAGGCAGACGGATATCGTTCTCGTCTGCTTTTTTCATCAGGATCGCAACACGCGTTTCCAGTTCTGGTGGCTCAATCGCAACTGTGAGCCCCCAACCGAAGCGAGATTTCAGACGATCTTCAACCCCATTGATCTCTTTTGGATAACGATCCGAAGTCAGAATGATCTGCTGGTTACCTTCAAGCAAGGCGTTGAAGGTGTGGAAGAATTCTTCTTGTGAACGTTCTTTATTAGCAAAGAATTGAATGTCATCAATCAGCAGCGCATCAACAGAACGGTAGTAACGTTTGAACTCTTCAATAGCGTTATTTTGCAGTGCTTTTACCATGTCCTGAACGAAACGTTCAGAATGCATGTACACCACTTTTGCATTCGGTTTGCGCGCAATAATACCGTTGCCAACAGCATGCAAAAGGTGCGTTTTACCAAGACCCGTGCCGCCATAAAGGAATAAAGGGTTGTAAGCGCCACCTGGGTTGTCTGCCACCTGACGTGCTGCCGCGCGAGCCAGTTGGTTCGACTTACCTTCAACGAAGTTATCGAAAGTATGTTTTACGTTAACGTTAGAGCGATAGGAGTGTTCAGCCGGAGCCGGAGAATTATCCCAGCTTGGGCGAAGATGAGTAGTAGGGCGCGCGATGTGTACATGCGCCGGAGCAGTAGTAACAGTCTGCTGATTCAGCGTTTGGTTGACCGGTTTGCTGCCTACTTCAAAACGCAATACGGGTGCATCAGTGCCGCAGAAATCATTCAGCAAGCCATTGATGTTATTAAGGTACTTATCTCGCACCCAGTCGAGAACAAAACGGTTTGGAGCATACAGGGCCAGCGTGTTATCGCTCAGTTCCGCCTGTAGGGGGCGTATCCACATACTGAATTCTGTGGCTGGTAACTCATCCTGCAATCGGGCAAGACACTGCTGCCAAAGCGAAAGTGACACGGCGGACTCCACTCGAACAAAGTCGATAAAATGACGAAGACTGAAAGTTTATATTCATGATTGTTGACACACGCCGACTCTTCCTCAACGGAACCCCGATTCGGGAAGCGTGCGAACCGCTATCTGCGGTTTACCCCAGGGTGAACGCTAAAGGATCACGATCGGGACCGCGGATCATAGCCTAAAGTACGCCAGAGATCTTCTGTTTCTCACAGTTTCTTCCCGATTTATCCACAGGGCTGTTTTGTGGAGTCTAAGTGTAAACGATCCTGTCAGACGCACAGCGCTTTACCTTCCTATATTGGAAAATTTAATGACTAGTGCACAAAATCGACTTATCTGATCTAAGGAAGATCCCCAACGATCCTTGCGCTTTAATGGGGACGCCGTATAATTCCCCACCCGTCGCGTGTCACCACGGCTTTATTTTGGTCAGATCCTGGTCTTTTTAGGGGTCAAAAAGCGAATTAAGGCACGGGAATAAGGAAAGAGAATTGACTCCGGAGTGTACAATTATTACAATCCGGCCTCTTTAATCAGCCACACTGAGGCGTAAGTCGTTTGCAGTTTCTGCAAGGCTCTTCGCTAACCCAGTGAAATTTATCCAAGTTTAGGTAGAAATCGCCATGAAACGCACTTTTCAACCGTCCGTACTGAAGCGTAACCGTTCACACGGTTTCCGTGCTCGTATGGCAACTAAAAATGGTCGTCAGGTTTTGGCACGTCGTCGTGCTAAAGGCCGTTCCCGTCTGACCGTTTCTAAGTAATAAAAGCTAACCCCTGAGTGGTTAAGCTCGCATTTCCCAGGGAGTTACGCTTGTTAACTCCCACTCATTTCACTTTCGTCTTCCAGCAGCCTCAACGGGCTGGCACGCCGCAAATCACCATCCTCGGCCGCCTAAATTCGCTGGGGCATCCCCGCATCGGTCTTACAGTCGCTAAGAAAAATGTTAAACGTGCACACGAACGCAATCGGATTAAACGTCTGACGCGTGAGAGTTTCCGTTTGCGTCAGCACGAACTTCCTCCAATGGATTTCGTGGTAGTGGCTAAGAAAGGGGTTGCAGACCTGGATAACCGGGCTTTATCGGAAGCATTGGAAAAGTTATGGCGCCGTCATTGTCGCCTTTCTCCCGGCTCTTGATAGGCCTGATTAGGGTCTATCAGCGCCTGATAAGTCCGCTTCTCGGGCCGCATTGCCGTTTTACTCCAACCTGTTCTCACTACGGAATTGAGGCATTGCGCAGGTTTGGGGTGTTAAAAGGCAGTTGGTTGACAGTGAAACGCGTATTAAAATGCCACCCTTTGAACCCCGGTGGAGACGATCCCGTCCCACCTGGACCTTTTGATACCAGAGAACACTAACGATGGATTCGCAACGCAATCTCTTTCTCATCGCTTTGTTGTTCGTGTCTTTCATGATCTGGCAAGCCTGGGAGCAGGACCACGCTCCACAACCTCAGGTGCAACAGACCACGCAGACTACGACCACCGCAGCAGGTAACGCCGCAAACCAGGGTGTGCCGACCAGTGGCCAGGGTAAAATCATCACGGTTAAAACTGACGTTCTTGAGCTTTCCATCAACACCCGTGGTGGTGATGTTGAGCAGGCGCTGTTATTGACCTACCCGAAAGAGCTCAAATCTAATGAGCCGTTCCAGTTACTGGAAACTACGCCAGAGTTTGTCTACCAGGCACAAAGTGGCCTGACCGGTCGCGATGGCCCGGATAACCCGGCTAATGGTGAGCGTCCTCTGTATAACGTTGCTAGCGATACTTTCGTGCTGCCAGAAGGCCAGAACGAAATCGTTATCCCAATGACGTATACCGATGCGGCGGGCAATACCTTCACTAAATCCTTCACCCTGAAACGCGGCGAGTTCGCGGTAAGCGTGAATTACGATGTGAAGAACGCCGGTGAGAAACCGCTGGAGCTGGCTACTTTTGGTCAGTTGAAGCAGTCCATCAATCTGCCGACTCACCGCGATACAGGAAGCAACAACTTTGCGTTGCATACCTTCCGTGGTGCTGCGTACTCAACTCCAGATGCGAAATACGAAAAATATAAATTCGATAAAATCGCTGATGGTGAAAACCTGAACGTTAACGCCAGCAATGGTTGGGTTGCGATGTTGCAGCAGTATTTCGCAACAGCGTGGGTTCCAAATAATCAGGGTACCAACAACTTCTATACCACCAAACTGAACAACGATGTGGCAGCGATTGGTTATAAATCCTCGCCGCAACTAGTTCAGCCAGGTCAGACCGCCAAACTGGGTAGCACCCTGTGGGTCGGCCCGGAAATTCAGGACAAAATGGCAGCCGTTGCGCCGCACCTTGACCTGACAGTGGATTATGGTTGGTTGTGGTTTATTTCTCAGCCGCTGTTCAAGCTGTTGAAATTCCTGCACAGCTTCATCGGTAACTGGGGCTTCTCCATTATCGTAATCACCTTTATCGTTCGTGGCATCATGTACCCGCTGACTAAAGCGCAGTACACCTCCATGGCGAAAATGCGTATGTTGCAGCCGAAACTGGCCGCCATGCGTGAACGTATTGGTGACGATAAACAGCGCCAGAGCCAAGAAATGATGGCGTTGTATAAAGCTGAGAAAGTTAACCCGTTGGGTGGTTGTCTCCCGCTGGTTATCCAGATGCCAATCTTCCTGGCGTTGTACTACATGCTGATGGGTTCTGTGGAACTGCGCCATGCGCCGTTCGCACTGTGGATTCATGACTTGTCTGCACAAGACCCGTACTACATCCTGCCGATCCTGATGGGCTTGACGATGTTCTTCATTCAGAAGATGTCGCCGACCACTGTGACCGACCCGATGCAGCAGAAGATCATGACCTTTATGCCGGTCATCTTCACGGTGTTCTTCCTGTGGTTCCCGTCAGGCCTGGTACTGTACTATATCGTCAGTAACACCGTGACCATCATCCAGCAGCAGCTGATTTATCGCGGTCTTGAGAAACGTGGCTTACACAGCCGCGATAAGAAAAAGACCTGATAACAATTAGCTAGAAGCTTACGAAAGGCGGTCAATAGACCGCCTTTTTTATTTTGTAGGGTGGATAAGCGAAGCGTCATCCACCAGCCATCTCGAAAGGGAAAATTATGAGCCATAACGAGACAATCGTTGCCCAGGCGACTCCGCCGGGACGTGGTGGAGTCGGTATCCTGCGCGTCTCAGGCCTGCAAGCTCGTGAAGTCGCGCAAGCGATTTTGGGTAAACTCCCCAAGCCACGCTATGCCGATTACCTGCCATTCCGTGATGCGGACGGCAGCGTGCTCGATCAAGGCATCGCGCTGTGGTTCCCTGGGCCAAATTCCTTCACAGGTGAAGACGTGTTGGAATTTCAGGGGCACGGTGGTCCAGTTATCCTCGACTTGCTGTTAAAACGCATCCTGGCGCTCCCAGGGCTGCGTATCGCAAGGCCTGGTGAGTTCTCCGAGCGTGCATTCCTGAATGACAAGCTGGATTTGGCTCAGGCTGAAGCGATTGCTGACCTGATTGATGCCAGCTCAGAACAAGCAGCTCGCTCAGCCTTAAACTCTTTGCAGGGGGCTTTCTCTGCACGGGTTAACCATCTGGTCGAAGCGCTGACTCATCTACGTATTTACGTAGAAGCGGCAATTGATTTCCCGGATGAAGAGATCGATTTCCTCTCTGACGGCAAAATCGAAGCGCAGCTGAACCAGGTAATTGACGATCTGGATGCTGTGCGTGCCGAAGCGCGCCAGGGAAGTCTGCTGCGCGAAGGGATGAAGGTAGTGATTGCCGGTCGTCCAAACGCCGGGAAATCGAGCCTACTGAACGCCCTTGCGGGCCGCGAAGCGGCAATTGTGACGGATATTGCCGGAACAACTCGCGATGTCTTGCGTGAACATATCCATATCGACGGTATGCCACTGCATATCATCGATACCGCAGGGCTTCGCGAAGCAAGCGACGAAGTTGAGCGTATCGGTATCGAACGTGCGTGGAATGAGATCGAACAAGCAGACCGTGTATTGTTTATGGTTGATGGGACCACCACCGATGCCACAGACCCTGCAGATATTTGGCCAGACTTTATTGCGCGCCTGCCAGCACGTTTGCCAATTACAGTTGTGCGTAACAAAGCGGACGTCACCGGCGAAACGCTGGGCCTGAGCGATGTGAATGGTCACTCACTTGTACGCCTGTCTGCGCGTACCGGTGAAGGCGTAGATGTGCTGCGCGATCATCTAAAACAGAGCATGGGCTTTGAAACCAATATGGAAGGCGGCTTCCTGGCGCGTCGTCGCCACTTGCAGGCCCTCGAACAAGCGGCAACCCATCTACAACAAGGCAAAGCGCAACTTCTGGGCGCATGGGCCGGGGAATTGCTGGCTGAAGAGCTACGTCTTTCTCAGCAGAGCCTGAGCGAAATCACCGGTGAATTTACCTCTGACGATTTGCTTGGCCGCATTTTCTCCAGCTTCTGTATCGGTAAGTAATCTAAAAAGTAAGCGTGCGCTCACTTTTCATTCATCCCGCAAAGCTCATGGCTTTGCGGGATTTTTTTGATCGTTACGGCAATTGAAAACCCGGGATTCTTGCCATAATGCTGTTCAGTAGCGCTTCGTCAGAAATCCCCTGGAAGTCATAACGCGGTGTGTACGGCGATTCGAGCACCATAAGCTCATCTTCAGTCAGCGTGATATCCAGTGATGCCAGCGCATCGTCGATTTGCTGAATGCTGCTTGCGCCCACCAGCGGAGCAGTCACCACTGGGTTTTTACGCAACCACGCCAGGGCGATTTGCGCACGAGAAACGCCACGGGCGGCGGCAATATCTCCAACGCAATCAATGATTTGGCGATCACTTTCCTTCGTAAATTGGGTATAGAGCATATCGGCAAAACCATCTTTGCCTGAACGTTCGGTCGTTTTCGCATCATCCCAGCCACGCGCCAGACGACCCCGTGCCAGCGGACTCCAGACCATGGTTCCCACGCCTTCGTCGGCGCACAGCGGCAGCATTTCGCGTTCTTCTTCCCGCGCCAGCAAGTTGTAGTGGTTTTGCATCGTAACGAAGCGCGCCCAGCCGTTGGCTTTTTGCATATGCAGCGCTTTGCTAAATTCCCAGGCATGCATCGAAGAGGCCCCGAGATAACGCACTTTCCCGGCTTTCACCACGTCGTGCAGCGCTTCGAGGGTTTCTTCGAGCGGCGTGGAGTTATCCATACGGTGGATTAAGTACAGATCGACATAATCGGTGCCTAATCGACGCAAACTATGGTCGATTTCCGCCATGATCGCTTTACGAGATAACCCTTTGCCATTTGGCCCAGAGCGCATTGGGTGGCGAATTTTGGTTGCAATCACCACATCATCACGGTTGGCATAATCTTTTAATGCCCGTCCAAGAATTTCTTCACTGCTTCCCTGGGAATACAGATTTGCGGTATCAAAAAAGTTAATTCCGCTTTCCAGCGCGTGTTTGATCAGCGGGCGACTCTGCGCCTCATCCAGCGACCACACAGGATGGCCACGGCCTGGTTCACCGTAAGTCATTGCTCCGATTGCCACAGGTGAAACATCTAATCCGGTATTGCCTAGTTTGATATAACGCATCGGTGATTCCTCGGAAGAAGTAAACAAATCAGGCTGTAGTTTACGAGCAGGAAATAGAACGATGAATGCGCTAAAATTCACGAAACATGCTCAGGAGTTCAGAATGCACAGCGACCCGTTTTCAGATTTTCTTCGTCTGGCCGATGCAAAACCGGTCGTTGCCGGAGGTTTTAGTGCAGGCGGCGACTGGGCGATACGCTTCCCAAAGCCTGAATACCTTAAATTTTTTGCGCTGGTGAAAGGGCGCTGCGTTCTGATGTTTGAAGGTGAAAGAACGCCGGTTTACGTCGAAGAAGGCGACGTATTTTTGCTTTCTTCCACGCCATCGTTTGTGCTGGCAAGCGATTGCATCACCGAGCCGGTAGACGCCAAAGCCTTATTTAGCGGCAGTCACAACAAAACCGCAGTCATTGGCGATGGCAAAGACTGCATTCAGCTTGGCGGCCACGTTAAGCTTGATCCGGATAGCGGAAAGCTGTTGGCACAAGTGCTGCCGACGTTAATCCACGTGCGAGCATCCTCGCAACAAGCAGGTGTTTTATCGTGGCTGCTTGAACAACTGGTGCGAGAAGTTTCTCAACCCCTTCCCGGTTTTAGTGTCGTTTCGATGCAGCTCACTCAATTGATGTTTGTGCAGATCTTGCGTGAATATCTGCAAACCACCACGGATCTACCGTGTAACTGGCTCAAAGCCGTCAGCGATAAACGTCTCCAGCCTGCGCTAGCATTAATGCACAACGATCCGGCGCAAAACTGGCAGTTAAGTGAACTGGCAAAGGCCGCAGCGATGTCGCGCACCAGTTTTGCAGTGTATTTCAAGTCGATCGCTGGTGTCGCGCCATTGACCTACCTGACGCAATGGCGCATGTATTTAGCCGGGCAATCACTTCGTCAAAGTGAGCTGTCGGTGTCCACGCTGGCGCTTCAATACGGTTACGCCTCCGAAAGCGCATTTAGTACCGCCTTCAAGCGCATCAATGGCGTTTCTCCACGCAATTATCGAAATTTAAAAATGGCGGAGCTGGCAGACAATTAAAATCAAAATATTCATGGTCTTGATCATTTGTTGAGGTTTTGATCGTTTTTTATCCATGGTGGACCGTGCGTTTCCCCGCTAAAAAACCTACAATCGAGAACAGAGTACATTGCCTGGTATCAAGGAGAGACAAATGGCAACGCATTTCGCAAGATGGACGATCAACCCAAAGTACCCCTTTTCAAGCCGGCTGAATGACGAATGTCATGCTCACGCCCGCCAGATGCCAGAACACCGCCGCTCACGATTTTTAGCCTCCCGCAGTCTGTTGGCTGAATTGCTACATATGCTTTATGGCATTCAACAACTGCCGAGAATCGTCGCCACTGCTGCTGGACGCCCACACTTTGCCGATCCTTCATTGATGGACTTCAGCATTGCCTATGCCGGAAACAATGTCGCTGTTCTGATAACAACCGAAGGCCGCTGTGGATTAGATATTGAGATTAATCAGTCTTTTGGGCATCTCCCCTCTGTCGCTTCAGGCTCCACTTTACGCAGTAATGAATCCATCTGGATAAACAATCAAAAAACCCAGATGAAGCCCGCGCACAGCTACGCACATTGCATCAAAGCACTTTTAAACTGACAGGCCGCGAAGAAAGTTTGCAGCTTCTGCCGGGCGCTGGGCGAATACGCGCTAGCGACCAATCAGAAATTGAAGCGATCAGCGATGTGGAAGGACTCTTGATCTGGGGATGCGTGGTGTCACCCGCCATTGAAAAGCTCAGTTTGTGGGAATTTGAAGCTCCGCAGAACTGGCATAGTCTGGGAGATGTAAAATCTCGCTATCGGGATCTTAATGGCAGCATTATTCGCTTAACCAGCATGTCGTCAGAAAAAGTGTTATATCAAAACTGATCGTTTCCGAACGTACTGACACCAAGGAGTATTCATGTCCGACACGTTAAAGATAGTTACGCTATTAGGTAGCCTACGTCATGGCTCATTCAATGCCATGGTTGCTCGTACTTTGCCAGGAATCGCTCCTGCGGGAATGAGCGTTGATGCGTTACCGTCGATTAAAGACATTCCCCTGTATGACGCCGATGTGCAGCAAGAAGAGGGTTTCCCATCAACTGTGGAAGCGATTGCTGAACAAATTCGCGCCGCTGACGGTGTGGTGATTGTCACTCCGGAATATAACTACTCGGTACCGGGCGGGCTGAAGAATGCCATCGACTGGCTATCTCGTTTGCCTGAGCAGCCTCTGGCGGGTAAGCCCGTGCTGATTCAAACCAGTTCAATGGGCGCAATTGGCGGCGCGCGTTGTCAGTACCATCTACGCCAGATTCTGGTGTTCCTCGACGCGATGGTGATGAACAAGCCAGAATTTATGGGCGGCGTGATTCAGAATAAAGTCGATACACAAACAAGTGAAGTGGTCGATCAAAGCACGCTCGACCATCTGGCTGGGCAACTGGCAGCTTTTGGTGATTATATTAAGCGGGTTAAAAGCTAATTCGCTAAGGCGCGCCACATAGACTCGAATCCGAGTGCCTTATAATCGCCAGCACGCTCCGGTTCGCGGCTGGCGAACTCCATAGTCGTTTCTGCCAGTGATGAAAACATCGCGTCGCTAAAGGCTCGGTACGGGCCGTTTTGAAAAGCTTTCAATATCGACTGCGAGCAGATCTCATGCATTTCCGGGAACATCTCTGCCACTTTCTGCTTGGTTTCTTCACCTATCTTATCGCTCACCGCTAATTGACGAATCGCGCGGTGGGCTTGTGAGTTGCGGATTGCCCAGTCGATATAACTATTCCAGATGTAACGGGTATATTCTTTCGGGTCTTTCAGTGTGCGGTCCAGATTCTCCTGCATCGAAAAAAGTAAGCCCTGTTTCAAATGCAGGTACAGCTCGTTGAGCAAATCGTCCTTCGTGGCAAAATAGCGAAACAGTGTGCCTTCTGCCACACCGGCAGCACGAGCAATCTGCGCAGTAGACGCAACGATCCCCGCCTGGCCAATAGCGATGGTCGCCGCTTCCAGTATCGCTAGTTTCTTATCTTCACTCTTCGGACGAGCCACAACGTTTTTCCTCATTCACACCAAAACACAAATTGAATCACGCAAGCTACAGCACTGCAACGCGCAATGTCAGCGATTGAAAATGATCTTGACGGTTATCACACCGCACCTATAATGAGTGCTTACTCACTCATTATCAAGTTTAATAGCATTGTACCAGTGGATGGTACGGAATATGCAGGCCTGGATATGAAACGTCTCTCCTTATACGCGGTAATAATTATGTTGATTGCAACAGCAGCCAGTTTGCCTTTTGTCCTGAATGCCGGGTTTGGCCAGGCTCCGCAAGGGGAAGGTTTAAGTTTAGTTGAGCGTTCAGCCCATTACGTTGACGGGCAATTTCGTAACCAGGTTCCTACCGAAGGCTATACCGGCAAGAAAAGTAAGCTGGCAGCGATGTGGGAGTTTTTAACCAACAAAATTGAAAATGCGCGCCCGCAGCAACCTTTGCCATTAGTGAAAACCGATCTGGCGAACCTACCGATAGAACAAGACACCATGGTCTGGCTCGGCCACTCCTCGTGGTACATCCAACTGGCTGGCAAACGCATTCTTATCGACCCGGTATTCAGTAGTTACGCGGCACCTTTTTCATTTCTGAATAAAGCGTTTCCCGGCGATTACCCATGGACGGCTGAGTCGATGCCAGTGATCGATCTGCTGATTATTTCCCATGACCATTACGATCATCTGGATTACGCGACCATCAAAGCGCTGAAACCGAAAATCCGCCAGGTGATTACGCCACTGGGTGTGGGTTCGCATCTGCGTTACTGGGGAGTAAATAGCGACATCATTCATGAAAAAGACTGGAACCAGGCGGTAAATGTCTCGAATGCGCTGACTGTACATGTTTTACCCGCTCGCCACTTCTCAGGCCGCAGCCTGAAAAGCAACCAGACGCTATGGGCGAGTTTTATGTTCGTCACCAATGACCATAAAGTCTATTACAGCGGCGATACCGGCTACGGGCCTCATTTCAAAGCTATCGGCGAACAGTTTGGTTCGGTTGATCTTGCCATCATGGAAAACGGCCAGTACGACGAAGACTGGAACAATATTCATATGATGCCGAACGAGACTGCGCAGGCTGCCGTTGATTTGAATGCTCACGCTGTACTTCCCGGCCATGCGGGTCGTTTTGTACTGGCTAAGCACACCTGGGATGCACCCTACAAAAGCCTTGCGCAAGCCAGTGCGGATAAAGATTTTCGCCTGTTAACACCGAAACAGGGTGAGCCTGTATTGGTGAACGACAACGCCCAACAATTTAGCGCCTGGTGGGAGTCTGCTGGTGCCATGTAAATGAACCGCGCAGGGGGATAAATGACAATTTCAGCTCAGGTTATCGACACCATCGTTCAGTGGATTGACGACAATTTGCATCAGCCATTACGCATTGATGATATTGCCAGTCATGCGGGTTATTCGAAGTGGCACTTGCAGCGTTTGTTTATGCAGTACAAAGGCGAGAGTCTCGGGAAATATATCCGCGATCGTAAATTGCTACTGGCAGCACGTGATTTACGCGATACCGATAACAAGGTTTACGATATTAGCCTGAAGTATGGTTTTGATTCGCAGCAGACGTTTACGCGGATATTTACGCGCACGTTTAATCAGCCGCCGGGCAGGTATCGCAGAGAGAATCATACGTAGGTCGGAATAGCGCAGCGACATCCGACAAAACAGGCATAAATTATGGTGGATGTCGCTTACGCTAATCCACCCTACAAAACACTATTAGTGTGAGTCAATAAATACGATTTTCAGCACAAACAACAGCGCCACAACAATCACGCATGGGCTGATTTCACGCCAGCGGCCCGTGCCGAGTTTCATCACGCAATAAGAGATGAAGCCGAGTGCGATACCTTCGGTGATTGAGAAGCTAAATGGCATCATCACGGCAGTAATAAACGCCGGAACCGCTTCAGTCAGGTCATCCCATTTCACACGCGACAGGCTGGATGTCATCAACACACCAACGTAAATCAGAGCACCTGCTGCTGCATATGCCGGAACCATACCCGCCAGCGGTGACAGGAAGATCACCAGCAAGAACAGCAAACCAACGATAACTGCCGTCAGGCCAGTACGCCCGCCAACAGACACACCAGAAGTGCTTTCGATATACGCGGTAACGGAAGAAGTCCCGATAAACGCACCCGCAACAGATGAAACGCTATCAACGTACAGCGCTTGCTTCATGCGTGGGAATTTCCCTTTTTCGTCGGCAAGACCTGCTTTATCTGTTACGCCAATCAGCGTGCCGGATGAGTCAAACAAGTTAACCAGCATAAAGGAGAAGATAACGCCCGCCAGACCAATGTTCAGGGAGCCGGCTAAATCAACCTGACCCACAACAGACAACACGCTTGGTGGTGCAGAAACAATGCCGTGGTATTGCACATCGCCCAACATCCAGCCCAGTAGCGTAGTCACCACAATCGAAACCAGTACGGCTGCGTGAATATTACGCGAGGCAAGGATGGCGATAATAAAGAAGCCCAGCGCGCCCAGCAGTACGCTGTGCGAAGTCAGGTTACCAATGGTTACCAGCGTGTCCTTATTAGCCACGATAATACCGGCATTTTTCAGGCCCATCATCCCGATGAATAGCCCAATACCGCTGGTGATACCGATGCGCAAGCTCACCGGAATATTAGCAATCATCCAGTAACGCACGCGGAAAATGGTCAGCAACAGCAAACCTACGGCACCCCAGAAAATGGCGCCCATCCCGATTTGCCAGGAGATCCCCATCGCGCCAACAACCACAAAGGCGAAGAACGCATTCAGGCCCATTGCCGGAGCCAGTGCGACTGGCAGGTTGGCGAAAATACCCATCAGGATGCTACCTAATGCGGCAATCAAACAGGTGGTGACAAAAACGGCCTGGGTATCCATACCAGCGGCGCCAAGGATCTGCGGGTTGACGAAAACGATATACACCATCGTCAGGAAGGTCGTAAGACCGGCGATCACTTCAGTGCGGGCCGTGGTGCCGTGTTCGCGCAGTTTAAACACGCGCTCGAGCAGCCCCGGATTTGCGGCCGGAGTAGATTGTGGTTGGCTCATTAGTCTTAATTCCGAACATTGAGAGGGAAAATCCGTCGCTATCCTATACCAAAAAATACAAAACATGATGGTCAACACAGATTTTTTTTCATTGCATTTTCTTATACGGCAACGATTGCGTGCCGCAAAAATTGCGCAAATTGGGTAAGATGCATGTTCACTTTAATAAAAGGAGGCGGTATGTCCCGGATAGATGCGGTGTTCTTCGACTGCGATGGCACGCTCGTTGATAGTGAGGTTATTTGCTCCAAAGCCTACGTGCATATGTTTGCGCAATACGGCATCGAGCTTGCGCTCGATGAGGTTCATAAGACCTTCAAGGGGATCAAGCTCTACGAGATAATCGACACGATAAATGCCCAACATGGAGTGAGCTTGCCAAAAGAGGAGCTGGAGCCGATTTATCGCGCGGAAGTTTCTCGGCTGTTCGACAGCGAACTGGTTGAGATTGAAGGGGCAGCAGCGTTAGTCGAGAAAATCACCGTGCCGATGTGTATCGTTTCCAACGGCCCGGTCAGCAAGATGCATCAGTCGCTGGGCAAAACCGGCATGCTCCACCATTTCCCGGACAAACTGTTTAGCGGCTACGATATTCAGACGTGGAAACCGGACCCGGCCATTATGTACCACGCCGCCAACGCGATGAATGTGGATGTGAAAAACTGCGTGCTGGTGGATGATTCAATGGCTGGTGCACAATCAGGTATTGCCGCAGGCATGGAAGTTTTCTATTTTTGCGCCGACCCGCATAACAAGCCGATTGACCACCCAAAAGTGACAACCTTTACCGATTTAGCGCAGTTGCCGGAGTTATGGCGTGCGCGGGGCTGGGATATTACGAAGTAAAAAAGAAAGCCGGATAGCAATCATGCTCATCCGGCTTACTAAATATGATATTCACAGAGCGGGATTCCCCACTCATAGATCTCACTCTTTCGGGTCTTTACCCGCCAGCAGCTTATCCAGCTCGTCGCCACCGACATGACGGAAGTCCTGTCCTTTGACGAAGTAGAAGATGAACTCGCAGATATTCTGGCAACGGTCGCCGATGCGCTCGATAGAACGCGCGCAGAACAACGCGGTCAGCACACTTGGAATAGTGCGCGAGTCTTCCATCATATAAGTCATCAACTGGCGCACGATGCCTTCATATTCCTGGTCAACTTTCTTATCTTCGCGGTAGATACGCACAGCTTCGTCGAGATCCATACGCGCAAACGCATCCAGCACGTCATGCAGCATTTGCACGGTGTGGCGGCCCAGTGATTCCAGGCTCACCAACAGCGGCTGGTGTTGATGCGAGAATTTCTCCAGTGCCGTGCGGCAAATTTTATCTGCCACATCGCCAATACGTTCCAGCTCAGAAATCGTTTTGATGATAGCCATCACCAGGCGTAAGTCGCTGGCGGTTGGCTGGCGCTTAGCGATGATGCGCACACAGGCTTCATCGATTGCCACTTCCATCATGTTAACTTTCTGGTCGCCTTCGATAACGCGCTTTGCCAGCTCGCCATCTTGATTGTGCATGGCGGTGATCGCATCAGAAAGCTGTTGCTCCACCAGCCCACCCATGGTCATAACCTGAGTGCGGATATATTCCAGCTCGGCGTTAAACTGGCCGGAAATGTGTTTGTTGAGATTGAGGCTATCCATTTGTTTCTCCAAATCAACCGTAGCGGCCAGTAATGTAATCTTCGGTTTGCTTTTTAGCTGGTGTGGTAAATAGCGTGTCGGTTTCGCTAAATTCGATAAGCTCGCCCAGGTACATAAACGCGGTGTGGTCGGAGCAACGCGCGGCCTGCTGCATGTTGTGCGTCACGATAACCACGGTGTAATCCTGTTTAAGCTCGGTGATAAGCTCCTCGATACGACCGGTTGAAATGGGATCAAGGGCTGAACACGGCTCATCAAGCAACAACACTTCCGGGCGAATCGCGATACCGCGTGCAATGCACAGGCGTTGCTGCTGGCCACCGGAGAGACTGTATCCGCTCTGGTGTAATTTATCTTTGGTTTCATTCCACAATGCGGCTTTGGTCAAAGCCCACTGCACACGCTCGTCCATGTCGCTGCGTGACAGCTTCTCAAATAGGCGCACGCCGAACGCGATGTTGTCATAAATCGACATTGGGAATGGCGTCGGCTTCTGGAATACCATGCCCACTTTGGCACGCAGCAGGGCGATATCCTGGCTCTGGGTGAGGATGTTTTCCCCATCCAGCAGAATCTCACCTTCCGCACGCTGCTCCGGGTAGAGCGAGTACATTTTGTTGAATGTACGCAGCAGGGTGGATTTGCCACAGCCTGACGGGCCAATGAACGCGGTAACCTGGTTCTTAGCGATATCCAGATTGATGTTTTTCAGGGCATGGAACTTACCGTAATAGAAGTTCAAATCACGAACCTGAATTTTGTCTGGGGTAGTATCGACCATACTCATCTGTTTCTTAATCTCCATCCGACGCCGCCTTTGCCGCGCCGCAAAATTTAACCGTGTTTACTCTTTGCAAAAATCACGCGCGCCAGAATATTTAGCAGCAGTACGCAAAGGGTAATAATCAGAACACCAGCCCAGGCTAACTGTTGCCATTCGGCAAATGGGCTCATCGCAAATTTGAATATCGTCACTGGCAAGTTGGCAATCGGCTGCATCATGTCAGTGCTCCAGAACTGGTTGGAGAGCGACGTGAACAGCAGCGGGGCGGTTTCACCCGCGATACGAGCAATCGCCAGCAATACCCCGGTAATAATCCCGGAAACAGAAGCCTTCAATGTAATTGCGGAAATCATCTTCCACTTTGGCGTGCCCAGAGCGTAAGCCGCTTCGCGCAGGCTATCTGGCACCAGTTTCAGCATGTTTTCCGTAGTACGAATCACGATTGGCACCTGCAACAGCGCCAGTGCAATCACACCAGCCCAGCCAGAGAAGTGCTGCATCTTCGCGACAACAATGGTGTAAACAAACAGGCCGACGACGATGGATGGGGCTGAAAGCAGGATGTCGTTAATAAAACGAATCACTTCTGCCAGCCACGATTTACGTCCGTACTCCGCCAGGTAGATACCCGCCATGATGCCAAGCGGCGTACCAAACACGGTCGCCCACAGGATTAACAGGCCGCTACCCGCAAGGGCGTTGGCTAAACCACCACCTTCGGTGTTTGGCGGTGGTGTCATTTCGGTAAACAGCGCAATCGACATACCATCGATACCGCGAGTCACCGTAGAGAATAGTATCCACACCAACCAGAACAGGCCAAACGCCATGGTTCCCATTGAAAGTGTCAGAGCAATGCGGTTTTTGAACCGACGACGTGCCTGCATTTTGCGGCGTGATTCTGCGAGCGCCGCGCGGCTTTGCATTTCCATTGTCGTCATGAACGCGCTCCTTCATTCTTCGCCAGACGCATAACCATGAACTTAGAGATAGCCAGTACGATAAAGGTGATCACAAACAGAATCAGGCCAAGCTCCATCAGCGCTGCGGTGTGCAGGCCAGATTCCGCTTCAGCAAATTCGTTCGCCAGTGCAGAAGTAATACTGTTGCCCGGCATATACAGCGAGGCGTTGTCGAGCTGGTAGGTGTTACCGATGATAAAGGTCACTGCCATGGTTTCACCCAGAGCACGGCCCAGACCCAACATCACACCACCAATCACGCCGTTTTTGGTAAACGGTAAAACGATGCGCCAGATAACTTCCCATGTGGTGCAGCCAATGCCGTAGGCCGACTCTTTCATCATCACAGGGGTTTGTTCAAATACATCACGCATAACGGCTGCAATGTACGGAATGATCATAATGGCCAGTATTACGCCTGCGGCGAGAATACCGATACCGAATGCCGGGCCAGAGAACAGCTCGCCAACAATCGGCACAGAAGAGAGCACGTTGCCGACAGGTTCCTGGAAGTATTTCGCAAACAGCGGAGCAAAGATAAACAGGCCCCACATGCCGTACACGATACTTGGGATTGCAGCCAGCAGTTCGATGGCGATACCCAGCGGGCGGCGCAACCAGTTTGGTGCAAGTTCTGTCAGGAACAGCGCGATACCGAAACTCACCGGTACAGCAATTAACAGCGCAATGAACGAGGTGACCAGCGTGCCGTAAATCGGCACCAGCGCACCATAAATATCATTTGGAGCATCCCACTCTTTAGTCCACAGGAATGAGAAACCAAACTTCTGGATACTCGGCCAGGAGGAGATGATCAGGGAGATGATGATGCCACCCAGCAGAAATAGCACAATCAGCGCAGCCAGTTTTACCAGCGCACTGAAAATGACATCACCTTGTTTGCCAGGAGCTTTGAACACCGGCTTACTTACTGCCATAGCTTACTCTTTGTAGTGTTGGGTTTACCCGGCGTAAGTTACTCTATACACCGGGTTTTATCACCCGAGCTTTAAAAAATTAGTACAGCGCCTTACCGGAGCTGTCTTTCACGTTGGTCTTCCATGCAGCACGAACCTGCTCAACCACAGCGTCTGGCAGAGCGGCGTAATCCAGGTCACTTGCCTGTTTAGCACCGTCTTTATATGCCCAATCGAAGAACTTCAGCACTTCAGCGCCTTGCTCTGGGTTTTTCTGCTCTTTGTGAACCAGGATGAAAGTGGTGGACGTGATTGGCCACGCGCCGTCACCTTTCTGGTTAGTCAGATCCTGAGCGAATGATTTGCTCCAGTCCGCACCCTTCGCTGCATTAGCAAAGTTTTCTTCCGAAGGTGCTACTGGCTTACCATCTGCTGAAACCAGTTTGGTATAAGCGAGGTTGTTTTGCTTAGCGTAAGCATATTCAACATAACCAATTGAACCCGGCAGGCGTTGAACGAAGGCTGCGATACCGTCGTTACCTTTACCGCCCAGACCCGTTGGCCAGTTTACCGTTGAGCCTGCACCGATTTTAGATTTCCACTCTTCGTTCACTTTCGCCAGGTAGCTGGTGAATACGAAGGAAGTACCGGAACCGTCAGCACGACGCACAACGGCGATATTCTGCTGTGGCAGTTTCATGCCTGGGTTGAGTTTAGCGATTGCTTCGTCATCCCATTTTTTGATTTTGCCCAGGTAGATGTCACCCAGAGTTTTACCGTCGAGCACCAGCTCACCGGATTTCACGCCAGGCAGGTTAACTGCCAGAACGACACCGCCGATAACAGTCGGGAACTGGAACAGCCCTTCTTGTTGCAGTTTATCTTCAGCCAGAGGAGCATCAGACGCACCGAAATCCACGGTGTTAGCAATGATTTGTTTAACGCCACCGGAGGAGCCAATACCCTGGTAGTTAACTTTGTTACCAGTTGATTTATTGTAGGTATCTGCCCATTTGGCATACACCGGCGCAGGGAATGTTGCACCGGCACCAGTCAGGCTTGCAGCGGCGTTTGCGCCAAAAGCAGTCAGGGATAAGGTCGCGGCGACAACAGTTGCGACAGTGGTACGCATAGCTTTCATAGTGTCTCCTGCAGAGGTGAACGTAAATCGTTGTTTAGTGGATGCAGGATAGAAAATAGGACAGTTTGGTGACAGTTAAATGTATTAAATATGACAGTTTTATGACAGACAGCTTTGCTGCATATTTCTACCTGTCACACTGCTGATTCTGAGTGCTTAATCCGCTTCAATAACTCGCTTTTTTCCTCGCCAGTTAAATGGCGTGATTCCCCTAACGGCAACCCTTCCAGATGGATATTCATGATACGGATTCGTTCAAGCCGGGTGACTTCATAGCCAAAATATTTACACATTCGGCGGATCTGACGGTTCAACCCCTGAACTAATGTGATGCGAAATATTTGGGGAGATTCTTTCGTCACTTTGCAGGGTTTGGTTACTGTACCCAGTATCGGAACACCCGCGCTCAACCCAACAATAAACTCGTCAGATATCGGTTTGTTGACGGTGACTACATACTCTTTTTCGTGATTGTTACCAGCGCGTAGAATTTTATTAACTACATCACCATGGTTGGTCAGTAAAATGAGTCCCTGCGAATCTTTATCCAGACGCCCGATAGGAGAAACGCGTTTGTCGCTATGAATGAGACCGCTGATGTTATCGCGCACACTCTTTTCCATTGTGGTGATGATGCCTACAGGCTTATTCAAAACCATCAGCACGAGATCGTTGTCATCACGTGGTGCAATAAGCTGACCGTTTAGCTTCACCACATCCCCGGAAAATACCTGAGCGCCAAAACTCGCCTGCCTGTCATTAATAAACACTTCGCCCTGCTCAACGTAATGATCGGCCTGACGGCGGGAGCAGATACCGCAATCGCTAATGTACTTATTAATTCGTATGGGTGAATCGGCGGGCATTTCGCGGTGCGTATCATTCATATTTTGCATAATCACCATTTACTCATCACTTAAAGAAATGTGACGCACGTCACATACGTTACCCGTTAGGGGTAGATTACACACAAAAAATTGAGATGAATCACAAATAAAAGTGAAACACAGGTTCATTATCAACACATAGTGTGATCTACATAACAAAAACAAGTCCAGGATGGGCCAAACCAGAATCCTCGACGTCTTCTGAAGCGCCGCTGATTTTTATCTCCTCTGAATTATTTAATTGCCTGCTGCCTTGCAGCGGTCAGGCCACTTATTGCTTGAAAAACGGGGATTCGTTATGCGCAAAACAGGCCACAAGCGCTGGTTTATGCTGTCACTGGTGACATTAGGCACCATTCTTTGTTATTTAACCCGAAATACTATTTCTGCCGCAGCGCCAACATTACAGAGCGATCTGCACATTACCACCCAGCAATATTCTTACATTATTGCGACATTTTCGGCCTGCTACACCATTGCACAGCCTATTGCTGGCTATCTGCTTGATACATTAGGCACTAAAGTGGGTTACACCATTTTTGGCCTGATGTGGGGCGTGTTCTGCATTGGTGCGTCATTTGCTACCGGCTGGAAAGGTCTGGCAATGTTCCGTGGTCTCGGCGGTTTCGCCGAAAGTGCGATGATACCTGCTGGTTTGAAATCAGTAACTGAATGGTTCCCGGATACTGAACGTTCGGTAGCAGTGGGCTATTTCAACGTTGGTTCCTCTATTGGCGCGGTTATTGCTCCTCCACTGGTCGCATGGGCAATCTATATCAGAGACTGGAGACTGGCGTTTATTATCGTCGGTGTTTTCAGCGTGCTATGGGCAGCTGGTTGGTATTTCACCTATAACCGCCCGTCAAAAACCAAATCACTGTCCCGGGAAGAGTATCTCTATATAACCGATGGGCAGCCTGAGAAACCAAAGGTTGAGAAAGTCCGCATTGGCCGCCTGCTCAAACAACGTAAGTTTTGGGGTATCGCATTACCGCGTTTCCTGGCTGAACCTGCGTGGGGGACGTTTAACGCGTGGATCCCGCTGTTTATGGTGCACACCTACGGCTTTAACCTCAAAGATATCGCTATGTTTGCCTGGATCCCGATGCTGTTCGCTGATTTCGGCTGCATCATTGGTGGTTACCTGCCGGGTATGTTCCAGAAAGCTTTTGGCGTGAATATCGTGGTATCCCGCAAGTTGGTGGTCACAATGGGTGCTGCACTGATGATTCTGCCAGGCATGGTCGGTTTGTTTGGCAGCCCGATGGTTGCGATCGCACTGTTGTGCGTTGGCGGCTTTGCCCACCAGTCATTGTCTGGTGCGCTTATCACGTTGTCTTCTGATATGTTCGACTCCAACGAAGTCGCCACCGCCAACGGTTTTACCGGCATGGCAGCCTGGACTGCCAGCACCATGTTTGCACTGGTTGTGGGTGCTCTGGCCGACACGGTTGGTTTCAGCCCGTTGTTCGCGGTGCTTTCCGTGTTCGACGTAATCGGGGCGATTGTCTTGTGGGTTCTGCTGAAATCCCCTGAAGAACCAAAACTGGTGACGCAGGAAGAGAATTGATTTAGCAGTAAAAAGGCCGGTTGTGCTTAGCGCAACCGGCCTTTTTTATTTTGCGTGTCTATTTAGAACGGCTTATTCAACCGTCACTGATTTCGCCAGATTTCGTGGCTGGTCAACGTCGGTGCCTTTAATCAGCGCAACGTGATAAGACAGCAACTGCAACGGTACGGTATAGAAGATAGGTGCAATAACTTCTTCTACATGCGGCATCTCAATGATGTGCATGTTGTCGCTGCTGGCAAACCCTGCATCTTTATCTGCAAATACATACAGATGGCCGCCACGCGCGCGCACTTCTTCGATATTCGATTTCAGCTTTTCAAGTAATTCGTTGTTTGGTGCCACAACAATAACCGGCATATCTGCATCAATCAGCGCCAGCGGGCCGTGTTTCAGCTCGCCTGCCGCATACGCTTCGGCGTGAATATATGAAATCTCTTTGAGCTTCAGCGCGCCTTCCATTGCGATTGGGTACTGATCGCCACGGCCTAAGAAGAGCGCATGATGTTTGTCAGAGAAATCTTCGGCCAATGCTTCAATGCGTTTATCCTGGGACAGCATCTGCTCGATACGGCTTGGCAGTGCCTGCAAACCATGAACAATGTCTTGCTCAATAGAGGCATCAGCACCTTTCAGGCGGCTCAGTTTCGCCACCAGCATCAGCAAGACGGTCAGCTGAGTGGTAAACGCTTTGGTAGATGCCACACCGATTTCAGTGCCTGCGTTGGTCATCAGCGCCAGATCGGACTCACGCACCAGAGAAGAACCCGGCACGTTGCAGATTGCCAGCGACCCCAAATAGCCCAGCTCTTTAGACAATCGCAATGCTGCAAGGGTATCTGCCGTTTCGCCAGACTGGGAAAGGGTGATCATCAGGCTGTTACGACGCACCGCTGATTTACGGTAGCGGAACTCAGATGCGATTTCGACATCGCAAGGCACACCTGCCAGTGATTCAAACCAGTAACGCGAAACCATGCCTGAGTTGTAGGAGGTGCCACACGCGACAATTTGAATGTGCTCAACCTGAGACAACATTTCATTGGCCTGCGGGCCAAGCTCAGAGAGATCGATAGCGCCATGACTAATGCGGCCAGTCAGGGTATTTTTAATCGCGTTCGGCTGTTCGTAGATCTCTTTCTGCATGTAGTGGCGATAAATACCTTTGTCGCCCGCGTCATATTGCAGACTGGATTCGATATCAGGGCGTTTAACCTGCTCACCTTTGGTATCGAATACTGTTACAGAGCGACGAGTCACTTCCGCAATATCACCTTCTTCGAGGAAGATGAAGCGACGGGTGACTGGCAGCAAAGCAAGTTGGTCGGAGGCGATAAAGTTTTCACCCATGCCCAGGCCGATAACCATCGGGCTACCTGAACGAGCTGCCAGCAGCACGTCTGGGTTACGGGTGTCCATGATAACGGTGCCGTAAGCGCCGCGCAGTTGCGGGATAGTACGCAGCACAGCTTCACGCAGACTACCGCCTTGCTCCAGTTCCCAGTGAACCAGGTGAGCAATAACTTCGGTATCGGTTTGTGAAACGAAGGTGTAACCGCGACCCTGTAGAGCTTCACGCAGCGGTTCATAGTTTTCGATGATACCGTTATGAACCACCACAATATGTTCGGAAACATGCGGGTGAGCGTTAACTTCTGATGGTTCGCCGTGAGTCGCCCAACGCGTGTGCGCAATACCGGTGCCACCATGCAGCGCAGTTTCCGCGGCGGCTTCAGCCAGCTTATTCACTTTACCCAGACGGCGCAGACGGGTCATATGACCTTTTTCGTCAACAACTGCCAGGCCCGCAGAGTCATAACCACGGTATTCCAGACGACGTAGTCCTTCGAGAAGGATTTCAGCGATATCACGTTGCGCGACCGCGCCAACAATTCCACACATAAGATTAGATTCCTGATAATGGCATTACGCCATGTGTTGTCGCTGACCTGTTTTACCCGTCGCCTTTCGCACTACATATGCGTTGGCTGCACGAAATTCTTTGGGTAAATATCCCGTTTTCCGGGGCCCCGAGCCTTGTAGAGAGTGGGGTTATAGTTTTGGTAGTACTGCGGGGTGGGTCATTTTCGAGAACAACCTTCACCCCAGCCTTCTCCCATTCAGGGAGAAGGAAAATACAAAATTACTTTTTCTTAACCGGACGCAGCCAACCCTGGATATGAGTCTGCTTCACGCGGCTGATAACCAGTTCGTCTTCACCAACGTTACGAGTGACAGTTGTGCCCGCGCCAATTGTTGCACCGCGAGCAATGGTCACAGGCGCCACCAGTTGGCTATCGGAACCAACAAATACATCATCACCGATGATGGTTTTGAATTTGTTCGCACCGTCGTAATTACAGGTGATGGTACCAGCGCCAATATTCACGTTGTCGCCAATTTCAGCATCACCCAAATAGCTCAGGTGACCCGCTTTCGAACCTTTACCCAGACGCGCTTTTTTCATTTCCACGAAGTTGCCGACGTGTGCGCCTTCTGCCAGTTCTGCGCCAGGGCGCAAACGCGCAAACGGGCCGATAGAACAAGCAGCAGCAAGGGTTGAGTCTTCTACAACGGTGTACGGACTGATTTCACAGTCATCGCCAATCACGCTGTTTTTGATAACGCAGCCGGTGCCAATTTTGACGCGATGACCCAGGGTCACCGAACCTTCAATAATGACATTAGTATCAATTTCTACATCACGCCCATGCGTCAGTTCACCACGCAGGTCGAAACGAGCAGGATCGCGCAGCATCACACCTGCCAGCAGCAGTTTATCTGCTTGTTCACTCTGGTAGACGCGCTCAAGGCGTGATAGTTGCAGGCGGTTGTTCACGCCTTCCACTTCACTTAAGCGGTCAGGATGTACGGCGGTGATTGCACGGCCTTCATGGTGCGCCAGCGCGATAATGTCGGTGATATAGAACTCACCCTGAGCATTGTTATTATCGAGTTTCGCCAGCCAGCGTTTCAGGTCCGCGCCGTTCGCGACCAGGATCCCGGTATTGATTTCGTCAATTTTGCGTTGTTCATCAGTCGCGTCTTTATGCTCAACAATGCCAACGACCTTGCCATTCTCACGAGCGATACGGCCATAGCCGGTTGGATCGTCGAGTTTTACGGTCAGCAAACCGATACCGCCCTGCGGTTTGGCATCACGCAGACGTTGCAAAGACTCAACAGAAATCAGCGGCACGTCGCCGTAGAGCATCAGAATGTCTTCGTCGTCAGCAAAGAAAGGTGCGGCCTGCTGCATGGCGTGGCCGGTACCAAGCTGCTCAGCCTGCAATACCCAATTAAGAGAGCTATCGCTGAGTTTATTTTTGAGCAGATCGCCGCCATGGCCGTAAACCAGATGTACACGCTGCGCGCCTAGATTATTAGCCGCATCAATAACATGTTGAACCATCGGTTTCCCGGCAAGAGTATGTAACACCTTCGGGAGGTCTGAATACATGCGGGTTCCTTTGCCTGCGGCTAGGATAACCACGCTCATCGCATTGTTTGACATACGCGTCCTGACTTTAATTTGAGAGGGAAGTAAAACGATTTCACGTTGAAAATTCTACATATTTTGCAACAAAAAACGCGATGCCTAAAAAACAGGCTTCTGATGCTCTTTTCAGTTGCTCATGTGCTCAATTGTAGGTGGATAAGCTCGGAAAAAGTACTTCTGAAATAACAAAAGCCATAGATCTCTGTGGATTAAGACTTCTTTTCGGTCAGAAACAAAGCTAGTCCACATATTTGAAATGTTAGTGTTTTAAAAATCAGCCTTTGTGACAAGTATAAAAGAAACGTCATTTCATTTTTATAGATAATGGCACGGACATTTATAAGGAGAATAATGATGGCGTCAAAAATACCTCTGGCTCTTACGCTTTGTGGCGCGGCTTTATCCCTGCCAGCAACCGCACAGCAACAACCCATCTGGCACGCAATTGCTTTTGGGCAATCAACAGATATTAACTTTTCATCTAACGTGTTACCTGAAAAAGTGGGTGTGAACAACGTAACGATCGACGGCAAAAAGCTGGCCACTGCAGATTCCGCCGATCTTTCCAAACCCATAACCATCGAAAGCCGTGGCGGTAAAATTGCTAACTCTCACGATGGATTAACGTTCTTCTATACCGCATTACCCACCAGTGAGAATTTTGTCTTACAGGCAACGGTCACCGTCGATCAGTTTGGCCCTGAAAATGGTGCGAAACCGGCCGCGCAGGAAGGTGCCGGGATGCTGGTAAGGGATGTATTAGGCAATCCGCGCCAGGAGCCGCTGAAGGAAGGCTACGAAGAGTTTCCTGCGGCTTCCAATATGGTGATGAATGCCATAATGACGCAGGATAAAAAGGACGCATCACGAGTAAAAATGCAAGCTATAGCTCGTGATGGTATTACTCAGCCATGGGGAAATACCGGCTCAACTATTTCTCGTAAAAGCTACCAGGAAGCCATTGATCTGAGTAAAGCACCGACTTTCCGCATGAAGCTCGAGCGTACCAATGATGGGTTTGTGACTTCTTGGGCTCCAGCCGGAAGCGACGCATGGGTTTCTGAAAATGTTAAACGCGCCGATATCATCACAAGCCAGGATAAAGAGAAGTATTACGTCGGTTTCTTTGCTTCCCGGAATGCCAAAATCACTGTTAGCGATGCGTCATTAGAAACGAGTGCAGCAAATACTGTTGCTTCCGCGTCTTTCGTGCCGAAAGCATGGCCTGTTGTGATGCAAATTGCCTCTCCGGCAAAAAGTACAACCAGCGAATACGTGGTACAGGCACGCGCTAACTATGACGGCAATTTCACCGTACGCCAAGACGAAGTTGTGATCGGTCAGGAAAAAGTGGCCAAGGCCGGGGAGATGTTCACTCTGCCAACCACACTTAAAGAGCAAGCACGTTTCACCGTGACTTTTACCCCAACCAGCGGTAAAGACAAAACCCCTGTCACCCAAAACTTCATGGTTGAGCAAGTCAAAAACATGGAAGGCAATACGCTTTACGTAGCGCCAGATGGTGCATCAAGTAACAATGGTTCTAAATCCGCACCACTAGATTTGGCTAGCGCAATCTCCCTCATCTCTCCTGGTGGAAAAATCATCTTAAGCAGCGGTGAGTACCCACTTACTACCATTTCGACGGCTGACAGTGGCATAAAAGGCAAACTGAAAACCCTCGAGGCCGATGGCAAAGTCGTGATTCGCGGCCTGGCTTTGGATGGTAACTACTGGCATGTCAAAGGCATTGAAGTCACCGATAAGAGCTTACGAGTTCAGGGCAGCCATAACCTTATCGAAAGTGTAATCGCCTACAAAAATGACGACACAGGCATCCAGATTTCATCTCCTGCTGATGTAGGCCGTCCGTTGTGGGCAAGCTACAACAAAGTCGTTAATGCCGAATCCTTCAGTAATGAAGATCCGGGCAAAATCAATGCTGATGGCTTTGCGGTGAAGATGCGTGTGGGTGATGGCAACCGTCTTGAAGGATGCTATGCGCACGACAATATTGATGATGGCTATGACCTGTTCAACAAGATTGAAGACGGTGCAAATGGCGTTGTGGTGATCGAGAACTCTATTGCCCGTAACAACACCAGCAACGGTTTCAAGCTGGGCGGGGAAGGGCAGCCTGTCGCACATGAAATCCACAACAGCATCGCGATTGATAACCACCTTGATGGTTTTACCGATAACTTTAACCCTGGTGCGCTGGTAGTGGCTAACAACGTTTCGGTTGATAACCAACGCTTTAACTACATCTTCCGCCCAAGCCCTTACGGCAGCGCGGAAACTCAAGGTAAGTTCACCGATAACATTTCATTGCGTAGCGTTGAGGGAAAATATGATGACGCTATCTCGGGAAATGTAGATAGCAGCAACTATTTCATTCGGGATGGTAAAACGGTAAACAGCGAAGGTAAGCAGCTGAGTATAAAAGATTATCAGTCGTTGACGCTGCCAGTCCCGTTGCAACGTAATGCTGATGGTTCATTCAAAACAGGTGAGTTTCTGACAAAGCAGTAGAATAGTTCAGACGAAAAAAATGCCAGTCAGGGAAACCTGGCTGGCATTTGTCTTTTCAAGCAGGTAGTTACATCGCTTTTCTGGTCAACTCGATAACGCGAAGTTTCGCGATCGCCTTAGCCAGTTCAGCAGAAGCCTGAGCGTAGTCCACATCACCGTGGGAACTATGGATGCGCTCTTCCGCTTTACGCTTCGCTTCCAGGGCTCGAGCTTCGTCGAGGTCCTGACCACGAATTGCGGTATCGGCCAGCACGGTTACCGTGCCAGGCTGCACTTCCATCACACCACCAGACAAGTAGATATACTCTTCATGTCCGTGCTGTTTAACGATGCGGATCATACCAGGCTTAATGGCGGTGAGCAGCGGGGCGTGGCCAGGATAAATCCCCAGCTCACCTTCGCTACCCGTTACCTGGATCTTCTCAACCAGACCGGAGAACATTTGGCTCTCCGCGCTGACGACGTCCAGGTGATAAGTCATTGCCATGTCACCCTCCGATTAAGGCGTTAAAGTTTTTTAGCTTTCTCAACGGCTTCGTCGATAGTACCAACCATGTAGAACGCCTGCTCTGGCAGATGGTCATATTCGCCGTCCATGATGCCTTTAAAGCCACGGATAGTATCTTTCAGCGATACAAACTTGCCCGGAGAACCGGTAAAGACTTCTGCTACGAAGAATGGCTGAGACAGGAAGCGCTGAATCTTACGCGCACGTGCTACAACCAATTTATCTTCTTCAGAAAGTTCATCCATACCAAGAATGGCGATGATGTCTTTCAGTTCCTGGTAACGTTGCAGAATAGACTGCACGCCACGCGCGGTGTCGTAGTGTTCCTGGCCAACAACCAGTGGATCTAACTGACGGCTGGTGGAATCCAGTGGATCTACCGCAGGGTAGATACCCAGAGACGCGATGTTACGGCTCAGTACCACGGTTGCATCCAAGTGAGCAAAGGTGGTTGCTGGAGATGGGTCAGTCAAGTCATCCGCAGGTACGTATACCGCTTGAACAGAAGTGATTGAGCCAGTTTTGGTGGAGGTAATACGCTCCTGCAAAACACCCATCTCTTCTGCCAGAGTTGGCTGGTAACCTACCGCAGATGGCATACGACCCAGCAGTGCAGATACTTCTGTACCGGCCAGGGTATAACGGTAAATGTTATCAACGAACAGCAGAACGTCACGACCTTCGTCACGGAACTTCTCAGCCATGGTCAGACCGGTCAGCGCAACGCGCAGACGGTTACCTGGTGGCTCGTTCATCTGGCCATAAACCAGTGATACTTTGTCCAGAACGTTGGAGTCGGTCATTTCGTGGTAGAAGTCGTTACCCTCACGAGTACGCTCACCCACGCCTGCAAACACAGAGTAACCGGAGTGCTCGATCGCGATGTTACGAATAAGCTCCATCATGTTTACAGTTTTACCAACACCCGCACCACCGAACAGACCCACTTTACCGCCCTTAGCGAACGGGCAAATCAGGTCCATTACTTTAATGCCGGTTTCCAGCAGGTCTTGAGAGCTGGACAGTTCTTCGTAGCTTGGAGCAGAACGGTGAATAGCCCAACGCTCTTCTTCGCCGATATCGCCTTTCATGTCGATAGGCTCGCCCAGGACGTTCATGATACGACCCAGAGTTGCTTTACCTACCGGCACTTCGATTGGGTGATCGAGGTTAGAAACTTCCAGACCACGACGCAAACCATCAGAAGTACCCATGGCGATAGTACGAACTACGCCACCACCTAACTGTTGCTGAACTTCCAGCACCAGACGGTCTTTACCATTTGTAACCTCAAGAGCGTCGTACACTTTTGGTACGGCATCCTGAGGGAACTCGACGTCCACCACGGCGCCGATTACCTGGATAATCTTTCCAGTAGCCATCTCGAATCCTCTAAATACGTAAACCTGGTTATACCGCGGAAGCGCCACCGACGATTTCGGTGAGTTCCTGAGTAATGCTGGCCTGACGAGCTTTGTTGTAAACCAACTGCAGCTCTTTAATCAGGCTGCCGCCATTGTCGGTAGCGGCTTTCATCGCCACCATACGTGCGGCCTGCTCGCTGGCCAGGTTTTCTACGACGCCCTGATAAACCTGAGATTCCACATAACGACGCAGCAAAGTATCCAGCAGCGCTTTAGGATCAGGTTCATACAGATAATCCCAGGTTTTCTTCTTCAGCTCACCATCTTCTGCTGGCGGTAACGGCAGCAGTTGGGTAAGGGTAGGAACCTGAGACATTGTGTTAATAAATTTGTTGCTGACAACATACAGCTTGTCCAGACGGCCTTCATCGTAGGCCTGCAACATCACTTTCACCGGGCCAATCAACTCGGACAGGGAAGGGTTATCACCCATACCAGTCACCTGAGCAACAATATTGCCGCCTACAGAGTTGAAGAAAGAGACGCCTTTAGAGCCGATCATTGCGATTTCGCTTTGAACGCCTTTATCGGACCACTCTTTCATGTCAGCCAGCAGCTTTTTGAACAGGTTAGTGTTCAATCCACCACACAGACCACGGTCAGTGGACACCACCAGGTAGCCCACGCGTTTGACTTCGCGTTCATCCAGGTAAGGGTGTTTGTATTCAAGATTACCCAAAGCCAGGTGGCCAATCACTTTACGCATAGTTTCTGCGTAAGGACGGCTGGCAGCCATGCGTTCCTGCGTTTTACGCATTTTGGACGCGGCGACCATTTCCATTGCTTTGGTGATCTTCTGCGTGTTCTGGACGCTTGCGATCTTACTACGTATCTCTTTTGCGCCGGCCATGAGCTTCTCCTCAATGCCTTGCGGCTTGCCCTAAGACAAGCCGCCAGACTTTACCAGGACTGAGTTGCTTTGAAGGAATCGAGGATGCCTTTCAGCTTGCCTTCGATTTCGTCGTTATAGCCACCAGATTGGTTGATTTCTTGCATCAGTGGAGCATGGTCACGGTCAACGTAAGCCAGCAGAGCGGCTTCGAAGCTACCGATTTTAGCCAGTTCCACATCTTCGAGGTAACCACGTTCAGCAGCGAACAGAACCAGAGACTGCTGCGCAACAGACATCGGCGCATATTGTTTCTGTTTCAGGAGCTCGGTCACTTTCTGACCATGGCTCAACTGCTTACGGGTCGCATCGTCAAGATCTGATGCAAACTGAGAGAACGCAGCCAGTTCACGATACTGTGCCAGAGCGGTACGGATACCACCGGACAGTTTTTTCATGATCTTGGTCTGAGCAGCACCACCAACACGAGATACGGAGATACCCGGGTTAACCGCAGGACGAATACCGGCGTTAAACAGTGTTGATTCCAGGAAGATCTGACCATCGGTAATAGAAATTACGTTGGTCGGAACGAACGCGGAAACGTCACCCGCTTGCGTTTCGATAATCGGAAGCGCAGTCAGGGAACCTGTTTTGCCTTTCACTTCACCCTTAGTGAATGCTTCAACGTAATCAGCGTTTACACGCGCAGCACGTTCCAGCAAACGGGAGTGGAGATAGAATACGTCGCCTGGGTAAGCTTCACGACCTGGTGGACGGCGAAGCAGCAGGGAAATCTGACGATAAGCAACAGCCTGTTTAGACAGGTCATCATAAATGATCAGTGCATCTTCACCACGGTCACGGAAGTATTCACCCATCGCGCAACCGGAGTACGGTGCCAGGTATTGCAGTGCAGCAGATTCTGATGCAGTTGCAACAACAACGATAGTGTTAGCCAGTGCGCCGTGCTCTTCCAGTTTACGAACCACGTTAGAGATAGTGGACGCTTTCTGGCCGATAGCAACGTAGATACATTTGATGCCGGAATCACGCTGGTTGATGATGGCATCGATTGCCAGAGCAGTTTTACCTGTCTGACGGTCACCGATGATAAGTTCACGCTGTCCACGACCGATTGGGATCATGGCATCGACGGACTTATAACCAGTCTGTACAGGCTGGTCTACGGATTGACGTTCGATTACACCTGGTGCGATCGCTTCAACGGCAGCAAAGCCGTCATGCTCAAGCGGACCTTTACCATCGATAGGTGCACCCAGGGTGTTCACCACACGACCCAGCAGGCCACGGCCTACCGGTACTTCAAGAATACGGCCAGTACACTTAACTTTCATGCCTTCGGCAAGGTCAGCATACGGACCCATTACTACTGCACCTACAGAGTCGCGCTCTAAGTTCAGTGCAATGGCGTAACGGTTTCCCGGAAGGGAAATCATCTCACCCTGCATTACATCGGCCAGGCCGTGTACGCGGATGATACCGTCACTTACAGAAACGATTGTACCTTCGTTGTGAGCCTCGCTCACAACACTGAACTGAGCAATGCGCTGCTTGATCAGTTCGCTGATTTCGGTGGAATTCAGTTGCATGCTCCAGTCCCCTTAAGACTGCAAGACGTCTGTCAGGCGATCAAGACGGCCGCGTACGCTACCATCAATAACCATATCACCTGCGCGGATAATGACACCCGCCATTACAGACTTGTCAATTTTGCAATTCAGCTTAACTTTGCGTGACAGACGTTTTTCCATCGCGGCGCTGATTTTCGAAAGCTGGTCTTCGTTTAGTGCGCTGGCAGAAGTCACTTCGACTTCAACAGTAGCCTCTTGGGCTGCACGCAGTTGAACGAATTGCTCAAGAACATCAGGAAGAACTTTCAGACGCCCGTTTTCAGCCATCACCTTAATCAGGTTCTGGCCATTGGCGTCTAGCTGGTCACCACAGATGGAGATAAACGACGCAGAGAGAGTATCCGGAGCTAATGCGCCGGAAAGAAGCTCTGCTATTTGTTCGTTTTTAGACACCTCAGCGGCGAAACCCAGCATATGCTGCCAGTTATCAACGCTTTGGTGCTCGACGGCAAAGTCAAAAGCTGCTTTGGCGTAGGGGCGAGCTACAGTTACAAATTCAGACATCAGCCCCTCCCTCCTTACAGTTCAGCGACCAGTTTATCAACGATGTCGCTGTTAGCAGCTTCATCCACGGAACGTTCAATGATCTTCTCGGCACCGGCGATAGCCAGCAGAGCCACTTGCTTACGCAGTTCTTCACGAGCGCGTTTACGCTCTGCGTCGATTTCTGCCTGAGCCTGTGCAACGATTTTGTCACGTTCCTGCTCTGCCTCGGTTTTAGCTTCTTCAAGGATCTGAGCACGGCGTTTGTTCGCCTGCTCAATAATCACCTGAGCTTCACCTTTGGCTTTTTTCAGCTGGTCGGTCGCGTTGGCCTGTGCAAGGTCAAGGTCCTTTTTGGCACGTTCTGCAGAAGAGAGACCGTCAGCAATTTCTTGTTGACGCTTCTCGATGGCAGCCATGATTGGCGGCCATACGTACTTCATGCAGAACAGAACAAACAGGACAAACGCGATGGCCTGGCCGAGGATTGTTGCGTTAAGATTCACAGCACAATGCCTCTTTGTTAGTTAACGTTCTGATATTGCTTGGTGTATTAAGCAATGCTTACTACGCGACGGCGAACATCACGTACAGACCCAGACCAACAGCGATCATCGGGATAGCATCCACCAGACCCATAACGATAAAGAACTGAGTACGCAGCAAAGGAATCAGATCAGGTTGACGCGCTGCGCCTTCCAGGAATTTTCCCCCGAGGATGCCGATACCGATCGCAGCACCGATTGCCGCCAGACCCATCATCACAGCGGCAGCCATGTACAGCAGATCCATATTCAGGTTTTCCATGACAGTCTCCAGTTTGTTTCAGTTAAAACGCAGTAGTGGTAAGTAAAATCAATGCTCTTCAGATGCCATCGACAGATAGACGATCGTCAGAACCATGAAAATGAAGGCTTGCAGCGTAATGATCAGGATGTGGAAAATGGCCCAAGGCACACTCAGAATCCACTGTGACCACCACGGCAACAGACCAGCAATCAGAATGAAAATCAATTCACCGGCATACATGTTGCCGAACAGTCGCAGACCAAGAGAAATAGGCTTGGACAGCAGGCTCACACCTTCAAGGATTAAGTTGAACGGTATAAATGCCCAGTGATTGAACGGCTGCAGCGTCAGCTCTTTCGTGAAGCCGCCAATGCCTTTCATTTTGATGCTGTAGAAAAGAATCAGGATAAACACGCCAAGCGCCATAGACAGGGTGATGTTCACGTCCGCAGACGGCACCACACGCAGGGCTGGCAGGCCAAAGATATGCTCGCCGATAAACGGCAGGAAATCGATTGGCAGCAGGTCCATCAGGTTCATCAGGAATACCCAGACAAAGACCGTCAGAGCAAGCGGTGCAATGACCTTGCTTTTGCCATGGTACATGTCTTTGACACTGGTATTAACAAAGCCGATGACCAACTCAACTGCTGTCTGGAATTTACCTGGGACACCACTAGTAGCGTTTTTTGCTACTTTGCGGAATAACACCAGGAACAAGAAACCCAGAACCACGGAGAAGAACATGGAGTCAATATTGAGTGTCCAGAAGGTAGCTGGGGGGTGATACGGATCAACCAGCGAGAAAGTACGCAGGTCCAACTGAAGGTTATTCAGATGGTGGCCTATATACTCCTGCGGTGTAGAGATTTCTCCTGCAGACATGATGCCTCTTACCCTTTGTTGTTAATTACAGCTGGTGCGAGTATCTGCACAACCAGCACCGAAACCCACGTCACAATAAGCGGCAACAATACCGCCTTAAAACCAGCTAACGCCACCACCAATATGGTAAAGCTCGCTATCACCTTTAATACTTCGCCAATAGCGAAGGTCCAGGCCAGACGGCCCTTTGACGGTGTATGCACTTGGTGACGCCAGGCAAAATTCATAAATACAGCATTTGGCAACCAGGCTGCCAGGCCTCCGCCAAAAGCAGAAGCACCCCACGCGGGGTCTTTGAGGCAAAACAGCAATCCAATTGCTATCACTGCAAGAAGCTGAAGGAACAGAAGCTTACGAGCAACGTTTCTACTCAATAGCGACACAGACATGGCGTATCCTAACTCCTGCTCCCTTCGGGGTATGTCGCGCTGGTATAAAACTGCCTTTACGCTTTTGAGTCAAGCCTCAAAAAGCGAGCAAATTATACGGTGCGGCCCCGTGATTTCAAACAATAAGTAGCAAAAAGGTGAACAAATGTTTAAATATTTTCCAACGCAGTTATTTTTCAACTTTTTCTAAATACTGGTTATTTTCCCTAAAAGGGCAAACAATCGAAATAGCTGCCTAATAAAGCGTGCACAAGATCACAAATCAAACATGTCACAACCATTATGCATTTGTCTGTCTCATTAAGTGCGAAACACAGATGTCTGATAAATAAGCTGATTACTGTCTACTCTATTTAAAATAGCCTGAAACATCATTAAAACATTTCATTGACATTTTTATTTATATTTTAACAATTATCCGCATTTGATACTTACGTAATATTTAGCAGGGTTATATTTTCATGCTTAACTAATTTTAAACCTAACTCTGCATTTCGCGTTAAAAATGTGATGACGAAAAGTTAAACCAGTGTTGAATGTAACCAGAGGTTTCAGGCTTTTTCTCTTGATTTTTTAACCTAAAAGAAACAATCCTTTTTCGCCTTTTTTTGATAAATATTAATTTTTGTTTGGCTTAATCATCACCAGATGGCGTTCACCATCAAGCTCTGGCACCTGCAGACGGATAACGTCTTCAACCGTGAAGCTTGCGGGTAAGGCTGCAATTTCATCATCCGGGCGCAATCCCTTCAGAGCATAGAAGCGACCATTCTCAGCTGGAAGATGTTTACACCAGGTCACCATGTCAGTCATTGAGGCAAAAGCACGGCTGATAACCCCATCAAAAGGCGGCTCGGCCGGGAACTCTTCTACACGGCTTTGCACTGGCGTAATGTTATCAAGGTGAAGCTCATGCTGAACCTGGCGCAGGAACCGCACACGCTTACCGAGGCTGTCGAGCAGCGTGAAATGTGAGTCCGGGCGCACGATCGCCAGCGGGATCCCTGGTAAACCTGGACCTGTCCCCACATCGATAAAACGTGAGCCCTGCAAGTACGGCTCTACAACGATACTATCCAGAATATGGCGCACCAACATGTCTTCAGGAAGACGCACGGAAGTCAGGTTGTATGCTTTGTTCCATTTGTGAAGTAGTTCAACATAGCCAACCAATTGTTGTTTTTGGTTTTCTGGCAACGTAATGCCTGCGCTATCCAGCAGGCGATTGAGTTTGTTAAGCACTGTGGTCTATACCCATCAAAAAAAGGCCAGGAAATCCTGGCCCTGAAATGTATTCATCAGGCGCTACGGCGTAGCAGGCCTTGTTTTTTTAGCCAGACAAGCAAAATGGAGATCGCCGCCGGGGTTACCCCTGAAATGCGTGATGCCTGCCCAATTGAGACTGGTTTATGATCGTTAAGCTTTGCGATCACTTCGTTAGAAAGACCACTCACCTGCTTGTAATCCAGCGTTGCAGGAAGCAACGTATTTTCGTTACGTTGTTGTTTTTCAATCTCTTCTTGCTGGCGAACGATGTAGCCTTCGTATTTGACCTGAATTTCTACCTGTTCAGCAGACTCTGGATCTTGAAGGCCTGGCGCAAATACTGACAGTTGCATCATCTCAGCATAGGTCATTTCTGGACGACGCAGCAGATCTTCGCCATTTGCTTCACGCGATAGTGGAGCACTTAGCTTAGCGTTTACTTCTTCAACGCTCTCAGAATGAGGATGCAGCCAGATGTCTTTCAGACGCTGACGCTCAAGCTCAATGCTTTCCAGTTTTTCGTTAAAGCGTGCCCAACGTTCGTCATCCACCAGACCCATTTCACGGCCAACGGCGGTTAAACGCAGATCGGCGTTGTCTTCACGCAGCATCAAGCGGTATTCAGCACGTGAGGTGAACATGCGGTACGGCTCTTTCGTGCCCAGGGTGCAAAGATCGTCGACCAGTACGCCAAGGTATGCCTGGGAGCGAGCTGGTGCCCAACCCTCTTTCTCAGCAGAGAAGCGTGCTGCGTTCAAACCAGCCAATAAGCCTTGCGCCGCAGCTTCTTCGTAACCGGTAGTGCCGTTGATTTGGCCAGCAAAGAACAGACCCTGGATATATTTACTTTCCAGCGTTGGTTTCAGATCGCGAGGATCGAAGAAGTCATATTCAATGGCATAGCCAGGACGGACGATCTTCGCATTTTCCATGCCTTCCATCGAACGGACGATCTGCATCTGAACATCAAACGGCAGGCTGGTGGAGATACCGTTCGGGTAGATTTCGTTGCTGGTTAGCCCTTCAGGCTCAAGGAAGATTTGGTGCTGGTTACGATCAGCAAAACGCATCACTTTGTCTTCGATTGACGGGCAGTAACGCGGGCCAATCCCTTCGATAACGCCTGCATACATCGGGCTGCGATCGAGGTTATTACGAATAACGTCATGCGTTTTTTCGTTGGTATACGTGATGTAACACGGTACTTGCGCAGGATGCTGGTTCACATTTCCCATGAACGAGAACACCGGCATTGGGTTATCGCCATGCTGCTTAGCAAGTACGCTGAAATCGATAGTGCGTGCGTCGATACGTGGAGGTGTGCCTGTTTTCAGGCGACTGACACGAAGTGGCAGTTCACGTAGACGGCGTGAAAGCGAAATGGATGGCGGATCGCCTGCACGACCACCGCTGTAGTTATCCAGTCCGATATGAATTTTGCCATCCAGGAATGTACCAACAGTCAGTACCACGGATTTAGCGCGGAACTTCAAGCCCATTTGCGTGACAGCACCGACAACGCGATCGTTCTCAACAATCAGATCTTCAACAGCCTGCTGGAAGATCATCAGATTGGGCTGGTTTTCCAGCGCAGTGCGTACCGCCTGGCGGTAAAGCACTCGGTCTGCCTGAGCACGAGTAGCCCGTACTGCGGGGCCTTTACTCGCGTTTAGTATCCTAAACTGGATACCGGCATGGTCGATAGCTTTTGCCATCAAACCGCCTAAAGCATCCACTTCTTTAACCAGATGTCCCTTGCCAATACCACCGATCGCTGGGTTACAAGACATTTGCCCTAACGTGTCGATATTGTGAGTCAAAAGAAGGGTTTGTTGGCCCATCCGTGCAGCAGCCATTGCAGCCTCGGTGCCTGCATGACCCCCGCCAATGATGATGACGTCAAAAGGATCTGGATAAAACATGGTACTGCCTCACGGTTTTGCAAATGGGGGATGACTGATTCCCGGGGTTGGCGATTCTACTTAACTTTAGCCTTTCGAGAAAGCCTTGGGATCCCCGGTAATTAAAAGAAGATCTTTTTTATTTAAAGATCTCTTTATTATGATCTCTTATTAGGATCGGCATGTTCTGTGGATAAGCGCTTTTATGGTAAAGAGATCAAGCGATTAAGAAGGATCGTTAGCTGTGAATGATCGGTGATCCTACGCAGTATAAGCTGGGATCAAAACAGGTACTTATGCACACCTCAAAAAGTGAACAGGAGTTGTTATTGGGATAACTACTGCTTAACCCAAGGTTTTAAGCATACTTATACACAGATAAAAGTGAGATCTTTACAAATCCAGGAGTAAATTCTTCCATGATCCGACCCAAATCTCAGCCGGATCCTCAGGAATATCGTGATCAAGGATGTTCACTTTGAGTAAAGAGCCCACTCTTTTAGCTCCGCACTCCGTCAGAAGGGTGTCCAATTTTTCAATTGCGCCGCAAAAAGTGTCGTATTCACGACTACCAATTCCGATTGCACCATAATGAAGAGAACTCAGATCTGGACGTTCTTCATTTATAGCATCGAAGAGAGGTTGCAGATTTTCAGGAAGATCCCCAGCCCCATGAGTAGAAGAGACAATCAGCCAAATTCCACTGGTTTGCAGATCTTCTAACAGTGGCCCATGCAGCGTTTGGGTCGTAAAACCCGCCTCATCGAGCTTTTCAGCTAAATGTTCAGCGACATATTCAGCACTGCCCAGGGTACTGCCGCTAATCAGAGTAACTTCTGTCATTGCGATCCCACCTTTTCGAAACGATGGGCATTGTACGCTGTGTAAGGCCTGCGATCTACCTGTGGATAATATGGGTATTAAAAATAACTGTCAGGGCTTGATGGTGCGCATGATCGGGTTCTGGAGGGAGATCAGTGTTTCGGTGGACTGAATTTCATCAATTGTTTGGATCTTGTTGATAAGTACTTGTTGAAGCGCATCGATAGATCGACACATCACCTTAATAAAGATGCTGTAGTGGCCGGTGGTGTAATACGCCTCAGTGACTTCTTCGAGGCTTTCCAGTTTTGCCAGTGCCGAAGGGTAGTCCTTCGCACTCTTCAAGATGATGCCGATAAAGCAGCAAACGTCGTAACCCAGTTGTTTAGGGCTGATATCGATGCGTGCGCCGGTAATGATCCCTGCCTGCTTCATCTTCTCTACACGTACGTGAATCGTGCCGGGGCTGACACTAAATTGTTTAGCCAGTTCTGCGTAAGCAGTACGGGCATTTGCCATTAAAGCGTCGAGGATGCCGCGATCGAGATTGTCGATCTGATAATTATCCATCACTTTTTCCTATGATTAGTAACGATAGTTCAGATTTTATAGCCTTAAATTAGTCGATTGAAAACCAGTAAGGCTTTTTTATTGTTGATTATTGAATGTTATGCCGACTTTGTTGCTTAATCATCGTCAGTAAAACAACACAATAAAGAGAAAACCATGAAAACTGCCTACATCGCTAAACAACGCCAGATTAGTTTTGTTAAGTCCCACTTCTCTCGTCAACTGGAAGAAAAGCTTGGTCTGATGGAAGTCCAGGCTCCGATTCTCAGCCGCGTGGGTGATGGTACTCAAGACAATCTGTCTGGTTGTGAAAAGGCGGTGCAGGTGAAGGTGAAAACCTTGCCTGACGCGCAGTTTGAAGTGGTGCATTCGCTGGCCAAATGGAAAAGAAAAACACTAGGCCAGCACGACTTCAGCGCGGGCGAAGGGCTTTACACGCACATGAAAGCTCTTCGCCCCGATGAAGACCGTTTGACTCCTATTCATTCTGTGTACGTCGATCAGTGGGATTGGGAACGTGTTATGGGTGAAGGAGAACGTCATCTCGGTACGCTTAAGCAAACTGTAGAAAGCATCTGGGCGGCAATGAAAGCCACGGAAGCCGCAGTGAGCGAGCAGTACGGTTTGACGCCTTTCCTGCCAGAACAAATCCACTTTGTTCACAGCGAAGAACTACAACAGCGCTTCCCGGACCTTGATGCAAAAGGGCGTGAGCGTGCGATTGCGAAAGAGTTGGGCGCGGTGTTCCTGATTGGTATTGGTGGCAAACTGGCAGATGGAAAACGCCATGATGTTCGTGCACCAGATTACGATGACTGGTCAACCGCCAGCCAGGGCGATTTCAAAGGGTTGAACGGTGACATTATGGTGTGGAACCCGCTGCTTGAAGATGCGTTTGAACTCTCTTCTATGGGGATCCGTGTGGATGCGCAAGCATTGCAACATCAGTTAGCAACCACCGGTGATGAGGATCGTCTGCAACTTGAGTGGCACCAGTCACTGCTCAAAGGCGAAATGCCGCAAACCATTGGTGGTGGCATCGGGCAGTCTCGTTTGGTGATGCTGATGCTGCAACAGCCACACATTGGCCAGGTACAGTGCGGCGTGTGGCCTGCGGAAGTCCACGCTAAGGTTGCGTCACTGTTGTAAGAATTAACGCCGCCAGCGACGAATCAGGCGGCTACGCATCCCGGTATCGAAGCGCCAGATATGATCGAATATGCGCATGATGCCGGGCTTGCCGTGCCCGGACATGGCGACGGCATGAAAACGATGCAGGTGTTTACGCTGGAGATCCTTCACTTGCGTCACCACATCATCTGGCAGGCGTTGAGCAATAAAGTCAGAAATCACTACCGCATCGGCGTCAAACCATTCACTTCCCTGCATTTTTTCTGCGATCGCACGAAAACAACTGGCGATATCTGTGCCGCCGCGAAAACGCTGGCTCAGAAAACGGATCGCTTGCTCAATACCATCTGCACCACACACCTCGTAACGCACCACTTCACTGGAAAACAGCATGATGAAACAGCGACGGTTATCGGCCAGCGCCACGCGCATCAGTGCGAGGCAAAACGCTTTGGCACATTGTTCGTTAAAACCGCCCATTGAACCTGACGTATCCACGCAAACAATGAAAGGCCCACGGGGCTGCTCGTCAAAATCCTGGTGAACGACAGGGCGCTCGACAACTTTCTCGCGCCAGGAGTCACCATGTAGCCGGTAAGTCAGCAGCTGCTTTTCCACCAGCCGGCGATAAAACTCAAATTCCAGCTCACTAATGCCAAGTGTTGCCAACTCTGGCGGTAATAACCGCAAAATGTCATCGCTACGCTGAAGCCCGTCAACCTGTTCTGGCACCGTTGCTGGTTCACGCACCAGCATGCGCCAGGTTTCGGTTGGTGCATCTTTTTTCGGTACCGCTTTTGCTTCTTTAGAGCGGCCAAGCTGTTCGGCCAGTTTGAGCAATTCAGGCTGGCTGGCAAGAAAATCGCCGTACTGAACGATGAGCTGATAATCCCCACGCTTAAGCGAACCGGCACTCATATCCCACAGGCGCCCTGCGGCGTTATCGCTATCGACTAAAACCGGTTCTAGCTGGCCGCTTAATGCCAGACGCTGCTGCACTTCAGCGAGCAACTGGTCACGCTCGTCTTCCAGTAATTGTTGGTTAAGTGATGTGGTCTGAACCACCAGGCTCAGACGCCAGCGTTGCAGAAACAGCGTTTGTTGGGCGGGTGTCAGCCGAGGTGTTTCTGCCACCAGCTTCTGGGCTTGCCCGAAGAATGGAGAATCAAGACTTTCCAGCTGGCGTAAGATATCCGGAAGCTTAGCGGATAGTTGGTTTGTGGTGAGCAGTTGGCTCTCCTGATAACACATGACTTCCAGAGTTAGCTCTTGCGGCACGTTGGTATCGTGTAATCGCGCTTTGAGCAATTCGCGCCAGCGAGGAATATCTTTAGTTACCGCGTTTTTCATGCGTGGGAATTTTTCAAAAAACACCGCCAACTGAGGTGCTGCCAACAGTGCGACAATAATTCCTTCTATTAGCTCACCTTCGCTAATCGCGAGGATCACATCAAGAGCCTCAACGCTTAACATCAGTGGCGTGCCTGTTTAATCTGTTCCGCAACGTCTTGCAGGCTGGCTTCAATTTTCCCCAGCCATTCGTTGTGGATGAACAAACATTTTTGCTGATCGTTAAAACGTTCGTGTTGCTGGTGGAGTGTGGCTTCGAGAGAGTCGAATTGTTGTTTGATCTCATCCGGCATCCCTTCTTGCTGTTTGCCCGGAAGCAGCAGACGCGTACCTTGCAGGCTTATATCGCGCAGAACCAGATGCTGGCTTGCGTCGACTTCCATATTCAATACTTGGGCAAAACCAATACCGTTGAGCTTGCCACGCAGCTCCCCGCCTTTTATTAGCCACTGCGCACAGGCTTCGCGGGAGATAGAGACGTGGATAACTTCGATATCGTGTAGTTTCAGCGGCTGCTGGAGTAATAACGTCAGCGTTTCGCCAGCCAGTGAATCTGGTAACTGATACTGTGGACGACGGGTAAACATACCGCCTTGTTTGGTTACGGTGATTGCTTCCCGGTCACTGTGTTGCTGCTGTAATTGAATACGGTTCTGAATAATGGAACCCAATTTACTGAGCATCGCATATTGCTGCCAGGCGTGCCCAGTCATCAATATTTCCAACTGTTGCTGCATCAAATTCATCGCTGCATGGTCATGCCACAGGCAATCTTTTAGCAGGATCAAATCAATCGGGGCGACAGCATTGCGGCCGCTAAAGAAGGCACTGGCTTGTAACAGGCGAATGGCTTTCTTCCAGCGGCGGTCAGAAACATAAGGTGCCCCTGAAGCATTATCGAGTTGCTGGCGTAAGGTGAAGATCAGCTCAAATACATTCTCTGGCAGTACAACGGTGCCAATTTCCTTCTGCCATTTGAAATACTCATCGTCAGTGACTTGCAAGCTTTCGGGAACCGGGTTGTCGTTCTCATCATGCTGACTGGTGAGCATGGAACGGAAATTACCTTTGTCCTGCACTTTGTCGAGCCACAGGCGAATCAGCATACGGTCATATAGCGCTTCCAGGCTGCTGTCTGCTTCCGGGAGTTCATTGGAAGCGGCTACCAGCAAACGCATTGGGATTTTTTCTTCACTTGCCCCATTACGGAAACGTCGTTCATTTATTGCGGTCAGCAGGGTATTCAGAATTGCTGGACCTGCCTTCCAGATTTCATCAAGAAAGACGATCTCAGCTTCTGGCAAATAGCCCGCGGTCAGACGTTCATAGCGGCCTTCATCTTTTAAAGCCTGAATGGAAAGCGGACCAAACACCTCTTCTGGAGTGGAGAAACGCGTCATCAGGTATTCAAAAGCGCGCGCATGCTGGAATGCAAACTTCAGTCGGCGGGCAATCAAACTCTTGGCTATACCTGGAGGGCCAAGCAAGAAAACACTTTCTCCGCTTAGCGCTGCCAGCAGGCAAAGACGCACCGCGTGTTGGCGTTCAAACAATCCTTTTTCCAGTGCCTGGCTAAGCCGTGAAATTCTTTCAGCCAATAAATGTGATTGAGCCATAATTAGCATTGCATCCTTACGCGGTATAAAACTCATTGGGTACAGCGAGTATATCGTTCATCTATATTATCGTTAATGGATTGATGAACGGCTCTTTTTTCCCTGACATAAGTTAAGCCTGTTGTATTTAGGGGTACGATTTACTTCATTATCGTGCATACTGTGCGCCTTTTTGTGGGCCAAGGGACTAAGCACACGCTTTCAGGATTCCAACAAAAGATTAGTCTATGAGCGCTGATAATAAACAATCATTGCCTGCGATAACGCTGGCTGCAATTGGGGTGGTATACGGTGATATCGGTACTAGCCCGCTTTATACCCTTCGTGAATGTCTGTCTGGTCAATTTGGGTTTGGCGTAGAACGTGACGCCGTATTTGGCTTTTTATCTTTAATTTTCTGGTTATTGATCTTAGTCGTCTCTGTTAAATATCTTACTTTTGTCATGCGTGCTGATAACGCCGGTGAAGGCGGTATTTTGACGCTAATGTCTTTGGCTGGGCGTAATACTTCGGCAAGAATGACGTCGGTGCTGGTGATCATGGGATTGATCGGCGGCAGCTTCTTCTATGGCGAGGTAGTCATCACCCCGGCAATATCGGTTATGTCTGCCATTGAAGGGCTTGAGATAGCCGCGCCGCAGCTCGACGCCTATATTGTTCCACTGTCGATAGCTGTACTGACTCTGCTGTTTATGATTCAGAAACACGGTACTGGTCTGGTGGGCAAACTGTTTGCTCCGGTTATGATGCTTTGGTTCCTGGTGCTGGCAGTCTTGGGTGCGCGCAGTATTATTGCCAACCCGGAAGTGCTTCATGCGCTGAATCCTGCGTGGGCGGTGCACTTCTTCATCGAATACAAAACAGTTTCATTCTTTGCTCTCGGCGCTGTAGTGCTTTCTATTACCGGGGTTGAAGCGTTATATGCGGATATGGGCCACTTTGGTAAGTTACCGATTCGTATTGCGTGGTTCTCGGTGGTATTGCCGTCACTAGTACTTAACTATTTCGGCCAGGGTGCGTTGCTGCTCAAAACCCCGGAAGCTATAAAGAACCCATTCTTCTTATTAGCTCCTGACTGGGCGCTAATACCGCTGATGATTCTGGCAACGCTTGCTACGGTTATCGCTTCTCAGGCTGTTATCTCTGGCGTGTTCTCATTGACTCGTCAGGCTGTGCGCCTGGGTTACCTGTCGCCAATGCGCATCATCCACACCTCGGAAATGGAATCCGGGCAGATTTATGTGCCAGCAATTAACTGGCTCCTCTATATCTCCGTGGTTATTGTCATAGTAAGTTTCGAGCACTCCAGCAACCTGGCGGCGGCATACGGTATTGCTGTTACGGGTACGATGGTACTGACTTCCATACTCTGCTGTACCGTTGCCACCAAAAACTGGCACTGGAACAAAATTGCCGTGCTACTGATGGGCTTTGCTTTCCTTTGCATCGACATTCCACTGTTCTCGGCAAACGTGGTCAAAATCTTCTCTGGTGGTTGGCTGCCACTGTGCCTGGCGTTGGTGATGTTTATCATTATGACGACCTGGAAGAGCGAGCGTTTCCGCCTGCTGCGCCGTATGCATGAGCACGGAAATTCTCTGGAAGCGATGATTGCCTCACTGGAAAAATCGCCGCCGGTACGTGTGCCGGGTACTGCGGTTTATATGTCCCGTGCCTTGAACGTGATTCCATTTGCCATGCTGCACAACCTCAAGCACAACAAAGTGCTGCATGAGCGTGTGGTGCTGCTGACGCTGCGAACTGAAGATGCACCGTATGTGCATAACGTTCGCCGTGTTTCTATCGAGCAGCTTTCGCCTACCTTCTGGCGTGTGGTGGCAAGCTACGGCTGGCGCGAAACGCCAAACGTGGAAGAGGTGTTCCACCGCTGTGGCCTGGAAGGGTTAAGCTGCCGAATGATGGAGACTTCGTTCTTTATGTCGCATGAGTCGCTGATCATCGGTAAACGCCCGTGGTATCTGCGCCTGCGTGGCAAACTGTTCCTCGCGCTGCAACGCAACGCCTTGCGCGCGCCTGACCAATTCGAAATCCCACCGAACCGGGTTATCGAGTTAGGTACTCAGGTCGAGATATAACGCTAACGCCTCTTCAATCGAAGGGGCGTTTTTTTTGCCTGTTTGATTGTGCACGCTCTCATTTCCCCCGTAGTGAAACAAGACAGCGAAACGTTTCGATACCGATCACACTTCTGTAACTTGCTGGTTGTTTTACCACCACTACATTTCCTACACTTCATCTCAGCGAAACGTTTCGCTAGTGGAGTAAGAAAATGAAGAAAGGCACAGTTCTCAACGCTGATATCTCGTCTGTTATTTCCCGTCTTGGCCACACCGACACGCTGGTGATTGCCGATGCCGGGTTGCCCATTCCTCGCAATACACCGCGTATTGATTTGGCACTGACTCACGGCGTACCGGGTTTTATGCAGGTCGTTGAAGTCGTAACGCAAGAGATGCAGGTTGAAGCTGCAGTCTTAGCTTCGGAAATTAAACAACATAATCCCCAACTCCATGAAACGTTGCTCAAGCACATCGAGCAACTGCAACAACACCAGGGAAACTCCATTTCTATTCGTTACATTAGCCATGAGCAGTTCAAACAACATACCGCTGATAGCCAGGCGGTTATTCGCAGCGGGGAGTGTTCCCCGTATGCGAATATCATTCTTTGTGCTGGCGTAACTTTCTGAGGCCGGCATGGAACCGTTACTGCAATTAAAAGGGATCGATAAATCGTTCCCGGGCGTGAAAGCCCTTTCTGGTGCCGCGTTGAATGTGTACGCCGGGCGCGTGATGGCGCTGGTGGGCGAAAACGGCGCAGGCAAGTCCACCATGATGAAAGTGCTGACCGGCATCTATCAACGTGATGCGGGTTCGTTGTTATGGCTTGGCACAGAAACCACCTTTAATGGCCCGAAATCCTCACAGGAAGCGGGCATCGGCATTATTCATCAGGAACTGAACCTGATCCCGCAGCTCAGCATCGCGGAAAACATCTTTCTCGGCCGTGAATACGTTAACCGCTTTGGCAAAATCGACTGGAAAACGATGTATGCCGAGGCGGATAAGTTGCTCGCTAAGCTCAACCTGCGCTTTAACAGCCAGAAGCTGGTGGGTGATTTGTCGATTGGCGATCAGCAGATGGTCGAAATCGCCAAGGTTCTGAGTTTCGAGTCGAAAGTCATTGTGATGGACGAACCAACCGATGCTTTGACCGATACCGAAACCGATTCTTTATTCCGCGTTATTCGCGAGCTGAAAGCTCAGGGGCGTGGCATCGTCTATATCTCGCACCGCATGAAAGAGATCTTCGAGATTTGCGACGACGTGACCGTGTTCCGCGACGGGCAATTTATTGCCGAGCGTGAAGTGGTGACGCTGACCGAAGATACGCTTATCGAAATGATGGTCGGCCGCAAACTTGAGGATCAATACCCTCGCCTGGATAAACAACCTGGCGAAACCCTTTTGCGCGTCGACAACCTTTCCGGGCCAGGCGTGCATGACGTCAGCTTCACTTTGCGCAAGGGCGAGATTCTCGGCGTTGCCGGTTTGATGGGCGCGGGCCGTACCGAATTAATGAAAGTGCTTTATGGCGCACTGCCGCGTACCGGCGGCTATGTTGCGCTTGATGGTCGTGAAGTGGTGACGCGCTCACCGCAAGATGGCCTGGCAAACGGCATCGTTTATATCTCCGAAGACCGTAAGCGTGACGGGCTGGTGCTCGGCATGTCAGTCAAAGAGAACATGTCGCTGACTGCGCTGCGCTACTTCAGCCATAACGTGGGTAGCCTGCGGCATAAAGATGAACAGCAAGCGGTGCAGGACTTTATCCGTTTGTTCAACGTGAAAACCCCGTCAATGGAGCAGCCAATCGGCCTGCTTTCAGGGGGCAATCAGCAAAAAGTGGCGATTGCCCGTGGCCTGATGACGCGCCCGAAAGTGCTGATTCTTGATGAGCCAACACGCGGCGTTGACGTTGGCGCTAAGAAAGAAATTTATCAGTTAATCAATCAGTTCAAAGCCGATGGGTTAAGCATCATTCTCGTTTCGTCCGAAATGCCGGAAGTGCTCGGTATGAGTGACCGAATCATGGTGATGCACGAGGGGCATCTGGGCGGGGAATTTACCCGTGAAGAAGCCACTCAGGAAGTCTTAATGGCGGCAGCCGTCGGCAAGCTCAATCGCGTGAATCAGGAGTCTGTAAAATGAGTACCCAAGCTATTCCTGGCCGTCGCTGGTTCACTAAAGCGTGGCTGTTAGAACAAAAATCCCTTATCGCTCTGCTGGTACTGATTGCGATTGTGTCGAGCCTTAGCCCGAACTTTTTCACCGTCAATAACCTGTTCAACATCCTGCAACAAACCTCTGTGAACGCCATTATGGCGGTTGGGATGACGCTGGTGATTCTGACTTCCGGGATCGACCTGTCCGTCGGTTCATTGCTGGCGTTGACCGGTGCGGTTGCGGCATCGATTGTGGGTTTAGAAGTCAATGCGCTGGTGGCTATTGCTGGTGCGTTGGCGTTAGGCGCGGCTATCGGTGCGGTGACGGGGATTATTGTCGCGAAAGGCCGAGTGCAGGCGTTTATCGCCACGCTGGTGATGATGCTTTTACTGCGTGGCGTGACCATGGTTTACACCAATGGCAGCCCGGTAAACATGGGGTTTTCTGATAACGCCGATCTGTTTGGCTGGTTTGGTATTGGTCGCCCACTGGGGATCCCAACGCCTGTGTGGATCATGGGTATCGTTTTCCTGGCTGCGTGGTACATGCTGCACCACACTCGCCTGGGGCGTTATATCTATGCGCTGGGCGGTAACGAAGCGGCAACGCGCCTGTCCGGCATCAGCGTTAATAAAGTCAAAATTATCGTTTACTCACTTTGCGGTCTGCTGGCGTCTTTGGCCGGGATCATCGAAGTGGCGCGTCTTTCTTCTGCACAACCGACGGCGGGCACGGGCTATGAACTGGATGCCATCGCGGCAGTGGTTCTTGGCGGCACAAGCCTCGCTGGCGGGAAAGGGCGAATTGTTGGGACGCTGATCGGGGCGCTGATCTTAGGCTTCCTCAATAACGGGCTGAATTTATTAGGTGTTTCTTCTTATTACCAGATGATCGTCAAAGCAGTGGTTATTTTACTGGCGGTGCTGGTGGACAACAAAAAGCAGTAACAATCATAACCCTACAGGACATCTGACTATGAATATGAAAAAACTGGCTACTCTGGTTTCCGCTGTTGCACTGAGCGCCACTGTCAGCGCTAACGCCATGGCTAAAGATACCATCGCGCTGGTTGTTTCCACGCTGAATAACCCGTTCTTCGTTTCCCTGAAAGACGGCGCACAGAAAGAAGCAGACAAACTGGGCTATAACCTGATTGTGTTGGACTCCCAGAATAACCCAGCGAAAGAACTGGCGAACGTGCAGGACCTAACCGTTCGCGGCACTAAATTGATGCTTATCAATCCAACTGATTCCGATGCGGTAGGTAATGCGGTAAAAATGGCCAACCAGGCTAAAATCCCTGTGATTACACTCGACCGTATGGCGAATCAGGGTACTGTGGTCAGCCACATTGCTTCTGATAACGTGGCCGGCGGGAAAATGGCGGGTGACTTCATCGCTAAGAAACTGGGTGAAGGCGCGAAAGTTATCGAATTGCAGGGCATTGCTGGTGCATCCGCTGCACGTGAACGTGGCGAAGGCTTCAAACAAGCGACTGCTGCGCACAAGTTTACTGTTCTGGCGAGCCAGCCTGCTGACTTCGACCGTACTAAGGGCCTGAACGTCATGCAAAACCTGCTGACTGCGCATCCTGATGTGCAGGCGGTCTTTGCTCAGAACGACGAAATGGCACTGGGCGCGTTGCGTGCTCTGCAAACTGCCGGTAAATCCGATGTTCTGGTTGTTGGCTTCGATGGCACAGCAGACGGGGTGAAAGCTGTTGAAGGTGGCAAACTGGGGGCCACTGTGGCTCAGATGGCTGACCAGATTGGTGTCATCGGCGTAGAAACTGCCGACAAAGTATTGAAAGGCGAAAAAGTCGACTCCAAAATCCCGGTTGACCTGAAGCTGATTACTAAATAAGAAAACAATAGAAAAGCAGGGCATCGTGCCACTACAGAAATGGGGTGGCACACTTAACTGGACTGATAAAAATGAAAACTAAAGGCAATCTCGTCGTGCTGGGCAGTATTAACGCTGACCATATCCTTAATCTCGAACATTTCCCGACGCCGGGTGAAACCGTTACCGGGCAAGAGTACCAGGTCGCGTTCGGTGGGAAAGGTGCCAACCAGGCTGTCGCAGCCGGGCGCAGCGGCGCAGACATTGCCTTTATTGCCTGTGTAGGCGATGACGACACCGGAAGCCGTGTTTGCAAGCAACTGGCAAGCGACAAAATTGATACCTCCCCTGTCAGTACTATTAAAGAAGCCTCTACAGGTGTGGCACTGATCTTCGTTAACGCTGCCGGTGAAAACGTGATTGGCATTCATGCCGGCGCGAATGGGGCATTAACGCCTGCGCTTGTCGCACAACAACATCAAAAAATCGCTGAAGCATCAGCGCTTTTAATGCAGCTGGAGTCACCGCTGGAAAGCGTACTGGCGGCCGCTAAAATTGCTCATCAGAACAATACCCAAGTGATCCTCAACCCTGCACCTGCCTGTGAGTTATCTGACGAACTGCTCGGGCTGGTGGATATGATCACTCCGAATGAAACTGAAGCGGAAAAACTGACAGGTGTGCGCGTCGAAAATGATGACGACGCGGCGGTTGCGGCTCAGGCGCTTCACGCTAAAGGCATTGAAACCGTCATTATTACCCTCGGTAGCCGTGGTGTCTGGCTGAGTGAAAAGGGTAAAGGGCAACGCGTTGCAGGCTTTAAGGTCAAAGCCGTGGATACCATTGCGGCGGGCGATACCTTTAATGGTGCGCTGGTCACAGCATTACTGGAAGATAAACCAATGGCCGAGGCAATACGTTTTGCCCATGCCGCCGCCGCTATTGCCGTGACGCGTAAAGGCGCACAGCCTTCAGTGCCGTGGCGTCATGAAATCGACGAGTTTTTGCAGCTGCAAGGATAATCATGGCCACCATGAAAGACGTTGCGAAAATGGCGGGGGTTTCGACTTCTACGGTTTCGCACGTCATTAATAACGACCGTTTCGTGAGTGATGCCATTCGTGAACGAGTTGATGCGGCAATTAAAACACTTAACTACGCGCCTTCTGCTTTAGCTCGTAGCCTCAAGCTCAATCAAACACATACTATTGGTATGTTAATCACCGCCAGTAGTAACCCGTTTTATTCTGAACTGGTGCGAGGGGTTGAGCGAAGCTGCTTTGAGCGTGGATACAGTCTGGTGCTTTGCAATACCGAAGGCGACGAGCAGCGCATGAACCGCAATTTGGAGACATTGCTGCAAAAGCGTGTCGACGGGCTTTTGCTGTTGTGCACCGAAACGCATCTCCCTTCCCCAGAAATAATGAGCCGCTACCCTTCTATTCCTACAGTGATGATGGATTGGGCACCTTTTGAAGGTGAGAGCGATGTTATTCAGGACAACTCACTGCTTGGTGGTGAGACCGCGACGCAACATCTTATTGATAAAGGTTATACCCGCATCGCCTGCATTACAGGGCCGCAGGATAAAACGCCGGCGCGGTTGCGCCTCGAGGGTTATCGCAAAGCGATGAATCGCGCCGGTCTTGAGATTCATGAAGGCTTTGAGATTATCGGTGACTTTGAGTTTCAGGGCGGTTTCACTGCTATGAACTCGCTGCTTGCACTGGAAGAGCCACCGCACGCCGTGTTTACTGGCAACGATGCGATGGCGGTCGGGGCTTACCACGCGCTGTATCAGGCCGGGCTTAAGGTTCCACAAGATATGGCCGTGGTCGGTTATGACGATATCGAACTTGCCCGCTATATGACGCCACCGCTTACCACTATTCATCAGCCTAAAGATGAGCTAGGTGAGCTGGCCGTTGATGTCCTGATACATCGAATGGCGCAACCCACGTTGGATAAACAGCGCCTGTTTCTGACGCCTGAGCTGGTGGTGCGTGGTTCAGCCTAGCGTTTAATCATGTTGCGCCCATCTTTCGGGCGTAACAGTAAGAACACCAGAGCCGAAACGAGCGTCACCGCCCCCATCGTCAGGAACGTATAGTGGAACTGCTCGACAGTATTAATACTCTCGATGCCCTCATATAGACGAAGTACTGCTGCACTTACCGCGACGCCAAGGCTAATTGCCAGTTGTTGCGTCACGGCCAACACGCTATTCCCGCTACTGGCATTTTCATCGGTAAGATCGGCAAGCGTAATTGTGTTCATTGCGGTGAACTGCGTGGACATCGCCATCCCCAGAATAAACAGTGGCAAAATGAGTAGCCACACTTCCATCCCTGGCGACTGCAGTGAGAATTGCCCAATCAGCAAACCAATAACCAGTGTCACTCCCACTAAAGTTTTCCTGTAACCAAGCTTACGCAATACTTGCGTCACAGTGGATTTTGCCAATAGTGAACCAATCGCAGTCGGTGCCATCATGCAGCCTGCGATCAACGCCGAATAGCCAAAGCCAACCTGTAGCATTAAAGGCATAAGGAACGGTACACAACCGGTTCCCAGGCGCGAAGCTAGATTCCCGACAATACCTATAGAGAAGGTTCTGGTGCGAAACATCGGAAGGGCGATAAGCGGCGTGGGGTGTCGGCGTGCATGCCATATATAAGTTGCCAACAGAACAAGGCCACCCAAAATCGTCAGAATGCCGATATAGCTGGCAACAATACGCTCCCCGAATAACTCCATCCCGCTTGAGATCATTACCAGACTTAATCCAAAGAGAAGGAAGCCAGTCATATCAAAGCCACGACGGGGAGTCGTAAAGTTTGGCATGTATTTTCGCGCGTAGATGAGCCCGAGAATACCGATAGGTATATTAATGAGGAAAATCCAGTGCCAGCTTGCCCAGGTAACTAATACGCCACCGAGCAATGGGCCAAGAATTGGGCCGACGAGCCCTGGCATGGTTACAAAGTTTAAAACAGGCAAGAGTTCACTGCGCGGATAGGCTCGCAGTAATGCTAAGCGGGCGACCGGCATCATCATCGCCCCGCCGATACCCTGTATCACACGGAAGACAACCAACTCACCAAGTGAGTTTGACATTGCACAGGCAAACGAGCCAAGAGTGAAGAGAGACACCGCGAACATAAACACACGTCGTGTGCCAAAGCGGTCGGCAAGCCAGCCGCTGACAGGGATTAGCATTGCAACGGTAAGCGTGTAACTAATAATCGCTGATTGCATTGCCAGCGGTGATCGTCCAAGACTATGAGCGATGGCGGGCAACGCGGTGTTTAGAATGGTGGCATCCAGCGCCTGCATAAAGAAGGCCATTGCCGCAATCCACGGTAACCCGGCCATACTGCGAGCTGTTTTGGTCATTTTTATCCTGATGTTTTAAGGCAACCAGGAAAATGCGTGTCCTTACCTTTGAGCGAGAGGTTCTTTTAACAATGCCTGACCTGCAATTAACGCGGCCTGGCTGTCGCTCTGGGTAATGGCATCCACAATTGCCTGGTGCAAATCGAGCTTAATAACTTCGTTATCTGTTATTGCGGTAAAGTAATTGTAATAAATAGAACGGAATAAGTTAGCGAAAGAACAAAGGAAAGGGTTACCACTCATTGCATAGATTTGTTCATGGTAAGCCATATCGACTTCTATCCAGCGCTGGCGGTCAAACGAGCCTTTCAGCGTTACCATTTCTACCATCATCTCGTTGAGAAAGGCTTTCTGCTCTTGAGTACCATTAATAGCGGCCATGGCACAGGCTTGTGGTTCCAGGCTATTACGCATAACAAGGAAGTAATCCACCACATCATTAAAGTTCTCCTCTGTCATCCACCACGCGAGCAACTCCTTATCAAGGAAGTTCCAGTAACTGCGAGGCATAACTCGAGTACCAATACGCGGGCGAGGTAGAACCATTCCTTTTGCTGTTAATGTCTTTACTGCTTCTCGTACCGCTGTGCGGCTAACACCGAAGATCTCACCCAATTCGATTTCACCAGGCAATATACTGCCAGCTTCGTACTCTCCGCGGAGAATGCGTTGCGCTAGTTTTTCCGCAAGAACATAGGAAAGGTTCTTTTGTGCCGCGAGTTGTTGTGCAGAGAGAGACATAAATGCAATTCCTTTAGCGTTGTTTCTATTAGTAGTATGCCACCAGGTGTCCTTTCCTGATGCTTAAAACAGCAAATATCCCGTGTTACTGCTGTTTTGCAGTGCTTTTGGCGAAAAAAAGACGCTTGGTAATCTATTTGCAATAAACACTTGTCAGCTTCCAGAAAATCCCTATACTGCGCCTCCACTGACACGGCACAACGGCTTACAAACCGGCTTGTCAGCCAGACGAAAAGCGAAAATAAACGCTTGACTCTGAAAGAGGAAAGCGTAATATACGCCACCTCGAGTTAGCAAGCGAAAGCGCCTAACTCACTGCTCTTTAACAATTTATCAGACAATCTGTGTGGGCACTCGCAGGATTGATATCTCAGATACCTCCGGGTATCAAAAAAATATCAAGTCTTGAAGAGTGACCAAGCAGTAATTCATTTAGTTGAATTATTACGAAAGTTAATTTTTGAGCACCGCTTCACGAGTTGAAGCAAATCAAGCTTTTAATTGAAGAGTTTGATCATGGCTCAGATTGAACGCTGGCGGCAGGCCTAACACATGCAAGTCGAGCGGTAGCACAGGGAGCTTGCTCCTGGGTGACGAGCGGCGGACGGGTGAGTAATGTCTGGGAAACTGCCTGATGGAGGGGGATAACTACTGGAAACGGTAGCTAATACCGCATAACGTCTTCGGACCAAAGAGGGGGACCTTCGGGCCTCTTGCCATCAGATGTGCCCAGATGGGATTAGCTAGTAGGTGAGGTAATGGCTCACCTAGGCGACGATCCCTAGCTGGTCTGAGAGGATGACCAGCCACACTGGAACTGAGACACGGTCCAGACTCCTACGGGAGGCAGCAGTGGGGAATATTGCACAATGGGCGCAAGCCTGATGCAGCCATGCCGCGTGTATGAAGAAGGCCTTCGGGTTGTAAAGTACTTTCAGCGAGGAGGAAGGCATTGTGGTTAATAACCGCAGTGATTGACGTTACTCGCAGAAGAAGCACCGGCTAACTCCGTGCCAGCAGCCGCGGTAATACGGAGGGTGCAAGCGTTAATCGGAATTACTGGGCGTAAAGCGCACGCAGGCGGTTTGTCAAGTCGGATGTGAAATCCCCGGGCTCAACCTGGGAACTGCATTCGAAACTGGCAAGCTAGAGTCTTGTAGAGGGGGGTAGAATTCCAGGTGTAGCGGTGAAATGCGTAGAGATCTGGAGGAATACCGGTGGCGAAGGCGGCCCCCTGGACAAAGACTGACGCTCAGGTGCGAAAGCGTGGGGAGCAAACAGGATTAGATACCCTGGTAGTCCACGCCGTAAACGATGTCGACTTGGAGGTTGTTCCCTTGAGGAGTGGCTTCCGGAGCTAACGCGTTAAGTCGACCGCCTGGGGAGTACGGCCGCAAGGTTAAAACTCAAATGAATTGACGGGGGCCCGCACAAGCGGTGGAGCATGTGGTTTAATTCGATGCAACGCGAAGAACCTTACCTACTCTTGACATCCACAGAATTCGGCAGAGATGCCTTAGTGCCTTCGGGAACTGTGAGACAGGTGCTGCATGGCTGTCGTCAGCTCGTGTTGTGAAATGTTGGGTTAAGTCCCGCAACGAGCGCAACCCTTATCCTTTGTTGCCAGCGGTTCGGCCGGGAACTCAAAGGAGACTGCCAGTGATAAACTGGAGGAAGGTGGGGATGACGTCAAGTCATCATGGCCCTTACGAGTAGGGCTACACACGTGCTACAATGGCGCATACAAAGAGAAGCGACCTCGCGAGAGCAAGCGGACCTCATAAAGTGCGTCGTAGTCCGGATCGGAGTCTGCAACTCGACTCCGTGAAGTCGGAATCGCTAGTAATCGTAGATCAGAATGCTACGGTGAATACGTTCCCGGGCCTTGTACACACCGCCCGTCACACCATGGGAGTGGGTTGCAAAAGAAGTAGGTAGCTTAACCTTCGGGAGGGCGCTTACCACTTTGTGATTCATGACTGGGGTGAAGTCGTAACAAGGTAACCGTAGGGGAACCTGCGGTTGGATCACCTCCTTACCTAAAAGATACAAACCCGCGTAGTGCTCACACAGATTGTCTGATGAATGTAATGAAATACTTCCAAGTGTGCTGGTAACAGTATGCTGCGAAGTATTTGCTCTTTAAAAATCCGGAACAAGCTGAAAATTGAAACGACACACTGTTTCCTTTCTCCGTAATAAGAAAGGAATAGAAGTGTGTTCGAGTCTCTCAAATTTTCACAACATACGAGTGTGTCTTACGAGACATCTTCGGGTTGTGAGGTTAAGCGACTAAGCGTACACGGTGGATGCCCTGGCAGTCAGAGGCGATGAAGGACGTGCTAATCTGCGATAAGCGTCGGTAAGGTGATATGAACCGTTATAACCGACGATTTCCGAATGGGGAAACCCAGTGCAATTCGTTGCACTATCGTTAAGTGAATACATAGCTTAACGAAGCGAACCGAGGGAACTGAAACATCTAAGTACCTCGAGGAAAAGAAATCAACCGAGATTCCCCCAGTAGCGGCGAGCGAACGGGGAACAGCCCAGAGTCTGAATCAGTTTGTGCATTAGTGGAAGCGTCTGGAAAGTCGCAGGGTACAGGGTGATACTCCCGTACACAAAAATGCACTTGCTGTGAACTCGAAGAGTAGGGCGGGACACGTGGTATCCTGTCTGAATATGGGGGGACCATCCTCCAAGGCTAAATACTCCTGACTGACCGATAGCGAACAAGTACCGTGAGGGAAAGGCGAAAAGAACCCCGGCGAGGGGAGTGAAACAGAACCTGAAACCGTGTACGTACAAGCAGTGGGAGCCTCTTTTATGGGGTGACTGCGTACCTTTTGTATAATGGGTCAGCGACTTATATTCTGTAGCAAGGTTAACCGTATAGGGGAGCCGCAGGGAAACCGAGTCTTAACTGGGCGTTAAGTTGCAGGGTATAGACCCGAAACCCGGTGATCTAGCCATGGGCAGGTTGAAGGTTGGGTAACACTAACTGGAGGACCGAACCGACTAATGTTGAAAAATTAGCGGATGACTTGTGGCTGGGGGTGAAAGGCCAATCAAACCGGGAGATAGCTGGTTCTCCCCGAAAGCTATTTAGGTAGCGCCTCGTGAACTCATCTTCGGGGGTAGAGCACTGTTTCGGCTAGGGGGCCATCCCGGCTTACCAACCCGATGCAAACTACGAATACCGAAGAATGTTATCACGGGAGACACACGGCGGGTGCTAACGTCCGTCGTGAAGAGGGAAACAACCCAGACCGCCAGCTAAGGTCCCAAAGTCATGGTTAAGTGGGAAACGATGTGGGAAGGCACAGACAGCCAGGATGTTGGCTTAGAAGCAGCCATCATTTAAAGAAAGCGTAATAGCTCACTGGTCGAGTCGGCCTGCGCGGAAGATGTAACGGGGCTAAACCATGCACCGAAGCTGCGGCAGCGACGCTTATGCGTTGTTGGGTAGGGGAGCGTTCTGTAAGCCGTCGAAGCTTACCTGTGAGGGTAGGTGGAGGTATCAGAAGTGCGAATGCTGACATAAGTAACGATAAAGCGGGTGAAAAACCCGCTCGCCGGAAGACCAAGGGTTCCTGTCCAACGTTAATCGGGGCAGGGTGAGTCGACCCCTAAGGCGAGGCCGAAAGGCGTAGTCGATGGGAAACAGGTTAATATTCCTGTACTCGGTGTGACTGCGAAGGGGGGACGGAGAGGGCTATGTTAGCCGGGCGACGGTTGTCCCGGTTTAAGCATGTAGGCGGAGAGTTTAGGTAAATCCGGACTCTTATCTAACGCTGAGGTGTGATGACGAGGCACTACGGTGCTGAAGTAACAAATGCCGCACTTCCAGGAAAAGCCTCTAAGCATCAGGTCACATCAAATCGTACCCCAAACCGACACAGGTGGTCAGGTAGAGAATACCAAGGCGCTTGAGAGAACTCGGGTGAAGGAACTAGGCAAAATGGTGCCGTAACTTCGGGAGAAGGCACGCTGTCGGTAGGTGAAGTCCCTCGCGGATGGAGCTGAAGGCAGTCGAAGATACCAGCTGGCTGCAACTGTTTATTAAAAACACAGCACTGTGCAAACACGAAAGTGGACGTATACGGTGTGACGCCTGCCCGGTGCCGGAAGGTTAATTGATGGGGTTAAGCGCAAGCTGAAGCTCTTGATCGAAGCCCCGGTAAACGGCGGCCGTAACTATAACGGTCCTAAGGTAGCGAAATTCCTTGTCGGGTAAGTTCCGACCTGCACGAATGGCGTAATGATGGCCAGGCTGTCTCCACCCGAGACTCAGTGAAATTGAAATCGCTGTGAAGATGCAGTGTACCCGCGGCAAGACGGAAAGACCCCGTGAACCTTTACTATAGCTTGACACTGAACACTGGTCCTTGATGTGTAGGATAGGTGGGAGGCTTTGAAGCGAGGACGCCAGTTCTTGTGGAGCCAACCTTGAAATACCACCCTTTAATGGCTGGTGTTCTAACGTAGACCCGTAATCCGGGTTGCGGACAGTGTCTGGTGGGTAGTTTGACTGGGGCGGTCTCCTCCTAAAGCGTAACGGAGGAGCACGAAGGTTAGCTAATCACGGTCGGACATCGTGAGGTTAGTGCAAAGGCATAAGCTAGCTTGACTGCGAGAGTGACGGCTCGAGCAGGTGCGAAAGCAGGTCTTAGTGATCCGGTGGTTCTGAATGGAAGGGCCATCGCTCAACGGATAAAAGGTACTCCGGGGATAACAGGCTGATACCGCCCAAGAGTTCATATCGACGGCGGTGTTTGGCACCTCGATGTCGGCTCATCACATCCTGGGGCTGAAGTAGGTCCCAAGGGTATGGCTGTTCGCCATTTAAAGTGGTACGCGAGCTGGGTTTAGAACGTCGTGAGACAGTTCGGTCCCTATCTGCCGTGGGCGCTGGAGAATTGAGGGGGCTGCTCCTAGTACGAGAGGACCGGAGTGGACGCATCACTGGTGTTCGGGTTGTCATGCCAATGGCATTGCCCGGTAGCTAAATGCGGAAAAGATAAGCGCTGAAAGCATCTAAGCGCGAAACTTGCCCCGAGATGAATTCTCCCTGGGAACTTGATTCCCCTGAAGGAACGTTGAAGACTACGACGTTGATAGGCTGGGTGTGTAAGCGTAGCGATACGTTGAGCTAACCAGTACTAATGATCCGTGAGGCTTAACCTTACAACACCGAAGGTGTTTTGGTTGAGAGACTAAGCATTTGATTTTCAGCTTGAACCGAGATTTTAAGTCGATGGTTATGTGAAAGCATGACGGTTGATGAAACAGAATATGCCTGGCGGCACTAGCGCGGTGGTCCCACCTGACCCCATGCCGAACTCAGAAGTGAAACGCCGTAGCGCCGATGGTAGTGTGGGGTCTCCCCATGCGAGAGTAGGGAACTGCCAGGCTCCAAATAAACAAACAAGCCTCATGCGAAAGCATGGGGCTTTTTTGTTTTATGCGATTTATGAAATTCCTGCCTACTTTTCTCAGTTTGTTTCTTAGATTTCTATTTTTTCAACCAGTTAACGATGAAATCAGCGACTTGTTCCGGGTGATTAATGTCCAGGATAGGGAGTAATGTGTGCAGATTTACATCACTGGCGATGGCAATGACATGGCTATCGATCGCTAAATCGCCAGCATTCAGAGAAGTACCCTCTCTATAAAGCAGTATCTTGGGTACTGATTCATGCTTAAAACCCTCGACCAGTATCACATCCAGTGATGATTCATCCATTCGGCTGGCAAGGTAGTAAAGATCTAACTGGTTCTCATCAGGTGTTTCAGTCATGAGTGCCCAGCGCTTTTGGCTCGCAACAATGGTTTGCGCCGCTCCAGCCTTGCGTAGTTCATAACTATCTTTTCCAGGCTTATCTACGTCCATATCGTGATGCGTATGTTTAATCAGCCCAGGACGAATACCTCGTTCATTCAATAAAGGAATTACTCGCTTCAACAGCGTGGTTTTCCCCGTCCCACTACAAGCAGCAAACGCTAACAATGGCAGCATCTATTGTTTCTCCCATTGCATAAGATCTTCAGGTGTATTTACGTTGATGAAGTTTTGTATCTGCTTCGCAAACAGTATGGGTTTCCCTCCGACTTCACGCAGAAAAATCATCACTCTGCGCTCGCCAGCAGCCAAATATTGCTCAAGATCTGTGACTAACTTACGGTGTATAAGCGCAATGGTTGGATGGTCTCGCTCGCCATCGTTCACCCATACTGCATTGGATTCACCTTTTTGCATCCACAGTTTGTATGCCAGATTGTCCGGGATATTAGGCGTATCGCAAGGACAGAACAGAAACCATTCACCAATCAGATGCTGCATTGCAGACAAGATTCCAGCCAGCGGCCCTGGATAATCAGGGAGCGTATCACTTAGGACATTAACCCCAAAAGACTGATATATTTCAATATTTCTGTTAGCACTGATCACCACATTACCCACCTGAGGTGCTAGCTTACTCATGACGTGTTCAAACAGTGGCCGGCCATTAAGGTTTATGAGTCCCTTATCCTGACCGCCCATCCTTGTTGCTTTTCCACCGGCCAACACCACACCAGTAACTTCTGTTAAACATCTCACCTATATCGCCTCTTTTAATGTGGGTTTGAGCCTGCTAACGTGTGACATCTCTCATGTGAATGGAGCACAATCATGAAATGTAAACGCCTTAACGAACTGCTCGAGCTACTTCAGCCCGCATGGCAGAAAGAGCCGGATCTCAACTTGATTCAATTTTTGCAGAAACTCAGCAAAGAGTCAGGTTATACCGGTGAATTAACCGATCTCACTGATGATGTGCTTATCTATCATCTGAAAATGCGTGATTCTTCGAAAGATGCTGTTATTCCTGGTATTCAGAAAGACTACGAAGAAGATTTTAAGACAGCATTACTGCGTGCTCGCGGCGTAATTAAAGAGTAAAAGCTTGTAAGCCAGCCCACCTAAATGGCTGCGAAATGTTATCCTCAACTATTCGCATTTACAGTTGGTTGGCTGGATGACAGACAGCGCTTTCAATTTCCAAACACTACATCCGGATACCATCATGGATGCCCTTTTCGAACAGGGTTTACGGGTGGATTCCGGCTTGACGCCATTAAACAGTTTTGAGAACCGCGTCTATCAGTTTCAGGATGAGGATCGTAAACGTTATGTGGTGAAGTTTTATCGCCCTCATCGCTGGTCCCCAGAGCAAATAGAAGAAGAGCATCAGTTTGCATTAGAATTACAAGCTGATGAGGTTCCGCTAGCCGCACCGCTGCATTTCAACGGCCAGACATTGCTGCGCCATCAAGGCTTTATGTACGCCGTGTTTCCCAGCTTAGGTGGGAGACAATACGAAACAGATAATCTCGATCAAATGGAATGGGTTGGCCGTTATCTTGGCCGTATCCATCAAACTGGGCGACGCAAGCTCTTTGCAGCGCGTCCTGACATAGGTTTGAGTGAATATTTGTTTGAGCCACGCGCACTGTTTGAGCATACGCCTCTCATTCCATCAGCCCTGAAGCAAAATTTCCTTAAAGCGACAGATGCTCTAATCGAGGAAGTTAAGCTTCACTGGCATTCTGATTTCCAACCATTGCGTCTACATGGTGACTGCCATCCTGGGAACATTCTCTGGCGCGACGGCCCTTTGTTCGTCGATCTCGATGATGCCCGCAATGGCCCGGCAATTCAGGATATCTGGATGCTGCTTAATGGCGATAAAGCTGAGCAGAGAATGCAGTTGGAAATGATTATTGAGGCATATGAAGAGTTTGCCCCCTTTAATTCAGATGAAATTTCGCTCATAGAACCTTTACGAGCGATGCGTATGGTCTATTATCTCGCGTGGATAATTCGACGCTGGGATGATCCTGCTTTCCCCAGAAATTTTCCGTGGCTTACCGACGAAGATTACTGGAGAACACAAACTGCGACTTTTACAGAGCAGGTTCGGGTTCTACGTGAACCACCACTAACATTAACGCCAATGTATTAATCAGTATTTATTCAGGAGAGATTTGATGATGAAAAAGATTTGGCTGGCGCTGGCGGGGATGGTCCTGGCATTTAGCGTGTCTGCAGCGCAGTTCACTGACGGCAAAGAGTTCGTGACTCTGGAAAAACCTGTTGCTGGTGAGCCACAGGTTTTAGAGTTCTTCTCTTTCTACTGCCCGCATTGCTACCAGTTTGAAGAAGTGCTTCATGTTTCTGATACCGTGAAGAAAAAACTCCCAGAAGGCACCAAAATGACTAAATACCATGTTGAGTTCCTCGGCCCATTGGGCAAGGATCTGACTCAGGCATGGGCTGTTGCATTGGCACTGGGCGTGGAAGATAAAATCACCGCTCCAATGTTTGAAGCTGTTCAGAAAACCCAATCTGTTCAAAACGTTGCGGACATCCGTAAAGTGTTCATTGATGCTGGCATTAAAGCAGAAGAATACGATGCGGCATGGAACAGCTTTGTGGTGAAATCTCTGGTTGCTCAACAAGAGAAAGCAGCAGCTGACCTGCAATTGCAGGGTGTCCCGGCTATTTTCGTCAATGGTAAATACCAACTGAATCCACAAGGAATGGACACCAGCAATATGGACGTATTCGTCCAGCAGTATGCTGATGTGGCCAAGTTCCTGGTTGAGAAAAAGTAATTAAAAAAGCCGGTCATTGACCGGCTTTCTTCTATTGTTTGATACTCGTAAGTAAAGCGTCTTTCTCATGCCACACCGCATTCAGCCATTGCTGGAAGCGTCGTTTAAATCCTTTGTCATTCACATAGTCTCCATGCAGATCCTCTGCAATCGGCACAAGCGAAACTCTCACTACGATCCGTGTCATTTTGCCGGTTAACATATCGTAGAACGGGCTTTGCGCGTTTTCAGGATAGCAGAGCGTCACATTGAGCAGCTTGTCGAACTGTTTCCCTAAACATTGAGCGCCAGATGACGGGAACGGGTAATAGCAGCTTAATGATGCCGGCGATAATAATGGGTACTGAGCAGGCAATAGTTACCAGAATGGTAAGAGCGACACTCAGAATCAACGTTATTGCGGCGAATAATCTCGTCATAAGTAAATTTTTCAGTTGGTTAGAGAGTGTCAGTTGTTGGGGAAAGGATAATAAGGGGGAAATTTTATTAGAAAACATTAGTCGGTGATGAAACTAAAACTGCTCATTAAAGAACAGTGTGTGATGAGGTTCCGATATTATTGCGCTAAGACATAGTTATTTTTTATATCCACATTTATAGATCATTCGTGAAATCGCCTCTCAATGAATAGACAAAACATAAAGACATGATAAATAAAGGTATTTATTGGGGTTTGGATTTCTTTTGTATTAAGTAATCAATTGCTTAAAGAATTATGCACAAACTTATCCACAGTATTGATCTTGAGGGCGATCTCGAAGATCAACAAAACTTTTCACCTTATCTGCCTCAAAAGTTCATGTTTTCAGCCAGGCTATGGCATCCTTTAGCCATAAACTAAAAAACCAGTCACGGAACGGAACATTATGGTTCAGATTGCGCAAAACCCACTTATCCTCGTTGATGGCTCATCTTATCTCTATCGTGCATATCACGCCTTTCCACCGCTGACCAATAGCAAAGGTGAACCGACCGGGGCAATGTACGGTGTGTTGAACATGCTGCGCAGTCTGTTGTTGCAGTATCAACCGACGCATGCCGCTGTGGTGTTTGATGCTAAAGGCAAAACCTTCCGTGACGAGCTGTTTGAGCATTACAAATCTCACCGCCCGCCAATGCCTGACGATCTGCGTGCTCAAATTGAGCCACTCCATGCAATGGTTAAAGCTATGGGCTTGCCGCTGCTGGCTGTTTCAGGCGTGGAAGCCGATGACGTTATTGGTACTCTGGCACTTGAGGCGGAACGTGTTGGCCGCCCTGTGCTGATTAGTACCGGCGATAAAGACATGGCGCAACTGGTTACGCCGGGTGTCACGCTCATCAATACCATGACGAATACCATTCTTGGCCCGGATGAAGTCCGTACCAAATATGGCGTTCCTCCAGAACTTATCATCGATTTCCTGGCATTAATGGGCGACTCCTCAGATAACATCCCTGGTGTGCCAGGTGTGGGTGAGAAAACCGCACAGGCGCTGCTGCAAGGTTTAGGAGGTCTGGACACGCTGTATGCCAACCCTGAGAAAATTGCAGAATTGACGTTCCGTGGTGCGAAGACCATGGCCGCGAAGCTTGAGCAAAGCAAAGACCTTGCTTACCTCTCCTATAAGCTGGCCACCATCAAAACAGATGTGGAGCTTGAGCTGGGCTGCGAACAGTTAGAAGTCCAGCAGCCGGCAGATGAAGAGCTTCTCGACTTGTTCAAACGATATGAATTTAAACGCTGGATCACGGACGTCGAAGCCGGCAAGTGGATGCAAGCTAAGGGTGCAAAACCTGCGGCACAATCCACGAAAACGGTAGAGATTGAAGCCGAGGTTGAACCGGAAGAGCCAGCTAATGCACTCTCGCATGACAACTACGTCACCATTCTTGAAGAAAGCGTCCTTGAGGAGTGGATTGCCCGCCTGAAGAAAGCGCCGGTTATTGCCTTTGATACGGAAACAGACAGTTTAGATAACGTCAGTGCGAACCTGGTGGGCCTCTCATTTGCTACTGAACCCGGAGTTGCCTGCTACATCCCCGTTGCGCATGACTATATTGGTGCTCCGGTGCAGATCCCACGTGAGCGTGCCCTTGAACTGCTGAAGCCATTGCTTGAGGACGAAAGCGTTCTTAAAGTTGGGCAGAACCTCAAGTATGACCGTGGCATTATGCAGAACTACGGTATCGAACTGCGTGGTATCGCGTTCGACACCATGCTCGAGTCCTACATTCTTGATAGCGTCGCGGGCCGCCATGATATGGACAGTTTGTCTTCTCGCTGGTTGAAGCACACAACCATCACTTTTGAAGAGATTGCCGGCAAGGGTAAAAAGCAGCTGACCTTTAACCAAATAGATCTGGAACAGGCGGGGCGTTACGCCGCAGAAGATGCGGATGTTACGTTGCAGCTGCACCTGAAAATGTGGCCGAAACTTGAGCAGCGCGAAGGGCCATTGAGCATCTTTAAAAACATTGAGATGCCGCTGGTGCCTGTGCTTTCACGCATTGAACGTAATGGCGTGAAGATTGATCCGGCTGTGCTGCACACACATTCTGAGCAGCTCACCAAACGTCTTGCTGAACTGGAAATCACGGCTCATGAAATCGCGGGCGAAGCCTTTAATCTGGCTTCTCCTAAGCAGCTGCAAACTATTCTGTTTGAAAAGCAGGGCATTAAGCCGCTGAAGAAAACCCCGGGTGGCGCACCGTCAACTTCTGAGGAAGTGCTGGAAGAACTGGCTCTGGATTACCCACTGCCTAAAGTTATTCTTGAGCACCGTGGCCTGGCAAAACTGAAATCGACTTACACCGATAAATTGCCACTGATGATTAACCCGAAAACCGGGCGCGTGCATACCTCTTATCATCAGGCTGTAGCGGCAACCGGCCGTCTTTCTTCCACAGAACCGAACCTGCAAAACATTCCGGTGCGTAATGAAGAAGGGCGTCGTATTCGCCAGGCTTTTATTGCGCCAAAAGATTACCTGATCGTTTCTGCCGACTATTCGCAAATCGAATTGCGCATCATGGCACATTTATCCCGCGACAAAGGGCTGCTCACTGCTTTTGCCGAAGGCAAAGATATTCACCGTGCGACAGCCGCAGAAGTGTTTGGGCTGCCATTGGATAGTGTTTCAGGCGAACAGCGCCGCAGCGCTAAGGCCATCAACTTTGGCCTGATTTACGGTATGAGTGCGTTTGGTTTGTCACGCCAACTCAACATCCCACGTAAAGAGTCGCAGAAATATATGGATCTTTATTTCGAACGCTACCCGGGCGTGCTGGAGTATATGGAACGCACCCGTACTCAGGCGAAAGATAAAGGCTATGTCGAAACGCTGGATGGCCGTCGCCTGTATTTACCGGACATCAATTCCAGCAATGCAGCCCGCCGTGCCGGAGCTGAACGTGCGGCGATCAATGCCCCGATGCAAGGAACTGCGGCTGATATTATTAAACGAGCAATGATTGCGGTTGATGCCTGGCTGGAAGCAGAAAAGCCACGTGTAAAAATGATCATGCAGGTACACGATGAACTGGTGTTTGAAGTTCATCAGGACGATCTGGAAGCGGTATCGAAGAAAATCCACGAACTGATGGAAGGCAGTATGACGCTAGATGTGCCATTGCTGGTGGAAGTCGGAAGTGGCGTAAATTGGGATGAAGCTCACTAAATAAAGCGATTTATGTAACTAAGCAACATAACTCATAGCTTTTTGTGATGACGCTTCAATATCGGAGTGTAAAGGGTGAAAAAAAACTACAAAAAATGCTTTTTCAACCGAATAAAAAGGAGTAGAGTTATTTGCGTAGGGTACAGAGGTAAGATGTTCTATCTTTCAGACCTTTTACTTCACGTAATCGGATTTGGCTGAATATTTTAGCCGCCCCAGTCAGTAATGACTGGGGCGTTTTTTATTGCGCGCAAGTCAGGAAAATAAGGAAAAGCACGGGCGAACCCATGCCTCTTTTTATTCGCCAGCTGTTTCGTCGTCTTCTTCTACATCATCTTCTTCGGTCGCTGGCGGGATATCGTTATACCAACCATCAAGCTTATGACGCAGTACATCGACACCGATCTTTTTCAGTGACGAAAACGCTTCTACCTGAATATCACCGCCAAAATCTACCACCGCTTCGCGCACCATTTTCAGCTGTGCTTTACGCGCGCCAGACGCCAGTTTATCGGCCTTGGTTAACAGCAGCATCACTGGAATGCCGCTCGCAACAGCCCAGTTAATCATTTGCTGATCAAGGTCTTTCAGTGGATGACGGATATCCATCAGCACGACTAAACCCTTCAGGCTATTACGTTTTTGCAGATACTCGCCAAGCGCGCGCTGCCATTTCAGTTTTACTTCTTCCGGTACTTCGGCGTAGCCATAGCCCGGTAAATCCACCACACGTAAGCCTTCAGCCACTTCAAACAGGTTGATGAGCTGCGTACGGCCAGGTGTTTTACTGGTACGCGCCAGGGCTTTCTGGTTGGTCAGCGTATTTAATGCGCTGGATTTCCCTGCGTTGGAGCGGCCTGCGAAAGCAACCTCAATACCGGTATCAGAAGGTAAATGGCGAATGTCCGGTGCGCTAAGCACGAAGTGGGTCAGCTGGTAATTCCAGTTTTTCAAAACGGTTGTCTCCCTCAGGATGAGCATTGTGGAGGATTATACCTGAACATGGGGAAAACGCCGTGTTTCTCGGGCAAGGCTTACAGGATTACAGAAATACGCCCTTGGTTTGTAAGACATTGACCATTCATAATGACAGACAACGCAGTGTTGTTAGATGCAGACATAATTAAAAGAATATATATAACAATGCATTAGATGTTATTCGATGGATTACATTAATAACTTAACCCAATTAGTCGTCTTGTAGAATCAAAGGGTAAGAGTAAAGTAAGCGGCACAGGCAAAGGAGAGCCACCAAGGATAGCAACTCAGGATGAGGGTTCAGGATCGTCAGGATGGCGAAGAACCAGGAAAATGCCAGGAGGCAACGTCTGGAGACGTTTAAAAAGGACAAGGATTTACACGGAAGTTGTTTGCAAGGGAAAGACAGGGCGTCGAGTGCAAACAGGGATTGTGTGACTTATGAAGGGTCCAAAGACAAGAAAAAGGCGACAGGTTAACCTGCCGCCTTTTTTCTTTGCTTGCTTTCTGCTAGATTCCGCCGCAATTCTATACTGAATAAAAATGGCTCAAGATAATTTATTATGAAGCAACAAAACTCAGCAGCACCTGGCTCTAAACCTTCAAAAGCACGTCGCAAAACACGTGAAGAGATCGATCGTGAAGCACGTGACCGTAAGCGTGAGAAAAAACGCAGCGGGCACGCAGCGGGTAGCCGTTCAACCGGTGGCACGCAGGAAAAAAGTGGAAGTGGCAGCTCACAGGCTAAAGATCCGCGCATTGGCAGCAAAAAACCAATCGCCCTGGGCGTAACTGAAGTCCAGGTCAAAAAACCTAAACAGCACAAACCTAAAGTCGAGAAACCTATGCTAACACCACAGGCTGAACTGGATTTGCTGGAGAACGATGAGCGCCTGGATGCGCTGTTAGAGCGTCTTGAAGAAGGTGAAACACTCAACGCAGAAGAGCAGGCTTGGGTTAACGCTAAGCTTGATCGCATCGATGCGCTGATGGCTGAACTCGGCATCGCCTATGAAGATGACGAAGATGAAGAAGAAAAAGAGAAAGGCGATGATTTGATGCGTCTGCTCAAAGGCACCGACTAACGGTAAATCTCAATGGGATTACCTGTTCTTTGCGTGGTTATTCCTCTGGTGTGTTATCTGCTGTGGTTATTCGTTAAACTACGGCGGTTGTCGCGATTGCAAAAATCGTTGCGCCGTCAACGAATGCGGCATCACCGGAGGGAGTAAGCATGTCTGAGCAGTTAATTGATTGGGATCTGGCCCTGATCCAGAAATATAATTATTCAGGGCCGCGTTATACCTCTTATCCTACCGCGCTGGAGTTCTCAGAAGGCTTCGGCGAGGCGGCATTTCTTGAAGCGGTTGCTCGTTATCCTGAGCGCCCGCTTTCGCTATACGTCCATATTCCGTTCTGCCACAAGCTTTGCTACTTCTGTGGCTGCAATAAAATCGTGACTCGCCAGACGCATAAGGCCGATCAGTACCTCGATGCCCTGGAGCAAGAGATTGCCCACCGTGCACCGCTCTTTAAGGGCCGTCACGTCAGTCAACTGCATTGGGGCGGCGGTACACCCACTTACCTCAGTAAAACGCAGATAAGCCGTCTGATGGGGCTTCTACGGGGTCATTTCAGTTTCAACGAAGATGCTGAACTCTCTATTGAAATTGATCCGCGTGAAATTGAACTCGATGTGCTGGACCATTTGCGTCAGGAAGGGTTTACCCGCCTGAGTATGGGGGTGCAGGATTTCAACAAAGAAGTGCAGCGCCTGGTTAACCGTGAGCAAGATGAAGAGTTTATCTTTGCGCTGATTCAACGTGCGCGTGAACTCGGTTTCACCTCGACCAATATCGACTTGATTTACGGCCTACCAAAACAGACGCCAGAAAGTTTTGCCTTCACGCTCAAGCGTGTTGCAGAACTGAGCCCGCATCGGTTAAGCGTTTTTAACTATGCGCACTTACCGACTCTGTTTGCCGCACAACGTAAAATCAAAGATGCAGACTTACCCAGCGCTCAGCAAAAACTCGATATTCTGCAAGAAACTATCGGCTCGCTGACCCATGCCGGATACCAGTTTATTGGTATGGACCACTTCGCCCGGCCAGATGACGAACTGGCGATCGCGCAGCGTGAAGGGAAATTGCATCGTAATTTCCAGGGCTATACCACGCAGGGCGATACAGATTTGCTTGGGATGGGCGTTTCTGCCATCAGCATGATTGGCGATTGCTATGCGCAGAACCAGAAAGAGCTTAAAACCTACTATCAACAGGTTGATCAGCAAGGCGATGCGCTGTGGCGAGGTCTGGCGCTAACCCGTGATGACTGCATTCGCCGTGACGTGATCAAGGCGCTTATCTGTAATTTCCAGCTTAGCTTTGTGGAAATCGAGCAGCTTTGGGATTTGGATTTTGCACAGTACTTCGCAGAAGACCTGAAATTGCTGTCACCACTGGCGAAAGATGGGCTGGTGGATATCGACGGAAAACACATTCAGGTGACGGCAAAAGGTCGCCTGCTAATCCGTAATATCTGCATGTGTTTTGATAGTTACTTGCGTCAGAAGGCGCGGTTGCAGCAGTTCTCTCGCGTTATCTGATCTGTGTCGGATGTCGCTTCGCTAATCCGACCTACACGATCCGTAGGGGGATTAGCGAAGCGACATCCACCAGAAAGAGCCAGATGGTGCTGACTTATCCCTTTTTTTACTCCATTCCCAACTCTTTCAATTTACGCGTCAGGGTATTTCGCCCCCAGCCAAGTAAACGAGCCGCTTCCTGCTTGTGCCCCTGCGTATGTCGCAGTGCTGTTGTTAGCAATGTACGCTCCATTTCAGGCTGAGCTTCAGAGAGTAAGTTCTGATGACCGGAACGTAATGCGCGGTCCGCCCATTGCGCCAGAAGTGTTGCCCAACTGTCTGACTGAGAATGCGCTGGGCTATCGGGAATGGTTGTCTCGAACAGCTCAGCAGGCAAATCCTGAATCAACACTTCCTGGCCCGCAGCCATCACGGTTAACCAACGACAGGTGTTTTCCAGTTGGCGCACGTTTCCAGGCCAGGCAAGGCGCGTTAACGCATTTTCTGTTTCCGGGTGCAGCAATTTCGCTTCCACGCCCAGTTCTTTGGCCGCATCTTGCAAGAAGTGGCGAGCCAGACGCGGAATATCTTCGCGGCGTTCACGCAGCGGTGGCAAATGCACGCGAATAACGTTCAGGCGATGGAATAAATCCTCACGGAATTTCCCTTCCTGCACGCGCAACTCAAGGTTCTGGTGGGTCGCGGCAATGATTCGCACATCGACTTTTACCGGTGCGTAACCGCCAACGCGATAAAACTGACCATCAGCGAGTACGCGCAACAAGCGAGTCTGCACATCCAACGGCATATCACCGATTTCATCGAGGAAAAGTGTGCCACCGTCGGCTTGCTCAAAACGGCCCTGGCGAATTTGATTCGCACCGGTAAACGCGCCTTTCTCGTGACCAAACAGCTCAGACTCAATCAAATCCTTCGGGATTGCGGCCATGTTCAGCGCAATAAAAGGTGATTTCACTCGTGGGCTATGGCGATGCAGAGCGTGTGCAACCAACTCTTTACCGGTACCAGACTCACCGTTAATCAACACACTTATTGATGAACGGGAGAGGCGGCCAATAATGCGAAATACATCCTGCATAGCTGGCGCTTCACCAATAATATCGGTGGTTGGCCCATTAACCTGCACATTGCGCGGTTGCTGCTGTTCCTGATAGTGGCTGATAGCGCGCTCAACAAGTGCCACCGCTTCATCAATATCAAATGGTTTTGGCAGGTAATCAAAAGCGCCTTGCTGATAAGCACTCACCGCTGCTTCAAGATCTGAATGAGCGGTCATTATGATGACCGGCAACATCGGGTGGCGCTGTTTAATCTGCTTTAGCAGTGCCAGACCATCCATGCCTGGCATGCGGATATCAGATAACAATACGTCCGGGGTCTTGGTTGCGAGAGCGTTCAGAACTTCATTGCCGCTCTCAAATGTGGTGCAGCTTAAACCAGCCCCAGTCAGTGCACGTTCCAGCACCCAACGGATGGAGCTATCATCATCAACGACCCAGACTATCCCTCGTTGCATAAAGACCTCTACTTACGAATAGGCAGGTAAACCGAAAACTCGGTATGACCAGGCCAACTGTTAAATTCGATTTTCCCCGAATGCTGATCGA